>NZ_CP167872.1:0-4233771 GCF_054161255.1 Rhodanobacter sp. BL-MT-08 | reverse complement strand
AAACCTCCTGATCGATTGATCGGCGTGGTTTGGCCTCACCGAAAAACGTCAGGGACCGACGGTGCGAGACGCATCGCGCTGACGTGACGTCTCTAGGGACTTATGATGGTCGGGCCAGGCCATTTCGCTTTGGCGCCGAAGGACTGAATGTGTTTATTCACGTTGAAACACGCCGCCGCCCCCGCTGGCATTGGGCGACTTTGCTGGTGGTAAGCCTGTGCGTCGTCTGCTTTCTAATGCTGGCGCTGACGCCGGAACCCCAACGTGGACTGCTGCTGCTGGAATGGGGCACGGTGCCGGCAAACATCTTCAACTCGCACGAGCCCCTACTTCCGCAGTTGGCGGATCCGGCGCTGCTGCGGCTGTTCACGGCGCTGTTTATTCACGTCACCTGGTTGCATTTGCTGAGCAACATGCTCTTTTTGGCCATCTTTGGCTTGCCCGGCGAGCGCGCGCTGGGATCGTTGAGGTTTTTGCTGCTATTCGTGTTGGGCGGCATGGTGGCCAACTTGATTGGCGCGTTATCGCTAGCTGGCGTGCGTTTACCGATCATCGGATGCAGCGGTGCGGTCTCGGCCGTGGTGGGAACCTACGTCGCGCTGTTCCCCCGCGCGAAACTCGGGCTGGTCCTGCCACTGGGCCTCTACCTTGAATTCGTGAGGGTGCCGGCTTTCCTGTTGATCGGTCTATGGGCGCTGCTGCAGCTGCTTTTCAGCTATATCGGGCCGAGCTACGGCGCCTATGTCTGGTGGGCACACATCGGCGGCTTCATGTTCGGCGTAGTGTTTGCGCTGTTTTCCCGCGATTCGATCGCTCGTCGATTGCGCGGCTAAGCCTCCCGTTACAAATCAGCCGGCGGCTTGACTGCTCCAGCCATGCATTAGTGAAAAACGACGGAGCAACTGGCGGGCCACCGGAGTCGCAGCGACGGCTCGAAAGACACTCCTCGGGTCAAAACCCTCCCGCCGCATATCGCCATGCTTGCGCTTTACATAGTCGCGCATGACCTCGGCGTTGAACTCCGGATGGAACTGCGTGCTGACCGCCTTGGGGCCGTAACGCAGCAGCTGATGCGGATCGCGCTGCGATCGGGCCAGCACGGTCGCGTTTCCGGGCGCCTCGATGACGCTTTGTTCGTGCGTTGTATGCGCGCGAAAACTCGCCGGAAAATTTCCCGTCAGCGCGTCGCGCTTGGCTTCCTGAAGAAGCTCGATCGGCTGCGTGCCAATCTCACGACCGCCGGGAAGATAGTCCACGACACCACCCAAGGCATGCGCCATCAGCTGGTGGCCGTAGCACACGCCGAACAGCGGCAGTTCGGCATCCATGGCATCGCGTATCCACCCGGCCGTGCGCTCGCTCCACTCAGCGCGTTCGGTGACCATGGCTGCTGAGCCGGTAATGATGGCTCCAGCCACTTCCCGCGGCGCCGGCAAGGATTGGCCGACGCTTACATTCACTGTTTGCAGCCGGCGAGGCGCAACCCTTGTGCTGATACGGAACCAATGCGGGAAATCGCCATGACGGCCACGAATGGGATCCGGAGCGCGACCGGTCTGAATGATCAATACGGGTTTCATGCGGTGTCGGGTCAAAAACCGTTCGGACGTCTCTATGGCTGGACTTCTTCGGGAATCGTGTCGTCGAAAGTTTCCACGGGCGGCAGCACGGACAGGATTTCCTGGACCGTTGTCAGGCCGGCTGCTACCTGATCGGCCGCAGAAATCCGCAGCGGCCGCATGCCTTCCAATAGCGCCGCCTTGCCGAAATTTCCCAAATCCAGCTCGGAGGAAATAAGGCTGCGCAGCCTTGGCGATAGCCGCATCATTTCATAAATGCCGGTACGGCCGAGAAAGCCGGTGTTGCGGCATTCCAAACAGCCGAGTGGTTCAAAGACCTTTTCGGGAACCGGAATATCCCAGCCGTGAGTGAGCACATTCCACGCTTGCGGGTCCTGCGTCGTGGGCTGCTTGCAGTGCGGGCACAGCGTGCGCACCAGACGCTGGGCCACCACGCCGGTCAGGGTCGACTGGATCAGGTAATGCGGCACGCCCAGATCCAGCAGTCGCGTCACCGCGCTCGGCGAATCGTTGGTATGCAACGTGGACAGCACCAAGTGACCGGTCAGGGACGCCTGCACCGCCATTTGTGCCGTCTCCAGATCGCGAATTTCGCCGACCATGATGATGTCCGGATCCTGCCGCAGCAGGGTGCGCACGCCGGCGGCAAAATCCAGATCGATCGCCGCGTGCACCTGCATCTGATTGAATTCCGGCGAGACCATTTCGATCGGGTCTTCCACCGTGCAGACGTTGAGCTCGGGCGTCGCCAGATGCCGCAGGGTCGAATACAGCGTCGTGGTTTTGCCCGATCCGGTAGGGCCGGTGACCAGCACAATCCCGTGCGGACGCTCGACCATGCTGCGCCAGAGCACGCCCTCGCCTGGCGAAAAACCCAGCTGAGCGAAATCCTTGACGACCAGATCGGGGTCGAAGATACGCATCACCACTTTCTCGCCGAAAGCCGTCGGCATATTGGAGATGCGCAGCTCGACCTCGCGACCGGACGCCGAGCGCGTCTTGATGCGCCCGTCCTGCGGCCGGCGCTTCTCGGCCACGTCCATGCGCGCCAGGATCTTGATGCGCGCCGTCACGGCCGTCATTACCGGCGACGGCAGCTCAAAGACCTTATGCATGCGCCCGTCGATGCGGAAACGCATCATGCCGACTTCGCGCCGTGGCTCCAGATGGATATCCGAGGCGCGCTGCTCGAACGCGTACTGCAGCAGCCAGTCGACGATATGCACCACGTGACGATCGTCGGCACCGACTTCGCCGCCCTTTCCCAGCTCGACCAGCTGCTCGAAGTTGAGGATCGCCGACGACGTCTGGCTGGTGCCTTTGGCATCGTGCGCCAGCTGGATCGAACGCTGAACGCCGTAGAATTCCTGCAGATAGCGATTGATGTCGATCGGGCTGGACACCACACGCTTCACGTCACGGCGCAGCATCTGCGCCAGGTCGGCAGCCCATGCGGAATCGAACGGCTCACTGGTCGCAAACGTGACTTCGCCCGGAGAAACCGCGACAGGCAAAATACGGTGCCGCTGCGCGTACGCGTGGCTGACCACCTGCGTGACCGAGCCGGCGTTGATCTTCATCGGATCGATTTTCAGATACGGCAGGCCCGCGTGGCCGGCCAGCCATTCGGTCAGCGTTTCAAGCCGCAGCGGTCGGCCGGGGTCGCGCTGGTTGACCATCTTGGCATTGGCGATCAATACCAGCGGATGCAGTTCCACCGTGGCGCGCCCGGCGCGCGCGCCCATGCGCACCTGCTTGGCGTCGTCGGCGAGCAGATAACCGTCGACGACCAGCGCGGCCAGCATCTCGTCCAGTTCGAGGCGGCCGCGACGGCCGAGCAGGGATGCGATTTGCGGTGATACGGCCATCGCGTGTGACTCCGATAGTGTCCCGGTTGACGCGCGATCCGGTGAAAGCGCCCGGTGAAAAAGCAGCTGCAGCTATACTAATACGCTTTATCCACGGTCACGGAAAACCATGTCCGCGCGCACTTTTCAGGACGTCATTCAGACGCTCAACCGCTACTGGGCGGCGCAGGGTTGCGTGCTGCTGCAGCCGCTCGATCTCGAAGTCGGCGCCGGCACCTTTCATCCGGCCACGTTCTTGCGCTCGCTCGGCCCCGAGCCGTGGGCGGCGGCGTACGTGCAGCCGTGCCGTCGGCCGACCGACGGGCGTTATGGCGACAATCCGAATCGCCTGCAGCATTACTACCAGTACCAAGTCATGCTCAAGCCGAATCCGGAAAATATCCTGGAGCTGTATATCGGCTCGTTGAAGGAGCTGGGCATCGATCCGCTGGTGCACGATCTGCGCTTTGTCGAAGACAACTGGGAATCGCCGACGCTCGGCGCCTGGGGGCTTGGCTGGGAAGTCTGGCTCAACGGGATGGAAGTCACCCAGTTCACCTATTTCCAGCAGGCCGGTGGGCTTGAGTGCAAGCCGGTGACGGGTGAAATCACCTACGGCCTCGAACGCCTGGTGATGTATCTGCAGAATGTGGACAGCATCTACGACATCGTCTGGACGCACGCGCCCCACGGCGTGGTGACCTACGGCGATGTGTTCCATCAGAACGAAGTCGAGCAGAGCACCTACAACTTCGAACAGGCCAACGTGGCCGAGCTGCTGCACTGGTTCGACGTCAGCGAAGCCAGCGCCAATCAGCTGATCGCGGCCAACCTGCCGCTGCCGGCGTACGAACAGGTGATGAAAGCCAGCCACACCTTCAACCTGCTCGACGCGCGCCGCGCAATCAGCGTCACCGAACGCCAGCGCTACATCCTGCGGGTGCGCACGCTGTCGCGCAGCGTCGCCGAAACTTACGTGGCGCAGCGCGAAAAGCTCGGCTTTCCCGGCCTGAAACAGCCGAAGGAGCAGGCCGCATGAGCGCCACGAAATCACTTCTGATCGAGCTGGGTACCGAAGAGCTGCCGCCGAAGGCGCTGGATGAACTGTCGGCGTCGTTCTTGCGCGGTATCTGCAATGGTCTGGCCAAGCGCGGCATCGCCGGCGATCTCGATCAGGCCACGGCGTATGCGTCGCCGCGCCGTCTGGCCGTGCATATTCCCAACGTCGCTGCGGCGCAGCCGGAGCAATCCGTCGAGCGTCGGGGTCCTGCGCTCGGCGCCGCGCTCGACAAGGACGGCCAGCCGTCGAAAGCGCTGCTGGGTTTTGCGCAGTCCTGCGGCGTCGATGTGGCGCAGCTCGAAAAACTCGAAACCGACAAGGGCGGCTGGTATGTCTGGCGTACGGTCAAGCCGGCCCAGCCGCTGGCGGCGCTGCTGCCGGACATTGTCGACGAGGCGCTGAAAGGCCTGCCGATACCGCGGCCCATGCGCTGGGCCAGCCACGACTATAGCTTCGTGCGCCCGGCGCACTGGCTGGTGATGCTGCACGGTGCCGATATTATCAACGGCGAAGTTCTGGGCCTGACGAGCGGGCGTGCCTCGCGCGGCCATCGCTTCATGCATCCCAGTGCCGTCCAGGTGGCTGATGCCGACAGCTGGCTCGACGCCATGCGTGCGGCCAAAGTGCTGGCCGACCCGCAGGAGCGTCGCCAGCGCATCCGAGACGAAATCATCGCGGTGACTGCGCAGACTGGTGGCGTGCCGCGCGTGACCGACGAGCTCTTGAACGAGATCGCCAACCTCACCGAATGGCCGGTCGCGATCGCCTGCACCTTCGAGCGCGAATTTCTCGCGGTGCCGCCAGAAGCGCTGGTGACGACGATGGAGACGAATCAGAAGTTCGTCCCAGTGTTCGATGCCGCGGGCAAGCTCACCGAGCATTTCATCGGGATCGCCAATATCCACAGCAGCGATCCGGCCGAAATTCGCAAAGGCTACGAGCGGGTCATCCGGCCGCGCTTCGCCGACGCCAAGTTTTTCTGGGACGAGGATCTGAAAACGCCGCTCGCTGCGCAGATGGAACAGCTGAAGACCGTCACCTATCAGCAGTCGCTCGGCAGCGTGTGGGATAAAACCATCCGCGTGGCCGAGCTGGCGCGGATCATCGCCAATCGCGTCGGTGTCGACGCCGGCCAGGCGACGCGCGCCGCGTCGCTGAGCAAGTGCGATCTGCTGACGCGCATGGTCGGCGAGTTTCCCGAGCTGCAGGGCATCATGGGCCGCTACTACGCCCGACATGACGGTGAAACGGCCGAGGTGGCCGAGGCGCTGGACAGTTTTTACCAGCCGCGCTTTGGCGGCGATGCGATTGCGCCGGATGCGGTGGGCCGGGTGCTGGCCGTGGCGGAAAGGCTCGACACGCTGGCCGGCATTTTTGCCGTCGGCATGAAGCCCAGCGGCAACAAGGATCCGTTCGCGCTGCGCCGAGCCGCGCTGGGTATGGCGCGTACGTTGATCGAAGGTGGCCTCGAGATCGACCTGCGCAGCAGCTTCGTCGAGGCGCTGGAACTGCTGCCTGACGCGGCGCTTGCGGCAGGCCTCAAGCCGGGGAAGGACGGCACTCCGGCCCTGTTGGAAGCCGGCCCGCGTCGCGCTGCGCTGGCCGGCGAGCTCTACGACTTCGTGATGGACCGTTTGCGCGGTTACTACGCCGACCAGGGTTTCACCAGCGCGCCGTTCGAAGCGGTGCTGGCCGTACAGCCGGGCAGCCTGCCGGATTTCGATCGACGGCTGCGCGCCGTCGCCGAGTTTGGTTTGAGGCCGGAAGCTGCGAGTCTGGCGGCGGCCAACAAGCGGGTGGGGAGTATTCTGCGCAAGCAGGCCGAGGAGCCCGGTGCATCCGCCATCCCGCGCACGGTCGACCCGGCGCAGTTTGAATCCGAAGCGGAGCGCGATCTGGCCGAGGCGCTTGCCTCAGCGCAGCGGGAAGCGTCACCGTTTCTGCAGGCAGGCGACTATACGGCGGTGCTGGACCGACTCTCGCGGCTGCAGGCTCCGGTCGACGTGTTTTTCGAGAGCGTGCTGGTCAATGCGGAAAACCCGGCGGTGCGCGCTAACCGTCTAGCCCTGCTCGGCCAGCTGAAGGCGCAGTTCGGCGCTATCGCGGATATCTCGCTGCTCTGAGCACTCGGTCTTCGGCATAAAAAAAGCAGCCTAGCGGCTGCTTTTTTTATGGGTAACACGTTGCAACGTTGAACGCTGGAGGGAACGCCGCTTCAAGCCACCGGATTGCCCCGACCTTCGCGGATCCGCTTCGCCAGCCGATGATTGAACGTCAGCATTGCCGTGGTGTCGACATTGATGCCGCCGGGACCGAGGATTTCATAAAGATCGGCCAGCATGTCCGTGTTGTCGGCCAGCGTCAGCGGGCTGTCGGCCAGCTCCAGCTCCGATTGCAGGATCTTCATGGCGGTGTTGAGCCGCTGGGAATCCACGCCGTTGTCGTGCGCCGGCAGCATGCTGACCGATCCCGCGCCCATGCGGAGCTTTGGCCGCTGTGCGGATACCACCTCGGTGCTGTACTGCTCATCGGGTGCGGTGGTTGAGGGGTCGCTCTGGATTGCGCCCTCTCCCGCGACGAGCCAGACCAGCGATATGCCCAGCGTGCGCGCCAGCGTGACGCAGCGCGCGCGCGAGGGATCGGTGTTGCCATCGCGCCAGCTGCGCACCACCCCTTCCGAGAAGCCGCACATGCGGGCAATCTCCGTTGCACTGCCAACCCGCTGGATCAGCAGTTTGATGCGGTCCGAAAAGGTGCCTCCGGGTGTGGATGTCGGGGTAAAGGAAGGCTGCATGTTCATGGGAATGGCCGTGGCAAAAAGACTAAGAAATTACGAAGTATCGTGCCGAAGTACCCGGCTCGCAGCTCGCGCTCGACACGTTACTCGGATTTTGTGCTGCTTTTAAACGAAGTTGCGCTCACATTACGCCTTTGCCGCAAATATTTACACAACTTTACGTCACTGCCGTGACCAGGATTTTATATCCGCCAACCGCCAACCGCCAACCGCCAACCGCCAACGCTTTCCCCGGGGATTAGCCATGCTGCATCGCACGATGCCCCTCAAGCTACGCGCAGTTTCTTTCTTGGGAGTTTCGTAAGCTAACCTTCGGCAACGCGCCAGCGTGAGCGCGGTTGACAGCCTTCGGGCTATGCCAAGGAACGAGATGAGCCAATTCACCCTGCTGGGCAAGCGCCGGTTTGCGCCCTTCTTCTGGACCCAGGCGCTGGGCGCGTTCAACGATAACGTGTTTCGCAATGCCCTGGTGATGCTGGTGGCCTTCCAGATGGGGCTGGACGATCACACCGTGTCGCTTTACACGAACTTGGCTCCGGCGCTTTTCATCATCCCGTTTTTCCTTTTTTCTGCGACGGCAGGGCAGCTGGCCGAGAAGTTCGAAAAGACCCGGATCGTCCGCTACGTCAAACTTTTCGAAATCGCAGCCATGGTGCTGGCCGCCGTGGGTTTCTACACGCACAACACCGTGCTGCTGCTGATTGTGCTGTTTCTGATGGGCATGCACTCCACGACCTTCGGGCCGATCAAGTACGCCATCCTTCCGCAGGCGCTCAAGCCCGGCGAGCTGGTGGGCGGCAACGGCCTGATCGAGATGGGCACGCAGCTAGCCGTGCTGATCGGACTGATCGCCGGCAGCTCGCTGATGCAGATCGCGCATCTTGGCCCGCTACTGGCCGGCGCCGCGACCATCATGGTCGCGGTCGCGGGCTACCTTGCCAGCCGCAGCATTCCTGCCGCTCCGGCGACCGCGCCGGGGCTGACGTTCAACTGGAACCCGTTCACCGAGACGGCGCGCGTGTTGCGCATCACCAAGCAGGATCGCGGCGTGTTCAATGCCGTGCTGGGCATTTCCTGGTTCTGGTTTTTCGGCACCGTACTGGTGGCGCAGCTGCCGACGTATACCAAGCTCAATCTCGGTGGCGACGGGTCAGTCAACATTCTGGGGCTGACGTTGTTTTCGATCGGCACCGGCGTCGGCTCGCTGCTGTGCGAAAAAATGTCGGGCAAGCGCGTGGAAGTCGGGCTGGTGCCGTTGGGCGCATTCGGTCTGACGGCGTTCGGTATCGACCTGTTCTTCGCACGCTCGGGTCTGGCGCCGGCGCAGGGGTTGAACTGGGTGGCGTTCCTGCATGCCGCCGGCAGCTGGCGCATCGCGATGGATCTGACCCTGATCGGCGTGTTTGCGGGCTTCTACGTGGTGCCGCTGTTTGCCTTCATCCAGAGCCGCACGCCGCGCGACCGGCTGTCCCGCGTGATCGCCGGCAACAATATCCTCAACGCGCTGTTTATCGTCTGTGCCGCCGGTTTCGGCCTGGTCATGAGCGCCCTGGGCTTCGGTATACCCCAGATCTTTCTTGCCATCGCGATATTGAACGCGCTGGTGGCGCTGTACATTTTCACCCTGGTGCCCGAGTTCGTGATGCGATTCATCACCTGGGTGCTGGTGAATACGCTGTATCGGGTGCGCGTGGACGGTACGCAGAACGTTCCCGAAGAAGGCGCCGTGCTGCTGGTGTGCAACCACGTCAGCTTTATGGATCCGCTGCTGCTGATGGCCAATCTGCGGCGGCCGGCGCGTTTCGTCATGTACTACAAGATTTTCAATATCCCGCTGCTGCGTTTCGTGTTCCGCACGGCCAAAGCCATTCCGATCGCCGGCCACAAGGAAGACCCGGCCCTGTTGCAGACGGCTTATGACGCCATTGATGAAGCACTGGCCGACGGCGAAGTGGTTTGCATTTTTCCCGAAGGCGCACTGACGCGCGATGGCCAGATCGCCACGTTCCGCACCGGCGTGGAAAAAATCCTCGCGCGCCGGCCGGTGCCGGTCGTGCCCATGGCCTTGCGCGGTCTGTGGGGCAGCGTCTGGAGCAAGCGCGATTCAATGCTGCACCGTTCGCGGTTGCCGCGGCGATTCCGCGCGCGCGTGGAGCTGGTGATCGATCCGCCGATCGCGCCGGCAGCAGCTACGGCCGCTGCGCTGGAGCAGCGTGTAGGTGAACTGCGCGGAGCGATGGCCTGACGCGCCGTCGCCCCATCCCCGTCAGCTTAGCCAGCCCCCAATCACGACCAGGGCCACGGCGCTCAGCCACGCCAGCAGGGCGCGCAGCAGGGCGCCGCGCAACCGCAGCAGTTCCGTCAGCGGTTCGCTGCGCTCTTCGAAATAGCCGTCGCCCGCTTCGATATCGCTGAGGATGTCGGCCTGCGCCGCGGCGCCGAGAAAGCCCGGCTCCGCGCTGTACCAGCTGGTGGGCGCCGCCTGGCTGTGCCAGCGGCGCCACGCGCCGATCACGGCCTCCCAGTGACCCACCACGGCGAGCGTAAAGGTCAGCAGCTGCGCGGGCAGCCAGTCCAGCGCGTTGGCCAGATAACGCGCGGCCGTGCGGCTGCCGGCATCGAGCGCCAGCGACTCGTCGCGCGCCAGCGTCTGCGCCAAACGATAAAGCAGTGCGCCAAACGGACCGAGCAGAAAAAACCACAGCAGCACGGCAAACCGGCGGCGAAGCGCGGCATACGCCACCGCTTCGCCCAGCGCAGGCGCTGTCCAGATCACTGTGCCGCCATCGTCGACCAGCTGCTGTGCGGCGGCCTGCCGACTGGCGCCATCGGGCGCTTTCAGAATCGCTTCGATATCGACTTCGAACTCGCGCGGGCCAAAGCAGAACAGCAGCACGGCCAGAGAAAACAGCAGGCCCAGCAGCTCGCCCAGCGGCGGATGATCGAACAGCCACGACAGCAGCAGGCAGAGCGCCAGCGGTGGCAGCAGCGCCAGCGCCACGCGGCCGCTGCCGCTGGTGTCGGCCAGCTGTGCGACCCAGCGCCGAAACAGCCCATCGCGACGCCAGCGCGCCAGTTGCGGCATGACGTGCAGCAGGCCAAGAGCAATTAGAGCGGTAAGCAGTCGGATAGCCATGAACACACACACCCGCGAAGCGAGCGCGCATTGTATGCGAGTGGTTAGGCGGCAGCGATCAACCGTGGCTTAAACGGCGGCGCGCTACTCGAATCAATCAACTTGCTTTAGCGACCAATTCATCCAGATCCAGCCCGGCCCGCTGCTTCAGCCAATGCGCCAGCAGCTGGTAGGACACCGACAGTGCCATCGAGGGGAGAAAGCTGCCGTCGGCCAGGCCGTCGACAATTTGCTGCGGCGTGAACCAGCGCGCGTCTTCCAGCTCGCGGTCGCGCAGAGTGATGTGTGGCGATGAGGCGGTGGCGATAAAGCCCACCATCAGCGAGGCCGGCATCGGCCACGGTTGCGACGAGTGGTACTGAATGTCATCGACGATGACGCCGGATTCCTCCGCCACTTCGCGGCGCACCGCGTCTTCCAGCGACTCGCCCGGTTCCACGAAACCGGCCAACGTGGAATAGCGCCCCGGCGGCCAGACTGCCTGGCGGCCCAGCAGACAGGTGCCCTCGTATTCCACCAGCATGATTACCGCGGCGTCGGTGCGCGGGAAATGCATGTGGGCGCCGTGCGGGTTGGTGCAGCGGGCGCGGTGCCCCGCGGCGACCAGTTCCAGCGATGCGCCACAGCGGTTGCAGTAGCGCATCTCGCGCTGCCAGTGCGCCAGGCCTTTGGCGTAGGCGAACAAGCCGGCCTCATCGGCGGCCAGCTGCAGGCCGGCGGAGCGCAGGCTCATGCGGCGAGCAGCGAGGATTTCTTCGAGCTGATCGACTGGCGCGGTTTCTTCCAGCGTCAGCAGGAAATGCGCGGTGGTATTGACACGGCCAAGAAAGCTGGCGGGAACGGCGCCGCCCAGCGCTTCGCCCAGTGCATCACGCTCGCGCTTGTCCAGCCAGCGCAGCGCTTCGCGATCGCGGTGCATGAACGCCTGGCCCGTCGCATCCAGCAGCAGATAACGGGCATCAGATGCGTCGGCCTGTTGCTCGATCCACGCCACGTCGTCGCGCCGCTCTGCCGTGCGGTCGAGAAACAGGCTGAGTCCGGCAAACGTGTTCTGGTGCGGCGGTGCGTCCCGGTCCATCAAGACAATCCGCTCAAGTGGAGAACGATGAGCCGCAGCCGCAGGTGGTCTTGGCGTTCGGGTTGCTGATGACGAACTGCGAGCCGCTGAGGTTTTCGGCGTAGTCGATCTGCGCGCCGGTCAGGTACTGCAGCGACAGCGGGTCGCACAGCAGCGTGACGCCTTCGCGCTCCAGCGCAAAATCATCTTCGGCCTGGGCCTCGTCGAAGGTAAAGCCGTACTGGAAACCCGAGCAGCCGCCGCCGGTGATGTACACGCGCAGTTTCAGCGCCGGATTGCCTTCTTCGGCAATCAGCTCGTGCACCTTGTGGGCGGCGGCGGCGGTGAACAGCAGCGGCTCGCCGCTGCTGCGATAGTCGGGGATGGTGAGCAAGGTTTCCATGGTCTATCAATGGGGGCCGTGGCAGACGGGTGCAAGCATACGCCCTATGCCGTTACACCTTCATTCAATGCCTCGGGGGCGGGCAACTCGCGCGTGGTCTCGTCGGCCTGGCGCGCGATGCGCCCGTTGACCTGGGCGCCGGCGGCCATTTCCATCGTGTGGTAACGCAGATCGCCGTCGATGCGCGCCTGCGCCGCCAGCTCGAGCCGCACACTGACGTAAACGTCGCCGGTGACATGGCCGTTGATCACCGCGTGCGGGACGCGAATTTCGCCCTGCACTTGCCCGTGCTCGCTGAGCGTGAAAACGGCATCGTCGCCTTCGCCGAGCACGGCGCCCTCGATGCGGCCGTCCAGATGCAGCGCGCCGCTGAAGCGCAGGTCGCCGCGGATGACCGTGCCGTGCGCTATCAGGCTGGTGTCCTGGCTGGTCGGGCTGCGTTCGTTGCGTTTACGGTTGAGCATCGTGATCCCCCTGAGCGGTGATGATATTGCCACTGAGCGCATCTTCCCAGGACACGGTTTGCATGACGGACGCTTCGCCTGCTGTCTGAATGCCGATATGCAGACGCATCGGACGAAAATTCGCCGGCAGCACGATCGTGCCGTGCAGCTGCTCAAAGTACATCAGGCGGAACGGCAGGCCATCCTTTTGCGCCGTGTTGCCCAGCGCGGCCCAGTCCAGCTGCACCACCTTATTGTCGCGCAGGCCTTCCACGCTCACCGTGACAGTGCCGGTGATTTCGTCGTTACGCCTGGCCGCTTGCATAAGGCTCAGCATCAGATTCCAGCCGTGCGAGCCGGAGATCGGCTCCAGCTTCGCTTCCTGCAGCTTCAGGCCCTGGTGCTGCGTATCGCCGCCGACCAGCCGCGAATAGAAGCCGAGATTGGCGCGCAGGCCGCTGATTTCCTCTTCGCGCTGGGTCAGGGTCACGCGCAGCGACTTGGTGGCCACATCGTTGACCTGCGCATCGCGCTGTGCGTTCGCCAGCTGCTGCTTCAGATTCTCGATTTGCGCATTCAGCGCGCGCTGCTGCCGGTGATCCACGGCAACCGGGTCGGCGTGGTGGCTCAGCAGCCCCACCAAAAGGCCCGTCACCAGCAGGCTGCCGATCCAGGCGGTGGCCAACCCGAGCTGGAGCCGCTTCGCACTGACGTCGTCGTGCCTGCGCACCACGAAACGCGGCGGGGGTCGTGACACCATGCGGGTCGTCCCAAGGAAAACCCAAGGTATAGCCCCGGCGCAAGGAGGGCGTCAAGAAACGCGCGCCCACTGGCAGGCCCATCGCGGCGCGCCCGTTACGGACGCTCCCCGCGGCGAGCCTCAGCTCTTGGCTTTGTTCTGCAGGTAGCGCTCGGCGCCGATGTCCTTGATCAGGCTGAACTGGGTTTCCAGCCAGTCGATGTGCTCTTCCTCGTCGTGCAGGATGGCCTTGAACATGTCGCGGCTGACATAGTCGGCGACGCCTTCGCTGTAGCCGATCGCCTCGCGCAGGTCGCGCACCGCGTCGATCTCCAGGTCCAGATCACCCTGGATGCACTCCAGCACGTTCTCGCCGATGCGCAGCTTGCCCAGATGCTGCAGATTGGGCAGGCCGTCGAGGAAAAGAATGCGCTCGATCATGCGATCGGCGTGCCTCATTTCCTCGATCGACTCCTTGTACTCGTGGTCGGCAAGCTCGGTATAGCCCCAGTCCTTGAACATGCGGTAATGCAGAAAGTACTGGTTGATCGCGGTCAACTCGTTGTACAGCACCTTGTTGAGGTACTCGATAACCTTAGCATCACCTTTCATGGGAGTCTCCGACTGACCTTTCAAAACGTGCCGACACTATACAAACGCCGACGGCCGGGCGGTTGAATGGGAATGGCTATGGTTTGCTTGCGGGTTGGCCGACGCTGCGTAGAGCGTCGGCTTGTGCATCGATCGGCAGCACGCTGACGTGCTGCAAGGGTCGAATCAGGCGGCGACGCCCGGCCACTGCAGCAGCGTGTGGTGCTCGATGGCCTTGGCCAGCGTGGCGCGGGCCATCGGCTCGCAGCATCCGCAGCAGTCCGAACAGCCCGTGCGCGCCTGCAGCTCGCTGAAGGACTGCACGCCGTCGGCCGCCTCGCGGCGGATGTCATGGTCGGTCACGGCGTTGCACAGGCATATATACATGCTGCGCATGAGAACGCGAATGCGAATGATTGTCAACAAACCGGAGAAAGCCGAGGCTCTATGCGGCCTCACAGCCCTTGCGCGGGCCGCCGCCTGAAGGGTCGTCGTTATTTCGCGGCGGTAGCGTGCCCAGCTGCAGGCTGCACAGCCCTTCGACGTGCGGCGCAAAGTGGCGCAGCGCGCGTTCGTACACTTCCCGCTTGAAATTCACCACGTGCGCGGCCGGATACCAGAAGTCGACCCAGCGCCACAGGTCGAACTCCGGCTTGTCGCAGGCGTCCAGCTTCAACGCCTCCTCGCCGCCAATCAGCTTCAGCAGAAACCACACCTGCTTCTGCCCGATGCACGTCGGGCGCTGGTGATGGCGCACATAGCGATTGGGCAGCCGATAGCGCAGCCAGCCGTGGGTGGCCGCGACCACTTCGACGTGCTGCGGCGCCAGGCCGGTTTCTTCTTCCAGCTCGCGGTACATCGCTTCCAGCGGGGTTTCGTCGGTGCGCATGCCGCCCTGCGGAAACTGCCAACCGTCGCGGTTGACCCGGCGCGCCCAAAACAGCTGCCCCTGGGCATTCAAAATCACAATGCCTACGTTCGGACGGTATCCATCAATGTCGATCATCGGGCCTCCTGGTGCCATGCCGCGCAGTGCCTGCGCGCATCGCCTAGCCGCTTCCATGCCCGATTCAACCACAGCCCATCAACCAGCAGCAAGCGCCGCACTTGTACCGCCAGGCAGCCGCCATTACACTTTCGCGCCCCGCCGAGGTCGCCCGGATCCGGTATAGTGGGCAACCCCATGGCTATGTAGCTCAGCCGGTTAGAGCACAGCACTCATAATGCTGGGGTCGGTGGTTCGAGTCCACCCATAGCCACCATGCCTATCTATCTGATTGATAAGGCAGACTTTCCTAGCGTTTCTGCATCGTTTTGGCCAAGTGCTACAGCGAGTGCTACATCAAGTGCTACATCGCATAGGAAGAGTCTTCACCTAGTCTTCACCTCCCGTATCGTCGTTCCTCGTGATCTTCGGGGTTGGGCCGTGCGGAGATCACTAGAAGTCTGCGGGCAACCGACTTACGCGAAGCCAGGCGCAAGAACTTGCTTTGGGAGCCTCATATCGGCACCCTGCTCAGCCGTTTGCGAAGACACGGCCGTAGGATGAAGCAAGAAGAACTGGAAGCGCTGACACAGCGTTACCTCGCGGCCTCGTTCGACGAGATTGAGGATCGCCTAGCTCTGGACTGGAGTTCGGGTGGCCTGGAGATTCACTCCTCGCAGATCAACGAGCGTTGCCACGAGCTCTCAGGGGCTTTGGCGGCAGCCGATGTGTCCTCGGCAATCGAGCTTGCAGCCGAGATGGCCCCGCAGGCTGATGAGCAGGCACGTCGGAAACTCGCGCGGCGCCTGATTGAGGTGCAGCTAAATGCAGGAATAGCTGAGCTTCGTGCGATTGCTGGCGAGCCCCTGAGGCGTCCTGAGGGAACCGGCAGAGCTTCTAGGGTCGCAGTGCCAAAGACGAAGCCGACCCCCAAGGTTTCCGAGATGGCTAAGTTGTACGCGGAAGAGCGGATCGCCCAGGGTCGCTGGTCGCCGAAGACAGCCAAGCAGGGCGTCACGATCTTTGAACTGGTCGCAGAGATGCTGGTGCAAGGTGACCCAGCGGGGGGTAACGCGCATGCCTAATATGTTGGACACCCCCGCGGAAATTTCCGTCAAACATTTCAGCCGATCGTTCGACGGTCGCGTTGCGAAGGCACGCTGTCCAACAATTCGTCTTGTCCACGGCGCGTGGACGCAGGCTCTCAGTGGACGCCATTGTCCAATATTGACCGCTGTCCACGCACCATGGACAATGCAAATAAATGGACAAGACTACCCAACAACCCGGAGACATCATACTTCTTGCAGCCATGCAGGCAGCGCAGAAGCATGGCTTGGAAGCCCGTCTGGTTACCGCTGAGACCGCCAAAGGAGGGCGGCACGTCGACGCTGTTGTTGATATTCAGTATGGCGAGCACAAGGCGCGGTACGAGGTCGAGACCAAGCAGGGCCTTCGCCCTGGGACGCTCGGTGCCGTCGTCCATCAGCTCCGTCACCTGGGGCCGAACAAGATGCTGGTGACGGATTACGTAACCCCGAACCTCGCCGACGAACTACGCAACCGGCAAGTGCACTTCATGGATGCGGCGGGTAACGCTTATCTGGCGACGCCTGACTTCATGGTCTGGGTGAAAGGTGAGCGCCCGCGTGTCGCACCTGAGGCTGCAACAGACACAGGGCGCGCCTTCACGGCCACGGGTCTGCAAGTGCTGTTTACTCTGCTGTGCGCACCGGAGCGCGCCGCGCTTCCTTATCGAGACATCGCGAAGTTGGCGGGCGTGGCTCATGGCACGGTCGGCTGGGTCATGGCCGAGCTGCCGCGCCTAGGCTTTCTGGCGACCGTCCCACACCACGGCCGGCGCCTGGTGAACGTCGAGACCCTCCTCGCTCAGTGGACAGAGGGATACGCACGCACACTGCGGCCCAAAATGGTCCTTGGCCGCTATCGCGCCGAGACCTTGGAGTGGACTACTGCGGATAACGCGCTGCGCTACGACCTTGCCCTAGGCGGGGAACCTGCGGCCGCCCAGCTAACGCAGCACCTCAGGCCCGGCACCGCGACGTTCTATGGCAATCGTATCGAGCCGCGTCTACTTCTAGAGCAGCGACTGCGGCCGGATGCTGCAGGCAATGTGGAAGTGCTTCGTCGATTCTGGGCGTTCCCGGATGACAAGCCGGGCCTCGTGCCCACACTGCTCGTCTATGCGGACCTTCTGGCGATTGGTGATGCGCGATGTCTAGAGGCCGCGACACTACTCTATGGGCCTATCCTTGATCGACTTAAGTAGCGATCGCCGCCTGGGGCCGATGGCGGACGTCGTGCGGGCTGTCCAGGCACAGACAGGTGACACGCCTATCCTCCTTGTCGGGGCGACGGCGCGGGACATCTTGTTGACATATGCGCACGGTATTGCCATCGCCCGCGGTACGGCGGACATCGACTTCGCGCTGGCAACTCAGAACTGGCTGGCGTTCGAGAGCATAAGAACGAGCCTCATAGAGACCGGCGAATTCACCGCGGCGCGCGGCACCATGCATAGGCTGCTGTACAAGAACGGCGTGCCGGTCGACATCATCCCCTTCGACGGTGTGGAAGGAGCCAATCGGCATATCGAATGGCCGCCCGAGCACGATGTCGCGATGAACGTGCTTGGCTATCGCGAGGCACTCCAGTTTGCCGAGCTTGTCCGTTTACCTGGTGACTCTGTTCTCAGCGTCATCTCGCTACCAGCCTTGATGCTGGTGAAGTTGATCGCCTGGTCCGAGCGTGGCCGCACTGCGCCTGGAAAGGATGCCTATGACATATATCTGGTGCTGCAAAACTATCTCGATGCCGGCAACAGTCAACGACTCTCCGGTGACGCGGCTTACCTGTTGGACGACACCTTCGACTACAGCCGGACGGGTGCGTGGTTGCTGGGTGCAGATGCAAGATCTGTCCTTGACCAGCCCGGCAACGAACAGTCCATCACCATCATCACCAGCATTCTGGCGCCGCAGGTCGATCCTGCCGGCACTCTTCGACTGGCGGCCGAGATGGATCGTGCAGACCCTGTGCGCGCCTTGTCGCTGCTGCAGGAGTTTCACAAGGGTTTCCTCGGGCGCCGCTAAGCAGGTCCAGTGCGGCAGCCGATCACGCGCTGTGAGGAGCCCGAACTACGCCACGATGGACGATGGTTCGAGTCCACTTTTAACTCTCGAATACCTCTGGTGCGGACGAGTTATCGGGCCTTGACGCTACGGTTAGCCCTATGGAAATTTGCTCCGAAATTCTGGCGGCCGGACCGATTGTGTTACGACGAGTGTTACGAGAAGTGCTACATCAACTGCTACATTGAGCCGGACCGCCCCGGCGGAAAGCCGCATAAATGCTAGGTTCTTCGGTTGGACGGTGGCTATGCTTCCCCTCCACCCATAGCCACCACGTCGCCTTTGGCGAACCAAGCCTTTCGAGGATGTCCGATAACCCCGCTCAGTAGCGTAATGCTGTTCACTTAAGCATTGCATCGTAGCCAGGGCGTCCCAAGAATCTGGCCTTCACGTGTTGAAGGCCGGATTTTTTTGTGTCCCTGCAAAGTGTTCTGTTTGATATCGATGAGCTGCACTCGTTCTCTGATCTGAGTACCTTCGCGCAGCACATTCCTGTCGAGTGGGTAGCCTCGGCGCTGGACCTTTCCTCCTCGGCCACAATTCGCCGCCGGCGTTTACCGTCGGATCAGGTGCTGTGGCTGGTGCTGGGCATGGCACTGTTTCGTAACGAGCCGATCTCGGAGGTGGCTCGTCGCCTGAACATCTGCGCACAAGGCTTGGCCAGCGACAGTCTGTTGGCGCGCAGTGGCGTCTCTCAGGCGCGTCAGCGCCTTGGCGCCGAGCCGCTGCAATGCCTGTTCCGTCAGACCGGCGAGTGCTGGGGCAAGGAGCGCTATCCCGGCGATGACTGGCACGGCTTGCAGGTGCTGGCCGCCGATGGCGCGGTGTTGCGCACTCCGGACACCCCGGCATTGCGTGAACACTTCGGCTCGGGCAATACCAGCACCGATCGCCAGACGCCGTTCCCGATGATGCGACTGGTCGCCCTGATGAATGTCCGTTCGCACGTCATGCTGGATGCCCAGCTTAGTCCTTATCGGCGCAGCGAAATTCGCTTGGCCGATGAGTTCATCGACCGCATACCGGACCGCTCAATCACCCTGTTGGACAAGGGCTTCTGGAGCGCTGACCTGCTGCTGCGTCTGGCCGGTGGCGGCCAACAACGGCATTGGCTGATTCCTGCTCGCAAAGATCTGGTGTGCGAGACACGGGAGACTTACCACGCCGATGATCAGTGGGTGCAGATGAAGGTCTCGCCGCAGGCACGCAAACGCAACCCCGAACTGCCTGCGGTCTGGGAAGTACGTGCCGTGAGCTACATGCACAAGGGACAGCGAAGAACGGTCTACACCTCGCTGCCAGCCGAGCATTACTCCAGCGAAGCCGTTGCACAGTTGTATCGGGAGCGCTGGGAAATCGAGTTAGGCTTCCGGGACATCAAGAGCTCCCTGCAACACAACGCCGTCACGCTGCGCAGCAAGACCGTCGCGTTGATCTATCAGGAAGTCTGGGGTTTGCTCCTGGGCTACAACGTGATCCGTCGCGAGGCCAGTCAGGCCGCCGTGGCGCACGGCCAAGAGCCAGCCCGAGTGCGCTTCAAGTTCGCCTATCAATACATCGCCGCCCAACTCATTGTCATGGCGGCAGCGCAACCTCTATCACGCACCGGAGTGCGACTGGCTCAACTCAGGGCCGGAATCGGCAACCTGTTTCTGGATAGACGACCTCGGCCTTCCAGGCCGAGGTCCGTCAAAATATCCAAGACTCGCTACCCCGTGAATCGAAAGGCTGCTCCGCTTAAGTGAACAGCATTGCGCTCAGTAGCGGGGTTTTTTGTGCCCACAGGCCTGACAGATGCGCGGGAGATGGTCTCGGAGCACCACCGCATCCCGAGGGTGGTGCGGCGTGACTTGGTTCTCCAGGCGCGTGCATACTCGCCATGCTGCGGCTTAGCCTGATGCACGAAGGGGAACATATGAAGTTCTGGCTAGGGGTGACGGACAATCGCTGGTTCGACTTCAACGCTGCGCATGGCTTCGACGAGGTCAATTTTTGGCAACCATCGTCGCGAGCGCCATTTTCCAACCTTCCGGCGGGCACGCCGTTTCTCTTCAAGCTGAAACGTCCGCACAACCACATTGCGGGCGGTGGTCGATTCGTTCGTTATACGACCCTGCCTTTGACGATGGCGTGGGAGTTGTTCGGCCAGAAGAACGGTGCCGACTCGCTGCGCTACCTGGTCGACCTGATCTCCGACAACGCACATGCGCAGGCTGGGGCGGATCGTCTGATCGGCTGCACCGTCGTGTCGGAAGTATTCTTTCTTCCGCGCGAGGCCTGGATTCCGGTGGCCGACCTGTTCCCCGGAAACCTGATGCAGGGCAAGACCTATGACTCCGAGGCGCCCGATGGCGCCACGCTGTGGATGCGAATACTCGCGTCACTTCCGGTGGGGTCAGCGAGTGCAGCCATTGCTGAAGAAGGTGCTCGATACGGTCAGGAATACCTGCAGCGCGGTCGTCTCGGCCAGGCTGCCTTCCGGGCGCTGGTGCTGGATGCCTACGGCCGCAAATGTGCTCTTACTGGCGAGTCGACCGCGCCGGTGCTGGAGGCTGCGCACATCCGGCCGTACGCCGATGAAGGCCGACATGTAACGTCCAACGGTCTATTGTTGCGATCCGACTTCCACAAGCTGTTCGATCTTGGGCTGCTGACGGTAGAGCCCGACTATCGCATTCGCATCAGTTCGCGCATCCGCGATCAGTATTTCAATGGCAAGGCTTACTACCGGCTCGACGGACAGCCACTGGCCGCACTTCCCGATTTTTCTGGCGACCAGCCCGACCGCGACGCGCTGCGCTGGCACAACGACAACAGGTTCCTCGGATGAGCATCGTCATCGATCAAGCACTGACCCGCGAGATTTTGGATTTCCGCAGTGCGCGCGACTGGGAGCAGTTCCACACCCTGCGTACGCTTTCCAGTTCGCTGGTCATCGAGGCGGCTGAGCTGTCCGAGCTGACCCAGTGGACATCGGACGCGGATCTTACCCGGCGAGCCGGTGAAGTCCGCACGCGACTGGAAGAAGAAGTGTCGGACCTGCTCATCCTGATGACCTATCTGGTGCACGATCAGGGCATCGACGTGGCTACTGCCATTCGCAACAAGTTGCAGGCAAACGACCGCAAGTATCCCGTCGAAAAGTTCAAGGGTACTTCGCGCAAATACAACGAATGACGCCAACGGCTATTAGCCAGGGAATACGTTTCACGCATGAATCAAGCATCTCTTTCCGCCCTGATCTGGTCGGTCGCCGACCTGCTTCGCGGTGACTACAGGCAATCCGAATACGGCCGGGTGATTTTGTCCTTCACCGTGCTGCGTCGTCTGGACTGCGTGCTGGAGCCCACCAAGGCCGCCGTGCTGGCGGAGAACGAGGCCAAGACCAAGGCCGGCCTCAATCCGGAAGCGTTTCTGCTGCGAAAGGCGAAACAGTCGTTCTACAACACCTCGCCGCTGGATCTGCCCACCTTGCTGGGCGATCAGGACAATATCCGTCAGAACCTCTACGCGTACGCGCAGGCGTTTTCGCCGAACGTGCGCGACATCTTCGAGCGCTTCGATTTCTACACGCAGGTCGAGCGGCTGGCCAAGGCCAACCTGCTGTATCTGGTCACCGAAAAGTTCGCCAACATCAACCTGCATCCGGACGTGGTGGACAACGCGCAGATGGGGCTGGTGTTCGAGGAGCTGATCCGCAAGTTTGCCGAGCTCTCCAACGAAACCGCCGGTGAGCACTTCACTCCGCGCGAAGTCATCCGGCTGATGGTCAACCTCATCTTTATCGAGGACGACGACGTGCTCAGCCAGGGCAACGCCGTGGTGCGTACCATCTATGACCCAACAGCAGGCACCGGCGGCATGCTCTCCGTCGCGGCCGAGCATCTGCTGCAACACAACCCTGCGGCGCGGCTCACCCTGTTCGGGCAGGAGTTGAACGACGAGTCGTACGCCATCTGCAAGGCCGACATGCTGATCCGCGGGCAGGACGTGGGCAACATGGTCGCCGGCAACACGCTCAGCGAAGACGGCCACGGCAGGCGCAAGTTCGACTACATGCTGTCCAATCCGCCGTTCGGCGTGGAATGGAAAAAGGTCGAAAAGACCGTGCGCAAGGAGCACGAAGAAAAAGGCTTCGACGGCCGCTTCGGCCCCGGCCTGCCGCGCGTGTCCGACGGCTCTATGCTGTTCCTCATGCACCTGCTGGCCAAGATGCGCCCGGCCACCGACGGCGGCAGCCGCTTCGGCATCGTGCTCAACGGCTCGCCGCTGTTTACCGGCGGCGCCGGCAGTGGCGAATCGGAAATCCGCCGCTACGTGCTGGAAAACGATCTGGTGGAAGCCATCATCGGCCTGCCCACCGACATGTTCTACAACACCGGCATCGCTACCTACGTGTGGATCATCTCCAACAAAAAGCCGGGCGACCGCAAGGGCTTTGTGCAGCTGATCGACGCCAGCAGCTTCTGGCAAAAGATGCGCAAAAGCCTGGGCAGCAAGCGCAAGGAAATGAACGACGAGCACATCGCCACCGTTACCAAACTCTTTGGCGAGTTCGCCGAAGCAGAGCTGGCCACCGTGCTCGACGCCAGCGGCAAGGAAGTGAGCCGCCAGGTGATCGCTGCCGCTGAGTTCGCCCCCGAGCCGCCCGCCGGTGGCAAGGTCAAGGTTGTACCGCTGGCGCGCGTTTTCAAAAACGAGGATTTCGGCTACACCACCATCACCGTCGAGCGCCCGCTGCGCGATGAAAACGGCAAGCCGGTGATCAACCTCAAAGGAAAGCTCAAAGGCCAGCCGCAGTCCGACAGCGCGCTGCGCGATACCGAAAACGTGCCGCTGGGCGAAGACATCAAGGCCTACTTCCAGCGTGAAGTGCTGCCGCACGCACCCGACGCGTGGATAGACGAAGCCAAGAGCAAGGTCGGCTACGAAATTCCGTTCAACCGGCACTTCTACGTGTTCGAGCCGCCGCGCGATCTGCATGAGATCGATGAGGAGTTGAAGGGCGTGTCGGCGCGGATCATGGCGATGCTGGGGGAGTTGGCGGAATGAGCCTTGCTAGGTATTTGGATTACAAAGCTAGTGGTTTGCCATGGCTCGGTGAGATCCCAACGCATTGGCAAGTTGTGCAAAGCCGAAGATATTTCTCAGAGCGAAAAGAAAGGGCTGTTGATCGGGATCGACAACTTACAGCCTCGCAGAAATACGGAGTGTTGTATCAAGACATTTTCACTGCAATCGAAGGTCAGAAAGTTGTGCAGGTTATCTTGGGCGCCGACATTCTCAAGCATGTAGAACCCAACGACTTCGTTATCAGCATGAGGAGTTTTCAGGGCGGCATTGAATGGTGTCCGTTTCGGGGAAGCATAAGCTCTGCTTACGTTATGCTCATTCCGTCAGCCCAAATTGATGCCAAATTCTTTCGCTATCTATTTAAAAGTGTTCCTTATATTCAAGCGCTTCAGTCAACCACCAATTTAGTCCGCGACGGGCAGGCCATGAGGTTTAGCAATTTTGCTCAAGTTGATTTGCCTCTTTTACCTACGGACGAGCAAGCCGCCATTGCCGCCTTCCTCGACCGCGAGACCGGCAAGATCGATGCGCTGATTGCCGAGCAGGAAAAGCTGCTGACCCTGCTGGCCGAAAAGCGCCAGGCCACCATCTCCCACGCCGTCACCCGCGGCCTCAACCCCAACGCCCCGATGAAAGACTCCGGCGTGCCGTGGCTGGGCGAAGTGCCTGCGCATTGGTTGATCGGTCGCATCAAGCATGTGATTAGCTCAATCGAACAAGGTTGGAGTCCCCAGTGTGAAAACTACCCAGCCGAGACTTCCGAAGAGTGGGGTGTTCTCAAAGTTGGTTGCGTAAACGGCGGGGTGTTCAGGCCTTCAGAGAACAAGCGGTTGCCGGATGAGCTAGAGCCAATGTCTCAGTACGCGTTGAGGCAAGGCGACTTGCTGATTTCACGGGCGAACGCTCGTGATCTGGTTGGCGGCGCAGCGGTCGTCACCGAAGATCACCCCAAATTGCTCCTGTGCGACAAACTGTACAGGTTGCGCATGGATGGAGCTTTTTGCCTTGCTGAGTTCCTCGCCGCGCTTCTCGGCGCAGACGGTGCACGATCTCAGATCGAGCTTCATGCATCTGGTGCTAGCAGCTCCATGTTGAATATCGGCCAATCTGTGATCCTTGATATGCCCGTCGCGCTCCCACCTATCGAAGAACAGTTTCGGATTGTGGCTTTCATCGGAATGGAACGCCACAGACTGGATGAGCTCCAGTGCGAATCGAAGCACGCCATCGATTTGCTAAAAGAGCGCCGCAGCGCCCTGATCGCCGCCGCCGTCACCGGTAAAATCGACGTGCGAAGCACGTCGCAGACAAAGGAGGAGGCTTGCGCGTGAAACGTATTGAACTACTGCTAGCAGTTTGTGCGTTCGCTACCGGTCTGCTGTCCGCTTGGTACTGGCTGAAGGCGAGCAAAGTGCCTGCGGATCCAGGTTGGGGGAAGGGCGGAATGGTCGAGTCTGGTATCCATGCACTGTCGCAAGATGCATGGATTGCCGCCATGCTCCAAGCGGCTTCAGAGTCATCTCGACTGAACAAGATCGCTGCACGTTGGACCGCTGCAACAGCGGCTTTGACCGTCACGGGCGCACTCATCGGTGCATTGAACGGATAGGTTGAGCGCGGGCAGAGGGGAGGGCCTGGTCGTAAGCGTGCTACTGCGACGGCTGCGCTTCAGTGCTCGTATTTTGAGAATTAACAGGGAGTGGTAATGAGTGACATTCAATTGTTCCGCCTGACTGGCAGCGAAGCAGTAGAACTATCTGGTCGCTCCGTAACGGTCGAAAAGCAGTTGCAGTCTCTGATCGAAGCGCAGATGCCAACCTTCCTCGGCGTGCGCTTCCTCGCCAGCGAATACGCTACCGGCAAGACGCACCGCGGCCGGATCGACTCGCTGGGGCTGGACGAAAACGGCTGCCCGGTGATTATCGAGTACAAGCGGCACAGCAACGAAAACGTGATGAGCCAGGGCCTGTTCTATCTGGACTGGTTGCTCGATCACCGTGCCGAGTTCCAGTGGCTGGTGATGGAGAAGCTGGGCAAGGACATCGCCAACGACATCGACTGGGCCGGCACCCGACTGCTCTGCATCGCCGCTGACTTCACCCGCTACGACCAGCACGCGGTGCAGCAGATACCGCGCAACATAGAGCTGATTCGTTACAAGCTCTTCGGCGATGACTTGCTGCTGCTCGATTTGGTCAACGCGGTGACTGTGGACGATGCCACCACGGTCAAAGAGAAGCTGGTAGAAGGCAATGTATCTGCCAAGACAAAGACGTTAGGCAAGGACAAGACGGCAGAAGAGCAGCTGGAACAGGCGCACCCTGAAATCCGCGCCTTGTACGAGGTAGTTTCCAGTCAGTTACTTGCACTTGGTGACGATGTGCAGGAAAAGCACTTGAAGCTGTATGTCGCGTTCCGTCGACTTAAAAACTTTGCTTGCGTTATTCCATACAAGGACAAGCTGCTGGTCATGCTGAAGTTGAACCCCGATACGGTCGCACTGGAAGCCGGCTTCAGCCGCGACGTGCGCAACATCGGCAAGTGGGGCACCGGTGATCTTGAACTGTGTTTACGGAACCAGGCCGATCTTCAGCGCGCAAAGCCATTGCTAGAGCGCAGTTACGGCGAGAGTTGAGTGGCCGCTCGAAGATCTACTGCGGCACCGAAGTGTTGTCCACATTGCAACGATCGTCGCCTTTTGAGCAACAGCTGGGCCGTTGGTGGTTGGCGCAAGATCCCGGCCAATGAGAGTCGCCCTGGCCGCTGATTTCACCTCCTACTGAAATTGAAATTATCGGCACCGCTGATCTCGGTTGCTATACCGTAACGACCGCGCCAGCCAGCAGACACTATGCTTTCGTGCCCGCCAGAGTACGGCTGCCCCTTGCAAAAACACGGGATTGAGATGATATTCGCAATTCGCGAATAGCGAATATGGGGCAGGCATGGAACTAAAACCGCAAGATCTGCTTGTGCTGTTCAAGGTGGCGGCACACCCACGCCAGCGGTGGACGTATGCCGCGCTGGGCGAAGCCTTGTCGATGAGCGCGTCGGAAGCGCACGCCAGCGTGCGGCGGGCGGTGGTGGCGGGACTGGCGGTGGTTCGTGGGCGCGGCGACTGGTCTCCCGTGCGGCCGGCGCTGCTGGAGTTTGCGGTACACGGCGTGCGTTACGTCTGGCCGGCCGTCACTGGTGCGGTGAAACGAGGCGTGCCCACCGGCTTTGGCGCGGAGCCGCTGCTCGATCAGATTACCGCAGCGCCCGGCGAGGCGCCGGTCTGGGCGCACGCCGGCGGTAGCGTCAAGGGGCCGAGTCTTTCGCCGCTTTATCGCACGGTGCCGCAGGCGGCGCTGGCAGACCCGGCCCTGCATCGGCTGCTGGCCTTGCAGGACGCCTTGCGTGCAGGGCGCGCACGCGAGCGCACGCTCGCCGCCAGGCTGCTGCCGCTGGAGCTGGCTGCCGCTGATGCGCCGTGATGATCCCAACCTTGCGTACTTGCGCATCATTGCCGAAGCCCTCGGCGAGCTGCGCGAGCAGGTGGTCTTTATCGGCGGCGCCGTTGCCGGTTTGCTGGTGACCGATCCCCTGGCCGCTGGCGTGCGCGCCACCAAAGATGTGGACGCCGTGGTCGAAGCAGGGCGCGCGCAGTTCCATCAGGTGGAGCGACAGCTTGCCGCCCGCGGCTTCGTCAACGACGTGGAGAGCGGCGTGATCTGTCGCTGGGTGCATCGCGACTCGGGCGTGCTGTTCGATCTCATGCCGGTCGATGCCGCAGTGCTGGGTTTCTCCAACCGGTGGTATCGGTATCTGGTGGACACGGCGAGCCGGTTGGAACTTTCGACCGGAGTCTCGATCCGCGTGGCAACGGCGGTGGCCTTTATCGCCTCCAAGCTCGACGCGTTCGCCGATCGCGGTGGCGGCGACATGCTGGCCAGCCACGATCTGGAGGACGTGCTCAACATCGTCGACGGTCGTGAGACGCTGGCCGGCGAACTGGCCGACGCGCCGCCCGCGTTGCGGCAGGCGGTGGGTGAAGCGTTTGGCACCCTTCTGCACCATGCGGACTTCATCAATGCCCTGCCGGGCATGCTGGCCGAGCCAGAGCGCGCCGGCATTATCGAACAGCGATTGCGGAGCATGGCCCTGTGAATACGAATGACCGAACACGCGGCATGACCCGATACGGAATGTCTTCCGCATACGCCATGGAAAACCTATGAACCTGCATCGCGAACATCACTTCGAGCAGGCCATCTGCGATCACCTCGCTGCACACGGCTGGCTGTATGCCGACGGCGACGCGGCCAATTACCACCGCACGCACGCGCTGTATCTGCCCGACTTGCTGGCCTGGATCGAAACAACCCAGCCGGACAGCTGGCAACGGTTGACCAGGACCCATGGTGCGGCGATCGGCGAACGCATCGCCGAGCGGGTCCGAAAGAGCCTCAACGAGCGCGGCACGCTGGAGGTGCTGCGTCGTGGCGTGGAAATGCTGGGGCTGAAGAGCCGCTGTCGCTGGTGCAGTTCAAGCCGGCGCTGGCGATCAATCCAGTGATCCAGCAGCACTACGCGGCCAACCGGCTGCGCGTGGTGCGGCAGGTGCGGCATTCGCCGAATAACCCAAACGATGCGCTGGATCTGGTGCTGTTCGTCAACGGCATTGCCGTGGCCACGGCCGAGCTGAAATCAGACTTTACCCAGAGCGTGAACGACGCGGTGGATCAGTACCGTTTCGATCGCGATCCGCAGCCGAAGGGCGGCCTGGTCGGACCGCTGCTCGCGTTTCCCGGCGGCGCGCTGGTGCATTTTGCGGTGAGCCAGGCCGAAGTGATGATGACCACGCGGCTGGCGGGCACGGCCACGTACTTTCTGCCGTTCAATCGCGGCAACCACGGCGGTGCGGGCAATGTGCCGAACCCCGACGGCTTTGCGACCGCTTATCTGTGGGAAGAGGTCTGGGCGCGCGACAGCTGGCTGGAGATTCTAGGCCGGTATCTGATCGGCAAGCGCGATGACAAGAAGCAGCTGAAGAGCATGATCTTTCCGCGCTACCACCAGCTCGACGCCACGCGCCGGCTGGTGGCCGACGTGCTGGCCGAAGGCGCCGGGCAGCGCTATCTGATCCAGCACTCGGCCGGCTCGGGCAAGACCAACTCGATTGCCTGGACGGCCCATTTTCTCGCCGACCTGCACGATGCGCAGCATCGCAAGATGTTCGACAGCGTGCTGGTGGTGTCCGATCGCAACGTGCTGGATGCGCAGCTGCAGGAGGCGATCTTCGACTTCGAGCGCACTACCGGTGTGGTCGAGACGATCACCGGCGAGGGCGACAGCAAAAGCAAGCAGTTGGGACAGGCGCTGAAGAACGGTAAAAAGATCATCGTCTGCACGATCCAGACGTTTCCGTTTGCGCTGCAGGCCGTGCAGGAGCTGGCGGCTACCGAGGGCAAATGCTTTGCCGTGATTGCCGACGAGGCGCACAGCTCGCAGACCGGCGACGCCGCGGCCAAGCTCAAGCAGCTGTTGAGCGCCGAGGAACGGGCCGAGCTGGAAGACGGAGGTGGCTTCGACACCGAACTTGTGCTGACGGCAAACATGGGCGCCCGTGCTGGCGGCAACACGCGACTTACCTATGTGGCTTTCACCGCCACGCCCAAGCAGAAAACGCTGGAGCTGTTTGGACGTCCAGGTGCTGATGGACTGCCGCAACCGTTCCACGTGTATTCGATGCGGCAGGCGATCGAGGAGGGTTTCATTCTCGATGTGCTGAAAAACTACACGCCGTACCAGCTGGCGTTCAAGCTGGCGCACGACGGCAAGGAATACGACCAGACTCAGGTCGAGCGCAGCACCGCGACGAAGGGGATCATGCAGTGGGTGCGCCTGCACCCGTACAACATCGCGCAGAAAGTGCAGATCGTGGTGGAGCATTACCGCGAGAACGTGCAGCCTCTACTCGAAGGCAGAGCCAAGGCCATGGTGGTGGTCGGCAGTCGCAAGGAGGCCGTGCGCTGGCAAAAGGCGATTCGCGGCTACATCGCCCGGCAGAATTATTCCCTCGGCGTGCTGGTGGCGTTCTCCGGCGAAGTGGATGACCCGGAGAGCTTTCCCGCACCGGTGAGCGAAACCAGCGCGGATTTGAACCCCGGCCTCAAAGGTCGCGATATCCGCGATGCGTTTGCCCAGCCCGACTATCACCTGCTGCTGGTCGCCAACAAGTTCCAGACCGGATTCGATCAGCCGCTGCTGTGCGGGATGTATGTCGACAAGATCCTCGGCGGCATCCAGGCCGTGCAGACGCTGTCGCGTTTGAACCGTGCGCACCCGGGCAAAGACACGACCTATATCCTCGACTTCGTCAACGATGCCGCCGATGTTCTCAAGGCGTTCAAGACCTACTACGAAACGGCGGAGCTGGAGGCGACCACCGACCCGCACCTCGTGTTCGATTTGCGCGCCAAGCTCGACGCCAGCGGTCACTACGACGACTTCGAGGTCGAGCGGGTGGCAAAGGTGGAAACCGATCCGCGCGGCACGCAGGCGCAGCTGAGCAGCGCCATCGCACCGGTGGCCGATCGCCTGCTGAGGCGGTATCGAGCGGCCCAGTTGGAACGCGCTGCCGCACTGGACGGTGGTGACGATAAAGCCGCACAGGCGAGCAAGGACGTACTGGACGCGCTGGTCCTGTTCAAGAACGACATGGGCGCATACGTTCGGCTGTATGCGTTTCTGTCGCAGGTGTTCGATTACGGCAATACCGATATCGAAAAACGTTTCCTGTTCTACAAGCGGCTGATCCCTTTGCTGGAATTTGGGTGCGAGCGCGATACGGTCGATTTGTCCAGAGTGGTGTTGACCCATCACACGCTCCGTAGCGCGGGGCGGCAGCCGCTTAACCTCAGGGATGACGGTAAAGGCAGCTACAAACTGCCGCCAATGGATGCTGTTGGAACGGGCGCTTTACAAGACAAGCAGCAAGCCCTTTTGGTCGAGATTATCGAGAAGGTCAACGGGCTCTTCGAGGGACAGCTGACCGACGGTGACCAGTTGCACTACGTAAACGGTGCGATCAAGGGCAAGCTGCTGGAAAACGAAACCCTGATGCAGCAGGCCGGCAGCAACAGCAAGGAACAGTTCGCCAATTCCCCCGACCTGAAAGACGCGTTGATGCACGCGATCATGGATGCGCTGGACGCCCATTCGACCATGAGCAGCCAAGCGCTTGGATCAGAGCGAGTTCGTAACGGATTGAAAGACATCCTGCTTGGGCCGGCGCAGTTGTATGAAGCGCTGAGGGCGAAATCAAATGCGAGTCAGTCGGATCCTTCTCGCGGTTGATTTCGCCGCTGATTGTTCTCCCCGTGAAACGCGCGATATGCGGTGCCGAGTTCGTGCAGGCATATATCTCGTTCCGGTGCCGTTCTCGCAGTCAATGCTTCTGCCTAGGCACTTTATGGAATTGGCCATGCGCTGCCTGCTGTCTGTGAGCCGAATAGATGCCGTAATCCGCTCACGATATGAGCCGATTACCAAGCCGTAGCTTTGTCAGTTAGGCAGAGCGTCGCCACAGCACGTGACGAAACAGGTGGCTATCACGGCCGCCTATTTCGTCGCGTTGGTTGAAACCATCAATCGCGCGACTGCGCCACCACGCTGCCATCGGTCGGGTCGACCAGCAGGTGGATGTCGCTGCCCTGCGGGGATTTGGCGGAGACGCTCCACAGGCCGTCATCGAATTTGACGTCGGTGGGATTCTGATAGCCGGCTGTGGTGAGCTTGGCTTTGACTTCGTCGGCGTTGAGGGCGGAGGGCGCATCGGCGGGATAGACGCGGCCGGTGACTGGGCCGACGGCCAGTTTTGACCACTTTTTGTTGCCGCCGCGGGCCTTGGTGCGCCAGACGCCGTCCTTGAACGCCAGGCCTTCCACTTCTTTATAGCCGGCGTTGGCGATGGACGTTTCGATCGCGTCCTGGGTCAGCGCGCCGCTGGCTGGGGTTGCCCAGGTCACGGTGGTGGTCGTCATCTGGGTGGCGGCGGCCGGTGCCGGCGCGGTCGTCGTTGCGTTCTGCGCCATGGCGGCACTGCAAACCGACAATCCCAGCAAGAGGGGAAGCATGCGCTTGTTCATGGTGAAGTCCTTCTGTGTCGACGAAGTGAGGGAGGCCAGCTTGCGCAGGTGGCCTGCAAACCGGCGTGAACGGGGGAATGCTGTTTAGCCGCGACTCAGGCCGCCGCAGCCGGCGTGTCGCTCGGCGTGAGCGGTCTAGTGGCGGTGGGGCGTTACAATGGCGCCATGGATATCTTCAAGGTCTTTACCCTCGAGGCGGCGCACCGGCTGCCCAACGTGCCCCCGGGCCACAAGTGCGCGCGCCTGCACGGACACTCGTTCCGGGTGGAGATTCATCTTCAGGGCGAGTTAGGTGCCGAAACCGGTTGGGTCATGGATTTTTCCGACGTGAAGACGGCTTTTCAGCCACTTTACGACCAGCTGGATCACCATTACCTCAACGACATCGAGGGTCTGGAGAATCCGACCAGCGAGCGGCTGTCGATCTGGGTATGGGATCGCCTCAAGCCCGTGCTGCCCTTGCTTTCGGAGGTCGTGGTCCATGAGACATGCACCTCCGGCTGTCGGTACCGGGGCAAGTAGGTTCGGCGACGGTTACAGCGCAGTAGACGACATAACGTTGTCTAGCAACATGTTGCGTTGCCGCATGTATTTTTTTGCGAATCCCCTCGCTAACCGCCAGCAACTCGGTTGTCGCGCCATTGGGCCGGCTGGTATACTTTTCGGGATTAGCATTGTGGCCCGTAGCTATGACGGCGTCGCTTGGTGCAAACCGCGCGGGGACCGTACTTGATCAATAGTCTTGCCTCCGGCCGGCGTCTGGCATTGCGTATTGTGGTCTGGCAGATCGCTGCAGGGGTCTTGGCTGGAATTTTTTTCCTTATCCTTGGCTGGCGCGAAGCTCTTGCGGCCCTCCTCGGTGCGGGAATCGTCGCTGCTGGTACAGCGCTGCTCTCTCTGAGAGCTTTTGCGCTGCTGGGTGGCGGGGAGATGGTGTTGGCCAGGTTACTCGCGGGAGTCATCCTCAAGTGGATGACCATCGGGGGAGGTCTGATGCTGATCCTGGTGCAGTTCAAGTTGCCGCCTCTCGCAACAATCACGGGGCTCGTTGCTGCTTACGCAGTCAATTTGTTGGCGTTCAGATTCAAGGGTTAGTTATGGCAAGCGAGCCGCAGGGCGGTCTTACCGAATACATCACTCATCACCTGGAGCACATGGTGGTGATGACGCGTCCTGGCGCCGGCTCGTTCTGGCACGTTCGCGTGGACTCGATCGTGGTCTCCTTTGTGCTGGGTGTGATCTTTTGCCTGTGGTTCTGGCTGTTTGCGCGCAAGGCCAGCTCGGGCGTGCCCTCGAAGGGTCAGGCGCTGGTCGAAATCATCGTCGAGTTCGTGGACACCCAGGTCAAGGACACCTTCCATGGTGACCGCCGGACCATCACGCCGCTGGCACTGTCGATCTTCATGTGGGTGTTCCTGATGAACGCCATGGATCTGCTGCCCGTGGATCTGGTCGGCTGGCTGGTCACCACGTTCCGCGGCCACGAGGTCGCGCATCACACGTTTTTCCGCATGGTGCCGACGGCGGACGTCAATACGACGGTTGGGTTGTCGGTCGCGGTGTTCTTCATTGTTCTGGCGCACGCTTTCAGCGCGAAGGGCGGCCTTGGGTTCGGCAAAGAGCTGCTGACGGCTCCGTTTCAGGCCAACAGCATGGGCGCGAAGATCGCGCTTTCGCCGTTCAATCTGCTGCTCAATGTCGTCGAATATCTGTCGAAGCCGGTATCGCTGGCCATGCGACTGTTCGGCAACATGTACGGTGGCGAGCTGGTGTTCATGCTCATCGCCGGGTTGATGGTGAGCTGGGTCAGCTTTGTCCCGGGCGTGCTTTTCAATACGGCCTGGGCGATCTTCCACATCCTGATCATCGCGCTGCAGGCATTTATTTTCATGATGCTCACGATTGTCTATATCGCCATGGCACGTGAGCACCACTGAGTTTCACATCATTCTTTGTGGTCGCACAGTTCCACCCTGTTTTGTTTTGTCCAGTAAATTTGTCCATTTAGTTAGTACAGCCAACCTTTTATTGCCTCGTAGGAGAACACCATGGAATTCATCGCACACGTGCAGGCTCTGACGGCCATTGCCATCGGCATCATCATCGGCCTGGGCGCTCTCGGTGCTTGCCTCGGTATCGGCATCATGGGCTCGAAGTTTCTCGAGGCCGCTGCCCGTCAGCCGGAGCTGGTGCCGCTGCTGCAGGGCCGCATGTTCCTGCTCGCCGGTCTAATCGACGCGGCGTTCATCATCGGTCTGGCCATTGCGCTGCTGCTGGCATTCTCCAATCCGCTGCTGGCCGCTCTCAAAGTGGTCGCGGGCTGATCAAGGCTGCTCACGCCACCGCTGCCGACACGTTGGCAGCGGTGGCCGTACGGTTAATGTGTTTCAGGAGATAACGGAGAGATCATGGATATCAACATGACCTTCCTGGGCCAGATGCTATCGTTCGCGATACTGGTCTGGTTCACTACCAAGTTCATTTGGCCGCAGATCAGCAAAGCGATCGAAGACCGTCAGGTCAAGATTGCCGAGGGTCTGAATGCCGCCGAGCAGGCGCACGCTGAACTGCGCGCGGCTGATACCAAGGTGGCCGCCGAGATCAAGGTGGCTCGTCAGCAGGCTGGCGAGATCATCGACAAGGCTCAGCAGCAGGCCAATCAGATCATCGAGAAGGCTCGCGCCGAAGCGGTGGTCGAGATCAACCGGCTGAAGGCCTCGGCGCAGGAAGACATCGCCTCGATGGCGCAGCGCGCCCGTGACCAGCTGCGCGAGCAGGTGGGTGCGTTGGCCGTGCAGGGCGCCAGCAAGATCGTGCAGCGCGAAGTCGACGCGTCGACGCACAAGGCGTTGCTCGACCAGCTCGCGGCCGAGATCTGATCGATGGCTCAGGCAATCACTCTCGCCCGCCCGTATGCACGCGCCGCTTTCGAAGTGGCGCATGCCACCGGGTTGCTGGATAGCTGGTCGCAGTCGCTGGCGTTTGCCGCGGCGGTGTCGGCGGATGCGCGCGTGGTCGATCTCGACAACGATCCGCGGGTCAAGCCCGAGCAGATCGTGGCGCTGCATCTGCCCGAAGGCATGGCCAGCGACGCCCCGTTTGCGCAGTTTCTGGCCGAGTTGGTGGAAAATCGCCGGGTGACCCTGTTGCCGGAAGTGGCCGAGCTGTTCGAAGGCTATAAGCGCGAATCCGAGTCGCAGCTGCTGGTGAAAGTTACCAGCGCGCTCGCGCTCGATGCCGCGCAGTCCGATCAGCTGAAGGCGTCGCTGAAGCGTCGTTTCAAGCGCGAGATCGAGCTGGAGACCGAGGTCGATGCGTCGCTGCTGGCTGGCGTGGTGATCGATACGGGTAGCGAAGTGATCGACGGTTCGGCCCGCGGACGCCTTGAACGGATGGCGAGCGCGCTGACAGTCTAAAGTTTTACGCGAAGTCCGTTTCGCGAAGAGCAAAACCGGCCATCAACGGCTGAACTCCGAAAACAGTTTTACGCGAAGTGCTAACGCGAACAGTAAAAAACCCGGCCGTCCATGGCTGGACTCTTGAAAAAGAGACCTAAAAATTCAGGATCACGACCATGTCCAGCACCACCTTGAATCCGTCCGAAATCAGTGAGCTGATCAAGACCCGCATCGAGCAGTTCAAGCTCGGCGCCGAAGCACGCAACGAAGGCACGCTGATCAGCGTGTCCGACGGCATCGTGCGCATCCACGGCCTGGCCGACGTGATGCAGGGCGAAATGATCGAGCTGCCGGGTAACTCGTTTGCCCTGGCGCTCAACCTGGAGCGCGACTCGGTCGGCGCCGTGGTGCTGGGCGAGTACCAGCATCTGCGCGAAGGCGACACCGCCAAGACCACCGGCCGCATCCTGGAAGTGCCGGTGGGTCCGGAGCTGCTCGGTCGCGTCGTCGACGCGCTGGGCAATCCGATCGACGGCAAGGGTCCGCTCAACGCCAAGCTCAACGCCGCCATCGAAACCGTGGCGCCGGGCGTGATCTGGCGCAAGTCGGTCGACCAGCCGCTGCAGACCGGCTACAAGTCGGTCGACGCGATGATTCCGGTCGGCCGCGGCCAGCGCGAGCTGATCATCGGCGATCGCCAGACCGGCAAGACCGCGCTGGCCATCGACGCGATCATCGCGCAGAAGAATTCCGGCATTAAGTGCATCTACGTGGCCATCGGCCAGAAGCGCTCGTCGATCGCCAACGTGGTGCGCAAGCTCGAGGCCAACGGCGCTCTGGCGTACACCATCGTGGTGGTCGCGTCGGCCTCCGAGTCGGCCGCGTTGCAGTATGTGGCGCCGTATTCGGGTTGCGCAATGGGCGAATACTTCCGCGATCGCGGCGAAGACGCGCTGATCGTGTACGACGATTTGTCCAAGCAGGCCGTGGCCTACCGCCAGATCTCGCTGCTGCTGAAGCGTCCGCCGGGCCGTGAAGCCTATCCGGGCGACGTGTTCTATCTGCATTCCCGTCTGCTCGAGCGCGCAGCCCGCGTGTCCGAGGAGTACGTCGAGAAGTTCACCAATGGCGAAGTGAAGGGCAAGACCGGTTCGCTGACCGCGCTGCCGATCATCGAGACCCAGGGTGGCGACGTGTCGGCCTTCGTGCCGACCAACGTGATCTCGATTACCGACGGTCAGATCTTCCTGGAAACCGACCTGTTCAACGCCGGTATCCGTCCGGCCGTGAACGCCGGTATCTCGGTGTCCCGCGTCGGCGGTGCCGCGCAGACCAAGATCGTCAAGAAGCTCTCCGGCGGCGTGAAGCTGGCGCTGGCGCAGTACCGCGAGCTGGCCGCGTTTGCGCAGTTCGCCTCGGATCTGGACCCGGCCACGCGCGCGCAGCTGGACCGCGGCCAGCGCGTGACCGAGCTGATGAAGCAGGGCCAGTATTCGCCGCTGTCGATCGCCGAACTGGCGCTGTCGGTGTATGCGGCCGAGAAGGGCTACCTCGATGACCTCGCGGTCAACCAGGTGCTGCCGTTCGAGAAGGGCCTGCATGCCTTCATGCACCAGAACCACGAAGAGCTGATGACCAAGATCGTGGCCACCGGCGACTGGAATAACGACATCGAAGCCACCTTCAAGGCCTCGCTGGACGAGTACAAGAAGACCGGTAGCTGGTGAGTAAAAGCGGGAACAGGGAACAGGGAATGGGGAAGTGGCGTTTGACGCAGTACCCCATTCCAGAGGGAGCTTCAGTTCCCCACTCCCCGTTCCCTGTTCCCCCAAAGCGAGCATAGCGAGCGAGACAGATGGCAAGCGGACGCGAAATCAAAACCAAGATCAAGAGCACGCAGAACATGCGCAAGGTCACGCGCGCGCTCGAAATGGTCTCGGCGGCGAAGATCCGCCGCGCGCAGGACATGATGCGCGCCTCGCGCCCGTATGCCCGTGCCATGCGCAAGGTGATCGCGCACGTGGCCCAGGCCAGCACCGATTTCAGCCATCCGTTCCTGACCCAGCGCGATAACGTGGCGCGCGTCGGCTACATCGTGGTGTCGACCGATCGCGGCCTGTGCGGCGGCCTCAACTCCAACCTGTTCCGCCGGCTGCTGCCCTCGATCGCCGAATGGCAGAAGCAGGGCGTCGAGGTGGACGTGGTCGCGATCGGCCAGAAGGCCATCTCGTTTTTCCGTCGCATCAAGGGTGTCAACCTGATCGGCAGCGTGAGCCATCTCGGCGAGAAGCCCAAGCTCGAGCAGCTGGTCGGCGTGATCAAGGTGATGATGGACGTCTATACGTCCAACGGCCTGGATCGCGTGTTCCTGGCCTATAACGACTTCGTCAACACCATGACGCAGAAGCCGACCATCGACGCACTGCTGCCCCTGCCGGCGGTCGCGGCGGAGATGGAAAAAGCCGACGGCGCGAAGCTCGAACAGAAGAACGACTGGGATTACATCTACGAGCCCGACGCGCAGAGCGTACTGGAGCACGTGCTCGCCCGCTATGTCGAGTCGCTGGTGTACCAGGCGACGCTGGAGAACCTGGCCAGCGAGCACGCCGCACGCATGGTCGCCATGAAGGCGGCATCGGACAACGCCAGCAAGGTGATCGGCGATTTGACGCTGGTTTACAACAAGGCGCGCCAGGCGGCGATTACCCAGGAAATTTCGGAAATCGTGGGCGGCGCGTCGGCGGTTTAGTTATAGCGATCATCCGTGATCACAGTGGTAATAAAAGCGATCATCCGCGATTGCAGTACAAGATCAAAAGGCGGCCATCCGTGGCCGCAATGGTAAGGAAAAGCGATCATCCGTGATCGCAGAACAAGATCAAAAAGCAGCCATCCGTGGCCGCACTCGAAATAGAAACAAGAGCGACATTTAGTTGGCGCTTTCTAAAACTTCAAATTACATCCGGAGCATTTCATGAGCCAGGGCAAAGTAGTTCAGATCATCGGCGCCGTCGTCGACGTGGAGTTCGCGCGTCATGAAGTGCCGCAGGTGTATGACGCACTGAAAATCGACGGCACGGCGATCACGCTGGAAGTGCAGCAGCAGCTGGGTGACGGCATCGTGCGCTGCATCGCGCTGGGCTCGACCGATGGCCTGCGCCGCAACCTCGTTGCGCGCAACACCGGCGAAGGCATCAAGGTGCCGGTCGGCAAGGCCACGCTCGGCCGCATCATGGACGTGCTGGGCAATCCCATCGACGAAGCCGGTCCGATCGGCGAGCAGGATCAGTGGGTGATCCATCGCGAGGCGCCGAGCTACGACGAGCAGGCAGCCGGCAACGACCTGCTGGAAACCGGCATCAAGGTGATCGACCTGATCTGCCCGTTTGCCAAGGGCGGCAAGGTCGGCCTGTTCGGCGGCGCCGGCGTGGGCAAGACGGTCAACATGATGGAGCTGATCAACAACATCGCCAAGGCGCACGAAGGCCTGTCGGTGTTTGCCGGCGTCGGTGAGCGTACCCGCGAGGGCAACGACTTCTACCACGAGATGAAAGACTCCAACGTTCTCGACAAGGTCGCGATGGTCTACGGCCAGATGAACGAGCCGCCGGGCAATCGCCTGCGCGTGGCGCTGACCGGCCTGACCATGGCCGAGTACTTCCGCGACGAGAAGGACGCCAGCGGCAAGGGCCGCGACGTGCTGTTCTTCGTCGACAACATCTATCGCTACACGCTGGCCGGTACCGAAGTGTCCGCACTGCTTGGCCGTATGCCGTCCGCCGTGGGCTACCAGCCGACGCTGGCCGAGGAAATGGGCGTGCTGCAGGAGCGCATCACCTCGACCAAGACCGGCTCGATCACCTCGATTCAGGCCGTGTACGTGCCCGCAGATGACTACACCGATCCGTCGCCGGCCACCACCTTCGTGCATCTGGACTCCACCGTCGCGCTGTCGCGCGAAATCGCCAGCCTGGGTATCTACCCGGCCGTCGATCCGCTGGCCTCGACCAGCCGCCAGCTCGATCCGCTGGTGATCGGCGTGGAGCACTACGAAGTCGCGCGCAAGGTGCAGGGCACGCTGCAGCGCTACAAGGAGTTGAAGGACATCATCGCGATTCTCGGCATGGACGAGCTGAGCGAAGAAGACAAGCAGTCGGTGACGCGCGCGCGCAAGATCGAGCGCTTCTTCTCGCAGCCGTTCCACGTGGCCGAAGTGTTCACCGGCTCGCCGGGCAAGTACGTGCCGCTGAAGGAAACCATCCGCGGCTTCAAGATGATCGTCGACGGCGATGTGGATCACCTGCCCGAGCAGGCGTTCTACATGGTCGGCGGCATCGACGAGGCGATCAAGAAAGCCGAAGACATGGGCGCCAAGAAGGCGGCCTGAGTCTTTAAAAGCGGGAACAGGTAACAGGAAACCACCCGAGGTGGCCCGGCAGGGAACAAATGCGAAGCCGCGCGCTGCACGCTTTTGATTTTACCGTTCCCTGTTCCCCGATCCCCGTTCCCGTCGAGCAAAGCGAGACCAACCACCATGACCAACACCATTCGCGTCGACATCGTCAGTGCCGAAGCCGAGATTTTTTCCGGCGACGCGACGATGGTCATTGCCACCGGCGAGCTCGGTGAGCTGGGCATTACGCCCCGCCACGCGCCGCTGATCACCCGCCTCAAGCCCGGCCACGTCGATGTGCTGTTGGACGGTGGCGAGCGTCAGCAGTTCTACGTGTCCGGCGGCATTCTGGAAGTGCAGCCGCAGGTGATCACCGTACTGGCCGATACCGCCGCCCGCGCCTCCGATCTGGACGAGGCCGCGGCACAGCGCGCCAAGAAGGAAGCCGAGGACGCCCTGGCCCACCGCACCGAGGCGCTGGATATCGCCGAGGCGCAGGCCAAACTGGCCGAGGCGATGGCCCAGCTGCAGGCGCTGGAGCGCCTGCGCAAGAACCTCAAGCATTGAGCTTTTTGCGCGCTCCCTGAGCGCAAAACGAGATCAAGAGGCAGCCATGCCTTGCCGCACTTTAAACCTTGAGCTTGTGCGCCCGTCCCTGAGCGCATAACAAGATCAAAAGGCGGCCGTCCATGGCCGCACTATCAATAAAAGCGCTGCCATCTGGATAGGATGGCGCTTCACTGACGCCGGCCTTGCGCCGGCGTTTTGCCATCCGCGCGTCGCTTTGTCGCCGGGTTTTGCCGGCACGCAGACACGGGCGCGACTAGAATGCCCCGACCGCACAGGGAAACGATCGCCATGAAGTTTCGCTACCGCCGACATCTGGGCGTGCTGATCATCGTCATCGTGGTGCTGCTGATCGTCCGGGCCGCCATGCCGTATGCGGTGCGCCACTACCTCAACAGCCGCATGGACAAGATGGGCGACTACCATGGCCAGATCGCCGATATCGATCTGCACCTGTGGCGTGGCGCGTACACCATCAACCAGCTGAGCATCGTCAAGGTCAGCGGCAAACTGCCGGCGCCCCTGCTGGAAACCCCTCGCACCGACATTTCATTGAGCTGGGTGGCGCTCACGCACGGCGTCTTTCGCGGCAAGGTGACCTTCACCCAGCCGACGATCAATTTCATCGAAGGCAGCAACCAGGGCGGCAGCCAGACCGGCAAGGGCGTGAACTGGCGCGACCAGCTCAAGCTGCTGGCGCCGATGCGGCTGGACGAGATCAACGTCATCAATGGCACCGTGACGTTCCAGAGTTTTGTCTCCAATCCGCGCGTCGATCTGAAGATGACCGACGTCAACGGCACCGTGAGCAACCTCACCAATATCCAGGGCCGCAACGGCAACCGCGTGGCCGAACTGCGCGCTACCGCCAAGATCTTGGGCGATGCGCCATTCGAAACCCAGGCAACCTTTGATCCTATCAACCAGCTCGGTGACTTCTTCTACGAGCTACGCGCCAGAGATATTCAGCTGGTGAAGGTCAACGACTTGGCGCGAGCGTATGCGGGCCTCGATTTCGCCGGTGGCACCGGCGATTTCACGATGGAGCTGCAGGCCAAGAACGGGCAACTGGACGGCTACGCCAAACCACTGTTCCGCAATCTGCAAATCTTCAGCTGGAAGAAAGACGTCGAGCAGGAAAAGAAGAGTCCGCTGAAAGTCGCCTACGAGGCGGTCGCGCAGGGCGTGGTCTCAGTATTCAAGAATCAAGAGAAGGATCAGTTCGGCACACGCGTCCCAATCTCTGGGCACATTGGCGACAAGGTGGCCGATCCCGCGCAGGCGATCCTCGGCATTCTGCACAACGCATTTGTGCAGGCTTATTCGCCCAAGCTGGAAAAACTGAAGCCCGCGCCGAAAAAATGATCGGTCGTCGGTAGAGCATTTTTTCTTGAAGGCGTTCGACCGGATCTCTTGGAGATAAGCGCGCAGCGCGCGCGATCACTTGTATCCTGCGGGGCTTGAGCCTCTGTTTCGATCACGTTGGTGCTGTCATGCCTGATTCCTCGCTGCACGTCATCATTCTTGCTGCCGGCGAAGGCAAGCGGATGAAGTCCCGCCACGCCAAGGTGCTGATGCCGCTGGCCGGCCGTCCGCTGCTGGCCCATGTGCTGAGCACCGCGCGTGCGCTACAGCCGGCGGCGATCCACGTTGTTTACGGCCACGCCGGTGATGAAGTGCGCGCGGCCTTTGCCGGCCAGTCCGATCTGCGCTGGGTGCTGCAGGCCGAACGGCTGGGCACGGGCCACGCCGTCGAGCAGGCGCTGGCGACCATCGCCGACGGCGCGCAGGTGCTGGTTCTTTATGGCGACGTGCCGCTGATCCGTGCCGACACGTTGCGGCCGTTGGTGCAGGCCGGCGGCGCGCTGCGCCTGCTCACTACGCGCCTCGATAACCCGCACGGCTACGGCCGCGTGCTTTGCGATGCGGCCGGGCAGATCGCCGAAGTCGTCGAAGAGAAGGACGCCACCGCGGAACAGCGCGCCGTCACGCTGGTCAACACCGGTATTCTCGCCGCCGACGCGGCCGCGCTGCGCGGCTGGATCGCGCGGCTGGATCGCAACAACGCGCAGGGCGAGTACTACCTCACCGATATTTTTGCCATGGCGGCGCGGGAACATCGCGCCGCGCTGAGCGTGGAATGCGCCGATCCGGTGGAGGCGGCCGGTGCCAACGACCCGTGGCAGCTGACCGAGCTGGAGGCGCATTTCCGCGGTCGCGCCGCGCGTTCGCTGGCGCTCGACGGCGTGCGCCTGGCCGACCCGACGCGCATCGATGTGCGCGGCACGATCCGCACGGGGCACGATGTCGAACTCGATATCGACGTCATCCTCGAAGGCGACGTGGTACTTGGCGACGACGTGCGCGTCGGCGCCTTCACCCGGCTCAAGAACGTGCAACTCGCGGCCGGTACCGTCGTGCATGCGCACTGCGATATCGAAGGTGTGATCACCCACGGCCCCTGCGTCATCGGCCCGTTCGCGCGCCTGCGTCCCGGCACCGAACTGGCCAGCGGCGTGCACGTGGGCAATTTCGTCGAGGTCAAAAAAACCACCATCGGCGAAAACAGCAAGGCCAACCACCTCAGCTACCTCGGCGACAGCGAGATCGGCCGCGGCGTCAACATCGGCGCCGGCACCATCACCTGCAACTACGACGGCATCAACAAGTCGATCACTCGCATCGAGGACGGCGCCTTCATCGGCTCCAACAGCGCACTCGTCGCGCCGGTGACTGTGGGCGCCCAGGCCACCATCGGTGCCGGTTCCGTCATTACCCGCGATGCGCCCGAAGGCGAACTCACACTGACCCGCGCGAAGCAGGCCACGCTGCGCGGATGGACGCGGCCGGTCAAAAAATCCGGGAACGGGGAAAGGGACGCGCGCAGCGCGAACGCCGCAGGCGGCCCGAAGGGCGAGCGGCAAAGCCGCGAGTAAACAGGGAACGGGTAGGAGCAAAACCCGAAGAGCGATTAGCCCGCGGCGATTACGCCATGCCGAGTTTTGCTTTTATGTTTTTCCGTTCCCCGTTCCCCGTTCCCCGTTCCCCGCCCTCACGCATACCGCCACCCATCAATCTCCACTAGCAGCTCGCGGCGGCAGATGTCGCCGTGCAGCAGCAGCACCGGGACGCCGGGCAGGCGACGCCGGAAGAAGTCGCGCACGCGCGGCGCGTCGACGGCATGGCGCACGTACGCTTTGAGCGGTGAATGCGTGTCGAAGCCGGCGGGCATGTCGGCGCTGGCGAGCAGGGTTTCGAGATTGATCAGGGTTTCATCGAGCTGGGCATCCAGATCGTCGTTATGCGCCGACGCGTGACCGACTACGGCGGCGGTGCCGGAGATCGCGAGCACGTCGTTGCCGGGGAGGCTCATTGCGCGGGCAAAGCTCGGCGGCGTGCGGCCGTACTGGCGCGGATAGCGCCAGGCGCTGACCTGACGCGGATTTTCCACGCGCTGGCCGGGCTGATCGCAGGCCAGCAGGTAAATCTGCAGCCGGTACGCCTGGCCGTGATGACCGATGGCGCTGGCCGCGGGAAAGCCGTCGGCGAAGAAGCTGCCCATGCCGGCGGCGCGACCGTCGCAGAACTGCTTGTAACGCTCGGCATCGCCCGCGCCTTCGTTGATGGCGCCGAGGTAATTCCATAGGCGCAGCACGTGTCGCTCCGGGCGCTGTTCGAGAAAGTGACGCAGCTGAGCGTAGGCCGTGTTGGCGGCGCCTTCGGGGCCATCGTGCTCACGTTCGTCCAGTTCGATCGCCGCGAAAAGCCAGCCGCCGCCGGCCGACCAGCGCAGGGCGCCAACCGTGCCTTGGGTCACTGGAGCAACGACCTGCCAGATCTCCAGCGGCGCCGGCGCGTCGAAGCTTTCCAGCGCGACTTGCAGCGCGCGCGGGTCACCCGTTTTTTGGCTGCCGGCGCCGAAGCCGAGCAGGGCCAGCGTACCGGCTTCCTTCAACGCGGCAGCGGCATCGCCGACCCGGTAGGACACGCGCGGGGCGCGGCGCAAAAGGGCATCAAACTGCGGGTTTTCACTTCCCTGAACCATGCGTCGTAACCAAGAACGTTAAGGTCGCCATGTTACACTCCGTGGCCGTCGCCACCGGGTGTAGGCGAGGCATTATCCCAGTCGGAATCGAGCATGGCAGAGCAGACAGCGTCGGAACACGAATTGGCCACGTTGATCGTGGACTGCCTGAATCTCGATACCGTAACGCCCGACCAGATCGATCCCGACGCGCCGCTGTTTGGTGGCGACCTTGGGCTGGACTCGATCGACGCGCTGGAGATCGCCCTGGCCGTGTCCAAGCGCTACGGTTTTCAGCTGCGCTCGGACAACCCGGACAACCGGCAGATCTTCACCAGCCTGCGCACGCTGTCGGCGCACGTCGAGCAGCATCGCCTCGCTGCTTAATTCGCGCGTGGCAGACCTGCCCGTGTGTTCTGTCATCACGGTATCCGGCATGACGCTACCGCCTCTTTCAGCTGAGCCGCCGCGGCGCGCCGTCGACACGCGCCGCTACGTGCTGCCGCTGCTGCTGGCGTATCCGGTGCTGGCGATCGCCGGTGACGTGACGCATCGACAAATCTTTCCGCTGATCGCGCTGCTGCTGCTGGCCACGGCGCTGATGCTGCCGCGCCTGCTGACGCTGCGCATCGGCGCATGGCTGCTTTGGGTGGCGATTCTGGCAGCGCTGGTGCTGTCGTCGGTGTTCGGCTTCGCCGATCTTTTGCTGGAAAGCGTGCCGATTCTGATCAGCGCGCTGCTGGCGTTCGGCTTTGGCCGCACGCTGAAAACATCCGAACCGCTGGTAGCCCGATTTATCGTTGCGCTGGAAGGTCCCGAGCGCCTGGCGCAGCCGGGTGTGGCGCGCTACGCGCGTGACATCACCTGGAGCTGGACGCTGCTGCTGGCCGCGCAGGCGCTACTGCTGGCCGTGCTGCTGCTGTGCGCCGAGCACGCGGGCGTGCTGGCGCGTCTGGGATTGACCTCACCGCTGCCGGTATCGGATCGCTGGGCCGCGATGTGGCTGCATGTCGGTGGTTATCTGGTGCTGGCCGTGGCCTTTGCGCTGGAATACGGCTATCGCCGCTGGCGCTTGCGCCATCTCAGGCATCAGGCTCTTCACGACATGCTGCTCAAGCTCATGCTGCAGTGGCCGCAGCTGATGCATGGCAAAGGGGCGTCGCCGCGATGAGTGCCGATGTGATCAAGACGGACGCACACGCCACGGCGGCAATCCATGAAACGTTTGAGCACGCGTTCTGCATCGGCGCTGATCACCCATCGTTGCCCGGTCACTTTCCCGGCCATCCGCTGGTGCCGGGTGTGATCCTGCTGGAGCAGGTTGCGATGGCGCTGCGGGCATGGCGTGGCCAGCGCCTGGGCCGCGTCGTGGAGGCGAAATTCGTCGCGCCGCTGCTGCCGGCTGAAGCGGCCGTGGTGCGCCTGACGCCGGCCGCTGCCGAACGCCTTCGCTTCGAGATTTTTCGCGGCGACACGCTGCTGGCGCGCGGCACGATCGAGGCGGCGGCATGACCACCACCGAGCACTGGCAGGATCGGCCCGAAGGCGGCGGTTTCTTCGCGATGTGGATCATCCGCAGCATCGCGCTGCACGGCGGCCGCGGACTGGCGCGCGCGTGCCTGTATCCGATCACGCTGTATTTCTACCTGCGCCGCAAACCCGAGCGCCTCGCCTCGCGGCAATACCTGCAGCGCGTGTTTGGCCGGCCGGCGACGGTGCGCGAAGTGTTCCACCACATGCATACCTACGCGGCGACCAGCCTGGACCGGATCTTTCTGCTCGCACGCGGCGAGTCGCTGTTCGAGGTCGAGACCGAAGGGCTGGAGTTGCTCGATGCCTGCATCGATCGCGGCCAGGGCTTGCTGCTGTTCGGCTCGCACCAGGGCAGTTTCGAAGCGCTGCGCGCGGTGGGCGCGCGGCGGCCGGACATGTCGATCCGCGTCGTGCTGGACAAGCAGAAAACCCCGGCGATGACGCGCCTGCTTGAAGACCTCGCGCCCGACATCGGTGCCAACGTGATCGATGCCTCGAAGGATGGCACCAGCATCGCGCTGGCGATGGCCGAGGCCTGCCAGAGCGGCGCGATGGTGGCGATGCTTGCCGATCGCGGCCGCGGTCACGAGGCGCTGCGCGACGCGGAATTTCTCGGCTCGCCGGCGCCGTTTCCGATCAGCCCGTGGCTGCTGGCGCATACGCTGCAGGTGCCGGTGATACTGTGCTTCGGCTTGTACCTGGGCGGCAACCGCTACCGCGTGGTGTTCGAGGCGATGGCCGACCGGGTGGAGATTCCGCGCAAGGCGCGCGGCCCGGCCCTGGACGCACTGATCACCCGCTATGCCCAACGCCTGGAACACTACGTCCATGTCGCTCCCTACAACTGGTTCAACTTCTATGATTTCTGGCAGCAAGATGTTCGCGCTACTGCTGTGCATGACGTTGCTGCCATGGACGAGCGCGGAAGCGAGCGCGTCGAGATCTGAAACGACCGCAGCCGCGGCATCCTCATCGGCCACATCGCAAACCTTGATCGCGGCCCTGGGCCAGCCCGCGCCAGCACGCACGCCGTTTGCCGAAGCACGCTTTTTGAAGGTGCTGGACAAGCCGCTGGTCGTCTCCGGCGAGCTGGCGTGGCTCGGCGGCGATCAGCTGCAGCGCCGCGTCGATCATCCGAATCAGGAAACGGCCAGCATTGCCAACGGCGAAGTGACGCTGCAGCGCCCCGGCAAAAGCGCGCGCACGTTTTCGCTGTCGCATGCGCCGCAGCTGCAGGTGCTGCTGGACAGTTTCGTGGCCTTGCTCAGCGGTGACGGCGGCCGCTTGCAGCAGGCGTTCACCATCAGCCAGACCGGGCAGGCCAGCGGTGCGTGGACGCTGACGCTGACCCCGCGCGATGCGAAAGTCGCCAAGACCGTCGCGAGCATCGTGATCGCCGGCGAGGGCAAGCAGCCGCGCTGCATGCAGATGCAGGAAGCCGATGGCGATCTGGCCATCGACCTGCTCGGGCCGCTGGCCGACCAGATGCCGACGCAGCCGACGCGTGCCTCGCTGCAGGCGCTGTGCCAGGGCGCGCACTGAGCATGAGCCAGCGCGGGCGTGTCACGCTGCTGGTCCTTTGGCTGCTGGTGCTGGCCGGGCTGGGCTGGATGGTCAGCCAGCGGCTGAAGGTCAGCACCGACCTGCGCAGCTTCATGCCGGCACCGACCACGGCGGATCAGCGCCTGCTGATGGCGCAGGTCGGCGACGGCGCCGGCTCGCGCCTGCTGCTGCTGGCCATATCGGGCCAGCCCGACGCGAAGCTCGCCGCGCTCAGCCAGGGCCTGGTCGCGGCGCTGAAAAAAGATCCGCGCTACAGCCAGGTGCTCAACGGCGGCTTCGATCTCGGCGCACTCGACCCCAAGCTTTTGCCGTATCGCTACCTGCTGTCGCCGACGCTGGATACCCAGCCGCTCGACGAGGCCTATCTTGCCGACCAGCTGCAGCAGCGGCTGGACGATCTGTCCTCGCCCGGCGCCAGCCTGCTCAAGGACCTGCTGCCGCGCGACCCCACGCTGGAAGTGCTGAAGCTGGCCGAACGCTGGACGCCGCCGCGATCCCCCGAGCTGCGCGAGGGCGTATGGTTTTCGCCGCAGCACGAGGCGCTGCTGGTGGTACAGACCGCCGCCGCCGGTTTCGATCCCGACGCGCAGGCCAAGGCCATTGGCGGCATCGAGCAGGCGTTTCATGCCTTGCCCGGCAGCGCCGGCGCGCATCTGGACCCCAGCGGGCCGGGCTACTTCAGCATGGTGATCGGCGCGCAGACGCAGCATCAGGCCGAGTGGATCGGGCGTATTTCCACCGTGGGTTTTATCGCGCTGTTGCTGCTGGCCTATCGCAGCGTGAGCTCGCTGCTGCTGGGCGCGTTGCCGATCGCCAGCGCGGCCCTGGCCGGCATCGCGGCGCTGACGCTGGCGTTTCCCGAGGTGCACGGCATCACGCTCGCGTTCGGCTTCACCCTGCTCGGTGTGGCGCAGGAATACCCGATACGCGTGCTCAGCCACCGCCGCGCGGGCGAGGACGCCGTGCAAAGCGTGCGGGCGTTGTGGCCGCTGCTGCTCACCGCTATCGCGTCGGCCTGCATCGCCTACCTGGCGTTTTATGCGTCGGGCGTGAGCGGCCTCAAGCAGCTGGCGGTGTTCACCATCGTCGGCTTGCTGGTCGCCGGCTTCAGCACGCGTTATCTGCTGCCGCATCTGCTGCCGCGCAAGGTGCGCGACGTGGCCGATCTGCCCTGGCTGGTTCGGGCGCGTGATCTGGTCGATCGCCTGCCGCGGCCGCGGTGGATTCCGCTGGTCGTGGCGCTGGCGATCGTGCTGATGCTGGCGTTCGCGCCCGGACCGTTCTGGCAGAACAACCTGGCGGCACTGACCCCGCTGCCGCAGGACATGCTGCTGCACGACGCGCGCCTGCGCGAGGCGCTGGGCGCGCCGGACGTGCGCTACCTGCTTGTCCTGCAGGCGCCAACCGAGCAGGGCGTGCTGGCGTTGTCCGAGGCGCTGCAGCCGAAGGTCGATGCGCTGGTGGCGGCGCACGCGGTCGACGGGCTGGAGCTGCCGTCGCGCTATCTGCCCAGCGTCGCCTTGCAGCAATCGCGTCAGCAAAAGTTGCCGGATGCCGAGGCCCTGAAAAAGTCGCTGGGCGATGCCCTGCAGGGCCTGCCGTTCCAGCCGAATCTGTTCCAGCCGTTTCTCGACGACGTGGCTACCGCGCGCCGGCTGCCGCCGCTGACTCCGGCCTTGTATGCTGCCTCGCCGCTGGGACAGCGTCTGGCCTCGATGCTGACCCAGCGCGACGGCCACTGGCTCGGCCTCGGCTCGATCAGCGGCCTGCACGATGTCGCGGCGGTGCAGGCGCTGGGTGACAACAGCGATGGCACAGTGCGCCTGCTCGATCTGAAAGCGGCGTCCGAATCGCTGGTGGTCGACTACCGCACGCGCATCCTGCAGGCGCTGCTGGCGGCGACCGTGCTGCTGATTGCCACGATCAGTTTTGCGCTGCGCAGCCTGCGTCGCGCCTGGCACGTGCTGGCGCCGATGACGCTGGCTACCTTTCTGGTGCTGGCGGTGGAGCGCGTGGCGGGCATCGAGATTTCGCTATTCCATCTGGTCGCGCTGATCCTGGCCGGCGGCCTGGGCCTGCACTACGCGCTGTTTTTTGAGCGCGATACTGGCGACCCGGCCGAACAGCGGCGCACCCTGCATGCGACCCTGGTCTGCGTGCTGTCCGCGCTGCTGGTGTTCGGCATGCTGGCCTGGGCGACCATTCCGGTGCTGCGCGCGATCGGGCTGACGGTGAGCCTGGGCGTGGCGTTCCACTTCTGCCTTTCCATCCTGATGGCGCCGCATGCTTCCGAAGACTGACTGGGCGGCACTGATTCCGCACGCCGGCACGATGTGCCTGCTCGACGCCGTGGTGGCGTGGGACGCGCACACCATCCACGCCGTCACCGAGGGCCACGCGCGCGCGGACAATCCGCTGCGCGGTACCCAGGGGCTGCACGCGGTGCATCTGGCCGAATACGGCGCGCAGGCGATGGCCGTGCACGGCGCCCTGCTGGCGCGCGCCGCGGGCGCGAAAACGGCCAAGCCCGGCCGGCTGGTCAGTCTGCGCGATGTGCAGCTGCTGGCCGACTATGTCGACACCTGCGATGGCCGTCTGGACGTCCATGCGCAATGCCTGCAGGCCGGTGAAGCCAGCGCGCAATATCTGTTTCGCATCGAGCATCGCGGCCAGCTGCTGGCCAGCGGCCGTGCGGCCGTCATTCACCCCGACCCCTGAGATCTATGCCATGACCGCCATTCCTTCCTTGCGTCGCGCTTTGGTCACCGGTGGCAGTGGCGAACTGGGTAGCGCGATCTGCCATGCGCTGGCCGTTGGCGGCTATCACGTGATCGTGCACGGCAATCAAAGCCTGCATCGCGCCGACGACGTCGCCGCGGCCATTCGAGAGCAGGGCGGCAGCGCGGAGTCCTGCGCCTTCGACGTCACCGACGCTGGCGTGACGCGCGCCGCGATGGACGCGCTGCTGGCCGAAGGCACCATCCATGCCGTGGTCAACAACGCCGGCATCCACGACGACGCGCCGATGGCCGGCATGTCCGACGAGCAGTGGCATCGGGTGATCGACGTGTCGCTGCACGGATTTTTCCACGTCACCCAGCCGCTGCTGCTGCCGATGGCGCGCGCGCGCTTTGGTCGCATCGTGTCGGTCAGTTCGGTCGCCGCGCAGGTCGGCAACCGCGGCCAGACCAATTACGCGGCGGCCAAGGCCGCGCTGCACGGCGCGACCAAGTCGCTGGCGCGCGAGATGGCCTCGCGCGGCATCACCGCCAACGTGGTGGCGCCGGGCATCATCGAGGGCCGCATGATCGGCGACGACTTTCCGCCCGAGCGCATCCGCGAGATGGTCCCCGCGCAGCGCGCCGGCAAGCCGGCCGAAGTCGCGGCGCTGGTAGCGTTTCTATGCAGCGACGCGGCGGCTTACATCAATGCGCAGGTCATCGGCATCAACGGCGGCATGGCCTGAGAGCGTGAACAGGGTCTGAGAAAACCCTCAAGCGGCGAACAGCATCGGCCGCAGCCGCGCGCGGGCCAGGTCGCGCATGTCGCCGCTGAGCGAATCACCACCGTCGGCCACCGCGCGTTCGACGATGCTGGCGGCCAGCCCCTCGAGCAGATCGAGATTTTCGCGCAGGCGTAGGCGCAGGTCGGCATCGCTGAGCTGATCGTGCAGGGTGGCATTCATTTCGGCGAACCACGGCAGCATGCCCTGGTCGAGCATGCCGCGCGGATTGCGTCCCTGCGACAGCGCATGCCAGCGGCCGAAGAAATGCTGCATGCGTTCGTTGAGCGCCTGCGCCGCCTCGAGTTCACGCGCCATGTCGGCGAACAGCGCGGCATCGCCCAGGCGCTGCTGGAACACCAGCTGGCACAGCACGCCCCAGTAGTACGCGTAGTCCCAGATCACCTTGATCGGCAGCACTTCGGCGTTGCCGAACAGCGGGTACTGATGCCGATAGAGCTTGAGCGTGCTCTCGTAGAACGACAGGAACAGCCGCTCGTACAGCCGCGCGTACGGCGCGATCGGCTGAGCAGCGCGATCGATCGCCACCAGTCGGCAGATATAGGTATTGGCAATCGCGATGAAGTCGGTGCCGGGCGAATAGAACGGATCGAGAAACGGGCCGGCCTCGCCGGTCAGCGCCCAGCGGTCGGCGCTGAACATGCGCGCGCAGCCGTACGAGTAATGGCGGAAGAAGGCGAAGTCGAGCAGCTTGTCCTGCCGCTTGGCCACTTCGCGCGCGATCGCCGGCTGGTGCACGCCGAGCCAGTCCTGCGCGCGGGCGAAGGTGTTCATCGTATCGATCGGATGCATCGCGGCATCGGCCACGATGCCGACCGAATGCGCGCCCGAGGCCAGCGGAATCAGCCAGGTCCAGTAACCCGGTCCGCACAGGTGGTTGGTCGAGCGCCAGCGCTCGGCGGGGTTGCAGCGGCTCTGCCAGTCGCTGTCGTCGCACCAGCCGTCGATCGCCAGGCGGTCGTCGAGGCGAAACCACACCGCGTTGGCGTGGTGGCCGTTGTCGCGGGTCAGTTCGAGCCGGCGGCGTATCATGCCGGCGCGGCCGGAGGCGTCGAGCAGCCAGCGCGCGCCGAGCGCATGCGTTTCGCCGCCGGCGTCGCTGTAGCGCACGCTGTGCACGTCACCGTGGCTGCCCAGTTCGAACGTCTGCACGGTCACGCCGTCGCGAAAATCGATGCCGCGCCGGCGCGCTTCGTCGCCGAGAAAATTCTCGAAGATGCCGCGATCGATCTGATAGCTCGGCGTCGGCAGCACCCGGCGGACTCCCAGCTCCGTCACGTTCTCCAGATCGCTGCGGCCCTCGGAGAAAAAGAAGCGGAAGCCGAATTTGCGGATGTGCTCGGTTTCCAGATGCTCGCGCAGCCCCAGCGTCTCGGCCAGATAATGCGCGGCAATCTCCACCGTCGATTCGCCGATCTTGTGCGCGGCGGCGGGCAGCGGATGCGTACGGCGCTCCAGCACCACGATGTCCATGTCCGGAAATTCGCCACGCAGCTGCAGCGCCAGGCACAGACCGGCCAGGCCGCCGCCGAGTATCACCGCATCGTGGGACGTGTTGGTCATGCAGACTCCGCGCCGCCGTTTCGGCCTTGATTGTGCACCGTTCGATCGTCGCACGGCGCCGGTGTTTTGGGCGTCAGCGGGGCGGCGTATCGACGCGTAATTTCGCCGCATCGCGCGCGGCGATCGATCGATTACGGCACCGGCGCCAGGGTGGTCAGCGGCGCGCTCGTGCCGATTTGCTCAACCACGAGCGGCTGCGCGCGCGAGCGCCGGTAGCTTTTCACGATGTTGCCGTAATGAATCACCCGGCCGATGGTGTAGGTGGTGATGCGGGTGACGTCGCGCACGGGGGCGAAGTGGCTGCGCCGAAACGTGCCGTGATAGCGCGAGGCGATGGGCACCGCGACGACGCCGAGCTTTTTTTCACGCGAGGCGGCAATCAGGATCGCCGCTTCGAACACGAAATGTTCGGCCGGCAGGTCGACCAGTTCCATCGCACGGCGCGGATACCAGCGCTGGCCGCTCTGCGTATCAGCCACCGGCTGTGCGCAGGCCCAGGAAATGCCCCAGTCGGCCACTGCGTTGGCGCGGCGGCGGCCCTTGGGCTGCTGGTCGCGATCGAGCAGGCGCGCGCCGATCACGATGTGCTCGGGATGGCCCGCGGCGGCCGCGACGATACGCGGAATATCGGCCGCCAGATGCTGGCCGTCGCCGTCCATGGTCAGCACCGCCTCGAAGCCTTGCCGCAGCGCTTCGCGAAACCCGCAGCGCAGTGCTTCGCCCTTGCCGCGCCGCTGCGCGTGACGCAGCAGGGTCACCGGCATGGCCGCGACGATCTCGGGGGTGCGATCGCTCGAACCGTCATCTACCACAATGACTTTGGCGCCCAGCGCCAGCACCGACTGCACCACCGACTGGATCGCCTCTTCCTCGTTGAGGCAGGGAATCAGCACGCACCAGCGGGCGCTGGAGGCGATCACGCGACCTGCTCCGCGGCGCGGCTTGGCGCGTGATCTTGCCGAGCTGCGGCGGCCCGCAGCTCGATCCGCAGCCCCAGGCTCGCCGCGGCCTTCAGCTCGCAATGACCATGACCGCGCGCCAGCGCGGCCAGCAGTGGCAGCGCTTCGGCGGATGCGTTGGCGGCGCGCCAGCCGGCCAGTGGTTCGGGCAGTGCGTGGTCGGTCGAACCCTGGATCGGCGCCAGCATGACGTCCAGCGAGGCCAGCGTGTTTTCGCTGAGTTCGGGGGTAAGCACCAGCGCACAGCCGAACGACTGCGTGCAGCCGGTTTCCTCGACCAGCGGAAACACGCCGGCGATGTCGCTGCACACCAGCAGCACCGGGCAGTTATCGGCCAGCGCATGGCTGATCGCTTCGAGCAGCCCGGCGCCAAAACTCATCCGCTGTGCGCACACGGCGGTGGACGGTTCGTGGCAGCCGGTGGCGATGGTCCAGTAGCCGGCCGGCGCGTTGTGCACCGAGTTGTGAAAGCGGATCGGCGAGAGCTCCTTGGGCGCGCTCGCCAGCGTGGCGCACATGTAATCGGTGATCGCCTGATCGCCGTGCGAGGAGGAAAACACGCAGGTCAGCGAATCCGCCGTGCGGCCGCTCATCGCCACCGCCTGTCCGGCCACCTCGGCCGCCAGCAGCACGCTTTCCGGTGCGCGGCGGCGCTCGTTCGGCGGCAGCGTGGTGGCCGCCGGTTTCGGTGACGGCGGCTCGGGTGCGTGGCCGGCCAGCAGCGCCTGCAGCGCGGCGAAGTTGCCCAGCTGCTTCGACCACAGGCCGATGCCTTCGACGTGAATGCGCAGCGGCCTCATGCGGCAAACTCCGCGCGGGCGAAAGCGAGGCAGGCGTTATTGCCGCCGAAGCCGAACGAGTTGCTGAGCGCCACGTCGACCCGCTGCTGTTCGTTGGTCCAGGCGAACTGCGGACCGCAGGCGGCGTCCGGCGTGGCGCCGCCGAGGTTGCCCGGGATCAGGCCGTGCTCGATCGCCTGCAGCGCGATGGTCGCCTCGATGATGCCGGCGGCGCCCAGCGTGTGGCCGGTGAAACCTTTGGTGGAGCTGCCGCGGGTGCGCGCCGGAAACGCGCGGCTGACCAGCGCGGCTTCCACTTCATCGTTTTTCTGGCTCGCCGTGCCGTGCAGATTGATGTAATCGACCTGATCGGCATCGATGCCGGCGCGCGCCAGCGTGTCGCGCAGCGCCAGCTCGGCGCCGAGGCCGTCCGGGTGCGGTGTCGACATATGGTGCGCGTCGCTGGCTTCGCCGTAACCGAGCAGGCGCGGCGCCGCCGGCTCGGCGTCGATCCGTTCGAGCAGGGCGAAGCCGGCCGCCTCGCCGACCGAGATGCCGTTGCGCGCGGCGTCGAACGGCCTGCACGGCTGCGGCGAGACCAGCTCCAGCGCGTTGAAGCCGAACAGCACGCTGTCGCACAGGGTGTCTACACCGCCGACTACGGCGGCATCGACCAGGCCGAGTCGGATCAGCCGTTCGGCGTTGGCGAACACCTTCGCGCTGGACGAGCAGGCGGTAGAAATAGTCAGGCACGGACCTTCCAGTTCCAGCGCCGCGGTGACAAAGGCCGCCAGCGAATGCGGCGCGTGGATGGCCGGGCGACGCATGTCCGCGGGAAAGCCGCCGTTGGCGTCGAGCCGGCGGTAGGCGGCTTCCGTCTCGCCGATGCTGGCGGTGGAGGTGCCCAGCATCAGCGCGATGCGGTGCGCGCCGTAGCGTTCGCGCGCGGCGCGTACGCGGTCGAGGAAACCGTCCTGGTTCAGGCCGAGCCAGGCCAGCCGGTTGTTGCGGCACTCCCATACGGCAAGATCCGCCGGCAGCGGCGCGTCCTCCACGCCGGCTACGCGCCCGATCCAGCAGTCCAGCGGGGCGCTGCTGAAGTCGTTCGGGCGCAGGCCGCTGCGGGCCGCCTGCAGGGCATCGAACTGTGCCGCCAGGCCGTGGCCGATGGCCGAGGTGGCGGTGTACGCGGTAACCGCGAGCGGTGTCATGAGGTCGGGCATCGCAAAAGCCTACCGGTCGATTCAGGGGTTGCCTAGCCTTCCGGCGGACCGGCGGCAGATGGCGCCGATACTGGGGTTTCGGGCATGAAGGCTGCGGGAACGCCCACGCTGACCCAAACGCCTTGTTAAGCTCGCCGCAGTTGAATGACCGGGATACATGATGAGCGAGCAGGCCGAACGTGCCGAAACTTTCCTGCGCGGACTGCAGGACCGCATCTGCGCCGCGGTGGAGCAGGCCGATGGCCGCGCCCGCTTTGTCGAGGATGCCTGGACGCGCGAGGGCGGCGGCGGTGGACGCACGCGTGTGCTGAGCGAAGGCGAGGTATTCGAGCAGGCCGGCGTCAATTTTTCCTACACCCGCGGCAAGTCGCTGCCGCCCGCGGCGACGGCGCGCAAGCCCGAACTCACCGGCGCTTCGTACGTGGCGGCCAGCGTGTCGCTGGTGCTGCATCCGCGCAATCCGCATGTGCCGACCACGCACGCCAACGTGCGTTACTTCGAAGCCAGCAAGCCGGGCATGGAGCCGGTGTGGTGGTTCGGCGGCGGCTTCGACCTCACGCCGTTCTATCCCTATGAAGAAGACGTGCGGCACTGGCACGGCGCGGCGAACGCGCTGTGTACGCCGTTCGGTTTGGACGTCTATTCACGCTACAAGAAATGGTGCGACGAGTATTTTTATCTCAAGCATCGCGACGAGACGCGCGGCGTCGGCGGGCTGTTCTACGATGACCTCAACGAAGGCGGTTTCGAGCGCTGCTTCGATTTCACCCAGGCGGTGGGTAACGGGTTTCTCGACGCCTACCTGCCGATCGTCGAACGCCGCAAGGCGACGCCTTACGGCGAGCGCGAGCGCGAATTCCAGCTCTACCGCCGCGGCCGTTACGTCGAATTCAACCTGGTCTACGACCGCGGCACGCTGTTCGGCCTGCAGTCCGGCGGGCGCACCGAATCGATCCTGATGAGCCTGCCGCCGCGCGTGCGCTTTGAGTATGCGTACGAACCGGAAGCGGGATCCGCCGAGGCGAAGCTGGCGGATTATTTGAAGCCGCGGGATTGGATTGAGGGGTGAGCGAAGAGCGAAGAGCGAAGAGCTGGCTTGCCGTGATTGTTGGCCTGCCGCGGCGCCTTCGTCCTACGCCCTCGCTACTCCCCCCTCATTCCTAGCCAACGCTCTCGCTCATCAAGGCGTCGCGCCGCTGAACTTCACCGGCGTCGCACCCTTCACCGGGCCTATCTGCGCGCTATCGCTGACGTTCAGCACCACGTCGCGCCGAAACTCCAGCGCACCCTGTACCACCGCGTGCGGGCCGATGGTGATGATGGGATCGTGGCTCTTGCCCCATTTGAACCAGCTGCCGGTGTTCTTCTCGACCAGGATGCCGCCTTCGACGTGCGAGTTGGCGCCCACGGTGATGTCGCCGCCGACGGTATCGATGCCGCCCGATACGTGCGCCGCATCCAGCACGATGGCGCCGTTGACGTTGCTGAGCTTGCCCAATACCTCGGTGCCCTTGGCCAGACGCAGTGCGCCGTTGACCGAGGTGACCGTGCCGTCGACGCGGCTGGCGCTGCCAAGCGTCACGGCGCCATTGACCGTCTCCAGCGAACGGGCCTGCGCCCTGTCGCCGAGATCGATCGAGCCATTCACCGTATCGGCCTTCTCGACCCTGGCGCCGTCGCCGATGTGGACCGAGCCATTGACGGTGCTGACGTCGCCGGCAGGCTGGTTGGCCTCAACGGTGACCGAGCCGTTGACCTTGCTGATGTCGTCGCCGCTGGCCCAGGCGGCCGAGGGCAAAGTCGCCAGCGGCAGCGCCACGGCGAACGCCGCGCTAATGAAAATCGTCGGGAATCGACGCATGACAGTCTCCGTAGATGATGTGTGCACTTAGGATGCGCCCGCGCGCTCCGGGGTTTACCGTGACCTGTGGCATGGGTCGCATTTGACGCTGCCCCCTCATGGCCGCACCATGCCGGCCTGTCCCGACCTGATGATCGCCATGCACAAGCTCGTACTGATTCGCCACGGCCAGTCGCAGTGGAACCTCGATAACCGCTTCAGCGGCTGGGCCGATATCGACCTCACGCCGCAAGGCAACGCCGAAGCCACCGCCGCGGGCGAGCTGCTGAAGTCGTCCGGCTACACCTTCGATGTTGCCCACACGTCGGTACTCAAGCGGGCGGTGCGCACGCTCTGGGGCGTGCAGGACGCGCTGGAGCAGATGTGGATACCGGTGCTGACCGACTGGCGCCTCAATGAGCGTCACTACGGCGGCCTCACCGGCCTCAACAAAGCCGAGACGGCGGCCAAGTACGGCGACGAGCAGGTCAAGATCTGGCGCCGCAGCTACGACATTCCGCCACCGCCGCTGGAGCGCAGCGTCAATGAATCGGTGAATGACCTGCGCTACGCCGCGCTCGATCCCAAGGAAATCCCCGATACCGAATGCCTGAAGGACACCGTGGCCCGCGTGCTGCCGTACTGGCACGAGACGCTGGCGCCGGCGATTCGCGCAGGCCAGCGCGTGCTGGTGGTCGCCCACGGCAATTCGCTGCGCGCGCTGGTGAAGTACCTGGACAATATCTCCGACGAAGCCATCGTCGAGATGAACATCCCCAACGGCATTCCGCTGGTCTACGAGTTCGACGAACACCTCAAGCCGCTGCGCCACTACTACCTCGGCGACGCCGCCGAGATCGAAGCGAAGATGGCGGCGGTGGCCAACCAGGGCAAAGCGAAATAAGCATGACCAGGGCCACCTCACCGCAGGCCGTTGCCGCCGCGCTGACCGAGTACTGGTCGCCACGCGTGGTGGGCGAGCTCGAGGACAACTACATCAAGGTGGCCAAGGTGCACGGCAGCCTTTGCTGGCACAGCCATGACGACGAGGATGAGCTGTTCCTCGTGCTCAAGGGCCACCTGCGCATCGAGCTGGAAAACGCCGAAGCGATCGAGCTGGACCAGGGCGAGATGTTCGTGGTGCCCAAGGGCGTGCGGCACAACCCGGTCGCCGCGGAGGAGTGCCACATCCTGCTGATCGAACGCAAATCGACCCTGCACACCGGTGATGTGGTGATGGACAAGACGCGCTCGCTGGCCGAGCAGTTCGGCGGCGCCTAGCATCGCTTGAGCTAGCCATCCGTTACATGACACTCGTCATGCGCGATAACGGTATCCCGTCAGTCGTCACTGCCTCGGCGCTGGATTAAGCTGTGCCGGTATCCACTCACCGGCGATGCCCATGCCTGCCCACCTGTCCCAATATCTCATCATGCTGCCGATCATGGCGTGGGTGGTCTGGCGCCGCGTCAGTCGCTCGTTCGGCCGCCAGCCGATCAAGCGCAAGACCATGATCGCGCGTATCGCAATCTTTGCCGTGATCGGCGTGCTGCTCGCGCTGGCCGGCCTGCAAAAGATCGAGCTGGCCGAAGGCCTTTTCGGTGGCGTGATGCTCGGCGCGGCGCTGGGCATCCTTGGCGTGCGCCTGACCCGCTTCGAAGTCGATCCCGTACGCGGTGACTGCTATGTGCCCAACCCCTGGATCGGTGCGTTTCTCACCGTGCTGCTGCTTGGTCGGCTGGCGTATCGGTTTATCGTGGTGATGCCGCAGGTCCAGCAAGCCCACGTCGCGTTGCAAGGGCAGGGCGTGTCTGACCCCGGCGCACAAGCCTGGTCCTCCGCCTACACCTCCAGCCCGCTGACCATGCTCGTCATCGGCCTGCTGATCGGCTACTACATTCTTTACTTCACCGGCCTGCTCATCCACCACCGCCGCTTTCAGCGCGCGCAGTTGGGCGCCACGGCGCTGTAGCTCTGTAGGTTGGCGGTGAGCGCAGCGAACCCCAACACACGAACCCCAACGTCAAGGACGACGTCATGCAATACCGAAGAATCAAAACGGCAGGCGGCACCTATTTCTTCACCGTGAATCTTGCCGACCGCTCCAGCACCCTGCTCGTTGAGCATGTCGCCGAGCTTCGCCAGGCGGTGCGCACGGTCAAACAACGCCATCCCTTCGACATTCTTGCCTGGGTCGTTTTACCTGAGCATATGCATGCGGTATGGACGCTTCCTTTCGATGACGAAGACTTCTCCACCCGCTGGATGCTGATCAAGATGGGTTTTTCGCGAAGCATTCAACGCGGCGAAAGCATCAACGCTTCACGCCTGCGCAAGGGCGAACGCGGCATCTGGCAGCGGCGCTTCTGGGAGCATCAGATTCGCGATGGAAACGATCTCGCGCGTCATATCGATTACGTTCACATCAATCCCGCAAAACATGGTCATGCAGCGAAGGCGAGCGATTGGCCTTACTCGTCTATCCATAGCTATATCCGCTCAGGCGTACTTGCCGCCGATTGGGCTGCGGATGTTGATTCTCCGAACGCCTTAGGCGAGCGGGGCGAGTGATATGGGATTAGGAAACCGTCAGCGGTTCGTCCCGGCGTAGGTTGGCGGTGAGCGTAGCGAACCCCAACGTCCCGCGGCCATCAATGTTGGGGTTCGCTGCGCTCACCACCAACCTACGTCTTCGCTTAGCCCAACATCACCGAGAACTCGCGGGCGAATCGATGCACGTCGCCGGGCCAGCGTGCTGACAGGTAGTTGCCGTCGCGGACTACGAAGGCCGGGGAGTCGTCGGTGGCGCTGTCGCGCGCGATGCCGTTGGTTTTGCGCGCGTGGTCTTTCGCGTCGCGCGGCACGTCGCGGAAGTCGGCAGGGTCGGCCAGCGCACGCGTCACTTCCTGCTGCACCGACATATAGCCATCCGTTTGATCCGGCGCTTCACTGTAGGTGCGGTAGTAGTGCGGATCCCAGAAGCGGGTGATGCGCGTGGTCATCCATGCCTTCTTCTCGAAGGCCCAGGTCAGTGCGGTGGTGCGGCGGCCGAACAGCACGGATTTGCCGTTCCTGAGCGAACGGCTGCGCGCGGCGAGCAGTACGCCATGGCAGATCGCCGCCACCGGCTTGCCGGCGTCGAAGAATGCTGCCACAAGCTGCTGCAACACCGGGCTCTCCAGATACTCGCGCATGCCGCGCGCGCGGTGACCGCCGGGCAGCAGCAGGCCGTCATAGTCGTTCGCGTTGAGCTCGTCCCAGCGCCGCGGCGAGTGGAACGCGGTATCGTTCTGCATGGCGGCGTAGGCTTGGCGCGCATCGCGATTGGCGCGCAGCACTAGGCCGACTACGCGCAGCCTGCGCAGCCCCGGCAACCAGCCCCACGGGTCCAGCCCGATTCCGCTGAGCATCAGCTCATCCGAGTGCGCACGCCGTCCATCCGGCGTGGCGAACACGACGCCATGCCCATCGTTGCGCAGGGTCTGCCAGCTCACCGCGACTTCCGACGGATCGGAATCGCGGCTCGGCAAAGGGATAAGAACGTTGGCCATGCCGACAGCCTCGCTCAGGTCGCTGGCGTATTCAAATAATCCAGGCTCGCCTGCAGCATCGATTCCATGCCGATGGTCAGCGCACCTTCGTCGAGAAAGAATTTTGGCGAGTGGTTGGAAGGCGCCTTCGACGCGTCTTGACCTTTTGGCGTTGAGCCGACGAAGAAATACACGCTCGGCACCGCCTGCGCGAAATAGGCGAAGTCTTCCGAGGCCATCCACGGCTTCGCTTCGATCGCGTGTTCGCTGCCGATCGCCTTGCCGATGCTGGCGCGCACGCGCGCGGCGAGCGCGGGGTCGTTGACCAGTACGGGGTTGCTGTCGCCGACCGGAATCTGTTCGTCAACCGTGGCGCCGTTGGCGGCGGCGATGTGCTCGGCCGTCATCCTCAAGTCGTCCACCGCCTGCTGGCGCATGCCGGCGTCGAAGGTGCGAAGCGTGCCCTGCAGCTCCACCTGGTCGGGCACGATGTTGTAGCGCGAGCCGCCTTCGATGATGCCGAAGCTCAGCACCGCAGGCAGCGTGCTGATATCCAGCCGGCGGCTGACGATGGTCTGCGCGGCGGTGATGATTTCGGCCGAGGTCACGATCGGGTCGATGCCGTTCCACGGCATGGCGCCATGCGTCTGCTTGCCGTGTACCACCATGCGGAACCAGTCCGAGCCGGCCATCGTCGGCCCCGGCCGCACCGACACCGTGCCCACGTTGAGCGAGCTGACCACGTGCATGCCGAACATCGCGTCGGGTTTGAAATCGCGAAACAGGCCTTGCTTCAGCATCAGCGAGGCGCCGCCTTCCTCGCCGGCCGGCGCACCTTCCTCGGCCGGCTGGAACACGAACAGCACCGAGCCATGCAGGGTCTTCTTCATGCCGCTGAGCGCCTGCGCCATGCCAAGCAGCATCGCCGTATGCGCGTCGTGGCCGCAGGCGTGCATCACGCCGGTCGGCTTGCCGCGGTATTCGCCGGTCGCCGTCGACGCAAACGGCAGTCCAGCCGGCTCGGTTACCGGTAGCGCATCCATATCGGCGCGGATCGCCAGCCGCGGACCGGGCAGATCCCCCTTCAGCAGACCGACCACGCCGGTATGTGCGATGCCGGTATGCACTTCCAGCCCGAACTTTTTCAGCCGCGTTGCCACCAGCGCGGACGTGCGCACTTCGCGATTGCTGAGCTCGGGATGCTGATGAATATCGCGCCGCCACGCGGTGACTTGCGGCAACTCCTTTTGCGCCATCGCCTGCACGCTCGGTGGGGGCGTGTCGGTGGCGTGCAGTGACGTGATCACGGTGATGGCGAGCGCGAGAGCGAGAGCGGTGCGGCGCATGGGTATCTCCGGAATGGTTGTGTCGATGCTAGCGTGCCTGCCGCACAAATGTGGCGAATTCCAATCCATTGATTGAACACTACGCGCCCCGCTGCCGTGGATGGCACCTGTTGCCTGAAGCTTCTCCATGCGATGACCTGCATTTGAGATCTCATTCACGCGCTCGCCTTCTGAGCCTTCAAGGGAGCCCATCCGGCGTGGAATGAGCTGCTGTTTTCACCATGCCGCTCTGCCGCATTGCGCATAGCCACGACACTCGACTCGCGTTAAGTTGACGGTTCGGAACGATACCGGAGCACGCATGGGCGACAGCGCAGATGTGATCGTGATTGGCGCAGGGCTGGCCGGACTCGTCGCGGCGACCGAGCTGACGGATGCGGGCAAGCGCGTCCTGATGCTGGAGCAGGAGCCCGAGCAGAATCTGGGCGGCCAGGCGTTCTGGTCGTTTGGTGGCCTGTTTTTTGTCGACTCACCCGAGCAGCGACGCATGGGCGTGCGCGACTCGCCGGCGCTGGCGCTGTCGGACTGGATGGGCAGTGCGGGTTTCGATCGCGCGGAAGATCACTGGCCGCGACGCTGGGCCGAAGCCTATGTGCATTTCGCCGTGGGCGAAAAACGCGCGTGGCTGCATGCCATGGGCATGCGCTGGTTTCCGGTGGTGGGCTGGGCCGAGCGTGGTGGTTATGGGGCGATCGGCCACGGCAATTCGGTGCCGCGTTTTCATGTGACCTGGGGCACCGGCCCGGGCGTGATCGAACCGTTTGTGCGCCGCGCGCGCGCGGCCGAGGCCAAGGGCGTGCTGCGATTTGCGTTTCGCCATCGCGTGGATGAACTGATCGTGGAAAACGGCGCTGTCGTCGGCGCGCGTGGCGCCGCGTTGATGGCCGATCTTGCCGAGCGCGGCAAGCCGACGTCGCGCGAGGCCGTCGGCGCATTCGAGCAGCGCGCGCAGGCGGTGATCGTCTGCTCCGGGGGCATTGGCGGCAACCACGAGCTGGTGCGCCGCTACTGGCCTTCGCGCATCGGCGAGCCGCCAAAGCACATGCTGTGTGGCGTGCCGGCACACGTCGACGGCCGCATGCTCGATATCGGCGCGGCGGCGGGTGCCAATCTGATCAACCGTGATCGCATGTGGCATTACGTGGAAGGCATCGAGAACTGGAATCCGATCTGGCCGCGCCACGCGATCCGTATTCTTCCCGGCCCTTCCTCACTGTGGTTCGACGCCACCGGTCAGCGCCTGCCTGGTCCGCTCTGGCCCGGGTTCGATACGCTGGGCACGCTCGAGCACCTGCGCCGCACCGGCTACGACTACAGCTGGTTTCTCCTCGATCAGCAGATCATCCGGCGCGAGTTCGCGCTCTCCGGCTCGGAGCAGAATCCCGATCTCACTGGCAAGAACTGGCGCCTCGTGGCGAAGCGCGCGCTCGACAAGGGCGCGCCGCCGCCGGTGGAAGCGTTCAAGCAGAACGGCCGCGATTTCGTCGTGCGGGACACGCTGGAGGAGCTGGTCAAGGGCATGAATGCGCTGGCCGGCAACGAATTGATCGACATCGCGCATATCCGCCGCGAAGTCGAGGCGCGTGACCAGCAGTTCGACAACCCGTACGCCAAGGACGGTCAGGTTGCGGCGATTCACAACGCCCGACGCTATCGCGGCGACAAGCTGGTGCGCGTGGCCAAACCGCATCGGCTGCTTGATCCGAGCAAGGGGCCGCTGATCGCCGTGCGGCTCAATATCCTCACCCGCAAAAGCCTCGGCGGCTTTCAGACCGATCTTGATGGCCGTGTGCTGGCGCCGGACGGCCAGCCGCTGCCCGGCCTTTACGCGGCGGGCGAGGCGGCCGGTTTCGGTGGCGGCGGCCTGCACGGCTATCGTGCGCTGGAGGGCAGCTTTCTGGGCGGCTGCCTGTTTTCCGGACGCATCGCGGGTCGCGCCGCGGCCGAGGCCTGCGCATGATGGCGTCGATTGGGCGCATCGCGGTCTTTGGTGCCGGCAGCATCGGTAGCTATATCGGCGGACGTCTGGAAGGCCAAACGTCGATCCGCTACGTCGGTCGTGAAAGTGCTCTGCAAAGCCTGCGTGAACGCGGACTCACCGTGACCGACTATCGTGGTCACCAACAGCTTACGCCGCCGGCCGCACTCGATCTGCATACCGCGCCTCAGGCGGCAGCCGGCGCGTCGCTGGTGCTGGTCTGCGTGAAGTCGGCGGCGACCGTCGATGCCGCGCAGCAGCTCGCGCCGTTGCTCAGGCCGGGCACGGTGGTGATCAGCCTGCAGAACGGGCTGCACAATGCAGACGTGCTGCGCGATGCGCTGCCGCAGTGCACGGTACTGGCCGGCATGGTGCCCTTCAACGTGGTGCAGCGTGCGCCGGGTGTGTTTCATCAGGCCTCTTCCGGCGAGGTGATGGTGGAGTCGGACGCTGGGCTCGCCGCGTGGCTGGCGGCCTTCGCCAATGCCGGGCTGCCGCTGGAGCTGCGGCATGACATGGCGGCTGTGCAGCGCGCCAAGCTGCTGCTCAATCTCAACAACGCGATCAATGCGCTATCGGATTTACCGCTGCGCGACGAGCTGTCGCAGCGCGGCTGGCGCCGCTGCCTGGCGCTGGCGCAGCGGGAGGCGCTCGACGTGTTTCGCCACGCCAGACTACCGGTCGCGAAGCTGACGCCCGTGCCACCGTCGTGGCTGCCGCGCGTGCTGCAGTTGCCTGACGCGCTCTTCAGCCGCGTCGCCTCACGCATGCTCGCCATCGATCCGATCGCCCGCTCCTCCACGTGGGACGATCTGAAAGCCGGCCGCCTCACCGAAGTCGATTACATCAATGGTGAGGTAGTGAAGCTGGCCCAAGCGCAAGGTCGCCACGCGCCGATCAATGGCAGGCTGTGCGAATTGATCCACGCGGTCGAAAAGCATCCCAAAAGTTGGACGTCGGAAGAACTCCTTGCAGCGCTTTCGTAGGTTGGGTTTCGCTGCGCTCAACCCATCCATACGATATGGCACAAGTTCTGCAGCTCCCGACGATTGTGCTCAAAAACCCCTGGGGCTTTCGGTTGCGAAATCATCGAAAGCGAAAACAAGCCAACAAAGGAATGGGAAATGCGCAATACAGAGGACGTTCGCGGGTACGCGCTTGCCGGCGTTGAAACACTGGTGTTTGCTGGCGGCGGCAACCGATGCTGGTGGCAAGCCGGCGCAATTAGTTACCTGATGTCGCGCGGCATGCAGTTGCCTAGACAGTTGGCAGGAACGAGCGCCGGAGCGGCCGTTGCCGCATCGTGCATGACGCGCAATCCTGACGTGGCGCTGCAGGCGTGCCTGAGGCTCTATGCCGAGAACGCACGGATCTTCGACTGGTCTGGCCTGTCGAGACTCAGGTTCAAGTTCGCTCATCAGCATGTGTATCCGGCGTGGATTGGTTCCTTTCTCAACGCCGAAACGATCGACGAGATACGCAACTCGTCATCTCGTCTGACGGTCGCGCTTACCCGACCGGCGCGGCTTTTGGGTACGGGTGGTTCGGTGGTTGCGGGAACGCTCGCCTATCTGATCGATAAATACCTTTGGAACAGCATTCATCCCAGGCTTCCGAAAATGTTTGGGCTTCGCCAGGATTTCGTCGCGTTGAATGATTGCGCCAGCCTCGAGGACGCCTACTCGCTGCTCGTAGCGGCGGCATCGGCACCACCCATCATGTCGGCGCGGCGGATAGGCGAGGGCCACGCGTTCGACGGCGGCTACGTCGACAATGCGCCGATTCCTCCGCAGTCACCTGACGAGCGTGCAGGCACGCTGGTTCTGCTCAGTCGTCACTATCCAAAGCTACCCGGACTCTTCCGTCTTTCGGGACGAACCTATTGGCAGCCGAGCCGGCGAGTGCCGGTATCCACCTGGGATTGCACAGCTAAAACGACCGTGCGTGATGCGTACGATCTGGGACGTCGAGATGCGCAGGACGCGCTTGAGGAGGGCTCGCTTCTTTAGGTTCGGAGCAGGACATCGGGCACTATTGCGCGCGTACCAGGATGTTCTTGCAGGTGCTTTCGTAGGTTGGGTTGAGCGCGGCGAAACCCAACAAAACGCTGCGAACAAAGTTGGGTTTACGACTCGCTCCTACGAGTCGCCCTTCGGGCATTCGCTGCGCGAATGTTCGTTCCGGCATCCTGCCTTCACGATCGCAGGATCAACCCAACCTGCAAAGGCGCCGCACGAACGTGGAACTAGATGAGTGAACTAAGCTGGGCCCAAGGCCAACGCGTGGCGCATCACCATGCCGAAGGCATCTTCCGCGGCGAGATAGTCCCAGCGTTCGACCAGCGCCTGCGGCGATGCGCCTTCATGGCGAATCAGGTTGACGGAATTCGGCACGCCGTCGCGTACGCGCGTGGAAACGGCGGTACCGGCCTGCACCGCGTAGACGCGGCGCGGCAGGTTTGGCAGCGGCATGACGTAGGGCAGATGAATATGCCCACCGAGGATCAGGTCCACGCCTGCGCGCGCCCACGCGGCGACAGCCCGCTCGCGTCCGTGCAACAGATTCTTGTGATCCGAGGCTACCGCGGCAGCCACCGGCTGATGTGTCACCACCACGCGCAGCTGTTTCGGCGTGGCGCGCGCGAGCTGGCTTGCTACGCGCCGGATCTGTGCGCTGGAGACTTCGCCATCCTTGTGTCGATACCGGCGCGTGGTTTTCAGGCAAAGCACCAGCGCACTGTCCGAAGCGTGCACGGGTTCCATCTCTTCTCCGAAGGCATGTCGATAATGGCCGTAGGGACGGAACGCACGCGCCGCCAGGTTGAATAGCGGGATATCGTGATTGCCGGGAATCACCATGGTCGGTATCGGCATGCAGCGATCGACGAACTGCCGAGCGGCCGCAAATTCGCTGCGTTGCGCGCGCTGGGTAAGATCGCCTGACATGACGATCAGCGAAGGCTGTTGCTGCTTTATCAATCGCAGCAGCGCTTCGACGACCGGCGGCTGCTCGGTGCCGAAATGCGGATCGGAAACGTGCAGCAGCACGGTCATGCACGATGCTCTTCGGCGACGTCGGGCTCGTACTTCAGCAGATACAGCGGCTCATAGCCAACGCGAAATACCAGCGGCGTATTCAGACGATGCACCTCTCCGTCGGTGGCTATCTTGATGCGCCGCGATGGTGACCTGACCGTGATCTCGCGAAAAGTAAGGCTGTTGACGTCATCAGCCTCGCCCAGCGCGCCCGCGGCGCCGTGCAGCGATAGCACAAGCTGCCGCAGTCGCCCCACGGCGCGCGGCGCGATCGCGACCAGATTGCCCTGCTGCAACGCAGGAGCCTCTTTCATGCCGATCTGCTCAAGCTGCAGCCGGTTATTGCCCACGAAAAGTGTCGATGTTCGAACGTCGTGCTGCTCACCATCGTGATCGATATGCAGGCGCAGATGTCTGTGCGGCCGCAGCAAGGTGACAAGCGCAGACCAGAGCGCGACGATCCGGCTACGGCCAAATTGCTGTTTATAGGCCTCGCGATCTTCCAGCAGTTTCGGATACAGGCCAAGGCTGGCGTTGACCAAAAACATCTGCTCGTTGACGAAGCCGACCTGCACCGGAAACGCGCGCGCCTTCAGCATCAGCGCGATGGCTTCGGCCGGCTCGGCGGGAATGCCGTGGTCGCGGCTGAAATAGTTGAAGGTGCCGCGCGGCATCACCGCGAACGGGCAGTCGCTGCCGTAAACCGCTTGCGCCACGGCGCACAGCGTGCCGTCGCCGCCCGCGCCGACGACGATGCCGCCAGCCGCCTTCGCATCCGCCACGGCGCGTTTAGCCACGTCGACAAGATCGTCCGCGTTCTCCACCAGACGAAACTCGAACCGTCGATTGGCGGCGCCGAGCGTCTCCTCGATCAAGGCTTTCGTTTCGTCGCCCTGCTTTTTGCCGGAGCCGGCGTTCATCACGATAAAGAAGGGCGCGTTCGGTTCGAGCGTTCGCGGCGACCCGCCGGTGGCAGAAGGTTTGCTGGTATCGAGTACCGTCATCGATTCGGCGCTGCCTTCGTAAATAGTTGAGATCGACTATAGCCAGCGTGGTACATGCGAATCGTGATTGCGGGAGGCCTCACACATTACGAATCGCAGGTTGGGCATCGCTGCGCTCAGCCCAAACTACGAAGCTATGCTTGCTCGCATGGATTAATTTCCGTGGTTATTCCGACATTGACTGGCGCATGAAAACCACGCCGCCTGGTTCGGATAATCGATCGTCATGGCGAAGTGGCGGAATATATTGCCACCGGCGGCGCCGGCGACTTCTTTGTCCATATAACGCGCTATTCCACGCTCGGCATCAAAGTTCGTGTCAGGCCGCTCGGTAAACCATACCGGGCCGATGTCCCATCCTGCGATTTTCACCGTCGGTACTTCGATCAGTCGCGTCGCACGCGGACTGCTCAACGCATCGCCGTCTGCGACCACCCGCCAGTCGGGATGCTGCTGGTGCCACCGATTCAGCACGCTGGTGGTGATGTAGCTGGTGACGCCGGTGCCGTGTTCGGTCGGTGTGCCGCTGGCCTGCTCACCGGCCGTGGTGGGTTTGGCGGTTGCGCCTGTGTCCAGCAGCAGATCCAGCGGTTGGCCGTCGACCGTCAGGGTTATTCGGGACAGGCCGGATGTCGGTTCGCCCTTGGCGTTCTGCTGGAAGCCCAACGCCGTCCGATGCGCCCCCGCCGGTGGTCGCCAGTTTTTCGGCTCCAGCCACAGCTTGTGCCCGGGATAATCGAATGTCCAGATATGCCCGGGTAGATAGCCCGCGCCCAGCAGGCCGTCTTCGCCGTCGACGTCGCCTCCCAGGCCTTTGAGCACAATCGCCGCCGCGCCGCACGGCGTATGCGTCGATGTCGGCAAGCCTTTGCCGGGCAGGAAAGGCGGCGGCTCGATGATCTGAATTTTCTCGTCGTCCACTGCGCACGGTGTTACCTCGAGGCCGAGACGCCGTGCCGATGCCGAATCGATGGCGTACATGCCACTGCCCCCGGCGCCGCCTGTATCCACCAGCAGGCGCATGGCTTTTCCGTTCGGCAATTGAGGCGTCGCGTAAAAATGACCGGCCTCATAAATCGTTGGCAGCAATTCTCGCGATTGCGCAACAGCATGCATGCTGAAAACAGTTGCGCCAATGCCAAGCAAAGCGGTCACTCGAAACATGTCCGTGTTTCCTGTGAATGATTTTCGACCAAGCGTATCAAACTCAAATGCGTGCTTGGTACAGACTCTTTAGCCATCACCTGCGCTAATCAAGGTTGTTGAGGGCGACCAGGAATTACGCCCGATATTGCGCGCGCCGCTGCGGATCGCGATACACCACCACTGTGGCGATCAAGCCGCATAGTGCCGCAAACGACAGCCACAGTCCCGGCGCGGCGTTGTTGCCGGTGAGGTGAATCAGCCACTGCGAAATCGCCAGGCTCGAACCCCCGAGGGTGGTGGCAAGGCTGTAGGCCAGTGAAAAGCCGGCGGTGCGCACGTCGGCCGGCATGATCTCAGTGAGCGCCACAACCATCGCGCCGTTATAGGCGGCGTAGATGAAGGACAGCCACAGCTCCACGCCGAGCAGCCGACCAAAGCCCGGTACGGCGACCAGCCAGTGCAGTGCCGGATAGGCGCTGAGCAGGGCGAGCACGGTGCAGGCAGCCAGCAGCGGCCAGCGGCCGACGCGATCGGACAGTGCGCCCATCGCAGGTAGCCAGATCAGATTGGACAGGCCGATGCACAGGGTCACGATGAAGACGTCCGACGACGACAGCTTCAGCACTTCCTTACCGAAGGTCGGCGTGTACGCGGTGATGAGATAGAACGACACCGTCGTCATCAGCACCATTGCCATGCCGAGCAACACGATCCGCCAGTGGGTGATCATCGAGCGATAAATCTCGCGGGCATCAGGGCGATGCTTGCGCGCGAGGAAAGCCTCGGTCTCCTGCAGCGAGCGGCGGATAAGAAATACGAACGGCACGATCAGGCAGCCGACGATGAAGGGGATGCGCCAGCCCCAGTCGTTCATCGCCTGCGCCGGCATCCAGCGCTGCAGCAGCAGGCCCAGCAGCGCGGCAAACATCACCGCCACCTGCTGGCTGGCCGACTGCCACGCACAGTAGAAACCGCGATGCCCGGGCGTGGCGATCTCCGACAGATAGACCGATACGCCACCCAGCTCCACGCCGGCCGAAAACCCCTGCAGCAGTCGCCCCGCGAGCACCAGCAGCGGCGCGAGGATGCCGATGGTCGCATAGCCCGGCACCGCCGCCACCAGCAGCGTGCCCATGGCCATCAGCGCCAGCGTCACGATCAAGCCCTTGCGGCGACCGTGGTGATCGATATAGGCGCCCAGCACGATCGCCCCGATCGGCCGCATCACAAAGCCCGCCGCAAACGTCAGCAGAGTCAGCAGCAGCGAGGCATAGGCGTTGTGGCTGGGGAAATACGTCCGCGCAATGGCCGAGGCGTAATAGCCGTAGACCATGAAGTCGTACATCTCCAGAAAGTTGCCGCCCACCACGCGGAAGATGGACTTGACGCTGTCGCTGCGTGAGCGGGATTCGTTTGGGCTCACGGAGCGCCACCTGGTGTTTTCAAGCGGAAAGAAATGCGATTCATCGCGCAAGATGCTAACAGCGGTCGGCGTAGGTTGGCGGTGAGCGGAGCGAACCCCAACAGGCGTTGCCCCAATGTTGGGGTGACAACTCGCTACTGCGAGTTTCCCTACGGGCCATTCGCTGCGCGAATGTTCGTTCCGGCATCCTGCCTCCACAGTCGCTCCGCTCACCGCCAATCTACAAAAATCAATCTGCCCGATGCTCCAGCGCCAGATAATCCTTGCTCTGCATTTCGATCAGGCGCGATTCGGTGCGGCCGAATTCGGCGCGCAGGCGTTCGCCGTCGTACAGCTCGGTGATCGGCGCCGCGGCGGAAAGCACCAGCTTGACGTGTCGGTCGTAGAACTCGTCGACGAGTTGCACGAAGCGCTTGGCCGCGTCGTCGCTATAGCTGTTGAACTGCGGCACGTTGGCAACGATCACGGTGGGGCCGGCCTTGGCCAGCGCGATGTAGTCGGCGACGGCGCGCGGTCCCTCGCACAAGGCTTCGAACTCGAACCAGAGCACGTTTTCGGCACGCTTGCGAAACGGGATGTCGCGACCGTTGACGCTGAGCGCACCGTTCTGCTCGATGGTGCCGCTGGCCTGACTGCTGAAGATGCGCTCCAGCGCGCGGTGCGACTCTGCCCCTGGCGGCGTCAGATACACCGGCGCCTGCGCCAGCGCGCGCAGCCGCCAGTCGTGCGATGAGGCCATCTCCACCACGTGGCAGTGTTGTTCGATAAGGGCAATGGCCGGGAGAAAGCGCGCGCGCTGCAGGCCGTTCTTGTACAGGTCGGCCGGCGCGGTGTTGGAGGTGGTCAGCAGGGTCACGCCGCGCGCGAACAGCGCATCGAGCAGGCCGGCCAGAATCATCGCATCGCCGATGTCGTTGACCAGAAACTCGTCCAGACACAGCACGCGGCAGCGCGCGGCCAGACCGGCGGCGACTTCGATCAGCGGATTCTGCCGATTGCCCAGCGCGCGCAGGCTCTCGTGCACCTCGCCCATGAAACGGTGATAGTGCCGACGCAGCGCGGTGCCCTGCGGCAGGCTGGAGACAAACAGGTCCATCAGAAACGTCTTGCCGCGACCCACGCTGCCCCACAGATACAGCCCCGGCACGGCGGCCGTCGGCTCGCTGCCGAGCAGCGATTTCAGCCGTCCAAACAGCCCGGCACCCGCATCGACTGGCGCGCACAGCGCCGCGTGCATGCGGTCGAACTCCGGCAGCAGCGCCAGCTGCGTGGGATCGGATTCCCAGCGGTGCGCGGCAACGCCTTCCTGATAGCGCGCGCTGGGCCCGAGTTGCGGTGATTCACTCATCAAACGGAACGTCTTGGATGTGGGACGAGGGCCGAGCCAGAAACGCGGCTGGTGGAGAAGCTCAACGCGTCGGCGGCAACCAGCCGCGCACGGCGTGCTTGATTGCGCCGCGCAAATCCATCAGGCGGCGGTGGAAGAAGTGGCTGGTGTCGGGCATGCGCACCAGCTCGGGCTTTTTCTCCAGCGCATCGATCCATTCGAACACCGCTTCGGGCTCGACGACTTCATCGGCTTCGCCCTGGATGACCAGCCACGGGCAGGTCGGTACGGTCAGCTCGCCGAAGGCCCAGCGGCCCACCGGCGGTGCGATGCTGATCAGCGCATCGGCGTGCAGATCGGCGGCGCGGGATATGGTCACGTAGCTGCCAAACGAGAAGCCGGCCAGCCATAGCGCATCGTGCGGACGCGTCTTGCGCACCCAGGCCACCACAGCAGCCAGATCGTCGCCTTCGCCAGCGCCGTTGTCATAGTCGCCGGGCGAGTTGCCGGTGCCGCGAAAATTGAAGCGCACGGTATCGAGGCCGGATTCGCGCAGCGCGCGTTCGGCCATCGTCACCACCTTGTTGTGCATGGTCCCGCCCTGCACGGGATTCGGATGACAGATCACCGCCACGCCGCGGCGCGCGTCGGCGGGTTCGGCGATATCGGTGATGGTTTCCAGCTTGCCGGTCGGACCGTCCAGCATGAAACTGGCGGCCTGATCGGGAAACTGCGCGGGATCGGCGGGGAGCACGGTGGGATTCATGCCTGCCATGATAACCGGCCGGCGTGGCTGAGGTTTTTAATGCGCGGTTTGCGTGTTCATACCCGTCCAGCGCGAAACCTTGCTCATCGAGGCCAGACCATGACGAAAGCCGCCGAACGCCAACGCTGCCCGTGGGGCGCGACCGATCCGCTGCTGCGCGATTACCACGACACCGAATGGGGTGTGCCGCTGCACGACGATCGGCAGCTGTTCGAATTTCTGTGCCTGGAAGGCGCACAGGCGGGCCTGTCCTGGCGCACGGTGCTGGCCAAGCGCGAGCGCTATCGCGAGGTGTTCCACGATTTCGACATCGCCCGTGTCGCGGCGATGAAAGACCGCGAGCTGGAGAAATTACTGCTTGACCCCGGCATCATCCGCAATCGGCTGAAAGTGTTTGCCACGCGCGACAACGCCATCACTGCGCTGGGCGTGATCGATGAGTTCGGCAGCCTGGATCACTATCTGTGGTCTTTCGTCGACGGCAGGCCGCTGGTCAATCGTTGGGCGGACAGTGGCAGCGTGCCGGCAAGCACGCCGCTGTCCGACGGCGTGAGCAAGGCGATGAAGAAACGTGGCTTCCGCTTCGTCGGCAGCACCATTCTTTATTCGCTGATGCAGGCCACCGGGATGGTCAACGACCATGTGGTGACATGTTTTCGGTATGCCGACTGCCTTCAGGTGACCTCTGCGCGGCGATGAACTGTTGCAATACGCGACAGGTTTCTTACCAATGAGACATGTTGCTATGCAATGCCTTGGCCCTAGCGTTTGCTGATCAGCGCATGATGGCCGGCCACGCGCCGAGTAATACAAGTTGACCTGCCGCAGCGCAGCGCAACATGGACGTCCATTTGTGCAAACTGTCCCACGCGGGGTGGTCAGAAGTGGGACACTTTTCTCTGTAAATAGAGGACTTTCACGCTTCTTCCCCTGCTCCCAGATTAGCGCTAGGCTCAATTGGCCGTTGCTCTTATGGGCCCTGTTCAGACCCGCTCGACGATGGCGTTCTACACATTCTCGCCCCAGGCGATTCATCTCAAGAGGTGCTCTTATGAAGAAGTGGAACAAGCCGGTGATCGTGGAGATCTGCGTCGGTTGCGAAATCAACTCGTATTATTCCGGCGATTTCTGATGTCCCTGGTCGCCTCCGTGCTGCCAAGCCCGGTGCGCATGCCTGCCGATATCATGTCGGACAGACCCTGATGCGTATCGTGGTTCTCGGTTCGGCAGCCGGAGGTGGCCATCCGCAGTGGAACTGCCACACGCCTGCGAGCCTGCGCGCGTGGCGCGAAGACAACGGCGCCAGCCGCCGTACGCAAGCCAGTATCGCCGTGAGTGCCGATGGTGAGCGCTGGTTACTTATCAACGCATCCCCCGATTTTCGTCAGCAGATACTGGCTACGCCGGCGCTATGGCCGCAGCGTGACCTGCGCCACTCGCCGATCGGCGCCGTGCTGCTGACGTCCGGCGAGATCGATCACATCGCCGGCCTGCTCTCGATGCGCGAGAGCCAGCGCTTCGACCTCTACGCCAGCGAACGCGTGCTGGCTGTGCTGGCAGAAAACGCGATCTTCGATTCGCTCAATCCTGAGTACGTCGCGCGCAAGGCCTTTGCGCTCGACCAGCCGCTCAACCTGCTCGGTTTGCGCGTCACGCCCTTCAGTGTGCCGGGCAAGGTGCCGCTGTTCATGGAAAGCCGCAGCGCCGGCGATCTTGCCGGATCGGCCGAGGAAACGCTGGGCCTGTGCATCGAGCACGACGGCCACCGCTTTTTTTTCATCCCCGGCTGTGCCTCGATGCCGCAGTCGCTGCGCCAGCGCCTGCGTGGTGCGGAGCTCGTATTCTTCGACGGCACGCTGTGGCGCGACGACGAAATGCTGGTCGCCGGCGTCAGCCAGAAAACCGGCCAGCGCATGGGCCACATGAGCATCGATGGCGCGGGCGGCACGATGGCCGCGTTCGATGATCTGGACGTGGCGCGCAAGGTTTTCATCCACATCAACACCACCAATCCGGTGCTCAACGCCCACGCGCCGGAGCGTGCCGAAGCCGCCGCGCGCGGGTGGGAAATATCGCACGACGGCATGGAGATTTCGCTATGAGCGCCACGGCATCACCCGCGCTGGTTTCGCCCGAGCAGCTGGAGGCCGAGCTGCGTGATATCGGCGCCGGGCTGTATCACAGCCGTCATCCGTTCCACGCGCTGCTGCACGCCGGCAAGCTCAACCGCGGCCAGGTACAGGCGTGGGCGCTGAACCGCTTCGAATACCAGCGCTGCATTCCGCTGAAGGACGCGGCGATCCTGGCGCGCATGGACGATCCGGCGCTACGACGGATCTGGCGCCAGCGCATCATCGACCACGACGGCAGCGCGGAAGGCGAGGGTGGCATCGCGCGCTGGCTGCATCTGACCGATGCGCTGGGCCTCGATCGCGAGCTGGTCAGCTCCGGCCGCGCGCTGTTGCCCGGCACGCGCTTCGCCGTGCATGCCTATATCCACTTCGTGCGCGACCGGACCCTGCTCGAGGCGATCGCCTCGTCGCTGACCGAACTGTTTGCCCCGACCATCATCAGCGAACGCGTCACCGGCATGCTGCGCCACTACGATTTTGTGTCGCGCGAATCGCTTGCGTATTTCGAGCATCGGCTGACCGAAGCGCCGCGCGACTCGGATTTTGCGCTGGACTACGTCAAACAGCATGCCGACACCGCGGAGAAGCAGGAGCTGGTGCGCGCCGCGCTGCGCTTCAAATGCAGCGTGCTGTGGTCGCAGCTCGACGCGCTGCATTTCGCCTATGTGGAACCCGGCGTGGCGTGGCCCGACGCCTTCGTGCCGGAAGACACCCGCGCCGCCGCGGCCGCCTGAGATGAGCACCCTCGACAGCCGCAGCACGCCGCGCTTTCTGCCCGGCGTGCGCCTGCACCACGATCAGACGCGCGGGCAGTGGGTGATTCTGGCGCCCGAGCGCGTCATCGAACTGGACGAGATCGCGCATGCCATCGTGCAGCGCTGCAACGGCGAGTGCCGCGTCGAAACCATCGTGGCGGAGCTCGCCGGGGAATTCGATGCCACCACCGACGAGGTGAGCGGCGACGTGCTGGCGCTGATCGACGACCTGATCGGCAAACGGATACTGCGCCTATGAACATCATGCTCGCCGAAGCCACCCAGGCACGCGCCGTGGCGCCACCGCTGGCGGTACTGCTGGAGCTCACCCACCGCTGTCCGCTGGCCTGCCCGTACTGTTCCAATCCGCTGGAGCTCGCTTCGCAGCGCGAGGAGATGGATACCGCCGGCTGGCTCGACGTGATCGACCAGGCGGCGGCGATGGGCGCGCTGCAGCTGCATTTCTCCGGCGGCGAGCCGGCGCTGCGCAAGGATCTGGTCGAACTGCTGCAGCGCGCGCGCGAACGCGGCCTGTACAGCAACCTGATCACCTCGGGCATCGGCATCGACGAGGCCAAGCTCGATCGCATGATCGAAGCCGGGCTGGATCACGTGCAGCTCAGCCTGCAGGACGCGACGCGCGAATCGGCCGATCACATCGCCGGCTACCAGGGCAGCTTCGACAAGAAGCTGCGCTTTGCCGGCTGGGTGCGCGCGCGCGAGCTGCCGCTGACGCTCAATGCCGTGGTGCATCGGCACAACGCGGGCAATGTGCCGCGCATGATCGAGCTGGCGCTGGAGCTCGGCGCCAGCCGGCTGGAAGTGGCGCATACCCAATATTACGGCTGGGGCCTGGTCAATCGCGCCGCGCTGATGCCCAGCCGCGAGCAGCTCGATGCGGCCACCGCCGTGGTCGAGGAAGCGCGCGTACGCCTGCGCGGCACGCTGGTGATCGACTACGTCACGCCGGACTACTACGCGCGCCGACCCAAGGCCTGCATGGGCGGGTGGGCGCAGAAATTCCTCAACATCAGCCCGCGCGGCGACGTGCTGCCCTGCCATGCGGCCGAAACCATTCCCGGCATGCATTTCGAAAATGTGCGCGATCGCGCGCTGCTGGACATCTGGCAGCACGGCGAGGCGTTCGAACGCTACCGCGGCACCGCGTGGATGCCCGAGCCGTGCCAGAGCTGCCCGAAGAAAGAGGTCGACTGGGGTGGCTGCCGCTGCCAGGCGCTGGCCCTGAGCGGCACGGCCGATACGCTGGATCCAGTCTGCGAAAAATCACCCGATCATGCGCGCATCCAGCAGGCGGCGATGGATGAATCGGCTGCCGCGATGCCGCCGCCGTTCGTGTATCGGCGGCCAGCGGGAAAGCCGGCGCGCGACCAAGACACGGTGTGACGCGACCGCCGCGCGTTCGATCCTGATGCGAGCGCGGGCCGCGCGGACAGACCCGCGAATGCACTGAATATTCGCGCGGGATGACGGTGCAAACCGTCGTATCGGCTCACGCTTGATTAACAACGTCGAAAGCACGACCTAAGCGTGGGGTGGAAAGCTGCAGTCATGAGCTTTCCTGCCTGCGATATTCCCAGCCGCGACAAAGGTGCCGCGCTGAGCCACGTGCGTGCGATCGAGCGCGATGATCCGATGCGCGGTGACGCCGAGGCCTTCGTGGCGCATGTGTATGAGCGCAAGTTCGATGCGCGTCTACGTACCTTCATGCCGACCATCCTTGGTTTCTTCGATCGCGACGACCACCTGCGTGCCTGCCTTGGCATACGCTTTGCGGCGAAGGAGACGCTGTTCGTCGAGCAGTATCTGAGCGCTCCGGCGGAATCCTTCATCGCCAGCGAGGCCGCGCTCAGCGTGCCGCGTATAGATCTGCTTGAGGTGGGTGGATTTGCTTCGCACCATCCGGGCGACGCGCGCCAGGTGATCCGCTTTCTGGCGCCGCGGCTGAAAGCCATCGGCATTCATTGGGTGATCTTCAGCGCCACGCGGCAGATCCACAACGCGTTTCAGCGCATGGGCCTGACGCCGGTGGTGCTGGCGCAGGCGGACAGGCATCGGCTGCAGCCGGACGGCACCGACTGGGGCACTTATTACGAAACCCATCCGCACGTGCTGCTCGGTGACGTCGATGCGGGCTGCGGCTTTTTCGAGAAGCGCGCAAGGCGGCGCGTACAGGTCGTTTCTGCTAAAGCCACCACCGAAGAGCCGATCATCGAGCTTCGCGAGCACGCGGCATGAGTGAGCTTCAGCGCATTCTTCGCGATCGCCGCGGTCCGCTCCTGCTCGATGCTGCGGGCGCCCATGGCGCGTCAGCATTTCTCGATCACGTGCAGCGCTTGGCTGACCAGCTCTCCGCCGCCGGCGTGCGCCGCGTGGCCAGCCGGCTGGACAATGGCCGCGACTGGCTGGCGCTGGATCTGGCGCTGCGCCAGCTCGGGCTGGTGCACGTGCCGGCGCCGATCTTCTTTTCGCCCGCGCAGCTCACTCATCTGCTCGCCAGCAGCGGCGCGGATGCGTGGGTCGGCCAGCCGCCGCCGGGCGAGGGCTGGCAATCGGCGGGCGCTAGCCTATGGATCAACCGCAGCGCCAATCAGGCGGCGCCCGCGTTACTTCCGGGCACCGCCTGCGTGACCTACACCTCCGGCACCACCGGACAGCCCAAGGGCGTCTGTCTCGGCGAAGACAGCCTGCTCGCCGTGGCGCAGTCGCTGGTAGTCGCGATGCAGCCGCTCGACGTGCGTCGGCATCTGTGCCTGCTGCCGATGGCCACGCTGCTGGAAAACGTGGCCGGCATCTACGCCCCGCTGATCAGCGGCGCGGAAATCGCGGTGCCGGGTCTGGCAGAGATCGGCTATTCGGGCGCCAGCGGCATCGACGTGCCCAGGCTCTTGCACTGCCTGCACCGCTATCAGCCGGAAAGCATCATTCTGGTGCCGCAGCTGCTGCTGGCCCTCGTTGCGGCCGCCGAAAACGGCATCGCGCCGCCGGCGTCCCTGAAATTCATCGCCGTGGGTGGTGCGCGCGTGGGCGTAAGCCTCTTGGCACGCGCCGCGGTGCTGGGCCTGCCGGTGTTCGAGGGTTACGGCCTGAGCGAATGCGCTTCGGTGGTGACGCTGAACCGGCCCGGGCTCAGCCGGCCGGGCAGCGCGGGCCAGACGTTGGCGCATGCGTCGGTTCGTATCGCGGACGATGGCGAAATCCATGTCGCCGGCGCGACCTACCTGGGCTACGTCGGTGACACCGAGTTGGCAGCGCCCGAATACGCCACCGGCGACCTCGGCGAGATCGACGCCGACGGGTTCCTGCACATCCGCGGCCGCCGCCGCAACGTGTTCATCACGTCGTACGGGCGCAACGTCAATCCGGAATGGGTCGAGGCCGAGCTGGTGCAGCACCCGCTGATTGCGCAGGCCGTGGTGTTCGGCGAGGCGCGACCCAGCAACGCGGCGGTGATCGTGCCGCGTCGCGCGGATATTTCGGCGGCTGCCATGGCAGCCGCGCTGCGCGAAGTGAACGCCGGACTTCCCGATTACGCGCGCGTCGCCCACGTGGTGCGTGCCGATGCGCCCTTCGACATGGGCAACGGTCAACTCACCGCCAACGGTCGCCCTCGTCGCGATGCGATCTGGCAGACCTATGGCGATGCCGTGTCCCGCCTTTACGACCATCCTGCCGAGAATCACTCATGACGTTTCATCAAGAACTGCTCGCCGCCACCGAGGCCGAGCGCAATAGCCTGATCTCGATCCCCATCGTGACCCAGGCGCTTTCCGGCCAGGCGACCCGCGAACAGTACCTCGCGTTTCTTCAGGAGGCCTTCCACCACGTACGCCACACGGTGCCGCTGCTGATGAGCTGCGGCTCGAAGTTGCCGGCGCGGCTGGAGTGGCTGCGCGTGCTGGTGGGCGAATATATCAAGGACGAGATGGGTCACCAGGAATGGGTGCTCGATGATATCGCCGCGGCCGGTGGCGATCGCGCCAAGGCCGCGGCCAGCGAGCCGTCCGTGCCGACCGAAGTGATGGTCGCCTACGCTTACGACACGATCGCGCGGCGCAATCCGGTGAGCTTCTTCGGCATGGTGCTGGTGCTGGAGGGCACCAGCGTGGCGCTGGCGACGCGTGCGGCCGACGTGATGGAGAAAAGTCTCGATCTACCGCGCTCGGCGTTTTCCTATCTGCGTTCGCACGGTGATTTGGATATCGAGCACGTGGCGTTTTTCATCGACCTGATCAATCAGCTTGACGATCCCACGGACCGCGCGGCGGTGGTGTACGCCGCACGCCGGTTTTATCGACTGTACGGCGATATTTTTCGAGATATCGCCGCGCGTCATGACGCAAAGCTGCAGGAGCTGGCATGAGCATCGACAGCGGCACCTGCGCGATCCTCACCGGCGCCAGCGGCGGCATCGGCCAGGCGCTGCTGCGCGAGCTGCTAGCCAAGGGCGCGCACGTGCTGGCGGTGGTGCGTTCGCCCGAAAAGCTCGACGCGTTGTTTGACGAATTGAGCGCGGCGAAGCGTAAGCGGATCCAGGTGGTGCGGGCCGACCTCGCCCTGCCGGAAGGTCGCCGCGCGGTGGTGAGCGCCGCGTCGTGGCTCAACAGCGCGCCGAATCTGCTGATCCACGGCGCGGCGAGCAGCAGCTTCGGCCTGTTCGCGGACAATGCGGCCGATGACGTCGGTCGACTGCTTGCCCTCAACGTCACCTCGCCGCTGCAGCTCACGCACGATCTACTGCCGCTGCTGCGCGAGTCGCCGACGGCTCAGGTGGTGGCGATCGGTTCGACGTTCGGTAGCATCGGCTATCCCGGCTTTGCCGCCTACTGCGCCAGCAAGTTTGCCCTGCGCGGCGCGTTCGAAGCGCTGGCGCGCGAACACCACGGCGAGTCGATCGCGTTTCTCTACATGTCGCCGCGCGCCACGCGCACGGATTTCAATTCGCCCGAAGTCGATGCGCTCAATGAGGCGCTGGGCAACCGCGTCGACAGTGCCCAACACGTGGCAGCCGAAATTATCAAAGCGATCGACAGTAACCAGCGGCGGCTGCAGATCGGCTGGCCGGAAAAATGGCTGGTGCGCCTCAACAGCTTGTTGCCCGGCCTGCTCGATCGCGGCATCGCCTCGCAGCTGCCACGGATCCAGGATCACGCCAGGCGCGGCCGCATGCGTTCGCCAAAGCAGCGGGTCATCGATTGACCTTGCCGAAAAAGACGGCAAGCCCGAGGCCGCCGATCGACTGACCTGTGACCCGTGACTTGGCTCCCGCCTCCTGCGCTCAGGACTCGGTCGTGAGTGGCCGGGAAAATGACGCGTCGATCGAGGGCTTCGCACCGCCCGCCGACAGTGAGGTCGGTCGGTCGGTGGTGACGGCGGCGCGGAGTCGACCATTGACCAGGGACAGATCCAGATGCATGGACTGCGCATTGGCCGCGGCGGCGACCAGCGCGACGCCAAGCCCCGTATGCACGCCGGCGTCCTTGCCCTTGCGCCAGAACCGGCGATGCATCAGTGCGACGTCGTCGTCGTCGAGTCCTGGCGCGTCGTTCTGCAGCAGCCAGGTATTGGACTGGTAATCGAGCAGCAGGCTGCTGCCGGTGGGCGCGTAGGCCACGGCATTACCGAGCAGGTTGCCCAGGGTCACTTCGAGCAGGGTCGGATCGGCTTGCCAGATCAGCGTGCCCTGCGTGCGCACGACCAGTTCCAGATGGCGCCGCTTGAGATCGTCGCGATGGCGATCGAGCAGCTTGCCGGTCAGTGCGCCGACGTCGACCGCCTGATATTGCACCTGCTCAATGCCTGCCTCGATGCGCGTCAGCAGCAGCAGGGCGGTCACCAGCCGCTCCATCTCCATGCCGATGGTGCCGATATCGGCAAGAAACGCGCGCAGATCGCGCTGACTGGGATAGCGCAGCTCCACCTCGATCATCGTGTGCATTTCGGCCAGCGGCGTGCGCAGTTCGTGGGCCACGCCGCTGGCGAACTGGCGCTCGCGCATCAGGCCTTCCTGCATGCGTGAAAGCACTTCGTTGAAACGCGCGATAAGGGGCTGCAGCTCGGCGGCGCTGTCGGTATCCAGGCGCTGATCGGGGGATTCCGGCCCGATCAGCCGCATGCCTTCAGCCAGGCGGGCCAGCGGCTTCAGGCCGCGTCGAATCAACAGTGGGGTAAGCAGCACCACGATCAGTACCGCAATGAGAATGCAGCCGTATTCGATGCGGTCCATCGAGGTTTGAAACGTCCGTACCGCTTTCAGATCCACCGCCAGGCCGAGGTTGCAGCGTGCTGTGCCCGCCGTGGCGCTCGCGGCACGGCCGCCCAATCCCGGTTCCAGTGACGGATTGAAAAGCAGTGAAACCGCGCGCAGATCGGTTTTCTGCCCATCGGATATGTCGGCAAACGCCGGCTTGCCCGTCACCGGCGCAGGCCAGGCCAGTGCCGCGGCGGCAGGGGACGACAGCACGGTCTGCCCCCGGCAGTGGATGATGAAATGGACCTCCCCGTCGTCGGCGAGAAACTCCGGCAGCCGGCCAAGGCGGGTTTTCTGGGTGGCCTCCGCGAGCGGCTGCATGCGGAAAATATCCGACAGCGCCTGCGCCCGCTCCAGCAGATTGGTATCGGCCTGCAGGGCGACCTCGTCGTCGATATGCTCGTCCAGCAACCAGGTCGCCGTGCCCAGCGTGAGCACGATGGCCATCACCAGAAAAAGCGTGATGCGCAGCCTGATCGATATGCTGCGGATCATGGGATGAGATAGCCCGCGCCTCGGCGCGTCTCGATGACGTCGGTGAGGCCAGCCTGCGCGAGCTTGCGCCGCAAGCCGAACACCACGACCTCGATGCTCTTGTCCGACGCATCGGACTCCGTGCCCGAGAGGCGATCGAGAATTTCAGTGCGGGTAAACACCCGGCCGCGATGCCGCATCAGCACCTCGAGCAGTGAATACTGGCGTGGCGTAAGCATCAGCGGTACGCCGGCCACGTCGACCAGACGCGCCTGCGGATTGAGGTTGAGCGTGCCCACGGAGAGCGACAGCAGCTTGGCCTCCTGCGGACGTCGTGCCAGCGCGTGCAGCCGTGCCACCAGCTCGTCGAACGCGAACGGCTTGACCAGATAGTCGTCGGCGCCCTTGTTCAGTGCACCGATCCGATCCGATACCTGGTCACGCGCGGAAAGCACCAGCACGCGCGGGCGCTTGCTGCGATGACGCAGATGATGCAGCACGGCCAGACCGTCCTTGCGCGGCAGGCCAAGGTCGAGCACCACCTGTTCGTAGCCGAAGCTGTCCAGATGATGGCAGGCGGCGATGCCATCGGCGGCCATATCCACCGTAAAGCCGGCGGCGGTCAGTCCGCGCGCCAGCGACTCACGAAGGCGCACCGAGTCTTCAACGATAAGCACATTCACGATGGATGACTCCCGGCAGATTGAGGCGGTGCATGTCGCGCACCTTCGAAAAGCTAAGTGGCGGCCGTACCCTGGCGCGAATTTCGGTATGCGATGTGGTGATTGGCCCCGAACGAATCAGCGTGCGATCCACCGGACGTGGGTTTGCCGAATCGCGTCAAACCATCTTGACAGTATTAAGAAAGCAATTTGTCACAAATGTTCCTCGATTCCGAAAATTTATTCGAGATGCGACAAAAAGTGCCTGCGCCCATAACGTCGGGCGCGACTCAACGAATAAATAACAAAAACTAATCATCAGCAAAGATTCAAACCCCATACTTCCACAGTCAAAGCAGTCATGATCGCGCCATGCCGCCAGCGAGACCGGCCTGGCCCACCAGCAAGCTTCGGGGTAAAGCGTGAACCTACTTCCTCCCCGTACCGGGGCCAACGTCATACCAGGGAACGAGATTTATCGCATTCTGGTCTGTCGGCCGAATCACCGTCTGGGCAACATGATCCTCGTGACGCCGCTGATTGCCGAACTGGAACGTCTGTATAAAGGCGCCGAAATCGATATCGTCGCCGAGGGTGATGCCGCGACCGACGTGTTCCAGACATTTTCCAGCGTCCGCCATATTTATTGCTTGCCGCGCAGAGGTTTCAAACATCCTTTCATTTTCCTTTCAAAAATACGGAAAATCCGTAGAAACCGTTACGATCTGATTATCGACCCCTGCCTGGGTTCGGGTTTTAGCCGCCTGCTGACGCGATTATTCAAGGGAAAACGCAAGCTCGGTTTTGACGACGGGGAAAGCCGCCGCCGTGGCATGACGCATCTGGTGCCGGCCGCGATGGCGCCGCACCACATGGCGAAGCGTTCGGTAATGCTGGCGCGCTGGTATGCCTCGCGCCAGATCGACGACGCGGAAGACTTTCCCGTACTGGACCTGCGCCTGACCGACGCGGAGCGGCGGCATGGCGAGCAGTTGATCCGCGATCTTGTTGCGGCGTCCGAGCAGCCCTGCACGCGCGGCGTGATCGGCCTGTTCGCCGAGGCGACGGGTCAAAAGCGCTATGGCCACGACTGGTGGAATGACTTTGTCGCCGCCGTGCGGCTGGCAAGTCCCGAGTGCAGCCTGGTCGAGATCATTCCGGTACACGGCCGCTCGATGCTGGATTCAAAGTGGCCCGGCTACTACTCCACCAGCATTCGGCGCATGGCATCGGCGATGGCCGGCGTCGACATGATGATCAGCGCGGACTGCGGTGTCATGCATCTGGCGGTGGCGTCGGGAACGCCGACGATCGGCATGTTTTCGGTCACCGACGCCAAGATCTACGGTCCGTACGGGTCGCACAATGCGCATCTGGTCACGCAGGGAATGAGCCCGCAGCAGGCTGCAAAACGGGCGGTCGATCTCTACCGCGAGTCGTTTCAGGTCCATGCCCTTCAGCCGGTCAGGCCACCGCTGGAAGCGACCCTGCTCTGAAAAGGGAACGGCCGCCTTTCGGACGGCGGACTGGGCTATCTGGCGGATCGGGTTTGCGCAGCAGCCGGCCGGTTGGCCGCGGCATACGCCTGCGCAGGCGCCGAATGAAGCGTCACGACGGCGACGTCATCGACGATACGAAGGCTGTAGCCGCTGGTGGTGCGGATCGCCGGCATGCCTCTCGCCTCGGCGAGCAGGCGCGATTGCGTCTGCATGCTTGCAGCGTCGGTCTGCTGCCCCAGATTGTCGACACCGTCGACGAAGTACATGAGAAAGTCGGTGGTATGAAAGCGATCGGCCGAATCGATATACGGTGCGATGAGCAGGTTGATCATCGGAAACTCCTCGGCCACGTGCTGCGTGATCGGCGAGAAGCCGATGTTGCCATCGAGCAGAAAGCGACGGACGCCGTGGCTTGCCTTCAGATCGACCAGGTCGTCGGCCAGACTGGACGCGATGCGGTCCTCGTAGGCTTTTTGCTCGCCCAGCGCATTGCCGTACGCACTGGCCAGCACGCACATGCCTGCGGCCAGCATGCATCCGGCGGCAAGCGTCCAGCGCGGTGAGCGACGCCACTGCGCAAGGGCCGCCTGCATCAGTATCAACCCGGCCGAAAGAAGAGCACCGACGCCCATCATCACCCGGGGTTCGAGTTCCGGCCTCAGAAGCATGAGCATGGGCCCGGCGACGCCCAGCAGCGCGAGCAGCGGCATCAGCAAGCCTGCAAGCAGCAGGATCGCGGTCAGCCAGCCGGCATGCTGCGGGCGCTGCCGAACGGCGTAGCGAACGCCGATGATGATGGGAAACGCCGCCAGCACGAGCAGCAGCGGCAGAAAATAATTCCACCACTGCCGGTCGAAGCAGCTTTCGATGAACCGATAAAAGCTGGCGATATTGGTCTCGACCAGCGGTAGCTGGCTGATGCTGTGGATCTTCTGGCTTTCGCGGCCGACCCACCCGTGGATATGGATGCCGATGACCAGCTGATAGGTGAGCACGGCCACGCCGATTTGCAGAACCCTCCGAACCAACTCGCGCAGCCACGGGCGCAGCGGTTCATCGCGCAGCTGCGCCAGTGCCACGTCCAAAAGCATAAAGACCAGATACAGATTGATCGCCGGCTGGTAAAAGGCGAGGCTGCCGAACAATGCCAGCACACCAAGCCACCATCCGCGCCGGCTGCGCCCGATGCTGAGCAGTGGCAGCAGCGCCAGCCAGATCGCGACGCTCATGCTCAGCGCGTCGAATTTGTACGACAGGTTTTCCAGATAAAACGGCTGTGCGCCGATTGGAAAGGCGAGCAGTGCCGCCAGCCACGGCGAGCGAAGCGTGTAACGGCGGGCGACCAATACACCAACCCAGGCCAGCACCGCGACCGCGCCGACCTGCGTCAGCGGTGAGACATCGACCAGCGCGCTGTCGTAGCACTGCAGCAGCCGCATCAGCAGCGTGGTCAGCGGCCTGCCGTTGGAATCCCAGCCGGTGTGGCCGACGAGCGCGCGCTTCAAATCGTCGTTGTAGAAGCGATTGGCGCGCAGGATCGGATACAGGATCAGAAAATAAAGGGGCAGCAGGATGGCCAAGAGCCGGCTCTCGCCCGGCCTGGACCCCGTGTCAGGACGCTCGGGACGAGCTTGCTGGTTGTGGGCGGTCACAGGCTCACATCGTTGGATTGCAAAAAGGTGCGGCAACCATTTGCCATATGCCACTTGGGGACAACGCGCATAGGCCATGGCGGAGCACAACGGCGAATACGTACGACCTCGCTTCAAGCATCATCATGACAGAGGCGGGCTTCGATCACGGTTTGAAGTGGTGAACATAGCCAACGCTGAACCCGCCCGGCAGCCAACCGGCCGTCAGCGAAGCGTTCCGCCGGGCTGTCCAGATGCCGATGCCGGTACCGATCGCCGCACCCACCAGTACGTCGCTCTGCCAATGGCCGCGGGTCTTGACCCGCGCGACCGCGTCATACGCCGGCAGCAGCGCCAGCGCATAGATCGCCGGATGGTCTTCGCCGTAATTCACCATGAAAGGCGTCACCGCCGCGGCGATGGCGGCAACCTCGCCGCTGGGAAAACTCTGCGCATGGCTGCCCTGGAAAAACAGGTTGGGATTGCTGGTCGCCGAGGGTCTTTCGCGTTGAAAGGCGTATTTCGCCACGGTGGTGGTGGCACTGGTAATCACCAGCGCATCGACCGAGCGCCAGAAGGTGTCGCCGAGCTTGCTGTCATCGCCGAACGCCAGCGCGCCGCCGCCCACGGCCAGAACGGTGCCGTAGATCAGGTCGACCTGCGTGGTTCGTTTCCAGATCCCGCTGTTGTCGTACGCGATGCGGTGATCGAGGCCAAACAGACCACCGCCGGCGTTTGCCGGTAAGGAGATGAGCGACGCGACAAGCAAGACACCCAGATGCATTGAGCAAGCGCTGAAGCGATTCACCAGAGGACCCCCCACGTTGCCGAATCCGACGGATCCGAACCTGCATGGTGCTGGCACAGTCTTGTGATTTGCTTACGGCACGTATCGCTCCGCCGACGAGCGGGCTAGCGTCGACTGCCGCGCAGGCTGTCGACCGAAAAGCTGGCGATCTCGCCGCCGTCGGCGCCGCGGCGGCCTTGTCCCGGCGGTGGACCCCATGCGTGCGCGCTGACGACCTCCCAGGTGGCGGGAATGCGCCCGTCGAGCCGCATGGTTTCGTACGCGGCCAGCATGCGCTTGTAGCGCGCCTTGCCGGTCAGGCCGCGTTCGCGGGTCTGATCGGCGTTGGTGGCGCCAAGGCCCTGCAGTTCCTCCAGCAGCTTGCGTGGTTCGCTGTAGGTCAGCGTGTAGCGGTGTACGTCGAGTACCGGGTCGCGCAGGCCCGCGGCGAGCATCGCGTCACCCACATCGTGCATGTCGAGAAAACGGCTGACGTGAGGCTGCTGATCGGCCTCGGCCCAGGAGGCGCGCAGCTCTTTCAGCGTGTCCGGACCGAAGGTGGAGAAGGCCAGCAGACCGCCGGGCTTCAGCACGCGTACGCACTCGGCGAACAGCGCCTTGAGATCGTCGATCCACTGAAAGCAGAGGTTGGAGTGCAGCACGTCGACGCTATGATCGCCCAGCGGCAGCGCCGTGGCTTCGGCGCAGACGCGCTGAAACGGTTTGAGCCAGCTCGCGTGCTGTTTGGCGGCGCGCAGCATCGGCAACGCAAGATCAACGGCGATCACCTCGGCTTTGGCATAGCGCTTTTTCAGCAGCGCGGTACCACGGCCCGTACCGGCGCCCACGTCGACGATGCGGCTCGGATCGGCCGTATAGAAGTCCAGACGTTCGAGCAGCGCGGACTGCACCTCCTGCTGCAGCACGTCGTGCTTTTCATAGCTGGTGGCGGCGCGGCCAAAGTTCTGCCGCACCCGCTGCTTGTCGAAATGGAAATCGCTCATGAAACTCGCTCTAGTGTCTGTTGCAGCAACGGCTCGAGCGCCCGCACCAGCGCGTCGAAGTGGCCGAAAAACGGCGCGTGGCCGGCGTGCTCGATTTCCACAAAACTGCCGCCGCACTGATCGGCGGACCACTGCATGGCGCGCGGCGGAATCAGCCGGTCGCGGCGGCCGGCAATCCATGCGCTGGGCATGCTGAGATCAGACAGGTCGGCGCGGCGGTCGTTCTCTTCGAGAATGCGGATACCTTCCTGCAGCACGCGCAGGTCCGGCTCGCCACGGTCGAACACCAGCGTGCGCAGGCGCCGCAGCTCGGCGCGCGGATCGGCGCTGCCCATCGTCTCCAGCGCCATGAAGCGCTCCAGCGTGGCGTGATAATCGGTTTCCAGATCGGTGGCCAGATGACGCACCTGTTTGGCGTCGCTGCCGTAAGGCCAGCTGTCATCGCGCACGAATTTCGGTGTGGCGCAAAGCATGGCCAGGCCAAGCACCTGCTGCGGCCGCTCCAGCGCTGCCGTGAGCGCGATCAGACCACCCATCGACCAGCCCAGCCAAATCGCCGGCGGCGTGACCGCCGCAATGGCCGCAGAGCTGGCGCGCGGTTCAAGCGGAATCGCGGACTCACGCGAGTGTCCGTGGCCCGGCAGGTCGACGACGTAGACGGTGCAGCGCTCCTTCAGCGCATCGACCACCGGCGACATCACGCCGCCGTGCATGGCCCAGCCGTGCAGGATGACTAGAGGGATCGGGCCTTCGCCAACGACGTCTACATAAAGCTCGCTCATGCCAAAACAGCCTTGTCACTAACGGCTGGAAGCGGGGCAGGCTGTAGCGACTTGTCGACCGCACCGCGCTCATCGAACACGAAACAGTCGCCGCGCCAGTGTGCGCCGTCGGTCTGTTCGAGATATTTCAGGATGCCGCCCTCGAGCTGATAGACATGCGGTATGCCCAGATCCTGCATATGCAGCGCGGCCTTTTCGCAGCGGATGCCGCCGGTGCAGTACGACACCACCGTCTTGCCGTCGAAGCGTTCGCGGTCGGCGGCGATGGCGGCGGGAAAGCCGGTGAAGCTTGCCAGCGCGTAATCCACGGCGCCGTCGAAGGCGCCGACGGCGGTTTCGTAGTCGTTGCGCGTGTCGAGCATCAGCAGCTCGCGGCCGTCGTCGTCGTGACCCTGCGCCAGCCAGCGCTGCAGCGTGGGCGCGTCCACCGCCGGCGCGCGCCCGCCTTCCGGGCGTACGGTCGGCAGCCGCATGGTGATGATTTCCTTTTTCAGCCGCACGCGCATGCGGCCGAACGGCGGCGTCTCGGACAGCGATTCTTTTTGGACGATATCGGCGAAGCGATGATCGGCATGCAGCCATGCCATGAATTCATCGATCGCCTCGCGCGCGCCGGCCAGGAACAGGTTGATGCCCTCCGGCGCCAGCAGCACGGTGCCCTTCAGCGCCAAAGCGGTGCAGCGTTCCAGCACGCGCTCGCGCAGCGCGGGCAGGTGGTCCAGGCTGATGAATTTGTAGGCGGAGATATTGACGGTGGACATGCGCGGTCAGGGTCGAGGCAACTTTTAATTATACGGGGGCGTGTCGGTGGCGCTCTTGCGTCAGCGTGTCGCTGGCGGCAGCCGCAGCGCTTCCAGCGCATCGAGCAGTTTGTCGACGTGCGTTTCTTCGTGTGCCGCCGATAAAGTGATGCGCAGGCGGGCACTGCCGGCGGGCACCGTCGGTGGTCGAATCGCGGTCACCAGCAGGCCGCGCCATTCGAGCGTATGGGCGGCGTCCAGCGCGGCCTGCGCGTTGCCGAGCACGATCGGCTGGATGGCGGTGGTCGACGATGACAGCGTCAGCCCGAGCTGGCTGGCTCCCTGCCGAAAGCGCGCGATCATCGCGTTGAGTTTTTCGCGGCGCCAGGTTTCGGCCTGCGCCAGCTGCGTGGCGACCAGCGCCGCCGCGGCCAGCGCCGGAGGCATGGCGGTGGTGTAGATGTACGGCCGCGCAAACTGCATCAGGCCCTGGATCAGCGCATGCGAGCCGGCGACGAAAGCCCCGGCGCAGCCGAGCGCCTTGCCCAGTGTGGCCATCAGCACCGGCACCTCGTACGGATTCAGCGCGGCCGCTTCGAGGCTGCCGCCGCCGCTGTGGCCGAGCACGCCGAAGCCGTGCGCATCGTCGACCATCAGCGTCGCGTGCTCGCGCGTGCAAAGCGTCGCCAGCTCGCGCAGGGGCGCCACGTCGCCGTCCATGCTGAAGACGCCGTCGGTAGCCAGCAGGGTGGCGGCGCTGTCGTTGCTGGTCAGCTGGCGCGACGCAGCGCCCACGTCGACATGCGGATAGCGCTTCAGCTCGGCGCCGCTCAGCCTGGCGCCGTCGATCAGGCAGGCGTGGTTGAGCTTGTCCTGCACGCAGACGTCGCCGCGCGCCAGCAGCGCCTGCATCACGCCGAGATTGGCCATGTAGCCGGTGGAAAACAGCACGGCGCGCTCGCGTCCGGTCCAGACCGCCAGCGCCTCCTCGAGTTCGGCGTGTTCGGTACGGTGGCCGCAGATCAGATGCGCCGAAGTGCTGCCCACGCCGCATTCCGACGCGGCGCGGCGCAGCGCCGCGATCAGCTGTGGGTGCTGTGCCAGGCCGAGATAATCGTTGCTGCAGAACGAGAGCAGGCGCTTGCCGCTGATGTCCAGCCAGGGTCCGTCGGCCTGATCGACGGTACGAACGCGGCGCAGCAGGTTCGCCCGTTCGCGTTCGGCCGTCTGGGCGGCCAAACGCTCGAGCAGATCAGGCCGCGGCGGTGCAGCCACAGCCTTGCCCGCAACCCGCTTGCGCAGCTTCCGTTTCGAGAATGTCGGCGTGCACGGTGCTGTCGGTCTCGACGATCTCCAGCGGGTGCAGGTCGAGCCGGCGGAACAGCGCCCGGTCGTCGGCCACGTCGGGGTTGCCGGTGGTCAGCAGTTTTTCACCGTAGAAAATCGAGTTGGCGCCCGCCAGGAAGCACAGCGCCTGGACGCCGTCGCCCAGCTGCTGGCGGCCGGCCGACAGCCGCACCATCGAGGCGGGCATCAGCAGGCGCGCCACGGCGATGGTCCGCACGAATTCGAACGGATCGAGCACCTCGGTGCCGGCCAGCGGCGTGCCTTCGACCTGCACCAGCTGGTTGATCGGCACGGACTGCGGATGCTCGGGTAGGTTGGCCAGCGTCTGTAGCAGGCCGGCGCGCTGGCCGCGCGATTCGCCCATGCCGACGATGCCGCCGCAGCAGGTTTTCATGCCGGCGGCGCGCACGTGTTCGAGCGTGTCCAGGCGATCCTGATACTGGCGCGTCTGGATCACCTCGCCGTAGAACTCCGGCGCGGTGTCTAGGTTGTGGTTGTAGTAATCCAGCCCGGCCGCCTTCAGCGATTGCGCCTGGGTGTCGCTAAGCATGCCTAGCGTGGCGCAGGTCTCCAGGCCGAGCCCCTTCACGGCGCTGACGATTTCGGCGACTTTGACCACGTCGCGATCCTTCGGGCTGCGCCAGGCGGCGCCCATGCAGAAGCGGCTGGCGCCGGCGGCCTTGGCCGCCTTGGCGCGCTCCAGCACCGCCTCCACGCTCATCAGCTTCTGCGCCTGCACGCCGGTGTCGTAGCGCGCGGCCTGCGGGCAGTAAGCACAGTCTTCCGGGCAACCGCCGGTCTTAATCGACAGCAGGGTCGATACCTGCACCGCGTTCGGGTTGTGGAATTCGCGATGCACGCTTTGCGCGCGGTGCATCAGCTCGTTGAACGGCAGGGCGAACAGCGCGGTGACTTCTTCGCGGGTCCAGTCGTGGCGGATCACAGCTTCGGCCATGGAAAACTCCCATCAGTAAGCCGGGCAGTGTGTGAGCAGTTCGATCGGCAGTCAACCTGACTGCCGACTTTCGGGTTGACGTGACCTCGGCCGGCCGCTGCCGTTACCATCGGCCTCACTATCGAGGAGTGGGGATGGGCATGAGCACAGGACAAGGTAGCGGCGGCAACGTACTGGCCGCGATCTGCAGCTTATTCATACCGGGCTTGGGCCAGCTCGTGCAGGGTCGCCTGCTGATGGCGATTGTGATGTTTGTGCTGGCGGGGGCGCTGTGGTTTTTCCTGCTGGGCTGGATCATCCATATCTGGTCGATCATCGACGCGGCCTTGTTCAAGGCCAAATCCTGAATCAGGCGAACCGGCCACTATGCGCAGGGAAGCGCTTTTCAACCTCGGCAGGCAGGTGCAGCGTTGGCTGCTGCCGCTGCGCTGCCTGCTGTGCGGCGCGCCGGGTTGCAACGGGATCGATCTGTGCGCCGGATGCGCCACCGAGCTGCCGCGAAATCCTTCGTGCTGCGCGCGCTGTGCCCTGCCACTGGCCACGCCAGCGGCGCTTTGCGGCGAGTGTCAGCGCCGGCCGCCGCCATGGGACGCCGCATGGGCACCGTTTCGCTACGCCTGGCCGCTCGATCGGCTGGAATCGCGCTACAAGTTCGGCCGCGACCTTGCTGCCGGGCGCGTGCTCAGCACGCTTTGGCAGGCCGAGCCACGGGCTCTTGCGCTGCCCGATCTGATCGTGCCGGTGCCCTTGCATCGCGGCCGTCTGCGTCAGCGCGGTTACAACCAGGCGCTGGAACTGGCCAAGCCACTGGCCAAAGCCTTGGGCGTTCCAATGAGGCACGATCTGCTGCAGCGCCATCGCGCCACGCCGGCACAGACCGAACTCGATGCGGTCAGCCGGCGTCGCAACGTGCGCGGCGCTTTTTCAATACGACCAAGGGTGACGATACCGGGGCGCGTGGCGATTCTCGATGATGTGATGACCACTGGCGCCACGGCGGCCGAATGCGCCCGCGTGCTGAAGCGCGCGGGCGTAACGCGGGTGGACATATGGTCACTCGCACGGGCGCCCTCGCCGCGAGGGTGACTCTCAGGCTTGTGCGTCGATGGTCCGCAGAAAGGTGGACACGTCCCTCGAAAGCTGGCCAAGGGCGGTGAAGTGGCTCGGATCGAAATGACCCGCGTTTTGTTCTATCTGTATCAACTCGAGTCCAGCCAGCGTCTCGCGCTTCATCCTGTCGTAAAGACCGATAGCTTCGGCAACCAGTCCGCGATGCGACTCCGGAACGGCGGTCAATTCGTAGCGACGCACTTTGCTCTTGCTGTAGTAATCGGCGGCGTTCGGTAGAGGCGTGCCAAGCAAGGTCTCCAGTTTCCGGAAGGTGGCGGATTCCACGGCTTCATGAAAAATTCCATCGACATGGGGGAGATTTCTCAGCGCACGAAAAAACAGCTGCACCACCAGGAAATAGCCTTTCAGCACCTCGGCAAACGTGGCGACCGTGCCGCCGTTGAGCTCGGCGAGGCCACGTGTTGAAATCAGAACATCCAGCGGATTCCGAAACGTGAAAAGGTAGTGCGATGCGTAAAAATGGCGGCAGTGAAAGTCGAACAGTTCGCGCGTCTGACATTCTGCCTGCGGCGGGTTGATGACGATCTTGGATCCTACATAGCGATACGTCTGGGCGAGACGCGCCAGATAGGCATGCCAGCTGGTGTCCTGCTCAAACAGCGGCGGGCAATAGCTGCTCTTGTTTTCCTGGTTGCCCCAGCTTCGATGCATGGCGTTGTAACGTGTCGCGAAATCGTTTGCGCCGCCATCGTGATGAAAACCGGGCTCGCCAAAAAGAAAGATATCGCGTGAATCATTGAGCGCGTTTTGCATAATCGTGGTGCCGGTGCGTGCAGCACCGATAATGAAAAGACCCTGTGGTTCGATCCGATGGCAGACCTCGGCGAGCGACTGCTCGGGCTCCGCTGCGTCGCCGACTGTTTCAGATGCTGACGAACGGATACGCTGCCGCAGTTTGTCGAGGATGGAAGGCAACGCGGGCACTCACTCTGCGTAGGGTCGACGCCGGAGTGTCGATCGGGACGCCGCAGTCTCGCATGGTCAGCTGCATCGTGCAGCCCTGGCCTAGCGTTTTTCTGCCCACAGAGGATCGCGCCAGCATCACCGTACGCGCGGTTCGTTGCCCGTGCCAGCCACAATCGCACTGGCTTCCACGTTCTTGGCAATGATGGCCTGAAAGGTCGCCAGCGGGCAGGCGTCCGTTTTTTCGCATCCCTTGATGCGCAGCGTGGCGATATGCATCGCCCCGGCCGGTGCGACATCACCGGCACGCAGCGCGGCCAGCGTGGGCAGTGCAATCTGCAGGCGGACGGCGTAGTGGCCGCGCGATTCGATCAGCTGATAAATCAGCGCGCCGCCAGGCGGGTAGTCGTCCGGCTGCTCGACGTTGCGCCAGTCCAGCCCGAGCAGGCCGGCCTGGCTGGCCAGATCGGTATCGTGGCCGAGCAGGATCACTGCCTGGGTATCCGCCGGTGCCAGCGGCAGCAGTTTGGAGGCTTGGCCGGCTGCGGCCGTCAGCGTGGCAGCGATATGCGCCAGCATGTTGCCGCCGCGCGCATTGGCGGCATCGGGCGTTTTCTTGGCCAGCGCAAACTGCAGGTTGTGCAGGGTGATGATGGTGCCCACGCCGGCTGCGTCGAGCCGTCCCCAGCCGACCTGCGCCAGCGGCATGCCCTGGGCGTATTCCAGCATCAGGTTTTCCGACAGCGTGCCGGCGCTCTTCAGCGCTTTCGCCGGCGCTGTGCCGAGCAGCAGCTTTTTGCCGTTGGCCGCCGCCTTTTTCAGGCACGCGGCGTCGTGGCAGCCGAGCAGCACCTGCTGCAGGTCCTTTAGCGCGGGCACGGCCAGCGGAACGATGAGCGGCGGATCGGCATCGCCGCCGCCGTTGCCGCGAAACAGCGGATCGGCCTGGCTCGCCGCGAAGGCGAAGTAGTCGCGCGGGCACGACGATGACAGTCCACCCAGCATGGCGGCCGCGCTGTCGCGGTTGCGTGGCGTGCTGTCGGCGATCAGCTTCAGCGTTGGGTGTGTGCCGCACGCATCGGCGGCGACGCCTGCCGACGCCAGCTGCTTCCGGTACCAGCGGCCCAGCGACTGCATCAGCCGGGCGCCGTGCGACGTGAGCTGGCCGGGACCGGCGGGCCAGGCCGGCCACGGTTCGGCCGCATAGACGGCCAAGGCGTCGGGTGCGGCTGTCGGTGAGCGGATGCCGTGGCGAATCAGCACGATCTGCTGCACGATCCGCTCCGCCGGTGCTGCATGCGCAGCGCCGGCCTGTGGGGACGCGCAGGCCCACGCGGCAACCAGCGCGAATGCGCCAAGAAAGAGGCGGCGTGAACGAGAATGACGAGTCATAGGATTTCCTGAATGCCGATGCGCTTATCGCGCTGCGGCCTGCTCGGGATGGAGGGTCGAGGAGCGTCGAGGAAAGTCGAAGAACGCCGCAAGCTAGAGCTTCATCGACAGGTCGACAAACACGCCGCGTCCCGGCAGGCCGAAATACAGCGCATCGCCGCTGACCGACTGCGTGCCTGCGTATCCGGTCAGCTTGTGCACATTGAACAGGTTGTTGACGTCAACACTGATCGAGTAGCCCTTGTCCGACACGCCACCGTGCGCCGAGCGAAAGCCCAGCGCGGCGTCCACCGAGACATAGCCGCCCAGCCGCTGGCCGTTGCCGAACACGGTATCGCCATTGGCATCGGTGGTGTTGTCCAGTCCGTACTGCTTGCCGATGAACTTGCCCATCAGCGAACCGTAATAGCCGGTCCGGCCGCTGTAGAGCAGGCCCAGTGCCGCGGTGACCTTGGGCGTGGCGGCGACCTGCACGCTGCTGTGCTTGTAGGTCGCTTCGTTATAGCTGGCGTTGCCGTACAGGCTCCACTCGTGCGTCAGCGCGTAGGTGCCTTCCACTTCCGCGCCCTGGTAAATCGCGCCACCGCCGTTGACGTAGGTCAACTCGTTGCCTTCGGCCGTGGCTACCTGGGTTTCGGTGAGATAGTTGGTGAAGTCGATGTAGTAGACGTCCGCGCCAAAGGTGAAGCTGCGTGAGGCAAAGCTGGTACCGAGCTGATAGTTGGTGGTCTGCTCCGGCTTCAGACCGCGCGAGGCGTTGGTTTCGATGACGTCGATCGGCGGTGCCAGGAAGCCCTTCGCCGCCTGGGCATAAGCGGCCCACTGGTCGCTCAGCTGGTCGTGCACGCTCAGCGAGGGTAGGGTGGAGTGATAGGTCGCCTCGGCATCCAGCGGCACCGGCGCGGTCTTGTTGAGCGGCGCGTTGATCGAGCGCGTCACTTCCGAATAGCGCACGCCGGGGCTGACCGTGATCTGATCGCTGACCTTCCAGTCGTACTGCAGATACGGCTGCACGGTGTCGGTGCGGTCGCCGAGCAGGTAGTTGTCGAGATAGCCGTACTTGGTGCCGTTTTGCTGGCCGGTCGTGAGGTCGAGCGGATACTGGTAGCGCGCGTCGATATTGCGCTCCAGCCAGGCGCCGGCCTGCAGCGTGCCGGGGCCCAGGTCGCGGCTGAGCCGCAGCACGTCGCCGAAGGCGTGGAAGCCGGAGTCGGACAACTTGCCCGGCACGTCACTGCCGGCCTTGCTGACCTTTTTGCCGGCTGCGTTATAGAACGTTACGCCGTTGTCGGCCGGATTGTTGTCGCTGGCGTCGCTGGTCTTGCGTGCCCAATGGTCGAAGCTGTTGTAGTAGACCTTGTTGTCGACGCTCCAGTCGCCGATGCGGCTGGTCAAGTCGAGATAGTTGAAGCTGGAGTAGTACGCGGCGTTGTTGTAGCCGCTGTAGCTTTGCAGCCCGGGGTTGTCGGACAGACCGTAGCGCCAGCCGAACTGCGTAATTTCCTGTTTCGTCGCGCCCTGCACGGTGTTCTGGTGCTCTTCGTTGTAGCTGGTCACGAAGCTCAGTGTGGTGTCGGCGCCGAGGTCGGTGATCGTCTTCAGAAAGATGTGGTTGCGCTGATCGTCGGTGCCTTTGAGGTACGTGTCGCTGGATTCCTTCGAGACGTCCGCAAAGACCTGGGTGTGCGCGCCGAGCTGGCCGTCGCCGCTGACGCCGCCGGCGCGCGTGTTCCAGCTGCCCAGCGTGAGATACGCCGTGACGCCCGGCACGCTGCTGGGATCGCGCGAGCGCAGGCCCACCGTGCCGCCGAAGGTCGCGTTGCCAATCGTACTGCCGCCGCCCGGGCCGCGATCGATTTCAGCCTGACCCAGCACGTGGTTATTGAAGTACGCCGAGGTCGTGTGGTGCAGGTCGCTGGCGTCGCCGAAGGGAATGCCGTCGAAGGTGATATTGAACTGGCCGTCCTGAAAACCGCGAATGCTGATGCCTTCGTTCTTGCCCAGGCCAGGACCTTCGGGCGAGGTGACGGTGACGCTGGGTGCGTACTTGATGATGTCGTCGAAGTTGGCGTTGAAGCGCAGGCCGTCGCGGATGAAACGCTCGTCGATCACCGAGGTGGGCTGGATGGCGTCCAGCGGCGCGGCGCTGGGCGCCAGCGTATCGACGGCATTGGCACTGACGCTGACCGGCGCCAGGTCATGCGGAACATTGGCCGCCGCCTCAACCGGTGGAATGCCGCGCGGCGCCGGCGCGCTAGCGGCGGCGTTTCCCGCCGCACGACCGGCCACAATGGTCACGGTGGTCGGCGTGACGAAGCGGTAATCCAGACCGGTGCCTTTCAGCAGCTGCTGCAGCTGCTGTTTTGCACTCAGGCCCGCGGCCGCACCGTTGCTGCGCACCGTGCTGGCCACTTCGGACTGATAGACCAGCTGCAGGCCGCTGCGTCGGGCCAGCACGTCCAGCGCTTCGGTCAACGGCATGGCGCTGATCGCCTGGCTCTGGCGAGCATTTGACGCTTCCGCTGGCGCGGCCTGCGCCGCGGCAAGGATTGGCAGCGCACTGCCGAGCAGCAATGCAATGTGGACGGCGAGTTGTTTACGCATGACGATACCCGTGGATGGTTAGATGCATGACGGGCGACAGCGCGCGACGCGCAGTTTGTCGCCCTATGCCCGACTACGAGTGCGCGGGCAGCGAACCGGGTACCGCTGATTTGATGAATTTTTTCTTACAGTCGGTGGCGCGTGCGTTTTGGCGACGCGGCGGCTGTGACCTGCGCCCGCTCGCCATCGCGTTTCACCTGCACGCCGGGCAAGCTGGCCAGGTACGCCAGAAAGGCATCGACATCGTGCGCGTGGAAGCGGCCGCTGATCCGCATGCCGGCGATCTGCGAATCGCCGATCACCAGGGGCTTGGTGGTGTACGCGTTGAAGCGGCGCGCCACGTCGCCCACCGCGCTGTTGCGGAACTCAATATCGGCCGGAAGCCACGCCGTGGCCCGATCCATATCCGCGCGTTTGTTCGAGGTGATTACCGCACCATCGACAGCAAGTACGGCCTGCTCGCCGCCGCCTAGATGGGCAACCACCTTGTCTGGCGTGGATAGGTGGCCCAGCCGGCGCGACAGCGCATCCAGCCACGGATGCGTGGGCGAGAGCACGTCGACCCGTCCGCTGACCACGGTTACCGCACCACCGGCATCGTCGCGGCGCACCGCGAACACGGTGCCGATATCCTTCAAGACGCTGGCGCCCATGCGCACCTGCAGCGGTCGCGCCGGATCCTTGCCCACATCGAACAGCGCGTTGCCGTGCAGCAGCTCGATACGGCGCGAGCGCGCATCAAAATTGACTGCGATAGCGCTGTCGCGATCGAGCTGGACAAGGCTGCCATCGGGCAGGTCGAGGCTGCGCCCTTCGGTGGTGCTCGAGGCGTAGACTTCACCGCGTTGCGGACCCGGCGTAAACAGCAGCGCGCCACCGGCGAAAAGTCCCAGCGCAGCGATACCGGCGGCGGCCAGCCAGCGTCTTGACCGCTTGCGGCGCGCCGCCGTGCTGCGCCGCCGTCGCGACGCTGGAACAAACGGCGAGTCGCTCTTGCGATGGAGCGCCACGACGGCCGGTTCGTTGTTTGCGAGCGTGCGCAGTGCAGCGGTATCCATTGGTTCCATCGCGGCGGCCGCGTGCAGGTCACCGTGCATGCGGGCGATGGCCAGGTATTCGCCCACATGCAGCGGCGACTGCTTCAGCCACACCAGAAACGCGAGCTGCTCGGTTGCCGACAATCCTTCGCGCTGATCCAGATACCACCCGGCGGCCTGCTCGGTCGCGCGACGTACGTCGGCGTTGGACGCATGCCGATTCGATCGATCAGTCATAGCGGCCCATTCCCTGGCGGCACAGGGCAAGCGCCTTGACGATGTATTTCTTGACCATGCTGGCCGAGATCGACAACTGCTCGCCGATTTCGCGATAGCTGAGTTCGTCGCGGTAATGCATCACCAGTACGGCGCGGCATTTCGGCGAAAGCCGCTGAATCAGCTCGCCCAGCCGCTGCCGGCGCACTTCGCGATCCACGCCGGCGGCGGCGTCGCACGGCGTGGCCAGCCGATCGATGATGTCCTCCAGGCCGTCGGTGCCCACCGGCGCACTGCGCCGCATCACCGCGTGCTTCTTCATCAGGTTGGCGGCGATGGTGTAGAGATAGGCCTCCGGATTGCGAATGTCGTCCGCACCGTGCTGGTCGGCGGCGAGAAGGCGCAGATAAGTTTCCTGCACCAGATCCTGCGCGTCCCACGCGTGCGCCGTGCGCTTCAGGAAATAGCTGTTCAGCGGCGCGCGCTGCTCGGAAAACAGGCGCGACAGGCCGTGGGCATGGTCCAGCTTCAAAGGCATGTCCACATGGGCGCGATCGGACGACAGACGTTTCAGGATTGACCCAAGACTGTAGTCAGCCTTTATGACAGCGCCATGAAATGGAGGTGCTTTACCAGGCCTCCCTTCCAGGGTGCTGGTTGTCCTCGCGAGCCACAGTCCTTTGGTCGATTGCACGTGCCCAGGATAGCGGCAGCTCAAGGCTGCTCGCCTGACCTAGTGCTCATCCTGAGGCGCTTGTTCCGATTACGGCCAAGATGCCCGAACCTCCAGCATCAGGCTGCTGAGAAAGACCCCCAACTTCCGCGGGTCGGAGGATTGATGGTTCTCCAGCGGCGAGGTCGGGTGGCCGATCTCAAGTTGCAGCAAAAGCGGCCCGCCCGATCTCGAAAGCTGTTCCGGAATATCGACCGCATACGCCCGGGCGACATCGGCCGCTACCGTCCAGCTTGTCAATTTGACACCATTGATCTTCACTTGAAGGACTTGTGGACCGTGGCTTGCCGGATCGTATGCCTGCAGAACCAGCATCAGTCTGAGCGGCTGGCCTGAGGGTTCCAGGATTGTTTCGATCAGTGCATTGTTGCCGTCGCTCCAGACGCCGCTGGGCTCAATATGGCTCCATCCTGTACTGATGAAACGGCTACCCGGACCGTCCGCACGAACGAGCTCGGCTGTGCCTACGGGAAGGTGGTTGCCGATGATGGGGACTCCACTGGAGGGTGTGGCACAGTGCTGTTCTGTCGCCATACGGTTCATGTAATCGCTCCAGAACATGTCTCTATCCATGATGGAGTGCATCGGGATGTAGTGGTTGGGATCGATCAGGCGACTCGCTTGCGCCACACTCAGCCCGGTATGTGCGCAAGCAAGTTTCCTGGCCCTCTCCCAAGCCGAGTTGGCGATTCTCATGCCTTGGGTTTGCTGGACGGCGACGGCGTATCCCAGTCCTGCACTGACGGTCAGCGTCGCCAGCATAAAAAACTTCAGAGAAACCTTAGCCACGCGGTTTGGGGCCAGCGAAACGATGAGCAACGCGACGCTACCCACCAGAAAAAGCAGAGAGATGCGGCTGTCCAGATAGCTGCAATTATGATTGATCAAACACCATTGCTGCTGCTTCTCGGCGGAAACCACCGGCAACGTAATGGCAACGACGCCAAGTGCAAGTACCACGGCCGATGCCCGGCTTCTCTTTGGAAGCTTCGTGTTGCCGCCGTTCGCTCGCTCATAGAGACAAAGCGCAAAGAAGCACAAGACGGCTGCAGCCAACGCTCCCCGGACAGCGGGTGGCGCCAGCACCGATGTCTGGAAGAATGGCAGCCACGTACCGGATGCGATGTGCATCGCGAATGTCTTGCCGAGTGCAGCAAGATGCCCTAGCCCATCCATGCTGGCTCCGTCGTAGTGCGAAGCCTGGCTCTGGCGGAAATACGCGTAGGCAAAATAGACGACCGCCAGGCTGATCAAATCGCCGCGGTACCGCTTCAGTACGTTGCCCAGCGGCTGGGCTGCGTCTGCCGATCGTGCCGTGCTGATTTCGCACGCCACCAGCACCAGCCCAACGATCATCATGTATTCACTGCTGATCAAGGCGAGCAGGTAAAAGACATGCGTCAGATACATCAGCAGTTGCGATCCGATGCTCCGGCTACCCACAACAACCGGACGACCACGCACAATGACCAGTCGACTCGCCATCAGAACCATCAGCGGCAGTGCCAATTCCAGCGGATAGCCTACCGGCGGCATGTGGTAGCCGATCATCGGTTGCAGTGCAACGATGGCAACAAAAACCGGAAGGGCCATTTTCACGCGTGAAACGCGAGCTAGCCAGAATGAGAAAAGCAATATGTCGGCATACCAAAGCGCCACATACGCGACGCGGAAAAGCAGATGATCTGCGAATTGCGAGCCTAGCAGCAGGATCGGCAGTAGCACGTACATACCAATGCGAGCCTGCTGGGCTGCGGTTTGTACGATGTAGTCCGCGATCTTTCCATGCAGCACGACGTTCTCAAAAAGAACATCGTCCCCGGTCAGCCGGTATCCGTAGAGAAAGAAATGCGCTTGAGTCGCGGCAAACAGCACTGCGCACAGCCACACAAGGAGCATCACGAAATTGTGCCGATTGGCGAGAAGTCGGGTTACCTTCATCTATTGACGCGCCTGCAGAGCAAATTGGGAAAATGGAAAGAAACGGGAGGCCATGCTGTCTCTTTCCCCTAGGGTGGTTGCACTGATATTCAGTGGGCCGTAACACTGCAATCGAGCGTCGATCTACTGGTTATCAGCGCACCGCGAGCGCCAGCACGATGCCGATCCACAGCGTGACACCAACCCAGTTGTTGTGGCGGAAGGCGGCCAGGCAGGCGTCCTTGGCGCGATGGCGGATCAGCCACAGCTGATAGCCAAAAAGGGCGGCGGCGGCGAGCAGCCCGAGCCAGTACGGCCAGCCCAGCGCGGCGCGCTGGCCGACGAAGAGCATGGTGAGCAGAAACGTGCCCATCAGGATGCCGAGGATCGGCAGGTCGGCATCGCCGAACAGGATTGCGGTGGATTTCGCGCCGGCCCGAATATCGTCGTCGCGATCGACCATCGCGTACTCGGTGTCGTAGATCACCGACCACAGGATGTTGCCGATAAACAGTAGCCACGCCACCGGTGATACGGCACCGGCAACCGCGGCGAATGCCATCGGTATCGACCAGCCAAACGCGGCGCCGAGCACCACCTGCGGCATGTGCGTATAGCGCTTGCTGAATGGGTAGGCCGCCGCGAGCGCGGCGCCGATAAACGACAGTTTGATCGTCAGCGCGTTGGTAAAAAGCACCAGCACAAACGCGAACGCGAGCAACACGCCAAACACCATTAACGCCTCACGCGGCGTGACGCGTCCACTGGCGATCGGTCGTCCCGCGGTGCGCGCGACCTGCGGATCGAGCTTGCGGTCCGCGTAGTCGTTGATGGCGCAGCCGGCCGCGCGCATGGCAAACACGCCGAGCGTAAAGATGATCAGCGGTTTCCACGGCGGGAAGTCGCCCGCAGTCAGCCACAGCGCCCACCACGTCGGCCATAGCAGCAGCAGCGCGCCGATGGGCCGATCCATGCGTGTCAGCACCAGATAATCGAGCGCTTTTTCGCGGTAGCGTGGCGGCAGCTTTTGCAAAAGCCAGTTCAGTACGCGCGTGGCGCGCGTAGAGCTGTCGGCCGGCCGCGGCGGTTTCTTCTCTACGGGCCTGGCAGCGCCCGGTCTCGTCCGCGGGCCTGGAGAAGACGGAGATTTACGCGGCTGACGTTTGCGGGGCGGTGGTGACATACCAACAGTCTAGCGTGAGGCTTCGACGTGTCGATGCCCGAGAGCCGATTGGCTGCTCGGGATCAAAAGAAAACAACTTTGCCACCTATAAACGGCGACCATGCTCTGGCCAGGGTGCTCGGCTCTTTGGGGGCAATTCGACCCGGATTTTCCGAGCTTGGCCCGGTTGAAGGAGATCGAAAACGGCTTCAGAGCAAATCGTCGTCGCTATCGGGCTCCAACGGATCAGGGTCAGCCTCGACCTCTGGATGCGAATGTCCGGGACTGTCTATCTCTCGTTCCGGCAGGCCTTTGCCGGGTTCGGCGAAGGGCGGTTGCGGGTTCATTGGATTGCCTGGCATGAAACGGTGCTCCACGTGGTCTGGGAGCAACAAGACTGGCGACGCGCACGTTAACGGCATGCGATTGCGCGGTGAGGATAGCGATGACTACCGCGCGATAAGCCGGCTAAGCGCTTCTTGCAGCGGCAGGATCGTTTCCGAGCAGCAGCCGATACGCGGGATTCTCACTCTCGTTGGAATGCGGATACCCCAGCGTGCCGAGAAATTGCTGGAACATCGCGCGCTCGTGCGGTGGCACCTGGATGCCGACGAGGATGCGGCCGTAGTCGGCGCCGTGGTTGCGGTAGTGGAACAGGCTGATGTTCCAGTCCGGGTGCATGTGCTCGAGAAATCGCCGCAGCGCGCCGGGCCGCTCGGGAAATTCGAAGCGGTAAATTTGTTCGTCACGGGCCAGCGCAGAGCGTCCGCCAATCATGTGGCGCAGATGCAGCTTCGCCAGCTCGTTGTCGGTCAGGTCGAGCACGCCGAAGTTTTGTTCATCGAACGCCCCGCGCAGCGCTTCGCGGTCGGCGCGTGCGCCGATCTGCACGCCCACGAAAATATGTGCCGACGCTGCATCGCCGATGCGGTAGTTGAATTCGGTGATGCTGCGCTGGCCCAGCGCCGAGCAGAACCGCTTGAAGCTGCCGCGCTCCTCCGGCACGGTGACCGCGAATACCGCTTCGCGCTGCTCGCCGATGCTGGCCCGCTCGGCGACGAAGCGCAGGCGATCGAAATTCATGTTGGCGCCGGAGACCACCGCCACCAGCGCACCGTTGCCGGCGCCGTGTGTGGCGACATACTGCTTGAGGCCGGCCAGCGCCAGCGCGCCGGCCGGTTCCGCCACGCTGCGGGTATCCTGATAAATGTCGCCGATGGCCGCGCAGATCGCGTCGGTATCCACCCGCAGCACGGTGTCGACGTGGCGCCGACACAGCTCGAAGGTGTGCGCGCCGACCTGCTTGACCGTGGTGCCGTCGGCAAACGGCCCGACTTCTTCCAGCACCACTCGTGCACCGCCTTCCAGCGATTGCGCCATGGCGTCGGAGTCGGCGGCCTGTACGCCGATCACCTTGACGCCTGGCCGCAGCATTTTGATGCAGGTCGCCACGCCCGCCAGCAGGCCGCCGCCGCCGACGGGCACAAACACGGCCTGCAGCGCCTCCGGATGCTGGCGCAGAATTTCCAGACCGACGCTGGCCTGTCCGGCGATCACGTCGATGTCGTCGAACGGATGCACGAACACGCTGCCCAGCTCGCGCTGCAGGCGCGCGGCCTCAACCTGGGCATCGCTGTAGGAGTCGCCGGCCAGCAGCACCTTCACGAATACGCCGCCAAAGCGATACACCGCGTCGATCTTCACCTGTGGCGCAGTGACCGGCATCACGATGGTGGCCTGGATGCCCAATCTGGCCGCCGCCAGCGCAACGCCCTGCGCGTGGTTGCCAGCCGACGCAGCGATCACGCCCCGCGCGCGCTGCGCGTCGTCCAGCTTCACCATGCGGTTATAGGCGCCGCGCAGCTTGAACGAGAAAACCGTCTGCTGATCTTCGCGCTTCAACCAGACGTCGCTGCCGGTTCTCGAGGACAGCAGCGGGGCGAATTCCAGCGGTGATTCGCGCGCGACGTCGTAGACCTGCGACGACTGCGCGCGGCCGACCATCTCGCTGTCGCTCGGCGTATCGACAGCTTCGTCCGGTTGGGGCGTCCGGGCAGTAGGGAGTTCAACGCGGGCATTCACGAGAGTGCGGGTACCGCGGCAAGTCGTGCGCTTTCGCTGTCGCTGTCATCGGGCGTGAGCGTGATCACGTCGAGCACATCTATCAGCTTGCGCGTCTGCCGCACGATTTGCTCCAGCGTGGCCTCGTCGCCATGCAGCACCAGGGTCAGCTGCGAGATTGCCGGATCGACGGTGGCGGCGACGTTGAGCGTGTCGATATTGACGTGGCGTGCGGCGAACATGCCGGCGACGCGAGCCAGCGCGCCGGACTCGTTTTGCAGAAGAATGGAAAGCGTGTGGCGCATAAGTCGTTACTCAGAACATGTCGACAAGAGGGGTGGACGTCACCGGCGGCGCCGCACTGGCGTCGCGCGCCGCGATGTGGTCGCCGGTGATCATCTGCGCGTAGGTGGCGCCGGGGCCGACCATCGGGTACACGCCGGCATCGGGGTCGATCATGACTTCGAGAAAGGCCGGACCGTCGAAGTGCAGAAAGTCGGCGACGGTGCTTGCCATGTCCTGCGGGTGCTCCAATCGTTTGGCCCACTGGAAGCCGTCGGCCTGCGCCGTCTTGACGAAATCCTTGGTGCGCAGGCTCTTGTCCGAGGCGGCGAAGCGGCCCATGAAATACAGTTTCTGCCACTGCCGCACCATGCCGTCGCCGAGGTTGTTGAACACCAGCACTTTCACCGGCAGGTTGTAGGTGGTGCAGACCTCCAGCTCGCCGATATTCATGCGGATGCTGGCGTCGCCGTCGATGTCGATCACCAGCGCATCGCGCCGGGCGAACTGCGCGCCGATCGCCGCCGGCAGGCCGAAACCCATCGTGCCCATCGAGCCCGAGGTCAGCCACTGCCGTGGTTCGCGAAACGCCGAATACTGCGCCGCCCACATCTGGTGCTGGCCAACGCCGGTGCTGATGATGGCGCGGCCGTGCGTGGTCTTGTTGATTTCTTCAATCACCGCATACGGCTGGATCAACGCGCTGGCGCGGTCGTAGTTCATCGCATGCACGCGCTTGAGTTCGGCGATGTGCGCGTGCCACGCCTGCAGGGAAGGCCGCTTGCCATGCGTTTTGCCGTACTGGGTCAGGCGTTCCAGCGTGCGCACCATCGGTCCGCAGTGATGCCACTGGATCGCCTTGACTTTGCCGAACTCGGCCGGATCGATATCGATCTGCGCGATGAACTTGGCGCGCGGCGCGAATTTGTCCGGCACGCCGGCCACGCGGTCATCGAAGCGGGCGCCCAGCGTCAGGATGAAATCGCAGTCCTCGACCGCGTAATTGGCGTAGGCCGTGCCGTGCATGCCGAGCATGTGCAGAGACAGCGCGTCGCCGGTGTCGAGCGCGCCCAGCCCCATCAGCGTGGTGGTCACCGGCAGACCGAAGGCCTCGACGAAGGCGCGCAGCGCCTGCGAAGCCTCGGCGGCAATCACGCCGCCGCCGGCGTAGATCAGCGGCCGCTGCGCCGCGTCCAGCGCGGCGAAGAAGGCGGCGCATTCGGCATCATCCAGCCGCGCTTCTTCCACCGCGCGAAGGCGCGCACGATAGCCCGGAATCGGCAGCCGCGACTGGCCGTCAAAAGTCAGCGCGGTGTTCTGCACGTTCTTCGGAATATCCACCACCACCGGACCCGGACGGCCCGTGCGCGCGATCTCGAAGGCGGTGCGCAGCGTCGCTTCCAGCGCGTTGGCGTCAGTGACCAGAAACACGTGCTTGGCGCAGGCGCCCATGATGTTGCTGACCGGCGCCTCCTGGAACGCGTCGCTGCCCAGCGAGGTGGTGGCGACCTGGCCGCAGATCACCACCATCGGCGTGGAATCGGCCATCGAATCGCGCACCGGGGTCACCATGTTGGTGGCGCCGGGGCCGGAGGTGACCACCGCGACGCCGACCTTGCCCGAGGCGCGCGCATAGCCCGAGGCCATGAAGCCGGCGCCCTGTTCGTTGGCCGGCACGATCAGCGGCATCGGCTCGCTGCCATCGGCACGCAGGTGTTCGGCGTTATAGCGGTAGAGCGCGTCATAGACCGGCAGAATGGCGCCGCCGGAATAGCCGAACATCACGTCGACGCCTTCGTCGGCAAGCACCTGCACCACTACATCGGCGCCGCTCATCGGCGTGCCGGCGAGCGGGTGCTGGGCATCATCGATGGTGATGGAAGGTGTCGGCTTGTGCGCTTTGAGCAGTTGCGTAGTCACATCGGTATCCTGGGTTTGCGGCTGGTCGGCTGTTTGCGACATGTCGGCTGACGGCGGGTCGCTTAACAGCGCAGTCGGTTAAAGGCCGGCATCTCCATGCGCGCGGTCGCTCGTGTTTGGACGTCTAATTGCGGATCAGTTCGACTGCATCCACGTCGATGTTGACCATGGCGTAGGTCGGCTCGCCGTAGATCGACTCGATCAGCGCTTCCTGATCGGTGACGGAGAAGTTCTCCCACTCGATCCCGTTGGGATCCTTGGAGATGGTGAAGCCCCTGGCCTCGTCGTCCTCAAAACCGATGTGCCGAACCTGTCCGGCCTGCTCGGGCATTTCGTTGATCGAGAAATTCAGTTGCCGCGTGCGCCACAGGGCGTACTTGCCCTGCACCACCAGCTGCGGCTGCTGGCCGAGCCGCGCGCTGTAGTCGGCAATGGAGTCATCGAGGTTGCGCACAGCCAGAGCAATATGGAAACGTTTCATGAGCATTCCTTTGTGAGATGGTGCGGTTGGAGGTGACGGCCGCCGAGCGGATGGCACCGCTCGGCGGCCGTGGTGTCTAGTTTCAGCCGACTTTCTTCAGCGGCTCGGCAGCCGGTGCCGCCTTGCCCGACTGCAGCCACGGCATGCGCGCGCGCAGCTCCTTGCCGACCTTTTCGATCGGATGATCGAGATCGGCCTGCTTGAACTTCTTGTAGTTCGGCAGACCGGCCTTGTATTCGGCCGTCCAGTTCTTCGCGAAGGTGCCGTCCTGGATGTCGGTCAGCACGTCCTTCATGCGCTGCTTGGTGGCGGCATCGACGATACGCGGGCCGCTGACGTAGTCGCCGTACTGCGCGGTTTCGGAGACGAACTCCAGCATGCGGGTGATGCCGCCTTCGTAGAACAGGTCGACAATCAGCTTCAGCTCGTGCATCACCTCGTAATAGGCGATCTCCGGCTGGTAGCCGGCCTCGACCAGGGTCTCGAAGCCCGCGATCACCAGCTCGCTGGCGCCGCCGCACAGCACGGCCTGCTCGCCGAACAGATCGGTCTCGGTCTCCTCCTTGAAGTCGGTCTGGATCAGCATGGCGCGACCGCCGCCGATGCCGTCGGCATAGGCCTTGGTGGTGGCCTCGGCGTGACCGCTGACGTCCTGATACACGGCCCAGATGCACGGCACGCCGCGGCCGCGCTCGTACTCGCTGCGCACCAGCGCGCCCGGGCCTTTGGGGGCGACCAGGATCACGTCGATATCGGCGTGCGGCTTGATCTGGCCGAAATGGATGTTGAAGCCGTGCGCGAACAGCAGCGCGGCGCCGGGCTTGATGTTCGGCTCGATCACGTCCGTGTACAGCGTGGGCTGCACCATGTCCGGCGTCAGCACGGCGACCAAATCCGCGCCCTTGACGGCTTCGGCAGGCTGGACCACGGCGAAGCCGTCGGCCTCGGCCTTCTTCCAGGTCGGGCCGCCGGGGCGCAGGCCGATCACCACGTCGAGGCCGGAATCCTTCAGGTTCAGCGCATGGGCGCGGCCCTGGCTGCCGTAGCCGAGCACGGCGATGCGCGCCTTGGCGAGAGTGTCGTTGGTGGTGGCGTTGCTCATGCGGTGGCTCCTGGGTTCGATGGGGTATGTGTTGTAGGGGTGGAAGAGGTTTTGGACGTCTGGATGGCCGGACGGCTGGAAAAGGTGGTCGGCTGGGTCGTGGCGCCGTCGGAGGCGGAGCCGACCAGCAGCGCGTACTTGGCCAGCGCGCCGTGGGTAACCTTGGGTGCCGGCGGATGCCAGTCGGCGCGGCGCTTGGCCAGGTCGACGCTGGTGCGCAGCTCGCGCTTTTCGGCGTCGATGATCACGCTGTCGCCTTCGCGCAGCAGCGCGATCGGACCGCCGCGCGCCGCTTCCGGTGCGATATGCCCGACCATGAAGCCGTGGGTCGCGCCGGAGAAACGGCCGTCGGTGATCAGCGCCACGTCGTTGCCCATGCCGCGTCCGATAAGTGCCGCGGTGACGCCGAGCATTTCGCGCATGCCGGGGCCGCCGGCCGGGCCTTCGTTGCGGATCACGATGACGTCGCCGGCGTGAATCTGATCGCCCTGCACGGCGGCGAAGGCGGCTTCCTCACTCTCGAACACGCGCGCCTTGCCTTCGAACTGGCCGCCTTCCTTGCCTGCAAGCTTGAGGATGCAGCCGTCCGGCGCGAGGTTGCCGTACAGGATGGAGTAACCACCGCGCGGCTTCAGCGGGCTGCTGACCGGATGCACCACGTCCTGTTTATCGGCGCGCGGCGCGGCGGCGGCTTCCTCGAACAGGCTGCGGCCGGTGACGGTCGGTGCGTCGTCCAGCATGTCGACGGCGATCAGTTCCTGCGCCACGCGGCCGCTGCCCCCGGCGCCGAAGAGTTCCACCGCGGTGTAGCGGCCGGCGGGCAGCAGGTCGGCGATCACCGGCGTGTGTGCCGACGCGGGCTCGAAATCTTCCAGGTTCCATTCGATGTCGGCTTCGCGCGCTATGGCCAGCAGATGCAGTACGGCGTTGGTCGAACCGGCTGTCGCCGCGACCATGCGTGCCGCGTTGCGGAACGAGGTGCGGCTGAGCAGATCGAGCGGCTTGCGGTCCTCCCTGAAACATTCCATCACCAGCTCGCCGCAGCGAAACGCCGCGTGACCCTTGGCCGGATGCGTGGCCGGGATGTCGTTGAGTCCCATCGGCGACAGGCCCAGCGTGGTCAGCACCATCGCCATCGTGTTGGCGGTGAACTGGCCGCCGCAGGCGCCGGCGCCGGGACATGCGTCTTTCTCCACCGACGTCAGCTCGGCGTCGCTGATCTTGCCGGCGCCGTGCGCGCCGACGGCTTCGAACACCTGCTGGATGGTGATCGGATGGCTGTCGTGCGTGCCGTGCGCGATGCTGCCGCCGTAAAGCGCGACGGCTGGGATGTTGAGTCGCGCCATCGCCATCGCCGCGGCGGGAATGGTCTTGTCGCAGCCGCACAGCACCACCATCGCGTCGAGGCAGTGGCCGTCGACGGCCAGCTCGATCGAATCGGTGATCACCTCGCGGCTGATCAGCGAGGCGCGCATGCCCGGGGTGCCCATGGCGATGCCGTCGGTCACCGCGATGGTGTTGAACTCGATCGGCGTACCGCCGGCGGCGCGCACGCCGGCTGCGGCGTGTTCGGCCAGTTCGCGCAGGTTGAGGTTGCACGGGCTGACGTTGGACCACGTATGCACGATCGCCACCAGCGGCTTGGCGATCGCTTCATCGTCCAGTCCGGTAGCGCGCAGCATCGCGCGGGCGGGAGCCCGGTCGGGGCCGGTTTTTATCTGATCACTACGCATGAAAGATTCCAGAAGTTTTAAGTGACGCCGGTGAGAAACGCCTCTGCCGAAACGGCGGCAGAAAAAAACTGGACATGTCCGTATGTCCAATCGGGGAACTGCAAGGATGTTGCTGCGAGGACCTCATGCGCTGGCGCCAGCGAACGAAGCGTTGGACGTTTCAACGTGATGCTCGAGTGCGCGCAGCACGGCATCGCGCACCGCTTCGGTGCCCGCATCGCCGCCGATGTCGCGGGTATGCGGGCCGTCGCGCAGCACCTGGTTCACCGCAGCCTCGATCGCGGCCGCCTCGGCGTCCAGATGCAGCGAATGACGCAGCAGCATTGCGGCGGAAAGAATCGCGCCGGTCGGATTGGCGATTCCCTTGCCGGCGATATCAGGCGCCGAGCCGTGGATCGGTTCGTATAGCCCGTTGCGCCCGTCGCCCAGCGACGCTGACGGCAGCAGGCCGAGCGAACCGGCAATCGCGGCCGCTTCGTCGGTGAGGATGTCGCCGAACAGGTTCTCGGTGACCACCACGTCGTAGTGCGAGGGCTGGGTCAGCAGCAGCATCGCCATGGAATCGACCAGCTGATGCTCGACGGTGACGTCGGCATAGTCCGGCGCGATGCGCTGCACCGTGCTGCGCCACAGCCGCGAGGTTTCCAGCACGTTGGCCTTGTCCACCGAGGTGAGGTGCTTCTTGCGGCCGCGAGCCAGATCAAAGGCGCGGCGCACCACGCGCTCGATCTCGTGCACGGTGTATTTGCACTCGTCGGTGGCGGTGTCGTCGGTGCGCGTCTTGGCGCCGAAATAGGTGCCGCCGGTGAGTTCGCGCACGAACAGCACGTCCACGTTCTTCAACTTGTCGTTCTTCAGCGGGGACAGGTTGGCCAGCGACGGATGCACCTGCAGCGGACGCAGGTTGGCGTACACGCCCAGCGCCGCGCGCAGCGCCAGCAGTCCCTGCTCCGGGCGAACCTTCGCGTTCGGGTCGGACCACTTCGGGCCACCGACCGCGCCCAGCAGCACCGCATCGGCGCGCTTGCAGGCGTCGAGCGAGGCGGCCGGCAGCGGCTCGCCGAACGCGTCGATGGCGATGCCGCCGATCGCATGCTCCTCGAACTGGAATTCGTGGCCGCCGTGTTTGGCGATCGCTTTCAGAACGGCGACGGCCACTGCGGTGACTTCGGGGCCGACGCCGTCGCCGGGCAGGGTGACGATATTCGCCTTCATGCGGCGACCTTCTGCCGCTCGTGCTGACGTTCATAGGCGCTGATGGCCTCGTCCTGCTGCAGCAGGTAGCCGAGTTGATCGACGCCGTTGAGCAGGCAGTGCTTGGCGAAAGGTTCGAGCTCGAAGCCGATGCGGCTGCCGTCGGGCAGCGCGACGAACTGCTCGCGCACGTCGATGCTCAGCTCGATGCCGGGCTGTTCCAGCAGACGCTGATGGGCATCGGCCGGCAGCACGATGGTGAGCAGGCCGTTCTTCAGCGCATTGCTGCGGAAGATGTCCGCGATCTCGGACGAGATCACCGCCTGCAGGCCGAAATCCAGCAGCGCCCACGGCGCGTGCTCGCGCGACGAGCCGCAGCCGAAGTTGTGGCCGGCGACCAGGATGGCGCAGCCTTTGGTCTCCGGTTTGTTGAGCGGGAAATCGGGGTTGTCGCTGCCGTCGGCCTGGTAGCGCCAGTCGTTGAACGCGTACTTGCCCAGCCCCGAGCGCTCGGTGGTGGTCAGAAAACGCGCCGGGATGATGCGGTCGGTATCGATGTTCTCGAACGGCAGCACCGCGGTACGCGAGCGGATTTCAGTGACGGGCTTCATGCGGCCTGCTCCAGAAAGGCGGATGGGTCGGTGATCTGGCCGGTGACCGCGGCGACCGCCGCCACCAGCGGGCTGGCCAGCACGGTACGTGCGCCCTTGCCCTGACGACCTTCGAAGTTGCGATTGCTGGTGGACACCACCAGCTGGCCCGGCTGGGCGATGTCGCCGTTCATGCCGATGCACATCGAGCAGCCGGCTTCGCGCCATTCGGCGCCGGCGGCGCGGAATACTTCGTCCAGGCCTTCGGCTTCGGCCTCGCGCTTGATCAGCACCGAGCCCGGCACGATCAGGGCGCGCACGCCGGGGGCGACCTTTCGGCCGCGCATCACGCTGGCGGCCTCGCGCAGATCGGACAATCGCGAGTTGGTGCAGCTGCCGACAAAGACCACGTCGACCTTCTCGCCGGTCAGCTGCTGGCCGCCGCTGAACTGCATATAGGCCAGCGCTTTTTCTTCCTGCGCATCGCGCGCGGCGGGAATCGCCGCGCCGATCGGCGTGACCATGCCCGGATGCGTGCCGTAGGTGATGGTGGCGCCGATCTCGGCGGCGTCGATAAATACCTCGTTGTCGTAGCGCGCGCCCTCGTCGGTGACCAGGGTTTTCCAGTGCTTGACGGCGGCTTCCCAGGCGGCGCCCTGCGGCGCGCGCGGGCGGCCCTTGAGCCAGGCGAAGGTGGTTTCGTCCGGGGCGATCAGGCCGGCGCGGGCGCCGGCTTCGATCGACATGTTGCAGACGGTCATGCGCTGCTCCATCGACAGGGCCTCGATGGCGCTGCCGCGGTATTCGATCACCTGGCCAGTGCCACCGCCCACGCCGATTTTTCCAATCACGTGCAGGATCAGATCCTTCGCGCCGACGCCGGGCTTGAGCTTGCCGTTGACGTGGATGGCCAGCGTCTTGGGCTTGCGCTGCAGCAGGCACTGCGTGGCCAGCACGTGGCCGACTTCGGTGGTGCCGATGCCGAACGCCAGCGCGCCGAACGCGCCGTGCGTGGCGGTGTGGCTGTCGCCGCAGACGATGGTCATGCCCGGCTGGGTGGCGCCGTATTCCGGTCCGATCACGTGGACGATGCCGCGGTGATCGCTGCCCCAGCCGTTCAACTCGATGCCGAATTCGGCGCAGTTCGCCTGCAGCATGTCGACCTGCTGCTCGGCTTCTGGCGTGACATAGGTGTAGTGACCGGCTGCATCGGCGGGCGTGGTCGGGGTGGAATGATCCAGCGTCGCCAGCACCTTGTCGGGGCGGCGCACCCGCAGGCCGCGCTGACGCAGTTCGGTGAACGCCTGTGGCGTGGTGACCTCGTGGATCAGGTGCAAATCCACATAGAGGGTTGCCGGAGTGGCCTCGGTTTCGGCCACGACTTCATGGGCATCCCAGACTTTTTCGAATAGCGTTTTCGCAGTCACGCCGCGATCTCCTTGGTTGAATGCTCTTGCTGAGGAGCGCGGCCATGGATCGCCCCTTCTTGATCTTCGCGCTCAGGGATGAGCGCACTGGTAACGGGCGTCAACCAGCCGCGCGTGTCTTCGGTACGCCCATCGAACAGGCCGAAGAAAGCCTGCTGCAGCGACCGCGTGATCGGGCCGGGCTCGCCCTTGCCCACCGGCTTGCGATCGACCGAGCGCACCGGCGTGACCTCGGCGGCGGTGCCGGTCATGAAGATCTCGTCGGCCGAATACAGCGCCTCGCGCGGCATGTCGCGCTCTTCCACGCGCAGGCCCATGTCTTCAGCCAGGGTGATGATGCTGTCGCGGGTGATGCCGGCCAGGATGCCGGCGCTGGTCGGCGGGGTGAACAGCCGGCCCTTTTTCACCAGGAACAGATTCTCCCCAGCGCCTTCGCTGAGCAGGCCGTTGTGGCCCAGCGCGATGCCTTCGTCATAGCCGCCGCGGCGCGCTTCAAACGCGATCAGCTGGCTGCTGAGGTAATTGCCGCCGGCCTTGGCCCAGCTCGGGAAGGTGTTGGGCGCGGCGCGATTCCACGACGACACGCAGACGTCGGCACCGACCTCCAGCGCATCGCCGAGATACGCGCCCCAGTCCAGCGCCATGATCGACACGTCCACCGGCGAACCGTCGCGCGGCAGCACGCCCAGACCACCGGCGCCGCGAAACACGATCGGCCGCACATACGCCGAGGCCATCTCGTTGGCGCGAATCAGCTCGATGCAGGCGGCGTTGATCTCGTCTTCGCTGTAGCCGATGTCGATTTCGTACATGCGGGCGGACTCGAACAGCCGCTGCGTGTGATCGGACAGGCGGAAATACGCCGGGCCGCGATGGGTGGCGTACACACGCTCGCCCTCGAACACCGAGGAGCCGTAATGCAGGGCGTGCGCGGTGACGTGGACGGTGGCCTCGGCCCAGGGCTTGATGCGGCCGTTGTGCCAGATGAAAGGTGTGGTCATGACGAGTTCCGGAGAAAGTGCGGTGCGTGTGATCAGAGATGGGCAACGGCGACGCGCTGCATCGCCGGCGTGTGTCGTTCGATACGGTTGACGATATCCAGCGCGGCCAGTGCGGTCGCCTCGACGATGTCGGTACTGATGCCCTGACCGTGCCAGTCGCGCTCGTTGTGGCGGGCAGTGAGCTGCGCATGACCCTGCGCGTCGCCGCCCTCGCTGACCGAGCGGACGGAAAAATCGGTCAGCCGCATTTCACTGCCGGCGGCGCGTTCGATCGCGCGCAGCACGGCATCGACTGGCCCATCGCCGATGGCCGCTTCGCTGGTCTCGCGGCCGTCGTCGTGCGCCAGCTTCACCGATGCCGAAGCGCCGCCACCCAGATGCGTGGCGCTGGTCAGCTGCACGATGCGCCACGGCCCGGCCACGTCCGGATCCAGCCCCATGGCGATCGCTTCCAGATCCTCGTCGTGGATTTCGCGCTTCTTGTCGGCCAGCGTCTTGAAGCGCGCGAAGATGTCGTCCATCGCGGTTTCTTCCACGGCGTGGCCCAGGCTTTCCAGACGCTGGCGCAGCGCGGCGCGGCCGGAATGCTTGCCCAGCACCATGCGCACTTCGGGAATGCCGACATCTTCCGAGCGCATGATTTCGTAGGTGCCGCGGTGCTTCAGCATGCCGTGCTGATGGATGCCCGACTCGTGCGCGAAGGCGTTGTCGCCGACGATGGCCTTGTTGCGCGGCACGTGCTGGCCGGTGATCTGGGTCAGCAGTCGCGAGGTCGGATGCAGCTTGCGCGTGTCGATGCGCGTATCGACGTCGAAGTACGGCGCGCGCACCTTCAGCGCCATCACGATCTCTTCCAGCGAGGCGTTGCCGGCGCGCTCGCCGATGCCGTTGATGGTGCATTCCACCTGACGCGCGCCGGCGCTGATCGCGGCCAGGCTGTTCGCTACCGCCATGCCCAGATCGTCGTGGCAGTGGCTGGAAAAAACCACCTTGTCGGCGCCCTTGACGTTGTTGCGCAGGTAGGTGAACAGCTCGAAGATTTCCGACGGCGTGGTGTAGCCGACCGTGTCTGGCGCGTTGACCGTGGTGGCACCGGCTGCAATGGCGGCGCTGAATACCTCGACTAGGAACTCCGGTTCCGTGCGCAGCGCGTCTTCCGCGGAAAATTCCACCTCGTGGCACAGGCCGCGAGCGCGCTCGACCGCCATCACGGTAGCGTCCAGCACCTGCGCCTTGCTCATGCGCAGCTTGTGCTCGCGATGCAGCGGGCTGGTCGACAGAAACACATGGATGCGCGAACGCCATGCTTTCTCCAGCGCGCGGCCGGTGGTGTCGATATCGCCGGTCTGGCAGCGCGCCAGGCCACAGACGGTGGTGGTCTTCAGCAGGCGGGCGATATCGGCCACGGCGGCGAAGTCATCCGGCGAGGCCTGCGGAAAGCCGGCTTCGAGCACGTCGACGCCCAGCGCTTCCAGCGCCTGCGCCATGCGCAGCTTGGCCCGCCGGTCCATCGAGAAACCGGGCGCCTGCTCGCCGTCGCGCAGGGTGGTGTCGAAAATGCGCACGTAATCGGCCGCTACGTCGCTGATGCCGTCGTCAGATTGCTGATTTGGATGTTTCATCATGGCTCCGCTGTGTGTGCGTTGCTGGAGGCAAAAAAAAACCCCGCTCCGTTGCCGGTGCGGGGTTTTTGGGAGTCTTCAGGTTTGTTTCTATTTACCTGGACACATGCCCTCAGCCCGCACCTCCGCTGGTAATAAGGAGTACGAGTACAAGGGTGAGAACAAGCTTGCCGCGCAGCTGCAGCAGTGCATCGACCGCGATGAGCGAACGGGTTTTGGTGTTGCTGCAGTGGCTTGTGCGTTGCGACATGTACCTGACCGTAAGGCACCTGGGTAAAGCCTGTCAACCTTTTTCTAAAGTAGTTTCGTCGGTAACTTTTTTCGTGCGACCGACTTGTCGTTTGGACGGCTGGGCGTCCAGATGAAAAATGGACTGGGCCAGCCCGCACGTCATGCAAGAAGAACGTCTGTGTCGAGACGCTAGCGCTCGTGTCGAAGCGTAACGCCGGTCGGGAGATCTTTCGCCGGTTCCACCGTGGCCGACTGCTTGCCAAAGAAGCTCAGCATCCACGGAACATCGCTGGTCGACTTCTCTCCCGCCCGATAGCTGCCCGGCTCGATGTAGATGCCGCCGGTGATCGGTCGAGGCATGGTTTGCAGTATCCGCATGTCAGGCCCCGCGGACTGGCCGGAAAGCCAGGTTTCGGCAACGGCTGCGCGCGTTTCGAGGTATCCGGAATACTCGGTCTTCAACTTGGGAAGGGCGGCGGTGAGTGGAATCAGCAGGGAGCACGTCAGCAATGTTTCTGCATGCCAGCCTTTTCGACTTGGCCAGCGCGCCGCCGCATAAGTCGCCAGCGCCGCGATCGCGATGAATACATATTCCTGTCGCATGGTGGCGTGCCTTTCGCAGCACGCCGAGCCGAAGTTGTAGAGCGCCGCCGCCATGGTCAGTGTTGCCGTCAGCAGCGACGCGGCGATCAGGATCAGGCGGACATGCTGGGCTCGCGACGTTGACGGCTGGCGTTGCGACATGACGAGATAAACGCCGGAAAAAAATGCCAGTTTGGTCACCAGGCCCGAAAGCAGCATGGTGAAACCGGAGTGCCCGCTGTCGCCCTTGAGCAGCTCGAAAAGCAGATGCTTGGCTACGGCAGAAACGGTGGCGATAACGTGATGTGCTACCAAGGGGTCGCCAAATACCTCGTTGCCGGCGCTGACGCGTCCGGCGAACTGAAAGTACAGAACGGCAAGCGCAAGGACCAGCGGCACCAGCATCTGCACATAGTGGCGTCGGCTATCCAGGCTGCGGCTGGCAATCAGCAAGACTATGTAGATCAATGTAAAGAGCGCGCCGACTTCAGAGCTGATGGCCGATACGATTAGAGCAACGATGGTCCAGGCAGCGCCGGGCGATCGCTCGAGATATCCACCCCAATCGAGCGTGAGCAGCAGCGCTGCCGCTGCAAGCGTAGGCATATAGGCAACTGCGCCAAACGGCCAATAGAAAACTTCGGCGACAGGATGTCCTATCAGGAACAAGGCCATCAGCATGGAGGCGCACACGAACGCCTTTCCCTTGCGCAGAACGGGTATGAACACGGCAGCCAGCAAGACCAGCCATAAAAGCGCCAGAAACTCCGCCGTCAGTGGTGCAGCCAGACGATAGACCGCCAGCCCGTACAGGAAACCGATAGCCTCGGAAAGCGGGCGAGGACTCCAATGCAGCAGTCGCTCGGCGAAGTAGCTGCCGCCAAGCGCGTGGTAGTGCTGCAAGGTAAAATACTCGTCGTGCCACCGCCCCAGCGGAATGAGTCCGGCGAATGCCACCAGAGTGGCAAAACTGATCACAAGAGCGAGCGCCGCGCCGAGCTTCATGGGTGCGTTCCGTGCCATCAAGCAGAAAAGGCTAACAGAGAAGCTCGCCGCTTTTCTTTGGCCACGGCCCGAGGATTGGCCTGAAGGCTCTGATCAGCGCAGCAGATATTCCCGAAGCGCCTCGTTGGTGGCCGCCAATGCTTCGGCAACGGCTGGGCGCTGGAGCATCGCAGCGAGCGAAGCAGGCACATCGACCGGATGCCCGAGCAGCGGTTCCACCACGCTGTCGAACTTGGCCGGATGCGCGGTGCCGACGATGGTCCAGGCGCTGGTATCGCCGGCCACGCGCAGCTGATCCAGCCGGTGTACCGCGGTGGCGGTATGCGGGCAGAACACTTCGCCGTGCACGCGCGCGTGGGCGGTGATGGTTTGTCGAATGGCGTCATCGCTGACGCTGTACGCCTGCAGCAGCTGGCGCAGCGCGCGCTCGTCGGGGAAGGTCCAGCGCAGACGCTCGACATTGCTCGGCGCCCCCACGTCCATCGCGTTGGCGAGCGTCCTGATGGCGGCGCGCGGCGCGTACTCGCCGCCGGCAAAATAGTCCGGCAGCGTGGCGTTGGCGTTGCAGGCCAGCTGCACCTGGCCGATCGGCAGGCCCATCTCGCGCACCCACAGGCAGGCCATGGCGTTGCCGAGGTTGCCGGTGGGCACGATCACGTTGAGCGGCTCGCCGCGTTCGCGCCACCAGCCCAGCGCCGCATGCGCGTAGTAACTCATCTGCGGCAGCAGGCGGCCCAGGCTGATGCTGTTGGCCGAGGTCAGCGGCACCACAGCCTGCAGTTCGGTGTCGCCGAGTGCCGCCTTGACCATCCGCTGGCAGTCATCGAATCGCCCGTCGACGCGCAGCGCGTGCACGTTGTCGCCGAAGCAGCCCAGCTGATGCGCCTGGCGCGGCGACACCTTGCCGTCGGGATACAGGATTACCACGCGCAAGCCCGGTTGACGATGGAACGCCGCGCCCACGGCGGCGCCGGTATCGCCGGAGGTGGCGACGAGTATGGTGAGCGGCCGTGCGTCGGCGCGGGGGAGCCGACGCATGCAGGCGGCGAGGAAGCGCGCGCCGACATCTTTGAAGGCCGCCGTGGGGCCGTGAAACAGTTCGAGCACGTGTGCGTTGGCCTGCGGCAGCGCGCGCAGCGGGATGTCGATATTCAACGATTCGGCGCAGATGGCAGGCAGCTCATTGGCCAGCGCATCGCCGACAAAAAAAGCTGCCAGCAGCGTCGCGGCGGTATCGGCAAGCGTGCCATCGAGATCGAAGTCGGAAGGATCCAGCCGCGGCAGCGCTTGGGGCACGTAGAGTCCGCCGTCGGGCGCGAGGCCGGCGGCAATCGCGGCGCTGATCGATACGGCCGGGCTGCCGCCGCGCGTGCTCACATACAGCATCGGCGCGGGGGCGGCGCGGGTTTGCCATATCGCTGAGGTCATGTGCCCTCGCCAGCGGGGGCGTCGGCCCAGGTCTTTTCGTCGATGGCATCGATCAGTCGCGCGGCGGGGCCGTCCACCGGTGCGACGTAGGTGTCGCTGTCGAGGCCCACCTCGGTGAATGCGGCGCGCATGGCCGCGGCGGCGGCCTCCGCCTCGCTGCGGTGCTCGTACCAGCCGAACAAGCTGGGGCCGGCGCCGGAGATGCTGGCGCCCAGCGCGCGGTGATCGAGCGCGGCCTGCTTGACGCGGGCGAAGTTCGGCACCAGCGCGGCGCGGCGCGGTTCTACCAAGACGTCCTTCAGGCCTTCGCGCACCAGCGCGGCGTCGCTGCGATAGCAGCCGGCCAGGACCAGGGCAAGGTTGGCGCTCTGCGCCACGAACGCGCTGAGCGGGTAGTCGCCGGCAAGCGCCGCGCGCGCCTTGCGCGTCTCCAGCACGAAATGCGGATGCACCAGCGCGCAGTGCCAACTCGTCGGTACGGGTATGCGCAGCAGCCGATCGTGGGTGGCCAGCACCAGCCCGCCGAGCAGCATTGGCCCGAGATTGTCGCCGTGCCGGCTGCCGCTGGCGACCGCCTCGCCGTCGAGGGCGAAGCCGTACAGCGATTCGTGCGGCAGCGGTTTTTCCAGCAGCGCATTGGCGGCGACCAGCGCGGCCACGCAAGAGGCGGCCGAGCCGGCCATGCCCGATCCCAGCGCAATGCCCTTGTGCAGCACGATGTCGAAACCGTGGCGCAGGCCGAGCGCCTTGCGCAGCGAGATCAGCGCGGCGCCGGCGGTATTGCCCGGCGCATCGGTCGGCAGATCGACCACGCTGCCGTGGATCGCCGAGATGCGCACCACCGGCTCCTCGATGCGGCGCACGTCGGCGCGGTCGCCGGCGCCGGCCATGCTGTGGCCGAGGATATCGAAGCCCACGCCGACGTTGCCCACACAGGCGGGGGCAAAGGCGAGGGCGCGGCGGGCACGTGGCGGGGCGGACTTCATGACTTCCTGAGCTGGGCTTTTGATGGATGCAATGGTGGAGGACTGGGCGCTCATGCATTTACCTGCAGCGATTCGGCGATGCGCAGCAGATCGGCAAACACGCCGGCCGCCGTCACTTCCGGCCCGGCGCCCGGACCTTGTACCAGCATCGGATTATCGCAGTACCGGCGGGTGCGAAACTGCACCACGTTGTCGGTCAGCCGCGTATGCGCGAACGCGTGCGACGCCGGCAGCACCATCAGGCGCACGCTAGCGTGGCCGGCATGGTCCAGATGGGCGACGTGGCGCAGCACGCCGTGGCAGGCGCGCGCCTCGGCCAGCTTGGCCGCCATCGGCGCATCCAGTTCGTCCAGTCGCTGCATGAATTCGTCGCGCGGCAGCTGGGCCAGCGCGTCGGGTACCAGGCTTTCCACCGACACGTCGTCCAGCGACAGCGACCAGCCGGCTTCGCGCGCCAGAATCACCAGCTTGCGCGCCACGTCCATGCCGGACAGGTCGTCGCGCGGATCAGGCTCGGTATAGCCGAGCGCATGCGCCTCGCGCACCAGCGCGGAAAACGGCTGCGCGCCGTCGTGGCGGTTGCACAGCCAGGCCAGCGTGCCGGAAAACATGCCCTCGGCGGCCAGCAGCTCGTCGCCCGTATCGAGCAGGTCGCGCAGCGTCTGCACCACCGGCAGACCTGCGCACACCGTGGCCTCGTAACGAAAGCGCGCGCCGTCGGCACAGGCGCTCTGAATCGCCTGCCAGCGCTCCAGCGGACCGCTGCCGGCGAGCTTGTTCGGTGTCACCACGTGCAGACCAGACTGCAGCCACGCGGGATAGCGCGAGACGATGGCGTCATTGGCGCTGCAGTCGATCAGCAGCGCGTGGCGGCCGCTGTTGCGCACATGTTCGGCGAATACATCCAGATCATTCGGCCGCCAGGTCTGTGCGCCGCCATGGCGGCCGTTGAGCTCGGCGTCGTCGCAGTCTAGCCACATGCGCTTGCTGGCGACCACGCCGCGCAGCTGCAGGGCCAGCCCGGTATCGCGCTGCAACCGCGGCTGCGCCGCGCGCAGCTGTTCGAGCAGGGCGCTGCCGACGCGGCCGGGGCCGATCAGGCCCACCGACAGTACGCGCTGGCGCAGCGACGGCGGTGCCAGCGGAAAGGCCGCGCGGCGTTTGAGGGGTTGTTCGGCGAGTTGGGGTGCACAGATGTTCACAGTAGCCTCCGGATGAGGCCCCGACTCTTCAGCAGCGGGTCGGACTGTGCCGGCTCGCCTCTGGGAGGGCGGAGCCGTTGCGCGTTTGTTGAAACTATTCGCGCATCGACTCCCAGCCCGTACCGGTACCGGTCGTGGTGGTAATCGTAATGATGGACGAGGACATGCCGCTCGATGCAGGACCTGCCGAGGGCAGCAGCGCGCAGGCGTTAACCGGTGCGAGGTACATGCGTGCTGGCAGGAAGTTCGACGACATGGCTCGAACATAGACGCGATGCAGCAAGGACGTCAATAGGTGCAATTGAAACCTTGTGCGGCAACAGTGCGAAGGCCTCCAGCCCTGTGCAGGCTGGAGGCGATGGAGCCGCGAGCGCAGCGCTGCGACGTCAGCCTTTCCTCAAAGCTTCGCCGACAACGTCAGCTCGTAGCTCCGCTCCGGGATCGTGAAATACAGCGGCGTGTTGTCCTGGGCGGTGTAACCGGAAAGGTAGTAGATGCTCTTGTTGTTGAAGACGTTGTTGACCTGCAGCCCGACCTTGACACTCTTGATCGCACCGAAACCCTCGGCAAAGGTATAGCTGGCGGCAAAGTTGGTGAGCGCGTAGCCACCGAGCGGCTGCTGCAGACCGGTGTCGCCGTAGCGGTGGCCGACGAATTTATCGATCAGCGACGCATACAGCGGTCCGCTGCTGTAGATCACGCCCAGCGCGGCGGTCTTGCTGGGCGCGTTGGGCAGCCACTGGTTGGTGGCGTTGTCGATGGCGCGATTGAGCGAGCCGTTGGCGTACACGCTGAAGCCATCGCCGACCAGATACGTGCCCTCTGCTTCCAGACCCTTGTAAACGGCGCCGCCCGCATTGAAGAACACCGTGTTGCCCGCAACGGTACGGCTCTCGATCTTGTTGTTGAAATTGATGTAGTAGCCGTCCGCCGACAGCGTGAGGCGTCCATCGGACCAGGTCGTGCCGAGCTGCTTGTTGATGGTCTGCTGCGGCTTGACCGTATTGTCCTGCGGCGCGTTGGTGTAGAACGTATTGAGGTTGGGTGCCAAAAAGCCCTTGGCAATCTGTGCGTAGGCGGTCCAGCTGTCGCTCAGCTGCCAGTGCAGCGCCAGTGACGGCAGGGTTTTGCTGTAATCCTTGGAATAGACCAGCGGCGCGCCGGTTTTCTGGTTGACGACGGCATTGATGTTGCGCTTGAAGTCGGCGTATTTGAGGCCACCCGTCAGCGACACCTGGTCGGTGACGTTCCAGTTGTATTCGAGGTAGGGCTGAAAGGTGGTCAGCGTGTCGCGCATGTCGCGATCGGTGGCGGCCAGCTGAGTTGGTGCGTTATAGGCGTAGTTGAGGTTGGCATCCACCTCATACAGCGTGCGCAGGTTGCGCTGGCGGTCGTACCAGAAGCCGGTGCGCAGCTCGCCGGGTCCCAGCTCCTTGCTCAGCCGAAAAATGTCGCCATACGACGTGTAGGTATTGCGCAGAGCCTGGGCCGGCACATCGAGCGGGCTGTAGATGGTGCCGTTCGGCGTTTCGCCGTTCGGATCTTCGCCGTTCCAGCCGAAGTGGTTGTACGAATAGGTATACGCCTTGTTGTCGATGGTCCAGCCGTCGAATGCCGAGTGCAATCCGACGTAGCTCATGTACGTGTCGATATTGTCGAGGTTGTAGCCGTAGTAGTCCTGGCTGTACGGATCGTTGCTCAAGCCGTAATCCGGTCCGTACGCGCTGATCTGGGCACGCGTTGTACCGAGCGGCACGTTCTGACGGACGTTGTTGTACATGCCGACAAAGGTCAGCGTGGTGTTGTCGCTGATCGGCTGCACGATCTTGGCGAAAATGTTCTGCCGACGCTGTCCGGCGTACGTCAGATAGCCGTCCGACCGGGCGTTCTCCAGGTTGATGAGCGCCGTGGTGCCGCCCGTCTGTTCAATGGCACCTGTGTCGAGCTGGGCGCCTTCGACGCGGGTACCAAAACTGCCAAAAGTCAGATACGGCTCGATACCCGCCGTATCTGAAGGCGTACGTGAGCCGACCGCAATGGTGCCGCCGAACGTGGCATTGCCGAGCGTGCTTGCCGTGCCCGGGCCACGATCGACCACGATGTTGCCGGTGTCCTGCGTAGTGAAGTACGAGGTCGAGTGGTGCGTGAAATCGTTCGAGTCGCCCCACGGAATGCCGTCAAAGGTGACGTTGTATTCGCCGTCCTGGAAGCCGCGCATGGTCACGCTCTGCGCTTCCATCAGGCCCGGACCGTTCGGCGCGACGGTGGAGATGCTCGGTGCAAGCGAAATGGCGTCGGTGTAGTCGCCGGTCGGCGCCACGTTTTCGCGCAGGTACTGTTCGCCGATGATCGACTGCGGCTGGATCGCGATCATCGAACCCTGCGTTGGCGCGATCTTTTCTACCGTGACGGCCGAGCCGGTCACTTTTACCGCGTCGAGATTCTGCACTTTCTTGGATGAGTCGGTGCCGGCGTCGGTCGGCGCGGCCGACGCGGCAGCTGCCGCCGTGACATCGCTGGCGTAGCTGGCTACAGGCAGGCTGGCTATCAGGCAAAGCGCAAGCTGGGTGCTCGTGAAAAGAGTGGTGCGACTGATCCGCTTCATGGCTATCCAGAAATAGGGTTGGGTTTTAATGACCCGCTATTTCTAGTTTTAAACTGTGACAATTTGATAACCAAAATCGTTTTACAGGAACGATTTGAAATATATAAAAAACAGTGCACCTTGCTAAGCATATTCTAAGCATTCGCAAGAACTAAAGCGCAAGCGTTTGCGACAGATAAGGCGATAAATAGACGCACGGTGGGGCTAACCCTGTCGCCGGATCTGTCCGCGGCAGCTCTATATCTTCTGGCTATTTTTTTTGTCGAATACCGCCAGGCGAAGCTGACGCAGGATAGGTGATCGGGCCATATAAAAATATCCCCTCGACGGATCAACATTGAAACGCGGTCGTGATCATCGGACAAGTCGACAATGCGATTTATATAACGGATTATCTGGTCGCGCGTAGCACGGCATTACTTATTCGCCTGAATTGGGCGGCAAGTCATCATTCAGCAGTAGGCGCATGTGCGCGGATCGGTGCCCGCGCACAGCTTGGCTTCGATGGGCGTCACGTTGCCCTGAAAGGTGTAACTGTCAGGCGCGGCGCTTCAACGTAAAGCCGATCAGCATCGGCATCACCAGCAGCACCATCGGGTACTGCAGCATCAGTCCGGCGATGATGGCGATGGCCAGCGGCTGCTGCAGGCCCGAGCCCTGGCCAATCGCTAGCGCCAGCGGCAGCAGGGTGAGGATCGCCGCCAGCGTGGTCATGGTGATCGGCCGCAGGCGGTCGACGCTGGCCTGGCGCAGGGCCAGCCGCGGCTCGACGGTTTCCGCCAGGCTCACGTACTCGGAAACATAGAAGATCGCCATCTCGGTACCGATGCCGATGATCATGGTCATGCCCATCATGGCCGTGATATTGAGATCGACGCCGCTCAGCCACAGCGCGATGAAAACCGCCGTGGTCGAGAACAGCGAGCAGCCCAGCACGATCGACGCCAGCCACAGCCGCTCATACAGAAACATCAGCAGGATGAATTCGGCCACCAGCGCGGCGGCGAAGACCTTGCTCAAGCCGATAAAGGCGATCTGCTGCTGCTGATACAGGCCGCCCAGCTCGTAGCGCACGCCCGCATCGAGCACACCGGGTTTGGCCAGCAACTTTTTCACATCCGCAACGGCCGCACCGATGCCGCGCCCTTCGATGCGCGCGGTGACGGCGACCATCGGCTGCAGATCCTCGCGCGAAATCTGCGGCTGGCCGCTGACCGTTTTCAGTGTTGCCACGCGGCCGAGTGGAAACACGTGGCCATCGGGCGCTCGAATCGGCAGCTGCGCGAGTTGCGGAATCTTCAGCTGCATGGCGCCGGGAATCCATACCCGCACGCCCACGCTTTTGGTCAGCTGCGGCAGCTGCGTGGCGACGGTGCCGGAGATGGCCTGGTCGACGGCCTGCGTGATCGCGTCGACGGTCATGCCCTCAAACCCTGCGCGGGCGGCATCGATAGTGACGTTGAGCGCATCGCCGGCGAGCTGTACGCCGCTCTTGATCTCGACCACGCCGTTGATCGCACCGATCGCTTTGGCGACCTTGTCGGCCTGGGCGTCCAGCTCGCCCGGATTGGTGCCGTAGAGCTTGATCTCGATCGGCTGCGGCACGGCGGTGAGATCGCCGATAAGGTCTTCCATCAGCTGCGCCAGTTCGATCTGCACGCCGGGGACTTCGCTCTCGATACGGGTGCGCACCGCGCTCATCACGTCCTCGGTGGCACGGGCGTGATCGGGCTTCAGCTTGACGAAAAAATCGCCGTGATAGGACTGCCCCAGATCGCCGCCGAGGCCGGTGCCGAGTCGGCGCGAGAACGTGTCGACCTCCGGTTGAGCCTTGAGAATGGCCTCGATCTGGCCGACCTGCCGCGAGGTCTCCGGCAGCGAGGTGCCGGGCGCAGTGTAGTAGTCCATCACGAAGCCGCTTTCATCCACCGTCGGCATGAAGCCGGTGGAGACCTTGGTATAGGCGATATAGCCCAACACCAGCAGCGGAATCAGCACCACGGCCAACAGCCATGGACGCCGCGCCAGCCCGTCGTAGAGTGGGCCATGCGCGCGCCGCAGCCAGCCGCGCGGATTGCTGCCGGGGTCCTGCCAGCGCTGAAAGTTGATCAGCTGCCGCGCCAGCAGCGGCACTACCAGCGCCGTCATCAGCCACGACACGATCAGCGCGCTGGCCATGGTGACCGACAGCGCCTTCGAAAACGCGCCGGTCACGCCATCGAGAAAACCCAGCGGAATGAACACGATCAGCGTGGCCAGACTCGATCCCGACAACGGCGCCATGAATTCGCGCGCCGCCGGCAGTACCGCATCGACGCCGGTGCCGCCACGCGCTTCCTCGCCCGTGGCACCGGCGCGCCGCGCGATATGCTCGATCATCACGATCACATCGTCGATCACCAGGCCCACGGCGGCGGCAATGCCACCCAGCGTCATGATGTTGAAGCTCAGTCCCAGCACGCTCAGCAGGAGCACCGTCACCGCCAGCGTCGCCGGCACCACGATGACGGTGATCAGGGTGACGCGCAGGTTGCGCAAGAACAGCAGCATCACGATCGCGGCCAGCACCAGGCCGATGATCACCGCGTCGCGCACGCTGTTGGCCGACTCGGTGACCAGTTCGCTCTGGTCGTACCAGTTGCGGATCGTCACGCCGTGCGGCAGCGCGAAGCCGGCCAGCTTGTCGCGTACCGCCTTCGCGATCTGCACGGCGTTGCCGTCCGGCTGTTCGTAGACGTTAAACAGCACCGCCGGCTTGCCGTCCTCGGCGACCTTTATCCACTGCGGCACGTAGCCGTCGCGCACCGTCGCCACATCGGACAGCTTGATCCAGCCGGTGGCGTCGCTTTTCACCACGACGTTGCGCAGCGCGTCGACGCCCTTCAGCGAATGATCGGCCACGACGAGATAAAGCTTGTTGTGATCCTGCACGCGACCGACCGCCTGCAGCGCGTTGGCGCCGGACAGCGCCGTGACCAGGTCGCTCAGCGCCAGACCGTGCAGGGCGAGCTTGTGCGGGTCGGCCTCCACTTCGACCTCGGCGGTCTCGCCGCCCTGCACATCGACGTGCGAGAGCCCGGGCACGGCGGCCAGCAGCGGCACGATCTGATACTGCGCCAGATCGCGCAGCGCGACCGGCGACAGCGTGTCGGAGTGCAGCGCGTACGAGATGATCGGAAAAACGGTCGGGTCCATCCGGCGCACGTCGTACGTGCTGCCGGTGGGCAAGGTAGGCAGCACGCGTGCAATGGCCGCATCGACCAGCAGGGTCGATGACGTCATGTCGCGACCCCAGCCGAAATCGATCGAGACCTGGGCCGATCCGCGCGTGCTTTCCGAGCGCAGGCTGACCACGCCGGGCACCGTGCGGATGGCTTCTTCGACGGGACGGGTGACCAGCAGCGCGGTCTGGTCGGCTGGCCGGTCGCCGGCATCCAGATCGACCACCACGCGCGGAAACGACACCTGCGGAAACAGGCCGACCGGCAGCGACAGCGCGCTGGCCAGGCCGGCCAGCATCAGCGCCAGCGCCACGATGATCAGCGTTCGGCCGTGGCGCGCCAGCCAGTTGGACTCGTGCGTCGTCGACTCATTCGATGACGGCGGGTGCGATGTCGGCTCGCTCACTTCGCCGGCTCCGCCGTGCGAACCGCCATGCCGTCCTCGAGCTGGGTATTGCCGACCACGACGAGCGGGCGCTGTGCATCCAGCGCGCCGCTGACCACCGACACCGTATCGGATGCGCCAACGAGGGTGACCGGTACCTTGACCGCCTTGCCGCCGGCGACCTGAAACACCTGCCACGCCGTGCCGTCCTCGACCAGCGCATCGCGCGGTATCAGCCAGCCGCGCCACTGGCCGACGGTGATATCGGCGCGATAGCCCATGCCGGCGATCACGGGACCGTCGGGCGTGATGTCAGCGTTCTGCAGATGCGTGTGCGGGTCGAGCATGCCGGCCACGCGCCTGACCACGCCGGTCACCGAAGCGCCGGCGCCCAGCGGTACCAGGCTGACCTTGTCGCCGGGCACGGGCGGGTGCTGCGGATCCAACTCCACGCCGACGCTCACCAGCAGTCCGCCGCCGCGCGCCAGCGACAGCAGCGGTGCGCCCGGCTGCAGCGTGTCGCCGCGTGTGGCGGCGATGCTGCTGACGATGCCGTCGAACGGCGCGCGCAGCTCCATGGTGCGGCCGTCGCCCTGCTGTTTGCGCAGCGCGTCGAGCGCCGAGCGCGCGTCGCTCGCCGCCTTGTCCGCCTGCGCCAGCTGGTCGCGCGTGGCGAGCTGATGCGCCAGCAGTTGCGCGGTGTGTTCGCGTGCAGCCTGCGCCACGTTCAACGCCGTACGCGCCTGCTGGTAAGCCGCCGCTGCCGTCGGCGACAGCGTGAAGGTGAGCAGGCGCTGGCCGCGGTGCACGGCCGTGCCGGCCGTGACGTCGAACTGCGTCACCGCCCCTTCGGCCTGAATGCTCAGCGTGGAGGCCGCGTCGATCGCCGGCGCGGCGGTGCCGTAGGCGCTGACGACGTCGGGCAGGTTGCCCTGATGCACGGCCTGCGTGGTGACAGCGGCGCTGACCTCGTCATTGCCGGCGGCGCCCGAATCATCGGCGCTTCCACCGCAGCCAGCCAGCGTCAGGGCGGCGAGCGAAAAAAGGAATCGGCACAGACGCAAGTTCATGGCGCAATGACATCCTGAGGAAGGGAATCGGGCATGCCGGTGCCGAGCAGCGTATCCATCGCCACCTGCTGCTCCAATACGGTTTGCTGCAGGGTGATGGCAGCCGCCTGCCGGCTCTGCGCGGCGATCAGCAGATCGACGTACGTGCGCAGGTCGATCAGCCCCTGTTGCTGCGCGCTGGTCGCCTGATCGGCGTCGTGCACGGCCGCGGGCAACGCTGGCAACAGTTCGGCCAGCTGCGCACGCGCCTGCGACTGCTCGGTCAGCAGCGCATCGATTTCGCCGTGCGCCGAGGACAGCCTCGCCATGTATTCGTCGCGTAGCTGCTGACGGGTGGCCTTGGCGATGGCGATGTTGCCCTGATTGCGATCGAAGATCGGCAGGTCGAAAGTGACCGCCGGGCCGCCGTTGCGCACGCGGCTGTTGTCCTGCGATGCCGCATAGCCGAGCGAAAACATCGGAAACTGCGCCAGCACGGCCGCGCGCAGCGTCGCCTCCTGCGCCTGGTAGCCGAGCTGCAGCGCCACCAGGTCGGGGCGCCGGCGTTCGATGTCCCCAGCGTCGGCGCGAGTGCGCGCGTCGTCCGCCGCCGGCAGGTCCAGCGTGGCCGGCAGCGGAACCGACGCGTCCGGTGCCATGCCGAGCAGCGCGGCCAGATCGTGATGCTGGCTAAGCAAACGCCGCTGCAGGTCGTCATAGGCCGTTTGCGCGTCCGCGGCGGCGACGAAATCCGGCGAGGCGGCGGTGAGGTCGGTATTGCCCTGCGCGATGCTTTGCCGAAGCTGGCGGTTGCGCTGCTGCAGCTGTTCCAGCGTGTGGCTCTGCAGGGCGCGCAGGCGCTCGCCCTCGACCAGATCGACCACGAGCAGGCGCGCCTTGCCAACGGTCTGCCACTCCTGCCACAGCAGGCTCGCGTCGACCTGCGCCGCTGCCGCTTTTGCCGCCTGCCGGCGCGGCGACAGGGTGATCAGTGCGCGGATGTCTTCGCTGATGCCGGCCGTCCACGCGGTGGCATCGCCGACACCGGAGATCAGATAGCCGATGCTGCCGTTGATCGCCGGATTGGGCAGCAGTCCGGCCTGCAGCATTTGCGCCTGGGCCGCATCGTGCTGGGCGCGGGCCGAGCGCAGGTCGGGATTGTTGAGCAGGACCAGGCGCTCGATCGTCGGCAGGTCGAGCGCGCGTCCGTCGGTCGGCGCGCCCTGAAGATGGGCTATGTCGTGCGGCAGTTCGACGGCTGTCGGCAGCGGTGCGGGGCGATAAGTGGCGCATCCGCCGATCACCGCGCTGCCGATCCAGCACAGGCCGACGATCAGGGCGCGCGAGCGCGCCGCCGAAACGATCGGCAGCGTGTCATCGGTCTGTGTTGCTACTGATCGCGACAAGTCGCGCTCCCGGTCATGCTGAAGGTGCCTACGTTAACGGGCGCGGCTTAGTAGGAACTTTGTGGGGCGTGACACTTTGACTGAAGGCGGGAAGGGCAGCAGGCAGGATCTTGCGCGCCGTCACTAAGGTGGCAGTAAGCGGGTGGTTTCATGCTGATACGCGATCAATCTTCCCGCCATCCGCCAGGACCGTCTCATGCACAAACTTTTCCGTCATTTACTGCCTGCGGCGCTCGCCCTGGCACTCGCCGCGCCGTCCATCGCCGCCGACGCCGGTCATGCCGGCAGCGGCTACCAGGTGATCTCACGCATGAATCTCGGCGGCGACGGCGGCTGGGATTACCTCAGCTTCGACGCGGCACACCATCACCTATTCGTCAGCCGCGGTGATCGCGTGCTGGTTATCGACGTCGCGCACGACAAGCAGATTGGAACCATTGCCGATACGCAGGGCGTGCACGGCATCGCCCTTGCGCAGGATATCAAGCGTGGCTTCACCAGCGACGGCAAGGCGGCCACCGTCACCGCCTTCGATCTGGATACGCTGAAGACGGTCGCGGTGATCAAGGGCACCGGCCTCAACCCCGACGCCATCGTCTACGACACCGCCTCGCATCACGTGCTGACCCTCAACGGCAAAAGCAGCAGCGCCAGCGTGATCGATCCGGCCACGAATGCCGTGATCGCCACCATCGCGCTGCCGGGCAAGCCGGAGTTTGCGGTGTCCGATGGCGCCGGCCACGTGTACGTGAACATTGAGGACAAGTCCGAACTGGTCCAGATCGATTCGGCCAAAAACACCGTGCTGAACACCTGGCCGCTGGCGCCGTGCGAATCACCCAGCGGTCTGGCGCTCGATCGCCAGCACCATCGGCTGTTCTCGGTGTGCGACAACCAGAAAATGGCCGTGGTCGATGCGGACAACGGGCACCTCGTCGCCACGCTGCCAATCGGCGACGGCCCCGATGCGGTGGTATTCGACGATGCGGCCTCGATGGTCTACAGCTCCAACGGCGAGAGCGGCACGATCACCGCGATCCATGAGGACGATGCGGACCATTACACAGTAAAGGAGACCATCGCGACCCAGGTCAGCGCACGCACGCTGGCGCTCGATCCGTCATCGCATCGGCTGTATCTGTCGGCGGCGAAGTTCGGCGCTACCAAGCAGGCGAATGGACGTCCATCGGTCGTGCCGGGCAGCTTTACGGTGCTGGTTGTCGGCAAGCGTTAAGTCGACCGATCGACCCAGCGGGGCAGCGTTTGAGCGCTGTCCCGCTATCCGGCCAGGGGAATAGCCACCCGTACGCGCAGGCCGGAGCCGAATGGCGAATCGAGCAGTTCGATCGTCGCGTTATGCAGCTCAGCCGCGCGCTGCACGATGGAAAGCCCCAGTCCGTAGCCTTCGCCGCGGCTGGATTTTTCGCGATGAAAACGCGCGAATACGGCGGCGCGCTGTTCGACCGGAATGCCGGGGCCATCGTCGATCACGTCGATCGTGGCTTCGATTCCCGCCTGCTCGATGATCAGCTGCACCTGGCCGCCTTGCGGCACGTGGCGCAGCGCGTTTTCGATGAGGTTGCGCAGCAGCGCGGCCAGCGCGGCCTCGTAACCTTGCACGATGACGTGCGGATTGCGCCTCACGAAATCGAGCTGCACGCCGCTTTCGGCGATGATGGTGGTCAGCTCCTCGATCACTTCGCTGGCGACCTCGACCAGATCGATCGTTGTGCGCTGACGTGATGCCGCGCCGGCTTCGAGCCGCGCCAGGGCGAGCAGCTGTTCGATGCGCCGCGCCAGCGCGACGACGCTGTGCTGGGCGCCGCCGAGGCTGTCCTGCGCCTCCTTCAAATCGTTGGTGGCCAGCGCGCTTTCCAGATTGATCATGATCGAGGCCAGCGGCGTGCGCAGCTCGTGCGCCACGTCCGCGCTGAAGCGCCGCTCGCGCTCGAGCGCATCTTCCTGGCGCTCGAGCTGGGCGTTGAGCGCATCCAGTACGGGCTGCAGTTCCTGCGGCGCCTGGTCCAGGCGAATCGGCTGGCGGCTGCCCGGTTCGCGTGCCGACAGCGCCTGCGCCAGGGCAGCGAGCGGACGCAGGCCGCGCGTCACCGCCCAGCCAACCAGCAGGGCGAGCAGCGGCAACCCCAGCAGGAGCGGCACGCCGTGATCAATCCAGAGCGCGTGAAGAATGCCGTTGCGGCTGTCGTAGCGTTCGGCGGTGCGTATCACCACGCCTTCGCCGGCATCGCGCAGCGTGTAGACGCGCCAGCGGTAATCACCGATGCGCAGATCCTGAAAGTCGGCGTCGTTCGGCCTTGGCGCGGGCAGGCTGACCACGTTGGCGGTGGCCAGTGTGGGATGCCCCAGTCGATCGAACACCTGAAAGCCGACCTCGGCCTCGTAGGTGTATGCGTGCCTGTGGCGGGCCAGCTTGATCGCCGCCTCGTTCGGTACCGGCACCAGGTTGCTCTGGCCGTCGCCGCCGCGCAGCGAGTCGATGCCGGCGTGCTCGATCAACACTTCCAGCGTGCGTGCCGACTCGGCCAGCCGGCCATCCATCAGCTCATCGACCTCCCGGATCGTGCGCTGAAAACTCAGCACGCCCAGCGGCACCAGCACCACGATCAGCACGATCACGATCAACCAGCGCAGCCGCGCGCGCAGGCTGGGCGATGTCATTGCGGTTCTCGCGGAATCATGTAGCCAAAGCCGCGCACGTTCTGAATCGTCTCGAAACTCAGCTTGCGCCGCAGCGCATGCACCAGCACTTCCAGTGCGCTGCTGCCGACCGCGTTGTCGAGTCCGTACAGCGAGTTTTCAAGGCTTTCGCGCCGCACCAGTCGACCGGCGCGTTCCATCAGCGTCTGCAGCAGCGAAAACTCGCGCCGGGTGAGCTCGACGCGCTCACCGCGAAACGTCACCTCTGAAGTGCCCAGGTCGAGGCTGAGTGCGCCCGCCTCGATGCGGTTGGCGGCCAGACCCTGCACGCGCCGGGTCAGCGAACGGATGCGCGCGCCCAGCTCGTCGAGATGGAAGGGTTTGACCAGATAATCGTCGGCGCCGGCGTCGAGTCCGGCGACGCGCGCCTCCAGCGTATCGCGCGCGGTCATCACCAGCACTGGCGTCTTGATGTTGTTGCGCCGGGCTTCGATCAGCACGTCCAGACCATCCTTGCCCGGCAGGCCGAGGTCCAGCAGCATCAGGTCCGCGGTTTCGTCGCGCAGCGCGGCCAGCGCAGCCCGGCCTTCGTGCAGCCAGGTCACCGTATAGGACAAACGCTCCAGCGCGCGTTGAATCGCGGCGCCCAGCGGTGCGTCGTCTTCCACCAGAATAATGTGCAACGTGCGCTCCTCCGATTGTCGCTCCGCATGGATTGTCGGAGCGGCAGGGGACAAGCGCACAGTATTACGTTTATCGCTTTCAAACGACTTAGAGGCAATGCGGCGTCACTTCCCGATCAGAGCCCGAGCGACACGGACGCAAACCAGCTGCGTCCTGGCAAGACGTAGTACGAGCCAGCGCCGCTTTTGCTGTCGACCGAGTTGATCACCAGATTCTGGCTGGCGAACAGGTTGTCCACCTCCAGCCGCAGCTTGTAGCTCTTGAACACCGGACCATTGAGATTCTGGCCGTAGCCGATGCTGGCCGCCGCCTGCCAGAAGCCGCCGGTGTGGAGGGTGTACTTTGCTGTGCTGGCCACGTCCGGGTTGAAGCTGCTGTTGTAGGCGGTCTGGCGACCGGAAAACTTGTCGTAGGCCGAGGCGAAAAAGCCCTGGTTTTCGTACAGCAGTCCAATCGCCGCGGTGCGGTTGGGCACGTTGGGCACATCGAGCTTTGAGCCTTTGAACGTGGCGTCTTGGATTGAACCGTTGACGAACGCACTCGTGCCGGCGCCGAGAAAATACGTGGCTTCCGTTTCAATGCCCTTGATGTACGCGCCTTTCGCCTGGTAGTAAACCGCGTCGGTGGTGCCGGGAATGGTGGTGGAGAACGCGTAGTCCTGGAAGTTGATGAAATAGACGTCCGCATCGGCGTTGAAGCGGTCGGTCTTGTACACCGTGCCGAACTGGTAGTTCTTGGTTTGCTCGGGGCTGATCTTGTTTTTGGTCGGATCCGGCACGTAGAACTCGTTGAGGTTCGGCGCGAGATAGCCCTGCGCTGCTGTGCCGTAAATACTCCAGTCATCGCGCAGCAGATAATTGGCGGTGAGAAAGCCCAGCGTCTTGCGCGAGGTCTGGTCGTAGTACAGCGGCGTTTTGGTGGTCTGATTGATCGGCGAGTCGATGTATCGCTTAAAGTCGACGTTCTTCACACCCGGCGTAATGGTGAGTTTGTCGGCGGCATGCCACTCGTACTCGGCGTAGAGCTGGGTCGTGCGCATGCGATCGTTCATGGTGTATTTGAACGGTCCGCTATACACGCCCTTGGCGTTGAACGAGCCGTAGATCGGCTGACCCGGCTTGACGTCGATGGCGCCGCCGCGGTTGTAGTCGATCGCGATGCTGCTGCGATCGTTGCTGGTGAACTCGTACCAGCCGCCGGTGCGGAACTGGCCGTAGTCGTCGGTATGGGTCAGCTCGAACGTATCGCCGAAAGCGCGGTATTTGTTGATCTTGATATAGCCGCCGATATCCGTCGGGGAGGTCTTGGTGCCGACGTACGGGCTTTCGTGGCTGACGTTGCTATAGGCGTAGGTATAGACCTTGTCATCCAGCTCCCAGCCTCTGGGCAGCTGGCTGTGCACGCCGATGTATTCCAGATCGGTTTCCTTGGTCTGGTAGTTGTAGCAGGCGCAGTTGGTGCTGGTGCGGTCGTTGTTCAAACCAAAGTTGCGGCCGAGCGTGGCGATCTGTTGCAGGGTCAGCGAGCTGAGGTCGGGGTTGTTGAAGCGGATGTAGTTGTAGTTGCTGAGAAAGGTGATCTCGGTGCTGTCGCCGATCGGCTGTACGTACTTTACGTAGCCGGTCTTGCGCGAGGATTGGCCGTCCGTCTTGGCCGTGTCGGTGGTGAGGTACTGCGCGCTGGCGATCAGCTTGCCGCCGTTGTCGAACTTGCCCGAGTTGAGCTCCAGATGGGTCAGCGAGGTGCCGTAGCTGCCGTAGGTCTGTGAGGGAATGAACGAGAAATCATCGCGTGCATCCTTCGAGCTCAACGCCACCGTGCCGCCGAACGTCGCCTCGCCGATCGTGCTGGCGTTGCCGGGGCCGCGATCGATCAGCACCTGACCGATCATTTTGGCCGGGAAATAGCTGCTGGTGTGATGGCTGAAGTCGTTGGTGTCGCCGAACGGAATGCCGTCGTAGGTCACGTTGTAGCTGTTGTCGTTGAAGCCGCGCAGGGTCATCTGCTTTGACTCGCCCAGGCCCGGGCCGGCCGGGCTGACGTTGGTCACGCCCGGCGCGATGGCGGCAATGGTGGCGTAGTCGGCGGTCGGCGAAACGTGGTTGCTGATCCAGTCCAGGCCGATGATCGACTGCGGCTGTGTGATGGTCAGATCCGCCTGCGTGGGCGCCTGGGTCAGCGCGGAGGTGACGGTGTTGCCGCGCACTTCCACTTCCTCGAGCTGCTTGGGCGGTGTGACCGGCAGCGGCGTGGTGACCTCAGCGGACGGCGCCGCGCTTGGCGCGGCGTCCGTGGCAAATACGTTGCCGCTCAACGACAGGCCGGTCACAACCACCCAGCCCACAGACGCCATGCTCTGACGCAGGCCGTGGATCAATGGGTGCAGCGCAAGTCCTTGCTGACGGTGCTGCGTGACGCTGAATCGACCTGGCATAACAAACCTGCGGGATAGTTGGGTTATCCCATTAGCGTGAGGTAGCTACATGACAGTTCTGCTTCAGCCATATGTGGTGAAAATACGTTTCCCTTAGTGCTGTCTTAGTAAAAGTAGAATCTTTCGCAAAGGTCGCCGCCAGCGCCATGCCGCCCCCAGCCACGCGGTTGCCGCTGACGCACATTCACCTAACGTGGCTCGATGAGTCGAGCGAAGCGATCCAGAGGGCAGCCATAGCCTGGCGCTGGCTCGCTGCAGCCGGTTACGAAGATGGGCGCGACGAGTGGCGGCGCGTCGCGCGTCAGCTTGCGGCTTTCCCGCATCTGCTCCATCGACTGGCTGACGTAATAGACGCGGACTTTGGCGCTGCCGCTTTCTTTGTCGCGCCGCAGTTCGAACACCAGCGCACCGCCGGTGGAGGTCGGATCGGTCGGCTGCTCGTCGAGCATCCAGTGCAGGCCGAGCATGCCGGCCAGCGTGCTGATATTGGTGTCGTGTCCGACCAGAAAGGCCACGCGCGTGGCGGGGTCACCGAGCGCGCCGGCGGTCTTTTTGTGCGAGTCAGCCTGCTGCAGCGTGGCCAGAATGGTGGTCGCCAGGTGGCGCGCGTAATCGCGCGCTATCGGCGACGTGCGCAGCGCGACATCGCTGTAATCCGAATGCAGCTGCAAAAGCTGGCCGAGCTGCAGAGGAGACAGGCGGCCCCAGGCGACCTGCGACATCGGCAAGCCTTCGGTGTACTCGAGCGCAACGTTTTCTGCGAAGGTCGAAGCCGTGTGCAGTGGTGACTTGATGCCGACCAGCGCGTCCTCCTTGCCCTTGCCGACAGCGCTCGGCTGGTCGAGCAACAGCTGCTTGCCGGCCTTCTGCGCCGGTGTGCAGCCCGCCTGATCACAGCCCAGAAGGATCGCCTGCATCATTGCGATGGCGGCGGCATGCGTGGCGACAAGATTTTCGGGCTGGCCGCCAATGCGACCCAGCACGGCAGCGGATGCCAGGGCGCGATCCTGATCGAAGGTATCGCCAAAGCGGTGATCGAAAAGCCCGTCGCCGGGCAGTTCGGTCGAGGTATGGACCGTCACCTGGCAGCCCGGCGCGAAACCGTCGACCAGCCCGTGAGCCGATTCGATCGTGCGCTCCTCGTCGTCCGCCACCACATAGATCGATGGCGCCTCCGCACACCCATTCGCGGACACGAGGCCGGCATCGCTGTAGTGAGCGCGATACCACCCGCCCATCAGCGCCATCAGCTGCTTGCCGTGTGGCGTCAGGTAGCCCGGCGGCACGCTCCAGCGCGGCCACGGTTTGTCGGAAAACGCGTCCAGTGCCGCCGGCTCGGCCGTGGGCGAACGCACGCCATGGCGGCTCAGGATAACGACGAATTCGGGTGGGTCGTCCTTGGGCGCAGCCTGGGCCGCCACGGCATTCAGCGCAGCACAGGAGAAGAGAAGGCCAAAGGCGGCAAGAACAGCGACGCGAAGCTGAGTCATGACCATGGTTCCGGTTGCTAGGCCTCGTGCCGAGCAACGAGGCCTGAGGATTTGAATCAGTTGGTGCCAACCACAAGAACGCCGAACGAACCCGATGTGCCTGGCGCCTGACTGGGTGGCGTCACCGCAGGCGCCGCGAGAAAAATCTTGTGCGTGGTTTCATCGATGGCCATGGTCCGCGCGCCTTTGGCGGTCGCCACGTTGGTGACCACGGTGTAGTGATCGGCATCATCCTGATGGACAACCGTCAGCGTGCCGTCGCCGTTGGAGCTGAAGGCCATCTGCGTCGACGGATCGAAGCCGGCCGCATCGGGATGATCGCCGATCGGCAGCGTGGCGACATGGTGGCCATCGACCGCGTCGGTGATCGCCATCTGATGATTGGCGCACACGGAAAATAGCCGATGGTGCGTAACGTCCAGTGCAAGACCGGTCGGCCCCTCACACGTGCCGAGCGACCAGGTGGCCAGCACTTTCAGGCTGCGTGAGTCGATCTGTGCGAGCTGACCCTTGTCTTCGATATTGACGTAGATATGGCCCTGCTCGTCGGAAACCGCAAACTCCGGATTGCCGGCAAATGCCACGCGGCCGATTTCCTTGCCGGCGGCCGGATCAATCACGCTGGCGCTGTTGCTGTGCCCGTTGAACGCCCACAGGTGGGAGGTGGCCTGATCGAACAGCAGCGCATCGGGGTCCTTGCCGGACACGGGAATCACGGCCAGCGGCTTCAGCGTGTCCAGATCGAACGGCGTGAGGCTGTCGCCATGGCCGTTGCTGACATAACCACGATGCAGCGCGGGCACCAGCGCCACGCCGTGCGCGCCGATGGCGCCGGGCACTTCGCCGATCAGCGTGCCCTTGTCGACGTCCATCACCATCACGCGGTCGAGCCGCGCGATGTACAGGCGACGCGCGGCGGCGTCGAGTGTCAGATAGTCCCATTTGCCGCCGCCGCCCAGCGCGTATTGCGCCTGCACCTTGTAGCCGCTCGCTGAGGCAGCGGCCTGCATCGCGATGGGCGCCAGGGCCAGGGTGAGCGTAGTGAGCGCGAGCTGTTTGAAAGTGCGGTGTTTCATTGCCATGCTCCATGAAATGCGGACGCCACGAGGTGGCGGTCCGTCAACGTTGATATGCGTGATCGACGCGCGCGCGGCGCGGGCCGTACGTTCCGGTCAGAGATGAAAGCGCACGCCGGTCAGATAGGTCTGGCCGTAGAACTCGCGCTGGATCGGTCGGTTTGCGCCCGGGCCCTCGGTAAACTTCAGCGGCGTGTCGGTGAGATTTTTCGCGCTCAAGAAAATCGACACGTCGTCGTTGATGGCGTAGCTCGCGCCGAAGTCCACCGAGAACCGACCCTGGCTCCACACGTCCGTCGCGCTGGAACCGCCGACGGTGAAGATGTTCTTGCTGGTGTAGTACGAGCCGAGGTTGAGGGTCAGGTTGCCGTAGTCATAGGTGATGGCGAAGTTGGCCGTATTGCGCGAGGTCGACGGCAGCGGCGTGTCGTTGCCCGGGCGTATCTGCAGGCGCGAGTCCACGTAGGTGTAGTTGGTGTTGACGCCGAATCCGCCGAGCCAGCCCGGCAGCATGCTGAAGCGCTGCACGTAGTTGAGCTGCAGGCCGGTGGCTGTGGCGCTGCTGATGTTCTTCCAGTCCGTCGTCGTGACGATGCCGTTGTAGCCGGCCAGCGGGCCGGTGGTGGGGTTCACCTCGGTCGAGCCGGTCTGGACGATGTAGTTGGACAGGTCCTTGCGAAACAGGCCTGCCGATACGATGCCGCCCTGGGGCAGGTAGTACTCGAGGTCGAAGTCGAAGTTATCGCTCTTGATCGGCTTCAGCTGCGGATTGCCGATATTGATGGTGCCCAGCGTGGCGTCCGCCAGCACCGAGGCGGTGATCTGGTTGAAGCCCGGTCGCGCAATGGTCTGCGAGTAGACCGCGCGGCCGATCAGGTCCGGCGCGAATTCGTAGCGCGCCTGCACGGTCGGGAAAAAATCGCTGTAGTTGCTGTGCTGCGTGTTCGGCGTCACCGTGACGTTGCCATTGGCATCCGTCAACTCCTGATTCGCCGCGTAGGACGCATTGGTCTGCTCCCAGCGCACGCCGGCAACGATGTCCAGCTTGTCGACCGGCTTGAACTGATACTGCGCGTAGCCGGCGTATACGTCTTCCTTGTCGGCGTTATAAGCGCCCTGGTCGCCCAGCATGTCTTCGGTCGCTGCGCCGCCCTGGGTAATTGCGCGAATCACCGCCGGGTTGATCGCATAGCCGTTCTGATAGTGGTTGTTGTAGAAGGTGATGAACTGACCGGTGATCGCGTTGCTCAGCAGCAGGTCGGGCACGGTATAGCTGTAGCTGCCGACGTCGACATGCCGATCGCGCAGCCGCCCACTGACGCCGAACTTAAGGTTTTCATCGTCACCGGCGAAAAACTGCGTTGGCACCGTGACATTCAGCGCGCCGGACCACTCCTGATCGTGCGAGTGTTCCGTGCCGTTGGATAGTTTATGCAGCGCGTACTGGCTCGGATCGAGGGGATTCAAGCCGCTCAGCACCGTCGTTCGCGGGTAGCGCGGATCGGTGCTGTTGTCGTACTGCACCACGGCGTAGGGTGGCAGATTCGCGTTGTTCGGATCGGGGTTGGAAAAATCCGCGCCGTAGTTGTAGAGCTGGTTGTACGAGCCCTTGGTAAATGCCACGTGGTAATCCAGCTCGAAGCTTTGCAGATTGTTTTCGCCGCCGATGGTGGCCACGCGGGAGTCGAGCTTTTCCTCTTCGTCGGTCAGCTTGCGGTCGAAGTTCACGCCCGAATCGATGAAGCCGTTGGGGTTGCCCGGGTCGGCCGCCAGCAGGGTGGGGTCGTTGTAGAAGTTGTAAGCCAGCGCCTGGTTGTACTTGTGCTCGGTGTAGCCGGTGTCGAAAAAGCGCGCGTACCAGCGGTTGTCATTGTCCGGTTGAAAGGCGAGCTCGCCGCCGTAGCCGTGTCGCCGCCGGTTGTAGTTGTAATAGCGCTGCTCCAGCCCGGCAAAAGCCTTGTCCGGCACGCCCTGCGACTGCTGATCGACGTACGCGGCTTCCACGTCGTCGATGCCGCGCTTGTCGTCGTAGTACGACACCGTGCCGACAAAGCTGAAGGGCTTGTAGGCGCTGTTGTCCAGACCAAAGCGCACGCCGCCGGAGAGCTGAAAATCCTTCACCTTGCTGCTGCGCAGGCTTTCGTCGCCATAGCCGAGCTCGCTATCGAGAAAATAATCCTTGCCGGCAGGAATCTGCTTGGGCTTGATGTCGATGGTACCGCCGAGCGCCTCGGCGTCCTGCTCGGGCAGGTTGGTGTTGGTCACCGTGATGGTGCCGATCAGCCCCGCGGGAATGGCGTCGAACGCCACGGCGCGCGCGCCGCCCTGCGAGCTGGCCGGGTTGGTCGGCAGCAGCTGCACACCATCGAAGGTGGTGCTGTTGAGGTCCGAGTCCAGGCCGCGGATATTGACGAAGCGGCCCTCGCCGCTATCGGTTTCCAGCGAGATGCCCGGCAGGCGGCGCACCGCTTCGCCCGCGTTGACGTCGGGCAGCTGCTGAATTTGTGCGGCCGACTGCACCAGGATCAGGTTGGGCGCCTGCTGCTGGGTCTGGCGCGCGTCGATCACCGGGTCGACGACCGAACGCCCCATCACGTCGACCTCGTCCAGCGCCTTGGCGTGCGTGTCGACCAGAATGTCCTGTTCGCTGCCATGGCTATCGACGGTGACGCGCTGCTCTACCGGTGCCTGATCCTTCGCGGTGACGACCAGGGTGTATTCACCCGGCGCCAGATCGGTGAACGCATATTCGCCATGATGATCGGTGACGGCCGAGCGATGCAGTTCGCGCAGCTCGACCCTGGCGCCGACGACCGGCGTGTGTCCCGTGCCGGACTGCACGTGGCCGCTGAGGCTGGGTTCGTGATGGTGTTCCGCGCTGGCGGGCGCGATCACCAGAGAGAACATCGACAGCCCGAGGGCCAGTCGCAACGCACGTGTGAGCAGCATGAGACGTCCATTAGGTTGGGAAATGACCGTGGGGAGCGCGACCTGACGCAGCTCGACCATTCGCCCAACCTAGAGTTGACGTGTGACAGCGGCGATGCAGCCAGCATACCGATCGGTAAGGTTGGGCGACCGCACGGGTTCACACCGCCGGGAAACGCATGCGCACCGCCAGGCCGGGCGCCCGATCGCGCAGGTCGATGACAATGCGATGCAGATCGGCGACTGCGCTGACCAGCGCCAGTCCCAGGCCGCAGCCGATGGACGAGCGGCTGCTGTCGAGGCGAAAAAAGCGCCGGAAAACTTCACCGTGATGCTGCGAGGGAATGCCTGGCCCGTCGTCCTCGACGCTGCCGGTGTAACCACCTGCTTCCGGCCGAAGCGTCACGGCGATATGCGTGCCGGCCGGCGTGTGGTGAATCGCGTTTTCGATCAGGTTGGACAGCATCTGTGCCAGCAGCGCGCGATCGCCGCGCGATTGAATGCCCGGCGCAATATCGCCCCGCACGCGCTTGCCGTGATCCTCGGCCACCGGCGCATAGGCTTCGACCATCGACGCGAACAACTCCGAAAGATTGAGCGCCATAAACCCCGCCTGGCGTTCTCGCGCCTCCACGCGCGAAATGCGCAGCAGCGCGCCGAAGGTGGCCAGCACGTCGTCGACTTCGGCCAGCGAGTGCTCGATGGCTTCGCGCAGCAGCGCCGGATCATTCGGCCCCAGCTGCGCCGTCTCCAATCGCTGGCGCAGCCGCGTCAGCGGCGTGCGCAGATCGTGGGCAATATCGTTCGATACCTGGCGCATGTTTTCCATCAGGATGCGGATGCGCTCCAGCATGCGATTGAGCCGGCCCGCCAACCTGTCGAACTCGGCGCCGCGGCGCCGCAGCCTCAGCGGGCCGGCGCGTTCGCCCATTACGATCTGTTCGGCCTCGCCGCTGAGGCTGTCCACCCGTTTGACGAACAGATGTCCGGCAACGGCTCCCGAGAGCAGGGCAAACATCACCATCACCGCGATGCAGTTGCGAAAGTAGCGCGACAGATCTTCATCGAGCTCGCCGATCTCGCGCCGATCGCGTCCGACGGTCAGCCAGTTGCCGTCCGCGAGTTGGGTCACCAGTAGCTCCACATCGAGCGCGTGATCTTTATGCCGGCCTCTGGCGCCGGTCAGCGGCACGGATTGCCAGCCGGCCATACGCGGTCGATAGACCAGGTTGCCTTCGATCCTGTTGCCCCGTCGATCGGACAGCAGGTAGTAGTCGGCGCCCGTCGGTGCGGCGCTCATGCGCTGGTGGATTTGCGCCGCCAGCGTGCCGTCGTGCTCGGCCTCGCGCAGCGTAATCAGCTCTTTCTGTACGTCGGTGCGGGCCTGATATTCGACGTAGCTGTGCAGCTCGCGCCAGACCAGGCTGAAGAGTAGGGCGACCACGATGGTGAACAGCGCCGCCTGCAGCAGCACGATGCGAAACGTCACCGTGCGCAGAAAACTAGTCGGGTGCACGAAGGCTGTATCCCGCGCCGCGTACCGTGATCAGCAGCGGCGACTTGAAGCCCCGATCGATCTTGGCGCGCAGTCGGCTGATGTGCGTCTCGACCAGGCTGGTGCCCGGATCGAAATAAAACTCCCACACCTGCTCCAGCAGCATCGAGCGCGTCACGACCTTGCCTGCATGCGTCATCAGGTATTCGAGCAGGCGAAATTCGCGCGGCTGCAGTTCGATCGGTCGGCCGGCGCGATGTGCTTCGCGGCGTATCGTATCGAGCTCAAGATCATCGACGTGCAGCCTTGAACGTTCCGCTGACAGCGGTGCGCGACGCGCCAGCGCGCTCACGCGCGCCTTCAGTTCGGATTGCGCAAAGGGCTTGGCCAGATAGTCGTCGGCACCGGCATCGAGGCCTTCGACCCGATGATCGACTTCGCCCAGCGCCGACAGCATCAGCACCGGCGTCTGACTGCCCTGACGACGGATCGTGCGCACCAGCGACATGCCGTCCAGATGCGGCAGCATGCGATCCACGATGATCAGGTCATAATGCGCGGCCGTCGCCATCGACAGCCCGCTACGACCGTCCATCGCGCGATCGACGACCTGATTGCCGATCGAGAGGACCGATGCGATATGCGCGCCGGTGCCGGGATCGTCCTCTACGACAAGAATTTTCATCGGCAGAACCTGCGCTTGCGGCACTCGCTAGTTGCGACGATCAACGAAAATGCTGATGCCTTGAGCCCGCGCGCCAGCCATGTCCGGCTGGCTACTGGATGTTTCGCAGTGCTCGGCCGGCGTGGGCAACGCCGTGCCGCTAGAGCCACTGAATTAGCCTGAGCCGCGCATATGACGGTTTGGCGGCAGCACCGTGTCGCAGATCGACCGTTTTCTTAGCGCTGCCTTAGTGAACCCTTGTGCGGTGCGGATGTCCGCGCAAGTGTCGCCAGTCCCAGTGAGACTCGGATCAATCCGAGATCGCCAGAATGCACTCGCCTGCGCCGAAGCTGCGGCAGCAGACGGAAAATATCGAGACCTGGTTTGATTGCACGGCGGGCTCAAGCAGACCTTGCAGAAAGCCGCTGAAAAACACGCAGCCCGATTGTCCGCCGTCGCCGCAGATGGGGCTGTCGTGGATATGAAGCTGCTCGGCCTGTTGATCCACTTGAACTAGCAGGCCGAGCGACGGCATGCCGACGCACTCGATCGCCTCAAGCAGTTCGAGTCCGCGGTTAGGACCATGGTCGCGTTCGAATACCGACGCGCCCAGGCGCTGGCCTGCCAGCTGCAGCGAGGACGCGCGGGCGGCGTCGGCGACCGAATCTTCCAGCTTCCGCAGACGGGGGAAAATGTCCGGGTAATCGCTGAGCAACTTGGGCAGCATGTTGTCGACGGCCCCGATATCGGGGCCGAGTGGAATCAGTTCGACGAAGGGTTCGATCGGAGGTGCGGTCGGCGCTGGTGCTGGCGCCGGTACAACAGCAAGCGGGATATCGGCGGCTATCGCCTGCGCATAGTCCGGTTCGGTCGATAGCTCGAGGGCGGTGAGGACTTCGGACTCTTCGGCTGCGTCGAGCGTCTCCACAGCAGGCGCGGGCGCGGGCGCTTCGACAGCCGCAGGTTCGACAGGCGACTCGGTAGCCGGGGCGCCGGGCTGATACGCGATGCGGCGCGATGCGGCGAAATGCGGCTTCTGCACACCCTCTTCGAACGCCGAGATCTGATAGCTGATGATGCGCTCCTGCGCATCCATCGCCGCGGCCAGCGCGCGCTGCCTGCGCTCCGGCCCACGTACCACCATCGTCAGCAGCACGCCGTGCGGGTCATCGGCCAGGCGCTGGCGCTGCAGGGTGAACCCATGCGCGAGGACGACGCGACCGATCTCGATCAGCAGATTTTCCCGTCGCTGCGAAAGGGCCTGGATTTCCAACGCGATCATCGGCTGCCTTGTCGTCGTGGTTGATGGAAGCGGCTGCGCTACCTTTAGCGCAGGCGACCGACGCCGCGGCGGTCAACGACATCCATGCCGGGCAAGCGCAAGCGGGACGTCGACCACGCTATCCGTCGATCACTGTTTGGACAAGTCGATCGTGTAGGTGGCCGTGCCGTCGCCGTGGTCTTTCGATGGGCGAATGTTGGTCAGCCCGGCGGCGTTCGCCACGTCCTGCCTGCCGCTGGCGCCGGTGAAGACGATCGGGCCGCGGGTTTTCAGCGGTGCAAACGTCCACGATGTCGGTTCGAGATCGTTCGCGCCGATCTGCTTTTTCTGCTTCAACCAGTCGGCCAGAATTTCGCGCGTGCCGTCCGGCGCGGCCAGCACGATGCTGCTGCCGTCGAGGCCGGGAAAGTGGCCGCCGCCGCTGGCGCGGTAGTTGTTGGTGACCACCACGAAGGGTTGCTCGGGCGTTACCGGCTTGCCGTGATAGGTCAGCGCGGTGATGCGCTGGTCGACGGGCTTGGACACGTCGATGACGTAGTGGATGCCGCCCTGGATCTGGTCGACGTTGAAGCCGGGGTAGGCCTCGTTGATCAGCGGCTGTTCGCCGGTCTTGGTCGGATCGATCCGGTTGAAGCGCTCGGCCGATTTCTCCAGCCACGCCTTGAGGCCGGCGCCGTCGGTTTTCACGGCAGCCAGCGTGTTGGGGTAGAAGTACAGATCAGCCGCGCTGCGCAGCGTCAGCGGGCCGGCGGCGACGTCGGTGTAATCGTCGGGTCCGCCAAAGCCGGTGCGGAAGGCGGCGGCGCTGGACAGCACCGGCACATCGCGCAGTTCGGGATGCGTGCGCGGCAGCTCGCGCCGCACGTAGTCGGCCTGCGCCGCGTTGACCACGGCCAGCGCGGTCATATTGCCTTCGTCGGCAAAGTAGCTGCTCAGGCGCACGCGGCTGTCGCCGATCGGCGTGTTGACGTAGGCGATGGCCGCGGCCTGGGTCTGATCGAGCAGCGTCGCGATCTGCGGATCGGCCGGCACGCACTCGGGCTTGGCCGACTTGCTGGCACCGGGGGCGGCAGCGCAGATCGGCCGCACTTCGCTGTGCGAGCCGCTGCGATCGATCACCCAGCGGCCCTGCTGCCGATCGAGCGCCAGCGCGATCACGCCCAGGTCCTTGCCGAAGAAGCCGCCCATCACCGCCGGCACGCCGCGCACGAAGCCGCGCTGCGCGTCGACATCCTTCATGCCGGCGTAGTGCGGGCCGGGGAATTCGGTGTGCGCGTGGCCGAGCAGCAGCACGTCGATGCCCGGCACGCCGGCCAGGTACCAGCCGCCGTTTTCCATAGCCGGCGTGTACGGCGCGGCGTCGAGGCCGCCGTGCAGAATTGCCACGATCAGGTCCGGATGCTCCGCCTGCAGCTGGGGCAGATATTTTTGTGCCGCCTCGACCACGCCGGTGACCGTGACCTTGCCGGTGAGGTTCTGCTTGTCCCACTGCATGATCGGCGGCGGCGTGAAGCCAATGATGCCGATCTTCAGCGGCACGCTGACCGTGTGGCCGTCGGGCGTAGTCGCTTCGATGGTTTTCGTCACCATCGTCCACGGTTTGAAGATCGGCCGGCCGTCGCGCACGCTGTCGACGTTGGCCAGCAGCAGCGGAAAGTGCGGCCCGGCGCAGCGATCGCTGCGGCCGCCGTCGACGTTCATCGGCGTGCCGGTGGCCTGCGAGAGAAAGCCCAACCCATAATTGAACTCGTGGTTGCCGGCCGTGCCGCCGTCGTAGCCGATCGCGTCCATCGCGCGATAGATCGCCAGCTCCTGGTCGCAGGCGATCGGTTTGACCAGCGCCTGATAGTCCGCCAGCACGCTGCCCTGGATGGTGTCGCCGCTGTCGAACAGGAAGGTGTTGGGAAACTCGGCGCGGGCGCGGCGGATCAGCGTGGCGGTGCGCTCGTAGCCCAGCGTGCTGTCCGGCTTGAGCTTGTAATAGTCGTAGCTCAGCACGTTCGAATGCACGTCGGTGGTTTCCAGAATCGCCACCCTGGCCTGCGTGCCGTCCGGCAGCCTGGTGGTTTGACTGGCGCAACCGGCGAGTAGGCCAAGAACGGCGAGGGTGATGAGACGTAACGACATGCGGGATTCCAGTAAACGGTGGCAATGCGTGCGGCCGAAGCCGGGCACGGACGCTAGCAGATGGAAATGACGGTTTTCGCGACGCAGGCGGATGCAGCGTCGCAAGGCTGAAACAACAACGCCGCCCGGAGGCGGCGTTGCATGCGTTCGATGCAAGGTGGCTTACTTGGCCTGATCGACGATCCAGGTGACCGCGGCCTTGACCTGCGCATCGGTCAGCGCGGGATTGCCGCCTTTGGCCGGCATGTAGTTGCCGTCGGGGCCGTGATAGCCCTCGATGGCGTGCTTGACCAGCGTGTCCAGGCCCTCGGCGATGCGCGGCGCCCACATGGCCTTGTTGCCGACCTTGGGCGCGCCGGCGACACCGGCGGTATGGCAGCTGGTGCACAGGTTGTTGAAGATGGTTTTGCCGTCGGTGGTGCCGCCGTAGGCCACCTGCGACGCCGCGGCCTTGGCCGCCGCGTCCGCCGCGGCCTGCATCGCGGCGCGGCCGGTGTTGCCGGCATACACGGCGCCAGCGGGCGCGATGCGGTCGGCCACGGCGACGGACGCGTTGGGGTTGGTTTCCTTCGGCGCGTGGTCGTAGATCTCGTAGCCCGCGAACATCAGGACCAGGGTCAGCACAACCAGGCCGCCCACCATGATGATCAACTGGCGGATGGTGGCCTTGTCGGAATTGCTCATGGGACAGCTCACGCACGTACTCCTTTCAGTAGGCAGGGCGGTGAGCCAGTGCGGCTGTTCCGGCTTACCTGATGGCTGTTCTGTTGCACCGGTGGTGGCCAGACCTGCACTGAGGCAGCTGCAGCGCTGGCTGTTGCGCGCGGTTGCCATGCTCGCTCAAAGGCAACCAGCGCAGGATTATAGACGAAGCCCGTTATAAGCGAAGCCCGCTCCAGGCGCATCGGATCGAGGAAGCGATGCCCCGCGCCGTAGCGCGGCGCGCGAACCATGCCGCGAAAAAGCGGTCTGCATGGAGCTGCCCCTGCCATCGGTCATGGCCGACCCCTGTCAACTGGCATTGTTCAAGCCCGCTCCACTGCACCTATCATTTCATCCCAGCGGAGCCGCCGGTCGTCGTGTCGGCAGGGGAAACCCGACCAGCTCCAACCCATACGCCATGCACACCAGTCGGTGCATGGCCCTCAGCCTTGTGGATCACGTTGCCGCGCTGTTTCAAGTCCAGGAGTTTCACATGTCGCGTTTTTGGAAGATCACCCTGATCGTCATAGCAGTGATCGTGGTGGCGTTAGTGGGCTTGCGGCTGCTGCACAAGCCGTCCGCCACGACCGGTGCTCCGGGTGCGGGCAAGAACGCCTCGGCGAAGGGCCAGGACACCCAGGGCGACAAGGATGCGGCGCCCGTGCCGGTCACCGTGCAGCCGGTCGTGAGCCAGTCCGTGCCGATCTATCTCACCGGCCTGGGTACCGTGCAGGCGCTCAACACCGTCACGATCAACCCGCAGGTCGCCGGCGAGATGATGACGCTCAACTTCACCGAAGGTCAGTCGGTGAAGAAGGGGGATCTGCTGGCGCAGATCGATCCACGCACCTATCAGGCCAACTACGACCAGGCCGTGGCGAAGCAGAAGCAGGATCAGGCGCTGCTGGCCACGGCGCAGAGCACGCTCAAGCGCAACGAGGCGCTGGTGTCGCAGGGCTATGTGGCGGCGCTGGACATGGACACCTATCGCAACAACGTGGCGCAGAACGCAGGCACCGTCGCGTCCGACGCGGCCGCGATCAAGTCGGCCAAGGTGCAGCTCGACTACACCAAGATCATTTCGCCCTGTGACTGCGTCACCGGCATCCGCAGCGTCGATCCGGGCAACGTGGTCACCACCACCAGCGCCATCGTCACGCTGACCCAGATCCATCCGATCTACGTGATCTTCTATCTGCCGGAGCAGAACTTGGAAACCGTGCGCAATGCGGTCAAGGGTGGCGCCCAGCTGTCGGTCGCGGCGCTCGACAAGACCGACGCGCACCCGCTGGCCAGCGGCGGCGTGCTGCAGGTGATCGACAACCAGATCAACACCACCACCGGCACGTTCAAGCTGCGCGCGCAGTTCCCGAACCTGGACAGCAACCTGTGGCCCGGCCAGTTCGTCAATGTGCAGCTGAAGGTGAGCACCACGGCCAATGGCCTGGTGATTCCCGCGCAGGCGGTACAGCGCGGCCCGGACGGCGACTACGTGTATCAGCTGCAGGCCGACAAGACGGTCAAGATGCAGCCGGTCACCGTGGCCAACGAGGTGGGCGTCAGCAACGTGATGATCAGCAAGGGTCTGGCGGTTGGCGATCAGGTGGTCACCGAAGGCCAGTTCCGCCTGAAGCCCGGCAGCAAGGTGCAGGCGCTCAAGCCCGGCGAAGTGCCCGCCGCCCCTAGCGAGGCGGACATGCTCAAGGCCAAGCGGGACGGTCAGAAGGGCGGTGGTCGTCGTGGGTGATTGTGAATTGAGAGCGGGAACGGGGAATGGGGAACGGGGAACGGTAGCGTGCGGTAACCGGATCGTTGCCCGTATCTTTCAACCCTCTTCTCTGCGGTCACTGCAGGTTTTCGTGAAACGCGACGTTCCCCATTCCCCGTTACTCGCAGCTTCGCTGCTCGCCCTTCGGGCCGCCTGCGGCGTTCGCGCTGCGCGCGTCCCCGTTCCCCGCTTTTAACCGGCGCCGCCTCATGGGATTCTCCACCCTCTTCATCCGCCGACCGATCGCCACCTCGCTGCTGATGGTGGCGGTGCTGCTGCTCGGCATCCTCGGCTACCGCGAGCTGCCGGTGTCGGCGCTGCCCGAGATCGAGGCGCCCAGCTTGGTCGTGACCACGCAGTATCCGGGCGCCAGCGCGGCGACCATGGCCTCGCTGGTGACCACGCCGCTGGAGCGCAACCTCGGGCAGATCTCCGGCCTGTCGATGATGACGTCCGACTCGTCGGCCGGCCTGTCGACCATCGTGCTGCAGTTCAACATGGACCGCGATATCGACATCGCGGCGCAGGACGTGCAGTCCGCGCTCAACCAGGCGCGCGGCACGCTGCCCAGCACCTTGCCGTATCCGCCGGTGTACAACCGCGTCAATCCGGCCGACGCGCCTATCCTCACCCTGCAGCTTACCTCGGACACGCTGCCGCTGCGCGACGTCAACAACTACGCCGACTCGATCCTGGCGCAGAAGCTGTCGCAGGTGCAGGGCGTGGGCCTGGTCTCGATTGCCGGCAACGTGCGCCCTGCCGTGCGCGTGCAGGTAAACCCGGCGCAACTGGCCAACCTGGGCCTGACCATGGAGGACGTGCGCAACTCGCTGACCCAGGCCAACGTCAACGCGCCCAAGGGCACGCTCAACGGCGCCACGCAGAGCTACAGCATCGGCACCAACGACCAGCTGGCCACCGCCGAGGATTACAAGAACACCATCATCAGCTACAGCAACAATGCGCCGGTGCGGCTGTCCGATGTGGCTGGCGTGGTCGACGGCGTCGAGAACGACCAGCTCGCCGCCTGGGCCAACGGCAAGCCGGCGGTGCTGCTCGACATCCGCCGTCAGCCGGGCGCCAACATCGTGCAGACGGTGCAGTCGATCCGGCAGATCCTGCCGCAGCTGCAGGCCGTGCTGCCGGCCGACGTGCATCTGGACGTGTTCGCCGACCGCACCGTGACCATCCGCGCCTCGGTGCACGACGTGGAGATGACGCTGCTGATCACCATCGCCCTGGTGGTGGCGGTGATCTTCGTCTTCCTGCGCCGGCTGTGGGCGACGGTGATTCCGTCGGTGGCCGTGCCGCTGTCGTTGCTGGGCACGTTCGCGGTGATGTCGTTCACCGGCATGTCGCTGGACAATCTTTCCCTGATGGCGCTGGCGGTCGCAACCGGCTTCGTGGTGGACGATGCGATCGTGATGATCGAGAACATCGTGCGCTATATCGAACAGGGCATGGACGGCAAGGAGGCGGCCGAGGTCGGCGCCCGGGAAATCGGCTTCACCGTGCTGTCGCTGACGGTGTCGCTGGTGGCGGTGTTCCTGCCGCTGCTGCTGATGCCCGGCGTCACCGGCCGCCTGTTCCACGAGTTCGCCTGGGTGCTGACCATCGCGGTGGTCATCTCGATGCTGGTGTCGCTGACCCTGACGCCGATGATGTGCGCGTACCTGCTGAAGGCCGACGAGCTGCCCGACAGCGACGACGTGCACGAGCGTCATGCGGCGGCCGGCACGAAGAACCTGTGGACGCGCATCGTCGGCGGCTACGAGCGCTCGCTCGACTGGGTGCTCGACCACCAGCGGCTGACGACGGTGGTGGCCGGTATCACGGTCGTCATCACCATCATTTTGTACATCATCATCCCCAAGGGCCTGCTGCCCGAGCAGGACACCGGCATGATCACCGGCGTGGTGCAGGCCGATCAGAACGTGGCGTTTCCGCAGATGGAGCAGCGCACGCAGGCGGTCGCCAACGCGCTGCGCAAGGTCGACGGGGTAGCCGGCGTGGCGGCATTCATCGGCGCCGGTTCGGTCAACCCGACCTTGAATCAGGGTCAGCTCAGCATCGTGCTGAAAGATCGCGGCGATCGCGCCAATCTCGACACCGTCGTCGCCGCCCTGCAGAACGCCGCGACCAATATTCCCGGCGTGGCGCTGTATCTGAAACCCGTGCAGGACGTGACCCTGGACAGCCAGGTATCGGCCACCGAGTACCAGTACTCGATGTCCGACGTGAACTCGACCGAACTGTCCGGCTATGCGAACCAGATGACCCAGGCGCTGCGCAAGCGTCCGGAACTGGCCGATGTCGACAACAACCTCGCCGACCAGGGCACGGCGCTCAAACTCACCATCGATCGCGACAAGGCCAGCCGCCTCGGCGTGCCGGTGCAGACCATCGACGACACCCTTTACGACTCATTCGGCCAGCGCCAGATCTCCACCATCTTCACCCAGCTCAACCAGTATCGCGTGGTGCTGGAGGTGGCGCCGCAGTTCCGCAACAGCACGTCGCTGCTGAACCAGCTGGCGGTGAAGAGCAACGGCAACGGCGCGCTGACCGGCAGCAATGCCACCAGCTTTGGCCAGGCGGCATCGAGCAATTCGTCGACCAGCACCGGTATTGCCGTGGCCAATACCGGCGTGATCGTCGGCACCGGCAGCATCATTCCGATCGCCTCGCTGGCGACGGCACAGGTCACTACGGCGCCGCTGGTTGTGAGCCACTCGCAGCAGCTGCCGGCAGTGACGGTGTCGTTCAACCTGGCGCCGGGCTATTCGCTGTCGCAGGGCGTCGACGCGATTCACGAGGTGGAACGGCAGCTGAAATTCCCGGCCCAGGTGCGCGGCCAGTTCATCGGCAAGGCGGCCGAGTTCTCCAACAGCCTGGGCGATGAAGTCCTGCTGCTGCTGGCCGCCATCATCGTGATCTACATCGTGCTGGGCGTGCTGTACGAGAGCTACATCCATCCGCTGACGATCATCTCGACGCTGCCGCCGGCCGGCGTGGGTGCGCTGCTGGCGCTGATCCTCTGCGGCATGAGCCTGTCGGTGGACGGTATCGTCGGCATCGTGCTGCTGATCGGTATCGTTAAGAAAAACGCGATCATGATGATCGACTTCGCGATCGAGGCGAAGCGCACCGGGCTGAACGCACGCGAGGCGATCCGTCGCGCCTGCCTGCTGCGTTTCCGACCGATCATGATGACCACCGCGGCGGCGATGCTCGGCGCGCTGCCGCTGGCGCTGGGCAACGGCATTGGTTCGGAGCTGCGCCGCCCGCTCGGCGTGTCGATCGTCGGCGGCCTGCTGCTGTCGCAGCTGGTGACGTTGTACACCACGCCGGTGATCTACCTGCATATGGAGCGTTTCTCGGACTGGATGGAAGCGCGCCGCGAGAGGCGCGCGCTGGCCCATGCGCAAGGACGCCGCCAGGTGCGGAGCGTGACGTGATTCCAGCGGTTCGATGGCGACCGTCCGGTCATGAGCGGACGGCACGAAAGGAAAGGGGCGCGGCGGGAGCCGGTCGCCCCTTTCGTCTTGATGGCGGTGCGCTGGCATGCGGTGTCATGACCGGGCGGAAGACGCCACTTTTTGCTGCCCCACTTTTCGATTTCGGATGTTCTGTGCAAAGCGTTTTTCAGGTTCACTCTCTCTTCTACGCAGCCGCTGATGGCGGCGTTAACGTTCTTTGGCCGCGCGCCGCTCTCGCGCTTCGCCACGCAGCATGAACATCTCCGGTCCTTTCATCCGTCGTCCCATAGGCACCTCGCTGCTGGCCATCGGACTTTTTGTGGTCGGCGTGATCTGCTATGCGTTGCTCGGCGTGGCCGCCCTGCCGGACATCCAGGTGCCGGTGATCTTTGTGGAGGCCAGCCAGGCCGGCGCCAGCGCGGGTACCATGGCGTCCACGGTGGCCGCGCCGCTGGAACGGCATCTGGGGCAGGTACCTGGCATCGACACCCTGCGTTCGTCCAGCTCGCTGGGCAGCACGCAGGTGTTCATGATTTTCGACGGGAGCCGCAATCTCGACGCCGCCGCGCGCGACGTGCAGGCCGCGATCAACGCGGCCCAGTCCGATCTCCCTTCCGGTCTCAACAACCCTCCGAGCTACGAGAAAGCCAACCCCAACGACGACCCCGTCATCGCGTTCGCGCTGACGTCGGACACGCAGTCCTCGCGCGATCTCTACGATGTGGCCGATTCGCTGCTCGCCCAGCGCCTGCGTCAGCTCGAAGGCGTCGCCTCGGTGGATATTGCCGGCGCGTCGACGCCGGCCGTGCGCGTCGACGTCAATCTGCGCTCGCTCAACGCCAAGGGCCTGTCGCCGGATGATCTGCGCAATGCGCTGACGGCGGCCAATGTCACCTCGCCGCAGGGCTTTCTGTCCGATGGCAGGACCACCATGGCGGTGACTGCCAACGATGCGCTGCACGTTGCCGATGATTTTTCCAGCCTGATCATTTCCAATCAGGGCGGCACACCCGTGCGGCTATCGGACGTGGCAAAGGTCTACGATGGCCAGCAGGACGCGTATCAGGCGGCCTGGTTCCAGGGCAAGCCGGCGGTGCTGATGTATGTCTACAAGCAGTCCGACGCCAACATCATCGGCACGGTCGATCGCGTCAAGGCCGCCATACCGGAGCTGCGCGGCTTCCTGCAGCCGGGCACCACACTTACGCCCTATTTCGACGGCACGCCGACCATCCGCGCCTCGCTGCACGAGGTGCAGGCGACGCTGCTGATCAGCCTGGCCATGGTCGTGCTGGTGATGGCGATGTTCCTGCGCCGCCTGGCGCCGACGATGATCGCCGCGCTGGCCGTGCCGCTCTCGCTGGCCGGTGCGGCGACGGTCATGTACATCCTTGGCTACACGCTCAATAACCTGACGCTGCTGGCGCTGGTGATCTCCATCGGCTTCGTGGTCGATGACGCGATCGTGGTGATCGAAAACGTCGTGCGGCATATCGATCAGGGCATGACGCGGAAAGAGGCGGCGCTGGCCGGCGCGCGCGAGATCGGATTCACCATCGTGTCGATTACCGGCTCGCTGGTGGCGGTGTTCATCCCCCTGCTGTTCATGGGCGGCATCACCGGCCTGTTCTTCAAGGAGTTCACGATGACGCTGGTGGCGGCGATCGTGATTTCGGCCGTCGTGTCGCTGACGCTGACGCCCTCGCTGTGCGGGCTGTTCCTGAAAGGTCACAGCGAGCCGGAAAAGCCCTCGCGTCTTGGCCGCGCGCTGGAGTCGATGCAGGACAGGATGCTCGCGGTCTACACGCGTGCGCTGGACTTTTCACTGCGCCATGCGTTGATGCTCGCGCTGACGCCGCTGCTGCTGATCGTATTTACCGTATTCATGTTCACCCAGGTCAAGGCCAGCCTGTTCCCGCCGCAGGACACCGGGCTGATCCGGGGTCGCGCCACGTCAGGTGCGACGGTGTCCTTTCAGGATTCGGTCAATCGCCAGCAGCGGCTGATCGACATGCTGCTGAAGGACAAGGATGTGGCCACCGTAGGCTCGCGCCTGGGCAGCGGTCGGCAGGGCGCCAGCGGGTTTTTCGATATCCAGCTGAAAAGTCACGCCGACGGTCGCACCGACGACACCTTCGCGGCGCTGGCGCGGCTGAGCGCCAAGGCCGCGCGCTATCCCGACCTCAACGTACGTCTGCGCCCGATCCAGGACCTGCCCAGCTTCGGCGGAGGCGGCAGCAATCAGGGTGCGCAATATCAGGTGTCGCTGCAGGGCGACGACCTGGCCCAGCTGCAGCTGTGGCTGCCCAGGCTCGTGACCGAACTGCGCAAGAATCCGAAGCTGAAGGATGTCGGCAGCGACGTCGATGACGCCGGCCTGGAGCAGGACATCATCGTCGATCGCGACAAGGCATCACGGCTGGGCTTGTCGATGGGCACGATCGATGGTGCCCTCTACGATGCGTTCGGCCAGCGCCAGGTGTCGACGATTTATTCCGATCTCAACCAGTACAAGGTGGTGATCAACGCCTTGCCCGGTCAGACCGCATCGCCGGCGTCGCTGGACAAGACCTACGTCAAATCGTCCAGCGGCCAGATGATTCCGTTGACGGCGTTCGCGCATCAGCAGGCGGGGCTGGCGCCAACCCAGGTCACGCACGAGGACCAGCAGACGACGATGGATCTCAGCTTCAACCTGGCGCCGGGCATCAGTCAGGGCGAGGCGCTGCAGATCATCCAGGCGACCGCCGGCAACATGCGCATGCCCGGTGACATGAAGCTCAACATCGGCAGCGATTTCCGCCGCTTCCAGCAGTCGCAGAGCGGCATGCTCTGGCTGGTCGCCGCCGCCATCATTACCGTCTACATCGTGCTGGGCATGCTGTACGAGAGTCTGATCCATCCGGTGACGATTCTTTCCACCTTGCCAGCTGCCGGCGCCGGCGCGCTGCTGGCGCTGTGGATCACCGACACCGAGCTGTCGGTGATCGCACAGATCGCGCTGGTGCTGTTGATAGGTATCGTCAAGAAAAACGCCATCATGATGATCGACTTCGCCCTGGTGGCGGAGCGCGAACATCACAAATCGCCACTGGAGGCGGTGCGCGAGGCGTGCCTGGTGCGGTTCCGGCCGATCATGATGACGACGATGGTGGCCATCCTGGCGGCCCTGCCGATCGCCATCGGTCTGGGCGAGGGTTCCGAACTGCGTCGTCCGCTGGGCATCGCCATGATCGGCGGCCTGCTGATCTCGCAGAGCCTGACCCTGCTCAGCACGCCGGCGCTGTACGTAATTTTCTCCTGCCTGGCCGCGCACTCGAAAGGCTGGCGGGCTCGGTGGCGCGAGCGTGTGCGGTCGCGCCGGTTGCTCGGCGCCAGACGCTGAGCCCGGCCGGAAACGCCGCGCCTCATGTGGAGGGCTGCCGATCGGCGCGGCGGCTGCGTCGCCGATGCTCACAGGCGGTTAACCGGCGACCGGGTATGCGTGGGCGACGCGAAAGGTCCAGGAAACGCGTGACGAGTGGGCGTAGGGCCTGTTCTTTTCAGTGTCGGGATGTTGAGTGGTTCGTCCGTCGGTTCGACCCGTGACGTGTGCTCGTACCGCCCCTGAACGGGGCGGCTGTTGATTCACCCGCAAGCAGGCTATCTTCTACAACAGTAGCGACAGGTGATAGCCTGTACGCGGTTGCCTGGTAGTTTGACGGCAGCGCCGATGCATGGAAGCCGCTTTTGATGCCCGTCGTGATCAGCTTATAGACCCCGATCGGATCAGACCCGGTCAGATGTAAAAAATTTCCTTCCAACCCTTAGATACTGGAGATGTACGTATGAAGATGACCCGCACCCTGATCTGCGCTGCCTCGCTGGCCGCCGTCCTGTCGCTGAGCGCCTGCGGCAAGAGCGACGATTCTTCGTCGGCACCGGCTGACTCGACCCCGCCTGCTGCTGCGACCGCCGCTCCGGCCGCCACGCCGACGCCGGCTTCCACCGCGGCGATGGCTCCGGCTTCGACCGCCGCCATGGCGCCGGCTTCCACCGCGGCGATGGCTCCGGCCAGCACGGCGGCTGCCCCGGCCAGCACCTCCACCGCCGGACACTAATCCGTCTACGCGGCAGAGCGCTTGTTCCATGGCCGGCAACGGCCCGGACAAGCCACTCGCAAGCAACACAAAAAGAGCGCGGTTATCCGCGCTCTTTTTTATTGGGCGTCCCGTCGCCGATACGTTCCGGCGAGAGATCGTCATCCGCCCACTCCGCGGCGATGGCGCCCTCTTGCGCGGTAGACCTATGAACAGTCCGCACGGCCGGCATGGTCAGCGCGTTCCTTTCGGGCGAAAATGGGCGTCTTGTGTTTGTCCGGGGCGGCGCCATGTCCGTCCTGACGTTTTTGCAGGTCCTGATTCACCAGCCGGAGATTTCCATGTCTGACAACAAGCCCACGCCACCGAGCGGCGGCAGCAAGATCACCATTACCGACGGCACGCTGCATGTGCCGAATCAGCCGATCGTGCCCTTCATCGAAGGCGACGGCATCGGTCCCGATATCTGGCGCGCTTCGGTGCGCGTGCTCGACGCGGCCGTAGCCAAGGCCTATAACGGCGAGCGCAAGATTCACTGGATGGAAGTGCTGGCCGGCGAAAAGGCCTTCAACGAAACCGGCAGCTGGCTGCCCGACGAAACCGTCGAAGCCTGCCGCGAGTATCTCGTTTCGATCAAGGGTCCGCTGACCACGCCGGTCGGCGGCGGCATCCGCTCACTCAACGTGGCGCTGCGCCAGCAGTTGGATCTCTACACCTGCCTGCGCCCGGTGCGCTGGTTCAAGGGCGTGCCCTCGCCGGTGAAAAAGCCCGAGGCGGTGGACATGGTGATCTTCCGCGAGAACTGCGAAGACATCTATGCCGGCATCGAATTCCAGGAAGGCACCGACGACGCGAAAAAGTTTCTGCAGCTGCTGCAGGACAACTTCCCCGACCGCTTCAAGAAGATCCGTTTCCCGACCACGTCCGGCATCGGCATCAAGCCGGTATCGAAGGAAGGCACCGAGCGCCTGGTGCGCGCGGCCTTCAAGTACGCCATCGACAACGACCGCAAGTCGGTGACCCTGGTGCACAAGGGCAACATCATGAAGTTCACCGAAGGCGCGTTCCGCGACTGGGGCTATGCCCTGGCGAAGAACGAGTTCGGCGCGGTCGAGCTGGACGGTGGCCCGTGGATGAGCTTCAAGAATCCGAACAACGGCAAGGAGATCGTGGTCAAGGACGTGATCGCCGATGCGTTCCTGCAGCAGATCATGACCCGCGCGGCCGAGTACGACGTGGTCGCCACCTTGAACCTCAACGGTGACTACATCTCCGACGCGCTGGCGGCGGAAGTCGGCGGCATCGGCATCGCGCCGGGCGGCAACATCAACTACGTCACCGGCCACGCCGTGTTCGAGGCAACTCACGGCACCGCGCCGAAGTATGCCGGCCAGGACAAGGTCAACCCGGGTTCGGTGATTCTGTCCGGCGAGCTGCTGCTGCGTCACCTGGGCTGGAACGAGGCGGCCGACAAGATCATCGAGGCGATGGACAAGGTGATCGCCGCCAAGACGGTGACGTACGATTTTGCCCGCATGATGGACGGCGCCAAGGAAGTGAAGTGCTCCGAGTTCGGCGATGCGCTGATCGCGGCGCTGTGATCCAGCCTTACGGCCGTTGAGTTGACGAAAAGGGGTCGCGGTTGCGGCCCCTTTTTTGTTGGCGCGATCCACGCGGGTCGTTTTGATTTGTACTAAGGTAACGACGACGATCGTTTGGGGCGAACAGACTGGAGGTGGTTGGCGCACGATGAAGTGGGTGCTGGCTATCGCGTTTGTCCTGCTGCACGTGGCCGCCATCGCGTTTTGGTCGGCGCACGCGATGTTCGCGTCCTATGCTTTCCTGATCGCCGCGCCGCTGTTGGGTGCGGCGATTGCGTTTCGTCGATGCCGGATCGAGGGCTTCGCTCCGGCGCGGGGCTGGAGTCTGGCGGCGATCAGTCTGCTGCTGTGGACGCTGGGCATGATCAGCAGCCTGGACGCCGATCTTGCGCTGTCCGATCCGAGCCAGGTCCCGGGCGGCAGCATGCTGCTCTACATCCTCTACGGCGTGCCGATCACCTATGCCGTCGCCACCATCGGTCTGGACCGCAGCAACGGCGTCCAGCGCAGCATCGACGCTCTGCTCGCCATCGTGCTGGGCTATCTCTATTTCGTGCTGACGTTTTCGTGGACCACGCTGCATGGCGAGCTCAGCCATCAGTCCGCCAGCGTGATCGTGTATACCTTCGATGTCGAGAATGCCTTTCTGGCGGTCACGACCCTGATCCGCTACGTGGCATCGGAAACGTCGGCCGACCGGCATCTGTTCCGCACGCTGGCAAGCTATGCGTGGCTGTACTTCGTTTGCGCGGCCTACTACAACCACCACGTCGCGCTCGGCGTCGCGCCGGATATCGGCAGCTATTACGACATCGTGATCGATGCGCCGTTTCTGCTTTTTGCCATCGTGGCCTGGTCGCCGTCGTCCCGCGTGGCGCCGGTTCGCAAGAGTTCGCTGTTCGTCCACTTCGTGCGCAGCGGCAGCCCGCTGCTGCTGTCGCTGTCGGTACTGACGCTGTCGCTGCTGCTGCTCTATCAGCGCCAGCACACCAATCTGGGCATTGCCGGCGTGGTCGTCGCCGTGCTCGGTTATGGTTTGCGCAGCATCCTGAGCCAGGTCCGGCACATCGAGACCGAAGATCTGCTGCGGCACGATCGCAGTACGCTGGCGGAACTGGCCATGCATGACGCGCTGACCGGCCTGCTGAACCGGCGTGCCTTCGACGAGGCGATCGAGCGCGAATGGCGCGTCGTGCAGCGGGGCGATCAGGTGATTTCGCTGGTTTTGATCGATATCGACCTTTTCAAGCAGTACAACGACAGCTACGGCCATCCTGCCGGCGATGCCTGTCTCAGGCTTGTCGCGGACGCCTTGCGAAAGTCGCTGCTGCGTCCCGCGGACACGCTGGCCCGTTACGGTGGCGAGGAGTTCGTGGTGATTTTGCCCGGCGCGACGCTGGCGGCTGCAGGCGCCGTGACCGACCGTTTGTGCGAGCACATCAAGCAGCTCGCCCTGCGGCATGTTGCCAGCTCCTTCGGACAGGTGACGGTGAGCGCGGGCGTCGCCTGCTCGTCCTCGGTAAACGGCGGCACGGCCGAGAGCCTGATTGCCCTTGCCGATCGCGCGCTTTACGAGGCCAAGCGTAAGGGCCGCAACCGCGTCGAGCAGGCTGTCTGAGACGCCAGCCAATCCATGCGTTGCCAGCGCTAGACTAGGCCGATGAATTCGCCGCGCGAGCCGTCCGCCCATCCTGTCGTCATGCCGCAGGCGAGTGCAGCGGCGGCGCTGCTGGTCGACGCGTTTGCCGACTACAACGCGCGCTTTGCCGATATCACGCGCCGGGCGCGCCGGCGATTCGAACGGCGCGACTGGCATGGCAGCGCGCTGGATGCACGCCAGCGCATCGACCTTTACGACGTCTGCATCCGCGAAACCCAGGGACGGCTGGACGGCCTGCTCGACGATCGCGTGCGCTCCCGTCCGCTGTGGGCGGCCATGCGCTGTGCATTCGAGCAGCAGCTCGCCGGGCTGACCGATCGGGAGTTCTACAAGACTTGGTTCAACTCGCTGTCGCGCCGTCACTTCCATACGCGCGGCTTCGCCTCGGAGATTGAATTCGAGGCGCTGGAGCGCGAGCCCGATACCGAAGGCAGCGATGCCGCGCCGCATCGGCACTATGACGTGCAAGGTGATCTGCCTTCGGCATGCGCGCGGATGCTCGACGATGCCGGCTTTGCCTACGCCGATCGATCCGGCTGCGCGGCGGCGCTGGCGCGGACGCTGGACGCGCGTCTTCACGCGGCCGGCCTGTCGATGGTGGAAGTGATCGATCTTCTGGAAGCGGTGTTCTATCGCGATCGCCGCGCTTACCTCGTCGGGCGCCTGCGCGTCGGCCACCGGCGCCATCCGCTGGTCATCGCGCTGACGCACGCGGACGACGGCGTGCGCGTGGATGCCCTGTTGACCGTGCGCGAGCAGATCTCGATTTTGTTCGGCTATGCGCGCAGCTATTTCCACGCCGACATCGGCAACGTCGGCGCGGTGGTGGCCTTCGTGCGGGCGCTGCTGCCGCACAAGCCGCTGGAGGAACTGTACGCCGTGCTGGGCCGCGCCAAGCAGGGCAAGACCGAGCGCTACCGCCGCGTGTTCAGCCATCTGGCCATCCATCCGCAGGAAAAGCTCGTGCACGCCGACGGCAAGCGCGGCATGGTGATGGCCGTGTTCACCCTGCGCGACCTGCCGGTGGTGTTCAAGCTGATACGCGACCGTTTCGCCTGGCCGAAGGACATGGTGCGCAAGCAGGTCGAGGAAAAATACCGGCTGGTCTTTCACCACGACCGCGTGGGCCGCCTGATCGATGCGCAGGAGTTCGGCCAGCTGCGCTTTCCGCTGCGCCAGTTCGACGAAAAGCTGCTGCGCGAGCTGCTGGACGAATGTGCGCAAAGCGTGCGCGTCGACGGCGACGATCTGGTCATCGGTCACTGCTACGTCGAGCACCGCATGCGTCCGATGGACCTGTACGTGCGCGAGGTCGAGCCGGCCGAAGCGGTGCGCGCGATGTGCGACTACGGCCAGGCGATCAAGGATCTGGCTGGCAGCAATATTTTCCCCGGCGACCTGCTGCTGAAGAACTTCGGCATCTCGCGCAACGGTCGCGCCGTGTTCTACGACTACGACGAGCTGTGCACGCTGGGCGAATGCCATTTCCGCGCGCTGCCCAAGCAGCACGAGGACGACGAGATGCAGTCGCTGCAGGATTCGGTCTATGCGGCGCCGGACGATGTGTTTCCCGAGCTGTTCGTCAATTTTCTCGGTGTACCCAACGCACTGCGCGACGCGCTGATCGAAGCGCACGGCGAGATCTTCGACCCCGCATGGTGGCGCAGCCTGCAGGATCGGCTGCGCGCAGGGGATTATGTGGACGTGCCACCCTATCCGCCGGAAGCGCGCCTGGCCCATCCCGTGGCGTCGGCCGATCCGCCAGGCGCGTTGCGATGAGCGCGAGCGTGAATGCCGGATGTACTCCCGCGCGCGGTCATGCACCTTCGGTCGAAATGGCGGTCAATACTGCAGCCCGACGATCGGACCCCCAAGGACACGCCATGCGCGCGGTATCGGCATTTTGCCTGCTAGCTCTATCGCTCGGTGTCGCAGCGCAGACGGCGCCGGCGACGCTGCCTGCCTCCCCGTCGAGCGTGACCAACCTTGCGGCCGTCGCGGTCAGCGGCGTGCAGCCCGGACCTGGCCTGTGGAAGGTGAGCAAGGGCGGCCACACGATGCTGCTGCTGGGCGTAATCTCGCCGCTGCCGCAGCTCATGCAGTGGCGCTCGGCCGACGTCGAAACGGCGATCTCCGGCTCGCAGCAGGTGCTGCAGCTGCCGGATGTGAAGCTGAAGGTCGATGTGAGTTTCTTTGGCAAACTCTTTCTGCTGCCTTCCGCCTACAGCGCGCGCAAGAACGATCACGGCGCCACCCTGCAGCAGGTGCTGCCGGCGCCGCTTTATGCGCGCTGGGAAACGCTCAAGCTCAAGTACATCGGCAAGGACAACAGCATAGAGCGCTGGAAGCCGATCTTCGCCTCGCAGGAGCTCTATAAGAAGGCGTTGAAGGCGAACCAGCTGAGCAAGTCCGGCGGCGTCCAGGCAAGCATCGACGCGCTGGCGAAAAAGTACAGCGTGCCGGAAACCTCCACCGAGTACCCGCTGGTGATCGAGCACCCGCACGATGCGATCAAGGCGTTCAAGGCTTCGGGCCTCGACGATATCGCCTGCTTCGGCCGCACGCTCGATGCGGTCGAACAGGACATGCCGGCCATGACCCTGCGTGCCAACGCCTGGGCCACCGGTGATCTGGAGGCACTGCGCAAGCTGCCCGACAGTGACCGTCGCGGCACCTGCATCACCGCCGTCACCGACGCCGACTTTGCCCACAAGCTCGGCCTGTCGGACGTGCCGGCAAAGATGGAGGCCAACTGGTTGACCATCGCGCGCGGCGCGCTGGCAAAAAACACGCAGACGTTCGCCATGCTGCCGATCAAGGAACTGCTCTCGCCCGACGGTTATCTGGCTCGGCTCAGAGCCGAGGGCTACCAGGTCGAAGCGCCGGACGACGGCAGCGATGACAGTGATCCCGCCGCGGCCAGCTCGGTTGCGGCGAATCCGGCATCGGGCGCGTCGGCGCCGGCCACATCGTCAACGCGTCATTGAACGTGCGGAACGCGCCGCGCGTGCCGGTCTCCCGACCTTTCGCGCAACGACTGTTTGCTGTGTGCCTGGCCGGCCTTGTTTCGGTGGCCGCGGCCGTCGATGTACCGGCGCCTGCGTCCTCGATCTCGCCGCCGCCCACAAATAAGGTCACCGAGCTGCAGGGCGTCAGCGTCAGCGGGGTGCAGCCGGGGCCGGGCCTGTGGAAGGTCAGCAAGGGCGATCACGTGCTGTGGGTACTGGGCACGCTCGATCTGTTGCCCAAGCATATGGACTGGCAGGCGCGCGACGTGCAGGCGGCCATCGCCGACTCGCAGCAGGTGCTCGACAGGCCGCAGGTCAAGGTGGATGCCAAGCTCGGGTTTTTCGGCACGCTCGGCCTGCTGCCCAGCCTGATCGGCGTGCGCAACAACCCCGACGGCAAGCGGCTGGTTGACGTGGTGCCGCCGGATCAGTACGCGCGCTGGCTGGTGCTGAAGAAAAGGTATCTCGGCTGGGACAACGGCGTCGAAAAGCAGCGGCCGATCTTCGCCGCGGCGGCGCTGTTCATCGCCGCGATCAAGCAGGCCGACCTGAGCAACGACATGCTCGATCCGCTGATCAAAAAGGCGGCGGCGCAGCACGACCTCAAGCTGACTCCGGTCACCTACACCGTTGTCGTGGATCAGCCCAAGGCCGTGGTGAAGGATTTCAAGAAAACCCCGATGGACGACCGCGACTGCTTCGCCAAGACGCTCGATCATCTCGACAGCGACGTCGCACTGATGCGCGCTCGCGCCAACTCGTGGGCCACCGGCGATCTGGACACGCTGCGCCGGCTGCCGCTGAGCGATCAGCTGCAGGTGTGCCTGGCGGCGGTCAACGCATCGGGCCTCGCTCACCAGCTGGGGTTGACCGATATCGAGGCCCGGGTCGAAGCCACCTGGCTGGCCGCCGCGATCAAGGCTCTGGAGACGAATCGCGTGACGTTCGCCCAGCTGCCGATGGAGCGCCTGCTCGGCGATCACAGCTACATGGCCGCGCTGCAGGCGAAGGGGTACGCGGTGGTCCTGCCGGACGGGTTGAGCGACGCAGCGACCAGCGTTCCGCCGGCGCCGGCGAAAGCGGACGATGCCCCGCGCCGCTGAGCGCCGTCCTTTATCCCACAGCTCGGAGCGGTCACTCGCTTGCGATATTGAGTTGGGCCACGTCCTGGTCAGTCAGGCTGAGCCTGGCCGCGCCGACCAGTTCATGCAGCTGCTCCACGCTGGTGGCGCTGGCGATCGGTGCGCTGATGCCCGGACGCGCCATCAGCCAGGCGAGCGCGACCTGCGCCGGCTTCGCGTGGTGCGACGCGGCGACGTCGTCCAGCGCGGCCAGAATCTGCATGCCGCGCGGATTGAGATACTTCTTCACCGCGCCGCCGCGCGCGCTGCTTTTGGCCAGATCGGCTTCACTGCGGTATTTGCCGCTTAGAAAGCCGCTGGCCAGCGAAAAGTAACTGATGACGCCGATGTTTTCCTTGCGGATCAGCGGCTCAAGCTCCTTTTCATAGCCCGCACGATCGATCAGGTTGTAGTCCGGCTGCAGGGTTTCATAGCGAGGCAGGTTGTTTTCGCGCGAAACCTTCAAGGCCTCGGCGAGCCTGTCCGCGGTGTAGTTGGACGCGCCGATGACGCGCACCTTGCCCGCCGCGATCAGCCGGCCGAAGGCATCGAGCGTTTCTTCTAGCGGTACGCTGGCGTCGTCCTCGTGCGCCTGGTACAGGCGATATGATCGGTCTGCAGGCGCTTCAGCGAACCTTCCACCGCCTGCGCAATATTGATCGGCGAGAGGCCCGGCTGCTTGTCCCATTTGGCCACCTTGGTCGCGATGACCACCTTGTCGCGCTTGCCGCCTTGCTTGAACCACTTGCCGATGATGGTTTCCGAGTCGCCGCCGCTGTTCCCCGGGACCCAGGCCGAATAGACGTCCGCCGTGTCGACCAGATTGAAGCCGGCGTCGACGAACGCATCCAGCAGTTCGAACGAGCGCTTCTCATCCGCGCTCCAGCCGAAGACGTTGCCGCCAAATGCGAGCGGAGCGACGGAAAGCGCGGAATTGCCGAGTTGACGCAAAGCCATGATGAGTCTCCAGTAAGCGTTGGAAGCAAGTGTTCGATGACGGCCGAGCATGCGCCTTGCGCTGCTGCGGAGGCGTGAAAATGCGTTCATGCCGCACGTCCACGTCGTTCGCGTGGCTGGGCGGTCAATGGCTGGCCAGCACCTGCCGGTCGTCTTGCCATCGGTTCCCTGCAGGTGGTGCGGCGGCACCGGCACGTGTCGGCTGACGTAGAATCTCTTCACGCGTGGACGCCCGCGCACAAGCTATCGTGGAAAGACGTCGACCGAACACGGGCTGCATCGACCATCAATGAGCCGATCATCAATGAATCAAGGGTCAGGGGCTGGCACCATGAACATCAAATTTTCGCGTGCGCTTGCTGCATGTTTGCTGGCCGCATGCGTCGGCTTGCCGCCCATGGCGGCTGCGCAGGCCGTGGCATCCGCCTCGACGGCCCCCGATCAGCCGACCGATGCGCTGGTGCCTCCCACCAGCGCCAGTGATTTCACGGGCCAGCAGCTCGATGCCGCCCTGGCCGGCGACTGGCGTTCGCCCAACAACCGCGCCCGCGATGTCTATCGTCATCCCAAGGCGACGCTGCAGTTTTTCGGCATCCGTCCGGATCAGAGAGTGATCGAGATAACGCCCGGCGGCGGCTGGTACAGCGAGATTCTGGCGCCGCTGCTGCATGACAACGGCCATTACGTGGCTGCCGTGGAAAAACCCGACAGCAGTGACGAGGCACGCAAGGATCAGGATGCGCTGCATCGCAAGTTTGCCTCCGACCTGATGCATTACGGCAACGCGAAGTTCGTCACCTTCGATCCGAAGGCGCCGGTGTTCGGCGCGCCGGGCTCAGCGGACCTGGTGCTGACCTTTCGCAACGTGCACAACTGGGTCATGGCGGACACCACGCCGGCGATGTTCAAGGCGTTCTACACCGTGCTGCGGCCGGGCGGCGTGCTCGGCGTGGTCGACCATCGCGCCGACGATAGCGCAGTGCTGGACGCGGTGAAAAAGAGCGGCTACCTGCCAACCAAATATGTGGTGAAGATGGCGACCGACGCCGGCTTCGTGCTGGAAGACAGCAGCGAGATCAATGCCAATCCGAAGGACACGAAGAATTATCCGAAGGGCGTGTGGACGCTGCCCCCGACGTACGCGCTGGGCGATACCGACAAGGCCAAGTATCAAGCGATCGGCGAATCGGACCGCATGACGCTGCGCTTTATCAAGCCGGTGACCCCGGCTGCTGTCAGCTCGACCCACTGAGCTAGGCTAGGCAGCATGGCGTCATGTTGATCGCGTTGAACAAGCCTTACGGTGTGCTCTGCCAGTTCACCGATGAGAACGGCCGCCGCACCCTGGCCGACTTCGTGAAGCAAAAGGACGTCTATGCGGCTGGACGGCTGGATCAGGACAGCGAGGGCCTGCTGCTGCTGACCGACGATGGCGCGCTGGCGCATCGGCTCACCGACCCGCGGCACAAGCAGCCGAAAACGTATCTGGTCCAGGTCGACGGCGAGATCGGCGACGCGGCCCTGCTTGCATTGAGACGTGGCGTGTCGTTGAACGATGGTCCGACGCTTCCGGCCGATGCGAAGCGCGTCGATGAGCCGGACTGGCTATGGCCGCGCGATCCACCGGTGCGCTACCGCAAGCATCTACCGACCAGCTGGCTCAGCATGACCATACGCGAAGGCCGCAACCGGCAGGTGCGACGCATGACGGCGGCGGTGGGTTTTCCCACGCTGCGCTTGATACGCGTGCAGATCGGCGAGCATGCGCTGGATGGTCTGGGACCGGGCGAGACGCGCGTGTTGTCACGGTAAACAGTCACACCAAAGCAGCCCGCGGGCATTGCGCCGCGTCGCCATCGCCGATCACGACAGCCGGAAAAAGGCCTCGGCCGTCGCCGTGCTGTTGGCCGCGGTGACGTCAACCGATTCACCCCGATCGCGCGCGATTTCCTCGCAGATGTGCCGCAGGTACATCGGCTCATTTCGGCGGTGTTTGGGCTGCGGGCGTATCGTGCGCGGCAGCAGATACGGTGCGTCGGTTTCGATCATCAGGCGGTCGGCAGGAATCGCGCGCACCAGTTCGCGCAGATGGCTGCCGCGGCGTTCGTCGCAGATCCAGCCGGTGATGCCGATATGGCAGTCCAGCGCCAGATAATCGCGCAGCGCTTCGGCGGTATCGGTAAAGCAGTGCACGACTGCGGCCGGCACCTTGTCGCGATAGCGCCGCAGGACGGCGAGAAAATCCTGATGCGCGTCGCGCTGGTGCAGAAACAGCGGCAGCTGCAGGTCCACGGCAATCTGCAGCTGCCGCTCGAATACCTGCAGCTGCACCTCGCGCGGCGAATAATTGCGGTTGTAGTCCAGCCCGGTTTCGCCGATGGCGCGCACGACGGGATCGCGCGCCAGTTCGCGCAGCCGCGCATCGGTTGCATCGTCGTAGTCGATCGCGTGGTGAGGATGCACGCCTGCCGTCGCAAACAGCCGGCCGGGATGCGCCTTGGCCAGCGCGAGAGCATGCAAGCTGCCCTCGCGCGAGGCGCCGGTCACGATCATCCGGGCCACGCCTTGCCCGGCGGCGCGCTGCAGCACCGCGTCCAGATCAGGCTGAAACGACTCGTGGCCGAGATTGACGCCGATATCGAGCAACTGCATGGCTTAACCGTTTCGGGCAAAGCGCCATTGTCCCAGACATTGGTGCGGCGACAAGCGAATCGGTCAGAGCTTCAGATCGAGGCTTAGCCGCACTTCGCGCGGCTCGCCCGGGTGCACGGTGATGCCGTTGGGAACCGGAGCGCTGGCTAGCGAGGCGCGATAGTCCTGTTCGTATTCGATGTCGTAGTACCTGCGGTCGAACAGGTTCAGCACGTCCAGCGATAGCGATATCGACGGTGTGAGCGCGCGCGCCAGGCGGAGATTGGTGACGATGGCCGACGAGCCAACCAGGGTGTTGTCCTGCGACAGCGGATACTTGCCGATGTAACGCAGCTTGATGTCGCCCGACCAGTCATCGACATCGTGCATGGTCAGGCCGATCGAGCCGACCTTCGGTACCGCGTTGGGAATGTGGTTGCCCGGCTCGCCGTTGTCGTTGTTGTTGGCGAAGCGCGCGTGCGTGTACGCCAGATCCGCATCGGCCAGCAGCCAGTCGTTCAGCACATAGTGATTGCTCCACTCGACGCCGTATCGCCGGCTGGCGCCGTTGGGCGTGGTGCTGCCGACGGCCGAATCGGCGTCGAACACCAGCTCCGACTCGCTGTTGAGCCGCCATAACGACAGCGAGCTCTGCAGCCCGGGAACGATCTCGGTGCGCACACCCACCTCTTGACCAAAAGCGCCCACCAGCGCCGGAACGGGTGTCGATGGCCCGCCGGTGGTCGGGTCGACGCGGTAAATCACCCCGCGCGCGTCGTTGCTGTGGAAGCCGTTGCCGGCATCGAGGAAAAACTCGGTCTTGTCCCACGGGCCGAACACCAGGGCGAGCTTGGGCGAGGTGCGGTTGCCCGAGCCGGTGCCGGTGTTCTGCGGAATGTTCAGCTCGGTCAGGCCCAGGTGGATGTTGTCCTGGCGGATGCCGATCTGGCTGCGGAACCAGTCGTTCCAGATCGTGGTGTTTTCCAAATACACCGCCGCTTCGGTTTCATTGACGCGGTTGTCGTTGACGGTCTGGAACGGTAGGCGATCTTTGGTGTTGAACAGGCCGACGTCGATATGGTCGTGACGCAGCTGAAAGCCCGCTTCGGTGGTCGAATCGTGGCCGAAGAGGCTGTCGGTCCAGCCCTGGGCGATCTTGGTGCCGAGCAGGTTGCGCGATTCGGCCTGCTCGAACTGATCGCCGGTATCCGGGCGCAGTTCGAAATAGGTGAAGTCGGAGAACAGCTGCAGCCGGTAGTGTTCGGCATGGGCCGAGACCCGGGTGTAGCCGCTGGCGTTCTGGCTGTGCCATTCGCCGGAGAGAATGTCCCGGCCACTGTAGCCGCCGTCGCTGGTATCGAGCGCACAGAACCGGCACAGCGCGCCGGACTGGATCAGCGACAGCGGCACCTGGTCGGTGGAGTCCCAGTGCGCGTCGTAGGCATTCAGGTCGATCGACCATCCGCGCGCGTCGTCGCCATCGCTCAGGCGGACCAGGCCGTTGAACTTGTGCATGTCCTCGGGCAGGCGCCAGGGGCCGTTTTCGCTCATCAGCTCGACCGCGCCGAGCAGGGTCGGGCCGGCGGCGCTGGCGTTGCCGGCGCCGGTCCAGGCCGGCCAAGCTACCGGTGTCGATCCGGCCAGCAGCACGCGTCGATAGTCGAAGCTTCCCAGTGTGAGATTGAGGATCGGCGCCGGCAGGTCCTTGCGATAGAGGATGTCGGCCGAGCCGGCGGCGGAAAAGTCGCCGTTCTCGGCGTAATACGTGCCCTTGCGGTAGTCGATCTGCTGGACCAGCTCCGAAATCAGAAAGTTGAGGTCGGAGTAGCCCTGGCCGTGGGCGTTGGTCGGCATGTTCACCGGCACGCCGTCGACGCTGGTGGCGAAGTCGGTGCCGTGATCGAGGTTATAACCGCGCAGAAAATACTGGTTGGCCTTGCCGTCGCCCGAATGCTGGGTCACCACCATACCGGGGATGGCTTCGAGCACCTCGCCCGGACGCAGCAGCGGTATATCCTGCAGCAGCGAACCGAGGATGACGCCCTGCGATGCGGCATCCGACGTGCCGATGCCGTTGTCGTAGTGGCCTTCGACTTTGACCGGGGCAAGATTTTTCGCCGAAGAGGACGCGCTCGCCGGCGCGCTGTCGACGGCCGGGGTGTCGACAGGCTGGGCATGCGCGCAGACGGTCATGAAAAGCATCAGGCCTGCACACCGGACCGACGGCATTTTCATGCGGGCAAAGCCCTTGCGCGCTGTGATCAACGTATTCCCCGGCTCAAACACCATTCATCGTATCGGCCTCTGCCGAAGATTCCTTGATCGGCCGTTCGAACTAACCGTCGGCGCTCAGGTCAGACTTACATACGCCCTTGAACCGAGGAGGGATGCAGGAAATTTTCCTAAGATCGGCATGCGCCGCTGGACGGGTGGAGACGTCACAATGGTGGGTGTTTTGTGTGCGATGCGCGTGGGCAGGCAGCGCACATCTCATCGCAGGCGACAGGATGTGACGGCGGTCGGTGCATTCGTCGGCGGCCACATCTGGATAACCAAGTTGTGCTAGTTATGGCGGCTATTTCGTCGGCGCTGGTGGTTTGCGAAAACCAGCGTTGACGGCTCTCACGGGTATTGAGCGGGGTGGAATGATGTCGGCAGTCATCAAGCCGGCGGCAAGCGGGGCCGGTATGGCCGCAGACGATCGCGAAGCGGAAGTCTGCGCCTGGCTGGTGGCGCGTGGCCGTTTGAAGGACAGCGACCTGGGCCGCGCGCGGCGCCTGCACGAAGAGTCGGCCGAAGGCACGCTCACCACGCTGATGGCACGCCTTGGGCTGGTGTCCGAGCGCGACCTGGCCGAGGCCTGGGCCGAACTGCTGCAGGTGCCGCTGCTGGCCGCCCGCGATGCGCCCGAACTGCCGCCCGCCGATCTGGAAATCTCCCTGCGCTTTCTGAAGCAGCAGCACGTGGTGCCGGTGCTGGACGAAAAAGACGGGCTGGCGCTTATCGTGTCCGACCCCGCCGATCCGTATCCGCTGCAGGCAGTCACGCTGGCCGCCGGCCGGCCGGTGGCGCTGCGGGTGGGCCTGCGTTCGGAAATCGACGGGCTGATCGAACGTTATTACGGTACCGGCCGCTCGGCGATGGGCACCATCGTGGAAAACCTCGATGGCAGCGCCGCCGAAGAGGACGACGTCGAGCATCTGCGCGACCTCGCCTCCGAGGCGCCGGTCATCCGCCTGGTCAACCTGATCCTGCAGCGCGCGGTGGAGCAGCGCGCGTCGGACGTGCACATCGAGCCGTTCGAGAATCGCCTGAAAGTGCGCTATCGCATCGACGGCGTGCTGCATGAAGTGGAAGCGCCGCCCTCGTCGTCCACCGCCGCGGTGATTTCGCGCGTGAAGATCATGGCGCGATTGAACATTGCCGAGCGCCGCCTGCCGCAGGACGGCCGCATCCAGCTGCGCGTGCAGGGCAAGGAGCTCGACCTGCGCGTGTCGACCGTGCCGACCAGCTTCGGCGAGTCGGTGGTCATGCGTATTCTCGATCGCGAATCGGTGGTGTTCGATTTTGCGTCTCTGGGTTTCACCGACAGCTTCCAGCAGCGTTTCGTCGACGTGCTCAATCGGCCGCACGGCATCCTGCTGGTCACCGGCCCGACCGGTTCCGGTAAAACCACCACGCTGTATACCGCGCTGTCGCAGATCAATACCCCCGACGTGAAAATCATCACGGTCGAGGACCCGGTCGAGTACCAGCTCGAAGGCATCAACCAGATTCAGGTGAAGCCGCAGATCGGGCTGGATTTTTCCGGCGCGCTGCGCTCGATCATGCGCCAGGATCCGGACGTGATCATGATCGGCGAAATGCGCGATCTGGAAACCTGCCGCATCGCGATCCAGTCCGCGCTCACCGGCCATCTGGTGTTGTCGACTCTGCACACCAACAGCGCGGCGGGCGGCATCACGCGCCTGCTCGACATGGGCGTGGAGGACTATCTGCTCGGCTCCACCATCAACGGCATCCTGGCCCAGCGGCTGGTGCGCCGGCTCGATCCGGAAACGGCGATTTCGTACGAAGCGCTGCCCGAAGTGATCGAACAATTCGAGCTGGAAAAATACACCGACGAGCGGCCGATTCGCCTGTGGAAGCCGGGCACCAGCGCGGCCAATCCCACCGGCTACCGCGGCCGCCGCGCCATCATGGAATTTCTCACCATGAGCGACCCGCTGCGCCGACTGGTGATGCAGCGCGCCGACGCCGGCGAGATCGAGCGCCAGGCGCGCAGCGAAGGCATGCGCACCATGTATGAAGACGGCATCGCCAAGGCCGTGGCGGGCGTCACCACGCTCGAGGAGGTGATGCGTGTTACGCAGGATGGTTGATCAATCCACCGCAAGACCGGGCAAAACCTTGACCCCCTCTCCCCGCCGGGGAGAGGGCAGGGGTGAGGGGTGGGTGCTCGCCAACATGTTGAACCAGCGCGCGCGCGGCGCTGGTCTTGCCTCCCCGCAGGCCTCGCCCCCTCACCCCAACCCTCTCCCCGGCGGGGAGAGGGAGCCAGGGCTGCACTGACGTGGCGCAATTCAGCTACAAGGCGGTCAGCGATTCGGGCGAAATGCTGCAGGGCCAGATGGAGGCGCTCAGCGTCGAGGACGTGATCGGCCGCCTGCAGGATCAGGGCCACACCCTGCTGGCGGCGCAACCGGCCGACGGTGCGACTGGCGGCAGCGGGCTGGCCGGACTGTTCAAGCGCGGACCGTTCAGCGGCGATCAGCTGGCACAGTTCACGCATCAGCTGGCGACGTTGCTGAGCGCCGGCCAGCCGCTCGATCGCGCGTTGAGCATCCTGCTGGATCTGCCGGAGGGCGAACACGCGAAGAAAATGGTCGAACGCGTGCGCGACCGCGTGCGCGGCGGCACCACGCTGTCGCAGTCGATGGACGAGGAGCTCGGCGTGTTTCCCAAGCTCTACATCAGCCTGGTGCGCGCGGGCGAGGCCGGCGGCTCGCTCGAAGAAACGCTGCGCCGTCTGGCGGATTATCTGGAGCGCGCGCAGGCGCTGCGCGGCAGCATCGTCAATGCGCTGATCTATCCGGCGTTTCTGATGGTGGGCGTGCTCGGCTCGCTGGTGCTGCTGCTGGCCTACGTGGTGCCGCAGTTCGTGCCGATCTTTGCCGACATGCAGGTACCCATTCCGTGGATCACCCAGGCCGTGCTGGTGTTGGGCAATACGCTGCAGTCGTGGTGGTGGTTGATCCTGCTTCTGATCGGCGGCGGCATCTTTTTCTGGCGCGCGCGCCTGCGCGACCCCGAGGCGCGGCTGGCCTGGAACACAAAAATGCTGACGATGAAGCTGGTCGGCCCGCTGCTGCTGAAAGTGGAAACCGCGCGCATCGCCCGCACGCTGGGCACGCTGCTGAAAAACGGCGTGCCGCTGCTGAGTTCGCTCACCATCGCGCGCCAGGTCACCAGCAATCGGGCGCTGGATGCCGCGCTGATCCAGGCGCATGAGCAGGTCAAGGGCGGCTCCGGTCTCAGTCTTGCGCTGGGCCAGTCGAAGCTGTTTCCACGGCTGGCGATGCAGATGGTCCAGGTCGGCGAAGAAGCCGGCCAGCTCGACACCATGCTGCTGAAAGTTGCCGACACCTTCGAGCTCGAATCCAAGCGCGCGATCGATCGCCTGCTGGCCGCCCTGGTGCCGGCGCTGACCATCGTGATGACGGTAATGGTGGCGATCATCATGGCCGCGATCCTGCTGCCGCTGCTGAGCCTGACCAGCAATATTCAATAAAGATTTGAACGGAGAGAACATGAAGATTTATTCGATGAAACAAGAACAGGTCGTAGGAAACCGGGAACACGGCAATACGTTGGCAGATCAACCTCTGTGCGCCGGTGTGAATGTTTTCAAAGTGCGTGGTGAAAGCTCGCGGCAAACAGCCCGTTCCCCGTTCCCCGTTTCCCGTTTCCTTCGCGCATCGCGCGCCTCAGGCTTCACCCTGCTCGAAATGCTCGCGGTGATCGTGCTGATCGGCATCATCGGCGCGGTGGTGGTGACTCAGGTCGGCAAGAACGTGGACAAGGGCAAGTACGGCGCGGGCAAGGCCCAGCTGATGACGCTCAGCCAGAAGATCGAGAACTACGCGCTCGACAACGGCTCGCCGCCGCAGCAGCTGGACGACCTGATGACCAAGCCGGCCAACGCGACCAACTGGCAGGGTCCGTATGCCAAGGAGTCCGAGTTGAAGGATCCCTGGGGTCATCAGTTCGGTTACCAGTACCCCGGTCAGCACGGCAGCTTTGATCTGGTTTTCTACGGGCAGGACGGCAAGCCCGGCGGCGACGGCTACAGCCAGGATGTCGGCAACTGGCAATGAGCATGTTCAGGAAACGGGGGACGAGTAACAGGGAACGCCGGTGCCAGGCAGGTGGGCCGCCCGTGCCTTTGTTCCCCGTTTCCCGTTCCCCGTTCCCTGCGCGCGCAAAGCGCGCCCAAGGCTTCACCCTGCTCGAAATGCTTGCGGTCATTCTGCTCATCGGCATCGCGGCGGCGGCGGTGTCGGTTTCGGTCACGCAGGGGCTGGCCAGTGCGCGCATCAACGCGGCCAGCAGCGAGCTGGCCGCGGCGCTGCGCGCTACGCGCGCGCAGGCGATCGTCAAGGGCGCGCAGCAGAATTTCGATGTCGATACGAACACCGATACCTACCTCAATTTGAAGAAGCAGCCGGTGGCGTTGCCGAAAGGCCTGACGCTCAGCATCACCAGCGCCAAGGACGATCAGCCGAACGATCACACCGGACGCATCCGCTTTTTTCCCGACGGCAGCTCCACCGGCGGGCGCATTACGTTGACCAGCGGCAAGCGCGAGTGGCATATCAACGTGTCGTGGCTGACCGGCGAAGTGCGCGTCGTGGATACGGCGACGACAGTGGCGATGCGATGATTCGCCGGGCGCCAGTGCAGCGGCTGTCATCGATCTCGCCGCCGCGGTCGCAGGGCGGTTTCAGCCTGCTCGAAGTGATCGCCGCGATCATGCTGCTGGCCATCGCGTTCGCGGCCCTGATGAAAGTCGCTGGCGGTTCGATCAGCCTCACCCAGAATGCGGCCGACTACAGCGAAGCGTCGCTGTGGGCGCGCGGTCTGCTCGACAGCGCCTTTGTCGGCACGCCGATAAAAACCGGCAGCAGCGCGGGCCGGTTCAACAACCGCTTTCGCTGGCAGCTCGCGGTGACGCCGTGGAACGATGCGGGCGTGCAGCCGCCGGCAGCGCCGCTGCATCTGTATCGGCTGGATCTGGACGTGCTGTGGGGGCCAGCCACCCATCCGCGCGCGGCGCACTTCAGCACGCTGCGGCTGGCCGGCCAGGACGTTGCCCATATGACGCCGGCAGCGCCATGAATACGGCTGCGATCAAGCCAATGGCCGGTTTCACCCTGCTCGAGGTGCTGGCCTCGCTGGTGCTGCTGTCGCTGCTGTTGATCGGCGTGTATTCGGGTTTGCGCACGGCCACGCACAGCGTGCGCTCGGGTACGGCGTCGGTGGAGCGGATCGATCAGATCCGCTCGGCGCAGCAGTTTTTGCAGCGCGAGCTGGCGCAGACGATGGCCCAGCCGATCCGCAAGAACGATCGCGGCGAGTACATCTATTTTCAGGGCGACGCGCACGAGATGCTCTTCGTGGCGCCCATGCCCGGCTACCTCGGCAAGCTCGGGCCGCAGCTGGAAAGCCTCAAGCTGGTCGACGATGGCCACGGCGCCAGCCTGGTGCTTAGTCTGGCGGTGCTGCCGCCGGACGGCTCGCCGCCGAAGGCGCTGGGCGATCCGCAGGTGCTGCTCGATCACATCAAGAGCGGCGGCTTTACCTATCGCGGCGTCGATGCGCTGGGCAAGCCGGTGCCGTGGTCGACCACCTGGCCGGACGGGCGACTGCTGCCGCTGCTGGTGCGTATTCAGCTGCAGCCGAGCGGCAACTACGTCTGGCCGCTGATGGAGATTCCGCTGCGGGTCAATCCGCTGGCCAGCGGTACGGCCAGCGGCCTGCAGCCGTTGAACGGGATCTCGCGATGAAGCCGCATCGTGCGCCGCTTTCGCCAGCACGTTCGCGCCAGCGCGGCGTCGCCCTGCTGCTGGTGCTGTGGGCGTGCACGCTGCTGGCCATTCTGCTCGGGGGGTATGCCGCACTGGCACGCACCGAAGGTTTGCAGACGCGCTATCAGTTCGCCCAGACGCAGGCGCACTACGCCGCCGAGGCCGGCATCATGCGCGCGTTCTACGGCCTGCAGGATCCCATCAACAAGAACCGCTGGATCGGCGACGGGCGCGTTTACTCGATGGACTTTGACCACGCCGCCGTAAAAGTGTCGGCCATCGGCGAGAGCGGCAAGGTGGACCTCAATGCGGCTTCGCCCGAGGTTCTGCAGGCACTGTTCCAGGCGGCCGGCGCGTCGGCGGCGGATGCCAAATCGCTGGCCGCCAACGTGGTGGACTGGCGCAGCGCGCCGCTGATTGCCAGCGATCTGGACAAGCGCCGCGCGCAATACCTGGCGGCCGGACACGATTACGGTCCGCGCAACGGCCCCTTCGTCAGCATTGAGGAACTGCAGATGGTGCTGGGCATGACGCCGGCCCTGTATCGCGTGATCGAGCCCGACATCACCATCTGGTCGGGCAACGCGGCGCCCGATCCGAACACCGCGCCGCCGCTGGCGCTGGCCGCGATTCCCGGCATGACGCCGGAGCAGGAGGCGATCGTGTATGCGGCGCGCAAGAGGGGCGCGTCCGATCCGAGTATGGTTCTCAACAACGGAGTAACGCATAGTATCCGGTCGGAGGCGACCCTGGCCGACGGTACGCGCGCGGTGCTGCGCGCCACGATGCGTTTGCAACAGGGCAACCAAGAGGGCGCACAGCCGTACGCGGTGCTGCGCTGGCAGGAGGGGGACGGAGAATGAGCAAGGCTTCGCAGTCGCTGCGGCCACTGTTGGATCGCATGCGCCGCGCGTGGCGTGGTTCGCCGTTGCCGGATTTCTTCCGCTGGTGGGGTGGCGAGCTGCGTGCGCTGCTGCCGGCGCGCTGGCAGAGTCTGTTCGGCGGCGGTGATGACTGGTACCTGCTGCAGCACGATGGCAGCCAGTGGTCGCTGCGCCACGCCGGCAACAGCCTGCCGATGACGCGGTGGAACGACAGCGACGACAGCTTGATCCAGCAGACGGCGCTGAGCAGCGCGCTGAAGCACGTCGATCGCGAAGATCTGCGCCTGGCCCTGCTGCTGCCCGCCACCGCCGTGCTGCGCCGCACGCTGGCGCTGCCGCTGGCCGCGCGCGACAACCTGCAGCAGGTGATTGGTTTCGAGATCGACCGCCAGACGCCCTTCAGCGCAGCGCAGGTTTATTACGCCGTGCGTGAGCTGCCGCAGGCAGCCGCGCCCGGGCGCGTCAATGTCGAACTAGTGGCGGTCACGCGCGGCACGCTCGATCCGCTGCTGGAGCGTCTGCTGGCGCTGAAAATTTCGATCGACGCGGTGGACGTGGTCGAAGGCAACGACCGCCTCGGCGTCAACCTGCTGCCGCCGCAGCAGACGCCGCACCGCGTGCGGCCGCGCCTGCGCTTGAATCTCGCGCTGGGCGCGGCCTGCGTTGTGCTGCTGGTGGCGTCGCTGGCGACGTATCTGCACAACCGGCAGACCGCGCTTGCCGCCATGCAGGACACCGTCGAAAGCATGCGCAGTGAGGCGCAGCAGGTTTCCGCCCTGCGCCAGCAGCTGCAGGACAACGCCGGTGCCGCCGGCTTTCTGGCCCAGCGCAAAAAGAAGACCGTCAGCATGCTGAGCCTGATGCAGGACATCACCGCACGTTTGCCCGATACGGCGTGGCTGGAGCGTTTCAGCGTCGACAATTCCGGCCAGGTCGGGCTGCAGGGACAGAGCGTGCAGGCGGCCAAGCTGCTCGATGCGCTGAAGGATTCCGCGTTGATTACCGACGCCAGTTTCCAGGGCAGTATCCAGCCCGACCCGGCCACCGGCAAGGAGCGTTTCTATCTCACCGCGCAGCTGCGTCAGCCGCCGGCGGGCAAGGGGAAATCGGCGTCGCCGGCTGCCGGCGGAGGTGCGCCATGAAGACGCCGACCCTGAGTCCGCGTGACAGTCGCGTGGCGGCGATCGGCCTGCTGCTGCTCGCCGTGGTGATCGGTTATTTCGTGCTGCTGCACTGGTGGTTCGTCGCGCCGCTGCGGCAGATCCGCAGTGACATGGTGGATCTGCGCGATACGCAGAGCCGCTTCGCCGCGGCCATTGCCGAGAAGCCGGCGCTGCAGCAGCGCATTGCGGCGCTCGGCGCAGGGCAGGCGGCCAGCAGCGCGTTTCTCGCCGAGGACGATCCCAATACCGCCGCGGCCGATCTCATGCAGCGCGTGGTCGACGTGGTCGGCAGCCACACCCAGAGCGGCAGCTGCACGGTCAGTCAGAAAGTGCCCATTCCCAATCCGCCGGCGACGCCGGGCGAGCCGTATCGCAAGGCTGCCGTCAGCATCAACCTCAGCTGCGATATCGAATCGCTGGCGCAGGTGCTGCAGGCCTTGGAGCAGGGCACGCCTTACGTGTTCATCGACGACCTCAGCATTTACCGCAACCCGATTGCCACGCAGCAAAATCAGGCGGCGCCGCTGGAAGTGCAGTTCACGCTGTCGGGCTACGTGCGCCCGGCAGGCAGCCAGCCATCTCCTTCACAGATGCCCGCTTCAGCACCGCCGGTTCCAGCCGGACAGCGCGTTCCTGCACAAGGAACTGCGCTATGAACGCCGCCAGCCAACGGCGCCTCACGCCGGTGCTTGCCGGCATCGTCGTGGTGCTGGGCATCGTGCTGGTGGCCCTGCTGGGAGGACTCGGCCGCAAGGTTCACTGGGACAAGGCGCGGCCGCCGGCCGTGCTGCCGCCTCCCTCCGATGCCGCCAACCTGCCGACGCCGTTGCCGCTGGAGAGTTTTGCGCTGGTCTGGCAGAAGCCGCTGTTTTCGCCCGATCGCAAACCGATCGCCCGCGTCGCCGACGGCGGGACTTCGCTGGGTGATCTCTCGCTCACCGGCATCATTCTCACAGCCGACCTGCACATGGCGCTTTTGCACGATAAAAACGGTGATCGCCAGATCCGCCTGCGTGAGGGCGAAGCGCTGCCCGACGGCAGCGTCAAGCTGGTCGAGGTTCGCCCGCGCTCGGCACTCTTCGATGCATCCGGCGGTCGAACCGAACTGAAGCTGCCCGCGGGAGCGCCGATCGACCAGCCCAAGGCCGGCGTGCCGGGCATCGCCAACGGGGATGCGAGTGCCGGCAACAACACGGACGTTCAACCGGCGCCCGCCGACGCGATGATCCGCATCGGACCACACGGCGCCGGGCGACCGGGCATCCGTCCCCCGAACGGGCAGGACGCGCCACAGCCGTTACCGTTGATCGACCGAATCAGACAGGCCAATCAGAGACGCCGTGCCGAACACAGCGCGACTTCTCACTAACGAGTAGGTGATTCATGTTTCGCAAGCTTTCTCAGCAAATCCTGCACGTCGGCGCCATCGCGGTAGCCGTGTCGCTGGTCGGTTGCGCCAACTCACCGGTGCGCGATGACGGCGCGCTGCAGCGCGAGGCGATGGCCGGCACGCAGAACCCGGTGCCCGCGCCGCTGCCGCTGGCCAACGAGCTCGGCGGCAGCAACGAAGCAACGCCAAAGACAGATATCACCCGGGGCACCGGCAACTTCATCCATCCCACCGCACTGGCCACGCCGCGCGCGGCGGCGACCGGTGACGGTGCGGTGACCTTCAACTTCGAAAACCAGCCGGTGCAGGCGGTGGTCAAGGCGATCCTCGGCGACCTGCTCAAGCAGAACTACACCATCGTGCCGGGCGTGCAGGGCAATATCTCGTTCTCCACCTCCGAACCGGTGGACAGCAGCCAGGCGCTGCCGATCCTGGAAACGCTGCTGTCCTGGACGCACAACGCGCTGGTCAAGCGCGCCGGCGGTTATGTGGTGCTGCCGGAAAAAGATGCCGTGGCCGGCAACATGGTGCCAAGCCTGGGTGCGAACGCACCCACCGGTGGCCTGCAGTCGCGGCTGTTTCCGCTGCGCTATATCTCCGCCACCGAAATGCAGAAACTGATCAAGCCGTTCGCTCGGCAGGACGCCGTGCTGCTGGCCGATCCGTCGCGCAACCTGATCGTGATGTCCGGTACGCCAGAGGAACTGGCCAACTACTCCAGCATGGTGCGCACCTTCGACGTCGACTGGCTGCGCGGTACGTCGATCGGCGTATTCAGCCTGCAGCACGCGACGGTCACCGAACTGATGCCGCAGCTGGACGGCCTGTTCGGCGAGCACGGCAGCACGCCGCTGGCCGGCATGCTGCGCTTCATTCCGATCGAGCGCACCAATGCGATGGTGGTGATCAGCACGCAGCCGCAGTACCTGCAGGAAGTCGGTGACTGGATCGCCCAGATCGACGCCGGCGGCGGCAACGAGCCGCAGCTGTTCGTGTACGACGTGCGCAACATGAAGGCCTCGGATCTGGCGAAGTATCTGGCGCAGATCTATACCAACGGTGGTGGCAACGGCAGTCAGAGCGATGCCAATGGCAAAGTCGGTCCGGGTCTGACCGGAAGCACGCTTGGCAGCGGTAACAACAGCAGTTCGCAAAGCATGGGCAGCACGGCCGGCAGCTTCGGCTCGTCCGCATCCGGCTCCGGCGGCATCGGTGGGCTGGGAAGTTCGGGCGGCATGTCCTCCGGCCTGGGTGGAGGTCTGGGCAGCAGCGGTGGATTGAGCTCTTCGGGTATCGGCGGCAGCAGCGGCGGACTGGGTGGCTCGACCTCGGGTATCGGTGGACTCGGTGGCGCCGGCGGCAGCAGCACGACGACCGGCGGCAGCGGCACCAACGGCGGCGCATCGTCCGATCAGCAGTACAGCTCCAGCGACGGCAGCGTGCACATCGGCTCGGTCGACAGCAACAACCAGCTGCTGGTGCGCGCGCGGCCCGCACAGTGGAAGGAAATGCAGGCGGCCATCAAGAAGCTCGACAACGTGCCGCTGCAGGTACAGATCGAGACGCGCATCCTGGAAGTAACGCTGACAAATCAGTTTGCCTTCGGCGTGCAGTACTACCTGGACGGACTCACCGGAGCAACGACGAATGCCGATGGTTCAATCACCCCGGGCCAGTCTTATCGCCATCGCAATATCGGCGTCGGCGGCGGTGGTACGGTACCGACCAGCGGCGATACGCTGTTCTACTCCTTCATCAACAGCAATACGCAAGTTGCCGTCAGCGCCATGGAAACCAGCGGCAATACCAAAACGCTGTCCGCGCCGTCGATGGTAGTAATGAACAACCAGCTGGCGCATATCCAAGTCGGCAATCAGATCCCGGTCAATCAGACGTCATTGATTGGCCTTGGCGGCACCGGCACCACCGACACCACGGCCAGCAGCGTCACCTACCTGCCCACCGGGGTGATTCTCGACGTGCAGCCGCGCGTGAATCCGGGTGGCCTGGTGTACCTCAACGTGCATCAGCAGGTCAGCGCGACGCAAGGCAACGCCAACGCGCAGGGCAACTTCACGATTGCCCAGCGCGACGTCGCCACGCAGGTCGCCGTGCAAAGCGGCCAGACCGTTTTGCTCGGCGGCCTGATTACTCAGGATGATGACAAAACCAATACCGGCGTGCCGTTTCTCAGCGACATCCCCGTCGTGGGCCGGCTGTTCGGCACGACCAGCCGCTCGCGCAATCGAACGGAGCTGATCGTCTTGATTACGCCGAAAGTGATTCGCGGCAGCGAGGACGCCAAGCAGGTCACCGACGACTACCAGAGTAAGTTTGAATCGCTTGAGCCACTGCGCGCGTCCAATCCCCGCGCCAGCAACAGCACCGCGCCCATGACGCTGGCGCTTGAAACGGCGCTGCAGGCAGGCGTTTCTTCTGACAGCACGTCGGCCGTTGTCACGCCGCTGCCCACATCGTCCTCTCCTGCCGCCCCCAGCTGGCCCGAGCAGCTGCAGCAGCACGCGGAAGACGCGCTGCGCCAGTCCGATTTTGCCAACGCACAGGATCTGGCCATGCAGTCATGGCGGCAGGGTTCTCACCGCGGATCGCTGTGCCAACGAAACTGGGCGGTGATCGCGCAGGCACGCCTGCACAATAATCGGCTGGGCAGCGCCGATGCGGCGCGCAAGCAGCAAAACAGCTGCCTGGCTGGCTCCGCGACTCCCTAGTTGATCGCGGCATGTCGATAGACGAACCATGGACGGTTCGTCGCACGTGCTTCCATAGGCGCCGCGCGGCAGCCGCTATCATTGGCGGCGATGAATGCATCGCCGCCTTCCCCGAGCAACACTTCTTCGGTCTTCGCGTTTCCGATCACGCCGCTGCTGCCGGAAATCGGCGCGTCGCTGTCCAATCATCCGCGGCTGGTGCTCGAGGCGCCGCCGGGCGCGGGCAAAACCACCCAGGTGCCGCTGGCCCTGCGCGATGCGGCGTGGCTGGCGGGTAGCAAGATCATCGTGCTGGAGCCGCGCCGTCTCGCGGCCCGCGCTGCCGCGCAGTTCATGGCGCAGCAGCTGGGCGAGGCGGTTGGACAAACCGTCGGTTACCGCATCCGCTTCGAGTCGAAGGTCAGCGCGGCGACGCGCATTGAAGTGGTCACCGAGGGCATTCTCACGCGGCTGATTCAAAGCGATCCGGAGCTTGCCGGCATCGGCGCGATCCTCTTTGATGAATTTCACGAGCGGCATCTTGCCGGTGACTTGGGCGCGGCGCTGGCGCTCGACGTGCAGGCCACGCTGCGGCCGGATCTGCGGCTGATCGTGATGTCTGCCACGCTGGACGGCGAGCGCATCGCGCAGTGGCTGGACGCGCCGCGCATCACCAGCCCCGGGCGCAGTTTCCCCGTGCGCATCGAGCATCCGCCGGCACGCGCGCAGGAAACGGTCGAGCACCACCTCGCCCGCGTTGCGCGGCAGGCGCTGGACGAAAACGAGGGCGACGTGCTCGCGTTTCTGCCCGGTCAGCGCGAGATCGTTCGGGCAAAAAATGCTTTGGCCCAGACGATCACGCACGACAATGTCGAAGTGCTGGCGCTGCACGGCGAGCTGTCCCAGGTCGAACAGCAGGCCGCCCTGGCGCCGGGAGAATCCGGTATGCGGCCAGCTGGTATGAGGCGTGTAGTGCTGGCCACCAATGTGGCGGAGTCCAGCATCACCCTGCCGGGCATTCGCGCGGTGATCGACGCGGGGCTCGCGCGCGAACCGCGCTTCGATCCGAACTCGGGCTTCATTCGGCTGGATGTCGTCCCTATTTCGCAGGCCTCCGCCGATCAGCGGGCGGGCCGTGCGGGTCGCGTGGCGCCCGGCACGGCGTATCGGCTGTGGCCGCAGAGCAAGCGGCTGGAATCGGCGCGGCGCGCGGAAATCAGCCACGCCGAACTGTCCGCACTGGCGCTGGAACTGGCGGCCTGGGGCGTGACGACCACCAATACCGACGCGCTGCCGTGGCTGGATGTTCCGCCCAGCGGCGCGCTGGCCCAGGCACGCGCACTGTTGATCAGCCTCGGCGCGCTGGATGATGCCAAGCGCATTACCCCGCTGGGCCGCGCCATGCTGGATCTGGGCGTCAGCCCACGGCTGGCGGCGGCCGCGTTGCGCGCGCCGGAGGTTCTGCGGCCGCTGATCTGCGATCTGCTGGCGCTGATGGAGGCGCGCTCGCCCATGCGCGGCGGGTCGGCGCGCAGCGACGATTTCCGCACGCGCGTCACGGCGTTGCACGCATGGCGCGATCGACGCGGCCCGTCGCGCAATTCCAGTTCATCCATGGATGTGGATAGTGGCGCGCTGTCAGCGATCGAGCAGATCGGCAAGGGCTGGCGCAGACGTCTGGACGTCCGAACGCCGGCCAGCGGTATGCCGGACAGCCACGCCGTCGGCGATCTGCTGCTGCATGCGTTTCCCGATCGCGTGGCGCGCCGTGACGAGTCCAATGCCCTGCGCTACACGCTCGCCAACGGGCGCGGCGCGCGCCTGCACGACAATACCGCGCTGCACGGTGAGCCGTGGCTGGTAGTGCTGGATCTGCGGCACGAGGCACGCGACAGTCTGATTCTGTCTGCCGCCCCGCTCGATCCGGCGGCGTTGGAGCGCGACTATCCCGCGCAGTTCGTGCGCGAGCGCACGCTGCGCTGGAACGAATCGCGTGCGCTCGTCGAGGCCTTCGACGAGCATCGCTTCGGTGCCATCGTGCTGGAGCGCCGCAGCGTGCCGGTGCGCCCGGCAGATGCGCTGCCTGCGCTGCTGGCCGTCGTGCGCGCCAGGGGCATCGCGTCGTTGCCGTGGGGCGAGCACGCCAAACGGCTGCGTGCGCGCATGCAGGCACTGCGCGCGTGGATGCCCGAACTCGGCCTGCCGGACGTTTCCGACGAGGCCTTGCTCGATTCCGTCGACCGCTGGCTGGCGCCGTATCTCAACGGCAAGCGCGCGCTCGATGCGTTGAGCACGGAGGAACTGTCGCAGGCGCTGGCCTCGCTGTTCGATTACGAGCAGCGCCGAACGCTCGACGCGCAGGCGCCCGAGAGCATTACCGTGCCCAGCGGCCAGCAGCGCCGGCTCGACTACGCGCCGGACGAGCCGCCCGTGCTCGCCGTCAAGCTGCAGGAGCTGTTCGGTCTGGCCGATACGCCGCGCATTGGCGGCGGCCGCATTCCGGTGACCTTGCACCTGCTGTCACCCGCGGGCCGGCCGATCCAGGTCACGCAGGATCTCAAAGGCTTCTGGGAGCGCACCTACCCCGAAGTGAAAAAAGAATTGAAGGGCCGCTATCCGCGGCATCCCTGGCCGGACGATCCGTGGACGGCGGTACCGACGCATCGCGCCAAGCCACGCGGCACGTGACGCGAGCCACAGGTTTGCAGGGTACAAAGTACAGCCGGTGATATCCGGTCATGTTCGATCGGGATAATGACGCATGCACCTGATTTTCATCGTCGCAGGCGTTTCATTCGGACTGCGCCCGTGCGTCCCGTTTTAACCCTACAAGGAGAAGACCCATGAACAAGCGTTTTGGATTGATGGCCCTGCTGGTTCTCGCCCTGCCGGTCATGGCCCACGCGTCGTGTGACGATGTGAAGTCAAGCATTGATGCGAAGATCAAGGCCAACGGCGTCAGCAACTACAAGCTTGAGGTGGTTTCCAGTGACAACGCCGGTGCGGACGCCAAGGTTGTCGGTACCTGCGAAGGCGACAAGAAAATCGTCTACACCCGCGGCGAAGGCGGCGGCTCGGACAGCTCCTCGTCCGACAGCTCGGCGCCCGCGGATGCCAGCAGCGCCCCCGCTCCGGCGAAGCATCATCATCATATGAAGAAAGCGGCCGACAACTCGTCTGCGCCCGCGCCGGCTACCTCCAGCGGCGGTTGATCGGTTCGCTTCGCCAATAAAAAAAAGGCGCCCTTGGGCGCCTTTTTTCTCGACCAAATCCACTCAGTGGCCCGGAGCCGAACTGCTGCCGGCGGGCGCAGGCGATCGCGTGAAGCTGCCGGGGTCGCCGGGGAACACGACCGGACTTTCGTAGCCGTCGGCCGATACCGACGATACGCCGAAGAACCAGTCGTCGATCACCACGTCTTTCAGCACGGCGTGATCCTCGTAGCCGACGCTTTGCTGGTGCTGCCATTGCGCGGCGGTGGTATCGCGCCAGTGCACACGGTAGCCGGCGGCGCCGGCGACCTTGTTCCACTTCACGGTCGTGTCCGTGGCCAGTGCGCCTTCGATGGTGACACCGGTCGGCGGCGCCGGTGCGCGGCTCAGCGATGCCATCGTCAGCGTATTGAGCGCGGTGACGCGAGCGAGATAGTGGAAGTCGATGCCGTCGATGGTGTCGCCGTAGTGGATGCCCTTGTCCTGGTCGGTCTTGCCGATGCGCAGATCCTGATGCTGCCGGGTGTAATCCTCGTGCGATTCGGTCACGCGCACGGCGGGAAAGCCTGCCTCAAGAAACGGCACCTGATCGCCGCCGCGGCTGTAGCGGTCGGTGCGATAAATCATGTGCACGCGCAGATCGGGCATGTAGGTGTCGGCAAGGCTGGCCATGTAGCGCGCCATGTTGCGCGAGGGCGAATCGACCTCGCCGCCGTGGTAGCTTCGGGCCGTTGCCTGCGCGGCCGTTTCGTTGCTCTTGGTGCCTTCGGAGAATATGCGCACCGAGGTATTGTCGACGGCGCCGTTCTGGCCGCGGCTGTTGCCGACGATGTCGTTGTTGAGATCGGCCTCCACCTGCCAGCCCTGCGCCACCGCGTAATCGGCCAGCACCTTGCCGCCGTAGAGGCCTTGCTCTTCGCCCGACAGCGCGGCAAACACCAGGGTGGCCTGATTGTCCTTTTTGGAGAGCAGGCGCGAGGCCTCGATCAAGGCGGCGACGCCGGAGGCATCGTCGTTGGCGCCGGGCGCATCGCTCTTGCTGTTCATCACGTCGGTCACGCGGGAATCGAGGTGGCCGGTCATCACGATCACGCGGTTGGGATCGCCCTTGCCGCGCTTGATCGCCACCACGTCCATCACTTGGGTCGGTGTGGGCAGGCGCTTGCCGGTGAAGGTCTGCGCCGGTGTGACTACCTCGATGCAGCCGCCGCAGTCGCGCGAGATGGCCTCGAAACGCGACTTCACCCATTGACGCGCCGCGCCGATGCCGCGCGTCTTCGAGGTGGTGTCGGACATCGTGTGGCGCGTGCCGAAGCCAACCAGTTTGGTGATGGTGGCGCGCAGTTCGGCTTCGCTAGGTGCGGCGGCCAAGGCGTGCAGCGCGGGTTGCTCGGTGGCTGCCATCGTGTCAGCCACCGCGGCGCTGCCGGCGGTTGCACTGATCAGGGCAAAAAGGAAAACGGCCTGCGCGCTTCGAAGCATGGTGGATATCCAGCAGCGGGGAAGGCGATAACCATACAACGCGTGCACGCTGCACGGTGCGCTCTTGATGTCGCGCTGATCGCAAAAAAAGCCCGGTCTTGCGACCGGGCCCTTCGTCTTACGCGCTTTGGATGACGGCCAAAGCGTACCGTCATCCTGCAGCGCGGCTTACTGCACGGTCAGTGTCACATCATCCAGTACGAAGGAGGTCTGGTTTGACGAGTCTTCCGTGCCGGTGAACTTGATCGTCACCGTCTGGCCGACATAGGCCGCGAGGCTGGCCGTGTGCACGGCGTAGCCGGTGGCTGCATTGACGTTCGAGTAGGTGGCGAGCGTCTTGAGCACGGTGCCCGAGCTGTTCAACACCTGCACGGTGAGCTTGTCGTAGGCCGTCGATCCGGTTTCCGCGGTATCGATGTGCAGGTAGTACGACAGCGTGGCCGAGGTCTTGCCGCTGGGGATGGTGACCGTCTGCGAGGCCGTGTCGGTGTGCTTGGTGCCGTAGCCATCGAGCCAGACGAAATAGCTGCCGCCGTGGGCGACTTCGCCCGAGCAGGTGCTGTTGCTGCACAGCGTGCCGGCGCTCAGCGTCCACGGGCTTGCGGCGCCGGTTTCGAAGCCGCCGTTGACGATCAGCTGCGACGAGCCGCCACCCGAAGCCGTCACCGTGACCGATGCGGTTTTGGAACTGGTGGCTCCGCTGACGCTGTCTGTCACGGTTTCGGTCACGCTGTACGTGCCTGCCGCGGCGTACGTATGGCTTGGGCTGGTGGCGGTGGACGTGCTGCCGTCGCCGAAAGTCCACGCGTGGGAGCTGATGGTGCCGCCCGAATCGGTGGACGAGTCGGTGAAGGTGGCCGTCAGGCCGCTGACCGTGTCGCTGAAGTTGGCCGTCGGCGTGCCGCCCGTGCCGCCGCCACCGCCGGAGCTGCCGACATTGGCAACCACCTGGCTCACGATGAGGCTGCCGAAGCCGGTCGTGTAGTCCCAGCCGGCGGCGGCGGTTTCGCCGGCGTTGTTGCCCGAGGTGACGTCGTGGAAGGCCGAGGTCGGCAGCTTGTAGATCAATGGTGCGGCAAAGCCGAGGCCGGTGCCCTTGGCCGCCATGGTGCGTGCCCATGAGCCGACGAACAGCGGCGAGGCCAGGCTGGTGCCACCGATCTGCTGGTTGGCCGCGCCGTCGACGATCACCAGCGCGCCGCTGACCGGGCTCGCGTCAAACGCGATGTCCGGCACGCCGCGGGTGGTGTGGCCGGCGTTCTGGCCGACACCCGACTGCCAGCTCGGCTGCGGCTCGAAGGTGCTGGGGCTGCCGCCGGTGGCGCCTTCGCTGGCGCTCAGGTTGTTCCACACGGTCTCGCTGCCCCAGGTGGTGCCGGAGGTGTACAGCTCGGTGCCGCCGACGGCGACCACATACTGCGAGCTGGCGGGCCAGCTCGGCGTGACGCCGCCGGTGCCGCACTCATCCGCGCCGGAATCGCCCGAGGAGACCGAGAAGGTCTGACCCTGCGCCACGGCCTGCTTGAAGATCTGGTCTTCCGCCGACACGGTGCCGGCCTGCTGTGCCGAGGTTTCGCATTCGCCCAGCGAGACGTTGATCACCTTCACCGCATTGGCGGTCACGGCGGCGTTGTAGTCGGCGGTGAGGTTGGCGTCGGTCAGCGAGGTGGTGTCGTAGAAAACGATCTTCTGCACGCCGCCGGAGATACCCACGATGTCCTGGCTGTCCAGATCCCATTCGCCGTCGCCGCTGGTGTCGCTGCCGCCGCTGCCAACGACCTGGGTCGTGACCGCGGGAAGGCCGTTGTTAGAGGCAAAGGTTTTCAGGTCGCTCAGCACCTTGGTCAGGCTGCCTTCGACGATGATGCCGACCGGAATGGTCGACGCCGTGGCGAGGCTGTTGGCGCCGTAGATCGTGGCGAAATCGACCGGGTTGTGGCCAGTGGCCGTGCCGGTGGCTTGCGTGGTCACCGCATTGGTCTTGGCGAACTTGGCGAAGGTGTGCGACACGTGCACGGTATCAAGGCCGACCACAGATAGCACGCTGTCCTTCAGCGCGGCAGGGATCATCACGTCGCTGGTGTTGTGATAAGCGTTGCGGCCGTCCGGCGTGCGCACGCTTTCAAACGTGGTGTGGAAGGCGGCACGCACGGTATCGGCGGTGGAGTCGGCGGTGACCAGCAGACGGTTCGGCGCGATCGCCACGTTCCTGAAGCCGGCTTTGGTCAGGTAATCCGCCACGGCCTGGGCCTGTGCCTGGGTCGGCGAGAATTTCGCGGCGAACTGCTCCGGGCTCATCGTGCGCTGGGCTACCGGGGTATCGGGCTTCTGCGCATTGGCAAGGAAAGCGTCGAGCTGGTCCTGGTTACGCAGCTTGAGCGCCACGACAACCGGCACCGACTGCGAGGCGGCCAGCGGGCCGGTGACAACTTCACCCTGACGCAGGGTGGTGGCGTGCTGTGCCTGAGCCAGCCCGACAAATGCCGTGCTGACGTTGCTCGCGGGCGAGGCGCAGACAGATGCCGTAGTGGCCAGAGCCATGGATGCGACCAGCAGCTTGAGACGGAAATGACTTTGCATTGGAACTCCCGAAGTTTTTGAGGCAAAACGACCCCGCACGGGGCACGAACACCTCATGTAATGGAGTGCCGCGGACAGACGCGGCACCAGCGGTTTTTCTTGGATTGCCCTGCGATCCCGTCGACGTTGCGTAAGCCTCTTTGATGTCCCTGGAAAGGGTTGATACGAACGTTTTGACAGGGCGACGCCAAAATAAGAACTGGCGTCGTGACGAGACCGTTTGCCAAAATCCCCATTGGCCAACCATTCGACGTTATGGCGAATGCTCAAGTAGCGTCAATAGGATTTTTTGAAGTATCCAGTGATTGCAATCACACAATCGCCGTACGGTTTGAAATGATCCGCGAGGCGCAACCGTTTTCGCAGGAAAATCAGCGGTCCGAACGCTTGCGGCAACTTACGCGGCCTGTCGTCAGCCTTCCAGAAGGCTGCAATTTGTCTCTGCGTTTATCCATTACAAACAATGTATTATGTAATATTTAGGCGTCGTTGGTGCCCGATATTTCGACGAGCGATCCCAGGGTGTCATGCCGCTCGCAGGTAATAACTTGCTAAATCGCAAATAGTTACGGTTAGATCGATATAAACTTCATGCCTTGCTTTGACGCCGACTGTTGCACGCGACATCCGTGGTTTATCCACCCATATAAAATGTAATAAGCCTATGAAGAATTTTTCTGAATAAGCGAAGAGCCAAGGCAAATAAATAGTTTCGATAATGATTTACAGGCTTTTGAAAGGATCGAATAATAGGCGTGCGATGGTTTTTATCGGATCTTCGAAAAAAATGGGCTGATGCGGGAGCACTTCTGGCGTAGTACCACTATTACTTTGGTCCATCCAGCCGACGTGCCACCATGGAGCAATGACTGAGGCCACCATTCCCCGACTGGCGATCATTGGCGGCGGCCCTGCGGGGCTCATGGCTGCTGAAGCGGCGCGGACCGCCGGCGCGGTGGTCGATCTTTACGATGCCAAGGGCTCGGTCGGCCGAAAATTTCTGCTCGCCGGCAAGGGCGGACTCAACCTTACGCATGCGGAGCCCGCGGCTGACTTCATCAGCCGCTTCGGCTCGCGCCACGCAGAAATCGGCCGCTGGCTCAAAATTTTTGACGCGCAGGCCTTGCGAGAGTGGGCGAGCGGCCTCGGCGTGGAAACGTTTGTGGGCAGCTCCGGTCGCGTGTTTCCTGCCGATATGAAGGCCGCGCCGCTGCTGCGCGGATGGCTGCATCGCCTGCGCGAATCCGGCGTTCGCTTTCATGTGCATCACCGCTGGCTTGGCTGGCAGCGTGATGGCGTGCTGCGCTTCGGCACGTCGCATGGCGAGTGCACGGCGAAAGCCGATGCGGTGATATTCGCCCTGGGCGGTGCCAGCTGGCCGCAGCTCGGCTCCGACGGCGCGTGGGTGGATGCCATGCAGCAGCTAGGTGCCGAGGTTTCCCCGCTGCAGTCCGCCAACTGCGGCTTTGAAATCCCCTGGAGCGAGTACCTGATCGGCCGCTACGCCGGCGCACCGCTGAAGCCGGTGATCGCGCACTGGACCGATCGGCAGGGCATCGCGCATGCGCGGCAGGGTGAGTTCGTGCTGACCGAGTACGGCATCGAGGGCAGCCTGATCTACGCCATCGGCGCCGAGCTGCGCGAGCAGATCGCCGAGAACGGTGAAGCCGTGCTGACGCTGGATCTGGTGCCAGGCTACACGCAGGCGGTACTCGCCGAACGGCTGGCGGCGCCTCGCGGCAAGCACAGCATCGGCGACTGGTTGCGTCGTCGCGCGGGGCTGGATGCATACAAGAGCGCGCTGGTGTTCGAACGGGTCGACAAGCCCACGCTGGCCGATCCCGTAGCGCTGGCGGCGCAGCTCAAGGCACTGCGGCTGCATTTGCACAGGCCGCGACCGATGGCGGAGGCGATCAGCACTGCCGGCGGCGTGCAGTTGGAATCGCTGGACGACGCGCTGATGCTGCGCGCGAAGCCCGGCGTGTTTTTCGCCGGCGAAATGCTGGATTGGGAAGCGCCGACCGGCGGCTATCTGCTGACCGCGTGCTTCGCCAGCGGCTTGATGGCCGGCCGCGGCGCGGCGCAGTGGCTGGATCAAGGCGGGAGCATGGCTCGCGCTACTGACACGGCCAGCACGGGCTAAGGCACGTTCGAACCCGAGCGATTGGTGCGCAGTTGTAGCTCGCCCTTTCAGGTGACTCGCGCTTCACAGGGGCAGGGCAATCCTTCTCAAGCGCCGATTGCTGACAGCAGCCTCGCAGCGATGCGCGCAGTGCAGGCCGATTCACCGAGGAGTCTCGCATGCTTATCCGAACGTTGATCTTTGCCGCGGCGTCCATCGTCGGCACGCACAGCTTTGCAGCGAGCAGTGACGCGCCGCTGGCTCAGGAATTCGGTAAAACGCGCCCGCTTATCGTCATCGCGGCAAGCGCCGCGGATCCAGTGCTGCTCAAGCTGAAAACGTCACTGAGCGAACCGGACAACCAGCGCGCTTTCGCGGAGCGCGACATGATTTTATTCACGGTGATCGACGGCCACGGCCAGCGCGATGGCCGCGACATGAGCGTTGCAGCAAGCAAGGCGCTGATCGAAGAACTCAGGCTGCGCCCGGGTCCGTTGCACAGGGTGATACTCGTCGGCAAGGACGGTGGCAAAAAGCTCGAGCGCCATGGGCCGATCGAACTGAACGAGCTGTTCGGCATCATCGATGCGATGCCAATGCGGCAGGACGAAATGGGGCGCGATGCGGCTGGCAGTCCCGACAGGAACCGCGACTAGCTATCCGATTCGCCGTGACGCCGTTGGCCTCGCTACGTCGACGCCAAGCATGGGCCGGTGAGGCGAGTCCTTACGTTGCCGGCTGCTTCACGAGTTTGATTTCGAACAGCTTGGGCCAGCGCTTGCCGGTGACGAACAGTCGATCGTGCTTGGCGTCGTAGGCAATGCCGTTGAGGCAGTCGTTGACCGGCTCCGGTAGCTGACTCACGTCGAACAGGCTGGCGAGATCGAGGATGCCGGTCACGTGTCCCGTGGCCGGATCGATCAGGACGATCTTGCTGGTGAGCCACACGTTCGCGTAGAGGGTGCCCTTCACCCACTCCAGCTCGTTGAGGTTCTTCACCGGCTCGCCGTCGGCGGTGACGTCGATGCTGCCGATCTGCTGCAGCGTATCCGGGTTGAGCACGCGCAGCGTCGGCGTGCCGTCGCTCATGTAGAGCTTCTTGCTGTCGCGCGTCAGCGCCCAGCCTTCGCCCGGATAGGTGAAGCTGCGCTCCAGTTTGAACGTGCTGAGATCGTGCACGAAGCCGATCTGACTTTTCCAGGTGAGCTGCAGCAGCTTGCCCTTCCAGTCCACGATGCCCTCGCCGAAATACTGCGGCGGCACGTCGTAGCGCTGCAGCACCTTGCCGGTTTCGAGCTCGACCTTGCGCACGGTCGATTCGCCCTCTTCGCCGGTGGCCTCGTAGAGAAAGCCGTCCTTGTAGAACAGGCCTTCGGTATAGGCGGTGATGTCGTGAGGATAGACGTGCACGACCTTGTAGCTATACGTGGGTATCGCCGCGCCGGCGGGCGCGCAGCAGGTCAGCAGGGCAAGCGCGAAGAGATAAGTCAGCCGTCGAATCATCGGAGTCATTCCGTCGTCTGTTTAGATAATAGATAGTCCGCAATCAACCCAGCGGGCGAACGCGAAAGCTGCGGCCCTTGATCTTGCCGGCGCGCAGGCGCTCCAGCGCCTTGGCGGCGAGCGAGCGGCTGATGGCCACGTAGGCGCGCGTCGCATAGACGTCGATCTTGCCGATGTCCTTGGCGGCGAGGCCGGCGTCGCCGGTCAGCGCGCCGAGAATGTCGCCGGGGCGCAGCTTGTCCTGTCGTCCTGCGTCGATCACCAGGGTTTTCATCGGCGCCAAATGCAGGGTCTTGCTGCGCTGGGGCGCTACTTTCAGCGGCCGCCAGGCGAGCGGCGTACCGTTGAGCTCTTCGATGTTGAGTGCCTTGGGCCGTTCGCGCGGCGCGCACAGTGTGATCGCCAGGCCCGATTGACCGGCGCGGCCGGTGCGTCCGATGCGATGCGTATGGGTTTCCGGATCGTGCGCGATGTCGTAGCTGATGACCAGCGGCAGCGAGACGATGTCCAGCCCGCGCGCGGCGACGTCAGTGGCCACCAGCACGCTGCAACTGTGATTGACGAAGCGCACCAGCACCTCGTCGCGGTCGCGCTGGTCCATGTCGCCGTGCAGGGCCAGCGCCGAAAAGCCGCGGCGGTCGAGTTCCAGTGCGACTGCATCCACCTCGCGGCGCATATTGCAGAACACCAGCGCCTGCTGGCCGGATACGTCAGTGCCGCGCTCGCCACTGAGCAGCTGCGCCAGCGCATCGATCTTCTGCGCCGGCTCCACTTCGTGGAAGCGCTGCTCGATCGCCGGCACCTCGTTGGCCGGCGCGTCCACCGTGACCTCGACCGGATTCTTTTGCAGGCGCTGGCTGACGGCGCGAATCTCCTGCGGATACGTGGCGGAAAACAGCAGGGTTTGATGATGCTTGGCGATGCGTCCGACGATGTCGTCGATGGCGTCGCTGAAGCCCATGTCGAGCATGCGGTCGGCTTCATCCAGCACCAGCACCTTGATGCCGCCGCCGTGCAGGCTGCCGCGCTTGAGATGCTCCTGCACGCGGCCCGGCGTGCCGACCACGATATGCGGATCGTGGGTCAGCGAGGCCAGCTGGGGGCCGAGCGGCATGCCGCCGCACAGCGTCAGCAGCTTCACGTTGGGAATATTGATCGCCAGCCGGCGGATCGCCTTGCTCACCTGATCGGCCAGCTCGCGCGTGGGGCAAAGCACCAGCACCTGCAGGCGAATGGTGTCGGCGTCCAGCGTCTGCAGCAGGCTGAGGCCGAAAGCGGCGGTCTTGCCGCTGCCGGTCTGCGCCTGCGCGATCACGTCGCGACCTTCGAGCATGGGCGGCAGGCTCTGCGCCTGCACCGGCGTCATATCGGCATAGCCCAGCGTTTCGACGCTGTCGAGCAGGGCGGGTTTGAGGGCAAGCGTATGGAAGGTGGTCATGCCCCTATGATCGCATGACCGCCGCTGCGGCAATCGGCGGCTTGCATCCGCACGCCGGCTCGCCGAACCTGTGTCCCTGATCAACGGGCAATGCTTTCCATGGATATCGTTTTCATCGAAGACCTGCGTATCGATACCGTCATCGGTATCTACGACTGGGAACGGCGCGTGCGCCAGACGCTGTCGTTCGACATCGAGATGGCGTTCGACAACACCCGCCCGGCCGCCAGCGACAACATTGCCGATACGCTCAACTACAAGGACGTGTCCAAGCGCCTGATCGGCTACGTCGCCGAATCCAGCTTCGGTCTGGTCGAGACGCTGGCCGAGCGCTGCGCGCTGATCATCCGCGAGGAGTTCGGCGTTAGCTGGGTGCGCCTGAAGCTGTCCAAGCCCGGCGCAGTGCGTGGCGCCAAGTCGGTGGGCGTGCGCATCGAACGCGGCACGCGGCCGGACTGATGGCGCGGGTCTATCTCAGCCTTGGCTCCAACGTGGAGCCGCAGCGCTATCTGCGTGCCGCTGTCGACGAACTGCGCCAACGCTTCGGCGCGCTCGCCGTGTCGCCCGCTTATCGCAGCAAGGCAGTCGGTTTCGAGGGTGCGGAGTTCGTTAATCTGGCCGTGGGGCTGGACACCGATCTTTCGCCGACGGCGTTGAACGAATGGCTGCATGCGCTGGAAGACCGCCACGGCCGCCGCCGCGACGTGCCGCGCTACGCCGACCGCACGCTGGATCTGGATATCGTCTTCTACGACGATCTGATCGTCGACGGCACGGGCCATCTGCAGATACCGCGCAACGAGCTGCAGTTCGCCTTCGTGCTGCGACCCATCGCCGATATCGCGCCGGATTTCCGGCATCCGCTCAGTGGCAAAAGCATGCGCGAACTGTGGCAGGCGTTTCCTGCCGACAGCGAGCCGATGACCGTCGATACGTCGATGGATTTGTCGAACGCCTAAGCGGCGGACCCTATCTTTTGCACCGATCAGGATAAGTGGATGGCGTCGGAGCCGAAGTGCCGATGATCTTCCGTTTACTCGCGGCTGCGCCGCTCGCCCTCCGGGCCGCCCTCGGCGTTCGCGCCACAGGTATCTCCCGCTTCTTTCACTGTTGCGCCGCCGCCATCGGTGCTAAAAAAGCAGCGTCATCCACGGGGGAGAATAGTTATGGCGGGGAAGTTTTCGCGAAGCTGGGCCTTGATGAAGGCCAGCGCGGCCGTCCTGCAGTCGGACAAGTCGCTGCTGATCTTTCCGCTGCTCTCCGGCGCGTGCACGCTGCTGGTGGCGGCGAGTTTTCTACTGCCGGTCCTATTGATGATGGTCGGCGGTGAGCATGTGGGACAGGACTTTCACCAGCGCATGTCGGCCGGCTCGTATCTGCTGATGTTCGCGTTTTATCTGGTGCAGTACTTCGTCATCATCTTTTTTCAAACGGCGCTGACCGGCGTGGCGCTGATGCATTTACGCGGCGAGCCGACCAGTGTGTCGGCCGGTTTCGCGCTGGCCCGAGGCAAGATCACGCAGATTCTTGGCTATGCCTTGATCGCCGCGACGGTCGGACTGGTGCTGCGCATGGTGCAGGAGCGGCTGGGTCTGATCGGTCGTTTGGTCGTCGGCTTTCTGGGCCTGGCCTGGACGGTGGCGACGTTTCTCGTCGTGCCGATTCTCGCCAGCCAGGAAGTGGGGCCGGTCGATGCGGTCAAGCACAGCGTGGAACTGCTCAAGCGCAGCTGGGGCGAAAACCTGATCGGCAACGGCGGCATCGGCGTGGTGTTCGGCCTCTTCATGGTGCTTGCTGTCGTGGTGGCGGCGGTGCTGATCGGCGGCGCGATGGCATTGCAGTCTGTGGCGGCGCTGGTTGTCGCGATTGTCGTGGTGGTGCTCGGCCTGACCCTGCTCGGGCTGATTCAGGCATCGCTGCACGGCATCTACGCCGCGGCCCTGTACCGCTATGCGGAGTCCGGCGAAACCAGCGTGGGCTTCGATACGGTGCTGCTGGATCAGGCGTTTCGCAGCAAGAAATAATCGCTGCAGCTGACGTCTCCGCGTAAACAAAAGGCCTCCGCATCGGGAGGCCTTTTGTTTTCAGGTCTCAGATGGAAAGGATGCGCCCGCCGTCCACATGGATGACCTGGCCCGTTGTGTAGTGCGCATCTCGCAGCAGCCAGAGAATGGCGCTGGCAACATCTTCCGGCTTGCCCGCGCGCTTCAGCGGTGTGCGCGAAAGCAGTTCATTCTGTTCTTCCTCGCTCTTGCCTTCGGACGGCCACAGCACGGCGCCGGGCGCGATGCCGTTGACGCGAATGTCCGGGCCGAGTTCCAGCGCCAGCGAGCGCGTCATGGCGGCCAGCGAGGCCTTGGCCATGCAGTAGAGCGTATAGCCGGCCAGCGGCCGCTCGGCGTAGATATCCAGCATGTTGACGATGCCACCGCCGGCTTTACGCAGTGCCGGTATGGCCGCCTGGGTCAGAAAAAACGGCGCCTGCGCATTGGAGGCAAACAGCTCATCCCACTGCGTGAGCGTGGCGCTTTCCAGCGGCGTGGCATAGAACGCGGAGGCATTGTTGATCAGCGCATCGAGTCGCCCGAAGTGCGCGAGCAGTTTTTCGATCAGGGGCTTTAGCGTTGAGAGATTCGAGAGATCGGCCTGCAGCAGCAGCGTACTGTTGGGACGCTGCGCTTCTAGATCTTTTGCCAGAGCTTCGGCATCGTCGCTGGAGTTGCGGTAATGCAATGCCAGGTCATAGCCAGCCGCGTGCAAGGTGCGTGCGACGACGGCGCCAACGCGGCGGCTGGCGCCGGTGATCAGCGCAACGGGTCGGGGATGTGCTGCGGTCATGCGTCGGCTACCACGTGGAATGCGAAGGTTTTCGTATTCATTCGGACTTCGGCTTGCGCGGTTTGGCGGCGGCCCGTTTGCTGGCGGCATTGCTTACGCTGTCGGCCTTCTTGGCGATCTTGCGCGCGGTGCTTGCCAGCGCCTTGTCAGCGGCCTTTTTCGCGACCTTTTTCACCGCCTTTTTCACCGCGGACTTGGCCGCGCTGCTGACGGTCTTCGCCTTGGGTTTCAGCACGGCCGCGGTGGCTGCGGCGGCACCTGCTGCGGCAACTGCATCATCGCCGTCATCCGCCATTTCCATATCGCCGCTGAAGAGTGCAATCGCCGTGCTAGCGACGTGTCCGGTGTCGTAATACGCATAGGCGCCCACGCCGAGCGCGCCGACGACCGGCAGCCAGCGCGAGATGCCTTCGCCGACGGTGCGCTGGGTCAGTTTGATGCCCACCTGCTTGGCCACGCGCTGTGCGATGCCGTGGGACATGCGGCGAAACACCAGCCGATCGCCCATCTGCACCACCAAGTCGCGGAAAGCCTGGGCGGCGGTGTGCCGGAACAGGCACCACAGCATCTGCTCGCGGCCGAGCGAAGCGTGGTGCCCGTAGGCCGCCGCTATATCGCTCACCATCTGGCCCTGGATTTTCCAGATCAGCGTCAGCTCCGGAAGAATGGTCAGCCAGCCCAGCGGGCCGGGCGGCAGCGCCAGCGAGCCGGCGGTGAGTGCCGCACGCCGGGCAGCGGCGCTGGCAATCTTGCGCGCTTCGGCATCCGGATCGCTGCTGCCTTCGATCTTGCTCGCCGGCACCTTGCTGACGAAATCGAGAATCGCCTGTGTGACCTTGTTGTGCTCTACCGGCTCGATGACGGCCGGTACGTTCTTGCTGGTCTTGCTCATGCGTGGCTCCCGAGTGCCTGATTCGCCCGATCCATGCGCCTGGTGCGCGGGCCGGTTTCCCCAGAGGGTAGATCGCAGTCTAGGCGAACGGCGTGAAGCCCGGTTCAAGGAGCGGCATTCTGCCGGCGCCGGGTCCGGGTGCGCGAGGGGACCGACATCGGCGGCTGCTGGCAGTCCACCGGCATGACTTCGGACATGACTTCTGGCGCATACGCCGCGCACGAGGCTTAAGTAATGTTATAACATTACATATACGACTCTTTTTTTATTGCCGATGGAAACCCCGATGAAGCCCTCCCTGCTTGCCCTGAGTCTTGCCCTTGCCCTGGGCACACTGTCCGCTCAGGCCGCCGACACCACGCCGCCGACCAAGGCGACTGCGCCCGTCAGCACCGACGCTGCCTCCGGCCAGGGCGCGACAGATGACGACGCCACGGTCGACCACGGCGCGCGCAACAAACAGGCGTCGAAAGATGCCAAGAACCTCGGCGCGGTGGACGTGACGGCGGCGCTCGACCAGTCGCGCAACTCGCTCTCGCCGGACACCGGCAGCAGCCAGTACGTGATCGACCAGAAGGCGATCGAGCAGCTGCCGCTGGGCGCGTCCACGCCGATCAATCAGGTGCTGCTGCAGGCGCCCGGTGTGGTGCAGGATTCGTACGGCGGCATCCACGTGCGCGGCGATCACGCCAACCTGCAGTACCGCATCAACGGGGTGATCATCCCCGAATCGATCTCGGGCTTTGGTCAGGCGCTGGATGCGCGCACGATCCAGAACGTGAAGCTGCTCGACGGCGCGTTGCCGGCACAGTACGGCGACCGCACCGCGGCCGTGGTCGACATCACCACCAAGAGCGGCCACGACCTCGGCAACGGCGGCAGCGTCGGCGTCACTACCGGCTCGTTCGGCACGTTCAATCCGAATGCCTCGATCTGGGGCAGTAACGACCGCTGGAGCTACTTCCTCACCGCCAATTACATGGAAAGCGACGTCGGCATCGAAAACCCAACCGCCAGCCGCACGCCGATCCATGACCACACCAATCAGGTGAAGGCCTTTGGCGACGTGTCGTACCTGATCAACAACGACACGCGCCTGAGTTTTCTCTTCGGCGTTTCGAACAACCGCTTCCAGATTCCGAATAATCCGGGTCAGACGCCGCCGTTTGGCTATCTCGACACGGTCGATTTCAATTCGGCCAATCTCAACGAACAGCAGAACGAAAAAACCCGCTTCGGCGTGCTGGCATTGCAGGGCAAGTTTGCCGATACCGACTATCAGGTGTCTGTCGGCAGGCGCTACACCAGCGTGGGCTTTTCGCCGGACAACATCGGCGATCTGATGTTCAACGGCGTCGCGGCCACCATCCATCGCAGCAACGTGGCCAGCACGCTGCAGGCAGATTTTTCCACCCCGCTGGGTGACAGCAACACGCTGCGCTATGGCGTTTACGGCAGCTTCGAGCGCGCGATCAGCGGCAACAACTCGCTGGTGTTTCCGGCCGATGCCGACGGCAACCAGACCAGCACCGTGCCATTCAATATCTTTGACGAAAGCCATATCGTCGCCAAGACGTACGCGGCCTATCTGCAGAACGAGTGGAGCATCAGCGACAAGCTGACCATGAACTACGGCCTGCGCGCCGACGAATATCAGGCCTTTCGCACCGAAAGCCAGCTGAGCCCGCGCCTGGGCCTGGTCTATCAGGCCACCGACAGCACCACGCTGCACGCCGGCTACTCGCGCTACTTCACGCCGCCGGCGACCGAGGCGATCACCACCACCGCCATCGCCAAATTCCAGGGCACCACCAACGCGCTGCCCAACAACGGCAACAACACGCCGTTGACCGAACGCTCCAATTATTACGACGCGGGTATTTCGCAGAACTTCGGCTCGGCGTGGACCGTCGGCTTCGACAGCTACTACCGCAAGGTCGACCGCCTGCAGGACGAAGGTCAGTTCGGCGCGGCGCTGATCTTCTCCACCTTCAACTACAACGCCGGCCGCATTCGCGGCAACGAGTTCACCCTGAACTACGATCAGGGTCCGCTGAACTTCTACACCAACATCTCGTTCAATCGCGCGATGGGCGAGCGCGTGATCACCGGCCAGTACAACTTTTCGCCTGTCGACCTGGCCTATATCTACGACAACTACATCCATCTCGATCACGATCAGAAGATCACTTCCTCGGGCGGCATCAATTACGCGCTGACCGATACCACCAAAGTGGGCGCGGATTACCTGTTCGGCACCGGCCTGCGCAAGGACGGGGACACGCCGAACGGCCTGTCGCTGCCGGATTATTTCCAGCTCAATCTCAACGTGTCGCACGACTTCAACTTTGCCAGCATCGGCAAACTGCACACGCAGCTGGCGGTGATCAACGCGCTCGATCGCACCTACGAGCTGCGTGATGGCACCGGCATCGGCGTGGGCGCGCCGCAGTACGGCCCGCGACGGGGCCTGTATGTGACGCTGCAGAAAGATTTCTGACGGCTTTTGCCTCCTCTCCCCGCGGGGAGAGGATTGAGGTAAAGGGATGCTGTTGGCCAAAGTGCTCAGCCAAGGGCGGCCCCATCAACCATGATCGGCCCATCCGTTATGCTTGCCGCGCTTCTGGCCACTGGCAACGCCGCCCATGCAATCCCGACTCCCCGAACCTAGCGCCGACGAGCGCGCGCATTCCGATCGTCTTGTGCAGTTGCTGCACGAGATGATCGCGGCGCAGGGACCGCTCTCGTTTGCCCAGTACATGGAGCGCTGCCTGTATGCGCCCGGCCTGGGCTATTACAGCGCCGGGCGCACCAAGTTCGGCGCCGCCGGCGATTTTGTCACGGCGCCGGAGCTCGGCGAGATGTTTGCCCGCTGCGTCGTCAACGCGGTGCAACCCACGCTGGCGTCGCTGGGCGAGGAAGCGGATTTTCTGGAGCTCGGTGGCGGTAGCGGCGCCTTCGCGGAGGCGGCGCTTCGAGCGCTGGCAGCGAGCCATACGCTGCCGCGCCAATACCTGATTCTCGAACCGAGCGCGGATCTGCGCGAGCGTCAGCGCGCGCGGCTGCTGGCCCATCTTCCGCCGGAGATCAATGCCCGCGTGCGCTGGCTTGATCGCCCGCCAGAGGATGACTGGTGCGGCGTGCTGTTCGCCAACGAAGTCATCGATGCACTGCCGACCACGCGCTTTACCGTACGAGGAGGCGACATCTTGGAAGAGCATGTCGGTTTCGATAACGACGGTCGGCTGCAGCGTATCGATCGTCCGGCCGATGCGCTGGTATCCGGCGCGGTACGGCATATCGAACGCGATCTGGGCGCGCCCTTCGTCGATGGCTATCGCTCCGAAGTGCTGCCGCAGCTGCCGCTGTGGATTCAGGCAATTGCCGGCTCGCTCACCGCCGGCGTCATGTTGTTCATCGACTATGGCTACGTGCGTCGCGAGCTCTATCTGCCCGAGCGAGACGATGGCACGCTGATGGCGCATTACCGTCATCGCGCGCACAACGATCCGCTGTATCTGCCCGGCCTCAACGACCTCACCGCTTCCGTCGACTTTACCGCCCTCGCCGAGGCCGGCAAAAGTGCGGGCTTCGATTTGGCTGTCTATCTGCCGCAGGCATCGTTTTTGATCGGTGCGGGTCTGCAGGACGTTTTTCAGAGCATGCAGGGCGAGGCCGACGACGACCACGCCGCGTACCAGCTCGCCCAGCAGGTCAAGCGCCTGATGCTGCCGGACCAGATGGGCGAGCGCTTCCAGGCCATGTTGTTTTGCCGCGGACTCGATACGCTGCCGCTGTCGGCTGACCTGCTCGCGGCTGATCAGTCCGGCCGTCTGTAGCGGGCACGCCGGATCACTGCGAGCGCTCCCGCCAGACATCGGCCACCATCGTCCAGGGATGAAACACAAAGCGGACGGTGTGATCGCCGGCGGGCACGCACACCGCGCGGAACATGCCGTTGGCCCGATGAATGGGCAGGTTCACGCCATCGGCATCGGCGACCCAGCCGGGGAAATCCAGCTCGCCCAGCACCAGCCAGGCGTCTCCCGAAGACCGCGTGCGGAAGGACAGCCGCGTCGGCGCGGCCTGCACGTCGGTAACTGCCAGCTGGGCAGTGCACGCAGCTACCAATATCTCGCCGGTTCGCTGATCTTCTGTATTGCGTGGGGTCAGCCAGAGCGTGCCGCGAAAATCCGTTGCGTCGAAGGCTAATGGCGAGGGGAATTGTCGAGGTGACAAAGCGATCGCGTGCGTCGGGTTGAGCCATCGCGGGTAGGCCCTGTCGTTTTGCCAGACTTCGTTGCGGGTTTGGCTATCGGCAAAGATTCTTTCGTAGCCTGAGGGCGCTGACCACGGAGCTGCATCGCTTTTGTGCCCCTTGATGACGTAGCGTACGCCGAGAAGATCACTCAGCTTGCTGTCGGGCGTCGGGTTGAACGGCGTGTTGACCCGCGACGGTGCACCGTCGAAACCGCCACCGTTGCTTCTGGCGCCGTACCAGCGATCGTAGAGCCCGTAGCGCAGAGGGTTATAACCCTGAGTCGACTGCAGGTTGCGCAGGACCACGAGGTTGTCCCACTGCGTGCCCGCATCAATGGATTCCAGACGCGCCGGCAACGCGCCGGGCGGCGACGGCATGCGTTCGGCGATAAAGTTGGCGGTGGCGTCGCGCAGAAAGATTTTCGCCTTGTCTTGGCCTTCGTTGAACGTGCTGTCGAGGTTGAAGCAGCGGTAATCCACCACGAGAAGTACCAGCAGCCACGTCGCTGTGCGAAGCGTCGTGCCCGCCCGGCGCAACCGCCAGAGTGCGAGCAGGGCGACGATGGCCGCGATCAGGGTTTCGCCGTGCCAGCGGACGCCGGCGCGGTGCATGGGCAGGCTGGACAGCGTCAGCCACAGCGCAGCGATGGCGAGCAAAAAGCCGACGTGGCGTCGCGAATCCAGCCGAAAATGACTGGCCGCCAGTCCGGCGAAGATGGCCAGGGAAAAATTCAGCAGGTAGGCTGCATCCGATGGCCGGCGGAACTGCTGCACGCCCGGCAGCCACCCATAAAGCCACGGATAGAAAGGCGTGTTCACGCCCAGCATGTAGAAAAAGGCGAGCACAGCCACGACCGCGAAAAACGTCAGCTGCCGACGCTGTAGCGGCTGACGCCAAGCCGCGCCGACACCGACGAGCAGCAAGGTCGGTAAGGCGCCGATGTACAGGTACGCTTCGACCCGATCCGCCGGTCCGCTGTAGCCACCGCGCAGGGCATGCAGCGCGTTGGGATCGAAGAATGCGAGCAGCGCGCGCCAATCCAGTGACGCACCTGCCGAGGCCGCAAGCGGCAGCGTGGCGCGGTTGGACAGGGTGGTATACGCCCAGGTAAAAAGCAGCTGCGGCAAACCGATAGCCGATGCGCAGCTCATTGCGAGTAGCACGCAGGCGAACCAGCGCCATCGCGCCGCCGTGCTGTAGCCCCGCCAATGCATGACGCTGGCGACGGCCGCATAGACGATCACCATCAACGTCAGCAGATACGTGAGTTGCACCAGCTGCGTCACCATGGCGCCTGCGACCAGTCCCAGCAGCAGGCCTCGGCGCCAGTCCGGCGCTTGGAAGAAACGGCGCAGCGCCAGCAGCACCAGCGGCGCGTACGCATAGGCCAGCAGAATCGGCGTGTGCTCCATCCGCGACGCGGCGACGCCGCCGGCCATGAATACCGTGGCGCCGACCAGCGCACCAAAGGCGTTGGCGCCGCTGCGCTTCAATAACGCGAGCATGGCGGTGCCGCCCATCAGCACATGCAGCAGCACGCCCCAGGTAAACCAGCTGGCGCCGGGTGCCTTGCGCAGCAGCATCCACGCCATCAGCAGCGGCGAGAACTGCATGCCCTGCGGGTCGGCGATCTGCGGATAACCGGAGTAAATGGCCGGATTCCACCACGGCCACTCGCCCATGCGCAGGCTATGCGTGTTGAAATAGACCGTCGGATAGGACGAGATCATCGCGTCCCAGGGCAGAACACGGATGTTCAGCAGCAGCGGCAGATTCAGCGCCACCCAGATCAGGCACAGGCCGCCGAACAGCCGCACGAAGGGACGGTGCTGCACCATCTGATTTTGGTCCCGGGTCAGGCTGCGATAAAGAGGCTCAAACGTTCGAGGCGTTGCACGGATGGCGTGGAACTCGTTTGCCCGTCGCCGTGCGGCAGCAGCGTGCGCCAGGATGATGTCGTGACGCTTACATGCTGCTTGGAACCTTGCCCGCGCTTGCTGCCGGGGCAGGCGCCGTTTCCGGTTTGGCCGGTACGGTTGGCGGAGCCGGCAACGGTGTTACCGTTGTCGAATCGCTGGGTCGACGCGCCAGCTGGCCGCGCCGGAACTGCTCGCTGGCCACCTGGTAATACGCCACCGCCTGATCGATCAGGGTCTGGTTCTGTGGATTGATCGGCGTGGCGTCACCGGTGGCGTAGTCCGGCGTGAACTGCTCCAGCTTGCGCTGCGGCTCCAGCACAGTGAGCGCATTGTCGCGCAGATAGCCGAGCTTTTCGTAGGTACCGGGCAGGGCGTGCCCCTCGTTCGGCGACAGCTGGAACACGTCCTGACCGAAGAAGCGCGTGCGATAGCTGAAGTTGAGCATGCCCAGCAGGGTCGGCGGAATGTCCAACTGGCCCATCAGTTGCTTCACGCGCTGCGGCGGAAAATTTTTCGGCGAGTAGATCCACAGCGGAATGTGGTAACGGTTGATCGGCAAAGTGGTCTTGCCGGCGCTGGAAGCGCAGTGGTCGGCGGTGATCACGAACACCGTGTTGTCGAAATACGGCTTGCTGCGCGCGCGTTCGATGAAATTCTTGATCGACCAGTCGGTGTACGCAACCGCCCCGGGCCGCGAAGGGCTGACTTGCGGTACGCGGCCGGCCGGGTAGGTGTACGGCCGGTGGTTGGAGGTGGTCATGATGTGCAGGAAGAACGGTTTGCCATCGTTGTGGATGTCGTCCATCTGCTGCAGCGCCAGCGTGTACAGATCCTCGTCCGACACGCCCCACACGTTCTGGCTGTGGATCGGCGCATCCTTGGGAATGTCGCCGCGGTCGACCGTGCGGTAGCCGTTGTGGCTGAAGAAATAGTTCATGTTGTCGAAGTAGCCGTAGCCACCATAGACAAAATCCGACTGATAGCCGCGATCGTTGAAGATGTCGGCCAGCGAAAACAGATTCTCGTTGTGATGCTCGCGGATCAGCGAATCCCCCGGCGTTGGTGGCACCGATAGCGACAGCGCTTCCAGCCCGCGCACCGTGCGGGTGCCGTTGGCGTAGAGGTTGTCGAAGAAAACGCTTTGGCCGACCAGCGAATCCAGATACGGCGTGAGGTTTTCCTTGTTGCCGAAGGTGCCCAGGTAATCGCCGGACAGGCTCTCCACGCTGATCAGCACCACGTTGAGATGCTTCTCGTCGCCGGTGTGGCGAATCTCGCGTGCAAGGTCCTGTGGATCGTTGCTGACGAACGTGGCGTCAGGCGTTTTCAACTGTTCGCGCAGGATGCCGAAGGCCTTGTCGTCGGGCAGGGTGCGATAAAACTTGGCGTAGTCCAGGTGCGAGCTGCGGAATGCAGCGAAGAACTGGTAGATGCCGTTGCCGGCCAGTTCGTTGACGTAGCTGTTGCGGGTCTGGTCTTTCATGCTGCCGTTGACGGCAAACAGCGACGCGACGGTGAGCACCAGCCACAGCAGCGCCACGCTGCCGCGCTGCCAGAAGCGGCTGCCGTCATCGCGCGTGCGCAGGCCGCGCTTGCTCAGCGCAAACACCACCAGCGTGGCAAGCACCAGCAGGCCGAGCCAGGTGAAGATCGGATACGACTCGCGGATATTGCCAATCACCTCGGTCGTATAGACCAGATAATCCACCGCGATAAAATTGAAGCGCACGCTGAACTCGTTCCAGAACACCAGCTCGCAGGCCGCCACAAACAGCAGGCCGTAGAGCAGCACAATGCCCATCAGATACATCGACCACTGGCCGCTGCGTCCGGAGTAGGCGAGTGCCGGCATCGGCAGAAAAAACAGAAACAGAATCACCAGCGGCCACGACTCGTGCACGTGCACGTGCCAGCATAGAAACACCAGTCCCAGGCAGGCCGCATACAGAAGCGCCATACCCAGCAGGTAAAGCAGCCATTGCCCGACACCGGAAATCAGCGCTCGCCGTGCTGGTACCAGCCACAGGAAAAGCACCATCGGCCACGCCACGTAGATGAACGTGATGAGGTCATAGCCCAGCCCTACGCCAAAGCTGTAGAGAAGGTTGAACGGACGGTGCGATACCTCGACGCCAGACATGATCAGCAGCGCCACGCGGGTCACCAGCGCTATCGCGACAAAAGTAATGGCAAGCCACAGCAGCGGGCGGAAACGCTGACGCATGGGTGAGACCGTGGTGAAAGCCTGCGACACCGGCAACTCCAAAAGAATTCGACAGAATGAATGGATCAGCGCTCGATCCAGGCGCCGTTTATCCGCACTTTATACAACGCGGGGCCTTTACGGATGTTCAGTTTTCACTAGCGCAATGGCCTTGACGCGCGCAGCGTTCATTGCCGCGCCGATAGCCGGGCCGACCAGTCCCTGAGTGACGAAGTTGCCGGCGTCGACCGCCGCCGCCGCGGCGCGCGCTGCACGCAGGTAGTCGGCCTGCGGGTAGGCATCGTCGCCGTGGCCCAGTCGGCCGCGCTTGTCGGCCTCACACGCTGCGAGAAACATGTCCAGTCGTGCGGGCCGTCGCAGTGCATCCAGCGCATTGATCAGCTTCAGCACCGTGGCCGGTTTCAGCTCGAAGGCGCGGTGCGCGTTGAGATGTTCGCGGCATACCTGCTCGGCCAGCGCGGCATGCTCGGTCGGTACCTTCAGTCGCTCGGCCAGCGCCCGCAGCGGCACGCCGCCGCGATGCTCGTGTCCCACATGGCGCGGCAGTTCATTCACCGGTGTCAGCGCCTTGCCCAGATCGTGCGTGAGCGCGCAGAAGCCCACGATGTCGTTACCCGGCGCGATGCGCGCCGCGGCGTCGAGCACCATTTCCAGATGCACGCCGGTGTCGACCTCGGGATGAAACTCCGCCCGCTGCGGCACGCCGTAAAGCGCGTCGACCTCGGGAAACAGCACCGCCAACGCGCCGCATGCGCGCAGTACGCGCAAAAAGGCGGACGGCTGCGGCTCGGCCAGCGCTTTGCGCGTTTCCGCCCACACACGCTCGGGCACGAGGTGATCAACCTCGCCGTCGCGCACCATCTGCCGCATCAGCGCCATGGTTTCGTCGGCTACGGTGAAGCCCAGCGGCGCGAAGCGCGCAGCGAAACGTGCTACCCGCAGCACGCGCACGGGGTCTTCGACAAACGCCTCGGACACGTGCCGCAGCACGCGCGCCTCGATATCGCGCACGCCGTGATAGGGATCGGTCAGCGCGCCGTTTTCGTCCCGCGCGATCGCGTTGATGGTGAGGTCGCGCCGCGCCAGATCCTGCGCCAGCGTGACCGCAGCATCGGCCTGAAACACGAAGCCGTGATAGCCGCGGCCGGTCTTGCGCTCGGTCCGCGCCAGCGCATATTCCTCGCCGCTGCGCGGATGCAGAAATACCGGAAAATCCTTGCCGACGGGCCGGTAGCCCTGCGCAAGCAAATCGTCGGGCGTCGCGCCGACCACTACGTGATCGCGATCGACCACCGCTCGCCCGAGCAGGGCATCGCGAACCGCGCCGCCGACTAAATAAATTTGCATGGAGAGAAGTTTGCCATGTGAAGGTGGTTTATCGCGCGATTGACAGCCCGTTGCCTTAAGTTCTGGCGGAGTTGAAGCCTTGAAGTAGAGCTGGCAGGCGCATCAAAACCCCTTCTGCGATGCTTAAAGCAGGCATATTGACGATCCGCTTATTCAGGCGAATAATTGAACTGCCGCGTTCATAAAACTCGACACGCGACTTACTAAATATCCTTAACGGTATTGCCAAGGAGAAAGGTATGAAACGTTTCTATCGAGTGGCTTTTGCTGGCGTGCTTGTGGTGTCGATCGGGGTTGCAGCGGCGTCTGGCCCAGAGTCCCTTTCTGGCTTTGTCCCGAGAGTCATGCCCGTGCTGGTGCGCGTGAATTCGCACGGCAAAGTGACGAAGATTTCGCCGTCGTCGAATCTCTCGCCAGCATTTGAACGATTGCTTGCGAGCGACCTCAATGCATGGATCACCGGACCGGCGATCATTAAGGGTCGTGCGATGGATAGCGAAATGATCGTCAACGTTGCTTTGCAGGTTTCGCCGCGCGGAGACGGCAAATACGACACGCAGTTTTCCTACGTTTCGAGTAGTGCATCTCCGTTTCCATCGTCGCACTGGGTAACGCTCGATGGTAACCGGCTGGCGATTGCCGACGACGAAGACATAAACCCTAATCGCGCGCCATCCAATCCATCTTTCGCTTTTTCCAATATTTCGCGAGGGGCGATTGGTGTGCAAGGTGCGGTATCGAGCGCGCCATCGCATAGCAAATGATTAGTGGTTGCCATAATGAATGGGGCCGGCTGGACTAAATGCCAATCAGCCCAGTTTGAGACGGACGACGTCTTAGCGCCGTGCCGCGCGTGCTTGGTTCAACCGGTTTTGCAGCGGCGAGCCGTGGATCAGCCGCGGCAGCCAGGGGGTAAACGGTTGCGGCACGATGCCGAGCGCGGCGTAGCCGTCGATCTTGCCGACGGAGTCGGTGCGCAGTGAAAGAAAGTTGTCGAGCGAAAACGGTTTGCCGGGCAAAAGGCCGGCGACCTGCGCCTGCAGGCGGCCGAGGCTGTCGGGCAGCGCGATGATGGTGCGCTTCAAGCCGGACGCGTCGCTGATCCTGCGCACGATCTCGCCCAGAGTGAGCACTTCGGGTCCGTAGAGTTCGAAGCTGCTGCGTTTGCCGAGCTTGTCGCTGGCAGCGCAGCGGGCGATGGCTTCGCAGACGTCGCCGACATAGGTCGGCGCCATCCGCGATTTGGCCCGCGCCAGAGGAAACACCGGCAGTTTTTTCAGCAGCGACGCGAAGCGACTGACCAGACCATCGCCGGGGCCGAAGATCACGCTGGGCTGGTAAATTGTCCACTCGAGCGAGGAGGCCTTGACCAGCGATTCGGCCTCGCCGCGCGTCTTCAGGTATTGCGACAGGCCCTGGCCCGCCTTCAGCGAACTCATCTGGTGCAGGCGCGCGACGCCGCTGGCGTGGCAGGCAGCGATCACGCGTCTGGTCAGTTCCACGTGCGCGCGCTGAAAGCTGTGCGGGCCGCTGGCGTTGAGAATGCCGACAAGATTGATCACCGCATCGGCGCCGGTGAACTCCTTGCGCAGCGTCTCGTCGTTATAGACGTTCGCGGTGCGGACGACGACGTTGGGCAGTACGCCCAGCGCGCGATGCTGCTCGCGGTTGCGGCTCAGCATCACGATATGGTGGCCGTCGGCGGCGAGTCGGGGAACGAGATGGCTGCCGACGAAACCGGTGCCGCCGAGGATGACGATTTTCTGTGCGGCCATGAAGTGGATCCTGCGATGTCTCGAAAGGGATGGACGACGTCAGCGAGTATGGCGCTTCACTACGGCGAGCCGGGAGTGGATGATGCCCCAGCCGGCGTGATGGCTGGTGCTGGCGCGGGAATAGGTGCCGGCGTGCTTTCCGGTTTGTCGGTCACTGCGCTGGCCGGGCAGTCGATGGAACGCTTCACGGTCATCGCGTTGGGCAGTTCATACGCCTGCCCGATCGGGCTCATGCGACTGGCCAGCGGCACGGCGTTACCGTTGAGTCGCCAGTCGTAGATCACGCTGAAGGCCATCACGCGTGCCACGTATTCGCGGGTTTCCTTATAAGGCATGGTGGCGACGAACACGTCCGGCGTCAGCGTGCCGCGCGCCGCCAGCCACTGGTCGAGTTTGTTCGGGCCGGCGTTGTAGGCGGCGCTGCCCAGCCACGGCGCGCCGTTGTAGCGGCCGGCCAGCTGAGCGAGATAGCGCGTGCCCAGGGTGATGTTCACCGTCGGGTCGTACAGCGAATCGCCGCCGTTCCAGTTCAGTCCGTTGCTGCGCGCGACCATCGCCGCCGTGCCCGGCACCAGCTGCATCAGTCCGCGTGCATTGGCGCCGGAGCGGGCGTCGGTCATCCACGCACTTTCCGCGCGCAGGATGCCATAGGCCCAGGCCGGCTCGATGCCGGCCTGCGCTGCCTGCGGTACCACGCCGTCCTGGCTGGCCAGCGGAAAGCGCAGGTCGTAGAGCCGCAGCGCGTCGCCGCTGTTCAAGGTGAATACCGCGCGGTCGTACCAGCCGCGCTGGCTGGCCAGATCGGCGGCCAGCCGAAGCGTGGTCTGGTCGTCGCCCTGCAGCGCGCGGTTCCATTCGCGGCGGGCATATTTGGGCAGCCCGACCGCGTAAAGCTCGAACGCACGCAGCAGGCCGGGACGTCTCAGCAGCTCCTGTTCACGCTGCGGATCGTCGGCCAGCTGCAGTGGACAGATCGCATAGGGCTGATCAAGTTTGTCGGCGGCGAGAAAGCCGAAAAACGTCGGCTCTTTGGCCAGCATGGCGAACACCGGCCGCGCTTCCCCGTCGCGATGCAGCGCGGCCAGCGCGCGGGCGCGGAAGTAGCGCCACTCGCCGTCGGCTTTCTGGGTGTCGCTCATTGCCGCGATCGCATCCAGCACGGCGTTCCAGTCCTGCTGCGCCAGCGCGATGCGGGCGCGCCACTCGCGCGTGCTGTCGCTCTGAGCGGCGGCGGGCAGGTCGATCAGACGGGTCAGCGCGTTTTCGTCGAAGTCGGTGGCGTGAAACAGCGCCAGCGTGCGCAGGATCTGATCGCGCTGCGATGGGCTGAAAGCGAAATGCGTCTGCAGGTTTTGCCAGGCCGCGTCGGCGCTGGCGGATTGCCGCCGCGCCAGCCGCGTCAGCGCCAGGGTGGCGGCCTCACGCGTGCGCAGCGTGTCGGGCCAGCTGGATGCCGCGGCAACGGCCGATGCGGGATCGCGCAGGGCCTGCGCCAGCTGCTGCGCGGTGGCCTGATCGCCCTGCGGCAGCCAGCCGGCCAGCTTGCCGATGGTGCCCGGCTGCCCCGCCTCGGCGGCGGCATCAATGCGCGACCAGAGCCGGGTGCTTGTCAGCAGGCCCTGATCGTGCGCCGCGTTGAACACCCGATCGCAAGCGTCGGGCAGGCTGGGCTTGCTCCACAGGTTGGTCAGATCGCGGTCGAAATCCAGCGTGGCGCCGCGCGACAGTTTTGCCTGCAGCGCATCGCAGGTCAGCGCGTCGCCGAGGTTGGGCTGATAGAGCGCGAGAAAATCGTCCCAGTCCTGCCGGCGCGCCAGCTCCAGCAGAAAATCGCGGCGCAGGTCGGCGGCGGGAATCCAGTCCGGGTACTGCCTGATGTACGCCTGCACCGTGGCAAGATCATCCTGCTTGAGGTCGTGCTCCAGCGCGGCGGCTTGCAGGTAGGGATACAGCGGGTAATCGCGCAGGGTGCTTGCCAGCTGGCGCCAGTCATCGCCGCCCTGCTGCTGCGCGCTGGCGTAGGCCTGCTTGAACGCGGCGCGCTGCGCGTCCGTGGGCTCGCTGGCGCGCGCCGAGGTAGCAGCAAACAGCACGGTGAGGCTCAACAATAAACCGGGGATCGAAACGCGCCGGGGCGCAGCAGCGACGAACATGGGAACTCCTGCAATCGTTCGGTCGCCAGTGTAGTGGATGGCCCGCCGGCGCATGACTGCGCGGTTCATGATGGCAGGCATCGCAAGATAGTGAGCCGGCATGGGCCTGCTAAACTCGCAGGCTTACCGCTTTGATACGAGATGGATTCGGCATGCCTCAAGCGCCCTCGCCAACGCATCGCCGGCACGGATTCACCTGGTTGCTGATGGTCATGGCCGCCGTGGCTGGCGCGTGGTGGTGGTGGTCGATCGGGCGTCCGGTTGACCTGCCCGATGCGCCGTCATCGCGCATTGCGTGCGTGTCCTACGGACCTTTTCGTCGCAGCGGTGAGTCGCCGCTCGATCCCAAAGCCTTCATCAGTCCGGAGCGCGTGGATGCGGATTTGCGCATGCTGTCCCGGCGTTTCGACTGCGTGCGCACCTATTCGCAGGGCCAGGGTCTGAGCGCCGTGCCGGCGATTGCCGCTCGCCATGGCATGAAAGTGCTGATGGGCATCTGGCTCAGCCGCAATCCCAAGTTGAACGATGAGCAGGTCCGACTCGGAATCGCAGCGGCCAAGGCGAATCCGCAGGCCATCCGCGGCATTATCGTGGGTAACGAAGTGCTGCTGCGCGGAGAGCTGTCCTCGGCGCAAATAGCCGGCTATCTGCGGCAGGTGAAAGCGGCCGTCAGTGTGCCGGTGACCTATGCGGACGTATGGGAATTCTGGCTGCGCCATCCCGAACTGGCCTCGTCGGTGGACTTCATCACCATCCACATTTTGCCTTACTGGGAAGATAAGCCGGTGCCGTCGTCGCTGGCTGTCCAGCACGTGGAGGACGTTTCCGCGCGAGTCGAGCGCGCCTTTCCCGGGCGCCAGATAATGATCGGCGAGACCGGTTGGCCCAGCGAAGGACGTCCGCGGCAGGGTGTGACGGCGAGCGTGGTCGACGAGGCGCGTTATCTGCGCGAATTCATGCGCTACGCGACGACCGCGCGCATGCCTTACAACGTGTTTGCGGCTTTTGATCAGCCGTGGCAGCGTGTGCTTGAAGGCACGGTGGGCGGCTATTGGGGCATCTTCGACGTCCATGCCAAACCGAAATTTCCCATGCAGGGTCCGGTGACCGAAGAGCCGCACTGGGCGTATGGCTGGTTGGCGGGTGCGGTCGGTGCGGTCGTCTTTCTGCTGGCAGGCGGTTGGCGCCGACGTTGGAAGAGCCGGCGTGGTTGGCTTGCCTTATTGCTGCTGGGATTTGGCGGCGGCTTTGCGCTGGCCTGGCAAGGGCGGCAGATGTGGTTTGCCTGCAGCAATGCGGTCGAGTGGTCATTGTCGATCGCCGCCTGCGTGGCGGCTCTGGCCACCGCGCTGCAGCTGGCGCGATGGATCGCGGCGCGTCTGGCCGGCTTTACGCCGCTGATGCAGCCATCGGCGTGGCTGCGGTTTGGATGGCTATTTCTGTTGACATACTTCGGCCTGCTGCAGGTGTTCGACGGGCGCTATCGCGATTTTCCGCTGGGCCTGTTCGCGCTGCCGTGTATTGGCTACGCCCTGATGGCGCTGCTGTCGGATCGGCATGAGGCGAGGATGCCGATGGTGGAGGAGCGCTTTTTGGCGGCATGCCTGCCAATACTTGCCGCCGTGGTGGTTGTGCAGGAGGCCGGCGTGATGCCGGTGGCCTGGCTCTGGCTGCTCTTGAACGCGGCGATTGCTGCGCCGGTGCTACTCGGCTGGCGACAGGCGCGGCAGCAGCTGCGCCTGGATCCGCAGCAGGCGTAGGCAGCCGATCAGCAGCGCCAGCGCGCCCGCCTCGAAGCAGTACATTTCCAGCGCAAAGGCGCCAAGCGCGGCGGCCAGCCACGCGGCCCAAGGCTGTTTCCACAGCAGCGCCAGCGCGGCGGCGATCAGGGCAGCAATGCCGAAATCATTGTTCAGAAAGCCGAGCACGATCGCCTGTCGCGCAGTGCACCACCATGGGCCGCGTCCACTTTCGCACAGCTCCACGATGGCGCTGGGTTCGACCACGCCGTAACGCAGCACGGCCGAGAGCACGCCGATAAAGACCAGCAGCAGCCAGGGCAGCGCGTTGCGCGACCGGCCGACAGGTTTCGCAGATGACGTCATACGCTAAGCCTCATTCGGGTTGCGGCGCGGAGGTTGCGATGGGCAGGCCGTTCATCGCGAACGTCCCCGCGTCGCGGTGCCGACGTGCGCCGGCAGCCGGATCTCTGCGGCGATGGGCAGATGGTCGGAAAACGCCTGCGGCAGCGTCCAGGTCTTGTCCAGCTGGATCGCCGCCGTGGTGAGGATATGATCCAGCGCCCGCCGCGGCTTCCAGCTGGGAAAGGTCGGCGTCGACTGTGCCGGCGGCTGCAGGCCACACCTGGAAAACAGGTAGCGCATTTCCGCGCTGTGCGGCTCGGTGTTGAGATCGCCCATCAGCACCGCGTGCGGAAAATCCTGCAGCAGCTCGGCGATAAACCCCAGCTGCTTCGCCCGCGCCGGGGCGCTGAGCGAAAGATGCGCCACCATCACCGCCAGCGCGTTGTCGCCCTCGCCGAACTGCGCCAGCAGCGCTCCGCGTCCGGGAATGCGGCTGGGCAGCGGATAATCCAGCACCGAGCTCGGTTCCATCCGGCTGATCAATCCGTTCGCCGAATGCGCCAGCCGCGCCATTGGGCGATTGGGCTGATGACTCCAGAACGGCATGCCGGAGGTTTCGGCGAGGTATCGCGTCTGGTTGAGAAAGCCCGAGCGCAGGCTGCCGGCATCGGCTTCCTGCAATCCGATCACGTCGAACTGCGGCAGCACCCCGGCCAGCCGGTCGAGGTTGTCCATCTTGCTGCGCCCGGGCAGCACGGCGGTGAGGCTGCGCGTAACGTATTCGCTGTAGCGCTGCACGCTGGCGCCGGCCAGGATGTTGCAGCTCAACAGGCGCAGGCGGCGCTCTGGCAGGGCTTGAGGACTGGCGGCGCGGTTCATTGCAGCACACTACACGGGGAAGGAAGGCGGCGGACCGGCGCGCAAGAACAGACCGTTCTGCCATCGAGCCACCGCACGCAGCATGCCGTAACCGATGTGAACACCATGCCAGACGCTCCAGGTGACGCGATACTTCGGAAGCCGGGGTTACTTCTTGTGGTTTGCCAGCTCGCGCTTGGCCAGCCAGAGCGCGATGTCCGCGAGTTCATCCTGATCCTTGGCGCCAGTGACGCGGTACTTGCCGTCGACGACGAGCGTCGGCGTGCCATCGACCTGCCACTTCTGGATCAGGGCCAGATCGCTCTTCATCTTCGCCGTGACTTCGTCCGAGTTTGCGATGCGCAGGAAGTCAGCACGATTGACGCCCTGTCTGGCATAGAAATCAGCGAGCTCGTCGATCGAATTGATCGGGTAGTGCTCGTTGAACTTGGCATCGAAAAGCGCCAGGTGCGTGCGGTCAACCACACCAAGCTGCTTGGCCGCATAGTAGGCGCGTGCAAACGGCAGCCACTCGGCGCTGAACGGTGCGGGCATCAGCTTGAACACCACGCCAGGCGGAAGCTCCTTGCGCAGTTTCTCGGCGATCGGCGCGAAATGCGCGCAGTGGATGCAGCCGTAGGAGAACACCTCGACCACTTCCACCTTGCCCTCGGCGCTGTAGCGCTGCGCCGGTGCGGGCAGTGTCACGTACTGGCTGCCTTCGGTGTAGGGCGCTACCGCCGTTGAACTGGACTGCGCGCCGCAGGCGCTGGTCATTAGCAGGCCACCTAGCAGAGCAAGCAGACGTAGACGGGCAAATCGCTTGAGCATGGAATTTCTCTTTTCGTGACGGCTTGAGAAGCCGTTGGATGGTATGAAAACAGACGGTCGCAGCGGTGCAGAACACGACACCCGCAAACTTACTTCATTTCGCGGCGGCTTCTTTCGCCACCAGCCAGCGGGTGAGTTCAATGGATTTCTTCATGTCGCCTAACTTGAGCGGATTGACGCGGTATTTGCCGTCAATGATCAGCGTCGGCGTACCCTCGACACCATAGGCTTTCATCATGTCATCGGCGCGCTTCATCTTGAGGTTTACCGCAAACGAGTTGGCGACCGCGACGAAATCTTTGGGGTTCGCGCCGACTTTGGCGTAGACCTTGGCGATGTCATCGATGCCGGGAAGTTCGTCCTCTGGCTTCAGGCCCGTGCCGCTGGCGTTTTCTGAGCTGAGCTCGCGCGTGGACCAGACGGCGTCGTACATCGCGTCGTTGCCCTTTTCGGCAACGCCCAGCGCTTGTGCTGCGTAATAAGCGCGCTGCAGCGTGACCCAGTTTTCCTGGGGCATGAACGAGGCGGGCAGGTAAGCCACAACCACGTTCGAGGGCATTTCCTTGACCAGCTCGTTCATGGTCGGATGGTAGGCGTTGCAGGCGGGGCATCCATAGGAAAACGCCTCGACCACTTCGATCTTGTCGGTGTCGGTCAGCTTGGTGCCGGTATCGATGACTTGGTAATCCTTGCCCTCGACCCATTTGCCATTATCGACGAACGGTTCGGTCGGCTTCGCCGGCTTGTCCTCGGTGGCCGCTGGAGCGGCGGTGTTGCTGACCGGTGCTGCGCTGGCCGCAACGGCTGGCGCGCTGCTTGCTGCTGGCGGAGCCGTACTTGCGGCAGCGGCCGTCCATACCGTGGTCGAAGCGGCAGACGCCGATGTGGCCGTGTCATTGTCACCATGGTGACTGCAGGCGGCAGGCGCGGCGAGCATGACGGCGCACAGCCACGGTAAACGCTTGAGCATGGGGCACCTCCTTGCAACAACGGTGGCCAAAACCACACCGGCTCCGGCCATCCAAAGCCGACGGTATCGAGTGATTACTTGCCGGCGGTTTCCTTGGCGACCAGCCACTGCACCAGCTCGATGGTCTGCGGCAGGCCGCCCGCGTCCTTCGGCGTCAACCGGTATTTGCCGTTGACCACGAGGGTCGGCGTGCTGTCCACGCCCAGCGCCTTCAGCTCGTCATCGGCGCGCTTCATCTGGGTGTTCACGCTGAAGGAGTTGGCAACGCCGATGAACTGCTTCGGGTCGACGCCGTACTTGGCGTAGAACTTGGCCACATCGTCAAGGGTGGGCCAGGCCTCATGCGGCTTGGGCTTGCCGGCCTGCAGGTCGTAGGTAGCCAGCTCGCCGGTCTTCCAGGAGGCGTCGAACATGGCGTCGTAGGTCTTGTCGGCGACGCCGAGCGCCTGGGCGGCATAGAAAGCGCGCTGGAACAGCGGCCAGTTTTCGTCCGGGCGGAACGAGGCAGGCAGGTAGACCACCACGGCATTCGAGGGCAGGCTCTTGACCAGCTGATCCATCGTGGTGTGGAACGAATTGCAGGCTGGGCAGGCGTAGGAGAAGACCTCGGTCACCTCGACCTTGCCGGGATGGCTGGTCGGCTGCGCCGGATCGACCAGGTAATAGTTCTTGCCCTCGACCCATTTGCCGTTATCGACGAACGGCGCAGCCGGCTTGGCGGGTTTGTCGTCGGCGCTGGCGGCCGTTGGCGCGCTGGCGGCCGCGGCAACGCTGGCTGCAGTAGCTGGTGAAGTAGTGGCTGGCGCCGGAGCGGTACTGGCGGCAGCCGTGGTGGTGGCGGTGGTCGATGCGGCCGGCGCCGATGTGGCCGCGCTGTTGTCGCCATCGTGGCTGCAGGCGGCAAGTGCAAGCAGGGCGGCGCACAGGAACGGTAAACGCTTCAGCATGAGAACCTCGAAACGGAAGGGGAACGACGCCGGAGGCGGCCTTGAATCAGGTGAATCGCAAAACACGGACCGAGCTCAGACCGCTGGCACCGGCGCGAGTTCGACGCGCGATCCGCGCCGGGATCGAGAATCAGGGCGTTGCGGGCGCCGCCGTCGGCTGCGCGCTGTGCAGGCCCTCGACGTAGCTGGCCAGCGCGGCGATGTCGTTGGAATCGAGCTTCTGCGCGATCGCCGGCATGATCTGCGAGTGCGCGTCGTCACCCCAGCTGGCGCCGTCGTGCCAGGCCTTCAGCTTGGCCTGGATGTACTGCGCGTGCTGGGCGGTGAGCTGCGGATACATCGCGCCCGGATTGCCGCGGCCGTCGATGCTGTGACAGGCCATGCAGGCGGGAATGCCGCGCGTGGCGTCGCCTTCGCGAAACAGCGTCTGGCCGTGATCCACCAGCGCCTGGTCGGCGACGCCGGGCAGCGAGTTCTTGCTGGCGAAATAGGCTCCAATGTCCTCCATATCCTGCGGCGACAGCGGCGTGGCCATACCCAGCATGATCGGGTTCTGCCGCTTGCCGGATTTGAAGTTGGCCAGCTGATGGGCGATGTAGGCCTCGCTCTGGCCGGCGAGCTTTGGATACTGCGGATCGCTGGAATTGCCATCGAGCCCATGGCATGCGCCGCAGACCGCGGCCTTGCCCTGGCCGACGGTCGCGTCGCCGGGCTTGACGGCCACCGCCACGGCGGGAGCGGCGGCGGTGCTGGTCGACGGCGGCGTGGTGGCGGCGGTGGCGGCGGCGTTATCGGCGCTCGCTGCGGCCGCGGGTTTCGCTGCGGTGCCGGCGACGGCAGGCTTGGACGCTGTAGTGGCGGCGGCCGGTTTCGACGCGTCGGCCTGGGCCATCACGACGCCGGCGGACAGGGCAAAAGCGAGAACGGTGGCGGAGCCGAGAACAGCGCTGCGAAAACCGGCGGACCGAAAACTCATACACTGGACTCCCGAGAAACTTGCGAACACCGCCGCGGATCGCCGCCATTCGGCTTGCATCAGGCAGTAACTCAAGAATTATCCCTGTGCCACCGTCCCTTGGTCAAACCATTCTCATGTCCAATCCCTTACAAGGCGCGCAGTTCGTGCTGGCCGCCCATCGCATCAGTCAATTGCCCGCCGATCAGGGCGCCGAAGTGGCGTTCGCCGGACGCTCCAACGCGGGCAAGTCCAGCGCGCTCAATGCGCTGACCAATCACAAGGGGCTGGCGCGCACCTCCAAGACGCCTGGGCGCACCCAGCAGATGGTGGCTTTCAGCCTGCCTCCGCCGGTCCAGGTCGGCGGCCAGCCGCCGCTGGATATCCGGCTGATCGATCTGCCCGGCTACGGCTACGCCAAGGTGCCGCTGGAAATGCGCGAGCACTGGAAGCTGGAGATCGATGCGTACCTGCATCAGCGCCAGAGCCTGCGCGGGCTGGTGCTGATCGTCGACATCCGCCATCCGTTGAAGGAGTTCGACCGGCAGATGCTTGAGTTCTGTCTGGCCACGCAGCTGCCCTGCCATCTGCTGTTGACCAAGGCCGACAAGCTCTCGCGCAATCAGGCGATCCAGGCGCTGGCGACGTTGCGCAAGCAGTTCGTGGCGGAAGGGCTGCACGCCACTGCGCAGATTTTCTCGTCATCGGCCGGCACCGGCGTGGACGAAGCGCGCGAGGCGGTAATGACGCTGCTGCGCCAGCCGCGTGTTCTTGGGGCGCGCTAGTCGAGCGCCGCCAGGTGGCACGGCATTAGCGCGGCAGGGTTTCCATAAATGCCGCGCACAGCGCTTCCATGCCGGCGCGGTCGTCGTCGTCGAAGCGACCGGTCACCGGGCTGTCAACGTCCCACACGCCCAGCAGGGAGCCATCTGGTTTGACCAGCGGCACCACGATTTCCGACTGCGAAGCGGCGTCGCAGGCGATATGTCCCTCGAACGCGTGCACGTCGCGCACCAGCTGCGTTTCACGGGTCTGCGCGGCCGTGCCGCAAACGCCGCGGCCCAGCGCGATTCGGATGCAGGCCGGCTTGCCCTGAAACGGACCCACGACCAGCTCGCTACCGTCGAACAGATAAAACCCGGCCCAGTTCACCTCGGGCAGGCTGTTGAAGATCAGCGCGCTGAAGTTGGCCGCGTTGGCGATCGTGCTGGACTCGCCCAGCATCAGGCCGCGCGCCTGCTCTACCAGATCGTCGTACTGTTCGCGCTTGCTGGTGTAGGTGGCGGTGGTGGATTCAAACATGGCGGGTGTCTATGCGCTAAAGATACGTATTATGCCCGCTGCCACCCACGGAGTAGCGGCGATGAGCATTACCGAGCAGCGCGAGGGCATCGAGGCGGGCCGGCTGGACGCCTTCGTCGACGGCGCGTTTGCCTTTACGCTGACCCTGCTGGCGATCGGTGGCGAGTCGATTCCCGACAGCAGCGCGAAGCTGCTGCATCTGCTGCGTGACATCCCTGCCTCGGCGATGTGCTTTATCCAGATCGCGCTGATGTGGCACGCCCATGTGCGCTGGCGTCAGATCTGTCACGCCAATACGGGGCGCGGACAGGTGCTGTCGCTGGTATTGGTGTTTTTCGCGCTGATCTTTGTCTACCCCGTGCACATGGTCTACGCCAGCATGTGCAGCGCGCTGAGCCAAGGTGTGCTGTCGCCGGATTTCGTCATGCGTACGCCGACCGACGTGCGGGCGGTGTTCGCCTGCTACGGCCTGGCGTACGCCTGCATGTCGGGCACGCTAGTGCTGCTTTTTCGGCATGCGGCCGCGCAGGCGCTGGCGGCCAGTCACGACGCGCTGAAGCCGCGCATGGAAGCGGTGACCTGGAGCATGCCCGCGGTCATCGGGCTGATCTCGGCGATCACCGCGATGAGCCTGCCCGACAGCACGCCGGGCTGGTTGTGGCCACTGCCGGGCTATTTGTATTTTCTGCTGATGCTGACCGGACCGATGCTGCGTGCGGCCCGCCGGCATTACACCAAGGGAGTCATTGCGTGAGTCACCCTGCTGTTTTTATCGCCGGCACCGACACGGGTATCGGCAAGACACATGCCGCCTGCGCGCTGATCCACGCCCTGCGCGACGCCGGCCACATCACCTGTGGCATGAAGCCGGTGGCCAGCGGCTGCGAATCGACGCCGCAGGGTCTGCGCAACGAGGATGCGCTGGCGCTGCAGGCGGCCAGCAGCACCACGGTCGACTACGACCTGATCAACCCGATCGCGCTGATCGAGCCGATGGCACCGCATCTGGCCGCCGCGCATGAGGGCGTGGTGATTTCCCTGCCGCCGCTGCGCCGCGCGTTCGATCAGCTGCGCGGCGACCATCAGCGGGTGGTTGTCGAAGGCGTGGGCGGCTGGCTGGTCCCGCTGGCGCCGGGGCTGTCGGCGGCGGCTATCGCGAAGGAGTGGAAGCTGCCGGTGATTCTGGTGGTCGGACTGCGCCTGGGCTGTATCAATCACGCCCTGCTGAGCGCGCGCGCCATCGCCGCGGACGGCTGCCCGCTGCTGGGCTGGATCGGCAACACGATCGATCCCCAAATGTTGGCGCTGGGCGAGAATCTGGCCACGCTGCGCGCGCTGATGCCGGCGCCCTGCCTTGGCGTGTTGCCGAATAACGTGGCGCCCCGGCAGGCGGCAGCGCATCTGAATGCCGCCGTCGATGCCTTGGGCTGAGCTTCACACGGCGCGTGCTTCGATGTCGCGCTGACCCGCCACGCATCATCCCTTCAACCGCACGCAACGTCGGAGACACCATGGCACGCAGCCACTACTATCTTTCCATTGCCGACCTCGCCAAGGCGCGCGGCAGCGATCCGCAGTTTTCCTTCAGCGGCGCCGGCCCGGGTGATTTCGCCTCGGCGCTGCAGCAGGCGTTGCGCGATGCCGATCTGTTCAACCGCTGGCGCGCGGCGCAGCCCGATCCCGATGCCGTCGATGACAACCTGGCAGCGACCGATCCGCAGGCCGACGTAAGCGCCAAGGTCAGCGACCTGCACATCGACGTGGAGCTCCTCACCACCCTGCCGATGAGCGTGGTGCGCCAGCGGCTGAACCTGCTCATCGGCAGCGCGTGGCAGCTGCGCGACATGCGCTCGGCTTGAGCGCTGGCGCGTTGCTCATCGCGTTACTCCGAAATAGAGCAGGCCATGTTTTATCCGACGGTCCGCAGGGAGTGCCCCTGCCTGCGGTGGCAGCCGGCCTCTTTGCGTGGCGCCCCTGACTTTCGGCCCTTGGAAGAATCGCGCCGGAATGGTTAGAGTCGGCAGCTGACCATCGTCCAACCGTTCCGTGGACGCGCTATCTTGCACAACTCCTGGGGAAACTCGATGCTTCGTCTACGCATGATCGTTATCGCCACATCCATTGCCCTGAGCGCCTGCTCGCAGCCGTCCGACGACAGCAGCAAGCAGCCCGCGGCCAGCGCCACCGTGGCGCACGCCAGCACCGCCGCGGCGCCGGCGCCCGCCGCGAGCGCGAGCAATCCATTTTTTGCTGCCAGCACGCTGCCGTTCCAGGCGCCGCCATTCGACAAGATCACCGAGGCTGACTACCAGCCGGCGATCGAAGAGGGCATGAAGCAGCATCTGGCCGAGATCGAGAAGATCGCCGACAACCCCGATGCGCCGACCTTCGAAAACACCTATGTGGCGATGGAGAAATCCGGCGCGCTGCTGACCCGCGCCATGATGGCATTCGAAGGCGTGGCCCAGGCCAACACCAGCGACACGCTGCAGAAGGTCGAGGAGGAAGAGGCGCCGAAGCTGGCTGCCCATCGCGACGCGATCAGCCTCAACAGCAAACTGTTCGCCCGCGTGCAGGCGGTGTACGACCAGCGCGATTCGCTCAAGCTCGATCCCGAGTCGCTGCGCCTGGTCGAAGTGACGTACAAGAACTTCGTCCGCGACGGCGCCAAGCTGTCCGACGCCGACAAGACCAAGCTGAAAGACCTCAACAAGGAGGAATCCACCCTCAGTACGCAGTTCAGCAACAAGCTGCTGGCCGCGACCAAGGCCGGTGCGCTGGTGGTGGACGACAAGTCCAAGCTCGACGGCATGTCCGATGCCGACATCACTGCCGCCGCCGGCGCCGCGAAACAGCGCAAGGTCGACGGCAAGTGGGTGGTGGTGCTGCAGAACACCACCCAGCAGCCGGCGCTGCAGGACATCAACGATCGCGCCACGCGCGAGGCGCTGTTCAACGCCTCGTGGAATCGCGCTGAAAAGGGCGACGCCAACGACACGCGCGACATGATCGAGCGCATCGCGCAGATCCGCGCCGAGCAGGCCAAGCTGCTCGGCTATCCGAACTATGCGGCCTGGAAGCTCGATGACCAGATGGCGAAAACGCCCGACGCGGCGATCAAGTTCATGCAGAACCTGGTGCCTGCCGCCACGGCGCGCGCCGAGCGCGAGTCGAAAGATATCCAGGCGGTGATCGACCAGCAGAAGGGCGGCTTCAAGGTCGCCGCCTGGGACTGGGAGCACTACGCCGAGCAGGTGCGCAAGGCCAAGTACGATCTGGACGAGGCGCAGATCAAGCCGTACTTCGAGCTCGACAACGTGCTGCAGAACGGCGTGTTCTACGCGGCGAATCAGCTGTACGGCCTGACCTTCAAAGAGCGCAAGGACATCCCGGTGTACCAGCCGGATGTTCGCGTGTTCGAGGTGTTCGACAAGGACGGCACCTCGATGGCGCTGTTTTACTGCGACTACTTCAAGCGCGACAACAAGAGCGGCGGCGCCTGGATGAGCAACTTCGTGACCCAGTCCAAGCTGCTGGGCACCAAGCCGGTGATCTACAACGTCGCCAACTTCACCAAGCCGGCGGCGGGCCAGCCGGCGCTGCTTTCGTTCGATGACGTGGTCACCATGTTCCACGAGTTCGGCCACGCCCTGCATGGCATGTTCGCCGACTCGCAGTACCCGAGCCTCTCGGGTGCCAACACGGCGCGCGACTTCGTCGAGTTCCCGTCGCAGTTCAACGAGCACTGGGCGTCCGATCCGAAGGTGTTCGCCAACTACGCCAAGAACTACAAGACCGGCGAGCCGATGCCGCAGGCGCTGGTCGACAAGATCAAGAAGGCCGCCACCTTCAACAAGGGCTACGACATGACCGAGCTGGTCTCGGCCGCGCTGCTCGACATGGGCTGGCACACGCTCGGTGCCGACGCGCCCAAGCAGGACGCCGACGCCTTCGAGGCAAAGACTCTGAAGGACGACAAGATCGATTTGAGCTACGTGCCGCCGCGCTACCGCTCCAGCTACTTTGCGCATATCTGGGGCGGCGGCTATGCGGCCGGTTACTACGCCTACCTGTGGACCGAGATGCTGGCCGACGACGGCTTCGAATGGTTCAAGGAGCACGGCGGCCTGACCCGCAAAAACGGCGATCGCTTCCGCGCTATGGTGCTGTCGCGCGGCAACACCCAGGACCTCGAAACAATGTACGAGGACTGGCGCGGCAGGGCGCCGAGCATCGAGCCAATGCTGATCGATCGCGGGCTGAAGGACGCGCCGAAAAAATAATCTGCGCGTTTTGATGTCACATCATCCCGATCAGGCCCGCCACGTGCGGGCCTGATCTTTTTTGCGGCGGCGATGGCGCGGTTCGTGTGGCGCAGAAAGTTGTGACAGATCCGGCACGGCCGCTGCACGCGTGAAATAATCGAACGCCATCGATCCAACGGAAGTGGCCCGCGCGTGGACAGCTCGCAATTTCTGAAGACCGCGGTGGTATTTCTGCTGGCCACGGTGATCGCCGTGCCGCTGACCAAGCGCTTCCGGCTGGGCTCGGTGCTGGGCTACATGATCGCTGGCGTGGTCATCGGGCCGCAGCTGCTGGCGTTGATCAGCGATACCGAGGGCGTGGCGTCGATTTCCGAGTTCGGTGTGGTGCTGATGCTGTTCGTGATCGGCCTGGAGCTGTCGCCGCAGCGGCTGTGGGTGATGCGTCGCTCGGTCTTCGGCACCGGCCTGCTGCAGGTGCTGAGCGCGGCGCTGGCAATCGGCGCGGTGGGCTATTTTCTGTTCGGTCTCACCGAGCGGGCGGCGGCCATCGTCGGCGGCAGCCTGGCGCTGTCGTCCACCGCGTTCGGCCTGCAGATACTGGCCGAGCGCAAGGAGGCGGGCTCGGCCTACGGCCGGCAGGCGTTCTCGATACTGCTGTTTCAGGATCTGGCGGCCATTCCGCTGATTGCCGCGGTGCCGCTGCTGGCGATGACCTCGGCCTCGCACGGCATCGATCCGCATAGCGTTCTGCGCACTGTCGGGGTCATCGTGGCGGTGGTCGTGGGCGGGCGCTACCTGCTGCGGCCGGTGTTCCGCTTTGTGGCCAAGGCCGACTCGGTGGAAGTGTCCACGGCCACCGCCCTGCTGGTGGTGATGGGCACGGCGCTGATCATGGAGCTGGCGCACGTCTCGGCCACGCTGGGCGCGTTTCTCGCCGGCGTGCTGCTGGCCGATTCGGAATACCGGCACGAGATGGAATCGCATATCGAGCCGTTCAAAGGGCTGCTGCTGGGTTTGTTCTTCATCAGCGTCGGCATGTCGATGGATCTGTCGCTGCTGCTGTCGCGACCGCTGCTGATCGTGGAACTGGTGCTGGGCCTGCTGGTGTTGAAAAGCATCCTGCTGTGGCCGCTGGCACGCCTGCCGGCCGGGCTCAATCGGTCGGACAGCTTGCGCCTGATCGTGCTGCTGGCCAGCGGCGGCGAGTTCGCCTTCGTGGTGCTGAAGCTGGCCGCCGAGAAGCAGCTGATCGACGACGGCCAGCGCGATGCGCTGGTGCTGGCGATCACCCTGTCGATGGCGCTGACGCCGCTGCTGGTCGTGATCGCGGCCCGCCTCCTGAACGTCAAACCGAAAAAGCCCACGCGCGAATACGACACCATCGACGCCGATACGCCGCGCGTCATCATCGCGGGCTTTGGCCGCATGGGCCAGATCGTTGCCCGCATGCTGCGTGCGCAGGGCATTCCCTTCGTGGCGCTGGAGCATTCGGTCGACCAGGTGGACGCGTCGCGCCGCTTCGGCAGCATCAACATCTTCTACGGTGACCCGACCCGTCCCGAGCTGCTGCGCGCGGCGCAGGCGGACAAGGCCGAGGTGTTCGTACTGGCGACGGATGACCCGGAAACCAGCCTGCGCACCGCGCGACTGGTCAGGCGGCAGTACCCGCATCTGAAGATCGTTGCCCGCGCGCGCAATCGCCAGCACGTGTTCCGGCTGATGGACATGGGCGTGGACGAGCCGGTGCGCGAGACCTTCCACTCCAGCCTCAAGATGACGCGCAAGACGCTGGAGGCGCTGGGCCTGTCGCACGAGCTGGCGGTCGATCGGGTGGAGCGGTTCCGCCGGTACGACGAAGATTTGCTGAAAAAGCAGGCGCTGGTCTACGACGACGAAACCAAGCTGATCCAGAGCAGCCGCGACGCGATGGCCGACCTGCAGCAGCTGTTCGATGCCGACGTCGAGCCGGGTGCGCAGCGCCAGCGCCAGCGCGACCGGGACAAGACGCTCAGCGCCGAGGATTGATCCGATCCAGCGCCGCGTTCGCCCGCTGCGGATTATCGAGCGGGCGGAAAAGGTATTGCTCAGGGAGAGCTGTCACCATCGGGCAGGCTCAGTGAGATCACGCGCATGCCGTCAACCGCAAACCCAGTCCGGCGTTGCTTGGAGTCATGCCGATGACCGCAACAGATTCCTCGCCGCGCGAAGAGCTGGCCGCACCGATGGGAAATATGGCGGCAGCAGGGCTGTCGCTGTTGCCGACGGGTGTGACACCGGTCGTGATCCGTTTTGGACGTCTGGGCGACACGATTCTGCTGCAGCCGCTGCTGCGCAAACTGCAGCTGCGCTATGGCAAGCCCTGCCGCGTGCTGGCCCTGGGCGACTGGCCGCCAGTGCTTTTTTCCGCGCAGCCGGAGGTGGATGGATGCATTCCGCTGCGCAGCCAGTACGGCTCGCTGCTGTTCAGTCCGGCGCGCTGGCGGGCGGCGATGGCGCTGCGGAAATTCCGTAATTCACCAATCTACGTCTGCGAGCCCGAGCCCCGGGCTAGTACCAAGGTGCGTCCGCTGCTGGCACTGGCCGGCGTGCCGCTGGAAAATTGCGAGTTCATTCAACCGATGACGATGCGCGAGAACGAGCACTGGATCGACTGGCTGCTTCGTTTCGGCAGTCAGACGCCACCCGCTTTTCGCGTCAGTCACATCGCGATGCCGCCCATGGAAAACGCAAGCATCGCGCCGCAGTTGCAGGTCACCGACGCCGAACGACAGGATCGTGACGCCTGGCTGCGCGTGCAGGGCATGCTCGGGCGGCCGCTGGTGCTGCTGCAGCCGGCGAACAAGCGCACGATACGCTGGAACGGCGTGCGGCACGCCGATGACGACGAAAAGTCGTGGCCGGCTCAGCGCTGGGGCGCATTGGCGCGTGCGATCAGCTATCACCTGCCGCAGGCACAGATCCTGTTCTGCGGATCGGCCGCCGAAGCCGGCTATATCGAATCGCTGCTGGCCGCGACCGAAACGCATTCACTGCGTATCGCGACCGCGGTGCTGCCGCTGGGTCGGCTCAAGGCGCTGCTTGAAGTTGCCCACAGCATGGTCTCGGTGGATACCGGGCCGGCGCATCTGGCGGCGGCCATGGGCTGTCCACTGGTAGTGCTGTTCGGCGGCCGATTCCCGTCGATGTGGGCGCCGCGCAGCGGGCACGGCAGCGCGGTCACGGTGATTGGCGGGTTGCCGGAAACCCGGCGTGTCGACGAGATCGATACGGCGCCGGTGGTGTCTGCCTGGCGGACCTTGCCGCCACGCGACGGTGCTCCGTTCACCGCTGGGGCCTCTGCGGCTGAGTAAAGGCGCAGGTCGGCCGGCGCATCAGTCGGCCGGCGCGGCCGGCTGGCGCAGCGTCTGCCGCACGCTGGGAACGGCGCCGACGCGCGGCGCCAGCTCGTGCGCGATGTCAATATAGCCCACCTGCCGCGCCACATCCGCCGCGGTGCGCCCGAATGCATCGGCGGCCAGACGGTCGGCGCCGCGCGACAGCAGCACGCGCGCCGGCGGCAGCAACGCATGCATGGCGCAGGCGTGCAGCGCAGTGACGCCGCGCTGATCGGCGTGCTCGACCTTCGCGCCGGCATCCAGCAGTACAGGCACCAGGGCGCCGATATGCGTGGCGTCGCAGTCGCTGCCGGGCCGCAGCTGCGCGCCCAGCAGCAGCAGCAGCGGCGTCTTGCCCTCGCGGTCGGCCTGATTGATGTCGGCGCCGCGCTTAAGCAGCGCGTCGAACAGCCGGCGCGCGCGCAGGCTGTCGTTGTGTTCGAAGCCGAACTGCGCGGCAGCGTGCAGGGCGCTACGGCCGCCGGTATCCACCGCGTTGACCTCGGCGCCGCCGTCGAGCAGGGCCTCGACAATTTCCGGATGCCCCATCGCGGCGGCCACCATCAGCGCGGTGGTGTCGTTCGGAAGACGCTGATCAACCGCCGCCTTGCGCTCCAGCAGCAAAGCCACCAGAGTGTCGCGCCGCGCCGCGACCGCCGCGGCCAGCGGCGTCACGCCGCTGCCGGCGGCAACCGACGAATCGGCGCCGGCATCGAGCAGGCAGGCGGCAATCTCGCGATGCCCGGCGCCGCAAGCGCGCAGCAAGGCGGTGGCGCCCTGGCCGTCGCGCGTATCGACGGCGAAGCCGAGCTCCAGCAATCGCTGCACGCTCGGCAGCGCGCCAGCGGTCGCGGCGGCCGGCAGATCGGTGGCGCGTAGGGGCCGACTGGGGCGTGTCCAGTCGTGCCAGTCGAGCCAGCGTTCGACCGTCGGGTGTTCCAGCGCCAACCCGAGCGGGGTTTCGCCATTGCTATCGGCGGCTTCGGGGTTGGCGCCGTGGGCAATCAGCGCGCTCACCAGTGGCAGCGCATCGGCGCCGTGTTCCAGCGCGGCGAACAGCGGCGTGCGGCCATCACGGTCGCGCGTGTTCGGATCGCAGCCGCGCGCCAGCAGGGCCTGCAGCAGGGTCAGCTGGCCGTTGATTACCGCCAGGTGCAGCGGCGTGCGATCGCGCGCGTCGACGCCAAATGGATCCGCGCCGCGCTCGAGCAGATTCAGCGGCAGGGCGGCGCATGCGGCCGAACCGTTGAGGCGCGACAGCGCCTGCGCCAGCAAGCCCGCGCCGGCCGGGCTGGCGCCGGCCTGCAGCAGATCGTCCAGCGCCTCCGTCGAGGTTGGCAGCTGCTGCAGCAGCGCGTCAAACAGGCGTCGGCCCAATGGCGGCAGCGTTGGTGTGCCGGCCTGCGCGGCTTCGGCATCGTCGGGAAGTTGCGGCGGCAGCCGCGCCTCGGCGTCGAGGCCGTGCTCCAGCAGCCAGCGCCGCGCCGAACTCAGGCCCGGCGTGGCCAGGTCCAGATAAAGCTGCGCCAGCTGTGCCTGCGGCCACTCGCGCGCGCGTTCGGCAAAGCTGGACACGATCGCCCAGTGCGAGAAGCGCAGCGCGTCGAGCAGATGCGCCGGCGTGTCCGAGCCCTCCGTCAGCACGTCACGTCGATGCGTAGCCGGCAGCGGGGTGTCGGGATCGAGCAGCGCCACCAGATCCCAACGCCCGGCGGCCGCGGCATGATCGAGCGCACTGCGGCCGTCGCCGCCTACCGCCTTCGGCTCGGCGCCGAGGGCGAGCAGGGCGCTGATGGTTTCGCCGCGGGCGTGCGGCGACTGGCAGGCGAGGGTCAGCGCATCGCGGCCGTGGTGATCGCGCGCGCGCGCATCGGGCTGGGATTCGGCCAGCAGCTGCACGATGCCGCCGGCGCCGGCGCGCGCCGCTTCCATCAGCGCGGTGCTGCCGCGGTGGTCGGCCAGCGTGACGTCGGCGCCGGCAGCGCACAGCACGCGTGCGATCTGTTCGTGGCCTTCGGCGGCCGCGGTGAGCAGCGCGCTGCGATGCCGTGCGTCCACCGCGTTCACGGCCGCGCGATGCTTGAGCAGCAGCTTGACGCCGGTGACGTCGTCATCGGCGATGCCGGCCGCCGCGACCAGCGCCGGCTCGCCGTTGGCCGGGGCAGGCTTGGCGCCGCGCTCCAGCAGAAATCGGGCCAGCGGCCAGTTGGCGGCGCGGCAGGCGACCGCCAGCGGGCTGACGCCCGAGCGCGTCAGCGCGTTGATCGGCGCGGCGGCATCCAGCAGCATCGCGGCGACGCCGGCCTCGGCGCTGAGCACGGCGCCGTGCAGCGGCGTGCTGCCTTCGGCATCGGCGGCCAGCGGATTGGCGCCGTTGGCGAGCAGCGTCATCACCGCTTCGGCGCGGCCGTGCCAGCTGTCGCGGGTGGCGGCGAGCAGGGGCGTGATGCCGCCGCTGGCACGATTCACGTCCGCGCCCTTGGCGATCAGCGCGCGCAGCAGGCGCGTGTCGGGCAGCAGCGCGGCCAGCATCAGCACCGGCCGCTGGTCGCGATCATCCGACGCTGGGGCGGTGTCGGGATCGGCGCCGGCCTCGACCAGGGCCAGCGCGCGATCGATATCGCCCTCGCGCGTGGCAAGCAGCAGCGCCCTGGCCTGCTCGGGCGTACCGGCGGTGCGCTCCTGCTCGTTCAACACCACCACGGCCGGCGGCCTAGCGGGAATGGACTTGATCGCCTCGGGTGTTGCCGTCGTCGCCGGTTTGACGTTTTTCGCACACAGCAGCGCGCGCAGCGTGCGGTTGGCAATGATCAGAGAACCCAGCGGCAGCAGCACGACGCCGTAGATCGCCAGCGCCGCAATGCGCGGCTCGGGCGGCAACACGCCGTACAGGCCGGTCAAAGCCACCGCGCCAAACGCCAGCACCAGCAGCGCCAGCGCGGCCGGCAGGTAGTGGCTGAAAAAACGCTCCTCGTGTGACAGATGCCGACCGAACGCCAGGCTGCGCAGGGTCGCGGTGAAGATCCATGAACTGTCGCGCTGCGCCGGGTAGGCGTCGTCCCAGACAAACACCAGCCCGAACGCGGGCCAAAGCCGCCAAAGCGCCGCCAGCGCAAGCACCAGCGCCGCGGCGAGAATCAGCGCCGCGCCCAGGCTTGGCGCGTGGCTGAGCTGCAGCATCGGCCACGCCACCAGCAAAAACACCAGCACGGTATAGCCGGTAAACATCACCAGGTGGGCCGCACCGCGGCGCAGGACCGTGCGACCAAAACGCGGCTCGGGATCGAAACCGATCGCGTGGCACACCGCGGCCATCGTGAGAGCGTTGGCCAGCAGCAGGGGAATCAGCGTCAGCGGATGATTGACGAACCCGGCGGCGACGATCGCCAGCAGGCCGGGCATGAACCAGGCGAGCGATGGCACAAGAGGAGGGCGTCGTCGTGATTTGGGCTGGGTCATGCCGACAGTATAGAAATCGCGGCGACTTCAGACGGTAACCTGGTGTTAACACCCGCACTATTTTTCGGCGATTCATCCCACATAGCCGGAGCATTCATTTGCTCGCCCTCAGTCATCACGATCGTCGCGCGTGGCCGATTCGCGATACGACGGATGATTGGAAACAGCGAGCGTCTGCTGCGGCGGCAGCTGCAGATGCCAGCCCTGCGTGCGCAGATGGTCAAGCACTTGTTCGGTGTCTTCCACTGGCAGCTTGCGCTGCTCGTCCAGGTGCACCTCGACCACGAAACGCAGCTCGCCCAGCAGCAGCAGCAGCGATTCGGACAGCACATCGAACCCATCGCGACGCGCCAGCCACACGTAGCTGTCGAGCTTGCGCTGGCTGGCGTAGACGAAACACTGCATGGCCGTACTCCCCTGGTGATGCCAACACCGGTCGTGCTGCTCAAGACGATCCCGAGGGTAACAGCGCTGGCGGCCGGATGCTCGGCCGTTCCACTCCGGCGCCACCCGCGTTCAGAAAAAAAGCGGGCCGCTGGCCGCAGCGCAGCGGATGGCGCCGCAGTGGCAGGCGCTCAGCCGCGCTTGATCAGCAGATTCACCATGCGATGGAAAAACGCGCCGTACGGCGGCCCGAGCATGCCGGCACCGTTCAGGCGCGCCTGCCGGAACACCGGCTTCATGTGCGAAAAGGTGCGGAAGCCCGCTTCACCGTGGTAGCCGCCCATGCCCGACGGACCCACGCCGCCGAACGGCAGGCCGTGCTGGGCGATGTGGTACAGCGTGTCGTTGACGCTGACGCCGCCGGCCACGGTGCGCGCCAATACCGAGTCGATCAGCGCGCCGTCTTCCTCGAACAGGTACAGCGCCAGCGGATGCGGATGGGCGGCGACGTACGCGACTGCTTCGTCGATCGAGTCGTACGGCAGAAGCGGCAGCAGCGGGCCGAAGATCTCGTCGCGCATGATGTCCATGCTGTCGCTGACGTCGCTGACCAATTGCGGCGACAGGCGTCGACGCGAGGCGTCATCCGGCGCGTCGCCCAGCAGATGTACTTTCGCGCCCGCCGCCACGGCCTTGTCGCGCAGGCCGACCAGGCGCGCGTACTGGCGATCGGAAATGACGCTGGCGTACTGCTTGCTCTGCGCCAGCTGCGGATACATTTTTGCCACCGTGCGCTTGGCCACGTCGATGAATTCGGCCATGCGCGCGCGCGGCAGCAGTACGTAATCCGGCGCGATGCAGGTCTGTCCGGCGTTGACCAGCTTGCCGAACAGGATGCGCTCCACCGCGTTGTCGAAGCGCGCGCCGGGGCCGATGATCGCCGGCGACTTGCCACCCAGTTCCAGCGTCACGGGCGTCAGGTTGGCTGCCGCGGCGCGCATCACGTGGTGGCCGACGGCGGTGGAGCCGGTGAACAGCAGATGGTCGAACGGCAGCGACGAAAACGCCTGCGCCACGTCGGCATCGCCGGTGACTACGGTCACTTCATCGGGCCGAAAGTACTTGGCGATCTGCTCAGCGAACAGCGCCGAAAAGCCTGGCGTGAATTCGCTCATTTTCACCATGGCGCGATTGCCCGCGACCAGCGCGTCGACCAGCGGGCCGATGGCCAGATAGAGCGGGTAGTTCCACGGCACGATAATGCCGATCACGCCGAGCGGCTGCGGAATCATCTCGTTGCGCGCCGGCAGAAACGTCAGGCCCGGCAGCGAACGCAGCGGACGCATCCAGGCGCGGCCTTTCTTCAGCGCGTGGCGCACGGCGGACAGGCTGGGGAAAAATTCCAGCAGGTCGGTTTCCTCGGTCGGCCGCTGGCCGAAGTCGGCGCTGATCGCGGCGGCAAACGTGTGGCGCTGCTCGTTGAGCATGGTCTCCAGCGCGCGCAACCGGTTGGCGCGGGCCGGCCAGGCGGGCGTCGGGTCTTTCGCGTGCGCGGCGCGCAGCTGCTGCAGGCGGTCGGCAAGGCTGGCGTCGGTGAGACTCATCGGTCGTTCTCGCTAGGTTGAAGGCGTTACTGGAGGCCTTATCTGTAGCACACCGCAGGCGTCGCTGCGGTTGCACAGCAGCATTTGCGCGGAGGCAAAGAAAAGGCGCCGAAGCCTGTCGCTCCGGCGCCTTAGTTTTCCGGCGAAGGTTTGCTTATTCGCCGATGGTCAGCAGCGAGGCGTTGCCGCCGGCCGCGGTGGTGTTGACGGTGAGCGTGCGCTCGTTGGCAAAGCGCAGCAGGTAGTGCGGGCCGCCGGCCTTGGGACCCGTACCGGACAGGCCTTCGCCGCCGAACGGCTGCACGCCCACCACCGCGCCGATCTGGTTGCGGTTGACGTAGCAGTTGCCGACGCGGGCGTGGCTGCTGATGTAGTCGATGGTGTCGTCGATGCGGCTGTGGATGCCCAACGTAAGGCCGTAGCCGGTGGCGTTGATCTGCGCGACGACATTTTCCAGCTCGCTGCCCTTCCAGCGGATCAGGTGCAGGATCGGGCCGAACACTTCGCGCTGCAGCACGTCGAGCGAGGCGATCTCGTAAGCGCGCGGGGCGAAGAAGGTGCCGTGGTCGGTGACGGCGGCATCCAGTTTCACTTCGCCGATCTTTTTCGCTTCGCGGTCCATTCGCGCGGCGTGCTCGACCAGCAGCTTGCGCGCGTCCTCGTCGATCACCGGGCCGACGTCGGTGCTGAGCTGGCCCGGGTCGCCAACCGTCAGCTCACCCATCGCGCCGGCGAGCATGGCGACGACCTTGTCGGCGATGTCTTCCTGCACGAACAGGATGCGCGCGGCCGAGCAGCGCTGGCCGGCAGACTGGAAGGCCGAGGCGATGACGTCCTTGACGATCTGCTCGGGCAGGGCGGAGGAGTCGGCAATCATCGCGTTCTGCCCGCCGGTTTCGGCGATCAGGGTGGCGATGGCGGCGTTGCGCGCGGCCAGCGAACGGTTGATCGCCCAGGCCGTGTCGGTCGAGCCGGTGAAGGCGACGCCGGCGATGCGCGGGTCTTTCGTGAGTGCCGCGCCGACGGTGGCGCCGTCACCGGGCAGATACTGCAGCACGTCGGCGGGCACGCCGGCGGCATGCAGCAGCTGCACGGCCAGGTGGCCGATCAGGGTGGTCTGTTCGGCCGGCTTAGCGATGACCGCATTGCCGGCGGCCAGCGCGGCGCTGACCTGGCCGAGGAAGATCGCCAGCGGGAAATTCCACGGGCTGATGCAGACGAACACACCGCGGCCATGGAGGAACAGCTGGTTGCTCTCGCCGGTCGGGCCGGGCAGCTGCTCGGGCTGGCCGAACAGCCGGCGCGCCATGGTGGCGTAGTAGCGCAGAAAATCGGCCGCCTCGCGGATTTCGGCGATCGCGTCGGGCAGGCTCTTGCCGGCCTCGCGCACGCACAGCGCGACGAACTCGGCGCGGCGCGCCTCAAGCTGGTCGGCCGCGTGCTCGAGAATCGCGGCGCGGCTGGCCGCCGGCAGGCGATCCCAGCCCGGCTGTGCCGCTGCTGCGCTGGCGATAGCGTGGTCGACCGTGGCGCTGTCCGCGCTGACGTAGCTGCCGACGGTCTGCCGGCGGTCGGCCGGATTGGTCACCGTCACGGTCGGGCCGCTGGCGTTGGCGCCGGGCACCAGCGGGCCGGCCTTCCACGGGCCGGCGTGGGCATTCACCGCGTCGGCCAGGGCTTTGAGTTCGTTGTCGTTGGCAAAGTTGACGCCCATGGAATTTTTCCTGGAAATAGCATTGGAATGCGGCGCCAGCGCGGCATTCTCAGCGTAGAGATTCACCGGCAGCGGAATGCGCGGGTGCGGGATCGACGTAAAGGACCGAACCGTTTCGCACGGATCGGCGACCAGCTCGCGCACCGGCACGCTCTCGTCGACCACGCGGTTGACGAAGCTGGTGTTGGCGCCGTTCTCGAGCAGGCGGCGCACCAGATACGGCAGCAGGTCCTCGTGCGTGCCCACCGGCGCGTAGACGCGGCAGGGCACGTTCAAGTTCTGCGGGCCGATCACTTCGGCGTAAAGGTCGGTGCCCATGCCGTGCAGGCGCTGGTTCTCGTACGGCCGCCCCTGCGCCAGGTGATGGATCGCCGCGATCGTGTGCGCGTTGTGGGTGGCGAACTGCGGGTAGATCAGGTCGCTGCCGGCACCGAACAGGCGCCGCGCGCAGGCCAGGTAGGACACGTCGGTGTTCGGCTTGCGGGTGAACACCGGATAGCCGGGCAGGCCGTTTTCCTGCGCGCGCTTGATCTCGGCGTCCCAGTAGGCGCCCTTGACCAGGCGCACGTACCAGCGGCGGTTGGCGGCGCGGGCCGTTTCGATCAGCCAGTCGATCACGAACGGTGTGCGCTTGGCGTACGCCTGCACCACGATGCCCAGCCCGTTCCAGCCCTGCAGCGACGGGTGCGCGAACACGTCGCCGATGATGTCCAGCGACAGCTCGAGACGATCGGCTTCCTCGGCATCGACCGACAGCGCAATGCCGTATTTCATTGCGAGCTGCGCGAGTTCGAGCAGCTTTTCGGTCAGTTCGCGGCGGGCGCGCTCGCGCTTGGCGACCTCATAGCGCGGGTGCAGTGCGGACAGCTTTACCGAGATCGACGGCGCGTCGGTGTGGTTGGCGAACGGGCCGCGCCGACCGATGGCGGCGATGGCGTCGCGGTAATCCTGCTGGTAGCGCTCGGCGGTGGCGCTGGTCAGCGCCGACTCGCCCAACATGTCGTAGGAATAGCGATAAACCGCATGCTCCTTCTTCGCGCTGCGATCCAGCGCCTCGTCGATGGTGCGGCCCATCACGAACTGGTGGCCCATGATGCGCATGGCCTGGCGCACCGCCAGCCGGATCGCCGGCTCGCCGGCGCGGCCGACCAAGCGGCGCAGCGCGCTGGTCACGTCATGACGGGTTTCTTCGGCCAGGTTGACCAGATGCCCGGTCAGCATCAGTCCCCAGGTGGAGGCGTTGACGAAGACCGACTCGCTCTGACCCAGATGTTTTTTCCAGTTGGCGTCGCCGAGCTTGTCGCGGATCAGCTTGTCGGCGGTGGCCTTGTCCGGAATGCGCAGCAGCGCCTCGGCCACGCACATCAGCAGCACGCCTTCCTCGCTGGACAGGTCGTACTGGCGCATGAAGGACTCGACCACGCTCTGGTCCTTGGCGCGCCGGCGCACGCGGCTGACCAGGTCGGCGGCCACGTCGATGACTTTTTCGCGCTCGGTCGGTGGCAGGCTGGCCTGGGCGAGCAGGTCGTTGACCGCTTCGGTTTCGTCGCGCAGCCAGGCGGCAGTGATGCGCGCACGCGCAGGCGACGGATCGCCGGGCAGTTCGGAGCTGAGAATAGGCTGGGTCACGGGCTTTTCTAAAGAATCCGCGCAGGCGGACGGGAGCGCGGGATTGTACGCTGGCCATCGCGTTTTGCGTGCGTCATCCGGGCGCATCCCCGGCGGGAAAGCCAGACCCCGCGGTCTTATCGTGCAGGCCGTGCGGTGCATTGCGAGGCGCCATGTGGATGTGTGCGGGAGCCCGCACGCGCAGATCATTTGTCAAATGTCTGCTGCGGCATTGTTGCCCGCTGCCGCGCCGGGGCCTATCATTCCAACGTTACTGGCACGCTGGATCCTCATGATCGTGCTTCGACCGGTTGCTGACGATCTGCTGGGTGTGACGATGTGGCTCAAGCCCAATCGCTCGCTCAGCCGCCGCGGCATGCGTCGACTGATCGGGGTGCTGGCGTTACTGGCGCTGACAACGGCGGGACTGGGCGCGTGGCAGGGCAATGTGTTTGCACCGCTGTTCGCCCTGGTGGAATCTGTCGCTGTAGCGTGTGCGTTGAGCGTGGCCTGGCGGGCCGGCGATCGCAGTGAGCGCATCACCCTCGACGCGTCGTCGCTGGAGGTGCAGCTGCTGCCGAGCCGACGCTGCATGCAATTCCAGTCCTACTGGGTGCGCGTGCTGCTGAAGCCGGGTAACGGTCGTCAGCGCCTGCTGCTTTCATCGCACGGGCGCGAAATGGAGATCGGCGTTTTTCTGGGAGAGCAGGAACGCGTCGAGCTGTCAAAGAAACTCAGGGTGTTGCTGGCCACGATCAACGACCAGCAGCGCAAGTAGGTTCATCAAAGGTGCAACACATGACATCTGGCAGCATCAGGCGATCAATCACGGCAGCGGCGGCCCTTGCGGCAGCGCTGTTCGGCAGCGCGGCCAGCGCGGATCCGAAGCCATATCAATTGAACATGGCGCCGGGCGGTTCGACCTGGTCGCACGTGCCGTACGAGCTGAACAACTGGTCGTTCGGTGTGTGTGTCGTGATCGGCATTCTGGTGTTCGGCGCGATGTTCATCGCGATGTTCCGCTTTCGCAAATCGCGCGGCGCGGTCGCCGAAAAGTGGTCGCACAACACCAAGCTGGAAATCATCTGGACCACCGTTCCGGTGCTCATCCTGATTACGCTGGCCTACTTCGCCACCGGCGGCATCACCTCCTGGGCCGATACCACCGGCTCGCAGATGACTGTCAAGGTGACCGGCTATCAGTGGAAGTGGCGCTACGACTACGTGGATTATCTGGGCAAGCCGATCAGCAAGGTCGGCTTCATGTCCAAGCTCGACACGCAGAGCGACCAGACCCGCCAGCTCGGTTCGGGCATGGATCCTTATGCGGTGAAGGTCGGCGACGAAAGCACTTACCTGCTGAATGTCGACAAGCCGCTGGTCGTGCCGGTCGGTACCAAGATCCGCTTCGTCATCACCGGCGCCGACGTGATCCATTCGTGGTGGGTGCCGGCGCTGGGCTGGAAGCTCGACGCGATCCCGGGCATCGTCAATGCGGCATGGACCAACATCAAGGAGCCCGGCATTTACCGCGGCCAGTGCGCCGAGCTGTGCGGTCAGGATCACGGCTTCATGCCGATCGTCGTGGTGGCCAAGTCCAAGCCGGACTTTGCGAAATGGCTCGCCGACGAGCAGGCGAAGGCCAATCCGCCGCCTGCTGCCCCGGCATCGTCAGCGAGCGCTGCTGCGCCGAAGACGGCGCAGATTGCGCCGGTGTCCGCAGCAGCTAAAACCCCGGTCGCCAAGCAGGGCTGAACGTCGCTTTTGTAAACACGCTTTCGCACACGTCATCCACGTCGTCGCATTCCCATCAGGTTGAGGTCAAGCCCATGTCCCACGCAGCCACCCATGATCACCACGATGATCACCACGGCGCGCCGAAGAATTTCTTCCAGCGCTGGTGCATGTCCACCAACCACAAGGACATCGGCACGCTCTATCTGGTGTTTGCCCTGGTGATGTTCTTCATCGGCGGCAGTTTCGCCATGGTGATCCGCGCCGAACTGTTCAAGCCGGGCCTGCAGCTGGTGCAGCCGTACTTCTTCAACCAGATGACCACGCTGCATGCGCTGGTGATGATTTTCGGCGCGATCATGCCGGCTTTCGTCGGCCTCGGTAACTGGATGATTCCGCTGATGGTCGGCGCGCCGGACATGGCGCTGCCGCGCATGAACAACCTGTCATTCTGGATCATGCCGTTCGCCTTCATCTTGCTGCTGTCCACGCTGTTCCTGCCCGGCGGCGGCCCGGCCGGCGGCTGGACGATGTACCCGCCGCTGTCGCTGCAGAGCAGCTCGCTGGCCTACGTGGTTTTTGCTGTGCATCTGATGGGCATCAGCTCGATCATGGGCGCGATCAACATCATTGCCACCATTCTCAACATGCGCGCGCCCGGCATGGATCTGCTGAAGATGCCGGTGTTCGTGTGGAGCTGGCTGATCACGGCGTTCCTGCTGATCGCAGTAATGCCGGTGCTGGCCGGTGCGGTGACGATGCTGCTGACCGACAAGTACTTCGGCACCAACTTCTTCAACCCCGGCGGCGGCGGCGACCCGGTGCTGTATCAGCACATCTTCTGGTTCTTCGGGCATCCCGAGGTCTACATCATGATTCTGCCGGCCTTCGGCATTATCTCCGAGGTGATTCCGACCTTCGCGCGCAAGCCGATCTTCGGCTACAAGGCGATGGTGTTTGCGATTGCGTCGATCGCCTTCCTGTCGTTCATCGTGTGGGCGCATCACATGTTTGCGGTCGGCCTGCCGATGGGCGCCGAGATCTTCTTCATGTATGCCACGATGCTGATTGCGGTGCCGACCGGCGTGAAGGTGTTCAACTGGGTCAGCACCATGTGGGGCGGCTCGATGACCTTCGAAACGCCGATGCTGTTCGCCATCGCGTTCGTGATCCTGTTTACCATCGGCGGCTTTTCCGGCCTGATGCTGGCCCTGGTGCCGGCGGATTTCCAGTACCACGACACCTACTTCGTGGTGGCGCACTTCCACTACGTGCTGGTGACCGGCGCGCTGTTCGCAATCATCTCGGCAACCTATTACTGGCTGCCGAAGTGGTGCGGTCACATGTACAGCGAGTTCTGGGGCAAGATGCATTTCTGGAACAGCGTAATCTGGGTCAACGTGCTGTTCTTCCCGCAGCACTTCCTGGGTCTGGCCGGTATGCCGCGTCGCATCCCCGACTACAACGTGGCGTTCGCCAACTTCAACATGATCAGCTCGATCGGCGGCTTTCTGTTCGGCGCCTCGCAGCTGATCTTCCTCGGCGTGCTGGTGCATGCCGTGTGGCTCTCCAAGAAGAAGGCCACCGACCGCGTTTGGGAAGGTGCCAAGGGTCTGGAGTGGACGGTACCGTCGCCGGCGCCATTCCATACCTTCGACGTGCCGCCGGTGATCCGCGATGAAGATCTCGCGCACGGCCACGTCAACGATTGATCGGCAAGCCACCACCCATGACGCCCGTGCTGACCAGTGACGAGATCGAAAAGCGCCGTAAGGGTGTGCGGCGCACAGTGACGATCCTGGTGTCGATCGTCGTGGCGTTCTTTCTGCTGTCGTTCATCCAGATCGTGCTGATGAAGTAGCCGTATCGTCGCAGTGGCAGGTTATGCTCGGTCGCTGGCAGCGGCCGATCCGTTTGCAGTTCCCCGCGCTACCACGCGGGGTAAAGTCATCAAGAGAAGTCCACGGGGTTTCAACCATGGGTCAGTCGCACGACGCGTATTTCATTCCGAACAAAAGCTACTGGCCCTTCGTGGCCGCGGTGGTCATGTTCACCACCATGTTCGGTGCCGCGCACTGGCTCAATGCGCCTCCGGGCGATTCCGGCTTCGGCAAGACGGTGTTGATCGTCGGCGTGATCGGCGTGTTGGGCATGTTCTTCGGCTGGTTCCGTTCGGTGATCAACGAATCCCAGGCGGGCAGCTACAATCATCAGGTCGACACCTCGTTCCGCATGGGCATGATGTGGTTCATCTTTTCCGAGGTGATGTTCTTCGGCGCGTTTTTCGGCGCGCTGTTCTATATCCGCATGTTTTCCCTGCCCTGGCTCGGCGGCGAGGGCCATGGCGTGCTGACGCATGAGTTTCTGTGGAGCGACTACGCGGCTTCCTGGGGCTCCAACGCCGGCAACGGCCCGCAGCATATCGGCGGCGCGTTCCGCACCGTGCCGGCATGGGGTCTGCCGCTGCTCAATACGTTGATCCTGCTTTCGTCCAGCGTCACCGTCACGATTGCTCACCATGCGCTGCGCGCGGGGCATCGCGGCAAAATTCTGGTGTTTCTGGGCCTGACCGTGCTGCTGGGCGCTCTATTCCTGAATTTTCAGGCGCACGAATACATCGAGGCGTATCGCGAACTGAACCTGACCCTGCACAGCGGCGTCTACGGCTCGACGTTCTTCCTGCTGACCGGCTTCCACGGCCTGCACGTGACGCTGGGTACGATCATGCTGGCGGTGATCTGGTTCCGCGTGTTGAAAGGTCATTTCAACAAGGAGCACCACTTCGGCTTCGAAGCGGTAGCGTGGTACTGGCATTTCGTCGACGTGGTCTGGCTCGGCCTTTTCATGTTCGTCTACATTCTCTGAGCTTAGCGCCAAAAAAAGAAAAAGCCCGGCAGATGCCGTAATGCTGTTCACTTAAGCATTGCATCGTAGCCAGGGCGTCCCAAGAATCTGGCCTTCACGTGTTGAAGGCCGGATTTTTTTGTGTCTCTGCAAAGTGTTCTGTTTGATATCGATGAGCTGCACTCGTTCTCTGATCTGAGTACCTTCGCGCAGCACATTCCTGTCGAGTGGGTAGCCTCGGCGCTGGACCTTTCCTCCTCGGCCACAATTCGCCGCCGGCGTTTACCGTTGGATCAGGTGCTGTGGCTGGTGCTGGGCATGGCACTGTTTCGTAACGAGCCGATCTCGGAGGTGGCTCGTCGGCTGAACATCTGCGCACAAGGCTTGGCCAGCGACAGTCTGTTGGCGCGCAGTGGCGTCTCTCAGGCGCGTCAGCGCCTTGGCGCCGAGCCGCTGCAATGCCTGTTCCGTCAGACCGGCGAGTGCTGGGGCAAGGAGCGCTATCCCGGCGATGACTGGCACGGCTTGCAGGTGCTGGCCGCCGATGGCGCGGTGTTGCGCACCCCGGACACCCCGGCATTGCGTGAACACTTCGGCTCGGGCAATACCAGCACCGATCGCCAGACACCGTTCCCGATGATGCGACTGGTCGCCCTGATGAATGTCCGTTCGCACGTCATGCTGGATGCCCAGCTTAGTCCTTATCGGCGCAGCGAAATTCGCTTGGCCGATGAGTTCATCGACCGCATACCGGACCGCTCAATCACCCTGTTGGACAAGGGCTTCTGGAGCGCTGACCTGCTGCTGCGTCTGGCCGGTGGCGGCCAACAACGGCATTGGCTGATTCCTGCTCGCAAAAATCTGGTGTGCGAGACACGGGAGACTTACCACGCCGATGATCAGTGGGTGCAGATGAAGGTCTCGCCGCAGGCACGCAAACGTAACCCCGAACTGCCTGCGGTCTGGGAAGTGCGAGCCGTGAGCTACATGCACAAGGGACAGCGAAGAACGGTCTACACCTCGCTGCCAGCCGAGCACTACTCCAGCGAAGCCGTTGCACAGTTGTATCGGGAGCGCTGGGAAATCGAGTTGGGCTTCCGGGACATCAAGAGCTCCCTGCAACACAATGCCGTCACGCTGCGCAGCAAGACCGTCGCGTTGATCTATCAGGAAGTCTGGGGTTTGCTCCTGGGCTACAACGTGATCCGTCGCGAGGCCAGTCAGGCCGCCGTAGCGCACGGCCAAGAGCCAGCCCGAGTGCGCTTCAAGTTCGCCTATCAATACATCGCCGCCCAACTCATTGTCATGGCGGCAGCGCAACCTCTATCACGCACCGGAGTACGACTGGCTCAACTCAGGGCCGGAATCGGCAACCTGTTTCTGGATAGACGACCTCGGCCTTCCAGGCCGAGGTCCGTCAAAATATCCAAGACTCGCTACCCCGTGAATCGAAAGGCTGCTCCGCTTAAGTGAACAGCATTGCGCCATGAGGCAGCTTTTTCTTTAATGCGACTGCTGTCTGTTTGATGGTGTATCACGAACGTGCGATCTTGCTGCTGACCAGGGGAGGCGCGCGAATGCTGATCGCTCGCAGTCATTCCGTCCCATATTGAAATTTTATCAGTCAGCGTGCTCCTGCCGCGTGGTTATACGAAAGAGGTTTACCACATCGCCTAGCGCAACGCTTCCAACGTGGCCCGCGCCCCAACCCGATGCAGCGAGTCCAGCGCCCAGGTATAGGCGGCGACAAAGCGCGGATGCTCGACAAGATCGCCGAACAGCTCGCGGTTTTCGATAAAGGCCAGCGGATGGCGGCGATTGTTCCGCGCAATTGCATGTAGCTGATCCTTTAGCCGGTCGACGATCTCGATGGGCTCACCCTGTTCGTCGATGCCCTCGTCATAGCGCGCCCAGCTGGCGACCACGGCGGCGCTACGCTTGATCTCGCCGTTGTGCGCCAGCTGGTGACGAATCACCGGCACCAGCCATTTGGGAATGCGGTCCGAGCTTTCGGCGCACAGGCGCGCCAGGGTGTCGCGGATCTGCGGGTTGGCGAAGCGCTCGATCAGCGTCTTGCGGTAGAGATCGAGATCAACCCCGGGCAGCGGTGAGAGCGTGGGCGAGCCTTCCTCGACCATGTAGCCGAGCAGGAAGTCGACGAACAGCGGATCGTGGCAGACCTCGTGCGCGTAGCGGTAGCCGGCGAGGTAGCCGAAATACGTCAGCGCCTGATGGCTGGCGTTGAGCAGCCGCAGCTTCATCAGTTCATACGGCATGACCTCGTCGACGATCTGCACGCCGACGTCCTCGAACGCGGGGCGGCCTTCGTTGAAATGGTCTTCCAGCACCCACTGGGTAAACGGCTCGCACACGACCGGCCACGCGTCGTCGATGCCGAAGTGCTGCCTCACCTCGTCACGATCGGCATCGGTGGTCACCGGCGTGATGCGATCGACCATCGAGTTGGGAAACTTCACGTGCTCGGCGATCCACTCGCCAAGTTCAGCGTTCTTGCGACGCGCGTAGGCAGTGAAAGTAGCCTTGGCCACATCGCCGTTGCCCTGAATGTTGTCGCACGACATCACAGTGAATGGCGTGATGCCGCGAGCCCTGCGCCGTGCCAGCGCTTCCGTTACCAGGCCAAAGCTGGTCTTCGGTTCGGCGCCTTCGGCGAGATCGTGCTTGACGTCGGCGTTATCGAAATTGAATTCGCCGCTGACGTGGTGAAAGTTGTAGCCGCCTTCGGTGATGGTCAGCGACACGATGCGCACCTCGGGGCTGGCCATTTTTTCCAGCACTGTCTCGACGTCGTCCGGCGCGTAGAGGTACTCGACGATGGAACCGATGACCCGCGGCTCGTAGCTGCCGTCCGGATGTTTGACGACCAGCGTGTAAAGCCCGTTCTGCGCGTCCATCACGGTTTTCATGCGCTGATCCGCCGGCATCACGCCGACGCCGCAGATGCCCCAGTCGAGCGCGTTGCCGTCGTTCATCAGCCGGTCGAGATACATGGCCTGATGCGCGCGGTGAAAGCCGCCCACACCGAAGTGCACGATGCCGACGCCGACTTTGCTGCGATCGTAGCCGGGCACGGCGACGGCGGTATCGAGTTGATGGAGCGTGCTGGCATTGAGCTTGTGCATGGAAAAATCTTCTTGGATCGAGAAAGGGGGCGCGGGTCAACGGCGCACAACGAAGCCGATGCGGTGCCTGTCAGCTGGCCGCGGGCGCCTGCAGCAGAGACTGCTCGCTGGTGGCATCGAACACCTGCAGCTTGTCGGTCTGGCAGCGCAGGCGGATCGGCTCGCCCATCGCGACCGTCAGATGGCTTTCGATCTGTGCGGTGACGCGATACGGTCCAACCTGCACCTGGATCATGGTGACCGAGCCCAGCGGCTCGACCACTTCGACGACGCCGGACAGCACGTTCTCCGTGATCGGGTCGTTGGGTACCAGATAGCTCAGATGCTCGGGGCGGATGCCGACCACCGCCTCGGTGCCCGCGTGCGCCGCCAAAGCTTCGCCGCGCGCACCGGTCAGGGTCAAGCTGAAATGCTCGTTCGCCACGCTGCGCTTGTCGGCGCCGACCTTGCCGCGCAGAAAGTTCATCGACGGCGTGCCGATAAAGCCGGCGACGAAGATGTTGGCCGGCCATTCGTACAGGCGCTGCGGCGTGTCGATCTGCTGGATCTTGCCGTTGAGCATCACCACGATGCGCTGACCCATGGTCATCGCCTCGACCTGGTCGTGCGTGACGTAGAACGTGGTGACGGCCAGCCTGCGGTGCAGCTTGACGATTTCCGCGCGCATGTCGACACGCAGCTTGGCGTCCAGATTCGACAGCGGCTCGTCCATCAGGAACACCTGCGGCTGGCGCACGATCGCGCGGCCCAGCGCCACCCGCTGGCGCTGGCCGCCGGACAGCGCACGCGGCTTGCGCTCGAGCAGGTGGGCGATGTCGAGTACCTTGGCCGCCTCCTGCACGCGCGCGGTGATTTCCGCATCGGGCAGTTTTTTCAGGCGCAGGGCAAAGGCCATGTTTTCGAACACGCTCATGTGCGGATACAGCGCGTAGCTCTGGAACACCATCGCGATGTCGCGATCCTTGGGCGCCACCTGGCTGACGTCGCGCCCATCGATGCTGATTGTGCCGCCGCTGATGCTTTCCAGGCCGGCAATCATGCGCATGGTGGTGGTCTTGCCGCAGCCGGAAGGCCCCACCAGCACGATGAACTCGCCGTCCTTGGTGGTCAGGTTGAAACTGTCCACGGCGTTGTCGGCGGCATCGCTGCCCTTGCCTCCGTAGTTTTTGACGACGTCCTTCAGTTCAACGATGGCCATGAATAAACCTTTTCAGCAGATGGGGATGACGCGCTACTTCACGGCGCCAAAGGTGAGCCCGCGCACCATCTGCCGCTGGGCAAACCAGCCGAGCACGATGATCGGCGCAACGGTGAGCACCGAGGCGGCCGACATCTTGGCCCAGAACAGGCCTTCGGCGCTCTTGAACGAGGCGATATAGACGGCCAGCGTCGCGGCGGTGTGATCCGTCATGGTGAGGCTCCAGAACGACTCGTTCCAGGCCAGAATCAGCGCCAGCAGTCCGGCCGAGGCAATGCCGGGCAGGGCTAGCGGCAGGATCACCTTGCGCATCGTCTGCAGGGTGGTGGCACCGTCGATGTCCGCTGCCTCGACCAGATCCTTGGGAATATCCTTGAAGTATGAATAAACCATCCACACCAGCAGCGGCATGTTCATGGCGGTGAACAGCAGGGTCAGTCCGGCCAGGTTATCCAGCAGGCCAAGCTGCTTGTAGACCAGGTAAATCGGGATCAGCACGCCCACGGCCGGAATGAACTTGGTCGAGACCATCCAGACCAGGGTGAAGTCAGTGCGCTTGGTCGGGAAGAAGGCCATCGCATACGCGGCCGGAATTGCCAGCAGCAGCCCGACCAGGGTGGACACCACGGCCGAGACGACCGAGTTGAGCGCGTAATGCAGATAGCCGCTGCCCTGCTCCAGCGCCACGCGGAAGCTGTCCAGCGTGGGCACGAACAGAAAATGCGGGTCGATCGTGAACGCGTTCTGCTCGGTCTTGAAGGCCGTCAGCAGCATCCAAAGGATCGGAAAGAACATCACCAGCGCCACGAAGTACGCCAGCGCCGTCAGCAGGATGCCTCCTATGGTTCTGTCTTTCATCTACGGCTCCCCGCGTTCAAGTTGCCCGCCACGAAGCGGATCAGAAAGATCGAGAAGATATTCGCCAGGATGACCGCGCCGATCGCCGCTGCCGACGAGATGCCGATGTCGTACTGGAAAAACGCGGATTGATAGATGTAATAGGGCAGGTTGGTGGTTGCCGTACCGGGGCCGCCGGATGTCGTGGTGTAGATCTCGGCAAACGACGTCAGAAAGAAAATGCTTTCCAGCATCACCACCACGTACAGAACCTGGCCCAGATGCGGCACCACGATATGGCGAAACTCCTGCCAGCGGTTGGCGCCGTCCAGCCGCACGGCCTCGATCTGGTCTTCGGGCAGCGACTGCAGGCCGGTCAGCAGGATCAGCAGGGCAAACGGAATCCACTCCCACGACACCATGATGATGATCGACAGCATCGGATACTGCGCGAGCCAGTCGATCGGGTTCAGCCCCAGATGGCGAAACACCCAGGCCAGCAGGCCGTAGACCGGATGAAACAGCATGTTCTTCCAGATCAGGCCGGTGACCACCGGCATCACGAAGAACGGTGCGATCGCCAGCGTGCGCGCCACGCCGCGGCCGGCGAACGTGCGATTGAAAAGTATCGCCAGCCCCAGCCCGACGCCTACCGTGATGACCAAACTGGCGCCTACCAGCACCAGCGTATTGATCAGCGAATCCCAGAACGTGGGATCGGTGAACATCAGCTTGAAGTTGGTGATGCCGGCGAAGCCGGTGACGTCCGGCATCATCAGGTTGTAGCGCCGGAACGCGTAGTACAGCGTCATCACCAGCGGCACGATCATCCATACGAACATGAAGATCACGGCCGGCGCGAGCAGCCGGCGCACGGGCGCGCCGGACAGGTTGGCTTTAGCTTTGCCGCGAGACGGTACGGCGACGGCGGAGGACGACATAGGCGAATCCAGTAGTGTGCGGACCGCCGACGCCAGTGCGTCAGCGGTCGCGAGGGAGCTTTACTTGGTTTTGCCCGACTGGATCATCATGCGTTCGGTGAACGTCTGCGCCACCTGCAGGCCCTGATCCACCGTGGTCTGCCCGGCCAGGATGCCGGCCATGATCTGGCCAACGCGAGTGCCGATCGCCTGGAACTCGGGGATATCGACGAACTGGATGCCGACATAAGGCACCTGTTGCACCGACGGCTTGGTCGGATCGGCCGTGCCGATAGCCTGCGCCACCAGCTTGGCGAACGGCGCGACCTTCAGATATTCCGGATTGGCATAGGTCGACTGACGCGTGCCCGGCGGTACGGCGACCCAGCCCTTGGCCTTGGCCACCGTGGCGATATAACCCTTCGAGGTCGCCCAGTCGATAAAGGTCTGCGCATCGGCCGCGTGCTTGGACGATTTCGGAATCGCCAGTGCCCAGATGTACAGCCAGTTCGAACCGGCCTTGGTCACTTCGTGCGGCGACTGGGCAAAGCCGACGTTGGCGGCCACCTTGGAGGTCTTCGGATCGGCCAGATAGCCCGCCGCGACCGTCGCATCCACCCACATCGCGCACTGGCCGTTGGCGAACAGCGTTTCCGATTCGGTGAAGCCGTTGGAGGTCGCACCCGGCGGGCCGTATTGCGTCAGCAGAGTCTTGTACTGGTTGGCGGCATTCTTCCACGGCGCGGAGGTCAGCTCCGGTTTCCAGTTCATGTCGAACCAGCGGCCGCCGTAGGCGTTGACCATGGTGTCGAACAGCGCCATGTTCTCGCCCCAGCCGGGCAGGCCGCGCAGGCAGATGCCATACGTGCCCTTGGACTTGTCGGTGAGCTTGGCGGCGAACTGGCCGATCTGGGTCCAGGTCGGCTCGGCCGGCATGGTGAGCTTGGCCGCAGCGAACAGGTCCTTGCGGTAATACGTCATCGACGACTCGGCGTAGAACGGCAGCGCGTAGATCTTGTCGTTGTACGACAGGCCCTTGCGCACCGATGGCAGCAGGTCGTTGATGTCATAGTCCGCGGGCGGGGTCATCGGCATCAGCCAGCCGTTCTTTGCCCAGATCGGCGTTTCGTAGTTGCTGAGCATCACCACGTCGTACTGGCCGGCGCTGGTGGCGATATCCGTAGTGACCTTCTGGCGCAATTCGTTTTCCGGCAGGGTGACGAAATTCACCTTGACGTTGGGATGCAGCTTGCCGAACTCGCCGGACAGTTTCTGCATGGTCACCATGTCGGGGTTGTTCACCACCGCGACCGTAATGGCACTCTGCGCAGAGGCCACCGCCGTGGCGCCCATGCCTGCGATGAAAAGCAACGTCTTGATGGTCATCATTCGTCCTCAGTAGGCGTAAATGTCGATGTAGCGCGGTAGGTAGAGCTCGATTCGGCAGGGCAAAACCCGTTGAGGCTTGGCCGGCGCGATGGTTGAATCGGTGGAGCTACTAAGCAACTATCTTCGAACATTGCCCAAGCCTTGCGGGTGATGGATCGATCTAAATGACATTGCTGCGACTGCAGCAATGCGCTGCATCGAATCGGGGAAATCGATGGGGCCGAGGCGCACAAAACCGGCTGTCGGCCGCAAGATGCGCTTCCGCTATCGGCTGCAAAATGCGCGGGCGATGTTGCAGGGCGAGATGGACTGTTGGTCCGTTCAATTTCATAACGCGCCAAAGCGTTTCACGTAAAACGGCGCCCGGTGGCATGGCCTGGTTTGCGATCGTCCAGCCAACCGGCTGATGTCTGTGCAGGCGAGTCAACCTTCAACCTGATTTTCATAATCGGACATCAGCGCCACTTTCTTCGCCGAGGCCGACGCGTCGTCGAACGTGTATGTCACCCACTCACGTGCCAGACGGCGCGCCAGCTCCAGCCCGATCACGCGCTGACCAAACGCCAGCACCTGAGCGTTGTTGCTCAGCACCGCGCGTTCCACCGAGTAGCTGTCATGCGCCGTCACCGCGCGTACGCCGGCCACCTTGTTCGCGGCAATGGCGACGCCCAGACCCGTGCCGCAAACAAGCAGGGCACGGTCGGCGGTGCCGGCGGCGATCATCTTCGCCGCGGCGATGGCCACGGTGGGGTAAGGCGTGTGGCTGTTCGAGTCCACGCCGATGTCTTCGACGAGTTCGATGTTCGGGTTGGCTTCCAGGTCCGCTTTCAGCGCTTCCTTGTATTCGAAGCCGGCGTCGTCGGAACCGACAACGATCCGCAGTTTACGGTTCATGGAGTGCCTCGTTGTGTGCATCGGGCGTTCTGTCCGACGGTGAGTCGACGTCGCCGAAACAGTTGTCGATCGCTTTCTCCGGCGCTTGCACGCCGTTGGCCGGGAGCGTCCGAGAACGCTCCCGGTTTGATACGGGTTACTTGCTGCTGAGCGTGAACGGCGAGGTGTAGTCGCCGACATTGGCCTTGGTCACCAGGATGCAGTCGAACAGCTGCTTCTCGGTCGCCGCGCCGGTCTTGCCGGTTTTTACGAACGCATCGGCTTCGTCCAGCGCCTTGGCGGCAAACGTCGCCACCGGCTGCAGGACGGTGTACTGCAGTTCGCCAGCCTTGATCGCGGCGATGGCATCGGGTGAACCGTCGAAGCCGCCGATCTTGACGTTCGCCAGCTTGCCGGCTTCCTTCAGTGCGGCGATGGCGCCGAGTGCCATCTCGTCATTGCCGCTGATTACGCCGGTGATGTTCGGGTTCGCCTGCAGCATGCTCTGCATCTTGTCGTGGCCCTTGGTGCGATCCCAGTCGGCGACCTGCGAGCCGACCTTTTTCAGGTTCGGGTATTGGCTGAGCACCGTGTTGAAACCGTTCGAGCGGGTAGCGGCATTGTTGTCCGACGGCGAACCGAGCAGCTCGACATAGTTGCCGGTCTCGCCCATGTCCTTGACCCACTGCTGTGCACCGAGAGCGGCGCCCTGCGCGTTGTTGGAAACCAGCTGCGCCTTGGCGAGACCTTCCTGGTTGATCTCGGCATTGATGATGATGACCGGGATGTTCGCGGCGACCGCTTTCTTCACCGCGCCGATCGATCCGCTCGCGTTGGCCGGGTCGAGGATGATGGCGACCGACTTATTGGTGATCGCCGTGTCGATCAGGTTGCTTTCGGTGTTGGTGTCGCCCTTGGATGCGCCGACGGTCGCCTGATAACCCAGCTTTTCTGCCTCGGCCTTGGCGACATTGCCCTCGGTCTGCCAGTACGGATTGGACGGATCATTGACGATGATCGAGATCAGGCCACCGGCCTTGCTGGCATCGCCCGGAGCCGCGCTGGCACCGGAGTCAGGCGATTTGGAGCAGGCGGCGAGGGCGAGGGCGCCAACCACGGCGACGGTCACCAGCTTTAAAGCGATAGCTTTGCGAGACATGGAATGCTCCTGTTGTTGAGGGGTAAATCGCCGACTAGCCGGCAGTCTTCTTGATTACTGCGCCGGTCACGGAGACCGGGTCTTTCGTTCGCGCAGACAGGGAACCGCCGCCGTTTTTGTCCGCGCGCTTGCCCGGGCGGCGGTACTGCACCGCGTTGAGCAGCACGGCAAGCACGATGACCGAGCCGGTGAACACGGTTTGCCAGTAGGCCGATACGCCGATGATCACCAGCCCGTCGGACAGGAAGCCGATGACAAACGCGCCAAGCAGGGTGCCGCGGATATTGCCGTGGCCGCCGGTCAGCGCTGCGCCGCCGATGACCACCGCCGCGATGGCGGTCAGCTCGTAGGAGGTGCCGGCCGTCGGGCCGGCCGAGGTCAGTTCGGACGACAGGATCAGGCCGGCGATGGCGGCACACACGCCGGAAATCACGTAGACGTAGACCTGCACCTTCTTCACCGGCACCCCGGAAAGCTGCGCCGCGCGCTCGTTGCCGCCGGAGGCATACAGCCAGCGGCCAAACACCGAGCGGGTCAGCACGACGCTGAAGATCAGTGCGATGGCCGCGAGCACCAGCACGCCGATCGGCACATTGAGCAGGCGATTGAAGCCCAGCCAGTCGAAGCCGGTGTTGCCCAGTTCGGGCTTGCCGCCGAGGTTGTTGTAGGTCAGGCCATTGGTCATCAGCAGCGCGACGCCGCGCACCACGTAGAGCATGCCCAGGGTCGCGACGAAGGCGGGCACCTTGAACCGCGCGATCAGCACGCCGTTGATCAAGCCCACCAGCGCGCCGAGCGCGCAGGCCACGATCACCACCACCCAGACCGACGGGAACAGCGTCACGCCAAACGTCTTCAGCGTCACGCCGTGCATCAGAAAGCCTGCCATCACGCCGGAAAGCCCGAGCGTCGAACCGACCGACAGATCGATGCCGCCGTTGAGAATGACCAGCAGCATGCCGATCGCCAGAATGCCGTAGATCGCCACATGCGAGGCCATGGTGAGAAAGTTGTTGAGCGAAAAGTAGTACGGCGACATGCTGGAGAAAACGATGATGATCACGATCAGCGCGAAGAAGGCACGACCTTCCAGCAGCAGCTTGCCCACGCTCAGCCCACTGAACCGGCCCGCGCGTGCGGGCGCGGTGGCTGGGCTCGAATCGTTGCGGCGTTTGTCGGTCATGGTCGGCTTCCGTTGTGCTTGGTGACGTTGTGCGTGGCGATCATGCGACCACGGCCTCGCCCGAGGCGGCCATGATCTGTTCCTTGGTGACATCCGGGCCGAACTCGGCGGAAATCCTGCCCCGCCGCATCACGATGATCCGGTGCGCGATGCTCAGGCACTCGCTGACCTCCGAGGTCGAGAACAGCACAGCCAGGCCTTGCGCCGCGCGCTCGCCGAGCAGGCGAAACACCTCTGCCTTGGCGCCGATGTCGATGCCGCGGCTGGGCTCGTCCAGCAGAATCACCTGCGGCTGCGTCATCAGCATCTTGCCGATGACTACCTTCTGTTGATTGCCGCCGGACAGCGATCCGATCGGCGCACTCCCGCCGGGGGTCTTGACGTGCACATCGCGGATCGCATTGTCGACCAGCGCATGCTCGTCCGGGCGCGACATCAGCAGTCCGCGGACAAAGGCGCCAATGCTGGCCAGCGAGAGATTGGCGCCGACCGACATCGTCTGCACCAGACCGTCGCGCTGCCGATCCTCCGGCACCAGGCCCAGGCCCCGTTCGATACGGTCGGCGATGCTGAGGCGAGAGATGTCCTGCCCCTTGAGCAGAATGCGCCCGCCGGTCATCGGCACGCGTCCTGCAATCGACTCCATCAGTTCGGTGCGCCCGGCGCCCATCAGGCCGTAGATGCAGACAATCTCGCCCGCACGAACGTCAAGCGACAGACGATTGACTACCGAGCGTTCCGGGTTCGCCGCATCGGCGATGCTGACGTCATCGATGCTCAACGCGACCTCGCCGAGTTCATAGCCGTCCGGCGGCGAGCCGAGGTTGAAGTTTTCGCCGACCATGTTGCGCACGACCCATTCGAGATCGATGTCCTTCGCCTCGGCGGTCGCAGTGATGTTTCCGTCGCGCAGCACCACGGCGTGGTCGGTGATCTCCAGCGCCTCCTCGAGGTGATGGGAGATGTAGACGATCGAGACGCCGCGGCTGGTCAGGTCGCGGATCACCTTGAACAGCAGTTCGACCTCGGCGGCGCTGAGCGCCGACGTGGGCTCGTCCATAATCAGGATGCGCGAGTTCACCGACAGCGCGCGCGCAATTTCCACGAGCTGCTGCTGGCCCAGGCGCAGCGCCTGGATCAGCGTGGTTGGCGCAATGTCTTCCTCCAGACTGGCCATCAGCGCGGCGGTCTGACGCGCCTCTTCGGCGAAGTCCACACCGTAGGCGGTGCGCAGTTCGCGGCCCATGAAGATGTTGTCGCGCACGTTGAGGTTCGGCGCGAGGCTGAGTTCCTGGTGGATGATCGAGATACCGCGATCACGCGCCTCGACGGTCGAGCTGAAGGTCACCGGCTCGCCGTCGAGGACGATGCTGCCCGAGGTTGGTGTTTCCACGCCGGAAAGAATCTTCATCAACGTCGACTTGCCCGCGCCGTTTTCACCGAACAGCGTGGTGACCTTGCCGCGATGGATCTCGAAATTGACGCCCTTCAGCGCGTGCGTATTGCCATACGATTTGACGATGTCGCGCGCGGCCAGCACGACGTCGCCGGTGCGGCTGGCGCTGTCGGGGCTCCTCGTCATTGCACGCTCAGCGTCACCGGCGTGACCAGCCAGTTGTTGGGGTTGATCAGTTCGAAGACGCCGACGACGGTGATCTTCTTGCCGGTGAGCTTGCTGGTGTCGAGCTTGGACAACACGGCTTGCTTCATCGCGTTGTTCAGCGCCGAACCGGCGTTCTGGTATTCGATCTGGTTGACGAACTGACCGAACGTGATGGTGCCGGTGGCGTCGCGCAGATCCGTGCCGTTGATCGCCGGGCCGGTCTGCACGCGGACGGTCACCGTTGCGGGTACGCCGTCGATGGCCACGTGGTAGACGCCCGACTGTCCTTCGCCCACGGTGCCGGTGAATTTGACCGATATTTCCGGCCCGGTATTCGCGGGCACGCCGTAGGTCTTGATGGCGGCCGCCTGATCCTTGGCCACCGCAGCGGCTAGGGTCGCCGCGTCGACGGCGCGTTTTTCCACCGCCGCCTGAATTTTCGGAAACTCGGTCTGGCCGAACTGCTCGGGCGAAAACGCGCCGGACTGAGCGGCCGTGTCGGCGCCGATCTTGACGACCTTGGTTCCCAGGCCCATCGCGACCAGGACGATCACCGCAAGCGCCGCGGCAATCGCGCGGCGTGCAGCGGGGCTGAGTTTTTTCTTCGTCGACGTCGTCACGGTCATACCAACGCGAGCTTGGCGCCGATGGATTTCTCCATGCTGCGCAGGATAAGAAAACACGAGGTGGCGCCCGCATCGAGTACGCCGATCGAACGCTCGCCCAGGCGGGCCGCGCGGCCGATACGCGCCTGCATGTCCCTGGTCGAGTCCTTGCCCTTCTCGGCGGCGGTGCTCATCAGCTGCAGCGCAGTCGTGAAGTCCGCGCCGTGGGCGAGCGCGGCGTCAAACGCGTCGGTTGCCGGCTGCAGGGTGTCGACCAGGGTCTTGTCGCCGACCTTGGCCTCACCGAGTTCGCCGATGGATTCCAGGCCCTGCCGCAGGGCTTTGGCGAACAGCGCGGCGTCGAGCGTATCGTTGCCCTTGAATGTCTCGCCAAAGCGCATGAAGAAACTGCCGTAGAGCGGCCCCATCGAGCCGCCGATGCCGTCCATCAGCGACTCGGCCAGCGTGTCGAAGGCGCGCGGCAGATCGGTGCTGCCGTCCTTGTCCAGCCGCTGCGCGCACTGCGAGAAGCCCTTGCTCATGTTGATGCCGTGGTCGCCGTCGCCGATGGCGGCGTCGATCTCGGACAGATAGTCACGGTTCTCGCGGATCACCGCGATCAGGTCGCGCACGACAAAGGCCGAGTCGGCCATCGGCAGGCTTTGCGTGCTCATGCGCCGGCTCCAACGGTCAGGCCGATGCTGCTGCACGGATGCGCCAGAAGTTCACGCAGCTCGTCGTCGAGGCGGGTAATGGTTAGCGTCACGCCCATCATCTCCAGCGAGGTGAACAGGTTGCCGACGAAGCGGAAGCCGATCTTTACCCCTGCGGCGGCCAGTTGGTCGGCGACTTCGGCATACAGAATGTATTGCTCCATCACCGGCGTGGCGCCTAGTCCCGAGATCAGCACGGCGACTTCATCGCCGCGGGCAATGGGAAAGTCGGGCAGGACGATGTCGAGCATCATCTTGGCCATGTCCTTGGCCGGCACAGTCTTGGTCACGCTGACGCCATGCTCGCCGTGATGGCCGATACCGAGCTCCATCTCGCCGTCAGCGATGTGGAAATTGGCCTTGCCGTTGGCCGGAATGGTGCAGGCGGACAGCCCGATACCGACCGAGCGGGTGTTGTCGATGGCCTTGCGTGCGCTGGCAATCACCGCGTCCAGATCGCCGCCGAGGGCGGCGCGCGCGCCGCCGGCCTTCCACATCAGGATTTCACCGGCGACGCCACGGCGCTTTTCGCGCTCAGTTGCCGGTGCAGAGGCCACGTCGTCGTTGGCCACGACGGTCTTGACTTCGATGCCCTGCGCCGCAGCCAGCTTCACCGCCATCCTGACGTTCATGTTGTCGCCGGCGTAGTTGCCGTAGAGGCAGGCCACGCCCGCGCCGCCATCGGCACGCTTGAACGCGCCGAGAAAACTCTTCGCCGTCGGCGAGGAAAAAATCTCGCCGATCGCCACGCTGTCCAGCAGGCCCGGACCGGTAAAGCCGAGGAATGCCGGCTCGTGGCCGGAACCGCCGCCGGTGACCACGCCGACCTTGCCGGCCGCGATCGGTGCGGCGTTGCCGATGACGCGGGCGTTGTCCGCATCCAGGCTCAATTCCGGGTGCGCCGCGACGATGCCGCGGAGCATGTCTTCCACCACGTTGTCCGGATCGTTGATGACTCGATTCATGCTGCCGTTCCTGATGGTGAGGCCTGGATGTTGGCTGTCTGCCCGGTGCTGCACGACGGGGGCGAACGGGAGGTTGCCCCGCATTCGCCCGACCGCCGGGCCGATTCATGCATTGGGATCGAGAACCACTTTGAGCGACTTGTCTCCGCGCTCCATCACGGCCAGCGCTTCGGCAAACTGCGCCAGCGGGTAGGTATGGGTGACGATGCCGCGCACGTCGATCTTGCGCGAGCCGATGAAATCGATGGCGCGCGGGTACATGTACGGACCCAGATGCGAGCCGAGCACGTCCAGCTCCTTGCGGTCGCCGATGATCGACCAGTCGACCGTGGCTTCGTCGTTGAACACGCTGAATTCCACAAAGCGGCCGAGCTTGCGCAGCATCGCCAGGCCCTGGTTGACCGCCTTGTGATGCCCGGTGGCCTCGATATAGATGTCGCAGCCGTAGCCGTCGGTGATCGCCTTGATCTTTTCCAGCACGTTTTCCTGCGCCGGATTCCACACTTCGTCGGCGCCCATGCGCAGCGCCAGCTCCGCGCGCTCGGGTTTCAGATCCAGCACGATCAGCTTCTTCGGGTTGCGCAGGCGCACCGCGCCGATGATGCCCAGGCCCAGCGTGCCGGCGCCGGCCACCACGACGATGTCGTCCAGGCCGACATTGGCGCGGTCGGCCGCGTGCAGCGAGCAGGCCAGCGGCTCGATCAGGATCGCTTCTTCCGGCGGAATGCTGTCGGGCACTTTGTGCACGATGCCTTCCTTGGTGAAGATCATGTACTCGGCCATCGCGCCCTGCACGTTGTTCTGGAAGCCGTACAGGTCGTGCTTCTGGCACATCCAGTACTGGCCGTGGGTGCAGAAGCGGCAGCCCCAGCACGGCACGATCTGTTCGGAAATCACGCGATCGCCCACCGCCACGCCGCGGCTTTCGGCGCCAGGCCCGAGGCCGACAACGCGGCAGACGAATTCGTGACCGGGAATCATCGGCGGCTTCACGTAACGCGGCTGCTCGGCGTCGCCCCAGAACGATGGCGCGCCGCGGTAAGTCTTGACGTCGCCCATGCAGATGCCGCACAGCTCGACCTTGGTGAGGATCTCGTCCGGGCCCGGCACCGGTACCGGTACTTCTTCCAGTCGGTAATCGTTGGGTGCGTAGCAGACCACCGCCTTCATGGTCTTGGGGATGGCCGCCGCCGGATCGACGGGGCCGCTGGCGCTTTGCGGATGATCAATCACGCTGGACATGACGACTTTCTCCTGGATCGGTGTGCTTGAGGGCTTGTTCTTGGAAGGCGCTGCCCACTGGGGAGGGGCGGGGAAAGCAGCCGGCCCGGCTGGCGCACGGTTATTGTTCTATTGATCATGAGAGTATCATTTGATACTCGGGACTCGGATAGTAGGCGCAGTCCATTTTGAGTGTCAACGACAGAATTTCGCTTTCCTGATTATTAATTTTGCCGCTAAGTAATTGGTGCTAAGCAACATTTCTCGCTAGCCGGCGTTGTGCATGAGGTAATCAGCGACCATCGCTATAAAGTGCGATGCCTTGATCACGGAGTAATGGCAGAGTGCGCGTGATGAACAAATGATCTTATACTGAACAGATGTGCAAACTTGTCGCGCGCTCGCGTCCCGGCGCGAGCGTCACCGCCTCAGCGAATGGAACGGCAGAACCATGTCTCCCGAACAACTGACCCAGCTGGCCAAGCTTTACTACGTCGACGGCATGACGCAGGAGGACCTGGCGACAAAGTTCTCCATGTCGCGGGTAATGGTGGGGCGCCTGCTCAAACGGGCGGTCAAGGAGGGCGTGGTCGAAATACGCGTGCGTTTACGGCATCCACCGGAGCAGACGCAGGCGCTGGAGAACGCGTTGATCGAACGCTTCGGTATCCAGCGGGCGATCATCTCGGTGGATCACAAGGACCTGGACAGCCAGCGCGACCTGCTCGCCGGTCTGGTCGCGGGCTATCTCGATCACACCCTGAGCGACAGCAGCATCGTCGCGGTGGGTATGGGCCGCAACGTGAGCGCGGTGTCCAAGCATGCGGTCTCGGCCCGGCAGCGCAACTGCTCGTTCGTGTGCGCCATCGGCGGCTCCTATCGCGGCGGCGAGGCCATGAATGCGGACCACATCTGCCGCCACCTGGCCCTGCGTTTCGGCGGCGCCAGCGTGACGCTGTACGCGCCGGCCATGGTCAGCGACGAGCGCTCCCGCAGCGACCTGCTGGAAAACGACACCGTGCGCCAGTCGCTCAACAAGGCCCAGCGGGCAGATATCGCCCTGGTCGGCGTGGGCGACATCCTCGAGGACAGCAACATGGTCCGCATGGGCTGGTTCACCACCGATGAAATCAAGGCCGTGCGCGAGCTCGGCGCGGTCGGCGACATCATGGGTTACGACTTCATCGACATCCACGGGCGCCTGGCCAATACGCCGCTGGCCGGGCGCGTCATCGGCCTGACCCTGGAAGACCTGCGGCGCATTCCCAACGTGATTGCGATCGCCAGCGAACCGACCAAGGTTACCGGCATTCTCGGTGCGCTGCGCACCGGCGCGATCAACACCCTGGCCACGACGCAGTCGATCGCGCAGACCGTACTGAGTCTGGCCCAGGCGACCGAAACGCCGCGCGCCTAGCCGCCCGCAGGCTCACACAGAAGCGTTGCCGGACGCCATGGTCACGGCATGACGCATAATATCAACGTATCGCCTTTGCGGATCGCGCCATGCGCCGGCTGTCCTCCACCTTCACCGTGTTCTACAAGCGGGTGTTTCCCGTGGTGTGGTTGCTGGTTCCCGCCATCTCGGGGTTTGCGCTGTGGAATGCGTCGATGCACGGTCGGGCACCCGCAGGCTGGCTGCCGCTGTTGCCGCCGGTCGTCATTTTTGTGGTCGGCTTGGCGATCCATCGCAAGCTGATTTTCGATCTGGTCGACGAGGTCTGGCTGGATGGCGATCAGCTGGTGATCAAGGACCGCGGTCAGCAGACGCGCATTGCGTTAGCGGATGTGATTAACGTCAATGCCACCATCATGATCAATCCAAGGCGCGTAACGTTGATGCTGCGAAGCGATTCGCGCTTCGGTCGCACCATCACCTTCATCCCTGCCAGCCCGCGCGGGTTCGGTGCGGCGTTCAAGCCCGATCCGATCGCCACGGATTTGATCGGCCGCATCGATGCCCTGCGGCAGGCGCGCCGATGAGCCATCCGATAGCCGCCGTCAAGCCCGAACTGCAGCGCTACGCCGAGCTGGACAAGCGCCTGCTCGCCGCCGCGCGCGGCATCACCATTCTGCCGACGGTGGCGTGGTCGGCGTCGCTGGAAAACCGCATGATCGCCGCTTATGCCAGGGGCCAGTTCGCACTGCCGGAGGTGGGTTACAGGCGTCCCGATCTCTCGGCTTCACGGGCGGAGCTGGCGTCAATCGAGGCCGATGCCGGCGGCCTCGATCCTGCCGATATCGATCCGCTGGGCGATTACCTGCGCCGTACCGCGGAGTCGTGGCGCATCGCCGCCGAGATGCTGGAGGCCGTGGGCACCGCTGGTGTCACGGCACCGTCGATCATTCTATATGGACGTCCGAACGACACGCTGCCGGGCAGCAAGCGCAGCAATCTGGACGCGGCCCGCTACTTCGTCGAGCTGTCCGACGAACTGGGTGCCGACCTGCTGTCCGACGGTGTACATACCGACATCAGTTCCGAAGCGTTGCGCGACGAGCTGAGCAAGACGCTGGACGACTTTTTCGGCGCCGGCACGATCCGCGTGGAGGTCGATCCCGAGCTGACCGCGAAGGCCGCTGCTGGCGCCACGCGCATCCGCCTGCGCGGCGAAACGCATTTCACCGAATACGACCACCATCAGCTGCTGGCGCACGAGGCCTTCGTGCATTCGCTGACCGCGTTGAACGGGCGCCGCCAGCCGCTGCTGACCTCGCTGGCGCGTACCTCGCCGCGGGTCACGGCCACGCAGGAAGGTCTGGCGGTGTTTGCCGAGCTGATGTCCGGCGCCATCGACATTACCCGGCTCAAGCGCATCAGCCTGCGCATCCTGGCGATCGACATGGCGCTCAAGGGGGCGGATTTCGTCGAGGTCTACCGCTATTTCAGCGATTGCGGGCAGAGCCCGGCCGACAGCTTTCACTCGGCCCAGCGCGTGTTCCGCGGCGTGCCGCTGACCGGCGGTTCGGCCTTCGCCAAGGACAACGTCTATCTGGCCGGCCTGCTCACGGTGCACACGTTTTTCCGCTGGGCGCTGAAGGAGCGGCGGATGGATCTACTGCGCTGCCTGTTCGCCGGCAAGCTGGCGCTGCACGACGTGGTGGCGCTGCAGCCATATTTCGAATCCGGCGCGATCCTGCCGCCGCACTGGCTGCCGCCGTGGATGCAGCACGTGCATGGGCTGGCCGGCAAGCTGGCGTTCTCGGTGTTCGTCAACGGCATCCACATGAACCGCGTGCAGGGTGACGAGCTGTCGCTGAGCGTTTGACGGCGGCAGCGGCGGCACCCGCCGCCGCGGTGATACCATGAAAAGCCATCCGCTGCGGCGGGTGCCGCCCCTCCCCAACTCAAATAAACGCCGCCGATGTCCCTCCCCGAAGAACTGCGTCTTGCCGCCCTCGAGTATCACCGCCTGCCGCGCCCCGGCAAGATCAAGGTCACGCCGACCACGCCGCTGCTGACCCAGCGCGATCTGTCGCTGGCGTATTCGCCTGGCGTAGCGGCAGCCTGCGATGCGATCGTCGAAGACCCCAGCACGGCGGCCGAGTACACGGCACGCGCCAATCTGGTCGCGGTCATCACCAACGGCACGGCCGTGCTTGGCCTGGGCAATATCGGGCCACTGGCGGCCAAGCCGGTGATGGAGGGCAAGGGCGTACTGTTCCAGAAGTTCGCCGGTATCGACGTATTCGATATCGAGATCGACGAGTCCGATCCGGACAAGCTGGTCGACATCATCGCCTCGCTGGAGCCGACCTTCGGCGGCATCAACCTGGAGGACATCAAGGCGCCGGAGTGCTTCATCGTCGAGCGCAAGCTGCGCGAGCGCATGAAGATTCCGGTATTCCACGACGATCAGCACGGCACCTCGATCATCGTCGGCGCGGCGCTGACCAATGCGCTGGTGGTGGTCGGCAAGCGTATTGAAGATATCCGCATCGCGACGACCGGCATGGGCGCGGCGGGCATTTCCTGCGTCGACATGCTGGTAGCGCTGGGCGCCAAGCCGGAGAACATTCTGGCGTTCGATCGCGACGGCGTGCTGCACAGCGAGCGAACTGATCTGGATCCGGACAAGCAGCGCTACGCGCGCGATACCAAGTTCCGCACGCTGGCTGAAATCGTGGAGGGTGCGGACGTGTTTCTCGGCCTTTCGGCCGGCGGCATTCTGAAGCCTGAGATGCTGGCGACAATGGCCTCGCAGCCGATCATCTTCGCGCTGGCCAACCCCAATCCGGAGATCACCCCGGAGGAAGCCAAGGCCGTGCGGCCGGACTGCATCATGGCGACCGGCCGCTCGGATTATCCGAACCAGGTCAACAACGCGCTGTGTTTCCCGTACCTGTTCCGCGGCGCGCTGGATGTGGGCGCCACGGTGATCAACGAGGCGATGAAGATCGCCTGCGTCAAGGCGATCGCCGCGCTGGCGCGGCGCGAGTCGTCGGACGTCAGCGCACGCGCCTACGGCGGCAAGCCGCCAAGCTTCGGGCCGGAATATCTCATTCCGCAGCCGTTCGATCCGCGCCTGCTGCTGCAGTTGCCGCCGGCGGTGGCGCGGGCGGCGATGGACTCGGGCGTGGCCACGCGTCCGATGACCGACTTTGTCGCCTACAGCGATCACCTGACCGGCTTCGTGTTCCGCACCGGTCTGCTGATGAAGCCGGTTTTCGAGCGCGCCAAGGCCGCGCCGCAGCGTCTGGTGTATGCCGAGGGCGAGGAGGAAACCGTGCTGCGCGCGGTGCAGGTGGTGGTCGACGAAGGCGTGGCCAGGCCCATTCTGATTGGCCGTCCGGAGGTGATCGAAAAGCGCATCAAGCGCGCCGGCTTGCGCCTGAAAGTCGGCGTGGATATCGAGCTGTGCAACATCCACAGCGATCCACGTTTCGACGATTACTGGCAGCACTACCACCGCCTCATGGAGCGCCGCGGCGTGACGCCGTCGATGGCCAAGGCGCTGGTGCGCACGCGGCCGACGATCATTGCGGCGCTGATGGTCGAGCGCGGCGAAGCAGACGGCATGATCTGCGGCCTGATCGGCCAGTACCAGAGCAAGCTGACCTATATCCAGGAAATCATCGGACTGGACGAGGGTGTCAGCGGACCATCAGCGATGGCGGCGGTGTCGACCGAGAAGGGCGCGTTCTTCTATCTCGACACCCACGTGCAGGACGACCCCACGCCCGAGCAGATCGCCGAGGCCACGCTGCAGGCCGCGATCCGCCTGAAGCTGTTCGGCATCACGCCGAAGATCGCGCTGCTCTCGGCCGGCAATTTCGGCAGCCGCGACAGCTGCGGCGCCACCAAGATGCGCAAGGCGCTGGAGCTGATTCGCGCCAAGGCGCCTCGCCTCGAAGTGGAAGGCGAGATGCAGGCCGATGTGGCGCTGACGCCCGAGCTCCGCGACAAGCTGTTTCCGAACTCGCGGCTGGAGGGCAAGGCCAACGTCTTCGTGTTCCCGAACCTCGACGCGGCCAATATCGCCTACAACATGACGCGCATGCTCAGCGACGGCGTGGTGATCGGCCCGATTCTGATGGGCGTGGCCAAGCCTGCGCACATCCTGATGCCGCAGTCGACCGTGCGCCGCATCGTCAACATGAGCGCGGTGGCCTGCGTCGAGGCGCAAATTCGCGCGACGAATCGCCCGGCCGAGTAACCGGCGGCGTCAGGGGCTGTCGAGGGTTTGGCTGCGCATAGCACAGCCGCTTTCGAGGCGTTCATCCAGAAACGCTGCATCCAGACCATTCACATCGGGTATCGGCATGGCGAAGTTCCACTTCATCGAAGATTACGAGCGTCTGGTCAGGCGCCTGATGTGGAAGTACCCCATGCATGAGGCGATGAGTCGCGCCGTCGGAGGCGGTACCTACGAGCAGATGGGTGACATTGAGGCCGGCATCGTCGCCTACGTCGGGCTGCATGACGGGCAGTCACTGGTTGACCTGGGCTGCGGCAGCGGCCGGTTGGCCTCGGCGTTGGGTCAGCACATGGCCATCGAGTATTGCGGCATCGACGTGGTGAGGGCGTTGCTCAAATACGCCAAGAAGAAGTCGCCGGAAAACTATCGTTTCATCCTTAACCGGTCGCTCAGCGTTCCGCTACCGGATGCGTCGTTCGACATGGCCACGGCGTTCAGCGTCTTTACCCATCTGCTGCATCACGAAAGCTATATCTACCTCGAAGAACTACACCGTGTCGTTCGACCCGGCGGCTCGGTCGTATTTTCTTTTCTGGAGTTCGCCGAGGAGACCCACTGGTCGCAGTTCGAAGCCACCGTAAAGGTTCAGCGCACGGCGACCTTGCCGCATCTGAACCAGTACATCGAGCGGCCGCAGATCACTCTGTGGGCCGAAAAGATCGGCTATCAGCGCGTGCGATTTGTTGACAGCACGGGCGCGCCCTGGGGTGCGCCAGGAGCGCTCGGGCAAAGTGTGGCGATTCTCCAGCGGTAATTTTCGTCAGTGCGACAAGTCTGTGGGCAGCCGGATGCATCGGGCTAACCATGCTTAAGCGCATGGATTTCAAATTGGCGGCCTTGCCCACCAACGGCTAGAATTGGAGATTGGTACCGCCGATCCCCACGGCGGACATCCCCATCAGGTCTGGCGCCGCAATAGCGCCGCGGAGAATCCCCCCATGGATCAGCTCGACGACATCCTCAACCAGGATATCGACCCCACCGAAACCCGCGAGTGGATGGATTCGCTCGACGCCGTGATTCAGCACGACGGCACCGAGCGCGCGCACTTTCTGCTCGAGCGCATGGTCGACAACACGCGCCGTTCGGGCGGCTATCTGCCGTTCGATCCGACCACTGAATACGTCAACACCATCGCGCCCGGTCACGAGGCGAAGATGAGCGGCGATGCCGCGATGGAATGGCGCATCCGCACGCTGATTCGCTGGAACGCGATGGCGATGGTGGTGCGCGCCAACCGCAAGCCGGGCGAACTGGGCGGCCATATCGCCAGCTTCGCCTCCAGCGCCACGCTGTATGACGTGGGCTTCAATCATTTCTGGCGTGCGCCGTCGGCCGACCATCCGGGCGATCTGGTGTTCCATCAGGGTCACTCCAGCCCCGGCATCTACGCGCGCTCCTTCCTCGAAGGCCGCCTTGCCGAAGACCAGCTGGATCTGTTCCGCATGGAAGTGGCCGGCAAGGGTCGCGCGCTGTCGTCGTATCCGCATCCGTGGCTGATGCCGGATTACTGGCAGGTGCCGACGGTGTCGATGGGTCTGGGTCCGATCCAGGCGATCTATCAGGCGCAGTTCTTCAAGTACCTCGAGCACCGCGGCCTGGTGCCCCCAAGCGACCGCAAAATCTGGTGCTTCCTCGGTGACGGCGAGACCGACGAGCCGGAGTCGCTCGGCGCCATTTCGCTGGCCGGCCGCGAGGGTCTGGACAATCTGATCTTCGTCATCAACTGCAACCTGCAGCGCCTCGACGGCCCGGTGCGCGGCAACGGCAAGATCATCCAGGAGCTGGAAGGCGTGTTCCGCGGCGCCGGCTGGAATGCGATCAAGCTGGTGTGGGGCAGCTACTGGGATCCGCTTCTTGCGCGCGACAGCAAGGGCGTGCTGCGCAAGCTGATGATGGAAACCGTCGACGGCGAATACCAGGCCTGCAAGGCGTTCGGCGGCGCGTATACGCGCGAGCATTTCTTCAACAAGTATCCCGAAACGCGCGAGATGGTCGCCAGCCTCAGCGATGACGACATCTGGCGCTTGAATCGCGGTGGCCACGATCCGCACAAGGTGTACGCGGCGTACCACGCGGCGTCCAACACCAAGGGCATGCCCACTGTCATTCTGGCCAAGACGGTCAAGGGTTACGGCATGGGCGCGGCCGGCGAATCGCAGAACCCGACCCATCAGCAGAAGAAGCTGGACGAAGAGGCGGTGCGCCACTTCCGCGACCGCTTCCAGATTCCGATCACCGACGAGCAGCTCAAGGACGTGCCGTACTACCACCCGGGCAAGGACTCGCCGGAAGTGCAGTACATGCTCGAGCGCCGCAAGGCGCTCGGCGGCTCGCTGCCGCAGCGTCGGCGCAAGACCGAGGTGAAGCTGAAGACGCCCGAGCTGGCCGCCTTCGAGCAGATCACCAAGGGCACCGGCGAGCGCGAAATTTCCACCACCATGGCCCTGGTCCGGGGCATCAACCTGCTGCTGCGCGACAAGCAGCTCGGTCAGCGCGTGGTGCCGATCGTCGCCGACGAGGCGCGCACGTTCGGCATGGAAGGCATGTTTCGGCAGATCGGCATCTACGCGCCGTTCGGCCAGAAGTATCGCCCGCAGGATTCCGATCAGCTGCTGTATTACCGCGAAGACCAGAAAGGCCAGGTGCTGCAACAGGGCATCAGCGAGGCCGGCGGCATGGCGTCGTGGATGGCCGCGGCCACCAGCTATTCGATCAGCGATCAGCCGATGCTGCCGTTCTTCATCTACTACTCGATGTTCGGCTTCCAGCGCATCGGCGACCTGTGCTGGGCGGCGGGCGACATGCGCTCACGCGGCTTCCTGATCGGCGGCACCGCCGGCCGCACCACGCTCAACGGCGAGGGCCTGCAGCATGAGGACGGCCACTCGCACCTGATGTCCGGCGCGATCCCCAATGTGAAGTCGTACGACCCCACGTTCTCGTACGAGGTCGCGGTGATCCTGCAGGACGGCACGCGCCGGATGATGCAGGAGCAGGAAGACATCTATTACTACATCACCGTGATGAACGAGAACTACAGCCATCCCGACCTGCCCGAAGGCAGCGAGGAAGGCATCATCAAGGGCATGTACCTGTTCAAGGACGGCGGCAAGCCGAAGAAGGGCGAGCCGCGCGTGCAGCTGCTCGGCTCGGGCACGATCCTGCGCGAGGTGATTGCGGCGGCCGAGTTGCTGGAGAAGGACTTCGGCGTGAAGTCCGATATCTGGTCCGTGCCCAGCTTTATCGAAGTGCGCCGCGACGGTTTCGACGCCGAGCGCTGGAACCGCCTGCACCCGGAAGCGACGCAGCGCGTGCCGTACATCACCGGCCTGTTGGAAGGTCGCCAGGGTCCGGCCATCGCCGCGACCGACTACGTGCGCGAGTTCGCCGATCAGGTGCGCGCCTTCATGCCGGACGGCATGCGCTACACGGTGCTCGGCACGGATGGCTATGGCCGTTCGGATACGCGCGCCAATCTGCGCAGCTTCTTCGAGGTCGATCGGTACTGGATCGCACACGCGGCGCTGGCGGCACTGGCCAAAGATGGCAAGGTCAACGCCAAGGACGTCAGCCGCGCGATCAAGGAGTACAAGCTCGATCAGGACAAGCCCAATCCGCAGACCGTTTGACCGCTGCGGAGGGCTTCGAACGAGCAAAAAAAACCGCCATGACGGCGGTTTTTTTTTGGCGTCCATTCCGGCGCTAATAACGCGGCCGGAATGCCGTGCCGCTGATCAATCCTCGTCGCTGCGGAACGCGCGGCGCAGCAGGATGAAGGCGCCAATCGTTCCGGCCACGATCGCGACGGTGGCGCCCGGATGGCGGTTTACCTGACGACGCAGACGACGGTAGTGGTAGTTGGCCTCGTCGGCAAAATCTTCCGCGGCGTTGGTCAGGCGGCGGCTGTAGCTGTCGCCCTTCTTGCTAAAACGCTCGACCGCACGCTCGGTCACGCTGCGTCCGCGCTCGAAAAGATTCTGCGCGCCACTGGCTGCATCGTCGGCGTAGCCGCGCACGCGGTCGCCAGCGCGCTCACCGGCGGCGCGAATCTGACGTTCAATATCTCGGTTACCCATCATTGCTCTCCTCCAAGTGTGGACAAAAAGGATGCCCAGCGAATCGTGAGCACGACGTAGACGGCGAACGTCGCCGCTACCTCTCGTTCAGCCTTCAGCCCAGGCGGTATTCACCGCCGCGTTCCAGCGCGCGCTGATAGGCCGGCATGGCGTGGATGCGCTGAAGGAACGCCCACAGTCGTGGCGTGCTTTGCGCATCGAGACCGCCGCGCGCGGCAAAGGCTTCCAGCGGAAAGCTCATCTGGATGTCGGCGGCACTGAACGCGTCGCCGGCAAACCACGCGCTCTTGCCCAGTTCGCCCTCCAGATATTTCAGATGCAGCTTCAGCTGTGGATCGACGAAACTGTCCTGCACCTTGCGCGCGATGCCCTTGGCGATGGGTTTTACGAAAAACGGCACCGGCGTGGTTTCCACACGATGAAATACCAGCTTCAGCAGCAGCGGCGGCATCGCCGAGCCTTCGGCGTAATGCAGCCAGTAGGTGCAGCGCAGTCGGTTCGGCGTGCCGGCCGGCGGCAGCAGACGAGCGTCTCCATATTTTTCGGCGAGGTATTCGATGATGGCACCGGATTCGGCCAGGGTGACGTCACCGTCGGTGATCACTGGTGACTTGCCCAGCGGATGAATCGTCCGCAGCTCCGGCGGCGCCAGCATCGTTTTCGCATCGCGCTGGTAGCGCTTCACCTCGTACGGCACGCCAAGTTCTTCCAGCAGCCAAAGGATGCGCTGCGAGCGCGAGTTGTTGAGGTGGTGAAGAACGATCATGGTTATTCCTGAAAATGGAGATGATGGGGCGTGACGCAGTGAATCAGGGCAAGGCGGGCCGCGCGGTGAACTCGCTCCGGATCGACTGGCTGGACAGACGCATAATGAGCCAGCCGAGCACGATGATGAAGACCGCCGCGGCGATGACGCCGAGCACGCGCGTCACGGCCATCATGCTGTCCACGATCGGCAACATCTGCGCCAGTTGCGCCGCCTGTGCGGCCTGCATCTGCGGTGAGAGATGAGCGGACCCCAGCATCTGCGACCCCGGACCGAACTGCATCTGCAGCATGGCGTGCTGCATCGGCCCCACCACCCACCATTGCAGGGCGGCTATGGCGAACTGGTAGAGCAGATCGAAGCCCAGCATCACCAGCATGAGCCGTCGGCCCCAGTCCTTGCGCCAGAGCAGGCTGACAGCCGCGATCAGGTGAAGCATGGCGACAAGCAGCATGCCGCGGCAGAGTCCGACGGCGTGGTCGAAAAGAAATTGCGCGGCGGGCGACAAGTGCACAGAAGCCGGCGCACTGGCCAGCTGCTGATACAGCATTGGCAGAATCAGCCTCGGCAGCAGCAGGCTTTCCAGCAGCAGCGCCAGCGTAATGACCGCCGACAGCCCGATGAAAATCCAGGCCACCACCGTGACCAGCATCGAGCGTTTGACCGGAATGGGTGGCGGTACAGACATCATCGAGTCTCTACTGGGCGTGAGCGGAGCATGACGATTCCATGCGCCGCTGACAATCCGTTCGGCCCGGCCTGCCGGCACTTACAGCGTATCGGTAGCGCCTTCGATCGTCTCATTCTGCAGGCGCTGGCGCCGACGCAGGGTGGGAAACATCACCATCCACAGGCCGACTACCACCAGCGTGCCGACGCCGCCGAGTACCGTGGCGTGCACGGCGCCCATCCATGCCGCCAGCATGCCGGATTCGAATTCGCCGAGCTGGTTAGAGGTGTTGATGAAAATCGCGTTTACCGCACTGACGCGACCGCGCATGTCATCGGGCGTATCAAGCTGCACCAGCGCGCCGCGTATCACCATGCTCACCATGTCGAACGCGCCCAGCGCAAACAGCGCCGCCATCGACAGCCACAGTGTTTGCGACAGCGCGAATACCAGTGTCGCCACGCCGAAGCCGGCCACGCAGGCGAACATGGTCGCGCCGACGCGGCGCTCCATGGTGTGCTTCGCCAGCCACAGCGACATCAGCAGCGCGCCGACCGCGGGCGATGCGCGCAGCAGGCCAAGACCCCACGGACCGGTATGCAGAATATCCTTGGCGAAAATCGGCAGCAGCGCCGTGGCGCCGCCCAGCAGCACGGCGAACAGGTCCAGCGAAATCACGCCCAACACGTCCTTGCGCGCGCGGATGAAGTGCACGCCGGCGAACAGCGTTTTCAGCGTGGCCGGTTCGCGCCGCGGCGGCGCCTGCTCGTAGCGCAGCCGGCTCATCATGGTGGCGGCGACCAGATAGAGAACGGCTGACACCACATAGACCACGCCCGGGCCGGCAACGTACAGAAAGCCGCCCAGCGCCGGTCCCATGATCATCGCCGCCTGGCCGGCCGAGCTGTTGATCGCCATCGCGCGCGCCAAGATCGCCGGCGGCACCAGCGCCGGCAGCATCGACTGCAGCGCCGGAAACTCGAACGCCTTGGCCACGCCGATTACCAGCACCAGCGCGAGAATGCCGATCTCGTGGATGTTGTGCGACAGCGTCAGCGCCGCCAGCGCGGCAATCGCCACCCATTCCACGATCTGGCCGATGAGCACGATACGGCGACGGTCGAACTGATCGGCCACATGCCCGGCCGGCAGCGCCAGCAGCACCGAGGGGATGAACTGCACCAGGCCGATCAAGCCAAGGTCGAACGCGCGGCCGGTAATCGAATAGATCTGCCAGCCCACCGCCACCGACAGCATCTGAAAGCCAAAGCTGGAGGCGATCCGCGCAAACCAGAAAGCGACGAAGGCGCGGTGGTGAAAGAGCGAATCCGAACGTAGAGGGTGAGCTGGCATCGAATGTCCTGATCAATTCGGACAGTATCGTGCCATGGCCTTGGCTGACATAGCGCGGCAAATCGTCAGTGGCGAAATCGACGCCTAACGTCCGCGCAAAAAGCAGTCACCGCGTCCAAGCCCTATTTCATGCGGGCAGGCAGCATGGCGGTGACGTCGGGCAGCTCGCGTGCCGGCAGCGGATTGAGTCCGAACAGCGGTCTGAGCCAGCGTATGCGTCGGATCAGGCACTCGTGCAGCAGGGCGCAGCCGGCCACCGTGCCCAGCAGAATCAGCAGCGGTTCGGCCACGGGTCCCAGCTGCAGCGGCATCACCTGCCAGGCAAAAAACAGCAGCAGACTTTGATGCAGGATGTACCAGGGATACACCGCCTCGCGCGCATACGGCAACCAGCGGAAGGGGCGATTGAGATACGCGTGTCCCCAGCCCAGCACGGCGGTGATCGCGATCCATGTGTAGCTGTAGTGCAGCCAGACGTGGAGCAGGTTGGTGACGACCAGCACCGCGTGGTTATGAATGTATTGATCAATGGACTGGCCGGCGAATTTGTCGAGGAACAAATAGAGCGCGAAACAGCCCAGCGCCGTCGCCAGCGAGTGCCTGCGCAGCCGAGCCAGTTCGGCCCACAGCGCCGCGTCGGTGCCGAGCAGGTAGCCGTAGAAAAACATCGTGGCGTAAAGCGCCAGCGCATACCAATCGCCCACCAGCGCATGCGTTTCCGGATAGCGCCAGGACAGCAGCACGCCATAGGCGAACAGCGGCAGCACCGGATGCACCAGCAGGCTCGCGCCGCGCAGCCGCAGGCACCGCGCTTGCAGCAGCCGGCCAATGCGTGACTCCAGCGCAGGCAACACGATCAACAGCAGCATGGTGTACAGCCAGACGTAGGGCAGGTACCAAAGGTGCGCCCAGTCCAGCCCGTAGTCCTTGTAGCCGTGCGTCCAGTAATGCAGGAGAAAAGCGCCGAAGCCGGGCGCGATCGCATGATCGGTAAGCCCCGCCACGTACGACTGGATCGGTATGACCGCCAGCATGCCGAAGATCAGCGGAACCAGCAGGCGCAGGCTGCGTTTTTGTGCAAGTCGGGCCAGCCCGGCCCTGCCACGCATGAAATGCACGGCCAGCCCCGAGATCAGAAACAGCAGCTCCATCCGCCAGCGGTTCACGAACAGCATCGGGTACTGCAGCCATGGCGACATGTGGGCGCTGTGCAGCGGCATGCCGCGCCAGTCCGATAGCGGCGCCACGTACAGCATGCCGAGGTGGTAAAAAATCAGCAGTGCAAACGCGAAAACGCGCAGGGCATCGATATCGTGGCGGCGATTCATGGCGGGGTCCGGCGTTCAAGGAGTCACCAGAATGGTCCGCCTGCCGGCTTTTGCCTCCTCGAAAGTGACCGTCGGCGGGGTTTGAGTGACGAACGGTGGGCTGGTGGGGACGAGGGCGAGCGCGCGTCGTCAGCCACTCCGTAGAATGCCCGGCATGAATTCCCGCTATCGATTTTCCCTGCACGAGTACCTGCGCTGGCGCCGACCGTTCGAGGTTGGCTTGTGGGTGGTGTCTTATGTTGTGAGCATGCTGTTCAACTCGGTGACCGCGCAGATCGATCATCCCGCGCTGCCGCCCTGGCAGCCCTGGTGCTGGGAATGCAGCAGCTCGTTGCTGGCGCTGGCGCTGGTCCCTGCAGTGATCGCGCTGGAGCGGCGCTGGCCCCTGCGGGTAAGTACGTGGCGACAGACGCTGCCGCTGCACCTGGCCGCCAGTGTGCTGTTCAGCCTGATCCACGTCGGCGGCATGATCGCATTGCGCAAGCTCGCTTATGCCTATGCCGGTTCGCACTACGATTTCGGCCCCTGGTGGCGCAATTTCGGGTACGAATACCTCAAGGACGTGCGCAGCTATTTCGGCATCATCGCCACGGTCTGGCTGTATCGGCTGGCCCTGCTGCGTCTGCAGGGCGAAGCGCGGCTGCTGGAGGCGCCGGACGATGGCCCACCGGTGGAGCCGATCGAGCGACCGGAACGTTTTCTGGTGCGCAAGCTGGGCAAGGAATTTCTGATCAACGCGCGCGAGATCGAATGGCTGCAGGCCTCGGGCAACTACGTCAACCTGCGCGTGCGCGGACGCGACTATCCTTTGCGCACCACCATGGCAATGATCGAGAACCGGCTCGACCCGTCGCGTTTCGTTCGTGTGCACCGCAGCTATTTCGTCAATCTGGACTACCTGGCCGAGATCGAGCCGCTGGACACCGGCGATGCGCGGCTGCAGCTGCGCGACGGCGCGAAAATTCCCTGCAGCCGACGCTATCGTGCGGCGCTGCGTGACCGGTTTGCCGAAACGCCCGGCGCGACGGCGTAGAGCGGCCACGGTTGCGCCAAGCTCCCGGCTGGCTTCACTCTAGGCGCCTGCCATTCATGGACGCCTGCCGATGAAACCGTTTCACTATCGATCCTTGCCCGCCCTGCTGGGCGCGACCTGGCTGCTGGCGGCCTGCTCGCCGCAGGGCGGCTCGTCGACAGCGCCCGCCGCGCCCAACCCGCAGCAGACGGCGAGCGCCGAGGCGGCAGACAAGCTCAACACGTATCACGAGCTGCTGCGCATCAAGAACGACGAGATGGTGGTGTCGATGGGCCACGACATACTCGACCACTACCCGAACACCCCCGCCGCCGCCGAAGTGGCGCAGAGCCTGCCGGACATCGAGGCGCGCTACAAGGCTTCCAGCGAAAAGAACCGGCTCGCGGCGCTGTGGCTTTACCAGGTTTCGCCGATGGAAGGGGGCACGCAGTCCACGGCCACCATCGACAGCAGCCAGCCTTCCGGCGATGGTCGCGTGCGGCTGGTGCTGCGCCGCCATACGCAGTGGGGCCAGAACGCCTTTCTCTACGGCGAAGGCCACGGTTTTGTGTGTCGCGCCAACTGCACCATTCCCACCACGGTCGACGGCAAATCGGTCGGCATCAAGGCGTTTGCGCCTACCACCGGCGAACCGGCGCTGATGATCCGCGACGACAAGGCCTTTATCGCCATGCTGCAGAAAGCGAAAAAGATCACCATGAATGTGACCCTGGTCGACGGCGAGAAAAAAGAGGCGCTGGTCTACGAGGTCGGCGGGTTCGATCCGTCGAAGTGGTCCAGCGTGGGCAAGGGCAAGAAAAAATAGCGGCCACGTCGGCTCTGGCTCAGGCGCCGCTGGGCGTGAGCGGACTAGAAAGGTGTAGTGACGTTTTTAATGCCGCACGCATGCCGTCAGCGGGTCAGCCGCTGGCGCCCTGACGGTTGGGCACATCACCTCGTACAAGGGAGATTCGCCATGAAAAGTCTTTCGCTTGTGGCCGCAGCGGTTCTTGCCGGGCTGCTCGCTGCGTGCTCCAGCGTGCCCTACGCCAAACGCAATAGTGACCGTTTGGCCGCCTATACGGCCGCCGCTGGCGCGCCGGTAAAAAGCTTTCGCTTCTTCACTCCGCTGTATTCCTGGGAGCCGTTGAGCGATACCCAGCTGGTGGTCTACACCAAGCCCAAGGAAGCCTATCTGCTCGACCTGGAGGCCTGCGTCAATCTGCAGGTGACCAACGGCATCGGGCTTACCTCGAATCTGGGCCAGGTCCAGGTGCGCTTTGATCGGGTCATCACCCGGTCTCCCCGCATTCCGTGCGTCATCTCGCAGATACGGCCGATCGACATGGCACATCTGAAAGCCGTGCAACAGGCGCAGCGGAAGATCGAGGCCGATCCCCGACCGGCGACCTCTGGCGCCTGATCGTTTTCGCAGGCCGGTCGCTGGCTGACAAACACGCTCAATGCAGAAACAGCTTCTCGGTGAGGCGAGCCAGCGGCTTTTCCAGCGCCGATAGCAGCCGGGCGGGCAGGTCCAGCGGCTTGAGCAGCATCTTCACCGTCATCTCTGCCGGCAGGTGTCGGCGCAGCAATCCCTGCGCGCGGTCGCTGATGCGGCGAAATTCCTTTTCGTTGCCCATGTGCTGCGGATAGCACTGGTTGAATACGTGGCGCAGGGCGATGTCGCTGTCCTCGCTCTTGATCTCGTTGACCCGGCGCAGGATCGCGCGGAACACCTTGTAGCGGCCGAAACCCTCGCGCTCGCGGTAGGCGCGAAAGTGCTGGTAGAAGTGCTTGTAGTGGCGCACCTCGTCGCTCTTTATATGGATGGTCAGCTGCTTCAGCACCGGCTCGTCGGTGATGTCGTGCAGCGCGCGATACAGGCTGGCGGTGCCGGTTTCCACCACGCAGCGCGCCGCCAGCTCCAGCCCGCGATTGGGCTCCAGCTGCTCCGACGTGCAGACGGCGGCGTAGTCGTTCCAGAACGCGGTGAAGCCCTGCTCCCAGTCGAATTCCGGCCAGACCTTGCGCACGTAGGCGGCCAGCGCGCGGCCGTGCTGCAGTTCTTCGTGTTCCCAGTGCTCGCTGAGCCAGGTCTGCAATGCTTCATCGCCGGCAAAGTGGTCGACCAGGTTCTGCATGTAAAGATCCGAGCCGCTTTCCACGAACGACGAGCTGCACAGCAGAAAAAATAGATCCTCGTGATGGCGTATGCGCGCGATCTGGATGTTGTCCAGATCGAGACTCTCCAGAGTCCAGGGCATGGGGTGATAGCTCAACGTGCCGTTTCCCGTCAGTGATGCGTGAGCGTTGCCGCGGCAACTGCTGCGGTATGCAGGCGGCGCGCTCTCGAAAGTCGATGCGACAGCATACGGCCTGATTTCCGCACCGGATTAACGCAGGCCCACCTGTGCTGCGCACCACGCAGCTGAAAGGGCGAGTACGCGCAGCAAACGTGTTCCAGCCTTGACGCTTATCGCACCACGGTGACCGGCACGTGCGCCCGCGCCAGCACGTTGCCCGACACCGAGCCCATCAGCCAGCGCGCCAATGCGCCGCGCTCGGTGTGGCCGATCACGATATGGTCCACACCATGTTGATCGATCTGGCCCAGCAGCACGTCGCCCGGGCTGCCGTGGATCAGTTCGATGTCGAGCAGGTCGGCAGCGTCCGGCACGATCTGCGCCAGCTCGTCGTGCAGCTCCTTCACGCGGCGGCTGCCGGAGTCGGCCATCATCAGCGTGCACGCGTCGACCCCGCCCTCGGCCACCTGCAGCACGGAAACCACGCGCACGCGTCCGCCCCCGGCACGCGCCAGATCGACCGCAAAATCCAGCGCCCGCCGCGATGCCTGGGAACCGTCGTAGCCAACCAGCGAGTACTTGACCATAAGTTTCCTTTTTCACCGCGGGCGAAGATGGGAAAAACACCTGCAAAACCAATAAACGCGACCATGCCAGAAAACCGGCGCGCAGGATTACTTTGCCGCGAAATGGGCCAGTTGGAAATGCTGCGCCGTCGCAACGCCCGGCGCCGTCGCCGGCCCCTGTCTGCAGCGGTCAGTCAGGAATCTGAACGGGCGCAGGTGCGTGCACATCGTCATCACGCTCACCTGAACAATCTTGACCTCCCTGACGCGGCTTCACTTTTGTGAAGGCTTCGAAACCGCATCGGCATGGCATTCCATTTTTCCCTCATGCAATCACTTAAGGAGACGACGATGATCAAGCGTACTTTTGGAACGGCCGCTCTGGTGCTGGCTCTGGCCGGCGGCATGACCGCTTTGCCCACTTCGAACGCCCAGGCCGATACCGGCACGGTGAAGTGCCATCTGCGCTTCAACCTGGCCGGCTGGTCCCTGATCTACAAGCACGCCGAAGGCAACGGTACCGTGCGTTGCGACAACGGTCAGCGCGCCAACGTCAAGATCGCCGTCGTTGGCGGCGGTCTTACCGCCGGCAAGTACAAGATCAACAATGGCACGGGCGAAATCAGTACGGTCCACGGCATCAAGGACGTGTTCGGCGACTACGCGCAGGCTGGTGCTGACGCGGGTCTGGTCAAGAGCGCCAACGCGCAGGTGCTGACCAAGGGCACCACGTCGCTCGCTCTGGCCGGTACCGGTGAGGGTGTGAACCTGGGTATCTCGGCCGGCAAGTTCACCATCTCGCCGCGCTAATTCTCGGCAGCCGTTGGATGATTTGACGAAGGGCGCCGCATGGCGCCCTTCGCTTTTCTGCGCGTACACTCGCGCGTCGAGTTATGCCCATTTTTCTCATCTGGAGATTCCGTCATGTTTCGTCTGTCCCGTTTGCTGGTGTTGATTCTCGGCTTGGCGCTTGCCGGTGGAAGCCTCATGTCATCCGCCGCTGCGGCCGACAGCGCCGCGGGACTGCAGGTCGGACAGAAGGCGCCGGCGTTCCGTCTCGAAGATCAGAACGGCAAGTGGGTCACGCCCGCGGATTTTCACGGCCGTTATCTGGTGATGTATTTCTACCCCAAGGACTTCACCGGCGGCTGCACCACCGAGGTGTGCACCTTCCGTGACGACATCGCGAAGCTGCGCAAGGCCGGTGCCAGCGTGGTCGGCGTAAGCCTGGACAACGTGAAGTCGCACGCGGAATTTGCGGCCAAATATCACGTGCCCTTTCCGCTGCTGGCCGACTCGGATCGTTCGGTGGCAACCAGCTACGGTGTGCTGACATCGGATGGTGGCGTTCATTACGCCAAGCGCACCACGTTTCTGATTGATCCGCAGGGCCGTATCGCCAAGATTTATGTGGACGTCGATCCGGAGAAGAACTCCGGGCAGGTGCTGACCGATCTGACCGCACTCAAAGCGGCGCCGTAATGCCGGTCGCCGTTTCTTCCGATGTATCGACGCGTACGCGCGGTCCGATGCTGTGGCGCGTGGAGGTGTGGATATTGTTGCTGGTATCGGCTTTCGGCTCCCTGCAGTACATCAAGCACATGCAGAACGTGTGGGGCCAGCTGCGGGACAATCCTTCGCTGCAGCCTGCCGACCTCGATGCGCTTCACGGCATGCTTGGCTGGGATGCGGCGTATCTGCTGGTGGCGTTCGTGCTCATCGTGATCTGCGCCGGCTGCATCATGCGCCAGGCCTGGGCCAGGCCGTGCATGCGCGTGGCGGCGGTGCTGCTGGCTGTCTGGCTGTTGATTACCGGGTATCTGCAGTTGCGCGATCTGCAGGCGCTCGGCGCGAACAGCGCCGCCATCCTGGCGCAGGCCCAGCAGCAGGGCACTGCCGGCGCGGCGCAAATGCTGGTGCGATTGCAGCGCGGCTATCAGCTGGCGCTGGTGTTCAAGGCGGTGGGTTTGATCGCGCTGCTTTGGCTGGCCAAGAAGCTTGGCCAGCCATTGGTACGCATGCAATTTCGCTCGCGCCGTTGAGCTGGCAGCGTAAGCGAAGCTGGTGATAGCCTTTACGAACTGACCGAGGGGACACGGATGAAGCGATTATCGGCGCTGTTGTTATGCACGATTTTATCTGCAGTTGCGCTGGCAGATGGCGCAGCTTCCGCGCGCAAGCGGGCAGTTGGCAGCATGGTGGTTACGGGTCACATAGAGGTGTCGCAAGATGGCAGTGTAGGCCGATATGACATCGATCGATCGTCCAAATTGCCGCCGGCTGTTGTTCAGCTGATAGCCAAAAGCATACCGCGCTGGCAATTCGAGCCGGTCGTGGAGAACGGCAAGCCAGTTATTGCAAAATCAACAATGAGTTTGCGCGTGATTGCCAGCCCGGTTGCCGGTGGCAAATATGCCGTGAGCATTTCCGGAGCTGATTTCGGACAGGAGATGCTTAAACCTGGAGCAAGTTCTCCGACGGATGTGCCCAGTGAAAAGAATGCACCCAAGCCCTCCTACCCACCGGACCTGGTGGCAGAGCATGTGACTGGAACCGTCTATGTCCTGCTCCGAATCAATCGCGCAGGAAACATTGAGGACGCAACGGCTCAACAGGTTAATCTGCGTTTGGCGGCGAGTGATATGGACATGCACAGGTACCGCAGCCAGCTTGCATTGGCGGCGACTTCTGCGCTGAAACATTGGACTTTCAACATACCCACGACGGGCAAGCACGCAGATGATGGCAATTGGTTTGCACGTGTGCCGGTCGACTTCAATATAGAGGGAAACGGATATGGTCCTCCCGGTTATGGCGAATGGGATGTTTACGTCCCAGGCCCGATTGAGTCGGCACCCTGGATAGACAGTCTGCCTAAAATAACGGATGACAAGCTACTGACGGAAAACGTGGATGCAACCCCGGCGGGCGGCAGCTTTTTCTCGTCTGGTGGGCTGCATTTGATCACGAAGCTCAACGGCGGCTAGGTGTATCGGACAACCGTTGTCTTTTGAGCTGATCGAGCCTTCAGCCACGCCCGTTCAGCGTGGGTTCGCCGCTCGCAGAATATCGCTGATGGCGCTCTCACAAGGACTTCGCCAATGCACGTTCCGAGTTCAACCGCCGCGCTCTTGCTCGCGCTGGCGATTAGTCCTGTTTATGCGCAGGACCTGGCCTCCACCTGCCACGCGTCGAGCAGCTACGACGTCACCCTCAACGCAGACAGCGTGGTTTTCGATCGCGCTACGCCGGCCCCCTTGCGGGTCGAGATTCAGCGTGGCTCGCTGCGCACCGATGGAATCATGGTTCAGCTCAATGCGGAGAATCGGGATCGCATGACCCTGTTCGAGCGCGACCTGCGCGCATTGGCGCCACGTGTGCGGGCGGTCGCGCAGAACGGCGTGGACATGGCGGTGCAAGCGGTCCGCGCCGAGGCTGCCGGCATGCATCTGAGTGCGGCCACGCGAAGCGAGCTCGAGCAGCGGCTGAACGACCACGCCCGAGACCTCAAGCGGCGCATCGCTGCCAGCCGCAGCACACATGACTGGGATGGTGACGCCATCGGCCAGTACGCCAACCAGATTGCCGCAGACTTGATGCCGCTGATTGCCAGCGATATGGGCCAGCAGGCGATCGACGCGGTGTTGAGCGGCGATCTCCAGGCAGCGTCCGATCTGCGTGACCAGGCGGCCAGCCTTTCCACGCAGATCCAGCCGCGCCTGCTGCGGCGCATGCAGGCGCTGCGTCCGCAGATTCAGGCTTTGTGTCCTTCGATTGAGGCGCTGAGCGAGCTGCAGGAGGGCATGCGTGGCAGTAACGGTCAGCCGCTCGATCTGGTGCAGACCACCCAGTGATCGCGTTTGTGGGGAAGTCCGGGAGGCGCAGCCGACTCCACGCTGACCGGGTTTCGATCGATTCCGTGCGATTTATCTGGTGCTAAGTCGCCGAGGCAGACCATGGCGTCAGGAATACCAGCCCATCCTCAGGAGGTGGCCATGTCCTCGACGTTGCCCCAGAGCACCTACAACACCTTGATTCAGCGCAGCATCGATCTGCTCAACTTGTACCGGCGGGCGGCTTCGTCGTGCGAGCCGGGACTCAAGGTCATTCTCGATGAAAACGCCCAGACGCTGGATGCCATGATTACCGACCTGCAGACGCAGCTTCGCGCCAGCGGCGGCAATCCCAGTAGCGCGGGTACTTTGCGTGGTGCGCTGCGCCGCCATATCGCCGGCTCTCTGAACCGGGTCGCATCGCACCGAGACGTCGCCTGGATTCGCGAGTTGTCGGACGGGGAAAGCGGCTTGCTGCGTGCGTTTGAAACCGTGGTCTCCCAGCTGCCGCCGGAGTCCGCGCTCGCCCTGCGCAGACAGCTCCCGCGGCTCAACAACATTCACCTGGACATGGACAATCTTGCCGGCACTGCGCTGTAGTTGGGTGTGGTTGTTTGTAAAGAAAGACGCGATGGCTTTTCTTAAACAAAGATCTGATTATCCCGAAAAAAGAGTCCGCTCGCGCCAATGGGTGGTGTACGCCATCACCGCTTCAACTGCACGAGACAAGTCAGCTGAATGGCCGGCCGCCGGCCTTACCTCATCCGGGCGGGCAGTTTTTAGCGGTACGGTCCGTACTCCACGCGTTTGTATGAAAAAGCAGGGCGCTGGCGCAGCTGTTCGAAGAGAGCGGGGTTGCAGTTTGTGCCCCGGCGTTTCCGTGAGTGCAACTTTTTTCCAAATATGACTATGCTTTGCCTCAGCCGTGAGCATGTTCGTCGGTCAGCCCAAAGCGGGTGCTGCGGAGCGGTCATGGCAGCGCCCCTGCTTGGGTAAAACGATCGCGCTCGATCCGATGCAAGAGGCATTGTCAGTTGACTAGATTCAAGGAGAAGCGCCATGCGTCGACTGCTTTTGATACCGCTCATGTTGATACCGCTCATGGCAATCAGCTTCGGCATTCATGCGAACGATACGCTGCGCGTCGGTCAACAGGTGTTGACGTCCGGCGATCCCGTCACGCACGTCATCGACCTGCTGGGCAGTCCGGTTTACAAGGAGCCCCTGCAGAATGAGTACGGCACGTATGTCGGCGAGCGCTGGCAATACAGGCGCGACAGCGGGCGAGTCGTGACGATTACGATCGTCGGTGGCAGGGTCGCCAATATCGAGGAAAGTCAGGCCTACTAAGCTGGCGTCGTACGGCTGGAGCCGCCGCGCGGCGCTGCGGCGTCGTCAAACTCAGGATTTCAAGCAGACAAGGAGATGTCATGCGTATTCATCGTATCGTCGTGTTTTGCTCATTCGCTGCGGCCCTGGCTGTGAGCGCCGCCAGCCACGCCGTCAGTACGCTGCGCGTCGGCAACCAGGTGCTTACCGTTGGCGACAGCGAGGTCCGCGTGACCGAGCTGCTTGGTAAACCTTCGCACAAATCGCGCAGCCGCAGCTCGCGCAGCACCCACTCCCGCAGCACCCGGCGTACCCGAGGTGGCGTACGCGTTCTGTCCAACGAAGGCCTCGGCGAAAAGTGGCAATACCGGCGCGACGATCACGTCACCACAGTGACCATCGTGGATGGCAGGGTCAGCGACATCGAAGACCGCCGCCTCTGACCGCGCTGCCACGCCGTGCGCTGGAATGCGCTGGTGAATCCGGCCGCACCGTGCGATAAACGCGAGCAAGTCGGGGAAATAGTCGTGGAGTGTGAACGTGCCGTATCCAACATCGCGCCACGCTTGGTTCGCGCGTGCCGGCCTGCTGCCGCGGGTCAGCCTGCTACGCCGGCGCGGGGAGCACCAAGAAAGCAAGGTCACCAACATCGAGCTGTTTTTCGACCTGGTCTTCGTCTATGCGGTAACCCAGCTCTCGCATACGTTGCTGCGCCAGCTGAACCTGATCGGCGCGCTGCAGGTGCTGTTGCTCTTTCTCGCTGTGTGGTGGGTCTGGATTTTCACCGGCTGGGTCACCAACTGGCTCGATCCGGAGCGGCCACTGGTGCGGGTGGCACTGCTGACCCTGATGCTGGCCGGGCTGCTGCTCTCGATGGCCATCCCGGAGGCATTCGGCGAGCGCGGCATGCTGTTCGCCGGGGCCTATGTCTTTATGCAGGTTGGGCGCACGCTGTTCATGTTGTGGGCGATCGGCGATGCGGCGCCGGCGAATACGCGGAATTTTCAGCGTATCGCCATGTGGTTGGCGGCATCGGGCGTTCTCTGGCTGCTCGGCGGACGGTTGGACGGCCAAACGCGCGTACTGCTCTGGGTCGCTGCGCTGTCGTTGGAATACCTCGGTCCCGCGCTGATGTTTGGCGTTCCAGGCCTTGGGCGATCGAGCACGGCAGATTGGAACGTCGACGGTGGCCACCTGGCCGAGCGCTGCAGTCAGTTCGTGATCATCGCGCTGGGCGAGTCGGTGCTGGTGACCGGGTCGAGTTTTGCCGAAGCGCTGCAGGCGCCTGACGCGCTGCCGGCATTCGTCAGCGCGTTTGTCGGCAGCGTGGCGATGTGGTGGATCTATTTCGATCTGGCTGCCGAGCGCGGCAGCCGCGCGATACGGCAATCGGTCGATCCGGGTCGCACGGCGCGGATCGCCTATACGTACATGCACCTGTTGATCGTTGCCGGCATCATCGTGTGCGCGGTCGCTGACGAACTGACCTTGCGTGACCCGCGCGAGCAGGCCGATCCGTTGCATACGGCTGTGTTGCTGGGCGGACCGGCGGTATATCTGATCGGCAATGCGCTCTTCAAAAAAACCGTGAATGGCACCAACCTGCCGCTATCGCACCTGATTGGTCTGGCGCTGCTCCTTGCTTTGGCGCTTACCTTCGCGCGGTGGACTATCGCATCGCTTGGCCTGGCGACAACGATCGTGCTGCTGGTAGTTGCCCTCTGGGAGATGCGCTCGCTTCGCGGCGTGCGCGAGAGGATGGATATCGATACGCCACCCTGACTCGCTTCAGCAAATTTTTCATGATCGGTTTGTTAGCGTTGGACGTTCTCCACAACGCGGACCCGGGCCATGCACGATTTTCTCGACAAGCTGCTGGGAGTGAATCTCTCCGAAAGAGTGATCCATGTCGGTCTGAATCTGTTGCTGGCACTGTTGATCCTCGTCGTCGGCATCTGGCTGGCCGCACGCCTTGCCAATTTCACCCAGCGCGCGCTGCAGCGTGCGCAGGTCGACGTCACTCTCAGCGGCTTTTTGCGCAGGGTGATTTATGGCGTGTTGATCGCCGTACTCGTCGTGATGGCGCTGACCACGGCCGGCGTGTCGCCGGCCCCGCTGGTCGCTGCGCTCGGCACGGCCGGGCTCGCGATTGGTCTGGCGCTGCAGGGCTCGCTCAGCAATCTGGCCTGGGGCGTGCTGCTGATCGTGTTCCGACCGTTTCGCGTCGGCGACTATGTGACCGCCGGCGGTATGGAAGGCACGGTCGAAAGCATCAACCTCATGCATACGCTGATCGTTCTGCCCGATAACCGCGAGGCCATCGTGCCCAACGGCAAGGTCGGCGGCGACGCCATACTCAACTTCAACCGTCGCGGCACGCGCCGTTTCGAGCTGACTGTCGGCATTGGCTACAAGGACGACATCGGCGCGGCGATGGCCGAGATCAACGCGCTGTTCGAGGCGGATCCGCGCATCCTGAAAGACCCCGCGCCGGGCGTGTGGACGAGCGCGCTGGGGGAAAGCTCGGTAGACCTGGTCGTGCGCGGGTGGACGCGCTCATCGGATTCCTGGGCGGCCAAGACCGACCTGTTGCGGGCGATCAAGGAGCATTATGACGCCGCTGGCATCAGCATGCCGTTCCCGCAGCGCGAGCTCACCGTGGTGAGTGGCGCGTTGCCCGACGGCGCTACCAAGCCGGGCTGAGGGGTGCGGCTTCCGTCGACACGCCGAGTCGGCCGCATGTGCGGCTACTGAAGCGTCACCGGCTTTCGATTGTCGCCTGACACCCGATCGATCAGTTCGTTGTACGGATCGATGCCCGCGTCGAACGGCTTGCCGTCCACCGTCACCGTGACCGTGCTGTCGCCGCTGGGCAGCATGCGCTTCTGCAGATACAGCGGCTTGCCGTCCATACCTGCGCGTGCTGGCGCGGCGAATACGCCGATCTCGATAGGCGTGTCGGGCGGCGCGTCGGTTTCCTTGCCGGTACCGTCGACGTAGACCTTGCCGGCGTGCACCTTCATCGTCACCTGGTATTGGCCGTTGGGGAGTTGCTTCGCCGTGGCGTCGGTGATGCGGTTGTCGAACAGGGTGATGTTCCAGAACAAGTCGTCCAGCAGCGGCTTCCACTTCGGGTCGACAGCGTGGCCCAGCGCGTCCATGAACTCCTTCGAAGTGGTGTAGGGCGGTTGCTGAAAACCCTTGTCGAGCAGGAACTGCTTGAGCATTTTGTTCAGTAAGGCTTCGCCGACGTAATCCTGCAGCGCGTAGAACACCAGCGAACCTTTGCGGTAATGGATGTACTGCTGGTTCTCCACTTTCGCCAGCGGTTCTTCGGCGACCTTTTCGGTGCCACGGCCGGCCAGATAAGCATCCAGCTCGTACTTCAGAAACTTGCGCATCTGGGTGGCGCCGTATTTCTGCTTCATCACCATCAGCGCCGAGTACTGCGCCAGCGATTCGCTGAGCATGGTCGAGCCTTGCATGTTCGCGCCGATCACCTGATGAGCCCACCACTGGTGCGCAACCTCGTGCGCGGTGACGTAGTAGACGTAGTCGATCTTGCGGGTGTTGCGCAGGTCGGCGATGAAACCGATCGATTCGGAGAACGGAATGGTGTTGGCGAACGACTGCGCAAAACCGGCGTAGTTGGGAAACTCCAGAATGCGCAGCTGGTGGAACTGGTAGGGCGTGTAATTGGCGTCGTAATAATCCAGCGCGTCCTTGGCGCCCTGAATCATCCGGTCCACGTTCCAGGCGTGCGCGGGGTTGTAGTAGACCGAAATATCCACCCCTTTCCACAGCGCGTGTTTCACCGCATAGCGCGCGGAGAGGTAGGCGAAGAACGGCAGCATCGGTTGATCCACGCCGTCTTTGGCATTGGCGTCCTGATTCATGGTGTAGTGGAAATAGTGCCGGCCGTTCGCCGTCCACTCTTTTTGCAGATAGCCCGGCGCCACGGCGATCTGATCGGCCGATGTCGATACCGTGGTATCGAAGCTGATCCAGTCCGCGTCGTTGCTCAGGTAGGTATTCGCACGGGCCTGTTCATCGCCTAGCCTGGGCATGCGCGGCACGTCCGTGCTCAGGCCGTATTTGCGGCGATCGTTGCGATCGGTAATCTGCTCGCTGCTCTGGTAACCGAACTGCGGCATGACGCTGTTGTTGAAAAACGTCCCGTTGTACGCAAGGAACTGGCCTTCCGGGCTGTTCGTGAAACCTCTGGGAGCGTATTCGAGTGCGAAGTCGAAACTCATCGAGGCGCCCGGAGCCAACGGCGTTTTCAGCCTGTAAATCGTGTAGCCAAGCGGCTTGTCCTCACTCACCGTTTCATGGGCTGCAAAGTCCAGTGACTTCACGGTGAACTGATCGGCAAAGTTCACATGCAGGTCGCTGATCGGTGCAGCGTGTTTGTTGGTGAGGATGTAATGGCCGCGAATCGCCAGCCTTCGTTCGTTCGGATAGATGTCCACGTCGGCCTTCACCGCGGTGATGCGCGGCTGCGGCAGATTGTCGTATTTCGCGTATTTCTTTTCGTAATCCGCATGCTGCTGCAGCTTGTCGGCGCTGCTCTGATAATGGTTGAGCACGTTGGTGTTGTAGTAGATCCAGGCACCGCTGCCGACAAAGGCGAGTAGGGCTAAAATTAGGACGGATGCCGCGGGCGCACGCAGCCGCATACGCGCTTCGCGCAGACGGTCGCGCCAGGCATCGCCGGTGCCGCGCACCCAGAACAGCGCGGCCAGCAACAGCAGCACGGCGGCGCAGCTGGCCCAGTAGAAGTCGAACCACAGGGCGGCCTTCAGAAAATGGCCGAAGCCGTTCATATCCGAATACGGCGTGTCCGGCGCGCTGCCGTAGCTGTACAGATTCTGGTCCCAGTGCAACAGGCCAAAGCCGATCTGCGCGACCAGCCACACGATGGTCAGCAGATAACCGAGAAATTTGTTGTTGGAGATCACCTGCAGAAACAGCGCCAGCACGGCCAGCAACAGAAACGGAATGGAATCCAGCGCCAGCGACCCTAGATAAAGGCCGGGTTCGATATGCGTGTAGCCATGCCCCAGCTGCCAGCCGATGCCGACCAGCGCGCCGACCAGCAGGAACGTTGCGATGACGGTCAGCAACGCGCCGAGCTTGGCTGTCAGCGGTATCCAGTCCGGCAGCGGAAATGCATCGCTGACTTCGGCCGAGCGCTGGCTGCGCTCGCGCCACACCAGCTCGCCGGCATAGAAGGTGATGATGATGTACAGCAGCCACTGGTAGCCGCCGCGAATGTTCTCCAGCACCTGATGCGTGACGGGATAGGTCGAGGTGCCGTAGATCTGGCCGGACAGCAGAAAGGCGCCCATCACGTTGGCCACGCCAAGGGCTAGCATGATCAGGAAAGGCGCGCCGCGCAGCACGCCCAGCGTGTCGAACGCGAACAGCGTGCGTAGCTGCAGCCAGTGCGTACGGGTGTCGTCGGAGAGATGCACTGGCGGCACACTCAATGACGTCGCGGCAGACAGCGGTCGCAGCATCGGCGGCTCCGCGCGCTTCTTGCGGCGGGGCAACTGCAGGCCTTCGCGATTCGGTCGAAACAGTGCAAAGGCCGCTGCCAGCAACACCACGCTGACGGCGCTCCACAGCAGCCGGTTGAACAACAGCACGCCTTCCAGCGCCGGCAATTCGTGGTTGGACTGATATGCCGACCAGTAGCGCGTGACCAAGGACATGGTGCGCGCGCCGAAGGGATCGAGCATCGCCGCAACGAAGTGATTGTTGACGTCCTTGGTCAGCTGGCCGACCACGCTTTGCAGCACGAAGTAGACGATCACCCCAACATAGGTGGCCAGCAGCGAGCGCGTGGTGGTGGCCAGCAGAAACAGCAGCGACGCGATGAACAGCATGTCCGGTATCACCATCACGCCGAACGCCCAGGCGTAGCCATGCCAGCTCGCGGGGCCGAGTCGTACCGCATCGATCCACGGCATAAAGCCGCCGACCGCGATACCCAGAGCACACGCCAGCATGATCGCCAGCGACGCCAGATAGCCGGCGGCGAAGCGCCCGCCGAGATAGGCGCCGCGGCTGATCGGCGTGCTGAAAAAAAGCTCGGCGGTGCGCAAGTCAAAGTCGCGCAGCGCGGCGCCGGCGACGAACAGCGTCACCAGAAACATGCTGAGAACGGTGAGCGCACTCATCAGCCGCACGATCACGGTGGGCGCATTGCGCAGCACGTTGCCGCTGGCGCCGCCGATGACAACGGCATCGGTGCTGACCAGCGTGAAAGCCAGCGCGCCGAAAACCAGCGCCACGATCCAGAACAGCGGTGCCTTCAGCTGCTGGCGCCATTCGAATCGGAGGATTTCGAAGAACATCAATGTTCCTGTCGCTGTGCGGGGGCTTGCGGCGAGACAAGCGCGCGAAAAAGCGCGCGCATCAAGCGGCCTGCGCCACGGCGCCCTGGGCCCGCAGCCTTCCGAAATACACGTCTTCCAGATCGGGCGCGACGGACTCGAAGCCCTCGCCTGGCCGTGAATCGGCCAGCACGTGCAGCACGGTGCGGCCACCGGCCAGTCGGGTCGACAGAATGTTCATGCGCGCGCGATAGCCATCCAGTTCGGCCTTGTCGATGCTGCGCCGCCAGACGCGGCCGTCGAGCGAGCGGATTGCTTCCATCGGCTCGCCGCTGAGCAGCACCTGGCCCTGCGCGATGATCGCCATGCGCGGGCACAGGTCGGTGACATCCTCCACGATATGCGTGGAAAGAATCACCACCACGCGTTCGCCGATTTCCGCCAGCAGGTTGAGAAAGCGGTTGCGCTCTTCCGGGTCGAGCCCGGCGGTGGGCTCGTCGACGATCACCAGCCGCGGGTCGCCGATCAGCGCCTGGGCGATGCCGAAGCGCTGGCGCATGCCGCCGGAGTAGGTGCCGAGCTTGCGCTTGCGCACGTCCCACAGGTTTACCTGGCGCAGCAGCGACTCGACCAGCTCGCGCCGCTCGGCTTTGACCGTGACGCCTTTGAGCACGGCGAAGTGATCGAGCATCGCCTCGGCCGATACCTTCGGATACACGCCGAACTCCTGCGGCAGATAGCCGAGCTTGCGCCGCGTGGCCTGCTTGTCGGCCAGCAGATCGACGCCGTCGAGCGTGATGCTGCCCGCGTCCGGATCCTGCAGCGTGGCGATGGTGCGCATCAGCGACGACTTGCCCGCGCCGTTGGGGCCGAGCAATCCGAACATACCGTGCGGAATCTCTAGCGACACGCCGCGCAGCGCGCGCACGCCATTGGCGTAGGTCTTTGACAGGTCGCGAATGATCAGCATGCTTGGCTTCCTTGACCCGCCGCGCTGTGAGCGCGTGACGGCGATAGTGAGTTCAGCGTAGGGCATCAATCGACGCTTTGCGTGCGCTCAAGGTCATGCATACGCGCGCGCATGGTAGCTGTCTTCAGGCTCCGATAACGCTGTCAAGGCAGACGGACTGCGCAGGCGTTCGTTATGATGGTGGCCTTGCCCGCGACCGCCATCCCCAGGCGGAACGCCATCGCCATTAGCAGGAGTCCCCATGGCTGATCTGAAAGAAGCCCGCGTTCCCGATATCGGCCAGTCCGACGTTCCAGTCATTGAAGTGCTGGTCAAAGCCGGTGATCGCGTCGAAAAAGAACAAAGCCTGATCACGCTGGAATCGGACAAGGCCACCATGGAAGTGCCCGCGCCGTTTGCCGGCACGGTGAAGGAAGTCAAAGTCAAAGTCGGTGACGAAGTCGCCGAAGGTACCCTGATCGCCACCATCGAAGCCGATGACGCCGGTTCGCAAGCCGCTGGACCCGCCAAGGCCGCTGCGCCGGCGCAGGCCGAGGCACCGAAGGCCGAGCCGAAGAAGGCGGAAGAAAAGCCGGTCGAAGCGGCGAAAGAGGAAACCCAACCGGTTGAAGAAAAGCCCGCCCCGATCGGCGGTCGCGCCGTGCTGCCGGGTAATGCGCCCGAGGGCGACGCGGCGCCGAGCGCGCGTCCGCCGCTGGACGCCACCATCGTGATGCCCGGCGACGCGCCGTATGCGAGCCCGGCGATTCGCGCGTTCGCGCGCGAGCTGGGCGTGGACATCGCCCAGGTCAAGGGCAGTGGCCGCGGCGGCCGCATCCAGCGCGAGGACGTCAGCGATTACGTGAAGCACGCGCTGGCGTCGGGCGCGCGTCCGGTCGTGGGCAACGCCTCGGCATCGGTCGGTGGCCTCAACCTGCTGCCGTGGCCGAAGATCGACTTTTCCAAATTCGGCGAGATCGAGGAAAAGCCGCTCTCGCGCATCCAGAAAATTTCCGGCGCCAACCTGGCGCGCAACTGGGCGATGATTCCGCACGTCACCCAGCACGACGATGCCGACATCACCGAGCTGGAAGCGTTCCGCAAGAAGCTCGGCGAAGAGAACAAGGATCTGAAGGTCACCCCGCTGGTGTTCCAGATTAAGGCCGTAGTCGCGGCGCTGAAGCAGTTTCCGCAGTTCAACGCGTCGCTGGACGAGTCCGGCGAAAAACTCATCCTGAAAAAATATTTCCATATCGGCATCGCGGTGGACACGCCCGACGGCCTGGTCGTGCCGGTGATCCGCGACTGCGACAAGAAGGGCCTGCTCGATCTGGCGCGCGAACTGGGCGAGATCTCGAAAAAGGCGCGCGAAAAGAAGCTTGGCCCGGCGGAAATGTCGGGCGGCTGCTTCTCGATCAGCTCGCTGGGCGGCATCGGCGGCACCGGCTTCACGCCGATCGTCAATGCGCCGGAAGTGGCGATTCTCGGCGTCTCCAAGGCCGCGATGAAACCGGTCTGGAACGGCAAGGAATTCGCGCCGCGCCTGCTGCTGCCGCTGTCGCTGAGCTATGACCATCGCGTCATCGACGGCGCGCTGGCCGCGCGCTTCGCGGCGTTCCTGGCGACTCAGCTGGGCGATATTCGCCGCCTGCTGCTCTGACGTCTTGGCGCCTCTCCCGGCGGGGAGGCGCCAGGGTGAGAGCGGTCGGTCGACCGCCTCCTGCCTGTGCCATACCCATACTCAAGCTACGCGCCGTTCGTGCCGCGAGCGACTATAGAAGGATGCTCTCCCATGGCCAACACCATCGAAATCAAAGTCCCCGACATCGGCGGCAACGGCAGCGTGCCGGTCATCGAAATTCTGGTGCAGGTCGGCGACACGGTCACCAAGGAACAGAGTCTGGTCACGCTGGAATCGGACAAGGCGACGATGGAGATTCCCACCAGCGTCGCGGGCGTCATCAGGGAGATCAGGCTCAAGGTCGGCGACGAGGTGTCCGAAGGCAGCGTGATTGCCATCGTCGAGACGGCAGCCGATGCTGCCGCAGCTCCGGAAGCTGCCCCATCCGAGGCGCCCAAACAGGTTGCCCCGAAAGCCGAGCCGAGCAAGACCGAGGCGCCTCAAGCCGCGCCTTCGGCTTCGCCCGCCCCTAACAGCAGCAAGCCGACCGCGCCAGCACCGAAAGCCGCCGGTGAATCCGGTCGCAAGGCCGATATCGAATGCAAACTCGTCGTGCTGGGCTCCGGTCCGGGCGGCTATACCGCGGCGTTTCGTGCGGCGGATCTTGGCGTCGACACCGTGCTGGTCGAGCGCCATGCCACGCTCGGGGGCGTCTGCCTCAACGTCGGCTGCATTCCATCCAAGGCCTTGCTGCACGCCGCCGCGGTGATCGACGAAGCCGAAGCGATGGCCGCACACGGCATCACCTTCGGCAAGCCGACCATCGAGATCGACAAGCTGCGCGAGTTCAAGACCAAGGTGGTGGGCAAGCTTACCGGCGGCCTTACGGCGATGGCCAAGCAGCGTAAGGTGCGCACGGTCGAGGGAGTGGGCGCATTTATTTCGCCGAATGAACTGGAAGTCCAGACGAAAAATGGCACGAAGCTGATCCGCTTCGAAAACGCGATCATCGCGGCCGGCTCGCAGTCGGTGAAACTGCCCTCGTTTCCCTGGGACGACGAGCGGATCATCGATTCCACCGGCGCACTGGAACTGAAGGACGTGCCGAAGAAGCTGCTCGTCGTCGGCGGCGGCATCATCGGCCTGGAAATGGCCACCGTGTATTCGGCGCTGGGTAGCGAAGTGACCGTAGTCGAGTTCATGGATCAGCTGATCCCCGGCGCCGACGCCGACCTGATCAAGCCGCTGGCGCAGCGCATGGGCAAGCGCCTCAAGGGCATCCATCTCAAGACCAAGGTGATCGAGGCCAAGGCGACCAAGAAAGGCATCGAAGTGACTTACGAAGGCGACAGCGTGCCGGAAACGACGCTGTTCGATCGCGTACTGGTCTCGGTAGGCCGCTCGCCCAATGGCGGCAAGATCGGCGCCGACAAGGCCGGCGTCGGCGTCAGCGAGCGCGGCTTCATCACCGTCGACAGCCAGATGCGAACGAATGTGCCGCACATCTTTGCCATCGGCGATCTGGTCGGCCAGCCGATGCTGGCGCATAAAGCCACGCATGAGGCCAAGGTCGCCGCCGAAGTGGTGGCCGGGCACAAGAGCTTCTTCGACGCGCGGGTGATCCCGTCGGTGGCCTACACCGACCCGGAAATCGCCTGGGTCGGCGTCAGCGAGCGGGAGGCGAAAGAAAAAGGCCTCAAGGTTGGCGTGGCGAAATTCCCCTGGGCCGCCAGCGGCCGCGCCATCGGCAACGATCGCACGGAGGGTTTCACCAAGCTGCTGTTCGATGAAGAAACCCATCGCATCGTCGGCGGCGGCATCGTCGGCCAGCACGCCGGCGACCTGATCTCCGAAGTGACGTTGGCCATCGAGATGGGCAGCGAAGCGGCCGATATCGGCCTCACCATCCACCCGCATCCGACGCTGAGCGAGTCGGTCGGCATGGCCGCGGAAATCTACGAAGGCACGATCACCGACCTGTACATGCCCAAGAAAAAATAGGGATTTTCCTGTGATACGCCGTTCGATTTTTTGTGCAGTCTTACTGGCTTCCTCCATTGTCGCTTCACACGCCAGTGACGCTGTTCACGCGCCGATTGAACAGCGTTGTCCAGGTTTGTCCGCATGGGAAAGCGCTCACCCGCAATGGTCAGAGAAGAATCAGGCGGCGCGCCTTACGGCGGCCTTCGGAAAGCCGACTGATCCCCAGTTACGCCAGCAACTTCTGAATATGGTGAAGCCCGATCAAGCTGCACGAGAGGCTGTCGCAAAGTCGGGCTTTCAATCGCAGGATGCTCTGAAGAAAATGCTGTCGGTCGATGCTAAAAATTTGGCGGCATTCAAGCCGATCATCCAACGGCAGGGATTTCCGAAGCCCTCGCAAGTCGGCGTCGATGGGTTCAAGGCCGCGTTTTTGCTGATTCAACATGCTGATCGGGATCCCGCGCTGCAGTCGCAGGTTTTGCCTCAGCTGGTGGCGCTTCATGATCAAGGGATGATCGGTGGAAGCGATGTAGCTCTACTGACCGACCGTGTGCTCCGCGCACAGGGCAAGCCCCAGCGCTATGGCACTCAGTTCGATCAGGATGCCGATGGTTCAAGCATGAAACTTCAATCGACCGAAGATATCGCGAATCTGGATAAACGCCGCGCAGCCATGGATTTGCCGCCGATGACCGACTACGCATGCATGATGTCGGTTTATACGGGAAAGAAAATAAAGCTGCAGCCCTGACGGGTGAGCTCACTCTGCGCCGGGCGCGCACTCCCGATGCGTTGCGCGAAGCGTTTGCCGTCTATCGCCGCTCAAGTGCCCCTGAATCGGGATACCCGAGCGGCGGCGTCATCGGGCGACCCTCAACTTTCAAGGAACTGCAGTTTCTTTTCCCGCGGCAGCTGCTTGATCTCCCACTCCGCGCGCGACGCGCTGGATCGATCGGGGTAACTTCGGAATGCCAGCAGTCGAAGCGGTGGGTTGGCGCGGGTATAGCGTGCGCCGCGACCGGCTACATGGGCGGCATAGCGTGTGTCGAGCCGATTGGTGATGCCGGCGTAATAGCTGCCGTTGCGGCACTCGATCAGATAGAGGCACCAGCTTTTGACGGGCTTGGTGATCTGGGTTGCGGCAGCTTGGGTCATAGGGGTCATCAATCGTCGCCTTTGCGGCTGAATATATCGCCTGTCGACATTCCTGCCCGATACGCCAGACCGTTGGCCCGAGCTTTCGACTTGACTCATCCGTCACACAGCGCAGGCTATCAATAGTTCCTACGTTATCGGAGAGTTGGCCATGAAAAACACACTTGTCATGACGGTTGGACTGGCACTGGGAGCGTTTGGAGCGACAGCGGTGCAGGCGCGACAAGTCTGTCACAACGTGCGAGTCAAACATATTCAGTCGCAGGACAACCATCGTCTCATCGGCACCGGCGTCGGTGCGGTCGCGGGCGGTCTGCTTGGACATCAGGTTGGCGGTGGCAAGGGCAAGACCCTGGCGACCGTCGGTGGCGCGGTGGCCGGCGGCGTTGTCGGCAATCAGGTGCAGAAAAACGCGCAGAATAAAAAGGCTTATTACACGACCGAGCGTCGCTGCGAAGAAGTCAACGACTGACAAACTCTGTTGCAGAGTTCGCCACTCATAGCCCGGATGCGTTTTTCGTCCGGGCTTTTACGTGCGTGATCCGAGCGAGTGCGGGCTTCAGTAGGGCGTTCCCAACTCGCGTTCCCGCTTGAGCGCACGGGCGTACCAGAAGAATTCATCGAGGAAGCGATCGAGCGACTTCTGCGTGCGTGGATCGGTCGGTTTGCCATCTTCGTCCAGCGCCTTGCCGATATGCGGAATCGGGCAGAGGCTAGGCACGCTCGGCATGCCCAGCTCCGCCAGCGTGGCGCGCAAAGCCATCGCCGCACGCACGCCGCCGAACTGCCCCTGCGAATAGCAGACGATGCCGGACGGTCGCCAGAAATATTCCTCGAGGAAGTGATCCAGCAGGTTTTTCATCGCCGGCGGTATGCCGTGATTGTATTCGGCGCTGACGATCAGAAAGCCGTCGACGCGGCGATACAGCGTTGCCAGCATTTCCAGTACGTCGGGCGCCGTGCCGGCCTCGTACTCCTTGTACATGCGGTCGAGCAGCGGCAGCGGCGTCTGCATGGGATCGACCAGCACCGCTTCGTGGTCGCGTTCTTCCAGCGACCTCATCACCAACTTGGCGGCGCGTATGCCCATGCGTTCGTGGCGCACCGTGCCGAGCAGTACGGCGATGGACAGGGGCTTGGATTCGGTCGTCATGGCAGGCTCCGTGGGTGTGCCTACACTAGCGGTTTCGAGGTTGCTTTCGCGCGTGTCGGCGTGCGTCAAGTTAGTTGTCGCGTCGTGCGTTATGCCGCGTGCTTCAGTTCGGTTCGTTCTGGGTTGAGATAGACCTCGTTGGCGAGTGTCCAGTCGCGCGTATGCCGCGCCCAGCGCGCGGGATGTCGTTGACGTGCCTTCGCATAGAGCTCGGCACGTGCGGCCAACAGGCGTTCTGCATGACCGCAGTGGCGCTGGCTGGGCGTGACGTAGTTGAGTGCGCTGTGGCGGTGCTCGTGGTTGTACCAGGCGACGAAGCGGTTGACCCATACGCGCGCCTCGTCGATCGTGTCGAAGGGGCGTTCGGGCCAGAGCGGGCAGTACTTCGCCGTGCGGAACAGCGCTTCGGCGTAGGCGTTGTCGTTGCTCACCCGCGGACGACTGAACGACGAGGCGACGCCAAGTTCGTGAAGCGTGGCGAGCATGACGGCACCCTTCATCGCCGAGCCATTGTCCGAGTGCAGCACCAGCGGCCGACCGACGATGCGTTCGCGCAAACAGGCCTTCCTGATCAAGTCACTGGCATGATCGGATGACTCGGCCTCGTGCACCTCGTTGGCCACCAGCAGGCGGCTGTGGATGTCCTTGACCATGTACCAGTAAAAGTAGCGGCCCTTGACGGTGCTGGGCATCCAGGTGATGTCCCAGCACCAGACCTGGTTGGGGCCGGTCGCCCTATGGGTGGTGGGCGCACGACGTTGGGGCGCCTTGCTGCGTCCCCGATGCGCGGTTTGACTGGCCGCTTTGAGCACGCGGTAAAACGTCGACTCACTGGCCAGGAAGATGCCTTCATCGGCCAGTTTCGGCACGATCTGGTGCGGCGTCATCTGGGCATGGGCCGGTTCGTTGGCGGCGGCCAGAAGGTGCCGACGTTCTTCGTCACTGAGCTGATGGGCCGGTGCGGGCCGATGCGCCTGTGGGCGCGCATCTTCGGGCTTCTGCCGCCATCGCTGCACCGTGCGGATGCTCAGCGCCAGCATCGCGCAGGCTGGCGCAAGCCGCGCCCCGGCAGCCACCGCGTCATCGAGAAGAGCCAACGCCTCGCGGCGATCTGAGGGAGAGGTCATGCGTCCTCGTCCTTGCCCCAGATCGCCTCGGCTTTTTTTCGCAGCACCAACAGCGCGGCGGTTTCCGCCAACGCCGCATCCTTGCGGCGCAGTTCGCGCTCCAACTGCCTGATGCGCTCGCGCGCCATGCCGCTATCGGGCTTCACCACACCTTGGGCGGTGGTCATCGGCGCATTGGCCTGCTCGCACGCCACGCGCCATTGCCGGATCTGCTCCGGCAGCAACCCTATCCGGCGACAGTACTCGGAGAGCTCTGCCTCATTCATCGGCGCACTTTCCACCACGATCCGAAATTTCTCCGGACCGGACCAACGCTCGCTTTGTCCGCTGTCCTTACGCACCAGCGATCCCTCGATCAGCGCTGCATTTCGCCACGTCCGCAGCGTGACTTCCGTAATGCCCGACGCCAAGGCCAACGCACGGATTCGGCGGTTCGTCGGTGGCCCCATCTGTTCGATCGCCCATTGCCGCTGTTCGGCTGTGTAACGTACCCATTTCATGCTCTCGCTCGCTGCCGCCTTCCAGTGTGATTGATCAAATCAAACGAGGCGACAACTAGTCTGACGTGGAGGGGTGTACGGAACAAAAAATGCCGGCCCGCATCGCGTGCGGCCGGCATGGTGTTTCGGGAGCCGCCGACGTGCATTGAGCACGTCGGCAAGACTCACCGTTGGCTCAGGCAACTGTCAGCGTGACGTCGATATTGCCGCGCGTGGCGTTCGAGTAAGGGCATACAACGTGTGCCTTCTCGACCAGCGCTTCGGCCTGGGCGTGGTCGAGGCCAGGGATGGTGATCTTCAGCGCCACTTCGATGCCGAAGCCGGTCGGGATCGGGCCGATACCGACATCGCCTTCGACGGTGGTCTCGGCGGGCAGGGTAATTTTCTGCTGGCCGGCCACATACTTCAGCGCGCCGAGGAAGCAGGCGGAATAACCGGCGGCAAACAGCTGCTCTGGGTTGGTGCCTTCGCCGCCGGCGCCGCCGAGTTCTTTCGGCGTGGTCAGCTTGACGTCTAGCACCTTGTCGGACGACACGGCGCGACCGTCGCGGCCGCCCTGGGCTTTGGCGTGAGCGCGGTAGGCAACTTTTTCGATAGACATGATGCGTCTCCTTTTGGGGGGTGGGTGAGTCAATTGAACATTGGATGGAAAAAAGTCGGCGTGCTTGAGCGTATTCGTGTCGTTGTGCGTTTCTAGCTGTTTAACTTTCTTGCGGCAGGTTCTTAGCCGTTGCTGGACAACCGTTCGCGCAAACCGGTCAGCTGAGTCTTTAGCGCCAGCAGTTCGTCGACTTCACAGCCGGTGGCGCAAAACACTTCTGAAGGCACGCTGCCGGCCTGTTTTTTCAGCGCACGACCTTCGGCCGTGAGCGAAATGATGACCTGGCGCTCGTCCTCGTCCGAACGTATGCGGTCCAACAGCCCGGCTGCTTCCAGCCGTTTGAGCAGCGGCGTCAGCGTGGCCGAATCGAGGAAGAGGCGTTCGCCGATCTCCGATACGGTCAGCGCATCGCGCTCCCACAGCACCAGCATCACCAGGTACTGCGGATAGGTGAGCCGGAGCTTGGCCAGTAACGTGCGGTATACCTTGTTCATGGCGAGGCTCGCTGAATACAGCGCAAAGCACAGCTGCTGGTCGAGCTGCAGCATCGACTGGGTGGAAATGGCAGCTGAGGTCTTCGGCTTCATGGGCTAGAAATATACATAGTGCGCTATCTAATTGCAAGCGATCTATTTAGTCTTGTTCAGGAACTGTCTTTCGATGAAATCGAAAAGTCCGACTCGCCGCTAGCGAGCGCTGTGTTGGCCGTACCCGCAGCTAACCGGTGCTCAAGCGCTATCGGCGTTAGACTTCAGCGACAAGACGTAACGGGAACGACGATGACCAAGCTCGCCAGCGGCACCTTCGAATTGACCATGAATCCCCAGGCGCCGGAGGAAAACGTCGGCGACGCCAGCATCGCCCGCATGGCGCTGGACAAGATCTTCAGCGGCGATCTCGACGCGACGAGCAAGGGCCAGATGCTGGCGGTACGCACCGCGGTCGAGGGCTCGGCGGGATACGTGGCGATGGAGCGCGTCACCGGCACGCTGCACGGCCGCCGGGGCTCCTTCGCCTTGCAGCACAGCGGCACCATGGCGCAGGGCGCGCAGTCGCTGAGCGTTACCGTGGTGCCCGATTCCGCGACCGACGAGTTGTCCGGCCTGTCCGGTACGCTGGCGATCAAGATCGTCGACGGGCAGCATCATTACGCGTTCGATTACCTGCTGTCCGAAAGCCCGTTGCCCGACGCCGAGTGATCGGGCCATCCGTCAACCAGGCTGGTCGAACAGATCCGTCTGCGCCTGATAGCTGTCCCGTTCGACAAAGCCTGCCAGGCCAACGCCGACGAGTCGATAAAGCGCATCTTGTGGGCGTTCGACGCGAGCCCGCAGCGCGCAGGCGATGTCGCCCAGCTCTGTGGCCGATTGCGGGCGCTGTAACGGCGTAAGGCTGCGCGTGAGCGTGCGGAAGTCGGACGTCTTCAACTTCAGCACGACGGTGCGCGCCACGCGTGCCTGTTCCGATCCCGCGTTGTTGCGCAGGTAGCCGGCCCAGGTCTTTTCGGCGAGCCGGCGGATGTGCGGTTCGAGTTCGTCCAGCGTGAGGTCGTGTTCGAAGGTGTCTTCGGCGGAAATCTGCAGGCTCGCGCGCTCCGGCTCCACCGCGTGGTCGTCGATGCCGCGTGCCAGCTCATATAGGCGCCGGCCCCAGCGGCCGAAGCGCTGTTCGAGTTCGGGCAGGGCGAAGGCGCGCAGCTCGCCCACGGTGGTGACGCCGAGCACGGCGAGCTTTGCCTCCATCACCTTGCCCACGCCGGGCAGGCGGCCGACCGGCAGCGGTATCAGAAACGCATCGATCTGGTGCGGTCGGATCACGCACAGCCCGTCGGGCTTGTGCCAGTCCGAGGCGATCTTGGCGAGAAACTTGTTCGGCGCCACGCCCGCGGATGCGGTGAGCTGGGTTTCTTCGCGGATCGCGGCGCGGATCGCTTCGGCCGTGGCTGTCGCCGACGGCAGGCCGGTGAGTGTTGTAGTGACGTCGAGATAGGCCTCATCCAGCGACAGCGGTTCGACCAGCTCGGTGTGCCGCGAAAAGATCTCGCGGATCTGGCGTGACACCGCCTTGTAGCGCGCAAAGTCCGGCGGCACGAAGACCACCTGCGGGCACAGCCGCTCTGCGCGCAGCGCGGGCATCGCCGAGCGGATGCCGAACACGCGCGCCTCGTAGCTCGCCGCGCAGACCACCGAGCGCGCGCCGCGCCAGGCCACCGCCACCGGCTTGCCGCGCAGCGAAGGATCGTCGCGCTGCTCGACCGACGCGTAGAACGCATCCATGTCGATGTGCAGAATTTTGCGGGGCGGAGCAATCATGCGCGCTGGCGTGCGGCTACTGAAACGGAAGGCCTGATTCTAGACCGTGCGACTGCACGCACTCCGTGTGCAGGCATAGCCGGTCCGCTTCCGGATCAACCCTTGGCAGGCAGCGTTCGCTCCTGCGCGTGGCCGTCGCGATCACGCCAGGATGCATGCAACGACGGCCCGTCGAAGCTCACGCGCAGCGTATCCGTGACGATGTTGTACGGCAGTACGAGTACGGCAAGATCGTGATGGCCATCCGCACCCTCGCCAAACATTGCGCGAACATGCAGCTGGCCCTCGTTATAGAAGGCGACCCGCTGCCGCGCGACGTCATAAGCCCGCACCTGCATGAAAGGCGCGCTGAGCTTTTGCGGCGGGAGGAAAAAGCGCAGCTGGCGCGATGCTTTGTCCGCGCCCGAAGCCAGCACCGCCACGCCATTGCTCCAGCTCACCCTGGGCGCCGAGGCGAGCTCGGCCAGCGTTGAAACAATGATGCCCTGACGCGCGCGCACCAGGCATCGATGCGCTGCCGGCGCACCGCGATGGCAGAAGCTCTCGATATGCCAAGGCGGCTGCGTGCCGCCCGACGAATAGGCCGGCGTGATCATCGCGCACAGAAGCGCCGCCGCGGCGGCGGCAAACATCCCGCAACCAACGCGGGAGCGGAGCCTCGCTAACGTGTTGCGCGCAGTCATACGATGAGCCTTTGCTGTTGCCAGTGTGCCCGATGCGTGTGAACGGGCATGCCAAAACAAACTATGCGCGGACGCACACGATGGTCAAGCGTGACGGAAGCGTTTCCCAATGACACCGAGCGTTGGCGTTTACTCGTTCGCCATAACGCAAACGATTGGTGGCCACGACCATGCCACACGGGACTAGCTGAAACACCGCGCACAATGGCAAGGTAGCGGCCATGTCGATTGAACCTGCCAATGCCTATGTGCGGCGCCTGACCACCTGGGACGCCGCGATGATCGTGATCGGCGGCGTGATCGGTGCGGGCATTTTCCGCAACCCGGCTACGATTGCCCAGCAGACAAACTCCGGCCTGCAGGTGCTGATCCTGTGGGTGATCGGCGGCCTGCTGACCCTTGCCGGTGTGCTCTGCTACGCCGAGCTGGGCGCGCGGCGACCGCAGGCGGGCGGTACTTACGTTTATCTGCGTGAGGCGTTCGGCCAGCTGCCGGCCTTTCTGTTCGGCTGGACCATGGCGCTGATCAACTACCCCGGCAGCGTGGCCGCGGTCGCGACGATCTTCGCCGACTATCTCTGCGCGGCGACGGGTTTGCCCGAGCTGTGGGTGAAGCCGGTGGCCGCCGGCGCCATTGCCTTTATCGTGGGCATCAACCTGTTCGGCATCCGCGCCGGCGCGTGGGTGCAGAACGTTTTTACCGTGCTGAAAATCGCTGCCATTGCGCTGCTGGTGGTGGTCGGCATGGTGCTGGCGCGGGGGCATCTTGGTACGGCGCTCGCGGTAGATACCGCGCATCCGGTGTCATCGTGGGCATTCATTGGTGCGCTGCTGCCGGTGCTGTTTACCTACGGCGGCTTTCACTACCTCAACGATTTGGCCGGCGAAGTGCGCAACCCGCAGCGCACGCTGCCGCGCGCGCTGGGCATGGGCATGGCCGGCGTGGTGATCTGCTACGTGCTGGTGAACTTTGCGTATCTGGCGGGCCTCGGTCACGCCGGCTTGGCTGCCAGCCATGCGCCGGCGGCGGATTTGATGCGTCGGCTATTCGGCGAAAGCGGCGCCACGGTGATCGCCATCGGCATCGCCTGTTCGGCGTTCGGCTATTGCAACATCGCCATCGCCGGTGGCGCGCGCGTGCTGCAGACGATGGGCGCCGACGGCATGTTTTTTCGGGCGGCCGGTCGCATCGAACCGCGCACTCGCGCGCCGCAGATTGCGCTCGCCGCGCTGGGCGCTTGGGCGATCGTGCTGACCGTCTCCGGCAGCTTCAACCAGCTGCTCGACTACACCACTGTGGGCGAGTGGCTGGCGCACGTGTTCGGCATCGGCACGCTGTTCTGGTATCGCCGGCATTTCGCCGACCAGCCGTCGCCGTATCGGGTGCCGTTCTATCCGCTGCTGCCGCTGGTGTTTGTGATCACCGTGTTCAGCGTGATCGTGGCCACGGCGATCCATACGCCAAGCGATGCCGGCATGAGCCTGCTGATCATCGCGCTCGGTGTGCCGGCGTATTACGGCTGGCGCAGGGCATCGCGGCTGCGCTAGCGCGCACTGTTTCGTCCTATCGAACGGTCCGGGCTGTCGGGCTGCGCTTCAGCTGTCGGCGGCATACTTGGGCAACTATCGATCGAGCCGCTTGCCCATGAAACGTTACGCCTTGCTCTGGCCGCTGTGCCTGTTGGGACTGAACGCCTGCCATGCGACGGAAGCGTCGGCAGCGATCGATCTGGCATCGGCCTCGCCCGTCGCACACGTGACGCTGGTGCAGGTGCAGCGCACGGGCAGCGCCGAGCAGGCGAGCGATGGCGTGACGCAGCAGCGCTACGCCTTTCAGCCAGCCGCTCAGCCGCAGATCACGATCGCGCCCGGCGATGGCAAGACGTGGGACTGGACCGGCAGGGGCGAGCTGCGTCTGCGCGTGCAGAACGCGATGCCGTGGGCGGTCACCCTCAATCTCGATATCGACAGTGTTGCCGGCGCGCAGCATCTGCACGCGACGGTCGGCCTGCCGGCTGGTCCCGCGCAGACGGTGGTGCTGCCGCTGCACGCCGAGTCGCCGCGCGGCGAAGGCATGCAGGCACCGCCGCCCATGCCGTTCGACGACCACGGGCAACTGACCCTGCTGGCCACGACCGTGCAGGGCGCGGTCGATCTGCGTCAGGTCGGCGCAATCCGGCTAAGCATGCCAACACTGCAGGCGGCGCAGACGCTCTTGCTTGGTCGTGTCGACACCGCAGCGGGCGAGGCAGCGCTGCACGATGCCTATGCCGGCATCGTCGACCGGTACGGGCAGTTCACTCGCGCTCAGTGGCCGGAAAAAGTCACTGACGACGCGGCACTGCGCGACGCCCATGCGGCCGAGCAATCGGCGCCGGCCAAGACGCCGGATGCTCCGGCTGGTATGGATAACTACGGCGGACGTCTGGACGTCCATAATCTCACGGCCACCGGCTGGTTCCATGCGCAGAAGGCCAATGGCCGCTGGCAGCTGGTGACGCCGGACGGGCACGCGTTTTTCTCGCTCGGCGTCAACGCCGTGGTCGCCGACGGCGGCCGCAGCTATGTCGAGGGGCGCGAGTTCATGTTTAAGAATCTTCCGCCGGACAGCGGCGCATGGTCACCGTTCTACGGCAGTGGCGACAGCCGTCAGCCGGATCAGGGTGCCAGCGAGGGCATCGGATACAACCATGGGCGCTGGTTCGATTTTTACGCGGCCAATCTCTACCGGGTCGATGGTGGCAAGTGGATGGACGCCTGGCGCGCGCGCACGCTGGATCGACTGCGCGACTGGGGCTTCAATACCATCGGCAACTGGAGCGATGCGTCGCTCGGCCGCGCGCATCGTGTGCCGTACACGCGCCCCATCAATATCGCCGGCGACTACGCCAACGTCTCCGCCGGCTACGACTATTGGGGCCGCATGCCCGATCCGTTCGATCCGCGCTTCGTGCAGGCGACCGAACGGGCGGTGGCGAATGCAAGCCGCGACGTGCGCGACGACCCCTGGCTGCTGGGTTATTTCGCCGACAACGAGTTGGCCTGGGCCGGCGTCGGTCCGCAGGGTCGCTGGGGGCTGGCGCTGGGCACCCTGCGCGGCGATGCCAGGAGCCCGGCCAAGCAGGCGTTCATCGCGATGCTGCGGAAGAAGTACGTGGAGCCCGAAACGCTAGCCAGCGCCTGGGGCATGGCGCTGGGTTCGTGGGATGCGCTGAACGTCACGGCGTTCGCCGCTCCTGTGCCAAACGAGTCGCACCCGGCGATTGCCGCCGATTACACCGCCTGGCTTCGCCGCTACGCCGACACCTATTTCCGGACCGTGGCCGAGGCCATCCATCGGCACGACACGCACCATCTGTTTCTCGGCGGCCGCTTCGCGGTCAATACGCCCGAAGCTGTGGCCGCCTGCGCGCAGTATTGCGACGTGGTGAGCTTCAACGTCTATGCCGATCTGCCGCAGCACGGCTTCGACGCCGCCGCGATCCACCAGCTCGACAAGCCGGCGTTGATCAGCGAGTTCCATTTCGGCTCCGCCGATCGCGGGCCGTTCGGCAAGGGCGTGGTGTCGGTCTATACCGAGCCGCAGCGTGGCGAGGCGTACGCCAAGTTCGTCGCCGCTGCAGCAGCCGACACCCACATCGTTGGCGCGCACTGGTTCGAATACGTCGATCAGCCGGTGAGCGGACGGCTGCTCGATGGCGAGAACAGCCATATCGGTCTGGTCGGCATTACCGATATTCCGTTCGGCGGTTTTGTCCGGGCCGTAAGCGCGGCGAACAGGCAAATCGCAACCCCGAAATGAGTGCTTGACCCTCACGCAACGTAAGACCGCAGGCTATCGTCAACCGCAACGGAGGAAACGATGAAGCTACTCTCGGTCAGTCAGGTGGCGCGCCGCACCGGGGTCACGGTCCGCACTCTGCACCACTATGAAGCGTGTGGCTTGCTGATGCCGGCCTCACGCAGTGACGCCGGCTATCGCCTTTACGGCGAAGCTGAGCTGCGCCGGCTGCAGCATATCGTTTCACTGAAGGCGCTCGGTTTGTCACTCGACGCCATCCACACCTGCCTCCATGCCGATACGCCGTCACTGGCCGATGCGCTGTCGAGACAGACCAGCCGATTGCGGGAGACGATCGCCCGCCAGCACGACATGCTCTTGTGCCTGGAAAAGTTGCAGCAGCGGCTTGCTGCCGGCGAGGTGATCGATGGCGACACACTCCTGAAAACCATTGAGGCAAGTACGATCATGGAAAAATATCTGACCACCGAACAACTGGAAACCGTGCGTCGACGCGGCGAAATTTTGGGCGCCGAACGCATACGCGAAGTCGAACAGGCCTGGCCGCAGGTCATCGCGGGCATGGCGGCAGCCATGCAACTGGACAAGGATCCCGCCTCCGATGATGTCCGCTTGCTGGCGCAGAAATGGCGCTCGCTGGTGCGGGAATTTACCGGCGGTGATTCCGGCATCCAGCGCTCACTCAACACCATGTTTGCGCAGGAGCCTGAAACGATGCAGCAGCGCGCCGGTATCGATCCAGCGCTGATGGACTATGCGCGCCGCGCCATCGCCGCCTTGCCTGCCGAGAGTAGCTGAGCGGCTTCGTTCACTGATGGGCACGAGATCAGGCACAGGCACCGCAGGCTGCGACGTGATCTCGCAAGCCGCCGCTCGGCGCACGCTCTGCTGACGTTCATTGCGAGTTGCTAACGCCGAGGTCGCTAGCATCATGGGTGTCCACAAACCACTCATCTGCGCGAGGTACGTCATGGATTTTTTCTTCAACGAACCAAACCGGGTCGTCGATCAGGTGTTGGGATCACTGGCCAGCTCGGAGCCATTGATTGTTGCGGAACCGGCCTCCGGCATGCGCATTCTGGCGCGCGCCGACTGGCGCGGTGAAAAGGTTGCCGTGCTGTCTGGCGGTGGCGCCGGTCATGAACCGTCGCATGCGGGTTTTGTGGGGCGCGGCATGCTCGCCGCCGCGGTCTCGGGCGAAGTGTTCGCCTCCCCCAGCGTCGCCGCGGTACTGGCCGGCCTGCGGCACTGCGGCGGCAAGTCCGGCTGCTTGCTGGTCGTGAAAAATTACACCGGCGACCGACTCAATTTCGGCCTGGCCGCCGAGCAGGCCAGACGCGAAGGGCTGGACGTACGCATGGTGATCGTCGCCGACGACATCGCGCTGGCCGATGCGAGCCAGCCGCGCGGCATTGCCGGCACGGTGCTGATGCACAAGTATGTCGGCCATCTCGCCGAGCAGGGCCTTGCGCTGGATGAGCTAGCCAAGCGCGCCGAGCACTTTGCCAGTCAGCTGCTCTCGCTGGGCATGGCCTTGTCCAGTTGCACCCTGCCGGGGCATCCGATCGAGCGACGCAGTCCCGAATTGGGCTTGGGCATTCATAACGAGCCGGGCGCCGAGCAGGTGGCGCCCGGGGACGCCGGCGAGGCGGTAGCCATCGTGCTCAAGCCGCTGCTGGCCGAGGCGCAGCGGCGCTTCGGCGGCAAGCGCCGGCTGATCGTGATGCTCAACAATCTCGGCGGCTGTTCCACGCAGGAAGTGGCGGTGCTGACGGATGAGCTGCTCACGCGCATCGGCGTGGAGCGCATCGCTCTGCTGGTACGCCCGGCGGCCCTGATGACCTCGCTCGATATGCACGGTTTTTCGATCACCCTGCTGCCAGCCGATGACGACTATCTGGAGGCACTCAGCAGCCCCGTCGACGTGGCCGCATGGCCGGGCGTCTGCCGGCCGCACGCGCAGCAGACGTTCGCTGTCGCAGGCGATGCCGACGATGAGCCTGCGGTCGGCGAGCGCAGTTCCACCACGGAACAGGCGATTCAGCGAGTCACTGCCGCGCTGCGCAACGCGGAACAACAGCTCGACCAACTCGATGCGCGCAGCGGCGACGGCGATGCCGGCAGTACATTTGCCGCTGGCGCACGGGCCGTCGACGCTAAGCTAGCCAACGGTGCACTGAGCAGCGCGGAGCCTTCGCGTCTGAATGACGAGCTGGGACGCCTGCTCGCTCGCGCCATGGGCGGTTCCAGCGGCGTGCTGTTGTCCATTTTGTTCACGGCTACCGGCACGGCGCTAGCAGCCGGCAAAGCCTGGCCCGATGCCTTGAGCGACGGGGTCGAGCGGGTACAGCACTACGGCGGCGCTCGGCTCGGCGACCGCACCATGCTGGATGCATTGATTCCGGCGATCGCGGCATTGCCGCAGGGGCTGGCGGCCGCGGCGGCCGCCGCTCGCACCGGTGCCGACCACACGGCCACGATCACTCGCGCCCGCGCGGGGCGCTCGGCCTATGTGCCGGAGCATGCGCTGGTGGGTGCGGTCGATCCCGGGGCCGAGGCGGTAGCGCTGGCGTTCGCCGCGCTGGCCACGCACTGAAAGATTGAGCGTCCGCACATCGCGGTTGAACGTCGCTGACTCGAACGGCTTTCAATCGCCCTTGCGCTTGCGATCCTTCTGCCGGTGCTGGCCTTCCGCCAGCACCTTGAAGCGGTTCAGCGATTGCAGCCAGAGTGCGTTGTGGCTGGCGTCGCTTTCGATGCTGGCTTCGTTTTCGCTGAGGGTGTCGGGAATGCGGTTGAACGGAATGCGCATCGGCGCCGCGTCGTGTTCCAGCGCCAGCTGCATGCTGCCGAAGTAGACCTTGTTGTAGCCGAACTTCGCGTTGATGCGATCAACGAGCGCGTCTACCTTGCGCGGGTCGTCGGTCGATGCGAACAGCGAGCCACTGCTCTGCGTGCGCGGTACCAGCCGCAGCAAGGTCACGCTGACCGACAGCGGCACGGCGTTGGCGGGGCCGGGCAGCAGGCGTGTACGTTGGCCGCTGTCCAGCATGCTGTTGAGCAGCTGCAGCAGCTCGCGGCTGTCGTCGGTGTGATCGAAGGTGAGATCGCGCTCCCAGCGCAGCTCGTGGCCGACAAAGCGGATGCGTACCGCCAGCGCGCCGCCCAGCATCTCTTCGCGGCGCATGCGCATGGCGGCTTTGACCAGCAGCTTTTTCAGCACGGCGCGTGCGCCGATGGCGTTGCGCAGCTCGGGACCGAGCACGTGCGAATGGCCGATCGAGCCACGCACGGTCGCTGCGACCGGCAGCCACGCGCCGCGTAGCAGCCCCCACATGCGCTCGCCTTCGATGCCGCCCCACACATGCCGCAAGCGATGTTTGTCTGCCGCGGTAAGCTCCTCCACCGTGCTGATGCCGGCGTCGTGCAGGCGCGCTTCCATCGAGGCGCCGATGCCGCACAGATCGCGCAATGCCAGACCGTGCAGCGCCTGCGGCAGCCCGGCCTGTTCGATCACGGTGAGGCCGTCGGGCTTGCGCATATCCGACGCCGTCTTCGCCAGAAAGTCGTTCGGCGCGATGCCGATCGAGCAGCGGATCGCGCCGCCCGGCGCAGCCAGCGAAACTTCGTGCTTCACCTGCGCAGCAATCGCTTCGGCCACGGCGCGCTGCCGCTGGCGGCCGACCAGTTCGCACGCCACCTCATCGATGGAGCCCACGCGCGCAATGGGAATGGCGCGATCGATCGCCTGGATCAGCCGATGGTGCCAGTACACGTAGCGCTCCGGTCGCGCGACGCGAATCTGGATGCCCGGACACAGCCGCCGCGCGTCGCGCACCAGCGTGCCGGTGCCGACGCCAAAGGCCTTGGCCTCGTAGCTGGCGGCAATCAGGCTGGTGGTTTCGGCGGCCACCGGCACCACGCCCACCGGACGAGCGCGCAGCGTTTCGTCCTCGTGCTGTTCCACCGAGGCGAAGTAGCTGTTGAAGTCGACGAACAGGCTGCGCAGGCTCATGCAAATCTCGTAAGCGAGCTTCCTGTATAGCTCGACCCGGTCTCGCTATGGGAGACGGCGTCACGTGTGGCGAAGGTCACACCAGGCTGGTCGCCACCCCGAAACCGATCGCCATGATCGCCGCCACCGCCATACAGGCGCTGCCGGGGCGAATGCGGCGGGCGTCGATGCGCGGGGTGAGTCGCCAAAGCAGCACGGTGCCTATCAGCATGTCGAACACCAGGGCCACGCGCAGCAGGCCGGAGGCGAGCAGCGGCGCGTAGGGCGGATGCAGGTGCCCTTCGAAACTCGCCACGCCAACGATCAGCACAATGCCGATCAGGTTCCACAGCAGGCACGCGAGATACACGCGGTTGAACAGCACGCGGCTGCGCTCGGTCCAGCGCAGCACGGCGTAGGCGATGAGGGCGAAAAACAGGGCGAAGATGGAGCTGTACAGCACCCACCACAGCAGGCTGCTGAGCAGGGTGAGTAAAGTGATCATGTGACCTGCTGAAAGCCCAGCTTGCGCAGCACCTTGGCCATCAGCCAGGCCGGCCCGATCAGCAGATAGGAAAGGTCAGTCAGAAAGCTCGGCTTGCGCCCCTCGTATTTGTGGCCGATGAACTGGCCGATCCACGCGAGCACGAATACGCCGACCGCCAGTTCGCACAGCCCCACGGCGCCGAGCTGGTAGAACAGCGCGTTGGTGATCAGCCCCAGCACCACGAACGCAATGAGCAGCGCGGCGGCCAGACGATGCGAATGTTTCCAGTACCAGTAGAACGCGGCAACCATCGCCAGCACCGCCCACGACCCGGGCCGCAGGAAGCTGGCCGGTACGGGAATCGCCCACAGCAGCGCGATCACGCTCCACACGATCGGCGGCACGCAGATCCAGTGCAGGCGCTTGTTGGTCGGGTTCTGATGGTCGCTGCTGTAACTGTCGAGCCAGTTCTGCATGGTGCGCATGGTGATGCCCTCGTATTCGCGGGATGGAAGCCGGCGGCGTGGTGGCCGCGCGGGTCTCAACACTGCGCTGAGCTTAATCCAGCCCGCGCCGGGCGCAACGTCGCGTTGCACCACGCGCGCATCCGCGTCGGTCAGTCCAGCGTGATGCCGGCGAGTTTGTGCAGGGCTTCGGCGTACTTTTCGGCCGTCGCGGCGATCACGTCGTCGGGAATGGTCGGGCCCGGGGCTTTTTTGTTCCAGCCCATGGCTTCCAGATAGTCGCGCACGAACTGCTTGTCGTAGCTCGGCGGGCTGATGCCGACCTGGTAGTCCTCGGCGGGCCAGAAGCGCGAGGAGTCCGGCGTCAGCATTTCGTCCATCACATAGAGCTTGCCGTGGGCGTCGGTGCCGAACTCGAACTTGGTGTCGGCGATGATGATGCCGCGCTCGGCCGCAAACGCCGCCGCCCACTGGTAGATTTTCAGCGTGGCGTCGCGCACTTCATTCGCGGTGGCGGTGCCGACGGCGGCGACCACGGCATCGAAGCTGACGTTCTCGTCGTGATCGCCCACGGCCGCCTTGGTCGACGGCGTGAAGATCGGCGCGGGCAGCTGCTGGGCCTGCTGCAGGTCGACCGGCAAGGTGATGCCGCACAGCGTGCCGGTGGCCTGGTAGTCCTTCCAGCCCGAGCCGATCAGGTAGCCGCGGGCGATCGCCTCGACCGGCACCGGCTTCAGGCGGCGCGCCACCACGGAGCGCTTCTCGTACAGCGCAAGATCGGTGCCAGGCGGCAGTACGTCGGCGAGCGGCACGTCGAGCAGGTGGTTGGGTACCAGGTGCGCCGTCTGCGCAAACCAGAAGTTGGATATTTGCGTGAGCATTTCGCCCTTGCCCGGGATCGGGTTGGGCAGCACCACGTCGAACGCGGACAGGCGATCGGTCGCCACGATCAGCAGGCGGGCCTCTTCCGGCGTGCCATCCGGGCGATGGCTCGGAGGCAGCGCGTAGACGTCGCGCACCTTGCCGCGATGGAGCAGTTCCAGGCCGGGCAGATCGGATTGCAGCAAGCTGGTGGGCACGACGTGGGTTCCGCTGGCGGTGGAGAATCGCCATTGTAACTGCTGCGGCCGCGCCGCCGGAACGTCGCAGCTCACAGGCCGTGTGGCGGGCACTGCTAGAATTGCGCGTCTTCAACCCCATGTCCTGCCGATGCGAACCCTTCAGATTGCGGCATGTTGCTTCGCCGCGGCCATTCCTGTGCTTGCCCAAAGCCAGTCAGCCATGCAGCCGCCCAGCCGGCTGGGCCTGTGTGCGGCCTGTCATGGCGCCAACGGGTACGCCAGCCAGCCCGGCGTGCCGAATCTGGCCGGGCAGCATCTGGACTATCTGCGCAGCGCGCTGAAGCAGTACCGCGACGGCAGCCGCAACGTGGCGCTGATGCGTGCGGCGATCGGCCCGGTCAGCGATGTCGAGCTCGATGCGCTGGCGCGCTGGTACAGCGCCCAGCCGCCGCAGGCGGTGCCGTCGCGATGAGTTACTCCTATACCCTCTGGTTCGCCTTTTTCGGCCTGCTGATCGGTCACGCGCCCGGCGCGATTACCGGCGCCATCGTCGGCTTTATCTTCGACAACCTGCGCCACAGCCAGCGCAAGAACGCCACGCCGGAGGCGGGCGGCTTTATCGGGCCGCTGTTCACCCTGCTGGGCGCGGTGGCGAAATCCGACGGCCGCGTGTCGGAAGCGGAAATCGCCATCGCCGAACGGATGATGGCGCGCATGAACCTCGATGCCGACCAGCGCAAGCAGGCCGCCGCCAGCTTCAACGCCGGCAAGCAGCCGGAGTTCGACGTGACCCGCACCATCAACGAGCTGCGCGGCTGGGTCGGCATGCGCCGCGACCACGCCTTCCCCGTGCTCGATGTGGTGATCGACACCGTGCTCGCCGAAGGCAATCCGGCGCCGGAAAAAATGGCGATTCTGCGCCAGCTTGCGTTTGCGCTGCGGGTCAGCGAAATGGAGCTGATGGCGCTGATGGCGATGAAAGGCTACGCCTGGAACGGCGGCGGCCAGCGCGGCTATAGCCGCGGCACAGGTTACGGTTCGAGCGGGAACTACGTGCCCCCGCAGCGCACGGCGCAGGGCCCGGATCCGTACGCGGTGCTCGGGATCGACCGCAGCGCCGACGATCGCGCGGTGAAGCGGGCCTATCGCAAGCTGATTTCCGAACACCACCCCGACCGCCTGGGCGATCTGCCCGAAGACATGCGCAAGCGGGCCGAGTCGCGCGCCAGCGAGATCAACGCGGCGTACGACCGGATCAAGGAGCAGCGGGGGTTTAAGTGAGGCGGGGAACAGGGAACGGGGAGCAGGGATGTGCTGTTTCTTCGTAACGCTCGTTTCGCGAGACAATTGAGACCTTCAGCGCTGCCGGCCTTACGCCTTTTTTCGTTCCCCGTTCCCCGTTCTCGCTCCGAGGTTAATCATGAAGCAAGCCCCGATGATCGCTCCGTCCATCCTCGCCGCGGATTTTGCGCGGCTGGGTGATGACACTGCCGCTGCGCTGGCCGCGGGTGCGGACTGGGTACATTTCGACGTGATGGACAACCACTACGTGCCGAACCTCACGATCGGCCCTGCGGTGCTTCAGTCGCTGCGCAAGTACGGCATTACGGCGCCGATCGACGTGCATCTGATGGTGAAACCGGTCGATCGCATCGTGCCGGATTTCGCCAAGGCGGGTGCGACCAACATCAGCTTTCATCCGGAGGCCAGCGAGCATATCGACCGCACGCTGGGCCTGATCAAGGATGCCGGCTGCACCGCTGGGCTGGTGTTCAATCCGGCCACGCCGCTGGATCACTTGGACTATGTGATGGACAAGCTCGACCTGATCCTGATCATGTCGGTGAACCCGGGTTTTGGCGGGCAGAAGTTCATCCCCGGCGCGCTGGAGAAGCTGCGTCAGGTGCGTCGCCGCATCGATGACAGCGGCCGCGCGATTCGGCTGGAGATCGACGGCGGCGTCACGGCTGAAAATATCGCTGCCATTGCCGAAGCCGGTGCGGACACCTTCGTCGCCGGTTCGGCGATTTTCCACGCCAAGGACTACCGCGCCGAGATCGACGCCATGCGCAAGGCCATCGGCTGAGTTAAATATCGGGGTCGGCGCGCGAGTAGCGCCCAATAAAAATCCCGGCGCAGGGCAGCACCGGGATAAACGTCGTCAGACGTGAGAGGAAACATCAACGATTGGCGCGGGTCGATGCGAGCGCATCGGAGGGAGGGGTCAACGCCCGCATCGACACATTCCACGGCTATGGAAGCGCGCCAATCACAGACTCAGACAGTGGGTTTTCGGGTTTGGTTCCCGCGTTGGTCGAAATAAACTGCGAACGCTCGCGTGATTTACGGGAGCTCAAAAAAGCTCCCCCCGTTACTGAGGGGAGAACAGGTCACCATCATCGTCGAAAAATGCGCCGATACGGCGTCAGAGCGGCTGCCAGCTGGGGTCCGGGTCCTGCCGCGTCGTTGCATCTGGCGGGCTTCCGTTCGCGCCAGATGCCCGCTCGCCTTCCATGGCAGCCCAGCCGTCGGAGCCTGAGTCGATAAAACCTGAATAGAGTGAATGTTTCAGCACGGCCGCGGCTTCAGTGAAAGCCGAAAATCACGCCCAGCAGCAGCGCGCCGATCGCCAGCGACACGCGCAACGGCTCGAAGCTGCGCAATTCGGCGTTGGGGTCGCGTTCTTTGGGTTCGTTGCCTGGCATTGCCGTTCTCCGTGCGTGGTTCATGGCGGCCATCACACCGCGTTCTGGGGCGCTGGCGCCGACGCAATCGGGCGTGCCTGCCGCTGGGTTGTGGCAATACGCGGGCAGTGGCGACGGATGGCTTGCGCCAGTGCCCTTCACATAGCACGCTGCGCCCACCACAAAGGAGCGCGCCATGGGCCGCAGCATTGCCATCGTTGAAGACGAACCGCTGATCCGCGCCAACTACGTCGAGGCCCTGAACCGATTCGGCTACGACGCGCGCGGCTACGGTTCGCGGCAGGAAGCCTCGAGCGCGTTCGCCATGCGTCTGCCGGAGCTGGTGATTATCGACATCGGCCTGGGCGACGAGCCGGAGGGCGGCTTCGACCTGTGCCGCGAGCTGCGCGCCAAATCGTCCACGCTGCCGCTGATTTTTCTCACGGCGCGCGATTCGGATTTCGACGTGATCTCCGGCCTGCGCCTGGGCGCCGACGACTACCTCAGCAAGGACACCAGCCTGCATCAGCTCGCTGCGCGCATTGCGGCGCTGTTCCGCCGGATCGAGTCGCTGAAGGCGCCGGCCTCCAGCGAAACGGTGATCCAGCACGGGCCGCTGAAGCTGGAGTCCGAGCGCATGCGCATCACCTGGAACGGCGAGGAGATTCCGCTCACCGTCACCGAGTTCTGGATGGTGCACACGCTGATCCGCTTCCCCGGCCACGTGAAGAATCGCGACCAGCTGATGCGCGAGGCCGAGCTGGTGGTGGACGATGCCACCATCACCTCGCACGTCAAACGCATCCGCAAAAAATTCATCGCCGTGGCGCCCGAGTTCGACGGCATCGAAACCGTGCACGGCGTCGGCTACCGGTGGAAGCCGTGATGCGCGCGCCGCTCATCGCGCTTGCACTGATGCTGGTCGCCACGACGGGGCATTCCGTCGATCGCACGGCGGCCGCTCCGGTGGCTGCATCGTCCGCCGCGTCGCCGATTTCGCTGTCGACGTCGCATGGCGCCTCGCACGTCCCGCCGCGCGCTGCGACCGCAGCGACCCAGGGTGACGCAAAGACGGTAACTGTCAGCGGCGGCGCCGACGAGTCGGTGCCCGGCTGGTCCATCGTGACCGTTCCGCCCGCGGGCTGGACCAGCGACTGCTGCCAGTACGCCCGCGCCATCGGCGTGAATCTGGTGATCTACCAGGGTGACTGGACCGGCAACCCCGATCGCGTGATGGTGCTCAACGTATGGCCGCGCAAACTGCCTTCGCTGAGGGCGGAGCGGGCGGCCGACCAGGCCAGCTATCTGAAGAAAGATCCGCAAGCCGCGGTCAGTGCGTTTCCGGTCACCGGCACGGCCATGACCTGCGACGGCGTGCTGTATCAGGGCAGCGACCACATGGACGATGCCGTGGTGTTCTGCGATCCCGGCAAAGCCACCGGCATCCGCCTGAGCTGGTCGATGACGGTGGCCGCCAAGGATCCGCAGCGCGCGTCGGTGCTGGCGCTGCTCCGGCAGGTGGTGCAGAAATCGACGTACACGAAATATCAGCGCGGCGACAAGTCCACCAGCCGAACGTCAGCGCCGTGATGGCACGCCGATGCCTGCATCGCGGCTAGTCTGCCGATGAGCCTGCGCAAAAAGCTGCTGCTGGTGGCGCTGTGCACGCTGGCGCTGCCGATCGCGGGCTGGCTGTATGTGCGGCAGATGGAGACGCTGCTGCGCGAAGGGCAGGCCGATGCCTTGCTCGCTTCGGCACGCGCCGTGGCGCGCAGCCTGGTGGTCACCGGCGCGGTGCTGCCGGAAGATGCCAACGGCTGGTACGTGCAGGAGGCGACCAGCCCCATCACGGTGGACGGCTACGGCGACGACTGGGCGCCGCTGACGCCGTGGAGTCAGACGCTCGGCCCCGCATCGAATCCTCGCGGCAAACTGCTGCTGGCCCAGGACGGCGAGTGGGTTTACCTGTACGCCGACGTGCGCGACACGCGCCGCACGCGCGCCGATGCGAGCGACGCCAATGCGCTGGCCGCCGACCATCTCATCCTCACGCTGGCGAACGCGGCGGGCCAGCAGCGCTATCTCTTGGCCAGCGCGGCGCCCGGCCCGCTGACCGCGCATCCGCTCGATCCGCCGGTGGCCGGCTTTCCCGATCCGCTCACCGCGCAGTGGCAGGAAGACGGCAGCGGTTATCGCGTCGAGCTGCGCCTGCCGCGCGGCCTGAAACTGCGCGCGCTGGGCGTGGGCGTGTACGACGCCTCGGCCGGCGGCGATCCCACGGCGGCGGATACGCGACCGCTGCTTGCCTACTCGACGCTCCTGTCTGGTGAACTGGGTCGGCTGGCGCCGGACGACGTGCAGGCGCGCCTGCTGGCGCCGCAGGGCTGGCTGCTGGCGCGTAGCGGCCGGTTGAATACCACGCCGGGCACCGACGGCCAGCCCGGCTGGTTTGCCTCGATCATCTACCGCTCGCTGCTCGGCAAGCGGCTGGAGGACGCCAGCCTGTGGTCGCAGGACGTGCCCCGACTGGATACGCGTGAAGTCGCTCGCGCTGGCGCGGGCAAGCCGGTCAGCGTGTGGCGCAGCGGCGAGCAGCGCGGCAGCGTGGTGCTCACCGCCGCCGTACCAATCGGGCAGGGCGGCAAGGTCAACGGCGTGCTGCTGCTGGAGCAGGCCAGCCGCACCGTGCCGCTGCTGGCCAATCGCGCGCTGCTCGGCCTGCTGTTGACCAGCTTTGGCGTGCTGCTGATCGCCGGAGCGATCCTGCTGGCATTTGCCACGCGGCTAAGCCTGCGACTCGGCCGATTGCGCAACGCGGCCGAGCGCGCGCAGCTCAACGATGGACGTCTGGACGGCCTTTTCGAAGACGGCCGTTTTCCGATGACCGAATCGACGGATGAGATCGGCGACCTTGCGCGTAGCTTCGAAAAACTGTTCGGCATGGTCGGCAGCTATACCGACTACCTGCGCACGCTGACCTCCAAGCTGTCGCACGAGCTCAACACGCCGCTGGCGATCGTCAAATCGTCGCTGGACAATCTGGAGCACGCAGCGCTGACGCCTGAAGGCCGCCCCTATCTGGAACGCGCGCGCGACGGCGTGGCTCGGCTCGGTGCCCTGGTGCGCGCCATGAGCGAATCCAGCCGCATGGAGCGCTCGATCAACAGCGCCGAACCTGAAGACGTGGATCTACGCGACGTCGTGCGCGGCTGCGCCGACGCCTATCGCGCACTGATCGGCCCGCGCCGGCTGGACTGCGTGCTGCCCGACGCGCCGCTGGTACTGCACTGCGCGCCCGAACTGGTAGCCCAGGCGCTGGACAAGCTGTTCGACAACGCGCTGTCGTTCACGCCCGAGCAGGGCTGGCTGCGGCTGAGCCTGTCGCCGATCGAACATGGTGCGCAGATCGAGCTGGCCAACCAGGGCCCGCTGCTGCCCGAAGCCATGCAGGGTCGCCTGTTCGACACCCTGGTCAGCCTGCGCGACAAGGCCACGCCGGGCGACGTGCCGCATCTGGGACTGGGTCTTTACGTGGTGCGGCTGGTCGCCGAACGCCATCACGGCGTCGCCACCGCGCGCAATCTCGATGACGGCAGCGGCGTGGCGTTTGCGCTGCAGCTGCATCCCATGCAGCGCAAGCGGCTCTGAGCCAGCCAAACGTTGCGTCGAAAAATCTTGGGCAGGCGACGTCAAATGCCGTCGCCTGCTATCTTCAGCAGCCGCTTTCCTTGAGTCAGAGCCGCTTGTGATTTCCCGAGACGAATTCGACGTGCTGGTGGCCAGGGGCCATACGCGCATTCCGCTGGTGCGCGAGGTGTTTTCCGACCTCGATACGCCGCTGTCGGTGTATCTGAAGCTGGCCGATGGCCGCTATACGTTTCTGTTCGAGTCGGTCGAGGGCGGGGCGACCTGGGGCCGCTATTCGATCATCGGCCTGCCGGCCCGGCGCGTTTATCGGCTGCGTGGGCACGAGCTCGAAGTCGAAGATTCGGGCGAGGTGACCGAGCGCCGCCACGTCGCCGATCCGCTGGCGGAAATCGAAGTGCTGCGTCAGCAGTACGACGTGCCGCAGCTGCCCGAGCTGCCCGCTTTCAGCGGCGGTCTGGTCGGCTATTTCGGTTTCGAGACGATTGGCTATATCGAGCCGCGGCTGGCGCAGTGGGATCGCGCCGACGAGCTGGGTACGGCCGATGTGTTGCTGATGCTGGCCGAAGAAGTTGCCGTGTTCGACAACCTCAAGGGCCGCCTGTATCTGATCGTGCACGCCGACCCGGCACAGCCCCAGGCTTACGCCAACGCGCAGCGGCGGCTGGATGCGCTGGTCTACCGCCTGCGTCAGGGCGGCGCCTCGTATCCATCGCCGACGCAATCGGTCGAGCTGGTGGACGAGAGCGATTTCACCTCGTCGTTCACCCGCGAAGAGTTCGAGGCGATGGTCGAGCGGGCGAAGGAATACATCCGCGCCGGCGATATTTTTCAGGTGGTGCCGTCGCAGCGATTGAGCGTGCGTTTCAACGCGCGGCCGATCGACGTCTATCGTGCGCTGCGCGCGCTCAATCCGTCGCCTTACATGTACTTCGTCGATCTGGGCGATACGCAGATCGTCGGCTCGTCGCCGGAAATTCTGGCGCGCCTGAAGGACGGCAAGGTCGTCGTGCGTCCGCTGGCCGGCACGCGCAAACGCGGCGCGTGCGAGGCGGAAGACGTTGCGCTGGAAGCCGAGCTGCTGGCCGATCCGAAAGAGCGCGCCGAACACGTGATGCTGATCGATCTTGGCCGCAACGACATCGGCCGCATCAGCGAAACCGGCAGCGTGGAAGTCAGCGAGTCGTTCGCCATCGAGCGCTACTCGCACGTGATGCATATCGTCTCGCAGGTGCAGGGCAAGGCGCGCCCGGGGCTCAGTTACATGGATGTCCTCAAGGCGACGTTCCCGGCCGGCACGCTCAGCGGCGCGCCGAAGATCCGCGCGCTGGAAATCATCCAGGAGCTGGAGCCGTACAAGCGGAATATTTACGCCGGCGCGATCGGCTGGATCGGCTGGTGGGGCGACGCCGACACCGCCATCGCGATCCGCACCGCGGTGATCCAGAACGGCCGCCTGCACGTGCAGGCCGGCGCGGGCATCGTCTACGACTCCGACCCCGCCGCCGAGTGGGAAGAAACCATGAGCAAGGGCCGCGCGCTGTTTCGCGCGGTGGCGCAGGCGGCGAAAGGCTTGTGATGAAGCATCGGAGCGCGTCGACAGCGATCGCCGGTCTCATGCTGTGTTGTGTGGTCGACACCGCCGTGGCGCAGGACGCGGCGCCGGCGTGGCCGGCTACCAAGGTCGGTCGACTCGAATCGCTGGCGCTGCTGCAAACCTTCAATGCTGATCTGCTCAGCCACGACAGCGCCACGCTGACGATGGAGCGATGGTGCGGCGCGCACCACATGGCCGAGCCGGTCAAGGTCAGCGCGCAGCGCGTCAACGGTGACGACAAGCCGCTGCCTGACGATCTGCGCACGCGCCTGGCGATCGGACCGAACGAGCCGGTGCGCTATCGGCGCGTGCTTCTGCGCTGCGGCTCGCATGTGCTCTCCGAAGCCGATAACTGGTACGTGCCCTCGCGCCTCACAGCCGCGATGAACGAGCAGCTCGACCACACGGATACGCCTTTCGGACGCGTTGTGCTGCCGCTGCATTTTCGTCGGCAGACGCTGGATGCGACGTTGCTGTGGTCGCCATTGCCCGCGGGCTGGGAGACGAGCGATAAAGCATGGCCTGCAGGCCAGGGCAGCTTGTCGATTCCGCATCAGGTGCTGCAGCATCGCGCCGTTTTATACGCTGCCGACAATCGGCCGTTCAGCGCGGTAATCGAAACCTACACCGAGCAGGTGCTGGCGTTTCCGGCGCCAGCGAGTCACTGACTCGCGATCACTCCGCTTTTGCCAGCTGCTTGCGCAACGCGACCGCCTGAGCGCGAATGGCCTTGCGCTCATCCTCGCTCAAGCGCCCCAGCGACTTCCACTGCAGCGCGGCGCGCGGGTGATGGGCAAAGCGCGTCTGATGACGGTCGAGAAAATCCCAGTACAGCGTGGTGAAGGGGCAGGCGTCGTCGCCGACGGCTTTATCGGGTTTGAAACGGCAGTCGTCGCAGTAGTTGCTCATGCGCTGGATATAGCGACCGGACGAGCAATAAGGCTTGGACACCATCTTGCCGCCGTCGGCAAACTGGCTCATCCCCATCACGTTGGGTGCCTCGACCCATTCCACCGCGTCGACATAGATGGCCAGATACCACGCGTGGATATGCGCCGGCTCGACGCCCAGCATCAGCGCGAAGTTGCCGGTGACCATCAGCCGCTGGATATGGTGCGCGTAGCCGTGTTTCAGCGTCTGCCCCAGCGCTTCGCGCAGGCAATTCATGTCGGTGTCGCCGGTCCAGTAAAAAGTGGGCAGCGGCGCATGCGCCTTCAGCGCATTGCCCTGCAGCAGCTTCGGCATGTCGCGCCAGTACATGCCGCGGATGAATTCGCGCCAGCCCAGCACCTGCCGCACGAAACCTTCCACCGCGGCCAGTTCTGCGCGTCCGTTCTTCAGCGCATCGGCGGCGGCCTGCACCACCTCGCGCGGGTCGAGCAGCTTGAGGTTCATCGCGGTGGACAGTCGTGCGTGATACAGCCACGGCTCGCCGCTCCACATTGCGTCCTGCCACTGGCCGAAGGCGGCCAGGCGGTGATCGATGAAATCCTTCAGCGCCTGCTTAGCCTGTTTTGGTGTGACCGGCCAGTCGAAAGCCTCCAGGCTGCCGGGGTGATCGCCGAAGCGCTCGGCCACGAGATCGAGTACTTCACGGGTGATCGCGTCCGGCGGGAAACGCTTGGGTGCAGGCAGCATGCCCGGACCTTTCTTGCCGAAGCTCTTGCGGTTGTCGTGGTCGTAGTTCCACTGACCGCCGGTCGGCTGGTCCTCGTCCATCAGCACATCGAAGCGCCGACGCATCCAGCGATAGAAATGCTCCATGCGAATCTCGCGGCGCGCGCCGACCCATTCGGCAAAGTCCTCCGGCTCGATAAAAAAATGCCGGTCAGGACGCTCGGCGTATTCGACGCCTTCGGCCTTGGCCACGGCGCGCAGCGCTTCACGCACACGCCACTCGCCGGGACGCACCAGCACCACGCGTTCGGGTTTCAGCTTGCGCAAGTCCTCGCGCAGCACGTCATCAAGTTGCGCATGCCTGTGCTCGCCCAGCGCCCGATAGTGCAGCGGCCAGTCGCGCGTGCGCATGTCGTCACGAAAGTGCCGCATCGAGGCGAGAAAGATCGCGATGCGCGCCTGGTGCGACCACACGTGCGTGGCCTCACCGGCGCACTCGGCCATCCACAGCGCATCGAGCGCGGGGTCGAAATCTTCCAGCACGGTTGATTCGCGATCCAGCTGGTCGCCAAGCACCACAATCAAGTTACGCATCGGATAGCTGCTCTGTTTTTACGCCAATCGTAGTTGCTCTGGCACGGTATCCGGAATGCGTGCGACATCAGCAGCCGCAGAAAATATTCGGTAGAGCAGAGCAGTCGGACCTTAAGCTGCAAGGCTTGGGACCCAGAAATCCTAAGGCCTTCGTCGGAATTCGCCACGCGCGTCTGCAACGCAATCCGCTTGCGTGGTGGCCTTGGAGATCAGGTTGAGTCACGTTGTACGCAACCGTGAATCTGAGCACGATTCGCTCAACTTAATGCCGCAAAATCTTTCGACAAGATTATCGAATTAAATGGTCGAAATTCCCCACGCGTTTCTGCAAGAATCAGCGGGCACGATGACTGGGGGGTACTCGTGCCGAGGCATCAAGTCGCTTCCACGCGACACCCCGGGCTTCTTCGTCGGGCGCTGGTGCAGGCGTTTCACACTTCCGGTGACTTTAAAGCAGGCGTTCTTTCGAACGCCGTGCGTCCGTGTGCATATCACTACTCAAGGAGCGGGAACGATGCATCATTTGTCCAGTAAGAAAGCCATGACGTTGCTGATGATTTGCGGCCTTTCCGGTTGCGCATCCATCGTGGGCGGTACACATCAACACCTCAGCGTGGAGGCTCGTTCCGGCGGCCAAAGCGTCCAGGGCGCCAATTGCACGGTGACGAATAACCGGGGAACACAAAGCGTCACGACGCCAGGTACGGTCACCGTCCGCCGAGATAGCAGTCCGCTCGACGTCCAATGTGTGAAAGACGGCGCTCCGGTCGGAAGCCAGATGACCTACGCCACGGTGCGCGGCATGGTCTGGGGCAATATTCTCTTCGGCGGCCTGATTGGCCTGATCGTCGATTTCGGCAACGGCGCGGCGCATCACTATCCGAACATGATCTCAGTGATGTCGAATGCTCCGTCTTCGCACGCCTATTCTTACATCAGTCCTTCGGTGCCGTCGTCGGTTAGCTACAGCCAGCCGCAGAATTCACCACAGGTGGATCTGGCCAGTCTCGATGGGCGAATTGGCGCTTCCATGTTCAATGCGGCGCAAAACGTCGCCGCTACGCGGCAGTGTGACCGGGCGATCCGCGTGCTCATGGCAGACGGTCAGCGTGCGTTGTTCGAGTCGACATGCCCGACAACGGCCGCGCTGCAGATCGAGTGCACCGGTGCGTCATGCAAGGCCATGCACCCGGAGGGTTGATTCAGTAGTCAGACCAGTCGCTGGCGGGCGATAGTCCGCCAGCGGTTCGCTTCGGTGGCTGCGCAATCATGTCAACGTTCCGCAGTTATGGAGCGGACAACCTGCAGTGCTCGCCCACGCAAGGCCGGTTGACCGCGGGTAAGCCCTGTGTCGGAGCATTACCCCGTCGAACTGGCGAGATGACGGCAGCATGCGTCATCCCGCACAATGACCGCCTGCAGATGCGAGCGGTGGCGGTCCAGGCAGACCTGCCGCTGTCGCACAGCCGGCACGCGCCGTTGGTGGCCCGCGCTGTTTTACCGACAGGATCCGCCATCCCATGCTGCTGATGATCGATAACTACGACAGCTTTACCTTCAACCTCGTGCAGTACCTCGGGGAGCTGGGGCAGCAGGTGAAGGTGGTGCGCAACGATGCGCTGGACGTGGCCGGCATTCGCGCGCTGAAGCCTTCGCACATCATGATTTCGCCGGGTCCCGGTACGCCGGACGACGCCGGCGTCTCGCTGGATGTACTGCGCGAGCTGTCGGCGGAAATTCCGGTCTTCGGCGTATGCCTGGGCCATCAGGCGATCGGGCAGGCGTTCGGCGGCAAGGTGATTCGGGCCAAGCAGATCATGCACGGCAAGACCTCGCCGGTGCGCCATCGCGGCCAGGGCGTGTTTGCCGGCTTGCCCGACCCTTTCGAGGCGACGCGCTACCACTCGCTGGTGGTGGAGCAGCACTCGCTGCCGGATTGCCTGGAAGTCACCGCGTGGACGGAAAACGCGGACGGTTCGATCGACGAGATCATGGGCCTGCGCCACAAGACGCTGCCGGTGGAGGGCGTGCAGTTTCATCCGGAGTCCATCCTGACCCAGCACGGCCACGATCTGCTGCGCAATTTTCTCGGTCAGCCGCTGAAGCTCGCCGCATGAGCACGGCGCATCGCGAGGTACCGCATCGGGAAATCACGATCACGCCGCAGGAGGCCTTGCAGCGCACGATCGAGCATCGCGAAATTTTCCACGACGAGATGATTTCGCTGATGCGCCAGATCATGGGTGGGCAGGTCAGTCCGCTGATGACGGCGGCGATCATGACCGGCCTGCGCGTCAAAAAGGAAACGATCGGTGAGATCACCGGTGCGGCGCGCGTAATGCGCGAGCTATCGGCCAAGGTGCCGATCGGCGGCGACACGCGTCACCTGCTCGATATCGTGGGCACCGGCGGCGATGGCGCGTCGAGTTTCAATATCTCCACCGCGTCGATGTTCGTGGCCGCCGCGGCTGGCGCGCGCGTGGCCAAGCACGGCGGCCGCAGCGTGTCGTCGAAATCTGGCAGCGCCGACGTGCTGGAGTCGCTCGGTGCGTCGATCGATCTCACGCCGGCGCAGGTCGCGCAGAGCATGGAAGAAACCGCCATCGGCTTCATGTTCGCGCCAAACCATCATCCCGCGATGAAGGTCGTCGCGCCGGCGCGGCGTGAGATGGGCGTGCGCACGCTGTTCAATATTCTCGGCCCGCTCACCAATCCGGCCGATGCTCCCAATATCCTGATGGGCGTATTCCATCCCGATCTCGTCGGAATCCAGGTGCGCGTGCTGCAGGCGCTGGGCGCGCGTAACGCTCTAGTGGTTTGGGGCCGCGACGGCATGGACGAAATTTCGCTGGGCGCTACCACCCTGGTGGGCGAGCTGCGCGACGGCGTGGTGCGCGAGTACGAAATCGAGCCCGAAGACTTCGGCTTTGCCATGGCCTCCAGCCGCAATCTGCGGGTGGAAAATGTGGAGGAATCGAAAGCGATGCTGCTCGAGGCCTTGCAGGGCCGTCGCGGCGTGCCGCACGACATCGTCTGCCTCAACGCGGGCGCGGCGCTGTACGCGGCCAGCGTGGTCGACTCGATCGACGACGGCATCGAACTGGCGCGCTCCACCATTGCCAGCGGCGCGGCGCATGAGAAAATGAATGCGTTTGTCGAAGCCACGCGCCGGCTTGCCGCATCCGCGTAAAGTGGGCTCGCGTAGCCACTAGCATGGCCGCGTGCTTGCACAAGCCGAAGCGGCGATACTGCAGCACGCGCCGCTTGCCCGATTCAAATACCCACGTTATTCCAATCAGAGACATGCCATGACCGACATTCTCAATCGCATTCTTGCGCGCAAGGCCGAAGAAGTCGCCGAGCGCAAAGCGAAAATGCCGATGGACGAGCTGATCGCCCGCGTCAAGGACATGCCCGACACGCGCGGATTTGCCGCCGCGATCGAGGCAAAGATCGCCGCCGGCCTTCCTGCGGTGATCGCCGAAGTGAAAAAGGCCAGTCCCAGCAAGGGCGTGATCCGCGCGGAGTTCGATCCGGCGGCGATCGCACGCAGCTACGAGGAGGCCGGCGCCGCCTGCCTCTCGGTGCTGACCGACGCGGATTTTTTCCAGGGCAGCGAGGCGTTTCTGCAGCAGGCGCTGGGCGCGTGCACGCTGCCGGTGCTGCGCAAGGATTTCATCATCGATCCGTATCAGGTGTACGAGGCGCGCGCGATCGGCGCGGACTGCGTGCTGCTGATCGTTTCCGCGTTGGACGACGACGTGCTGCTGCAGCTGTCGCTGCTGGCCGCCGAGCTGGATCTCGACGTGCTCTGTGAGGTGCACGATGAAGAGGAACTCGAGCGCGCGATGGCCGTGCCGGTACCGCTGATCGGCGTCAACAATCGCAACCTGCGCAGCTTCGAGACCTCGCTGGAAACCTCGCTGGCGCTGCAGGATCTGATCGAATACGACCGCGTGCTGGTCGCCGAATCCGGCATCCATACGCCGGAAGATGTTGCGCGCCTGCGCGAGGGCGGCATCCAGGCGTTTCTGGTCGGCGAGGCTTTCATGCGCGCCGAAAATCCGGGCAGCGAACTGCGACGACTGTTCGGCACGCCGTGACCGCGCCACTGCCGCATGACGCGATGCCGGACGAGGCGGCGTTCGCGGCCAAACCTGTCGAGCTGGATATCCCCGCTGCAACGACAGACACGGTGCCGGGCGACCCCACCATCATCGATGCCAGGGTGTCATGCGTGGTGCTGTTCGATTTCGACGGGGTGCTGATTCATGCCGATTCGTTCGGCCTTTTCATGCGCGATCGCTACAAGCGCTCGCTGCTGCGCAAGCTGCTGGTGCTGCCTGCCGTGCCGTGGCTGCTTCTTGGCCTAATGGTGTCGTGGCGCTGGCCGGTGCGCACGCTGGTGCACATCGGTCTGCTCGGCGTCAGCGAGCCGCGCTACGCCGCGGCGGCCAAAGCATTCGCCGCCCATCTGGTGCGTCGGCCCAGGCTGTTCTGTCGCGATGGCCTGCTGGCGCTGCGCCGGCATCAGGCCGCGGGCGACCGGGTGGTTGTGGTCACTGGCTGCGAGTACACGCTGGTCAGCAGCATCCTGCAGGAGCTGGGCCTAACCGATGTCGAAGTGCTTGCCTCGCAGCTGCGGCCCAGCTGGCTGGGCATGCGGGTGAAGTCGCACAACGTGGGCAGGCGCAAGCTGCAGGCGCTGGCGTCGCACGGCCTGCAGGCCTGGCGCGTGGCGTACAGCGACTCATCGCACGACATTCCGATGCTGAAGCCGGCGGCCGAGGCGGTGCTGGTCAACGGCACGCCCAAGCTGTGCAAGAAAATCGAAAAGGCGCTGGGCCGCAGCGTGAAACGCGTCGAGTGGTTCTGAGCGCGCGACGTTCGGACTGCTTTCGCCTATGAATCAGGCGCCACATGAGCGTCTGATGAAAACGATCAACTGCCGGTTTCAGCGCGTGCCGCGCACCACGATGGTCTTGCCGGACACGTCGATCATGCGCTGCTCTTCCAGCTGCTTCAGCACCCGACCGACCATCTCGCGTGAGCAGCCGACGATGCGGCTGACTTCCTGACGCGAGATGCGGATCTGCGTGCCGTCCGGATGGGTCATGGAGTCCGGCTCCTGGCACAGGTCCAGCAGCGTGCGCGAAATCCGGTTGGTCACATCCATGAAGGCCATGCGGCTGACCTGGCGCGACGTGCGCAACAGTCGCGTGGTGAGCTGCGCGCCGATGGCGAATAGGATCTTCGGGCATTCCTCGCGCAGCGAGGTCTCCATCAGCTGAAACAGTCGCTCGTAGCTGATCTCGGCCATTTCGCACGGCGTGCGCGTGCGCACCATCGATTCGCGCTGCGCCTGCTCCACGAACAGGCCCATTTCGCCGATGAACTGGCCACGGCTGATGTACGCCAGGATCAATTCGCGGCCCTGTTCGTCCTCGGTGCAGACGGCGAGCGAGCCGTCGATCACGTAATACAGCGTATTGGCCGGGTCACCCGGACGGATGATCGCGGTCTTACCCGGGTAGCGGCGGCGATGGCAAAGCGCAAGAAATCGCTCCATCGAAGCGGGATCCGGCGCGAAGTTGAGCGGTGCCTGAGAACGTTCAAACGCTTGCTGCAGCTGGTATTTGAGTTGCGCCACTATCATCCCCGCAGATGGTTTCATGCCGGCGGCAGCCAAGGCTTGCCGTCGAATCAGTCGTCGTTGCCGTCCCCTGTTGGCCTGCATTATGGCAAACCTGAGCACCTTGCCGCAGGTTCAGTTTTTTCGCGTTTTACCGCATACTCCGCGGTCTTTCGGCGAGGGCAACGTTACGTTGTCGCACGCCGGTCACAACGATCGCGGAAGGTTGCTGCCTGCGCGTCACACCATTCAGCGGGGACCCTTGTCGCTAACCCGCCTCCACTGCTGGCCTCATAACGCCATGGAGAGTCGCCTTGGTTAAACCACTTCCCCGTCTTCGCCTGCAGGGCTTCAACAACCTGACCAAGGCGTTGAGCTTCAACATCTACGACATCTGCTATGCGGTGTCCGAAGAGCAGCGCAGCAATTACATCGAGTACATCGATGATCAGTACGACGCCGATCGCCTGACCCAGATCCTCACCGATGTGGCCGAGATCATCGGCGCCAACATCCTCAACATCGCCCGCCAGGACTACGACCCGCAGGGCGCGTCGGTGACGATGCTGATTTCCGAGGAGCCGGTGCTGGAGAAGCTCGGTCGCGACACCATCACCGGTGCTGTCGTCGCGCATATGGACAAGAGCCACATTACCGTCCATACCTACCCGGAAACGCACCCGCACAACGGCATCGCCACCTTCCGCGCCGATATCGACGTGGCTACCTGCGGCGTGATTTCCCCGCTGAAGGCGCTGAACTACCTGATCGACAGCTTCGAGTCGGACATCGTGGTGTGCGACTACCGCGTACGCGGCTTCACCCGCGACGTGAAGGGCAAGAAGCACTTCATCGACCACAAGATCAACTCGGTGCAGGACTATCTGGCCAAGCACATCCGCCAGAAGTACGAGATGTTCGACGTCAATGTGTATCAGGAAAACATGTTCCACACGAAGATGCACATCAAGGACTTCGACCTGGACACCTACCTGTTCGACTCGCACGCCGACGACCTGTCGTTCAAGGAGCGTCAGCGCATCGAGTCGCTGCTGCGGCGCGAGATCGAGGAGCTGTTCCACGGCCGCAACCTGATGTAACGAAAAACCCGCCGAAAGGCGGGTTTTTTCTTTCTATGCGGTGCGCGCGGGTGTTATATGCGGTGCGCGCGGGTGTTAACGGTCACCATTCGTAGCCGAGGTCGTACTGGCAGGCAGCTATTTTTAGCCGTTCACCCTGAGCGTAGGCCCAAAGGGCCGGAGTCGAAGGGCAAACTGCGGTTCGGCGACAGATCTGGCGAAGTCAGTAATTGCTTCGCCAGCCCAAAACGCCAACCCTCAAAGTCGATACGCTACCGCCTTCATCACCATCGAGCTCAGGTACATCAGCTTCGGCAGCGGAAAGGGCAGATCGACACCGCCGCGCTGCTCGGCCTCCTGCGCGTGGCGCACTTCATCCGCCTGCATCTGGGTCAGCACGGCGCGCGAGCGTTCGTCGGCCGCGGGCAGCCTTTCCAGATGGTCCTGCAGATGCGCCTCGACCTGGCGCTCGGTTTCCACCACAAAGCCCAGGCTCAGCGAATCGCCGGCCAGCGCCGCGGCGGCGCCGATCGCGTAGCTGCCGGCGTACCACAGCGGATTGAGCAGGCTGGGGCGGCTGTCCAGCTCCTTCAGGCGCGCGGCGCACCAGGCCAGGTGATCGGTTTCCTCGTCGGCCGCGTGCAGCAGGTGCTCGCGCGTATCGGCATGGCGGGCCAGGGCGGCCTGACCCAGATACAGCGCCTGCGCGCAGACTTCGCCGGTGTGGTTGATGCGCATCAGGCCGGCGGCGTGGCGGCGCTCGGTGTCGTCCAGATCCGCCTCCACCACGGCATGACCGGGAGAAGGACGCTGCGCGGCGGGCGATCCGGCCACCGCTTCCAGCGCGCGCTCGCACTGGGCAAGCAGCCGGTCGAGCGGCGTGAGGGTACGGACGTTCATGGCGGCTCCTGCTTTCATAAATGCTTACTCCGTGAATGTTGGGCCGCCGGATCAAGTCCCGCGCGGGCGCACGTGCAGCCGGTGGCACAAAGACAAAATACGAATGCCATTGGACAACAGTAACCGCGGCAGCAACAGCCTGGCAGCTTGCCGCAGAGCCACCAATGCCCGGTTTTATTGGCTCCCAAGCGTGCCGAGCGGCGTGTGAAACTGGCGCGGTAAACTTGCCCATGTCGGGCATCCGTGGCGCCACGGCGAAGGCTGGGCCGCATGTCCACGCCGCGGACCTGATCTTGTGCACATGGGGACTTTTCAAGCGGCCCGCCCATCATGCTATGATTACTAGCTCACAGCCGGACGCACGTCGGGCTTGCACCGTAGATGACGGCTCCGCTATCATCTCGCGCCTCTGATCGACCGATGATATGTACCGCCTCACGGCGGCAGAACAGGTATTCTGAAATGAAAACGTTTAGCGCCAATGCAGACAACGTCAAGCGCGACTGGTTCGTGGTCGATGCCACGGACAAGACGCTCGGTCGCCTGTCGACCGAAATTGCACATCGCCTGCGCGGCAAGCACAAGCCGGAGTACACCCCGCATTGCGATACCGGCGATTATATCGTCGTGATCAATGCGCAGAAGGTGCACGTCACCGGCCGCAAGCTGGACGACAAGAAGTACCACCGCTACACCGGTTACATCGGCAACCTGAAGACCACCAGCCTCAAGGATCTGCTCGCTACCTACCCGGAGCGCGTGATCGAGACCGCCGTCAAGGGCATGCTGCCGAAGAATTCGCTGGGCCGCGAGATGTATCGCAAGCTCAAGGTCTACGGCGGTGCCGAGCATCCGCATACCGCACAGCAGCCGCAGGCGCTGGAACTCTAAGGAATCATCATGTCGATCCAGCAGAATTACGGCACCGGCCGCCGCAAAACCTCCGCCGCCCGCGTGTTCCTTCGCAAGGGCAATGGCCAGATCGTGGTCAACGGCAAGTCGCTCGAGCAGTTCTTCGGTCGCGAGACCTCCTGCATGATCGTGCGCCAGCCGCTCGAGCTGACCGATAACACCAGCAAGTTCGACATCCTGGTGACGGTCGCGGGCGGCGGCATCACCGGCCAGGCCGGCGCCATTCGCCTGGGCATCGCTCGCGCTCTGATCGAGTACGACGAAACCCTGAAGTCGCCGCTGCGCAAGGCCGGCTTTGTGACCCGCGACGCCCGCGAAGTCGAGCGTAAGAAGGTCGGTCTGCACAAAGCACGTCGCGCCACCCAGTTCTCCAAGCGCTAATTCCCTACCGAATTGCGTTTGTCGGTTCGATGCACCAAAGTCAGAGCGCATCGATCCAGCAGTTTTTGGGAGATCGTCTAACGGTAGGACGACAGCCTCTGACGCTGTCTATCTAGGTTCGAATCCTAGTCTCCCAGCCAAAATAAAAAACCCGCCCAAGTGGCGGGTTTTTTATTTTGGTTGGGAGGCAACGGAGGCGAACCATCGTTCGACAAAATCGTCCGGAACGATTTTGGACAGCCGCAGGCTGGCCCCGCAAAGCGGGGTTGGTCCCATGGATGGGACCAACAATCCTAGTCTCCCAGCCAACATCAAAGGGCTCGCTCATGTGGGCCTTTGATATTGGCCAGGTGTAAGGGTACCAAGGCATAGGGAGCTCGTTCAGAGGATGAGGTGATGTCCAAAAGCATGGCTTTGCTCCTGAGGTGCGTACTGAGCACGCGCTTGGCCTGGCGATGGTGGTTTGCGTTCAAGCCTTGGAACAATCCAAAGTTCATCTGATCTTGCGCGGCAACCGTAGGGTTCCCCCATCAATCCGTTGATGACCAGCACGGAAGCCTTCCATGGTGTTTGTAGGCAGAGCCTGAGAAACAGGCTTTTGGCTGCGACCATCAATTCAAGTGAGATGGAGTTTCTTCTGTGGGGCGGAACCTAAGGTATAACGGAGCCACGCCCTCGCTAGGTGTGGCGGAGAGCTGGGCGTTGCGAGCGCGCGATCCAGGGGAGCCAGGCAATCCATGGGCGATCAAAGCCAAAGGTGAGGGAATACTATGTTTTTAAACGATCAGGAAACTGCGACCGATCTTCTTCATTACGAAGCCATCGCCACGACTGTTGTTCGATTGATAAGGGATGCACCCAAGTCACCGATAACTATTGGCGTTCACGGTGATTGGGGTGCGGGAAAGTCAAGTGTTCTGAAGATGACGCAGGCCGCGTTTGCTGATGAAGATCGAGCCCTGTGCCTCTGGTTCAACGGCTGGGCGTTTGAAGGTTTCGAAGATGCCAAAGCGGTCGTCATAGAGACGATCATCGAAGATCTGAAGCGTGCGCGACCCATGTCAGAAAAGGTCAAAGCCGCAGCGAGAAAGCTTCTTAAACGAGTTGATTGGCTAAAGGCGGCAAAGAAAGCCGGCGGCCTTGCCTTTACAGTTGCTACCGGCACTCCGACTTTCGGCCAGATCGGAGACCTGATTGGCGCCGCAAGCAAGTTCTTTGGAAAGAAGGTAGATGAGTTAACACGGGAACAGCTCGGCAAGTTTGCTGAGGATACATCTGGACTGCTAAAGCCTGCAGAGGACGACAGTATACCCGCGCATATTCACGCATTCCGCAATGAGTTCGTCGAGCTGCTGAGTGCCGCGGACATTGATCAGCTCATCGTGATCGTCGATGACCTGGATCGTTGCTTACCTGAGACCGCAATTGCCACATTAGAGGCGATCCGGCTTTTCCTATTCGTTGAGCGAACCGCGTTTGTGATTGGCGCAGATGAAGCCATGATTGAATATGCCGTCCGCGAGCACTTCCCTGACTTACCTCCCTCGAGCGGTCCGGTTAGCTATGCGAGGAACTACCTCGAAAAGCTCATACAGGTGCCCTTTCGAATTCCCGCGCTTGGTCCAGCCGAGACGCGCACCTACATCACTCTTTTGCTCATTGAGGCGGAGCTAGGCTCTGAAGACGAAGGCTTTGCAAAACTACTCGTCACCGCACGCGAAGACATGCGTCGGCCTTGGTTGAGCAAAGGACTTACGCGAAAGTCATTGGTAGATGCAATAGGAGATCCGCTGCCTCAGGGCGTCGATCACGCATTGGTCCTGAGCAACCAACTTACCGACATGCTGACCGATGGAACTCGCGGCAATCCACGCCAGGTCAAACGTTTCCTAAACTCGATGAAGCTGCGCCATGCAATCGGCGAGGCTCGCGGTTTTGGCGCAGAGATTTCTGCGCCAATCTTGGCAAAGCTGATGCTCGCGGAGCGTTTCAAGCCTGATTTCTTTGAGCACATTGTCAGATTGGCAGTTGCATCGAGTGATGGGGCGCCCAATGAGCTTCGAGCATTCGAAGAGGCTACGCAGAATATTGGAACTCCTGAACCGTCGGAGCTCCCGAAAGTTGGCACGCTGTCGAGATCTGCGCCCGGGAAAAAAGACACCGCTGTCGACCGCAATGAATGGATGGATAGTGAATGGGTGCGAACATGGACGGCTCTCGATCCTTTGCTGGGCGGAGTTGATCTCCGGCCCTATATTTTTGTGACCCGCGATAAGCGGGTGGCGTTAGGCGGGACCGGTGCGTCTACTCATCTGAGCCATCTAGCCGACCAGCTCATGGGACCTGCTCTTAGCGTGAAATCGGCTGAGGAAGATCTTCGCAAGTTAACTGCCGTGGGCGCCGAGGAGTTATTCGAGGTCGTACGTATGCGCATTCTGGAGGCAGATAGCTTCGCCACGAAGCCGAAAGGGGTCGAAGGTCTTGTCGCACTCATCAAGATTCACGCTGGATTGGAGCGAAGACTGCTGGACTTCGCCAGAGAAATTCCCGTGGCCAAAGTCGGCGCATGGTTGCCGTCATGGATTGGCAATGCTTTCAAGAATCCGGAAGTGATTCGCGACTTCCAAGATCTTATGGGTGTCTGGGCCGGGCAGAATGAGAACCAAAAACTGCGGGCGGCTGCTGCGGGCTCGGCTCAGGTTAAGGAGAATAAGTAGATGGGAACGTCGAAGGGATACGGGGGTCCGGCAAACGGATTGGTGCCAACTTGGATAGATGATGTCACCCCGGGCGCAGGGGCAGCACCGGCGAGCCCAGAAAATGACGGTCAAGGAACGGAAGGCCAGATCCCACACACTGATGGGCCACAAACACCATCGCCGGCGGCGTCTCCTGCACCCCAATCCTTAGGTGGCGCCCGTGGCAACTTCACACGGTTTGTCAGGAATGGTGATCGCGCAGCGCTTCGTCGCGCGGTGTCCCAGTATGTACGACAAGGTGCTGGAGGCGCGCAAGGCGCTGCCCGGAGAATGGGAACGTCACGCGCCGTTGGCTCCCAGCTATTAGGAGTTTTCCGAGACGTTCAGAGGGATGGTGCGACCGCAGTATTGCAGCGACTAAATTTAGGCGCTCTTGTAGGCCGCCCCGCGGCCGAGGTCTTCATTGCGCTAACGGAAGTTATCTGTCCGCCTGGCGGACGCGTTGATGAGGCGATTGCCAGGCAGGCCATGCTAGAGACAATTGGTGATCTTGCCGAAACCGGGGTGGGCGACTTCGGCGCCATGTCGGCGGACGAGATGAATGAGTTTTTCATCGGATTCGTTATCCACACGATCGAAGGTCGTGTGATGGCTGATCTCGGTCAGCGTGCGATCGAGCTGCCGACCAGTGTTGCCGACGTTGAAAGTATCCAAGAACAGCTCCACGATTTCGTTGATGGCAACGTCAGGGGGCATCTTGGGCATCTTGTCGAGGGCTTGCCGGGTATTTCGGATGGAGAAATAGGGAAGGTGGTCGATCGTATTTATGAAGCGTCCTTTGAGCTTGTGTCAGCAACTGCCGGAGACGTGAAATGACCAGGCATACTCTGTTACTCCGCATCGGCGCCGATGACGATGGCGCTTCGGGACAAAGACTCTCGGATGCTCATGCCACTGAGCTGGCGTATGCCAGTTTCGAGGAGCTTGATCATCAGCTTGGAAACACGGTTGGGCAACTGCACGCAATGGGCTTGCAGCCTTCAGACCGTGCGTTGGATCTCGCTATTCTGGCCGCTGCCATCACGGCGGCAGACACACGCATCGCGAGGTCGACGGATGCTCAGGACGCATGGACCAGGGAGATTGAGCTTTGCGTTCCTGTAGCCGATCCAGAGCTTTGGAAGAGCCTCTCCGTGCTGCTTGAACGAACACTCAACTTTCTAACAGGGGATCTTTGGACGCTGACATTTCGAGGTCGATCTGCCTCGGTTGAACAACTCATTCCACCGATCACCGGAGATATTACGGAAAAGCCAAACGCGGTGTGCCTGTTTTCAGGTGGTCTGGATAGTTTTATTGGCGCGGTCGACCTCATGTCGGCGGGCGAGAATATCCTTTTAGTCAGCCACTATTGGGACGGCGTTACGAGTAAACATCAGAGCCTGTGTTTGGACGCGCTTCAACTGCGCTACGCGAAGTTGCCGTTCCACTCCATTCGGTCGCGAGTTGGCTTTGCCACAGGCACAGTTGAAGGTTCTTCCAGTGAGGACACACTTCGCGGAAGATCGTTTCTGTTCTTCTCTCTTGCCGCTCTCGCTGCCGACGCGATTGGAGATGACATCACGATACACGTGCCGGAGAACGGCCTGATTTCATTAAACGTCCCGCTTGATCCACTCCGGCTTGGTGCACTAAGCACTCGCACAACCCATCCCTATTACATGGCGCGATTTAATGAGATCTTGCGCGCGCTTGGCCTGACGGCCAGTTTGGAAAATCGCTACCGGCATCGGACAAAGGGTCAGATGGTCTCTGAGTGTGCGGATCAAGACTTTCTGCGGAAAAATGCGAAACACACGATGTCATGCTCATCACCTGCCAAGATGCGTTTTTCGCCAGTAAAAGATCGTCGCCAAGCGAAGAACTGTGGCCACTGTGTTCCGTGCTTGATTCGCCGCGCAGCCCTTTTTTATGGCTTTGGTCAAGACGAAACCGACTACCAACTGGAAAATCTTAGTGCGCGGACACTCAATAGTGAAAACGCTGAAGGTTCGCATGTCCGCTCCTTCCAGTTCGCGATTTCTCGTCTCATGACGCGCCCCCATCGCGCGAAATTCGATGTACACAAGCCTGGTCCCCTCACAGATTTCCCTGGCGACTGGGCTGCCTACGAACAAGTTTATAGGGACGGGCTGTTGGAGGTCAGACAGCTTCTTGCGGGCGTCAAATCGAAGCCAACCAGTGCGTGACGCGATCACAATGCCTCGATGGGTAGACTTCCACTGTCACCTCGACCTCTATCCGGATCACCGGGAGCTTATTCAGCAGTGCGAGGCGTGGAAGATAGCGACATTAGCAATTACGACGACGCCCAAGGCCTTCGAGCGCAATGTTGAGCTGGCAATGGGCTCTCCTCGCGTTATGGTCGCACTTGGACTCCATCCGCAACTTGTTGCGCAACGTGCCGACGAGCTTCCGTTGTTCGAGAGGTTGCTGCTGAACACGTCCTTCGTTGGCGAAGTTGGGCTTGATGCAGGGTCAAAGTTCTACGCCAGCTTCGACAGCCAGCAACGCGTTTTTGAACGTATTTTGCGTGCGTGCGATGAGCACGGGGGTAAGATTCTGAGCATACACAGTGTCCGCGCTGTCTCTAAGGTGCTCAAACATCTAGAACTCAGCTTGCGAACGGGTAGCTGCATTCCGGTCATGCACTGGTTTACGGGCACTAAAGGGGAAGCGAAGCGAGCCGCTGCGTTGGGTTGTTACTTTTCTATCAACTCCGAAATGATTCGGACGCCGAAAATGCATTCGTTGCTCTCCGCCTTACCTATTGATCGGATACTCACTGAAACTGATGGACCTTTCGTCCAGGTGAACGGGCGGGCCACGAGACCAACAGATATTCCCGAGACAGTAAAAGGATTAGCGCAGTTGAGAAATCTAAGTGATCAAGAAATGACTAGTCAGGTGGCGCAGAACCTCGTCGAACTTCTCGCAATGAAGAATTCGGTACATCCAACGCAGTTCAGCCTAATTTAATTGCTCGATTCCGCCTAATCCACCAGTGGTCTCGGTCTTTCCCCTTCTGCCTATTGCTTGAGCAGAACGACAGTATCAAAGTCGAGCCCTACGCCGGTTCAATCGTCGTTCGAACGGATGGCCAAACACCATGGAAGTTAGTATCAATTAGGGGAATGACTACTAGCGGACTACGCGCGCGGTTTGAATCTCGGCCCCTCAGTAGATCGTGTTGAGCGATGTGTGATCGAACCGGCTCACCTCCCCACCAGCCCCCGCGCCAACCCCCGCAAATGCGCATCCGTCGTCCCCCCGCGCAACTCAAACGCTGTCAGCCTCTTGAAGTAATGACTGACATCGAGCTCGTCCGTCATGCCCATGCCGCCATGAATCTGCACGGCCTGCTGCCCGACGAAGCGGGCGGCCTGGCCGATGGAAACCTTGGCGGCCGATAGCGCGGCACGTCGCACGTTGGCGTCGGCGTCGGTGCAGCGCGAGGTGGCGAGGTAGGACATCGAGCGCGCCTGCTCGGCGTACATCAGCATGTCGGCCATCCGGTGCTGCAGGGCCTGGAAGCTGCCGATGGGTACGCCGAACTGGTTGCGCGAGCGGCTGTAGTCGATGGTGGCGGCGAGGATGCGGTCGAGTGCGCCGACGGCTTCGGCACAGAGTGCGGCGAGGCCGAAATCGATGGCGAGCTGCAGGCCGGTCGTGGCATTGCCGCCGAGCCGCGTGTCGGCACCGGCAGAAACATTCTTGAGTTCGAGATGGGCCGCGCGCTGATCGTCGACCGTGCGGCAGCCGTGGCGTGTGATGCCCTGCGTGTCGGCAGGCAGCGCAAATAGCGCAACTTCGTCGCCGCCCTCGATGCGTGCGGAGACCAGCAGCAGGTCGGCGATATCGGCATGGTACACGGCCGGCTTGTGTCCGCTCAGCGTCCAGCCGTTGCCGTCCGGTGTGGCTTCGACGCCGAGGCCTTTGCCCGCATCGTCATGCGCGAGCACGGCGATGGTTTCGCCGCCGGCGAGCGCGGGCAGCCAGCGCTCGCGCTGCTGCGCACTGGCGAGCTGCACGATGGCCTGGGTGGCGACGATGGCGCTGGCGTGGAACGGTTCGAGCAGCAGGCCTTCGCCGACCGCGTTGGAGACCAGCATCGCGCCGATCGCGCCGGCACCGATGCCGCCGTCGTCCTCGGGAATGGTCAGCGCCAGCAGGCCCAGATCGGCCAGCTGCGACCAGGTATCGCGCGACCAGCCGTCGGCGCCTTCGCGAATCTTCATGCGGTGCGCGAAGGTGTAGTCCTTCGCGATCAGGCGGCGGGTGGTTTCCAGCAGCATCTGCTGCTCGTCGTTGAATGAAAAATCCATGCTGGTTATCCCCGTAGCCTGAGAATCATCTGGGCGATGATGTTGCGCTGGATCTCGTTGGATCCGCCGTAGATCGAGAGCTTGCGCAGGTTGAGGTAGTCGGCCATCGCGCGCGGCACGTCGTCGCTGTCGCCGTGACCGTCGAAGGCCAATGCGTCAGCGCCGAGCACGTCGACCTGCAGCTCGGCGATGCGCTGGCGAATTTCGGTGCCGCGAATTTTCAACATCGAGGCCTGCGGGCCGGGCGTCTTTTTCTGCTCGGCGTCGAAGATCACGCGCAGATTGGTGATTTCCAGTGCGGTGAGATCGATCTCCACCTGGGCGATGCGCGCGGCGATCATCGCATCATCGAGCAGCGGTTTGCCGTCGAGCTGGCGCGCGGCGGCCATCTCCTTGAGCCGCTTTAGCTCGCGCTTGGATCCGCCGATGCCGGCGATATTGGTGCGCTCGTGGCCGAGCAGAAACTTGGCGTAGGTCCAGCCGTCGTTCTCTTCGCCGATGCGGTTGGCGACGGGCACGCGCACGTTGTCGAACCAGATCTCGTTGACCTCGTGCGTGCCGTCGAGCAGCCGGGTCGGCTGCACTTTCACGCCGGGCGACTTCATGTCGATCAGCAGAAACGAAATGCCCTGCTGCGCCTTGGCGCCGGCATCGGTGCGCACCAGGCAAAAGATCCAGTCGGCGTACTGGCCCAGCGTGTTCCACACTTTCTGGCCGTTGACGACGTATTCCTCGCCGTCGCGCACGGCGCGGGTCTTCAGCGACGCCAGGTCGGAGCCGGAGCCGGGCTCGGAATAGCCCTGACACCACCAGTCTTCGCCGGACAGAATGCGCGGCAGAAAGCGCGCCTGCTGCTCGGCGTTGCCGTAGCGCATCATCACCGGCGCGACCATTTTCAGCCCGAACGGCAGCTGGATCGGCGCATCGGCCAGCGCGCATTCGGTTTCGAAAATGTATTGCTGGGTGGTGCTCCAGCCGGTGCCACCGAAGGCTTTCGGCCACGCCGGCGCGCCCCAGCCATGCTGGTGCAGAATCGACTGCCAGCGCGGAATGTCCTGCGCAATCTGGCTGTCGTCGCCGCGGCCGATGCGCGTGCTGATCTCGCTCGGCAGATGCGCTTTCAGAAACGCGCGCACCTCGTCGCGAAAGGCGTTTTCTTCAGCGTTGAAATCGAGGTCCATGAAGGCTCCGTGGAAACGGTGTTGGATCGTGTTGAAAAAGGCGCGTCAGAACCAGCTGTCGCGCATGTCCAGCGTGCTGCGATCGAGGGAGGCAAGCAGGTCGAATTGCACGCTGACCTTGGGCAGCTCCCACGCGAAAAAATATTGCGCGGCCTGCCGCTTGCCGTGGTGGAAATCGCTGTCCTTGCCGTGCGCGGCCGCGGCCTGCTGCAGCCAGATCCAGGCGATCACGATATGGCCGAAGGCTTCCAGATACACGCTGGCATTGGCCAGCGTCAGCAGCGGATCGCCGGCGGACCACAGCGTGCGTGTGACCTGCTGCAGCCGCTGGAGCTGGGCGTGCAGGGCGTCGGCGTGCGGCGCCAATCCGTCGAGTTTTCGCGCCGCGTCGATCGTGGCTGTGACGCGGACGCTGAATTGCGTCAGCGCGGCGCCATCGTTCATCGTGACCTTGCGTCCGAGCAGGTCCAGCGCCTGGATGCCGTGGGTGCCTTCGTGGATCGGGTTGAGGCGGTTGTCGCGATAGAACTGTTCGACCTTGTACTCGCGCGTGTAGCCGTAGCCGCCGTGGATCTGGATGGCCAGATCGTTGCCCGCCAGGCACCACTGCGACGGCCAGCTCTTGGCGATCGGCGTGAGCAGTTCAAGCAGCTGCTCCAGCGCGGCGCGTTCGCCTTGGTCGGCGGTGACGCGCGCCTGATCGACCAGCAGCGCGCAATACAGGTTCAGGCCGAGCGCGCCTTCGGCATACGATTTCTGCGCCAGCAGCATGCGGCGCACGTCGGCGTGTTCGATGATCGGCTGCTGCTTGCTGCTGCGCGAGCCGAGCGTGCGGCCCTGCGGACGATGCCGCGCGTAGTCGAGCGAATGCAGATACGCGGTGTAGCCCAGCGCGGTGGCGCCCAGGCCGATGCCGATGCGCGCCTCGTTCATCATGTGGAACATGCAGGCCAGGCCGCCGTGCAGCGGGCCCACCAGATAACCGACCGCGCCGGCCTTGCCGCCCGGTTTATACGCGGTGCCTTCGCCGAAATTCAGCAGCGTGTTGACGATGCCGCGATAGCCCATCTTGTGGTTGATGCCGGCCAGGCGCACGTCGTTGCGCTCGCCGAGCGAACCGTCCTCGTTGACCAGATATTTGGGCACCAGCAGCAGCGAAAGCCCTTTGACGCCGGCAATGCTCTGGCCGTCGGTATCGACCGTGCGCGCCAGCACCAGATGCACGATATTGCCGCCGAGCTCGTGGTCGCCGCCGGAGATCCACATCTTGTTGCCGCTGACGCGATACTGCGGGCCGAACGGCGATTCGCCCTCGTACTGCGCGCGCGTGGCGACGTCGGCCAGCGACGAGCCGGCCTGCGGCTCGGATAGGCACATGGTGCCGAACCATTCGCCGCGCAGCTGCGGCTCGGCGAACGCGGCGATCTGCGCCGAGTTGCCGTGATGCAGCAGCAGGCGGGCGTTAGCCAGCGAGAGCAGCGGATACGCGGTGGTCGAGATATTGGCCGCGCACAGATACGACCAGGCGGCCTTCTCGATCACGGTCGGCAGCTGCATGCCGCCGCGCTCGTAGTCCTGCGTGGCCGCGGGCAGACCCGCTTCGGCAAACGCCTGCAGCGCCGGGCCGATCTCGTCGATCACGGTGACGCGCTCGCCGTCGAACTGCGGCTCGATGCGGTCGGCCTTCTGATAGTGCGGCGCAAACTTTTCATTGGCCAGACGTTCGCAGGCGTCGAGCACGGCGTCGTAGGTTTCGCGGCCGTGATCGGCGTAGCGGCTCGCCTTTGTCAGCGTACCGACGTCGAGCCATTCGTACAGCTGGAACTCCAGATCGCGCCGCGACATCAGCAGCTCGTTGCTCACGCTGGCAGCACCTCGAACAGGCCGGCCGCGCCCTGGCCGCCGCCGATGCACATGGTGGCGACCACGTATTTCGCGCCGCGACGGCGGCCTTCGATCAGCGCGTGGCCGACCAGTCGCGCGCCGCTGACGCCGTACGGATGGCCGACCGCGATGGCGCCGCCGTTGACGTTGAGCTTTTCCGGATCGATGCCGAGCTTGTCCATGCAGTACAGCACCTGCACGGCGAAGGCTTCGTTGAGCTCCCACAGATCGATGTCGTCGACGGTAAGGCCGGCGCGCTTGAGCAGCTTGGGCACGGCGAACACCGGGCCGATGCCCATTTCGTCGGGCTCGCAGCCGGCTACCGCAAAGCCGCGGAAAATGCCCAGCGGCTTCATCCCGTGCTTGGCCGCGTAATCCGCGTCGGCAACCACCGCGGCCGATGCGCCATCGGAGAACTGGCTGGCGTTGCCGGCGGAAATCACGCCGCCGGGAATCGCCGGTCGAATCGTCGATACGCCTTCATACGTGGTGTCTGGACGAATGCCTTCGTCGGCGAGCAGGGTGACCTCGCGCGTGAACAGCCGGCCGGTGGCCTTGTCGGCCACACCGGCCAATACGGTGATCGGCACGATCTCGTCGTTGAAGCGTCCGGCGGCCTGCGAGGCGGCGGCGCGCTGCTGGCTCTGCGCGCCGTAGCGATCCTGGCGCTCGCGCGAGATGTCGTAGCGCCTGGCTACGGTCTCGGCAGTGCGCAGCATCGGCCAGTAGATTTCCGGCTTGTTTTCGCGCAGCCAGCCTTCGGTAAACATGTGCGTGTTGGCGACGTTCTGCACGCAGGAAATGCTTTCCACACCGCCGGCCACAAACACGTCGCCTTCGCCGGCCATGACGCGCTGCGCGGCCATCGCGATGGACTGCAGGCCGGACGAGCAGAAGCGGTTGATGGTGGCACCGGGCACGCTCACCGGCAGGCCGGCACGCAGCGCGATCTGCCGCGCGATATTGCCGCCGTCGGCGCCTTCGGGGTACGCGCAGCCGATCAGCACATCTTCGATGGCGCCGGGCTCCACGTCGGCGCGTTCGACCGCGTGCGCGACCACGTGGCCACCCATGGTCGCACCGTGGGTCATGTTGAGTGCGCCCTTCCAGCTTTTGGCCAGCGCGGTGCGTGCGGTGGAAACGATCAGTGCTTCTTTCATGCGGGCTTCGCCGACGTGTTGAAGGACTGGCCGGCGTCGGCCAGTTGCTGGAGGAGCGGCGCGGGCTTCCACGCGTCGCCCTGATAGCCTTTGGCGTAGCGGTTCATCGCCGCCACGACATTTTTCAGGCCGACGGTATCGGCATAAAACATCGGGCCGCCGCGCCACACCGGAAAGCCGTAGCCGGCCAGGTACACGACGTCGATGTCCGACGCCTTGGCGGCGATGCCTTCTTCGAGAATGTGCGCGCCCTCGTTGACCAGCGAATAGATCAGCCGCTCGACGATTTCCTTGTCCTCGATCTTGCGCCGCGTGACGCCGATGTCGGCCGAGTGCTTGACGATCAGCGCGTCGACCTCGGCCGACGGATGCGCGGTGCGGTCACCGGCCTTGTAGTCGTACCAGCCGGCGCCGGTTTTCTGGCCGAAGCGGCCGAGCTCGCACAGCAGGTCGGCGGTTTTTGAATAGGTCATGTCCGGCTTTTCCTGATAGCGCCGCTTGCGGATCGCCCAGCCGATGTCGTTGCCGGCCAGATCGCCCATGCGGAACGGGCCCATCGCGAAACCGATTTTTTCGATCGCCTTGTCGACCTGCTGCGGCGTCGCGCCTTCGTCCAGCAGAAACCCGGCCTGGCGGCTGTACTGCTCGATCATGCGGTTGCCGATAAAGCCGTCGCAGACGCCCGAGACCACGGCGGTCTTTTTGATTTTTTTGGCCAGCGCCATCACCGTGGCCAGCACGTCTTTGGCGGTGTCCTTGCCGCGTACGACCTCGAGCAGTTTCATCACATTGGCGGGGCTGAAGAAGTGCGTGCCCAGCACGTCCTGCGGCCGTGAGGTGAAGTGGGCGATGCGGTCGACGTCGAGGGTGGAGGTATTGCTGGCGAGAATCGCGCCGGGCTTGGCCACCTTGTCGAGCTGCTCGAACACCGCCTTCTTGGCGTCGTACTCCTCGAACACCGCCTCGATGATCATGTCGGCCTCGCCGAGGTCGGCATACTGCAGCGTCGGCGTCAGCAGGCCCATGCGCTGCTCCACCTGCTCGGCGGTCATGCGGCCCTTCTTGGCGCTGTTGTCGTAATTCTTACGGATGGTGGCCAGACCGCGGTCGAGGAACTCCTGCTTTACCTCAAGAATGGTCACCGGGATGCCGGCATTGAGGAAATTCATCGCGATGCCGCCGCCCATGGTGCCGGCACCGATGATGCCGACGCGCTTGATCTCGCGCGGCTTCACGTCGCTGCCGACGTCGGCGATCTTGCTGGCGGCGCGCTCGGCGAAAAACGCGTGGCGCAGCGCCTTGGATTCGGTGGTTTCCATCAGCGCCATAAAGCCCGCGCGCTCAACCTTCATGCCCTCGTCGAACGGCTTGAGCACCGCCGCCTCGATCGCTTCGAGGCAGCGCAGCGGCGCGGGGTAGGGGCCGGACGCCGCGGCAATGGCGGTGCGCGAGAAGCCGAGGAACCCCTCGGCGTTGGGGTGATCGATTTCCCAGTCGCGCACGTGCGGCAGCGGCTTGCCCGCGGCCACCACTTCGTGCGCCAGCGCGATGGCGGCGTCCTGCGCGTCGCCGTCGGTGATGCGATCGAACAGGCGCGTGTCGGCCAGCTTCTTCGCCGGCACCGGCGTACCGGACACGATCATGTTGAGCGCGTTCTCCAGACCCGCCGCCCGCGGCAGCCGCTGCGTGCCGCCCGCGCCCGGCAGCAGGCCGATTTTCACTTCCGGCAAGCCGACCAGCGCATCGGCCGAGGCCACGCGGTAGTTCAAGCCCAGCGACAGCTCCAGGCCGCCGCCCAGCGCCGTGCCGTTGATCGCGACGATGACCGGCTTGGGGCTGGCCTCGTAGGCGTCGATCACGCTGTGCAGCGACGGCTCCATCATCATCTGCGGCGTGTTGAACTCGCGGATGTCGGCGCCGCCGGAAAAATAGCTGGGGCCGCCGGTGAGGACGATGGCCTTGACCGCCTCATTCTCCAGCGCCGCGTTGAGCGCATCGATCAGGCCGCGGCGAATGGTCAGGCCGAGGCCGTTGACCGGCGGGTTGCTGAAGGTGATGACCGCGACGGAGTCGTGGATCGCTGTGGTGACTGACATACGGGAATTCCTGAGCTGTCGACGATGGGGTGAAGTCGCCCGCGCGCCGGAAAAAGATCGACACGCGTGTGGAGTGGCGGCGGGTGCAGAGCGAGGCGAATCGCGGTGCCGCACTTTCTGCGGAACAAGTCGCCTCAAGTTCTGCTATATGGAACACTATTTTTGCGATGCGAACCGATGCTATCGGCGCACGAAAACGAACGCAAGCGCGTCACGGAATCTTAATTTGTCGCGCCGCAGCAGGAATTTCCTTCACTTTCCGAGTCTTGCGCTGGCACGCCGGCGAGGCCTACGCTACGGCTCGCTTCGACTATTCAAGTTTCATCAGACGAAAGTAAATTTTGCAGCCGTCAGTTCCAGCGCGCCATGAAGCGATGGAACCGGGTCCGGCCGGATGGAGCTTTCGTGGAGTTATGGATGGGTAATCCCAAACGTAAAATCGACGCGTTTCGCTCGGTCGATGCCAGCCATCCGCAGTTCGTCAGCGCGGTGTCGCGGGCGTTCGCGATCCTGCGCTGCTTCGAGCGCGGAGAGCGCTACCTCGGCAATCGGGACATCGCCCAGCGCACCGGCCTGCCCAAGCCGACTGTGTCGCGGCTGACATTCACTCTTTCGGCGCTGGGCTATCTCAGCTATTCGGCGCGTGAGGAAAAATACGCGCTCGGCACCGGTGTGCTGGCGCTGGGTCACGCCTTCGTCAAGGGCAGCGACGTGCTGAGCGTGGCGCGCCCGCTGCTGCGCGAGCTGGCCGACTACACCCAGTCGGCGGTGATGCTGGGCGCCGCGGACGGCCTGCGCATGCTGGTGCTCGAGGTGTGTCAGGGCGACCGCACGTTCGAAATGAAACTGGAAACCGGCTCGCACGTGCCGCACGGAACCACGGCGCTGGGCCGCGCCGATCTCGCCGCGCGACCGCCCGAAGTGTTCGAGAAAAAACTGCTGGAGCTGGAGCGCGAATGCGACCCGGCGGCGTGGCCGACGATTCGCGCCGGGCTGGTGCGCGCCCGCCATGATGTCGAAAACTTCGGCTTCTGCTTTTCGCTGGGCGACTGGAACCCCGACGTGTTCGCCATCGGCGTGCCGATGGTGTCGGCCGATCGCACGCGCGTGCTGGCGTTCAACTGCAGCGGCCGGCTGTCCACGATGACGCGCGAAAAACTCATCCACGATTTCGGACCGCGCCTGCTGGCGCTGCGCAATACCGTTTACGAAGCGACCGAAGGGCACTTCTGATCACAACCCTTCTGATCACAGCCTGCTGCTGTACTGGAGATTCGCCGCTATGAATTTCAGTTCCTGGCCACCCGGTTTGCCACACGACCTCGTCGTGCCGCAGACGTCCCTCTACTTCAATCTCGAGGTCGCTGCCGCGCGCTACCCCGAGCGACCGGCGATCATCTACTACGACAGCGTCATCAGCTACCGCGAGCTCAAGCGGCAGGTCGATGCGCTGGCAGGTTTTCTGCAGCAGCGTTGTGAAGTAGCCAAGGGCGATCGGGTGGCGCTGTACGCGCAGAACAGCCCGCAGTTCGTCATTGCGTACTACGCGACTCTGCGCGCCGACGCGGTGGTGGTGCCGATCAACCCGATGAACCTGCACGACGAACTGAAGCACATCGTCAAGGACAGCGGCTCGACGGTGATCGTGTTCGACCAGGCGCTGGCAGCCAATGTCACGCCGCTGATTACCGGTGGCATCGTGCAGCATGCGATTGCGGCGACGTATTCCGATTACCTCACCACGCCGACCGATCTGCCGGTGCCCGACGCCGTGTCGGCACCGCGCGCGGCGATCGATGGCGCGCTGGCATGGAACGATGCGCTGGCCGCACAGCTCGTGCCTTCCCCGCATACCGCGGGCGCGAGCGACTACGCCGTGATTCCCTACACCTCGGGCACCACGGGCGAGCCGAAGGGCTGCACGCATACGCACGCCAGCGTGATGCATACGGCTGTTGGTGCGCCCGAATGGATACGCATGGCGAAGGACGGCATCGCCCTGGCCTGTCTGCCGATGTTCCATGTGACCGGCATGCAGAACGGCATGAATTCGCCGATCTGGCTCGGCGGGACGATGGTGATCATGACGCGCTGGGACAAGCGCTGCGCCGCGCAGCTGATCGCGCGCTACAAGGTCACCTCGTGGACGGCGATCCCGACGATGCTGATGGATTTTCTCAACCAGCCGGATCTGCGCGGCGAGGAGCTGGCCTCGCTGTCGGTGCTCTCGGGCGGCGGCGCGGCCATGCCCAAGGCGGTCGCCGAGCGGATCGAATCGCTGTGGGGCATTCCGTATATCGAAGGCTACGGCATGTCCGAAACCATGGCGCCCACGCACATCAACCCGCCGCAGGCACCGAAGGCGCAGTGTCTCGGCCTGCCGATCTGCAACACGCGCGCGATCATCGTCGATCCGGTAACGCTGGAGCGCGTGCCGCTGGGCGACGCGGGAGAAGTCATCGTCAACGGTCCGCAGCTGCTGACCGGCTACTGGAACAATCCTGCGGCCACGGCGGCCGCCTTTGTCGAAGTGGATGGCGTGCGCTACCTGCGCACGGGCGATCTGGCCTATGAGGACGAGCAGGGCTACTTTTTCATGGTCGACCGGGTCAAGCGCATGATCAATGCGTCGGGCTACAAGGTCTGGCCGGCCGAAGTAGAGGCGCTGCTGTACGGCCATCCGGCGGTGCAGGAAGCCTGCGTGATCGGCTATCACGACGCGCATCGCGGCGAGAGCGTCAAGGCGCTGGTGGTGCCGCGTTCCGGCGTGCAGGCCGACGCCGAGCACATCATCGCCTGGGCGCGCGAACACATGGCCGCGTACAAGGTGCCGCACGCGGTGGAATTCGTCGATAACCTGCCCAAGACCGCCACCGGCAAAGTGCAGTGGCGTGCGCTGCAGGAGCAGGAAAACGCTCGTGCGCACGCAGCGGCCCATTGATGCGTTGCCACTACACTGAAGTTTTCGAATAGCCGTCTGGACGTCCGATGAGCCAACGTGATAATTACCGCCATTTTCTTCCGCTGCCCACGCGCTGGAAGGACAACGACATCTACGGCCACGTCAATAACGTCGAGTACTACAGTTATTTCGACACGGTCATCAACACGTATCTGATACTCGAAGGCGGGCTGGATATCCACGCTGGTGGCGTGATCGGCGTGTGCGCCGAATCGCACTGCAAGTTTCTTGGCGAGCTGGCGTTTCCGGAGACCATCGACGCCGGCCTGCGCGTCGAGCATCTGGGCAACGCCAGCGTACGCTACGGCATCGGCCTGTTCCGTCCCGGCAGCGACACGCCGGCGGCGGAAGGCTGGTTCGTGCACGTGTTCGTCGATCGCGCCCATCGGCGTCCTACGCCGCTGCCGGCACCCATGCGCGCCGCGTTGGAAAAGCTGAGGACGACGCCATGAAGGTGCGCGCTGCGGTGCTGCGCGAAATGGGTTTGCCCGCGCCTTACGCGCAATCGAAGCCGCTGGCCATCGAGACCATCGAACTGGCGCCGCCGGGTGCCGGTGAATTGCTGGTGCGGGTGCTGGCGGCCGGACTGTGTCACTCCGATCTGTCGGTCATCGACGGCTCGCGCCCGCGGCCGATGCCGATGGTGCTGGGACACGAGGCGACCGGCGAAATCGTCGAGCTGGGTGCCGGCGTCGACGGTTTCGCGGTGGGTGACCGCGTGGTGTTTTCGTTCGTGCCGATGTGCGGCCACTGCGAGCCCTGTGCGGCCGGTCGGCCGGCGCTGTGCGAACCGGGCGCGCAGGCGAATGCGGGAGGCCGCCTGCTCGGCGGCGGCATGCGCTGGCACGACGCGGACGATGCGCCGCTGCAGCACCATCTAGGCGTATCGGGCTTTGCCGAGTACACCGTCACGTCCGCGCATTCGGCCGTGCGTATCGACCGCGACCTACCGCCTGAGATCGCTGCCCTGTTCGGCTGCGCGGTGATGACCGGCGTGGGCGCGGTGATCAACACGGCGCGCGTGGCGCCCGGTGAAAGTGTGGCGATCTTTGGCCTCGGCGGCGTGGGTCTCGCGGCCCTGCTCGGTGCGCGGGCGGCGTCCGCGTACCCGCTGATAGCGGTAGACACCGTGCCCGAAAAGCTCGCGCTGGCGCGCGAACTGGGTGCGGATCTGACGATCGACGCAAGCCGCGACGATGCGGTGGCGGCCATCCGCGAGCACACGCGCGGCGGCGCCATGCACGTGATCGAATCGGTCGGCAACGAAAAGGTGCTGGCCCAGGCGTACGCCGCGACCCGGCGCGGCGGCAGCACCGTCACGGTCGGCCTGCCCGGGCCGCAGCAGATGCTGAGTATTCCCGCGGTCAGCCTTACCGCCGAAGAGCGCACGATCAAGGGTTCCTACATGGGCTCGGCCGTGCCCAGTCGCGACATTCCGCGCTATGTAGCGCTGTATCGCCACGGGCGACTGCCGGTCGATCGGCTGCTGTCGCATCGGCTGAAGCTCGACGAGATCAACGTCGGGTTTGACCGGCTCAAGCGCGGTGAAGCGATACGTCAGGTCGTGCTGTTTGACTGAGTGACGTACCGCTCAGGCGGCAGCGATAAACAGCCCGACCACGCAGCCCATGGCGGCGAACCAGACCAGGCTGCGCAGTGCCGCCAGGTTGGCGATGTAGAGCACGCCGTAGATCAGCCGCAGCGCGACCCAGGCGATGGAAAGCACATCGATAGTATGCTGCGAGGCATGCGCATACTGGGCGACCACCACGGCGGCGGCGAACGCGGGAAACGCCTCGAAGCTGTTGAGCTGCGCCGCGTTGGCGCGACTCGCCGGTCCCTTGAGGGTCGCCAGAAAGTCGCGCGGATGCTGGTTGGCGCGCAGGTCGTAGCGCCCCATCGACTTGGCCACGCCGGTCCACAAAAACGGCATCAGCAGGCCAACCAGCACGCACCAAAGCCCTATCGTCATGACGCTACCTCCCCCGTGTGTTTAACAACGCAGACGCCGATTGATCCGTTGAGATCAGCCCCTGGATGACCCCATCACCCGCTTCAGATTTCCCGATCGCCGACCAGCACGACGTCGGCGGGACGGTGTGCGAACAGGCCGACGGTGACGACGCCGGCGAGCTGGTTAAGATCGCTTTCCATCGCGCCGGGATCGGTGAGCTGCCAGCCGTGCACGTCGATGATCCAGTTGCCGTTGTCGGTGATCACGCCGTCGCGCCACACCGGCTGGCCGCCGCGTTTGACGATCTCGCGGCCGATCAGGCTGCGCGCCATCGGAATCACTTCGATCGGCACCGGATACTTGCCGAGCAGCTCGACCTGTTTGCTGGAGTCGATAATGCAGACGAATTTCTTCGATGCTGCGGCGACAATCTTCTCGCGCGTCAGCGCCGCGCCGCCGCCCTTGATCAGGCGCCGGTGCGTGTCGCACTCGTCCGCGCCGTCGATATAGATGTGCAGCGGGCCGGCGCTGTTGAGGTCGAGCACCGGGATGCCGACCTTTTTCAGATGTGCGGTGGACTGCTCCGAGCTCGACACCGCGCCCTGGATGCGGTCCTTCAGGTCGGCCAGCGCATCGATGAAAAACGCCACGGTGGAGCCGGTGCCGACGCCGACGATCGCGCCGTCCTCGACAAAGCGGATGGCGGCTTCGCCGGCCTGGCGTTTTTCGTTGGCGTTGCTGGTGCTCATGCGTCGATTCCCCGGGGTTCGTTCAAGCGGATGGATTTGGCCGTCCAAACGGTAACGTCTGGCGGTGGATCGTTAGACGGGCTGCATGTTATTCCAGGGCCAGAATCGTACGCCACTCGGACGCGCTGACCGGCATGACCGAAAGCCGATTGCCCTTGCGCACCAGCGCCATGTCGGACAGCGCCTCGACGCCTTTGAGCTCGTCCAGGCTGATCGTGCGGCTGAGTTTTTTGACGAACTTCACCTCGACCAGCATCCAGCGCGGTTCTTCGGGCTTGCTGGCAGGGTCGAAATAATCGCTTTTCGGGTCGAACTGGCTGGGGTCGGGATAAGCATCGGTCGCCACCTCGGCCAGGCCGACGATGCCGGGCACGGCGCAGTTGGAGTGGTAGAAAAACACCTTGTCGCCGGGGCGCATGCCGTCGCGCATGAAGTTGCGCGCCTGATAGTTGCGCACGCCGTCCCACGGCTCCTGGCCTTTGCGCTTCAGATCGTCGATGGAAAATGTGTCCGGCTCGGACTTCATCAGCCAGTGCTTGAGTTTCGCGGTCATGCGTTCGGTCCGTTGTCGTCGGCGGCGTGGCAGTCGATCAGCTCGCGCTCGGTGGCGATGAAATCCAGCGGCACATCCCAGTCGGCTTCCTCGAGCTGCGGCAGTTCCTGGAAAGCGTAGGCGATGCCGACCAGCAGCGGCTCGGTCGGGCGCACCTGCTCGTTGAGAAAGGCGAAGCTGCGGTCGTAATAGCCGCCGCCGTAGCCGAGCCGCTGGCCGCGGCGATCGAAGCCGAGCAGCGGCACCAGCACCAGATCGATCTGGAACGGCTCGAAAAGTTCGGCGCGATCAACCGGCTCGGGAATGCCGTAGCGGTTCGGCTGCACGTCTTCGCCGGACTGCCACGGCGCGAACTTCAGCGTTTGCCCCTTGCTGATCACCGGCAGCAGAAACTGCTGGCCGCGCTGGGCCAATGGTGGAATGACCAGATTCAGCGGCAGCTCGCCCTGGGTCGCCCAATAGCCGGCGACCCGCGCATCGGTGAGGTATTCGGGCAGTTGCTCAAGGCTGCGGCGCAGTCCCTGCGCGGCGGCGATACGTTCGGCGGGGGTAAGCGCCTTGCGGCGTTCGGCCAGACTCTGGCGAAGCTCGCGGCGTTGGGCGGTGGCGTCCACGTGTCGCGCGTCTCCCGTCGAAAGCGCGCTTGGTTGGCGTCGCTGCGTGTTGCGGGTTGCCGCTGCTTTGCCAAAACATGGTGAGCAGGCGACAGCCGAAAAGAGGTGGCGTTACCGCGATGCCGCTGCCCACCAAACGACCTTGATCCAAAATGGATCAGGTGGGAGAGCTACATGGTCTACAGGCTTTCCGCACGAAGCGGACATGCGCAACAACCGATGTGAAGCCGACCCGGGGCCGTAATTAGGAACAAGGCAAATGTAAGAGTGTGCTGGCGCACATCGCAGAAAACGCCGAAGCCGATTTTATGCCCTTGCCGTCGAATGCGCTACCGGGCTCGGACTGGTCGGGTTCATGAAACCGCGCGGCATCGGGTCACGTGGCCGGGTTGTCGCGAGTGCGTGATGGCGCGTTCGCAGCGCCTTGGGCGCGCGTTGAATCAGCGCTTCAGGGCGTCGTTTTCCAGCGCCGCGTCCAGCTTGCTGCGCAGGGCGGCAAGGCCGTCGCTGAGCCGCCGTTCCTGACCATCGTGCTGCTTGCGTAAAAGCAGAAACTCGTGCGTCACGCTGATGGCCGTGAGCACGGCCAGACGCTCAAAGCTGGGTGCCTTGGCGTTGGCGCGCAGCTCGCGCATCTTGCGATCGAGAAAGCTGGCTGCCTCGATCAGGCCCTCGCGCTCTTCCGGCTCGCAGGCAATCAGAAACTCGCGGTCGATCAGCCGCAGGGCGACCGGTTCAGTGCTCATATGCTGTCCTTATTCCCCGTGCGCCAAACGCCGCATGCCCGAACGCATGCGCTCAACCGTTGCTTTCCAGCGACTTCAGCCGCTGGATCATCGCTTCGACCCGCCCGCGCGCCTGCTCGTTGCGCGCCAGCAAGCCGGCGCGCTCGCCGGACAGCTGCTCCTGGCTATGCCGCAGGCTGCGGTTTTCCTCGTTCAATCGGCGCACCGTTTCCAGCAGCCGATCCAGCTGCTGGCTCAGCGCGGCCAGCTCCTCGCGAACGGGATCGGAACGAACGGGGTCGGGTGTGCTCATGGTCGAAACTATAGCAGGAGGCTTGGCGGGAATTGGCGTGCCGTTACCCGCCCGCACGGAATCCGTCGGGCAACGCCGGCTGCATTAAACTGCTCGTCATTCTTTAGACGGAGCAGGGCCATGGCGGACAACGAGCCGGTGGGTTACGACGAACTCGATACGCTGGCCATCAGCCTGCACCTGGGCACCGAGGCCAGCGAACTGCACGGTTCGCTGTGCGGCTATCTGGCCGGCGGCGGTCTGCTGGGCAAGGTGGCGCTGCTGTCGGCGCTGCAGCTCGATGGCGAGGCCACGCACCCTTCCGCCGACGATCAGGCGCTGCTGGACAAGCTGGCCAGGCAGTGCGAAACCGAACTGGCCGACCCCGAGCTCGGCTTCGAGCCGCTGCTGCCGGCGGACGATCGTCCGCTGACCGAGCGCGCCGAAGCGATGGTGGACTGGTGCCGCGGTTTTCTCGGCGGTTTCGGTCTGGCCGGCACCAGCGCGCACGCGCAGCTTTCGGAGGAGGCGCAGGAAGTCTTGCGCGACCTCGGCACCATCGCCGCGTCGTCGTTCGACTTCGGCAATGAAGACGAGGACGAGGACGCGCTGATCGAAGTGCAGGAGTTCGTGCGCATCGGCGCGATGCTGCTGCACACCGAATGCACAGCGCACGGCAAATCGGCCAGCGGCACCCTGCATTGAAGCGAGCGGCACCCAAACTCTCCGCCATCGGATCAGCCGGTTTCGGTGCCGGCGGCGTCAGCCTGGCCTCGCTGGCGATTACGCCCGAAGAGTTCGCCAGCCGCCGCCGCCAGCTGATGCAGATGGCCGGCGACGATGCGGTAATGCTGGTCGCCGCCGCGCCCGAGCGCATGCGCAACGCGGATGCGGCTTGGCCGTATCGGCAGGATTCCGATTTTCACTATCTGGCCGGCTTTCCCGAGCCGGAGGCGGTGCTGGCGCTGCTGCCCGGTCGCCAGCACGGCGAGGCGGTGCTGTTCTGCCGCGAGCGCGACGCGGTGCACGAGCGCTGGCACGGCGAGTCGATCGGCACGGATCGCGCGGTCGCCGAATTCGGCATGGACGACGCGTTTCCGATCGAGGACATCGACGACATCCTGCCAGGCATGATCGAAGGGCGCGCGAGGGTGTATTGCCATTTCGGCAGCGAGCCCGAATTCGATGCACGCCTGCTCGGCTGGATGCGCCGGCTGCGCCAGCTGCGCGGCGGTGGCGTGGTGCCGAAGGAGTTCGTGGCACTCGGTCATCTGCTGCACGATCTGCGGCTGTACAAATCGCGCGCCGAGCTGAAGCTGATGCGTGCGTCGGCCTCGATTGCCGTGGATGCGCATCTGGCCGCGCTGCACGTCGCCGTGCCCGGCCGGCGCGAATACGAAGTGGAAGCCAAACTGCTCAGCGTGATGCGCAGCCGCGGCGCGGTTTCGGCGTTCGCGCCGACCGTCGCCGGCGGCGCCAACGCCTGCGTGATGCACTACCAGAGCAATCGCGCGGCGCTGCGCGAGGGCGAATTGCTGTTGATCGACGCGGGCGCCGAGCTCGACTGCTACGCGTCGGATATCAGCCGCACGTTTCCGGTTAGCGGCCGCTACAGCCGCGAGCAGCGCGCGCTGTACGAAGTGGTGCTGGCCGCGCAGCTGGCGGCGATCGACGAAGTGCGGCCCGGCCATCCGTTCAACGCGCCGCATGCCGCCGCGGTGCGCGTGCTGGCCGAAGGCCTGTGCGAACTGGGTTTGCTCAAGGGCAGCGCGGATGCCGCGATTGCCGACGAAAGCTACAAGCGCTTCTTTCCCGCCAAGACCGGCCACTGGCTGGGCATGGACGTGCACGACGTCGGTGACTATCGGGTCGGCGGCGAGTCGCGCGTGCTGGAGCCCGACATGGTGCTGACGGTCGAACCCGGCCTTTACATTCCGCCGGACGATCGTTCGGTGGCCGAGCGCTGGCGCGGCATCGGCATCCGCATCGAGGACGATGTGGCAGTCACCCGTGACGGCCACGAAGTGCTGACCGAGCGCATGCCGAAAGAGGCCGAGGCGATCGAGGCGCTGCTGGCGGCGCGTTGAGTGTGGACTGGCAATTCTTTATCGCTGACGCCGCCCGCATTACCTCGTTGCGAAGGGCGACTGCGGCGGGACAACAGTGGGCGCCGCCAAGGCGGGCGTAAGCTGGCGCGACGTCGAGCGGACGGCAACGGCCGGATGGGGATGGGGCGCGAACAGCAGCCAGCCGAGCACCACCAGAAAGGCGATCTTGGCCAACGCCACGACGGCCACCTCGACCACCACCCGACGCAGCGGTCGCTTGGCGTGCACGTGGCGGTAATGGCGATAACTGGATGGCGAACGGTCGATGCGATGATGCTCCATGCATTGGCTCTTAAGATTGCGCTCGACGTAGCCGCATGGTCGATAAAATTGTGCCGGATCAGCGCGACGAGGTTGGGCGCAACGATCTAGCGGGCACCGCTTGATTTCGTTGTGCGGACGAGGGGTCGCGCACGCGAACGAAGACCTCAGCTCAACAGCGCGAACGCATCGCGCGTCAGGTTCTCCGGTGCGTCGTTGGTGCATACGACGTCGTCCTCAATGCGAATGCCGCCGAACTTTCGGAACGCATCAACCTTGTTCCAGTTGATGTCGCTGGCGACGGGTTTGCCACGAAGTTCTTCCAGCAGCATGTCGATAAAGTAAAGGCCCGGCTCGATGGTCACCACCATGCCGGGTTCCAATGCACGCGTCATGCGCAGATACGGATGGCCGTCTGGACGGCTGATCGTGCCGCCGCGTTCGCTCTGCTGGAAGCCGGCTACGTCGTGCACCTGCAGGCCGATCGGATGGCCGAGCCCGTGCGGCATGAACGTGCCGGTGACGCCCGAGGCCACGGCGCTTTCCGCGCTCATGCGGATGAAGCCGTGTTCGCGCAGCACCTCAGCCAGCACGTGGTGCGCGTGGATGTGCAGCTCGGGATAGCTCTGGCCCGCGCGCACCTTGGCCGCAAAGCCCTGCTGAGCCCGGTCGACGCTGTCGATCAAGGCCTGAAATTCAGCGGCGCCGGCCGCAGCGTAGGTGCGGGTGATGTCGCTGGCATAACCGGCGGCGCTGGCGCCAGCGTCGATCAGGAACGAGCGGCTTTGCGCCGGCGCCTTGCGATCAAAGTTCGTGTAATGCAGCACGGCGCCGTGTTCGTTGAGTCCGACGATGCTGGCGTATGGCAGCTCCGCGTCGCTCTGGCTGGCGGCGGCCAGATACGCCATGTGGATGCCGAACTCGCTTTCGCCGGCGCGGAACGCCTGCTCGGCCGCACGGTGCGCGCGGGTGCCGATACGGCTGGCCTCGCGCATCAGCTCCAGTTCGTACGGCGTCTTGTAGCTTCGATACCAGTGCAGGTAATCGAGCACGGCCGGCGGATTGTTCGCCTCGATGCCGTCCATCGCCGAGTAACCCGCGGCAATCACCGCGCATTTCCCGCCAGGCAACTGCGCAACCGCCTCGGCCGCGGTACGCACGATGCTGATATCGAACGCGTCGACCCAGTAGCCGGTCGGGGCATCCGGCACCACGTGCCAGTAATCGCGCGGCTGCAGAAAGATCAGCTTGGGTCTCTTGCCAGGCGTGTAGACGACCCAGCTGCCCGGCGCGTCGGTCAGCGGCAGCCAGTGCTTGAAGTGCGGGCTGACGATGAAAGGCTGATCCTGATCGTCGAGAAACTTGCGCAGCGGCATGCCCGCGGCGATCAGCAGATGGTCGAAGCCGGCCAGCGCCAGCGCTTTGTCGGCGCGCTCGCGCAGGGTGCTGAGATGATCGGGATATAGCGAGGCAAGCTTGGCGACAGACATGGACTTTCCTTCAGATGAGCGCCGCGGCGTGAGCAGCACGCGCGGCCTGACTGCCCATGATAAGACCATACGACGCGCGCATCATGGCGCGCGGATCGTCTTGTTCTTAGACGCTCAGCGGGTCCACATGCTCAGTTTCGATCGAGCCAGACGTGCAGGCGCTCGGCGTCGGCATCGCTGATGGCCACGATCCGGTAGCCGGCCCACACCTGGCCCGGGCTGGCCGCATGGTCGTGCCACTGTTCCTGGATGCCGACCTCGATCAGCGCAGCGGAGCCCAAGTCCTGTCCCGACTCGGGCAGCGGCAGCTTCACCTGGAACAGCGCTTCGCCGCGCGGCGCCTGGGTGCTGATCAGCAGCATGCCGTTGCTGGAGAGATTGCCGACATAGCCCATCATGCGGCCGCTGATGGCGTCGGTGACCTGGGCGGGAAAGGTCACGCGCTTGCGTTCGATGCGGCGCTTTTCGCCATAGCCTTCGCGGATATTCATGGGCGGACGGACTCCTGTCGTTGTTTCTGCCCCAAGGAAGCGGACTGGCGCAGGCTGCCGGTGAGGCTGCGCCAGGCACGGTCGAGCAGGCCTTCGCGCTGCACCGGTACTTCGCTGACGCGTCCGGCCACGATTTCGTGCGCGAGCTGCGCAATATTCATTTCCTCGCCGCGCTGGCCGCGTTGCGTCACCAGCAGGCAGCGGCCGGATATCGGCGAATGCCACACGAGCTTGCGTCGCACCATGCGTCCGCCGGCGGGGTCGACAAATTCGAACCACGTACCAAAGGGCAGGTCGCGCAAGTGCTGCTGCATGGAGAGCTCGCGGGGATCGATCGTGGCCTCCTGCGCAATCTCGGGAACCGGGCCTTCCGCGTTGACGCTTTCGCCCAGGCGCTGATGCTGCTTCAGCCGCAGCGCCAGATCGGTGGTGCTGGGCAGGTCGATATTGGCATCCGGATCGTCCAGCCCCAGCAGTCGCTGCGCGACCTGCACGGCTTCTTCGGCGTGCATGCCGATCTGCTGCAGGCCTACCTCCACATCGACCTGCAGCTGGTCGACATCGCGTATCGGCAGACGGCCTAGCAGCTGGTCGGTGATCGCTAGCTGTGCCTCGAACGCGCCGCTGTGTTCGCCGTGGCGCAACAGGGTCAGCGCCAGCACGTCGGACCACGCGCGATCCAGCAGTGCTCGTAGCAGGCCGCGCGGCGGCGCCTGGGCAAAGCGCTCGGCCATGTACTCGCTGGCGCGCTGGCGCGCCTGATCGAGTCGCTCGCGGCCCTTCGCCGCTTCCAGATGACGGCTTTCGGCGGTCTGTGCTTTGCGCGTCAGCAGCGAGAGATGATGTTCGATATCGGCCAGCAGGGCGGTGTAGAGGCCGGCGGTTGGTGGCTCCTGATTGGCGCGCGCCACCAGCTGGTCGAGCTTGGCCGCCAGCGGACGCCCGCTCTCGTCGTCGCTGCCGTCGAGCCAGTCGTGCGCGGCAGCGGTGACGGTATCGAGCAGCTTGCGCGCGGGGTGATCGCGTTTTTCCAGAAACTCCGGCTCTGCCACGGCGATGCGCGTGACCGGCAGCTGCATGTTGCCCAGCAGGGCATGCGCATTGTGGCCGTTGCCGTGCAGCTGCTGGCCGAGCTGCTCGAACAGCATGGCAACCAGATCGACCGTGTCGCCCTGTTCGACGCTGAGCTGGGTCTGCGGTGCGCCGGCGGGTTTGCCGAGATTGAGCTGGGTCAGCAGCTCTTCGCGCAGCCGCTGGGCGCTGCGCAATTCGCGGCTGGCCTGGTCGGTGACCTTGACCAGATGCTGCTGCAGCGCGCCGAGCGCGACCTGCAGTTCATCGGCGCTGGCGGCGCGACCGGCCGGTTGGCCGTGGGATGCGCTGGCCGCGGTGCGTCGCTGGGTCAACAGTTCGCGCAGCGACTCGAGCACCTCGATGGAATCGCTGGTTGCAGCGCCCGAGGCGCTGGTCTGACGGACTTTCTCCACCGGAGCGGCGGCGGTTTCTGGCGTCGCAGTTCCCGGCCGCGTGTTGACCTGGCGCGGCACCGGGATGCTGCGCAGCTCGGGCAGAATGCCGTCCTCCAGCAGCTTCGCATTGACCGTGTCGTATACCGGGGCAAGCGCCTGGATCAGCTGCTCCTCGAAGCTCTGCATCAGCAGCAGGTGATGCTCCAGCGGCAGCTCAAGCACAAGGCTGGCCGCGTGGATGGCGCGCGTGAGCGCGTATGGGCCCAGTGGCAGCGCGCGACCGTCCAGCGGCGGCGCGCCGATCAGCACGGCCAGTCGATAGCCCAGCTCATATAGCACGCTGTTATGGCGCATTTCGCCGCGCGCGCCGAGGCGCTCGATCGACATCACCATTTCCTGCTCGGTCTGATCGAGCAGCTGCAGCGACAGCCGCGATCGAGGGGTCGCGAATGTTTCGGGTTTGAGCGAGGCCTTGTCGATCTCGTTGAAGGCGCCAGCCAGCTCCAGCAGAAACCTCTCTTCGAACGCCACGCGGTCGTGCACCACGCGCAGTCGGCTGATCAGAAAGTCCTGCTGCTGCTTGGGCAGCTTGGCGCTTTCGGCCTGCTTGAACAGCTTCTGCTCGAAATCAGTCAGGCAGTGATGCAGCGGTTCTTGCAAACCTTCCACGCAGAGCGCGTAAGAAGATTCGAGCAGCCGCTGCGCGCGCGCGGGCCAGCGTCCGTCTTTCAGACGGAATGATTGATACGCCTCGAAACGACGACGTCGATTCTGCTCGACATCCATGATGAACTCGCCCTATCCCCAATCGGCTGAGTTTATGCCGCTTGTCACGGACGCGCCACTTGATAATCGTGTAGGGCCCGGCGAAATCGTGGTGGACGCGTCAGTCCAGAAAACTGGCGATGACGTCGTTCAGAAAGCGCTGGCCGAGCGCGGTGGTCTGCAGTTTTTCCGGATCGTCGGTCAGCCAGCCGCGTTGGCGGGCGGCGGCCACTGCGGGCGCAATCATTTCCGGCGCTAGCCCGGTATGGGCAGAGAAGTCCGCCGAGGGCACGCCGTCGACCAGCCGCAGCGCGTTGAGCATGTATTCGAACGGCAGCTCGGCGGCGTCGACCACGCTGTCGCCGCCGATGCGCTTCGCGCTGTCACCGGCATCCATATAACTCTTCGGCAGGCGCGACTTCCAGCGGCGGTGAACCGTGCCGCGGGTGGCGTCGCTGATCTTGCCGTGCGCGCCGGCGCCGATGCCGAGATAGTCGCCGAAGCGCCAGTAATTGAGGTTGTGCGCGCAGCGCCGGTCGGCCCGGGCATACGCCGAAATTTCGTACTGCCCGTAGCCGCCCGCAGCCAGCGCCTGCTCGCAGGCTTCCTGCATCGCCCAGGCGTGGTCGTCGTCGGGCAGCGGCGGCGGGTTGGCGGCGAAGGCGGTATTGGGTTCCAGCGTGAGCTGGTAGTGCGAGATATGCGTGGGCTGCAGTGCCACCGCGCGGGCGACATCGGCCAGCGCACCGTCAAGCTGCTGCTGCGGCAGGGCGTACATCAGGTCCAGATTGATGTTGCGGTAGCCGGCATCCTGCGCCGACTTCACCGCGACCTCGGCCTCGATCGCCGAATGGATGCGGCCGAGCCGCTTCAGCTTGTCGTCGTCGAAGCTCTGGATGCCGAACGAGATGCGGTTGACGCCGGCCGCCAGATAGCCGTCGAAACGGCCGTGTTCGACCGTGCCGGGATTGGTTTCCAGGGTGACTTCGACCTCGGCGTCGAACGGCAGCCGTGCGCGCGCGCCGTCCAGAAACCGCTCGATGAGCGCCGGTGCAAATAGGCTCGGCGTGCCGCCACCGAAGAACACGCTGACGATCGGGCGCTGTTCAAGCGCCGCGCCAAAGTCGCGCCGGTCGGCGTCGAGATCGGCCAGCAGATGGTCGATATAGGCCTCGTACGGCGGCGGCTCGTTGCGCAGCCCGTGCGAGTTGAAATCGCAGTACGGGCATTTTTTCACGCACCACGGCATGTGCACGTAGAGCGAGAGCGGCGGAGCGATCAGCTTTGACATGGGTCCATCGTCATCGGATCAGCCAAGCTGCGCGCGCAGCCGGGCCAGCGCCTGGCCGCGATGGCTGATGCGCGACTTCAGTGACGGATCGAGCTCGGCCGCACTGGCGCTCTGGCCGTCTGCGACAAACAGCGGGTCGTAGCCGAAACCTTGGACGCCGCGCGTTTCGCCGAGCACATGTCCATGCCAGCGACCTTCGGCGATCAGCGGCGCGGGATCGTCCGCGTGCTGGATCAGCGCCAATACGCAGATGAAGAAGGCGCCGCGCTGTTCCGGCGGCACGCCGTCGAGCTCGCGCAGCAGCTTGGCGTTGTTGGCCGCGTTATCGCCGTGCGTGCCGGCATAACGAGCGGAGTAAAGGCCCGGCGCGCCGCGCAGATGGTCGACACACAGGCCCGAGTCATCCGCCAGCGCGGGCAGGCCGGTGGCGCGCGCGGCGTGGCGCGCCTTCAGCAGCGCGTTCTCGACAAAGCTGAGGCCGGTTTCCTCGGCATCATCCACGCCGAGGCTCGCCTGCGTCACCACCTCAAAGCCGCTATCGGCCAGCAGCAGGTTGAACTCCGCGAGCTTGCCGGGATTGCTGCTGGCCAGAACGATGCGCTGCATAACCGACTCAACCGGCCGGCGTCAGCGCCGCGCGCTGCGCCAGTACCAGCTCGCCGATGCCTTTCTCAGCCAGCGCCAGCAGCGCGTTCATTTCGTCGCGGCGAAACGCATGACCTTCAGCGGTGCCCTGTACTTCGATAAAGCCGCCGCCGTCGTTCATCACCACGTTCATGTCGGTATCGCAGTTGGAGTCCTCGGCGTAATCGAGATCCAGGACCGGCATGCCTTTGTAGATGCCGACGGAAATCGCGGCGACGGCGCCGACGATAGGGTTGCGCTTGAGGTTTTCGCGCTTCATCAGGTGATTGACCGCGTCGACCAGGGCGACGTAGGCACCGGTAATCGCCGCTGTGCGGGTGCCGCCGTCGGCCTGGATCACGTCGCAGTCCAGCGTGATGACGCGCTCACCCAGCGCCTGCCGGTTGATGCAGGCGCGCAGGCTGCGGCCGATCAGCCGCTGGATCTCCATTGTGCGGCCGCCTTGGCCGCCGCGCGCGGCTTCGCGCTGCGTGCGGGTGTTGGTGGCACGAGGCAGCATGCCGTACTCGGCGGTGACCCAGCCTTCGCCCTTGCCGCGCAGCCAGTTCGGCACGCGATCCTCGATGCTGGCCGTGCACAGCACGCGGGTGTCGCCGAAGCTCACCAGCACCGAACCTTCGGCGTGGCGGGTGTAATGGCGTTCGATGGTAACGCTGCGCAGCTGGTCGCTGGCGCGGCCGCTGGGGCGGGTGACTGCATTCATGGAGGGCTTCGCTTCGGATCGCCGGGTCGAGCATGGCGGGGCCGCAGAGTTTACCATTGCGCTCTCTCAGGACGTCTGGATGTCACTCGAATGATCCGCAGCATGACGGCGTACGCCAGCGCTGAAACCACCGGCCCCGCAGGCACGCTCAGCTGCGAACTGCGCACGGTCAACCATCGTTATCTGGAACTGAGCCCGCGCCTTCCGGACGAACTGCGCGGCTTCGAGTCGCTGCTGCGCGAGCGCATTGCGGCCAAGCTGTCGCGCGGCAAGCTGGATATCACGGTGCGCCTGCGCGGCAACGATGCGCGCAGCGACAGCCTCAACATCAACGACGCGCTGGTGTCCAAACTGGCCGAACTGGCCCTGAGCATGCGCACGCGCTTTCCCCAGATGCGCGTCGAACTGACCGATCTGCTGCGCTTTCCCGGCGTGATGCAGCAGGCGGAGATCGATCCGGAGGCGCAGCAGGCCGCGCTGTTCGAGGTGCTCGATCGCGCGCTCGACGCGCTCACGGCAACGCGCGAGCGTGAAGGTGAAAAGCTTGGCGAGATCCTGCGTGACAAGCTCGACAGCATCGAACGCGTGGTCGCCGACGTGCGCCGCTGGATGCCGGAAATCCGTGCGGCGTTGCGCACCCGCCTCGAAGGCCGGCTGGCCGACATCAAGCAGCCGATCGAGCCGGGCCGGCTGGAGCAGGAGCTGGTAATGCAGATCACCCGCACCGACGTGGACGAAGAGCTGGATCGCCTCAGCACGCATATCGGCGAAACCCGCCGCGTGCTGGGGCTGAAGGAACCGGTCGGTCGCCGGCTGGATTTCCTGATGCAGGAGTTCAACCGCGAGGCGAACACGCTGGGTTCCAAATCGGTCGACACCCGCAGCACCAACGCGGCGGTCGAGCTGAAGGTGCTGATCGAGCAGATGCGCGAGCAGGTGCAGAACATCGAGTGACGCTGCGGTTCATGCCATCGCGCACTGCTCAATCCCTGACAGCAGGCTGAGTCCGCCGGGGTTGCGGACCATGCAAGCGGGCACCTGCAGCGAGCAGGACATCTCTGCGCGTCAGCAAAACCCTACATGACGCGACTGCCTGGGCCTATAACAAAACGTCGCGGCGCCGGTCAGTCTGATTCTGCTTCGCACGTAGCGCCCCACCCGATAAGCGTTCGGCAACCGCCGTCGATCAAGGTCAGGGCTTTCCGGGAACGAAGCCCCCTCCCTTGAGGCAGAACGCACCATGCTTGAGATCAGGCCCGCGCGCGAAGGCTTCATCGTGTTCGACACCGAGACACAGGAATCCGTCATGCGATTCGCCACCCGGGCCGATGCCGTCGACCTCGTGGCCGAACTGGTGATCGCCGAATCACGCGAACAGCTGCAGGCGTGGCAGTCACCCGCCGCGCGCCGCGAGTTCTACCTGATTCGCTGATTTGCTTAGCTCAGCGTATTCGTATGCGCCGACGGTGGTGATGAATAACCTCCCTTCGCCAGTCGTCGCATCGATGCCTTCGAAGCGGACCTTAAGGTCGGTGAAGACCCAGCTGGCGCTGATGCTTGCGGCTGACCTCTCCGCGCTGTTCTGGCCGTGTACTCCGGCAACGGAGGTAGGCGGGCCGTACTTTTTTCTGAGCACGGCAAAGGTCGCTTTCTGGCTGTCCAGACCGCTGGTGCGCACGCGCAGGCCCTGCACGGTGTCGTCCAGTATCACCAGCGCAAAACCGCGCGCGCGGGTGCCCGGCGCAAGCGTTGGTTCTTCGGAGCGGCTGAAGTGGACCGGCAGGGTTTTCTCGCGGCCATCCGAGCTTGTGTCGGCGTGGGTCGCGGCCTCCATGCAGGTGCTGTCGAGCGTCGGCGACCACGATCGGCTGTCGAAGAGACCGTCCCGCGTGGTCGGGCAGGTGATCAGCGTCGGCGGCTGCCCCAGCGTGAACCCTAAAATCTGGAGACTGGGCGCCGATCTAGGGCTCCGCAAACGGGCGGCAGCCTGCGCGGTCGCTGCTATGCCTGCCGCGCTCAGTGCGAGCATCAAAAAAAGCCTTGCCTTCATCGAGCACCGTTTTCCCCATGCGATTCCCGCAGCCTAATAAACGCGGAGGCTGCCGAATTCAGGGCAGTCGGCAGAAACGCAGCATCCGACCATGGCGCGCAGAGGCCTTCGAAGCGCCGCAACGGCTGGACGACCGGGTCCAGCCGTTATACTTCGACGATGAAAGCCAATTCTTCGATGCCAAACGCCCAGTACCGCGCCGACGCCAAACGTCCCGGTGGCAAAACGTCGCAGTCGTCGACGCCCGCGGCATGGCACCGGGCCTGACCGGCATGAGCATCGCCGCCGCCACCGTTGAGTTCGAAGGCACGCTGTTCGTCGTCGCCGCACCGTCCGGCGCGGGCAAGTCGAGCCTGGTCAATGCGCTGCTCGAGCGCGAGCCGGCCATTTCGCTGTCGGTATCGCACACCACGCGACCGCCGCGGCAGGGCGAGCAGTACGGCCGGCACTACTTTTTTGTGGAGCGTGCGGAATTCGAGCGCGAAATCGGCGAGGGGATTTTTCTCGAGCACGCCGAAGTTCACGGCAATCTCTACGGCACGTCGCGCACCACCGTGCAGTCGCTGCTGGGTGAAGGCCGTGACGTGCTGCTGGAGATCGACTGGCAGGGCGCCGAGCAGGTGCGTCGCAGCAAGTCCGACTGCGTCAGCATTTTCATCCTGCCGCCCTCGCGCGCCGAGCTGGAGCGCCGATTGCGCGGGCGCGGGTCGGACAGCGCCGAGGTGATCGAGCGGCGGCTGCACAACTCGCGTGGCGAGATCGCCCACGCGCACGAGTTCGACTACATCCTGATCAACGATGCCTTTGCCGATGCCCTGGACGACCTGCAGGCGATCGTGCGGGCGGTGCGCCAGCGCAGCGCGCTGCAGTGGCGGCGGCACGAGGCGCTGATCGCGGAGCTGCTGGCCGGCGGTTGAGCGGCCATAGGGCTGAGCGAGAGTTAAGCGGCGCGCGGGTATTCATGGTCTTCGCACGGTTCTTCGGCTACCTTGAACGTCTTCTTATCGCCGTTTCCCTCCCATGACCGATCCCGTACGCAACCCGCCTGACGACAGCACCCTGGTGCGGGTTCGCGGCCTGACGACGGTACTCAACGGCAAGACGATTTTCGACAAGCTCGATCTGGACATTCCGCGCGGCAAGGTCACGGCCATCATGGGCCCTAGTGGCACCGGCAAAACGACCCTGCTCAAGCACATCACCGGGCAGATGACGCCGGATGCCGGGCAGATCCTGGTGGATGGTCAGGACGTGCCCCAGTTGTCGCGCGAAGCGCTGTACAAGCTGCGCGAGGGCATCGGTTATCTGTTTCAGAACTCGGCCCTGCTGACCGACTTCAGCGTGTTCGAGAACGTGGCCTTTCCGCTGCGCCAGCACACCAAGCTGCCCGAAGTGCTGATTCGCAACGTGGTGCTGCTGAAACTGCAGGCGGTCGGTCTGCGTGGCGCCGCGCAGCTGATGCCGAACGAGCTGTCCGGCGGCATGGCGCGGCGGGTCGCGCTGGCGCGTGCGATCGTGTTCGATCCGATGCTGATTCTTTATGACGAACCGTTTGTGGGGCTCGATCCTGTGGCGCTGAATCAGGTGCTGAAGTTGATCCGCACGCTCAACGAAACGCTCGGCATCACCAGCGTGCTGGTGGCGCACGAAATCGAGGCGGTGAAGCGGATCGCCGATCACGTGTTCCTGATTGCCAACGGCAAGGTCGTGGCGCAGGGCGATCCGAAGACCATCGCCGACGACGGCTCCGCCTGGACGAAGCAGTTTTTCGGCGGACAGGAGGATGGCCCGGTGCCGTTCCAGTATCCCGCGGGTGACTACGCGCGGGCGCTGGGCTTTTCCGGAGCCGCCAAATGAGTACGCGTCCGGTACCGACCACCAATGCGTTGACCGGGTCGCTGGCCCAGATCGGCGGTTGCGCGCTGTTTCTGCTCACCCTACTGGCGGCGATTCCGCGCAGCTTCCGCTACGTGCGCGAAACGCTGCGCCAGCTGTGGTTTGTTGGCGCGATGAGCCTGACCATCATCATGGTTTGCGGTCTGTTTGTCGGCATGGTGCTGATGCTGCAGCTGTACCACGTGCTGTCGATCTTCGGCGGCACCTCGGCCAGTGGCATGGTGGTGGCGCTGTCGGTATACCGCGAACTCGGGCCGGTGGTCACTGCGCTGCTTTTCGCCGGTCGGGCAGGTACGTCGATTACGGCCGAGATCGGCCTGATGCGCGCCACCGACCAGATCGATGCGATGGAGATGATGGCGGTCGATCCGATCGCCTACGTCGGCACGCCGCGCTTTCTGGCCGGGCTGATCGCGATGCCGCTGCTGTGCTGCGTGTTTTGCGCCATGTCGGTGCTCGGCGGGCACCTGGTCGGCGTTACCTGGCTGGGCATCGACAACGGCACGTTCTGGTCGAACATGACGGCGGTGGTCGATCTGCACACCGATATCGTCAACGGCGTGCTGCTGAAAAGCCTGGCGTTCGGCGCCGTGGTGACGCTGATTGCCGTTTATCAGGGCTTTACCACGCCGGCGACCAGCGAAGGCGTGGCCTATGCCACGACGCGTACCGTGGTGGCTTCGTCGATCGCCATTCTGGCGCTGGACTTCGTCCTCACCGCGTTCCTGATGTGATGGCCGCCATGCATCGCTTCATTTTCCCCCAGTCCCTGTTTTTCCATCGTCTATCGAGGATCGTGCCGTGAGCCAACCGAGAAACTCCTATGCCGTCGGCACCGGCCTGTTCATCGTGCTGGGTTTTGCCGCGCTGGTGTATCTGGCGACCCAGACCACGTCTGTCGCCAACACGCAACACGGCGCCAGCTATACCGTCGACACCCACTTCGCCAACATCGGTCAGCTCAAAGAGCGCGCGCCGGTGAAAATTGCCGGCGTGCGCGTCGGTCAGGTGCAGTCGATCACGCTGGCGCCCGGCGCCGAAGTGGCCGACGTGAAGCTGGCGATCGACAAAAACTACGACAAGATCCCGCTCGATTCGGTCGCCACCATCTTCACCAGTGGCCTGCTGGGCGACCAGTACGTCGGCATTGTCTACGGCACATCCAAGAAGACGGTCGCCGATGGCGGCACGCTGGCGCTGACCAAGCCGGCCGAGCAGCTGGAGGACATGCTGGGCAAGTTCTTCGGTGCCGGCGGCATGGCCGACAACCTGGGCGGCACCTATAAGGTCACGGCGACCTTCTCGAACGTCGGTACGCTGTCGGCCGGTGCGGCGGTGAAAATGGCAGGCGTGCCGATCGGCAGCGTGCAGTCGGTCGTGGCCGATCCGGTCAAGCTCGATGCGAAGGTCACTCTGGCGATAGATAATCGCTACAACCAGATTCCCGACGATTCCTCGGCGGCCGTGTTCACCAGCGGCTTGATCGGCTCGCAGTTCGTCGCCATCCAGCCGGGCGGTTCACCGGATGCACTGAAGAACGGTGATGAAATGGTGTTGACTCAGTCCGCCATGCAGCTGGAGGATTTGATCGGCAAGTTCCTGGTCAATGGTTCCTCATCCAGCGACAAGAAAGATGCCGGCAACGGCAAGCCCGGCGACAAGTCGTCGGATACATCCTCTCCCACTACCCCCACCGGCAAGCAGTAAACCGGTCATGTCCAAGGAGTTTTCCATGTTGCGCAGACTTGCTCTCGCCACCGCCATTGCCATGGGCGCCCTCGTCGCCAGCCCGTCGTTTGCACAGGATCCGGCGCCGGCCGCCGCGTCCGCCACGCAGACGCCCGAACAGATCATTCAATCCATTGCCGACCAGCTGGCCACAGCCATCGACGGGCACCGCGATGAGTTGAAGCAGAATCAGGACAAGCTGATCAGCATCATCGACGAAGTGCTGCTGCCGCACTTCGACATTGACTACGCGTCGATCCTGGTGCTGGGACAGCACGCTCGCGAAGCGACTCCGGCCCAGCGCGAGCGCTTCGCCAAGGCGTTCTACAACTCGATCACCCACCGCTATGCCGAAGGGCTGCTCGACTACACGCGCGGGCGCGTCAAGGTGCTGCCGTTCAGCGGCGACCTCAACGACAAGCGCACCCTGGTCCGCACCCAGGTGGTGATGGACGACGGCAAGCTCGTATCGATCGACTACGCTTTTCGCAAGACCCACTCCGGTGACTGGAAGGCCTACGATGTGATCATCGAGGGCATCTCCTACGTCACCAACTACCGCAATCAGGTCGACGCGGAAATTCGCAAGAGCGGCATCGATGCGCTGATCACCAATCTTGAGACCAAGGGCGGCAAGGCGCTCGACTCGATGGCGAAGGACACCAAGGGGGGGCAGTGACTGTCGTCGCCGACCGCGGGTTTGAGCTGACGACCAAGACGCCGGGTGTGCTCGGTGTCTCGGGGCTGCTCAACTTCAACACGGCGGCAGCAGCTACCGAGGCGATCGAGGCGGCGTTGGCGGATCGCTCCATCGCGCAGCTCGATCTGGCCGGTGTGTCGCATGCCGACAGTGCCGGCTTGTCATGCCTGGTTACGGTCATGGCGGAGGCGGCGAGAAAAGGACGGCAGCTGAAAATCGTGCACATGCCTGACGGGCTGCAGGCGCTGGCCAGGGTATCCGAGGTCGATCACCTGATCGGCTAGTCCGGCAAGTTGCAGGCACAAAAAAGGGGCCGACGGCCCCTTTTTTGTATGCATTAAATTTGGATGCTGCGGGATTACTGGCTGCCCTTGTTGGTCTGGCCCGGATGGCTGTTTTCCCACTGGTGCTGCTGATCGAGCAATTCATCGGGATCGAAATTCTTGTCGTCCAGCCCCTGCATGTGCTGAATCGCGCTGTCCGGCGGGTTGCCGTCGTAAATGTCGTAAAGCCGCTGCTGGCGATACGCGTCACGAATGAACACGTACGGATCGTAGGCCGAGTTGAGGAAACCCTCTGCATCGATGGCGCGGGCACGAAGGTTGACCAGATAGATCACCTGCGGCAGATACTGCAGACCGTGATAGTGATAATTCGACGAGAAATAACTCAGCGGATCGAGGAAGTAGCTGTCCACCGGTATGCGCCATATATCGCGGCCGGTGCTTGGGCCGAACAGCGGCAGCATCAGGTAATCACCTTCCGGCAGGCCCCAGCGCGCCAGCGTAATGCCGAAGTCATTGTTTTCCAGCGGGATGCCGAACTGGCTGGCCGGGTCCATGAAGCCGACGAAGCCGATCGTCAGATTGACCACAAAGCGCCCTGTGCTCTGCGCGGCCTGCTTGGGGCGGGCCTGCAGCAGATCATTGACCACCGTGATCGGCATGCGGATATTGGTGAAGAAGTTTGTTACGCCCTTTCGCACCGGAGCATTGGTGATCTTGCGATAGCCGACGGCCACCGGGCGAATGACGGCCTTGTCCAGCGAATCATTGAATTTGTAGGCCTTGCGGTTGTACTTCTCCAGCGGGTCGTCGGTGCGCGGAGGGGCGATGGTGGCGCAGCCAGCCAACAGCACGATCGCAAGCAGCAGCAACCAGCGACTCAGGGGGAGGGATCGGGGCATGGAAGGCATCGTTGCGAAAGATTCGTGGGCGAGGGAGGCGAACATAATTGTACTGATTAGTTTTATATCTTGCACGGCTTTCAGTGTGCTTTTAGCCTCATAAAGCTCGCGCGTAGGCAGCCGGCCATCATACGCGCTGGCCACATTGCCAGCAAAGCGCCCGCTCGATACACTACTCGGCCGCTTAAGTCATTTATTTTTTGAGGATTTCGCATGGCACGTATCACCGTTGAAGACTGCCTCGAGGTGGTCAACAACCGTTTCGAGCTGGTGCTTATGGCTACCAAGCGCGCGCGCCAGCTGGAAAAGGGCGCCGAGCCTGCGGTCAATCCCGAGCAGGACAAGCCTACCGTGCTGGCCCTGCGTGAGATCGCCGAGCGCCGCATCGACCAGAACATGATCGACCAGATCGACACGGCCGAGCGCGAGCGCGCCGAACGTGAGGCGCTCGAGTGGGCCGCCGCCGAAGTTGACGATGATCTGTCCAAGGGCGGCGACGACTGATGGACGCCGGCTGTCAACAGCGTTCCTTCCGCACTGTTGCTTCTGGTGCTCCGGAACGCCTGCGCGCAGCCATTCGCGTTTCATTCTTCGTCAGCCTCACTCGTTTTTCCGAGGTAGGCGCCTGAGCCGGCGCCGACTTCCATGACAACGGCCACGGACCCGGGTTCGGTCGACTTGTCGCTATTGCCTCCCTACGTGCTGGCATTGAAAGAGCGGGTCGCGTACCTGTCCGAAGCGCAGATCGCCAAGGTCATCCGGGCCTTCGAGGTCGGTGCCGATGCGCACGCCGGGCAGGAGCGCAAAAGCGGCGAGCCGTACATCACCCATCCGGTGGCGGTGGCCGGCATCCTGGCCGAACTCGGGCTCGATGCCGAAACCATCGTCGCGGCCATCCTGCACGACACGCTGGAAGACACCACGCTGAGCCGCGAGGCGCTGGCCGGCGAGTTCGGCGAGGTAGTGGCCGAGCTGGTCGACGGCGTGACCAAGCTGGACAAGATGCAGTTCGGTTCCCGCCAGGAAGCCGACGCCGAAAGCTTTCGCAAGATGCTGCTGGCGATGGCGCGCGATCTGCGCGTGATCCTGATCAAGCTGGCCGATCGGCTGCACAACATGCGCACGCTGGGCGCCAAGGATCCGGCCTCGCGCCGCCGCATTGCCCGCGAAACGCTGGAAATCTACGCCCCCATCGCTCAGCGTCTGGGCATGAACAAGTTCAAGGCCGAGCTGCAGGATCTTGGCTTTCGCGCGCTGTACCCGGATCGTTACCGCGTGATCAGCGAGCGTATCCGCGCCGCCATCGGCAATCGCCGTGAGGCGATGGGCAAGATCGAAACAGCGCTGGCGAGCCGCCTCAGTGCCGAGCATATGCAGAGCGACGTGGTCGGGCGGATCAAGTCGCCGTGGAGCATCTATTCGAAGATGCACGAGGAGCACAAGAGCTTCGCCCAGCTGATGGACGTGTACGGTTTTCGCGTGATCGTCGACAGCGCGATGAGCTGCTACATGGCGCTCGGCGCGGTGCACGCCCTATATAAACCGGTCGATCGACGTTTCAAGGATTTCATCGCGATCCCCAAGGCGAACGGCTACCAGTCGCTGCATACCGTGCTGCTGGGGCCCTTCGGTGCGCCGATCGAGGTGCAGATCCGCACCGCCGAAATGGACTCGGTGGCCGAGCGCGGCGTGGCGGCCCATTGGGCCTACAAGACCGACAGCGGTCCGGCCAACAGCGCGCAGGCGCGCGCGCGCGAATGGCTGTCGTCACTGGCGGACAACTCGGCGAACACCTCGTCCTCGGCGGAATTCATCGAAGCGGTAAAGATCGACCTGTTCCCGGACGAGGTCTACCTGTTCACGCCGCGCGGCGACATTCTCTCGCTGCCGCGCAACGCGACCGCGCTGGATTTCGCCTACGCCGTACATACCGATGTCGGCGATCACGCGGTGGCTGCACGCGTGGACAAGAAGCTGCTGCCGCTGCGCACGCGTCTGGCGTCGGGCCAGCTTGTTGAAATCATCACCGCGCCGTCGGCGATGCCCAATCCGGCGTGGCTGGAGTCGGTCGTCACCGGCAAGGCCCGCACCGCCATTCGTCAGTACCTGAAAAACCTGCAGCACGAGGACGCAGTGGACTTCGGTCACCGCATGCTCGATCGCGCGCTCGACGCGCAGGGCAGCAGTTTGGATGGGGTGCCAACTGCCGTACTGGAACGGTTCCTCGAAGCCTCCAAGTTCAGCCGTCTGGAAGAGCTGCTCTCGGACATCGCCTTGGGCAATCGCATGCCTGACGTGGTCGCCACCCAGCTGCTGGCCTCGCGCGGCAAGCGCCTGGATGGCGCACCGCACACGTCGCCGAACGCGCACGAAAAAATTCGCATTACCGGCGCCGAGCGCGGCGTGCTGAGTTTCGCCAACTGCTGCCATCCGCTGCCGGGCGACGACATCGTGGGCTACCTGTCCTCGGGCAAGGGCATCGTCGTGCACCGCGAGGAATGCCCGAACGTGACCGAGCTGCGCAAGTCGCCGGAGCGCTACGTGCCGATTGAATGGGATCGCGATGTGCAGGGCGACTTCCGTGCACAGCTGCGTATCGAAGTCATCAACCGTCCGGGCGTGCTGGCCACGGTGGCGGCCGCCATTGCGGCGGCGGATTCGAATATCGACAACGTCGAATACGTCGAGCGCGATGCCGCCGCGGCAACGCTGCTGTTTTCCATGGAAGTGAAGAGTCGCAAGCATCTGGCCGAGGTGATCCGTCGCGTGCGACGCACCGGTGTCATCAGCGGTGCGCATCGCTATCCTTTGTGACGCGGGGATGCAGCGGGGAATGGGGAACAGGTAACGGGTAAGATCAAAAGTGCGGGCCTCGCGCCCCGGCTCTCGTTTTCCGCTCCACATTCCTAGTTCAACGGGTTATCCAAAGCGAATGCTTTCTCCGGCTCGTGTTCCCCATTCCCCTTCCTCAAGGAAAGCCATGTCTCGCACCATCATTTCCACCGAACTGGCGCCAGCCGCCATCGGCCCGTATTCGCAGGCCGTGCGCGCCGGCAATACGGTGTATTTCTCCGGCCAGATTCCCCTCGATCCGGCCACCGGCGCGCTGATCGACGGCGATATCGCTGTGCAGACCCGTCGCGTGTTCGACAATTTGACCGCGGTTGCGCAGGCCGCAGGTGGCTCGCTGACGCAGATCGTTCGCGTCGGCATTTACGTCACCGACCTGGCCAACTTCGCCACGGTCAATGCGGTGATGGCCGAATATTTCCAGTCGCCGTTTCCCGCGCGATCCACCATCGAGGTTTCCGCCTTGCCGAAGGCGGCGCAGGTCGAAGTGGATGCGGTGATGGTGCTGGACTGATCCTTACGCGCGTTGCCTGCCGACAGGGCGCGTCGGCCCAATCCGAAAATCAGGCTTACGGCAGACGGTATCGCTCGGTTAGGCTTGACCGACATGAGCGCGCGCACTCCTCGACCTTCTTCAATTGTGGATGCCGACCCGGGTCTTGCGCCGGTAAGCACGCTCAGCGGTGTCGGTCCCGCGCTGGTCGCGACGCTGGCGAAGCTGGGTCTGGAACATCTCCAGGACCTGTGGTTTCACCTTCCTTTGCGTTACGAGGACAAGACGCACGTGACGGCCATCGCCGACCTGCGCGTCGGGGAGCGTGCGCAGGTCGAGGGGGTAATCGAGGCAGTCGAGCGCGGCTTTCGCTTTCGACCGCAGCTGAAAGTCGCCATTGGCGATGTCAGCGGCCAGACCCTGACGCTGCGCTTTTTTCATTTCAACCGCGCACAGGCCGAGCAGCTGAAAGTCGGCGCGCGGGTGCTCTGCTACGGCGAGGTGCGCCATGCGGCGCAGGGTCTGGAGATGGTGCATCCGACCTATCAGCGCCTGAGCGGCGATGAGCTGGCGGCGGTCGACGATCTGCTGAGTCCGGTGTATCCGACGACCGAAGGCCTCGGCACGAAGCGGCTGGCCGGCGTGATCGCCAAATCGCTGGCACTGCTTCCGCCCGCCGCGCAGTTGGAACTGATTCCGCCGGAACTCTGCGCCGAGCACGGGCTCACGTCGCTGCGCGACGCGCTGCTTTACGTGCACCGCCCGCCGCCGGACGCGAACCTGGCCCAGCTGACGCTCGGCCGGCATCCGGCGCAGCAGCGGCTGGCCTTCGAGGAGTTGCTGACCCAGCATTTGAGCCTCAAGCGCCTGCGCGCCGCCGTGCGCCGCCGTCGCGCGCCAGCGCTTGGCGGCGATGGAAGCTTGCGCGCGCAGTTGCTGGAGGCGCTGCCGTTTGCGCTGACGAGCGCGCAGCAGCGCGTGTCGGCCGAGGTGGCGCGCGATCTCGCGCAGCACAAGCCGATGCTGCGGCTGGTACAGGGCGACGTGGGCAGTGGCAAAACGGTGGTGGCCGCGCTGGCCGCCTTGGCGGCGATCGAATCCGGCCAGCAGGTGGCGCTGATGGCGCCGACCGAATTGCTGGCCGAGCAGCATCTGCGCAATTTTCGGCACTGGCTCCAGCCGCTGGGCATTGCAGTGGAATGGCTGGTCGGCAAGCAGCAGGGCAAGGCGCGGCAGCAGGCCATGCAGCGCATTGCCGAAGGTGCCTCGATGGCGATCGGCACCCATGCGCTGATGCAGGAAGGTGTGGCGTTTTCGCAGCTCGGCCTGGTCATCGTCGACGAGCAGCATCGCTTCGGCGTACAGCAGCGCCTCGCGCTGCGCGATAAAGGAGCTGACCACGTTACGGGTCTGGTGCCGCATCAACTGGTGCTCACCGCCACGCCGATTCCGCGCACGCTGGCGATGAGCGCCTACGCCGATCTGGATGTGTCTTCGATCGACGAGTTGCCGCCGGGGCGTACGCCGGTGCAGACCATCGCGATCTCCAACGCGCGGCGCTTCGACGTGATCGAGCGCATCCACGCCGCGTGCGGCGAGGGTCGGCAGGTTTATTGGGTGTGTACGCTGATCGAGGAGTCCGAGCAGCTGCGCGCGCAGGCGGCAGAAGTGGCACATGCGGAACTGTCGTCAGCGCTGACGGGCTTCAGGGTGGGGCTGATTCACGGCCGGATGAAGCCGAAGGAAAAGCAGGCAGCGATGGATGCGTTCAAGGCCGGCGAGCTGTCCGTGCTGGTGGCGACCACGGTGATCGAGGTCGGCGTCGACGTACCCAATGCCAGCCTGATGGTGATCGAGAACAGCGAGCGGCTTGGCCTGGCGCAGCTGCATCAGCTGCGTGGTCGGGTAGGGCGCGGCGCGGTGGCGTCGAACTGCGTGCTGCTCTATCAGCCACCGCTTGGTCAGCTGGCGCGCGAGCGCTTGCAGGTGATGCGCGAAACCAACGACGGTTTCCTTATTGCCGAAAAGGATCTGGAGCTGCGCGGGCCCGGCGAAGTGCTCGGCACGCGCCAGACCGGGCAGCTCAGCTTTCGCATTGCCGACCTCGCGCGCGACGCCCACTTGCTGCCGGCCGTGCAGCAGGTGGGTGAGCGCATGCTGGCCGAGCATCCGGCACAGACCGAGCAATTGATCGAGCGCTGGATCGGCGGCGCTGCGCGGTATGTGCATGCTTGAGGGCGGGAGCGGGGAACCACCCTAGGTGGCCTGGCGGGGAACGGGGAAGATCAAAAGTGATCGCTGCTCTGGCTCGTGTTCCCCATTCCCTGTTCCCCGTTCCCCACTCCCACTAAGCTATCCGGCTACTTCCTGACCGCACGCTTCGCATGACCCGACCACAGCTGCTGATCGATACCGACCCCGGCGTAGACGACGCGCTCGCCATTTTGATGGCGTATGCGCACGCCGACGTCGCAGGCCTGAGCATCGCGGCGGGCAACGTCGGTCTGGGCCATACCGTGCGCAACGCGCGCACGCTGGTTGATTTGCTGGGCGCCACCACGCCCATATTTGCCGGCTGCGCCACGCCGCTGGTGCGCGCGCCGGAGGAGGATGCCGCCTTTGTGCACGGTCAGGACGGCTTTGGCGACGTGGGATTCCCGCCGCCGCGCGCGGCCCTGACGGACGAAGCGGCCGCGCTGGCGCTGCTGCGGCTGACCCGCGAGCGCCCCGGCCAGCTGACCCTGGTGGCGCTGGCGCCGCTGACCAATCTCGCGCTGGCCTTGCGCATCGATCCCGGCCTGCCTGAGCGCGTGGCGCGGCTGGTGATCATGGGCGGCGCCGTCACCGGGCACGGCAATACCGGCAACGTGCCGGCCGAGTTCAATATCGGCTTTGATCCGGAAGCCGCACATGTGGTTTTCGAAGCGTTCCCGCAGTTCGAGCTGGTCGACTGGGAGGCTACGCTGCGGCACGCGTTTGACGACGCCGAATTCGAAGGCTGGCTCAAGCTGGGCGACAAACGCGCGGATTTTTACGACAGCATCGCCGGCACCGCGCGAGCCTACAACGCGGATCACGGGCGGCGCGGGGTGATTGCCGCCGATGCGCTGGCGATGGCGGTGGCGATCGATCCGTCCATCGTCACGCGCAGCGAAAAGCGTGCCGTGGCGGTCGAACTCGACGGTCGGTTGACCCGCGGCGCCACCGTGGTCGACTGGGCCAAGCGCCTTGGGAGGCCTGCCAATGCCGATATCGTGCTGGAGGTCGATCAGCTGCGTTTTGCCGCCATGGTTCGCCGTGCGCTGGGCGCGCCAGACTGAGTTCGGGCCCGCAAGGGTTGCGGCGCCTGGCAAACGACGGTTACAATGCCGCTCTTGTTTCCATCGCTTTCGAGTCTGTCATGAAGCCTGATATCCATCCGAACAACAAAGCGGTCGTTTTCCAGGACCTGTCGTCCGACTTCGCGTTTTTGACCAAGTCGACCATGTCCAGCAAGGAAACCATCAAGTGGGAAGACGGTAACGAGTACCCGCTGATCAAGGTGGATATCTCCAGCCATTCGCACCCGTTCTACACCGGCAAGCAGAAGACGCTCGACGTCGGCGGCCGCGTGGACAAGTTCCGCCGTCGCTATGCGGGCGCCACGAAAGAATAATTTCCGCTCGGGCCGTTTCCATTGATGGCCGTGCAAGAGTCGAATCGACATACGGGGTGAGCGCAAGCTTCCCCCGTATTTTTTTGTGCCGGCGTCACGTCCATTCGCGATCGAATGTTCACAGGGCCTTATGCGATAATTCGCGGTGAAAAGCGCTCCGGCGCTCGATTTGCCGCATGCACTCCCCGGCATGCAACGACCAAGCATTCCCCTCGCCGACCGGCGGTGCCCGCACGGGTGATCCCGGTGGTGATCCACATGTAAGGAGATTCCTGTGTCCGATACCAAGATCGTCAAGCTGGTCGATGAGTCCACCCAGCGCAGCAGCGAACTGCCACTGATCAGCGGCACGCTGGGTCCCGCGTGCATCGATATCGGCACGCTGTACAAGGACACTGGTCACTTCACCTACGACCCGGGCTATGGCAGCACCGCCAGCACCAAGAGCGCCATCACCTATATTGACGGCGACGAGGGCGTGCTGTTGTATCGCGGCTACCCGATCGAGCAACTGGCGGAAAAATCCAGTTTCCTCGAAGTGTCGTATCTGCTGCTCAACGGCGAGCTGCCGACCAAACCGCAGTTTGAGGCGTTCGACCACGAGATCACGCATCACACGATGATGCACGAGTCGCAGAAGAACTTTTTCCAGGGTTTCCATCACGACGCCCACCCGATGGCGATGCTGGCCGCTTCGGTGGCGTCGCTGTCCGCGTTCTACCATGACGATCTGAACGTCGACGATCCGGCCGACCGCAAGCTGGCCGCCATCCGCCTGATCGCCAAGATGCCGACCATCGCGGCATCGTGCTACCGCTATTCGATCGGCTGGCCGGCGCGCTATCCGCGCAACAATCTCGCCTACGTCGAGCGCTTCCTGCACATGATGTTCGAAGTACCGAGCGAGCCACTGGAGATGAGCCCTGTCGCGGCCAAGGCGCTGGACCTGCTGTTCATCCTGCATGCCGATCACGAGCAGAATGCCTCGACCTCGACTGTGCGTCTGGTCGGCTCCACCGGCGCCAATCCGTACGCGTCGATCGCCGCGGGTATCACGGCGCTGTGGGGCCCCGCCCATGGCGGTGCCAACGAGGCCGTGCTCAAGCAGTTGAAGGAAATCGGCACGCCGGATCAGGTCGAAAAGGCCGTGCTGCGCGCGAAGGACAAGAACGACAGCTTCCGCCTGATGGGCTTTGGTCACCGCGTTTACAAGAACTTCGATCCGCGTGCCAAGATCATTCGCGAGATGTGCCACAAGGTGCTGGAAGAACTCGGCGTCAACGACCCGCTGCTCGACGTGGCGATGAAGCTGGAAGAGGCGGCGCTAAAGGACGATTACTTCGTCGAGCGCAAGCTGTACCCGAACGTCGACTTCTACTCCGGCATCATCTACAAGGCGCTGGGCATTCCGACGGAGATGTTCACCGTGATGTTCGCCATTGCACGCACCTCCGGCTGGATCGCGCACTGGATCGAGCAGCACGAAACGCCGGGATCGCGCATCGGCCGTCCGCGTCAGATCTACACCGGCGCGGATGTCCGCGACTACGTGCCGGAAGCGAAGCGCTAAGTGTCTTTGCGTCAGTCGATACAAAAATGCCCGGGCTTGCCCGGGCATTTCTTTTGGCACTTTCCAGTCGGGAGGTTTGTCCAGGAGGCGACCGGTTCAGCGGTTCAGCGTAGGGCGGCCGACAGCCGCTGTTCGAACGCATCGTCATCGTTTTCCGCCAGCAGCATTTCCACCTGCGTCAGCGTCGCGCGACGCATCGGCGTGTCGTCGGCGCGGCGGTCCAGCGGCGCCTGCCGCAGCGAGTCGCGCGGCAGCACGGTCAGATCGAACGGCAGCTCGTCGGCGGCAAACAGCAGCACGGGAAACTCCGACTGTTCCTCGCGCGTGGTGCGCAGGCGGCGCGTCTGGGTTTCGATCGGCACGCCGTTGTCGAACAGATAGCGGCCCACGGCGTCGGGATCGTCGCTGAACACGTGCAGGCAGACGGCCGAGTGCGTGTCGGCCGTGCCTTCGAGCACGGCGCCGACCAGGCGCGGTTCGAAGGCGGAGAGAAAGCGCATGGCTTCCACCGCCGCCTCGCGCCGCTGACGCAGCGATCTGGGCTGGCTGTCGCCCAGAAACAGCCGCTGGTGCTCGCGCAGCGCTTCCTCGATTTCCAGATTGCGCGGCAACGCCTGCGTGTCGAGAATGCCGAGCCGTTCGGCGGCCTTGAGTTTGGCGTGATGAAAGTCGCGGATGCCGTGCTCGCTCATCAGGCGAGCGGCCTCCTGGGCTATGCGCAGGCGGCTGCGCTGCAGCCGGTCGTGCGCGTGGATGCGGTGGTGTTCGCCTCGGGACATGACACGCTCCTCATCGTTGGATGGCCTGCTGTATCGGCGCCGCGAGGGCAGCGGCGAGCAGCGTGGCGACTTAAAAAATATCGTAGGCGTGCTGCTGGTCCTCTTCTTTCTGCTGGGTAGCCTGCGTGCGCAGGCGGTCGACGTCCTCCACCTTGAAAATCTCGTTCATGCCGTTGGGGTCGTCCGGCGTGGTCGGCAGGCCGCTGTCGCGGTTGATGAATACCGTACTGATCCCGGGCGGCATTGGCAACGAGTTCATCGGCAGGCCTTTGAGCACATCGCCCATGTAGTCCATCCAGATCGGCAGCGCGGCCTTGGCGCCGAACTCGCCGTGGCCGAGCGAGGCGTAATCGTCAAAGCCTACCCATACGGCGGTAGCAAGATCGCCGTTGAAACCGACGAACCAGGCGTCACGGTGATCGTTGGTGGAACCGGTCTTACCGGCCAGATCGGTGCGGTTGAGCGATTTGGCCGCCGAGCCGGTGCCGCGCAGGATCACGTCCTTCATCAGCGAGGTGAGCAGGTAGTCGTTGCGGATGTCGATGACATGCGGCGCAAGCACCGGCGGGTGCGCGTTCTGGTTATGCACGTCGGCGGGAAGCACGGCAATGCCCACGCCGTCAACGCTGCTACCCGACGCGGGGGCTGCGCTGGTGGCGACGGGGACATCGTTCGCCGGAGTCTTGAGCATGTCGGCCGGCGGCGGTCCGGGCGGGCTGCTCTCGAGGAGGCGCTCCTGGCAATCGAGGCAGGCGCGGGCCGGGTTGGCGACATAAACGGGCTTGCCGCTGCGATCATCGATTTCGCTGATGAAGTAGGGGGTGACCAGATAGCCGCCGTTGGCGAACACGGAATACCCGCGCGCCATGCTCATCGGCGACACCGAGGCCGTGCCCAGGGCCATCGAAAGATTGGGTGGAATCGCGTCGAGAGGAAAGCCGAAGCGGGTTACGTAGTCGCGCGCATAACGCACGCCAATGGCGTCCAGCAGGCGCACGGAGACCAGGTTCTTCGACTGCACCAGCGCCTCGCGCAGGCGCATCGGGCCGGCAAACTTGCCGTCGTCGTTGGATGGTGTCCAGACGCCACCCGGCCGGGAAGGATCCGGCAACGCCAGCGGCGCGTCGTTGATGATCGATGACGGGGTGAAGCCACGCTCGAAGGCTGCCGAGTAAAAATACGGCTTGAAACTGGAGCCCGGCTGGCGCGCCGCCATCACGGCGCGATTGAATTTGCTCAGCGAAAAATTGAAGCCGCCGACCAGCGCGCGAATCGCGCCGTCTTCCGGACTGATCGAGGTCAGTGCCGCCTGCGCGCGGGGAATCTGGTCGAGCTGCCACTCGCCCTTGTCGCTGCGGGAGAGGCGGATCACATCGCCGCGCTTGAGCACCTTGCTGACGGCGGTCGGCGCCGCGCCGACGCGATCGTCGTCGATGTGCGGACGGGCCCAGCTCATCGCCGCCAGATCGAGTTTGACGTCCGTGTGATCGGCCATATAAACGGTGGCCTCGGTCGCGTCGGCGGCGGTCACCAGGCCCGGCTGCATGCCGGAAATGCTGAAGTAACTGGACAGCACCCGGTCGTAGTCCGACGGGCCGGCGTCGGCAGCCAGATCCTGGTGCGCCTCCGGCCCGCGCCAGCCATGGCGGTGGTCATAGATTTCCAGCCCGTTGCGCACCGCCTCGACGGCCACTTTCTGGCGGTCGCTCTGCAGTGTCGTCTTGACCACGTAACCTTCGGTCAGGGCCTCGTTGCCAAGCCGGTCCAGCGCCTGGCGTCGCACCATTTCGGCGAGATAAGGTGCGTCCACTTCGATGGTCTGCTCGTGCGGAAAGGCGTGATTGGGCTCGTTGATGGCCTCTTCGTACACCGGATGCGTGATGTAGCCGTGCTTGAGCATCTCGCCCAGCACCCAATTGCGCCGCGCGATGGCGCGGGCCGGGCTATTGATGGGATTGACCACGGAGGGCAACTGGAAGGTCGAGGCGAGCAGGGCGCACTCGGCGACGGTCAGTTGGTCCAGCGTCTTGCCGTAGTAGTACTCGGCCGCAGCGGCCACGCCGTAGGCGCGATGGCCGAGAAACATCTTGTTGAGGTACAGCTCGAGGATTTGATCCTTGGTCAGCTCATGCTCGATGCGCAAGGCGATGAAAATCTCGGTCAGCTTGCGCGAATACAGCTTTTCGGGGCTGAGAAAGATATTGCGCGCGACCTGCTGGGTGATAGTTGAGCCGCCCGGACCCTTGTCACCACCCGTGGCGATCACGTGCCATCCGGCCCGGACGATTCCGTGCCAGTCCACCCCGGGGTGGTGGTAGAAGTCGGCATCTTCAGCCGACAGTACCGCGTGCTTGAGCTGGTCCGGCACATTGGCAATGTCGACCGGAATGCGCCGCGTTTCGCCGAAGCTGGCGATGAGCTTGCCGTCGGCGCTGAGTACGCGCAGGGGCACCTGCATGTGGTAGTCCTTGAGCACGGCCACCGCCGGAAGCCGCGGTGCGATCAGCCAATAGGCCACGCCCACCGCAACGACGGCGAGCAGCATGCCGGAAAAAGCCAGGATGAGAGCCCAGCGCAACAATCGCTTGAAAATTCGCATGGTGGGTTGGCAAGGCCAGAGTCAAAACGTGCCAGAGTATAGATGTAGCGGTATTGTCTGGACGCGTCGAGGTCAAGCCGGCGGGGCTCCGGCCCGTAGAGGTCTACCCCCGCAATTGTGGTGGACATCACGACAATTAGTTGAGAAAGTTCGCGTAGACCGTTGCCATTGCGTTAATTTTTCGATTTAATGCCATTGCGCATCCCTCCAGGTTTCTGGTCAGGGGCGCCTAGTGGTCAGGGGGAAACACCGTGGGGCTTTTCACACCCAAGAAGCCGGCGCTGATAGGTGTCGACATCAGTTCGACTGCCGTCAAGCTGCTGCAGCTCAGTCAGGCCGGCGGGCGTTTTCGCGTGGAACACTACGCGGTCGAGCCGCTGCCACCCAATGCCGTGGTCGAAAAGAACATCGTCGAGGTTGAGGCGGTGGGCGACGCGATCCGCCGTGCGCTGGCCCGCTCCGGCTCCAAAGTCAAGCACGGCGCGGCCGCGGTGGCTGGTTCGGCGGTGATCACACGCATCATTCCCATGGCCAGCGATCTGTCCGAGGACGACCTCGAAGGTCAGATCCAGATCGAGGCCAATCAGTACATCCCCTACCCGATCGAGGAAGTCAGCCTCGATTACGAGGTGGTGGGCCCGGTACGTGACAACCCTGACATGAACAACGTGCTGCTGGCCGCCTCGCGAACCGAGAACGTCGACATGCGCGTGGCTGCCCTCGAATTGGGCGGCCTGACCGCTGGCGTCATCGACGTCGAAGCCTTCGCGATGGAAAACGCCTTTGCCATGGTCGCCGACCAGCTGAGCGTGGGTCGCGACGCACTGGTGGCGGTGGTGGATATCGGCGCGACCATGACTACGCTGTCCGTTTTGCGCAACCAGCGAACCATTTACTCGCGCGAGCAGGTGTTCGGCGGCAAGCAGCTGACCGACGAGATCATGCGTCGCTTCGGCCTTTCCTACGAGGAGGCTGGTCGCGCCAAGCGCAAAGGTGGCCTGCCGGAATCTTATGAGAGTGAGGCGCTGGAGCCGTTCAAGGAATCGCTGACTCAGCAAATCAGCCGCCTGCTGCAGTTCTTCTTCGCCGGGAGCGAATACAGCAAGGTCGATCAGGTGGTGCTGGCCGGTGGCTGCGCCTCGATCGAAGGCCTGGGCGCCATGCTGGAAGAACAGCTCGGGGTGCCGTGCATCGTGGCCAACCCGTTGGCGCGCATGTCGCTGTCGCCGCGCGTGCAGGCGCAGTCGCTGGCGCAGGACGCGCCGGCCTTGATGATTGCGGTCGGTCTCGCGCTGAGGAGCTTCGACTGATGGCACACGTCAACTTACTCCCGCATCGCGCCGCGCGGCGCAAGCAGCGCGAACGCGAGTTCTACATCCAGCTCGGTGTGGCGTTTGCCGCGGCCATCGTCTTTCTGCTGCTCTGGGGCTTCTGGATGGGCGAGCGCATCGACAACCAGAACGAACGCAACACCCTGCTGCAGAACGAAATCACTCAGGTCGATGTGCGCATCACCAAGATCAAAGATCTGGAAAAAGTGCGCGACCACCTGCTGGCACGCAAGCAGATCATCGAGCAGCTGCAGGCCGACCGCTCGCAGATGGTTCACCTGTTCGACGAACTGGTGAAAACCATTCCCCCGAGCGCACGCCTGACTGGCGTCAAGCAGGATGGGCAGTCGATGTCCCTCGACGGCGTGTCGCAGTCCAACGCCAGCGTCGCCGAGTACATGAAAAACATCGAAGCCTCGCCGTGGCTGGGTCATACCGAGCTGCGCAAGACGGAGAAAAGTGCGGAAGCCACGCGCATGCCCTACACCTTTGGCCTGGATATCGCACTCAGCCGTCCGAAGGCCGACCAGGTGACTGATTCTGGCGCGCCCGCTGGAGCCGCTTCCACCGCCGCCCCGGCCAAGGCGGCCAGCGCTCCTGCGACGGGAGGAGCGAAACCATGAAATTTTTCAACGACCTGCGCAATCTCGATCGCAATAACGTCGGCGGCTGGCCGCAGTCGGTCAAGATGTTTTTCACCGGACTGCTGTTTGCGGTCATTGTGCTTATCGGCTGGTATTTCTTCATCGGCGACCAGCAGGACAGCTTGACGACGCTTGCCGCCAAGGAAGATGCGCTGAAACAGGAGTTCTCGACCAAGCAGGCCAAGGCGGTCAACCTCGAAGCGCTGCAGCAGCAGCTCGACGAGATGCAGGACATGCTGCGCCAGCTGCTGCGTCAGCTGCCGGGCAAGACCGAAATGCCGGAATTGCTGGTCGATATTTCGCAGACCGCGCAAAGCGCGGGCCTGGTGAACGAGCTGTTCCAGCCGGGTCCGGAAACACCGAAGGATTTTTACGCGGAAAAACCCATCACGCTACGCATGACCGGTACCTACCACCAGTTCGGCGCTTTCATCAGCGGTGTGGCCTCGCTGCCGCGCGTGGTGATTCTGACCCTGCACGACGTGTCGCTGACACCGAAAAATGCCACCAAGGCGGGCGCCGCCAGTGACGGCCAGCTGGTGCTGCAGGGCACGGTGAAAACCTACCGTTATCTCGATGACGAAGAGAGCTCTACCACCATCAAGGCTTCAGGCAGCACCCCGCCGGGAGCGCACAAATGAAAAAGTCTGCCCCCTTCAATCCGACACGGGCGATACAAATTCTGCTGATGCTGGGGATTGCCCTGGTCGTCAGCGGCTGCACCCGAGGCACCTCCGATCTGCGCGACTGGATCGCTCAGGAGAAAGCCAAGAAAGGTGCGCCGATCACACCGCTGCCGGTGATCAAGACCTTCGAGTCTTTCAAGTACGACGATCAGGACAAGCGCGACCCGTTCAGCCCAAGTCTGGCCGAAAGCGAGCCGAGTTCGGCCAACAGCGGTCCGCGGCCGGATGCCAATCGCGCCAAGGAACCGCTGGAGATGTTCTCGCTGGATAGCTTGAAGATGGTCGGCACCGTCGGCACGGGTGCGGGCACCGAGGTGCTGATCAAGGACCCCGGTGGCGTGATCCACCGCATCCACAAGGGCGAATACATGGGCCAGAACTACGGACACGTCATCGCCATCAGCGATGACCATATCGATCTGGTCGAGCTGGTATCCAACGGTAACGGTGGCTGGATGGAACGTCCTGCCAGCATCGCCCTTGCCGGGCAATAGGAAACACAGGGGCTGATGCAATGACCAATCCAATCCAATCTTTCCGGGGCCGTGTCATGCGCCATGCGAGTCACTACATTCTGGTGGGCTTGCTGCTCGCCGGCGCCAGCTGGACCGGCGCAGCCTCTGCCGCCGGCACCACGCTGAAGAACATCAGCTACGAAACGCGGCCCGGCGGCAACGTCGAGCTGAAAATGGATTTCGGCAACGGCCCCGTGCCGCAACCGAAGATCTTCACCACCGGCAATCCGCCGCGCATCGCGGTGGATTTTGCCGATACCGACAATGCATCGGCACGGCACATCACCATCGGTCAGGGCTCGACCGCCGGCGTCTCGGCAGTGACCGCCGGTGGCCGCACCCGTGTGGTGGTCGAGCTGACGCGTGAGTCGACCTACCGTTCGCGCGTCGAAGGGCACAGCCTGCTGCTGACGATCAACAACGGCACGGCCGATCAGTCGGTAACCACGGTCGCCACGATCGATCCATCCAAGGCGCTGCCGTCGTCGATGAATGGGCCGGCCATTTCCAATATCGATTTCCGCCGCGGTCCGAATGGCGAAGGTCGTGTACTGATCAGTTTCAGCGGCACCGGCGCCAATGCCCAGCTCACGCACAAGGGCGATCTGGTGACCGTCAACATCGACCATGCCAATCTGCCGCCCAATCTTGCGCAGCGGCTGGACACGCTGGACTTTGCCACGCCAGTGCAGTCGATCGTGACCAAGGCCGGCATGGGCGGCGGCGCGCACATCGAGATTGCAGTGAAAGGCAATGTCGATACGTCGGGTTATCAGACTCCGGATCAGTACGTGGTCGAGGTGTCGGCCAAGAAATCGGACGACAAGGCCACCACGCTGACCAAGGACGGCCAGCAGCTGCCGGTCTACACCGGCAAACGGGCGACGTTCAATTTCCAGGATATCCCGGTGCGCTCGGCACTCCAGCTGATTGCCGACGAATCCGGCCTCAACCTGGTGGCGTCCGACAGCGTCACGGGCGGCGTGACGCTGCGTCTGGACAACGTTCCATGGGATCAGGCGCTGGACGTGATCCTGCGCGCGAAGAGCCTGGACAAGCGCCGCGACGGCAACGTGGTCTGGATCGCGCCCCAGGCCGAGCTGGCCAAGTACGAACAGGACATCGCCGATGCCAAGTTGAAGGCACAGGACACGGCTGAGCTGATCACGGACTATGTGCCGATCAGCTATGGCAAAGCTTCCGATATTGCAAAGCTGCTGACGACCGGAAGCCTCCAATCGATCAGTGGTGGTAGCACCAACCCCAATGCACAGCATGGTTTTCTGTCGGCCCGAGGCAGCGTGGCATTTGACGTTCGCACCAACACGCTGCTGCTCAACGACACGCCGCAACAAATCAAGCAGCTCCGCGAGCTGATTGCCGTATTGGACAAGCCGGTGCAGCAGGTCTTGATCGAGTCGAGGCTGGTCGTCGCAACTGACAACTTCACTCGTGATCTTGGCGCGAAGTTCGGCATCACCGGCAAGCAGAACAACACCAGCTTTCAGAACTCCACTGCTGCCGGAACGGCATTGGCATCTGGGACGGGCGGCGGTAATGTTGTTTCGATCGGTGGCACGGACAACGGAAACGGCACCGCCGGTGGTAGTGGTCTGAACTTCAATTTGCCCGCGACCACCACGGCGGGAAGCTTCGGACTGGCAATTCTGGGGGCCAATTATTCACTCGATTTGGAGCTTTCTGCCGCGCAGACTGAGGGTCGGACCGAAGTCATCTCCAGTCCGCGAGTCATCACAGCCAATCAACAGGAAGCTGTTATTCGTCAGGGTCAGGAAATCGGCTATGTGACTTACCAAAACTCGGTCGGCAGTGCTGCGGGCAGCGGTACGGCGACGGTTGCCTTCAAGGATGCCGTGCTTGAACTTAAAGTCACACCGACCATTACGGCGGACAACCGAATTTACCTTTTGATCAATGTCACCAAGGACGCGCTTGCGGGTTATATTACTGTCCCGGGCAGCGGCCAGGTTCCCACAATCAATACCAGCTCAGTGAATACGTCGGCGCTTGTCGACAATGGGCAGACGGTCGTGCTTGGCGGTATTTATGAGATCAACAACTCTGATACGGTGGTGAAAGTGCCAGGGCTGGGCGACGTCCCGATACTTGGAGCGCTGTTTCGGCAGACTTCGCGCAGCAACACCAAGGCGGAGCTGTTGATTTTCGTGACACCCCGAATCCTCAGCGAAACGCTGCAGTAAGGTGTTATGAAGTCCATCGTCAAAAGAGGCGGCTTCGGCCGCCTCTTTTTTTTGCCTCCAAGTCGATTCTCTCGGAATGATTAAACTTACGGCGATCTGCATTGTCTGAGAGCCACCCGCCAGCCAGAGCTTTCTTTCCCTCTTTCGACCGGCTGGCGGGTCTGTCGCAGCAACCGGAATGAACATGGATACCGCCGAAACGTCGTCAACAAGCCGCCTGCAGCACGCGTTTTCTTTGCTTCGTCAGGATCTGCAGCGGAGCATCATTGGGCAGCCGCACCTGATCGACTGCCTGCTCGTAGCCCTCCTCGCCGACGGGCATCTGCTGGTCGAAGGCGCGCCCGGTTTGGCCAAAACCACGGCGGTGAAGGCGCTGGCCGCGCGGATCGAGGCCGATTTTCATCGGGTGCAGTTCACGCCGGACCTTTTGCCGGCCGACCTCACCGGTACTGACATCTTCCGTCCGCAGAGCGGTGCGTTCGAGTTCGAGCGCGGGCCGCTGTTCCACAACATCGTGCTGGCGGATGAAATCAATCGCGCACCGGCCAAGGTGCAGTCGGCGCTGCTCGAAGCCATGGCGGAGCAGCAGATTACGGTGGGGCGCAGCACCTGGCATCTGCCGGAGCTGTTCATGGTCATGGCGACCCAGAATCCGATCGAGCAAGAGGGCACGTTCGCGTTGCCCGAGGCCCAGCTCGATCGCTTCCTCATGCACGTGGTCATCGGCTATCCGGATGCGGCCGCCGAGCTGGCCATACTTCGCCTCGCGCGTGAGCAGGCCAGCCAACGCGGCCAGGCTCCGGCCGTTTCGCCAGCGCTGATGAGCCAGGCGGATGTTTTCGAGGCGCGCGACGCGGCCATGGCGGTGCACATGGCACCGGCACTGGAGGAATATCTCACCCAACTGGTGCTGGCCACGCGCGACGCGGGCCGCTACGGCCCGGAATTGAAGCGATGGATTGCCTGGGGCGGCAGCCCGCGAGCCACCATCGCGCTGGACCGCTGCTCGCGTGCACGGGCGTGGCTGGCCGGCCGTGACTATGTGCTTCCTGAAGACGTGCACGGCATCGCGCACGAAGTGCTGCGCCACCGCGTGCTGCTCAGTTACGAAGCCGAAGCCGAGGGCGTGCGGCCCGATCGCGTGATTGATCGCCTGCTGGATCTCGTGCCGCTGCCGTGAGCGTCGTGATGCCGCAATCAGGTGATGGCGATGGTCGCACCGGGGTTTCACTGGCCGAGTTGATCGCGTTACGCGCGCGGGTTGGGCGCGCCAAGCTCGCGCCGCTGGTCAGCCGTGCAGCACGCAGCGGTCAGCAGTCCAGCCGTCTGTACGGCCGCGGTATGGACTATGCGGAATCCCGCGTTTACCAGGCTGGCGACGATGTACGCCGGCTGGACTGGCGGCTGACCGCGCGCAGCGGCAAGCTGCATACCAAGCTCTTTCAGGAAGATCGCGAAGGCTCGCTGCTGATTCTGGTCGATACACATGACGCCATGCGCTTTGGCACACGTGTGCGCTTCAAGTGCGTGCAGGCGGCGAGGTTGGCGGCTTGCGCGGCATGGTATGCCGCACGCGCCGGTGAGCGGGTCGGGGTGATGGCATTTGGACGGATTGATGCGCTCTTGCGTCCCGTCGCCGGGCCGCGCGGCGCGCTAGCGGTCTGCGGCGCCCTGGCCGAATGGGATTGTCGCCAGGAGTCCGATCGGAAGGAGTCGCTCAGCGACGCCCTGATGCGCGCAAATCGTCTGCAGCACGGCGCCAGCCGCGTGCTGCTTGTCAGCGACGGTTTTTGCGCGGATGCAATGTCGCGGCAGTGCCTTCTCGATCTCAGTCGACACGCCGCAGTGAGTGTTCTGGTCGTCGCGGACGCGATGGAGCTGGCGCTGGTACCGCCGGGTCGCTATCCGCTGGAACAGGGCGGCGCGCGCGAGGACGTGGTGCTGCAATCCGAACGTCAGCGCCGCGATTTTCAGCGCGCCGTCGGCGCGGGTCCCGCCCAACTCGGTGAATTGGCAAAATCCCTGGGCTTGCGTTGGCGCACTGCCGACACCGCTGCCGATCCGTTCGACGCAGTGGCCGGCGTACTTGGCGCGCGGAGGTCGGCGTGATGCAGGGCCTGCCCGCCCCATCGTCCAGCGCGGCCGCAGCGCAGGGTCCAACTCTGCGCGACATCCACCTGCCATCCGATCCGTCGTGGTGGCCCCCGGCGCCAGGATGGTGGATTCTCGCGGCCCTAGTGATTGCCACCCTTTTGATCGGCGTATCGATTCTGCGCCGTTATCGCAAAAAGGTCCGGCAGCGCGGACGCGTGCTGGCCGAACTCGATGCCCTGGAGCAGCAGTACGCCAGGGACGGAAATCCCGCGATCCTTGCAAGCGGCATGCACCAGCTCCTGCGACGCGTCGCCCGTCGACATGATGCGCGGGCCTCGAACCTGCGCGGCCAGGCGTGGCGGGAGACGCTGTCCCGCGTGCCGGTCGATGTCACGGCGCTGGATCAACTGGTGGCACTGGAGCAGGTGATGTATCGCGCGCCCTCGTCATTCGATCAGGCCGCGGCATCTGCCGCTGTTCGACAGTGGCTGCGACTGGCCCTGCAGCCGGGCAAATGGAAGCGCGACAGAAATTCGCAAGCCAGGGGAGGGGCGCGCGCATGACGACCTTCGCCTGGCCATGGATTGTCGTGCTGCTGCCCCTGCCGTGGCTGCTGTGGCGCTGGATGCGACCGGTAGCGCCGGGGCAGGCGCTGCACCTGCCGCAGCCGGGCGTTCGACTGGCACAGGTTGGCAGCCAACCGGCGCATCGTGTCGGGCCATGGCTGCTGGGACTCGCGTGGCTGTGCCTGCTCGCGGCGGCCGCGCGGCCGCAGTGGATCGGGCCGCCGCAGGCGCAGCAGCACAGCGGGCGCGCGCTGATGCTGGCTCTGGATCTATCCGGCAGCATGCGCACCGAGGATATGAATCTGGCCGGTCAGCCGGTCAGCCGCTTCGGCGCCGTGGAGGCCATTGCCGGTGACTTCATCAGCCGCCGCCGCGGTGATGAAATGGGCTTGATCCTGTTCGGCACGCAGGCATTTCTGGTGACGCCACTCACGTTCGATTTGTCCGCCGTGCGCGCACAGTTGGAAGGCTCTACCGTCGGCCTTGCCGGTACCGAAACGGCGATTGGTGATGCGATTGCCGTTGCCGTGAAACGCCTCTCCGCGCTGCCGCAGCAGGCGCGTGTGCTGGTGCTGCTCACCGATGGCGTCAACAACGCCGGCAGCATTGCACCGCGTGAAGCGGCACGCGCCGCCAAGGCGGCCGGCGTGCGGATCTACACCATCGGCATCGGTGCCGATCAGATGCGGGTGCAGGGATTTTTCGGCAGCCAGATGGTCAACCCGTCGGCGGATCTCGATGCCGATATGCTGACCAGCATTGCCACAGAAACCGGCGGACGTTTCTTCCGCGCCACCGACAGCCGCGCGCTCGCCGACGCGTATCGCGCCATCGATGCGCTGGAGCCGATGCCACAGCACGGCCCGACGCTGCGGCCCAGGCGGGAGCTGTTCCGTTGGCCGCTGGGTGCCGCGATTGTGCTGCTGCTGATCGCCATCGTGCCGCGACAATTCGCTGGCACGCGGAGTGCCCCGCATGACTGAGGCGCTCAAGCAGTTCCATTTTCTTCAGCCGATGTGGCTGATCGCGCTCGTCGCGCTGCCGCTGCTGTTTTGTTGGGGTGTGCGGCGGCGCGCGACGCCAATCGAGCTTTCCCGCCTGGTCGATGCCGAGCTCTTGCCGTATCTGCTGCGTGGTCAGCCGGCCAATCGTTATGCGCCATCGGGATTGTTCGTTCTGGGCTGGACGCTCTGCGCGCTGGCATTGGCCGGCCCGACCTGGAATCGCGTCGCGCAGCCGCTGTACGCCCATCGCGCGGCGCAAGTGTTGGCGATATCGCTGTCGCAGCACATGCTCTCGCGTGACGTCACGCCCAGCCGGCTGGATCGCGCGCGGTACAAGGCGCACGACCTGCTGGCGAGCAATCGCGATGGGCTGAACGGGCTCATCGGCTACGCCGGCGAAGCGTTCGTGGTGGCGCCGCTGACTTCCGATGCGGACAGCCTCGGCGACCTGCTCAACGCGATGAGCCCGGACACCATGCCGGTGGATGGCGACAACGCCGCGGCAGCGATTCAGCGCGGTGCGGCGCTGATTCACGATGCGAACGTGTCGGGCGGTTCGCTGGTGCTGATCACCGATCAGTCCGACGCGTCGGCGGAAGCTGCCGCGCGCGTCGCCCACGCCGCTGGCGTGCGCGTATCGGTGCTCGGGGTGGGCACCTTGCAGGGCGGCCCCATACCGCAGGCAAACGGCGGATTTTTGCGCGACGAGCAGAATCAGATTGTTCTGGCCCGTCGCGACGATGCCGCGCTCAACGCGCTTGCAGCTGCCGGCGGTGGACGCTACGCGCTGATGACGACGGACGCTGCCGATATCGACGCCTTGAAAAGTGAACTGCGCGCCGGGCCGTCGGCAGAGGCGGCAGGTCAACTCGGTGACGAATGGCAGGACAGGGGCCCGTGGCTGCTGCTGCCGCTGCTGCTGGTGGTAGCGCTCGGGTTTCGTCGCGGCTGGCTTTTGCTGCTGCCGCTGATCCTGCTGCCGCTCTTGCCCGGTCGCGCCGACGCGACCGACTGGCACGATCTGTGGCAGCGCCCGGATCAGCGGGCCGCGCAGACCCTGCGCCAGGGCGGCTCGGCAAAGCAGGCGCAGCAGCTCGCGCGTGATCCGGCATGGCGCGGCGCGGCGGATTATCGCGCGGCGGATTACGCCGCCGCTGCAAAAACCTTGCAAACCCTGCCCGGCAGCGACGCGGCGTACAACCGCGGCAATGCGCTGGCGAAGCAGGGGCAATACAACGAGGCCATCGACGCGTACAAGCAGGCGTTGAAAGCCGATCCTGCCAACGCCGACGCGGCAGCCAATCTGAAGGCGGTGCAGGACTGGCTGAAACAGCAAAAGCCGCAGGATCAGAAGCAGCAGGGCCAGAACCAGCAGAACAAGGATCAGAATAAGCAGGATTCGTCGAACTCGAAAAATCAGCAAAACGGCGAGGGCAAAGATCAGCCCAAGCCCGGCGAGCAGGGCAAGGATGGGAAGTCCGATCCTTCGCAAAAGCCGAACGACAAGCCGTCGCCGGATGCCGGCAAGCCATCGGATAAACCGGGACAGAGCGGTCAGGGGGATACGCAGAAGCAGCCGTCGCAAGATCCATCCAAACCCGACGCATCCGATCCGTCGAAACACAATCCATCCCAACAGGATCAGCCTGGGAAAAATTCGTCGACGAATGATCAGGCATCCGAACCGCCCAAGCCGCTGACGCCGCAGCAGCAGGCCGAACAAAAGGCCAGCGCCGACAAGGCGCAGCAGGCTTTGCAGAAGCAGATGGATCAGGCGCTCGCCGGTCAGCAAAAAGAATCGCAGCAAAAGCCGCCGGCCACGCACCAGCTGGGCGAGATGTCGAAAGACGATCCCAATGCCAAGCTGCCGGCCGATCTGCGCCAGGCGATTCAGCGGGTTCCGGATGATCCCGGCGCGCTGCTGCGGCGGAAATTTCAGCTGGAATACGAGCAGCGCCACGGTGGCGTGCCGAACGAGGATGATCAGCCGTGATGCATCGACGACTTATTGCATGGTGCCTGCTTGCCCTGTTGCTGATACCCGCGTTCGCCAACGCCGCCGAAGTGCAGGCGACGCTCGATCGCAGCACCGTGGCGCTGGGCGAAACGGTGACCTTGAACCTGCATATTCAGGGCGACGTGGGCAATATCGCGATGCCCGATCTCAGCGTGCTCGGCAACGATTTCGATATGCTCGGCACGTCGCAAAACAGCAGCGTCAGCGTCGTCAACGGTGCTGCAACGTCCGAGTTGATTCTCGGCGTCGTGCTGCGCCCGCGACATACCGGAACCCTGCAGATTCCATCGCTCGCCATTGGCGGCAGCCAGACCGCGCCGCTGCAGGTTCAGGTGACGGCCGCAAGCCCTGCGAACGCTGCCGCGGCACATGGCGACGTTTTCATGGAGTCGCAGATCGAACCGAACCAAGCCTACGTCGGGCAGCAGTTGAGCTATGTCGTGCGGCTGTTTTTTGCCACCAGCATCAGCGACGGCTCGCTCGAGGCGCCGCAGCTCAACGGCCTGCAGTTCAACAAGATCGGCGACGACACCAACTATTCGGTCGAGCGCGGCGGTCGGCAGTACCACGTGCTGGAGCGGCGCTATGCGGTAGTGCCGCAGCGTGCCGGTCATGTCGAGATCCCCGCAGTGAACTTTCAGGGCGTTGCGATGGATCCGTCCGACCCGGACAGCTTCTTCGGCGCACGCAAGCCCGTGACGGCGAGCGCGCCGCCGGTGGCAATCGATGTGAAGCCGACGCCGGCCGACTGGGGCGGTACGGCCTGGCTGCCGGCGCGCCAGCTGACGCTGACGCTTGATGGCTTGCCCGACGCACAGAGCCCCGTACGCGTCGGCCAGCCGCTGAATCTGACGATGAATCTGCAGGCGACCGGCCTGCCGGCAGAGACGCTGCCGGCGCTGAGTCTGCCGCCTCTGGACGGAGCCACCGTGTATCCGGACAAGCCGACGACGGCAGGTCGCACTGACGGGCCGTGGATCGTCGGCCAGCGGCAGGAGGCTTTCGCCGTCGTGCCCAATCGTGCCGGCACATTGACGATACCGGCAACGACGCTGAAATGGTGGGACGTGCTCACGGATCACATGGAGGTTGCACAGATTCCGGCGCACAGCTTCACCGTGCTGCCAGCTGTTGGTGGTTCGGACGTCCAGACGGCGAGACCTGCAGAAGCTTCAACAGTCGTTTCGGCCGCTGCGTCAACCCCGGTTACGGCGTCGTCGACGGATACGCCCTGGCGCTGGATCGCCCTCGGCAGCATCGCTCTGTGGCTGCTCAGCATGCTGGCCTGGCTGTTGTTGCGCAGCGGCCGCCGCCGATCTTTGCCGCGGCCACCGGCCGCAGAGAATGCGAATGCATCCGCGCGCGAACGGCAGCGTGCGTTTCTCGCCGCCGCCCACGGCAGCGATACGACCGCACAGGTGCGCAGCCTGCTGGCCTGGGCGAGGGCGGAACGTCCTGCCATCCAGCATCTGGGTGATCTGAGCGGGCTGCTCGGCGACGAGGCGCAGCGTGTGGCGATCGCACGCCTGCAGCAGCGGCATTACGCCGGCGCCTCGTCGCCGTCAGGCGATTCCAACCTCGCGGAGGAATTCAAAAAGGGCTTTGTCTGGCGAGTCGATGGCCGTGGCGAAGAGGCCAGCGATCTTCCACCGCTGTATCCGTTCAAGCTGCATTGAGCGCGCGCTGGAATATCGCCTGCATGGTGTCGCTGTAACAACACAGGATCACGTCGATAGACGCGTTGTCAGCCAGCTCCTCGCACAAGGCGGCGACGGCGATCGGCGCGGCGAGTTCGGCGGGGTAACCGTAAACGCCGCAGCTGATCGCCGGAAACGCCATGCTGCGCAAGCCGTACTCGCGCACCTTATGCAACGAGTGGCGATAGCACTGGCTCAGAAGAAGCGCTTCGCCGTTGTCGCCGCTGCGCCAGATCGGGCCGACCGTGTGAATCACGTAGCGTGCTGGCAGTTCGAAGCCGGGTGTGATGCGCGCCTCGCCGGTCGGGCAGCGTACCCCTGGTCGGACCTCTGGCAGCGCGCGGCAGGCCTGCAGCAGGGCCGGTCCGGCTGCGCGATGAATGGCGCCGTCGACGCCCCCGCCGCCTAGCAAGGCCGGAGCGGCAGCGTTGACGATGGCATCCACGTGCAATCGCGTGATGTCGGCGGTGATAGTGGCGATCGGCATGGCTTCAGGTAGGGTGGCGTCTTATGCTTCGATCACGGCCGGAGTGGCAAAAGCTTATGAAGATTGAAGATATCTCCTTTGGCTACCTGCTGAGCGATGTGACTTTGCTCGTTCGCAAACACTTCGATCGGCGTGCGTCGAAATTCGGCCTGACCCGCGCGCAGTGGCGTGCGGTGAAGGTGCTGAATTTGCGTGACGGCCTGCGGCAAACCGAACTGGCCGACTTTCTGGAAATGGAGCCGATCGCCGTGGGACGCGTGATCGATCGGCTGCAGGCCGCCGGCTTCGTCGAGCGGCGGCCTGATCCATCGGACCGGCGCGCGTGGCGACTGCACATCACCGAGCAGGCGCGCAGCGTGGTCGACGATATGGAGGTCATCGGTCGTGGCCTGCGCAAGGACGCCACCGTCAATATCACCATCGACGAGCTGGAAAGCGCGCTGGCGGTGATCACCCGGATCAAGGAAAACCTGCTGGCGCTCGAACAGAATGAGACCGCCACAGCGACAGAGTCCTTATAGCGCGCGTAAGAAGGCGTGCCTGAGCAAGCATTAATAAAAAAACGGCCCGAGGGCCGTTTTTTAGTGCGGGTGGATTTATTCGCCGGCGCCGTCGTTCTTGAAGGCACCCGGCGCGGAGCCGAAATCACCCTTGGCCTCGGCAGCCATATACGCATAGGCCGCATACACGGCGACGTTTTGTGCGAGCTCCTTCGGATCGATCTTGTCCAGCGTGTCGTTGGCGTTGTGGTGGTAGTCGAAGTACATGGTGCCGTCTTGGGTCAGCGACAGCGCAGCCATGCCCTTGGCGTGCATCTGCGACAGGTCCGATCCGCCGCCGCCGGGATGCGTCTGGTCATACGCCACGCAGAGCGGCGCCAGCACGCCGGCGATTTGCGCGATTGCAGCACGTGCCTCGGGTTTTACGCTGGCGGTCATGCGCCACACCGGGCCCGAGCCGAAGTCGGACTCGGTGCCGAGCTGATGATTGGCAACGTCGTCGGCATGCTTGTTGGCGTAGGCAATGCCGCCGTACAAACCCATCTCCTCGTTGGCGAATGCGATTACGCGCACGGTGCGGTCCGGCCGCTGCGGCAGATCATGGATCAGCTTGCCGGCGGCCATGGCGATGGCCACGCCGGCGCCGTCGTCGATCGCGCCGGTGCCCAGATCCCAGGAATCCAGATGACCGCCGATGTCGACGATCTGCTTGGGATGCTTGCGGCCGGTGATCTCGCCGATGACGTTGGCGCCGGTGAAAGTCCCGGTAATGCCGCAGTCCAGGTCGAGCCGCACGCTCACCGGCTTGCCGTAGGCGAGCACGCGTTCGAGCTGATCGGCATCGGGGTTGGACAGGGCCGCCGCAGGAATGGCCTGCGCTGGATCCGTGAAAATGGTGACGCCGGTATGCGGCGTGCGGCTGTGCTCGTCGGTGCCGGCCGAACGCAGGATGAAACCCGCCGCGCCCTTGCTCGATGCGATGGCCGGGCCGCCGGTACGAATCGCCGAGCCCATGCCGTAATAGTGCCCGTCCTTTTGACGGGTCATGCGGAAGCCGATGTAGACGATCTTGCCTTTCACGCTGGCCGGGTCGGCGGCTTTCAATGCCTCCAGGCTATCGAACCTGATCACATCGGCGGTAAGGCCGCCGGCGGGGGTGCCGGCCGAGAAGCCCAGCGCGGTGAGCGCCAGCGTCTGCGGAAACGGCGCCACGATGGCGCCGCGCTCGCTGCGACGCTGCCACAGCGGATACGTCACCGCTTCGGTATAGACCTTGTCGTAACCGAGTTCCTTGAACTTGGCTATTGCCCAGGTACGGGCGCGCTCGTCGTTGACGCCGCCGGCAATACGCGGGCCGACTTCGGTGGTGAGCGAGCTGATGATCTTGTAGCCGGTGTCGTCATTCAGCGCCTTGTCGCGCAGCTGTTCGGCCGTCTTTACGGCCGCATCGGTAATACGGGTGTCGGCGGCACAGGCTTGGCCGACACCCGCAAGCAGCAGGCTGGCAGCGAGAAGCGTGAGGGGAAAACGGGGCATGGTGAGGTTCCGAATGGAGAACGGAGAATGTGAGAGGGGGAAAGAAAAACTGCCGCGAGACCGGCACCCGTCGGAGAAAGAGAAACAGGCACGGATTCGTGAAACGAAAAACGGAGCAGCGTTCCCCGTTTCCGCCCTTACTTCGACTTCAGCAGATCGCGAATTTCCGTCAGCAGCACCACGTCGGCCGGCGGTGCGGCGGGAGCGGCGGGCTGCCGGCGGGTGAGCTTGTTGATCGCCTTGACCACCAGAAAGATCGCGAACGCAATGATGACGAACTGGATCAGCGTGTTGATGAAGGCGCCGTACTGCACCGCAACTTCCGCCACCTTGTGCGCGGGGTTGCTGGCATCGGCCGGCTTGAGCACCCACTTCATGTCGGAAAAATCGACGCCGCCGGTGACCATGCCGATCAGCGGCATGATGATCTGATCGACCAGCGAGGTTACGATCTTGCCGAAGGCGGCACCGATGACCACACCGACGGCCAGATCGATCACGTTGCCACGCATGGCGAATTCTTTGAATTCCTTGAGCATGCTCATGTCTGCTTCTCCCCGGGTTGGCGGCCTCGATGAGAGGCCTTCTCTGATTGTTTCGAATCGACCTTAGCAGGTTGCCTGGTGATGCCGGCGGTTCTTGGTGACGCTAAACGATGCGGCCGCTGAGTTCGGCAACGCCCTGCAGCTCGGCATGAAACCTGTCGCCGCGCTGCAGCGCCGCCACGCCGGCCGGGGTGCCGGTAAAGATCAGGTCGCCCGCTTTCAACTCGAACAGATGGGACAGCGCCGCGATGATTTCCGGCACGCTGTGGACCATTTCGCCCAGCGTCGTGTGCTGACGTCGGCTGCCGTTGACGTGCAGTTGCAGCGTCGTCTGCGCATCCACGCGCACGTCGGCCGCCGCACGCAACGCGGACACCGGCGCCGAATGATCGAACGCCTTGCCGGTATCCCAGGGATTGCCCTTGGCTTTCGCCTGCGCCTGCAGATCGCGACGGGTGAGGTCCAGGCCGATGCCGTAACCCCAGATCAGGGCCGACGACTGCTCCGGCGAAAGATCGCGCCCGCCGCTGCCGAGCGCCACCACCATTTCCACTTCGTGATGCAGATCGTTGGTGGCCTGCGGATACGGCACGTCGGCACCGTCGCTGACGATGGCATCGGCCGGCTTGCAGAAAAAGATCGGCGCGGTCTTGTCCACGCTCGAGCCCATTTCCTTGGCATGGTCGGCGTAGTTGCGGCCGATGCAGAAAATGCGCCGTACGGGAAAGCGTTGATCGCTGCCGACGATCGGCAAGCTGGCTGTTGCAGGGGAGGGAATGATTGTTTTCATGACGACAAGCGTAACAAACCCGATCGATGACGTCGTGTGATCGCAGTGCAATATGGCGCTGCCGCCTGGAAGGGGCATAATCGCGCACGGGGAAACAATGAGCCGATCGGACGAACAGCATGGCGCCGGACGCATGACATCTGTCATCGACGATGGCTGATGCTGCACCCTGATCGTCGGGAGAGCGATCAGTCAATCTTGCATGCGAGGGGCGCGCACTCAGGCGGCCCGCATGCAACAAGCGGCCGGCCATGTCGGACTCGGGAGTCAGGGTGAGTAACGCGGATCTATTGAAGGAGCTGCGCATCGATCGCAGCCAGCGCGAGGACCATGGAAATCACGGTCCGGGCCGCTGGCCGTGGATGATTGTCGCGATCGTCATCGTGCTGGCGCTGCTCGGCGGTGCCGGGTGGATGCTGTTCGGTCATCGGCCGATCGTCGTGCAGACGGCAGTCGCGGTGTCGCCGGCCAACGACAGCGAAGCCGGTGCCGTGCTGCAGGCGACCGGCTATGTCACCGCACGGCGTCAGGCCACCGTATCGGCGCAGATCACTGGCACGCTGACCGACGTACTGATCGAGGAAGGCGATCGCGTCAAAAAGGATCAGGTGCTGGCGCGTCTGGACGACAGCGGCTATCGCGCCGCGCTCGACTCGTCGAAAGCCGCCGCCGGTGCAGCGCATGCGCTCGTTGCGCAGTACCAGTCGCAGCTGGCGCAGAACCTGCGCGATGCCGATCGCGAGAAGGGTCTGGCGGCTCAGGGGCTGGTCGCGACGCAGCTGGCCGAGCAGGCGCGCACGCTGGCCGACAGCACGCGCTCGCAGCTATTATCGCAACAGCGTCAGGCGGTGTCGGCCGATGCCCAGGTGACCGAGGCGCAGGTCAACTTCGACTACTGCGTGGTGCGCGCGCCGTTCGATGGCGTGATCACCACCAAGGACGCGCAGGTCGGCGAAATCATCTCGCCGTTTTCTGCCGGCGGCGGCTTCACCCGCACCGGCATCGGCACCATCGTCGACATGGATTCGCTGGAAGTCGATGTCGACGTCAACGAGGCCTATATCGGCAAGGTGAAGGCGAACATGCCGGCCGAGGCGGTGCTCGACGCGTACCCCGACTGGAAGATTCCCGCGCACGTCATCGCCATCGTGCCCACTGCTGATCGCGGCAAGGCGACGATCAAAGTGCGCGTGGCGCTGGAGCAAAAAGACGTTCGCATCGTGCCCGACATGGGCGTGCGGGTGTCGTTTCTCGACGTCAAGCCTAAGACTACCGCGCAAGCGCCGCAGGGCGTACTGGTTCCAGCCACGGCCATCGTGCAGCGCGACGGGCGCAGCGTGGTTTTTGTGTTGACTCATGTCGCGTCCGATCACGCCAGGGCGCAGCAGCGCGTCGTGATACCGGCGGCGCAGACGTATGGCGATCTGCGCCTGGTACCGGCCGAGGTAGCCGTGGGCGACAGCGTCGTTATCGCTCCGCCGCCGGACTTGCGCGACGGGTCGGACGTCCAGATCAAACCGGCATCACCGTAGTTTCATCGCGCGGACCGCACTTCGCGAACGGCAGCAGAAAACACATCAGCACTCATCGGGAGAACCAGCATGAGCACATTGATTGACATCAGGGATCTGGCCAAGGTTTACGAGCGTGGCAAGCAGAAAGTCGAAGTGCTGCACCACGTCAACCTGGCGATTGCCGAGGGCGACTTTCTGGCGCTGATGGGGCCGTCGGGCTCCGGTAAGACGACCTTGCTGAATCTGATCGGCGGGCTCGATACGCCGACCGCCGGCAGCATCACCGTTGGCGGCCAGCGTATCGATCAGCTCGGCGGCGGCGCGCTGGCAAGGTGGCGCGCGTCCAACGTCGGCTTCGTCTTCCAGTTCTACAACCTGATGCCGATGCTGTCGGCGCAGCGCAACGTGGAGCTGCCGCTGCTGCTGACCCGGCTGTCCGGCGCACAGCGTCGCAAGAATGCGGCGATCGCACTGCAGCTGGTCGGCCTGGCCGACCGTGGCTCGCACAAGCCAAGCGAACTGTCCGGCGGTCAGCAGCAGCGCGTGGCCATCGCCCGCGCCATCGTTTCCGACCCCACGCTGCTGGTTTGCGATGAGCCCACCGGCGATCTCGATCGCCAGTCGGCCGAAGACGTGCTGGGACTTTTGCAGCAGCTCAATCGCGAACACGGCAAGACTATCGTGATGGTCACGCACGATCCGAAGGCCGCCGAATACGCTAGTCATACCCTGCATCTGGACAAGGGCACGCTCGTCACACCCGCGACGGCATGAGGAGAGGACGATGAAATACTTTCATCTGATCTGGGCCGCGCTGTTCCGGCGCAAGACCCGCACGATCCTGACTCTGGTGTCGATCGTTACCGCGTTTCTGCTGTTCGGCATGCTTGACGCCGTGCGTACCGCTTTCGACAGCGGCAGCAAGAGTCTGGTCGGCGTCGATCGACTGATCACCTCGTCGCGCTATTCCATCATCCAGTCGCTGCCGCAGGCGTTGCAGTCGCGGATATCGGGCATTTCGGGCGTACGCGATGTGGCCTATGCCAACTGGTTCGGCGGCATTTATCAGGACCCGAAGAATTTTGTTTTCAGTTATGCCGTGAGTCCCAACTATCTGGACGTCTATCCGGAAATTCATCTGACGCCGGAGCTGCGCAAGGCCTTCGACAGCTCGCGCACGGGCGTGGTGATCGGGCCGACGCTGGCGAAAAAATACGGCTGGAAAGTGGGCGACAAGATTCCGCTGCAATCCACCATCTTTCCGCAGAAAAACGGCGACAAGACCTGGGCCTTCGACATCGTCGGCGTCTATTCGGTGGATGCCGATGCGGCCAACGGTATGGATCAGCTTTTTCTGCTGCACTGGAAATATTTCGACGAGGCCAGCCTCTATACGCGTCATGAAATGGGCTGGTATATCGATCGGCTGCAGGACGCGTCGCAAGGCGATCGCGTGTCGAAGGCGATCGATGCGCTTTCGGAAAACTCCGACCACGAGACCAAGACGCAGACCGAGCAGGCGTTCAGCGCCTCGTTCGCCAAGCAGCTCGGCGATATCGGGCTGATCGTCAGCGCCATCATGGGCGCGGTCTTCTTCACCCTGATTCTGCTGACCGCCAACACAATGACGCAGGCAGTACGCGAGCGGACCTCCGAGCTGGCCGTGCTGAAGACAATCGGTTTCTCCAGCAACAGCGTGCTGGCGATGGTGCTGGCCGAATCGGTGATGCTGCTGGTGCTCGGCGGCGTCATCGGGCTGAGCTTGGCCGCGCTGCTGGCGCCGATAGTCAGCAAGGGCAGTGGCGGCATGCTCAACCTGCCATCCGTGGGCGGCGCCAGCTGGGCGATGGGCGTGGGGCTGATGGTCATCATCGGCCTGGTGGTCGGCGCGCTGCCGGCGATTCGCGCCATGCGCCTGAATATTGTCGACGCCCTGGCGGGCCGCTGAGGAGCTTCCGATCATGCGTAAATTCAAATCGTTTCTCGGCAATTTCGGTCTGCTGGCGCTGCTGGCGATCGTGCTGGTGATCTGGGTCCAGCTCACGCCGCTGCTCGTTGGTGCGCTGGCGTTGCTGCTGCTGCTCTGGCTGGTGCTGACCCGGCGTGGACGGCAGACGCTGTCGGTCACCGGCGTGGGCATCAGCACTCTGGGCCAGCGCATTGGTGCGTCCTCGGTCATCGTAATCGGCATCGCCGGCGTCGTCGCCGTGCTGGTGGCCATGCTGGCGATGAGCGACGGTTTCGCCGCGACGCTGCAGCAGACGGGCAGCAACGACACGGCCATCGTGCTGCGCGGAGGCTCCAGCGCCGAACTCAATTCGGTGCTCGAACGCGACAACATCAGCGTGATCGAACAGGCGCCCGGCGTGGCGCGTGGCCCGAAGGGCGAGCCGGTGGCCTCGGCCGAGCTGTCGGTGGTGGTGAATCTACCGAAGAAAAGTGACCCCAGCGTCGATGCCAATGTGCAGATTCGTGGTGTCGGCGAGGAGGCCTGGGCGCTGCGTCCGAATGTGCGTATGACGCAGGGTCGACGCTTTACGCCGGGCTTGCGCGAGCTGGTGGTCGGGCAGGGCGCGCAGCATCAGTTCGCCGGGCTGGAGGTGGGCAAACAGCTGCGGCTGGCCGGTCAGCAGTGGACGGTGGTCGGCACGTTCGCCTCCGGCGATTCGCACGATTCGGAATTGTGGGGCGATATGCAGACGGTGGCTTCGGCTTATCGTCGCGGCGCGAGCGCGCAGTCGGTGACAGTGCGGCTGGTGTCGCCGCAGGCCTTCGATACCTTCAAGGCAGCGCTGGTCAGCGATCCGCGGCTGAAGGTGGACGTGAGTACCACGCGCGAGTATTTCAGTAAGCAGTCCGAGGGCCTGACCAAGGTGATTCGCATCGTGGGCATCACGGTCGGCATGATCATGGCGATCGGGGCGATTTTCGGGGCGCTCAACACCATGTTCGCCGCCGTCTCGACGCGGGCGCGAGAGATTGCCACGCTGCGTGCGATCGGCTTTCGCGGCGTGCCGGTGGTGGTATCGGTTCTGCTGGAGACGATGCTGCTGGCGCTGATCGGCGGCGCGCTCGGCGGGTTGATTACCTGGCTGCTCTTCAACGGTTACACCGCTTCAACCTTGGGTTCGAGCTTCAGCCAGGTGGTGTTCCAGTTCAAGGTATCGCCGCAGCTGCTGTGGACCGGTATTCAATGGGCGATGGCGATCGGTTTTGTCGGCGGCGTGTTTCCGGCCGTACGCGCGGCGCGCTTACCGGTGACGACGGCGCTGCGCGAGCTTTGATGGCAACGCGTCTTGCTTAGGTCCGGCGCTGCCGCGCCAGCGTGATCACGCCGACACCGAGCAGGATGATCGCCATCCCGGCAAGGTCGTACGGCCCCACGCGTTCGCCCACCAGCAGCAGGCCGAACAGCACGGCGACCGGCGGATTGACGTAGGCATAGCTGGTCGCCAGCGCCGGGCGCACGTGCTTGAGCACGTAGAGATACGCGCTGAACGCGATGATGGAGCCGAACACGATCAGGTATGCCACCGCCAGGGTGGCGTGCACGCTCGGGCGCGCGGGCAGTCGTTCGCCAGCGCTCAGGGCGACAGTGATCAGCGCCACGCTGGCGCACAGCATCTGCGCGGCGGTATTCATCGGGCCCTTCGGCATGTCCTGACGTTTGCTCCATACCGAGCCCAGCGCCCAGCACATCGCCGCCAGCAGCAGCGCAGCGGCGCCAAGGCGCGAAGCGGACAGCCCGTTGCCGAGATTCAACACCACCACGCCGATAAAACCGATCGCCAGGCCCACGCCCTCGCGCGGCGTCGGCCGTTCGCCGTACAGGCTGGAAAACAGCGCGGCAAACAGCGGCATGCTGGCCACCGCGACCGCAGCGATACCCGAACTCACGCGCTGCTCGGCGAAACAGACCATGCCATTGCCAAAGCCCAGCAACAGCACGCCGGTGATCGCGGCATTGCGCCACTGCCGCCTGCTCGGCGCGGCGACGCCGCGAAGCCGCAAAAAGCCGAACAGCAGCACGCCGGCGATCAGAAAGCGCACGCCGGCCAGCAGGAACGGCGGGTAGCTTTCCAGCGCATAGCGGATCGCCAGATAGGTCGAGCCCCAGATGATGTACAGCGCAAACAGCGACAGTGGAATCAGCAGGCGCGGGTCAGTGAGCGACCGCGGCGCATCGGCCGAAACGGGGGCGAAGCCATCGGACATGGGAGCGGAGGCCAAAAAGTGGAAGCGCGAATTATCCGCGAGCAGGCCCGCGGCAGCGAGCCTTATCCGTCCCGGTGAGCGCGATCGTGATTTGTCTGCGCGCGACCGGCGTGCTTGATCCGGCCGTTGCTTACTGTGTTGCGCTGCGCCCGCGCTGTACCACCACGAATTCGCCTTCCAGAACATCGGACTTGCGCGCACGATCGGCCGCCGTTGAAGCGACGCGTGCGCCGCCCTGCGTCGGTCGGCGCAAGGCCAGCAGCACCACGCCGCCGACCAGCAGCACGCCGGCAACCACCAGTCCAAAAACCAGCATTACGCCGATTACCGCGATACCGATCAGCAGCGAGAGAATGCGGGCCAGCGGGTTGCGCGGATGGCGCATGGAGGGCAGTGAAAATGGCATGTGTTAAAAATCCGTGTGGTAAAATCAACAACTTACGACGATAACCATGCCGCTAACGCGCCCGCGAGACAAGTGCCGATGGATACAGTGACTTCCGACGTTTCCCCTTCGGGGCATGCGCTTTGCGCGTTGCACGACGTTCCCGACGGCGGTGCCACGTCAGTTGGCGTCATGCTCGCGGACGGTGAGGAAAATATCATCCTGCTGCGGCGAGGCGAAGAAGTGTGCGCCTATCTCAACATCTGCCCGCACGCCGGGCGCCAGCTCGATTACGCGCCCGGACAGTTTCTTCTCAGCAAGGGCACGCTGATCTGCGCCGTGCATGGCGCCAGTTTCGATCAGACGAACGGCCTTTGCATCGGCGGACCGTGCAAGGGCGAATCGCTTCGCTCCATCGCGGTGCGCGTGCACGCCGGCGACATTTTTCTGGCGTGAGCAAGCAGAGTGGTCTGTGCGATCAATGAAACATCAGGTTGATCGCCAGCAACGTCACGACCAGCACGATAAAGGTCAGCGGCACACCGACGCGCAGGAAGTCCCGGCTGCGATAACCGCCCGGTCCGGTGACCATCATCAGGGCCGGGTGGCCGGAGCTGAGCAGGAAGGTATTCGAGGACGACACCGCCACGATCAGCGCGTACGCCGACGGATTGCCGCCGGTGGCCACGGCCACGCTGATCGCCACCGGTACCATCATCACCGTGGCGCCGACGTTGGACATCACCTGCGAAAACAGCAGGGTGAGAATGGCCAGCGCCAGCTGCAGCAGCCAGTGCGAGTGGCCGCCGAGGTGCTGCAGCACCTCCTGCGCCACCCATGCTGCCGTGCCGGTGGAATCCATCGACCAGCCCAGGGGAATCAGGCAGGCGGTGACGAAGATGGTCTTCCAGTTGATCGCCTTGTACGCCTCGTCCATGTTCAACACGCCGGTCAGCAGCATGCCGATGGCGCCGGTCATCATGGCGACCGACAGATCGAGCTGGGTAAACAGGGCCAGGCATTTGGCCATCACGAAAAAGCCTACCGCCTGCCAGATCTTGCCGGGGCGCTGCTCTTCCTTGGGAATGTCGGTGACGACGACGAGGTCCTTGTCTTCCGAGGCCAGTGACAGATCGCGCCAGTTGCTGTGCAACACCATGGTGTCGCCGGCGCGCAGCGTGACCGCCCGCACGTCATCGCGGAATACCTGGTCGCCGCGCGTCACCGCCAGCACCGAAATGCCGAAGCGCTTGCGCAGACGCAGGTCGCCGATGGTCTGCTTGATGAAACGCGAACTCGGCGGGATCACCACCTCGGAAATACCGGCGCGGGTCGGGTTGAACAGCTCGCCGAGCTGACGCATCCGTGTCGACAGGCGGCACAGCTGGTTGTTGGCGAACTCGGTCAGCTGTTCGCGCGGCCCGAGCACGCCGAGCACCGATCCGACCCAGATCACGTGATCGACCGGCGGCGCCATGCGCGCGTCATTGCCGCTCTTGATCGCCAGAATCATCGGCGAGTCGTGCAGCTGCTCCACTTCGCCGATGCTCATGCCGACCAGCGGGCTTTCCGCGGTGACGGTGAGCTCGGCCGTTTCGCCACCGATGCCATAGGTTTCCGCAAAATAGCTTTCGGTGCGGCCCGGCGTGACCTTGAGTCGCTCGTCCTCGTGGCCGGGCAGCAGCTTGCGGCCGAAGAAATAGAAATACAGCACGCCCACCACCGCCAGCGACAGGCCGACCGGCGTCACGCTGAACAGGCCGAATTTCGGAATCGTGTGCGCGCCCGGCAGCAGGTTGGCGTTGGCGCTGGCGATCAGATCGTTCAGCACGATCAGCGGCGAGTTGGCGATCAGCGTGGTGTTGGTGGCGGTGAGAATACAGAACGCCATCGGCAGCAGCAGCCGTGACAGCGGCACGCCGGTGCGCGCGGACAGGCGGCTGCTGACCGGAATCATCAGCGCCGCCAGCGCCTGGCTGGGGATCACGGCGCTGAACAGACTGGTGACCATGTTGATCACCACACCCAGGCGCGATTCCACACCGCCCGCCATGCGCATCACGAACCGTGCGGTAAGGTTGAGCACGCCGGCGCGGTCGAGGCCTTCGCCCATGATCATGATGGCGATGATCGCGATCACCGCGTTGCCGGCGAAGCCGTTGAATACCCGTTCGGAGGGAATCAATCCGGTCAGGCCGATGGTCACCACCACCAGCAGCGCCACCATGTCGGCCCGAATCCACTCCAGCACCAGCATCAGCATGGTGAAGCCCACCAGGCCGAGCACCAGCATCATGTCGGGGGTGAGCGTCATTCCCACTGGCTGGCGTTCCGCGAGGGTGGCTGGCAACGTTCGATAGGAGAGTGCAGTGGATGCTTCACGCTGCGTCGATTCGTCCCTGGGTGGATCGCGCAAGTATAAGCGGGCCAGCCTGACTGCTGTGCATCGACGTCACGGGTGGTCCCGTCGGACCAATGGCTGAGTCAGCGCTTGCGGTACAGCAGGTCCCACACGCCATGGCCGAGCTTCAGGCCGCGCCGCTCGAAATGGGTCTCGATGCGCCACTCGGGCTTTTCGGCGTAGGCCCCGGGCGCGATGTCGTTGCGCCAGTCGGGCGATGACTCCATCACGTCGAACATGTGTTCGGCATAGGCCTGCCAGTCGGTAGCGAGGTGCAGCAGGCCGTTCGGCGCCATGCGCGACGCGAGCAGGGTCACGAACGCCGGCTGGATCAGCCGGCGCTTGTTGTGCCGCTTCTTGTGCCAGGGATCGGGAAACCAGATGCGCGCCTCGGCCAGCGTTCCTGGAGCGATCGCGTGTTCGAGCACTTCCACCGCATCGTGCTTGTACAACCGCACATTGGCGGCATCGCGAGCGGCCAGCGCATTCATCAGCCGGCCGACGCCGGGACCATGCACTTCGATACCGATGAAATCACGCGTCTGGTCGTGCTCGCTGGCCCAGGCCAGCGCCTCGCCGTTGCCGAAACCGATTTCCAGCACGATCGGCGCCTCGCGTCCGAAGCTGGCGCGGAAGTCGTGTGCGGCAGCATGGTAGTCGATGCCGTAGCGCGACCAATGCGCCTCGAATGCATGCTGCTGCGCGGGCGTCATGCGGCCTTCGCGCAGCACGAAGCTGCGGATGCGGCGCATGTAGTCCGGGGCGTGCGCGTCGGCAGGGTTGTCGTTGTCGCTCATGACGGGATATCTCGTTAGGCGTTGAGGGTCCGCGTCCTTCAGTGGCCGGTGAAGGTGCGGCCGGCTGTGAATATCGCAAACCGCCTGGTCGCTATCGGCAGCGAGTGACGGGTCCGGCGCGTTTACCGCGCGGGGCGGAGGGTCCATTGCCTAGTGTAGTGGTCATCGCTCGCGCCGAGGCGCGGCTGTTTCCAGTCGACATGTCGCGCGCGACATATCGAGAGGGAGGGAGGCCCGGTATCAGCGGGCCTTCTTCATGAGCGTCGAAGCCTGTGCGTCAGTGCTGATCGTCCCTTCGCGCGGCGCGCTCGGCCTGTCTGGGCTCAACACGCTGCGGCGCCGCGCGTTGGGCTGGTGCGGCAATCTGAGTCTGAGGCCTTTGCTGCATCTGCTGCTGTCTTTGCTGCTGCATTTGCAGCTGCATTTGCAGCTGAGCCTGCTGTTGCTGCCGCTGCTGCATCAGCGCCTGTTGTTCCCGCTGAAGCTGCTGTATCTGCATTTGTTGCTGCTGACGTTGCAGCTGCATCTGTTGCGCCTGCTGTTGCTGTAGCAGTTGGCGCTGCTCCATTTGTTGTTGAGATACCTGCTGCAGTGGTTGTGCGGGTTGGGGCGCGCGGTTGAAATCACGCGGTGCCAGATTGTTTTCCGGACGTTGAAACCTTGGCTGCGGCGGATTGTTTTGCGGTGACGGCTGATTGACCGCGGAAGCGCGCTGTATCCGCGGTACCTGTGGCAGGGTTTGCGCGCGTTGATCGCTCACGCGTGAATGGCTGTCGTTACCGCCCGCGATATAGCTGACAGTCGGCGGCGACGGTATCGTCCCTCGTGGATTCACGACGCGGCCAGGTATCTCGCCAGCTTGCGGAGGTGCATACCGCGCCGAAGGCAACTCAACCGAACGGCCTTGCATCACATGGTTGGGCTCGCCGCGGTTCTGAAGCCTGCCAGTCTGTGCAGAGGGTTGGCTGTGAGAGGCAGAAACTTGTGCGGCGGGGGCTCGTTGCACCGAGGCCGGTGCGTTCGCAACGGGGCTCGACGTCGCCGGAACAGTGCGCGAAACAGGGAGCGCGCTTGCGCCAAACGCGCGCGGGCCAGCTGCCACGTCACGGTTGCCGTTGGCAGGCATCACCGCGGCTGGTGCGGCCAAGGGTCCGTTGCCGTAGTGTCGACTCAGCACTCGCACGCGGGATCCCGGTCGGATATTGCCGCCCGGCGAGCCGGGACGTTGCATGTCGGCCATCGCGCTGCGGGGTTCGCGGCCGCCACGCTGCAACGCGGCCGTCGGTGGCGCCTGACGCGCCACCACGTCACGCTGGAATCCGGCCAGCGGCAGGGATCGCGCGTGATTACTGCGTGGGCCGGCAACGTTGACGGGCGTGGGGTGAGGGGTCGATCCGCGTGCGAGCACCGGTGCGCTGGCTACCTCGCGTGGATCGACTTTCAGCAACTGGCCTTTCACGTTGCGACCGCCGCTGAATGCTGCGCCGGGAATGGCGGTGAAGCCATGCGGAGCGCTTCGATTCACGTAGCGCTCGCCCCGACCCGGCAAGCCGCTCCGGTAGCGGCCGTACTCGGTGTCGATATGGCTGATGATGCTGCCTCGGTTATTGTTGATGACACGGATATTGGTGATATTGACGTTGCCGTAATAGCGCCGGCTGCTGCGGTACCAGGGGTTGTAGATTTCGCCCGGGCCCAGCGGAAACCAGCCGATCGGGTGGATCGGTCCGGCACCACCCAAACCGACATAACCCGGACGACCGCTGTCATGGCCGCGACCCCAGTCGGCACCGCCGCCGACGAAGGCGACCAGCGCTGGCGCGTAGACGGGGCGCACGCCGATTGGCCCGGGAATCCAGCCCCAGCCGCGATGCGTGTGTGCCCAGCGGCCGTAGTGATACGGCGCGAAACCCCAGCGCGCGTTGTCCACCCAGCTCCAGCCCCAGGGCGCGATGTAGGCCCAGCTGCCGTCCTGGTAGGGCGCCCAGTTGCTGTCGACGTTGGACGGATACCAGACGGCGCCGTAATCGCTGTACGAATCCCAGTCACCGTTCTGCGCGAGGTCCTGGTAGCCGACCACATCCTGCGACACATACTGTGTCGTCGTGGACTGCGCGTACTGGCGATCGCGGTTGCTGCACCAGGCGTCGAACGCATCGCCACCGCTGAGGTCGGCAATCGTTCCGTTGACCAGGCCGGTGTCGTCGAAGCGATACCGGTGCCCGGCATTGATCGGACGTTGCGCGCTGTTTTCACCGTAGACCGTGGCGTTGCCGTCCAGCGCGCTCACTTCCGTACTCTGGCCGTTGCCATCGATATCGACCCGGAACGTGCCTGGCTGATCGACAACCAGCGCGAGGGTCGGCGTGTCGATCTCGTAACTCTGGCCCGGGTCGAGCGAGCGCACGCTGATGTTGAGCGAGCCCTGGGTCAATTCGATCTGGGTCAGCTGGTCGTTCAAATTCAACAGGCCGAAGTCGGTCTGACCGGCAATACGCAGCGTGCCACCGCCCAGCTCCAGTTCCGCGCGGGCACCCTGCGCCGTGGACAGACGATCTCCCGTGGTCAGCGGGCGATTGATGCTTGCATCGCTCCATTCCGCAGCGCCGGCGGGCAGAAAGCCCAGGTCGCCCTCGATGAAGGACAGGCGCGCTACGCGGGTCGGCGGATCGACGGAGGCGTCGTCGTTTGCGGATTGCGCCCGCGCCAGACCGGCAAACATGCACAACAACACCATCGCCAGCACCGGCCCGCGTCGGCGCAGGGAACATCGTACGTTGGCAAACACTTCCATGGGGTGCTCCGGCGATTGAAGGGGGACGTGACCAGGGTCGCGTCATGAACGGCGTACGCTTCGCCAACCTAAGTGCTGCAGCCGGCGCGCGTTGCTGGCGCAATTATGTGCATGTGCAGACACCGTCTGTCCGTAACTTTGTACGCCGGCCCCCAGGCCCGTTCAGCCGGCCGCTAATTCTGGTCTACACCGCCTGTTGCGGAATACCGGGGTGAGACTGCCGCGCTCAGGGAGATATTTTCGTCCGGCGCGTATTTCCTACCATTCATGTCCCGGGTTACCATCGTCGGGCCGACGCGGGTGTAGCTCAATGGTAGAGCTGTAGCTTCCCAAGCGTGCGACACGAGCTGCGAGTCACACGCCTTTGCTGTAGCAGCCGATTCCCCATCGTAAACAGGGGCGGTACCCGGCGCTGATTGCCGGTCGTTCCAGACAGGGCTGTTTTTGTCTGGACGCAGCAAGGGAGAGTCGTGTCCACAAGAAACACGTGAACACGATGTTTCGCGGCGAAGGCCGTGCAAGTAATTGTCAGGTGGAGTGCATGCATTTCAACCTGACCTGATGTTCAGCCATCAGTAGCCTAGGATCGGTGCGGGGCGGATAACTGCCCGGTGCTGAGCGATCCGACAATGTAGTCACCCTCACGGGTACGTCTGCCCCGTGAGGGGTTGGCGTGACCTCGGAAGATGTATCCGAGTAGACGCTAGGCTGCACAGCAAGGGTTAGCGCAAGCGAACCATCATCTAAACGTCGTCAAGCTAGACGGGCCAAAACATCTGATAGGCCCTACCCAAAATGGGACGAGGTCAGTCACTTCCCTGCTTGGTGGAAGTGCGCTGATACCAGTACCTCCGGCGAAAAGATGGAACCCTCGTTGTGCTGTTACTTGTGCGGAACGTGGAAACCCCGTTAGGCTGTCGGTGCCTCAGCACCGACTAGGCATCCCGCAAGGGGTGTTGAATGCCTAGCGGGCACAGGATCGCGGAAGAAGCGAAAGCCTAGCTGTAATGGCTGGGATAGGGGATGAAACGATCGCCCCGACCCGAAAGGGTGCAGACTTCCGCGTGGTGGCCTGTCGCTAGACAGGTCTGACAACCAACTCCCGATGGGGTGACGAACCCCACCAAGGGAGTCGTCCATCCCCAGAGGGTCATGGGCGGGTGTAGCTCAATGGTAGAGCTGTTGCTTCCCAAGCAACTGACGAGGGTTCGATTCCCTTCACCCGCTCCAACTCTGGAGGACTGATATGGACGCCATCACCGATGGTGATATTGCCTCCACGCGCTGGACTGATTGGCACACGATCCCGTGGGCCGAGACGTTCCAGGGTGTTAGGAGGTTGCAGATCCGCATAGCGAAGGCAGCCAAGGACGAAGACTGGCGCAGGGTGAGATTCCTGCAACGGTTACTCGTCCGCTCGACCACCGCAAAAGCAGTCGCGGTGCGCCGGGTTACGGAGAACCAAGGCCGTAAGACCCCGGGCGTAGATGGCATTACTTGGTCTACGCCCAAGGAGAAGGGGAGGGCGATCGCAGCGCTGGAGACGCGCGGCTACCGTCCGAAACCGCTCCGACGGGTGCATATCCCGAAAGCCAACGGGGGTAAGCGTCCTCTTGGGATTCCGACGATGAAAGATCGGGCCATGCAAGCGCTGTACTGGCTTGCGCTCGATCCCGTCGCGGAGACCCATGGGGATTTGAACTCCTACGGCTTTCGCTCCGGACGTTCAACAGCGGATGCCATCGTCCAGTGCCACAACGGGCTGGCAAGAAAGCATTCGCCGCAATGGGTGCTGGAGGGCGACATCAAGGGCTGTTTCGACAACATCAGCCATGATTGGCTGGTGCACCACGTGCCGATGGACAGGCATGTGTTGTTGGGATGGCTCAAGGCAGGATATGTCGAGGGTCGCACGTTGTTTCCGACGGTCGCCGGTACGCCACAGGGAGGAATCATCTCTCCGACCTTGGCGAATCTGGTGCTGGATGGCATGGAACGATTGTTGAAAGACAATCTTCCACGTCGCGCCAAGATCAACTTTGTCCGTTATGCGGATGACTTCATCGTGACCGGGGACTCGAAAGAGATTCTGGAAACGCGGGTCAAGCCGCTGATCGTGGGGTTTCTCGCCGAGCGGGGTTTAGAACTCTCGGCGACGAAAACGAAGATCACCCATGTGACGGAAGGGTTCGATTTTCTTGGGTGGCATGTGCAGAAGCACGTCAAGGAGAACGCTAGAAAGGACTTCCTGCGCATCGTGCCGTCGAAGCGAAACGCAAAGGTGTTCTACGCCAAACTCAGGAGTCGTCTGCGCGAGCTGCGAGGTGTAAGGCAAGACGACGTGATCTTTGCCCTCAACCCGATGATTCGGGGCTGGGGCAACTATCACCGGGTCGTGCATGCATCCCGTTCGTTCGCGAGGATGGATCACCAGATATGGCGAGCGCTCTGGCGTTGGTCAGTGCGTCGGCATCCGACGAAGGGCAAGCGCTGGATCAAACGGCGGTACTTCCGCTCGAAGGGTTCACGCGACTGGCTCTTTCAGGCGGAGAAGTATCCACTGGTGCGGTTGTCCAGTATTTCCGTGGGCAACTACATCAAGGTGCGGTCCGATGCAAACCCTTACGATCCCAAGGATGAAGCCTACTTCGACGAGCGGATGACTCGCCGAATGGGGTCAAGCCTGCAAGGACGCAGGAAGTTGTTTTGGCTTTGGAATCGGCAGGAAGGGCTTTGTCCGGTTTGTGCCGCCAAGATCACGAAGACTACGGGATGGCATGTTCATCACGTGGTCTGGAGGGTTTACGGAGGTTCGGATCGACCGTCCAACTTGCAGTTGCTCCACCCGACGTGTCACGTGCAGTTGCATGCACATGGCATGAAAGGATAGGCTGCCGCTCGGCGTAGCGGGTGACGTTCGAGTTCACGGCTGCTTGAGCCGTATGAGGCGAAAGTCTCACGTACGGTTCTTAGGGGGGAGGGTGGCCGCGAGGCCACCTTCCCACCCGACTACTGACGAGGGTTCGATTCCCTTCACCCGCTCCACATCACTCGATCCCCACCGAGCAACGCTGCCGCCAGATGACCGATCTGATCCAGTCCGGCCCCATTGTCCTGGGCTGGCGCGAGCGGTTGGCCCTGCCGGAACTCGGCATCGGCCTGCTCAAGGCCAAGCTCGACACGGGTGCACGCAGCAGCTCGCTGCATGTCGATACGCTGCAGACGTTCCAGCGCCACGGCGCCATGTGGCTGCGCTTTTCGCTGAGCATCCGCCGCCGCCACCCGTTTGAAGTCAGCTGCGAAGCGCCTGCGCTGGATCGGCGCGCGGTCACCGACACGGGCGGGCGACGCACGGAACGCTGGTTTATTCGCACGCAGGTCATCTTGGCCGGGCAGTCTTTCGGCGTGGACGTCAACCTCACCGATCGGCGACATATGCTGTTTCCCCTGCTGCTGGGTCGCAGCGCCTTGATGGGGCGCTTTGCGGTGGACCCGGCGCTTTCCTATACGCAGTCACGATCCGCTTCGATCGCTACGGACCTTTCATGAAGATTGCGATTCTCTCGCGCAACGCTCGCCTGTATTCCACCCGGCGACTGATCGAAGCGGCGCGCGAACGCGGCCATGTGGTGCGCGTGCTCGATCCGCTGCGCTGCTATGTACGCATTGCACCGAAAGACGTCGCCATCCGCTATAAGGGCAAGGACGTGCGCGATGTTGATGCGGTGATTCCGCGCATCGGCACGTCCAGCACCTTCTACGGCACGGCCGTGCTGCGCCAGTTCGAGATGATGGGCGTCTACACGCCCAATCCCTCCGACGCGGTTCTGCGCGCGCGCGACAAGCTGCGCTGCCTGCAGATACTCGCCTCGCAAGGCCTGGACATGCCCGTCACCGTATTCGGCGACAACCCCGACGACACCAACGACGTGCTGGCGATGCTGGGCGATCCGCCACACGTGATCAAGCTCAACGAAGGCAGCCAGGGCACCGGCGTGGTGCTGGCCGAAAAGCGCAGCGCTTCGCAGAGCGTGGTCGAAGCCTTCCGCGGCCTGTACGCCAATTTTCTGGTGCAGGAATTCATCGCCGAAGCCAAGGGCAGCGACCTGCGCTGCTTCGTCGTCGGCAAGAAAGTCGTTGCCGCGATGCAGCGCGTCGCCAGCCCCGGCGAATTTCGCGCCAACTTGCACCGCGGCGGCAGCGCCATCAAGGCCGAGCTGAGCGCGGAGGAAAAGCGCATCGCTATTCGTGCTGCGGGCGCCCTCGGCCTTGGCATCGCGGGCGTCGACCTGCTGCGCTCAAACCGAGGTCCACTTTTGCTGGAGGTCAATGCATCACCGGGGCTGGAGGGCATTGAAGCGGCCAGCGGCGTGGATGTTTCTGCGGCGATCATCAGGCACCTAGAGAAGCAGACCGCAAAGCGCTGACGCAGCGGCGCGTCTCGAATCGTGGCTCAGCGTCCCGGTGCAGCGATGGGTTAACTCGCTTGTAACCTTTGACCCTCTACAGAGTCCCCACCGCTCATCGGGTTGGTGCGCAGGTTCGTCAACGGCGCCGAGACTGCTGGTGACGGTATCGGGCCGTTTTCTTGCCCGCGCGGCGTGGCGTTCAGTTTGGCGCTGCAATTGACGGGATTCCCGCATGCAAGCTTGTTAAGCTTGCAGTCCCAGCCGTTCCGTGCAACGGCTGCGCAGGAGTGATGCATGCGCGTTCTGGTGATCGAAGACAATAGCGATATCGCGACCAACATCGGCGATTATCTTGAAGACCGCGGCCACGTGGTCGATTTCGCCGGTGACGGCGTGACCGGCCTGCACCTGGCGGTGGTTCACGATTTCGACGTGATTGTGCTGGATCTCACCTTGCCCGGCATGGATGGGCTGGAAGTCGCTCGCAAGCTGCGTCACGAGGCGCACAAGCAGACGCCGATCCTGATGCTGACGGCGCGCGATGCGCTGGAGCAGAAGCTGATCGGCTTCGAATCGGGCGCCGACGACTACATGACCAAGCCGTTCGCGCTGCAGGAGATCGCCGCGCGGCTTGAAGTATTGGCGCGTCGCGGCAAAGGTCCGCAGAGCCGCGTGCTGAAGGTCGCCGACCTCACCTTCAATCTCGATACGCTGACGGTGAATCGCGAAGGCAAGTCGATCCAGCTCAACCCGATCGGCCTGAAATTGCTGCAGGCGCTGATGGAGGCCAGCCCGTCGGTAGTGACACGTCAGGATCTGGAGCAGCGCGTGTGGGGCGAGGAGCTGCCCGACAGTGACTCCCTGCGCGTGCATATCCACGGCCTGCGTGCGGCGATCGACAAGCCGTTCGAGAAGCCTTTGATCCACACGCGTCATGGCATTGGCTACCGGATGGTCGAGCCGGATGCAGTCCAGGCGTAAGCTTCGGTTCCGCCTTGTACTTAGCTTCGCGCTGTTTGGCTTCGGCCTCAGCGCGATGTTTGCTGTGGCTGCGCTGTATGTACGTGCAAGGGTCGAGAACCAGCTGATCAACGACAGCATGCAAAGCGACGTAGATCAGGCCGTTGACAATGCGATTGAACATCCTGATCGCCCTTTCCAATCTGAATTGATTGAAGGATGGGTAAAAAGTGATCGCACGCTCTACAAAATGCCACTCGCCTGGCAGAACCTAGCCAGCGGTGTGCACGACATTCACGATACGGACGCAAGCAGTAAAGATAGGCATTACAAACTGGCCGTACGACGGAAAAACGGCATCATTGGGTTTACCCGCTACGACATCAGCCGAGAAGATCTCGGTAAGCGCCAGCTGATTACCTCTTTAGTGGGCGCTGTGATTATTTTCAGTCTGCTGTCTCTGGGCATTGGTCTCTGGCTTTCGCGAAAAGTCCTCAAGCCGGTGACTGAACTGGCGAGACGCCTGCGCGACTTCCGCAAGGCTGGAAAAGCCGAGCCGCTGGCCGTGCACTTTGCCGACGACGAGGTGGGCGAACTGGCGCGTGCTCTGGACGAGTATTCCGAGCGGCTTACCTCGATGGTCGAGCGTGACCGCGAATTCAACTCCGACGTCAGCCATGAACTGCGCACGCCGCTGGCGGTGATTGCCAGCACGACAGAGCTGCTTCAAGGTTCACCCGATCTCACGGAAAAAATCAGCGAACGTCTGAAGCGTATCGAACGCGCGTCGCGTCAGGCGACCGAGTTGATCGAGGCGCTGCTGCTGCTGTCGCGCGCGGAGCGACGTGGCCCCACGCGCGGTGAAACCACTGAGGTGGGCAAGGTGGCGTCGGATGTCATTGAGAGCCAACGGCCGCAGATGCGCGGCAAGCCGATCGAAATCGAGCTCAGCGTGAGCGACGCGGTCACCGTGAACGCGCCAGCATCGGTGCTCTCGGTCGCGTTGACCAACCTGATCGGCAACGCGATCAAGTACACGCTGGAAGGCAGCGTGCGGGTCGAGGTGGGAAACGGTCGCATCGAAGTGATCGATACGGGACCTGGGATCAAGCCGGAAGATGCCGAGCGGCTGTTTCAGCGCGGCGTACGCGGTGAAGGCGCAGGCGGCAGCGGCGCGGGTCTTGGTCTGGCCATTGTCCGCCGCCTGTGCGAGTTGTACGGCTGGGACGTATCCATGCGTCCGCGCAGCGACACCAACGGAGCGATTGCCTGCATCGTGTTCGGAGGATAAGGTCGCGAGGCGATGAGCGAGGGCCGAGAAGTACGAAGCTCACTCGCTTCAGCACAAACTCTCGACCCTAGCCCCTGGAAAACGTCACACCGGCTCCAGCCAGCCCCAGCGATCGTTGGTGCGGCCGTCGAACAGTCCGAAGAACAGCTCCTGCAGACGACGGGTCACCCGTCCGGCCTTGCCAGCGCCGACCTGCTTGCCGTCGACTGAACGGATCGGGGTGATCTCGGCCGCGGTGCCGCACATCAGGATCTCGTCGGCGAGGTAGAGATACTCGCGCGGAATGTCGCGCTCGACCACCTCGATGCCGTCTTCGCGCGCCAGAGTCTTCAGCGTATCGCGCGTGATGCCGGCCAGGATCGAGGCGCTGGCGGGCGTGGTGTGCAGCACGCCGTCGAAAACGAGGAAAAGATTCTCGCCGGCACCTTCGCTGAGAAGGCCGGTTGAGGCCAGCGCGATGCCCTCGCCAAAACCCAGCCGGCGCGCTTCGCGTGCGATCAGCTGGCCGGAGAGGTAATTGCCGCCCGCCTTGGCGCCTGCAGGAATGGTGTTGGGCGCAAAACGCTGCCAGCTCGATACGCACGCGTCGATGCCGTTCTCCAGCGCCTCGGCGCCGAGGTAGGGGCCCATGGGCCACGCGGCCACGGCGACGTCAATCGGCGTTTCGGCGGAGAGGCCGAAGCCGCCCAGTCCGCGATAGGCAACCGGGCGCAGATACGCGGCGCCGAGCTCGTTCTTCTTGATCACGTCGCGGCAGGCGGCGGCCAGTTCATCGGCGGTATGCGGCAGCACCATGTCGTAGATGCGCGCCGACTGATAGAGCCGATGCAGGTGGTCGGTGAGCCGGAAAATGGCGGCACCGTCCGGCGTTGCGTAGCTGCGGATGCCTTCGAACACGGACGAACCGTAATGCAGCGCGTGCGACATCACGTGGGTGGTCGCGTCTTTCCAAGGCTTGATCTCGCCGTTCTGCCAGATCCACTCCGGGTACTGCTGCGCCATGACCGTTCTCCAATGGGGACCGCGCATGATAACTGCTGAGCGGTTGTACGGCATGTGTATAACCTGTGCCGAGGGGGTTTTAACGAATCGATGATTGTCACTGCGCCATGCGCAGCCAAAGGCATCCATACCGACGGACGATGCCATAGCGCAGCTCGCGCGGATTGCCGCTGCCGTCGTTACCCGCCAGATGCAGTACCAGCTGGCCGCTGCTGGAGGCATCGCTGGCCTGCATATCGTCAGCGGGCGAATCGCTGTTTTCTGAGGCCTGCGCGTTGCTGTCGTCGGGTGGCCCGGCGTCGAGCAGCGGTTGCTGCATCAACGCATGGAGCGCACGAATATCGGCGACGGCAGTTGTGCTGGTGTAGCCGCTCCACAGCATCAGTCCCGCCATCCGGTTCGCGTTGCGGTTGGCGAATGCGTCGATCACGCTTTGCCGCAGTTCGCTGAACGTTGACGCGCACAGAATCGGCGGCGGCTCGGCCGGCGTGGCGGCGAGCGTTGTGACATGGGTGAGCTCATCGCTCGGCTTGGGTGCCGGATGAACGGACGTCGCCTGCATGGACGCACAGGTCTGGTCGGTAAACAGCGCGCGGCCGCTCGTGTCGATGCAGCGGTGAATTTCCGTTTGCGACCTGCCGGGCCATGCCCACAGGATCAGAGCAAACCAGAGCGAAAGTTTCAGCAGGCGCATGGCGGCAGCATAGCGGCTTGGCTCAATCCAGCTGCTGCAATACCGACTGCGTGGCCCTGGCGCGATTGAGCGTATAGAAATGCAGCCCCGGCGCGCCGCCATCGAGCAGGCGACGACATAGCTGCGCCACGACCTCGGCGCCCAGCGCGCGCACTGAATCGGCGTCATCGCCGTGGGCCTGCATACGCTTGGCGATCCATCGGGGAATTTCGGCGCCGCACATTTCCGAGAAGCGCCTGAGCTGGCTGTAGTTGGTGATGGGCATGATGCCCGGCACGATCGGCACGCTCACGCCCAGCTTGCTGGCGTCGTCGACAAAGCGGAAATACGCGTCGGCGTTGAAAAAATACTGGGTGATTGCGCCGTTGGCGCCGGCGTCGACCTTGGCCTTGAAGTGCTGCAGATCCTTCAGCGCGTTGTCCGCCTGGGGGTGGGTTTCCGGGTACGCCGCCACCTCGATATGGAAGTGATCTCCGCTGTGCTGGCGGATGAAAGCCACCAGCTCCGCCGCGTAGCGAAAGTCGCCGTGCGTGGCCATGCCCGAGGGCAGATCACCGCGCAGGGCCACGATTCGCCGATAGCCGGCGGCGCGGTAGTCGTCCAGCAGGGCGGCCAGCTCGGCGCGGCTTCCGCCCATGCAGGAAAGGTGCGGCGCGACCGCCAGCCCGTGGACCTTGTTCAGATGCTGCACTGTTTCGCTGGTGTAGCTCAGGGTGGAGCCGCCAGCGCCGAAGGTGACGGACGCATATTCCGGCTGGTGCGCTTTCAGCGACGCGGCGGCGCGATCCATTTGCGCACGCTGTTCGTCGGTCTTGGGCGGAAAAAATTCAAAGCTGATCGCCGGCATCGCGTCGGTTCCTGAGAGGTGCGCTGACGGCGAGTATATATCTCTATCTCGCGATGAAGCGATATTAGCCGCGGCGCGTCGTTCCGACATCAAGGGCCGGTGGCCCGTAACCTCGATGGCCAGGACAGATCAGCTCTTGCTGCTGACGCCGTGCAGGGCGCCGATGTGACGCTTGACGATCAGCACCGTTTCGGCGGCAAAAGCTTTCAGATCGGCGTTCTGTCCGGTCTTGGCTTCCTGGGCGAAAGCGGCACCGTCAAGCGCGTGGATGGTTTTCATCTCCGCGATATAGGCATCGTCGAACGCCTTGCCGGACAGGGCGTTGAGCTTGGCGACGCGGGCGGTGAAATCGGCATTGAGATCGGTGGAAAAATCGTCGCCGTTCGACGAGGCAATCGACTTCAGCTTGCTACCGACCAGCTCGTGATCGTGAACCTCGGTATGGGCCTGGTCCTTGACGTCCTGTGCGCTGGCTTTACCTTCGGCCACCTTGCTCGCTGCTACTTCGAACATGCCGCCCTGCGAAACCTTGGCCACGAAAGCCTGGTCGCCCTTCGAAAGGGTTGGCGTGTCAGCAAAGGCCATGGCGCTGGTGGTCACGCCGACGGCGAAGGTGACTGCCGCCAGCAGCGAGATATTTTTCCGGGATACGTTCATGCATCTTTTCCTTCTGGTCGCGGGAAAGGTGGCTCTTGCGGCGCCCTGTGCCGATCAAAGCGTCAGCCGAACCATTATTTGCACTCGATACGTGAAAAGCGCTGCAGTGCCCTGGCCACGTATCGGGCGGGTCATTCAAGCGCCTGCTTCCGCTTGCGGCACGCGCCACATGGCGCAAAAAAAGCCCGCCTTTTCAGGCGGGCTCCGTGTCTCTCAGGAACAGGTAGAAATTAGTAGCGGTAATGCTCCGGCTTGTACGGGCCGTCCTTGTCCACGCCAAGGTACTCGGCCTGTGCCGGGGTCAGGGTGGTCAGCACCACGCCGATCTTCTCCAGATGCAGACGTGCGACTTCCTCGTCCAGCTTCTTCGGCAGGATGTAGACCTTCGCTTCGTACTTGTCCTTGTTGGCCCACAGGTCGATCTGCGCCAGGGTCTGGTTCGAGAACGAGTTGGACATCACGAAGCTCGGGTGGCCAGTGGCGCAGCCGAGGTTGACGAGGCGGCCTTCGGCCAGCAGGAAGATCGCGCGGCCGTCCTTGAAGGTGTACTTGTCCACCTGCGGCTTGATGTTGAGCTTGACCACGCCCGGGAAGTTGTTCAGTGCATCGACCTGTATCTCGTTGTCGAAGTGGCCGATGTTGCAGACGATGGCCTGATCCTTCATCTGGCTCAGGTGCTCTATGGTCAGCACGTCCTTGTTGCCGGTGGTGGTGACGTAGATGTCGCCGCGGCCCAGCGTGCTCTCTACGGTATTGACCTCGAAACCTTCCATCGACGCCTGCAGCGCGTTGATCGGGTCGATCTCGGTTACCACGACGCGCGCGCCGTAGGCACGCAGGCTGTGGGCCGAACCCTTGCCGACGTCGCCGTAGCCGCAGACCACGGCCACCTTGCCGGCCAGCATCACGTCCATCGCGCGCTTTAGGCCGTCAGCCAGCGACTCGCGGCAGCCGTAGAGGTTGTCGAACTTCGATTTGGTCACCGAGTCGTTGACGTTGATCGCCGGCACCAGCAGCGACTTGGCCTCGACCATCTGGTACAGGCGATGCACGCCGGTGGTGGTTTCTTCGGAGACGCCCTTCCAGTCCTTAACCACGGTGGTCCAGAAGCCCGGGCGCTCTTTCGCCACGCGCTTGAGCAGGTTCTTGATCACGCCTTCCTCGTGCGAGGAAGCCGGTTCGTCCACCCACTTCGAGCCCTTCTCCAGCTCGTAACCCTTGTGGATCAGCAGCGTGACGTCGCCGCCGTCGTCGACCACCAGCTGCGGGCCGAGGAACTTGCCATTGCCCGCCGGAAAGCTGACCGCGTCCAGCGTGCAATCCCAGTATTCCTCCAGCGTCTCGCCCTTCCAGGCGAATACCGGCGTGCCGGTGACGGCGATGGCCGCGGCGGCATGATCCTGGGTGGAAAAGATGTTGCACGAGGCCCAGCGCACGTCGGCGCCGATGTCCTTCAGCGTCTCGATCAGCACGGCGGTCTGGATGGTCATGTGCAGCGAGCCGGTCACGCGCACGTTCTTCAGTGGCTTGGCGGCGGCGTACTTCTGGCGGATCGACATCAGGCCCGGCATCTCGTGCTCGGCGATATCCAGTTCCTTGCGGCCCCAGTCGGCCAGGGAAAGATCGGCCACTTTATAGTCGGCGATTTCGACGTCTTTCGTTACAGCGTTCATGCAGTGTCTCCGGTTAGTGCGAATGAATTCGCGTGTGTTAACCGGGCGCCGTTGTGAAACTTGCCGCACCGAGCCTGGCCGTTTTGCACGGTCGCAGCGCCCCTCGGCGGACAGGGGATAGATTTGATTATAGCTGACCACAGCACCGCATTGGATTGGTAGTCTTGGGAACACCTGAACGGAGTTGCCCATGCCCGCTAGTCGCGAAATCGCATCCCTGCCGCACGACGGCCCCCTGCACGAGGACGTGAATCGTCTGGGCACCCTGGTCGGTTTGATGCTGGCCGAACAGGGAGGCGAGGGCTTTTTCGAACGCGTCGAATCTGTCCGCCAGGCCGCCATCCAGCGCCGTCGCGAGGGTGATTCGGTCGACGCGCTGGCCGATACGCTGGCCGGCCTGCAGCCGCACGATGCCGAAAGCCTTGCACGCGCCTTCGCCACGTATTTCCAGGCGGTGAACATTGCCGAACGCGTTCACCGCATCCGCCGCCGGCGTGAATATCAGCGGGATGGCACGTTGCCGCAGCCCGAGTCGTTGCTCGATGTGCTGACCCAGCTCAAGGATCAGGGTGTCGGCACCGACGAGCTGCTCGGCTGGCTCGATCGCATGCAGGTAGAGCCCGTATTCACCGCGCACCCGACTGAAGCGGTGCGCCGCTCGCTGCTCGAAAAGGAGCAGGCCATCGTGCGGGCGCTGGTCGACAACTTCGATCCCACCCGCACGCCGCAGGAGCGCCGCGAGGACGACGATCGTATCTACATGGCACTTTCTTCGGGCTGGCAGACCGCCGAAGCCTCGCCGGTACGGCCAACCGTGCAGGACGAGCACCACCACGTCGGTTTCTATCTGGCCAACCCTATCTATCGCATCGTGCCAGCGGTGTACGAATCGTTGGCACAGGCGCTGAAGACCGTTTACGAGGTAGAAACGCCGCTGCCGCAGCTGCTCAGCTTTGCGACCTGGGTCGGTGGTGACATGGATGGCAACCCGAATGTGGGTGCACCCACGATCGCCGCCAGCCTCGCCACCCAGCGCGCTCATGTGCTGGAGCGTTATGTGGAAGACATCGGCACGCTCGCACGCCTGCTCAGTCAGACCGACCAGCGGGTGCGTATCGACGAAGCGCTTTCGCAGCGTCTGGCCGACTATCAGCAGCGTTTTCCACAAGCCGCGGCGAGTATTCGCCCGCGGCATGCCGACATGCCGTATCGCAGCCTGCTGACCTTGATGGGCGCACGGCTTCGCGCAACCGAAGACAATGTTCATTCGGAAGGCTATACGTGTGCGAAAGAATTGCAGGACGATCTGGAGATCATTGCAGGCAGTCTGGTTGATCACCGCGGCGTGCATGCCGGTGCTTATGCAGTAGAGCGTCTGATTCGACGCGTCCGCACCTTCGGTTTTCATCTGGCGCGGCTGGATGTGCGGCAGGATTCACGCGTGCACGACGAGGCGCTTGCTGCACTCCTCAACGACCCGGAATGGCTTTCGCGTGACGTCGCCGATCGTGTGAAGCGACTGCAGCCGTTCGCCAGCGGCGAGCAGGCGTTCGACGTGAGCAACGATGCCAACGCGCAAAGCCTGCACGACGTGTTCGACACCTTGCACGATGCACGCACGCGCTACGGCACCGACGCCATCGGCCTGTACATCATCAGCATGGCGCGCTCGGCCGCCGACGTGCTGGCGGTACTGGCGCTGGCTCGCTACGGCGGGCTGGTAGCTCCATCCGATACATCGCCGAAACCTGCGTGCAACGGCAAAACGCCAAACGTTCCCATCGATATCGCACCGCTCTTCGAGACCGTCGACGATCTTAAAAACGCACCGGCCACCCTGCGCGCGCTGCTCGATAATCCGTTGTACCGCGAGCATCTGGCGGCGCGCGGCAACCGGCAGTGGGTGATGCTGGGCTACTCGGACAGCGGCAAGGACGCTGGCACCCTGGCTTCGCGCTGGGGCCTGCAGCGCGCGCAACTGGAGCTGCTGGAGCTGGCGCAGGCGGCGGGTATCCGGCTGGCGTTTTTTCACGGTCGCGGCGGTTCGGCCAGCCGCGGCGGTGCGCGCATCACGCCGGCCCTGATGTCATCACCGCGTGGCTCGGTGGCCGGCGTACTGCGGGTCACCGAGCAGGGCGAGGTGATCCATCGCAAATACGGGATTCGCGCGCTGGCGCTGCGCAATCTGGAACAGACTGTAGGCGCCGTGCTGCGGTCCAGCCTGCGTCCGCGCCAGACAGATCAGCGCGAGGAGCAGTGGGTTCAGCGGATGGATCAGCTATCTGCGAACAGCCGCAAGGCCTATCGCGCGCTGGTCGATCGCGAGCATTTTGTCGAATATTTTCGCACGGCCACACCGATCGACGTGATCGAGCGCATGACGCTGGGCTCGCGTCCCGCCAGCCGACGAAGCATGCGCGGCGTGCAGGATCTTCGCGCCATCCCGTGGGTGTTTGCATGGACTCAGTGCCGCTCGATCATCACCGGCTGGTACGGCCTGGGATCAGCGCTCGAAAGCGGTGCCGCCGAATTCGGCGAGGAGGTGCTGGCCGAGATGGCGCGCGACTGGCCGTTCTTCGTCAACATGCTGGACGATGTGGAAATGGTGCTGGCCAAGTGCGATCTGGATATTGCCGAGGCCTTCTCGCAACTCGCCGGTCCCTTGCACGCCGAGTTTTTCAGTCTGATACGCGACGAATTCGAACTCACGCGCCGCTGGCTGCTTCGCCTCAAGGGCAGCGATGCGCTGCTCGATCGTGCACCGCGGCTGTCGCAATCGATCCGCCTGCGCAACCCCTACGTCGATCCGATGAGCCTGATGCAGGTGGATCTGTTGCGTCGGTGGCGCGCGAGTGATCAGCAGGACGACACGCTGCTGGCGGCCCTGGTCGCCTGCGTCAACGGCGTTTCTCAGGGCCTGCAGAATACCGGTTGATGCGCGTGTTGGCTCAGTGCTCTGCCGGCAGGCGAAGCGGCGCTTCCGATCGATCAAAAAAAGTCTTTCTACGGCAGCTCTCCATAACGGGCCAACACACCTTGGGCGCGGCCCGCAGGCGCCGATAAATAGTGAATCCGGCAGTCAATGCAGTGCTCCCATATGTCGCCGTTCTACGCAGCAGCGGCAATGGATTGCTGGAGTCCAGGGCCAGGGATTTACTCGGCCGTCTGCTGATTCGCAGATGGTCATTCACGCAGTCCGCAGGGGGGGGCGATCACCTTCGCCTCAGCTCAAGCGTGGGCATTTTTCGATGCAGGTAACCCTGATGGCAGCGCAATGTTACAGCCGCTCCTGCATGTCTGCTCTACGTACTCTTCTTTTACAGCAGCATCAGTCGCCGCCGAAGGGCGCCATTCGTGCGCGGTCGTTCAGGCATCCGAATTAGCTGAACCCAATATAAATCTTCACATATGGCCATGCATCCGTCGTCACGTGAAGCCGCGTAACTCAATCAGCAAGCTGCACGGATGCTGACTGACGGGATCGACCGCAAAGAACTATTGGAAATCAACTATTGAGCCTACGCGCCTAGGTTCGCTGATGTCACCAAGGTTATTGCCTCAGCTTTGTGTCGAACAGAATCATGGGAACGGAATCAGCTGCAGGGAGCCGCAAAGAGCTTTGCGAGGATTTGACTCGGAGCTCCGCGGAATTTGGTAACCACATTGTGTTGCGAGGGATTTTCAATGAAGCTGAAATTAAAGCCGCTGTTTTTACTGCTCGGGTTGGCTCCTGCCGTCGTCATGGCATCCAGCCATCGCGAAGCACCGTTCATCAGCACGATGCCACAGCTAGACGCGAGCGATTTCTACATGTTCTCCAGCTACGAGGCCGGCCGAACGGGTTACGTAACGCTGCTCGCCAACTACAATCCGTTACAGGACCCGTACAGCGGGCCGAACTTCCACGCGCTGAGCGATCGTGCCGTCTACGACTTCCGAATCGACAATACCGGCGGCGCCAAGGCGAATTTGACCTTCCGGTTCACGTTTACCAACACGTATAACAAGATCGCCGTTCCGACTGGCGCGAGTTCCAACACCACGGTACCCCTGATCAACGTGGGCGCAATCAGCGCAGCCAACACGAGCAATCTCAACGTCACGCAGACCTATTCGGTACAGCTCTTCCGCGACGGCATGGCTCCGGGTGCTCCGATCACCAATGCGGCGGACAACTCTACGACGTTCACCAAGCCGGTGGACAACATCGGCAACAAGTCGATCGCCAACTACGAAGCCTACGCCGATAGCTACATTTACAACATCAATATCCCAGGCTGCCCGACACCTGGCCGCATGTTCGTTGGACAGCGCAAGGACGGCTTCGTCGCAGATCTCGGAGCCATCTTCGATCTGGTGAACCTGAACCCCCTTGGCGCTCGCGATTCAACAACGAATGCATTGACCGACAAGAACGTTACAACCCTGGCGCTGGAAGTCCCCGCAAGTTGCCTCCAGGATGCGGCTGGCGATCCCGTTATCGGTGGATGGACAACGGCGTTCGTGCAGAACAACTGGGTGTTGGCGCAGACCGGTACGCAGTCTGACTATTACGCACCGAATAATTTCTTTGCCGAGAATTACACCCAGGTTTCGCGGCTGGGTTCGCCGCTGGTCAACGAGCTGGTTATCGGATTGAAGGACAAGGACAAGTTCAACGGCAGCGTACAGCGCAACGACGCGACCAACTTCCTCACCTATGTGACGAATCCGACGTTGCCCGTGCTGTTGAATGCACTTTTCAGCACCGCTGTGCCGCATACGCCACGTAACGATCTGGTCAGCGCCTTCTTGACCGGTCTGCCGGGTCTGAACCAGCCGAAAAACGTCGTTCCTTCGGAAGAGCTGCGTTTGAACGTGACAACGCCGGCAACCGCGCCGGCGCAGCAAAACGATCTGGGTGTGCTCGGTGGTGACCTGGCCGGCTTCCCGAACGGCCGCCGTCCTTATGACGATGTCGTCGATATCGCGCTCCGCGTGGTTGAAGGTGCCATTTGCAGCACGACTTACGGCACCTGCGGCGATCAGACGGCTGACCCGAATAACGGTGCGGCATTCACGGATGGCGCTCGTTCACCAGGAGCAACGGCTGCTACGGAGACGGTGACCGGCGGCGAAAACGCTGCTGATACCTATCTCGATCATTTCCCGTACCTCAATACGCCCGTAGCTGGTGCCGTCAACGGGACGGTAACGACAGCAAATATCAAAGCGGCAAGCGGCAAAAGCATCAAGTAATCTGGTCGGTAAGTGATGACTGCCATCCGCCTTCGAGCACGACGTAAATGAAATTTGGATTCGGGGGCAAATGCGAAGGAGTACATCGCAGCTCATGTTGCGATGTACTCCGTTTTATTCTGCTGTCGCTGATGGTGTTGGTCAGTTTCAGTGCACAGGCAGACCAGACCACGCCTTATGTTCCGGCTAGCGCCAGTGTCGTTCTGCAGCTGGTGCCACCAACAACCGACCCGCGTGTTCGCCAGTTCGATCAGCTACGCAGCGATTTCAACGCACATGCGCAGGACGCGACAAAAGCAGTGGCGCTCGCGCAGGCATATATTGACTATGGCCGCTCCACCGGTGACGCGCGCTATCTGGGTCGTGCCATGGCGGTGATCACGCCATTCATGGCGCGCACACCACCACCCATTCCGATCATGCTGGTTCACGCGACGATTCAGCAGAGTCGCCACTTTTTTCAGGCGTCGCGAGATGAGCTGCTGCAGATTCTCAAGCGCGATCCGGAGAATGTTCAAGCCTTGCTTACCCTTTCCACGGTGGCGATGGTTCAAGGCGACCACGATCTGGCCAACCGCCTGTGCGTGCAGATGACCAATGCGGCCGGCAACTTTATGGGAATGATCTGTACCGCATCGCTGCGAGGCCTCAGCGGGAAGAACGCGCAAGCGTACGCGCTGCTGTCGTATGTTCAAGACCCTGGTCCGAAGGCGCCTCCGGCTATAAAGGCCTGGATACAGGGGTTGATGGCGGACACGGCCGCGCGTATGGGTAAGCCAGACCTTGCCGATATTCATTTCAAAAATGCCCTGAAGTTAACGCCGGGCGACAATTTTCTCCTCGCTGATTACGGTGAGTTTCTGATCGATCAGGGTCGCGCTAAAGAAGCGGTTGATCTGGTCAGCGGTGACACTCAATCGGACACGTCGTTCCTCGTGCTGGTGACCGCTGAAAAGGCACTCGAAGCCCCGAAGGCCAAGGCTGATATGGCTGAGATGGATGCTCGATTCCGGTCGATGGATCAGCGCGGCGATCATGTTTTCCTGCGCGAAGAAGCAAGCTACATGCTCCATGTTGAGCACGATCCGATGATGGCACTGGACCTCGCCAAGCAGAACTGGCGAGAGCAGCGCGCGCCGAAAGATGTGCGGGTTTATCTGGAGGCTGCGCTGGCTGCGAACGATCCTTCCGCAGCGAAGCCCGCGTTGGACTTTATTGCAAAAACCAATCTCAGTGACGTTGCGATCGACCCGCTGGTGAAGCAGCTGCAAGCGAAAAATGTGGTGGCGGATCGCGCCGGCCAGGACACAACGAATAGTCCATCAGCGACCGGATCATCCTCATCAGGCAGCGGCCGATGAAGCTGCAAAGGCTGTTGTTTACGCTGTTCGTCACAGCGTTGATCCTCACGCCATTGAGTGCTCTAGCGCACAAGGAAAGCGACGCCTACCTTACCCTGCGTGCCGATCCATCCAATGACCACGTTATGCATGGTCAGTGGGATATCGCCCTGCGCGATCTCGATTACGCCATCGGCCTCGATGCCAATCACGACGGCGCGATTACCTGGGGTGAAGTGAAGGCGAGGCGCGAGACGATCGAGCAGTACGCCTTGGCGCGAATGGAGGTCAAAGGCGATGGCATTACCTGCGACACGCGGCCGACTGGTCAGAAAATCGACGAGCACACCGACGGTGCCTACGACGTCATTCTTTTCGATGCGGTCTGCGACAAGAATATCCCGAGCAAACTGACCGTCGTCTACAAGTTGATGTACGACCTCGATCCGTATCACCGTGGCATCGTCACGATTCACTCGGGCGACAAGATCGCGGGTGCCGTGCTGGGACCGAGCAACCCGGTGGCCAGCCTCAACCTGCGCGAGCCGGACCGCTGGGGCGAGTTCAAGAGCTTCATGACCGACGGCATCTGGCATATCTGGACCGGCATCGATCACATCATGTTCCTGCTGTCGTTGCTGCTGCCGGCCGTGCTGATCATGCGTCGTACGGGGTCGGACAAGCGCAGCTGGCGTGCCGGTGGCGCCGTCGCGGAGAGCAGTGGCGCGCTCATGGCGCTCGCGCCGTCGTCATCGCGCTATCGCTGGGACCCGGTGGCCAGTTTCTGGCCGGCCTGTCTGGATGTGATCAAGATCGTATCGGCCTTCAGCCTGTCGCACTCGATTACGCTGTCACTGGCCGTGCTCGGGTATGTGCATGTGCCAAGCCGGCTGGTGGAGTCCGGCATCGCGTTGTCGGTGATGGTGGCGGCGTTCAACAATGTCTATCCGCTTGTCAACAAGCGGGTGTGGCTGATCGCGTTTGCGTTCGGCTTCATCCACGGTCTGGGTTTTGCCAGCGCGCTGACCGGCCTGCAGCTGCCGACCGGCGCCATGGTCGCGTCGCTCGGCGGCTTCAGTGTGGGCGTTGAAATCGGGCAGGAGGCCATTGTGCTGGCTTTTCTGCCGTTCGCCTATCTGCTGCGCAAGACGCGTTTCTACCAAGTGGTGATGCTGCGCTGGGTATCGATGGTGATCATCGTGATCGCGCTGGGCTGGCTGGTACAGAGGGCGTTCGACATACTGATTCCGGGCTTCAGCGCAATCCTGCCGGCCTGAAATTGCAAACAGGATGCGAATGAGCGATCACGTATAAACGCATAGTTTTGTGATCTTCACCGGGGCATGATGAGACTGGCCTGTAGTGAACGGGAACTTCGGCAGCAGGCGAATGCGTGCCGTGGACTGGCGACCGCGCTGCCGTACAGCGTGATACGCCAGATTGCCTTTCAGATCCAGCAGCGGCGTGTCAATGCTCGACTCCGTCGTAAAGGTCAGTACCGCTGGCATGGATGCTCTGCTGCGCAGGGTGCACCGTGAAGTGCAGCTCGGCATGATCGAAATTTACAGATGAATGCTCGACCGTCTGATTCCGCCGGAGCTCAGCGCCTGCGGAAAACGCCGTAAGTCATGTCGACGCGCCTGCGTCGATACGCGAGAAGGACGAGGCGACGCGCTATTCTTCGTAGCCGAGCGTTTTCATCATCGGGCGCAGTATCGGCAGCACGGGCTCGAACGCCTCGCGATACGCGTGTCAGCAGTTGACCGCGTTGCGGTGGATGCCATGGGTCACCTGCGCGTAGCTCGGCGTGCTGATGTAGCGCTTGTCGCGCGCATGCTCGGCGAATCGCGCCATGGACGACGCATCGGCCACATCGAGAAATCGGCCAAGCTGCGCGACGTGATCGTCAAACTGGCTGACTACGGATTCATAGCGCCATTCCAGTACGCGAGGCGCGAACGTCTCGACGTGCCGATGCCACTGCTCGAATGCCTGCACATAGCCGCGCGCCAGCCGCTGCAGCGACGAACACAGCACCATAAACGCCGGCGAGCGAAAAGGCTGCATGTTGCAGCTGAGCAGCACATCGCAGGGATGACGCAGGCAGAGAATGATGCGCGAGCGCGGAAACAGTCGCATGATCGTGGGCAGGCAAAGCATATTCAGCGGATTCTTGTCGACCAGCTGGCGCGTGCCGAGATTGGGCAACACGTCGGCAACCATGCGGAAATAAGCCGCGCGCAAATGGTCTGCGTCGGTCTGGTCAAGATTGGCCAAATCCTCCGGATAGCGCTGGCCGACCAGCGTCATGCTCTCGGTCAGCTCGTGGATAAACGCCCGCTCGTCCATCGAGCGAAAGTCCGCGTGCGCATCGATCATCTGTTCCAGCAGCGTGGTGCCCGAGCGCGGAAAGCCGACAACAAAAATAGGGCTGCGTTCGGCAGGAGGCGACGTCAGCGGCGTGCATGCATCGTATGCGGCGCGGCTGACAACATGGCTGCTAATCGCCAGTGGCCGGCTGTCGGGCGCCAGCAGTTCCGGTACGACCTCGCGCGCGATACCCAGCTGCGCGGCGTTGAGCGAACTGTGGATGTCCCGCGAGTATTTGCTTGCAAAGACAAGATAGGTGCGCCTGAAGGACGCATCGTGGCAGCGAAACGCGGCCAGAACGCGGCGAGCATTGGCTGTTCAACCGCATGGACGCCACTCACCGAGGCCGTGCGTCGAGCCGAAGACTGACGACGCCTACGAAGTTGGGTTGATCAGACCTTCCTTAGCGGCGAGCGAGCGCGCCTTGGCGGGCGCCGAATAGTTTATTTCCTGCCTTTGGCAAGGGGCAGCTGCGCCTGCTGCCAGGCGTATACGCCGCCGCCCAGCGTGTAGACCTTGGTGAAGCCGGCCTTGACCAGCTGCTGCGCAGCCTTGACCGAGTTGCCGCGGCCGTCCTTGTCCATCACCACCACCGGCAGCTCGCGCGCCTTGGCCAGATCCTTGTTCGCCGGATCGAACTGGCTCATCAGCACGTGCTTCGCGCCGGGCACATGCATCTTCTCGAAGTCGACCACGGCCGAAAGATCCACCAGCAGCGGGCTTTCGCGGTTGATCAGCAAAGTCAGGCCGGCGGGCGTAAGCACCTTGGTCTTGCTGAAGAGTTCGGTGATCTGCATGACGATCAGCGCCAGCAGCAGGATCGCGAACAGCGCGGACAGCGCCGCATGGTTGCCGATAAATTCGGGCAGCTTGTGGAGAAAATCGTTCATCGTGGTTCCACTGCCGCATCAAGTGCGGCTGTTCGGGTAAACCATCGATTATACGGGCAGTGCGGGTCTGGCAGGGCGGTACTGCCACGCGGCGAGCCTGTCGACCGTGCCGATTACTGCTGCTGCGTCAGGTCCGGCAGCCCGCTGGTCAGCCACCAGTGCTGGGTGGTTTCATCGTAGCGCCAGGTCTGGCGGTCGACGATGCTGCGCTCGGACTGGGAGCTGACGTTGATCAGGTTGATGTGTACGATCTGCCGCACCTGATTGTCGCCATCGGGGACGGGGCCGTTGCCGGCGTCGTATCCACTGACCTCTACTTGCTTGTAGCGGGCCAGGTCGAGCGCGCTGGGCATTTTGTCGGCGCGCGTCTTCGGGTCGAGAAAGATCGTCGCGCTCTGGAAATCGCCCCAGCGTATGGTGCTGGCATACGCCGTCAGCGTGGTATTCAGGGTGTCGGCGCGTTTTTGCGTGGCGCAGCCGGCCAGCAAGATCATGGCAGCAAGGGCGAAAATGCTCGGTAGGCGGCGCATGGCGATGGCCTCAGTCGGTATGACGGCGTTTGGATGAAAGGCTGCTGCTCACTCGCCTATTCTGCCCGAAGCCGCCGCCGGCGTCCGGTAGCGTGCAGTGTTGCTACGACACCTGCGCGCCGCGCCGCTTCGCGACAAAGCGCGCGCAAAGCGTGGCCGCGGGCTTGCCCTGTTCGCCGGGCACCGTACACACCACCTCGATGCGCGCCTTGCCGCGGGTGTCCAGAGTGCGGAAAAAGGTCGCCCAATCCGCCTGCGCCGAAAGCTTGGCTTCGCTGCGGAAATCCCGCAGCACCGGCGTCAGGTAATGCACGCTGGATTCGCCCACAAACAGGTCGCAGTCCTCGCCGTGCCGGCGCAGGGCCAGCTCCACCAGCGCCCATCCGTTGAGCGTCATGACGCTGACCAGGCTGCCGCCGAAGGCACTGCCCTTGTCGTTGACGTTGGGTGCGAGCGGGGCGAGCAGGTCCAGATGGTCTTCATCGCAGTCGCCCAGGCGGATATCCATCGCCAGCGCCATGGGAATTTCATCGCGCATGAACTGCACCAGCTGCTTTGCCTGGCGGGCGAGGTTGTGCGTTGGGAGATCGATGGTGCTCACGTTGATGCTCTGTCCGTACGGGCGAATACCCGATTGTAGGGAGGTCGTTACACTTACGGGTAATGGCGAGACCTGGATGCGAGATGCAGATGCAGCGGCAAAACCCCGCAGCTAGCGGGACACTGGGCGGCCGCACGCTGGTGATCACGCGTCCCGCCGGCACCGCGGCGGCCCTCGCGCGAAAGGTGCGTGCTCAAGGCGGCGTGCCGATGCTGCTACCGGGTCTTTCACTGCGCGGTGCATCCGACCCCGCGGCCGCCCGCATTGCGCTCGAGCAGGCGCTTGCCGACGACCTGCTGATGTTCACCAGCCCGGCGGCGGTGGCCTTCGCCGCCGCGCTTTCGCCGTTACGGACGTCGTTCACCGTTCTCGCCGTGGGCCAAGGTACAGCACGCGCGCTGCGAAGGCATGGCATCAGTTCGCCGCTGGTTCCCGCGCGACAGGACAGTGAAGGCCTGCTCGATCATCCAGCCTTGCGCGAGCTGGCCGGCCAACGGGTTGCGCTGATCGGTGCGCCCGGCGGTCGCGGCCTGCTGGGCGAGCAGCTAGTGATGCGCGGCGCGCAGCTGCGCGAGGTGCACGTGTATCGGCGCGTGGCGCCGCGGCTCGATCGTCGCCACGTCGACGCGCTGCTGCAGCTGCCGGCCACGGCGCTGGTTTTGCTGTCGAGCGCCGAAGCGCTGAGCCAGCTTTGTCGGTTGTTGCCGCCGCCGGCGCTGGCCCGGTTTTTGGCGGCGACCGCGGTGGTCAGCAGCGAACGACTGGCGGCGGCAGCGAGCGCCGCCGGCTTTGCTCGCGTTTCACGCGCGGCGTCCGCGCTCTCGGCCGATTTGCTCGACGCTGCCGTGCACGCCGGCTGATTCGCCGAGAGGCGCCTCGCAGCGCCCTTCACAAGGCCTCGCTACGACCCTGAACGCACGGGCTGGTAGCATGGTGCGGAGATCCACGCAGACAACCCGAGTGAGAACGCCGTGCCCGAGAACATCCGCCCCGATCCAGTGCCCGTCGCCCCGATTCCGGCAAAACCCGTGCGTCCCGCGCCGGTGCATGCCCAGCCCGCGCCGCGCGGCGGTGGCACGCTGGCGCTGGCCGTACTGCTGGCACTGATCGCGATCGGCGGCACCGGCTACGTGGGCTGGTGCCAGTGGCAGCAGGCGCAGGTGAGCACGGTCGACAGCCGCAATCTGGCGACGCTGCAGCAGCGAGTCGGTGCGCTGGAAACCACCCTCAGCGGCGTAAGCGGCGAGCGCACCAGCCTCAACCAGCGCCTCAGCGACGCCGATCAGGTCAACCGCTCGCTGCGCGAAGAGTTGCTGAGCCAGGCCGAGCGCACGCGCAATCTCGAAGACGCCGTGGCCAAGCTCGCGCAAAAGAGCCTGTCCGGCCAGGACGCCACCCTGCTGGACGAAACCGAATCGCTGCTGCGCATGGCCGACGAACGCTACACGCTTTTCCACGACGCGCAGGGTGCTGCCGCGGCCTACACCCTGGCCGATCAGACCCTGGCTGGCGTCAACGACGCAACGTTTGTCGGCCTGCGCCAGAGCATCACCGCCGAGCGCGACGCGCTGGCGAAGAGTCAGCCGGCCAGTCAGGCCAGCGCGCTGCAGCAGCTGACCGAGCTGCGCGGCGACCTCGCTACGCTGCCGCTGAAGACGCTGGACAGCACGAGCAGCAACGATCCATCGCAAACCGTGTGGCAGCGCATCAAGCAGGCGCTGGCCAGCGTGGTCAGCGTGCAACGCTCCAACGGCGCGCCGCTGGCCGTCGCCGATGCGCGCTTCGCCCGCGAGCTGGCCTCGCTGGACCTGGCGCAGGCGCAGACCGCGCTGCTCGCCTATGACGCCAACGCCTACGCCGCCGCGCTGCAGCGCGTGGACGTGGCGCTGTCGAGCCAGTTCGATGAAAGCAATCCCGACGTGCAGCAGGCGCGCGTTACGTTGAAACAGCTCGGCGCGGCGCTGCCGCCCAGCGCGCCCGTGCATCTTGGTGCGGCGCTGACCGAGCTGCGTAATCTGCGCACCGTGCATGCGCTGAAACCCGATGCGACCGGCACCGCGCCGGCCCCGTCGGCCAGCAGCGTCGCTCCTGCCAACGGAGCCAAGCCATGAAGCTGTGGCGCTGGATACTTCTGTTGCTGGTGATCGCCGCGCTGGTCGCGTTCGGCTGGCACTGGGCAGCCGACGATCCGGGCTACGTCTACGTGCAGTGGCACGGCTGGTATGCCGAGCGCACCGTCGTCACGGCGGTGCTCACGTTGATCCTGTTCTGGGTCTTGCTGAGCACACTGTGGTGGCTGATCCGCTGGCCGTTCGGCGCGTTCTCGCGGCGCCATCGGCGGGTGAGCCGTCAGCGCATGAACGACGGTTTGATCGCACTGGCCGAAGGCCGTCACAGCGACGCCGAGCGTGACCTGAATCGTGCCTCGCGTCTGGACAGCCTGCGCGGCGCCGCCCTGCTGGGTTCGGCCGAAGCCTCCTCTCGCAGGGGCGAGTATGCGCGCGCGTTCGAGTCGCTCGATCAGGCCGCCCAATCGGCACCCAAAGGCGCCCGCGTGCTGCGCGCCCGCGCGCTGCGTCGCGACGGCAAGTGTGCCGAAGCGGTCGCGCTGCTGGCACCGGAGTCGGACAGCGGTAGCCTTACGCCTGCGGGTTGGCGCGAACTCGCGCTGGCCGCGCTGGCCAGCGGCGACCTGCGCCGCGCGCGCCAGGCGCTGGAGCCGCTGCAGAAAAGCGGCGCCTTCGGCACGCGTGCGTACAACGCGCTGGAATCGAAAATACTCGTTGCCACGCTCAGTGCATCGCCCGATGGCGCGGCGCTCAACACGCTGTGGTCGCAGCTGCCCAAGGCGCAGCGCCGCGTGCCCGCCATCATCGATGCCTATGCGCGCCGCGCGGCCGGCTTCGGCCTGATCCTTCCGGCGATGGACGAAGTCGAATCGGCTTTGCGCCGCGAGTGGTCGCCGCTGCTGATCGAAACCTACGGCACGCTCGGCAACCACGACATCGACGCCCGCCTGCGCCGCGCCGAAGGCTGGCTCGACGGTCATCCCAACGACGCCAGCCTGCTGCTCACGCTGGGCCGCATGTGCCTGCGACTGAAGCTGTGGAGCAAGGCGCAAACCTACCTGCAGCGCGTGCTCGCCCTTGCGCCCAGCGCATCGGTGTGGGAGGCGCTCGGCGACCTGCACGCCGGCCAGAGCAACGATGCCCTCGCCAGCCGCTGCTACCGCAACGCGCTGGCCTTCGCTCGCGGCGAGGCCGTCGATCCGCTACCGCTGAATCCCAACAGCAGTGTCGACACGCGTCCGATCACGATTGAGGAGCGCAGCGAGCTTGGGGTGCCGCGGTTGCGGGAGTAAGTCGTAGTGGATTGGATAGCAAGATGTCTGCTTTTGGCCCGTTTTTGCCGGTTGCCGGGTTGATGAGGGACGGCATGATGAAATTTGGTGACGAGCAATCCCAGTCGGGTTTGGTATCTAAGACCATATACCCAGGTGGGGTTCCTCGTATGTGGCCAACCAAGTAACTAGCTTGCTAGGTTAATCGACAGCCACAAATAAAAACTACGCTATTTGCCGATTCAAACTCTGACCCAGCCTTCGGATTGCCTAGATTGGCTGACTATAAAACGGAGCATGCCCCAACCCAGCTGCAAGTCAATGTGACGGCTGTCGTTACAGGAGCATGGAGGACACAGATTCATGGAGTTGAAGCGCCGATCAGAACAAAAGCTAGCGCTCGTCATAGCAACTGTTCTGGCAATCATCGGGTTCGCATGCGTTACCTGGATTGGTCTAGCTAGGAAAGGTTCGTCTGAACAAGCAGAGCACAACTTCTCGCCAGTCTCGGGAGTGCAGGGATTCGATCTCAAATATAAAAACGTTCCCCCGAAGAGTTTTCCTTTTTTCGTGCCGGGATATGCGGTCTGGGCAAACTATCCGTACTTCACTCACGATGGCAAAACATATGAGCGGGCGGGCGTCGGCGGAGTAGTTATTCGGACCGGGGATATTCGATCTACGCGCTATCAAGTCACGGAAACAGTCGAGGCATGGGATGTTGATGGTCCACGCAGGTCAACAATCACGATCTACGATAAAAAGAGCCGTTCGATCGTCGCCACCCGAATCTTGCGTCAAGGTGAAATTGAGCACCAAATGGGTTGGGTCGGCCAACACGCTGCAGAATTTGTGCGCCGGTTCCTTTTGACTGACAAGCCGATTGGTATGGGTGGTGTCGGCGTAAAGATATATCCCAGTGCCCAAGTAAATATCACCGCAGAGGGACCTTTATCGCTGCCTGAAACGTCTTGGAAGTGTTCGCCCTCAGTGACCTCGACGATCATTGCAGGGGAGGGACGCTCAATCGGCAAAGACGATTGGCAGTTTCTACCTCAATCGCCGATAGACGACTTTGCGTGCGAGGGCGAGAACATAATCGTTCTGTCAGGCATTTATCCGAATCATCTTTTTCTTGATCTCCTCACGAAGAAGGGAGTCAACGTATTCCAGACGGATATTCATCTCCCGGTTTTAAGTCACTTCGCGATCAAGAAAATAAGCGGACTCACGCTGTCCAAAGCGAGCATTAAGATCCAAATTTCCTTGCTGAAAGCAACGAATATTCGTGGAGGGCCGTCAGGGGAGCCTGACCGCTATTTTGGCGTCACCATTCCAATCCCACCAAGCGCCCCACAGTGAGGCTTCAGCCCAAACAGTCAACAATCGATTGGCCTGCGTCTGAAACCAAGCACCGCTTGGCGGATGACTATCCTTGCACGCTTATGATGACCGGATGGGCGCAGACACGATGCCGCCAAGGATTACGGCGGAAAGCTACATTTGCGCAGTCCTACGTCTAATTGATAACTTTGAACTACAGCGGCGTGAGATTCGCATACGACGCCACCAGCCACTTGCTGCCGGCGCCTTCGAAATTCACCTGCAGTCGGGCGTGGCCGCCGCTGCCTTCGGCGCTGATCACCACGCCTTCGCCGAAGCTGGGGTGGCTGACGCGCTGGCCGAGTTTGACCGGCAGCTCTTCCTGCAACGATGCGGACGGCTGATTGAAGCGGCCGGCGTAGATGGGGCGGGTGACCTGCACGCGCGGGCGTACTTCGTCGACCAGCTCGGCGGGTATTTCGCCGAGGAAGCGGGAGGGGCGCGCCAGCATTTCGGTGCCGTGCATGCGACGCGATTCGGCATGCGTGACGAACAGCTTTTCGCGCGCGCGGGTGATACCGACGTAGGCGAGTCGGCGTTCCTCTTCCAGTCGCCCCTCGTCGTCGACTGACCGCTGGCTGGGGAACAGGCCTTCTTCCATGCCGACCAGAAACACGACGGGAAACTCCAGGCCCTTGGCCGAGTGCAGCGTCATCAGCTGCACGCAGTCGTCCCATTTCTCGCCCTGGTTTTCGCCAGACTCCAGCGTCGCGTGCGACAGGAAGGCGGAGAGTTCGCTGAGCCCCGCGTCGATATCTTCCTGCGTGGGCTCGAAGCGGCTGGCGACGTTGACCAGCTCGTCGAGGTTTTCCACGCGCGCCTCGCCGTTGCCGCGGCTGTCCTTTTCGTAGTGGTCGCGCAGGCCGGTGTGGGTGATGGCGTGGTCGATCTGTTCGGCAAGCGTAAACGCAGCATCGCTGTCGAGGCCCGCAAACGCCCTCGCCATCCCATCGATCATCGCCAGAAACGCCTTCACCGCATTCTTGGCGCGGCCGGCAAGTTCGCTGGCGCCGGCCAGTTCGGTCAGCGCGGTTTCCCACATCGAGGTGTTGTCGGTGCGGGCGCGCTTGCGCAGGGCGTCGAGCGTGCGATCGCCGATGCCGCGCGGCGGCGTGTTGACGGCGCGCTCGAAGGCCGCGTCGTCATGCCGGTTGGCCGTAAGGCGCAGATAGGCCAGCGCGTCCTTGACCTCGGCGCGCTCGAAGAAGCGCTGGCCGCCGTAGACGCGATAGGGAATATCGCGCTGGATCAACTGCTCTTCGAAGTTGCGCGACTGCGCGTTGGAGCGATAGAGGATCGCGCAGTCTTTCGCGCTGCCGTGCTCGGCGACGTATTCGCGGATGCGCTCGATCACGAAGCGCGCCTCGTCCTGCTCGTTGTACGCGGCGTACAGCGCAATGCGCTCGCCGTCGTCGCCGGCGGTCCACAGCTGCTTGCCCACGCGTCCGCCGTTGCGCGCGATGACGCTGTTGGCGGCCTTGAGGATGTTGGAGGTGGAGCGGTAGTTCTGCTCCAGCTTGATCGTGCGGGCGCCGGGAAAATCCTTCAGAAACTGCTGCACGTTTTCGACTTTCGCGCCGCGCCAGCCGTAGATCGCCTGGTCGTCGTCGCCGACCACGAAGACTTGTCCGGCGCTGCCGGCCAGCACGCGAATCCACGCGTATTGCAGTGTGTTGGTGTCCTGGAATTCGTCGATCAGCAGATAGCGCCAGCGCTGCTGGTAGTGCTCCAGCACGGCAGGATTTTTCAGCCATAGCTCGTGCGCGCGCAGCAGCAGTTCGGCGAAGTCGACCAGCCCGGCGCGGCGGCAGGCGTCTTCATAGGCCTGATAGATCTGCACGAAGGTGCGCGTGACCGGATGGTTGCCGTGCTCGATGCTCTCCGGCCGCTTGCCCTCGTCCTTCCAGTTGTTGATCTGCCAGCTGGCCTGGCGCGGCGGAAAGCGCGCGTCGTCCAGGCCCAGGCCGGCCACCACGCGTTTGACCAGCCGCAGCTGATCGTCCGAATCGAGGATCTGAAAGGTTTCGGTGAGCCCCGCCTCGCGCCAGTGCCGACGCAGCAGGCGATGCGCGATGCCGTGGAAGGTGCCCACGGTCAGCCCCTGCGTGCTGCCGGGAATCAAGGCATCCAGCCGCGCGCGCATTTCGCCTGCGGCCTTGTTGGTGAACGTGACGGCGAGAATCGCCCAGGGCGGTACGCGTTCGACCTGGGTCAGCCAGCCGATGCGGTGGGTGAGCACGCGGGTCTTGCCGGAGCCGGCGCCGGCCAGCACCAGATAGTGGCCGGGCGGGGCGCAGACGGCTTCGCGCTGCGCGTCGTTGAGCGAGTCGATCAGGTAGGAGACATCCATCGCGTCCATTGTAGCGGGCGGCGTCTCCGTGGGCTGGCCCGCGCGGCATGAAAGCCCGCGCAGAAGAAAACCGCCGCGGAGGCGGCGGTTTATGGGGACGGGAGCCGAAGCCTCAGCGCTTTTTGCTGACGAACCCGCCGACCACCAGCAAGCCACCGACCACGATGCCGGCGATACCCGCCCATTCGGGCACGGTCTTGGTGTGCGTGGCTTCGATTTTGGCCGGCCCAAGCTGCGCCACGGTATCGGTCTGCTTGTAGCTGCCGTTACCCAGGGTGACATAGATACCGGCAACCAGCAGAAGGATGCCGACGATGATGAGACCTGCGCGCATGAAACTCTCCCCATTGATTGAGCCGCGAGTATGCCGGACGGCCCTGTGCACAAAAAGTCCACGGCGCTGGCCTATCGCGGGCAAAAAAAGGCCCCGAAGGCTAGGGGGAACCTTCGGGGCCGGCCGTTACAAAACCCAGGGGAGAGGTTTGTACCGGGTGGCGGCCCAGGGAGGTAGGCGCGCCGGGGATGCCGTTGCGTGCATCCGATAGATTTGAACGCCGGTTGCAGGGAAAGTTGCAAAAGATCTTCGAAAAAATTTATTGCCGGTTCATGTGCAGAAAAGAGTCGTCCAATTCCCTGTTACGCATGGATTTTTAGCATCTCGGCAGCGGTGGGAGCCGACTGCGTTTTCAATGCGCCTGGTCCCAGTTGTCGCCCACGCCCACATCGACCAGCAGCGGCACGGCCAGTGCCGCTGCGCCGGACATCCGTTCGATCACCGCGTCGCGCACTTCGTCCACGGCGTCTGCACGCACCTCGAACACCAGTTCGTCGTGCACCTGCATCAGCATGTGGGCATCATCGCGGCCCTTCAGCCAGCCGGCAACGGCGATCATCGCGCGCTTGATGATGTCGGCGGCGCTGCCCTGCATCGGCGCGTTCACCGCCGCGCGCTCGGCGCCCTGGCGCAGGCCCTGATTGCGCGAGGTGAGATTTTCCAGATACAGCCGGCGGCCGTAGATGGTTTCGACGTAGCCATCGCGATGCGCCTGCTCGCGCGTGGCGTCCGTATACGCTCGCACGCCGGGGTAGCGTGAAAAATAGCGCGCCATGTAATCGCTGGCCTCACCGCGATCGACGCCGAGCTGCTTGGCCAGGCCGAAGGCGCTCATGCCGTACATCAGGCCGAAGTTGATCGCCTTGGCCGCGCGACGCTGGTTGGTGGTGACCTCTTCCGCGGTTACGCCGAACACTTCGGCGGCGGTGGCCCGATGCACGTCGCCGCCTTCGTGGAACGCGCGCAGCAGGCCTTCGTCGCTGGAAAGGTGCGCCATGATGCGCAGCTCGATCTGCGAATAGTCGGCCGCCATCACCTTCCAGCCCGGCGGCGCGATAAAGGCCTGGCGAATGCGACGGCCCTCTTCGGTGCGCACGGGGATGTTCTGCAGGTTCGGTTCGGACGACGAGATGCGCCCGGTCGCCACCGAGCCCTGGTGATAGCTGGTATGTACGCGGCCGGTGCGCGGATTGACGATGCCGGACAGCTTGTCGGTATACGTGGAGCGCAGCTTGGCCAGGCCGCGGTAGTCCAGCAGCAGGCGCGGCAGCTCGTGCGTGTCGGCAATGGCTTCCAGCGCCTCTTCGTTCGTCGACGGCTGGCCGGTCGGCGTTTTCATTTTCGCCTGCAGGCCGAGTTCGTCGAACAGCACGGCCTGCAGCTGCTTGGGCGAGTCGAGGTTGAACTCGTGGCCGGCCAGCTTGTACGACTGCTGCTGCAGCTCGTGCATGCGCTTGCCCAGCTGCTGGCTCTGCGTGCGCAGCACGTCGCCGTCGATCAGCACGCCGCGGCGTTCCATCTCGGCCAGTACCGGCACCAACGGAATTTCGATGTCCTGATACACCGCGCGCAGCTTCGGCACGCTTTCGAGCCTGGGCCACAGCGCGTGGTGCAGGCGCAGGGTGATATCGGCATCCTCGGCGGCGTAGCGGCAGGCGGTGTCGAGATCGACCTGCGAAAACGAAATCTGCTTGGCGCCCTTGCCGGCGACCTGTTCGTACTTGATGGTGTCTATGCCGAGATATTTTTTCGCCAGCGAGTCCATGTCGTGGCGCGTCGCCGTGGCGTTCCACACGTAGGACTCAAGCATCGAATCGTGCTTCAGCCCGTGCACCGCAATACCGTAATGGCTGAGCACGTTGATGTCGTACTTGGCGTGCTGGCCGAGTTTGGGTTTATCGGCATCTTCGAAGATCGGCTTGAGCGCGGCGAGCACGGCATCGCGCTGCAGCTGTGACGGTGCGCCGGGATAGTCGTGGCCCAGCGGGATATAGCAGGCGGTGCCCTCGTCCACCGCCAGGCTGACGCCGACGATCTCGGCGCGCATCGCGTCGATGCTGGTGGTTTCGGTATCGAAGGCGATCAGTTCGGCGCTGCGCAGTTTTTCCAGCCATGCGTCGAAGCGGTCGGACGTGGTGACAAGCTCGTAGGTGCCGGGAGCCGATAGCGATGCATCAATGGCGTCTGTCGTGGCAACCGCCGCGCTTGCAGCAGTTTGCGAAGAGCTGGCTGTTCCCCGTTCCCCAGTCCCCGTTTCCCGCTCTTCCAGCGCCTCCAGATCCTTCAGCGCCGCTTTGAAGCCATAGCGCGTATACAGCTCGCGCAGCTGTGCGGTGTCGGCCTCGCGCTGCGCCAGATCCGTGGGGCCAACCTCCAGCGGCACGTCCAGCTTGATCGTCACCAGCTCGCGCGACAGCGGCAGCTGCGGTATGGCCGCGCGCAGGTTCTCGCCGATCTTGCCGCCGATCTTGTCGGCGTTGGCAATCACGCCGTCCAGCGTGTGGTATTCGGCCAGCCATTTCGCCGCAGTTTTCGGGCCGCACTTCGGCACGCCCGGCACGTTGTCGACGGTGTCGCCGGTCAGCGCCAGAAAGTCGATGATCTGCTCCGGCCGCACGCCGAATTTTTCCATCACGCCGTGGATATCGGTGACGGTATTGCTCATCGTGTTGACCAGGGTGACGTGCGAGCTGACCAACTGCGCCAGATCCTTGTCGCCGGTGGAAATCAGCACCTCGATGCCCAGCGCCTGCGCCTGGGTCGCCAGCGTGCCGATCACGTCGTCCGCTTCCACGCCCGGCTCGCGCAGAATCGGAAAGCCCAGCGCGCCCACGATCGCCAGCATCGGCTCGATCTGCGCGCGCAGATCGTCCGGCATCGGCGGGCGGTTGGCCTTGTACTGGTCGTAGAGTTCGTCGCGAAAGGTCGGCCCTGCAGCGTCGCTGACAAAAGCCAGATAGTCCGGCTTGGCCTTCAGCGTGGCGCGCAGCATGTTGACCACGCCGAACAGCGCACCGGTCGGCTCGCCGTGGTCGTTGGTCAGCGGCGGCAGCGCGTGGAACGCGCGGTAGAGGTAGGACGAACCGTCGATAAGAATGAGTTTGGCCATGCCCCCATTCTCGCATGCGTGCGTCGAAGGCCGCCTCGGCGACGCTTCACAGTTGATCGGCAAAGGCGCTGCTATCCTCTGACACCCGACCTGAGGTTGCCCCCATGAAATCAGCCGCCGTGCTAGCTGCCGCCAGTTTTTTCTTCGTCTCAGGTCTCGCCGCCAGCAGCGTTTACGCGCAATCGTCCGCGCCGCCGACCAACGCGCCGCCGCCGCCGGGCATGAACGACCCCGGCGTCAAGCCGCTGCCGCCGCCGCCCCAGGCTCCCGACGCGACAGTGAGCAAATCCTCCGCCGGCAAGAACCTGCCTGCCATGCAGGATGCCGGCACGGCGAGTGACGGCAAGCACATGACGCTGCCGGACGTCAGCACGCATCAGGAAGGCGACAACCAGGTAGAGGAATACCGCCGCAGCGGCATGCTGTACATGGTGGTGGTGACGCCGAAGAACGGTATACCGCAGAGCTATACCGTCGATCCGGACGGCACCCGCCACATGCAGCCCGGCCAGGCGCCGGTACATCCGGCGATGTACAAGGTGCTGGAGTGGGGCAAGAGCAAGCCGGCCGAGGCCAGCTCGGCGTCCGACGGCGGCTGACGCGGTTCGCTAAACCTCATGCGACAGGCCGAACCGTCAAGCGCCGCTCAACGGGCGGCGTCGAGCTCAGGGTAATGCCGGAAGATGCCGTCCTCGTTGAATGCAATGCGCCGCGGTGACGCCACATAGGCCGCGATGCGCGGTCGCTGCGAAACCCGCTCGGTGAGTGCTCTCAGACGGGGCAGCTTGCGCCGCATTTTCTTCATCGCGCGCGGAAAGGCGTAGTCGAGTCCACTCACGACCTGGAACAGCGAGAGATCGACGTACGAATGCTCTGCCAGCGCGTGCCGCCCGTTGCCGCGCTCCAGCACGCTCTCGAAATAACCGAGAAACTTCGGCAGGCGGTTCTGCCGGAAATCCTCGGCGCGACGCTTGGCCTCGGCGCGCTGGTCGTCGTAGTAGAGGCTGCTGGCGATCGGATGATGCGTGTCGTGCACTTCGGCGACCAGATCAGCGATGGTCAGCTGCAGCTGGTTCGCATACTGCTGGGCGCTGGCGGACGCAGGCACCAGCTTTAACTTCGGGCCCAGATGCGAAAGGATGTTTGCCACCTGCGCGATCACCGCGCGGCCATCTTTTAGAAACGGCGGCGCAAAGGGCAGGGCGCCGGGATGTTTTCCATGCAGGAACGGCATGATCGCCTCGTCGCCCTGTTCGCGCGCCACATCGACATAGTCGGCGCCCGCGTCTTCCAGTGCCAACCGCACGAATTCGCCGCGTCCCTGGATACCGGTCCAGTAGTAAAGCTGATAGCGCATGCCGACCTCCGTTGAATAAGGTCGAAGCTAGGCGCGTTCGACTCAACGGTGCGTGAGGAATGTCACGCCGATTTGGCGTCCTTTAGCGAAGCGCGCGGCGCTTGCGGGAGTTCAGCGGCCATTGCGCGAATCTGCGCCCACACCAGTTCAGCCACGGGCGACAGCGAGCGATGGCGTCGACGGACCAAGGTGATGGCGCGACTGGACGTTGGCGTCAGCGGCCTTGTGACGAGCTGATCGGATACGGGCAGCGACAGTCGTGGCGTGATGCTGATGCCAAGCCCGGACTCGACCATGCGAAACGCCGTGTGCGTATGCCCGGTCTGCTGCACCACGTTGGCCTCCACCCCGTGCGCGGCCAGCTGCTGGTCGATCAGGCGCCGGCTGCCCGAGGTGTGATCAAGCAGCACGAGGGCTTCGCCACGCAGCTTTCTCCACGGCACGGCGGCGAGCCTGGCCAGCGGATGCGTGCGATGGCAGACCAGCACGAAGGGGTCGCGCAGAATGGTTTCGCAGTCGAAGGTTTCCTTTTCGCCCGGTTCAATGGCGAGGCCGAAATCCACTTCGCCGCCGCGCACGCTGTCCAGTACCAGCACCTGCGCCTGATCGTGCAACTGCACGGTGAGCTCGGGATACGCCTGCGCGCAGGCGGCAATGCACTGCGGCATCAAACCGGCCGACAGCGTCGGCACCGCGGCCACGCGGACCTTGCCGTGGCGGCGTTCGCTTTCGGAGTGGACGTGGGCCAGCACACCCTCCAGTTCCTCCAGCACGCGCTCCAGCGCCACCTGCAGGTAGCGGCCCGCTTCGGTCGGCACCACTTCGCGTGTGTTGCGGTCGAACAGCCGCACGTCCAGCTCGTTTTCCAGATCGGTAATCTGCCGGCTGATCGCGGGCTGGGTCAGATGCAGGCTCTCGGCCGCGCGGCGAAAGTGCCGCAGCCTGGCAACGGCGAGAAAGGCGCGCAGCTGGCGCAGGCTGATATTCATGCGTAAAGAGTATCAAAAGATCACATAATACGATTTGATTTATCAATGCCGGCGCGCTGCAATGGCGACCTGAACTTTTCAGGTCACCCATGCCATGGCAATCGCCCGTTTTCTTCCCGATCGCTTTACCTGCGCACTGGTGCTCACGGTGCTGATCGCGAGCCTGCTGCCGTGCCGGGGCGAAACGGCAAGTGCCTTCAACCTGCTGACCGACGCGGCGATTGCCCTGCTGTTCTTTTTGCACGGCGCCAAGCTGTCGCGCGAGGCGGTGGTGGCCGGCATGACGCACTGGCGGCTTCATCTGATCGTGCTGGGCAGCACCTTCGTGATGTTTCCGCTGCTCGGGCTGCTGCTGAAGCCGCTGCTCTCGTGGCTGGTGACGCCGGATCTTTATCTGGGCGTGCTGTTTCTGTGCACCTTGCCATCGACGGTGCAGTCGTCGATCGCGTTCACTTCGATCGCGCGCGGCAATATTCCGGCGGCGATTTGCGCCGCATCGGCGTCCAGCCTGCTGGGTATCTTCATCACGCCGCTGCTGGTCGGGCTGATGATGGAGTCGCACGGACAGGGCGGCATGTCGCTGGATGCGATCGGCAAGATCGTGCTGCAGCTGCTGGTGCCCTTTGTCGCCGGCCAGGTCGCGCAGCGCTGGATCGGCCGCTGGGTCGAGCGCCACCGCGGTCTGCTCAGCTATGTGGACCAGGGTTCGATCCTGCTGGTGGTCTATACCGCGTTCAGCGCCGCGGTTTTGCAAGGTTTGTGGAAGCAGATGCCGCTGCCGGTGCTGGGCGGCCTGCTGGTGGTGAACGCGGTTCTGCTGGCTGTGGCGCTGACGGTGACGCGCTACGGTTCGCGCGCGCTGGGCTTCGGCACCGAGGACGAGATCACCATCGTGTTCTGCGGTTCGAAGAAAAGCCTGGCCAGCGGCGTGCCGATGGCCAAGGTACTGTTCGCCGGACACCAGCTCGGTGCGATCGTGCTGCCGATCATGCTGTTCCATCAGATTCAGCTGATGACGTGCGCCGTGCTGGCGCGCAAATATGCGCAGCGCAAAGCCGGCGCGGCGACTTTGTCGGACGCCGTGCCGAAGGGTGCCGCCGTCGACTGAGTAGCGCTGGCGCGATGGTCGCCAGCGACGCTCAGTGGCGGAAGTGGCGCATCCCGGTGAACACCATCGCCATGTCGTGCTCGTCCGCCGCGGCGATCACCTCGCTGTCGCGCATCGAGCCGCCGGGCTGGATCACTGCGCGGATACCGGCTTCGGCGGCTGCGTCGATACCGTCGCGGAACGGGAAGAACGCGTCGGAGGCCATCACCGAGCCGCGTACTTCGAGCTTCTCATCGGCTGCCTTGATCCCGGCGATGCGCGCGCTGTAGATGCGGCTCATCTGGCCGGCGCCGATGCCGATGGTCTGGCGATCGCGCGCGTAGACGATGGCGTTACTCTTGACGAACTTGGCCACCTTCCAGGCAAAGATCAGGTCGTGGATTTCCGCCTCGGTCGGCGCACGGCGCGTAACGATTTTCAGATCGTCGGCGCCGATCATGCCCAGATCGGCGGTCTGTATCAGCAGGCCCGAGCCGACGCGCTTGGAATGGTTGCCCGGATGCGCATCGGCCAACGCGCCCGCCTCGGGCAGCGGAATCACCAGCACGCGCACGTTGGCTTTCTTGCTGAACACCTTCAGCGCGTCTTTCGCATAGCCCGGCGCGAGCACCACCTCGACGAACTGACGATCGACGATGGCGCGCGCGGTCTCGGCATCCACTTCGCGATTGAACGCAATGATGCCGCCGAAGGCCGAGGTCGGGTCGGTCTGGTAGGCGAGCTCGTACGCGCGGCCGATACCGTCCAGGCTTACCGCCACGCCGCAGGGATTGGCGTGTTTGACGATCACGCAGGCCGGCTTGGTAAAGCTGCGCACGCATTCCCACGCCGCGTCGGCGTCGGCGATATTGTTGAACGAGAGCTCCTTGCCCTGCACCTGCTGGAAGGTGGCGAGCGTGCCAGGGGCGGGATACTGGTCGCGATAGAACGCCGCCTGCTGGTGCGGGTTTTCGCCGTAGCGCAGGTCCATCAATTTCACGAAGCGGCTGTTGATCTGTCCGGGGAACGCGTGGTGCCCGGCGATGGCCTTCTGCGACTCGTCAAGTTGCAGAGCCGACAAGTAATCGCTGATTGCGCCGTCGTAGTTCGCCACGTTATTGAAGGCGGCAACCGCGAGCTTGAAGCGCGTCGCGCGCGTAAGGCCGCCGTGCGTTTCGATTTCGCTCAGCGCTTCGGCATATTGATCGGGCGAGGTCAGCACGCCGACATCGTTCCAGTTTTTTGCCGCCGAGCGCAGCATCGCCGGGCCACCGATGTCGATGTTCTCGATCGCCTGCTCGAGCGTGCAGTCGGGCTTCGCCACCGTGCTCTCGAACGGATACAGGTTCAGCACCAGCAGGTCGATCGGCGCAATGCCGAGCTCGGTCATCACCGCGTCGTCGGTACCGCGTCGACCAAGCAGGCCGCCGTGGACCTTCGGATGCAGGGTCTTGACGCGGCCGTCCATGATTTCCGGAAAGCCGGTCACGTCGCTCACGTCTACTACCGCGACGCCTGCCTCGCGCAGCGCCTTGGCGCTGCCGCCGGTCGACAGCAGTTCCACGCCAGCGGCGACGAGCCGCTGGCCCAGCTCGATCATGCCGGTCTTGTCCGACACGCTGATCAGCGCGCGGCGAATAGGTGTGAGAGCTGGAGCAGACATGGCGGTTCCCGATTTATGCAGCCGGCTATTATAGAGGAGCGGGGAACGGGGAACGGTTTGAAGCGGGAAGCCTCGTGCTATACGAGTTTGTCAGCAGAGAAAAAATTGAAACGCCGTGTGTACAACTGAAAGCGCGATTCACGCGCAGCACGAAGTCGCTTTGGGCGACGCTCTGGCCGTTCCCCGTTCCCCGTTCCCGGCGTCTTACAGCAACCCGTGCGCCGCAAGCTTCTTGCGCAGCGTGGCGCGGTTGATGCCCAGCGCGCTCGCGGCGCGGCTCTGGTTGCCGTCGTGGAACGCCAGCACTTCGCGCAGCAGCGGCGTTTCCACTTCGCGCAGAACCATGGCGTGCAGGCCCTCGGCGCATTCGGTATCGCCGATGTCGGCCAGATAGCGGCGTACGGTACGCGCCACGCATTCACTCAGTGCGCTGACGTTATGCGTGTGGCCGTTGCCCTGATGCACGGCGCCGTGCTCGCTATCGCTGTGCGAACCGTTACCCGGTGACGAGGTCTGTTTCGCGGCCTCGATGGCAGGCAGTCTGACGGCATTCACGGATGGATTCCCTCGCGGTGCGACGGCTGCGTTGGCCGCTGCATTGATTATTAGTGGGTGTCGTTCGCGGCGTGTGTCGAGCATGCTGCCCTTTCGCGCGAGGGACCGAGTCTACCCGTGCCCGTGGAGAAAATTAAGTGCTATTCGAAACCAAATTCGAAAGCCACCGCCTTGTCGCCCGGATCTTCCACCTCGAGCAGCAGGGCGGCGCTGGCTCCCGGCGCCAGACCGTGGCGGAGTATTGACGTGTCGTCCAGATACTCCCGCGGCTGCAGTCGGCGCATGGCAATACGCTGGCCCTGTGCGTCCGACAATGTGACCGTGAGCACAGGAAAGGGCTGGGCAAAAATCGCATCGTTGCGCACGCTGGCGCTGATCATCAGTGCGCCCGACACGCTCGGGTGCGCCTGCACGTTGCTGGCCAGCAGGCGCAGCTGCTGCGGCGCGGCGATCAGCGGAAGTTCGCAGCCGAGCTGGCTGCACGCTTCACGCAGCCAACCGCCGACGATCGGGTCGCGTATCAGCAAATCGCGCTTGGCCCACGCCAGTTGCGCGCCCAGGCCCAGCAACAGCACCAGGCCGGCGACAACCCATGGCCAGTGGCGGTCGCCCGTCGCGCGCTTGCGCTGATTGTTCGCCCGGCGCTGCGAGCGTCGAGACTGTTTGCTGACTTTCTGGCGAACGAAGCGGGGCGCGAACACCAGCTGGGAAAAGTCTTCTTCCGAAGCCGCCGGTTCGAGCGCAGCGTCCTGGTCCGTCAACACTGCATCGATGACCGCTGGCGGCAACGGCTGCGGGCGATAGACCACCAGGTCAATGCGCGGCGGTTGGTAAGCCGGGTCGTTGATCGGCAGCTCGCGAAACGGCTCGGGCGGCAGCTGCCCGGTGAGTGTGGCAATGCTGTCGAAGCTGGCGTCGCAATGCCCGCACACCACGTGCCCGTGCGCCTGCGCCAGCGTGTGCGCATCGAGCGAAAACACGGACAGGCATTCAGGGCATTGGGTATACATGCAGGCCGCTTTGAACTCAGTAGTACGAGTTTAGCAGGCTGGTCCGGTGCAGCCTGTTAGCGTCGTCCATCAAGGCTGCGTGCTGCATTGGAAGCGAATGGAACGCTGCGGTGCGATCGCTCTCCCCGCAGTGATTTCAAGCGCGTCGACGGCCGCTGATGCGCACCCAGTCTTCGCGTGTGTCGAACCTGAGTTCGTCGAACCACTCGGCGTAGCGTTCCAGCAACTCGTCCTGCTGGCCGGCGAGAATGCCGGAGATGGCAAACGGCGCGCCGGGTTTCGCCAGTGCGGCAAAGGTCGGCGCCAGCGCGGCCAGGGGACCGGCGAGAATGTTTGCAATGAACACATCGGCCGCGGTGCTTACGGCACCGGGCTCGAACACCTCAAGCTGATTGGCCACGCCGTTGCGCTGTGCATTGTCGGCCGAGGCGATAAGCGCCTGCGGGTCGTTGTCGATACCCACCGCGCTGACCGCACCGAGCTTCAGCGCGGCGATGGCCAGAATGCCCGAGCCGCAGCCGTAGTCGATCACGCTCTTGCCGGCGAGCGACAGGCCGTCGAGCCATTCGAGGCAAAGCGCAGTGGTCGGATGCGTGCCGCTGCCGAAGGCGAGGCCGGGATCGAGCCGCACGACGACGCGCATGGATGCGTTAGTGCCGCGGGCGCAGGATGCGCTGGAGCGGCCGACGAGTTCTTCATCTTCCGGCGGCTCGATATTCCACGGATAAATCCACAGCCTACGGCCGAACACCATCGGCTTGAACTGATCCATCCAGGCGCGCTCCCAGTCCTGGTCGGCGACGTCGCGAAACACGACCTGCGCCGGCTCCAGCCATGACAGCAACTCGCCCAGCGTTTCGATCAGTCCACGACGATCGGTGCCCGCATCGAACAGCGCGTTGAGCGTGATCATCGGCCACAGCGGCAGCTCGCCCACGCCGGGTTCGAAGATCGCCTGCTCGTCCGGCGTTTCCGCGTCGGCATCCTGCAGCGTGATCGACAGCGCACCGAGTTCGTCCAGCGCTTCTTCCGCGCTGGGCTGTTGTTCGGTGCGTACGACGAGGGAGAGTTCTAGCCAGGGCATGCGGTGTCCGTGGAGGTTGGCGATGAAGTGCAGCTGTCGTTTCTTGGCAAACGACCGTCGCGTGCTGGCAGATCAGTGCTCGGCCGGCTGCTGGCCCTTCTGCTCGGCCATGCGCTTTTCCAGGTAATGAATGTTCTGGCCGCCGTGCTGAAAGCCCGCGTCGGCCATGATGCGTTGCTGCAGCGGGATATTGCACTTGACGCCTTCGATCACGGTTTCCGCCAGCGCCAGGCGCATGCGTGCGATCGCGGTTTCGCGGTCGGGGCCGTGCACGATCAGCTTGCCGATCATCGAATCGTAGTTGGGCGGAATGCGGTAGCCGTCGTACAGGTGCGTGTCCACGCGCACGCCGGGGCCGCCGGGCGCCTCGAAGCGCTTCACCGTGCCGGGCGACGGCATGAAGGTGTCCGGATCTTCGGCGTTAATGCGGCACTCGATGGCGTGGCCGTGGATCACGACATCTTCCTGCCGGATCGAAAGCTTCTCGCCGCCGGCGATGAGCAGCTGCTCGCGCACCAGATCGATGCCGGTGATCAGCTCGGTCACCGGATGCTCGACCTGAATGCGGGTATTCATTTCGATGAAGTAGAAGTTGCCGTTCTCGAACAGAAACTCGAACGTGCCGGCACCGCGATAGCCGATGCGCAGGCAGGCGTCGACGCAGACCTTGCCGATCGCCGCGCGCTGCTCCGGCGTGATGCCCGGCGCGGGCGCTTCCTCGACCACTTTCTGGTGGCGGCGCTGCATTGAGCAATCGCGCTCGCCCAGATGGATGGCGTTGCCCTGGCCGTCGGCCATGACCTGCACCTCGACATGGCGCGGGTTTTCCAGAAATTTTTCCATGTAGACCTGTTCGTTGCCGAACGCGGCCTTGGCTTCGGCCTTGGTCATGGTCACTGCGTTACCCAGGTGCGCCTCGGTGCGGACCACCCGCATGCCGCGACCGCCGCCGCCGCCGGAAGCCTTGATGATGACCGGGTAGCCGATTTCTTTGGCGATGCGCAGGTTCTCGTCCACGTCGTCGCCCAGCGGGCCGCCGGAGCCGGGCACGCAAGGCACGCCGGCGGCTTTCATCGCGCGAATCGCTTCGACCTTGTCGCCCATCAGCCGAATCACGCCGGCCGGCGGGCCGATGAAGACGAAGCCGGATTGCTCGACCTGTTCGGCAAAATCCGCGCGCTCGGATAGAAAGCCGTAGCCGGGGTGAATCGCGCCGGCGTCGGTGATCTCGGCCGCGGCGATGATGCGCGGAATATTGAGATAACTGTCGACGGAGGGACCGGGGCCGATGCAGACCGATTCGTCGGCGAGGCCGACGTGCTTCAGGTTGCGGTCGACGGTGGAGTGCACGGCCACGGTCTTGATGCCGAGGCTGTGGCACGCGCGCAGGATGCGCAGCGCGATTTCTCCGCGGTTGGCGATGACGACTTTTTCAAGCTTGGGCATGGTTTGAAGCCTGTGCGGTAACTTCCGAGCGGCGCGCATCGAGCGCGCGGCTGTCAGGTGGCGGTGCTTGGCGCGGCGCCCGGGCGGGCGCCCGTCGCTCAGGCGATCACGAACATCGGTTCGTCGAATTCCACCGGCTGACCGTTCTCGATCAGGATGGCCTTGACGGTGCCGGCCACGTCGGCCTCGATCTGGTTGAACATCTTCATCGCCTCGATGATGCCCAGCGTCTCGCCGGCCGCGACCTGCTGGCCGACCTTGACGAAGGCCGGGGTGCCCGGCGTGGCGGAGGCGTAGAACGTGCCGACCATCGGTGCCTTGACCACGTGTCCAGCCGGCAGCGCATCCACTGCCGGCGATTCAACGGCGGCCGCTGCCGGTACGGCGACCGGCGCGGCAGCAACCGGCACAGCGGCCACGGGTGCGGCAGGTGCCGGGGCGGGCGCGGCGTTTTTCGGCACGCGCGACAAGCGAACGACTTCTTCGCCTTCCTTGATTTCCAGCTCGGCGAGATTGGACTCTTCGAGCAGATCGATCAGCTTTTTGATTTTGCGCAAATCCATCGGATCAGCCTTTTGTCTGTCGCACCATCGCATTGGCGCGTGGGGAGGGGGAAAACTGGCTTGCGGCCTTGGTCGTACAGTCACTATGAGGTCGTACGGTCAGTTGAATCGTCGTGGCATTACTTCGGTACGTCCGGCGCGCTGGCGGCCGACGCGTGCAGCCGGTGGATCGCCGCTTCCAGCGCCAGCCGATAGCTGTCGCCGCCGAAGCCGCAGATCACGCCCACCGCGATATCCGACAGGTACGACTGATGCCGGAACGGCTCGCGCGCGTGGACGTTGGATAGATGCACTTCGATAAACGGGATCGCCACCGCCATCAGCGCGTCGCGCAGGGCGATGCTGGTGTGAGTGAAGGCGGCGGGGTTGAACAGGATCAGCGCCGTGCGATCGTCGCGACCCTGCTGGATGCGGCCGATCAGCTCGTGCTCGGCGTTGGACTGGAACCAAGCCAGCTCGTGTCCCGCTTCCTGTGCCCGTTCGGCCAGCTGCTGATTGATGTCGGCCAAGGTCTGACGGCCATAGATGTCCGGCTCGCGCGCGCCCAGCAGATTGAGGTTGGGTCCGTGCAGGACAAGAATCTTCGCCACGTTGCACCCACGGTCGCGCCCGGATATCCGGAATCTGCGAAGTCTGCCCGCAGACGGGTCTATTGTCCAGTTCGCTGACGATCGGCGATGTTTGGCGGAGAAGTGAAAGTTTCCCGTGCGCGGGCGTATGCCGGGCGAGGATTCAGGGCTTGCTGTCCGGTTTCAGCCAGGCGGCCATCTCCGCGTCGGACAGCGCGCCGGTATGCGTGGCCAGCACGCGGCCATCCGGCCCCAGCAGCACGCTATAGGGCAGCACGGCGGTGGTATCGCCGAATTGCTGCGAAGTGCTCGGCTCATTGAGGTCGCCAAGGAGAATCGGATAGTGCGGCGGATGCGCGGCAAGAAACGCGCGTGCCATGGCCGGGTCGTCCATCGCAATGCCGATCACGATGGCACCCGGTTTGGCGGTCGTGCCGCCACCGAACCGGGCCTGCGCGCGATCGAGCGCGGGCATTTCGTCGAGGCAGGGTCCGCACCAGCTGGCCCAGAAATTCAGCAGCACGCGGTGACCGCGGTAGTCGCTCAGCGCGTGGGTCTTGCCGTTGAGATCGGGCAGGCTGTCGACGGGCGCGGGCTGGCCGATGATCGACGCATCTGGCTGGCGCTGGCGATGCTCGATGTAGCCGCCGGCGCCCGCGGCCAGCACGGCCATGCCGAGGATGAACCAGTTCGTTCGCGTCATTTTTTACTGCGCCGCCGCGGTCAGCGCCTGCTCGACCATCGAGGGCGTGAGCACGGTCGACAGCTGGTTGCCCGGCCCGCCGTGTTTCGGGAACACCACATACAGCGGCACGCCGGGCGAGTGGTACTGCTGCAGAAACGCGCTGATGGTCGGGTTGACGTCGGTCCAGTCGCCTTTCATGTAGACCGCGCCGGTGCGCTTGAGAAGGTCGCGGAACGCGTCCGTATCCAGCACGGTGTGCTCGTTGGCCTTGCAGGTGACGCACCAGTCGGCGGTCATGTCGACGAAGACCGGCGTATCGGAGGCGCGCAGCGAGGCGAGCTTCTCCGGCGTGTAGGCGACCACGCCTTCCTGCGTCGCGGCGGCGGACGACTGCGGCGGCACGTGCGCCAGTAGATACAGCGGCACCAGCGTAGCGATGGCGAGCAGGGCGACAAAGACCTTGCTCAGCGCGCGTCCGTGGCGGCTGCGCTCGAACCACCACAGTGCCATCGCCAGCAGCACCATCGCCACCAGCACCAGGCCGACGGCGTCGGCACCGCGCTGGTGCGCCAGCACCCAGACCAGCCATACGGCGGTTAGGTACATCGGGAAGGCCAGCACCTCTTTCAGCGTTTCCATCCAGCGGCCGGGTCGCGGCAGCAGGCGGGCCAGCGCCGGCACAAAGCCGATCAGCAGAAACGGCAGCGCCAGGCCGACGCCCAGCATCAGAAACACCAGTAGCGCGGACAGCATCGGCGCGGCGAACGCATACGCCAGCGCGCTGCCCATGAACGGCGCGGTGCACGGGCTGGCCACCACCACCGCGAGCACGCCGGTGAAGAAATCGCCCGCCGGGCCCGAGCGCGAGGCCAGCGATGCGCCGGTATTGCCCAGCGAAGCACCGAACTGCACCACGCCCGACATCGACAGGCCAACGGCCAGCATCACGCAGGCCAGCACACCGACCAGCAGCGGCTGCTGCAGCTGCGAGCCCCAGCCCAGCGCGTGACCGGCCGAACGCAGCGCGAGAATGCCCAGGCCCAGCGCGGCAAAGCTGCTCATCACGCCAGCGCTGTAATACAACGCATGACGACGCGCTCTGGTGGCGCTCTCGCCGCTTTCGAGAATGCTCACCGCCTTGATGGACAGCACAGGCAGCACGCAAGGCATCAGGTTCAGCACCAGGCCACCGCCCAGCGCCAGCAGCAGCGCACTGACCAGGCTGATCTGCACCGCCATGCCGGCGATGCCGGCAGGCGGCATTTCCGGCGCCACTGCTGCAGCGCCTGGCGAAGCGCCGGCGCTGGCCAGATCGATCGTCAGCGTGCGATGCATCACCGGGTAGCACAGGCCACCGTCCTGACAGCCCTGAAAACTGGCGTCGAGCGCGAGCGACTGCCGCCCGGCGAGATCGCCGTCGACGGCCACTGGCAGCTCCAGCTGATCGAAATACACGGTGACGTTGCCGTACTTCGCATCCTGGTGCATCACGCCGGCAGGCCACGTCGGCTTCAGGGTCAGGCCCGGCGCATCGTGCGGCTGCAGCGTGGTCTGATCTTTGTAAAGGTAATAGCCCTTGGGCATGGTCCAGCGCAGCAGCAGATGGCCCGGCGAGCTGGCCAGCGCCTCCAGCCGGAACGCCTGCTCCGGCGGCAGCGGTCCGCTGCCGGCCGTCGGTGACTTGCCGCCCAGCGCGTGCAGGGCGTCGCCCAGCGAGCCGTTGTTTGACGCCGGTGTCGAGTCGGCGGACTTGGCCGCCCCAGCCGGCAGCGGCAGGTCGAGCTGTTCGGTGTGCGGCGGGTAGCAGATCTTCGGATCGACCTCGTGGCAACCCTGGTACTGCACGCTCAACGCCAGCCGCGTGGTGCCGGCGGCCACGGTGTACGGCACGCTGGCGTCGATGGCGTGGTGATAAATCTCCACGTCGCCCAGGTATTCGTCGTGATGCTTTTCGCCGTTGGGGAACTGCGGATCGCCCAGCGTAACGCCAGCGCCGGCCTTGAACTTCATGCGGCCGCGGTAGAGGTAGTAGTCCTGCGCCAGGGTCCAGTGGAGCTTCAATACGCCGGGCGTGGATGCATCACTGGTGAGCTTGTAGGCCTCGGTGACCGGCAGCAGATCGGCCGTGCTTTGCGAAAATACCGGCGCGGCGGCGAGCAGCAGGCCCAGCCAGAGCAGCGTGTTTATCAGCGCACGAACGGACCTTCGGCCGGCAAGCAGCAGTCTCATGACAACTCCAGCAATCGGGGCCTGCGGGGACAGGCGACTCGGCATTATGGCGTATTAGGCGCGCATGCAAGGCTGGCGTTTTCCATCTGCCGACTTGCGCTCCGGGTGCGATGCCGACCAACGACCGTGTGCAACTTTCAGCTAGTAGCACCTTCGGTTGAATCAGGCATTTCGCCAGCGCTTGGTCGGTTTGGCGGGGTGGGGCGGAGACTTGCGTTCAGATTCTTAATGTGATCGTTCGATGACGGCACCTTGAAAGCGGCGTCAAGGCCCCCAATCTGCTGTCCAGTCACCGGTTCAAGACGCTTGCACAGGATTTCTGCATCATTAAAATTAGCACTCATCGGAATCGAGTGCTAACAAGTCGCCGATCCGGGTCTTTGAAACCTCGTTCCATTTCACTAGCCAAGTTGGAGTCCACCCATGAGCACACTGCGTCCGTTGCATGATCGCGTCATCGTCAAGCGTCTCGAAGAAGAGCGCGTCTCGGCTGGCGGCATCGTCATCCCCGACAGCGCCACCGAAAAGCCGACCCGCGGCAAGGTCACCGCCGCCGGCACCGGCCTGATCCAGAAGGACGGCAGCGTGCGCCCGATGTCGGTAAAGGTGGGCGACACCGTCCTGTTCGGCAAGTATGCCGGCCAGGAAATCAAGATCGACGGCGAAGATCTGGTCTTCCTGAAGGAAGACGACATCGTGGCTGTGATTGAAGGCTGATTCGAGCGGGGGTCTGGGCGGGATGAGCGCGAATTGAAAAGCCGCGCACTCCAGTCGCCTTTGGCTCCTTTCCGTTGGGCTTTCGCAAGCGACAAACCTTACCTAATTTAATTTTTTTGAGGCAAAAAAATCATGGCAGCTAAAGAAGTACGTTTCGGCGAAGACGCCCGCGCCCGCATGCTGAAGGGCGTGAACACCCTGGCCAATGCGGTCAAGGTCACCCTCGGTCCCAAGGGCCGCAATGTCGTGCTCGAGAAGAGCTTCGGCGCCCCCACGATCACCAAGGACGGCGTGTCCGTCGCCAAGGAGATCGAGCTGGCTGACAAGTACGAGAACCTCGGCGCGCAGATCGTCAAGGAAGCCGCTTCCAAGACGTCCGACGTTGCCGGTGACGGCACAACCACCGCGACCGTGCTGGCCCAGGCGTTCATCCAGGAAGGCCTGAAGGCGGTTGCCGCCGGCATCAACCCGATGGACCTGAAGCGTGGCATCGACAAGGCCGTCATCGCCGCTGTCGGCGAGCTGAAGAAGCTGTCCAACCCGACCGCCGACGACAAGGCGATCGCACAGGTCGGCACCATTTCGGCCAACTCCGACACCAACATCGGCGACATCATCGCCACCGCGATGAAGAAAGTCGGCAAGGAAGGCGTGATCACGGTGGAAGAAGGTTCGGGTCTGGAGAACGAGCTCGACGTCGTCGAAGGCATGCAGTTCGACCGCGGCTACCTGTCGCCGTACTTCATCAACAACCAGGCGTCGCAGCAGGTTGAGCTGGACGACCCGTACATCCTGATCCACGACAAGAAAGTGTCGAACGTGCGCGAGCTGCTGCCCGTGCTGGAAGCCGTCGCCAAGGCCGGCAAGCCGCTGCTGATCGTCGCCGAGGAAGTCGAGGGCGAGGCCCTGGCCACGCTGGTCGTCAACACCATCCGCGGTATCGTCAAGGTCGCCGCCGTCAAGGCGCCGGGCTTCGGTGATCGTCGCAAGGCGATCCTTGAAGACATCGCCGTGCTGACCAATGGTCAGGTCGTTTCCGAGGAAGTGGGCCTGTCGCTGGAGAAGACCACGATCGGCGATCTGGGTCGCGCCAAGCGCATCGTCATCACCAAGGAAAACACCACGATCATCGACGGTGCTGGCGAAGCGGAGAAGATCCAGTCGCGCATCGGCCAGATCAAGGCGCAGATCGAAGAGACCTCGTCCGACTATGACCGCGAGAAGCTGCAGGAGCGCGTGGCCAAGCTGGCCGGCGGTGTTGCCGTGATCAAGGTCGGTGCCGGCACCGAGATCGAAATGAAAGAGAAGAAGGCCCGCGTCGAAGACGCCCTGCACGCCACGCGCGCAGCCGTCGAAGAAGGCGTGGTCCCCGGCGGTGGCGTGGCCCTGATTCGCGCACTGAAGGCTGTCGAAGGCCTGAAAGGCGACAACACCGATCAGGACCTGGGCATTGCCATCACCCGCCGCGCGCTCGAAGCGCCGCTGCGTGCGATCGTGTCGAACGCCGGCGAAGAGCCGTCCGTGATCCTCAACAAGGTCAAGGAAGGCACCGGCAACTTCGGCTACAACGCCGCCACCGGCGAGTTCGGCGACATGGTTGAAATGGGCATCCTCGATCCGACCAAGGTCACGCGTTCGGCCCTGCAGCACGCCGCATCGGTTGCGGGTCTGGCGATCACCACCGAGGCGATCGTTGCCGAAGTGCCGAAGAAAGACGACGGCCATGGCCACGGCGGCGGCGCGCCGGGCGGCATGGGCGGCATGGGCGGTATGGACTTCTAAGTCCCTTGCACCCGCGCGATCACTGCTGATTGCGCGGGTGCAAAGCGGCCCTACGAGGCCGCACTTCTCAGTAAAAGTGTTTGCAACAAAAAAACCCCGCTTCGGCGGGGTTTTTTTTGAACGAGAAAAATATTGGCTGCGATTCTATGGTCGGTAGACTGAAGGCTAGCGGGTTATTGCTGCAATACTTCTGTGGTGGATGCGTGACGCATCCGTCAGAGATAGGGATGCCTGACATGCTTATTCTTTACACTACCGAAGACGGCCGCAGCGAGATCCAACTGCGCGCGGCACATCAGACTGTGTGGCTCAGTCAGCGCGATATGGCGCAGTTATTCGATGTCAGCCAGGACAACGTCGGCCTGCATCTCAAGAACATCTACGAGGACGGTGAGTTGATCCGGGAGACAACTACCGAGAAGTCCTCGGTAGTTCAAACCGAGGGTGGCCGCCGAGTTAAGCGCCCGCTGACGCTTTATAACCTCGACGCCATCCTGGCCGTGGGCTACCGCGTGCGCTCGCCGCGTGCCGTGCAGTTTCGTCGATGGGCTAGCAGTGTGCTCAAGGAGTATCTGCTCAAGGGTTTTGTCATGGATGACGAGCGACTCAAGAACCCTGACGGCCGCCCCGATTATTTCGACGAGATGCTGGAGCGCATCCGCGACATCCGAGCGTCGGAAAAACGCTTTTACCAGAAGGTGCGCGACCTGTTCGCGCTCAGCGTGGACTACGACACGACGGACCGCACCACCGGCGAGTTTTTTGCCACCGTACAGAACCTGCTTTTATTTGCCGTAGCAGGCAAGACGGCCGCGGAAATCATTACAGCGCGCGCCAATTCCGACGACCGACATTTTGGTCTGCGAACCTGGAAGGGTGCGAAAGTACGCAAGCAAGACGTGGTCGTCGCCAAGAACTATCTGACGGAAGACGAGATCGATACGCTCAACCGGCTCGTGGTGATTTTTCTAGAAACTGCCGAGCTGCGCACCAAGAGCCGCCGCGAAATCCGGATGAGTTTCTGGAAAGAGAACGTTAGTCAGATCATTACCTCCAATGGCTTCCCTTTGCTGACCCACGCCGGTTCCGTCAGTCAAGCGCAGATGGAGCAAACCACTTTCACGCGCTACGCCGAGTTCGACCATCGGCGCCGGCGGCAGGATGCATTGGACGCCGACCGGGCCGATGAAGCCCAGCTCAAAGCTCTCGAACAGAAACTTACCCGACGCCCGAAACAATAAATGCCCATGAGAGAACGCATTCAAGCCCTCGATATTTCCGAAGCAAAAAGTCCCGAGATGCGTGTATCGCTGAATGCGTTGCGGCGTGCGGCAGCCCTGGCACGACAAACTGCTATCCAGACAGATACCAACCTTGTGGTCGTGAATGATGGAGAAGTGGTGCTGATATCTGCCGATCAGCTGCGCCGAGGTGCGCGCGAGGAGAAAGCTGCCTGAGGCAGGGACGATAAACCCAAACCCGGTACTACCTTCTGAGGCATCGCCGACAAGCTGCGCGGCGGTATGGACGCGGAAGGCGACGCGACTGAATGCTGGCCTTCCCGTTTTTGAGCTACCTCTCTGATAACTACGAAGCCGCAGCGTGCCGAGAGCTAAGCTGCGATTAGCCAGCGGTGGAAACGGAGGATCGACGCGCGCCACTGGCAGTGTGGTGTTCCCACAAGGTCAACGTAACAGCCAGCTGTTGAAGATCGTTGGGGAAATTGCCAAAGGGCTAGCGCCGCTTTCCCCCGCCAGTAACCGCCTGGGCGATGCCGACGAGCATCTGATCGGACAGTTCCCGCGCCGTATCCGGCAAGAACGCCGGCGAGTTCTATACGCCGCAGCCGATGTGCTGTTCATCAACGCTGCCGAGCACTTCGAAAAAGGCAAGCGTCAGAACCGCCTGCTGCCCGAGCACATCGACAAAATTGTGGATACTTATCGGGCGCGCTCAGAACAATCGCGCTATGCCCGTCGAGTGGACATGGCAGAAATCGAGCAGAACGATTTCAACCTCAACATCTCCCGCTATGTCAGCACCGCACAGGCTGAAGAAGAGGTCGATCTTTTTGCCGTGCACGAAGACTTGGAGAAGATCGAGCAGGAGCTGACGAAGGCAAAGCAGCGCCATAACGCGTTCCTCAAGGAACTGGGGCTGCCGCTTTTACCCTGAACATGGGTTTTGGAAACAGGGCAATCGTCGCTCGCTCTTGATGATCTTGCGGCGCTAGTAGAACAACGCAGCCGGTGCCGATGGCGGAGGCGATCCGGCATCGTCGCGCGCGATGCCGCTGGCTTGCGGTGTATCGATTTTCGGGAGCAGGTTGTCGAGCTTGCCGCTCATGCGCAGCTGGTCGACGCTGGACATCGCCTGATCGATGCGCTGTTCGTCGCCGGCTTCGGCCGGCGGCGGCGCGCCGGGCGCCTTGGTCAGTGATGCGAGCTGTGGGCCGACCAGGGTGGTCAAGGCGAAGTAAGGATCATCGTGGATGCCGGCCTGCTCCAGCAGCTTGCCGGGCAGCAGCCAGGCGGCGGTGTCGGTGCTGATAGGTTTGCCGTGCAGATTGTGCGGGTCGACCATCAGCCACGTGCCGGCCTGGCTCAGCATGTTCTGGCCGTCGACGAAGCCGGTGGTGCGGTAGCTGTCGGTCAAACCGGGCAGATGGTCGCCGTAGAACAGTACCAGGCTCGGACGATTGCGCTTGGCCAGCCAGGTGACCAGCCGGCCCAGCTCGGCGTCGGCGTGGCGCAGGTGATAGATGTAATTCTGCAGCTCGCGCTTGTCGATATCGGCCAGGCTGTTGGGCACGGGAATGGCGTCGCGTTCGTCGGCGTGCGCGGGCTCGACGTCGTACGGGCCGTGCGCCTCAATGCTGATGGCGAAGATGAACTGCGGTGGCCCGCTGTCCTTCATCTGCGCCATGATCTCGTCGGTCATCGCGCTGTCGGCCATGTATTTGCCGTCGTTTGCCGCATTGGCGGGAAACGCCGACTGCGACACGAAGCGATGGAAACCCAGCGCCTTGAACGCGGTGCTGCGGTTCCAGAAGGTTGGATCGTTGCCGTGCAGCGCCATGGTGTCGTAGCCGTGGCTGTTCAGTGTGCGCACCAGGCTGGGCACCGATTTCTTGTTCATCTGCAGATACGGAAACTGCAGGTTGTCGAAATAGCGCAGCGAGAGGCCGGTCAGCACTTCGAACTCGGTGCGGATGGTACCGCCGCCAAAGGTCGGCACGTGCAGCGGACCGCTGACGCCGTGTTCGGCCAGTCGCTTGAGGTTTGGCGTGAACTGGCTGTGCTCGTAGCCGCGCATGATGGTGGGATCGAAAAACGATTCGCTCTGGATCACCACGATGTCGGGCAGGTCGTGCCCGTCCGCTGGCGTCTGCATGTACTGCTTCATCGCTGCCGCCGACTGATCGATCAGCTGGCTTGCCGCGACGTGATCGGGCTTCTGCTTGTTTTTGCCATTCTGCAGTTGAAACATCACCAGCGAGCTGATCATTCCGGCGTGCGCGCTGGTGGACGCGGCCGACCAGGGCTCCATCCACAGCACGTGGCCGTTGTAGATTCGGCCCCACGGCGATGCGCCGATCAGCAGGCTGACCAGCAACGCGGCCAGCACGCTACCGGACAGCAGCCGTTTGCCGCCGGTGCGGCGGGTGAACAGCGGCGGCTCGAAGCGCCATATCGCCACCACCAGCGCCACGGCGACCAGCATGCCCAGATACGGCCATGGGCTGTGCGGCAGATAGCCCAGCAGCAGGTGCGCGCCGCCGCGGCGCAGCTGACCCACCATGCGGAAATCATCGGGCAGCAGCGGTGTGCCGAGGTTGGCAACCTTCAGCGTATTCACCGCATAAAAAACGCCCTGCAGCAGAAAGGCCAGCCCGAACGACAGCAACAGCCGGCGCGTCAGCACCAGCAGCACGCCGGCCAGCAGCAGGCCCGCCAAAGCATTGGCCACGGCGAAACGCGGCTGCTGCAGCCACTGCGACGGCGCCACGCCCGGGCCGCCGTCCAGCAGGCTGGTCAAAACAATGAAAATGATGGCCGCAAACAGCACCCAGCCCGCGCGCACGGCAAGCGAACGAGCGGGGCGGACTGGCTTGGAGGCATTCAACGGCATGACAGTCCTGCGCTTGCTGACATGGTTTGGACACGAAAATGTAATCGAGCGCAGATGAACCCAGTGTGGGTGACCACGTGCCGAGGCTGAACCGAATTGGAGCGTAAACGCGCCGGCTGCCGGCCCGGTTTACAGATAACCGGCGGACTCGGCTCGCTCGTTGACCCGCCGACCCGGTTTCGTACGGCACAATGCGGCGATGTCTGCCCAAGAATCCCTCGCGCTGCGCGCCCTGATCGACGATCGTTACGGCGATCTGCTTGCCCGCTGCCGCGCCGCTGGCCTTGCCGTTCAGCACGACGACCAGGCCACGAGGCGCATCCGCCGGACGCTGCTGGCCAGCGACTTCGCCTTCGACGTGTGGTCGCGCCAGCCGGAACTGCTGTCGCCGGCCGGGCTGGCGCGTCTGCATGACACAAGCGCGGCAGACGCCCGCGTCGACGACTTGAAGCTGCCGGATGACGAGGCACGCAGTCTCAGGGTGCTGCGCCGTTTTCGCCACGCCGAGGCGCTGCGCCTGGTATTTCGCGACGTCAATCAGCTCGATGCGTTGCCCGAGACGCTGTCGGCCACCAGCGCGCTTTACGAAGTGCTGCTCGGCGTGGCGCTGGCCTGGTCCGAACGTGCGCTGGCCGTGCGCTACGGCCACAGTCGCGATCAGGACGGCGAGCTGCAGCGCATGGTCGTGGTCGGCTTCGGCAAGCTCGGCGGCAGCGAGCTGAATTTTTCGTCCGACATCGATCTGGTACTGGCCTATCCGCAGGGCGGCCAGAGCGACGGCGCGCGGCCGCTGGACAACAGCGAATACTTCGTGCGGCTGGGGCGCCAGCTGGTGCGCCTGTTGAACGAGCCGACGATGGACGGCATCTGCGCGCGGGTCGACCTGCGCCTGCGCCCGTTCGGCAACGCCGGTCGGCTGGCGCTGTCGTTCGGCGCGATGGAGCAGTACTACCAGAGCGAGGGCCGCGACTGGGAGCGCTACGCCTGGATCAAGGCGCGCCCGGTCGCCGGCGATCGCGCGGCCGGCGAACAGCTGGAGGAGCTGCTGCGGCCGTTCGTCTATCGCAAGTACCTCGACTACACCGCGTTTGCCGGCCTGCGCGAAATGAAGGCGCTGATCGATGCCGAGGTCGTGCGCAAGGATCTGGCCGACAACCTCAAGCTCGGTCCCGGCGGCATCCGCGAGATCGAATTCATCGTGCAGCTGACCCAGCTCATTCGCGGCGGGCGTGAACCCAGCCTGCGCGTGCGCGGCCTGCTGCCGGCGCTGGCCGAATGCGAAGCCCGCGGGCATATTCACGCCGCGCGCGCGAGCCTTTTGCGCGACGCCTATGTGCTGCTGCGCCGGGTGGAGAACCGCGTGCAGATGCTGCGCGATGCGCAGACGCACGATATTCCGGATGACGATGTGAGCCGCGAACGCATCGCGCTGAGCCTGAGGTATGCCGACTGGCATGCGCTCGATGCGGCGCTGGCCGAGCATCGTGTCAACGTCAGTGAGGAATTCGCCGCGGTGCTGATGCCGCAAGGTGGCCGCGCAGCCAGCGTGCCGGTGCAGGACATGCTGCTGTGGCAAAAGGCCTGCGATGAATCGCTCGACGCCGCCACGCTGGAGGCTTCCGGCTTTACCCACGGTGCGGAGCTCGCCGATGCGCTGCTGAAACTGCCGCAGGCGGCCGCCGTGCGCGCCATGTCGGTGCGCTCGCGCGAACAGCTCGATCATCTGATGCCGCAGCTGCTCGACGCGGCGCGACGCAGCGCGGCGCCGGTGCCGTGTCTGCTGCGCCTGTGCCGGCTGATGCAGGCGGTGGCGCGGCGCTCATCGTATCTGGCGCTGCTGGAGGAGCAGCCCGGTGCGCGCAAGCGGCTGGTGCAGCTGTTCGCCGACAGCGCGTTTCTGGCCGAGCGCGTCATCGCACAGCCGCTGCTGCTGGATGACGTGCTCGATCCGCGCATCGATCAACTGCCGTTCAAGCGCGCCGACATCGTCGCCGAGATCACCCGCGTGCTGGCGACGCTGGACGAACGCGAGGCCGAGGCCGAACTGGAGCGCATCAATGAATTCAAGGCCTCGACCGCGTTCCGGCTCGGGCTAGCCTTCAACGACGGTCGGGTGGATGCGGTCGCGACGGCGCGACGGCTGGCGACATTGGCCGAATCGGTCGTGATTGCGGTGACTGCGCTGTCCGAGCGCGAGCTGATGGTCAAGCATGGCCGGTTGCCGGGCTTGGGCTCGGGCTTTGCCGTGCTCGGCTACGGCAGCATGGGCGGCAAGGAGCTCGGCTTCGCGTCAGACCTCGATCTGGTGTTTGTTTACGACAGCCGCCGCGCGAGCCTGTTGAGCGACGGCGATCGGCCGCTCGAAGGCGTGCGCTGGTATCAGCGCCTCGCGCAGCGCGTATTGAACTGGCTTACGGTGCTGACCCGCGCCGGCCGACTCTATGAAGTCGACGCGCGGCTGCGGCCGGACGGTTCCAAGGGTCTGCTGGTGAGCAGTCTGGACACGTTTGTCGCCTATCAAAAAAGCCGCGCCTGGACCTGGGAGCATCAGGCGCTGCTGCGGGCGCGGCCGGTGGCCGGCGATGCGGCGCTCAACGAGGATCTGGCGCAGGTGCGTCGCGATATTCTGTCCGTGCCACGCGATCACGCGACGGTCTTTGCCGAAGTCAGCAGCATGCGCCAGCGCTGGCGCGCCGAGCGCGATCGCTCCGATGCGCACCAGCTCGATTTGAAGCAGGGCCACGGCGGTTTGCTCGATATTGAATTTCTGCTGCAGGGGCTTGTGCTGGCGAACGCCGCGCAGTACCCGGAGCTGCTGGAAGTTACCGCAAACGCGGCGATGATCGAAGCCTGCCGCGGGGCAGGGCTGCTCGATGCCAACCAGGCAGCGATACTGACCGTCGCGCACGCCGATCTGCTGCAGCGCTCGCTCACTTGCACGATGGATCTGCGCTCACGCCTGGCGCCTCGCGATGCGGAGCTCGGGCAGGTCTGCGCCGGCGTGCGAGATGTGTCAGAAGCGTTGGGCTTTCAGTTCGGCTGAAGCGCGTTTTTTAATCAATGCAGCGCTCGAGGGAGCGGCCGAGCGAGCGTCACGATAGCGCCTGCCGCGCCCGGACGCGTCGGCACAGCTCGTCGGCCAAGGCCGCGGTTTCGCGCAGCGGCGGCGCTGAACGGGCGGAGTCGGCATCGATATCGAGCAGCAGGCCAGCGTCGCGCAGGGCCGCATGAAACCGTTCGATTTTTGCCGGCAGTGGCGCCATGGCAAACGTATGTACCGGGCACCCGACCGCGCAGGCTTCGCTGAGCATGTTGACCGAGTCGGGCGTCACCACCAGGCGGTCGGCCCAGCCCAGCACGCCGGGGTAGGGATTGGGGCCATCGTCGTGCCCGGCCCAGATCAGTCCCGGAACGTTCCCGAACGCCTGGCGGAAAACGTCGATCAGGGCGGCTGGCGTGCGACGCGAGGCCAGCACCAGCAGGCTGCCGCCCTCGCGCCGATGCCGATCGAGCAGGTGGCCGACCAGCCGTTGCGCGTAATCGGCGTCGAGTGGCATGCCCTTGCGCGGGCCTCCGAGCAGGACGCCCACGCGCGGCTGCGGCAGGTCGGCCAGCGCCGGGCAGGATTCGCGCCCGTCGGCCAGCCAGCCGTCGTCGATGGTGTTGAGCGAGCCCATCGGCGTCAGCACGTTGGCGCCATGCAGCTGATCGTGCAGCGGCGCGATCACCGCATCCCAGTGCGCCGGAGCGATTCGGGGATCGAGAATCTGCACCGTGTAACAGCGCGCCTGCGAAAGCCCGCGCAGCTGCCGCGTGAATAGTGCAGCAGCGCGCCCACATCCAATCGCCACGTCCGGCCACGGCGGCACAAACAGACGCTGCTGATCCGCACGCAGCGCCAGGGCGCCGCCGAGGGAAAGGCGCGGTGCCAGCCATGACCACGGCGGGCGCGGTTCGAGGATCAGATGGCGTACCGGCAGACCCAGCCGTTCGGCCAGCGCCCAGGCCTGGCGCTGGTTGCCAGCGGCACTGTCGGTAATCGCCCAGCATTCACCGCGCAGTTTCAGCATGGTCGGCGGCGCGGCATTGTTTCCCCTGCGAGCACAGTACGTTCCTCAAGCCCATGATCTGTTGGTAACGCCACACCTATACACTGAACGCCTACCGCGCCGTAACGGTGCACAGTGACGACAGAGGATACCGATGAGCCAGACACTTTCCGAGGCCGCCCTCGACCAGCTCTTTCGCGAGGCCCGCACGTTCAACGCGTGGCTGCCCAAGGACGTCAGCGACGAACAGCTGCATCAGCTGTACGAGCTGACCAAGTTTGCGCCGACCAGCGCCAACGCCTCGCCGATGCGCGTGGTGTTCGTAAAGTCGAAAGAGGCCAAGGCCAAGCTGGCACCGTTTCTGTCCGAAGCCAATCGCGCCAAGACGGCGGAGGCCCCGGTCACCGCGATCATCGGCAGCGACCAGGCCTTCTACGAAAAGCTGCCGAAGCTTTTCCCGCACGCCGATGCGCGTAGCTGGTTTGTCGGCAATCAGGCCATGATCGAGGCCACGGCGTTCCGCAACTCCAGCCTGCAGGGTGCGTACCTGCTGATGGCGGCGCGTTCGCTCGGCCTGGACTGCGGACCGATGTCCGGCTACGACCAGGCCGGCGTCGATGCCGCCTTCTTTGCCGGCACGTCGATCAAGTCCAACTTCCTGATCAACATCGGTTACGGCGACGCCAGCCGCAATATGTTCCCGCGCAGCCCGCGGCTCTCGTTCGACGAGGCATGCACCATCGCCTGATCGCCGAGCGCCGCAATACCGATCTCAAATCGTCCTTTCAAGCTCTCACCTCTCCCAGGAGATACTCCATGCGCACTCTTCGTTTTCTCGCCATCGCCGGTTTGCTCGGCGCCGCTGTCTCCTCGGCTCAGGCCGCGCCGGTCACCTATCAGCTCGACCCGGGTCATACGATGGTGCTGTTCACCTGGAACCATTTCGGCTTCTCCAACCCCACCGCCGACCTGCCGCTGGGCAGCGGCACCCTGGTGTACGACGAGAAGCAGCCGTCCAAGTCCAGTGTGGAAGTGACGCTGCCGCTGGCCAATCTGGATACCCACGTCAGCGCGCTCGATGAGCACCTGAAAAAGCCGGATTTCTTCGACGCCGCCAAATATCCGGACGTGACCTTCAAGAGCACCAAGGTGCAGCCGCTCGGCGGCGACAAGTTCAAGGTGACCGGCGACTTGACCGTGCACGGTGTGACCAAGTCGGTCGTGCTGGATGCCAAGCTCAACAAGGTCGGCGAGCATCCGATGAAGAAAGTGCAGGCGATCGGCTTCGACGCTACCGGCACGCTGAAGCGCTCGGATTTCGGCGTCGCCGCCTACGTGCCCAACGTCAGCGACGAGATCAAGATCCACATCACCACCGAAGGCGCGGTCGCCCCGGCCAAGTAAGCCGATATCTCCCCCGGTTGGTTGATTCCGACCCGCGCCGGCAACGGCGCGGGTTTTCCATGTCTGGCGCACGGCCTGTCCGGTGCGAGCGCCGAGCCTGCTACCATTCGCCCCCTGTCAGATCGTCCGGAGTTCCTCATGTCGCGCCCTGTTTCTGCCGTGCCGCTGGTGCCGGCCAATGCCGAAAATCGTTACGAAGTGACGCGCGCCGACCTGCCGCTATCCTGCCCGATGCCCGGCATGGAGCTTTGGAATTCGCACCCGAAGGTTTATCTGCCTATCGTCGGTGACGACGGTGAGTCGGTGTGCGCCTATTGCGGCGCTAAGTACGTGCTGCGGGACTGACGGCAGGCATCGGCTCGCGGCGAGTGGCGGCACTGTTTTTGCATCACCTACGGGATGAAAGTCATTCGCCCAGAGTTTGCGCCAGGCGCCGCGGCGGCCGCCAAACGCCTCACCGTCGTCCAGCTGATTCCCCGCCTGCACGCGGGCGGTGCCGAGCGATCGACGTTGGAAATCGCGCGTGCGTTGGTAGAGGCGGGCCACCGCTCGGTAGTCATCTCTGCGGGTGGTCGAATGGCTGCGCAGCTGCAGGCCGAAGGCAGCGAGCACATCACGCTGGACCTTGCGCGCAAGTCGCTGCTCACGCTGGGGCGACTGGGCCGGCTTCGCCGTGTGCTGCGCGCCATACGACCGGACATCGTGCACGCGCGCTCGCGCCTGCCTGCCTGGCTGGGCTGGTGGGCCATGAAGGGCCTCGCGCCGCGGCCGCATTTCGTCACCACCGTGCACGGGCTCAATTCGCCCGGGCGGTACAGCGCGATTCTGCTGCGCGGTGAAAGGGTCATTGCGGTTTCACAGACCCTTCGGGATTACGTGCTGAGCCATTACCGGTGGCTCGAGTCAAGCCGCGTGCGGGTGATTCCGCGCGGTATCGACGCCGCTGCCTTCCCTTACGGCCACCGGCCGGACGATGCTTGGACAAAGGCGTTTTTCGCCGAATACCCGGCGCTTGCCGGCGCGCCCCTGCTCACGCTTCCGGCACGGGGGACCCGGCTGAAGGGTCATCACGATGCCATCGAGCTGCTGGCCGATCTCAAACGGCGCGGCATCGAGGCACGCCTGCTGCTGCTCGGTGTGGTGGAACCGGGGAGGGAGGACTACCTGGCCGAGCTGCAGGAGTTGATCCGGATGCGCGGCGTGACCTCGCAGGTGGTGCTGACGCCCTCGCGCAGCGACGTCCGCGACATCTATGCGGTGTCCACGCTGGTGCTGCAACTGTCCAACAAGCCCGAGTCGTTCGGCCGCACGGTGATCGAGGCGCTGTCGCTCTGTCGGCCGGTGCTCGGGTACGCGCACGGTGGCGTCGGCGAACTGCTGGCCGAACTGTATCCAGCCGGCCGCGTCCCGCCCGGAGATCGCGAGAAGCTGGTGGACCGCGCAGCGGAACTGCTGCGCGTCGCGCCGCCGATCGCTCCGCTACAAAGCTATCGACTGGTGGATATGCAGCAAGCCACGCTGGCGCTGTACGCGGAAGTCGCCGGCAGCTGAACCCGGTCTCCGTCTGCCTGGTCGCCTACAATGCGGCATTGAATTCATCGCGGCTGATTGCATGATGTCCATTGGCTCCACGCTCAAGGCCGCGCTGCGCTCGCCGCTGCTGCCGTTCTGGCTGGTAGTGGCGCTGTTGCCGGTGGGGCGCAGTTCGGAGCTGGGCACGGTGCTTTGCCTGCTCGGCGTCATCATGCTCTTTGCCAGGCATCCTCACGCGCTGCGGGAAAATGGTGCCGCGCGCCTGTTGCTGTGGTTGCTGGCAGCGTACGTCGGCGCGGCGCTGATATCTGCTTTTGATTCGGTGATGCCCGGCAAGAGCTGGGGCACGGTGGCGGCGGTTCTGCGGTACGTTCCGCTTGGCCTTTACGCCTGCTTTGCGATCCGCCGCATCGAGAAGCTCCAGACGTTCTACGACAGTGTGGCCGGGGTGGTCGCGTTCTGGGCCGCCGATGCCTGGGTTCAGGCCCTCACCGGCTGGAGCCTGGGCGGTCACGCCGAGGCCGAACGTATCTCCGGCATTTTCGGCGCCGCCAATCTCAAGCTGGGACCGACCTTGGCGGTGCTGTCGCCTTTCGTGCTCTGGGCGGCGTCGCGGCGATGGGGCTTGCCTGGGCTGATGCTGTCTTTCGTTTTTTTGCTCGGGCCGGTGCTGCTGGCCGGATCGCGCGCGGCCTGGATCTGCTACGCCCTGGTCGCTGTGGCTTTTGTCTGGCGTGAAGCCCGAACTCCCGCGCGATTCATCGGGTTCGGCGCGCTCGTCGCCGTCGCGCTAGTGCTGGCCGGCGCCGTCGCGTGGAAAACCTCCGAACGCTTCCACGACCGCATGGACCGCACTCTGGTCGCGCTGCATGGTGACCCGCAATCGGTGGATACGGCACTTAGCGGAAGGTTGGATATCTGGCACGCCAGTGCCGCGATGATTGCCGCGCATCCCGTCAACGGCGTGGGCGTGCGCGGGTTTCGTTACGCCTATCCGCATTTTGCACCGGCGAGCGACCATTTTGTCGTGGCTGAGTCGTGCGGCGATGGCGAAGGTGCCTGTCATCCCCACCAGCTGGTGCTGGAGATACTTTGCGAAACCGGTTCGGTGGGATTGCTGCTGTGGCTTGCGGGAGCCTGCCTCGCTTTCCGCGCGTGGCGAGACGTGGGACCGGCGGCGCGCGCGCGGGCATTTCCCGCGACGGTTGCCATCAGCGTGATGCTATTTCCCCTGAACACCCACCTCGCCTTCTATTCGGCTTGGTGGGGCCTGCTGTTTGGCTGGCTGCTGGGCCTGTGGTGTGCGTCGATGTTCGTTGAAACGATGGATGCAAGAAACGCTGCGGGCACGGCGGTCAGCCATGTCGCGTGAACCGCTTTCGGTGGTCGTCATCACGTTCAACAACGCTGATACGCTCGACGCGTGCCTGCGCGAAGTCGACTGGGCCGAGGAGATCATCGTGCTCGATTCCGGATCCACCGATACCACGACGCGCATTGCCGAAGCGCACGGTGCGCGCGTGTTCGAACATCCCTTCGATGACTACGGCCCGCAGAAGCAGCGCGCCTATGACATGGCCAGCTACGACTGGATACTCAATCTGGACGCCGATGAAATTCTTTCGCCGGGAACGCGCGAGATCATTGAAGCGGCCTTGATTGCCCCTGCTTACGCCGGTTTTCGCCTGCCGCGCCGCGAGCGCATGTTCTGGACCGTGCAGCACCGCCTGAGCTGGCGCAACGGACATCTGCGGCTTTTCGATCGGCGCCGTGGCGGCATGAACGAAGTCGAGGTCCATTCGGCCGTTGAGGTTCGCGGGCCGGTGAAAACTCTCCGCCGCGCCGATTTCGTCAACAACGGCGACAGCGACATCGCCACGCGAATAGAAAAGATCAACCGGTACACCACGGGCATGGTTGCCCACAAACTGCGCAAACGTCAGCGTTTCACGGGACTGCGCATGGTGTTTTACCCACCGGTCTTTTTTCTGCGCCAGTACATTGGCAAGCGCTACTTTCTGAACGGCTGGGCAGGCTTTATTGCCAGTGTCACCGGCGCTTTCTACGCGTTTTTGAAGTACGCAAAACTTCATGAGGCTAGGCGGCGGCGCCCCTACGATTGTAACTCACCGTGAATACCAAAACGGAATTTAGCAGGCTGGCCATCTGTTAAGCATAAATTCATGAAGGCTTGAGGTTTATTTTTTCGAATTAATCGTGGCGTGACCTTGACGTAATAAATTGCGACAAAGGGCAGGCATTTCTGGCTATTTCAACGCCAAAAAATCAAAACGCAATACCTTGCGAACTTGTTAAGCTCTTATATTCCGTTCGGTTATTTATTTAGTTAAAGATAACTTATTGCTTCTTATGGTTTTAATTTTTTTCCTGAGTTTAACGCTTAAATTTCGATGAATGCCATTGCAGGCCGAGAGCATGCGTTGCACACTCGGCAGCCTGGGTTGCTCCTGTTCGAGAAGTTGGGGAATTCACCGATAGATTGGGGACGCTGTGGCCCGGTGGGGCTCCAGAAAATTCTGTGTTACTCGCTGCCTATCTAGCTGATTTGGGTGAACAATTCAGAGCGGTATCGGCGTGGATTCATGTGGCAAAAAGGGCTTTTGATTGAAAAAGCGAGAGGTGGTACAGGGAAAAACCCGGGGAGGGCATTTGGGACTGTGCTGGCCAAGGGTTCAGCGTTGAAAAGTGATCCGGCAGTTGTGGCAAAAATTTTTGACCAACTTATTGATTAAGGGAGCTTCAACCATGAAACACGGGCATTTCATTCTCAGTGCATCCATCGCGACTGCTCTTGCAGGCGCGTCCGTTTTTTCACAACCGGCGCAGGCGCTTAGTTTCGCCGGTAACACCTCGGAGGCAGCGCGGGTCACCCAGACAGTCAACAACAACAATCTTTCCTTGATCGCCAGGACCCACCTTGGCTTCGTGGAAAGGAAGGCGCCAGTCAAGACGCTTGCCGACTCGGTGAAGATGAATCATATGCAGTTGATTCTCAAGCCCAGCGCTGCGCGTCAAGCTGCACTGGCGGGTCTTATTGCCGACCAGCACAACCCGAAATCCTCGCGCTTCCACCAGTGGCTGACACCGAAGCAGTTTGGTGAAAGCTATGGCGTAGCCGACAGTGACATCGCCGCCGTGACCTCTTGGCTGAAGTCGCAGGGCTTTACCGTCAACAACGTCTACCCAAACAAGACCCAGATTGACTTCAGCGGTACCTCCGGCCAGATCAAAAATGCCTTCCACACTCAGGAAGGCATTTATGAGGTCGGCCAGAACAAGGAACAGCACCTTGCCAATTCCGGTGATATCCAGATTCCGGCGGCGTTGAATGGTGTTGTAGCTGGTGTAATGGGCCTCAACGATTTCCATCCGAAAGCGTTGCGCCCCAAGCTCAAGACGGCGAAGTGGGATGCAAAGAAGAAAAGCCTCGTTCTGAATCAACCCGGTGTCTCGGCGAAAACGGGCGGGAAGAGCCAGGCCATCAACGTCGGTTACACCGGCTACAACCCGCAGGGTCAGATTCGCGCCCTGGTGCCGAATGACATGATGACCATGTACGGCATCCGCGATATTCGCGCCAACGGCGTGACCGGCAAAGGCATCACTATCGCGGTCGTAGAAGATAACAACATGATCCAGAGTGACTGGACCAACTTCACGTCGGTGTTCAATCTGCAGCAATACGGCGGCACATTTGCGTTGACGCACCCAGCGCCGATCGCGGGCACAAACAACTGCCTGGATCCCGACACGGTAAACACCCCCGGTACGAAGTACTACGACCCGGATGATGGCGAAACGCTGCTCGATGCAGAATGGTCTACCGCTATAGCTCCTGGCGCGAATATCGTGGTGGCAACTTGCGCTGATGCATCTCAAGCAAATGGAGTGGATCCAGAAACGACTAACTTCTTTGGTGGCGTCTATCTTGCCGCCGATAACCTGATCAATGCGGCGGACGGGAGTCGCCCGAATATCATCAGCGCCAGCTATGGCTATGGTGAATTTTTCACCGACTCGCCAAGCAAGTCGGCTATCGACCTGATGTGGGCACAGGCGGACGTCGAAGGTATTTCGGTGTTCGTTTCCACCGGTGATTCGGGCTCCAATCCCAGCTTCAACGGCGCGCTGATCAATGGCTACTACGGCGCAACCGGTGTCGACGCCAACTCGTTCGCGACCTCCCCAAATGTCACCGGCGTCGGTGGTACCGATCTGGCCGACATCATCGACGGCACCACCAGCCAGTATTTTGCCTCCACGCCAAGTGCAGTCGGTGGCACGGCATTGTCGTACGTGCCGGAGATTCCATGGAATCAATCCTGCGGCAACGGCGTGGCGGCCAAATCGCTCGGATACACCCGTCCCGTAGGTTTCTGCAATGACGCCATCCGCGCATCGTTCGGCACGGGTACGCCGGGCAATCCGGACGTGGCCACCTACTATTCGAAGGTCTATGAGACGTCCGAAGCTGGCAGCGGCGGTCCGTCGTCGGTCGATCGCAAGCCGGTGTGGCAGCGTCAGGTTTTCGGCGCCGCAAAAGATCAGTCGCGCGATCTGCCGGACGTGTCCCTGTTTGCCGGTTCGTTTGGTGACAATACCTTCGTGTCGGTCTGCTCTTCGCTCTACGTTTGCACACCCGACTTTACCTCGCCTACTTCGGATGCGCCCAATCCCGCCAACGTAGGATTGTCGGGCGGCACCTCGCTCGCTTCGCCGATGTTCGCCGGCATCCAGGCGCTGATCGATCAGGGTCTTTCTGATCGCGGCTTGGCTGCGAATCAGGGCAACGCGGCACCCACCTTGTACGCGCTTGCAGCCGATGAATACGGCGGCTCGGCAAGTGCAGGTAGCAGCCTCGCAACGTGCAATGCCGACAACGGCGCTACCGGCACGGACGGCTGCGTATTTCACAACGTGACGCGAGGCTCGATCTCGTCCGGTTGCTATAGCGTGACCTCGACACCGGGTGAGGGTTACTACAACTTCAACACCGAAAATTGCTATTTCTACAACACCACTCAAGGCGCGACGGATAAGGACGGAAATCCGGTTTACCTGAACTTTGGCCTCACCACGACGGATGCTGCGCCGACAAGCTATACGCCGTCGAACAAGGCGTACTCGGCACATCCGGGCTGGAGTTTTGCTGCCGGTCTTGGTTCCGTAAACACCAGGAACCTGCTGATCGCATGGCGCGCGTTCGTGGGTGCTCCCCCGATGCCACCGATAGCACCGAAGGCTGTGACGCTAAAGTAAGCAGAAGGCGGGCGACTTTCGGCACGGAAAGTGCCAAAAGCAAAACTACTGATCCCCGGTGGCTTGCCGCCGGGGATTTTTCATGTGCGAACGTGCTGCTCTGGAATTGACAGTTGGACGTAATCGACAACATGTCACGGACTAACTTGATCACTATGGCTATGCAGGACGCCATCGATGTGGAGAATGAAGCGCGATGACCATCATCTCGCTACATTTGCCAAAGACCGCCGGAACGAGCTTCAGGGTTTCGCTGGCGAATCATTTTGGCGATCGTTATCGTGGCGACTACGATGATCAGGCGATCAGCAAGACGACGTACAGGCGGCGCAAAGAAGCGATGCTTTCAGGCGCAAAAATATTTAGGCAAGGTTTGGCTGGTGTCGATTGCGTCCACGGCCATTTCTTGCCGTTCAAATACCGGCCTTTGAGTCTGATACGAGATCTCACCTTCATCACGTGGATGAGGGAGCCGGCAGCCAGGCTGATTTCCCACTACCACTACTGGCAGGAAAGCTACAGCGAGCGAACGGCTGCGCCTCATCACCGTCAAGTCGTAGAGGAGCGGTGGACGCTGGAGGAGTTCTGTCTCAGCGAAAAATTCCAGAATATATACACGCAATATCTCTGGTGCTTTCCGCTGGAAAATTTTGCCTTCATCGGCATAAGCGAGCACTACCAAGAAGACCTGCTCTGTTTCGCACGACAGTTTCTATCGTCGGAACTGGTGCCGCAGCGAGAAAACATCACGGCGAAGACGAATGCGTATCGCGAATTCGATCAAGGTTTTCTCAAAAAGGTGCGTGCGTTTCACGCCAAGGATGTTCGCTTGTATGAGCGCGCGCTACAGCTTCGTGAGGCCAGGCTATCAAGCGAACGCCCAGGCAGGTGAGCTTGTTCAGGCCTTGTGGGCAGAGCCCGGATCTCTCCAGATGCGGACCGTCGTGTGCCTTGATCCCGTACCCATATCGCGCGCTCTTTGAGTTTGCTAAAGCGAGTTGCGCAAAACTGACATGGCTTCTTCGGCCTTTGTTTCTGAACCGGCAGTGGCCAGAATTTGCGAAAAATTTTCGGCAACGATTAACGTACTGAAGTGCTGCGACACGAACGCGTTTGCAGCCCTGCTCATTTCCTGCAGAAGGGCCTTGTCTGTCAATTTCACGATGGCGTCGCGCCAAGCTGTTACCTGGGCTGGCGGCAAAAGCACACCCGTAATGTCAGCCAGCAATGTCTCAGGCACGCCACCGACATCACTCCCCAGAACCGGAACGCCGCAAGCTTGCGCCTCCACGGAAACACGGCCGAAGGTTTCTGGGCGTTTTGACGGAAACGCAAGCATCGAGATGGCGTTGTAGAGGGGATGTACTTCCTCCATCCAGCCGGTGAAATGATGGCGATGCGCCGTTTCACGATGTGACGCGACGCGCCCGCGAAGATCCGCTGCATCGGGACCGTCGCCGACCCACAGGCAGTGCAGCCTTGGTTCGTCGCGCATTGCTGCGCTGGCGGCTTCGAGAAGGGTGAAGATGCCTTTGCCATCGCTCATGCGGCCAAAGTAGCCGACCACGATCGCGTCTTCGGGTATCCCAAGCTGGCGGCGCGCCCGGCGGCCCTTTTCGGGGTCCGGTTTGTAGATGTCCATATTTACCGGGTTGTACAGAATCTGCACCAGCTCGGGCGGGATCCCGCTGTCGAGATAGGCCTGTCGTGCATATTTGGATACGGCGAAAAATCGATCGGCGAGCCGCGGCAGAAAGTAAGCCGAGATCCGGCTCATCGCCGGCGTGCGGTGACGGAACAGGGCAACCTTTGCGCCGAGCAGTCGGCCACAGAGAATCAGCGGCCAGTACTCCTTGCCGAAATTGCCGACGAGCCAGTCGGGCTTTTGCTCTTTCGCCGCGGCAAAAACGGCGCGATAGCCACGCAAATCGAAGATGTTGCGGAACCGCGCGTGGTGCAGGCGGACATTCGACTGGCTCAGGCCGTGCGAAATCAGGCCGTCCGGATACACCACGGCGCTGACGTCGTGGCCGGCCTGTGCCATGGCCTGTGCCAGCGCCACAAAATGGGTTGCCGCCCCGGTATGTTCCGGGTTGGTGCCGACAAACAGGAATTTCATCGACGCCGATCCTCGTAATCGGAAAAGACTTTCATCGCAAACTGCGGCAGCCAGTGGTGGCGGGCGACCTGCATCCGCGGCAGTCGCCACAGGTCGTCGCCGGCGATGGCGCGGCCGCGATGCGTAGTGGTAGCCGTGCTGAAGCCGGCTTCGCGGGTTGCTTCGACTACGCGCTCGTTTTCATCGCCGTACGGGTAGCAGAACTGGGTCACCTCGCTACCGATGCGATCTTCCAGCTCATCCTTGCAGCCGCGAATTTCGCTGTGCAGCTGCGGCTCGGTGCATTGGGTGAGGCGTGGATGGCTGCGCGTATGCGCGCCGACTTCCATGCCGCCGTCGCGCCATGCGCGAAGCTGCTCGGCGGTCATCAACTTTTTCCGGATGCCCAGGCGGTGGTCGTCCCAACTGTTGTAGCGACCGATCTGGCCGCTGACGACATAACAGGTGGCGCTGAAGCCGAACTTTTGCAGTATCGGCATCGCGGACTGCACGTTGTCCGCGTATCCATCGTCGAGCGTGATGACCGCCACCCGTCCGCTCTTTTCGCCACGCAGATAGGGCTCGGCTGCGCTGACCGACAGACCGGTATAGCCCAGCTTGCGCAGCAGCCACATCTGTCGGCTGAATGCGCCGGGGCTTACATACAGGCTGCGATAGACCGCAAGATCGCGCGGCGCCGACGCGATGTTGTGATACATCAGAATCGGAATCGCCGCTCGTTTGGTTTTGGCGGGTGAAGTCATGGACGCGCAATCTTCCTTGAGCTGCCCGGAGTGCGCTGCCGGTCTGGCAGCGCAGCTAGCGCGAGCGATGCGCGATTCTGGGGCGGATTCCTGTCGCCAATCTGTCGCGCTCAGTAGAGCGTTGGCTGCCCTTCAGGTCGACTTTTGAAGCGCTTGTGCACCCACAGATATTGTTCGGGCGACTCGCGCACCATCTGCTCGATGCAGCCGTTCACTCTCGCGGTGTCATCCAGCGCGTCGGCACTGGGAACGTTTTCCAGCGGCGCACCCAGGCGAAGCGCATAGCCGGCCCCATCGGGCAGGCGGCGGTGGAAAAACGGAATCACCGCGGCGCCCGACAGTCGCGCCAGATGATGTGTCGCGGTGATGGTGGCGGCCGGCACGCCGAAAAACGGCACGAACACGCTGTCCTTGCTGCGCATGTCCTGGTCGGGCGCGTACCACAGCGTGCCGCCGCTGCGCAGGTATTTCACCGTGCCACGAAGGTCGTCCTTGTCGAACATGGTGGTGGCGTAGTCCAGTCGGGCGCGCAGCACGGCCCACTCGAACACCGCCGAGTCCATCTTGCGGTACATGCCGGAAATGCGGATGCGCTGCGAAACGAGCCTCGCGCAGAGCTCGAGGTGCGAAAAGTGGCCACCCACCAGCAGCACGCCCTGACCCCGGGCGCGCGCCTGCTCCAGATGCTCCAGCCCCTCGATGACGATGGGAATGCCCGCGATCTTCCTTTCGCTGCCCATCCAGCCCAGCGCGAACTCCACCAGCATCAAGCCGATGTCGCGCAGATTGTCATCGACCAGCCGACGTTGTGCCGCCGCATCGAGCTCGGGGTAGCACAATGCGATATTGGTTTCGGCGATGTGCCGCCGTGCCGACGGCACGCGCATCACCAGTCCGCCGAGCCGACGGCCCAGCCAGAGCAGCGCGGCGTAGGGAAGCCTGGCGATCAGCCAGATCACGGCCACCCCGACCCACGCCGGCCAATGCCGAGGTGCGAGCAGCGATCGGTTGAAACGGGGGCGTGGCATGCCTGGCATCCGTGCCATTGTAACGGGCCGCCCCTGCGGCGGCTCGCCCCAATCGCTGTGGCTATACTTCAACGTTGATTGATCGGCTGATCGGCGGACTCTTGCTGCGTTTTCTGTACACCATTGCGATGTATCTGGTCACGCCACTGCTGGTGCTCAGGCTGCTGGCCCGCGGCGTGCGTTCGCGGCCGTATCACCGGCGCTGGCCGGAGCGGTTCGGCATTTTCGAAGCGCCAGGCTTCAACGGCAGCCTGTGGATCCATGCCGTTTCGGTCGGCGAAGTCAATGCGGCCGAGCCGCTGATCAAGGCACTGCAACGCGATTATCCGAACGCCCCGCTGGTCATCACCACGGTAACGCCCACCGGCACGGCGCGGGTGCATCAGCTGTTTGGCGAGAGCGTGTTCCACGTCTACCTGCCGTACGACCTGCCGTTTTCGGTAAACCGCTTCATGCAGCGCGTGCGGCCCCAGCTCGCTCTCATCGTGGAAACCGAAATCTGGCCAAACCTCTATTTCGCCTGCCGCAATCGCGGCATTCCGCTGATGATCGTCAATGCGCGCCTGTCGGAGCGTTCGCTGCGGGGTTACAAGCCCCTGCGCAGCCTGGTGCGATCGTCGCTGCGCTGCGTTCGGCAGATCGCCGCGCAGTCGCGCACCGATGCAGCGCGCTATCGGTTGCTGGGCGCCGATCCGCGGCAACTGGTGGTGACCGGCAACATGAAGTTCGACATGCCGATCCCCTGCGGTGCGGTTACCGACGGCGCCGCGATGCGTGAGCACTGGGGCGCGCGGCGCCCGGTGTGGATGGCGGCCAGCACGCACGAGGGCGAGGAGCTGGCCGTGCTGCAGGCGCATCTGGAGGTGCTCAAGCGCCTGCCCGATGCGCTGCTGCTGCTGGCGCCACGCCATCCGGAACGGTTTCGTGCAGTCGAGCAATCCGTACGAAGTCTGGGTTTCACCACGGCCAGCTACAGCGTCGACGGCCTGCCGCTGCCGATGCACCAGGTCTTCGTGATCGATGCGATGGGTCGGCTGATGCCGTTTTTTGCGGCTTCGGAAGTGGCTTTCGTCGGCGGCAGCCTGGTGCCGATCGGCGGGCATAACGTGCTCGAGCCGGCGGCGCTGTCGATACCAGTACTGGTGGGACCGCACACTTTCAATTTCGAGGAAATCACCGTCAGCCTGATGCAGCAGGGCGGCGCGGAACGCGTGGCCAGTACCGAGGCTCTTGGCCCGGACGTACTGGCGCTGCTGCTGGATCCGGCCAAGCGCGAGCGGATGGGGCAGGCGGCGCAGACGGTCTTCGACCGCGAGCGCGGCGCAGTGCACCGGATCATGCGGATGATCGACAGCCTGCTGCAGGAATAGTCAAAAAAAACGGGCCGAATGGCCCGCTTTTTTACCCGAAGCACGCGCTGAGCGCGGCGGCTGCGGCTACTGCAGCAGTACGTTGGCGTCCTGCAGATCCTTGTACTCGATCCGTCCAACCGAGTACTGCAGGTTGAGCTTGTCCAGCACCAGCTGATGACGCGCCTGCGAGTAGGTGTTTTCGGCCGAGGTCAGCGTCTGGATCGCGTTGAGCACATTGATGATGGTCTGCGTGCCGACATTGAAGCCGGCGCGGGTGGCATCCAGCGCCTTCTGTCCGGATTCCACGGCGGACTTGCCCGACTGCACTTCCTCGATGTCCGCCAGTATCGAGCGGTAGTAGTTGAGCGTCGTGCGAATGACCAGCCGGCGCTGCGACTCCAGCGAATCCTTCGCCGCATCGCGCTGGTAAATCGACTGGCGCACGCGCGACTGCACCGCACCGCCGGAAAAAATCGGTACCGAGAGCGTCACACCGATCGTGTTGCCGAAGCGGCCGTTGCCGGTGTATGCCGCCGCGCTGCCGTTCTGCAGCCACTCCGTGCTCTTCGCGCGGCTGGCGGTGGCATTGAGGGTGGGCAGGTGCCCGGCGCGCGCCGCACTGATGTCGTGCTCGTAAGCGGTGACGGTGTACTGCTGCGAGAGGATGCTGGGGTTGTACTTGATCGCATCCTGCACCCACGCATTCGGGTCGGCCGGCACGGGCGGGTCGAGCGGCAGATCGTCCCGCAGCTTTTTCAGTTCGCCGACCGGTTGTCCGGTGATTTGCGTGAGCGCTTCGCGCGCGTCGTTGAGCGTGTTCTGCGCCGTGATGGTCTGGGCCTTGGCCGCTTCGTACGCCGCCTTCGCCTGATAGGCACCGGTGATTGCGGCGGTGCCCGCCTTGAACTGTGCGTCGGCCTGCTCGTACTGCTTCTTGTAGGCGTCTTCGTTCGCCTTGGCGAAGGTCAGTGCGTCCTCGTCGGTGAGGATGGTGAAATATGCTGTCGCGACGCGTACGTACAAATCCTGCTCGGCCGACTGGTACGTCTGCTCGCCCGCATCCGCCGTGGCGTGCGCGGCCTGAAGGTCGGCGATCTTGCTGAAATCGAAGATCACCTGATCGATCTGGCCGGAGAGATTGCGCGTGCGCACGTGACCGGTGCTGGAATTGCCGCCCGTCGTGCCATCCGACAGTGGGCCGGTGCACGCGTAGGTGCCGGTTCCCGCGGCGATGCCGTCGCACAGATAACTGGTGCCGCCGACGCCTGAAAGGCTGCCGCTCGACGAGCTGCCGCCGCTAGTCTGGGTCAGCCCGTAACTGGCGGAAATCTGCGGCAGCAGCAGCGCCCGCGCCTGCGGCACGCCTTCGCGCGTGGAGAGATTGGTCGCGTCGGCCTGCTGCAGCACGGGGTCGTTGGCGCGCGCCTGACGGTAGGTGTCGAGGAGGTCTTCGCTATGGCCGGGCAGCGAAATGGCGGCGAGAACCAACGCCAGGGAGAGCAGCTTCAAACGCATGGGGTGCCTCGTGGAAATCGGTCGGGGGCGAACTTAAAAGACGAAACGCTTCAGCGGTTCGGCATGAGTGATATACGGCAGGTCGGTTTCAAAAAGCGTTTCTTCCCGATAACGTCCGGCGCCTTCGTGGGTCAGCAAGGTGGCATGCTGCACCGGCGAATGGCCACGTATGACCAGCGCGCGCGCGCCCGTCTTCAGCCAGTTCAGCCAGCGTGGCGGCATGCTCGATACGGCTCCGGTGACGACCAGTGCGTCGAACAGTTCGCCCGGCTCCCAACTGTCAACGGCTTCGCCCGTTACGAGGCTGACGTTTTGGATGCCGGCATTTTGCAAGCGCCTGGTTGCAGCAACGGTGAAATCGGCATGGATATCGACACTGGTAACGTGGGCCGAGAGGCTGGCCAGGCAGGCGGTGAGAAATCCCGAGCCGGTGCCTATTTCAAGGACGCGATCGGTAAGCTTCAGGTCCAGCGCCTGCAGCACGCGGCCCTCGACCACCGGCTTCATCATCACTTCGCCGTGGCCGAGCGGCAGACACAGGTCCGCGAAAGCGAGCTGGCGATGCGCGGGCGCAACGAAGTCCTCGCGATGAATTTTGCCGATGACGTCCAGCACGCGACCATCGAGCACTTCCCAGGGGCGTACCTGGTTTTCCACCATGTTCAAGCGCGCCTGATCGAAGTTCATTGCCATTGTTTCGTGTCCCGTGTCGATCAAAAGGAAGGTGGAAAAGGATAGTTGCAGCAGCGGGAGCCCGACAACGCAGCAAAGGTGCAATCACAGCGTGCCGGTTGTGACGCGGCCTTCGAAGTGCCGGAAGTCACCGCAACAAGCTGACTGCCGTCACGTCGCGAACCGCGGGTTTTCGCGGGCGCCGTCTCTGAACGCTTTGAAACAGGTGTTTGGAAAATAATTGAACCGCTGCGTATAATAAAGCTCGAATCATCATTTGTGAAGGTGCGGGCATGAGTATCAGCGCGCAAATCAGACCCCAGGGGCCCGGGCGCCCCAAGGATATGGAAAAGCGTGCGGCCATTCTCGCTGCGGCGAAGGCATTGTTCGTGCGCAATGCGTTTGCTGGAACCAGCATGGATGCCATCGCGGCCGACGCCGGCGTATCCAAGCTCACCGTCTACAGCCATTTTGGCGACAAGGACAACCTCTTCCGTGAAGTCATTCGCTCGCGCGTGCAGGACTGGTTGCCGGAGGAAATCTACGCCTACGACCCGAATGTCGACATCGGCGATATTCTGAAAAAAATCGCGAACGCGCACATGCTGATCGACTGCCAGCGAGAGAGTGTGGGCACGTTTCGCGCCATTCTCAGCGACTGCCGTCAGGGCAACCCTCGCTACGGCAAGCTCTTGTGGGAGGAGGGTCCGGCCCGCAACCATCGACTGATGGAGCAGCTTTTTCAGGATGCGGTCGACGACGGCGTGCTGGAAATTTCCTGCGTCAAGACGGCAGCCATCCAGTTCATGTCGCTGATCAAGGGCGACCTGCTGCTTCGTCGTTTATGCGCCTGCGATGAGTGCCCGGACACCGCAGCCGCAGAGATCGAGACCATCGCCAAAGCGGGCGTAGCGACCTTTCTGCGCGCTTACAGGACCCGTTGAATCCGCGCAATGCCGGACAGGCTCGGCGCCATCGGGCCCGTGGCGGCGCAGCCACGCCGCGCGTGGGAAAGCGACGCAGCCGTGCGGCTAGCCTGCCGTCAGGCCCATTGACCGAACCAGGGCCTTGCGCGTCGTGACTTCGTGACAAAAAGGCCGCCAAGTTCCGTAGTATCGACGGTGCGATCCACCGCAAGGTCCGGGGCTCCAAGATGAAACTTTCCGTTCCCTTCGTCCAGCTGCCGGTACAGTTTGATGCGGGCAGGCTGGCGGCCGAAATCCAGGCACTGGATGACAGCTGCTGGCGCAGGCATCCGCAGAATTTTCCCGGCAATTTCGCCTTGCCGCTCATCGCCGTGAACGGGGATCCGGACATCGACGCCATCAATGGTCCGATGCGTCCCACACCGTATTTGCAGCAGTCGCCGTATCTGACCCAGGTCTTGCACCGTCTCGGCGCCGTGTGGGGCCGCACGCGTCTGATGAAGCTCAGCGGGCATGCAGAGGTCACGCCACACGCGGACGTCAGCTATTACTGGCGAGAGCGCACGCGCGTGCATGTGCCGATCCTGACCAAGCCTACCGTCCGCTTCATCTGCGGCGACAGTGAAGTGAACATGGCGGCCGGCGAGTGCTGGATTTTTGATACCTGGCGTAACCATCGGGTTATCAATGGCGACGATGACGAACGCATCCACCTGGTGGCAGACACCGTCGGCAGCGACGGTTTCTGGAACCTGGTGAACCGCGGCCGCGCTCCGGGAAAAAGCAGCCTCGGCGGCTGGCAGGCGGAACCCATCGCTGCCGTGAACGATCATTTCCCCGAACTCGCGTGCGAGTCGGTCAACGTCCCCGAGGTCATGACGCCGTGGGAGCTGCAGAGCCATCTGGTCTTTCTGTTCGGCGAAGTATTGCCCCACCCGGAGCTGGCGCAGGCTCAGGCAATTTCCTCGCGGCTCGTTGCCACGTGGAGAACGCTGTGGGCGCAGTACGGTACCGATCGCACGGGATGGCCGATCTACCGCGAGGCGCTGGATCGTTTCGATGCCGAGATGCGCGCGGCGGGGCCATCCTTGCGCGCAATTCACGGCGCCAAGGTGCTGAACATCCTGAAGCCGATGCTGCTGGACGTGGCGCTCGCCGACCAGGGTGGCGAGCTGGGCGCCTATGAACCGCGCAAGCCCGACAAGCCCGAGACGGCGGCAGTGGAAGCTCCGGCGAATCGTGATGAGGTCTTTGAGCGTCCCGTTTTCATTATTTCGTCGCCGCGTTCGGGCTCCACCCTGCTGTTCGAAACGCTGGCACAGGCGAGGGATCTTTACACGATCGGTCAGGAAAGCCACGCCCTGATCGAGGGCGTGCCGGCCCTGAACCCGGCTAACCGTGATTTCGCATCAAACCGCCTTCAGGCGAACGACGCCACGGCCGAGTTAGGAGCGGTGCTGCGTCAGCGATTCCTGGCCGAACTGCGCGACCGCGACGGCCACGCGCCGCCGCAGCTGCCGGTGCGAATGCTGGAAAAAACGCCGAAAAACGCGCTGCGCATTCCGTTCCTGGCAAAGATATTTTCAGACGGCCATTTCGTCTATCTGCATCGCGATATACGTCAGACGCTGAGCAGCATGATCGAGGCTTGGCAGTCGGGCAGGTTTCGCACGTACCCCAAGCTGCCGGGGTGGACTGGACCATCGTGGTCCCTGCTGCTGGTGCCCGGTTGGCGCGAGCTGATCGGGCGGCCGCTGCAGGAAATCGTCGCGGCCCAGTGGAAAACCACGACAAACGCGTTGCTGGACGATCTTTCGGCCATGCCCGCCGACCGTGTGCACGTGGTGCGTTACGACGACATACTGGCCAATCCTGAGCAGGAAATGGAGCGCCTGTGTGCGGTGCTCGGCCTGGCCTGGGATCGCCCCATCGACGGAACGCTTCCACTTTCTCGGTTCACCGTATCCGAGCCCGCCCCGGACAAGTGGCGACGCCACGAAGCCCTGATCAACGAAATGCTTCCGGCCCTTCAGCCAACGCTTGCCCGGCTGGAACGATTCATGGCGCAATGAGGGATACTGGGCCGCGCGCATGCGTCGCTTCAACCATCGAGCAAGAACACGCCATGAAACTGCAGGTCCCCTTTGTCCAGCTGCCGCTGCAATTCGATGCCGACCTGCTGAGGCGGGAACTCGCTGCGCTGGATGGTAGCCGCTGGCGCGAGCATCCGCAGAAATTTCCGGGGAACTTCGCCCTGCCGCTGATCTCCGTTGACGGCGATCCCGACAGTGACGCGGTTTCGGGTGTGATGCGGCCGACGCCGTATCTGGCCGAGTGTCCCTATCTGATGCAGGTACTGTTGACGCTTGGCGGGGTCTGGGGTCGAACCCGTTTGATGAAACTCAGCGGTCAGGCCGAGGTCAGTCCGCACGCCGACATCAACTACTACTGGCGTGAGCGTGTGCGCGTTCATGTCCCCATTCTGACGCAGCCGAGCGTGCGTTTCCTCTGCGGGGATGCCGAGGTCAACATGGCGCCGGGCGAGTGCTGGATATTCGATACGTGGCGCTCGCATCGTGTTATCAATGCCGCAGACGAGGAGCGCGTCCATCTGGTGGCCGATACCGTCGGCAGCGCCCGCTTCTGGGATCTGGTCGGCAAGGGCCGCGCGCCCGGTGCGGGCGACTTCAGCGGCTGGACAGCGCATCCCGTTTCTTTCGACTCGGGCAGCGGGCCACCCCTGCGCTTCGAATCCGTCAATGTGCCCACGGTGATGACGCCGTGGGAGATGCGCGAACATTTCGGATTCCTGCTGCGCGACATCATTCCCCACCCGCAGCTCGGCATTGTCCACCAGATGATCACGCAGCTGCAGACGGTGTGGCAGTCGCTCTGGGCCGAGCACGGTGATGACGTATCCGCGTGGCCTCTGTATCGCAGGGAGCTCGACGCGTTCGAGAGCGCGATGGCCCAGGCCGCGTTACCACTGCGCCTCGTCAACGGCGCGGATTTTCTATCCACGCTGCGTGCCATGCTGTTGCGCGTTGCGCTGGCGGATCATGAGGTGGCTGCGGCAGCGGACGAGCCGCGTGTGCCGGCGTCCGCAGGTGCCAAATAGGCTTGTCCGGCGCAGGGTGCGGTGGCCGGATCGCTACAACAGCGAGAATCGCTCGACCCGTTCTTCACTCGGCCTTGCCAACGACATTTCTACGCTAGTGGTCTTTGTAGGGCGCTGCCGGTGAAAGCTGTTGGCGAGACCGGCGCCTATTCATCCATCTGAGGAGCAAGCCATGGCCAAGGCCAAGCCGTTCGTTACCGACATCGAGAACATCCGCAAGCGTGCGCGTCAGGATATCGAAAAGGGCGCCATGACCGCCGGATACAGCGCCGACCGCGCTACCGTGGTGAAGCTGCTCAATCACGCGCTGGCCACCGAAATCGTCTGCGTGTTGCGCTACAAGTATCACTACTACATGGCGTCCGGCATCAACTCGCAGGCCGTGAAGTCCGAGTTTCTGGAGCACGCCAACGAAGAGCAGGGCCACGCCGACCTGATCGCCGAGCGCATCACCCAGCTCGATGGCAAGCCCAATCTCTCGCCCGAAGGTCTGCTGACCCGTAGCCACGCTGACTACGTCGAAGGCACCGATCTGGTCGACATGATCAAGGAGAATCTGGTGGCCGAGCGCATCGCCATCGACAGCTACCGCGAAATCATCGACTACATCGGCACCGATGACCCGACCACGCGCCGCATGCTCGAAGGCATTCTGGCGCAGGAAGAGGAACATGCCGAAGACATGAACACGCTGCTGGAGCAGCTGGGCAAGAAAGGCGAGCCGGCCAAGCCTGCGCCGGACAAGAAGGCCTCCAGCAAGCACCACTGAACTCTGCCGCCTACATGTCGCCAGAGCGACGCTATTGGATAAGCTACAAGGGACCGCATGCGGTCCCTTGTTCGTTTCGAAGGCCAAGGTCTGCCGCGGTCAGCTTACCAGCCGGAAAGGGCCAGCTTGCCGATCGTGCTGCCGGACTCCAGTCGCCGATGCGCCTGGCGCAGCGTGGACGCCGAAATAGGCGAGAGCGTCTCGGTTCGGGTGCCGCGCAGCTCGCCGGCGTCGATTAGCGCCGCCACGCGGTCGAGGATTTTGCCCTGCTCGTTCTGATCGGCAGTCTTGTAGCGCGCGCGGGTGAACATCAGCTCCCAGTGGATGCCGATGCACTTGGATTTGTACGGATCGCCGATGCGCAGCGCGCCGCTGGGTTCCACGATCAGGCCGACGTGGCCCTGCGGCGCAAGCACCTCGCCGATGGTTTCCCAGTAGTGATCGGTATTGGCGAAATTCACCACCGCATCCACCTCCGCAAAGCCCAGCGCCTGCAGCTGGGCTGGCAGCGGATGGCGATGATCGACGACATGATGTGCGCCCATGGAACGGCACCAGTCGGCTGTTTCCGGCCGTGACGCGGTGGCGATGACGACAAAACCCGCGCGTTTTGCCAGCTGGATCGCGATGGAGCCCACGCCGCCGGCTCCCGCAATGATCAGCAGCGATTTGCCCTGTCCGCCGCGCTCGCTATCGAACGGCATGCGCTGGAACAGCAGCTCCCACGCGGTGAGCGCGGTCAGTGGAAGCGCCGCGGCGTCCGCGGCGTCCATCGACGTTGGCGCGTGCGCGACAATGCGCGCGTCGACCAGCTGATATTGCGCATTGCTGCCAGGGCGGGTGATGTCACCGGCGTAGTAGACGCGATCGCCGACGCGGAAACCGCTGACCGAGTCGCCCACGGCCTCGACCACGCCCGACGCGTCGTAACCCAGCACCTTGGGCTGCGACTCGACCTGCGCTTTGGGTGAGCGCACCTTGGTATCGACCGGGTTTACCGAAACGGCTTCCACGCGCACCAGCAGATCGTGGCCGCCGGCGGTTGGCTGAGGTAAATCAACATCTACCAGCGATTCGGGATCGTCGATCGGCAGATAGCGGGTGAGGGCGACGGCTTTCATACGGCCTCCATACGTGGAATGCCGGCGAAGCATAGCGATCGCAGGGTGAGCATCCGGTTATGTATCGCCGAAAAAAAAACGCGGCGCCTCTTGCGAAACGCCGCGATGGCAATCAATGCAGTCGGGCAGTTGCCGCGATCAGTGCTGTTCCTGCTGATAGCGCTGCACGCCGGCCACGATCTCGGCCTTCGCTTCGTCGGCGCTGACCCAGCCTTCCACCTTCACCCACTTGCCTTTCTCCAGATCCTTGTAGTGCTCGAAGAAATGGCCGATGCGCTCCAGCCAGTGCCCCGACACACCGCTCATATCCTTGATGTGGGCGTAACCGGGGAACACCTTGGCGGTGGGAATCACCACCAGCTTTTCATCGCTGCCGGCTTCGTCGGTCATCTTCAGCATGCCGACCGGATGGCAGCGGATCACCGCGCCGGGGATCAGCGGCAGCGGCAGGATCACCAGGGCGTCCAGCGGATCGCCGTCGCCGCCGAGGGTGCCCGGCACGTAGCCGTAGTTGCACGGATAACGCATCGGAGTGGAAAGAATGCGGTCGACGAAGATCGCGCCGCTTTCCTTCTCCACTTCGTACTTGACCGGTTCGGCATCCTTGGGGATTTCGATGATGACGTTGATGTCGTTCGGCACGTCGCGGCCGGCGGAGACGAGATGCAGTCCCATGAATTGTCCTTGATGTTTTGAAAAAGTCGACCACTGAGGATACGCGAAACGCTGCTGCAGCGCAGCGGCGCGGGTAATGGTGGCGCCGCTCAGCCGCGCCTGTACGGCCTTTCACGCAGCCATTTGGTGGCAATCCACTTTTCGCCGCTGGTCACCGGCAGGCCTGCGTGCAGCGAGCTCTGATCGCCGCTGTCGTAGGCAAAGTAGACCGCAGAGCCCCGCCGCGCGGTTACGGTGAGCCCGATTTCCGGAAACGCCGTGCCGCCGCCGCCCTCGGGCGTGTTCAGATACATCACGATGCTGGCGATGCGCTGCCCACCGACCGCCGTAATGGTGCTGAAGCCCGGCTGCTGTGGATCGAACCAGTCGAAATGCGGCTCGTATTCCTGCCCCGGCAGGTAATGCAGAATCTGCAGGCCCTCGCCGTGACTGACCGGCATATCCAGCAAGGTGGCCAGGCGCTGCTCGATGGTGCTGACCAGCGGCAGCTCGTTGAGGGAGAAAAACATGCCCTCGCTGGTGCGCCGGTTGTCGACCTGGTTTTTGCCGTCGGTATCGACGGTCATGGCGCGCTTCAGGCGCGGCCGCGCCAGCTCGATCAGCTCGGCGCATTCGTCGTCCGATAGGAAGCCGTCCAGAACCCGCAGCACCGGCTCGTTCACGCTCACCGAGATATCAACACGATGGCCGTCGACGATGACGCTGGGCGCTTCAGGGTGGCGCGTTCGTTTTCCCGGCATCGAGCTCGCAGCGGGCGCCACTGCAGTCGCGTTGAGCGCCGCCAGCGGAATTTTCAGCACATCGGCCAGAATACTGCGGCTCTGGCGCGGGTCGTAGCCGCTTTGCTTCATCAGCTGCAGTACTTCCGGCACGCTGTGGCCGGCGCGCGTGGTGGACAAAATCCATTCGCGCAGTTCGGGGCGGATCGACGGGCGTGAGTTCATGGCGGCGTGGGTGGGTCGATGTGGCTGGGTCGATGACGTTGAGAGCTTACTTTAGCGGCGGCGGCGAGTGAACGTTGTGAGGGCGGCCGAGGCCATAAAGCAACGAGCCGGCAACTGCCGGCTCGTTGAAATCTCCATCACTGCGTAACTTATTTCAGCTGATCCCACAGAAAGTCGTACGCCAGCGCATGCATCAGCGCCGCCTGCTTGTTGTCGGCACCGGCGCCGTGTCCGCCTTCGAGATTCTCGTAGAACCAAACGTCGGGGTGACCCATGGCCTGCATCTTCGCCGCCATCTTGCGGGCCTGCACCGGGCCGACGCGATCGTCGCTGGTGGTGGTGTAGAACAGCACCGGCGGGTAATGGCCGTCCTTTTTCACGTTCTGGTACGGCGAAAAGGTCTGGATGAATTTCCAGTCGGCGGTATCGGGGTTGCCGTACTCGGCCATCCACGATGCGCCGGCCGACAGGTGCGTGTAGCGCTTCATGTCGAGCAGCGGCACCTCGCAGGCGATCGCGCCGAACAGCTGCGGATACAGCGTCAGCATGTTGCCCATCAGCAGTCCGCCGTTGCTGCCGCCCTCGGCGCCGAGGTGCTTGGCCGAAGTGACGCCGCGTTTGACCAGATCCTCGGCGACCGCCGCAAAATCTTCGTACGCGCGCGGGCGATTGGCCTTCAGCGCCGCCTGATGCCACTGCGGACCGTACTCGCCGCCGCCGCGGATATTGGCCAGCACGTAGACGCCGCCGCGATCCAGCCACGCGCGGCCGATGCTTCCGCTGTAGTGCGGCGACAGCGATACTTCGAAGCCGCCGTAGCCGTAGAGCAGGGTGCGGTTGGAGCCATCGAGCTTGAGGCCCTTCGGCGCGATCTCGAAGTACGGCACGCGGGTGCCGTCTTTCGAGATGACGAAATGCTGGGTCACTTCGAACTTCGACGCGTCGAAGAAGGCCGGATCCTGCTTGATCGTCTCGGCCGGCACGCTACCCAGCACACCGCGCTGCAGGGATGAGGGCGTAAGAAAGCCCGTGACGTCGAGCCAGTATTCGTCGCTGTTGTCGGGGTCGGTATCGGCCACGCTGATCGAGCTGAGCGCCGGTGCGCCGGGCACCGCCTCGTGTTTCCAGTCGGCCGTTGCGTTGGCGTGGTCGGGTGGCGTGAGCACTTCCAGCCGGCTCTTGACGTCATCGAGCACGTCGAGAATCAGGTGATGGCGGGTCCAGGCGTACGACTCCAGCGAGGTATGCGCATCGGGTTTGAACAGTACGGTAAACGCCGGCTTGCCGGCCATGAAGGCGTCGAAGTTCGCTGCCAGCAGCGCGCCGGAGGGATAGGTTTTGCCGCCCACGGTCCAGGCGGAACGCGTCTGCACCAGCAGCGATTCGCGATGGGCGTCGGCGCTGGCGTCGGTCGGCACGTCGACGCGGGTGAGCTTGTCGTTCTTGCGCTGGTACAGCTCGCTATGGAAAAAATCCTTCGCGACCGAGACGAAGTCACGCTCGAAACCGGGCGTGCGATCGTGCATCGCGCCGACTGCGAGGTCGGTCGTCTTGCCTTCGTATACGATCTTGGCATCGGCGATAGGCGTGCCGCGCTTCCATTCCTTGACAATGCGCGGGTAGCTCGAGGCGGTCATCGTGCCCGGGCCGAAATCGGTGCCGACGTATAGCGTGTTCTCGTCGATCCAGCTGGCCTCGGTCTTGGCGACCGGCAGGACAAAACCGTCCTTGACGAAGGATTTGCTCGGGAGGTCGAACTCACGCACGGTCACCGCGTCGCCGCCGTCCGGCGACAGCGACAGCAGGCAGCGCGTGTACGCCGGTTTCAGGCACTGCGAGCCCTTGAACACCCAGCGCTTGTTCTCGGCCTTGTTTAGCGCATCGATATCGAGCAGCACCTCCCACTGCGGGGCGGCTTTGCGGTATTCGGCCAGCGTGGTGCGGCGCCACACGCCGCGCGGGTTGGCCTTGTCGCGCCAGAAGTTGTAGAGGTAGTCACCCATGCGCCTGACCTCCGGAATGCGCGCGTCCGAATCGAGCACTTCGAGAATGCGGTCGCGGGTTTTGTCGAACTCGGCGTTATCGATGAACTGCTTGGTGGTCTTGGCGTTTTCCGTCTTGACCCAGTCCATCGCGCGAGCGCCGTGGATGTCTTCCAGCCACAGGAACGGATCGTCGGAGGCCTGAGCGCCGGTGGATGCGGCAGCGGGGGTATTGCCATCAGCGTGAGTCGTATTCATGCCTACCAGTGTGACGCCGAGAGCCAGCGTCAGCCAGACCGATTTCATCGTATGCGCCTCGTGTGCAAGGTGTGGGTGGAGACAGCGTGCTGACGCAGGCCGCCAGCGTTCGAGCCTAACCGCAGCCCGTTGTGGCCGCCTGTGACTAAAGTCAGGGTGAGCTGTTTGGTAAGGGCATAAAAAAATCCCGCCGAAGCGGGATTTTCCGTTACTCGTAGTCGATCGCCTTAGAGCAAGGGGATCAGCAGCAGGGCGACGATGTTGATGATCTTGATCAGCGGATTCACCGCGGGGCCCGCGGTGTCCTTGTACGGGTCGCCCACGGTATCGCCAGTCACCGCGGCCTTGTGCGCCTCCGAGCCCTTGCCGCCGAAGTGGCCGTCCTCGATGTACTTCTTGGCGTTGTCCCAGGCGCCGCCGCCGGTGGTCATCGAGATCGCCACGAACAGGCCGGTGACAATGGTGCCGATCAGCACGCCGCCCAATGCCTTGGGCCCCAGCAGCAGGCCGACCACGATCGGCACGGCCACCGGCAGCAGTGACGGCACGATCATTTCGCGGATCGCCGACTTGGTCAGCATGTCGACCGCGCGCGAATATTCCGGCTTGGCCGTGCCCAGCATGATGCCGGGGATGTCGCGGAACTGACGGCGCACCTCCTCGACCACCGCGCCGGCGGCGCGGCCCACCGCTTCCATCGCCATCGCGCCGAACAGGTAGGGGATCAGGCCGCCGATCAGCAGGCCGATGATCACCATATGGTCGGACAGGTCGAAGGTCATCGGCACGTAGGTCGTGCCGCTAAGCGCCGCTTTGGCCTGCGCGGCCACATCGAGGTTGTGCGTGTAGTCGGCGAACAGCACTAGCGCGGCCAGCGCCGCCGAGCCGATCGCGTAACCCTTGGTGACCGCCTTGGTGGTGTTGCCCACCGCGTCGAGCGGATCGGTGACGCCGCGCACCTCCGGCGGCAGGTCGGCCATTTCGGCAATGCCGCCGGCGTTGTCGGTGATCGGGCCATAGGCGTCCAGCGCCACGATCATGCCGGCCATTGACAGCATGGCCGTGGCTGCAATCGCGATGCCGTACAGGCCACCGAGCGCAAACGCACCCCAGATCGCGAAGCACACCGCGATCACCGGCAGCGCGGTCGATTTCATCGACACGCCCAGACCGGCAATGATGTTGGTGCCGTGCCCGGTGGTCGACGCCGCCGCGATGTGCTGTACCGGCTTGTACTGCGTGCCGGTGTAGTACTCGGTCACCCACACGATCACACCGGTCAGCAGCAGCCCGATCAGCGAGCAGCCCCACAGGTTGATCGAGCCGTGGCTGAAGCCTGTCATCAGTTGCGTGGTGATCGGGTAGAACGCGGCCGCAGCCAATACCGCGGAAACGATCACACCCTTGTACAGCGCGCCCATGATCGAGCCGCCCTGCTTCACCTTGACGAACAGCGTGCCGATGATCGAGGCGATGATCGACACCGCGCCCAGCAGCAGCGGGTACAGCACGGCGTTCGGGCCGACCTCTTCGGTCATCAGGCCGCCGAGCAGCATGGTGGCGATCACGGTTACCGCGTAGGTTTCGAACAGATCGGCGGCCATGCCCGCGCAGTCGCCCACGTTGTCGCCGACGTTGTCCGCGATCACGGCCGGATTGCGCGGGTCGTCCTCGGGAATGCCGGCCTCGACCTTGCCGACCAGGTCCGCGCCCACGTCGGCGCCCTTGGTAAAGATACCGCCGCCCAGGCGCGCGAAAATCGAGATCAGCGAGCTGCCGAAGGCCAGGCCGACCAGCGCATGCAGCGCCAGTTCGCCGTGCATGCCCATCTGGTTCAGCACGATCCAGTAGCCGGCGACGCCCAGCAGGGCCAGACCCACCACCAGCATGCCGGTGATCGCTCCGCCGCGAAACGCCACGTCCATCGCCGGACTGAGCCCGTTACGCGCCGCCTCCGCCGTACGCACATTGGCGCGCACGGAGACATTCATGCCGATATAGCCGGCGGCGCCCGAAAGAATCGCGCCGAGCAGAAAGCCGATCGCCGTCGGCCAGTTGAGAAAGAAGCCGATCAGCAGCAACAGCACCACGCCGACGATGCCGATGGTGCGGTACTGGCGGTTGAGGTAGGCACCAGCGCCTTCCTGGATCGCCGCCGCGATCTCCTGCATGCGCGCGTTGCCCGGCGATTGCGCCAGGATCCATCTTGTCGAAACTGCGCCGTAACCAATTGCTATCACCGCACACGCCAGAACGACGATCCACCAGCCATATTGCTGCAGCATCGGAGCCTCCCACGAGTAGTCACCCTAGTGCCGGGTTTTCCATCGGCGAACCCGGAGATAGCCGTCCCGTACGGGCGGTTGCGCCGAGTATAGGCAGACCACGCCGCGCATCCTGTTGTGCGGCGCAATGCGCGGGTAACTTGGCGATACCTCGTTAGGGCACGGACGCAGGAAGGCTTCGAAAGATCAGCCGATCACGCGCGCGTGCGGGGTTGTAGAAGTCGGCAACATTCGATCAAGGCGCAAAGTCCGGCAGCTTCTTCGCCACCGCTACATTCTTCAACTGCACGTAGCGGGGCAGACCATCCTTGCCGTAGGGAAGCGCGGCCTCGCCCGCAATCAGGGGACTCAGGTAGCGACGTGCTGCGGCAGTAATGCCGAAGCCGTCGCGGGTGATGAAGCTCTTGGGCATTTTCTTTTCGTGGTTGGCGACCTTGCTCAGCGGTGCCGGCTGGATGCTCCAGCGGTAGGGCGCATCGCTGCTGCGCACGATGACCGGCATCACCGCGTTCATGCCTTTCAGCGCGTAATCGACGGCGGCCTTGCCGACCGCGTAGGCCTGCTCGACATCGACCTTCGACGCCGCGTGGCGGGCGGAGCGCTGCAGATAATCCGGCAGCGCCCAGTGATATTTGTAGCCGAGCTTTTCCTTTACCAGCGCTGCCAGCACCGGCGCCACGCCGCCGAGCTGCGCGTGGCCGAACGCGTCGCGGCCACCCGCCTCGGCGAGGAACTGACCGGCCGCATTGCGCACGCCTTCGGAGGCGACCACGGTGCACCAGCCCACGCGTTTGACGGTGGCTTTGACCCTGGCAAGAAAGGCCGCCTCGTCGAAGACGTTCTCGGGAAACAGGATGATGTGCGGCGCCGCGTCGGCGGTGTCGCCGGCGAGCCCCGCCGCGGCGGCAATCCAGCCCGCGTGCCGGCCCATCACCTCGAGAATGAAGACCTTGGTCGAGGTCTCGGCCATCGAGGCGACGTCGAGGCTGGCTTCGCGGGTGGAGATGGCGATGTATTTGGCGACCGAGCCAAAGCCGGGGCAGCAGTCGGTGACCGCCAGATCGTTGTCCACTGTCTTGGGCACGCCGATGCAGCGGATGTCATAGTTCATCGCCTTGCCGAGCTGGGAGATTTTCAGCGCGGTATCGGCCGAGTCGTTGCCGCCGTTGTAGAGAAACCAGCGGATGTCATGCGCGCGAAACACCTCGATCAGCCGCTCATACTCGGCCCGGTTGGCGTCCAGCGATTTCAGCTTGTAGCGGCATGAGCCGAAGGCGCCGCCGGGCGTATGCCGAAGCGCGGCAATCGCACTTTTGAATTCTTTCGAGGTATCGATCAGCTCCTCGCGCAGCGCGCCCAGAATGCCGTTGCGCGCGGCGTACACCTTGACGCCCTTGGCGCGCGCGGCTTCGATCACGCCGGCGGCCGAGGCATTGATGACCGAAGTCACGCCACCGGATTGGGCGTAAAGGAAATGGCCGGTAGCGGCAGAAGGGCGGCGGGTCAGGCTCATGGACATCCTCGACAGGCGGGTCAGACGGGAAACCGATTATGGATCACACGAGCGTACCAAGCCGGAAGCGGCAAATCTTTTCGCAACAGGGACTTGGGGTAGCGTGAATGGCGCCCGCGTTTGACGGCACCCGGTGCAAACGCTAATTTGGCAGCTTAATCTGAGAATGAAGCGGGCTGCGGCAGTGTGCGGCCGCCTGCCAAACGTGTGGAGCATTATGCGACTGGTCCTACTTGGCGCGCCCGGATCGGGCAAAGGCACGCAGGCGGCGCGCCTGAAGGCGGAGCTGGGCGTGCCGCACATTTCCACCGGCGACATGCTGCGCGCTGCGGTGGCGCAGGGCACCGCGATGGGACTTAAAGCCAAGGCGGTGATGGATGCCGGCCAGCTGGTGTCCGACGACATCCTGCTGGGCATGCTCGAGGAGCGCCTGGCGCAGGACGACGCCAAATCGGGCTTCATCCTGGACGGCTACCCGCGCAACCTGGCTCAGGCCGATGCACTCGACCACCTGCTGGCCAAGATCGGCCAGCCTCTCGATGCGGTGATCCAGCTCGAAGTGCCCAACGTCACCATCATCGGCCGCTGCGAAATCCGCTTCAAGGCCGAAGGCCGCGCTGACGACAATCCGGATACCGTGCGCAAGCGCCTGGCCATTTACGCCGAACAGACCGCGCCGGTGGCCGACTTCTACGCGCGCCGCGGCAAGCTGCAGGTGGTCGATGGCGTGGGCGAATTGAGCGAAGTCACGGCGCGAGTGCAAAACGCGCTGCGGGACACGTCCGCCACCGCACACGGCTGATACGAAGGGTCGCCGCGAGGCGGCCTTGACGTGACCATCGCGGCAACTTCTTTGGCTTCGTGGTTTTCGCGCGGGCCGTGATTCCTTTCCACGCGATTTATTTCTCTGGGCTTGCCATGCGTCTGCATATCCTCGGCATCTGCGGCACCTTCATGGGCGGCGTTGCCGCGCTGGCGCGCGAGCTCGGGCTCGACGTGGAAGGCTCGGATACCAACGTCTACCCGCCGATGAGTACCCAGCTGGAGGGTCTCGGCATCGCGCTGATGCAGGGTTACACGGCCGAGCATCTGCAGGCTTCGCCGGGGCGTGCGGCGCCCGATGTGGTGGTGGTCGGCAATGCGATGACCCGCGGCAACCCGGCCGTGGAATACATGCTCGATGAGCAATTGCGCTATATCTCCGGCCCGCAGTGGCTGGGCGAAACGCTGCTGGCCGATCGCGACGTGCTGGCCGTCGCCGGCACGCACGGCAAGACCACCACCACCAGCCTGCTGGCGCATCTGCTGGACAGCGTCGGATTGGCGCCGGGCTTCCTGATTGGCGGCGTGCCGGGCAATTTCGGTGTTTCGGCGCGGCTGGGCAGCGGCAAGCCGTTCGTGATCGAGGCCGACGAATACGACACCGCGTTTTTCGACAAGCGCTCCAAGTTTGTACACTACCGGCCGCGTATCGCGATTCTCAACAACCTTGAATACGACCACGCCGATATTTTCCCCGACGTGGCGGCGATCCAGCGCCAGTTTCACCATCTGGTACGCACCGTGCCCGGCAACGGCCGGCTGATTGTCAACGCGCACGACGCGCGTCTGGCCGAGGTGCTTGCGATGGGCTGCTGGACGCCGGTGGAAACCTTCGGCATCGGCCGTGGCGACTGGCAGGCCACGCTGGTCGAGCCCGACGGCTCGGCGTTTACCGTGCATCGCGCCGGCGAGCTGATCGGCGACGTGCAGTGGTCGCTGCTCGGCCATCACAGCGTGATGAATGCGCTGGCCGCGCTCGCCGCAGCATCGGCGGCCGGTGCCGATCCGCGCGCGCTGCTGCCAGCGTTCGCCACCTTCGAGAGCGTCAAGCGACGGATGGAGCTGGTCGGCGAGGTTGGCGGCGTGCGCGTCTACGACGACTTCGCCCACCATCCGACCGCGATTGCCACGACGCTGGCCGGCCTGCGCGCCAAGGTTGGCGATGCGCGCATCCTGGTGGCGCTGGAGCCGCGCTCCAACTCGATGCGCCAGGGCGCTCACGCCGAGGCACTGGCGCCGTCGCTGGCCGATGCCGATGCGGTGGTTTTTCTGCATCGCGCGGAGCTGGCCTGGGATGCCGGGCAGGTCACGGCGGCACTGAACGGTCGCGGCAGCATGGTGCCCACGGTGGATGCGCTGCTCGACGCGCTTGCCGGGCAGGCCCGATCGGGCGACCAGGTGATCTTCATGTCGAACGGTGGTTTCGAGGCCGCGCCGCGTCGTTTCGTCGAAAAACTGCGTCAACGCTGACGCTCGTTCACTACATCGGATTCTCGCCTGCGCCATACCCGACGCCACCTGCGGAGCGTGCGGCGACATGCATCGTGGTTCGTCACGCTGCCTCTGGTTAAACTTACCCCATGGCCGCCCAGTCTCCGCTGATCGAGATGCCCCTGTTTCCGCTGAACACGGTGCTGTTTCCCGGTGGCCAGCTGCAGCTGCGCATTTTCGAGCCGCGCTATCTCGATATGGTGCGCGAATGCACCCGCTATGACTCCGGCTTTGGCGTGTGCCTGATTCTCGAGGGCTATGAAGTCGGCGAACCCAGCACGCCGGCTGCCGTCGGCACGGTGGCGCATATTCAGGATTTCGACCGCGATGATGATGGCCTGCTCGGCATCGTGGCCAAGGGCGGTTCGCGTTTCAGGGTCAACCGCAGCCGCGTGCGCAGTGACGGCCTGCTGCGCGGCGATATCGAGATCTGGGCGGCGGAGCCGGAGGTGCCGGTGCCGGTGGAATTCGCGCTGTTGCAAAGCATTCTTGAGCGGCTGATCGAGACCATGGCGCCGCATTGGCGCGATGCGCCGCGCAGCGCCTACGAGGATTCCAGCTGGCTCGGCTATCGGTTGACCGAGCTGCTGCCGCTGGATGTCACCGAGCAGCAGCACATGCTCGAGCTGACCGACCCGCTGCTGCGGCTGGCCGAGCTGCGCGATATTCTGCCGCGATTCCAGAAAGCCTGAGCCTTAGCGCTTAAACTAGGCCGCTCTGCTTGATGGCAGCCTATCTTCACGGACTCATGCGCATGGGTACTCTCGCCGGCAAAACTCTGTTCATTACCGGCGCATCGCGCGGCATCGGTCTGGCCATAGCGCTGCGCGCGGCGCGGGACGGCGCGAATATCGTGATCGCGGCCAAGAGTTCGGTAGCCAATCCGAAGCTGCCCGGAACCATCCATAGTGCGGCGGCGGCGGTCGAGGAAGCCGGCGGCCGCGCCTTGGCGCTGAAGGTGGATATTCGCGAAGAGGAGCAGGTGTGCGCCGCCGCGTCACAGGCGGCCGAGCATTTCGGCGGCATCGATATCGTGGTCAACAACGCTAGCGCGATCTGGCTGGCTGGCACCGCTGAGACGCCGATGAAGCGCTTCGATCTGATGCAGCAGGTCAATGCACGCGGCACCTTTCTGGTCACCCAAAGCTGCTTGCCATACCTGAAGCAGGCCGCCAATCCGCACGTGCTGATGCTGTCACCGCCGCTCAATCTCGATCCGAAGTGGTTTGCTCAGCACACCGCCTATACGATCGCCAAATACGGCATGAGCCTGTGCGTGCTGGGCATGAGCGCGGAGTTCGCATCGCTTGGCATTGCGGTCAACGCGCTGTGGCCTCGCACGGTGGTGGCGACGGCGGCGATTGGCATGATCGATGGCGTCAAACCCGAACAGTGCCGTACGCCCGATATCGTCGCCGACGCGGCACACGCGATCCTCACCCGGCCATCGCGCGAATACACCGGCCACTTCGCGATCGACGACGAGGTGCTGCGCAACGAGGGCGTCACCGATTTCGATCACTACGCGGTGAAGCCGGGGACCGCGCTGTTGCCGGATTTTTTCCTGGACTGATTTTGACTGACTGATCGAATCAACGATCGATCGGCATTACCGATGTGGCCTCGTTCGCAGCGAGGTCGGAGCCCACCATGCAAGTACCGAATGATCCCATTCCCTCCGATCACCTGCAGCAAGACGGCGGGCTTTCGGATCACGCTGCGCAAGCAAGCGTGCATGTATCCGATGCCACCACGGCGTCGCTGCTTGATCTGGGCAAGCGCTATTGGCTGCCGGTGTACAAGCCGCGCGATGTTCTGCTCGATCATGGCAAGGGTTCGCGCGTGTGGGACAGCGAGGGGCGCGATTACATCGACTTCGGTGCCGGCATCGCGGTGAATGCGCTGGGTCACCAGGATCCCGACCTGCTCGATGCGCTCACCACCCAGGCGCGAAAGCTCTGGCACAGCAGCAACGTGTTCTACAGCGAGCCGCCGCTGCATCTGGCCGAGGAGCTGGTGCGAGCGTCAGGTTTTGCAGAGCGGGTGTTTTTATGCAACTCCGGCGCCGAGGCCAACGAGGCGGCGATCAAGCTTGTCCGCAAGTGGGCCACGGCGCAGGGTCGGCCACCGGAGCGGCGGGTCATTCTTACTTTCCAGGGGTCGTTCCACGGCCGCACATTGGCGACGGTCACAGCGACCGCGCAGCCAAAATATCAGGAGGGCTACGAGCCGCTGCCCGGCGGCTTTCGCTATCTACCGTTCAATGATGCTGCCGCGCTGGAGGTCGCGTTTGACGCAGGCGATATCGCGGCGGTGATGCTGGAGCCGGTGCAGGGCGAAGGCGGCGTGCTGCCGGCGGCGCCGGGCTTTTTGAAGCGCGTGCGCGAGCTGTGCGACAAGCACGATGCGCTGCTGGTGCTCGACGAAATTCAATGCGGCATGGGCCGCACCGGTACGCTGTTCGCACACGTGCAGGACGGCGTGCTGCCGGATATCGTGACGCTCGCCAAGGCGCTCGGCTGTGGTTTCCCGATCGGCGCCATGCTGGCGGGCGCCAAGGTCGCGCAGATCATGCAGTACGGCGCGCACGGCACCACCTTCGGCGGCAACCCGATGGCGGCGGCCGTGGCGCGCGTGGCCTTGCGCAAGCTGTCCTCACCGCCAGTGCTTGAGAACGTGCACCGACAGGCCGCCGCGCTGCGCGCGGGGTTGAAGGCGATCAACGATGAATTGGCGCTGTTCGCCGAAGTGCGCGGACGCGGCCTGATGATCGGCGCCGTGCTGGCCGATGCCTACAGGGGCAGGGCAGGCGATATTCTGGATCACGCGGCGGCGCACGGTTTGCTCGTGCTGCAGGCCGGGCCCGACGTGCTGCGCTTTGTGCCGCCGCTGATCATTTCCGATGCCGATCTGGCCGAAGGGCTCAAGCGTCTGGATGCCGCTCTGCGCGATTTCGTATCCCACTAACAACCACTCGTCTGGAGACGTCGATGAAATATCTTCACAGCATGGTGCGCGTGCGCGACCTCGATGCGAACCTGCGCTTTTACTGCGAGGGTCTGGGTCTGAAAGAGGTTCGCCGCAAGGACGTTCCCGAGGGCAAGTTCACCCTGGTCTTTCTCGCGGCGCCCGATAGTCCGGAAGCCGAGATCGAGCTGACTCATAACTGGGGTTCCGAAGAAGACTACGGTTCCGCGCGCAACTTCGGTCATCTCGCCTTCCAGGTCGACGACATCTACGCGACCTGCGAGCGCCTGCAGAGCATGGGTTACACGATCAACCGTCCCCCGCGCGATGGACATATGGCATTCGTCCGCTCGCCGGAGCTGGTTTCAGTCGAGCTGCTGCAGGATGGCAAACTGGCTCCGCAGGAGCCGTGGGCGTCGATGGCGAACACGGGCGTCTGGTGACTTCTTTTCGATGACAGACATCCGCGCGCGGCACGAGTTGGATCGTGCCGCGGGCTCAGACATCAGCCGCGTGCGTCCCGCATGGAGGCGCGCGCGGCGTCCAGCGTATCGGCAATGTCCTGTTCGCTGTGCGCGATGGAGATGAACCCCGCTTCAAACGCTGACGGCGCCAGATACACGCCGCGTTTCAGCATGCCGTGGAAGAAGCGGTTGAACATGGCGCTGTCGGCTGATGTGGCCTGCGCATAGCTGGTCACTTTCTCCGCGCTGAAAAACAGACCGAACATGCCGCCGACGGCATTGGTGCTGAAGGGAATGCCTTCCTCATCCGCGACGCGCTGAAGTCCGTCGGTGAGTAGCTTCGTCTTTGTCGAGAGCGCGTCATGAAAGCCGGGCGTCTGGACCTGTTCGAGCACCGCCAGTCCCGCAGCCATCGCAACCGGGTTTCCGCTCAGTGTGCCGGCCTGGTAGATCGGGCCGGAGGGCGCGATCTGCTCCATCAGGTCGCGCCGACCACCGTACGCGCCAACCGGCATGCCGCCGCCGATGATCTTGCCGAAGCAGGTGAGGTCGGGCGTTACGCCGTAATGCGCCTGCGCGCCACCGAGCGCGACGCGAAAGCCGGTCATCACTTCATCAAAGATCAGCAGCACGCCGTGCTGCGTACACAGCTCGCGCAGTGCCGCCAAATAGCCGTCCAAAGGCAGAATGCAGTTCATGTTGCCGGCGACCGGCTCGATAATCAGTCCGGCGATGTCGTCGCCACACTCGGCGAACAGTGCCTTGGCCGCCTCGATATCGTTGTACGGCAAGGTCAACGTGAGATCGGCATTCGCTTTCGGTACGCCAGGCGAGGTCGGTACGCCGAACGTCAACGCACCCGAACCAGCCTTCACCAGAAAGCTGTCGCCGTGGCCGTGATAGCAGCCTTCGAACTTCACGATCTTGCTGCGACCGGTGGCACCACGCGCCAACCGTATCGCGGACATTGTCGCCTCTGTGCCGGAGTTGACCATGCGCACCATCTCGATCGACGGGATGAGCCGCGTGATCGTCTCGGCCATGGTCACTTCGGCCGGGCACGGCGTACCGAAGGACAAGCCGTTTTTCACCGCGCGCTCCACCGCGTCGCGCACGGCAGGATGGTTGTGGCCGAGGATCATCGGGCCCCACGAACCGATGTAGTCGATATAGCGCTTGCCCTCGACGTCCCAGAGATAAGCGCCCTCGGCGCGCGCCGTGAAAAACGGCTCGCCGCCGACTGACTTGAAGGCGCGCACCGGCGAGTTGACGCCGCCGGGCATCAGGCCCTGTGCCCGCTGAAAGAGTTCTTGGTTGGTTGTCATGCAGGCGTTCCGTGATCGCGATCGATGGAATAAAGGTCAGTGAAGCGTTGCGCGGCGGCGCGGATGTCGGCGGCACCGAAGATGGCCGACACCGCTGCAAGGAAATCCGCCCCGGCATCGACTAGCAGCCTGCCATTGTCCGGCGTGATGCCGCCAATCGCCACCCGCGGTATGCCTAACGCGGCCGTTTGTCTCAGCAGTTCAATAGGTGCGTGCCCTGCCAGTGGCTTGGTCGGCGATTTGAAAAACGCACCGAACGATACATAGCTGGCTCCGGCCGCTACTGCCGCGCTTGCACGTTCCGCCGAAGTCAGGCACGACACGCCAATGATGGCGTCGGCACCAAGTTCATGCCGCACGAAGCCTGGGTCGGCATCGTCGGGCCCCAGATGGATGCCATCGGCAGCAACCTCTTTGGCCAGCGTGACGTCGGCATCGATGATCAGCAGTGCGTCGTGCCGATGGCACAGCTGCTTCAAAGCAGCGGCTTCGGCGCGGCGCCGAAGGTCATCGGCAGTATCGTCGTGGTATTGCACGACGCGTGCGCCGCCCGCCAACGCCTGCGTGACCACGTCAAGCAAATCAGGCCGCGGCCCGTCAGTCACGGTGTACAGGCCGCGACCGCGCAACAATGCTATCGATTTCAAATCCGCTCCTTTAGTGTCGGCATGCTCGTTTTCACTTATCCGGCGATACATTGTCACGCGCGCTTTCGTAATGTCGGACGAGTTGCGAGAATGCACCATTCCCCTGTGAACAAAGAAGCCAGACCCATGAGCCAGAGTTCTTCCGAAGCAGCAACCCGCAAATGGATGTGCGTTGTATGTGGCTACATATACGACGAAAGCATCGGTGTGCCTGACGAAGGGATTCCTGCCGGTACGCGGTGGGAAGACGTGCCCGACACCTGGACCTGCCCGGATTGCGGCACGACCAAGGATGATTTCGAGATGATCGAAATCGACTGATGGCCTTCGCGCCCGAGAATCGCCCTAATTAGCCACGCTGCCGGCACGATCATCTGCTGTGATGTGTCTCGCGCACTGCCGCGCCAGACATTCCCGAGGTGGCGAACCATGCAGCAATTCATTCCCTTCGAAGACGACTGGGACGCACTGGCGAATCTGCGACCTGAAGATCTCGTGCCTTATCGCGTGGGTATGCTCAAAAATGTTCGGGTCGAGGCAGCCATGGTTTTTCCGGCGCCCCGCCAAAACCCCCCTGCGAGCATGTGGCGGCGGGGGCGTCTGCAAGCAGTGATTGTGCCTGTGCCTGTGCCTGTGCCTGTGCCTGTGCGTGCAGCAAGCGATAGCAAGCGATAGCAAGCGATAGCAAGCGATAGCAAGCGATAGCAAGCGATAGCAAGCGATAGCAAGCGATAGCAAGCGATAGCAAGCGATAGCAAGCGATAGCAAGCGATAGTTAGTAAAGGGCCAAGCGGGTTCCTGCTGAAGCGCGGTTGGATGAGGCTTCACAGCGCTGGAGCGACTTGTTTTTGTAAAAATATGCACACGCACTCTTCACAGATTCGTCCGTCGGCGCTATAGTTCGCTCCCTTCCGACGAAACGACTTCGTCAAAGGGTTGCGGCTCTCGAGCGACAATGAAAATTTTTCAACGTCGCTGTTGACGGCCACAAAAAACGATATAGAATGGGCGGCTCACCTAGGACGAAACGTCTTAGACGCAACACGAGGAATCGGTTGCAAGTGGTTGATCTTTGACAGTGTGCGCAGGTGAATTGTGTGGACGTCTTGCGATGGAGGGTTACGACCTGTCCAACAAATGCAAGCGTCCAATGAAAGAAAAAGTCAGTAATGAGTTTTGATTTTGTTGGGACTAACGCTTCAGAAAGATAGATTGTCTTCGGACAGTCGAAAACTTAAGTGAAGAGTTTGATCCTGGCTCAGATTGAACGCTGGCGGCATGCCTAACACATGCAAGTCGAACGGCAGCACAGCAGAGCTTGCTCTGTGGGTGGCGAGTGGCGGACGGGTGAGTAATGCATCGGGATCTACCTCAACGTGGGGGATAACGTAGGGAAACTTACGCTAATACCGCATACGTCCTACGGGAGAAAGCAGGGGACCTTCGGGCCTTGCGCGGTGAGACGAACCGATGTTCGATTAGCTAGTTGGTGAGGTAATGGCTCACCAAGGCGACGATCGATAGCTGGTCTGAGAGGATGATCAGCCACACTGGAACTGAGACACGGTCCAGACTCCTACGGGAGGCAGCAGTGGGGAATATTGGACAATGGGCGCAAGCCTGATCCAGCAATGCCGCGTGTGTGAAGAAGGCCTTCGGGTTGTAAAGCACTTTTATCAGGAACGAAATACCACGGGTTAATACCCTATGGGGCTGACGGTACCTGAGGAATAAGCACCGGCTAACTTCGTGCCAGCAGCCGCGGTAATACGAAGGGTGCAAGCGTTAATCGGAATTACTGGGCGTAAAGGGTGCGTAGGCGGTTAGTTAAGTCTGTCGTGAAATCCCCGGGCTCAACCTGGGAATGGCGATGGATACTGGCTGGCTAGAGTGTGTCAGAGGATGGTGGAATTTCCGGTGTAGCGGTGAAATGCGTAGAGATCGGAAGGAACATCAGTGGCGAAGGCGGCCATCTGGGACAACACTGACGCTGAAGCACGAAAGCGTGGGGAGCAAACAGGATTAGATACCCTGGTAGTCCACGCCCTAAACGATGCGAACTGGATGTTGGTCTCAACTCGGAGATCAGTGTCGAAGCTAACGCGTTAAGTTCGCCGCCTGGGGAGTACGGTCGCAAGACTGAAACTCAAAGGAATTGACGGGGGCCCGCACAAGCGGTGGAGTATGTGGTTTAATTCGATGCAACGCGAAGAACCTTACCTGGCCTTGACATGTCTGGAATCCTGCAGAGATGCGGGAGTGCCTTCGGGAATCAGAACACAGGTGCTGCATGGCTGTCGTCAGCTCGTGTCGTGAGATGTTGGGTTAAGTCCCGCAACGAGCGCAACCCTTGTCCTTAGTTGCCAGCACGTAATGGTGGGAACTCTAAGGAGACTGCCGGTGACAAACCGGAGGAAGGTGGGGATGACGTCAAGTCATCATGGCCCTTACGGCCAGGGCTACACACGTACTACAATGGTCGGTACAGAGGGTTGCGATACCGCGAGGTGGAGCCAATCCCAGAAAGCCGATCCCAGTCCGGATCGAAGTCTGCAACTCGACTTCGTGAAGTCGGAATCGCTAGTAATCGCGGATCAGCTATGCCGCGGTGAATACGTTCCCGGGCCTTGTACACACCGCCCGTCACACCATGGGAGTGAGTTGCTCCAGAAGCCGTTAGTCTAACCGCAAGGGGGACGACGACCACGGAGTGGTTCATGACTGGGGTGAAGTCGTAACAAGGTAGCCGTATCGGAAGGTGCGGCTGGATCACCTCCTTTCAAGAAATGACGGTCGCGAGCTCTCTCGCGCAAGACGTCCACACAAGGCACCTGTATTTTACGTAGTCGTTTCACGCGAAATCCGTTTCGCGAAGAGCGAAGATCAAGACCGTCCATCCATGGCCGGACTCTTCATCAACAGCCGCTTCGAACGTGGTCTTGGGTAACCTGATGCAGGTTACTTGGTCTGGGTTCTGGGTTCAGTCTCACCGGGTCTGTAGCTCAGGTGGTTAGAGCGCACCCCTGATAAGGGTGAGGCCGGTGGTTCGAGTCCACCCAGACCCACCATATTCCAAGGATTCCTTGGGGCCTTAGCTCAGCTGGGAGAGCACCTGCTTTGCAAGCAGGGGGTCATCGGTTCGATCCCGATAGGCTCCACCATGGAATGACCAGTTCGTAAAATATAAGCACACCTCAAGATTTTGAAGTCATCCGGCGTTGAGGCCGGTGTGACGTTCTTTGAAAAACTGTAAACGAGTGACAAGCGTCTTGGTTCGAAACCGAACCGAGATAAGTGTTAAGGCAACGAAACGAAGTAACTTGGCTGCACCTGATGAGGGTGCATGCCCCGAGGCGACTTGGGGTTATATGGTCAAGCGACTAAGCGTATACGGTGGATGCCTTGGCAGTCAGAGGCGATGAAGGACGTGGCAGCCTGCGAAAAGTGTCGGGGAGCTGGCAACAAGCTTTGATCCGGCAATGTCCGAATGGGGAAACCCACTGCGCAAGCAGTACTGCATGGTGAATACATAGCCATGCAGGGCGAACCCGGGGAACTGAAATATCTAAGTACCCGGAGGAAAAGAAATCAACCGAGATTCCCTGAGTAGCGACGAGCGAACGGGGACTAGCCCAAAAGCACATTATGTTTTAGTCAAACGGTTTGGAAAAGCCGGCCATAGATGGTGATAGCCCAGTCGACGAAAAGACATTTTGTGTGAAATTGAGTAAGGCGGGGCACGTGAAACCTTGTCTGAACATGGGGGGACCATCCTCCAAGGCTAAATACTACTGACTGACCGATAGCGAACTAGTACCGTGAGGGAAAGGCGAAAAGAACCCCGGAGAGGGGAGTGAAATAGACCCTGAAACCGTATACGTACAAGCAGTGGAAGCCCGCAAGGGTGACTGCGTACCTTTTGTATAATGGGTCAGCGACTTACTGTCTGTGGCAAGCTTAACCGTATAGGGGAGGCGAAGAGAAATCGAGTCTGAATAGGGCGCATAGTCTCAGGCAGTAGACCCGAAACCGAGTGATCTATCCTTGGCCAGGTTGAAGGTGCGGTAACACGCACTGGAGGACCGAACCCACATCTGTTGCAATAGATGGGGATGAGCTGAGGATAGGAGTGAAAGGCTAAACAAACTCGGAGATAGCTGGTTCTCCTCGAAAGCTATTTAGGTAGCGCCTCGTGCGAATACTGTTGGGGGTAGAGCACTGTTATGGCTAGGGGGTCATCGCGACTTACCAAACCATGGCAAACTCCGAATACCAACACGTACTACACGGGAGACACACGGCGGGTGCTAACGTCCGTCGTGAAAAGGGAAACAACCCAGACCCGCAGCTAAGGTCCCAAAGTCATGGCTAAGTGGAAAACGATGTGGAAAGGCATAGACAGCCAGGAGGTTGGCTTAGAAGCAGCCATCCTTTAAAGAAAGCGTAATAGCTCACTGGTCGAGTCGGTCTGCGCGGAAGATTTAACGGGGCTAAGCCATGCACCGAAGCTCGGGGTGTGCACATTTATGTGTACGCGGTAGAGGAGCGTTCTGTAAGCCTGTGAAGGTGGATTGTAAAGTCTGCTGGAGGTATCAGAAGTGCGAATGCTGACATGAGTAACGATAATGGGGGTGAAAAGCCCCCACGCCGAAAGCCCAAGGTTTCCTCGCGCAACGTTCATCGGCGCAGGGTGAGTCGGCCCCTAAGGCGAGGCAGAAATGCGTAGTCGATGGGAAGCAGGTTAATATTCCTGCACTTTTCTCTAGTGCGATGTGGGGACGGAGAAGGTTAGGTCTACCGGGCGTTGGTTGTCCCGGGGAAAGGCGGTAGGCATGGGTCTTAGGCAAATCCGGGACCCTTTATGCCGAGCACCGAGACGAGCCCTATTGGGCGAAGTGACTGACACCACGCTTCCAGGAAAAGCCACTAAGCTTCAGCTAGAGAAGAACCGTACCGCAAACCGACACTGGTAGGCAGGGTGAGAATCCCAAGGCGCTTGAGAGAACTCGGGTGAAGGAACTAGGCAAAATGGCACCGTAACTTCGGGAGAAGGTGCGCCCTTTAGCGTGGTCACATGCGTGACTGAGCGTTGAAGGGTCGCAGTAACCTGGCCGCTGCGACTGTTTATCAAAAACACAGCACTCTGCAAACACGAAAGTGGACGTATAGGGTGTGACGCCTGCCCGGTGCTGGAAGGTTAATTGATGGGGTCAGCCGCAAGGCGAAGCTCTTGATCGAAGCCCCAGTAAACGGCGGCCGTAACTATAACGGTCCTAAGGTAGCGAAATTCCTTGTCGGGTAAGTTCCGACCTGCACGAATGGCGTAACGACAGCGGCGCTGTCTCCACCCGAGACTCAGTGAAATTGAATTCGCTGTGAAGATGCAGCGTTCCCGCGGCAAGACGGAAAGACCCCGTGAACCTTTACTATAGCTTTACACTGAACGTTGAGTTCTTCTGTGTAGGATAGGTGGGAGGCTTTGAAGCGCAGACGCCAGTTTGCGTGGAGCCAACCTTGAAATACCACCCTGAAGTGCTTGACGTTCTAACCTAGGCCCGTAATCCGGGTCAGGGACCGTGTATGGTGGGTAGTTTGACTGGGGCGGTCTCCTCCCAAAGAGTAACGGAGGAGCACGAAGGTACGCTCAGCGCGGTCGGACATCGCGCACTGTGTGCAATGGCATAAGCGTGCTTGACTGCGAGATCGACGGATCAAGCAGGTACGAAAGTAGGTCATAGTGATCCGGTGGTTCTGTATGGAAGGGCCATCGCTCAACGGATAAAAGGTACTCCGGGGATAACAGGCTGATACCGCCCAAGAGTTCATATCGACGGCGGTGTTTGGCACCTCGATGTCGGCTCATCACATCCTGGGGCTGTAGCCGGTCCCAAGGGTATGGCTGTTCGCCATTTAAAGTGGTACGCGAGCTGGGTTCAGAACGTCGTGAGACAGTTCGGTCCCTATCTGTCGTGGGCGTTGGAGATTTGAGGGGGGCTGCTCCTAGTACGAGAGGACCGGAGTGGACGTTCCGCTGGTGTTCGGGTTGTCATGCCAATGGCATTGCCCGGTAGCTATGAACGGAAGTGATAACCGCTGAAAGCATCTAAGCGGGAAGCACGCCCCAAGATGAGATCTCCCGAGAGCTTGACTCTCCTTAAGGCACCATCAAGACTAGGTGGTTGATAGGTCAGGTGTGGAAGTGCAGCAATGCATGGAGCTAACTGATACTAATGAGCCGTGAGGCTTGGCCATATAACCCCAAGACGCTTCAGTTTGTTCCTTGAAGCTTGTCTCGTCCGATTTCACCTCGACGCTTGTCACTCGTTTACACCTCTATTTGACGCGAGTCCTTTTCGCGAAGAGCAAAGCCCGCCATCCTTGGCGGACTCTTCAAAAGGGCTCGAACCAGATTGAAGCCGGCGCGTCATGCGCTGCTTCAACCCCTTCCCTGGCGGCCATAGCGGCGTGGTACCACCTGATCCCATCCCGAACTCAGAAGTGAAACGCGCATGCGCCGATGGTAGTGTGGCTTTGCCATGCAAGAGTAGGTCACCGCCAGGGGCCTTATACCTCAGAACCCTCACCGGAATCGGTGGGGGTTTTGTTTTATGGCGGTGTGGACGTGCGGCTGCGCGCGCAGCGCGCGGGCTGCAACAGGTCACCGCCAGGGGCCTTATACCTCAGAACCCTCACCGGAATCGGTGGGGGTTTTGTTTTATGGCGCTGGCCCGGCGCATGCGCGCCGCAACCGAACGGCCGAGCGGAACAGGCACTGGCTTTATGCTGAAAGACTGCTGCGGAGACGTCGTAGATCTTTCTTGGCTGCCTCTCTACGGTGCCGCCCAATGCGCGCACCGGGACAGCCTACGAGGCTTTATAAACCTCCCAGTCTCGATCAACTGATTGGATTGTGTTTTTACTAACCTGGTAAAACGAATCGGCTGCCTGTCTGCGCCACGCTGTCGGCAAGCTCCTGCAAACTCTCTTTTGCGGCGATGAAGTTCGCTGTAATCTAATTTTCGGCGATGTCTACTATTTATCGGTTAACCGTCGCCGACTCGTTCGTACTTCACCGGTTCAGACGTGGACTTGCCTCTGCAACTGCATACACCCACTGAGCGCCTTCACGCTGCGAACGATATGAAGCGCTAGCCAGCGTGGCGCGTCAAAGGACGTTATGCCTCACCGTTTCTCGCCGGCATGACATCGTTCACCGCAGCAGTCATCATATCGGCACCTCTAGATGACGCTTCCGCTAACGATGGATCCAAGACTCAATCGCCGCCAGGAGGAACTGATTGCGCTCGTTCAGCGCGAGGGTTTCGTAGCGGTTGAACAGGCGGCGTCCCACTTCGATGTGACGCAACAAACGATTCGTCGGGATTTGGCAACACTTTGCGATGCTGGGCTGCTGCGGCGCTATCACGGTGGGGTAAGTCTTCCGTCGAGTGTGGAAAATTTGGCTTACACCGCTCGCAAGGGGCTTCTGCAGGCGGAAAAGCAGCGCATCGCCAGTCTTGTTGCGGAGCATATTCCTGATGATGCTTCGCTATTCATCAATCTTGGAACCACCAACGAAGACGTCGCCCGCGCATTGATGACGCACAAAGGTTTGCGAGTCATCACCAACAATCTCAATGTGGCGATCATGTTGAGCAACAACCCGTCGTTCGAGGTGATCGTGGCCGGTGGCGTGGTGCGGGGGAGGGACCACGGCGTGACAGGTGAAGCGACGATTGAGCTGATCCGGCAATTCAAGGTGGACTTCGGCATCGTGGGCATTTCAGGGATCGATCTGGACGGTACGCTTCTCGATTTCGATTTCCAGGAAGTGCGTGTTGCGCAGGCCATCATCGAGCATTCCAGGCAGGTGTATCTAGCCGCGGACCACAGCAAGATTGGTCGGAACGCTCTGGTTCGCCTCGGGCCCATTGCTCGGATCAATGCCTGGTTTACCGATCGACCTCCCCCGGATGCGCTGACGGCCGTGCTCGAACAATCCGAGACACAGCTGCACATCGCAAGCTGATAGCAGCTCTGATTCCCATTTAACAGGCCCGTTTTCATCACAGCCGGATAGCGAGGCACGTCGGTGCTTCGCTGCAGCGCAGCGTGCGTGATCGAAAATGTTCGAATATGATCGTTTGTGACGAATAACAAAGAGTTAGTTTTCCCTTTTATTCGAAAAAGTAACCCTATTTTCGTTTTTCGTAACGGCATGCCTCATCCGGCTCTCGCGCCGAGATGTAATGCTCGTGCATTCGTCGCCTGGTTTTGAGGTCTTGGAGTGCCATATGGTGGAGCGGGTCGATGTACTGGTGGTCGGTGGCGGCATCAATGGCGTCGGTATCGCGCGTGATGCGGTTGGTCGAGGGTTATCGGTGCTTCTTTGCGAGCGCGATGACCTCGCCTCGCACACTTCCAGCGCAAGCACCAAACTGATTCACGGCGGGCTGCGCTACCTGGAACAGTTCGAGTTTGCGCTGGTCGGCAAAGCGCTGGCGGAGCGCGAAGTGCTGCTCAAGGCGGCGCCGCACATCATTTGGCCGCTGCGCTTTGTGTTGCCGCACCAACCGCACCTGCGTCCTGCGTGGATGATTAGGATCGGTCTATTCCTCTACGACCATCTGGGGCGCGGACGACGGACGCTACCAGGCTCGCGCCGCATTCGTTTCAGCAAGCATGTGGTCGGCGGCCCGTTGCGCGATGAATTTCACGTCGGCTTCGTCTACTCCGATGCCTGGGTGCAGGACGCAAGGCTGGTTGTGCTCAACGCGATGGACGCTGCGCATCGTGGCGCGGAAATCCTTACCCGCACCCGCTGCGTCAGCGCAAAGCGCGATGGCGAGGACTGGATCGTCGAGCTTGAATCCGGCCACGGCAGCCGCCGCATCGTTCGCGCACGCGCCCTCGTCAATGCGGCAGGTCCTTGGGCAGCGAGCTTTCTCGACGATATCGCCAAGGTCAAACACGACCATGCGCTGCGCCTGATCAAGGGCAGTCACATTGTCGTTCCCAAGCTGTTCGATCATCGCTATGCCTATATTTTTCAACAGCCCGATCGCCGCATCGTCTTTGCCATTCCCTACGAACGCGATTTCACGCTGATCGGCACTACCGATATCGAGTACAAGACCGATCCAGCGCATCCCGCCATCGACAAGGAGGAAACGGCCTATCTCTGCGAGGCGACCAATCGTTATTTCAAACGCAACCTGACGCCGGCCGATGTCGTGTGGAGTTACAGCGGCGTGCGCCCGCTGCTGGAAGACAAGAGCGGTAACGCCTCCGAAGTGACGCGCGACTATCACATTGAACTGGACAGCAGCAGCGGCCCGCCGCTGTTGAACGTGTTTGGCGGCAAGCTCACCACATACCGCAAGCTTGCCGAAGAAGCGCTCGATCTGCTCGGCGAGGCGTTGGGCAACGCAGAGCCGGCCTGGACCGCTACTGCCCGTCCACTGCCTGGCGGCGGTGAATCCGATATCGATGCGCTGCTTGACGACCTGCGTGCGAGTCGCCCGTGGTTGCCCGAAACCATGGCCTGGCGGCTGGTGCACAACTACGGCACGCGCGCACGCGATTTGCTCGGCGATGCCAGCGGACTGGACGCACTCGGCGAACATTTCGGAGCCGACCTTTACCAGACCGAAGTCGATTACCTCGTGCGGCACGAATGGGCCACTCAGGCCGAGGACATTCTCTGGCGACGCAGCAAGCTCGGTTTGCGCGTCGGCCCTGACGACGTGGCGAGACTGACCGCCTATCTCGCCAGGATTTCCGCTCGATAAATTCGCGTGCTTGTCGAGCCAATGTAGGCTGCGCGCGCTGCGCGTCAGCAACCATGCGGCATAAAAATCAAAAGGTGAAGCGAGATGCGCAAACTCACAGGTGAATTGATTTCCGAAGCGATAGCCATGTTCATCGTTATCGCCTTCGGCGACTCGGTGGCGGCGATGTACACGCTCTACGATCCCAGCCCTTACCAAAACGCCTACTGGGGCGTGTGCATATCCTGGGGTATGGCAGTAACGCTGGCCATTTATGCCACGGGCTCGGTCTCCGGCACGCACGCGAATCCCGCGGTGACGCTGACGCTCGCCATATTCCGCGATTTCGAGTGGAAGAAAGTCGTGCCGTATTGGCTGGCGCAGGTGGTCGGCGGCTTTGCCGGCGCCGCCATCGTGTACGTGCTGTTCGGACCGGTGATTGATCATTTCAACGCTACCCAGCATCTGACTCGCGAAGCCGGCGGTGCTGCCGGCGTGTTCTTCACCCATCCGGGATTGGCGATCACGCCGATGCATGCGTTGCTTGATCAGATCATTCTCACCGCCCTGCTGCTGTTCGGCATCTTCGCGATCACCGAGCAGTACAACGAGATGGCGCCGATGGCCAATTCCGGTGCTGTAATGATCGGCTTGCTGGTCGCCATCATCGGCTCATGCATGGGCTACCTCGAGGCATGGGCGCTGAATCCCGCGCGCGACTTCGGGCCGCGCCTTTTCGCCTATCTGGCCGGATGGAATACCGCGGCCTTCCCGTCCCCCGGAAACTACTGGTGGGTACCCATCGTCGGGCCGCTGATTGGTGGCGTAATCGGAGGCGGCGCTTATCAGTGCCTGATCCGTCCGTTCCTTCCGGCGCGCGTGCGCGCTGCAGAAGAAGAACGTGCAGCGATGGCTGCGTCGGGAGGCGCACTGCACAAGTAATGCTTTCGCGATCAACTGCAGCCATCGCGCCCAATCGTGGCGACTAGGCCCGCTAGCGCTCTTCATCATTTCGACCATGTGAGGCGAATTCCATGAGCAAGCAATACATCCTGGCCATTGACCAGGGCACGACCAGCTCGCGTTCGATGCTTTTCGATCACGACGGCCAGGTCGTCGGCACCGCACAGCGTGAGTTCACCCAGATCTTTCCGCAGCCGGGCTGGGTCGAGCACAACCCACGCGAAATCCTCACCAGCGTGCTGGTGACCTTGACCGAGGTGATCAACAACGCCCAGGTCAGTGCCGAATCCATCGTCGGCATCGGTATTACCAACCAGCGCGAAACGGCTGTCGTGTGGGACAAGGCGACGGGTCAGCCGATCTACAACGCGATCGTGTGGCAATCGAGGCAGACGCGCGAAGTCTGCGATCAGCTTCAGGCCGATGGCTACGAAGACATGGTCCGGTCAAAAACTGGTTTGCTGATCGATGCCTATTTTTCAGGCACCAAGGTGAAGTGGATCCTCGACAAGGTCGAGGGGGCGCGCGAAAAAGCCGAGAAGGGCGAGCTGCTGTTCGGCACCATCGACACCTGGCTGATCTGGAATCTCACCGGCGGCAAGGCGCACGTCACCGATTACACCAACGCGTCACGCACGCTGATGTTCAACATCCACACGAAGGACTGGGATGACGAGCTGCTGAAGATGCTCGACGTGCCGCGCGCGATGTTGCCCGAGGTGCGCTCATCCAGCGAGGTTTACGGCACGACGCTGCCGCAGTATCTGCTGGGTCGAGAAGTGCCGATTGCCGGCGTCGCCGGTGATCAGCAGGCCGCGCTGTTCGGGCAGGCATGCTTCGAGCCTGGTCTGGCCAAGAATACCTACGGCACCGGCTGCTTCATGCTGATGAACACCGGCGAGAAAGCGGTGGCGTCCAAGAATGGTTTGCTCACCACCATCGCGTGGGGAATCGATGGAAAAGTGGAGTACGCGCTGGAAGGCAGCGTCTTCGTCGCCGGCTCGGTGGTGCAGTGGCTGCGCGACGGTTTGCGCATGCTCGGCAAGGCCAGCGATTCGCAGTCCTACGCCGAGCGGGCCAAGGACAACGACGGCGTGTATTTCGTCCCTGCATTCGTTGGGATGGGGGCGCCTTACTGGCGCAGCGATGTGCGCGGCGCCGTGTTCGGCCTGTCGCGCGGTACGACCAAGGAGCAGTTCATTCGCGCGGCACTTGAGTCGATGGCCTATCAGACGCGTGACGTGCTGGCCGCGATGGAAACCGACTCGGGCATTCCGCTGAAGGAGCTGCGCGCCGACGGCGGTGCGATATCCAACGATTTCATGGCGCAGTTCCAGGCCGATATTCTCAACATCCCGGTGCTGCGTCCGGAAGTCCAGGAAACCACGGCGCAGGGCGCGGCGTATCTCGCAGGTCTCGCCACCAGTTTCTGGTCCAGCCGCGAAGAGATTGCCAAAATCTGGAAAGTGGACCGGCGCTTCGAGCCGGCCATGCAGGAAGATCACCGCGAAAAACTCTATGCCGGCTGGAAGCAGGCGGTTGAGGCGACGATGGGCTTCAAAGTCAAAGCGTAAGGCGAATGGAGGCGCGTTACTTTTAAAAATCATACGCTGGAAAAAGAATGGGCGTCGTAGTGATACGCCGCCCATTTTTTTATTGACCATGTGTCCACATGGAAAGGTCAGCTGAACGCGTAACCGAACTGATCGGCAAACTCGGCCGCGAATTCCTCGTAGGTGAAGCGCTGATTCTGCGTGCCGGGATGTTCCACCTTCAGGGCACCCATCAGCGAAGCCATGCGGCCGATGGTGGGCCAGTCCAGGCCACGCATGATGCCGAAGATCAATCCGGCGCGATACGCGTCGCCGCAGCCGGTCGGATCGACGATCTTGCGCTCGCGCGCCGGTGGAATCTGGTGCGTTTCGCCGTCGACGTGGATCACCGAGCCGCGTGGTCCGTGGGTCACGATGTAGGCCGTGACGTGCGATGCTATCTCCGCAGCGCTCCAGCCGGTGCGCGTTTGCAGCAGCTGCGATTCGTAATCATTGACGATCACGTAGGTGGCCTTTTCGATCATCGCGCGGAACTCGTCGCCGTTGAATAGCGGCATCGCCTGGCCTGGATCGAAGATGAAAGGCACGCCGCGCGCCGCGAATTCGTCCACGTGCTGCAGCATCGCCTCGCGACCATCGGGAGCCACGATGCCGAAATCGATATCGTCGATGTCTCGGACGTGATTTTCCTGCGCGCTGGACATCGCGCCAGGATGGAACGCGGTGATCTGGTTGTTGTCCAGATCGGTGGTGATGAAGCACTGCGGCGTGAACTGATCGTCGAACACGCGTACGCCCGCCAGATTGATGCCATGCTGCTGCATGTGCTCGCGGTAGGGCGCAAAGTCCTGACCCACCGCCGCCACCGGCAGCGGATCGCCGCCGAGCAGCTTAAGGTTGTAGGCGATATTGCCGGCACAGCCGCCGAACTCTCGACGCATGCGCGGGACCAGAAACGACACATTCAGAATGTGCACCTGGTCGGGCAGGATGTGGTTCTTGAACTGGTCCTGGAACACCATGATGGTGTCGTAGGCCAGCGATCCGCAGATAACGGCAGACATGATGTGCGGGTGCCCCTCAGATGGGTCGAACGCTTGGAAACGACGCCGCAGCGGCGGACGACGGGAACCGGGCCATCCGGCGCCGGCCAAAGTTCGAATCGTACTGCCATACGCCGCTGATGGCGACACTTAGCGAGTGACGAAAACTCACTTTCAGGCACAGGAATCGCGCTTATCGCCGTGTTGTACAAGGATTTCTTAACGTTAATGTTCTTGCGCATGGGGGGCGCGCTGACTAGACTGGCGAGCTTACTTTTTAGCCAAGCCGACCCACGGCGGACCCATGTTCAAGAAGTTTCGCGGGATCTTTTCCAACGACATCTCCATCGATCTCGGCACGGCCAATACGCTCATTTATGTGCGCGGTCAGGGCATCGTTTTGAACGAACCTTCGGTGGTGGCGATTCGTCAGGACCGCGGCCCGGGCGGTCCCCGCACCATTGCCGCGGTGGGTACGGAGGCCAAGCGCATGCTCGGTCGCACGCCAGGCAACATCGCCACCGTGCGTCCGATGAAGGACGGCGTCATCGCCGACTTCACCATGACCGAGGCAATGCTGCAGCACTTCATCAAGCAGGTGCACAAGTCGCGATTGTTGCGCCCCAGCCCGCGCGTGCTGGTGTGCGTGCCCTGCGGCTCGACCCAGGTAGAGCGCCGCGCGATCAAGGAATCGGCCGAAGGCGCTGGTGCGCGCGACGTGTTCCTGATCGAGGAGCCAATGGCCGCCGCGATCGGTGCCGGCATCCCTGTGCACGAGGCGCGCGGCGCCATGGTGCTCGATATCGGCGGCGGTACCTCTGAAGTGGCGGTGATATCGCTCAACGGCATCGTCTACTCGCAGTCGGTGCGCGTCGGTGGCGACCGCTTCGACGAGGCCATCATCAACTACGTGCGTCGCAACCACGGCACGCTGATCGGCGAATCCACCGCCGAGCGGATCAAGATGGAAATCGGCTGCGCCTTTCCGCAGGCCGACGTCAAGGAAATCCAAATTTCCGGCCGCAACCTCGCCGAGGGCGTGCCGCGGATGTTCACCATCAACTCCAACGAGATCCTCGAAGCGTTGCACGAGCCGCTCGCTGGCATCGTGGCGGCGGTGAAATCGGCGCTGGAGCAGACGCCGCCCGAGCTTTGCTCCGACGTGGCCGAGCGCGGCATCGTGCTGACCGGTGGCGGGGCCCTGTTGCGCGATCTGGACCGCCTGATTTCCGAAGAGACCGGCCTGCACGTGCAGGTGGCGGATGACCCGCTGACCTGCGTGGCGCGCGGTGGCGGCAAGGCGCTGGAGCTGATCGATCAGCACGGCAGCGATTTCTTCGCACCCGAATAATACGCGGTAGTCAGGGGCGGCCATGGCGCGCGCGCGCGACGAATCCTCGCCTCTGTTCGCCGGCAATGCGGCCGGCACGCTGCGCCTGATTTTCTATCTTGCGCTGACCATGGTGCTGATGGTGCTCGACCATCGCAACAGCTGGCTGTGGCGGCTCCGGTACACGGCCTCCACGGTGATCGAGCCGATATATCGGCTGGCCGGCCTGCCGGCGGTAGGTGTTCGTACCGCCAGCGTGGCCTTTGCCGACCGCGAGCGGCTCACCGAACAGAACCAGCGCCTGCGCGAAGACCTTCTGCTGGCCAATGCCAAGCTCAACCGCATGAGCGCGGTGGCGGTGCAGAACGAGCGTCTGAAGCAGCTGCTCGATACCCAGCACAGCCTCGAACTCAACGTGCAGCTGGCGCACGTGATCGGCGTCGACATGGGCGCGTATCGTTATCAGCTCACCTTGAACGTGGGCTCGCGCGACGGCGTCAAGGCCGGTCAGCCGGTCATCGATGCACACGGCGTCATGGGCCAGATCAAGGAAGTGTTGCCGACCACCTCGGTCGTCATGCTGATCACCGATCCATCGCACGCGATTCCGGTCACGATCGAGCGCTCCGGCCTGCGCACGGTGGCTTACGGTTCGACCGATGGCGGCCAGCTGACGCTGCCGAATATCCCGCTGGCGGCCGACGTGCGTGCCGGCGATCACTTGTTGACCTCTGGTCTCGGTGGGCGTTTCCCGCCTGGTTTCCCGGTTGGCGAGGTGCGTTCGGTGGCACCGTCCCCCACCGGCATGTTTCAGATGGCGCAAGCGGACCCCGCGGCGGATATCGACCGCAGCGAGGACGTGCTGCTGCTGCACGATCAGGCCGAACCGGACGGCCCGCCGGCGCCCGCTACGCCGATGGGGCCGCCCGCGAATCTAGCGCCACCCGTGCAGACGGCGCCCGTGTCGGCAGCGTCCAGCCAGTCGGGTGCCTTCGTCAAAAAGCCGGCGATGCCCGCGCCAGCCGATAGCAGCAGCGGAGCGCCACCGTGAGCCGGCAGCAGCGGCTGAGCCGCTGGTGGTTTATCGGCACGCTCGCGCTCGCGCTGCTGCTGATGCTGGTGCCGCTGCCGAGCGTGCTGGAGCCGTTCAAGCCGTATTGGCCCGCGCTGATTCTTCTGTACTGGTGCCTGGAGTCGGAGGACCGCGTGACGCTGGGCATGGCCTTTGCGCTCGGCCTGACCGCCGATCTGCTCAACGGCGTCGTGCTGGGCGAGCAGGCCATGCGCCTTTGTGCGCTGGTATTCATCGCGCTGCGCTTCCGTTCGCGCCTGCGTTTTTTTCCGATGTGGCAGCAGACCCTGGCCGTGCTGGCGCTGCTGTTGAACGACCGCATCCTGCTGCTGGTGGTACGCGTGCTGTCCGGCGCCTCGCTGCCGCCGGCGAGCTGGTGGATTTCGCCGTTCGTCGGCGCGCTGCTGTGGCCGTTCCTGTTCCTGCTGCTGGACGATCTGCGCGCACGCCTGCGGATCCAGTGAGATGCGCTGCGATCCGTCCGCCAACGTGATGCTGCATCGATGAAGCTCAGGCGATCATTCAAGGATACCCGCGGCGAAAGCGCGCTGTTCCGGCGTCGCGCGGTGGCGGGCTTTGTGCTGATCCTGCTGAGCTTCGGCCTGCTGGTGGCGCGCTTCCATTTTCTGCAGGTCACCCATCACGACGAGTTCGTGACGCGCTCGACCAACAACAGCGTCAAGCCGCGCGCGATTCCGCCCGCGCGCGGGCTGATTTACGACCGCAACGGCGTGCTGCTCGCCGACAACGTGCCGGCGTTCCGGCTCGAGGTGATTCCGGAAAAAGTGCCGGACATGCAGGCGATGCTGACCGAACTGGGTACGGTGGTGCCGCTGGGCAAGGACGATGTCGACGCCTTCAAGAAGCAGCTTTCGCAGAGCCGGCGCTTCGACAGCGTGCCGCTGAAGCTGCATCTGACCGAGGACGAGATCGACCGTTTCGCCGTCAACCGGTGGCGCTTTCCCAGCGTCGCCGTGGTGCCGTATCTCACGCGCCACTATCCGCTCGGTCCGCTGTTTGCCCACGTGGTCGGCTACGTCAGCCGCATCGACGCCAATGATCTGGATCGGCTCGATCCCGACGACTACAAGGGCACCAGCCACGTCGGGCGCACGGGTCTGGAGCGCTATTACGAAGACGTGCTGCACGGCAAGCCGGGCTACGAGCTGGTCGAGGTGAACGCCGATGGGCAGACCCAGCGTGTGCTGAAGACCATCCCGCCCACCCCCGGCGAGAATCTGTATCTAAGCATCGACGTGCGCATGCAGAAGGCCGCCATGGCGGCGTTCGATGGGCGACCCGGCGCGGCCGTGGCAATTGATCCGCGCAACGGCCAGGTGCTGGCGATGGTCAGCGTGCCCAGCTTCGATCCCAACCTGTTCGTCAACGGCATTGGGCAGGCCGACTACGCCGCGCTGACCACCAATGCCGAGAAGCCGCTGCTTGATCGGGCGCTCAAAGGCGCTTACCCGCCGGGCTCCACGGTCAAGCCATTCCTGGCGCTGGGCGGCCTCGAGTACGGTGTGCGCCGGCCGCAGGACACTGTGCTGTCGACGGGTGAGTTCTGTCTGCCGGGGCAAAAGCGCTGCTATCGCGATGACGAGCGTGGCGGCAATGGCACGGTCAACATGGTGCGCGCGATCGAGCTGTCGACCAACACGTATTTCTACAAACTTGCCCTGGATCTCGGCATCGACCGGCTGAGCAAGTGGATGAGCGGCTTCAGCTTTGGCAGCAAGACCGGCATCGATCTGATCGGTGAAAGCGAGGGCGTGCTGCCTTCGCGCGAATGGAAGGCCAAACACAGCAAACAGGGCTGGTTTCCCGGTGAGACGGTGATCGCCGGCATTGGTCAGGGCTACTGGGAGGTAACGCCGCTGCAGCTTGGTCATGCGGTGGCCACCCTGGCGGGACACGGCACGCCGTATCTGCCGCGACTGGTCATGGCCACGCGCGCCAGCGGTGACGCACGACCGCAGATGTTGCCCAATCCGCCCAGCGGTCCTTCGCTGATCCAGAAATCATCGGACTGGAGCGTGATCAACGAGGGCATGCGCGCGGTGATTACCGGCGGTACCGGCAAAGGTATCAACGATGGATTCCCGTTCCCGATCGCGGGCAAAAGCGGTACCGCCGAGCGCTTCTCGCGCACGTCGGATGCTTACGACACCAACAAGAGCAACGCCCACCTGGCCGCGCGCCACCGTGCCTGGTTCGAGGCCTATACGCCGGCCGACAGTCCGAAAATTGCCGCTGCCGCTTTGCTGGAAGCTGGTGCGTGGGGCGCCAAGGATGCCGGCCCGATCGTGCGCAAGATTTTCGATAGCTGGGCGGCGACGCAGGTCAATCCGACACCGTCCGACACGCCGCTGCCGTACGAATCACTGCCTGCACCAACCGGCAGCGCGGCAGTGGAAGATCTGCCTGTGGAGGACCGATCCGTGGAAGCGCCACCGGTAGAAAGCTCCAGCAGCGGAGACGGCCCATGATCGACACGATGACGATACGCCTGCAGCGATTTCTTCGCCGCATTCTCACCCGGCCGCGTATCGATCTGCCGCTGGCAGCCGCGCTGTTTCTTCTGGCGGGCGTGGGCCTGGTCACGCTGTACAGCGCCAGCGACAGCAGCATGGCGATGGTCGGCGGGCAGGCGGCGCGCTTCGTGCTCGGCGCTGCGCTGCTGCTGCTGATTTCGCGCATACCGCCGTCGATGCTGCGCAACTGGACGCCTTGGCTGTACCTGGCCAGCACCGCGTTTCTGGTGGTGGTGGCGGTGCTGGGCGAAGGCCGCGGTGCCAACCGCTGGCTCAACCTGGGCGTGATGCGCTTTCAGCCGTCCGAACTGCTGAAGCTGACCATGCCGATGATGGTCGCCTGGTATCTGCATCCGCGCCAGCTGCCGCCGAGCTGGAAAGACAGCGCGGTGGTCGGCCTGCTGATAGCGATTCCCGTGGCGCTGATCGCCAAGCAGCCGGATCTGGGTACCGCGCTGCTGGTGGCGGCCGCCGGCGCGTTCGCGCTGTTTTTGTCGGGCATGGCGTGGTGGCGCATCGGCCTGATCGTGGCGGCCGTCGGCGGCATGATTCCGGTGGCCTGGCATTTTCTGCACCAGTACCAGCGCGATCGCGTGCTGACCCTGCTCAATCCCGAATCCGATCCGCTGGGCAACGGCTGGCACATCATCCAGTCGCAGATCGCGGTGGGCTCCGGCGGCATGTTCGGCAAGGGCTTCCAGCAGAGCACGCAGTCGCGGCTGGACTTTCTGCCCGAGCACACCACGGACTTCATCTTTGCGGTGTTTTCCGAAGAGTTCGGCCTGGTCGGCGTGATCGCGCTGATCGTGCTTTACGCCTTCATCATCGGCCGCTGCCTGTGGATCGCCATGGAAGCGCGCGACACCTATTCGCGCCTGCTGGCCGGCGCGCTGGGCATGAGCTTTTTCGTCTATGTCTTCGTCAACGGCGGCATGGTGGCGGGCATGCTGCCGGTGGTCGGTGTGCCGATGCCGATGATCAGCTACGGCGGCACCTCGGCCGTGTCGCTGCTGGTGGGCTTTGGCGTGCTGATGTCGATCCATGCCAACCGCAAGATGCATGAGTGAACGCCGGCTTGGCGAAAGCATGCAGCGCGGCGAGCCCGCCGCGCACGCGTGTTAGGCTCTCGACGATGCTGCTTCAACGCCAAAGACTATTCTGCATGCCCTCCATTCCCGCGTCGCGTTTCACCTCGTCCCCTGTTCGATTCGCCGCTGCGCTGACGCTGTCGGCGATCACCGCACTGTCGCCCGCGCACGCCGAAATGCATCCAGGCCAGGATGCGCTGGTGCGCGAGGTGGCGCGCGACACCGGCAAGAGTCCGCAGGTGCTCAATGCGCTGCTCGACAAGGCGCAGCGCAAGCAGAGCATTCTCGACGCGATGGGCCGGCCGGCCGAGGCCAAGCCTTGGAGCGAGTATCGGCCGATCTTCCTCACCGACAAGCGCATCAGCGACGGCATCGCCTTCTATCGCGAGCACCGCGCGCTGGTCGAGCAGATCGGCCGCCAGTACGGCGTGGCGCCGCAATACATCGTGGCGATCGTGGGCGTGGAAACGTTCTACGGCCGCATCACCGGCAAGTACAAGGTGCTCGATGCGCTGGTCACGCTGGGCCTGTACTACCCGCCGCGCGCGCCGTTTTTTCGCGGCGAGCTGAAGACGCTGCTGGAGCTGCCGGACAGCCATCTGGGCGGTCCGGTTGACACGCTGACCGGCTCCTATGCCGGTGCGCAGGGCTGGGGCCAGTTCATGCCTTCGAGCATCCGCGATTACGCGGTGGACGAGGATGGCGATGGCCACATCGACCTGAAGAATTCGCTGCCCGATATTCTGGGTAGCGTCGCCAACTATTTTGCCAGGCACGGCTGGGTCAGCGGCGGCGAGGTCGCCATGCGCGCCCAGCCGGATGCCGCGCCCAAGCCGATCGCGGTCAAGGATGCCCAACCGCAGTGGCCTCTGGAACAGCTCGAAGCGTGGGGCTATGCGCCGCTGCAGCCGCTCAGTCCGGGGCAACCGGTGAGCCTGCAGACCCTGCAGGGCGACAATGGCCCGGAGTACTGGTTCACCTTTCCGAATTTCTACGTGATCACGCGCTACAACCGCAGTCCGCTTTACGCGATGGCGGTCGATCAGCTGGCCAAGGCGATCGCCGCCGGAGTGCAGGCGGATCCGGCGCAATGATCAAAAGGGGCGGCGCTCCGGCACGGCACGCGGCGATCGCCCTGATGGCGACAATGCTTTTGGCGCCTCTACTCCTGAGCGGCTGCAGCGGTTCGAAGGCCCGGCCCAGCCGCGGCGCACCGCGCAGCGTCGGGGCGATGCCGCCACCATCGTCGCCCCTGGCTTCGGGCAACGGCAGCGCGCGCAGCAACCGCAGTGGCAGCGCTGTCAACGACGACACCAGCAAATCCCAGAGCAGCCGCTATCGCGACAGCGACGACAGCATTCCGAACGGTCCGCCGCCGGATATCAGCAACCTGGTCGAACCGGTGCCCAAGGTCGAGCCGCGCGCGCTGTACGGCAACAAGTCACCGTACTCCGTGCTCGGACGCACTTACACCGTGCTGCCATCGGCGCGCGGGTATGTCGAGCGCGGCATCGCCTCGTTCTACGGCAGCAAATTCCACGGCTACAAAACCTCCAGCCTGGAAAACTACGATATGTACAGCTTCACGGCGGCCAGCAAGACGCTGCCGCTGCCGAGCTATGCGCGCGTCACCAATCTGGCCAACGGCAAGAGCGTGATCGTTCGGGTCAACGATCGCGGGCCGTTCCACGAGGACCGGGTCATCGATCTGTCCTACGTGGCGGCGGTGAAAATCGGTGTCTGGCCCAAGGGTACCGGGCTGGTCGAGGTGCGCGGCATCGATCCGGGCGAGCCGCTGCACGACCTGCCACCGCCGCCGCCCGCCGCGCCTCCCGGCAAGCTGCCGGGCATCTATCTTCAGGTTGGTGCATTCTCCGACCCGGCCAATGCCGAGCAGGTCGCGCAGCGGCTGCGTGCGGCCAATTTTGCTCCGGTGCAGGTGATGGATGCTGAAATCGGCGGCCACACGGTGCATCGTGTGCGGCTCGGCCCGCTGCCGGACGTGGACAGCTCCGATCAGGTTAGCGATCGGATCGCCAATATGGGTCTGCCGCGGCCGCGTGTCGCGGTAGACTGAGCGAATATTTCAACCCCTTCTGCTTGCTTCATGCCGACGCCCGCGCGGCCTCGTCATCCAAAGACTGGACAACTGACAACGATGAATTTTTTGCGCCGCACCCTGGTTCCTTTTGCTGCCCTGACATTGCTGCTCGGCGTTGCCGTGGCGCAGACGCCCCCGCGTCCGTCGCCGGTGCCGCGCCCGGTGGTGCCGGAAGCCCCGGTACCGCCGCCGCCGGATGTGGACGGTAAAAGCTGGGTGCTGATGGATTACGCCACCGGTCAGATCCTCGCTTCGAAAGATCCCGACCTGCGGGTGGAGCCGGCCTCGATCACCAAGATCATGACCGACTACGTGGTTTCGGCCGAGGTGGCCAACGGCAAGGTGCACATGACCGATCCGGTGACCATCAGCGAACGCGCCTGGCGCGGCGGCGGTGCGGGCACGGATGGTTCCACGAGCTTTCTCAAGCTCAACAGTCAGGTGCCGCTGAAGGACCTGCTGTACGGCCTGATCATCCAGTCCGGCAATGATGCGGCGATCGCGCTGGCCGAACACACCGCGGGCTCGGAAGATGCCTTCACCGGCCTGATGAATGCTTACGCCAAGCAGCTCGGCATGGTCAACTCGAATTTCGAGAACGCCTCCGGTTACCCGATCGCCAACCACTACACCACCGCGCACGACATCGCGATTCTGTCGCGCGCGCTGATCCACGATTTCCCGGATGACTACGCCATCTCGGCGATCAAGCAGTTCGAGTGGAACGGCATCAAGCAGGGCAACCGCAACACGCTGCTATGGCGCGACCCGAGCGTGGACGGCATCAAGACCGGCCACACCGCCGCCGCCGGTTTCTGCCTCGCCGCCTCGGCCAAACAGGGCGACTCGCGCATGATCGCCATCGTGATGGGCGCCAGCAGCGAAAAGGCGCGCGCCGATTCGGCGATGGCCCTGCTCAGCTATGGCTTCCGCTTCTACGAGACGCACAAGCTCTACGACGCCAGCAAGCCGCTCGCCACGCCAAGGCTGTGGAAGGGTGAGGCGAACCAGCTGCCGATCGGCGTAGCCGAAGACGTGCAGGTCACCGTCAAGCGCGGCGATTACGACAAGCTCAAGGCGACGATGGATATTCCGTCCACGCTGATCGCGCCGTTCAAGAAAGGCCAGCAGGTCGGCACGCTGCGCGTGACGCTGGCCGACCAGCCGGTGCAGACGATTCCGCTGATCGCCCTCAACGACGCGCCGCAGTGCGGCTTCTTCGGCCGTCTGTGGGACAGCATCCTGCTCTGGTTCCACAGCAGCAAGACCACCAGTGAACCCGCCCCAGGTAGCAAGTGATGGAACCGATCGACTTCAGCAAGGCCAAGCAGGAAGGCAAGGGCTTCCAGTTTCCCGGGGAGTTCGAAATCACCGCCGTGGGCAAGGCCAGCGCCAACCTGCCCACCCATGTGCCGCAGCTGCTCGAGCGCGCCGGCCTGCACGTGTTCCACGAGACCGTGCGGCACCGGCAGTCCGGCGAGGGCAACTTCGTCTCCGTTACCGTCAGCATCCGCTGCGAGAGCCGCGAGCAGTACGAAGCGGCACACGCGGCGCTGCGCGCGAATCCGGATATTCGGTACACGATGTGAGGAGTGGCGGGGAACGGGGAACGATTGTTTTTCACAGCTTCAGTGCATGGCTTCGTTTCGTGATTGCCCGGACAGCTGAGCTTTGTTTTCGACTAGGCTCTTGATCTTCGTCCTTTGCCCCTGATCTTTTCCCCGTTCCCCGTTCCCCGTTCCCCGTTCCCCGTTCCCCATCATCAGGCCCCCCATGTCGTTGCCGCTGAAAGTTCGTCGCCTTGGCCGCCAGCCGTATGAGCCGGTGTGGCGGGCGATGAGTGCGTTTACGGACAACCGCGTGGCCGATACCGTCGACGAGCTGTGGGTGCTGGAGCATGATCCGGTGTTCACCCTGGGCCAGGCCGGCAAGATGGAGCACGTGCTGGTGCCGGGCGATATTCCGGTTGTGCCGGTCGATCGCGGCGGGCAGGTCACCTATCACGGCCCCGGGCAAATCGTCGCGTATCCGCTGATCGACCTGCGCCGCGTCGGCGTGAGCGTGCGCGAGCTGGTCAACAAGATCGAGCAGTCGATCATCGATGCGCTGGCGCACTGGGATATCAGCGCCGCGCGACTTGACGGCGCTCCCGGCGTTTACGTCGGCCCGGCCAAGATCGCCGCGCTGGGCCTGCGCGTGCGCCGCGGCTGCAGCTTCCACGGACTGGCGCTGGATGTGAACATGGATCTGGAGCCGTTCCAGCGCATCAACCCCTGCGGGTACAAGGGTTTGGAAGTGACGCAGATGGTAGACTGGGGCGGTCCAACGCGTCTGGCGGACGTCGAAGAGGTGCTGATCGGTGAATTCTGCCGCCAGTTCGGTTTCGATGCCGAGCTGGCCCCTCCCGTTTTACCTGAACTCCCCGCCCGCGTGGCGGTCTAGGTACCGCCGATGAGCGACACGTCCACTACACCTATTCGCAGCATTCCGATCAGCGTCGTAGCTGGCGCTCCCGAGAAAAAGCTGGGCAACGACAAGATCGCGCTGAACCGCGCGGGCTTCGATACCGCTGTGCCGACGCTGCGCAAGCCGAGCTGGATTCGCGTGCGCCTGCCGCAGGGCAATGCCGTGCAGCAGCTGAAGGCGCGCCTGCGCGAAAATTCGCTGGTCACCGTGTGCGAAGAGGCCTCGTGCCCGAACATCCACGAGTGCTTCAGCAAGGGCACGGCCACCTTCATGATCCTCGGTGAAGTCTGCACGCGGCGCTGCTCGTTCTGCGACGTGGCGCATGGCCGTCCGGTGGCGCCCGATCCGCTGGAGCCGGCACGTCTGGCCGACACCATCGCCGACATGCGCCTGCGTTACGTCGTGATCACCTCGGTCGATCGCGACGACCTGCGCGACGGCGGCGCTGAGCACTTCGCCAGCTGCATCCGCGCCGTGCGCCACGCCAGCCCGAACATCAAGATCGAAATCCTCACGCCCGACTTCCGCGGCAAGGGCCGCATGGAGCGCGCGCTGGACGTGCTGAAGGATTTTCCGCCGGACGTGTTCAACCACAACCTGGAAACCGTGCCGCATCTGTACCGCGAAGTGCGTCCGGGCGCCGACTACCAGTGGTCGCTGGATCTGCTCAAGCGCTTCAAGGCGCAGCATCCGGACGTGCCGACCAAGTCCGGCATCATGCTGGGCCTGGGCGAAACCTGGGATCAGGTGATCGAGACCATGGGGGATTTACGCGCCCATGACGTCGAGATGATCACCATCGGGCAATATCTGCAGCCCACACCCCACCACCATCCTGTGGTGCGCTACTGGACTCCCGAAGAATTCGAAGCTTTGCGCGAAGCCGGTGAGGCGATGGGCTTCCACCACGTCGCGTCCGGCCCGCTGGTACGTTCGTCCTATCACGCCGATCTGCAGGCCCATGCAGCCGGTGTCACCGAGTCAGCCTGAGAGAATTCATGAAATTTCGTTCCCTGCTGTTCCTGCTGCTCGCGCTCACCGTTACCTGCGTCGCCGCCCAATCCGCGGCCGACATGGGTGCCGGCACGCAGAACCGCAAGGCGTCCGTCTGGCCGCTCAAGGCCACTACTGATGAAGCCCAGGCAGCGCAGCTCTCCGCGCGCTTCCTGACCCGCTTCCATTACGACGCCAAGCCGCTCGACGATGCCATGTCGGCACGCATCTACGACGCCTACTTCAAGCTGCTCGACAGCGAAAAGGTCTTCTTCACCCAGGCCGACATGGACAAGTTCGCGCCGATGCGGACCAAGTTCGACGACGCGATCTGGAACCAGGATCTGTCGGCGCCGTTCGCCGTGTTCAACGATTACCTGCAGAGCGCGGTCAGGCAGATGACCTACGCCCGCAGCCTGCTCAAGCAGGGCTTCGATTTCACGACCAACGACACTTACACCTTCGATCGCAAGAACGCCGCATGGCCGAAGGATCAGACCGAGCTGGACAACATCTGGCGCATGCGCACGATGAACGACTGGCTGCGCCTGAAGCTGGCCGGCAAGAATGACGACGACATCCGCAAGACCCTGGACAAGCGCTACTCGGGCTATATCGACCGTGTCAAGCAGCTCGACGCGGAAGACGCCTTCCAGACCTTCATGACGGCGTATGCCCACTCGACCGATCCGCACACCGACTACCTCAGCCCGCGCGATGCCGAGAACTTCGACATCACCATGCGGCTGTCGCTGGAAGGCATCGGCGCGGTGCTGCAGGCGCGCGACGACTACACCGAAATCCATGAACTGGTGCCCGGCGGTCCCGCTGCCAAGTCCGGCAAGATCCACGTCGGCGACCGCATCGTGGCGATCGGCGAAGGCGCGACGGGGCCGGTCACCGAGGTGATCGGCTGGCGCCTGGATGACGTGGTCAACCGCATCCGCGGCAAGAAAGACACCACCGTGCGCATCGAGATTCTGCCGGCCGACGCCGGTCTCGATGGCAAGCATGAAACCATTACCCTCGTGCGCAAGAAGGTCAGCATCGAGGAATCGGCGGCCAAGAAGAAGGTCATCGAAATCACCGACGGTGGCGTCACCCACAAGATCGGCGTCATCGACCTGCCGGCGTTCTATTCCGACTTCGGCGCGCGCAGCGAAGGCGACAAGAATTTCAAGAGCGCCACCCGCGACGTCACCAAGCTGCTGAACGAGCTGAAGGCCGAGGGCGTGGAAGGCGTCGTCGTCGATCTGCGCAACGACGGCGGCGGCTCGCTGGCCGAAGCCGATTCGCTGACCGGCCTGTTTATCGACAAGGGTCCGGTGGTGCAGGTGCGCGATGCCAAGGGCCAGGTCGAAGTGCAGGGTGACGAGGATCCCGGCATGGTCTGGAAGGGCCCGCTGGCCGTGCTGGTCAACCGCGGTTCGGCGTCCGCGTCGGAGATCTTTGCGGCAGCGATCCAGGATTACCACCGCGGCCTGATCATCGGCGAGCCGACCTTCGGCAAGGGTACCGTGCAGAACCTGGTCGATCTCGACCACTTCAGCCAGAACCCGGACGGCAAGCCGCAGTACGGCGAGCTGAAAATGACGATTGCCGAGTTCTTCCGCATCAACGGCGGTTCGACCCAGCTCAAGGGCGTCACGCCGGACATCCAGTTCCCGAAGAACGGCGACGAAAAGGACTACGGCGAGTCGACCTACGACAACGCACTGAAGTGGACGCAGATTTCGCCGGCCGGTTATCAGCCCGTCGCCAACCTGCAGGCCTATCTGCCGCAGCTGCAGCAGATGCACGACGCGCGTGCGGCGAAGTCGCCGGCATGGCAGCTGATGCTGGACGAGCTGTCGCAGTACAAGATGATGCGCGCCAAGACCTCGGTGTCGATGAACCTCGCCACCCGCGAAGCCGAGCGCAAGCAGCAGGATGCAGTCCAGGCTGCCTTCCGCGCGCGGCACAAGGCCATCGACGGGACGGATGCGGTACAGAGTGATGAGGACAGTACGCTGGACGATGGGCTGGATGCCAACGAGCGCAGCCTCAAGAGCGAGCTGAAGGAAGAGAAGGACGCCAAGAAAGCCAAGGACGTCGAGCTCAACGAAACCGCGCACATCATTTCGGATGCGGTCAGCCTGATCAATGCCGATCCGAAACTGGCGGCGCAGGTGCTTCCTTACGGCGGCAAGGGTACTGACTCGGTGCTGTCGACGACGTTGCCGGCTCCGACCGGTACGTCGGCCAGCCCGGCGGCGCCTGCCTCTACACCGGCGGCAACGCAGCACTGACGCCATCGTCTGAATGTCAGGCGACAACAAGAGGCCCGGCATCTGCCGGGCTTTTTGTTGGCAGTACGGATAGCGTTTACGTCCTCGACTTGTGCTTCGCCTTCTGCTGCTTCAACCACTCCTGATACGCCTCGATATGCGGCATCTCGCGCAGCAGCTTCGAATGCGGGTCGACGATCAGCAGGCTGTCAGCCGGTACCGCCAAGTGTCCGACGCCATGTGCGTCCATCGGCACCGTCTGGAAGGTCTCGCCGACCTGTACTTCGACAGGCATCGGAAAGTCTTCGTTGTGCTCCGTGACCCAGCGCAGATCGAGCATGTCGCCATGCCGTTTGACCTCAAGCCGCGGCAGCGCGGCGTCGTAGAGATACACCTTGAAGAACCAGCTCATGTCGCGGCCGGTGAGCTTGTTGACGATGTCGATGTAGTCCTTGGTGCTGGCATAGCGCGGGCTGAAATTGCCGGGTTTCGGATCGCTGCGTCCGTACACCAGCAGGCGGATGCTGGTGAAAAAATCGCGGTCGCCGATCAGCTGGCGCAGCGAGTGCAGCATCAGCGAACCCTTGTAGTAGATGTCGTTGCCGGGCCCGTGCGCGTCGTCGTAGACCTGATCCTCGGTCTGGCTGCGGCCGGCCACGATCGGATACTTGTTCTTCAGCGACTCGCGCTCGGTCTGCAGCATCGAAAAGTACGGCATGTCGCCGTAGAGATAGCGGCCGTACAGCGGCTGCATATAGGTACCGAAACCCTCGTGCAGCCACATGTCGTCCCAGTCGGCGTTGGTCACCTGATTGCCAAACCATTCGTGCGAAAACTCGTGCTGCAGCAGCCAGTCGAAGCCGTAGCCGTCTTTGGCGAAACCGTTGCCGTAGGCGTTGATGGTCTGATGCTCCATGCCCAGGTGCGGCGTTTCCACCACGCCCATTTTTTCATCGCCGAACGGGTAGGGGCCGATCTGCTGCTCGAAGAAATCCAGCATGTGCGGGAATTCCTCGAAGAGCGTCTGCGCTTGCTTTTCCTGGCCGGGCAGGTACCAGAACTGCATGGGGATGGTGTTGCCGTAGCGGCTGGCGTAGTTGGCCTGAAGCAGCTTGAACGGGCCGACGTTGATCGAGATGGCGTAGGTGTTGGGATGCTTGGCGCGCCAGTGATACGTGTGCTTGTCGCCCTCGTCGGTGATGCCGATCAGCTTGCCGTTGCCGGGCGCCGCCAGATCCTTCGACACGGTGATGTAGGTATCCACCAGATCGGGCTCGCCCTCGGTCTGATCGATGCACGGCCAAAACAGGTCGCAGCCTTCGCCTTCCACCGCGCTGGCTACCCACGGCTTGCCGTCGGGCGTGTGACTCCACACGAAGCCGCCGTCCCACGGCGCCTTTTTTGCCACGTGCGGTTTGCCGCCGTAGGCAATCGCCACCTGCACATGCCCGCCCGCGACAACGGTTGCCGGCAGGCGAACGCGCAGCCGTCCGTCCGGATTGCTCCAGTCGGTCGCGGAGATGTCGTGGCCGTCCAACGTGATTTTGCTGATCGGCAGATTGCGATCCAGGTCCAGCAGCAGCGTATCGATGCTCGACTTCGCGGTGAACGTCAGCACCGCGTTCGCATCGATGCTTTGCTGCGCGGGGTTCACCGTAAAGTGCAGCTCGGCATGATCGAAGTTCACGCGTGACTGCTCGATCGGCATCACGCCACCCGAGCTCAGGGTTTGCGGCGTCAGCGCGGGGGCCTTGGCGTGCGGCAGGCTGCTACAGCCACCCAGCCCCAGCAGCAGACCAAGGGCCAGCGGTGTCAGGCGATGCGCCATGGTGGTTTTCTCCGTCGGATCGAGCCCCCAGCATGCAGCATCGAAGCGCCTGCGGAAAACGCCGGAAGTCATGCCGACGCGCCTGCGTCTATATATCCAACAGCGGAGGCGGCCCGCTAATCTTCGTGGTAGCCGTTTAGCCGTCCAATTCCGCCCAGCGTTTGTAGGCGGCATCCAGCTCCTGCTGCATCTTCGCTACGGCTTCGTTCGCCTTGGTGATGGCCGCGCTCTCCTGTTTGAAATAGTCGGCCTCGGCCATGGCGTCGCTGTGCGCGGCGATGCCGTTTTCGAGCTGCTCGATGCGCAGCGGCAGCTGCTCCAGTTCGCGCTGTTCCTTGAAGCTGAGCTTGCGCTTGGGCGCTGCCGGAATCGCGGCGGCCGCAACGGGTGACGCGGCCGCTTGGCTTGCCACAGGCACCGACGTTTTCACGCCCGCCCGCTGACGCAGCCAGTCGCTATAACCGCCGACGTATTCGCCGATCTGACCCTGACCTTCAAGCACGAGCGTGCTGGACACCACGTTGTCGAGAAACGCGCGATCGTGTGAAACCAGCAGCAGCGTGCCCTGATAGTCAGTGAGCAGTTCTTCCAGCAGCTCGAGCGTTTCCACGTCGAGGTCATTGGTCGGCTCGTCCATGATCAGGAGGTTGGACGGCTGCGCGAACAGCTTGGCCAGCAGCAAGCGGTTGCGCTCGCCGCCGGACAGGCGGGTGATCGGCGCGCGTGCGCGCTCGGGAGAAAACAAAAAGTCCTGCAGATAGCCGACAATGTGCTTGCGCTGGCCGTTGAGCTCGATGAACTCGCGACCCTCGGCCACGTTGTCCAGCGCGTTGAGCTTGTCGTTGAGCTGCACCCGGTGCTGATCGAAATAAGCGATCTGCAAGCTGGTGCCCAGTTCGGCCGTGCCGCGTTCGGGCTTCAGGTCGCCTAGCATGATCTTCAGCAGGGTGCTTTTGCCGGCGCCGTTGGGTCCAATGATGCCGATGCGGTCACCGCGCATGATGGTGGTGCTGAGATCCTCGATCAGCACGCGGCCGCCGAACGACTGATGCACGTGTTCGAGGTCGATGACCTTTTTGCCGGAGGACTGCCCGGTGGCCAGCGCCATCTTGGCGTTGCCGGTGAGGTTGCGTCGCTCGGCGCGCTCGTTGCGCAACGCCTTCAGCGCGCGCACGCGGCCCTCGTTGCGGGTGCGGCGCGCCTTGATGCCCTGGCGAATCCACACTTCCTCCTGCGCCAGCTTTTTGTCGAACAGTGCGTTGGCCTGCGATTCGGCGTGCAGGCGCTCCTCGCGGCGGCGCAGATAATTGTCGTAGTCGCCCGGCCAGTCGGTCAGCGCGCCGCGATCGATTTCGACAATGCGGGTGGCCAGCGCGCGCAGAAAGCTGCGGTCATGCGTGACGAAGATGATGCTGCCGGCGAACTGCTTGAGGAAGCTTTCCAGCCAGCCGATGGCTTCGATGTCCAGATGGTTGGTCGGCTCGTCCAGCAGCAGCACGTCGGGCTTGCGCACCAGCGCCTGCGCCAGCAGCACGCGGCGCTTCATGCCGCCGGACAGGGCGGAAAAATCGGTATCGCCGGGCAGTTCGAGCTTGGTCAGCACCTCGGTGACGCGCCGGTCCAGGTCCCAGCCGTGCTGGGCCTCGATCTGCGTCTGCACTTCGCCCAGCGCATCGAAATCGGCCGGGGTGTTCAGCTCGTGCAGCAGGTGGTGGTAACGCGCGAGCAGACGACCCAGATCGCCCAGCCCCTCGGCGACCACATCGAACACGCTGCCAGCCGTGTTCTGCGGTACTTCCTGCGCCATGCGCGCAATCACCACGCCGCTTTGCACGCGCACTTCGCCGTCGTCGGCATGCAGCTCGCCGGCGATCAGCTTCATCAGGGTGGATTTGCCTTCGCCGTTGCGACCGACGATGCAGACACGCTCGTTCGCCTCGATCGACAGATCGACGTGTTCAAGCAGGAGGGGGCCGCCGATACTGAAGTCGACGCGTTGCAATTGGATAAGTGACATGCCCCATTGTAGCTGCAGCGCAACAAGCCCGCCGGCTGGATATTTCGGGCGACCCGTAAATTTGCGGCGGGGTGACCGTCCGAGACGCCCTGAGACTTGGCCTGGGCGGGGTTAGCACACCTGCAAGCGGCTAATGTTATAAATTTATATCTAACAGCCACTTGGCCGGCTTACCTCACATACTGGTTCTGGATATTGCTTGCGCTTGCCTATACAGTTGCCTCACGCGGGACTTCGCCGCGGCACTTACAAGTGGGGAAACCACGTTGGCCATCGCATCCGAAAAATCAGGCCGGTTCTTCAATCGGCTACGGGGAATGGTTGCGGCGACGGCATTTGCTGCGCTTGCCATGGTTGCCGGCGTCGTTCATGCCGGCGGTTATGCCGCCATCGTCATCGATGCGACCACCGGCAAGGTGGTGGAATCGGTCAATCCCAACGACCAGATTCATCCCGCGTCGTTGACCAAGATGATGACGCTGTATCTGGCCTTTCAGGCGTTGCAAAACGGCAAGCTGAAGATCGATCAGCAGCTGCCGGTGTCTTCCTGGGCGGCCAACAAGTCGCCGACCAAGCTGGGGCTGCGAAATGGACAGACGGTGTCGGTCGAGGATTGCATCCTCGGCATGGTGACGAAGTCGGCCAACGATGCAGCCACTGTGATGGCCGAGGGCCTCGGCGGTTCCGAAGCGCACTTCGCCGAGATGATGACAGCGCAGGCGCGACTGCTCGGCATGACCGATACCTATTTCAACAACGCCTCGGGCCTGCCCGATCCGGATCAGCTGACTACAGCAAACGACATGGTCAAGCTGGCCATGGCGCTGTATCGGGACTTTCCGCAGGACTCGCACTACTTTGCCACCAAGGAATTTGTCTTTCAGGGCCATATCGTCCGCGGCCACAATCACCTGATGGACCGTTATCCGGGCATGGACGGCCTGAAGACTGGCTTCACCGACGCGTCGGGCTTCAATCTTGCGTCAACTGCCGTCAGGGACGGACACCGTTTGTTTGGCGTGGTGCTCGGCAGCCGTACTGCTGCCGGTCGGGATCAGTTGATGGCTCGCTTGCTCGACGATGGCTTCGCCAACCAGCAGACCCCAGCCACCCTGGTTGCCCAGGCGGCAGGTGTGCGCGAAAACGCGGCCCTCAAGGTGCTGGCGGCGCTGTCGCCCATTTCCACGGCGCAGGCCGATACCCTGCCGGCCACGCGCTCGCTGCCGAAGCGCAGTCGGCGTGGCGCAAAGAGTGCGCCAGTTGCACTTGCGCGCCATGACCGTCGGCGCGGAAAAGCCGCGCCCACCGTGGTCGCCCGTCGCGGCACTGCAAGCCACGCGGCTGCAGCAAGCTGTCCTCGTCGCGCTACGCACTCGCGCAGCAGCTGTCCGCCACAGCATCGCAGCCACGGCGGCACAAAGCTCGCATCCCGCAACGCCAGCAGCAAGAAATCGCCCAAGCTGGCGCAGCTGTAAGTCGAGGCATTCGGAAGCCGCGGAGCCTGAAGGCAATTGGTCCGGTTGAGATAACAAAAACCCCGCGGTTGCCCGCGGGGTTTTCCGTTTTGGCAAACCCACCGAGGCGGATTACTTGCGGCGTGCGACAGACGCTTTCTTGTCCAGACCCGCTTCAGCGCGCAGCGCCTCGGCCTTGTCAGTCTTCTCCCACGAGAACGTGGTGTAGCTTTCGCCGTTGGCATCCTTGACCAGCTGCGGAATGCGGCCGAAGTGGCCGTTGCTGGCGGTCTGCTGGTACATGGGATGGATCAGGTCGAGCATCTTGATAATGCCGTACGGGCGCAGGTCGAAATGCTTGCGGATCAGCTTTTCGATCTTGTCGTCACCGATCTTGCCGGTGCCGAAGGTGGTGACCGAGATGGAGGTGGGCTCGGCCACGCCGATGGCATAGGACACCTGGATTTCGCAGCGGTCGGCAAGACCGGCGGCGACGATATTCTTGGCCACGTAGCGGGCGGCGTAGGCGGCTGAACGATCGACCTTGGACGGGTCCTTGCCCGAGAACGCGCCGCCGCCGTGGCGCGCCCAGCCGCCGTAGGTGTCCACGATGATCTTGCGGCCGGTCAGGCCGCAGTCGCCCACCGGGCCACCGATGACGAACTTGCCGGTCGGATTGATGTGGAACTTGGTGCCCTTGTGCAGCAGCTTGGCCGGCAGCACGGGCTTGAGGATCAGCTCGCGCACGCCTTCGATCAAGTCCTTCTGCTTCACGCTGGGGTCGTGCTGGGTCGACAGGACCACCGCATCGATGGCCACGGCGACGTCGTTTTCATAGCGCAGGGTGACCTGGCTTTTCGCGTCCGGGCGCAGCCACGGCAGCGGGGAATTCTTCTTTTTGCGAACCTTGGTCTGCTGCTCGACCAGGCGATGCGCGTAGTGGATCGCGGCCGGCATGTATTCGCTGGTTTCGTTGGTGGCGTAGCCGAACATCAGGCCCTGGTCGCCGGCGCCCTGTTCTTCGGGCTTCTTGCGGTCCACGCCCTGATTGATGTCGGGCGACTGCTTGCCGATCAGGTTCAGCACGCCGCACGTTTCGCCGTCGAAGCCGACGTCGGACGAGTCGTAGCCGATATCCACGATCACCTTGCGGGTCAGTGCTTCCAGGTCGATCCATGCGCTGGTGGTGATTTCGCCGGCGACGATCGCCACGCCTGTCTTCACCATGGTTTCGCAGGCGACGCGGGCGCGCGGGTCCTGCGCGAGGATCGCGTCGAGGACGGCGTCGGAGATCTGGTCGGCGACTTTGTCCGGATGGCCTTCGGAGACCGATTCGGAGGTGAACAGGTGGCTGGACATCGGGTTTATATCCTTTCGTTCGGATAGAGAGATAAAAGAGGTCGCGCATGATACAACGCCAGGTGCCTTTTTGCAGCCCGAGCCCGTTTAGCGTACGGCGGGGTTGGGCGAGTGTTCAGCCGTTTGGACGGCTGTTCAGTGCTTTGCAGAGACCTCATGAGCATCGCCATCGAAGAATAAGTGACATCGATGACAGGCTGCATCGCGGGGATTCTGCCACGCAGATCGTGCTGTCGCGTGAAAAGAGCCTCCCGCATCCGTGGCTGGCGGGAGGCTCATGACGACTTCGTTTACACCGCCAGCTCCAATTCCGCACGCAGCTGCCGTGCGCTGTGAACCATATGCTGCAGCGCCTGTTCCACCTCGGGCCAGCCCCGCGTTTTCAGGCCGCAGTCGGGGTTGATCCACAGCTGCTCCGGTTGCAGCACGTCCAGCGCCTTGTGCAGCAGATCGATCATTTCCGAGGCATCGGGCACGCGCGGTGAGTGGATGTCGTAAACGCCGGGGCCGATGCCGTTGGGATAACGGAAGCGCACGAACGCGTCGAGCAGCTCCATGCGCGAACGGCTGGTCTCGATCGAGATCACGTCGGCGTCCATGGCGGCGACCGCCTCGATGATGTCGTTGAACTCCGAGTAGCACATGTGCGTGTGGATCTGCGTGGCGTCGCGCACGCCGCCGGCCGTGATGCGGAAACATTCCACCGCCCACGCCAGATACGCCGGCCAGTCCGCGCGGCGCAGCGGCAGGCCCTCGCGCAGCGCCGGCTCGTCGATCTGGATCACGCGGATGCCGGCGCTTTCCAGATCGTGCACCTCATCGCGCAACGCCAGCGCGATCTGCCGGCACACCGTCTCGCGCGGCAGGTCGTCGCGAACGAACGACCACTGCAGCATGGTGACCGGCCCGGTCAGCATGCCCTTCATGGGTTTGTCGGTCAGCGACTGCGCGTATTGCGACCAGCGCACCGTCATCGGCGCGGGCCGCGCAACGTCGCCGAAGATCACCGGCGGTTTCACGCAGCGCGAGCCGTAGCTCTGCACCCAGCCCAGCTTGGTGAACAGATAGCCGTCCATTTGCTCACCAAAATACTCGACCATGTCGTTGCGCTCCGGCTCGCCGTGCACCAGCACGTCCAGGCCGATGTGTTCCTGAAAACGAACGGCGCGTTCGACTTCTGCCTCGAGTACTGCGTCGTAGCCGGCGTCATCGAGCTGGCCTGCGCGGTGTGCGGCACGGGCCTTGCGCAGCGCGTCGGTCTGTGGAAAGGAGCCAATCGTGGTCGTCGGCAGTGGCGGGAGCGTGAGTGTTTCGGACTGAACGATCTGCCGTGTGGCATACGCCGACCGGCGCAGCGTTGCCTTGGGTCCAAGTGTGCGTAAGCGCGCGCGCACTCCGCTATCGACGACGCCGGGCGCATGCGCTTGCGCATCGAGTAGCGATTGCTGGGCGCTAAGCGCGGCGGCCGCTTCCGGGATGCCGTACAGCGCATCGGCGTACACGCGCAGCTCTTCGATCTTTTGCCGGGCAAAGGCCATCGCTACGAGACGTGATGGATCGAGCGCGGTCTCCGCCTTGAGATCTATCGGCACGTGCAGGAGCGAACACGACGGCGCGACCCACAGGCGTTCGCTGCCGACGCGTGCCTGCGCCTTTTTCAGCAGCGCGGTGACGCGCTCGGGGCGACTGCGCCAGATATTGCGCCCATCGACCACGCCGGCGCTGAGCACGCTGCCCTCGGGCAGCGCATCGAGCACGGCATCGAGCTGTTCCGGCGCGCGGACCAGATCGATGTGCAGGCCGTCGACGGGCAGGCTGGTCGCCAGCGCGAGATTGTCCCCCAGCGCGCCGAAGTAGCTGGCCAGCAGCAGCCGCGGCGTGCGCGCGGCGGCCAGCGCGGCGTACGCCTGGCGATAGGCGGCATGGTCGTCGCTGTCCAGATCGAGCACCAGGCACGGTTCGTCCAGCTGCACCCACGCCGCGCCGGCATTGGCCAGTTGACCGAGCAATTCGACGTAGACGCGGACCAGATCATCCAGCAAATCCAGGCGATCGCTGCCGTCGACGCTTTTCGACAGCAGCAGGAACGATGCCGGCCCCAGCAGCACCGGCCGCGTGGTGTGACCTTGCGCCTGCGCCTCAAGGAATTCGGCCAGCGGCTTGTTGGCATTCAGGGCGAAGCGCTGGCCGGCCTCCAGTTCCGGCACCAGGTAGTGGTAGTTGGTGTCGAACCACTTGGTCATTTCCAGCGCGTGCAGATCGTGACCGCCGCGCTTGTGGCCGCGAGCCATGGCGAAATAGCCGTCCAAAGGATTTTCATCGAATACGGGCCGATAGCGCGCCGGTATCGCATCGAACAGCACCGCGGTGTCCAGCACGTGGTCGTACAGGCTGAAGTCGTTGCACGGCACCACGTCGGCACCGGCATCCACCGCCAGCTTCCAGTGCCGCCGCCGCAGCATGGCGGCGGTGTCGAGCAGCGCCTCGGCGCTGCTGTCGCCGCGCCAGTGCGATTCGAGCGAGCGTTTCAGCTCGCGTTTGAGTCCGATGCGTGGAAAACCGGAATAAGTAACGAGTGACATAAAAATTCCTCTTGCATGATGGGCAAAGAGGAACGAAGGGTGGCCGGCAACCGCGCCGCGCCGTTGACCTTCGCCCCCGCGGGCGAACCGACGCTTGCGCGGGGCGTGCGAAGACAGCGCGGCGGCCGCGGACACGGCGACGCGATGGCTCCGGTGCTTCCCCGCGGAAACGCCAGGTCGGGCGGAAGTGCGTTGCCGCACTTTCGGCTGAGGCAGGTATTCGGGCTCGTGGACGTTGTGCTTGCGCCTACTGTCCGCCGCTTCCCGGGCTATTGGCCCAGTGCGTGTGACGGAGTTCGTTTCCACCTACCGCTGCGGGGCAGCGCCGGCTTGGTACCGGCTTCCCTTTTCATTTCATCTCTCTATTCGCATAGAAAGATGAAAACCTTCAGCGGGGCTGAAGTTAGTCCGGTGCCGGACTCAAGTCAATGATGCGTTTCGGCCAGATGCGGCGCTGATCCACTCAGCGGCTATGGAGGGCGGCTTGTTCGCCCTTGTCACGCATGGCTTCGTGCTCGCGGATAAAGCGGACGATGTCAGCCAGTGTCGGCGCGTGATGGCGCAGCGGTCGCGATATGGAGAACAGCAGCGGCGAGTGGCCGATGCCGGGATACAGCTTGAGGGTGACGTCCTCGTGCTCCGCCAGCATGGTCTTGTCCAGCGACAGCGCATTGGAGGGATCGACCTCGTGATCGCCGGTGCCCTGCAAAAGCAGCATCGGCGGCTCGTGCCCGCTGACGTAGCGAACGGGCTGCGCACGGGCCTGCTCGGCCAGCGTGTGGCCGAAGGTGCCGAGCATGTCTTTTTCGCTAGCGGGAATCGGCATGAAATCGTAAACCCCGGCCAGCCCGATAAATCCGGCCAGATCGCGCGGCCGCATGCCGTAAGGCTTCAGCCATTCGGGATCGGTGCTCAGCAACGCCGCGATCTGGCCCCCGGCCGAGTGGCCCATCACGAAGAGGTTGTTCGGATCGCCGCCCATTTCGGTAGCGTGGGTGTGGGCCCAGGCCACCGCCCGAGCGCCGTCCTGCATAAAGCCGTCCATCGTCACATGGGGGTATTTGCGGTAGTCGGGTATCACCACCAGGATGCCTTGCGCCGCCAGCGCCGTGCCGACAAAGCGATACCACTGGCGTTTGCCGTGGGTCCAGTCACCACCGTAAAAGAACACCACCATCGGCGCACGGCTGCTAGTCAGCGGCCCGGCGTTTGCCGGCAGATAAACGTCGAGCGCCAGGTCGTGTGGGGCATCGAACACGATATTGCGCTGCTGCTCGATGCCGCGATGCTGGTCCGTGCTGTTGAGTCCGGCGAACAGCGTCGCCCGGCAACTGCCGAGCAGCAGCAGGCTGGCCAGCAACGCGCAGCAGCGCAGGGGCCGTGACAAACGGGCGAAGTGTGGCAGGTGCAACGTCATGGTCGACAGGTGCGATAACCGCGGTGCGAAGGACGCCGATGATGCGCCAATCCGGTTGCAAGTGGTTGCGGCGGCCGCGATACGGTGGCGCGTCTAGGCGGCCAAACGCTCGCCAGCGCTCAACGCTTCGAAATAATCCCGGGTCAACCGCATCTGCGCCTCGGCCGATTCGGCCTGATTGACGACCTGTCGAAACGCGACGTTCTCCGGTCGGTCCTTGGCATACCAGCCCAGATGCTTGCGCGCGATGCGCACGCCGGCCAGTTCGCCGTAGAACGCGTAGAGCTGTTCGAGGTGACCGAGCAGAATTGCGCCGACCTCCGACGGCGTCGGCTCGGGCAGCAGGTCGCCGGTGGCAAGGTAATGCGCAATCTCGCGGAAGATCCACGGCCGCCCCTGCGCGCCGCGGCCGATCATCACCGCGTCGGCGCCGGTGCTATCCAGCACGTGCCGGGCCTGTTGCGGCGTGGTGACGTCGCCGTTGGCCAGCACCGGAATGCGCACCGCCGCTTTCACCGCGCGAATGGTGTCGTATTCGGCCTCACCCTCGTACCTGTCGGCGCGGGTGCGGCCGTGTACGGCCAGCGCGGCGATGCCGCTGTCTTCGGCGATATGCGCGATCGTCAGCGCGTTTTTATTCTGCCGGTCCCAGCCCGTGCGGATCTTCAACGTCACTGGCACATCAACCGCTTCGACCACGGCTCTGACGATGCGCGCCACCAGCGGTTCGTCCTGTAGCAAGGCCGAACCGGACCAGACGTTGCACACCTTCTTGGCCGGGCAGCCCATGTTGATGTCGATCAGCTGGGCGCCGTTGGCGACATTGAAGCGCGCCGCTTCGGCCAGCATGGTCGGGTCGTAGCCGGCGATCTGCACGCTGACCGGCTCCGGTTCGCCGGAATGGTCCATTCTTTGCATCGATTTGCGCGTGTGCCAGAGACGGGGGTCCGCGTTGGTCATTTCCGACACCGCCAGTCCGGCGCCCAGCCGTTTGCACAGCAGGCGGAAAGGCTTGTCGGTGACGCCGGCCATGGGCGCGAGCACCACGGGCGGGTCGATGCGGTAAGGGCCTATCTGCATGGTCGCATTGTAAAGGTCGCGCCGGAATGCGTCTGGTTGATTATCATGAAACCACGGGCGCCTGAAGTGAGTAGCCGATGACGCGGGGAATCAGGGGACTGCCGGTTCTTGTAATGGCGCTGCTATTGCCGGCGCTGGCCGCGGCCGCCTCGCCGATGAACAGCCTGCGTGGCCGCGCGGTCAGCGATCCGCATGGCGTGATTGACGACGTCCGCCAGCAGCTTGATCGTTCGGGTTCGGGCCTGACCGCGGTACAGGAACGGGCGCTGCTGTGGGGCATGGGTACCGCGGCCATCAACGCCAACGACGACGCGGCTTTTGCCGAGGCGACCCTGCGCCTCGACGGTCTGGCGAGCGCCAGCAATGATCCGGTCGCCGCCGCCGCGGCCGGGTTCCTTCGTTCACGCCACGACATCGCCAACGGCACCGGCGACGGCATGGGCGAGGCCTTGCGCGCCGCCGACAAGGTGCTGGGCAACGCCGATCCCGAACTGGTCGCGTGGGCGCGCTTCCAGCTGTGCGATGCCTACACGCTGGACGAAAAGCCCGATCGTGCGCTGCCGCTGTGCCGGCAAGTGAAAGGCGATTATCTGGCGCTGGGCGACGAATGGGGCGTGGGCGACGCCGAGAACGACGAAGGCATTGCGCTGGCCACGCTCAATCGGGTCGGTGAAGCGGCAAAATCCTACGAAAGCTCGCGTCGACATTTCAAATTGGCCGGCGGCCCGCGCATGGCGGTCTCCGTTGGCGACAATCTTTCGCAGATGTACCTGAAGCAGGGGCGCGCGCGCGAGGCGCTGCAGCTGTCGCAGACCTCGCTCAAACAGGAGCTGGCGGATGGTCGCATCAGCGACTCGATAGGCTCCAGCACCGATATCGCCCGCGCGATGGCGGCACTGGGCGAGTACCGCCAGGCCTATGCGCTGATGAAAGCGACGGTCGCCAAGGCCCGCACGGCTGGCATGAACGGCCAGCTCAGCGATCTTCTGGAAGTGGAAAGCAGCGTGGCCGAACAGGCCGGCGACCTGCGCCAGGCGCTTGCCGACGAGCGTGAGGTCGTCAAACTGGAAAACGCGACCAACACGCCGGCACTGCGCGCGATCGAAGCGGAGCTCGAGCAGCGCTACGCCGCGCGAGAAAAGGAACTGCGCATCGATGATCTGGAGCGCACCAATCACGATCAGAAACTGGAGTTGAAAACCGCACAGGCGGAGGCGGCACGACGGGATGAAATGCAGCAGCGCCAAAAACTGGCCAATCTCGTGGTGACCATTGTGGTGGTCGGGCTGGTGCTGTTCGCCGGGCTGCTTTTCATGCTGCTGCGTGGGCAGCGGCGGCACGCGTCGGAAATGCGCGCGCAGGCGCTGTGCGATCCGCTTACCGGCATTGCAAACCGCCGCGCGTTTCAGCAGCGTGCCACGGCGTTGCTGGCAAGCCATCGCGATATGCGCGATCCGCTGCACGTGCTGATGCTGATCGACTTCGATCACTTCAAGCACATCAACGACACTGTCGGTCACCAGCAGGGCGACCGCGTGCTGGTGCTGGTGGCCGATTACCTGCGGCGCGCCATTGGGGCTGCGGGTCACCTCGCCCGCATCGGCGGCGAAGAATTCATTGTGCTGTGCCCGCAGCTGGGCGCGGAAGATGGCATGCGGCTGGCCGAAACGCTGCGCGCCGGCGTCGCTTCGCTGGCGCTGCCCGAAGAGCTCGGCGTGCCGCAGATCACCATCAGCATCGGCGTCGCGCTGTTCGACGGCGAGCGCTGCCACGACGTCTCAAGCTGGATGCGTGCGGCGGACACCGCGCTGTATTCGGCGAAGTCATACGGTCGCGATCGAGTGGTGGCGAGCACGCTGGTATCCTGACGCCCCCTTCGTTGGATGCGAGAACATGCTGCGCCGATTTCTTTGCGGATTACTGTTACTCCCCGCGCTGGCTTCGGCGCATCACTCGCAAAGGCATGCCGACGACGGCTCCCGCGGTCTGCGCAACGTCACTGTACTAATCGTTCGCCATGCCGAAAAACCCGACCAGGACGATGGTCCGAACAGCCGCGGCCTCACGCCACGCGGCGAGCGGCGCGCCGAGGCTTACGCCAACTATTTCGACCCGCTGCGCATCGACGGCCAGACGCTGCATCCGCAGCGTTTGATTGCCACCAGCGACAGCAAGAACAGCGAGCGCCCGCGGCTGACGCTGACGCCGCTCGCAACGCGCCTGCAGCTTCCGCTGGAACAGCCGTTTGCCGACAAGCAAGTGGACAAGCTTGTCGAGTCCTTGCGCTGGCAGAACCAAGCCGGCGTGGTGCTTATCGCCTGGCATCACGGCGAGCTGGGCAACCTGATCAACGCGTTCGGCGGCGATCTGAAAACCTTGGTGGGCAAGGACAAGTGGCCTGGCGACGTTTACAACTGGCTCATCGTGCTGCGCTTCGATGATCGCGGCCAGCTGATTCCGTCCACCAGCCATCTGGTGCAGGAGCATCTGCTGCCGGGCGACTGATCAGTCGGCGATGGCACCCGTTGCGGTATCTCCTGCGCCGTGCGGATGCATGACGGCGCCACGATCATGCCGGTGCTTGAACAGGATCGAAAACAGCACCGCCACCGCGAGCGCGTACAGGGCAAAGGCGATCCAGATGTCGTGCCAGTCCTTGCTGCCATCGGCACGGATAAACCACGCATCGATAATCAGGCCGCTGAGCGAGCTGCCCAGCACGGCGCCGACACCGTTGGTCATCAGCATAAACAGGCCCTGCGCGCTGGCCCGAATAGCCGGATCGCTCTGCCCCTCCACAAAGAGCGAACCGGAGATGTTGAAAAAGTCGAACGCCATGCCGTAGACGATGCACGACAGCACGATCATCCAAAGCTGCGGGCCGGGATTGCCGTAGGCAAAAAGCCCGAAGCGCAGCGTCCACGCCAGCATGCTGATCAGCATCACTGTCTTGATGCCGAAGCGCTTCAAGAAAAACGGAATCGCCAGAATGAACAGCGTTTCCGATATCTGCGAAATCGACATGATGATCGCCGGATAGCGCACCGCTATCGTGCCCTTGTACGCACCGACCGTGGCGAAGTCGTGCAGAAACGTATCGCCATAGGCATTGGTCAACTGCAGCGCCGCACCCAGCAGCATCGCAAACAAAAAGAAGATCGCCATCTTGCGATCGCGGAACAGCTTGAACGACGTCAGCCCCAGCGTATCCAGCAGCGACTTGCCGCGCAGCTGGTCTAGCTTGGGCCGACACGGGGGCAGGGTGAACGCATACGCGCCCAGCAGCAGCGACGCGCCGGACGCAACATAGAACTGGCCCGTCGTCGTTTCCAGATGCAGCAGGCTCACCACCCACAGCGCCGCGATAAAGCCAATCGTGCCCCACACGCGGATCGGCGGGTAGTCGATCACCACATCGCGCCCCTCAGCCTTCAGCGCCGAATACGCCACCGCGATCGACAGCGATATCGTCGGCATGTAGCACATCATGTTGAGCAGCATCACCCAGAAAAACGTCGTCGGGTTGTCGATCAACGGCGTGGCAAAAAGCACGGCGGCGCCGCCCAAATGCAGCAGGCCATACAGCTTTTCGGCATTGACCCACTTGTCGGCCACCATGCCCATCAGTGACGGCATGAACATCGACGCAATGCCCATCGTCGAAAAAATCGCACCGAACTGCGCGCCCGACCAGTGCCGGTTCTGAAACCAGTAAGCGCCAATCGTGATCAGCCACGAACCCCACACAAAAAACTGCAGAAAGTTCATGGCGATCAGGCGCGACTTGATACTCATCGATTCCCCATCGTGGTAGCCCTACTTCACCACACGCTTTACCCATGCCGCGGCACACGCCGGGCAGCCTTTAGTTTGTCGAAGGGTAGAGTCTGCGGCAGGCAAGGGCAACCTGCGCCTGCGCTGGCAGATCGTAAACTTATCGAGTGTTTAGCTGGACGCCACTCAGCGACACGCTTCGGCTAAAGTTATATCGCGGTAAAGCTGGCCGCATTGATTTGATGATGTTCGACGCCGCGATCTCGACGCGCATGCGCGCTTGTTCCGAGAGAAAAGGATGGCGCACTCGGCGTTGGCACTGGCGCTGCCTGCATCGGCGGCTGTGCTTGCGGCTGATTCACCTGTCGCGCCGCCTTGCTGCTCTGTTCGATCGGCGTGTTGAGCGCGGGCAGGGTCGGCACCTGCGCATACTTCGGCGCTGGCATTCCGTGCTGCACGGCAAACACGTGCGAACCGTCGTCGGTACTGAGCGCGACGGTGTCGATACGCGTCAGGCCTTCTTGCTTGGTGGCTACCACCAGCGCCGCGGCGAGGTTGGCGCTGTGCTGGTCGGAGGTACGGCCAGCCTGGGCGTCGAGTTGGCGCACGCCGGCGAGTGCCTGTTCGAAGAGGGCATGGTCGGAATTCCTCGGATTGTCGAGTCCCGGCGATGCCACTTTGGCGGCAGCCTGGGTCTGCGCATGTAAAGCCTCCAGCGTCTTCGGCCCCACATTGCCATCGACGGCCAAATGGTGATCGTGCTGAAACGCCTCGACGGCAGCCTTGGTGGCAGGCCCGAAGTGGCCATCTATATGCAAGGCTTTGCCCTGCGCATCGGTGTAGCCAAGGTGGTTGAGGTCGGTTTGCAGTTGGGTGACGGTGAGACCCGTGCTCCCACCTGACAATCCACGTGCGACATTCACGTGATCGCTGTGCGATGCGTCTGAATGGCTTGCTAGCGTGTTTGCATAGCCCGCCTGTGCCTCTTTGATGGCACGTTGCATCGTCGGTCCGTTGTACACAGCAGCGAGTTGCTCGGCATACTTTGGGTCGGTGGCATAACCGGCTCTTTGCAACGCGTTGGCTTCTTTCTCGAGGTGGCCCTTGGTGTCGGCATCGAACAAACCGCTTTTGGCATAGCGCGGGTTCTCTTGCAAAAACTTTACGCGGTCACGCAGTGATTCCTCCACAGAACCATAAACGCGAAATTCCGCATTGACCATCACCCGCTTGCCGTGCTCAAACTCGGGTACAAGGAAGGACTTTGTGGGACCGTGCCAGTCCGGCGATGCCTTGATGTTAAAAATGTTGTTTGTTCCTGGTAGAACCTTTTCGCCCCAGCCCGTTTCCAAAGCGGCTTGCGCTAGAATCAACTCTTTGGACATCCCTGTCTCCTGCGATACCTTGGTAGCGGCGGGGTACAGATCTGCGATGAATTGCTCTTTGTCGTTCATGACAAGGTTCTCCTTAGGGTTTTAAATCATCGTTCCCCTCCACGTCAGACTAGTTGTCGCCTCGTTTGATTTGATCAATCACACTGGAAGGCGGCAGCGAGCGAGAGCATGAAATGGGTACGTTACACAGCCGAACAGCGGCAATGGGCGATCGAACAGATGGGGCCACCGACGAACCGCCGAATCCGTGCGTTGGCCTTGGCGTCGGGCATTACGGAAGTCACGCTGCGGACGTGGCGAAATGCAGCGCTGATCGAGGGATCGCTGGTGCGTAAGGACAGCGGACAAAGCGAGCGTTGGTCCGGTCCGGAGAAATTTCGGATCGTGGTGGAAAGTGCGCCGATGAATGAGGCAGAGCTCTCCGAGTACTGTCGCCGGATAGGGTTGCTGCCGGAGCAGATCCGGCAATGGCGCGTGGCGTGCGAGCAGGCCAATGCGCCGATGACCACCGCCCAAGGTGTGGTGAAGCCCGATAGCGGCATGGCGCGCGAGCGCATCAGGCAGTTGGAGCGCGAACTGCGCCGCAAGGATGCGGCGTTGGCGGAAACCGCCGCGCTGTTGGTGCTGCGAAAAAAGCCGAGGCGATCTGGGGCAAGGACGAGGACGCATGACCTCTCCCTCAGATCGCCGCGAGGCGTTGGCTCTTCTCGATGACGCGGTGGCTGCCGGGGCGCGGCTTGCGCCAGCCTGCGCGATGCTGGCGCTGAGCATCCGCACGGTGCAGCGATGGCGGCAGAAGCCCGAAGATGCGCGCCCACAGGCGCATCGGCCCGCACCGGCCCATCAGCTCAGTGACGAAGAACGTCGGCACCTTCTGGCCGCCGCCAACGAACCGGCCCATGCCCAGATGACGCCGCACCAGATCGTGCCGAAACTGGCCGATGAAGGCATCTTCCTGGCCAGTGAGTCGACGTTTTACCGCGTGCTCAAAGCGGCCAGTCAAACCGCGCATCGGGGACGCAGCAAGGCGCCCCAGCGTCGTGCGCCCACCACCCATAGGGCGACCGGCCCCAACCAGGTCTGGTGCTGGGACATCACCTGGATGCCCAGCACCGTCAAGGGCCGCTACTTTTACTGGTACATGGTCAAGGACATCCACAGCCGCCTGCTGGTGGCCAACGAGGTGCACGAGGCCGAGTCATCCGATCATGCCAGTGACTTGATCAGGAAGGCCTGTTTGCGCGAACGCATCGTCGGTCGGCCGCTGGTGCTGCACTCGGACAATGGCTCGGCGATGAAGGGTGCCGTCATGCTCGCCACGCTTCACGAACTTGGCGTCGCCTCGTCGTTCAGTCGTCCGCGGGTGAGCAACGACAACGCCTACGCCGAAGCGCTGTTCCGCACGGCGAAGTACTGCCCGCTCTGGCCCGAACGCCCCTTCGACACGATCGACGAGGCGCGCGTATGGGTCAACCGCTTCGTCGCCTGGTACAACCACGAGCACCGCCACAGCGCACTCAACTACGTCACGCCCAGCCAGCGCCACTGCGGTCATGCAGAACGCCTGTTGGCCGCACGTGCCGAGCTCTATGCGAAGGCACGTCAACGACATCCCGCGCGCTGGGCGCGGCATACGCGCGACTGGACACTCGCCAACGAGGTCTATCTCAACCCAGAACGAACCGAACTGAAGCACGCGGCATAACGCACGACGCGACAACTACCTTGACGCACGCCGGTTCAAACGAAGCGTAAACGTTCCTTGCTGCTCATGGTCGGCGTCCAGTCGGTCATGTCCTTCAACGACAAGACGATCAGCGTGCCAGGTAAAATGGGTCGCGCCTTCGTCGACCCATGCGGAATAAGCGGTCGGTACGTCGATATCCTGTTGGATTTGCACTTTTCCGTTTGTGGCTCCCAACTTCACCACGCGCAGCAGGGTTTGCGAAAGCGACTGCTCTGACTGTGTATCGGACTGCAGCAGAACGTAAACTGACTCGCCCCGCCGTGTGCAATGCGTTGCGCGGCTTTGATACATCTCCGGCGGCACATCGAGTGACGTTATCCAGAGCAGGCGTTTGCTGGCTTGCTCTGCCACGTAGACGACGGGCTTTTGGTTGATGCCGTCCACGTCGGTCGTGCGTCCAGCTACGCATATTTGGTTGTTGCCAATGGACTCAGATGCATAAGCAGTAAACCGATCGGGGAGCGTCGGCCGCATCGCATGCGCCGATGCGGCCTGGCTGTAGGGGTTGTGGGTTAATGCTTGCGCTGAGGATGGCTGGTGGGCCGAACCCGATTGCGCGCGCCCGGCGCCTGGTAATAAACAAGGCAACGCGATAAGTAGCGTCAATGCGAGTGCGTAATTTCTTTTCATCAATCGACTATCGCTGTTGGAGACAAGATGTGATGTTTTGTGTTGCCCGGCGCGTTTGTTGACTAGCTCGGTATAGCCGTTTTCGCTTGATGTGCCTCAGCCGGAAGGCCGCGTGCCGTATTCGGCAATGATGGCGGTCAGGATGGCGCCGTTCTGTCCGCCTTGGCTCCCGGGACATTCGCTAAGCCACCGTTGCCTGTTCAAGGCAGTGGCCGGCCAATCGATGCTTTCCTCGTCGTAGATATATAACGTGGGCGAAAAAAACGCCTCGACCGGAGCATCGCAGCCGGGTACGTTTTCCTTGCCCTGAACCCTGCCTGCCATGCACAAAAAGCTGGCACACACATCCTGGGCATGAACTGGAGCGGCCGTCAGGCTGGCGGCGGCACCAAGAACGACAGTGGCGAGCAGGGAGTGCAGTTTCATGACAGGTCTCCTGAAATCTGGCGGCGCGCTTTCATGCGTGTGGTTACTGAATACGGACAGGGAGGCTGCAGGCGCTGTAGACAATTTTGCAGGCATTTGAGCCGCCGCAATGATCTAGCGCTTGCTGTTCTGCTTGTTCTTTGCTGGGCGCACTAGAACCGTTCGTGTGCTCTCCACCTACTGCGACAGCTGCACACTGGTTGTAGTAAGTAATAAATACTTTGCAATGCTGTCCTCCATTACGGCTGCAGATGGAGGTCGCGATCCGGATGGCTTGATCCTTTGATGGCTGGTTCTCTGCGGTGCCAGCACCGCCATCCGGGTCATCTACGATAGCGCCCCATCGGTCAGCCCAGACGGCGCGGGGTTGCTGTGGCTGGTGACGTGGATTAGGTGCCTGCTGTGGGCTCAATTCTTCGGGAGGAATGCATTGGCCACCCGTATCCACACCGGTTGCGCATTGGGCTGCTGCGACTGTTGTGCAGAGGACAAAAAGCAAAGGAATTAATGCATGGATAGTTTTCACGAGTTCGGCCCTTGAGATCCCGATCCATTTGCTTGACCAATAGCACTACCTTGCTTAATCCCGGGATTCGTATTCTGGTATCCGCTGCTGCTCAAGGCACTAAGTGAGGTTCCGCTTTGGTAAGCATTTTGCGACGACTGATTTGTTGGCGCTGACCCACCCCCTGCTGCAGCGCTGCGCCCCAGCGCCGTCTGCTGCTGTGCCGCGGAAGCGGCGGATTCCCGGCCGACCATGCCGAACGGTGAGTAGGACTGGAACTGCCCCAGCGTGCCCTGAAAGAAAGCCGCCGCCATTGGCGGAGCGGAAATAATCAAGGTAGTGAGAATCAAACCGATGCCGCCCTGCTGCAGGGCCATGGAGTTGAGGCCGTCGGTGGACAGTGCGCCGTTGGTGGCCATGGAGGCGACGTATTGGGCGATGTAGGCGGCGGTGATGGCGGTCAGCATCTGCATGGCGAAGGTGATCATGACGCTGAGCACGGCCAGGGAAAATAACGTGCCTATGCCGTAGAGCAGCCATCGGCTGAACAGCGAAGCGGTCTGCTTGAACAGCAGGCAGATGATGAACAGGGGGCCGAAGCCGATGAACAGGGCCAGGGCGATCTTGTTGAGCAGCAGCAAGGCGCCGGCGATGACCGCCGGTCCGGCGACGCCGGCACCGGACATCCACTTGTCGCGCGCCAGGTCGCTGGCGACGTTGCTGTTGCCGCCATCCTCGATGGTGTCGATCGTGGACAGGCCCAGTTGCATGGCGGCCAGGTTATCGTCGATGGACTGAAAAGGGCTGGCGCTCTTGCCGGTAACCAGCTGGACGATGGCGGTAGAGACACCGTCGGAAAGCGTCCAGTAGAGTCCCTGGGAGGTAGCGGCCATGCTGGTGGCGACGCCGATGATCAGCACGGCACGCAGGGAGTCGCCGACCAGGACCATCATCGGTTCGCGGGACTGGCAGGTCACGATGCACACTACCCGCACCGGTTTGCACAGCATCGCTTTTACTCGGCCCGCATGCCGTACTCGGCAATGATGGCAGTCAGAATGGCGCCGTTCTGTCCGCCCAGGCTGCCGGGACACTGGCTAAGCCACTGTTGCCGGTTCACGGCGGTGGCCGGCCAATCGATGCCTTCCTCGTCGTAGACATAAAGCATGGGCGAAAAAAACGCCTCGATAGGAGCGTCGCAGCCAGGCACGTTTTGTTTGCCCTGAACCTTGCCGGCCATGCACAAAAAGCTGGGGCAGGTGCTTTGGGCATAGATCGACGTGGCCGTGAGGCTGGCGGTGGCGCCGATAACTACGGTGGCGAGCAGGGCATGCGGTTTCATGGAGGGTCTCCTGATCCTTGTGATCCTTGTATGAAATGATTTTCAGACGTGGTGGTTACTGGACGCGGACGGGGAGGCTGCAGGCGCTGTAGACGATCTTGCAGCCGGACGAACCATTTGCTTGGCAGGTTTCCATCGCAGAATTCTGCGCTTTGGTCTGTGTTTCATCATTTGCAAATCCGACGTTTGTTGCTCCCCAAGCCAAGGCTGCGCATCCATTGCCGTAAGCCAGTTCTAATTTGCAGTGCTGGCTATTGCTCTTCGATGCACAACGCTGCAGTGACTCCGCGCTGGCGGCGGATTTGCTGGTTTGATTCTCTGAGACACCGACGCTCGATGTACCGCTGTCGATGGCGATCGCACCCCATCGGTCGGCCCAAACAGTACGAGGTTGTTGTGGCTGGTGACGTGGAATAGGCGCCTGCTGTGGACTCAGCTCGTCGGGAGGTACGCACTCCCCGCCGGTATCCACCCCTGTAGCGCATTGGGCGGCTGCAATTGCCGTGCAGAAGACAAAAAACAATGGAATTAATGCGTAGGTAGTTTTCATGAGCCCGGCCCTTGAGATCCCGATCCGTTTGCATTGCCGATAGTGCTGCCTTGCTTGATTCCGGGATTGTTGTTGGAGTAGCTGCTAGCGCCCGTAATTTGAGGTGTGCTGTTTGGCTGGGGAATTACATTTCCCCTTTGAGGACTGCTAGGTGCTGGAGGGGCCGAGTTTGATGACTGCCCCAGAGCCGTCTGCTGCTGCGCCGCAGATACCGCGGACTCGCGGCCGACCATGCCGAACGGTGAGTAGGACTGGAACTGCCCCAGCGTGCCCTGAAAGAACGCCGCAGCCATGGGCGGAGCAGAGATGATCAGCGTAGTGAGAATCAAACCGATGCCGCCCTGCTGCAGGGCCATGGAGTTGAGGCCGTCGGTTGACAGTGCGCCGTTGGTGGCCATCGAGGCGACGTATTGGGCGATGTAGGCGGCGGTGATGGCGGTCAGCATCTGCATGGCGAAGGTGATCATGACGCTGAGCACCGCCAGGGAAAATAACGTGCCTATGCCGTAGAGCAGCCAGCGGCTGAAGAGCGACGCGGTCTGCTTGAACAACAGGCAGATGATGAATAGGGGCCCGAAGCCAATGAACAGCGCCAGGGCGATCTTGTTGAGCAGCAGCAACGCGCCGGCGATGACCGCCGGACCGGCGACGCCGGCACCGGACATCCACTTGTCGCGCGCCAGGTCGCTGGCGACGTTACCGTTGCCGCCATCCTCGATGGTATCGATGGTGCTCAGGCCCAGTTGCATGACGGCCAGGTTATCGTCGATGGACTGAAAAGGGCTGGCGCTTTTGCCGGTAACCAGCTGGACGATGGCGGTAGAGACGCCGTCGGAAAGCGTCCAGTAAAGCCCTTGAGACGTAGCCGCCATGCTGGTGGCCACGCCGATAATCAGCACCGCCCGCAGCGAGTCGCCGACCAGGGCCATCATTGGCGTGCGCCCCGAAGAAGGGATAAACGACTGGCCGGTGATGACGATCCACACGCACGCGGCACCGGCCGCGCGCTCGCGCGCGCAGCCGGTGAGTTCAACCGGGCCCGTCGTGGCCTGCATCGCTATAGCGCCATGCCTGGGGCCGACTGCACCGGCGCTGTGATGGGCGGCGTCTGCACCGGTTCGGGGTGCACCGCCTGCGCCGCTGCGCTGCTTTTGTCGAGTGGCGTGTTCACCGCCTCGGCTGTCGGCACAAAGGCGATCTGCCGCAGTGGCGAGTCATGTCGGCCCTGCACAGCAAAGGCGTGCGATCCGTCCTCGCTGAGCACGACGGTGTCGATGGCGGTCATGCCTTGATGTTTGGCGGATACCACCAATGACGCCGCCAACTGGTCGCTCTGCAGATCGGGGGTGCGGCCTATGCTGGCGTCGAGCTTGTGCACAGCGCTGCGTGCCTGTTCGTACAGCGCGTGGTCGGGGTTCTTCGGATCGGTGAGATTGGGCGCGGCGTGTTTGGTCTGCGCCTGTTGAATGGCTTCCAGCGTTTTCGGTCCGGCGATGCCGTCCACGGTCAAACCGTGATCTTGCTGGAAGCGCTCCACCGCGTGGCGGGTGTCGAGGCCGAAATGACCATCGGCCTGGAGAGGCTGGCCGTGGCCGTCCTTGTAACCGAGCTTGGCGAGGTTGGCTTGCAGGTCGTGGACGCCGGCGTCGCGAGTGTTTTGATCGAGTCCGGTCACTGGCTTCGAGGCGTGGGGCGCGGACGCTGTGCCGGGCAATGCAGCAGCTTCGCCTTTGCCCAGATGCTGCATCACTTCCGGGGTCAAGGTCTTTTCCCACTTCGCGAACTGCGTCTCGCGCGTGTCCAGCCCGTTGTAGCCGCCGTTGATGGCCAGTGTCGCCTTTTTCACATCCTCGTGCGCCGCGCTGGGTACGCGATTTTCCCAATACCACGTAGCGATCTTCGACGCGTTCTCCGGTTCGGCGGCCAGCTCCGGGTGCTTCACCAGATCCAGTCCGAGCGCTTTGCCGGCCGCCGCGTAGTTCTCCTTGCCGGTCAGCTGCATGTAGCCGCGCCCGCGATAGGTATAACCATCACCCGGCTGATCGTTGCCCATGCGTCCGCCGTACATTAACTCGGCCAGTTTCTCGGGCTTGCCGCGCAGCGCTTCGAGGCGCGCGGCATCCAGCACTTGCTCGCCTTCGCGGTGTGCGTACTTTACGGGGATTTGCGCATTGTTGCGGGTGTAGCGGAACCCTTCTTCCAGTCGGCTCAGTCCGTTGGATTCCGCGCTGACCTGCGCCATGAAATTGGCCAGTTCCTTGGGTGAGGTGATGCCCGCCCTGATGGCGTCCTGCAACAGCTGTGTTTCTCGATCCATAGCCATCGATGTAACTCCTGATTAATTTTCAAAAAACGACTCGGCTCCCTGTCTGCCGCATCCCCGCCAGCCATGGCGGGAACTCACTCAAGGCAGTTCAACCTGCGGCAGCGTCGAGGGATCAAAGTCCTTAAACGTCACCTCGCCGAAATCCTTCGACGTCAGGTCGAGTTGTTTTTGTTTGCCGCTGTTCTGATCGGTGACCTCGCGCTTGACCTCATGCAGCAGCCAGTCCTTTTTTTCGGCCGAATAGGCGAAGGTATATTCGTTGGACCAGTGCTGGCTCGAGCCGCCTTCGGTCACGATGGTGAAACGATTGTCGGCAATCTGCGCGTAGCTATACGGGTCGCCGGCGATGCCGCCGCATTGCGCGCACGGCACGATCTTGTCGTTCTGTGCGACTTTCTGCCATTGGTCGGCGTTATCGCGCGCCAGTAGCAGCACCACGCGTGGCGGGCCTTCGCCCAGCTTCTCGTTGCCAGTGACGGGTGGGTCAATGACCAGCAGCGCCTCCGGCTTGCCATCCCCGTTGAGATCGCCTGTCTTGGAGTCCAGCAGCTTGGCGCCGCCGGTGGCGAAACTTTTGAAATCATCCATCGTGCTTCCTTGATGTGGAGTGGATGGGCTGGGCATGACCCCTGCGCTGGAGGCCGCAGCCGGGGTGGGCGCGGTGGGCGCAGTGGCTACGGTGGCGGAGAACGCGTGCTGCGCCGTCGCCGAAAGCACAGGCGATGATTGGCCAGCACCGTGATCATTCCCGCAGGCTGAAAGGAGCAGGCTTGATGCAAGAATGCAGCAGTAGATTGTTTTCATAAGGACCAGAGAATTCGTTGGGGGAGGCTGCATGCAGGGGCAGCGATGTCAGTGGCCGCTACGGCGTTGCGCTTAAATCGTCACACGCTTTATAACGAGTCAACCCTCAGTGGTTAAACGGTACCGCCGAACCATCGCCGGCGCCTTTCCACGAACCGCTCTTGATGGCCTGGGGACAGATCGACTGGTACTGGGCCAGTGACGCGTAGTCGTCGGACGACCACGGCCGGCCATAGGTATCGGGCGGGTCGCACGAGGGGTTCATGGTGAACGTGCCGCTGGCAGGGTCGAGCGGCCACCAGCATCCCTTGAGCCATTCGGCGGGCACGAACTGTCCCTGGGTGCAGAACAGAAACGGATCACCCTGGCGATACGTGAGCCCACCGATGCCGACCTGTGCGGATACGGGCAGGGCGAGCATCAGCGCCATCATGACAATCCAGTGTTTCATGCGGGCTCCTTCCTGGTGAGTGTTGTGTTGGCGTGCTTTGATGGCTGTGTTCGAAATGGGCGTCGCTGCGTGCAGTTAGTGATTAACGAATCCGTTGGGCCATGCTGCACGCGCTGTAGACGATCTTGCAGTTGGTTGTTTTTTCATTGCAATGCTGCAAGGCGTCCGATTCTGCTTCGGATTGATTCGCGTCTCCCGCCGTAAAGTGATGAGTAGATCCCCAAGCAACCGCTGCGCATTGGTTATAGTAAGAAAGAACCAATTTGCAGGCCGGCGCGCCTTGCGAGACGCATTCACTCATCGCGGCATTAATCGCAGCGTCTTTACTGGCATATCCGGTCACAGTGCCTTTGCCCCTGCCGGTTTGGCTGTCTATGACGATTGCTCCCCAACGATCGGCCCATACCGCTTGAGGCTGTGGAGCCATCTGCTGCTCTTGTGGTTGCGCCTGATTGCAAGGCAGCGGCGATCCTGGTGTGCATGGTGGTGGCACACATCCGCCACCGCCGTTCACTCCAGAGCACTGCGACCACGCGAGCGGCACATACAGACATCCCATCATGGCTAGTGTGGAAAGGAATTTCATACGTCTCGATTAGTTACTGAACGCGTTCGGCCATGCTGCAGGCGGTGTAGACAATCTTGCAGCTAGCTTCCCCGCAATATTTCATGGCGTTTGATTGAGCGAGTGATTCAGTAGGCGCTCCGGCGGTACCTATATTTTTAGAGCCCCAAGCCATCGCAGCGCATTGGTTGTAATAAGCAAGTTCAAGCTTGCAATGCTTTGCCCCATGAGCAGCACAATCGGCCATGCTAGCTTCCACGGCTTCTGATCGACTGGCTCGTCCTGTCGCAGTGCTCACGTTCACTGTCTCTACGCCTAAAACGATCGCTCCCCAGCGATCTGCCCAGACGGCCTGTGGTTGCTGCGGAGCAGCTTGCTGTGGCGCTTGTTGCTGCTGGTTACATGGCAATGGCGATCCTGGCGTACAAGGTGGCGGGACACATCCGCCTCCTGCGTTAACCCCGGAACACTGCGACCAAGCCAGTGGCGCATATAGGCAGCCAATCACTGCCAATGTAGCGAGTGATTTCATGATTATTAGCCTCCCAATGGCGATGAAGGTGTCTGTCTTTGCGGGATTGGCTCGTTCGGCGTGTTGGCGCTAGAGAATGATGGCGTGCGAGTTGCCGACATATTGACTGCACCTACGTCGGATTGACCTGGTTGTGCCTGATTAGGTGCCGGCAACGCCGCCGCCGGATTACCCATCATGCGCTGCTGCTGGGCCGCGGCGGCCATGGCGCCGCCGGCGCCGATATTGCCGAAGGAGGAGAACGACTGGAACTGGCCGAGCATGCCCTGGAAGAAGGCGGCGGCCATGGGCGGAGCGGAGACGATAAGCGCCGACAAAATCAACCCCAGGCCGCCCTGCTGCATGGCCATGGAGTTGATGCCTTCGGACGCGGAGGCATCGGTGATGCCGGCCGCCTGCAGCGCCTGCAGGGTGGCGTACTTGGCGGCGAAGGCGGCGGTGACGAGGTAGACCATGTTGGTCGCAATGCCAATCATCACGCTCAGCACCGCCAGTGAAAACACCGTGCCGATGCCATAGAACAGCCACTTGCTGAAAAGCTGTTTGGTCTGTGGAAACAGCAGCGCCAGAATAAACAGCGGGCCAAAGCCGATAAACAGCGCCAGCGCGACCTTGTTGAGCAGCAGCATGGAGCCGGCAATCACGCCGGGCCCCGCTACGCCGACGCCGGTAAACCATTTGTCCTGAGTCTTGGTGCTCTCGATGGTGGCGTCGCGGCCGGCGTCGAGCGTATCGATCATGATCATGGACGCCTGCATGGCGGCCAGGTTGCTGTCGATGGACTGCATCGGCGAGGAGGTGCCGGCGACAACCTGGGAGATCTCCCCGGAGATGCCGTCCGTCAGTGACCAGTACAGCGACGACGAACTGGCCGCGGCCGCCGTGGCCACGCCGATGATCAGCACGGCCTTCAGCGAGTCGCCGACGAGAGAGGTCATCAGCACGTAGTGTTCTCGTCGAACGCCCACATGAAAGAGGACAGGCGACGGGATGAGGTCCACGCCATCAAGCGTGATGAAAGCCGGTACTCGATCAATAGAGGTATTTCCGGCTGAGACGCCGGCCGAATAAAAACCTGAAAAGCGGCTCATCCCTGATGCTCCTTCATGGCCTACTAGTCGCCCATCATCAATGACTGAAAGGCACCGCCGACCCATCGCCGGCACCTTTCCACGAACCGCTCTTTATGGCCTGGGGACAGATCGACTGGTACTGGGCCAGTGACGCATAGTCGTCGGACGACCACGGCCGGCCATAGGTATTGGGCGGGTCGCATGAGGGGTTCACGGTGAACGTGCCGCTGGCAGGGTCGAGCGGCCACCAGCACCCCTTGAGCGATTCGGCGGGCACGAACTGTCCCTGGGTGCAGAACAGAAACGGATCGCCCTGACGATAGGTGAGCCCACCGATGCCGACCTGTGCGGATGCGGGCAGGGCGAGCATCAGCGCCATCATGACGATCCAGTGTTTCATGCAGGCTCTTTCCTGGTGAGTGTGGTGTTGGCGTGGCTTGGATGGCTTCAGTCGCGATATCGGTGGTGGGAATTAACAGTTAACGGATTCTTTCGGCGTAACTGCATTTGCTGTAGACGATCTGGCAGTTGGTTGTTGCCTTATTGCATTGCTCCAAAGCAGCCGCCTCTGCCCCTTGTTGACTAGGGTCGCCCACGGAAATATTAAAAGTTGCGCCCCAAGCAACAGCTGCACATTGGTTATGAAACAAAAGATCTAATTTGCAGTGGGGCGCGCCTTGTGCGGTGCATTCGCTCATCGCTGCATTAATGGCGGCGTCTTTACTGGCATATCCGGTCACAGTTCCTTTGCCGCGGCCCGTTTGACTGTCTATGACAATGGCCCCCCAACGGTCTGCCCATAGCGCTTGAGGTTGCGGAGCAATCTGCTGTTGCTCTTGTTGCGGTTGGTTACAAGGTAGTGGCGATCCTGGGGTGCATGGCGGTGGTACACATGAACCTCCGGCACTGACTCCCGAGCATTGTGACCAAGCCAGCGGTGCATATAGAGAACCCAATAGTGCACATGCGGCAAAAAGTTTCATGAATTTTGCCCTCCCGATGGTGATGCTGGCGATTGCCTTTGTGGGATCTGTTCCGCATTCGTAGAAGCATTCGGACGATTGGCCTGCGCCATCTGAGTCGTGAAGGGGTTCGGATTCGTCTGGCTGTATGCGTTACCTGGTCCTAACTGCTGGGGAGTTGGTGGCGGCGGCAACGCCGCCGCCGGATTACCCATCATGCGCTGCTGCTGGGCCGCGGCGGCCATGGCGCCGCCAGCGCCGATATTGCCGAAGGAGGAGAACGACTGGAACTGGCCGAGCACGCCCTGGAAGAAGGCGGCGGCCATCGGTGGTGTGGAGATGATCAGGGCGGACAGAATCAAGCCCAGGCCGCCCTGCTGCATGGCCATGGAGTTTATGCCTTCGGACGCGGAGGCATCGGTGATGCCGGCCGCCTGCAGCGCCTGCAGGGTGGCGTACTTGGCGGCGAAGGCGGCGGTGACGAGGTAGACCATGTTGGTTGCAATGCCAATCATCACGCTCAGCACCGCCAGCGAAAACACCGTGCCGATGCCATAGAAGAGCCACTTGCTGAAAAGCTGTTTGGTCTGTGGAAACAGCAGCGCCAGAATAAACAGCGGGCCAAAGCCGATAAACAGCGCCAGCGCGACCTTGTTGAGCAGCAGCATGGAGCCGGCAATCACGCCGGGCCCCGCTACGCCGACGCCGGTAAACCATTTGTCCTGAGTCTTGGTGCTCTCGATGGTGGCGTCGCGGCCGGCGTCGAGCGTATCGATCATGATCATGGACGCCTGCATGGCGGCCAGGTTGCTGTCGATGGACTGCATCGGCGAGGAGGTGCCGGCGACAACCTGGGAGATCTCCCCGGAGATGCCGTCCGTCAGTGACCAGTACAGCGACGACGAACTGGCCGCGGCCGCCGTGGCCACGCCGATGATCAGCACGGCCTTCAGCGAGTCGCCGACCAGGGCCATCATTGGTGTGCGCGATTGGCCGGTGATGACCCGAAAGCCCTGCACGATGATCCAGAATGTGCACATCACCAGCGCAATGCCGCCGACCCAGGTCGCGGTGCGGCCGAGCAGATCCCACTGGAACTGTTCGATCTTGTTGCTGATGTACGTGTCGATCAGCGAGAAAAAGACAAAATTTGTCGCGTCACCTACGGGGTCTGACAAACCTGCAAAGGCCGCCGATGATCCGAAATTGGAGGCCAGGTGGGCCAGGATGCTACTCATAGGTCACCGTTGCCGGTTGGCTTCGCCGCACGGACGAAGGCGAAATGTGGGCGGAGGAATCGATCAAAATCCATTGCTCTTTTCGATACCCAGCGTAGGACCGTTGACGGAAGACGTGGTGAGCGCGCCAGCCATGACGCCGCCGGCAACTGCTGTGGAGATGAGGTTGCCTATATCAATAGAGCCGGGGAGCCCCGAACCGCTGCTGCCTCCACTGCTGGGCGTCGGCCCGCCGGTTGCGGCCGCATTGGCAAGTCGGGCCTGATAGTTAAGCAGGTAGCGCAAGCGGGCCTCATAGGCGTGATTGGCCGATTCCATCTGCTGGCGGTCCAGCGTCATCAAGCTGTACAAGGCCATGAGCTTGTTGGTGTTGTCCTCCAGCAGGCCGATGCAGGTGCTGGTGTCTCCGCCGCTGCCAGTGCTGCCGCTACTGCTGCTTCCGCTGCTGCTGCAGCTGCTGCTTTTGATGTTCTGCCTCTCTTTGAGCAGCGCCTGCAGAGCCGTGTTGCGCGTGGCCGTGTTGGCATAGGCGGTTGTCATGTACATGTACTGGGCGTTCTGGGTATGCACGATTTCCTTGCAGGTGTCCTGCTGCCCCTTGGCGACGTTGGCGCACTGGTCCATACCGTCCTCCATCGTGGCGGTTGCAAAGGGGCTTTGCGAGGACGATGCGCCTGCCGGAGCGGCGGTGGTTGATGTTGGGTCGGCCAGTCGATCGCCGGGCGAAACGTAGCTGCCAATCTTGAAGTTGGAGTCGATGTTGCGGGTGTGCGTGTCGATATCCTGCACACCGTCCTTGTTCTTGTTGTAAAGCGCATCGAGCTTGTCATGGGTGCTTTTGTCCGTGACGTGCCAGCCATCGGTGTCGTCCATACTTTGCGCATGCAGGGCGAGCGGTGCGGTCAGCCACAGCGAGGCCAGCAAAAGTACGCACCGTGCGCGGCGTGCGCCGCCGCAGGGGATCGCGCGCAGGAGAGAGGTGGTTTTCATGTTTTTCTCCTTTCCTTGAGTTGTGCCGGGTGAGATGAAATGGATGACGATCTTCATGGCTGCATGGCTGTTGGCGTGGATGGCCGCGTACGTAACGGCTGCGCCGATTTGGCTTTGCCGCTGCCCTTGCGGTTTTCGTAAAAAATCTTGAGCCAGTGTTCGGGCTGCAGATCGTCCACGGGAATATCCTTGGCTGCACTGACCTGTTGCATGATGTCGTGCATGATTTCGATGTTGTCAGTGGATGCCGAGATGACCGAGAGCACATCGTCCATGCCGCGCAGGTTGAGCTGGCAGACCGAACTGGCGTGGCCCTGTTTTACCAGAAAGCAGCGTGACCGCTCGTCAAGGCTCACCACGACCTGGTATTCGGCCTCGGTCAGCTTGAGGCCATTGATATAGTCCTCCTTGCTGGCGTTGGGATTGGGCAGCAGGATCATGGTGGCGGTCTGCTCGATCAGCGATGCGGCAATATCGCTGGCCAGCGCGTCCTCCGGGCTCTGGGTGGCGAAGATGCCGAGACCGTTTTGCTTACGGATGGTTTTCTGCTTGTTCTTGGCAAACTCTTTCAGGCCGCCCTCGCCATCGAGAATTTTCCAGAACTCGTCCATCACGTAGATGAGCGGACGGCCGTCGATCAGCGCCTCCAGCCGGTGCAGCAGATAGTTGATGACCGGCACGCGCACTTCGGGGTTGTCGATGATGTCGGTGTAGTCGAAGCCGATGATGTTGGCTTTCTGCAGGTCGATGGTGTCCAGAGGATTGTCAAACACCCAGCCCAGCGAGTTGCCCGCCGTCCACCGGCGCATTCGCGCGAACAGGCCGTCGTCGCCCATGTTGGGCAGGCTCTTCTGGAAGTTGGTCATACTACGCAGGCGCATTGGCGTATCGAGCATGTTGGCCACGCCGCGGTAGATGTCTTCCTCCTCGCGCGAGCTGTAGACCGTTTTTCCGGCCAACACCTTGATGAGGTCGGCGAGAAACTGGGTGTTGGACTCGTTGTTTTCGCACTGGAACGGATTGAAGCCGGTGGGTTTGCCGTTCTCCAGCGCCAGATAGTTGCCGCCACAGGCGCGCACAAAAATTTCGGCGCCGCGGTCCTTGTCAAAAAAGAAAATGGTGGGAGAGGGCTTGAGCTTCTGTACCTGGCTGAGCAGAAAGTTGATCAGCGCGGTTTTGCCCGTGCCTGACTTGCCGATGACCATGGTGTTGGCAATGGCTTTTTCACCAAGAGAATTTTCGGCCGGATGCGTGGCGTGGAAGTTGAAGTGGTAAGCCTGCCCGTTGGTCGTCTGCAGCGTAGTGACGCAATCGCCCCAAGGATTGTTTTCTTTCTTGCCGGTAGCGAAATTATGCAGCGGCGAGAGGCCCAGGAAATTCAGCGAACTGACGTTGGCAAGCCGCGTACGGAATTTCCAGTTGCCAGGAAACTGCGAATAGTAAGCTGCTGTTACTGCCAGATCCTCTTTTACCGAAACGAAGCCGGCGTTGGAGAGTTCTGCGCGCGTCGTGGCGATCTGTTGCGATAGAAGCTCCTGATTCGGTGCGTAAATCGTCATGCTGAAATGGTATTCGCCCAGCACGAAATTACCGGAGGCGATCTGATCCATGGCCTGGTCCAGTTCGATGATCTGACTAACGGCTTTATCGCCCGAAGAAATCATCGCGCCCTTGGTTCGATCCAGCGCCTTCAGCGCATCCTGTCGTCCCATCGGGCTGAACGAATGGGTGACGACGTATTCGAAGTCGAGATATTTCAGGCCATTGAGGATGCCCGGGTAAGTGCCATCCGTGAATTCCTTGATATTGAGAATGGCGCCGAAGTGGTTCAAGCCATCCGGCGTAGTGACGACGAAATCTCCGGTTTTTGCGGAAAAGCGCTGTTTGCTGATCGGCAGGTAGTTGTAGATCGGCGCCTTCAGCACCGGTACCGGCTCCTCGATGCGATTGAGGAGATAACCGAAAAACTCGAGTGTCTCGGAGAAGACCACGCGATTGCTCGCTTCGTACATGCCCAGGCGATAGGGTGCATAGTCCTTCAGCACTGCTTCGACGTTGCCGGCCAGTTCAAGCAGCGTATTGATGGCTTGAGTCTGTTCGGTTTCGAGTCGCGTGACGTCCGCCGATTTTTCGACAAAGCGTTTCCCGTTGACGACGGGACGATAAATCATCGTCAGATACAGCTCGTTCTGCATCAGCTTTTGCGCCGATAGCGTTCCGAAGTAGGCGTCGGAAAGGTCTTGGTTGAACGCATGGGCGAACTTGCTGCGATCGGTGACGCGGCGTCGGCGACGTACGTCGTGCACCCAGAAAGCCACGTTCACGAAATCGGGCGCGCGCAGCGTCTGCAGCATGCGGTTGAAGGCGTTGTGGCGGTATTCGAGATCCCACTCCTCACGCCCCACGAACGGCAGGCCTTCCAGGCGCCAGACCAACAGGAAGTCCCCACCCGTCGTCTTGATCACCGTGGGCGAGACGTGAGTGGACAGCGGAATGAACTCGCTGATGGAAGCGTCTGGGCTAAACATGATTCGAGTACCGAGTGGATAAAACAGGGTGTCCTTGGAAAGGCTGCCAAACACACCGTTGAATAAAACGTCCTATTTTCGCGTCTGTTTTTCACGGTAGATGTTTGGCGTGAACATCCACATGCCGTCGTTTTGTTGAAGGTTCCGCACGCGTGTCCGAAACTGAATACGGAGGCCGAGCAGACGAAAGATCATTTCGTCCCGTCTCGCCATCTGACGCATGACGAAGATGACCGGCGGTATCAGCAACAGAAAAAGCAGATTGAAATACATAGACATCAGCAAGCAACTGCCCGCCCCCATGAAAAACGGGATGTAGGGGACACCCAGGAACATGGCCGGGCGGGTGCAGCCGCGAAAAAGCGGGTTTTTATGCATAGTGGTGCAGGAAGTGCATTACAACGGCGTAGTGATCCATTATGTGAGTCATGATTGCGCCGCCGCTTGGGGTACAGGTGGTGATGCCACCGACCTTCGAGCTGTTGGCAAGAAACAGCTTGGCAATTTGGCTGGCTGCGCCAATGAGGATGCCGCCGATCATTACCGGGGCGACTTCGGAAATGCGTTTGTGCGCAAAGGCGATCTGATAGCCGGAAAAAATAACGGCAATGGTGACAACGACAATGGACACGGCGTTGAGCACCCCGGTGATATTCGAGAGGAAGCCGCAGGCGGTATCACCCAGTCCACCATCGGCCTGGAACGCGAATGCCATACCCGGCATGGTTAGTGAAGCGATAACGGCGATGCCAAAAAACAGTCCGAGAAGGCGCGTTGTTTTGATGGAGTGAATGGGATGCTGGGGCGATGTCATGTCAAGTTTCCTTCTATCAGTGGGTTTCAAGTTCAAAATCGGTTGCGTATGTGCGACCGAGGTTTACCGCAGATCGTCCCGAGGCAGGTCGGGACGGTGGATTGGCCGTGAGGCCGTAAGACCAATGGATCGGTTTCGCCGGGGCTCGGAGCCAGTGACGTTAAAATTTCAAAATACGAATGCACTGTCGCTACTCACTTCGCGAAGATCGGCTTGGTCAGATGCAGCTACTGCCGGTGCAGATGGCAAGGTCGCCATCTGTGGCGCCGGAACGCCCGCATTGGTTGCGGCGGCCTGTGGGGTATCACCGATTTTTCGTACTTGAGGCTCGAATACATCGTTGCTTGCGGATGCCAACGCCTCAGTGGGGGAGGGGGACTGACCGGTCGTTGCTGGTGCTACAGGTGCCTGTGTGACAGCGGAGGGCGTAGACGTTTGTGGGTCAGGTATGAATTTTGGCAACAATGCATTGGCGATAGAGCGCGTGGCAACCGTAGCCGCGGTATCCAGCATGCTGCTACGGATGGCCAGACGATAGCTCGCACTATCAGTAGCGACGATCGGGGTCACGCCATTGGCGGAGACGCGCAACGCTGATGGGGATGGACCATTGGCCGCCAAGAGCGGAATGGCGGCGGCACCATCGGGGGCATTGGCCGTCGTACTGCCGTTGATCGAATCGTAGATCTTCTGCACATAGCCGTCGCGATAGCCCGTGACAAAGTTACCCGAGTAGTAGCAGCTGAAGGATTTTCCCCAGTCGTTACCCGAACTGGCATAGCATTCGGAAAGAATGCGTGCCCCCACCGTCAAGTTGGGGCAAATATCGAACGCCTGCTCATACGATGTCAGCCCGTATTTGCTGAGGTTGGCGCGGTTGACCTGTGCAAGGCCTAGCGAATAGTTGTAGCCCTTGGAATCCAGCATGTGCACAGTGGCGATTGCCTCGCCCAAGTTCTGCGGCTGCCTGACCAGCTGACCACCCACCACGCCAATGGCGAACGGGTTGTAACCCGACTCGACATTGACCACGTGCTGCATCACCTCAGCCGGGACCGCCATGTGCTGGCACGCTGCTATTTCCATTCCGGTTATCACTGCGCGATCTCCTGGTCGTTACCGATTGTCGGACGCAAAGCGCCGTTCGGGATTGAAGTCGATACCGGTGATATAGCGACTGCCGGCGTGTGCCTTGATGTGCACGATGATGTCGATGGTCATCATCAGAAGATGTTTGATGGTGGAAAACTCCAGGCCTGCACCTTCGGATGAGGCTTTCACCATCAGCGCCAGCTGATCCCAGGTTTGTTCGCTGCTGCCCGCGTGGCAGCTGGTGATCGAGCCAGGGTGCCCGGACGCGCAGTTTCGGATGAAGTAGAACGATTCGTCACCGCGCAGCTCGGCAAGGATGATGCGATCGGGCTTCATGCGAAGACAGGCTTCCATGCAGCTCTTCGCCGTGATGTTGGCAGCGCTTTGGCCGCCCTTGGAATAGAGCAGATGCACCACGTTTGGCTGATCGATGAACAGCTCGCGCGCGTCTTCAATGGTGACCAGTCGTTCGTTAGCCGGTATGTGATGCACAAGCGACTTCATGAAGGTGGTCTTGCCGCTTCCGGTAGCGCCGGATACGACGATGTTCTTTTTATTGAGCACCGCTTTTTTGAAAAAATCAGCGTACTGACGCATGGCGCGCAGCTCAAGCAGCTCGCGGTCATGCGGGTTCACGCCTTCGGCGACTTCCAGAATCTGGTCGAAAAATCCGTCCTCCTGATACTGGGTCAGCGTTTTCGTATGTTTGGATGGCAGGCGGATGGTGATCGATATGTGCCCGGCTTCGCAGGCTGGTGGAATGACGAACTGCGCGCGCTGGCCGGTAGGGAAGGTAAGCGACACAACAGGATCGGTGTCGGTGAGGCGCTGACCTGTGTTGCTCTCGTTGACGACGGCCGTACAAAACTGACGCGCGCGTTCAAAGGTCAGCGTAGGCACGGCGACACGTTGCCAACCGCTCTTGTTTTCCAGGTACAGCTCGCCCGGACGATTGATGCAGATTTCCGTGACGTCTGTCGACGTCATCAACTCGCGGATGCCCAGCACTTCGTACTGGTAATCCAGGAATTCATTGGAAACCTCTGCAATGACTGAGCCGTCGTCCATATCCGTCTTGATTCGTCTAATTACTCTTGAAAAAACCTAGAGCCGCGCAACCACACCGCTGAAATCTACGTCTTTGGCGACGTAAATGTTGACGACGGTGCCCTGATTGATGGTCAGCGTTGGTCTGCGATTGGCCGATGCTTGAACCGCCTGGTTGGAGAGATCCTGCAGCGTTTGCGCCGTATTGCTCTGGTATGGCGACTGCGTCGCGACACCGCCGTCGCTGATGGTGGTGCTGGTAGGGCCATGCTTTTCTCCCTCGTATTTGAAGGCGTCACTGAGCATGCTGATCAGCAGGGCGGAGCCTATGCGGCTACCCCAGTGCGAATCGAGATAACCGGGGTGGCCGGAGCCGCCAAGGTTGTCCACTCCGGGGCTGGCCATATTCACGTCGATGCCGTTGGGCGTGACTACGCGATCCCAGATAACAGCCTCACGATCGCCTGTCGGGCCGGAATCATATTTGCCTAGGACTTTGGAACCTTTCGGCAGCAGCAATCGGCGACCGGTGAACGAGTAAACGGGTTCGGTCACTACGCACGAAGTGAAGCCCGGAATGTCGCTGATAATCCGCGTCTCGAGAACGCAGCGAATATATGTTCCGCGGAGCATCAGGGTGTCGGCATTCAGCAATGGCTGCGCGCTTGTAGCGACGTCAGGCTGCTCGCCTCCCAAGCCGCCGGGACGCGCCGCGCCCGGTTGACCGGGGAAGCCGGGTACGCCCGCGCCCTGTTGACCTGATGCCTGCTGACCATAACCGCCGCCGGCGGAGTCGTTTGCTCCGATTCGACGCTCAAGCAGTGTCGGGCCTCGTGGAGCTTGCATTTGCGCTTTGGCTTCTGTCTCGGCTGCCGTCGGCGGCGGAGGTGGCAGCGGCGGGGCCAACGGTATCGGCTGCGGCGGCAGGCTCGGCAGTGGGCGCGGTGTTTGCTTCGGTGCTTCGGGTACGGTAATGGTTTCTTCCCGTTGTTTTGCCGGTGCCTCGTTCTTACCGGAGGCGCCTTTCAACATCCAAAATGCGACGATAATCAACAGAACGACGATCGCGCCAAGAAAAACCAGGGCGCGTCGGTTCATTCGACGAAGATCGTTTGATCTTAGCTCCGGTGCGCCAGCATCCAGGTCGGGTGCTTCTGATTGCCGGTATTGCGTGGAGTACGGATTGCCGGCCAGCGGATCGGCACGGCCGGGACGCGATTCGTTAGGTGGAACGCTGCCGTAGTCCGAGCCATCGCCGGGTTGATTGGGAGTATTCGAGCTCACTTTTTCGTATTCCTTCTCAGGCCGACAATGTTTTTGTCGTGGCGAATGACCAGAAACGGATAGGTGCCGTGAACCACGATCGTGTTTCCTTCGATCGTGGTGTTCACCACCGCATCTTCACCGTGCTCGCGCTCGCGCATGTAAACGGTAGGAAAGTTTCCGGTGGGGAACTGTTTCAGATCGCTCATCTTGATGTAGGTGAATCGTCCGTCGTCATACACGTTGACGGGGACCAGCCACGGCGCGGTGCTGCTTTTTTTGGCGTAGTCGTAGTCGAAGTTGTAGCTGCGGTCTTTCACCAACGACGTGTCGAGCTCGGGCACATCGGCAGCCTTCGTGACTTCGGCTGCGAATGTGGTGTCGCCGGGGTAGGTGAAGACAATTTTGTATTGAACGCCGGCGCGTTTGGCTTGCTCCAGCGTCTTCCAGTCTGTGGCGACGACCTTCAGTTCGAAGATGTACGAATGCGTCGCCGTGCGGATCATCATGTTCGTATCGACGTCGACGTTTTTGGGTTTCAGGTAAAACAGGTTGTCCCGACGCGTTATGTCCCAGCCGTTGCTGAAGCCGGTGCTGTAGTCGAGAATCTTCTCGTTCTTGCTCAGCTCTATTTGGGTAGTGATACCCAATCCGGTTCGCACCGGATAAATGCGTTCAGTCTGGTATTCGTATTGCTGTACGACCTGGGCGTGACTGGACAGCGTCACGCCAGCCGCGATCAGAAACACGGCACCAGCCAGACCCAGTTTGCTTGGTCGGTTCATCGGTGGCTAACTCCGTTGGAGACGTTGTTCGTCGCAGGCGCTGCGGCCGGAGCAGCGGCGCTAGGGGCCTCATGCTCAGGTATAGGCGGCTGCGAAATGACGCTGGATGGGGGGATTGCCGACGTTGACGTCGGTGCTGGCGAGGTTGCAGCGCCAGGTTGTGCGAGAGGGGCCACCAACGGCGCGCCTAGCACGGCTTCTGGCGGCGCGACGGATGCATCGGCATCCACGCGATAGTCGGTGACCTGGAAGCCGAGCGGATTTTCGATTCGATACTGCTCATCCATTTTCAGATTGGCTTTGTAGACAAAGGTAAGCGTGGCGATTTCGCTATCCATTGGGCGCGATATGCCGGATTGCTTGTCATACAGGCTGCGCTGAAAGCGCACCGTTGCGCCTTTGGGCCTCTCATCAAGCCCTCCACTAGTCAGAACAATGCTGAGAATCTTTACTCGTATCGCCTTGTCTCTTCCCAGAGTTTTGAAAGGATTGTCTGGGTTATTGGAAGCATACAAATTCTGGTAGGCACCACCGACTCCCGGCGAAGCCATGGTCAACACGGTGGGCCAGTCGTGCAGATTCATCATTGGAATGTCGTACGACTCACGTGCCAACACAAAATGGGCGACGTTGCTGCGGTTGATCGCTTCGCTGGGCGTAATCTGGCTGTCGGTAAGACTCTGGGTCAGCCGCGCCACCGTGCTGGTGCCGGTGTAGGCATCCGCCATGACGATGTAGGGGACCTTTTCCTTTAACGGCAGCATGTAGAAATAGCCGCCCAAAAGGATCAGCGCCACGACGACGGCGGAAAACGCAACCCACCACGCACGTCGTTCGCTGCGCTTGGCCAGGTCGGCAATGGTCAGCTCGAAACTGACCGATCGTTTGACCGTGTCGTCAATTTTTCGAGTGGCGGTTTTCTTGTCGGCCATTAGCGAGTATCCAGACGGTCGGCGGCAGAGTGAGGGTTTGTTTTCATGGCTTGCTGCCCGTGGCAGCTGCCGGATTTATCGGGCTTGACCCGGCCTTAGTTTCCGAGGCGTCCCGCCTGGAGACATTGGCGACGGTGACCAGGATCTGCTTGTCATTGACGGTGACGAGAATGCCCTCGGCACCGTAAATCGAGCTGAGCTCGGCGGCGGCGGATCGAACATCGCGTGTGCGGATCTGGGCGACAGGCTTGTAGAGCGTGTAGTCGGACATGAGCTGGTAAGAGAGCGTCATGCCGGTATCTTTCGACCAACGCGTCAGCATGGTTTTCAGCGTGCCGTCCATCGGCGAGGCGTAGAAGGTGTAGGCCTGCGCCAGCGGAATTTCGGTGGTCTGGTCCTGAAAGCGGTTCACCGGTTTCCAGGACCCGCCGAAGTCCTTTGCCGCGGGCGTTCCACAGCCGGCGAGTGCAAAAGTCAGAGCCAGCGGGATGCCAATCATGGCGATGGTTGAAAAGACCTTATTCACATCGCGCTCGCAAATAGTGTTGAAAGGAAATGAGTAGGGCGGGCAGTCAGCTATGGGGGCATTGCAAAACCATGGCGCACAGCGATGTGCGCCACTGCGCTTGGTCGCGGCGGTGAAGCATAAGTAAGTGGTCGCCGTGCCAATACGGCCCGCGTCAGCGAAGGGTGACGGGAATAAGCTGAAACAGTTGTAGGGTTATTCCCTACGACTCGGCACCGTTGCCGCGGAGGACTTGGCCTCCGCCCTGCAAAACTTTCTGACTCCATTCCACTGCCCCCCGGCAGGCATCTAGCCGCCGCAAAACAACGCCACAAAAACTATTGTGTTTGGAAATCAACAGCTTGGAACTGTCGACCTCCGAGTTAACAGGGAAGTACCCTGAACAATGCTTAAATTGATTCTGCCGCAAGGAATTACATAAAGCTAGCGTTATATATCCGTTATATCGATCAGGTCTCAAATGCGCCGCGCAGCCAGGCGTATCGAGCCTCGTCCACAGGCCCATCGAAGGTTATGACATCGAAGCGGCAACTGGCATCGGACTTTTTCGGATGCGCCGCCAGCCACAGCTCTGCGGCTTTGATCAGCTTCAGCCTTTTGCTGGCCGTGACGGACTCCGCGGCCGTGCCGTGCGATGCGTGTTTTCGATAGCGCACTTCCACGAAGACGACGATTTCGCCGTCGCACATGACCAGATCGAGCTCGCCAAAACGCGTGTTGTAACTGCGATCGAGCAGTTTCAGGCCGGCGCGTTCCAGCTCGGCGCAGGCGCGCAGCTCGAAAACATCCCCAAGGGCGCGCATCAGTGGCCGGCAGGTTGGCTCGTCGTGGCCGGCGCTGCGCTACTGGCAGCGCCGGCGGGGGCGGCGCTGTCGGCCGGGAAATTCACCGGATCTCCGGCGGGTGGCGCCGCCGATGGCACGTCATCCATCTGCAGGCTTCCTCCGATCGGTCGAGCCAGACCGTCCTGGAATTTGGCCCAGATCAGCACGCGGCGAACGCGGCCGAATTGGTCCGCGGTAAGCTGGCCGCTGGCGCCCGGCAGGTAGCTGCCGGGGTGCGCGCGCAGCCAGTCGAGATACGGCACCAGATTCCACGCATCCATGCCGAAGGCGAACAGGCGCGCGGCGCTGCCCTGTGCCGCGGGCAGCTGTGTCGCGATGCCGTCGTGATCGGGCAGGCCCGGCTGTGCATTGAAAAGCCAGGGCGCGTCCGAAAATTCCACGCCCTCCAGGTCGCGATTGGTTGCGGCGTCGTCGCTACCTTCGTAGATATGCGAGGTGGCGAATACCGGCAGGTGCACGTTGGCAACGGCCAGCTGCGGAATCAGCAGGCGTGCCTGATTCGGGCGCATGCTGATGAAAATGGCCGCATCGCTGGGCGCGTTGTCGAAGCTGATGCCGGCCAGCGCACTGGTGAATGTGGTCAATGTCGTCATGTTGACGATCTGGCCACCGCGCGCCGTGAATTCGGCCTTGAACGCACCGGCCGCGCGCTGGGCGAAGTCGTCGCCGGACACCAGCACGTAGGCATGCTTCAGGCCGCGCTCGACGATATGGTCGGCCGCCTGTGCCCCCTCGGTCTCGGGGAGCAGTCCGAATTCGCTGGTGTCATTGCCGGGCAACTGCTTGTCGTCGGGATGGTTCAGCGCGAGTAGCGGCACCGGCAGGCTTTTCTGGCTGAACACGGCGGCGACTTCGCCGCGCGTGAGTGGCCCGACGACCAGTTGCGCGCCGTCTGTGACCGCTTGCTGATAGCCCTTCACCGCGCCGTCGGCGGTGCCGTGGCTGTTGTAGACGCGCACGCTGGGGCGCGGGGCGTGATTGTGGCCGGCGTCGATGTAGGCAGCGAAAAACCCTTCGCGCACCGATTCGCTCGCGGCGGCAAAGTTGCCGTCGCCGGGCAGGAGCAGGGCAATTTGCTGCGGGACCTTGTAGCCCTCGCGTACGTTCGCATCGGCGCCCGGCAACAAGGTGCCCACCGGCTGCTGCAGCGATGGCTGCGGTCGAGCCACGGCCACGCCGAGCTGTGCGAGCGCTTCGTTGACCCAGGTCAGCATGCGGTCGCTCGGTTTCATGGCGGCGGCGCGCTGTTTCAAAGGCTCCACGCCCACTTTGCCGAGCAGATCGAGGATCTGCTTGCGGTTCTGCGAGTGATCGATGCCGGTGAGCTGATCATCCATCTGCACGCGTGTACGCGCCGCGCCCCAGTAATCACCGCTGTCGGTCATCGCACGTGCGCGCAACTCCAGCAGGCGCAGCTGAAATTCCGGCGGCACCGCCACGTTGACCTGGGCGGTGAGCTGAAGGGCGGTCGCGGCGTCATGCTGGCTCAGGGCGAGCTCGGCGCGCAGAAGATCGAGGCGCAGCGGCTCGTTGCCCGAAAGTCGGTCGCGCTTGATCAACGCCAGCGTCGGCGCCGCCTGCTGAATCTGACCTTCCTGTCGCCATGCCTCGGCGGCAAGCAGGCGATAGTGATCGGCGTTGCCGGATGATTGCCCGGCCAGCGTGAGATAGGCCTGTGCCGCCTGATCGAACTGACCCTGGTTGGCCAGCGCCGCGGCGCTCTGTTCGGCGACGACATCGGTCGAGGAAGGCTGCACGTTGCCCGGCACGCAGCCGTTCAGGGCCAGTGAAACAAGCAGTCCGATCGCAGCGGCGCGCGTGGGGCGCATGAGGCGCATGAGAAATCCCTTGATCGTCATGGTCGGCAATGCGCGATCATAGCCGATCAACTTGCCGGCTCGCGGCGTAGGAGTTCTCCGATGTCATCAGTTCAGCCAGGCAGCCTTTGGGTGGTGGCGACGCCTATCGGCCATCGTGACGACTTTTCCGCGCGGGCCATCGAGACGCTTCGCGCCGTGGCGGTGATTGCGGCGGAGGATACGCGGCATAGCCGTCCGCTGCTGGTACATCACGGCATCGATACGCCGCTGATCGCGCTGCACGAGCACAACGAGCGCGATGCGGTCGATGCCATCGTGCGCCGGCTGCTGGGCGGTGATTCGGTGGCGCTGATTTCCGACGCCGGCACGCCGCTGATCAGCGACCCCGGTTTTCGCCTGGTTCGCGCGGCGCGTGCGGCGGGTGTGCGCTGCATTCCCGTGCCCGGCGCCTGCGCGGCGATTGCGGCCCTTTCGGTGGCTGGTCTGCCCAGCGATCGTTTTGTATTTGAGGGTTTTCTGCCGGCCAAGGCGGCCGCACGGCGCGCGCGCCTGCAGGAGCTGGCCGGTGATGCGCGCACGGTCATCTTTTATGAGTCCTCTCATCGTGTGGCCGAAAGTCTGGCCGACATGCGCGATATTTTCGGCGGCGAGCGCGAGGCGGTGCTGGCGCGCGAGCTGACAAAGATGTTCGAGACGGTCATCGGCGAACCGCTGAAGGATCTGGCGGCGAAGGTGGTTGCCGATCCCGATCAGCAGCGCGGCGAGCACGTGATTCTGGTGGCTGGCCGCGGTGAGGAAGCCGATGCCAAACTGGCCGAAGGTCAGCGCGTGTTTGCCATTTTGCGCGATGAGCTGCCGCCGGCGAAGGCGGCCAAGCTGGCGGCGGTGATCAGCGGGGCTCCGCGCAAGCTGCTTTATCAGGCGGGGAGTGCGGAATAGGCAAGGTGCAACCTAAGCCTGCGCGTAGGTTGGTGGTGAGCGCCAGCGAACCCCAACAAGTACTTGTTTCGCCGAAAATGTTGGGGTTCGCTGACGCTCACCGCCAACCTACGTTTCGTGTTCGCATGTCGCGCGCCGCTCTTCGAGCCGGCTTCCCCTATACTCCGCCACGGAGTCGGCCGGACAGTCGCGTCGCGCGCAAGCGTATCGAGGAAAGTCCGGGCTCCGCAGGGCAGAGTGCCAGGTAACGCCTGGGCAGCGTGAGCTGACGGCCAGTGCAACAGAGAGCAGACCGCCGAACGGCATCTCCGGATGCGCGTGGTAAGGGTGAAAGGGTGCGGTAAGAGCGCACCGCGTACGGGGCTAACGTCGTACGGCACGGTAAACCCCACTCGGAGCAAGACCAAATAGGGGAACGATAACGCGGCCCGCGTTGTTCCCGGGTAGGTTGCTGGAGCCAGACGGTGACGTCTGGCCGAGAGGAATGACTGTCGCGTCGCAAGACGTACAGAACCCGGCTTACAGGCCGACTCCACCTCTTCGCAGGTTTTCCCACCGGCATGGCCCCAGGCCCTGTCGGTGGGAAAGTGCGGGTGGACACCCTCACGTCCTTTCGATTCAGGTGTTTGCGCTCTTCCGCGTGGATTTACTCCCCTCGCGGGGCGGAAAGCACCGACTGACAGCGCCTGTATTTTCGAAAAAACCTCTGTATTCAAGCACCTTGCAGAGGTTTGTAAGAAAGCGCTGGAATTACGAACACAAACTCGCCTTTCTCCTTGATTCACAAGCGAAATTTCCTTGACAGTCTCATGTCGCGAGACTATCGTGGGTTCACGTGTGAAATTGTGGGTTTTAGTGGAGTCTATGCATCGTGTTCCAGGGCGAGACCGCCATCACCGTCGACGACAAGGGCCGCCTGGCCATCCCGACCGCGTATCGGGACCAGGTCGCGGGCGAGTGCGCCAATCGGCTGGTGATCACCTACAACCCCTTCGAGTCGGGCTGCCTGTGGCTGTTTCCGTACGCGGAGTGGGAGCAGGTGCGCGATCAGGTCAACGCGCTGCCCAAGGTCAAGGCGGCGCATCGCGACATGCAGATGAAGCTGGTCGGTGCAGCGACGGTAGTCGAGCCGGACGGCGCGGCGCGCATTCTGCTGCCGGCCAGCCAGCGCACCGCGGCCGGCATCGAGAAAAAAGCCGTGCTGCTGGGCATGGGCAACAAATTCGAGCTTTGGAGCGAACAGGCGCATCTCGCCAAGATTCGCCAAACCATTGGTGAGGACGACGTTACCGAACAGATGGCAGATCTGCGCCTTTGACGGGTGCAGCAACAGACGCAGGATGGGAGCGGGAGTGCACATGGCCGAGCAGCAATTGCGGCACATCCCGGTGATGCTGGATGAAGCGGTGGAGGGGCTGTCGGTGCAGTCTGGGGGACGCTATCTCGATGGTACGTTCGGACGCGGCGGTCACGCCCGCGCCGTGCTGTCGCGTCTCGATGCGCACGGCCGGCTGCTGCTGATGGATCGCGATCCGCAGGCTATCGCCGCCGCGCAGGCTGAGTTTGCCGCCGACCCGCGCGTATCGATTCGGCATGCCAATTTTTCCTCGCTGGTCGAATGGGACGAAACCATCGAAGGTCTGGACGGCGTGCTGCTCGATCTGGGCGTGTCCTCGCCGCAGCTCGACGAGGCTGCGCGCGGCTTCAGCTTCATGGCCGATGCGCCGCTGGACATGCGCATGGACACCACGCAGGGCGAAAGCGCGGCGGACTTTCTGGCCAGCGCAACCGATCGTGAAATTGCCGACGTGCTGTGGAACTTCGGCGAAGAGCGGCACAGCCGCCGCATTGCGCGAGCGATCGTCGAAGACCGTGACGCGAAGCCGTTTACCCGCACCGGTCAGCTGGCGTCATTGATTGAGCGCATCGTCGGCCGGCGCGAGCCGGGCAAGCATCCGGCGACGCGCAGCTTTCAGGCGCTGCGCATCCACGTCAACGGTGAGCTCGACTCGTTGCAGCACGGTTTGAACGCCGCGCTGGAGCGGCTGCGTCCGGGCGGTCGCTTGTCGGTGATCAGCTTTCATTCGCTGGAAGACCGCGCGGTGAAAACGTTCATCCGCGATCATTCCGGTCGCGTGCAGAACAGCCGCCGGGGTCCCCCTGTGATGGCGGTTGCCGCAAGGCTGGTGGCTGTCGGCAAGGCGCGGTTTCCATCCGATGCGGAGCTCGCCGCCAATCCACGTTCGCGTTCCGCGGTGCTGCGCGTGGCGGAAAAGCTGGCCGACCAGGTTCCGTCGGTCGAGGGCTACGCATGAAGGCTGTCGGCACATTCATCATGCTGGTCCTGCTGGCGGCCGTGCTGGGCAGCGCGCTCGGCGTGGTGTGGACGCGGCATGAGAGCCGTGTGCTGTTCGTTATTCTCACGACGCTGCAGAACCAGCGCGACGACTTGAATATTGAATACGGCAAGCTCGAACTGGAGCAGGCCACTTACGCCGAACCGCGTCGCATCGACGACGAGGCGCGGCAGAAGCTGGGCATGGTCAATCCGCGCCCGCAAGACATCCGGTTGCTGCACTGATGGCGCCGCGCAAGCAGAGCCAGCCAACTTCGCGGCAGGGTCGCCGCCATGGCAGTGGTCCGGTGGTCGGCAAGCGCATGATCGTGGTGGTCAGCCTGCTCGGGCTGGCCTCGATCGGTTTGATGGCGCGCGCGTTCGATCTGCAGGTGATTGGCAAGCAGTTCTATCAGCGCCAGGGCGATGCGCGCTTTCTGCGCGAGATGCCGATACCCGTTTCTCGCGGCACGATTTTCGATCGCAACGGCGAGCCGCTGGCGGTGTCGACGCCGGTGATGTCGATCTGGGCCAATCCGTCCGAATTACTGGACAACGAAGACCGCATTCCCCAGCTGGCGCAGGCGCTGGGCGTGGATGCCGACGACCTGAAGGGCAAGCTCGAGCAGCGCTCCGATCGCGAATTCCTGTACCTGCGTCGGCAGATGTCGCCGGAGGCGGCCCAGGCGGTGCTCGATCTGGGTATTCCGGGCGTCAACGGCCAGCGCGAATTTCGCCGCTTTTATCCATCCGGCGAAGTGACCTCGCATGTGCTCGGCTTCACCAATATCGACGATCACGGGCAGGAGGGTCTGGAGCTGGCGTACGACGACTGGCTGTCCGGCAAGCCGGGCGAGAAGCGCGTCATCCGCGATCGCATGGGCCACATCGTAGAAGACGTCGAACAGGTGCATGCACCGCAGCCTGGCCGCAACCTCACCCTGAGCATCGATCGCCGCGTGCAGTTTCTCGCCTACAGCGAGTTGAAGGCGGCGATCGAAAAATCGAACGCCGATTCCGGCTCGATGGTGATCCTCGACGTCAAAACCGGCGAAGTGTTGGCGATGGTCAACCTGCCGACCTACAACCCGAATGCGCTGACCAACACGCCGCCCGCCAATCGACGCAACCGCTCGATGACCGACGTGTTCGAGCCGGGCTCGACGATCAAGCCGTTCCTGATGGCGGCGGCACTATCAAGCGGCAAGATCACGCCGACGCGTCCGCTCATCGACACCACCGGCGGACACTGGTTTTTTCTCGGCCACGACATCCATGATACGCACAACTGGGGCGTGCTGACGCCGACCGGCATCATCACCAAGTCCAGCAACGTGGGCGCGGCACACATCGCCGCCGACCTCGACACCGGCCTGATGTACGACACCTACCGCGCGTTCGGCTTCGGTTCCAGCACCAACAGCGGCTTTCCCGGCGAAGCCTCCGGCCATCTCAAGCCCGGAAGCGCCTGGGGTCTGCGCGAAAAGGCCATTCTCGGCTACGGCTACGGTCTGAACGTGACCGTGCTGCAGCTGGCCAACGCCTACGCCACGATCGCCGACGGCGGCGTGATGCATCCGCCGACCTTCATCAAGGGCGGTGAGAACGACGCCAAAACGATCATCGAGCCGCAGATCGCCAAAGAACTCATCGACATGCTGGAAACCACCACGCAGCCGGGCGGCACCGCGGCGCCCTACGCGTGGATCGCCAACTATACGGTGGCAGGAAAGACCGGCACGGCGCACAAGGCGACCGCCGGCGGCTATTCGAAGGACAACTACGGCGCGGCCTTCGCTGGCATGGTGCCGGCAACCAATCCGCGGCTTGTAGCTGCTGTGGTGATCGACAATCCGAAGAAGGGAAGCTACTACGGCGGCCTAGTGTCCGGCCCGGTATTCGCCAAGGTGATGGATGGCGCGCTGCGCCTGCTCGATATTCCGCCGGACAATATCGGCCGGTGGTACGTCGGTGGCCCGATGCAGGAGCAGAACGGGCTGATCGGCAATAAGGCGCCGGATGCGCCGAACATCGAAGAAGCCCCGGTCGATAGCGGGGATACGCCATGAGCACCGGCCAGCTCGACCAGCTGCTGATGGGTATTGCCGATGCGCAGGTGGCGCAGGCGCGCGGCGCGGCGCGCATCGTCGTTTCCGGCCTTGCGCTGGATTCGCGGCGTGTGCGTCGAGGCGATGCCTTCTTCGCGCTGCGCGGCACGCAGGGCCACGGCATCGAATTTGCCGCCAGCGCCGTACAGCGCGGCGCGCAGGTGGTGCTGGCCGAAGCGCCAGCGGTCGACGTGGCGCCGCTGGACGTGCCGGTGCTGTGGATCGACGGTCTGCGCGATCAGGTCGGCGAAATCGCGGCGCGCTTCTACGATCGCCCCACCGAAGCGATGCGCGTGATCGGCATCACCGGCACCAACGGCAAGACTTCCTGCGTACAGCTGTTGGCGCAGGCGCTGACTTTTCTGGGCCATCGCACGGCGACCATCGGTACGTTGGGCGCAGGCATGCACGGCAAGCTGCTTGAAGGCGAGCGGACCACGCCCGATGCCATCACCGTGCAACAGCAGCTGGCCGACTTTCGGGACGCCGGCGCCAGCCATGTGGCAATGGAAGTGTCATCGCACGCGCTGGCGCAGGGCCGCGTGTCGGCTGTCGATTTCGAAGTGGCGGGGTTTACCAACCTCACCCGCGATCATCTCGACTATCACGGCAGCATGGAGGCCTACGGCGATGCTAAGGCCAAGCTGTTTTCGTGGCCGGGTCTGCAGTCGGCCGTCATCAATATTGACGATGCATTCGGTGCCAATCTGGCGGCAACCTTGCCCGTTGGCGTGCAGGCACTTCGTGTGAGCAGCGCGGACGTTAGCGATGCCGACGTGGTCGCCAGCACCGTGGTGACATCGGCCGAAGGCCTAGTATTCCAGCTGCGTACTCCGTGGGGTATTCGCACGGTAAACAGCCGTTTGCTGGGACGTTTCAATGTTGCCAATCTGTTGACCGTAGCCGCTTGCCTTGGTGCGTTGGGTGAACCGTTTGCCCGCATTGTGGCCGCGCTCGAGAGCCTCCAGCCGGTCAGCGGACGCATGAGCCGGCTCGGTGGTGTGCACGGCATGCCGCTCGTCGTGGTGGATTACGCGCACACGCCCGATGCGCTGGAGCAGGCGCTGAACGCACTGCGCGCGCATTGCGCGGGTCGGCTGATCTGCGTGTTCGGCTGCGGCGGTGAGCGCGATGCCGGCAAGCGGCCGCTGATGGGCGAGATCGCCGCGCGTCTGGCCGATGTGGCCATCGTCACCGACGACAACCCGCGCGGTGAAGACGGCGATGCCATCGTGGCGCAGATTGTTGAGGGCATGCATGCCGCTCGTTCCATGGCCATCGAGCGCGATCGCGCCAAGGCGATCGCCCAGGCGCTTCAGCTCGCGCGCGCCGGCGACGTCGTTCTCGTCGCTGGCAAGGGACACGAAACCTATCAGGAAGGCGCCGCCGGCAAGCGTCCGTTCGACGACCTGGCAAACGCCCATGCAGCGCTGGAACGGCTGACCCGGGAGGCGCGCGCATGATGCGCCTGAGCGCTATCGCCATGTGGACCCACGGCAGCCTGGTTGGCGCCGATGCCGACATCCACGGCGTGGCCATCGATACCCGCAAGATTGCACCGGGTGACCTGTTCGTTGCGATCAAGGGCGAGCACGTGGACGGCCATGACTTTCTCGCCGACGCCGCGGCGCGTGGTGCGGTTGCCGCGCTGGTGACGCGCGTGATCGACAGCCCGCTGCCGCAGGTACTGGTGAAGGATGCGACCCTGGCCCTGGGCGACCTGGCCAGCGCCGCGCGTGCGCGGCACAACGCCCGCGTGGTGGGCATTACCGGATCCAACGGCAAGACCACGGTGAAGACGCTGACGGCGTCGATTCTGTCGCGGCACGGCCGCACGCACGTGAGCTCGGGCAACTACAACAACGAGCTGGGCCTGCCGCTGACGCTGCTGTCGATGCCGCAGGACACGCAATACGCCGTGCTGGAAATGGGCGCGGGCAAGCCGGGCGATATCGATTATCTGGCGGCCATCGCACGGCCCGATGTTGGCCTGATCACGCTCATCGCGCCGGCGCATCTTGAGCGCATGGGCAGCGTGGAAGGCGTGGCGGAAACCAAGGGTGCCTTGTATCAGGCGCTGCCGGCCGACGGCGTGGCGATCATCAACGCCGACGACGCGTTTGCCAGCTTTTTCGCCGGGCTGGCCGGTTCGCGTCGGGTGCTGCGCTTCGGGCTGGATCATGCCTCGGACGTCGGCGCCGACATCATCGAGCAGGCGCTCACCGGCTCGCATTTCGTGCTCAGCACGCCGCAGGGCGATGCCGAGGTCCGGTTGCCGCTGCCCGGTCGCCACAACATCGCCAACGCGCTGGCCGCTGCATCGATTGCGCTGGCGCTGGATATTCCGCTGGACACCATCGTCGCAGGCCTCGAACAGGCCAGCGGCGTTGCGGGGCGGCTGCGGCGCATCACGACGCGCGGCGGCTGGACGCTGATCGACGACAGCTACAACGCCAACCCCAGTTCGATGGCTGCAGGCATCGATACCCTGCTGCTGGCCACCGGCGAGCGCTGGCTGGTGCTCGGCGACATGGCCGAACTCGGCGCCGACACGCGCGCGCTGCATGCGGGCATTGGCCAGCGTGCGCGCGAGCGTGGTGTCGAGCGCGTGTTCGCCGTGGGTCCGCTGAACGCCGCTACCGTCGAAGCGTTCGGGGCCGGCGCCGAACATTTTGTCGACCAGACCTCGCTGATCTCTGCATTGAAAGCCCAGTTGCACGAAGGCGTCACCTGCCTGATCAAGGGCTCGCGCTCGGCCGGTATGGAGCAGGTCGTGGCCGCCCTGGCCGACGCCGATCAGATGCCCAAGCAAGACACCGGCAAGGGGAGGGCATCCGATGTTGCTTGAACTTTCGGACTGGATGGCCCGGCATTTCACTGCCCCGCACCTTTTTCAGTACATCACCTTCCGCACGATCATGGCAGCGCTCACCGCGCTGGCCACGTCGCTGCTGTTCGGACCGGCGCTGATTCGTAAACTGAGTGCGCTGAAAGCCGGGCAGGTGGTTCGCACGGACGGTCCGCAGACCCATCTGATCAAGGCCGGTACGCCGACGATGGGCGGCGTGATGGTGCTGCTGTCCGTCGCTGTTGCCACGCTGCTGTGGGCCGACCTGCACAATCGCTATGTGTGGACGGTGCTGGCAGTGATGATCGCCTACGGCGCGATCGGCTTCTATGACGATTACCGCAAGCTGGTACTGAAGGACAGCCGTGGACTGGCCAGCCGCTGGAAGTATTTCTGGCAGTCGGTGTTCGGCGTCGGCGCAGCGCTGTTTCTCTATTACAGCGCGCCGCATGCGGTCGGCAACTTGCCCGTCGCGGAAACCGCGCTGTATGTGCCGGTGTTCAAGCACGTCGTCATTCCGATGGGTGTGTTCTTCATCGTGTTGACGTATTTCATGATCGTCGGTTTCTCCAACGCGGTGAATCTCACCGACGGGCTCGACGGTCTGGCGATCATGCCGACGGTGCTGGTCTCCGGTGCGCTGGGCGTGTTCGCGTATCTGGCCGGCAACAAGGTGTTCTCCGAATACCTCGGCATTCCATCGATACCCGGCGCGGGCGAGCTGGCGATTTTCTGTGGTGCGCTAGCGGGTGCGGGTCTGGGTTTTCTCTGGTTCAACACGTATCCGGCGCAGGTTTTCATGGGCGATGTGGGCGCGCTGGCGATGGGCGCGGCGCTCGGCTGCGTCGCGGTGATCGTGCGGCAAGAAATTGTGCTGATCATCATGGGCGGCGTGTTCGTCATGGAAACGGTGTCGGTGATGCTGCAGGTCGCCAGTTTCAAGATGACCGGCAAACGGATCTTCCGAATGGCGCCGATCCACCACCACTTCGAATTGAAGGGCTGGCCGGAGCCCCGCGTCATCGTGCGTTTCTGGATCATCAGCGTCGTGCTGGTGCTTGTCGGTCTTGCCACGTTGAAGGTGCGCTAGTGCCGGCCCTCATGACCCAAGTGCGTCGCGCCGGGAGCGTTCTGCCCGCAGGACAAGGAAGAGTGAGTGAATGTATGTCGATACATGATCGAACGATGACGCAGGCCTGCGGGCAGAACGACCCGGCCCGAAGGGTTGCTTTGCGGTGGCCGCCATGCGGCGGACTGGTCCTTGAACATGGCGCCACCATGCCCTGCGGCCCACTCCACCATCTGACGACCACCGCAAAGCAACGCGGAGTAATTGGGTCATGAGGGCCGGCACCATGTTCGACTTCGACAACACGCAAGCCAAACGCCGCGAAGGCCCACGCGGCCGCTTCGACATGCTGTTGCTGATCGGCCTGATCGGGCTGGCAAGCGTCGGTGTGGTGATGGTTACGTCGAGCTCGATCGCGGTGGCCGACAGCCAGCACCTGGGCGAGTTCTATTTCCTCAAGAAGCATCTGCTGTTTCTTGCCGTGGGCATGGTCGCCGCCGGCATGGCGATGCGCACGGAACTGAAGCTGTTCGAAAAGTACGCCTTTCCGCTGCTGGCGCTCGCTTTCATTCTGCTGCTCGCCGTATTCGTGCCGCATCTGGGCATGCGCATCAACGGCGCGCGCCGCTGGCTGAACCTGCTGGTGACCAGCTTTCAGCCGGTCGAGGCGGTGAAACTGATTCTGGTGATCTATATCGCCAGCTATCTGGTGCGCCATCGCGAGAGCGTCGAGACGCGCTTCATGGGCCTGATCAAGCCGATTGCGGTGGCCGGCATCATCGTGCTGATGCTCCTTGCGCAGCCGGACTTCGGCTCGGCCACCCTGGTGATCGCGGTTAGCATTGCGATGGTCTGGCTTGGCGGCGCGCGGCCGATCTTCCTCTTTCTGATGGGCCTGCCGCTGATGCCGCTGCTGTATATCGCGGCGACGGGCGAGAGCTACCGAATGAAGCGGCTGACCTCGTTTCTTGATCCGTGGAAGGATCCTTTCAACGACGGTTTCCAGCTGACCCAGTCGCTGATGGCGATTGGCCGCGGTGAGTGGACCGGCGTTGGCCTGGGTTCGAGCGTGCTCAAGCTGTCGTATTTGCCTGAAGCGCATACCGACTTTATCTTCGCCGTGATCGGTGAAGAGCTGGGCATGGCCGGTGTGGTGCTGGTGATGGGCCTGTTCGCGATCGTGGTGGGACGCGGTCTGTATCTGGGTCTGAAAGGCGTGGAGATCGGCCAGCGCTTTGCCGGCTACGTGGCCTTCGGCATTTCGCTGATGATTGCGATGCAGGCGATCGTATCGGTGGGCGTGAACCTCGGCGCGCTGCCGACCAAAGGCCTGACCCTGCCGCTGATCAGCTACGGCGGCTCGTCGATGGCGCTGACCTGCGCGATGGCCGGCGTGCTGCTGCGCGCGACCTTCGAAATCAACCGCGCGCTCGATGCGCGCGAAGTCCGCAACCGCATGTCGTTGGCCGTATCCGCGCCCGATGCCAATGCTGCCGTTCGACCGGCCGAGGCGTTGGCTGCATGACCGCCAACTCGCCCGTGTTGATCATGGCCGGCGGCACCGGCGGACATATTTTCCCCGGACTGGCCGTGGCCGAATGCCTGCGCGCGCAGGGCGTGCCGGTCGTCTGGCTAGGTGCCGTGGGCGGCATGGAAACCAGGGTGGTGCCGGCCAATCAGATCGAGCTGCATACCGTCGCCGTGGGCGGCCTGCGCGGCAAAGGATGGCGCACGCGGCTGCTCGCGCCGCTGATGCTGCTGCGGGCGCTTTTCGCTTCGCTGGTGACCTTGCAGAAAATCAAGCCGCGCAGCGTGCTGTCGATGGGCGGCTATGTTGCCGGCCCCGGCGGACTGGCCGCGTGGCTGCTGCGCCGGCCGCTGCTGGTGCACGAGCAGAATCGCGTGGCCGGCTTCACCAATCGTCAGCTGGCGGGTCTGGCAAAGCGCGTGTTGGCAGGCTTCGCCGACGCGCTGCCGAACGCGGAATGGGTGGGCAATCCGGTGCGCGCGGCCATTGCTTCGCTGCCCGAACCCGCGCAGCGTATCGGCACTCGCTCGGGCAAGCCACGGCTGCTGGTGCTCGGCGGCAGTTTGGGCGCGCGCGGGCTGAATCTCGCCGTGCCGCAGGCGCTGGCGCAGCTCACGCTGGCCGAGCGGCCGGAGGTGCTGCACCAGTGCGGCAGCCGCGGCCTCGACGAGGCGCGTGATGCTTATACAAAGGCTGGCGTCGATGCGCAGGTTGTTCCCTTTATCGACGACATGGCCGGCAGCTACGGCTGGGCCGATCTGGCCGTGTGTCGCGCAGGCGCGTTGACGCTGGCCGAATTGACCGCGGCCGGACTGGGCGCTTTGTTGGTGCCGTATCCGCACGCGGTGGACGACCATCAGACGCACAACGCCGAAGCGCTGGTGGCGATCGGCGCGGCGGAGCTGATTCAGGAGCGCGATCTCGACGCGCAGCAGCTCGCGCAGCGGCTTTCGACGTTGCTGCACGACCGCACTCGCCTGACGGCAATGGCGGTGGCGGCGCGCACGCTGGCCAAACCCGACGCCGCGCAGGTGATCGCGCGTGCTTGCATGGAGGTCGCCGCATGACGCTGCGTCGCCTGCATGCACACGAGGATCTGATGAGCACGTTTCGTCGCGTGCACTTCATCGGCATCGGCGGCGTCGGCATGAGCGGCATCGCCGAGGTGCTGCACAATCTCGGCTACGCGGTGTCCGGTTCCGATCGCGCCAACTCGCCGACGGCGCAGCGGCTGCAGCAGCTTGGTATCCATGTGCATGTCGGCCACGCGGCCGAACATATCGGCGACGCCGACGTGGTGGTGACGTCGAGCGCGATCGGCAAGGAAAATCCCGAGCTCGTCGCGGCTCGCGCAGTGCGTGTTCCGGTGATTCCGCGCGCGGAAATGCTGGGCGAGCTGATGCGCTTTCGGCGCGGCATCGCCATCGCGGGCACGCACGGCAAGACCACCACGACCAGTCTTACCGCCAGCGTGCTGGCCGAGGCGGGCTACGATCCGACCTTTGTGATCGGCGGACAGCTCAATGCAGCGGGCGCCAACGCGCGCCTCGGCACGGGCCAGTATCTGGTAGCCGAGGCGGACGAGTCCGACGGCTCGTTTCTGCTGCTCTCCCCGGTGATCGCGGCGGTGACTAACGTCGACGCCGACCATCTCGAAAATTACGGCGGCGATTTCGCGCAGGTGAAAAAGGCCTTCGCCGATTTTCTGCACCGGTTGCCGTTCTACGGGCTGGCCGTGTTGTGCGTGGATGACGAGGAAGTGGCCGAGCTGGCCAAAACCACCACGCGCCGCGTGATGACCTACGGCATCGATACGCCGGACGCCGACGTTCGGGCGGTCAACATCAGCCAGCACGGATTCGAGATGCATTTCGACGTCGTGCTGCCGGGGCGCGACGCCGCGGTGCCGATGAAGCTCAATCTGCCGGGCCGTCACAACGTGCTGAACGCGCTGGCCGCGGTGACCATCGGCTGGCAGCTCGGTGTCGAAGCCGACGCGATGGCGCACGCGCTCCAGCACTTTCAGGGCGTCGGTCGTCGCTTCCATCCGCGCGGCGAGATCGCGCTGGATAAGGGCAGCGTGCTGCTGGTCGACGACTACGGGCATCACCCGCGCGAGTTGGCCGCGGTGTTCGAGGCGGCTCGCGGCGGCTGGCCGAAGCGCCGGCTGGTGGTGGGTTTTCAACCGCACCGCTACAGCCGCACGCGCGATCTGCTGGACGACTTCGCCAACGTGCTGGCCGAGGCGGACGTGCTCGTGCTGACCGACGTCTACCCCGCCGGCGAAACGCCGATTGCCGGCGCCGACGGTCGCGCGCTGGCGCGCGCCGTGCGCGCACGCGGCAAGGTCGATCCGGTGCTGATCGACCATCCGCGCGAATTCAAGGACACCCTGCCCACCCTGCTGCGCGACGGCGATCTGCTGCTGCTGCTGGGCGCGGGCGATATCGGTGCCGCAGCGCTGGAGCTCTCGCAGCTCGGCGAACTGAGGACGCATAAATCATGAGTCAGCCAGCAAGCATGCCTAACAAAATCACAGATCCCGCTCAGTTCGGTCGCGTCGCCGTGGTGATGGGCGGCAGCTCGGCCGAGCGCGAGGTGTCGCTGGATTCCGGCCGCGGCGTGCTTGCTGCGCTTAAGGCACGCGGCGTGGATGCACACGCGATCGACGGCATTCCGGCGCTGCTCGACGCCGTGCGCGCAGGCCACTTTGCCCGCGTGTTCAATATTCTCCACGGCGCGGGCGGTGAGAACGGCGAGCTGCAGGGCGCGCTGCAGTCGCTCGGCGTGCCGTTCACCGGCTCGGGCGTGCTTGGTTCCGCGCTGTCGCTGGACAAGATTCGCGCCAAACAGGTGTGGCAGGCGATCGGTCTGCCCACGCCGATCTTCAAGGCGCTGCCGCGCGGCGCCGACATGCACGCCGCGGCGCGCGAAATCGGTTTTCCGCTGGTGGTGAAGCCGGCCTGGGAAGGTTCCAGCGTGGGCGTCTCTCGCGTGTTCAACGAGCAGGATCTGGATGCCGCCGTGGCGCTGGCTGCCAAATACCCGGGCGACCTGATGATGGAGACCCTGATCGAAGGCGGCGGCGAATTCACCGTCGGCATTCTCGATCGGCAGGTGCTGGCCAGCATTCGCATCGTGCCCAAGGGCGAGTACTACGACTACAACGCCAAATACATCGCCGACGACACGCAGTACATCTGCCCCGGGCTGGAAGGCGATGCCGAACAGGAGCTGCGCGCCCTCTCGCTGCGCGCCTTCGATGCGCTGGCCTGCAGCGGCTGGGGCCGCGTCGACGTGATGCGCGATGCCGCCGGCCGCAACTGGCTGCTGGAAGTGAACACCGCGCCAGGCATGACCTCGCACTCGCTGGTGCCGAAGGCCGCGGCCGAAGCCGGCATCGATTATCAGGAGCTGTGCTGGCGTGTCCTCGAGACGAGCTTCGATAAGGAGCGGGGAACGGGGACTGGGGAACCACCCGAGGTGGCCCGGCGGGGAACATCCGGTTCGCCGCAGGCCATGAATTCCGCTTCGCCCATGACGTCCATCGAGCCAAAAGCTGGCGGCTCGCATGAGCCGGCACAGTCCCCGCTCCCCGTTCCCCGTTCCCCGACCTCCACCGGAGGTCAAACATGAGGGGTACGGTCCGCCTTGTCGCCTGGTGCCTGGCTATTGGGCTGGTCGCGCTGCCGATCGTCGGCGTGCTGCGCGGGTGGTTTGCGGCCAACCGTTGGCCGGTAACCCAGCTCACCGTGCAGGCCGAGTTCAAGCACGTTACGCCCGACGAGTTGCGCGCGGTGGTGCTGCCGCGCCTGGGCAAGGGCTTTTTCGCGCTGGATCTCGATGCGGTGCAGAAGGCGGTCGCGGCGCTGCCGTGGGTGGAATCGGTACAGGCGCGCAAGCGCTGGCCGGACACGCTGCTGCTGCGCATCTACGAGCGTCAGCCGTTCGCACGCTGGAACGACAAACAGCTGATCAGCCGTCAGGGTCTGGTCTTCGATGCGCCGGACAGCGACGACACCAGCGCGCTGCCCAAACTAAGCGGCCCGGACGCGCGGCTGGCCGAGGTGGTGAGCTTCTACGCCGAAACGCACAAGGCGTTTGCCGGTACGCATCTGGATATCACCGGCGTGGCGCTGACCGAGCGCGGCAGCTGGAGCGTTACCACCGCGACCGGCGCGCAGATCGTCATCGGGGATCGCGACCAGGCCGGTCACCGGCTGCGCCGCTTCCTCGACGTCTATCCGCAGATGACGGCCGGTCATACCGACGCCTTCGCCTACGCCGACCTTCGCTACACCAATGGATTTGCCGTGCGCTGGCCGCAACCGCCGATCGCCACCCACGCTGCTGGAGGCCCGACCCGCATATGAGCATCTCCCTATGAAGCCGCGTAATGATAAACAGCTGGTCGTCGGCCTCGATATCGGCACCTCGAAAGTGGTGGCCATCGTGGGCGAGTACGAGCCCGGCGAGCCGATTACCGTCATCGGCATCGGCACCCACGTCTCGCGCGGCATGAAGCGCGGCTCGGTGGTGGACATCGAATCAACCGTGCACTCGATCCAGCGCGCGGTGGAAGAAGCCGAGCTGATGGCCGGCTGCGACATCCGCTCGGTGGTCGCCTCCATTTCCGGCAGCCATCTGGAAACCCGCAACTCGCATGGCAACGCGGCGATTCGCGACCGCGAAGTGACGGCGGGCGATCTGGAGCAGGTGCTGGAAGCGGCCAGCGCGGTGGCGATCCCCGCCGATCGCAAGGTCCTTTATAAGGAGTCGCAGGAATATCGCATCGATGGCCAGGACGGCATCCGTTCACCGGTCGGCATGAGCGGCGTGCGGCTGGAGGCCAACGTGCATCTGGTCACCGGCGCGGCTGCGGCGGTGCAGAACATCACCAAGTGCATCCAGCGCTGCGGGCTCTCGGTCGACGAGCTGGTGCCCTCGGCGCTGGCCAGCGCCAAGGCCGTGCTGACCGACGACGAGCGCGAGCTGGGCGTGTGCCTGGTCGACATTGGCGCGGGTACAACGGATATCGCGATCTACACGCAGGGTTCGATCCGCTTCACCGCCTCGCTGCCGATCGGCGGCGATCAGGTGACGAGCGATATCGCCTACGGCGTGCATACGCCGACCGCGCACGCCGAGGAGATCAAGATCAAGTACGCCTGCGCCCAAACCGGTCTGGCGCACGCGGAAGAAACCATCCAGGTGCCCAGCGTCGGCGATCGCCCGCCGCGTCGTCTGGCCCGACAGTCGCTCGCGCAGAGCGTGCAGGCGCGCTACGAGGAAATCTTCGAGATGGTGCAGGACCAGCTGCGCCGCTCGGGCTACGAAAGCCTGGTCGCAGCCGGCGTGGTGCTGACCGGCGGCGCTTCCAAGATGGAAGGCGCGCTGGAGCTGGCTGAAGAGATCTTCCACAAGATGGTACGCATCGGCGTGCCGCAGCAGATCACCGGTTTGGGCGAAGTGGTCGCCAGCCCCCTGCATTCCACCGGGGTGGGCCTGCTGCTACATGGCGCGCGCGCCGGCGGCATGCGCGTCGCCGGACCGTCTGGCGGCAGCGTCGGCGGTTTCGTCGACAAGCTGCGCGGCTGGATCACCAAGAATTTTTGAGGTTGAGAAACGCTTTACCGGGTGACGCATGGAGTTGTCACCCAGGGCAGAAGGAACCAGCCCACCACCATGGACCGACACGGAGTCGCGTTCCCTGGTTACAACGACAACAACTCTTTAGGAGGACGGGAAATGTTTGAACTCATCGATAAGCTCGCACCAAATGCAGTCATCAAAGTCATCGGCGTAGGCGGTGGCGGCGGCAATGCCGTGGCCCACATGCTCAATGCCAACATCGAAGGCGTCGAATTCATCGTCGCCAACACCGACGCGCAGGCCATGACCAGCTGCGGCTCGCGTACCCACCTGCAGCTGGGTGGCAACGTGACCAAGGGTCTCGGCGCCGGCGCCAATCCGGAAGTCGGCCGTCAGGCGGCGCTGGAAGATCGTGAACGCATCGAAGCCATGCTGGAAGGCGCCGACATGGTGTTCATCACCGCCGGCATGGGCGGCGGTACCGGCACCGGCGCGGCGCCGGTGGTGGCGCAGCTGGCCAAGGAAAAGGGCATTCTCACCGTGGCGGTGGTCACCAAGCCGTTCCCGTTCGAAGGCCGTCGGCGCATGCAGGTCGCGCTGAAGGGCATCGAGGATCTGTCCCAGCACGTGGATTCACTGATCACCGTGCCGAACGAGAAGCTGCTCAGCGTGCTGGGCCGTGACGTGACCCTGCTTAACGCGTTCAAGGCCGCCAATGACGTGCTGCAGGGCGCCGTGCAGGGCATTGCGGATCTGATCACGGCGCCAGGCCTGATCAACGTCGACTTTGCCGACGTGCGCACCGTCATGTCCGAAATGGGCCTGGCGATGATGGGCTCGGGTACCGCCCGTGGTGACGATCGTGCCCAGGCGGCCGCTGAAGCGGCGATCAAGAACCCGCTGCTGGAGGACGTCAACCTCAACGGCGCCTGCGGCATCCTGGTCAACGTGACGGCCGGCACCAACCTGACCATGCGCGAGTTCGACGAGATCGGCCGCATCATCCACGACTTCGCCAGCGAAGACGCCACCGTGGTGATCGGTACCTCGCTCGATCCGGACATGAAGGACGACGTCCGCGTCACCGTGGTCGCCACAGGCCTGAACCGCGCCGCCGCCTCGCGTCAGCCGATGCGCATGGTGGAAACCCAGCAGGTGCAGATGCGTCCGCGTCCGGTTGTGCTGCGCACAGGTACCGGCAACGAGGTGGTCGACTACGCTCAGCCGGAAACTACCGCCGTCAGCCACAACGCCCGAACCGATGCCAACAGTGCGCCAGCGAAGAGTGCTGAACCGGGTTTCGACTATCTCGATATTCCGGCATTTCTTCGTCGTCAGGCCGACTGATTGAAAAGATTCGCTAAGGAGGCGTGAAAAATTGAACAAACGTCCGTTTAGCCTGTCCATCTGAGATCGCATTCTTTGCGCGTGCCCGCACGCGCTGAGAATGGCGGCTTGGCAGCTTTTTTGTGCCAAGTATTGCTGGCCAGACGTTCGGACCTAGGGTTTGTGCGTGTGGCAGCAAGGACTATGCGTCCGGAGTGGCGCATGGCTGACAAGTCAGGCCTCGTCTGAATTGTCGGTTCAACACCCGTGCCGGATTCCCGTCCCAGGTACGGGTGTTGTGTCGAGCTGCAAGGTTATCGGGAGCAGGAGGTTGTCTGACAGCCGCCTTCAGTGATGAAGGAAGCATGAAGGCTTAATCAGACTGTACGGTATGGTTTGCTATTGCCGCAGGTTAAAACTGTGTTAGCATCCGCTCCTAATTGGCTGTGCCTACACGGGTACCAACAAAAATGATCAAGCAGCGCACGCTTAAAAACATCATCCGCGCCACGGGCGTCGGTCTGCACACAGGCGACAAGGTCTATATGACCCTGCGGCCCGCAGCACCAAATACCGGTATCGTTTTTCGCCGCACGGATCTTGAGCCGCCGGTCGACATTCGCGCCCGCCAGGACAACGTCGGCGACACAAGTTGGTCGACCACGCTGGTCAATGGCGAAGCCAAAGTGTCGACCGTCGAGCATCTTCTTTCCGCCATGGCGGGATTAGGCATCGACAATGCTTACGTGGACCTTTCAGCGCCGGAAGTTCCTATCATGGATGGCAGCGCAGGCCCCTTCGTGTTTCTGTTGCAGTCAGCTGGCATCGAAGAGCAGAACGTCGCCAAGCGCTTTATCCGCATCAAGAAGCCGGTCAAAGTGCAGGAAGGCGACAAGTGGGCCAGTATCTCGCCCTTCGAAGGTTTCAAGGTTGGTTTTTCCATCGACTTCAATCACCCCATCATCAGCAAGCGCACCTCGCGCGCCGAAATTGATTTCTCGACCACGTCCTTCGTCAAGGAGGTCAGCCGCGCCCGTACGTTTGGCTTCATGCGCGACATCGAAATGATGCGTGAGAAGAACCTCGCGCTCGGCGGCTCGATGGACAACGCGGTGGTGCTCGATGATTACCGCGTGCTCAACGAAGATGGCCTGCGTTACGAGGACGAATTCGTGAAGCACAAGATTCTCGACGCGATCGGCGACCTGTACCTGCTCGGCCACAGCCTGATCGGCGCCTACAGCGCGCACAAATCCGGTCACGAGCTCAACAACAAGCTGCTGCGCACGCTAATGGCCGATGTCACGGCATGGGAAGAAGTCAGCTACCAGGATGATCCGGCCACCTCGCCCATCTCCTACGCGCATCCCGCGCAGGCGATTTGATCCGCGGCTCAATTCCTCGCTTTTCGAACGTTTTCAAGCAAAAGGCCACGTCCCGGGACGTGGCCTTTTGCTTTTGTGACGTCCGCCCGGCATCGCCGTTTTCCTTCACCGCTTTTAGACATTTGTTGCCAAAAGGCGAGAGCCGCGTGCTATAAATCGAGACTTGGCGCGCACCGAACCCCGGCTTCCATGGATCGAGCGCGAGCCCGAGTTTCACCTGCAAAGGCGGTTCAATCCAGGTTTTTTGCTTTGGAATCAGCGGTTTCGGCGAGGGACGCCAGCCCAAGGAACAGATCCCGTAGTTCAGGGTCTGAGAGCGCGGCAGCGGTGGCCTGGAGATGGGCCGCCGCGGCGGTAGAAAGCGGTTTTGACCGATCCGGCTCGACCACGGGCGGCGGTTGGGGAACCACTTTCACGGTGACGGAACTGGCGCTCGTGCCGATGGCGTGGGCAGCGGCGAGAATCTGCGTCTGCATAAGCCGCAGGCGTGTTGCCCAAGCCGGTGAAGACGCCAGAAAGACGAGGCGGCTGTTGCGCAGGTCGGCGAAACGAACCTGCTCGCGCAACGGCGACGGCAACGTCTGACGCAGGGCGCGGTCCAGCGCTTCGAGCACGCCGGCCCTCTTGGCCAGCGTGGCGAAGGAGCCACAGTCGACGATGGACTTCGGTCCATTGCCGCTGCGGCGAGCAATAGCTGGTGAGGCGCGCTGCATGGTGCCGGCATTCGATTTTGGAAACATATGCAGATCATACTCGTCTCACGTTCGCGCAAATTGCCCAAAACCCTTGATCTGGCCGACCGGCGCTTGCGCTGGAAGCTGATTTCACTGCTGGCACTGAGCGTCGTGGGGTGCATCGGGGCGGGCATGGCGCTGGCGCTCACCGTAGCCAGTCCGCGGGATCGGGCGCTGTCGCAGATCCACGAACTGCAGCAGCAGGTGAAGCAGCAGAACGCCCAGCTCGGCGGCTTGCGCGCCGATTCCCAGCGCGATCTCGACGCACTGGCGGTCAAGCTCGGCCAGCTGCAGGCGCAGTCGACGCGGCTGAACGCGCTGGGCGAGCGTCTGACCGAGGTCGGCAAGCTTGACGCGACCGAATTCAATTTCGATCAGCCGCCGGCGGTCGGTGGCGTGGAAGACGTCAGCGGTAGCGCCTACGCGCTGCCGCAGACGCTCGACAGCAGCATCAGCCAGCTGGCCAGCCAGTTCGACACGCAGCAGGCGCAGCTGTCCGCGCTGCAAAGTCTTTTGTTGAACGCCAAAATCGAATCGAACCTAAAGCCGACCGGCATGCCCGTCGAGGGCTACATTTCTTCGTACTTCGGCGCGCGGCCTGATCCGTTCGATGGCCGCGCCGCCCGCCATACCGGCATCGATATCTCGACCCCCTACGGCACCCCGGTGCACGCCGTCGCCGAAGGCATGGTCACCTATGCCGGAGTACGCAACGGCTATGGCAACGTGATCGAGATCGACCATGGCAACGGCTATATGACCCGCTATGCGCACAACAGCGCGCTGGACGTACACGCCGGTGAGCATGTTCAGGTAGGTACCGTGATAGCGCAGGCAGGCTCTACCGGTCGGTCGACCGGCTCGCACGTGCACTTCGAGGTCTGGTACGACGGCCGCGTCGTCAATCCGCTGGCGTTTGCGCGCAACCACCGTTGAATGAAGGGCTCCAAACGCCCTTCGCGCTCTTGAATCCAGTCGACTCAGCCGCCATCCGATGCCAGTAGTAGGATGGCAGGCGATGGCTGTCTGCATCCGCTGCGCGCGCCCGCACTGTAAACCGCAGCCATCCGCTCGAAGGACAGATTGGTATCAGGTCCCAGGCAAGATGGCGTGCGGCATGTCGGACTTGGGCATGTAGTAATATGCCCGACTGGCTTGCGTCCGTTGCAGGCAACTTGTTTCCCAATCCGGAAGATCGATGTTCAACCGTGCCCTGACGAGTCTTTTCGGTAGCCGCAACGACCGCGTGCTGCGCCAGCTCTCCCGCAGCGTTTCCCGCATCAACGCGCTCGAGCCGGAGTTCGAAAAGCTCAGTGACGACGCCCTGCGTGGGAAGACCGCCGAATTCAAGCAGCGCGTGGCCGGCGGCGAGACGCTGGACAAGCTGCTGCCGGAAGCCTTTGCAGTAGTCCGCGAAGCGGCGAAGCGCACGCTCGGCATGCGCCACTATGACGTACAGATGATCGGCGGCATGGTGCTGCATTCGGGCAAGATCGCCGAAATGCGCACGGGTGAGGGCAAGACCCTGGTCGGTACGCTGCCGGTGTATCTCAATGCGCTGGCCGGCAACGGCGTGCATGTGGTCACGGTCAACGATTACCTGGCGCGCCGCGACTCCGCACAGATGGGCAAGCTGTACAACTTTCTCGGCCTCAACGTGGGCGTCGTGTATCCGGGCATGGACCACGCCGACAAGCACGCGGCGTACGCGGCCGACATCACCTACGGCACCAACAACGAATTCGGTTTCGACTACCTGCGCGACAACATGGCGCTGAGCAAGGAGCAGCGTTACCAGCGCGGCCTGCACTACGCGATCGTCGACGAGGTCGACTCCATCCTGATTGACGAAGCGCGCACGCCGCTGATCATTTCCGGCCCGGCCGAGGATTCACCGCAACTGTATCTGGCGGTGAACAAGATCGTCCCGCGGATGATCCGCCAGGCGGACGAGAACAGCCCGGGCGATTACTGGGTCGACGAGAAACAGAAGCAGGTGCACCTGTCCGAAGAGGGTATGCAGCACGCCGACGAACTGTTGCGCGAGGCCGGCGTCATCGAGCAGGACAGCGGCCTGTACGATTCGAAGAATCTGGCCGTGGTGCATCACCTCAACGCGGCGTTGCGGGCGAACGGCATTTACCAGCGCGACGTGGATTACATCGTGCGCGACGGCGAGGTCATCATCGTCGACGAATTCACCGGCCGCACCCTCGCCGGGCGCCGCTGGTCCGATGGCCTGCATCAGGCGGTCGAGGCGAAGGAAGGCGTGCCGATCCAGCGTGAAAACCAGACGCTGGCCACGGTGACGTTCCAGAACCTGTTCCGCATGTACAAAAAGCTGGCCGGCATGACCGGCACGGCGGACACCGAAGCGTTCGAGTTCCAGAGCATCTACGGCCTGGAGGTGGTGGTGATTCCGACCCACCAGCCGATGATCCGCAAGGACAACTCGGACATGATCTTCCTGTCGCAGGAGCCGAAATACCGCGCGGTGATCGAAGACATCAAGGCCTGCCACGAGCGCGGCCAGCCGGTGCTGGTGGGTACCACTTCGATCGAAGTGTCCGAGCTGCTGTCCGGCCTGCTGACCCAGGCCAAGGTCGCGCACGAGGTGCTCAACGCCAAGCAGCACGAGCGTGAGGCGCACATCGTCGCCCAGGCCGGTGCGCCGGGTCAGGTGACCATCGCCACCAACATGGCCGGCCGCGGCACCGACATCGTGCTCGGCGGCAGCCTCGAGGCGGCCATGGCCAAGCTGCCGGAAGACGCCACCCAGATCGACCGTCAGCGTGTCAAGGCCGAATGGAAAAAGCTGCACGAGCAGGTGCTGGCGGCCGGCGGCCTGCACATCATCGGTACCGAGCGTCACGAATCGCGCCGCATCGACAACCAGCTGCGCGGTCGTTCAGGCCGCCAGGGCGATCCGGGTTCGTCGCGCTTCTATCTGTCGCTGGAAGACAACCTGCTGCGCATCTTCGGCGGCGAAGGCCTGATCCGCTGGATGAAGCGCTTCGGCATGAAGGACGACGACGCGCTGGAAGATCGCATGATCAGCCGGCAGATCGAAAAGGCCCAGCGCAAGGTCGAGCAGCACAACTTCGACATCCGCAAGCACCTGCTGGAATTCGACGACGTTGCCAACGACCAGCGCAAGGTGATCTACCGCCAGCGCGACGAGCTGCTGGAAGGCGAGGACGTGTCCGCCACCGTGGCCGATATCCGCGAGGATGTCGTGCAGTCGATGGTGCGCGCGCACGCGCCTGCCGAAAGCATCGACGAGCAGTGGGACATCCCCGCGCTGGATCGCGAGCTCGAGAGCGAGTTCGGCCTGTCGCTCGAGCTGCCGAAGTGGATCGAGCAGCAGCACGAGATCGACGCCGAGATGATTCTCAACCACGTGCGCGAATCGGTGGAGCAATTCTTCCAGGCGAAGGAAGCGCAGGTCGGCGCCGAAACCATGCGCCAGCTGGAAAAGCACATCATGCTGACCGTGGTCGACAATGCCTGGAAAGATCACCTGGCCAATATGGATTACCTGCGTCAGGGCATCTACCTGGTGGGTTACGCCCAGCAGGATCCGAAGCAGGCGTTCAAGCGCGAATCCTTCAAGCTGTTTTCCGACATGCTCAACCGCATCAAGACCGAAGTGGTGCAGATGTTGGCGCGTATCCGCATTCGCAGCGAGGAAGAAGTCGCCGCGATGGAGGCCGAGCAGCAGCGCATGGCCGAACGCCTGCAGTCGCAGATGCTGGCGACCGGTGGCGGCGCGTCGGAGAGCGCTTTCGGTGCAGCATTGCCGGCAGCCGGCGGCGATGCCGGCAGCTACCAGCGCCTGCCGGAGCCGGACAGCCCGAAGGTTGGCCGCAACGATCCTTGCCCCTGCGGATCGGGCAAGAAATACAAGCACTGCCACGGTCAGCTGGCCTGATCAAGCGTCGTTCGAAGGCAAAAAACCCCGCTTCCGCGGGGTTTTTTTTAGCTGAAGCTCACTCAGTCCTCGCCGCCGGGCGGTCGATGCCGGTGCGGCTCGGCGTTGACGGTGATGTATTGCGGCTCCTCTTCGTCGATGCGCAGGGCGGTCAGCTTGCCGCCCCAGACGCAGCCGGTATCGATGGCATGCACGCCGAGGCCCGCAAACCGACCCAGCGCCGACCAGTGGCCGCAGACGATGCGCGTATCGCGCCGCCGCATGCCGGGCACCTCAAACCACGGATACAGGCCCGGCTTCTGCGTGCCGGGAATATCCTTGGCATCGAAGTCGATGCGGCCGTTGACGTCGCAGTAGCGCATCCGCGTCATTGTGTTGATGGTGGCGCGCTGTCGGTCCAGTCCCTGCAGCCGACTCGACCAAACCGCCGGACGGTTGCCGAAAAGGTTGCGCAACAGCCGCGGGTGGCGCGGGCTGGACAGCTCGCGCTCGACGTCCTGTGCCGCTCGCTGCGCCTGCTTCAGCGTCCACATCGGCGCGAGCCCGGCGTGCACCATGGTCCAGTTGAGCTGCTCGTCGTGGTGCAGCAGTTTTTGCGAGCGCATCCATTCAAACAGCACCGGCGCATCGGCGGCGAATAGTACTTCCCGCAGCTCGGGGTTCACCCGCGCTTGCGCGTCGGGTCGGCGCTGCGAAATCGCCAGCAGGCTAAGGTCATGGTTGCCCAGCGTCACCACGCAGGACTCGCGCAGCTCGTGGATCAGCCGCAGCGTTTCCAGCGACTGGCCGCCGCGGTTGACCAGGTCGCCGCAGAACCAAAGCTGGTCCAGCGCCGGGTCGAAGCGCAGTTTTTCCAGGAGCCGCTGCAGTTCGGGATAGCAGCCCTGTACGTCGCCGATGGCGTACGTTGCCATGTCAGTCCGCGTCCGTGGCGGCGTGGTAGGGCCGAAGCGAATCCATCACGATCGCCCGGTCAATGCAGCGTGCGCGGGATGGACAGGGTGAAGGTCGGTATCGGTGCATCGAACCGGGTGCCGTCGTCGGCCAGCATCTGGTAGCTGCCGCCCATGGTGCCCACCGGCGTCTCCAGCACGGCGCCGGAGGTGTATTCGAAATCGTCGCCAGGACGCATCCACGGCTGCTCGCCGACCACACCGTCGCCACGTACTTCTTCAACCTTGCCGTTGGCGTCGGTGATCATCCAGTGGCGGGTCAGCAGGCGTGCAGGCATGTCGCCCGCATTACGCAAGGTGATCGTGTAGGCGAAAACGTAGCGATTGTCACCGGGCTTCGATTGATCGGGGACGAAGCGCGTTTCGACCTGCACATCGATTGTGTAGGAAGTTTTTTCATTCATACACCGATTGTAAGGCCTGCCACCGTGAATGGGGCGCAGCCTTCACGTCTGTGACGAAACGCGCGCGATGAATCTATTTGAAATCTATGCGAGCGACTGCGCGCCGTAGATTTTTGCCAGGCGCACAAAATCTTCCGGTGCCAGCGTTTCTGCGCGAGCCGTGGGGTCGACGTCGGCGCGGCGAATGGCGTCGCTGTCAAGCAGCTGTTTGAGCGCATTGCTGAGCGTCTTGCGCCGCTGCGCGAAGGCTGCCTTGACCACGGCGTAGACGTGCGCCGGATCGGCGTCGTGCTTCTGCTCGGCCGACAGCGGCAGCAGCCGCACGACCGAGGATTCCACCTTCGGCGGCGGACGAAACGCCTCGGGCGGCACGTCGAACAGCGGCTCGACCCGGCATGCCAGCTGCAGCATGACCGAAAGCCGTCCGTAAACCTTGCTGCCGGGTTCGGCGGCCATGCGATCGACGACTTCCTTCTGCAGCATGAAATGCAGATCCTGGATCGCATCGAAATGATCGACGCAATGAAACAGAATCGGGCTGGAAATGTAGTAAGGCAGGTTGCCGGCGATGCGCAGCCGTGGCACGCCCAGTCGCTGCGCCAGCGCGGTGAAATCCACCTTCAGCACGTCGGCCTGAATGATCTGCAGCTCGCCGACGCTGGTCGCGCGCGCCTGCAGACCCGGAATCAGATCGGTATCGAGTTCGATCGCAGTGAGTTTGCCCGCCGCCTTCAGCAGCGGCAGGGTCAGCGCACCTTCGCCCGGGCCGATCTCGACCACCACGTCGTCGCTACGCGGCGAGATCATGCTGACGATCTGGCTGATATAGCGCTGGTCGTGCAGAAAATGCTGGCCGAAACTTTTCTTGGGGCGAGCGTTCATGCGGTTCCCGGCGAGGTTGGCCCCTCTCCTCGGTCCTCTCCCCCCAGGGGAGAGGATGGACGCGTGGCGCGGCGCGCCACCAGGTCCAATGCCATCTGCGCGGCGGCGATCAGGCTGGCCGGGTCGGCTTTGCCGGTTCCGGCGAGGTCCAGCGCGGTACCGTGATCGACCGAGGTGCGGATAAACGGCAGGCCCAACGTGAGGTTCACCGTGCGATCGAACGCTTCGCTTTTCAGCACCGGCAGCGCCTGATCGTGATACATCGCCAGCACCGCGTCGTAATGCGCCCGCTGCGCCGGCACGAAGGCGGTATCAGCCGGCAGCGGTCCCAGCAGATGCATGCCTTCGGCGCGCAACGCATCCATGGCGGGAAGGATGGTGTCGATTTCCTCGTGGCCCATATGGCCAGCCTCGCCGGCGTGCGGGTTCAGCCCCAGCACGGCGATACGCGGCTCGGCCAGCCCGAACTTGTCGCGCAGCTCGGCGTGCACGATGCGCAGTGTGCGGGTGAGCGCGTCGCACGTGATCGCGGCGGACACCGCCAGCAGCGGCATGTGCGTGGTGACCAGCGCCACTCGCAGCTCGGGGCTGGCCAGCATCATCACCACGTCGCTGTGCGTGCGTTCGGCGAAATATTCGGTGTGTCCGCTGAAGCGGATCCCCGCGTCGTTGATCGATGACTTCTGCAAGGGCGCCGTAACCACCGCGTCGTAGCGGCCGGCCATGCAGCCGTCGGCCGCCTCCGCCAGCGTGGCGAGTACGTGGCTGGCGTTGGCAGGGTCTGGATGACCAGGCTGTTCCGGCATAGCGAGCGGCACATGGCAGATGCGCAGCGTGCCAGGCTGGCGCTGCAGCTGCGCACTGCCGTCGTCGTCGATCAGGGCGATGCTCGTGCCACAGCGCGCGGCGGCTCGCTCGAGCAGGTGGCGGTCGGTGATTGCGACAAGACTGGCCGCCAGCGGCGTGGCGGCCAGTCTTATGAGCAGTTCCGGGCCAATGCCCGCCGGCTCACCGGCGGTGATGGCGAGTCGCGGGAGGGGAATCCCGTTCAAGCCGGCTCAGGGCGTCGTGCTGGTCGAGGCAGCCTGATCGTCCGCCGAGCGAAGCTCCGGCACCAGGATGTTGATATACGCGCCCGAACGCATGTCGCGCAGGTAATCGTCATAGACCTGTTCGGATTTGCGGTTGCCGATGGCCTGGCGCGCTTCGTTGCGGGCGGTTTCGTCAGTGACATCGCTTTGCCGCGTGCCCAGCCTTTCGATGATGTGCCAGCCTGCTTCGGTCTGGAACGGCTGGGAGACCTGATTGTCTTTCAGCGCATCGAGCTGCTGCGCGATGGTCGAACCCCAGTCCTGCTGCTTGAACCAGCCCATGTCGCCACCGGCATTTGCCGTCGTCGGGTCGGCCGAATCCTTTTTCGCGATGGCGGCAAAATCCTGATGCTTATTGACGATGCGGTTATAGATGTCCTGGGCTTTCTGCTGCGCTTGTTCCGGGCTGATCAGTTCGCTCGGTTTGATCAGAATCTGGCGTGCGTGATACTCGGTGACGACCTGGCGGCTCGGCTCGCGCTGGCCGACAAGCTTGATGATGTTGAAACCGGTCGGGCCGCGCAGCGCCGGGCTCACGTCACCGGGCTTCATGGCGGCAATGGTGTCGACGAAAGCCGGCGGAATGGCATCCATCCGGCGCCAGCCAAGGTCGCCGCCTTCCAGCGCATCGGACGCGTCGGAAAAGCGGATCGCCGCGGCGCTGAAATCCATGCCGCCCTTGAGCGCGGCCTCGGCCTGCTCGGCCTTGGCCTGGGTCGCCTGGATGGCGGCCGCGTCGGCGCCGGCCGGGGTGCTGATCTGGATGTGCGCCAGATGCACTTCGCCAGCCTTGTAGGTGGGGCTGTTCAAAAGATTGGTCACTTCGCTGTCGGTGACCGATACGGAATCCTGGATCACGCTCTGGTGCAGCCGCTGAATGGTGATCTGATCGGCCAGCTGCTGCCGGAACGCGGCGAAGCTGCCGCCGTCGTGCTCCACCGCAGCGCGCAACTGGTCGGCCGTCATCTTGTTCTGCTGGGCCACGCCGTTGACGGCCTGGTCGACGTCCGCGTCGGACACGTGGATACCCTGGTCGTCCGCCTTCTGAATCTGCAGCCGGTTGAGTATCAGGCGATCGAGCACCTGCTTCTGCAGCACGTCCTGCGGCGGCAGCTGGCCGGGCTGGCTGGCGTACTGCTGCTGTACCGCACGGGTGGCCTCGTTCAACTCGCTCTGCAGAATCACGTCGTCATTGACCACAGCGACGATGCGGTCGATCGGCTGACTGGCTGCTGCGGCCGCGCCCGGCAACAGCTGGGCGTGCACGGGGAGCGCCGTCGCGAGCGCCAGCAGGAGAAATGCGGAGAATTGCTTCATCGGTGAAAAGCCTGGGTTGTCGCGATTGCTGACAACATGGGTGGATACAAAAGAAGTAAAAGCCCGTTACTGATAGCCGAGAATATCACGGCGCAGGGTGGGATCGATTTGGCCGCCGGTCGAGCCCAGGCCCTTGAAGACCACTTCGAACATGATGGCGTTGTCGCGAAGATTGGTATTGCTGGCGGTGGGCACGGCAATGGTGCCGTAATACGTCTGATTGACGTAGTTGCGATCGACCAGCCGCAGCGTCACGCAGCAGCTGTCGTATTCGATGCCGGCCAGCGCTTCCACCGTTCCCGTTGCCGTATTTTCAAGACCCTTGATCGGCTCCTCGTAGCTCCACGACCCGATCAGACGCCAGTAGGCGGATATCGGATACACCGCCGACACGCTGTACTGATCCAGCAGGCCGCGACGATAGTGGTAGGAGAAATTCAGTATGCCGTCGTTGCCCAGCCGATGCTGCAGCTCGAAGGCGGCCATATCGGTCTGGTGCGTATTCGGGCTCCACTGGTACGCCGTATTGACACGCCAACGGTCGTTTAGTTGCATGTCGATTTGCGCGACGTAATCGGAGCCGTTGAAATTGGTGGCTGCCGGAACGGTATTGGGCCCGGTGGGAATCTGTACGCGCTGCGGGGTGAAATACCGGATTTGTCCGAAGCTGGCTGAAAATTTCTCCGCGCCGTTTTCGTCCAGCAGGCGCGTGGTCAGCGCGCCGGTAAGGTCATTGGCATTCATCTGGCGGTCGGCGCCGGCAAACTGGTTGGGCGTGAAGAGCTGGTAGTAGTCGAACGACGTAAGCGTGCTGTCGAACAGCGGCAGGTTGTCCTGATTGCGATACGGCACGTACAGGTAATAGGCGCGCGGCTCCAGCGTCTGGGTATAGCTGTTGCCAAACAGCGAGATGCTGCGATCGAAGACCAGGCCGCTGTCCAGGCTGACAATCGGCAGCGAACGGCTCGGCGACTTGTCCGTGAACGGCGACGGCGTTCCCGTTCCCAGCAAACCGTAGTAGCCGTAATTCTGGTAGCCGCCGCTGAGGTCATAGCCTGTGTAGCGATACGCCAGCCTTGGCCGCACGAACCACGCCGAGTTACCCAGATCTGCCTGAATGTAGGGGTATAGATCCAGACGCTCACCTTCGACGAAGTTCGCCTTGTGAAAATCGTCGAACTCGTTGTTCGCGCCGAACTCCAGCCAGCGCGAGATCGGCACGTTCAGATTCAACGTGGCGTACGGCAGCTTGTCATACGGATTGACCGCGTCCGTCGCGAACGGGTTGGTGTTTTGGTAAACCAGCCCGCCGAACGCCGCATTCCACCACGTGCCGCCGCCGATAATCGCCGCGTTGGAGGCCAGGGTGTAGATCACCGTGCTCGACAAGGCGTTGCCGAAATCATAGAGATAGGCGCTGTCGGATGCGTGGTTGTACGAACCCACGAAACTCCAGCTGTCCCACAGGTGCGTGGTGTCGCTGTAGTCGATCAGGTAGCGCGACTGGCCGTTGGTATTGGTCGTGCCGTCGCTGGTGCCGTTGTCGTTGGGCACGTACTCGACGTTGAGCTGGCCGTTGCTGGCATGGTCGCCGGGCAGCAGGTAGCGGAACTCGCCGGCCAGCATCGGACCGCGCGAGCCGTAGTAGCGCGGGTCCAGCGTGGCGTCGTAGTTCGGCGCAAGATTGAAATAGTACGGTGTGCTGATCTCGAAGCCGGAGCGGCTGGTGTTTCCCAGCATCGGATCGAGAAAGCCGCTCTTGCGCCGGTGATCGATCGGAAAGGTGAAGTACGGCAGATAGATGAACGGAAAATTGCCCACACGCATGGTCGCATTGCGCGCGGTGCCGACGCCGTTGACCTTGTCCATCGTGATCGACTTGCCGCGGAACTCCCAGACATGGTGCCCGACGTCACAGGTGGAATAGGTGGCCATCGAATAGCGCGTGTGCATGTCGTCGAACATCTGACCCTGCTTGGCGACGCCGTTGCCGCGCTCCTCGAGCATCTGGTAGTGCACGTTGTCGGCGATGCCGCGACTGTCGTTGTTGTTGCCGCGCATGTGGCTGCCGGCAATTAGCTGGCTGGCTTCCTGGTAGCGCACGTTGCCGCGCGCATCGTAGTCAGTCGTGCCGTCGTTGTAGTCGATCGTGTCCGCCTGCAGCTTCTGGTCGGCGCGCTGCAGCATCACGTTGCCTTCCAGGTGATAGACGGTCTGGTTGGAGCTGTCGACGTGGTCGGATTTCACATAGGTCTTGCTGCTGTTGCGAACCGACGGGTCCTTGCCAAGCGTCGGATCGTAGAAATCCAGCAGCGCGTTCGGCCGGCAGATCGCGTAGTTATATGGCCGCGGTGCGCAAGTGAAGGTGCCCAGCGGGCACACCGTCTCCGACCCGTCCAGCGACGATTTCGGGCGAGCCTGATCCTTGGCCTCGGCGTGGTTACCGATCAGGGCGAGTGCGGCGGCGACGGCCAGAAGGCGGCGCGGAGGGAGCTTATGCGTCACGGGCAAAGTCTGTCGGCTTCGAAGGCTCGTTAAGCTAACAGAAAGACCGCGTGTACGGCAGGCATACATGACCCTCGCGCTGCCGGATTCAGCTAGGTGAGGGTGGCATGTGGACCGGGGCCGATCCCGCTGGTGCCTTCTTGCGCCGCCCGCAGGGGTTTGATTCGGTGGTTGCCGGCGGCGAAACCTGCGGTGGCGCCTACTCCATCAGCGCTGCGACGTGGGCCGATGCGCTGGCCGCCAGTGCGGCCAGGTCGTAGCCACCTTCCAGCGTGGACACCAGCCGGCCATCCGCGTGGCGGCGGGCGATAGCCACCAGTTGTTCGGTGATCCACACGTAATCGTCCTGGCCGAGCCGGATATCGGCCAGCGGATCGCTGCTGTGCGCGTCGAAGCCGGCCGACACCAGCACCAGCTGAGGCTTGAACGCGTTCATCCGCGGCAGCAGCAGGTCGTTCCACAGCTCGCGGAATTCGTGCGAGCCGTCGCCTGGCGAGAGCGTGCCGTTGACGATATTGCCCACGCCCTGCTCGCTCTCGAAGCCGGTGCCCGGGTACAGCGGTGACTGATGGCTGGAGGCGAACAGCACGCGCTTGTCCGCCTGGAATATGGCCTGGGTGCCGTTGCCGTGATGCACGTCGAAATCGGCGATCGCCACGCGCTTGAGGCCGTATGCCGACATGGCGTGCGCGGCGGCCACCGCGACGCTGTTGAACAGGCAGAAGCCCATCGCCCGATCGCGGGTGGCGTGATGGCCGGGCGGGCGCACGGCACAGAATGCACGCTGCCCGTGGTGTCCGCTCATCACCGCATCCACCGCCGCTACCACGGCTCCGGCAGCGCGCAGGGCGGCATCGAGCGAGCCGGGCGACATCACCGTATCTTCGTCGAGCCGGTGCGCGCCTTCCTTCGGTGCACTGGCAAAAATGCTGTCGAGGTACTCGGCGCTGTGCGCCCGCAGCAGCTGTTCGCGCGTGGCCAGCGGCGCCTCGATGCGGTCGAGCGCGGCGTAGCGGTCCAGATCCAGCGCGTGCAGCACGGCCGACAGTCGCGCCGGACGCTCGGCGTGGCCGGCACCCGGATCGTGCAGCAGGCAGTCGGCGTGGGTATAGAGCTGGAGCATGGCGTGGCGCCCGGAGGTTTCGAGGTCGGGTTATTTCGCAGCGGCGGGTTTGCGGCGCCGCTCGTGCTGCCACAGCACCTCGCCGTGACCGCTGGCGCGGGCCAGCACGCGGCAGAGCACAAACAGCAGATCGGATAACCGGTTCAGGTAGCGCGATGCCTGCGGACGAACGTCTTCGACGTGCGACAGCGCCACCACGTCGCGCTCGGCGCGCCGACAGACCGTGCGCGCCAGGTGGCAGGTGGCCGCCGCCATGCCGCCGCCGGGCAGGATGAAATCCTTCAGTGCGGGCAGGGGCTCGTTGAGGCCGTCCAGCACGGTTTCCAGCTGTTCGATATCGGCATCGTCGATCATCGCCATGCCGGGTATGCACAGCTCGCCGCCCAGATCGAACAGCTCGTGCTGCACCTGGGTCAGCGTTTCGCGCACCGCGTCGTCGATGCCTTCGCAGGCCAGCACCATGCCGATGGTGCTGTTGAGTTCGTCGACCGTGCCGTAGGCGGTAACGCGCAGCGAATCCTTCGCCACGCGCGAGCCGTCGCCAAGGCCGGTCGTGCCGTCATCGCCGGTGCGGGTGTAGATCTTGGAAAGCCGGTTACCCATGTCAGCGCAGCAGCGCGCCGCGCTGGCGCATGCGCGACAGCTGAACGGCCAGCACGTGCATCACGGCGCCCATGGCCACCCATGCGGCGGTGGTTTCAAGGAAGGGCAGGTACCAGTCGCCGAGATTCTCCAGCCAGCCGCCGAGGCTGCGCGCGGCGGCCGGCACGCTGGCGCTGAGCCAGTAGAAGCTGCCGTTGGAAATCAGATAGCACACCGAGACGCTGACCAGCAGCGCCACTGCGGCCATGCCAAGGGTGGCAACACTCAGGCCGCGTTGATGTTTCGCCAGCAGGCTGCCGCCCAGCCACAGGCTGAAATACGACGGAATCAGGAACCAGTACGCCACCGACACGCAGTAGTGGCTCCAGAAATCCATACCCTGATTCGTAATGACGGCGTAGTCGACCAGCACTGCCTCAAGCATCAATAACGGGAAGGCCCAGCGTGCCGAACCGCGCAGCCAGAGGCCGGCCAGGAAAAACACCCCCCACGACGCGTCCGGCAGTGCGTCAAAGTGATGCAGAAAGGAATGATGTATGCGGGTGGCCGCCATCACCAGGGCAAGGGCGAGCAAAATGCCCAGGCGTTGGGTGTGCGTCTTGGCCATGCGTTGCTCCGTGAGATCGTTTCATGCGGGTCAGGTCAGACCGATAGTCTAGCCCACCGGCCGCGATCCGGTCCGGTCGAACGGGTATCATCGCCAGATGAATGCCACCCAGTCTTCTTCCTGCAGTCGAACTGCCGTGCTGATCATCGGCGGCGGACTGGTCGGCGCCAGTCTGGCCATTGCGCTGGATGCGGCGGGCGTTGCCGCCACGCTTATCGAGGCCGCGGCGCCGCGCACCGACGCGCAGCCCAGCTACGACGAGCGCAATCTCGCCCTGGCCCGGGCCACCGTCAACGGGCTGGACGCCATCGGGGTGTGGCGACACGCCGCGGCGCGCGCCAACCCGATCGAGCACATTCACGTCAGCCGATCCGGCGAATTCGGCAGCGCGCGCATCGATGCGGACCGCCAGGGCGTCGATGCCCTGGGCTGGACCTTGCCCGCGCGCGAACTCGGTGCCGCGCTGCTGCGCCGGCTGGACGAGTGCACGCAGCTCACGCGACTTGCCCCGGCCAGCCTGGTAGCGCTGGAGCCGCTAGCCGACGGCTGGCGTGCCGACATCAAGACGGCCGAGGGCGTGCAGGTCATCGAGACATCGCTCCTGGTCGGTGCCGACGGTACGGACTCCTTTGTGCGCGCCCGACTGGGCATCGACGCCGAGCGGCACGATTACGCGCAGACCTTGTTCGTCTGCACGATTACGCCCGAGCGTGAGCACCGCAACCGCGCGTACGAGCGGTTTGCCGACAGTGGTCCGGTTGCCGTCCTGCCGCTGGCCGAGCGCCGCTGCGGGCTTGTCATTACCGTGGCAGCAGAAGAAGCCGACGCCATTGCATCACTGGATGACGCAGGCTTTATCGATTTCGCCCAGCGGCGCTTCGGCTGGCGGCTGGGTCGGCTCAGCCGGCCGGGCAAGCGCCACCCGTATGCGATTCGCGCGCTGACCGCGCAATCGCTGAGCGCGCCGCGCGCTGTGCTGGTAGGCAACGCCGCGCAGACCGTGCATCCGATCGGCGCGCAGGGCTTCAACCTCGGCCTGCGCGATGCGCTGACGCTGGCCGAGCTGGTTGCACCATCAAACGATCCAGGTTCGGCGGACTTGCTCGCCAACTATGCAGCTCGCCGCGCGCCGGATCGCGACGGCACCATCGCGATGAGCCATAGCCTGGTGCGCCTGGCCTGCCTGCCGCAGCCGCTGATCGCACCGCTGCGCTCGCTGGCGCTGCTGGCATTCGACCGCCTGCCGCCGCTGCGCGATGCGATGGCCCGGCGCGGCATGGGTTTTCGCGGCGAGCCGCCGCTTGCAGTGCTGGAGCGACTGCCATGAACGCTTCTTCACCGGATCTTTCAACCCGACGCCGACCGCCGGCACTCGATGTGGCCGTGGTTGGTGGCGGCATGGTCGGCGCGGCCGCTGCGTTGAGCCTGGCTCGCGCCGGTTTTGCCACCGCGCTGATCGAGGCGCGTGCGCCGGAACCGTGGCAGGTGAATGACGAGGTCGATCTGCGCGTGGTCGGCCTCGCGGCATCGTCGATCAAGCTGCTCGACGATCTGGACGTCTGGACGTCCATTCGCGACGCGCGTGGCTGTGCGTATGCGCATATGCACGTATGGGACGCCGAGAGCGGGGCGTCGATTTCCTTCGACGCCGCCAGCGAAGGCCGCCAGCAGCTCGGTTACATCGTCGAAAACGCTCTGGTGCAATGGACGCTGTGGCAGGCCTTGGAATCCGCCGGCGGCCGCTCCAGCGCATCCTGCGCTCGCGGCACTGGCACATCCTTGTGCGGCGTCCAGCTGCTGTGTCCGGCGCAGGTGCAGGCCTTCGAGGCGCGCGGGGATCGCATCCAGCTTGAACTGGCCGACGGCGAATCGCTCAGCGCGGGTCTGCTGGTCGCTGCCGACGGCGCGGCCTCGCCGCTGCGCCAGCTGGCCGGCATCGCCACGCGCGGCCGCGATTACGAACAGAGCGCCGTCGTCGCGCATCTGCAGACCGAGCGGCCGCATGAGAACACCGCGTGGCAGCGCTTCCTGCCGACCGGTCCGCTGGCCCTGCTGCCGCTGGCCGACGGCCGCAGTTCGCTGGTGTGGTCGCTGCCGGAGGACGAAGCGCGACGCGTGCTGGCGCTGGATGACGACGCGTTTCTCGGCGAACTGGGTATCGCCAGCGATTTCCGGCTGGGCCGGATCACGGCAACGTCCGCCCGCGCCGCTTTCCCGCTGAAGCTGCAGCTGGCCCGGAGTTACCAGGCCGAACGCTTCGTGCTGCTGGGCGATGCGGCGCACGCCGTGCATCCGCTGGCGGGGCAGGGCGTCAATCTAGGCCTGCGCGACGTTGCCGAGCTGCGCGACACGCTTGTCGCCGGCCGCAGCGCCGGTCGGGATATCGGTGCCGGACACGTGCTGCGGCAATACGCGCGCCGCCGCCGCAGCGCCGATACGCTCGATGCACTCGGCCTTGACGCGCTGGCACGTATCTATGCGTGGCAGTCGGCGCCGCTGGTCGCGGCGCGAGGGTTTGGGGTACGGCTGCTCGATCGTCTCTCACCGATCAAGCGCCGGATAGCCGATCACGCGGCGGGGATCTGATCCGCACGGGGCCTGCGACGACCGCTCTACTTGCGACACACTTATTCCATTAACGTATCGAGGATTTCGTCATGCGACTCGTTCGACTTTGCTGCGCGCTCGTTCTTTGCACCGTCGCCACGGCGACCCAGGCCAGGATGGTCAACAAGCCGGTCGAATGGACGCAGGACGGCACGCGTTTCCACAGCGTGCTGGTGTATGACGATGCGGCCAAAGCCAAGCGCCCGGGCCTGGTGATGGTGCCGAACTGGTACGGCATCAACGATGTGGCCATCCAGAAGGCCGAGATGATTGCCGGCAAGGATTACGTGATTCTGCTCACCGACATGTACGGCGCGAACGTTCGGCCCACGCAGGGCAACGCCGATCAGGCGATGGCCGCGGTCAAGCCGCTGTACGGCAATCGCGAGCTCATGCGCAAGCGCATCGACGAAGCGCTGGCGCAGCTGAAGGCGCAGGCGGGCAGTGCGCCGATCGATCTGAATAGTCTGGCCGCCATCGGCTTCTGCTTCGGTGGTTCGGCCGTGCTCGATCTGGCGCGCAGCGGCGCTGATGTCAAAGCGGTCGTGTCGTTCCACGGCGGCCTGACCACCGACAACCCCGCGCTGGCGAAGAACATCAAGGCGCGCGTGCTGGCCATGAACGGCGCGGACGACAAGAGCACCATGCCGGATGCGGACAAGTTCATGGACGAGATGCGCGGCAGCCCGGCCGACTGGCAGTTCGTGGTGATCGGTCACGCGGTGCACTGTTTTACCGAGAAAGGCGAGAACTCGGACGGCTGCCGCTACGACGAAAAAGTCGCTCAGCGCAGCTATCGGCTGATGCATGACTGGCTGCGCGAGTCGTTCGCAAAGCAGCCCTGATTTGTTCAACCCATCGACGGTCGAGTCGATTTTCCGGAAGCATTGATGAAAGCCAGCAAGGGTGCGGTAACAGTCGACGATCGCGCAGCGGTATTGCGCGCGCTGCAGAACGCCAAGATGGCGGCATCCGCGCACGCGTACGTGCGCGGCGCCACCGTGCGCTTTTACCAGTGGCTGGAAGCGAACCACAGCTGGTCGATTCCGCAGGGTCCGGCCATCTGGATTTGCGGCGACTGCCACCTCGGCAATCTCGGGCCGCTGGCCGATACCGAGGGCCGCGTGCAGGTGCAGATACGCGATCTGGATCAGACTGTGATCGGCAACCCCGCGCACGATCTCATCCGGCTTGGCCTGTCCCTCGCTACCGCTGCGCGCGGCTCGGATCTGCCGGGTATCACCACCGTGCGCATGATCGAGACCTTGATGGAAGGCTACGAATCGGCCTTCCCCGAAACCGACGAGCCGCATCCGGAAAAGCCGCAGGCGGTGAAGCTGGTGATGAAAAAGGCGATGAAGCGCACCTGGAAGCAGCTGGCGCGCGAACGCATCGACGATCCCAAGCCGGTGATCCCGCTGGGCAAGCGCTTCTGGCCGCTGGCGAAAGACGAGCGCCGGGCGATTGAGGAGCTCTTCAGCACGCCGGCGCTGGATGAGCTGGTGACACAGATAAACCATCGCACCGACGGCTCACGCGTCAAGGTGATTGACGCGGCTTACTGGCGCAAGGGCTGCAGCTCGCTGGGCAAACTGCGTTACGCGGTGCTGCTGGATGTCGACGGTGGCGAGGTCAACGGCGACGACCTTTGCCTGATCGACATCAAGCAGGCCAACAAGGCTGCCGCCCCGCATGCGGCCGGCGCCGTGATGCCGCGTGATCAGGCGCGGCGTGTGGTCGAAGGTGCGCGGCATCTGTCGCCGGCGCTGGGCGATCGCATGCGCAGCGCCACGCTGCTGGACACGCCGGTGATCATTCGCGAACTGCTGCCACAGGATCTGAAGCTGGAGATCGAGCATCTCGATCGCGACGAAGCCATCAAGGCAGCACGCTTCCTGGCCAGCGTGGTCGGCCACGCCCACTGCCGGCAGATGGATGCAAAAACCCGCGGCGCCTGGCGCAAGGAGCTTCAGCGCAACCGCTCCAAGACCCTGGATGCGCCGTCCTGGCTATGGTCCAGCGTGGTCGACCTGGTCGCCGAACACGAGCGCGGCTATCTCGAACATTGCCGCAAGTATGTTTTGCTGGATCACGATTGATTGAGGGCAGCAGAGCGAGCCGCTGCGTCAGTCCACGTGCAGCGGTCGTCAGTGCTTGGGCTTTACCTTGGATTTTGGCTTGGCCTTGGGTTTCCTGGCTCCGACCTTGCGCCCGGGCTTGGGGCCTGACTGAAGGAGCTCTGCAAGCAGCATGTCCTGGATCATCTCGTCGAGGGTTTCCTGAGCAGCCGCGGCGCGATATTGCTTGAGCTCGCGCTTCAACGCAGCTACATCGGCCAAACGATGCAAGTCGTTTTCCGCGGCATGCAACTGCCTTTCCAGTTCGGCGCGGTCCTCATCCAGCGCGCTTTCGACATGCGCGGGCTGCAGATCGGCTGGCCGCACGCCAACGATGCTTGCCGAAAACGGCGCAACGATGTCGTCAATCTCCCGGCGCAAGCTGTGCAGCTGATCCTTCAATACGTGGTTGAAATGAAGCAACCTCTCGTCCGTGAGCTCGGCTAGCTGCGTCGGATCTATCTGCTCCAGCCGCAATTGCAATTGCAGCAAGACCGGCAGGTTGCGCGCGGCATACGCCTGATTGGCCTGTTTCATCAGATCGGTTTTGTGCAGGCGCTCGGCCGGATCGGTTTCGCGGTCCGGATGCAACTCGCGCACCAGCTTGCGGTACACCTCGCGCAACGCCTGGCTCGCATCGAGCGCCGTTTGCTCCAGCAGTTCCGCCTTGGCGTTAGCCTTGGTACTTTTTCGACGCGGCTTGTGCGCGCCGGCGCGCGCCCGCTCGGCTTGCTCCTGCTCGGCCATTTTTTCGGCCATGCGCGCGGCAAATTCCTCCGGCGATGTCTGGTCGAGATCGGGGGCGGATTCGTCGCCGAAGATCTCGTCGACGGCCGCCTGCAGCTCTTCGCGTTCTTCGTTCACGAGATCGGCATGGCTGGTGGCGCTGTATTTGTCGTGCAGGGCGATCAGCTCGGGCTCGTCGCCGTTTGCGAGCAGGCTGTCGACGATCTCCATCAACAAATCGCTCGCCGTCGCCTTGTATGTAGCGGACAGTCGCTTGGTCGTGATCGCGTGATCGAGCAGGCGCACCAGCGCGATACGGCACTCCCGTTCGCGATCACGCAGCGGCCAGAACTCTGCCTCGACCCGTTGCCGATAGCGCGGAAGGTAGTCCTGCCAACGCTGCAACGCCTGTTCCTGCTGCGCAATCTCGCGGAGCAGCTTGTTGAACTGCTTCTGCGCGCGGTTCAGGGTGGGCGCGCGAACGATCAGAGCAAGACTGGTGTCGTCCGAACCGCTGGAGGGCTCAAATAGTGAAGTCTGCTTCAATGGACGAGGGTCCTTGGAAATTTCCGGCGCGATGGTGTTTGCGATGTCGATAACGCCGATGGCATGGCCGGCAATCCGGGTCCGCACATGCGATCAATGCGAGCGCTCGACCGCGTAGGCGGCCAGCGCCAGCAGCGCATCGCGATGCTCGGAATGCGGCAGAAACTTGAGAGCGGCGCGCGCGGCGTCCGCATGAAAAACCGCGCGTTGATGCGTGCGGTCCAGTGCGCCGGAGTCACGGATGGCGGCGATGATCCGGTCCAATGAATCCAGCCCGCCGTGCTCGATCGCGTGGCGCAGCGACTGCGCCTGCTCGGGACTGGATTTTTCCAGCGCGTAGATCACCGGCAGCGTGGGTTTGCCTTCGGCCAGGTCGTCGCCGATGTTTTTGCCCAGGGTATCGGCGTCGGAGACGTAGTCGAGCAGGTCGTCGGCGATCTGGAAGGCGTAGCCGAGCTGCATGCCGTACTCGCGCAGTGCGGCGATCTGGTTTTCCGGCAGGCCGCCGAGGATGCCGCCCAGCTCGGTGGCGGCGGCAAACAGCACCGCGGTCTTGCGCTCGATCACCGCCAGGTACGCCGACTCGTTGACATCGGCGTTGCCGATGTTCAGCAGCTGCAGCACCTCGCCTTCGGCGATGGTGTTGGTGGTGTCGGCCAGGATACGCATGATCCGCATGTCGTCCAGTTCCACCATCAGCTGGAACGAGCGCGAATACAGAAAATCGCCGACCAGCACGCTGGCGGCGTTGCCCCATAGCGCATTGGCGGTCTTGCGGCCGCGGCGCAGGTCCGATTCGTCCACCACGTCATCGTGCAGCAGGGTCGAGGTGTGGATGAATTCGATGATCGCCGCCAGCTTGGTGTGCTGGTCGCCGCGGTAGCCGGCAGCACCGGCGGCCAGCACGTGCAGCATGGGACGCAGGCGCTTGCCGCCGCTGGCGATGATGTGGTCGGCGATCTGGTTGATCAGCACCACGTCGGACGACAGCCGCTGACGAATCAGTGCGTCGACCCGCTGCATGTCGCCAGCGGCGAGAGCGCGCACTTGGGTGAAGTCGGCGGGGCGGCTGGCGTCGGCTGGCATCGAGTTAAGGCTTCAAATCGGCGTGTGCGGTAATTATAGGGTGCGACAGGTAATTACGCCGTGACACGACGCCGCGAGCGCCGGCGAGCCCTGCCCAGCAGCCTCTTGCGAAAACTTTACGGCTTGTTTACGCCCTGGCGCCGAATCGATACCCCTTTGTTATGCGGCAATTCCTACAGTGCGCTCCTTACTTTACCGAGCCTGCGCCGATGGATTTCATCTACCTCCTGCTGCTGATCGTGCTGTGCGCAGCCACCCTGGGCTTGTTGCTGATTTGCGATCGACTGAGTCCGCGCAAGTAATCGTGATTGGCGGGCACCCCGCCAAAAGCATCCGCCGCTGCCTCGATCGACACGGCTTCTTCAGCAATGTTACTGAGTCCCTTCTTATGAATGTCCTCTATGTCCTCGCCGGGCTGATCGCTGTGGCGCTGACCGGCTACCTCTGCGTGGCCCTTCTCAAGCCGGAGTGGTTCGAATGACCACAAATGACTTTATCCAGATCGGGTTTTTCCTGGTCATTCTGCTGTTGCTGGTCAAGCCGCTGGGTGGCTACATGGCCAGCGTGTTTTCCGACACCCCCAATCGCCTCACGCGTTTCGGCGGCAGTGCGGAGCGGCTGATCTATCGGCTGTGCGGCATTCAACAGGATGAAGACATGGGCTGGAAGCGCTATGCGCTGGCCGTGCTCGTGTTCAATATCCTCGGTCTGCTGGTGGTCTACGCACTGCAGCGGCTGCAGCAGTGGCTGCCGCTGAACCCGCAGCACTTTGCGGCCGTCTCGCCCGACTCCGCCCTCAACACCGCGATCAGTTTTGCCAGCAATACCAACTGGCAGGGCTACGGCGGCGAGTCGACGATGAGCTACTTCACCCAGATGCTCGGTCTGGCAGTGCAGAACTTCCTGTCGGCCGCCACGGGTATCGCAGTGCTGATCGCGATCATCCGCGGCTTCAGCCGCCGCAGCGCGCTGGGCCTGGGCAATTTCTGGGTCGACATGACGCGCAGCACGCTGTACATCCTGCTGCCGCTGTCGCTGATCCTGACGCTGCTGCTGGTGTCGCAGGGCGTGGTGCAGAACTTCAAGTCCTACGTCGACGTGCCGGTGGTGCAGACCACCACGGTCAGCGAACCGGTGCTGGACGCGTCTGGCGCCGCGGTGAAAGACAAGGCCGGCAACCCGGTGATGAAACCGACCGAAGTGTCGACGCAGACCCTGCCGATGGGCCCGGCCGCCTCGCAGATCGCGATCAAGCAACTCGGCACGAACGGCGGCGGCTTCTTCAACGTCAACTCGGCGCATCCGTACGAAAACCCCACACCCTTCAGCAATTTCCTCGAGCTGCTGTCGATCCTGCTGATTCCCGCCGCACTCTGCTACACCTTTGGCGAGCTGGTGAAAGACAAACGCCAGGGCTGGGCACTGCTGGCGGTGATGCTGGTGATCTTTGTGCCGCTGCTGATTGCCTGCACGTCGGCCGAACAGGCGGGCAACCCGGCCTTCAACGCGCTGCATGTCGACCAGACGGCCTCTGCGCTGCAGGCCGGCGGCAATATGGAAGGCAAGGAGACGCGCTTCGGCATCGTCAATTCCACCCTGTGGGCTACGGCAACCACGGCGGCGTCGAACGGCTCGGTCAACTCGATGCATGATTCGTTCACCCCGCTGGGCGGCCTGATTCCGATGTGGCTGATCCAGCTGGGCGAGGTGATCTTCGGCGGCGTCGGCTGCGGCCTGTACGGCATGCTTGCCTTCGCGGTGGTCGCGGTATTCATCGCCGGGCTCATGGTCGGCCGCACGCCGGAATACCTCGGCAAGAAGATCGAGGCCTACGAAATGAAAATGGCCAGCCTCGCCGTACTGCTGCCGTGCGCCCTGGTGGTGATCGGCACGGCGATTGCGGTGATGGTGCCGGCTGGCTTTGCCGGTGTGGCCAACCCCGGCGCGCATGGCTTCACCGAAATGCTTTACGCGGTGAGCTCGGCCTCCAACAACAACGGCAGCGCGTTCGGTGGTTTGTCGGCCAACACTCCTTTCTGGAACGTGCTGCTCGGCATCTGCATGTTCCTCGCGCGCTTCCCGCTGATCATTGCGATGCTGGCGATGGCCGGTGCCCTGGCCGCCAAGCGTCACGTGCCCGCCACGGCCGGCACCTTGCCGACGCATACGCCGCTGTTCGTCACGCTGCTGGCCTGCGTGGTGATCGTGATCGGCGCGCTGACCTTTCTGCCGGCGCTGGCCCTGGGGCCGATCGCCGAATACCTGATGTCCGCCCACTGATGCACTCGCCATCGATCTTATCGGGACACTGATTGCATGACTTCGCATACTGAAACGATGGGCAACGCGCCCGTCAGCAACTTCAACCGCGCGCTGGTGATTGCCGCGCTCGGTGATTCGTTCCGCAAGCTGTCGCCGCGGCTGCAGTTCCGCAACCCGGTGATGTTTGTGGTGTTCGTCTGCAGCGTGCTGACCACGCTGCTGTGGGTGCAGGCGCTGGCCGGCCACGGCGAGGCGCCGACCGCCTTCATCTTCTGGGTCAGCCTGTGGCTGTGGTTCACCCTGCTGTTTGCCAACTTTGCCGAAGCGCTGGCCGAAGGCCGCGGCAAGGCCCAGGCCGACGCGCTGCGCAGCTCGCGCAAGGACGTACTCGCCAACAAGCTCGCCAGCGCCGATCGCAACGCCGCGATCACCATGACGCCATCGAGCGAACTGCGCACCGGCAACTTTGTGATGGTGATGGCGGGCGAGCAAATTCCCGGCGACGGCGAAGTGGTGGTGGGCGCTGCCAGCGTCGACGAAAGCGCGATCACGGGCGAGTCTGCGCCGGTGATCCGCGAATCCGGCGGCGACCGCAGCGCCGTTACCGGCGGCACCAAGGTGCTGTCCGACTGGGTAGTGGTGCGCATCACCAGCAACCCGGGCGAGAGCTTTCTCGACCGCATGATCGCGATGGTGGAAGGCTCCAAGCGCCGCAAGACGCCGAACGAAATCGCGCTGACGATTCTGCTGGCCAAGTTCACGCTGATCTTTCTGCTTGCGTGCTCCACGCTGCTGCCGTATTCGATCTACAGCGTCAAAGTAGCCGGCGCCGGCCATCCGATCACGCTGACGGTGCTGATCGCGCTGCTGGTCTGTCTGATTCCCACCACCATTGGCGCGCTGCTGTCGGCCATCGGCATTGCCGGCATGGACCGGATGATTCGCGCCAACGTCATCGCCACGTCGGGTCGCGCCGTGGAAGCCGCCGGCGACGTGGACGTGCTGCTGCTGGACAAGACCGGCACCATCACGCTGGGCAACCGTCAGGCCGTGCAGTTTCATCCGGCGCCGGGTATTGCCGATCACGTCGTGGCTGAAGCGGCGCAGCTCGCCTCGCTGGCCGATGAAACGCCTGAAGGTCGCAGCGTGATCGTGCTGGCCAAGGACAAGCATGGTCTGAGCGAACCGCAGCTGGCCGAGGGTGAAGCGCAGTTCGTGCCGTTTACCGCGCAGACCCGCATGAGCGGTGTCGACATTGGCTCGCGCCAGATCCGCAAGGGCGCGCTGGATGCGGTCGAGCGTCACCTGGAAGCGCAGAGCAGCCACCTGCCGCCGCTGGTCAAGCGCATGGCCGAGGACATCGCCCGTCGCGGTGCCACGCCGCTGATCGTCACTGAAGGTGCGCGCGCGCTCGGTGTGATCGAGCTCAAGGACATCGTCAAGGTCGGCATCAAGGAGCGCTTCGCCGAGATGCGCAAGATGGGCATCAAGACCATCATGATCACCGGCGACAATCCGCTGACGGCCGCGGCGATTGCGGCCGAAGCCGGCGTCGATGATTTCCTCGCCGAAGCCACGCCCGAAGCGAAGCTGAAGCTGATCCGCGACATGCAGGCTGAAAACCGCCTGGTCGCGATGTGCGGCGACGGCACCAACGATGCCCCTGCGCTGGCTCAGGCCGACGTTGCAGTGGCGATGAACACCGGCACGCAGGCGGCGAAGGAAGCCGGCAACATGGTCGACCTGGATTCGAACCCGACCAAGCTGATCGAAGTGGTGGCGATCGGCAAGCAGATGCTGATCACCCGCGGCGCGCTGACCACGTTCTCGATCTCCAACGATATCGCCAAGTATTTCGCGATCATTCCGGCGGCGTTTGCCACCACGTATCCCGCGCTCAACGCGCTGAACGTGATGCATCTGGCCACGCCGCAGAGCGCGATTCTGTCGGCGGTGATCTTCAACGCGCTGATCATCATCTTTTTGATTCCGCTGGCGCTGAAGGGCGTGAAGTACCGCGCGCTGGGCGCAGGGGCGCTGCTGCGTCGCAATCTGCTGGTCTACGGCCTGGGCGGCATCGTGGTGCCGTTCATCGGCATCAAGATCATCGACATGCTGCTCGTCGTTTGCGGATTTGCCTGAGCGTAGCCGGCCTGATTCATTTTCACCGTCATGCCTGAGTTGACATGACGACTTCCTTCTCCCTGGAGTCTGTCGATGCAAACCCTGAAGCTTTCTGTCTCGCTACCCGACGCAACCCATCCTGATATGGAGCTGCGCCTGTCGGCCAATGATTCGGACTGCGAAGTTGTTATCGCACTGCCCTCGGGCACGCGAATTGATCTGGCCAAGCCAGCGGTCGTGAGCGTGAATCCGCTCAGCGCGGTCAACGACGACTACGAGCTCGGCGGTTACGCCGGCATCTGATCAAAAGAACTTACCGCGACACACTTAACCATTCACTTATTTCACCACCAGTCTGGTCCGGCACGGACCGCAGTTGCAGGGGCTTTGACATTTATGCAGTACAAGACACTTCTTTCCGGCGCGATCCTCATGGCGATAATGCCGGTCGGTCAGGCCATGGCCACGGTCGACGCCTCGGCCGGCGCAGCGCTCACTTCGGATTCGCAGTCGGCCATGTCCGCGCCGGCGACGGCCAAGGTATCGAGCAGCGATTGTTCGGCCGGATTTTTGAGCCGTTTTGTGGCCGCCTACCGCGAGGATGCCGAGCCAGCCGATCCGAACGCCGCGTCGCCGGCCCGGCGCGGTATGGATGCGCCTTTCAGCTCGCCGCCCTTCCCGTCGAGCGAGTGGCAGCTTGGCGGCGTCGACAACCCGATCGGTGTGCCGGATACCAACTCGCAGTACCCGCTGGAAAAAGCCCTGGCGTGCACCGGTTTCGGTCACTGGATGCAGAAGAACCGCATCGAAATGTATGGCTGGATCAATCCGTCGATGAACCTCAGCTCATCGAGCTTCACCAACTATCCGCTGTCCTATGCCACGCGGCCGAACCGGGTGGAATTCCAGCAGGCATTGTTTCGGATCGAGCGACTACCCGATACGGTGCAGACCGATCACATCGACTGGGGCTTTCACTTTGACGATCTGTACGGCTACGACTACCACTACACCACGATGAAGGGCGTCACCAGCGATCAGCTGCTGAACCACCCCAATTCCAACGGTCCGCAGGGCGGGCTTGTCTACGGCAATGACCCGATGATCGGGTATGTCGATCTGTACATTCCCTGGGTGGCACAGGGCATGGTGATCACGGCTGGTCGTTACCTGTCGCTGCCGGATATCGAGGCGCAGTTCTCGCCGAACAATTACCTGCTGACGCATTCGATTCTCTACACGGTCGATGCGTATACGAATATGGGCATCATCACGACGACCAAGCTCAACGATCAGTGGACCGTGCAGCTGGGCGTTCATGGTGGCGATGATTCCGCCATCTGGGATGACACCAGCCGACTGAGCGCGCAGGCCTGCGTTCGCTGGGTTTCAAAGTCAAACGACGACATGCTTTACCCCTGCGTGGAGTCGTACAACCACAGCAACCAGAGTTACAACAACCTGCAGGAATTCGTGCTCACCTGGGGGCATCGCTTCTCGCCGAACGTGCACATGCTGACCGAGGCGTACCGCATGTTCGTGCGCAATCAGTCGCTCGCCACCGATCCGTCGCAGGCGCATGCGCCGTTAGGCGAGCCGGGTTACCCGCTGGGCGAGGCGCCTAACTTCCCGCTCGGGCACAACCCGGCGTTCGGCATCGTCAACTATTTCAACATCGAGTTGAACCCGAGCAACATGATCTCGATTCGCAACGAGTTCTACAACGACGAGCAGGGGCAGCGCACGGGTTTTGCCACGCGTTATTCCAGCCACACGATCGGGCTGACGCACTGGGTCACGCCGGACGTCGAAATTCGGCCGGAATTCCGCTACGAGCACGCGTACGATTTTCCTGCCTATAACAACGGCAAGAAAAACTACCAGACCACGGCGCTGCTCGACGCCATTCTTCACTACTGAGAAACATCATGGCCAAATTACTGCGTCAATCCATCGTCATGCTGCTGCTGATGACGGTTATCACCGGCATCGCGTATCCGCTGCTCGCCACCGGGTTGGCGCAGGTGATGTTTCCCGGGCAGGCTAACGGCAGCCTGATCGAGAAGAACGGCAAGCCGGTCGGCTCGGCGTTGATCGGCCAGTCGTTCACCGATGCGAAGTACTTCTGGGGTCGGCCGTCGGCCACGTCGCCGAACCCGAACAACGCGGCCTCGTCCAGCGGTTCGAACACCGGTCCGACCAATCCGGCGCTGATCGACGCGATCAAGCAGCGCATCGATGCGCTGCATGCGGTCGATCCCGGTAACAAGGCGCCGGTGCCGGTGGATCTGATCACCGCGTCGGCCAGCGGTCTGGATCCGGAAATTTCGCCGGCCGCGGCGCAGTACCAGCTTGCCCGCGTGGCACAGGCGCGCAAGTTGAGCGTGTCGCAGGTGCAGGCGCTCGTCGATGAGTACACCAGCGGCCGTACGCTGGGCATACTCGGCGAGCCGCGCGTGAACGTGCTCAAGCTCAACCTCGCGCTGGACGCGCCGCACGGCGGTTGAGGGCTCTTGGTGGATCGGTCGATCCGAAACCGGTCTTGGGGAATGCTGCAAGACGCAAGCCGAGAGGCGGGCTTTCGTCTCGCAGTTTTTTGTTTTCGATTTTTATTGATCCGCGCGTGACGGCATTGGTTTTCATGACGCGGGGGCTACCATGCTTCATAGCGCAGGCCGGCAACCGGTCGTGCGGAGAACCTGACCTAGGTCGGGACGCCCTGGACCGGAGTTGCGCCGCATGACCGAACCTTCCCGCGAAGCCCGTGCCGATGCGCTGCTCAATACCGCGCACGAAGAGCAAAGCCACCGGCTTAAGATTTTTCTCGGTGCCGCGCCCGGCGTCGGCAAAACCTACGCCATGCTTTCCGCCGCGCGCGAGCTGAAACGCCAGGGCGTCGACGTGGTGGTGGGTCTGGTCGAAACCCACGGCCGCGCAGAAACCGCCGCGTTGCTCGAAGGCATGGAGGTGCTGCCGCGGCGGCCCGTTCGCTACCATGAGCGCGACTTCAGCGAGTTCGATCTCGACGCCGCGCTGGCGCGCAAGCCGGCCGTGCTGCTGGTCGATGAGCTGGCCCATCGCAATCTGCCGGGCGGCCGCCACGAGCGCCGCTGGCAGGATATCGCCGAGCTGCTCGACGCCGGCATCGAAGTCTACACCGCGCTCAACGTGCAGCATCTGGAGAGCCTCAACGATCAGGTGCAGCGCATCACCGGCATCACCGTGCGCGAAACCGTGCCCGATGCCTTTCTGGATCACGCGCGCGACATCGTCTTGATCGACCTCCCGCCGCGCGAGCTGATCGCACGGCTGAAGCAGGGCAAGGTCTACGTGCCGGAAACGGCGGCGGCAGCGCTCAATGCCTTCTTCTCGCCGACGAATCTGGCCGCGCTGCGCGAACTGGCTCTGGGCACGATCGCCGATCACGTCGACAGCGACCTGCGCGAGCACATGCTGGCGCGCGGCAGCGCCATGACCGTGCGTCGGCGCGTGCTCGCGGCGATCGACGGCCATGCGCAAAGCGACTATCTGGTGCGTGTCGCGCGGCGCATCGCCGAGCGCCGCGGTGCGCCGTGGAGCGTGGCCTACGTCGACACCGGCACGCGGCTGGATCCGGCGCGGCGCGAGCAGCGCGATGCGGCGATGCGGCTGGCGCGTCGGCTCGGTGGCGAGACCATCATCCTGCGCGGCCACTCGATAGCCGATGAGCTGCTGGCACACGCGGACCGCGAGGGCGTGGGTCAGATCATTCTCGGGCGAACGCGCGAGCGTCCGTTCGCCCGCATGCTGGGCCGCTCGCTGACCCAGATGCTGCTGCGCCGCGGCGCGCATATGGAGCTGACCATCATCGCCACGCCGGCCGAACGCGCCAAGGCGCGCCGTCGGCTGCGCTTGCCGCGCGATCGCGGCAGCCGCGGCGAATACGTGTACGCCACGCTGGCGACCTTCGTGGCCTTCGGGCTTTCGTTCATCGCCGACCGCTATCTGTCCGTCGCCAATCTGTCGCTGATCTTTCTTACGGCTGTGCAGGTAGTGGCGGTTCGAACGCGTATGACAGTGGCCGTCTATACGGCGATTCTGTGTTTTCTGGGCTACAACTTTTTCTTCGCGCCACCGCGTTACACGCTGGAAATCGCCAATTTCGACGACGTGCTTGCCGTTACGCTGTTCCTTGTGGCGGCCCTGGTGTGCAGCCGGCTGGCAACGCGGCTGGCCAGCCAGGTGGAATCGCTGCGCTCCGCGCATGCGCAAACCCGGGCACTGCTCACGCTGGGCCAACAGCTGAGTACCAGCACCGACGCCAATGGCATCCGCGATGTCGGCAGCAAGGCCATGGCGCGCGTGCTTCACTGCGAGGCTTCGATGCTGGCGCGCGACTCCGAGCAGGTGCTGCGCGTCGTCGCCAGCGCGCCCGGCGAGCGCGCATTCACGGCGCAGGACATGGCCGCGGCGGATTGGAGCGATCGCCACGGCGAGCAGGCGGGCCGCTTTACCGACACCTTGAACGCCGCGCCGTGCTGGGTGCTTCCCCTTGGCAGCGATACCCGGCAGCTTGGCGTAATCGGCCTGCGCTTCGATCCGGAAGAGGGCGAACCCGACGCCGACCGCCGCAGCCTGGCGCTGGCGATGGCGCAGGATATCGGCCAGGCGCTGGAGCGCGCACGGTTGTCCGACGAGCTGGAAGGTGCCCGCGTGCAGGGTGAAACCGAGCGCCTGCGCAACGCGCTGCTGTCCTCCGTCTCGCACGATCTGCGCTCGCCGCTGGCCTCGATGATCGGCGCCGCGGGCACGCTGATCAGCTATGAGGCCAAGCTGCCGCAGGAAGAACGCACCGAGTTGCTGCAATCGATCCTCGGTGAAGGCCAGCGGCTGGATCGTTATATTCAGAACCTGCTCGATATGACCCGGCTGGGCCACGGCACGCTCAAGCTCAGCCGCGACTGGACCGACAGCAGCGAGATCATCGCGGCCGCTATCACGCGCCTGCGCAAGCTGTTTCCCGATCTGCGCGTGGAAACCGTGACACCGCACGAGCCGATTCTGCTGTACGTGCACCCGGCGCTGATCGAGCAGGCGCTGTTCAACATTCTGGAGAACGCGGCGCGCTTCTCGCCCGCCGATGAAGCCGTGCGCGTTACCGTGCAGACCAAGGACGAGCGCCTGCTGATCGACGTCAGCGACCGCGGCCCCGGTATTCCCGAGGCCGAGCGCGCGCAGATCTTCGATATGTTTTATTCCGTCTCGCGCGGCGATCGCGCGCCGCAGGGCACCGGCCTTGGATTGGCCATTTGCCGCGGCATGATCGGCGCGCACGGCGGCAGCGTCGAGGCCTTGCCAGGCGATGGGATCGGCACCACCATCCGTATCAGTCTGCCGCTGCCGGCGCCGCCGGGCTCGGAGCCGTGACGCTGGCTCGCCAGCGGATTCAAACGACGAACCTTGCCATGACCTTATGACGATCGATCTGCCATGACCTCGGCTTCTCCACGCATTCTTGTGATCGACGACGAGGCGCAGATCCGGCGCTTCCTCGATATCGGCCTGCGCGCGGAAGGTTACGAGGTGTTTCTCGCGGCCAACGCGGCGGAAGGGCTGGCGCTGGCAGTGACGCAGTCGCCCGATCTGGTGATTCTCGATATCGGCCTGCCCGATCGCGAGGGCCACGACGTGCTGGCCGAGCTGCGTCAGTGGACGCAGGTGCCGGTGATGATGCTGACGGTGCGCGATGCCGAAAAGGAAAAAGTGCGCGCGCTGGACGGTGGCGCCAACGACTACGTGACCAAGCCCTTCGGCATCCAGGAGCTGATGGCGCGACTGCGCGTGCTGCTGCGCAGTCGCCCCGGTGAGCCGGCGACCCAGCAGCGTTACGACGACGGGCATCTCAGCATCGATCTGGCGCGGCGGGAAGTGCATCTGGACGGTGCGCTCTTGTCGCTGACGCGCAAGGAGTACGCCGTGCTGGCGCTGCTGCTGCGCCACGCCGGGCGCGTCGTCACCCAGCAGCAGCTGCTGCGCGAACTGTGGGGCGCCACCCACGTGCAGGACACCCACTACCTGCGCATCGTGCTGGGCAAGCTGCGCCAGAAGCTCGGTGACGATGCCGCCGCGCCGCGCTGGCTGAAAACCGAGCCCGGCGTCGGCTACCGCTTTCTCGGCGCCGGCTGAGCAACAAGGCCGATGGCCTGGGTTAGGCCTCTTGGTAGGTTGGGATGAGCGCATGCGAATCCCAACATGCTGGCGCCGCGATGTTGGGATTCGCTAACGCTCATCCCAAGCTACCAAGGCGGCGTCACCGATGCGCCGCGGATGCCGGGAGGGGCCAGCGCATTGGCAATAAAGCCCGCGGTTTTCATCTCTTCGGCGAACTGTAGCAAAAAACACGGCGGCTTCCTTGCCGAGGCTCCTGGGCGCGCCCGGGAGCCTGCTTGATCACCAAAGCGCTCTGGCAGTTAGTACGTTGGGATGAGCGCAAGCGAATCCCAACATGTCCAAGCCGCGATGTTGGGATTCGCTGACGTTCATCCCAACCTCCCCAGGCGCGAGGTATTTATTCGAAAGGCGGCGCCACCGACGCGCCGCGAATGCCGTGTCGGGCCAGCGCATCGGCGACAAAGCCTGAGGCTTTCATCTCTTCGACGAACTGGCTCAGAAACAGCGCGGCTTCATCGCCGCGGCTCTTGGGCATACCCATCGCCTGCTGGATCACCATAAAGCGCTCGGGCAACAAGCGCAGTCCCGTTTCTCCAGCGGCCTGCTGCACCAGCTGCTGTTTGACGCCGGCAGCGACCTCGAGCTGCTGCGCGAGAAATGTTCTGACGACGGTCGGTGAGCTCGGTGCACGGACGATCTGCGCGTGCTTGAGCTCGCGGCTGAGGTAAAGATCGTAGGCGCTACCCTGGCCAACGACGACGTGATGTTCCGGTCTGTCCACATCTGCGTTGGTTTTTATGAGTGACGCGTTGCGGACCAGGTAAAAGCCCTCAATCAGCACGTAGGCCGCAGTGAACGCGATCTTTTCGCCACGCGCCGGATCGATGGCGAAGAAACCGATATCGGCATTCTCGTCGGCGACGGCCTGTACGGATCTTCCCGCCGTATCGAAGGTGACCCATTCGACATCGACGCCGAGACGCCGCCCCAAGGCCATCGCCAGATCGATCGAAACCCCGAGGGGTTTTCCCGTCGCCGGATCGCGGCTGGCGAGTATCGGGTTGCCCAGATTGATCGATGCTCGTAGAACGCCCGTGGGTGCAAAGCGCATCTTGATGGACTCTTTGCTCGTCACGATTTAATTCCGATATGCGAGTTTCCAGACCCTATTTGGTCGTCATTGGATGGGCGTATCCAGCAGGATCTTTTCGTCTAAGCGATCGCCTTCGCATATCGCATGGATGCGGGGTATTCACCACCGGATTCAGAGCAAGCTTTCGATGGGCAGCAATCTCAGAAAAACCACTTCTACTCTGCGCTTCAATGTGACGTCCGGATCGCGGTGGAAGGTTTCGATGCTGTCGCCATCGCTGGCGGTCCACTGCAGCGTCCCCGCGTGTGCCTCGTCGTGGCCGACCAGGGCAACCGCGTAGGCGTTCTTCGGTTGCGTGGCCTTGTCAAAAAACTGCGTGACTGCGGCAGCAAGGGCCGGGCACTGCACGATGATGCCCATCTCGGTGTTCAAATTTTTTGACCGCTGATCGAGATTCATCGAGCCGATGAAGACCTGCTTCTGGTCGACTACGATCGCCTTGGCGTGAAGGCTGACACCCGACGATCGTCCACGCGCAGTTGTTTTTTGTTTGGCATGCGGGTCAGGCCGCAGTTCAAAAATCTGCACGCCGCTAGCCAGCAACTGACGTCGATAGCGCGAATAGCCAACATGCACCGCTGGTTCATCGGTGGACGCCAGCGAGTTGGTGAGCACTTTTACCGCGATATGTCGACGGGCCATATCGGTGATGTACTGCGCGCCCTGCTCGCCGGGTACGAAATAGGGCGAGATAAGCAGCACGCTTTGCTGTGCCTGTGCCGTCATCGCCTTGACCTGCGGCCCGATGCGCAGTGCTCCGCTACTGCTTTCTTCGGTCACTTTCTGCGGGTCGTCCGCTACGAGCTTGGCATCGCCCCACATCCAGGCTCCAGGACGGTCGGCCAAGGGGCCATCCGGGAGTTTGTCCAGCGCGGCCTGCGCATAATCCGACTGCGCAAACGTGCGTTCGTCGTGCGTCAGGTCGATTCGCAACTTCGCCAGATCGTAATGCGTCGCACGCTTGCCCTTGAATGCTGTCACCGGATAGGCCGCATCGCAATTCCAGTAGGCATCGAAAGCATCCGATGCTTCGCGCACAACTGGCCCGATGGCGATCAGGTCGAGATCGCGAAAATGCAGATCTTTGCTGACGGAGAAATAGCCGTCGCCGATGTTACGGCCGCCGACCACCGCCACATTGTTGTCCACGATGAATGACTTGTTGTGCATGCGCCGGTTGAGCCGGCGCGCGTCCATAACGAACTGCAACGCCTTGGATGCGGTCGATGGGTCGCGCGTCATGAACGGATTGAACAAGCGTACTTTGATGTTTGGATGCTTATTGAGTGCATTCAGTACATCGATTTCGTCGTGCAGGTTGATGTCGTCGATTAACAGGCGCACACGTACGCCACGAACGGCCGCTGCGAGCAGGTGCTGCATGACCAGCCGACCCGTCGCGTCATTATTGAATACGTAGTACTGCAGATCGATCGAACGCTGCGCGTGATCCGCCAGCGTAATGCGGCTCATCAACGCATTTTCGCTTTGGGTCAGCAGGCGAAATCCGGATTCAGTGGGGTGATCGTCGGTCTGAGCTGCGATATTTCTGGCTCGCGGTGTCACCACCGCCGGTGGCAACGCGGTAGACGTTTTTTTGACGTAGTTGCTGCGCACCGAGGAGCACGCCGTCAGCGTCAAAAGTATGGCAACAAGCGCAGTAATGAGGTGCCTAGGTGTGGGCGCAAATTTCACTGTCGGAACCTGCCTATGCGTAGGGAGAATGCATTCGTCTATTGCTTGCCCCGCGCCAATCGCGGCGGCAGTTCTATCAGGTATTCCTCTCGCCGTAGATGAACGCACCGCGCGGTCGAGTAGAGCGGCCATCTGATCGTGCCGCCGGTAATAGCCCGCTGATCGACAATCAAGCTTGGATTTGCCCCTGCGCGGTCATACCGCTTTTAGAGATCCGCCACAGCTCACGCCGAAGCGCCCGCCCGCCGGCGCTGCCCGATGATAGGTAACGCTGTGCCGTTCGCCAAGTGGCCGTGGCTGGAGTAGTTCGCCCAGGCTTCCGCAGTGCTCACGAATGGGCGACATCCACCTTTGCACCGAAGTTATCCGCGGGCTCGCCGTACCGCCTGAACATGTTTTACAGCGAGTCGCTCAACGCTGCGCCGTTGTCCACGCTGAAGCGGACTCGGCCACGGTCGAGCCGCACGCTCAGCTGCCGATATTTGCGGAGGTAACGCAGGCCGACCGCGGCAGCTGCTAATCCAGCCGCGGCGCCGACGACCAGCGCCCAGCGCGGACCAAAAGTATCCGCTACCCAACCCACGATGGGTGCACCGATCGGCGTGCCCCCCAGGGCGATGGCCATGACGATCGCCATCACCCGGCCGCGCATCGCCGGCGCGGTGGACAGCTGCACCGTGCTGATCACGGTGGTCGTAAAGGTCTGCGCGGCGATGCCGATGATCACCAGAGCCGCGCCGAACGACCAGTAGTTGGGCATGACGGCGGCCAGCGCCAGGCCAAATCCAAAAACGGCGGAGGCGACAAAGACCAGGGCAACGTGCGCCTTGGCGCGCTGTGCAGCGAGCAGGGCGCCGGCGACCGAGCCGATCGCCATGATCGACGTCAGCAATCCGTATTCGCTGGCGCCGGCGTGAAACGCAGTCACCGACATGGTGGAGATGAAGATCGGAAAGTTCAGCCCGAAGGTGCCGACGAACAGCAGCATGCACAGCACGGATTTCAGATCGGGCCGCTGCCACACATAGCGGAACCCTTCGATCAGGCTGCCGCGCTTGCGCACCGCGCGTTCGCCGCGATGCAGCTTGTCCACACGAATCAGGCACAGCGAAAGGATCACGGCGGCGTACGAGAAGGCATTGATCAAAAACACCCAGCCCGTGCCGACTCCGGCGATCAGCAAACCGGCGACCGCCGGCCCGATCATGCGCGCCGCGTTGAACGAGGTGGAGTTCAAGCCCACGGCGTTGGACAAATCCGCCTCGCCCACCAGTTCGGATACAAAGGTTTGTCGCGCCGGCGCATCAAAAGCGGCGGCACAGCCGAGCAGGAAGGCGAATACGTATACGTGCCACAGCTGCACCAGCCCCGTGACGGTGAGTAGACCCAGGCAAAGCGCCAGCAGGCCCATCGAGGCCTGCGTCGCCAGCAGCAGCTTGCGTCGGTCCAAATGGTCGGCCGCAAAACCGCTGAAGGGCAGCATCAGCAGCTGCGGCCCGAACTGCAAACCCATCACGATGCCGACCGCGGTCGCGTTGTGGTGGGTCAGCTGGGTCAGCACGATCCAGTCCTGCGCGGTGCGCTGCATCCAGGTGCCGACGTTGGACACGATCGCACCGCCGGCCCACAGCCGATAGTTGGGATTGCTTAGCGAGCGAAACGTGCCCTTCATGCAAACTTACCTGGCGACCGGCGTATTGCCGCCATGAAAGCGCCCGAAGTGGCGCGCCATCATCACGCCCATCAGAAGCATGCCCAGGCCGAGCGCCGAGGCGTCGTCGGCGGCGCGCAGGTCGAACTCGCCGACATGACACAGCAACAGATAGCTGACGACCAGATTCAAAAAGCCCCACAGCACGTTCACCGTGGACGAAGACAGTCCCCGGCCGGACGGCTTGGCAAACGGGCTCTGGAAGGCGCGGCCCAGCATGCCGCTGACAAAATGCGGGACGGCGTTGGCGAGAAAGGCGCCGCCGAAGAACCAGGCGATATAGGGGGGCCAGGCCACGGTCATGCCCTCCTCTCAAGCAGATCAATCACATCCTGCGTGCTGCCGGTTTCGGCAATCCGCGGAAAAATGCGCGCGATGCTGTGGGTGTGGTCTTCCAGGCTCAGGTCGGTCATCGCATCGACCGGCAGCGTAACGTTGAAGCCGTTCTCATACGCGTGGCGCGCGGTGGACTCGACGCCCGCGCTGGTGGCGACACCGACCACCACGACCTGCGTAACGCCGCGTTCTTTCAAATAAGCGTCCAGATCGGTGCCGGTGAATGCACCGCGAGTCCGCTTGGTCACCAGGTGATCCTGCGGCTGCGGATTGAGCTGGGGAATGAGGTCGGCCCAGCCGGGCGGGAACTCGCCGCGCAGCCGCGATTGTTCGACGCGACCGGGCGAAACGCCCGTGACGTTGACCAGCACCACCGGCAGATCACGCTGGCGAAACGCCTCAATCAGGCGGCAAGCGTTGCCGATTACGTCGTCGATCGGATGCGCGGTAGGCAGGCCGACGATGCCTTTTTGCAGATCGATCACGATCAGCGCGGTGTGCTTGTCCAGCGTGGTGAGCGGCATGGGGGTTCTCCTTGGAAATCTTGCATGGCGAATGCGGCGTAGGTTGAGCTGAGCGCACCGGTGCCCAACCTACCGTGCGCGCGCAGATGTGCGTCTATTCCTCGCTCAGCCTTTTGAGCAAAGCGATACCTTGGGCGAGCCTCGCTTGCTCCTTGGCCGCGAGCTTGCTGCTGATGGCGCGGTAGAGCCAGTCCTCCCGCGCCGCGCGAGACGCGTTGATCATTTTTCGGCAGCTCGCGGTTAGCGAAAGAACGGTCTGTCGGCCGTCGGTGGGATGCGGCGCGCTGGCAATCAGGCCCGCAGCCTGCAGCGACGAGACCGTGGCGCCCATCGACTGCGGGCGTACGCCGTCGGCCTTTGCCAGCGCGGTCACTGTCGCCGAGCCCTCGCGTTCCAGATGCAGCAGCACCGATTTTTGTGAAGCGGTGAGATCGCTGGAGTGCGCCTGTTCGCGCAGCCGCCGATTCAGGCGGCCGATCACGATGCGTATTTCGCTGGCCAGCGCCAGTGCGCTGGCAGGCTCGTCCGTATGCAGCGGAGCGCCCATGCGGTTACCTCAGATAAAAAGATAAACTACTAAGTTAAGCTTTCTAGTTGGATAATCTTACTCCATGGTCTAGCTGTCAAGCGCCGACTGCCGCGATGGAACATTTTTCGGGAAAAAAGAGCTGATCGATCGAATGGGACGCGCTTGTCCACCCTGCGCACCAAGCGGCTTGTCTTCCGGCGATTGCCGCGGCCGCAAGCTTTTGGCCCACCGATTGTGCTAAAACTATATTGTCCTACAAATAGATTTGATCCAGCGCCATGCCCCCAGACGCGTCGCAGCCCAAGGTTCACCGGCAGGTCGTTGACCAGCTGGGGCGATTGATCGTAGGCGGTTGGCTGGCGCCGGGTGACGCGCTGCCCAGCGAGGAGCTGCTGGCCGGCCAACTGGTTGTCAGCCGCTCCGCGCTGCGCGAAGCGATGAAGGTGCTCGGCGCCAAAGGCCTGATCGAAAGCCGCCAGAAAACCGGGGCGCGCGTGCGCGAACGGCGGTTCTGGCATCAGCTCGATGCCGACGTGCTGGGCTGGCGCTTCGCCACCATGCCGACCCGGGCCTTTATTGCCGAGCTGGTCGAGATGCGGGAAATCATCGAGCCGGCTGCCGCGGCGGCCGCCGCCAAAAAGCGTGATCGTGGCCAGCTGGCCACCATAGCTGCGGCCTACCAAGCCATGGCGCAGGCGGGTGATCGGGACGCATGGGCCAAAGCCGACGCGGAATTTCACAGTGCCGTACTGAACGCGGCGAATAATGAGCTGATGAGCTCGCTGTTCAACGTCATTGCCACGGCCCTGCACGGATTCTTTCTGCTCTCGGCGCGCGCCTCGGACGATTTCAAGTATTCGCTGCCGCAGCATTTCAAGGTCTACGACGCGATCCGCAAGCGCAGCGCCCTACAGGCGCGCACGGCCATGCAGAAAATGGTCGACGACTCGCGGCGCCACCTTCAACACACGGGAGGTATTGCATGAGCGGGCTGATCGCACTGGACTGGGGCACGTCGAGCCTGCGCGCCATGTTGGTGGACGCCGACGGTACGGTGCTGGAGACGCGGCGAAAGCCTTGGGGCATCCGGCAGCTGCCGGACAGCGGTTTTGCTGGAGCGCTCGATGCCGTCACCCAGGGTTGGCCGCCGCTGACGCGAATCGCATCCGGCATGATCGGTAGCCGCAGCGGCTGGCGGGAAGTGGGCTATCTCGACCTGCCTGCCGGCGGCGATCAGCTGGCCGACGCGCTGGATACCGCCGACGGCCTGACGATTGTGCCGGGCCTGCGCAATCCGCGCGGCCCGGATGTGATGCGCGGTGAGGAAACCCAGATTGTCGGCCTCATGGCTCTCCATTCGGTGGCCGCGGACGCGATGGTGCTGCTGCCCGGCACGCATAGCAAGTGGGCGTCGCTAAGCCAGGGCCGGGTGGTCGACTTCTGCACGCTGATGACCGGCGAGCTGTTTGCGCTGCTGCGGCAGCATTCCATTCTTGCGGCCGGTGTCGATGCCTCGGCGGTGGTCGATGACGCCGACGCCTTTCTCGACGGCGTGCGGCAGGCGCGCGACAGCGGCGCCGCCGGTGCACTCAGCCGTCTATTTACCACGCGAGCGCGCATGCTCGATGGCGATCTGCAGCCCGCCTCCATTCCCGACTATCTCTCCGGCCTGCTGATCGGCGAGGAATTCCGTTCCATGCGCGCCGACCAGCGCATGCCCACCGACCAGCCACTGTGGCTGATCGGCGACGCGGCGCTGTGCGCCCGCTATCGCCTGGCCGCGGCCGAATTTTCCATCGCGCTGGCTCCCGCCGTCGACGACACCGCCGCTGCCGGACTCTGGTGGCTGGCGCGTGCGGCGGGCCTGCTTGGATTCACCACGTCCCATTCTTCTGCAGGAGTTGCCCCATGATCGATCCCTGGTTCGAACCGCTGCCGCTGGTAGCGATATTGCGCGGCCTCACCCCGGAAGAGGCTGTCGATGTCGGCAATGCCGTGCTCGATGCAGGCTTTCGCATCCTCGAGGTGCCGCTCAATTCACCCGATCCGATGCGCAGCATCGGATTGATGGCCGAGGCCTTTGGCCATCGCGCGCTGGTCGGTGCAGGCACCGTCTTGAGCAAGGCGCAGGTGGGTCAGGTGGTGGCCGCCGGCGGCCAGCTCATCGTGATGCCGCATGGCGATGTGGAGGTGATTGCCGAGGCCAAGCGTCACGGCCTGTTCTGCATTCCCGGCATCGCCACGCCGACGGAAGCGTTCGCCGCGATCCATGCCGGCGCCGATGCGCTGAAAATTTTCGCCGCCGAGCACATCAGCCCGACGGTGGTGAAGGCCTGGCGGGCGGTGCTGCCCAAGGATCTCGCCCTGCTGCCGGTCGGCGGCATCACGCCGGAAAACATGGGGCCATACGTGGCCGCCGGAGTGCGCGGCTTCGGCATCGGCTCGGCGCTGTATGCGCCCGGCCGCAGCGCGGCGGAAACCGGTGAGCGGGCAAAGAAGTTCGCCCAGGCGTGGGTCGAGGCGAAGAAGCACGCGGCATGAAAATCACCGGCCTGAAAACCTATCTCGTACCGCCGCGCTGGCTGTTTCTGAAAATCGAGACGGACAGCGGCATCGTCGGCTGGGGCGAGCCGGTGGTGGAAGGGCGCGCGCTGACGGTCGCTGCCGCCGTGGAAGAGCTGTCCGATTACCTGATCGGCAAAGACCCCGGCCGCATCGAGGATCTGTGGAGCGTGATGTATCGCGGCGGCTTTTATCGCGGCGGTCCGATTCTGATGAGCGCGATCGCCGGCATCGACCAGGCGCTGTGGGACATCAAGGGCAAGCATCTCGGCGTACCGGTGCATACCTTGTTGGGTGGTCCGGTACGCGATCGCATCCGCGTGTATTCGTGGATCGGCGGTGATCGTCCGGCCGACACCGCGCGCGCGGCCAGCGATGCGGTGGGCCGCGGGTTCACCGCGGTCAAGATGAATGGCACCGAGGAAATGCAGTACATCGACTCGCACGACAAGGTCGACAAGGTGCTGGCCAACGTCCAGGCGGTGCGCGATGCGGTGGGCCCGAACATCGGCCTGGGCGTCGACTTCCACGGCCGCGTGCACAAGCCGATGGCCAAGGTGCTGATGCGCGAGCTGGCGCCGTACAAGCTGATGTTTATCGAGGAGCCGGTGCTGTCGGAATACCTCGAATGCATCCCCGAGCTGGCCGCCATTTCGCCGGCGCCGATCGCGCTCGGCGAACGGCTGTATTCGCGCTGGGATTTCAAACGCGTGCTGGAGCGCGGCGGCGTCGACATCATCCAGCCCGACCCCTCGCATGCGGGCGGCATCACCGAAACGCGCAAGATCGCCGCGATGGCCGAAGCCTACGACGTGGCGCTGGCCCTGCATTGTCCGCTCGGCCCGATCGCGCTGGCGGCGAACCTGCAGCTCGACGCCGTCTGTCACAACGCCTTTATCCAGGAACAGAGCCTGGGCATCCATTACAACGCGGCCAACGACCTGCTCGACTACGTGGCCGATCGCAGCGTGTTCGCCTACGAGAACGGCTACGTCACCATTCCCGGTGGCCCCGGCCTCGGCATCAAGGTCAACGAGGCCTACGTGATCGAGCGCGCGGCGGTCGGCCATCGCTGGCGCAACCCGATCTGGCGGCACGCTGATGGCAGCGTGGCGGAGTGGTGAGCATAGCTGGCGCCGTACGACCTCTTCGTTTTATGGACAACCGATCATGACGGCACGTTTTGCCAACTATCCCAGCCTCGCCGATCGCAGCGTGCTCATTACCGGCGGCGCCAGCGGCATCGGCGCCTCCTTGGTCGAGCACTTCGCACGGCAGGGCGCGCGGGTCGGCTTTATCGATATCGATGACGCATCGGCGGCTACGCTGATCGAGTCGCTCGCAGAGGTAGCGCACACGCCGGTGTTCCAGCATGGCGATATCACCGACCTCGATGCGCTGGCGCGAAGCATCGACACTTTGCGTAGCGCGGTGGGTCCGTTCTCGGTGCTCATCAACAACGCGGCGAATGACAGCCGCCATGCCCTCGACGACGTGGATGAGGCGTTCTTCGAGCGCAATATTGCCGTCAATCTGCGGCATCAGGTGTTTGTGACCAAGGCGGTAATGGCGGACATGCAGCAGCTGGGCGGTGGCTCGATCATCTGCATGGGTTCCATCAGCTGGATTAGAAAAAACGGCGCTTTCCCGCTGTATGCGATGGCCAAGGCCGCGGTGCGCGGTTTCGTCAACGGGATGGCGCGCGAGCTCGGCGCGCAGCACATACGCATCAACTGTCTGGTGCCAGGCTGGGTGATCACCGAGAAGCAACTCTCGCTGTGGCTCGATGCCGAGGGCGAAGCCTCGATCAAGCGCGGCCAGTGCCTGCCCGGACATCTGGAACCTTCCGATGTGGCGCGCGCGGCGCTGTTTCTCGCGGCCGACGACAGCCGTATGTGCACCGGCCAGGATTTCATTGTCGATGGAGGTTGGGTATGAGCGCATCGCCGACCGTTGCACACGCCGTGCCGCACGAGCTGGGCGAAGGCGTGCTGTGGGACGACCGCCTGCAGGCGCTGTGGTGGACCGATATCGGCGGGCGCAAGCTCTGGCGTCTGCATCCTGACGACGGCCGGGTGCTGCATTGGGACATGCCCGAGCGGCTCGCCTCGTTCGCCCTGTGCGAAGCCGACGGCTGGTTGCTACTTGCGCTGGCTTCGCGGCTGGCTTTCTTCCATCCCGACACGCGTGAACTGATTGAGCTGCACGCGGTGGAAAAAGAACTGCCGACGCGCAGCAACGACGGCGTCTGCGATCGGCAGGGTCGCTTCGTGTTCGGCACGCTGCACGAGCCGGCGCAGGGCGGCAAGCAGGCCGTCGGCGGCTTCTATCGGCTCAACCGCGATCTGAGCCTGGAGCGGCTGCCGCTGCCGGACGTGGCGATCAGCAACAGCATTGCCTTTAGCCCGGCCGGCGATCGCATGTATTTCTGCGATTCGCCGACGCGCAAAATCTATTGCTGCGACTACGGCGACACGCTGGGCGAGCCGCGCCTGCTCGTCGACCTCACCGGCATGAGCGGCGTGCCCGACGGCTCCACGGTGGATGCCGAGGGTGCGCTATGGAACGCGCAGTGGGGTATGGGCCGCGTGGTGCGTTATCTGCCCGACGGCTGCGAAGATCGCATCATTGCGCTGCCGGCCATGCACACGACCAAGCCGGCGTTAGGTGGCGCAAAGCTGGACACGCTATTTGTCACCAGCGCCAGCGAAGACCTCACGCCCGAACAACTTGCCGCCGATCCTCAGGCCGGCTACCTCTTCGCCTACGACGTCGGCATCACCGGCCTGCGCGAGTCGCGCTTTGCCGGTACACCGAATCGTGACGGATGACGCTGGATGATTGGCTTTGCGGCCATTCGACCCGGCGTCCCCATCCGCTTTCCTCTTCAGGAATAAAATCATGAATACTTCTGAGTCACCGCAAGCCGTCGCCCGAACGACGGTTATTTTTACCTGCATCCTGGCCGCTCTCGCCGGCCTGATGTTCGGTCTGGATATCGGCGTGATTTCCGGCGCCACCCAGTTCATCCAGAAAGATTTCAATATCAACGACCACACCGTGGAGTGGATCGTCAGCGCCATGATGCTGGGCGCGGCCATCGGCGCGCTCGGTGCCGCGTGGATGTCCTCGGCACTGGGTCGAAAAAAATCGCTGATCGCCGGCGCGGTGTTGTTCGTGCTTGGCTCGCTGTTGTGCGCGTTCGCCTGGTCGCCGATGACGCTGATTCTTGCGCGCATCGTGCTCGGTCTCGCGATCGGCATAGCGACCTTTACGGCGCCGCTGTATCTGGCGGAAGTCGCGCCGGAGAAAATTCGCGGTTCGATGATTTCGCTTTATCAGCTGATGATCACCACCGGCATCCTGGTGGCGTTTCTTTCCGACCTGGCCTTCAGCAGCGCAGGCGCCTGGCGCTGGATGCTCGGCATTATCGCCATTCCGGGCGTGCTGTTTCTTTTCGGCGTGCTGTTTTTGCCCGATAGCCCGCGCTGGCTGATGATGCGCGGCCGCAAGCCCGATGCCATCAAGGTGCTCAAGCGTCTGCGCGGTGACGACGGTATCGTCAATCACGAGATCGCTGACATCGAAGAACAGCTGAAGCAGCCGCAGCTCGGCTGGCATCTGTTTCAGCAGAACAAGAATTTTCGGCGCTCGGTCGGCCTGGGCATACTGCTGCAGCTGATGCAGCAGTTCACGGGCATGAACGTGGTGATGTACTACGCGCCGAAGATCTTCCAGACCATGGGTTACGACACCCACGCGCAGCTGTGGTTTACCGCCATCGTCGGCCTGACCAACGTGCTGGCCACCTTCATTGCGATCGGCTTCGTCGATCGAGTCGGCCGCAAGCCGATGCTCTATGCGGGTTTCGTGGTGATGGCGCTTGGCCTGGGCGTGGTTGGCGCGATGATGCATATGGGCATCAACGGCAAGGGAGAGCAGTACTTCACGGTCGGCATGCTGCTTCTCTTCATCGTCGGCTTCGCGATGTCGGCCGGTCCGCTGATCTGGACGCTGTGCTCGGAAGTGCAGCCGCTGAAGGGCCGCGACTTCGGCATCGGCGCGTCCACCTTCACCAACTGGGTCGGCAACTACATCGTCGGTCTGACCTTCCTCAGCCTGCTCAACGGCATCGGCAATGCCAACACGTTCTGGCTTTACGCCGGGCTCAACGTCATCTTCATCGGCCTCACCTTCTGGCTCGTGCCGGAGACCAAAGGCGTGACGCTGGAGCAGATCGAGACCAAACTAATGGCGGGCAAGCCGCTGCGTGAAATTGGGCGGTAACTCTTTCTAGGCCTTCCCTGAGAAAACGCCGGCCCCGCGCCGGCATTTTCTTGTTTGAAAATGCATGGCCGCGTGGCGCGAGTGCAAGCATTTCTTGATCAGGCGTCGTATATTTCGTGCGCCCGCGTCGAGTCTCCTTCGTCCTATGAATCGCTGGAAAGCCGCTGCCGTTCATCTGTCGATAAGCGTCGTTTTGACGGTGCTGATGCTGGCCTGGCTCTACTTCATGTGGTTCCCCTCGCCGTACTTTTCCGCCGCGGGAGCGAACCGGCTGATATTGCTGCTGATGGGTGTCGACATCAGCATTGGGCCGCTCTTGACCCTGCTGGTGGTGAATCGCCAAAAGGCGCGCAAATTGCTGCGGCTGGATTTGACCGTTATCGGCGTGCTGCAGACCGTCGCCCTGGCCTACGGCGTGCACGTCATTACCGATGCGCGGCCGGTATTCATCGTGGCCGAAGTGGATCGGCTGGTGATGGTCTCGGCCCAGCAGCTCAGCGACGCGGATCTTGCCAAGGGCGACAGGCCCGAGTTCCGCAAGCGTTCGCTGACGGGCCCGGTACTGGTGGGCGCGCTGCCGCCGAAAGACGTTTCGTCTGGAGATTTTGCACTCCAGGTCATGCAGACCGGCAAGGATATCGATCGGCTTCCGCAATACTACGTGGCTTACGATCAGGCGATCGATGCGGTGATGAAGCACGCCAAGCCTCTGTCATCGCTGAAGAACGCCACAGATTCCCAGCGAGCCTATCTTCGCCGGCTGCAGGCGGGGCAACCTTCGCAGACGCTGCTGGCGCTGCCGCTCCAGCGCGACGACGTGACCTATACGGCGATCATGTCGCCACTGACCAGGCGTCCGATCGCCGTGCTGCCAATCGACGCTTAGGCACGTCACGCAGGGTCTGTGCAGCGGTCTCCTGGGCGGCGAGCGCAGAGCTACCTTGGCGGAGCCTATCGCGGCGTGCGCAGCACCGAGTCGCGCAGCGCCGAGTCGTGTTGGAGCTCATCCTGGTAGGCGGTTTCTTCGCTATTGAGTTCGCCATGCAGCGGATGGTGCATGCCCGTTGGCGAGTGGCTGACTTCGGGCGGGGTGTTGGCCAAGTCGGGATCTACGGGTCCGGTCACGCCCATGGCTGGTCCTCTGGATGTCTATGCCTCAGGGCAAGAATGTAAGGCAGTCGTCGGTCCATTGCCAGAGCGCTGCGCAGCCTTGTTGACGCCGGCCGGGGCACCTCTGGCGCGCCGCCTCATGCGGCTTGATTGCCCGTTACACCGATCGTTACATCGATATCGTCACGCGGCGTAGGGCCACGTATTTTTGCCCGCGGCAGACGGATGCATCGAAGGTTGACGCGAGTATGAACCGCCGCCCGCGGCGTCTCGTGGCCTTGACGGCGAAACGACGGCGCAATGCTAGCCTTGCGCTCCGGCCGAATCGGCCCGATTTATCAACCGTCGGCCGCAAGGTCGTGCCATCGGAGAAACGCGTGAAAAAGCTTTTGTTGACAGGACTGTTGGTGCTTCTGGTCAGCGGATCGGCCTTCGCCGCCGATGGTCCGAAGGAAGTGGAGGCGGCCATCCAGCAGGGGAATTACACGCTGGCCGAACAGGATTTGCGCCAGGCGATTAACGAGCATCCGCAGAGCGCCAAGGCGCACTACCTGCTGGCCCAGGTGCTTGCGCATGAGGGCAATATCGGTGACGCGCAGAAAGAGGCCGCTCAGGCCAAGACGATCGATCCGAAGATCAGCTTTACCGACCCGGCAAAGTTCAACCGTTTCCAGGCCGAGTTGAACCAGACCCTGGCGCCGTCGACGGGCGTACGCCGTCCGGTGACGAGTGCGCGTGAAGCCCCTTATGCGGCTGAGCAGCCCGCGGCAGTCCAGCCGCGCTCCAGCGGCAGCATCTGGCCGTGGGTGATCGGCGCGGTGATCGTGGTGCTGCTGTTTGGCTGGTTCCGTCGCCGCCAGCAGGGTGTAATGAACAATCCGGGTTACGGCAATCAGGGTTATGGCCAGCAGGGCTATGGCGCGCCCGGCCCGCAAAATCCGTACGGCAACGGGCCATATCCACCGCCGGGCTATCAGCCGGGTCCGCAGGGCGGCTTGGGTGTGGGCGGCAGCATTCTCGGTGGACTCGCCGGTGGCGTGCTCGGCGCGGCCGCGGTCAACGCGTACGAAAATCACGAACGTCGCGAGGAAGAAGAGCGCGGCGATTTCCAGTCCGGCAACAACTTCGCGCCGAACGCGCCCGATCCGCAGGATCAGGCCTTTGACCAGCTGCGCGACCAGCCGATCGATATGGGAAATAACGACGACAGCTGGGACGACAGCAGCGGCGGTGGCTCATTTGATGACAGCGGTGACGATAGCTGGAGCTGATGTGGCGAAAGGTGTGACATAGGTTGGGCTGAGCGAAAGCGAAGCCCAACGTCACTTGGTAACCCATGTTGGGCATCGCTTGCGCTCAGCCCAACCTACGCTCAACGTTGCTACGTCCAGCTCTCACGGAATCTTGCACTGCCCGTCCAGCGGCGCTTTGGCGGCCGCGTCCAGGTCGGCGCGCGCAACGTCCTTGTTTTTCGACGGATCGAACAGGATTTTGGCGCTGACGTTCTTGCCGCTGCTGCTGCGGATATTGGCAATACCGTCGAAGCTCAGCAGTTCATGCGTCTTGGCATCGTAGGCCACGTCCAGATGCGGCAGGGCGAAGCCGATCACGCTGTCCAGGCTCAATCGGTACTGGCGCGCGGCGTGGCCTTCGATCCGGGTATCGGCCTGGCGCTTGACCCGAAAGCTGAGCGTGCCGAGGCGGCTGGGCACCAGAAACGGCAGCGTGTCGCCGTCCTTGCTCATCGTGTCCCAGTGCGCGCGGATATAGGCGTCGAAGCCGGCGTCGATCACCGGCATGGGCGAGGTGTCCAGCGTGGCCATGCGCTCCTTGGCGTTCGTGCTGTCGCGCACGAAAACCTCGCGCCTGGCGCCGTTGTTGCGCACGCCCTCCTGATAGCCGGTTCGGCCATCGTCCAGCTCGAAATTGGGCGCCTGGGCGCTGCCGTCATCGTGCAGGGTCTTGCGGGCGAACGGTCTGCCATCGGGGCAGCGATACAGCACCAGGCGCGAGGGGTTGCCGCCGTCGCTGTAGATCCAGTGGGATTCGGTGTACATCATGTGGCCGTCCGAGGCGGATGCCTTGGCTTCGACGTAGTGGATCGCATCGGATCCCGCAGGACTGCTGCCTGCGGCGACGGCCGTCGCCACCAGGCTGAGCGTCAGTCCAAGCGTACAAGCGCGGCGATGAAAGGGCATCGTCAAGGGTTATCTCCCGTAGCTGGTGGGTTTGCGGCGGGCAGGCATGCTTGCCCGCCGCAGAGAGTCACAGGGCTTAGTTACGGGGTGCCGCAGCGCGCGGATGCATCCGTGGCGCATGCTGAATGCCGAAAACGGCCGCAGACAGCTATGATGGGAGGCCGTCGGACGCGCAGAAATTGTGCGCAGCCGGCAATTATCGACAGCGGTCGACGCCCGGGCGTCGGCCACGCACAGCGAGGTTAGTGATATGGCACGTGGCGTCAACAAAGTCATTCTGGTCGGCAACCTCGGCGGTGATCCGGAAATGCGCCATACCGGCAGCGGCACCGCGATCACCACGATCAACATCGCCACCTCCGAGTCGTGGACTGACAAGCAGTCGGGCGAAAAGCAGGAGCGCACGGAGTGGCACCGGGTAAAGCTGTTCGGTCGCCTGGCCGAGATCGCCGGTGATTATCTGAAGAAGGGCCGTCAGGTCTATATCGAAGGTTCGCTGCGCACCGACAAGTACACGGACAAGGCCGGCGTCGAGCGCTACAGCACCGACGTGATCGCCAGCGAAATGCAGATGCTCGGCGGCATGGAAGGCGGTGGTGGCGGCAGCGGCGGGGGTCAGCGCGAGCGTCCGTTGAGCTCGGGCGGTCAGCGCAGCGGCGGCGGCGGTTCCTCGCGCGGCGGCGATCGCGGCGGTGACGACTACGGCCAACGCGCGCCTGCGCCGTCGGCACCGGCCGGCAACAGCAGCTTTGATGACGACGATATACCGTTCTGATCGGCCGTCCGATTTTCTCGTGGATCGCATAAAAAAAGTCCGCCGAAAGGCGTAATGCTGTTCACTTAAGCGGAGCAGCCTTTCGATTCACGGGGTAGCGAGTCTTGGATATTTTGACGGACCTCGGCCTGGAAGGCCGAGGTCGTCTATCCAGAAACAGGTTGCCGATTCCGGCCCTGAGTTCAGCCAGTCGCGCTCCGGTGCGTGATAGAGGTTGCGCTGCCGCCATGACAATGAGTTGGGCGGCGATGTATTGATAGGCGAACTTGAAGCGCACTCGGGCTGGCTCTTGGCCGTGCGCCACGGCGGCCTGACTGGCCTCGCGACGGATCACGTTGTAGCCCAGGAGCAAACCCCAGACTTCCTGATAGATCAACGCGACGGTCTTGCTGCGCAGCGTGACGGCGTTGTGTTGCAGGGAGCTCTTGATGTCCCGGAAGCCTAACTCGATTTCCCAGCGCTCCCGATACAACTGTGCAACGGCTTCGCTGGAGTAGTGCTCGGCTGGCAGCGAGGTGTAGACCGTTCTTCGCTGTCCCTTGTGCATGTAGCTCACGGCTCGCACTTCCCAGACCGCAGGCAGTTCGGGGTTACGTTTGCGTGCCTGCGGCGAGACCTTCATCTGCACCCACTGATCATCGGCGTGGTAAGTCTCCCGTGTCTCGCACACCAGATTTTTGCGAGCAGGAATCAGCCAATGCCGTTGTTGGCCGCCACCGGCCAGACGCAGCAGCAGGTCAGCGCTCCAGAAGCCCTTGTCCAACAGGGTGATTGAGCGGTCCGGTATGCGGTCGATGAACTCATCGGCCAAGCGAATTTCGCTGCGCCGATAAGGACTAAGCTGGGCATCCAGCATGACGTGCGAACGGACATTCATCAGGGCGACCAGTCGCATCATCGGGAACGGTGTCTGGCGATCGGTGCCGGTATTGCCCGAGCCGAAGTGTTCACGCAATGCCGGGGTGTCCGGGGTGCGCAACACCGCGCCATCGGCGGCCAGCACCTGCAAGCCGTGCCAGTCATCGCCGGGATAGCGCTCCTTGCCCCAGCACTCGCCGGTCTGACGGAACAGGCATTGCAGCGGCTCGGCGCCAAGGCGCTGACGCGCCTGAGAGACGCCACTGCGCGCCAACAGACTGTCGCTGGCCAAGCCTTGTGCGCAGATGTTCAGCCGACGAGCCACCTCCGAGATCGGCTCGTTACGAAACAGTGCCATGCCCAGCACCAGCCACAGCACCTGATCCAACGGTAAACGCCGGCGGCGAATTGTGGCCGAGGAGGAAAGGTCCAGCGCCGAGGCTACCCACTCGACAGGAATGTGCTGCGCGAAGGTACTCAGATCAGAGAACGAGTGCAGCTCATCGATATCAAACAGAACACTTTGCAGGGACACAAAAAATCCGGCCTTCAATAGGTGAAGGCCGGATTCTTGGGACGCCTTGGCTACGATGCAATGCTTAAGTGAACAGCATTACGCCGAAAGGCGGACTTTTTTCATGCCTGCGCGGGCCGTCGGTACGGGATCACGGCTTGTCTCGATGGGAGGCGTTCCGTATCGCCGGCATAGTCGTGGCCGAGCGCCGATCTACAGCCGCTGCGATCTTGCTAGCACCGTCTGAATGACGACGACGATCGCCAGAAACACGCCGGAAACCACCGCCTGCACCGACGAGTTGAGCGAACCGACCTGGTTGATCATGTTCTGGATGACGCTGAGCAAAAGTACGCCCGCGAGCGTACCGGCCAGGCTGCCGCGCCCGCCGACGAGCAGCGTGCCACCGATGACGACGGCGGAGATCGCGCTGAGCTCAAGGCCGACCCCGACCGTGGGCACGCCCGACGACGAGTAGCCGGCGTTCAGCGCGCCGGCCAACCCCGCGCACAGTCCGCTCACCACGTAGACGCTGAGTTTGACCCGCGCCACGGGTAGACCCATGAACGTCGATGCGCTCTCCGAGCCGCCGACGGCGAAGATCGACTGGCCGGCGCGGGTGTGAGTAAGCGCGACGGTGCCGAGGATCACGGCGACGATGGCGATGACCGCCGTCCAGTGGATGCCGAACAGGCCGTTTTGACCGACGGCGGAGAACGCTGCGCTTTTGACCAGAGGCGTGGTAGCGCCACCAGAGGTAATGGCAAGCACCAGTCCACGAACGGCGAGCAATCCAGCCAGCGTGACGATGAACGGCGCCATTTTCGCGTACGCCACCAGCAGCCCCTGAAACAGCCCGATTGCGCCGCAGACCGCGAGCGGCAGGACGATCGCGCCTGCAAAGCCGAAGCCGGACCCCTCGGCCGCCAGCACGCCACCGAGCGCGAACACCGAGCCGACCGATAGATCGATGCCGCCGGTGAGAATCACGAACGTCATGCCGATAGCCACGATCAGCGGGAACGACGACTGCGTAAGAATATTGCTGAGGTTGCTGAAGCTGAGAAAGCTCGGGAAGGAAAACGCACCAACCACGATAAGAATAAGCAGCGCCACCGCAGCGCCGTAGCTCTGCAGCATGCCGGCGATACGCTCGCGTCTTGCACGCTGGTCGGCGGCCGGCTTGACGGTTTTTTCCATAACGACGCTCATCGGACGACCACCCTTGCGCGCTGAATATAGACGGCTAAAAGAATGATCAGCGCCTGGGTGATCTGCGAATAGGCGTCTGGTACGTTGTGCTGATTCAGCGTGGCGCTGATGAACTGCAGCAGCAGCGCACCGGCCACCGTGCCGATCACCTTGACCTGGCCGCCACTCAGCGGCGTCCCGCCGACCACGACGGCGGTAATCGCCGACAGTTCGATCAGGTTGCCCAGCGTCGAGGGTACGGAAGCGCCCAATCGTGCCGTGCCGATGACGCCCGCAATCGCCGCCAGCACCGCACAGAGAACGTAGACCAGCAGCAGGATGCGCCGGACGGGCAGCCCGGACAGCTCCGCCGCGCGACGATTTCCGCCGATCGCAATCAGCTGTTTGCCAAAGGTTGTGCGATGAACGAGCACGGCCACCAGTAGAACGGCAACGAGGGCGATAAGCACGCTATACGGCATACCGGCAGTCGATCCACGTCCGACCGCAAGGATATTTGGATCCATGATCGACACCATCTGCTCGTGCGCGATCAGTAATGCCGCGCCGCGCCCGGCGACCATCAGCGACAGCGTCGCTACGATGGGCTGAACGCCGACGAAGGCTACCAGCGATCCGTTGATCACGCCGACCACGGCGCCGACCAGCATCGCGATCACCACCACGGGTATCAGTCCGTAACCGATATACAGCGGCATGATCGCCGCGGCGAGCGCCATCACGCCGCCGACGGAAAGGTCGATGCCTTCGGTGCCGATAACCAGCGCCATGCCGAGCGCCACGATCAGCACGGGTACGACCTGAACGAACTGGGTGCGGAAGTTTCCGAGGTTGAAGAAGTTCGGCGTGAATACGAGGTTGAACAGCAGCAGGAGAACGATGGCGATGTACACGCCGTATCGTTGCAGGAGGCCGAGCAGCGCCTCGCCCTTCGGCAGTGCCATGGTCATGGTCGCCTCGGTCATGCGTTCGCTCCGACCAGCGCCGCGAGCAGATGTGTTTCGTCAACATCGGCATCGCGCAGTTCGGTCTCGATCGCTCCGTCGCGCAGAACGACGATGCGGTCCGAGCCCTCGACCATTTCCTCGACTTCCGAGGACACCAGCACGATGGCGAGGCCCTCTCTGGCGAGCTCGTCGATAAGCGCCTGCACTTCCGCCTTGGCGCCCACGTCGATGCCGCGGGTCGGTTCGTCCAGAAGTAAGACCTTGGGGCTCATGGCGAGCCAGCGTGCGATCATCACTTTCTGCTGATTGCCGCCGGAAAGTTCCGACACGATCTGGTCGGGCGACGAGGCCTTGATATGCAGCCTCTTCATGAAAACGTCCACCACGGCGTCCTGATTGCGCCGCGACGAAAAGCCGGCGCGGGACAGGCGAGGCAGCGCTGCGAGGACGATGTTGTCGCGCACGGACAGGTTCGGCACGATGCCTTCCACCTTGCGATCCTCCGGCAGCATGACGATGCCGGCGCGGATCGCGGCCGGCACCGACCCGCTTCGCACCGGCTTGCCGTCCACGCTCACCTGACCGCGATCGAGCTGCATCACGCCGGCGATCGCCTTGAGTGTTTCGGACCGCCCGGACCCGAGCAGTCCGCCCAGCCCCACGACTTCGCCCGAACGAATCTGCACGCTCACGCCCTCGATCTGGTGCTGGCGACTGAGATCCTCCGCCACGAGCACCGGCTCAGCCGCGCTCGCGTGATTTGCACCGAAGGTCGTGCTGCCGCTGCGTCGGACCTTTTCGACCGAACGACCGAGCATGAGCGAAACGAGCTCGACCCGCGGCATATCGGCCAGCTCGCCGACGTGCACGACCGATCCGTCGCGCAGGATGACGACGCGTTCGGCGACGCGATAGATCTCGTCCATGCGATGACTCACGTAGACGATCGCGACGCCCTGCTCGCGCAGCAGGGATACGACGGAGAAAAGCGTCTCGACCTCGCGGGCTTCCAGCGACGAGGTGGGTTCGTCCATGATCACGATGCGCGCGTTGATGCTAACCGAGCGGGCGAGCGCCACCATCTGCTGCACGCCCAACGCGAGGCTGCGCAGCGGTTTGCGAACGTCAACGTCGATACCGTAGACGTCGAGCAACGCGCGGGCGGCGGCAAACATCTTGCTGAAGTCGATAAGCCCGAAGCGGTTGCGCGGTTCGCGTCCGAGAAAAATATTCTGCGCGACCGACATCAGCGGAATCAGGTTGACTTCCTGGTAGATCGTCGAGACGCCAACGCGCTGGGCGTCGAGCGGTCGGGCGAACCTTGCCAGCGAGCCGCCGAGCAGCAGCTCGCCGTCGTCCGGCTGATAGACGCCGGTCAGCACCTTGATCAAGGTGGATTTTCCGGCGCCGTTTTCGCCCATCAGCGCGAGACTTTCGCCGGCAGCCACGGCGAAGTCCACGGAATTGAGCGCAGTCACGCCGGCGAATCGCTTCGTGACGCCGCGAGCTTCGAGCACCGGCGTGGTGGAACACGGTGCTGACTCAGTCCTTATCATGCTTGTCTCTCCCGCATTGCGTCGGCGTCGGACAACAGCCGAAAGTCGCAGCCGGGCGCTTCGTCATCTGAGGCCAGATGCAGAAGCGCTTGCTGCGAGCGCGCGTGTTCTCAGAATGCCGAATCGACTTTCTTGGCCGCGTTCGACGCGTCGTACTGGGTATCTTCGATAACGATGTTCTCGCTGACCGGCGATCCGGAAAGAAAGGTCTTGAGCGTCGAGAACGCCAGCGGCCCGAAGCGCGGGTTGGACTCGATCACGCCGTTGTAGGCGCCGGTGATGATCTGCGACACGGCGTTGCGGGTGCCGTCGATGGAGTAGATCTGGATATCCTTACCAGGGCTCTTGCCGGCGGCGATGATCGCGGCCTGTGCGCCCAGTCCCATCTCATCGTTTTCGGCGTAGATGACCGAAATATCCGGATGCGCCTGCAGCAGCTGTTCGGTCACCGACTGGGCGGTCGAACGCTCGAAATTGGCGGTCTGCTGCGCCACGATCTTGATGGCCGGTGCCTTGGCGGCCATTTCGTCGACAAAGCCCTTGGTGCGCCCGGTCGTCACGCCGTTACCGGATGCGCCCAGCAGGATGGCGACATTGCCCTTGCCGCCGGTGCCCGCGATCAGCTGATCCGCGGCGCGCTTGCCCTGCTCGACGAAGTCCGAGCCGAGGAACGTGACATAGTCCTTGCAGGCGGTGGCGTTGAGCTGGCGATCGATGGTGAGCACGGGAATATTTTTCGCGCGGGCGACCGAAAGGGCTGGCTCCAGTCCGTCGGAGTTGAGCGGTGCCACGATGAGAACCTGCGCGCCCTGCGAAATGAGATCCTGGATGTCGGAAATCTGTTTGGACAGCGTCGACTGCGCGTTGGTCTTGATAAGCCGCTTCACGCCGATCTTGGCCGCTTCGTCGCTGATCGACTTGGTTTCGGCGATGCGAAAGGGGTTGTCTTCCTTCTCCGATTGCGAGAAACCCACGACGGCATCCTTCAGGTCGATCTTGCTGCCGTGGTAATCCGCCAGCGAACAGGCCGGGCCGCTCGACGCCTTGACCGTCTGCTGTGTATCGGCAGAGGTTGAATTGGCGGCGGAATCTGGCGTGCCGGTATTGGTACACGCCGTAACGGATACGCCGACGGCGGTGATCAATGCTAAGGATCCGACGAGCGACACGACGCGAGGACGTAGAAAGGTGTTTTTCAACATGGCTGTCCAACCTCATTATTTTAGGAAGACGTAAGCGCTCGCGGGACGCGAAGGCGCGCGTTGGTGCGGTGGTACTCGATACGATCCTTTCAAAAAAACACGTCAAAACACCATACGCCTTAATCGAAGCGATGGGCCTCGTCGCGCGTAATGTTCATGAGCCAGTGTTGCCAAAGAGTGTTCAAAATCAACGGCGGTAATTTCGTCATATTTACATTCCTGAGGGGCGGCGAGTTGCTACCAAAATTGGCCCGTGAGGTCGCGTCGCATTCGGCATTTGGATGCGTCTGGCCCTCTCATTTCATCGTGAGAACGTTGTTGCTTCGGTTGTGATCTGGCAGCACATGTGCGGGATCGATGGTGATCGACTTGACCCTGCGCGCCCCGTCGACATGGATCAGATATGTGCGGTGCTGCTGCCAGGTTTCCCACGGCACGCGCACATCCTGCCTGCTGCCATCGTCGTAGAGCACTTCGAGTGTGGCCGGCAGCACCAGCTGATCGAGATTGACCACGGTAACGTCGAGCCCTTTGTGGAAATCGCCGCCGGTATAGGCGGCTTTTTGCACCGCCAGATCCAGCTGCCAGTTGTGCTGGTACCAGGCGTTCCAGAACCAGCCGAGATCTTCGCCGGTTTCGCTTTCCATGAAACGGAAAAAGTCCGACGGGCTGGGATGCTTATAAGCCCAGGTAGCGATATAGCGGCGGAACGCAGGGTCGAAGCGCTCCGGTCCGATGATTTGTTCGCGCAACAGGGTGAGGCCAAAGGCGCCCTTGAAATAGCTGATCGGATGGCGGTATTTCTCGGGCACCATATCGGCGCCGATGAGCAGCGGAGGCGCGTTCGTATCGGCTAGTACGATAGCCATCTGGTCGGCCGGCGTGCCTTTGCCGGGCGCGTATTCGCCGTCGCGCTTGGGCGCGAATTCGCCGTGGTTGAAGTGGTCGGATTCGTAGACGTCGATGAAAGTGTTGAAGCCTTCATCCATCCACGCATCGCGGCGCTCGTTGCTGCCCACGATCATCGGGAACCAGCTGTGGCCGATCTCGTGCGCGATCAGCGCGTGCAGGTCGCCGCCGGTGGTGGTCTTGTCGTCGAAGGTGATGCCGGGATATTCCATGCCGCCGGCGGTGCCGGCTTCGTTGACGGCCACCGGCCACGGGTAGGGAAACCACTGTGCCGAGAAATATTCGGTGGCAGCCTTCAGATATTCGGTGGCGCGGCCCCAGCCTTTATCGCCGGCGCTTTCCACCGGATACAGCGACATCGCCAGCGCGGTCTTTCCGGCCGGCAGGTTGATGCGCGCGGCGTCCCAGACATAGGCCTTCGATGCGCCGAACGCCACATCGCGGCTGTTCTGCATGCGGAAATGCCAGGTCAGGGTGCCGCTGCGCTTTGGACGGCTGGACGGCTGGGTCACTTCCTCGGGCGTGCGGATCATCACAGTAGTATCGCTATGCCGCGCCTGCTCCAGCCGCTGCTGCTCGGTGGCGGTGAGCACGTCGGCGGGATTGAGCAGTTCGCCCGAGCCGGTCACAATCATGTCCCACGGCACGGTGACCGAATAATCGAAGTCGCCGTATTCCAGATAGAACTCGCTGTTGAGGTACGGCGCGGTGTCCCATCCACGCAGGTCGTCGTAGACGCAGAGCCGTGGATACCACTGCGCCATTTCAAAGATGTCGCCGTTCCTGCTGGCGTTGACATCGGTGCGTCCGCCGAACTCGCCGGGCACGGTGTAGCTCCAGCGAATGTGTAATCGCACTTGGCCGTCTTCGGCTTTCAAAGCCGTCGGCAAACGCACCTGCATGCGGGTATCGGAAATGAACCAGGTCGCGTTCTGTAGCTTGCCGGTGCCGTCTTCGACCTGCACCGACTCGATATGTTCGCCGTCGGTGAACTCGGTCGGGAATTGCGCGCTGAAGGCACCGCGCGCGTCCTTGCGATAGCGGTTCTGTTCCACCTGCAGCCACAGCACGTCGAGCGCGTCGGGGCTATGGTTGGTGTAGGCGACGACTTCGCTGCCGCTGAGTTTTCGACTGATCGGATCGAGCGTGGCTTTGATCGTATAGTCCGCGCGGTTTTGCCAGAACAGCGGCCCCGGCATGCCGCTGGCGGAGCGAAAGGCGTTGGCCGGCTGCGGGTAGGCGTAAGGCGCGAACGTCTGCGACGGATCGAACCGCGAGGCGGATGATTTATCGGCTGCCGCCGCAGAAGATGCGCCGATCGCGGGCAGCATCAGCAGGGCGAAGCCGGCAGCGACTAGCCTTGGATCCAATATAGGTATGCGGGTTTTGTGCATGGCCTGGCTCACGGCATGCCGCCGGACTCGATGAGCGCCAGCACCTCATAGCACGCGCCCATGGTGTGATAGTCGGTCTTGCCGGCCGGGCTTTTTTCGTCGTCGATCTTCTGGTTGTCGACGGTAAGGATGCGATACCACGCGCCATAAGTGTGGTCGACGAAATGCTCCCATGCGTAGGCCCAAATTTTTCCGTACCAATCGTCATAGGCGGCCAGGCCGGTGCGCGCGTGCAGCAGAGCTGCGGCGGCCAGTGATTCGGCCTGCACCCAGAAGTATTTGTCGCCGTCGCAGACGCTGCCGTCCGGTGCGAAGCCGTAGGCGATGCCGCCGTTGGTTTCATCCCACGCGCGCGCCAGCGCGGTGTCGAACAGATGCATGGCAGTGGGCAGCAGCCAGTTCTCCTCGCGGCCGCGTTCGAGCAGCAGCGGCTCCATGATCATCAGCAGCTTGGCCCATTCGGTCTGATGGCCGGGCTGATAGCCCCAGGGGCGGAAAAGGTCCTTCGGATTGTCGCGGTGGTAATCCCAGTCGACGTTCCACTCGCTGTCGTAATGCTCCCACACCAGGCCATCGGCCTTGGCCGCCTGCCGGCGCGTCATGTGATCGGCCAGCGTCAGCGCGCGCTCGAGATAGCGCGGATCGTCGCTGGCCTGGTACGCCGCGAGCATCGCTTCGCACATGTGCATGTTGGCGTTCTGGCCGCGATAGCTGCTGAAGTTCCAGTCGGCGTCGGCTTCGTCGCGATAGAGGCCGGCTTCGGCATCCCAGAAGCGCTGCTCGAGCAGCTGCCAGGTTTCGTCCATCCACGCGGCGGCCTCGCCGATGCCGGCCTTTAGCGCCGTCGAGTAGGCGAGCAGCACGAAGGCCACGCCGTAGGCGTGGTTGGTGCGATCCTCCGGCTGACCGTTGCGGATGGTCCAGGTGTAGCCGCCGGTTTTCGGGTTGCGATGCACGTCGCGCAGGTAGCGCAGGCCGTGATGGGTGGCATCCATGTACTCCTTCGCCAGCGCAGCGTCTTCGGCGAATTCCATCGCGGCCATCGCGTAGTTGAAAACGAAGCGCGTGCTGCTGACCAGATGGCGGTGACTGCGATCGTAGATCGTGCCGTCGTCCTTGAAGTATTGAAAAAAGCCGCCGGCCGGATCGATCGCGTGCGGATGGTAGAACGCCATGGTGTGGGCGATATGCTTGCGTAGAAAATCGGCGGAGCGGAAATCGGGCGTGCCGCGGGTGGCGTCGGAACTCATGCGTGGGTCTCCATGAAATGTCGGGTTTCGGCATCGGTCGGCATCGCGGTAAACGAGCCCTGGCGACCAACGGCGATCGCGCCGCAGGCGGCGGCGTAGCGCAGCACCGCATGCAGATGCGGCAGCGACGTGAGCAGCGGCTGCAGGCGTTCGACGCCTTGGCCTTCGAGCGTGGCGAGCTGATACAGCAGGCCACCGACAAAGGCGTCGCCCGCCGCCGTGGCATCGACCATCGGCACCGAATAGCACGGCAGCTCGCCGTCCATGTCTGGATGAAACCAGCGCATCGGCTGATGGCCGTCGGTCACGATCAGCAAGGTGGCGCGGCCTTTCCATAGCGCCTCGAGCGCCGCGTCTTCGCCGTCAGCGGCGATGTAGGCAAATTCTTCCTTGCTGAGTTTCACCACGTCGGCCAGATGCAGTGCCGTCCACAAGGCGGCGTGCGGCTCGCTGCCTTGCGGCCACAGGGCCGGGCGAAGATTCATGTCGAAGCTCACCAGCGCACCTGCCGCGCGCGCGCGGCGCATGCCTTCGTAGGTGGCTTCGGCGAGATCGGGGTCGGTCAGGCTGTTCGAGCAGATGTGGAAGATCGCGACGTCGTTAAAGGTGGTCTTGCTGAAATGCGCGGCACGAAACAGCAGGTCGGCCGACGGCGGCCGGTAAAAGCTGAAGCTGCGCTCGCCCTCGGCATCGTGCGTGACGAAGGCCAGCGCGGTATTCGCCTCATCGGTCCGCGCCACGTCCTGCGTGCCGACGCCTTCGTGCTGCAGGCGGTCGAGCAGAAAGTCGCCGAAGCGATCCTGGCCCAGCATGCCGGCGAAGCGCGCGTCGCCGCCGAGTCGCGCCACGGCGACCGCCACGTTGGCCGGGGCGCCGCCGGCAAAGGGCACGAACTGCTGCGCGAATCCGCGCTCGTCGCTGCCCTGCGCATGAAAGTCGATCAGCGCTTCGCCAAAACACAGTATGGGTTGCATGGTCACGGTCTTGAATTCTTGAGTTTTGAAAAAAAACGGGGCGAAAAAAAACGAGGCGCCGGGGCGCCTCGTTCGGATGGGTCATTTACTTGATGGTGCGAACCTTCGAACCGCTTACGCCGTAAAACAGAATGTAGGCGTAGCAGAGCAGCGGCAGAAAGAACGCGTGCTGCAGGCCGATATGGTCGGCAAACACGCCCTGCACGTAGGGAATCAGCGCGCCACCGACGATGGCCATGATCAGCAGGCTGGATGCCTTGCTGGTCAGCGTGCCGAGACGCTCGATGCCCAGCGCGAAGATGGTGGGGAACATGATCGAGTTGAACAGGCCGATCGCCACGATGCTGTAAACCGCCACGTCGCCGCTGGTGAGCATGGTGGTGAGTACCAGCAGCGCGTTGATCGCGGCGAAGATCGACAGCAGCGTGCGCGGCAGCACTTTCGCCATCAGCGCCGAGCCGATGAAGCGGCCGACCATCGCGCCACCCCAGTACAAGGACACGTAATGCGTGGCCTGCTGCTCGGTCATGTGACCGATGTCCGGCATCGCCAGATAGTTGACCAGGAAGCTGCCGATGGAAACTTCGGCGCCCACGTAGAAGAAGATGCCCAGCACGCCGAACAGCACGTGCGGATGGCGCAGCGCTTCCATCAGCGTGTGCTTGGTGGTGGCGCCCGGCTTTTCGGTGGTTTCTTCCAGCGTGGGCAGGCGGAACAGCCAGACGAAGACGGCCAGCAGAAACAGCACGATGGCCAGGCCGACGTACGGCATCTGCACGGCCTGCGCCTGCTGGGTCTGGTAGATCAGCTGCTGCGCCGGCGCGAGCTTGGCCAGCTCATCCGGCGTCTTGACCACGTTGGACAGGATCAGCAGGCCGCCGAACAGCGGTGCCAGCGTGGTGCCCAGCGAGTTCAGCGCCTGTGCCAGGGTCAGGCGGCTGGAGCTGGTTCTTTCCGGCCCGAGCAGCGCCACGTAGGGGTTGGCCGCGACCTGCAGCACCGTGATGCCGGTCGCCAGCACGAACAGCGCGCCAAGAAAGGCGTTATACGAATGCAGCGCCGCGGCCGGCCAGAAGCCCAGCGCGCCGATGCCGGCGATGGCCAGGCCGGCAACGATGCCTTTCTTGTAGCCCAGCGCGGCGACAAGCTTGCCGGAGGGCAGCGCCATCAGAAAGTACGCGCCGAAAAAGGTGAACTGGACCAGGATTGCCTGCGCGTAGTTGAGCTGGAAGATCGACTTCAGATGCGGGATCAGAATGTCGTTGAGGCAGGTCAGGAAGCCCCACATGAAAAAGATCGTGGTGAGCACGCCGAGCGCCATCGGGTAATCGGTGTAGCGATTGCCCTTGCTGGGGCCCGATGCGGCGGCCGTGGGCGGGATGTTTGGAGCCATGGGAAGTCCTTGAGTGGGTTTTGCGTGAGTCGATCTGGGGGATTCAGAAAGCAGGCGGCGGACAGCTGCTGGCGCGGATCACCAGTTTTACCGGTGCGATAGTTTGGCGATTGGGCGTGTGCGGTTCGTGCAGGCGCTGCAGCATCAGCTGTGCGGCCTGCATGCCGCGCTCGTGCGGGGCGGTCGACAAGGTGGTGAGCGGCGGCATGCCCAGCGCGGCCTCGGCAATATCGTCGAATCCGGTCAAGGCGAAATCCTTGCCCGGGCGCAAGCCGAGCTGGTTGAGGCCGAGCATCAGGCCCAGGGCGACCGCATCGTTGTAGCACACGGCGGCCGTAGGCGCGGCGTCACCGGCAAACAGCGCGGCCGTGCGGTGCGCCGCGTCGAGGCGGGTCGGCGCGCATTCGATCTGCCATGCCGGTTCCACTGGCAAATGGGCGGCCTGCATCGCTTCGACGAAGCCGGCGCGCCGCTGGCTGCACGAGCTGGAGTCGTGGTGACCGCCGAAAAAGGCGATACGCCGATGGCCGCGCTCGATCAGGTGCTCGGTCGCCAGCCGGGCACCGCGCTGGTTGTCCAGTGTCAGCTGATCCCAGCGCGCCTTTTCGGGGGCCACACCGCCAAGCTCGCGATTGAACAGCAGCAGCGGCGACAGCGGACCGATGGCCGCGAGCACGTCCTGCGCGTTGCTGTGCTCGGCCGGCGACAGGATGATGCCGGCCGGGCCGTGTTCCAGCAGCGAGCTGAGCACGGCCTGTTCGCGGCTGGCCGACTCGCCGGTGCAGCCGAGCAGGGTGACATAGCCTGCGGCAGCGAGCGCTTCGTCCACACCCGCGGCAAATTCCGCGAAGAAGGGATTGGCCAGATCGTTCAGCACCAGCGCGATGCTGGTCGAGGTGCGCCGGCGCAGATTGGCCGCCGCGCGGTTGTAGACGTAGCCCTGCAGGCGCAGCTCCCGTTCGACCCGCGCCCGCGTTTCGCGATTGACCAGCGGACTGCCGCGCAGCACCAGCGATACCGTGGCGCGCGACAGGGCGCAGCCGGCGGCAATATCGTTAAGCGTGACTTTGCGATGGATCGGTGGGTGGCTGGACACGGTACTCTGCGAGGGCGTCGATGCAGATTTGGAACGATCCAAAGGTAACTTATCGACGCAGTTAAACACGCCGCGACGCAGCATGCACCTGCCGGGTGCTGGATGCTAGCGTGCGAAGTCTGCTGATCTTCCGACTCCCCGGTTCGAGGTTGAAATGGTCTTGTGTTCGCGCACTGTGTTGTCCCGGTTGATCGGCTCGGCGCTGCTGGTCTCGGCCGCCGCCGTCCTCCCGGCGCAAGCCCAGGCTCCGCAGGGCGGCCATGCCGCCGCCGTCGATCCGCGCATCGGAACCGGCGGCGATGGCCACACGTTCCCGGGCGCCACGGTGCCGTTCGGCATGATCCAGCTAAGTCCGGACACGGCGATGCCGGACTTCAAGCACGCCTATAAATGGGCGGCGGGTTATCAGTACAACGACCCGACCATCATGGGCTTCTCGCACACGCACTTTTCCGGTTCGGGCCACTCGGATCTGGGCGATGTGCTGGTGATGCCGATCGCCGGCGACGTGAAGCTTGATCCGGGCGATGCGGCCCAGCCAGGCAGCGGCTACCGCTCGCGCTTTTCGCACGACACCGAGGTCGAGCAGGCCGGTTACTACGCGGTGACGCTGGCCGACTACGGCGTGCGCGCCGAATTGACCGCCGGGCAGCGGATCGGCTGGCATCGCTACACGTTTCCCGCGGACAAACCGGCGCATGTATTGCTCGACCTGCGCCCGAGCATCTACGACTACCCCGGCAAGGTGCTGTGGGCGCACCTGCGCGTGCAGAGCGACGGCACGGTCACCGGCTGCCGCACCACGCGCGGCTGGGCGCCCGGGCGCGAGCTGTGTTTTGCCATGCGTTTCTCGCAGCCGATGACCTCGCGCGAGCTCTACAACCGCGAGACCGACACGGTCTACAAGGGCTTCGCCGGACCCGGCAATCAGCCGCAGGACAAGGACGCGCAGAACGGCCGCGCGCTGGTCGCCTCGTTCGATTTCGGCCAGATCAAGCAGCCGCTGGAAGTGAAGGTGGCGATCTCCACGGTCAGCGAAACCAACGCCGTGGCCAATCTCGACCAGGACGGCGCCGGCTGGGATTTCGACGCCCGTCGCGCCGAGGCGACCGCCGCCTGGAACAAGGCGCTCGCGGTGATCGATGTCGATGGCTCCAGGGCCTCGACCACGCTGTTCTACACCGCGCTGTATCACGCCATGCTCTCGCCCACGCTGAGCATGGACGTCAACGGCGAGTTCCGCGGGCCGGATCACGCCGTGCATCGCGCGCACGACGCCAAGGGCGACTTCAACTTTTATTCCAGCTGGTCGCTGTGGGACGTCTTTCGTGCGCAGCAGCCGCTGATGGTGATGCTCGACCCCGCGCACAGTACGGATTTCATCCGCTCGCTGATCGCCGCGCGCGAGGCCAGCCCGTTCGGCATCCTGCCGGTGTGGGCGTATCAGGGTCTGGAGACGTGGTGCATGATCGGCTACCACGCGCTGCCGGTGATCGCCGACGCGTACATCAAGGGCATCCGCGGCTTTGACGCCAACGCGGCGATGAAAGCGATGGTGGCCAGCGCGACCTACGCGCCCTACGGCGACCTGGGCGACTACATGAAGCTCGGCTACGTGCCGATCGACAAGGAGCCCGAAGCAGCCTCGAAAACCCAGGAATACGCCTACGACGACTGGTCGCTGGCGCAGATGGCCAAGGCCATGGGCAAGCGCGACATCGCGGCGACCTTCGGCAAGCGTGCCACCAACTGGCGCAACGCGTGGGATCCGAAAACCGGTTTCATGCGCGCCCGGCTCAGCGACGGCAGTTTCCACACGCCGTTCGATCCCGAAGCCGCCGGTTACGGCACCGACTACACCGAAGGCAACGCGTGGCAGTACTCGTGGTACGTGCCGCAGGATGTCGCCGGCCTCATCGCCGCGGGCGGTGGTAACGCCAAGTTCATCGCCAAACTCGATCAGCTGTTCGACGCCAAGGTCGATCCGCAGCGCTTCAAGAATGTGGAGGACATCACCGGCCTGATCGGCTGGTACGCGCACGGCAACGAGCCCAGCCACCACATCGCCTACCTCTATGACTATGCCGGCGAACCGTGGAAAACCCAGTCGCGGCTCAAGCAGATCATGGATACGCAGTACGCGCCGCGGCCCGACGGGCTGACCGGCAACGACGACCTGGGCCAGATGTCGGCCTGGTACATCTTCACCGCGCTGGGCTTTTATCCGGTGACCCCGGCCAGCGACGAGTACGCGATCGGGCGGCCGTTCGTGGCGCGGGCGGCCATCCACTTCAGCAACGGGCATACCTTCACGGTGAGCGCCGATCCGCTGGACGACGCCCACCCTTACGTAGGCGCCGTGACCCTTAACGGCAAGCCGCTGGAGCGGGTCTACCTGCACCACGCCGAGCTGCTGGCCGGCGGCGAGCTGCATTTCAGCATGCAGGCGCAGCCGAACACGAGCTGGGGAACGACCGCCGCGGCGCGGCCGTCGGCAACCAGCAGGTACGGCCGTTGACTGGATGGATACGGAAATCGGGACGGTTGCGCCGGGCGTGCCGGCCGCCGCTTGGCGTTCGGCGAAAACATGCCAAAATGCCGTGATCGCCTGACCTGAAATATCGACTGATGATGCGACTCACATGAAAGCCAGAGATATCGTCAGCTGGCGGATCGCAGGCCTGCTGGTCGCCATTTTCATCATCGTCGGGCTGCCGTATCTGGTGACGTTGAACAATCTGCGCGAAACCCAGCAGACCACGGCCTGGGTCGCCCACTCCAATGCCGTCAAGGCCGCCACTTACGAGATTGCCTACCTGGTTCGTGACAGCGAGGCGGCGGCCTATCGCATGCTGGCGGGCGACGGCACCAGCGTCACGCAGGAGCGCGTGGATCGCGCCAGAGACAGCGTGAAGGGCCTGCTGGCGCAGCTGCGCGACATGACCCGCGACAATCCCGATCAGCAGATCCTGGTCGGCACGCTCGAAAGCAGCATCAACGGCCGCGTCACCCTGATGAATCAGGCGACCGCACGGATCGAGCACGCCGACCTCGCCGGCGGACGGCAATCGCTGCGTGACGCCGGCGATCTGTTCAAGATCAATCCCACCATTTTGTCCATTGTGAAAAACGAGGATTCCCTGCTCGGCGCGCGGCAGGCGGCGGCCAGCCATGAGGCGACCACCGGCAAGCTGGTGCTGGCGGTGACGGCGCTGGCGCAGCTCCTGCTGCTGGCCATCATCGTGGTGGCATCGGAGCGCCAGATCGGCCGGCGTCTGGTGGCCGAGACGCGCGAGAGCAGCGCGGTGAAGCGTTCGCAGCAGATCCTGCACGCCGTGCGCGAGCCCATCGCGCTCTTCGACGACAAGTTGAACGCGCTGCTGGTCAATACCGCCTTCAGCGAGCTGTACCAGATGGATGGCGAGCAGCAGGCTCAGCCCCTGGCCGAGATCGGTCACGGCGCCTGGAACGACAGCGTGCTCCAGCAGCGGTTGCGCGACGTGCTGCTGCGCGACCGCGAGCTGTGGGATTACGACATGACCCAGCACACGGTCGACGGCGACGACCGGCACGTGGTGGTCAACGCACGCCGGCTGCAGCAGCAGGAGACGGATGCACCGACGCTGCTGCTGACGGTGAGCGACATCACCGCCCGGGCCCTGGTCGAGCAGAAAGTCAGCGAGCTCAACCGCCAGCTCGAAGGCAAGGTCAGCCAGATCTCCGACGTCAACCGCGAGCTGGAGGCCTTCAGCTACTCCGTGTCGCACGATCTGCGTGCGCCCCTGAGGCATATTTCCGGCTTCGCGCGCAAGCTCGAACATCATCTTGGCGAGCACGTCGACGAGAAGGCCGCGCACTATATCGAGGTGATCTCCAGCTCCGCGCAGCGCATGGCCCTGCTGATCGACGACCTGCTGGTGTTTTCGCGGCTGGGTCGCGGCGCACTCAGGCTGCAGGCGGTGGACATGCAGACCGTGGTGGAGGAATCGCGCGCGATCGTCGAGTCCGGCGTGCAGGATCGGCGCATCGTGTGGGACCTGTCGCCGTTGCCGATGGTGATCGGCGACGAGAACATGCTGCGCACGGTCTGGCAGAATCTGCTTGGCAACGCAGTGAAGTACACTGCGCAGCGCGACATCGCCACCATCAAGGTAACGGTGCAGCAGGGCACCAATGGGGATTACGAATTCACCGTGGCCGACAATGGCGCGGGTTTCGACATGCAGTATGCGGACAAGCTGTTCGGCGTGTTCCAGCGCCTGCATCGCGCGTCCGAGTTTGTCGGCAACGGTATCGGTCTGGCCAACGTGCGGCGCATCATCAGCCGTCATGGTGGCCGGGTCTGGGCCGATGCCGAGCTGGACAAGGGTGCCAACTTCCATTTTTCGCTACCGGCCACCGATCTGGCCGGGGCTTCGGCTTCAACGAATGAGACCCGCGTATGAACAAGCGTGACCTGCGTACCATCCTGCTGGTTGAAGACAGCCCCGCCGATGCCGAGATGGCGCTCGACGCGCTGCACGGCGCGCATTTGGCCAACCCGGTGGTTCACGTCGAAGATGGCGTCGATTGCCTCGATTATCTCCACTGTCGAGGCGCCTACGCCGGGCGTCAGGACGGTGACCCGGCCGTCGTGCTGCTGGACATCAAGATGCCGCGCATGAACGGGCTGGACGTGCTCACCCAGATGCGCGCCGACGAACGCCTGCGGCGTATCCCGGTAGTGATTCTCTCGTCCTCGCGCGAAGAGAGCGACCTGGCCCGCAGCTGGGACCTCGGTGCCAATGCCTATGTGATCAAGCCGGTCGACGTCGACCAGTTTTTCGACGCGGTGCGCACGCTCGGCCAGTTCTGGGCGGTGCTGAATCAGCCGCCGGAAAAAGAGTGAGGTCGGAGAGGCCCCGGTGCGAGCAAGCCGTGCCGAGAACGTGGTTTAGTCTGCAAACCAAGGGCCTGGAAAGCCCTGTCGCGGAAAGTGAGTCGCTGGCGAAAATTTTTCCGAAAGGCCCCGAACATTGTTGTGACGCCGGTTTTCAAGCCTCCCGGCCGCACAGTTTCTGGTCACGCTGAACCCGTTTCCTGGAACCCTCCATGCCAAACCGGCAGATTCAACCCACGCCAAGCATCCGCGTGCTGCAAGTCGAGGACAGCGCGCTCGACGCCGAGCTCGTGCTCGCGCAGCTCGATGAAGACAGCATCGCCTACGAGGTGCGCCTGGTCGACGACGCGCCACGTTTCGTGGCCGCGCTTGACGAATTCAAGCCGGACATCGTGCTGTCCGATCTGAGCATGCCGGGCTTTTCCGGCCAGCATGCGCTGGACCTGCTGCGCCAGCGCGACGAGGATCTGCCGTTTATCTTCGTCTCCGCCACCCTCGGCGAAGAGGCGGCCATCGAGGCGCTGCGCAACGGCGCCACCGATTACATTCTCAAGCAGAACCCGGCACGGCTGGCCAGCGCCGTGCGTCGTGCGCTGGCCGAAGCCGACGCGCGCCGCGCCAGCCGCCGCGCCGAAGCCGAACTGATTCGCGCGCAGCGCTTCGAAAGCCTGGCCATGCTGGCCGGTGGCCTCAGCCACGACTTGCGCAACCTGCTGCAGCCGCTGCTGCTGGCCGGCGACAGCCTGCAGGATTACCAGGACGACCCGCGGCTGGCGCGGCTGGGCAAGCTCGTGCGCGACTGCGGCAAGCGCGGGCTGGACATGGTGCAGTCCATGCTGTCGTTCGCGCGTGGCGCGCGGCGCGCCGAAGAGGTGCGCCTGGGCGCCCTGCTCAACGCCCTCGACCTGCTCCTGCAGGGCAGCGTGCCGCGCTCGGTGGCGATGGAGCTGGCGATCGAGGATCCCGAGCTGTCGTTCGAGGGCAACCATACCGAGCTGCAGCAGTGCCTGCTCAACCTCTGCCTCAACGCGATCCAGGCCATGCCTGACGGCGGCAACCTGCGCATCGAAACCGCGCAGATCCATCTGCCGCCGGACTTCTTTTTGCCGGAGGAGCATCCGCGCCATGGCCGCTACCTGCGCATGAGCGTGATCGACAGCGGTGCCGGCATGAGCCAGGACGTGCTCGAGCGGCTGTTCGAACCGTTTTTCACGACCAAGGAAACCGGCACCGGCCTCGGCCTGCTGTCGTGCAAGCGCATCATCAGCACCCACGGTGGCGTGATGCGCGTCAACAGCGAGCCGGGCAAGGGCACGCGGTTCGATCTGTATATTCCGCTGGAGGAACTGGCGGCCGACAGCGAGCAGGGTGGCAGCAAGGACAGCCTGGAAGGCTCCGGCGAGCGCGTGCTGGTCGTGGTCGAAGAGGCCGGCCAGCTCTCGCTGATGGTCGACACGCTCGACTCCTACGGCTACGAAGCCCACGCCAGCCAGAGCGGCACCGCCGCCTTGCAGTGGATCGAAGCCTGCGGCCTGCCGGATCTGGTGGTGCTCGATGCCGACATGAACCTCTACACCGGTGTGCGCACGCTGGCCGCGCTGACCGAGCACGGCTACTGCGGGGCGGTTATCCTGCTCGGCCGTCCCGAGGCGCCGCCCGATCTGCACGAGCTGCCGCCGTTCGACCACCTTTACGTGATCAACAAGCCGATCACCACGCCGCTGCTGCTGAAGACGCTGCGCAAGGCCCTGCTGGCGGCGGGCGGCGAAAATTAGCCGAATGGCGCATCCGGCTTCGGCACGTCTGCTCGCCGCAGCAACGTGTCAGTCGATGCCGAGCTTTTTCAGCTTGTAGCGCAACGCGCGAAAGGTGATGCCGAGCTTTCTGGCGGCGGCCGTCTTGTTGTAGCGCGACTCCTCCAGCGCCTTGATGATCGCGGTGCGCTCAAGGTTGCTGATGTAGTCGTCCAGGCCCCCGTTGTCGGCGGCCTGCGGTGCGGCTGGCGGCGGAGCCTGGACGCCGCCCATCGCTGGCGTGCCCTCCTGAAACGAGGAGCGCGGCCCGCGCTGCGGCAGCATCAGGTCGTCGGCATCGATGCTGTTGCCGTCGCACATGGCCATCGCGCGCTCGAGGATGTTTTCCAGTTCGCGCACGTTGCCGGGAAACTCGTACGCCTCCAGCGCCTGCTTCGCCGCCGGCAGCAGTTGCCCGACCGGTTCGCCGCTCTTGCCAGCGAGCGCCTTGAGAATAAAGGCCGACAGCAGCGGCACGTCGCCCCGGCGTTCGCGCAGCGGCGGCACGCGCAGTTCGATCACGTTGATGCGATAGAAAAGATCCTGCCGGAACTGGCCCTGTTCGACCAGCTGGCCGAGGTTCTTGTGCGTGGCCGAGAGAATGCGCGTATCGACCGGAATCTCGTCGCGGCCACCGATCGGGCGCACGGCTTTTTCCTGGATCGCGCGCAGCAGCTTCACCTGCATGTGCAGCGGCAGTTCGGCCACTTCGTCGAGGAACAGCGTGCCGCCCTGCGCGGCCTGAAACAGGCCTTCCTTGTCGCTGCTGGCGCCGGTGAAGCTGCCCTTGCGATGGCCGAAGAATTCGCTCTCCATCAGCTCGGACGGAATCGCGCCGCAGTTGACCGGCACGAACGGACCGCTGGCGCGCGGCCCCTGCTCGTGGATGAGCCGGGCCACCAGCTCCTTGCCCACGCCGGATTCGCCGGCGATGTATACCGGCGCCTGATTGCGCGCGAGCTTGCCGATGGTGGCGCGCACCTGCTGCATCGCCGGCGAGTCGCCGATCAGGCGGTCGCTGGAATCGCCGGTTTTCGCGTCGCCGCCGCCGTTGCGCTTTTCTTCGGCCAGCTTCAGCGCCGTGCGCACCAGGCCACGCAGCATCTGGATATCGACCGGCTTGGAGACGAAATCGAAGGCGCCGGCCTTGAGCGCATTCACCGCCGCGTCCACGTTGCCGTAGGCTGTGATCATCGCCACCGGCGTGTCCGGCGATGTGCTCGAAATCAGTTCGATGATTTCCTGGCCATCACCGTCGGGCAGGCGCATGTCGGTGAAGCACAGGTCATAGGTTCTCTCGGAAAGGGCGCGGCGCGCATCGGCCACCGTGCCTACAGCATCCACTTGCAAATCCATCCGACCCAGGGTGATGGTCAACAGTTCGCGGATGTCGCGTTCGTCATCGATGACCAGAACGGTCTGTAAGCTCATGGTGCGCCGTACTGCAATAGGTTGGTCAGAGAATACCCGTCCAGGCGTTGCTGGGCAAAGCCCGGCGTCGAGGCTTTCCGGTTCAGTGAGGGACTTCGCCATCGGAAAGCCGTCCGCCCTCATGGGTTAATGGCCCAGATGGCGATCGAAGAAGTTCACCATCACGGCATAGGCCTCTTTCGACTCGGGCATCTCCGGATCGGAGAAGAACGAGTGCCACATGCCGTCCCACACGTGCAGCTCGGCGTCGACGCCTGCGGCGGCCAGCAGGCGCTGGCTCTGGATCTCCGTGCTCATGGCGAAATCGCGCGTGCCGGTAATCAGCAGGGTCGGCGGAAACTTCGCGAGCAGATCGGGCGAGTTCGCCGGAAAGACCAGCGGATCGTCCGCTTTGGCGCCGGCGAAGTAGGGCAGGCCGGCAATTTTCAAGGGCGTGGTGGGCACGGCCTGACCATTGAGTATGGGCGCAACGTAAGTCGAGTCGCCGCTGAACTCCGCGACCGAACCGCAGAACGTGCCAATGGCGCCCGGCACCGGCAGCTTCTTCGAAATGATCCACGCCACGGCTTCACCCGTCAGCACGCCGCCGGCCGAGCAGCCGTAGATGCCGATGTTTTTCGCCGGGTATTGCTTCAGCAGGGCGCGGTAAACAGCCGCCACATCCTCGCTGGCGGCGGGAAAAACGTGCTCCGGGCCTTCGCGATAATCGACCGTGACAACCTTGATCCTGCCCAGGCTTGCTATCGGAATCGATTCCACCAGCCCACCGCTGTGCGCACCCCATAGAAAGGCGCCGCCGTGCAGGTTGATCAACACGCGGTGTTTCTGCGCCACGGCTACTCCACCTGCTGGCAGCACGACATCGGTCGGCACGCCGCCGATGGTTTCGGCATGCGTTGTCACCGGGTAGATCTTCTGCATGCGGTTGGCGCGGTCGGTGTTGATCCTGCCGTAGAACGTGCGGCTCGCCTCGATGCCGAGCGTCAGCGAAGGCGTTTTCTTGCCGTCCGCCAGCACCTGCTGAAACATGGCCGCTGCTTCCGGCGAGGCGTAGCTTGAGTAGGGAATGGTGAACGCGGGTCCCGTCGCGGTGCCGCTCTTGTCGATGGCGGGCGGCGTATCAGCAAGCGCCGCAGCGCTGTACAGGAAGGCAAGTGTCGCGATGGACAAAGTGTGCAGGCGGATCCGTTTCATCGTGCATTTCCTCGTCGTTTTATGGCATGCGAAATCGTTTTTTCAGCGAACCGTTCGCGTAAGCCGGGTTTTGCCGGTGGCATCGCGATCGATGGTGATGTCGTAGGTGATGCCGCGAAAGCGAACGTGCTTCAGCGTCAGCGATTTCCATGACGATGGCAGCACGGGCGCATAGGCCTCGACCAGGCCCGCCTGGTCAATACGCAGGCCGCTGAACCCGTAAACGATGTTCTGCAGCAAGCCCGCGCTTGCGGTGAGGAAATAGCCGGTGTTGTTGGTGGCGGTTTCGGTGCGCACGTTGAACGGCGGCTTGATCACGTCGGCCGTTATATTCCGCTCGAACCATTCGCTGGCGCCGGCCGCATCGCCCAGCGTCGCGGCGGCAATCGACGTGGGTGCCAGACCCATGCTGTTGGGGTCGCGATGCGAGCGGGTGATGGGGCTCAGCGCGTAGTCGTAGTCACGCTGTCGCAATGCCTGCGTCATCGGAAAGTCGAGCGAGGGATATGACAGCATCGGCAGCGAGCTGCCGCCCCACGAGTCCATGTCGTGCGGCACGCTTTCGTCGAAGTCGAGGTGATGTCCTTCCTTGGTGGAAAACGGAATCAGCATGCGCGCCGCGATATCCGACCAGCGCGGGTCGGGCGTCTCGCGCACGATCGCCGCCGCTGCCGTGGCGATGTTGAGCGCCTTCGCGGCCGAGGCGTTGGTGAAGGTGTCGTTCGGCACGTCGTTGTAATCCTCGTCGACCGAGGTGACGTGCAGGATTTCGTAGCGCTGTTTTTTCGCGTTGTAGGTTGCGCGGCTGGACCAGAATTTGGCGATCTCGCGGATCACCGGCCAGCCGTGCTGTTTTAGCCACACCTCGTCGCCGCTGGCCAGATAGTACTGCCATTGCGCGATGGCAATATCGGCGTTGACATGGATCTCGCGCTCACCCAGCACATGCGCGAAATAAGGCGTCTGTTCGGTGCCGTTCTCGGGATCGGCTTCCCATGGATACATCGCGCCCTGCAGCCCGCGTTCGCGCGCGCGCTGCTTTGCGGCAGGCAGCGCGCGGTCGCGGAACATCACCAGCGACTTGGCGCGCTGCGGATGCAGCAGCAACAGGGCGGGAAACACCCACGAATCGCTGTCCCAGAACGCGTGCCCCGCGTAACCCGGCGTCATCGCGCAGGCACCGATCGGCCACGCGGTGTCGGCGGTGGAATTGGACAGCAGGTAATAGAGGTCCGAATGCACGATCTGCTGCGCCTTCGGATCGCTGTCGATCTGGACGTCCGTTTGCCAGAGCCTGCGCCACGCCGCCTGATGCGCGCTGAGCAGCGCGTCGAATCCTTGCGTGCGTGCCGCGCGCGCCAGTGCAAGGTCATCCTGTGCGTTGCCGCCCCATTGCTCGCGTGATGCGGCGACATATTTGGTAAACGTATAAGTCTGGCCCCGGGTCACCCTGACGCGCAGGTTCAACGCGAGCCGATAGTCGCTCTTATAGAACGTGGCGTCGATCGGCTTCAGCTGATCCGGCAGGCTTATCGCCGCGGCCTCGGCCATGCGCAGGCCTTGTTCCGCGCGGCCATCCAGAGAAAGTGTCCGATCCGTCGCGTCACCGTGACTGGTCAGCACGTGGGTGTCGCCGTGATACCAGAATGCCGCGCGATCGGAGGTGGCCGGTGCGATCGGCTCCAGCTTCATATTGTGCGATGCGACCGCCTCCTGCATCTGCTCGCCGGTCAGCCTGCCCAGCGGCATGCGTGGCTGATACGGCGCCCAGGTATTGAGCGCAAAGGACAGCTCGATCACGCCGTCGAAATCCGGCGTGATCGAAAGCTGGGTGGCCGCCAAGTGTGGCGACGCCTGGCTGACGAAGGTCGTCACGGCGACGTCGGTGGCGCGGCTGTGATCGATATAGCGATAGCGCGTCGTCAGCGTGGCGTCGTGCAGATTCAGCACCTGCCGGTAGTTCTGGAATACCGAAGGCGCCAGCGCGACCTGATTCATCCAGAAATGGCCGGCGCTGGAGTTGCCCGTGCTGTAGTCGATCTCGGTCCAGCCCGGAATGGCGGCGGGCCGCGAAAAGTCGTCGCTGGTGTAATCCATCAAGGCGACCATGTAGGCGAGGTTGCCTTCAGTGCCGCGCGGCGCGGTCATGGTCGAGAAGTAGCCGTTGGCCAACTGGCCGGGAAAGTACCTGGCGAAATCGTTCGAGCCAGCGTTCAGCAGAAAGCTCGGGTCCGTCGCCGCAAACGAAGGCGCGGCTATGGACAGTGCGGCCAGCGTGATCACGCTGATCAATTGCCGTATCGAAGTCATGCGCCTTTCTCGCCGGCATCGGGCAACACGTCGAAGGCCACCGTCAGACGCGTGCGATCGCCGGTGAACGGCACGGTGCCGTGCCACAGGTAGGAAGGGAACAGCACCAGCATGCCGACCTCGGGTCGCAGTACGTGTTCGGCGGCTAACGGCGGAGTCGTCGCGATGCCCGGTGCACCGAACACCAGGCAGCCTTCCGGCGTGGATGCCGTGGCGATGCCGTCGGGCAGGTCGATATAGCAGGCGGACGAGATCCAGCCGCGGGGATGCACGTGATTGTTGTGGAAGCCCGACGCGCGCAGCCGCACCGACCAGCCGCCGTTGAATCGGTAGCTGCCGCGGTTGCGACGGCGCATCGGGTCGTGGCCCTGGCCGATATGTACGAGGTATTGACGTATCGGTGCGTCGAAGGCTGCGAACAGCGCCTGGATCGTCGGGTCGCTGCTGCGCGCCAGATCGTCGGTCGTTTCGGTGCCGTGGCGCAGCGACTGAAACAGCAGCGGATGTCCGTTCGCCGGATGCAGCCGTTCGAGGCTGCGTTTGACGTCGGTCAGAAAACTGGCCATGTCAGCCCATGGTGCTGGCGCCTGCAATGGCTGTGGAACGACGAGCTGCGCGTAGTCGCACAGCTCGCCGTAGCGGGGATCGTCGAGCAGGCGCCATGCCGTCGTTTGCAGCGCGATGAGATATTGGTCGTCCGGCGTGTGCGACAAAAGTTCTTCGGCCTGGGCCAGCGCTACGCGTGCGTCACCCACGCCGAGCAGCGACGCCACGCGAAGATTTTTTGCGGCTTCGTTGGCTGGTGACGCGCGCAGCGCGCGCTCGGCGAGCGCCAGCGAAGCCGCCGGGTCGAATTCCATTGCCGCCAGGCCTGCACGCACCAGCAGCGCGGGCGCTGCATTTTTATTCGCGGCCTGATCTGCCAGACAGGCATAAGCGCCGCGCGCATCACCGGCGCCCTGCAGAATCGCTGCCTTGGTGGCGCGCAGCGCGTCGTCGTCGGCAAAGGCTTGCAGCGCACGATCAAGCACGGCGGTGGTCTGGGCGGTGTCGCCGGTGCGCATCCACACCAGTCGGGCCAGATGGTTCTGGGCCTCTACGAGGCGCGGATTTCGCTGTAGGCAATCGCGTAGCGCCGCTTCGGCGCGATCGAACTCGCCCAGGCCGATAAGGCTGCGCGCATGGGTGAAGTACGCCGCGGCCGTTTGATGTCCCCGGGCCAGCGCGGAATGGGTCACTCGCTCGGCCTCCGCATGCCGATTCGCGGCATCCAGCGCGATGGCCAGCGCGTGTGTGGCGGCAGCATCGTTGGGGAATCGCTCGGACCGTTGACGGTAGAACGCGATCGCCTCGTCGTGGCGGCCAAGCGCTGCCAGCGCTGTGACGTGCTGCATGACCAGTTCGACTTCGGTGCGTTCGTCCTTGAAAAATAGCGTGATTACAGCGAGGGCTTCGCTAGCGCGCTGCGCGTCGTTGTAATAGCGCGCCAGCGCCACCGCGGCGTGCGGCATGCGCTGCGCGGCACGGCGCAGCAGCGGCTCGGCCTCATCGCCGCGGCCGCGGCTGAGCAGCAGTTCGCCCAGCGTGGCCAGCGTTGGTGCCCAATGCGGGTCCATGGCCAGCGCCTGGCGTAGCAGGGTTTCGGCGGTGTCGATATCACCCAGCGCCTGCTTGGTTCCGGCCAGCAGACGCAGCGGCTCGACCGTCTCGGGATGCTGCGCGACCAGCTCGGCGAGCTGATCGTGCGCGGCGCGCAGGTCACCCGACAGCAGCAGTGCGCCGACGCGGCGCATGGATTCGAGCAGCGCGGGCGACAAGGGATCCATCAACCGTAGCTGTTCCGAACGCCATGCGAAAATGCCGCACCGGCGATGCGAGAGCAGGTTGCGCGAGCGATGATGAAGATCGTCATAGCGCCTTGCGGGTGAGCCGGGCCTTGCCTGCCGCATCGCGATCGACCGTGACGTCGTAAAGCTTGCCGCGAAAGCTGATGTGCTTCAGCGTCATCGATCGCCAGGTCGGCGGGAGCGCTGGGGGATAGGCTTCGCTGAGGCCGCTATCGTCTATGCGCAGGCCGCTGAGTCCGTACACCAGACTCTGCACAAAGCCGGCCGAGGTGGCGAGAATGTAGCCGGCGTTGTTCGAGGCGGTCTCGCTGCGCACGTTGTAGGGCGCCTTGAGAAAGCCGACCAGGTTGCGCTGCAGCCACTCGCCGGCCGTCTTGCCGTCGCCCACCTCGGCGGCGGCGGTGGCCAGCATCACCATCATCATTTCGTTGGGGTCGTTGCCGTGCACTTTCAGCTCGTCCAGCTGGAAGGCGAAGTCGTTTTTGCGGATATCCGCCGACATCGGCAGATCGAGATTGGGATACATCAGCCACGCCAGCGACGAGCCCATCCAGGTGATCTTGTCGTGCGGCACCGAGGCATCGAAGTCGAGGTGACGCTGCGCCTTCGCGTCAAACGGGACATACATTTTTTTCGCGATATCGGCCCACTGCGGATCGGGCGTCGCGCCGACCTTGAGCGCAGCCGCGGTTGCGATATTCAGCGCTTTACGCGCGGCGGCGTTGGTGAACGAGTCGTTCGGCACGTCGTCGTAGGCTTCATCGGGCGACGTGACGTGCAGGATTTCGTAGCGGTCGCTGGCCTTGTCGTAAGTGACTCGACTGACCCAGAAATCGGCAATCGCCTTGATCACCGGCCAGCCGTTCGCCTTCAGCCACGCGTTATCGCCGCTGGCCAGGTAGTACTGCCATTGCGCGATGGCGATGTCGGCGTTGACGTGCACCTCGCGGAACACCCCATAGGCGAAGTGCGGCGTGTAGTCCTTGCCGGTTTCCGGATCGGCCTCCCACGGATACATCGTGCCCTTGACGCCGTATTGCGCGGCGCGCTCGCGCGCAGGCTGCATCGTGCGGTGACGGAACATCACGATCGGCTTGGCCCGCTCCGGATGCAGCAGCAGCAGCGCGGGGAACACCCAAGAATCGGAATCCCAGAACGCGTGGCCTGCGTAGTTCGGCGTCAGCGCGCAGGCGCCCATCGGCCATGCCGTGCCGGTGGTGGAGTTGGACAGCAGGTAATAGAGATCCGAATGCACGGCCTGCTGCACCTTCGTGTCGCCATCGATCACGATGTCCGACTGCCACAGCGCGTGCCAGGCGGATTGGTGGTCGGCGAGCAACTTGTCGAAGCCCGAGCGGCGCGCTTTTTTCGCCAGCGCGGCGGTAACCGCCGCATCGCCGCCCCAGCTCTCGCGCGACATCGCCACGTATTTGGTGAAGGTATAGGTCTGGCCTTTCTTTACCGGCACCTTCAGATTCAGCGCCAGCTGATAGGTGCTTTTGTCGAGCGTGATGGCGCTAGGCTCGATGCCCTTGGGCAATTCGATCGCAGCCGCCTCGGCCATGCGCAGACCCTGCTCGGCCTTGCCATCGAGCTGCAGGACAAGATCTTTCGTGCTGCCGTTCTCGTTCGTTACGCCGGTGTCGCCGTGGTACCAGACCGGCGCGCGGTCGGCGGTGCGATAGTTGACCGGCTCGGTCACCGACATGTTGTTGGCGGCGACCGCGGCCAGCATCTCGTCGCCAGTCATCTTTCCGATCGGAAAGCGGGGCTGGTGCGGCGCCCAAATATTCAGCGGAAAGGAAAGCTGCACCGTGCCGTCGAATTCCGGCGTGACGCTGATGCGCGTGGCCGCCAGATGCGTGTCCGCCTGGCTGACAAAGGTGGTGATGGCGATGTGCGTGGATTTGCCGCCGTCGTCGGTATAGCGGTAGCGCGTGGTCAAGGTGCCGTCATGCATGTCCAGCGTCTGCTGGTAGTCGCCGAAGGCTTTTTCGCTCAGCAGGGTGCGATTGAGCCAGAACTCGCCGGCGCTCGATTTGCCAGTGCTGTAATCGATGCCGCTCCACCCGGGTATCGCTGCTGGTCGTGCGATATCGTCCTTGGCGTAATCCATGAAGGCGACCATGTACGCGAGATTGCCTTCGGTGCCGCGCACCGAGGTCATCGTCGAGAAATAGCCGTTGGCCAAGTAGCTGGGAAAGTAGTTGTCGAAATTCTTCGAGGTGGCGCTCAGGACGAAGCTGGGGTCGGTCGCGGCGTGCGCTGCCGGAGCCGCCAAAGCCGGCGCCACGATCAGAAGGGACAGCAGTCGATGAGCTAGCGTCATGGTATTTCCGTATGTATGTATGGGGCCGCAGTCGCTGGCGCGGCGTTGAGGCGCGCATGCAATCGCACGATTATTTGCCGGCCAGGTTCAGCGTGATCGGCGCGGCACCGCCGGCGCGGTCCGTCTCGCGTTTGAAAAAGAAAAGCGTGATCAGGACCAGACCCATCGGCACCAGCGAAAAATAAAAGGCGTGGATGCCGTCGAAGCTGGCGAAGACCCGCGCCGTGATGTACGAGCCCAGCGTGCCGCCAAGCGCCGAGAAAACCACGATCAGCCCGGTCATGGCCGCATGCATGGGCTTGGGCAATGAGCTCAGCGCTACTGAATTGATCACCGGATAAATCGGCGCCATCAGCAGGCCGAGTAGGGGAATCAGATAGGCCGCGGTCGGCGCGTCGAACCAGCCTACGTCCGCTCGCGCCACCACGCCACGGGCCAGCGGCAGCACGATGATCACGAGCACGCCCATGCCGATCACGCAGACATTGAGCAGCGTGTACCAGCGCACGCGCTTGAGCACGATGCCGGCAACGATGCGCCCAAGCGCGGTCATGCCGGCCAGGATGCTGGCAAACTGGATACTCATGGCATTGGGCAGTTTCAGTATTTCGTTGTTGAAGGTCGGCAGCCATGTGCCAAAGCTCTGCTCGATCAGCACGTAGAGAAAGGCGGATGCCAGAAACACGTACACCAGCGGCCGTACGAACAGCCGGAACATTTCCATCAACGAGTCGGCGAGCGAATTGTTGTGCCCATGCGAGTGCGCCGCGCTCTCGTCCAGGCGGCTGCTGGCCAGCAGCACGATCACCAGGGCGCACAGCGTTGCCAGCACCCAATAAACGTTGAACCACACCGGGTTACCCGGATGCGCGCGGTCGACAAAGCCGCTGAAGATCCAGTTGCCGGCCAGCACGCCGACCATGAACATGCCTTCGATGAAATTGGTCAGCCGCGAATGCGCGGTCCTGTCGGCGGTGAGCAGGCCAATCGACGAATACACGCCGACCTTGGCCAGCGCAAAGGAAATGCCCACGCAGGCGAACAGCAGCCGTGTGGTGAGAAAGGTGGGATAGAGCGGCATCAGCAGACAGGCGCCGCCGACGATGACCAGTGCCAGCATCATCGAGCGCTTGTAGCCGGCCAGCGGAATGAACGAGGCCACCAGGAACGAGGTCAGCGCGATCGACAAATCCTTGTAGCGCTCCAGCGAACTGGCTTCGGGCTTGTCGATGCCGAACGTGGCGATCGACTGCAATATCACCGTGCCTACGCTGTTGAGCAGAATCGCGAAGATCATGTAGATCAACACCAGCGCGGCGATCATGCGGTATCGGTTCACGGCACTCTCTTGGTTCGTTTTCAGCGAAACGGTCATGGCGTGGTCCGACCCGCCTTGGGGTGAGAGTCGGACCACGCTTTTCGCACTAACTCAGCTCTTTTATCGCAGCCGCATCAACGCCGGCCGCTTCGATCAGAAGCTGTATTTCGCCTGAAAGTTGACTTCACGACCTTCCAGCGGACGGGCCAGAATCACGCCGCCAGCTACGCCGGTGCCGAAGATGCGTGAATTGCTCTCGGTCAGGCCCAGCTCGTTGGTGATGTTGGTGCCCTGCAGTCGCAGCTGCCAGTTCTGCTCGACATTGGCGACGATGCCAAAGTCCAGCGTGTTGTAGCTGCCCAGCTGCTGCAGGCCGGAAACATCCTGCGTGTGCGCACCGACGTGGGTGTAGGTCACGAAGGTGGTGACATCGCCCCAGCCGAACGGAATGCGGTAGCTCGGCGTAAACGCGTAATGCACTTTCGGCTGACGCTGCAGCTGCACGCCGTCGATGAACGCGCAACCAGTCTGGCCGGTTACCGTGTTCGTGTACGACAGGCAGGAGTTGTTGTGCGTGTAGTGGCCATCAAGGTAGTTGGCCACCAGCGACAGCTTCAGGTTCTCGACCGGCGTGACCGAGCCGATGAAGTTCACGCCCTTGGAGTCGGAGCCGTACAGCGCCTGTGGGCCGATCGGCGTACCCGAGGCAGTGGTCGGCTGATAGGTCAGGCCGTTGAACTGCTTGTGATAGACGCTGATGTCGGCGTAGAACAGCGGCGACTGGTATTTGAAACCACCTTCGAAGTTCTGGATCTTTTGCAGCGGGGCGGTATTGCCCGTGGTGTTGCCGCGCAGCGCATTGTCGAAGTCGCCGAAATGCACGCCCTTGTTGGCACGCACGTACAGGCTCATGTTGTCGGCCAGCTCGTAGTTGGCGCCGACCGTCCACGAGGTATGGGTCTTGTCGTAAGCCGTGTGCGCGTAAGTTCCGTTGCAGACGGGGACGGTATTGTCATACAGCGTGTAGTTGTTGCCGTCCAGATTTTTTGGGCTCAGGTTACAGACGTTGAGCGTCGACTCCTGATTCTCCAGACGCGCCGACGCGTCGAAGAGCCAGCGATCCAGATGCCAGGAGTCGGACAGGTAAAACGCCTTGTTGTTGGAAACGCCCTGTTCGGTGATGTCGTAATTGCCGTTGAGGTTGCTGAAGCCCTGTGGATCGGTCACGTAATACGTCTTGCCGTTGAGCTGATAGCTCACCGCGATCGGCCGCGCGTTCGGCGTGTTCGTCATCAGCATCTGGTTGCCCAGCGCCCAGGCGTCATCGTCGGTGTAATGCGCCAGGTAGACGCCGGCGGTTAGCGTGTTGCCGTCGAAGATTTCCTTGCTGAGGCGGAAATCGTTGTTCATGTTGCGCAGGTGTTTGTGGATATACCACCAGCCCTGCTGGATCACGCTCTGATTCGCGCTGACCGGGCCGCCGCCACCGGGGCCCGCATAGGTTGCCGTATAGGTCGAGCCGGCCGGCAGCAGCAGGCCGTTCTGGCTGGCCGGCACGTTGTAGAGCTCGTCGTTGAGCGAGGCCGGGTTCGAGCCGGAGAACAGCGCGTTGGTGTTGACGTCGCCTTCGTCGAACAGAAACTTGTCGCTCAGCGTGATGCCGTTGCCCAGGTCATAGTCGAAGTTCGCGCCGAAGAAGTTCATCTTGGCGCCGCGCCCGTTGGCGAGGTTCGCGTTCGAGCCGCCGTTGGGATAGGCGGCGAGGAACACGTGCTGCAGGTACTTGCTGTTGTAGGTGTCGGTCAGCGGATCGAAGCCGGGGTAGGCGCTGAAGTGATCGCTGCCGCTCTGCAGCAGCGGGATCGGCGTGATGAACTGGTTCTTGTCGTCCAGGCTGCGCGCATACAGGGTGAACGAGCCATTGTCCGAATCGTGGGTCAGCGTGCCGGTCAGCTGACCGCCCTTGTCGGCGGCAAACTGTGGATCGCGCACGCCGGAGGAGTCGCGGTAGAAACCGCCCACGCTGCCGTACCAGTTGTCGGCGATCTTGAAGCCGTAAAAGCCGTCCACGCGCTTTAGGTCTTCCGAGCCGTAGGTGACGCCGATGCTGCCGGACGGTACCTCGGTGCCCTGCTTGAGGATGAAGTTTTCCGTCGCGCCGATCTGGCCGTCAGCAAACACGACCGACGGACCGCCCTGCACGATTTCCACCCGCTCGATGGTGTCATCGAGGCGGAAGATGGACGTCTGTTCGAAGAACGACAGCGAGGGCATGCCGTACAGCGGCGAACCCATCAGCTGCACCGTATTGAACGGCGCATCGCCGCCGCCCGGGAAACCGGCGATTTCGATGTTCGCGCCAGTCTGGCCGCCGGTGGATTCGGGCCAGAGTCCCGGCGATATCTTCAGGAGATCGGCCGTGCTTTTCGGGTTGGCCTCCCTGATCTGTTCGGCGTTGGCTGTCGTGATCGTGTAGCTGGCGTCGATCTTCTTGACGCCGGTGGCCGAGCCGGTGACGACAACCTGATCAAGGTTCTTGGTCGTTTTTGCATCGGTGCCGGCGGCGTTTTTCTTGGCCGAAGCCGATGCCGGTGCAGGCGTAGCGTCTTGCGCGGGCGCGCTGGTCTGCGCACTGGCCGCGGCGGACATCAGAATGCCGGCAATGGTCGCCGACAGTACGAGCATGGCCAGTGGCCGGTTGCGCTTGGTGCTTGTCATTTCATCTCTCCCCATCACTTTGGTTTTGATCGCGCCCCGTCGACAGTGAGGGGGCACGCCAGCTTGCTTTTTAGATGTCTGCAAAACGGCCGATGTCGAAGGCAGCGACATCGGGCAACACCACATGCGCCTCGGGCAGCGCGTCTGCGCGTCCGATTCCCACCGCCGCCATCCCCGCGGCATGAATGCTGGCGATGCCAGCCACAGCGTCCTCCACGCCAAGGCATTCGTTCGGTGCCACACCGAGCGCGCTTGCCGCAGCGAGAAAAATTTCCGGATCGGGCTTGGAGCGAGCGATCCGATTGGCATCGACCACGTAGTCGAACAATTCGGCGATGCCCAGGCGCTCCAGCAGCAGCGGCGCGTTCTTGCTCGCCGAAGCCAGCGCCGTTTTCAGGCCTGCAGCTTTTACCGAGGCGATCGCGGCGCGCGCGCCCGGCAGCAGGTTTTCCGGCCCGAAATGTTGAATCTGTTCGCGGTAGTAATCGTTCTTGCGTGCGGCCAGTTCGAGCTTTTCATCCAGGCTGTACTGCCGCGTGGCGCGCTCCAGAATGATGTCGAGCGAGGCGAGCCGGTCAACGCCCTTCAGGCGCTCGCCAACGCTATCGTCAAACGCGATGCCGATCTCATCGGCCAGCTGTTTCCAGGCCGCGTCATGCACCACGGCCGTATCGGCGATGACGCCATCGAGATCGAAGATCACGGCTTTCAGCGGTCGCGGAAACGTGCAGCTCGCGGTTGCTGCATCCACGCAGGCAAGGCGAAGCGACTGCCCGGCATGCAGCTGTTGCCGAACGCCGCCGTGCAGAAACGTGAGGATGCTCCCCTGGGTGAGCGAATAGGACACGCCATCGCGACTCACCTCGACGCGCAGATGCGCCTCGCGCCAGCGCAGACCGAAGCGATAGCTGCTCCATGCCTGTGGCAATTGCGGCGCGAGCGATGGTTCGCCGCCGCGCACGCGAAACCCGCCGAAGCCCCAGACGAGCCCCAGCCAGCTGCCGGCCATCGCCGCCATGTGGATGCCGTGCGCGGCGTTGCCGTGCAGATCGTCGAGATCGACACGCAAGGTGTCGAGAAAATACTGGTACGCCTTGTCGGCATGCCCAACCTCGGCCGCCATCACCGCGAAGGTGGACGCCGACAGCGTCGAGTCATGCATGGTGACGCTTTCGTAATAGTCGAAGTTGCGCCGTTTGGCAGCCGCGTCGATGCCCTCGCCGGCCAGCATCAGCGCCAGTACGGTGTCGGCCTGCTTGCACACCTGATGGCGGTAGATGCTCATGGGGTGCAGGCGCAGCAGCAGCGGCTTGTCGTTTGGTGCATCGGCAATCGCTGCGGGCAGGCGCGGCTTGTCGAGAAAACCGTCGTCCTGCGGAAAGATGTGCAATCGGGCATCCACTGGCAGATACATCGCGTCGGCGGCGCGCTGCCACAGCGCGGTCTCATCGGTAGTCAGCGCGATGCGGCCGGCCAGCGCGGCGTACTCGGTCGGATGCGCTGCCGCCAGCTGCGCGGCAACGGCGGCCGCATCGTGCAGGTGCCGCTGCGCCATGCGGTTGGTGTAGTGGTTGTTGTCGACCAGCGCGGAATACTCGTCCGGACCGGTGACTTCGTGGATACAGAACGCGCCGTCGTGACGGGCGCTGAAATGGCCGATGTCGAGCCAGATGCGCGCGGTTTCGAACAGCATTTCCGCCCCCTGCGCCAGCAGGAAAGCCTCGTCACCGGTGGCATCGAGATACAGGCGTATCGCCCACGCGATGTCGGCATTGATGTGGTACTGCGCCGAGCCGCCGGGAAAGTACGACGAGCATTCGTCGCCGCTGATGGTGCGCCAGGCATAAAGCGCACCGCACGGATGATCCAGCTCGCGCGCATGGAGGCGGGCGCGGTCGAGCGTTTCGTAGCGGTACGTCAGCATGCTGCGCGCCAGCTGCGGCGCCGTGGATACCAGCGCGGGCAGCATGAAGGCTTCGGCGTCCCAGAAATAGTGACCTTCGTAACCTTCGCCGGTGAGACCCTTTGCCGCCGTGCTGCTGTGGCCGTCGCGCCCGCTGGACTGGTACAGGTGGAACAGGTTGAAGCGCAGCGCCTGTTCGATCTGGGCATCGCTCACCGCCAGATCGGCGTCGCGCCAGAACTGTTCCAGCTTGCGGGTCTGACGCGACAGCAGGGCGTCGTAGCCCAGGGTCACATTCTCTTTCAGCGTGCGCTCGATCTCGCCGGTCAGATTCGGGTTCGACTCGTTATCCACCGGCAACGACCAGGCATAGGCGACGTATTTTTCCAGCGTCACGCTCTGGCCCGGCAGCAGCATGCCGGTGAACGTCTGCGACACGCCGTCGGCAGCCGATGACGCGTGCTGAAAGCGCAGGCCGTCGTCCGTTAGCTGATGCTGCTGGCCGCAGGCCACGCGGATGCGGCTGTTCGCCGTTTGCTGACTCACCCAGCTCAGCACATCGCCTGCCTGTGCGTCGATCGTCTGCAGGCCGCCGTGCAGCTGCGCGCCAATGCGTGGATCGTCACCCTGGCGGGCGGCGCCGTGCGCGGTGTTGATGGTCGACTCCAGGGCGATCGGCCCGGTGTAGTCGACCGACTTCACCTGATATCGCATGGCCAACAGGCTGGGCTCGTCCAGTGCCACGATGCGCTGGGCGGTGATTTCCAGCGTCGCGCCGGTGGGTGAACGCCAGCTCAGCTCGCGCCGGTAGCAGCCGCTGCGCAGATCGAGCACGCGTTCGAAGCCCAGCCACTCGCCCTCTCCCAGCCGCACCGGCGCATTGCCCAGCTGCAGGCGAATGCCGGTGGCATCGGCAACCGGCACGCGCGTATCGGTGGTGCGGGCATAGCCGGTAAAGCGCTCGTGGTAGTCGATCGGCGAACGCTCCCACACGGCGGCGAGAAAGCTGCCCTGGCTCGCGCTGGGGTATTCCTCGAGTCCGCCGCGCACGCCGAGCGCGCCGTTGGCCAGCGCGAACAGGCTTTCCTCCTGCGCAAAGTCCGCGGGGTTGCTGCCGCGGCGCACGAGCTGCCACGGATCAACGGAAGATCCGTCGAAATCGGCCAGCTCAGATGGTTTCCCCTGTGTTGCTACTTGCATGCAGACAAGCTCGTGCTGACTTTCGATGAAGGCACTTTTCTACGACCAAGACGCAGGGTCTTTCGTCAAGTGGCGGCGAGCTTGCCAGCAAATGATATCGTTATCAAGATATCGTTATCATTTGCTTAACCGTTGGCACACAAGGGCTAGCGGCAGGGGAATTAGATGCCGCGACAGGCAAGTTCTCATCGCAGGTACCTGCCGTGCAGCGTCCCGATGGACGAACGCATCGCAAGTAGCCAAACTGCAAGGCATTGTTGCGTCGCGCCATCGAATGGGCCAATCGGCGCGGGTAACCCATGAGCTTTCAAAACGGGCGACGATAGGCGATGCCGAGCACAGATCGGGGGGGAGGAGACTTGAGCCGCACGGGCAAGAAGCAGCCGGATCCGCTGGGTTCGATGAGCCTGACCATGGCCGATCTGGCGCAGCTGGCCGGCGTGTCGAAGATCACCGTGTCGCGCGCCCTCAGCGACAGCCCGCTGGTCACCCTGAAAACGCGCGAGCAGATTCAGGCGCTGGCGCGCGAGCATGGCTACAAGCTCAACGTCAGCGCACGCAATCTGCGCCTGCGCCGCAGTCATACGGTGGCGGTGATCGTGGAAATGAAGCCGTCGATCGACCGCACGATGTTCGACCCCTATCCGCTGGTCCTGCTCGGCGGTATTTCGCAGGAGCTCACCGCGGCAGGATACAGCGTGCTGCTGACCACGCGTCAGGGCGCCACGGCGGCAGCGGTGCAGGCCGCCGATGGTCTGATCCTGCTAGGCCAGGGCGTCCATCAGGACGCGGTGCGGCGCTTCGACAAGCTCGGTTTGCCGATGGTGGTGTGGGGCTCGCGTAGCAAGGGCGATACGCAGATCGTGGTCGGTGGCGACAATCGGCTGGGCGGCGCCATCGTGGCCGATCACTTCGTGGCGATGGGCAGGCAGCATCCGGTGTTTATCGGCAACCCCAGTCATCCGGAAATCTTCGAGCGGCTGAACGGGTTCGTCGATGCGCTGGCCCTGCATGGCATCAAGCCGCTGCTGATGCGCCGCGACGAGTTCACGCCCGACTCGGGCATGGACGCGGTGCATTCACTCAACGCTCGCGGCGTCACTTTCGATGCGATTTTTGCCTGCAGCGATCTGCTGGCGATGGGCGCGATACGCGCGACAATGGAGCTGGGTCATTCGGTGCCTGGCGATGTCTCGGTCGTCGGCTATGACGACATGCCGATGGGCGCGAGCTTCATGCCGCCGCTCAGCTCGGTGCGGCAGGACTGGCAGGAAGGCGGCACGCTGCTGGCGCGCAAGGTGCTTGCCCTGATCAACGGGCAGTCGGCCAGCTCGGAGACCTTGCCAGTTACCTTGATTGTGCGTTCGACCTGATCACGCGACCCGATCGGGTCTGACGCACAATCGCGGAGCGCCGCTGTTCAAGCGATTATTTCGCGCCGCTCGCCGGTGTCAGGATCAATCGAAAGCAGCTGCCGCCGCCGGCGACGCGCACGTATTCCAGCGCGGCCTGGTTCGCCTCGCTCATCTGCCGTGCGAGGTAGAGGCCCAGGCCGGTGCCGTACTCGTTGGTGGTGTAGAACGGCTCGAAAATCTGCGCCGCGACCTTGGGCGCGATGCCCGGACCGCGATCGATCACTTCCAGAATCGGCACGCCGTGCTCGCCCTGGCGCGCGACCACCATCACCCGTGCGGGCTCGCCGGGCAGGCGGCCGTAGCGCAGCGCGTTCTGCACCAGATTCCACACCACCTGCTGCAGCTGCTGCGGATCGGCCACCGCCGCTACCGGCGCACCGGTCGTGGCGACCACGCGCAGCGAGTCCGCGCCCAGGTCGTTGCCTTCGCTGTATTCGGCCACGAAATGCTGCGCCCAGTTGCCCAGGTCCAGTGTCTCCGGCCGCGAGCGCTCGCGGCGTGACAGCTGCAGGATGTTTTCGATGATCTCGTTGAGCCGGATGCAGTGGTTGTTGATGATCTCGACCATGCGCTGATCGGTCTGGTCCATGCTCTTGGATTCGGCCAGCAACTGCGCCGAATAGCGTATCGCCGCGAGCGGGTTGCGGATCTCGTGCGCGATCGACGCGGACAGCCGGCCCAGCGAGGTCAGCGTAAGCTCTTCGGCACGGCGCGATAGCAGCGAGGTATCGTCGAGAAAAATCAGCACGTGCGAATCGTCGTTCGGCGCCAGCCGGCTGAAGCGTGGCACCACTTCGGGCACGCCGTCGGCCAGCTGGGTGGCGGTTTCGTCGAGCTTGCCCGAGGTCATCCAGTGATACAGGCGCCGCGACAGCTCGGGCGCCAGCTGGCCCAGATCGCGCTGATCGGCGCCGGGGTTGCCCAGCAGCATCCAGGCCGATTCGTTGATCTGATGAATGCGGTTGGCATCGTCGACCAGCAGCACGCCGGTCTTCATGCGCCGGATGATCAGCTCGTTGACCTGGGCCATATTGGCCAGGTCGCTGCTGCGCTGCTCGGCCAGCGCCTCGGTGGCGCGCAGCTGGCGGCCGAGCACGTGGCAGAGCGTGGTGGCGGCGAAGTAGGCCAGGCAGAAAAGCGCCGATTCGAGCAGGTCGCGATCGCCGGGCCCGCCGTGAGCCGCCTGCAGAAAGGTGTGCCCAAGAATGCCCACTGTGGCCAATGCAGCGAAGAAACTCGACAGTCGCAGCGGCAGGATCAGCGCGCCGGCGCACAGGTTGACCGCCAGCATCATCGAGATGCCGATGCGCGTGTCGTTCATCGCCGAGATGGCCAGCACGGCGGCGGCGATATCCACCACCAGTGCAGCGGATACCGCCAGCGTCACAAAGCCCATGCTGCGGCGGTTGAGCGCCAGCGACAGCAGCGCAAACAGCAGATAAAGCGTGACCACGTAGCCGGCGAAATTGAGCGAGCCGAGCTGCGGCCAACCCAGCCCCATCGGCGTAAAGGCCAGGCCGACGTAGACCAGCGCCTGGATGACACGGAACACGTTGAGAAAGGTCAGCTCGTGGCGGACGGCCTGGTTGCCGGTGTGGCTGGTCATCACGGATGGAGCGCTGGACACGTGCGGGCATGCTCGGCGGTGGTTTGCGCGAGTATAGAGGCGAGATCGCAGCCGCGCGCGCTTGCTGCAGCGGCGGCCGACAGGCGTTTCAAACGGCGGCGCGGAGCGCTCCGGGTGCGCCGGCTCTTTCCATTGCCGCCCGCTTCCGTGAAAATAGGCGGCCGAATAGCGCGGTTTCCCCCCGCTGACGAGTCTGCAGCCCGCATCTCGCCAGCGCGATGCTCCGCCATCCGACCCTCCCGACCCACGCGCGGTTTTGCGTGCGGCCTTTATGTTTCTCCGTTCGCTCGAGGTATCGAATGAATTTCCACGAGTACCAAGCCAAAGAGTTGTTCGCGCAGTACGGTATTGCCGTGCCGCCGGGCAAGGTTGCCAATTCCCCCGACGCCGCTGTCGACGCTGCCAAGCATCTTGGCGGTTCGCAGTGGATGGTCAAGGCGCAGATCCACGCAGGCGGCCGCGGCAAGGCCGGCGGCGTCAAGTTCTGCAAGAGCTTTGACGACGTCCGCGCTGCAGCCAAAGGCATGCTCGGCACCCGCATGGAAACCTACCAGTCCGCCGGCCGCGCGCTGCCCGTGAACCTGGTGCTGGTGACCGATGCGACCAATATCGCCAAGGAACTGTATCTGTCGATCCTGGTCGACCGTGACAGCAAGTCGGTGTCCTTCATCGCCTCCAAGCACGGCGGCGTGGACATCGAGCAGGTCGCCAAGGAAACGCCGGAAGACATCCACACGATCGTGGTCGATTTCGTCGAAGGCCTGCAGCCGTACCAGTGCCGTCAGCTGGGTTTTGCGATGGACCTCAACGGCAAGCAGGTCAACCAGCTGACCAAGATCATGCTGGGCCTTTACAAGCTGTTCAACGAAAAGGATCTGGCCCTGGTCGAGCTCAACCCGCTCGCCGTGCTCGAAGACGGCACGCTGGCCGCGCTCGACGGCAAGGTCGACTCGGACGACAACGCCGAATTCCGTCATCCGGATCTGGGCGCCATGCGCGATCTGACCCAGGAAGACGCGGCCGAAGCGGCCGCCGTGCAGAACAACCTCAACTACGTGACGATGGACGGCTCCATCGGCTGCATGGTCAACGGCGCGGGTCTGGCCATGGCCACGATGGATGTGATCAAGCTGGCGGGCGGCGAGCCGGCCAACTTCCTCGACGTCGGCGGCGGCGCGACCAAGGAGCGCGTGACCGAGGCGTTCAAGCTGATCCTTTCTTCGGACAAGGTCACCGCCATCCTGGTCAACATCTTCGGCGGCATCGTGCGCTGCGACCTGATTGCCGAAGGCATCATCGCCGCGGTGAAGGAAGTGGGCCTGAAGATCCCCGTCATCGTTCGCCTGCAGGGCACGAATGTCGAGAAGGGCCGCGAACTGCTGGCCAATTCCGGACTGGCGATCACGCCGGCCGACGATCTCAACGACGCGGCGCAAAAGGCCGTGGCTGCGGCCAAGGCCTAAGGGAGACATGCAAGCATGAGCGTTCTCGTCAACAAAAACACCAAGGTCATCGTGCAGGGCTTCACCGGCCAGCAGGGCACCTTCCACGCCGAGCAGGCGATCGATTACGGCACCAAGGTCGTCGGTGGCGTGACCCCGGGCAAGGGCGGTTCCGAGCACATTGGTCTGCCGGTCTTCAACTCGGTCGATGAAGCCGTGCTGGAAACCGGTGCCGATGCGTCGGTGATCTTCGTGCCGCCGCCGTTCGCGGCCGACTCGATCCTCGAGGCGATCGACGCCGGCATCAAGGTGATCGTGGCGATCACCGAAGGCATCCCCGTGCTGGACATGCTGCGCGTCAAGAACGTGCTGGCGCAGCATCCGGAAATCGTGCTGATCGGGCCGAACTGCCCCGGCATCATCACCCCGGGCGAATGCAAGATCGGCATCATGCCGGGCCATATCCACAAGCCGGGCAAGGTCGGCATCGTGTCGCGCTCCGGCACGCTGACCTATGAAGCCGTGTTCCAGACCACCAACGAAGGCCTGGGCCAGTCCACCTGCATCGGCATCGGTGGCGATCCGATCAACGGCTTGAACTTCATCGACTGCCTGAAGCTGTTTCAGGACGACCCGCAGACCGAAGGCATCATCATGGTCGGCGAGATCGGCGGCTCGGCCGAGGAAGACGCGGCCGAGTTCATCGGCGAATACGTGACCAAGCCGGTGGTGTCGTTCATCGCCGGTGCGTCCGCTCCGGCCGGCAAGCGCATGGGCCACGCCGGCGCGATCATCTCCGGCGGCAAGGGCACGGCCGCGGCGAAGTTTGCCGCGCTCGAGAAGGCCGGCGTCACCACGGTGAAGTCGCCTGCCGATCTGGGCAAGACGCTCGCCAAGCTGATGTCGAAGTAAGTCGACGCAGAAACAGTCGCCGCTGTTTGGCGACACGAAAGGCCGCGGTCATGCCGCGGCCTTTTTGTGGACAGGGAATGTGCGTTTGCTCGATACGATTCAGTGCCGCTGCTTCGTTGCTCTGGAAAGTTGCAGGCCGCTGGCGGCCGCGCGCAGCAGCGCATCGGTGAGCTGGGCGAGTGCCGGCGAGCGGATCGTCCAGTGCTGCCAGTACATCGGCACGTCGAGCCAGCGTCCGGGCGCCAGCGTTTGCACAGCGCCGCTGGCAAGCGGAGCGCGCAGCATGGCCGCGGGCGCCATCGCCCAGCCGAGACCGAGCGCTGCCGCTTCGATGAATGCGGTTGATGAGGGAATGTAATGGACGGGCGGCGCCAGCTTTGCACGCGTGACGCTGCGCATGAATCGCGTCTGCAGCGCATCGCGACGGTTGAATATCAGCATGGGTGCGTGGCCCAGCCCCGCAGTATTCAGGCCATCGCCGAAATACTTTTCGACAAAGGTCGGCGCGGCGATCGGCAGATAACGCATCACGCCGAGCTTTTTCACCGCGCAGCCTTGCACGGGTCTGGCGTCGGCCGTTATTGCACCCAGCACCGAGCCGTCGCGCAAGAGGTCGGCCGAGTGGTCCTGGTCTTCCGTCCGGATATCGAACAGCATGCCGCGCTGCGTATGCAGTTCGGCCAGCGCCGGCAGCAGCCAGCTGGCCAGCGAGTCGGCGTTCACTGCAATCGCCATGGTCGAAGCCGCGCGGTTCGCCGGATCGGCCGCGGCAAACTCGCCCAGCGTTTCGGCTTCCAACAATTGCATCTGTTGCACGGTGCGCAGCAATCGTTGGCCAGCGGGCGTGCCCCGGCACGGCAGGCGGCGCAGTATCAGCACCTGGCCCAGGCGATCTTCCAGCGCCTTGATCCGCTGCGAGATGGCGGAGGGCGTCAGCGACAGTCGCCGGGCGGCGGCCTCGAAACTGCCTTCGGCAAGTACGGCGGCGAACGCGGTGAGCTGGGGATTCAGTAGGGTCACAACATTACCTTCAATAAGCGCTTAGGCGTTTTCGCCAAATTAAGTAAATCTAATACTGATGAAGAATATTCAGCTTTACTGATGATACGCGTTGCGCCAGATTGCGGTTCGTCCAAGGGAAATCACCATGTCCTCCGCAGCGTATCTTGCCGGTCTCGGCACCGGCGCAAGCCTGATCATCGCCATCGGCGCACAGAATGCGTTCGTGCTGCGGAAGGGGCTGCAGCGACGCCATGTCGGCCTGGTGGTGGCGATCTGCACGCTGTCGGATATGTCGCTCATCCTGCTGGGCGTGGCGGGCATGGGGCTGGTGGTGCAGCACCATATGGGCCTGCTGCAATGGCTGCGCTATATCGGCGCGATCTTCCTGTTCGGCTACGGCTTGCTGGCCGCGTGGCGTGCCTGCCGCGGCACCTCCGGACTTCAGCCGACGGGCGGGGATATCGATGGCGACCGCTGGCGTGTGGCGCTGGCCTGCCTGGGCTTCACCCTGCTCAATCCGCACGTCTATCTCGATACCGTGGTGCTGCTCGGTTCGGTATCGACACGTTATGCAGGTGCCGCGCGCTGGTGGTTTGCCGGCGGTGCGGCAACGGCGAGCGCGGCGTGGTTCACCGCGCTGGGATTCGGCGCGCGTTTGCTGCTGCCGTGGTTTCGCAGCGCGCTGGCCTGGCGACTGCTGGACGCCCTCGTCGCGGCACTGATGCTCCTACTGGGGGCCGCGCTGCTGGGTCTTTTTGGCTGAGAAGCGGCGCCGTGGCGTTGCGGCGCTCGGTTATCATGCGTCTCTGGCATTCGACGTTGGATCTTCTGGGCATGACCACCTTACGCTTCGCGCTGGCGCAATTCGATTTTTCGGTCGGCGCGGTGGCCGCCAATGCGAAACGCATGCGCAGGCTTATCAATGAAGCGCAGGCGCAGGATGCGGCGCTGATCGCGTTTCCCGAGCTGTCGCTGAGCGGTTATCCGCCCGAGGATCTGTTGCTGCGGCCCAGCTTCCTGGCGGCCTGCGAGAGCGAACTGCAATCTCTGGCCGCCGCGACCGCGGGCACCGCGGTGATCGTTGGCCATCCGCACAGCGAGGGCGAGGTATTCAACGCGGCCAGCCTGCTGCGCGAAGGGGCCGTCGAAGTCACCGCGCACAAGCAGGCGCTGCCCAATTACGGCGTATTCGACGACAAGCGCTATTTCCGCCCCGGCCACGAAAGCGTGGTGGTGACCATCGACGGCGTGCGCGTGGGTCTGCTGATCTGCGAAGACGTCTGGATGCCCGAGCCGGCGGCGAAGGCGGCGGCGGCCGGTGCCGAGTTGATTGTCGTGATCAACGCCTCGCCCTGGGATGACGCCAAGCAGTCGACCCGCGAAGCCGTTCTGACGGCGCGAGCGCTGGAAACCGGCTGCGCGATTGCCTACGTCAACGTGATGGGCGGCCAGGACGAGGTGGTCTACGACGGCGCTTCGCTGCTGGTGAACGGCGACGGCCGCATCGCGGCCCGCGCGCCGGCGTTCGCCGAGGCGCTGCTATGGGCGCAGTTCGATGCCCAAACGCGCACCCTGGTCGCTGAAGACTGGCCGCAGGCCACCGATACGTCGCACGAGGCGATTCTCTATGCGGCGCTGGTGCGCGGCATTCGCGACTACATCGACAAGAACGGCTTCGGCGGCGTGCTGCTGGGCCTGTCCGGCGGTATCGATTCGGCGCTGACCCTGGCGCTGGCGGTGGATGCGCTGGGCGCCGATCGCGTGACGGCGGTGATGATGCCGATGCGCTACACCTCGCAGCTGTCGCTGGACGGCGCGCGCGCGCAGGCGCAGCTGCTGGGCGTCGACTATCACGTGATATCGATCGAGCCGACCTATGCGTCGTTCATCGATGCGCTGACGCCAGCGTTCGCCGGCAAGCCGGCGGATACGACGGAAGAAAACCTGCAGTCGCGCACCCGCGGCGTGATGCTGATGGCGCTGTCGAACAAGCACGGCCGCTTGCTGCTGGCCACCGGCAACAAGAGCGAGATGGCGGTCGGCTACGCCACGCTTTACGGCGACATGTGCGGCGCCTACGCGCCACTCAAGGACGTCTACAAGACCGAGGTCTACAAGCTGTCGCGCTGGCGCAACACCCAGCCCGATGGCGCGGGGTTCATCCCCATGGCCGTGATCGAACGCCCGCCATCGGCCGAGCTGCGCGAGGATCAGACCGATCAGGATTCGCTCCCGCCTTACGACGAGCTCGATGCGATTCTCGAGCGATTTATCGAAGGCGAGCAGTCGCAGGCGGACATCGTCGCGGCTGGTTTTAATGCCGACACCGTGCGCCGCGTCGCGCGGCTGGTGCTGGCCAACGAGTTCAAACGGCGTCAGTCCGCGCCCGGTCCGCGCGTGACCATGCGGGCATTTGGCCGCGAGCGGCGTTATCCGATCACATCAGGCTGGCGCTGAGCGCACCAGCGAAACGAAAGCAACAAAAAAGCCGGCGATCGATCGCCGGCTTTTTCACGTCAGGCCCCACGGGGAGCTCAATAGTGGCCGGAGAACGGCACCATCTTGCGCAGCGTCGAGGGCGCATGCGGCCACTTGGGGTCTTTCAGATAGGGGTGGTTCGGATAGTTCAGCGCCAGCACCTGGCGAGTCTGCTCGGCCAGCTCCTTGTGATCGAGCGCCAGATAGCTGCGGGTGAGGATCGCCAGCGCGTCGCCGGTTTCCGGCGCCTGCTGGTAATGCTCGATTACATACTGCGAGCGGTCAGCCGCAGCGATATAGGCTTTGTTGCGCAGATAGAACTCGGCCACGTCGATTTCGAACTGCGCCAGGCTGTTGCGCAGGTAGATCATGCGCTGGCGCGCGTCGGCCGCGTAGGCGCTGTCGGGATAGCGGCGGGTCACCTCGGAAAAATCGTCGAACGCCTGCAGGTTGTAGCCCTGATCACGGCGCGCCTGTCCGGCTTCCCGATAGACATAGCGCTCGATGATGCCGCTGGTGCGATCAAAATTGATCAGGCCGCGCAGGTAGTAGGCATAATCGATGTGCTTGTTGGCCGGATAGGTCTTGATGAACCGGTTGATCGTCGAGTAAGCGTCGTCAGGCTGGTTGTCCTTGTACTGCGCATAGGCCAGATCGATCTGGGACTGTTCGGTGTACGGACCGGACGGGAAACGCGCGATCAGGCGCTGGTAGGCTTTGACCGCCGCCGTATAGTCGGAGTTCTCCATCGAGTCGTGCGCGGTGTTGTAAAGCGCATCCACCGGCATGGTATCGAGCGTGTCGCGCTTATGATGGAACAATGAGCACGCGCTCATCGACACCGCGAAGGCGAGCACGACCAGCACCTTGAAAACACGCAATTGGGACATCGGCAGCTTCATTACACGCATGGGAAAAGAATTCAGATGTTTGATCGAAGAGGCATGATAGCCGAAACCGGCCACAGCCCGTGGGGAAGGCCATGACCACCATACGGCACGAGGCCGGCGTTCCCCTGGCTGCCGCGGGACGCAGGTTCGACCAGGCGCTGGCCGAGATGTTCCCCGATTACTCCCGTTCGCGGCTCAGCGGCTGGATCAAATCCGGCGCGGTGACCCTGGACGGCGTACAGGCGCCGCCCCGGCAACTGCTGCGTGGCGGCGAGCAGGTGCGGCTGCTGGTAGAGCTGGAGGCCGAGGTCACCAGCGAGCCGGAGGCGATTGCGCTGGAGATCGTGTACGAGGACGAGCACCTGCTGGTGCTGAACAAACCGGCCGGCCTGGTGGTGCACCCGGGTGCGGGCAACCCGGCCGGCACTCTGCTGAACGCGCTGCTGCACCACGATCCCCGGCTGGCCGAGCTGCCGCGCGGCGGCATCGTGCACCGGCTGGACAAGGACACCTCCGGCCTGATGGTGGTGGCCAGGACCCTGCCAACCTGCACCGCGCTGGTCGATCTGCTGTCCCGGCACGAAGTGGAGCGCCAGTACGAGGCGGTGGTGCTGGGCACGATGGTGTCCGGCGGCACCGTCGATGCGCCGATCGGCCGACACATGGGCGACCGTTTGCGGCAGTCCGTGCGCGACGAGGAGGATGGCAAGCACGCGGTCACGCATTACCGCCTGCGCGAGCGCTTCCGCGCCCACAGCCTGCTGCAGTGTCAGCTGGAGACCGGCCGCACGCACCAGATCCGCGTGCACATGGCGCATATCAACCACCCGCTGTTGGGGGATCCGCTGTACGGCGGCGGCCTGAAGCTGCCCAAGGGCGCGTCGCCCGAGCTCATTGCCGTACTTCGCGGCTTTCGCCGGCAGGCCCTGCACGCCGAGCGGCTTTCGTTCGTGCATCCGGTCACGGAAGAATCGCTGTCGTTCAGCGCCGAGCGCCCGGCCGATCAACTGATGCTTATCGAGGCACTGCGGGCCGATCACATCGCCCATGGCGCCGACGATTATTGAGCCCATGATCGTAAACGGTATTTCTAGGACGGATAGTTGGGTGTTTCCGGACTGGCCGGCGCCGTCGGCGGTGCGGACAGTGGTCACCACGCGGCTCGGTCCGGGGGTGTCGACTGCGCCGTTTGATCGGCTGAACCTCGGCCTGCGCAGCGGCGACGCGGTCGACGTGGTGCAGGCCAATCGCGGCGGCTTGCAGCAGGCGTTGGCGCTGCCGGCCGCGCCGCGCTGGCTGCGTCAGGTGCACGGCACCACGGTGGCGGAACTCGGGCCGCTGCCCAGCGCGGAGGAGCCGGAGGCGGACGCGGCCGTGTCGCACCTGCCGGGGACGGTGCTGGCGATTCTCACGGCGGACTGCCTGCCGGTACTTTTCTGCACGGCGGACGGTCGCGAAATTGCCGCCGCCCACGCCGGCTGGCGCGGCCTGTTGAATGGCGTGCTGGAAGAAACCCTGAGCGCGCTGCGCGCTGCGCCAGAAAACATTCTTGCCTGGCTGGGGCCATGCATCGGGGCGTCGTCGTATGAAGTGGGCGAAGAGGTTCGTGCCGCCTTCGTCGGTTTCGACGCGGCTGCCGCGGCATGCTTCGCGCCGACGCGTCCCGGCCATTGGCTGTGCGATCTGGCCGCGCTGGCGCGGCTTCGGCTCGCGGCTGCCGGCGTGTCGCCTATCTACGGCGGCGGCTTCGATACATTTACCGACCCGCGCTTCTATTCCTACCGGCGCCACGGTGAGCGCAGCGGCAGATTCGCCAGCCTGATCTGGCTGGCGCCCGAGCAAGCGTGATTTCAGGTCTGGGCGTCGGCGGTTTTGGCGTGGATCTCCTTCAGCGCCGTGAGGAAGCTGTTGCGCCAGGCGGTGAGGTCGTGCTTTTCGAGCACATCCATCATCGCGCGCCAGCGGCGCTTGCGTTCCTTCAGCGGCATTTTCAGGGCGCGGTCCAGCGCGTCGGCAACCTCGGCCGTGTCGGCCGGGTTGATCAGCAGAGCTTCGGGCAGTTCGAACGCGGCGCCGGCGAATCGTGACAGCACCAGCACGCCGGGATCTTTCGGGTCCTGGCTGGCGACGTATTCCTTCGCCACCAGGTTCATGCCGTCACGCAGCGGCGTAACGAATCCGACCCGCGCGTTGCGGTAGTAGCCGGTGAGCACGCTATGCGGGAAGGACTGATTGACGTAGCGGATCGGCACCCAGTCGGGCGCCGCGTACATGCCGTTGATGTGGCCCGCACTGCGCTCCAGATCGCGACGAATCTGCTGGTACTGGGGTACCACGCCGCGAGAGGTCGGCGCGATCTGCAGAAAGGTGATCTGCCGATGCAGTTCGGGCGCGCGTTCGAGCAGGTGCGCATAACCCAGAAAGCGTTCGGGCAGGCCTTTGGAATAGTCCAGACGGTCCACGCCGATGATCAGCGCGCGATCGGCCAGACTGCTGTGCAGCTGCTTGATTTCATCGAGCGACTCGGCCTTGCTGGCGGTCTGGGCGACCAGCGCGGTATCGATGCTGATGGGGAACACGCCGGCACGAAAACTGCGCCCGTCCGCGGCGCGCAACCGCCCGCCGGTGCGCATGCTGCCACCTATCTCATGGACGAAGTAGTCCTCGAGCGCGCGCAGGTCACGGGCCGTCTGCAGGCCAATGAGGTCGTAGCTGGCCAGCGTCTCCAGCAGCGCGCGATGCTTCGGCAACACGATCAGCAGCGCGGCCGGCGGCAGCGGCGTGTGCAGGAAAAAGCCGATCCGGTTCTTGACGCCGCGCTCGCGCAGCATCGAGGCGACCGGAATCAGGTGATAGTCGTGTACCCAGACGATATCGTCCGGCTTCAGCAGCTTGACCAGGTGATCGGCGAACAGCGCGTTGGTGCGCATATAGCCGTCCAGATGACTGCGCTGGTAGTCGACCATGTCCAGCCGGTAATGCAGCAGCGGCCACAGCGTGCGGTTGGCAAACCCCGCGTAGAATTCGTCGTGATCCTGGCGCGAAAGGTCGAAGGTGGCGTAGTCGATGGATTCGTGACTGATCCGGTGGAGCTTTTCTTCGGTCGAGACCTTGCCGCTCCAGCCAAACCACAGTCCGCCGTGCTCCTTCAGCGCAGCCTGCATGGCGGACGCCAGACCGCCGGTGGAGGTCTCGCCCGGCAGCGCGATGCGGTTGGATATGACGACGAGACGGCCGGGCCTTTTTTCTTCGCTCACAGGGCTTCCTCCCATCGGCGCGAGAGTCGCATCGCGGCCTGGATCATGCCGACCAGCGAATAGGTCTGCGGGTAGTTGCCCCAGTGTTCGCCGCTGTCAGGCGCGAGATCTTCCGACAGCAGGCCCAGCGCGTTGCGCTTGCTCAGCATGTTTTCGAACATGGCGCGCGCCTTTTCCTCCCGCCCGGTGGCAGCCAGCGCCTCGATATACCAGAACGTGCAGATGTTGAAGGCGGTTTCCGGCGTGCCGAAATCGTCCGGCGCGATATAGCGAAACAGGTAATTGCCGCGGCCCAGCGCGGCGCCGATGGCATCCACCGTGGCGATGAAGCGCGGATCGCTGGCTTCGATGAATCCGATGTTCGCCAGCAGCAGCAGGCTGGCGTCAAGATTTTCGCCGTCATACGCATCGACGAAACAGCCGAGCTTTTCATTCCACGCGCGTTCCTCGATACGCGCATGCAGCGCCAGCGCTTCGCGATGCCAATAGCGCGCGCGGTCGTCCAACCCGAGTTCGGTGGCGATATGCGCCAGCCGATCGCAGGCGGCCCAGCACATTGCCGCCGAGTAGGTATGTACGGAGGCGCGGCCGCGAAATTCCCACAGTCCGGCATCCGTCTGTTCGGCCATACGCAAGGCCAGGGCGCCCATCCGCTCGAGCCGTTTGAACATGATGGCATCGCCGCGGTGTTCGATGCGGCGATCGAAAAACAGCTGCGCCGACGACAGCACGACGGAGCCGTAGGCGTCGTTCTGCCGCTGCTGCCACGCGTCGTTGCCCACGCGCACCGGACCCATGCCGCGATAGCCAGCCAACCCTTCGACCTGGCGCTCGTGCAGCTCGCGCTCGAAGGTAATGCCGAAGACCGGGCCAACTTCATCGTCGCCTTCCACTACCGCCAGGTTGAACACGTAGCGGATGTAATCCTCCATGGTGCTGGTGACGCCGAGCCGGTTGAGCGTGCGCACGGTGAAGGCCGAGTCGCGCAGCCAGCAGTAGCGGTAGTCCCAGTTGCGCGAGGTGTCCGGCGCTTCGGGGATGGACGTGGTGAGCGCCGCCACAATCGCACCGGTGGCCTCGTACTGGCACAGCTTCAGGGTGATGGCGGCGCGGATCACCGCATCCTGCCACTCGTACGGAATCGACAGGCTGCGGACCCAGTCGCGCCAGTACGCCTGCGTGCGTTCCAGCGCGCGGTGAATGAAATCCGCCGGACTTTCGCTCAGGGTTTCATCGGGGCCGAAAACAAAATGCGCCGGGCGATCCAGGCTGAAGGGCAGGCTGCGTTCGATCAGCGGGGTGGCCACGTCGCTGGTCAGCCGCTGGGTGACCTCGCTGAGGATGTAGCGGATATGGTTGCTGCCAGAAGTGGTTGCTGCCGGCTGCGCGCCGTAGTCGCACAGCGGCTGCAGCTTGATGCGAATGCGCGGCGATCCGCTGAGCGGGCTCACCTTTCGTGCCAGCATCACCGGGTGATAAACGCGGCCGAGTGAGCGGTTGCGCGGGGCAAAGTCGACGATCTCGATGGCGCCGCCGTGCTTGTCGAAAAGCCGCGTGATCAGCACCGCCGTATTCGGTACGTACTGCTGTTCGGCCCGTTCGAAATCTTCCAGTTCGATCGCCCACTCGCCGCCGTCGATCTTCGGCGAGAGCAGCTTGCAGAAGCTGGCGTCGGCGTCGAAGCGCGGCATGCAGCACCAGACGATGCTGCCGCGCGCGTCAATCAGCGCCGCGATGCTGCCGTTACCGATGACGCCGAGTTCAAGGCTGGCGGGCAGGGCTTTCGGCGGGTTGTTGGTCATGGGGGAGGGGTTCCTTGCGAGAGTGCGTCAAGCACGCGAGCCAGCCAGATCTCCACCGCAGCCGGGCCTGGCAATGAGAACGATGCGTGCGATGGGCGGGGTGGCCCGGTCAATACGCTGATGCCGCCTTTTTTCTGCACGCTGGCGAACGCGTGCTCGTCGGTCAGGTCGTCACCCAGATACACCGGCAGCCGGCCGGCGAACGGTACACTGGCCATGAGTTCGCTGACCGCGCGCCCCTTGTCCATGCCGGTGGGCTTGAATTCGATGACGAGATTGCCGGGCTGCAGTTCGTAGCCGGGAAGTTCGGCAATCAGCTCGAGCGCAGCATCGCGCAGCGACATGAACTGCTGCGGCGCGCGCCGGCAGTGCAGCGCCACGGCCATCTGCTTGTCCTCGCGTTCCACGCCCTCGTAGCGCGCGGCCAGCGCCTCAGTGGCCTTCCGCATGCGCTGTTGCTGATCGCTGTCCACCGTCAACCGTCGGAAACTGCCGTCGGCGCGACGCAGTTCCAGCCCATGCAGGCCAGTCGCCGCCCAGCGCGGGTTTCCAAACAGCCTGTCCAGATCGTCCAGTTCGCGGCCGCTGACCAGCGCCAGCGCGCCGTCCAGCGCCTCGTGCAAAGCGTGCAGCCGGCCCAGCAATTCATCACTGACCCTGACGCTGCGCGGATCGTCCTGAAAGTCCAGCAGCGTGCCGTCTACGTCCAGAAACAGCGCCCAGCGCGCGTCATGCGAAGGCAGCGCAGGCGCAGGCAGCGGCGTCTGTTCCATCAGGTCGGCGTGGGTGGCTTGTGTGTCCATTGCTGCACCGTAGCAATTTCTATGTGAAAGATATCTTTGATCCCGATCAATTTCGATGCATCGGGCGGCGGGAATACGGTGATCGCGTCTTGATTCACCAAGCGCCGTCCGCATCTTGCAAGCAGTGGCCGGCCGGCTGACTGATTGCCCGTCCGCCAAATCCACCGAGGGTACGTCAATGCGAATGGACAAACTCACCTCGCGTTTCCAGCAGGCGCTGGCCGACGCGCAGTCGCTGGCCGTGGGCCGCGACAACAACATGATGGAGCCGGCGCACGTCATGGCCGCGCTGCTCAATCAGCAGGGCGGCTCGACCGGGCCGCTGCTGACGCAGGCACAGGTCAACGTGCCGGCGCTGCAGCAGCGCGTCAACGAATTGCTCGAGAGGCTGCCGAAAGTCAGCGGTCAGGAAGGCAATATCCACGCCGGCAACGAGCTGACCCGCTTGCTCAATCTCACCGACAAGCTGGCGCAGCAGCGTGGCGATCAGTTCATCGCCAGCGAACTGTTTGTGCTGGCGGCGCTGGAGGACAAGGGCGAGCTCGGCGCGGCGCTGAAGGCGGCCGGCGCGACCAAGCCGAATCTGGAAGCGGCAATCGACAAGCTGCGCGGCGGCGAAAAAGTGCAGAGTGAAAATGCCGAGGAGCAGCGCCAGGCGCTGGAGAAATACTGCATCGACCTCACCGAGCGCGCCGAAAGCGGCAAGCTCGATCCGGTGATCGGTCGCGACGAGGAGATTCGCCGCACCATCCAGGTGCTGCAGCGGCGCACCAAAAACAACCCCGTATTGATCGGCGAGCCCGGCGTGGGCAAGACCGCCATCGTCGAAGGTCTGGCCCAGCGCATCGTCAACGGCGAAGTGCCCGAAGGCCTGAAGAATCGCCGCGTGCTGTCGCTCGACATGGGCGCGCTGATCGCCGGCGCGAAATTCCGCGGCGAGTTCGAAGAACGGCTCAAAGCCGTGCTCAGCGATCTGGCCAAGCAGGAAGGCCGGGTGATCCTGTTTATCGACGAGTTGCACACCGTGGTCGGCGCGGGCAAGGCCGACGGCGCGATGGACGCGGGCAACATGCTTAAGCCTGCACTGGCGCGTGGCGAGCTGCACTGCATCGGTGCCACCACGCTGGACGAGTACCGCAAATACATCGAGAAGGACGCCGCGCTGGAGCGCCGCTTCCAGAAGGTTTTTGTGGGCGAACCCAGCGTCGAGGACACCATTGCGATCCTGCGCGGGCTGAAGGAGCGCTATGCCGTGCATCACGGCGTGGAGATCACCGATCCGGCGATCGTTGCCGCGGCCACGCTGTCGCATCGCTATATCGCCGACCGCCAGCTGCCGGACAAGGCGATCGACCTGATGGACGAGGCGGCGTCACGCATCCGCATGGAGATCGACTCCAAGCCCGAAGAGCTCGACCGGCTGGAGCGCCGGCTGATCCAGCTGAAGATCCAGCGCGAGATGCTGAAGAAGGAAAAAGACAGCGAGTCGAAGCAGCGGCTGGCCGATCTGGAAACCGATGTCGACAAGCTCGAGCGCGAGTTTTCCGACCTCAACGAGATCTGGAAATCCGAGAAGGCCGCGCTGCAGGGCGTGACCCGCGTGAAGGAACAAATCGAGCAGGCGCGGCAGGAACTCGACGCGGCGCAGCGGCAGCAGGACTACGCAAGGATGAGCGAAATCCAGTACGGCAAACTGCCCGAGCTGGAAAAGCAGCTCGCCGCTGCGCAGGCCGCCGAGACGCAGGATTTCAAGCTGCTGCAGGACAAGGTCACCGCCGAAGAGATCGCCGAGGTCGTGGCGCGCTGGACCGGCATTCCGGTCAGCAAGATGCTCGAAGGCGAGCGCGAAAAGCTGCTGCACATGGAAGACGATCTGCATCGCCGCGTGGTTGGTCAGGACGAGGCTGTTCGCGCCGTGTCCGACGCGATCCGCCGCGCGCGCGCGGGGCTGTCCGATCCGAATCGGCCGAGCGGCTCGTTCCTGTTTCTCGGCCCCACCGGCGTGGGCAAGACCGAGCTGTGCAAGGCGCTGGCCGAGTTCATGTTCGACACCACCGATGCGATGGTGCGCATCGACATGAGCGAGTTCATGGAAAAGCACTCGGTCAGCCGGCTGATCGGCGCGCCGCCCGGTTATGTGGGCTACGAGGAAGGCGGCTATCTCACCGAGGCGGTACGCCGTCGCCCGTACAGCGTGATCTTGCTGGACGAGGTGGAGAAGGCGCACACCGATGTGTTCAACGTGCTGCTGCAGGTGCTGGATGACGGCCGCCTTACCGATGGTCAGGGCCGCACGGTGGACTTCCGCAACACCGTGATCGTGATGACCTCGAACCTCGGCTCCAACGTGATCCAGGACATGTCCGACAACGGCGGCAATCTGGACAGCGAAGAGCAGTACACGCAGATGAAGGCCTCGGTGCTGGGCGTGGTGCAGGCGCACTTTCGGCCGGAGTTCATCAACCGGCTCGACGAGCTGGTAGTGTTCCGGCCGCTGGATAAAAAGCAGATCGGCGCCATCGCCCGCATCCAGTTGGTGTATCTGGAAAAGCGCCTGGCCGAGCGTCAGCTCAAGCTGGAAGTCAGCGACGATGCGCTGGTGTTGTTGGGCAACGTCGGTTTCGATCCGGTCTACGGCGCGCGGCCGCTGAAGCGGGCGATCCAGCAGCAGCTGGAAAATCCGCTGGCCAAGCAGATTCTGGAGGGGCGCTATCCTATCGGTTCGACCATCGGCGTGGACGTCGAAAGCGGCGCGCTGGCGTTTCACTCTCGCTGACTGTTGGCTATCGACACAACGTGCGGACAAAAAAATCCCGGCTGCAACGCCGGGATTTTTTATGAACGATGTTGCCGTTACCAGCTGTAGCGAACCTTGCCGTAGACATACGCGCCGTTGTAACCGAACGGCGAGAAGGTCGAGTAGGGCAGCGTGCCGTGATTGCTGTTGTTGGCGATATTGCGGTCCGGATAGGTGTCCAGCGCGTCGTCCGCGCCCACCGTAAAGGTCCAGTTGTTCAAGCGGTAGTTCACCGCCAGATCCAGCAACCACTTTGGCGAAAAGGTCTGATCGACCACGCCGTTGGCGATGTTGTAACTGGTCAGGTTGCTGACGTAGTTGGTATAGCTGCCGTAACGGGTCAGGGTCGCGTTGACGCTCCAGTTGCCGTCGGTGTACAGCTCGCTGAGGATCAGTTTGCTGCGCGGCGTCGAGTTGGCCAGATAACCCTCGATGTCCTGCCGGTTCAGGCGCACGAAATTGACGCCTAGATTTTCCAGCACCGCCGGGTTGGCTTTGACCTGGGTGACTTTGTTCTGGTTGTAGTTGGCGCTGAGCGTGGTCGAGAGCGTTCCCGCCGTGCCGAAATCGGCCAGATAGGTGCCGACGAAGTCGACGCCGCGCGTGCGGGTATCGGCCGCGTTGGTGAAGTAGTTCAGGCTGCTGTAGTTGAGGTCGGTGATGCCGTTGGCGGTCAGGTAACTCACGACGGACGGTTTCGTCGTCGAGATCGCGCCGGATAGCGCAATACGGTTCTGGATATCGATCTGGTAGATATCCGCGCTGAGCGTCAGCGCGTCGGTGGGGTTCCACACCGCGCCGAAGGTGAAGTTTTCGGACTTCTCCGGCTTCAGCGGCTGTGCGCCGAGCAATCGTGCGATCGGGCTATTCACCGGCACCAGGCCCGAGTTGTAGATGCCGGCGGGCAGGCCGGCCGAGTTGCCGTCGGCAAAGAACAGCGACGATATCTGCGAGAAATATTGCTGCCCCAGCGACGGCGCGCGGAAGCCGGTCGAGGCGCTAGCGCGCAGCGCGAAGCGGTCGGTGAAATCGAAGCGACCGGCCAGCGAGCCCGAGGTGGTGTTGCCGAAGTCGTTGTAATGCTCGTGCCGCACGGCGGCAGAGACGCCGAGGCGATCGGTCAGATTGGTTTCCAGATCGAGGTATTCGGCCACGTCCTGCCGTGACGCGTTTACCGCGTTGGCCGGCTGCCAGCCGGCGAAACCCTGCGCGCCGCCGGATACGCCGGAGGTGCCGACATACCACGACGGCAGCGAGCCCGCGTCGATGCCGTAGGTCTGGCGCAGGTATTCGACGCCAAAGGCCACCGTGACCGGGTTGGGCAGCCAGCTGGGCGAAAGATCCTTGGCGATGTCAAGGTCAACGGCTTCCTGGGCGGCAGTAAGAATGCCGTCGTCGAACGTCGTGGGCGTGCTGCCGAAGTCGTGCAGGTAGGCGTAGTTGAGGCTGTTTTGGGTCTGATAGGAAACCCGGTTGCGGCCGAAATTGCCGCTCAAGTCCCAGCGCCAGCCGTCGAGTGTGCCGCGCAGTCCGGTGACCAGCGACTGGTCGGTGGAATCGGCGTGTTCAAGGGGCAGAAAGCCGTTCGGATAGAGCTGTCCAATCAACGCTGGATAGGACGGTGCGGTCGGAGCGTTGTTGCCGTAACGGAAAAACGCGGGTGACGTGCTCTGACGGCGGCCGAAATGGCCAAATGCATAAAACTGCACGTTCGGAGTGATGTCGTATTGCGTATTGAGCAGCACGTTGGTGTCATGCACTGCGGGATCGCCCTGGCGATAGTTCACGCCGAGGGCCGGGTAGCCCGGGCGATTGTCCGGGCCGGCGCGGTTGGTGTAGTCCTCATTGCCACTCTGCACGGATAGGCGCAGCCAGCCCTTGTCGCCGGCGAGCGGTATGCCGAAATCGGCCGAACCCTGCCACTGCCGGCCGTCGCCTGCCGAATACTGGCCGCCGGTAACCTCGACATCGCCGCCCTTGGCGCCTTTCTTGAGAATGATGTTGATCACGCCCGCGATGGCGTCGGAGCCGTACTGGGCCGACGCGCCGTCGCGCAGCACCTCGATGTGATCGATGGCCGAGAGCGGAATGGTGTTGAGATCGACCGACTGCGAGCCGCGTCCGATGACGCCGTTGTTGAGCAGAATCGCGCCCGGATGCCAACGCTTGCCGTTCACCAGCACCAGCACCTGATCCGGCGACAGGCCGCGCAGCTGGGCCGGGCGCTGGCTGTCGGCCGTATCGGCCGCCGAAGGTCGTGGAAAATTCAGCGACGGGATCACGCGCGCGAGCGCCGTGGGCAAGTCATTGGTGCCGGTCTGCTGCAGCACTTTGGCCGAGACGACGTCGATCGGCGTGAGCGAGCTGCTTTCGGTGCGGCTGTCCGACCGCGTGCCGGTCACGATGACGGCGCTGAGATCTTTGGTCTTGGCCGGTGCCTTTGCTGGCGTGGTGTCTTGCGCTGTTGCTGCATTTGCAAGCGACAGCGCGATGATGGCAGGTAGATACGCCGGTAGAAAACGGCTTTGACGCTTGCTGATCATTACTGTCACTGAACCTGTTTTTTGGAGTAGAAAATGCAGGTTAACGACGAATGAACAAGCGGTCAATCAACGATGGACGTCTATATGTCCAAACATGCATGAGGATAAAACTTCAGGTTATGCATCGACGCGCGCATTTCTGCGCCAAGAGCCGATACATTCTGTGGGTGTGTGTCGGGCATTACCGGTTGGCGGGACAGATAACCGAAAGGAACGTGAAGGCAAAAAAATCCCGGCGTTGCCGCCGGGATTCCTGAGCAGTGTTGGCCATCAGAAGCGGTAATTCACCTTGGCGTACCAGTAACGTCCGTTGAAACCGAACGGCGACAGCGAGGAATACTGCAGGCCGTCGGCGCGATCTTCGTATACGTTGTTGAGGGCGGCCTTGGTTGGGTACTGATTGGTGAGGTTGTCGCCACCTACAGTGAAGGTCCAGGCCTGCCAGTTGTAGCTGGCCGACATGTCCAGCAGCCAGCGCGCGGAGAAGGTCTGGTCCTCGTCGCCGTTCGCATCGTCACCCAGTCGCGTGACCGAGCCATAGCGGGTCACGTTGGCGTGCAGGTTGAAGTCGGCGATTGCCCAGTCTCCGGCAATCACGAACTTGGTACGCGGCGTGGCGTCGGTCAGCAGGCCCTGGCTGTCGCGTCCGAAGTTCGGCGAGCTCACCTCCAAGATCTTGGTGCTGTTGTAGTTGCCGCTGACCGTGAGGTTGAGCTTGCCGTAGGCCTCCAGGTCGATGCGGTAGTTGCCGATAAGATCGGCGCCTCGGGTGCGTGAGGTGGCGCCGTTGACGAAGAACTGGGCACCTGTGACCTGACTGCCGGCAAGGTCCACCGGAATCTGGTCCGAATACAGGATCTGGTCGTAGATGCGGATCTGGTAGAGATCCAGCGTGGCGCTGAAATCGTTGGTGGGCTGCCAGACTCCGCCGAGGCCGTAATTGGTCGATTTCTCGGGTTTCAGCGGCTTGGCGCCGAGGGCAATGGCGACAGGATCCGACGGACGGTAGGTGCCGATCTGTGCCAGCTGCCCGTTTTGAATCAGGGTGACGACCGACTCGTAGTTCTGCTGTGCCAGTGACGGCGCGCGGAAGCCGTTTGACGCCGTACCGCGCAGCGCGAAGGTGTCGGTGAGCTGATAGCGCAGCGATATCTTGCCCGAACGGGTGGAGCCGGCGTCGCTGTAATCCTCGTAGCGTGCCGCCACGCCGGCGGACAGCTTGCTGGTCAGGTCCGTTTCCATATCGACATAGGCCGCTTCGCTATGCCGGCTGAAGCTGCCCGCCACGGCTGGCGAGAGCCCGGGAAACACCTGTGAGCCACCGGCGTAGACGCTGCCGTCCGGTGCGAGCGTATCGGGATTGAAATAGTACGAGTCCGGGTCGCCGGCGTCGATGGTGTACTTGTCCTTGCGGTATTCGCCGCCGAACGCCAGCGTCACCGGGTTCGGCAGGAAGCCCCAGTTCATGTCCTTGCTGATGTCGACGTTGAAGACGCTCTGCTCGGTATGGAAGGCCCCGGCGTTGAAGCTGGTCGGCGTGTAGCCCAGCGAGTGGTAGAGGTTGGCGTTGAGGCTGTTTTCGATATCGAAGGTTAGATCATTGCGGCCGTAATCGCCTGAAACATCCCAGTTCCACCCACCTTCAGTCTTGCCCTTGACGCCCAGGACGGCAGCGGTGTCGTTGGTCGGATTGACGATGTGGGGCAGAAAGCCGTTGGGATAGATGGCCGCCACGTTGCGGTAGCTGGGAAATTCCTCGCTGCCGCCAGCGCGGTAGTAGCCGTTGGAGTTGACCTCGCGACGGCTGCCATTGAGGTAGCCGTAGAGCTGCACGTCGGGGGTGAGGTCGTAGCCGAAGTTGAGCAGCGCCTGGTAGGTCTTTACGGCCGGATCGCCGTAGCGCTCGTAGGGAATGCCCGCGGCATTGGTGTTGGTCGGATTGAGATTGCTGGACCGGTCGGTGTTTTCGGCGCGGTTGGTGTTCATCGTGTCCTGGTAGTTCCAGGCGATACGTGCCCAGCCCGGCGCGCTGCCCTGCGGCCCGCTGAGCGGAATGCCGACCGAGCCCGACACGCCGTTCTGCGCGCCGTCACCCTTGTCCATGATGCCGCCGTTGATGCTGATATCGTTCTTGCCCGGTGCGCTGCCGTGCTTCAGCACGATATTGATCACGCCTGCGATAGCGTCCGAACCGTACTGGGCGGCCGCGCCGTCGCGCAGCACCTCGATGTGGTCGATCGCGGAAATCGGAATGGAGTTCAGATCCACCGGCGCCGAGCCACGACCGACCGAGGAGTTGTAATTGACTAGGCTGGTGGTGTGATAGCGCTTGCCATCCACCAGCACCAGCACGTCATCCGGCGACAGGCCGCGCAGCGTGGCCGGGCGCACCGCGTCGTTGCCGTCATTGATCGCAGGCCGCGGAAAGTCCAGCGAGGGCAGGAGCGTCGCCATGGCGCTGGCCAGGTCCGTGCTGCCGCTGGCAGTCAGGTCGGCGGGCGTCAGCACGTCGATCGGCGCCAGCGAGTCGGCCACCGTGCGGGTGGACTGACGGGTGCCGGTCACCACGACCTGCTGCAGCTGCTTGGTGTCCTTTGGCGCAGCGGGCGCGGCGCTTTCCGGTGGCGTGCCGCTGGAAGTGTCTTGTGCGAAAAGTGCGGTGCTGAACAGGCTCATCCCAAGCAACGGAAGGAGCGCGCTGGCCAGTCGATTGCGACGAAGTTTTGCCATAGTAAAAATCTCCCCAGTTTCGCTAGCTAGTAATAGCAATCCCCAACACGACAACACGCTTCTGCAGCGCTGACCTCGACCGTAAGTGAAAATGATGCGGTGCGCAACAAATAATTCACACATATTTACAATTGCTGAAACACTTCGCATTTACCAATGAAAAACAAATGCTTACACATGAAACTATCGCAAGGCACCATTTCTGCCTTATGTTGTTTTGCAACAATTTGAAGCGATCGCCGGGTTGGGCGGTTCACAGGTCATGACCGCGGCAGCGTCGGCCCCTAGACGACGACCGTGATTCAGGGCGAAGGCAGCCGACGTTGGCTTACTGATGACACCAAATGGACGTCTAGATGCCTGAAGCAGGATGCAGCCATACGCCTGTGCGAGACGCGTCGCGAGGATCAAACAGGGGCTCGCCTAGCCGCTGGCGGAGGGCCGGTCGCGATGACGTTGCGCAGATGACGTTGAAATTCGGCCGATCGGGCTGATAATGGCGCGCTGTCGGTCATACGCCGACTTGAAGTTGGAGTTTTCCGGATGCCTATTTACGAGTTCGAGTGCGCCAGCTGCGGGCATCGCTTCGATCGCCTGCAGAAACTGTCGGACGACGACCCGACGATCTGCCCCAGCTGCGGCGCTCCGCAGCTCAAACGGCGCGTCAGTGCACCGACGTTTAGATTGGCCGGCAGCGGCTGGTACGAGACGGATTTCAAATCTGACAGCGACAAGAAACGCAACCTTGCCGACAGCAAGAGTGAGGGCGTCAGCGCCTCCAGCACCAAGCCGGAGTCTGCCGAGAAAGGCGCTACTGCCGCGGCACCTGCGCCCGCCGCGCCCGCACCGGCGTCATCGCCGTCGACACCTTCCGGCGGCAGCGCTGAATGAGGCGGTTGGCAGCGGCCGGCGTGCCGGGCAGGCCGCTGCGGTGATAAGATTGGCGGTCTTTTCCACCTGATTCAACCGCTTCGCGGTCCGGAGTTTCAAGCGCATGCGTACCCACTACTGCGGCCTCATCGACGAGTCGCTGATCGGCCAGACGGTCACGCTTTGCGGCTGGGTCAACACGCTGCGCCTGCAGAGCCACGTCGCGTTCGTCGATCTGCGCGACCACGAGGGCCTGGCCCAGGTGGTGATCGAGCGCGACAATGCGGCGGCTTTTGCCGTGGCTGGCGATATTGGCAACGAGTACTGCCTGCGCGTCACCGGCAAGCTGCGCCGACGTCTGTCGGTCAACGACAAACTGAAAACTGGCACGGTCGAACTGCTGGCCGAGACGGTGGAAGTGCTCAACGCCGCGAAAGATTTGCCGTTTGCGCTGCACGAAAACCCGAACGAGGAGATGCGCCTGACGTATCGCTACCTGGATCTGCGCCGCCCCGAGATGCAGGCGATGATGCGCAAGCGGATCAAGCTGGTGCAGTCGCTGCGCCGGTATCTCGACGAGCGCGGCTTCCAGGATGTGGAAACGCCGATTTTGACCAAGGCCACGCCGGAGGGCGCGCGCGACTATCTGGTACCCAGCCGCGTGCATCCGGGCCAGTTCTACGCGCTGCCGCAGTCGCCGCAGCTGTTCAAGCAGATTCTCATGATGGCGGGCTTCGACCGTTATTATCAGATTGCGCGCTGCTTCCGCGACGAGGATCTGCGCGCCGATCGCCAGCCCGAATTCACCCAGCTCGACCTGGAGTTCGCCTTCGTTGAAGAGAAGGACGTGCAGGATTTCGTCGAAGAACTCATTCGTCACGTCTTCCGCGAAGTGCAGGGCGTGGAACTCGACGCCGCGTTTCCGCGCATGACCTGGGCCGAGGCGATGCGTCGGTTCGGTTCGGACAAGCCCGACCTGCGCATTGCGCTGGAGCTGGTCGATATTGCGGACGCGGTGAAACATGTCGAGTTCAAGGTCTTTGCCGAGCCGGCCAACGATGTCGGCGGCCGCGTGGCGGCGCTGCGCGTGCCCGGCGGCAGCACGCTGACACGCAGGGAAATCGACCAGCTCAGCGAATACGTTGCGCGCTACGGCGCCAAAGGCCTGGCCTGGTTGCGCATCGACGATCTGGCCAAGGGCCGTGAGGGCATCAACTCGCCGGTGGCGAAGTTCCTCGACGACGCCGCGCTGGAAAACGTGCTCAAGGCCACCGGCGCACAGAGCGGCGACCTGCTGTTTTTCGGCGCCGGCAGCTGGAAAACCGTTACCGATTTCATGGGCGCCTTGCGCCTGAAGGTTGCCAAGGACCGCGGCCTGGTCGACGACAGCTGGAAGCCGCTGTGGGTCACCGATTTTCCGATGTTCGAATACGACGACGAGGCGAAGCGCTACGTGGCCCTGCATCACCCGTTCACCGCGCCCAAGGTCGACGACATCGGCGATCTGCGCGCCAACGCGGCGACGGCGGTGAGCCGCGGCTACGACATGGTGCTCAACGGCAACGAGATCGGCGGTGGCTCGATCCGTATCCATCGCCCGGACATGCAGAGCGCGGTGTTCGAGCTGCTCGGCATTGGCGCGGAAGAGGCCGAGATGAAGTTCGGCTTTTTGCTGAAGGCGTTGAAGTTCGGCGCGCCGCCGCACGGTGGCCTGGCTTTCGGCATCGACCGCATTGCCGCGCTGATGGCCGGCACCGAGTCCATTCGCGATGTGATCGCCTTCCCCAAGACCACCAGCGCGCAGGATTTGATGACCGATGCGCCGTCCATGGTCAGCGACGCGCAGCTGAAGGAGCTGCATGTGCGCGTGGCCGCCGACCCGATAAGCTGAGCGTTGCTGGTAGTGATGCCATCGATGCCGATGCAGGGGCGTCGATGGCGTTTGCACAACCCGTTGACATCGGCCATCGGCGCGGCGGGCACAATCAGGTTTCGTACTGCGGGGTAACTCTTCCCCGGCTGTTTTTCCGTTGTTTATCGATCCCTGACTCATGACCGAACATGTCATTTTGCTGCACGGCCTGTGGATGCGCGGTTTCGCGCTGGCCATGCTGCATCGGCGGATGATCGAGCAGGGTTTTCGCGTTCATCGTTTTGACTACATGAGCGTGGCCAATTCGCAGGAGCGCATTCTCGGTCGATTGCTCAAGCGCATGCAGTTGCTCGGCGAGGATTCGGTGTCGGTGCATCTGGTCGGACACAGCCTGGGTGGACTGCTGGCGCTGCAGGTCTGCCAGGAAGAAGGTCAGCTGCCGGCGGGCCGCATCGTCTGCCTCGGTTCGCCCCTGATGGGTAGCGCTGCCGCGCGCGGGTTCGCCCGCTGGGGCCGCGGCGGCGAGGTGCTGCTTGGGCACAATCGCGAACTGCTGGAGCAGGGGTTTGGCCGCTGGGACGGGCCGCGCGAGGTCGGCATGATCGCCGGCCGCACGCCGATCGGTCTGGGCGCGGTGCTGGCCAATATCGAGGGCGAGCATGACGGCACGGTGGCGGTAGAGGAAACCCGGCTGCCCGGCCTCGCCGATCATTGTGTGGTGGATACCAGCCACACCGGCCTGCTTTTCTCGACCGATGTGGCGCTGCATACGGGCCGCTTTCTGCGTCAGGGCTCTTTCGCGCCGGCGGCAGCCCTGCCGCAGCAAGCCGATTCCCTCCCTTTGGTTTGAGCTGCAGCAACGGTCCGGAAACAGCTTTTGCCGTCTTGCCTCACGAGTGCGTTAAAATCACCGGCTCGTTCATCCGCGCAGCGCAGGAATCGTCATGGGTAGAGGTCCGTCCATCGAAGGTCGTAAGAGCGTCGAAGACGCCAAGCGCGCCAAGGTGTTTACCAAGCTGATCCGCGAGATCACCGTGGCCACGCGCGCCGGCGTCGCCGACCCGGCCGAAAACGCCCGCTTGCGTTCGGCGGTGGACAAGGCGCTGTCGGCCAACATGACCCGCGACACCATCGACCGCGCGATCAAGCGTGGCTCCGGTGCCGACGGCGGCGCCGAAATGCACGAGATGCGCTACGAGGGCTACGGCCCGGCCGGCGTCGCCTTCATCATCGACTGCGTCACCGACAACCCGGTGCGCACGGTCGCCGACGTGCGTCACGCGCTGACCAAGCACGGCGGCAATCTGGGCACCAGCGGCTCGGTGGCGTTCCAGTTCCACCGCTGCGGTGAGCTGGTGTTCGATACCGCCGGCGACGAGGCGCTGGAAGAAAAGGTTCTCGAAGCCGCGCTGGAAGCGGGCGCCGACGACGTCGTGAACGAGGCGGGCGAAAGCAGCGTGCTCTGCACGCCGGACAGCCTCGACGCCGTGCAGCAGGCGCTCGCTGCAGCAGGGCTGACGCCGGCGCGCGCCGAGGTGGTGATGCGGCCGGCCAATCGCAGCGCCGTGCCTGCCGAAGCGCAGGAGACGCTGCTCGATCTGATCGACTGGCTGGAAGAACTGGACGACGTGCACGACGTTTATCACAACGCACTGCTGCCGGCCGAGGCTCATCCGTAAGCGGCTGTCGGCGGGACGCTCCCGCCGCCGCGACAGGCTTGATCATGATGTCCTTTCAGTCTCCGTGAGCCGCCCGTCATGACACGCATCATCGGCATCGATCCGGGCAGCCAGCGCACCGGTGTGGGCATCATCGATGTCGACGACACCGGCAAGCTCAGCCACGTCTTTCACGGTGCGCTGGCTGTCGCGGGCGAGGCGACGTTTCCGCTGCGGCTGAAACGCATCTTTGACGAACTGTGTGACATCATCGCCACGCATCGGCCGGCCGAGTGCGGCATCGAGCGCGTGTTCATGGCGCGCAATCCGGACTCGGCGCTGAAGCTGGGGCAGGCTCGTGGGGCGGCGATTTGCGCGGTGGTCAGCCGCGACATTGAAGTGCACGAATACGCGGCAACGGAAGTCAAAAAGTCCATCGTGGGCGGCGGTCGCAGCGACAAGACTCAGGTGCAGCACATGATCGGTATTTTGCTGGGAATCAAGGGGCCGCTGCAGGCGGATGCGGCTGACGCGCTGGCGATCGCCGTGACGCACGCGCATACGCGGTCCAGTCTCGCTCGCGTCGGCATTCCACGCACGGCCTGGAGACGGCGCCGATGAAATTCTCCAATGTGGTCACTGAGATTACGATCGGCGATGTAGCGATCAGCGAGACCCGCCGGCGATGATCGGTCGTCTTCGCGGCATTCTGATATCCAAACAGCCGCCATGGCTGATGATCGAGGTTGGCGGCGTCGGCTACGAGCTGGAAGCGCCGATGTCGACCATCTACGACCTGCCGGCCACCGGCAAGGAAGTGACCCTGCTCACGCATTACGCGGTCAAGGAAGACAGCGTGGCGTTATACGGTTTCATGCACGAGTCCGAGCGGGCGTTGTTCCGCAGCCTGCAGAAGGTCAGCGGCATCGGCGCCAAGATTGCGCTGGCGGTGCTGTCCGGCGTGTCCACCGAACATTTCGCGCGACTGGTGCAAACCGGCGACGTGGTGGCGCTGACCAAGATTCCGGGCATCGGCAAGAAAACCGCCGAACGCATCGTGATCGAGCTGCGCGATCGCGTCGACGGACTCACCAGCATTCCCGGTACGCGCGTGAATGGCGCCGACGCGCCGCTCGATGCGGCTGGCGAGGCCACAGTAGCGCTGCAGCAGCTCGGTTACAAGCCGGCCGAGGTGACGCGGCTGGTACAAAAAGTGGCAGCCGACGGCGACACCGCCGAGGCCATTATTCGCAAGGCGCTGCGCGCCGCATTGGGAGGTTGATTCCGTGACTCAGGCCATACCGCAGGGCGACGGCACGACCGATATGCGTCGCCGGCTCGCCGTGCTCGCACTGGGCGCGATCGGCGTGGTTTACGGCGATATCGGCACCAGCCCGCTTTACACCTTGCAGGTCACGCTCACGCATGACGGCATGAAGCCGACGCCAGAAGCGATCTTCGGCGTCCTGTCGCTGATTTTCTGGGCGCAGATTCTGGTGATATCGCTGAAGTACGTGGTCTTCATCATGCGTGCCGACAATAAGGGCGAGGGCGGCATCATGGCGCTGATGGCACTGGCCCAGCGCAGCGTGCGCGATCGGCCCAACCTGCGATGGGTCTTGGCGATTCTGGGTATTTTCGGCGCGTCGCTGTTTTATGGCGATGGCGTGATTACGCCGGCCATTTCCGTTCTTTCCGCTGTGGAAGGTCTGAAAGTGGTTGCGCCCAATCTGGCGCACTGGGTCGTACCGATCACGCTGGTTATTCTGCTGGGCCTATTCGCTATCCAGCGCAGCGGAACCGAACGGGTGGGCAAACTGTTCGGACCGATCATGGTGATCTGGTTCGTGGTGATCGCGCTGTTCGGTTTGCGCATGATCATACTCAACCCCCACGTATTGCTGGCGGTCGATCCGCGCCACGCCGTGTGGTTTTTTCATCACCACGGTTTTCAGGGCTTCCTCGCGCTGGGCGGCGTGGTTCTGGCCATCACCGGTGGTGAGGCGCTGTACGCCGATATGGGCCACTTCGGCAAACAGCCGATCCGCTTCGCCTGGTTCAGTTTCGTGCTGCCAGCGCTGTTGCTGAATTACTTCGGCCAGGGTGCGATGCTGCTGGCCGATCCCAGCACGATCGACAGTCCGTTTTTTCGCCTGGTGCCGGACCTGTTGAAGGTGCCGATGATCATACTGGCCTGCATGGCCACCGTGATCGCATCGCAGGCGGTGATTTCCGGCGCGTTCTCGATGACGCGCGAGGCGATGTCGCTGGGCTACTCGCCGCGCATGGCGGTCGTGCACACCTCGAACGAGATGTCCGGTCAGGTCTTCGTGCCGTGGGTGAACTACTTCCTCCTGATCATGGTGATGCTGGCGGTGCTGGGCTTCCGCTCGTCGGATAACCTCAGCGCCGCCTACGGCATCGCAGTGACGGGCACTATGGCCATTACTTCGCTGCTCGCCCTGGTGGTCGCGCGCTATCAGTGGCGCTGGAACCTGGCCACCGTGATCGGCGTGGGTGCGCTGTTTCTGGTGATCGACCTGTCGTTCTTCAGCGCCAACCTGATCAAGATCGAATACGGCGGCTGGTTTCCGCTGGCCCTGGGCGTGGTGGTTTTCGCCATGATGACCACCTGGCGGCGGGGCCGCGAGCTGGTTCTGCGCGAAATCAAGCAGTCGGGCCTTGCGTTGAAGCCCTTCATCGAAAACATCAGCCAGCATCCGCCGCTGCGCGTGCCGGGCACGGCGGTATTTCTTACCGGTAACCAAAATTCGGTGCCCAGCGCGCTTTTGCATAACCTCAAGCACAACAAGGTGCTGCACGAGCGCAACGTGCTGCTGACGGTGGAAATGCTGGAAACGCCCGTGGCCGAAAGGTCCGAGCGAATCAACCTGCTCACCTTGGGCGACGATTTCTACGGGCTGGAGCTGCATTTCGGTTTCGCTGAGTACCCGAACATTCCCCAGGCACTGATGGATTGCAGCCGGGAAGGACTGCAGTTCGACATGATGGACACCACGTTCTTCCTCTCGCGCGAAAACATCGTCGCCGATCAGCGTCGACCCGGCATGGCGCTGTGGCGCGACAAGCTGTTCGTGTTCATGGCGCGCAATGCGCTGCCGGCGACGGCGTTCTTCCAGATTCCGGGCAACCGGCTGATCGAGCTGGGCGCGCAGGTGGAGATCTAGCTAAAGCCGGGAACGGGAGTTGGGACGCGCGCAGCGCGAACGCCAAAGGCGGCCCGAAGGGCGCGCGGCGAAGCCGCGAGTCAACGGGGAACATCAGCCGTTCCGCCTTTGAATGCGTCTGCGGCGGAATGGGTTGTGTCGCTGTTTTGCTTTTGGCCTTTACGCTCTCCCCGTTCCCCGTTCCCCGTTCCCCGTTCCCCGTTCCCCGTTCCCCGTTCCTGCCTGCCATAATTTCCGCATGACCGAAGCGCGCATCATTACCGCAGCCGCACAGCTGGACGACGCGGCTCTCGAAGCCACCATTCGTCCGCGGCGACTCGCCGAATATCTCGGCCAGCAGGCGGTGCGCGAGCAGCTGTCGATCTATATCGAGGCGGCGCGCAAGCGCGGCGGCGCGCTGGATCACGTGCTGATCTTCGGGCCGCCGGGTCTGGGCAAGACCACGCTGAGCCATGTGATTGCGAATGAGCTGGGCGTCAACGTGCGCTCCACTTCCGGCCCGGTGCTGGAGCGCGCCGGCGACCTGGCCGCGCTGCTGACGAATCTCGAAGCGAACGACGTGCTGTTCGTCGACGAAATCCATCGCCTGTCGCCGGTGGTGGAAGAAGTGCTCTATCCGGCGATGGAAGATTTCCAGATCGACATCATGATCGGCGAAGGTCCGGCCGCGCGCTCGATCAAGCTCGATCTGCCGCCGTTCACGCTGATTGGTGCCACGACCCGCGCCGGCATGCTCACTGCGCCATTGCGCGATCGGTTCGGCATCGTGCAGCGGCTGGAGTTCTATTCCACCGACGAACTCACTCAGATCGTGCGGCGTGCCGCGCGCATTCTGGGCATTGTCTGCGCCCCTGAGGGCGCGACCGAAATCGCCCGGCGCTCGCGCGGCACGCCGCGTATCGCCAACCGCCTGCTGCGGCGCGTGCGCGACTACGCCGAAGTGCGGGCGGAAGGCGAGATCACTCTCGCAGCGGCAAAGGCCGCACTGGACATGCTGAAGATCGACCCGGAAGGCTTCGATGAACTCGATCGGCGCCTGCTCAGCCTGATCGTCGAGAACTTCGACGGCGGTCCTGTCGGTGTCGAATCGCTGGCCGCAGCGCTGAGCGAGGACCGCGGCACGCTGGAAGACGTGGTCGAGCCGTATCTGATCCAGCAGGGCTATCTGATCCGCACGGCGCGCGGTCGCATGGTGAGCGCCAAGGGCTGGCGTCATCTGGGGCTGGCGCCGCCGCCGCGCGCGGTGCTGCCGGCCGATCTTTTTCAGGCGGATGCCGGCGATGTCTGATTCGCTGCTGCCCTTTCACTGGCCGGTGCGCGTGTACTGGGAGGACACCGACGCCGGCGGCGTGGTCTACCACGCCAGCTACGTGCGCTTTCTCGAGCGCGCCCGCAGCGAATGGCTGCGGGCCATCGGCATCGACCAGTCGGTGCTACGCAAGGCGACCGGTTTGGGCTTCATGGTGAAGGACATGCAGATCGATTTCGTCCGGCCCGCCCTGCTGGATGATGAACTGTCGGTAACGGTAGACGTCAAAGAGCGGCGCGCAGCCAGTATCCTGTTTGCGCAGACCGTGCTGCGCGGTGACGGCACTTGCCTGATCCGAGCCACGGTTCGGGCCGCCTGTGTCGACCTCGAGCGCATGCGGCCGGCGCAAATCCCGGCAGATCTTTTTCCCGCCGGTTCCATTGCCTGAATTCCAGACGCTGGCTCGGCGGTTGCCTGCCGAACCAGCCGATAAAAGCCCGCGTGATGGGAAGCCATCCGATCGACGTGGGCGTGCATCCCGATAACCTAGGTTTTACCTCAATCAAGCCGACCGGCGGAGAACCCTCAAGCAATGAACGGTGGACTGAATATTTTTACCCTGGTTGCGAATTCCAGCATTCCAGTCCTGCTGGTGCTGCTGGTGCTGGTGGTGTTTTCCTTCATGTCGTGGGTGATCATCATCCGCAAGCATTCGCAGACCAAGGCGGCGATGGAAAACGCCGAGGCCTTCGAGGAGCGCTTCTGGTCCGGCGGCGATCTGGCCCAGCTGTTTCGCGAGGTCAGCAATCGCGGCGGCGCCGGCGGCATCGAAAACATCTTCGAGTCGGGCTTTCGCGAATTCGCGCGCCAGCGCCAGCGCAAGACGCACGACGTGCGTACCATCGTCGAGAGCTCCGAGCGCGCCATGCGCGTCACCGGCACCAAGGAGATTGGCCTGCTCGAGCGCAATCTGGAGTTTCTGGCCAACGTCGGTTCGATCAGCCCCTACGTGGGCCTGTTCGGAACGGTGTGGGGCATCATGGGTGCGTTCCAGGGCCTGGGGGAAATGAAGGATGTGACCATCGCCGTGGTCGCTCCGCACATTTCCGAAGCGCTGATCGCCACCGCCATGGGCCTGTTCGCCGCCATTCCTGCGCAGTGGGCGTACAACCGCTTCGCCACCAAGGTCGAGCGCGTGGCCTCGCATTACGAAGTGTTCCAGGAAGAGTTTTCCTCCGTGCTGCAGCGGCAGATCCAGACCGACGACACGGTCTGAGCGGAGCAGCATTCATGGCCATTTCCCAGCGTCGCAAACGCTACAAGCTGAAGTCCGAGATCAACGTCGTGCCGTACATCGACGTGATGCTGGTGCTCTTGATCATCTTCATGGTGACCACGCCGATGATGAAGAGCCTCGGCGTGCCGGTGCAGTTGCCTGAGAGCAACGCCAAGTCGCTGAAGGACATCAAGGATCCGCTGGTCGTGTCGGTGGATCAGAACGGGCAGATTTTCCTCAAGGTCGGCGACGGCAAGGCCGATCCGGTCAGCGTGCAGGAATTCACCACCAAGATCACCGCGTTTCAGCAGGCCAATCCGGATCTGCAGGTCGTGCTGGCTGGCGACAAGAATGCCATCTACGGCAAGGTCTACGTGATCCTGCCGATTCTGCAGCAGGCTGGCGTGACCAAGATCGGCCTCATGAGCCAGCCGGGGTCGGGCGGGACGAATGGACGAAAGTAAGGGCACGCCGAAGGCGGTCATACTTTCCGCCATCCTGCACGTCGGTATCGTCGCGTTTCTGTTTCTCGCGACGCTGCCGTGCTCGAGCTTCGAAAATTTCATCACTTCGCTGGGCCTGCCCGCGTGGATGAATCCGATCACCTGTACACCGCCGCTCAATCTGCAGGGGCAGGTGATCGAGGCCATGCTGATGGGCCCCACCGGCAGCCCGCCGCCGAAAACCGTGAAGACCAAGGTGCCAGACACGGTCCCGCCACCGCCGACGACGCCACCTCCGCCACCGACTCCGCCCAAGCCGGACGAGCCCAAGATCAAGACCCTGCCGCCGCCGCCGGAGCATCCGGATACGGTGGATCAGGAGAAAGTGGTCGAGAACGCGCTGCAGAAAGCCGACGACGCAAAAAAGCTGCAGGAAGAAAAAGAGCAGCAGCGTCAGTCCGAGCTCGACGCGCAGGCGGTCAAGAAAAAGCAGGAAGAGCAGAAGAAGGTCGACGAGCTGTTCAAAAAGATGGATGCGGCGGCCGACCAGACCAAAAAGCTCGACAGCAAGGCGAAGCAGGCCAAGCAGCAGATGGAGGATCTGGCCAGCGACCAGAGCCAGCCGGATTTGCCCAAGGCCGACCAGCTGCAGAGTGGCAATAACAGCGATCACACCGATCTCAGCAGCGCGTATGCGGCCGCCATTCAGAATGCGGTCACGCCGAACTGGCTGCGGCCGGATAACATCGCGGCGGCGCCGTGTGACGTCAATATCGTGCAATCTCCGGGCGGCGACGTGATCAGCGCCACCGCCGCAGCCAACTGTCCGTATGACGACGCCGGCAAACGTTCGGTCGAAAATGCGGTCCTTCGTACCAAGACCTTGCCTTACAAAGGCTTCGAAAGCGTGTTCCGTCGCAACCTTACCTTCACCTTCAGGCCGCAATGATCAAGCCCATGCGCAAACTCAGCTCAAGCTTCGCCTTCATCCTGCTGGCCTTCGTGGCGATCTTCGCTACGTCCGCTAATGCGCAGCAGTCTCTGAAGATTGACATCGTCGGCGGCGTCAAGACGGCCACCCCGATCACCGTGGTGCCCTTCGCCCTGCAGGGAGGTGCGCAGCCGCCGACCGACGTGGCCGACGTTATCCATAACGATTTCAACCGTTCGGGCAAGTTCCGCGCGCTCGACAAGGCCAACATCGTCGAGCTGCCGTCGCAAGGCTCGGACATCAAGTTCGCCACCTGGCGCCTGCTCAAGCAGGACTACATCGTGGTCGGCCGCCTCAAGGACGCCGGCAACGGCATGGTCCAGGTCGAGTACGAGCTGTGGGACGTGAACAAGCAGCAAAGCCTGCTGTCGCAGTCGATGCAGCCGGCGCCCGTCGGCGACCTGCGTAACGTCGCGCACCAGATCGCTGATGCGATCTACGAAAAGATCACCGGCGTGCGCGGGGCCTTCTGGACCCGTATCGCCTACATCACGGCCGTCGGCCTGGGTAACAACACGAGCTACTCGCTGCTGGTCGCCGATTCCGACGGCTTCAACCCGCAGGTGGTCGCGCGTTCGAAAGAGTCGCTGCTGTCGCCGGCGTGGTCGCCGGATGGCAAGAAAATCGCCTACGTATCGTTTGAAAGCGGCAACTCCAACATTTACGTACAGGACATCACCACTGGCGCGCGCCAGCTGGTGGAATCGCATCCCAAGGGAATCAACGGTGCGCCAGCCTGGTCGCCCGACGGCAGCAAGCTGGCCGTGGCGCTGTCGTTCACCGGCAACTTGAACATTTATGTGCTGAACATGGCCACCCGTCAGGAAACCCGGGTGACCTCCGACAATCTCGCCATCAATACGCAGCCGGTCTGGTCGCCTGACGGTCAGACGATCTACTTCACCTCCGATCGCTCGGGTCGCCCGCAGATCTATCAGGTACCGGCCAGCGGCGGCACGGCTACGCGCATCAGCTTCCAGGGTCAGAACAACCAGAACGTCTCGGTAAGTTACGACGGCAAGCAGATAGCGATGGTGCAGGGCAATGGCAACGTGTATCGTATTGCCATCGCGGATCAGACTCTCGGCGGCCAGGTGCACTTTGTGTCTCCGGGGCCGTATGACGAATCGCCGAGCTTTGCACCCAATGCCAGCATGCTGCTGTATGCCGCCACCGAGGGGACCCGCGGTGTACTGTATTCCGTGTCGGCAGATGGCAACGTTCGCCAGCGGCTGGTGCTGGCCGACGGCGATGTGCGTGAACCCGCCTGGGGGCCGTACCGTCAGCGTTGATATCTGAGTGATACCGGCTGCGATCACGCGCCGGTGTCGTTCTGCCAGGGAAGGGGCCGAGGCGCTGCGAACGTTTCATTGAGGCCGCGATACTTTACTGTGTCGCGGTTGTATCGCGTGGTTGATCAGGATGATGCACAATCACGTTTACAGTAGTGTCAAAATAACAGCCGGCCCACCGGCGTCGCTGTCCCGTTACCTCATCGTCATCGTTGTCGGAAACTCAACCGTTAAGGAATGTCACCATGAATAACACCGTACGTATTGCCCTGGTCGCCCTGCTTTGCGTCAGCGCGGCCGCCTGCTCCAAGAAAGCTGTGAAGCCGACCGCTCAGCCGGCTCCCGTCGACAACGGCGCCATGACTCAGCCCGACACCGGCGCCGGCAAGTACAAGCTCGGCGATCTGGAGAGCGACGCCTGCCTGCGCCAGCGCGTGGTGTACTTCGACTTCAACCAGACCGAGATCAAGCCGGAGTTCCAGCAGATCGTGGCCTGCCACGCCAAGTACCTGCAGGATCGTCCGACCTCGCAGATGCGTCTGGAAGGCAACACCGACGAGCGCGGCACGCGTGAGTACAATCTCGGCCTCGGCGAGCGTCGCGGCAAGGCTGTCTCCGATGCGCTGACGGCTGCCGGCGGTTCGGCCAGCCAGATCAACGTGATCAGCAACGGCAAAGAGAAGCCGGTCTGCCGCGAACACAACGAGGATTGCTGGAGCAAGAATCGTCGCGTCGAGATCGTCTACACCGCCGAGTAATCAGCACGCATGAAGAAGAAACTGGCTATCAGCTTTGCAGCCAGAACAAGCATGGCGGGCGCGTTAGCGTCCGCCATGTTTTTTGCGTCCGCGGTTACCGCGCAGGACTCGCGTCTGAGTCTGGCCGACCGCGTCACGCGACTGGAGCAGCAGGCACAAAACAAGGACCAGGGCGGCATCGGCATGGTCAACCAGATGCAGCAACTGCAGGCCCAGGTGCAGCAGCTGCAGGGTCAGATCGAGGAGCTGCAGCACAGCCAGCAGCAGCTCGACGACAAAAACAAGGCCCAGTACGGCGATATCGATGCGCGTCTGAGCCGGCTCGAAAGCAACGGTGCGGGCGCCAATGCCGCCAAGCCGCCGGCCAACGAGCCACCCGCACCACCCCAGAATAATCCACCGGCGGTTGCGCCACCGGCCGCCGCTGCGATCGCGCCGGCCGGCGCCGCCGCCAGCCCTGCCGCGGCTGATCCTGGTGCGGCGGCTGCTTACGATGTCGCCTTCAAGGCGATCCGCGCGGGCGACTACGTGTCGGCTTCGCGCGATTTCCGTGGATTCATCCAAAAATACCCCAGCGATGCACTGACGCCCAACGCCTTCTACTGGCTCGGCGAGTCGTACTACGCCACGATGAATTATCCGGTGGCCGTCGAGGCGTTCCAGCATCTGCTGAGCCAGTTTCCGCAGAGCGAAAAAGCGCCGGACGCCCTGCTCAAGCTTGGCTACTGTCAGATCGAGCTGAAGCAGGTGCCGCAGGCCAAGGCCACGCTTACCGCGGTGGGCAGCAAGTATCCCGGCTCCAAGGCGGCGAGCCTGGCCAAGGAGCGGCTGCGCCAGATCCAGCAGTCCTCGGCCAACTGAGGCGGTGGCAGTGCGTGCTGAAAATGCTCGCTTGGTTTCCGCTACGCCAGCCTCGCCCGTCGCCGAGCGATTGCGCATCACGGAAATTTTCCACTCGATCCAGGGCGAGGCCGACGCGATCGGCTGGCGCACGGTGTTCGTCCGTCTTACCGGCTGTCCCCTGCGCTGCGTGTGGTGCGATACCGAATATTCGTTTTATGGTGGCAACTGGCGGGCGATCGACGACATTCTCGTCGAGGTCGCCAAGCATGACGTGAGGCATGTCTGCGTTACCGGCGGTGAGCCGCTGTCGCAGAAGCGCTGCCTGATCCTTCTGAAAAAGCTCTGCGACGCCGGCTACGACGTGTCGCTGGAAACCTCCGGCGCAATCGATGTTGCGCCGGTCGATCCGCGCGTGCGCAAGGTCATGGATCTGAAGGCACCCGATTCCGGCGAGAGCGGACGCAATCTCTGGTCGAACCTCGGTCACCTGCTGCCGCACGATCAAATCAAGATCGTGATAGCTAGCCGCACCGACTACGAATGGTCGCGCGCGATGCTGGAGGAGCACGCACTGGCGCAGCGCTGCATGGTGCTATTTTCGCCCGTGCACGGTGCAGTGGAGCCGCGCGAGCTGGCCGAGTGGATCATCGAAGACAAGCTGCCGGTGCGGTTCCAGCTGCAGCTGCACAAGCTGCTATGGGACGACGCGGCTGGCAAATGACTGTGCGTCGCTCATGAGAGAGACGATCGACATCGACAGGCGGCCATCCGTGGCCGCACGCTTCAAGAAAATCCGCGCTGTGGCCATGTTGCCGCAAGTGAAAGGAAGCCCCGCGCCGGCCTGTGCTGCCGGTGGCGTTTATGGCCGGTGACCGGTCGACTTCGTGTGGAACATCTCATGTCAGAAAAATCTTTACCTCGCGCCGTCGTGCTGGTCTCAGGTGGCATGGACTCGGCGGTCACCATCGCGCTGGCGCGCGAGCAGGGCTATCAGGTGCACGCCCTCAGTGTGGCCTATGGGCAGCGTCACAGCTCCGAGCTAGCTGCCTCCGCGCGCGTGTCGAGCATGCTTGGCGCGGTGGAGCACAAAACGGTTACGGTGGATTTGCGCAGCATCGGTGGCTCCGCGCTGACCGCCGATATCGACGTGCCGCTGGACACCGTGGATAACACCGATATCCCGGTAACGTATGTGCCGGCGCGCAACACCATCATGCTGTCGATCGCGCTGGGCTGGGCCGAGGTGCTCGGCTCAAGCGACATCTGGTGCGGCGTCAACGCGGTGGATTATTCCGGCTATCCGGACTGTCGTCCCGCTTTTATCGAAGCCTTCGAAACGCTGGCCAATGTGGCGACCAAGGCCGGTGTCGAAGGCGCGGGCATCCGCATCCATGCGCCGTTGATGCGCATGGGGAAGGCCGATATCGCACGCGAAGGTCAGCGCCTCGGTATCGATTTTTCCGCGACGGTGAGCTGCTATAACGCCGACAGCGAGGGTCGAGCCTGCGGTCATTGCGACGCCTGCCGGTTGCGCGCGCAGGGTTTCCGCGATGCCGGCCTGTCCGATCCCACGCGCTACGTGTGACCGTCTGTCTGCTTGTGCCCACGCGCCCCAGCCCGTAAAATTGCGGGCTGGCTTTCGCTAGTCGGGTCGTTAGCTCAGTTGGTAGAGCAGTAGACTTTTAATCTATTGGTCCCGGGTTCGAATCCCGGACGACCCACCATATCAACAGGCAAGCCTCAGCATCAGCTGCAGAGCCCGGTACCTAGTGGGTTTTGCCATTTTTGTGGTGGCAAAAAACGTCACCGTATTCCAGCGGCGTGCACGGCATGTGGTGGTATTTCCGTGGTGCATTCGCCTCAGGCGCGGCTTTCCCCGTTTTTCACCAGCGCGGTTTTGCCGGGCAGGGTCAATGGAAACGGTGAACCTTGCCCGGTCGGCTCCGGCGAGTTGCTGCTTTGCGAAACGCAACGGCGGATGCCGCAATGGAACTGGCCATGTGCGATAAGCACTTGGCCTGTTCCACGAGGGCTATGCTGATGAGGGGATGAGATATCGGTCAGGTATCACTGACCGCTAGCGCCGCATGGAGGGCAGTCCAGAGGGGTCGCCGGAGGCGCCGCGTGGGTGGTCGTTGCCTTCGGCGATGTCTTGGCAATGGCCGTCCATACGGTGCTGCCATCGCTCTGGTAGCGAGCCGTCAGCTGCACATCCTTATCCTGGTACACGGTGACGGCTGGCGCGCTACTGTCGAGTGCGGCGGCAAGCGGTTTTGTCGGGGTGGACACGCGCTGGGCATCGGCACCGAGCGGGAGCACGAGAAAATAGCCGTCAGCAGTGGCCAGCGTCGCACGCACTGTGCCGACCAGATCATTGACCTGGATGTATTTGACCTTGTCCCGCACGAATGCGTAGACGCGCCAGCCTGGCGCAGCGCTGACATTCGCCATCTGCGGCCACGACTGGCCCAGACTTGGCGGTGGCTGGCTGGGAGCGGTCTGCGGCTGTGCCATGGCAGGCAATGCCACGATGCCGGCGATCAATCCCACCAGCAATGATGCACACTGTGCATGGTTTCGAATCATGGTGTCACCTCTGTTGGGTAATTCACATGCAACCAATTAGGTATCGAAGGATTCTATCCCGCTGTCGCTTTGCAAGCGGCGGCCTTTCCGTCTTACGCCGCGTAGAGCGCGCGTCGTTTTTTATCTTCGGCGCGCAAGGCATCTGGCTTGATGTCCGGCGTATCCAGCAACGACACGCTGACGCGCTGCTGCCGCCTGTTGGAGCGCAACCTGCCCTGGTAGAGGCTGGCACGATCTCGCATGCCGGCAAGGTCCAGGCCCATGGCGCCGAGTCGTGACAAGAGCAGATGGCTGCTTTGGGGTAACGCGATCAGCAGGGGCGGCGCCGCTGGCGGCTCGGGTTCGCCGACCACGGTCAGCATGGCCCAGGGAATATCGCGCATTGGCCCCACCATGCCCACGCGGACGTGGAGACGAATACACGGCGTGGCAGGCGATTGCATCAACGTGTAAGCCACCGCTTCGCAAGCCAGACGGTAAAGCGTCCACTGCGCCCCCGGCGTCAGCAGGGCAACCCGCTCCGATACGTGGTTATCGAAGGTGACCCCATATTCTTCCATGGCATCGGCGATTGCACCGGCCCGGAGCGCCGTCAGCAAACCCAGGCGCGGCCATTTCCAGGGCGCGGGAAGAAAGCTTTCCTGCACCGAGGACGAGAAGCGCCGGACCAGAACCAGCAGCGTGCGAAAGTAGTGCAGCTCTTTTTCGGGAAGCACGTCGCGGACGCGTTCCAACAGGCGGTCATAGCCCTCCTGCATGTACTCGTTGGCATGCCCCTGCATTTCCATGCCCCGGCGCAGGCGCAGTTCGCCCTGATGGATTTCGCGCTGTGCGGCCTGCCGGACTTGTGTATGGTCGGTCACCAGCTTCTGTTCCTGCTCATTGAGCGAGTTGATCTTCGCCCCCAGAGGCAGCAGCACCGAGAGAAAAATCGACATGAAGTTCTGGGCGTTGATGATCCCGGGATCGTACTGTGCGGGCATGCTCAGCATGATTCCGATGCTCGCCGCAGTTCCGCCCACCGCCGCGCCCTGCCAGCCGTAGCGCACGGCCATCCACGCCACGGGCAAAAACAGCGCCATGCGTGCGGCTTGCCGCCACATGTCGCCCGCAACGCCCGCGCCTATAGCCGTCAACAGCCCGACACAGGACAAGCCCAAGACAACGCCCTCGAGCAGCAGGCGGCTGCGGCCCATTTGCCTGAGCAGAGCACTCCAGGAATCCGCCTGGCGAATGGCTTGGTGAATGGCCAGCGCCAGCGGCACGACCGTCAGACAGCCGAGATAATTTCCCAGGACAAAGCGCGGCGCCCACAGACGGATCAGGGCGGGGCCGTTCTGCCCCGGCAGGAACGTCAAGGCGTATTGCCACGTGCCGTCGGCGGCTGTCAGCAAGGCAAAGCCGAGGATGCGCCCCAGCAAGGTCACCATATGCCTGGCCGTGACCGATTCGAGCACCCACTTGCCGGACACGGCGCCAGGCAGACGCATGCGCAGCGGCCATGCCACCGCCATGGCAAACGCCGATATCGGAATGAGATGTAGCAATGATCCGCCCCAGCCGTATTGGTCGAAACAGGCATAGGCGCCTGGAATCAGTGCCGTGACATTCGCCACCAACAAGGTTGGCCAGAAACGCCGGGGCAGCAGCAACACGCCGGCTAGCCAGATTCCGGCCTGTGGCATCCAGTGGGCGAAATAGATCAGCGAAAGATGGCGCACTGTCAGGTACGCCCCGCAGAGGAGCAGAGCAACGAGCAAATGCTGCTGCCATCGTGTCCCCATCCCCTTAAGCATGCCGGTCTCCCTCCGTGAACTGAACGGGTTTTGCGCCATATCCATGCCATCGCTCTGTCAGCACTCTCTGAGAGCAGGCAAACGTCATCATTCCCTCCCGACTTTTATTAGCTTGCCGTCGCTCATCGTGTCAATGCGAAATAGTCCTAAGCGAAAACGGTGCTGAATCGGCCTGCGACATACCGGGGTCGTCTGGCAGCGCAGCTTCAGTCTGCGGAGTTGTCAGTTTTGCGATAGCGCCGCGTGATCCGCTCGATCAGCAGCGGCAGCAGCGCCAGCAGCGCCAGAGCGCCCGACGGCAGCAGTACTTCGCGATGCATGAAAAGATCCATGCTGAAGCTGGAGCTCTGGCTGAGCACCGTGCCGATGCCGGCGCCGATCGAGGTTTCGAAGATCAGCGTGATGGTGCCGCCCAGCCAGGTCGCGCCGATAAACAGCCACAGCGGGCAGCGCAGCCAGGCGAGTCCGACGGTGACCGGACCGAACGGCAGGATCGGCAGAAAGCGCAGGAACAGCGTGTAACTCACGGGGTGACGTTCGAAGCCGTGATGGAGTCTGGCCACGATCACCGGCGGCCTGCGACTGCCGCTGCCAAAGGCATAGCGGCTGGCAAGGAAGAGAACCAGCGAGCCCAGTGTGAGCGCGACGGACGAACACAGCGTGCCCTCGACCACGCCGAAGGCGAAACCGCCGGCGAGGATCACGATGATGGTGCCGGGAATGCCGGTGCAGGTGGTCAGCGTCAGCAGGCCGACAAAGACCAGCCGGCTCAGCCACGGATGTGCCGCGATGTGGGCATGAATCTGCACCTGATGCGCCACCAGCTGCTGCGGCGTGAACCGGTCGAGCGCGCCCGAGGCGAACAGTACGATGCCGGCCAGTATCAGCAGGACCAGCGGCAGCGAGGCGCGCAGGCGATTCAATACGGCGTACCGCGGGCGCCGTAGTCGGCCAGGACCGCACGCGCCTTGTCGCGCAGAATATCGCGGCGCACGGCGATGCCGCGGCGTTCCAGCTCGCCGATCCAGTCGTTAGGCAGCGGGCCTTCGTCAAAGTCGGTGAGTTCCTCGACGTCGTCGGCGCGGGCGCCGATCAGCAGTTCGTCGATGCCGGCCCACACGGTGGCGCCGTAGCACTGGCAGCACGGCTGAGCGCTGGTCGCCAGCACGTAGCAGCCGCCGTTCTGGTTCAGGCGGTGCTGCGTCAGGCGCTGCTGCGCGACCATCAGCGCCATGATTTCCGCATGCGCGACCGAACAACTCTGCACCACGACGCGATTGACGCCGATGGCGATCAAACGTCCATTTGCTGCATCGAAAACCGCCGCGCCGAACGGGCCGCCGCTTTGCTCGGCCACGTTGCGCCGCGATAGTTCGATCGCCAGCCCGACGCGTTCCTCATCACTGAGGTAAGTCCGGCCAATATCGACGATATCGCCCATCCAGGGTGGCAAGGTCAGATGGATCTGCAGTGGCAGCATCGCGGTCCCTTCCTCTTCCTGTCCGTCTACTGGCCAGCTTGCCTCGCCCAGGTATCACGCAGTGTGACAGTGCGGTTGAATACCGGCTTCGCCGGCTGGTGGTCAACGCGATCGGCGACAAAATAGCCTAGTCGCTCGAACTGGAAGCGCTGCTCCGGCGCCACGTTCGCCGCCGCCGGTTCCAGCCACGCGTGCACCACGCGCTTGGCCTGCGGGTTGATGTGCTCGAGCCAGGTCTTGCCATCCTCTTCGCTTTCGGGCGCGGCGACGTTGAACTGGCGATCGTAGATGCGCACTTCTGCGGCGACGGCGTGCTTGGCGCTGACCCAGTGGATCGTGCCCTTCACCTTGCGATCGGCGCCGGCCATGCCGTGGCGCGTTTCCGGATCGAGCGTGCAACGCAGCTCGATCACGTTGCCGTCGGCGTCCTTGATCATCTGTTCGCACTTGATGATGCCGACGCCGCGCAGGCGCACCTCGCCGTCGGGCTTCAGGCGATGAAAGCCCTTTGGCGGAATTTCGGCGAAATCCTCGCGTTCGATCCACAGCGCGGGCGAAAAGGGCACGTCGCGCTGACCGAAACTTTCGTCCTTCGGATGATTGGCAAAGCGCAGCGTCTCTTCGTGATCGGCGGGCAGGTTGGTGATCACCAGCTTGATCGGATCAAGCACGGCCATGCGCCGCGCCGCGGTGACGTCGAGGTCTTCGCGGATGCAGTTCTCCAGAATCGCATAGTCGATCACGCTGTTCTGCTTACTCACGCCCACGCGCTCGATCAGCAGGCGCAGCCCGGCTGGCGTAAAGCCGCGACGACGCAGGCCGCGCAGCGTGTTCATGCGCGGATCGTCCCAGCCGTCGACGAAGTTTTCCGCAACCAGCTGGGCCAGCTTGCGCTTGCTGGTGATGCAGTAGCTGAGGTTGAGCCGCGAAAATTCGATCTGCCGGGGCTTGGCCGGCTGTGTGCGCACGCCCGCGTCGAGCAGCGACTTCCACAGTTCGGGATGGTTCGGCAGATCGACGCTGTCGACAAACCAGTCGTACAGCGGTCGATGATCCTCGAACTCCAGCGTGCACAGCGAGTGGGTGATGCCTTCCAGCGCGTCGGACAGGCAGTGCGCGTAGTCGTACATCGGATAGATCGGCCACGCGTCGCCGGTGTTCTGGTGGGTGATCTTGCGGATGCGGTAGATCGCCGGGTCACGCATGTTCATGTTGCCGGAGGCCATGTCGATCTTCGCGCGCAGCGTCTTGCTGCCGTCGGCGAATTCGCCCGCGCGCATGCGCCGGAACAGGTCCAGATTTTCCTCGACGCTGCGCTCGCGATAGGGCGAGTTGCGCCCGGCGGTGGTTAGCGTGCCGCGATACTCGCGCATGTCCTCGGCATTGAGATCATCGACGTACGCCTTGCCGTCCTCGATCAGCTTCAGGGCGGAGCGGTACATCACCTCGAAATAGTCCGAGGCGTGGCGCAGGTCGTGCCACTCGAAGCCGAGCCAGCGCACGTCGTCCTTGATGCCTTCGACGAATTCGGGGTCTTCCTTGCCGGGGTTGGTATCGTCCAGGCGCAGATTGCACCAGCCCTTGAACTCGCCGGCGATGCCGAAATTCAGACAGATTGCCTTGGCGTGGCCGATATGCAGATAGCCGTTCGGCTCCGGCGGAAAGCGCGTGTGGATGGCGCGGTGCTTGCCCGAGGCGAGGTCGTCGCGCACGATCTGCCGGATGAAATTTTGCTGCACGGCCGGCGTCCCGTTCGATGTGGCCGGGATGACAGGTTCGACGGTAAGGTTTTCGGTCGACATCGTGCAAAAACTCGCGGGCAATAGCGGAAACGTGCCAGTTTACCCTGTCACCGCCGCCGGGCGCAGAAAGCGGCCGCGCAGCGCAGTCGCGGCATCGCTTGCCGATCGCGCGTGCGGGAGTTAGCTTGCAAGTCATGCACATCATTTACCGCGCCGATAATCTATTTGACGCCCATCTGGTGAAAGATGCGCTGGAGGCTGAGGGCATTCCGGCGTTCATCGCTGGCGAATACCTGACCGGTGCCGTCGGCCAGCTGCCGGCGATGGATTACATCGCCGTGATGGTGCCCGAATCGAGCCTGCCGGCGGCCAGCGACATTGTCCGCGAAGTGGAGGCGCAGCTCAGCGAGGCCCGGCTGGCGATGGAGGCGCAGGAGGATGCGCCGGACGATCCGCTGGTTGTGTTCTGTTAACGCTCCAATTAGGCCGCACTCCAATCCATTCCAGCATCGAACCGCGCCAGCGCGTAGCAAGCCGTAGGCCATGAACGATATCGTCTCTTTGATCCGCGCCGTTCCGGACTTTCCCGTAGCGGGAGTCACCTTTCGCGATATCACGCCGCTGCTGGCCGACGCCCGCGCCTTTGCCCGCTGCATCAGCGCGCTGGCCGAGCCATGGGCAGACCAGAACGTGCAGGCGGTCTGCGGCATCGAGGCGCGCGGTTTCATCTTTGGCGTGGGGCTGGCGCAGAAGCTGGGCGCCGGCTTTGTGCCGCTGCGCAAACCCGGCAAGCTGCCGCCGCCGGTGATGACGGTGGATTATCAGCTGGAGTACGGCAGCGATCGGCTTGAAGCGAGCACCGGCGTACTCCAGCCCGGACAGCGCGCGCTGCTCGTCGACGACGTGCTGGCGACCGGCGGCACGCTGGCGGCGGCGCATGCGTTGATTCAGCGGCTGGGCGGGGAGGTGGCGGGCGCCAGCGTGCTGATCGAGCTTGGTGCAATGGACGGGCGAAGCCGCTGGCCGGGCGATTCACCTCTGCACAGCCTGTTGCGCTACTGACGGCTGTCGAATCAAGCCGGACAAAATTGCCCGATGAAAGCTACGGCCTCACTACGGCGAACTGTTCCACGTACACCAGCTCGCAGGCGCCAGCGCCCACATCGTCTCTCGTCATCGAGGTTTTCCAGCGCCAGCCGTCCGGACGGCTGGCGTCGACCAGGAAACCTTCGAAGTGCACCACCTGGCCGACGCGCACGTGTTCGAGTTCGTATTTGACGCCGGCATCGGCCGGGATCATGTGCATGTTGGCGCTGGAGGTTTCGATCTCGCGGCGGGGAATCGGAAACTGCTCCACGCGCCAGTAGTAGAAGCGATCGGACTGGGTGATCTTGATGTTCGCCAGCACGGCGCTGTCCGACATGCGGCCCCAGCCCAGCGCGAGGTCTTCGGGGATCAGCTTGGCATCGGCGCCCCACGAATAGTCTTCGCGGGAAAGCACACGCGCGGTCACCACGAAATGCGCGCGCGTGGTGAGGGTGACGTCGCCCTTCTGCAGCACCGGCGCGCCGGCGCCGAAGTCATCCTGCTGCGGACTATCGGGCGCCAGCACGCCGGTCGGCGGCACGACCGCGCGATGTCGCCAGTGGGACAGGGCGCCCCAGCCGACCAGCAGCACCAGCAGGGCGATCAGTAGTCGACGCATGACGCGCTAAGCCTGTGTGGGTTGGTCCGATGATGTGGTGAAACGCGACGAGCTTATCAACAGGTTTATCGAGCGGCTTTATCGCTCGCCATGGTCTGGCGAAATCAGCCCTTGGCCTGCTTTGCCCGTCTGGCTGCCTCGATACCCGGCACGAACAGACCGGCCGGCAGCTCCTGGAACACCTTGGCCAGGCGCGTGAGAAAGCCCGTCATCGACGCACTCTTGCGCCACACCATCGCGATACGCCGGCTCGGCGGATGCCCTGCGAATTCGATCAGATGCACGTTGTCGGTGCGCGCCATCGGCGGTTTGGTCGCCAGCGTGGGCAGCAAGGTGATGCCCACGTTGGCAGCCACCATCTGGCGCAGGGTTTCCAGGCTGGTGGCGCGGAAACCGGTTTTTTCGCCGGCGCCGGCGAGCTGACACACTTCCAGCGCCTGATCGCGCAGGCAGTGGCCGTCCTCAAGCAGCAGCAGCCGCTCGGCGGCCAGGTCGGACAGCTTGAGCCGGCCTTTCTGCTTCACCAGCGCATGGTTGTTCGGCACGGCCAGCACGAAGGGTTCTTCAAACAGGAACTCCGTGTGCAGCGAATCCTCGTGCAGCGGCAGCGCCAGGATGCCGGCGTCGAGCGAGCCGTCACGCAGCATGTGGATGATGTTCTCGGTTTTGCCTTCCGTCAGCAGCAGTTCCAGCCGCGGGAAGCGATCACGCAGCAGCGGAATGACGTGCGGCAGCAGGTAGGGCCCGAGGGTAGGGAAGATGCCCAGCCGCAGCGTGCCGGCTTCCGGATCGCGGGTGCGTTGCGCGGTGGCCTTGATCTCGTCGACCTCGGCCAGCACCATGCGTGCGCGGCGCGCGATTTCCCGACCGGTTTCGGTGAGCAGCACCTTGCGCGGCATGCGCTCGACCAGGGTCACGCCGAGCTCTTCTTCCAGCTTCTTGATCTGGGTCGACAGGGTCGGCTGGCTGACGAAACTGGCCTCCGCGGCACGGCCGAAATGGCGGTGTTCGGCCAGGGCGACGAGATAGTGCAGGTCACGCAGATTCATGAGCAGAGTCAGTTGCCGTGATAGTTGGTGCCTATGATTGTGATGTAAACCATCAATTTGAACAATCTGCCCCGGCTGCGTACGATGGTGCATCGCGACACGCTGCAAACGTTGCGGTTGTTCAGAAACTGACCAACCATTTTGCAGGGCGTCAATCTGCCACACCCCACCATTGGAGAAAAACCATGCTGACCATCGGCGACAAGTTCCCGCAGTTCAACCTTCTCGCGACCGTCTCCACCGAGAGCGTCGAGAAGGCGTTCGCTCCGATCGACAATGGCACCTACAAGGGCAAGTGGTTGCTGGTGTTCTTTTACCCGAAGGACTTCACCTTCGTCTGCCCGACCGAGATCAAGGGTTTCGGCGACCTGAACAGCCAGTTCGCCGACCGCGACTGCCAGGTGCTGGCCGCCAGCACGGACAGTGAGTTCGTGCATCTGGCCTGGCGCAAGGACCACAAGGATCTGCGCGACCTGCCGTTCCCGATGCTGGCCGACATCAAGAAAGACCTGACCTCGGCCCTGGGCATCTTGGGCGACGACGGCGTGGCCCAGCGCGCCACGTTCCTGGTCGATCCGGACGGCATCATCCGCTTTGTCTATGTCACCGACGGTTCGGTCGGCCGTAACCCGCAGGAAGTGCTGCGCGTGCTGGACGCGCTGCAGACCGACGAGCTGTGCCCGTGCAACTGGAGCAAGGGTGAAGAGACCCTGCACGTTGCCTAATAGCGCTCTCGCGTTGACAGTGATTTGCTCGCAACACCCCGCGCGCCAGAGTTTGTCCCTCCCCCGCTGACGCGCGGGTTACACCACCGGCGGCGACGTTTGCTTCGCCGCCGGTTTTTTTTCCTCGCTCCTCAAAACGAGTCCATCCATGGACTCTCCCCGCGTGCCCAAAATTTTGTTTGTTATTCCCGAATTCTACCGAGGTGTTCCATGAGTCTTGCCGATCTGAAAAGCCAGCTGCCCGACTATGCCAAGGACTTGCGCCTGAACCTCGAGTCGGTGCTGACCGAGGGCGGCGCGCCCGGCCTGACCCAGAAGCAGATCGCGGTGATCGCCCTGGCCTCGGCGATTGCGTCGCGCTACAAGCCGCTGACCGCCGCGATCAACGAACTGGCCGCGCAGCACGCCAGCGAAGACGAGCTCAAAGGCGCGCGCGTGGCCGCGTCGATCATGGGCATGAACAACATCTACTACCGCTTCATCCACCTGGTCGGCGATGCCGAATACGGCACGCTGCGCGCCAACCTGCGCATGAATGCGATGGCCAACCCGGGTGGTGACAAGATCGACTTCGAGCTGGCCTCGCTGGCCGTGTCGGCCGTCAACGGCTGCGGCATGTGCCTGGAGTCGCACGAGAAGACGCTGCGCAAGCACGGCCTGTCGGCGCAGCCGATTCAGAGCACCGCGCGCATCGCTGCGGTGATCCACGCGGTGGCCGTGGCGCTGGAGCAGGCCGACGTGGCGGGTTGATTCGTCGCGGCGATGCCGCATCGAGTTGGGTAACAACGACGACCCCGGTCAGCGATGGCCGGGGTTTTTGTGCGCGCGCGTTTGCCTGGGCATGCCTTCTGGCACTGTGTCGAAAGTCATGCGCCGCTTAGCGTGGAGGTTCACTCTTTCGGTATCGGGGTCTTCCATGCGTCGTTTTGTCCGTCCTCTTCTGCTCACGGCCTTGGCCAGCTGCTGTGCCGCCGCGTTTGCCGCCACGACCGATCAGGTGCCGCGGGGCCGCTTGCCGCAGTGGGCCGTGCCGCAGTCGTATGCGCTGTCGTTCAAGGTCGATCCTGCGCAAGAGGATTTTTCCGGCATCACCAAAATCACCGTCAAGCTCTCCAAGGCCTCCGATCACCTGTGGCTGGACGGCGCCGAGTTGAAGGTATCCAAGGTCACCATCACCGACGCAGCGGGCGCCGCGCACGCTGGCACCTACACCGTGGCCGATGCGAAGGCCGGCGTGGCGCGCGTGGATTTCGGCAGCACGCTGAAGCCGCAGACGCTGACGCTGGCGTTTGAATACACCGCGCCGCTCAACGCGCAGCTGCAGGGCCTGTACAAGGTGTCGGCCAAGGGCCAGCCGTATGCGATGACGCAGATGGAGCCGATCAGCGCGCGCTTCGCCTTTCCGGGGTTCGACGAGCCGGGCTTCAAGACGCCGTTCACCATCAGCCTCACGATTCCCGACAAGGACACCGCGGTCGCCAACACCCAGCAGGTGAAGGAAACCAAGGCCGAGGCCGGCTGGAAGACGCTGGACTTTGCGCCGACGCTGCCGCTGCCGACCTATCTGGTCGCCTTCGGCGTCGGCCCATGGAGCATCGCCACCGCGCCGGACATTTCGCCGGATGCCTACCGCACCACGCCACTGCCGCTGCGCGGTATCGCCTCCGATGGCGAGGCGCACCGCATGCAGCACGTGCTGGGCGAAACGCCGAGCATCATCCACGCGCTGGAAAACTATTACGGCTTCGGCTACCCGTGGGACAAGCTCGACGTGCTGGCTGCGCCGGACTTTGCCGCCGGCGCGATGGAGAACGCCGGCCTGGTGACGTTCCGCGACTGGCTGCTGCTGCTCGACAAGGACTCGCCGGCGCGCAATGTGCGCGGTTCGTTCAACGTCACGGCGCACGAGCTGGCGCACCAGTGGACCGGCGATACGGTGACGATGGAATGGTGGAACGACATCTGGCTCAACGAAGCGTTTGCGACCTGGATGCAGCAGAAGGTGACCGAGCAGGTGCATCCCGAGTACCGCGCCGATCTTGATCGCGTGACCGGCGCGCAGGGCGCCATGGCCAACGACAGCCTGGTCAGCGCGCGCAAGATTCGCCAGCCGATCACCGGCAATGGCGACATCGAAACCGCCTTCGACGGCATCACCTATCAGAAGGGCGCCAGCGTCATCGGCATGTTCGAAAACTACGTCGGCGAAAAGACGTTTCAGAAGGGCATGCAGGCGTATATCCAGAAGCACAAGTTCGGCAACGCGGTGGCGAACGATCTGGTGTCCTCGATCGCCGCGGCTGCCGGCAAGGGCAACGATTTCAAACAGGCCTTCAACAGCTTCCTCGACCAGTCCGGCGTGCCGTATGTGCAGACATCGCTGGAGCAGCAGGGCGGCAAGACCGTGCTGAAACTCAGCCAGAGCCGCTTCCTGCCGGTCGGCAGCACCGGCGATAGCAAGCGCGTGTGGGGCATTCCGGTATGCGTGCGCTACGGTACTGCCGATGGCAGCAAGGTGAGCTGTGACGTGCTCGCCAAGGCCAGCGGCAGCATGGTGCTGCCGGGCGCCAGCCAGCCGACCTGGATCATGCCCAACGCCAATGCCAGCGGCTACTACCGCTTCAGCCTGGGCAAGAAAGAGTTCGCCGATCTCACCGCCCACGTGGCCCAGCTCAGCGACGCCGAGCAGCTGGCCTATGCCGATGCCGTCGATGCCAGCTTCCAGCACGGTGACATCGACGCCGGCGACGCACTGGCCGCGCTGAAGCCGCTGACCTCGTCGAAGATTCTGGTGGTAGCGACCGCGCCGCTTGACCAGGTCGAATGGATTTACCGCAACGAAGCCAGCACCGATGCCCAGCGCAGCAAGCTCGCCGCATGGGTGAAAGACGCCTACCTGCCGCGCCTGCAGCAGCTCGGCTACCAGCGCAAGGACGGCGAGCCCGGTGACGATGCGCTGCTGCGCAGCGCCCTGGCCGGCGCGCTGGGACTGCAGTACAAGCTGCCCGAAGTACGCGCCGAGCTGCTGAAGCAGGGCGAGGCGGCGCTCAAGCGTCAGCCGAATGGACGTCTGAATCTCAGTGCGGCCGATCCCGATCTGCTCGGTGACGCGCTGGGTGTGGCCGTGCAGGAAAAGGGCAAGCCGGTGGTCGACGCGCTGATCGCCGAACTGCCGCAGACCAGCGACGCCGCGCTGCGCAACAGCATGCTGGCCGGTCTGGCCAGCGTGGAAGACCCTGCGCTCACCAACGAAGTGCGCGACTTTGCCCTGAGCAAACCGGTCAAGGTCGGCGAGATGGCGTCGCTGGTGCGCGGTGGTCGCGATACGCAGGCACAGCGTGATGCGCTGTGGTCCTGGTTTACCGCGCACTACCCGCAGATTCTGGCGCGCACGGGCAGCTTCGCCGGCGGGGCCCTGCCACGCTTTGCTGCTGGCGGCGGTTGTTCGACCGCCGAGGTGGATCGTCTGCAGGCCTTCTTCAAGCCGCGCTTGAACGACGCGGCAGGCATCGACCGCGGCCTGGCGCAGACCAGTGAATCGATCCAGCTCTGCAGCGCGCTCAAGGCCAAACAGGATCCGGCCTCCATTCTGCGTTGATCGCTCGGATATTCGGCTGAGACTGGCCGCCGCAAACAAAAACGCCGGGCTTCGACGCCCGGCGTTTTTTATGGTGACGTTCCGTTTTAGCGTGCTGTCGGTGCTGACGCCTGACGCCGCTGCGTCACCTGCGCATGGATGAAATCCACCGTGTCGTTCAGCGCCGGCGCCTTGCCGCGGAACTGTTCGGAGAGCGAAAAAAGCAGCGCGAAATGGCCAATGTCCGGATAGAGTTTTACCTCCACCGGTTCGTGTTCGCGCCGCATCGCTGCTGCCAGCGAAAGCGTATTGCGCGGCCACACGATCTTGTCCGTGGTGCCCTGCATCAGCAGCATCGGCGGCTCGTCGCCGTTGACGAAATGCACTGGCTGCGAGCGCAGCTGCGCCTCGTGCGTGGGGCCAAACATGTCGACGAAATCCGGATCCTTCAGCGGCAGGAAATCGTACGGTCCGGCCAGGCCGATAAAGCCCGCCAGCTGCTTCGCGTGCATGCCGTCGGCGGCCAGCCACTCATCGTCGGTAGCCAGCAAGGCGGCGATATGCGCGCCGGCGGAGTGACCCATCACGAACAGCTCATTGCTGTCGCCGCCATATTCGCCGGAGTGCGCATGCGTCCATGCGACGGCGCGGGCGCCGTCCTGCATGAAGCCATCCAGTTTCACTTTCGGCCACAGCCGGTAGTCCGGAATCATTACCACCATGCCGCGTTTGGCCAGCGCCTCGCCGACAAAGCGATACCACTGGCGCTTGCCGGATTTCCAGCTGCCGCCGTAGAAATACACCACCACCGGCGCATGCTCGGTATGCGGCAGGCGGTAGATATCCATGGCCAGGCCATGTTCCGGATCGAACGTCACGTCGTGGTCGATGACCACGTCGCCGTGCCGGCTGGTCGCGTTGAGCCCGGCGAAGAAGGTCGCCTGGCACCCGGCCAGCAGTCCGGCGCCGAGCGCCAGCAAAATCGCTGTAAGAAAGCTCGCGCGGAGCGGGCGTGGTGGCGGCGCCTCTTTGTCAAACGGCATGCGTTTTCCTTGCTTCATTGAAGTCGATCACCGCTCTTGCCGCAGGTTCTTGCAGGTGGTCTCTTTCGGTGTGGACATAAATACGTGAGCGCGGCGTCGCAGGATGCAGCGCGCCCCGTATACCACTCGTGTAGCCCTTACACTGTGTGTATGACTCGGGATTTCGAGCGATGCGGACGCCGAGTAAATCGGCAGTCAAAGTGGGCTGCCCGGTTTCTCGACTCCAAGAATCGGCGGGGTCTTGGCGGATCTGGCTGCCGATGGCGTGCGAAGCTCAGGCACATGCGGTTCATTTGAACAGGTTGGGGCGCATCGCGCTCTGTGATTTACCGATGCCGCAGCGGGAGTGCGTAAGCTTGCAGTGATCATCATTTTGTCGTGAACGAGGAGTCACCGAATGTCCGATGTGCGCAGCGTGCTCACCGACGCCATGCATCGTCTCGACGAGAGCATTGATGCCGAGATATTGCTGCTGCACGCGCTGGGAAAGTCGCGCAGCTGGTTTATTTCGCATGCCGATGATGAGGTGGATATAGACGTCCAGACGGTGTATGCCGCGCTGGTCGAGCGGCGGGTCAAGGGCGAGCCGGTGGCGTACATCACCGGCCGCCAGGGTTTCTGGTCGCTGGATCTCGAGGTCACGCCGGACACGCTGATTCCCCGCCCCGAAACGGAGCTGCTGGTCGAGCTGGCGCTGGAACGCCTGCCGCGCGGCACGACCGCACAGGTGGCGGATTTGGGCACTGGCAGCGGTGCGATTGCATTGGCGATTGCCAGCGCGCGGCCGCAGGCTGGCGTCACGGCCACGGACGCCAGCGCCGCCGCGCTGGCGGTAGCGATCAACAATGCCAGACGCCTGCGCATCGCCAATATCGACTTTGTTCAGGGGGACTGGCTGACGCCGCTGATCTTTCAGCGGTTCGCGCTGATCGTTTCCAATCCGCCGTATATCGAAGCCAACGATCCGCATCTCGCGCGCGGCGATCTGCGCTTCGAGCCGGCGAGTGCGCTGGTCTCGGGCAGGGACGGCCTGAACGATATTCGCCGCATCATTACTGACGCGCTCGCGCATCTGGAGCCCGGCGGCTGGCTGCTGCTCGAACACGGCTGGCATCAGGGCGAAGCCGTACGCAAGCTGCTGGAAGCGGCGGGCTACATCAAGGTGTTTACCGCGCAGGATCTGGAACAGCGTGACCGCGTCAGCGGCGGGCGCGTTTGATAAAAGCCGCGCGCATCGGCGTGGCTTCAAGTTGAACGTGACGGCTCAGCCCGCGCTGGCGATTGTCGTCAGCTGCGGAAAGCGGGCCTTGATGGCGTGGCGGATACTGGGCAGGTCGAGTCCGGCCATGGTCAGCACTTCCTCGCGACTGCCGTGCTCCAGATAGACGTCCGGAAGGCCGAGATGCAGGATCGGTTTGACGATGCCGTGCGCGGCCAGACACTCGGCCACGCCCGAGCCGGCGCCGCCGGCGACGGCGTTGTCTTCTATCGTGACGAAGGCATCGTGGGTTTTGGCCAATTCCAGCAGCATCGCCTCGTCCAGCGGTTTTACGAAGCGCATGTTGACCAGGGTGGCGTCGAGTTCGGCGGCAATGGTGGCGGCGGGCGCCAGCATGGTGCCGAAGCTCAGCAGGGCGATACCGTGCCCGCGCCGGCGCAGTTCGGCTTTGCCGATCGGCAGCGTGTCCAGGTTTTTGTGGATGGCGGCGCCCGGCCCATTGCCGCGCGGGTAGCGAATCGCCGCCGGTCCCGCGTACTGAAAACCGGTGCTGAGCATCATGCGGCACTCGTTTTCATCGGCCGGCGCCATGATCACCATGTTCGGCAGGCAGCGCAGAAAGGACAGGTCGAAGGTGCCGGAGTGCGTGGCGCCATCCGGGCCCACCACGCCAGCGCGATCAATCGCAAAGGTCACGTCCAGATTTTGCAGCGCCACGTCATGGATCGCCTGATCGTAAGCGCGCTGCAGGAAGGTGGAGTAAATCGCCACGACCGGCTTGGCGCCCTCGCAGGCCATGCCGGCCGCCAGCGTTACCGCGTGCTGCTCGGCGATGGCCACGTCGAAATAGCGCTGCGGATATTCCTTGGAGAAGCGCACCAGGCCCGAACCCTCGCGCATCGCCGGAGTAATGCCCAGCAGGCGATCGTCGCTGGCCGCCATGTCGCACAGCCAGTCGCCGAAAATGTCGGTATAGGTCGGTTTGGCCGGCGTAGATTTTTTGGCCAGCCCGGCCTGCGGGTCAAACGGGCCGACCGCGTGGTATTCGATCTGTGCCTGCTCGGCGGGCGCGTAGCCCTTGCCCTTGGTAGTGATCACGTGCAGCAGCTGCGGGCCGGGTAGATTCTTTACCGTGCGCAGCGCGTGCAGCAGCTGCGGCAGGTTGTGGCCGTCGATGGGGCCGGTGTAATGAAAGCCCAGCTCCTCGAACAGCGTGCTGGGCACGAACATGCCCTTGGCGTGCTCCTCCCAGCGCTTGAACCAGCGGCCGAAGAACGACTGTTTCGGTATCGCCCGCTTGGCCCGCTCGCGCCAGGTGTTCAGCGTCTGGCTGGCCATCGCGCGCGCCATCATCTTGGTCAGCGCGCCGACGTTCTCGCTGATCGACATACCGTTGTCGTTGAACACCACCAGCATGTTCGGCTCGACGTCGCCGCCGTGGTTCAGCGCCTCGAAGGCCATGCCGGCCGTCATCGCGCCATCGCCGATCACCGCGACGACCTTGCGGTTGTCACCCTTGCGCTGCGCCGCGATGGCCATGCCCAGGGCCGCGGAAATGGACGTGGACGAGTGGCCGACGCCAAAGGTGTCGTACTCGCTTTCCTCGCGCCGCGGGAACGGCGCCAGGCCGTCCTTCTTCTTGATCGTGGTGATGCGGCTGCGGCGGCCGGTGAGGATCTTGTGCGGATAGCACTGGTGGCCGACGTCCCAGACCAGGCGGTCGACCGGCGTGTTGAACACGTAATGCAACGCCACGGTGAGCTCGACCACGCCTAGCCCGGCGCCGAAGTGCCCGCCGGAGCTGGCGACCGCCTCGATTAGATACTGGCGAAGCTCGTCGGCCACAGCCGGCAGCTGATCGTCGGATACGCGGCGCAGATCGACAGGCGTGTCGATGGTGTCGAGGTGGGGGTAGCGCGAAAGCTCGGTCATCTGCGTATTGTTGGTCCAGCGGCGGGGCGGGGCAAGGGCAAGGCGCGGCAAACGGCCGGGCGGGCGCTATCGTGTGGCCTCCGGCCAGTGCGCCCATGGCTGCGGACGCCCGGCTGGCGGGCTTCCTCCACTTTTTAAGGACTATTGCATGAGCGCCTCGTCAATGTTCCGCCGTTTTGCCGCAGGTACCTCGTCTGCGGCGGGCAAACCCGCCACGTTTCTCGCCGCGGTAATGATCGTGCTGATCTGGGCCGGAACTGGGCCCGTGTTCCACTTTGGCAATACCTGGCAGCTGGTCATCAATACCGGGACCACTATCATCACGTTCCTGATGGTGTTTCTGATCCAGAACACCCAGAACCGCGACGGTGCTGCCGTGCAGATCAAGCTGGACGAGCTGATCCGCAGCAGCCGTGCGCACAACGCGCTGCTCAATCTGGAAGAACTCGACGACGAAACCCTCGCCCGAATCCGCCGTCACTACTGCCGGCTGGCCGATAAGGGGCGCAGTGAGTTAGACAACGTGGAGGAGGCACTGGCAGCCGACCCTGACTGATGCAGGAGGCGAACGTCACGCGAACGCCGCTCTGCCGGACACGCCGACGTGGGGCAGCGCGCTGTGGGCCGTCAAGCCGGCGCACGATGCGCTACGGACAATCCGCAGGTGTGCCGACGATCTGAAATGAGTGACTGATCCCCCTATAAGGCTGCGGTGCTTCTTGCGGACCGGGATGGCTGATCGGTAGTTCGATCGGACTGGGGCATCGGGCTGATGGCTGGTGGTGTAGGTCACGCCGTTGATCGTGAGTGTCGGCGTGCTGCCGATGTGCAGGCGCGGGCTTTTCATCACGCAGCGCGCCAGTGGCGGCAGCGCTGCGTTGGCGCCCTGTGCCAGAGCCGAGCCAATCAGGAGCAGGCAGGTGCTCCCGGCAATGCCTAATCTGTTCATGGCCGGTCCCTCGTCAGTCGGAGCGAATGCCGTCGTTGTTCCGTGCTCAACCGCCGCCCGCGTGACGGCAACCGCTGCAGCGCGCCTTGCCGTTTCAGCATAATCCGGGGGGCGCGGTACAATGGGGACCATCACGGCCACCATCCAAACTGCCTTGCCGCGCACAAAGCTCGCTGCCGATCAGTTCACACCGGAGATCGCCCCGCTGGCACTGGCGGAGTTGATCGATCTTGTGGCCGAGCTCGGCATTGCGCCCGAGCGGTTGTGCGCCGACGTGGGGGTCACGGTGGCCGACATGTGCGCCGGCGAACTGATTTCAAACCGACAGGCCTGGCGATTGTTCCGTCGTGCCATGCAGTTGACCGGGCGCAGCGATCTTGGCCTGGAGCTGGGGCGCCGGCAGAACATCAGTCACTTCGGCCTGCCCGGCTACGCCATGACCGCAGCGCGCACCTTCGGTGAGGCGATCGACATCGGCGTGCGCTACCAGCGTCAGGGCGGCGGGCTGGTCGACGTGAGTTACCAACTTCAGGGCGACCTGGCCGTGCTCATTGCCACGCCGCGTCTGCACGACCCGATGGTGCATATCTGCGTCATCGAGGAGCTGTTCGCCAGCCTCATCGTATTGATCCATATTCTGCTCGGCGACAGTTATCGATTCGAAGCGATCGACCTGACTTACCCGCCGCCGGCACATGCCCCGCGTTATGCGGAAATATTCCAATGCCCAGCGCATTTCGGACAGCCGCACAACCGCATACTTCTCCCGCGCGCATGGCTTGAACTACCGTTGGCCAGCCATTCGACGGTGGCGGCCGCCCAACTGCGCAGCCTGCTGGAGGAGCGTGCACGCAGCCATCAAACCCCCAATGCTGTGGCGGCCGTCGAGCATGTGCTCAAACAGGCCGGCAGCGCGGTGATGTCGCTGGAAAACGTGTCCGAAGCGCTGGACTTGAGCCCGCGCACGCTGCGGAGGCGGCTCAGTGAGGCGGGCACATCGTTTCACGCGCTGAGCGAGCGTCTGCTCGCCGAGCAGGCGCGGCATCTGTTGCGCGACGAAGGCCTCACGGTTGCCGAAGCCGGCCGGCGACTGGGCTTTAGCGATGCGCGCGCGTTCCGCCGTGCCTTCAAGCGCTGGCTGGGCGAGGCGCCCGGTGCCATGAGACGCCGCGCACCTGAATCGTCGCTCGTGGGCGACGACAGTCCAGACACCTGATCTGGCCGCAGCGATTCCCGTCGCCGGACGAAATCCGATCAGCCTGTCGCGGCTTTTTCAGCCGGCTTGAAAACAAACGCCAGCACGCCCTGCAGCATCAGCATGCCGATCAGCAGAAAACAGCCCACGGCCCACTGCCCGGCGTCGGCGATCGGCGCAAGAGCGGCAATGAAAACAGCGGCGCCGGCGTTACCTGTCAACCAGAACACGCTCACCGCGGTGCCGGCATGCTCCTCACTGGTGATGTTCGCCGCAGCCTGGATCAGCAAGGGCAGGGGCGCCAAAAGCGTTGCGCCCAGCGCGACGCCGGCAACACACAGCAGGCCGGCCGAACCGCTGACAAACAGCGCCACGGTGACGCCGATCGAGCCCACTGAAGCCACCAGCAGCAGCGTGCGCAGGCTGAGCCAGTGCGAGACGCGTTCGATCAGCGCCATGCCCACGATGCCGCTGACCAGCATGCACAAGGCCACGATGCCTGAGGTTTGCGGGTCAATGCCATGCCGGTGCAGGATCGATTCCAGCCAGGTGGAAATGGCGTTGAAGTAGCCGTTCGCCAGAAAAAAATACGCGGTGATGATCAGGAAGGCCGGCGTGCGCAGCATGGCCCGCATGGCCGATCGCCACGACGGCCGTGGGCCCGGCGCTGCCGTCGTGCGCGGATCGGCGGGCACCACAAGCCACGTGAGGGCTGCCACCGCAGTGAGCACCCATGCATCCAGCCACAGCGTTTCATACCCGATCATCGGCACCAGCACGAAAGCCAGGCCCAGGCCGGCAAACATCGCCATGCTGGGGATTTCGGTGGCGCGCAGGCGCTCACCCTCGTCAAACCAGATCAGGCCCAGTCGCGCGATCAGGGCCATCACGAGCGGCTGCAACAGTGCAAAGGCCACCTGACCGGCAAGCAGGTAGTGATAGTGCGGCTGGACGACGCGCAGCCAGGCCGCCAGTGCCATGCCCACTGCGCCGATGCGCAGCGACGTGCGCACCGACACACGATCGAGCAAGGCACCTGCCGGCAACGCCAGCGGAATGAAAAGCAGGGGAAACACCAGCGACAGCGTGCCGATGGCGCTCTGCGATACCCGATAGTGGATCGCGATCTCGCTGGTGATTGGCGCAAATCGCAGCCACTCGAACTGCATCATTGCCTGGAGCAGCGAGTAGATCAGCAGGACCTGATAGCGCGGCGGGAGCATCGGCTTTTTCAGAAGTCCACCGGCCTATCCATGCCCCACCTGCGCGACGGCGTCACAGAGGGAATGGGTTTCAGCGCACAGCTATGCGCGGTCACGGTGACCGTGCGGGGATTGACGCCGTCACCGACGCCTGACGGCCCAGGCCTGGATTTAGTGTTCTCGCTCGTCCCGGCGAAGCCGCGATCGGCGCGTGGGCTCATCGCTGATAGGTGCGTGCCGGCGCTGAAAGCGCGAATCCCCACGCTTCGGTGCAGCTTCGTGGCAACGCGCTGCCGGGCTTGGCGACCTGCCGTTATACGAGACATGGCAATCATTCCCTGAGTCATTACTGCAATCACCCGGCTGTAATCTCCGACGGCCTCGACCACCCGTTCGATTTGAGCGCCTTTTCATTGGCGCACAAGACAGGCACGACGGCTTGCCGTTCCCATCAGCATGCTGCCGTGCAATCGCCGGGTCGCGGGACCAACGCGGCCAATTGCCTCGGGCACCATCGGAAGCGGTTCCCGACGCCGCACCGCGAAGTCCGGTTTGCCATCGCCCAGTGGAGGTGTATGAGGCTGTGCTGTCCGCTGCGTCGGCGGCGCGCTGCAACCTGACGCAGTGCCACGCTCAGCCGTGCGCGGCGCGACGGTTTCGCGGCAGGTGATTGACCAGAAACTCCATCTGATCAGCCAGGATGTTGCGGTTGGACAGGATCAGATGCTCGACCCAGCTGGGCCGGTAGGGCACCGCCAGCAGTGGCATGTTGGCCTGCTGGGGCGTGCGGTTGCTCTTTTTCAGGTTGCAGTGCAGGCAGGCGCTGACCACGTTTTCCCACACGTCGGCGCCGTGCTTGGAAATCGGCAGCACGTGATCGCGCGTGAGTTCGCCGCGGGTGAAGTGGTTGCCGCAGTAAAGGCACAGGTGCCGGTCACGGGCGAACAGGGCGGTATTGGTCAGGGCGGGCGCGGGGTCGATCGCGTGATCGCGGCAGTGGCCGGTGCTGGCGATGATCGGATGCAGATGCATCACGCTCTGTTCGCCGTGCAGGCGGTTGATGCCGCCATGGACGGTGAGGCAGGGGTCGCCGAGGGTCCAGGCCACTGCGTTGCGCACGTAGAGGCACACAGCCTCCTGCCAGCTGATCCAGTCAAGGATGCGCCCGGTGGCATCGAGCGACAGCACGCGGGTCGCGTGGATGTCGGCCCGGTTGGGCACATCTGTCAGCGGGACTTCCATAAGCATGCAGATCGTCCTTCGGCCAAAGCGTCAGAAAGCGTTACACAATGCAGGATGCGTCGTTTCCAGCAGCATAGAACACTTTCATTGCAATTCGCATGCTAGCGGGCGGAGCCATGCCCTGGGGGCAGGCCTTGCCGCCATTGTGCGGCGGCGATGCACTCGGCATTCCCTGCTGCGGCAAGTCGCCCACCCGCGGCGGCGCTGATATAGTGACCAATCAACAATCACCCGGCGCCGGGTTATGGGAGGGGACGCTTCGGTGGCGACCCCGGCCTGGCGGGGCAGAGGTAGTCAACGTGGCTGAAGTCCTTTTTTACGAGCGTCCCGTTCCGCTCAATCGTATTGACCACAAGGATCTGCGCCTGAAGGGCGTACCGAACCTGAAGTTCGCTGCCAAGGCACACTCGGTGCCCCTCACCGGCACCGAATTCTTCATTGCCGCGCGCGATCTGCTGATCGTGTTCGCCGGCAACGATGCAAAGGACGCCGGACCGGTAGCGTTGCTCGGCTTGCGTCAGGACGAAAATTTGTACATCGACGCCGAGGGCCACTGGGCTGCCGATACGTATGTCCCCGCCTTTATCCGCCGGTATCCGTTCGTACTGGCCGAGAAGCCGGAGGGCCAGCCCGGCGATGAGCTGACCGTTTTCCTCGATGAGGACTACGCCGGCTTCAACAAGTCCGAAGGCGAGCGGCTGTTCAAGGAAGACGGCACCGATACCGAGATGCTGACCCAGGCGGTCGGCTTTCTGGGCGAGTTCCAGCAGAACATCGCGCGTACGCGCTGGTTCATGGAGCAGCTCAACAAGCATGACCTGCTGATCCCGCGCAATATCCGCCTCACCCGCGGCGCGCCGGACAGCCCGGACAGCCGCTCGATCAACCTCAACGGCCTGTTCGTAGTCAACGAGGAAAAGCTGCGCACGCTGGACGAGGCGACGGCACACCAGTTTGCGAAGGAAGGCGTGTTCGGCTGGATTTACGCGCACCTGATGTCGCTGTCGAACATCGACCGCTTGGCGCGTCGACTCGAACAGCGCGAGCTGGCCGAGGCCCCTGCCAGCGATACCCGAAACTAATTGGGTTGGGTTCCAAGCGGCAGACGCAGCGCCAACGGCGCTGCGTCTTTTTTTAGCGCACCGGTTTGGCCAGCCGCAGCAGGTCCAGCGCGTAGCCGCTGGCTTCGTAAAGCGCCCGAGCGCCCTCGTTACCGGGGAATACGGCGAGCGTCACCAGCTGGCAATGGTGCTCGCGGGCCCATCTCTCGGCATGCGCCAGCAAGGCCTTGCCCACGCCAAGACGCTCGTGCTGCGGTGCTACCGCCAGATCGGAGATGTGGCAATTGCTGCGTCCGGTAAAAAAATCCGCGGTGCGCTGAAGATGGATAAAGCCGACCCGCTCGCCGTCGGCATTCTCGGCCACGAACAGATAGCTGTTCGCCGGCTGATCCTCCAGATGTTTCAGCAGGTCGCTGCGGATGCCCTCGATGCATTCGTGCCGTCGCCGCCACGGCGGTAGCGTGAAATCCACGAAGCGCGGCACCAGCGAAAGAATGAAGTCGTCGTCGTCTTCGGCAAGACGGATCAGCAGGTTTGGCTCGGTCATCAGTGCGAGAGTTCAGGGGATTGCGTGCTCTTTTCTACACCCTGAGGCAGACCGGCGGAAGGCTCGGCAGGCCGGCGGCATTGATATTGGCGGGTGTTCAGGCGAAAAAAGTGCCTGCACAGTCAATCCCCGGAGGTTGGCAAGCCTATTGCATTGCCTCTGGCATGAGCGAATCAGCCTACGACATCACCTATCTGCTTGAGGCCGAACTGGCCAAGTTCAGTGCGCCGGCGCCGCAGGCTCCACGAGCCGAAGCGACTTCGTCTGCCGCCAAGGTTTCCGCCGAACAGAGCGCTGCCGCCACTCAGGCCGCCATGGCCAATGAGCTTCTGGCGCTCGACAGCGCGCATGAGGAACTCATCCGCCAATACATGCAGATCAGCAGCTTCAAGGCACAAGCCTGAGCGAAGCATCATCGGCGGAGGACGGTCATCGTCGGGAGTGAGCAGCTCCCGCATCGACCCGTTCCTACAACGTTTCCGCCCCGCAACGCCGTGATGACCATTTGTGACGCGTAGGTTCGAAATGGTCACGCTTGGTCACACCAGAAGTGGACACACCAGGAGCCCGGGCTATGCAGTCCCGGGCTTTTTGTTGGATCGGCCGTTGCGATGCCTGGCGGGAGTCGGGTCTAGCCTCCGATAACCGGCAGCGCGATATAGCTGGCCTGCTCCGGCGAGTGGTAAATCCGCTGGGTGGCCTTCTGGTAGTCCGCGGGTCTGGCCTCGAAGATGCTCGGTACGAAGGTCTGCGGGTTACGGTCGTACAGCGGAAACCAGCTCGACTGGACCTGCACCATGATGCGATGGCCGGGCAGGAACACGTGGTTGGTTGCGGGCAGGGCAAATCGATAGGCCAACGGCTGGTTGGCGACAAGGGCTTTCGGCGTGACAAAGCTTTCGCGGTAGCGGCCGCGGAAAATATCCATTGCCACCGCCAGCTGATAACCGCCCAGGTCGGGTCGGTCGGCCACCTGATCGGGATATACGTCGATCAGCTTGACCACCCAGTCGCTGTCGGTGCCGCTGGTGGAGGCGGCCAGATGCACCTCGGGCACGCCGCTGATTTTCACCGGCGCGGTGAGCACGTCGCCGGTGAAAGTCAGCACGTCGGTGCGGCCCGAGGCTTCGCGCTGGTCGTCAACCAGCCACTGCGACCAGGTCTGGCCGGGGTCGTAGCCGACCGGCTGGATCGGCCGCGCCCGGAACGGCACGGGGTGCGCGGGATCGGACACATACTCGTCGTAGGGCGCGCCGGCAGCAGGCGCGCTGAAGCCGAGTTTCAGCCCCGGCTCCAGATACAGTGCCCGGCTTTTCGTCGGGCAGCCGCTTTCGCAGGCTAGCGGCCAGCGGTCGAGGCGGCGCCACTGATTGGTGCCGGTTTCGAACGCGGTGACCGGGGCGAGATCGGCCTTGGGCTCGCCGTCCTTCAGGTACTGCGCCAGATACGGCCGCAGGATGTGCTCGCGAAAATACTTGCCGGTGTCGCTGTCGAAGCTGATCGCGCCCAGTGAACTCGCCTGTTCGATCTCCTGGCCGTGGTGCCATGGACCCATCACCAGCTTGACCATGTCGCCGCTGCTGTCATTGGGCTTGATCGCGCGATAGACGGCCAGCGCGCCGTAGCTGTCTTCCTGATCCCACAGGCTGTGCACCAGCATCACCGGCACCTTCAGCGGCAGCGTGGCCAGCACCTTGTCGACCGCCTGATCGCTCCAGAACGCGTCATAGGCGGGGTGCGCCAGGACCTTGTTCCAGAAGCCGAGCTGGGTCATGCCGTACTGGCGGCCCAGCTCGCCGGCCGAGCCGGCCTGCATGAACAGGTCGTACTCGTCGTGATAGCTGCTCGCCCACTTGATGCTGTTGTCGCGACTGCCGATCTGCTCGTATATGTAGCTCATGTTCTGCTGGCGGAACGCGCCGTTGTGGAACCAGTCGTCGCCCATCCAGCCGTCGACCATCGGGTTCATCGGCACCGATACCTTCAACGCGGGATGCGGATGGATCAACGCCATCAGCGGCTCGAAGCCGTCGTAGGAAATGCCGAGCGTGCCGACCTTGCCGTTGGACTCGGGCACGTGCTTCACCAGCCAGTCGATGGTGTCGTAGGTATCGGTGGCGTCATCGACCGGTGTCGGGTTCTGCGGTCCGCGCACGGGGCGGTTCATCACGTTATCGCCTTCGGACCCGTACTTGCCGCGGATGTCCTGCACCACGCGGATATAGCCGTCTTCGATAATCACGTCGGTCGCGTTGTCGTAGCCTTGCAGCATCGGGCCGAGGTGTCCGCTGGGAACGTGCGTGGTCAGCGCCTTGGCGTCGTACGGCGTGCGCGTCAGCAGCATGCCGGCATGCGCGGCGCCGGCGGTGGTCAGCACGCGGGGCACCAGGATGATCGTATGCAGCTTCACGCCGTCGCGCATCGGAATCATCACCTCGCGCCGCACGTAGTCGTAGCCGTCGGTGACGGGCTTGAAGTTGGCCGGCGTTTCGCTGGGATAGTTGGGGTATTTGGCGGCAGGCGGATCCGCGGCCAGCAAGGCGCCGCTCAGCGTGAGCAGCACGGTGAACAGCGCAGGCCTCAGCCCGCGCCACGCGACGACGGCACGACTCGACTTCATGATGACTCCCCGTTGGATAGCTCCTCTAGAGTAACCGCATGTCGCGGTGGCAAGTGATGGGAGCCTTGCGATCCCTCCGGGCAGAACATCGCGCATGAAAAAGCCCGGGCATGAACCCGGGCTCTTTCAATTTTCACTTTTTGTATCGAGACGACTCAGGCGATTTCAGGCACCGTCGCGATGCCGGCCTCGATCGCCGCCTGATGCATCAGGCAGCGCGGCAGCAGGCGGGCGAAGTAGAAGCTCGCGGTATCGCGCTTGGCCTGCTTGAACGCTTCGGACTGCGTGCCGGCTTCGGCCGCGGCCACGCCCTTGGCCAGCAGGTAGGCGATCGCGACGTAGCCAGAGTAGTACAGGTAGTCGTTTGCCGCGGCGCCGAGCTCTTCCGGGTTGGCCTGGATGTTCTGCGCCAGCTTCATGGTCAGGTCGCCCCACTGCTTGGTGAAGGTGGCGAGCGGACCGATCAGCGAGCGCAGCGCCTCGTTGCCCTTCTGCGCATGGCAGAACGTGCTGATCTCTTCCAGGAAATGCTTCAGGCCCACGCCCTGCAGCTGGAGAATCTTGCGGCCCAGCAGGTCGGCGGCCTGGATGCCGGTGGTGCCTTCGTACAAGGTGATGATGCGGGCATCGCGGACGAACTGCTCCATGCCGTTCTCGGCGATGAAACCGTGGCCGCCATACACCTGCAGGGCCTCCTTGGTGCACTCCTGCGCCAGCTCGGTAACCACACCCTTGGCAATCGGAATCAGGAACGCGACCAGCTCGCCGGCCTTCTTGCGCGCGGCCTCGTCGGTGGCGCGGGCTTCGATGTCGGTCTGCAGCGCCGTGTAAAGCAGCAGCGCGCGCGAACCCTCCACGAAGGCGCGCTGGGTAAGCAGCATGCGGCGCACGTCCGGCTGGACCAGCAGGTTGTCGGCGACCTTGTCGGGGAACTTGGCGCCGGACAGCGCGCGCGACTGCAGGCGTTCACGGGCGTAGTTGAGGCTGTTCTGCAGCGCGCGCTCGGCAAGTGCCAAGCCCTGCACGCCGACCGACAGGCGCGCGGCATTCATCATGGTGAACATCGCGGCCAGGCCCTTGTGCGGCTTGCCGATCAGAAAGCCTTCCGCATTGTCGAAGTTCATCACGCAGGTGGAGCAGGCGTGGATGCCCATCTTGTGCTCGATCGAGCCGGCGGTCACGGTGTTGCGCTCGCCGAGCGAGCCGTCCGCGTTGACCTTCACCTTGGGCACGATGAACATCGAGATGCCGCGGCTGCCGGCCGGCGCGTCGGGCAGGCGGGCCAGCACCAGATGCACGATGTTTTCGGTGAGGTCGTGTTCGCCGGCGCTGATGAAGATCTTGGTGCCGCTGATCTTGTACAGGTCGTGCTCGCCCGACTTGCCCGCCGGTTCCGCGCGGGTCTTGATCATGCCCAGATCGGAGCCGGCCTGCGGCTCGGTCAGGCACATGGTGCCGGTCCAGCGGCCTTCGACGATCGGCTTCATGTATAGCTGGCGCTGCCATTCCTCACCGTGCATTTCCATCGCGTGGGTCGAACCCTCGGACAGCAGCGGGTACAGGCTCCAGGCCAGGTTGCCCGACTGGAAGATTTCGGTGGTGGCGGTGCCCAGCACGGCCGGCAGCGCCTGGCCGCCGTAGGCCTCGGGGTTGGTCAGGCCGGTCCAGCCGCCGTCGGCGAACTGCTTGAACGCCTCCTTGAAGCCCTTCGGCGTGGTCACCGTGTGGGTGGCCTTGTCGAAGTGGCAGCCCTCGGTGTCGGCGGGCCAGTTGGTTGGCGCCAGCAACTGCTCGCTGAAACGGCCGGCTTCTTCCAGCACGGCGTCGAACAGGTCGCGGCTGTGCGCTTCGCCGCCGCTCAGGCTGGTCAACGTTTTCTCGGCGTCCAGCACGTCGAAGAGGGTGAAGCGCAGGTCGTCGAGGGGAGCTTTGTAAGCGGTCATGGGAATTCCTTGGTCGAAGGTTCGTCGTGCAGAAAGTTGGCTTGCATGTCTGTGGAGGCGATCAGCGGTAGGTGTTGGGTATGCCGGGCGTCGGCGACAGCGAATCGCTGCCGCTGAAGTCGAAATCGCGCGCCTGCTTTTCCTGTTCTGGCTTGGCGCTGGAGCTGCCGCTGATGCGGTAGCCCAACGATCCGGCACTGCCCTTGGCGCTCACTGCCTGGAGCGCCTTCGACATCGGTGCGGTCGGCAGAATGGTCAGCGTGGTCACATCTCCGGTGAGCGCGGGAATATCCAGCTCGAACGTGCCGTGCAGTCGAACAGGGATCAGCTCGGAAATCTGCAGCTGTCCGTCCAGCGAGGTGAAATCCATCTCACCGTAACTGTTGTTCTGGATGCGCACAGTGAGCTGCCACTCGCCGTCCGGCAGCACCTTCAGCTGCTGCACGCTGACGGTCGGCGGAAACACGCTCTTCTTTGGCGGCCCGCAGGCAACCAGCCCAGCCGTCAGAAAAAACACTAGAGAACCGCGCAGCAGTCGATGCATGGAAATCATCTCAAACGATTGTTTGAATATTAGCAGGAAGTCGCAAAAGTGCGGTGACGGCCCGGCGAACGTTTTGACGCACGGGAAAAGCGCCGGACCGGTTCCCATGGCGCGATGCAGCAGGCATCATCGACTTTTCCACTCATACCGGCAGCCTCACATGACCCGTCGCATCGTCGCCCGTCGCTCCCCTATTCACGGCAACGGCGTGTTCGCCGTGGAGCCGCTGGCCAAGGGCGAGGAAGTGATCGAGTACAAGGGCAAGCTGCTGACCAACGACGAAGCCGACGAGCTCTACGGCGACGGCGGCGAAACCGGCCACACGTTCCTGTTTACGCTCAACGACGAGTACATCATCGACGCCAACCAGAACGGCAACGGCGCGCGCTGGATCAATCACAGCTGCGAGCCCAACTGCCGCGCGGTGGTGGAGGAGAGCCCAAGCGGCAATCCGCGCCGCGACAAGGTAAAGATTGAAACCATTCGACGCATCAAGCCCGGTGAGGAGCTCACCTACGATTACGGCATCGTGCTGGAAGTGCCGCATACGGCGCGGCTGAAAAAGCTCTGGAAATGCCTGTGCGGCTCGCCGAAGTGCACGGGTACTTTGTTGAAATCAAAAACCAAGCAGGCCTGATTCAAGCCCCCGCATTCAGCCCGCTGCACCTCGTGACGCGAGCTCACGCGCTGCAGACGCTACCGACACGCGGTGCGCATGCGCTCTCATACATAGTAGATGTTCGTCCCCACGGAGAGCGTCATGAGCAAGCAGAATTTGAACGGCCGCCACATCGCGGTACTCGCCACCGACGGCTTCGAGCAGAGCGAGTTGCAGGAGCCCAAGCGCCTGCTGGAAGAGGCGGGTGCGACGGTTCACGTCATCGCACCGGATGGCGCCAAGCAGATCAAGGGCTGGGACAAGAAGGACTGGGGTGATTCGGTCAAGGTCGACAAGGCGCTCGAGCAGGCGCAGGCCAGTGACTACGACGCGCTGGTCTTGCCGGGCGGCGTCATCAATCCGGACAAGCTTCGCCTGGACACCAAGGCCATCGCGCTGATCAAGGCCTTTGGTGCAGCCAACAAGCCGATTGCCGCCATCTGCCACGGTCCGTGGACGCTGATCAATGCCGAGCTGGTCAAAGGCCGCAACATCACTTCGTGGCCGTCGCTGCAGACGGACCTGGAGAACGCCGGCGCCAAGTGGCAGGACAGCGAGGTCGTGCACGATGGCAACCTCATCACCAGCCGCAAGCCGGACGACATTCCGGCCTTTACCAAGACGTTGATCGAGGCGATTGCAGCGTAGCTACTGCGGTCGCTCCTGTCGATCCGAAGATGACCTTACCGCCGCACCCACGGGTGCGGCGCTTTTCATTTGGCCGTCCAGAAGGCCTGGAACCTGTCGCCTTATCGATCCAACGGGAACGCAGCTGCCCTGTTTGTCATGCCAGAGATCACCGCAGCCCGATTACACGACAGCGGCTGGCAAGCGTCCTGCGACAAGGCCGCTTTCGGTTGATCCGGCCCCGCCAATGTCGTTGATGAACGCGACCTGCTCGGCTGTCGTCGGCTGAATCACAGTCGACAGGCGGAACCGCCAGCGCAGTTCGAGGTCTGCCCTGGGCGGAACACTCCGCGTAGAAGATGCATCGGTCCCGCTAGGTTCAAGCGTCATGCGGCATGCTTCGCCGTTGACTCCGCCACGAGACGCCGTCATTACCCATCCGCCGCAGTTCGATTCGCCCCGTGGGGCATCACGTACCGACCAGCCCGCTCGCGGGCTGGTGCCGCTGGATGAGTCCACCAGCGCGATGCTGCGTGCGCTGCCGCGGCGCCGCTCGACGCGCGATCGCGGCTGGTTGTGGCTGTCCATCCTGGCCGCCCTGGTGCTGCACGGGTTCTTCGCCTGGTTCGTCTGGCGGCAGATGCGCCCGGACATGTCGCCCCTCGCCGCCGCGGCGCCGAGTGCCGGCGCCATCGAAATCCGCTTTATCCCTCGCGATCAACCGGTGGCGGCACCGTTACCGCCGCCACCCTCGCCGCTGCGTAGCTCACCGCCGCCGAAGGTGGCAGCCACACGTCCGCGCCCGGTGGTCAAACCGGAGCCGCCGTCGAAAGATGCGATGACCGTGCAGCTGCCCGCGACCAAGCCGGACGACGCGCCGCCGCCCACGTTGTTCGACAAGAATGGCCAGCCCTTGCTGCCCGCATCGGCCGCCAGTGCGCCGCCCAGCGCTGAGCCGGATTACGTCCAGCGGCTGCCGACGGACGGCGACAAGGTGATGCAGCACGGCACGCCGATCAAATACGCGCCGACGCGCTTCGACAAGTACTGGCACAAGACCAGCACGGTGGACAGCGCTCTGCAAAAAGCGGTCGATGCCACCACGGTCAAAAAGACTTTCACTCTGCCCGGCGGGGTGCATATCCACTGCGCCGTTTCGGTGGCGATGCTGGCCGGCGGTTGCGGCGGCGATCCGCCACCGCCGCCGTCGAAGAAAGACGGCGACGAGCGCCTGAGCATGGCGCCCTCGCAGCAGTTCGGCAAAGACCCGCATCCGCCCACGCCACCCACACTGGAGGCATGCATCGCGATGTATCGCGCGAACAAGCCGCTGGAACACGGCTGCCCGGTGGATACGCCCAATCGCGCGGTTGATGCGGAAAAAGCAGAGGCTGCTGCCAAGACTGCCGCGGGCAAGCCGTAGGCTGAATCAGCGGGTATCGGCGAAACCCGGGGCCACCGCTACACTGGCGGCCATGTCCCTGCCGCCCATCGATCCCGCCGCCGCCGGTGATTCCACCAATCGCCCCGCGCGGATCCTGATGGAATCGCCGCTGGCGACGTCTACCCGGGTGATTTCCCGTCGTCGGCTGACGCGCCAGGAGCCACGCGAAAGCTGGCGCCGCATTATCGGCATCGTCGGCGCGGTCCTGCTGCACATCGTCTTTCTACTGGTTTTCATACTCGGGCCGGTTGACGACGGCCGGCTGATTCCGGAGCCCAAGGTCGTGGCCCTGCACGTGCGTCTGATCGATGCGCCCGAACCGCCACCACCGCCGCCGATCCGCGGCACCCCGCCGAAAGAAAAGGGGCCTCGACACAAAGGCCGGGCCACATCGGCGTCGAAGCAGCTTGCCAGCATCAGCTCGCCCAGCAGCGAGCCGTCGACCATGACGCTCGCGCAGGCCAGCCCGCCCACCGCGCCGCCCGTCGTGGCGAAAGCCACAGTCAGCCATTCGCCGACGGCCAAACGAGTGGCCGCGCCGAAGCCGCCGGTCAGCATGCCCAAGCCGGCGCCCACGCCACAGCTGCAGCCGATTCCGGTAGCCGGTCTGCCGCCCACTGTGGTCCTGGCCACCCCGACGCTGCACGCGCCGGTGCCGCCAAGGTTTCAGCCTGAACCCGTGCGTGCACCGCAGGCCGAGGGCAATCAGCCCATGCCACCGCCGGCCTCGCAGGCACTGCCGGACGTGCCGCCTCAGGCCATGCCTGCGGTGGAAAAGCCGACTATCGCACTGACCAGCGTCGAACCGCCGGCCAACGTGCCGCCAAGCGTGGCGCCCGTCCGCGCGGAAACTCCCGCGGCGCCACCGGCGCCCGAGCTTCAGGCCATCCCGCTGCCTGCCCAGCCCGCGCCCACGGTCAATCTCAAGGCGTCGGTGAGCGTGGCGGCTCCGGCCGCGCCGCGCGAGCTGCCGCAGGTGCAGGCGCCCGCGGTGGAGCCGGCCGAAGCCCAGCTGGAGGCGGTGCCGGTGTCGCCCACCGCCCGTCCCAACGTGGTGTCCGTCGCGCCGACGGTGAAGATCAATGTGGCCGACAGGGCAGCGGTTTCGGCCGTCCAGACGTCCATACCCAAACCTGATCTCAGTGCGCAGCCGACGCCTTCCGTTCCGGCATCCGCATCCGTTCAGTCATCCAGCGCCAGTCAGGCGGCGCCCTCGTCGAGCAAGGCGGACGCTGCCAGTCCGTCAGTCGCCGCAGATTCGGCTGACACCAAGTCCACCAGCGCGCGGCCCGATGCCAGCACCAGCCAGAGCAGCAGCGACCGCGATGTCAGCACCGCGCCCAATGCCACGCCGCAAGGCAGTGACACCGCAACGCCCGGCGAGATCAACGGTGTAGCCAGCGCGACGGACTCCCAGGGAGAGCAGGGGGCAAAACCCTCGTCGACGCAGGGGCACGGTGCGGCCAGCGCGAGCCAGGCCAACGGCAAGAATAACGGCGCAGGCAAAGCCGATACCGGCACCGGACCGACAGGTACGATTTCCCAGGCCGGTGCCGAGCAGGGTGCCAAGCAGGGCGACGTGGGCAGCTACGTGCAGGTGTTGCCGCACGGCGATACCACCATCATGGATCACCGTGCGCCCAACATCGGCTACAAGCCCACCCGTTTCGACAAGGACTGGACGCCGCCCGGCGAAAGCTCGGTCGACACCGCCTTGCGCCACGCGGTCGAGAAAACCACGGCGACGCATACCTTTCATCTTCCCCGGGGCGTGCGCATCAAATGCGCGCTCTCGCCGCTGCTGCCGATGGCGCTGTTGAACTGCGGCAATGGCGATCCGCCGCCCGCGCCCGTGGCGGACAAGGTCTACGACCGGATGCATCTGGCGCCGGCCAATCCGCTGGTGCCGCCCGCGCCCGCAGCCAGCACGGCGCAGGTCGCCAAGGCGGCGCCGCTCAAGCTCGACAACAGCGCAGAATGCGCCACCGCCCGCGTCAGCGGAGGACCGCCGCCGCCGGGCTGCGAGTCGATCATCCTGCCGGTGAAGCTGGCCCATCCCGCGACGTCATCATCGTCAGGTTCGTGGGTACCGGCGAGCGATCAGTTTCATTGAGCAGGGATTCGCCGGGCATTCCGAAGCATTGTCTGTGTGTGTTCCGATTCACGTGCTGAGTTGGCACGGGTAACGTCACTCAGCAAGACGCGATCGTTTCGCGAAGCTCGAGTAACAGCTCTCACGCGCGTCCGCGGTTGACCCACGTTCAAATATCCGCCGCGTGTGGATATGGCGTCAGCCCGCCACCAGTGCGATAGCGACTTTCGGGAATGCACGCAGCAGTTTTTTGTCCATGGTCACAAGCTTTGTATCGAGTTTGTTCGCCAGTGCAATGAACTCGCAGTCGTAAGCCGAGCAGTCGCTGTCGCGGACCAATTCAAGTACGGCGAGCGAGTCGACCTCGAACTCGTTGCCTTGCAGCAGATTTTCAGCTTCGCTCTGCAACGCGCAGGCCTGATGGAAGTCGAGCGCTTTGCGCCGCATGTAACCGGCCAGAACGTTGCGGAACTCGCTGCGCCAAAGAATGGGTGCGGCCCATTCCGAATCGCTTTCCAGCAGTGCGTCAGCGGCTGCGCTGTGTTCGCCTGGCAAATACAGGTAGGCCAGCACGTTGGAGTCCACAACGATCATGGGCGGCTGTCCCGTTTCATTGCGTCTATGTCGCGAGCTCGGAATTTTCCCTTGGTGAGCGCGCTGCGCAGTTCGCGCGCGCGCGCGAGGCGATCGGCGGACGCTGTCTTGCCAATCAACATCGCCTCCAGGCACACGATGGCTTCGCTGTTCATGCTGCGACGATGGGTTTCCGCGGAGCGCTTCAAGCGCTCATAAACCGCGTCGGGGATGTTTTTCAGCGTGAGCGTTGTGGGCATAGTCGTATCCAACCAAAGTGGAACCATTCTGGTTTCACACAAGGGCAGTGTCAACGCCGACATGGCGCAATGCTTATGGCATGGATTTGCCGCGTTGTTGAACCTGCCCGCGGCGATAATCTGTGCATGCACTGACCGTAGCAATCGAGGTTTACGCATGCAGCCATTCCAACTGCGTGATGCGACGCGGGATGATCTTGGGCGTACGTACGAGATCACCAGAGATGCCATGCGCGCTTACGTGGAACAGACCTGGGGCCGCTGGGATGAGCGCGGGCAGCGTCAGAAGCACCAGCACAATTACACACCTGAAACGCACAGGCTTATCGAGGTCGGGAACGCGGTTGCCGGCTTGGTCGCTGTGGAGCAGCTGCCCGATCACGTCTGGCTGGCAAAGCTATATCTGCTGTCGGCTTTCCGTGGGCTGGGCATCGGAGCGGCGGTTATTGCGCATGTTTTGCAGGAGGCGGACAGACGCGGCGTGCCGGTGCGTTTGCGGGTGCTGCGAGTCAATACACGCGCTCAGGCGCTGTATGCCAGGCACGGTTTCCGCGTGGTTCACGAAACGCCAGAGCGCATTTTCATGGAGCGACCGGTTCGAATGGCTGATGTCCGGTCTGAAAAGTCCTGAAAGAGATGTTCGGTTCCTACGTAAAAAATAAATGGCCGTAAAGACGGCCATTTATCTCATTTCATGAGAGGAAGGTGTTTACGATAAGCGCGACAGCTCGCGGGTCAGCGGCAGACGTCGAATCCGCACAGCGGTGGCGCGGAACACTGCATTAGCGAGCGCCGGCGCTGCCGTCGGCATGGCGAGGAAGCTGGCGCCGGCCGGATCGCGGTCGCCGGGAACGGTGATCACTTCCACGGTATCGGGCAGCTGGGCCATGCTGGCCAGCGGGTAATCCTTGCCGCCATGTTGCTGGACCTGACCATCCTTGAAGGTGATCGACAGATTCAGCGCGGTGGACAGCGCGTCCAGCGTGGCGCCGGCGACCTGGCCCTCCAGGCCCAGCGGATTGATTATGCGCCCGACGTCCACGGCGCACACGACGCGCTGGATGCTGAGCTTCTGATCCTGGGCCGCCACCTCGATCGCGTGCGCCACGTAGGCACCGTTGAAGTGCCAGCAGGCGATGCCAAGCCCGTTGACGCTGTGCAGCCAGTTTTTCCATTCGATGCGGTCGGCCACCAGCTTTAGCACGTTAATCAAGCGGCCGGTATCGAAGGTGCCACCGCCGCTCAGCGGCAGCTCGCGCGCCTCGCCGAGCAGGCGCAGGTGCGTGTCGAGCGGATCCTCCTTCATGCTGTGCGCGATTTCGTCGATGAAGCTCTCCACCGCGAACGCGTTGCTGAGGTGCGGCATGCTGCGCGATGGGCCTCGCGGTATGGCCGAGGTCTGCGCGTACCAGTCGCTGCGATAGTTGGGTACCAGCGCCGCGGGCAGCTGGTCGACGTCCACCTCGGAGGTCCACAGGCGGCTGTCCGGCACGCCGCGGTTGACCAGGGCGGAGGCGCTGACCATGCGCTGATACCAGCCGGTGATCTGACGCTTGCGATCGATGATCACGCTGAGCTGGTGCACGCTGCCAGAGCGGTAGTAGTCGTGCGCGAGGTCCTGATCGTGCGTCCAGATCAAGCGCACCGAGGTATCGATGTCCTTGTTGCTGGCCAGCATCACCGCCTCGGCCAGGTAGTCGTGATCGAGCCGGCGACCGTAGCCGCCGCCGACCCGCGGCACGCCGATTTCGATCTGATCCGGCGAAAGGCCGGTAATTCGGTGCACCACCGCCCAGGCTTTCTGCGGCGCCTGCGTCGGCACGACCAGGGTCGCCTTGTTTTTTTCCACGCGAACCAGGCAGTTCATCGGCTCGGCGGTGGCGTGTGCCAGCCACGGCTGGAAATACGTGGCCTCGAGTCGGCGCGCGGCCTTTTTACTGGCCGCGTCGTAGTCGCCGTCGTTGCGCACGCGAGTGGTCGGGTCGGTCTTGCCGGCAAGCACGGCGCCGGCCTGCTGCTCCAGCGCGTCGCTGCTTTCACTGTTGCTCGCGCCCGGCTTCCATTTCAGCTTGAGCTTCTGGCGGCCCTTGAGCGCCGACCAGGTGTCTTCGGCAAGCACCACCACGGCGGTGGCGCTGAGCGTGGTACCGGCCTGCTGGCCTGCCTCGGGACTGAGCTGCAGCACCTTGCGCACGCCTTTGACGGCCAGCGTATCGGTGAAGTCGATGCCGTCCAGCGTGCCGTCCGGCCACGGGCAGTGCACCACGACGGCGGTGAGCGTGTCACCGTACTGCTGATCGATCGCAAAGCGCGTCTGGCCGGTGACGATTTCGCGCGCATCGACGTCGCCCGCGGGGTTGCCGATCAGCTGATAGCGCTCGGCGGTTTTCAGCGGCGGCACGCTGGTGGGCATGTCGATCTTGCTCGCATCCTCGACCAGGCTGCCGTAGGTAAAGCGGCGGCCGTCCAGCGCGATCACCGTGCCCGATTCGCAGCGCAGGCGGTCGGCCGGCACGCCAAGGCGACGCGCGGCCGCCTGCAGCAGCAGCCAGCGGGCCACCGCACCGGCCTGACGCAGGTCGGCCCACGCCGCCGAAATGGATCCACCGGTACCGCCGAGCTGACGGCCGTAAATCCAGCTGGGCTGGCCGTTGTTGTCGGTGACGCCCAGACCCAGTGAGACCACGCTGACGCGATTCCAGTCGGCGTCGAGCTCGTCGGCGATGATGCGCGGCAGCGAGGTCGCAACGCCGGTGCCGGTGTCCGGATCGCGCACGCCGATCAGCACGTTGCCATCGGCATCGATGCGCACATAAGCGCCGATGCCGTAGAAGGTGTCGCCCAGCAGCGACGGCGGCAGCGGCGCGTTGGTATCGGCGGCCTCGGCCGCGCGGATGCCTATGACCAGTGCGCCGGCGGTGCCGGCCAGCACCTGCAGGAAGCGCCGGCGCGAGAGCTGTATGCCGCGATTCGCGTCGCTCATGGCTGGCCCGCCTTGCCGGCGGCCACGCGCTTGATCGCACGGCGCACGCGGGTCTGGCAGCCGCAGCGGCAGACGTTGGGCAGGGTATCGATGTCGTCGTCACTGGGCTGCTTCTTGCGCTTGAGCAGATCGACCGAGGCGATGATCCAGCCGGGCGTGCAGTAGCCGCAGCCGATCGCGTCCTCGTCGATAAAAGCCTGCTGCACCGGGTGCAGGGTGCCGTCGTTGGCGGCAAGCCCTTCGATGGTGACTATCTCCGCGTTGGCCGCCTTGGCCACGCTCACAGAAATGGCCGAGGTCGCCTTGCCCCTGAGCAGGATCAGGTCGGCACCGTTCTCGCCGTGCTCGCCGCCGTATTTGGTGCCGGTCAACCGAAGCACGTCGCGCAGATACCACAGCAATGGCATCTGCGGATCGCCGCTGTGGCGGTAGTGCTCGCCGTTGATCTGCAGGTCGATGCCGTCACGGATCGTGTCCGGCACAATGGTTTCCGTGGCCGGCAGTGCCTGGGCTTGCGCAAGCGCCATTCAAAATCTCCTCGAAAGCTGTGCGGGCATTGTCGCATCTCGGCGGCTTGTTCCGCTGAACAGGCGCTGCCGCGCACGGCAAGCATCGAGGCATCGAGCCGAAACGTTTGCGTCGCTTGTGGCGAGCATCAAGGCGTGCCGCCGAACACGCGACGCCAGACGAAATACACCGGCACGCCCGCAGCGATGATGATCAGCCCGATCCCGGCATTGACCGGGTTGTCGCGCATGGTGGCAAACACCACGCAGGCGATGATCGCGACAAACACCAGCGGCAGCAGCGGGTAACCCGGTACGCGAAAGCGGATGGCCGCATCGTCATGGCGGCGATACCAGAAAAGTGTCGCCACGCCCACGGCGCAGGCCAGCCAGTCGCCGAACGTGGCGTAATCGAGCAACTGGCTGTAGCTGCCTGTCACCGCCAGCAGGATCGACCAGCCGATCAGGATCAGCAGGGCGATATTCGGCGTTTTGTAGCGCGGGTGCAGCCGCGCCACTGATCGGAAAAACAGGCCATCCTCGCCCATCACCTGCAGCACGCGGGCGCCGGCCACCAGGGTGATGTTGCAGAAACCCAGCGCCGAAATGGCCACGCCCAGCGCAATGAGCCTGGCACCGAACGAACCGAAGACCATCTGCATTACGTCAGCCGCCGGCGCCTGGCTGGCCGCGAGCCCGGCGTGGCCCAGCGCCGCGAGGTAGGCCACGTTGACCAGCACGTAGGCTGCAATGACCAAGAGCATGCCAAGCATCAGGGCGCGCGGCAGCGTGCGCTGCGGATCGCGTACTTCGCCCGCGAGGTTGTTGAGGTAGGTAAAGCCCGAATACGCGAACAGCACCGGCAGCGCCGCGCTCATGAAGCCGGTGCCGTGATGTGCGGGGTCGACGGCCAAAATCTTCCCATGTCCGGCGCCGGCGAGAAACAGCCCGCACACCACCAGTACGGCCACGGCCAGCAGCTTCAGCAGCGCAAAAAGGTTCTGGATCCGCGCGCCCAGCTTGAGCCCGAACAGATTCAGCCCCGCCACAAACACCAGCGCACCGACGGTTAGCGGCATCGCCCACGCTGTGGATAGGCCGAAAAGCGTGCTGGCGTAACTGGCGAAAATCTTCGCCACGAAAGCGGTGGAGCCGGAATAAATGACCAGCAGCATGGTCCAGCCGAACAGAAACCCGGCCAGCGGCCCGAAGGCTTCGCGCAGATACACATAGCTGCCGCCCGCATGCGGGCGTCTCGCACCCAGCTCGGCATAGCAAAGCGCGCCTATCAGGGTGAGCAAGCCAGCGCCCACCCACAGCAGCAGAAGCGTGAGCCCTGAGTTAGTGCGCTGGGCAACGATGCCCGGCGTGAGAAAAATGCCGCCGCCGATAATGCCGCCGACCACGATCAGGGCGGCATCCCACGGGCGCAGGCTGCGCTGGTAACCGGGTTCGGCGGTGGACATGGACTTGCGCTTCCTCGAAGGTGATTCCGCATGGTCGCCGCATCATCGCGCGACGCGCAATAGCCATCGCATGTTCTTGCGCGATTCCCTATCGCGTCCGACTTTGCAAAAATGCGGAGCCCGCATGCATGAGGCAGCGGGAGGGAAGCACCAACACAGGGGAAAACATGAAGAAGCATATTTTATCGATCGCCGTTGCTGGCGCGATAGCGGCTGCCTCGGGCAGCGCTCTGGCGGCCGATCCGGGGGCGTTTTTCATCAATGGCAATCTGGGCCAGTCGACGTATCACGAGGGTGACCTGACCAATAACACCGACACCAGCGGCTCCATTCGTGGCGGCTACGTGTGGCAGAGTGATGTCGTCGATTTTGGCGTGGAAGTCGGCTACGTTGATCTCGGTACGGCCTCGACGCAGTTGACGTCGGATTTGCCTGGCTTGAGCGAAAAGGTAAGCGTCAAGGCGAGCGGATCGCTTGTCGGTCTGAACCTCAAGTACAAATTCCAGAATCACATGTTTGTCGAAGGGCGCGGTGGCCTCTTTCACTCCTCCGAGAGCGTTGACGTCGCCAACTATGGCTCGGAGCGCTTCCACGGCAACGGCGGTTACCTCGGTGCGGTGGTGGGCTACGATTTCAACGAGCATTTCAGCCTGGGCGCGGCGTACGACGGTTACCACGCACGCATCAACAGCGACAACGTGAAGGGCAACGGGAGCATCGGCGTGTTTTCCGGCTTCGCCGAATACCGCTTCTGAGACACCCTGTTCGTGATCTGCAGCAACGGCCGCACAAGCGGCCGTTGTTTTTTATGGTGGCTGGTGCCGGATCGGCTAAGTCAGCAGCAACTCGCCGCGCACGCCGATGGCGCAGGCGCCGCCGATAGTGATTGATGATGTGGCGACATCGACGCTGACTTCGACGATGCCGTTGCGGCCCACTTCGCGGCCCTGGCTGGCGAGATAGCGAGGGCCATAAATCTTGAGTCCGCCGGTTTCCTGCAGGTAGGCGGCGATGGCCGCGTTGGCGCTGCCGGTGACGGGGTCTTCGGGCATGCCGTCGGCCGGGCAAAAGGCGCGCACGGCGATCGCAGTGGTGCCATCGTCCTCGCGTCCGAATACGCAGACGCCGACCGCAGGCGCGTTTTCGCAGATCGACGCGATGGTGGGAAAGTTTGGATTGAGCGTCCTCACTACGCCCGCTTCGCCAAGATCGCAGACGAGCCAGACCGGGCCGTTGTCGACCCTGCGCATGCGTGCGCCATCCAAAGGTGTGTGCAGCGCCTTCGCCACTTCTTCGACAAAGGCGTCGTCGCAGCGCTCGATCGTCGCCGCCGGCGCCTGCACGTGGATGACGCGCGCATCGCCTTCGCCATCGACCCGCACCGGCAGCAGGCCCGCGGCACATTCCTGCAACAGCGAGCGCTTGCCTTCGGTCACCTTGCCTGCCGCGATGGCGACATACGCGCTACCGACGCTAGGGTGGCCGGCGAACGGCAGCTCCTGCCGGGTGGTGAAAATGCGCACGCGGTAATCCGCCTGCGGCTGGGTCGGTTTCAGCAGGAACGCGGTTTCGGAGAGGTTGGTCCAGCGCGCGATGCGCTGCATGGTGTCGGTATCCAGGTCGTCGGCATCGATCACCACGGCAAGGGGGTTGCCGTCGAAGAGCCGGCTGGCGAAGACGTCGAGCTGGACGTAGTGGAAACGACGGGTCATGGCGATGGCTTGCGCTGGAAAGGCCCGAAACCATGGCACTTGCTCGCCCTCGCTGGCAAGCGCCTCGCGGGGGCCATCGTCCAGTCAGAATCGCGCCGGCCGCTTGCGGCACAATAGGCGGGTGGTGCGCGGCCGATCAAGGCGATGCACGACACTTTTCCCCTTCACGCCGACCCGCACGGCCTTTCCTCAAAAGTCGCCTCATGACCATCATCAAGCAAGCCGATCTGATCCAGTCCGTTGCCGATGCGTTGCAGTACATCAGCTATTACCACCCGGTCGACTACATCAAAGGACTCGCCGCCGCGTATGAGCGCGAGGAGAGCCCGGCCGCCAAGGATGCGATGGCGCAGATCCTGATCAACTCGCGCATGGCCGCGGAAGGGCATCGGCCGCTGTGCCAGGACACCGGCATCGTGACGGTGTTCGTCAAGGTCGGCATGAACGTGCAGTGGGATGCGACGATGTCGCTGGACGACATGATCAACGAGGGCGTGCGCCGCGCCTATAACGATCCGGATAACACGCTGCGCGCCAGCATTCTGGCCGACCCGGCCGGCAAGCGCACCAATACGAAGGACAATACACCCGCGGTGATCAACGTCAGCATCGTGCCCGGCGACAAGCTCGACGTGATCGTGGCGGCCAAGGGCGGCGGCTCCGAAGCGAAGTCGAAATTTGCCATGCTCAACCCCTCCGACTCGATCGTCGACTGGGTGCTCAAGACCGTGCCGACCATGGGTGCCGGCTGGTGCCCGCCCGGCATGCTCGGCATCGGCATCGGCGGCACGGCCGAGAAGGCGATGCTGATGGCGAAGGAGTCGCTGATGGACCCGATCGACATCCAGGAGCTGATCGCCCGCGGCCCGAGCAATCGCGCGGAAGAACTGCGTATCGAGCTTTACGACAAGGTCAACGCGCTGGGCATCGGCGCGCAGGGCCTGGGCGGCCTCACCACCGTGCTCGACATCAAGGTCAAGGATTACCCGACGCATGCGGCCAACCTGCCGGTAGCACTGATTCCGAACTGCGCGGCCACGCGCCACGCGCATTTCGTGCTCGACGGCTCCGGCCCGGTCGCACTCGATCCGCCGTCGCTGGAGGACTGGCCCAAGCTCACCTACAACCCGACCAACGCGCGCCGGGTCGATCTCGATACGGTGACGCCGGAAGACGTGGCCAGCTTCAGGCCGGGTGAAGTGCTGCTGCTCAACGGCAAGCTGCTCACCGGTCGCGACGCCGCGCACAAGCGCATGGTCGAAATGCTGAACAAGGGCGAGCCGCTGCCGGTCGACTTCAAGGGTCGCTTCATCTACTACGTGGGCCCGGTCGATCCGGTGCGCGACGAAGTGGTCGGACCGGCCGGTCCGACTACAGCTACGCGCATGGACAAGTTCACCGAGCAGGTGCTGGCGCAAACCGGCCTGCTCGGCATGGTGGGCAAGGCCGAGCGCGGTCCGGCGGCGATCGAGGCGATCAAGAAACACCGCTCGGTGTACTTGATGGCCGTGGGCGGCGCCGCGTATCTCGTCGCCAAGGCGATCAAGGCATCGCGCGTGGTCGGCTTTGCCGACCTGGGCATGGAGGCGATCTACGAGTTCACCGTGCAGGACATGCCGGTGACGGTGGCGGTCGATTCGCTCGGCACCTCGGTGCATCAGACCGGACCCAAAGAGTGGCAGGCGAAGATCGGGCGCATTCCGGTGGTCGTGGCCTAACGATCTGCCGGCATTTTCGCGTCATTCATCTTTGGATGTCTAAACGTCTAAACATCCATTGCATCGAAACCATTGCCATTTTTCCTGTGCAGCGCAACACTGGTGAGATGACCTTTCCCATCGCCGACAATCAAAGACCGTGAGCCAGAACCCTCTTGCACCTCTGCCCGCGGGCGCCCCGTGGATCGTGATGAAGTTCGGCGGCACCAGCGTGGCGACGCTGCCGCGCTGGCAGAACATCCTCGAGCTGGTCGCCAGCCGCCGCGCCGAAGGTGCGCGCGTGCTGGTGGTGGTATCTGCGCTGACCGGCATCACCGATGCGCTGAAACAGATGTGCGCGCAGACCGCGGCGGACCTTCGCCTGCTGTCGGCGCAGGCCATCGCGCAGCGGCATCATGAGCTGCTGGGGCATATGCAGCTGGCACTGCCGGAGACGCTGGCAGCGCGGCTGCACGACCTGGAAGGGCTGGCGGCGCACGGCAACGGCGACCTGGCCTGGCAGGCTCAGGTGCAGGCGCATGGCGAGCTGATGTCCAGCGCGCTGGGCGCGGCGTTTCTCAGCGCCAATGGCCTGACGACCGAGTGGCTGGACGCGCGCGAATGCCTGGAGGCATTCACGCTGCCGAACCAGAACGAGCGCACGCGTCTGCTGTCGGCCATCGTCGATTCGCAGCCCGATCCGGTGCTGTCGGCGCATCTGGCCGCGCGCGGCGAGGTGTTCATCACCCAGGGTTTCATTGCGCGCGAGGGCGTCGATCCGGACGATGCGTCGAACAAGGGTGGTCGCACGGTGCTGCTCGGTCGCGGCGGCTCGGATACCTCGGCCTCGTATTTCGGCGCGCTGCTGAAGGCGCTGCGGGTCGAGATATGGACCGACGTGGCCGGCATGTTTACCGCGAATCCACGCCAGGTGCCGGGCGCGCGCCTGCTGCGCCGGCTCGACTACGAGGAAGCCCAGGAAATCGCCACCACCGGCGCCAAGGTGCTGCATCCGCGCTGCCTGTCGCCGCTGCGGCTGCCGCGTGTGCCGCTGCTGATCAAGGACACCAACCGACCGGAGCTGACCGGTACGCGCATCGGCCCGGAGCTGCGCGAGGAGGCGCCGAGCATCAAGGCGATCAGCACGCGCAAGGGCATCACCCTGGTGTCGATGGAGTCGGTCGGCATGTGGCAGCAGGTCGGCTTTCTGGCCGACGTGTTCAACCAGTTCAAGCAGCACGGCCTGTCGGTGGATCTGATCGGCTCGGCCGAAACCAACGTCACCGTATCGCTGGACCCGACCGAAAACCTGCTCGACTCCGACGTGCTGGCCGCGCTGGCCACCGATCTGGCGAAAGTCTGTCGGGTCAAGGTCATCGCGCCCTGCGCCGCAGTAACGATGGTCGGGCGTGGCATGCGTTCGATGCTGCACCGGCTCAACCCGGTGATGGCCGAGTTCGGCCAGCACCGGGTGCACATGATTTCGCAGTCGTCGAACAACCTCAATTTGACCTTTGTGGTCGATGAAAACGTCGTCGACGGCATGCTGCCGCAGCTGCACGAGCAGCTGGTGCGCGCCGGTGCCATGCGCACCGACGATGCCGATCTGTTCGGCCCGACGTGGGAAGGCATCTACGGTGCCGAAACGGCCCCGCACGATGAGGCCTGGTGGCTCAACGAACGCAAGAAGCTGATGCAGCTCGCCGGGCAGCGCAGCCCGCGCTACGTGTATCACCTGGGCACCATCCGCGAGCGCGCCCGCGCGCTGAAGGCCAAGCTGCCGGTGGATCGCTTGTTCTACGCGATCAAGGCCAACTCGCATCCGGCGATCCTGCGCGCGCTGGCCGACGAAGGGCTGGGGCTGGAGTGCGTATCGCCCGGCGAACTGGCGCGCGTCGCCGACACCGTGCCGGCCGCGACGCCCCGGTTGTTCACCCCCAACTTCGCCCCGCGCAGCGACTATCGCGACGCGCTCGAGGCCGGTGTGATGGTGACGCTCGATTCGCTGCACCCGATGGAGCACTGGGTCGAAACCTTCGACGGCCACGACATCAGCCTGCGCATCGATCTTGGCCGCGGCTCCGGTCACCACGACAAGGTGCGCACCGGCGGCAGCACCAGCAAGTTCGGCCTGCCGCTGGATCAGCTCGATGCCTTCGTGCATCTGGCCACCGCGCGCCACGCGCGCATCGTCGGGCTGCACGCGCATCTGGGTTCGGGCGTGCTCGAACCCAATCATTGGGCCGAGGTGTATGCGCAGCTGGCCAGCCTGGCCGAGCGCATTCCCAGCGTGGAGTTTCTCAATATCGGCGGCGGGCTTGGCGTACCGTCGCATCCCGGCGAGCTGCCGCTGGATCTGGACGCCGTGGGCGAGGCGCTGGCCGAGGTCAAGCGACTGTATCCGCGCTATCAGCTGTGGATGGAACCCGGCCGCTTCCTCGTGGCCGAGGCGGGCGTGCTGCTGGCCAAGGTTACCCAGCTCAAGGGCAAGGGCAGCTGGCGCTATCTCGGCGTGGATGCCGGCATGCACAACCTGATCCGGCCCGCGCTGTACGACGCCTGGCACGAGATCGTCAACCTCACGCGCTTCAACGAACCGGCGACGGCGATGTATCAGGTGGTCGGCCCGATCTGCGAATCCGGCGACGTGCTCGGCAGCGACCGCCGCCTGCCGGAGAGCCACGAGGGCGACGTGGTGCTGATCGCCACCACCGGCGCCTACGGCCAGGTGATGTCTTCACCGTACAATCTGCGCGGTACGGCAGAAGAAATCATTCTGGACTGATTACCTCCTCTCCCCGTTGGGGAGAGGACTGAGGTGAGGGGCCAACCTCGCGAGTGATTACCAACTGGCAAACGGAGCGCTTCAGGGATGAAATGCCTCAACGTGGACCGAGCGCGCGAGCTGCGCGCAACAATGACGGATGCGGAGCAAAGGTTGTGGCGCTATCTCCGCAATCGACAGCTGCAGGGATTCAAATTCCGCCGACAACATCAAATCGGCTGTTACATCGCCGATTTCGTATGCACGGAGGCAATGCTGATTGTCGAGCTGGACGGCGGGCAGCATCTTGGGCAGATGGAATACGACGAGCGCCGCACGCGGCAACTGAAGATCATGGGCTACAACCTTCTGCGTTTCTGGAACAATGATGTGCTGACGGATACCGAAAGCGTGCTTGAGGTGATTTTGACTACTTTGGCCAGCCCGGCCCCTCACCCCAGCCCTCTCCCCGACGTGGAGAGGGGGCAGGCAGCGGCGGAGATTGAAGAGTGACGATGACCATCCAACCGCGCCTGACCCAGGTGTTTCGCTTTGTTCGTCACGCCTACGCCGATGGCGTGGTCGAGCTGGTCTATGCATTCGACGACGGCGCCGAGCTGATCGAGAAAATCTATTTTCCGAAGCTAACGCCCTTCGGAGGTGAGGGGACATGGTCGCCTCAGCGCCAACAAGCCTTCGATGCTGCCTTGAAGATGCTGCATCTAATCGCCGGCGTCAGCTACTACAAGGCCGGCGTGCCGCCAACGATTGAAGTGGCGGCGGGTCCCTCGGATGACGCGACGGCCAATGTGCTCGACGCGCTGTATCTGCATGGTCTGGCGGAGTTCGCGTATCGCAACGGCCTGGATTTACACGGGCGGATAGCTTTTCCGCGCGGCGGTTCCGCGCCATCTGCCGCGCCATCGTTGGGTCTGCCCAAGCGCACCCTGGTGCCGATCGGCGGCGGCAAGGATTCGCTGGTGGCGGTCGAGGCGATCAAGGCCGTCGGCGGCGACGCGACCGCCGTATGGGTCGGCAATTCGCCCTTGATCGCCGCCTGCGCCGAGCGCACCGGTTTGCCGATGCTCAATATCCAGCGCGAGCTGGCGCCCGGGCTGTTCGAGCTGAACCGGCTCGGCGCGTGGAACGGGCACATTCCGGTGACGGCGGTGAACTCGGCGATCCTCGCGGTGGCGGCCGTTCTGTACGGCTACGATTCGATTGCCTTCGCCAACGAGCGTTCGGCCTCGGTCGCTACGCTGGAATACGACGGCCTGCAGGTGAACCACCAGTGGAGCAAGGGCTACGCGTTCGAGCAGCTGCTGGGCGACTGGCTGCATACGCACGTGGCGGCCGATCTGGATTACTGCTCGCTGCTGCGCCCGTATTCGGAGCTGGCGATCACCCGCGCCTTCGCCAGGCTCACGCCTTACTTCGACACGTTTTCCAGCTGCAACCGCAACTTCAAACTGCTTGGCCCCAAGCCGGCCGATCGCTGGTGCGGGCACTGCCCGAAATGCCATTTCGTGTTTCTGGCGCTGGCGCCGTTCCTGTCCAAGCCGCGCCTGCTCGGCATCTTCGGGCGCAATCTGCTCGACGATGAAACGCAGTCCGCGGGTTTCGATGCGCTGATGGAATACCAGGACCACAAGCCGTTCGAATGCGTCGGTGAAGGTGCCGAAGCGCGGGCCGCCATGTTCGCCCTGAGCCAGCGACCGGAGTGGCAGGAGGATGCGCTGGTCGCGCGCTTCCGCGGTGAGATCCTGCCGCAGCTCGATCCGGCGCAGCTGGCGCTGGAGCCGTGGCTGCAGCCGGACGCGGAGCATCGCGTGCCGGTGCGCCTGCAGCTGGCGCTGGCGACCATCGGCTGATGCGTATTGCCGAGCTGGCCGATCGGCACGTCGCGGTCTGGGGTTTCGGTCGCGAGGGCAGGGCGACGATCGCGGCCGTACGCGAGCAGCTGCCGGATCTGCCGCTGACGCTGTATTGCACGGAATCGGAAATCGACGCCGCGCGCCGTTTCGATAGCGCGCTGGTCGTGCACGCCAAGGAACCGGACGCATCCGATCTGGCCGGCCATGACGTGGTCGTCAAATCGCCCGGTATCTCGGCCTACAAGCCGGCCATTCTCGCGGCGAAAGCGCAGGGCACGCAGTTCACTTCGGGCACGGCGCTGTGGTTTGCAGAAAATCCGTCCGCGCGGGTAATTGCCGTCACCGGCACCAAGGGCAAGAGCACCACCAGCGCGATGATCGCGCACCTCGCGCGATCGCTGGGCGTGCGCACCGCGCTGGCCGGCAATATCGGTTTGCCGCTGCTCGAACTGCGCGGGCAGTCAGCGGACCTGTGGGTGATCGAGCTGTCGAGTTTCCAGACCGGCGAAGCCGGTGCGCTGGAGCTCGGCGTCATCACCAGCCTTTACGAAGAGCATCTGGACTGGCACGGCTCGCGCGAGCAGTACGTCACCGACAAACTGCGGCTGGCGGCGGCATCACGCCAGCTGTTGGTCAATGCGCTGCAGCCGATCCTGATGGAGCGCACGCGGGACCATCCGCATCGGTTGCTGTTCGGGCAGCCGTCCGGCTGGCACGTCGCAGACGGTTTCATTCGTCGCGGCACTGATGACGTGTTTCCCTTCGCGCAGCTCGCCGCGCCCGGTCTACACAATGCGTTGAACGCCTGCGCTGCACTGGCCGCGCTGGGGGACGTCGGGATGGACGCTGTTGCGGCCGCGCCATCACTGGCGAGCTTTCGTCCGCTGCCGCATCGCCTGCAGCCGCTCGGCGAACGCGACGCGTTTCAGTGGATCAACGATTCCATCAGCACCACGCCGCAGGCGACGCTCGCGGCGCTGGAGAGCGTGCACGGCCAACCGGTGACCGTGCTGGTCGGCGGCTACGATCGCGGCGTCGATTGGACGGAGTTTGCGGTCGCGGTGGCAAAGTCGCCGCCGCATGCCATCGTCTGCATGGGCGCTAACGGCCCACGCATCGAGGCGCTGTTGAACGAGGCGGCCGTGCCTTGCCCCGTGGTGCGCGTCGACGATCTGCACGCCGCGATCGTTGAAGCGAAAGCGCGTGCCGACGCTAGCGGCGTGATCCTGCTTTCTCCCGGCGCGCCGAGCTTCGATCAGTTCAGGGATTACGCCGAGCGCGGGCGCCGTTTTACGGAGCTGGCCGGTTTCGACGCCGCGCACATTGCCGGCATCGACGGGCTGGGCATCGCCTAGTCTTTCTTGATGACTCAGTGCAGGGTGTAGCCCGTCACGCGCCAGTGCTGATCGGGATCGAGATGGAACGACACCAGCTCGTGCACGGTCTTCGGGCTGCCGGCGAATTGCGTGGCGAAAACGACGTTGATATAGGTGCCGGCGGGAACAATGGGCCCGTTACCGGACGTGCCCTGGCCATTGTAGACAGAGCTGGTCACGGTATCGAGCTTGCGCGATTTCAGCGCGCCGATCGAAGCCCGGGCGGCGCCCACCTGGGTGACAAAAACGTCACGTGTCACGATGGCCTTGGCAATGTCGGAGGCGTGGTCCCAGACATCGCCGGCCTTGTTTTGATCAACCAGCTCGGCAACTTCCGTGGCCACCTTGATCAGCTGGGGCCCCGCCCTGTCCACCATAGCCTGCAGCGATTTCTGCTGCGGGGTTAGCGCGGCAGGACTGGAGGGTTTGGAAGAATTCGGTGACGGCGTTTGCGCGTGCATTGCGCCCATCGAGAGCATCAGCAGGACGGCGAGAAATAATCTGGCGGACATCGGACGATCTCCCTCGGGAGGCATGTCGATTCGGCGTTTGCGCTCAAACGTTAGCACGCACAGCTCGCCGGACGCGCCACGCTGCAGCATGGCCGAAGGTCAAAGCGCTGTGGCATCGAATTCGGCAAACATCTGCTGCGATTCTTTCAGCTGCGCCAGCGGCGTGTGATCGCAGGCCGCGCCGAACTCGGCCCATAGCGCGCCTACCGCCGCATTGGTATGTGCTTGTGCAATGGCCTCCGTCGACCGCACGCATAACGTAGCCCGGGCGGTCCGTGATCAACTCCTCCGCCGCCAGTACATCTAGATGCTTTTTCACCGCGGCAAGCAGCGGCTCTTCCTTGCCGGGTTTGGGCGTGTAGGCAACGATGACGAAGCGTCCCATGGCGAGTCCTCGGCGGTTGGTGCGTTCAAGCTGGTGTGCAACCGACCTTCGCGGCGACGAGGCACGGTTGCACACGCCGTATTACCAGATGCGCACGCGATCATCCGGCGCTAAGTAAAGCTTCTCGCCCGGCTTCGGCGAGAACGCGTCATACCAGGCGTCGAGATTGCGCACCGTCTGTGCGCGGAAGTTGCCGGGCGCGTGGCCGTCGGAAATCACCTGCGCGCGCATCGCCGCATCGCGCGTCTTTTCCCGCCACGACTGCGCGAAGGCGAGGAAGAAACGCTGGTCGCCGGTGAGCCCGTCCATCACCGGCGCGGGCTTGCCGCCAAGCGACTTGTGATACGCGAGATAGGCCACGGTAAGGCCGGAGACGTCGGCGATGTTCTCGCCCAGCGTCTGCTGGCCGTTGATGTGCAGGCCGGGCAGCGCCTCGTAGGCGTTGTACTGCGCCACCAGCTTCTGCGTGGCGGCCTTGAAGTGCGCCTGGTCGGCTGGCGTCCACCAGTTGGCCAGCTTGCCGCTGGCGTCGAACTCGGCGCCGGTATTGTCGAAGCTGTGGCTGATCTCGTGGCCGATCACGGCGCCGATGGAGCCGTAGTTGGCGGCAGGATCGGCCTTGGGGTCGAAGAACGGCGCCTCGAGAATCGCGGCCGGGAAGTTCAGCGCATTCTGCAGCGGCAGGTTCACCGCGTTTACGGTCTGCGGCGTCATCCACCATTCGTTGCGATCGACCGGCGCGCCGAGTTTTGCCTTCTGGTGCTGGTATTCGTGCGCCTCGGCGCGCAAACGATTGCCGACCGGGTCGTCGGCCTTGATGATGAGATCGGCGTAATTGCGCCAGGTTTCCGGATAGCCCACGCCGACATGGGTGGTGGCGATCTTGGCTTTGGCCTTGGCCTTGGTCGCCGGCGTCATCCAGGTCAGCTGGTCGACGCGGCTGTCGAACGCGGCCAGGATATTGCTCACCATCTGCTGCACTTCGGCCTTGGACGACGCGGGAAAGTATTGCTTCACGTAGAGCTGGCCGACCGCATCGCCCAAGTCTCGATTCACCGCGCCAAGCGCAAGTTTCCAGCGCTCGCTCTGCGTCGGCGTGCCCTGCAGCGTGTGGCCATAGAACTCGAAGCTGGCGTCGGCATAGGCCTTGGGCAGCAGGTTGGCGACATGGTTGATGGTGTGGAAGGTCAGGAAAGCCTTCCAGGTCTCCAACGGCTCGCTGGCCACCAGCGCCGATTCGGCGGTGATGGCGGCGGGCTGCCAGACCACGATCTGCTTCTGCGTATCCAGCCCTGCGGCCTTGAAATAGGCGGCCCAGTCCAGGCCGGGCGCCTTGCTGGCGAAATCGGCGAGCGACCAGGGATTGTTGGCCTTGTGCACGTCCTCGCTGTCGACCAGGCTTTCCTGCGCCTTGGCGATCTTGGTTTCCAGATCGAAGACTGCTTTGGCTTTGTCGTCCGCATCGGCAATACCGGCATTTTTCAATTGCGCGGCGATATAGGCCTGGTACTTGGTGCGGAACCCCGCCATGTCCTTGTCGGTGTCGAAGTAATAGTCGCGGTTGGGCATGCCCAGTCCGCCCTGCAGCAGGTATGGCACGCTGTGCGAAGGGTCTTCCAGGCCCTGTGTGACGAACAGGCCGAACAGGTGTTCGGTGCTGAAATGGGTGGCGTTGATCGGGTCCACGTCGGCGCGCAGTTCGCTGCCGAATTCGGCCGCCAGCGCCTTTTTGCTGTCGATGGCGGCAATCGCTTTGAGCTGCGGCTGTAGCGGCGCGAGGCCGCGCTTTTCGATATTCGCCGTGTCCATGAACGCGGCGTAGTAGTCCGCGATCTTGCGCTGATTGGTTCCGACCGCCGCCTTGCTGGCTGCGATGGTCTTGATCAGTTCGGCGTTGCGCTTTTCCGCCTTCTCGAACACCTGCAGAAACACGCCGGTGCTGGAGCGGTCGGCAGGAATGACCGCGGTCTTGCGCCAGTTCTCGTTGGCGTAGCCGTCGAAATCATCGCCAGGCCTGATGCTATGGTCGATGCCGGCCAGGTCGATGCCCGACGGGCCACGCGGAGCGTCGGCGGCAGCGACGCTGAGGCTGCAGAGAATGGCAGTGGCGAGAATCCATCGTGGGGAAGACATGGCTCGTGGCACCTTCAGGAAAAGTGCCCCACGATAAACCGGCGAGCGGTCTTTGTGTGCATGACTGATGATCCCTCGATCGCTTCGTTGCAGCGCGGCCCCGTCCCGACGCGGCCGCTGCGCGCAGGCCAGAAAGGCTTGCGCCTATCGTGAATGCGGGTGTTCATCGGGTGGACGAGGTGCGTCCGCCCGATGAACTCTCTCAGTGATGCTTGTCGTCCTTGTGCCGTTCGGCCGGATGCGGAACAGCGTGGCCGCCTTCATGCTGAGCCTGCGGGTGGTGAGGCGCAGCCGGCTGATGCATGGCTTGCTGAAGCGGTTGCTCGATCGGCTGGCGCGGCGGCGACATGGGGCGCTGCATCTGGCGCGGGGCGATCGCCTGATGCTCCGGCTGGCTTGCCCGCTGCGGCTGGCTGAAGCGCTGCGCTTCGGCGGGCCGCGCAGGGACGTGCGGCTGAATGCCCGCGTTCCCATGCTGTTGCGGAGAAAAGGCGGCCCCGCGGATTGGCGCGACGGGGTGCTGTGCGGCATTGCCCACCCTGTTCATCGGCCCGCGGTCGGGCTGCGCCGTCGACACGCCGTGCTGCATGTCGGGCATGTTGGAGTGGGCGAAACGGTCGGGTGCCGCGTGACCGGCGGCGCGCTCGCTTTGCGCGGTGGTCACACCCGGGCGAGGGACGCCATTGAAGTGCGGCATGCTCATCGGGGCGTGCGGCGCACCGGCGACGTTGCTCCGAGCGACGCCGGGATTTCCCGCAATGCCGCGCGCGCCGGGCTCGCCATGCAAACCGCGCTGGGCGGCGTTGGCGCCAAAATCGGGCGCGTTGGCCGCGCCGCGCTGGCCGAATCCATTTGGACGTCCGTTTGCCATCGCGCCAGCCGGACCGACGCCGGGACGATTGTTGACCACCGCGTTGCCGACGTTGCGATTGTTGTTGACGGTGTTGACCGTACGGTTGTAGCTATTATTGGTGACGTTGCGATTGATCACCGTGGAGGAACGCGAAACGTAGGTGTTGTTGTTGTAGATCACGGCAGGGCGTCCGCCACCGCCGTAGCCGCCACCATAACCACCGCCGCGATGGCCGCCCCAGTTCATGCCCCAGTTGTTCCAGCCGTAGCCGCGGTCATGGTGGTGGTCGAACAGCGAGCCGACCAGGATGGCAGCACCGAAACCGATGGCGCCCGCCACGATCAGATCGCCTCCGCCGTAGCCGCGCGGCTGCTCGTAGGTATAGCCAGGGTAGTAGGGCACGTCTCCGCCGTAGACGACCTGCGGGTTGTATTCGGGTACGTAGACCGTATCCGGATTGGTCGGCTGGATCTCGATCACCTGGCTTGGCGCGGGCACCACGGAATACACCGGCTGGCCGCCGTTGGTCGCGTAATCGACGGGCGTGGCCGACTGCGTTTGAACGGTCAGCTGCGAAGAGGTTTTCAGACTGCCGTGGGATGACGCGCGCTGGCGCATCACCTGGATCGCATTCATCACGTCGGTCGGGTCATTGACGTAGGCCTCGCCGAGTGCGGTGGTCCAGTCGATGTTCTTGGCCATCTGATCGAGCACGCTGGGGAAAACGGTCAGCCCCTTGACGCTGGGATCCCAGGGCTGCTGCGCGATCGCGGTTTGTAGAGCGTCTCCCTTGAGATTCGGGTTTTGATCGACCACGCCGTCGGCGGCGGTAATCTGATCCGGGTAGGTCGAACCCGCAAGCACTTGCGCCACCAGCTTGTCGGGAAACAGGGCGATGGGTGCCACCATCTGATACAGCTGATCGGCGCTCGGCGGGGTGTAAGCCGCCTGTTGCGCGCCGGCGGCAGTTTGCGCGGGTGCCGGTGCCGAGGCAGAACTGGCCGGCGGCTGTGCTGGTGTTGCCGGCTGATTGCAGCCTGCCATAACTACGAAGCCTGCGCAAAGCAGGGTATACATCGCGTTTCGTGCAAGCGGCATGCGGGTCACGGTGCAACCTCTAAGGTGGAAGGGTCAGGGGAAAATGCTGCGATGGGGTTTCTTTCAGTGGCGTTCTGTCAATGTGTCGACCCACCCAAGACGACCGGCGAACGCCGCAGCGTGGTTCATCCGCACCGATGTCCGACCGCCGGTGAGGGTTGCAGGGAATTATCAGGGCGCGATTTGAACGGTTGCTGTCGCGATCACTACCGCTCGTAGCGATAGTTCAGGCTGGCGCGGTTGAAGTCGGTGGCGTTCTGCGCCTCGAAGTTCCAGCGCTGGGTCAGCCGATAGCGCAGGGTGATCACCTGACCGGGGTCGAACAGGCCGACCCCGTAACTCAGATAAAGCCGTGGCGACAGGTACTTGCCCACGGTAAACGCCGAACTGCCGTTCAGCGCATCGCTGCTGGTGACCCCGATATCGTCAACCCCAAGGCGCGTGCCGATGCTCTTGGCGAGCAGATTGCCGCCGGCTGAACCCAGCGCCTGCGCGGCCGAACTCACCGCGCTGCCTTCGCCGCCCTTGACGTCGGACAACGGCTTGCCGGTGATCAGGTACGACAGCGCATCGGACTGCTGCATGACCGGGTTGGAGAAGACGGTGATGCTGGGCCGTTGCGCGGTGCCGGCAATCAGCAGTCCCACGACCTGGCCGTCGTCGATGGTGTTGTTAGGGTTGATCTTGCGCACCGCGCGGATGTTCAGGCCGGGGTTGTCGATCGGCGTGGTGGCGAACAGCAGCTGGCCGTTCTCGATCTGCAGATTTTGGCCATAGGCTTTGTACGTACCGTCAATGCCGATCTGGCCGCGGCCCGTGGTGGCGCGCCCTGGCGTTTCGCTCACCGTGAGCTGACCGCTCAATCGGCCGTCCAGTCCCTTGCCGGCCAGGTGCGTCTTGCCGCCGAGGTCCACCTTCACCTGCGCGCTGATTGGCAGCGAAGCGTCGGCCCGCTCTTTATCCTGCTGCTTCTGATCGACCAGCACGATGTCCGGCGATGCCTTGGTGGCGCCGGCGCCGGGCAGCTTTTCCAGATTGATGTCGGCGCTGTCCAGCGTGACGGCGCCGCCGACGGTGATGCCCTTGGCATCCTGATGAATGCTCAGATCCGGCGAAACGACCACCTTGGCCGCGGGAATATCCGCCGCCGTGAACTGGCTGCCCTTCAAGGTCACGAGGGTCTGCGCCGAGGTGCCGAGGCCGATGTTGCCGCCGATTGCCAGGGAACCTTTACCCGATTGCACCGTGCCGTCCAGTCGGAAATCCTGGCTGTCGAGCGCGCTGACGACGAGCTTGCCCTGGGTCAGCTTGAGTCCGGCTACCGGCACCTCGGCGGCGAAGCCGCTGAGCGTGGCGTTGCCCAGTACTGAAGGCTGCTTGAGCGTGCCGGCGAGACGAAATCTGCCGCCGAGGGCACCCTTGACGTTGGCCAGGTCGCTGGTAAGCAGCTCGACAAAGCCAAGCCGGTTGAGGCGCAGATCAAGCTGGCCCGCCAGCGCCTGCTGCGCACCGCTCACGGTCATTTGGCCGTCCAGACGTCCGCCGCTGTCCAGGCCGGCATGCAGTTCGACGTGTTGGCTGTCGGGCGACAGCGTGGCATTGATGGCCAGTTGGTCGTACGTGATCAGCGGTGCTTCTGCATGATCGGTATAGGTGACTCTGCCATGCGCCGAAGTCATCGACGCGCTGCCGCTGAGCGCACCGGCGGCATTGCGGCGAATGCTGCCGTTGCCTTCCAGCGTGCCGTCCGCGCGCATCGGCAGGTTGGCTTCGCCGGCGGCGTTCATCAGCAGGGCCAGAGGCAGCTGGCGCAGGCGATAGCTGGCGTCGAGGTTGCCTGCCTTGTCCTGCCTGGCCTGCACGCACAGCAGCGGATCACCGGCGCTGAGGCAGGCTTCGGACAGGCTTATGGCACCGCCGACATACGCCAGCTGCGAGGGCTGCTGCAGGCGCAGACCCGGCAAACCTTGCGGCTGCAGGGTGAGCGTGGACAGCGTGCCGCGCCAGTCCGCACCCTTCAACGAGCCGCTCAGCGCCAGCGTCGCCGAAAGCTGCGTACCGCGCGCATCGAGATTCAAACTGTGCTGCGCCGCCGTGCCGCTGGCCAGCAGGCTGATCTGCGAAAACAGCAGGCCGCCGGCGTTGACGCCGTGCAGCTGCAGGTTGAACTTGCCGCCGGGGTTGCTGATGTCCGGCACGTTGGCGTCCAGCTGCAGCCCGGTGACGCGCTGCTGCTGGTAGGCGATGGATTGCCCCTGCAGCTGACCATCGACGACAAGCTTGGGTTGCCGGCCGCGAATGTGGAATGCGCCATTCAGACGGCCGCCGGCATCGGGCAGCCAGTCACCCAGCGAGGTCACGGCGAGGTTCAGCGCGATGTCGTTGGCGGCGGTGGCTCCGGTGCCGGACCTTTTCGCGTTGATGCCCACGGTGCTGCCGCCCGAGGCCAGGTTGAGCTGACCGTCGACGACTTCGTCGGGCGAAAGATGCAGGCTGCCGTCACCCTTGATCGCGCGCTGGCGCAGCGTGCCGCTGAGCTTGCGGATTTCCAGCGTCACGTCGGGGCGGTTCTGCGGCAGGGTGCCGTGGCTGGCAATGTCGAAGTTCAGCGATCCGTTCCAGTCGGCCAGCAGCTGGCCGGGGTCGAGCTGGTCGGCGGTGGCGTCGACCTGCCAGGCCAGCGCTGGCTTCAGGGTCAGCGTGCCATTGACCTGCATGCCGCCGCGGGCCTGCTTCAGCGCCAGCGTGTGCAGCGCGATCTGCTGCGCCGTGCCGTCGAGGTTCAAGGCCAGCGAAGCCAGCTTGCCCGGTGGCCCGATCGCGACATCGCCTTCGGCGTGGTAGCTGTTGGCGCTGCCCTTGGCTTTCAGCGTGCCGTGGCTGGCCAGCGGCTGGCCGACCAGCTCGGCTGGCAGCTGCAGATCGTTCCACTGGATGGCCAGATCCGCGCTGACCGGCTGCGCATCGAGTTGCACCGTGCCGCTGGCGGTGACGCTGCCCTTGATCTGCGGCGAGCCGAGGTTGAGCTGGCGCAGGGTCAGCGTCTTGAAGTCATGGCTGAACTGCACGCTGAGCGGCTGCAGCAGCAGCGTGTAGTCGTTGAGGCCGAGCGTGCCATCGAGATCGCCGCTGTAGCGGTCACCGTTACCCTGCAGCGAAACGGCCAGCGCGGTGAGCGAGCTGGCGCCGATCAGCGGCTTCGGATCGAAGCTTGGCGCGTCGAGTTTGGCCGTCCACATGAAATCGCCGCTTTGCTGAAGATCGAGCTGCAGCTGCGCGGCCGTCGGCTGCGTCAATTGGAAATTTACGTGGGCGCGCGAGCCGTCGCTGTGCGCGGCGAGGCTGCCCGCGTAGTCCGTGCCAGCGACCTTCCAGGCAAAGCTGGCGCTGCCGTCACCCTGGTAATTTTTGCCGATCGCCAGCTTGCCGCCGAGCGCGGCGTGGCCGTCCGGCGACTTTAGATCGAGCTGGCGCAGTTCGATGCCGTTGGCGGTCCAGCTGCCGGCCAGATCAAGCGTGTTGGACGCGAAGACCGGTTGGCCGCCTCGAGTGATCCTCACCGTGCCGACGTGCACGCGGTCGAGCAGCACGTCGAGCGGTGGTTTCAGGGAAAAAGTCGAGTCGCTTTTGGCTGGCGCGGGAGCGCTGGGTGCCAGGGTCACGTTGACGCCGTCGGCGTCGACATCGAGCACGTGCAGCTGTTTGCTCAGCAGCGGCCAGACGCGCAGGTCCAGATGCGCCCTGGCAACCTGCGCATCCAGACCGCTGCCATCGCGATAGCGCACGCCGGCGAGATCCAGTGGCCCGATCAGACGTCCTTCGGCCGACTGTACCTGCAGCGCGCCGCCGGTGGCCGCTTGCGCACGCGCGAGCGCAAACCGCAGGCCCGATGACGTGCCGAGCAGCCACGCGCTGGTCACAACGATCAGCACCAACAGCAGCAGCACGAACGCAACGACCCACCGCAGCCAGCGATGGTGCGGCGGCTTCGCCGGGGTGGCGGGTGGATTCATGCTGCCGACGTTGCTCATAGATCCGGCCCGATCACCAGATGCAGTTCGAGACCGCTCTGGCGCGAGTTGTGGATGGGGGTGCCGACATCGACGCGGATCATGCCGACTGGCGACAGGTAGCGCACGCCGAGGCCGGCACCGATGACGGGGCTGAAATCGGTGCCGGTGAAGGCGTTGCCCGCGTCGACGAACGCCGCCATGCCCCAGGTACGGGTGAAATAGTGTTCGACTTCGGTGCTGGCAACGAGAAGGTTTTCACCACCGATCACGCGGCCGTAGCTGTTGAGTGGCCCGACCTCCTGGTAGGCGTAGCCGCGGATGGAGCGGTCGCCGCCTGCGAAAAAGCGCAGCTGCGGCGGCAGCGCGGTGAAGTCGTTGGTCCAGGTCACGCCGGCGGTGCCGCGCAGAATCAGTCGATTGCGGTCGTTTGCGCCAAACGCGTCGATCCATTTCGCATCGGCCATCAGCTGGCTGAAGCGCGCATCGGACAGGAGCGTGCCGGCGGTGCTGCTGGCGGAGAGGCTCAGCGACCAGCCGTGGTGGACAAAATTGGGATTGTCGACCTTCTTGCGCGACAGCGATGCCTCGCCGAATACCTCGGTGCTGCGGCCGTGCTCGATGCCCGGCGTACTGTCCGGCTCGTTGCCGATCTTGCCCACGGTGAACGTGCCGGACAACGCATGCATGCCCAGCGTGCGCGTCCAGCCGTGCCACAGCTCGGTCTCGTTGGCGACCAGCTCCAGCGTGCGCGACTGCGAGGTAACCGTGTTGGAATCACGGTAGGTAGCGCCGTAATTGAGGCTGCGTTGATTGGCGCCGGGCAGCGGCACCGTATACAGCGTAGTCAGCGTCTTCAGGCGCTGCGCCAGCACAACCTCGTTCTTCCACTTGTGGCCGCGGTCGTTGACCCAGCGTCGTTCGATGCCGGCACGAACGCCCACGCCGGTGTCGGTGCCGATAAACGGACCGCCGGTATAGATCGTGCGCTTGGCCGGGGCCAGCTGCACCGTAATGTCGACCACGCCGTGCTTGGCGGTGTCCACATCGGGCAGCACGTTGACGACCGAAAAATAGTCGGCGCCGTTCAGCGCCTGCTGCAGCTGCAGCAGCTGGTCCTGAGAGAAATAGTCGCCGGGCTTGAACGGAACGTAGCGATCGAGAAAATCCTCGCTGAATTGCGAATTGTCGAAGTGCACCTGGCCGTAGCGATAGCGTCGGCCGGCCTCCCACGAAAGGTTGATCACCGCGCTGTGCTCCGCACGATTCACTTCGACCCGGTGCGTGACCAGCTTCGCATCGAGAAATCCGTTGGCGGTGAGGGAGCCACTGATGCGGTCGCGCAGGTCGTCGTAGGCGCCGTCGTTGAGCGGCTGACCTTGCTGGCGCTCCAGCGCGCGCATGGAACGGCGGATCGGCGCAATATCGGATGCCCGTTTGTCCATCGTGAGATGGACGGCGGTAATTTTCACCGGCGCACCGGGGTTGACGTGCAAGGTGACCTTCCAGTCGCTGCCGACCTGAGTGATATCGCCGGTGGTTGTCGCGTCGTAGTAACCGTAGGGCGCAAGCGCTGCCTTGATCTGGTCGGGCGCGCGCTCGTAAAGCCGCCTCGCCTGCGCCGCGCTGATATCGCGCGCAGCGTACTGGGACAACTCCACGCCGGACGTCACCGCGCCCTTGAGCGTGTCGTCCACGCCATCCACCGTCAGCTGCACTGCCGCGTGAGCCAGCGGCGTCGACAGCAGCAGCGAAAAAGTCAGCAAAAGTGGCGGGCGTCGTGAAAATCGGCGCATGCGGGGGGTTCCGTCCTCGTTGGCTTTGACACAGCGTGGCGTCGAACTTACTTACACAAATGTCCGCGTTGTATGAAAGTAACCCGGCGATACAGAACTCATCAGTGCAGCACCGATGAGTTCATGACCTTTCTCGAAGGATTGCGTACGCCGCGGCATCGGCCGCTGGCGGGCCATGCCGGGTAACCGTCGATGGCATGCGCCGCCGCGGCGAGCGGTCAGCCCGCCTTGTCGCCCGCACGATGGGCGATCCATGCACCGGCAACCGCCGAGAAATACGGAATCGACTGCGCGCACAGGATGAAAATCCACAGCTTGCCTTCGATCAGGTGCGAGGCGTAGCCCATGGCGATGCCGACCACGCACATGCTGATGGCGAAGGCCATCATCATTTCTTCGCGCACCGGTGCGAACGCCGCGAAGCTCGATTCGCCCAGGCGCCGACTCTTCGCCGTCACCACGAACGAGGTTTTCTCGCGCGTGAGGCCGTGCAGAATGCCGCGGGCGATCGCGTGACTCAGGCCCATGCTGGCCAGCGATGCCATCAGCGTGTCGTACCAGCTGCACGGCACGCGGGCGCGGTACAGCACGATGCCGAAGATCGCCTTGGCGAAGAAGAAGCCGATGATCGGAATCAGGAACAGCTGCATCGGCAGGCTGAACAGTTCGGGGAAGGCAACCATGCCAGCGGTCCAGAAAATCGCCATCAGGCTGAAAAGCAGATGCAGGGCGTCGGCGAACCAGCTGAACCAGCCGGTGAGGAAGTGGAAGCGCTGGCTGCCGGACAGCGGGCCGGGCTTGGTCATCCAGCGCCAGCGGCCTTTGAGGATCTGCATCGCGCCGAAGGCCCAGCGGTAGCGCTGGCTCTTGTACGCCTTGAAGTCGGCCGGGGTCAGACCCTTGCCCATCAGCTCGTCGACGTAAACCAGGTCGTAGCCGGAGTGCATCAGGCGCAGGCCGAGCTCGGCGTCCTCGCAGATCGTCCACTCGGACCAGCCGCCGGTGCCTTCCAGCGCCGAACGTCGCACCATGGTCATGGTGCCGTGCTGGATGATCGCGTTGCGCTCGTTGCGGTGATGCATGCCGATGCGGAAGAAGCCGTCGTATTCCCACGCCGTCATGCGGCGGAACGTATTGTTCTCGAACTCGCGATGCGCCTGCGGGCACTGCACCACGGCGACCTTGGGGTCGTGAAAGTGGCCGGTCAGTGTGGCCAGCCAGTCGCTGCGCACCTCGTAGTCGGCGTCGATCACCGCCACCACGTCGGCGGCCGGGTCGGTCTCCTTCAGGCCGAAGTTCAGCGCGCCGGCCTTGAAGCCCGGCCACGGTTCCAGATGGAAGAAGCGGAAGCGCTTGCCGAGCTGCTCGCAGTACGCCTGCACCGGCTTCCACACGTCCGGATTCTTGGTGTTGTTGTCGATCACCAGCACTTCGAAGTTGGCGTAGTCCAGCGCGGCCAGCGAGTCGAGCGTGATGATCACCATCTCCGGCGGCTCGTTGTAACAGGCCAGATGGATCGACACGAACGGCTGCTTTTCCGGGCGATCCGGCCGCAGCATGCCGGCACTGCGCACCCACTGGCGGCGCCACAGCACTTCGGTGAATTCGAAGCCGTTGATCAGCAAAATGGCCAGGATCGCGATCTGCGCCGGGAACAGCAGGGCCAGCATGGTCCAGTCGATCCAGCTCAGATAGAAGTTGAACGGCAGCGTCGCCGACCAGGTCAGCAGTCCGCAGGCCAGCTGGATCAAGGCGCAGAAAAACAGCCGGCCCATCGGCTTGAAGCGGCTGAAGCGACGGGCGAACCAGATCATCGGCAGCAGCGCCAGGAGGCTGGCCGCCAGCGCTTTCCACGGCCAGCTGGTGTCCTCAATGATGGAGCCGGTCAGCGGAAACTTCAGCTGGCGATCGGCGTTGAACACGCCCCAGTAGGCGCCGGTGCGGCCTTCGCCGAGATTTTCTTTCCACGGCTGGTCGAAGGCTTCGAACAGGTAGTAGTCGATGTTTTCTTTCTTGGCCTCGTTGAGCCACAGGCGGTCGAAAATCGCCTCGTTGGAGATCGACGGATAGGACTGTTTCTGCCGATCGCCGGCCGACGGCCAGCCGACTTCGCCGACCACGATGTGCTTGTTCGGGAAGCGCTGCTGGATCGCGTGGTAGGCGCCAAGCGCCTCTCCAACAGCGTCGGACTTGCCGTCTTCTCTGCTGGACACGGTAACGCCGTTCCAGAAAGGGAACAGGTGAATGGTGATGAAGTCAACGTGGTCGGCGAGTTCCGGATATTTCAGCCAGATGAATTCGGGCTCGGCGATTGATACAGGCTGATGTAGCGCAGCGCGTACGCGATCGGCGTACGCCATCATCTGTTCAGGCGTGAGGTCATTACGAAAAAGCACCTCGTTGCCCACAATGACCCTATCAATCGTGCCGGGGTAGCGGCGAGCCTGGGCGATCAGCGCATCGATTTCTTTTTCATTGCCGTCCAGACCTTTGAGGATCTGCGCACTGGCCATCACCTTCAGGCCTTCTCTCTCCGCCAGTCGGATGACTTGCGGATTTTCCAACATGCCGTAAGTAGAGATGCGGGAGGTGTAACGACTAAGTAGCTTGAGGTCGCCGTCGATCTGATCGTCGCTTGGGAAATCGTGGTTGAACGGGTTCTGGTAACGCTGGAAGCCCGAGTACGCGAAACCGCCGATCTGACCATGCCAGTCCCCCGGCCCGTTGGGCAGGTTACCCCACCACCACAAGCCGATATTCAGGGCGGCCACGACCAGCGCAATCGCCAGGGCGGAGAGAAGCGGGTACCTGCTGTCTTGGTTTGTTGCCGTCGCGCTCAAAAAAATTCCCGGAAAAGCCTGCGTTAAAGCGCATAAGCTCGGGAAGCTTAACCAATACAGGGAGGCAGGCTCAACCAAGCTTGCCCAGGATGGTCAGCGCGAGGTCAGGACGGGCGGGGAAAGCGCCGTCGGACACGTGTTTAATGATTGCCGGGAGCCGGCTGCCGAGATGAAAACGGCGCCATCGAGTAATGGCGCCGCTGGGCGATTAAGCGGAAGTCTCGTCGGCTCTTATTTCAGCAGCGAACGCAGCATCCAGGCGGTTTTCTCGTGCTCTTTCAGGCGGCCGGTCACCATATCGGCCGTGCCCTCGTCGCCCGGGCCATCGGCGGCTTTTATGGTTGCGCGGGCGGTGTGCGCGGCAATCTCGTGGCCTTCGACCAGCTGGGCGACCATCTCCTTCCAGTCCGGCACGCCCGCCTCTTCCTTGATCGAGGTGAGCTTGCCGAACTGGCTATAGGAGCCGGGCGCGGCTACGTCAAGCGTGCGGATGCGCTCGGCCACTTCGTCGGCGGCCAGCCACAGCTCGTTGTATTGCACCTCGAACATGGCGTGCAGCGAGTTGAACTGCGGGCCGGTGACGTTCCAGTGGAAGCTGTGGGTCTTCAGATAGAGCGAGTAAGTATCGGCCAGCAGCTTGGACAGGTGCTTGGCGATGGCTTCACGATCTTTTTTGTCGATGCCGATGGAAATGGACATGTCGTGCTCCTTCCGAGGTGAAGTCTCTGGCGCCCACATTAGCCGCTGCCAGCGCACGAAGGAAATGAATCGTGCCGATGTCGCTGATAGTCACCGGCTATGATGTGCGGCTGTATGAATAATGCCGCCCATTCCGACGCCAACCCCGCCGCCGATAGACGCCTGCGCGACCTGCGCCGGGCGCTCGACGGCGCAAGCAGCCGTGATTTTGGCCGGCTGCTGGGGCGCTGGCGCGGTCTGCAGCGTCGTCCGGATGAAAACAAGCTCGCCTCGCTCGCGGCCGATATCGAAGCGTCCGCGGCAAGGCGCCGCGCCCGCGTGGCGGCCAAGCCGGTCATCACGCTGGACGAGTCGCTGCCAATCACCGCGCGCGCCGACGATATCGTTGAATTGATCCGTAAGCATCAGGTAGTGGTAATCGCCGGCGAGACCGGCTCGGGCAAGACTACGCAGCTGCCCAAGCTGTGTCTGGCGGCCGGCCGCGGGGAAGCCGGCATGATCGGCTGCACCCAGCCGAGGCGGCTGGCCGCCCGATCGGTGGCGCGGCGCGTGGCCGAGGAGCTGAACACGCCGCTCGGCGAGATCGTCGGCTTCCAGGTGCGCTTCAACGACCAGGTGTCCGAGCGCAGCCTGATCAAGTTCATGACCGACGGCATTCTGCTGGCCGAAACGCAGGGCGATCCCTGGCTCAGCCACTACGACACCATCATCATTGACGAGGCGCACGAGCGCAGCCTCAACATCGATTTTCTGCTGGGCTATCTGAAGCGGCTGGCGAAGAAGCGTCCCGAGCTGAAGATCATTGTCACCTCGGCGACCATTGACACGGCCCGTTTCGCTGAACACTTTGAGGATGCGCCGATCGTCTCGGTGGAAGGCCGCGCGTTTCCGGTGGAAGTGCGCTGGCGCTCGCTCGATCAGATCGGGACCGCGTCGGAATCCTCGCGCGGCAGCCGGGACATGCAGCAGGGCAGCGCCGAGCATATCGCCGCGGTACTGGATGAAATCAGCCACGACGATCCGCGCGGCGACGTGCTGGTGTTCCTGCCGGGCGAGCGCGAGATCCGCGACGCGCATTTGCTGCTGTCACGTCGGCAGTATCGAGAAACCGAGATTCTGCCGCTGTACGCGCGGCTGTCGGCGGGTGATCAGGATCGCGTGTTCAAACCCGGCAACAAGCGCCGCGTGGTCCTGGCCACCAACGTAGCCGAAACCTCGCTGACCGTGCCGCGCATCCGCTACGTGATCGACACCGGCACCGCGCGGGTCAAGCGCTACAGCCAGCGCAGCCAGCTCGAACGGCTGCACGTCGAGCCTATCGCCCAGGCGGCGGCCGACCAGCGCAAGGGCCGCTGCGGACGCGTGTCGGCCGGCATCTGCTACCGGCTCTACGACGAGGCCGACTACGCCAGCCGGGCCGAATTTGCCGACCCCGAGCTGCTGCGGTCGTCGCTGGCCAACGTGATTCTGCGCATGCTCGCCCTGCAGCTGGGCGAAGTGGAAGACTTTCCGTTTCTCGATGCGCCCGATCCGCGCGTGGTCACCGACGGGTATCGCCGGCTGGCCGAAATTTCGGCCATCGACGAGTCGCGCAAGCTCACGGCGATCGGCCGCATGCTGGCGAAAATTCCGATCGACGTGCAGCTGGCGCGCATGCTGGTCGAAGGCGAGAAGCTTGGTTCTCTGCGCGACGTGCTGACCATTGTGAGCTTTCTCAGCGTGCAGGATCCGCGCGAGCGCCCGGCCGATGCGCGCCAGCAGGCCGACGCGGCGCATGCGCTGTTTGCCGATCCCAAGTCCGACTTCGTCGGCGTGCTGAATCTGTGGCGCGCCTATCACGACGTGCACGAAGAGCTGACCCAGTCCAAGCTGCGCGACTGGTGCTCGCGCCATTTTCTCAGCTTTATGCGCATGCGCGAGTGGCGCGAGCTGCATCGGCAGCTGCTGCTGGTGATGCAGGAGTTGGGGTGGCGGCAAGATGGTAAGGCGAACGCCGATGACGTTGCCGCGCGCGCGCCGCGACAGGAAGCCGGCCAGTCGCAGGGATCGGGACGCCGCCGACGGGGCCGGCGCGCGCCTGCGGTGGCTGAAAAGCCCGCGGCGAAAGTCTTTCAGGCAATGGCGCATCGTGGTCCAGCCGATGCCGATCAGAACGCCGCCGTGCCGGGTACCAAGCCGGTCGACAAGGGCGAGGCGCTATTCGAATCGGTGCATCGCAGCCTGCTTGCCGGTCTGCCGACACAGGTCGGCCACAAGGACGACAAGGGCGTGTATCGCAGCACGCGCGAAAGAAAGTTTCACGTGTTTCCGGGTTCCTCACTATCGAAAGTGCCGCCCGCCTGGATTTTTTCTGCGCAGATTCTCGATGTCGGCGGTCGCGTGTGGGGCATGATGAATGCGCGCGTCGAGCCGCTGTGGATCGAGCAGCAGGCAGCGCATCTGCTGCGCGCCAGCTGCCGCGACGCGCACTGGTCGAAGAAGCGCGGCTGCGTGGTGGCGTACGAACAGGTCAGCCTGTTCGGGCTGGTGCTGGTCGAGAAGCGGCCGGTGACGTTTCAGCTGCAGGATCCGCCGCTGGCGCACGCGATCTTCCTGCGCGAAGCGCTGACCCGCGGCGATATCGACAGTCGGGCGGACTTCGTGCGCGCCAACCAGCGCGTGCTCGGAGAAGCCCTCGGCGTCGAGGCGAAGCAGCGGCGCGAGGGACTGATCCGTCACGAAGACGATCTCGTCGCTTTCTTTGAAGGCAAAATTCCCGAAGAGATCGCCAGCAGCCGTGCGCTCGACGCGTGGTATCGCAAGGCGCGCCCTGCCGAGCAGGCCGCGCTGCGCTGGTCACTGGATGATGTGATGGTGGGCGGGCTTGGGCTGGATGCCAAGGCCTTTCCGGCGATGCTGGAGATTCCACCGCTGGCCATGGATGGCCGAGTGCCGCGGGCGCAGGATGCGCAGGAGCGGCCGCTGGCCATGGATGGCCGAATGCCGCGGGCGCAAGATGCGCAGGAGCGGCCCCAGCGATACCGCCTCGAATACCGCTTCACGCCCGGCGACGAAGCCGATGGCGTCACGCTTCATCTGCCGCTGGCGATGTTGAACGCGCTGCCGACCGCGCGCTGCGAGTGGCTGGTGCCCGGTCTGCTGGGTGAAAAAGTGGCCGAGCTGATCCGCGGCCTGCCCAAACCGCTGCGGCGCAATTTTGTGCCCGCCCCGGATTTTGCGCGTGCGTTTATCGAAGCCGAGTCGCCGCGTGATGAACCGCTGGCGAAAGCGCTGGCGGCATTTCTCAAGCGGGCGACCGGTGTGGAGATCACTGCGGCCGAATTAGCCGCGGTCGAACTGCCGGCGCATTTCTCGATGCGCTACCGTCTGCACGAAGGCGACGACTCGAAGGGTCGTACCTTGGCGACCAGCCGTGATCTGGTGGCGCTGCGGCGGCAGTGGGAGGGCCAGGCACGCGAGGCGTTTTCGCGCAAGACCGATATCGAGTTCACGCGAGAAGAGGTAGCTGCCTGGGATTTCGAGGAGATACCGGCGCGCGTGCAGTCCGACGGTGGCCTGATGGCTTTTCCGGCGCTGGTGGATCTCGGCGAAACCGTGGCGCTGCGGGTGTTCGAGCGCAGCGACGAAGCCGCGCGAGCGCATCGGCAGGGCGTCATCCGGCTGCTGCGCAATGCGCTGGCCAGCGATGCGAAGCAAGCGAGGCGTCGATTGCCGGTCGGCAATGCGCTGGCGCTGAAATATGCGCCGCTGGCCATGGATGGCCGAGTGCCGCGAGCGCAGGATGCGCAGGAGCGGCCTATGGGAGGTGTCGATGGTCTGCGTGAGGACTTGCTGGAGGGCGGCTTCGATGATCTCTTGGCGCGACACGATCTGGACGTCCGGACGGCCGGCGCCTTCGAGGCGCTGCGCACGCAGTGCGCGCGCGAACTCTTTGCTGCTGGCGTCGAGCGGCTGAAGCTGGCCGAGCCTATCATCGAGGCCCAGGCCGAGCTCAGGCCATGGCTGCGGCCGCCGCTGCTGGGTTTTGCCAAGGCCAGCTACGACGACCTCCACGAGCAGCTCGACAGCCTGCTCAGTCCGGGCTTTCTATGCGAGCTGCCGCTCACGCGGCTGGCGCATTTTCCGCGTTATCTCAAAGCGATGCGCCTGCGCGCCGAACGGCTGCAGCAGGACCCGACCAAGGACCAGCAGCGTCTGCTGCAGGTGCTGCCGTATTGGCGCGAATATCTGAAACATCGCGCCGTTGGGGTCAACGACGCGGACCTTGCCGAACTGCGCTGGCTTATCGAGGAGTGGCGCGTGTCGCTGTTCGCCCAAGAGCTTAAAACCGCCGAGCCGGTATCGGCGAAGCGGTTGGCAAGAGCGCTGGCTACCGTCCCGCAGTGAGCTTTTACCGAACGCGCTTCACATGCGCGTTTTCATAGCATGAAGGCACATACATCATCCAGGTGCCCATCAGGGACGGCTTGATCTGTACAGCCGTATTCTCGCTTGGCTGGCAAGTTTTCGGATCCGGGTCGATCGTTTTCCACACTTGGCCGTTAGCCATAGTGAATTCATGATCCTTGTTCCAGCCATCGAAATGCCCAGTGATTCGAGTATCGATACGTGTGCGCTTCTGATTGCTTGAATAGAACACGGGGGCGCCTGTCTCCGTAACAACTTTCGTCACGACGCGCGTCGTGACCTTGGCATGCGCGCTGAGCCACGCGTCAAGACTCTGCAGCTCCTGCGGCGACAGCTTGTCCAGGCCGGCAGCCTTGAACTCGTCCGCGCTCATGCGCTGCTGCAGACCGTCGGCCTGCTGGGCGTGTGCGGACAGGCAGCACAGGGCGAGGGCTGCCGACAGAAGGGTGTAGCGCAGACGAATCATCATGGTGTGGATCCTTTGATAGCAGGCTGACGTGGGCGTAGCGGCTGGGTCTGAGTCGCCGACCGATGCGCGATTCTGCGCGGTAATTCACCCTCAAGCCAAGCATTGCCTTTCGGCATCCCAGCGCAAGGTCACCCGTGGCCGGCGCAGCGTGTCGGCCAACGGTTAATATGACGGCTCAGCTCAAGGACTTACCGTCTCGTGCCGCCAGCCGTCAAACCTTCCAGCCTGCAGCAGTGGCGCGACCGCGCCGGCAAGCTGCCGCCTGTGATGGTGGCGGCGCTAGACGCCTGTGCGTCACACAAGCTGCCAGAAGCCGAATGCTGCGACGTGCTGGACCTGCTCGACCTGCTGGGTTGCGACGCCCAGACCCAGGCGGCGGCGCTGTGGTTCGAGCTGGCGCGCGTCGCGCCCGAGGTATGGAAAGCGCAAGGCGCCACCCTGCCAGCCGAGATCAAGCGTTTGGTCGAGGGTCAGCAGGCGGCCGAGCAGGTGTGGGCGCTGCACGCCCAGCACGCGCCGGACAAGGCGACGGAAGGTCTGCGTCGACTGCTGCTGGCGATCGTGCGCGATCTGCGCGTGGTGTTCGTCCTGCTGGCGCGGCAGCTGGCGCGGATGCGCGCCGCGGTCGACCTGCCGGGCGAGCAGAGCGCGGCGCTGGCGCGGCTGACCCGCGACATCCATGCGCCGCTGGCGAACCGCCTCGGCATCTGGCAGCTGAAATGGGAGCTGGAGGATCTGGCCTTCCGCTTCCTGCAGCCGGATGTCTACCGGCGCATCGCCAAGCTGCTCGACGAGCGCCGCGGCGACCGCGAAAAGTTTATTCGTGAGGCGCTGACCGAGCTGGGTCAGACGCTGGAGGCGGCCGGCATTCGCGCCGACCTGGCCGGTCGCCCTAAGCACATCTACTCGATCTGGAAAAAGATGCAGCGCAAGTCGCTGGACTTTTCCGACCTGTACGACATCCGCGCGGTACGCATCCTGGTCGACAGCGTGGCCGACTGCTATGCCGCGCTCGGCCTGGTGCACGCGCGCTGGCCGCACTTGCCCGGCGAGTTCGACGACTACATCGCGCGGCCCAAGGCCAACGGCTACCGCTCGCTGCACACCGCCGTGCTCGGACCTTCCGGCAAGACGCTGGAGGTGCAGATCCGCACGCACGAAATGCATCACGCCAACGAGCTGGGCGTGGCTGCGCACTGGCGTTACAAGGAGGGCGGGAGCAGCGACGTCGAGTTCGAGGCGAAGATCGCCTGGATGCGCAAGCTGCTCGAACCGCGCGGCGAAGACGACAGCGCGCTGGCCGCCGATCTGCACAGCGAACTGCTGGAAGACCGCGTCTACCTGCTGACGCCCAAAGGCGAGATTTTCGATCTTGCGCACGGCGCGACGGTGCTGGATTTTGCCTACCTCGTGCATACGGAAGTCGGCCATCGCTGCCGCGGCGCCAAGGTCAACGGCCGCATCGTACCGCTGACATTTCAGCCGCAGAGCGGCGATCGGGTCGAGATACTGACCACCAAACTGGGCGAGCCCAGCCGCGACTGGCTGTCGCCGCATCACGGCTATCTCACCACGGCGCGCGCGAAGGACAAGGTGCGGGCGTGGTTCCGGCGCATCGCGCACGACGCCAACGTGGCCGTGGGCCGCACGATGTTCGAGCGCGAAATGAAGCGGCTGGCGCTGCCCAGCATGGATATCGCCAAGCTGCCGGCGCACTTTCATCTGAAGAATCACGAGGAGCTGCTGGTCGCCTTGGCGCTCGGCGAACTGCTGCCCGGGCAGATCTCGCGCGTACTGCAGGAAGCGGCGCAGCCGCCGGCCGCGCCTGTCGCACCGGCTTACGTCGCGCGCCCGTCGTCGCTGGATCACAGCGCGCTCAGCATCGAGGGCGTTGGCAACCTGCTCACCACGCTGGCGCGCTGCTGCCAGCCGCTGCCGGGCGATGCGGTGCGCGGCTTCGTCACCAAGGGTCGCGGCGTGTCCGTGCATCGCGCCGATTGCGCGAGCTTGGCGCGGCTGATGCGCACCGATCCGGATCGGGTCATCGAGGTGAGCTGGGGCAACGCCGCCAACCAGGCCTACGAGATCGATATCGAAGTGCGCGGCTACGACCGCAAGGGTCTGCAGAAGGACGTGACCGGCATCATCAGCAATACCAGTGCGCACATCATCGCCTCGTCCAGCCGCCTGTTCGCACGCACCGGCGAAGTGGAAATGCGCTACACGCTGCGCGTGCGCGATTTCGAACAGCTCTCGACCCTGCTGAGCAAGCTGACCGTGCTGCCCAACGTGGTCGACGCGCGGCGCCTGGGCACGGCTTAAGCGTGCCGGCATCGCGGCGCGAAGACGTGATCGGGCGGCGTGCCTTGCGCGCAAGCTGAACGCGCGATTTTTCGGGCGGAAGCAGGCCCGTGGCGCGATGCTAAGCTGCCGCCACCCACCTGAAACCCCGGAACCATGAGCGGACGTCGAGACCAGCACGAAGCCGATCCCCCTCGCCGCACCGAGCCCACGCTCGGCGACATCGATCATCTGGATTCGCCCCGCGGCCCGGCCAGCGATGGCCTGCCGCAGGTCAAGGTCGAAGCGCGCGGCCCTCGGCCCGGCCGCCCGACACCCCGTTCGAGTAGACCTTCCGGCGACGGCAAGCGTGGCTGGCTCCTGCCGGTGCTGCTGCTCGTGTTTATCGGCGTGATCGCCACGGCGTGGCTCAACCAGGGCTGGCTGCGCGGCAAGCTGCCCAATACCGAGCTCAACGATGTGCTCAGCCGCGCGCAGCAGGCGCTGCAGGCTGGTCATTTGGACGGCCAGGACGGCACCAGCGCGCGCGAACTTTTCCAATCCGCCATCGCGCTGCAGCCGGACAACGATCGCGCCACCGACGGCCTGCGCCAGGTCGGGCAGGCCGAGCTGGCGCAGGCCGATGCCGCGCTGCAGGCTGGTCATCTCGACCAGGCCGCCCAGCAGGCCGCATCGGCCCGCGATCTGCTGGGCGGCGGCAGCGACGTCGACCGGCTCGATGCGCAGATCGCGCAGGCGCGCGCGACGCAGGGTTCGTCGCAGGTGAAGACTGTCGACCTGGTCGATCAGGCCGAGCAGGCGCTGGCCGACGGCAAGCTTGACGGCCCGCACGGCGCCGGCGCGCTGTACAAGCAGCTGCTGCAGGCCGACCCGAACAACGCGGTGGCCGCGCACGGACTAGATCAGGTCGGTGACGCGCTCGCGGTCCAGGCGCACAAGGCGTTCGACGCCAACGACAGCAGCACCGCCAATGCGCTGGTCGAAGAACTGGCCGCGCTGCAGCCGAACAGCGGCGCGCTGCCGGCGCTGCGCGCGCAGCAGGCGCAAACGCGCAAGCAGGACGACAGCGCACTGGACACCGAACTTAGGCAGGGCGCCGACGCGTTTCGCGCCGGCCGCATCGTGGGCCAGGGCGACGACACCGCGCTGGCACATTACAAGGCGGCGCTAGCCATCGACCCGGACAACGCCGAGGCGCACGCCGGGCTCGGCAAGGTGGCGCAGGCGCTCACCGTGCAGGCCAGCGCGGCGATCGACGCCGGCGATACGGCGCAGGCGACCCAGTTGCTCGATCAGGCCGCCGTGCTGGCGCCGAAATCGGCCGACCTCGCGGCGGCGCGCGCGCGGCTCAAAAGTGGCCCGGCGCCGGGTGCTCCGCCCCAGGCCGGCGATCCGAACAATGCCACTGTGGATGACTCGATTGAACCCTCTGCGCCGGTCGTGCTTTCGCCGCAGCAAAGCGTTGCCGTTGCGGGTCTGATTAAGCGCGCGCAGGTTGCCGCCGCGCGTGGCGACATCATGCTGCCGCCGGGCAACAGCGCTTACGATCTGTACCGCAATGCGCTGGTGATCGACGGCAGCAACGCGGCCGCGCTGCAGGGCTTGCAGGCGCTGCCGGTGATCGTGGAAAAACAGTTCAACCAGGCGTTGTCCAACGGCAATCTGGGGCAGGCCAGCGAGATGTTGGATAATCTGTCCCAACTCGCTCCCGGCGAGGCGTCGCAGAGTGCGTTGGGTGATCGCCTGGCCGGCGCATGGCTGGACCAGGCCGAGCAGCAGTTGCGCGATGGCGACCGCGTCGGCGCGACACAGTCGCTCGACCGGGCGCGCAAGCTGTCGCCCAATCAGCCGCGCGTGCTCGATCTTGCTGCGCGTTTGCAGGGCAGTCCGTGAGCCGCGCATGATGCCGGTTTCACGCCAAAGGAAGTCGCCTTGAGCGTATTGGTTCTTGGGGGAAGCAGCCAGATCGGTCATTTCCTGCTGCCGCGTCTGCTTGAACGCGGCGAGCCCGTTATCGCGCTGAGCCGACATCCGCCGGGCGATACATCGGCGGTGCAATGGCGGCTCGGTCAGCTGCCCGATGCCGTACCTGAGCTACCGCCGCTGTCGGCGATCATCAGCTTTGGACCGCTGCTGGCGCTGGCGCAGTGGCTGGCGGACAACCCGCTGATCGGCGCGCCGCGCGTGATCGCCACCAGCTCGATGAGTGCGGAAACCAAGCGCGATTCCAGCGTGCCCGCCGAGCGGGAAATTTCGCGCCAATTGCGCGACGGTGAGGCCGCTCTCGCTGCCGCGTGCGCGCGTCACGGCTGCAGCTGGACGGTGCTGCGACCCACGCTGATTTACGGCGCCGGCAGGGACAAAAGCCTCACGCCAATGGCGCGCCGAGCGATGCGATGGCGGCTGTTCCCACTACCGTCTGGACGCGGACTGCGCCAGCCGGTGCACGCCGACGATATCGCGCAGGCGGTCATCGCCGCGCTGGACTGCCCGGCCTCGGGCGGGCGCATTCTTTCCATCGGCGGCGGCGAGCGGCTGACCGCGGGCGAGATGTTCGCCCGCGTGCACCGCAGCCTGCCGTGCGCCACGCTGCCGCTGCCACTGCCTTCGTGGCTGCTGCGGCTGGGTCGCCACGGCGTGCCTCGACTGCGCGGTCCGCTGCATCGGCTCGACGCCGATCTGATTGCCGACAACGGCGAACTGCAGCGCCTGCTCGGCATCAATCCGCGACCGTTTCGTCCTGATGCCTCCGTCTGGATGCCGACGCATCGCTGATGCCTGCGGGCGTGAATGTGTAAAACCCCTTCACGCATTGCCCGCAAATTGCCCGCAAAGCGGCTGCCGTGTTCATGGGCGCGCGAGGGTGCAGGCCTTATGATCGGCGCACCTGATTGCCGGATTTTCCCACGTTGGATTTTTTGAATCGTCTTGGCGCGTTCGCGCGCCGCTGCTGGCCCTGGCTGCGCATTCCCGTCTGGGTAGGCCTGGGTCTGCTGTTCGGCTTCGTGCTGCCCTATACGTTGATTCTCAACAAGCGCGTGCAGGATCGCTTCAACGATCTGGTGTTCGCCGTGCCCACGCGTGTCTATGCCCGCCCCCTGGCGCTGTCTGTCGGCACGCCGATGACGCCTGCTGCGCTGGAGCTGGAGCTGACCTTTTCCGGCTACAGTCGCGACGGGGGTCAGGTTGCCGGCAGCTGGACCAGGCAGGGATCGACGTACAGCATCTCCTCGCGCGGTTACGCCGGTCCGGACGGCGGCGAGCTGCCCAAGCGCATCGAGGTGACGTTGGGCAACGGCAGCGTGCAGCAGGTGCGCGACGCCGCCACGAACGATGCGATTCCGGTAGCGCATCTGGACCCTGCGCGCATCGCCACGCTCTACGGCGCCAAGCAGGAGGAGCGCCGATTCGTGCGCCTTGCCGACGTGCCGCCGCTGCTGCTGAGCGGGTTGCAGGCGGTCGAGGATCGCGACTTCAAGCATCATATCGGCATCGACTTCAGTGCGATCGCGCGCGCGATGTTTGCCAATATGCGCGCCGGCCACACGGTGCAGGGCGGCTCCACGCTGACCCAGCAGCTGGTGCGCAACCTGTTTCTCACGCGCGATCAGAATTTCACCCGCAAATTCAACGAAGCGCTGATGTCGCTGCTGCTCGAAGCGCATTACAGCAAGGGCCGCATCCTCGAGGCCTACGTCAACGACGTGTTCCTCGGCCAGCAGGGCGATCAAGCGGTGCACGGTTTTGCCGCGGCGGCGGAGTTCTACTTCGGCCGCCGGCTGGAGGATCTGCGCCCGCAGGAAATCGCCCTGCTGGTGGGCATGGTCAAGGGGCCGAGTTACTACGACCCGCGCCGCGCGCCCGATCGCGCACTGGCGCGGCGCAATCTGGTCATCCAGGAATTCGCCAATACCGGCCTGCTGACGGCGGCGCAGACGAATGCCGCGCAAGCCTCGCCGCTGGGCGTGATCAGCGACGGCCAGCTGCCGCACAACCGCTTTCCGGCATTTATGGAACTGGTGCGCTCGCAGATCACCGCCGACTTCGACGAGCAGTCGCTGCGCGACGGCAACCTGTCGATCTTCACCACGCTCGATCCTACCGCGCAGCTCTATGCGGAGCAGGCGATCACCGCGGCGCTCAAGGGGCTCGGCAAACGCGCGAACGAAGTGCAGGCCGCCGGCGTGGTGACCGACGCGCCGACCGGCAGCGTGCTGGCCGTGGTCGGCAGCCGCACGCCGGGCGAGCAGGGCTTCAATCGTGCCATTGATGCGCGGCGTCCGATCGGTTCGCTGGTCAAGCCCTTCGTCTATCTGGTGGCGCTGACCCAGCCCGCGCGCTGGAATCTGGCCACGCTGCTCGACGACAGCCCCGTCAGCCTGCGCCAGCCCGATGGCAGCTATTGGGAGCCGCATAACGACGACAACCAGAGCCACGGCCAGCTGCCGATGGTCGATGCACTGGCGCATTCGTGGAATCTGGCCACCATCCATCTCGGCCTCGCCGTGGGCCTGCCGCGCATCCAGGCGTTCCTGAAATCGTTCGGGCTGGAGAACGTCAGCCCGAGCCCGTCACTGCTGATCGGTGCGCTCGACCTGGCACCGCTGCAGGTCGCGCAGATGTATCAATACCTCGCCGCCGATGGTCACGCCTTGCCGCTGGTGGCGGTGCGCGGCGTGGTCAACGGCAGCGGCCAGACGATCAAGCGCTATCAGGTGCAGACGGGCCAGGGCGAGTACCAGGACGCGGTTCGCCTGACTACCTGGGCACTGCAGCAGGTCACCCAGTTCGGTACCGCGCATGCGATCGGCGATTCCGACCTTGCGCGCCTCAATGCGGCCGGCAAAACCGGCACCAGCAACGACATGCGCGACAGCTGGTTTGCCGGCTACACCGGCCAGCACCTGGCGGTGTTCTGGATGGGCCGCGACGACAACAAGCCGACCGTGCTGTTCGGCGCCACCGGTGCCCTGCGCGCGTGGCGCGAGCTGTTCGAGAAGCTGCCGACCAAGCCGCTGTCCACGACGCCCGCGCCGGGTCTTGAACTGGCCTGGATCAATCCGGCCGACGGCAAGCCGACGCAGTCGTCGTGCCAGGGCGCGCGTCAGTTCGAGGTAGTAGCGGGCTCGCTGCCTGCGGACACCGAGGGCTGTTTCTGGCAAGGTGTCAAAAGCCTGTTCGGCGTGGGCGATCAGCCTGCCGCCGCGGGAAGCGCGCCGCCGCCACCCAACCCCGATACACCGCCCGATAATACGCTCCGGAATTGATCATGCTGCCTGTCACCAAATCTGCTTCCTTGTTGCTGCTTGTGCTTGCCGTCGCCTCGCTGGGCGCGTGCAGCCTGTTCGAGCCGCAGCCGACCGCACCGGCCAAGCCGGCTTACACGCCGCCGACCTACGATCTGGTCGCCTCGATTCGCGCCGCGGGCGCGCGCGAAAAGTCGGTGATCGACGTCAATCCGCTGCGCGACGCCGGCGTGGCCGATCTGCAGGACGCGGCGAAGGCAGACGAGCAGGCCGGCCACTATGCCGACGCTGCGAGCAAGCTCGATCAGGCGCTCAAGCTCAGCCCGAACTCGCCTGATCTGATGCAGGATCGCGCCGAGATTGCCGTGCGCATGAAGGATTACCCGCTGGCCGAAAAGCTGGCGCACCAGTCCTGGTCGCTCGGCCCCAAGCTCGGGCCGCTGTGCGCGCGCAACTGGCAAACCGTGGTCGAGATTCGCCTGCAGTACAACGATCAGGCCGGCGCCGAGACCGCGCGCAAGTGGGTGCAGCAGTGCCATAAGCCGGGCCAGCCGCGCTATTGATGCCGCGCTTTCGCTGCCGTCGGTTTGCCGCATGGCTGCGGCAGGCGATACTGCATGAATGATTGAACACGACGACAGCGGCGCCCTGCTCGGCGCCGACGGCCCGTTTGCCCGCGAGCTGCCGAACTTTGCGCCGCGTGAGGCGCAGCAGACGATGGCGGTCGCCGTGCAGCAGGCCATTGCCGGTCGCGACACGCTGATCGCCGAAGCCGGCACCGGCACCGGTAAAACCTATGCCTACCTCGTGCCGGCGCTGCTGTCGGGCGAGCGCGTGATCATTTCCACTGGCACCAAGGCCTTGCAGGATCAGCTGTATTTCCGCGATCTGCCAAAGGTGCGCTCGGTGCTGGGCTCGCGTTTGAAAACCGCGCTGCTGAAAGGTCGCGCCAACTATCTCTGCCTGTACCGCCTCGATCAGACCGTGCGCGAAGGCGCCACCTTCGATAGCACGCAGGCGTCGCAGCTGGCGACCATTCGCGCATGGTCGGCGCGCACGCGCCGCGGCGATCGCATGGAGCTGGCCGAGGTGCCGGAGGAGTCGCCGCTGTGGCCGCGAGTCACTTCCACGCCGGAAAACTGCCTCGGGTTGGAGTGCCCGTTCTTCGACGACTGCCATGTGGTGAAGGCGCGGCGCGAAGCACAGGAAGCCGATGTGGTGGTGGTGAATCATCACCTGCTGTTTGCCGATCTCGCGTTGAAACAGGAAGGCTTCGGCGAAATCCTGCCCGGTGCGGCGGCCTTCATTCTCGACGAGGCGCACCAGATTCCCGAGCTCGCCGGCCAGTTCTTTTCGCAGAGCATCAGCGCGCGCCAGCTCACCGAACTGGCGCAGGATGCTCTGGCCGAATGCAGCGGCATCACTGGTGCGATCGGCCTGCTGCTGGAGCCGGTCGAAGCCCTGCAGAACGCCGTGCGCCAGCTGCGCCTGACGATGGATGCGCTGCCGGCACGCGGCGCGTTCCAGCAGCTGGAAGATCAGCCGGGCGTCGAGGTGGCGCTCAACGACTTGCGCGATCTGCTATCCACGCTGGCCGAGCTGCTGGCTTCGCAGGCCGAGCGTTCGCGCGGCTTCGACAACCTGCATGAGCGTGCTTTGCTGCTGGTCGGTCGACTCGACCGCATCGTCGAAAACCACACCGATCGCGACGTGCGCTGGTACGAACATTACCCGCGTGGCTTTGTTTTATACGCCACGCCGCTCGATCTGGCTGCGCCAATGCGCGGCCTGCGCGAGCGCACGCAGGCCGCGTGGATACACACCTCGGCCACGCTGTCGGTGGCCGGAGACTTCGGCCACTTCGCGCGCCAGATCGGTCTGGACGATCCGCAGACGCTGAGCCTGCAAAGCCCCTTCGACTATGCGCGGCAGGCGCTGTGCTATCTGCCGCCGCCGCTGCCGGATCCGAACGCGCGCGACTACACCGACAAGGTCATCGAAGCCGTGCTGCCGGTGCTGCACGCGTCGAACGGCCGCGCGTTTGTGCTGTTCACCTCGCATCGCGCGCTGCGTCGCGCGGCCGAACTGCTGCAGGACAAGTGCCCGTGGCCGCTGTTCGTGCAGGGCACGGCGCCGCGACCGCGCCTGCTGGAAGAATTTCGCGCCAGCGGCCACGGCGTGCTGCTCGGCGCCGCCAGTTTCTGGGAAGGCGTCGACGTCGCCGGCGAGGTGCTCTCGGTCGTGGTGATCGACAAGCTGCCGTTCGCCGCGCCGGACGATCCGGTGCTGATGGCGCGCCTGCAGGCGCTGGAGCAATCCGGCATCAACCCGTTCATGGGTTGGCAGGTACCCAATGCGGTCATTGCACTGAAACAGGGCGCTGGCCGGCTGATACGCGACGTGCACGATCGCGGCGTGCTGGTGCTGTGCGATCCGCGTTTGATCAGCAAAGGATATGGACGTCTGTTTCTGGCCAGCCTGCCGCCGATGCCGCGCACGCGGGAGTTGGCTGATGTGCGGAGTTTCTTTGCCGCAGAGGTGTCTTCGAGGGTCGCTTCTGGTCGTGAGGAAGGCTGATCGACAGTTGTCGTGTTGCTCGGGTGAAGCCGGTTTTGATGCCCGGAGTAAAGAGAAGGCCACCCCACTTGGCGCTTGCCGGGCTGCGCCCGCCAAGTACGTGAGCCGAGGTCTGGCTTTTCGCCAGTGAGTCCATGTACTAGCGAAAAGGAATCGAAACCCATGTCGATTCCCCTTGCGGGCCTGGCGACCTCGCCTCACCGCCGCATAGGGGTTTGGTAGATCAACTGCAAAAGCTATGAAAGCTAAGTATTCCAGGCCAAAGCCCTTAGCTCAGAGCAGTTGCGTCACTTATTTTATTTCTACCGCTCCCCTCCACGTCAGACTAGTTGTCGCCTCGTTTGATTTGATCAATCACACTGGAAGGCGGCAGCGAGCGAGAGCATGAAATGGGTACGTTACACAGCCGAACAGCGGCAATGGGCGATCGAACAGATGGGGCCACCGACGAACCGCCGAATCCGTGCGTTGGCCTTGGCGTCGGGCATTACGGAAGTCACGCTGCGGACGTGGCGAAATGCAGCGCTGATCGAGGGATCGCTGGTGCGTAAGGACAGCGGACAAAGCGAGCGTTGGTCCGGTCCGGAGAAATTTCGGATCGTGGTGGAAAGTGCGCCGATGAATGAGGCAGAGCTCTCCGAGTACTGTCGCCGGATAGGGTTGCTGCCGGAGCAGATCCGGCAATGGCGCGTGGCGTGCGAGCAGGCCAATGCGCCGATGACCACCGCCCAAGGTGTGGTGAAGCCCGATAGCGGCATGGCGCGCGAGCGCATCAGGCAGTTGGAGCGCGAACTGCGCCGCAAGGATGCGGCGTTGGCGGAAACCGCCGCGCTGTTGGTGCTGCGAAAAAAAGCCGAGGCGATCTGGGGCAAGGACGAGGACGCATGACCTCTCCCTCAGATCGCCGCGAGGCGTTGGCTCTTCTCGATGACGCGGTGGCTGCCGGGGCGCGGCTTGCGCCAGCCTGCGCGATGCTGGCGCTGAGCATCCGCACGGTGCAGCGATGGCGGCAGAAGCCCGAAGATGCGCGCCCACAGGCGCATCGGCCCGCACCGGCCCATCAGCTCAGTGACGAAGAACGTCGGCACCTTCTGGCCGTCGCCAACGAACCGGCCCATGCCCAGATGACGCCGCACCAGATCGTGCCGAAACTGGCCGATGAAGGCATCTTCCTGGCCAGTGAGTCGACGTTTTACCGCGTGCTCAAAGCGGCCAGTCAAACCGCGCATCGGGGACGCAGCAAGGCGCCCCAGCGTCGTGCGCCCACCACCCATAGGGCGACCGGCCCCAACCAGGTCTGGTGCTGGGACATCACCTGGATGCCCAGCACCGTCAAGGGCCGCTACTTTTACTGGTACATGGTCAAGGACATCCACAGCCGCCTGCTGGTGGCCAACGAGGTGCACGAGGCCGAGTCATCCGATCATGCCAGTGACTTGATCAGGAAGGCCTGTTTGCGCGAACGCATCGTCGGTCGGCCGCTGGTGCTGCACTCGGACAATGGCTCGGCGATGAAGGGTGCCGTCATGCTCGCCACGCTTCACGAACTTGGCGTCGCCTCGTCGTTCAGTCGTCCGCGGGTGAGCAACGACAACGCCTACGCCGAAGCGCTGTTCCGCACGGCGAAGTACTGCCCGCTCTGGCCCGAACGCCCCTTCGACACGATCGACGAGGCGCGCGTATGGGTCAACCGCTTCGTCGCCTGGTACAACCACGAGCACCGCCACAGCGCACTCAACTACGTCACGCCCAGCCAGCGCCACTGCGGTCATGCAGAACGCCTGTTGGCCGCACGTGCCGAGCTCTATGCGAAGGCACGTCAACGACATCCCGCGCGCTGGGCGCGGCATACGCGCGACTGGACACTCGCCAACGAGGTCTATCTCAACCCAGAACGAACCGAACTGAAGCACGCGGCATAACGCACGACGCGACAACTACCTTGACGCACGCCGGCTCACCCTGAGCGTGGACCCGCGGGCCAAAGTCGAAGGGATGGGGGTGATCAATGGAGTCGCCGTGAATACGCGATGCTTTGTCTTTCGACTTTCGTGCGCCACACAGCCGTCATGCAAAACACCGACGTTGCCTGAAGTACGCCTCCACCGGCTGTTCTGATCGACGCTCCCCACGTGGAGATCGACACGATGAATGGATGGATGCAAACGGTAACAGCGAAAGTTCTGGGTATCGCCCTGTTGGCACTGTTGATGACGATACCGCTGATGCAGGTGAGTGGGCTGGTGAGCGAGCGTCAGCAGCTGCGCGAAAAGGCGATTGCGCAAATTGCGCAGGGTTGGGGCGGTGAGCAGGTGCTGGGCAGCCCGGTGCTGGTGGTACCGACGCGGGAGGCGCTGCCGGTGGCGAGCGGCAGCCCGGCGCAGTGGCGTGCCGGTACGCAAAGCATGCTGGCGGACAGCACGACGCTGGATGTAGCGATGGCGGTAGAGAAACGCAGCTACGGCATCTACAGCGTGCCGGTGTTCGTTGCCACGGTGCAGATGCATGCGAGCTATCGCGCCGACGATCTGGCCCAGCTTCGCCAGTCCGTTGGAGCGCCGTGGCTGGACCGCAAGGCTGAGTTGCGTGTGCCGATCAGCGATCTGCGCGGCCTGCAGCAGGTGACTCACCTGCTGATCAACGACAAGGCGGCGCAGTTCGATTCTTCGGCGGAACATCTCGGCGCATGGACCACCATCGTCGTGCCGATGGACCTGGACACACTGGCGCCGACGGTTACGGCTCAGACAGCGGACCAGCCGCTGCAGGTCGACATCAGCTTCAAGCTGGCAGGTACGCAATCGCTGCAGCTGCTGCCCCTGGCGCGCAGCACCGACGTGACGATGCGCGCGCCGTGGCGCGATCCAAGCTTTATCGGCGCGGCGCTGCCGCTGGAGCATCGGGTGGACGCACACGGCTTCAGCGCGCACTGGCACATGCTCGATCTCAACCGCAATTACGGTCAGCACTGGACCGATGGAGCGGCGGACATGACCGGCGCGCTGCAAGCCTCCGTTTTCGGCGTGCAGCTTTATCAGCCGGTGGATGTTTACCAGCGCAATGAGCGGGCGGGCAAATACGGTCTGCTTTTCATTGCGATGACCTTTGTCGCGTTCTTTCTGTTTGAGACATTGAAAAAGCTGCGCGTGCACCCGGTGCAGTATCTGCTGGTCGGCGCGGCTCTGGCGACGTTCTATGTCGTGCTGCTGGCGTTGTCCGAGCAAATAGGTTTTACAGCGGCCTACACGTTGGCGGCCAGCGCGGTCGTGCTGATCGTGGGCGGCTACGCTACTGCCGTGCTGCGCGCCGCACGCGCGGGTGCCTTGCTGGCCGCCGCCATCGGACTGATCTACGTGATGCTGTACGCACTGATCGCCGCGGAGCAGTACGCGCTGCTGATCGGCGCACTGGTGCTGCTGGCGATGGTAGCGCTGATGATGTATCTCACCCGCCGCATCGACTGGTACGCGCACATTGCCAGCGCGTCGGCGCCAGCAACGCCGCCGCCGGTTATCATGGAGCAGCCATGAACATTCTCGCCATCGAAACCGCCACCGAAGCCTGCTCCGTTGCCCTGATCCACGGGCAGGACATCATCGCCCGCAGCGAAATCGCACCGCGCCGGCACACCGAGCTGGTCTTGCCGATGGCCGACGCTCTGCTGGCCGAGGCAGGCATCGGTCGCCACGCGCTCGATGCCATCGCTGTGGGCCGCGGCCCGGGCGCCTTTACCGGCGTGCGCCTTGGCGTGTCGCTGGCCCAGGGCATGGCACTGGCGCTCGACCTGCCGGTGATCACCATTTCCTCGCTGGCCGCGCTGGCGCTGGAATCGCCTGAAGACGCGGACGCTGCCATCCTCGCTGTTATCGATGCCCGCATGGGCGAGATCTACGCCGCGTGCTATCGCCGCGATGTCAACGGCGGCCTGATCGCGCTGGACGACGAGTGCGTGTGTACGCCCGAATCGCTACAGCTGCCCGACGCGCCGACCTGGCAGGTCGTCGGCACTGGCTGGGCGACGTATGCCACCATCATCAGCGAACGCTTCACCGGCGTGCTGCGCTCCGCTGACGGCGCGCGCTATCCGCAGGCCACGCACGTTGCCGAACTGGCGATGCAGGCGTTCAACGCCGGACGTGTCCACGCGCCCGAACTCGCCCTGCCTGTCTATCTGCGCGACAAGGTGGCGCTGACTCTGGTGGAGCAGGGTAAGGCGTGAGCTGATTTGGGCTGTGGAAGCTGGAAAGCCGGTCTCTTCAGCTGTGTCGCACCGGATGCAAAGCGCTGCAGCATTGCCTCAGCCAGCGAGCGGCAAGCTTTCATCTGGGCGCTTCCAGCCGGCGTGACGAACGCGTTCGACCAGCATCATGTGCGGCGCGGTGAGCGCGGCCAGCCCGACAAAAATCGTGCGCACGATGGTGGCGTTGAGCGGTTGGTGGGTGACGCGGGTGGCGACAACCACCAAGGCGGCCGCCACCAGTAGCATCGGCAATGCGTTCACTGCGATAAGCCGTCGCGCCGGTGTGTCGCGCGCGTAGTCGAGCGTTCGCAGAATATGCCGCGCACCGTGCATGAGGCAAAAGAACACGGTGAAGGCATACAGCGGCGGTGCTGCGAGCGCGAGGCTGCCGAGCGCGGCCAGCTCGAGCGCCGGTCGACTCTTGCGACGTCGCAGCGCAATGGCCGTCAGCGCCAGCGCGGCGGCCCATGGCCATGCCAGCCAGTGCAGGCATCGCGTGATCCATTGCGCGCTCGGTGCGCCCACCAGCATGCGGAACAGCGGTTCGATCTGCGCAGCGTGGAAAAGCGCGGGCAGCACGATGATCGTTCCGCCATACAGCGCTTTGGCGAGCAGCGGCACCTCTTTGTCGAGGTCGCCGGAGAAATGGACGACCGACACCAGCAGGAAAGCCAGCAGAAAAAAGGTCGGCGCGGCCTGCCAGCAGAGAATCACCAGAGCGGCCACCGCGCCGTAGCACAAGCCAAAAACCAGCCAGCCTCCCGCGCTGCGCACGCCGCAGAGCTGCGATGCAAAGACGGGGTCCAGCGCACCGTGGGGAACACCCAGCAGCAGGATGAGGCCGCCGATGATCAGCAGGCCTGCTGTGTTGTCCACGGCGGGCAACAGCGGTGCCAGCACAGCCATGGCCAGCGCCACGACGCAAAACAGCGCGCTCTGCTTGCGCAGCAGCGTGCTCAAGGTGTGACTCCGGGCGACGGCGCGCTGACACGACCGGCCAGGGCGTGTAAAAACGGTCGCGCCGGCAGCGCGGCAATCATGGCCAGGTGATCGGCGAACGTACCCTTGTCGCTCAGGAATCGAATGATCCGCGCCGGATCGGCGCGCATAAAAAGATCCATAAACAGCCGCGGTCCCAGATCAGGCCGCGTGCGGAGCGCCTGCAGCAGCAGTCGGTCCATCGCGCGCGTCGGCAGCGGATCGGGTCGATGCGGCTTTGGCGCGCCTCCTTCCCGGAGCGTTTGGGCAGTGCTGCTCGCCCAGCGCTGAATGCGCTCAAACGCATAACCGCTGGCGGGTCGCGCGCCGCCGTGCATGATGCCTGCACTGACAAGGCTGCCTTTGGACATCGCGCGCCGCGTTCGCCATCCCATCGGCAGGAGGCCGCTCTCAGTGCGATGCACTTCATACGACGCACTGCCGCAGTGTCTTTCGACCGCGCACAGTTGTTTGCCAGCCAATGCTGCAGCATTGCGCGGCTGCGTGCCGAACACGGTGGTTTCCACCAGTGCGCGCTCGGGTGTCATCGGCAGCAGATAAGTAAAGCGCACCTCGTCGTTGCTCGCTGACGCAAAGTCCATGAGTTGAACGGTGGAGGGATCAAACGGCGCCGCGCTGCAGCTGATCTCCTGTCCGCTGAAGGACTGCCACAGCAGCACATCGTCCACTGCCGTCGCGGGCGGACGGGTATCGATAACGGCGTTTGCGGTGATCAAGCCGCGGCCGGTGTCCAGTTGCCAGTGCCGGCCCACGCGCTTCACCTCGCCGCGAAACGCCGTACCGAGCGAAAGCGATACCGCGTCGCTGCCGCTGATCAGGCGGCGCGCCTCGGCGTAAAAATCTTCTGCGGCGAGCATCTGATAGGGTGTGCGTCGGCAATCCGCCAGCACCGATCGGTCTGCGGAGCGCACCGCCATCCGCGACCAGCGGTGGCTTATCAATGCATCGAACCGATGTGGCGCGAGCCGCCAGAAGCACCATGTACGATCATTGACGTAGCTTGTGCGCGATTCCATGATCATCACGCGACGACACGCTCCAGGATTTTCCGCCAGGCGCATCCCGAGGCTGAGCCCGGCGCAGCCGCCACCGAGGATGACGAGGTCGACGTCAGCAGGCATGCCGCTGGGTGAACGTGACGTGCGCGTGCGGCAGGTTTTCCAGCAGCCCGTGAAGTGCGGCGTCGTGCGGGCGCAGGGGCTGGCGAAAGCGCGGCAGAAGCGACACGTTGGCCAGTGCGCCAAGGGTAATGGCGACTTTCCGGGTCATGGTGACATGCACCCGCTCGGACCAGTAATCGCACTCGCGCCGTCGCAGTTCGCTTCCGATGTCGCGATAGATCCGGGCCGCGACGAGGATGCCGGACCGCGCGCGCGCCGGCAGATACGCCAGCCCTGCCTCCCCACTGCGGTAGTAACGGTCGGCCATGTCCAGCAGGGTGGTGATGGCCGAGCGGAGCATAGGCTGATGCGTGCGATCGGGTATCACCAGAGCTCTTGGCGACAACGGGCCTATCAGCGAGGCGGGAAGGTAGCGACGCCCGGCGAGGCCATCCGCGCTGACGTCGCGGCAGATATTGGTCAGCTGCATCGCCACGCCAAGGTCGATGGCATGCGGCAGGGCGTTTGGGTCGGACGTATCCAGTGCAGCGCTCATCATCAGGCCTACCGTGCCGGCGACGCAGTAACAGTAGCGCAGGAGTTGGGCTTCGTCGGCGATCTGCACGGTGCCCAGGTCACTCTCCACGCCACGAATGAGCTGCAGTGGAATGGCCGGGTCGATGTGGCACTCGCGCATCAGCCGGATCATGGAAGCGGTAAGCGGATCGGTTGATCGACCGCGCACCAGCGCTGCGGACATGGCGGCGAGCGCCTCGCGCGGCGTCGCTGTGATATCGCCATCGGCAAGGTCGTCGATCAGGCGGCAAAATCCGTACAGGATGGTGGCTCGCTCTGCGTGCTGTTCGCTCAGCAGGTGGCGAGCCCAGTAAAAGCTGCGGCCATGTCTAGTCAGCGCGGCGTTGGCCGATGCATAGGCCGGATCCGTCGCCTGATTGGCAGGGAATGAGTGGATCATGATGGCTCTCCTCAGGTGCTTTGGGCTAGCGCAGGGCCGATCAGTGCGTCGAGCACTTTGGCTGAACACAACACGCCGGGCAGGCCGGCACCCGGATGGGTGCCGGCTCCGACCAGATAAAGCTGGCGAATGCCTTCGGCGCGGTTATGGAAACGAAACCAGGCCGATTGACGGAACAACGGAGCCACGGAAAATCCCGCGCCGTGAACGCTGAGGTAGTCATCGCAAAAATTGGCCGGGGTCTTGTGGAACTCGGCGGTGATGGTGTCGGCAAGCCCCGGCAAAATCGTTGCGCCCAGCGCGGCCACGATACGATCGCGCAGCTTCGGCCCTTCCGTCGCCCAGTCGATATCGGTCTGCAGATTCGGCACCGGGCAAAGAACGTAGAAACTGTCGCAGCCGGCCGGCGCAAAGCTGGGATCGGTGGCGGTGGGGCGATGGACATACAGCGAAAAATCGTCCGGCAGCGTCTGACCGGTGAAAATGTCGCGCAGCAGCTCGCGATAGCGCGCGCCTAGCCAGATGGTGTGATGCGCGACATCCGGATACGTGCGCCGTGTGCCGAAATACAGAACAAACAGCCCCATCGAATAGCGCGCGGTTTTCAGCTTCAGCCGCGCCGATCGCCCTTGCTGCCTGCCCGCCACCATGCTGCGGTAGAGATGGGTGGGATCGGCATCGGAGACGACGAGATCGGCGTCCAGCGATCGGCCATCGGCCAGCTCGACGCCGGTGGCGGCTCCGTCTTTTATGCGGACACGCTCGACCGTGGTGCCCAGCTGAATGTCGATGTCCTGCCGCTCCATCAGTTTTCCCAGCGCCTCAGTGATGGCTCCCGTGCCTCCCATGGCAAAGAACACGCCGTGTGTGCGCTCAAGATAATGAATGAGACCGTAGATGCTGGTCGTATCGAAGGGGTTGCCGCCGACCAGCAGCGGCTGAATCGAAAACGCCTGCCGCAGTTTGGGACTGGTGAGATAGGCGCAGACCATCCGCCATACCGTGCGATCGCAGCGCAGCCGCACGAGCGCAGGAATCTGTCGAAGCATCGTGGCCAGTCGATGGAATGGACGTCCGGACAGCTGGGTAAAACCCACATCGAAAATCCGCCGCGAGTGTTCCAGCAGTTTCAGATAGCCCTTGCTTTCGCCCGGAGCGATGCGCTCGATCTCGGCCAGCGTTTCATCCAGCGTGCCGCCGTAGTCGAAGTGTTCGCCATCGGCAAAGTGGAATCGATACCACGGTTTGAGCGGCACGAGGCGAACGTGATCGTCCATGCGTTCGCCAGACAGTGCGAAAAGTTCCTCAAAGAGAAACGGTGCGGTGATCACGGTAGGCCCGGCATCGTGGCGAAAGCCGTCCTTCTCGAACACCTGCGCCCGACCACCGAGCTGCTCGCAGCGGTCCAGCAGCGTCACGCGATAGCCCTTTGCACGCAGTCGTATCGCAGCGGCCATGCCTCCGTACCCAGCACCGATGACGATGGCATGCATGGCATCTTTCCGAATATTCCGGGGGCCACGATGGCCTGCTCCGGCCACAGGGGGCATAACTGCCTGTAGCGGGGAAGCGTCTGATGGATAGCCCCGATCCTCGGCGCCTGAAAGTGAGAGGCACTCGCGGGCGTCAAACGGGTGCGGCGGAGCGCAAGGCTCCGCCGCGTACCCTCTTGTCGTCCGTGCGCTCATCGCGCGTCAGTACTTTTCCGACTCGGACTTGCGTACCGCAATCAGGAAAATGAACACGCCGAACATTGCCTTGGCCACGATATCGGCGACCGAATAACCGACCTGCACGGCAATCGTCGCAGTGCCGCCGGTAAAGCCGATCATCGGGAAGATAAACACCACCGGGTAGAAGCACCAGGAAATCACGGTCAACCAGCGCGCCGCGCTGACCATGCCGCGGGCATTTGCCGGTTGGTCGCTGATGGACTTGCGCAAACCAATGAACAGATCGAACACGATGATCAGGAACGGGATCATCGCCAAAACCCACCAGAGCCAGCGCGTGCCACCTTCCGAAGAAACTTCTCCGGGGTAGCCAAGCACCACCATCAGCGCGGCCAACACGCCGAGCTTGACGCCCTTGCGGGTAGTTTCTTCCGGCGACAGGCGCATCACCAGAATGAGCTCCACCAGCAGCAGTGGCACGGTGAGCAGCCAGTCGACGTAGCGATAGGCATCGTTGAAACGCACGCCGGTCGCGGTCACGACATCGCCAGTCACCGCGTAAGCCGCTTCCCAGCTGTTGAAGATTCGAAAGTAGTGGTAGCACGCAATCAGCGTGACCAGCCCTGTGATCGTCACGGCAGTGCGATAGGCCGGTGCCACCCGGTCACGCGATATAAAAAAGAAAACCGTCGCCGCACCCATCACGGCGATGGCGAAAGAGAAAGCGTTGTAGACCAGGTCGTATTGTCCGACGGTAATGCCCATTGCTGGATCCTCATGTGGTCGATCTTCGTGTGGACGCGACAAACTTCATCACATTGGACAAAGACTATTCAACGCGCGGATTATGCGGGAAATCCATGATAAATGTTTAGTCTTTGTTCAACTGCGAATATATGCACATGTGTTTTCTGGTTGCAAGTACATCCGCAGCAATTGGTCGATAGGACTATTAACAAGGCTTTTCTCCGGCTTCGCGCGATCGGTTCAGCGGTGGCACTTTTTGTCTCCCGGCTGGCTTCAAAAACCTATTCAAAAAATGGACAAGGCGTTGTAATGACGTGTTTCAGTGCCGGCAACGATCAACTGCCGCTGCACGCTGTTTGAATTAAGGCTGGGGCGCACCCAGAATCGAACTCCGGCAATAAAAACCTTCCGTGGCTTTCTATGGCGATAAAAAACCCCCAAACTTCCGAGCCTGCTTCCGCTGCGGGCTCGTACCGGATTGCATCGGTGGCGACGCTCACGGGTATACCCGCGCCGACTATCCGGATTTGGGAGCGTCGTTATGGCCTGGTTCGTCCGCACCGCAGTGCCGGCAATCTGCGTCTTTACAGTCAGGCGGATATCCAACGGCTGGTGCTGGTGAAGGCGGCGGTGGACGCCGGACATCCCATCAGCACCGTGGCCGAGTTAGGAGCCGACCAGCTGCGTGAACGGGCGCAGGACGCGCCACGTCAGCAGGCGATCGATCGTGCCGTTCGAGTGGCCGTGTACGGCGATGCCCTTGCAGGCCTTCTCTCCGACGCGTGGAAAAGCCGGGCGGATATCCGGCTGGTCGCGCATCCGCTGGAAGACGTGTTTGCCAAGCCGCCACGAGCCGACGCAGCAGACGTGACGATTGTTGAGGTTGCGTCGCTGCAGGACCTCTCGATCGAAGCCCTTCGACGTTTGAACAAGGCCGGTCGATCGTCGTTGACGCTGGTGATCTACAGCATTGGCGGAAGCAAGAGTCTTGCCGGCATCGACCGCGAGGGCATCATCGCGCTGCCTGCGCCGGTCAATGCAGCGCACCTGGCGCGCCTGTGCCTGCTCAACTTCTCGGGAATGGCCGCGGCGCAGCCGATGCGCAGCGCAGCTCCCAGGCGCTTCGATGACGCGCAGCTTGCCAAGATCAATCAGATGCCCAACGCCGTCGACTGCGAGTGCCCCAATCATCTTTCCGATCTGCTCATACGTATCAACGCATTCGAGCAGTACAACTACCAGTGCGAGGATCGCAACGCCGAAGACGCTTCACTCCACGTCATGATGGCGGAGGCTGCGGTGCGGTGTCGCGAATTGCTGGAATATGCGCTTTCGCGCGCGATTGAACATGCGGACCTTGAAGCGTCGATACCGGAACCGGCGAAGCCGACAGTCAAATCCACCGGCAGAAAAAAGTGACGGCATGTCGTTGTGCGAGTCGGTGCGGAACGGTTTCTTGCCGGGCAACCTACATTTCATCGCGCGCATTCTGGGTGCAACACATCGTCTGCGTTCGTGGCCGGTAGCCCGCCCAACTTCTGACGTGGGCGCGTTGCTCCGAGCGAGCGTGAGCCGCGTTCTCAAAGCTGCCCAATCACCCGCTGCACCAGCAAACTGCTTACCGCCACAGCCACCCACACACCCAGACCCAGCAGAATGGGTTTTATGCCGCTGGCGGCCATGCGGCGCAGGTTGGCGGACAGGCCGATGGCGGTGAGCGCCACGATGATCAGAAACTCGGCGGCGAAGTGGATCGATGGCTGGATGGCCAGAGGAATCAGGCCGGCAGTGCGGATGCCGGAGGCCACCAGAAACCACAGGATGAACCAGGGAAAGATCTTGGCGAGGCTGAAGTTGCTGGCGGTGCCGTCCTGCGCCGCGTTGCGCTTTTCGCGCGCGGCGACGACGAACGCCAGCACCAGGCAGATGGGGATGATCAGGGTGGCGCGGGTCAGCTTGACGATGGTGGCGAAGTCGCCGGCGGTCTTGCTGTAGCTGTAGCCGGCGGCGACTACCGACGAGGTGTCGTTGATCGCGGTACCGGCCCACAGGCCGAAGCCGAGATCCGACAGGTGCATCAGGTGACCCAGCAGGGGAAACAGCAGCACGGCGACCAGGTTGAACAGGAAGATCGTCGAGATGGCGAAGGCGGTATCGTGATCTTCCGGACGGATGATCGGGGTGACGGCGGCAATCGCCGAGCCGCCGCAGATCGCCGTACCCACGCCGATCAGGATTTTCAGCTTGTCGTGCACGCCCAGCCAGCGGCCGAGCAGCCAGGCCGAGAAAAACGCCACCGTCATCGTCACCAGCGTGACGGAGAGCGACTGCAGCCCGGTCTTCGCCACCTGGCTCAGGCTCAGGCCGAAACCCAGCGCGATGATCGACCACTGCAGCACGTACTTGCCGGCAAAGGCGACGCCCGGCCGGAAGTGCTCGCCCGGCGAGGCCAGGTTACCGACGATGATGCCCAGCACGATGCCGATCACCGGGCCGCCGACCAGCGGCAGCCGGTGGCCCAGCCAGAGCGCGACCAGCGCGATGCCGACCGCCAGGGCAAGACCGGGGACAACTGTGTGCCGTTGCGTGGGCTGCGTGTGGATGGCTTGAGTGTTCATGGCGTGTGTCCTTGGGATGCGCCATTGTCCCCGCTGCCATCCATCAGGAAAACTTGGAATATCTGATAGAAGCGATAAGATCGACTTATGATCAATATCAGTCCGCGCCAGCTCGATGTGTTTGTGCAGATCGCCCTGCACGGCAGCGTGCGCGCGGCGGCGGAGCGCCTGCATCTGACCCAGCCGGCCGCCAGCATGGCGCTGGCGGAAATGGAACGTCAGCTCGACGCGCCGGTATTTGCACGCGAGCGCGGTCGCCTGCGGCTGAATGCACGCGGCCGTGAGTTGCTGCCGCTCGCGCAGGAGCTGCTGGAGCGTCACGCCGAGTTCGGGCGCCGCGGCAGCGAAGGCGCGGCGGCTCTGACGGGAGAGCTGCGCATCGGCGCCAGCAATACGGTGGGCAATTACCGCGTCGGCGAACTGCTGGGCGCCTTCGTGCGCAGCCACGCGCAGGTTGCTATTCGTCTGCGCGTGGCCAATACGGAAACCATCGCTGCGGGCGTGCTCGATCACAGTCTCGATGTTGGCTGTGTCGAAGGTCCGGTGACGCATCCCCTCCTGGAGGTGCGGCCGTGGCGCGATGACGTACTGTTGGTGTGCGCCCCGCCGGATCATCCGTTGGTACGCAAGCGCGGCCTGAAGCCGGCGGATTTTTCCGGCGCGCGCTGGGTCATGCGCGAGCCGGGCTCGGCCACGCGCACGATCAGCGAACGCGTGATGGCGCAGCTGCCACCCGGTGAAACCGTACTGGAGCTCGATCAGATCGAGGCGATCAAGCAAAGCGTGGTGGCCGGTCTGGGCATCGCGTTCCTGCCCGCCGTGGCGGTCACCGATGCGCTGGCCGCAGGCCGGCTGAAGGCCTTGAAAACGCCGTTCCTCGATCTGCAGCGCAAGCTATCGATCGTGCTGCACCGGCAGAAATACCGCGGCGTGCTGCTGGATGCGTTTCTGGAAAGTGTCGAGCCCAAACGCTGAGTGGCCGGGTCGTGTCAATGGAAATCGCGCGACTTGACGTCGAGCGAGCCGAGCATCGGCGTGAGGTCTTCCAGCCGCTGTGCGATGAGATGCTGCACGCCGTACTGGCTTTCCAGGTAACCATGCACGGCGAGTAGATTCGACTGCAGCAGCACGCGGCGCTGGCGTTCGGAGACAGTGGTCCACACCACGACATTGGTGAGGCCGTATTCGTCTTCCAGGGTGAGAAAGATCACACCGCTGGCGGTCTGCGGGCGCTGCCGCAAGGTCACCATGCCGGCCACGCGGATGTGCCGGCCGTTGGGTATCGCGCCGAGTTCCGAGGAATCGCGATAGCGCCGCCGCTGCAGTTCCGGGCGCAGAAAAGCCAGCGGATGCTGGCCCAGCGTGGTGCCGGTAAGCAGATAGTCGGCGCGCATGTTCTCGCTGGCGGTAGGCGCGGGCAGTGCGATGGGTTCGTGCTCGATCTGTGTTGGCAGATCGGCAAACAGCGGCAGCGATGATTCGACGCCGGCGATGGCCCAGCGCGCGCGATGGCGATGGCCGGCCAGCCCGCGTAGTGCACCCGCATCGGCCAGCAGCGACTGCTGGCGTCGATCGATGTGCGTGCGTGCGCAAAGATCGGCGACATCGATAAAGGGCTGCCGCTTGCGTTGAAGCGCGATGCGTTCGGCCGTCGCCGGATGCAGGCCGTTGATCAAGCGCAGGCCCATGCGGATCGCCGGTTGCTCGCGGCGATCGACGTGATCCTGCAGCGTGCAGTCCCAGGCGCTGTGGCGCACGTCCAGAGGCAGCACGCGGATGCCATGACGTCGCGCGTCCTGCAGCAGCTGGTCGGGCGAATAAAAACCCATCGGCGCGGAGTTGATCAGTGCGCAAGCGAAGGCTGCCGGTTCGTGGCACTTCAGCCAGCTGCTGACGCACACGATCAGGGCGAAGCTGGCGGCGTGCGATTCGGGAAAGCCGTAGCTGCCAAAGCCCTTGATCTGCTCGAACAGGCGCTCGGCGAAGTCGGCGGTATAGCCATTTTTCAGCATGCCGGCGAGCAGCTTTTCGCGATGCGACTCCAGCCCGCCGTGGCGCTTCCATGCCGCCATCGACCGGCGCAGCTGATCGGCTTCGCCCGGCGAATAATCGGCGGCGGCGATGGCGATCTGCATCACCTGCTCCTGAAACAGCGGCACGCCCAGCGTGCGTTTCAGCACCGCCTTCAATTTTTCCGAGGGATAGACCACCGGCTCCTGCCCGTTACGCCGGCGCAGGTACGGATGCACCATGTCGCCCTGAATCGGCCCGGGCCGCACAATCGCCACTTCGATCACCAGGTCGTAATAGCAGGCCGGTTTCAGCCGCGGCAGCATGGCCATCTGCGCGCGCGATTCGATCTGGAATACGCCGATCGTATCGGCACGTCCGATCATGTCGTAGGTCGCTTTATCGTCCTTGGGAAGGCTTTCCATCGTGTGGTCGCCGCGGCCGTGCTCGCGCAACAATGCCAGCGTTTTGCGCACCGCGGTGAGCATGCCGAGCGCGAGGCAGTCGACCTTGAGCATGCGCATCGCGTCCAGGTCGTCCTTGTCCCACTGGATGACCGTGCGGTTGTCCATCGCCGCGTTTTCCACCGGCACCAGGGTCGACAGCGGATGCTCGGAAATCACGAAGCCGCCGGGATGCTGCGAGAGGTAATGCGGAAAGCCGATCAGCTCGGTGGTCAGCGCGATTACCTGGCGCAGCAGCGGCGAATCCGGATCGAAGCCGCAATCGCGCAGATATGCCGGGATCGGCGCTTCCTCGCTCCAGCGATCCATCGTCGCGGCCAGTTCGCCGGCCAGATCGGATGACAGGCCCAGCGCGCGGGCCACATCGCGCACGGCGCCGCGGCCGCGATACTGCGTGGCGACCGCTGTGAGCGCGGCGCGATCGCGGCCGTAGCGGTTGAACACGTACTGCAGCACTTCCTCGCGCCGCTCGTGTTCGAAATCCACGTCGATATCCGGCGGCTCGTCGCGCTCGCTGGAGATGAAGCGCTCGAACAGCATCTCCATTTCCGTGGGATCGATCGCGGTGATGCCGAGCACGTAGCAGACGACCGAGTTGGCCGCCGAACCGCGACCCTGACAGAGGATTTTTTCCGCGCGCGCAAAGCGCACGATGTCGTGCACGGTCAGAAAGTACGAGGCGTATTTCTTTTCCGTGATCAGCGCCAATTCGTGCGCGATCTGCTGGCTCACCTTGTCGGGTGTGCCCTCCGGCCAGCGCCAGCGTTCGCCTTCTGTAGCGAGATGGTGCAACCAGGTATCCGGATTGTAGCCCTCGGGCACCAGTTCTTTTGGGTACGCGTATTCCAGTTTTCCAAGATCGAACTGGCAGCGCTCGGCAATCGTCACGCTTTCGGCCAGCAGTTCCGGGGGATAGATCGCGGCCAGCGCCTTGCGCGAGCGCAGATGCCGTTCGCCGTTGGCAAACAGACGGTGGCCTGCCTCGGCCACCGTGGTCTTGTGACGGATCGCAGTCATCGTGTCCTGCAGCGCGCGGCGCGAGCGCACGTGCATGTGCACATCGCCGCTGGCCACCAACGGCAGCTGCAGGCGTTCGCCGAGCGCCTGCAGCTGGCTGAGTCTGGCCGCATCGTCGGCACCACGATGCAGTTCGACGGCGAGCCAGCAGCGGTCCGGGAAGCGCGACGTGACCCATGTGCCGTGCGCGTCGTCGCATGCCAGGTCTCTTTCCTCGCGAGGAAGCCACAGCGCCAGCAGGCCCTCGGTATCCGTCACGTCATCGCGGCGCAGTTGATAGTGTCCTTTCGGCGCGCGCCGACGTGCGAGGGTGAGCAGCTGGCATAGCCGCGTATAGCCGGCCTGTGATTCGACCAGCAGCACCAGCTTGGGGCCGTCATCCAGCTGCACTTCGCTGCCGACGATCAGTTTCATTTCCGTTTTCCGCGCGGCTTGCAGCGCGCGCACGATGCCGGCCAGAGAGCCGTCGTCGGTGATCGCCAGCGCGTGATAGCCCAGCGCCGTGGCGCGTTCGAACAGCTCGATCGCCACCGACGCGCCGCGCTGGAAACTGAAAGCCGACAGGCAGTGCAGCTCGGCATAGTCGGGCAGCGACACGCTCACGCAAACCAGCCGTGCAGCATGAATTCGCCCAGCTCGCCGACCGGCCGATAGGCCCACGCGCGCTGACCCATGCTGGTTTCCACCACGTAGTAATCGCGGCGCACATCGGCCTCCCACCAGCCGCTTTCGATGCGCTCGGGGCCAGCCAGAACGCGCAGACGATGATCGCGTAGCGGTATGGGCTGTTTAAGCAGCCATCCCGGCCGCGGCAGGGGTAGTGGCGATGATTTGGTTTGGACGTCTATTTGCCATGACCGTTCGGGCCGGTGATCGGCGCGTATGGCCAGTCCATGCACGGCGTCATCGCCGAGCCGCGCGCGCAGCCGTTCGCGCAGCTGCTGCCACGGCATGGCCTGCTGTGGGCGTGCATCGAACAGATCACGGGCAGCCGGTACGAACGGCGGCAGCTCGCTGGCGATCAGTTGCATCGCGCCGACCGATGCAGTTAGCGTCAGCGGTTCCAGCCGTCCGCGTGCGAATTCGAACAGCATGGCCGGTTCGCGCTCGGCCGCCAGCAGGCCGATGCGCACGTCGGTGACCGGACCGCGATCGTGCTCCAGCCGCAGCAAAAACTGCTGCACGCCGCCGTCGCGACCGGCCAGATAGACGGCCAGATCGTCGATCAGCCGACGCAGCGGAAACAGCAGCGCCTGGCTGGACGTGACGTCGTAGTTGAACTCGATGCGCGCCTCGAACACATCGGCCGGCTGGAAATACGGCAGCGGCGTGGACAAGGCGCCGGTGAGGCGATCGAGCTGCTGCAGCGCCGGCGCACCGACGCGCTTGCCCAGCGCTGCGCGCGGCAGGGCAAATACCTGCTGCAGCGTGCGCAGGCCCATCCGGCCCAGGCTTTCGCAGACGTCGAGCGGCAGGCCGCTGGCATCGACCGGCAGCTGGCCCAGCGCCTTCTGCAGCGGCGCCTCCTGGCTGATGGCCAGGCCATCGTGCCGGTTGACCAGCGCGCGCGCGGCCCAGGGATTGGGCGCCAGCACGATGCGGTGGCGGAAGCCCAGCTCGGAAAGATCGTGGCGCAGGCGCGCTTCCAGCCGTGGCCACGGGCCGAACAGTTTGAAGCTGGCTTCCACTTCCAGCAGCAGCGTCGAGGGCAGGCTGCGGCTGACCAGCGAGCCGTAGCGGTACGCCCAGGCGGCGAGGAAATCGTGCGTGCGCTCGACCGCGGCGCTGTCGACGTCGACCTTGGCAAAGTGATGGCAAAGCGTCTGCGCCGTGGTCAGCGGCTGGCCGGAATGCAGGCCTTCGGCTTCCGCGGCCTCGTTGACCGCATGCAGCACGCGTCGCTGCGACGGGCCGCTGATCAGCGCCAGCGGCTGGTCGGGTGCGGCGTGTCGGCGAAGGACGCCGTCGAGCGCCAGTTGCGGCAAGAGAATGCAGGCCCACAGCATCGCGTCCGCCTCAACGTGTGAGCGCGGAAAGCGGCAGCGGCTGCGTCGGCGGATTGCCGCCGCGGCATTTGATGACGCGCAGCTGCGCCGGTGCGGCATCGATGACGATGCGCAGGGCTGCCGGTGACGGATTGGCCGCGGCTTTGGCGTCGCGCATGGCGAAACCAAGGCACTGGCCGGTTTCCGCCGCTACCTGCAGCCGGCGCAGCGCGCGATCGTCGGCCTGCAGCGGCCAGCACAGCACGGCCGCACACGCCGCCGAGCGCAGGCATTGCTCGGTCGCCCACAGCACGTCGCGCGGCTGCGCCAGCACGATCTGCAGCTTGTCCAGGCGGATGCCGGCATTTGCCCAGGCGCTGGCAAACGGCAGGTAGGGCGGGGCGATCAGCACGATTTTTTCATCGGACGCGGCATCGCCGGCCTGCGATAGCCGCGCCAGCGTGGGCCACAGCAGGCGCAGCTCGCCGATGCCGTCCATCGGCAGCAGCAATTCACTGAGCGCCGATTCCGGCCAGCCGCCGCTGGGCAGCTGGGCGTCCAGCGCGGCAAAGCCGGTCGGCTGCCTGGATGGTGGGCGCGCCTGCGGCTGGCCGCGCCAGACCCGGCGTGAATCGAGCAGGCTGTCGAGGGCGACGACGCTGGCCATCAGCCCGGCCTGATCAGCCCGGCGAACAGGCCCTCGATGGCGAAGTCGCTGCTGCGCGGATCGACCTCGATCGGGGCGAACGCCGGATTGCGCGGTAATAGGCGGATGCGCGCGCCCCTGCGCTCCAGCCGCTTGACGGTGAACTCGCCATCGAGCCGTGCCACCACGGTCTGGCCGCTGCGCGCTTCGGGCGTGCGGTGCACGCCGATCAGGTCATGCGGCAGGATGCCATCGAGCCGCATCGATTCGCCGAGCACTTCCAGCAGGTAATCGGGGCGCAGATGGAACAGCGAGGCATCCAGCGACACCTGGCGACGCACCTCGGCATCGGAGGAGATCGGCTTGCCCGCCGCCACGCGACCGAGCAGCGGCACCTGCACCAGCGTGGCCGGCGCCTGCCGGTCGATCAGCCGGATGCCGCGCGCCTGACCGCCCAGCCATTCGATATGGCCGGCCCTGGCCAGCGCCTCCAGATGCAGCCGCGCGGAGCGGTTCTGCCGAAAGCCCAGCGCCGCCGCAATCTCCATCTGCGACGGTGGATAGCCCTGCGCATCGATGTGTTGGCGCAGGTAATCGAGCAGGGTTTGCTGGGTAGGCGAGAGCGGCATGGTACTAATATTAGTACCATCCGGCGTCGGTTATGCAAGTGACGGACGGACAAGGAAATCGTGGTTCGAAAGCAGCGCCAGCGCATGCTTCGGCCGCGGCGCGGCCGGCAATCAGCTCAGCGCGTGATCGGCGCGCGCCGGGCATTCGGCAAGAATCTGGCCCATCAGCGCCTCGGCCTGTTCGTGCGTGTGCGCGCGCAGCAGGCGCGAGGCCTGGCGGCGCAGGTGCGCGTGATCGAGCGTGGCCAGGCGGTCGCGCACGTGCAGGATTTGCGTCGGATGCATGCTGAATTCGCACAGGCCCAGCACCAGCAGCAGCGCGGTGAAGTTCACATCGCCGGCGATTTCGCCGCACAGGCTGACCGGCTTCCTGGCCCGACGGCCGGCGCTGATGACGTGCGACAGCAGCCGCAGCAGCGCGGGCTGCAGCGGGTTATAGATGTTTTCCAGCGCGTCGTTGCCGCGATCGGCGGCGAGCACGTACTGGGCCAGATCGTTGGTGCCGATGGCGAGAAAATCCGAATACTCCAGCAGCGCGCGCACGTTGATCGCCGCGGCCGGCACTTCGATCATCGCGCCCAGCGGCAGCTTTTCCGGCAGGTCGACGTTTTCGCGTTTCAAATCCTGTCGGGCCAGCCGGAACAGGGTGCGCACGGCGATCAACTCGTCAGGCTGGGTGACCATCGGCACCAGCACGCGCACCGGGCCGTAGCAGGCGGCGCGCAGAATCGCGCGGATCTGCGTGGTGAACACGGCCGGGTAGCGCAGCGACAGGCGCACGCCGCGCACGCCCAGCGCGGGGTTTTCTTCGCCGCGTACCACGAGGCCGGCGGCATCGGCCTTGTCGGCGCCGAGGTCGAGCGTGCGGATCGTCACCGGCAGGCCGCCCATGCCCATCACCAGGTCGCGATAGGCGATGAACTGCTCGTCTTCCGACGGCAGATCCTTGTGCCGCAGAAACAAAAATTCGGTGCGATACAGGCCCACGCCATCGGCGCCGCGCGAACGGGCGGCGGCCACGTCGCTGGCGCTTTCGGCGTTGGCGAGCAGGCAGATGTCGACGCCGTCGCGGGTGCGCGTGGGCGCATTGGCCAGCATGGCCAGGCGTCTGCCTTCGATCGCCGCCTCGCGCTGCCAGGCGCGATAGCGTGATAAATCCTGGGCGGTGGGATGAACGATCGCTTCGCCGCGTTCGGCGTCCAGCAGGATCAGGTCATCGTCGTGGATGTTCGACAGCGCGTCGCGCGTGCCCACCAGCATCGGCAGGCCCAGGCTGCGGGCAAGAATCGCGCTGTGCGAATACGGGCTGCCGGAACTGCCGACGACGCCGAGCAGGCCGTTGCCGGCCAGCTGCGCCATGTCGCCGGGCGCGATGCTGTCGGCAATCAGGATTTCGCCCACGCGCGCGGCGAGCTTGCGTTCTTCCGGGCTGGTCTGGCGCTGCAGCGCGGAGATGACCCGGTTGATCACCTGCTCGATGTCTTCCTTGCGGCTGCGCAGATACGGATCGTCCATCGCCTCGAACACGGCAGCCAGACGATCACGCTGCTTTTTCAGCGCGGCGCCGGGACGGTAATGGCCGATGCGCACCATGTCGTCCAGACCGCGCAGCAATTCGGCGTCGTCCAGCAGCAGGCTGTGCGCGTCGATGAATTCGTTGACCTCACGCGCCAGCGCACCGTGCAGCTTGCCGCGCAGCTCGCGCAGCTCCTGCCGCGCGGTATCGAGCGCGCGATGCAGCAGATCGATCTGTTCCTCGACCTCGTCCTCGGCCAGCGGTCGGGTATCGACGCTGTAGCGGCTCGGCTGCACCAGACGCGCGCGACCCAGCGCCATGCCGTGAGCCGCAATCGTGCCGCTGAGGACGTGCCTCATGGGGCGGCTCCTTTGGAGCGGGAAACGGGGAGTGGGAAACGGGGAACGTGTGGCGTCGAGTGAAAACGAAGCAGCTCTGGACAGGCAGAAAAAAGAGCATAGGTCCCCGACCGCGCCTCAAGCGCTATCGTTCCCCGTTCCCCGTTCCCTGTTCCCTGCTTCACTTCATGCTCCCTCGTCGAACTTGCGCGCGAACAGATCCGCGACGGCGGTGACGGCGGCCTGCTCGTCCGCGCCGTCCGCGCGAATGATCAGCGGCGTGCCGATACCGGCGGCCAGCATCATCACGCCCATGATGCTCTGGGCATTGACCTCGCGGCCGCGACTGACCAGCCAAACGGTCGACTTGAATCCCTGAACCAGCTGCACCAGCTTCGCCGAGGCTCGCGCATGCAGGCCGAGCTTGTTGGAAACCACGATCTCTTGTTCAAACATAAATAGCGTCATGCATGGTCAATGAAGATTCCTCCGCGGCCACCGCTGGCCGCGATTTCGGCCAGTTCGTCCAGCGGTTTGTCGGCGTAATTGAGTACACGAAGCAACATGGGCAGGTTGAGTCCGGAGACGCAGCGCAGATGCACGCCGAGTGCGCCGAGCGACAGACCGATGTTGCACGGCGTGGCGCCATACAGATCGGCCAGCACTAGGACACCGTCGCCGTGATCGAGTTCGCGCGCGTGACGCGCGGTGAGTGTTCGCATCACGTCCGGATCGGCCTGTGGCGGCACCTCCACGGCGGCAACTTGCAGCGGCAGCTTGGGCATGACGTGGTGCGCGGCGGCGATCAGCGCATTGCCGACTGCTTCGTGTGTCATCAAAAGCACGCTGACGTTCATGCCGGCGACCCTGTAGTGATATGACGAGGCATGATGGTCACTCGAGTTCGCGATGAAAGGTGAGTACGCCCTCGCGCTGGGCGCGAAAATGGGCGGCAAGTTTTTCGACCAGATAGACCGAACGATGGCGGCCGCCGGTGCAGCCGATGGCGATGGTCATGTAGCTGCGGTCGTCCTGTTCGAAGCGTGGCACCCAGGCGTCCAGCCAGCGTGCGGTGTCGGCAAAGTATTCGCCGACCAGCGGCTCCACGTCGAGAAAATCGCGCACCGCCGCGTCCTTGCCGGACAGCGGCCGCAGATGCGGCTGCCAGTGCGGATTGGGCAGGCAGCGCGCGTCGAATACGAAATCCGAATCCAGCGGCAGCCCGCGCCGGAACGCGAACGACTGGAACATCAGCGTCAGCCCTTCGGTGGCCCGCGCGTAGCTGGTGGCGATAAGCCGACGCAGCTGATGCACGTTGAGCTCGCTGGAGTCGATCACCTTTTCGGCAATCGCCATCAGCGGGCGCAGCAGGCGTCGCTCCTCGGCGATGGCGTCGGCCAGCGACACGCCGCGCATGGCCAGCGGATGGCGCCGCCGGCTTTCCGAGTAGCGCTTGATCAGCACCTCGTCGCGGCAGTCGAGAAACACCAGCTGCACCTGCACGCCAGCGGCGGCCAGGTCGGAAAGTACCTTCGGCATATGCACGAAATCGGTGCCGCGGTTGCGCACATCCACGCCCACGGCAATGCGCCGGTGCATGCCGCCGTTGCCTTGAATGACCGCGTTGACCAGCTCCGGCAGCAGTGCCGACGGCAGGTTGTCGACGCAATAGAATTCGAGATCTTCCAGCGCGCGCAGCGCCACCGTCTTGCCGCCGCCGGACAGACCCGTCAGCACGATCAGATGAATCTCGCGCGCGTCGACCAGCGGGGTAATCAGCGGTTTGCCGTCGTCAGTCATGCCATCACCACGGCGGTAGCCGGTTCAGTTGATGCGCCTGGCGATCGATAAAGGTCTGCGCCGGGTCGATGCCCTTGCTCTTCAGTGCGTGGCTGCGCACCGCAGCCTCCACCAGCACCGCGAGGTTGCGTCCCGAGGCGACCGGAATGGTGATCATCGGCACGGCCACATCGAAAATTTCGCGATGGCCGATGTCGCCCGTAAGCCGTGTCAGCGCGTCGGTTTCCTCGCCATCACGCATGGGCTTGAGATGGATGACCAGTCGCAGATACTTCGACGGCTTGACTGACATGTGGCCGAACATTTCGCGGATATTGAGCACGCCAAGACCGCGCACTTCGAGCAGATCCTGCAGCAACTCCGGACAGGTGCCGTCGATCACGTCCGGCGCGATCAGGGTGAATTCGGTAGCGTCATCGGCGACCAGGCGGTGGCCGCGGCTGATCAGCTCCAGCGCGAGCTCGCTCTTGCCCGAGCCGGCTTCGCCGGTGATCAAGACGCCGATGGAGAACACCTCGAGAAACACGCCGTGCAGGGTGGTTTTGGCCGCGAGTTGCCGCGCCAGATGATATTGCAAATAGGTCAGCAGCTCATGTCCGCGCTTGGGGCTGCTCCACAGCGGCGTATTGGTTTCCTCGGCGACCTCGCGCAGGTCCGACGGAATCGCCTGGTCTTTGCTGACGATCAGCGCGACCGGTTGATATGCGGCAACCTTGTGTATCACTTCCCAGCGCTGGCGCGAATCCAGCCCGTCGAGGAAATTCAGCTCTTCGGTGCCGACGATCTGGATCTTGTTCGGGTAGATGACGTTGAGATAGCCGATCAACGACGGCCGGCGCGACTGCGCAGCGCCGGGATCGAGCGCACGCGCCTCGCCCCGCATGCCGGAAATCCAGCGCAGGCCCATGCGTTCGTGAACACCATCGTAAAGTTGTCGCGCGCTGATTCGATCCAAGGCCGGTCCTTGCGCCGCAATAACAGCCCGGTGGGCCGGTGCGGCAGCGTGACCATTGTGCCAGTTTGGACGTGGTGGCGCTCACGCTGCGGCCTTTCAGCCGCAGTCTTGTGGACGAATATGGAGAAGAACATCACGACGAATCGGCCCGTTGTGCCGGCGATCGCGGATTGACCGATTATGGATCGGTGGCACAGCGGGCCGTAGCGTGGGGGTTTACACCGCCAGGCGGACTTCGCGCGCCTCGCGCTGGTGCTTGTCGCAGACTTTTTCTCGATGCTTGCGCAGCTGGCAGAGCAGCTTGTCGAACATCACATCGATGGAGACGTACATGTCGGTTTCAGCGGCTTCGGCGTGCAGGGTGGCGCCGGTGGTGGCCAGGGTGCCTTCAACAAACTGCTGCAGCTTGTCGACGGAAATGACGACGGAGAGGCTGATCAGCCGGTTGTCCAGTCGCGTGAGTTTGTCGAGCTTGGCAGTAACGTGGTCCCGTAAGGCCTGAGTGACTTCAATATGCTGACCGCTGAGTTGGAATTGCATGGGCGCCTCCTCTACTTGGTGCATTTGCCGCATTTCGCGGCGGGTGCGACGGGTCTCTGTCATGCGGCAGGAGACGCGTCGTTTATCACTCTCTACAGGTATGTGGACGCTTTGGACATGGACAAGTTCCCCCCGGATTTCCGCGATCGGTCAATTGGCGCGTTGACGTTCACTGGAGCTGGGGATGCGCAGGCCTTCGCGATATTTGGCGACGGTGCGGCGGGCAACCTGGATGCCCTTGCGATGAAGTTCCTCGGCGATGGCTTGGTCGGATAGCGGTTTGCGCGCGTCTTCGGCGCCGATCAGCTTGCGCAGCATCGCCTGGATGGCGGTGGCCGATGCGCTGCCGCCGTCTTCGGTGGAGACGCCGCTGGAGAAAAAGTATTTCAGCTCGAACGTACCACGTGGCGTATGCAAATATTTGCGTGTGGTCACACGGGAGATGGTCGACTCGTGCATGCCGACTTCTTCGGCCACTTCGCGCAGTACCAGCGGGTGCATGGCTTCCGGGCCGTAGTCGAGGAAGGCGCTCTGCCGGCGCACGATCACCTCGGCGACCTTGAGCAGGGTTTCGGCGCGTGACTCCAGGCTCTTGATCAGCCAGCGCGCCTCCTGCAGCTGGCCGCGCATCCAGCTGGCATCTTCGCCGCGTGCTCGGGCAATCAGGCCGCAGTAGTGCTGGTTGAGCCCCAGCTTGGGCTGACAGTCGGCGTTGAGGCTGACCCGCCAGCGGGTGCCGTCGCGCAGGGCGTATACGTCGGGAGCCACGTATTCCACCGGCGTGGCGTCGAGCGCGGCACCGGGGCGCGGGTCGAGGCTGCGGATGAGCAGGGCGGCCGAGACCACGTCGTCTTCGCTGACGCGCAGTCGCCGTGCCAGACGCGCACGGTCGTTGCGCGCCAGCAGCTCCAGCTCGGTGTCGACGATGCGCAGCGCCAGATCGCGATGCGGCGTGTCGGGGGCGAACTGTTCCAGCTGCACGCGCAGGCAGTCGCGCAGGTCCAGGCTACCCACGCCGGCCGGATCGAAGCCCTGCAGGCGCCGGCGCACGGCTTCCATGTCCTCGATGCTGGCCCGGATGCCCTCAGGCAGCGCTGTCAGCAGGGTCTCCAGACTGTCGTCGAGATAGCCGTCGGCATTTATCGCGTCGATCAGCACCAGGGCGATCGCATGCTGGCGCGGGTTGAACGAGGCCATGTTGAGCTGCCACAGCAGATGCTGCTGCAGCGTCTCCGGAGCGGCGTTCTGCGGCTCGAAATCGTCGTCGCCGCGCGACCCCGTGCCGCTGCTCTTGCTGCCCAGGCCGCCGCTGGAAAAATCGATCGGCGATTCGGCGGCACCGCCGCCGTCGGCCCATTCGCTGGTGTCGTCGTTGCTGTTGTCGTTTTCGGTACCTGCCGCGGCGCTCGGCCGCTCGGGGCTGGTGTACTCGGCGTCCTCGTCCGCACCGTCGACCGATTCGACATCCTCGCTTTCTTCGGCGAACTCGAGCAGCGGATTGCTCTCGGCGATCTGCCGCAACTCCGCTTCCAGCTCCAGCTGCGACAGCTGCAACAGGCGGATCGCCTGCTGCAGCTGTGGCGTCAGGGTCAGCTGCTGATGGAGGCGAAACTGTAGAGCAGGTTTCATGCCAGACCAATCGAAGGAACTCGATCACATCCTAGCGCGTGGCTGCCGACGCGGCCATAGGCGTGTGCAAACGGTGAATACGCGGGTTGTGACCGCCGCCTCAAAGACGGAATTCGCGACCCAGGTAAACCTCGCGCACCTTCTCGTCGGCCAGGATATGCGCCGGCGTGCCGCGCGACAGCACTTCGCCGTCGTTGAGGATATAGGCGCGGTCGCAAATGCCCAGGGTTTCGCGCACGTTGTGGTCGGTGATCAGCACGCCGATGCCGCGTTCCTTCAGGTGCCGCACGATGCGCTGGATTTCGCCGACCGAGATGGGATCAACGCCGGCGAACGGTTCGTCCAGCAGCATGTAGCGCGGCTGCGCGGCCAGTGCGCGAGCAATTTCCACCCGTCGCCGCTCGCCGCCGGAGAGGCTGATGCCCTTCTGGTCGGCGATATGGCCGATCTTCAATTCATCGAGCAGGCTTTCCAGTTCGCTGGCGCGCTGCTGCTGGCTCAGGCCGTCGCGCAGCTCAAGCACGGCCAGGATGTTGTCCGACACGCTGAGCCGGCGGAACACCGATGCCTCCTGCGGCAGGTACCCAATGCCCAGCTTGGCACGTGAGTGCATCGGCAGGCCGGTGATGTCCTGCTTGTCCAGCTTGATGCTGCCGGCGTCGGCTTCGATCAGCCCGACCACCATGTAGAAGCAGGTGGTCTTGCCCGCCCCGTTGGGTCCGAGCAGGCCGACCACTTCGCCTTCGCGAATGGAAAACGCGAAGTCGCGCACGACCTGGCGCGCCTTGAAGCTTTTTTGCAGACCTTCGGCAGAAAGCATCGGTTATGGCTGCTTGGAGGAAGGCGCGCTGCTGGGGGGAGCAGGCGGTGCGGAAGCGGGCTTGGGGCCAGCAGCAGGCTGCGGTTTGGGCAGCAGTACCATGTGCACCTGACCATCGCTGCCGCTGGTGCCGGTCATCTGCTGGGTCTGGGTGTTGTAGATCAGCTTGTCGCCGTGCGATTCGCCGCGGCCCTGCTGATGCACCACCGCATGGCCGGTAAGCACGGCGATGCCGTTGATGTTGTCGTAGTCCAGCGTGTCGGCGTCACCGGTCATCAGGTTACCGGCATCATCGATCTGCTCGATGTGCGCCAGCTTGCCCGGCCCGGCAATGACGTGGATATGGCTTATCTGCGTATTGGCATCGATGCTGACCAAGCCCTTGGCGCCGGTCATTTTCAACGTTCCCTGTGTCGCCGTGACATTGCCGGTCAGCGTGGTCACGGTATTGGGCGTGTTGAAACCATCGATGGACTTGGCGTCCAGGTTCATCGGCTTCTGCCGATCATCCTGTCGTGCCATCGCTGGCTGCAGGGCGAGCAGGCTTAGGAGCAGCAGGCCGAGCAGGGGACGGCTTGGGCGTGCGCGGCGGGAAGGTGATGTGGGAAGCATCGAGCAGCTCCAGATGGTTGTCGTTGAGACTGGCACGCATGCCGATCCCGCTCATTGTACGTTGGCCCTGCACGATATTCGCCGGTTCAGCCGTTTCCATGCGCTGTTCCTTCGGCCACGCGGTGACTTCGGACGTGTGCATGATCGTTTCAGCCTGGGCGACGCCCTTGGTATCGACGTAGGCCGGGCGATGAAGGTACACCGGACCCTGCAGCTTGAGCAGGGTGCCTTCCTTGTTGACCCAGCCGTAGAGCGAGTTGCCGTCCCAGTCGGGCAGGCCCGGGACCTTTGGCGGCAGCTGAAAAGTCGGTGTATTGAGATAGAGCGACTCATCACCTTCGCGCCGTTCGATATGCGGCGACTGCAGGCGCATGCTCTGTTTTCCCAGCACGTCGTACTCGGTGACGTGGCTGTTGATCAGCGTGTAGCCCGAGCGCGGCGGCCCGACAAAATCATTCGGCGCAACGGCCGGCCCGATCCACCATAGTACCAACTGACCGGCGCCGGCCAGCAGGCCGATGGCCAGCGTCGCGGCCAGCAGGCTGCGATCGCGCAGGTAGCGGCGAATACTCAATGGGATGGCACCGCGGCGGCGTCTTTGCCCTGCGCATGCAGGATCAGATCGCATACCTCACGCGCCGCACCGAGCCCGCCGCTCTTCGTGGTCTGCCAGTGCGCCTGCTCGGCAACGACCGGATGGGCATTGGCCACGGCTACCGCGAGCCCGGCGAGTCTCATCGGCGGCACGTCGGGCAGGTCGTCGCCGATGAAGGCGGCCTGCTCGGCCGTGAGATGGAGTGCATCCAGCAGTTCGAGCAGACAGGCGGCCTTGTTGTCCTGCGCCTGATACACGTGCTCGATGCCGAGCTCTTCGGCGCGCAGCGCCACCGGATGGCTGATCCGCGCGCTGATGATCGCGACCACCACGCCATTCTGCTTCAGCCGCTTCAGGCCGAGCCCGTCGTGTACGTGAAACACCTTGGTTTCGCGGCCATCTTCGCCATACCAGAGCCGACCGTCGGTCAGCGTGCCATCCACGTCGAATACGGCGACGCGGATATTGGCCGCGCGGGCCAGAACCTCGGGAGGGATGTCGGTAAGGTAATTATTGGGCACGGGATGATGTTCTGAGGAGAGCCAAGTCAAGAACGGCGTGTTTGATTTTTCTGATTTGCCAAGTGAAATCAGACAGCGCCAAATCAGACCACGCGCGCACGGAGCAGATCATGAATATTCAGTGCGCCGACCACGTGCTGTTCATCATCGACGACGAGCAGGGCGTTGATCTTGAGCTTTTCCATCAGCTGCGCCGCCTCGGCAGCCAGCTTGCCGGCGCCGATGGTTTTCGGCTCGCGCGTCATCAGCTCGCCGACCTTGGCGCCGCGCAGGTCCACGCCGACGTCGTCCAGCGCGCGGCGCAGGTCGCCGTCGGTAAACACGCCGAGCAGGCGCTGGTCGGCACCCACCACGGCTGTCATGCCCAAATGCTTGCGAGTCATCTCAACCAGCGCGGTGGTGATGCTGGCATCGGGCGACACCCGCGGCACGTCGCTGCCGCTGTGCATCACGTCGCTGATGTGCAGCAGCAGCCGTCGGCCCAGGCTGCCGGCCGGATGCGAGCGGGCAAAATCGTCCGAAGTGAAGCCGCGGGCTTCCAGCAGCGCGATCGCCAGCGCATCACCGAGCACCAGCGCCACCGTGGTGCTGGTCGTGGGGGCCAAGCCCAGCGGGCAGGCCTCGCTGGTAATGCTGCCATCGAGAACCACGTCGGCTTCGGTGGCCAGCGACGACTGGGACTTGCCGGTGATGACGATCAGCGGAATGCCCTGACGCTTGATCATCGGCAGGATGAACAGCAGCTCGTCGGTTTCGCCCGAATACGACAGCGCAAGCACCACGTCCTCGGGCAGGATCATGCCCAGATCGCCGTGGCTGGCCTCACCCGGATGGACGAAAAAAGCTGGCGTGCCGGTGGAGGCCAGCGTCGCAGCGATCTTGCGCGCCACGTGGCCGGACTTGCCCATGCCGCTGACCACGACGCGGCCCTTGCAGGCCAGGATGATGCGGCAGGCCTCGACAAACGCCGGCCCGATCCGCGGCCGCAAGGCCTCGATCGCCGATGCCTCCAGGCCGATCACCGAGCGCGCGCTGCGAACGATCATGTCCGGATCCAGGGCGATGGCGGCAGGCGGGGCGATGCGAGCGTTCATGTAGTCTCTAAAGAGAGGGAAAGTATCGGCAACCGGCGGTTTAAACCCGGCGCCATGATGACACCGAACAGCGGCCAGCCAAGTCGCGGGCCGCTTTCGCCATTTCTGCGCCACCTTATTTCCATTACCATGGCACATTCGCATTTTAACGTCATAAGCCGACGCGTTGGATTCCACCGTCGGCAAACCGGCTTATCGGTTGACGCCCAGTCAGCTGTCATTTCCGAGGAAATTCCCTTTCATGGATCCAGCCAGCATCCAGGCATTGATCGAAAACGGCCTCGCCGGCGCCCAGGTTGACGTCAGCGGCGCCGACGGCGTGCATTTCGAGGCGACCGTGATCGCCAGCCAGTTCGCCGGCAAGCTGCCGCTGGCCCGCCATCGTCTGGTTTACGCCACGCTCGGCGATCTGATGGGCGGAGCGATCCACGCGCTGGCGCTGAAAACGCTGACGCCAGAGGAAGCGGCGGCGCGCCGTTGATGTTGTCGCATTGAATTGAAGCGTCCGGCAGGGATGCCGGTTTGTTTTCGGCGCTCACGAAGGAGCGCACCAACCTAGGAACATGATGGCCAAGATTTTGATCAGCGGCGGCGTGCCGCTCAACGGCGAGGTCGGCATTTCCGGCGCCAAGAACGCCGTACTGCCGATACTCGCCGGCTGCCTGCTGGCGGACGAACCCGTCAGCATCGGCAACGTGCCGCACCTGCACGACGTCACCACGTTCATTGAACTGCTGGGCCAGATGGGCGTGCAGCTGGTGCTGGACGACCGCATGAAGATGCACGTCGACCCGCGCACCACCAGCACCTGCGTGGCGCCTTACGATCTGGTGCGCACCATGCGCGCCTCGATCCTGGTGCTCGGTCCGCTGGTGGCGCGCTTCGGTCAGGCCGAAGTGTCGCTGCCCGGCGGCTGCGCGATCGGCTCGCGCCCGGTGGACCAGCACATCCGCGGCCTGCAGGCGCTGGGTGCCGAGATCACGGTCGAAAACGGCTATATCAAGGCTCGCGCCAAGCGGCTCAAGGGCGCGCGCATCCTGATGGACATGGTCACCGTCACCGGTACCGAAAACATCATGATGGCGGCGACGCTGGCGCAGGGCACCACGATCATCGAAAACGCGGCGCAGGAGCCGGAGGTGGTCGATCTGGCCCACTGCCTGATCGCAATGGGCGCGCAGATCGAAGGTGCGGGCACCCCCACCATGATCATCCACGGCGTGGAGCGCCTGCACGGCGCCGAATACGAAGTGCTGCCCGACCGCATCGAGACCGGCACGTTTCTGGTCGGCGCGGCGATGACCGGCGGCAAGGTGCGCGCCCGTCACGCGCGTGCGGACACCCTGGACGCCGTTCTGCAAAAGCTCGAAGAAGCCGGCGCGCACATTTCCACCGGCCCGGACTGGATCGAGCTCGACATGCAGGGCCGCCGGCCGAAGGCGGTCGACATCAGCACCGCACCGTACCCGGCTTTCCCGACCGACATGCAGGCCCAGTTCACCGCGCTCAACTGCGTGGCCGAAGGCACTGGCGTGGTCACGGAAACCGTGTTCGAGAACCGCTTCATGCACGCGCATGAGCTGCAGCGGCTGGGTGCGGACATCCATCTCGAAGGCAACACCGCCGTCGTCAAGGGCGTCAAGGAAATGAGCGGCGCGCCGATCATGGCCACCGACCTGCGCGCGTCGGCCTGCCTCGTGCTCGCCGGTCTCGTGGCGACGGGCGACACCGTGGTCGATCGGGTGTATCACATCGATCGCGGCTACGAGAACATCGAAGAAAAGCTTGGCGTGCTGGGCGCCAAGATCCGCCGATTGCCGAACTGATACATTCGTCTGATACCCCATAAAGAAGGCCGCATCAGCGGCCTTCTTTATGGGGTCGATCATTGCCGATTTATGGCCGGCTGAAGCTGGTCAGCTGCAAAGTGAGATCGCCGCCATCGGCTTGCGTGATCTTCACCGGCACCGGATATTTTTTCGGTACGTACCAAGCGTCGAAGCGCTTGCTGTCGGCATCACTGCGCGCGACTTTTTCCGCCTTGAACTTGCCGGCCGGCACCTCAACAAGGTCGGCACCGGTGACCTTGTACTGCTGCTGTTCGACACCCTGGCGCACGCCGACCGGCACAGTCACGGTCTGTTTGCCGCTGGCCAGCGCCAGACCGATCGCCAGCGGCAGGCTGTTGCGATCGGCCATGCCGGGTACCGCAGCGTAGCTGCCCGGACCCTTGCCCTCGTCCACGGTCACCTTGCCCGATGCCGGGTCAATGGTCATGTGTCGCTGCTTGCTCTTGAAGGAGCTTTGCAGCTTGTAGTCATAGCTGAGCGTCGCGGGCACGTCGTTCTGCCAGCGAAAGCGCGTGGTCTCCTCCGAGCTGGCGCTGATCATGGCGGCCATGCCGCCGGTGCCCTTGCTTGTGTTGCTGTACAGGTATTCGCCGTTGCCCGCGGCGCTGAGCTTGACCGTGGCGTCGCCGATCGGCTGGCCGTCGCTGAGCACCTGATAATGCGCGGTAAACGGCTGCGGGGCAGCGGCAATCGCAGCGCTGGTGGAGAAAGCCAGCGCAAGACCGGCGGCGAGGGCGGGGAAACGATAGGAAATTTTCATCCCGCAAGTTTTGCGCAGCCATGCTGAACGTGCCGTGCAGAGCGCAGGTGCGACGATCAGGCGCTGGCCAGCCCGTCGTCGATCCAGTGCAGCGGCCGGGCGAGGGCTTGTCCCTTCCATTGCACAGTGTCGTTTTCCAGCATGAGCCTGCCGGCGGCGATATCCGCCACCACTGCGACCAGCAGCCGATGCTCCAGCGGCAGCAGACGTTGGGCCAGCCGCTGTTCGTCGTCATCGGCTTCGATGGCCATGCGCACCTGGGCAATTACCGGGCCACCGTCCAGTTCGGCGGTCACGTAGTGCACGCTGGCGCCGTGTTCGCTGTCGCCGGCTTCAAGCGCGCGTCGGTGCGTATGCAGGCCGCGGTATTTGGGCAGCAGCGAGGGATGAATATTGATCATCCGGCCGATCCACGGCGTCAGCGCGTCGCCGTCGATGATCCGCATAAAGCCGGCCATCACCAGCAGCTGGGCGCCGCTATCAGCCAGATGGCTAAACAGCTCCAGATCGAAGGCGCGGCGGTCGGCGAACTGGCGCGGATCAAGCACCAGCGTCGGAATGTCAGCCGATTCGGCGAGTGCCAGCGCACCCGCTTTCGCCTTGTCGCTGGCGACCAGCACAAACTCGATCGGCAGGTCGCCGCACTCGCGCGCCAGCAGCAGCGCCGCAAGATTGCTGCCGCGGCCGGAGGCGAGCACGGCAACGCGCAGCGGCTGTTTCCGCGTGGACATCGATCGCGCGCTCAGCCGATGCGCACGCGCTCGTCGCCGCGCGCCGGTTCCACTTCGCCGATGATCGAGCTGGCCAGGCCATGCTTCTGCAGCAGCGCGCTGGCGGCGGTGACCGCATCGCGCGGCAGAATGACCGTAAAGCCTACGCCGCAGTTGAAGGTGCGCCACATTTCCTCGCGCGCCACGCTGCCTTCGCGCATCAGCCAGTCGAAGACCGGCGGCAGCACGATGGTGCTGGAGTCCAGCGCAATGCCCAGACCTTCGGGCACCACGCGGATGATGTTCTCCTTCAGTCCGCCGCCGGTGATGTGGGCCATGCCGTGAACCGTGCCTTGCTTGAGCAGATCAAGGATTGGCTTTACGTAGATAATCGTCGGCGCCATCAGCGCATCGGCCAGTTTGGTTCCACCCACGTCCAGATCGAGCGGATTGGCGGCGCGGTCGAGAATCTTGCGAACCAGCGAATAGCCGTTCGAATGCGGACCGCTGGACGCCACGCCGAGAATCACGTCGCCGGCGACGATCCCCTCACCGCTGAGCATCTGCGATTTTTCCACCGCGCCCACGGTGAAGCCGGCCAGGTCATACTCGCCCGGTGGGTACATGTCGGGCATTTCCGCGGTTTCGCCGCCGATCAGCGCGCAGCCGGCCAGTTCGCAGCCCTTGGCGATGCCGCCGACCACGGCCACGGTGGTTTCCACATCGAGCTTGCCGGTGGCGAAGTAATCGAGGAAAAACAGTGGCTCGGCGCCCTGCACCAGCACGTCGTTGACGCACATACCGACTAGGTCGATGCCGATGGTGCCGTGCCGCCCCAGGATCTGCGCCAGCTTCAGCTTGGTGCCCACGCCATCCGTGCCGGAGACCAGTACGGGTTCCTTGTATTTGCCCGAGAGATCGAACAGCCCGCCGAATCCGCCCAGTCCGCCCATCACTTCCGGGCGGAAGGTGCGCTTGACCAGGGGCTTGATGCGTTCGACCACGGCATTGCCGGCGTCGATATCCACGCCGGCGGCGCGGTAGGTGAGGGCGTCAGACATGGCAGAAACCGGCGTGGATTGAGCCGCGCAGTTTAGCATTATGTGAGGCCGGCACCGGGTGGTGGCTGGCAGTCGGGCAAGCTTCCGATGGACGCTGGCGGCGCGATTGGGCAGACTTCCCCCGGGATTTCCCCGTTCGAAGATATCCAAGCCCATGCGCCTGTCACGCCTGCTCCTCGTCACCCTGCTGTTCGGTCTTGCCGCGCTGTCGCCGCTGCGCTTGCAGGCGCAGGGCTCGCCTTATTCGGTCATTGTGCCGGTCAATGACACCAGCAATGCCCAGCGCGATATCGCCTTCACCACCGCGCTGGGGCAGGTGCTTGCGCGGGTCGCCGGTGGCCAGGATTTGCGCGGCAACGCCGGCTATGCCGACGCCACCAAGGATGCGTCGTCGCTGGTGCGCAAATATCAGTACCAGCGCTCCGCCAACGGGATCAGCCTGCAGGTGGATTTCGAGCCGGGCACGATCCGCCGGCTGATAGCGATGCTCGGCGTGCCCAGCGCTGGCGTCAAGCCGCCGGTACTGCTGCTGGTCGAGGGGGCGGACGGCAAGCTGTTCGATCAGTCTTCGCTGGGCAGCCTGGCCTCGTCAGCCAGCGCGCGCGGCACCAATGTCACTTATCCCGATGCCAGCAACCCGCCAGATGCCGGCAAGGCAGCTGCCGCCGATGCCGCGACGCTGGCCGCGATCAATCAGCAGTACCACACCGGCCTGGTGCTGGTGGGCAAGCTGCACAATGGCGGCGCCTCGTGGACTCTGATTTCCGGCGGCCAGCCGCAGACCTGGAGCAACAAGGGCGCCACCGAAGACGCCGTGCTTGGCGATGCCGGCAACGGCATGGTCGATCGCCTCGGCAAGCAGCTCAATGTGATCGGCTCCGGCGTCAGCGAGGGCAAGGTCTGGGTCGATGGCCTCAAATCGGCGATGGATTACGCCAGCCTGCTGTCTGCGCTGCGTGCCGATCCGTCGGTGAGCAGCGTCAGTACGATCGGCGCTCAGAACGACGGCGTGCTGCTCGACGTCAAGGCGTCGGTACCGCTGAGCGCGCTGGCTGCCAACCTCGCCGCGGGCGGCCGCCTGCTGCTGTCGAAAACGGCGCACGACGGCGCTGACGCGACGCTGAGCTGGCTGCACTGAAAGACCGGATCGGTCGCGATTTTGGGGTGGGAGTTCGGGGCATTCGTTGGTTACTGAACTTATTGCGACCATTTTTTGACGCGCGCCTATTTGGCGACGATCGATTTTTTCTGTTTCCAGACCCATCCATCGGCATCCTTTGATCCGGTTCTAGGCGCTTCCCATGAACACACCCGCGACGCACGACACCATCTCCCGCCGCTGGCAGATGCTCGCCATCATCGCCGTCATCGTTTATTTGCTCTGGCTGTTGTCGCCAGTGCTGATGCCTTTTGCTGTTGCCGGCATGCTGGCGTACCTGGGCGATCCGCTAGCCGATCGGCTGGAGCGGCTGGGCCTCAGCCGCGCGCTGGCGGCGAGCATCGTGTTCCTCGTACTGGTCGTCGTCTTTGTAGTGGTGCTGCTGCTGCTGATTCCGCTGATATCGCGGCAGGTCGAAAACCTCATTTCCAACTGGCCGCACTACGCAGATTGGGCGCAGAACACCGCGTGGCCGTGGGTGCAGACCAAGCTGCATCTGGATCCCAAGATGTTCCAGAGCGACCAGCTGATGGCCGACATCAAGGCGCACATCGGCTCGATCGGCAGCATTGCGACCGAAGTGCTGGGCAAGGTGTCGCGTTCGGGTCTGGGCATCGTGCTGTGGCTGACCAATCTGGTGCTGATTCCGGTGGTTGCGTTTTATCTGCTGCGCGACTGGGACCGCATGGTCGCCGCGATTGACCGCATGCTGCCGCGGTCGATCCAGCCGACCATCGCCTATCTTGCGCATGAATCGGACAAGGTGCTGGGCGCTTTCGTGCGCGGGCAGCTGCTGGTCATGCTGGCGCTGGGTATCTTTTACGGCGGGGCGCTGTCGCTGGTGGGCATATCGGTTGGCCTGCTGATCGGCATCGTGGCGGGTCTGCTGAGCTTTGTGCCGTACCTCGGTTTTATTGTCGGCTTCGGCGGCGCGGTCATCGCCGTGCTGGTGCAGTACGGCGATGTGACGCACTTGCTGATCGTCTGTGGCGTGTTCGTAGTGGGCCAGCTGCTGGAAGGCTATGTGCTGGTGCCGAAGCTGGTCGGCGACAAGATCGGCCTGCATCCGGTGGCGGTGATCTTTGCGGTGCTGGCTGGCGGCGAGCTGTTTGGGTTTCTTGGCGTGCTGCTGGCCTTGCCCGCCGCGTCGGTGATCATGGTGCTGCTGCGCTATCTGGTGGAGCGCTATCGCCAGAGCGAGCTGTACACCGAGGAGGGCGAAGACGATCCGGTCATCGCCGAAGTCGATATCGTCGTGCACAACGCTGATGGCAGCACTGTCGAGAGCGAAGCGGCGCTACCGCTGAAACCCGGTCAGGTTCCTCCAGTCCAGTCATGACGTCGCAGCTGCCGCTCGCACTGCGCTGGCCGCGCCGCCAGCGGTTCGAGCATTTCCATGCTGGTGCCAATGCGGCCGCGGTTGCCGCCGTGCAGGCGTTGGCGATGGAAGCTGCTGCGCCGTGGGTCTATCTGCACGGCGCCGCGGGCAGCGGGCGCAGTCATCTGCTAGTGGCGGCGTGTCAGGCTGCACACGCTGCAGGCCGGGTAGTGCAATACCTCCCGCTGTCGGCGCTGGGCGACAAGGCGGCCGCGCTGCGCGGCGTCGTCGGTAGCGAGCTGCTGGCGCTCGACGACTTGGGCGCGATCGCCGGCGACCGACACGCCGAGCATGCGCTGTTCGACCTCTACAATCGCGCCAGGGCCGAAGGCAGCGCATTGCTGTTCGCTGCCGACGCCACGCCATCGCAGCTGAATCTGACGCTGCCTGATCTGCGCTCGCGCCTCGGCGCGTGCACGCATTTCGCACTCAAGCCGCTGGACGACGACGAGCGCCGCGCCGTATTGAAGGCTCAGGCAACGGCGCGCGGTATCCAGCTCGATGACAGCGTGCTGGACTGGTTGTTCTCTCGCTATGCGCGTGATCTTGGTGCACTGCTTGAGCTGCTGGACCGGCTCGATCAAGCATCGCTGGCGGCACGGCGGAGGATCACCGTGCCGTTCCTGCGGGATTTTCTTCGGCAGGCCGCCGATGGCGACCAAATGAATAGGGGCTCCTGACGCCGAGCTGCTCAGTCAGCTTCGCACACTCGATGTCCCGGGCGCCTTGATGGCGCCTTTTTTTGCTCCGGGAAGTCCAAATGCGCCTGCAGGCCCTGAGGCGTTCGGTCTATTGGGATAGCGGCTTTTTCGTTTCGGAAATGCTCAACCCGGCCGTCTGGCGACAGGCTGTCTTTATTTCTGGACAAAGCCTGTTCTCGAAACGTTGTGCGCAGATCTCCGGCACCGCACGCGGCCAGAAGTGCCAAAAAACGGCATATAGAAATCGCCGTCACCAGTGCCGTTTTTGTGCATCGTCATTCAGGAAATTGGCAGAAAGTGAATGTCGAAAGCTCGTGAAGGCAGAAAGTGCCGATACAAATCACAAAATGAGCAGATTTACTCAGTGGATAACAACACTGGGCATGCTTAATGCAGGCTTATTTGTAAAGTAAACAAGTTATCGGATAAATGAGGTCATTACCGATCTGCAGGTTTTGACAGGTCCAGATTCGGCTGGGTTGATTATCGCGTCGACGATCAGTTTGATGGATTTTTATACGGGGTGGGTCATCCTGCGGCAATCACCGCGGGTCTGTCGAACGGTAACGGATTTTAACCGTTCATTCTCTTGGTCGCAGAAGGAGCATGTTGCTCCGGAGGTATTGAAATGAATGCATCAATCAGCAAATTTCTTCGCGAAGAAGACGGCATTACGGCGCTTGAATACGGCATTCTTGCTGCGCTGGTGGCAACGGCCTTGGCCGGCATATTTCTTCCACAGCTGGAGACACTTTACACAACGTTGTTTACCAATATGACGAGCGCTGTGACCGCAGCGGCGACAGCGAAATAAATTCGTTCTTTGGGTTTTTGGAAGGCTCTTATTTCGGATGAGATTTAAATTCTCTTATTCCGCGTAGCTTTTCATCTATCTATAGGCTTGGTTGATTGCTCGTTACCCCTAGGGCTTCCAGATGCCATCCCCCTTGCAAGCCGCGGCTATGTTTCTGTGCTTTTTAACCATAGCCAGCGACTTTATCGAGCATCGGGTTAGAAACGCATGGTTGATTGCTGCGCTGGTAACCGGGTCGGGGTGGATAATCTGGTCATGGCTGAATAAAAACGGCCCTGCGCCATGGATGGCGGTAGCGGGATTGTTGACCGGCTTTTTGGTGCTGCTGCCTTTTTACGTCATGCGCTGGATGGGGGCAGGTGATGTGAAGTTTTTTGCCACGCTGGGTTTCCTGCTGGGTGGCAAGGCATTGCTGCCGATATGGATCATCGCCAGCATGCTGGGGGGGCTACACGCGGTTGCGATCCTGCTGTCCCGCTATCTCATGCGTCATGCCGGCTCCGGACTGGCGGCGATGCAGGCGCAGGTTGGCCAGTCGCATTTCTGGCGGAGCGTGCTTGCGGCCAGGAACGGACGCAAAGGTTTGCCCTATGCCGCCTACATGGCCATCGGCGCACTGCTGACGATGAAATTTACGGGTTTGACGCACTGGTGACGCTGATGAACATCGCGATTCGCTCGGTTTCCGCTGTCTACGCCGCAAATGCTTCCGTCGGCACGAAGGGTCGCGGGTGTGTTGCGGCAACACGCTACAGGCAACGCGGCGTGATGGCGATCGAATACGCGCTGGTCTTTGTTTTCGGGCTGTTGCCGCTGCTGCTGCTGACGATTTCCGGCGTGCTGATTTTTGCGGCCAAACAGTCCCTGACGCTGGCTGCCGACAACGGCGCGCGCGCGGCCTTGCAGTACAGCGCGAGCAGCGCGGCTCGTCAGGCGACGGCTTGCGCCGTGGCCGAACAATCCATGCAGTGGCTGCTGAATTTTTCTGGCGATACCCCCGACTGCAGCGATGCGCCGATTGCGGTGTCGACCATCGCCTGCCCCTCCAACGCAAGTCTGAGCTGCGTGCAGGTCGTCACCTCTTTCAACTACGCGGCACACCCTTTTATCCCGGGCACGCAAGCTGTTTACAAAGGGCTGCTGGATTCCATCAGCAGCTCCGCCATCGTCCAGCTCGACAGCACGGGCCCCTGACGACCGCCCGCCGATCCGGAGATTCATCGAATGCCGAAATTCACCCGCATAGCGGCTTTGTTACTGGTGGCAGTGGCCGTCGTGCTGGCCATTCTGGCGTTCAGCATCGGCCGACGCGCGTCAACGCCAGTGGTCGCCGATGCGTCGGCGACGCACGCCCTTGGCTTTGGGCAGGAGCCGGCCATGGTGCCGGTGGTTGTCGCGGCAACGACGCTGCCGGCCGGTACGCCGCTGGCCTCCTCCTCGCTGAAGCTGGTGAACTGGACTCAGCGCCCCGCCGATGGCTACGGCGATGTGGATGCCGTGGTAGGTGGTGTGCCTTTGATCGATATTTCGGCCGGCATGGCGGTGACCTCCAGAGTGCTCGCTCGTGGACTGTCGATGGCCCTGAAGCCCGGCGAGCGCGCGGTGGCAGTGCCGGTGGATGAGCAGGCCGGCGCGGGCAATCGCATCGTGCCGGGCGACTATGTCGATGTGTTCGTCAGCCTGAAGGCACCGCCGACGATGACTTATCAGCCTTCCGCGCACGGGACTTCGATCGATACATCGCAGACGCGACTGCTGCTGTCGCGCCTGCGCGTGCTGGCCTACGGCAGTGACGATCTGCCGTCATCGGCGGCAGGCGCCGCGTCGTCGTCTGCCGCCGATGACGGCAAGCCGAAGTCGGCGGGAGAAGGGGGCGCCCGCCAGGTTTCTGCAACGACCCAGCCTCCTAGCTCGCCGAAGGACGTGCCGCATACCGCTGTGCTCGCGGTGCCGGTAGGCGAGGCCAGTCAGCTCCTGCTGGGCGTGCAGAACGGCAAGCTGTCGCTAGGCGTGCGCCGGCCTACCGACGAGGGCCAGCCCGATGACGCGCTTTTCCCGCAGCCGCGACCGGTGCTGACTGCCCGTGCCGACCTGACAGCTGAGCAGCGGCAGCAGCTGCAGCAGCCGGAAAACCAGGCGTATGCCGGCATCGACGGTTCGGGCCTGGCTGGCCACGACCCGTTGGCAAAAAGCCCGGTCCGCAGGAGCAGTTCAAACCTTTCCCCCGGTATCCAGATCATTCGCGGCGCGTCGGACGACAGCGCCCGACCCGCCCGGACCAACCCATGATGAAACGGAGCTCATACATGACCTTGCCCGCGTGGCCCGCTTCGGTGCTCCGCCAGCGCAGCATGGCCTGCGTTCTCGCCCTGTCGCTCACGGCGCTGCCCGCGCTGGTCGTGACGGCAGCGGCCGCGACGCTCGATTTGCAGGCGCACGAGCAGCGTCCGCTGCGGCTGGCCAAGGATCTCGAACGCATCGCCATCGCCGATCCGGCGGTTGCCGATGTGGTGATGCTCAAGGGTCGTTCCGGGGCGTTGCTGGTGGGCAAGAAACCGGGGCAGACGACGCTGCTTCTCTGGCATCGTGGTGCGGCGTCACCCGAGCGACTGGTGGTCAACGTGCGCAGCGCGCTGCAGGCCCGGATGCCGGAAGGCGGTGCAGACCTGTCGGTCCAGGACGACAGCGCGCTGGTGCAGGGCAGCGAGCCAACGATGCTCGATCACGAGCAGACACGCGAAGCGGCAGCGGCCGTCGTGGGCAGCAAGGGCAACGTGCTCGACGCCTCCACTGTCGCCACGGGTGGCGTGGTGCAGGTCGATGTGAAAGTGGTTGAGTTCGACCGCACGGCGCTGAATCAGCTCGGCCTGAATTTCACCAATACCAACGGCGGCTTCAGCTACGGCATAACCAGCCCAACCGCCGCGGCCAATACCTCAGGCACCAGCGGTAGCGCGCTGACATCGGCATTCAACCTCGTGGCCGGCTCCACTACCGGCAAATGGAATGCAAGTCTCAACCTGCTCAAGAGTGATGGGCTGGCCCGCGTGCTGGCCGAGCCCAGCCTGGTCGCGCTGTCCGGCCAGAGCGCGAGTTTTCTGGCCGGCGGTGAGCTGCCGATTCCGGAGCCGCAGGGGCTGGGAACCACCACCATCGTCTACAAGTCGTTCGGTATCGGTTTGACGGTGACGCCAACGGTGCTCTCGGCCGATCGCATTGCGCTGAAGGTGGCGCCGGAGGCCAGCGACCTGGATTACTCCAATGCGGTGATTCTCAACAACGTATCGGTGCCGGCGCTCACCACCCGTCGGGAGGACACCACCGTGGAACTCGGTGACGGCGAAACCTTTGTCATCGGTGGACTGGTGAGCCAGTCGGTGATGAGCACGGTCAACAAGATCCCGCTGCTCGGCGATCTGCCGATCATCGGCGCTTTTTTTCGCGATCTGACCTACAGCCGGCAGGACAAGGAGCTCGTGATCATCGTGACGCCGCATTTGATCAAGCCGTTTGCCCGCGGCACCACGCTGCCGCTGCCCGGGCAACGCGAAGCGAACCCCAATCTGCCGGTCTGGGGATCGTTCCTGCTCAATCCGGCCGGCTCGGATCAGCTGCCCGGGTTTTCGCGCTGAGATTCGGAGTAACGATCATGCAGACCCGACCGACGCTCTACTCGATCACCAAACCGGAGTCCGGCGTGGATCTTCCGTTCTACTCGCCCGACGAGAAACGCGCCAGATACGTGGCGACCCGACTGCGCCATGTGGCAAACGTGCACTGGGTCGATGCGCGCGATATCAGCGGCACGCGCGAGCCGGTGCGTCTGACTGGCTCGCCGCTGGTCCTGCTGGATTATTCGCTGATGCAGGCCGAACACTCGTCCATGCTGGCGCGTCGGCTGATCGACGGCACGCCGGGGGTATCGCTGCTGGCGGTGGGTTCCCTCGGTACCGACAAGGCGGGCGTTGTGCTGGCCGCCTTGCGCGCCGGCGTGACCGAGTTTCTCGACGTCGATGCAAAAGACGAAGACATCAGCGAACTGCTGGCGCGGGTACAAGGCGAGGCAAGAACGCCTGCCGTCGCGCTGACGCCGGTGCCGCGTTCGCGCGGCCGGCTGGTGTTGCTGCTCGGCGTTCGCGCAGGCGTCGGCACCAGCACGCTTGCCGCTCATCTCGGCTCGCTGGCGAGCCCGGGCAAATCGGCGACGAAAGCGTCAGACGCTGGTGGGGCGCAGGTGCTGTTGCTTGATCTTGGCCGCCCGGCGGGCGATGCCACGCTCTATCTCAGCGTACCCAATGAATTTCATTACGAAAACGCGTTGAAAAGCGCCCGTCGCATCGATGCCACCCTGATCGGTACGGCTTTCAGCAGTCACGACAGTCGGCTGTCGGTACTGTCGCAGGCGCCGGGCACGCTGGAAAGGCCGGCCGACACGGCAGATCTGCCTGTGCTGCTCGACCGCTTGCGCCAGCACTTCGAGCTGCTGCTGACCGATCTGGGCGGCTTACCCGTCTCGGAAATACCGTTGCCCTTGCTGCGGGAGGCCGATGAAATCTGGCTGATCGCCGACCAGAGCATCGGCGCGATGGTGTCGCTGGATGCTGCCTTGCGACAGCTCGACAACAAAGGCATGCGCGACCAGCGATTGTCGCTGGTAATCAATCGCCATGATCCGGGTGACGGCGTCACCGCCGCCCAGATCGCCAAGCGTTTCAGCCTGCCGCTGGCGGCCCTTCTGCCCGATCGTTCCCGCGTGCTGCGCGAGAGCGCCAATCAGGGTCAATTGCTGCATGAAAGCTCACCACGTGATCCCTATGTGCGTGCGCTGAGCGGTCTGCTCGACAAGCTGCAAATCGACGGAGCGTCGCCATCGGTGCGGCCGTGGTGGAAGCAGTTGGTCGACAGGAAAGGCGGTTGATATGGACATCGATCTGATCCCCTTCGAACACACCCAGCAGTTTCACGACACGGTATCAGCCGCGCACGAATATTTATTGAACCGCATCGAGGACCAGCGCCTCGACATCGCCACCTGGTCGCAGGCGACGGCGAGCAAGTATGTCGGCATCGAAACCAGCGCCTTCGTGCAGGAATGGCGCATTCCGATCAACGAAAGCGAAGTGCAGAAAGTGGCGTCGGCGCTGCTCAAGGAGTTGACCGGATACGGTCCGCTGGATGATCTGCTGTCCGATCCCGAGGTCGAGGACATCCTGGTCAACGGCTATCAGGACGTATACGTATCGCGCCACGGCGTGCTCAAGCGCGAGCCGGTGCGCTTCAGCGACAATCGCCACGTATTGCGCATCGTGCGTCGCATCCTCGCGCCGCTGGGGCGGCGGCTCGACGAAGCCAATCCCATGGTCGATGCGCGCATGGCCAACGGTGGCCGCCTCAATGCCATCATCGAGCCGCTGGCGGTGAGCGGGCCGAGCGTCTCGATCCGCAAGTTTCGCCAGGATCCGTTCACGCCCGACGATCTGATGGCCCGTGGCGCGTTCGATCACAACCTGCGCGCGCTGCTGCAGGCGGCGGTGGAGAGCCGCTGCAATATTCTCATTTCCGGTGGCACCAGCTCGGGCAAGACCTCGCTGCTCAACGCGCTAGCCAGCTATATCCCGTTGAACGAGCGCGTGGTCACCATCGAAGACACCGCCGAGCTGTCGCTCAACCATCCGCATGTGGTGCGGCTGGAAAGCCGGATCGGAGGCTTTGACGGCAGCGGTATGGTGACGACCCGCGACCTGCTGCGCAACAGCCTGCGCATGCGCCCCGATCGCATCGTGGTCGGTGAGGTGCGCGGCGCCGAAGTGCTGGAAATGCTTCAGGCCATGAACACCGGCCACGACGGGTCGATGTCCACCATCCATGCCAACTCCCCCCGCGATGCGCTGAGCCGTTTGGAGATGCTGTGCGGGTTCGCCGGCTTCCAGGGCAGCGAGGACAGCCTGCGCCGGCAGATCGCCAGCGCGATCGACTTCGTCATCCAGATATCGCGGCTGAGCAACGGCCATCGCGTGATCTCGTCGGTGACGGAGGTGATCGGCCTGACCGACAAGATCATCACCACGCAGGAGATGTTCCACCACGAGACGTTCATCGACACCAGCGGCAGTGAGCGCAACCGCTGGCCCGCGCTGGGCTTCCATCCGCATACGCACAAGCTGGAGCCGTTCCGGGAATTTCTCCAGCGTACCGCCATGGAGGCGCACGGATGATGCTCACCCTCGTGCTGCTCAGCATGGTCTCGTTGCTCATGGCCGGCGCGATCGAACTGTGGTGGGGCAGCGCCGCACGGCAACAGCGTCGTCGGAGCGCGGCATTCATCGAACGCAGTCTGGCCAGCCAGGCGCATGTCGCGCTGCCGCCGTCGGTTGTCGCCGTGGGCAAGCCGGCAGCGCATCGCTCCCAGGCTCTGGTCACCGATGGGCTTTTTTTGCGCGCCGGCCTGCCGATCGGGTGGCGCCTGCCCCTGCAGTTGAGCATGCTTGGTCTTGGGCTCGCATGGCTGGGTGCCTGGCGCATTGGCACGCTGTGGGCGCTGCCAGTGCTGCTGGTGGCGTATGCGCTGCTGGTTTGGCTCTGGTTGCGTTCGCGAATCGAAAAGCTGCGCCGGCAGATGATCCGCCAGCTGCCCGATTTTCTCGACGCCGTCGTGCGCCTTGCCACGACCGGCAACAGTCTGCCGATGGCCTTTCAAACGGCATCGGGCACCGTTCCCATGCCGCTGCACAGCGTGCTTGAACGCACCATGGTTTCAGTCCGCAGCGGCATGGAGCTCGATCAGGCGCTGCAGCTGGCGTCGCAGCCTTATCGGCTCGAAGCATTGCAGCTGCTGCAGGTCGTACTGGGTACTGCGGTGCGCATCGGCGGGCGAGCCGACCACATCCTGCAGCGCATGAGCGATTTCATGCGCGATCTGGATCAGGCCCAGCACGAGTTGCGTGCGATCACCTCGGAGACGCGCATGTCGGCCTGGGTGCTCGGTCTTCTGCCGGTGGTGGTGGCCATCATCCTGTCGCTGTTGAACCCGGCTTTTTTTCATCCGATGTTTACCGAGGCGCTGGGCCGAAAAATTCTGCTGATCGCCCTGGTCATGGAACTGTTCGGTGGCTTTCTGCTGTATCGACTGGCGAAATCGCTGTGATGGGCTTTGCCTCACCTCAGGGGAGCTTGCGCCGTGATGGCTGAACTCTTGCTCGCATCGTCGGCCTTCGTGCTGGCCCTGGCCCTGGCGCTGGTGGCTTGGGGTCTGCTGCAACGCGTTCGCCACAGCGACCAGCACGAGCAAGTCATCAACGAAGCGCTGGCTCGCGTCCTGCGTCGGGGTCCGCAAACTGACGAAGAAAAGGGCACCCTGGCGGGCATCTTGCGGGCGTGCCGCCGTTGGCTTGAGTCGATCGGCACGCATTTCGAGGACGGTCATCTCGGCAGGGCGCTCTTGGCGAAAGAAGACCTGCTCCTGCTCGATCAGATCAGCCACAACACCACGTCCGGTCGCGCACTTTTTCTGGGTCTGCGCCTGGTGCTGGCGCTGCTGTTTCCCGTCGTCGTGCTGGTCCTGCTGCGTCCTTCCGGCGGGCGAGGCTTTGTCGAGCTGCTGGCCGGGCTGGCCACCGGGTTGCTGCTGCCGAAGATTTTCCTGAGTTCCTGGGCTGCGCGTCTGCGCAAGCGTGTCGACAACGAGCTGCCGCTGCTGATCGACCTGCTGCGACTCCTGCAGGGCATCGGCTTCAGCATGGACCAAAGTCTGCAGACGATTGCCGAACGCTTTCGAGCAGTGATCCCGCTGCTGGGTAGCGAAATTCGCGAGGCCAATGTTTCCTACGCGCACGGCCGGCCGCGTGCGCAGTCGCTACGCCGTCTGGCCGAATCATTCGATAACGCAGATCTGAAAAGCCTGGTGCAGATGATCCTGCAGGTGCATCAGCACGGCGGTGCCGTGCAGGAACCCTTGCGCGAATTTGCCGAACGGCTGCGCGAGCAGCGCAAGCTTCGCATGAAGGAAAAAACCGGAAAGCTCTCGGTGAAAATGACGTTGGTGATGATGCTGACCCTGCTGCCCGCGCTGATGGCAGTGCTTGCGGGGCCGGCCATCGTTTCGCTGATCGGCACCATGGCAAAGCTGAAAGGACATTAGATCGTGAAATCTTCGCTGTCGCGATGCGCCCGGCCTGCGCGGCCCGTCTTTCAGCCATGGGTACGGCTGACCGGTTTGCTCGCCATGCTGGCGGCGCCGATGCTGCTCGGGGCCTGCGCCAGCCGCGGTGGTTACCTCAATCATGTGCAGCCGGAACTGGCGGCCGCACCGGCGCCGCCGAGCGACAGGACCAGCAAGCCGATGTATCTGGATCTGATCCGGCAGATGCAGCAGCAGGGTGCGTATTACGCGTCGCTGGCCAATATCGATGCCTATCGTCAGCGCTACGGCAACCCGCCGGAGCTGCGGCTCCTGCAGGCGGAAGCCCTGCGCAAAACCGGGCAGGCGGACGCGGCGAAAGCGCTTTATCACGATTTGCTGCATACCAGCCAAGCTGCGGCCGCGTGGCACGGCCTTGGCATCGTCGCCGCAGAGCAACGCGAGGACGCCGTGGCCGAAGATGCGCTGGCCAGAGCGGTGCAACTGGATCCGGTCAACGTCGATTATCTGGGCGATCTGGGTTACCAGCGTCTGCGCGCCGGCCAGGTGGCCGGCGCCCATGAGCCGCTGGCCAAGGCGGCCGAACTGGCACCGGGCAACGTCAAGGCAGTTTCCAACCTGGTGCTGTGGATGCTGCTCGACAACGACTACACCCAGGCCGATGCCGCCATGCAGCAAGCCAACCTGCCGGAGGCCGCGCGACAGCGGGTGCGCGAGCTGGCAGCGCAACTGCAGTCCAGGCCATCGCCGACGCATCCGACCGTGGTGGCATCGCTCTCGCGTCATCCGTCGATGGCCGGTGCGGCACCGGGCATCGACTCGCCCGCGAGTCAGTCTTCGGCGGGAGCGGGCGATGGCGTGCCCCAATCGATGCTGGAGCGGTTTGGTACATCATCCAAGAGCAGCGAGGCTCAACCATGAAAACTCCCTCCCTATTGCGCCGTGCGCTTTCCCTCTCGACGCTAACGCTTTTTCTGCCTGCGATGGCCGCGGCGCAGCAGACGCCGGTGACCGGCGGGATGATGGCGCCGGGCGCCACGGCACCGCAGGCAGCCGGCGCAACGGCGTCAGCGCCATCGCAAGTCGTCGGCGCGCCGTCCGCAGCCGGCCGGACCCGGTCATCAGCCGCCGGCGGCTCGCCAGCGATGGCGGCACCGTCCGCGCGAACGAATGCCGTTTCGGCTGGCGTGGCGCCGCTAGCCGGCCAGCGCATGCACGCTACAGCCATTGGGGAAACCACGCGCAGTCTGCTGCAGATGCAGGTCGACGGCGGGCAGGCCGGCAAGCACCTGCCGATGCTCGGCGCGGAGGCCAGCGTCAGCTACGACCGATATCTGAAGAGCTTCAGCCACGATATTCCGGAGTTCTACAAGACGGCGGTGGGCAAAGACAGCAACGGCAGCGCCGGCGGCCAGTGACGCATCATCATGAGCGCCCACACGTCCAGCACGAGAGCACCGCAGGCACACCGCGATGGCGGCGCGGTGACGGTGATCGTCGCGCGCGGCGCCAGCGCGCGCCAGCGCGGCTCGATGGCGGTCACCATGATGCTCATGCTGGCTGGCCTGGTTGCCATGCTTGGGCTGGTCGAAATCGGTTATCTCTATTGGGCCAAGCGCGAAACGCAGAAGGTGGCCGATCTTGCCGCGCTGGCCGGCGCCCAGCAGCTGGCGACCTGCTCGGCCGACAACACCAGCAACGCGGCCGCGCTGGGCAATGCGACGGTCGATAACGGTTTTGCCGGCACGACAACGATCGACTGCGGCCATTGGGACAGCACCGAACCGGGCGATCAGCATTTTGTGAGCGTCACGCCCACCTCGCCGCTGAATGCCGTGCGCGTGCAGGCCAGCCTGCCGGTGGCTCCGTTTTTCGGCTTTGCTCATTTCAGCGGCATCGGCGCCACCGCCGTCGCGGTGAGCCGCGGTCCGCCGATCGCATCGTTTTCCGTGGGCTCCAGCTTGCTTACCGCCATCGATCCGAGCAGCACGCTGGGTCAAGTACTCAGCCAGGCGCTTGGCTCGTCGCTGGGGCTGCAGTTGCTGAGCTACAACGGTATTGCCAACGCCAACATTTCCCTGCTGGGCCTGGTCAAGGCTTTGCCTGTCGATGTGGGCACGGTCAACGGCGTTCTTACGAGCCAGGTCAGCCTCACCGATTTTCTGACGGCGTATGTGACTGCGCTCAATCAGAATGCCAGCGGTTCGGGCATCGACATGGTCTTCGTCAACCAGCAGGTTGCCCTTGTCGAAGCTCAGCTGGGCAATATTCCGATCAACCTGGGCAACATCCTCAACGTCGACGCGAATACGCAGGATCCCAACGTTGCGTTGAATACCAGCGTCAATGCGCTGGACATACTCAATGCCGTGCTGCTGGCAGCCGACAGCGCCAACGGCGTCGCGCTTCCTGCGACGAGCGTCAACGTGCCGGGGGTCGGGACGGTCAGTCTGTCCATGAGCGTTATCGAGCCGCCGCAGATTGGCGTGGGTGGCGTTGGCACCGTGGCACACACCGCGCAAATTCGGCTGGCCTTGAACATCTCCGCGCTGAGTACGCCGATAACCGGTCAGCAGCTGCTGGGCCTTCCGCTTTATCTCGAAGTGGCGCCCACCGACGCCACGATTACTGACCTCGAATGCAATGTGCCGGGCAGTGGGGGCAAAAACTCCGATAGCGTCACCATCAACACGGCTCCCGGCGTATTGAACGCGTTTCTTGGCACGCTGCCGGCGGGCGCCATCAACAATGTCAGCGAGTCCTGGCCAACGCTTATCTCGGCCGGAACCGTGGCGCCGCTGGTTGACGTTCTCGCGTTGGACATCAAAATTGCCCAATTGTCGGCGTCGGCCAATGTGCAGATCGCCACGAATCCAGCCACGCCTCTGATCTTTAGCGTGGACCCGACGGTTCCCCTTTCCCAACAGCCGGACATGACCCAGACGGCAGGCACATCGTCCGCCGTTCTTGGCACCCTGATTGGCAGCCTGCTCGGTTCGACATCGTTGAAAACCACGCTTACTTTGTTGAATGCAGCGGTTCCGCTACCCGTGGATCCGTTGCTGGCCACGCTATCAGCGGCACTGGCGCCGGTGCTTTCTGTGCTGGACACCGCGCTGGTCGGGCCGCTGCTGCAGACGTTGGGTGTCAACATCGGCACAGCCCAGGTGAACCTGCGCTCGGTCAACTGCAACACCGGCGCCCAGCTGGTGTACTGAGGAGCGTTCAAGCGCGAAACGCTTCCGCGGGCCGATAACCCCTTGACCCGCGGTGCGGCGCCTTTAGACTCGGCGAACAGGAAATTGGCCGGCGCATCGTGCGATGGCGTTATTGGTCGACCATCCAACGTACAATCGCCGGGAACGCAGGGGACGAACGCAATGAACAGCAGCGCGGCTACACGACGCGTCCGGAACGGGATGATCGCTCTGGCTCTGGCCGGTTTTTCGGCCTTCTCCGTGGCGGCTAACGCCCCGCCAGCAGCGCCCTCATCGGCCACGTCCCCTGCGGCGGACGCTGACGCATCCGACGCGTCCGGCAGCTCGGTGAAATACCTGCAGCACCTGGTCGACACGCACCAGCTGACAGAAATCCGTACCACCTATAACGGCAAGTACGGCGCCAGTGAGCTGTTTCAGCCGGAAAAGCTCACCTACTTCGTCGCGCTGTTCCACGACAAGGTGTTTTGGCGCGTGATCCGCACCGATTCGATGAAGAATGCCGACGAAGCCTATCGCGCCTTCGCAACACAGACCGAAAAGCTGGCCGAGGTGGATATCGATGCCCTGCGCCTGCAGGCGGGCAACAAGTACGCCGAGCAGATGGTCACGTTGAACCAGCAGCGCCTGCAGAACCTGCAGCAGGACGCAGCGCATCAGCAGCAGCAGTCGCAGCAGGTCGCGGCGCAGCAGCAGCAGGCCGAACAGCAGGCGGTCTCGCTGAGCAATGATTTGCGTAACACGAGCAGCCAGCTCGATGCGGTGAAGCAGCAGATACGCGCTCTGGAGGCCCAGCAGAACAGCACGGAGATCAACCTGCCGCCACCGCCGGAAGCACCCGCCGCTCCCGCCGCGAATCAGCCGGCGCCGGCAGCCACACCCGTCGCGCCTGCACCGGCCAACGCAACGCATTGATGTTGGACTTCAGGCCACCCGCGCTCAGGCGTCGGGTGGCTGCGGCAGTTTTCGTTGAGCCGCGTTTGCAGCCGAAGATATCCGGCTGAAGCGTATCTTCAGGCCTTCAGCAGCGCCGGCGTGGCCTGCTGGCCGATCGCATCGACCATCGCCTTGGCCACGTTGAGATTGCCCGCCACGATATTGCCGCTGGCCGGGATGCCGTCGCGGCCGGCGAAGTCGCAGTAGCGCCCGCCCGCCTCGTGCACCAGCAGCACGCCAGCGGCCAGGTCCCACGGCTTCAGGCCGATCTCGAAATAGCCGTCGTAGCGTCCCGCCGCCACATAGGCCAGATCGAGCGCGGCCGAGCCGGAGCGGCGAATGTCCTCGGCCTGGCCGAGCATGGCGCGGGTAATGTCCATCTGCGCGGTCAGATGCTCGCGCTGACGGAACGGAAAGCCCGTGCCGATCATCGCGCCGCCCAGGTTTTCGCGCTTGGACACCCGCATGCGGCGGTCGTTGAGGTAAGCGCCGTCGCCCTTGCTGGCTGTGTAGAGCTCGTCGCGCAGCGGATCGAACACCACCGCGTGAATCGGCACGCCTCTTTCCAGCAGCGCGATGGAGACGCTGAAGTGCGGGATGCCGCGCAGGTAGTTGTGGGTGCCATCGAGCGGGTCGATCACCCACTGCAGCGGTCCCTTGCCGGTGGCGCCGCTTTCCTCGGCCAGGATCGAATGATCCGGGTAGGCGCGGCGCAGCTCCTTGAGGATCTCCGCTTCGGCCAGCTTGTCGACTTCGGAAACGAAATCCAGCTGCTGCTTCTCGACGATATTGAGGCCGTCGATGCGGTTCATATAGCGCAGGATGATGTTACCTGCGGAACGCGCGGCGCGCGCCGCGATCGTGACGTGGGGTCTTGGCATGGCCTTGGACTTTGCAAAAGAGCGGAATCGCGACGCGCAAGTCTAGCAGAGGCGGGCGGTTCGAGCCTTTTCGGCGGGTGGCGGTGGCATCGGCGGACCCTGCATCCGTTATCCTTGCGGGCTGATCCACATTCGGCACCGCGCCATGTCTGCATCGATCGACCTCGCCGCCCGCATCCGCTACGTGCTGGTGCGTACCTCGCACCCGGGCAATATCGGCAGCGCGGCGCGGGCCATCCGCACCATGGGCTTTACCCGGCTGGAGCTGGTGCGCCCGGCGCGCTTTCCCGATGCCGAGGCGAATGCGCTGGCGGCCGGTGCGGACGATGTGCTCGGCCAGGCCGGTATCCACGATGGATTGGTGGAAAGCCTGGCCGGCAGTCGGCTGGTGCTTGGCCTGTCGGCGCGCCGGCGCGGCATCAACCTGCCGGAGATTTCGCCGCGCGAGGCGGCCGCCCAGGCGCTGGCGGCGGCCGCGCGCGGGGAGGACGTGGCCCTGGTATTCGGCAACGAACGCACCGGCCTGGAGAACGACGAGCTGGCGCGCTGCCATGCGATGGTGCGCATCCCCAGCGTCGACGACTTCAGCTCGCTCAACCTGTCGCAGGCCGTGCAGGTGATGGCCTACGAAGTGCGCGTGGCCATGCTGGGCGACGTGCCGACGTTCGCGCCGGTGCAGGACGAGCCGCCCGCCGACGCGGCGCAGATGGAGCAGTTCTACACGCACCTGCTGCAGACGCTGGACGATATCGACTTCCACAAGGGCCGCGCGCCCACCACGGTGATGCTGCGCTTGCGCAAGATCTATCAGCGCATCCAGCTGGACGAGCGCGAACTGCGCCTGCTGCATGGCATTCTGGCCGATACGCAGCGCATGGCGCGACTGGCTGGCGTCAAGCGTGCTCCGGGCGGTGATCCAACACACGAGCGCGACGAGCCCTAGCAAACGGACTGAAAGACGTCCAAACGCTGCGCGCATAAGTGCGCGGCAGCGCTAGCCCGTAGGGTCGTCCGCGTCATGCGTCGACACGCGCGTTACCAGCAGCTTGTCGATGCGCGCGCCGTCCAGATCGACCACCTCGAAGCGAATACCGCGCCACTCGAACACTTCGCCGGTCTGCGGAATACGGCCGAGCGCGGTCATCACCATGCCGGCCACGGTGCGAAAATCGTGTTCGTCTTCGCCGGGCAGGTGATCCAGACGCAGCAGTTCGCGCAGGTCGTCGGTCGACAGGCTGCCGTCGATCAGCCAGCTGCCGTCGGCGCGCTGCACGATGGGACCTGTTTCGGTGTTGTCGCCGTGCGCGATCTGGCTGACGCCGACCACGGCCGCGAGCAGATCGTTGACCGTCACCACGCCTTCGATATCGCCATACTCGTCCACCACAAGAGCCAGCGGCGTTTCCGCATCGCGAAATTCCTCTAGCAGATCGAGCGCGCGCGCCGTCGCCGGCACGAACAGCGGCTTGGACAGATGCTGGAACAGCTCCAGCTGGCCGTCGGCAAAGCTGTGCAGCAGGCGCTTGACCTCGACCACGCCGACCACGTCGCTCTCGTCGCCGCGATAGACCGGGTAGCGCGAGTACGGCGTCTGACGCAGCACCTCGACGTTTTCCTCGCGCGGCGCGGCGATGTCCAGCCAGGCGATGCGCATGCGCGGGGTCATCACGCTGTCGACCGTGCGGTCGCCCAGGCGCAGCACGCGGTTGACCATATTGTGTTCGTCCGGATCGAGCACGCCCTGCTCGGCGCTCTCCGCCACCAGCATGCGGATTTCTTCTTCCGACACCACGCCGCGGCCGTGCTGGTTGATGCGCATGAGTCGCAGCAGTGCATTGCTCGATGCGTTCAGCAGCCACACGAACGGCGCCGTGAGTCTGGATAACACCAGCATCGGAATTGCAGCATAAGTCGAGAAACGTTCCGGTGAGGAGAGCGCCAGTCGCTTGGGTACCAACTCACCGAACACGATCTGGATGTAGGAGATAAGTACGAAGCCCAGCACGGTGCCGATGCCCGGCGCATAGCGCGCAAGCCAAGCGAGTTGCGTTCCTCGCAGCACGTCTGCAATGTGGGCGCCCAATGCATCGCCGGCGACCGAGCCGGTGATCAGCATCACAAGAGTGATGCCTATCTGAACTGTCGAGAGGAAATGTTCGGGAGATTCGGCATGTCGCAGGGCCAGCGCCGCGCGGCGGCTGGTTTTCGCCATCTGCTTCAGGCGGCTCTTGCGCGAGGCCACCAGCGCCATTTCCGACAACGCGAAGAATCCGTTGCACAGCGCCAGCACGAAGACGAGCGCAATTTCAATCAGCATCGCGTAGAGGTTACCGGGCGGGAGATGGCCCCAGTGTAAGGGCTGGCGGGCTCCAGTTCACGTGCACGCGGGTGCGGCGCGCGGCGGGCGTCCTGTAACATTGTTGTCATCTCGAACCTTCAGGCACGGCCCGCATGTTTTCACTGCAGACGATTTTCGGTAAAGGCGACAAGTTTTATGGCCTGCTCGAACAGAGCGCAGCCACCGTCTGCGAAAGCGCCAAGGCCCTGCACGAGCTGCTCAGCAAACCGGGCCAGGGCTCGGTCATGGCCGCATTCACCGCGACCCGCGCTCGTGAAAAGGCGCTGGCCGGACAGATCAGCGAGGGCCTGGTCAATACGTTCGTCACCGCGCTCGACCGCGAGGACATCGCCGCGCTCAATTCGGCGCTGTACAAGATCCCCAAGACCATCGAGAAGTTCGCCGAACGCTACGAAATCGTGTCCGATCGCCTGGCCGGGGTGAACTTCGCCCAGCGCGCGCTGATCCTCGAGCGCTCCAGCGAGGTGGTCGAAGAGATGATCGGCGAGCTGCGCCGCGGCCTGCGCATCGATCCGGTGAAGAAGCTGCAGGATCGCCTGCAGGCGCTGGAGTCCGAGGGCGATCGCATGCTGCTTGACCCCTATCGCACGCTGTACGTCGAAGGTGGGGATGCCATGCGCGCCATGCTGGCCAAGGATTTGTTCGAGTTGATCGAAAAGGCAATCGACAAGTGCCGCGACGTCGGCAATATCGTCTACTCGATCGTGCTCAAGAATTCCTGAGGGCGCCGCGGTGATTTTGAGTTTTCTTAGCGCGTGTGGTCCGGGCATGACCTCGGCATTAGACGGCCAGTGCGCGACCGTCGGAGATAGGGCATGAGTCTCGGCCTGGTCGTGGCCGAGGTGCTGATCGCACTGGGCTTTACGTACATCAACGGCTTTCACGACACCGCCAACTCCATCGCCACCGTCGTCGCCACCAAGGTGCTGTCGCCGGGTCAGGCGGTATTGCTGGCGGCGGTGACCAATCTGCTCGGCGCGATGCTCGGCACGGCGGTGGCGGCCACCATCGCTTCGGGCCTGATCAATGCCGGCGTGGTCGACGTCGGTCCGCAGCTGGTGATCTGCGCGCTGCTGTCGGCCATCGTTTGGAATCTGATCACCTGGTGGCTCGGTCTGCCGTCCAGCTCCAGCCATGCGCTGGTCGGCGCCCTGGTCGGTGCGGCTTTGGCCGCGTCGGACAACGACATCGGCTCGGTGATCTGGGCGCAGGGCAACCTGATTACCGGCCATGGCGTGATCCCCAAGGTGATCATTCCGATGGTGCTGTCGCCGCTGGCCGGCTTTATCGTGGCGTTCGCCCTGATGGGTGCGCTGTACGCGCTGCTGGCCTGGTTCGCGAACCGGCATAACTGGCTACAGCGGTTCGGCCGCACGCCCTTCGTCAACAGCTTTTTCGGCAAGGCGCAAATCGTGTCGGCCACCGCGATGGGCGTGGCGCACGGCATGAACGACGCGCAGAAAAGCATGGGCATCATCGCGCTGGCGCTGGCCGGCGGCACCGCCGCGCATCAGTTCGATCAGCTGCCGCAGTGGCTGGGCTTTTTGCGTATTGCCGAAAACACCGCCGGCGGTTTCGCCATTCCGATCTGGGTGAAGGTGGTCTGCGCGCTGACCATGGCTGCGGGCACCGCCGGCGGCGGCTGGCGCATCATCAAGACGCTGGGCCACAAGATGGTGAAGCTGCATCCGATCAACGGATTTGCTGCGGAAACTAGCTCGGCGGCGGTGATCCTCACCGCCTCGATGTTCGGCATTCCGGTATCGACCACGCACAACGTGTCGGCATCGATCATGGGCGTGGGCGCGGCCAAGCGCTTCAGCGCCATCCGCTGGTCGGTGGTCGAGCGCATGGTCTGGGCGTGGATACTCACCCTGCCGGTCACGGCATTGCTCGCCTACGGCTTCGTCAAAGCCGTCATGATGTTGCGGTAGACGCGACTACAGCGCGTCCTCGGGCGTGCTGATGATCTGCTCCAGCTGATCGCCCAGAGTGCCGAGTTCGGCAATCAATCGTTGAAGCTCATCGCCGTCGAGAAATTCGTACGGCCGGTTTTCGCACAGGTGCAGATACGGCGCGCCGTCGAGATCGGCCACCGCCAAAAAACCCGTGCGCTGCTGCCAGTTGAAGCGCAGGCAGCGGCTGGGATCGGTGCCGGCGAGCGGGCCGATCGGCGTGGAGATGCGCAGGTAACGCCGCTCGGCTTCATCCTCCAGTTCGGCGAGATAAATGCCCTGGTGGCGATCCTTCGACAGCTCCAGATCGAAGCTGATCAGGTACGGATCGTTGTGGCGCAGCGCGTGCTGGCTGCCGATGTGTGAGCGCACGGCTTCGAAGTGGCGCATGGTGCAGCTACCTTCGCTTACGTTGGGCGCTCTACTGTGCCACGCCCATGCGTTAACGCGGCGTTGGCGGCGGCCCGCGCACGGCGTAACGTGTCGCGTGATGTCTCTTTGGTGAGGTAGTTGCTGGTGAATTCGACCATCGATGAAAAGCACGCGCGCGTCTTCGCGGCGATCGTGGCAATCCCCTACGGACGCGTGGCGAGCTACGGCGCCATTGCGGCGCGCGCTGGCTTGCCGGGCAGGGCGCGTCTGGTCGGGCGGCTGCTTGGCGAAGTCCCTGACGGTATGGTGTTGCCCTGGTATCGGGTGCTGCGATCCAGCGGGCATATTGCGATGCCGGTGGGCAGTCTCGGCTTTCGCGAGCAGAGTCGATTGCTGCGATCGGAGGGAGTTGAGGTGGTTAACGGGCGCGTGGCGCTGGCGGTGTTTGGGTTGGATGGAGATTTGGATCGGGAGTTGTGGGGAATGGGTTAGATTTTGCCTCCTCGCGTGGATGCCTCCTCTCCCCGTCGGGGGAGAGGATTGAGGTGAGGGGTTGGGTGCTCGCGGGGCGCTGAGTTTCTGTCGGCAACTCTTGCGAAGTCATTCCACGCTCTCTCGCTGCGACCGCAGGGAGTCCCTGTGGGACCGCAGGCTTTCGTCCGCCACCGACGGCCGAGGCACTTCTCTTTTGCTTGTCCAAAAGAGAAGTACCCAAGAGAAAACGACACCCCGCTTGGCGCTTGCCGGGCATTCGGCAACTGCTCCTGCGTTGCTCTACCTCGGGCATCCATGCCCTCGCCTGTCCTGACGAAAAGGAATCGGCATCCATGCCGATCCCCCTCACGGGCCTATCGACCCACCTCACCGCCGCACAGGGGCCCCGATCTACAAGCAACGCGCATCCTGCGCACTTGTGCTCGAATGCAGCCCTTTGCCTACTGAGCATGCGTCTAACGCATTACGGGAAATTTTTCGTTGAATCTCTTCCTGCTTGACGCAAGGCACGGTGCGTCTGAACATCTGGCGGCCAGCCTCAATCTCGGCCTAATCAAGCAGTAGAGCCCATGTCAAAGCGTCGCAAGACCATTCAAGATGATGAGGGCAATCACATTGCTACGATCTACTTTCCGGCCGGTACAGTCGACCTGGAGGAGGGCGACCTGAGTAGTCTTTGCGCTTCATGCATATCAACGCTGCGCGGCCGCAGCTTTGCTAGGTCTTGCCTCTATTGGGCAATGCTGCAGGACTCCGATCTAGCAGGCTGCAACTCCGAGGATGCCGACCTCCGTGGAGCCAATTTAATGGGCGCACGCCTTGTAGGTGCGAATCTTCGACGTGCCAATCTGGGAATTGATAATCTTGGAGGCTCCGCGACACTGCAAGGAGCCGACCTTACCGGCGCCATTGTCAATCAGTGCAATTTTTTAGGCGCGGAATACGATGGTGACACCATATTTCCGAAAGGATTTAACCCCGAGACTACTGGCATGCTCAGCGTCGACTGAGCACTTATTTAAAGCCGGCAGTACGCGACCGATAATCGAAGCATCCGGAGTCGGATAGAGAATGTTGGGGCTTGAAAGTTCATTGTGGTCTGAACTCCGCCATGCCTATGGTGCTGCAACTGATATTCCCGGGTTGCTGCGGCAACTTTCCAGTTTTCCAGGCGAGTCCTCATATCGAGAAGAACCATGGTTTACGTTGTGGAGTTCGCTCTGCCACCAAGGTGATGTCTATTCGGCATCCTTTGCATCGGTGCCTCACATTGTTAGTGCGCTAACTGTCGATCCATTGCGCGCGTCTATGAGCTTTTTTCTTCTGCCGGCAAGCATCGAAGTCGCCCGCGAGTCCGCTCATGTTGTTGTTCCAAGCTCGCTATCTGGCGCATATCACAACGCCATCGCTCAACTGCCTTTGCTGGCAGGCGCAGCAGCCCAGCCAGATTGGAACGAGTCGATTTGCACTGCTGCTTTGGCGGCAACGGCGGTTGCCACGGGTAACCACAAGATCGCGCGGTTGCTTATGGAAACCGAGCAAAGCGATATTGAGGATGTGTTGAATTGGCTCCGATCGCGATAAATTTGGTTCGCCCATCTGGGCCAGCCGCTTGCAATGCGATTCAACTAGCTCGTTAACCTATTGTTTGAATCTTCAGGAAAGCTGCTCTGCTTTTCCAAACCCCTATGCGGCGGTGAGGCGTGGTCGATAGGCCCGCAGGGGAATCGACATGGATGTCGATTCCTTTTCGTCAGGGCAGGAGCCCTGTCGAAAAGCCCGGCCGCGGCTCACGGACTTGGCGGGCGTAGCCCGACAAGCGCCAAGTGGGGTGGCCTCTCTTTTGGTGACTTTTCTCTGGCCAATCAGAGAAAAGTTACTCGCCCTCCGAAGGAGGACGAAAGCTCTGGCTTTTGAGCTTTCACAAATCGCTACACAAAGCCCCCTTCGACTCCACTTCGTTACGCTCAGGGCGAACGGAATGAACGCGTCGCGATACAACCCCACATCCCAATCAGCCCAGCCCCCGACCCCCATTTGTTAGCATGGGCGAATGCCAAGCAACGCTCTCGACATTCTTCAAACTGTTTTCGGTTACCCGAATTTCCGCGGCCAGCAGCAGGCCATCGTCGACCATGTGGTGGAGGGTGGCGATGCGCTGGTGCTGATGCCGACCGGTGGCGGCAAGTCGCTGTGCTACCAGATCCCGGCAATGGTGCGGCAGGGCACGGGCATCGTGGTGTCGCCTTTGATTGCGCTGATGCAGGATCAGGTCGATGCGCTGCGCGAAGCGGGCGTTGCGGCGGCGTATCTCAATTCCAGCATTGCGGCCGATGAGCAGCGCGAGGTGGAGCGGCAGCTGCTGGCGGGCGAGCTGAATCTGCTTTACGTGGCGCCGGAGCGGCTGCTCACCGGGCGCTTTCTCAACCTGCTGGAACGCACCGAGGTGGCGCTGTTCGCGATCGACGAAGCGCACTGCGTGTCGCAGTGGGGGCATGATTTTCGGCCGGAGTATCGCGAGCTCGCGGTGCTGCACGAGCGCTTTGCGGACGTTCCCCGCGTCGCGCTGACGGCCACGGCCGACCCGCGCACGCGCGAGGAAATCGTCGAGCGGTTGTCGCTGCAGCAGGCGCGGCAGTTTGTGGCGAGTTTCGACCGGCCGAATATCGGCTATCGGGTCGGCCTGCGGCACAACGCGAAGCGGCAGCTGGCGGAGTTTCTGGAAGGCCATCGCGGTGAGTCGGGCATCGTGTACTGCCTCAGCCGCCGCAAGGTGGACGAAACCGCCGAGTGGCTGGCCGAGTCGGGCGTGGAGGCGCTGCCGTATCACGCGGGACTGGACGCGGCCAAACGCAGCGCGAACCAGAAACGCTTTCTGCGCGAGGACGGCGTGGTGATGGTGGCCACGGTCGCGTTCGGCATGGGCATCGACAAGCCGGACGTGCGCTTTGTGGCGCATCTGGATCTGCCGCGCAGCATGGAGGGCTACTACCAGGAAACTGGCCGCGCGGGTCGCGACGGCCTGCCGGCGGAGGCGTGGATGATCTATGGCCTGTCCGACGTGGTGACGATGAGCCAGATGATTGCGCAGTCCGAATCGGCGGACGACCGCAAGCGGGTGGAGCGGCAGAAGCTGGAGTCGCTGCTTGCGTATGCCGAGGCCACCGACTGCCGTCGGCAGCTGCTGCTGGGCGCGTTCGGCGAGGTGTATCCGGGCCCATGCGGGCACTGCGACAACTGCATCGAACCGCCGAAAACCTGGGACGCCACGGTGCCGGCGCAGAAAGCGCTGTCAGCGGTGTATCGCAGTGGCCAGCGTTTCGGCTCCGGCCACGTCATCGACATTCTGCGCGGTGAGGAAACGCCGAAGGTGCTCAGCTCCAATCATCATCAGCTCAGCACCTTCGGCATCGGCGCATCGATGGACGAGAAGCAGTGGCGCTCGGTGTTTCGCCAGCTGCTGGCGGCCGGCCTGCTCGAGGCGGATGCCGAGGGTTACGGCACGTTGCGTCTGACGCCCGCCAGCCGCGCCGTGCTCAGCGGCGGCCAGACGGTGAAATTGCGCGAGGACGTGCGGCCAGCGCGCGGCGGCAGCCGTCGGCGCGACAGCAAGCTGGTCACAGGCGGCAGCCTGGGTATCGAGGCGTACGAGCAGTCGATGTGGGACGCGCTGCGCGCCGTGCGTACGCAGCTGGCCAAGCAGCACGGCGTGCCGCCGTACGTCGTATTCCACGACGCCACGCTGCTGGCGATGCTGCGCGCGCTGCCGGCGAACGAAGAGGAGCTGGCTACGATCAGCGGCGTCGGCGAAGCCAAGCTCAAGCGCTACGGCCGGGATTTCCTTGCCGTGATCAACGCACAGGAATAGCTGCCGCGATCATCGCGTGGCCGAATTTGTACTTCCGCCGAATATCCCGCTTTTGCCGTTTCGTGCTGCGTTGCGGCGGGCGATCCGATGACCTACACGCAACAATTGGCGGGCATGGCCGCAAGGACTTGGCGTGCCTCGGCACGACCGTGCCGCACCACAGAGGTTTAGCCGGCAGCACGCATGAAGGGCAAGTCCACCTCATTCGATATTGCGCATCTGGCCGGGGTTTCCCAGTCCACGGTATCGCGCGCGCTGCGCGGCAGCCCGTTGGTGAACGAGGAGACGCGCCGGCGCATCCAGGCGGCGGTGGAGCAGCTCAACTACAAGGTCGACAAGAACGCCTCCAACCTGCGCCGCATGCACTCCGGCACGCTGGCGCTGCTGCTGTTCGAAGACCCGACCACCGACGAGTCGCACATCAATCCGTTTTTCCTGTCGCTGCTCGGCTCGATCACGCGCGCCTGCGCCAAGCAGGGCTACGACCTGCTGATCTCGTTTCAGCAGCTGTCGCACGACTGGCACGCCGACTTCGCCGAGAGCAAAAAGGCCGACGGCATCATCCTGCTGGGCTACGGCGATTACATTGCCTATCGCGACAAGCTCGACAAGCTGGTGGCGCACGGCACCTGCTTCGTGCGCTGGGGTGCGGTGCTGCCCGATCAGCCCGGGCTGTCGATCGGCTGCGACAATTTCGAAGGCGGCACAGCGGCCACGCAGCATCTGCTCGACCAGGGCTGCCAGCGCATTGCGTTTCTTGGCGAAGCCTCCAGCCACTACCCGGAATTTTTCGAACGCTATCGCGGCTACGCCGAGGTGCTGGCGCAAGCATGCCTCGCCGCACGGGCCGAGCTGCAGGTGGATGCAGAAAGCACCGAACACTCCGGCTATGCGGCGATGCAGACGCTGCTCGCGCGCAAGCAGCGGTTCGACGCGATATTCGCCGCCAGCGATCTGATCGCCATCGGTGCGATGCGCGCGCTGTCCGATCACGGCCTGCGCGTGCCGCAGGATGTCGCGATCGTCGGCTTCGACGACATCGCCATGGCCAGCTACGTCAATCCACCGCTGACCACCGTGGTGCAGGACACGCGCCACGCCGGCGAGGTGCTGGTCGATAGGCTGCTCAGCCTGATCCGTGGGCAGCCCGCCGAGAGCGTCGTGCTACCGGCCAAGCTGATGGTGCGGCGTTCCAGCCAGAAAAGCGCTACGCCTCCGAAAACGGGGCGCGCGGCGCGCTAAACCGGCGGCGCCCGATAGCACTACTCGCATCGGCTACGCGGTCACTCACCGTGCTGTGAGCTTCGTCGCGAGAGGCTCGCGCACGCGCAGCGTACAAAAGCCGGCGACGATCAGGCTGGCGCCGCCCAGCGCCAGCGCCCAGATTGGCTGGCCGTGAAAGAACAGCTTCAGCACCACGCCCAGCACGCTGGCCGCGAGCAGTTGGGGAATGACGATAAAGAAATTGAAGATGCCCATATAGACGCCCATTTTCGCGGCGGGCAGGTTGTCCGATAAAAGTGCGTAAGGCAGCGAAAGAATCGAGGCCCAGGCAAAGCCGACGCCGACCATCGAGACCAGCAGCCAGTGCGGATCGCGAATGAATACGAACGAGATCAGCCCTGCGCCGCCCAGCCACAGGTTGATCAGATGGCTCACGCGCATGCCGAGCATCCGCACCAGCAGGGGAATGAGCACGGCTGCCAGCACGCCGACGCCGTTATAGGTGCCCATCAGCACGCCGGCCCAGTTGGCGCCTTCGTTGTAGGCCACGGAGGTGGTGTCGCTGCTGCCGTAGAACGTTTGCGATACGGCCGAGGTGGTGTTGATCCACATCGCGAACATCGCAAACCACGAGAAGAACTGCACCCAGTTGAGTCGGCGCATCGGCTGCGGCATACCGTGCAAATCGCCCATGATCTGACGCAGCGGCCCCGCGCTGCGAGTCAGCGTGAGCCAGACAAACAGCAGGCCGAACAGAATCAGTCCGCCGGCCAACAGGTAGAGCTCCTTAGCCAGCGCGAAGTGGCCGATCAAGAACAGCATCAGCGCGCCCAGCGCTAGAAACAGCGCGCCGGGTTTCCAGGCGCCGGCGGTATTCGTCGGCTCCTCGACCAGCGCCGGCTCGTCGAAGGACTGCAGCAGCTCGGGCGGGTATTCGCGCGTGCGCAGCACCGTCCACAGCATGGCGCCCAGCAGTACGGCGCCGCCGATATAGAAAGCGAACTTCACCGTATGCGGCAGCTCGCCCGGCGCGGCGGTATTGGCCACGCCCCAACGTGTCAGCAGGTACGGCAGGAACGAGGCCACCACCGCGCCCACGCCGATAAAGACGCTCTGCATCGAGTAGCCCAGCGCGCGCTGCGAGGGCGGCAGCTGATCGCCGACAAAGGCGCGGAACGGCTCCATCGAAATATTGAACGAGGCGTCCATGATCCACAGCAGGCCGGCAGCCACCCACAGTACGGGCGCGTTCGGCATCGCCAGCAAGGCCAGCGTGGCCAGCACCGCGCCGGCGAAAAAATACGGGCGGCGGCGACCGAAGCGGTTCCAGGTGCGGTCGGAGCAGTAGCCGATGATCGGCTGCACGATCAGGCCGGTCAGCGGCGCGGCAATCCACAGCACCGGGATGTCGTCGACGTTCGCGCCGAGCGTTTGAAAGATGCGGCTGACGTTGGCGTTCTGCAGCGCAAAGCCGAACTGGATGCCGAGAAAGCCGAAGCACATGTTCCAGATCTGCCAGAACGACAGCGTGGGTTTGGCATTCATGGTGAAGTGTTTCCGGGTGCGAGCAGGGCGATCTGCAGGTCGTGGATATTGGCGTCGTTCAACGGCCCGCTGTCACCGCCGGCGCCGCCGGTGTAGTGGGCGAAGTGAGCGAGATAGCTCATGTTGAAACCGTCGTCGAGGTTGAAGCTGCAATGATTGCCGGCTTTGACGGTGAACTCGCCATAGGTGGAGGCCTGCTCGCCGAGGCTGTGCGGCATCACCAGCGGCACGCGCTGTGCCTCGCCGTCACCGCACTGCACGACCAGCATCTTTACCGCCGCGGTGATGCCTGTATTTATCGGCCCGTGATCGTTGGCGTAGCTCAGCCACACGCGATAGCGCCCGCTCGCCGCAGCCGTCCATTGGCGCGGCCACGCGCCGCCAATTTTTGCGACATTGCCAACGCATGTCGCCGGGCTTTGCAGGGATTCGAGGCCATCCGCATCAACGCGCGTGGCGCTCATGCACTGCAGGCCGGACTGTTTCGGAATAGTCGTCGTTTTATCAATTGCGCGCAGCCGCTGGCCGTTGAGATAAATTGTCGCCTTGCCGTCGACCCGCACGTGCCAGCTATCGTTCACGCTAGTTACGATCGGCGCATCCGGCGCCACCGGCGCGTACAGCGGCGCATCGGTACGCAAGGGGTCGTCGGCGACGCGAATCGCTTTCAGCGTGACGAGCGTCGTAGCACCCGACGCGCTGGCGTGATCGGCCACCAGCAGATTGCCGTCGCCCAGCGTGGAAGGCAGCTGCAGCGTGATGCTCTGCTTTGGCAGCGTCAGCGTGATGGTGCGTCGCGCGCCGAACAGCATTGGCACCAGCGAGGTCGGCAGCTTCGGTTCGACGCGGCCATAGTCATTGAGTCCGAACACGCCTTCGGTAACGGCAGCCAGATACGCCGCCACTGACCACAGCTGCCTTGGCGAATTGACCACCGGCCCGCTGAGCGAGCCGTCGTCGAGGTGCTGGCCCTGGGTCAGCAGCTCGTAGTTTTCCATATTGGAGCCGTACAACGCAGCGCCGCGCATGATCGACTGCAGCTCGTGCGCGATGCGTTTGGCATCGTCGACGCGCCGCGCCGCGCGCAATGCGTAGGCGCTGACGAAGGGCCAGATCGCGCGATTGTGATAGATCGGCTGATCGACACGTTCGGGCCAGATCACCGGACTGCCGGCCGGCCAGGTCGGGTAGTTGGCCAGCGCCTGCCGCGCGCGATCGCCCTCGGCCACGCCGCTGGTGATGGCCAGCGCGATGCCGAGCAGATCGTAGCTGTCGTAGGGCGTGCCGTCGCCGCCGATATAGCTCATGTACAAATGGCGATCGTCGCGCCAGAAGCGCGCATTGATCGCCGATTTCAGCGCCGCCGCCTGCGCGCGATAGTCCGCGGCGGCGGCGCTATCACCATGCGATGAACCCAGCGCGGCCGCCATCTGCAAGGCGCCGTAATGCAGCACATTGGTCGACAGCGCGAACGACTGAGCAATGGCGACCACGTTATTCTGCGTCCACGCCGGATAACTCTGTTCGCGCCAGTCCAGGAACGAAGTCTCGCCGCGATAAAGCCCGAAGCGCGCATCGAATGCATAGGTGCGATCCTGCGCCAGCGTGTGGCGCAGCGCCGGGTACACCTGCGCCGCGAACGCCGGGTCATCCAGCAGGTGGCGCGCGCCGAGAAACCACACCACGCGATCGGTGCTGATCGGCCAGCTGCCGCCGGAGCCGGTGTCCTGCATCACCATACTTTGGCTGGCGGCCGCGCCTGCTGGCAACCGCACCTTGGACAGCTTGAACTGCAGGCCGTTGCGCGAGCGAGCGGGATCGAAACGCCACAGGCCCAGATCGACCGCGTACGACAGGTCGCGCGTCCACACGTAGGGCCACTTCAGCCCGGTCTCGAAACACTGGCAGGGAATCGGCTGGCCGTGATCGAAGGCGTCGTCGCGGATCGCGCTGACCGAATCCTGGGCGAGATCGTTCTGCGCCATCGCGAACAGGCCGTCGAACAGCGTGCTTGCCGTGTCGACCCGCATCGCCTGCGCGGCGATCGCGCGCTGGCCGTATGGCCACGCCAGCGTGTAACTGCCCTGCGCGCCGCGCGTCATCGCTACATGCACGCCGTGCCAGTCGAGGCCGTCCTGCCACTGCGGAGTCGGGGTGGCAGCGCCAGCTGCCAGCGCCGCCGTGAGCAGCAGGCTCAGCATGCTGCCAAGGCGTGCAGCCGGTGGCTGGTGCGTGATGTCATCGATGGCTCCCCGCCGCGTGATGTCGCCGTGCCTCGCCGTGATGGCGGGACGCAGGGCGCCATGGTAATCAGCGTCGCAATGCAGCAACCAGCGGCTGCATACGTATTCATCGACTTCTGCGTCGAGGCGGCAGCTTCAGGATCATCGCCTCAGCGCGCCAGCGACAGCACAACGTCCTGCGCCACGGCCGCCTTCACCCGCACATACGTCACCGCGCCGTAGCGATCCTCGCCGCGCGACCAACCTTCACCGCCTGCTTTGACGAGCGCGCCAAGACTCTCGAACGAGGGCAGCGCGGCGCTTTCCGCGGTTCACGGTGCTGGCCGAGCCGCCGTGGATCTTCAGCAGATAGAACGCCAGCGCCGGCGTGTAGCTGCCGACCTCGGCGCCGATCTCGATGTGTACCTTGCTGCCTTGTCGCTGCAGGGCCAGCGACTGGCGGAATGACGCGCCGTGTTCGTAGGCGTAGGTGCTGCCGTCGTCGTCGTAATAGTCGAACGTGGTGCGCCGCTCGTCCGGAAACATGTCCACGTCGAGCTGGGTGACCGGATGCTGGCCGACGTAATCCATCACCGGCTGCATCGGGATGATCGCGCCCTGGCGGATGAACAGCGGGATGTCGTGCCAGTGCGCGCTGTCGATCGCCAGGCGCACACGCTGGCCGCCGCGGTAGACCTGGCCGCTGAACCAGTCGATCCAGGTGCCGGCCGGCAAGTAGATGTCCTTGAACGTCTGGCCCTGGACCACCACGGGCGATACCAGCAGGCTGTCGCCGAATAGCCAGGCGTCGACGTCGTTACGCACCTGCGGGTCGTGCGGCCAGTCGAAGGCCAGCGGACGCACCAGGCCGAGGCCGTCGACGTGGCGCGCGTATTCGTAGCTGTAGATATACGGGATCAGCGCGTAGCGCAGGCGAATCGCGTCGGTGGCTGCCGCCTCGGCGTCGCTGCCGTACAGCCAGGGCTGGCGCTTTTCGTTGAAGTCACCGTGCACGCGAAAGATCGGCGTGAATGCGCCGAACTCGACCCAGCGCGCATAGTTCTCGTTCGACGGATGGCCGTGGGTGAAGCCGCCGCCGTCCATGCCCCACTGCATCGCGCCCACGTCGATCGCACTGAGCATGCGCGCGCGCTGGCCGGCCATGCTGGCAAAGCCGGTGGCGATATCGCCCGACCACAGGCCGTAGGCGTAGCGCTGCGAGCCCAGCCAGAAATTGCGGTTAACTGACCACACGCGCTGCTGCGAATACGCGCGCTGGCCGTCGTAGAGCGCACGCTGCATGTTGAGAAACTGGCTGTCGCTGCCGCTGTCGTCGGCCTCGTCGTTCCACCAGCCGACGATGCCGGTATCGAAGGAGTGCTTTAGCGCGTCGTTGAAAAACCAGGCGCGCGCGGCGGGCTTGTCGAAGTCGATGACGCGCACCGGCTTGTGCGAGAAATAGTCGTCGCTCACCGGCGTGCTGGCCAGCCACAGGTCGTGCGCGGTGGCGTAACGCCCCTCGACCGTATCGACGTGCACGCGCGGTTTCATGATGCCGGTGAGATGCATGCCGCGCTGATCCAGCAGCGACTTCAGCTGGCCGTTGGGTCCGTCAGGAAATTTCACCGGGTTCCAGCGGAATTCGCCGTAGCCGTCGTCGCCCCAGGCTTTCCAATCGAAGTCGAGGGTGACGTTGTCGATCGGGATGTGCTTGGCGCGATATGTGTCGACGATCGACAGCAGCTCCTTCTGGTCGATGTTCCATTGGCTGTTGGTAAAGCCCATCGCCCATTTCGGAAACAGCGGCGTGTGGCCGCTGAGCTGTGCGATCGTCCCGAAGAGCTCGGCCGGCCGGCCCAGAAGGATGAAATAATCGATATTGCCGATGGGCGTCTGGACGTCCAAACGACCATCGACAAGCGTGAAGCCGACGCCCTGGCTATTCACCAGCAGTCCGTAACCGGCCGTGCTCCAGACGAAGGGTGCGCCGGCATGCCCCTGCGCGCCGGCGGTGGCGAGCTGATGGCCCTGTCGCAGCAGCCCTGCCGATGCGCTTTCCGTCGCGTTATAGCTGCCGATGCCGTACATCGCATCGGCCGCATCGTGAGTGAGCTGCAGCTTGCCCTGAGCCAGCGAGGCGAGGTCGTGCTGGCGCAGCAGCAGGCGATGGTCGGCATTCTCGATGCGCAGCTCGAGATGGGGCTTGTCCCAGATCACGTGGACGTCGGGCGCGTCGAGCTCCAGCGTGGAGGTCGTCTCCAGCCGCTGCACATTTGGAATCTTGGCGGGTTGCCAGGCCGGATCCAGCACCAGTGCGTCGGTGCTGCCTGTCGGCCTCACGTTCCCGATGGTTCGGCTTGCGCGAAACCGCACACGCACGGTGTTGGCTTCCACCACCGTGATCGTCAACTCACCCTGATTGAGCGGGATAAGCAGGCAGTTGCCGCAAGCTGTCGACGGCGAAGCTGACGGCGCCGCGGTGGTGCCGGCCTGCGCACGCGGTCCGACCATCAACGCGGCGGCAAGCAGCGATGTAAGCAAGGCGCCGGAGCGGCGGCGCATCGGCGTCCTGCAGAAGTGATCCAATGTGCCGCTATTTTTCCGATCGACCGCCATCGTCTATCCCTGTGCTCGAAGCGGCCATGGTAGGGCCGCCGCCGTGGCCGGAGAGCGCTATGCATACGTATTCATGCGCAAAACGTGAGGCACACGGAGGCTCGACGACACGACACGGCACATCTTGCCGCGCCTATCCATGCGCGTGCTTGTATTGCTGCCTACGGACCCCCGCAAAAATACGCGGTTACTGACGTCGGTCGCTGCTCTCGTCAGCTCTTCGGCAGCGGATGGATTACCGCCTGACCGCCGTCCACGCTGAGCTGCTGCGCGGTGATCCAGCGCGCGTCGTCGCTCAGCAGAAAGTCGATCATCGCCGCGCTGTCCTCGCCTTCGCCAATGATGTTCATCGGATTCATCTTGGCGTTGCGCTCGATCGCCTCCGGCGTGCCGGTGAGCCGGGCCGACAGCGCCGAGCGCGTGAGCCCGGGATGCACGCAGTTCACCCGGATGCCTTTTTCGGCGTAGCTCGACGCGGCGCTCATGGCCAGCGCGGCCACGGCCGCCTTGGCGCTGGCGATCGCCTCGTGATTGGGAAAGCCGGCCTGCGCCACCAGCGTGCCGACCAGCACCGCGCTAGACGCCTGCTTGTGCTTCAGCGCCGCAGCCACGAAGGCCTTCAGCGCATGAAACGCGCTGAAGTAGTTGAGCTGGAAGATCGCGTTCAGATCGGTTTCCGAGGTGAGGTGCAGCGGGCGGATCAGGGTCGATCCCACGCAGTGGCTGAAGCCGGTCACCGGTCCCAACGTCTCCTCGGCCTGCTTCAGCAGGGCGGCTGCCGTGCCCGGTTCGACCAGATCGCCGGGGAGCAACAGCGCTTCGCCGCTCAACGTTTCCGCCAGCGCGGCGAGACGGTCGGCGTCGCGTGCTGTCAGCACCAGCTTGCAGCCGCGCGCATCCAGCCGTCGTGCCAGCGCGCTACCGATGGCGCCCGTGGCGCCGGTGATCCAGATGACGTGTGACATGCGCGACTCCCCGAGTGGTCCAGGCGTCGAAGCATGCAGCAGTGCCAATGCACCGATGCAACGATGCGGCCTTATGACTCAGCGTGCCGCGCCTTTATCGACGCGGCACGTTGGAAGGTGCATTACGCCGCGTTGGCTTCGACGCTGGGCTGCACCGTCGCCGGCACATTGCCCTGCGTGCGTATCACCTTGTGGATGAAGCGCAGCTTGTCGATTACCGGCGGCGCCAGCGCAAACGGGTAACCGTCCGGGGTACCCATGCTGCGGTTGAGGCTGTTGAGCACGTAGGTCAGCGGGAACCAGCGTTCGATCATCTCGCTGAAGGAGCGTGTCACAGTGTCGACCGGTTCAACCTGCAGCGACGGTTCGCTGGGGTTCGATGGTGCCAGCATCAGGCCGCAGGCGCTGGCGGTTTCCAGCGTGTCGATCATGTGCATGTAATGCGCCCAGGTTTCCGCCCAGTCTTCGAACGGATGCATGGTGGCGTAGGCGCTGATGTAGGACGACTCCCAGTTCGCCGGCGGGCCCTCCTTGTAGTGACGCTCGATCTCCTCGCCATAGTCCACGCGCTCGTCGCCGAATACCGCACGGCACTCGTCCATCAGCGGGCCCTCCTGCATCAGGCGCATGAAGTAGTAGTGGCCGATCTCGTGGCGAAAATGGCCGAGCAGGGTGCGATACGGTTCGTGCAGGCGGGTGCGGACTTTTTCGCGGTAGCCGTCGTCCGCTTCGGCGATATTGAGCGTGATCAGCCCATCGGAATGGCCGGTATGCACCGGTGGCTCGCCCTGCTGGTTTTCCAGGAATTCAAAGCCGAGCCCGGTTTCCGGATTTTCCTCGCGAGATTCGATCGGCAGATCGAGGTGCGTCAGCGTGTACAGCAGGCGACGTTTGGCGCGCTCGAGCTTGTACCAGTACTCGCGATTTTCATCGGACGACAGCGTGGGAATGGTCAGCGTGAGCCGGCACGATTTGCACAGCGACTCGGGATCATCCACGGGGATCATCCGGTTGCACACGTGCTCGGCGATGTAGTTCTGGCACTGCTTGTAGCTGCGGCCGTTGCTGCGTGCATCCAGGCTACGCCAGAAGCCGTTGTTGTCCGGCTCGAAGGCGGTGACGTCGTCCAGATCGTAGACGTAGCCCAGCATGTGGCCGCAGCGCTCGCACAGCACGTTTTCGAAAAATACCTGCTGATTGCAGCTATTGCAGTGGAACGTTTTCATGACCTTTGATAACCCCTTTGGCCGCGCCTTCGCAAGCCTTTCATTCCCCATTGTGTCGATGCGCGCGCATGCTGGAAGTGAATCGCAGCATGGGCTCCATCAGGACTTGTTCAACATCGATAAGTACGGCCAATAGCCTCGCGGTCGGTGAGCGAGAGAGGCTGCGCACGCCTGCGAAAAGCCCGTGAAGCGCCTGCCGTCACGACTGCGATTGCCACTGTGTCAGCGCATTGCTGGTGGCGTTATCCAGCGGCAGCTCGTCCAGCGGCAGCATGGTGACGCTCACCTTCAGCTCCTGCTCTCCGCCGCCGAGAATCACGCCGCGCAGCGGCGACACGTCGCCGAAGTCGCGGCCCCAGGCCAGCGTCACGTGCTGGCTGCCGGGCAGCAGGTTGTTGGTAGGGTCGGCGTCGATCCAGCGATCGTCGTCTTCGCCCGGGCACCATACCGAGACCCAGGCGTGCGACGCGTCGGCGCCGACCAGTCGCTCCTGGCCGGGCGGCGGCGTGGTGAGGATGTAGCCGCTGACGTAGCGCGCGGCCAGGCCGATCGAGCGCAGGCACGACACCATCACGTGGGCGAAGTCCTGGCACACGCCGCGCCGGCGCGTCAGCACGTCCGCTACGGGCGTGGCGACTGTAGTGGCTTCCGGGTCGAAGGCGAAGTCGCGATGAATTTTCCCGTTCAACGCAACCACGCCGTCCAGCAGCGAGCGACCGGGCGGAAAACAGTCCGCCGCATAGTTGGCGAAGCGGCGCTTGATCCGCCCGTACGGCGAGCCGAAGCGGTACTGCAGCGCGGCCAGCGTGATCGGCGAGGGCGATTTGCCGGCGTGATACTGCAGGCGGTTGCGCACGGTTTCCCACGCCGGCGTATCGGCGAAGCTGGCCGGGTCCGGCGGAAACACCTCGACCACGCTTTCGGTGCGCACCCACAGCTCATCGTGCGGCGCCTCGAACGCAAGCATCGCCGCGGCATTGCCGAAGGCGTCGTCGTGTTCGCGCTGAAAGCTCGGCTCGGGGATGATCTGGCGCCGATGATCCAGGCACTGCTGGCGCGGCAGCTCGCGCGGCGTCAGATGCAGCAGCTGACGCGACAAGGCCACCGGCGCGTCGTACTGGTAATGCGTGTCGTGGGTAACGCGGTAACGTGCCATGCGTGAACGATAGCAGGGCTGCGCCCTCAGGCGGCCAGCGTCTGCCGGCTGCGCTCGCCGACATGGGTGAAGTGGCGGGCGGCCAGCACATCGGAAAGCGCGCGCGCCGCGCGGGCGGTGTTGCCGAGCAGGGTCGCCAGCGCCAGCAAAACCGACTCGTCGGGTTGTTCCAGCGTGGCCAAGTCGAAGCCGGTGTATTCGTTCAACACCGACAGCAGCTCGTCCGCCAGCGCGTGATGATTGCCGCCAAGGTCGGCCGACAGCTCGCCCAGATGCACCAGCAGCTGGCGCAGCTGGAATACCACGCCGTGCGGGTTGGTATCGTCGAACACCACCAGGTCGAGCACCGGCAGCAGCTCGGGCTGCGCGCGATAGCGGCTGCGATAGGTAATGGAGCTGTCGGCCACCTCGAGCAGCCAGTCCAGGCTGTGCCAGCCCTGATCGACGCCGTGATGCAGAAAGCAGGCGCTGGCCGACGCCATAAAGGCCAGCCGCTCCAGGTGACGGCCGATCATCAGAAAACGCCAGCCGTTGTCGCGCGTCATGCCATCCATCGCGAAACCCGACAGGCCTACGCCGAGAATCAGGCTGCTGTCCAGATACTCCAGCGCGGCGATGAGGCCCGCTTTCTTGCGCGCCTCTGCCGTCGGCGGAAGCGGCAGCTGGTTGAGCATCAGCCAGTTGTCCAGCGACAGATGCTCGCGAATCTGGGTGCCGGTCCAGGCCAGGTGACGCAGGTTGGCGGTCAGGCTCTCCGCGCGCTTGGCGTCGCAAATGGCCGTCCATATCGCGTCGTCCGGTGTGGGCTCGGGCTCGTCTTTCTCCACCGGCGCAAACAGGTTTAGTCCCTTGCACAGCATCAGCGCCGATTCGCGCGCCGGCATGGCGCTGGTGTCGGCATAGCGCGTGAGCGTGATGCGCAGCAATCGCGCGCTGTCGTCGCAGCGGCTGGTGTAGCGGCCGAACCAGAAAAGATTTTCCACCAGTCGCGACGAAAGATTGGACGGGCTGCGTACCAGCTCTTTTGCGGTGATGGTGTTGGCCAGCAGGCTGAAGCGGCTTACCGGCACGTCGGAAAGTACCCAGGTGTCCTTGCTGCCGCCGCCGCGCTGCATGCTGATCATCTGCGCCACCGGCGTGCCGGCTACCCGAGCCAGTCCGCCCGGCATCACCGTGTAACCGCCTTCGGTATTCGCCGTGGCGTACATGCGCAGGCCGACCGGCCGCGCCGCCAGATGATGCTCGTGCGAAATCACCGGCACCTGCGATAGCCGCACCATCTCCTGCGCCACCCACGCACGCGGCTGTTTGCGCAGGCGCAGAATCAGCGCAGCGCGCGCCTTGCCGCGCATATCGCGGCCGAGCATCGGTCGATGCGTGGTGGACGGATAGGCCGGCTTGATCACCAGTTCGTCCAGGTGCGCGATCACGTACTCCAGCGCGGCCGGTTCGCCGCACCACCAGCTCGCCACCGCCGGCATTGCCAGCGATTCGCCCAGTAGGCGTTCGCACACGCGCGGCAGAAACGCGGCGATCGCACCCGATTCCACCAGGCCGCTGCCCAGTCCATTGGCGATCAGCACGCGTCCCGCACGCGCCACCTGCAGCAGGCCGGGCACTCCAAGGGCGGAGTCGCCGCGCAGCTCCAGCGGGTCGCAGTAGTCGTCGTCGAGCCGGCGCAGAATCGCGTGCACGCGCTGCAGGCCGGTCAGGGTCTTCAGATACACCGTCTCGCCGCGCACGGTGAGATCCTGGCCTTCCACCAGCGGAAAGCCGAGGTAGCGCGCGAGGTAGGCGTGTTCGAAATACGTTTCGTTGTACGGGCCGGGCGTTAGCAGCACGGTCAGCGGCGTTTCGCCGGCGTCGTGCGGCGCGTGCTGGGTCAGGTTATAGCGCAGCGTGCGGAAAAACTCGGCCAGGTGCTGCACCTTCAGATCGCGAAACAGCTCAGGAAACGCGCGCGACACGATCAGCCGGTTTTCCAGCGCGTAGCCCGCGCCCGACGGCGCCTGCGCCCGATCGCCGATCACCCACCACTGGCCATCGGCCGAACGCGCCAGATCCACCGCGTACAGATGCAGAAAGCGACCGCCCGGCGGCTGCAGTCCTCGGCACGGCCACAGAAAATCGGGATGGCCGTATACCGTCGCCGGCGGAATCAGCCCCTCGGCCAGCAGCGCCTGTGGGCCGTACAGATCGGCCAGCACTGCATCGAGCAGGCGTGCCCGCTGCGCCACGGCGGTGGCAAGCCCCGACCATTCGCTGGCCGGCAGCAGCAGCGGCAGCGGATCCAGATCCCACGGTCGCGCCGCGCCCTGGGTCGACGCGTACATGTTGTACGTCACGCCGTTTTCCAGCACCTGACTGCGCACAAACTCCTGCCGCTGGCGCATCTGCGCCGGCGACGTCTCGCGCAAGTGCGTCAACAGCGGCCGCCAGTGCGGCCTCGATGCACCGTTGGCATCGAGCATCTCGTCATAGCGATCGCGATGCGGCTGGTAAGCGTCGGTATTCATCGGAGCCGTGAAGGAAACGTAGGCTCCAGTCTAAAGAAACACAAACCACTGTGGCACCCCAAATTCAACGAACGCCGAGCAGCCGCCACTCCTCGTAGGTTGGGATGAGCGCCAGCGAATCCCAACATCGCCCCCTCGTCATCGCCCCGATTTCCGCTTGCGGCTTATCGAGTGCCGCTACCGGGTGACAAACAAAGCCACGGTCAGCACGACGCCGATGATCACAATAAGAATCCGCAGCGCCTTTTCCGGCACGCGGCGCAGCACCCACGCGCCCACCAGCCCTCCCAGAATGGCACCGGTGCCCAAAAGCAGGGCCGGTATCCATATCAGCGACGGGGAAAACAGGAAGACCAGCAGCGAGGTCGTGTTGATCACCGCGGCCAGCGCGTTTTTCGTCGCCGATGCCGGTCGCGCCGAGAGACCCATCAGTCCGAGCGAGGCCACCGTCATAAAGCCGATGCCGCCGCCGAAATAGCCGCCGTAGATCGATATCGCACTCTGCAGAAAAACGGCGGCAGCGGTGGGTATCGGCTTGCGTTTTTCCGTCGTGCGGCGGCCGAAGGCGGACCACGCAAACAGGCAGGTGGCGAACAGGATCAGCCACGGCAGCATGGATTTGAACAGGTCGCTTGGCGTCCACAGCAGCAGCAGCGCACCGATCAGGCCACCGCTGGCCCCCAGCACGCACATCATCTTGAACGACAGGGTTTCGGCATCCTCGATCAGCCGCCGACCGGCCAACCCCGTGACCACCTGTCCCGGATAGAGCGCTACCGACGAGGTGATATTCGCGGACCTGGCATCGAGACCCGCAAGCATCAACGCGGGAATCGTGATGAACGACCCGCCGCCCGCCAGCGCATTCTGGGTGCCGGCCCAGAGGCCGGCGATAAAAAGCAGTCCGAGAGTGATGGGTGTCATGGCATGAAGCATAAGCGACGTGGCCATCGTCGTTCGAGGGTTGAAAGCACTGCCGCTCAAATCAACGCGCTGGTCGACGGCGATCCATGTACGGTGCCGCAGGTCTTGCGGCGATCCAGCGCGGTGAAAAATCAAGTTCGTTGACGGGGTCGCGGCTGATTCAGACCGGGGATGCGTCTGAGTCGAATGGAACTAAACCACGGTCGTTACCTCAAACAAACCTCAGGGTTTCATGGAGGATGCCACGTTGCCGATGTCCGATTTACGCAGGTCGGGCGGGAGTCGGGACGATGCGTTCTCGTCGTGGCCCTCGCCGCGCGACGCGGCGTTTGGAATGGTAGAGAGTCGGCGAAGCCTACAGTCACAACGTCGCGGTCGATGGCTGGGGGTTATGGCGCTGGCCTGTTCCATCGCGATCCATCTTGGATTGCTGTTTGGCCTGTGTGTGTCGCCAACGCGCGAAACGGATGGCGCAGCGCGCGGCCAAACGCCTGTCACTGCTTTGCAGGTTCGCTTCATCAAGATTCGTTTGGATGCCGACTCACGCGCGCACGCGTCGACGTCGACGTTGCCCACGACCATGCAGAAGCACTCGGCGATCGTCATGGCGCCGGTCGTGCCAGCCATGAAAGTCACAAACGTGCCTTCTGTTTCCGCGAAGACGGACGTGGTCGCCACACCAGCGGTAACGGAAGTAAGCAATGCTCCTCCACGTTCGGACGATTGGAATGCTCAGCCGGCGGACCAGCGGAACGCTGGCCCCGATGGCTATGTGCAAGCGCCGCTACAAGGCGACGCAAACCTCATGAAGCACAGCACGGGTGGCGTGACGTACAAGGCGACCCGCTTCGATTCGTCATGGGCTCCTGACCGGCAGAATGCGATCGCGCATGCGATTGATCGAGCGACGTTCCACGCTATGGTTAAACTTGCCGCTGGGGTACAACTCGATTGTGCCGGCGGCCCGAGCAGCCCCGAACCTCTGCGTACTTCGATCGCCGTGTTGGCGATTGCGTCGACGCGCTGTCACGGCTCTTCGCCATCAGCACCGGTTGCTGCGAAATCCCTGATTGATATTCAGACGCTGGCAACTGCAAGTGAGCCACCGAATTCTGCCTCAGCGCCCGGCAGGTCGGCGAACAAGGCGGATTGTGGGGACGCACGCGTCGCCTCTGAAAAGCTCCCGCCGAATTGCCACACGGCAGCGCCAAACACCACAGCCGCCGGGGAAAGCGGCGGCTTCCTTGGAACAACACCTGCCAACAAGCCGCCTGAACCGCCCAGCCATTGATGGTCTGGACCTTTCGCTCGTGTATCAGGTACGCGCCGCGGTGACGAAAGATTCAATATTTCAACAACGTCACCGCAGCGTTATTGACGAACGTTGTCGCCAGCAAAACTACCGCCGCAGATCCAGCGTAAACGGGAAATTCGGATTGCGCTCCACCGGCTGTGCGCCGACGGTGCCTGGCGTGTGGCCGATGCGGAAGAAGCGGCTGAGGCGGCGGCTTTCGGCGGCGTAGGCGTTGACGGGGAAATCCTCGTAACCGCGGCCGCCGGGATGGGAGACGTGGTACTGACAGCCGCCCATGCTGCGATCCATCCACGTATCGACCAGGTCGAACACCAGCGGTGCGTGAGCGGGGATGGTGGGATGCAGGCTGCTTGGCGGCTGCCACGCCTTGTAGCGCACGCCGGCAACGAATTCGCCAATGTCGCCGGTGGGCGCCAGCGGCAGGGTGCGGCCGTTGCAGGTAATGGCGTAGCGATCGCCTGCCATGCCGCGCACCTTGACCTGCATGCGTTCGACCGAGGCATCGACGTAGCGCACGTTGCCGCCGGCCGAGCCTTCCTCGCCGAGCACGTGCCACGGTTCCAGCGCGTGACGCAGTTCGACGTCCACGCCGAGGCTGGCGAAATCGCCGACCTTGGGGAAGCGGAATTCGAAGTGTGGCTCGAACCACGCCAGGTCGATGGGATAACCGGCGTTGCGCGTTTCCTCGAGCACGTCGGCCAGGTCTTGCTTCACGAAATGCGGCAGCATGAAGCGGTCGTGCAACTCGGTGCCCCAGCGCATCAGTCGCGGCGGCGCGTACGGTTCCTTCCAGAAGCGCGCGATCAGCGCGCGGATCAGCAGCTGCTGGGCGAGCGACATGCGCGCGTGCGGCGGCATTTCGAAGGCGCGCATTTCCAGCAGGCCGAGCCGGCCGGTGGCGCTGTCGGGCGAGTACAGCTTGTCGATGCAGAACTCGGCGCGGTGCGTATTGCCGGTGACGTCGATCAGCAGATTGCGCAGCAGTCGATCGACCACCCACGGTTCGATATCGCCGCCGGGCGAGGGCATCTGGCGGAAGGCGATTTCCAGCTCGTAGATCGAGTCGTTGCGCGCCTCGTCGATGCGCGGCGCCTGGCTGGTCGGGCCGATGAACAGGCCGGAAAACAGGAACGACAGCGACGGATGGTTGTTCCAGTACGAAATCAGGCTGCGCAGCAGATCCGGCCGGCGCAGGAAGGGCGAGTCCAGCGTCTGCGCCGCGCCCAGGGTGAAGTGGTTGCCGCCGCCGGTGCCGGTGTGGCGACCGTCGACCATGTACTTCTCGGTGATCAAGCGCGTTTCGCGCGCGGTGTCGTACAGGTGGGTGGTGCGTTCAACCAGATCGTCCCAGCCGGTGGCGGGATGGATGTTCACCTCGATCACGCCCGGGTCCGGCGTGACGCGGAACTGGTTGATGCGCGGATCGCGCGGCGGCTCGTAGCCTTCCAGAATGACCGGGGTTTTCAAAGCGGACGCCGTCGCTTCGATCGCAGCGACGAGCGCGATGTAGTCGTCCACTTCGTCGGTCGGCGGCATGAACAGGTACAGGATGCCGTCGCGCGCTTCGGCGCACAGCGCGCGGCGGGCGATGTTGTCGGCCGACTCGCCGGGCGCCGGCGGGGCGTCTTCGGTCGTGGTGACATGTCCGTTCAGCGCCACACCGCCGTCGATCGGCAGCAGCTGTTTTTTCAGCGCGTCGGCGCTGGGCAGCTGCATCACCGGGCGCGACGGATCGGGTGGAATAACGAAGGGGAAATCGACCTTGCGTACCCACGGCTGCGACTCCAGCGGCAGGCGATAACCGAGCGGCGAATCGCCGGGCACCAGATAGCAATGCTCGCTGCGCAGATACCACTGGCCGCTTTTCCACGTGCCATCGCTGTTGCGCGACACGGGCAGCACGTGGCCCACAACTTTATCCAGGCCCTGGCCGAACACCTTGGCCAGCCGCTTGCGCTCCAGCGCATCGTCCAGCTTGGCATCGTGCGGATCGACGTTGACCGGCAGCTGGCGCTCGCGCCACAGGTAGTAGAACGCGTCTTCGTAGGCGGGAAATACGTGGCCGGCCTGCACACCCAGCGTTTTTGCCACGCCGTGCAGAAAGCGTTCGGCCAGTGCGGCATCGGCCTTGCCCGGCTTGCGCTCATCGGCGTGCAGCGACGGGTCGCTCCACAGCGGCTCGCCGTCGCGGCGCCAGAAGCAGTTGAGCGACCAGCGCGGCAGCTGCTCGCCCGGATACCACTTGCCCTGGCCGAAATGCACCAGGCCGTGCGGCGCGTACTTGTCGCGCAGCTTGTGGAACAGTTCGCCGGCCAGCTTGCGCTTGGTCGGGCCCAGCGCGGCGATGTTCCATTCGGCGCCGTCGGGGTCGTCCATCGCCACGAAGGTCGGTTCGCCGCCCATGGTCAGGCGCACGTCGAGCTTGTCCAGATCCTCGTCGATGCGATGGCCGAGCGCTTCGATCGTCTGCCACTGTTCCTCGGTATACGGTTTGGTGACGCGCGGCGCTTCCCACACGCGCTCGATCCGCATGACGTGTTCGAACTCGACCTCGCTCTCATCGACGCCGCCGCTGATCGGCGCGGCCGAGGAGGGCTCAGGGGTCGCGGCCAGCGGAATATGCCCTTCGCCGGCGAACAGGCCCGAAGTTGGGTCCAGCCCGATCCAGCCCGCGCCCGGCAGATAGACCTCGCACCACGCGTGCAGATCGGTGAAGTCGACCGTGGTGCCGGACGGGCCGTCCAGCGATTTGACGTCCGGCACCAGCTGGATCAGATAGCCGGAGACGAAACGCGCGGCAAGCCCGAGATGGCGCAGCAGCTGCACCAGCAGCCAGGCCGAATCGCGGCACGAGCCCGAGCCGTTGGCCAGGGTTTCTTCCGGCGTCTGCACGCCGGGCTCCATGCGGATCAGGTAGCTGACGTCGCCCTGCACCAGCTGGTTGATCAGCACCAGAAAATCGACGCTGCGCAGCGGTTCGCGCGGAATCTTGGCCAGGTAGCGCTCGAACAGCGGCGTCATCGGCAGCTTCTTCAGATACGGTGCCAGCTCCTCGGCCTGTTCCGCGTCGTATTCGAAGGGAATGGTTTCGGCATACGGCTCGAGAAAAAAGTCGAACGGGTTGATCACCGACAGCTCGGCGACCAGGTCGACCTCGATGCGCAGCTCGCGCGTGGGCTCGGGGAACACCAGCCGCGCCAGCCAGTTGGCTTGCGGATCCTGCTGCCAATTGACGAAATGGCCGGCCGGCTCGACCTTCAGCGAGTAACTGAGGATCGGCGTGCGGCTGTGCGGCGCAGGGCGCAAACGCACCACCTGCGGGCCGAGCTTTACCAGCCGGTCGTAGCGGTAATGCGTGATATGGGTCAGGGCAACATGGATCGACATGGCATCTCTATAGGCTTGTTGGCGGGCCTGTGAGGCCGGCCATGGGTGAGAATTTTCTTCGCGTCTCAGTCAGTCGGTTGGGGCGTTGATCGGCGCCGATAAATTGCTGAGAGTCGGCGTGATGTGTCTACCTTAACGGGCCTCGTGTGAGTAGACCATTGTGATGTCTCGTTGCGCGCGCCCGTGTTGGCATGTGCGCATGCCACCAGATAACGCAGGAAAATCCGCTACGATCACCGCGATAGCGCGCCAGCCACGGCAAGCCGGAAGAGCGAATGACCAGCACCGATATTTTCCTGATCGCCATGACGATCATCTTCAGCGTGCCGTACCTGATCTGGCGGCTGGGCCGCACCGATTACTACGCACCGCTGGTCGTGGTGCAGATCGTTACGGGCATCGTGCTGGGCCCGGGCATTCTTGGCGCGGCGTTTCCCGATTACTACACCACCGTGTTCAGCCCGCCGGTGATCCAGGCGCTCAACGGCATCGCCTGGTGGGCGGTGATGGTGTTTGTGTGGATTGCCGGCATCGAGCTGGATCTGAAGCAGGTTTGGGTGCAGCGGCGCGAGTGCGGCATCACGGCGGGCCTGGCGCTGGGCGTACCGCTGATTTTCGGCAGCCTGGCGGCCGCGGGGCTGCTGGCGTGGCGTGAGGGGTGGATGGGCGAGGCCGCGGCGCCGTGGCAGTTCCTACTCGGCGTTGGCATGGCCTGCGCGGTCACGGCGCTGCCGATCCTGCTGCTGTTGATGGAGAAGCTGCAGATCATGCGCGCGCCGCTGGGCCAGCGCGTGCTGCGCTACGCGAGTCTTGACGATCTGGCGATCTGGGGCGTGCTGGCGCTGATCCTGCTCGACTGGCATCGGGTCGGGCTGCAGCTGCTGTTTTTGCTGCTGTTCGCGCCGGCCGCGTGGCTGTTTCGCCAGCTGATGCAGCGAATACCCGAGTCTGATCGCTGGTACGTCGGCCTGATCTGGCTGGCCGCCTGCGGCTTTGCTGCCGATCGCGCGGGCCTGCACTTCATGGTTGGCGCGTTTCTCTCCGGCGCGGTCATCGATCGCGAGTGGTTCAATCAGGAACACATGGATCTGCTGCGAAAGCACGTGCTGCTGGTGGTGATGCCGGTGTTTTTTCTCTCGACCGGGCTGCGCACCAACTGGACCGTCGGCGGCGGCGCGGTATTTATCGCTGCGGCCGTGCTGCTGGTCGCGGCGGTCGCCGGCAAACTCACTGGCATCCATCTGGCGGGCCGCTGGCTGGGCTGGCCGAAGAGCGAGGCGTGGATCATCGGCTGGCTGCTGCAGACCAAGGCGCTGATCATGATCATCTTCGTCAATATCCTGCTCGATCGCCATCTGATCACCAGCGCCACCTTCACAGCGCTGCTGCTGATGGCGGTGGCCAGCACCATGCTTACGGTGCCGATGGTGAGCCCGCGGCTGGCGCGCGCGAAACTTTTGCCGAGCGGGTGACGTTTCCAACTCCCCATCTGTATGGTGAATAGGCGCTGCTCCGGTGCCTACGACGTTTACCTAGTTGTTCGGCACCAGGATTTACGCTTTTTGCGGTGCGACTTTGCGAGTGGCGGCATGCGTCATAGGCACAAGAGATTTGCCGTAAAGACCTCTTCCGGCTTGGGAAAAGTCCTTGCATCGCTGCATGAACGAACTCAGCGCACGATCGCGCTGCTGTACGGCGGCAGCTGCAGTTTTCCCCCAGCGAGGGTGATGCCCGGCTCGCTCTGCTCCTGCAGCGCATCGAAGCGGTGCCCTTCGGCGTTCGATACATCAATCGTCTGCGCTGTGCCCGAGAGGTTGTGCACGACGAGCACGCGGCTTTGCGCATCGTTGAGCTGCCAGGCGGCGATTTGCGGATTGGCCTGCGACCACGCGCTTAGCGTGCCGTCGCGCAGCGCGCTGATCTGGCGGCGCCAGCCGATCAACGTGGTGTAGTAGTGCAGCAGCGAATGGTCATCGGCCTGTTCGGCGTCGACTGAAACGTCGGGGCCGTCGCCGGCGCTGAAGGCTTTCCAGTGCGTTTCATCAGCGCCATTATCGTCGCGATGCCAGCGCATCGGCTCGCGGATGTTCTCGTCGGGCTTCTGCCCGCGCATGCCGAGCTCTTCACCGTAGTAGATGAAGGGATGGCCGGGCAGGGTCAGCAGCATCGCCCCGGCGACGCGCATGTGCTGCGCGTTGCCATCAAGCTGGCTCATCACCCGATCCTGATCGTGGTTGGACAGAAACGGCGCGTCGACGCCGGACTTGCCGGTGACCTTGCGATACGCGGCTTCGGTGCGATCGAGCAGCGCGCCGAGATCGCCCGCGCGTTCGTCTTTGGCGCTCTTGATCAGCTGCGTGGCCAGCGGAAAATCGAAGGCGGCACTGAGCGGCTTGAAGTACGGCGCGATCTGTTCCGGACCATCGCGCGTCACTTCGCCGACCACGTAGGCAGCGGGTTTGACGCTGTCGATACCTCGCCGAAAGTCCGACCACCACGCGATGTTCCTGGCCAGAATGTTCGGGTCATTTTTCTGCGATTTCAGATCGAAGTAGATGTGCTGCGCGGCATCCAGCCGGAAACCGTCGACGCCTTTGGCCAGCCAGTAGCGTCCAAGTTTGATCATCTCCTGACGCACGGCCGGCGTGTCGTAGTTGAGGTCGGGCATGGAGCGGGTGAACGTGCCCAGATAATGCTGATTTCCCAGCGCGTGCCACGCCGGTGTGTCCGTGGCGCTGATAGCTTTCAGATCGGTGTGTGCGTTCGACCAGCTGTACCAGTCGTGTTTGGCACTCTTCGGATCGGCAGCGGACTGGAACCACGGATGCTGATCGCTGGTGTGGTTGATCACCAGGTCGATGATCACCGCCATGCCGCGCTTGTGCGCCTCGTCGAGCAGCTTCTGAAAATCCGCCGCCGTACCGAACTGCGCGTTGATGCCGTAGTAGTCGGTAATGTCGTAGCCGTGATAGCTCGGCGACGGGTTGATCGGCGTCAGCCACAGCCCGCTGACGCCGAGCGACTTCAGATAATCGAGTTTGGCCGTGATGCCGTTGAGATCGCCGATGCCGTCGCCGTTGCTGTCGGCAAAGGCGCGCACAAAAATTTCGTAGTAGACGCCCGAAGGCGCCGTGGCCGAGTCCGACGCACGCGGCGCGGCGGACGGTGCCTGCGCGCCGACGGGCAGGCTCAGCAGTGAGCCCAGCAGTCCGAAGGCGATGGCGCGGTTCAAAAAGGAGCGTGTTATCGACATACCGTATCCCGAAAAATGTCGCGGGTCGTTTGCCGCGAGAAAGAAAAAGCCGACCCCGAAGTCATGCCTCGGGATCGGCGGAGAAACCATAGTCGACCATCGTGAGGGCGATGGCCGGCGCGCCTGACGTTAGAACGTGAGGTTGAAGCCGAAGTACGACGTGCGCCCAAAGTACTGGATCGTGCCGGTTTCCTGCGGATTGCCGAAGTAGGTACGCGTCGGCTGATTGGTCAGGTTGAGCATCTGATAGACCAGGCTGAAGTCCTTGTTGACCTGGTACGAGGCCTGGAAATCGAAAACGGTTTCCGGTGCGAAGTACACCACCTGATTGGTCACCGCGATCTGCGAGTTGGAGACGAACGACGAGCGGTAGTTGCCGGAGACGCGCGCCGAAAAGGGTCCCAGATCGTAGAACACGGCGGCACTGGCCACCTTGCGCGAATAGCCCGGCAGGCTCTGCTGCTGAGGCGGACCGCCCAAGGTGGAAATGGCGCGGTTCTGGTTCTGCGTGTACGCATAATTCAGCTGCACGCCGAGGCCGGAGAGCACGCCCGGCAGGATATGCGTCTTCTGATAATCCAGCTCCACGCCGCGCAGATCCCCGCCCGGTGCGTTGTAGGACGACTGATAGTCGCCGTTGATATACGGCTGGCCGGTGGCAGGATTCGTCGGTACGGCGATGCCGATGGAGGCGAAGTTGAAGTTGTTGTAGGTGATGCTCTGTGCGAACGAGTCGATGTGCTTGAAGAACGCATCAGCGGTAAAGACGCCGGTGGAATCGTCGAAGTAGTGCTCGTAGGTGAGGTCGTACTGCTTGGCGCGCAGCGGGTTCAGATACGGGCTGGTACCACCATAGATGTTGTACGTGGTGTTGTTGTTCGACAGGTACGAGCCAGCGCCCGCCAGCATCATTTCAATGGGCGGATGCGACAGCACCTTGGCCGCCGAGAAACGCATCTGATCGCTGTCGGTAAGGTGGTAGGCCAGGTTCAATGAGGGCAGGTAGTCGGTGTAGGTCTGGCCGACGTCGACGTAGTGGTAATCGCGATTGACCACGCCATAGCCGTCGGTGATCGCATCGCCGGTACCGGCGACTGCCACCGGCTGGATGCCGTGGCTGTACTGTGAGAAGCGCGCTACTCGAACGCCTACGTTGCCGGTCAGCTGGTGATCGAACAGCTGGGCATCGATATCGGCCATCACGAACAGGTCGCGTGATTTTTCGTTGACGGAGCCGCTCTGGATTTCCGTGAAGCTGTTGTTCCAGTCCTTCACCGGCAGGGTCTGCGTGATGCCGTTGGCGGCCAGCACGCCAGGACCGTTGAGTTTCAGGAAGCACGGGAACGCGGCGAACTTGCCTTGCCAGCATGTGGTGGTGGCGTCGTTGCCGTTGAGCATCAGCGGCGGTTGTTTGTACGGCGTGCCCGGCACGTTGGCGATGTTCCACTCCGAGCCGTACACGAACGTGCTGCGATCGGCTTGATAGGTGTGGTTGTCGACATACACGCCCGCTTCGAGTGCGGAAATGATCGGGTTGTCGAGGAAGTCGTATTTCACGCTGGTGCGGAACGCTTTTTCGCGGTCGTGGTACACGTACGGATACACGCCGTAACGCGACAGCGCCATGTCGTTGAGGTTGGTATACATGCCCGGGTTGGCGAAGCTGGCCGTGCCCACCTGACCGCCGTGCAGCGCGTAGGTGACCGACTGGGTGGCCAGCGTCGGGCTCGCGGTTCCCAGGTTGTTGTAAGGGTCGGCGGTGGCGTCGATATTGACCTGGTTGCTGGACGCGTGCGACAGCGAGGCGTCCATCTCGACGTGCCACGGGCCATCGTTCCACTTGGCGTTGAGGCCGCCCGAGAACACGTTGGTGATCTTGGTGTAGTTGTCCAGCGTGGTTTCATTGGAGAACTGGTTGCCCTGCGCACCGGCGGCATTGCTGCTGACGGTGCCGCCGATCAGTGCACCGTTCGATGCAATGATCGGGTTGGTGATCACCGTGTTGCCGTAATCGAAGTCCTGCGAGCGGAAGCCGTAACCGAACGAGCTGTTGTTGAACTTGGAAAAGAAGCTGTCACCGCTGATCTGCAGCTGATCGATGGGTTTCCACACTACGGTCGCCAGATAGCCGGTACGCTTTTCTTCGCCGCCATTCTGCTGCAGCTGGATACCGTCAGGCACGTAGGCCTGCTGGCCGGCCGTGCCGACGGCCTGTGGCGAAGACGCATAGGACTCGCCGACAAACTGCTCCGACACATGGGGTTGATACAGCTGCGCCATGCCGAGCCCGACGCCGAGCGTGTCGTCGAGAAACTTGCCTTGCCACGCGGCGCTGAAGCGATAACCGAGCGCGTTGGCGCCGGTAACGTCGTGCGCCTGGCCGTCGTAGCTTCCGCGGGCATCGATATTGAGCGATTGCTCCTTGGGATTTTCCAGCGGATTGGCCGTGCCCATGTCGATGGTGGCGCCAACGCCGCCTTCGATCAGCGACGCCTGCGACGACTTGTAAACCGTCGCCATATTGATCAACTCGGACGGGTACTGATCGAAGTCCGTGTAATTGCTGCCGCTGGTCGACGGCTGCACGCGACCGTTCAAGGTGGTCAGCACAAAGTTGCCGTCGAGGCCGCGCACGTTGATCTGCGAATCCTGTCCGGAGATACGCTCGGCGGCGACGCCGGGCAGGCGGGTCAGTGCGTCGGCAATCGATTGGTCGGGCAGGCCGCCGATATCTGCGGCGGTCACCACGTTCTGGATGTTGTCGGCGTAGCGCTGGTAGTCGATCGACTTTTCGATACTGCTGCTGAAGCCGGTCACGGTGATCGCCGACAGGCTCTTGGCGAGCTTCTTCTTTTCGCTTGGACTGGCCGCGTCGCTGTCGTCTTTGGCCTTCTTGGTCGCACTGGCCTTGGTGTCGGTCGTGTCGTCCTGCGGCGTCGCTGCTGGCGACGTTGGCGCAGTAGACGTGCCGGGCGCTGTGCCTGGATTGACCGCGCCGTCGCCCGGCCCGGCGTACGCCGTCGCAGTGATGAACAGCCCGGCCGAAATCAGCGCCACAGCCATTACGTTGCGTTTCAGTAGCATGTTCTCGTCTCCCCACGAAAATGTGTTGGTGCTTGGACGCTTGCTGCCCCACGCCTTGTTGGCGGTGGTGGCAGGCTGCGCTGGTCAGTGATCCCCAGCGGCGTGCCGGCATGGTAGGGCCGACGTTCCAGCAGTCACCAGGTTCTGCATACGTATTCATGACGGCGGCATCAGGAAGCCAATCGCACCGCAGCATGAACAGTTGCTTCGACAGGCATTGAAGCGCTACGCCAGCGCAAAGCCCTGCGAATACGCAGCTTTTGGTGCGTCCGATGAGATTCGATCGACGTCTTGCTACCGTGTCGATCGCCTGCCGTGACGCAGCCGCAGCACGAATGAATACGTATGCAGAACCCTGCGTCATGCCACGGAGCTGCCGCTAAGCTGCTGCCATTCACCGACGGGCGCCTGCACGGCACGGCCGGTTCATGTCATGGGGTTTGGTTCAATGTCCGACGCAAGCTGGTGGCGTGGTGCCGTCATCTATCAGATCTACCCGCGCAGTTTTCTGGATACCGACGGCGATGGCGTGGGTGATCTCCCGGGCATCATCGAGCGGCTCGACTATGTGGCCAGCCTCGGCGTGGACGCCATCTGGATTTCGCCGTTCTTCAAATCGCCGATGGCCGACTTCGGCTACGACATTGCCGACTACCGCGACGTCGATCCCTTGTTCGGCACGCTGGCGGATTTCGATCAGCTGCTGGCGAAAGCACACGCGCTTGGGCTGAAGGTGATGATCGATCAGGTGCTCAGCCACACCTCGGTCGAGCATGCGTGGTTTCGGGAAAGCCGCGAGAGCCGCGACAACGCAATGGCGGACTGGTACGTGTGGGCCGACGCACGCGACGACGGCAGCCCGCCGAACAACTGGCTGTCGCTGTTCGGCGGCTCGGCCTGGCAATGGGAGCCGCGGCGCGGCCAGTATTACCTGCACAACTTTCTGGCGGCGCAGCCGGATCTGAACTTCCACAACCCGCAGGTGCGCGAAGCGATATTGGACAGCGTGAAGTTCTGGCTGGACAAGGGCGTGGACGGCGTGCGCCTGGATGCGATCAACTTCTGCTTCCACGATCGGCAGCTGCGCGACAACCCGCCAAAGCCTAAGGACCGGCGCATCGGTCGGGGCTTCAGCCCGGACAACCCGTACGCGTTTCAGTACCACTATTACAACAACACGCAGCCGGAAAATCTGGCCTTTCTCGGCGAACTGCGCGCGCTGATGGACGGCTATACGGATGTGGCTGCACTGGGCGAAATTTCCTCGGAGGACTCGCTGGCGACCATGGCGGAATACACCGAGCCCGGCCGCCTGCATATGGGTTACAGCTTCGAATTGCTGACCGACGATTTCAGCGCCACCTATATCCGCGATACGGTCGAGCGGCTTGAGGCGCAGATGGCCGAAGGCTGGCCGTGCTGGGCCATTTCCAATCACGACGTGGAGCGCGTGTTGTCGCGATGGGGCAAAGGCAGGCCGGCGGTGCCGCTGGCCAATCTGCTTACCGCGATGGTTTGTTCGTTGCGTGGTTCGGTCTGCGTGTATCAGGGCGAAGAGCTGGGTCTGACCGAGGCCGAGTTGCCGTTCGAATCGCTGCAGGATCCTTACGGCATTGCCTTCTGGCCGCAGTTCAAAGGTCGCGATGGCTGCCGCACGCCCATGCCCTGGAGCGAGGGCGAGCACGCCGGCTTCAGTCGCAGCACGCCGTGGCTGCCGGTGCCGCAGGACCACCGCGAATTGGCCGTGATCCGGCAGGAGGGCGATCCGCATTCGGTACTCCACGGTTTTCGCGCCTTCATGCACTGGCGGCAGTCGCAGCCTGCGCTGCGCTGGGGCGATATTCGTTTTATCGAGACGGCTGAACCGGTGCTGGCCTTCACCCGCAGCTTTGAGGGCAAGACGGTGTTGGCGGTATTCAATCTCGCCGATAAGCCGGTTGAGCTCGATCTGCCGCTGGCGACTGAAGCGGTGGCGATGCCTGGTTACGGTCTTGCACGCGGCGAACTACGAAACCGGCAGCTGCATCTGCCCGCCTGCGGCGTGTGGTTTGCGTCGCTGCGCTCCGGCGGCGCGCATTCGACGCCAGGGGATACGGCTTAGCTGGTTGCGAAAACACGTGAGAAAAAAGCCACTCCGGTCAGGGAGTGGCTTTTGGACTTGGCTAATGTTGGCGGCTACTTGCGGTCGGCGTCGGTCTTGTCGCGGGTGGCGCGGAATTCGGAATCCTTGCTCCAGTCCGGCCACTCGTCGGAGTTGGCCAGCTGGCTGCCCAGCACGTAGAGCACCTGCAGGTCGCGCGCCATGCCGGTGAACGGCCAGTCGGCCTGCCACTCGTCGCCGGGCTGGTGATAGCGCTTGGCGGTGTAATCGTCCTCGGCGGCCTTGCCCGCGGCCAAGCCGCCGTCCACCCAGTCGTTACCCGAGCCGAACGAGATCGCCGGCACGCCGCGCTTGGCAAACGAGAAGTGATCGGAACGGAAGAAGTGTCCCGCTTCCGGCTTCGGGTCCGGGCTGTATGCCATGCCGTAGGTCTTGGCATCGGCGATCAGATCGTCGAGCAGGCCGAGTTTGGCACTGCCCGAGATGGTGAAATTGCGCGTCGGGCCGTGCGGATCGAGCGCGTCCATATTGATCACGCCGACCGTGGTGGCAAGCGGATACAGCGGCTGGGCCGCATAGTACTCCGAGCCCAGCAGGCCTTTCTCTTCGGCGGTGACGTTGAGAAACACCATCGACCGCTCCGGCCGCGGTGCCTTGGCGAAGGCACGGCCCAGTTCGATCAGCGCGGCTGTTCCGGTGGCATTGTCGACAGCGCCGTTGTAGATTCGATCGCCCTTCGCATCGGGCTGGCCGACGCCCAGATGATCCCAGTGCGCGCTGTAGATCACCGTCTGATCGGGATGCTTGCTGCCCTCGATACGGCCGACGATGTTGTGCGAGGTGATGACTTTGGAGTCGACCTTGAAATTGGCCGAGAAGCTTTCGCCCTTCAGCGTGACCGGCTTGAATGCACGCGTCTGCGCCTGTTTTTTCAGCGCCTCGAAATCGAGCCCGGCCCGTTTGAACATGTCGACCGCGAGGTCGCGCTGAATCCATGCTTCCAGCTGCGGATGCACGGCGGCGGGCTTGTCACGCACGATGTCGAACATGGTGATGATGTTGGAGTTCTTCACCGTGTTCCAGCCGTACGACGCCGGCGCGGTTTCATGCACGATGAGCATGCCGAGCGCGCCATGGCGCGCGGCTTCCTCGTACTTGTAGGTCCAGCGGCCGTAATAGGTCATGGCCTTGCCGCCGAAATCGCCGACGCCGGTTTCGAAGTCGGGATCGTTGATCAGCACCACGGCGATCTTGCCGTGCAGGTCGACGCCCTTGAAATCATCCCAGTGGCGCTCCGGCGCGCTGACGCCGTAGCCGACGAACACCAGCGGTGCGTTGGCGATCGTTACGGACGTCGAGCCGTCCATCGGTGCGAGTACGGCGATTTCGTTGCCTTGGGTCAGCGACCGCGATTTGCCGTCGCCGGACAGCGTGAGCGTCGGTGTGCCGATGATCTCGGTGCGCAGCAGCGGCACGGCCTGGGTCCAGGCGCGTTTGCCGTTGGACAGATCGCCGCCAGGCTGCAGGCCGGCTGCCTTCATCTGCGCGACGACGTAGTCGATGGTTTTGCTCTCGGCCGGCGTGGCCGGGCCGCGGCCTTCGAATGCATCGGAGGACAGCGTCTTGACCTCGTCGGATAGACGGTGCGGATCGAAGGTGGGCGCTTGGACGGCGCCAGCCATCACGGCCGTCGATATGGCCAGGGCAAGGGTAGAAAGAATCAGTCGTTTCAAGAGCAGCTACCTGTCGTGGGAATCCGCTCCGATAGTAGGGAGCGGACGCCGACAGGTCTAGCAGGCGGTTGTTCGCGCAATCGCCGCCGGCTCAGATACCCGCGTACCACTCGTATCCCTGGTCTTCCCAGTAGCCGCCGTTGCCACTGCCGATCTTGGCAAAGGTGTCGACCAGCTCGATGCTGCCGATGTACTTGGCCTGCTTGTAGCCCAGCTGGCGACCCACGCGCAGGCGCAGCGGCGCGCCGTTGGAGACCGGCAGCGGCTTGTCGTTGAGGTTGAAGGCGAGCAGCGTCTGCGGATGGCGCGCTTCCTCGATGTCGACGCTTTCGTAGTACGGCGTGTCCACGTCCATATTGTCCAGGCAGTGGAACACCACGAAGCGCGCCTTGGGATCGACGCCGACGTGATCGAGCAGGGCGGACAGCTGCGTGCCCTGCCATTTGCCGATGGCGCTCCAGCCCTCGACGCAGTCGTGGCGGGTGATCTGCGTACGATTGTCGAGTTTTTTCAGATCGTCGATGGAGAACTCGCCTGGGGTCGTCACGAGGCCAGTCACTTTGAGTTTGTAATCGCGGAAGTTGTTCGCCATCAGCGCCTGGTATTCGTCCGTGTCCGGCATGGTGGTGCCGTTCGGATGGAAGGTCGGCGAGATATCGGCTTCGGTGTATTCCTTGGCCATCGCGCTGGATGGCGACAGCAGCGCCTGCACGCGCCGGTTCAGCCCTTGAGCCTTGCCGAGTACTTTCGGACCCCAGCTGCTTTGCGAGATCTTGTCGCAGCCGGCGACCAGCAGGCCGGCGGTGCCCATGATGGCCATGCGCAGAAACGTCCGACGGTCAGTCATGGGAGGTCTCCTTGATCACCGCCACCGGTTCGGGTTTGACCGCGTTCACGGGCGCCACGTCGACCTTGTAATAGCCGGTGATCATGCCGCGCAGCTGGTTGAACACGCCGCTGATCAACACCTCGAACACATGGATCAGCACGAAGGCGACGAAGGCCCAGGCGATGATGAAGTGGATCGTGCGCGCCGCCTGCCGGCCGCCGACGAACTCCACCATCGGCGACAGCACCGCATCCATCCGCGGTGACATGGCCAGGCCCATCAGCACGATGCCGATACCGAAGACGAAGATCACGATCAGATACGCCAGCCGCTGCAGGATGTTGTAGCGCAGCGCTTCGTCACCGTGCGGATGCTTGAAGCGCACGTGGTCGGCGATCGATTGGCCGATACCGCGCCAGTCCGCCTTAGTCGGCCACAGGTCGCGCTGCACGTGCTTTTTCGCCAGCGAATAGCCGATGTAGCAGATGCCGTTGAGCACGAAGATCCAGGCAAAGAAGAAATGCCATTGCCGGCCCATCGACAGCCAGCCCGGACCGGGCACGGTGAGCCAGAAGGGAAAACCGCGCGCGGTCGGCGTGCCATCCGGCCCTTTGGAAACACCGAGCACGCCGGTGGTATTGAACTCGTGCTTGCCGATGCGGGTGATGCCGGTGAGGTTGCCGTTGGCGTCCTCGCGCGCGTCCAGCGCCAGCAGCGGCTTGTCCGGGTTGTTGTAGTTGCCCCACGACAGGCTTGGGTGCGCATTGAATATCTGCAGCCCGCTGAAGAACATCAGCGACAGGCTGATCACGTTGATCCAGTGCATCAGCCGGATCGGCAGCGAGTGGCGGTAAACCAGCCGCTTGGATTTCGTCGGCGTGGGCGACGCGACCGCCGCGGCGCTCGGGCCCATCACGTTTTCAGTCACGGTTTCCGTGGTCATGGAAGGGTTCCCTGGCAGCGAATCAACGGCTTGATATATCGAGGTTACGAGGTAAGTCTCTGATCCATTCGCCGCGGATCCCTGCGGGGTTACCTGCCATCCGTACGCGGGTAAAGTTTCAATCAGCCATGGTGCGCATGGTCGTGTTCGTCCGCTGGCCCGTGCGAGCAGGCGACCCAGGACGACTCGCCAACCAGATAGTGCTCCTTTTTCCAGATCGGCAGGCGCATCTTGACCTGGTCGATGATGTAGCGGCAGGCGCGGAACGCCTCGTCGCGATGCGGCGAGACCACCCCGATCCATACCGCGGTATCGCCGACGGCCAGGCTGCCGACGCGATGCACGCAGCGGGCGTCGGCAATGCCGAAACGCTGCACGGCCTCGTCGATGATGCGCTCGCCCTCGCTGATCGCCAGCTCGTTATAGGCTTCGTAATCCAGGCCGCTGACTTCGCGACCTTCGTTGGTTTCGCGCACCCAGCCTTCGAATACGCAAAAGCCGCCGCAGCCCGGCCGCTGCAGTTCACGCCGCAACGTATTTGTGTCGACCGGCTGCGCGGCAATGCTGACGCGGCTCATCCGCCGGCCACCGGCGGAATGAAAACGATCACGTCGCCTTCGGCCAACGGCTGCTGCCAGTCGCGAAACTGCGCGTTCACAGCGACCTTGAGCTGCGCGGTGTCCAGCCGAAAGCCGTGCCTCTCGCGCAGCTCGGCGTAAAGCGCGGCGAGGGATTCGGCGGCGCTGGAAACGGTTTCGCGACCTTGCCCGGCCTGCTCGCGCAGCTGGGCAAAGTATTCCACGGTAACGGAGGTCATCAGAGGGCAGCTCGCAGTGTGGCCAGTTCTTCGGGTGTGTTGATGTTGTCCAGCGCGTGCGCCGTGTAAGGCTGCAGCAGTTGCGTGTTCCCCTGGATCAGCGCCTTGCGCGGGCAGCTGCGGCCGGCCAGAACGCGTTCCAGAAGTTTGCTGTGACTGGCCGGCTCCCACAGCGCACACAGCGGCTCGGGCAGGCCGTCATGGCTGCTGATGAAAGCCGTCGCGTCGCGGCTCGGGTCGCGCGACTGCAGCAGATGTTGCAAGGTTGCAGCATCCAGCCGCGGCAGGTCGCAGGCAACCACCAGCCACGCCACGTCGGGGTGGAGCGCCTGGGCCGACAGGATGCCCGCGGCGGGGCCGGCATCCTCGAAGGCATCGACGATCTGCGGCAGGTCCCGACGCACCGGTTCGTCGCGCTGGTCGCTGCGCACCGAAATGAAGACCCGATCCAAAACCGATGAAAGCAGGCGATAGGTCCACAGAAGCTGCGGTTCGCCGTGGTAGTCGATCAGCGCCTTGTCGTGCTGCATGCGCCGGCTGGCGCCGCCGCTGAGCACCAGGCCATAGACGTTGGATGCTGATGAAAGAACCGATGCGCTCATGCCGACTTCGCCGTGGTATCGAGATCGCGCTTGCCGCCAGATTTATGCAGCAGGCGCACGTCGCGGATCACGATGTCGTGCGACATCGCCTTGCACATGTCGTACACCGTCAGCGCGGCGATGCTGGCGCCGGTGAGCGCTTCCATCTCCACGCCGGTGGTGCCGTGGCAGGCGACCTCGCAGACGATGACGATCTCGTCGCCTTCGACACTCAGATCGACGCGGCAGCGCTGCAGCATCAGCGGATGGCACAGCGGAATCAGCTGCGGCGTGGCCTTGGCGCCCATCACGCCGGCCAGGTTGGCCGTGGTCAGCACCGGGCCCTTGGGCGTCATGTGGCCGGCCTCGCGCAGCTGCGCGGCCACGTCGGCTGGCAGCAGCACGCGCGCCTGAGCCCGTGCGACGCGCTGCGTGGCGAGCTTGTCGCCCACGTCGACCATGCGCGGCTGATTGTCCGAATCCACGTGCGAGAGCATTCAGCCTCCGATGTAATACATTTCGATTTTCTTGTGATGCTGCGCCTGCGGCGTGGCGCGCTCTTCGCTGTAGCGATCGGTGCGCTGCAGCCAGGCGCTGCGCATCATGTCGAGCAACTGTTCGTCCGAGGCGCCGTTGCGCAGCGGCTGTTTCAGATCCATGCCGCGCTCGGCGAACAGGCAGGTATACAGCGAGCCATCCGACGAAATGCGCGCACGCGTGCAGGCGCCGCAGAACGGTGCCGTCACCGACGAAATGAAGCCGATCTCGCCCTGGCCGTCGCGGTAGCGGTAGCGTTTTGCCACCTCGCCCTTGTAGTGGCCGGGCAGGGCTTCGAGCGGCCAGCGCTGCTCGATCTGCTGCAACAGCTCCGCCGACGGCACTACTTCGGCCATCGACCAGTGGTTGAGATTGCCCACGTCCATGAATTCGATAAAGCGCACCACCACATCGCTGCCGCGGAAGTAGTTCAGCATGTCGAGCAGGGTGTGATCGTTGACGCCGCGCTGCACCACCGTATTGACCTTTAGGTCACCGAGCCCGGCCGCGCTCGCCGCGCGGATGCCCTGCAGCACGCGCTCCAGCTCGCCGCGGCCGCCGTTCATGCGCGAAAACACCGCAGGATTGAGCGAGTCCAGGCTCACAGTGACGCGGTTCAGGCCTGCGGCCATCAAAGCCGGCGCCTGCTGGGCCAGCAGCACGCCATTGGTGGTCAGCGCGATATCGTCGATCGATTCAATCGCGCGCAGTTCGCTGATCAGCTCGGCCAGATTTGGTCGCAACAAAGGCTCGCCGCCGGTGATGCGCACCTTGCGCACGCCGAGCAGCGCAGCCAGCCGGGTCAGCCGCACGATCTCGGCGAAATCGAGCCGCTCGGCGGTCGGCAAAAACGCGAAGTCCTTGCCGTACTTTGCTTCCGGCATGCAGTACGGGCAGCGGAAGTTGCAGCGATCCATCACCGAAATGCGCAGGTCGTGCAGCGGACGGCCGCGCATGTCCAGCGGAGGAGCAAGCCGGGTGCGGAGGGCGTCGGGGAGGGTGTACGTCGTATTCATCTCACCAAGGATAGTAGGTGGCGATGAAACCGGCGGGAAAGTGCGACCTTTCGGGCGGCAGTTCGACAAAACCATCGGTTTGCGTCAGCGCGGAGAAGTCGCCCGAGGTCTGCGTCGGCATGGGCGCGGCGACGGGCAGGCCGGCGGCGTCGGGCTGCATCCGCACGGGAACGAAATAGGTAAGAGCAGCGGCAAAGTCGATCGGGCCTGCCAGGACAACACGAGTGGGGGGGCTCGCCGTTCGTCCCATGGCGGCAAGCAGCGCCGGCATCACGTAGCGGGTGGCGCAGACCAGCACCGACACCGGATTTCCGGGCAGCGCGAAGACCGCCTGACCTTTAGGGCCCACGCCGAACCACATCGGCTTGCCCGGGCGCTGGGCGATCTTGTGGAACACGCGCTGTACGCCGAGCTCGCTGAGTACGCCGGGCACGAAGTCGCGCTGGCCCATCGACACGCCGCCGGAGAGGATCAGCACGTCGCGCGTATCGAGCTGCTGGGCGATGGCCGCTTTGAGCATGTCGCGGTCGTCGGTGACATGCTTGAGCCTGACCTCACTCAGGCCGCGGCTGGCGAGAAGCGCGGCCAATGCCCGATCGTTGGATCGGCGAATCTGCCAGGCGGCTACCGGCGCCTCCACGTCCACCAGCTCGTCGCCGGTGGCGAGGATCGTCACGCGCGGCTGGGTGGACACCTCGACCGAGCCGTAGCCGTTGGCGGCGATCACGGCGATCTCGGGCGCACGCAGCCTGGCGCCGGCCTCGACAAGCGTGTCGCCGGCTTGGCAATCGCTGCCACGACGGTGAATGAACTGCCCGCGCTGTGGCTCGCAGTCCGCGGCGATCACTAGCTGCGATCCTTCGCGTCGGGTCTGTTCGACGGCGATCACGGTGTCGCAGCCGTCGGGCATCACGGCGCCGGTCATCACCTCGATGCAGGCGTCCTGCTGCTGCATCGCCGTCGGCGGCATGCCGGCCGCCTGCATGCCGCCGATATCGAAGCGGCGCGTGCCGCGCGAGAAATCCTCCAATCGGATCGCCATACCGTCCATGGTCACGCGGTCGAACGGCGGCTGGTCGCGCTCGGCGACTATGGGCTGGCGCAGGACGCAGCCCGCCGCCTCATCAATGGATCGCGTGGCGGTCGTGAACGTATTCAGGTGCACGCCGATCAGCTGCTCCGCTTCGCTGGCAGAAATCATTCGGGTCACAGGTTGGTCGGGCATGGGCAGGCCAGGTGGGCGGCTTCGCAACGGGCGCATGAAAGCATTCGACGCGTGAAGGCGCAGGGTTACTTCATGGTGAGCCTGCAGTAGACCCGGGATTCACTGGATGGGGCCGAATGAGACTGTTGTAAGGCAAGCGTGCGATTCAGCGCCGTTCGAACGCTCCAATGCGTGCGCGAGCGCCTTGCTTCAGTTCGACGGACTGGCGGGCGATGGCTTGCCGGTATCAGGTGGCGAAGGCTGCGGCAGAACCATCTCGGGGTTGGCCTGTTGCGCCTCAAGCGCACGGATTCGCGCCTTCACCGCGTCGAGCTGGTTGCGGGTGTTGCGTAAATCGTTCGAAAGCGCAACGGCCCGCTGCTGCGACTGCTGCTGCTGGGCGGCTACCTCCTGCGCCTGCTGCTGCTGACGATTGGCATCCTGCTGCAGGCTACGCAGGCGCTTTTCGTTCAGCGCGACCATCTGCTCGGCGTAGCTGTTGCCGGCCTTCAGCCGCAGTGCGTCGATATCGACCTGGGCCAGCTTTTCGGACTGGTCGGCGAAGGCGCGATAGATCGACTCCGCGCTTGGCTCCGAATCGGTCTGGATGACGCGCCAGTAGACATCGCCGTGAAACAAGGCGACGTAGTAGCTGAGCTTGTCCGGTTGAAAAAACAGCGTGGCGCCGTAATTGCCGCTGAAGGTCGTGCGCAGTTGCGTCAGCTGATGGCTGTCCACAAGCTGACGCAGGTAGGCAACTGTTCCTGCAGAGGCCTGCGCCGGCGCTGGCGTGTTTTGTGCGACCGGTGCTTGGGAATGATGAACAGGGGCGGCGCACGCTGAGGCGCCGGTAAAGGTCAATGCGACCAACCATCGGGAAAGTTGCCGTCCGTGCCCGCTGTCAGTCATCGAATCAACCCCTTACATCGTTTGAGCACGCTGAGGCCCGTCGGGGACAGTGTCCGCCGCGGGTGGATGGCCCATTTCATGCAGCCCCGATGCGGCGAGTCTAATGGTGCGGCGCGGCGGGTCAAGAGCGGCTGGCCGGATCGCCCCGTGCAGGACACGCCAGTGGTGTGTCATGTTTGCGTGGCGGGGTCTAAGGCGACGAGGGGCGCGCAGGGCAGTTTTCGGCAAGCGTGCCAATGATGAACAGTGAGCTACTTCGCAAAATGGAATGGAAAAACCGGAAATTTTGTGATGGGAATCGCATTCAGTGAAACCTCATCAAACGAAAAGCGAGATATTGCCGAATTTGCGCACTCTTCATCGGGGCGCATGGATTCAATCGGGAAGAAGCCGTCGATCAGGAAATATTCCGAATAGTTGAACGGGTTTACCGATCGCCACGGAGGCAGACGGGTCGAACCAGGAGCCGGGTTCAAATCGCTGTCGATTCGATTTGTCGAGAGCTTGGTCGCCAAAGGGAGCAGGGCATCATGATTGCAGATAGCGCAGGCGCGTTACTTCCACAAGATCTCATATCGCTGGCCGGCGTACTCAAGGTCTGTGACATGGAGACCGTGGTGCTCGGTGCCCATCTCAAACGAGCCGCCATCGATTCTGAAATAGTGGGCGACTCGGTGTTCTGCCAAATCGAAACGGATTTCTCTTTCCGCGGCCGTTTCACCATGCCAACCGAATGGTGTCTGCTCGGCTGCCTGCACGACGCGAACAACGCCAGCGGATGCAACGGTACGCCGATACATTCGGGTACTGCATTTACCGTATTTCCGGGCGGTGTCAGCGAGTTTGTGTTCGGTGCCGACAGCAGGGCCATCCTGATGCTGGTACCTCTCCAACGACTCCGGAAGAAATTTGCCCAACTCGTACATCCTGATCTGGAAATTCCTGCCCGCCTTCTGGCCATGTTCAACCTTGCCGGTTCACAGCTGGGTACTACGCTGTTGGCCAATTTCGAAAAGGTGCAGAACCATCTCTTCCATCAGTCGCGCGACTACGCTCCTGTTTCTCTGATCGAAAGCGAGCTTGAGACCCTGTTGGAGAATCACCTGCTTGCCGGCCTCAGTGCACAGGCCGATGATCGGCCGCACTGCTCGCGGGGACGACGTGCCCACTATCAGATCGTGCAGCGCGCCGAACAGTACATGCGCGACAACATGCGTCGGGTGATTTATCTCGACGAGCTATGCAAGGCGGCTGGTGTCAGCGAACGTGCGCTCCGCTATGCGTTCGACGACCTGCTCGGGCTTTCGCCCAACCGTTATCTCTCCATGCTGCGCTTGTGCACGGCATTTAAAGCCTTGGCCGTCGCCGATGCCAGCCGGCGTTCGGTGAAGTCGGTCGCACTCAGCTGCGGACTTTGGGACCTCTCGCGTTTTGCCGACCACTATCGCCATACGTTTGGCGAACTGCCGCGCGACACCTTGATGCGTGCGCCGCCAGCTGAGATAAGCACGCCACCCGCCGCGCGCGAATTGGCTTACAGCTGAAGCGTACTCGCGATATTCGAAAGAGCGATGCTCATCTGCCAGGTTTTGCGGGCAACGCCTGGTCGTGTCGCTTGGCGGCCAGGGCAAATCTTGACCGGCTCGATTGACCTTCAACAAATAACGCACTTTTCCACGTGTCTTGCCGAATCGGCATATAAGCGGGTTCGGCTTCGCGCTTCGATACAAGCAGAGTCAACGCAACAGATGTCGAAGAATCAGCAGCGCGCAAATGCTGTTTCGGTTGCGTAGATGCTATGCGCCATCTAGCATGAATCACGTATTGGGGGCAGCTATGAATCGTATCTATCGTCTGGTGTGGTGCCGTTCGCGCCGGGTTTTGGTCGTAGCGTCGGAACTGGCATCCTCTCACCACGGCGGCGGCTCCAGTGGCGCAGGCAAGGTCGATCGACGCGCGCTTGGTGCCACGCGCAAGCTGTTACTGGTTGCCCTCATGGCCGCAGGCGGCCTGCTCTTTGCATCGGGCGCGGCGGCTCAGTCCACCCGTGATGCGAAGCTGGATGACCTGCAGTCGCTGATCGCTAAATACGACACGAGTCGTGCCAGCGCGGCGCCGGTCCAGACGGCGGTCATGAACACGTCTGATGTCGCCAGCAATGCGGCAAATAAAGTTGAAGCGTCGTCACTTGCGCCAACGGCAAGCGCACGCCCCAAACCGGCGCGACGTGAATTAGCAACCGCACAAGGGCCTTCCGCCTCGACGGAAAAGCTGACTGCTTCGTCCACGATGGCGCCGCCTGCGGCGTTCGCCAAAACGACGGCTTACAACGCGCCCGACGTCACTCCACAGAGTGTGCGCCAGACGGCGGTTACAAGCACGTCGGCCGATCCAAACCAAACCGATCGGGCTTCCATCGTGATTGCCGATACGGCTGACCGAAAGCTCGATCAGTCCACTGGCGGTCAACTTGCGCAGCAGTCGAGCACCGCAAAGATCAGCTCGGGCTCAGCGCCCGTCGACAGTGCGCCGGCGATGGCAAATCCATCACAGCCGTTGGAAAGCACGGTGAGTGCGCAGGACAGCGTCGCTCTGGTCGAGTCCAAGCCGGTGTCAAACCCAGAGCCTGCCGCAGCTGCCGTTGCAATGCCCCTAATATCCCCATCCGTGCCCTCGATGCCGGCGGCATCAACGGCATCAACGGCATCGACGCCAATCCCCAAGGCGCCGCTGGTTACGGCGATCGCAGCAGACGCGGTGGACAAATCAAGTCCCGTAGCATCCATACCCGCGCTTTCATCGGCACCACTAACCGATGCCGCCACGCTTCCACAGAAGGCACCGGTCACGGCGACCGCCGCCGCGGATGCCGCAGATAAGGCAAGCACAGTGGCGACGTCGGCTTCTCTCACGGGAAGTTCGGCGGCGGCCGCACTGGCACCCACCTCCGTCGCAAAGACCGAAGCGGGTCCAGGCGTTGGCACCCATCCCGCTACGGCGAGCGGTTCGTCCGGCGCCGTCGCTTTCGCGAGCGAAAGCGCTGACCGTCGCCTAAAACATCCCACGTATGCGGCGGCTACAGCTTCGCTCGATGCGAAATCCAGCGATGTGACCGATGACGCTGACGCTGCACAGAGCGTTGCCTCCACCACGGGCGCCGGCGTGTCTCCGCTTTCCTTCACTCCGCTGAATGCAATCGCAGCGCCGACGACGACCGCGCTGCTCCCCACGCTGGACACGAACGCCGCGTTATCGGGATCGATTACTGCAGCTGTGCCGATTTTCCCAACGCCCAGCAGCTCACCTACGGGACTGATCGTCGGCAACGGCGGGGTGGTGGGCACAGCAACGCAGTTGCTGGGACCTTCGACCAACAGCCTTTTTGCCGGCGGCAACGGCTACGTCACCAACGGCTCCCTGCAGGTCAGCAATGCCAACTTCAGCCAGGGCTATTCCGTCGTCAATGTGCTGGGCATCCCAACGCTCACCCTGGATCCGGTCGGCACGCTGCTGACCTCAACCTCCGGCGCCTTGGTCGGTGGTACAGGCGTGAACTCGCATCTCACCCTGCTCGGCGGGGTAAGCTCCAGTAGCTACATCTACAACATCAACAACGGTACCCAGAGTGGAGTGCTAGGCCTGCTGTTGCCCAGCCAGGCGCCAGCCTTCGCGTCGACCTGTCTCAATGCTCTTGTGGTCACCGTCGCCTGTTACGGTATCAATGCGGCGCAGGACTACCAGGTGCTCGTTGGTGACGGCGCCACCGCCAACGGTTCGAAGGAAGTGGTGATCGGCACCAACGCCAGTCACACGCTTCCACCGGTCAACGCCGATACGGCCTTTCCGGGCAGCGGCGTTAACGATCCGACCAATCCAACGGGCGTGCCGACAGCGGATTACGAGGCACGCCTAGGCCACTCCGTGGTGATCGGCGATAGTGCGTCGGGTACGGCAAACGCACAGGTCATCCTCGGCGCTGAGGCAACGGCAAACGCAGCGAACAGCGTCGCACTGGGTTATCAATCCGCGGCCAATCGTGGGGCTGTGAGCAACTACACCGCCTTCGGCTTGACGGCTCTGCAGCAATCGGCCGGCGAGGTGTCCATCGGATCGCCGGGTCAGGAGCGCCAGATCACCAATGTGGCGGCAGGCAGTTCCGCCACGGACGCCGTCAACGTTGCACAGCTCGAGGGCGTGGCTGCCGATGCAAGCAATTCCGTGCAGTATGACAATGCCGGCAAAACCAGCATCACGCTGGCGGGTACGCCGAGTACGGACGGCGGCCTCACCAACGGAACCACGGTAACCAATCTGCACCAGGGCGCTCTGAGCGCGACCAGCACCGATGCAGTAAACGGCGCCCAGCTCTACGCGACTAACAACACCGTCAGCAACATCTACAACACCACCAGCAAATTTTTCCAGGCCAACAGCACCGGTATCGGCAGCAGCGCGCTTGGCGTGGATTCCATCGCCGCCGGCCCAGGCGCCATAGCGACAGGCAACACGTCCGTTGCTTTGGGTAGCGGCGCGGCGACGGGCAACGACAACGCCATCGCCATCGGCACCGGCGCCAATGCCAGCTTTGCCAACAGTATCGCGTTGGGTAGTGGCTCGGTCACTACGGTCGGCGCGCAAACCGGCTACACCGCGTACGCGCTGACCGCGCCGCAGACTTCCAGTGGCGAAATCAATGTAGGCAATCGGCAAATCACCGGTGTTGCTCCCGGCAGCGCCGCCACGGATGCCGTCAATGTGGAACAGCTGCAGGGTGTTGCCGCGGATTCGGTGCAATACGATGGCGCCAGCAAAGGCAGCATCACGCTCGGCGGGCCGGTCAGCACCGATGGCGGCGTGACAGGCGGTACCAGGATTACCAATGTGCAGCAGGGGGCGCTAAGCGCGACCAGCACCGATGCGGTGAATGGCGCCCAGCTCTACGCGACCAACAATACCGTCAGCAACATCTACAACACCACCAGCAAATTTTTCCAGGCCAACAGCACCGGTGCTGGGAGCGATGCAGCGGGTACCGATGCCATTGCGGCAGGTCCTGGTGCCGTCGCCTCGGGCAATGCGTCGATTGCTCTGGGTAGCGGCGCAGTCACCGGTTCGGGCAACGACAACGCCATCGCCATTGGCACAGGCGCCAACGCCAGCTTTGCCAACAGCATTGCGCTGGGCAGTGGATCAGTGACTACGGTTGGAGCCCAGGCCAACTACAACGCGTTTGGACTGGCGGCACCGCAGACGTCGTCCGGTGAGCTCAATATCGGAAATCGCAAAATCACGGGAGTCGCGCCAGGCGAGCTAGGCACCGACGCCGTGAACGTTGAACAGCTTCAGGGCGTGGCGACCACCGCCGCCAACTCGGTGCAGTACGACGACCCCACGAAGACGAGTATCACTCTCGCCGGTCCCGTCAGCACAGACGGAGGAGTGACCGGCGGCACCAGAATCACCAACGTGCAGCAGGGCGCGCTGAGCGCCACCAGCACCGATGCGGTGAACGGCGCCCAGCTCTACGCGACAAACAATACCGTCAGCAATATTTACAATACGACCAGCAAATTCTTCCAGGCCAACAGTACCGGCACCGGCAGTGATGCGGCTGGGACCGATGCGATTGCGGCAGGTCCAGGCGCCGTGGCCACGGGCGATGGGTCGATTGCCGTAGGTAGTGGCTCGGTGACCGGCGCGGGTAACGACAATGCCATCGCCATCGGCACCGGAGCCAACGCCAGCTTTGCCAACAGCATCGCCCTGGGTGCGGGGTCAGCGACCACCGTCGGTGCACTCACGGGCTACACCGCCTACGGGCTGACCGCACCGCAAAATTCCGCGGGCGAGCTCAATATAGGCAATCGTCAGATCACGGGACTGGCGCCGGGCAAAGCCAACTCCGATGCAGTGAACGTTGCCCAATTGGCAGGCGTTTCGGCCGATGCCGCCAACTCGGTGCAGTACGACAACGCGGCAAGAACCAGCGTGACGTTGGCGGGAATTGTCAGCACCGACGGCGGCCTCACCAACGGCACCACCCTGACCAACCTTCACCAGGGCGTATTGAGTTCTACGAGTACAGACGCCGTCAACGGCTCGCAACTGTGGCACTGGACGCAGGACACGGCGAATCAGTACAGCAATTACAGCCTCTATAACGACCTCACCAATAATGCCGGCAGCAAATATTACGCAGTGCAATCGACCTTGCCTGGATCGGTAGCGACAGGATTGAACGCGGCCGCGGCTGGCCCGAATGCCAACGCCGCGGGTACGGACAGCTTCGCCATGGGGAACGGAGCAACGGCGCAGGGCGATTATTCGCTGGCTGTCAGCGACAACACACTGGCGACCGGAGCCAACAGCATTGCCGTGGGAAGCGGGGCAACCGCCAGCTTTGCCAACAGCATTGCCCTGGGTGCCGGGTCGGCGACCATTGTCGGCGCGCAGATCAATTACGTTGCGTACGGTCTGACAGCTCCGCAAACATCGGCGGGCGAATTGAATATAGGCAATCGCCAGATTACCGGCGTGGCAGCAGGCTCCGCTCCGAATGACGCGGTAAACCTGGCTCAGCTCGAAGCAGTGACTTCGGGTGGAGGCGGAGGTGCGAGTAACTTAGCCGTGCTCTATGACGCGGACGCGTCCGGGAATCCTACCAATACGATCACCCTCACAGGCAACGGCAGCGGGGCGCCAGTCACGGTCACCAATGTTGCTGCGGGAGCGGAGACCGCATCCAGTACGGATGCCGTTAATGGCTCGCAGCTGTGGCACTGGACGCAAGACGGCAGCAACATGTACAGCAATTACAGCCTGTACAACGACATCACCAGTCTGAATCAGGGTGGCGGTGGCAACAGCAAATATGTGCAGGTGAATTCCACACTTGGCGGTGCGGTGGCGGGCGGGTCGAATAGCGTGGCGATTGGCCCGGTTGCCAGCGCGGGTGGCACAAACAGTGTGGCAGTGGGCAATGGAGCATCGGCGGCCGCCGACAATTCCGTCGCGCTTGGCGCCGGATCGGTTGCCAATCGCGACAACACCGTGTCGGTTGGCAGCCCCGGTAGTGAACGTCAGATCACCAATGTGGCTGCGGGCACGTCCGATACGGACGCCGCAAACGTGGGTCAGGTGAACTCGGGCGTTCAGCAGGCCGAGAACTGGGCGAGCAGCTACACCGATCAGAAGTTCGGGGCGCTCAGCAGCCAGATTCAGCAGATAGGCAATCGCGCCAACGCAGGTGTAGCTTCAGCGATGGCGATGGCGGGATTGCCGCAGGCGTATGAGCCGGGCAAGAGCATGGCAGCGGTTGCTGCAGGTACCTTCCGCAGCGAATCCAGCCTCGCTGTCGGTGTTTCAACAATCTCCGAGGGCGGACGCTGGGTCTACAAGTTGACGGGTTCCGTTGACACCCGCGGAGACGGCGGCGTAGCGATCGGCGCCGGCATGCAGTGGTAGGGCGCGGCACAGCAGCGAGCTAACTCTTTTCGATTCGGATTGGAGGTGCGCCATGTCACTGTTTCAACGGGGTAGATGCACCGCTCTGTCGTTCGTTTTTACGGGGATGCTGACGATCGCCGGATGCAGCACGGCCTCAACGCATCCGGGTGCCGACCGCAATGCTGCCGACGTGGTTTTTCCGGATCCGGCCAAATCGACGAGGCCGGAAGGCGCGTTCGTGAATCTGGAGAACCTCAGGAAAGTTCAGCCCGGCATGACCAAGGACCAGCTCTATGACTTGCTCGGAACACCTCATTTCAATGAGGGCGTGGTCGGGGTAAAAAAGTGGAACTATATTTTCGATTTCCGCAAAGTCGGTGGAGCGGCTGATGATTTTTCCCGCTGCCAGTATCAGGTGGTTTTCGACAAGGACCATCGAGCGCAGGCGGTCTACTGGAAGCCTGAAGACTGCAAATCCGAGCTCGACATGCCGGCTCAAGCCGTCGCGGCCAACGTGCCTGAGCCACGGCCTTTGCCGCAAGAGCCGATCCGCTTGTCGGGTGATGCTCTGTTTGCTTTCAATCGCTCGGATTTGACCGAGGTCGGCCGGCAGGATCTGGCGCAGTTTCTGCGGATGATCCAGCAGGCGAGCCAGGTCGAGAATGTATCCATCGTTGGCTACAGCGATCGCATCGGCAACGATCAATACAATTTGGCACTGTCCAGGCGTCGCGCCGAGTCAGTTCAGCGCTACCTGGCAGCGGGTGGCGTACCGGAAGCCGCCATGCGAAGTGAGGGACGTGGAAACGCGGACGCTGTAGTCCAGTGCACCGACATCAACCGCGAGGCTCTGATCAAGTGCCTCGCTCCCAATCGCCGTGTCGAAATATCGGGAATAGCGCGCCGGTGATCGGTGGGTGGCGCGGCTCAAGCGGCCAGATGGCAGTAAAAGTCGACGGGCAAGCTTGTGTGGGGATGGCGCGCTTGCGGGTCTCGCCCGGCAAAGGGTTGCCTGGCGTATCTCGCGTTGCGCTGTTTAATGTGACTCTACTTTCGGGCGCCCGTTCTGCGCGCCCGGATTCCACTTTTGAGGCATGCCGACCCGTTATCGAATATCCAGCAGGTCCACGTTCGCGCTGATTGACGCTACGCGATTGGCGTCAGTAGCGGATAATGAGATATTGCGCACAGAACTGCGCAATTTTCTTCGATCGGACCCTGATGAAACTCCTTCGAGTGCTGGAACACGCCCCCCGTAAAGTGCTGCCGTTTGTTTTGGTCACGCTGCTACCGATGCTCTGTTTCGGAGCCCCGCAGAAGCAATCCGCGTCGACACGCGATGTGACGCAGCCCGTCGTTGCTGCATCGTCGTCCTCGAATCCGGCACTCGCGCGAACATCGGTTCTCTTGCCTGATGTGCCGCGGGCCAACGCCGGCGGGGCCAACAGTGTGGCCATCGGCGTCGGGTCCGCGGCGACGGCGACCAATGCTGTCGCTGTTGGCGATGGCGCGTCGGCCATGGCCGACGGTTCCGTGGCGTTGGGGGCCAATTCGACAGCCAGTCGCGACAATGCCGTTTCTGTCGGCAGCGTCGGCGACGAACGGCAGATCACCAACGTGGCCGCCGGCGTCATCAGTACCGATGCGGCGAACGTGGGCCAATTGAATGCCGGTGTCCAACAGTCAGAAAACTGGGCGAAAAGTTACGCTGACCAGCGTGCTGTGGCGGTCGGCAGCCAGGTCCAGCGGATAGGCAATCAGGCGAACGCTGGCGTGGCCGGAGCCATGGCCATGGCAGGACTGCCGCAGGCTTACCTGCCGGGCAAGACGATGGCCGCGGCTTCGGCCGGCACGTTCCGCAATCAGTCCGGCGTTGCCGTGGGCGTTTCGACCATTTCTGAAAGCGGACGCTGGGTTTACAAGGCAACAGGTTCCTCCGATAGTCGTGGCGACGATGGCCTGACGATTGGCGCAGGAGTGCAATGGTGAGATATTCATCGCCGGAAGCATAATTTTTACCGACTGGAATTCAGGGGACATCATGCAACGGTTCAAAGCACACCCTTGGGTGGTTCTGCCAGTCGCCTGCACGTGGCTGTTGCTGACCACCGGGTGCAGTATGTTGAGCCGGCATGCGCCACCCGCAAGCCAGTCGGCGGACGAAGTTGCGTTCCCGGATCCGGCCAAGTCCACGCTGCCCGAAGGTGCCTACGTCAGTCCGGAGAACCTGCGGCAGGTCACGTCCGGCATGACCAAGAATCAGCTGTACAAACTGCTGGGTGCGCCGCATTTCGACGAAGGCGTGTTTGGCGTAAAGCAGTGGAACTACATCCTCAACTTTCGACGTGACGATGGTGAGGCCGATTTCTCGCGCTGTCAGTATCAGATCGACTTCGATGGCAAGCATCGAGTCCAGGCAACGCACTGGAAACCGGAGTCCTGCCGGCTGATCGTGGACAAACCGAAGCCGGTTGAGGCTCCCGCCCCGCAGGTGGCCTCTGCAGTGCCCGCGCCGATGCCGACGCTGCCCACGGAGCCCATCCGTTTATCGGCCGATGCGTTGTTTGCATTCAACAGCGCCGATCTGACGGAAGAAGGTCGAGAGAGCCTCGGTCAGTTCATGCAAGAGGTGCTGGTCGCCAGCCAGCTGCAGGATATTCTGGTGGTTGGTTACACCGACCGTATCGGCAGCCACAAAGCCAACCTGCGGCTGTCCAAGCAGCGCGCGGAATCGGTGCAGGGCTACCTGATCCAGGGCGGCGTTCCAGCAAACGCCATCCACAGCGAAGGACGAGGTGAGGCAAGTCCGGTAGTGCAGTGCTCAGACAAAAACCGCACGGCGTTGATCGCCTGTCTCTCGCCGAATCGGCGCGTAGAACTCTCCGGCAGCACGCGTCAGAAATAATCCACCAAAAGATGTCAAAGCGTCGCTGCCGAAACACATGGCGCGGCGTGTTTTCAGCGCAATGACGTTGCGCAAAACGTGATGTTGCAGGTTCTGCCGATGCGCCGCCGGACGCAGTTCGTGCGCAGACCTCACGCAACGGAAAAGGCCACCCGCTAGGATGGCCTAAGTCATTGTTCTACATGGTGGCCGGGGACGGAATCGAACCGCCGACACGGGGATTTTCAATCCCCTGCTCTACCAACTGAGCTACCCGGCCGAAGATGCACAACCGCGCGGGTTGTTCGTTCCATGTAGAGCCGCGCATTAAACCGAATACTCGGGTTTTCGTCAAGGCTCATTATCGGGATCGACGTAACCGGTGGGTTTGGCGACCTCGCCGCCGAAGAGAAACTTTTCCATTTCCTCGCCGAGATACTTGCGCGTCTTCGGGTCGAGTGGATTGAGCCGGTACTCGTTGATCAGCATGGTCTGGTGGCTGAGCCACTGCTGCCAGGCGGGTTTGGATATCTGCGCGTAAATGCGCTGACCGAGCGGTCCGGGCCACGGCGCGAAGTCCAGGCCCTCGGCATCGATGTCGAGTTTGCTGCAGTGGATGGTACGACTCATCGTTTTCCTTTGTTGTGGGGGCCAAAGGCGCAGCAGCCGCAGCGTCGGCTTGAGCGGGCCAGTGCTCAGACTACTTCATTGATCTTCAGCAGCAGCTCGCGGACGGGTGCAGGAAGGCCAAGTGTGGTCAGTTCGCTGGCACTGCACCAGCGCTGCTGCGAGTCGTCGGCCACGCAGCGGTGCGCTGCGGCTTCATCAAACAGCAAGGGTTCGATAGTCAGGCGATAGTGGCTGAACACGTGGACAAATGAGGCCAGGGCTTGCGCGTCGTCAATGCGCGCGAATTTCTGCGCTACGGACCACGCGCTGTCCGCATCGGCCGCCTCCGGCAGGCTCCACAGCCCAGGCCATACGCCAACCGGGCCGCGCCGTTCGAGCAGCACGCGTCGCTGCGCGTCTCTGAGAATCAGCATGACGGTGGCGCGTGTGGGAAGGGTCTTCCCGGCCTTTCGGCTGGGCAGCTGCGTGGTGAGGTTGTCGCGATAGGCGATGCAGTCGCTGTGCAGCGGACACGCCTCGCACGCCGGCCTCGAACGTACGCAGACCGTGGCGCCCAGATCCATGATCGCCTGCGTGTAGTCGGCCACGCGCTCTGCCGGCGTGTGACTGTCTGCGTGCTGCCACAGCTGTTTCTCCACAGCGCTTTGGCTGGGCTGGCCGTGGATGCCGTGGTAGCGAGTCAGCACGCGTTTGACGTTGCCGTCGAGTATCGGGAAACGCAGGCCGTACGCTTGCGCGAGGATGGCCCCGGCGGTGGATCGGCCGATGCCGGGCAGCGCCGCAAGTGCCTCGTATTCGCGCGGCATTTCGCCATTGTGCCGTTCGACGCAAAGTTGCGCCGCGCGATGCAGGAAGCGCGCGCGACGGTAGTAGCCCAGACCGGACCAGAGGGCGAGCACCGTGTCTTCATCGGCGCAAGCGAGGTCGCGCAGTGTGGGCAAAGCGCCAACGAAGCGCTCGAAGTAGCCGATGACCGTGCTTACCTGGGTTTGCTGCAGCATCACTTCCGACAGCCACACGCGATAGGCGTTGCGCGGATGCTGCCACGGCAGATCCTTGCGGCCGTGCTGGTCGAACCAGCGCAGCAGGCGTTGTGCGAAGGGTGAGGTCATGGGTTTTTCTTGACGGCCGGTTTTGTGGGACCAGTCTTGGCAGCCGTTGCCGTGCTGGCCGCCGCCGGCGTGGTGTCTCCGGTATCGAGCGTGAGTCCATCGACGCTGATGCCGGCAGCCTCGAATCTGGACATTTCCAGATGTCCATTTGCAGGCGGAACCGTCAGCGGAAGCGCCTGCGCACCGGCGAGCTGACGCCACCAGCCGGCAAGCGCCAGCGGCGGGAGGCGCAGATCCGCGTGGTTGCCCGGGCCATCCAGTTTCAGGGCAAGCAGCAGGGGATTGGTCTGATCGGCGGGATTGAGCTTTACAGAGATGACGTATTGCCCGGTATCGAGGCGATCAAGCGTGCCAGTCAGCTCGGCGGCCGCATCGGCGGCACCATGCCAGCGCGCCGTGCCTTTCAGCGCCAGAGCCAGCGAGCTGCCCTGCGCGAGATGCAGCGAGATATGGTCGAGCTGCAGCGAGTTTTCCTGGATGCGTGGCGTCGCCAGCAGGCGAAGCTGCAGCGGCAGCCCAGAAGCCGTCGTTGCCGACAGGTTGAGCGGAAAAGGCCGGCCCGAAATCAGGCTTCCGGCGTCCAGCGAGACGTTGCCCAGCAGCAGCTCGTCGCCGCGGACGATGCTGCCGCGGATGACGCTTATGCCGGTATCGATCCGCGGGATATTGGTTGGGGCACCTTGCGGCTGGGCTGGCAGCTCAGCCAGCCAGGCCTGCAGTGCTTCAAGATCGACGCGGGGCGCGTCGATCTGAAGCTGCGAGATAACGGTTGGACCGCCCAGCAAGGTGCGCCACGGCAGGGCGAGCTGCCCGCGCGCCGCCAGCAGGATCGGCACGCTCGCGTCCTGCGCATTGATAGTGATGCCGCTGAGATCCAGCGCCGGCCGCGGGAACAGCGTGGGGCTGGCCGGGCTGGCGAGATTCAGCTCCAGCCCGGCGGCGCGCGCCTGGGCCTGCAGCATCGCAGTGAAGCGCTCGGGGCGCAGCAGCAGATAGACGGCCACGACAGCCGTAAGCGCCACCGTCAGCGCCACGCCGCCCAGCACCAGCAAGGTCAGCCGCCAGCGGCGCCGCATCGATCAACCGCGCCGTGGCAGGCGGTCAGTCATGGCTGCGCTCATCGCGGCCGAGGCTGGCCGGCAACAGGCCATCGACAAAGGCTTCGGCATCGAATGTGCGCAGATCGGTTGCGGTTTCACCCAGCCCGACAAACCGGATCGGCAGACCGAACTCGCGCGCCAGTGCAAAGATCACGCCGCCCTTGGCCGTGCCGTCGAGCTTGGTGACGACGAGTCCGGTGACGCCGACGATCTGACGGAACTGGCGCACCTGATTCACCGCGTTCTGACCGGTGGTGCCGTCGATTACCATCAGCACCTCGTGCGGCGCATCGGCGTCGATTTTTTTCAGCACGCGGGCGATCTTGCCCAGTTCGTCCATCAGGCCGCCCTGCGTGTGCAGGCGGCCGGCGGTATCGGCGATCAGCACGTCGGCGCCGCGCGAGCGGGCGGCCTGCAGCGAATCGAAGATCACGCTGGCCGAATCGGCGTCCTGGCCCTGCGAGATCACCGGCACCTGATTGCGTTCGCCCCAGGTTTTCAGCTGGTTGACGGCGGCGGCGCGGAACGTGTCACCTGCCGCAAGGATCACGGCGCGTTTTTCATCGCTCCAGCGCCGCGCCAGCTTGCCGATCGTGGTGGTCTTGCCGGCGCCGTTGATGCCCACGGTGAGCACGACGAAAGGCTTGCGGCCTGAGATATCCAGCGGCTTCTCGATCGGCCGGAGCATGGCGATCAGCGACTCGCGCAGGGCCTTCAACAGCGCCGGCGCATCGGCAAACTCGCGCTTGTGCATGCGCTTGCGCAGGTTTTCCACCAGTTCGGTGCTGGCCTCGATACCGACGTCGGCGGTAATCAGCGTGGTTTCGAGTTCGTCGAGCAAATCGTCATCGAGCTTGGGATGACGGACGAACAGCGAGGTGAGGCCGCGCGAGAAGGCATTGCCGGACAGGCGGTCGCGCCAGCTGCGCTTGGCCGGTGCCGCCGGCTCGGCGGCTGTGTCGCCGCTGCTGGTCTGGTCGTTCACCGTCGTCATGTGCCCGCTGTCGAGCGGCAGGCCGGGCGGCGGCGCAAGCTCGGCGATCACTTCCTGTGTTACGGCGTCGGCGCGGTCAGACGCGGAAATATCGGCCAGCGTCGGTGCAGCGGGCGGCTCCGACGCGGTCTCGGCGAGCTTCTTCTTCCAGAACTTGAGCATTGCGGCGGCGATTCAAAGACAATGGCCGGCATGCTATCACTCCAATCTGTAATGGCCGGTGAGGATTCCGTACCGGGCGCGCGCGCATGAGCGCGCCGCGCGGCCCCAGCTCGGGACGAATACGCATCATCGGCGGCAATTTGCGCAATTCGCGGCTTGAGGTGCCCGATCTGCCCGGCCTGCGGCCCACGCCCGAGCGCGTGCGCGAGACTTTGTTCAACTGGCTGGCGCCCACGATTCAGGGCGCGCGCTGCCTCGATCTGTGCGCCGGCACCGGTGCTCTGGGTATCGAGGCTCTGTCGCGCGGCGCCGCGAGCGCGCAGTTTGTCGAACGCGACGCGCGTGCCGCGCAGGCGCTGCGGCAAAACCTTACAAGGCTCAAGGTTGCGGCCGCCAGCGTGGCCGTTGTCGATGCGCAGTCGTTTCTCGGCGGATCACCACAGCCGGTGGATCTGGTGTTTCTCGACCCGCCGTTCGCGCTGGATTTGTGGAGCACGCTGGCGCAACAACTGGAGCAGGGCGGCTGGCTGACGAAGGGCGCTACCGTTTATCTGGAAAGCCCGCGAGCGTTGCTTCCTTCGCTGCCGCCAACCTGGCAACTGCACAAGGAAGCTCGCGCGGGCGAGGTGCGCTTTGCCCTTTATCGGCGCTGAGCCGGGTGGACGTCAGTTTCTGCACGCGTCCGCACATGGCCGCGCGAATGAGCCAACGCCGCGTGGCTTGGGCTAAGCTACGCGGGCTTTTCACCCCAACCCCCGTATTCAAGAACTCCGACTCGTGAACAAACCTTTGGGAAACCCGCGTTTTGCCGTTTATCCCGGCACGTTCGACCCGATCACGAACGGCCACGCCGATCTGGTGGCGCGCGCCGCGCCGCTGTTTGATCGCGTGCTGGTGGCGGTGGCGGACAGTTCCAGCAAGGGGCCGGCCTTCAGCATCGACGAGCGCATCACCCTGGCACGACTGGCGCTGGGCGATCTGCCGAACGTGGAGGTGCGCGGCTTCGACTGCCTGCTCGCCACGTTCATCGAGGAAGTTGGCGCGGGTGTGATCATCCGCGGCCTGCGCGCCGTGTCGGATTTCGAATACGAATTTCAGCTGGCAAGCATGAACCGCCATCTTATCCCGCAGGCGGAAACGCTGTTTCTGACGCCGGCGGAGCAATACAGCTTTATTTCCTCGTCGCTGGTGCGCGAGATCGGCCGCCTCGGTGGCGACATCTCCGGTTTCGTCCATCCGGCGGTACAACAGGCCATGCGGCAGCGCTGGCAAAAGAGCCGAGCCGGCTCCCACAAGCAACCCGAAACAGAAGGTGATCACTATGCGTAAGTTCGCTCTCATCGCTGCCCTCGCGCTGGCCGCTACTCTCTCCCTGAGCGCCTGCAACAAGTCGCAGGACGATCAGCAGGCCGCCCAGCCAACCGAGCAGGCGGTGCCCAAGCCGACCAACCCGAACGACACCAAGGGCTGGAACGCCTACCTGGGCGATCTGGTGCAGAAAAACCTGCAGGGGATGACCGCCAGCCAGCCGTTTGCCTATCTGGTGGATGCGGCCGACACGGACGAAGCCAAGGCCAATAACGACCGGCAGCTCTCCAACGTGAAAGACACGGTCGCGCGCGGCGTGCTGCCGGGCAACCTGATGGCCTTCGCCGGCGCCAACTCGGCCAAGACCGCCGATCTGCTGATTGCCGCGTTCCAGGACGTCAAGCCCGGTTCGTTCAAGGACGTGATCGTGCTCTTCATCGGCGACAAGGCCGACGAGCAGCGCGTGACCGATGCGATCAAGCCCAGCGGTGCCACGTTCCACTTCGTGGCGATGTAACTTTTCCTGCGGCACGTCCCGTGGCCGCCTTCGCGCGGCCGCGATTTGCGGGTTTGCCCTGGCCTGCCGGGCAAACCCGCAAGGCTTTCGGCTTATGCGGTGCCCGTGCGCGGCTGAAATGCGGCGCGATTTCCCGGCCCTGGCCGCGGGGATCACTCGCCCAACATGTATTATTCGATGCATGTCTCTCAAAATCCTCGATACCTGCGTCAACTGCGACGTCTGCGAACCGGCCTGTCCGAACAAGGCGATTTCGCTGGGTGAGGAGTTCTATGTCATCGATCCGGATCTGTGCACCGAGTGTGTGGGCCATCACGACGAGCCGCAGTGCGTGGTGGTGTGTCCGGTCGAATGCATCATCACCGATCCCGAAAACATCGAGTCGCACGAGCAGCTCGATCTCAAATATCAGCATCTGATGGCCAAGGAGTCCGCTGCATGAAGGTATCGCTGCGCTGGCGCGCATTGTCGTGCGGTCTGTTTTTTGCCGGAGTGGTTATGGTGGCAGGCGTTGCCTGTGCTGCTGATGTCCCTGTAAGGGAGTCCACGACAACGTCTGTCCAGTCCGGCACCAGCCAGCGGCCCGGGCACGCAGCGATAGCTAGCGCCAATTTTCTCGCCACCAATGCCGGCCTCGAAGTGTTGGCCAAGGGCGGCAATGCGTTTGACGCGGCGATCGCCGTAGCGGCTGCGCTGTCGGTGGTCGAGCCGGAGAGCTCCGGCATCGGCGGCGGTTTCATGGCGGTACTGCATCGGGCGAAGGACAACAAGGACACCTTTATCGACGCCCGCGAAACCGCGCCGGCGGCGGTCAACAGCAAGGATTACCTCAACCCCGACGGCAGCCCCAATCGCGATACCGCGTTGAAGGGCCCGCTTTCGGCCGGTATTCCGGGCGAACCGGCGGGCCTGGTACTGATCGCCAAGCGCTACGGCAGGCTGTCACTGCAGCAGTCGCTGGCGCCGGCGATCCGCATTGCGCGAGACGGGTTTCAGCCCGATCCGCGCCTGCTGGGCGCCATCGACGAGCAGCAAAAAGATCTGCAGCGCTGGCCCGCCTCGGCCGCCAAATACCTGCCCAACGGTGCGCCGCCGGCACAGGGCGCGCTGTGGCGTGATCCCGATCAGGCGCGTACGCTCGAACTGATTGCGGCCAAAGGCAATGACGGTTTCTATCACGGCGAAACCGCGGCCAAGCTGATCGCCGCTGTGAAAGCGGCCGGCGGCAACTGGACGCTCGCCGATCTGGCCAGCTATCAGGCCAAGGAGCGCACGCCGATCACGGTGACCTACCGCGGCTATCGCATCATTACCGCGCCGCCGCCGTCGTCCGGTGGCGTGGCGATTGCGGAGATCTTGAACATTCTTTCCGGCGTGGATCTGGCCAAGCTCGATCAGGCGCACCATGTGCATTACATCGTCGAGGCAATGCGCCGCGCCTTCCGCGACCACAACGACTATCTGGGCGATCCGGATTTCGTCAGCATGCCGCTGCAGATGCTGCTGTCGCCGTTTTATGCCGACGGACTGCGTCAGAGCATCCTGCCGGACAAGGCCACGCCGTCGTCCATGCTGCCGGTAGCCGAAGCGAGTCAGCCCGGCATGCACACCACGCATTTTTCGATCATCGACGCCGACGGCAATATGGTCGGCATCACCTCGACGGTGAACTACGTGCTGGGTTCGACATTCGTTGCCGCAGGTACGGGTGTGCTGCTGAACGACGAAATGGACGATTTTGCGCTGGTGCCGAACAAGCCCAACGTTTACGGCCTGCTGGGCAGCGTGGCCAATGCGCCGAAGGGCGGCAAGCGCCCGCTGTCGTCGATGTCGCCGAGCATCGTGATTGGTGCCGATCGCACGGCGGTGATCGGCTCGCCGGGCGGCTCCACCATCATCACCCAGGTGCTCGAAGGCATCCTGCATTTCATCGACGGCGAAACCGCCAGGCAGATCGTCGCCGACAAGCGCTATCACCATCAGTACCTGCCCGACGAAGTGATGGTCGAAGCGGGCACCTTCGATCCGTCGACCACCGCTGCGCTCACGGCGATGGGCTATGCGCTGAAGCAGCGCGAATCGTGGGGCTACATGAACGTGGTTACCTGGGATCGCAAGGCGAATAAGCTCGACGCCGCCAGCGACCCGCGTCATCCGTCGGGCCTGGGCAAGGTGCAGTAGTGACGTGGTGACAAACGCTGCAGCCGCCGTGCCCTGCGTGACAGGCCCGATCCGATGAGTGGACTCAGCGGCGCATCCATACGTTGCGTCGTGCTGCATGTCATCGGCGTGCTGCTGATACTTGCCGGTGTGGGCCTGGCGGCGCTCACCGCGCACAGCCTGATGAATTACCGCGTGGCGGCTGAACGACACGGCGGCGAAACGATCGATCTGGGCGGCGACGCCAGTCTGCAGCCAGGCCAGTACGGTCGCATGGCGAGAGTTGTCGGCACGCCCAGCGTGCTCGAGCCGCCGAGCGATCCGGAGTTCGGCCTGAAGACGGCTACTCCGCTGCTGGTGCGTCATGTGGAAATGTTCCAGTGGCACGAGCTGCATTTTGGTGGCGACGTGAGTTACGAACTCGCGTGGGTGGATCATCTCATCGATGCCAGCACCTTCGCTCAGCCTGCCGGTCATACCAACCCGGCAAGTTTCCCCATCACGAAAAAGAAGTTCGAGGCCGGGCTCGTACAGATCGGCGGCTTCAGGCTCTCGCCTGAACTGATACGCGCGCTGCCGGGCACCGCCGCGGTGCAGCCGGACGTGAAGTCGCTGCCGGCAAATCTCGCCGCAAGCTTCGGACCCAACCAGAACTACCTGACCACCAGTTCGCAGCCGGATAGTCCGCGACTCGGCGACCTGCGCGTGAGTTGGGAAGAGATTCCGCTGCAGCCGATGACGGTTTTCGCGCGCATCGATGGCGACAAACTGGTTCCCGCCGCGGATGCTCCCGACGGCAAGGGCTTCGACATCGAGATAGGCGATGTGTCGCTGATCAACCTGTTGCCCGACATGCCGTTACCGCCGGAACACCTAATGATGCGCCGCATCGCCTCGGTGCTTCTTGCTGCGTTGGGTGCGTTCGTGATGCTGGTGGCGCGCAACCGTCGCCGCGACCCGCTGCTGGCGCTCGGCCTCGGCACACTGGTGGTCGGCGCCGTGTCGACCGTGCTGTGGCTCGGTCATGACACGTCGACCATGGCGGTCTGGTTGCTGGTGACCCTGCTTGGTACCGCGCTGGCCGTCTGGCGGCTGCGCTGGCACAAGCGGCGGTCGACCGATCGGCTTTGAGCGCCGTCCGCAGCGGCTTGCCTTTTTGGCGAGCCGTGGACCTTGTCAGCCGCCCATCGTCTGGACGGCTATTCACGGCCTGCTGAACTGACCTTCGTGTTCGACAAACCACAACCCCGCAAACAGCTTCGGGTCGATTGAATAGCCTTCATCGGCCCGCGCAAACAGCCAAGCGCCCGCTTCGTTGCGCGGTACCTCGTGCACGATGATGTTTTCCGAGGCGTCCCCGCCGCCGGCACCAACCTTTTCCAGTTCGTAGGCGCGCACAAAGGCGATCATCTCGGTGCTCATGCCCGATGACGACGGGCCACGATGGATGAACGCCACGCGCCGGCAGCGATAGCCGGTTTCTTCTTCCAGTTCGCGCTGGGCGGCGAGCAGGGCGCCTTCGTCGGCCTGGCCGGCGATATCGCCGACGAGGCCTGCCGGCATCTCGATGGTGCGCTGCTGAATCGGCACGCGGTACTGCTCGACAAACAGCAGTTTGTCGTCTGGCGTGACCGCAATGATGATCACCGCACCCGCAGGATTGGTGCGTTCGGCGTACTCCCAGCGGCCGCGTTTGCGCAGGCTCAGCCAGCGGCCTTCGTAGAGGGTTTCGGTCGGCGCGTCAGCGTCGGGTGGCAGATGTTTCGTGCTGGTGGTCATGGGCTTTTCAGTAGAGTTCAGAGAAATTCAGCGAAGCAGTGATCGCAGTCGGCTACGCGTGAAGGCGCCGAAGCCGAGCTGATCGCAGAGAGAGTCGAGGCGGTTCTGCGGGTCGGGCTTGCGCCGCAGGGTTTCGGCGGTACTGGCACCCGGCGCGTCGAGCGCAATGCGCGTGAGTCGACGATACAGGCGCGCCTTTTCGCCGTGTTCGCGCAGCTTCAGCGCGCAGGCGGCGGCGCCGCGAAAGCGCAGGAAGCCGACTTCATCGACGCGTTCGAGCAGAACGTCGAGACTGCCGAAATGCGCCAGCAGCGCGGCGGCGGTTTTTGCGCCCACGCCGGGCACGCCGGGAATGTTGTCCACCGCGTCGCCGCACAAGGCAAGATAATCGGCTACCTGATGCGGATGCACGCCGAGCCGCTCGTGCACGCCGGTCGGCCCCCAGCGCAGACCGCGCGCATAGTCCCACTGCTCGTCGTGCTCGCCCAGCAGCTGGCCGAAATCCTTGTCGGCCGAGACGATCACGCTGCGCCAGCCCAGCGCGCGTAAATTCCACACCGTGCTGCCGATCAGGTCGTCGGCCTCGAAGCTGTGGTCGATCATCAGGTGAATGCCGAGCGCCTCGGTAATGGCGCGACACATCACGAACTGGCGCTCCAGATCCCGCGGCGGCAGTTCGCGATTGGCCTTGTAGGCGGGGTAGATCGCGTTACGAAAGGAACTGGTCAGCGAGGCATCGAAGGCGACGGCAATGTATTCGGGTTGCGCGCGTTCGAGCAGTTCGCAAAGAAAGCGCGCATAACCATGCACGGCGTTGACCGGATGGCCATCGACATCAAAAAACTCGTTCGGCATGGAATGCCAGGCACGGAACACATACAGGCTTCCATCGACCAGATGCGCCGCTGGTGTCGCGTGGGCTGCCGCGTTCACGGCTTCCATGTGCTGAGCAGACTTTTCAGCGCCGGTCGATCGCGGTCTGGTACCTCGATCTGTGGCGTACCCATATGGATAAAGGCAATCACCTGCTCGTTGTCCTTCAGCTTCAACAGCCTCGCCACGTTGGCATCGTAAGCGGCCCAGCCGGTCAGCCACTGCGCGCCAATGCCGAGCTCGAAAGCACCCAGCAGAATGTTCTGCGCGACGCAGCCGGCCGTCAGCTGCTGTTCGATCGCCGGCACCTTGCTGTGCCTGTCGATGCACGCCACCAGCACCATCACTAGCGGCGCAAAGGTGTAGCGATGGCGTTCCTTGTCGAGCTTGGCTTCGGACATGTCCGGATCGTTGCGCGCGGCGATATCGGCGACCAATTCGCCAAAGCGCAGTTTTGACTTGCCCTTCAGCTTGATCAGGCGAAACGGCGCCAGCTTGCCGTGATCGGGCACGCGGATGGCGGCCTTCAGCAGGGCTTTGAGTTGATCTTTGTCCGGCGCCGGCTCGCCAAGCTGGCGCGATGGCGTGGAATGGCGCTGCATCAGCAGCGAGAGTGGTTCGGGCATGCGGAGGCTCGATGGCGCAGAAGCAGGGAAGCCCATGCTAACCGGCCCAACGTTATCGTGGCGACTTTGCCGCGTGCCGCTGCAACGACGTTTGCGCCTGCCTCTTGCTGCGCTGCGCTGTCGCCGCATGTCTTTTTTTCTTAAAGAAACCGCAAAGGAGTTCTTCTATCGTGGCCGGCGCGGGGGGACAACACATACAAAGGAAGGTAGTCATGAAGCTTCGTTACATGTCATACGCGCTGCTCGGCGCGACGCTGATGATCGGTACGGCAGCGCATGCCCAGGATAGTTACAGCACCGGCGTATTTTCACCGGCGAAAACGAGCAAGACGTTTCCGTGCAACAACACCCAGTTTCTGCAGGATCAGCAGGCCTTTGAAAACGGCCAGATCACGGCTGACCAGCCCGAAGATGTCTGCGGTATGGTCACCGCCGTGCTGCCTGCCAAGAAAACCAGGAGCGGCAACCACGGCTACTTCTACGTGCAGGTCGCGTCAGGCGTCACCATCGAAATCGTCTCCGATCTGGACCAGATGAACGCGCCGAAGTGGCCGTGGGTCGCCGTGGGCGATACGACATACGTGCAGGGTCGTTATTACTACGACAACGACGACAGCCAGGGCATCGACTGGACCCACCATGGAACCAGCAGCTCGTGGCCCCACGCCGGCTATGTCGTGGTCAATGGCACCAAATACCAGTAAACGCCGGGCTTTGCAGTGAAACGAAACGGCGCCTGCCGCGCCGTTTCGTTTTTGGACGGTCCCGCGCCGTCAATGCGGCAGCGACCGCAGCAGTGTATCCAGTCCGCCCCACGCGATCTGCACGCCGATGCACAGCAGGATGAACGAGATCAGTCGTTGCACGCCGTTGAACGCGTGCTCGGGAATCTTGCGCGCCAGCGCGGGCGCGTAGCCGTAGCTGAGAAACACCAGCAGGGCCAGCAGCGCCGAGGCCACGAAAATCGAAACGTGGGCCAGCAAGATATCCGACCAGCCATGGCCCGACGCATTGGCGCTCAGCGTCAGCACTACCACGATGGTGCCGGGGCCGACGGTCAGCGGGAAGGTCAGTGGATAGAAAACCTTGTCGATCGCCGCATGGCTGTCGCTTTCGATGGCGGCAGCAGCAGGCGTGACATCCGGCACATTGAGCATGCGCCATCCCATCGCCGCCAGCGTGATGCCTCCGCCCACCTGCAGAATCGGCAAAGAGATGCCGAAAAACTTCAGAATCCAGGCGCCGATCAGCTCGATCACCGCAATGAAGATCAGCATGTTGACGGCGATGCGCAGCGCCAGCTGGCGATACACCGCCGGCGGCTCGGGCCCGACAATGCCAAGAAAGATCAGCGCCGATCCCACCGGATTGATGATCGGCAGCAGCGCGGCGAAAGCCAGCGGAATGAAGTGCAGGGCGTAGTCGAACATGGTCTGGCTTTCTCAAAAAGGCGGCTTGGTTGGCTGCGCGCAGAGCCGGACTTTCGCAGGCGCGGCTGGTGCCCGCGACCCGTCGCGAACACAACATATGACATCGATGATCAGATCGACGCGGGAAACTTGAACGAGCCGGGCAGCAGCGAGGCAACCGTCGTCTGCTGCAAGTCACCGTGCAGATTGGTCAGCAGTACCGGCATGTCCTCATCGCAGAGTTCGGCCATGACCTGACGGCAGGCACCGCAGGGGCTGACCGGACCGGAACAGTCGGCGATGACAGCAATGGCGGCAAAATCCCCGGGCCTGCAGCCGGCGGCGATGGCGCCGAACAGCGTCGTGCGCTCGGCGCAGTTGCACAAGCCATAGGCTGCGTTCTCCACGTTGCAGCCATGGAACTGCCGTCCGTCCTTGGTCAACAGGGCGGCGCCCACCTGAAAGCGGGAGTAGGGCGCGTAGGCCAGCTCTCGCGCGCGACGTGCGGCGGCCAGGAGTGGATCAAATACGTTCGGTACGGGCATCGAAGTCTCCGGTGACCCCGAAATATCGATACCGTCGCGCCGCGCTGATGGCGTGGGCGACCGCTTTCGGTGGGCCAGCTTACTCTGCCGGCTGCACGGCGCAAACCCGGCAGAACGCGTGCTGCCGAGTGCCGCTAAGATAGCTGGACCTTCTGAAGGGAACCGTCTCATGCCGATTACCGTTGCCGCCTTGCGTGAAACCGCCGCCGGAGAACGCCGCGTGGCCATCACGCCGGAGATGGCGAAAAAACTGCGCGGCAAGGGCCTGCGGATTCTGCTCGAGCACGACGCCGGACGCGCGGCGGGGTTTCCGGACAGCCTTTATGCCGATATCGAATTTGCCGATGCGGCTGGTGTGCTGGCTCAGACAGATCTGCTCGCCTGTGTGCTGCCGCCTGAGGATGCCGTGCTTTCGCAGCTGCGCGAAGGCGCGGTGGTCGTGGGCCAGCTGCGGCCGTATGGCGCACCCGAGCGTGTCGCCACGCTGGCCGCGCGCAAGCTCACCGCCTTTTCGCTGGAGCTGCTGCCTCGGACCACGCGAGCACAGGCGATGGACGTGCTCAGTTCGCAGGCGGCCGTGGCGGGCTATCGCGCGATGCTCATCGCGGCCGAGTCGTCGCCGAAATTCTTTCCCATGCTGACGACTGCCGCCGGCACCATCCGGCCGTCCAAAGTGCTGGTGATCGGCGCCGGCGTGGCCGGACTGCAGGCAATCGCTACCGCGCGCCGGCTCGGTGCGCAGACCGAAGGCTACGACGTGCGGCCGGAAACGCGCGAGCAGGTCGAGTCGCTGGGCGCCAAATTTCTGGACCTCGGCGTCAGCGCCGCCGGCAGCGGCGGCTATGCGCGCGAGCTTTCCGCCGAGGAGCGCGCAGCGCAGCAGCAGGCGCTGGGCGAGCATCTGAAGACGATCGACGTGATTGTCACCACTGCGGCCGTGCCGGGTCGATCGGCGCCGAAGATCCTCACCGCAGCGATGGTCGACGGCATGAAGCCCGGCGCGTTGATCGTGGATCTGGCCGCCGAAAGTGGCGGCAACTGCGAGCTGACCCGACCCGGTGAAAGGGTCGAGCACGGTGGCGTGGTGATCCTCGGGCCGCTCAATCTTTCCGCTGGCGCGCCGTTGCACGCGTCGGAAATGTACGCACGCAATGTCTACAATTTCGTCGAGCTGCTGGTGCGCGACGGTGCGCTGCAACCGGATTTCAACGATGAGCTGGTGGCCAGGAGCTGCCTGAGCCACGCCGGCGAAACGCGCTTTACCGGCTGAGCGCTGCGTTGGCGCTGCGGTAAGGTCGTCTGTGGCGACTTCAACCGCGGGTTGAGTGGCTCAACGCCCGCCGGGTTTCGCAGGGGGCTGTCCCTGGAATCGCATGCGCTGCGCCGGTGGCAGCTGTCGAAACTGCTGCATCAGTTTTTCGCGCTGCTCGGGCGGCAGCTCCTGGAAATGCTCGAACGTGGCGTGCAGCCTGGCGCGCTCTTCCGGCGGCAGCTGCCGGAACTGCTGCAGGTTGGCGCGAGCTTCCCTGCGCTGTTCCGGCGTCATGGCCTGCCAGTGCGCGATACGCAGGCGCACCTCATCACGCTTTTCCGGCGGTAGCGTTACCCAGTGCTCTGACTTCAGCAGCATGTTCTGCTGTCGACGCGGCGGCAGGGTGTCCCATTTTTCGCGCAGCGGCGACAGTACGTCGCGCTGCGCAGGGGTGAGGCTGCTCCACGGACGCGGCGGCGGCATGTTTTGCGGGGACACCGGAAGACCCTGCGCATGCAGTGGAGCGACCGCCGGTCCGGCCAGGAGCACGGCCAAGAGCAGCGGCAGGATCCATGAAAAAACCTGACGCATGGCTCAGCGGTTCGCCGGCTGACTGGTCACCGCATTGTTTGCCGCCAGCCAGCCGTAAAAGTCGAGGTTCTGGTAAAGGCTCGGATCGGCCTTTTCCGCGTCCGGCGGCAGATCGCTGTCCACTTCCGCGCTTTGCTCGGTGCTGCTGGTCTGGCTGGTCGGGACCGTCGGACCGTGCGACAAGGGCTGCCATACCATCAGCATGGCGAAGGCAATCGCCGCAAACGCGCCGGTCGGTACCAGCCAGCGTGCGGTATGACGTTGCGGCGCCGAGGCTGCAGTCAGCGCCTGCCGCCGTGCAGCGCGCAGGCGCCCGGCGGTAGCCGGATCGATGCGCTGGCCGGCTTCGCGGTAAAGCGTGCGCGCGCGGCGCGCGATTCGCTGATCGCGCAAATCGGCGGGCTCCGCGGTGGGATGATCGGATGTGTTGTTGCCAGGCGCAGTCATCGCCAGTCCTCCAGTTGGTCGCGCAGATGATGCATCGCACGCGACAGATGTGTTTTGACGCTGCCTTCCGAACAGCCCATGGCCCGGGCGGTTTCGGCCACGTCCAGACCTTCCAGCATGCGCAGCATGAAGGCCTCGCGCTGGCGCTGGGGCAGCTGTTTCACCGCCGCTGCCATGTCGGCGTAGGACTGCGCATCGTGCAGCCGGTCGAGCGGGCCGGGGCTATGATCGGCCGGCTCCCATACCGGCATCTCGCTGCCTTCGTCATCCTTGCCGCCGCCCAGCCAGCCCACCACGATCGAGCGCACCTTGCGGCGGCGCTGCAGATCGACGATGCGCCGGCGCAGGATGCCCCAGAACAGCGGCGGCCATTCGGCCGCTGGCTTCTCGCGGTAGTGCTTGACCAGCCGCAGCATGGCGTCCTGCACCGCATCCATCGCATCCTCGCGGTGGCGGAGATTGAGTTCCGCCATGCGAAAGGCGCGACGTTCGACCTGCGCCAGAAACGCATCCAGCGTGGCGGGGGTCTCCTGCACGCCGTCCATCAGCATATCGGTTTCAAGGGTTCCGGCCACCGTGCTCATGGCCACGGCATCCGCATCGTCGGTTGATGCATGCGCAGGCTCCATCGGTTCGACACCCGTATTCAACGCAGCACGCTCGCACGGGTTGACTGGCAACCGTATAGTGTGCGAACAACTAAGTCCTGGCGGGGTGGGGTCATGATCGACGGTTTCCTGGCGCTGTACATCTTCATGCTTGCGGCATTTACCGGGTATGAAATCATCGCGCGGGTGCCGGTGATCCTGCACACGCCGCTGATGTCCGGGTCCAATTTCGTGCACGGTATTGTGCTGGTTGGCGCCATGATCGCGCTAGGTCGCGCCGAAACCCCGCTGGAAATGACTATCGGTTTCATCGGCGTGCTGCTCGGCGCCGGCAACGCCGCCGGCGGTTACGTGGTGACGGAGCGGATGCTGGAAATGTTCAAGTCCAGCAAGCCCGATGCCGGTAAAGCGGCCGCCAAGGAGTCCAAGTGATGACCTGGCTGCCGACGTTGATCAAGGCCTGCTATTTCCTCGCGGCACTACTTTTCATTCTCGGCCTGAAGCGCATGAGCTCACCGCGCACGGCGCGTGGTGGCATCGTGTGGGCGGGCTACGGCATGCTGGTCGCGGTGCTGGCCACGTTTTTCCTGCCGGACATGCACAATCGCGGGCTGATCATTGCGGCGGTGGTCATTGGCGTAGGCGCGGCCTGGTGGAGCGGCAAGCGGGTGGCCATGACGGCCATGCCGCAGATGGTGGCGCTTTACAACGGCATGGGCGGCGGTGCGGCGGCGGCGATCGGCGCGGTCGAGCTGATCGGCTATGTGCGCCATCTGCTGCTGGTGCAGGGTATTCCCGATACGGCGCCGCTGCGGCCGGAGGCCTGGGCCACCGATGCGCTGCATCCGGTTGTTGCCGTGGTGGCGCTGTCGCCGATCGAGCTGGCGCTGGGTGTGCTCGGTGCGCTGATCGGCGCGGTGAGCTTTTCCGGATCGCTGATCGCGTTTTCCAAACTGCAGGGCTGGCTGGACAAGCGCTTCGTGTTTCCGGCACAGCGCGCGGTGAATCTGCTGCTGCTCGCGGCGGCGGTAGTGATCGGCGTGCTTCTGACCAGCGGTTATGCCAGCTATCCGCTGATTGCGGCATTTTTTGCGCTGGCTCTGCTGTTCGGCCTGATGATGACGCTGCCGATCGGCGGCGCCGACATGCCGGTGGTGATCTCGCTGTACAACGCGTTTACCGGGTTGGCGGTTGCGTTTGAAGGCTTTGTGCTGGGCAACGAGACAATGATCATCGCCGGCACCGTGGTCGGTGCGGCTGGCACGCTGCTGACCCAGCTGATGGCCAAGGCGATGAACCGCTCGATCGGCAACGTGCTTTTCGGCAGCTTCGGTGCCGCTGGCGGCGAAGCGCAGGCGATCGACGGCGCGCAAAAGCCGGTCGACGCGGCCGATGCTGCCGTGATGATGGCCTACGCCGAGCGCGTGGTGATCGTGCCGGGCTATGGCATGGCCGTGGCGCAGGCGCAGCACAAGGTGTGGGAGTTCGCCCAGCTGCTGATCAAGCGCGGGGTCAAGGTGAAGTTCGCCATCCACCCTGTCGCCGGCCGCATGCCGGGCCACATGAACGTGCTGCTGGCCGAGGCCGGCGTGCCGTACGATCTGATCGCCGACATGGACGAGATCAACCCGGAGTTTCCGGCCACCGACGTGGCGCTGGTGATTGGCGCCAACGACGTGGTCAATCCGCTGGCCAAGACCGATCCGGCCTCGCCGATCTACGGCATGCCGATTCTCGACGTCAGCAACGCCAAGCATGTGATCGTGGTCAAACGCGGCAAGGGCACCGGTTTTGCCGGCATCGAGAATGCGCTGTTCTACGCCGACAACACCCGCATGCTTTACGGCGATGGGCAGGCGGCGGCTGGCGAACTGGTCAGCGAACTGAAGTCGATGGACGCCTGACGGCTATGTCGGCAGCTTTTTGATCGGTGCCGGGCGGCGACCCAGCCAGGCCGCCAGCAGTATCGCGAGCACGGTCCATACGCCTTCCGACACCGAGAAGCCGATGCGCGCCAGCTGCCACAGCATGCCTGCGCCGGCGGTCTGCAGCGTTTCCAGCAGGCCAAGACCCATGCTGCCGGCGATCTGCGCCGCCGCAATCAGCATGCTGACGTAGATCGATGCCAGCAACGTCGCCAGCGCCGCGAGCAGGGCGGCCCCGTTGCCCGGCTTGTGCACACCATGGCGAATCGCCCAGGCCAGAATGACCGCGATTGGCAGCACCAGCCACGGCAGCGGGTGACGCTGATAAAGCGTGACCACCATCCACAGCGCGCCCGCCGCCAGTCCGAGCATGGCGGCGATAAAGACCGCGACGACGATGCCGAAAACCGAGCGCGCGCTCATGCGCCGATCCGCTGCGTGTGCACGCTCGGCAGGTGCTGACGGATCGGGCTGTGTCGGGTCATACAGTGCGCCATCAGGCATTCATCCATCGGGCAAAGTCGCCATCATAACGCGGCTGGCCACGGGCTCTTCTCAGGTCAAATTCTTGAGTTCCGCAATTCCGACCTGATCTTTCTCACGCCAGCCCGCGTCGCGGGCGGCATAATGGGCGACTGGGCGCGGCGTTTCGCCGGTCCGCCGACATTTTTCGCAGACAGCGCATTGGCAGGTGGCATGAGCGGTTTCAGTTTGAGCAGCGAGCCTTTCACCCTGCAGCGCGACTGCAGCGCGGTGATGGTGCCGCAGGGCGAAGTGGTGGTGTTGCCGGCCGGTCAGATCGGCTACATCACGCAGGCGCTGGGCGGGAGCTTTACCGTCTACGTGGAAGGCAATCTTTTCCGCATTGCCGGCAAGGAGGCCGACGCGCTGGGCAAGGAGCTGCCGCCGGCCATCGAGCTGGCGGCCAACGCTTCCGACGCCGACGTAGAGAAGGTCGCGTGGGATCAGCTGCGCACCGTGTTCGATCCGGAGATTCCGGTCAACGTGGTGGAGCTCGGCCTGGTCTACGACCTCAGCCTGGAACAGACCGAATCCGGCGCGCGCAAGGTCTATGTCAAGCTAACGCTCACCGCGCCGGGCTGCGGCATGGGCGACATTCTGGTGGACGACGCGCGAACCAAGCTGGAGATGATCCCCACCATCGTCGAAGCGGACGTGGATCTGGTGTTCGATCCACCCTGGACGCATTCGATGATGTCCGACGCGGCCAAGCTCGAAACCGGCATGCTCTGAGCGGGTAGTCGCGAAACGTCGTGGTTCGATGCACGGTCGGTGTTCTCTGATTCGCAAAATATAACGAAAGCCTCCACGGCTCGCCCCCTCCTCCGGCGGGCCGTTTGCTTGTGCGAGCGTCGACGGGCCTGAATTGCGGCCGGCACGAGCGTTCCGTGAGCTGGTCGACAATCGTAAGAAATATTCGTATTGCCTGGCGAAGGCGCAAGTAATAACGTCAAATTGTCTGGCTGACAGCGGATGGATCGACGAACACCTGTCCATATCCGCCCCTAGCCAGCGCCGCGTCAGCAATCGAGCCCCGCCACAAGCACGCGGGGGATGGGACGCGAGCAGAACCTGCTCCGGGAGCGCCGGGCAGTCAACGAGTGCGAGGCCGTGCCGCCAGCACGGCGAACTGGAATGGGGTCCACACGGCCGCATCGGGCGGTTTTGTCCCCACACATCGTGGAGTTCTCACCTAATGCTCAACACTTTTCGCTCAAAGCTGATGCTTGCAACGATCGGCATGGTTGCCGCGTCAACCGCCACCGCGGCCACCACACAAACCCTGCGTGCGCAAAACCTCGCTGCGCAGCCGGTCAGCACGCTGGCCGCGCGTTTGAATCTCGGTCAGGACATGAGCCTGGTAGCGCGCAACGCCGTGCCGCTGGCCAATGGCGCTCAGGTCGTGCGCCAGCAGCAGCTTTATCGCGGCGTGCCGGTGTATGGCCGCAGCATTGCCGTGGTGCAGGATGCCAGCGGGAATGCGCTGCGCGCCACCGGCGAGCTGATGCAAAGCACCGCGGCCGACTTGATTTCGGTCGTCCCCAAACTGACGCCCGCGGCTGCCATCGACATCCTCAAAGGGCACGCGCACACCGTGCTGGTGGCGGGCACCACCATGCAGAACCCGAAGACCGATCTATTCGTGTATCCGCAGGAGAACGGCCCGACGCGGCTGGTGTATAGCGTGTCGTACTTTGTGAATGACCCGCAAAAGCCGAGCCGTCCTACCGCCATCATCGATGCGGATACCGGTGAGGTGATCCAGAGCTGGGACGGCCTCACCGATGCCAGCGCCAACGGCCCGGGCGGCAACAGCAAGACCGGCAAATACGCTTACGGCACGGATTTCGCCGCGCTCAACGTCACCCAGTCGGGCACGACCTGCACGCTGAAAAATACCGACGTGGCCACCTACAACCTCAAGAACGCCACGTCCGGCGCTGGCACCCTTGTCAGCTTTATCTGCCCGACCAGCAACACCGATGCGATCAACGGCGCGTACTCGCCGGCCAACGACGCGCACCACTTTGGCAGCGTCGTGCACGACATGTATCAGGGCTACACCGGCGGCAATCCGCTGAGCTTTTCGCTGGTGATGAAGGTGCATTACGGCAAGAATTACGAGAACGCGTTCTGGGACGGTTCGGTGATGAGCTTCGGCGACGGCGCCACCACGTTCTATCCGCTGGTGTCGCTGGATGTGACCGGTCACGAGATCAGCCACGGTTATACCGAGCAGCATTCGGCATTGCAGTACACGGGGCAGTCCGGCGGCATGAACGAGGCCTATTCGGATATGGCCGGTGAGGCGTCGGAGTATTTCGACCGCGGCAGCAACGACTTTCTGGTGGGTGCGGACATCATCAAGAACGGCACGGCGCTGCGCTATATGTGCAACCCGCCGCAGGACGGTGGCTCGATCGACAACGCCGCCAACTACACGTCGAGCCTCGACGTGCATTACTCCAGCGGCGTCTACAACAAGTCGTTCTGCCTGCTGGCCAAGACCTCCGGCTGGGATACCAAAAAGGCCTTCCAGGTTTATGCGCTGGCCAACAAGGTGTACTGGACGGCCACGTCAACATTCAACTCCGGCGCCTGCGGCGTGGAGTCGGCGGCGACCGATCTGGGTTACAACAAGAACGACGTGATCGCGGCCTTCAACGGCGTCGGCGTGACCTGCCCGGGCACGGGCGGCGGTGACAGCACAGGTGGCCTGCAAAACGGCGTGGCGGTGACGGGATTGAGCGCCGCCAAAGGGACTTCGTTGAACTACACGGTGACCGTGCCGGCGGGTTCGGGCACACTGACCATCGCCACCTCCGGCGGTACGGGTGATGCGGACCTCTACGTCAAGCTCGGCTCTGCGCCAACCACCAGCAGCTACACCTGCCGCCCGTACAAGACCGGCAATGCGGAAAGCTGCACCTTTACCGCGTCATCCGGCACGTACTACATCAAGCTCAATGCGTACGCCGCGTTCTCGGGGGTTTCGCTGAAAGCCAGTTGGTAGTTGGAAGGGGCTATCTGCCCCACTATTGATCGCCAAGTGGAATAGAAAAGGGCCTGACGAGATTTCGTCAGGCCCTTTTCTTGTTTTCCGCGTTCGTCGCGCTGTCGAACGATCGACAGGAAAAACTTCAGTCCGCCGCTTCCTCGAAGCGATTTGCATCACGATTCTTGCGCACCTTGGCCGGATCCCACACCCGGCCGTTCATGGCGATATACACGCCGTCGGGCAAAGTCTGCACGGCGGCCACGGCGCAGCCGATATTGAACACCGCGTCGGAGCCCTGAAAGCGCGCGGGATTCAGCGCGCCGGTCAGCACGATGACCTTACCTTCGATCTGCGCAAGCTCGCGGGCGGTTTCCACCATGGTGTCGGTGCCGTGCGTCACCAGCACATGCCGGTTGGCCTGGCCTTCGATGGTCGAGCGCACCAGGGCACGATCGTCCGCACCCATGTGCAGGCTGTCCTTGCGCAGAATCGGAATCACCTCGAACTGAAACGCCACGCCGAGCTGCGCGAGTATCTCGCCGATCTGCGGTGCGCCAATCTTGTAGTCCGACTTGTCGTCGAAATAGATCTTGTCGATGGTGCCGCCGGTGGTGACGATGGTCAGATGCTGCATGAGGATAGCCAGGGTGGGAATTCCGACATTTTAGCTGCTGCGCCCGCGCCGTGCCTTCGACGCTTGATCTAGGAATTTTTTACGGCTGCGATCTTGCGTCATGCAGGGTCACAGTGGCGCACTAAGTCAACAGCAGCGCCGTGTCGTCAGCGTCCTGCGTGCTCAGCCGCAGCAGGCCGTGCCCGACAAAGCGGCGTAACGCGGCGGCCGGTCGCGCGTCGCCGCGCGCGTTGGACCACGTGGCCTGCCGCGCGAGTAGAGCGGCTGCCGCGCAACGTGCCAGAGTGGTCGCCAATCCGCGCGCGCCGGCTTCCAGCAAGTCGCGGTTCGTATGCTCGGTATCAGTGAAGCCCGCCGCCGCATCGAGCGCTGCGCGAATTGCCTGGATCGCAGTGGCATCTTCGCAGCTGTCCAGCCAGCCTTCGATGGCGGTGCGCAGCGCGCTGAAACTGTCGCCGGCCAGCGCGCGCAGGCTGTCCAGCGACAGCACGTTGGTGGTGCCTTCCCAGATCGAGTACACCTGCGCATCGCGCAAAAGCTGCGGCAGGCCGGTGTCCTCGATATAGCCCGCGCCACCGAAGCACTCCAGCGCCTCGGAGCAGATCTTGACCGCCATCTTGCCGGTCCACAGCTTGGTCAGCGGCGTAAGCAGGCGCAGCAGCAGCGCTTCGTGCGGCGCGGCGACGCGCTGCTCGACGCGGCCCAGCAGATGCGCGACTTCGAACGTTAAAGCGAAGGCGCCTTCGAACTCGGCCTGCATGTCGGCCAGCGTCTGCGCGTGCAGCGGCTGCTCGATCAATAGACGTCCAAACGACTCCCGCCGCTGCGCGTAATCGCGCGCCAGGCTGATCGCGCGCGTCATGCTGGCGATAGCGCATACGGCGTTCCAGGTGCGTGTGACGTTGAGCATCGGTGCAATCTGCCGCACGCCGTTGGCCAGCTCGCCCAGCGGCCAGGCGGGCAATCCTTCCAGATGGATTTCTGCCGTGGGCAGTTCGTGCGTACCGAGCTTGTCCTTGAGCCGGTCGATGACGAGCCCGGCTTTGCGCTGGTTACCGTTGGTGGCCGCGTCGCTCTCCATCGTTTCGACATAGAAAAGCGCCAGTGCGCCGGTGCCGCTGCCGGCACCCTCCGGGCGCGCCAGCGCGAGCGCGGCTTCGCCCACCACAGCCGAACTGAACCACTTGCGCCCGTACAAGCGCCATTGGCCATCGGCATCCTGTCGCGCGATGGTTTCAGTGTTGCCGACGTCGGAACCGCCGGCGTTCTCGGTCATCCACTGCCCGCTGAGCCAGAAGCTTGACGCGTCGCGGCTGAGAAAATGCGGCAACGCGCGATCGATCAGCTCTTTGTTGCCGGAGGCCTTGAGCGCAGTCGCCGCGCCGTCAGTCATCGCCAGCGGGCAGGTATAGAACTCGCTGGCCACGTGATAGAGATAGGCGCGGGCGAACTGCTCCAGCCGCGCGTGTTCATTGTCGGCATGGCCTGATGCAAGCACGCCGTGGCGCGTGGTGAGCTGCGGTCCTTCCAGCCACGCGGTAGTCAATTCGATGCGGTCGACCCGACGACCCCATGCATCCCACTGCGTCAGCACCGGTTTGCGCCGCGTGCTGCTGCCCACCCGCTGCCACGCCATCTGCGCGTAATCACCCAGCGCATCGAGGTCGGCATCCAGCGCCGCCATGCGTGCCGTCGGCACGACGCGATCGAGCAGCGCGCGCAGCGATCGATCGGTGCGATACGGGTGAGCCAGCTGCGGTGCATCCTGCAGGAAGGCCATGACGCTCTCCATCGACTGTCGAAGTACCAAAGTATAAGCACGCAAGCAGTTGGGCTGCCGTGCTGGCATCATCGGCCGCAGGTTTCCCTGGCAGAGAACGACATGCGATTTTCTGAAGCGATGCAATCCGTTATTCGTCACGGCGACGGCTGGCAGGCGACGATTGGCGAGGACTGGCTGCAGGGGCGCAGCGCATTCGGTGGCATGCAGGCGGCGCTGGCGCTGCGTGCCATGCGCGAGCTGGTGAGTGCGGATATGCCATTGCGCAGCCTGCAGACGACGTTTGTCGCGCCGGTGCCGCCCGGTCCGGTCGCCATTCACGCGCGAATCTTGCGCAAGGGGCGCAGCGCCACGCAGATCGAAGCCAGCTTCGGCGACGGCGAGCAGACGCTGTGCCGACTGGTCGGCGTATTCGGCAGCGCGCGGCCTTCGGTGCTCGACTTTCAGCCCGAACAGCCGGCGGTCGAGAGTGACGTGCCGCGCGAACTGCGCTACGTGGAAGGCCGGATGCCCGCCTTCACGCAGCACTTTCGCGCGCGCTGGCTGCGCGGCGATCTGCCGTTTACCGGCGGCCACAGTCGGGAAAGCGTTCTGCAGGTGTCGCTGCGTGATGAGGGAGCGCCGGAAGAAACCCACGTGCTGGCCTTCGCCGATTTCATTCCGCCGATCGCCCTGGGCATGTTCAAGCAGCCCACGCCGGGCAGCTCGCTGACGTGGATGATCGAGCTGCTGCGCGACCGCTATGACGATCTCGGCCTGGACAACTGGCGCATCGACGCCCAGCTGATCGCCGCGCGCGATGGCTACACCAACCAGAGTGTGATGCTGTGGGGTCCTCGTGGTGAGCCGGTGGCGCTCAGTCGGCAGAGCATGGTGGTGTTTGGGTAATGAGTTGCACTTGTGTCAGCGGCGTTTTGTCCGGGTGTAGGCTGCCAGTGGAACAACTCCAGCCGCTTTGAGCACCCATGCCACTTTCCTCTGCCACGGCCCGATTTACCGCTGTTACGGAACTCAGCCGCTGGCGCGTAGCCGGTATCGTTTTCGTGTTCCTGTGGTTTTTTCTCGGCGGCATCGCGCATTTCGCATTGACGCAAACCGAGATGCGCATCGTGCCGCCCTATATTCCGTGGCCGCATGCTGCTGTGCTGGTGAGCGGCATTTTCGAGCTGATCGGTGCGGCAGGGTTGCTCTGGGGCAGAACGCGGCGCGCGGCGGGTATCGGTCTTTTCGTTCTGACGCTGGCGGTGACGCCGCCGCATTTCTACATGCTGCAGCATCCGGAGCTGTTCGGCGTTCCGTACTGGGCGCTGATCCTGCGGCTGCCGGTGCAGGTCGCGCTGCTAGCGCTTATCGCCTGGAGCACGGCGAGACCGAAATCGGATAGCGTCAGTTAGCTTCCGCTACCGGCATCGGGATTTTCCGTGGCGGGTTGCCGCATCTGCCCCGTGCTCCCTTTAGGCCGTCACGAACTCTTGTTCAACCGCCTGACACATTGGCAAGATGAGCCAGACAGCTGAGTGAACGCATGGACAAGATGATGACAGAGCCGTTAACGCTACCCACCGCCGAAGGTGTGCGGCGCTATCCGCGCACGGAGGGCTATTTTCCCGAGTTGCCTTCCACAGAGCTGTCTCCCGATCTGGACAAGCCATGTACCTGCACCCCGGCCTGCAAGTCGCGTTGCGGCGGGGAGTGTGGATGTGCGGCCTGTCATATGCAGTTTTCGGTCTGGCGCGAGGAGCGCGGCGTGCAGGCGATTCGCCCTGCCGAGCCCGAGCACGAGACTCAGCTGAAACGCTATCGTGGTGAAGTTCGCTGAGCGAAAGCTCGCCGCATGGTGCGCGGCTAGACTCTAGCGCCGCAGCGAATCGTCCACGCTGTCTCCATCACCACTCATTTGAACGAAGAGGACATCGCATGAAAGCACGTTGGATTGTTCTGGCTGGTGCCCTGGTGCTGGCCGGCTGCGGCAAGGATCATCAGGGCAGTGAGACGTACGACGCGTCGATTCTGCGCGAAACCCAGTGCGTCGCGGCATCCGAGCGCTTCCAGCTTTACGATCAAGCCAAGAAACACACCGAGCACGCGAAAGACGCCGAAGACGAGCGCTTCGACAAGACCAAGCTGCGCAGCGATCTTGGCCAGAGGCTGAAAGAAGCGCGTGTGGCGATGATCGCGCAGGACAAGTCGGACAACGCCGCGTTCCTGAAGAACCGCTGCAATACCGAGATGTCGCAAGACCAGTTCAACGACGCCGAATAAGCGATGTCATCGGCCGCCGCATTGCCAAAGGATTTCCCGTGAAAGCTCTTCTCTGCAAAACGTTCGGTCCGATTGAAAATCTCAGGGTCGAGGAAGTCGAAGCGCCGACCGCCGGGCCTGGTCAGGTGGTGGTGACGGTCAAGGCGGCCGCGCTCAACTTTCCCGATGCGCTGATCGTGCAGGGCCTGTATCAGGTCAAGCCGACGCTGCCGTTTTCGCCCGGCGCCGAGTTTGCCGGCGTGGTGAAAACGGTGGGTGAGGGCGTGAGCCATGTGAAGGCCGGTGATCGCGTGATAGCGCTGGTGCCGCACGGGGCGCTGGCCGAAGAGTGCGCTGTCGACGCGCGCGGCGTGATTCCCTTGCCCGAGGACATGGACTTCGCCACCGGTTCGGCGCTGCTGCTGACCTACTGCACGTCGCTGCACGCGCTGAAGGATGTGGCGAAGCTGGCCGCGGGCGAGACGCTGCTGGTGCTCGGCGCGTCCGGCGGCGTGGGTATCGCCGCGATCGAAATCGGCAAGCTGATGGGCGCGCGGGTGATTGCGGCCGCCTCCAGCGACGAGAAGCTGGCGCTGTGCCGTGAGCACGGCGCCGACGAGACCATCGACTACGCGCGCGATGACCTGCGCGAGAGCGTCGACGCCCTCACCGAAAAGCGCGGCGTCGATGTGGTGTACGACGCGGTGGGCGGGGCCTACAGTGAGGCGGCGTTGCGCGCGACGGCCTGGGGCGGTCGCCTGCTGGTGGTCGGCTTTGCGACGGGCGACATTCCGCGGCTGCCGTTGAATCTGGCGTTGCTGAAGGAGCGTCAGATTCTCGGCGTCTACTGGGGCGACTGGGCCAAGCGCAACCCGAAGCTGCAGCAGGAGCATATGCTGCAGCTGCTGGAGTGGTTCCGCGGCGGAAAGATTGCGCCGCCGGTCACCGAGCAGCTGCCGCTGTCGGGCGCCGTCGACGCACTGCAGCGCATGGCCCGGCGCGAAGCGCGCGGAAAACTGGTGGTGCTCGCCGACAGCTAGAGCCGGGTAGAGCTTGGCTGATCGAGGTGGTTGCTCCTGTTTTTTCCTGTGTTTTCCATAGCTCTGTGCGGCGCCAGGACAGGATTCCCCATGGCCCGTGAATCGAGCGCGCCGATCGCGGGCGCGATAAATCTAGGCGATGCGGGGTTTTCCGGGCATATTGACGCACCGCCGCGTCAACCATCCCAGTAAGAGTCGGCTTCCCCTTGGCGTTTGATTCCGCTTGTAGGGGGCTGTTGGCCTGCCTCTGACTGCGTTACCTCGTCATACGATCCTCGGCAAGTGATGTCCACCCAATCCTCCATCGAGCGCGATATCGCGCTGATTTCCCGATCCAATGCCGTGCCCACGATATTGGAAGTGGTGGCGCGCACCACCGGCATGCGTTTCACCGCGGTCGCCAGAGTGACTGACACTCACTGGACCGCCTGCGCGGTCTACGATCGGATCGAGTTTGGACTGAAGCCCGGCGGTGAGCTGGTGCTCGACTCGACCATCTGCAACGAGATTCGCGAGCACCATCAGCCGGTGATTTTCGGGCATGCCAGCGAGCATGAGGTGTTTGCCAATCACCCCACGCCGAAGTTGTACTGCTTCGAAAGCTATATTTCGATTCCCATTTTCCTGTCGGACGAAAGTTTTTTCGGCACGCTGTGTGCGATCGATCCGGCGCCGGCAAAACTGGACGATCCCGAGCTGCTGAAGACGCTGGAGCTGTTCGCCCAGCTGATTGCAGCCCAATACGAGGCCGAGCGACGCAGCGACACGGCGGAGTTGGCCCTGCTCGACGAGCAATCTACGGCGCGGCTGCGCGACCAGTTTGTCGCCGTGCTGGGACACGACCTGCGCAACCCCGTGCAGTCGATCACCATGGGCGCAGACATGCTCGAACGCGATCTGCCTGACGGGCGCGAGCGGCGCATCGCCAGACACATTCAGCGCAGCTGCCAGCGCATGAGCGAGCTGATCAGCAACATCATGGATTTTGCGCTCGGCAAGCTTGGCGAAGGTATTGCCGCATCGATGGAGCGGTCGCCCGACCTTGCCGGCGATCTGGAGCACGTCGTATCGGAAATACAGCGTGCGCACCCTGATCGCGAAATCATCGTCACCACGTCGCTGCAGCAAACGTTTGCCTGCGATCAGCGGCGCATCGGCCAGCTGCTCGGCAATCTGCTTTCCAACGCGATCACGCACGGATCGCCCGCGTCGCCGGTGCAGGTTTTCATTCTCAGCAATGCATCGCATTTCGAGCTCGCCGTGGAAAATGCGGGCAAGCCTATCGCCGAGGACGCGATCGAGCGCCTGTTTCAGCCGTTTACGCGGGGCACGTTTGCCTCGCCGAAACCCGGACTCGGGCTTGGTCTGTACATTGCCGCCGAGATCGCCAAGGCGCACGGCGGGACGCTGCAGGCGATATCGAACAACGCGGTCACCCGCTTCGTGTTCCGCATGTCGCTCGATGGCCACGCCAGCAGCCTGCATCAGGGTATCGTCGAAAGTACGGGCGCCTGAGCTTTATTGGTCCACGCTCGTGGGTGCTGCAATGTCTTAAGTTCAGATCAGGCCAGGGGCGGCTTTGCGGCTGGCTTCGGGCTGCGCCGTACGCCTGCACCCAAGGTGCCGATCAGCAGCAGCGTCAGCAGCACTTCCACCAGCGCGAGCCAGCGCTCGCCGGGCGAGCTCCACGACTCGGCGACGCCGTGGCAAAAATAGAACAGGCTGAGTATGCCGACCCACAGCAGCGCGCGGCGAATTCTGCGGATAGCCAGCAGCGGCAGCATCAGTGGTACGACGGTGATGGCAAGCACCAGCCACACGGGCACCGTCTGCGGCGGCACCAGCCACGCGTGCCAGATCAGCTGCAGCGCAAGCAGGCCGGCCCAGGCGCAGAGGCCCCAGCGCTGCTCGGAAGTGACGGGTGTCGTCACGCGCCGGCCGCCAGTCGGCGCGCGGTGTCGGCCAGGCGGCGGCCCAGCGCGCGGGCCAGGTCGCGTTCGTGTTCGCTGATCGGGTTGTCGCCCTTGCCGCCGGCGACGTGGCTGGCGCCGTAGGGCGTGCCGCCGGTTTGCGTGGCGCTAAGCGCGGCTTCCGTATAGGGCAGGCCGAGCAGCAGCATGCCGTGGTGGAGCAGCGGCAGCGCCATCGTCAGCAGGGTGGATTCCTGGCCGCCGTGCATCGTGCTGGTGGAGGTGAACAGCGCGGCCGGCTTGCCGACCAGGGTGCCGTTGGCCCACTCGGCGCCGGTGCTGTCGAGGAAGTATTTCAGCGGTGCGGCCATATTGCCGAAGCGGGTGGGGCTGCCCATTGCCAGGCCGATGCATTCGAGCAGATCGTGCTTCTGCACGTAGGGTGCTCCTTCGTCCGGCTCGGGAGGCTGCGCGGTTTCCGTGACCGGTGCCACCGGCGGTACCTGGCGCAGCCGCGCGCGCATGCCGGGCACTTCTTCGATGCCGCGCGCCACCAGTCGGGCCAGCTGCGCGGTGCTGCCGGTGCGGCTGTAGTACAGAACGAGAATGTCGTGGCTCATGCGGTGGGATCCGTGTGGTGACTTGCATGCCAGGCGAATGCGTTGAGGCTTTCACAGGCGATACGCTAGTGTACCTATCGATATCCAGAGCGTCGGCCGCTGCGACGCGAACTCCTTTGAGAAAACCGATGGTCTTGCGTTTCAACCGCAATCGCGTGATGCAGTTCAGCCGCTTCTTGTGGCAGCGCTTTGTCGACGACAAGTGCTTCGAGACGGCCGGTGCGTTGTCTTACACCACGCTGGTTTCGCTGGTGCCGCTGACGGTGGCGGTGTTTGCGATGTTTTCGGCGTTCCCGGTATTTCAGGGCGCGCGCACCACGCTGGTCGATTTCGTGTTCAACAACTTTGTGCCGGCGGCCGGCGAGACGGTGCAGAAAGCGATCCAGAGTTTTGCCGATAACGCGAGCAAGCTCACCGGTATCAGCATCCTGGTGATGCTGTTCAGTGCGCTGTCGATGATGATCAGCATCGAGGACCGGCTCAACCAGATCTGGCGTGTGCACAAGGCGCGCGGCTGGGGCTCGCGACTGCTGCTGTACTGGGCGGCGCTGACGTTGGGGCCGATACTCGTCGTTGGCGGCATCGCGGTAACCTCTTACGTCACAGCGCTACCGCTGCTGCAGGGCGCAGCGACGCAGATCGACGGCATCGGCCGTAGCTTGTTCAGCGTGCTGCCGTTCGTGGTGACTTTTTTTACGCTCTGGCTGCTGTATGCGGTGGTGCCCAACTGCAATGTGTCCCGGCGTGACGCGCTGATCGGCGCCACGCTAGGGGCGATACTCTTCGAAATCGTGCGCTGGGGCTTCACCCTGTTCGTGCGGCACGCGCAGACGTATCAGCAGATTTACGGCGCGGCACTGGCGGCGATTCCGATTTTTCTGCTGTGGATTTATCTGTCGTGGGTGATCGTGATTCTGTCCGCGTCGATTGCGGCGTCGGTGTCGGCGTTCGATTTTCATGCGCCGAAAGAGCGTCTGCCGGCCGGTGCCGAGTTTCTCGGCCTGCTGGTGGTATTGGGACTGTTTATCGACGCACAGCGCAGCGGCGACACGCTGGACCACGCCAAGATACGGCAGTACGCGCCGTATCTGCATCGCGGAATCATTGCCGACTATTTTCTGGAGCTCGAGCAGGCCGAACTGATCACGCAGAGTGAGCTGGGCCACTGGCTGCTGAGCCGAAGCCTGGACAGCACCGACCTGCTGCGCGCGTACGAACATTCCCGCTATCGTCTGCCATTGAATCCGGTGGAAGAGGCGGCTGAGCTCGGCATCGCGCTGCCGCAGCCGCTGCTTGGACTGCTGGCGACATTGGCTGATGAAGTGGCCGCCACACTGGCGACCCGTCTCAACACCGTTTATCCCCCGGACGCGAACCGCGCGGCCGATACCAAGGAACTACCCGCATGATTTCTCTGCCTCGCAAACTCGCCTTTGTCGCGATGTCTCTTGGACTGCTCGTCGCTATTCCGGCGCACGCCGCGATGCCGGAAAAACCCACGCTGAAAGTCACCACGATCGACGGCAAGACCTTCGATCTGGCGGCCGAGCGCGGCAAGTGGGTCATCGTCAATTACTGGGCGACCTGGTGCGTGCCCTGCATCAAGGAGATGCCCGATATTTCAAAATTCGTGGCGACTCACAAGAACGTCGCCGCGATTGGCCTGGCGTTCGACGACAGCGCGCCGGCGGACATCAGGGCCTTTGTGGCCAAGCACCCGGTGGTGTACCCGATTGCGCAGGTGACGATGGACAAGCCGGTCAAGGATTTCGACGAGCCACGCGGTTTGCCGACGACCTGGCTGATCGATCCGCAGGGCAAGGTAGCCAAGCCTTTCGTGGGGCCGGTGACGGCGTCGATGCTCGCTGCGGCGATCGGCGGCAAGTAATGCCAGCCGCGAGATTCATCGTCAGCGGCCGGGTGCAGGGCGTGTTCTACCGGGCCAGCACGCGCGAGCATGCGTCGAATCTCGGCCTAGCTGGCCACGCGAAAAATCTTTCCAGCGGCGAGGTCGAAGTGCTGGCTGTCGGCGACGTCGCCGCGCTGGATGCGCTGGAGCAGTGGCTCCAGCAGGGCCCGCCTGCGGCCAAAGTCATGTCAGTGAGTCGCGAGGATCTGGCTGACGACATGATCGGTGAGACCGTACGGCAGGACTTCCACATCCGCTAGCTTCGCCTTAGCTGTCGCCAAACGTATCGGGTACCCACACGGCCTTGTCGGTGACGTTCTCATGCGCAGGCTCGCCTTTCAGCGCGGAGAGTTCGACTTCGGCGATCGGCTCGTCGTCGAATGGCAGCTGCTTCAGCAGATGACGGATCAGGTTTACGCGGCCGCGCTTCTGGTCGTTGAAATCCACCACGAACCACGGCGCGTGTTTGGCGTCGGTGCGCTTGATCATGGTGTCACGCAGCTTGCCCATCTCGACGTATTTCTGGCGCGCGGCCATATCCACCGGCGACAGCTTCCAGCGTTTCAGCGGATTCTCGGCGCGCTGGTTGAAGCGCTCCTCCTGCTCCTCCTGGTCCACCGCCAGCCAGTACTTCAATAGGATGATGCCGTCGTCGGTGAGCAGTTTTTCAAAGGTCGGCACGGCGTCGAGAAAGGCCTTGTATTCGTCCTTGCTGCAAAAACCCATGGCCGGCTCGACCACGGCGCGGTTGTACCAGCTGCGATCGAACAGCACGAACTCGCCCGCGCTCGGCAGGTGTTCGATGTAGCGCTGGAAATACCACTGGGTCGACTCGTGTTCGCTGGGCTTGGACAGGGCGGCAATGCGGTAGCTGCGCGTATCCAGGCTTTCGGTAATGGCCTTGATCGTGCCGCCTTTGCCGGCCGCGTCGCGCCCCTCGAAGATCACCACCAGTCGCTTGCCGCTGCGCTTGAGACCGTGCTGCAAGCGTATCAGCTCCAGCTGCAGCTCTTTCATGGCCTTGCGGTAGTGGTGCTTGGCTTTCTTGCCCATGGGAATTCCGAGCGGCTAGGTGATGGTGATGTCGGCGGCCGGCCGGCCGATGCGGCGCCGCGCCACCATCGCCTGCACGGCGCGGCGGAAATCGGCGGCATAACCGGCCATGTCGAACAGCTTGCCGTGCTGGCGCTGCTGTTCGAGATGCTGACGCAGCAGCTGCAAGGCTTCGTGATGGCTGCCCAGGCTCACTGCCAGCGCGATGAAGCTGTCCTCTTCGTCGGTCACCAGCTCGGGCAGGCCGGCGTGCTGCAGCAGGCTCGCTGCCACGCGGCTGGCAAACGTGTCGCCGGCCAGCGTCAGCAGCGGGCAACCGGCCCACAGCGCGTCGGACGCGGTGGTATGCGCGTTGTAGGGCAGGGTGTCGAGAAACAGATCGACGTGCGCATAACGCGCCAGATAGTCCGCATGCGGCAGCTTGGCCATAAAGACCAGGCGATCAGCGTCGATGCCCGCCTGGACCGCGTGTTCGCGCAGGCGCTTATCGGCGTTTTCCGGCCCGCTCAGCAGCCACAGCACGCTGCCCGGCGTCTGATCGAGAATGCTGAGAAAGCGGTTGAACGACGGCGGATTGATCTTGTAGCTGGCGTTGAAGCACGCAAACACCGTGCCCTGCGCCGGCAATCCACAGGCTTCGCGCGAAGGCGCCGGCGGAATTTTTCGGGTCGGGTCGCTCGGCTGATAGCAGCGCGGCAGCAGCACCAGCTTTTCGCTGATTGTCGAGCGCAGCGATGGCGGCGCGACGACGGCGTCGGCGAGCAGATAATCCATCCAGGCCGCGCCGGAGGTGCCCGGATAACCGAGCCAGTTGAGCTGCAGCGGCGCCGGCCGCAGCGCGAAGAGTTTGGCGTTGGCGCCGCTGGAATACACGGTGAGATCGACCAGCAGCTCGATCCGGTCGGCGTGGATGCGCTCGGCCAGCGGGCCGTGGCCCAGGCCGCTGACGTCGTCGACATGGCAGGCGGCTTCGAGCCGCTGGCGGATGGTGCCGCCATCGCTCGGCGCGGTGGCATACAGGTGCAGCTCCAGCTCGCTCTCGGCCAGCGCCTCGATCATCGCGACCATCAGCAGGCCGGTTGCGTGTTCGCCGAAGCCGTTGGAGACAAAACCGACCCGTATGGGTGTATTTGCTGCCGGCATGGCGTGGGTGAAAGCCAGCTGCCGGCGCAGCGGCGCCATTTCGGCGTCGATGGCCGCGGCAAAGGTTTCGGCGCAGTGGCGCTGTTCTTGTGCGCTGGCGTCCTCGGCCAGAAAGCTGAAGGGCGTGATGCCGGGCATGCCGTCGGCCACGGCGACGCGCAACCGCGCGGCAAGAGCTTCCAGTTCGCTCCACTGGCACAGCTGGCGCAGGGTGAAAATCCGCTGGCTCAGCGCCGCTCCGTTGTTTTCATTGAGCTGCAGTGATCGTGCGAAGGCGGCCTGGGCGTCGTCGAGCCTACCCAATTCATCCAGCATCATGCCGGCGTGGTAGGGGTGCTCGCCGTTGCGCGGCTCCAATGCCTCGGCCCGCAGGTAAGCCTGAAATGCTTCGGTGAACTGGCCGCGCGCCCGATGCGTATGCGCCAGCATGGCGTGCGCCGGGCCCATGTTCGGCGCGATCTGCAGGGCCTCGCGCGCGTGCACTTCGGCCTGGGCGGGATGGTCGATTGCCAGTTCCGCAGCCGCCACATTGAGACGAATGCCCGGATGGCTTGGCGCGCCGTGGGTCGCCATGGCGTAAGAGTTGCGGGCCTGTTCGAAGCGCGCCGCCGCCATCAGCGCGTTGCCCAGCGTCAGCAGAATCAGCGGGTTGCCGGGTGTGACGCGCAGCGCGGCGCGCATGCGCCCGATCGCTTCGTCCGCGCGGCTATCGGCGACTTCGAGACTGGCCAGATTGCACTGCACTTCGAGGCTGTCAGGGCTCAGTTTCTCGGCCTTGTACAAAAGGCGCAGCGCTTCGTCGCGACGATCGAGCTGGTGCAGGGTGATGGCGTAGAGGCGCAGCAGCTCGGCCGAGTCGGGGAAGCGCTTTGTCGCTTCTTCGGCGACCGGTACGGCGTCGGCGAAGGCCTGGCCTTCGAGCAGCGTGGTCAGGCGCGCCAGATAGCCGTCGAGTTCGGATTGGAAGAGATTGGTCATGGGTTCACGCTAGCGTAGGATCGGATGGGCGCCAAGCGCCGTGGCATGAGCGCATCGTCAGCCGCCGCTCAGCGACTTCAGCTCATCGGCCTGATGCTCGCGGGTCAGCGTATCGACAAGTTCGGCCAGATCGCCCTGCATGATTTCGGTGAGGCGATAAAGATTCAGTCCGATCCGGTGATCGGTCACCAGATTGTCCTTGTAGCGGTAGGTGCGGATGCGCTGGCTGCGGTCGCCGGTGCCGACCTGCAGCCGGCGCGACTGCGCCTGCGCTTCGCTCTGTTTGCTGCGTTCGGCGTCGAGCAGTCGCGCTTTCAGCAGGCTCATCGCGCGGGCGCGGTTCTTGTGCTGGCTGCGCTCTTCCTGGCACTCGACGATCGTGCCGGTGGGAAGGTGGGTGATGCGGATCGCCGAGTCGGTCTTGTTGACGTGCTGGCCGCCGGCGCCGGAGGCGCGAAAGGTGTCGGTTTTCAGATCGGCCGGGTTGATGACGACGTCATCGATCTCGTCCAGTTCCGGCAACACCGCGACGGTGGCGGTGGAGGTGTGCACGCGGCCCTGCGACTCGGTGACCGGCACGCGCTTGACGCAGTGTGCGCCGGATTCGAACTTCAGCTTGGAATACGCGCCGGCGCCTTCGACGCGTGCGACCACCTCCTTGAAGCCGCCGTGCTCGCCGGCGTGCTCGCTGAGAATTTCCACGTGCCAGCGGCGGCTCTCGGCATAGCGCAGATACATGCGCAGCAGATCGCCGGCGAAGATCGCCGCTTCGTCGCCGCCGGCGCCGGCGCGCACTTCGAGATAGAGGTTCGCCTCGTCGCGCGGATCTTTCGGCAACAGCAGCAGCTGCAGTTCGCTGTCCAGATCCAGCAGCCGCTGCTGCAGCCGATCGATGTCCTCGCTGGCCATGTCGCGCAGTTCGGGATCGTCGAGCATGGCGCGCGTGTCGGCCAGCTCGCGCTCGGCCTGATCGTGCTCGCGCAGCGAGATCGCGACCGGTTCGAGCTGGGCGTATTCCTGCGACAGCGTGCGGAAACGGGTGTTGTCGGCGAGCACGTCGGGCTGGCTTAGCAGCAGGCCGATTTCCTCGTGGCGCTCGGCCAGTGCTTCGAGCTTGCGGCGAATCGATGGGGTCATGGGAGAATGGACGAATAAGAGGGGCGACGGATATGCAACGGGCGCGTCGGCCTGTGCGTGATCGGGGCATGCAAGAAAGCGGCAGCCAGCCGCCCTCGCTATTTATCCCTTTTGGGGGACTCGCCGCTCGCGTCTTTTTCTTCGTCGAGCCCGTACAAACGACCGGCCGCGTGCAGCAGGTCGAGATCGCCGGTGAGCGCCGCTTCGCGCAGCCGGGCGCTGGGGTGGTGCAGCAGTTTGTTGGTCAGCGTATTGGCGAGAAACGCCAGCGCCTCGTCGGCCGTCTTGCCGCGCGCGAGCATGGCGCGCGCCTTGTCCAGCACCTCGTCGCGGTAGACCTCGGCGTGCTGGCGCATGTCGAGCGCGGGGTTTTTCAGCGTGAGTGCACGGCGCCAGGCCATGTAGCGATCGACCTGCAGATCGATGATGTCACTGGCCTCGTGCGCGGCGGCTTCGCGCGAACGGCGGTTGTCGTCGATGACCTGGCGCAGGTCGTCGATACCGTAGAGATAGACGTCGGGCAGGTCGCCCACGCCGTCCTCGATATCGCGCGGCACGGCAATGTCGACCATGAACATCGGCTTGCGCCGGCGCGTGGCCATGGCTTTTTCGACCATGGCGCAAGTGAGGATTGGCTGTCGCGCTGCGGTGGAGGAGATCACGATATCGACCTCGGCCAGGTGCTGCGGCAGATCGGCCAGCGCAATGGCGTAGCCGCCGTAGCGGCCGGCCAGCTCCTGTGCGGTTTCCAGCGTGCGGTTGGCCACGATCAGCCGCCGCGCCTTTTTGTCGGCCAGATGCTTGGCCGCCAGCTCGATCGTGTCGCCGGCGCCGATCAGCAGCACGCACGCGTCGGACAGGTCCGCAAAGACCTGCTCGGCCAGCCGCACCGCGGTAAAGGCGACCGACACGGTAAACGCGCCGATCCGCGTGTCGGTGCGCACGCGCTTGGCGACCGCGAAGGTGTGCTGCAACAGTCGATCCAGCGGCGCGCGCAGCGAATGCGCCTCGCGCGCCTGTTGATAGGCGTCCTTCACCTGACCGAGAATCTGCGGTTCGCCCAGCACCATCGAGTCCAGCCCGGTGGCGACGCGGAACATGTGGCGTACGGCCTCACGCTCATCGTGCCGATACAGGAACTCGTCCAGCTTGCCCGGAGTCAGACGGTGGTGACGACTCAGCCAAGCCTGCGGAATGCTCTCGGCGCCGGCCGCCACGCCGACGTAAAGCTCGGTGCGGTTGCAGGTGGAGAGAATCATCGCCTCTTCCACGCCCGGCTCGCGCGTCAGCTCGTGCAGCGCCTCGCCGGCGGCCTCCGGATCGAACGCCACCTGCTCGCGCAGGCTGACCGGCGCGGTGAGGTGGTTGATTCCGAGGGCGATCAGCGGCATGAAGGTGTGAAAATTCCGGCGTGGATGTCGCTTCGACGTTTTCGGCGCGATGCAGCGACGACGTAGACTAAGCTTGGCGCAGTGTCCGCGCGGTGACCGACGTCGGTTTCGACCGGTCACGCGGCGGCAGACAAACAAAAGGTAGGACGATGAAGGTGGATGTGCGGAGCGGGTCGGCCAGGTTCAAGCAACTGCGGCATTTTACGGCACTGACGGCCTCGGTGCTGATTTTGTGCAGCTGCGCTCCGATGTCCGCGCGTTCGCCGCGCCAGGCTGCCGCAGACGCGCAGCCGCTGGCTCATCTGGTGGTTGCCACGCCCGACGCCGAGCACGATTTGCTGGCCCAGCTGCTGGCCGGCGAAATGGCGCTGAGCCGGAACGATCTCAAAACCGCTTCGACGGCCTACGGCCACGCCGCCGGCCTCAGCCTGGACCCCGAAGTGGCCGAACGCGCCGCGCGTCTGGCCATCGCCGTGCATGACGACATCGCGGCCCAGCGGGCGCTGGATCGCTGGCAGGTGCTCGGCGCCACACCGGTCGGCATGGCCGAGGCTCGCGCCGAGCTGGCGCTCGATCGGGGCGATGCCGACGAGGCGCGTCGCCAGCTCACCGTTCTTATCAGCAGCAGCGACAAGAACGCCTGGCGCCAGTTCGGCCGCGTGATGCTCGGCGCCCGGGATCAGGCGCAGGCGGCCGGCCTGCTGGTTGAACTGGCCACGCCGCGGCGGCTGCCAGCGGACCCGCAGGCGTGGCTGGCGATGAGCGAGATGGGCGACAAATTCGGCCGGCACGCCTACGCGCTGGCCATCGCCGAAGCGGCCGTGCAGCGGTTCAAGAGCGCCGAAACCTACGCCTGGCTGGCGCAGATGAAGTTCAAGGACGGCGATCACGACGGCGCTCGCGCGCTGCTGCAAAAGGCGATCGCCAAGGCGCCCGACAATATCCCGCTGCGCCTGGCCTACGCCAGCATGCTGAGCCAGGCCGGCGACTATGCCGGTGCGTCCAAGGTGCTCGATCACGGCCCGCAGAACGCCGACACCTACGCGCTGCGCGTGGCGCTGGCGGCGCAGAGTGGCAACGGCACCGGGCTGGCAACGCTGTATCAGCAGCTGCAGAAAGCGCCGCCGGAGGTGCGCGCAAAAAGTGCGTATCTGCTGGGTCAGCTGGCCGAGGCGCAGCACCTCAACGACGAGGCTCTGGCGTGGTACAGCCAGGTCGATGATGACGATACCCACGCCTTCGACGCCGACCTGCGCAGTGCGGTCATCCTGCAGTCGCAGGGCAAGAGCAACGAGGCGCATCAGACGCTGGAGCAGATGCAGATCGACTACCTCGATCAGCCCACCCAGCTGCGCCAGGCTTACCAGGTCGACGCCGAACTGTACATGCGCGAACGCAAATTCCCGCAGGCGATCGCGGCCTTCAGTCGCGCGCTGCAGGTGGTGCCGGACGATCCGGATCTGCTTTACGGGCGCGGGCTGGCATACGCCGAAGCGAACGACGTCGATCTGGCGGTCAAGGATTTTCACCGCCTGCTGAAGATCAAGCCCGGTGACGTGGACGCCAGCAACGCGCTGGGTTTCACGCTGGCCGACGCCAATCGTGACCTGCCCGAAGCCGAGCAGTTGCTCCAGACGGCCCGCGCGGCCAAGCCGAACGATCCAGCCATCGCCGACTCCTGGGGCTGGCTGCAGTACCGGCTCGGTCATCTCGACCAGGCGGCGCAGGTGCTCAGCAGCGCGTGGCAGGCGCAGAAGGACGCCGACGTCGGCGTACATCTGGGCGAAGTGCTGTGGAAGCTGGGCCACCAGCAGCAGGCCCGGCGTATTTTTGACGACGTGCGCAAGCTCGACCCGACCAACAAGAATCTGCAGGACGCGCTGCGGCGCCTGCACGCATGAAAGCTGTTGCGATGAACCGGGTTTCTCGATGCGCTGTCGTGTTGCTGCCGCTGCTGCTCGCCGCCTGCGCGCCGGCGCCGGCCGTGCGAACGAAGGGCGATGCCGGCCAGCTGGCGGCGCAGCAGGCGCGCGAACAGTCGCTGGCCCATGCCGATCACTGGGTCATGCAGGGAAGGTTGGGTGTGTCCGACGGCAGGAACGGCGGCAGCGGCAGCTTCAGCTGGACGCAGAACGGCGATCACTATGAATTCGTGCTGCGTGGCCCGGCGATCAGTGGCGCGGACTTCCGCCTCAGCGGCGGGCCGGGCGGCGCGCAGCTGCAGGGCCTCAAGTCCGGCCCGATCAGCGGCCCCGACGCCGAGGCGCTGATGCGCAAGGCGCTGGGCTGGGAGGTGCCGCTGCGCGATCTGCAAGCCTGGGTACTTGGCTTGCGCGCGGACAGCGGCGCGGCCGAGGTGAGCTTTGGCGACAACGCGCTGCCGTCGCTGCTGGTGCAGGATGGCTGGTCGGTCGAGTATCGCGAATGGGACAGCATGCGCCACCCCGCGCTGCCGACCAAGGTCTATGCCAGCAAGCCGCCGTACAAGGTCAAGCTGTCGATCGAATCGTGGCAGTTCCAGTGATGGCGTTCCGCCGGCTGGTTGGGGATATATCCGGCGCGCTGACGCGTTGAGTGGCGAGTCCTGTCATGCCCGATCATCCGACCGAAAGCGCCTTTTCCATCGAACGTGCGCGGCCTGATGAGGTCGCAGCGCTGTGCGCGATCGAGCGAAAAGCCGTGCAGCTTTTTCGCGGCCACCCGGCGTGGCCGATCTATGCCGCTATGCCGATTCCGCCCGAGCTGCTGCACCGGGCGATCGGCCGCGGCCTGGTCTGGGTCGCGCTGAGCCCGGCAGCGCAGCCGGTGGGATTTATCTGGCTGGAAGCGGAGATCGACCGTGGGGCGGCTGATGAGGCCATTGGCATCGCCGAAATCGACGTGCTGCCGGATTACGGCCGGCGCGGCATCGGTGTCGCGTTGCTGGAACACGCCTGCCAGTGGGCGCGGGCCGCCGGCTATCGTCGGATCGACCTGGGGACGCTGGCCGATGTGCCCTGGAACGCGCCTTTCTATGCGAAACGGGGCTTTGCCGAGGTCGACAAAAACGATCCGGCGTTTGCCTTTGCGCGGCAGCGCGACCGCGAAAATGGGTTCCCCGACGCACTGCGGGTGTTCATGAGCCGTGCTTTGGCGCCTTCTGCTCGGGACGAGTGGACGATATGGCCCGCGCCGGCCAAGTTGAACCTCTTTTTGCGCATCACCGGGCGGCGGCCGGACGGCTACCACGAGCTGCAGACGGTGTTTCGGATCCTCGACTGGGGCGACGAGATTCGTCTGCGTGCGCGTGACGATGGCAAAGTTCGGCGGCCGCACGAGGTGCCAGGCGTACCGGAGTCATCCGACCTGACGGTGCGCGCTGCGCAGCTTTTGAAGATGCACTCGGGCTCGCCCGCTGGCGCCGACATCGAGGTCAACAAGCGTGTACCCATGGGCGGCGGCCTGGGCGGCGGAAGCTCCGATGCGGCCACCGTGCTGGTGGCGCTGAACTGGCTGTGGCGGCTGAATCTGGACGAGGACGCCCTGGCCGAGCTGGGTCGTCAGCTCGGCGCCGACGTGCCGGTGTTCGTACGCGGCCGTTCGGCGTGGGCCGAGGGCATCGGCGAGCAGCTCACGCCGCAGCCGCTGCCGCGGCGAACGTACGTGGTGCTCGACCCGCATGAGCATGTGCCGACGGCGGCGCTTTTTCAGGCGCCTGAATTGACACGAAATGCACCGCGGGCGACAATTTCGTCCTTTGCTTCTGGCGAAACGACGGAAAACGCCTTTGCGCCGGTGGTCCGCGCGCGTCACCCGCGGGTGGCCGCCGCGCTCGACTGGCTAGGCGGTTTCGGTCAGGCGCGACTGTCCGGCAGTGGCGGCTGCGTGTTTCTGGAAACGAAATCATTCGAGCGGGCGGTATCGATCGCCGGGCAATGTCCGGCAGCCTTCACGGCCCACGTGGCCTCGGGGGTCGATGTCTCGCCGCTGCAGCAGGCTCTGGCGCGGCATGAATCGCGTATGGGGTGAAACGACACACGGCGTTCGTTGGCGGTACGGCGAGGCCAAACGAGTACGAACAAAAGCACAATCGAACAACCTACTACTGGGGCGTCGCCAAGCTGGTTAAGGCACGGGATTTTGATTCCCGCATACGCAGGTTCGAATCCTGCCGCCCCAGCCATTCCTGATGGCTTGAGTTCCGAGGTAACCACTGTGGATACGTCCACCCCGATGATGCTTTTTACCGGCAATGCGCACCGCGCGCTGTCCGAGGACGTCGCCCATCGACTCGGCGTGCCGCTTGGCAAGGCGCTGGTCAGCACGTTCAGCGACGGCGAAGTCCAGATCGAAATCGAGGAAAACGTCCGCCGGCAGGAGGTTTTCGTCATCCAGCCCACCGGCGCGCCGAGTGCGGAAAACCTGTTCGAGCTGCTGGCGCTGGTCGATGCGCTCAAGCGCGCGTCGGCCATGAGCGTGACCGCGGTGATGCCGTATTTCGGCTATGCCCGGCAGGATCGCCGGCCGCGCTCGGCCCGCGTTCCGATTACCGCCAAGCTGGCCGCCCGGATGATCGGCGCCGCGGGCGTCGACCGGGTGCTGACGGTGGATCTGCACGCCGACCAGATTCAGGGCTTCTTCGATATTCCGGTCGACAACGTGTATGCATCGCCCGTGCTGCTGGCCGATATCTGGCGCCATCACAGCATGGACGACGTGATCGTGGTCAGCCCGGACGTCGGTGGCGTGGTGCGTGCGCGGGCGCTGGCCAAGCGCCTGGACGATGCGGATCTGGCGATCATCGACAAACGCCGCCCGAAAGCCAACGTGGCCACGGTGATGAACATCATCGGCGACGTGAACGGCAAGACCTGCGTGCTGATCGACGACATCGTCGACACCGCCGGAACCCTGTGTGCGGCCGCCGCTGCGCTGAAAGAGCGCGGCGCCCGCAAGGTGGTTGCCTACTGCGTGCATCCGGTATTGTCGGGCGCGGCGGTCAGCAATATCGAAGGTTCCCAGCTTGATCAGCTGGTGGTCACTAATACCCTACCGCTGAGTCCGCAGGTGCAGGCCTGTACCCGGATTCGTCAGCTCTCGGTCGCCGAGCTGCTGGCTGAAACTATTCGCCGCATCGCCTTTGGCGAGTCGGTGAGTTCGCTGTACGTGGACTGATGCGGCGGGATTGATTCAGTCGCATGGGTTCATACTGGTGAGCTGAAGTTGCTCCACCCTCAGTTTTTGGCTTCAAACGCGGTGGCATTCGCCATCGCATCATCGACTTTTCTGGTCGCGGGAAAGTCACTCGACCGCTGCGAAGCGGTTACTACCTAACCAAGGCAATACCAACATGGCTAAGACACACGAAATCAAGGCGCAGAGCCGCAAAGACGAGGGGAAAGGTGCGAGCCGCCGCCTGCGTCATGCGAGCTTCGTGCCTGCCGTCGTTTACGGCGCCGGCAAGGATCCGCAGAGCATCCAGATCGAACACAACACCATCCTGCTCGCTGCCAAGCACGAGTGGTTCTTCTCCTCGGTGCTCGACCTCAACGTCGACGGCAAGGTGCAGAAGGTGCTGGTGCGTGACTGGCAGAAGCATCCGTTCAAACAGCTGATGATGCATATGGATTTCCTGCGCATCAACGAGAACGAAGTGGTTCGCGTCAACGTGCCGCTGCATTTCCTCAACCAGGAAACCTCGCCGGCCGCCAAGACCTCCGGTCTGGTGATCTCGCACAACCTGACGGAAGTCGAAGTTTCCTGCCTGCCGAAGGATCTGCCGGAGTTCATCGAGCTCGACCTGGCTGACCTGAAGGAAGGCGACATCATCCATCTGTCGCAGCTGAAGCTGCCGGCCGACGTCGAGATTCCGGCGCTTGCGCTGGGCGAGGATCACGACATCGCGGTGGTCACGGTCATGTTCGTCCAGGAAGAAGTGGACGAAGAGCAGGAAGCGGGCGAGGGTGAGGGCGCCGATGCAACGGCCGGCGACGCCAAGAAAGACGAGAAGAAGGACGACAAGAAGTAAGCTGCTGCGGCCCGCACTGGAAACTGTGCGGGCCGCGCTGCTTGCCTTCCGTCATGGCAGGTTTGCGACTTATTGTCGGACTGGGCAACCCCGGTACCGAATACCTCAGAACCCGGCACAACGCCGGGTTCTGGTTTGTGGACGCCCTGGCCAGCGCGCAGGGCCAGCGCTTCGGTTTCGATGGCAAGCTGCACGGCGAGGCCTGCAAGGTAACCATCGGTGGCGCGTCGGTCTGGCTGCTGAAGCCTTCGACTTTCATGAACAAAAGCGGCATCGCGGTGGCTTCCGCACTGCGCTACTACAGGATCGAACCGGAGCAGTGCCTGGTCGCGCACGACGATCTGGATCTTCCGCCGGGCGTGGTTCGCCTCAAGTTCGACGGCGGTCACGGCGGTCAGAATGGTTTGCGCGACATCATGGCCCATCTCGGGCACGGGAAATTCCATCGGTTGCGTGTGGGTATCGGCCATCCCGGGCATAGGGACCAGGTGACACCCTGGGTGCTGGGCCGGCCTTCGCCGACTGATGAGGACGCCATGCTGTTCGGCATGGGCAGGGCGCTTGATGTGCTGCCGCTGGCCACCGATGGCGAGTTTGAAAAGGCGATGCACCAGCTACATAGCGCGGAAACCAGCGCCGCGAAAAAATAGGTTTTCATTCACAGCAGACGCGATGCGCAAGCCGAGCCACCGGATCGATTTGCGCCTCACGTTTCACGGCACGGAATCATCATGGGTATCAAATGCGGCATCGTCGGTCTGCCCAACGTCGGCAAGTCCACCCTGTTCAATGCGCTGACCAAGGCGGGTATCGAGGCGGCCAACTATCCGTTCTGCACCATCGAGCCCAACGTCGGCATTGTGGAAGTGCCGGACGCGCGACTGGCGCAGCTGGCCGAGATCGTCAAGCCGCAGAAAATCGTGTCGGCGGTGGTCGAATTCGTCGATATCGCCGGACTGGTGGCGGGAGCATCGAAGGGCGAGGGCCTGGGCAACCAGTTTCTGGCCAATATTCGCGAGACCGACGCCATCGTTAACGTCGTGCGGTGTTTTAACGACGACAACATCATCCATGTCGCCGGCCGCATCGATCCGCTCGATGACATCATCGTGATTGGCACCGAGCTGGCGCTGGCTGATCTGGCCACGGCCGACAAGGCGCTGCAGCGCGAGCAGAAAAAAGCCCGCGCGGGCGACAAGGACGCCAAGCTGATGGTTGCCGCGCTGGAGAAGGTCGTGCCGCATCTTGATCAGGGCAACCCGGCGCGCTCGGCGCCGCTATCCGATGAAGAAAGGCTGGCGCTCAAGCCGCTGTCTCTTCTCACCATCAAGCCGGCAATGTACGTGGCCAACGTGGCCGAGGACGGTTTCGAGAACAATCCGCTGCTGGACAAGGTGCGCGAGCATGCGGCCATCGAGGGTGCGCCGGTCGTCGCCGTGTGCGCGGCCATCGAGTCGGACATGGCCGAGATGGACGACGCCGACAAAGCGGAGTTTCTCGCCGAGATGGGCCTGAAGGAGCCAGGCCTCAATCGGCTGGCGCGCGCCGCCTTCGGGCTGCTCGGCCTGCAGACGTACTTCACTGCCGGTGTCAAGGAAGTGCGCGCCTGGACCATCCACATCGGCGATACCGCGCCGCAAGCGGCTGGCGTGATTCATACCGATTTTGAGCGTGGCTTCATCCGCGCGCAGACGATCGGTTTCGACGATTTCATCCGCTATCGCGGCGAGCAGGGCGCCAAGGAGGCGGGCAAGATGCGCGCCGAGGGCAAGGATTACGTCGTCAAGGACGGCGACGTGCTGAATTTCCTGTTCAACGTCTGACGCGCGTCGGCGCGAGTTTGTTCGACCTTTAGTCGGAGTTCCTATGTCTGGCCAGCAGCACGAAGTCACTTTCCGTTTTCTCGCCCAGCCCACCGACGTCAATTTCGGCGGCAAGGTGCATGGCGGCATGGCCATGAAATGGATCGATCAGGCTGGTTACGCCTGCGCGGTGGGCTGGAGCGGCGCGTATTGCGTCACCGCGTCGGTCAGCGGTATCCAGTTCGTGGCGCCGATCCTGATCGGCGATCTGGTCACGGTGCGGGCTCGTCTGATTCACACCGGCACATCGAGCATGCATATGGCGGTGGACGTGCTGGCGCGCGATCTGCGCAAGGACGAGCAGCGGCTGGCAACCAGCTGCGTCATGGTGTTCGTGGCGCTCGACGGGCAGGACGGCAAACCCACGGCGGTGCCGCGCTGGGAGCCGAGCAACGACAGCGAGCGCCGCCTGCAGCTGCAGGCAAAACAGCTGCTGGAACTTTCCAAAGGTATGGAGCAGCTGATCGATACGCACGGCGCGTCCGCGAGCTGACCTGCGCGCCGCACACGCAAATACTGTGCGAAATACGCGCATTCGGACGCCTCAGGTGTTGACAGCTCAAGGCCCGATCCACACAATACGCGTTCTTTGTTGGAGGGATACCCAAGCGGCCAACGGGGGCAGACTGTAAATCTGCTGGCTTACGCCTTCGGTGGTTCGAATCCACCTCCCTCCACCAGCTTGGACTCCACTCGAAGATTTTTTAGAGTGGTGAAGAGTTAAGTTTTTCGACAAGGCAATGCCGTACCGGGTTGCTGTGACAAAAAAAGAGTTTTGGCAGGGTTGCATGGATGCAGTCTTGATCGCGACGCGCAAGCGGCGCGGCCCTGATGGATGAGGCAGGTGGCTTGATTCGATATGGATCATCAGCCGGCCCCGTTTATCAAGCGAGTTCCGCGCAGGGCGGGAGTAGTTCAATGGTAGAACATCAGTTTTCCAAACTGATTACGCGGGTTCGATTCCCGCCTTCCGCTCCATTGCGCTGCATCGGCCAAACGGTGGACTTTTGCCTGCATTGCGGAAGTCGACGCTTTTTTTGAATTGTCCGGCAGGATGCCGGTCTGTTCTTTGCCATCATGGAGGATGGCTGAAGTATCTGCTCATGTAGCTCAGTCGGTAGAGCACTTCCTTGGTAAGGAAGAGGTCACAGGTTCGATTCCTGTTATGAGCACCATTTCACTACGCCCGTAATGGCTCAGGTCGGATACGGTCGGTTTTTTTCCTTCAATTGATTGACTCCATCGGGGTTTAGCGCGCATGGCAAAGGGTAAATTCGAACGCACCAAGCCGCACGTCAACGTCGGCACGATTGGTCACGTGGATCACGGCAAGACGACGCTGACAGCGGCGCTGACGAAAGTCGGTGCAGAACGTTTCGGTGGCGAGTTCAAGGCCTATGACGCGATCGACGCGGCGCCGGAAGAGAAGGCGCGCGGCATCACGATCTCGACCGCCCACGTGGAATACGAGTCGCCGAACCGCCATTACGCGCACGTCGACTGCCCGGGCCACGCCGATTATGTGAAGAACATGATCACCGGTGCAGCGCAGATGGACGGCGCGATCCTGGTGTGCTCGGCCGCGGACGGCCCGATGCCGCAGACGCGCGAGCACATCCTGCTGTCGCGTCAGGTTGGCGTGCCGTACATCGTGGTCTACCTGAACAAGGCGGACATGGTCGACGACGCCGAGCTGCTCGAGCTGGTCGAGATGGAAGTGCGCGAGCTGCTGAGCAAGTATGACTTCCCGGGTGACGACACCCCGATGATCCACGGTTCGGCCAAGCTGGCGCTGGAAGGCGACCAGAGCGAGATCGGCGTGCCGTCGATCATCAAGCTGGTGGATGCGCTGGATGCGTACATCCCCGAGCCGGTGCGCGTGATCGACAAGCCGTTCCTGATGCCGGTCGAGGACGTGTTCTCGATCTCCGGCCGCGGCACCGTGGTGACCGGTCGTATCGAGCGCGGCATCATCAAGGTCGGCGACGAAATCGAAGTGGTCGGTATCCGCAATACGCAGAAAACCACGGTCACCGGCGTGGAAATGTTCCGCAAGCTGCTGGATCAGGGTCAGGCGGGCGACAACGCCGGTCTGCTGCTGCGCGGCCTGAAGCGTGACGACGTCGAGCGCGGCCAGGTGTTGGCCAAGCCGGGCACGATCACCCCGCACACGGACTTCGAGGCCGAGGTGTACGTGCTGTCGAAGGATGAAGGTGGCCGTCATACGCCGTTCTTCAAGGGTTACCGCCCGCAGTTCTACTTCCGCACGACCGACGTGACGGGCGCTTGCGAGCTGCCCGAGGGCGTGGAAATGGTGATGCCGGGTGACAACGTGAAGATGGTGGTGAGCCTGATCCACCCGATCGCGATGGACGAAGGCCTGCGCTTCGCCATCCGTGAAGGCGGTCGCACCGTCGGCGCCGGCGTCGTCGCCAAGGTCATCAAGTAAGTAGCCACATTAAGAGCGCCGTCCAACAAGCGGCGCTCTTATGAAAAGTCCGGTATGGATGCCGGGTATTGATCTTCGCCATCAAGGATGAAGGCTAAAATAGCGGTTGGCTGATACAAATCTCTTCACGGGGCGAGCGGACTAAAACCGCTCGCTGTCGTGTTTACAGTTCAAGTCATGTACGCCAGTAGCTCAATTGGCAGAGCAGCGGTCTCCAAAACCGCAGGTTGGGGGTTCAAGTCCCTCCTGGCGTGCCACTTTCCCGAGGATCGATGACGGGTGACGATGGCAAGGCCGCCCGAATAGGGCCGGTAAGCCGCTGACACTTGATCACTGTGCATGAATACCAAGGCAGAACAGCAGCCCAAAGGCACGAATGCCGCCGATGTTGCCAAGCTGGTATTGGCAGGGCTGATACTGGTTGGCGGCATCTTCGCCTATTCCTGGTTCGGTAACGACGCCAGCATCCCCTCATCCGTGCGCCTGCTCGGCGTACTCGCGGCGCTGGTCATCGCGCTGGCGATAGCCGCATTCACGGCGCTCGGTCGCCGGGTGCGCAATTTCATCGGCGAGTCGCAGTTCGAATTGCGCAAGGTGGTCTGGCCGACCAAAGATGAGACGATCAAGACTACCGGCATCATCATCGTGGTCGTGGTGGTGTTGTCGCTATTGCTTGGTCTGATCGATCTGATCCTGAAGTCGGTCATCCTCGACTGGCTGCTCAAGTTGGGTACCTGAGGTGGAAAACATGAGCAAGCGTTGGTATGTGGTGCACGCCTATTCGGGTTTCGAGAATCAGGTGAAACGTTCCCTCGACGAGCGCATCAAGCGCGCCGAGATGGAAGAGAAGTTCGGCGAAGTATTGGTGCCGACCGAAGAAGTGATCGAGATGCGCGGCGGACAGAAGCGTCGCAGCGAGCGCAAATTCTTCCCAGGATACGTGCTGGTGCAGATCGAGACGAATACCGAGGGCAAGTCGCCGCGGATCGACGACGAATGCTGGCATCTGATCAAGGAAACGCCGAAGGTGATGGGTTTTATCGGCGGTACCGCCGACCGTCCGCTGCCGATCAAGGACAGCGAGGCCGAAGCCATTCTCAGCCGCGTCCGCGAAGGTGTCGAAAAGCCGCGTCCGAAGGTGTTGTTCGAGCCGGGCGAGATGGTTCGGGTCACCGAAGGTCCATTCAACGACTTCAATGGCGTGGTCGAGGAAGTCAACTACGACAAGAGCCGCCTGCGCGTGGCGGTGCTGATTTTCGGCAGGTCGACCCCGGTCGAGCTGGAATTCGGGCAGGTCGAGAAAGCCTGACAGTCAAGCCTCAGCCTCGTCCTCGGTGGCTAAATCCGTGCCTTTGGCACGGGGCTTGCTGAAAACCAGGTCAATCTCTATACTGCGCGGTTCACGTCGAGGTCTAACGATCTCGGCGTGTCCGTGTTTCAGGGTTTGCACGATGCAGACCTTCCTTCCATCCAGGGATCGGTGAGCAGCGAGGAGCCGCAAGGCGCCTGAACTCGCGAGGAAAAATACCATGGCAAAGAAAGTTACTGGTTATATCAAGCTGCAGGTCAAGGCCGGTCAGGCCAACCCGTCGCCGCCGGTGGGTCCGGCACTCGGTCAGCGCGGCCTGAACATCATGGAATTCTGCAAGGCGTTCAACGCTGCTACGCAGAAAATGGAGCCGGGTGCTCCTATTCCCGTGGTGATCACCGCCTACTCCGATCGCAGTTTCACCTTCGCGATGAAGACGTCGCCCGCCACCTTCTGGCTGAAGAAGCTGACCAATACGGCCAAGGGTTCGCCCAAGCCGAATACCGACAAGGTCGGCAAGGTCACGCGCGCCCAGCTCGAAGAGATCGCCAAGCAGAAGAGCGCCGACCTCACGGCCGCCGAGCTCGAAGCCGCGGTTCGCACAATCGCCGGCAGCGCCCGTTCCATGGGCCTGGTAGTGGAGGGTTAAGACATGACGACCAAACTCACAAAACGTATGAAGGCCGCGCAGGGCGCGGTGCAGCCGGGCAAGTTCTACGGTCTGGATGAAGCGCTGAAGATCATCAAGGACAACGCCAAGGCCAAGTTCCCCGAGTCGGTGGACGTGGCCGTGCGCCTGGGCATCGACGCGAAGAAGTCGGACCAGGGCGTGCGCGGTTCTTCGCTGCTCCCGCACGGCACCGGCAAGACCGTCAAGGTCGCCGTGTTCTGCCCGCCGGGTGAAAAGGCCGAGGCTGCCAAGGCCGCCGGTGCCGACGCCGTTGGTATGGACGATCTGGCCGAGCGCATGCAGGCTGGCGATCTCGACTTCGGTCGCGTTATCGCAACGCCGGACGCCATGCGCGTGGTCGGCAAGCTTGGTCAGCTGCTGGGCCCGCGTGGCCTGATGCCGAATCCGAAGGACGGCTCGGTCACCGCCGACGTCGCCACGGCGGTCAAGAACGCCAAGGCGGGCCAGGTGAAGTTCCGCAACGACAAGGCGGGCATCATCCACGCCACCATCGGCAAGGCCAGCTTTGACGCTTCGCAGCTCGCGGACAATCTGAACACCCTGATTGCCGATCTGCTGAAGGCCAAGCCGTCCACGGCGAAGGGTCAGTTTTTGCAGAAGGTTGCTCTGTCCAGCACGATGGGCGTCGGCGTCGCCGTCGATACCTCGACGCTGGCCACCGCCGCCAAGTAAGAGATCAAGTCCTATACCGGCCTAGCCAGGTATAGGCAGTTTTTGAGGGCAGCTCTGATGCCATTCGCGATCGGGGCGGCTGTCAAAGACCGCAGGCGCGACCAGCGTGCGACGACGACGGGCAGGAGGCTCGCAAATGGCAGGGAATCGCCGTTGTCGCCAGCGGGGCCGCTTAATCGGATGTATCCCTATCCGGCCAGCGTAGATGGTGCTGCCCATTCTGGAATGTTTTTCTGGAAAGGCCGACACCCGGGACCCCACGTCCCCGACGTCACGGACGGCGTCGCCCAGGACCGCAAGCGGCAGGAGCCGTAAGCGGAGTTCATTTGGAGGAGTGCAATGGCTCTAAATCTGTCCCAGAAACAAGAAGTAGTTGCCGAACTGGCAGAAGTTGCCTCGAAGGCTCACTCCCTGATCGCTGCCGAGTATGCGGGCACCACGGTCGCTCAGATGACCGCGATGCGCAAGCAGGCTCGCGAATCCGGCGTGTACTTGCGCGTTGTCAAGAACACGCTCGCTTCGCGCGCTGTAGCCGGTACCGACTTCGAGGTCGTTCAAGACGCTCTGGTCGGTCCCCTGCTGTACGCGTTCTCGACCGAAGAACCCGGCGCTGCCGGGCGTCTGATCAAGGAGTTCGCCAAGAGCAACGACAAGCTGAAGCCGAAGGTCGTTTCGGTCGAAGGCAAGCTGTTTGCCGCCGAGCACGTCGATGTGCTGGCCTCGTTGCCGACCCGTGAGCAGGCGCTTTCCATGCTGGCACGCGTGCTGGCCGAGCCCGCTGCGATGTTCGCCCGCGCCGTCAAGGCCGTGGCCGACAAGCAGGACGGTGGTGGCGAAGTTGCCGCCGAAGCTCCGGTCGAAGCCGAGCCCGCTTAAGTTCGCTTTCTATTTAACTGAATCCATTTCCAGAGGTAAATAAAATGTCCCTTTCCAACGAACAGATCGTTGAAGCCGTTGCCGCCAAGTCGCTCATGGAAGTGATGGAGCTGGTCAAGGCCATCGAAGAGAAGTTTGGCGTGTCCGCCGCTGCCCCCGTGGCTGCTGCCGGCCCAGCCGCCGCCGCTGCTGCTCCGGCGGAAGCGCAGACCGAGTTTGACCTGATCCTGAAGACCGCCGGCGCCAAGAAGGTCGACGTGATCAAGGCCGTTCGCGCCATCACCGGCCTGGGCCTGAAGGAAGCCAAGGACCTCACCGAGGCCGGTGGCGTCCTGAAGGAAGGCTTGTCGAAGGAAGACGCCGACAAGTTCAAGAAGGATCTCGAAGCTGCCGGCGCCACTGTCGAACTGAAGTAATCGGCGTTTGCGCGCCGATAGTTCGACCTGACGTCAAGCAAGCCTGGGGGCGAAAGCTCCCGGGCTTTGCCTGTTAACGGTGAACTTCAAGGGATTGGCGGCATCGAAATGGTATCGGCGATCCAAAAAGAAGCGACATCAGGCACTCGCAACCGATACTCGCAACAGCAGCATCCGTAACACGGCTCAAAAGTCAGCACTGAAAGATCGACGACATTGGCTCCACGATCTTTGATTCATGCCTTTTGACGAACCGGCGAACAAGCCATCGTTTTCCGATTCATAGCGGCATCCACAGTTCTTACCATTTAGCCGGTGTGTGCACCACCGGCGTCACTGCGAACCGAGGCGCTCCCGATCATGGCCTACTCGTTTACCGAGAAGAAACGCATCCGCAAGGACTTTGGCAAGCGTCCGCCCGTACTGGGCGTACCCAACCTGCTGACCATCCAGACCGATTCCTACCGCGAGTTTCTCCAAGAGGAAATTTCGCCCAAGCAGCGCGCCGAAAAAGGCCTGCATGCAGCGCTGAAGTCGGTGTTTCCGATTACCAGCTATTCGGGCAATGCCGCGCTGGAGTACGTCGAGTATCGCCTTGGCGAGCCGGCGTTCGACGAACGCGAATGCCGAAACCGCGGCATGACCTACGGTGCGCCGCTGCGCACCACGGTGCGTCTGGTCATTTATGACAAGGACAGCCCGGCCTCGAAGAAGGTGGTCAAGTACATCAAGGAGCAGGAGGTCTACATGGGCGAAATTCCGCTCATGACCGACACCGGCACCTTCATCATCAACGGCACCGAGCGCGTCATCGTCTCGCAGCTGCATCGTTCGCCGGGCGTGTTCTTCGATCACGACCGCGGCAAGACGCACAGCTCGGGCAAGCTGCTGTTCTCTGCGCGCGTGATTCCTTACCGTGGCTCGTGGCTCGATTTCGAGTTCGACCCGAAGGATGCGCTGTTCACCCGTATCGATCGTCGCCGCAAGCTGCCGGTGACCGTACTGCTGCGCGCGCTTGGCTACAACAACGAGGAGATGCTGGGCATTTTCTTTGAGCACAACGTGTTCCACCTGGGCAAGAAGGGTGGCACCACGCTGGAGCTAGTGGCCGAGCGTCTGCGCGGCGAAACGCTGAGCTTCGACCTCGCGGTCGGTGGCAACGTGCTGGTGGAAGCTGGCAAACGCATCACTGCGCGTCACGTGCGTCAGCTGGCGGCCGAGAACATCACAGCGCTGGAAGTGCCGGACGACTATCCGGTCGGCCGCATCGTGGCGACCGACATCGTCGATCCCGCCACCGGCGAGCTGCTGGCGTCGGCGAATGACGAGATCACTGCCGAGCAGCTGGAAAACTTCCGCAAGGCCGGTATCGAAGTCGTGCCGACGCTGTACGTCAACGATCTGGATCGCGGCGCGTACATCTCGCACACCCTGCGCATCGACAACACCAAGACGCCGCTCGAGGCGCTGGTGGAAATCTATCGCATGATGCGTCCGGGCGAGCCGCCGACCAAGGATGCCGCGCAGAACCTGTTCTTCAATCTGTTCTTCACCTTCGATCGCTACGACCTGTCGAGCGTCGGCCGGATGAAGTTCAACCGCCGCGTGGGCCGCAAGGACATCCTCGGTCCGGGCGTGCTGTATGACCACAAGTTCTTCAGCGAGCGCAAGGAAGAGGCTTCCCAGGCGCTGGTCAAGGAGCAGGGCGAAACGTCCGACATCCTCGACGTGCTTAAGGTCCTGATCGACATCAAGAACGGCCACGGCACCGTGGATGACATCGATCATCTGGGCAACCGTCGCGTGCGTTCGGTCGGCGAAATGGCCGAGAACACCTTCCGCATCGGTCTGGTGCGCGTCGAGCGCGCCGTGCGCGAGCGCCTGTCGCTGGCCGAGGCCGATGGCCTGACCCCGCAGGATCTGATCAACGCCAAGCCGGTGGCGGCGGCGGTGAAGGAGTTCTTCGGCTCCTCGCAGCTGTCCCAGTTCATGGATCAGAACAACCCGCTGTCGGAAGTGACGCACAAGCGCCGCGTGTCGGCGCTTGGACCAGGCGGTCTGACCCGCGAGCGCGCCGGCTTCGAAGTGCGCGACGTGCATCCGACCCATTACGGCCGCGTCTGCACCATCGAAACGCCGGAAGGCCCGAACATCGGCCTGATCAACTCGCTGGCCGTGTACGCCCGCACCAACTCCTACGGCTTCCTCGAGACGCCGTACCGCAAGGTCGCCAATAGCAAGGTCACCGACAAGGTGGATTACCTGTCGGCGATCGAAGAAGGCGATCACGTGATCGCGCAGGCGAACTCCCCGCTGGACAAGAACGGTGGCTTCATCGAGGACTTCGTGTCCTGCCGTTTCCGCGGTGAGTCCGAGCTGCGTCCGGCGGCCGAAGTCGACTACATGGATGTCTCGCCGATGCAGACCGTGTCGGTCGCGGCGGCGCTGGTGCCGTTCCTCGAGCACGACGATGCGAACCGCGCCCTGATGGGCGCCAACATGCAGCGTCAGGCCGTGCCGACGCTGCGTTCGCAGACGCCGCTGGTCGGTACCGGCATCGAGCGCGCCGTGGCGCGCGACTCCGGCGTCATTGCCACCGCCAAGCGCGGCGGCGTGATCGACCAGGTCGATGCGGCCCGTATCGTGGTGCGAGTCAACGAAGACGAAGTCGGTGACAACGACGCCGGCGTCGATATCTACACGCTGACCAAGTACACCCGTTCCAACCAGAACACCAACCTCAACCAGCGTCCGCTGGTGAACGTCGGCGACGTGGTGGAGAAGGGCGACACGCTGGCCGACGGTTCGTCGACCGATTTGGGTGAGCTCGCGCTCGGCCAGAACATGCTGATCGCCTTCATGCCGTGGAACGGCTACAACTTCGAAGACTCGATCCTGCTCTCCGAGCGCGTCGTGCAGGAAGACCGCTACACCTCGATCCACATCGAGGAGCTGTCGTGCCCTGCGCGTGACACCAAGCTCGGTGCCGAGGAAATCACCGCGGACATTCCGAACGTGGGCGAGCAGGCGCTGGCCAAGCTCGACGAGTCCGGCATCGTCTACATCGGTGCGGAAGTAAAGGCGGGCGACATCCTGGTCGGCAAGGTCACGCCGAAGGGCGAGAGCCAGCTCACGCCAGAAGAGAAGCTGCTTCGCGCGATCTTTGGCGAGAAGGCGTCCGATGTGAAGGACAGCTCGCTGCGCGTGCCGCCGGGCATGGACGGCACCGTCATCGACGTGCAGGTCTTCACCCGCGACGGTATCGACAAAGACAAGCGCGCCAAGCAGATCGAAGAGACCGAGATCAAGCGGGTCCGCAAGGATCTGGACGATCAGTTCCGCATCCTCGAAGGGGCGATCTACAGCCGCATGCGCACCGCGCTGGTCGGCAAGTCGGCCATGAGCGGTCCGGGCGGCCTCAAGCGCGGCACGGAAATCACCGATGCCTATCTCGACGGCCTGAAGAAGGACGACTGGTTCAAGATCAACGTCAAGGACGAGGACGTCACCGAGTTCCTCGAGCGCGCGGCCGATCAGGTCAAGCGCCACAAGGAAGAGTTCGACAAGCGCTTCAAGGAGAAGCAGGGCAAGATCACCCAGGGCGACGATCTGGCTCCGGGCATGCTGAAGATGGTCAAGGTGTTCCTGGCCGTGAAGCGTCGCATCCAGCCCGGCGACAAGATGGCCGGTCGTCACGGTAACAAGGGTGTCGTCTCCAACGTGGTGCCGGTCGAAGACATGCCGTACTCCGCCGACGGCGTGCCGGTCGACATCGTGCTGAACCCGCTGGGCGTGCCGTCGCGCATGAATATCGGGCAGATTCTGGAAGTGCATCTGGGCTGGGCCGCCAAGGGCCTGGGCAAGAAGATCCAGAAGATGCTCGAAGCGCAGGCGAAGGTGGCGCAGATCCGCGAGTTCCTCGACCAGATCTACAACCACCATGTGGCCGGTGCCGTACAGCACGTCGACCTGAAGTCGCTCACCGACAAGGAAATCTTCACCCTCGCCACCAATCTGCAGGAAGGCGTGCCGATGGCGACGCCGGTGTTCGACGGTGCCGAAGAGTCCGAAATCAAGGCGATGCTGAAGCTGGCCGATCTGCCCGAGTCCGGTCAGACCATCCTGTTCGACGGCCGTACCGGCGAAGCGTTCGATCGTCCGGTCACCGTCGGCTACATGCATTACCTCAAGCTCAACCATCTGGTCGACGACAAGATGCATGCCCGTTCGACCGGTCCGTACTCGCTCGTTACCCAGCAGCCGCTGGGCGGCAAGGCGCAGTTCGGCGGTCAGCGCTTCGGCGAGATGGAGGTGTGGGCACTGGAAGCTTACGGCGCGGCATACACGCTGCAGGAAATGTTGACGGTGAAATCCGACGACGTGCAGGGCCGCAACCAGATGTACAAGAACATTGTCGACGGCAACCACGAGATGTCGGCCGGCATGCCGGAATCCTTCAACGTGCTGGTGAAGGAAATCCGCTCGCTCGCCATCGATATCGATCTGGAAGAGATCAAGTGACCCGCGCGCCTACAGGAGCCAAGCAATGAAAGACCTGCTCAATCTGTTCAATCAGCAGCGCGCCACGCCGGATTTTGACGCGATCAAGATCGCGCTGGCGTCGCCCGAGCTGATCCGTTCGTGGTCATTCGGCGAAGTCAAAAAGCCGGAAACCATCAACTACCGTACCTTCAAGCCCGAGCGCGACGGCCTGTTCTGCGCCGCCATCTTCGGACCGGTGAAGGATTACGAGTGCCTGTGCGGCAAGTACAAGCGCATGAAGCATCGCGGCGTAGTCTGCGAGAAGTGCGGCACGGAAGTGACGCTGGCCAAGGTGCGTCGCGAGCGCATGGGCCACATCGAGTTGGCCAGCCCGACGGCGCATATCTGGTTCCTCAAGTCGCTGCCCTCGCGCATCGGCCTGATGCTGGACATGACGCTGCGCGATATCGAGCGCATCCTGTACTTCGAAGCCTTCGTGGTGATCGATCCGGGCATGACGGCGCTTGAGCGCGGCCAGCTGCTCAGCGAAGACCAGTACCTGGAAGCGACCGAAGAGCACGGTGACGAGTTCGATGCCCGCATGGGCGCCGAGGCCGTGTTCCACCTGTTGAAGTCGCTCGACCTGCCGGGCGAAGTCATTCGTCTGAAGGAAGAGATCACCTCCACCAACTCCGAGACCAAGCTGAAGCGGCTGACCAAGCGCGTGAAGCTGATCGAGGCGTTCCTGGAATCCGGCAACAAGCCGGAGTGGATGGTGCTGACCGTACTGCCCGTGCTGCCGCCGGACCTGCGTCCGCTGGTGCCGCTGGACGGTGGCCGCTTTGCGACCTCCGATCTGAACGATCTGTACCGCCGCGTGATCAACCGCAACAACCGCCTGAAGCGTCTGCTCGAACTTAATGCGCCGGACATCATCGTGCGCAACGAAAAGCGCATGCTGCAGGAATCGGTCGATGCGCTGCTCGACAACGGCCGCCGCGGCCGTGCCATTACCGGCACCAACAAGCGCGCGCTGAAGTCGCTGGCCGACATGATCAAGGGCAAGCAGGGCCGGTTCCGTCAGAACCTGCTCGGCAAGCGCGTGGACTACTCCGGTCGTTCGGTGATCGTGGTCGGTCCGACCTTGCGTCTGCACCAGTGCGGTCTGCCGAAGAAAATGGCGCTCGAGCTGTTCAAGCCCTTCATCTTCGCCAAGTTGCAGGCGCGTGGCGAAGCCACCACCATCAAGGCGGCCAAGAAGCTGGTCGAGCGCGAAGAAGCCCAGGTCTGGGACATCCTCGAAGAGGTGATCCGGGAACATCCGGTGCTGCTGAACCGTGCGCCGACGCTGCATCGTCTGGGCATCCAGGCGTTCGAGCCGAAGCTGATCGAAGGCAAGGCGATCCAGCTGCATCCGCTGGTCTGTACTGCATTCAACGCCGACTTCGACGGCGATCAGATGGCCGTGCACGTGCCGCTCTCGATCGAGGCGCAGTTGGAAGCGCGCGCGCTGATGATGTCGTCCAACAACATCCTCAGCCCCGCCAACGGCGAGCCGATCATCGTGCCGACGCAGGACGTCGTGCTGGGTCTGTATTACATGACCCGCGAGCTGATCAACGTCAAGGGCGGCGGCATGGTGTTCTCCGGCATCGCCGAAGTGCGCCGCGCCTACGACAACCGTGCCGTCGAGCTGCACGCCAAGGTCAAGGTTCGCCTGAAGCTGGTGAACATTGCCGAGGACGGCACGCGCACCCACGAAACCAAGATCGTCGACACCACCGTCGGCCGCGCCCTGTTGGCTGAAATTTTGCCCGAGGGTCTGCCGTTCGAGCTGGCCAATACCGAGCTGACCAAGAAGGCGATCTCGCGCCTGATCAACTCCAGCTACCGTTTGCTGGGCTTGAAGGAAACCGTCGTGTTCGCCGATAAGCTGATGTACACGGGCTTCCGTTTCGCGACGCGCGCCGGTATCTCCATCGGCATCGACGACATGCTGATTCCCGACGAGAAGAAGCCGATCCTGGAAGAAGCCGAAAAGGAAGTCGTCGAGATCCAGCAGCAGTATCAGTCGGGTCTGGTCACGGCCGGCGAGCGTTACAACAAGGTGGTCGACATCTGGTCGCGTACCAGCGAACTGGTGGCCAAGGCCATGATCGACGGCATCGGTACCGAGAAGGTCAAGGATGTCGACGGCAAGACGGTCAACCAGAAGTCGATGAACTCCCTATACATCATGGCCGACTCCGGCGCCCGTGGTTCCGTGGCGCAGATTCGTCAGCTGGCCGGCATGCGCGGCCTGATGGCGCGTCCCGATGGCTCGATCATCGAGACGCCGATCAAGGCGAACTTCCGCGAAGGCCTGAACGTGCTGCAGTACTTCAACTCCACACACGGTGCTCGTAAGGGCCTGGCGGATACGGCATTGAAGACCGCGAACTCCGGTTACCTGACCCGTCGACTTGTCGACGTGGCGCAGGACGTTGTGATCACGATGGACGATTGCGGCACCGAGAATGGCGTGATCATGCAGCCGATCGTCGAAGGCGGCGATGTGGTCGAGCCGCTGCGCGAGCGCGTGCTCGGTCGCGTGGTGGTCGAGGACGTTTATGGCCCCGGCGACGACGATCAGCCGATCGTCACCCGCGACACCTTGCTCAACGAGGCGCTGGTCGAGAAGCTGGACAAGGCCGGCGTGCAGATCATCAAGGTCCGTTCGCCGATCACCTGCGCCGCCGCCCATGGCGTGTGCAAGTTCTGCTACGGCCGCGATCTGGCCCGTGGTCACCTGGTCAACATGGGTGAGGCCGTCGGCGTGGTTGCCGCACAGTCCATCGGTGAGCCCGGTACCCAGCTGACCATGCGTACGTTCCACATCGGCGGCGCGGCTTCGCGTGCGGCGGCCGTGGACAACGTGACGGTAAAGACGACCGGTTCGCTGAAGTTCAACAACCTCAAGTCGGTGCAGCACAAGCAGGGTCATCTGGTGGCCGTGTCGCGTTCAGGCGAGCTGAGCGTGATCGATACCAGCGGCCGTGAGCGCGAGCGTTACAAGGTGCCTTACGGCGCCATCATCGCGGTCAAGGACGGTGCGCCGGTCAAGCCCGGCCAGACGGTAGCCAACTGGGATCCGCATACCCATCCGATCGTCACCGAAGTGGCCGGCGTGGTGCGCTTCATCGACTTCCTCGATGGCGTCACCGTGCAGAGCCAGACCGATGATCTGACCGGCCTGGAGTCGGCGGTGGTCACCGATCCGAAGCGTCGCGGTGCGCAGGCGAAGGACCTGCGTCCGATCGTGCGCCTGGAAGACAGCAAGGGCCGCGAGCTCAAGCTGCCGGGTACGGACATCGCCGCGCAGTACTTTCTGCCGGCCGGTGCCATCGTGTCGATCCAGAACGGCGCCGAAGTGGGCGTGGGCGACGTGGTTGCCCGTATCCCGCAGGAGACTTCCAAGACCCGTGACATCACCGGCGGTCTGCCGCGCGTGGCCGACTTGTTCGAGGCGCGCAAGCCGAAGGAGCCGGCGATCCTCGCGGAGCGCTCGGGCATCATCAGCTTCGGCAAGGACACCAAGGGCAAGCAGCGCCTGATCATCAAGGACGTGGACGGCAACGAGCACGAGGAGCTGATTCCGAAGTGGCGTCAGGTCATCGTGTTCGAGGGCGAGCATGTGGAGAAGGGCGAAACCGTCGTCGACGGCGAGCCGAGCCCGCATGACATCCTGCGCCTGCTGGGCGTGGAACCGCTGGCCTCGTATCTGGTCAAGGAAATTCAGGACGTGTACCGCCTGCAGGGCGTGAAGATCAACGACAAGCACATCGAAGCGATCATTCGCCAGATGCTGCGCAAGGTCGAGATCGTCGAGCCGGGCGAGAGCCACTACCTGCGCGGCGAGCAGGTCGAGCGCGTGCGCATCAACGGCGAGAACGATCGTGCGATCGCTAAGGGTGAGCGTCCGGCCGAGTATCAGTCGGTACTGCTGGGTATCACCAAGGCGTCGCTGGCCACCGAGTCGTTCATCTCGGCAGCGTCGTTCCAGGAAACCACCCGCGTTCTCACCGAGGCAGCCGTTCGCGGCACGCGCGACACCTTGCGTGGCCTTAAGGAAAATGTTATTGTCGGCCGCTTGATTCCGGCTGGTACGGGCTTGGCATACCACGCGGCGCGTCGTCGCCAGGGTGGCTTGACTGATTCGGAACTGGATGCGCTGTCGGGCTCCACTCCGGTTGTGTCGTTTGCCGAGGCGCCGGCCGGTAGCGATGACGGTTCAGAATAAGCCTGCTCAAGGTTTTATTCGCTGACATACGAGTGAGGTGCAAGGATGCACCTCGTGTTCGGCTCAAGGACGGCAGGGTTTCGGGTTGCTTCTGGTGACCCGCCCACGCTAATAACCGCTTCTGGCAGGCCGGCTCATCGGTCTGCCTTTACGTTTCTCAGGAATAGTTTCGCATGACGACAGTCAACCAATTGGTGCGCAAGTCCCGCAGCCCCAAGACCTACAAGAGTGGGTCGCCGGCTCTGCAGAGCAGCCCGCAGCGCCGCGGCGTCTGCACGCGCGTTTACACAACGACCCCGAAAAAGCCGAACTCGGCGCTGCGCAAGGTTGCCAAGGTGCGCCTGACCAACGGCTTCGAGATCATCAGCTACATCGGTGGTGAAGGTCATAACCTGCAGGAGCACTCGGTGGTGCTGATCCGCGGCGGTCGCGTCAAGGACCTGCCGGGTGTGCGCTACCACACGGTGCGCGGCAGCCTCGACTGCGCTGGTGTCACCAAGCGTCGTCAGTCGCGTTCGAAGTACGGCGCCAAGCGCCCGAAAAAGTAATTAGTCTTAATTGAAGAGTGCAGCCATTGACGGCTGCTTTCGCTACGCAGGCAGGGATGCCTGCAAAAAATAACGGACAACAAACATGTCGCGTAAAGGTTCACATCCCGCCCGCCAGATCCTTCCGGATCCGAAGCACGGAAGCCAGCTCATCGCCCGTTTCATCAACATGGTGATGAAGAGCGGCAAGAAGTCGGTCGCCGAAAGCATTGTCTACGGCGCACTGCTGCACATTGGTGAGAAGAACGGCGAGCCGGTAGCGCTGGTCGAGAAAGCTCTCAACAACATCGCGCCCGCCGTTGAGGTGAAGTCGCGTCGCGTTGGTGGTGCCACGTACCAGGTTCCGGTCGAAGTTCGTCCGGGCCGTCGTATGGCGCTGGCCATGCGTTGGGTGATCGACGCGGCGCGCAAGCGTGGCGAGACCTCGATGCCGAAGAAGCTGGCCGCTGAATTGCTGGAAGCTTCCGAGAGCCGCGGTGGCGCTGCCAAGAAGCGCGAAGAAACGCATCGTATGGCCGAGGCCAACAAGGCGTTCTCGCACTACCGCTGGTAATTTTCAGCGGTATCTGCAAGTGCTACGAGCTTTTCCGAGGTCTTTCCTGTGGCACGCACCACTCCCATCGACCGTTATCGTAACTTCGGCATCATGGCCCATATTGATGCCGGGAAAACCACGACAACGGAGCGCATCCTGTTCTACACCGGCGTAAGCCACAGGATCGGGGAAGTGCACGACGGTGCGGCCACGATGGACTGGATGGAACAGGAGCAGGAGCGGGGTATCACCATAACGTCGGCGGCAACGACGGCGTTCTGGAAGGGCATGGACCAGTCCATGCCTGAGCATCGATTCAACATCATCGATACGCCGGGGCACGTTGACTTCACCATTGAAGTTGAGCGGTCCCTGCGCGTTTTGGATGGCGCGGTTTTTGTCTTGTGCGCCGTGGGCGGCGTGCAGCCGCAGTCCGAGACGGTGTGGCGCCAGGCGAACAAATATTCAGTGCCTCGGCTGGCTTTCGTCAACAAGATGGATCGCACCGGTGCCGACTTTGACGGTGTTGTCAGCCAGCTGAAAACCCGTTTGGGCGCCAATCCGGTACCGATGCAGGTGCCGATCGGCGCCGAAGAAGGTTTCCAGGGCGTTGTCGATCTGCTCAAGATGAAAGCGGTGATCTGGGATATGGAATCCCAAGGCATGAAGTTCGACTACCGGGAAATTCCGGCGCACTTGAAAGACGCTGCCATCGAAGCGCGCAGCTTTATGGTCGAGGCAGCGGCGGAAACGTCCGAAGCGCTGATGGACAAGTACCTGGAAGAGGGTGACCTGGCTGAGGAAGACATTCTCGCCGGCATTCGCGCAGGGACTTTAGCGGCAACCCTGATTCCGGTGTTCTGCGGTTCGGCGTTCAAGAACAAGGGCGTGCAGGCAATGCTCGATGCGGTCGTGCAATTCCTGCCATCGCCGGCGGATCGCCCGCCGGTCAAAGGTCTTGACGAGAACGAACGCGAAGTCACGCGTATGGCGGGTGACGATCAGCCATTCGCGGCGCTGGCCTTCAAGATCATGACGGATCCGTTCGTCGGGTCGCTGACGTTTTTTCGCGTCTATTCGGGTGTTTTGAAGTCCGGTGACGCGTTATACAACCCGACCAAGAGCAAGAAAGAAAGAATCGGTCGCCTGCTGCAGATGCACGCCAACGATCGGCAGGAATTGAAAGAGGTTTGCGCCGGCGACATTGCGGCGGCAGTAGGCCTGAAAGATGTGACCACTGGCGATACCCTATGTGCTCAGGACCACCTGATCACGCTGGAGCGGATGGTTTTTCCGGAACCCGTCATTGCCATGGCGGTCGAGCCGAGAACCCAGTCGGACCAGGAGAAGATGGGTGTGGCGCTCAGTCGTCTGGCGTCGGAGGATCCGTCCTTCCGCGTGCGTACCGACGAGGAGTCGGGTCAGACCATCATTGCCGGCATGGGCGAGCTGCATCTGGATATTCTGGTTGATCGGATGCGGCGCGAATATCAGGTGGATGCAAACGTCGGCAAGCCACAGGTGGCTTATCGCGAGACCATCCGCAAGCCGGTCAAGCAGGAAGGCAAGTTTATTCGCCAGTCCGGTGGCAAAGGTCAGTTTGGCCACGTGGTGCTGGAGATTCTTCCGCAGGAGCGCGGGCATGGTTATGTATTCGAGAATGCCATCGTCGGCGGCGTGATTCCGAAGGAATTTATTCCTGCGGTCGACAAGGGCATTCAGGAAGCGATGACCGCGGGTCCGCTGGCCGGATTTCCGGTTGTTGACGTCAAGATCCGGCTGATCGACGGCTCGTATCATGAGGTTGACTCCAACGAAATGGCGTTCAAGATCGCCGGTTCCATCGGCTTCAAGGAGGGTTTCCACAAGGCCAGCCCGGCGTTGTTGGAGCCCGTCATGAAAATAGAAGTAGTTACGCCCGAGGATTACATGGGTGATGTCATGGGTGACCTGAGCCGCCGCCGAGGCGTGTTGCAGGGCTCCGAAGACACCAATTCGGGCAAGGTGATCAACGCGACCGTTCCGCTTGGTGAGATGTTTGGTTACGCCACCAGTTTGCGTTCGCAGACCCAGGGCCGCGCCACGTACACTATGGTGTTCGATCACTACGCCGAGGCGCCGAACAACATCGCCGAGCAGGTCATGAAAAGGGCCTGAGGATTCAGCGGCATAATCCAACTTTTTTCGTATTTCGTATTATTCAATTTAGAGGTTTAGGTCATGGCAAAGGGTAAATTCGAACGCACCAAGCCGCACGTCAACGTCGGCACGATTGGTCACGTGGATCACGGCAAGACGACGCTGACAGCGGCGCTGACGAAAGTCGGTGCAGAACGTTTCGGTGGCGAGTTCAAGGCCTATGACGCGATCGACGCGGCGCCGGAAGAGAAGGCGCGCGGCATCACGATCTCGACCGCCCACGTGGAATACGAGTCGCCGAACCGCCATTACGCGCACGTCGACTGCCCGGGCCACGCCGATTATGTGAAGAACATGATCACCGGTGCAGCGCAGATGGACGGCGCGATCCTGGTGTGCTCGGCCGCGGACGGCCCGATGCCGCAGACGCGCGAGCACATCCTGCTGTCGCGTCAGGTGGGCGTGCCGTACATCGTGGTCTACCTGAACAAGGCGGACATGGTCGACGACGCCGAGCTGCTCGAGCTGGTCGAGATGGAAGTGCGCGAGCTGCTGAGCAAGTATGACTTCCCGGGTGACGACACCCCGATGATCCACGGTTCGGCCAAGCTGGCGCTGGAAGGTGACCAGAGCGAGATCGGCGTGCCGTCGATCATCAAGCTGGTCGATGCGCTGGATGCGTACATCCCCGAGCCGGTGCGCGTGATCGACAAGCCGTTCCTGATGCCGGTCGAGGACGTGTTCTCGATCTCCGGCCGCGGCACCGTGGTGACCGGTCGTATCGAGCGCGGCATCATCAAGGTCGGCGACGAAATCGAAGTGGTCGGTATCCGCAATACGCAGAAAACCACGGTCACCGGCGTGGAAATGTTCCGCAAGCTGCTGGATCAGGGTCAGGCGGGCGACAACGCCGGTCTGCTGCTGCGCGGCCTGAAGCGTGACGACGTCGAGCGCGGCCAGGTGTTGGCCAAGCCGGGCACGATCACCCCGCACACGGACTTCGAGGCCGAGGTGTACGTGCTGTCGAAGGATGAAGGTGGCCGTCATACGCCGTTCTTCAAGGGTTACCGCCCGCAGTTCTACTTCCGCACGACCGACGTGACGGGCGCTTGCGAGCTGCCCGAGGGCGTGGAAATGGTGATGCCGGGTGACAACGTGAAGATGGTGGTGAGCCTGATCCACCCGATCGCGATGGACGAAGGCCTGCGTTTCGCGATCCGCGAAGGCGGTCGTACCGTCGGCGCCGGCGTCGTGGCCAAGGTCATCAAGTAACAGTTATCCCGGCAGCGCGCTGCCGGGATGACTCCCGCCGTTGATCCGACCTGTTGGGTCAGATAACGCCGGGGAGAGCTGCGCCAAACGGGCTCCGAGTAAAAGCCCAGTTGTTTGAATCTCTTACGAAACGTCAGGCATGGATGCCGGTTTTGGCCTTGCTATCAAGGACGATAGCTGAAACAAAAAAGCGCGACTTTTCTATAAAATTGATGTAAGCTGTGCGGCTTGCCATACCTGCAATAGGCGTGGCAGCCATGTAATACAAGGGTTGTGCAGGGCGGTGAGAAGCCGTTCTGTTTCACATTACGTTCTTTCGACAATAGGACACGGTTATGGCGAACCAGAAGATTCGGATTCGATTGAAGGCGTACGATCATCGTTTGATCGACCGCTCAGCCAGCGAGATCGTCGAGACGGCCAAGCGCACAGGCGCCACGGTCCTCGGCCCGATTCCGCTGCCGACCAAGATCGAGCGTTACACCATTCTGGTGTCTCCGCACGTCGACAAAGACGCACGCGACCAGTACGAAACCCGTACTCACAAGCGCGTGTTGGACATTGTTGACCCGAACGACAAAACCGTGGACGCGCTCATGAAGCTTGATCTCGCCGCTGGCGTCGATGTTCAGATCAAGCTCGGTTGAGCGATAGACAGGATACGAAGATGAGTATCGGATTGGTTGGCCGCAAATGCGGCATGAGCCGACTCTTCACTGAAGATGGCCGTTCGATTCCGGTGACGCTGATTGAGGCGACGCCGAACCGGGTGACCCAGTTGAAGACGGAAGATAACGATGGCTACAGCGCTGTCCAGGTTGCAGTTGGCACCAAGCGTGCGAACCTGCTGACCCAGCCGCTGAAAGGTCATTACGCCTCGGCCAAGGTTGAACCGGGCCGGGGTTTGTGGGAGTTCCGCGTGTCTGCCGACGATCTCGGCAAGTATGCCGTGGGTAACGAGATCAAGGCTGACGAGGTTTTCACCGTCGGTCAGATCGTTGACGTTGCCGGCGTGTCGAAAGGCAAGGGCTTTCAGGGCACGATCAAGCGCTGGAACTTCAAGATGGGTGATGCCACCCACGGTAACTCGCTGTCGCATCGCGCGCCGGGTTCTATCGGCCAGCGCCAGACGCCGGGACGCGTGTTCCCAGGCAAGAAGATGTCCGGCCACATGGGTGCAGTGAACCGCACGCAGCAGGGTCTGGAAGTGATCAAGGTCGACGCCGAGCGTCATCTGATTGCGGTGAAGGGTGCGGTACCGGGTGCAACCGGTGGCGACGTCATCATCCGCCCGACGACGAAGAGCTGAGGAGTACGCCATGGAACTTAACGTTATTGGCGCAACATCGCCTGACAAGGCCGCGCTCAGCGTGTCGGACGAAGTGTTCGGTGCCGAGTTCAAGCAGGCCCTGATCCATCAGGTTGTGGTTGCCTACCAGGCAGCCGGCCGTGCAGGCACCCAGTCGCAGCTCTCGCGCGGCCAGATGTCTGGTACGACCAAGAAATTCAAGAAGCAGAAGGGCGGCGGTGCACGCCACGGCGATTACCGCGCTCCGATCTTCGTGGGCGGTGGCCGCACGTTTGCTGCCAAGCCGCGCAGCTACGAGCAGAAGGTCAACCGCAAGGCGTATCGCGTGGCGATCCGCTCCATCCTGGCTGAGCTGAACCGTGCCGGTCGTCTGAAAGTGGTCGAGAGCTTCGGCATCGACAACCCAAAGACCACCACCATGGTCGCCAAATTGGCCGAGCTGGAAGTGACCGGTCGCGTGCTGCTGGTGTCCGAAGACGCTTCCGAGAACGTGTTCCTGGGTGCGCGCAATATTCCGTACATCCATGTGCTGGACGTGATGGCGCTGAACCCGGTAAGCCTGGTCGGTTCCGACCACGTGGTGATGACGGTCGACGCGGTGAAGAAGATCGAGGAGTGGCTGGCATGAACAACGAACGCATTCTCGATACGCTGCGCGCGCCGCACATCTCGGAGAAGTCGGCCCGTCTGGCCGAACACAACCAGTACGTCTTCGTGGTTGCTCCTACCGCAACCAAGGCCGACGTCCGTGTTGCCGTGGAAAAGCTGTTTGACGTGACCGTCAAGCAGGTGAACCTGGTGAACACCAAGGGCAAGGTCAAGGCTTTCCGTCAGCGCGCTGGCAGCCGTCAGGGCAAGCGTAAGGCCTATGTGCGTCTTGCCGATGGCCAGACCATCGACGTTTCCGCCAAGGCCTGAGCCAGGAGTATTTTGAGATGACATTAATTACTCACAAGCCGACCTCGCCGGGCCGTCGCGACGCGGTAAGCGTCCGCACCGAAGGTCTGTACAAGGGCGCGCCGTATGCGCCGCTGGTCGAGGCGCAGTCGCGCACCGGTGGTCGCAACCATCATGGCCGCATCACCGTGCGTCATCGTGGCGGTGGTCATAAGCAGCATTACCGCATCATCGATTTCAAGCGTGACAAGGAAGGCGTGTCGGCCAAGGTCGAGCGGATCGAATACGATCCGAACCGCACCGCGCACATTGCCCTGCTTTGCTACACCGACGGCGAGCGTCGCTACATCATTGCGCCTAAGGGCGTGGCGGTAGGCGACGTGCTGCTCTCCGGTCGTGAAGCGCCGATCAAGTCGGGTAACTGCATGCAGCTGCGCAGCATCCCGATGGGTAGCACGATCCACTGCATCGAGCTGCGCCCGGGCAAGGGTGCGCAGATTGCGCGCAGCGCCGGTGCATCGGTACAGCTGGTCGCTCGCGAATCCGGTTACGCCACGCTGCGTCTTCGCTCCGGCGAAATGCGCCGGGTGCCAGTCGAGTGCCGCGCCACCATCGGTGAAGTCGGCAACGGCGAGCACAGCCTGAAGAAGCTCGGCAAGGCCGGCGCCAAGCGCTGGCTGGGTATTCGCCCGACCGTTCGCGGTGTGGTGATGAACCCGGTCGACCATCCGCACGGTGGTGGTGAAGGCAAGACTTCAGGTGGTCGTCATCCGGTCAGCCCGTGGGGCACGCCGGCCAAGGGCTACAAGACCCGTAACAACAAGCGCACGCAGCAGTTCATCGTGCGTCGTCGCAAGTAACAGGAAACCGACATGCCACGCTCTCTGAAAAAAGGTCCGTTTGTCGACCTTCACCTCGTCAAGAAGGTGGAAGCTGCGGTTTCCGCCAATAACAAGCGTCCGATCAAGACCTGGTCGCGCCGCTCGATGATTTTGCCGGAAATGGTCGGCTTGACCATCGCTATCCACAACGGCCGTCAGCACGTACCCGTACTGATCAACGAGAACATGGTCGGGCACAAGCTCGGCGAGTTCGCGGTGACCCGTACGTTCAAGGGCCATGTCGGCGACAAGAAGGGCAAGTGATGAGCACTGAAGCCAAAGCAATTCTGCGCGGCGCCCGCATCTCGGCGCAAAAGGCCCGCCTCGTAGCTGATCTGGTCCGCGGACTCCCCGTGGGCCGCGCCAGCGACGTGCTGACCTTTACCAACAAGAAAGCCGCGCTCCTGGTCAAAAAGGTGCTGCTGTCGGCCGTCGCCAATGCTGAGAACAATCTCGGCGCTGACGTGGACGAGCTGAAAGTGTCCAGCATCTTCGTCGATGAGGGTCCTGCCATGAAACGCATGCACGCCCGCGCCAAAGGCCGCGGTTCGCGCATTCTCAAGCGCACCAGCCACATCACTGTGGTTGTTGGCAACTAACCGAGGATAGAGACGATGGGTCATAAAGTTCATCCCACCGGTATCCGCCTCGGCATTGCCAAGGACTGGAATTCCAAGTGGTTCGCCAACAAGCGCGATTACGCAACCTACCTGGTTGCCGACATCAAAGTGCGCGACATGCTGAAGAAGAAGCTGGCTGCTGCCGGTATCTCCCGCATCCAGATCGAGCGTCCGGCCAAGACCGCACGCGTGACGATCCACACCGCCCGTCCGGGCGTGGTGATCGGCAAGAAGGGTGAGGATATCGAGAAGCTGCGCAAGGAAGTCAGCGACATGATGGGCGTTCCGACGCACATCAACGTTAGCGAAGTGCGCAAGCCGGAAATCGATGCGCAGCTGGTCGCGGAGTCGATCGCGCAGCAGCTCGAGCGTCGCATCATGTTCCGCCGCGCGATGAAGCGCTCGGTCGGTAACGCGATGCGCCTTGGTGCGCTGGGTATCAAGATCAACGTGTCCGGTCGTCTGAACGGTGCCGAGATTGCCCGCTCCGAGTGGAGCCGTGAGGGTCGCGTGCCGCTGCATACGCTGCGCGCCGACATCGACTACGGCACCGCCGAAGCGAAAACCACGTACGGCATCATCGGCATCAAGGTCTGGATCTACAAGGGCGAGATCTTTGATCTGGCCGCTGCCAGCCAAGAGCAGAAAGATGAGCCGGCATCCGCGCAGCCGCGCCGCGAAGGTGGCGAAGGTCGTCGTAATGATTCGCGTCGCGAGGCCGGTGACGGCCGCCGCGAGCGGACGGCCAAGTAAGGAGAGTTGCCATGTTGCAACCGAAGCGAACCAAATACCGTAAGCAGTTCAAGGGCCGTAACGACGGCCTGGCCCAATGCTCCAACCTCGTCAGCTTTGGCGAGTACGGCCTGAAGGCGACCACGCACGGCGCGCTTACCGCGCGCCAGATCGAGGCGGCTCGTCGTTGCATCACGCGTTTCGTCAAGCGTGGCGGCAAGTTGTGGATCCGCGTGTTCCCCGACAAGCCGATCACCAAGAAGCCGATCGAAGTGCGCATGGGCGCCGGCAAGGGCAGCGTGGAATTCTGGGTTGCCCCCATCCAGCCCGGCCGCATGCTTTATGAAATCGAGGGCGTCGACGAATTGACGGCGCGTGAGGCATTCCGTCTGGCGGCAGCGAAGCTGTCCGTGCAGACCCAGTTTGTGACCAGGGCGGTGATGTGATGGCCACCAAAGATATCAACAACCAGTCGGCCGACGAGTTGCAGCAGCATTTGCTGGACCTTCGCAAGGAGCAGTTCAATCTGCGCATGCAGAAGGGTTCCGGTCAGCTCACTCAGCCGCACCAGCTTCGCCGCGTTCGGCGTGACATCGCCCGCACGAAGTTTGTGCTCGGCGGCAAGAAGTAAGGACGGCTGACATGAGCGCTAATCAAGAAGTAGTAGAAAACAAAAAGCAGGTGCGCACCCTTGAGGGTCGCGTGACCAGCAACAAGATGAACAAGACGGTGACCGTGCTGGTCGAGCGTCAGGTTCAGCACTGGCTGCTCGGCAAGATCATCCGCCGTTCGACCAAGTTGCATGCGCAGGACGATCTGGGTGCGAACGAGGGCGATGTCGTCCGTATCGCCGAGTGCCGTCCGTTGTCCAAGACCAAACATCACCGCGTGGTTGAAATCATCACGCGCGCCAACGTCTAAGGGAGGGTGCAGCCATGATCCAGATGCAAAGCACGCTTTCCGCAGCGGACAATAGCGGCGCGAAAGAACTGATGTGCATCAAGGTGCTCGGCGGCTCCAAGCGCCGTTACGCCGCCATCGGCGATGTGATCAAAGTGACCGTGAAGGATGCCATTCCGCGCGGCAAGGTAAAGAAAGGCGAGGTTTACAACGCCGTGGTGGTTCGCACCGCCAAGGGTGTACGTCGTCCCGATGGCTCGCTGATCCGTTTCGACGGCAATGCAGCGGTGCTCCTCAACAACAAGCTCGAGCCGATCGGTACCCGTATCTTCGGGCCGGTCACCCGCGAGCTGCGCAGCGAGAAGTTCATGAAGATCGTCTCGCTTGCTCCCGAAGTGCTCTGAGCGGAGTTAAAGAAATGAACCGTATCCGCAAAGGTGATCAGGTCCTCGTGATCACCGGCAAAAATAAGGGTCAGCGCGGCGATGTGCTGCGTGTTGCAGACGATCGTGTATTCGTCTCCAACGTGAATCTGGTCAAGCGTCACACCAAGCCGAATCCCCAGGCCAACGTGGCTGGCGGCATCGTCGAGCGTGAAGCTTCGATCCATCTCTCCAATGTGCAGCTGTTCAACCCCGCCACGAATAAGGGTGAACGCGTCGGCATCAAAACGCTCGAAGATGGGCGCAAGGTCCGCGTGTTCCGTTCGAATGGCGAGGTCGTGGACGCGTAAGGAACACGATCATGACCCGCCTTGAAAATTTCTATAAAGAACAGGTAGTCGCCAAGCTCACCGAGCAGTTCGGCTACCAGAACGTGATGCAGGTTCCCCGCATCACCAAGATCACGCTGAACATGGGCGTGGGCGAAGCCGCTGGCAACAAGAAGGTGCTTGAGAACGCGGTGGCCGACATGGCGAAGATTGCCGGTCAGAAGCCCATCACCACGAAGGCCCGTGTTTCCGTCGCCTCGTTCAAGATCCGCGACGGTTGGCCGATCGGCTGCAAGGTCACCTTGCGCCGCGCCCAGATGTGGGAATTCATGGATCGCCTGATCAACATCTCGCTGCCGCGCGTGCGCGACTTCCGCGGTGTGTCGGCTCGCGCGTTCGATGGTCGTGGCAACTACAACTTTGGTATCAAGGAACAGATCATCTTCCCTGAAATCGACTTCGACCAGGTCGACGCGCTGCGCGGTATGGACATCTCCATTACCACCACCGCCAAGACCGACGAAGAGGCCAAAGCCTTGTTGGCTGCTTTCAGCTTCCCGTTCCGTAACTGATTAGGCGCGATATCCATGGCTAAGACATCAATGGTGAACCGCGATATCAAGCGGACCAAGCTCGTCAAGAAGTACGCTGCCAAGCGCAGCGAGTTCAAGGCGATCGTCCTGAGCACCACGGCCTCCTACGAGGAGAAAATGGACGCACAGGCGAAGCTGCAGAAGCTGCCACGTGACGCCAGCCCGTCGCGTCAGCGCACGCGCTGCGCCCTGACGGGCCGCCCGCGCGCTGTGTATGCAAAGTTTGGCCTCGGCCGTAACAAGCTGCGTGAAGCAACCATGCGCGGTGACGTGCCGGGTCTTCGCAAGGCCAGCTGGTAACAAAGACTCTTACTGAATCAAAGTGTGCCGGCGGCCCACTTTGATTCGACCGGCGGCCTTCCCGCTGCCGGCAAATGCGATTACCGCATCAATGTTCGCTAAAACCTGGCAATGCTGATATAGTCGGCGGTCTGCGCAAGGCAGGCCGGCGTTCTCGGTCGGCTCACAATCTAATTGATTTCCGGTTTTATCGGATATCGGTGCACTCAGGAAGGACTTTTCATGAGCATGACTGATCCCATCGCCGATCTGTTTACGCGCGTCCGCAATGCCCAAGCCATGGGCAAGCCGGTCGTGAGTATGCCGTCGTCGAAACTGAAGGTGGCTATCGCCGACCTTCTCAAGAATGAGGGCTATATCCTCGACGCCAAGACCTCCAGCGAGGAGGGCAAGCCGGTGCTCGAGATCAAGCTCAAGTATTTTGACGGCCAGCCGGCCATCGAGACCATTGCCCGTGTCAGCCGCTCCGGTCTGCGTGTTTATCGCGGCAAGGACGAGCTGCCCAAGGTGCTTGGCGGTCTCGGTATTTCGATCATTTCGACTTCGGCCGGTCTGCTGACCGACGCTCAGGCCCGTGCTAAGGGTCTCGGCGGCGAAGTCATCGGCCGCGTGGCGTAAGGAGACTATCGATGTCACGTGTAGCCAAACAACCTATTTCCCTGCCCAAGGGCGTTGAGCTGACCGTCGCTAGCGACAAGATCTCCGTCAAGGGTCCCAAGGGCACGCTTTCGATGCATCACCTCCCTGGCGTGTCCATCACCCAGGAAAACGGTGTGGCCAACATCGGTCTGGACGAGGGCACCGACGACAAGTTCGGCGGTACCGCGCGTGCGCTGTTGGCCAATTTGGTCAAGGGCGTCTCCGAAGGGTATGAGCGTAAGCTCGAGCTGGTCGGCGTCGGTTACCGCGCTGCGATGCAGGGTAAGGCGCTGAACCTGAGCCTGGGTTTTTCGCATCCGGTCCTGTTCGAGGCGCCGGAAGGCATCAGCCTTGAGACTCCTACGCAGACAGAAGTGCTGATCAAGGGCACAGACAAGCAGGTCGTGGGTCAGGTAGCGGCAAAAATTCGCGGCTTCCGTCCGCCGGAGCCTTATAAGGGCAAGGGCGTACGCTATGCCGGTGAGAAGATCACGCTGAAGGAAGCCAAGAAGGCGTAAATACGCAGCCTTGCGTGTAGGGGCGGCCATCCGTGGCCGCTCTCTTCACCAGCAGCTGCCGAACTAAGCCGATCCGCTTTCTGGAGATATCACGATGAACAAGACGAAAAACGAAAATCGCATCCGCCGCGCCAAGTCGACGCGCAGCCATATCCGCAAGCTGGCCGTGCCCCGTTTGTCGGTGCATCGGACCGGGCAGCATATCTATGCGCAGGTTTTTGACGCCAGCGGCCTGAACGTGGTTGCCGCTGCCTCGACCGTGCAGAAGTCCGTCGCGGAGAGCCTGAAGGGTACGAAGAATTGCGAGGCTGCTGCTGCTGTCGGTAAGGCGATTGCAGAGCGCGCCGTCGCTGCCGGTATCGAGTCGGTTGCGTTCGATCGCTCGGGCTTTCGTTACCACGGTCGCATCAAGGCTTTGGCCGATGCGGCTCGCGAAGCGGGTCTGAAGTTCTAAGAATTTGTTTAAGCGGTACCGGTGCAGTTCAGTCTTGCGCCACAGAGTCAACTACAACTCCAAGCGGCTAAGCCGCAAGCAAAGTCCTGGCGTTTGCCGGGCACATGGAAAAGAACATGTCTTCTAACGATCGCGAAAATTCAGATGGCCTGCTTGAAAAGCTGATTGCCGTCAACCGCGTGGCCAAGACCGTAAAGGGCGGCCGCCAGATGAGCTTTACCGCACTGACCGTCGTCGGTGACGGCGAGGGCAAGGTCGGCTTCGGTTATGGCAAGGCGCGTGAAGTGCCGGTGGCCATCTCCAAGGCGATGGAGCGTGCCCGCCGCCAGATGGTCGACATCGAGCTGAACAACGGCACCTTGTGGTATGCCATCAAGGCCAACCACGGCGCGGCGCGGGTTTACATGCAGCCAGCTTCCGAAGGTACCGGTGTGATTGCCGGTGGCGCCATGCGCGCTGTGCTGGAAGTGGTTGGCGTGAAGAACGTGCTGGCCAAGGCGGTCGGTTCACGTAACCCGATCAACCTGGTGCGCGCAACCATCAAGGGCCTGCAGGCTGTTGCCTCGCCCAAGAAAATCGCCGCCAAGCGTGGCAAGACTCTGGAAGAGGTGCTGGGCAATGGCTAAGTCAAAAGCAACCGCCGATGCGACCGTGCGCGTGCGCCTGGTCAAGGGCCTGCGTGGCGTGCAGGCGCGTCATCGCCTCAGCGTCAAGGCGCTGGGTCTGGGCAAGATCAACGACGTCCGTGAACTGAAGGACAGCCCGCAGGTACGTGGCCTGATCAACACGGTCTATTACCTGGTCCGGGTCGAGGAGTAAGTCATGCATCTCAATACACTTAAGCCAAACGCTGGTTCGCACAAAACGCGTCTGCGTGTCGGTCGCGGTATCGGTTCGGGCATGGGCAAGACGGCTGGCCGCGGACACAAGGGTCAGCACGCTCGCGCCGGTGGTACCCATAAGTACGGTTTCGAGGGCGGCCAGATGCCGCTGCAGCGCCGGTTGCCGAAGGTCGGCTTCCGCTCGTTGAAGAAGGCTGAGAGCCAGGAAGTGTTCCTGTATCAGCTGGCGAACATTAAGGAAGACGTGATCGACACCGTCGTGCTGCACAAGGCTGGCCTGATCAGCAGCCGCGCGAAAAAGGTCAAGGTCGTTCTGAAGGGTGAAATCGGTCGTGCCGTGAAGCTGACTGGTCTGCTGGCTACCGCCGGCGCCAGGGCAGCGATCGAAGCGGCCGGCGGAAGCGTGGAGTAATCGGCCGTGGCTGAAGCCAAGGGCAACTCGCTCGGCAAGCTCGGCAAGCTGACGGAGCTTCGTCAGCGCATCTTCTTCGTGATTGCGGCGCTGGTGGTGTTCCGGTTGGGTTCGTTCATACCGGTACCCGGCGTCAATCCGGAGGCGATGAGTAACCTGGTCAACGGCAACGGCCTGATGGACATGTTCAACATGTTCTCCGGCGGCGCGCTGTCACGCTTTTCGGTATTCGCACTCGGCGTGATTCCGTACATCTCGGCATCGATCGTGTTCCAGATGATGGGCTCGGTGATTCCTAGCCTGCAGGGCCTGCGCAAGGAAGGCGAGTCAGGCAAGCGCAAGATGACGATGTATACGCGTTATGCGACGGTTGGTCTGGCAGCGTTTCAGTCCTTCGGTATTGCGGTGGCGCTGCAGAGTCAGGTAGCGGCCGGTGGTGCACCGGTGGTCTACACGCCGGGCTTCGGTTTCATCATGTCATCGGTTGTTGGATTGACTGCAGGCACGATGTTTCTGATGTGGCTGGGCGAGCAGATGACGGAGCGCGGTATCGGCAACGGTATTTCGCTGCTGATCTTTGCCGGTATCGTTGCTGGTTTACCGGCGGCAGTGGTGCACACGCTTGGCATGGCCAGCAATGGTGAGCTGACGGTACTGAAGCTGCTGATGGTGGTAGCGCTGGTTCTAGCCGTGACGGCGTTCGTGGTGTTCATGGAGCGCGCCCAGCGGCGTATCACCGTGAATTACGCACGACGCTCCGGCGGCCAGCGTGCCTACATGAACCAGACCTCGCATCTGCCGCTGAAGATCAATATGGCTGGCGTTATTCCGCCGATCTTCGCTTCCAGCTTGCTGATGTTTCCGGCAACTGCTGTGGCCTGGTTCGGTGCCAATCACCAGTCGCGCTGGCTGCAGGATCTAACGCAGCAGTTGAGTCCGGGCAATCCATTGCACGATATCGTTTTTGCGGTGCTGGTGATTGCGTTTGCGTTCTTCTATACGGCGATTGTGTTCAACGCTGAGGAGACGGCTGACAATTTGAAGCGTTCAGGCGCTTTGATCCCAGGCATTCGGCCGGGTCGCGCTACCGCCAACTACGTTGATTCGGTCATGACGCGGTTGACTGGCGTGGGTGCGCTGTATCTGGTGCTGGTCTGTCTGGTTCCATCGTTCATGCAGGCTACCTGGCATGTTCCGTTCGTCTTCGGTGGCACCTCGCTGCTGATCGTGGTGGTGGTGGTGATGGATTTCACGGCTCAGGTGCAGGCGCATCTAGTCAGTCACCAGTACGAGAGTTTGCTCAAGAAGGCCAATTTGCGTCGCAGCTAAGGTTGTACGTAAAGGGCTAAAGGTGGTGAGAGCTGCGGCAGTGGATGCCGCAGGGCTTTCCAGTGAAGTTAATTCAGGTTAGAATTGCGCGTTTACCGCGCACGAAAGCATCGGAGATAACACATCATGGCGCGCATTGCGGGTGTCAATTTGCCGGTCCAGAAACATGTCTGGGTTGGTCTGCAGAGCATTTTCGGTATCGGCCGCAGCCGGGCCAAGAAGGTCTGCGTGGATGCCGGAGTGGTTCCGACCACGCCGATCAAATCACTCAGCGAGGGCGAGGTGGAGAAAATCCGCCACGAAATCGCTAAGTACACCGTCGAAGGCGATCTGCGCCGTGAGGTGGGTATTGCCATCAAGCGTCTGATGGATCTGGGCTGCTATCGCGGCCTGCGCCATCGTCGCGGTCTGCCGGTGCGCGGCCAGCGCACGCGTACCAACGCACGTACCCGCAAGGGTCCCCGTCGCGCGATCAAGAAGTAACGGATTTCGAATATGGCTAAGCCGGTTAAAACCAAGAAGAAGATCAAGCGCGTTGTCACGGACGCCGTGGCCCACGTGCAGGCTTCTTTCAACAACACCATTGTCACCATCACCGATCGTCAGGGTAATGCTCTGTCGTGGGCCACTGCCGGCGGCGCCGGTTTTCGTGGTTCGCGCAAGTCCACCCCGTTCGCTGCCCAGGTCGCTGCCGAAAAGGCCGGCCGTGCTGCAGGCGATTACGGTGTAAAAACGGTCGAAGTGCGCATCAAGGGCCCAGGCCCGGGTCGCGAGTCGGCCGTGCGTTCGCTGAACGCGTTGGGCTACAAGGTGCTCAACATCATTGACGTTACGCCGATTCCGCATAACGGCTGCCGTCCCCCCAAGAAGCGTCGAGTCTAAGGAGCATACCCATGGCCCGTTATCGTGGAGCTACCTGCAAACTCGCCCGTCGTGAGGGTGCAGATCTCAGCCTGAAGAGCCCGGCGCGCGCGCTGGATTCCAAGTGCAAGCTGGAAAACAAGCCCGGCCAGCATGGCGCCAACAAGCGCATGCGCATGTCGGACTACGCCGTGCAGCTGCGTGAAAAGCAGAAGGTCAAGCGCATCTATGGTGTGCTTGAGCGCCAGTTCGCCAACTATTACTCCAAAGCGGCAACGACCAAGGGCAACACGGGTGAAAACCTGCTGCAGCTGCTTGAGAGCCGTCTGGACAATGTCGTCTATCGCATGGGTTTTGCGGTTACCCGCGCCCAGGCTCGTCAGCTGGTTGCCCACAAGGCCATCCTGGTGAACGGCAAGAAGGTCAACATTCCTTCCTACCAGGTGCGCCCGGGCGACGCGATTGCTTTGACCGAGCGCGCACGTACCCAGCTGCGCGTGCAGGAAGCGTCGACCATCTTCGACACCATGGATCTGCGTCCGATCTGGGTCGAAGTCGATGCCAAGAAATTTGAAGGTACGTTTAAGTCGGTGCCGGAACGCAGTGATCTGCCGTCCGACATCAATGAAGCCCTGATCGTCGAGCTTTACTCGAAGTAATTTTACCGGAGCTCTGCATGGCAGTTTCGTCAACTAGTGTGCTGCGGCCTCGGGGCCTCAGCGTCGAACAGCTCGGAGCCAATCGCGCCAAGGTCGTGGTAGAGCCGCTCGAGCGTGGTTTCGGCCACACCCTGGGCAATGCGCTGCGCCGCGTGCTGCTGTCCTCGATTCCCGGCAGCGCCATCGTCGAAGTGGAAATCGACGGCGTGCTGCACGAGTACACCACGCTCGAAGGTCTGCAGGAGGACGTGATCGAAGTCTTGCTCAACCTGAAGGACGTGGCCATTCGTCAGCATTCCGGCGATGAAGTAACGCTTACTCTGTCCAAGAAGGGCAAGGGTGTGGTCACGGCCGGCGACATCGTCGTCGATCACACGGTTGAGATCATCAACCCGGAGCACGTGCTCTGCCATCTGACCAAGGACATTGCGCTCAACATGCGTTTGAAGGTGCGTCGCGGCGTCGGCTACCAGCCCGCCAGCACGCGTCAGCATCCGGATGACGAGGCGCGGCCGATCGGTCGTCTGCAGCTCGATGCATCGTTCGCGCCGATCCTGCGCGTGGCCTACGAAGTGGACGCCGCTCGCGTTGAGCAGCGCACCAACCTCGACAAGCTGGTGCTGGATATCGAGACCAACGGCACCATCGGCGCTGAAGATGCGGTCCGCAAGGCTGCTGAAATCATCAACGATCAGCTGTCCGTGTTCGGTGACTTTTCGCGTCGCGAGAGCGCCACCGACAAGGCCGAGAAGAGCGGCTTCGATCCGCTGTTGCTGCGCCCGATCGACGATCTGGAGCTCACGGTGCGGTCGGCCAACTGCCTCAAGGCCGAGAGCATCTACTACATCGGCGATCTGGTTCAAAAGACCGAAGTCGAGCTGCTGAAGACGCCGAACCTTGGTAAGAAGTCGCTGACTGAGATCAAGGATGTGCTCGGTGGCCGCGGTCTGGCCCTCGGCATGAAGCTTGAGAACTGGCCGCCGCCGGGTCTGTCGCACGGTATGCAGTTGGGTTGAGTATGTAGTGCGATCGTCCTTGATCGCCTACTAGTAAGCCTTTAGCTGGAGTGCTTAGAGCGCTCCAGCTAAAATGGAAACAGCGGCTATTCGTGGCCGCAGCTTAATTTGGCGATCCGTCTTGATCGCCGAGTATGCGGTTTGGCCGATAGGCGTTTGCCGCTGAGCCAGCCGCCCAAGACGGCGATGTACGGCCGTACTTCCAATAAGAGCCCGTGTTTAAAAGGCTCCTCATAGCGGGTAACCGCGGGAACCCGGACACAAGCGCCGGTTTTTCATAACAACAGACTTCAGAGACTTTTGCCATGCGCCATCAAAAATCCGGTCGCAAACTCAACCGCACCAGCTCGCACCGCGAAGCCATGTTCAAGAACATGGCTTCCTCGCTGTTCAAGCACGAGTTGATCCGCACCACCCTTCCCAAGGCGAAGGAACTTCGCCGCGTTGCCGAGCCGCTGATCACGCTCGCCAAGGTCGACGGCGTGGCCAATCGCCGCCTGGCTTTCTCACGCATGCGCGACAAAGAGGCCGTAGGCAAGCTGTTCGTCGAGCTGGGCCCGCGTTACCGCGAGCGCGCCGGTGGCTATCTGCGCATCCTCAAGTGCGGCTTCCGTCCGGGCGACAACGCGCCGATGGCGTATGTCGAGCTGGTTGGTCGCCCGCAGGTCGAGGCTGTCGACGCCGAGTAATCGGTTTGGCGGTTTTGCATCGCTTGCATCCCGCCGTGTCGCGCCAAAAATAAAACCCGGCAGGTAACGCGCCGGGTTTTTTGTTGTCTTTGTTTTCTGCACAGGCTGCCGGCGTCTCTGCGATGCTGACAGCGGCTTGGTGAGCAGGTAATGTCATCGTCCCCGCAAGGCATCAACACGCCATGAACCCATTCCGCTGGTCGTACCGCCTCTGTTTCCTGCTCGGCTTTTTCATCTGCGTCGGACTGCTCGGTTTCGCGCTGTATGCCGAGCACGCGTGGGGCATGAATCCCTGTCCGCTTTGCATTTTCCAGCGCATCGCTTTCATCGTGATGGGCGCGTTCTTTCTCCTGGGCGCCATCGTAGGGCCTCGTGCGGGCGGTCGATGGATTACCACCGGCGGCGCCCTGCTGGCTGCGCTCTTCGGTATCGGCGTGGCCAGCCGGCATCTGTGGATTCAGTCGTTGCCGGCTGATCAGGTTCCTTCGTGCGGACCGCCGCTGGATTACATGTTTGGCGCCTTTCCGTTTGCCAAGGTGCTGAAGCTGGTTTTTACCGGCTCCGGTGAGTGCGCCAAGGTCGAACCCATACTCGGTTTGCCCATACCTGCATGGAGTCTTTTGTGGTTTGTCTTGCTGGCGATACTGGCGACCGTTGCCACGCGTCGACGGAGTGCGCTGCGATGAATGTGCGACAGTTGAATGTGACATCGACGGATTCGACCAGCCCCGCGCTTCCGCAGGCCGTGGATTGGTCGCCGGATACCTGGCAGCGGCGCGAGGCATTGCAGCAGCCAAGTTACGAGGATGCGGCCGAGCTTGCAGAGGCGAGCGCTCATTTGTCGCGACTGCCGCCGTTGGTCACGTCGTGGGAAGTGCTGGCGCTGAAGCAGGCTTTGGCTGAGGCGCAGGACGGGCACCGTTTTGTATTGCAGGGTGGCGACTGCGCGGAGAGCTTCAACGACTGCACCAGTCCGATCATTTCCAACCGGCTCAAAGTGCTGCTGCAGATGAGTCTGGTGCTGGTGCACGGGCTGAAAAAGCCGGTGCTGCGGGTGGGTCGCTTTGCGGGGCAGTATGCCAAGCCACGCTCGACCGACAACGAAACGCGCGACGGCGTGACCTTGCCGAGTTTCCGCGGCGATCTGATCAACGGTCAGGCGTTCACTCCTGAAGCGCGCCGGGCCGATCCGCAGCGGCTGATCCAAGCGCATGCGCATTCGGCGCTGACGATGAATTTCGTGCGCGCGCTGATCGACGGCGGCTTTGCCGATCTGCATCATCCGGAGTACTGGGATCTGGCCTGGGTCGAGAGTTCACCACTCGCGGCCGAGTACCGCGAGATGGTGACTAACATCGGCGACTCGCTGCGCTTCATGGAGACGCTGGCCGGGCCCATCGCCGGGTTTTCGCGCGTCGATTTTTTCACCTCGCACGAGGCGCTACTGCTGCACTACGAGCAGGCGCTGACCCGCCAGGTACCGCGGCACCGCGGCTGGTTCAACTTGTCCACGCACTTTCCTTGGATCGGCATGCGCACGGCCGCGCTGGACGGCGCGCACGTGGAATATTTCCGCGGCATCAGCAATCCGATCGCGGTGAAGATCGGCCCGACGGTCACGCCAGAAAGATTGTTGCCGCTGATCGAAGCGCTGAATCCGCATGACGAGCCGGGCCGGCTGACGCTGATCCATCGCATGGGTAACGCGCAGATCGCCGAAGGGCTGCCGCCGCTGCTGCAGGCGGTGAAGCGCGAAGGTCGGCGCGTGCTGTGGGTGGCCGATCCGATGCACGGCAATACCGAGAGCACCTCGAACGGACACAAGACCCGCCGCTTCAACAATATCGCCGGCGAGCTCGATCAGGCGTTCGATATTCATGCTGCCGCCGGCACGCGGCTGGGCGGTGTGCACCTGGAGCTTACCGGTGAAGACGTCACCGAATGCATGGGCGGCGCGCGCGATTTGTCCGAAACCGACCTGGATCGTGCGTACAAGTCGATGGTCGACCCGCGCCTGAACTACGAACAGTCGCTGGAGCTGGCGATGCTCATCGTGCGCAAGTCGGTCGGCACGACGGGCACCTGATGCGACCATCGCGACTGAGCCCGTCGGGCTCGCCACCCAGCACTGTGCCTGTCGCTACTGAGCGGTCGGCGCATCGTTGATCGAGCGGGGAAACGTTGGCGCTCGCCACGCATGCGTATGCTGCTCGAAACCGTAGCCGATCGCGACCAGCGTCGGCTCGCTCCACTTGGCGCCAAACAGCACGATGCCGACGGGCAAACCGTGCGCCCATCCGGCCGGCACGGTCATTGACGGATAGCCGGAAACGGCCGCGGGCTGTGACGCGCCGCCAACCGTCGGATCGCCGCTCACGATATGATCGCCCAGCACCGGATCGGTCATATAGGCCGGGCCCCACGAGGGCGCCAGCAGGGCATCGAGATGGTCGGCTTTCAACGCCGCGTCAATGCCTTCCGGCCCGGCCAGCCGTTTGGCCTTTTCCAGCGCCTGCGTATAAGCCGCGTCCGTGAGTGGCCCCCTGGCTTCGGCCTGCTCGAACAGCTCCTGCCCGAACCACGGCATTTCGCGCGCGGCTTCGCGCTTGTCGAAGGCGATCAGGTCCGACAGCGTATGCACGCTCAGTCCGTGGCGCGTGGCCAAATAAGCGTTGATATCGTGCTTGAAGTCGTACTGCATCACGGTGGACTCCGGCTCGCCCAGTTCGCTCAGATGCGGCAACGTAACCGGATCGATGATGATGGCGCCCTGCGCCTTCATGACGGCAATCGCCGCATCGAGAACGCGATCGGCATTTGGCTCGGCGCCGGCGAGCTGACGCACCACGCCGATGCGTTTGCCGCGCAGGCCGTTCGGATCGAGAAATCGGGTGTAGTCGGTCGCGTGTTTGTCAGCGTCAACTGTTGCCGGATCGGCGGCATCGCTGCCGGCGATGACGCTCAGCAGAGCGGCCGCATCGGCGACATTCCGCGCGACGGGACCGGCCGTATCCTGATTGTGGCTGATCGGCACGATACCGCTGCGGCTGACCAAACCGAGCGTGGGCTTGATGCCGACGACGCCATTCATCGATGACGGGCAGATGATCGAACCGTCCGTTTCGCTACCGATAGCCACCGTCGTCAGGCCGGCGGCCACTGCCGCGGCCGAGCCGGCGCTGGAGCCGCAGGGATTGCGGTCCAGCGCGTAAGGATTATGCGTCTGTCCACCGCGACCGCTCCAGCCGCTGCTGGCATGGGTCGAGCGATAGTTCGCCCATTCGCTGAGATTGGTCTTGCCCTGGATCAGGGCGCCTGCGCGACGCAGACGCGTGACGAGTGCCGCATCCTGCGACGCCGGTGCGCCCATCAGCGCCAGGGATCCGGCGCTGGTCTGCATGCGGTCGCCGGTGTCGATGTTGTCTTTCAGCATCACCGGAATGCCATATAGCGGCCCGTGCGTTTTTGGCCGCTGCTTGTCCAGCGCCGTCGCCAGGCTTGCCGCGTCGGGATTGACCTCCAGCACGGCGCGCAGCATCGGGCCGCTCTGATCGATTTGCTTAATGCGCTGGCCGAACTGTTGAGCCAGGTGGGCAGTGCTGAGGTGGCCTGCGTCCATCTGCTGCTGCAGCTGGGCTATGGATGCGTAGACGTAAGGCACATCCTCCGCGGCGCTGGACGCGCATGCTGCACAAGACAAGACGACGGCAAAAATCATGCGGACCATGGTGGACTCCGGGCGGTTGTTACACAGGGTATCGTGGGTCAGCGGTGTTGCGGTGACCCTGCGATTGCGCGACGCAGGCACCGGCGCACGATATCGATGAGAATGCAGGGATGAATGTTCGCAACATGCTGAAAACAGTAGCCGGTACTTTCGGCAGCTGGCGTTCGACGGCTTTGCTTCTGATGCTGCTGGCGCTGCGCCCCGGCATGGCGGCTGACGCTACCGCGCCAGCGCCGATCCCCGACACCTTGCAGCAACGCATGGCGGCCTGCACTGCCTGCCACGGCGATCATGGCGAGGGCGCGGCGGACAGTCGTTTCTTTCCTCGGTTGGCGGGCAAGCCTGCCGACTATCTCGCGCGGCAGTTGAGTTATTTTCAGAGTGGCCAGCGCAAGTATGCGCCGATGCAGTACATCACCAAGCCGCTGAGCCCGGCGTACATGCATGAGATGGCTGCGTATTTTTCGGCTCAGGTGGTGCCGTACAAAAGCTCGCCTGTGCCGACGCTTTCCGCCGCGGTGCTTCAGCGCGGCGAGCAGATCGTCACGCAGGGCAATCCATCGGCCAAGCTGCCGGCGTGCCAAAGCTGCCACGGCAAACAGCTCACCGGGGTAGAGCCTAACATTCCCGGGCTGGTCGGCTTGCCGTATGACTACGTGAGCTCGCAGCTGGGTTCGTGGCGCACCGGCACGCGCGCGTCGGGAGCGCCCGATTGCATGGCGCAAATTGCCAATCGCCTGAGCCCCGACGACATCACGGCGGTGTCCGCGTGGCTGGCCAGTCAACAGCCGCCGGCCGATACGCACGCGCAAGCGGCTGGCTCGGTCAATCCGCCGTTGGCGTGCGGCGTGCTGGGTGCTAAGGGAGACGGCGCATGAAGAAGTGGCTGCGCCGCCTGCTGGTTCTGCTGGTGCTGCTGGTTCTCGCGGCGGCGCTGCTGCTCTGGCTTTCCCGCGATCGTGCCGAACCGCTGCCCGCTGCGATGCGCAGCGTCGGTGCGGCGACGCTGAAAAATCCCGCCCTGATTGCTCGCGGCGAATACCTCGCCACGGTCGGCGACTGCCGCGTTTGCCACACGGCATCCGGCGGCCAGCCGTATGCCGGCGGGCGCAGCGTGGTGACGCCGTTCGGCGACATTCCTTCGCCCAACCTCACGCCGGACAACGCCACAGGGATCGGGCCATGGCGCTTCGAGGATTTCTGGCGCGCTCTGCACAGCGGTATCGGCCAGAACGGCAAGCTGCTTTACCCGGCCTTTTCCTATACGGCGTTTACCAAGGTGAGTGCGGACGATGCGTTGGCGATCTTCGCTTACCTGCGCTCGCTACCGCCAGTGAATCAGCCGTCTGGACGGCCAAACCTGCGCTTTCCTTACAGCGTGCGCGACATGATGATCGGCTGGCGCCTCATGTATTTCCATGAAGGCCAGTACAAAGCGGATGTCAGTCAATCCGCGCAGTGGAATCGCGGTGCTTACCTGGTGCAGGGCCTGGGTCACTGCAACGAATGCCACGACGCGCGCAACAGCCTCGGCGCCGCGTCCAGCCAGCAGCCGTTGTCGGGCGGTGAGATGCCCGCGCAGAACTGGTACGCGCCCGATCTCAGCACCCGGCAGAACGGCGGGCTGCAGGGCTGGAGCCGTGCGGACATCGTCGATCTTCTGAAGACCGGCCAATCACGCCAGGGCGCGGCGTTCGGCCCGATGGCCGAGGTCGTGACCGAAAGTACGCAGCACATGACTGACGACGATCTGCAGGCGATCGCCGTATATCTGCAGTCGCTGCCCGCGCGGGCCGTGGCCGCAGCGCCGGACGAAGCGTTCCGCGACAAGGCCCTGGTCGATCAGGGTGAGAAAATCTACGCGCAGCAGTGTGCGAGCTGTCACCGCCAGGACGGCAGCGGTGTCGCCGGCATCTATCCGCCGCTCGACCGCAACGCGTCGGTCACCGAGCCGGTGGGTGTGAATGCCACTCGAGTGGTGCTGCTGGGCGGCTTTTCGCCGGGCACCGCGGCCAACCCGCGGTCGTATTCGATGCCGCCGTTTGCGCAGCAGCTCAGCGACACCGAGGTCTCCGCCGTGGTGAGTTACATTCGACAGGCCTGGTCGAATCACGCACCGGTCGTACAAGAGCGCGACGTCAGCAAATACCGCACGACGCCGGTCGACTGAGCTTGTCAGTGGCTTTGCTGGGCGCGCATCGTGCGGGTGAGTTCGGCCAGGGCCAGCCACGGTGAGATCGTCCAGTGGCCGCGCGCCTGCCCCGACGGCGAGGGCAGCACGAAGATCTGCGTGTCGCCGATCGTGCCGGGTTGCAGGCCGTAGTCGACCGAATGGCCGAGTGCAGCGCGCGCGCCGTTCTTGCTGGTGAAGGCGAGCACGCGCGGCGAGTAATGTTCGATCTTGGCGAGCAGTGCGGCGGCATCGAAGGCGTCGCGCGGCAGCTGATTGTCATTGCCGATGTGGTGCTTGGCCAGATCGGTCAGGCCGATGCCGTAGTTCGGCAGCTGCGGAAATTCGGCCGGTTCCAGCAGGCGCGGCGTCAGCGCCGCCTGATGCAAGGCCCGCCAGAACAGGTTGCCCGGATGCGCGTAATACGCGCCTTCGGCGGCCGAGCGTTTACCGGCGGCGGTGCCGCAAAATACCAGCGCGAGGCCGGGTTTCAGCACGTCGGGCAAGATGTGGCTGCTATCGGCTTGCATGAATTTTGGCGTCATCAATCATCGAGCCGAGCACGCCGTGCTGGCGCGTCGTCGAGCAGAAAATCGGTGAACTGAAAACGGCCATCGCGCAGCACGGATTCTCCGCGGCGCAGCTTCAGCGCTTGGCGAAACAGCGGCCCGTCGAAAGCCAGCGTGTGGAATTCACCGCGCTCGCCACAGGGGTCGACGCCGGGCGGCAGCTGGTCGAGCAGGGCGCTGTTGAACTCACGGCCACAGTACTCGGCGCCTAGCTGCTGGGTGTCCACGCAGCAAAGCATGGCGCGATGCCCTTCGCTGACAAAGCGTCGCGACAGCGCGGCGGTATCTTCGCCCCACAGCGGAAACACCGCGCGCCAGTTGTCGCGACCCAGCTGGCGCACGCGGTAGTCGCGCACATCCTGTAAAAACAGGTCGCCGAACGCGCAGTGGCGGATGCCCGGCCAGCGCATGCGGGCTTCGACCAGCCCTTGCGAGTGCGCCTCCTCATAGGCTTCGTTGCTGCCAGGCCAGTCGAGTAGCACTTCAACCAGCGGCAGCCCCAGCGCTTCGGTTTGCGCCAGCAAAATATCGCGCTTGATGCCGTGCATGGCGACGCGGGAATACTGCCGGTTGACCGTTGTCAGCAGACCCACCACCTGCCACTGCGGATCGGCCAGCAGCCGCTGCAGCGCGAGCAGGCAGTCCTTGCCGCCGCTCCAGGCCAGTAGTGTCGGGGTCGCGGTCATGCCGCTACTTTACGCGATGCTTGGCGAGTATTTGAACGAGTTCTGTACCCCTTGGCGACGCGCCGTGGACGCCGCGACCGCCACACTGGCGCGATGTCATTGACCGAACTATGGAATCAGGATCCGTGGGTGCGGCTGGGCGGCGCAGTCTGCGGTGCGCTGGTGCTCGCCGTGATCATCCGCCGCGCCGGCTGGGCGGTGATGCGACGGCTGGCGCGCGGCCGTCCGCTGGCGGCCGATGTGTTGCGCCGGGCCAGCGCGCCGATGGAGTGGTTGGTGCCGCTGCTCATGCTGAGCCTTGCGCTGCGCCTCGCGCCCGAGGCCAATCGGCTGCTGGCGCTCGACCTCTTGCAGCATATGTTGCTGGTTGCGCTGATCGCCACGGGCGCGTGGCTGCTGGTGCGCTGCGTGGGGGCGCTGGAAGGCCTGGCGATTCACCAGTATCCGATGAACAAGGCCGACAACCTGCGCGCGCGCCGCGTGCTCACCCAGGTTCGCGTACTCAGCCGAACCTTCAACGTGCTGATCGTGCTGCTCGCGCTGTCGATGATCCTGCTGACGTTTCCGAACGTGCGCCAGATCGGTACCAGCCTGCTGGCGTCGGCCGGCGTGGCCGGCCTGGCGCTCGGCTTCGCGGCCAAGCCGGTGCTGGGTAATCTCATCGCCGGTCTGCAGATCGCTCTGACCCAGCCGATTCGGCTCGACGACGTGGTGATCATCGAGAACGAATGGGGCCGCATCGAGGAAATCACCGGCACTTACGTGGTGGTGAAAATCTGGGACGAGCGCCGCCTGGTCGTGCCGCTGAACTGGTTTATGGAAAACCCGTTCCAGAACTGGACGCGCACCAGCTCCAAGCTGATCGGTACGGTGTTTCTGTGGGTTGATTACAGCCTGCCGCTGGAGCCGCTGCGCGAGGAGCTCAAGCGCATCTGCGCGGGCGCGGCCGAATGGGATGGCTGGGTCTGCCTGCTGCAGGTCACCGACGCCAATGAAAAAGCCATGCAGCTGCGAGCGCTGGTCAGTTCGGCCGACTCACCGCTGAGCTGGGACCTGCGCTGCCGCGTGCGTGAGGGCCTGATCGCGTTCATCCAGGCCAACTACCCCCAGAGCCTGCCGCGCCTGCGCGCCGAGCTGGAGCAGCCGCCGCTGTCGCGATCCCTGGCTGATCCGGCCATCGATCCGGCGCCGAACTGAATCAAGCAATCAGTGAGAAGGCCGTCGTAAATCACTGATGTTGCAGACTACCCGGCGAAAGGTTTCATCGACAGGCAGGCTCGTCAACGGCTATAAAGAAGATCAATTGGGGGAGTGTCCGGTGAGTGAAGAAATTCTGATCAACGTGACGCCGCGCGAGACGCGCGTCGGCGTTGTCGAGAACGGCATGCTGCAGGAGGTGCACGTTGAACGCGCCTCCAAGCGCGGCTACGTCGGCAATATTTACAAGGGCCGCGTGCAGCGCGTGATGCCCGGCATGCAGGCCGTTTTCGTCGAGATCGGGCTGGATCGCGCCGCGTTCCTGCACGCTTCCGATATCGTGCGGCCGGCGCCGCTGCCGTCCGCCGATGGCACCGAGCCCAGCGGCAATGGCAATGGCCACACGCCGTCGATCAGCGAGCTGGTGCATGAGGGTCAGGAGATCGTGGTGCAGGTGGTCAAGGACCCGATCAGCACCAAGGGCGCGCGACTCTCGGCGCATCTGTCCATTCCGTCGCGCTATCTGGTGCTGCTGCCGTATGCGCGCACGCTGGGTATTTCCACGCGCATCGAGGACGAGCCCGAGCGCCAGCGCCTGAAAGACGTGCTGACACCGCTGATCGGCGAAAACCCCTTGGGTTACATCGTGCGCACCAATGCCGAAGGGCAGAGCGCCGAGTCACTGGCGTTCGACGTGACCTACCTCGGCAAGGTGTGGCGCGTGGTGCAGGAAAACATCGCCAAGGCAAAAGTCGGCGAGCGCGTTTACGAAGAGCTGTCGCTGCCGCTGCGCAGCCTGCGCGACATGCTCAACGACGATATCGAAAAAGTACGCATCGATTCGCATGCTACCTTCGAGAAAGTGGTGAAGTTCGTGCACAAGTTCATGCCGCACCTGGACGACCGCATCGAGCATTACGACGGCGAGCGGCCGATCTTCGACCTGTATGGCGTCGAGGATGAAATGCAGCGCGCGCTGAAAAAGGAAGTGCCGCTGAAATCCGGCGGCTATCTGATCGTCGACCAGACCGAGGCGATGACCACGATCGACGTCAACACCGGGGCCTATCTGGGCACGCGCAATCTGGAAGAGACGGTTTATCGCACCAACCTCGAAGCGGCGCAGGCCGCATCGCGCCAGCTGCGTCTACGCAACCTCGGCGGCATCATCATCATCGACTTCATCGACATGATCGACGAGGAGCACAAGCGTCAGGTGCTGCGGATGTTGAGCAAGGGGCTGGCGCGCGACCACGCCAAGACCACGGTGTATCCGATGTCCGCGCTCGGTCTGGTGGAGATGACGCGCAAGCGCACGACCGAGAGCCTGGCGCGCCAGCTGTGCGAACCCTGCGCCACCTGCAACGGGCGCGGTCAGCTGAAGACCGCCGAAACGGTCACCTACGAAATTTTTCGCGAAATCACCCGCGCCGTGCGCCAGTTCAACGCCGAGAAATTGCTGGTCATGGCCAGTCCGTCGGTAGTGAACCGCATACTTGAAGAGGAGTCCGGTGCGGTCGCCGAATTGGAAGAGTTCATCTCCAAAAGCATACGATTCCAGGCCGAAGAGCACTATTCGCAGGAACAGTTTGATGTGGTTTTGCTGTAGGTCCGGCCTAAAACCCCGAGCCACATTCGGCGCGGATAGCCGCGCGTGAAGGCGCTGTGGCACCGGCGGCTGCACGGCTGTGCGCGTGCAGTGGGCTGGATCGGCGGCAGCGCGGTGATTCTGCTGGCCGTGGTGATGGCGCTCACCCAGCTGCTGCTGCCGCTGCTGGCGCAGCATCCCGAATGGGTTGCCGCGCAGCTCAGCGAGCGGCTGCAGCGCCCGGTCAGCTTCGCCTCGATGGAAGGCCGCTGGACACCCTCCGGGCCGCTGTTCGTGATGCATGGCGTCACCGTCGGTGCACAGAACGGCCGGGCCGGCGCGCCGCTGCAGGTTCCCGAGTCCGAACTGAAGCTCGATTTCGGCGGCTGGCTGGCGCCGTCGCGGCATCTGGTCAACCTGCACGTGCGCGGGCTGGAGCTGGATCTGGTGCGCGGCGCCGACGGCGGCTGGCATGTCAACGGCATTGGCGTGGCGGGTGGCAAAAGCAAGCAGCCGCTGTCGCTGGGCCCGCTGTCGATGGACCTCTGGCTGGAAAATCTTCGCGTCGTCATCTCCGATGCGCAGCCCGGCAAAAATTACACCTTGCTGGCGCCGCAGCTTCGCCTGAGCCGGCAGGGCGATCACATACGTTTCGGTGGGCTGCTGCAGCGCGATGGTGCGTCCGCGCAGCTGCGTACAGCGGGGCGTTTTCGTGAAGACGGGAGCTCTGGCCATCTGTGGCTTGGCGCGGACGACATCGATCTCAAGCAGCTTCTTTTCGGTATCGATATGGACGGCTATACGGCTGAACAAGGTCACGGCAAGCTGGCTGCGTGGCTCGACTGGTATCGTGGAAAAGTGGTCGGCAGCACGATTCGGCTCGATCTCGATCAGCTGTCGGTAAGGCATGCCGACGGAGCGCGGGCTGGCGTGTCGTCCCTGCACGGCATGGCCGGGTTGCGCCGCACGGCCGATGGTTACAATGTGCGCTGGGCTGGCGATGACGGCAGCCTGCTGGCGCTGAATCTGCATCAGCCCGCGGGTCAGCCGATCCGCGTCGGCGTTGCGGCGCGTGAACTGCAGGTGGCGCCGCTGCTGCCCTGGCTCGCGTTGAAGCCCGATCTCGGCCTGCCGTTGGCACAGTGGCTGGGCAGCGGACACCCGCGCGGCGATCTCAATCGGTTGGCCTTGCAATGGAATCAGACCGATGGCGTGCAGGCCATCGATGTGGCATTCACCGGGCTCGCGATTGATCCGGTGGGCAAGTTGCCCGGCGTGAACAGCCTGCATGGCGAGCTGCGCGGCGATACGGAAGCGTTCTCCCTGGAGTTGCCGGCGCAACCCGCCACGCTGCAGTTTCCGCAGGGCTTTCGTCAGCCGTTCGCATTGACGAATCTGAGCGGCACGCTGGCAGTATGGCCGGACAACGGCGATTGGCATATCGGCGTCGATGCGTTGGACTTCGCCGGCGCCGGTTACGCAGGTGATGCGCGCGGCGAGATCGCGCTGCCGGCGCGCGGCGGCGCGCCCTTCCTGGATATGTACGCCAGCCTGGACCACGCCGACCTGCAGGCGGCCAAGGCCTACCTGCCGATCAACGCGCTGCCGCCGGCCACGGTCAGCTGGCTCGACAATGCGCTGGTCGAGGGCAGTATCGATCAGGCCCAGGTGCTGGTGCGCGGCAGCCTGGCCGACTGGCCGTTCCGGCACAACGAAGGCCGCTTCGAAGCGCGCGCGCCGGTCTCCGGTCTGGTGTTCGACTACGGCAAAGGCTGGCCGCGCGGTGAAGGGCTCGATCTGGTTGCCAGCTTCGTGAACAACGGTTTGTCCGCCGAAGCCGCGGCGGGTCAGGTGCTGGGCGTAAAAGTCGATCATGCCGCGGCGCAGATTCCCGATTTTGCCGATCCCGTGCTCGATCTCTCCGTGCAGGGCAGCGGCAGCGGCGCCAGCCTGATGGAGTTCGCGCGCAAGAGCCCGATCGGCAGTGCGCAGGCCGAGACGCTGGCCAAGCTCAATCTGGGCGGCAGTGGCGCGGTCGATTTCCATCTGGCATTGCCGCTGGCACGGCCGAACGAGGGGCAGGTGACTGGCACCGCCCAGTTGAAGGATGCCGACCTTACCGCGCCAGAGTGGAACCTCAAGCTCGACAAGATCAACGGACCCTTGCGCTTCGACGGGCACGGTCTGCAGGGTGGCCCACTGGACGTCGGCTTTCGCGGACAGCCGTCCAAACTGCAGCTGGCCATTGCGGGCGGCAACGCCGATCCCAACACGACGTTCTCGGCGCAGCTGACCGGGAATTATCAGTTGGCGGAGCTGCTGCAGGATTACCCGACGCTCAAATGGCTGGTGCCGCTGGCCGACGGCCGCAGCGATTTCACCATCGGCTTCACTATCGCGCATCCGGCAGGCAGTACCGCGCTGACGCAGACGCTGAGCGTCGATTCTCCGCTGACCGGCATGACGTTGAACCTGCCTGTGCCTTTGAAGAAGTCGGCATCCGAAAGCCTGCCGCTGCAGCTGACGCTGGGCCTGCCCGTTAGCGGCAGCGATCTGCGGCTGGCCCTGGGGCAGGTCGCGCGCGGGCATTTCCGCCTGGCCGACGGCGCGCAGAAGCCGCTGGCAGGGACCATAGCACTGGGCAGCGACATGCCGAACGATCTGCCGGCGCAGGGGCTGCGCATTCGCGGGCATGCCGAACAGCTGGACATTACCGGCTGGGTGCAGCATGTCGCTGCCAGCGGCAGCGGAGACGGTCCCTCGCTGGAAAGTCTCGACATCAGTACGGCGCAGGCTGCGCTATTCGGTTATCCGTTCGGCGCCATGCAGATCAAGGCGAAGCCACAGGCTGATGCGATCAGTGTGGATGTCGATGCGGCGTCCATGGTCGGCAATTTCAACATACCGACGCGCGAGATGGGCAAGCGAGGCATCACCGCACGCCTGCAGAAACTGTATTGGCCAAAAGAAGCATCCACTCCGGCCAACGCAAATGGCCGTCCCAATCCTTCGCCGCCTGCTGGCGCCGCGGCGAGCGGCTCAAGTTCCCCGACCGTTACTGCCGCGCCGGAAGCAATGCCAGCTGACAACCCGGCCAACACCGGCATCAACCCCGCTGCGCTCCCGCCCTTCCATCTATGGCTCGCCGACCTGCGGCTGGATGATGCCAGGCTCGGTGAGGCGCGGCTGGAGACCTGGCCGACCGCGGCCGGCCTGCATATCGAGCAGCTGCGCGCAATCTCCAGCCGAGTGCAGATCACCGCCGGCGGCGACTGGGACGGTTCGGCGACCGACAGCCACACACACATGAAAATCGATTTTGCTGCCGCCGATCTTGGCGGCATGCTGAGTGCGTTCGGTTTTCAGGGTCTGGTCGATGGCGGCAAGACTAGCGATCGGCTGGAGGCGAGCTGGCCGGGTGCGCCCAGTGCGCTGACGCTGGCCAGCATGGACGGTACCCTCAACGTGCATGTCAGCAACGGTCGCATTCCCGAGGTTTCGTCGCCGGGCGCCGGCCGATTGCTGGGCCTGGCGTCGGTCGCCGAGTTGCCACGTCGCATGACTCTGGATTTCGGCGACGTATTCGGCAAAGGCCTGGCGTTTGACTCGATGGCTGGCGATTTCCGCTTGGCCAACGGAACCGCCACGACGGACAATTTCAAGATCCACAGTTCCGCCGCGGAAATCAGCATCACCGGCCGTACGGATATGCGCGCCAAGAAATTCGACCAGCAAATTGTCGTGGTGCCGCACGCCGGCAACAGTCTGCCGATCGTTGGTGCCGTGGTCGGTGGTCCGCTTGGCGCTGCGGCGGGCTTTGCCGTTCAAGGTCTACTGGGTCATGGACTCAACAAGGCGGTGGGCGCGCGCTACAAAATCACGGGCAGCTGGGACAAGCCGATCATGACCTTGATCGAAAAGCATACGTCCCCCGCGCTGCCGCCCGCAGTGGTTGCACCGATGCCGGTCAACGCATCGAAGAACGTCGAGCCTGCCTCCGCGCAGTCAATCGGTTACTGATGCCTCGCCAGCCAATCAGGCCGCCGGTTCGGCCGGCTTGGTGCTTCCGCGAAACGGAAACAGCTGCTGGTTGACGAAGCCGTCCGGCATGTAGTCGCCCACTACGCCGTAGCGTGCAGGAAACTTGTCATCGGTCTTCACGGCCGTGCCGAACAGGTGATCGATGAAGGCGTAGTGCGCGGCGTAATTCTTGTCGATCGCCACATCGTCGGACGCGTGATGCCAGTGGTGGAAATTGGGCGTCACGATGACGTACTTCAGCGGCCCCCATGGAAGGTGCACGTTAGCGTGGTTGAAGACGGCCTGGAATCCCACGATCAGGATGTAGCCGTTCATCACCGACTCGCTGAAGCCCAGGATATACAGCGGCGCCAGCACACAGACGCGGGTGGCGATCAGCTCGAGCATGCTCTGACGCGAGCCAGCCAGCCAGTCCATCGTTTTTACGCTGTGGTGCACCGAGTGGAAGCGCCACAGAAACGGCACCTCGTGATAGGCGCGGTGCGTCCAGTACTGCGCCATGTCGGCCACCAGCACGCACAGCAGCAGTTGCGGCACGAACCAAATGTGCTGCACAAACTGCTGAAAGTTGCTGCGCACCAGCCAGCCAAACAAATGGTGCAGTAGAAAATTCACCGTCAACAGCGCCAGCCCGACGATGAAATGATTCACCGCGAAATGCTTCATGTCGGTCTGCCACTCGGGCCGAAAGATCGGCTGGCCCCTGTACAGCGGGAACAGCTTTTCGATCACCACAAAGATCAGCGTGGAGCCGAGCAGATCGAGGATGAACCAGTCCAGCCCGATATACGGCGTGTGGTCGGGAAAGTTGCCGACCGGCACGCGTGAACCGCCAAGTGCCACGGCGGCGATCACCATGACGAACGCCGCAATATTGATATTTCGCTGGCGGTTGAGGATCAGATTGCCCAGCGACAGCGCGCCGGCAACCAGCAGCGCACCGAACAGCGCCTGGCGCAGCACGTCCACCGAATATTTCACCCGCAGCTCGGGCGTGGTCAGATACTGCGGAAAGTGAAAAGCCACCACGCCCAGCAGGCACAGGATCGCCAGCGACATGGCGATCGCCGTGGTCACCATCGCCTTGCCCGGTTCCAGCTCGCCGCTGCCGCGGAACATCTCGCGGGTGTCATCGACCACCACGCCGAGACGTTCGGCCGGTGCGATCACGGCGGCATCAATCAGTTTGTGCGCGAACTTGCGTCCAGAGGGATGCATCATCAGCGTTCCTGCGTCAAAGAGTGCATGCGGGGCGGTCCATCCGGACCCTCGAGCGCATGGTAGCGCCAAGTACGGGCCAAGCGCATGTCGGCGACGGCCTTGTCTGGCTTGCCGTCGCGCTTGCGGCCGCGGGCTTTAAGCCGCAGGATTTGGCCATATCTCGTTAGTCCCACCGCATCAGAAACGGCAGAAACCCATGGATTCATTGATTGCCCAGGCCGAACGCCGGCTGCTCGCCCCGGGCGGCATCGCCGCGACCGACCTTGACCGCGTGTTCAATCAGCTGATGGGTCCGTCGATCGACGCCGCCGACCTGTACTTTCAGCATTCGCGCAGCGAGTCGTGGCTGCTGGAAGAGGGCATCGTCAAGGACGGCAGCCACTCGATCGAGCAAGGCGTGGGCGTACGCGCCATCAGCGGTGAAAAAACCGGCTTCGCGTATTCCGATGAAATCGTCATGCCGCAGCTGCTGGACGCCTCGCGCGCCGCGCGCGCCATCGCCCACGACGGTAACGGTGCCGGCAAACCGTTGGCGCTGAACGGCGCGCGCCAGCTGTATCCGGCCATTGATCCGGTCGACAGCCTGCCGAACCCGGAGAAGATCGCGCTGCTGCGCGAGGTCGATGCGTACGCGCGCTCGCGCGATCCGCGCATCAAGCAGGTCATCGTCAGCATCGCGGCCACCATCGACACGATTCTTATCGCCGCTTCCGACGGCACGCTGGCCGCCGATGTGCGGCCGCTGGTGCGGCTCAACGTGCAGGTGATCGCCGAACAGAATGGACGCCGCGAGCAGGGTCACGCCGGTGGCGGCGGTCGATACGGCTACGGCGAGCTGATCGCCAACGGCCGCGCGCTGGCTTTCGCCGACGAAGCCGTACGCCAGGCGCTGGTGAATCTCGACTCGGTCGATGCGCCGGCCGGCAACATGACCGTCGTGCTCGGCCCCGGCTGGCCGGGCGTGCTGCTGCACGAGGCCATCGGTCACGGGCTGGAAGGCGACTTCAACCGCAAGGGCAGCTCGGCGTTCTCCGGCCGCATCGGCCAGCGCGTGGCGGCTAAGGGTGTGACCATCGTCGACGACGGCACTCTGCAGGGTCGCCGCGGTTCGCTCAGCATCGACGACGAAGGCACGCCGACCGAGTGCACCATGCTGATCGAGGACGGCATCCTCAAGGGCTATATGCAGGACAAGCTCAACGCGCGCCTGATGGGCATGGCGCCTACCGGCAACGGTCGCCGTGAATCGTTCACTTCGCTGCCGATGCCGCGCATGACCAACACCTACATGCTCGCCGGCCAGCACGATCCGGCCGAGATCATCCGCTCGGTCAAGAAGGGTCTGTATGCGCCCAATTTTGGCGGCGGTCAGGTCGACATCACCAGCGGCAAGTTCACCTTCAGCGCCAGCGAGGCCTACCTGATCGAGGACGGCAAGATCACGCGTCCGGTGAAGGGCGCCACCTTGATCGGCTCCGGTCCGGAAGTGCTCAACCGCGTCTCGATGATCGGCAATGATCTGGCGCTCGACGAAGGCATCGGCGTCTGCGGCAAGGACGGCCAGAGCGTGCCGGTCGGCGTCGGTCAGCCCACGTTGAAGATCGATGGCATGACCGTTGGCGGTACGGCGTCCTAACCGTTTGGACGGCTATACGAAAGGGCGAATTTAGGTTGGGTTGAGCGTAGCGAAACCCAACACTCATCGCCAGGTCACGTTGGGCATCGCTTCGCTCAGCCCAACCTAACCAAACAAAAAAGGCGCCGCGGCGCCTTTTTTGTTTGCCGGCTCGCGAGCTGCGATCAGCGCACCTTGAACAGCACCGGCGACCAGCTGCCGCTGCTGTAGGATTCCTGGCGGCGGCGATGCATTTGTTCGAGGGTCTGCAGGCGGCGCGCCTCGGCCCACTCGACGCGGGAGAGCATGAGCCCGGCCTTGCTCTCGTTGCGGCGCGTGGCTTCGTTGTCGCGCCAGTGGCGGAAATCGTTGTAGGCCTCGATCTCGTGTTTCAGCTCCTGGAAGCACAGCTCGATCATGATCGCGTCATCAAGGAAACCCAGCACCGGCACGTTGTCGGGGATGATGTCGTCCGGGCTGGCGAAGTACGCCAACGCTGCGAGCACGTTGTCCCGATCGGCGTCGGGCAGGCCGAAGCCGGCGTCCTCGACCATCGCGATCATGGTGTCCAGATGCTTGAGTCGGGTGCTGACGAAGTCGGGTAGATCCTTGCGGGTGCTTTCTTCCACCAGCTGGCGCGCAGCGCCGATGATGCTGGCGTCGTCCAGCTTCTCCGCCTTGCTCTGGGCATTCTTCATGCCTTCCACAAACAGTTTGAGGTCCGAGTCGCTCAGGGTGATGCAGATATCCATGCTCATGCGGGCAACTCGCAATAAATTGTGGGAGAAAGCTGAGCCTAAGTCAGGGCGGTGTGCCAGTCAATTGACGTAGCCCGATGATTCGGTCGCCCTGACGAAGGGGGTGTGATCGGCCGGGCCTGCTCACACCCATCGTTTTCAAGGTTCTGCGGCGAAGCAGTGTTTCCCTGCGGGATAAGCCGTCCATCACGATCAAGCATATCGATAAAGCAAAACATCATTTTGCGCGGTCCGCCTGTCGATCAACACTGAATGCCGGTAAGCCGTATCGATGGTCGAGTCTCTGCTTCACGCGGGCGACTCCGGCACAGATTTTCGACGAGGCTTGGCACGGCTTTATCCAGGGGTGCAACGATGAATCAAGTAACGAGAGACGTGCTGACGCAGAGCGATGTTCTCGCCGCTCGTGCCGCGGGCACGAGGCGGGGTTTGTTCTCCAACGAAGACTGGTGGTCGGTGTGGGTCGGGCTGCTGCTGGTCGCTGTCGCGTGGCTGACCTTTGCCTCGGGCAGCAGCATCAAGTGGCTGGCCGCGGCGCCGGCAAAATGGACCGGCGCGGCGCAGGCTGGTGCAGATATCGCCGCTCACCTGCCCAACTACGCGGCTTTGTTCGCGGTTTTCGCTGTCCTTTTTGGCATCGCGTTCACGGTGCTGAAGCAGCGACTGGCGCATTTTCTGCCGGCGTTTCTGATCCTGTTCATGGTTTCTCTGCTGATCTTTGAGACGGCGGCGTGGACGCAGGCATCGCACTACAACCTTGAGGCGCCGCTGGTCGCACTGCTGCTCGGTCTGGTGCTGTCGAATCTGGTTCGCCTGCCGGCCTGGTTCGTGTCCGGTTTGCGGGTGGAGTTTTTCATCAAGGTGGGCATCGTGCTGCTGGGCGCGACGCTGCCGTTCACCCTGTTGGTGTGGGCCGGGCCGGTGGCGGTGGGGCAGGCGACCGTGGTGTCGCTGCTGACCTTCTTCGTGATCTTTTTCACCGGCCGCGCGCTGGGGCTGGATCGCCGCTTTGCTGCCGTGCTTGGCGTGGGCGGTGCGGTATGCGGGGTGTCGGCGGCGATAGCGATCGCCGGCGCCGTGCGCGCCAAGCGTGAGCAAGCGTCGGTGGCGATTACCCTGGTGGTGCTGTGGGCGATCGTGATGATCTTCGTGCTGCCGTTCGCATCGCATGCACTCGGCCTGTCAACCGGGGTAGCCGGTGCGTGGATCGGCACGTCGGAATTCGCCGACGCAGCCGGTATCGCCGCGGCGCAGGCCTACGGTGACATCGCGCGCAGCGCCGGTGGCGCAATCGCCGGCGCGCCTGAAGCGGCGCTGCAAAATTTCACCCTGATGAAGGTCGTCGGACGCGATATCTGGATCGGCATCTGGGCATTCGTGCTGGCCTGGGTGGCGACTACGCGCTGGGATGCCTTCGATGACGGCGTGCAGGTCAAGAAGGTCGACGCCGGCGAAATCCGGGCGCGCTTTCCGAAATTCGTGATCGGCTTTGTGATCGCCTCCGCGCTGATCACCTGGGTCGCCAGTGGGTATTCGCTGGCCGATTACCGCAAAGTGGTGACGCCGGATCTCGTGGCGCCGATCGCCGCGCTGCGCACCTGGGCTTTCACCTTCTGCTTTCTCAGCATCGGATTGACCACGCGGCTGGGTTCACTGAGCAAGACTGGCTGGAAGCCGTTTGTGGCCTTCACGGCGGGCGTGGTGATCAACATCGTCGTCGGCTACGTGATGTCTGTGCACGTGTTCGCTAGTTACTGGGACAGCCTGGGCCGCTGAGGCAGGCGAGGCCCATGATCGTCGCGAATGAACCCGGTCTGTCGCGCGGCGAGCCGGTATCCGTTGCTCGTTGCGCCGACTGCCGCCATGGCCTGAATGACCGTCAGGCAATCGAGCAGCGCATTTCGGGGCTGGCCGTCTTCGGATCGGCCTATGGCGCGAGCATCGGCTCGAGCCGGTTGTGTGTTTTGCACGACCGGCTGGTGTCGCCGGACGATGGCTGCGCCCGATTCAAACCGCTGGAGCAAATCGATGCGTAGCCCATCGACGCACGCTGAGTCCCGGCGACGCCATCACTCCTGGGCGTCGTCGCCTTCACTGTCGATGTCAGCACTATCGCCGGAATCGTCCTGCTTGGTTCCCGCCAGATCCTTCAACAGCTGAAAAATCTCGCGATACGCGCGCGGCGGCTTGTTCGGCGTTTCTTTCTCGAGGCGCGCCTTGCGCACCAGTGAGCGCAGGTGCTGGCGATCGACCTGCGGGTGTTCGTTGATGAGCTCGGACAGCGCGGCTTCGTCTTCGTTGATCAGGCGGTCACGCATCGCTTCGAGGCGATGCATGGCGGCGTTTTCCTGGCGCTGCTTTTCGCGGTTTTCGCCAAGTTCGGCGCGCACCGAGGCAAACACTTCGTCTTCGTAGCGGCGCATGACCTTGGCCAGAAAGGCGAGCTGCCGCTTGTGCGCGATGTGCGCGGTGATGTTGCGCGTGCGAGTGATCTCGTCGCGCACGTCGTCGGGCAGCTCCAGCTTCGCCAGCCGGCTGGGCTGCATGGCGACGAGCTGGCTGGCCAGCGCCAGCACGGCGAGCGCCTCGCGGCGCTGCTGGGTGCGGCTGGGACCGTAGTCTTCTTCGTCGAGTTCGGTCTGGTTGCGGCTGCGGCTCGGGCTCACGGTTTCAATTCCAGGATGGGGCGTTGAGGATCAGGTTTGCGCCGGACGGTCGCTGGCCGGATCGGGCGGGTCGGCCTGTTCGAGCGCGAAACGCGGGATCGGCTCACCGTCCAGTTCGATCGTTTCGACGAACATCGCCGCCGGACGTACCCACAGGCCGTAATCGCCATACAGCGCCTGATAGACCACCAGCGGCTCCATCGTTTCACTGTGCTGCGCGGTGCCCAGCACGCGGTAGCGCTGGCCCTTGTAGTGCCGATAGGTGCCGGGGACGGTTGTCATGGGGGTTCTCCGCGGCTCTTTTCATTCCGCCGCGGCGACCCCATCTGAAGGTCTCAACCCGTTTCGGGATCGCGTGGAATGGCAGGCCGGCTTTGGCGAGCCACTATTCTACGCGTCAAACCTTCAGGAAGCCCAACGTGAGCGAACTCGTTACCCGTCCGAACGCCATCGATCAGAACGCCGTCAGTCAGGACCGCAGCCTGGAAGAACTCGACTGCCTGTCCGAGCTGGCCGAGGATGTGATCCGCCGCGCCCGCGCCGCGGGCGCCAGCCAGGCCGAGGTGGCCGCCAGCATCGACAGCGGATTGAGCGTCAACGTACGGCTGGGTGAGGTGGAGACGGTCGAGCACACGCGCGATCGCGGTTTTGGCCTGACCGTGTATTTCGGCCAGCGCAAGGGCTCGGCCAGCACCGCCGACCTGCACCCGGACTCGATCCAGGCCACGCTCGATCAGGCCTGCGCGATCGCGCGCTACACCGAAGCCGACCCGGCAGCGGGCCTGGCCGATGCAGCGCGCATGGCGACACATTTTCCCGATCTCGATCTGTGGCATCCGTGGGATATCGACACCACGCGCGCGATCGCGCTGGGCATCGAAATCGAGGACATCGGCCGCGCGCATGCCGGCATCACCAATTCGGACGGCGCCAGCGTGCAGGCCGGGCACGGCGTGTCGGTGTATGCCAATTCGCACGGCTTTGTCGGACGCGAACGCGGCACGCGCCACTCGCTGTCGCTGTCGCTGATCGCCGGCGACGAGAGCGGCATGCAGCGCGACTACTGGTATGACAGCGTGCGCCGCGCAGGCGATTTCATCAGTGCCAAGGCGCTGGCCGATCGCGCCGCCGAGCGCACGTTGGCGCGCATGGGCGCGCGGGGCCTGTCGACCCGACAGAGTCCGGTGCTGTTTCCACCGGAGCTGGCGCGCGGATTGATCGGGCATCTGCTCGGCGCGGTAAGCGGCGGCGCGCTTTACCGCCAGGCGAGTTTTCTGCTCGACCACATCGGCAAACAGGTCATGCCGTCGTGGCTCAATATCAACGAGCGGCCGCATCTGATCGGCGGCCAGGGCTCGGGCAATTTCGACGCCGAGGGCGTGGCCACGCGTGACAGTTCGCTGATCGAAGGCGGCGTGCTCTCGCGCTATATCCTGGGCAGCTACTCGGCGCGCAAGCTGGGGCTGGAATCGACCGGCAACGCGGGCGGTATCCACAACCTGATCGTCGAACCCGGCAACGTCGACAATTCAAAAGATGACTTTGCGGCGCTGCTCAAGCGCATGGGTACCGGGCTGCTGGTGACCGAGCTGATGGGCCAGGGCGTGTCGACCATTACCGGCGATTACTCGCGCGGCGCGGCGGGTTTCTGGGTCGAAAACGGCCGGATAGCCTATCCGGTGGAAGAGATCACCATCGCGGCCAACCTGCGCCAGATGTTTGCCGGCATTCTTGCGGTGGGCACGGATGTCGACGCGCGTTCGGCCGTGCTCACCGGCTCGATCCTGATCAATCAGATGACGATCGCGGGCGAGTAGGTCGACGGTCATCTTGCGGTAGCCCACCACAAGGCCGAAGATGTTGCCTGCAAGCTGTAGTGGTACCACCACCAGGGAGAGCAGGGGCCATGAGCACACCGTCCGACCAGTTTTCGCCTATACCGCCGGAGCCGCCCGTAGGCGTGCATTCCAACGACGATAAAAACCTGGCGATGCTGACGCATCTGTCGGGCTTCGTTCTGAGCATCATTGTGCCGTTGATCGTATGGCTGATGCACAAGGATCGGCCGGAGAAAGCCTATCTAGTCAGCGAGGCGAAAGAGGCGCTGAATTTTCAGATTACCGTGCTTATCGGTGTCGTCATTTGCAAGATTCTCGTTTTCATTTTTATCGGCGTTTTCCTTCTGTGGTTGCTCTGGATTGCGAACCTGGTGTTTTGCATTGTCGCGGCAGTGAGGGTGAGTTCCGAAGGCAGCTATCGATATCCGTTTGCGCTGCGACTGGTGAGTTGAGTGAGCTGCGCCCAATCGGTGAATTTCAGATAAATAAAAAGGCCCGCTCGGCGGGCTTTTTTATTTGGACGGCTGGATGGCCGAAGTCAGCTGTTGCGATGCGCCGCATACTGCGCAAGCTCACGCAGCAGCGAGCCGGATGTGCCCAGCGGCGCAATGGCGGTCAGCGCGAGCTCGGTCAGCTCGCGCAGGCGATCGCGGGAGGCGTCCAGACCGATGATCGACGGAAACGTCGGCTTGTCGGCGGCGGCGTCCTTTCCGGCGGTCTTGCCGATGATGGTAGCGTCTCCCTCGACGTCGAGAATATCGTCGCGCACCTGGAACGCCAGGCCAACGGCGTCGGCGTAGCCATCGAGTAAGGCCAGTATCGGCGCATCGGCTCCCGCCGTGAGCGCGCCGAGTTTTACCGATGCGCGAATTAGCGCGCCGGTCTTGCAGGCATGCATATGTTCCAGTTCTGCGAGGCTGAGCGTTCGGCCGACGGCGGCAAGATCGAGCGCCTGCCCACCGGCCATGCCCTCGGCACCGCAGGCGCGGCCCAGCACGCGCTGCTTTTCCATGCCGATCGCGGCGTCGCCCTGGTCGTCGCTGAGTATCTCGAACGCCAGCGCCTGCAGCGCGTCGCCGGCAAGAATCGCCATGGCTTCGCCAAACACGATGTGACAGGTCGGGCGGCCTCGGCGCAGCGCATCGTCATCCATCGCCGGCAGGTCGTCGTGCACCAGCGAATAGGCGTGAATTAGCTCCACCGCGCAGGCGGCAGCGTCGAGCGAAGGTCCGCTTTCGCCAAGTGCCTGCGCCGCGGCATAGACCAGCAGAGGTCGCAGGCGCTTGCCGCCACCGAGCACGGCATAGCGCATCGCACCGTGCAGGGCGGCGGGCGATTGTTCGGCGGACGGTAGCCGCTGTTCCAGTGCGCGCTCGGCGCGGGTGATCAACGCCTTGAGGGCGGGGCCCAGCTCAGAGTTCGGGTTCAAACGGTTCGGCGCTCTCGGGGGCGTCGGGATCAAGCAGCAGGCGCACGCGCAGTTCGGCTTTTTCCAGCGACTGCTGGCAGCGACGGTACAGGCCGATGCCGCGTTCGAACGAGGCCAGCGACTCGTCGAGGCTCATCTCGCCGCCTTCCATCTTGGCAACCAGCTGTTCGAGCTCGTCCAGCGAGTGCTCGAAGTCCACGGCGGGTGGCGTCTTGGTGGAAGCGGAAGCGGTCTTGGCCATGGACAGCAAAGCTAACCGAGTGACCGCGCGGAATCAATCGGTTAGGCCATCGAAGGTGCGCACGTGTGATGACGTCAACGCGCAGGCGACCAGCATGCCCGGGTGCCTGCCTGCTCGAAGATAAGTTTGCCTCGTTCGCTAAGCCACCGATCGGCCACGCCGACAATTTCAGTGCCGATATACAGCAGCGGCACGCCAGGGCGTCGCCACGGGGGGATCATGGCCTGCTGGAACAGGTCGCGCAGTTCGCGCGTGTAGGCATCGCCGGCCGGTTTGATGCGTTCGCCGCCCTGACGCAGGCGCACCTGGATCGGCTGCGCCAGGCGGATTTCCGTATTGGCCAGCGACAACGTGCCGCCATCGGGCAGCGCCAGCGGTTCGCCGTGCCAGGTCGCTTGCCAGGCGCTGTCGATGATTGGCGGCGGCGACTGCGCCCACAGCCGACCGCGCCAGATATGCAGCTCGGCGCCACGCCATTGCACGCACGGCTGCTGCCCGGCGCGTGCATTGCACTGGTGTTCGATCTGCTGGCGTTGTGCGGTAGTCGGTGCGGGCAGGCCGAGTCCGTGCAGCCAGTGATCGAGCAGCGGTTCGCGCAGCGCAGGGTGCAGGGCTAGCCAGCCGGCGGCGTCGATCGTTTGGACGGCTGGATCGTGCAGCGCGTCGAACGCGGCCAGCCATTGCACTTGCAGCGCGTCGGCGGCGGCACGGCTGAGCGCGGCGCTATGCACGATGGAATCCACCGCCTGCGGCCACAGCCGCTCCAGCCGCGGCAGGATGTCGTGGCGCAGATGATTGCGCGCGAACCGCGTGTCGCCGTTGGACGGGTCGTCGATCGAGGGCAGCTGCCGGGCATCGAGATAGTCGCGCAGCTGCTGCCGCGACAGATCGAGCAGCGGACGCCACAGCTGGCCGCGCGCGAACGGGCGCAGCGCGCGCATGCCGCCGAGACTGTCCGGCCCCGCGCCGCGCAGCAGTTTCAGCAGTACCGTCTCGGCCTGATCGTCGCGATGGTGGGCGAGCAGCAGATATTCACCGTGCTGCAAAGACGACTCGAAAGCCGCGTAGCGTGCGTGGCGCGCGGCCGCTTCCAGCCCGAAGCCTTTGTCGAGTTCGACCTGAACAGGAATCACTTCGCACGGCACGTTCAGCGTTTCGCAAAAGCGCTCGCAGTGCTCGGCCCACGCCGCGCTTTGCGGGCTCATGCCGTGGTCCACGTGCAGCGCGCGCAGGCCGCGTGCCCGTGACTCGGGAAGTTCGGCTAGCGCATGCAGCAATGCGGTGGAATCCGGGCCGCCGCTGAATCCCACGCATAGCGGCAGGGCGGGTGTTTGCGCCAGCGCAGAGGCGAGATGCTGCTTCAGCGCGTCGCTCATGGCTTGTTGTCGCGAGTGCGCAGATGAAAGGGCTTGCGATGACTGCTTTGCTGCCGCTTGGCGTCGATCGGCAGAGCAAGCGTGGAGCTGTCGTTGACCATGGGCTTTCCGGATCCGGCGTTGTCGACGTTACGGGTTAATGCAAATGCGACGAACGCTGGCCCTTCGACTTTGCTGCGCGACGCTCAGGGAGAACGGCGAAGGTATTTCAAGATCGTTGCGAATCAACGGCGAAAGTTGAGTTCGATCGTAATGCCCGCCGGATCGACGACGAAAATCTGCACCTGCGCGCCTTCATCCAGGACCACGGTCCGGTGCGGAACACCGGCCGACTCCAGGCGTGCGCGGGTGGCTTCCAGATCGGTGCAGGCAAAGGCGACGTGGCTGAAGTAGCCGGTGTCCGGATGCATCGAATGATCGGCGCCACCGCTCAGGTGCAGTACCGCCGATTCACCGGAGTACAGCCAGTAACCGTGCGATCCGGAGCCCATCGCCGGCCGGAAGCCGTCGTGCAGGCCGACCATGTCGATGTAAAACGAACGTACCGGTTCAAGCAGCTCCGCGGAAACTCGCAGATTGATGTGATCCAGTCCGCGCACGCCGGCCATGGGTTTATTCCTGGAACGCGCCGTAGCCGCGCATGCGCTTGTAGCGCAGCTCCAGCAGATCGTTGATCGGCAGGGCTTCCAGTTCGTCGAGCTGGTTGAGCAGCACGGCCTTCAGGCGCACCGCCATGGAGCGCGGGTTGCGATGGGCGCCGCCCAGCGGCTCGCGCACCACCTTGTCGATCAGGCCGAGCTCGAACAGCCGCGGCGCCGTCATGCCCATTGCCTCGGCCGCATCGCGGGCCTTGTCGGCGCTTTTCCACAGGATCGAGGCGCAGCCTTCGGGCGTGATCACGGAGTAGGTCGAGTACTGCAGCATCAGCGTGCGGTCGCCGACGCCGATGGCGAGCGCGCCGCCGGAGCCGCCTTCGCCGATCACGGTGCAGATGATCGGTACCTTGAGGCTGGCCATTTCGATCAGGTTGCGCGCAATCGCCTCGCTCTGGCCGCGCTCTTCGGCGCCCACGCCCGGGTATGCTCCGGGCGTGTCGATCAGGGTCAGCAGCGGCAGATGAAAGCGCTCGGCCATCTTCATCAGGCGCAGCGCCTTGCGATAGCCCTCGGGCCGCGGCATGCCGAAGTTGCGGCGCACCTTGGTCTTGGTATCGCGGCCTTTCTGATGGCCGATGATCACGACCGGGCGCCCGTTGATGCGGCCCAGGCCGCCGACGATGGCGGCGTCCTCGGCGTACATGCGGTCGCCGGCCAGCTCGTGGAATTCTTCGCAGATCACGCCGATGTAATCGAGCGTGTACGGCCGCGCCGGGTGGCGCGACAGCTGGGTCATCTGCCACGAATTGAGGTTGCGGAAGATCTCGGCCGTCTTGATCTTCAGCTTTTCGCGCAGACGGTTGACGTCGTCCTCGATATTGAACGCCTGACCCTGGCTGGCGTGGCGCAGCTCTTCGATCTTCGCTTCCAGGTCGGCAATCGGTTGTTCGAAATCGAGGAAGTTAGGGTTCATTCGCGACATTTCGTTGCACAGAGCGGTGCAGTATACCGTTAGACGCGTGAAGGCGAGAACGCCGCCGTACGGCGACCTCGTGGGCAAATGGTCCGCGCGTGAGCAGTGACGCGGCGCTGGGTTACCCTATGGTTCGCGCCAACACGCGCTTTTGCCGGACCCGACCATGCCGATCCAACCGACCATCGACAACAACAAGCTCGACCGCATCGTAGCCGAAGCCCGCCGCAACGCCGAGCAGCGCGAGCTGGGCTATCGCGAGCGGGCGCTGAAAATGTACCCGTGGATCTGCGGCCGCTGCGCGCGCGAATTCACCCGCACCAACCTGACCGAGCTCACGGTGCACCATCGCAACCACGATCACGACTTCAACCCGGCCGATGGCAGCAACTGGGAGCTGCTGTGCGTGTATTGCCATGACAACGAGCATTCGCGCTACATCGACCACGTGCGCGGCGCCGGCTACAGCGTGCAGGAAGACGTCGCGCCGGCCACCGGCAATCCCTTTGCCGACCTGAAGGCGATGATGGAACGCGGCAGGAAATAACCCTCGCGGCGTCGTCAGTCGGCCTGCTTGACGATACGCAGCTTCGCCGCCTGCACGCCGGGCAGGGCGCGCACCGTGCGCAGCAAGGCAGGTATCGCATCGACGCGCCAGGCCTCGCTCAGCTCCAGGTCGGCCTGGGCGTTCTGGTTGTGATAGCCGTGTAGCACCACCGTGGCGCGACCGCCGCGGTAGCCGGCCAGCGCGTGCTGCAGTTTTTCGACGAAGTCGGGTTTCACGCCGTTCAATTTCAGCTGCAGCAGGCGCGCGTGCTTGCGGCAGGCGTCGGTGAGCGAACTGGCGCTGCGGGCGCGGATCTGAAAACCGCCGCCGGAGAAATCATCAATGCGCAGGCCGCCTTCGACCACCAGCATTTCGTCGCGGGTCAACAGCGGCGCGATCTGCTGATACAGCTCGCCGAAGAAGCTCACCTCGATGCTGCCGGTGCCGTCCTCGATGCGCACGAAGGCATCGCTGTCGCCGCGCTTGCGCACCGCCGTCACCATGCCGGCGATCGTCCACGGCGTGTCCGGACCGCGGCGGAAACGGTTGCCGTCGTCGTTGTCGTTTTTCCGCGGCTTGGGCGGCTGGTAGCGCACCGAAATCTCGCCGAGCGGGCAGGTCGACAGCTGCGCCAGCTCCTCCTTCCAGGGGTCGGTGGGATGGCCGGACAGATAATGGCCGAGCGTGTCGCGCTCGCCCTGCAGCAGCTGCTCCAGCGGCCACTCTGGTGCCGTGGGCAGGTCGATATGCACCACCGGCGTCAGCGCGCCCGAGGATGCGCCGAACATGTCGTTCTGGCCGGACTGGCGGTCGCGCAGATGCTGCTCGGCCGCCTTGATCGTATCGGGCAACTGCAGCATCAGGCTCGCGCGCGTCGGCGCCAGACCGTCGAGTGCGCCGGAATAGATCAACGCCTCGAGCACGCGCCGGTTGAGCTTGGTCGGATCGACCCGGCGGCAGAAGTCGGCCAGGTCGGTATAGCGGCCGTTTTTGCGTTCGGCGACGATGGCCTCGCACACGCCCTGGCCAACGCCCTTGATCGCGCCGAGGCCGTACTGAATTTTCTTCGGTTCAATGGCGACGAACATGTATTCCGACGCGTTGACGTCCGGCGGCTGCACGGTGAGGCCGATCGCGCGCGATTCATCGAGAAAGATCACCGCCTTGTCGGTGTTGTCCATGTCCGACGAGATCGTCGCCGCCATGAACTCGGCCGGGTAGTGCGCCTTCAGCCACGCCGTCTGGTAGCTGACCAGGGCGTAGGCGGCGGCGTGCGACTTGTTGAAGCCGTAGCCGGCGAACTTCTCCATCAGGTCGAAGATTTCGTCAGCCTTGGCGCCGGCCAGTCCATCCTTGGCCGCGCCGTCGCGAAACTTGGCGCGCTCCTCGGCCATCTTCTTGGCGTCTTTCTTGCCCATCGCGCGGCGCAGCAGGTCGGCGCCGCCGAGCGAGTAACCGCCGACGATCTGCGCCATCTGCATGACCTGCTCCTGGTAGACCATGATGCCGTAGGTCTCTTCCAGAATCGGCTGCACGCGCGGATCGGGATAGCTCACTTCCTCGCGGCCGTGCTTGCGTGCCACGAAACTGGGGATCAGGTCCATCGGGCCGGGGCGATACAGCGCCACCAGCGCGATGATGTCCTCGAAGCGATCGGGCTTGGCATCTTTCAGCATGCGCTGCATGCCGGAGGATTCGAGCTGGAACACCGCGATCGTCTGCGCCTTTTTCAGCAGCTCATACGGCTTGGGGTCGTCCAGCGGCAGCTGCGAGATATCCAGCGGTGCTTCGCCCGCTTTCGCGCGGCGCGCGTTGATCGCCTTCACCGCCCAGTCGATGATCGTGAGCGTGCGCAGGCCGAGAAAGTCGAACTTCACCAGGCCGACGGCTTCGACGTCGTCCTTGTCGAACTGGGTCACCACGCCGGTGCCGCCCGGCTCGCAGTACAGCGGCGCGAAATCGGTCAGCGCGGTCGGCGCGATCACCACGCCGCCGGCGTGCTTGCCGGCGTTGCGGGTGAGGCTTTCGAGCTTCAGCGCCAGATCGATCAGCGCGCGGGCGTCCTCATCGTTCTCGTACGCCTCGCAGAATTCCTTGACGACGCGATCGGTTTCTTTCTTCGATTTTTCCGAACGGCCCAGCGCATCCGACAAAGTCAGATCGAGCGGGCGCGGGGGCACCAGCTTGGCCAGCCGGTCGACCTGGCCGTACGGCATGCTGAGCACGCGGCCGGAGTCGCGCAGCACGGCCTTGGCCGCCATCGAGCCGTAGGTGATGATCTGGCTGACGCGGTCGCGGCCGTACTTCTGCGCGACGTAATCGATCACCTCGTCGCGGCGATCCATGCAGAAGTCGATGTCGAAGTCGGGCATCGAGATGCGTTCGGGATTGAGGAATCGCTCGAACAGCAGGTCGAACTGCAGCGGGTCCAGGTCGGTAATCTTCAGCGCCCAGGCGACCAGCGAACCAGCGCCCGAACCGCGGCCGGGCCCGACTGGAATGCCGTGTACCTTGCCCCAGTTGATGAAGTCCGCCACGATCAGAAAGTAGCCGGGGAAACCCATCTTGATGATGACGTCCAGCTCGCGGTCGAGCCGCTTTTCGTAGTCGGCCGGCGTGCAGTTGGCGGCGAGCGGCGCCGCGGACAGGCGCTGCTTCAGCCCTTCATGCGACAGCTCGCGGATATAGGTGCCCAGGTCGTGCCCTTCGGGCACGGGAAAGTCGGGCAGATAATACGTGCCGAACTCCAGCTCGACATTGCAGCGTCGCGCCAGCTCGACCGTGTTTTCCAGCGCTTCGGGAATGTCGGCGAACAGCGCCGCCATTTCGTCGGGCGATTTCAGATACTGCTGGTTGCTGTACTCGCGCGGGCGCTTGTTGTCGGCCAGCACGCGGCCCTGGTTGATGCACACGCGCGCCTCGTGCGCCTCGAAGTCGTCCTGCAGCAGAAAACGCACGTCGTTGCTGGCGACCACCGGCAGATCGAGTTCGACCGCCAGCGCCAGCGCGAGAGTGTTCCAGTTTTCTTCGCCGTCGCGGCCGCAGCGGGTCAGTTCGAGGTAAAGCCGATCAGGAAAAAGTCGCGTCAGTGGGCGCAGTTTCGCCAGCGCGGCATCGAGTCCCTGATTCAGGGCGATGCGGCCGACTTCGCTCTCGCGTCCGAGTAGCGCGATCAGTCCGTGCGTCGCCTCGGCGTGCAGCCAGCCGGCGTCGATCAGCGCGCGACCGCTGTGCTGGCCTTCGCGCCAGGCGCGCGACACCAGCCGCGAGAGATTGAGATATCCCGCGCGATTCTGGCACAACAGGTTGAGCCGCCACGGGCGCGGGTCGTCCGGCGCGGAAATCCACAGGTCGCAACCGCTGATCGGCTTGATGCCGGCAGCGCTGCAGGCCTTGTAGAACTTCACCAGCGCGAACATGTTGCATTCGTCGGTGAGCGCCACGGCGGGCATGCCGGCGCGCACGCAGGCGTCGACCAGCGCCTTGATGCGGATGGTCGAATCGACCAGCGAATACTCGCTGTGCAGATGGAGGTGGACGAAGCGGGTGGTCATGAAACTCACGCGGCGAGTCCATGAAGGCTACCCGCCCGGCTGCGCACGGACAAGGTTTGACTTGTGCCGATTTTCCGCGATCCGTTGCGCCGGGCGGCGCGGCCGTTCAATTCACCGAAGTCAGCGTTTTCTGGGGCGCCGACGCGCTGGACGCGGGCAACGCGGAGGGCTCGGCCATCAAGGTGTTTATCTCGGCGATCAGGCCGTCCAGCGCGTCTTCGCTGTAGCCCACGTGGATGTCGGCCACGGTGCCGTCACGGTGAAGCATCACCATCACCGGAATGCCCTTGTTCGTGCCGAACGGTTTGCCGATCGAGCCGTCGCGATCCCAGCTCATCAGCAGGCCGGGCAGGCGCGGGCGCAGCACGCGGACGGTTCGCATGTACACGTCGCGATCTTCCCTGTGGTCGATCGAGACCACCTGCAACGGCAGATGGCGATCGGTGGCCAGCTTCTGCAGGCCCGCCAATACCGGTAATTCCTTCATGCAATAGGTACACCACGTGGCCCAGAAGCTGATGACGACGACCTTGTCGCGCATCGATGCCAGGCTCACCGCTTCACCGTTGGGCGTTTTACCCAGCCCATCGGGCGGAACCGCGCCCGGCTGCATTTGCGCGTTGGCTGACACGCACATCAAAGCCATGACCCAGGCAAAAACGATCTTGCGCATCTGGCGGACTCCCCTGTCGAGGCGCCTAGCCTAACGCGTTTGCGCTACGTCCGACGGTGACAACTATCGATCAGCCGAAGGCGGTCATCAGCAGATAGCCGTCCAGTGCGATGACTAGCGCTGTGCCTGCGCCAGCCAGCGCCATGAAAGCGCGACCGAAGCCATACGAGCCCATCAGGTCGCGCTTGCGCGCCAGCATCAGCATGGGCAATAGCGCGAACGGCAGCGCGACGCCGAGCACGCACTGGCTCAGCACCAGCAGCGTATCGGCACCGATGCCGGGGCGCGCGGCGAGCAGCACAAAGCCGATGCAGACCCCCGCAAGCCGCGTAACGATGCCGCGCAGCCAGGTGCGGCTTTCGCGGCCACGAAAGCCGCGGCTCAGAATGCGCCCGGCCAGCACGCCGGTGATCGCGGAGCTTTGCCCGGCCGCGTAGAGCGCGACCGCAAAAATGACCGCGGCGCCGGCGCCGAGCGTGAGCGCGATGGCGTGATACGCATCGTCCAGATTGTTCACCGCCATGCCGATGTGCGACAGCGACGCGGCGGCAACCGTCAGCATGGCAGCGTTGACCAGCGTGGCCAGCAGTAGCGAGACCCTCGTATCGGTTTCCACCACGCGCAGCGCCATCGGCCGTTCGCGCGCCGGCAGATCCTTGCTGCGCTCGGCAATCAGGCCCGAATGCAGGAACAAATTGTGCGGCATCACCGTGGCGCCGACGATGCCCAGCGCCACCGCCAGCATGCCGTGGTTGCCGAAGACCTTGGCGCTCGACGCCAAACCGTGCAGCACTTCACCGCCGTCCGGGCGTGCCTTGATGAGCAGGTACACGAAGGTCAGCGAGACGATCGCGAGGAGGGCGCTGACCACGTATTCATGGGCGCGGCGGCGCTGTTGCGACAGCGCCATGATCGCCAGCGTGCCCAGCGCCGCGATGACCATGCCCAGTTGTAGCGGCAGACCAAAGAGCAGGCGCAGGGCAATCGCGCCGCCGACCAGCTCGGCCAGCGCGGTCGCCACGATGGCCAGCTCGCTGGCCAGCCACGCGCTGAGCGCCAGCGGACGCGGCAGCAGCCGGCGAGTCAGCGCGGCGAGGTCTTCGCCGGTGGCCATGCCCAGCCGCGCCGCCATCGTCTGAAACAGCAGCCCGAGCAGGCTGGCCAGCAGCACCGAACCCAGCAGCGTGTAGCCATAACTCGAGCCGGCCGCGATGTCGGTGGCCCAGTTGCCCGGGTCGACATAGCCCACCGCCACCAGCAGCCCGGGCCCGACCATCCGACGCAGGGAGCGGCGGGTCGCCGGGGATACCGAGCGGTTGACGGGATGCAGAAAGCTCAAGGATTCGATGAAGGCGGACATGGCCGTGGGCAGGGATTCGGACGCCTCCATTGAGACGCATCCTGCCGAGTTCTGTCCAAGTGATCCTGCGCATGTCGGCCATAGATGAAAGCTATTGCCGGCCAATCATTGACTGCTGGCCGCTATGGCTGGGTCATCCGTCTGACCGGCGCAAAGCTGCGCCGATGCTGCTGGCACGGGCCAAGCAGGCTCAGCGCGGCCAGATGGGCCGGCGTGGGATAGCCCTTGTGCGCGGCAAAGCCGTACCCCGGATGGTGAGACTCCATCGCCACCATCAGCCGGTCGCGCGTGACCTTGGCCAGAATCGAGGCGGCGCTGATCGCCGGCTCCAGCGCATCGCCGCCGACGATGGCGCGACCGCGGCACGGCAGATCCTTCGGCAGCTTGTTGCCGTCGATCAGCGCCTCGTCGGCCATCAGTGCGAGACCGGCGACTGCGCGGCTCATGCCGGTCATGGTGGCCTGAAAAATATTCAGCCGATCGATTTCTTCCGGCTCGATCAGCACCACGCACCAGGCCAGCGCGCGCTCGACGATGAGGGGGTACAGCGCCTCGCGCTTCGCTTCGCTGAGCTTTTTCGAATCGTTGAGGCCGGCAATCGGCCGGTCCGGGTCGAGGATGACCGCGGCGACGGAAAGCGGGCCGGCCAGCGGGCCGCGGCCGGCCTCGTCGACGCCCGCGACAAGCAGGCTTTTTGCGGGTGCCAGCGAGGACTGCATGCGATCGAACAAAACGCCCTGTTCGTGCAACGCGGGCGCCTCGAGCACGTCAGCCGGCATCGGGTGCATCCATCAGCTCGGCGATCGCCGCGGCGGCACGTTCGCCGGCGTGACCTTCGACGCCGCTGCGCAGCGCCCGATGCAGCTGTTCGAACGCGCTGACCACATGACCGCGCCGCTCGCTGTCCTGAAACAGCGCCAGCGTGGCGGCGGCAAGATTCGGAGCGGTGCAGTGGTCCTGCATGAACTCCGGCACCAGCAGCTCGCCCTCGATGCCGCTGGCGCGCGCCAGGATGTTTGGCAGTGAGTAGATGTCGGTCTTCAGCATCTTCAAGGCGCGCGCGATGCGATAGCTCATCGGCGCCACGCGATAGCCCACCACCATCGGGCGTTTGGCCAGCATCGCTTCCAGCGTGGCCGTGCCCGAAGCAAGCAGCACCACGTCGGCGGCCAGCATCGCCTCGTGCGCATGACCGTCCAGCAGCAGCGGCGCAGTTTCGTCGCGGGGGAGCTTGGTCAGCAAATCTTTCAGCTTCGCGTGCACCTGCGGATTGGCCGCGGGAATCACGATGCGCAGGCCGGGCAGGGCGCCGGCAACGCGCATGGCCGCATCGATGAAAACCTCGCCCATGCGCGACAGCTCCGAGCCCCGGCTGCCGGGCAGCAACGCCAGAATCGGCGCCTGCTGCGGCAGCTGCAAAAATTCGCGGGCGCCGACGCGATCGGAGATCATCGCAAAGCGATCGGCCAGCGGGTGACCGACAAAGCACGCGTCGATGCCGTGCCTGGCGTAGATCGCTGGCTCCATCGGAAACAGGCACAGCACGCGGTTGGCGCTGCGGCCGATTTTCTCCGCGCGCTTTTCGCGCCATGCCCATACCGAGGGGCTGACGTAATGCACGGTTTTCAGACCGGCATTTTTCAGGCGCCGCTCCAGCCCGAGATTGAAATCCGGCGCGTCGATGCCGACGACGATCGCTGGTTGCGCGTCCAGCAAGCGCGCGATCAGCTCACGGCGAAGCCGTATCAGCCTCGGCAGGTGCCGGATGACTTCGCTGAAACCGAACAGCGACAGCTCGCGGATGTCGTACCAGGATTCGAAGCCCTGCGCCTGCATGCGCGCACCGCCGATGCCGACAAAGCGCGCCTTGGGATAGCGCTCACGCAGGGCCAGAATCAGGTCCGCGCCGAGCTGATCGCCGGAGTCTTCGCCGGCGATCAGGGCGATGAGTGGGGAATGGGTGGAGACGTCGATGTTTTGCATTTCGTCTCCTGATGTAAAGCGAGCAAGAGCGCGTTTTTTATGATCGATAAGCGGGACGCTTATCGAGCCAGCGTCCGCTTGCTGCGATCGAGAAAGTCGAGCATGGAGCGCACGTCATCGCTCTCGCTGGCCTGCTTCTCCAGCAGCTCGCGCGCCTCGGGCAGCGACAGGCCGGCCATGTACAGCGTGCGGTAGGCGCGTTTGATGGCCGAGATGCGCGGCGCGTCGAAGCCGCGGCGCTTCAGGCCCTCGCTGTTGATGCCGCGCGGACGGCCGTGCTGCTCGTTGGCCATCATCACAAACGGCGGCACGTCCGAGCCGACCAGGCAGCCCATGCCGATAAAGGCGTGGGCACCGACCTTGCAGAACTGGTGTACGCCGGAGTAGCCGGCCAGGATCGTCCAGTCGCCGATTTCTACATGTCCCGCCAGGGCTGCATAGTTCGAGAACACGACATTGCTGCCTACCTGGCAATCGTGCGCGATATGCACATACGCCAGCAGCCAGTTGTCGTTGCCGATGCGCGTGACGCCGCCGCCGTCGCCGGTGCCGCGGTTGATGGTTCCGAATTCGCGGATGAGATTGCGATCGCCGATGATCAGTTCGGTGCGCTCGCCGGCGAACTTCTTGTCCTGCGGGTCGCCGCCCAGTGAGGCAAATTGGGCAATGCGGTTGTCGCGGCCGATTTTTGTCGGGCCTTCGATGACCACGTGCGGTCCGATGACGGTGCCGTCGCCGATTTCCACATCCGCACCGATCACGCTGTACGCACCGATGCTGACGTTTTCGCCAATGATGGCGGAGGGATCAATCAACGCGGTGGGGTGAATCATTTATCGGACCTCGCCGCGCACATCAGCTCGCAGCTGGCCACTTCCTTGCCGTCCACCAGAGTGCGCGCGACGAAAATGCCCATGCCGCGCATCAGCCGCTTCAGGCTGACTTCGATGCGAAGCTGGTCACCGGGCGCAACCACGGCGCTGAAGCGTGCGTTGTCGACCTTCACCAGGTAGAACAGCGGGCTGCCGGTATTGCCTTTCATGCGGCTGCTGATCTGGGTGAGCAGGCCGGCCGTCTGCGCCATCGCCTCGACGATAAGCACACCCGGCATCACCGGATGTCCGGGGAAATGACCCTGGAAAAACGGCTCGTTGATGCTGACGTTTTTCAGCGCGACCACGCTGACGTCGGGCACGATCTCGATGACACGGTCCACCAGCAGAAAGGGATAGCGGTGCGGCAGCAACTCCTGAATCTGCTCGATCGTGACCGGCATCGTGAGGGCGGCGGGTTTGTCACTCATGTTTCCTGTCCTTTTCCAGCGCCGACAGCCGGCGCGCGTACTCATCGAGATGTTTGAAGCGCGCCGCGTTCTTGCGCCATGGCAGATTCGCCTGCAGCGGTACGCCGGACGAGTATTCGCCCGGCTCCCGGATCGAGCTGGTGACCAGGCTCTTTGCCGTGATGGTAACGCGGTCGGCGAGTTCGAGATGGCCCAGTACGCCGGCGTTGCCGCCGATCTGGCAGTAGCGGCCGATTTTTGCGCTGCCTGCGACGGCGGCGCAGCCGGCCATCGCGGTATGCGCGCCCACGTATACGTTGTGCGCGATCTGGATCTGGTTGTCCAGGCGGACGTCCTCTTCCAGCACGGTGTCTTCGAGCGCGCCGCGATCTATGGTGGTATTGGCGCCGATCTCGCAGTCGTCGCCGATGCGCACGCCGCCGAGCTGCGGCAGCTTGATCCAGCCGCCGTGCTCGTAGGCGTCGCGATCGAACGCGAGGCCGAAGCCGTCCGAGCCGATCACGGCGCCAGGATGCACCAGCACGCGCTTGCCCAGCGTGACGCGGGTTACCAGCGTCACGCGCGCCACCAGACGAGACTGTGTGCCGACGGTGCAGTCGCTGCCGACGATGCAGTGCGGGCCGAGCACCGCGCCGTCCTCGATCACGGCGCCGTCCTCGATCACGCAGCAAGGCCCCACGCTGGCGCTTTTGCTGACCAGCGCACTGGCCGCCACCACCGCGCTGGGATGGATGCCCGGTGGTGCGGCGGGGATCCGTTCGAACAATGCGGCGATTTTCGCGTACGCCACGTAAGGGTCCCTGGCGACCAGCGCTGCGGTCGGGCAGGTGGCGAGATTGTCTTCGCGCAGTACCACAATACCGGCGCGCGTGGCGGCAAGTTGCGCATCGTACTTGCTGTTGGACAGAAAGCTGAGCTGGCTGGGAGTCGCGCCGGCCAGCGTGCCGACGCCATCGACACGATGTGCGCCGTCGCCATGCGGCGTCAGCCCGAAACGCTCGGCCAGCTCGATCAGTGAATAAGACAATGCGCTCAAGGGCGTCCTCCGTGCATCGGCGCCCGGCGGGACGCCGGTGCGCCGGTCTGGTTCATCAGAACTGGCTGCCGAAGGTGAACTGGATTTTTTCTTCGTAGTAACCGTCGTCGGGCTGGGTGCGGAACGGATGTGCCAGGCTGATGATCAGCGGCCCGATCGGGGCCTGCCAGTGCACCGAGATGCCTGCCGATGCGCGCAACGTGCTGGCGCTGAACGTGCTGAAGCTCTGATAGGCATTACCCACGTCCATGAACACCGAGACGCGCGCGGTGTTGATGTCCTTCAGGAACGGCAGCGGCAGATAGACCTCGGTCGTGCCCAGCACCTTGAACGCACCGCCGATCGGCTCGGCGTAGTTGCCGTCGGGACAGAAGCCGTTCTTCGATGGAGCGGTGTAGGCGACGCAGACGCGCGGACCGAGCGTGTTGTCCTGGAAGCCGCGCACGTCACGTACGCCGCCGGAATAGAAATTCTGCGTGAACGGGAAATCCTGCCGCATGTCGACCAGCGTATGGTCGGTGGTAGCGGTTTTCAGGGCGGCGAACTGCGCGTCGTTGATACCGTTGTTGCCGTAAGTCTTGCCGTAACCAACCTGGCCATCCAGATACAGCACGAAGCCGCCACCGATGGGCCAGTAGTGATTGGCTTCCGCCGTGAGCTTCCAGTACTGGACGGTGGATCCGGGCAGGGCGATGTCCGTCTGCGCCGAGATCAGTCCGCCTCGCGTCGGCGAGAAGTAGGCGTTACGGGTGTCATGGTTCCAGCCCAGCGTACCGGTCCAGGTATGCAGGGTGTCGTTGCCGATTTCGTTCTGATAATCGATCAGCACCTGCGGGCTGAAGCCCGGAATCAGGCTGACCTTGTCGCTGCTGATGCCCAGGCCGACGCGTACGCCATCCGTCTCCGTCACCGGAATGCTCAGATAGGTGGAGAACGCGCGGTCGCTGGTCGAATAGTTGGCAAAATCGGTATTGCCGTAGTCGGTCTTCGAGTACGTGGCGTTGTAGCCGATGCCGATGTTGCTGTCCGTCAGATACGGATTGAAATAGCTGAGGGTGTACTTGGTGTAGTAGCTGCTGCGCTCGCCGCTGATCGAGGCGCTGTCGCCGGTGCCGAAGATGTTGTTCTGCGAGACGGACGCATTGAGGATGATGCCCGAATACTGCGAGTAGCCCACGCCAAACTGCAGGCTGCCGGCGGACTGTTCTTCCACCTTGACCGTCACGTCGACCTGATCGAGCGAGCCGGGCACCAGCTTCTTGTCGATATCGACCGTCTTGAAGTAGCCCAGGCGCTGCAGGCGGATCTTGGAGCGGTCGAGGGCGGCCTGCGAGTAGAACGTGCCCTCGAGCTGGCGCATTTCCCGGCGCAGCACCTGATCCTCGGTGCGGGTGTTGCCCTGGAATACCACCCGGCGCACGTAGACGCGCTGGCCCGGCTCGACGAACAGGGTGAGGTCGACGGTGCGCTTGTCCTTGTCCAGCTTCGGAATCGGCGTGACCTTGGCGTAGGCGTAGCCGATGTTGGACAGAATCGCCTTGATCGACTTGGTGCTGGCTTCGATCGCCGAGCGGTTGAACAGGTCGCCCTGCTTGACATAGACCAGCTGGCGCAGCGTTGCCTCGGGCAAGATCAGGGTGCCAAGCAGCTTCACGTCGGCGATCTTGTAGGTCTCGCCTTCCTTGACGCTGGCATCGATGTACATCGAGCGCCGGTCCGGCGCGATGCTGACCTGGGTCGAATCCACGCCGAAGTCCGCGTAACCTCGGTTCATGTAGTACGACTGCAGTTTTTCCAGATCGCCGGACAGCTTTTCGCGCGAGTACTGGTCGTCCTTCGAGTACCAGGACAGCAGGCCGGGCGTGTTGGATTCAAAACCCTCGCGCACTTCCTTGTCGGTGAACGCGTGGTTGCCGATGATGTTGAGTTCTTCGATCTTGGCGGCCTTGCCCTCGCGGATTTCGATATCCACGGCGACGCGGTTGCGCTCCAGCTGGGTCACGTGCGGCGTGACCGAGACGTTGTACTTGCCGCGGTTGTAGTACTGGCGCACCAGCTCCTGCTGCACGTTATCCAGCGCCAGCCGATCGAAGGTTTCGCCCTCGGTCAGGCCGATCTGCTTCAGGCCCTTCTTCAGGTCATCGGTCTTGATGTCCTTGTTGCCGCGGATTGTCAGCTTGGCGATCGACGGACGCTCGACCACCTTGATCACCATGATGTCGCCTTCGCGATCGATCTCCACATCGCTGAAGAACTTGGTCTGATACAGCGCACGGATGGCTTTCTGTGCCTGGTCGTTGGTCAGCCGGTCACCCTTGTTGACGGGCAGGTAGGTGTAAACCGTGCCGGGAGCAATGCGGCTGAGGCCGTCGATGCGGATGTCCGAGACCACAAACGGGTCGAACGCGAACGCATTGGCGGAGAGGGAGGCAAGCAGGATCAGCGCGGCGATACGCTTCATCGTCGGTTCCGTTGGGTTATTTCGATGGAGCCGCCAGCGCGGCAGCTCCGATCAACACATGAAGCAAGGCAACGCCCTGCTTCGAAAAAGGGTATGCGCTCGGGAAAAACGCATCGTTAAAGCCACCACATCGACCGGCCGCGTCAGCAGCAGCGAAGCCCGTCGTCGACCGATTCCATGCGTCTTTCGTCGCTGTCACGACAACAAGATGCCATGGATATCGTTGTAAAACGCCAGCCCCATTACGGTAAAAAGCAGCGCGATGCCGATGTACTGACCGACAATCATCGTCTGCTCGCTGACCGGACTGCCTTTGATCAGCTCGATCAGATAATACAGCAGGTGCCCACCGTCGAGGACGGGAATCGGCATCAGGTTGATAATGGCCAGGCTGAGCGAGACCAGCGCGAGGAACTGCAGGAACGAGGCAAAGCCCATCCCGGCCGATGCGTTGGCCACCTGGGCAATACCGATGACGCCGTGCAGATTCTGGGTCGACGCCTCACCGGTAATGAGCTTGCCGAACATCGCGAACGTCTGTGTCGTGTTGCGCCAGGTGCTCTGCAGCGAGGCACCAAGCGCCCTGATCGGCCCGTAGCGCACCATCGCCTGCTCGGGCATCGGCGCGCCGATGCCCATCACCCACTTTTGCGGCTGGCCCTGCAGCGATTCCCACTTGGTGACGACACTGAGTTTTTTGGCCTGACCATTGCGCTCGACCACCACCGAAAGCGTCGGCGATTTGACGGCGTCAGCCTGCACCAGTTTTCCGAAGGCCTCGAAATCGGCCACGGGTTGGCCATTGACGCTGATCAGGCGATCACCGCCCTGCATGCCGGCCAGCGACGCAGGCTGACCTGGTGTGACCGTCGCAGCAATTGCTGGCGGTGCCGCGGCTTTCAGCCCAAGCGTGTCGAAATATTTTTCCACCGGTTGCCCCGGCGGCAGCTGATCCAGGGGGAGCACCAGCCGGCGGGAGTGGCCGTCGGCGCCAACGACCGTCATCGGCAGCGGCGCACGGCTGAGCAGACCGTTGGCAATGGCATCGAGCGAATCGCCCATGGTCGTCACCGGCTGACCGTCGATGCTCAGAATGCGGTCGCCGGGCAGCACGCCAGCCTTGGCGGCGATGCTTTGCGGCGTGGCGGTCACCACCGGCACGTAATCCGGGCGGCCCAGCATGAACATCAGCCAGAACGCGGCGAGCGTAAAGATCACATTGAAGCCGGGCCCCGCCGCCACGATGGCGATACGCTTCCACACCGACTTGCCGGTGAATTCCTGATCGCGCAGCGCCGGATCGACCACGCCCTCGCGTGCATCGAGCATCTTGACGTAGCCGCCCAGCGGGATCGAGGCGATCTGGTATTCGGTGCCGTCGCGACCGGTGCGCTTCCATATGGCTTTGCCGAAGCCGACGGAGAAGCGCAGCACCTTGACGCCACAGCGGCGCGCGACCCAGTAATGGCCGAACTCATGAAAGGTCACCAGCACGCCGAGCGTGATGGCCAACCAGAAAACCGAGCCGAAAAAGGAATTCATCAATCGCCGTTGTGAGGGGACGTCAAGCCAAGGGTATCAGCCCAAGAATATCAGCAAGCATTGCGCAGAATACGGCGAGCGGCTTCCCGGGCCACCCGGTCACGTTCCAGCAGGGTCTGAACATCGACCACGGCCTGCGCCGGCAGTTCCGCAAGAGCCGCCTCCACCACGTCGGCAATCGAAAGAAAGGGCAGCACCCCGGCCAAAAAAGCCTCCACCGCGATCTCGTTGGCCGCGTTCAGCACCGCCGGCGCGTCGCCGCCGGCGCGCAGCGCCTGAAACGCCAGCGCCAGGCAGCGGAAGGTCGCCAGATCCGGCGGTTCAAAGGCGAGCGGGGCGCAGGCGGTCAGGTCCAGCGGCGCCACGCCGGCGTCGACGCGCTCGGGCCAGGCCAGCGCGTGGGCGATCGCGGTGCGCATGTCGGGATTGCCCAGCTGTGCCAGCACCGAGCCGTCGACGTATTCGACAAAGGAGTGCACCAGGCTTTGTGGGTGGACTACGACATTGATCAGGTCGGGCGCGGCGCCGAACAGGTGATGCGCCTCGATGACTTCCAGGCCCTTGTTCATCAGCGTGGCTGAGTCGACCGAGATCTTGCGGCCCATCACCCAGTTTGGATGCTTGCAGGCCTGCTCCGGCGTGATGTCGGCCAGTTCGGCGCGGCTGCAGCCACGGAACGGACCGCCGGACGCGGTCAGCGTCAGGCGCCGAACGCCCTTGTGCAAGGCCGGCTTGCCGCTGGCCAGGCCCTCGGCGGGCAGGCACTGGAACAGCGCATTGTGTTCGGAATCGACCGGAATCAGCACGCCGCCGCCGGAAGCTACCGCATCGAGCAGCAGCGGCCCGGCCATCACAATGGCTTCCTTGTTCGCCAGCAGCAGGCGCTTGCCGGCGCGGGCGGCGGCGAGGGTGGATTCCAGCCCGGCGGCGCCGACAATCGCCGCGACAACGGTGTCGCACAGGCTGGCCGAAGCCGCAGCAGCAAGCGCATCGTGGCCGCTGGCAACGTCACAGCGAACGCCGGCCGCCGTGAGCTTGCGCGACAGTTCGGCTTCCAGCGCCGGGTCGGCGATTACCGCCAGTTGGGGACGATGCCGCGCGCACAGCGCGACCAGCGCGTCGACCTGACGATGCGCGGTCAGTACAGTGGCGCGGAATCGCTCCGGATGGCGGGCGATCACGTCCAGCGTATTGCCGCCGATCGAGCCGGTGGCGCCGAGTACGGCAACGTTCTTCATGTCAGCGAGCCACCGTGAACAGGTTCAGCAGCATGACGCCGGCGGCAAATACCGGCAGCGCGGCAAACACGCTGTCCAGGCGATCCATCATGCCGCCGTGGCCGGGGATCATGGTGCCCGAATCCTTCACCTGCGCGTGGCGCTTCATCAGGCTTTCGATAAGGTCGCCAACAATCGACGCGCCGACGGTGACAGCGGCGAGCACCGCCAGCCCGATCAGCTGTCCGCCGCGAACATCCAGCAGCCACCAGCCGCCCAGCGCCGTAACCACTACGCCAGCGGCCAGCGCGCCGTAGGCACCGGCCCAGGTCTTGCCGGGGCTGATCTGCGGGGCAAGTTTGCGCTTGCCGAAGGTGCGGCCGCTGAAATAAGCGCCGATATCGGCGGCCCATACGATCACCAGCGAGAGCAGCGCCAGACCATGTCCGTGCGGCAGGCCGGCGTGAATGATGATCAAGGCAACCCACGCGGGAAAAATGACGAACGCACCGGCCAGCAGCTTTAGCGCACGGTTTTCCAAAGTGGGTGCGGCGCCATAAGCGAAGTGACGCAGCCAGACGCAGGCGCACAGCCACCACAGTACGCCCAGACCAATCATCGCTGGCGCGACGAGGCTGAGACGGGCCATCCACAGGCATGCGAACACAGCCGCCGACACGATCAGCCAGATCGCCTGCAGCGCGATGCTTTTCAGGCCGCTCAAGCGCGCCCATTCCCACAGCGCGGCAAGAAACGCCACCGCTGCGACCGCGGCAAACACCGCCGTTGACGCAAACAAAATCAGAAGAATCACCAGCGGGGCGAGTATCGCAGCGGTGATGGCGCGCTGTAGCAGCATCGGAATCCTTAGTTGAGTTCAGCGACCTGCTCGCCGGTGCGGCCGTATCGGCGCTCGCGGCGGGCATAGTCGTCGATGGCACGGCGCAGGCACTCCCGATCGAAATCGGGCCAGAGCACGTCGGTAAAATACAGTTCGGCGTACGCAGCCTGCCACAGCAGAAAATTGCTGATGCGGGTTTCACCACCGGTGCGGATGAAAAGATCCAGCGGCGGCAGTTCGGCCAGCGTCATCCACCGGCCCAGCGTCGCCTCGTTGATCTGGTCGGAGCGCAGATCTCCGCGCTTCACCGCGTCGGCCGCCTGCCGCGCCGCCTGCACGATATCCCAGCGGCCGCCATAGTTCACCGCGACGCTGACGTGCAGCTTGTCATTGCCGACGGTACGCTCCATCGAGGCATGCATGCGTTCGCGCAGCGGTTCATCGAACGCGCTCAAGTCACCGACAAAGCGCAGGCGCACACCGTTGTTGTGCAGCTCGTCTACTTCCTTGTCCAGCGCCCGCACGAACAGGCTCATCAGTGCCATCACTTCATCTGGCGGGCGCTGCCAGTTTTCGCTGGAGAAGGCGAAAACGGTGAGCGCCTGCACGCCTTCGCGCATGCACGACTCGATCGCTTCACGCACGGCCTTGCGACCGGCGTTGTGGCCAAAACTGCGAGGACGATGGCGTGCCTTCGCCCAGCGGCCATTGCCATCCATCACGATGGCGATATGGCGCGGAACCCGAGCGGCTTCGGGCTTTTTTGTCATGGGGCTCGTTGTCCGGGAGTGCAGGGCGGCGTGCACCCCTCACTCCAACTCTTTCCCCGTCCGGGAGAGAGAGCCAATGTGGCGAGCGGGTTCGCCGCGACAGGCAGCGCGGAAGCATGTACTGCAATAGCTTCCGACCGCGGCATCATCAAAGGGCCATCAGCTCCTCTTCCTTGGCCTTGACCACGGCGTCGACGTCCTTCACGGCGCGGTCGGTGAGCTTTTGAATTTCGTCGTCGACGCGGCGCTCGTCGTCTTCGGTGATCAGCTTTTCCTTCAGCAGGTCCTTGATCTGCTGAAGCGCGTCACGGCGCACGTTGCGGATGGCGATCTTCGCGTTCTCGCCCTCGTGGCCTACATGTTTGGCCAGCTCGCGGCGGCGCTCTTCTGTCAGCGGCGGCATGTTGAGGCGGATCACCGTGCCGGCGGTGGTCGGCGTGACGCCGATATCCGAGGCCATCAGCGCCTTTTCGATCGGCGCCACCATCGGCTTTTCCCACGGCGTGATGATGATCGTGCGCGCGTCGGCCAGTGACACCGAGGCGACCTGTGTCAGCGGCATGTCCGCGCCGTAGTAGGACACCTTGATGTTGTCGACCAGCGCAGTGCTGGCGCGGCCGGTGCGGATGCGGGTGAGGTCGTGTTTGAGTGACTCGATGCTTTTGCCCATGCGGGTCTGGGCGTCGGTCTTGATGTCGTTGATCATGAAACGTTTCCCGATGAATCTGGCTAGCAAATGATTATAGCAGCCGGGTTACGGCGAGCTGTGAGCGATAAACGCGCTACCGCGGGCGGTTCAGCCGCCGTCGACCAGGGTGCCGATCGGTTCGCCGTGCATGATGCGCATGAGGTTGCCCGGCACGGTCATGTCGTAGATGCGCAGCGGCATGTCGTGGTCGCGGCACAGCGCGATGGCGGCGGTATCCATCACGGCGAGCTTGCGCTCGATCACCTCGTCGTAGTCGAGCCGGTCGTAGCGCACCGCGTCGCTGTGCTTGGCCGGGTCGGCGGTGTAGACGCCGTCGACCTTGGTGGCTTTCAGTAGCAGGTCGGCGCCGATTTCGACCGCGCGCAGCGCCGCGGCGGAGTCGGTGGTGAAGAACGGATTGCCGATGCCGGCAGCGAACAGCACGATGCGGCCCTTTTCGAGATGGCGGATCGCACGGCGGCGCACGAAATCCTCGCTGACGTCGTGGATCTGAATAGCGCTCATCACGCGGGCAAAGCCATTGCGCTTTTCGATCGCGTCCTGCATCGCCAGCGCGTTCATCACCGTGGCCAGCATGCCCATGTGGTCGCCGGTCACGCGGTCCATGCCGGCGGCTGCCAATCCGGCGCCGCGAAAGATATTGCCGCCGCCGATGACGACGCCGATCTCGGCGCCAGCGCGTTGGACCTCGATGATTTCGTCGGCCAGCCGGCCGATCACCTTGGGGTCGATGCCGTAATCGCCCTGGCCCATCAGGGCTTCACCGGAAAGTTTGAGCAGAATGCGGCCGTAATTCAGCGGGGTGCTCATGGGGTCTCCGGGTTTGTGTGGCAAAACACCGGCAGTGTAACGGCTGTCGTCAATGACGGGGAGAGGTTTCGCCGCGTCGCGCGGCATGTATGCGGGTTTTTACGGCGGTAGGGCAGATACAAAAAAGCCGCGGTTTCCGCGGCTTTTTCGCTTGCTTGCGGTGCTGACTCAGGCCAGACCGGCCTGCTTCATCACTTCGGCGTGGAAATCCTCTTCCACTTTCTCGATGCCTTCGCCGACGGCCAGACGCACGACGGTAACCACGTCCGCGCCTTCCTTCTTCAGCGCCTCGGCCACCGTGGTGTTGGTATCCAGCACATACGGCTGGCCCAGCAGGGTGACTTCGGAGACGATCTTGTTGATCTTGCCGGCGATGATCTTCTCGAGGATTTCGGCCGGCTTGGCCTTGTCCTTCTCGGTCATCTGGCTCAGCGCGATCTCTTTTTCCTTGGCGACGAAATCGGCCGGCACGTCCTCGGCGCGGATGTGCGCTGGGTTCATGGCGGCGACGTGCATCGCGATGCCCTTGGCCAGCTCCTCGGAGCCGCCCTTGAGCGACACCAGTACGCCGATGCGGCCGCCGTGGATGTAGCTGCCGATTACGCCATCGCTCTCGACGCGGGCCATGCGGCGCACGTCGATCTTCTCGCCGATCTTGGCGATCAGGGCCTTGGCGGCTTCTTCGACGTTGCCGGCATCCGGGTAAGCGGCGGCCTTCAGCGCGTCTACGTCAGTCGCGCCCGACTTCAGCGCGATATCGGCGACGGTGTCGGTGAACTTCAGGAAGCTGGCATCTTTGCCGACGAAATCGGTCTCGCAGTTGACTTCGACCAGCACGGCAGTCTTGCCGGCCTGGGCGGCCACGATGCGGCCTTCGGCGGCCACGCGGCTGGCCTTCTTGTCGGCCTTGGACAGGCCGGACTTGCGCAGCCACTCCATCGCGGTCTCGATATCGCCGTTGTTTTCGACGAGGGCCTTTTTGCATTCCATCATGCCGGCGCCCGAACGTTCGCGCAGTTCCTTAACCAGCTGGGCGGAAATGTTGCTCATGGGTATTTCTCCAAAGCTTTAGATTGGATACGCCGCGGCGGTTGCCCGCCGCGGCGTTGATATCTCAGGGCGAGACGACGGCCAGAGGCCGTCGCTGCACCGGCTTACTTGGCGGAAGCGCCGTCGCGCGAACCACGGCCACCGTCGCGGCCGCCATCACGACGCGGAGCGCCGGCACCCTTCTTCGGGGCGGCATCGCGGCGCGGAGCGGCCTGCTTGCGGTCGACCTTGGCGACCGGGTTGCCTTCCTCGTCGAGTTCGACGAAATCGTCGGCGTCGCCCTGGGCGGCAGCAGGCGCAGCGGCCTTGCCTTCCAAGATCGAGTCGGCCGCGGCGCGGGCGTACAGTTGGATGGCGCGGATGGCGTCGTCGTTGCCCGGGATGGCGTAGTCGACCAGCTCGGGGTTGTAGTTGGTGTCAACCACGGCGATCACCGGGATGCCGAGCTTCTTGGCTTCCTGCACGGCGATGTCTTCATGGCCGATGTCCACGACGAACAGCGCGTCGGGCAGGCGGTTCATGTCCTTGATGCCGCCCAGAGACGCCTGCAGCTTGTCGCGCTCACGACGACGAGACAGCACTTCGTGCTTGACCAGCTTCTCGAACGAACCGTCGGTCTCGGCCGCTTCCAGCTCCTTCAGGCGCGAGACGGACTGCTTGACGGTGCGGAAGTTGGTCAGCATGCCGCCGAGCCAGCGCGAAGTGACATACGGCATGCCGGCGCGCGCAGCCTCTTCGGCCAACGGCTCGCGCGCCGAACGCTTGGTGCCGACGAACAGAATGGTGCCGCGCTTCTGCGCCAGCGCCGACAGGAAATTCATCGCGTCGGTGAACAGCGGCAGGGTCTTTTCGAGATTGATGATGTGGATCTTGCCGCGGGCGCCGAAGATGTACGGAGCCATCTTGGGGTTCCAGTAACGGGTCTGGTGACCGAAATGGACGCCGGCTTCGAGCATTTGACGCATGGTGACTTGTGCCATGGTGAAACTCCTTGCATGGACCTTTATAAGGTCTGGGGGTTGGGACCTCCACGTACCCCCGACTTCGACCGCGAACGTCCCATAAGTGGTGGGATCGAGCGCAGCACCCCGAAGGCGGTGCCGATACGTGTGTGGCGTTTGGTTGGGTATTGCACCGCGTGACGGTTACAATCCCGGTACGCTTTGCGCTGTACGCACCGGTGAAACCGGCCGCATCAGGTCAGCAAAACTCCCGAATTGTAGCCGGTGCTCCGGCAGCGCGGCAAGTTGCGGCGGATTCTCAGTTGAACCGACCGACCTGCGCCGCCATTTAGGCAGGACTTATGGCTATTACTCTGAAATCCCCCGAAGACCTCGAAGGCATGCGCGTCGCCGGCAAACTGGCCGCCGATGTGCTCGCCATGCTCAAGGACCACGTCAAGCCCGGTGTGACCACCGAAGAGCTGGATCGCCTAGCACACGACTACATTGTCAACGTGCAGCAGGCGATTCCGGCCAATGTCGGCTATCACGGGTTTCCCAAGACGCTGTGCGCCTCGGTCAATCATGTGATCTGCCACGGTATCCCGAACGAGGGCAAGGTGTTGAAGGATGGCGACATCGTCAATCTGGATGTCACCGTGATCAAGGACGGCTGGCACGGCGACACCAGCCGCATGTATTTCGTCGGCACGCCGTCGGTGCTGGCCAAGCGGCTGGTCGACACTACCTTCGAGGCGATGATGAACGGCATCAGGGCCGTGCGTCCGGGCGCCACGCTGGGCGACGTCGGTCACGCGATTCAGCAGCACGCCGAGGCGGCCGGCTTCAGCGTGGTGCGCGAGTACTGCGGCCACGGCATCGGCAAGGTCTACCACGACGAGCCGCAGGTACTGCATTACGGCAAGCCGGGTGCGGGCGTCGAGTTGAAGAAGGGCATGACCTTCACCATCGAGCCGATGATCAACGCCGGCAAGCCGCAGACCCGGCAGCTGCCGGACGGCTGGACTGTCGTGACCAAGGACCACTCGCTGTCGGCGCAGTGGGAGCACACTATCGCGGTGACCGATGACGGTTACGAAATCCTCACGGCGTGGCCCGACGCCTGAGTGATACGCCTGAATCGAGGCGTCGGACAGGGCGCTGCGATGGTTGCTCGGGTGAGATGATTCGCTGCGATGATTCTTCGGTCCAACGACGCGCGCGTATCGCAAATTTCTCACGGAGCCACGCTTAAGCTCATGTCGTCCATACCCAGTCTCGCCGCACTGCCGCCGCTGCCGCGCCTGCCTGTGGCGGTGCCGCGTTCCGGCGTATCGGCCGAGGCGAGACTGGCGCTGCGGCAGCTCTTGGGTGACGTCAACCGCACGCTGACGACGGCTTTTCGCAACGGTGGCGATGCCTCCGAGCTGGCACGCCGCCGCAGCGAGTCGGTCGAGCGGGTGGTGGCGCATGTATGGATGGCCTGTCTGGGCGACGTCAGTGGTGCAGCGCTTTTTGCCGTCGGCGGCTATGGCCGCGGTCTGCTTTTCCCCTATTCGGACGTCGACCTGCTGGCCCTCGTCGAGGCGCCGGCGCCGGCGCGCCTGCGCGCGCTGGAGCAGTTTTTCGCCACGCTGTGGGACGTGGGTCTGAAAGTCGGTCACGCCGTGCGCGATGTGGCGCAGTGCCGCCAGCTGGCATCGCACGATGTCAGCGTATTCACCAGCCTGCTGGACGCGCGCCGGCTGGCAGGGGATCCGGCGCTGGCCGAACCGCTGCGCGGCATCATCGATGATCCGACGCTGTGGCCGCCGGCAAAGTATCTGGCGGCGCGACTGGCCGAGCGTGACGCGCGCCACGCCCGCTACGACGACACTGCGCACAACCTCGAACCGAATATCAAGGACGGCCCGGGCGGTCTGCGCACGCTCGACGCCCTGCGCTGGCTCGGCCGCCGGCTGGCGCACGCGAACGGTTTTGCCGATCTGGTGACCGAGGGCCTGCTCGATTCAGCCGAGCAGCTGGCCCTGGAAGAATCCGAAGCGACGCTGCAACGCTATCGATACGCGCTCCATCTGGAAGCCGGCCGCGCCGAGGAGCGACTGCTGTTCGACTACCAGCGCGCGCTGGCGCAGCGGCTGGGCTTTGAGGACGAGCACGAAAAAAATCTCGGCGTCGAACAGTTCATGCAGGGCTATTACCGTGCCGCCACGCAGATCGAGCGGCTCGGTGTGCAGGTGGCCGAGCGTTTCGAGGAAATGCTTGAGACCCCGTCGGAGGCGCAGCCGGCCGGAGCCGATTTTGTGCGTTTCGGCAAGCGGCTTGCGGCACGCGATCCCGAGCTTTTCCTGCAGCGGCCGTCGGCATTGGTCGACGTGTTCATTGCGCGGCTCGATCAGCCGGGCGTGATCGGTTTTACCGCCGACACCATGCGCCGCATCCATCAGGCCACCGCCGCGCACGGTGAATCGCTGTCGAACGATCGCGGCGTGCTGGAGGCGTTTCTGCTTCTGCTTCGCCGCGGTGCGCCCGCGGTCAACGCGCTGTGGAGCATGAATCGACACGGCCTGCTGGCAGCGATTCTTCCGGCATTCGGCAAAGTGTTCGGCCGCATGCAGTACGACCTCTTCCACGTTTACACGGTGGACGAACACACCTTGCGGGTGCTGCACAACGTGGCGCGTTTCGCCGAGCCGTCGGCGCTTGTGGAATTTCCCGTCGCCTGCCAGATCTGGGGCACGCTGCCGAAGCCGGAAATTCTGCTGCTGGCGGCGCTGTTTCACGACATTGCCAAGGGGCGGGGCGGGGATCATTCGGTGCTGGGCGAGGACGACGCCCGTGCGTTCTGCGCGCAGCTCGGCCTGCCGCGCGGCGATATCGATCGCGTCGCGTGGCTCGTGCGCTGGCATCTGTTGATGAGCACCACGGCGCAGCGTCAGGACATTACGGACCCGGATGTGGTGCAGCGCTTTGCCGATCTTGTCGGTGATCGCGAGCGCCTCGGCCAGCTTTATCTGCTGACCATCGCCGACATCATCGGCACCAGTCCGCGCCTGTGGAATGCGTGGAAGGATCGGCTGCTGTCCGACCTCTACACCGCCACGCGCTACGCGCTGCGCAGCGACGTCAACCTGCCGCGCGATGCGACCGAGCGCGTGCGCGAGTGCTCGGAGCACGCGCTGGCGCTGCTGATGAATGATGGTTTCGCCGAAGCCGACGTGGTTCGCGTGTGGGCCGATTTTCCGCCGCTGAGTTTCATGCGCCATCGCCCGGAACAGATCGCCTGGCAGACGTGGGCGATCCTGGCGGCGAAGGGCAAGGTGCCGCTGGTTGCAGTGCAGCCTTTCTCCGTTCGCGGCAGCACCGAGCTTTTCGTTTACACCCCCGATCGCGACGGCCTTTTTGCCACGGTGACCGCGGTGCTCGATCGGCTGCGCTTTTCGGTGATGGAATCGCGCATTCTCAGTTCGCCGACCGGCATGGCGCTGGACACGTTTCTTTTGCTGGAAGCCGACACGCAGCAGCCGGCCAGCGCCGCACGCGCACAGGAGCTGCAAAAGCGGCTGCAGGGTGAGCTGGAACATCCCACCGGCATGCAGCCGTGCAAACGCAACATGACGCGTCATCAAAAGCATTTCCAGACGCCGCCGCGGATCACTTTTCATGCCGCCGGCGACCGCACCCAGCTCGCCCTGGTAGGCACCGATCGCCCCGGCATCCTGGCCGCGGTAGCGCAGGTGATGCTGGCCACCGAGGTGCGCGTGCACGATGCGCGTATCGCGACTTTCGGCGAGCGGGTGGAGGATTTTTTCCAGATCACCGATCGGCACAACGCGCCGCTCGCCGTGTCGCAGCAGGAACGGCTGCTGCAGGCGCTTATGTCCAGCATCGGGCCCGTCACACATTAGTCTGGCGGCCGTGCCGCTGCGACGATAACGGCGCATCTCCCGCGATTGAAAGGCCCGACGCCCGCGCTATTATCGGGAAGGCTGCGCTTTGCAGCGATCAGGGTCGATCCCGCCATGACGTATACGCTTGTCGAAACGCTGCACGTGCTTTTTGTGGTCGCGTGGATGGCGGCGGTTTTCTATCTGCCGCGAATCCTGGTGAACATGGCCGAGACGGTCGGTCAGGCGCCAGTGCAGGCGCGCCTGCAGCTGATGGGGCGTCGGCTGTATCGCTTCGGTCACGTCATGTTCGGGCTGGCTTTTGTGCTCGGGCTGGCGCTGTGGCAGGGTTGGAGGGTGTTTCCATCGGCGTTGCCGAACGTGGTCGGTCCGATGCACTGGATCGATGCCAAGGTCACCTTGGTGATTGTGTTGCTGATCTATTTCATCTTCTGCGGACGCATGCTCAAGCGCGCGGCGGCGGGCGGCTCGCTGCCGTCTTCGAAGGCTTTGCGCTGGACTAACGAGTTGCCGGTGCTGCTGCTGCTCGGCGTGCTGTACCTGGCTATTGCCAAGCCGTTTTGAGGACGGCTGAGCAGCCTGTTCGACGACGAACTGCGCTAAACTCAGGCTTCGATAATTGACCACGAGACAAGGTGGCCCGCGCCCCGCGCCGGCCGAGCGTGCGACATGGCAACTACCCGCTACCACTGCTGATTTTCCACGCCTTGTTTCGAAAGCAGGGGCGAAGCACCTTGCTTTTTGTCCGATACCCGCAGGCGTGGCCTAAGGCCTGCAGCCCAATACTTCATCAACGTGCGCTACCTGCGCGAACGTCCAGGGTTTTCCCATGATTGAAATCACGCTACCCGACGGCAGCAAAAAGCCGTTCGATCATCCCGTTACCGTGCAGGACGTGGCTGCCTCGATCGGCGCCGGTCTGGCCAAGGCGACGCTGGCCGGCAAGGTCGACGGTCAGCTGGTCGACGCCAGCTTTCCGATCGAGCACGACGCCAGCCTGCAGATCATCACCGACAAGAGCCCGGAAGCGCTGGAGATTCTGCGCCACTCCACCGCGCACTTGATGGGGCAGGCCGTGCAGCGGCTGTACCCCGGTGCGCAGGTCACGATCGGTCCGGTGATCGACAACGGCTTTTTCTACGACTTCGCCTACGAGCGGCCGTTTACGCCGGACGATCTGCCGAAGATCGAGGCCGAAATGGCCAAGATCGTCGCCGAGCAGTTGCCGGTGACGCGCGATGTGAAAACGCGCGACGAGGCCGTGGCGTTTTTCCGCGGCATGGGCGAGGAGTACAAGGCCGAAATCATCGAAGGCATCCCCGCCGATCAGCCGCTGTCGCTTTACACGCAGGGCGAGTTCACCGACCTCTGCCGCGGTCCGCATGTGCCCAACACCGGCAAACTGGGCGCGTTCAAGCTCATGAAGGTGGCTGGCGCCTATTGGCGCGGCGACTCCAACAACGCGATGCTGACCCGCATCTACGGCACCGCCTGGCTCAACGACAAGGACCTGAAGGCCTATCTGTTCCAGCTGGAAGAAGCTGAAAAGCGCGACCATCGCAAGATCGGCAAACAGCTCGACCTGTTCCATCAGCAGGAAGAGAGTCCGGGCATGGTGTTCTGGCATCCCAACGGCTGGGCGATCTGGCAGCAGGTCGAGCAGTACATGCGCAACGTCTACAAGCGCAGCGGCTACCAGGAAGTGCGCTGCCCGCAGGTGCTGGACGTCTCGCTGTGGAAAAAGTCCGGCCACTGGGACAACTACGCCGAGAACATGTTTTTCACCGAGTCGGAAAAGCACACTTATGCGCTGAAGCCGATGAACTGCCCCGGTCATGTGCAGGTGTTCAACACCGGCCTGCACAGCTACCGCGAGCTGCCGATCCGTTACGGTGAGTTCGGCGGCTGCCATCGCAACGAACCCTCGGGCGCACTGCACGGCATCATGCGCGTGCGCGCGTTCACCCAGGACGACGGCCATATTTTCTGCACACCCGAGCAGATCGAGTCCGAGGTCACGGCGTTCCATCGGCAGGCCATGCAGGTCTACGGCGACTTCGGCTTTCAGGACATCGGTCTGAAGATTGCGCTGCGTCCGGATAAACGCATCGGTACCGACGAAGTGTGGGATCGTGCCGAAGCGGCGCTTCGCGCGGCGCTGTCGGTGGCCGGCGTGCAGTGGGAAGAGCTGCCGGGCGAGGGCGCGTTCTACGGTCCGAAGATCGAGTACCACATGAAGGATTCGATCGGCCGCGCCTGGCAGGTTGGCACCATGCAGGTCGATTTCATGATGCCCGAGCGCCTTGGCGCCGAGTATGTGGACGAGCATTCGCAGAAAAAGCACCCGGTGATGCTGCACCGGGCCATCGTCGGTTCGATGGAGCGATTCATCGGCATCCTGATCGAGCATTACGCCGGACAGCTGCCGTCCTGGCTGGCTCCGGTACAGGCGGTGGTGCTCAATATCACCGACGCGCAGGGCGATTATGTCCGCGAAGTGACGCAAACCCTTGTCGATAAAGGCTTCCGGGTGCAATCGGATTTGCGCAATGAGAAGGTCGGCTATAAAATCCGCGAACATACGATGCAGAAAGTGCCTTATCTGCTCGTGGTCGGTGACCGCGAGAAGGAAACGGGTACCCTGGCCGTGCGTACCCGTTCGGGTGAGGATCTGGGCAGCATGTCGCTGACTGACTTTGCCGAACGACTGGTGACCGAAACCAAGCGCTGAGCGCCTGGCGGTCAGTTCAATTCATTTTTCTGGAGGATCGTGGTATCGCAACCACCGACAACAAAGGCAATCGTCGCAACCTGGAGATCCGTGTGCCACGGGTTCGTGTTATTGGTGCCGAGGCCGAACAGCTTGGCATTCTGACCCGCGACGAGGCGCTGGCGCTGGCGCAGGAAGCGGGCATGGATCTGGTCGAGATCCAGCCGAACGGCGATCCGCCGGTCTGCCGCATCATGGACTACGGCAAGTTCAAGTTCGAAGCGCAGAAGAAGGCGCAGGCCGCCAAGAAAAAGCAGAAGCAGGTCGAGATCAAGGAAGTGAAGTTCCGTCCGGTCACGGACGTGGGCGACTACCAGATCAAGCTGCGCAACATGCTTCGCTTCCTCGAAGAAGGCGACAAGGTCAAGGTCACCATCCGCTTCCGCGGCCGCGAGATGTCGCATCAGGACCTGGGCCAGAATCTGGCCAAGAAAATCCAGGAAGACGTCGGCGACAACGGCCAGATCGAGTCTTTTCCGCGTCTGGAAGGCCGTCAGATGGTCATGATGATCGGTCCGAAGAAAAAATCCTGAGGTCTTCGGCGGCCGCTGGCTGCCGTTTTCATCATCGGATGATGTGGCAAGCGGCGGCTGGCATGTCGCCGCGTTTGCCCGTACAATTCGCGGTTCGACCCGCCGGATGGGTCGTGCACCGATCGTGGCAGGACGGAAAGTGTGGCCGGATTCCCAAAGACTCCGAGGCACCGCCAGATCAGTCAGAAACTTAGGACGCCCACTCCAACAGGCGTCCTCACACCAAGGAAATAGTTATGCCCAAGATCAAGACCAACCGGGCGGCGGCGAAGCGTTTTCGCAAGACCGCGTCGGGCAAGATCAAGTGCGGCCACGCCTTCAAGTCACACATCCTGACCAAGAAGTCGACCAAGCGTAAGCGTGGTCTGCGTGCACCGAATCATCTCAAGGCGTGTGACACCAAGGGTGTAGCGCGCATGTTGCCGTACTTGTAAGACGAGGAGATAAACCATGGCTCGTGTAAAGCGTGGCGTTACCGCCCGTCGTCGTCACAAGAAAGTTATCGGTCGTGCCAAGGGCTATTACAACGCCCGCCGCAAGGTCTTCCGCGTTGCCAACCAGGCCGTCATCAAGGCCGGCCAGTACGCCTATATCGGCCGCAAGCAGCGCAAGCGTCAGTTCCGCGCGCTGTGGATTGTCCGTATCAATGCAGCGGCACGCATGTTCGGTCTTTCCTATAGCCGCCTGATCAATGGCCTGCTGCTCGCCGGTATCGAAGTCGACCGCAAGGTGCTGGCCGATATCGCGGTGCATGACATCAAGGCCTTCGAAGCGATCGCCGAGAAGGCCAAGGCCAGCATCGCCGAGAAAGCGAAGGCCACTAAGGCCGCTTGATCGTCAGGCGCTTCGGCGCCAGCGCGATGTGATTGAAAGCAAGCGGGGAAGAGGCGAAAACCTCTTCCCCCTTTCGTTTCTGGAATACGGTTTTTACGGAACGCGGCGTTTGTTGGACGTGCGTTTTTAAGGAACCTGGTTGGGGAATTCGCGGATCCGCTCAGTGGATCTATTTACTAGGCAAAACCGGAGTCGCATTGATGGACGACCTGGAAAGCCGCGCCACGCAGGCGCTGGCAGAAATCGACAAGTCCGACACGCTGGAGTCGCTTGATGCGCTGCGCGTGAGCCTGCTCGGCAAGAGCGGCATCGTTACCGCCGCCTTGAAATCGCTGGGCACGCTGGCGCCCGATGCGCGCAAGGCGCGCGGCGCCGAAGTGAACACGGTCAAGGATCGTCTCGCCGAGGCACTGGCCACACGCAAGCAGGTTTTGGAGCAGGCCGAGCTCGATCGACGCCTGGCGTCGGAGAAGCTTGACATCAGCCTGCCGGGTCGCGACGGCGAGCGCGGCGGTATTCACCCGATTACGCGAGCGCTGGAACGCATCGCGTCGATCTTTTCGCGCCTGGGCTACCAGCGCGCCGACGGTCCGGAGATCGAGGACGACTGGCACAATTTCGAGGCGCTGAATTTTCCGCCGCACCACCCCGCGCGCGCCATGCACGACACCTTTTACTTCGGTGACGGCCGGCTGCTGCGCACGCATACCTCGCCGGTGCAGATCCGCTCGATGAAGGACAGGCAGCCGCCGATTCGCATCATCGCGCCGGGCAAGGTCTATCGCAGCGATTCGGATCAGACCCACTCGCCGATGTTTCATCAGATCGAAGGTCTGCTGATCGATGAAACTTCCAGCTTCGCCGATCTGAAAGGCACGCTGGCCGAATTCATCCGCGCGTTTTTCGAGCGCGACTTCGAGATGCGCTTTCGCCCCAGCTATTTTCCGTTCACCGAGCCGTCGGCCGAGGTCGATATCCGCTGGGATGCTGAAGACGGCAGCACTCGCTGGCTCGAAGTGCTGGGTTGCGGCATGGTGCATCCAAACGTGCTGAAGAACTGTGGCATCGATCCGGAGCGCTACACCGGCTTCGCCTTTGGTCTGGGCGTGGAGCGCTTCGCCATGCTGCGCTATGGCGTCTCCGACCTGCGCGCGTTCTTCGAGAACGATCTGCGCTTTCTCAAGCAGTTTGCTTGAGGTAGAGCGGGAACAGTGAATAGAGAGGCGGGGAACAAAAGCATTTCCGATAGCCTGCCGTTCCCCGTTCCCGTCAGTCAATCCACAACCCTTCAAGCCGCTATCAAATCATGAAATTCTCCGAAAACTGGCTGCGTGAACTCGTTGAGATAAAGGCCGACCGCGCCGAGCTGGCGCACGCGCTGACCATGGCCGGACTTGAGGTGGAGGAGCTGACCGCGCTCGGCGAGCATCTCGATGGCGTCGTCGTGGCCGAAATCATTGCTGCCGAAAAGCATCCCGAAGCGGATCGTCTGCAGGTGTGCAAGGTCGACGCGGGCTTGGCCGAACCGCTGCAGATTGTCTGCGGTGCGCCGAACGCACGCGTCGGCATCAAGGTGCCGCTGGCCAAGGTCGGCGCGAATCTCCCCAACGGTATCGCGATCAAGGCGGCCAAGCTGCGCGGGGTGGAATCGTTCGGCATGCTTTGTTCGGCGAAAGAACTGGCTATCGACACCGATGCATCGGGCTTGCTGGAACTGCCGCTCGACGCGCCGGTGGGTCAGCCGCTGGCGGCTTATCTCGGCCTGCCCGACGCCAGCTTCGAATTGAAGCTCACCCCGAATCGTCCCGACTGCCTGGGCCTGGTTGGCCTCGCGCACGATGTGGCCGCCTTGTTTGGCAGCAGAGTGAAAGTCGCCGAACAGGCGCCCGCAGCGGTGACCACCGATACCCGTCGCGGCATTCGTCTCGAAGCCGGCAAGGATGCGCCGCGCTACCTGGGCCGTATCGTCGAAGGCATCGATCCGACGGCGCGCAGCCCGCTCTGGCTGGCCGAGCGCTTGCGCCGTTCCGGTTTGCGCTCCATCAGCGCGGTGGTCGACATCACCGCGTACGTGATGCTGGAACTGGGTCAGCCGATGCATGCGTTCGACAACGACAAATTGCACGGCGACATCGTCGTGCGCCACGCGCGCGCGGGTGAAACCCTGAAACTGCTCGACGGCAGCGAAGCCAGGCTCGATGAAAAGTTTGTGCTGATCGCCGATGAGCAAAACGCGCTCGCGGTTGCCGGCGTGATGGGCGGCTTCGATTCGCGGGTGACCGACGCCACGCACAACGTTTTTCTCGAGTCGGCGCACTTTGTCCCCGCAGCGATCATGGGACGCGCGCGCAAGCTGGGTCTGCATACCGATGCGTCGCATCGCTTCGAGCGCGGCGTCGATCCCGAGCTGCCGCGGCGTGCGCTGGAGCGCGCCACCGAGCTGCTGCTGTCTATCGCCGGCGGCAAGGCCGGCCCCGTGCTGGTAGCCGAGAATCTCGCCGATCTGCCAACGCCCGTGGCGGTCACCTTGCGTCGCGCACGCCTGAAGCGCGTGCTCGGCGTCGAGGTGGCTGACGCGGAGGTAGCGCGCATCTTCACCGCGCTGGGCATGACAGTGCAATCGACCGGTGAAGGCTGGCGCATCACGGCCCCCAGCAGCCGCTTCGATATCGAGCGCGAGGAGGATCTGATCGAAGAAGTTGCGCGGATCTTCGGCTACGACAATATCCCCACGCATACGCCGGCCGGTGCGCTGGTGCTGGCGGTCGAGCCCGAGGCCCGTATCAACGAGCTGGCGCTGCGTGAGCAGCTCGCCGCGCGCGGATATTACGAAGCGGTAAACCTTTCTTTCGTGGCGGCCGATCTTTTGACCCGCTGGGGTTTCACCAATCGACTGGTTCCCCTGGCCAATCCGCTATCGGCCGATCTGGCGATCATGCGGCCGTCTCTGTTGCCGGGGTTGATCGAAGCGTTGCGGCACAACCGCGCGCGCCAGCAGGAGCGTGTACGCCTTTTCGAAGTCGCCAGCGTGTTCGAGGCGGGCGATCCGCCGCGGGAAACGCCGAGCGTGGCCATCGTCGCCTGCGGCAACGCGCGCGCAGAGCAGTGGGGCGAGCCATCGCGCACGCTCGACTTCCATGACCTCAAGGGTGATCTCGATGCCTTGATCGCGTGGGGTGGCGAGCCATCGCGCTGGTCGGTCCGCGCCGACGCCCTGCCGGGCTGGCTGCATCCGGGTCGCGCGGCGCGGGTGGCGCGCGACGGTCAAACCGTTGGCTATCTTGGTGCGCTGCATCCCCAGCTGGCCAAGGCCCTGGATTTGGGCGCCGATGTGCACGTGCTGGAACTGGCGCTGGAGCCGGTGCTCGCCCGGCGCCTGCCGAGCGCCCAGCCGGTATCGCGATTCCCTACGGTGCGCCGCGATATCGCGATGGACCTGCCCGAGGAAGTGAGCTGGTCGCAGATTGAGCAAACCGTGCGTTCAACCCTGGGTACAGGGCTGAAGGAAGTTCTGCTATTTGACCGTTACAGCGGCAAAGGCGTCGAAGCCGGCCGAAAAAGCCTCGCTATGGGCTTGATTTTACAGGACGCTTCACGCACCCTTACTGATGACGACGCGGACCGTTGCGTACGGGAAGCAATTGCTGCGTTGGAGCAAATATGCAAGGCAAAGCTACGGGGATGACATGGCGCTGACCAAGGCGGAGATGGCCGAGCGGCTATTCCTCGAAGTGGGCCTCAACAAGCGTGAGGCAAAAGAATTCGTGGACGCGTACTTCGAAGAGGTGCGTGGCGCTTTGGAAAACGGGGAGCAGGTCAAACTGTCCGGTTTCGGCAACTTTGATCTGCGTTTGAAAAACCAGCGGCCTGGACGCAACCCAAAAACCGGTGAGGAGATTCCGATCTCTGCCCGGCGCGTGGTGACGTTCCGTCCAGGACAAAAACTCAAGGTAAGAGTCGAAGGATATGCTGGACCAAGGGAATAACACCGAACTGCCTGCCATACCGGCCAAACGCTACTTCACCATCGGTGAGGTGGGCGAACTCTGCGGTGTGAAGCCTCACGTCCTGCGCTACTGGGAGCAGGAGTTTCCTGCGCTCAATCCAGTCAAGCGCCGCGGCAACCGCCGTTACTATCAGCGCCACGACGTGCTGATGATTCGTCAGATTCGTTCGCTCCTGTACGACGAAGGTTTCACTATCACCGGCGCGCGCGCGCGCCTGGAAGGCCCGCAGGCGCGTATGGAAGCCAGCATTTCCCATCAGATCGTGCGTCAGGTGCGCATGGAACTGGAAGAAGTACTCACGCTGCTGCGCCGCTGATAAAGCACGCTGTGTTTTTGCTTCCGGGATGTAGCGACGTCCTGCTAGAATGTTCGACTTGAATGCAGTCGGGGCGTAGCGCAGCCTGGTAGCGCATCTGCCTGGGGGGCAGAGGGTCGTGGGTTCGAATCCCGCCGCCCCGACCAATTCAGCGAGTAAGAAAAAGCGCCTTTTGGGGCGCTTTTTTGTTGGCGTGGAAAGCCGGGTCGTCCCATGCTGCGATGACAAGCGGTCAGCAAAAAGCCACCGCTAGCCGAGTCGATGCGTGTCGACGGCATGAGTCGTATGCGGGATTATGCGTTGTTGTGCGCGCAGGCACATCGCGAAACGGGTATCTGGCTGGCGGCACCCGTCAATGCGCATGCCGAACGCGAGCGGCGGATCCAGCGCCAGCATGACGTGACCCGGCGCGACGCCATGAACCCGCGGGTTTCAACACACTTCTTTATCGGCTCCATCACGTCGCCAAGGCTACGGTGTAATGGATTAGGCGCAACGTTTGCAGTGCGCCGCTTAAAGGAGCAACTGATGCACAAGATTCCTTCGGGTACCTGGGTCGTGGTCGCCGATGGCACCCACGCTCGCCTGTTTCACAATGTTGGCAAGGGTGATGCGCTTCGCCTGATGCAGGAAGACATCATGAAGTTCGAAATGGTCGACGAGCAGGGGCAGGGTCCGTCCGGGCATCGTCCACCCGAAGAGAGCCCCGAGCAGAATGACGAAGCAACCTTTGCCAAGCAGCTCGTTCATCGCCTGAACGCCGCGGCGCTGAAGCAGGAATTCGAGCATCTTTTCCTGATCGCCGATCCCAAGACGCTGGGCGAGATAAGGCCGCAGCTGCATGTTGAAACGAGCAAGCGCATCACCGGCGAGCTGGCCAAGACGCTGACCAATTCGACGCTGGAAGACATCGAGAAAATTCTGAAGGCCAACGATTGATCGAGGCATTCCCCGGCTCGGCGTTTCATACTGAAATCGCTTGACGGGTTGTCCATAAAAAAGCGCCCAATGGGCGCTTTTTTTGTGAGGGTAGATCGATCGCGGGGCGTCAGTGAGTTGCTGAAATCGGCACCCTCCTGAAGCCCGTTGATGTGGTCTACTGGTGAACAGGCCCGCTCAATAGAGCACGCGACTGCGCAAGGTTCCGGGTATCGCCGCCAGCTGGCTTTTCAGCGCGGTAGCCTGTGCTTCATCGGCGGTCACATCGATGACGACGTAGCCGACCTCGCTGTCGGTTTGAAGAAACTGGGCGTCCACATTCATATTGCCGCTGGAGAACAGCTCGTTGATGCGTGCGAGCATGCCCGGCACGTTGCGATGGATATGCAGCAGGCGGTAGCTGTTGGGGTGCTCGGGCAGGGTCACCTCGGGGAAATTCACCGCCGACAAAGTCGAGCCGTTGTCGCTGTAGCGAATCAGCTTGCTGGCTACCTCGATGCCGATATTGTCCTGCGCTTCCAGCGTGCTGCCGCCGATATGCGGGGTGAGGATCACGTTGTCCATGCCGATCAGCGGCGAGACGAACGCGTCGTCGTTGCCCTTGGGTTCGACCGGGAACACATCGACCGCCGCACCGGCCAGATGACCGGCGCGCAGCGCCTCGGCCAGCGCATCGATATCCACCACGGTGCCGCGCGAGGCGTTGATCAGCATCGCGCCCTCGCGCATCGTCGCCAGCTGCTCGGCACCAATCATCATCTGCGTGGACGGCGTTTCGGGCACATGCAGGGTCACCACGTCGGCGCGTTCCAGCAGCTCGTCCAGGCTGTGCACGGCGCGCGCGTTGCCGAGCGAAAGCTTCGCTTCGATGTCGTAGAAGATCACCCGCATGCCCAGCCCCTCGGCCAGCACGCCGACCTGGGTACCGATGTGGCCGTAGCCGACGATGCCCAGCACCTTGTCGCGCGTTTCGAAGCTGCCGGCGGCCGACTTGGTCCAGCCGCCGCGATGGCACAGCGCGTTCTTCTGCGGGATGCCACGCAGCAGCATGATCGCCTCGGCAATCACCAGCTCGGCCACGCTGCGCGTGTTGGAGTAGGGCGCGTTGAACACCGGAATACCGAGCTTGCGCGCCGCGTCCAGGTCCACCTGGTTGGTGCCGATGCAGAAGCAGCCCACCGCGATCAGCCGCTTGGCGTGCGCCAGCACGTCGTCGGTAAGCTGGGTGCGCGAACGGATGCCCACGATGTGCGCATCGGCGATGCGCTGCTTGAGCTCGGCTTCGGGCAGCGACTTCGTGTGCAGTTCGACCTGGCTGTAGCCGGCCCGGTGGAACACCTCGACACCGCTGGCGCTGACGCCCTCGAGCAGCAGCACCTTGATGTCTTGGCGGGGATACGAGGTTTCCATGACGACCTTCTGCAGAAATGAAGGTCTTTACTATGCCAGAGCGCGGTACTCCGTGTGGCGATGCAACACTGGACGCGGTGGCGGGCGGCTGGCAGGCTTCCCTGGTCACCCGGAGCCCCGAATGTCGCCCAACCCGCTCGCCGAACTGATCCACCGCCTGCCCGCATTGCGCGTGCTCACCGAGCCGGGCGATCTCGAGCACTACGGCCGCGACTGGACGCGCCGGTGGACGCCCGCGCCGCTGGCGATCGCGCTGCCGGCGAGCATCGACGAGGTGCAGGCCATCGTGCGCTGGGCCAACGACTGCAACGTTGCGCTGGTGCCATCCGGCGGGCGCACGGGCCTGTCCGGCGGCGCGGTGGCGGCCAACGGCGAACTGGTGCTGAGCCTGGAGCGGATGAATCGCGTGCTCGACTTCAACGCCGTCGATCGCACGCTGACCGTGCAGCCGGGCATTACGTTGCAGGCGGTGCACGATGCGTCAGCGGAACACGATTTGATGTATCCGGTCGATTTCGCGGCGCGCGGCTCGTGTTCGATCGGCGGCAACATCGCGACCAATGCCGGCGGCATCCGGGTGATCCGCTACGGCAACACGCGCGACTGGATTGCCTCGCTGAAGGTGGTTGCCGGCAACGGCGAGCTGCTCGAGTTCAACCGCGGTCTGATCAAGAACTCCAGCGGCTACGATTTTCGCCAGCTGATGATCGGTTCGGAGGGCACCCTGGGCATTGTGGTCGAAGCCACGCTAAAGCTCACCGATCGACCGCTCCCCGCACAGGTGATGCTGCTGGCGCTGCCCGACATGGACGCGCTGATGCAGGTGTTTGCGCTGTTTCGCGCGCAGCTGTCGCTGCAGGCTTTCGAGTTTTTTACTGATCACGCCCTGCATCACGTGCTGGCGCACGGTGGGCAGCGCGCGATCGAGGGAGAACATCCGTATTACGTGGTTACCGAGTTCGATGCAGTCGACGAAAAGACGCGGGAGCTCGCGCTGGCGACTTTCGAGCAGGCGGTGGAAAAAGGCTGGGTCAGCGACGGCGTGCTGGCGCAGAGCGATGCGCAGGCCGCCGCGCTGTGGCGGCTGCGCGAAGGTATCACCGAAAGCCTGGCGCCGCATCGGCCGTACAAGAACGACGTGTCGGTAAAGGTCAGCGCCGTGCCGGCGTTTCTGCACGAAATGCAGGCGCTGCTGACGCAGGAGTATCCGCATATCGAGGTGGTCTGGTTCGGCCATATCGGTGACGGCAATCTGCACATCAACGTCCTGCGTCCGGATGATCTGGACGAGGACGCGTTCATCGCGCAGTGCGAACATGTGACCAAGCTGCTGGCCGCCACGCTGAAGAACCACGGCGGCAGCATCTCGGCCGAGCACGGCATCGGCCTGGTCAAGCGCGCGTATCTGGAAAGCACGCGCGATGCGGCTGAAATTCTGCTGATGAAGGGCGTGCGCAAGGTGTTCGATCCGCGCGGCATACTCAACCCCGGCAAGCTGTTTACCGACGGCTGAAATCGGCTCGACAGCGCTTGCGTGGTAGCCTTGGACGCCAAGTTTGCACGCCTCCTGGAGCCAACATGCCGTCGACCCTGCGTTCGCTGTATCCCGAGATCGAGCCCTTCAACAGCGGCACGCTGGCGGTGTCGCCGCTGCACACGCTGTACTACGAAGAGAGCGGCAATCCGAACGGCAAGCCGGTAGTGTTTCTGCACGGCGGTCCGGGCGGCGGCACCAACCCGAAGTGTCGGCGCTTCTTCGATCCGGCAATCTATCGCATCGTGCTGTTCGATCAGCGCGGCTGTGGCAAATCCACGCCGCATGCGGAGCTCACCGACAACACCACCTGGGATCTCGTCGCCGACATCGAACGCATACGCACGCACCTGTCGATCGATCGCTGGCAGGTGTTCGGCGGCTCATGGGGCTCGACCCTGGCGCTGGCCTATGCACAAACGCATCCGGCCAGGGTGACCGAGCTGGTGCTGCGCGGTATTTTTCTGCTGCGTCGATCCGAGCTGGAGTGGTTCTATCAGCAAGGCTGCAACGCGCTGTATGCCGACGCCTGGGAAACCTATCGCGACGCGATTCCCGAAGTGGAGCGCGCCGACATGATGAGCGCCTACTACCGCCGCCTCACCAGCCCGGACGCGGCGATCCGCGTCGCTGCCGCGCGCGCATGGTCGGTGTGGGAAGGCGCGACGAGTTATCTGTGGCAAGACCGCACGCACATCGCCTCCAGCGGGCAGGACGAGTTTGCGCTCGCGTTCGCCCGCATCGAGTGCCATTACTTCGTCAACGGCGGCTTTCTCGAGCATGACGATCAGCTGCTGCGCAATGTCGAGCGCATTCGCCATATTCCCGCCGTCATCGTGCAGGGCCGCTACGACGTGGTCTGCCCGATGCGCAGCGCGTGGGATTTGCATCGCGCCTGGCCCGAAGCGGATCTGAAGATCGTGCAGGATGCGGGGCATTCGGCGTTTGAGCCGGGCATCATGCATGAGTTGCTGGAGGCGACGGATCGATTTGGTCGTGAGTAATTTTTGGCGGGCTTGATCGCATGCGTCATGTTTCGAATTTTTAAGGCTACAGCTTTCGCCCTCCTGCGGAGTGCGAGTCACTTCTCTTTTGCTTGTCCAAAAGAGAAGTAACCCAGAGAAAACGACACCCCACTTGGCGCTTGCCGGGCTTTGCCCGACAAGTCCGTGAATTGAAGCCGGGCTTTTCGACAGCACGTCCGTGTGCTGGCGAAAAGGAATCGGCATCGTGCCGATTCCCCTGGCGGGCCTGTCGTCTTCAATTCACCGCCGCATAGGGGAGTTTGAAAAGCACCGCGCTTTTAGCGCTCTTGAGAAGCGACATACGTTTACCCTGAGCGTAGGCCAGCAGGGCCGGAGTCGAAGGTCGTGTGCTGAAACCGGTAAGCGCATGATGCGCGACAATCACCTGTTCGATGTCGGGCCAATTTCAATCGTTCGACGGCAGCTGCTTCGTTCCAAAAATCTTGTCGCCCGCATCACCCAAGCCTGGCAGGATGTAGCCGTTTTCGTTGAGGTGATCGTCGATGGCGGCGGTGTAGATCTCGATGTCGGGATGGGCGGCTTCAATGTTTTTGAGGCCTTCGGGAGCGGCCACAAGAAAGATGCCTTTGATGCGTTTGCAGCCGGCGGCCTTGAGCATGTCGACGGTCGCGATGAGGGTGCCGGCGGTGGCGAGCATGGGGTCGACGATGAGGGCGATGCGCTCGTCCATGCGGCCGCTGAGTTTTTCGTAGTAGGTGACGGGTTGCAACGTCTGCTCGTCGCGCTGCAGTCCGACCACGCTGACCTTGGCCGACGGAATCATGTCGAGCACGCCGGGCAGCATGCCCAGGCCCGCGCGAAGGATCGGCACGATGGTGATCTTTTTGCCCTTGATGCGCTGCACCGGCACGGGATCCCCGGCCCAGCCGGTGATGGATTCCTCGACCGTTTCCAGATCGGCGGTCGCTTCGTAGGTCAGCAAGGCGGCGACTTCACCGGCCAGTTCGCGAAATTCCTTGGTGCTGATGCCGGCGCGGCGCATCAGGCCGAGCTTGTGCCGAATCAGCGGATGGCGAACTTCAACAATCTTCATGCACGATGCTCTTCGTTGGCGATGCACGGGTCCGCAGTTGATCCGTGCCGATAACGCCTGAGCTTAACGAAGCAACCCCGCATGCGCACCTCGATGATCGAGAGCGGCAGGCGGGGTTGAGGTTTAACGCTGCGGTTATGGCGTGGCCGGTGTGCTCTTCAGACACGAGCTCATGAAGGTCTTGCGGTCGGCGCCCTTGAGCGCCTTGGCCTTGGCGTCGGCATTGCAGCTGGTCATTTTCTGCTGCTGGGTCATTTTTGTCGGTGCGGCCATGGCGGACGTCTGACCTTTCAGGCAGCTGCTCATGAAGGTTTTGCGGTCGTCGCCCTTCTTGCCGGTCGCCTGCTTGTTGCAGTCGCTCATGCGCTGCTGCTGCGCCGTCGGTGTCTTGGCGGCCGGACCGCTCATGCTGGATTGCGGAGACGCAAAAGCGGCACCGGCGAAAGCGAATGCCGCGCTTATGGCCAACGTACGAAGAAGTGTCATCGACATCGTGGAGTCCTCCCTAGGTGACCGGCGAGCGCCGGCCGCGCCAGTCTATGCCTCTCGTCGGAAGACGGGCAGTGGGGGAAGTTCTATTTTTGCTGTAGTACTGGCCGCACTGCGCTGGCCCGAGAACCAAGACAGCGGCGGCAATGTGTCATTGAAACAGCATTGCCGCGCCGCGATGACGTCAGGCCGCTTCGGCCCGGGCCTTGCACGGGCCTTCCAGCAACGCCTTGCGCAGGTTCGCCACGATCAGATCCACTTCGGCGCTGGTTACATTGAAGTGCGGGGTGAAGCGCAGCGAATTGACGCCGCCGTGGATCACGCCGACGCCGCGCTCGCGCATGTATTCCTCGGTGGAGCCGGCGCCGTAGCACTTGTAGTCGCTGGACAGCTCGCACGAAAATAGCAGGCCGGTGCCCTGCACCTTGGTGATCATGCCGCCCAGCTCGCTCTTCAGCGCGTTGAGCTTGTCGAGAAACTCGTGGCCGCGGTCGCGAATGTTGTTGCGCAGTTCGTCGGTCAGCAGATCCAGCGCGGCGCAGGCCACGTCGAGCGCGCGCGGATTGGCCGTCATCGTGTTGCCGTAGATGCCTTTGCGATACAGCGCGGCCGTGCGCTCGGTTACGGCGAGTACCGACATCGGATACTGGCCGCCGTTGAGTGCCTTGGAATAGGTTTCCATGTCCGGCGCTTCGAAGTCCTGAAAGCCGGGGTAGTCGATGATGGACAGCACGCCGTGCGCGCGCAGGCCGGCCTGGATCGAGTCGACCAGCAGCAGCGTGCCGTGGGCTTTCGTGAGCGCGCGCGCGGCGGCGTAGAATTCGGGCGTCACGGCGCGGCCCGGGTCGCCTTCGCCCATCACCGGCTCGAGGAACATTGCTTCGATATGCCAGCCGTTCTGTTCGGCGTCGGCAAAGGTTTTCTTCAGCTGCTCGACGTTGTATGGCTCCACGATCAGCAGCTGGTCGTTGTGATACTTGAAGCTGCCCAGGTGCTGCATGTACGTCTTGCGGGTGGAGTCCGAATACAGCGCCGGCAGCTCGGTGCGGCCGTGGAAGGCGCCGCGCACGGCAATACGGCGAATCTTGCGGCCGGCGTGCGGGCCGCCTTCGTCGGTCATCAGCTTGGTGTTGACGTCGGCCAGGCGGCCGGCAAGGCTCACGCTTTCCGAACCGGAGTTCAGGCACATGATGTGCGTGTACGGGCTGCCGCCGCGGGTGTGGCCCAGCTCGCGCTGCAGCGCCTTGCTGAGGCGCATTTGCGCCACGCTCGGCGTCATGACATTCGCCATCACCTGCGGCCTGGCCATGGCCGCGGCAATGCCATGGTGGTTGTGGCCGAAGCCGAGCATGCCGTAGCCGCCGTTGTCGTGCAGCACGGCGCCTTTCAGCGTCACCACCCACGGGCCGCTGGCCGCCGCAGGCAGGTAGGGGTTGATCGCGTCGTCGGGGTAGAAATTGATGAAGCCGGCCTGCGCCTGCGCCAGCTGCTCGACTTCATCGAGCTTGAGAAAACCTCCCATACCGGCCGCGGCCATCTCGGTACGCAGTTCGCGGTGACGCACCACCGCTTCAGCGATCGCTTCGACCAGGGTGGGATCGATCGCGGCCATGCGCTCGATGCTGGCGTCATCCAGGCCGGCGGTACGTGGCTTGCCGCCGAATTCGCGCAGTTCACGCAGCTGTTCAATCATACGCATGACGCTTCTCCTCACCCCGTCGGCGCCTCGCTCCGAACGCAAAGCAGGCCGCCAGGTTTTTCAATGCTTGGTACGGACGCTGGGTTGGGTGTGCTGCACCGAAACAGATGCGCATTCCCGGCCCCTTTCTCGTGGGCTCTTAGCCCTCTGATGCACCGCCGCACAAGGGCTGGCGGGCTCAGGCAGGCGTCGAGCATAGCGCGAGCAGGGGGTGGTCCGGTACCCCCTGCATGACGGCTGTCACCCCCGATCACTGACGCTGGCGACTGCTTATCAGGCGCGGCAACGCCCAGCATGGGCAGCACAGGAGGAGCACTCATGCCCAACATCACCGCCCCGATCGCCCGCCTCGATGGCGTCATCAAAACCTACGGTCGGCTTACCGCGCTGGACGGCGCCGATCTGCAGATTCGCCGCGGCGAGCTGCTGGCGCTGCTCGGCCCCAACGGTGCGGGCAAGACCACGGCCATCGCGCTGCTGCTGGGCCTGATTCGCGCCGACAGCGGCAAGGTCGAGCTGTTCGGGCAGAATCCGCAGCGCATCGACGCGCGCCGCCGCATCGGTGTGATGCTGCAGAGCGCGGCGCTGCCGCCGACCTTGCGCGTCGGTGAACTGCTGCGGCTCACGGCCAGCTATTACCCGTCGCCGCGATCGCTGGCCGAAACCGCCGAGCTGGCCGGCATCGGCGCGCTGCTGTCGCGGCCGTACGCCAAGCTCTCCGGCGGCCAGCAGCGCAGCGTGCAGTTTGCGTTGGCGCTGTGCGGCAATCCCGAGCTGCTTTTTCTGGACGAGCCGACCGTCGGCATGGATATCGAGATACGTCAGAAGCTGTGGGCGGCGATTCGCCAGCTGATCGCCGAAGGCTGCTCGGTGCTGCTCACTACGCATTACCTCGAAGAGGCCGAGGCGCTGGCCGATCGCGTCTGCGTGATGGCGCACGGGCGGATGATCCACGAAGGCACGGTCGAGGCGCTGCGTTCGCGGGTGTCGCTCAAGCGCATTCGCTGCATCAGCGCGCTGGATGTCGAACTGGTGCGCAGCTGGCAGCACGTTACCGACGTACGCCGCGATAACGAGCGTTTGCATGTCACCACGGCCGAAGCCGAAGCCGTGGTACGCCGACTGCTCGACGCCGACGCACAGCTCAGCGAGCTGGAGGTGCAGCGTGCCGGCCTCGCCGAAGCGTTTACCGAACTCACCCGCGATGCGGATCAGTCGTCCACCACCCACCAGCGCGAGGCTGCCTGATATGGAAACCGTCCTGTCGATCCATGATTCCGCACCTGCCAGCGCGATGCCGTGGCAGCGCGTGTTCGGCGCCTATGTGGCTGAGGCACGCAGCGAATGCCTGCGCTATATGCGCGCGCCGGGCTTCATACTGCCGATGCTGCTGTTTTCCACCGTGTTCTATCTGATGTTCGGCGTGCTGTTGAATCACGGCGAAGCGTCGCGTTATCTGCTGGCCAGCTACAGCGCGTTCGGCATCATCGGACCCGGACTGTTCGGCTTCGGCGTGTCGCTGGCGAGCGAACGCGACGGCGGCCTGCTTACGCTCAAGCGCGCGCTGCCGATGCCGCCCGGTGCTTACCTGCTGGGCAAGATGATGATGGCGATGATTGCGGCCACCATCGTTACCGTGCTGCTGGTTTTGATCGGCGTGTTTCTGGCGCACGTGACTCTGAGCGCCGTGCAGATAGCCAGGCTGATGCTGACCGGTGCGTTCGGCGTGCTGCCGTTCTGCGCGCTGGGCATGTTTGTCGGCACGCTGATCAAGGGGCAGGGCGCGCCGGGTCTGCTCAACCTGGTCTACCTGCCGATGGCCTTTCTCTCCGGCCTGTGGCTCCCGCTGACGATGCTGCCGCAGGTGCTGCAGAAGATCGCGCCGATCTGGCCCAGCTATCACCTCAATCAGCTCACCTTATCTGCCGTGGGCCTGAACAACGGCGCGCTGCTGCCGCACGTGCTGGCGCTGATGGGATACACCGTCATCCTCCTGCTGTTGGCCATACGTCAGCTGCGGCGTGTCGGTTGAAGTAGCATGGTGGATAACAAGACATCAACGGATGGCCGGCGCATGAAGTCCAACCTGCTTGCGAGATGGTTTGCGCCCGCGCCGGACTCGGGTTATGCCGATGACATTCGTCGGGGCCGGAATCCCTTGGCAGATAGCGTGCACCTGTTGTGGTCGCTGTGGATTTTCGTGACACCGATGTTCGAGCGCGGCCTCACCGGTTACACGAGCCGCTGGCTGCTTATGACGTTCATCACCTATCCACTGTTCCTCTACCTGTTCATCAAGGTGCAGCTGGTCAGCCGCCGACGATTGTTTTGGTACCCGCTGGCCATGGTGGCGCTGTGCTTTGCTTCGATGCCTTGGTACGCCAGTAGCGTGAGTTATCTCGTTTTTGGCTGCATCATGCTTTACCACTGCCACATGAGCCGGCGCGCGTATATGGCCGGCCTTCTGGCGATCAACGCGATTTTTGTGGGCGAGGCCTGGTCGCTCGACTATCCGCTTGTGATGATTGTGATCATGCCCGGCACCATCTTCATCATCTGTACTATCGTGATGGTCGAGAGCATCAGCAAGGAGCGCAACGCCATGCTTGCGCTATCGCAGGATGAAGTGCGTCGTCTGGCAGGCCTGGCTGAGCGCGAGCGCATAGGCCGTGATCTGCACGATCTTCTTGGCCACACCTTATCGCTGATCACGCTGAAGCTGGAGCTCTCGCGCAAACTGTTCGATCGCGATAGCGAAGCCGCGCGGCGCGAGATGGAGGAGGCCGAGAAAGTCGCGCGTCATGCGCTGGCCGAAGTGCGCAGCGCCGTCAGCGGCATACGTGCTACCGACCTTGCTGCTGAACTGGCATCGGCGCGACTGCTGCTGGAATCCTCGCGGGTGCATTTCGATTACAGCGAATTGCCGACCGATCTGCCGGCCGACATCGAGCGCGGCTTTTCGCTGATCGTGCGCGAAGCGGCCACCAATATCGCGCGCCATGCCGAAGCCAGCGCCGCAAAAATCGAGATCATCCGCGAGCATGCCAGCGTGCGCATGCTGATCAGCGACAACGGCCGCGGCGGCATCAGCAGCGATGGCAATGGCCTGTGCGGTATGCGCGAACGCGTTCGCGCGCTGGGCGCCACACTCACCATCGAGTCGCCCCGCGGCCACGGCACGAAACTTCGCATCGTGGCTCCCGTGCCGATTCTTCGATTGGTCGAAACGTCGCGCGCCCCGTCGGATCTTTCGCTGGGGCCAACCTTGAACGCCAACGCATCCGGGAATCCCGCCGCATGAATCCATCGCTGCCTGCTTTGCTTTTATCAGTCCACGAGGCGATCGCGTGATCCGCGTGCTGCTGGCCGAAGATCAGGCGATGGTGCGCGGCGCGCTGTTTGCGCTGCTCAACCTCGAATCCGATATCGACGTGCTCGGCTCGGCCGCCGATGGAGAAATTGCGTGGCGCGAGTTGCAGCGCTTGAAGCCCGACGTGCTGGTCACCGACATCGAAATGCCCGGCCTGACCGGGCTGGAGCTGGCGCAGCGGATCCAGCGGCACGCGCTGCCGATCAAGGTGATCATCGTCACTACCTTCGCGCGCCCGGGCTTTTTGCGTCGCGCGCTGGATGCCGGCGTGGGCGGTTATCTCTTGAAGGACGCGCCGGCCGAGAACCTGGCCGAAGCGCTGCGCACCGTACATCGTGGCGGCCGCGCCATCGATCCGCAGCTGGCGCTGGAAGCGTGGTCGGAAGCCGATCCCCTCAACGATCGCGAGCGCCAGGTGCTGCGCCTCGCCGGCGAAGGCCAGTCGGCCAGCGATATCGCCACCCAGCTGAACCTGTCGCACGGCACCGTGCGCAATTATCTCTCCGAAGCCATCGGCAAACTCGGCGTGGCCAATCGCATCGAGGCGTATCGCATGGCGCGACAGAAAGGCTGGCTCTGAATAATCCAGATTAGATAAATCGAATCCATTTATAAAAAACGCTTGCGATTGAAAATAAACGCGCGTATTCTCCGTCACCTCGCCACTCCCGGCGATAACCGAGTCATTTATTCATGTCATTCCATATCGCCATCGTCGTCCAGCCAAATACGTCGCCGCTAATGCGCGATGGTGGCCGGCGCGCGCGCCCGGAATACGTGGCAGGAAAAGATTTCGTTCACTCACCAGACTGATTCCGTTCGTGGAGATCGGTCACCCCGATCTCCCGAGGCAACGCGAACGCCCTCGGGTCGCTACCCGGGGGCGTTTTGTTTTTGGCGTTCGCAAGGAAAGTCGTGGATCGACCAACGTTTAAGGAATGCGTTTCGCCCTGAAGCATCCGGCTGCTCCCAGCCGAGGCAGGGGCGCAGCTGCGACGGGCGCCTTTGCGCTGCGTCCCGATGTGCCGAACAGGCTCTATCGCGCGGGCTGTGCGGGAAACGGATTCACCGGATAGGACAGGTGCAGCCGAATGGGCGGCGCGTTTGTCCACACGTATTGCCGGTTGGCGACAGCCGGCAATACGGAGCATCGAACCAGCAGGTTCCCGCGGTATGGGTTTAAGCCCCATCCGGTGCGCGCGGCCATGCCGATAGCGTATGCCAGAGCCTGCCAGGCGGTGTTCCGCAAGCTGACGTTAGCTCAGAGGTAGAGCGGCAGCCTCGCGGCTGCTGGCCGCCGGTTCGACTCCGGCACGTCAACCACTGGATAGCTCAGATGGGTAGAGCATCGGTCCTGAGAAACCGATTGTCGCGGGTTCGAATCCCGCTCCAACACCATGACCTGTTGCGTCATGACACCAGGAACGAAAGTTCCGACCAGGAAACGCCTCGTGCGTTGCAGGGCATACACGCCATGGAAGGCGATATGCGTTGCAGGGCAGCGAAGGCGAAGCCGGACCCACGTCCTGAAACCGGGCGATCGGGTATTGCGACGGATGCCTCTGCGGAATATTGCACGCTTTCGGCGAGATAACCGATTCCCCGCGAAAGCATGCGGGTTTCGCTTCGCTGACGTCAAGAGGCGTTTCCACCTTATTTTTTATCAATTCGTTATTAATAGCGAATCGATTATCCCGAAAGGGAGATCCCTGCGTGGATCTACCGATTATCAAATCGACGTATGCGCCGTAACGATCCGGCGGCGCTTACGGATTATCTATCGGATCGAAACCAGAATAACCAAAAAGGAGAATCATCATGTTCTGGCTCAAGCAAATCGTGATCGGCGACGGCGAGCGCGGTTTGCTGTATCGCAACCGTCGTTTCGAGCGCGTCCTGCCTGCTGGCGTCTACCGGATCTTCGATCCGCGCAACCGCGTAGCCGTAACTATCCACAACCTGGCCAAACCCGGGTACGCCGGTGCGGATGCCGATGTGCTGATGGCGCAAATGGATGGCCCGCTGTCCGAATGCTTCACGGTGGCCGACATTGGCACCTTAGAAGTCGGTCTGGTGCTGAAGAACGGCAAGCTTGAAGACGTGCTCGCGCCGGGTACGCGCAAGCTGTACTGGAAGGGTCTGGTGCCGGTCGAGGTGCAGGCGGTGTCGCTGGCCGATTCGCTGGAGGTTGATGCGCGCGTGGCCAGTCGTCTGCGTCAGCTTGGCCTGCTGGCCAAGGTGGCGGTAACGGTGGATGTACCGGTGGAGTCGGCGGGCCTGCTGTTCGTCGACAGCAAGCTGCTGCGTACGCTGGCACCCGGTGCCTACGCGTTCTGGAATTTCCAGAAGAACGTGGCGGCCGAGGTGATCGAGCTGCGCGTGCAGTCGCTGGAGGTGTCCGGTCAGGAGTTGTTGACGCGCGACAAGGTCAGCCTGCGGGTGAACCTGGCCGCCAGCGTGCGCGTGATCGATCCGGTTGCGGCGCGTACGAAGGTGGCCAAGTACGGCGACTACCTGTATCGCGAGCTGCAGTACGGCTTGCGCAAGGCCGTCTCGGACAAGACGCTGGACGAACTGCTCGGCGACAAGGCGTCGCTGGATGCGGACATCTTTGCCTACGTGCGTAGCCGTGTCAGCGAGCTGGGCCTGGAGGTACTCGGTGTCGGTGTGAAGGACGTGATCCTGCCGGGCGAGATGAAGACCATCCTCAACAGCGTCGTGCAGGCGGAGAAGGCCGCCCAGGCCAACGTCATCCGTCGGCGCGAGGAGTCCAACGCCACCCGTTCGCTGCTCAACACCGCGCGCCTGATCGAGGAGAGCCCGACCCTCATGCGCCTCAAGGAGCTCGAGGCGCTGGAAAAGGTTACCGAGAAGATCGACAAGCTGACCGTGTTCGGCGGCCTGGATGGCGTGCTGAACCAGCTGGTCAGTCTGAAGTAAACACCGCGTGGCGATCGCACGGACGCGATCCCCACGATTTCATTCAAGGAAAGAATCATGCAAGGAAAGAGTCATGATGAAGCAAAACTATGAACTGCTGCACGCCGAAGGCAGCACCACGCCGATCAAGGGCTGGGTGCACGGCGTGCCGCTGGAAGAATCCGCCATGCAGCAGCTGCGCAACATCGCCGCGCTGCCGTTCGTCGGTCCGTGGGTTGCGGTGATGCCGGACGTGCACTTGGGCAAGGGCGCCACGGTAGGTTCCGTGGTGCCGACCAAAGGCGCCATCATTCCCGCCGCTGTCGGCGTGGATATCGGCTGCGGCATGGCCGCGGTGCGGACCACGCTGACGGCGAAGGACCTGCCCGACAGCCTGGCGCAACTGCGTTCCAGCATTGAGCGTGGCGTGCCGGTCGGCAACGGTCGCGGCGGCGATCACGGGCGCATGCCCGACAGCATCGAAACGCGGCTGGCGCAGTCCGGGCTGGTTGCCAGGCTGGAGCTGATCAAGGCCAAGCACCGCAAGATCCGCACCGACAAGGTCGACAAGCAGATCGGCACGCTCGGCGGCGGCAATCACTTCATTGAGGTGTGTCTGGATGAGTCCGATGCCGTGTGGGTGATGCTGCATTCGGGTTCGCGCGGTACCGGCAACCTGATCGGCAGCTACTTCATCGAGAGGGCGCGCGAGCAGCTGACGCATCGGGTGCTGGGATTCCATCTGCCGGACAAGGACCTGGCATTCTTCATGGAAGGAGAGGCGCTGTTCGATGACTACGTCGAAGCGGTGTCCTGGGCGCAGGATTACGCCCGCGCCAATCGTGAGGCGATGATGTCGCGGGTGCTGGCGGAAATGCGTCACCGCCTGCCCACATTCCAGCTCGCCAAGATGGCGGTGAACTGCCATCACAACTACGTGCAGAAGGAGACGCACGGTGTCGACGAACTGCTGGTGACCCGCAAGGGAGCGGTCAGTGCGCGCGAGAGCGAGCTGGGCATCATTCCGGGCAGCATGGGCACGTGCAGCTACATCGTGCGTGGCAAGGGCAATGACGACAGCTTCCACAGCTGCAGCCACGGTGCGGGTCGGGTGATGAGTCGTACCGCGGCGCGTCAGCAGATCACGCTGGCTCAGCATCGTGAAGCGACGGCGCATGTCGAATGCCGCAAAGACGCGGCGGTGATCGACGAGTCGCCGGCGGCGTACAAGTCGATCGACGCCGTGATGGCGGCACAGACCGATCTGATCGAGGTGGTGCACACCTTGCGTCAGGTGCTGTGCGTGAAAGGATGAAGCCCAGGCAACCCCTGGGTTTGCAGCAAGCGGCGCCGCTCCTCGTGAGCGGCGTTTTTTTGTGCTTGAAAAATTTGCCTCGCAGAATACCGTTGCAGTGGATAAGTGACTCGCCCAAGGATCGCTAGAATGAGCTTCACGTCGCACGGCGGTGCAGGGGCATGGGGTTGATGATCGTTATCCGGTTTCGCCTCGCTGCGCTTTTTCGCACCGCGCTCCTGGTCGCGTCGATGTGGCTGGTGGCTTGCACCCATCGTTCCGACGCGCTGACAAACGACGCCTACATCTGGCAGCGCGTATGGACGCCGGCCGTGACGCAGGCGATGCATGACGGTGCCGCCGATGTCCGCGAGTGGCGCGTGCTGGCGGCGCAGACCGATCGCGCTGGGCGGCTGCAGGTGTTTCATCCGGATGTTTCCGCGCTGTCGAGCAGCGGCAAGCCGATCGTTCTGGTTGTGCGTATAGACGGCCAATTGGTGCAGTGGAATGAGGCGCTGCTGCTAGCTGATACCTTGGCGCTGTGGACGAGTTGGCAGGGGTACGGTATGCGCGTCGCCGGGCTGGAGATCGATCACGACGGCGGCACGGCGAGGCTGCCGGCCTACGCGCACTATCTCGCTGCGCTACGCTCAGAGCTGCCAGGCGTGAGGCTGTCGATTACTGCGTTGCCGGCATGGCTGCATTCGCCGGACCTCGCGGCCGTGCTGGCGCAAGTGGATGAGTCGGTGCTGCAGGTGCATGCCGTGCGCAATCCGCGGGCGGGGCTGTTCGACGGCACGCTTGCCCTGCATTGGGTGGACGATTACGCGCAGCGCAGCGGCAAACCGTTTCGCGTAGCGCTGCCGACGTATGGCTCCCGCGTGAGCTGGGATGCTCAGGGCCATCTGGTCAGCGTACAGAGCGAAGCCGGCGTGCTGGATGCCGGCGACGACAGCCGGGAGCTGCTCGCCACGCCGCAGGAGATCGCCGACTTTCTCGCGCGGCTGCAGCGCGATCCGCCGGCGCACCTGGCCGGCATCGTCTGGTTCCGCCTGCCCACCGCCAGCGATGATCGCGCCTGGAGCCTGCCGACATGGCTGGCGGTGATGCGTCAGCAGCCGCTGCGCGGCGAAGTGACGGCCAGCGCGCGGCCCGGCAGTACGGCGGGCACGCTCGATCTGATCCTGCAAAATGCGGGCGAGCTGGACCAGCCGCTGCCGGCGGCGGCGCTGCTGCCCAAGGGCTGCACGCTGGCCGACGGCGTCAACGGCTATGCACTGGACGCCGGTCGCGACACACTACGCATCGAACGCTTGCAGCCGGGGTTGCTGCGGGCACACGGGCAACGGGTCATGGGGTGGGCCCGCTGCGCCACACAGGGAGTGCAGCTGCATGTGGAACCGTAACGGGGTTTGCGTGGTGTGCGCTGTCGCTGCGATTACCGTAGGCGCCGTGTGGGCGTGCGGCCCGGATTTCCCCAGTCAGCTGCTCGATCATCGCGATGCCACGCTGAAGGCCACGCCGCAGAACAGCTTTGCCTGGGAAGCTGCGCATCTGCTGCCCGCCACCGACAAGCTGCAGGCGCACGAATCGGACGTGTCGTCCTACGACGCGCCCAAGCCCGCCGACGACGCTGCCTCGCAAGGGCTGACGGCGGCGCAGTGGCAGCGCGTGCTGGCGCTGCGGCGGTCGGCGGGCGGCAGCAAGGCATATGACGATGGCAAGGATCTGCCCGAGGACCTGCGCCTGTATGTGGCCGGCGCAGTGGATTACGCCGCCGCCAATCAAGCGTGTGCCGCGGCGTCGAAACCCGCCGAGTCCACCACGGCGGCGACCGCCGCGACCACCGCGTGCGACAAACCCGATCAGGCAAAAATGGACCTGGCCATCGCCAGCTTCGAGAAAGTGCTGGCGCTGCCGCCGGACCAGGCGACGCTGCGCTCGGTGTGGGCGGCTTATTCGCTGGGCCGTATTCATGCGCAGCGCGCCAATGCCGCGATCAGCGACGCGGCGGCGTTCAAGCGTGAGCGCGAGGCTGCTGCCAAGGCGTTTCAGCTGGCGCGCACTCGCGCCGTCGCCGGCGCTACGGACACGCAAGGGCTGGCCGTCTCCAGCTTCGGCGAGGAGGCGCGGTTGTATCTGTATAACGGCAAACAGCAGTGCAGCTGGGCCAGTCTCTACGTCGACGATAACGACTGCGGCACAGGCATCGCCGTGGCCGATCTCAAGCACGCGATCGCGCTTTACGCGGCGCAGGCCGGGCACGGTTCGGATAGCGCGGTGCAGTCGCTGGCCACTCTCGCCAATAACGTGCTGCGTGACGACGACCGCGCTGCCGCGCTGGTGGATGGCCCGCTTTCGCAGCGCCTGCTGGTGGCCTATGCGCTCGCCCGCGTAGGCGACGGCGCGGATAGCGACGCGACAACGAGCGCTTCGGCCAAGCCCAATCCGGTATTGCCGGCGTTGGTGCAGGCCATCGAAAAGCAGGGTCTCGATCATGTCGCTGGCGCCGACCGTCTGGCTGCGCTGGCCTATGGCAGTGGGCGCTATGACCTGGCGGCAACACTGGCGGCCAAGGCGCCGGGCCCGTTGGCCAGCTGGGTCGACGCCAAACTCGCCTTGCACAAGGGCGATCTTGCCGCTGCCGCCGCCGCCTATGCGGAGGCTGCCAAAGCCTTTCCTGCATCGGACGATCCCAAGGCGGCGATTGAGCCGAGCAACGTGCTGCTGTTGGGTGGGGAGCAGGGCGTGCTGGCGCTAGCGCGCGGTGAATACGTTGAGGCGATGGATCATCTCTATGCCGCGGCCAGTCGCGCCGGCGGCGACGGTAATACGTATACCGACGAGGATGGCGGCATCGGCTACGGCAACGACACGTTTTATGTCGCCGAGCGCGTGCTCACCATCGACGAACTGAAGGCTTTTGTCGACGCGCATGCTGCCGCGACGCCCGTGCCCGCCCCGAGCAAGGACAAGGATCACCACTACGGCTCGGGCACGCTGGCCGACAACCTGCGCTGGCTGCTGGCGCGCCGGCTGATGCGGGCGAAGCGTTACGACGAGGCGCAGGCGTATTTTCCGGCCAGCGGCGATCCGCGCTTCGGCGACGTCGATCTGCGCGCCAAGGCCAGCGAATACGCCAATGACCTTCATCATGCCGACAGCGCCTGGACCGATATCGGCAAGGCGCAGGCGCGCTATGCCGCCGCTGTGATCGCCCGCGAAAACGGCATGGAGCTGCTCGGCTTCGAGCAGGGCCCCGATTATGCGGACAACGGCGGTGGCCTTCAGGGTGGCAGCGGGCACTCGGCCGCCGACCTGAAACAAACCTTTGTCACCGACGGCGAGCGCCAGCGCTTTGCCGACAGCGCCGCAAAGCTCAACTGGCGTTTTCATTATCGCTATATAGCCGCCGACGAGGCGGTTGCCGCGGCCGACCTGCTGCCGCCGCGCTCGCAAGCTTTCGCGGCCGTGCTGTGCAAAGCGGCTAGCTGGATGCGCGAAGGCCCGCCCGATTACGACGACCACTATCAGGGATATAGCGACACCAAGCCGACCGGACCATCGGAAGCGCAGCGTCGCGTGGAAACCTATTACCAGCGTTACATCAAGCAGGGCGCCTACGTGGAATGGAACGACAATTTCGGCGCCGATTGCCAAGCGCCGAACTTCGAGCGTGCGCGGCAGCTGCTGCGGCATCAGCGCATCGTCAAGGCGAAGCATTTCATCCGGCATTGGCTGCCGGTCGAAATCATTGCGTTCGTGTTGGTGCTGGCCGGCTTGGTTGGCTGGTGGTTGCGCCGTCGCCGCCGGCGCGCGCCGGCCTGATCGCGCGTGCAAAAGACGAACGGCTTCGGCTGCGCGATAATGGCGCGCTGCAAACGCTTCGTCCTCGACGTGGCGTCGCCTTTCTGCCAGCGGCCGCGCGCCTGAGAATGTCCATACCGTGAAGAAGTCCGATTTCGATTTCGAGTTACCGCCCGAGCTGATCGCGCAGGCGCCGCTGGCCGAACGCTCGGCCAGCCGCCTGCTGCTGCTCGATGCACAGAACGGCACGCGCGAGGATCGCCTGTTTCGCGAGCTGCCCGACTTTCTGCGGCCGGGCGATCTGCTGGTGTTCAACGACACCCGCGTGCTGCCCGCGCGCCTCTACGGCCGCAAGGGCACCGGCGGCGCGGTGGAGATTCTGATCGAGCGCGTCACCGGCGCGCACGAGGCCACGGTGCAGTTGGGCGTCAGCAAAAAGCCGAAAGAGGGCGCGCGGATCGAGCTGGCCGACGGCAGTTTCGCCACCGTGCTGGGGCGGGACGATGCGTTCTTTAGGCTGCGCTTCGAATCGCCCGAGCCGCTGGAAAAGCTGCTGCTGAAGCTGGGCGAGATGCCGCTGCCGCCATACATCGAGCGGCATGCTGACGCCAGCGACATGGAGCGCTATCAGACGGTGTACGCGCGCGAGCCCGGTGCAGTGGCGGCGCCCACCGCCGGCCTGCATTTCGATGAGGCGATGCTGGCGACGCTGCGCGACAAGGGCATCGACTTCGGCTACGTGACTCTGCACGTAGCCGCGGGCACGTTTCAGCCGATGCGCGCCGACGACGTGCGCGATCACGTGATGCATCGCGAGTGGCTCAACGTGGGTGCAGCGCTGGTGGAAAAGATCCGCCGCACGCGCGCCGCCGGCGGCCGCGTCGTGGCCGTGGGCACCACGGTGGTGCGCGCGCTGGAGAGTGCGACCCGCGATGGCGAACTTCAGCCATTTGCGGGCGAAACCCAGATCTTCATCTTCCCCGGCTACCGCATCACCAGCGTCGATGCGCTGGTGACTAATTTCCATCTGCCGCAGTCGACCCTGCTGATGCTGGTATCGGCGCTGGCAGGACGCGAGTTCATCCTGGAGTCCTACCGCCATGCGGTGGCGCAGCGTTATCGCTTTTTCTCCTACGGCGACGCGATGCTGATTCTGCCGAAGGGCAGGTAAGTCGACGCGTCAGTTGTTGCCTCTGGCGTTGTCCTTGGCTTTTTCAAACGTCACCTGACCAGTTTTGGCGTCGGCGTGGAACTTGACCAGCTGGCCGTTCTGGAACGCCTCGCCCTCCCAGTGGCCGTGCACGGCCTGAAGGGCCTGCACATGCTTGAAACCCTGCGCGTCGAGCTTTTGCGTGACTTCCGCCGCGCTGAGCCAGCCGTTGTCGGGTGGGTCGGCCAGCGAGGTGCCGAACCAAAGCAGCGCTGCAGCGAACGCCATGCGAATACCTGTCAGTTTTTTCATGCGGTGCTCCCGGAAGAATTGGCGTCACTATCGGCGCTCGCCAACGCGCTGTCGACGTGCCGTGTGCACAATGACGGGCAATCTTTCGTTAGAGCGCGCGGCTCTGACTTTTCGAACCGAATGAGCAGGGAACACCATGCAGCTTGATTTCAGCCAGCTCGACGCCGCCGAATCCTACCGCTGGCTGTCGTCGACGGTGACGCCGCGGCCGATCGCCTGGGTGTCCACGGTGTCCGCCAACGGCATCACCAACCTGGCGCCCTTCAGTTTTTTCCAGGTGATCTGCGACGATCCGGCGACGCTGATGATCAACGTCGGGCTGCGCGCCAACGGTGAGTTGAAAGACACCTTGCGTAACGCGTGCGCCACCGGCGAGCTGGTGATTCATCTGGTCAGCAAGGCCGAAGCGGAGCATATGAACGCCACCGCGGCGACGCTGCCGCACGACGACAGCGAGTTCGACGCGGTCGGCATCGCCACGCTGCCCAGCGTTCGGATCAAGCCGCCGCGCATCGCCGCCGCGTCGGTGGCGTTCGAGTGCACGCTGGCCGAAGTGATTCCGTACCCGGCGGAACATCCGCGCCAGTTTCTGATCTTTGCCCGCGTGCGGCTGGCGCATATCGACGACGCGGTGATGGCCGATGATCGGCACGTCGATCCGGCCAAGCTCGATCTAGTCGGGCGCCTCAGCGGCAGCTGGTATTCGACCACGCGCGATCGCTTTGCAATGAAGCGTCCGGCCTGACCCTGGGCGCAGGCCGGTCGCCCGGCCACTGCCGCCCCGTATAATCGGCCGGATGACTTCCATGACTTTTGCGCTTTCCGCCACCGACGGCGCGGCCCGCCGCGGCCGCCTCACGTTCGACCGTGGCACGGTGGAAACGCCGGCCTTCATGCCCGTCGGTACCTACGGCTCGGTGAAAGCAATGACGCCGCGCGACGTCAGGGACATCGGTGCGGAGATCATTCTCGGCAATACCTTTCACCTGTTTTTGCGGCCGGGGCTGGAGATCGTCGAGCAGTTCGGTGGCCTGCACAAATTCATCGGCTGGGACAAACCCATCCTCACCGACTCGGGCGGCTTTCAGGTTTTTTCGTTGGCGCACAAGCGCAAGATCACCGAGGAGGGCGTGACCTTCGCCTCGCCGGTGGACGGCTCGAAAGTGTTTCTGTCGCCCGAAGTGTCGATGCAGATCCAGACCACGCTGGATTCGGACATCGCGATGATTTTCGACGAGTGCACCCCGTATCCGGCCACGGAAAAGGTCGCCAGCGACTCGATGGAGCTGAGCTTGCGCTGGGCCGAGCGCTCGCGCCGCGGCTTCGACGACCTGAAGAATCCCAACGCGCTGTTCGGCATCGTGCAGGGCAGCGTGTACGAAAACCTGCGCACGCGTTCCGCCGAAGGGTTGATCAACATCGGCTTCGACGGCTATGCCGTTGGCGGGCTGGCCGTGGGCGAGCCGGAGGCCGAGCGCAACCACGCGCTGGATTTCACCGTGCCGCTGCTGCCCCAGGACAAACCGCGCTACCTGATGGGCGTGGGTCGGCCGGAGGATATCGTCGAGGCGGTGCGCCGCGGCATCGACATGTTCGACTGCGTCATGCCCACGCGCAACGCCCGCAACGGCTTTCTGTTCACCGCCGAGGGCACGCTGCGCATCCGCAACGCCAAATATTCGCTGGACACCCGGGTGATCGAGGAGGGCTGCGACTGCTACGCCTGCGCCGGCGGCTTCAGCCGTGCCTATCTGCGCCACCTGGACCGCTGCAATGAGATTCTGGGCAGCCAGCTCGCCACCATGCACAACCTGCGCTACTACCAGCGGCTGATGGCCGGCCTGCGCCAGGCCATTGCCGACGGGACGCTGGACGCGTTCACCGCCGAGTTTTACGCCAGGCGCCGCCCGGCCGCCGCGTAACCGAACCGCCGGGCGCTCGTGGCTGGCGAACTTTTGCGGTTGGTTTGAGTCGCAGGGAAATGCCACGTCCGGCGAGCGCCCGCTGGGCTGGAAGGTTCGCCATCGCCCGGTCGGTGTGCCCGGTACCGAAGCCGCTCCGGTCGTGACCTGCCGTGCACGGCTGGGGGGTGCATGGCATAATCGTTGATCTTTGACCGGCGGCAGCTGACTTCTCGGGCTGCGCCACTACTTGCGAGATAGATCCTAATGACGTTTTCGATTCCGTTCGTGCTTGCCCAGGCCGCGCCGGCTGCTGCGCCTGGTGGCAACCCGATCTTCACGTTTTTGCCGATCATCGTGCTGTTTGGCGTGTTCTATTTCCTGATGATCCGCCCGCAGATGAAGCGCCAGAAAGAGCTGCGCACCATGCTGTCGGCGCTGGCCAAGGGCGACGAAGTGGTGACCAACGGCGGCATTGCCGGCCGTATCGACGAGGTCGGCGACACCTTTATCAGCGTCGAGATCGCCACCAACGTAGTGGTCAAGGTACAGAAGGGTTCGGTGTCGCAGGTGCTGCCCAAGGGCTCGCTGAAGTCCGTCTGATCGGCGGTTGCCGGGCTTCGGTCCGGCCGCTTTTGGGGCTGCTTTTCACGGGATGTTTTCCGATGTTCGCTAACACCGCCGGCTGGTTGCTGCGGCTTCGATGGACGCTATCTGATGGATGCAAGGCATGAGTGATTTTCCCCGCTGGAAGTACGCGCTGGTCGCGATAGTGATGCTGTTCGGCGTCCTCTACGCCTTGCCGAACGCTTTTTTCCCGGTGGCCGCCGTGCAGGTCAGCGCCAACCGCGGCAGCGCGCCGATCGATCAGTCGATTCAGCAGAAGGTGACCGCGGCGCTCGCGGCGCAGCACATCGCCGCCACCAGCGTGAGCGTGCAGGGCGACAACCTGATCGCCACCTTCGGCAACGGCGATACGCAGAAAAGCGCCGCCGACGCGATCAAGACCGCGCTGGGCACCGGTTATTCCACAGCGTTCAAGCTGCAGTCCACCGTGCCGGGCTGGCTGCGTGCGATCGGTGCGCGCTCGATGCCGCTGGGCCTGGATCTGCAGGGCGGCGTGCACTTTTTGATGCAGGTCGACCAGAGCGGCATCGTCGACAAGCAGGAAACGAGCTACGCCGAGGACATCCGCGCCCTGCTGCAGCAGAAGAACATCCGATACGAGTCGGTGGCGCGTAATCCCGTCGCCGGTAAGGGCATCGCCGTGATCCTGCGTTCGGCCGACGATCGCAGCAAGGCGTCCGATGCCATCGCCAACGAGTTCACCGACCTCATCGTGTCCAACGGCAGCAGCACCGGCGATCGCTTTCTGCTCAACGCGGTGATCAAGCCGGACAAGCTGCGCGATCTCTCGCGCAGCGCGATCCAGCAGAACCTAAGTACACTGCGCAACCGCATCAACGCGCTCGGCGTGTCCGAGCCGCTGATCCAGCAGCAGGGCGACAGCCGCATCGTGGTCGAGCTGGCCGGCGTGCAGGACGCGACCGAAGCCAAGAAGCTGATCGGCGCCACCGCGACGCTGGAGTATCGCGCGGGCATTGGCTTCCCCGGTGATCCGCGTGCCCAGGAAGCCATGCGCACGGGCAGCGTTCCGCCGGATGCCAACCTCTATTACATGCGTGACACGCGGATCCCCGTCCTTGTCAGCAAGCGCGTGATCGTCACGGGCAGCCAGCTGGTCGATGCGTCGTCGGGTACCGATACGCGCAACGGCACGCCGAACGTCAGCGTGACCCTGAACGCGGCGGGCGCCAAGAAGATGGGCGACTTCACCAACGCCAACGTCGGCAAGCCGATGGCGGTGGTCTACGTCGAGCGCGTCACCGACACCAAGATCGTCGACGGCAAGGAAGTGCGCACGTCCAAGGACACCGAGTCGGTGATCAACGACGCGACCATCTCCAGCCCCTTCAGCCGGCAGTTCGAGACCAATGGCCTGGCCAGCTTGAAGGACGCGTCCGATCTTGCGCTGCTGCTCAAGGGCGGTGCGCTGGCCGCGCCGGTCGACATCGTCGAAGAGGGTGTGATCGGCGCCAGCCTGGGCGCGGACAACATCAACAAGGGCTTTCTGGCGGTGATGCTGGGCCTGGGCCTGGTGCTGCTGGCCGCGGCGATCTACTACAAGCTGTTCGGCCTGGTGGCCGATATCGCGCTGTTTTTCAACCTGGTGATCCTGGTGGCGGTGATGTCGCTGATTGGTGTCACGCTGACCATGCCTGGTGTCGCCGGTATCGTGCTGACGCTGGGCATGGCCATCGACGCGAACGTGCTGATCTGCGAACGCATACGCGAGGAGCTGCGCAACGGATCGAGCCCGCATGCGTCGATCCGCGCCGGCTATGAAAAGGCTTGGGCGACGATTCTCGATGCCAACGTCACCCACCTGATCGCCGCGCTGGCGCTGACCACCATGGGTACCGGCTCGATCAGGGGCTTCGGCGTGACCCTGATGATCGGCATCCTGACCTCGCTGTTCACGTCGGTGACGCTGACCCACGCGTTTACCGCCATGATCCACGGCCACCGCAAGCTCAAGACGCTGTCGGTCTGAGGAATCACCATGGAAATTTTCAATCACAACAGCAATGTCAACTTCCTTGGCATGCGCAAGTACAGCATCGCGATCGCTGCGTTTTTGATGATTGCCTCGATCGCGCTGATCGTGACCAAGGGGCTCAACTACGGCCTGGATTTCAACGGTGGCGTGTCGCTCACCATCGATTACGACCAGCCGGTGCAGATCACCGACGTGCGCGCGGCGCTGGCCAAGGGCGGCGTCGAGAATCCGATCGTGCAGAGCCTTGGCGGCACGCGCGAAGTGTCGATCCGCATGCAGCCCAAGGACGATCCGGCGGCGCAGCAGGCCGACGGCAAGGTCAATCTCGATCGCATATCGGCCGATGTGACCAAGATGTTGCAGGCGGCTCGACCGGACGCCAAGGTAAAGGACAGGCAGTTCATCAGCCCCGAGGTTGGCGCGGAGCTGCGCACCGACGGCCTGTGGGCGGCGCTGTTCGTGGTGCTGGGTATCGGCTTCTATCTGGGCATCCGCTTCGAGCGTCGCTTCGCCTTTGCGGCCATCGTGACCGAATTCCACGACGTGCTGGTGACGTTGGGTATCCTGGCGCTGGTGCAGCGCGAGTTCGACATGACCGTGCTGGCTTCGGTGCTGGCGGTGATCGGTTATTCGATCAACGACAAGGTGGTGGTGTTCGACCGTATCCGAGAGCTGTTCCGCCTGGCGCGCAAGGCCGAGCCGGAGGAGATTCTCAACCGCTCGATCAACAACACGCTGTCGCGAACCATCATCACCTCGCTGTTCACCAGCATCACCATGGCCGCGCTGTTCTTTTTCGGCGGCACCGCGGTGCACGGTTTCGCGGTGACCATGCTGATCGGCATTCTGGTCGGTACGCTGTCGTCGATCTTTGTGGCCAGCCCGATCCTGCTGTGGCTGGGCGTGTCGAAAAAGGATCTGATGCCGGTGACGCGCGAGAATCCGGAGCTGGCGCGTCGGCCCTGAGCCGCGGCATCGCTCAGCATCAAAAGCCCGGCCTGAGTGCGTAATGCTGTTCACTTAAGCATTGCATCGTAGCCAAGGCGTCCCAAGAATCTGGCCTTCACGTGTTGAAGGCCGGATTTTTTTGTGTCCCTGCAAAGTGTTCTGTTTGATATCGATGAGCTGCACTCGTTCTCTGATCTGAGTACCTTCGCGCAGCACATTCCGGTCGAGTGGGTAGCCTCGGCGCTGGATCTTTCCTCCTCGGCCACAATTCGCCGCCGGCGTTTGCCGTCGGATCAAGTGCTGTGGCTGGTGCTGGGCATGGCACTGTTTCGTAACGAGTCGATCTCGGAGGTGGCTCGTCGGCTGAACATCTGCGCACAAGGCTTGGCCAGCGACAGTCTGTTGGCGCGCAGTGGCGTCTCTCAGGCGCGTCAGCGCCTTGGCGCCGAGCCGCTGCAATGCCTGTTCCGTCAGACCGGCGAGTGCTGGGGCAAGGAGCGCTATCCCGGCGATGACTGGCACGGCTTGCAGGTGCTGGCCGCCGATGGCGCGGTGTTGCGCACCCCGGACACCCCGGCATTGCGTGAACACTTCGGCTCGGGCAATACCGGCACCGATCGCCAGACACCGTTCCCGATGATGCGACTGGTCGCCCTGATGAATGTCCGTTCGCACGTCATGCTGGATGCCCAGCTTAGTCCTTATCGGCGCAGCGAAATTCGCTTGGCCGATGAGTTCATCGACCGCATACCGGACCGCTCAATCACCCTGTTGGACAAGGGCTTCTGGAGCGCTGACCTGCTGCTGCGTCTGGCCGGTGGCGGCCAACAACGGCATTGGCTGATTCCTGCTCGCAAAAATCTGGTGTTCGAGACACGGGAGACTTACCACGCCGATGATCAGTGGGTGCAGATGAAGGTCTCGCCGCAGGCACGCAAACGTAACCCCGAACTGCCTGCGGTCTGGGAAGTGCGAGCCGTGAGCTACATGCACAAGGGACAGCGAAGAACGGTCTACACCTCGCTGCCAGCCGAGCATTACTCCAGCGAAGCCGTTGCACAGTTGTATCGGGAGCGCTGGGAAATCGAGTTAGGCTTCCGGGACATCAAGAGCTCCCTGCAACACAATGCCGTCACGCTGCGCAGCAAGACCGTCGCGTTGATCTATCAGGAAGTCTGGGGTTTGCTCCTGGGCTACAACGTGATCCGTCGCGAGGCCAGTCAGGCCGCCGTGGCGCTCGGCCAAGAGCCAGCCCGAGTGCGCTTCAAGTTCGCCTATCAATACATCGCCGCCCAACTCATTGTCATGGCGGCAGCGCAACCTCTATCACGCACCGGAGTGCGACTGGCTCAACTCAGGGCCGGAATCGGCAACCTGTTTCTGGATAGACGACCTCGGCCTTCCAGGCCAAGGTCCGTCAAAATATCCAAGACTCGCTACCCCGTGAATCGAAAGGCTGCTCCGCTTAAGTGAACAGCATTAGGCCTGAGTGCGGGGCTTTTTGTTGGCGACGAAGGCGTTGCGACGCTCAGTGGCTCAGCTCGGACGCCAGCTGCGCCAGCCGCTGTGGCGTGCCGACATCCGTCCAGGCGCCGCGATAATGGCTGCCGCTGATTTGCCCCTGTGCCATGGCGGCGCGCAGCAGCGGCGCCAGCTTGAATCGTGGCGGTTTCATGGCGGCGCCGGGCGCATCGCCAATCACCGCGCGCCAGTTCTGCAGCAGCGCGTGCCGGTACATGCCGATGCCGCTGAAGGTGAGTTTTCTCGTGCCATCGCCGTGCGCGAGGCCTTGCGCATCGAGCATGAAATCGCCATTCGGATGCTGCGGAGGATTGTCGACCAAAAGCAAATGCGCGAAGCCGGCAGGTTCAGCGGGAAGGGCAGAGAAGTCGGCGTCAGTCCAGATATCGCCATTGACCGCGATAAACGGCGCGCTGCCCAGCAGCGGCAGCGCGTTGAGCATGCCGCCGCCGGTTTCCAGCGGCGTGGTCCCTTCGTAGGCGTAGCGGATGCGCAGGCCCCAGCGCGAGCCGTCACCCAGCGCGTCGGGAAACTGGTCGGCCAGATGCGAGGTGTTGATCACCACGTAATGCACGCCGGCCGCGGCGAGCTTTTCCAGATGCCATTCGATCAGCGGTTTGCCGCCAACCGGCAGCAGCGGCTTCGGCGTGTGGTCGGTCAGTGGACGCATGCGTTCGCCGAGGCCGGCGGCAAAGATCAGCGCGTGTCTCACAAACCTTCCGCCGTACGAAGATCACGACCGCCGACGCGTCGCTGCAGCAATTCCGCAAGGTCGGCGAGGTCGGGATAGCGCTTCGACACGCTGATCACGTAGTCATAAACGCGCGGCACGTCGGCGAGATAACCGGGTTTGCCGTCGCGATACCAAAGCCGGTAAAACTGGCCGAGCACGCGCAGATGGCGCTGCAGCCCGGTCAGGTCGAACCAGCGCAGAAAGCGCGCCTGATCCACGCTGCGGTCGAGGCGCCCGGCGGCCAGAAGATACTGCCGGTACGACTCGACCCAGGTATCGACGCGCGCCGGTGCCCACACAATATAGGCGTCGCGCAGCAGCGAGGCGAGGTCATAGGTCAGCGGGCCGTGCAGGGCGCCCTGGAAGTCGATTATTCCCGGGCTCAAGAGCCCATCGGGAATAATCCCCTGACGATCGAGTCGATCGCCGATGTTTTCCTGCGCGTTGTCGGGTTCGATCACCAGCAGATTGCGGCTGTGAAAATCCCGGTGCACGAAACCGTGCGGCTGGTCTTCGTGATTGCGCGCGATGAGTTCGAACGCGGCATCCAGGATGGCCCTTTCGGAGTCGTTCGGTGCGCTTGCGAGATGCCGTTCGAGAAACCACGCAGGCATGATCTCCAGGCCCTGCATCACCATCGCGCGATCGAAGCGCGGTAGGTCGGTGGTGTCGATGCGTTCCTGCATCCGCAGCAGCGCATCCATGGCGGCGCCATAAAGCGCGTCCACGTTGTCGTCGCGCAGTTCGGCCAGATAGAGCCGGTTTCCCAGATCCTCGATCAGCAGAAAACCATGCTGCACATCGTGCGCGTAAACCGCCGGTACGTGCAGACCCGCGGCAGCGAGCTTGGCGCCGAGCGCCAGCCACGGACGCGGATTTTCCAGCGCCGGCGGCGAGTCCATCACGATCCAGCTGCGGCCCTGATGATACGTGCGCCAGTAGCTGCGGAAGCTGGCATCGGCCGACGCGGATTCGAGCGTCAGCAAATCATCGTGCAAGGTGGCCCGGGTCCAGGCGAGGCGGGCGGCGGCGCGATCGTGCGGTTCCATGAAACTCATGCGGAAGGGCGGCACATCAGCTTAATGGTTTGCGCCGATCAACGTGAGCGGCATCGCGATCACGGGTGGCGTTGGTGCGGCGCAGCAGCCTGTGGTAGTTATAAGGGCATAGCGATGGGTTTGGAGCACAACACGGGAGCGTGCATTCAATAACAGCAAGCCGTGCAGGCACGGCTTCCGGGGCAACCAACGAGGGGAGTTGAATGGGCGCAAGTGACAGCGGTTTCTCGATGACCCGGCGCCAGCTGCTGCGCATGATCGGCATGACGGCCGGCAGCGCGGCGATGTACCAGGCGATGAGCGGGCTGGGCTTTGCCGCTGAATCACCGTACAAGGCGCCGCTGAAAGTGGGCGGTGTGCCCAAGGGTGCTTCCGTGCTGGTGCTGGGTGCCGGTATTGCAGGCATGGTGGCGGCGTACGAATTGCGCCAGGCCGGCTACAAAGTGCAGGTGCTCGAGTACAACGCGCGCGCCGGCGGCCGCAACTGGACGCTGCGCGGTGGCGATACGTACACCGAGCTCGGCGGCGCCACGCAACATTGCGAGTTCGACAAGGGCCTGTACATCAATCCCGGTCCCTGGCGGTTGCCGTATCACCATCACGGCATCCTGCATTACTGCAAGCAGCTCGGCGTGCCGCTGGAAGCGTTCGTGCAGGTCAACTACAACGCCTACCTGCACAGCACAAAAGCATTCGATGGCAAGCCGCAGCGCTTCCGCGCGGTCAAGGCCGACTACCAGGGACACGTTGCCGAGCTGCTGGCCAAGACCACGCAGGCGAATCAGCTCGATACGCTGGTCAGCAAAGAGGATCAGGAAAAACTGCTGCACTCGCTGCGCAGCTGGGGCGCGCTCGACAGGAACTATGCCTATGCCAAAGGCGAGCTGAGCAGCAACCGGCGCGGTTACGAAAAAGATCCCGGCGGTGGCTTGAGTGGTCATCCCATTCCGTCGGAACCGTTTGCGCTGAAGGACATCCTCGATTCCAGGCTGTGGCAGGGCCTGCCGGTCGGCGACAACTACGAAATGCAGACCACGCTGTTCCAGCCGATTGGCGGCATGGGCGTGATCGGTCAGGCGTTTGCGCGCGAGCTGGGTCCGCTGATCCATTACAACGCCAAGGTGACGGCGATCCAGCAGGACGAGCGCGGCGTCACCGCGACCTATGAAGACACCACCGCACCGGGCATCAAGCACACGGCGAGCGCCGACTGGTGCGTATGCTCGCTGCCGCTGTCGATCCTCGGTCAGATTCCGATGAACGTGGGTCAGGCGATGGCCGAGGCGATTGCCGCCGTGCCGTATGCGGCGGCAGTGAAGGTCGGCCTGCAGTTCAAACGGCGCTTCTGGGAAGAGGATGACCAAATCTACGGCGGCATCAGCTACACCGATCAGGCGATCACCAATATCAGCTACCCCAGCACCGGCTATTTCAGCGGCGGCAAGGGCGTGCTGCTCGGCGCGTATATCTGGGGCCTGGATGCGATGGAGTTTACCGCGATGTCGCCGGCCGAGCGCATCCAGCGCGCGCTCGAGCAGGGCAGCAAGATTCACCCGCAGTATCGCAAGGAGTTCGACAACGGCATGGCGGTCGCCTGGCATCGCTCGCCCTTCACCCTCGGCTGTTTCGCCCAGTGGTCGGAGCAGGCGCGCGCCCAGCATTATGACAACCTGTGCCAGTTCGATGGCCGCATCGTGCTGGCCGGCGAGCATGCGTCGCTCCTGCCGGCGTGGCAGGAAGGCGCGGTGACCTCGGCGCTGGATGCGATCGGTCGGCTGCATCAGCGCGCGGCAGCGGCGGGAGCAACGGCATGAAAATCAGCCATGCCACAACCGCAAAACTTTCCGCATTTGCCGCGCTGCTTTTGCTCAGCACGACGCCGGCATTTGCCGACAGCGCGGGTATCCGCAACGACGCCTCGCTGAAGACCGACAGCGGCGCACAGATCTACGCGCATATCTGCCAGGGCTGCCACATGCCGAACGGGCAGGGCGCCATCGGCGCAGGGTACTATCCGGCATTCGCGCACAACCCCACGATGTCATCGGCGTCGTATATGGCGCTGACCATTCTGCACGGCCGCCGCAACATGCCCGCATTCGCGCCCAAGGATCCGGGCGACAGCGAGAGCGAGTCGTTTATCGATCCGGTCTGGCTCACCGACGAGCAGATCGCCAGCGTGATCAACTACATCCGCACGCACTTCGGCAACCACTACAAGGACACCGTCACGGCGGCCGAGGTCAAGGCGCTGCATCCGTAGATCTTTCGATTTCATCAGCGGCATTCACTGACAAGGACACCCCATGCATCGCCTCTCTCGTACCGTTCTGCCCCTGCTGCTGTGCACGCTGCCGATCGTAGCCAGCGCCGGCGACGTGATCCGCTACAAGCTGCCCAACAGCACCTTTCCCATTTCGGCCGCGGTCGAAGTGCCGGCTGGCAAGGCCATCGTCTATCTCAGCGGCCAGATGGGGCAGATGCCAAAGGACGCCAGCGCAAGCAAGGGTATGCCTGCGTCGATGGGCGATACCAAAACGCAGACCATCTCGGCGCTGACCAATATCAAGAAGCAGCTCGAAGGCATGCATCTGACGATGGGCGACGTGGTGAAGATGCAGGTGTTTCTGGTAGCCGACAAGAACAAGGGCGACAAGCTCGACTTCGCCGGCTTTATGGACGGCTATACGCAGTTCTTCGGCACCAAGGAGCAGCCAAATCTGCCGTCGCGTTCGGCCGTGCAGGTGGCCGCACTGGTGGTTCCGGCGGCACTGGTCGAGATCGAAGTCACGGCGGTAAGGCCGTAGTCGGCAACGCAGCTTGCGTCGTTGGCTCTCGCTGTTGTCTACAGCGCATCCCCATCGACCTCCTGCGTGCGGATGCGCACCGCCTGTTCGAGTTCGGCCACGAAGATTTTGCCGTCGCCGATCTTGCCGGTGCGTGCGGCCCCGGTGATCGCCTCGATGGCGTGATCGAGCCGGTCGTCCGCCACCGCCACTTCGATTTTCAGCTTGGGCAGAAAATCGACCACGTACTCCGCGCCGCGATACAGCTCGGTATGACCGTGCTGGCGGCCGAAGCCTTTCACTTCGGTCACCGTCATGCCCTGCACGCCGGCCTCGCTCAAGGCTTCGCGCACGTCGTCCAGCGTGAACGGTTTGATGATGGCCGTAATCCATTTCATGTTGGGTTCTCGCACTGGGATAGTTGCATTCAGCACGATGCATGCCACGCCGTGTCGGCCGCTGCACCCCGGCACGGCGCCGATGCGTGCGATTTCTGGTATGCGGAGCGCACCGAAAGCGTGCAACGCTATACGGCCATTGCCTGTCAATGGTGCGCTTGGATAACAGCGGCAGGCGGCCTCGATTGACTCAAGCCGGTTGAATCAGTACCATTTTAGTCCCGATTCGATTCCTCCAGGCCAGACCGCACTTATGCTACGCGTCAGCCGACTCACCGATTACGCCACCGTGGTGATGACCTGCATCGCGGCGCATCCGAGTGACGTGCTCACCACGGGTCAGATCGCCGACGAAACCCGGCTGGAGCTGCCGACGGTGAGCAAGCTGCTGAAAGCGCTCGGGCACGCCTCGCTGGTCGAGTCGTTTCGTGGCGTCAACGGCGGTTATCGGCTGGCGCGGTCGGCCGCGGATATTTCGCTGGCCGAGATCGTGGAGGCACTGGAAGGCCCGATCGGCATGACCGAGTGCAGTCTGGCCGAAGGCCATTGCGATCGCGAATCGCAGTGCGGCGTGCGCGGCAGCTGGCAGCAGGTCAACAGCGTGCTGGACAGCGCGCTGCGCGCGGTTAGCCTGGCCGACATGCTCAAAACGCGCCTGCCGGTTGTCGATCTGAGCAACCCGCCGTCGCCCAAAAAAACAGCACCCCGGCGGATTGCCGCAACGGCCGTCGATAACACGGCAGTCCGGTCAAACTCCCGCGGGGTCACCACCGAATGAACCAGACCATGACCAACGACAGCACCAGCACCGCGCTGCGCGAAAACGCCGATGTGGCCGAGGCGCTCGGCCGCAGCTATTCGGCCGGCTTCGTCACCGATATCGAGATGACCAGCCTGCCGCCGGGGCTGAGCGAGGACATCATCCGCCAGCTCTCGGCGATCAAGCGCGAGCCGCAGTGGATGACCGACTGGCGCCTGGATGCCTATCGCCACTGGCTGACCATGCCGACGCCAGACTGGGCGAAGCTGAAGATCGAGCCGGTCGACTATCAGGCGCTGAGCTATTACGCCGCGCCCAAGGCGGGCCCGAAGTCGCTCGATGAAGTCGACCCCAAGCTGCTGGAAATGTACGAGAAGCTCGGCGTGCCGCTGCACGAGCGCGCCAAGCTGGCCGGCGTGGCGGTGGACGCGGTGTTTGACTCGGTCTCGGTCGGTACCACATTCCGCAAGGAGCTTGCTGCAGCTGGCGTGATCTTCTGTTCGATGAGCGAAGCGATTCGCGAACATCCCGAACTGGTGCGGCAGTACCTGGGCAGCGTGGTGCCGACCGGCGACAACTTCTTCGCCGCGCTCAACTCGGCCGTGTTCTCCGACGGCAGCTTTGTCTTCATTCCCAAGGGCGTGCGCTGCCCGATGGAGCTGAGCACGTATTTCCGCATCAATGCGCAGAATACGGGGCAGTTCGAGCGCACCCTGATCGTGGCCGAAGAAGGCAGCCACGTGTCGTATCTGGAAGGCTGCACCGCGCCACGTCGGGACGAGAACCAGTTGCACGCCGCCGTGGTGGAGCTGGTCGCGCTGGAGAAGGCGCAAATCAAATACTCCACCGTGCAGAACTGGTATCCCGGCGACGAGAACGGCGTCGGCGGCATCTACAACTTCGTGACCAAGCGCGGTGACTGCCGCGGCGACGATTCGAAAATTTCCTGGACTCAGGTGGAAACCGGTTCCGCGGTCACGTGGAAATATCCGAGCTGTGTGCTGCGCGGCGATCGTTCCGTCGGCGAGTTCTACTCGGTGGCGCTGACCCACCATCACCAGCAGGCCGACACCGGCACCAAGATGATCCATATCGGCAAGCACACCAAGTCGAAGATCGTCGCCAAGGGCATCAGTGCCGGGCGCAGCTCCAACAGCTACCGCGGCCTGGTCAAGATGGAGAAGGGCGCCGACGGTGCGCGCAACTACACCCAGTGCGACAGCCTGCTGATCGGCAAGCAGTGCGGCGCGCACACCTTCCCGTACATGGAAGTGAAAAATTCGACCGCCATCGTCGAGCACGAAGCGACCACGTCGAAAATTTCCGATGACCAGATGTTCTACTGCCGCGCTCGCGGTATCAGCGAGGAAGACGCCGTGTCGATGATCGTCGACGGCTTCTGCAAGCAGGTGTTCCGCGAGCTGCCGATGGAGTTCGCGGTAGAGGCGAAGAAGCTGCTGGAAGTGTCGCTCGAAGGCGCGGTGGGCTGATGAGCGTCGTGGCGGAAAAAACGGAATCGCGGCTGCAGCTGCGGCCGGCAAACGCGCAGGATGTGGGCGAGATTCTGTCGCTGATCCGCGAGCTGGCCGACTACGAAAAGCTGCTGCACGAAGTCGACGCGACGCAAGCGGATCTCACGCGTGACCTGTTCGGCCCCGCGCCCCGCGCGCATTGCGACATCGCCATGTGGAACGGCGAAGTCGCCGGCATGGCGTTCTGGTTCTACAACTACTCGACCTTTCTCGGCCGCGCAGGCATCTACCTGGAAGACCTGTTCGTGCGGCCCGCCTTTCGCGGCAACGGCGTCGGCAAGGCGCTTATCGCCCATCTGGCACAGCGCTGCATCGATGAAAGCTTGTCGCGGTTGCAGTGGTCGGTACTGGACTGGAATGCGCCGTCCATCGCGTTCTATGAGTCACTGGGCGCCGACGTCATGCGCGAGTGGCTCGCCTGTCGCATGAGCCGCCAGGCGATCGAGGCGCTGGCAGCGAGTTACGCCAGTGACGAGACGTCGCCGTGAGTTTCAAAACCATCATGCATTCAGTCTTCAGAAGGATCGCGGCATGACGTCGTATTCAAGGGTTTTGCTGTGTGTACTCGCCGCCGCCGGCGCCACCGGGTGCAGTGTGCCGATCAAGCATCAGGTCCTCATCGCGCCGCAGATCAGCGGCACCGTGACGCGTGCGGGCCAGCCGGTGCAAGGTATGCACATGCAGTTGGTTGACGTATTGAATGCAACGGGCGAACCGCAGCCTGGAGCCCAGACGCGGGAAGCAGTGACCGATGCACAGGGCCACTTCACGCTGGGACCGATCAAGCAGCTGGCGCATCGGGTCGACAACCCGCTGCTCAAAGTGGATCAGCACACCGTGCCATGGGGCCTGCGCGTGTCGAAAGACGGCCAAACTTGGCAGGTCGGCTGGGCGTCCGATCCGGACATGCTGGGCGAGGTGCCGAAGGCGACGGTCAGCGCAGAGTGCGATCTCGCGGCCGAAAGCAGATCCAGCACGATCGAGGGCGATGTCGCCGCCGTCGGCATGGGTCCCTGCAAGCTCAAAGTTGCGGCAGCGTCAAAACCATGAGCGCGAAACGGAGCCTCGTCAGATTCAGCCTGCTTTGCGCCGCGGCGCCGTCGCTGAGCGCCTGCGTGCCGTGGCCGCATCATGAGCTGAGCGCACCCGAAATCATCGGCAGTATCGAGAATTTCGGTGCGCCGGTACCCCATGCGCATATCCAACTGAGCGACAGGCTTGACGCGTCCGGGCACGTCCTCGCGAAGGCGAAGACTCTGGACATTGTCGCTGACGCCAGAGGACATTTTCAGATCGGGCCGATACGCCGTTTTGCATGGATATCTCATGTCGGTGATCGGCCCGTGCCGTGGGGTTTAAGTTTTTCCGTCAACGGCGAGCCGATGCGCGCCGGCTGGTTGTCGGACACTGCAGGAAACGGATTTGTACTGGACGAGCCCATCATCGCCATCTGTGACTTGAAGTCATCGGCGGTGAGCAGTGGCATCGGTGGTTACCAACAATTGCAAGGTCATGGCGTGTGTTCCATGGCCGTCGTGGGATCAAAGTAATGAGCATGCTGACAATCGAAAACCTGCACGCCCGCGTCGAGGGCAAGGAAATTCTCAAGGGCCTCAGTCTTACCGTGAACGCGGGCGAAGTGCATGCCATCATGGGGCCGAACGGCGCGGGTAAATCCACCCTGGGCAATGTGCTGTCCGGTCGCGACGGCTATGAAGTGACCGCCGGCTCGGTGATCTACAACGGCATCGACCTGCTGGCGCTGGATCCGGAAGAGCGCGCCGCGGCCGGCGTATTTCTGGCGTTTCAGTACCCCGTGGAAATTCCCGGCGTCAACAACACCTACTTTCTGCGCGCCGCGTTCAACGCGCAGCGCAAGGTGCGCGGCGAAAAGGAGCTGGACTCCATGCAGTTTCTCAAGCTGGTGCGCGAGAAGCTGAAGGTGATGCAGATTTCCGACGAGCTGCTGCATCGCGCGGTCAACGAAGGTTTTTCCGGCGGCGAAAAAAAGCGCAACGAGATCTTCCAGATGGCCGTACTGGAACCGCAGCTGGCAATTCTCGACGAAACCGATTCGGGTCTCGATATCGATGCGCTGAAGCAGGTGGCGCAGGGCGTGAACACGCTGCGTTCGCCCGAGCGCGCGTTCCTGATGATCACCCACTACCAGCGTCTGCTCGATTACGTGGTACCGGATTTTGTGCATGTGCTTGCCGATGGCCGCATCGTCGAAAGCGGCGACAAGTCGCTGGCACTGAAGCTCGAAGCGCAGGGTTACGCCGGCATTGCCGAGCGCCACCCCGCCGGAGCGTCGGCATGAACCAGCGGGCACACCTGCCGCTGGTGAATGCACTGCTGGACTCGCCGTTGCCGTCCAGCGGCATAGCGTGGCTGGATGCCTTGCGCCAGGAAAATCGCGAGGCGTTTGCGGCCGGCGGCTTGCCCGATACGCGCGTCGAAGCGTGGAAGTACACCGCCCTGCGCGCGCTGTCGCAGCGCCGTTTTGTGTCCGGCGATGCCGACGCACAGACGCGCACGGTCGACGCATCGATGCTGGCCTTACCGGGCGTTGATGGTCCGCGGCTGGTATTCGTCAACGGCGCGTTTCGCGCTGACCTTTCATCGATCAATGCGCTGCCGGCCGGGCTGACGTTGCAGCCGCTGTCGCAAGCCTTGAAGGGCGATGCCGAGCCACTGCGTTTCGCGCTGTCGCGTTCCACGTCGCACGTGCACGATGCCGGCGATGCGTTCACGCATATCAATGCTGCCAGTGCAGCCGATGGCGTAGTGCTGCGCGTGGCTGCCAATCAGAAAATCGCCGCTCCAGTGCAGTTGGTGTTTATCGGCGCGGCCGCCGAAACAGCTGTCGCGTGGCATCTGCGCAACGTCATCGAGCTTGGTGACAACGCCGAACTGAGTCTGGTCGAACAGCACATCGGCGGCGGTGAGTCGTCGCATCTGGCGACGCTGGTCAGCGATATCGAACTGCGCGAAGGCGCGTTGCTGCATCACGTGCTGCTGCAGAACGCTGGTGCCACTGACACCTTGATTCGCCAGAGCCGCCTTCGTCTGCACGCGAAAGCGCACGCCACGCTGCATGTGCTGGAGCTTGGCGGCGCGCTGGTGCGCCACGATCTGCAGGCCGAGCTGATCGGTGACGACGCGCAGCTCGATACGCGCGGTGTGTTCATGCCGCACGGTCGTCAGCATATCGATACGCAGCTGGCGATTCGCCATCAGGCGCTGAACACGCGGTCGAGCTCGAACTGGCGCGGCGTGGCCAGCGATCGTGCGCGCGGCGTGTTTCGCGGCGCGATGGTGGTGGCGCCGGGCGCAGATGGCAGCGACGCCAGCCTCAGCAACAAGAATCTCCTGCTGTCGCCGAACGCCGAAATCGACACCAAGCCCGAGCTGGAAATCTACGCCGACGAAGTCAAGGCCGCGCACGGCGCCACGGTCGGCCAGCTCGACGAGCGTGCGCTGTTCTATCTGCGCTCGCGCGGCATCCCGCTCGCCGAGGCGCGCGCGCTGCTGACTACCGCCTTCTGTCGCGCCGTGCTCGACGATCTGCCGAACGACGCGCTGCGCGAACATTTGGCGGAGCTGCTGATCGCGCAGTTGCCCACGCATTGAAAGAGACGACATCCTGCTCATGAACGCACAGCCCAAAACGCCGCCCATGTTCGATATCCAGCGCATTCGCGCGGATTTTCCCGTGCTTTCGCGTACCGTGCACGATGGCAAGCCGCTGGTGTACTTCGACAACGCCAACACCAGCCAGAAGCCGCAGGCGGTGATCGAGGCGATGAACCGGCACTACCGCGAAACCAACGCCAACGTGGCGCGCGCCGTGCATCAGCTGGGTGAGGAATCGACGGCGGCATATGAGGGCGCACGCGACAAGCTGGCGCGCTTCATCAACGCCACGTCGCGCAACGAGCTGATCCTCACGTCGGGTACGACGCAGTCGATCAATCTGGTCGCTTACAGCTATGTGCTGCCGCAGCTGAAAGCGGGGGACGCGATTCTCACTACAGTGATGGAACACCACGCCAACATCGTGCCGTGGCAGCTGATGGCGGCGCGCACGGGAGCGACGGTGAAGGCGGCGCCGATCAATCAGAGCGGCGAGCTGATCGTGGAGCAGTTTGTCGCCATGCTGACGCCTGAGGTGAAGCTCGCCTGCGTGGCGCACGTGTCGAACGTGCTGGGCACGGTCAATCCGGTGCGCGAGATTGCGCGCGAGTGCAAAAAGCGCGGTATCCCGTTGCTGGTCGATGGTTCGCAGGCGGTGCCGCATCGGCCGGTCGACGTGCAAGCGCTAGGCTGCGATTTCTATGCGCTCACCGGCCACAAGATGCTGGGGCCGACCGGCACCGGCGCGCTATGGGCCAAGCGCGAGCATCTAGAGTCGATGCCGCCGTTCTTCGGCGGTGGCGAGATGATCCGCGAAGTCAGCTTCAGCGGCAGCAGTTTTGCGCCGCCGCCGCACAAGTTCGAGGCCGGCACGCCGAATATCGTGGGCTTTATCGGCCTCGGTGCGGCGATCGATTACTACGAGTCGATTGGGTTCGACGCCATCCACGCGCAGGAGCAGGATCTGCTGCACTACGCCACCGAGCGGCTGCGCGAGATTCCCGGCGTGCGCCTGTTCGGCGAGGCCAGCGAGAAAGAGGCGGTGATCTCGTTTCTGATCGAGGGCGCGCAGGCGACCGACCTGGCCACCTTGCTCGATCTGCAGGGTGTGGCCGTGCGCTCCGGCCATCACTGCGCGCATCCGCTGATGCAGTTTTTCAACGTGCCGGCCACGCTGCGCGTGTCGTTTGCGTTCTACAACACGCGCGAGGAAATCGACGCGTTTATTGCGGCGCTGATCAAGGTGCGCAAGCTGCTGATGTAGCGCGTTGCGATACGCCAGGTTTCGCACAGTCACATGGTGGCGTTACTCTGCAGCAACTTGTTCCCGAGCGATTGGCCTTCCATGTTCGCAAAGCTTCCTGGTTTCATCCGTGTACCGCTGGTGATGCTGCTCCTTGCACTGAATATTATCGTGCACGTGACGCCGCTGTTTTTGCTCACCCTGTTCAAGGTGATCCTGCCGATTCGCGCTATCCGACTGGGTCTGTCGCGCGGCCTGGTGCTGATCGCGGAGAGCTGGATCGCGGTCAACAGCGCGATGTTCGACGGGTTCACGAAAACGCGCTGGGAGCTCGAAGGGCTGAGGAACTCGCGTTACGACGGCAATTATCTGGTGCTGTGCAACCACCAGAGCTGGGTCGATATTCCGGTGCTGCAGAAAATCTTCAACCGGCGCATTCCGTTCCTGCGCTTCTTCTTGAAGAGCCAGCTGATCTGGGTGCCGCTGCTGGGGCCGGCGTGGTGGGCGCTGGATTTCCCCTTCATGAAGCGCTATTCGAAGGATACGCTCGCCGCCCATCCGGAGCTGCAGGGCAAGGACATGGTGGCCACGCGCCGCGCCTGCGAAAAATTTCGGCACATGCCGGTATCGGTGATGAACTTTGTCGAAGGCACGCGCTTTACGCCGGCCAAGCACGACAGGCAGAAATCGTCCTACCAGTATTTGCTGCGGCCCAAGGCCGGCGGCGTGGCATTCGTGCTCGATGCGATGGGCGACGCGCTCGATGCGATGCTCGACGTCACCATCGTTTATCCCGATGGGCCTTACACGATGATGGATCTGATCGCCGGCCGGGTCAGCGAAATTCGCGTGCACGTGCGCGAGCTTCCAATCACCTCGGCACTGCGCGGCGACTATGAGGCCGATCCCGCGTTCCGCGCCAGCTTCCAGACCTGGGTCAACACCTTGTGGGCGGACAAGGATGCGCAGATTGGCAGCATGCGTTCACGGTAAACCGCAGTCCGTATTTGATACCCCAAAAAAATCGCCCCGATGCGTGAGCGTCGGGGCGATGTCTTAAGGCGATAGCTTCAACGCCGTTTGCACTAGGCGCCGCGCCGAAGCGTCAGCGCCATCGTTGTCCTAGAGGTCTTAGTCGACTTCGTAAGGACGCTTCACCACCACCGCGGTCACCGGGCGACGGGCAAAGCCAAACACACCGGCGAAGAAGGCGATCAGGCCACCGATGATCAGCAGCACCAGCGCGCCCCAGGCGGCCTTCGACACGCCACGTGCGGTGGCATCGGCCGCTTCGCGAGCCTTTTGCTCGGCTTCCTGCTTCAGCTGCTGGAACTTGGCCATCGCCTGCTGATAGGTCTGCGCGTAGTTGTCGACAATCTGCTGCGCTTCGTCGTGCGACTTGCCGGTACGGGCGGCCACGATGTTGACGAGCGCATCCTTGTCGGCGGCATTCAGGGCCGGCTGGCCTTCCTGCTTCACACGGGCAAACCAATCGCTGAGCTGCTGGTCGGTTTGCTGCGGGGTAGCAGCGGTCTGCTGCGCGGTCTGCTTGCCGTCAGCAGCAGCCTGCTGTGTCGTGGCCTTCAGATTGGACGGGTCGAGCTCCGGCTTGCCGGTCTGGCGCAGCAGGGTATCCAGCTGATTCTGCAGCTCGCTGGGATCGAAGCTGATGCCGTTCTTCTGCAGTTCGTCCTTGACGCCGGAAGCAATGTGCGGAGCTGCGGCAGCGACGCCGTCACCAGCCAGCGACAGGCCCTTGCCGATGGCGCCGGTCGCGGCACCGGCGACGCCGGAAGCCAGCGAGGCGACGAGGTAGGTGGTGATCAGCGTGGTCAGCGACCAGCTCAGCACGCCGTGCAGGCCACCCTGGCCAGGTGCAGAGCGACCGGCGATGAAAGCGCCGATCAGGATTGAAATAAGCGTCGTGACACCCAGCCAGATACCTGTGCCCTTGCCGAAACCACTCAGCGGGTTGGCGTCGCCGAGTGGGTCGATGGCGCTGGCACCGATGGCGGTGCCGAGTACGCTCAGCACCAGGTAGGTGACCAGCGAAATAAAGCAGCCGGCAAAAATCGCGCCCCATGAAATGCGCGGTTGCGGCTGGGGGTTTACATAGGCGGCCATGCGAGTTCCTTGTAGTTGAGATGGATTTAGCGGTGGAAAAAGTGATGTGAAAAGTTGGGTCACAGGGTTTGCCGTCGAGCGATCGATGTGAGCGATAACACGGCCGCTTAGCGTCCCCAGGATGCTGGTGGCGGGCGGGGCGCGCGGCAGTCTAGGTGTCCAAATACAGCTATCGTGTGATGACTGGGGGAACATTTTGCGCGTCGCGTAAGGCCTCGTCGCCTTGCAAATGCACCAGTGCGATTAGTGCATTCGTCTCAAGCTCTGCTGGTGCTGGGCTATATTCTTGGTGCACCTGCACCTGCACCTGCACCTGCCCAGGCACTCAAGCCGGCGCAGGTTCGGGCGGGGCCAAAAACACGCTTCCCATTCCGCCTGCGGTGGCGGCTACTCACGAGTTACTTCCATGACCGACCACGTTCTCCGCACCCAAACCGACCGCCGCCAGCTGCAGCAAATCATCACCGGGCTAAGCGACGGAGTGATCCTGATCGAGCCGGATCAGACGATCATGTGGGCCAATCAGGCCGCGCTGGACATGCACGGTATTACCGAGGTGGCCGAACTCGGCGCCACGGTGACCGAGTACCGCGAACGGTTCCAGCTGCGCTACCGCAACAACCATCGCCTCGCCGCCGGCAATTACCCGATTGACCGGGTGATCGCCGGCGAGTCGTTTACCGACGTGGTGGTCGAAGTGGTGGCAACCGCCGATGAAGAAAAGCGCTGGGTGCACCGCGTGCGCAGCATGGTGCTGACCGATGCGGACGGCGCACCGGACTGCCTGGTGCTGATCATCGCCGATGCCACCGACTGGGCCAGCGCCGAGCAACGCTTTGAGAGAACCTTCAACGCGAATCCGGCGCCGGCCGTGATCTGCCGCCTCAGCGACCTGCGCTATATCAAGGTCAACCAAGGCTTCATGGAAATGACCGGCTACACGCGCGAGCAGGTGATCGGTCATTCGGTGTACGAGCTCGACGTGCTGGAACGCGCCGAAAATAAAGAGCTGGCGATCGAGCGGCTCGGCGAAGGCGCCACCATTCCGCAGATGCAGGCGGAGCTGAAGCTGCCCGAAGGTGGCACCAAATTTGTCGTGGTCGCCGGCCAGCCGATCGAGGTCGGCGACGAGGCATGCATGCTGTTTTCTTTCATGGACCTGGAGCCGCGGCGCAAGGCCGAAGACGCGCTGCGCCAGAGCGAGGAGCGCTTCGCCAAGGCCTTCCGCATGTCGCCGGTGGCGACGCTGGTGTGCAGTTCGGATCGCTTCCACGTGGTCGAGGTCAACGAGGCTTTCGTGGGCACCACCGGCTACGCGCCCGAGGAAGTGCTGGGCAAGTCCATCGCGGAAATCGGCCTGCTCGACGATCGCCATGCCAACACCCAGCTGGGCAAGCTGCTGGAAACGGTGGGCAGCCTGCAAAACACCGAGTACGCCATCCGCAAGAAAACCGGCGAGCTGCTGGACTGCCTGCTCTCCGCCGAAACGGTCAGCATCCACGGCACCACGTGCTACCTGCTGGTCCTGCTCGACATCACCGAGCGCAAGCGCAGCGAAATGGAGCTGGTTACTGCGATCGAAGCGGTGATGAAGGACGCCTCATGGTTCAGCCAGACGCTGATCGAGAAAATGGCCAATGTGCGTCGCGCCAACGCGCCGAGTGAACTGGCCAGCGCCGAGCTGGCCGACCTCACGGCGCGCGAGCGCGATACGCTCGGGCTGATGTGCGAAGGTCTGGCCGACAAGGAAATTGCGGCGCGGTTGAGCCTGGCGCCCAACACGGTGCGCAACCACGTGGCCGCTCTCTATTCCAAACTCGACGTGCACAGCCGCAGCGAGGCCATTATCTGGGCGCGCGAGCGAGGCGTGTTTGGTCACAGGGGCGAGCGCGCCGTGGCCAAGAAAAAGCCGCGCCGCGTGCGCTGATTCCATTTGGCTTAACCGCCGCCATCAGAGCATGCAAATGCACTAATTCATTTGGTTCAAATGGTGCTTTTTCCTTCACGTCGATTCCCGCATCCTGATCATCAGACCGGCAGCACCAAGGCTTGCCGGCAACCATTCGACTGACGAGGAGATGACGATGGACAAGAATCGTATCGACGGCACCGCCAAGCAGGTCAAGGGTTCGGTGAAGGAAGCGATCGGCAAGCTGACCGGCGACAAGAAAACCCAGCTCGAGGGTGCGGCCGAAAAGCAGGTCGGCAAGGCGCAGGTCAAAGCCGGCGAAGCGGCCGACAAGGTGCGCGACACGCTGAAGAAATAATTTCGCATCCGACCGGCGCGGCCGCTGGTAAAGCGCCCGCGCTGCTCGGTTGAATCACCTTTGAATCATCACTCAACTCAACTACTGCAGGACATAAAACCATGGACAAGAACGAAGTTGAAGGCACCATCCGCAACGTCGCCGGCAAGATCGAAGACGCCGCCGGTGCACTCACCGGGGATACCGAGCACCAGATCAAGGGCAAGGCGCGTCAGGTCGCCGGCAATGCCCAGGCCAAGGCTGGCGAGGTGCTTGACGAGGTGCGGGATTTCGCCGCCGAGAAGCCGGTGGGTACCGTGCTTATCGCTGCCGGCGTCGCCTTCGTGCTGGGCATGCTCTTCGCGCGCCGCGATTGATGTATCGCTGCCGTTCGCCGGCCGTACATGAATTGTGCCGGTGAACGCAGAGCCGCTACCCGCAAAGGCCGAAGGTGCAAACCTTCGGCCTTTTGCTTGAAAACAGCGACGTGAATGGCTGCCGTTCTTTGCGTCAAGCTCAGCTTCTGAGCTTGTAACCCGTGCGAAAAATCCAGCCGATCGCCATCAGGCATAGCGCCATAAAGCCCAGCGTCGCGCCCAGGCTTACCGCCACGTTGACGTCGGCGACACCGTAGAAACTCCAGCGGAAGCCGCTTATCAGGTACACCACAGGATTGAACAGGGTGATGTTCTGCCACAGCGGTGGCAGCATGCTGATCGAATAGAACGCGCCACCCAGAAAGGTCAGCGGCGTCACCACCATCAGCGGAATCACCTGCAGCTTCTGAAAGTCGTCCGCCCACAGGCCGATGATGAAGCCGAACAGGCTGAAGGTGATGGCGGTCAGCACAAGAAAACCGACCATCCAGATTGGGTGCGCGATCTCGTATGGCACGAACAGCCGCGCGGTGATCAGAATCAGCACACCAAGCAGCACCGACTTGGTCGTCGCCGCACCGACATAGCCGAGCACCACCTCGATATACGACACCGGCGCGGACAGCAGCTCGTAAATCGTGCCCGACCACTTCGGCAGATAGATGCCGAACGAGGCGTTGGAGATGCTCTCGTTGAGCAGCGACAGCATGACCAGGCCGGGGATGATGAAGGCGCCGTAGCTCACCCCGCCGATATGCCCCATGCGCGAGCCGATCGCCGTGCCGAACACCACGAAGTACAGCGACGTGGAAATCACCGGCGAGAGAATGCTCTGCGTCAGCGTGCGAAACGTGCGCGCCATTTCGAAACGGTAGATGGCGCGGATGGCATGGATATTCATGCGCGGGCTCCGATAGGGGCGGACGGTTTTTCGGCATGCACCAGGCTGACGAAAATCTCTTCCAGCGAACTCTCGCTGGAATGCAGATCCTTGAAGTCGATGCCGAGCTCGCCGAGCCGGCGCAGCAGCGGCGCGATGCCGGTCTGCTCGCCCTGCACGTCGAAGGTGTAGATCAGCGCGCCGCCGTTGTCGCCAAGCTCCAGCGGCAGGTCGGCCAGCGCTTCAGGTACCTGCTGCAGCGGAACCTGCAGCTGCAGCGTGAGCTGCTTCTTGCCGAGCTTGCGCATCAGCACGTCCTTGTCCTCGATCAGCACCAGTTCGCCCTTGTTGATCACGCCGATGCGGTCGGCCATTTCTTCGGCCTCCTCGATGTAGTGCGTGGTCAGGATGATGGTGACACCGCTCTCGCGCAGCGCGCGCACCATCACCCACATGTCGTGGCGCAACTCCACGTCGACGCCGGCAGTGGGCTCGTCCAGAAACAGGATCTGCGGCTCGTGCGCCAGCGCCTTGGCGATCAGCACGCGGCGCTTCATGCCGCCGGACAGCGCGGCGATCTTGCTGTCCTTTTTGTCCCACAGCGACAGGTCGCGCAGCACCTTTTCGATATGCGCCGGGTTGGGCGCCTTGCCGAACAGGCCGCGGCTGAAGGTGACGGTGGACCACACCGACTCGAACGCATCGGTGGACAGCTCCTGCGGCACCAGCCCGATCTGCGCGCGCGCGGCGCGATAGTCGCGCACGATGTCGTGGCCGTTTGCCAGCACCGTGCCGCTGGTCGGCCGCACGATGCCGCAGATGATGCTGATCAGCGTGGTCTTGCCGGCGCCGTTGGGTCCGAGCAGGGCGAGGATTTCGCCACGACGGATATCCAGGTCGATATGCTTCAGGGCGACGTGGCCGGAGGCGTAGACCTTGCCGAGTCCGCGAATGCTCACGATGGTGATCGATGGATCGGCAGCGGTGACCGCTGGTGCTGAGTTTTGCATGATGCCTCCAGAGCTGACAGACCATTGTCCTCCCTGCATGAAAAAACCGCAGCCCGAAGGCTGCGGTTTTGGGTGTTGCGTTTCAACGATGGCGTGGAGCGTGATTACCAGATCTTCACCTGCGTCTCGGGCGAACGCACCATCGCATCGCCGGCCTTGCATTGGAAGGCCTGCGCAAACTCCGGCATGTTCGACGGTGCACCGATCGCGCGGAATTGCGCCGGCGCGTGCGGATCGGTATTGAGCAGGGTGATCTGCGCCTCGGGTCGAATATTGCCGCGCCACACGCGAGCCCAGTTGAGGAAGAAACGCTGGTCTTCGGTATAGCCGTCTATCTTGCGCTTGGCTTCGGCCGGGTTCTTCGACAGCGCCATCTGCAAGGCGGTATAGGCCGCGTTCAAGCCGCCCAGATCGCCGATGTTCTCGCCCATGGTCAGATGGCCGTTGACGTGCTTGCCCGGCAGCGGCTCGTAGGCGTCGAACTGCGCGGCGAGTTTGTCGGTGCGCGACTCGAACGCCTTGCGGTCGGCGTCGGTCCACCAGTTGACGTTGTTGCCCTTGGCGTCGAACTTGCTGCCCTGATCGTCGTAGCCGTGGCCCATCTCGTGGCCGATCACCGCGCCGATGCCGCCGTAGTTGATCGCGTCATCCGCCTTGGCGTCGAAGAACGGCGGCTGCAGGATCGCCGCAGGAAACACGATCTCGTTCTGCTGCGCGTTGTAGTAGGCGTTCACCGTTTGCGGCGTCATGCCCCACTCGCTGCGGTCGACCGGCTTGCCGATCTTGGCGATGCGGTAGTCGTAGTTGAACTTCTCGGCGGCCTGCACGTTGGCGTAGTAGTTGTCCGGCATCAGGGTGAGGCCGGACCAGTCGCGCCATTTGTCCGGGTAGCCGATCTTCGGCACAAACGTGGCCCACTTCTCCAGCGCCTTCTGCTTGGTCGCGTCGCTCATCCAGGCCAGATGCTCGATGCGCGTCTTGTAGGCCGCACGCAGATTGGCAACGAGTTCTTCGGCGCGCTGCTTGGCTACCGGCGAAAAATTGTCGGCCACATAGAGTTGGCCCAGCGCCATGCCCATGCCGTCGTTGGTGGCTGCCAGCACGCGCTTCCAGCGCGGCTCCATTTCCTTCTGGCCGTTGAGAGTCTGGTTCTCGAACGCGAAATCCTCCTGCTGGAACGGCGTGGATAGGTAAGGCGCCGCGTTGGAGATCAGGTGATAGCGGAAGTACGCCTGCCACTGCGCGGCGGGCACGTCGCCGAACATCTTCTGCACTTCGGTGAAGAACGCCGGCTGCGAGAACGAGAAGCCCTGGCTCACATCGGCATTCTGCGACTTGAAGAATGCCGCCCAGTCAAAGCTGGGCGTGAGCTTGTCGGCATCGGCGATGCTGACGTAGTGATAGCGGTTTTCCGGCTTGCGCATCTGCACCGGCGGCAGCGAGGCGGCGGCGAGGCGCGTCTCGAACGCCAGCACATTTTTTGCCTGCTGCTGGGCATCCGCAGCGCTGACGCCGGTGAGCGTGAGCAGCTTGGCGATGTGCGCCACGTAGGCGGTGCGGATCTTTTCGAACTCCGGCTTGCTGTAGTAATCGACCGTGGGCAGGCCGAGGCCGCCCTGGCCGACGTACGCGATCTCCTGGCTGGAATCCTTGAAATCGCCGCTGCCGCCGAAGCGGAACAGCACGGGCTCACCGCTGGCGTAGCTGTTGCGGATATAGCCGGCGATATCGCCCGCGTTCTTCAGCGCGTCGATCTGCGCCAGCTGGGGTTTAATCGGGTCGAAACCGGCAGCATTGACCTTGGCTTCGTCCATGCCGGACGCATAGAGGTAGCCGATCTTCTGATTGATCGAGCCAGGCGTTGCCTTCGCCGCATTGGCAGCGGCCGCGTCGACGATCTTGTGCTGCACGTTGAGGCTGTCCTCGCGCAGCGCGTCGAACGAACCCCAGCGCGTGCGATCGGCGGGAATCGGGTGGCTCGCCACCCACTTGGCGTTGACGAAGCCGTTGAAGTCGGCGCAGGGCTTGATGCTGCTGTCGAGCTCTTTCACGTCGAATGCGGTGGGTGCGGCCACCGCGTTGATGGAAAGGGCCATGCCCACGGCAAGGGCCAGCGGTTTCACGAATCGGTACGTCATGGATTTCCCCTCTGCGCCGTGGCGCGTTTCGATCGCCCGGGCTCGGGCAGCAAGCCCCCGACCGTAGTCAACCGGGGCAGTGGGCAGACAGTGTCGAAGGTCATGGGTGCGGCTTTTGAGCGGGCGCCAGGCGCCCGACAAGACCTGCGGCGGTGCATGGTGGAACCGCCCGCGCCCGCACTATCATCGACAGATGAATACCTCTGTCGATCTCTCTTTTCGCACCGCTGAAGCGGCCGATATTCCAGCTATCGTCGCGCTGGTCGAGTCCGCCTACCGCGGCGAATCCGGCCTGCGCGGCTGGACCACCGAATCGCACCTGCTCGACGGCCGGCGCACCAACAACGAAGACGTCGCTGCCGTCATCAAGCGCCCGCACAGTTGCGTGCTGCTGGCCGAACGCGACGGCCGTCTGATCGCCAGCTGCCACGTCGAACGCCAGGGCAAGTTCGGCTACTTCGGCATGTTCGCCGTCGATCCAGCGCAGCAGGGCGGCGGCCTGGGCAAGGCCGTGCTGGCCGAAGCGGAGCAACTGGCGCGCGAGCGCTGGCAGTGCCGCGCCATGCGCATGACGGTGATCGAGCAGCGCAACGAACTCATCGCCTGGTACGAGCGCCGCGGCTATTTGCGCACAGCGGAATACGAGCCGTTTCCCTATGGCGACGAGCGCTTCGGCATTCCTCGCCGGCCGGACCTGCGCTTCGAAGTGCTGGTAAAAACCTTTCCGACGCAGCCCGCATGAACGGCTGGATCAAGGTCGGCACCCGCAGCGAGATCCTGCCCGGCGAGTTCAAGGTCGTGTGGGACGGCGACACCGCCATCGCCGTCTACAACATCGACGGCGCCCTCTACGCCATCGAAGACATCTGCTCGCACGACGGCGGTGAGCTCGCCGGCGGCGACGTCCACGGCTTCGAAGTCGAATGCCCCCGCCACGGCGCCCGCTTCGACCTGCGCACCGGCAACGTCACCAAGCCGCCGGCCTACGAACCGATTGCGAGCTTTCCGGTGAAGGAAGAGGATGGGGCGATTTGGACGAGAGATGATCGTTGACGGAGTCGCTGGAGTATCGTCCGTGTTCATTTTCGTCTGATAAAGAAACGCTACATCATTATTTGAAATGTCCTCATTGAACGGCAGCCCTGCCTGCGCGAGGTCGAAGCGGGCATGCCGGAAGGAGATGTGCCGCAAGCACGGCTTCAGCGAGGCTTCGTACTAACTTTGGCGTAGCAAATTTGTTGGCATGACCGTGCCCTACGCTAAGCGGCTGACGGAGCTGGCAACCCAGAACGGGTGGCTGAAGAAGCGGCTGGCCGAGCGGGTGCTCGAGAACGAGTTCGTCGAGAATGGCTTGCGAAAAAAGTGGTGAGCGCACCGGCGCGCGGGCTGGCGCGGCATATGATCGACAAGGAGTTTAGTGATCGGTGTCCCTTGGCGATCGCGGGCATGCGTGCCAGCGCGCATCCCTCTGCGACGCGACTGGATCGAAACGTTGAACTCCGGCAACGGATACTGACTCTGGCGCAACCGCACGGTAAATCCATCGGGTAAAGCTCTCTGCCCATGCGCGAAGAGTAGGGTGGCCCGGTCTCATAGAGCGTGACGACCGCAGAGACACGATCCTGAATTTGGCGCTAGACTCTGGTCAACGGAGCATGGAGCGCCGAGTATGCATAGCCGAAATATGGCTGAACCAGGTAACGCGCCGCCCAGCTGTGAACAGTCCAGCCGTGTCCAGGCGGTCGCCAATCGCCACCTTCATCAAGACTTTCTACAGAGGCTGCAAATCTATGCTTAGCCGCGTGAACGCCGTGCTGCTTTTTTCTCTGACCCTGATTACTTCCGGATGTGGCGCCTCGACGATGAAAACTCCTGACATCAAGCAAAACCCCAACGCCAAGCAGCGTTACGAGATCACCGTTACGATTCATGACGCGCCCAGGGGCTTCGACGCGGCCAAGGGAACGATGATCTACGAGGTGCAGAACAACAGCACTTGCGTCCGTCCAGACCCGATAAGCGGGCACCAGAGTAATTTGGCGCAGTTCATCCCGTTCGAGCTAAGAAAGGTGGACGAGCATACCTACAAGGGAACGGTGGTTACGGATTATTTTCTCGATGCCGACTATTACGGCATGGGCGTGTGTCACTGGATCATGTCGTCAGCCTTGGCCACTTTCAAAATCAACGGCAACGGCACAGATTTTGCGCCGAGTATTCGTCTGAGTGACGTGCTGGCTCAAAAGTCTGTGGATCTTTATCTACCGATTGTGGCCCTCTCAAACGACAGTGCCCAAACGTTCGGTGATGGCGGACTGGAGTTGTCCGACACTATAAAAAAACATAGGAGTGACTTTTTCGTCATCACGTTGTCTTCCAAGAAGGTGATGCCATGACGGTAAGCACCGAAGACCATGCGATGTTGGCCGCAGACGCTTACAACACCCACGTACCTGGTGCGGAGGTTACCCTGGGCGGGATTCACTACAAGGTGATAAACGAAGTCCATGATCGGGTGACTGGGTATCAGGGCACGGCCTATGTGCGAGAGGATACTGGTGATGTCGTCATCGCTCACTGCGGAACCGATACCGCTCGGATGAAGTACCAAGACATCGCGACCGATGCTGGCATGGTCACTGCCGGTGTAAACGCACAGACATTCGACGCGATGGCATTTACAAAGAAATCTCTGGAGCTAGGAAAGAAGTTTGACGAGCAATCACATTTGCCTTTCCATGCAACGGTCACCGGCCATTCGCTCGGCGGCACGTTGGCCGAAATAACGGCCTATCAATACCACCTGCACGGAGAAACGTTCAACGCGTATGGAGCGGCGGGCCTTTTCCAAGGCGTTCCGGAGGGTGGTCATCAAGTAATCAATTATGTGCGCGCCACCGATGTGGTCAGTGCTGGGAGTCAGCATTTTGGGGAGACACATATTTATGCGTCCCCCCAAGACATCGAACGGCTTCAGAAGGCCGGCTACCACAACGATAACGGTGTGATGAGTCCGCGCGTGCCGATCAAAGGTGTGGACTTGGACGCACATAGCGCGACCAATTTCCTTCCGGATAACCCGCGTCTCGGTCACTCCATCATTTCCAAGGAGAACGAGGCGCTATACGAATCCCACAAAGGCATGTTCGACCAGTATCGTCACGATGTCCTGGTCGCGCGAAGCGTGATTTCTGCTCGATGGGAGGTAGAAAAAAAGGCTGTCGAGCTTGAGATGGCAACAGGCCGCTTCGTCGGTGAAAAGGCGGTGGATGGCGCCCACGCTGTCGAACGGGCGACGCAATACGTCGGCAACGAAGCGGTCAAGGGCTACAACGGGGCCGTTGATGCCACCTCACGTGGCATTGAAGCAACGGCGCACGCGGCGCAATACGCCGAACATGAAACGGTCAAAGGGTATCGGGCCACTGTTGATGCCACCTCGCGTGGCATTGAGGCGACGGTGCATGCTGCGCAATATGTCGAGCATGAAGCCGTTCAGAAGTACGACGCCACCGTCGACGCTACCTCGCGTGGCATTGAAGCGACAGTGCACGGAGCGCGGTATGTTGCGCACGAAACGGTCAAAGGTTATGACGCCGTCGTTGATGCCACCTCACGTGGCATTGAAGCAACGGCGCATGCTGCCGAACACGTTGCAAAGGAGGTTTCTCAGGGCACTCAGGCGGGGGCTGTAGCGGTCGGTGAGGCCTATGCTCAGAGACGCCCGGAAAGTTGGTCTGCGCACACGCCTCTGCTTAATGATCCCGCACATCCCGATCATCGACTGTTTCAGCAAGCCTATGACGGTGTGAAGAAAGTCGATGCCGAACATGGCCGCGTGCCGGATCACCATAGCTTAAACCTGGCCGGCGCTTTGACGGTCGAAGCTAAGGCGAGAGGTTTAAGACAGGTCGACGTAGTCGCTCTGAGCGAGGATGGCGCCAACGCGTTCGCTGTTGAGAAAGATGGCAGGATCGGTTCTACCAGTTTCGCTAGAGTAGACACCATGCAGGCAGTCCACACGCCTATCGAGCACAGCTCGCAACAGATGGCTCAGATCAATCAGCAGTTGCAGCAGCAGGCTCAGCAGCAAATACAGCAGCAAGCTGCTCAGCTAAACCCGCAGCAAGCCAGTCCCGGGATGGCGCGCTAGTTGGCGCATCGATATCCAGTCCAAGCACTATTTGGTCATTACGACAGCGTCTGCCGGAACGTTCAATGAGAACGCTTGCATTGGACGCCGCAGTGCCGAAATTAGGTGTTCTGCATTTCAGCTCAGCTCTTGCGACAGCCCCTGAACTCACCCGCTCGCGACGAGCATAAGCCTCGACTTACAGGTACGTGGCGTTGATGACCCAGTGTATGAAGTCAGCTCAGATGTTCGCCATGTATGGACGCATGGATATGGCGCAAGCGCAGGATTTCTAGGGATGGTCTGATTAACCCGCATTCGTAATCGCCCTCCTTTTGCCGCTTGACGCATTGCTTCGGTGAGCCCCAGCCGCGCAAGTACCCGGCGACTTCTAGCCCCACTTGGCCGCGTACTGCTGCCACGATGCGCCAGTCATGCGCACCTATTCTTTCTTTTTCCAGCAGACAACGGCTGGTCATCCACCGATTGCTCAGCGCACACAGCGTCAGCACCAGCGCGCCGTTTTTGGTTAAGCCACGATAGCGCGCCTTGATGTGGCCGTGTTGCCGTTTTATCACACGGTACCTGACATCTAACGACTCTTCATGGGTGTGATCTGCACGGCAGCAGATACTGGCTTGCAGCACGGTGGAAAAGCGATTGGGCAATCTATTTCTCTCGTCGGCTCTCGTACGAGCTGGCCTATACTGAATTCGCTCCTTGTCATATGGTCGCAGGACTCTAATTTTCTGAGCTCGCGTCTGGCCTTTATCTCTTCCAGCAAGTAATACTCGACGGATGGACTCGTTTGGCGCCTGAGTGCGCGTATCGATCTTATTGAAGGGGACATCATGAAGACGCGTCGCGATTTTCTGGCTCAGGCACCACTGGGCTTGCTGGGTCTTGCTGTGGCATCGCGCATCGAGGCGAAGGGCGCTGACGATGTGAAGCCGCCGCCGGGCACGCCCGGCGCGTTCAATACCGCGCCGGCGGTTGGCCCCGAGGTCACGCCGGCCACGTTTGCCGAGGCGGAGAAGCTGGAGCAGGTGACGCTCACCCCGGCACAGCGCGCGATGGCGGCGGCGAACTGGCGCACGTCGATGGCGAGCATGCTCGAGCGACGCACGGGCCCGCGCAAGGTCGCGCTGCCGGACAACCTGCCGCCGGCCACGGTGTGGAATCCGACGCTGCCCGGCCATACCTCCGGCCCGGCGAAGGATCGTTTCTCGCCGAGCCAGCGCAACCCCGGTCCGCTGCCGGCGAAGGACGAGGACATCGCCTTTGCGCCGGTGACGCACCTGTCGTACTGGGTGCGCACGCGCCAGCTCAGTTCGACCCGGCTGACCCAGATTTATCTCGCGCGCATCAAGCGATTCGATCCGCAGCTGCGCTGCATTATCACTTTGCTGGAGACGCAGGCGCTGGCCCAGGCTGCGCAGGCCGATCGGGAGATCGCGGCAGGCAAGTACCGCGGGCCGCTGCACGGCATTCCGTTTGGCGTGAAGGATCTGCTCGACACCGCAGGCATTCGCACGACCTACGGCGCCGAACCGTTCCGCGATCGCGTGCCGACGGAAGACGCCACCGTGGTCAAGCGCCTGTGCGACGCGGGCGCGGTATTGATCGCCAAGCTCAGCATGGGCGCGCTGGCGCTCAACGACATCTGGTTCGGCGGCCAGACCATGAACCCTTGGCTGCCGCAGGAAGGCGCGTCCGGTTCCAGCGCCGGGCCGGGCTCCGCCACAGCGGCCGGGCTGGTCGGTTTTTCCATCGGCAGTGAAACCGGCGGCAGCATCGTCAGTCCGTCGATGCGCTGCGGCGTCACCGGACTGCGCCCGACCTACGGACGCGTGCCGCGCACCGGCGCGATGACGCTGTGCTGGAGCCTGGACAAACTCGGCGCCATGACGCGCTCGGTCGAGGACACCATGCTGGTGCTGCACGCCATCAGCGGGCCGGATGGCATCGACGTGGCCGGCGTGCCCAGCCATCTGGCCTACGATGCAGGCGCCTCGGTCAAGGGCCTCAAGGTCGGCTACTTTCCGAAGTGGATGAAGGAAGACCCGGCTACCGACGTCGACCGCGCCTCGCTCGAAGCGATGCGCAAGCTCGGCATGGTGCCGACCGAAGTCAGCCTGCCGGACTGGCCGTACGATTCGCTCAATCTCATTCTGTTTGCCGAGTCGGCTGCCGCCTTTGAAGAGCTCACGCTCAGCGGCAAGGCCGACGAGCTCAGCATGCAGGTGCCGGACGCATGGCCCAACCTGTTTCGCGAATCGCGCTTTCTGTCAGCGGTGGATTTCGTGCAGGCCGACCGGCTGCGCCGCAAGGTCGCCCTCGAAATGGCTCGCGTGATGGCCACCGTCGACCTGCTGCTGGTGCCGTCCCTGCGCGATGAGATGCTGGTGATCAGCAACAACACCGGCCATCCGTCGCTGACCTTGCGCACCGGTTTCGTCGAGGTATCCCAGGCGCGCAGCGACTGGGCACCCGATCCCAAGCATCCGCTTCCCACCTTTTCGCCACCGCGCCGCGTGCCCTACGGCGTGACCTTGATTGGACGTCTATTTGAGGAAGGCACGATAGCCCAGGCCGGCGTGGCGCTGGAGCAGGCGATGAACGTTGCGGACGAGCGGCCTTCGGGGTTTTAAGGCGGCTCTGCCCGGGGCATCTATGATCCGGAATCGAACACGTATTGAACGGCTTTTGCCTGAACCTGCATGGGGGCGTGCGTGAAAGCCAGAGGCTTTCGACATTGGGAAAAAGCCCGGGCCGGCGGAATGACACGCTTCGTGCTGCTCAGGGGTGTGCTGTCCTATGGCCTGACCATGTTTATCGTGATGACGTTTATCGTCCATCGCGATGATCTGAGCGCACGGTTTATCGCGATATCTGCCGGGCTGTGGCTGGTCGGCGGCGCCGTGTTCGGCCTGCTGATGTGGTTTTTGATGGAGCGGATTTACCGCAGGTTTGTGCCAAAAATCATGGCCTGATCGGTGCCGGGTTTCGCGCGGCGGCGCTTTTTCTGCAAATAACGGCGGGTTGCCGATTACCAGTGATAGACGAACGCCAGCGCTTCGGAGATCTGCGTCGCTGAGCCGAATCGCGTGACCAGCGGGCTGTCTGCAGCGTTGCCGAGCAGGCGGCCATAGGTCAGGGCCAGCGCCACGCCGGTGTGCTGGCTAGTCGGCACGAAAACGTCGTACTCCAGATCGGCGAGCTGGCTGCCTCTGCCGGGATGCCAGGACGGCACATCGAGCAGGCTCGCCTGGTTCGGCGTGATGCCGAAAAAGCGGCTCATGGCCGAGCCGTTCATCGCCTGCCAGCGCACCTGCAGGGAATGCTCGATCAGCCATACCTTGGGCAGATCCCATTCGGCGTAGACATTGAGATAGGCGCCGGCGCCGTTGGTGTCGTGGCTGAGGTTGGTACCGATGTCGATCTGCTTGGTGAGCTGCCACTCCAGATAACCGCCGGCGGTCAGCCGTGGCGAAAGCGGGTTGAGCTTTTCACGCAGCCGCGGGCTCAGGTCCTCGGTATCGCGGCCCCACTGGTAGTCGCCAAAAAAGCCGCCGTGCAGCACGCTGCCGCCGATCAGGTCGACCTGCAGGCCGTCGAGCGTGGATAGGCTGACGTGGTCTGGCCATTCGAAATCGACGTATGGGATCGGTTCGGCACGGTCGACTTTGGCTCCGGCGAAGCTGGGCAAGCGCTCCACGCCCGCTCCCAGCGCCATCGTGATGGCGTTCGGGTCGGTGGTTTCGTCGCTGTTGTCGGCATGGCTCTCGGGCGGCCAGAACAGGGCCATCAGCAAGCAGGCAGCGAGCAAACCTGCAGGTAACTGAATATGCCGGATGGGCAGGGTCTGGTGTGGCAATTTGTACACAGCGAGGGAGGGCACGTCGGGGAGGCAGGCGCAGCAAGGGCTGGCAAGCATAGGTGATTTGTTCACCGGCACGGATGCATGCCTCCGCACGCATGGACACCTTTCGTTAATAATTTGAGAAAGGAGGCCGAAAGGGAGTGTTTCTATCCTTCACGGATGATCGACAACAGTGAACAACACATGCCTTTGTCCAACTGGACCATCCTGTGTGATTTCGACGGCACCATTTCCGTCGAGGACGTCATCGACTCCCTGCTCGACCGTTTCGGCAGGCCGGGCTGGGAAGTGCTGGAGCAGGACTGGCGCGCGGGCCGCATCGGATCGCGCGAGTGCATGTCCGGCCAGGTCGATCTGCTGAAGATGACCCGCGACGAGCTGGATGTGCATTTGGCCGGTTTGTGGATCGATCACGCGTTTCCGGGCTTTGTGGCCAAGGCGCGCGCGCTCAATGTGCCGATCCGCGTGGTCAGCGACGGTCTGGATTATGCAATCCACAAGATTCTCGGCCGCTACGGCCTGGACGATCTGCCGCTGGCCGCCAACCACCTGGCCCCGGCGCCGCCGCCGAAGCAGTGGCAGCTGACCTCGCCGTTCCAGACGGCCGGTTGCCGCAGCGGCACCTGCAAGTGCGCCTGCGTGGCCCAGGCTCGGGCTGCTGGCCCGGGTACGAAAACCTTGCTGATCGGCGACGGCGCGTCGGATTTCTGCGCGGCGGATCGCGTGGACTTCGTGTTTGCCAAGCATCGCCTGATCGAGCATTGCCGGGCGGCAGGTATTCCTTACGCGCCGATCACCGGTTTCGAGGACGCGCTAGACCTGCTGCCGCGCCTGCTCGATGGCAGCCTGCTGGAAGATCACGCGCCGCAGCCGGCGCTCAGTGTGCCGTACTGATCCGGCAAGCCTACGAAACTGGCTGAACTTCTGTACCGATACACCTTCTAAATATCTTCCCACTGCATTATCACGGACTCTCCGCCCATGAACGCATTCGACAAGAACGCCCAGGTCGTGATCGACGACGCTCAGCTGCTGGCCGACGAGGCCAAGTACAGCTCGTTCGGCGATACCGTGCATTACGTTGACCCGCCGAAGATTTTCCGCGGCTGCGAAGGCAGCTACATGTTCGATACCGAGGGCACGCCGTTCCTCGATCTGCAGATGTGGTACTCGGCGGTCAACTTCGGCTACGCCAACAAGCGCCTCAACAATGTGCTGAAGAACCAGATCGACCTGCTGCCGCAGGTGGCCAGCCAGTATCTGCACCAGACCCGCATCGAGCTGGCCAAGACCATTGCCGTCGACGCGAAAAAGAAATTCGGTCTGGACGGTCGCGTGCATTTCAACGTCGGCGGAGCGCAGGCCATCGAGGATTCGCTGAAGGTCGTGCGCAACGCCTGCAACGGCAAGAGCCTGATGTTCGCCTTCGAAGGCGGCTACCACGGCCGCACGCTGGGCGCCTCGTCGATCACGTCGAGCTACCGCTACCGCCGCCGCTTCGGCCACTTCGGCGAGCGCGCGATGTTCCTGCCGTTTCCGTATCCGTTCCGTCGCCCGAAGGGCATGACGCCGGAAGAGTATTCCGACAGCTGCGTACGCCAGTTCGAGCGCCTGTTCGAAACCGAGTACAACGGCGTGTGGGACCCGAAGACGAACCAGTGCGAATACGCCGCGTTCTACGTCGAGCCGATCCAGGGCACCGGCGGTTACGTGATTCCGCCGCCGGGCTTCTTCAAGGGCCTGAAGAAGGTGCTCGACAAGTACGGCATCCTGATGGTGTCCGATGAAATCCAGATGGGTTTCTGGCGCACCGGCAAGCTGTGGTCGATCGAAAACTTCGGCGTGACGCCGGATATCCTGGTGTTCGGCAAGGCGCTCACCAACGGCCTCAATCCGCTGTCCGGCCTGTGGGCGCGCGAAGAGCTGATCAACCCGACGATCTTCCCGCCGGGCTCGACCCACTCGACCTTCAACTCCAACCCGCTGGGCACCTCGCTGGGTCTGGAAGTGATCAAGATGGGCTACGAGCTGGATTACGAGACCACGGTGCCGCAGAAGGGCGCCCACTTCCTCGACGGTCTGCGCGACCTGCAGAAGAAGCACAAGGAAATCGGCGACGTCGACGGCCTGGGTCTGGCCCTGCGTGCGGAAATCTGCACGGACGACGGCTTCACCCCGAACAAGGCGCTGCTCGACAAGATGGTCGACATCGGCCTGGCCGGCGATCTGGAGCACAACGGCAAGAAGATCGGCCTCGTGCTGGACGTGGGCGGCTGGTACAAGAACGTGATCACGTTCGCGCCGTCGCTCAACATCACCCACGAAGAGATCGACCTGGCCATTTCCCTGCTGGATCAGCTGCTGACCAAAGCCAAGAAGGGCTGATGTCCGAGGCGCGCACCACGCGCGCAAAAAGAACCCGGCGATCGCTCGCCGGGTTCTTTTGTTTGTCGCGTCAAAAAAGCGTGTCAGGGCGCGCGTTTGATTGCCAGCACCGCGTTGAGCCCGCCGAACGCGAACGAGTTGCTGAGCGCAGCGCGCACCGGCATCTCGCGGGCCACGTTGGGCACGATGTCCAGGTCGCAGGCCGGATCGGCCTGATCGAAATTGGCGGTCGGCGGCACGATGCCGTAGCGGATCGCGTTGACTACCGCGACCAGCTCCAGCGCGCCCGAGGCCCCCATCGCATGACCGTGCATCGACTTGGTCGACGATACGACCAGCCGGTCGGCGTCGGCGCCAAAGGCGAGGCGGATCGCACGCGTTTCGGTGCTGTCGTTAGCCTGCGTGCCGGTGCCGTGGGCATTGACGTAGTCGACGTCGGCCGGATTCAGGCCGGCTTCGGACAACGCCTGCGTCATCGCCGCAGCAGCGCCGGTGGCGCTGGGCATCACGATATCCGTGGCATCGGCGGTCATGCCGCTGCCGCCCAGCTCCGCCAGGATGGTGGCGCCGCGGGACTGGGCATGCTCCAGCGATTCCAGCACGAAGATGCCGGCGCCTTCGCCCAGTACCAAACCGCGACGGTTGATGCTGAAAGGGCGGCAGGTGTCGTCGGCCATCACGCGCATGGCTTCCCAGGCGCGCAAAACCGAATAGCTCATGCAGGCGTCCGTGCCGCCGGTCAATGCGACATCGGCCAGCCCGAAGCGGATCATCTGCGCCGCTTGGCTGATTGCATGATTGGCCGAGGCACAGGCGCTGGACACCACAAAGGTCGGCCCACGCAGGCCGTGCGCAAGACTGATCTGGCTGGCCGAGGCGTTGGCCATCACCCGCACAATGCTCAGCGGATGCACCCGCACGGCATTTTCGCCGTACAGGCGACGGCTCTGGTCGTCGTGCGAATGCTCGCCGCCGACGCCGGTACCGATGATGGTGGCCGTGCGTGCGCCGATGCTCTCATCGAAAACCAGGCCCGACTGCGCAATGGCTTCCTGCGCCGCGTGCAGCGCGAACGATGCGGTGCGATCAAGCTGAGGCAGCACGCGTTCGTCGATGTTCGCGGTTGGGTCGTAGCTGGCCGGTACCTGCGCCGCGACGACCTTGACGCGAAGGCGATCGGCGTCGGGATGCCGCAGCGGTGCAATACCGCTACGGCCTTCGCTCAGCCCCTGCCACAATGCATCCGCACCGACGCCCAGCGCGCTGATCGCGCCCATGCCGGTAATCACGACACGGCGCGTGGAAACGTTGGGCATTACTTGCTTCCTTCGCCAGCCGCCTTGCCATCCAGCGCGGTTTGCACGGCGTCGACCAGGCTCTGCGCGGTATCGCTGTCGAAGTTGGCGCCCTGCTGGTCGGGGAAGGTGATGTCGAAATGTTCTTCGATGTCGAAGATCAATTCGATCGCCTCCAGCGATTCGATGCCCAGATCCTTCAAGGTGGATGACGGGGTGATGGTGGTCACGTCGATCTTGGCCTGTTTGGCGATGATCTCGAACACCTGCTGCTGGGTCGAATCGTTCATGGCGCGTGGTTTCCTGGTGGCAAGCGGCAACATTGCCGATGCAAACATTTTGGTCTCATTAGTTTAGGCATTATCGCTTGCATATGTCTTTCATCGCCCAACTCGAACCCGATGCCCTGCTGACGCACTTCATGAGCCACCCGCCGATCGGGTTTGGCGTGGAGATGTCGCCGCAGGGCATGCCGTGCTTTGTGGCCCCGTTCGATTTGCTGACCACCGCAGACGACGATCTGCGTCGGCACGTGGCTGCGCTGCCGCTGTATCGATGGTGGGGCCGGGCGCTGCGCTGGCGTACGCGCTTTGCCGGCACCACCGTGTCGGAATACGCGCCGCTGCCGCGCAACGTGTCGCCGATCGCGCTCGCTCAGGGTCTCAAAGGCGCCTACGCGAGCGACTGCAAGCTGCTTATCGTCAAGGACATTGCGCAGGATTCGCCGCTGCTCAGCGACGCAGATAACGCCCAGGCCAGCGCCTTCGCCAGCGCCTGCGAGGCTGAGGGTTACGTGCTGCTGGAAGGGCAGGCGCTGGCGTGGGTGCCGATCGATTTCGCCAGCGGCGACGAATACCTGTCGCGGCTTTCATCGGGTCGGCGGAAAAACATCCGCCGCAAGCTGCGCTCGCGCGTCGATCTGGATATCGAGATCGTGCACACAGGCGATGCGCGATTCGACGACGAGGCCACGCTGCGCGCGTTCTACACGCTGTTCGACAACGTCTACGCGCAGAGTGAAATCCACTTCGATCGCCTCAGCGAAGATTTTTTTCGCGCGCTGCTGCGCGATGCACAAAGCAACGGTGTAGTGTTCGTCTATCGCCACGCGGGCCAGATGATCGGCTGGAACCTCTGTTATGAAGAGGGCGGCAAGCTCATCGACAAGTACATCGGCTTTGCCTACCCGCAGGCGCGCGAGCACAACCTGTATTTCGTGAGCTGGATGCACAATCTCGACTACGCGCGGCAACGTGGTCTCACCCATTACGTGGCCGGCTGGACCGACCCGCAGGTGAAATCGTTTCTCGGTGCGCGCATGACGTTTACGCGCCACGCGGTGTATGCGCGAAATCCGCTGCTGCGCGCGCTGCTGCGCCGGCTCGGCAGCCATTTTGAAAGCGATCGCCAATGGCAGGCTACGACGGAGGCCGCTGATGCACAGTCTTGATCATCGCCCTGTGGTGCTCGATATCGACCGCTCGGTCGGGCCGCTGCCGCAGCGGCTGGTGCTGCCGCTGGAACACTGGCAGGAGTCGATTCGTTTTGGTTGCTCGCTCGCGACCATGCAACGCTTTCGCACCATGCTCGACGAGCTGCTGCCGCAGCAGTACGGCACGGTGTTCATGGGTAGCGGCGATTTCCATCACCTGAGCTGGCCGCTGATCGAACGATTGCAGACCGATCAGTCGATTCAGATCGTGGTGTTGGACAACCATCCGGACAACATGCGCTTTCCGTTCGGCGTGCACTGCGGTTCGTGGGTGCGCCGCGTGGCGATGCTGCCGTCGGTGAGCCACGTGCACGTGCTCGGCATAACCTCGGCGGACATCGGCGCCGGGCACGCGTGGGAAAACTACCTCACGCCGCTGAAGCAGGGCAAGCTCACCTACTGGAACATCGGCGTGGACACGGGCTGGGCGCGCAAGCTGGGCATTGCCCGGGCGTTTCGCGGCTTCGACACGCCCGAGGCGATGGTCGACGCGTTCGTCGAGCTGCAGCGCACGCAGGCGCTGCCCAGCTACCTGTCGATCGACAAGGACGCCTTCGCACCCAACGTGGCGCATACCAACTGGGATCAGGGCAAGCTGCAGGTCGATCACGCGCTGGCGATCATCGACAGCTTGCGCAACGGCCTGGTCGGCAGCGACATCAACGGCGAGGTATCGCACTATCGCTACATAACCTGGTGGAAGCGCCGTCTTTCCGCGATGGACGATCAGCCGGAAATCGATCCGGCCATGCTCGCCGAGTGGCAGGCGCAGCAGCATGCGCTGAACCTGCAGCTGCTCGAAGGCATCGGCGCGCGCTCGAACTGAGATCGATGCTCAGGCGACGATGGTTTCCAGCGTGCGGCAGATCGTTTCGAAATCGTCGTCCGTCACCCACGGGCTGTTGCTGATGCTTAAGCTGCGCGCGGCAAAGTCCCGCGCGTTCGGCACATGCTGGCGCGGCACGATCTCGGCGAGATAGGCGTAATCGGGCAACGCGTCGATATACAGGCGGCTGACGCCGAGGCCAGCCTGCCACAGCTGGAACATTGCCGCGTCGCGCCGGGTCTGGTCCGGCAGCAGCAGCAGCAGGAACGGCCAGGTGCCACTCTCGCCGGATGCATCGTCGAGCACGTCGATGCTGTTGATCTGACGCAGCCGCGGCAGGCGTCGTTTGGCCTGGGCGGTGAGCTGATCGATAAAAGCCGGCAGCCGCGCGGCGGCGTGCGCGCCGATCGCCTGGCGCCAGCGGCCGACCTTGTGCAGCGGAACCGTCAGCGGAAAATCATCGCCGACAGCGCCGACCGGGTCGCCCCGACGCAGCGCACGGCGCAGCGGCTCGCCGTAAGCCATGCGCAAACCGTTGGGGCGATACAGCGCCGCATAACCCAGCAGCTCGACGGTGCGGCGAAGCTCCCAGCCGAGGCGGCGGGGCACGATGCGTTTGGACGTCTGTTTGAGATGCTCGCGCAGCGTTGGATCGCCCGCCAGCAGCAGGCCGCCTTCGTAAATCGACAAGCCTTTGCCGGCGGCGAGGCTGAAGAAACCGACGTCGCCGGTGAGGCCGATGCTCGCTCCGTTGATACGACCACCGAGCGTTTGCGCGGCGTCTTCGATCACATAGGCACCGACCTGGCGCGCCACGGCGACGGCGTCAGCGACATCGGCGATGCGCCCGCCCAGATGCGTGGGGATGATGGCCAGCGTGTGTTCGTCGCACACGGCGCGCAGCGCGGCCGGGTCCAGATCGAAATGGCCGGCGCGCACGTCGCACAGCTGCAGTTCCAGCCCGGCCTGGTGCACGGCGATGGCGACCAGCGGGCAGGTAAACGCCGGCACCACGACGCGACAGCGCTGCGGCTGCAGCTCGCGCAGTGCGATCAGGGTGACCAGCAGGCAGGCGGTGCCGGAACATTCCAACTGCAGCGCCGGCACATCGATCTGGACGGCTATATCGGCGGCAAGCGTCGCACGTCCCGGCCGCAGATCGGCGAGCGTCAGCGGTAGCCCGGCGGTGGGCGGCAGTTCCTGGGGGCGAGTCGGCAGCATGCGGGCAGGGTAGCGCGCGAGCTCAGCGGCGTGTGGCCGAGTCGACTTCCTCGGGCTCGGGCACATGCTCATGGCTTTCGGCAAAGCCGAGACAGACGATGCCGGCGAGAATCGCCAGCGCGCCCAGCACGCGTCCCAGCGTAAGGTGTTCGTTGAACAGCCAGACCGACAGCAGCATCACCGACACCACTTCCAGATGCGAGGCGGCGAACGCGGGGCCGATGGGCGCGTGCTTGAGCAGGGTCATCCAGGTGAAAAACGCGCCGACGTAGCCGATCACGGCGCCGTATACCCACGGGTGAGCGAAGATGCGCAGCAGCCACGCCACGCTGGCCTCGACCGGCAGCGCATGCTCGCCGGCGTATTTGAAGCTGATCGCGCCGACGCTGTCGAACAGCATCAGCAGCGCAAAGCCGAGCAGGTAAAACGTGCCGCGCCTCATCCCACCGCTCCGACGATCGCCACGCCCAGGGTCACCAGCAAAATGCCGCTCAGGCGCAGGCGCGTGAGCTTTTCGCCGAACAGAAAGTGACCGGCCACCATGATCGCGACGATGTTGATCGAACCGAGCAGGATCGCTTCGGACAGCGGCAGCAGCGACAGAAAGGCGATCCAGATCAGGAACTCGACCACATAGCTGCCGATGCCGATCCAGATCCACGGGCGCCGGGCCATATAGATCCATCGCGCCAGACCATCGCCGGCCGCCTCATCACCGGCGGCCGCCTTGAACGCCAGTTGGCCGACGGTATCGATGATCACGTTGAGCAACCACAGCGTGGCGATCAGCGGAGTGATGGGCGTGGAGACCGGCATGCGTGAGTGACAGTCAGGCCGCGATGCAGGGCGCGGTTTCGCCGGCGGCGATGGCTTCGAAAAAGGCGGCCGAGCGCTCGATCAGCGTGCGCCGTTCCTTGTCGATGGTGATCATGTGGTAGCTGTCCTTGAGCAGCAGCAGCTCGACCGGCGCGCTGACTTCGCGCATCACCAGCTCGGCGTTTTTCACGCTGGCCACGTCGTCTTCGCTGGCATGTGCCACCAGGCACGGTGCGGTGACCTGCGACAGGCGCTGGCGCACGTCGGCGGCGAGTTCGTACATGTCGGCCAGCGAATACCACGGGTTGCCGGGCAGGCCGGCGGCGGCGCTGTCGCCGCCGAGCATGGCGGTGCTGACCTGGGCGCGCAGGCGCTCGTCGCGGATACCGTAAGGCGGCGCTTCCATAAAGCTGCGGTTGCGGCCGATGCCGAATTTCTTGAGCAGCGGCAGCAGAAAGGACAGCCGCGCCACGGCGGGAATGCTCCAGCCGTCGTAGCGGAAGGTGGCGCCGTAGACGCCGACGCCGCAGACCTGCTCGGGCCGTTCGGCGGCCAGCTTCAGCGCCAGCAGCGCGCCCATCGACAGGCCGCCGACGAACAGGTGATCGACCTTGCCGCGCAGCTCGTCAGCGGCTTTCTCCACGCTGGCGTACCAGTCGTGCCAGCCGGTGGCGAGCAGGTCCTCGACGTTGCCGCAATGGCCGGCCAGCTGCATGCCGTGCACGGTGAAACCGGCGCGATTGAGGCCCTTGCCCAGCAGCTTCATCTCCATCGGTGTGCCGGTCAGGCCGTGGATCAGCAGTACGCCGCTGCGTCCGCCCTCGAAGAAAAAATCAGTCTGCTGGATCACGCGATGGCCCCGTACCTGATGAACGGCGGCGGTTCAGTGCCGTCATTCGTGACCGTGTAGTGTGGCAAACGGCAGTTTCCTCAGTCTTTCGCAGCCGGTGCCTTGCCGTCGGCCGGCGCAAAGCGCACCAGCACGCGCTGGCCGATGCGCAGGCTCCGCGTTTGATCGGAATCCGGCTGATCGAAGGCCAGCACGCATTCCACCGTGCGTGAATTGGCGCGCACCTGCGGGTCGTTTTCCAGCGTGGCCGGTCCATACACGCCGCCGACGCGCAGCACGTGGGCGCTCCAGTGATTGTTCGACGCATCGTTATTGGCCGAGACTTCCGCAACCATGCCCGGTTTGATCAGGCCGACGAAGCTTTCGTTGAGCTCGGCGCGAACGATGCGCGGCTTGCGCGGCAGCAGGGTAAAGAGCGGGCCGGAGGACGGCGACACGGTGGCGCCGGGCTGTGCAGACACTTCGATGACGTCGGCATCGAACGGTGCGATCAGGCTGCGCTGCTTCAGCTCATAGCGCGCTTCGGCCAGCTTCTGGTTGGCCATGCTCACCGAGGCGCGGTCGGTTTCCTGCTCGGCATCGATCTGTGCGGCGGCTTCGCGCGCATCGTCGGCACTCTGGCCGTCGCCGGCGCCCGCTGCCACGGCAGCCGTCAGACGCTGCGCGCGCTGCTTGGCCGCGGCCTGCTTGACGGCGAGCAGCTTCAGCTGCGCCTGCGCCTGTTCGAGCTGGGCCTGGGCCGCGTCGATCGCCAGCTGCGACGGCTCGGTATCGAGCGAGGCCAGCAGCTGGCCTTGCCTGACGTGATCACCTTCGTGCACGGCGACCTTGGCCAGCGTGCCCTCGCGCGGCATCGACAAGGTCAGCAGGCCGCCTTCGATATCGACCTTGCCCCGTGCCACCGCGGCATACGCCGGGACAGGCGCGGCGGCGGCCGGCGCCGGGGCATCGGCGGATTTCGAGCAGGCGCCGAGCAGCACCGACGCGCAAATCGCCAGGCCGCCCGATCGGGCGATTTGCGCGAATCGGGCCGAACGCGCCGGCATCGCGCGGCATGCGTACGATGGCCAGTGGAGAGCGAGCGGTTTCATCAGTGTGTTCCCTTGCTGGCGCTGACCGGCGCGTGGTTGCGCTGATCGCTGAGAATGCGGCCATCTTCCATCGCCAGCACGCGATCGGCGTGGACGACGAGACGGGGGTCGTGGCTGACGCACAGCACGGTGGTGCCGTGGGTGCGGGCAATGCGATGCAGGATGTCGATGATCATCTGGCCGTTGGCGGCATCCAGCGCGCTGGTCGGCTCATCGGCGAACAGCAGCTCGGGCTCTTTGGCCAGCGCGCGCGCGATCGCCACGCGCTGCTTTTCGCCGCCGGACAGCTCCGAGGGACGCAGCTTCACGCGGTGCGACAGGCCGACTTCTTCGAGCGAGGCTCGCGCACGTTCGCGCGCTTCGCTGCGCGACAGCCCCATGTGATTCAGCGGCAGCTCGACCTGCTCGAAGGCGTTCAGCGCCGGAAACAGGTTGAAGCCCTGAAACACGAAGCCAGTGTGCTGCAGGCGGAAACGCTCCAGCGCGCGCATATCGAGCTGTCCCAGATCGCTACCGAGTGCCAGCACGCGACCGCTGTCGAGTTTCTGCAGGCCGCTGAGCACCGCCAGCAACGTGCTTTTGCCGCAGCCGGACGGCCCGGAAATCAGGGTGAGCTCGGCCGCATTGATGTGCAGTGACAGGCCGTCGAGCACCTGCGTGCGCTGCTTGCCGGAGACGAACGCCTTGCTGATGTTCTCGGCCTGCAGGGCAACCATCGGCGTTGCACTGAGCACGGCAGCGGGGGATTGGATCGCGGGGTTCATCGCGTCACCTCAACAAGGTCGCGGGATCGGCGGCGCGCAGGCTGCGCATCGCGGCCAGGCCGGAAACCGCGGCCAGCCCCATCACCAGCACAATGCAGCCCAGCGCGGCCGGCACGTTCAACACCACCGGGACATTCTGGCCGCGCGCGAGCAACAGCAGCAGCACGCCCAACACGCTGGCGCCAAGCAGTCCCAGCGCGCCGACCCAGAAAGCCTGTTCGAGCACCACCCGCCGCAAGGCACCCACGCCCACGCCCAGCGCGTTCAAGGTAGCGTACTCGCGCACCGAGCCATTGACGGCAGCGATCAGCGTCTGACTGGTGATCACCGCGCCGACCAGAAACACGATGCCGGCCAGAAACAGCACGCCGGCGCCCGCCCCGGTGTCGAACATCCAGTAGCGCACGGAGATGGCGGCAAAGTCGTCGGCGCTCCAGGTCGTGTACGGACCGAACGCCGTGTCGCCACGCAGGCGCGCGGCGACCGCATCGGCCTGGGTCGGATCGCGCAGCTTGGCCACCAGATAGGTCGGCCCGATATCTTCGGCATCGCTGTCGAGACGGCGCGCCGTATCCAGCGAGCAGAGCACGTTGACGCCACCGAGTGCGCGCAGCCCGCTGCTGATGCCGACCACGCGCACCTGATGGCCGTTGATGGTGGCGGTCTGGCCGATATCGACGCCGAGCTGATCGAGGTCGGAACGATCCACCACGACCGCGTCGGGCTCGTTCAGCCGCTGACGAAGATCGAGCGGCAGCGCCTTGGAAAACATCAGCGCGTCGCTGTGCGTGTCGATGCCGGAAACAAACACCGAAACGCCGCCGGTTTCGGTAGCGCCGCGCCAGTCGCCGTCGACCCAGATATACGGTTCCACGCGCTGCACGGCCGGGTCCATCAGGATGCGCGATTCCACGTCGGAGTCGATCGATCGACCCTGACCCACGCTTTGCGTGCCGGGATAACCGATCCACACGTCGGCCGATGAACCGGTGATGTAGAGGCTGGTGCTGCCGAAGATGCCCAGTACCAGCGCCAGCTGCAGCAGCTGCAGCAGCCCGGCAAAACCCACCGCCAGCATCGCCGGCAGAAAGCGGCGCCACTCGTAGATCAGCGTTTTGCGCGCCAGCGCGACCATCAGCGTGGCGTCTCGTTGCTGGGGGTCGCGGGGCTGGATGAGCTTGCCGTTTTCGGCGCTGCCGACCCGAGCTGTGCCGCTGTCGGCAGCGGTGCGCCGCCCAGCGCCTTGAACAGTGCCACGTAGGCCAGGCTGTGCTGGGCGCGGGCGTCGAGGAGTTCGGCATTGGCCTGATCCACGGCGATCCGGCTTTCGATGCGGTCCAGCGGGCTGGTCAACTTCAGCTGGACGCGGCTCTGCACAGCGCGATCGACGCGCTGCAGCGACTGCCACGCAATGGTGTTCTGCGCTTCACGCTGCTGCTGCTGCTGGAGCGAACCGAGCGCGGTTTCCACTTCGGCGACACCCTGCAGCACCGCTTGCTGATACGCCTGCACGCTGGCCTGCAGCTGGTGGCTCTTTGCGTGGGTTGCGGCAACGCGCACGCCCCAGTCGAACAGCGGGATATTCAGGATAGGGCCGAGTGAAAAAATGCCGCCCGGGGTTTTCGTGTGGTTGTCGTCGTCGGCGATATTCACGGCCCAGACCAGCGATGCGCCGAGGCTCACCTGGGGATATTCGTCGGCGTGCGTCAGCGCGAGTTCGCCGGCGCTGCGCAGCACGTCGGCTTCGGCGCGGGCAATTTCCGGGCGCGTGCGCAGCAGATCGGCCGGCGCGGCGCTGAGCTGGAACGCACCGATGTCCGGCTGCGGACCCGGCGCCAGCCACGCGGCGTCGGGATGATTCTGCCCGACCAGCACGGCAAGCTGCTGCGCGCTCTCGTTGATCGCCTGCCGCGGCGCGGCGAGTGCCGCCTCGGCCTGCGCCGCCAGCGCCTGCGCCTGATCCACTTCGGCGGGTGCGACCAGCTGCAGGCGCTCGCGCACTTTCAGCAAATCCAGGTGCTGCCGATGCGCCTGGCTTATCTGTGTGAGCAGCTGTTCCTGCTGCTGGGCGGTGCGCAGCGCGATCCAGTCGCGTACGACTTCGGCCAACAGCGAGACCCGGGCGCTGCGCAGATCGGCCACGCTGGCGTCCATTGCGCCCTGCGCTTCCCGGCGGGTGCCTTCGCGCCGGCCGAATAATCCCAATTCCCAGTTGGTATCGAAACCGGCAACAAAATAGGAGGCATGGGCGTTCGGATCGATCGCGTCGTCGGTGCGTGCGCTCAGGGTTGGCAGGTATTTGTAGTTGGCGCGGCCATGGATCGCGCGGGTAGCGAGCATGCGCTCCACCGCCTGAGCCACATCCAGATTGTTGGCCAGCGCGCGGTCGACCAGGGCATCGAGCTGGGGATCGTTGAACGCATGCCACCAGCCCCGCAGATCGCTGGGCTTTGCCGGGTCGGCCGCCAGCACATGCTGCCAGTGGGCGGGCAGTGGCGTTGTCATGCTGACTTTCGGCACGGGTGCCGCGCAGCCCGCCACGGCACCGAGCAGGCTGCCACACATCAGGCGAACGAAGAGCGTGCGCTTCAGCATGCGCCGCTGCGCTCGCCGCGTGTGCCGATGGCGTGGGCCCGACGCTGATGCATGGAGATATCCGGGAGGGTCATGGCCGAGTTGGTCGCGATGGTGTCGACATATTGTGAGGGCAGGAGGACTGTCGCGATACCTCGAATCGGCGCAGGAGTCAGATCGCGTGCAGCTCAAGCATCGCCGTCAAGGCCGAAGTTCACGTTATGGCCGTTTGCTTTAATCCCGCTTAGCGGCCGGCGGGAACCGAACGTTGACGATGAGGCCGCGCTTGTCGCCAAGGCGGTAGACCACCTCGGCGTGATGTCGTTCCGCAATGCGCTGAACGATGGCCAGGCCCAGGCCGCTGCCTTCCTCGCTGCTGCCCGGGGCGCGGAAGAAGCGCTCGCTCAGGCGCGGCAGCAACTCGGGCGGCACGCCGGGGCCGTCGTCCTCCACGCTGAGGCGGGCGCCCCCGTCCGGCTGCGCCTGCAGGCTGACGGTGACGTTGCTGCCGCGGCCTGCGTAGCGGATGGCGTTGTCGATGAGGTTGTCCAGCAGATCCTGCAGGCTGGCGACATCGCCATCGATGTAGAGCTGTTGCTGGCGCACGGGCCCCTGGTACCCCAGATCGACGCCGGCGCCGAGCGCTTCGTGCACGCGCAAGGCCACCGCTTCGGGAATCAGCCGCGTCAGCTCGAGCAGGGCGTTGTCCATCGTGTCCACCGGTGACGCCTGGGCACGGGTCAGCGACAGGAGCTGCGACGAGGTGCGCGCGGCGCGCTGGGTCAGCCTATGGATGTGCGAGAGCGCGTCGGACATCGTTTCGGGACGCGAGTCGGCCAGCGCGCGGTCGACGTGCAGGCTCAGTCCGGCCAGCGGCGTGCGCAGCTGGTGCGCAGCATCCGCGATGAAACGGTCGTGCAGGGCCAGCATGCTGCGCAGGCGTGCGAACAGCGCGTCGATGGTGCGCGTGAGCGGCAGGATTTCCTGCGGCACATCGGCCCCACCGATCGGCGTCAGCTCGTGCGAGCGTCGGGCCAGGCGCTCGGTCAGCGGATTGAGCACGCGCAGGCCGTGATTGACGCCGAACCACACCAGCGACAGCACGCTGAGTATCAGCAGCGTCTGCATCACCGTCGCCAGCACGAGGATTTCGCGCGCCTGCTGATGGCGATCACGGAAGGTTTCGGCCACGGTGATGGTCAGTGTGTCGCTGGGGTCTTTCAGCGACGCACGCTCGATGGTGGCTGCGCGCAGTTCGTGGTTGTCCAGCCGGGTGTCGTAGAGCACGGGTTTGGCATTCAATGCCATCGCCAGTGCCGGTGCCTGCAGCCGTCCGCTGCCGGCCAGTACGCCGCGCTTGGCGCTGCGCACGTTGAAGTAGCCGCGGCTGTCGGGATCGTATTCAAGCAGAAACTTCGCCTGCGGCGTGAGTTCGCCGCCCAGCGCATCGTTGCTGAGCATGGTCGCCAGGGTCAGCGCGTCGTCGCTGAGATCGTGATCGTGCACACGATTGGCGTAGGACAGCGCGACGCCGTAGGTCAGCATCGCGTCGAGCAGCAGCAGTGCCGCCATCGGAATCAGCAGAAAGATCAGCAGCCGACGACGCAGGCTCGGGCGCAGGCGGATGACGCGGGGTGGACTCATTCGGTATCGCCGTCCGATGCTTCGGCTTCTTCCAGCAAATAACCCAGGCCGCGGATGGTGCGCACGCCGGTGCCGCTGCCGTGCAGCTTGCGGCGCAGGCGGTGGATGGCGATATCGAGGCCGTTGTCGGTCAGCTCCTGATCCCAGTCGCACAGCGCTTCGATCAACTGCGCGCGGCTGGTGACGCGATCGGGCCGCAGCGCCAGCGCTTCGAGCAGGCCGAACTCGCGCGCGGTGAGTTCGAGCGCGGTGTCGTCGATCCAGGCGCGATGGCCGGGCAGGTCCAGCCGCAGTCGTCCGAGCTGCAGCTCCGGTACGCCGCGGCTGCTGGCGCGGCGCAGCAGCGCACGCACGCGCGCCTCGAACTCGGACAGCGCAAACGGTTTCACCAGATAATCGTCGGCGCCCAGGTCCAGCACACGGATGCGCTCGGGCAGGCCGTCGCGCGCGGTGACCACCAGCACGGGCATGCCGGCGCCGCGGCTGCGCAGGCGCTTCAGCACTTCAGTGCCGTCGAGCTGGGGCAGTCCGAGATCCAGCACCAGCAGGTCGTACTCGTGGTCGCGCAGCGCGGTGTCGGCCAGGCTGCCGGTGGCCACGTGATCCACTGCATGGCCGCCTTGCCTCAGCGAACTGCAGATGCCCTCGGCGATGGATGGGTCGTCCTCGGCGAGCAGAATGCGCATGGTATGTCCTTGTGGTTGACGGGACGGTCGATGCCGCCGGCGGCGCTGCATGATGCCGCGCCCGGCCATCCGACCATTCCGACTTTTCCATCGATGAAGAGATCGAATTCCCAGTTTATCTCCCGATCGGACAGGGCGTATACGCGGTCGTTCCGGCGTGCGGGTGCGGCGGCCGTCGATTGGCGCGATGGGGCGGCGCATTTGCGCATGACCTTCGGTCTATGCGGACGCACCGCGTTGCGTGCAAACTGCGCCCCGGGGCAAGGGGAGATAGCGATGCGATCAGCCGCAGTGGGTTCGATGGTGGTTTGCGCGTGGGTGGTGGCCGGCGCCGCAGGCGTCGTAACCGATACGGTCCACGCCGAGTCAATCGCAGCCGCGGCCTCCGTCGCCAGCCCGGCGTCGGCCGCGCCCGCCGCGCCCGCCGCGACCGCCATAAAGCCCGCTGCAGACGACCCGGCCGACATTCCCTTTGCGTCGGCGCACGCTGCCGGAACCAGCACGCCTAGCACCACCAACGCCTGGGGCGGCGAGCGCACCGGCGGGCAAGCCACGCTGTCCGATCGCGTGGTGAGCTATTGGATAAACGCCGATCTGGACGCGGTCAAGCACGCGGTGGCCGGCAGTGAGCACATGACCTGGCGCAACCGCAGCGATCGCGCGGTGAGCCGGGTCTACTTTCACCTCTATCTCAACGGATTCAAGAACAACGGCAGTACCTGGTTCACCGAGCGCAAAGTACTCACGGCGCATGGCCAGTCGCGCGGCGCGGCGTCGCTGGAAAAAGGCCAGTGGGGCTGGATTGACCTCAAGCAGGTAAAGCAGGGTTCCACGTCGCTGGCCTGGCATTACGTGCAGCCGGACGGCGGTCCTGCCACCGATCAGAGTGTGGCCTGCATCGAGCTGGCGCAGCCGATTCCGGCCGGCGGCACGCTGACGCTGGACATCGATTTTCTCAGCCAGCTGCCTCGCGTGGTCGAACGCACCGGCTGGTGGGGCGATTTCAACCTGGTCGGCCAGTGGTTTCCGAAGATCGGCGTGCTCGAACTGGCCGGCGAGCGCGGCGCCACGGCGCCGCGCTGGAACGTGCACGAATTCCACTTCAACAGCGAGTTCTACGCCGACTTCGGCAGCTTCGACGTGCATCTGACGGCGCCCAGCGACTACACCGTCGGCGCCGTTGGCAAGCTGGCCGACCAGCCAACCCAGGCGCAGGGCAAGACCACGTATCACTTCGTGCAGGGCGACGTGCACGATTTCGCCTGGGTCGCAGCAAAGGGCTACAAGACGCTGGACGGCACGTGGCAAGGGCCGGGCAGTCCCAAGGTCGCGGTGCGCGTGATCTATCCAGCGGAATATGCGGCCAGCGCGGCGCCGACGCTGAAATCGACGATCGACTCGCTCGGCTATTTTTCGAGAACACTGGGCGCGTATCCCTACGAGACGATCACCGCCGTGGTGCCGCCGTACAACGCCAGCGAAGCGGGCGGCATGGAATATCCGACGTTTTTTACCTCGGAGGGTTACAAGGAGATCGTGCCCGGCACGCTCAACGAATACATGAGCGACTTCGTCAACATCCACGAATTTGGCCACGGCTATTTTTATGGATTGCTCGCCTCCAATGAATTCGAGGAGCCGATGCTCGACGAGGGCATGAACGAGTACTGGGACGACCGCATGATGCGCGAGCGCAACGAAGACGTGGTGCTTGCGACGCCGTTGATGAAGCGCCTGGGCGTGGCGCCGGCGATGAGCGGCTTCATGCTCGATCGCCTTGGGGCCGGTCTGAAGCAGCCGGCCGACCCCCTTTCCCAGAACAGCTGGGACCGTCTTTCCAGCAGCAGCTACAACACGGTGTACTCACGGACCGCAACGGCGATGCACGATCTGGAAGAGCGCCTGGGCAAGAGCGTGATGGAGCGCGCCATGCGCCTCTACTATCAGCGCTGGCGCTTTCGTCACCCCTCATCGGCAGACCTGCGCGCGGCGCTGATCGATGGCTCCGGCGACGCGAAAGACGTCAACGCGATCTTCGATCAGTACGTTTATGGCACGGCGCATATCGACGACAGCGTTACCGATATCGACGTGGCCGAAGTGCTCCCCGATGCCGGTGTGGTCGCGACCAACGGCAAGCCGGTCGAGAGCGATCAGGACGCGTTGGACAAGCAGATAACGAAGCAGCGTACGGCCTGGAAAAAGTCGCATCCCAAACCGGCATTTGACGACGAAGGCCCTTTCCCCTGGCGCAGCACGGTCACCGTTTTCCGCGATGGCGCCTCGCTGCCGCAGCTACTGCGCGTCACGTTCGCCGACGGTACGCATCAGGACGTGCGCTGGAACGACGACCGCCGCTGGGCGCGCTTCGATTTCGTCAAACCGGGCAAGGTCGTGTCGGCCGAACTCGATTCGCCGCAGCTGGTGTATCTGGACGCCAATAAACTCAACGACAGCCTGACGACCAAGCCCAACGGCGCCGCCTCGCGTCGCTGGGCGGCCGACTTCGCGGCCGCGCTTGAAGCGTTCTACGCTGCGCTGGTGACGCTGTGATGGCGGGCAACTCGGCTCGCCGGCCAGGGCTCGGCGCACTGATTTCTGCCATGCTCGCCGCGCTGCAGTGGCGGCTTCTTCTGCTGTGGCTGCTGATCATGCTGATTCCTGCCACGGTCGCGGCGCTGCCGTTCTGGCGCGTGCTCGCCGGCATGCTGGATCACTCGGTGCACGCCGCCGCCTGGGCGCAGCATGTCAACGCGATGATGTTTGGCGACGTCGGTTTCGCGCTGAGCGAGAACGGCGGCTGGCTTGGCGGTTCCGCGATGCTCGGGCTGGCGATTACGCTGGCGATGTCGCCGTTTCTGGACGGCATGATCATCGGCGGCGGTCGGGCCGGACGCCGCCTGGGTTTTGCGGGACTGCTGCAGAGCGGGCTGGTCGAGTACGGCCGCATGTTCCGCCTGATGCTGTGGTCGCTGCTGCCGTATCTGGCCGTGGGCGGGGTGGCGATGCTCGGGTCGCATCTGGCCGACGATCATGCCGACAAGGCCGTGCTGCAAGCGCAGGCCGATCTCTGGGCGAGTATCGCGCACGGCCTGCTGCTGGCAGCTTTCGTGCTGGCTCAGTGCATTGTGGAGTCGGCGCGTGCCGCGTTCATTGCCGACACCACGCTGCGATCGGCGACTCGAGCCCTCGGCCGCGGTATCGGCCAGCTGCTGCGGCGCTTCTTTCGCACGATGTTCTTCTATTTACTGGTAAGCGCCGTTGGCTTTGCGGTCGCCGCGGCAGCCGGGGTGGGACGCATCCACGTCGCGGCGGTAGGCACTGCCGGATTTCTGACGGCGCTGCTGCTCAGTCAGCTGATGGTCGTCGCAGTGGGCTGGATGCGTATCGCGCGGTTGTTCGCGCTGGCCAGCCTGGGCCGCTCGCTGCGCCGGGCGGGATTGGGCTAGCCGTACTCAACCAGCTGCGGGAGCCGTAACGGGCAGGCGACCCCCAGCGGCACTTACGCAACAGCGGCCGAGGGCGCGACTGCCGAATGTTTGAGGCGCGATACAGCGGCCGATGAAAGCTCAGGCCGACGCCCGGCTGAGCGCGGCGCGCGGCGGATAATAGGCAAACACGTGGTTGTGGCTGCCGTAGAAATCCATATCTTCGATATGCTCGCCGCCCAGGCGCTCGGCCACGCGATCGGAAGCCTCGTTGCCGATCCGTACCAGGCTGATCACGCGCGGGGCGTGCAGCTGGTTCCAGGCGAAATCGAGCACCGCATTGCCCGCTTCGGTAGCGTATCCGTGGTGGCGGTGTCCCGGCTTGAGCATCCAGCCCAGTTCCAGATCGGGCCAGCCGTCGGGATACATCAGGCCGGCACGACCGATGAATTCGCCGGTGGCCTTCAGCTCCAGTGCCCACATGCCGCAGTCGCGCAGCTGCCAGTGGCCGAGCAGCATCGCCAGCGAGCGCCAGGCGTTGGTGCGGTCCAGCGGCTGCCCGTCACCGATCCAGCGGGTGCTTTCGGCGTCGGCGAGCATCTTGGCGTAATCATTGAAGTGCTGTTCCGTCAGCGCAGTCAGGCGCAGTCGCGCCGTTTCGAGAGTAGGGATATCAGACATCACGATCGGCGTTGGAAGAATCCAGTAATTCGGCGAGCGCCCGCGTGCTGCTGGCGAGGCTCTCGGACCAGGAAAAGCCGGTTATTGTCTCACCTGTGGCCGAATCTGCAAAATCCTCGCTTTCACCGGGCGCAAGCAGATGCCGATAGTCGACCGTAATCTCTGTCCCCGGCGGCAGCTCGGTCAGGGCAAAGACAAAGCCCAGGTGCCACAGCCCGTTAGGCCGGAAGCTGTGGTTGATATAGCACTCGTCCGGCCAGTCGGGCGAGAGAGTGTAGCGATCCTCGAACCAGCGGGCGCTGGCGTGGAACTGTGCGCTGAGCTCCGGCGAAGCATGGATATCGGCGCGTCGGTAGGTGCGGTCAATGCCGTCGGGCGCGGTAATGATGCGGCCCGCGGCCACGGTTTCATCGATAAATAAACCCTTGCCGGCGCCAGGGATGGCGGAATCGTCAATGTGGTAGCGCGGAAGAATCATGGCGACGCCGCAGCACGAACGGGAAAGGCGCTGGAGTGTAGCTCAGCCGGATGTGTGCCGATGTCGAGTCGGCCCGTGCCGGCCCCGATCACCCTCCCAAGCCGTTACCGGGTAGGGAGGGCGACCTGACGGTTATTCGCCAGCAGTTGCGGCAGCCGGCTTTTTGCTGCTGCGCTTGGTTTTCTTGGCCGGCGTATCGGTTTTGGCGACCGGCGCCGCATCTGCTGCGGGAGCCGCATCCGCAAGCAGGATTGACGCGCGATTGCGCTCCAGCGTGGCTTTGCCGATGCCCTTGATCTGGGTCAGATCGTCAGCGCTCTTGAACGGCCCGTTGGCATCGCGCCAGGCCACGATGGCGTCGGCCTTGGATTGACCGATGCCATCGAGCGATTTGGCGATGGTGGCGGCATCGGCCTTGTTGATGTTGACCGGTGTGCCGGCAGAGCTCAGTGCCGGCAGCGCCAGGGCGAGGGCGAGAGCGATTCGAGCAAGAAGTTTCTGCATGGTGGTTTCCTCCGTGAGATGGGACGGCGGCATCCGCGCGCCGCCATGAAACTCTGGCATGCGGCAATCAACCACGCAGTCGGCTCGGCCGCAGTGGCGGCGTGGGCAAGCTTCCTCAATGCGCGTGGGCAGTGCCTGATTGCCTGTCGGTGCCTGCAGCGGCGTGCCGGGCCGGCGCGGTAGAATGCGGCATCGCTAGCTGCCGGAAGTTGACCATGGACATTGCCCGCAAGATGGATCCCGACCGCCTTTCTGATTTCGTCAGCGGCCTGTGGGACGCCGAGATCGTGCCGCAGCTGGTCGAGTACATCCGTATCCCCAACAAGTCGCCGATGTTCGACGCCCAGTGGGCCGAACACGGCTACATGGATGCGGCGGTCAAGCTAATGGAAGACTGGGCGCGCTCCAAACTGAGCCAGCTGCCCGGCGCCACGCTCGAGGTGGTCCGGCTGGAAGGCCGCACGCCGCTCATTTATATCGAGGTGCCCGGCGCCAGCGACGACACCGTCATGCTGTACGGCCATCTGGACAAGCAGCCGGAAATGACCGGCTGGGCCGACGACCTCGGTCCGTGGACGCCGGTGATCAAGGGCGACAAGCTCTACGGCCGCGGCGGCGCCGATGATGGCTATGCGATCTTCGGCTCGCTGGCAGCGCTGCTGGCGCTGCACGAGCAGGGCGTACCGCACGCGCGCTGCGTGATCATGATCGAGGCCTGCGAGGAATCCGGCAGCTACGACCTGCCGTTTTACGTCGACCATCTGGCGCCGCGCATCGGCAGCCCGTCGCTGGTGGTCTGCCTCGATTCGGGCTGCGCCAACTACGACCAGCTGTGGCTGACCACCTCTTTGCGCGGCATGACCGGCGGCAACCTCACCGTGCAGGTGCTGGAGGAAGGCGTGCACTCGGGCGATGCGTCCGGCGTGGTGCCTTCGAGCTTCCGCATTCTGCGCGAGCTGCTGTCGCGGCTGGAGGATCCGGTCACCGGCCAGATCAAGCCGAAGGAACTCCACGTTGACATTCCGCCGCAGCGCATCGAGCAGGCCAAGGTCTGCGCCGAGGTGCTGGGCGCGGAGATCTACGACAAGTTTCCCTGGGTCGAGGGCATGCAGCCGGTGACCTCCGATCTGGCCGAACTGGTGCTCAACCGCACCTGGCGCCCGCAGCTGGCCGTCACCGGTGTCGGCGGCATGCCGCCGCTGGACAGCGCCGGCAACGTGCTGCGGCCGCAGACGTCGGTCAAGCTGAGCCTGCGCGTGCCGCCCACGCTCAACGGCGCCAAGGCCGGCGAGTTCGTCAAGCAGCTGCTGGAAGCTGATCCGCCGTACGGCGCCAAGGTCAGCTTCAAGCTGGAAAAGGACGGCAGCGGCTGGAACGCGCCGCAGCTGTCGCCGTGGCTGGAGCAGGCCGTGGCCGACGCCTCGCAGCATTATTTCGGCGCGCCGGCGGCATACATGGGCGAGGGAGGCAGCATCCCGTTCATGGGCATGCTGGGCGAGAAGTTTCCCAGGGCGCAGTTCCTCATCACCGGCGTGCTGGGGCCGCACTCCAATGCACACGGGCCGAACGAGTTTCTGCATATCCCGACCGGCAAGAAGGTGACTATGGTCGTGGCCGAGGTTGTCGCCCGGCACTTTCAGGCAGGCGGTAAGGCGTGAGCGTTCCGGCGCGCGCATGAGCACCGCTACCGATGACCTGGCGGTCAACTGGTCGCAAGTGCGTGGCCGCGTCGCCCAGGCCTGCGTCGAGGCCGGGCGCAACCCGGCCGAAGTCACCATTCTTCCGGTCAGCAAGACGTTTGGACCCGAGCTGATACGCGCGGCGGTTGCGCTGGGCCTGCACCGCTTCGGCGAAAACAAGGCGCAGGAGGTACGTGAAAAATCTCCCGCGCTGGCCGACTGCGGCATCGACTGGGTGATGATCGGCCACCTGCAGACCAACAAGGCCAAGGATGTGGCCCGACTGGCCAGCGAGGTGCAGTCGCTGGACCGGCTCGAACTGGCCGAGGCGCTGCACCGCCGTCTTCAGCATGAGGGGCGGGCCATCGACGTGCTGGTGCAGGTCAAGACCTCGCCCGAACCCAGCAAATACGGCCTGCTTCCCGAGCAGTTGCACGGGTTTCTGGACGCCTTGCGCGGCTTCGACGCCCTGGCTGTGCGCGGATTGATGACCCTGGCGGTGCAATCCGACCGGGCGGATGAAGTGCGCGCATGCTTCCGTCAACTGCGTCAGCTGCGGGATGAGGCCGCCGGCTGGGGGCACGATCTGCCGAGACTGTCGATGGGCATGAGTGGCGACTTCGCCCTCGCCATCGCCGAAGGCGCCACCGAGGTGCGAATCGGCTCGGCCATCTTCGGCGCACGGCCGCCGCGTGTGGCCTTTTAACGTAATTAATCCGTAAAGACTTTGACGCGACGCGTTCGTCTAGGCTCGTATCGCCTAAAAAATACTGTTTCAATTCAATGGATTGTCCTCTAACTTGCCGTTATTGCACATTTCCGGAACGACAGAGTTTAGTTAACTTCAATCGAACATATGCACGGTCGGTTCTTGTTAACTTCACTTATCGATCACGTCGCCGAACACGAAAGCGACGGATTTCTGCAATAAAAAAGGGGGATATCCCGCATGCCGACCAAACGACTGACCCTTGCTGCTGCGCTCGTTTCCGTACTCTTCGCGTCCGGTCCCGTACTCGCCAGCAACAACGCCGCCACCGCCGCCCCGGTCATCGCTTCCGTCGGTCCCCAGCTCCTCACCCAGGCATCGGCCTTCAGCCCTGCCGCCATGCTCGCCCAGTCCGCCGCGCCCGCCTACGCCGAGATTGCCGGCGTCAAAGAAAAATCCTCTCTCGCAAAGAACAGCGCCAAAAGCGGCAATGCCACAGGCCAAAGCGGCTCGGACGACCAGAATTCGGCAACCGCCAACCTCCAGAACATTTCCGACGTGCGCAAGGCGCTGATCGGTCTGGCGATGAATCTTCGCGATATCCGCTACGTTCGCGGCGGCCGTGACCCGTCCACCGGTTTCGACTGCAGCGGTTTCGTGCGTTATGTGTTCGCTCATGCCATCGGCATGCAGCTGCCGACCAATTCCGCCTCGCAGTTCCTGTCGGGTCTGAAAGTGGCACGCGCGGACATGAAGCCAGGCGATCTGGTGTTTTTCCGCACGCACGGCAAGCGCAGCATTTCGCATGTCGGTATCTATATCTCCAACGGTCAGTTCATCCACTCGCCGACCACCGGTCAGAGCGTGCAGGTGTCCAGCCTGGACGAGGCCTACTGGGCCAAGCACTTTGCCGGCGCCAAGCGTCCTGAGGCGATTGCGATGGTGGATCGTCACGGCTGAGGCAATGGCCCTCACCCCGTTGTAGTCAAGGCCGCCGCAAGGCGGCTTTTGCTTGCAGGCCGGCACGAAGACGCACGGCACATGGAATACGCACGGCACATGAATGAAGCACCATCGTTAACGTTTTTGCTTGAGCGAATACCTTGCGCCGGGCGGTCTTGCACTCCACTACTTAAGCAACGCGGGGCGATCCGTTCGCGCCGCTACCCGGAAGACGATCCATGCCCACTGATTTACCCGTTGCCACCCGCAATCTGCTGATCGCCAACGTGGTGGTGTTTGCGCTCCAGTATCTGCTGCACGATTCGAGCACCTTTGCGCTGACCCAGCACTTTGCTCTCTGGCCGTGGGGGCCGGACGTCAGCGGTGCTCTTGGCGATGGTCAGGTGGTGACTGTAGGGTTCCAGCCGTGGCAGGTGGTGACATACGCGTTCATGCACGGGAGTTTTACCCACATCCTGTTCAACATGATCGCGCTGTACATGTTTGGCGGCACGATCGAGCGCACGTTCGGTACGCGCAACTTTCTTATCTATTATTTTGTCTGCGCCATCGTCGCGGCGGTGGCGCAGCTGATCGTCGTGCAGTGGTTCACCCACGGTTTCTATCCCACGATCGGCGCCTCCGGGGCGATTTTCGGGCTGCTGCTGGCCTTCGGCATGCTGTATCCGCACGAAAAAATGATGCTGATGTTTTTCCCCGTGCCGATGCCGGCGTGGCTATTCGTCACTGGCTATGCGGTGATCGAGCTGTTCCTCGGCGTGACCGGCACACAGGCCGGTGTCGCCCATTTTGCGCACCTGGGCGGCATGGTCGGCGGCTACGCGATGATCCAGTACTGGCGCGGCAAGCTGCCGATCAAGCCCAAACGACTTCTGCTGCGCTGAGATCAGCGCAGCACCAGAAAGTCGGCGCTGACCACGAAGCGCACCGCATCCAGCCGCAGCCGCGACTGTGGCAGCGCCGCCAGCAGGGCGGTGCGTTCGTCGGCCACGGCGGTGATCTCGGTCTCGCTGATCGAGGGGTTGACCGCGTGCAGGGCCACCAGACGCGACAGCTCCGCGTCCAGCGTGCTCGTCGCCAGCGCCAGCGCGTCGTCGATGCTGGTTTGCGCGCAGGCCTCGGCCAGCTTTTCCGCACGCCCCAGCATCGGCGGCACCAGCTTGTTGAGAAACTTGCGGTAGCGGACCACTTCGATCGTGCGCTGCGGGGCGCGGCGCAGGGCCGTTTCGCTGGGCTGGAAATCGACGCGCTCGGCCAGCTTTGTATCCACCGTAACCACGATCGGCAGCGTGGGCAGAAAGCGCTCCGCATCCAGCTTGCGCTCGGCCACGCATTCGAGCACGTAGACGGCCTGCAGCAGGGCCGAGCGTGGCGGCAGTTCGTCGTCGACCATAAAGGCCGCGTTGCCCTGTTCGCCGGACAGCGCCAGATCCATCGCGCCGGCGATCAGCGGGTGATCGAGGCGCAGCAGCGGCAAGTCCTCGCGCGCCAGCGCCACTTCGCGCGAAAAGGTGACCGACTGCGGGCCTTCGGCGAAGCCGGGAAGGGCGTCGGTGGAGAGGTATTGCGGATCGAGCAGCAGCACCTGGCTGCTCAGCTCCTCGGCGTGGATGCCGAAGGCCTCCAGCAGGCGCTGGATGAAACCGTCGCGGCCGGGGTCGCGATCCTCGCGCGAGAACGCCTGCTGCAGCTCGTCGGCATGCAGGTCGCGGCTGGCGGCCAGCTCCAGCAGGTGGTCGCGGCCGGCGCTGATCAATTCGGCCATCTGCTCATGGCTGCTGCGCGTCTCGGCCAGCAGCACGTCGAGCTCCTGGTCGCGGTTGTCGTCGCCGCGGGCGTGTTCGTCGGCCAGCTTGGCCAGCGGTTCGCCGTAGCGTCGCAGCAGCTCGCGGCCGTCGGCAGGACTGACCCGGAAGGCGTTGACGCCCTCGTCGTACCAGCGCGCCAGCACGTGCTGGGCGCTGTCGGCGACCACCAGAATATGGATCTGGATGTCGTGCTGCTGGCCGATGCGGTCGAGTCGGCCGATGCGCTGTTCGAGCAGGTCGGGGTCGAGCGGCAGATCCCACAGGATCAAATGATGCGCGAACTGGAAATTGCGGCCTTCCGAACCGATCTCCGAACACAGCAGCAGTCGCGCGCCGTCGGGCTGGGCGAAATACGCGGCGTTGCGGTCGCGCTGAATGATCCCCAGGCCTTCGTGGAAACGCGCCACGCCGACGCCGCTGCGCGTGCGCAGCGCCTCTTCCAGCGCCAGCACCTTGGCCTGGCTGCGGCAGATCAGCAGAAACTTGTCCTGCGGAAATTTTTCCAGCAGCGAGATCAGCGCGTCGATGCGCGGATCGTTGGCGTAGTTCACCTCCATCAACACCGGCGGCTGCTGGATATCGGCATGGAACTCGGCCAGCAGCGACTGGCGCGTGCTGTCCTCGACCGTATCGGCATCCAGCACATGCCACTCGGGCACGCGATTGGGAAAGCCGCCGATGCCGGCGCGTCGGTTGCGGAACATCGCGCGGCCGGTGCCGTGGCGGTCGATCAGCGCGGCCAGCAGCTCGCGCGCATGGGCGGGCTTGGTGGCGTCGGCCAGATAAGCGGTCAGCGTCTCGTCGCCATCAAAAGCATTGGCCAGAGTCTGCCGCTGGGCATCGTCCAGCGCGACACCGTCGAGCAGCCGATCGGCGATGGCTGACAGCGCCTGATAGTCGTCGGCTTCGGCCAGATAGCCGTCCAGATCGTGGTAACGCTGGGGATCGAGCAGGCGCAGCCGGGCGAAGTGACCGCTGCGGCCAAGCTGCTCGGGCGTGGCGGTGAGCAGGATCACGCCGGGAATTGCGGCGGCGAGTTTCTCCACCATCGCATAGCGCGGGCTGGTCGCCTCCGGTGACCAGGCCAGATGATGCGCCTCGTCCACCACCAGCAGATCCCACGGTGCGGCCAGCAGCTGCGCGGCGTATTTCGGCGAGTTTTCCAGAAAGCCGAAGTCGGCGATCACCAGCTGTTCGTCTTCGAACGGATTGCCGGCATCTTCGGCGTGGTCCTCGCCGGACGACTGCAGCGCCTCGCAGCGCTCCTCGTCGTAGATGGCAAAGCTCAGGTTGAAGCGGCGCAGCAGCTCGACAAACCACTGATAGACCAGCGTATCGGGCAACAGCAGCAGCACGCGCGACGCGCGGCCGGTGGCGAGCTGGCGCGCGATGATCATGCCCGCTTCGATCGTTTTGCCCAGACCCACCTCGTCGGCCAGCAGCACGCGCGGCGGTCGGCGCGCGGAAGCGATACCCGCCACGCGCAGCTGATGCGGCACCAGCCCGATGCGCGCGGCACCGAGCCCCCATGCAGGCGAACGGCGCCCCTCGGCACGCCGCCTAAGACCTTCCAATCGAAGCTCGAACTGCGCGACCGAATCGGTGCGGCCACCGATCAAGCGGTCATCGGCCTGGCTTACGCTCTGCTCGTCGTCGAGCTGGCCTTCCTCCAGCTCGCGGCCTTCGCCGCGATAGATCAGCAGCTCGTCGCGAATCTCCACGCGTTCCACCAGAAAGGCGATGCCCTTGCCCGAGACACGCTGCCCCGCGCGAAATTCAGCGCGCAACAGCGGCGCGGAGTCGATCGCATAGGGGCGAAGAATGCCCGCCTTGGCAAAAAGTATCTGCACACCGCGTCCTTCGACGCGAAGAACGGTGCCGAGACCCAGCTCGGGTTCGGCGGAAGAGATCCAGCGTTGACCAGGAACGAACATTGAATCGCCGTGTTGCATCAAGGGCCGACGATTATCCGCCCACACGCGCTCGCTGGGAACCGCTGACGTCGCGCAAGCCGCGCCACCCGTTGCCACCGATGTCGACAGCGGCGACCGCCGGCCTCAGGTTTCAGCCCATTGCCGCAGAAGATTGTGATAGATGCCGGTAAGCGTCAGCAGCACGTCGGCGTCGGCGCCGGCGCGCGTGAGCGTTTGCACCGAGGTGTCCAGTTCGAACAGCATGCGCCGGCGCGCGCCGTCGCGGATCATGCTCTGCACCCAGAAAAACGCCGCAAGTCGCGTGCCGCGGGAAACCGGCTGCACCCGGTGGAGGCTGCTGGACGGGTAGATGATGAGATCGCCGGCCGGCAGTTTGATCTCGTGCTCGCCATAGGTGTCGCTGACGATCAGCTCGCCGCCGTCGTAGTCGTCCGGCTCGCTGAGAAAAAGCGTGCAGGAGATATCGCTGCGCAGGTGGCCGCCGGCTGGCAGGCCCATCACGGCACCATCGACGTGCAAGCCATACTGGCCGCCGCCCTCATAGCGGTTGAAGCGTGGATGCAGGGTACGCAGCGGCAGCGTGGCGGAGTGGTAGAGCGGTTGATTGGCGAGCGCTGACAGAACGACCCTGCCCAGTTCGGCGCGCAGCGGCGACGCATTGGGCAACTGCTGATTCTGCTTCACCTGCGCGCCCTGCGGGCCCACCGTCTCGCGCCCGTCGGTCCAGTCCGCAGCGTCCAGTGCCTCGTGCATCTGGGTGACCTGAGCTCGACTCAGAACAGCGGGAACATGCAGCAACATGGCGAACTCCGGCGCGTGCCTGTCGTTTCGGCCCGCCGGGCGATTTTCCAGCGGGCCGGTTTTCTAACACTTGTCGATCAAGAGGTCCGGCTGGCGCACGTTCGATCAAAACTGCAGATTGGCCGTGATCATGGCCGAGCGCGGGGTTCCGGGAATGTAACGATAGCCGCTCTTGTTGATCGAGGCGACGTAGCTCTTGTCGAACAGGTTGTAGACGTTGAGCTGCAGACTGAGGTGCTTGTTTACCGGGTAGCTCGCCATGGCGTCGAACACCCAGTAGGCATCGGTATACGCCGGCGTGCCGATGGCGTTGTCCGTGCCGCGCTTGAGCTCGCCGGAGTAACGCACGCCGCCGCCGATGGTGAGGTTGAACGGCAAGTGGTACGTGGTCCACGCGGTGAAGGCGCTCTTCGGCGTGTACGCCAGATCGCTGGAGCCATCGGCCGACACGTTGGGCCCGCTGTCGACGGTGGCGTTCATCGTGGTGAAGCCGGTGCTGACGGCCCAGTTTTCGGTGATCTTGCCCACCGCGGTGAGTTCGATGCCCTGCACACGCTTTTTGCCGATCTGGTAATACTGCAGATCGACCGGATCCTGCACCACGTCGTTGCTCACTGTCGTGCGATAGAGCGCCGCCGTAACAAAAAGCTTCTGGCCGAGCAGATCCCACTTGGTGCCGAACTCGATCGTGCGTGCCTTTTCCGGATCGAAGATCGGGTTGTCGGCGCTGTTGGCTGACGAACTCAGCGACAGGCTGCTGCCGCCCGGCGGCTCCTCGGAGACGGCAAAGTTGGCGTAGATGCTGCCGTTGTCCGCCGGCTTGTACAGCACGCCGAGCTTGTAGTTCGGCAGGTTGCCGGACTTGCTGGCATTGACGCCCGGAAGAATGGTGCCCGCCGGCGCCGCGCCGCAGGCCGGCCCGTTGCGCGCCCCGCACACCACGGCGCTGCTGAAATCGGTGGAGTAATGGTCCAGTCGCACGCCGGCGTTCACTTGCCACCGCTCGCCAAATTTCAGCGTGTCGAAGAGGTAGGCCGCTTCGGTATCGGTCTTGCCGTTCGAATGCGCACCGGTATTGCCGTAGATCAGACCCTGCACGTCCGCATACGGGTCGTACAGATTTGCCGCGGGCCACTTGCTGGCGTTGAGTACGCCAAGGCCGCCAGTGGACAGCTTTTCCTGGGTCAGCTCGACGCCAGCGCTGAGATTGTGGACGATGCTGCCGGTTTCGAAATTCGCGGTGACGTTGGCCTGGTCGGTGAGGATCGTGTTGACCTGCTGCTTGAACGTCGGGTTGCTGCGCGCGATGGTCCAGGTGGACGGATTGTTGATGTCCGGCGTCAGCAGGTTGGCGGCGCTGCCGAGAAACGAGGTGAGCAGATAGTCCTCGCTGGTGCGGCCCCAGCGCAGGGTGTTGTGCAAGGCGACGTCGGGCGAAAAATCGTGCTCGACGCGTGCAGTGAACATGTCGGCCTTGACACGATCGAAGTCGTTGTCGGTGCCGTAGAAATTGCTCGAGTCCACCATCGCCGCGTTGGACAACTGCGGGCGGGTCGGATCGGGGCTGCTGTAGCCGGGCAGGCCGATGGTTGGCACGCCGCCGTCGGGCACGTTGTTCTGCTTGATGTGCAGGTAATCCAGATACACCCGCGTTGCCGTGCCGAGGCCGAAGGCCAGGGTTGGAGCAACGCCCCAGCGATTGTTTTCGACCTTGTCACGTCCGGGAACGCCGGCATCCTGGCCCATCACGTTGACACGAAAGGCGGAGGTGTCGCTGATGGTCTGGTTCACGTCGGCGGTCGTGCGGCGGCGGTTGCCGCCACCGCCGTACGACACGCCAGCGGACACGGCGTTGCCGATGACCGGCTGCTTGCTCACCAGATCGATCGCGCCGGTCGGCGCGGTCCGGCCGTTGTCCGTGCCGGCCGGGCCCTTGAACACTTCGATCTGCTCGATATTGAAGGTGTCGCGCGAGATAGAGCCGAGATCGCGCACGCCGTCGACGAAGATGCTGTTGGAGGTGTCGAACCCGCGCATGTAGATGGCGTCGCCGGTCGATGTGGTGCCGTTTTCGCCAGCGTAGAACGTGCCGACGCCCGGGCTGTTTTTCAGTGCTTCAGTGAGCGTAGTGGCGCCCTGCTGCTGGATCAGGTCCCTGCTTATGATGCTGACGGTCTGGGTGGTGTCGAGCAGCGGCTGGGTGAATTTCGGTGAGGCCACCTTGTCGACGCGGTAATCGCTGACGCCATTGGCGGTGACCTTGACGCCCTGAAGATTCTTCGCATCGGTGGTCTGTGCGTCGGTCGTGATCGGCGCGCTTGAACCATCCGCCGCGGCGGCCGGCAGCGCCAGCGCGAAACCGGTCAGCAGGGCGGCAGCGGCAACCACGCCGGAACAGGTTTTCGAGGAGTGTGAAGCGTAATGGCTCGCGACGGTCGGGTGCTTGCGGCTCTTGATGAAGGCCATGGAAATTCCGTTTGTTGAAGCGTTTCGTGTCGAAAAACCTGACGCGTCTTGCGAGTGCAGAAAGTCTGCAGTGGCTGGATGCAGGGCGTTGGATCAGCGGGATTAGCCACGCCAACGCTCGGCGCGGCCTAACCCCTGACGAATTGCAGCAACCAGCATCCGGCGGCATTTCCGCTCTGGCTGGCACCGCAAGTAGTTGCATACGATATTTTTAATGAGAATGATTTGCAATACTTATCGCATTGGCGAGTTTATCCGAGTTGCCGGAGTCGGGTTGCGAGGTCGCGCGCGAGCCCATGAAAAAGCCCCGCATTCGCATGCGGGGCTTTTCGTTTCGATACCGCTTCGATCAGCGGTATTGGGTGTCGCGACTTACCAGATCTTCACCTGGGTATCGGCCGGACGCACCATGGCATCGCCCGGCTTGCACTCGAACGCGGCAGCAAAGGCCGGCATGTTCGACGGCGCACCGATCGCACGCAGGCCCATCGGGGCATGCGGGTCGGTGTTGATGCGCAGGATCGAGGTCTTCTCGCGCATGCTGCCGCGCCACACGCGCGCCCAGTTGAGGAAGAAGCGCTGATCTTCGGTGTAGCCGTCGATTTTCTGGTTCGCTTCGGTCGGGTTGGCTTTCAACGCGGTCTGCAGCGCGTCGTAGGCGACGTTGAGGCCACCCAGGTCGGCGATGTTCTCGCCCAGTGTCAGCTTGCCGTTGACGTGCAGGTCCGGCTTGTCCTTCAGCGGTGCGTACTCGTCAAACTGCTTGACCAACTTGTCGGTGCGCGCGTCGAACTTGGCCTTGTCGTCCTTGGTCCACCAGTCCCTCTGATTGCCGTCGCCGTCGAACTGGCTGCCCTGGTCGTCGAAGCCGTGGCTGGATTCGTGACCGATCACGGCACCGATGCCGCCGTAGTTGATCGCGTCGTCGGCCTTGGCATCGAAGAACGGCGGCTGCAGAATCGCGGCCGGGAAATTGATCGTGTTGTCGCTCGGGTTGTAGTACGCGTTGACCGTCTGCGGGGTCATGCCCCATTCCTTGCGGTCGGTCGGCTTGCCGATCTTGGCGATGTCGTAGTCGTAGTTGAACTTGTTGGCAGCCTGGATATTGGCGTAGTAATTGTCCGGCTTGATGTCGAGGCCGGACCAGTCACGCCACTTGTCGGGGTAGCCGATCTTGGGCAGGAACTTGTTCCACTTGTCGATCGCCTTGGCCTTGGTGTCGGCGCTCATCCAGTCGAGGTTTTCGATGCGCGCCTTCAGCGCATTGCGGATGTTGGTGACCAGCTCTTCGGCGCGCTGCTTGGCCTCCGGCGTGAACTCCTTGGCGACGTAGAGCTGACCCAGGGCTTCACCCATGCTGGCGTTGACCGCGCCAAGCACGCGCTTCCACTGCGGACGCTGCTGCGGCTGACCAGCCAGGGTGGTGCCGTAGAAGGCGAACTTGTTGTCCTGGAAATTCTTGCTCAGGTACGGCGAGGCATCGTCGATCGTGTGGAAGCGCAGATAGGCCTGCCACTGGTCGACCGGCGTGCTGGCCAGCATCTTGTCGAACTGGGCGAAGAACTTCGGCTGCGACAGAGAGAATCCCTTGTCGATCTTCACGCCCTGGGCGTCGAAGAATTTCTCCCAGCTGAAATGCGGGGTGACCCTGTCGGCTTCTTTAACGGTGACGAAGTGGTACTCGTTCTTGATGTCGCGCTCTTCCACCGGCGACAGCGAGGCGGCTGCCAGTGCGGTCTCGAACTTCAGCACGTCGTCGGCCTGCTTCTTGGCGTCGGCTTCGGACACGCCGGTCAGCTCGAGCGACTTGGCGATGTAGGCCACGTAGGCGTCGCGGATATCCTTGTATTCCGGCTTGGTGTAGTAGTCCTTGGTCGGCAGACCCAGGCCTGCCTCGTTGGCGAAGCCGATCTGCGTGTCAGCGTGCTTGAAGTCGCCGCTGGCGCCAAACTGGAACACCTGCATGTCACCGTCGGCGTAGCTCTTGGTGATGAAATTGGCCACGTCGGCGCCGCTCTTCAGGCCGGCGATCGCATCGAGCTTGGGCTTGATCGGATCGAAGCCGTTCTTCTCGATGGTCGCCTCGTCCATGCCGGAGTGATAGAGCCAACCGATCTTCTGTTCGATTGAACCGGGCTTGGCGCTGTCGGCATTCTTGGCGGCGTCATCGACGATCTCGTGCTGGGTCTTCAGGCTCTTTTCGTTGAGAATATTGAACGCGCCCCAGCTGCTTTGATCGGCCGGAATCGGATTGGCGGCGATCCACTTGGCGTTGACGAAGCCGTTGAAGTCAGCGCATGCCTTGAGGTTCGGGTCGAGTTCGCTGACGTCGAAAATGCTGGCTGTCGTCGCCGCTGCCGCCGGTGCGGCGCTCGCGCTCGGCGCCGGTGCTGCGGCGGTGGCGGCCGGGGCGGGCGTTGGCGCGGCGGCCTGCTCGTCGCTCTTGCCGCAGGCGGTCAGTGACAGGGCCAGGCTCACGGCCAGCGCCAGGGGCTTCAAATACTGCTTCGTCATGGATTTCCCTCTGTGATTGATGTCGCCCGTCGGGCGAATAGCGTGGTAATGCCTTGGCGGCGGGTTGCCGGATGCCCCGCAACACGCAGCCGCACCTGCCGACGCTAGGTCATACGTCATGGGTGAGACAGTGTCAAAGGTCAGGGGGGGGCTAACGGTCTGTTAAAAGCGTGTTCCGACGGCGGCAACGATATCGCCGAAACGAGGGCAATCCAGCGCAGACCGTCGAGGCTGCAGACTCGATACATCGGCAGAGGTTTTTTTCGTGCAAGCGATCGGCGCGTTAGGGCGTGGAAGTGATGAACTCCGCAGCCTGTGCCCCACCAAGCCGAAGCACCGGATAGGCGCCGACGCGCTGCACGGCGTACCAGGGTGAGCGCTCGTAGAAAAAGCTCAACCGGGCATTGGTGTCGGCTGCGAATGCCGGGTCATCGTGCAGCTTCTTCTCGAACTGCGTTTTCAGCGCGGGATCCTTGGCCATCAGCTCGCGCGCCAGTTTTTCCAGCACGCGCGGCTCGCCGTATTCCTTCTGCTCGAAGATCGCGTTGAGGAAACCCCACTGCAGCAGCGAATCGGGCGCCTGCGGTTCCAGCAGGTTGATCGCGACGTTGGCGGCGCGTTGATCCATCGGCACGATCACCGAGCCGGCCGGCAGGGTGACGTCGCGCGCGACCGTGTGCAGCGCGAAATTGCGCAGCATCAGATGGCCTTCGAACGGCTGGTTCGCCCACTTCGGTTGATCGAGCTGGTAGCCCTCGGCGTGGATGGTCACCGCATGATCGAGCCGCCGATAGCGAATGCCGTGCGCGTCGAGCTTGTCGATGATTGCGGTCCACTGCGCGGGTACCGCGTAGGCGGCTGGCGGCGCGACGGATAGGTCGGGCAGCAGGCCGTTCCAGTTTTCGATGGCATAGGTTTTTGGCTTGCTGGGGTCGTACTGAATCCAGTCGCTGTCGGAGATATCGCTGTGTGTGAGGGTGAACGCATAGCCTTTCAGCGTGAACGGCGTGGACTGCGGATCGGCCTTGAAAGTCAGCGGCATGCTGGCCTGCGCATCGCGCGCACGTGCAATGACGTTGGCATCGGCCTTGGCCGTGGCGGCGAGCAGCGCGGCCGGGTGCTGGTTGACCTGTTCCAGCATCAGCTCGACCAGATCGACGGTGGCCTGCACGCGCGTCCGGTAACTCTTCAGCATGTGGGTTTCGATCAGCAGGGCGGGGCGGTTCTGCAGCGCCGCGTAGCCGGTGGAAAAGCGCGGGCCGGAACCGAAATTCTCGATGCCCTTGCGCGGATCGCGGCCGTCCTTGAATTCCAGATAGATCGATGCGAGATGGCCACGCTTTTCGTACGCCGGTATCGCGTGATCGACGATGGCGTCGTGCTGCCAGGCGCTGATGGCTGGGTCGAGTTTGTGCGGGTCTTCGGTATACCAGGTCAGGTCGTACTGATAATCGGCGCCGTCGGTGGTGTGCACGTCGATCAGCAAGTCCGGCAGCCAGGTCTGCCATAGCTTCAGCCACGCCAGCATTTCCGGCGCGTCGGCCTTGATGTAATCGCGGTTGAGGTTGAGGTACTGCGACTGCGCGCGAAAGCCCATGCTGGCGGGGCCGTTCTGGTTGATGCGGTTGTAGGGCGACGAGTTCTCGTGGCCGTCGACGCTGAACACAGGGATATAGACCAGCACCAGGTGATCGAGCAGATGCAGATAGTTGTGCGTGATGGCGATATCGCGCAGCAGGATCAGGCCCGCATCCTTGCCCTCGATCTCGCCGGGATGAATGCCCGCCTGCACCAGCACCACCGGCTTGCCGGCCTTGCGCGCCGCCGCGGGATCGAAGCTGCCGTCGCCGCTGGCGATCACCGCCATCATCGGCCGGCCCTCGGGCGTGGTGCCGAAGGTTTGCAGATGAATCACACCGGGCGCCGCCTGCTGCAGCCGCTGCAGATAGGCGAGCGTTTCGGCATAGCTTGGCGTCGTGCTGAACTTGGTCGCTTCGGCCGGCGTGATCCAGTCCTTGGCGCTGGAAGCGTTTGCCTGCGCGGTCAGGCCCATGCCGGCCAGCAGAGTCGAAAGCATCAGCAGGCGTGCGCGCCGACTCATGGACGATCTCCGTCAAGGCGATCGCCAAACGCCACGGGCGAGGCGGGCAGCGTGTCGGGCGCCACCGCGCCGCCGGAAATAATGAAGGCCATCGCCTGATCCATCGTCCAGTCGGTCGGCGTCAGCTCGTCCAGCGGCACCACCACCAGATAGCCGCCGGTCGGGTTGGGCGTGGTCGGGATGAACACCGAGGCCATTTCGCGGCTGCCGCCGTCCTCGTGCATGACGCGGGTGACGAACCCCACGACCTTCATGCCCCGCCGGGGAAACTCCACCAGCACCACGCGCTGCACGCCGGAGGGTTTGTTCTGCAGCACGGCCATTAGCTTCTTGGTGCCGCCGTAAATGGTCTGCACGACGGGAATGCGCGCCAGCAGGCCGTCGAAGGCGTTGATGAAGCGCTGACCGATCACGCGGTTGGCGACAAAGCCCAGCAGGTAAAGCGCGGCCAGGGTAATCAGCAGCGCAATGATGGAAACCAGCCATTCGGCGTTGAGCGCGCTGGCGGCCTTCGGTGCCACCAGCGCCAGCGCGCCGAGCAGCGCGGTAACCATCGGTGCGCCGATGCCGGCGAGCAGGCCCAGCACAAATTTGAAGACCAGCCAGGTCACCCACAGCGGAATAAAGGTCAGCAGGCCGGTGATCAGGTAGCGTTTGACGCGCAGAGGGGGCATCGAAAAATTCTATTGGGCGGGGACGCCGTCATTGTAGGGGAGCCGTTGACCGCTCAACCTGCCTGCCGCGTGCTGTGATTTTTTCTGCGCCCGTGCGAATCATGGATGGAACCTTGGGGAAACCACCGCGTCGATGACCGCCAGACACCACCAGCAACGTTTCGAACATCTGCTGCAGCAGCATCGCGGTGTCGTGTTCAAGGTCGCCGCGCTTTACAGCCGCAGCGTGGCCGATCGCGATGATCTGATGCAGGAAATCAGCGCGCAGCTGTGGCGCTCGTTTGGCAGCTACGACGAGGCGCGGGCAAAGTTTTCCACCTGGATGTATCGCATCGCGTTGAACGTCGCCATTTCGCAGGCGCGCCGCGCGCGCTGGTCCGACGGCGAGCGTTTCGAACCGCTGGAGGCGAGGCATCTGGAAACCGTTGGCGGCGGCGAATCGATCGCGGAACCCAACGAGCGACTGACGGCGCTGTATGCGTTTATCGGCCAGCTCGATGAACTCAATCGCGCGCTGATTCTGCTGTATCTGGAGGACCGCAGCTACGGCGAGATCGCCGAGATTCTCGGCATCAGCGAAACTAATGTGGCAACCAAGATAAGCCGCATAAAACACACGCTGCGCGGGCAAATGACCGGCGCAGCGACAACCGGAGCATGACCATGGAACTCGACGAGATGAAACTGGCCTGGCAGACGTTGAGTCGTCAACTCGAAAAGCAGAATGCGCTGAGCCTGCGGCTATTCAAGGACTCAACACTCGACAAGGCGCGAAAGGGACTGCGGCCGTTGATCTTCGGACAATGGATTCAGATGGCTATCGGTTTGGTATTGGCAATCATGGCAGGCGCATTTTGGGCAACGCGTTTGCACATCACGCACCTGCTGATCTGCGGTTTGGTGGTGCATGCGTTTGGGCTGATGCTTGTCGTGTTTGCCGCGCGAAATCTTTATCTGATCCACCGAATCGACTACGCCGCGTCGGTGATCGTGATCCAGAGCCGTCTGGCTGATCTGCGCGCGTGGAAATATCGTGTCGAGACCCCCTTCCACGCGGTGCTCGGCTGTTTCATCTGGATCCCGGTGACGTGGATGAATCTCGCCTGGCACGGTATCGATCCTTGGACACAGAAGGCGTCCTTCATCTACTGGGCGTTATCAAGCAGCTGCGTCGGGCTTCTTCTGGTGGTGCTCGTGATCTGGCTCATGCGTCGCATGGGATACGCCCATGTGATAGAAAACCAAGCAGTAGGCCGTAGTGTACGAAGAATGGACAAATTCCTAGATGAAATTGTCCGTTTCGAGCGGGAGTGATGCCGCCCGACGGGAGCGGCATCGTCCACTTCACCTTCTGCGATCAGCGCGCTCTGGGCTTCAGCCGTACGTAAACCTGTTTGCGCACGCGGGCGATCACTTCGCCCGATGCCGTAACCACATCGGTTTCGAACCAGTGCAGCACCTTGCCGCCGTCGGCGGCCGCGGCGCGCAGCTGATCTACCACGGCCGGATCAAGCTTGAAGTGCGCGTAGACGTTCTCGCGACCGGGCGCAACAAAATCGATGGCGCCGGCCTTGTCCCAGACGATGTAGTCGTTGCCCAGCTGGTGCATCACCAGCAGCATCCAGAACGGATCGGTCATGGCGAACAGGTTGCCGCCAAACTGGCTGCCGACGTAATTTCGGTTCCACGGTCGCAGACGCAGCACGACCTTCGCCTCCGTGTAATCGGGGCTGATGCTCTGCACGCGAATGCTGTTGAACAGAAACGGCGGCCACAGGTTCATCACGCGACGAAAGGTGGAGGCTTTCATCGCGTCAATGCTCCATGCGCTGGATCGCCGCGCATCAAAACAGCAGCGAAGCCATCTTGCGGCGGTAGCTGCCGACCAGTTCGGCGTCATCCAAAGTGGCGAACGCGGCGAGCAGGCGCTTCTTGGCCTGGTTGTCGTTCCACTCGCGATCGCCCTTGAGGATGAGCAGAAATTCGTCGAGTCCGGCGGCGGGCTCGTCTTCCAGCAGCAGGCGCACGCCGAGCAGGTCGTGCGCGGCCCAGTCGCTGGCGTTGACGGCAATGCGCTGACGCAGTTCGGCCAGTGAAGGGGCACCCTCCAGCGCGCGGGCCAGATCGAGCTGGCTGCGCAGGCGCTGCGCGCGCGCGTCGATGGCGAGGTTGGCCGGCAGGGCGGTGAGTTCGGCTTCTGCCGCATCCGCCTGGCCGCCGCGCATCAGCGCCAGCGCCAGCTCGAGTTTCAGCTCGGCCTTGTCCGGCTCGGCGGCGATCGCCTGCTGCAGCCGGTCAATCGCCTGCTCGGGCGTTTCCAGGGCGGCTTCATCGACAGCGTCCGGTTGCGGCGCAGCTTCGAGCGGCTGCACGTGACGGGACAGGAATTCGCGCAGCTGGCTCTCCGGCAGCGCGCCGGCAAAGCCGTCGAGCACCTGGCCATCCTTCACCAGCATCACGGTGGGGATGCTGCGGATGCCGAACATGCCGGCCAGTTCCTGCTGCGCCTCCACGTCGACCTTGCCGAGGCGAAACGCGCCGTTGTATTCGGCGGCGAGCTTTTCCAGCATCGGCCCGAGCGTCTTGCACGGTTCGCACCATTCGGCCCAGAAATCCACCAGCACGGGTGTGCTCATGGAGGCCTGCAGCACCTCGGCCTCGAAGCCTTGCTGGGTTACATCGAAGACGTGGGAGACGGCGGCTTTCTCAGTCACGGAATTTTCCATCGGGGTAGATACAGTGCGATCCGGTGCTTGCCAGATCGGGGCGGGTGTCAGCATATCAAGCCTGCATGCGGTTCCCGACGTTCAGCGCCGGGGCCGCAGATTTGCGAGAATCCAACCACTGGCCACGTCCGAGCAAACCTCTTGACCGCATGAGCACCACGTCTCTGGAAGCGCTGCAGATCTGCGAAGAGTGCGACACGGTTCACCGTCGCCGCGCGATGACGCGTGGCGAAGTGGGCAAGTGCGCCTGCTGCGGCGCCACGCTGGAGCACTTCCACAGCCTCAATCCCAACACGATGCTGGCGCTGGTGCTCACCGCGTTCATCGTGTTTGTGCAGGCCAATCTCTGGCCCATCGTCACGCTGGGCCTCAACGGGCAGCACAGCAGCACCACGCTGTGGGGCGCGATCATCACGATGTGGCAATCCAGTGCTCAGGTTATTGCTGTACTGGCGGCAGCCACGCTGTTCTTTTTTCCGCTGGTCAAAATGCTGTCTATTGGCTGGTTGCTCTGGTTCGCCCGGCAGCGGCGCTGCGCACCGGGCTTTGTGCCGATCATGGTGACGCTGCACTACATCGGGCCGTGGACCATGAGCGAGGTGTTCGTGCTCGGCGCGCTGGTGGCTATCGTCAAGGCCAAGGTCTATTTCGATGTGGTGGCCGATCCCGGTATTTACGCTTACGCGGTGCTGACGGTGCTTATCACCATTTTCGCCCGCGTTGACATGCGCGAGCTGTGGGACATGCGCATGAAGGATTCGGCATGAGCGCGCCGGAGCAGGTGCAAGCGCTGCCGCGGGCAGCTGATCTGGGCCTGATCGGCTGCCACGTCTGCCGGCTGGTTTGCCGCCAGCCGGCCGAGGGTGTCGCGGACGCGTTCTGCCCGCGCTGCGGTTCGGCGCTGCATCGGCGCAAGCCGGCCACCTATGCGCGTACCTGGGCCCTGCTGCTGGCGGCGTTCATGATGTACCTGCCGGCCAATTTTCTGCCGATCATGCGCACGGCCAGCCTCAACGATGTGGACGACAACACCATCCTCAGCGGCGTCAAGGAGCTGTGGATCAACGGCTCGGCCGATCTGGCGATCATTGTCTTTGTCGCCAGCATCATGGTGCCGATGCTGAAGTTCCTGGTGCTGGGCACCCTGCTGATCAGCAGCCACATGCGCACCGACTGGGCGCAACCGCAGCGCGCCCGGCTGTACCGGCTGGTGGAGTTCATCGGCTACTGGTCGATGCTGGACGTGTTTGTGGTGGCGCTGCTGTCGGCGCTGGTGCGCTTCAGTGTATTGAGCAGGGTGGAGCCGTTGCCCGGCGTGATTTTTTTCGGCCTGACCGTGGTATTGACCATGCTGGCGTCGATGAGCTTCGACCCCCGGCTGATTTGGGATAGCAGAGATAGCGATGACTGACGAACGCAGCAACGAACTGGACCAGCCCGAACGCGACGGGCTGCCACACCCCGTGGTCAAGCGCCGCAAGCGTTTCAGCGCCTCGCTGATCTGGCTGGTGCCGGCGCTGGCGGCGGTGATCGGCATCTCGCTGATCGTCAACAGCGTGCTGCAGGCCGGCCCGGAGATCACCATCACCTTCCAGACCGCCGAAGGCCTGGACGCCGGCAAGACGCCGGTGAAATACAAGAACGTGGTGATCGGCAAGGTCGACAAGATCGAGCTCAGCGAGGATCGCTCCCACGTCAAGGTAAAAGTGGCGCTGGCCAAGAGCGCCAAGAGTTTCGCCACCCAGGGCACGCGCTTCTGGGTGGTGCGTCCGCGCATCGGCATCGGCGGCGTGTCCGGCATCGATACCCTGCTGTCCGGGGCCTTCATCGGCGCCGACGTCGGCGATTCGCAGACCTCCGAGGAGCACTTCAAGGGTCTGGAAACGCCGCCGGCGGTGAATCATTCGGCGCCGGGGCGAAGCTTCGTATTGCATAGCGATGACCTGGGTTCGCTCGACATCGGCTCGCCGGTTTACTACCGGCGCATCCAAGTCGGCCGTGTGGTGTCGTACCGGCTGGATCAGAACGGTAAAGGCGTGTCGATGCAGATCTTTATCGACGGCCCGAACGACAGGTTCGTGACCACTTCGACGCGCTTCTGGAACGCCAGCGGCGTGGATGTGTCGCTGGGTGCGGATGGCCTGAAGCTCAACACCGAGTCGCTGGCCACGGTTGTGGCTGGCGGTCTGGCGTTTCAGGACCCGCCGGGGCCGCACGACAGCACGCCGGCGGCGCAGGATGCGCAGTTCCAGCTGTTTGCCGATCAGGGCACGGCCATGGCGCCGCCCGATGGCACGCCGCACTACATCCGCATGCGCTTCGAAAAATCGATGCGCGGCCTCGACGTCAACGCGCCCGTGGAGTTCCTCGGCGTGAAAATCGGCAACGTGGTTTCGGTCCGGCTGGATTACGACGAGAAGACGCAGACCTTCCCGCTGATCGTCGGCGCGGTGGTGTATCCGCAGCGTCTGGGCACCGCCTATGACAAGCTGCAGGCGCTGGTGAAGGCGCGCGGCGAAAATCCGGACATGACCCAGATGATGGGGCGCCTGGTCGATCACGGCCTGCGCGCGCAGGCGCGCACCGGCAACCTGCTCACCGGCCAGCTGTATATCTCGATGGACTTCATCAAGAACGCGCCGAAAGTGGCATTCGACACGAACGCCCGGCCGCTGATGATTCCGACGGCTGCCGGCAGCTTCGACAAGTTGCAGGAGCAGGCGGCGGAGATTGTCGACAAGATCGACAAGATCCCGTTCGAGGCGATCGGCAACAACCTCAACCAGACGCTGGCCGGACTCAGCGCGACGTTGAAGCAGGTCAACGGCAAGACCTTGCCCGAGCTCGACACCACCATGAAGGGCGTGCAGAAAACCGTCAATACGGCGGGCGATGCACTGTCCGGCGATTCGCCGCTGCAGCAGAACCTCGGCACGACGTTGCAGGAAGTGCAGCGCGCGGCGCGCTCGGTGCGCGTGCTGATCGACTACCTGGGCGATCACCCCGAGGCGCTTATCCGCGGCCGCGGCGCCGACGCCAAGCCCGCACCGGCGGCACCGCCCGCGCCACCCCACTCACCGCAGCAAGGGAGCAAGCCATGATTCGTGCAGGCCTTTTTCACCGCGGCAGGCGCCTGCTTGGCTGGGGCATCGCACTGACGCTGGCCGGCTGCGCCTCGGCGCCGCTGCACTACTACACGCTGGTTCCACCGGCGACCGACCCGACTTCCGACACCGCGTCGTCGAGCCCGGCCATGGCGTCGCTGCCGTTCGAACTGCTGCCAGTCACCGTACCGGCGCAGGTCGACCAGCCGCAGCTGGTGGTGCGCGATGGCAGTCAGGGCGTGGCGCTGCTCAACGGCGAGCGCTGGATCGCGCCGCTGGGCGACGAGTTGCGCAGTGCGCTGTCGACCGATCTGGCGCGCCAGCTGCACAGCGAAGACGTCAGTGCGTTGCCCGGTAACGACAAGCCGCTGCTGCGAATCAAGCTCGATGTACGGCGCTTCGACTCGCTCCCGGGCAGCTATGCGCTCATTGACGGCAGCTGGAGCGTGCGGCTGATGCACGGTGGCAACGGTCAGGGCGGCGCGCTGTCCTGCAACAGTCGGGTCAGCGAGACCGTGGGTGCAGGCTATGACGCCCTGGTACAGGGCCATCAGCGTGCGATTGCGAGGCTGGCGGCGCAGATCGCAGCTGCCGCGCAATCGCTGGGCAACGGCCAGACGCCGGCCTGTCCAGGCGCTTGAGAGTACGCGCGGCCAACGCGTCAAGGCTTGGCGCCGGGGCCGCGCTGGGCTAGTCTGATCCGTTAACCGCAGCCGGCCGTCGCCGGCTCGGGCCCACCGCATCACGGCGCCGCACTCATGCAGGACATTCAAGACACCAGCTCCCTGTCACAGGGGGCTGCCGAGCCAGGGCAATCGCCGGAGCAGGGCTACTCCGCCGCGGCCGTGGAAAATGCCGCTCAGAGGTACTGGGGAGAACAGCACGCGTACGAGGTAAAGGAGGATCCCTCCAAGCCGAAGTTCTACTGCCTGTCGATGCTGCCGTATCCCTCCGGTGCGCTGCACATGGGTCACGTGCGCAACTACACGATTGGCGACGTGATCAGCCGCTACCAGCGCATGCAGGGCAAAAACGTGCTGCAGCCGATGGGCTGGGATGCGTTTGGCCTGCCGGCTGAAAACGCCGCGATCAAGAACAAGACCGCGCCGGCCAAGTGGACCTACGCCAATATCGAGCACATGCGCGCGCAGCTGCAGTCGATGGGCTATGCGATCGACTGGACGCGCGAGTTCGCCACCTGCCGGCCCGACTACTACGTGCATGAGCAGCGGATGTTCGTGCGGCTGATGAAAAAGGGCCTGGCCTACCGCAAGAATTCCGTGGTGAACTGGGACCCGGTCGACCAGACCGTGCTGGCCAACGAGCAGGTGATCGACGGCCGCGGCTGGCGCACCGGCGCGCTGGTGGAAAAGCGCGAGATTCCGCAGTGGTTCCTCAAGATCACCGACTACGCGCAGCAGCTGCTGGAAGGCCTGGACACCCTGCCGGGCTGGCCCGATGCGGTAAAGACCATGCAGCGCAACTGGATCGGGCGCAGCGAGGGTCTGGAGATCCGCTTTGCGGTCAACGATCCGGACGGCCAAATGCTGGCGCCACTCGATGTGTTCACCACGCGCCCCGACACCCTGATGGGCGTGACCTTCGTCTCCATCGCGGCCGAACATCCGCTGGCCATGCATGCGGCGCAAAGCAATCCGCCGCTGGCTGCCTTTATCGCCGAGCTGCGCCAGGGCGGCGTCTCCGAGGCTGAGCTGGAGACCCAGGAAAAGCGCGGCATGGATACCGGCCTGCGCGCGATCCATCCGATCAGCGGCGAAGAAATTCCCGTCTACGTGGCCAACTTCGTGCTGATGGGCTACGGCACCGGCGCGGTGATGGCGGTGCCGGCGCACGATCAGCGCGACTGGGAATTTGCGCAGAAGTACAGCCTGCCGATTCGCATGGTGGTTGTCGATCCATCCGTCATCGACGCACTGAACGAAATTCAGCACGACATCGCATTGGGCGTCGGCGTCGATCCGATGCAGGCCGCGCTGAGCGGTCGCGATGCCAACGCGCAGGATATTTCCGCGCCGCTGCGCATCGTGGAAGAATTCGAACGACGCATCCACGAGGAGGCCGCCTGGGGTGCTAAAGGCATCCTGGTCAATTCCGGCGAATACGATGGCATGGATTTCAGCCAGGCGCTGAATGCGCTGGCGGCGCGCTTCGAGCGCGACGGCACCGGCTCGCGCCGGGTCAACTATCGCCTGCGCGACTGGGGCGTCAGCCGCCAGCGCTACTGGGGCTGCCCGATTCCGGTGATCCGTTGCGCGACCTGCGGCGACGTGCCGGTGCCGGAAGATCAGCTGCCGGTGATCCTGCCCGAGGACGTGGCCGACGCGTATTCGAAGGTCGGCACCGTGCAGTCGCCGATCAAGGCCGACCCCGAGTGGCGCAAGACGGTCTGCCCCACCTGCGGCGGCGCGGCCGAACGCGAAACAGACACCTTCGACACCTTCATGGAGTCGAGCTGGTATTACGCCCGCTACACCAGCCCCGGCGCCAGCACGCAGGTGGACGACCGCGCCAACTACTGGCTGCCGGTCGACCAGTACATCGGCGGCATCGAGCACGCGATCCTGCATCTGCTGTATTTCCGCTTCTATTACAAGCTGCTGCGCGACGAAGGTCTGGTGCACAGCGACGAACCGGCGACCAACCTGCTGTGCCAGGGCATGGTCATTGCCGAAACGTATTACCGCGACAACACCGATGGCTCGAAGGACTGGATCAATCCGGCCGATGTCGAAATCGAGCGCGATGAAAAAGCGCGCGTGATCGGCGCACGCTTGAAAGCCGACGGCCAGCCGGTGCAGATCGGCGGCATCGAAAAAATGTCCAAGTCGAAGAACAACGGCATCGATCCGCAGTCGATGGTCGGCAAGTACGGCGCTGATACCGTGCGATTGTTCTCGATGTTTGCCGCGCCGCCGGAGCAGTCGCTGGAGTGGAGCGAGGCCGGCGTCGAGGGCATGTCGCGTTTCCTCAAGCGCGTGTGGCGCGAAGTGACGGCGCATGCGGCCAACCCCGATCATCCGGTGGTCGATCCGGGCGCGCTGGACCCCGGGCAGAAAGCCATGCGCCGGCAGGTGCACGAAACCATCCAGAAGGTCAGCGACGATTTCGGCCGCCGCCACGCCTTCAACACGGCGATCGCGGCGCTGATGGAGCTGCTCAACGCGCTGAACAAGTTCACCGACCAGAGCGGGCAGGGTCGGGCGGTGCGGCATGAGGCGCTGGAAAGCATGGTGCTGCTGCTGAACCCGGTGGTGCCGCACATCAGCCACGCGCTGTGGCAGGTGCTGGGCCATCCGCAGACCGTACTGGAAGACCAGCCGTGGCCGAAAGCCGACCCGGCGGCGATGGTTCGCGATACGCTCACGCTGGCGGTTCAGGTCAATGGCAAATTGCGCGCTACCATCGAGCTGCCGGCCGGCGCCTCCAGGGAGGAGGCCGAGGCATTGGCGCGCGCTCAGCCGCAGGTGGCGCACTTTCTGGAAGGCCTCAACGTACGCAAGGTCATCGTGGTACCGGGCAAGATCGTCAACATCGTCGCAGGATGAAATCCATGAGTTCCATGAAAGTCGGTCGTCTGTTCCACGCTTCGCTGTTGCTGGTTTGCGCCATCGCGCTGTCCGCCTGCGGTTTTCATCTGCGTGAAAACGTGAAGCTGCCGGCGTCGATCCGGAAAATCCACATCGTCACCGGTGTGGGCGATTTCCAGCGCATGCTCGCGCGCGCGCTTGAAGTTGCCGGCGTTGACGTGACGGACGAGGGCGGTCCGGGCATCGCCGAGCTGCGCGTGCCGGTGGCGAATTTCAGCACCGATACGCTGACCGCCGGCGGCTATGCGCGCATCACCGAGTACGCCGTGCGCTACAACGTGTCGTTCAGCGTCATCGACGGCGTTGGCAACGTGGTCGTCCCGCCGCAGAACATCAGCATGCAGCGCGAATACAGTTATGACGCGACCAACACCATCGGCAACGCGTCCGAGGTGAGCGAGATTCAGCAAAGCCTCAACGAGGACATGGTGCAGGCGATCCTGTTCCGCCTGCAGGCGGCCGGCAAGCACCCGGTTGCTCCGCCGGTTGCGGCCCCAGCTCCCGCGACGGCGGCATCGGCGGCGGCCTCCAGCGCGCGCTGATGCCGCTGAGCGCTGGCCAGTGGCAGAAATCCCTGACGGCGGACCAGCTGGCCCCCGTCTACCTGCTGGCGGGCGAAGAACTGCTGGTGCTGGAGGCGGCGGACGCACTGCGCGCGCAGGCGAAAAAGCTCGGATATCCCGAACGCGAAGTGCTTGAGGTAGGCCAGCATTTCGACTGGGACGACCTGGCCCGCGCCGCCGCCGGCATGTCGCTGTTTTCCACCAAGCTTCTTATCGATCTTCGCCTGCCCACGGGCCGGCCGGGTACCGAGGGCGCCAAGGCGATCAACGCGTTCTGCGCGGATCTGCGGCCGGACGTGACCCTGCTGATCACCGCGATGGAGTGGAGCAGCAAGCACGACGGCGCCTGGAGCAAGATGCTCGACGCCACCGGAACGATGGTCGTGTTCAACGCGCCGCGTGCGAACGAGTGGAGTGCCTGGATCAGCGCCAGACTCGCCAGGCATGGGCTGTCCGCTTCGCCGGATGCGGTCGCGCTGCTGGCCGAGCGCGTCGAGGGCAACCTGCTGGCCGCCGCGCAGGAGATCGACAAGCTGGCCGTGCTGCACGGACAGGGACGCATCGACGCCCGGGAGATGGAAAATCTGGTCGCCGACAGCGCCCGCTACGATGCGTTCAAGCTTACCGACGCGGCGTTTGCGGGTGAGGGCGCGCGTGCGCTGCGCATCCTCGCCGGCCTGCGTGCCGAAGGCGATGAGCTGATCGCGCTGATGGGCTGGCTGGTCAATCAGCTGCAGCTGGCGCTGCGGCTGGCCAATGCCACCGACTTTGCCGCCCAGGCCAGGACCGAGCGGCTGTGGCAGGCGCGCGAGCAGCTGTTTCGCCAGGCCCTGCGCCGTGCGCCGCGCGATCACTGGCTGCAGTGCCTTGCCCGTGCGTCGCGCATCGACCGCATGGCCAAGGGCCGCGAGGCCGGCAATCCCTGGCAGGAGGCCGAACGGCTCATCGCGGCCATCGCCGAACCGCGCGCGGCGTCTGCGCTGGCGCAGAGCCTGGTCTGATGGCCGTGCGGCCGCTGGCGATATTTGGGGGTACCTTCGATCCCGTGCATATCGGCCATCTCAGCGTGGCCTGGGAAGCCTCCGAGTTGCTCGATGCCGATGTGTGCCTGATGCCGGCCGGCGTGCCGCCGCATCGGTCGCCGCCGACCGCAAGCGCCGAACAGCGCATGGCCATGCTGCGCGCCGCGCTGCAGGGGCAGTCACGGCTGACCCTCGACGGCCGCGAGCTGCAGCGCGAGGGCCCGTCGTACACCATCGACACGCTTACCGAGCTGCGCGCGGAGCAGGGCGATCGGCCGCTGATCCTGCTGCTCGGCGCCGATGCGTTTGCCGGCTTGCCGAGTTGGCATCGCTGGCGCGAGATCGTCGAGGTTGCGCACATCGGTGTGCTGAGTCGGCCGGGTATCGAGGTCACATTGCCCGATGCGCTGATGCAGGCGGTCCAGGATCGGCGGGTGAATTCGGCGCGTGGCTTAAGCGGCTGCCCGGCCGGCAAAGTTATTGAGCTGGCCGTAACGCCGCTGGAAATTTCCGCCACGCATGTCCGCGAGCTGCTCGCGGCAGGGCGCGATCCGCGGTATCTGTTGCCGGCTGGGTTGTTTGACGACGCTCAGCTGCTGGCGCCGTATCGGTCGTGAGTTCGATCGGACTTGCGAACGTAGGTTGGCGGTGAGCGCTGGCGAACCCCAACGTGGCATGCCACAGATGTTGCGGATCGCTGCGGTCACCGCCAACCTACCTAAGCGTTTAAGCGGCGGCCGGTTCGCCCTCGGGCGCGCCGCGACCCAGCACATCCGGCAACGACTCACCGTTTTCGGTAAACCTCAGCGAGACGGAGTTGAGGCAGTGGCGGTCGCCGGTGGGCTTGGGGCCGTCGGGGAACACGTGGCCGAGATGGCTGCCGCAGCGGGCGCACACTTCTTCGGTGCGGATCATGCCGTAGCTGGTATCGCGGATCAGCTTGATATGCGCGTCGTCGTACGGCTGGAAGAAGCTGGGCCAGCCGGTGCCGGAATCGAATTTTGCGCTGGAACGGAACAGCGGTAAACCACAGAAGCGGCAGGTGTAAACGCCGTCCTTCTTGTTGTCGAGAAACACGCCGCAGAACGCCGCTTCGGTGCCATGTTCCAGCAGCACGCGCTTTTCATCGCGATCGAGCCCGGCGGTAATCGCCTTGCGCTGTGCGTCGCTGGGCGGGGTGAGGTCGAAGGTGGTCATGCGGGCTCCTGACGTGGGTGACGAGGCAATGCTTGAGCTGATGATGTTGGGATGCACGGCGTCCGATCCAACCCGCGAGTTCAAGAGGGCGGCGGCTCCGGCAACCGCTGTGGCAGCAGGTCGACAATCTAGGCCCGGACCGACCAGCGGAAGGTGAAGAAGGAAATCGGAACGCCCGCGGCCCCGATAACGCCGCCGGTGACTACACCGACGAGGCGCGCCGACAGACGCGCCACTGATGCGCGCGACAACAGCAGCCCGCGCTTGAAATAGTCAGGCTGCGGCGATGCCATGCGGGAGCATCCATCATCGTCCATTGAAAAGTGCAGCGGCCCTCGGACTCGAAGCTGCACAATGCTTCGTTCCTCGTTCCTCGTTCCTCGTTCCCCGTTCCCCGTTCCCCGTTCCCCGTTCCCGTGAAGCGAAACTACATCGCGCTCAACTGCCCGCTCACGTCGTTGATCGACGCGCGAATGCGCGCGCTGAAGATCGAGTCCTCATGATGAATCAAGACGAGCCTTTCGGTGGCGCGGGTCATGGCCACGTAGAGCAGTCGCGCCTCATGCGTTTCGTCCTCGCCAGCGGCCGGCATCTGGCCCAGACCCGGAATGATTACCAGCGGAAACTCCAGCCCCTTGCTCGACTTCATGCTGACGATGCGCACGGCGTCCTTGACCAGGAACAGCGAAGCCTTGCCCTTGTCGTCTGCCAGCCGACAGCTGATGCCGGCACGGTCGAGCGCATCGCGCCACTGCTCGCCCTGTTTGTTGTGGCGGAACAGCACGGCGATATCGTCCAGGCGCCGGCCGTGCGCCTGCTCGTCGCGGATCTGGCTGATCAGCGTGGCGATTTCCTCGCCGGCGCTGTTGACACGGATCAGTTCGGGCACGGCGCCGCGGCGACCGGCGCTCTCCGGCGCAATCAGCGGCACGCCGTCGTCCTCGCCGGCCTGCGCGTCGAGCAACTCGCTGGCAAAGCCGCGCGCCACGGCGAGAATTTCCAGCGTGTTGCGGTAGTTGAGTTTGAGGATGGTGGTGCGCCCCTGCGCCTGCACGCCGAGGCTTTTCCAGGTGAACTTGCGCCTGTCGGTGCGGCCGTTGATGTTTTGCGCGTCGTCGTAGAGCACCAGCAGCGAGTTGGTGTTCGGGTCGATCATCTGCACGATCAGCTTGTACCAGTCCGGCTCGAAATCGTGGCCTTCGTCGATCAGCACCGCGCCGTACTGGAAGCGCGGGATCTGGCCTTTCTCGACGCCGTCGATCACCCTCTGCACCATCTGTGCGAAGAAATCCCTGCTGCCCTGCGCGGGCAGGTCCACATGGTAAGCCGTGAGCATCTTGTGGCACCACTTGTGGAAGTTGTAGACCTGCACCTTTTCGCCAAGGCCGCGCTCGCCGATCAGCTGGTCCAGCCGTGCCGCCAGCGTCTTGTTGTAGCAAAGCACCAGGATGGGTTTGCCCAGTTCGCGCGCCAGCTGCATCGCGCGAAAGCCCAGGATCATGGTTTTGCCCGACCCGGCCACACCGTGGATGACCCGGTGCTCGTCGCCCAGCGAGCGCGCCAGCTGTTCCTGCTGCGCGTCCATCACTTTGACCAGATCGGGAATTTCCAGCGGACGCGTGATCGTGCCCGTATCGTCGAACAGCCCGAACTGACCCTCGCCCGGGGCGATGCGGATTTCGGGAAACAGATGCCAGCGCACGCGGTCAATCTGCGGCAGCGTCATCGCCGTGGGAAACACCTGCGGAAACATGGCCCACAGCTGCTCCTGAAAGGCCTCGGGGTCAACCGTCTCGTAGATCTCCTCGCGGCACAGGGCGAGGTGCGCCGGAATCACGGAGTCCAGGCCGCCATCGACGAACTGCTTGCGACTGATATTGGCCAGTACCACGCCGTAGGCCCACGGCATGACCAGCTTGCCGGCATGGCGGCTGCCCGGCGGATGGCGCAGCGCCGGGTCGCGCTCCAGCACGACGCCGATTTCCAGCGCATAGGCGCGGGCCTGCAGCAGCGGGTTGGCCTCTTTCACCAGACCGCGGTCGGTTATCAGGGTGAACTGGGTGCTGTCGGCGTGCTGGATGGTCTCGGCCTTCCAGTCCTTCACCTCCAGCACCAGCATGCCGCGGCGCGGATGGAATACCACAAAGTCGGGGCGCCGCTGCTTCAGGCCGATAGGCACGTCGTACCAGAGCAGGTAATCGTCTTCGAGCTTGCTTTCCAGTCGTTCGGAGAGACGCTTTTCGCCGCCGGTCATGCGGGGCAGGCAGCCATTACGGGTCGGGGTAAGCGTGGCCATCCTGCGTCCAGAAGGTTTCTGCGTCGAAGGTAGCGAAAAGCGCAGGCGTGTCAACGCTCACGTTTGTGAATCGCCGATACCGTATTTTAGTCATCATCAGGTTGCCTGGCCGGCAACAGTGGTACAACGGGCCGCACTCGAACGCGGTGCCGGAACTTCGCCAAGGGAATACGTGATGCCGTTCCACATCGAAACGCTCTCCCTGATCAGCGCGTTGCAGACATCACTTATGGCGCTGATGCTGTGGGCCGGCACCTATGGCGATGGGGGTCGGGTGCGTCGCAGTCTGCGCATCCGCTCGGCGGCGCTGCTGGTCGAGGCGGTCGGCTGGAGCTCGCTGGCTGCGCACGCCTACCTTTCGCAAAGCGCACTCCTGCTGGGCGGCAATGCCTTCAATCTGGTGGCCCAGGGGATGAGCGTGATCGCTCTGCGCATGCTGCTCGGCGAGGCGCTGCGCGGCAAGCTGGTGGTGGCGGTCGGTGTGCTGGGCTGGCTCGGGGTGGCCTGGTTCGGCCTGATCCAGCCGAACTATCAGGCCCGCGTGTTGTGGGGTTCGCTGGCCATCGGCATCAATATTCTGCTCAGCGTCGAGGCTCTGGTTGGCGTTTCTGTGCGTCGCAGTTCGCGTGCCCGAGCGGTGCTGCTTGGTGTTTTTGCGATGGCGGCGGCGCTGCTGATCTGGCGCAATCTGCAGCTGTGGATCGGTGACTCCCAGCTATCGGGCATCACCACGGCCAGCAACATCAATTTTTTCTACGTGATGTTTTCGGGCCTGCAGCCGCTGTTTGCCGGCATCGGGTTTCTGCTGCTCTACAACGAGATACTGCAGCAGGAGCTGCGCCTGCTGGCGCGCATCGATCCGCTGACCGGCGTCAGCAATCGGCTGGCGATCAACGAGGCGACCACGCTGATGCTGGCCCATTCGGCGAGGTACAGGCAGCCGCTGGGCGTGCTGATGCTGGATGCGGACCACTTCAAAAACGTCAACGATCGCTTCGGCCACAACGGCGGCGACAAGGTCCTGCGCTCGCTGGTTTTCAGCATCCGCGCCACCCTGCGTGAAAGCGATCTGATCGGCCGGGTCGGCGGCGAGGAGTTTGTCGTGCTGTCGCCGGGTGCGGACCTGGCCAGCGCCATGCTGCTGGCCGAGCGGGTGCGCTCGACCGTAGAAAATACGCCGCTGGTCATCGACGGGCAGTCGCTGACCTTGACGGTATCGGTTGGCGTTGCCGTCGCGGCATGGGACGACCGCGATGGTGCGACCCTGCTTCAGCGTGCCGATGCAGCGCTTTACGAGGCCAAGCGCGCCGGCCGCAATCGCGTGGAATCGGCCATCGCGAAAAGCAGGGAGCAGCGCATCGCCGAGCCCTTGGTGGTCAAGCCATTGAGCTGACGCTCAATGGCGGTGTGGGGCCGTTGCCGCGGCCCCAGACCAGTCATTGAGGACGGCGGCAGGCACGCCAACGCGTCGGCATGAGCGGCTGGCAATGCCGTCGCTCAGCGCGGCACGAAATACCGGCGCGATCGACCACAGCGCCTGCGAGGCAAGCGTCGCCTGGCGCTGCTGCCACCGCGTATGTCCGAGCATCTGAGCGGCCCACTCCGGCAGCAGTGCGGCGCCGGCCAGCAGGAACAGATTCCGCGATAGCCCTGCAACAGGCACGGGCAGCTTCACCTGCGCCAGCACGGCAAGCACTTCGCGCGATCGTTTGGTAAAAGCCAGCTGGGGCCGGATACGGTTGAAGTAGTCGGTCATCGCCTGCTCTGACGCCGGCACATGGCTGGCGCCGAGTGCTTCGGCGATGCGGCGTACTTCGTCGTAGTAGCGGTCGGCTGCGCCGTGCGGCAGTTCGCTGTGGCTGTAACGGCGGTAACCCTGCAGAAAGCTGTATGCCTCGGTGGCGTGCACCCAGGTGAGCAGATCGGGATCGTCGGCCGCGTACGGACGTCCATCTTCTGCGTGGCCTTTGACAAAGCTGTGGATGTGCCGGACGCGCGCGACCAGCGCCTCGCTGTCCGCCAGCGAGGCGTAGGTCGTCGCGCCGACGAACATCGTGGTGCGGCGAAGCCGGCCGATCAGGTCATTGCGAAAATTGGAGTGATCCCACACGCCGGCCAGCGCAAGCGGATGCAGCGTCTGCAGCGTCAGCGCGGCCAAGCCGCCGGCCAGCATGCCGGGGAAATCCGAGTGCACGCGCCACGTAGCGCTGTGCGGGCCGAACAGGCCGGCATCGCCGATGGGGCGATCGTAGTCGACGCCATTCTCGCTGCGTGGAAAGGCGCTGAGTACCCAGTGCCGGATCGCGGCGCGAACGGGACTGAGCGGTCCGCCGGCGGCGCGGCTGAGCAGTTGCAGAGGGGAAGCCATGTGCTGATGTTAGGTCCTAATCCGCGCCGCTGCGCTCTGCGCGTCAATAGCTGCCGCGCGTCGGGGTTTGATGTCGGGGTTTGATTTGGATGCACGATGTGGTATCCCTACAGGCATGACGAATCGCTCCGCCCGCCTTTATTTCTGGTTTTACGGCTATCCGATGCCGCAGGCGGACCTAAGGGTGCGATCGTAAGTTTCCGATTCAGCACATTCCGAAAGCCGCCAGCTCACCACCGGCGGCTTTTTTCATGGCTGCCGGCGAATCCGATCACCGAGGACTCTCCGCATGAACGCCGCTCTTACCGATGCCCGCAACGACGACCTTCGCATCCGCGAGCTCAAGCGCCTAAGCACCCCCGCCGAGGTGATCGGCGACTGCGGCAGCAGTGAGCCGGCCAGCGCTACCGTGGCCGCGACGCGCAGCAAACTGCACGCCATTCTGGACGGTCGTGACGATCGCCTTGCGGTGGTGATCGGCCCCTGTTCGATTCACGATACCCGCGCAGCGCTCGAATACGCCGAGCTCTTGCGCCAGCAGCGCGAGCTGCACGCCGGCACGCTGGAAATCGTGATGCGCGTGTATTTCGAAAAGCCGCGTACCACGGTGGGCTGGAAGGGTCTGATCAACGATCCTGCCCTGGACGGCAGCTTCCGTATCGACCGCGGCCTTCGGCTGGCGCGGGGTCTGCTGATCGGCATCAATGCGATCGGCGTGCCGGCCGGCTGCGAGTTTCTCGACATGATCACGCCGCAGTACATCGCCGACATGGTCAGCTGGGGCGCGATCGGCGCGCGCACCACCGAGAGCCAGGTACATCGCGAGCTGGCGTCGGGACTGTCGTGTCCGGTGGGCTTCAAGAACGGCACCGACGGCAACGTGAGGATCGCAGCCGACGCGGTGCAGGCGGCATCGCAGCCGCATCATTTTCTCGCCGTAACCAAAGACGGCCGCACCGCTATCGCAGCGACCGCCGGCAATGAGGATTGCCACGTGATCCTGCGCGGCGGCAGTGCGCCGAACTACGACGCTGCCAGCGTCGACGCGGCCTGCGCCGTACTCACCAAGGCGGGCCTGACGCCGCGGCTGATGATCGACGCCAGCCACGCCAACAGCAGCAAGAAGCCGGAGAATCAGCCTGCGGTGGTGGCCGACATTGCCGGCCAGGTCGCCGCGGGCGACACGCGCATACTCGGCGTCATGGTGGAGAGCCATCTGGTGGCTGGGCGGCAGGATATCGAGCCAGGCAAGCCGCTGGTCTATGGTCAAAGCATCACCGACGGCTGCATCGACTGGCATACGTCGGTCACCGTGCTGCAGCGCCTTGCCGATGCGGTAACGGAGCGTCGGCAGCGCCGCGCCCGGCACGCGGCCTGAGTTCATCGTTGGCTGGCAAAAAAGCGGCGCCCGCAACGGGGTGCCACCTTTTTTGCGGCACGCCTCGCCGGCCGCGCCGAACGATGGGCAACTGTGATCAGGCCAACGACGCGTCCAGCGTTATCGTAGCCTTCAACACCTTCGATACGGGGCAGCCTTCCTTTGTGGCCTGCGCGATCTTTGCAAAGGCATCGGCGTCGGCGCCGGGGACCTTGGCCTTGCAGGTCAGGTGCACGGCGGTGATCGAAAACCCGTCGCCGTCCTTGTCCAGCGTCACCACCGCCTTCGTGTCGATGCTGTCGGCGGTGAGGTTGGCCTTGCCCAGCTCCAGCGACAGCGCCATCGAATAACAGCCGGCGTGCGCAGCGCCGATCAGTTCTTCCGGATTGGTACCCGGGCCGTCTTCGAAGCGGGACTTGAAACCGTACGGCGCGTCGCGCAGCACGCCGGTTTCGGTCGAGATGCTGCCCTGGCCGTCTTTGATGCCACCAGACCAGTGGGCGGATGCGGATTTCTTCATGGTGATCTCCTTTGGGTTATTGGCTGCGATGGGCAATCAGGTTGTCAGACCAAGCATGCAGGCGGCGCGAAAGAATGGCCGCCGGCACTTAACATGATGTTTCGACCGGCTGGCCGTATGCTCGACTTCCACTCGCCGCGCAGAGATGTCCATGTCGTTCGATATTCAGCATGATCCGGGCGCGCGGCGCTTCGAAACCACGGTCGACGGCGTTCACTGTCTGCTCGACTACACCCTCGCGGACGGCGTGGCCACCTGTGTCATGACGATCACCCATACCGATGTGCCGGCCGAGGTTGGCGGCCGAGGCGTGGCGTCGGCGCTGGTGCAGGCGGCGCTGGATGCGGCGCGAAAGCACGGCTGGAAGGTGATGCCCGCGTGCGCGTACGCTGATGCCTGGATGAAGCGTCACACCGGTTACGGCGATTTGCGCCTCTGAGGCTGGCGCGGCCGCCGGACGCGGCTATCATTCTGCTGGCCGCAGCAATGACGCTGCGCGAGCGGGAGCCCACCTTGTCTGCACTGATCGATGATTCGCCCGTTCGCGCCGTTAGCTGCCGCGCCATTATCCAGGCTGCGGGTAGCGCGCCATGAGCGCCTCCTCCAAATCCACAAAAAAATCGCCGGCGAAGCCTGCATCATCGAACGCGGGCGGTGCCGGTGCATCGGCGTCAAAAACTGACGATGGCGGCAAGCATCCGTCGCATCACTGGCGGCCGCTGCACTTTTTCAGGGCACGGCCCCGCATGCTGGTGTCGCTGGCCATTTTTCTGGTGACCAGCGGCGTGCTGATAGGCACCGGCATGCACGTGTCCAACGCGGTCTTGCTGGGTTTCGACCTCGGCGCCCTCGTCTTTCTGGGCATCATCGCGCGATTGTTTGCCAAGTCGCCGCCGACGCGCATGCGCCGCCAGGCGCGTGCGCAGGACACTGGTCGCTGGGGCATTCTCTGGAGCGGCATTGTGCTGTCATCGGTGGTGCTGGTGGCATTGAGCAACGAGCTTCACGCTGCCAAAGGTGGCGGCATCCAGTCGCTGGTGATCGGCGTGGTCAGCGTGGTGCTGACCTGGCTGTTCTTGAACACCATGTTTGCCATGCACTATGCGCACGGCTTTTACGGTGATTATGGCGAGAAGCACACCGGCCTGGATTTTCCCGAAACGCCGGAGCCGGACTATTGGGACTTTGCCTATTTTTCCCTGGTGATCGGCATGTGCTTTCAGGTGTCCGACGTGCAGATCACCAGCCGCTACCTGCGCCGCGTGGTGTTGTTGCACAGCGTCATCGCCTTCTTCTTCAACGTGTTCATCATCGCGATCACGGTGAATATCGTGGCGGGACAAAATTGATGGAGCGGGGCAGAGGCGTCGAAACACTTTCGCAGGCGAGGTAACCGCCGGCGAACGATCGGCGAATAAGGGTATGGAGACATGACAAATGTCTTCATCCCTCTTACTCAAGGACACTCCCATGAACGTACGTCTTGCAAGCCTTCTTGTCGCCGCCATGACCTGCGGTTTCGCGACCACCACCACGTTTGCGCAGGACGCCATGGCGCACAGCTCGAGCTCGGCCATGTCGCACGATGCCATGAAAGGTGACGCCATGAAGGGCGACTCCATGAAACATGATTCGATGAAGCACGACTCGATGAAGCACGACTCCATGAAAAAGGGCGATTCGATGAAGCACGATTCCATGTCGCATGACGCGATGAAGTCCGACTCGATGAAGGCTCCCACCAGCGGCAGCAGCGCGGGCCACTGAGCGACCGGCGGGTTTGTCAATGAGGCGCGCGCTATCACGACGCGCCCTGTCGATGACGTACGTAATGCATAGTGACGCACTCAACAACCGGGTGTTTTGCGCATAATTGGCCGGTGTTCAATCACCGGCCATCTGCTTTGCATGACTCGTTCGTCCGCAAGCTTGGTATTCAATATTCCCTGATCCAAGCACCCATGGCCGGTTGCACCACGCCGGATCTGGTCGCGGCCGTATCGGGCGCCGGTGGATTGGGTTCTCTGGGCGCCGGGTACCTGGAGCCGCAGGTGTTACTGGATCAGGCGGCGCAGATTCGACGGCTCACCGATCGCCCGCACGCCATCGGTCTGTTCGTTCTGCCTGACGAATTTGCTGTCGACGCGGCAGCGGTGAGCAGGGCGCGCGAGCAGCTCGATGCGCTGATGCAGCGGGAGGGTCTGGCGGAACGCACCCGTCTGCCAAAGCGCTGGGCGCCGCGGTTTTCCGATCAGTTCGCCGCGCTCTGCGAGGCGCGACCCGCGGCCGCGATCTTCGCATTTGGTCTGATTGATGCCGCGCAGGTACGAGAGCTGAAACAGCGCCAGATCGCGGTGATCGGCACGGCGACCACGGTGGCCGAAGCGCGCGCCTGGGCCGAGCGCGGCGCCGATGCCGTGAGTCTCCAGAGTGCCGAGGCCGGCGGCCATCGCGGCACGTTTCTGCATGATGTCGATGACGCGATGATCGGCCTGTTCGCGCTGCTGCCGATGGTGGTGCGCGCAATAAATATTCCCGTCGTTGCCGCGGGCGGCATCATGGACGGTCGCGGCATGCTTGCCGCAGAAATTCTCGGCGCATCGGCCAGCCAGCTGGGAACAGCGTTTCTGAGCTGCCCTGAAAGCTCGGCCGCCGAAGCATGGAAGCAGGATCTTTCGCAGGCCCAAGAGCACCGTGTCACCACCATCCGCAGCTTTTCCGGCCGTGCCGCGCGCGGTTTGCGCAATCGCTATGTAGAGGCGATGGAGCCTGGTGTATCGAATTTGCCGGCATACCCTGTCCTGAACGCGCTCACCGCGCCCCTGCGCCGCGCCGCCGCCGATGCGGGTCGGGGCGATCTGCTGTCGGAATGGTGCGGGCAGGCGGCAACGCTGGTGCGGCCGATGCCGGCTGCGCAGCTGGTCGGCGTGCTGATGGACGAATACCGGGCTGCCAGGCGCTCCCTGACCGTTTGACCTGCCGTCGGGGCAGGCCGGTTATACTGCGCCCGCGCCATTCCGCGCGGTTATCTGTATCGAGGCTCCCCCTCTTGAGTACTGCCCGTACCAACAAGGCCGTCACCACGGCCACCTTGCGCAAGTCGGTGATCGACGCGCTGGAAGAACTGAAGGCCAAGGACGTTCGCGAAATCGACGTTCGCGGCAAGACCTCCATCGCCGATCTGCTGGTCATCGCTTCCGGTACCTCGGCCCGCCACGTCAAGTCCATCGCCAACGAAGTCACCAAGTTCGCCAAGCAGGCGGGCGTTGCCCCTCTGGGCGTCGAGGGCGAGGTCGAGGGTGAGTGGGTACTGGTGGATCTGGGCGACGTCATCGTCCACGTAATGCTGCCGCGCATACGCGAGTTCTACGGCCTCGAGCGCCTGTGGACCGTGGGCGATCACGGCCACGACTTCGACGCCGCGCAAGCTGGGTAATTTCAATGTGGGGCGCAATGCCAGATTGGCCCCTCACCTCAATCCTCTCCCCGGCGGGGAGAGGAAGCAAGCCAAGCGCTGTGCGCGATTCACCTGCTGGAACCTCCGCATGCGCGCACGCCTGATTGCCGTGGGCGAACGCATGCCCGGCTGGGTGGCGGAAGGCTTTGCCGAATACCGCAAGCGCCTCTCGCACGATCTGCCGCTGGAACTGATTGAACTCAAGCCCGGCACGCGTGGCAAAGGCCGCGACGATGCTCGCGCCATGCAGGATGAAGGTGCATCGATGCTTGCCGCGCTGCCGCGCGACACGCACGTCATCGCTCTCGACGGCCGTGGCAAGACCTGGTCCAGCGAAGCACTCGCCGACCAGTTGGCGCGCTGGCGCATGAGCGGGCGCGATCTGGCCTTTCTGATCGGTGGCCCTGACGGGCACGCGCCCGAGGTGCTGGCGCGTGCCGAGCAGAGCTGGTCGCTGGGTCCATTGACCCTGCCGCACATGCTGGTGCGTCTGGTCGTGGCCGAGCAGCTGTATCGGGCGGCCACGCTGCTGGCCGGGCATCCCTACCATCGGGCTTAATGCTGCGTGCGCCACTTGACGCTGCCTCGCCCATGGTCGCCGCTATGCTGACGGTTTAATCCTTCGCCGGAACGTTCATGCTCTATCTCGCCTCGCAATCACCGCGCCGTCGCCAGCTGCTGGAGCAGTTGGGCGTCGATTTCGCCGTGATCGATGTCGATGTGCCCGAACAGCGGGCCCCGGGCGAATCACCGCGGGATTACGTCAGTCGTGTCGCGCGTGAGAAGGCCCGTGCGGGCTTGCAAAGCCTTGTCGGCGCGCCGGACGCGCGGGTGCTCGGCGCGGATACCGAAGTCGTGCTCGACGATGAAGTATTCGGCAAACCCCGCGATGCCGAGGATGCCGTCTCCATGCTGCGTCGCCTCTCCGGCAAAACCCATGCTGTGATTTCCGCGGTGTGGCTGGTCGAGGCGAATGACGAGCGGTCGGAGACCTGCGTGTCGCGGGTCCGTTTCACGACGCTCGACGAGGCGACCATCGCGGCCTATGTCGCCACCGGGGAACCGTTCGGCAAGGCGGGCGCGTATGCCATCCAGGGCCGCGGTGCGACGCTGATCGAGCATCTGGAAGGCAGCTATTCCGGCGTGATGGGCCTGCCGGTCTTTGAAACGGCACGGTTGCTGCGAGGCTTTGACGCTGCGATTCTGTGATGTCCATTCGGTCGTCTCAGTCAGACCGATCCGGTCGTCACGAACCAGGCCGCCACCGCCAGCAGATTGTTGACGCCATGCGCCAGCACCGCTGGCCACAGCGATCGCGCGCGCAGGCGCAGCCATGCCAGGGCGCCGGCAAGCAGCATCAGATCCGGCAGCGCGTACCATTGCCACTGCATGCTTGGCAGGTGAGACACGGCAAACAGGAGCGCGCTGATGACCACGCTCCAGCCGATGCGCCAGCGCTTCGTCAGCGCCGACAGCAGCACGCCGCGAAACAGGATTTCTTCGACCAGCGGACCGACGCTCGTCACCACCACGACCAGCGCTAAGCGCAGCCCAAGTGGCGTATGCATCCCTAAGTTCTGGACGTCCTGCGTTACCGTCTTGCCGTTCGCCAGCAGCGAGGTCAGCAGACCGCCCAGCAGCGGCGCGGCCATGCCGACGGCAACGGCCAGCACGAAGAACGCCGGATTCACCGGCAGCAGCATGCCGAAACCCGGCGAGTGCGCCATTGACCACAGCGCAGGCCACTGCCAGCGAACCAGTGCAATCACCAACGCAGCCGCCAGGCACAGCGTCAGCATCACCACGATCGCCAGCATGCCCGGTTGCGCCAGCATCGCGCGAATTTCCGCGCCGACGGGCTGGATGCCACGATCGATCTGCACAAACCCGGTAGCGACGGCCATGAGCAGCGCGATGAGACCGCTGGCGACAGCCTGCAGCAAAAAATACAGCGCGATAAGGCCGACCGCCGCGGCCAGGCCGGGCGGCTCGATGCGGCGCGCCACGTCCAGCGGGGGCGGCCGTGCTGTGTCAGGGTAAGAGGCGGTCATCGATGGGTGCCGTGAAGCGCGACGGCGTACCGCGCTCAGCCGATCATCATCGCCCGCACGACGCCGATGCCGGCCATCAGCACCAGTGCGGCCCAGCCCAGCATGCTCACGATAAAGCCGCCGCCGCGATGGGCCGGGTCTTTAAGATAGGCGAGGGCATACCACGCGCGGCCGACCAGCCAGATCAGGCCGGCCGCACCGGCCCACAGTCCGCCAAATCCGTGCGTCGCCGCCAGCCACAGCACCGGCAGAAACATCACCGTGTTCTCGATGGTGTTCATCTGCACGCGGTAGGCGCGTTCGAAGCCGGGGTGCCCGCTGATCGCCGGCGCCTTGATGTCGTACTTGCCGCGCGCCTTGCCGGTGACGAACATGGTGCCGAACAGCAGCAGAACGGTGAGCAGGGTTACCAGGGCAGGCAGTTCGATCATGGTCGCGACTCGTGGGAAAAGCGGCCACTGTAACCGCAGCGCCTGCGTGGCGCTAACCGTCGCAAGAAGTTATTGTCAGCGGCCTGAGTAGGGTTGCGACACCAGTCGAACGGGGGACATATGGATTGGCAGAAGGGCGAAAGCAGCAACAATGTTGAAGTCGACAGCGGCAGCGGCGGCGGTGGTCCGCGCTTCGGCGGCGGCCGCATGGGTATCGGAGGCATCGTGGTGCTGGCGATCCTGGGCTGGATCTTCTTCAAGAACCCGCTGGCGCTGCTGGATCAAAGCGGCGGCCAGAACGTTGCGCCGACGCAGACCTCGCAGCCGGCGCAGGTCGACCCGCAGCAAAAGGATTTTGTCAGCCGCATTCTGGGTTCGACCGAAAAAACCTGGGGCGATATGTTTGCGGCGCAGGGCAGGACGTATGTCGATCCGAAGCTCGAGTTGTTCAGCGGTGGCGTGAACACCGCCTGCGGCGCGGCGTCGACCGCGGTGGGTCCGTTCTACTGCCCGGGTGATCAGAAGGTCTATCTGGATCTCGCGTTCTTCCAGGAGTTGCAGAATCGTTTTCACGCGTCCGGCGATTTTGCCCGCGCCTACGTCATTGCGCATGAAGTCGGCCATCACGTGCAGAAGCTCACGGGCGTGTTCGATCAGGTCGACGCCGCGCGTCGTCGCGGCGCGCCGATGGACGGCGCCGACGGACTCTCGGTACGGCAGGAGCTGCAGGCGGACTGTTATGCCGGCGTGTGGGCCAACCGCACCCAGGCGCGCCTGCAGTGGCTGCAGCCGGGCGACGTGGAGTCGGCGCTCAATGCGGCCAGCCAGATAGGCGACGACACGCTGCAGCAGCAGACGCAGGGACGCGTGGTGCCCGATTCGTTCACGCACGGCACCTCGGCGCAGCGAGTGAAGTGGTTCAAGGCCGGCCTCAACAGCGGCGATATGGCCCAGTGCAATACGTTCGCCGGTGAGCCGTGAGGTTGGCCGGCGCGGCCCTGGCGTATATTTCCATTTGCTGTTTCGCGCGTTGCCAAGTTTGACTGACCCATGGACCATCTCTGCCTGCAATGCGGCGCCTGCTGCGCGTTTTTTCGCGTGGCGTTCCACTGGTCCGAAGCGGAGGGCGTGACCGGCGGCAGCGTGCCGCTGGCGCTGACCGAGAAACTCGACCCGCATCGACTGGCGATGCGCGGCACGAATGAAGCAAAACCGCGCTGCGTCGCCCTGGTCGGCGTGGTGGGTCAGGCGGCGCGTTGCGGTATCTACGAGCAGCGCCCGTCGGTATGCCGCGACGTGGAGCCGTCGTGGGAATTCGGCAGGGCGAGCGCACAGTGCGACAAGGCGCGCCTGGGACATGGGCTGCCGCTGCTGACGCCAGCGGACTGGCCGGCCGTGCCGCACGTGTCGTCGTCGAACGATTGATTTGCTGCGTTTACTCGTCGCGTTGAATCAGTTGAAGCGATAGATATCCATCGCCAGAAAGCCGAGGTCGATGCCGGCATCGATGCGCTGTGCGTGCGCGTTCGGGCCGGCTGCGCCCAGCGCCACGAACAGCGGCAGCAGATGCTCGTCGGTGGGATGGGCGCGCTCGGCGCCGGGTGCCTGGCGACGGTAGTCGAGCAGGGCATCGACATCGCCGGCGGCCAGCCGCTGTTCGATCCATTCAATGAAGGGCTGCACATAGGGCGCGAGCCGCTGCTCGCTGTAGCCGGCGCCAAAATCATGCAGGTTGTGCGTGATGCTGCCCGAGCCGATGATCAAGACGCCCTCGTCGCGCAGCGAAGCCAATGCCCGCCCGATGGCGTACTGATGGGCTGGTCCAAGTTCGGGTTGGATGGTGAGGGGCACCACCGGAATATCGGCGTCTGGATAAAGCAGGCGAAGCGGCACCCAGGCGCCGTGATCGAGTCCGCGGTTGGGGTCGATCGTTGCGGGGAGATTGGCATGCGTCAGCCGTTCAGCCACCTTTACGGCCAAATCGGGTGCGCCCGGTGCGGGGTAGTTCAACTGATACAGCGGAGCCGGGAAGCCGCGAAAATCGCGGATGGTTTCCGGCACGGCCGCGCCTCCGACCTGCGGCGTGCTTGACAGCCAGTGGGCGCTGGCCATGACGATGGCGCGCGGCTTCGGCAGCAGTGCGGCCAGCTCGGCCAGCCGCTGGCCGGTGAGGCCAGGCTGCAGCGCAGTCATCGGCGAGCCGTGCGAAATGTACAGACTGGGAAAGGAGGTCATGACGGCAGCGTATTGAGGGGATACAGCAAAGATAGGGGCAATGCCGGCATTTGCATCCGCCGTGATACGCGCTGAGGAGAAACGATCCGTCGCGCGATCGGAACAATCCGAGAGCGCAGGGTTGGCGAAATAAAAAAGCCGCAGCGTGTGCTGCGGCTTTCGGTCTAGCTTTGGATTACGGCTTGCGATGCGGTGGCTTGCCGCCGCCCGGCTTGAAGCCGCCGGACTTCGGACCACCGGGCTTGAAACCGGGCTTGCCCGAACCGCCCGGCTTGCGTGCCGGCGTCGCGCTGCTGGAGGCGGTGTCGTTGCCGTCCCACTCATGGATGCGCAACTGCTGCTGCACCACCCAGACCTTTTTCAGATGCTCGAACACTTCCTTCGGCATGCCGTCCGGCAGGTCGATCAGGCTGTAGTGGTCGCGAATGCTGAGTCGGCCGATGAACTGGCTTTCCAGACCGGCCTCGTTGGCGATGGCGCCGATGATATTGCCCGGCTTCACGCCGTGCTCGTGGCCGACTTCGACGCGATACGTGCGCTTGCCTTCCTCGGTGGCGTGCGCGCGAACCGGACGATTGCCGAACTCGCGCGACGGCCCGCCGTCGTGTGAGGAAGACTCGCGCGACTGGAAATCACGCGCAGGACGACTGCTGGCGCTGTCGCGATCCGACGGCGGACGACGTTCGCCCGTTGGCCGATCGCGCGTTGGGCGATCCGACGAGGCGCGTTCATGCCTGCCGTTATCGTGCCGGCCGTTATCGTGTGTAGGCCTCTCCTGCGACGAACTTTCGCGCGGCGCCGACTCGTACTTTTCGCGCTTCGGCGGCGGCGCCAGCAGCAGCGGCTGATCGCCCTGGGCAATGCGCGCCAGTGCGGCGGCGATTTCGATCGCCGGCACGTTGTGCTCCTGCTCGTACTGCTCGATCAGCTTCTGGAACTCGCCCAGATCGCCCTGCGCCAGCATGTCGCTGATGCGCTGCTTGAACTTGCCGATGCGCACATCGTTGACCACATCGACCGACGGCAGCTGCATCTGCTCGATCGGCTGACGCGTGGCGCGCTCGATCGCGCCGAGCATGCCGCGCTCGCGCGGGCTGACGAACAGGATCGCCTCGCCGCTGCGACCGGCGCGACCGGTGCGGCCGATGCGGTGCACGTAGCTTTCGGTGTCGTACGGAATGTCGTAGTTGAATACGTGGCTGATGCGATCCACGTCGAGGCCGCGTGCGGCGACGTCGGTAGCGACGAGGATGTCGAGCTTGCCGTCTTTCAGCTGCTGCACCACCCGCTCGCGCTGCGCCTGCGCAATGTCGCCGTTGATCGCAGCCGCCGCCAGGCCGCGCGCCTGCAGCTTGCCGGCCAGCTCTTCGGTGGCCTGCTTGGTGCGCGCGAAGATGATCATCGCATCGAACGGCTCGGCCTCGAGGATACGGGTCAACGCATCGAGCTTGTGGATGCCGCTGACAAACCAGTAACGCTGGCGGATGTTCGGCGCCGTGGTGGTCGACGACTTGATCGTGATTTCGACCGGGTCCTTCAGATGCTTTTGCGCGATCTTGCGGATCACCGACGGCATGGTCGCGGAAAACAGCGCGACCTGGCGCTCCGGCGGGGTAGCCTGCAGCACTTTCTCGACGTCGTCGATAAAGCCCATGCGCAGCATTTCATCGGCTTCATCCAGCACCAGGAAGCGCAGCTCGGACAGATCCAGCGTGCCCTTGTCCAGATGATCGATCACCCGGCCCGGCGTGCCGACCACGACGTGCACGCCGCGCTTGAGCGAATGCAGCTGGGGGCCGTAGCTCTGGCCGCCGTAAATCGGCAGCACCTGGAAGCCGGGAATATGCGCGGCGTAGCGCTGAAACGCTTCGGCCACCTGGATGGCCAATTCGCGCGTGGGTGCCAGCACCAGCGCCTGCGGCTTGCCGGCGCGCGGATGGATGCGCGACAGGATCGGCAGCGCGAACGCGGCGGTCTTGCCGGTGCCGGTCTGCGCCTGACCCAGCACGTCTCGGCCCTCCATCAGCGGCGGAATGGTGGCGGCCTGGATCGGCGAGGGCGACTCGTAGCCGACGTCACTGAGAACGCGGATCACCTCGGGGGGGAGGCCAAGAGTGTTGAAATCGGCAGCAGTAGCCGGGGTGGAATCGGGGGACGCGGGGGACATGGGAGCCTTCGATGTCATGCAGAGGGCATGCAAGGGTGTAAGAAGAGCTCTATTGTAACAGCCCCTCGCGTCAAGGCCCGCTGCAACATGCGTCCTGGCGCGGCTTTGTGCTAATCCATTGCACCAACATTCCAATATTCCCTGGGAGAAAGCATGCACCCTCGACTCAAGGACCGCGTGGCGCTGATTACCGGCGCTTCCTCCGGCATCGGCGAGGCGACCGCGCTGGCGTTGGCCGAAGCGGGCGCCAAGGTGGCGATTGCCGCGCGGCGCGACGATCGCCTGCAGGCACTGGCTGCGCGCCTGCGAGAGCTGGGCGCGCAGCCGCTGGTACTTGTGGCCGATCTGCTCGACGGACAGGCGGCACAGCGCATCGTTGCCGACACCGAGGCGCACTTCGGTCAGCTCGATATCCTCATCAACAATGCGGGCGTGATGTATCTGGAGCCTGTCGCCGAGGCCGACCTGGGGCGTTGGCGCCGCATGCTGGAACTGAACGTGCTTAGCCTGATCGCCTCGTCGCAGGCGGCTCTGGCGGGCATGACGAAGCGGCGCGAAGGGCATATCGTCAATGTGGCATCCACCGCCGGGCGCATCGCCAATCCCAACTCGGCCGGCTATTCGGCCAGCAAGTTCGGCGTCGTTGGCTTTTCGGAGGCGCTACGACGTGAGGTCTACCAGCACAATATCCGCGTCAGCGTGATCGAGCCCGGGCTGGTGGCGACCGAACTGCGCGATCACATCGGCCACGCGGAGGTGAAGAAGACCATCAACGCCTGGGCCGACACCTTACGGCAGCTGCAGCCGGAGAATGTCGCCGAAGCGATTGTGTTCTGCGTCAGCCAGCCAGCGCACGTCAACATCAATGAAATACTGATGCGACCCACCGACCAGGAGCGATAGCCGCCATGAGCACCCTCGAGAAAATCTCCGAACAGCGCAGCTTCGGCGGCGTGCAGGGCATTTACCGGCATGACTCGACCGCGTGCGCGGGGCCGATGCGTTTGGCGGTGTATCAGCCGCCGCAGGCCGAAAAAGGGCCTTGCCCCGTGCTGTATTACCTGGCCGGGCTTACCTGCACCGAAGAAACCGCCACCATCAAGGCCGGCGCGCAGCGGGTGGCTGCCAAGCTGGGACTGATCCTGGTGATGCCCGATACCAGCCCGCGCGGCACCAATATTGAAGGCGCCACCGGCGACTGGGAGTTCGGTGAAGGCGCCGGTTTTTACCTCGACGCCACGCAGGCGCCCTGGTCGAAGAACTTCCGCATGTACAGCTACATCGTCGACGAGCTGCCGGCTCTTATCGCGGAAAACTTTCCGGTCGATGCATCGCGCAGCAGCATCTTCGGCCATTCGATGGGCGGGCATGGCGCCTTGACCATTGCGCTGAAAAATCCGCAGCGCTACCGCTCGGTGTCCGCGTTCGCCCCCATCGTCGCGCCCAGCCAGGTGCCGTGGGGGCTGAAGGCGCTGCCGCGCTATCTCAGCGACGACACCTCGACCTGGGCTGCCTACGACGCCTGCGAGCTGGTGCGAAAACAAACGTTCCCTGGCACCATCCTGATCGATCAGGGCGAGGCCGATCAGTTTCTGGAAGGCCAGCTGAAACCGGAGCTGTTCGACCAGGCCTGCGCCGAGGCCGGGCAGGCGCTGTTGCTGCGCCGGCAGGCTGGCTACGACCACAGCTACTGGTTTATCTCGACCTTCATGGAAGACCACATCCGTCATCACGCGGCGGCGCTGGCCGATTCGTGATCCGGCAGTTGCTGGTCGTGATAAAAAAAAGCGACCCGAAGGTCGCTTTTTTTTAGCTCACATCAAACCAACTCAGGCCTTGGCGGCTGGCCGCTGGTTCGAACGACGGCGCTGGTTGCCGGCGGCATGATCGCCACGGCCCTGCGGCGCGTAGCCCGCGGGACGTGCGGAACCGGCCGGCTTGCCCTGGCGCGGCGCGCGCGACTGGCGCTGACCGCCGCCGCCACCCTGCTTCGGACGCGGCGCGCCCGCATCCAGTCGCAGCGGTGCGGAGGGCTCGTAGCCGGGCACCGGGTTGATCGCGATGTCCTGCTTCAGCAGTTTGCGGATGTCGTGCAGCAGGCCGCTCTCGTCGTGGCTGACCAGCGAAATCGCCAGGCCTTCCATGCCGGCGCGACCGGTGCGGCCGATGCGATGCACGTAGTCCTCGGCCACCGACGGCAGATCGAAGTTGATCACGATCGGCAGCTGGTCGATATCGATACCGCGCGCGGCGATATCGGTGGCCACCAGCACGGTGATGCGGCCGCTCTTGAAATCGCTCAGGGCGCGGGTACGTGCGTTCTGGCTCTTGTTGCCGTGGATCGCGGCGGAGCGTAGGCCCGAGGCATTGAGAAAGGTGACCAGCTTGTCGGCGCCATGCTTGGTGCGGCTGAACACCAGCGACTGGCGACGGCTGTCGACCGACAGCAGATGCAGCAGCAAGTCGCCCTTTTTCGCGGCGTCGACCGGATGCACCTGGTGGCTGACCAGGGTGGTGACGGTGTTCGGCGCGGAGACCGAAATCTCTTTCGGGTTGTGCATGAACTCCATCGCCAGCGCCTTGATCGCCGGAGCGAACGTGGCCGAGAACAGCATCGTATGACGCTTCTTCGGCAGCGCCGCCAGAATGCGCTTCAGCGCCGGCAGAAAGCCCATGTCGAGCATGCGGTCGGCTTCGTCAAGGATCAGCGTCTCGACACCGGACAGATCCAGCGTGCGCTGCTGCATGTGATCCATCAAACGACCCGGCGTGGCGATGACCACGTCGACGCCGCGGCGCAGCGCGTTGATCTGCGGGCCCATGCTGACGCCGCCGAAGATCGTGGTGGCGCTGACCTGGATGTGCTTGCCGTAGTCGCGCAGGTTCTCGTGAACCTGGGCTGCCAGCTCTCGGGTCGGGGTGAGAATGAGCGCACGCGGACGGCGCGTCATGGTCTGGCCGCTGGTCGACAGACGCTGCAGCAGGGGAAGAACGAAAGCGGCCGTTTTGCCAGTGCCGGTTTGCGCGGCGGCGAGCAGGTCGTGACCTTCCAGCGCGGCTGGAATCGCGGCGGCCTGGATCGGGGTGGGTTTGGTGTAGCCGTAATCGGCAAGCGCACGCAACAACGCGGGCGCAAGGCCCAGCGAATCGAAAGACATGAATAACACTCCTGAGCAACCCGGAGTGTTCATACCGTGTTGCAGACTTGGGGATAGATGCGGCGGATGCCGCTGAAGTCAGAACGACCTCGCCGCCAAGTATAGCGCGAGAACCATCGTCGCGCTTGTTTTTTGTTGCAGCGAAGCAAAAGAGCTGCCGGGCAACGTCTGCGCGCAACACTGACGTTCGCTAACGGGTTCGACGATTACTTGTGCGAAATCTTCATCTTTAGCGTTGCAAACGAGATGCCCGTGGGGCATACGATAAAGGCTATTCGTCGATTGAATTCAAGGAAAGCCAGATGTCGCTGCTTGCGCCCCTGCGGGAACTCAACCACACCCAGCGGCATACCGTGCTCGCCAGTTTTCTTGGATGGACGCTCGATGCGTTCGACTATTTTCTGCTGACCTTCGTCATCGTCGGTGTGGCCAAGGAGTTTGGCGTCGACAACAAGGCCGTGACCTACGGCTTGTTCTTGACTCTGGCGGCGCGCCCCATCGGCGCGCTGCTGTTCGGACGGCTGGCCGACCGTTTTGGCCGCCGGCCGATTCTGATGCTCGACATCATCCTGTTCTCGGTGTTCGAACTGGCGACCGCGTTGTCGCCGTCGCTGACCGTGCTGCTGGTGCTGCGTTTTCTGTTCGGCGTTGCGATGGGCGGCGAATGGGGTATCGGCGCCTCGCTGGCGATGGAGTCGATTCCGGCCAAGTCACGGGGCCTGATTTCCGGGCTGCTGCAGAGCGGTTACCCGTGCGGCTTTTTCCTCGCGGCGCTGGCGAACTGGCTGCTGGTCGATCACATCGGCTGGCGTGGCTTGTTCATCGTCGGCGCGGTGCCGGCGCTGCTGGTGCTGTATATCCGCCGCAGCGTGCCGGAGTCGCCGGTATGGGAAAGTGGCAAGGCCACGCGGCAAAAGCAGACGCTGCGCGAATCCATGCGCGGGCACTGGAAGCTCGGCATTTACCTGATGCTGCTGATGGCCGCGTTCAACATGTTCAGCCACGGCTCGCAGGACATGTACCACACCTTTGAAGAGGTCAACCTGCATCTGGATACCAGCTCCGGCACCGCCTTCATGCTGGTCGCGCTGCTCAATCTGGGCGCCCTGGTCGGCGGGCTGTTTTTCGGCGTGCTGTCCGAGCGCATCGGCCGGCGCAAGGCAATGATCATCGCCGCGCTGCTGGCGATTCCGGTGATCCCGCTGTGGGCGTACGGCGGTTCGCTGCTGCTGCTGGGCCTGGGCGCGTTCCTGATCCAGGTGATGGTACAGGGCGCCTGGGGCGTGGTGCCGACCCACCTCAATGAGCTGTCGCCGGGACCCATGCGCGCCACGCTGCCGGGTTTTGCCTACCAGATGGGCAATCTGCTGGCGGCAGGCACGGCAACGGCGCAGACCTGGATTGCGGACCGGCACGGTCACGACTTTGCTTTCGCGATGTCGCTCTGGATTGCCGTGGTGGCGGTCATTCTGGCGCTGCTGGTCTGGCTGGGGCCGGAAGCGCGCGGGCTGGATTTCGAGAAAGAGGTCACCTGATAGAATCGTAGTCTTTCATCATTCGAGAGACAGGCAATGAAGGCTGGGAAGGACAAGGTCATCGCACTCCACTACACGCTGACGGTCGACGGTGAGAAGGTCGAGAGTTCGCACGATCGCGAACAGCAGCTGTGGGTGCTGCTGGGCCATGGTCAGCTGATTCCGGGTCTGGAAAAGGCGCTGGAGGGCCACGAGGCCGGCGACACGCTGGAAGTGGACGTGGCGGCTGCCGACGGCTACGGCGAGCGGCAGGAAGGCCAGATCCAGCGCATGTCGAAAAAATACTTTCCGCAGGCCAATCGTCTGAAGGCCGGCATGGTCACGATCCTGCAGCTGAAGGAAGGCGGCCAGCGCGCGGTGACGGTGCACAAGGTCGGCATGAGCACGATCGACGTGGACCTCAACCATCCGATGGCCGGCAAGGATCTGCATTTCGACGTCAGCGTGACCGACGTGCGCGATGCGACCGAGGAAGAGCTGCAGCACGGCCATGCGCATGCGCCGGACGCCGCCGCGCACTGATCGTTTGTATCGCGCATAAAAAACGGCGCCGTTGAGCGCCGTTTTTTTGTGAAATTTGATATGGGCTCAATCCAGCAACCGCTTGCCGTAAACAAAATGATCGCGCCAGTATGGGCCGTCGATGTCATCCAGCCGCACCGTGCCGCCGCTGTTCGGCGCATGCACGAAACGCCCCTTGCCGACATACACCCCGACGTGGCTGACGCCGCCGCTGCCGCCGAAAAAAACCAGATCGCCGCTGGCCAGATCGGCCATCTGCCGAACCTTTTCGCCGCTCATGGCGGCCATCTCGCGCGAGCTGTGCGGCAGCAGCAGGTCGGCGGCGTTGCGGTAGATGTAGTCCACGAGGCCGCTGCAATCGAAGCCGCCGTCGGGCGTATTGCCGCCCCAGCGATACGGCGTGCCGACCAGGGCGATGGCGCGAAACAGCACGTCATTTGCCGTTCCGGCGCTGGCCGTCGACGGCGCGCGGGCCGGCAGGTCGGCCAGCAATGAATGCGAGTCCTTGAACGTCGCTTCGCGCCGATGCGGCGCGCTGGAGCAGGCGGCCAGCAGGCCAAGCATGCCCGCAAGAACAATGCGGCGAGCGGTCCGCCATGACGGCAGCGCATGCGCAAAACGGACGGCAGGATCCTGGCGCATAAAGAACCTCGACAAGTGAGGCGCCGAGGTTATCAAATCAATGGCTTATAAGGAAGTTCTCAGAGACTGGGCGAGGCATGTGACGGGGCCAGTGGCGGTGGTGGGGGTGGTGGAACCGGTGGTGCTGGTGGCGGTGGAGGCGGTAGATCCGCAGGCGGTTCTGCCGGTGGCTTGGTCATAGCAAAGTTGACCGGCACCCTCGCGTACGAAGCAACCGGTCTGCCGTTTTTCATCGCCGGATTGAAGTGCCACTGGGCGACGGCATCGCTTGCGGCCTTGATCAGGGCTGGTGAAGCCTGCGTTGTCGGATCGACCTTGATTTGATCTACCTTGCCGTCGGTGCCAACAAGCGCGGTCAAGATCACCGTTCCCTGCTCGTGATGTTTTATGGCGTCAGCCGGATACTGCGGACGTACAGTTGCGTTATAGCTGAGTTCTGCCTCGGCGTTCTGGTTAGTGTGGTCACTCCCCGCAGCCCGCGCCACGATCGCACTACCGAGCATCAGCGAAGCCAGCCCGATAAAGCCCACACGCCGACGCAGCGCGCCGGGACGAAGTCGTTGAATCATGGTCAGTCGCTCCTTCAGTTGGGGCTCGGCGAGCCAGGGAATAACCGCGGGCGCTGAGTGCACGCCAATGCTGTGCAGCAGGGTGCTGGCGTAAGCGGTTTCGTCCTGCGGCCACTGGCGCAGGACGCGTTCGTCACAGGCCAGCTCCTGATCCAGGCGAAAACGCGGCATGGCCAGCCAGGCCAGCGGATGAAACCAGAGCAAGGCCAGCGCCAGTTCAGCAAACAGGTTCCACCAGGTATCGCCGCGGCGCAGATGCGCCAGTTCGTGGCGCAGCACGAGGCGCTGTTCGGCGCGGCCGAAGCGATCGAAAAAATCCGGCGGCAGCAACAGCAGGCTGCGCGGCGCCCAGAGCACCGCGGGGCCATTCGAGTGCAGGCGCAGCCGACGTATATCGACCTGATCGAATGGCAGCGCTTGTGCCATGTCGGCGGGAAGCGGTTTGGCTTCGCGCATCAGTCGCCAGTAATGAACGATCAGGCGGATGGCGCACAACAGCGCGCCGGAGGCCCAGAGCATCACGGCCCAGTGCATCGCCGATAGCGAAGGCGAGGCCTGCGCCATGAGCGTGCGCGCCGCAGGAAGCACCAGAATAGTCGGCGTTACCGCCCAGGTGGCTGGCACGGCAGGCCAATATGGCAGCGTCGCCAGCAGCAACGGCAAGAGCCACAAGGTGAACGCCGGACCAGCACCAAAGAACCGCCGCGCCGGCTTGCGACAGACCAGCACAAGCAGCAAACCCACGCTGACATAAAGCAGCATATCGATCATGACCGGCGCCCTTTCTTGTCAATGGCGTCGATCAGCTTGCGCAGCTCGGCCACGTCCTTCGCTGTCAGCTTTTCGTGCTGGCTGAAATGCGCCAGCAGCGGCGCCACCTTGCCGCCGAACACGCGGTCGAGCAGGCTGCGGCTTTCGCGCTGCTGCCAGTCCTCACGGCGCAGCAGTGGTGAATACAGATAACGCCGGCCGTCTTTCTCGGCGCTGACGGCACCCTTGCCCAGCAGGCGGTTGAGCAGGGTCTTGATGGTTTTTTCGTGCCAGCCGGTCGGCTCAGACAACGCGGCGACGATGTCTTCAGAGGCCAGCGGCGAGGTCTGCCACAGCACCTCCATCACGCGGCTCTCGGCGTCGCTTATGGCAATCGATGGCGATGACATGATGGCTCCCGTTCCGATCGGCGTTATGAAAGATTACGCGTGTAGTCGTCATTGAGATTACGCTCGTAATATTTAGGATGCAAGTCCTGAATGCGGGGCGCAGCATGCGGGGTATGCGAAGACGTGATTCAGCCGCGAGCCGGGCGTTAGACTGCAGCCATGAGCGATTCACGCAGCGATGTGCTGATTCTTGGCGGCGGCGTCATCGGGCTGGCGTGCGCGCTGTATCTGCTGAAAGCGGGCGCGAGCGTGCGCGTGCTGGAGCAGGGCACGCCGGGTTGCGGCAGCTCGCACGGCAACTGCGGCACGATTACCCCCAGCCATGCAGCGCCGCTGGCCATGCCGGGCATGATCGGCGTGGCGCTGCGCTCGATGCTCAAGACGGATGCGCCGCTGTATCTCAATCCGCGCGTCGACGGTCCACGCCTGCGCTGGCTGCTGGGGTTTGCCAGGCGCTGCAACTGGCGCGATTTCCATCATGCCGCTTCAGCGCGCCTTGCCATCCTGCAGCGCTCGCGCCAGCTGCTGGCCGAGCTGGTGCACAACGAAAAGCTGCATTGCGAATTCGCCGAATCCGGCGTGCTCTACGCCTACCGCACGGTCGCAAAGCAGGCGGCGGACGAGCACCATCATGCGGCGGTACTCGATCGCCTCGGTGTCGAGGTGCAGCGGCTGCGCGGCGATGACGTCGAGACGCTGGAGCCCGCCCTGAAACCGGGTGTCGCTGGCGGCCTGTTTCATCCGGGTGACGCGCGACTGCGGCCGGACCATTACGCGGCGGAACTGGCGCGGCGCGTAATTGAACGTGGCGGCCTCATCGAAACAAACGCGCGCATCGATGACTTCGCAACCGGCGAAGGTCGCATCCGTCAGGTCATCACGAGTCGGGGTGCGTTCGAAGGCGACAGCGTGCTGCTGGCGCTGGGCGCGTGGTCGCCGCTGCTGTCGAAGAAGCTCGGTATGCGGCTGCCGATGCAGCCGGGCAAGGGGTATTCGCTGACCTACACCCGGCCGGCACTGGCCCCGCGTCACACGCTGGTGCTGCGCGAGGCCTCCGTTTGCGTCACGACCTGGAACAGCGGCTATCGGCTGGGCAGCACGATGGAGTTTTCCGGTTATGCCGAAGGCCTCAATCGCACCCGCATCGACGCGCTGCGACGCGGCGCGGAAGCAGGCCTGCGCGAGCCGGAAGGTCCGCAGCTTTTGGAGGAATGGTGGGGCTGGCGGCCGATGAGCGTGGACGAGCTGCCGATCATCGGCCGCAGCGCGCGCTGGTCCAATCTCTTGCTGGCAACGGGCCACGGCATGCTCGGTGTCAGCATGTCGACGGGTACGGCCGAGCTGGTGGCGTCCATGCTTGCAGGCCAAGGTTCGCCGGTCGACGCGTCCCCATACGCGCCGGCGCGATTCGGACTCTAGCGAGTTGGCGACTTTTGTGCGGGCACGTCGTTCAATCTGACATCGGCTTCGCGCGTCACACGCTAGCGTGTAAATTCCAGATCAAAGAGCGCACCCATGAATGCAACGTATGACGTGATCGTATTGGGTGCGGGCTCGGGCGGATTGTCGGTGGCATTTCGCGCGGCGCGTCATGGAGCTCGCGTCGCGTTGGTCGATCCCGCGATGGCATTGGGTGGGACCTGCGTCAATCGTGGCTGTGTACCCAAGAAAAGTCTGTGGTTATCCGCGCAGCTGGCGCAGGCGCAGCGGTTGGCGGTGGAATTCGGTTTTGACTCCAAACCCGGTGCGCTGGACTGGGCGCACTTTCGCCATCAGCGCGACCGTTACATTGCAGGTATCAACGAACGCTATGCCAAGCGGCTGAAAGAAAAGCACATCGACGTGGCGTATCGGATGGCTCGCTTCGCCGCCGCCGATACCGTCGAGCTGGCCGACGGCGCGCGGCTGCAGGCGGCGCATATCGTGATCGCCACCGGTGCACGACCACGGACGCTCGATCTGCCGGGTTTCGAGCTCGGACTGCTGTCGGACGACATGTTTTCCCTGGAATCCATGCCGCGCCGCGTGGCTGTGGTTGGCGGCGGTTATATCGCGGTGGAATTTGCCGGCCTGCTCAACGCCCTCGGCGCCGAAGTGGAGGTGCTGGCAGTCGAGCGGCTGCTGAAAAATTTTGATGTCGAGATGGTCGATGCGCTGCGAGAGAAAATGCAGGCGCAAGGTATTTTTATCGATACCAAGAGTGCGATAAAAAGTGCCCGACGGACAGCCGAAGGCGTCATTCTGGACGATGCCGACGCCGGATCACGCGGCCCTTACGATGCCGTGCTGTGGGCCGTGGGCCGCGTGCCGAACAGCGAAAGCCTGGGACTGGACGTGATCGGCTTGGCCACCGACGGTTCCGGCCACGTGCCGGTCGACGCGCAGCAGAACACCAGCGTGCCCGGTGTCTATGCGGTGGGCGACGTCACGCCGGACAAGGCGCTGACGCCGGTCGCCGTGGCCAACGGACGACGGCTCGCCGATCGCCTTTTCGGCGGTCAAGCAGACGGCTTCAACGATGGTGAGGTAATACCGAGCGTTGTGTTTTCCGACCCCCCGCTGGGCAGCGTCGGGCTGAGCGAGGAGCAGGCGCGCAAACGGTACGGCGACGCGACGAGAATTTACCGCAGTCATTTCACTCCGATGCAGTTCATGCTGGTCGAGCGCAGGGAGCCGAGCCTGATGAAGCTAGTTTGTGTGGGTGAGCACGAGCGCGTGCTCGGCATCCATCTGCTTGGCCCGGGCACCGACGAGATGCTGCAGGGTTTTGCCGTCGCCATGAAACTGGGCCTGCGCAAGCGCGATCTGGAAATGGCCGTGGCGATTCATCCGACGGTGGCCGAAGAGCTGCTGGTCATGGGCTGACCACGCCACCGGCGCTCGCGGCTTCGATCGCCGGTCGGCTTTAGAATGCCCGTATGGAAAACCTCACTCTTCATCGCGGCAGTGTGCCTTTGTTGATCAGCTTGCCGCACGACGGCAGCTTCATCCCGGACGAGATTGCCGCGCGGATGCACCCCGCCGCGCGTTCTTCGCGCGATACCGACTGGCACGTTGGCCGCCTCTACGGACCGCTAGCCCTGCAGTTCGGCGCCAGCGTGCTGAAGCCCAGGGCGTCGCGTTACGTCATCGATTTGAATCGTCCGGCCGACGGCCGCGCGCTTTATCCCGGTCAGCGCGAGACCGGTCTGGTCCCGACGATCGGCTTCAACGGAGAGGCGCTTTATCTGGATGGCTGCGAGCCTGACGGTGCTGAAGTGCAACGGCGCGTAAACGAATTCTGGGAGCCCTATCATCGGACGTTGACGCAGGAAATTGCGCGCCTGTGCGCTGAACACGGCCGCGTGGTGCTGTGGGAGGGTCACTCCATCCGCAGCCACGTGCCAATGCTGTTCGATGGCAGGCTGCCTGATTTCAATCTGGGTACCGCCGCCGGCGCGAGCTGCGACGAGTCACTGCAGCACCGGCTCAAGCAAGAGCTCGAAGCCCAGTCGCGCTTCACCTTTGCCGTCAACGGACGGTTCAAAGGGGGCTACATCACCCGGCATTACGGCGAACCAGATGCCGGCGTGCAAACGGTGCAACTGGAGCTGGCCCAGATCAACTATATGGATGAGGAAAGCTTCACCTACGATGTGGAAAAAGCCTCGCAGGTGCAGGATGTGATCGCCCGTTTGCTGCAGGCGACGCTGGCCTGAGCGCAAGTTATTTCGCTTCAGGTTAACGCTTCGGAAAGTCAATATTTTGCGTCCGTTTCACCGTGAATTTCCCGTATTTTGTTCAGCCTTGGTATCCCCCCGCTGCTGCTAAGGTCATCTCGTCGCGCCAACCGAGACGCCGGGTTCCGGCCGGAATCGCGACACCCATTTCGAGGCCCAACATCATGATGCGTAAACTTGCGATCGCTTCCCTGCTGGTGGCTGGCATGGCTCTTTCCGGCTCTGTGTTAGCCCAGGCAGCGGCGAGTTCCGCCCCGACAGCTTCGTCCAGCACCAAGGCTGCTCACACCACCAAACACAAGACGAAGACCCACAAGAAAGCTGCCAAGAAGACCGCTGCCCCCGCGTCTGCGTCGACGGCTGGCTGATACCTGGCGCCCCCTGTCCCACGACAGGCGTATATCAAAAACCCCGCCGGTGGATCAGGCGGGGTTTTTTATTGCCAGATGTTGTTTGCACGGTCACCGTTGGCGGCGCGAGCAAGGACCCCGGCCAGGACGATGGGGCGACGAGCTGACGCCAGCACTTGCTCAGCCGGATTTGCCGGCGAGCGTATCGAGACGCTGCAATGACTTCGCATAGGTTGGCCAGAGTGCGTCGCGCGCATCGACATGCATGTCCAGGTCATGCATATGCCCGTCGTCCAGGCTGTAGCACCAGGCGTGGACAGACAGTTTCTGGCCACGTTCCCACGCATCCATCACCATCGTGGTGTGGCAGACGTTGACCACCTGCTCGATCGAATTGAGTTCGCACAGGCGCATGTTGCGAAGTTTCATTGTATCGAGCGCGGACAGCATGATGTCGTGCCTCTGCGCGACATCGCCAACGTGGCGCAGCCAGTTGTCGACCAGCCCCATCCGGCGCTGATCGAGCACGGCCTGAACGCCGCCGCAGCCGTAATGGCCGACCACGATGATGTGCTCGACCTTGAGTACGTCGACGGCAAACTGGATGGTGCTGAGGCAGTTGAGATCAGTGTGCGACACCACGTTGGCGACGTTGCGCTGCACGAAGATTTCGCCGGGCGGCAGATCGACGATCTGTGTGGCCGGCACGCGCGAATCGGAGCAGCCGATCCACAGATATTTCGGCGACTGCTGCTCGGCGAGGTTCCTGAAAAAATTCGGATCGGCGTCGCGCATTGCGGCAGACCAGCGCCGGTTGCCTTCGATCAAGTCTTGCAGGGGGTTGGTCAACGCGGGACTCTCCGGTGCGGCGGTTGGATGGCATCGCCCGTATGAGCATAACGCGAGCTCAGTGCTGACACCCGGGACAGAAATAGAAGGGCCGGCTGGCCACCATGCTTTTTTGCAGAAGGGTTTTGCAGCGCGGGCACGGTTTGCCTTCGCGCTCGTACGCGCGGAATTTGAACGGCGTGTCCTGCAGGTGGCCGGCGCCGCGACGGCCGCGGGTTTTGTAGGAGCGCCGCGGCAGGTCGAGCAGGGCATGGGTCAGCGCATACCGTTCGGTATCGTCCAGATCCGCCGGCCGGCGCGTCGGCAGCAGCTGCGCCTGCCACAGAATTTCCACCCGCAGATAATTGCCGAGTCCAGCCAGAAACGCCTGGTCGAGCAGCAATGCGCCCAGCTGGCGCCGCGCAAATCGGCGATCGCTCAATTGTGCTTCGACCCTGATTTCATCAAGCGTTTCGTCGAGCACGTCCGGCCCGATGCGCTGAAGAAACGGATGCTCGTGCACGCGCGCGGTCGGCCAGATCGATATATCGGAGGCGCTGTACAGAAGAATGGCGTGCTCGGCGGTTTCAAGCGCCACGCGCAGCACGCGACTGGTCGCCGGGCGCTGGCCCGCTTTTGCGACGCGCCACACGCCGTAAAGCTGGTTGTGGCTGTAAAGCGTCAGGCCGTTGTCGAAGCGGGTGAGCAGGGCTTTTCCCTGAGGAGTGATCGCTTCGATGCGACGACCCTGCAGTTTCTTTTCGTACGGCTTCAGCTCGGCATAGGCAAACCAGACCGTGCGCAGCGGCTGCCCGACCACGGCGGCGGCCAGCGCATCGGCCGCTCGGCGGATTTCAGGACCTTCCGGCATCGTCGGTCAGCTCAGCTCAGCGCACGGGTGCGGCCGCCGTCGACGGCGATGCTCACGCCGTTGACGTAAGCCGCGGCCGGCGTGCAGAGAAAGGCGATAACGGCGGCCACTTCGCTGGTCTCGCCAAAGCGGCGAGCCGGCACTGTGGCCAGAAGGCTTTCGGCGATTTCCTGCTCGCTGCGTCCGCTGGATGTCGCCTGGGCGGCCAGCAGGCTGTCCAGCCGCTGGGTGCGGGTGTAGCCGGGCAGCACGCTGTTGACGGTGATGCCGTCGGCCGCCAGCTCGCCGGCCAGCGTCTTGGCCCACGCCGCCACGGCGGCGCGCACGGTATTGGAAACGCCAAGCCCTGCAATCGGCTCCTTGACCGAGGTGGAGATCACGTTGACCAGGCGCCCGTAACCGCTGGCACGCATGCCCGGAAGCACCGCCTGCAGCAGCACCTGGCCAGCCAGCAGTTGTTGACGAAAAGCGCTCTCGAATTCGGCCAGTGGCGCGTTCTGGATCGGGCCGCCGGGTGGCCCGCCGGTGTTGTTGATAAGGATGTGCACCCGCGCTTCGGCGACGATGCTTGCTGCCGTGGTTTGCAGCGCGGCCGTGTCGTGCATGTCGACGGCGTGCCAGCGGTGGCGCTGCGCACCGTGAATGCGCGGCAGGCTTTCGACGAGGGACTTCAGCGCATCGCCTGACCGCGCCAGCAGCGTGACGTCGGCGCCGAGTTCGGCCAGTTCGACGGCGCTGGCGCGGCCGATGCCCTGCGACGCGCCGCAGACCAGCGCATGTCGTCCCGTCAGATCGAGTTTCACGCGGCGCTCCTTTGTTCGGTCAGTGCAGCATGCGCATGGCCAGCGCGGCCAGCCAGCAGGCCCAGCCTAGCCACGGGCTGGTTCGCCATACGCGCAGCCAGCCGTTGATGGCCGCGTTTTCCAGCACGGCGATGGCGGGCGAGCGCATCGCATGCTGCATGCGAACCCAGGTGCGCAGACCCGAGGGCTTGCCGGATTCCGGCTCGGCGATGATCTTCCACTGCTGCGGATGGCGTTGCCGCATCAGGCTGGCGAGCCTGAACTGGGCGACGTACGAGAGCACGAACGCAATGATGCCAACCAGTAGCAGCGCCAGATAAAGAGTGATCATTGCGTGCTTTTGCTGTCGTCGGACTTGTTGCTGCTGTTCTCAGAGTCCTTGCCGTTGATCCATGGAATCGGCAAGTCGGCCCGCAATGTATTGAGCACGCCGCTGCCGGGTGGCGGCTTCTTGCAGATCGCGTTATCCACGGCCTTGGCATAGGTCTTGTCCATCATGCCAACCCACAGCGTGCCGTCCGGGCCGTGCGGCACGCTGAAGCTGCCGCTGGCACTCATGGACACCGAAGGCACCGAGCCTGTCGCGTTTGTGGTTGCTGCCGCAGGCGACTGTTCCCAGTAGGTCTTGCCTGACTGTTGCGCCGCCGAGCTGTAGACGAGCAGATACCGCGCCTTTTCATCCTTGATCGAGACGGCGCCAAACGCCCCCGTGGTTTCGCTGCTCCAGCCCACGTGTTCGCACAGGGTGATGTCGCTCGTGCCGATGGGCTGGAACCCGCCATCAAGCGTGACGATGGTGGGTGCAAACAGATAGCTCGAACTCAGCCAGCGGCCGTTCAATTCCGACTTGATCGCCACGCGATAGGGCAGCTTCATGCCGGTCGGCAGGCGAAAGGCCAGAAAGTAGCTGTGTGTGCCGTTCAAGTTCGCCACCATGGCATCGCTGCCGAGGACGAACTTCTGCGGCTGCCACGGCAGGATGGTCTGGTAGGAAAAATCGGCGAAGCTGCTGCAGCACGGCGAGGCGTCCTGAAGTTTTTTTTGCGCCAGCTTCAGGGCGTCGCCGCTGTTTTCGGCCGGCGGCCTGAGATTCGGTGGAATCAGCGTGTCCGGCAACAGGCTTTTGGCGGTATGGCAGCCGCCCAGCAGGGCAATGGATATCAGCGCGATGAACAGTGCGGGTAATCGATACGTCATTGCCTTGGCGTTACTCAGAATTCGGCCGTGCCAGCGGCGCGAGGGAAGGGGATGGCATCGCGGATGTTCGACAGCCCGCACACGTAAACCAGCAGACGTTCGAAGCCCAGGCCGAAGCCCGCATGCGGCACCGTGCCGTAGCGGCGCAGGTCACGGTACCAGCCATAAGTGGCCGTATCGAGACCGAACTGGGTCATCCGCCGGTCCAGATAATCCAGCCGCTCCTCGCGCTGCGCACCGCCGATGATTTCACCGATGCCGGGCGCCAGCACGTCCATCGCCGCCACGGTCTTTTCGTCATCGTTCAAGCGCATGTAGAAGGCCTTGATTGCCTCGGGGTAGTTCATAACGACCACAGGCCGGCCAATATGTTTCTCGGCCAGGTAACGCTCGTGCTCGGTCTGCAGGTCGATACCCCAGGCGACAGGGTAATCGAAGGTCTGTCCGGACTTCTGAAGGATGGTAATCGCATCGGTGTAATCAATGCGTTCGAACGGTTTGGCAATAAAAGCTTCTAGACGGCTGATGGCGTCGCTCTGCACGCGCTCGGCAAAAAACGCCATGTCGTCCGCGCGCTCGTCGAGAATCGTTTTGAAGATGGCCTTGAGCAACGCTTCGGCCTCGTCGGCGTTGACGCTGAGGTCGGCGAAGGCGATCTCCGGCTCCACCATCCAGAACTCGGCCAGATGCCTCGGCGTGTTGGAGTTTTCCGCGCGGAAGGTTGGTCCAAAGGTATAGACCTTGCTCATCGCCATGCAGTACGACTCGACGTTGAGCTGGCCCGAAACGGTCAGAAAGGCTTCGCGGCCAAAGAAATCCTTGCGGAAGTCGATCTTGCCCTTATCGTCGCGCGGCAGGTTGGCCAGGTCCAGCGTGGACAGGCGAAACATGTCGCCGGCGCCCTCGGCGTCGGAGGTGGTGATGATCGGCGTGTTGATCCAGAAGTAGCCGCGCTCGGTGAGATGCCGATGGATCGCCATCATCATCGTGTGGCGCACGCGGGTCACCGCGCCAAACAGGTTGGTGCGCGGGCGCAGGTGGGCGACCTCGCGCAGGAACTCCATCGAGTGCTTCTTGGGCTGGATCGGATAGGTTTCCGGATCATCGACCAGGCCGGTTACTTCAACCGACGTGGCCTGCAGCTCGAAGCTCTGGCCCTTGCCCTGCGAAGGCACCAGGGTGCCGCTGACGATGACGCCGGCACCGGCCGTGAGGTGCTTCACTTCGGTGTCGTAATTGGCCAGCGTGGCCGGCACCACCGCCTGGATAGGGTCGAAGCAGGAGCCGTCGGTGACATTGACGAAGGACAGGCCCGCCTTCGAATCGCGCCGCGTCCGCACCCAGCCGCGCACGGTGACGCTGCTGCCGGCCTCGATGGCACCGTATAGGGCCTGTTTGACGCTGCACACCGTTGGGCTGACCGCTGCCATGAATTGAAACTCCTGCCTGGACGCCTTATCTAAAGGAGAGCGCCGATAATGAAAGCGCACGCCGCGCATTGGGCGTGCAGGTTGAACCGCCATGATAATGTAGCTTTCACGGATGCCGCGACTTTGCAGCGGCCTGTTTGTCCGACCCGTTTGTCCAATCAGCGCATCGCGTCCGTTTCGCACTCCTGCTCCGCGCTACCGTTTGAGGTTCTACCTGCCGCCATGACCATCACGATCACTCCTGCCGCCAGCGACCGCATGCGCCATTTCCTGGCGAACACGCCGACCGCCGCGGGCGTGCGTTTTGGCGTCAAGCGCACCGGCTGCTCCGGTTTCGCCTACGTGGTTGATCTGGCCGAGTCCCTGGATGAGGGTGACAAAACGGTCGATGTGGACGGCGTGCCGCTGATCGTCAACGACAAGAGCCTCGCGTTGGTCGAAGGCACAGTGATCGATTTTCAACGCCAGGGGCTCAACGCGAGCTTCGTTTTCCACAACCCCAACGCCACCGGCGAATGCGGCTGCGGCGAAAGCTTTACGGTGGGGTAAGAAGGACGGGGAAGAGGCGAGCGGCGGGGATTGTCGTCATACGGTAATCGTCCCGCCGGTCTCGTTTTTCGCGCCCTCGCTGCTCGAGCCTCGTCCCTGGCTTAAGCCCTTGCGCACCAATAACTTGCGCGATCCCCCGCCGACGCCGTACAATTCCGCTTCTGTCCGGACCTCACGCGTCCGTGCGGGCACTTGCCTCACCGCAACGGCGGGAGGCTGCAAGGCCGCAAGGCCGCATCCAGAAGGAGTCAAACCCCAATGACCCTGCGTCATTACGAAGTTGTGTTTCTGGTCCACCCTGACCAGAGCGAACAGGTTCCGGCGATGATCGAGCGCTACAAGGCGCTGGTCGAGACCGACGGTGGCAAACTGCACCGCCTGGAAGACTGGGGCCGCCGTCAGCTGGCCTATCCGATCGTGAACCTGGCCAAGGCTCACTACGTGATGCTCAATATCGAAGTGAGCCAGAACGCGCTGAACGAACTGGAGTCGGGCTTCCGCTTCAACGACGCCGTGCTGCGCCACCTGGTGGTGCGTCGCGACGAGGCGGATACCGAGCCGTCCTTCATCATCAAGAGCAAAGAGAAAGATGATGCCAAGTCCTCGCGTCGCCGCGATGACGACGATGGCGGTCTCGACCGCGACAACGATCGCGACAGCGACGACTGATAGGAGCTCAAGACCATGTCCAAGTTTTTTCGCCGCCGCAAGTTCTGCCGCTTCACTGCCGAAGACGTCAAAGAGATCGACTACAAGGATCTCAATACGCTGCGCCAGTACGTGACCGAGAATGGCAAGATCGTGCCCAGCCGCATCACCGGAACCAAGGCGCGCTATCAGCGTCAGCTGGCCACGGCGATCAAGCGCGCGCGCTTCCTCTCGCTGCTGCCGTACACCGACAACCACGACGTCTGATCGTGCCGGCAGGCGACCTTCGGGTTGCCTGCCTTCGGTTTCGCCGGCTACGTCGGGCGGGACTCTCAGATATTTCGGACAGCCGTCCACGGCTGCGTCGGGCCACACCGGCGCTAACGAATAGGGATACACCATGGAACTCATTCTTCTGCAGAAAGTCCGCAACCTCGGCACGCTCGGCGACAAGGTCGTCGTGAAGCCGGGCTACGGCCGCAACTTCCTCCTGCCGCAGGGCAAGGCCGTTCGCGTCAATGCCGCCAACCTGGCTGCGTTCGAGCAGCGCCGTGCCGAGTACGAAGCCAAGGCCGACAGCCTGCTGGCCGACGCCCAGGCCCGTCAGACCAAGCTGGCCGATGCGTCCGTCACCATTTCGGCGCACGCCAGTGCCGAAGGCAAGCTATTCGGTTCGGTCGGTCCGCGCGACATCGCCGAAGCGCTCACGACCGCTGGCTTTGTCGTGAACAAGAACGAAGTGATTCTGGGCGAAGGCCCGCTGCGCAACACTGGCGAGTACGACGTAGCCGTGCATCTGCATGCAGACATCCACACCACCGTCAAGGTGATCGTGGTCGGCGACAAGTAAGCTTTAGAGCTTGCTTCGATGCCATGAAACGGGCGCCTTCGGGCGCCCGTTTTCTTTGGCGGACGCGGCTACGGGATCGGCGTGATTTGAGGGTCCGCTCGCACTTCTATCCACAGCAACGCACAGCTTATCCACAGAGTTATTGTCTCGGCGGCTGAGATGACGCCGCGTATGATGACCGTCAGAGCTGCCACGCCTCCGGTGTCGGCGCCGGCTCGTTTTTCCGTGAGGTAATTCCATGTCCTTCGTGCCCGAACGCAAGTCATCTTCCTCGGCGATCGAGGCGCTGCGCGTGCCGCCGCATTCGATCGACGCGGAGCAGGCCGTGCTCGGTGGCCTCATGCTGGCGCCTGACGCGCTGGACAAGGTGGCCGACAAACTGTCCGAGCTGGACTTCTACCGCAAGGATCACCGGCTGATCTGGCGGGCGATCAACGAGCTTGCCAACAAGGGCATGCCATGCGACGCGGTAACCCTGGGCGACTGGTTCGAGAGCAACGGACTGGCTGAGATGGTTGGCGGCGCGGGCTATCTGATCGAACTGGCCAACAGCACGCCCAGCGCGGCGAACATTACCGCTTACGCCGGCATCGTGCGCGAGAAGTCGGTGATGCGTCAGCTGATCGACGCGGGCACGTCGATCACCGAAGACGGCTATCGCCCGGAAGGCAAGAGCATGCAGGAGGTGCTGGAAAGCGCCGAGCAGCGCGTATTCCATATCGCTGAATCCGGCGCGCGCGGCAAGAAGGATTCCGTCTCCATGCGTGAGGCGGTGAAAGACGCATTCCGCCTGCTGACCGAGCGCTACGAAAACCGCGGCCAGCTCACCGGCATCACCACCGGCTTCACCGATCTGGACAATCTCACCTCGGGCCTGCAGCCGTCGGATTTGATCATCGTGGCGGCGCGCCCCTCGATGGGCAAGACCGCCTTTGCACTGAACATTGCCGAGACCGCAGCCATCCGAAGCAAGAAGGCGGTGGTGGTGTTCTCGATGGAAATGTCGGCCTCGCAGCTGGCGTTCCGCCTGATTTCCTCGGTCGGGCGCATCCACCAGCAGCATCTGCGCAACGGCGACCTGCAGGAGGAAGACTGGCCGCGCGTTTCCAACGCCATCCAGATTCTGTCCGAGGCGAAAATTTTCATCGACGACACGCCCAGCCTGTCGCCAGTCGAGCTGCGCTCGCGCGCGCGCCGACTGCATCGCGAGCACGGCGGCCTGGGCCTGATCGTGATCGATTACCTGCAGCTGATGCAGGTGCCCGGCAACAAGGAGAATCGCGCCACCGAAATTTCAGAAATTTCGCGTTCACTCAAGGGCCTGGCCAAGGAGTTGAACGTACCCGTGATCGCACTCTCTCAGTTGAACCGCTCGCTCGAGCAGCGCGCCGACAAGCGGCCGATGATGTCCGATCTGCGCGAGTCCGGCGCTATCGAGCAGGACGCGGACGTGATCATGTTTATCTACCGCGACGATTACTACAACAAGGAATCCCCCGACAAGGGTATGGCCGAAATCATCATCGGCAAGCAGCGTAACGGCCCCACCGACACGTGCAAGCTGACCTTTCTCGGCCACTACACCAAGTTCGAGAACTACGCTTCCGATTCGTTCGGGGGGACGTTCGATTGAGAGCGGGGAATGGGGAACGGGGAATGGGGAACACAAAGTTTTCGGTAGAGTGCCGTTCTCTGATTTATCGAATTGTAGCTATGACGCGGCAAACGATTGCCGCGCGCGTGCTGCATGTTCCCCATTCCCCGTTCCCTGTTCCCGTCTTCAAAATCCCATGAGCCGCACCACCGTCGCCACCATCCATCTCGGTGCGCTTCGCCACAACCTGGCGCGGCTGAAGGCGATCGCTGCGCCGGCGAAAGTGATGGCCGTGGTCAAGGCCGACGCTTACGGCCACGGGCTGGAGCGCGTGGCGCGCGCGCTGGCCGCCGATGCCGACATGTTTGCGGTGGCGGCGATCGGCGATGGGCTGCGCCTGCGCGCGGCGGGGCACCACCAGCGCATCGTGGTGCTGTCCGGACCCGATAACGCCAGTGACATCACCGAGATGCAGCGGCTGATGCTGGAGGCGGCGATTCATCACGAATCGCAGCTGCAGTGGTTGGCGCACACCACGCCCGAGCGCGGCAAGCTGCGCGTGTGGCTGAAGATCGACAGCGGCATGCACCGGCTGGGCTTTGCGCCCGAGCGCGTGGCCGAGGTGCATGCGCGGCTGCTGGCCATGCCGGGTGTCGATCCCGAGATCGGTCTGATGACGCACTTCTCCGAGTCAGAAGTCACCGATGGCGAGCAGACGCCGCTGCAGATGGCGCGTTTTAGTGAGGCGACCCAGGGCCTGCCCGGTCCGCGATCGTTGTCCAATTCCGCCGCCGCGATCGGCTGGCCCGACGCGCGCGCCGACTGGGTGCGCACCGGCGGTTTGCTCTACGGCCTGTCCGTGGTGGACGGCAAGACCGGCGCGGATTTCGGCTTTCGTCCAGCGATGAGCCTGAGTACGCGGCTCATCGCGATCAATCCGATCAAGCGCGGCGAACGGATCGGCTACAACGGCACCTGGACTTGCCCCGAAGACATGAATGTCGGCGTGGCCGCCGTCGGATACGGTGACGGTTACCCGCGCAGTGCGCCGGCGGGCACACCGGTCTTGCTTGGCGAGCAGACGGTGCCGCTGATCGGTCGTGTGTCGATGGATCTGATCACGCTGGATCTGCGCGGTGCGCCGCAGGCCAGGGTAGGTGATCGAGTCACGCTGTGGGGACCGTCGCTGCCGGTCGAGCGCATTGCGGCCCAGGCGGGAACGATCTCCTACGATCTCACCTGCGGCATGACGCGCCGCGTGCTGGTCGTCGAAGACGAAAACTAGCCACGTCGGCCGGCGATCAAGGCCGACAGCCGTATCCGTTCATTCGTCTCGCGATTTGCGACCGCGGCAGGCTAAGCTCGCGTATTGATTGCATCGCGTAACGAGAGTCCGATGGCCAAAGCCAAAACCGCCTATGTCTGCACCGAGTGCGGCGGCGAGCACAGCAAGTGGCAAGGTCAGTGCATCGAGTGCGGCGTGTGGAACACGCTGAGCGAGATCGTGCTGACGCCGTCGTCGGTGGCCAAGGCGTCGGTCGGCGCGCAGCGTTCCAGCTATGCCGGCAATGCGGCAGGCAGCGCGCGCATCACGCCGCTGACCGAAGTGGCATTGACGACAGAGGCGCGCACGCATACCGGCATCGGCGAGCTTGATCGCGTGCTCGGCGGTGGTCTGGTGCAGGGCTCGGTGGTGCTGATCGGCGGTGATCCGGGCATTGGCAAATCGACCCTGCTGCTGCAGGTCTTGGGCACGTTGGGCGCCCAGCTTTCCAGCGTCTATGTCACCGGCGAGGAATCGCTGTCGCAGGTCGCTTCGCGCGCGCAGCGGCTGGGTCTGCCGCTGGAGCCGCTGCAGGCGCTGGCGGAAACCTGCATCGAGCGGATTCTGGAGCAGGCCCTCGCCACCCGACCGCGCGTGCTGGTGATCGACTCGATCCAGACCATCTGGACCGAACTGCTGACCGCGGCGCCAGGCTCGGTGAGCCAGGTGCGCGAGTCGGCGGCCAAGCTCACGCGCTTCGCCAAGGAGACCGGAACCTCGGTGTTTCTGGTCGGCCACGTCACGAAAGAGGGCGGCATCGCTGGCCCACGCGTGCTCGAACACATGGTCGATGCGGTGCTGTACTTCGAGGGCGAATCGGGCAGCCGGTTTCGCATCCTGCGCGCATTCAAGAACCGCTTCGGCGCGGTGAACGAGCTGGGCGTGTTCGCGATGTCGGACAAGGGCCTGCGTGAGGTGCCCAATCCCTCGGCCATTTTTTTGTCCGCACATACCGGGCCGACCTCCGGCAGTGCGGTGATGGTCACTCGCGAAGGTTCGCGGCCGCTGCTGGTCGAGGTGCAGGCCTTGGTCGATCAGTCGTCGCTGGGCAATCCGCGTCGCGTGGCGCTGGGTCTGGATCAGAATCGACTGGCCATGCTGCTGGCCGTGCTGCATCGCCACGGGGGCGTCGCGGCGTACGATCAGGATGTGTTCGTCAACGTGGTTGGCGGCATCCGCGTGCAGGAAACGGCCGCCGATCTGCCGGTGCTGCTGGCGGTGCTGTCATCACTGCGCGATCGGCCTTTGCCTGATCAGACCGTCACCTTCGGCGAAGTGGGACTTTCCGGCGAAATTCGTCCGATACCCAATGGCGAAGAACGATTGAAAGAAGCGGCGACCCACGGCTTCAAACGCGCCATCGTGCCGAAGGCGAATGCGCCGAAGAAAGGCCGCGTTGGGGAGATGGAAGTGATCGGGGTAGAGCGCCTGTCGGACGCGATCGACGCCTGCCGTTAATCAGCTGTCGATGCCGCGATGCAGGATCAGTTCCAGCACGAACTTCGAGCCGAAAAAAGCCAGCAGCAGCACGGCCATGCCGATCAAGGTGAGATTGACCGCGCGCTGGCCACGCCAGCCGTGACGCCAGCGGCCATACAGCAGCAGGCCGAAGACCAGCCACGCGACGATCGATAGCACGGTCTTGTGCGCCAGGTGCTGGCTGAAAAGGTTGTCGACAAACAGCGCGCCGGTGATCAAGGTCAGCGTCAGCAGCAGAAAACCCGCGGCGATCAGCCGGAAAAGCAGCGTTTCGGTCAAGGTCAGCGGCGGTAGCGCGCGCATCCACGGACTGAACTGGCGATGACGCAGCGCGCGTTCCTGCACCGCCAGCAAAATTGCCAACACGGCCGCTATCGAGAGCACGCTGAAGGCAATGAGGGCTACCGTCACGTGCAGCTTGATCTGCCAGTCCATCGGGTGGGGCAGGGTCGGCGGTGCGATAAAGCTGTCGACAAAAACCAGCAGCGCCGTCAGCGGAAATACGATCACGCCCAGCGCCGCGACCGGGCGCGATAGATTCACCAGCAGGGTCAGCGTCGCCACCACAAACGCCACCAGCGAAAGCGCAGCAAAAAAGTGCAGATCCAGCGCGCCGCGATGTGCGCCGAGAAGAATGGCGGCATGCAGCACCACGGCGCTGCCGGCAAGGGCTAAGGCCAGCCTGTTCAGCGGCTGGCCGCCGTTAAACAACGGCCGTGCCAGCGCCGCTGAGGCGGCGAGATAAAGCGCGATGGCGAACGCGGCGAGGGTGTGGATGAGCATAGGCCGGAAGTGTCGCACAGGCTTTGCGGCACGTGCAGACAGCGGGCATCGATCCGTCCGCTATAATCAGATACTTTCCTGTTCGCCGGTCCTGTCATGTTCGAGTCGCTCAGCCAACGCCTTTCCACCACCGTCAATCGCCTGCGCGGCCGCGGCCGACTGACCGAGGAAAACATCCGCGAGTCGCTGCGCGAAGTGCGCATCGCTCTCTTGGAAGCCGACGTCGCGCTGCCCGTGGTGCAGGCGCTGATCCAGCGCATCAAGGTGCGTGCGGTGGGCCAGGACGTGATGAAGAGCCTGAGTCCGGGCCAGGCCCTGGTGAAAGTCGTCAGCGACGAGCTGACCACGGTGATGGGCACCGCCAATACCGAACTGAACCTGGCCCAGCAGCCGCCGGCGGTCGTTTTGCTGGCCGGCCTGCAGGGTGCCGGCAAAACGACCACGGTGGCCAAGCTGGCGCGCCTGCTGACCGAGCGCAAGAAGAAAAAGGTAATGGTGGTGAGCTGTGACGTCTACCGTCCGGCCGCGATCGAACAGCTACGCACGCTGGCCGAGCAGGTCGGGGTGAAGTTCTTCCCGTCGGACGCGTCGCAGAGTCCGGTCGACATCGCCAAGGCCGCGATCGCCGCGGCCAAGCGCGAAGTGATCGACGTGCTGCTGGTCGACACTGCCGGCCGTCTGGCCGTCGACGAAGCGATGATGGCCGAGATCAAGGCGCTGCACTCGGCGATCAATCCGATCGAGACCTTGTTTGTGGTCGACTCGATGACCGGCCAGGATGCCGCCACCACGGCGAAGGCGTTCAGCGAGGCGCTGCCGCTGACCGGCGTGATCCTGACCAAGACCGATGGCGACGCCCGCGGCGGCGCGGCGCTGTCGGTGCGCTACATCACCGGCCGGCCGATCAAGTTTCTGGGTGCGGGCGAGAAGACCGATGCGCTCGAGCCGTTCCATCCCGATCGTCTGGCCCAGCGCATCCTAGGCATGGGCGACGTGCTGTCGCTGGTCGAGGAAGTCGAGCGCAAGGTCGATCAGGAAAAGGCCCAGAAGCTTGCCCAGAAGGTGATGAAGGGCAAACGCTTCGACTTGAACGATATGAAGGATCAGCTCGAGCAGATGGGCAATATGGGCGGTCTGGCCGGCTTGATGGACAAGTTGCCCGGCGTCTCCAGCCTGCCGGACAGCGTCAAGTCCAAGGTCAACGACAGCGAGATGAAGCGCATGATCGCCATCATCAGCTCGATGACCAAGAAAGAGCGCCGCCATCCGGATCTGCTGAACGGCTCGCGCCGCGCCCGCGTGGCGCGCGGCTCCGGCACCCAGCCGGCCGACGTCAACCGCCTGCTCAAGCAGTACATGCAGATGGAAAAAATGATGTCCAAGCTGTCCAAGGGCGGCACCAAGGGCCTGATGCGCCAGATGCGCGGCGCGATGAAGGGTATGGGTGGCACGGGCGGAATGGGTGGCATGGGCGGTGGCGGCTTGCCGCCGATGCGCTGATGTGAAGGCGGGGAACGGGGAACGGGGAACGGGGAACGGGGAACATTGGCTTTGCTGGACTTGTTGAGTGCGCGGCAGGAATGGTTTTCTTATTTCGGGCTTTTGGCAGTTACGCTCATCCCCGTTCCCCGTTCCCCGTTCCCCGTTCCCCGTTCCCCGTTCCCCGTTCCCCGTTCCGCGATTCACCCAGCTATTCCCTTTTGGCGAAAAACCGCTAAAATGCTTCGTTTACCGCGCACGTCTCTCGTGCGCCTGCCGATATCCGGCAATTCTGGAGCTTTACTATGGTTAAGATTCGTCTTTCGCGCGGCGGCGCCAAGGGCCGTCCGTTCTACCACGTTGTCGTCACCGATCAGCGCAACAAGCGCGACGGCCGCAACATCGAGAACATCGGCTATTACAACCCGGTTGCGGCAGGCAAGGACAAGCGCCTTGAGCTGAACGTCGATCGCGTCAAGGAATGGGTCGGCAAGGGCGCCCAGCTGAGCGACAAGGTTGCCGCGCTGGTGAAGGAAGCTGGTAAGCAGCAGGCTGCCTGAGCGTGAGTGAATCCGGTCGGCGCGTCCTTATCGGACGCATCGTCGGACTGTATGGCGTGCAGGGCTGGCTCAAGATCGAATCCTGGGCCGAGCCGCGCATGAAGATCTTCGATTACCAGCCGTGGCTGCTCAGCACAGAGTCCGGCGCGGAAACGCAGATCGCGGGTGCGAAAGGTCGTCAGCAGGGCAAGGGCATGGTGGCCCAACTGCCCGGTATCGACGATCGCGAGCAGGCCGCCGCGCTGATCGGCATGGATATCCACGTCGCTCGCGAGCAGCTGCCGCCGCCTGGCAAGGATGAGTATTACTGGGTCGATCTCGAGGGCCTTGAGGTTGTCACCACGCAGGATGTGCCGCTGGGTCGGGTCAGTCACCTGTTCGCGACCGGCGCCAATGATGTCGTGGTAGTTCGGGATGGTGCGCGCGAGCGGCTCATTCCTTTTATCCAGGGTTCGTACGTGCGTTCGGTGGACATGTCCGCAAAACGCATGGTGGTGGATTGGGATCCTGAATTCTGAGGTCGCCGGACGGCGACAATAGAGTTGGGAACGCAAAAAGCCGATACCGAGGTCAAGCATTGTGCGTATCGACGTCGTTACTCTGTTTCCCGACTTCGTGCGCGAGTGTGCTGCGGTAGGTGTGGTAGGACGCGCGCAGCAGCGCAAGCTGCTGCAGGTGGAAACCTGGAACCCGCGCGACTACACCACCGATCGGCACCGTACGGTGGACAGCAGCTCCTACGGTGGCGGTCCCGGTATGGTGATGTTGATTGAACCGTTGCGTAAAACCCTTGAGGTTGTTCGCAATGCGGCGCCGGAACCGGCGCACGTGATTTATCTAAGTCCGCAAGGAGCGCGGCTGACGCAGGGCAGGGTAGAAGCGCTGGCGAAGTTGCCGCGCATCGCTCTGCTTTGCGGGCGTTATGAAGGTGTGGACGAACGTCTGCTGGCGCACGAGGTCGACGAAGAGCTGTCGATCGGCGATTATGTGCTGTCAGGTGGCGAGTTGGCGGCGGCGGTGATCATCGACGCGGTGGGTCGCTTGCAGGACGGTGCATTGAACGATGCGCAGTCGGCCGAACAGGATTCATTTTCGGATGGCCTGCTCGATTGTCCGCACTATGCGAAACCGGTGCACGATGCGCTGGGTTCGGTACCGGAGGTTCTGCTTTCCGGTGACCATGCGGCCATTGCCCGCTGGCGCCACAAGCAGTCGCTGGGACGAACCTGGTTGCGCCGCCCGGAGCTGTTGGCGCAGCGGGTACTGGATGCTGAATCCCGTGCGCTGCTAGATGAATTCCGTCGCGAATACGTGACGGCTCGAAATTAAATAGTGCGGCCATGGATGGCCGCTGATTGATTCTTGCGATCAGGGATGAGCGCAAAAACCCAGAGGTTGCCATGAACAAGATCATTGAACAGTTCGAAGCCGAGCAGATTACCCGCCAGCTGCCGGAATTCGGCCCCGGCGATACCGTGGTCGTCAACGTCAAGGTGAAGGAAGGCAACCGCGAGCGCGTGCAGGCGTTCGAGGGCATCGTCATCGCCCGTCGCAGCCGCGGCCTGCATTCGGCCTTCACCGTGCGCAAGATTTCGCACGGCACCGGGGTGGAGCGCGTGTTCCAGTCGCATAGCCAGGCGATCGATTCGGTCACCGTGAAGCGCAAGGGCAAGGTCCGCGGCGCCAAGCTGTATTACCTGCGTGGTCTGGAAGGCAAGGCTGCCCGCATCAAGGAAGACGTGGCCGCCGCCGCTGCTGCCAAGGCCGCGAACAAAGCCAAGGCTGCCGCTGCCGCTTCCAGCGCCGAGTAAGAACGTTCGGACGATCCCGCCCGGGATCGTCTGGCACAACAAAAAGCCCGCGGAGCGATCTGCGGGCTTTTTACGTTTCTGAACAACTCGCGGCTCGGTCAGTTGCCGACCGCCTGCATGACGACGCTGCCGGAAGAGGTCAGCCTCTGCGGTATCTGCAGGAAGTTGCCCTGCACGAAGTCCACGCCGCAAGCGAACAGCAGCGAGGTGCTGGTGGCATCCTCCACCCACTCGGCAATGGTCTGGCGATTGAGCGCTTTCGCTTGTTCGCAAATCTCGGCGATTTTCTTCTGGCTCTCCGCGTGCTGCGGCAAATCGGCCATGTAGCTGCGGTCGATCTTCAGGTAATCCGCATCGATATGGTTGAGCAACTGGAACGAGTTCAGGCCCGAGCCGAACTGCTCCAGCGCAAACTGTCCGCCCAGTTTTTTCCAGCCATTGACGAATTCCTGCGCCGGCCGAAGCATGGTCATGATCTTGCTTTCAGTCATTTCCAGCACGATGCGCCCATGCTTGAGCGCCGCCCGCTTGAGTCGCTCGGCCAGCCAGGGCAGCAGGGTTTCGTCGCTGATCGAGTCGGCGGTCAGCTTGACGAAAAACGTGGTGTGGATGCCCTGGCTTTCGCGAATCTGCAGCGCGCTGATGATCCGGTGCAGCACCCAGCGATCGATGGCGCTGTTGAGCTTGTTCTTTTCGGCGATCGGCATGAAGAAGGCCGGCATGACTTCGCCCTTCGGCCCGTTCATGCGCAGCAGGATTTCCGAATACTCGCCTTCGGCGTCCTGCAGGCTGATGATCTGCTGGTGATAGAGCACCAGGCCGTTTTTCTCCAGCGATTCTTTGAGCAGGTCGAGCCAATAGAGGTCGCGCTCCTGATCGGCTTTTTCGCCGGCGGCGGGATCGTTCAATTCGACCTTGTTGCCGCCCAGGCTCTGCGCCATGCGCAGTGCCTGGCTGGCTTCGTTGAGCAGCTGATCGGCATTGGCGTTCTTTTCGCCCAGCAGGCTGCCGCCGATGCTGGCGGTAAGGCTCAATGAGCGTTCGCCTGCGTCGAAGATTTCCGTGCTGATGCTTTCCTGCAATCTGGCAATCCAATCCCTGACGGCGTCGTCTTCGCGCGAATCGAGCACGATACCGAAGGTGTGCTCCGCCAACATGCCCGCGACGTCGTCGGTACCGAGCAGCATGCGCACGCGACCGGCGAACGCGGCGAGCAGCTCATCGGCCTTGCTCAGGCCGATGCCGGCCACCAGCGCTTTCCAGTTGTCCGGTTCCACCAGCAGCAGAGACTGCCCCTTCTTGCCGTTGGTGGCGCTGGCGACCGCGTTGTCCACACACTCGAGCATGCGTGAACGGTTGAACAGGCCCGTCACGGGATCACGCTGCAGCTGCTCGAGGACGGCCGGATCGACCTGCTGCCGGCGGAATACGATCTGCAGGCAGGGCTCGCCCTCGAACGTGGCCGGGGCAAATTCCACGGTGGCCTCGAACTGGCTGCCGTCGGCGCGACGCGCGTGCAGCGCCATTTGCGAGGGCACTTTTTCGTGCCGGGCGTGGCCCTTCAGCAGCAGCTTGAATTCATCAGCATTGGCCGAATCCACCATGTCCATCACGGGCAGCCCGAGCAGGTCATCGAAGCTGAGATAGCCGAAATTGTCCAGGTAGGCCTGATTGGCGCGCACGTGCATGCCTTCGTGGACGTAGGCGATGGCGTCGTTGGACGAGTCCAGCAGCGCATCGCAACGACGCTCGGATTCGCGCAGCGAGGTTTCCAGCCGGCGCACCTGCCGGCGCGTCTGCAAGGCCTCGAATTCGCGCTGCAGCACGATGATCAGCTGCTTGGGCTGATTGCGCGGCGCGACGCCGCGGGCGCCGGCCACGAAAAGATCAGCCACCTGCTGGCCGTCCACCTTGTCCAGCAGGCCGATGATCGAGTAGTCGCGGCCGTTCGCGTCCAGCGCCTGCACGACTTCGCGCAACGCCAGACCCTTGATCGACGGGTCGAACATCACGATGTCCGGCTCCAGCTCGTCGATCGCCTTCTGCAGCTGCTCGGCGCTGGTGGCGCGGGCCGGGCGCACGGCGATGCCGCTGTTGCGCATCAGGCTGATGATCTGTTCGGCCTCTTCGAGCGAGTTCTCGATGAAGAGGATCTTGATGACGTAATCTTTTTTCATGAGGCGTCGAACTGTCCGTTGGGCACCGCTGACTCTACCTGGCTGGTTTCCGGCGCATCCGGCTGACCACATTCATGCCTGTGTTTGTAGCGGATTCTTCCCGCAGCCGCCAGCAAAAAGCGTCGCCGTGGAAAGTTGCACAGAAACTACAGCGGCAGCTTCGAGGCCTCGCCGCCCACTTCGCGGACCAGCGTGGGAACCAGATAGCCGGGCAACCTGGCACGCAGGTTCTTCACAAGATCCAGCGCGCGGGCGTCATCCACTTCGAAATGCGCGGCACCCTGCACCCGATCGAGCTGGTGCAGGTAATACGGCAGCACGCCCGCGGCAAACAGTCGCTCGGATAGTTCGGCCAGCGCATCGGTGCTGTCGTTGATCCCGCGCAGCAGCACCGCCTGATTGAGCAATGTGACGCCCGCCTCGCGCAGTTGCGCGCAAGCGCGGTCGACGCCGACATCGAATTCGTTGGCGTGGTTGGCATGCAGCACGATGACTTTCTGCAACGGCAACGCGGCCAGCCATGCCAGCAGGGCGGCGTCGACCCGCTCGGGGAGCACCACCGGCAGCCGCGTGTGGATGCGCAGCCGGGTGACGTGAGGAATGTCGGCCAGCCCGGCGCTCAGCTCTTCCAGTTTTGCGGTCGCCAGCGCCAGCGGATCGCCGCCGGAGAGAATCAGTTCGGTGATCGAGCTGTCCTCGCGCAGATGGGCCAGCGCCTGCCGCCACTGGCCGGCGGCGGCCATTTCTTCGGCGTAGGGGAAGTGCCGGCGGAAGCAGTAGCGGCAGTTGATCGCACAGCTGCCGCTGGCGATCAGCAGCGCGCGGCCATGGTATTTGTGCAGCACGCCGTGGGCGGCGCGGGCGTCCATGTCGCCCACCGCGTCCGTGACGAAGCCGGGTACGTCATCGAGCTCGGCGAGCTGAGGCAGCACCTGCAGCAACAGCGGGTCGCGCGCGTCGCCGTGGCGCATACGTCGCACAAAACCGCGCGGCACACGCAGCGCGAAGCCGGCATCCTCGGCAGGCAGCCGGGTCGCCAGCTGCTGCAGGCCGAGCAGGGCGAGCAACTCGTCGGGCTCCGTGACCGCATCGCGCCAGTGGTGACGCCAGTCGCCGCCCTCGGTGCCGGTGGCTGAGGTTAGGCGGGCGGCGGTGCTTGCAGGTATCATGTGCGGCCTCGGTGCGGGCGTGTTGCCCGACTGACCTATTATTTTAGCCGCTGATGGCAGCGGTTTGATGTCACTTCTTCTTTTTCGGAGCGAAATGCATGGCGACCCTTGGCCTCAATGATGTCAAAACGGGCAAGAAGATTCTTCACAACGGTGATCCATGGATCATCACCGAAGCCGACTTCGTCAAGCCGGGCAAGGGTCAGGCCTTCACCCGCATCCGCATCCGCAACCTGAAGGATGGCCGCACCACCGAGCAGACGCTGAAGTCCAGCGACTCGTTCGAGGAAGCCGACGTGGCTGATACCGATATGCAGCTGTCTTTCATCGACGGCGTCGGTAAGGACCGCGTGTGGAACTTCATGCAGATGGAGACCTTCGAGATGGCGCAGGCCCCGCTGACCGCGATGGGCGACGCCTGGAAGTGGCTCAAGGGTGAGGAGGAGTGCGTGGTCACCCTGTTCAACGGGCAGATCGTTGCGGTGCAGCCGCCAAAGTTCGTCGAGCTGAAGATCGTGCAGACCGATCCGGGCGTGCGCGGCGACACCTCCGGCGGTGGCGGCAAGCCGGCCACGCTGGAAACCGGCGCCGTGGTGCGCGTGCCGCTGTTCGTCAACCAGGACGAAATCATCAAGGTCGATACCCGCACCGGCGAGTACGACAGCCGCGTCAAGTAAGCGCGTCAAGCTCCGGTCATGCCGGAGCGTCAGCATCGAGGGGCGGACGTCGCAGGACGTGCCGCCTCTTGTTTTATAAACTCCGGACCAACCAGCGGCCCACGGGAGCGAGCCTACGATGAGTGAAACTTTGCAGCCGATCGACCTTCTGATCGAGGCGCGCTGGGTGGTACCGGTGGAACCGCACGCGGTGGTGCTGGAAGATCACGCCGTCGCGGTGAACGGCGACCGGATCGTCGCGCTGCTGCCGATCGCCCAGGCGCGTGCGCGCTATGCGCCGCGCGAACGCGTCGAGCTCAGCGAGCACGCGCTGATTCCCGGCCTCATCAACAGCCACACGCACAATCCCATGACCCTGCTGCGCGGCCTGGCCGACGATCTGCCGCTGATGGTTTGGCTGCAGCAGCACATCTGGCCGGCCGAGGCCAAGGTCATCGGGCCGGAGTTCGTGCGCGATGGCGTGGAGCTGGCCGTGGCCGAGATGCTGCGCGGCGGCACCACCTGCGTCAACGAGAACTATTTTTTCCCCGACGTGATCGGCGCCACGTATCGCCAGCTCGGCTTTCGCGCGGTGGTCGGTTTGCCGGTGATCGATTTCCCGACTGCCTGGGCAAAAAGCGACGACGAATATTTCGAACGTGCCGGTGAAGTGCATGACAGCTTTCTTGGCGAGGCGTTAATCACCACCGCCTTCGCGCCGCATGCGCCGTATACGGTGTCCGACGAGAGCTTCAAGCGCATCCGCGTGCTGTCCGATCAGCTGGATATTCCGGTGCATCTGCATACGCATGAAACCGCGCACGAAGTTGAGGAAGAAAAGAAAAAGAGCGGCCTGCGCCCATTCCAGCGCCTGCAGAAACTGGGCCTGATTAACGACCGTTTGATCGCCGTGCACATGACCCAGCTCACCGACGGCGAGATCGCCGTCTGCGCCGAATCTGGCGTGTCGGTGGTGCATTGCGCGGAGTCGAACATGAAGCTGGCCTCGGGGTTTTGCCCTGCGGAAAAGCTGCGCCGCGCCGGCGTCAATGTGGCGATCGGCACCGACGGCTGCGCCTCGAACAACGACCTGGACATGTTTGGCGAGATGCGCAGCGCCGCGCTGATGGCCAAGGCGGTCGCCGACGATGCGGCGGCTTTCGATGCGAGCTATACGCTACGCGCGGCCACGCTCAACGGCGCAAAGGCGATTGGCCTGGAAGCGAAAATCGGTTCCATCGAAGTCGGCAAGCAGGCCGATCTTGCGGCGGTACGGTTGAGCGATCTGGAAACGCAGCCGATGTTTCATGTGGTGTCGCAGCTGGTCTACGCGGCCGGGCGTCATCAGGTCAGCGACGTGTGGATTGCCGGTCGGCGCAAGCTCGCCAATCGCGTCCTGCTGAACATCGATACCGACGCAGTGATTGCCCGAACGCGCGCCTGGCGCGAACGCATCGCCGCGCATTGAGTTGCCATTGGACACCGGAGCCAGCATGCATCGTTATCTCGTCCTCGCCATGCGTCGCGCCAGTTTCGATGCCGCCGTGGTGCCGCTGCATCAGCGGTTTCTTGAGGACCTGCGCACTCAGGGGCGGATCGAATTGTCCGGCCCGTTCGGCGACAAGTCGGGTGGTGCGTATCTCTTGCTTGCCGAGGATCTTACCGAGGCGCAGGCAATCGCCCATCGCGATCCGGCGCATACCAGCGGCGGCTGGGATATCACGCTGTACGAATGGGCAGCCCGCTAAACTCGCGTCCTGTTCCGGAGAATTCGATGATGCAGACCGACCCGCACGCCGGCGCCAATGTAAGCGCCGAAGAAATTGCCCATTTCGACAAGCTCGCCGCACGCTGGTGGGACCCGGACGGCGAATCGCGCCCGCTGCATGATCTGAATCCGGTGCGTGCGGCGTACGTCGCCAAACACGTCGACCTGCGCGGCGCGCGCGTGGCCGACGTCGGCTGCGGTGGCGGCCTGCTCAGCGAGGCGCTGGCGCGCGCCGGCGCCCAGGTCACCGGCATCGATCTGAGCCAGAAGGTGATCGACATCGCCAGGCTGCATCTGTACGAGTCCAACCTCAGCGTCGACTACCGGGTGCAGTCGTCGTCCGAGCTGGCGGCCGCCGAACCCGCAGCTTTCGACGCGGTGTGCTGCATGGAGCTGATCGAGCACGTGCCCGATCCGGCGGCGCTGGTGCAGGATCTGGCCACGCTGCTCAAACCCGGCGGCTGGCTGTTCATGTCCACCCTGAATCGCACGCCCGCGTCTTTTGGTGCGGCGATTCTCGGCGCCGAATACGTGATGCGCATGCTGCCCAAGGGCACGCATCACTACGCGCAGTTTCTCAAGCCATCCGAGCTGGGGCGCCTGCTTCGTCACACCGGGCTTGAGCTGGAAGAGGTTTCTGGCCTTGCCTACAACCCGCTCAGCCGCAAAGCGTGGCTGAGCCGCATCACCGCGGTCAATTACATTCTGTGCGCGCAAAAGCCCTTATGAAATCAAACGCGCTGAAATCGTTGCCCGACACCATCGATGGCGTGCTGTTCGATCTCGACGGCACCTTGCTCGACAGCGCGCCGGATCTCTACGCCGCGCTGGTCGTCCAATGCGGCGAAGAGAACATATCCCCGCCACCTTATGCCCCCGTGCGTGCCGTGGTGTCACGCGGCGCGCGGGCCGTGCTGCGCTGCGCGTTTGAAGACCGCGGCAAGCCGGCGATCGAAGCGCTGGTGCCGCGCTATCTGGATATCTACCAGCGCGTGATGGGCGAGCAGACGACCACCTTCGACGGCATCGACGCCCTGCTGGAACGTATCGAAACGCGAGGCATGCGCTGGGGCGTCGTTACCAACAAGGCGGCGTTTCTCACCGACGATCTGCTGGTGCGCATCGGCTGGGGCGGCCGCGCGCATGCGGTGGTTTCCGGCGACACGCTGCCGGTGAAAAAACCCGATCCCGCGCCGGTGCTGCTGGCCTGTGAGCGCGCGGGGCTGAAGCCTGCGCACGGCGTCTTCGTCGGCGACGATCGGCGCGACATCCAGGCCGGTGCTGCCGCGGGCCTTTACACCGTTGCGGTGAGCTGGGGCTACCTGGACGGCGGCGATCCGCACACCTGGGGCGCCGACGCGGTGGTCGATCATCCGGACCAGCTGGCCGAGCTGCTGCGGCTGCAGGCCTGACATGGTCGAACAAAGCGCCAAGCTGCAGAGCTTCATCGACAAGTGGCTGGCGGTGCAGCCGCAGCAGCGCGTGGCGCTCGCCTTCGTCGACGGGCGGCAATACCCCGGTCATATCGCGCTGGCGGCGCTGGAGCAGGAACTGCTTGCCGCGGCCTATGGCATCCGCGAGCCGCAGGTTGCCGTGGCCAAGCTCAACTGGTGGGCTGAAGAATTATCCGGCGCGGCCACCAGCGGCGGACGTCATCCGCTGACTCAGGTGATCTTTGACGACGAGCGGGCGCACGCGATCGACGGCGAGCGTTGGTTGGCGCCCGTGCTGGCGGCGATGGCGCAGCTGGAGCAGGGCACCGCGGCAGACTTTTCGGCACAGATAGTCGCGGCGGAGCCTCTCCACGGCGCGCTGGCCGCGCTGGAAACAGCCTGGTGGTTCGGGCCCGAGGCTTCTGCGGAGCGTGCCTCGCGCGTCGCGGCACTCAATCATCTGCTGTACGCGCTGCTGCGGCTGCAGACGGATGCCGAGCGCGATCGGCTGCCGCTGCCGATGTCGCGCATGGCGCGTTACGGACTGAGCCGCGCCCAGCTGCGCGCATCAAGCGACGCGCGCCAGCAAGCGGTAAAGGCGCAACTCGATGATTTGCTGGTCAGCTGGCGTGAATCGGCCCGATTGCCCGGGCCGCTCAGCGTGTTTCGCGCGCTGGAATCGCGGCACGGCAGCCGACTGACGCAAAATGCCGCACGCGCGTCGGATTCGCTCGCCGCGTTGCAGGCGGGGCAGCCGCGCAGCGGGCTTGCCACCACGCTGCAAGCCTGGTCCGCGGCGCGCGCCTGGCGGCGGCACGCGGGCTGAATCGCCCATCACGGCCGACATCGGACGGACAGATACCGTCGTTATGATGTTCGGTATGCGGGACGCGGGCGGGTCGGTTCGGGCCTTCTGCGAGACGCACCGTTTCCAGCAGGCCACTATTGCGTGAAGCAAGGCTTGCCCCAAGATTCACCGCTCTCGCGGCCAACTACCCGCCGCTGTCAGGATTGATCCATGTCAAATCAGGAAAATACCGCCCGCCTGCTGCCCGACGTCGCCGTGCATGCGCAGCCCCATCTGGCCGGCGCGCTCGACTGGGTCGGCATGGCCGATATCCAGGTGCCCGTGCATTTCGACGCCGGTGACGGCGAAGTGCATCGCACCAGCGCCAAGGTCGGCGCCTTCGTCAATCTGAAGCGGCCGGACAAGCGCGGCATCCATATGTCGCGGCTGTATCTGCAGGTCGAGCAGGTGCTCAGCGCGCAGCCGCTCACGGTCGATACGCTGCAGCAGCTGCTGCGCGGCTTTCTGGAGTCGCACAAGGATCTCTCCGACCGCGCCTGCCTCAGCGTCAAGTTCGAACAGCTGGTGCGCCGCCCCGCGCTGCGCAGTGACAACAGCGGCTGGCGCTCCTATCCGGTGACGATCGAGGCGAGCCTTACCGGCGATAGCTTTCTGCTGGAGCTCGGCACCGAGGTCGTTTACTCCTCGACCTGTCCGGCCTCGGCCGCGCTATCGCGTCAGCTGATTCAGGACCAGTTTTCGAAAGACTTCGACGCCGGTAAGCCGATCGATGCCGCGGCCGTGCTGGCCTGGCTCGGCAGCGAGCAGGGCATCGTCGCCACACCGCATGCGCAGCGCAGCGTCGCCTGCCTGCGCGTGCGCCCCAGCGTTGGCGTAGGGCTGAATTTGATCGACCTGATCGACCGCGTCGAGCACGCGCTGGGCACGCCGGTGCAGACTGCGGTCAAGCGCGAGGACGAACAGGCCTTCGCCTTGGCCAACGGCAGCAATCTGATGTTCTGCGAAGACGCCGCGCGACGCATCCAGAAAGCGCTCTATGCCGACCCGCGGCTCAGCGACTTCCACGTTCGCGTCGAACATCAGGAAAGCCTGCATCCGCACGATGCGGTGGCCTATGCCAGCAAGGGCGTGGAAGGTGGTTTCGGCTCGACGCCGTAATTCGCATCGAGCTGCGCGCCGCTGTCTCAAGGCGTCGCGATCCCGGGCAGCAGCAGCGGATCGAGCCTCACGCCGAACCAGTTGAAGCCCCAGTGCAGGTGCGGGCCGGTCACTCGGCCGGTCATACCTGACCGGGCGATGACTTGCCCCTGGCTGACGCGTTGGCCGACCGTCACCTCCAGGTTGGACAGGTGCAGAAAGTTGGAGCTGAGGCCGAAGCCGTGGTCGAGCACGATGGTGCCGCCGGTGAGGTAAAGGTCCGGCTGGGCGAAGGTGACGATGCCGGCGGCGGGCGCTCGCACCGGTGTGCCCTGCGGCACGGCGATGTCCATGCCGGAGTGCGGCGCTTTCGGGTCGCCGTTGTAGACACGCTGGTTGCCGAATCGGCCGCTGATGCGGCCCTGCACCGGCCAAATGAATCCGCTGAGGAAATCTTCGCGGTCGTCGTCGCGGCTGCGGACCGCCGTCACCGCGGCCTGTTCGCGCTCGATGCGGGCGGCGAGCGCTGGCGGCGGGTTCACCGTGGCCGGCGGCACGCCGTTGACGTACTCGATCGGCCAGTCGCGCGGCGCGATGGCGATGAGGGTATCGCGCCGCAGGCCGTCCGGCTCGACGACGCTGACCGCCAGCGGGCCGTGCTCGTCGCGACCGGCGCCAAAAACGGCTACGCCGTCGTCGCCGACATGCACGCGTTTGCCGGCGACGTCGAGCCGGCTGCCGGGCTTGAGTCTTACAACCACCAGACCACCCTGCGACAGCGTGTCGGGAAGGCTGCTGGCCACAGGGCTGCCTGCGAGCGAGGATCCGCAGTGCAAAAGACCGATCAACAGCGCGAGTACAAGAGCGAACTTCGTGGTCAGCCGGTTACGGGGCATCGGCTGAGTCCTCCGGGGCGCGGCATGGTGCATAGTGGAAGTGATCGGGCACCGGATCGTCGCCGCCGTGGCAGAACGGCTGGCAGCGCAGCAGCCGCCAGCCGGACAGCAGGCTGCCGCGCCATGGACCAAAGCGCAGCACGGCAATGCGTGCATAATCCGAACAGCTGGGATGGAAGCGGCAGCGTTTGCCGAGCAGTGGACTGATCCAGCGCTTGTACAGACGGAGCAGCCACAGTATCAATCGGGTAGGGGAATTCACGTTGCCGGCACGAAGTACAGCGTCTAGTGGCGCGATTATTCCAGATGCGAGCTTGCTGGTGGTAAACACTTTGGGCTATAACACCCGGTCGTCACGGCCGAAACGGTGAAGGGATATGGCGAATACGACGCGTAGTTCAAACGCCGCCAAGGCGCAAAAAGGAACGACTTCGGCCAAGGCGCATGCTGGCAAAGGCGGAGCGTCGAAGGCAGCTCAGAAAAAAGGATCAGCCGTGAAGAGCGCTAGCAAGGTACCTGCGAAGAAAACGCCGGCTGCAAAGCCGGTCAAGAAAGCGGCGGCGAAAAAGCCGGTGGCGAAACCGGTCGCTGCCAAGAAACCGGCCGCCAAGTCCGCCGTGAAAAAGGCCGTCGCCAAACCGCAACCCAAAAAAGCCATCCTTTCCCAAAAGCCCGTCGCCCAGAAAGCCGCACCGAAAAAGGTAATAGTGAAAAAACCAGCTCCCAAAGCCGCACCTGCAAAGAAAGCGCCGGCACCGAAGCCGGTGGCCAAGGCAGCTCCAGCAAAAACCCATGCCGCGCCTCCCGCCAAAAAAGCGCCGGCTCCGGTCAAGCCGGCCACCAAGCCGGTCGCGCAACCTGCCGTTGTCAGCAAAGCTGCCGCGGTGAAAGCAACGCCGGCCAAGTCGGTGGAAAAGGCAGCCCCCGCTGCTGCACCCAGGAACGCATCCACGGCCTCGGCGACCAACCTTTTCAAAGGCAAGGTCGCCAGTGCTACCGCCATGGTGAAGCCTCGCGCTGACGAAGCCGATCCGCACCATGCTTCCCCCAACAAAAATCAGAAAAACTCGTCATCATCAATGAATAAATTGGCTACGAAAAAACTCGATAACGGCGTCACCCGCGAAGACGGGCGTTACGCATTACCCGCGACCAGCGTGATTGTGTTGCCGAAGGGTTACAAACCCTCCAGCAAAGAGGAGTACATGAACCCCGAGCACCTGGCCTACTTCCGTAACAAGCTTCGCGACTGGCGCGACCAGCTCGTGGAAGAGTCGCGCCAGACCATGGACAACCTGCGTGACGAAGTGCGCGACGTGGGCGACGAAGCCGAGCGCGCCACGCGCGAAACGGAAAATTCGCTCGAGCTGCGCACCCGCGATCGCTACCGCAAGCTGATCTCCAAGATCGACAAGGCCCTGCGCCGCATCGAAGACGGCAGCTACGGCTTCTGCGAAGAAACCGACGAGGAGATCGGCGTGGAGCGTCTCGACGCGCGCCCCATCGCCACGCTGTCGCTCGATGCGCAGGAGCGTCGCGAGCACTTGCAGAAGCAGATGGGCGACTGAGCTTGCTGCAATACTCGTTCATACAAAAAGCCCCGCCTGAATGCGTAATGCTGTTCACTTAAGCATTGCATCGTAGCCAAGGCGTCCCAAGAATCCGGCCTTCACCTGTTGAAGGCCGGATTTTTTTGTGTCCCTGCAAAGTGTTCTGTTTGATATCGATGAGCTGCACTCGTTCTCTGATCTGAGTACCTTCGCGCAGCATATTCCGGTCGAGTGGGTAGCCTCGGCGCTGGCTCTTTCCTCCTCGGCCACAATTCGCCGCCGGCGTTTGCCGTCAGATCAGGTGCTGTGGCTGGTGCTGGGCATGGCACTGTTTCGTAACGAGCCGATCTCGGAGGTGGCTCGTCGGCTGAACATCTGCGCACAAGGCTTGGCCAGCGACAGTCTGTTGGCGCGCAGTGGCGTCTCTCAGGCGCGTCAGCGCCTTGGCGCCGAGCCGCTGCAATGCCTGTTCCGTCAGACCGGCGAGTGCTGGGGCAAGGAGCGCTATCCCGGCGATGACTGGCACGGCTTGCAGGTGCTGGCCGCCGATGGCGCGGTGTTGCGCACCCCGGACACCCCGGCATTGCGTGAACACTTCGGCTCGGGCAATACCAGCACCGATCGCCAGACACCGTTCCCGATGATGCGACTGGTCGCCCTGATGAATGTCCGTTCGCACGTCATGCTGGATGCCCAGCTTAGTCCTTATCGGCGCAGCGAAATTCGCTTGGCCGATGAGTTCATCGACCGCATACCGGACCGCTCAATCACCCTGTTGGACAAGGGCTTCTGGAGCGCTGACCTGCTGCTGCGTCTGGCCGGTGGCGGCCAACAACGGCATTGGCTGATTCCTGCTCGCAAAAATCTGGTGTGCGAGACACGGGAGACTTACCACGCCGATGATCAGTGGGTGCAGATGAAGGTCTCGCCGCAGGCACGCAAACGTAACCCCGAACTGCCTGCGGTCTGGGAAGTGCGAGCCGTGAGCTACATGCACAAGGGACAGCGAAGAACGGTCTACACCTCGCTGCCAGCCGAGCACTACTCCAGCGAAGCCGTTGCACAGTTGTATCGGGAGCGCTGGGAAATCGAGTTGGGCTTCCGGGACATCAAGAGCTCCCTGCAACACAATGCCGTCACGCTGCGCAGCAAGACCGTCGCGTTGATCTATCAGGAAGTCTGGGGTTTGCTCCTGGGCTACAACGTGATCCGTCGCGAGGCCAGTCAGGCCGCCGTAGCGCACGGCCAAGAGCCAGCCCGAGTGCGCTTCAAGTTCGCCTATCAATACATCGCCGCCCAACTCATTGTCATGGCGGCAGCGCAACCTCTATCACGCACCGGAGTGCGACTGGCTCAACTCAGGGCCGGAATCGGCAACCTGTTTCTGAATAGACGACCTCGGCCTTCCAGGCCAAGGTCCGTCAAAATATCCAAGACTCGCTACCCCGTGAATCGAAAGGCTGCTCCGCTTAAGTGAACAGCATTACGCCTGAATGCGGGGCTTTTTTTGCTTATCGGTTAGTGAGAGCTGAGCGTTCGACGCATGTATCGCGGTGACGAAGGATCCGACTTACCTCAACGCCTGCGCCGCGTATTGCTTCAGCTGGCTCAGCATGGCGGCTAGTCCATTGGAGCGCGTCGGCGACAGATGCTTGGCCAAGCCAATGGTGCCGATAAACTTCGGCTCGGTATCAACGATCTCCTGCGCCGAGCGGTCGGAGTAAACGCGCAGCACCAGAGCGATCAGGCCCGATACGATGGCCGAGTCGCTGATCGCGTCGAAGTGCATGCTTGCCGCGTCTCCGCCGGGCACCAGCCACACCATCGACTGGCAGCCGTGCACGCGATAGCTTTCGGTTTTCCATTCCTCGGGGAAGGGCGGCAGCTGCTTGCCCAGATCGATCAAGTACTGGTAACGCTCGGTCCAGTCGCCGAAAAAGGCGAACTCTTCGGCGATCTCGCGCTGCGCTTCGGTAGCGCTGGTGGTTGCATGTGTAGTCATGACGGCATTATCGCGCGCTTCGGGTGAAATCCGGGGCGTGTCCGAATGCCTCAGCTTTTCAGCACGCTCCAGCGCGTGCCCTGCGCGCCATCTTCGATCACGATACCCATCGCCGTCAGCTCGTCGCGGATGGCATCGGCGCGGGCAAAGTCACGGGCAGCGCGCGCGGCACGACGCTGCTCCAGCAGATCATCGACGCGTGCGGCGTCTACCTCGTTCTCGCCGCGCTTGAGCCATGCCTCGGGGTCTTGCTGCAGCAACCCGAGCAGGGCGCCGCCGCCGAGCAGGGCGGCCTTGGCCTCGCTGCTGCCGCTGTGCCGCGCCCGATCGGCCAGCTGCGACAGCTCGGCCAGCGCCTGCGGCGTGTTGAGGTCGTCGCAGAGCGCCGCTTCGATGCGCTCGGGCACCGGCAGGTCGCCAGTGGGAATCTCGATAGGCGCTAGATCACGCAGCACGCGATACCAGCCATCCAGCGTGCTGATCGCCTGCTGGATGGCGCTTTCCGACCAGTCCAGCGGCTGGCGGTAGTGCCCGCGCAACAACAGCAGGCGCAGCGCCTCGGGCGGATGCAGCTTGAGCAGTTCGTGCACCAGCAGCACGTTTCCCAGCGACTTGGACATCTTGCGGCCGTCGAAGGTCAGCATGCCGTTGTGCATCCACCAGCGCGCAAACGTCTTGCCGCCGTGCGCGCTGGTCGACTGGGCGATTTCGTTTTCGTGATGCGGAAACAGCAGGTCGACGCCGCCGGCGTGGATGTCGATCGTCTCGCCGAGCTGGGCGGCGCACATCGCCGAGCATTCGATATGCCAGCCGGGGCGACCTCGGCCCCAGGGGCTGTCCCAGCCCGCGAGATCCGGCGTGGAGGGCTTCCACAGCACGAAATCGGCGGGATTCTTTTTGTACGGCGCGATCTCCACGCGCGCGCCGGCGATCAGTTCCTCGGTGTCGCGGCCGGATAAAGCGCCATAGGCTGGATAGGAGTCGACGTCGAACAGCACATGGCCTTCGGCGGCGTAGGCGTGGCCGTTGGCGATCAGCGCCTTGTTCATCGCGATGATCTCGCCGATATGCGCGGTCGCGTGCGGCTCCAGATCCGGCGGAACGATGCCCAAGCCGGCCATGTCCTCGTGGTAGGCGCGGGTGTAGCGATCGGTGATCGTGCTGATCGGCGCGCCCTCGCGCTGCGCGGCAGCGTTGATCTTGTCCTCGACGTCGGTGATGTTGCGAGCGTAAACGACATTCGGATAGTGCCGGCGCAGCAGGCGCGCCAGCACGTCGAACACAACCGGACCGCGCGCGTTGCCGATATGTACGTAGTTGTAGACCGTAGGGCCGCACAGATACATCGTCACGCGCTGGGGATCGAGCGGTGCGAAAAGCTCCGTGCGGCGCGTCAGGCTGTTGTAGAGCGAAATCGGCATGGGCGAAAAATCCGCAACGGAGGCGTCGTGCTGAGCAGGCAAACTTAGCCCAGCATCTTAACAAGATGTAAGTGGAACGGTTGCGTACCGTTAATTCTAAGCCTGTATTCAGCGTGAACTTGATGCAATGAGAGCAGGGAGCACACCTCGCGCTCCACGTCCCGAGATTGGAGGTCGCAATGACCAGGTTATGGCTTTCCACGCTGGCGCTGGCCCTTGTGGCCACCAGCATCCACGCGCAGGACGTGCGTTATTCCGACCAGCCACCCCCGCCGCCTCCGGGCGCGCCCGGTCCGGCAGGTCCCGGCCCCGGCCCCGATGACAATGCGCACTTCGGCTGGGCCGACGTGCTGCGCGCCGATCCGGTGCAGGGCATCGTTCGCACCACCGTACCGCAGCAGCAGTGCTATAACCAGCAGGTGGTTCAGCACGACCCGGGCAACAGCGGCGTCGGCACCGTGCTTGGCGCTGTCGTCGGTGGCGTGCTCGGCCACACGATCGGCAAGGGTGATGGCCGGGTTGCAGCAACGGTGGGCGGAGCCGTCGTCGGCGGCGCGGTGGGCAATCACGTGTCGGATCACGGCGGCGATTACACCACCAACCAGACCAACTGCCAGCAGGTAAACACGGTCAGCGATCAGCGCCGGATCATCGGCTATGACGTCGAGTATCGCTACCGCGGTGAGGTTTACACCTCGCGTCTGAACTATGACCCGGGCGAGCGCCTGCGCGTTCGAGTACAGGTGCAGCCGGCCGATTGATAGCCTGGCCGGTCAGCCTCGTTTCACTGGATCGCCGCCTTCGGGCGGCGTTCCTCGTTTGGGACGCCGAATTTTCTGTTGCACGGCAGCGAAATTCTCGCCATGATGTGAACTCACCCGCTGGAATCTCCATGTCCGCAGCCGTCTATACCGCCAATGTCCTGACTAGCGCCCGCATGGCTGCTGGGATGACGTCGCGTGCGCGCCGACCGTTATATCGACATTCGGCCGGGTAGGCTGTCGCACGCGTTTCATGTGTATCGACGATAAAACCCGGCCATGTGCCGGGTTTTTTGTTTTTAGGTTTGGGATCCATCACGCCGTTCCATCGGTTAATCACCAAGAGCTGCCACTCATGACGATTCGACATTTCATCACCACCCAGGATTACAGCCGCGCCGAGATCGATGCCTTGCTGGCGCAAGCCGCGGAGTTCAAGTGCTCGCCGCGTGGCCAACAGCTGGCCGGCAAGTCGATTGCGCTGCTGTTCTTCAATCCCTCGATGCGCACGCGCACCAGCTTCGAGCTCGGTGCCTTCCATCTGGGTGGCCACGCGATCGTGCTGTCGCCAGGCAAGGACGCGTGGCCGATCGAGTTCGAAGTAGGCTCGGTGATGGATGGCGATACGGAGGAGCACATTGCCGAAGTGGCGCGGGTGCTGTCGCGTTACGTCGACCTGATCGCCGTGCGAGCGTTTCCCACATTCCAGGACTGGGCGGTCGACCGGCAGGACCGCGTGATCAAGGCGTTCGCGCAGTACGCCACGGTACCGGTGATCAACATGGAGACGATTACCCATCCTTGCCAGGAACTGGCTCATGCGCTGGCGCTGAAGGAGCATCTTGGCGATCTGCAGAACAAGAAGTACGTGCTGACCTGGACCTATCACCCCAAACCGCTGAATACCGCCGTGGCCAACTCCGCGCTGCTGATCGCGACCAAGCTCGGCATGGACGTGACCCTGCTATGCCCGACGCCGGACTACGTGCTGGACGAACTCTATATGGAATATGGCCGTCTAAACGCCGATCAGAACGGCGGCTCGCTGAAGGTCAGCCACAACATCGAGGAAGCTTACCGCGGCGCCGACGTGGTCTACGCCAAGAGCTGGGGCGCGCTGCCGTATTTCGGCCAGTGGGACAAGGAAAAACCGGTGCGCGAAGCGAGCAAGCACTTCATCGTCGACTCGGCCAAGATGGCGCTTACCAACAACGGACTCTTCAGCCACTGCCTGCCGCTGCGCCGTAACATCAAGGCCACGGACGAGGTGATGGACTCGCCGGCCTGCATCGCCATCGACGAAGCCGAAAACCGCCTGCACGTGCAGAAAGCGGTGATGGCGTCGCTGATCGGTCAGCGCTGATTCCATGTACACGCCAGCCTCCTTTCGCGAATCGCGCATCGACGTCCTGCAGGACCTGATGCGCGCGTATCCGTTTGCCACCGTGGTGGCGAACGGCGTGAATGGGTTTGTCGCCAATCACCTGCCGTTTGAAGTGATTGGCGATGCGCTGTTGCACGGCCACGTGGCGCGCGGCAACGAGCTGGCAACCATGGATGGCGCCGAGGTGCTGCTGATCTTTCAGGGGCCGGACGGCTACATCAGCCCGAACTGGTATCCGAGCAAACACGAGACCGGCCGCGAAGTGCCGACCTGGAATTACGCCGTCGTGCACGTGCACGGGCGCCTGCGGGTAATCGACGATGCGGCGTGGAAGCGCACGCTGCTGGACGTGCTCACCGATCACCACGAAGCCGGCCAGTCGTCGCCGTGGCGTGTCGCCGATGCGCCGGCCGACCATATCGAAAAATCGCTGAAGGCAATCGTCGGCATCGCGGTAACGATCAAGCGCATCGAAGGCAAGTTCAAGCTGAGCCAGAATCATCCGGCGCGCAATCAGGCGGGCGTCGTCGACGGCCTGCGCCAGCGCGACGCCGATGGTGATGTCGAGCTGGCGCAGCTGATGGTCGAAACGAACGAGACCAGATCATGAGTCACGTCATGCCACATCAACATCGCTATCGCGTGGACGTCGACTGGACTGGCAATCTCGGTAGCGGTACCGAAAGCTACCGCGGCTATGAGCGCAGCCACGAGATTCGCGTGTCGGGCAAGCCCGCGCTGGCCGGTTCATCCGATGTCGCGTTTCGCGGCGATGCCTCGCGCCACAACCCGGAAGATATGCTGGTCGCGGCCCTTTCTTCGTGCCACATGCTGGCGTATCTACATCTGGCAGCGACCGCCAAGGTGGTGGTGACGGCGTATAGCGATGTCGCCGAAGGCATGATGGAAACCGAGGCCGGCGGCGGCCGCTTCGTCGAAGTGGTGCTGCGTCCCACGGTGACCATCAGCGCGACCAGCGACGCGGCGAAAGCCGCAGCGCTGCATGCCGACGCGCATCACGCCTGCTTTATTGCCAGCTCCGTCAATTTTCCGGTGCACTGCGAGCTATGCATCGTGGTCGAAACCGCCTGAACCCCACACTTCATTTCCTCTCAAGGATTCGTATCTCATGAGCCAAGCCAGCGCCTCCAAAAAAGACATCGTCCTCGCCTTTTCCGGCGGCCTCGATACCAGCTTCTGCGTGCCGTATCTGCAGGAGCGCGGCTGGGCCGTGCACACCGTGTTTGCCGATACCGGCGGCGTCGATGCGGAAGAGCGCGCCTTTATCGAGCAGCGCGCCGCCGAGCTGGGCGTGGCCTCGCATCTCACGGTCGACGGCGGCCCGGCGATCTGGCAGGGCTTCGTCAAGCCGTTCGTGTGGGCTGGCGAAGGCTATCAGGGCCAGTATCCGCTGCTGGTATCCGACCGCTACCTGATCGTGGAAGCGGCGTTGAAGCGCGCTGGCGAGCTGGGCACCAAGGTAATCGCGCACGGCTGCACCGGCATGGGCAACGACCAGGTGCGCTTCGATCTGGCGGTCAAGTCGCTCGGTGATTACGAGATCGTCGCGCCGATTCGCGAAATCCAGAAAGAGCACACGCAGACCCGCGCCTACGAGCAGGCGTATTTGGAGGAGCGCGGCTTCGAAGTGCGCGCCAAGCAGAAGAGCTACACGATCAACGAGAACGTGCTGGGCGTGACCATGTCCGGTGGCGAGATCGACCACTGGAAAACGCCGGGCGACGGAGCGCGCGGCTGGTGCAAGCCGCGCAGCGAATGGCCGTCCGAAAAACTCAGCGTGACGCTGGGCTTCGAGAAGGGCGAAGCGGTGTCGATCGATAGCCAGAAAATGGCCGGCGACAAGTTGTTGGTCAAGCTCAACGAGCTGTTTGCCGCCTATGGCGTGGGTCGCGGCATGTATACCGGCGACACCACGATCGGCCTCAAGGGACGCATCTTGTACGAGGCGCCGGGCATCGTCTCGCTGCTGACCGCGCATCGCGCGCTGGAAGAGGCCGTGCTGACCAAGCAGCAGAATCGCTTCAAGCCCGAAGTGGCGCGCAAATGGGTCGAACTGGTGTACGAGGGTTTCTATCACGATCCGCTGAAAACCGATCTCGAAGCGTTCCTCGCCTCCAGCCAGAGCTGCGTCAACGGCGAAGTAGTGCTGGAAACCTACGGTGCGCAGGTCACTGCCGTCGAAGTGCGGTCGCCGCATATCCTCAACGCGAAGGGTGCCGTCTACGCCCAGTCGGCCGACTGGGGCGTGGCCGAGGCCGAGGGCTTTATCAAGCTGTTCGGCATGAGCAGCACGCTGTGGGCGGAGATCAACCGCTGATGGGCCACCGGGAACAGGGAACAGGGAACGGGGAACACGGTAGCGAGCTGCTGCGGGCGACCCTGAGTCATCTCAAAACCTTGGTCGCGTTCGATACGCGCAATCCACCGCGGGCCATCGGCACGGATGGTTTGTTCGATTATCTGCGCGCGCAGCTGCCGGGCTTCACGCTGACCCTGACCGATTACGGCGCCGGTGCGGTAACGCTGCATGCAGTACGGGGTACGCCGAAAGTGCTGTTCAACGTGCATCTGGACACCGTGCCCGATTCGCCGAACTGGACGGCCGATCCGCACACGCTGCGCCTCACCGAAACCCGGGCGATCGGACTGGGCGCCTGCGATATCAAGGGCGCGGCGGCGGCGTTGATCGCGGTGGCGAACGCCGGCGACGGCGACATGGCGATGCTGTTTTCCACCGACGAAGAGGCCAACGATGCGCGCTGCATAGCCGGCTTCCTCAGCGAATCGCATCCCTACGAGGCGATCATCGTAGCCGAGCCAACCAAGGGCGAGGCCGCGCTGACGCATCGGGGCATCCATTCGGTGCTGATGCGCTTTGCCGGTCACGCCGGCCATGCGTCGGGTGAGCAGAAGGCCAGCGACAGCGCTCTGCATCAGGTGATGCGCTGGGGCGATGCCGCGCTCGATTTCGTGGCGGCGCAGGCGCACGAGCGCTTTGGCGGACTCACCGGACTGCGCTTCAATATCGGCCGCGTCGAAGGCGGCATCAAGGCGAACATGATCGCGCCGTCGGCCGACGTGCGCTTCGGATTTCGGCCGCTGCCGACGATGAATCCGGATCAGCTGCTGCGTCAATTCCGTACGCTGGTGGAACCGCAGCCGACCGAATTCGAGGAGACCTTCCGCGGTGCCTCACTGCCGGCCGGCGACACCGCGAATGCGGAATCCAATCGCCTCGCGGCGCGCGACCTGGCCGACGAGCTGGAGATTCCCGTCGGCAACGCCGTGGATTTCTGGACCGAGGCCGCGCTGTTTTCCGCCGCGGGCTACACCGCCTTCGTCTATGGCCCCGGCGACATCGCGCAGGCGCACACCGCCGACGAATGGGTAACGCTGGCCCAGTTGCAGCACTACGCAGAAACCATCGATCGGATCATCAATCGTGCACGAACATAAAAACACCCGCCAGACCATCGTGCGCCTGCTGGAAAGCATGGGCAGCGCGAAGGAAATCCAGCAATACCTAAAGCGCTTTTCGCAGCTCGATGCGAAGCGCTTTGCCGTGGTCAAGGTCGGCGGCGCCGTGCTGCGCGACGAGCTGCCCGAGCTGACGTCGTCGCTGACCTTTCTGCAGCAGGTCGGCCTGACGCCGATCGTGCTGCACGGTGCCGGCCCGCAGCTCGATGAGGAGCTGTCTGCGGCAGGCATCGAGAAGCAGACCGTCAACGGCCTGCGTGTGACCTCGCCACAGGCGCTGGCGATCGTGCGCAAGGTTTTCCAGCAACAGAACCTGCGCCTGGTCGAAGCGCTACAGTCGATGGATACGCGCGCCACGTCAGTACCGTCAGGCGTGTTCACCTCGACCTATCTCGATCAGGACGTGTACGGCCTGGTGGGCAAGGTGCAGAGCATCAATCTTGCGCCGATCGAGGCCAGCCTGCGCGCCGGTTCCATTCCGGTCATCGCCAGCCTGGGCGAAACCGAGCAGGGCCAGATCCTCAATATCAACGCCGACTTCGCCGCCAACGAACTGGTGCGCGTGCTGCAGCCGTACAAGATCGTGTTTCTTACCGGCACGGGCGGCCTGCTCGATGACAAGGGCACGGTGATCGATTCGATCAACCTCAGCACCGAGTTCGATCATCTGATGGCGCAGCCGTGGATCAACGGCGGTATGCGGGTGAAGATCGAGCAGATCGCCGATCTGCTGAACGATCTGCCGCTGACCTCATCTGTCTCGATCACGCGGCCGGCCGAGCTGGCCAAGGAGCTGTTTACGCACAAAGGCTCGGGCACCCTGGTGCGGCGCGGCGAGCGGGTGCTGACGTTCAACTCGTGGGAAGGCATCGATCTGGCGCGCATGCGCGTGCTGATCGAGTCGAGCTTCGGCCGCACGCTGGTGGATGATTATTTCGAACGCACCAAGCCGCGGCGCATTTATCTCAGTGAAAACTATCGCGCCGCGATGATTCTCACCGATGAAGAAGGCCTGCCCTATCTGGACAAGTTCGCCGTGCTCGACGACGCGCAGGGCGAAGGCCTCGGCCGCGCGGTGTGGCAGGTGATGCGCGAGGAAAACCCGCAGCTATTCTGGCGCTCGCGCCATGGCAATGTGGTCAACCATTTCTATTACGCCGAGTCCGACGGCAGCCTCAAGCAGCCGCGCTGGAAAGTGTTCTGGTATGGCCTGCCCGACTTCGACACCATCGCCCGCTGCGTCGCACATTGCGCCACGCGGCAGCCGACGCTGCTGGACTGACGCCATGACTTTGTCGAGCAACGTGGCACAAAAAAAATCCATCGGCATCGTCGGTGCACGCGGTCACACCGGCGTCGAGCTGATCCGCTTGATCGCGGCGCATCCCTCGCTCGAGCTGACGTTCGTGTCCTCGCGAGAGCTCGACGGCCAGCGCGTCGCCGACCATGTGGACGGCTATATCGGTGGGCTGCGCTATGCCAGTCTGGATGCGTCGGCGGTGGCGGCGCAGGCAGCCGATGTGGTGATCCTGGCCTTGCCCAACGGCAAGGCGGCCCCGTACGTGGAGGCGATCGAGGCCGCGCATCCGCAGACGCTGATGCTGGATCTGTCGGCCGACTACCGCTTCGACGAGCGCTGGTATTACGGCCTGCCCGAACTCACCCGCGACAAGTGGCGCGGTCAGACGCGCATCAGCAACCCCGGTTGCTATGCGACCGCCATGCAGCTTTCCATCGCGCCGCTGAAAGATCTGCTCGCCGCGCCGCCGGTGTGCTTTGGTGTATCGGGCTATTCGGGTGCGGGCACCACGCCATCGGACAAGAACGATCCGGAAAAGCTGCGCGACAACCTGATGCCGTATGCGCTGACCGGCCACATGCACGAGAAGGAAGCCTCGCGCCATCTCGGCGTGCCGGTGGAATTCATGCCGCACGTGGCGCCGCATTTTCGCGGGCTTACCGTCACCACCAATCTGTATCTGTCGCGCAAGATGACGCGCGAGGACGTGCTGCAGCGCTTTCGTCATGCCTACGACGACGAGCCGCTGGTCAGCGTGGTCGACGAGGCGCCCTGGGTCAGCCGCATCGCGCATCGTCACCATGCCGAGATCGGCGGCTTTGCCTTGTCCGCCGACGGCAAGCGCGTGGTGATCGTGGCGACACTGGACAACCTGCTCAAGGGCGCGGCCACGCAGGCGATGCAGAACATCAACCTGCCCATCGGCTGCGCCGAGCTGGCCGGCATCGATCCGGAAGCGACGGCACGACCGTGAAGCGTCACAGCCGCTCGCATCGTCGCCTATGTCCACTTCCGGAGATCCACCATGCGTTTGTCCCGCTATTTATTACCCACCTTGAAAAACGATCCCGCCGAAGCGCAGATCGTCTCGCACCGACTGATGCTGCGCACAGGCATGATCCGGCAGGAAGCCGCCGGCATCTATGCGTGGTTGCCGCTGGGCCTGCGCGTGCTGCGCAACGTCGAGCGCATTGTGCGCGAGGAAATGGATCGGGCGGGGGCGGTCGAGCTGCTGATGCCGACCCTGCAGTTGGCCGATTTATGGCGTGAAAGCGGTCGCTACGATGCCTATGGTCCGGAAATGCTACGCATTACCGACCGGCACGACCGCGAACTGCTTTATGGGCCGACCAACGAGGAAATGGTGACCGATATTTTTCGCAGCCACGTCAGCTCCTGGCGGAGCCTGCCGCTGAACCTCTACCAGGTGCAGTGGAAATTTCGCGACGAGCAGCGCCCGCGCTTCGGCCTGATGCGCGGACGCGAATTTCTGATGAAGGATGCCTATTCGTTCGACCTGGACGAAGCCGGCGCGAAGCGCTCCTATCGGCGGATGTTCGTCGCCTACCTGCGCATGTTCGCGCGCATGGGCCTGAAGGCGATTCCCATGCGCGCGGAAACCGGCCCGATCGGTGGCGACCTGTCGCACGAGTTCATCGTGCTGGCGCAGACCGGCGAGTCGGCCGTCTACTGCGACCGCGACGTACTCGATCTGCCGGTGCCAGCCTCAGACGTCGACTACGCCGGCGATCTGCAGCCGGTGATCGATCAATGGACTCGACTCTACGCGGCGACCGAGGACGTGCATGATCCCGCGCGCTTCGAGCGCGAGGTGGCGCCACCGAATCGTGTGCACACGCGCGGCATCGAAGTTGGACAAATTTTCTACTTCGGCACCAAATATTCGCTGCCGATGAAGGCGACGGTAACCGGCGCGGATGGAGTGGCTCGCCCGATTCACGGAGGCTGTTACGGCGTGGGCATATCACGCCTGATTGGTGCCATCATCGAAGCAAGCCATGACGAGCAGGGCATCGTGTGGCCTGCAACGGTAGCCCCGTTTGATGTCGGTCTGGTCAACTTGAAGTTCGGCGATACGCGCACCGATGAAGCCTGCGAAACGCTCTACGCACAGCTCCAGGCAGCGGGCGTGAGCGTGCTTTACGACAACACCGACGACCGCGCCGGCGCGAAGTTTTCCAAGATGGATCTGATCGGGCTGCCCTGGCAACTCATCGTGGGTCCGCGTGGCCTCGATGCGGGCGTGGTAGAACTAAAGCAGCGCGCCAATGGTGAGCGTCAGGAATTTCCGATCGAGGCAGCCATAAAATTACTGACGGCATCGCATGCCAATCTGGCCGGCAATTATTCAGGTGAAACGAGATCATGACTGATCTTCTGTGGCAAAAAGCGGGCGTAACGACGAATGCACGCATCATGGCGTTTCTCGCCGGTGACGATGTCCTGCTCGATCGCGAGTTCTTTCTGCACGACGTCGCCGCCAGCAAGGCCCATGTCGAAGGCCTCGCCAACATCAACGTCGTCACGGCTGATGAAGCCGCGTCGCTGAAGCGCGAGCTCGACGCTTTGGCTGACGACTTTCGCAGTGGCGCTTTCGTGCTGGACGATCGCTACGAAGACGGTCACTCGGCGATCGAGGCGCGCCTCACCGAACGACTCGGCGATGCCGGTCGTCGCGTGCACACGGGTCGCAGCCGCAACGACCAGATCCTGGTTGCCACGCGCCTGTGGCTGAAAGAGCAGCTCGCCACGCTGCAGTCGTACTGCCGCGCAATTGCGCAGGTCTGCCTCGACCGCGCTGCGCAACCGGCAATACCGCTGCCGGGTTACACGCACCTGCAACGCGCGGTGGTTTCGTCGACAGGTATGTGGTTCGCCGGCTTTGCCGAAGGCTTTATCGACAACGCGCTGCGTGCCAAACAGACATCCGAATGGGTCGATGCCAATCCGCTGGGTACCGCGGCCGGCTACGGCGTCAACCTCAAGCTGGATCGGGAGCACACTACGCGGGCTCTGGGTTTTGCGCGCATGCAGGTGTCGCCGATCTACGCGCAGCTGTCGCGCGGCAAGTTCGAGATGGCCGTGCTTGAGGCCATCGCCAGCGCGCTGCTCGACCTGCGGCGGCTGGCCTGGGATTTGTCGCTGTTCACCACCGCGGAATTCAATTTCATCAGCCTGCCGTCGGAGTACACCACCGGCAGCTCAATCATGCCGAACAAGCGCAATCCCGACGTGGTGGAGCTGTTGCGTGCCAGTTACGCGAGCGTGGCGGCGGCGCGTACCGAGATCGAGCAGCTGCTGTCGCTGCCGTCGGGCTACCAGCGCGATCTGCAGTTTTCCAAGGGTTCGCTGTTTCACGGCTGCCGACGCGGCCTGATGGCGCTGTCGCTGGTGCCCGATCTGCTGGCGCGGCTGCAGTGGAACGAGGCGCCGATGCGCGCGGCGATCGACCCGGCGATGTACGCCACGGATGTGGCGATCGAGCAGGCTGCGGCCGGCGTGCCGTTCCGCGATGCATATCGCGCGGCGGCCGAAGCCGCAGCGAATGCCGGCGAAGGTCGCACGCCCGAATCCAGCCTGGCGGCGCGCACGTCGCCCGGTGCCGGCCACGATCTGCGCCTGGATGAACTCGCTGCACGGCTGGCGCAGCTGGACGCATGAGCGTCGCGCTGCCCGCGCAGACCTTGCCGCCCTGGCGCCGCGCGGTGCTCAAGGTCGGCAGCAACCTGCTCGCGGCCGATGGCGGCGGCCTCACCGCGCGTCATGCGTCGGCGCTGGTGCAATTCATCGCGGACAGCCATGCGCAGGGCAAACAGGTGGTGCTGGTTTCCTCCGGCGCGGTGGCTGCGGGACGCGCGTTGCTGCGCAAGCACGCGGCTAGCGGCGGTGATCTGGTCGCGCGGCAGGCGCTGGCGGCGCTGGGGCAGGCCCCGATGATTGCGCTGTGGCAAGGTCTCTCGATGCGCCCGGTGGCGCAGGTGCTGCTGACGCACGACGATCTGCGTCACCGTCGGCGCTACCTCAATGCGCGTGCCACGCTGCGCGAACTGCTGGCGCTCGACGTGCTGCCGGTGATCAACGAGAACGACACCGTGGCCGTCGACGAATTGAAGCTCGGCGACAACGACAATCTCGCGGCCATCGTGGCCGCGCTGGTCGACGCCGACCTGCTGCTGATCGCGTCGGATGTCGATGCGTTGTATACCGCCGATCCGCGTATCGATCACGCGGCGACACCGATCGCGAACGTTACCGAACTCACTCCGGCCATCTTGGCGATGGCCGGAGGCAGCGGCAGTCGCGTCGGCACCGGGGGGATGCGCACGAAACTGGAAGCGGCAACCAAGGCCGCCGCCGCCGGCATTCCCACGGCGTTGTTTTGCGGCAGCGACGCAGCGACCGTGCAGGCGCTGGGCGAGGGCAGGCTGCGTGGCACGCTGGTGCACGCGTCTGGCAGCCGCATGCAGGCACGCAAATACTGGCTGCGCCATGCGCCGGCCGCACCCGGGCGCATCGTGGTGGATGCCGGCGCAGCGCTCGCGCTCGCCGCAGGCCACGCCTCGCTGTTGCCGGGCGGGGTGCTGGGTGCGGAGGGTGAGTTCCATCGCGGTGACATCGTCGAGATCGTGGACGTTGATCAGCGCGCCATTGCGCGTGGCCTCAGCCAATACGCCGCCGTCGAAGTACGTCGATTGGCAGGGCATCACAGTCGCGAGATTGCCGCGCTGCTCGGCTACAGCTATGGCGGTGAGATGGTTCACCGCGACGACATGGCGACCATCGGCGCGAAGGAGAGCAGAGCATGAGTGCGATACGTAACCAGGCACTGGCCTGCCGTGACGCGGCCCGATCCGTGGCTGCCCTGGATACCGCCGCCAAGCGGCAACTGCTGCGCGCTATGGCAAGTTCGCTCGAATCCCAAACGGATGCCGTGCTCGAAGCCAACGTCGAGGACATGCGGCTGGCCGCGGAGAGAGGCGTACAGGGTGCGATGTTCGATCGCCTGAAGCTCGATGCACCGCGTGTGCAGGCCATTGCCGTGGCGCTGCGCGAAGTCGCCGGACTGCCCGATCCGGTTGGCATGGTCACACGCCGCGAAACGCGGCCGAACGGCCTCAGCATCGAGCGCGTGCGCGTGCCGCTGGGTGTGATTGCGATGATCTACGAGGCGCGCCCCAACGTAACCGCCGACGCCGCAGCGCTGTGCCTGTTCGCAGGCAATGGCGTGATCCTGCGCGGCGGTTCGGAGGCGCGGCGTTCCAACCTGGCTATTGCTGCCGCACTGCATGCGGCGCTGCATGCCCACGACGTGCCGACGGCGGCGCTGACCTTGATCGACGATCTTAGTCGCGAGGCGATGGTCGAAGTTCTGCAGCTCACCGATATCGTGGACCTGGCGATTCCGCGCGGCGGCGAAGGTCTAATTCGCTTTGTTGCCGAACACGCTCGCGTGCCGGTGATCAAGCACTACAAGGGTGTATGCCACCTTTACGTGGACCGGGCCGCCGATCTGAAACTCGCGCTGGCCTTGCTGATCGACGGCAAGACGACTCGTCCGGGCGTGTGCAATGCGCTGGAGACGCTGCTGGTGCACGCAGATATCGCGGACAAGTTCCTGCCCATGGCAGCGGCAGCTTTGCACGACCATCAGGTAGAAATGCGCGGCTGCGAGCGCAGCTGCCGCCTTGTGCCCGGTATAAAGTCAGCGACGGATGACGACTACGCCGCCGAGTTCCTCGATCTGATCCTCGCCGTTCGCGTGGTCGACGATCTCGACGACGCCCTCGCACATATCCAGCGCTACGGTTCGGACCACACCGAAGTCATTGCCACCGCCGACGAGGTGGCATCGAATCGCTTCGTGCACGCGCTACGTTCGGCCGTCGTCATGGTCAACGCCTCCTCGCGTTTCTCCGACGGCGGCCAGCTCGGCCTCGGTGCCGAAATCGGCATCTCCACCAGCCGCCTGCATGCCTACGGGCCGATGGGAGCCGAGTCGCTCACCGTCGAACGGTTCGTTGTGCGTGGACACGGGCAAGTAAGGCACCCAGCAGGCTGAAGTTCGCCACGTTGGATTGGACGGGAGCGTCATTCCGGTAGATCATCGTGTTGGCACAAGCCGTGCTTTGCGACGCCTCGTCTCACCGACAAACGAACGAGTCATGACGCCGCGCGCCGGGGTTGCTGGGCATCCGTGGTCGGGTCGCGCAACCGTGGGATTCAAGCTACAGCTGCTTAATGAAGGGGAACAGCGATCCGATATTTCATGAGCGGTGCGGTTTGTGCTGTCACTCAACAACGCCGGCCAACAGCGGGCCGACAGAAAATATCCAGAAATGCATGCGGGCACTCGCTATGGCCCTTTTTTAAATCGAACGATGAAGTTATTGCTGGTGCATATGGATAAGGTGCAGCGCGTTGTCTGATTCACACGGAGATTCAACACGCCGGTCGATGTCGCTGGTGTTTCTGCTCGCTGTCGGCCACGGCATGGCGTTCATCGACCGAAACCTGTCCGGCGTGGCGGCGCCGCTGCTGAAGCTCGACCTGTCGCTATCGGACGCCCGGCTGGGGTTTCTGGATGGTCCGGCATTTGCCCTGCCTTACGTCCTCGGCATGTTTGCGAGCCTGCCGCTGACGAATTCGCGATATCGGTTTCGGCTGCTGGCCGGTTGCGTTGCCATCTGGGCACTGGGCATGCTCGTGTTTGCGTTGGGAAAATCGTTCGGCGTGCTCGTCGTGGCTCGCGCGGTCGTCGGCTTCGGGCAGTCGGCGTTTGTGCCGCTGGCATTGAGCCTGATTGTGGAACGCAGTGCAGCACGGTGGCGCGCGCGCTCGATCGCCATTTTCACGGCGGCAGCCGTGATTGGCCGAAGCCTGGCTGCGCTGCTAGGTGGCGCTGCCTTGACCCTGCTTTCCCGATGGGAATCGCCGTCTTATCTTGCGCACTGGCGGCTTCTGTTTCTGGTCATGGCGACGCCGAATCTCGTGCTCATCCTCTTGCTGCTGCATCGCGACGAATTGTCGCCGGCATCTGCGCCTTCGCAGCCGCGTATCTTCAGGTCACTTTTGAGCGCGTTGCGGCAACAACCCACGCTTATGTGCGCTTACGCGTTTAGCGCCTGCGCCAGCGTGCTGATTATCCAGACCATTGGCGCGTGGGCGCCCTCGGTGCTGCATCGTGAGCAGGGGCTGGTGCCTGGAACCGCGGCGCTCGTTTTCGGTGTATCGCTGATGGCAGCTTCACCCTTGGGCCACATGCTGGCAGGCACCTTGGTCGACATGCGTATAAAAAAATTGTCGCCGATGGCGGTCGTGGCACTCGCACTGTTGCTTGCCGTGCCCCTGCTTTGGGAGATGCCGCGGGCCTCATCGCCTGCGGTAGCCTGCGGTTTGTTCGCACTTGTCTCGCTGGTCGGGGGTACGGCAGCGGTGGCGGCGCTCGCCGGCGTCCCGTGGCTGCTGCCCTCATCGTTGCGCGATGTCGGGCTGCGGCTGTTCCTAGCCACCATCACCTTGCTTGGCTTTTCGCTGGGCCCGTTCATGGCCGGCGTGGTCAGTGACGGCTTGGGAATGGGGGGGCATCGTCTGTCGCTTGCTCTTTATCAGGTATGCGTGTCCGTAGCGCTTGCCGGCATCGCGGCCGCGGCGATCGCCCACCTTCTGTGGCGAAAGGGTTGGGCGGCGATAGCCCGATGAGCGAGATATTTGCATTCGACAGCGCCGACTACGATCCCGCCACCGGGTTTGCCAGGTATTGCGATCTTTATGCGTACGGCAGCGATACGGAACGTGTGTCAGGTCCTTTTTTCGCACGAGTACAAAGCTGGAGGCTGGATCGCACGCTGTTGTTCATGCGGGAGTACGGCGGGGTGCGTCATCGGCGCGGCGAGCGGGTCAAGCGCGACGGATTCGATCATTTTGTGCTGCACCACGTGCTGAGCGGCGAATTGACCGGCGGTGCCGATGGCAGCCCCAAGTCGATCGCTGCAGGAGAGACGCTGGTGCTCGATACCAGCAAGCCGATGGAAAGCGGCGCGCGCTCGGTGAAGCTCATCACGGTAAGCCTAACTCGCGATGCGATGCATGCCGCCGCTGGCAGTTTGTCGGGCCTGCATGGCTATCGTATTGGTGTAACGGAGGGAGCGTTGCTATCGCCGATGCTGCAGGCACTGGTGAGGGAGGCCTCGCGGCTGCCGCTGGGCGCATATGCCGCGATTACGCGCATCATCGTTGACCTGCTGGCTGTTGCACTCAATCCGGGAGGCACTGCAGCCCGATCCGATTTCCATCGGCTGGAATATGTGCGTCGCGAAGCTTCTGTTCGCGTTATTGAGGCAAACCTGTGCAGGTCCGATTTTTCCGTACAGGACATCGTCAGCGCCACCGGTATCGCTCGCGCCAGCCTTTACCGCCTATTTGAGCCACAGGGAGGCGTGGCGCGGTTTATCCAGTTGCGTCGGTTGCAACATCTTCGCGATCGCCTGGATGACCGCGCCTTCGACAGCCAGCCGCTCGCGGAGCTTGCACCACTCTCCGGATTTTCCGGTGAAAGTCACGCAAGTCGACTATTCAAACAGGCGTTCGGCATGGCGCCTGGCGCCTACCGAGCTGCGAGCATCCGCGGCGCGCAAAACCCGTCTGTCGACCTGATGACAAGGCGCTGGTTCAACAGCATGAGCGAGCTGAAGTAGTCGATCACGGCAGCTGTTGCGCTCCAGCGTCATGCACTCCCGTCCCGAACATGCGACGGACAGACATGTTGATTTACGGCATGGACTTCTAACATCCAGAGTGTGATCCACGTCACGAATCGTTTATCTAATCGTTGCGATCGGCGTAAGAGATTGCTCGAGGCATGCGGGGAGGTTGTCGTAATCCGCAAAAACTTGAGGTAGAGAGGGCGGTTACGCGAAGAAGTTGCTCAACAGTTGACGGACGAAATCTGTGTTGATGGCGTCATCGAAATCTTTTGCAGGTAAACGGGATTCAAAGGACTCGTCAGGCCTAGGTCAACGTGAGGGGCGATGGAGTGACTCGGTTGCATTGATGGCATGGACGTTGCTCCACCACAGCTAACGGAATTCAGCGTCGCAACAGCAGGGGGAAAGTCAGTGCGTCCAGTTCACTTCATCTCGGGTCTCCCGAGATCGGGTTCCACGTTGCTGGCCGGCTTGTTGCGCCAGAACCCACGCTTCCATGCAGGCATGAGCGGCCCCGTCGGCGGCTTTTTCAACACTCTGCAAGGTGAGATGAGCGGGCGCAACGAGTATTCGGTATTTATCACCGACATCCAGCGCAGGCGCCTTCTGCAGGGCCTGTTCGAGGATTATTACGGCGAGGAATTTACCGCCGAGGTGATCTTCGACACCAACCGCATCTGGTGCAGCAAGCTGCGCCTGCTGAAAGAGCTGTTCCCGACCGCCAAGGTGATCGCCTGCGTGCGGCATATGCCGTGGATCATCGACAGCATCGAGCAACTGGTGCGCAAGAACGCGTTCCAGCCGTCGTCCATCTTCAACTACCAGCCCGGCGGTACGGTGTATTCGCGCGCCGAAGGCCTCGCCAACGGCGACGGCATGGTCGGCTTTGCCTATAACGCGTTGAAAGAGGCGTACTACAGCGAAGACACCGCCAACCTGATGCTGCTGCAGTACGAGACGCTGGTGAATGAACCGGGCCGGGCCATGCAGGCCATCTACGAGTTCACGGGCGAGAAGGCATTCCCGCACGACTTCGACAACGTCAGCTATGACGCCAACGAGTTCGACCTGCGTGCCGGCACGCCGGGTCTGCATACGGTGCGAAAAAAGATCGAGGCGCGCGAGCGCACCAGCGTACTGCCACCGGACGTTTTCAGGCGCTTCGAGAACGACGCCTTCTGGCGCGACCCCAGCCTCAACCTGCGCGGGGTGAAGGTGGTCTGAGCGCCATGCGGCCGCGCAACGCGGCCAAGCCACAAAGCTTTCCATAGCTTTCTGTCCGGGTGGCGCCATGCGCCCATCGGATCATTCGAATAGCCAGCAAATCCTTTCATCTAGCAACACCACTGGGGGCTCCACCATGAATCGCATCTACCGCATTGTCTTCAACCGCACGCTCGGCGTGCCGCAAGTGGTTTCGGAACTGGCCAGTGCGCCTGGTGGTGTCGCGGTCGGTGCCGTTCCGTCGGTCAAGCGGGTGCGCGTGCGCGCGCTGGCGGCGGCTCTCGGCCTGGCGTTGACGACGGTAGCGCTGCCGGCTTGGGCGCAGTGCGTTCAGACGACTGGCACCGTGACAACCTCATGTACCGGCTCCACGGCGATCAATGGCGGCAGCACCAACGGTTCTGGCGGAAGTCCCAGCGTAGCTGGCAGCGGGACTGGGGGAGGCTCGGGTAACAATAATGGTTCAGCGGGTGGGATTGGTGGTGCCTTTGGTGGTAACGGCGGAGCTGGCGGCTTCGTAAATCCGCCATATTACGGCACGGGCGGTGGTGGCGGCGGCGGCGTTTATGGCGGCGGCGGCGGCGGTAACGGCGGCGGTGGCATTGGTGGTGGTGGTGGCAATCCCGGTCTTATCGCCACTGGAAGTCTGACGATTAACGCGGCTGTCGCGGGAGGAAACGGCGGCGATGGTGTGCAAAGCAACAATGGCAGTTTTTCTTATGGTAGCGGCGGCGGCGGCGGCGCAGCAGGCGTCAGCTTCGGCATCTCCAATGGTTCGCTGACCAACGGCAGCATTGGTAATAGCAACACCATCAGGGGTGGTAACGGTGGTAACGGTGGTGGAGGCTATTACAGCGGAGGCGGAGGCGGTGGCGGCATGGCCGTGAGCCTCAGTGGCAGTGGCAACACAGTTACCAACAGCGGCAGCATGAGTGGCGGCAACGGTGGTTCTGCCTCCGGATCGAACGCAGGGAACGTCGCCTACAGAGGTATTGGCGGCAGCGGTGGTGCCGGCGTGAGCATAACCGGCAATGTTAATACTTTTACTAATATTGGCAGCATTACGGGTGGGCAGGGCGGAAGCAGTCCCCTCGGTGTTGGCACGGGTGGCGTTGGCGTTGGCATTTCCGGCAACGACAACACGGTGATCTCCAGTGGCACCATCAGCGGTGGCTTGGACGGCAATGGCGCCAATCCGAACTTTGCTGTGGATATCACCGGAAGCAACAACACGCTGGAGATTTTAGGTGGCGCCACATTCACAGGCAGCATTACCGCGGTCGCCGGTAACGGTAATACGTTAGATCTGGACGGCAGCGCCTATGGCAGCTTTAACGCCTCCAATCTCGCAGGGGGCTTCGATGCTTACCTAAAACAAAACACCAGCACCTGGACGCTGACGGGCACTACGACGGCAGTCACCCCCTGGACGATCAGCGCCGGCACGCTGGCGATTTCCGACGACGCGAGCTTGGGTAGTTCTGCTGGCGCACTTACGCTCAATGGCGGCACGCTCGAAGCCACCGCGGCCGTGACTTCAACCCGTTTAGTCACGCTGGGTGCCGCAGGCGGCACGCTCCTGATCGATTCCACCGCGTCCTTGGCAGAAAATGGCGTGATCGGCGGCAGCGGCGCGCTGACCAAGAGTGGCAATGGTTTGCTCACGCTTGCGGGCGATAACACCTACAGCGGCGGTACGACCATCACCGCCGGCACCCTGCAGGTGGGCAGCGGCGGCACAACTGGCTCGATTACCGGAAACGTCAGCGACAGCGGTGCGCTCGTATTCAATCGCAGCGATGACGTAATTTATGCCGGTGCCGTGAGTGGCACTGGTTTGCTTTACCAGAATGGTGCCGGTGCCCTGACGCTCACGGGCGCCAACACCAATACCGGTGGCAACGTCATCCAGTCCGGCGTCATGCAGATCGGCAACGGCGGCACCTCCGGTTCGATTGCCGGTGACGTACTGGACAACGGCGCACTGATCTTCAACCGCGGCGACGACGTGACTTATGCCGGTGCCGTCAGTGGCAGCGGTTCGCTCTATCAGAATGGATCGGCTGCGCTGATCCTCACGGGTGCCAGCACCAACACCGGCGGCAGCGTGATCCAGTCGGGCAGCATGCAGATTGGCAACGGCGGCACGACCGGCTCGATCATCGGTGACGTGACCGATAACGGCGTGCTGGCTTTTGATCATTCCGATGACGTGACGTTCGGAGGGGCAATCAGCGGCACCGGCGGCCTTACGCAGTCCGGCACCGGCGTGCTGACCGTGAGCAATGGCAACAGCAATTACAGTGGACTGACCAACATCGCGGCCGGCACGCTCGCCCTCAGCGGAGCTGCCAGCATTGCCGGTTCCAGCAGCGTGCTCGATAACGGCACGCTCGATATCAGCCAGATCAACAACGGAGCGACCATTGCTTCACTGAGCGGAAGCGGCGCGGTAACGCTCGGTGGCCAGTCGCTGACCCTGTCCAACGCCAACGATACCTTTGGTGGAGCGATCGGCGGCGCCGGCGGCGTAACGCTCTCGGCGGGCAACGAAACACTGACCGGCGCGAACAGCTACACGGGCGACACGACGATCAACGGCGGCACGCTGTCGATCAACGGCGGCGGCAGCGTAACGAGCAGCGCCAATGTCGTCGACAACGGCACGTTGATCGTGGACGGCGCAGGTTCGAGTATCACGGCGACCGGATCGACTGGCAACGGCACGCCGTTCCAGGTGGGCAGCAACGGCGTCGGTAACTTCACGGTGAGCAATGGCGCGTCGGCCAATAGCTTGGGTGAACTCAACATCGGCCAGAACGCGGGTGACAACGGCACGGTGACCATCACCAGTGGTGCCCATTTCGCCGCGGCGGCGAGCACCAACATTGGCAAATCCGGCAGCGGTACGCTGACGGTGTCCGATGGCGGCTCGTTTGACAGCAGCTTCTTTTCGATCGCCGACCAGTTGGGCTCTACGGGGACGGTGAGCGTGACGGGCGCCGGTTCTTCAGTGACAGTAGCGACAGGTGGCCAAGTTGTCGTTGGCAATCATGGTGGCAACGGCGCGCTGACCATTGGCGACGGCGCGACGGTAACCGCCGATAGCGTAGTGGTTGCCGCCGATCCCGGTTCGACCGGCGTGCTGACCATCGGTGCAGATGCAGGCAGCGCCGCAACCGCGGCGGGCACGCTCGATACCGCCAGCGTCACGTTTGGGGCGGGTACCGGTTCGCTGGTCTTCAACCACTTGGATCCTGGTTACATCTTCAATCCCACGATCAGCGGCAGCGGCACGGTCGATCTGCTGGCCGGTACAACCATTTTTACCGCGGACGACACCTATACCGGCGGCACGACCATCAGCGCCGGTACGCTGCAGATCGGCAACGGCGGCACGACGGGTTCGATCACGGGGGATGTGACCGACAACGGCGCTCTCGTGTTTGATCGAAGGGATGCGTTGACGCTAGCGGGCGTCATCAGCGGTGGCGGTTCGATCAGCCAGATCGGCAGCGGCACGACGACACTTTCCGGTGCCAACACCTACAGCGGTGGCACCACGGTCACCGCCGGCACCTTGGCTATTTCCGCCCTTAATAATCTGGGTACCGGTGACCTTGCGTTGAACGGCGGTGCGCTTGAACTCACGGCGTCTGGTATCGACTTCAATCGGGCTTTGTCGCTGGGCAGCGCGGGCGGCACGGTCTCCGTCGACGCGGGTCAGTCGGACTCAGTCAGTGGCGTGATGGACGGCAGTGGCGAACTGATCAAGAGTGGCGCCGGCTTGCTCGCGCTTTCAGGCACCAACACCTATACGGGCGGCACATCGATCCTTGGCGGCACGCTGCAGATCGCCAATGACGACAATCTCGGCGACGCCAGCGGGGGGGTGACGATTGATTCCGGCACTTTGCAGGCCAGCGGTTCGTTCACGTCCAATCGCGCCGTCGCGCTCGGCAACTATGCCTATATCGATACCAACGGTTTTGACGTGGCGCTCAACGGCCAGATTGGCCTGGACGCGGTGGGTTATGGCGCGCTCTTCAAGGAAGGCCTTGGCACGCTCACCCTGACCGGCGCCAATACCTACAACGGAGGCACCATCGTCGATGCCGGTACGCTCGCGCTGGCCGGCGGCGGCACGCTGGGAGGTGCTCCCGTGAGCATCGCCAGCGGTGCCGTGCTGGACATTTCGCAGTCGGCTGGTTTGACGACTCAGGAATTTCAGGGCAGCGGCACCATCAACCTCGGTGCACAGGCGCTCGACCTGACGAACACCAATACGATCTTCACCTTCGATGGCGTTATCGCCGATGGCGGTATTGGTGGCGGTTCGGGTGGGCAGGTGATCATCAACGACGCGAATAATTCGGTCACGTTCACTGGCGTCAATACCTATACCGGCGCGACCACCATCAGCGGCGGCACGTTGGCGTTGAGCGGAAATGGCAGCATCGCTAACTCCAGCGATGTGATAGACAACGATACCTTCGACATCAGCGCTACCAATAGCGGCGCATCAATCGTCTCGCTGGGCGGTACAGGCAGCGTCAATTTAGGTGCGCAAACGCTCACCCTGACCAATGCGAATGACGCATTCGCCGGTGTGATCGGTGGCAGCGGCGGTCTCGTGCTGACCGCAGGTCAGGAGATTCTCAGCGGCGGCAATACCTATACCGGCCTCACGGATGTCCAGGGTGGCACGCTCCTGATCGGTGGTGACACGACGGGCAGCTCGGCATCGATCAAGGGCAGTGCACAGGTTGACAGCGGCGCGACGCTCGGTGGCTTCGGTACGGTCATGGGTGATCTGAACGTGGCAACCGGCGCGCATCTTGCGCCAGGCAACGGCAGTGCGCTCGGTACCTTGATGGTGGGGGGCAATCTGACGCTGGATCAGGGCAGCGCGCTGGACTTCGCCTTTGGCGCTCGCGGCGTGAATGCCAGCACTTTCGGTTACGGTGACAGCGTGCAGGTGAAAGGCGACTTGACACTCAATGGCACCGTACTCAACGTCAGCGACGCGGGCGGCTTCGGCGCGGGCCTGTACAGCCTGTTCACCTATGACGGTACGCTGACCGAGACCAACGGCGGCATCGCGTTGGGCACGGTGCCGGCGAACAGCAACGTGGTGATCCAGAATCTCACGGCCGACAAGCAGATCAATCTCATCAATGCCGGCAGCCAGACGCTGAACTTCTGGAATGCCAACGGTCTGGCCTCGCCCACCCAGATGGGCGGCGGCAGCGGCACCTGGTCGGTAACGTCGCCCAACTGGACCGATGCCAACGGCAGCGTCACCGCGGCGATGTACCCGCAGCCGGGCTTTGCGATCTTTGGCGGCGCCGCGGGTACGGTCACAATCGACAACAGCGCCGGCAATGTCAGTGCGACGGGCATGCAGTTCGCCACCACCGGTTATGTAATGACCGGCGACACCTTGACCCTGGTGGCCGACGCCAACGGCGACGCACCGGTGATTCGCGTGGGTGACGGCACGGCCGCCAGCGCCATGGACGTTGCCACCATCTCGAACGCCGTCACCGGCACGGACGGCCTGGTCAAGTCCGACTACGGCACGCTCATTCTCTCGGGTCAGACCACCATCAGCGGCGCTTCGTCCGTGACTGGCGGCGAGCTCGATCTGGATGGCAACGGCAGCAATTTCACCGGCGGGTTTACCCTGGGCAGCGGCAGCACGCTGCTGGTCGGTGGGGCAGGTGCCGGCGTAAGCGTGACCGGGGCTAGCGGCGTGCAAGGCTCCGCCGGTTTTGTCATTGGCCCCCCGACCGGCGGTCCGGGCAAGTATTCCATCACCGGTGGTCCGGGCGGCAATGGTTCGGCTGGCGGCGCGGGAGTCAGCGGAAATGGCTTCAGCTTGACCAACAACAGCCAGATTAACGGAGGCACGGGCGGCAGCGGCGGCTCGGGCAAATACGGCAGCGGTGTAAGCGGTAGCGGCGGGGCAGGAGCCGCTGGCGGCGCGGGCGTGAACGTCAGCACCGCTACCCTGACCAATACCGGTGTGGTGGCTGGCGGTTATGGCGGCCGCGGCGGTTACGGCGGCGGTGGTATCTACAGCGCGAGCCAGACAGTAGGGGGCGCAGGTTACAGCGGCGGTGCCGGAGGCGATGGCGGCGCGGGCGTCACGGGATCGGGTTTCACCTTGAACAATAGCGGTGTCGTTGCTGGTGGCAGCGGCAGTTCCGGTGGTACGGGCGGTGCCGGTAATAGTGGTGTCTATAACACAAGCCAGACCAGCGGTGCGGGCGGCAAAGGCGGTAACGGCGGTGCCGGCGGCGCCGGCGTCAGCGGTACCCAGTTCAGTGTGGATAACAGCGGGCTCGTTATCGGTGGCGCCGGCGGCTCGGCAGGCTTGGGCGGCAATGGTGGCAGCGGCAGCAGTCCTAACGGCGCTGGAGTAGCCGGCACGGGTGGCACGGGCGGCGTGGCGGGTGTCGGCGGTGTGGGCGGCGCTGGCGTCGCGGGCAGCTATTTCAACGTGACCAATGAAGCTACAGGTGTAATCGTGGGTGGCAGTGGCGGCTATGGTGGCTACAGCCGCGAAGGCGGTCCCGGCGGCTACAACAACAGCAACCAGATCACAGGCAACGCTGGTGCGCCAGGGGCTGTCAGCGTCGCTGGCGTTGGTGGCGCGGGTATCACGGGTACCAACTTTCAGGTAGTCAACAACGGGATTATCAGCGGCGGCTACGGCGGTCAGGGCGGCGAACCCGGCGATAACTTCACGACGGCCACGGCGGCAGCCGGTGGCACTGGAGGGGTCGGTGGCGCGGGCATCGGCGGCAGCTATGCGAATGTGACCAATAGCGCGACGGGCAGCATCACGGGCGGCAAGGGCGGGAAAGGGGGCTACGGCAGTTACAGCAATGCTGCTGGCGCGGCTTCCGGTGCGGGCGGCAATGGCGGTACCGGTGGTGCAGGTATCAGCGCCGTGCAGATGCTGATATCCAATGCCGGTGCCATTAACGGCGGCGTCGGTGGTTACGGTCACTACGGCGCCAGCGATGGCAACGACACGGCCATGCTTTCGCCGGGCGGTGCAGCGGGCGCGGGCGGCGCGGGTGGTGCCGGTGTGACCGGCTCATCCTTTACCTTGACCAACGCGGGCACCGTGACCGGTGGTGTGGGCGGTGCTGGCGCTGACGGTAAAACGGGTGCTTCTTATGGCGGGTCCTACGGCAATGGGAGCAACGGCGGCTCGGGTGGCAAGGGCGGCGCAGGCGTCAGCGGTTCGTCGTTCACGGTGATCAACAGTGGCAGCATTGTTGGCGGTGTGGGCGGCAAGGGTGGCGCTGGCGGAGCGGCTGGCGGTGGCACGGCGATCGCAGGCGCTGACGGTGTTGGCGGTATCGGCGGCGTGGGCGTGGCATCGACGGGCAACTCGATCGTGGTCAACAGCGGCAGCATTGCCGGTGGTCTGGGCGCGGACGGTACGCAGGCCGATGCGGTCGACTTCAGCGGTGGCAACAACACGCTGGAGATCGACGCCGGTTACTCGTTCACCGGCAACGTGATCAGCAGCAGCGGCACAACGCAGGGTGGCGACACTCTCGCGTTGGGCGGTGCCACGAATGACAGCTTCGATGTAAGTAACGTCGGTGGACTGGGCAGCGGCCTGGCCTATCAGGGCTTTGCGCAGTACGCCAAAACCGGCAGCAGCACGTGGACATTGCAGGGATCGGGTAATGCCAGCGAAGCGTGGATTATCAGGGACGGCACGCTGGTGGGCAGCAGCACCAGCCTGGTCGGCAACGTGACCTTTGCGCCGGCCATCGGCGATACCGCTGCGGTAGTATTCGACCAGACGCAGGACGGCAGCTACCTGGGCACGGTTTCCGGCAACGGTTCGTTTGAGAAGACCGGAGCCGCGACCCTCGTGTTGGGCAACGCCAATACCTACACCGGCGGCACAACGATTACGGCAGGCACGCTGCAGATCGGCAATGGCGGAAATACCGGTTCGATCACGGGCGACATCACTGACAACGCTGCACTGGCGTTCGATCGCTCCGATGCCGTGGTCTTCGGCGGTGTCGTCAGTGGCGCGGGCACGCTGTCGCAAATCGGCAGTGGTTCGCTCACCTTGAACGGCGTCAACACGTATACCGGCGGCACCACCGTCGCCAGCGGCTCGTTGCTGGTCGGCGATAGCGCGACGTCCAGTGCCTCGATAGCAGGGGACGTGGCTGTCGACAGCGGCGCGACGTTGGGCGGGCACGGATCCATCGGCGGCAACGTGACCATTGCCGGTGGCGCGCATCTGGCTCCGGGCGCTGGTGATATCGGCACCCTGACCATCGGCGGCAACCTCGGCATCGCGCAGGGTGGCATCGTCGATGAGGCTTTCGGCGCACCGGCCACGTCATTCAGCAGTTTCGGCATCGGCGACAGTGTCAAAGTCGGCGGTGATCTCACGCTCGATGGCGTCACGCTCAACGTAACGGGCGAGCCTGGGTTTGGTGCCGGCTTGTACAACATCTTCAGCTACGGCGGCACGCTGACGGAAACCAACGGCGGCATTGCCTTGGGCAACGTGCCGGCGGGCGACACATTGGCGATCCGGACGCTCGCCTCGGCCAAGCAGATCAACTTGCTCAACACGAGCGGCATGACGCTCAATATCTGGAACGGCAATGGTTTGGCTTCGCCGACGCAAATGGGTGGCGGCAGCGGCATCTGGTCGGTGACGGCGCCGAACTGGACCGACATGAACGGTGACGTGACGACATTGATGCAGCCGCAGCCTGGCTTTGGCATCTTCGGCGGTGCGGCAGGTACGGTCACCGTGGATAACAGCGCCGGTGCCGTTACCGCGACGGGCATGCAGTTCGCCACCAGCGGCTACATACTGACCGGTGACACGTTGACTCTGGTGGCCGATGCAAACGGGCAGGCGCCGACGATCCGCGTTGGCGACGGTTCGACCGGCGGCGCCAGCGATGTCGCGACGATCGGAAACGTGCTGGCCGGTACCGCCGGACTGAACAAGTCCGACTACGGAACCTTGGTGCTCACCGGCGGTAACACCTACACCGGAGGCACCACCATCACGACGGGCATCCTGCAGTTGGGCAACGGTGGTACGACCGGCTCGATCGTCGGGGATGTTGTGAATGACGGTGCGCTGGCATTCGATCGCTCCGACGCGGTGACGTTCGCCAGCACCATCAGCGGTACCGGCAGCCTGTCGCAGATCGGCAGCGGCACGCTGAGTCTGACCCAGGCCAACAGTTTCACCGGCAGCACGACGATCGGCAGCGGCACGCTGGCGCTGATCGGTAACGGCAGCATCGCCGCCTCCAGCGGCCTGCTCGACAGCGGCACGTTCGATATCAGCGGCGCGACTGCTCCCGTATCGATCGCGTCACTCGCCGGTGCGGGCACGGTCAATCTGGGTGCACAATCGTTGACGCTGTCCAACGCCGCTGACACGTTCGGCGGCGGAATCAGTGGCAGCGGCGGTCTGATTGTCGACGGCGGCCATGAAATTCTGACCGGAAGCAACACATACACCGGGGGCACCACGATCACAGACGCAACGCTGCAGCTGGGTAACGGCGGCACTAGCGGTTCGGTCGCTGGCGATATCGCTGATAACGGTGTGCTTGTGGTTGACCGCTCCGATGACGTCACGCTTGGGAGCACTATCTCCGGCTCAGGCAGCCTTACCAAACAGGGTGCCGGAACGCTCGCCCTTACTGGCGCGGACACCTATGCCGGCGCCACGTCGGTTGAGGCGGGCACGCTGGATGTCCAGGGCAGCCTCGCCAGCGCGGTGGGTGTGGCCAGCGGTGCCACCCTAATCGGTAGCGGCAGCGTCGGTGGTATGACCATCGCCAGCGGCGGCACGGTGTCGCCGGGTAGCAACAGCGTCGGCACGCTGACGGTCAACGGCAACCTCAGCATCGCCGCCGGTTCGACCTATCAGCTCGATGCGACCGATGCCGGCAGCAGCGACCTGATCCGCGCCACCGGGGCCGCGACGCTGGGCGGCGGTTCGGTGGTCTCGACGGAGGCGGGCAGCAACTGGAACGCCACCACGAAGTACACCATCCTCACGGCGGCGAGCGGCGTCGGCGGCACGTTCGGTTCGGTCAGCAACAACTTCGCGTTCCTGACCCCGACACTGAGCTACGACGCCAATGATGTGTACCTGACCCTGGCGCGCAACGCGGTGGCGTTCCCGACCGTCGGCGTGACGCCGAACGAGATCCACACGGGTGCGGCGATCGAAGCGCTCGGCGCCGGCAACGCGGTGTACAACGCCGTGCTGCCGCTGGCGGTGGGTCCGGCACGTGCGGCGTTCGCGGAACTGGCCGGCGACAGCCTGGCCAGCACGCGCACGGCGATCGTCGACGACAGCCGCTACGTGCGTGACGCGATCAACAACCACCTGCAGGGTGCGCAGGGCACCGGCGAGACGACCCAAGCGGACGATCAGGGCAGCGTGTGGGCCAGCATCTGGGGTCATGGTGGCAACAACGACAGCGACGGCAATGCGCCCCGCATGGGCAGCAACGGCAGCGGGCTGCTGGTCGGTGCCGATCGCAATCTGGATGCGTGGCGCGTGGGTGCGGTGGCTGGCTCCGGCCAGTTGTCCAACAACACGACCTACGGTTCGGGCGACGCGCACAGCACTGATACGGTGTTCGGCCTTTACACTGGTGTGGATGTGGGCGCCTGGCAGTTTCAGGGCGGCGGGGCGCACAGCTGGTATGACGTCAGCAGCCATCGCCAGATCGATGTCACCGGTCTCCAAGGCCGTGCCACGGCCAACTACCACACGGGCGTGACGCAGGCGTATGTCGACGGCGGCTATCGGTTCACCTTCAGTCAGGGCAGCCTGACCCCGTATGCCGACGTGGCACGCGTCTGGGTGCATCAGAACGCGATCAACGAAGGTTCGACCGAGGCCGCCGCACTGAACGTGCAGGCCAACGGCACGGCGGTGAACTACGGCACGGTGGGCTTGCGTGGCGTCTACAACCCGTCACCGGTCGTGCAGCTGCATGCCAGCGTGGGCTTCCAGCAGGCGTGGGGCGATCTGCGCTCGATCGATCAGCAGAGCTTCGCCAACGGCGGCACGACCAGCTTCACGGTGGCCGGCGTGCCGGTGGCCAAGAGCTCCGGCGTACTGGACTTTGGCATGCGCCTGCAGCTGAGCAAGAGCGTGAGCGTGGACACCAGCTATCACGGCCAGTTCGCCAGCGACGCCAAGGATCAGGGCGCCCGCATGGCGCTCAACGTGGCCTTCTGAGGCAAGGTGTTCTGGTTCTGACGTGATCGAGCCACCCCGGTGCGAATCGGGGTGGTTTTTTTATGCGGTGACGCGTCGCGTCGCGAAGGCAAACACGCCGGAAGGGGGCCATGGCGGACGATCCGTTATTCGTCCGGTGCGCGGACGGCCGGCCATTCGCCCAGACGTATTGACGCTGTCGTACTTGTCAGTCGTCGCGTCGCGTTGCCTTGGTTAACGCAGCGGACGATGAATCACCAGCTCTCCGTCCGCCGTTCTTCCCGCATGGACGAACCCGAGCCTGGCGAGAATTTTCTGGATGGCGCGGCGTTCGAGCTTGCGATTTTCGATGGTGGCAAGCAGGCGGCCAGGTGCACCCGGTTCGCGTGCGAGGTCTTCAAAACCCTCGATCATCTTCTGCATCAACCGGACATTGAGGCCGGCGAGCCGGCTGGCCGGGCGGATGAAGATGCGGATGTATCCGTAAGAGTGGCCCTCGTCGTCCAGGCGTATGGCCACCGTGCAGACTCCCGCGATGCGGCCACTCTCCGCCTCGCGCAGCAGGCAGGCCACTTCCGCGCAGCGGCGCCACGCCTCATCCGCATTTGCTATCGCTCCTTCCCGCAGCCAGAACGCCACGATCTGCTGCCGCAGCGGCGCCGAGATAGCCCCGAACACCCAGAGAACCTGGAAATCCTCGTGCTTTTTGGCAGAGGGCGCGGGTGCTGTGATCACGAGAAATTCCTGTCCTGGGCATGCTTTTGGCGGTGGAACGGCTGGCTTTGGCCCGCCGCGCGGATCTTCCGGTGCCTCAGTGTAGCGGGCGTCCGAGGGGCTCAGGGCCTGCCTGCCGGGCCACATAACTCGCCCAAGGCGCCAGTCCATTATGATGGCCGGCCGGGCGGCCTCCTCGACAGGCCCCAAGACCGCTTGGAAGGCGCGAATCAAGCTCAGGGATGTGGTCAAACCTGTTCCTTTCGAAGTGAAGCCGTGAATCGTTTGATTGAAAGCACTACCGATGCGTTGGCGCCGGGGATTTCGCCGGGCGCGGCTGGGTCCGATGCCGCAATGAAGGCGCGCGCGCGACGCCAGCGGCGCGTCTACCTCGTGCCGCCGGCGCGTTGGAAGTCCGCCCGGTCGTGCGCAGCAATCGACTGGTCGACCCTCGCGCCGGCCCCTTGTGCCTGGTCGGACAAGTCGCTGAAGGCCGCTTCGATCGCAAACGCGCAGCGGCGTCGCGTGGATTGGAGCAAGGGCTGGACTTTCGCCGTCTCGCTTGCAGGTCGTTCTTCCGCGACGACGCGTGGCGCCCGACGCGGTCTCTACCGCGCCAACGCCCTGATTGTGGACAGGGCACACGCGCTGCAGCGCTCCTGGGCCACGTTGGATCAGGCCAACAAGCGCCGTGCGCTCACCGCGCTTTCGTGCTGCGTGGCTTTCGTTGCCATTGCCGTGCCGCTGGTGTCAGGCGTGGCGCACTCGCAGCCGGAGCTCGACGCTCGTGCGCCGCTGAGTGGGCCGGTGACGGCAAAGACGCTGGCGGCCGCGCCCTTCGCCATACCGCCGCCTCCCGCCCCGGCTGAAAAAGCGCGCGAGATCGAATCGATGGCGATGCTGCCCAAGGCGGTCCCAGCGGCGCGGTCCGAACCATCATCGTCCATCGCGCTGCTGTCGGATGTCAGCACGATGGATTTGATGATGCCGATCGCCGAGCCCGATCTGAACATCGCCTCGCGCCAGAGTCTGTGGGCGCAGGTGGGCAAGGAGTATGGCGTCGATCCGCTGTTGCTTTACAGCATCGCGCTGGTGGAGTCGCGTTCCCTGCACCCGGATGGCGACGTGGGTCCGACGCCCTGGCTGTTCCGGGTCAACGACCATCTGGTGGTCGGCGAACGTCACCATGTGCAGATGGAGATGGCGGTCGCGAGCCAGCTCAATGCGACGGTGCAGGACGTCGGCATCATGCAGGTGTACTACCCGATGCACCGCAGCGCGGTCCGCGATCCGCTGAGCCTGCTGGACCCGAAAACCAATATTTCCGTTGCCGCCAAGATCCTGCACGACGGCATGCACGAAACGCGCGATCCTGTGCTGGGCGTGGGCTACTACCACAGCCACACGCAGCAGCTGGCGCGCGATTACGGCACCGCCGTGATGACCGTCTATCAGCGGCTCAAGGGCGTGTACCGATCGGGGAAAAACGGGCAGATCGTGGCGCGTTAGCCGTGACTTGCGCGCTTCCATCGATGGCCCTCAGCTTCTTTGGACAAGCCAGACGGACAAACGAGTGAACCTGCCGCTCACGCGTTTCGCTGGTCAAACGGCAAAACGCATTACCTCAGTGCAGCCTTCTTTTTTGGCGCCGGTTTTCTAGTCGTATTCGCTGCCGCCATCGGATTGGCGATGGCCGCGTCCAGCGTCAGCCCCTGCAAAGGGCGCTCGACGCGCATCAAGCCAAAATTCTCGACAAAGGCCATCACGCACGGGCGAAGATTTTCCTCGCCGTTGTTCGAGTTGCTCATGTTCGTCGCCGACAAACCGAAGTTGATCGACAGCATCCACAGCCCTTCGTGGATGCCCGCACTCTTCAACACAATGGCCAGCAGCTCTTCGTGAGAAAAGGAATGTTTGATGGCGTCGGTCATGGAGGCGCTCATTCGTTGACGGTCGATGCACGATGACAGCCGGTGTCGGCTGCAGTCACCAGACACGCCATCAAATCTTCGTCCAGTGATGCACCGCTTCCGCAAATGCCAGGCAGTCCGCGAACCGGTTGTAAAGCGGAGCAGGCGAAATGCGGATGACGTCCGGCTCGCGCCAATCGCCGATGATGCCGCGATCCATCAGATACTCGAACAACGCGCGACCGCGATCGCGGCCGCCGACGACACGGATCGAAAGCTGCGCACCGCGGCGGTTGGGGTCGCCGGGCGTGACGATTTCCAGCACGCCGCCCAGTGTTGTTTGCACCAGCCACTCGAGGTAGCCGGTCAGCTGCAGCGATTTCTCGCGCAGCTGGCGCATGCCGGCGCGGCGAAACATGTCGAGCGAGACGCGCAGCGGCGCCAGCGACAGGATCGGCGGGTTGGACAGCTGCCAGCCTTCGACACCGTGGATCGGCATGAACTCCGGGCCCATCTGAAAACGCGTGGCCTTGTCGTGGCCCCACCAGCCGGCGAAGCGTGGCAGCACCGCATCGGCATGACGCTCGTGCACGAACGCACCGCCGACCGCACCCGGGCCGGCGTTGAGGTATTTGTAATGGCACCAGATGGCGAAATCGGCGCCGCTGTCGTGCAGCTGCAGCGGCAGGTTGCCCACGGCATGCGCAAGGTCGAAGCCGACCGTGCAGCCGTGGCCGTGCGCCAGCGTGGTGATCGCTTTCAGATCGAAGGCCTGGCCGTTGCGGTACTGGATGCCGGGCAGCATCACCAGCGCGATGCGCGAGCCGTGCTCGGCCAGCGCGCGCTCGATCGCGGCCATGGAGATGAGGCCGTTCGGTTCGTCGGCTTCCAGCTCGATCAGCGCGGTGGCCGGATCGAAGCCGTGAAAGCGCACCTGCGATTCCACCGCGTAGCGGTCTGTGGGAAAAGCGCCGGCCTCGATCAGGATCGCGGGCCGTTCCGGCGTGGGTCGATAAAAGCTCACCATCAGCAGATGCAGGTTGACCCCGAGGGTATTCATCGCGACCACTTCGGCCGGCTTGGCGCCGACGACCAGCGCGAGATCGTCGCGCAGATAATCCTCGTAGTTGAGCCATGGCGCGCGGCCCTTGAAATGGCCCTCCACGCCCAGCTCGGCCCAATAGTCGAGCTCCGCCGTCACCGCCTCGCGCACGCCGCGCGCCTGCAGGCCGAGCGAGTTGCCGCAGAAGTAGACGCTGTCCACCTTTTTGCCGTCCGCGCCTTCGTGCGGCGGGATCAGAAACTCGTCGCGAAACGCGCGCAGCGGGTCGGCCGCGTCGCGCTGCTGCGCCCATTCGGCGGTGGCCTGGTAGTGGCTGACGTCGTGCATCTCGATGGTCCTGTGAGTGGGCGGGAGCGCGAACGGACGCTCGCTTCGTGCAGCGGCGACTTTACCTGTGACAGGGTCTTCTCGACAGTGAAAGCGGGCGCTGGCGATGTCGCATGCCTGTCGCCGCGGGCGTGCCGCGGCGGGATCGGCGCAAGGTGGTTACCGAGCCTTACTTGAGCTTGGCCGCGACGGCGTCGCAGCCTTTTTCAAAGGCGGTTTTCCATGCCGCGCCGGCGTCGCTCTGCGACGGTCGCAGGCAACGCAGCGAGATCGCCAGGCCGTTCCTGAACCAGTAGCGCTCGCTGTAGCTGTAGGGCACGCCGCTTTCCTGCGCCGTGTAGACGAACGTGTTGGCGCCGGGCGCCACCGCTGCTGCCTTGTAACCGGGCAGCGTCAATGCCTTGGCCGAGGTCGTACCCACATACTGCTGAAAAGCGCTCATGTCGCCGACCTGCTTCACGGTGACGGTGACGCGCGACAGGCTGACCTTGCCGGTGGGCGAGCTGTCGGGCACCTGGAACACGTGCACCTCGGGATCGCCCTGGGTATCGAGGATATCCACCCAGTCGTCCGGCGTGCGGAACTGCACGGCGCCGTTGGCCATGCTGACGTCGGCGGCGTGAAGCGTGCTGGCCAGCAGCAGCGTTGTTGCGATGGCAACAAGACTGGATGAGGCGGTGCGCAGAAAACTCATGCTGACTCCTGAGAGTGGGACGAAAAGAGCGGCCGATGGCGAAGCACTGTCCGGTGACTCGCGCCATGATACCGCCGCGCCGTAAAACGATCGGGCGCTGTCTGAATCCTGCAGACGCCGCGCGCCGCGCTCTTCAGAAGAGATCCCCATGCTGCAAGGATAAACGCTACGCCGGCTGTTCTGCTCAATCTTGATCGCATCGGCGCACGCCATCGCCGCTTTGCTCCGGTTCTGGCGGCTGACGCATTCAGGCCAGACGGGTGTTGGCAACGGCGTCCAGCGATGACTGCTGCTCGCCGCGGGCCAGCACGTGGGCGAGCGTGTCGACGTTGTCGACCAGCCGGTCGCTGATGCGCTTGAGCAGATCGGCGCTGTGTCTGTTGTCGGACATGGTCAGCAGGCTGGCGAGGCTTCGCTGCAGCGTGCGCAGATCCGACGGTGGTCGTGGCGCGCGGTCCTCGCACAGCGCGTTGCCGATTTCCTGCAGCGCGATCGCCACATGGTCGACAAAGCCGCTGATCTCGCTGGACTCCGGCAGCGCTTCGTCGTTGTCGATCACCGCTTCCAGCGTCATCGCAGTGCGCGCCAGGCGGTTGCCGTTGGCGAACAGCGCGCTGGCCAGATCCAGCAGCACCACCGGTGTGCCCGGTTCGGCGCGCATGCGGTCCAGCGAGGCCTGGGCATTGGTGCGCGCCGTGCGCGCCGCCGTACGCGCTTCGCGATGGGCGTCGCGGAGCTCCGGCCGCGCCAGCGCGCGCAGGTAGTTGGCGTAAGCGTCCAGCATGTCCGACAGCGCGGCGCGCACGCGGCCTTTTTCCCAGGTTGGCCACAGCACGTACGCCAGCAGGGCCATGCCGCTGCCAAGCACCGTATTTATCACGCGATCGTGCACGGCCGCACCCGAGTTCACGCCTTCGTAGGACAGCAAAATCACCACGGTGCCGGTGAGTGCGGCCACTGCTGCGCCGTAATGCGCCGTGGCTAGATAGCGAAAGACCATGCACAGCACCGCCATCAGCGCCAGATGGGTCCATGGCTCGGCCGGGGTGATGTGCAGCAGCACGGTGGTGAGCACCAGCCCGAGGATCGTGCCGACCACGCGCAGCAGGCCAAAGTTGAACGTGGCGGCAAAGTCCGGACGCAGCACGATGGCCGCCGTCATCGGCAGCCAGTATCCATGCGGCAGGTGCAGCTGGCGCGAGAGGAACATGGCCAGACTCAGGCAGACCGCGCTGCGCACCGCGTGGCGAAACGCGACGGAGTGAGGCGTCAGGCTGGCGCGCAGGGTGGCGAGGGCGGAGCTGCTGCGCAGTGCGGCCGGCAGCGGCGTCTCGGCGGCGGCGGCGCGCATCTCACCCTTGCTGCCGGCCCAGTTGGCGTTGCGCACGGCAGCGGCAAGCTGGCCGGAGAGCGCATGGATGTGCCGCGCCAGCGCGTCCGGCGGCGCATCGGCACCGAGCAGGGCGGTCTCGCTGGCCTGAAGCGTCTGCAGCATGCGCTCGGCTTGCTTTGGCGGCTCGCCCTCGTCGAGCGCGTCGGCGATAGCGGCGAGCACGCGCGCCGCATCGTCGCGGAACATCGCGTGGATCGTCGGGTTGGCGCGCAGTTCGGCCATCGCGGTGAGCTCCAGCCTGATCCGCTCGGCCAGCTCCAGCAGGACGCCGAAGGCTTCCATCGCGCGACCGCGCGCGTGATGACGGCCGAGCAGGGTCTGCTGCAAGGTCGTCATCGCGCCGGACAGCGCCGGCACGTCGGCATCGTCATAGGTTTGCTGGCGCGCCAGCGTGGCCAGCCCGCGGTAGACGGCAGCCAGCGCCTGTCGCTCCGGCCGGTAGCGCTGCAGCGGCCAGGCGGCGATGGAAAACGCGGTGAGCAGCAGGCCGCCGCTGAGCAGCAGCCCGGCGCCGATCAGCGCATGCGGCAGCGTGGTCGGCGTGTACGCGGTGACCACCAGCAGAATCATGCTGGTCATGCCCACCCGCGCGATATCCACGCCGAACACCACCAGCAGGCCGCCAAAAAATCCGAAGACCATGGTGGCAAACAGCAGCGGCACCAGCTGGCCGCCGATCAGAAATCCGCACAGCGAGGCCACGGCCGCCGCGAGCGACGCCAGCACCAGCTGCTGCATGCGCTGCCGGTATGGCCCGGGCTGATCGGAAAACATCGTGTTGAGCGCACCGGCGGCGATGCCGATGCCCACTTCGATATGGCCGGTCGCCAGGCCGATGCCCATTGGCAGGATCACTGCCCCCGTATTGCGCAACAGCACCCACAGCGGTACGTCCGGCCGTTTGGCCGTGGTCAGGCTCTCCAGCGCTTTTCTGCTCAGCGAGTAGCCGGTGGTGGGCATGGAATGGTGACTCAGATGGCCGAGCGCTGATTCTGCATCACGCGGGCTGAAGTTGATGCGATGACGCATCAATACGTGTGCGATGCCTGTCGGCAAACATGGCCGATCGGGCCAAACAGAAACGGCGCCGGACAGGGCCCGACGCCGCTTTCTTCAGGCATGGCAGGCGATCAGGCGCGGCCGGCGAATTCGCCTGTGATCGTGTTGACCCAGACCTTCTCGTCGTTGCTGATGTACTCGGGTACCTGCAGCTCGATACCGGTACTGAGCTTGGCTGGCTTGTTGCGCTTGGTCGCGCTGGAGCCCTTCATTTCGGGTGCGGTGTCTACCACGGTAAGGATTACGCTGCTGGGCACCTGCAGGCCGACCGGTGCGTCATCGATCAGCTGCACGTAGTAGCCCTCGATGCCTTCGACGATGTAGCCGGCGTTGTCGCCGACCAGCTCGGGCGACAGCGGGTACTGGGTGTAATCCTCGGCATCCATGAAGACGAAGGCGCCGTCGTCCATGTACGAGAAATTTGCCGCGCGGCGAACCAGGTCCATTTCGCGCAGCTCGTCATCGGCGCGCAGGCTGAGGTCGAACTTGCGGCCGCCGGGAATCGAATACAGCGTAAAGCGGAACGTGACGTTGCCACCACGCGCGCTGGGCGAGCTGCGCTCGATATCGCGCACCTGATAGACGGTGCCGTCGTGTTCGACCACGTTGCCTTTCTTGACGTCGGAAGCTTTCATTGCGGGGCTCTTGGATTAATGGAATGGGCTAATGGGGGCGGGAACGGGGAACAGGGAACGTGCAGCGTCTCGCGGTGGCGAACAGGACGATGAATCGGAGAGTTCATGCGGCGCCCGGGGCATATGGAAACTAGGAGGAATGAGCGACGCTTTGTCCGTTCCCCGTTCCCCGTTCCCCGTTCCCCGTTCCCCGATAGTCACTTAGGCTGCAGCCGCACCGCGCCATCGAGGCGGATCGTCTCGCCGTTGAGATAGCGGTTGCCAAGGATGAAGCCGACGGTATCGGCATACTCGTCGGGTTTGCCCAGACGGGATGGAAACGGAATGGACGCAGACAGCGATTCCTGCAGCTGCGGCGACATGCCGTCCACCATAGGCGTCCAGAAAGCACCCGGCGCGATGGTATTGACGCGGATGCCGACACGCGCCAGCTCACGCGCCAGCGGCAGCGTCATCGCCACCACGCCGCCCTTCGACGCTGCATAGGCAGCCTGGCCGATCTGGCCTTCATAAGCGGCCACGCTGGCGGTGTTGATGATAACGCCGCGCTCGCCGTCTTCACCCGCCTCATTGCCCTGCATCAGCACAGCGACCGCCTTGGCAACATTGAAGCTGCCCACCAGATTCACCATCACCGTGCTGGTGAAGCTGCTCAGTGGGAGCGCACCCTCGCGGCCCAGCATGCGCCCCGAACCGAGGATGCCTGCGCAATTGACCAGCACATTCAAGCCGCCCATCGATTCGTGCGCGGCGGCCACATTGATGACGACGCCGTCTTCGGAAGTGACATCGGTACGAAAAAATCGCGCGCTCTCGCCCAGCGTAGCCAGCGCGGCCTGGCCCTTGTCGTTGTCGACGTCGAACAGCGACACCTGGCCGCCATGCGCCACGAGGTGTTGCGCTACCGCGTAGCCAAGTCCGGAAGCGCCGCCGGTAATGATCGCCCTGACCTGATCGAGCCGCATGCTGGAATCCCCGCAATCAAAACGCGCATGTTAGCTGACCGGCAGGGCGGGGCGAAGGTCCATCGCAGCAGCGTGACGCACGAATGTGAAACCACCTTCACTGAAATATTCACATCGTGTTGGGTGTGGAACCGCGAAAGTTCATGCCGTGCTCGCAAACTCTTTCAGCGCACATTCGCTTCAACGGCGATCTCACCGCGGTATCCACCGTTCGCGGCCAGCTTTCAGCTGGCACTTCAAGGGAAAATTCATGAAAAATACGCTCAGTATCATGGTGGTCTGCGGGGCGCTGGCCTTGTCGTGCGCCACCGCGGCCATGGCGCAGCCGCAGGATCACCACGATCGGGACCGCCATGATCAGGACCGCCACGATCCGCACGCGGCCGCGCATCCTATGTATGACCGAGGCCATAGCGAGGGCTGGTACAGAAAAGGGGGCCATGTTCCGGCCGAATACAACCGCGGCAGCTATGAGGTCGCCGACTGGCGCGCGAACCACCTTCGCCAGCCGCCGCGCGGCTATCACTACGTGCGCAGCGACAACGGCGATTTTCTTCTGGTAGCGGTTACCACGGGTGTGATCGCGAGCATCATTGCCGGCCACTGAGGCCAACATCCTTCACGGGATTCCACAATATTGCCGGGAGTAAACTATGAAAAAGCGTTTGGGTAGCCTGATGCTATGCGGGGCCATGCTGTTGGTCAGCGGTGCGGTTTTTGCCCAGGACTACGGGCACGACCACGACCATGGCGATCAACGTTACGACCATGATCATGGTCATGGCGATCATCGCGGCCACGCCTTCTACGACCGCGGACATCGCGAGGGCTGGTATCGCACCGGCGGACGTGTACCCGAGGAATACCGCCGCGGTGGGTATGTCGTCAGCGACTGGCACCGCGACCATCTGCGCCCGCCGCCGCGCGGCTACCATTACGTGCGCAGCGACAACGGTGACTTCCTGCTCGTCGCCGTTACCACCGGCGTCATTGCGAGCATCATTGCAGGTCATTGATGCGCGATGCGTGTCGCGGAAGAAGTGAAAAAGACCCCGCTTCGAAAGCGGGGTTTTTTTCCGTTGAGCGGCAGGCATCTTCTCTGCGGGAGAAACGCCGAGGACTTATTGATCCGGCGTGCGGCAATCCAGGCATGAGCCAAGCCCTGCGAAAGGTATCACCGGCTCAGGCACGTTCTGCATCGTTTGCAGTTCTTTCTGCCAGACCCCGACATCCCACCATCGTCCCAGCTTGTAACCGCATTGGCGCCATACGCCGGCGTTGCTGAAGCCCATGGCCTCATGCATCGCGACGCTGGCGACGCCGGGCAGGGTAATGGCGCCGACGGCCTGATTGATGCCCTGCCGTCTCAGGGTGCCGAGCAGGGCGCCGTAAATCCGGCGCGCGATGCCGCGGCGCCATGCATCGGCGTGTACATAAATCGATGTTTCGGCGATCCAGTCATATGCAGCGCGGTCGCGGAAGCGTCTCGCATAGGCGTAGGCCAGGATGCGATCTCCCTCGTCCCACACCAGCCACGGATGATGACGCAGTTGCGTGCGGATGCGCTCGCTCATGGCATATACGCCGGGCAGCGCGGTTTCGAACGTACTGCGCCGTCGAGAAGCGTGGGCGCATAGATCGCATGGATAGCTGCAGCGTCAGCATTGCGGGCAACGCGGATCATGATCGCTGCGTTCTCGGCATCGGCAGCGTATCTGCACGACGTTTTCAAGCCGTGATGGCGTCTTGCCCAGGGCGTTCGGCCTTTTCCGATTCACGCCAGCCATGCTTCTTTACCTCAGAGGTCGAGAAGAAAAAAACGGTCGCAGCTGAAATGGCCAGTGCCACCCATGGGCTTGTCGATCTGGCGGAAGCCGCTGCGCGCATAAAGTGCCTGCGCGCCATCCATGCCGGTGAGCGTTTCCAGATAGCAGCGGCGGAAGCCGCGTGCCCGCGCAGCCTCAAGACAGGTCTGCATCATCGTGGCGCCCGCGCCGGTGCCGCGTGCCTGCGGCAGGAAATACATCTTGCGCAGCTCGCACACATCGGGCTCGCCGTTTTGCAGGGGCGCGATGCCTGCACCGCCGAGCACCGCACCGTCGCGCTCGACGACAAAATAGGCGCTGTGCGGCTGGGTGTAAGCCTCGTACAAGTGGTCCACTTCCGTGTCGTGAATGGCGAAGCCCGGACCGTCGGCGCCGAACTCGGGCATGACGGTGCGGATGACGGCGGCCATGGCGGCGTTGTCGCCAGCGCTGATCGGTCGGATCAAGAACGGAGAGGTCATGAAAACGATCTTTCGGTGGGAGGGTTGGGTCAGCTTGCCGTGCGCGCGCGGGTGACCCGGCTCGCGGTCTGCTTGCCCAACTGGTGGGCCAGCCAGGCACCGGTGGCAATCATCTTGTCGAGATCGACGCCGGTGGTCATACCCATGCCGTGCAGCATGTAGATCACGTCCTCGCTGGCCACGTTGCCGGTAGCGCCCTTCGCGTACGGGCAACCGCCGGTACCGGAGACGGCGCTGTCGACCACGCGCACGCCTTCGTCCAGACACGCCAGAATGTTCGCCAGCGCCTGGCCATAGGTGTCGTGGAAATGCACCGCCAGCGCGTCCATCGGTACTTCTTGAGCGACCGCGCGAAGCATCGCGCGCGCCTTGGCTGGAGTGCCGACGCCAATGGTGTCGCCCAGCGAAATTTCGCGGCAGCCCAGCTGGTAAAGCCTTACGGCGACGCGCACCACCTCGCTCACCGCGATGTCGCCTTCGTACGGGCAGCCCAATACGGTGGAGATATAGCCGCGCACGGTAACGTCATCGGCCTGCGCCTGCTCGATCACCGGCACGAAGCGCGCCATGGATTCGTCGATCGAGGCATTGGTATTTTTGCGGCTGAAGGTTTCCGAGGCCGCGGTGAAAATGGCGATCTCGCGCACCCCGACCGCTCGCGCGCGCTCATATCCCTGTTCGTTTGGCACCAGCACCGGATAGCTGATGCCCTCTGCTTTGCGTATGGCGGTAAAGACGTCCGCAGCATCGGCCAGCTGCGGTATCCATTTCGGGCTGACGAAGCTGGTCGCCTCGATCGTTTTCAGCCCGGTTGCCGAGAGTCGGTCGATCAGTTCAATTTTTACCGCCGCCGGCAGCAACGCCTTCTCGTTCTGCAGGCCGTCGCGCGGGCCGACTTCGACGATGTGGACGTGGTTGGTCCGGACGCCTTCGGGACGGACGTTATCAGAGAAGTTCATGCGTTATCCGGACGTGTCTTGGTGGCGTGCCATGCGGGTAGCGGGCAGGATCAGTCGGCGAAGCGCACCAGTACGGTGTCGGCGTCGACGAACTCACCCTGGGTCGCCAGAATGCTGTCAATGATACCGGCGCGCGGGGCCTTCAAGGCGAGTTCCATCTTCATCGCTTCCATCACCAGCAGCTCGTCGCCCTGCTCGACGCTGTCGCCGGCCCTGGCCTTCACCAGCACGATGCGGCCCGGCATCGGCGCAATAACCTGATTGCCGCCGGCGGCGTCCTTGGCCGTCCACGCGAAGGCGACGGCGCGGGTAAAGCTGTAGCGCTGGCCGGCAGCGTCGTGCAACAGCACGTGATCCTCGTCGACGCGCAGCGGCAGGCGCAGCGACTCGCCGTCGAAGCGTGCGCTCAGCGTGTTGGCCTGCAGGCGCGCGCCATCGACCTTGCATCGCGCGTCGCCGTGCTGGAGCAGGTAGTGGCCGTCGTAGCCCTGGGCCTCGATATCGTAGCGCTGGTCGCGCAGGGTCAGCGCGATCGCACGCTTGCCGGCGTGGCCGATACGCCAGGCGTCGGCGCGAGCCCAGGGCGAATGGGGATCGGCCGGCGTGGCGACGATATCTGCCTCGTCCTGCAGCAGCGCGGCAGTCGCCGCGGCGAACAGCACCGCATCCGTCGGTGCGATATCGCCGACCAGAAATTCCTCCAGATGACGATCGAGATAACCCGTATCGATGCGTCCCTCGACCACGACGGGATGCCGCGCGAGCCGCTCGAGAAAACCGATATTCGACTTCGGACCGATGATTTCGCAGCTGGCCAGCGCCTCGCGCAAACGCTGTAGCGCCTGGGTACGGTTGACGTCGTAAACGATCAGCTTGGCGATCATCGGGTCGTAGAAAATCGTGACCGTATCGCCTTCGATCACGCCGCCGTCGAGGCGCACATGGTCGGACGGCGTGGGCAGGCGCAAGGTCTGCAACTTGCCCGAGCCGGGCAGGAAGTTCTGGTCGGGATCCTCGGCGTAGAGCCGCACTTCGATCGCGTGGCCGAGGGCGTGAATCTGCTCCTGCCGCAGCGGCAGCGGCTGACCGGCGGCCACGCGCAGCTGCCATTCGACCAGATCGAGGCCGAGCGTCATCTCGGTGACCGGGTGCTCGACCTGCAGGCGCGTGTTCATTTCCATGAAAAAGAATTCGCCGCTGGTGGCGACGATGAATTCGATGGTGCCGGCGCCGACGTAGTCGACCGCCTTGGCCGCGGCGACCGCCGCCTCACCCATGGCCTTGCGGCGAGCCTCGTCGAGGAAAGGTGAGGGCGTCTCTTCCAGCACTTTCTGATAACGCCGCTGCGCCGAGCACTCGCGCTCGTTGAGGTGGATCACGTTGCCGTGGGTGTCGCCAAACACCTGGAACTCGATATGGCGCGGATGCTCGACGTAGCGCTCCAGAATGACACGCGTGTCGCCAAAGGCGCTGGCCGCCTCGCGCTGGGCCGAGGCCAGCGCGTCGGCAAATTCCTTTTCCTCGCGCACAATGCGCATGCCCTTGCCGCCGCCGCCCGATGCGGCCTTGATCATCAGCGGAAAGCCGGTTTTGCGGGCCTGCCCGGCGAGGTGGGCGTTGTCCTGGTTGTCGCCGTGGTAACCCGGTACCAGCGGTACGGCGTGGCTTTCCATCAGGGCCTTGGCCGCGGCCTTGGAGCCCATGGCATCGATGCTCTCCGGCTTGGGGCCGATGAACACGACACCGGCCGCGGCGCACGCGCGGGCGAAGGCGGTGTTCTCGGACAGAAACCCGTAGCCAGGGTGGATCGCCTGTGCACCGGATTTTTTTGCCACGTCCAGAATCACGTCACCGCGCAAATACGAATCGCCCGGGCGCGGCCCGCCGATCGGCCACGCCTCGTCGGCCAGCCGCACGTGCTGCGCGTCGGCGTCCGCTTCGGAGTACACGGCAATCGTATGAATGCCGAGGCGCCGGCAGGTGCGGATCACGCGGCAGGCGATCTCGCCGCGGTTGGCAATCAGTACGCGCTCGAACATGCGGAATCCTTGGGGTGTGCGCGATCTTGCAAAGCCGGATAAGTTATCAGATGACGCGCCCGCAACCGATGCGCGGCGCAGCATGGCGGCGCAGCAGGGCGACGGGGCAGGGCGACGGGGCAGGGCGACGGGGCAGGGCGCTCCAGGCGTGGCTCCTTGGGAAGCGTCAGGCTTGCGTCCCCGGCATACAGCAGGCGGCTTGCATAGTGATGCGGTGATTATTGCTGGGCGACCCAGCGCGGCGCGCGCTTGTCGAGAAAGGCGCTTAGGCCGTGCTGGCCCTCTTCGGAGGTGCGCAGGCGCGCGATCAGTTCGGCGTTGGCGCTATCGATACGTTCGGCCTGCGCCACGTCGCTGCCGCCCACGCGCAGGGCCAGCTGCTTCGCTTCGCGCTGCGCCTGCGGCCCGGCCTTGGCGAGCAGGTAGAGCTGGCGTTCGATCGCCTCGTCCAGCTCGCTGCCGCCGACCACGGCGTGCAGCAGGCCGATGCGCGCGGCCGTATCCGCTTCAAAGACTTCGCCGGTGATGAATAGCCGGCGCGCCTCGCGCAGGCCGATCGCCGCAATGACATACGGCGAGATCACCGCCGGCACCAGGCCCAGCTTGACCTCCGACAGGGCGAACTTGGCCGTGTCTACGCCAATGGCGATATCACAGCAGGCGACCAGGCCCACGCCGCCGCCATAGGCTGCGCCGTTGACGCGCGCCACGGTGGGCTTGGATAAAAACTGCAGGGTGCGCATCAGCCGCGCCAGGCGCAGCGAGTCGTCGAGGTTTTCCTGCGCGCTGGCGCTGGCCATGCCGCGCATCCAGTTCAGATCGGCGCCGGCGGAGAAGCAGCTGCCGTTTCCGGTGAGCACGACGCGGTGCACGGCTGGATCGGCATCCACGCCCTCCAGCGCATCGGTAAGCGAGGCGATCAGCGTGTCGTTGAACGCGTTGTGCACCTGCGGGCGATTGAGGATCAGCCACGCGGTGGCGCCGCGGCGCTCGCACAGAACGGAATCGGTCATGGGTTACCCCGGCAAAGACCGCCATCATAAACGGTCGGCATCGCTGCATTGCCGGCATGCTGCAGCAAAGCGCACAAAGGATTACAATGCGAACAATTCTTATTTGAGCAGCGCCCGTGCGTTTGTCTGATCTACCCAAAGGTGCGCCCGCAGTGGTTGATCGCGTCGACGATGCCCACGCGGCGGATCCGATTGCGCAACGTTTGCGCGATCTCGGTTTCGTCGATGGCGAACCGGTGCGCGTGGTGGCCGTTGGCCCGATGGGAGCCGATCCGCTGCTGATCCAGATCGGCTCGACGCGCTTCGCGCTGCGCCGTACCGAAGCGGCCCGCGTCACCGTGCGCCAGGAAGCCGCATGAGCGCCGCTGCCCTGCGTATCGCCCTCGTCGGCAACCCCAACTGCGGCAAGACCGCGCTGTTCAACCTGCTGACGGGCGGCCGGCAGAAGGTGGCCAATTACGCGGGTGTCACCATCGAGCGCAAGGAAGGGCGGTTCACCACGCCGTCCGGCCGCGTGCTGCAGATACTCGACCTGCCGGGCACCTACAGTTTCGACGCCAACAGCCCCGATGAGCAGATCACCCGCGATGTGCTGGAGGGAAACTACCCCGGCGAAGCGGCCCCCGACCTGATCGTCTGCGTGGCCGATGCCACCAACCTGCGTCTGCATCTGCGCTTCGTGCTGGAAGTGAAGCGCCTGGGCCGGCCCGTGGTGCTCGCCCTGAACATGATGGATGCGGCGCGCCGCCGCGGCATCGTCATCGATGTGCCTGAACTCCAGCGCCGGCTGGGTATTCCCGTCGTGGAAACGGTGGCCGTGAAGCGCGGCGGCGCTGCCGCGCTGGTCGAGCGCGTGGATGGTGACATGCCGGCCGCAGCAGCGGCTTCGGCCGACGGCGGTCCTAGCCGCGCCAACTTGCACGTGCAGGTGCGTGAACTGCTCGCGGCAACGGTTTCCATGCCGCGGCCGACGGCCGAGCTCGACGATGCGCTCGATCGCTGGACGCTGCACCCGGTGTTTGGCCTGCTGATTCTCGGCGTGGTGATGTTTCTGGTCTTCCAGGCCGTGTACGCCGCTGGCAAGCCGATGACGGATCTGATTGGTGACGGCTTTGGCTGGCTCGGTGACTACGCGGCGGCCAGCCTGCCGCTCGGCCCGCTCAAGAGCCTGATCGTCGATGGCCTGTTCGGCGGTATCGGCACGGTGATCGGCTTTCTGCCGGAAATCCTGGTGCTGTTCTTTTTCATCCTGATGCTGGAAGAGTCCGGCTACCTTCCGCGGGCCGCCTTCCTGCTCGATCGGGTGATGATGTCGGTGGGGCTGACCGGGCGCTCGTTCATTCCGCTGCTGTCGAGCTTCGCCTGCGCCATCCCGGGCATCATGGGCACGCGCAGTATCCAGGATCCGCGCGACCGCCTGGCCACGATTCTGGTGGCGCCGCTGATGACGTGTTCGGCGCGGCTGCCGGTGTATGCGCTGTTGATCGGCGCGTTCATACCGATGCACCGCGTGCTGGGTGTTTTCAATCTGCAGGGGCTGGTGCTGTTTGCGCTGTACGCGGCCGGCATTCTGGGTGCCATGGCGGTGGGCTGGGTAATCAAGCGCATCCGCCGCGATAAGAGCGAGCATGCGCTGCTGATGGAGCTGCCGTCGTACCGCATGCCCAAGCCGCGCGATATCGCCATCGGCCTGTGGGAACGCGCCTCGATCTTCCTGAAGCGGCTGACCGGCGTGATCCTGGCGCTGACCGTCATCATGTGGGCGATATCGACCTTCCCGGGGCCGCCGGCAGGGGCGACCGGGCCGGCAATCAATTACAGCATCGCCGGCTACATGGGCCGCTACCTGCAGTACATTTTTGCGCCGCTGGGATTCAACTGGCAGATCAGCCTGTCGCTGATTCCCGCGTTCGCCGCACGAGAAACGGCCGTGGCTGCGCTGGCGACGGTGTATGCCGTGGGCGGAGATGCCAATTCGGTCGGGCTGGCGCACGCCCTGGCAGCCAACTTTTCCGTTGCCAGCGCGCTGTCGCTGATGGTCTGGTTTGCCTTTGCGCCGCAGTGCATGTCGACGCTGGCGGTGATCCGCCGCGAAACCCATTCATGGCGCAACGTGGGGATCTCCTTCGGCTACATGTTTGTCGTGGCTTACGTGGCGTCGCTGCTGACGTACCAGATCGCGAGGCTTTTCGCATGAGCGCGAACCCTGTTGGTATGAGCCTGCTCGTGCAGTACGCGGTGATCGGCGTGGTGCTGCTGATTAGCGTAATGGTGGTGTTTCGCAAGCTTGCGCCGAAAGTCAGCAATCGCTGGCTGGCGGCTGCCTCCATCAGCCTGAGCCGGCCGGATCGCGCCGGCTGGTTGCGAAGGGTGGGCCGGCGACTGCAGCCCAAGCAGGCCACCGGCGACTGCAGCGACGGGTGCAGCACCTGCGGGGCGTGTGGAGCAAAGCCGCCAGCGTCAGCCAAAACGGAAGCGATGCCGCTGGAGTTTCGGCCACGCGCAAAGTAGGGCGGTCGGCATGGCAGCGAAGTAGGTTGTCGCTGGAATTCAAAGACTTGCCACGAAAAAGCCGGCTTTCGCCGGCTTCTTGGCGTCGCGAGCAGCGCGTCGGGCTTACGCCAGTTCGCGGATCTTCGCGTTGAGACGGCTCTTGTGGCGGGCGGCCTTGTTCTTGTGGATCAGGCCGCGGGCGGCGTAACGATCCATCACCGGCTGGGCAACCGTGAACGCGGCGATCGCGCCTGCCTTGTCCTTGGCCTCGATGGCCTTGACGACCTTTTTCAGGGCGGTGCGGACCATGGAACGTGCGCTGATATTGCGCAAACGGCGCTGCTCGGACTGGCGCGCGCGCTTCTTAGCGGACTTGATGTTGGCCAAGGTAGAACTCCGGAATCGGTGTAGAGGTGTGGAAAAAGACGCCAATTATGCGGTCGATTTGCCGCTGCGTCAATCGTTTAGGCGGTACGGCACGCAATAGGCGCGTAGATGTTTTCACGCCAGACGACGCCACGTCAGCATTTTGCCATATCCGGGCTGTTGTCCGTCCCGCAGCGGCTGTCAGACTATGCGCCGATGTCCGCCAAGGCAGGACATTCCACCTCGCCGATTCACAAGGTAACAGCAGACGCATGAAGTCCCCCAGCATGTTCCGTGGGCTGCTCTCGTTCAGCAGCATGACGATGGTTTCGCGCGTGTTCGGGCTGCTTCGCGACGTATCGATGAGTCACGTGTTCGGCGCCAATGCCGCCACGGATGCCTTCGTCATCGCGTTCCGTATCCCCAATTTCATGCGGCGGCTGTTCGCCGAGGGCTCGTTTTCCACTGCGTTTGTGCCGGTATTTACCGAGGTCAAAGAGAAAGGCACCCATGCAGACCTGAAGCAGCTGATGTCGCGCGTATCGGGCACGCTGGGCGGCGTGGTGCTCATCATTACCGCGCTTGGTTTGATATTTGCGCCGCAGGTGGCGGGCACGTTTGCGCCGGGTGCGCTGGATCACCCGCAGAAGTTCGATCTCACCACCAATCTGGTCCGGCTGACCTTTCCCTTCATCTTTTTTGTTTCGCTGACCGCCCTGGCGGCTGGCGCGTTGAACAGTTTTCACCGGTTTGCGATGCCTGCGCTGGCGCCGGTAATCCTCAACGTATGCATGATCGCCGGTGCGCTGTGGCTGGCGCCTCGACTGCATACGCCGATTATGGCGATGGGCTGGGCCGTGCTGGTGGCGGGCGTGCTGCAGCTGTTGTTTTTGCTGCCAGAGGTTCGCAGACTGGATCTGCTGAGCCTGCCACGCTGGGGTTGGCGCGATCCGGGCGTGCGACGCATCATGCGGTTGATGGTGCCGACGCTGTTCGGCTCGTCGGTATCGCAGCTCAACCTGTTGTTGGACACGGCAGTCATTTCGCTACTGGTCGTCGGCTCACAGACCTGGCTTTGGCAGTCGACCCGCTTTCTGGAGCTTCCGCTGGGCGTGTTCGGCGTGGCGCTGGGTACGGTGATCCTGCCAGCCCTGTCGCGCCATCACGTGGGCACGGATACCGCCGGATTTTCCAGGGCGCTGGACTGGGGGCTGCGCCTTACCTTGCTGATTGCGGTGCCGGCCACGTTTGCACTGGTGCTGCTGGCGCAGCCGCTGGTGGCGACCTTGTTCGAGAATGGCCACTACACCGCGTTCGATGCGCACATGTCGACATTATCGATTATCGCCCTGAGCTGCGGGTTGCCGGCCTTCGCGCTGGTCAAGGTGGTCTTGCCCGCGTTTTACGCGCGGCAGGACACGCGCACGCCGGTGCGCGCCGGTGTGGTCGCCCTGATCGCCAATATGGTGTTCAACGCCATTTTCATCCTTCTGCTTTACCAGCTGTGGGCAACGCCCGAACTCAAGCAGGGCAGTCTGCTGGACGGCATCGCGAAGGTTCCCGGTCTGCATGTCGGTCTGGCCATTGCCAGCACCTTGTCGAGCTATCTGAATTTCCTGCTGCTGTGGCGCTGGCTGAAGCGGGCGGGCGTGTATCAGCGCCAGCCGGGCTGGTTGAAACACTGGCTGCGTCTGGCCGTGTCCACTGGCGCGATGGTCCTGATCCTTGTCGCGGGTCGGTTACTGTGGCCGGACTGGACGCATGTGTCGGTGTTTGCACGCATCTGGCATCTGGGCGTGCTGGTGATGGCTGGCGGAGCGGCTTACGCCATGGCTCTGTTCGCAAGCGGTTTTCGTGCGCGCGAGCTACGTGGCGTCTAGCAGGCCTGTTGTGTGTGCTGCGCAACGGCAGCGGTCAATCGTCGAGACGTCACCGTGCAGCCGTTATACTCAGGCGATGATGAAACTTTCCAGGAATGTGGCGGGGCCTTGTCTGGCGCCGAACGGCAGCGTGATCGCGATAGGTGCCTTCGACGGCATTCATCGGGGGCATCAGGCGCTGCTGCTGCAGGTGCGCGAGAGGGCGAAGGCGCTCGGCGGCAAGCCGATCGTGGTGAGCTTCGAGCCGCTGCCGCGCGCGTATTTTTCGCGCGAGCCGCTGGCGCGGTTGTCGAGCGTGCGGGAAAAGCTGCGTGGTTTCGCGGCCGCGGGCATGTCCGACACCCTGCTGCTGCGATTCAATGCGGAACTGGCGGCCATGTCGGCGGAAGATTTCGTGCGCCGGGTGATAGTGGATCGCCTGGCGGCGCGTGAAGTCTGGGTCGGCAACGATTTCCGCTTCGGCCACAAGCGCGAGGGTGATGTGGCCTTACTGGCGAATCTTGGCGAGCAGCTGGGATTTTCGGCGTGCGTGATGCCGGCGGTGCAGCTCGACGGCGCGCGCGTGTCGGCCAGCCGCGTGCGCATGTTGCTGGCGGCCGGCGAGTTTGCCGGCGCCGAGCCGCTGCTCGGGCGGCCGTTCGTTATCGACGGCAAGGTGGAATACGGCAATCAGCTCGGCCGCACGCTGGGTTATCCCACGGCCAATATCCATCTGCAGCAGCGCGTGAGTCCCGTGCACGGCATCTTCGCCGTGCGCGTGGGTCTGGGTGAGGGCGAATGCAGCTGGCCCGGCGTCGCCAGCCTTGGCGTGCGCCCGACCGTGAACGAGGTCAGCGAGCCGTTGCTGGAAGTGCATCTGTTCGACTTCGACGGCGATCTCTATGGCCAGCGCATGTCGGTGGAGTTTGTCGGCAAGCTGCGCGACGAGATGAAATTCGACGGACTCGAGCCGCTGAAAGCGCAGATGGATCACGACGCCCGCATGGCGCGCGAACTGCTGGGCATGAATCCGCGACTGGCTCAGGCTTGAATTTTCCCGCGCCAATGACCGTCCATCGGTTTGCCGCCCATTTTCCGAAGATATACAATCATCGAAGTATATCCATGCGAGGACTTCTCATGCAGGTTTCCAAATGGGGCAACAGTCTTGCCATCCGGCTGCCTGCCGTGGTGGTAGAGGCGCTCAAGCTCAAGGACGGCGACGATGTCGAGGTTCACGTCGCCGGCGAGCGCGTGTTCGAACTGAAAAAGACGCCCGGCAAACAGGAGCTGCTGCAGCGGCTGCACAAGTTTCGCGGCCGGCTGCCTGCCGATTTCGTGTTCGATCGTGACGCGACGCATGAGTCACGATAAGGCGTTTATCGACAGCAACGTCGCCCTCTATCTGCTTTCGGCCGATACCGCCAAGGCTGATCGCGCCGAGGCGGTGATCGCTGCCGGCGGAGTGATCAGCGTGCAGGTGTTGAATGAAATAACCAGCGTGACGCGCCGCAAGCTGGGCATGTCGTGGGACGAAACCAACGAAGTGCTTGCAGGCTTGCGCGCAGCTTGCCCGGTGGAACCACTGACGACACAAACCCACGATACCGGCCGGCGCCTGGCCGAGCGTTACGGGCTGTCGGTGTATGACGCGATGATTGCTTCCTCGGCGCTGCTGGCCGGCTGCGATCGACTTTATTCGGAAGACATGAAGCATGGACTCGTGATGGACGAAACGCTGCAGATCTGCAATCCGTTTCTTGCATCCGCCTGATAAACCCCTATGACACGCTTTCATTCCGCACCAGGGGATGAAGGCATGTACTCCTGCCGATGTGCCTCCGACCGGCACGCTAACTACGCCACCTGACGATCACTACGCAATGACCCACGACTACAAAAGCACCATCAACCTGCCGCAGACGGATTTCCCGATGCGCGGCGATCTGCCCAAGCGCGAGCCCGGCTGGCTGGCCGAGTGGGAGAAGGTGGACCGCTATGCGCAGATTCAGAAGGTCACCGCCGGTCGGCCGATGTTCGTGCTGCACGATGGCCCGCCGTACGCCAACGGCGTGATCCATCTCGGTCACGCGATCAACAAGATCCTCAAGGACATCGTCGTCAAGTCCAAGCTGCTGGCCGGCTTTCATGCGCCGTATGTGCCGGGCTGGGATTGCCACGGCATGCCGATCGAAATCCAGATCGAGAAGCAGTTCGGCAAGGGCCTGCCCCCGGCCGAGGTGCAGGCCAAGGCGCGTGCCTATGCGACCGTGCAGATCGACAAGCAGAAGGCCGATTTCAAGCGTCTGGGCGTGCTCGGCGAGTGGGATCGGCCGTACCTCACCATGGATCACGGCAACGAGGCCGGTGAAATCCGCGCGCTCGCCGAAATGCTGCGCAAGGGCTACATCTACCGCGGCCTGAAGCCGGTCAACTGGTGCTTCGACTGCGGCTCGGCGCTGGCCGAAGCCGAGGTGGAATACGAGGACAAGACCGATATCGCGATCGACGTGGGTTTTGCGTTCGACGATCCGTCCGCCGTGGCCAAGGCGTTCGGGCTCGATGCGCTGCCCAGGCCCACCGGCCAGATCGTGATCTGGACCACAACGCCGTGGACCATTCCGTCCAACCAGGCGCTGAACCTGCATCCGGAATTCAGCTACAGCCTGGTCGATACCGCGCGCGGCTTGCTGATACTCGCCACCGAACGCGTCGAGGAATGTCTGAAGACCTACGGTCTGGACGGCCAAATCGTCGCCTCGGTGCCGGGGCAGGCGCTGGCCGATCTGCGCTTCCGTCACCCGCTGTATGCGGTGGATCCGGGCTATGCGCGCACGGCGCCGGTGTACTTCGCCGATTACGTGACGCTCGACACCGGTACCGGTGTGGTGCATTCAGCGCCGGCGTATGGCGTGGAGGATTTCATTTCCTGCAAGGCCCACGGCATGGCGGATGACGACATCATCAGCCCGGTAATGGGCAACGGTGTTTACGCCTCGTCGCTGCCGCTGTTCGGCGGCCAGTTTTTGTGGAAGGCCAATCCGCAGATTGTCGAAGTGCTGGAGCAGGCCGGCTCGCTGCTGCATCAGCACAAGTACACGCACAGCTACATGCACTGCTGGCGACACAAGACGCCGATCATCTACCGTGCCACCTCGCAGTGGTTTGCCGGCATGGATATCGTGCCGAACGACGGCGGTAAGACCCTGCGCGAAACCGCGTTGGCCGGCATCGAGCAAACCCAGTTTTTCCCGGCCTGGGGCAAGCAGCGCCTGCAGAAGATGATTGCCGAGCGCCCGGACTGGACGCTGTCGCGTCAGCGCCAGTGGGGCGTGCCAATGGCGTTTTTCCTGCACAAGGAAACCGGCGCGCTGCATCCGCGCAGCGCGGAACTGCTCGACCAGGTGGCCGATCGCGTCGCCGAGGGCGGCATCGAGGTGTGGCAGAGCCTCGATCCACGCGAATTGCTGGGCGACGAAGCCGATCAGTACGAGAAAAATCGCGACACGCTGGACGTGTGGTTCGATTCGGGCACCACGCACTGGCACGTGCTGCGCGGCTCGCACGCCGGCGTGCTGCGTTTCCCGGCCGATCTTTATCTGGAAGGCTCGGACCAGCATCGGGGCTGGTTCCACTCCTCGTTGCTCACCGCGTCGATGCTGGACGGCCAGCCGCCGTACAAGCAGCTGCTGACGCACGGCTTCAGCGTCGATGCGAACGGCCGCAAGATGTCCAAATCATTGGGCAACGGCATCGAGCCGCAGGACATCATGAATCGCATGGGCGCCGACATTTTGCGCCTTTGGGTCTCGTCCACCGACTACCGCAACGAGATGTCGCTGTCGGAGGAGATTCTCAAGCGTGTCGCCGACACGTATCGGCGCATCCGCAATACCGCGCGCTTCCTGCTCGGCAACCTCGACGGCTTCGATCCCGAAAAACATCTGCTGCCGGTGGAAGACAGCCTGCTGCTGGATCAGTGGGCCGTGCAGCAGGCCTGCGACGTGCAGCAGGGCGTGGTCGCCGCGTACGAGCGCTACGACTTTCCCGAGATCGTGCAGCGCGTGCAGAACTACTGCACCAACGAGCTCGGCGCGCTGTATCTGGACATCACCAAGGATCGGCTCTACACCATGCCGACGGACAGCCACGGTCGACGCAGCGCGCAAAGCGCGATGTACCGCATCGCCGAGGCGCTGGTGCGCTGGCTGGCGCCGGTACTCAGCTTTACGGCGGAGGAGATCTGGCAACAGCTGCCGGGCAAGCACAGCGACAGTGTGCTGTTTGAGACCTGGTACGACGGTCTCACGGCCACGCAGAACTCACCGGAGCAGCGCCGTTACTGGGCCGACCTGATGACGCTTCGCGACAGCGCCTCGCGCGTGCTCGAAGGCATGCGCAAGGCCGACCAGATCGGCGCCGCGCTGGAGGCGAAGCTGATCATCTATGCCGATGACGCCCTGCACGCGCGTTTGACCGAAGCCTCGGCCGAGCTGCGCTTCTTCTTCATCACCTCGGAATTGACGCTGGCGCCGCTAGAGCCGCGTCCGGCAGGTGCGGTGAAAGTGGAGCTGGAGGGCGCCGACGTCTGGATTTCAGCCGAGGTCAGCCCGGCCGAGAAATGCGTCCGCTGCTGGCATCGCCGCGATGACGTTGGCAGTCATGCCGAGCATCCGGAGCTGTGCGGTCGTTGCATCGGCAATATCGAAGGCCCGGGCGAAAATCGCCGCTGGTTCTGATGATCTTCGCTCTTCCTCCATCGCGTTCCGTATTTTTTCCAGGCCAAACGAGATCACATCCTTGAGCAAGAAACCCAACGCACTCGTCTGGCTGCTGTTGTCTGTCGTCGTTATTGCGATCGATCAGCTGAGCAAGCTGTGGGCCGTGCGGGCGCTGCAGCCGGTGGGTCTGCCGCATCCGGTGATTCCCGGGTTTTTGAACTGGACGCTGATCTTCAATAAAGGCGCGGCCTTCAGTTTTCTGACCGATGGCGGTGGCTGGCAGCGCTGGTTTTTCGTGGTGCTGGCGTTGATCATCAGCGCCGTGCTCATCGTGTGGCTCGCGCGCACCCCGCGTCGCGACTGGCGCACGGCTGCACCGCTGGGTTTTATCGTCGGGGGCGCGCTGGGTAATCTGATCGACCGTTTGCATGCAGCGCAGGTGACCGATTTCATCCAGGTGTATTTCCATCAGTGGAGCTACCCCGTATTCAATATCGCTGACTGCGGCATCACGGTAGGCGCGGTGATGCTGGTGGCGTTCGGGCTGTTCGCCGGCAAGCCATCGGGCGGCGTGCGATAATTCAATACTGAATTCGATTCCCGCAGCGGACGTTTTATCGACATGCACGAAGAATCGGATCGAAAGCCGCGAGATGATTCGCCGCCCCACGTTGCAACCCATGCGAGGCCTCCCTTGGACATCCTGCTCGCCAATCCCCGCGGATTTTGTGCCGGCGTCGATCGCGCCATCGCCATCGTCGAGCGCGCGCTGGAGTCCTGGGGTGCGCCGATCTACGTGCGCCACGAAGTGGTGCACAACCGTTACGTGGTCGAAAAGCTGCGCAAGGACGGTGCGGTTTTCGTCGAAGAGCTGCATGAGGTGCCCGACGGTGCCACGGTGATTTTCAGCGCCCACGGCGTCTCGCAGGCGGTGCGCGAAGAGGCAGAGCAGCGCGGCCTGAAAGTCTTCGACGCCACCTGCCCACTGGTGACCAAGGTGCATATGGAAGTGGCGCGCCTGGGCCGCATCGGTCGCAGCGTGGTGCTGGTCGGTCACGCTGGCCACCCGGAAGTCGAGGGCACGATGGGGCAGTGGAACCCGGCCAACGTCGGCGAAATTCTGTTGGTCGAATCGCTGGAAAACGTCAGCAGCCTCTCGCCCAAATTCCCGCACGAGCTTTCGTACGTCACCCAGACCACGCTGTCGGTGGACGACACCAAAGCCATCATTGCCGGCCTGCGCGAAAAGTTTCCCGACATCGAAGGTCCGCGTAAGGACGACATCTGCTACGCCACGCAGAACCGCCAGGACGCCGTGCGCCGCCTCGCCGACGCGGTCGATCTGATGCTCGTGGTGGGGTCGGTCAACAGCTCCAACTCCAACCGACTGCGCGAGCTGGCCGAAAAGCAGGGCGTGCGGTCGTTCCTGATCGACGGCGCGGAAAACATCGACCGCCGCTGGCTCGACGGCGTGCAACACATTGGCCTCACCGCTGGCGCCTCGGCACCGGACAAACTCGTTCGCGACGTCATCGCCCGCCTGCAGTCCTGGGGCGTCGGTGAAGTTCGCGAGCTGGACGGCGATCCGGAAAACATCACCTTCGCGCTGCCGAAGGAGCTTCGTGTGGTCGGCGGGAGCGCGCTGGGCAATCTTTGATCCAAAGGGCTTGCCCGGGATCCACCGTTATCCAGCTGCGGCTTCCGCCAGCAGCGCTGGCGCAGATTTTCAAGCCGGGCGCGCAGGCAATCACGTCGATCGGCTTGCACCATAAGACCTCACACCGTAGAATTTGCGGCTGCTTGCCGGAATAGCTCAGTTGGTAGAGCGGCGCATTCGTAATGCGTAGGTCGTAGGTTCGATTCCTATTTCCGGCACCACTTCAGTATTGAAAACCCGCGTCCGTTGACGCGGTTTTTTTTGCGCACATTTTCGGTTCCTTGCGGTCAAGCTGCCGCTTGTCGGGCGTTTTCTACCGCTAGTCAGCCGGAAGCTTGCCAAAATCTCGTGATCGAATACCTTCCGAAGGCAATAGGGGAAAGTATGCAGACCATATTAGGAGAAGACCGGTTGCTGTCATCCAGCCGTATAACACGGCCGAAGAGACGGGCCGTGGTTGAAAAATGTTTGGAGCAGGAACATCGCGCACTGTCGATGCAGCTTAGGTTTGAGATTGGGAGGGCCGGCACAGCACGGTTCGTGCGTGGATTTACCCTGACCGAGCTGATGGTCACGCTCACGGTGCTTGTTATTCTTGTGGCTATCGCGATACCGAGTTTCAGCCGGTTGATTCTCTCGAACAGGCTCACGACCACCGCTAACGACATGGTTGGCGCAATCAATTCTGCTCGGATGGAAGCAGTCAAACGCAATGCGGCGACGCAGTTCTGCGGCAGCAGCACGGCACTGAACACGACGGATACCCTCGGTACGGCTTGCGGAACGCAGACGGGGGCCGTTTATTTGTTGCTTACCGGAACTTCCCCGGCTACCGCTACCACCGTGCTGGCTCCGGTAAGTGGTTTGACGGGTTCAATCCAGGTCAGTAGCGCCGGGGCGGCTGCGCTGCGTTTCAACGGATCGGGATTGGCTCAGGCGCCAGGCACTAGCACTCTTTTTAACACCACAGTTGCGGATATTTGCACCAGCTCGATGAGCATCAACAACCACGTCACGATAAAAATGACTGCCGGTTCGATCCTGCAAACGTCCACGTCATCAGGAACTTGTCCGTAGGCCTATGAACAACGTTATTAACTCTTCGCTTGCCCAAGGGTCTGGCAATTCGGTCCCTTGCGCCCTTGCCATGGCGGCGCCGGGACTTCCTGCCGGAGCGCGTTGTCGTCACTCCGGCAGATTGAACATGCGGCAGTCGGGAGTAGGTTTGATCGAGGTTTTGGTGGCCGTGCTGGTGCTGTCCATCGCATTTTTGGGAGTCGCCGCACTCCAAGCGGTTTCGTTGTCCACGAGCAATAGCGCTATGGCGCGGAGCATGGCGACCATAGCGAGCTACTCAATTTTGGATGCCATGCGGGCCGATACTGCGAATGCAGAAGCCGGTAAATACAATGAGGCCGGTATGAGTACCAACAGTTGTCCGACAACTGTCGATACACTGGCCAATGCACAGATTGGGCAGTGGTGCCAACAGCTCGCTGCCAACCTTGGCACATCGTCGAACACCATCGGCATGATCAGCTGCCAAGCCAATGGTAATTGCACGGTGACGGTGCAGTTCGACGACAGCCGATCCGGATCCGGTGGGTCGAACGTGCAAAAAGTAGTCACGGTAGCGTCGCTATGACTGGTCGGCCCTCAACCCGCCCCCATCGGGCGCAAAGCAGATTCAAGCTACACGGATTATTTGGTGTTTCTGGATTTACATTGATTGAGCTGATGATCGCCCTCCTGCTCGGGGCCATTGTCATCGGCGGCGTCGTCAGTGTCTTTCTAGCGACTCAGCAGACGTATCGAACCAATCAAGCATTGGGTGATGTTCAGGACGGTTCTCGCATTGCGTTCGATCTGATGTCCCGCGATATTCGCGATGCCGGGCTGACGGGCTGCTACAGCAACGGGGGTAGCGTTGCCAACGTTTTGAAGAATGGACCTAATGGAAGTAGCACCCAGGATTGGTGGGCTAACTGGAGCAACGCCATCCACGGATACAGCTCAGCTGACCCTGGCGCTGGTTCATCAACGGTTTTGCAAGCGACGGGCGCCGACCAGACGCAGTCGATCGAGCTTATAGGTGCAGCGGACACCAGCGTGAGTGTGGCAAGTCACACGCCCGCTTCGTCAACGTTTACGTTGAACGAAACGACATCAACCCTCGCAAATGGGGATGTCATCATGGTTTGTGATCCCAATCATGCCGTGATCGCTCAGATAACGTCGAATGTAACCGGTACACCGCTTTCTTTTCAGACCGCCGCCAGCGGTGCAAATCCAGGCAATTGCTCGGCCGGACTTGCCTTCCCAACCGTATGCACAGCGGCGGGCACCAGTTACACCTACGCCGCCAACTCGCCGATTGCAAAGCTCACGGTTGCCGACTGGTTTATCGGTAAAAGCCCCAACTCGACCGTGGGGACGTCACTTTTTCGTTCTGATCTGGAAACTAGTGGCGGCAAAGCCATGATGGTCGCCGAGGAAATGGTGCCTAACGTGACAAGCCTCAAATTCCTTTATCACCAGGCCCCGAACGCAAGCTTTGTAGATGCATCTCTCGTCAGCAACTGGGCGGCGGTTGACTCAGTCCAGGTGACAATGACCGTGCAAAGCAGCAACCAGCGCGCCAGCACCACACAGACGGCTATTTCGCGAACATTCTCCGCGACAAGTACCTTGCGGAACAGGCTGAATTGAAATGACTAGGCAGATGAAGCCAGATATTGCGGCGCGTCCAATGATTCACGTCAATGACGTAGCGTCAGGCGTCTTTTACCACTTATCCTGGTGTCGATGGAATGCGGGCCAGCGATGCATTCGCGCCCGTCCATCCGGGCAAAGGGGTGTGGCTCTGGTAGTGGCACTCATTCTGCTCATCGTCATTACCCTCGTGGGACTTGCAGCAGTTCGCGGCACGATCATGCAACAAAAAATGACCTCGAACTTTTATGACCGGGAGATCGCTTTTCAGGCGAGCGAAGCTGCGCTGCGTCAAGCGGAAGCTTTTGTGCAGGCAACCACGCCGCCAGGGATAGGTAGCAAAATTCGGGACTGCTCGTCGGCGGCAACGAACGTGTGTCTTGCTGATCCTTTTACAGATACGAGCGCGGCCGTCGCCGGCTTCGTGCAGCAGGTGCCCGGTACATCGTTCAATCCCGGTACGAACGCAGCCGGTCAGCCGCAATATATCGTGGAGTATCTTGGCATCTTCACTATTCCCGCGCCGAAGGTAAAACAGTTGTCTGGCGCGAATGGTTATGGTGCCAATCCCCAATCGTCGGCCTATTTTTATCGAATTACTGCGCTCAGCGGTCCGGCGACTGTGCAGGATCGAGCTTCGGTGACGCTGCAGTCCATTTACAAGATCGGTCATTAGGTGTTTTCGGCTTGGATTTTATGGGTGGTTGATTTTCAAGTGGAACGCCGGGCAGGTTGAAACGTTCAAGCACAGTGTTTCTTTCAAGACACATTATCTCTGGTACGTGATAAGGACGCGTCTTATTCACGTGGCCGAACGCCGGTTGGTCGCATCCAACAGTCAAGGGGAAGCTTTATGTCATTCAAATATCTGAGATTGATTGCGATAGCGGCGGCCATGCTCTTTGCCGGCTCCGCCAGTGCCGTGACGTATACCGACAATTTCTCCGGCAACGCCAGCACGCTGTCCTGGAATGCGCTTAACTACGCGTGCCTCACGGCGGGTACCGGGGCTAGTGGAGCGGCCGGCGTCATTCCCGCCTGTTCACCCGCGTTTGATGCGAATGGGTCGGGTGCGCTTCGGCTGACGCCAGCGGCAGGCAACCAAGCTGGCGCGATCCTGTCGAATTTCGCTCCTTTTCCTCTAACCCAAGGCCTGCAGGTAACGTTTACCACCTATACCTACGGTGGCAACTCGGGAGGCACAGCAGGTAACGGTGCTGACGGCATCACTTTCTTTCTCACGGACGGAACGCAGGCGGTACCCACCGTCGCAGGTGGCCTCGGCGGTAGTCTTGGCTATAGCTGCTCTAATACCAATAGCCAATATGAGGGCTTGGCTAATGCTTACTTAGGTCTTGGCATTGACGAGTACGGCAATTTCTTAAATAACGCAGATAACACTAACACAGGTATTGAGAATACTAATTATTCGGGTATTACTACCAACGGCACCAATACGTATACAAATGGGCAGGACCAATATCAGCCAGAGAGAATTGGCTTGCGCGGCGCGGGTAATTTGACTTGGACTTGGTTGAATGCCAAAAACCCCACTTATTATTCCGGAAACGTGGATATCACGAAAACCAAGGCGGCATGTAGCTCAGGGCAATATGTTTCAGGAACGATTACAACCACCACGGGTTTTGGAAGGAATAAAGTAACGACTACCACCAATACGTATGCCAACATTCCATACAACTACAACGCCATTGCCGGCGGCTACGCCGTGCTCCCGAACAACACAAAGATCGCCAACGAGTCGGCGACGACGCGGGCCCAGGCAACCCCCATCACTTACAAGCTGCAAATTTCGGCGAGCGGCTTACTGAACTTTGCCTATAGCTATAACAACGGCGTTTTCCAGCCGGTGCTGGTCAACAACTCCATTACAAGCACCAATGGTCCTTTACCTGCCTCTTTGCGATTCGGCTTTTCGTCAGGCACCGGCGGCAGTTGGAATATTCACGAAATAACCTGCTTCCAGGCCTCGCCGCTGCAGTCCAATACGAGCGCGGGCGCCAACACAGTGCAGTCCGGACAGTTCAACGCAGGGGCTGCGGTTTATCTGGCGACGTATACGTCAGACAACTGGTGGGGGTCCGTGACGTCGAATTCAGTTTTGGCTGCATCAGATGGTTCGCTGAGCGTGTCTTCTGTGGCGAACTGGGATGCCAACTGCGATATCACTGGGGGTTCTTGCGCTTCCTTAGGCCTGGATTCCAGTGGCAAGACCAAGACGGTCACTGCGCAGACGTCGCGCAATCTTTTGACCTGGAACGGCAGTGCAGGAGTCGCCTTCCAGTGGGCAAACCTCACCACCGCCCAGGCGACGAATTTAAACGGTACGGATGGCGCTGGGTCCACTCGCGTCAGCTGGCTGCGCGGCGATCGTTCGACGGAGCAGCTCTACAGTCCTGTTCCCGGTACGCTGCGTGCTCGCAATCAGGTGCTCGGGGACATCATCGATTCAAGCCCTACCTTTGTCGCCGCGCCAGCGGCAAATACGTATCCCGACGCTTTCACCGACAGCCTCGTTGGTACCTCTGCTACCAAGCCTGAAAATGCTTCAGGCGCCCAGACATACAGCGCTTTTGTAACTGCTAACGCCGGTCGGCAGAATATTGTCTATGCCGGAAGCAACGATGGTTTTCTGCACGCTTTCGCTGCAGGCCCCGCCAGTGCCAACGGTACCTACAACGCGTCGACGAACAATGGATCCGAACTTCTTGGATTCATGCCTGCAGGCTTGCTGGCCAATTCGACAAACAGCACCAATCTTGTGAATCTCACCAGCCCCAACTATGTCCACAATTATTATGTGGACGCTACGCCCGTAGCGGGCGACCTTTTCTATGGGAGCAAGTGGCACACGTGGTTGGTTGGCGGGGTTGGATCCGGCGGGTCGGAAATTTATGCGCTTGATATTACCGACCCGACCCAGTTTACCGAGGCCACTGCTTCCAGTGTTGTTATGGGTGACTGGACCAGCGCGACTGCCGGTTTGTCCAATCTTGGGCAGACCGTTGGTACTCCGGTCATTACCCGCCTGCACAATGGCAACTGGGCCATCATCTTCGGCAATGGACTGGGAAGCGGAAAGGCAGCTGGCATCTACATCGGCTTGGTCAATTCAACGAGCGGAGCGGTCACGTTCACGTTTTATAGTACCGGCGTCGGTTCGGCGTCGGTGCCCAATGGCATTGCCTACGTCGCTACAGCCGATCTCGACGGCGACCAGATTACGGATTACATCTATGCCGGCGATCAGCAGGGAAATCTGTGGCGCCTGGACGTGACTTCCAATACAGCCAGCAACTGGTCGTACTCCAAGTTCGGCAACACAACGGCTACTCCGCTATATGTTGCCAAGAGCGGCGCAAGCACGCCCCTGCTGCAGCCAATTACCACCGCGCCGGTTGTCGCGTCGGTAACGGTGGGCGGCGGCAACCGCGTGATGGTGATGTTTGGAACAGGACAGAAAACGCCTTTCAACAGTACGAGCGGTGACGTATACGCCACCGGCAGCCAGACCTTCTACGGCATCTGGGACTGGGACATGAGTGCTTGGAACGCGGCAGCCATTGCCAACGCTCAGTATGCGAGTTTGACAGGCAAGCAAACCGTCAATCGGTCTGTGCTTCTGCAGCAGACATTGGCTTCGACATCGACAGGCTCCGGAACTAATAGCCAGGTCTTGGGCTATCGATATCTGAATGTCGGTACTGTGGTTTGTTGGCAAGGCAGCTCGGCCTGTTCTTCCAACAACAATCAATACGGCTGGCTATTCGATTTGCCGACCACCAACGAGCAGATTATCTACAGTCCGACTCTCATCGGAGGAGCCGTAACGGTCAATACCGCCATACCGCCGACGGTTTCAGCTTCTACCTGCAACGCCGGCTTGCAGAGCGGCTGGACCATGTCTTTTGATCCGGCTTCAGGCGGCGGTATCGTTCAGAGCTTTTTCCCGAACCCAGACGGTAGTACCGGCACGGTCAATGGCTCAACCGTAGGCGGTATTCAGCTCAATGGTGTAGGTAGTCCGTCATCAATCTCGTATAACGGGCAGACTTATCTGGTGAGCCAGACCGTCAACGGCACCCCAGCGCTTAGCAAGGTTTATCCGCCCAACGGGGCAAAGTCACGCGTATCCTGGAAGGAAATCAGGTATTGATAGGCTGGTTGATTCCGCGCCGCTGTCGGCGCGGTTTTACCAAGCCGCAAGATTATTCGAGTACTCAACCGGCGCGAGCTTGTGTCAGCGGGCAAATGATGGAGCAATACATCCCATGCAAAAATCTTCAGGCGGCACACCGAGGCACAGGGCTGGGGCAGCCGGTTTCACGCTGATTGAGCTGATGATCGTGGTGGCAATCGTCGCGATCCTCACGGCGATTGCCTATCCGTCTTACGTCACCTACATCACGAAGTCGCGCCGCGTTGCGGCCGAGGGTTGTCTGTCGCAGTACGCCAATTACATGGAGCGGTTCTACACATCGGGTCTTAGTTATAAAACCGATGGCGCCGGCGCCGCGAATCCATTTTTGACGGCAGGCAACACTCTTAATTTTGATTGCGCGTCAACCCAGCAAACCGGCTCTTATTATTCCTATACGTTGGCTTCGGCAACTTCTGCCGCATATTCGGTTCAGGCCGCGCCAATTAGCGTGCAGGCCACTCGCGATGCCAAGTGCGGGACCTTGTCGCTGAATCAGGCAGGCAATCGGAATGCCTCTGGAACCGGCGGCGTTTCGCAGTGTTGGGCCAACTAGTCGACGGTTTTGACGATAAGAGCGTCAGACCTTAGGGTTATTTGCTGAAAGCTTGTCCAGCAAACCCCCAATCCTGTGCACAGGACGTGCAAGTGACACCAGCAGCGCATCGTCGGTTGCCCAGATTTCCGCGTGATCGCGGGCGCGCGATATGGCGGTGTAGACGAGTTCGCGGGTGAGGATGCGGTTGGTTTCGTCGGGGGGAAGTACGACGGCGACGCTGCGGTATTCGGAGCCCTGGCTGCGGTGGATGGTGATGGCCCAGGCGCTTTCGTGGGCGGGCAGGGCGCGGGGGGAGAAGCTGCGCAGGCCGCTGTTGCCGTCGCGGTCGCTGAGTTCGAACCACACGCGCAGCCCGTCCGCACCGTTGAGTGCAATGCCCACGTCACCGTTGAACAGGCCGCGGGCGTAATCGTTGCGGGTGATGATAACGGGGCGGCCGTGATGCCAGGCGTGGGTCACGTCGAGATCGAAGCGTACGCCAAGCCGGCGCGTCATCAGCGCGTTGATGCCTTGCGCGCCGAAGGCGCCATCGCGAAGCGCGCAGAGAATTTGCAGCTGATGCAAACCTCGCAGCGCCGTTTCTGGTGTGGCGTTTTCGCTGAGTAGCGTTTGCAGGACGTCGGCGTGACGCTCGATCCATGCATCGACGTGCGCGCGCAGCGCATCACCGCTATCGCAGCGACGCAAATGCAGGTCGCCGTCGCGGCGCTGTGTCAGCAGGTTTTCCAGCCATGCCGGGTCCGGCGCGGTGCGCAGCGACTCGATGCCGCGTTGCAGGCCGCTGCCGGCGCGCCAGGTGTGGGTGAGCGTCACTATGTTTCCGGCAAGCGATGTTTCGCTGCTTGTCGTGTCCGGGGCCGTCATTAGCAGCGGTGCAAGCAGACGCGTCATGGCCGGCGGAAACTGGTTGGTCGGCGCGCTGGCGACGATATCGGCCAGCACCGAACCGGCATCGACCGAGGCGAGCTGGTTGGGATCGCCGAGCAGGATCAGTACGGCATCGGGACGCAGCGCCTCCAGCAGCTGGCGCATCATCGCCAGATCGACCATCGACGCCTCGTCGACGACGACAATATCCTCGGCGAGCGGATGCTGATGATCGTGGCTGAACGTGTTGTCCAGCGGCCGATAGCCGAGCAAGCGGTGCAGGGTGCGCGCATCGGCATGGGGAATAGCCTGGAGCAGTTCGCGGAACGGATTCTGTTCGGCCGGACTCCATGCCGTCTGCAGATCCGCCTTGCTCCTGGCGACCGACTGCACCAGTCGCTGCGCGGCCTTGCCTGTCGGCGCGGCCAGCGCAATCGATGGATGGGCGGGCAGCCCGGCGGCCTTGGCATGACGCAGCAGCATCAGCAGCATGCGCATCACCGTCGTCGTCTTGCCCGTGCCGGGTCCGCCGGTAAGTACAAAGAAGCGCGTGCCGGCCACGGCGGCTACGGCGGCGCGCTGCCAGTCGTCGGCGCCCGATGGCGCGCCGGCAAACAGCGTGGCTAAATCGGCGGCCAGGTTTTCGGCGGGAATCGGCAGGCTGCGGCCGCGGCATCGCTGCAGAATGGCGGCGGCCAGCTTCGATTCGTGCTGCCAGTTGCGCCAGAGATAGAACCGGTTTTGCGCATCGAGCACGAACGGCGTGAATCGCTGGCCATCGCCCACCCACGGCTGATCGCGCAGTGCGCTCAGCGCCTCGGCATCGAAGCCGACATCGGTGACCGGATCGACCAGCCATGCGCACGAATGACCCTGGCCTTCGGCGGTGCTGGCGGCGCGCACGGCACTCGCCAGCAAGGCTGAGCCGGTGCGAGCCAACACCCACTGCGACAAGGTCTGGTCGATAACGCGCTCTTCGGCTGAGTTATCGTCCATCGCGTAAGCGTTCATACGCCGGCCCCTTGCACATCAGTGAATGGGGCGCCGGCAAAAGCATCGTCCAACGCTTCGATCAATGCGGTCGGCCAGCGGTGACGCCATACGCCGAGGCCCGGCTTTTCGACCGCATCCAGGCCGATGGCGCGAACAAAGAGGTACCAGCTGTCGCCCAGATGAATTTCGGCCGTATAGCCGTCCATTCGCTGGCGAAGATAGCGGTGCAGGGCGACCGTGTAGAGCAGGGCCTGCAGTGGGTAATGGTGCTCGGCCATGGCCGCCTCCAGCGAAGCGCCGGTGTAATCGCGCAGGCGTGCGCCCAGCCAGTTGGTCTTGTAATCGAGCACGTGGAACCGGCCGTCCCACTGCACGATCAAATCGGCGAAGCCGGTCAGCATGCCGTTGAGCGTGGTGGCATCGAGGCTGGCCGGTACGAAATCGGGCTGGCCGTGCGCGATGCACAGCTGCCTCAGCTGCGCGACAGCCACACGCTGCACCGGAAACTGGAATTCGAATTCCACGATGCGCTGGTCCGCTGCAATATCGCCGAGCCGCAGCCCATCGCCGAGATCGCTCTGGCGCACGCGATCGACCATGCGGCCCACGCGCTCCAGCGCCTCATCGGCGGACAGGCTGTCGACCTTGATGGCCTGCGCGGTGAGCTGGGTATTCAGTAACGCACGCTGCTCCGGCCAGACCGGACCGTGCCGTGCGAGCTCCAGCACCTGATGCACGGCGTCACCGAAGCGCGGTCCGCGCAGCGGATACAAAGCCAGCAGGCGCGCATCGTCGGCCAACTCGATCAGCGAAGTCTCTTCTGCATCGACGATATCCGCGCCGGCTTCGTCGGCCGCGCCGCTGTCGTCGATGGTGACGGCCGCCGCGGCGTAGCGGGTGAGGCCGCTGAAGCTGTGCAGCCACTGGAACGCCCGCATGTATGGCAGAGGCGCCTGCGTGGCGCGCGCAGCGTTCGGCTCGGCGGGCTTTTGATAGCGCCGAGGCGTGCCGTCGAACCGCGGCATCAGCGCGATACCGGACAGCCTGTCGGACATAAGCGGCAGCGACGTCTCGCCCTCGTCCAGTCCGAGCTGGCGCTGCGCCTGCGCGATCAGCGGATCGATGGCGGCGACCTGCCACGCCAGCTGATCCGTGCTGGGCCGGCGGCCGCGATCGACCCAGTACACGTGCACGGCGTGGACGGCGCGAGTCAGGGCCACGTAGAGCAGGCGCAATCGCTCCTGCAGATCTTCGCGAAAGTGCAGGCCCAGGTGATCGATAAAGTCGGGCGAACCCAGGTCGGTACAGCGACCGCCTTCGGCATCGTGATAGCGCAACACGCCCGGCGCGCGCGCGCCGCTGCGATCGCCGACGCGCCAGATCAGCGGCAGGAAGACGATGGGGAATTCCAGCCCCTTGCTGGCGTGGATGGTCAGCAGCTGCACGCGTCGGGCGTCGCTTTCGATGCGCAGCTGGCGCTCGTCGGCAGCCTCGGCATCGCCGTCGCTGCCTTCCTGGCGCATCTCGACCAGCCATGCGTAAAGTCCGTCCAGCCCCTGCAGGGCACTTTCTTCTGCGGCCAGCAGTTCGCCGAGATGACGCAGGTCGGTGACCACCCGTTCGCCCTCGGGCAAGGCCAGCAGCGCGGTGCCGCGTTGGGCCAACAGCGCTTCGATGAGTGCCAACACGCCGCGGCTGCGCACCAGCGCGCGCCAGGCTTCGAAGCGCTCGAGCTCGCGTTCAAACGCCGGTGCATCGATCCGCCATGCGTTGAACTGCTCCAGCGTGGCGCCGAGCAGGCTGGTCGCCAGGGCGCCGCGCACGGCGGTATCGTCGTCGGCGTGCAGCACGGCGTAGAGGATCAGTTCGAGATCGCGCGCCACGTCACCCGCAAAAATATTGCCGCGCCCGCTGCCCACGCACGGCACGCCGCGCGCAATCAGCCGAGCGCGCACCGCCACAATTTGCGTATTGAACGACAGTAGTACGGCGATATCGCCCGGTGTCACGCGCCCGCCACCGATCTGCCGCTGCGGATCGTTGAGCAACTCGACGATGCGGTTAGCGCAGTCGTCAAGGGCGAGTGCCTCGAGTGCGGTAACACTGCTCAGCGGCTGACCTTTGCTGTCGACAGCGTCGCCGCGAAAGTCGTGAATCACCAGCGGTCGCGCGATCCGTGCGCCGTTTACCGTGTACGGCTTTTTATCCGTCCTGCCCGCCGCGCTCACCGGTTGATAGTGAATCTCTGGATGATCGAAGCCGCCGTCGGTGTGGCCATACAGCGCGTTCATCGCCTCGACCAGGGCGGGGCTGGAGCGGTAGTTCGTCGCCAGCGAGAAGCGCTGGCTAGCCTGCGCGCTGGCGCGCAGGTAGGCGGCTATATCGCCGCCGCGAAAACTGTAGATCGCCTGCTTGGGGTCGCCGATCATCACCAGCGTGCCGCGTTCGCGATAGATGCGGTCAAAGATTGCAAACTGGCGCTGGTCGGTGTCCTGGAATTCGTCAATCAAGGCGACGGGGAACGCTTCGAACAGGCGGTCGGCAAGGATGTTGTCCGACGGCTCGGCGCACAGCCGCCGATACACCGCATCGATCAGCATGGAGAAGGTCAGCACGTGCCGTTGCTGCGCGCGACGCGGGAGCTCATCGCGACAGGCCAGCGCGGCATCCGCCAGCACGGCGCCGCGGGTGAAGATCGTGCGCAGGGGCAGCAGCGTGCGCAGGGTCTGCAGTTGGCGGATCAGCGGATGCGCGTTGAATGTGCCGCTGGAGTGAGCAGCCTCTTGTTCGAGCACGCTCTCCGGATCGAATTTGTTGTCTAGCTCTTTTTTCAGCGCTTCTTCCAGCGCGATGCCGGACTCGTCGCGCAACGCGGCGGCAACGCGTTCGAGCCGCTTGGACAGCGCCGTCTTGCGTGGGCCGTAAAGTTTCTTGTCGCCGGCCAGTCGCTGCAGCTCGGTGATGGTTGCTTCCGTGCGTAGCGCGGCGATACGCTCCTGCAGATCGTGCAGCCCGCCGGATTCGATGCGTGCATCCGGACTGTTGGCGACGACGGAAAGATCCCACAGCAGTTTTTCCGGGCCGTCCTTCAGCAGCAGTGAGGCCTCGCGCGGGTCGACGTCGTCCATCAGATAGCGGCGGCGCCAGAAGTCCTCGACGCATTCGCGCAGCAGCTGCTTTTCGTCGAACAGCTTGTCGCTGGCGAACGACGCGCCGCTTTCCAGCGGAAAGTCGCGCTGAATGCGCTGGCACAGCGCGTGGATGGTCGAGATCGGTGCACGATCCAGATCGGCGCGGGCCAGCTGGATCTTGCGCAGCGCGCGACGCTGGCTGTCGTCGTCAACACAGAGCGACGCAAGATAGCTTTCCAGCGAGTGTTCGTCGGTCGACTCGGCGTTGGTCGATGCCGTGCCGAGCAGCCAGCGCTCGGCCTCGATAAGCCGTCGGCGCAGCCGTTCGCGCAGTTCCTGTGCCGCCGCGTCGGTAAACGTGGTGACCAGAATCTGTTCCACCCGCAGATCGCGCTCCAGCAGCAGGCGCAGATAGATCACGCCGATATTCCAGGTCTTGCCGGTGCCCGCGCTGGCTTCGATCAGCATACGCCCGTGCAGCGGCATGCGCTGCCATTCGAGCGCCGGCATCACGTTGATCCTTACGTCGTCGACGCGGCTCATACATCGCCTCCGCTGACGGCGTCGACAGATTTGAACAACAGCTTGTGCGAAGGGTCGAGCACCTCGCAGACGGCCCGCGTGGCGTCGACGAAGGCCTGATATGCCGGACCACTTTCGTCAAACAGATCCACACCGCGGCTGATCAGTGCCGCATAGCCGGGCGCATAGTCGCGCTCGCCCGCGCCGGAAAAATCGTTGCCTTCCCAGGCCATGGCGGCTCTGTAGTTTCGTTCGTCAGGCGCGCTGATGGCGTAGGCGAGAGCCGTCTTGGGGAAAAACAGCAAGGGCCGATGCTCGGCCGATTGCGCGAGTTCGATCAAGCGTCGAAGCCCTTGCCGAAGTGTGTTTGTGTCGTTGGCGACGAAGGGATCGAGCAGGGTGGATTCGTTGATCTTGCCACTGGATGTGTTCGTCAGCAGAACGGCGTGCAGCGGCTCGTTCGAGCTCAACCGCAATGCGGCCCAATCGATATACATCGCCAGCGCCTCGCGCAGCCCGACGCTGCCGACGGGCTTGGCGTCGAACAGCATCAGCCCACCGGCTGCCGCGTGAAACACGCGGTCGATCGTACCGATCAGGCGCACGCCGTCGCCGAGATCCAGATCGATCGCCTGCGTTGCTGCCCTGGCCATGCCGTCGGCGAATTTGTCTTGCGCGTGTCGCAGCATGGGCTGCAGCGATGCGCGCTGCCGCTGATAGGCCTCGGCGCCGATCGCGCCGCTGGCCAGGATGCCGGAACTCGATAGCCATGCCGGCGGCTCGGCGGGCAGTTCCGCGGCGCCTGCGGTCAGTGCATCGAACAGCAGCCGATGTTCGATGCGCTCGATCCGGGCCAGCCCGGCTTCGAGTGGCTCCCGATCGGGCCAGCTGGCGCTTTCCAGTGCCTGCAGGCTGATGCCGTGCCCGCGCAGCAGGGCGTCTTTCACCGGATCGCGCCAGTAGCGCTTGAGCGAACTTAAAGAAACGTCGCGGCGAACAGCGTCGGCGCTGCTTGCGTGCTCTCGGTCGTCTGGCGTCGCCATGAAGTCGAATGCCTGCAAAAAGCGCGGCATGCTCGAAGCTGGTTGCACGGCGAGATAGGCCGCGTCGTAGGAGAACAGCCGCGGATCGTGCAGTGGTCGCCCCTGCGCATCGCGCTCGTAGTAGCGCGCGTCGAACGGCTGCAGCGGATGGCGGATGCGCCAGGGCCGATCCACTTTCTCGTCGTCGGCGATGCCGTGCTGCTCGTCCAGAAACTGCAGCAGCTCGGCCAGCGGAGCGGCCGGGTTGCGCGGCTTGCCGTCGCGCACGCCCTCGCCAATGTAGCTGATGTGCAGCATGTCGCGCGCTGACATCATCGCTTCGAGAAACAGGTAGCGATCTTCGCTGCGCGTGTCGCGATCGCCGCGGCGCGGCTGCTGGATGATCTTGTTGAGCCCGGCATCCTTGCTCGGTCGCGGGAATTCGCCCTCATTCATGCCGAGCAGGCAGACCACGCGAAAGGGAATCGAGCGCTGCGGCACGAGTCCGCAGAAGGTCACGCCGCCCAGCAGAAAGGCCTGGCGTTCGGGCACGGCGTCGAGCGCGCCGGCGACTGCCTCGCGCACCACGCTCCACGGCAGCGGCGTGCCGAGGCCGGTTTCGCTGGCCTGGCTGCCGAGGCTGGCAGCCACGCGGCGCAGCGTGTCCAGTGCGCTGTTTTCGGACTCGTCGCGCATGTCGGCGAGAAACAGCGCGTCGATGCGTTCCAGCAGCCACTGGCTCCATGCGGCCAGTGAGCGCGTCGAGCCGAAGGCCTGGCGCATGGCGCGCAGTTCGCCGAGCAATCGGTCGAGCTGGCCGATCGCCTCAACCGCGCCGCCGGCCACGCCGTCCAGTGGCAGGATGTCGTCCAGCAGAATCGTGTCCGACATGTGACAGTCTGGACGGCTATCCAATGCGTCATTCGAAACGTCGGTGTCGCGTCCCACGATCAGTCCGGCATACAGGCGGTCCAGTCCGAACTGCCAGGAGTTGGCGTCGGTGGCCGCTGCGCCCACCTCGGCTTTCATCTCGGCATTCAGGCCCCACGCCACGTGCGCGCGCTGCAGCCAGCGCTCCAACGCGTCGCGGCTGCCGCGGTCGATGCCGAAGCGGCGGGCTACGGCGGGCACGTCGAGAAAGTCCATCACCTCGCTAACCGCGAAACGACTTTCGGCCAGATCGAACGCCTGTGCAAAGGCGCTCATCAACGGATGTGCGCGCGCCAGCCCGACATCGGCCAGATGCCAGGGAATATGCGTAGGGTCGCTGCGGTACTGCGCCTGCTCGCCGAACACGGCGGCGAGGTAAGGCGCGTAGGCGCTGATGTCCGGCGCCATCACCACGATGTCGCGATGCTGCAGGCTCGGCTCGTCGGCCAGCGCGCGCAGCAGGGTGTTTTTCAGCACCTCCAGTTCGCGCAGCCGTGTGTGGCAGGCGTGTACGCGCAGGCTGGCGTCGTCGCGCAGGGCGGGCAGCACGTCTTCGGCGCGTTCGCCGCTGTCTATCGACTCGCGCACCGCTTCACCAACCAGCTCCGGCTGCAGGCAGCGGATGCTGGACTGCAGCTGGGCGAGCAGCGAGGTTTCGCCGGGCAGCGGTTCGGCCTCGTCGAGCGGGTCGCGTTCGTCGACGGCGTCGCAGTCGTCCAGGGTGAGGCAGAAATCCTGGGCGATGCGACCGAGCGCCACCAGCAGGGGATGGCCGACCTCGAAATACAGCGCGTCGGGATCGTCCTGCCGCTCCAGCAGAAAACGCTGCCGGCGCAGATAGACCCAGTGCTCGCGGCACGGGTCGGGGAAATACAGATGCACCGGGCGATGCAGCGCGCAGGCCTGCAGTGCGGCAAGCACGTCCGGCGGCAGATGGCTGATGCCGAACACATGCAGCGGCGTGCTGTCCTGGGCGCGCTCGGCCTGCAGCGCATCGAGCAAGGCACTGCTGCGCTGGGCGCGATGCGGTCGGTTGATGGCGTGCTGTACCTGCCGCCACAGCGCCGCCTGCCAGTCGCGCGCGTGCTGGCCGGGGTGCTGCTCCCAGTCGAGAATCCAGTCGGGCCGGTAGGTGAGGTATTGCGTGTAGACGCCAGCCAGGTATTCGGCGAGCTGAAAGCGGCGGCGTGCGGAATCATCGCCGGCCAGGTACGCATTGACTTCGGCTGATCCCAGCGTCGGCAGCGCCATCAGCAGCCGCCAGCGCAGCACGTCGCTGCGGTACGCGCCACCGATCAGCGCCTCGTCCCCCAGCGTGCGGCGCGCCACGCGCTCGAACCACTGCCACGGCAAAATCATCTCGATATTCGCCGCGATGCCGTGGCCACCGTTCCGGCTGGGTCGATGCGCGAAACGGCCCAGCAGCCAGCGTTTCAGGCCCGGATGCGCCACCACCACGGTTTGCGCTGTCAGCGGATTGGCCGGCCGCTCCCCTTCGAGCAGCACGGCCAGGGTGTCGGCCAGCCGCTCGGTGCGGCTGCCGCGGTGCACGATCAAGCCGCCAGCGTTCGAAGTCATCGGCAAAGACTAAGGTATCTCGGTCTCAATCGGCGATACGGGGTCAACGGTTGGCCGCAATTCACACGCCGATGTGACGGCCTCGCTCGGGAAGAGGTCGCAGAGCACTATTCACGACGCTGCCACTGACGTTCGCGACACGATTCAGGCACGATGGGCTCATACGTGGTTTCGGGGTAGGCGATGTCGAGTCTGGAACAGGCACGGGGTGAGCTGCGCGAGCGCTTTTATCAAAGCGTGGCGGAGACCCTGACGCTGTTGCATACCGCGCCTGGTTACGATCGCCGCCTGGCCATGGTCGAGATCACGCGCATCCTCTCCTCCATCATCGACCTGCCACTGGTGTGGATCGGGCGACGTGAGCCGGACCGTTTGACCATCGACATGCTGGCGGCGGCGGGTCCAGAGGCCGATTACGCGTCCGACCTTCGGCTCAGTACCGACGAAAACCATCCTGGCGGCAACGGTCCTCTCGCCTTGGCGTATCGCCAGGGCGGTGCGCGCATCACGTCCATTGACGAGCCTGCCTTCGCGCCGTGGCGCGAGGCCGCTCGGCGTCGTTGTTTCGGCTCGGTCATCACGGCGGTGTCGAGTACCCGCGACGGCGGCCAGATCAGTCTTTCGGCGTATTCCCGCAACGACGGCCCGGCGCTGAATGACGAGCTGCTGGACTGGGCCCAGCGACTGGTCGAGGAGCTGGCGCGGTTCTGGGATCATCAGGGCCTGCTTGAGCGCAATATGCGCATGAGCCGCTACCGCGACGCGCAGCGCACGATCCAGCGCGCGCTGCTGGATCAGCCCGGCCCCGATGCGGTGTATGACACGCTGGCGCACGCGCTCGCCGAGATCGCCGGCGCCGCCGCGGTGGATGTCTACGCAGCGGAAGAGGGGAAGGACACGCTGCAGCGCGTGGCTCTGGTAGGCCCGATGGCCGAGGCGATGCGTGCGCTGCCGATGCCGGATCGCTACAGCATTGATCCCGATGCGCCGTCGCGCACGCGCGTGTTCATGCACGGTCAGCCGGTCGTGCTGATTCGGCCGTCCGACTATCCCGGCGCGTCGCCGCCCTGGCGACAATCACCGCTTTCGCAGACAGGCGCGGTCGGCTGCTGGCCGGTGTTGGCCGCGTCCGACGTCCACGGCGCACCAGTGCCGGTGGCGGTTATTGCTCTGGTCACTATGGAGGCCGATGCGTTTGACGACGAGATGCGCCGGCTGCTGGACGAGATCGCCGACGCCGCGGGCCTCGCACTGCGCCAGCACAGCCAACGGCGCTCGCTGTATCAGGAGCAGCAGCGGCAGACGTATCTGGCCCTGCATGACGCGCTCACCGGTTTGCCCAATCGCCGCGCGCTGGACCTTCGGCTTGAAAAAGTGCTGGCCAAGGCCAAGCGCGAGGTCAATCTGGTGGCGCTCGGCCTGCTCGACATGGACGACCTGAAGCCGATCAACGACCGCTACGGTCACGCCATCGGCGATCGTATTCTGGTCGGGATCGCCGCGCGCCTGCGTCACGCCCTGCGCAGCGAGGATTACGTGGCACGCCTGGGCGGTGACGAGTTTGTGCTGCTGTTCGACCAGCTCGACTACGAGGAAGATCTCGACGCCCTGCTCGACCGCGTGGGCGACGCGCTGCAGCAGCCCATGGTGATCGACGGCAATGCGTTTCAACTGTCGGCCAGCCTGGGCATGGCGCTGTTTCCGCTGCACGCCGACGCCAACGGTGAACAGCTGCTGCGGCGCGCCGATCAGGCGATGTATCAGGTCAAGGCGCACAAGCGCGGACGCAGCCGCTGGTGGTCGTTACCGACGTCATCCGAACGGGTTACCGTGTTGCCGGCCGAGCTCGATGCGCACGGCATATCGCCCTATGGGCCCGGGGCGGCGGAACTGCTGAAGATCGGCGTTGACGCCGTGGAAGCGAAGCTGCCGCGCGTCATGGAGCACTTCCATGCCGAACTGCAGCTGCACGAAGGCATGGCCGGCATGCTCGTCGTGCTGCCGCCCGATGAGTTGAACGAGTTCAAGCGGCGCGTGACCGACCACGTGCGCATGCTGTTTCAGCCGGAGCTGACGTGGGAAGCACACCGCGCCAACGCTACACGTGCCGGCCTGACCTATGCCGCCTGCGGTGCCGAGGAGGTGTGGCTGCTGGAGGTTATCGACCGGCTGCGCGAGGTTCTGCTTGCCACGCTCGGTGGCGGAGTGGAACGCGATGCGAGGCCGCTGAGCATCGTGCTGCAGCGGCTGGGACTGGAGCGTCAGTGGCAGCTGGAAAGCATGCGCACCTTGCAGCGCCGCCGCGTGGCCGTGCTGGCCAAGCTCAATGCGCTGGCATGGTCGGCGGAAAGTTATCTGGATTTGATCGAAGGCGTGGTGCACACGCTGGCCGCGCACGAGGAGATTCTTGCCAGCGCGGTGGGCCGGCCGGATGCCAACGGCAAACTCACCTATGAGGCGGTGTGCGGTGACGTTTTTGCGCGCTATCTGCAGGCGCTGGAAAACGGCAAAGTGGCGCCGGTTCTGGTCAGCGCGGATCGCCCTGAAGGCAACGGCCCCAGCGGCCGGGCGTGGCGCACCGCTACCGTGCAGCGCTGCACGCACTACGCCACCGACCCCAGCATGACGAGCTGGCGCGACCTGGGCATGACCATGGGCCTGGTTTCCAGCGTTGCGATTCCGCTGTGCCCGTCGCCGCGAAAGCCCGCGGCCGTGCTGGCCATCTATGGTGCCTTTCCCGGCGGCTTTCAGAGCGAGGATCAGCAGGCCTTTGTCGAGCAGATCAAGACCGTGCTCGATCTGGTCTTGTCACGCCTTGCCCCGCCGCGGCCCGGCGCCGAGCTGCTGCCGTTTTTCGTGCGCGAGCGCTGGCGCGGCCTGATCACCACCGACGCCTTGCAGATGCACTATCAGCCGGTGGTGCGGCTGGCCGATGGCTACATCACGGAGCTGGAAGCGTTGGCCCGACTGCGGGATGCCGACGGCGAGCTGCTGCTGCCGGCGCGCTTTCTTCCCGCGCTCGGCGAGCTGGAGTTGATCCAGCTGTTCGGCCAGGGCCTGACTCAGGCCACCGCGTGCCGCCAGCGTCTGGACGGGCTCGGTTTCACCCTGGATATCTCGGTCAACATTCCGGCGGTCGCGGTCGAGGATTCGCGCTACGTCGATATGGCGGCTGCCGTGCTGGCCGCCACCAGCTGCCCGCCCGCGGCCGTGCTGCTGGAGATACTGGAATCGCCCATCGGCACCGGCGACTCGGCGCCACGCGCGCTCAACGGCATGGACGCGCTGAAAGCGCTCGGCGTCCGCCTGGTCGAGGACGATCTGGGCGCCGGCTACAGCTCGCTCGTTCGACTGCGGCAGTGGCCGTTCGATCGGGTCAAGATCGACCAGGCGCTGGTCCGGCAGGTGACCGACGACCCACTGCGCACGCTGCGTTTCATTCGCCAGCTGATCCGCCTCGGTCACGATCTGGATCTCGAAGTGGTGGTGGAAGGTCTGGAGACGACCGGGCTGATCGAAGCCGCGCTGATTCTCGGTGCCGATCTAGGGCAGGGCTACGCGCTGGCGCGACCGATGCCGGCGGAGCAACTGCATGGCTGGCTGGCCGGCCCACATACCGCCGCCGACGCCCACCGTCCGATCACCGCGCTGGGCGCATTGGCCTCCGCGCTTTTCTGGGAGGAGCGGCTGGCTGCGCTGCCTCCCAGCCCGGTGTTCTGGGAATCCCACGCCGGAGCCAGCTGCGCCCTGGCCAGCTATCTAGAGAACGGCGCAGGCGTATCCGCCGCTCTGGCCGATACCCACGCGGCGATGCACGAGGCCTCTGTCAACGGCCCGGCCGATCCCTCCTATCGAAGCATCCGCAGCCAGTTCATGGCCCTTCTGATCGAGCACGTGCGTGCCGAAGAACAGCGCCACGATCGCGCGGCGTCGATCGAGCCGATGCTGTGACCGCATCGGCACGGTGTCACGCTTGAAACCTGCAGCCTCGCATCAGGCCTTGTCGACCGACGCCGCATAGATTTCGTCTATTGCTTCGGCCAGCGCAGCGTCGAACTCGCTATCGCTCATGGATTTCTTCAGATCGTTGATCAGCGCGCGCGAGAAGCTGGCGATCATGCCGTGGTTCTCGGCGAGTTTCTGACAGGCTTCGGTGCGCGAATAGCCGCCGGAAAGCGCCACCACGCGAAGGACCCGCGGGTGCTCGATCAGCGGACGATAAAAATCGGCCACGCTCGGTATCGTCAGCTTGAGCATCACGCGGCTGCTTTCCGGCAGCGCATCCAGACCCTTCAGCAGTTCATCGCGCAGGATCGACTCCGCGCCAGCCTTGTCCGGGCTCTTGATCGACACCTCCGGCTCCAGGATCGGCACCAGCCCGTGCGCCACGATCTGCTGGCCGATCTCGAGCTGCTGCTTGGCAATCGCCGCGATGCCTTCCTTCGAGGCGAGGTTGATCACCGAACGCATCTTGGTGCCGAAGATGCCCAGCTTCACCGCGCGCGACAGCAGGTCGTCCAGCCCGGGGATAGGCTTCATCAGCTGCACGCCGTCGGCTTCGGTCTCCAAGCCTTTGTCGACCTTGAGAAACGGCACGACCCCGCGGTCTTCCCACAAAAACGTCGGCACCGGCTTGCTCTCGGCCTGACCGCCCATGGTGGCTTCAAACAGAATCGCGCCGATGATCTTGTCACCCGTAAACGTCGGCGCCGTCATGATGCGCACCCGCATGGCGTGTATCAGCTGGAACATCTCGGCATCGCCGCTGTAGTCGCTGTCGGCGACCCCGTAGTGCCGCAACGCCCCCGGCGTCGAACCACCGCTCTGATCCAGCGCCGCAAAAAAACCCGGCTTTTCAGCAATCTGTTTCAACATCTTTTCATTGGCCACGGATAGTTCTCCTTTCAAAAAGCACAGCGATCAATGCCAGACACGTCAAGCAACTGGCTAGACAGGTAGCACAACTGGCAGTAAAGGCCCAATCTAGACAGTCAATAGTTTTTTTAGCGCGATGCGGCAACGGGGCTTACCAATGCAAAACTGCTGAGGAAATTAGCATGTTGCGTCGCCTACGTTGCCGAAAGCACACGGCAGTCGATAGCTCGATATGAGATTGAGCCACGTGGTTTCGATTTCAGCCGAGCCGATACATCAGGTTCCTGACTCGCCCATGGCTTTTGCGGTCTGTTTGCTGGATAGGCATTTGCAGTCGCTCGAATTTGAGGTTCCATATCAGCATCCATACAACGAAAAAGGCCACCCAGTGAGGTGGCCTAAGTCGTTAAATCTAGTGGTGGGCGATGCAAGGATCGAACTTGCGACACCTGCCGTGTGAAGGCAGTGCTCTACCGCTGAGCTAATCGCCCGCCGAGAGCGCGCAAATATACGGGGAGCGGGGCGCCGGGTCAATCGTTGGCTTGCTGGCGCCAGCTTAAGCCGCCGGGCTGCGGGCTTGCGATGGGGCATCCGATCGCTTCGAGGGTTGGTAAACTGCCGCGCTTGACTGACGAGGCGGCCCCGATGGAATTCCTGCAGCACGAGCTCAACCATATTGTCGCGGCGCTGCACGGCTTTGAGATTACGCCGTGGAAACTGGTCGGCCTGATCGGTTCGCTGATGTTTACCAGCCGCTGGTTTGTGCAGATGTACTACACGCGCAAGCTGAAGCGGGTGGTGATGCCCCTGTCGTTCTGGTGGCTGTCGGTGATCGGCAGCGCGCTGCTGTTGAGCTACTTCATCGTCGGCAAGAACGACTCGGTCGGCATTCTGTCGAACTTTTTCCCGGCGTTTGTCTCGGTGTACAACCTGGTTGTGCATATGCGCGAGGTCAAGCGCCGCAACGTGGTCGAAAGCGAAGTCTGATCCCAGGCCGCACTTCACCGCGTTATCGCCCACGCCGGATCGCTTACTCGACCTCATAGCCGAGGTACGGCGCCAGCCAGCGTTCGGCCACGTCGCGCGACCAGCCCTTGCGCTTGGCATAGTCCTCGACCTGATCGCGGCTGAGCTTGCCGACCACGAAATACTGGCTCTGCGGATGCGAGAAGTACCAGCCGGATACCGCCGCCGTTGGGTGCATGGCGAAGCTTTCGGTCAGCTCGATGGTGGTGTGTTCGGTGGCGTCGAGCAGTTCGAACAGCGTGGCCTTTTCCGAATGCTCGGGGCAGGCCGGATAGCCGGGAGCGGGGCGGATGCCGCGGTATTTTTCGGCGATCAGGTCGTCGTTGGCCAGCGTCTCGTCGGGCTGATAGCCCCAGAACTCCTTGCGTACGCGCTCGTGTAACCGCTCGGCGAAGGCCTCAGCCAGGCGATCGGCCAGGGCCTTGAGCATGATCGAGGAGTAGTCGTCGTGGTCGGCCTCGAAGCGGGCCACGTGCGGCTCGATGCCGATGCCGGTGGTGACGGCAAAGCCGCCGACCCAATCCTTGACGCCGCTGTCCTTGGGCGCGATGAAATCGGCGAGGCAGAAGTCCGGGCGGTCGGCGGGTTTTTCCACCTGCTGGCGCAGATGGCGCAGCGTGGCCAGAGGTTTGGCCTTCGGCGCGGCGTCGACCGCGTAGACCTCGATGTCGTCGCCGATGTTCGCCGCCGGCCAGAAGCCGATCACGCCCTTGGCGGTGAGCCAGCGCTCGGCGATCAGCGTGTCGAGCATGCGGTTGGCGTCGGCGTAGAGCTCGCGCGCCTGCGCGCCGACAATCTCATCGTCGAGGATGGCGGGAAATTTGCCAGCCAGCTCCCACGCGTTGAAGAACGGCAGCCAGTCGATGTACTGGCGCAGCTCGGCAAGGTCGTAATCGTCGAATACGGTGATGCCCTGCGTCTTCGGTACCGGCGGCGCGTAGGCCTTCCAGTCGTCGGTGAAGCGCTGCGCGCGTGCCTTGGCCAGCGGCACCAGCTGCTTGCCGGGGCCGCGGTCCTTGTGCCGCTCGCGCACGTCGGCGTATTCGAGGCGGATCTTGGCGATGAACTCTTCGACCAGATCCTTGCTCACCAGCGACTGCGCCACGCCGACGGCGCGCGAGGCGTCCTTCACCCATACGGTGGGCGACTTGTAGTGCGGCTCGATCTTCAGCGCAGTGTGCGCACGCGAGGTGGTCGCGCCGCCGATCATCAGCGGGATATGAAAGTTCTGCCGCTGCATTTCGCGCGCGACCTGGCTCATTTCTTCCAGCGACGGCGTGATCAGGCCGGACAGGCCAATGATGTCGGCGTTCTCGGCGATGGCCGCTTCCAGAATTTTCTGCGCCGGCACCATCACGCCCAGATCGATCACTTCGAAGTTGTTGCAGCGAAGCACCACGGCGACGATGTTCTTTCCGATGTCGTGCACGTCACCCTTGACCGTGGCCATGATGATCTTGCCGTTGTTCTTGCCCATGTCGCCGGTGCGCAGCTTTTCTTCTTCGATGAAGGGCAGCAGGTAGGCCACGGCTTTTTTCATCACGCGGGCGGACTTGACCACCTGGGGCAGAAACATCTTGCCGGCGCCGAACAGGTCGCCGACCACGTTCATGCCGTCCATCAGCGGGCCTTCGATCACGTCGAGCGGGCGCGAGGACAGCTGGCGCGCTTCTTCGGTGTCTTCGACCACGTATTGGTCAATGCCGTGGACCAATGCGTGGCTGAGCCGTTCGCGCACGGGTATTTCGCGCCAGGCGATCGTTTCGACCGCGGCCTCGCCTTTTTTCTTGCGGTAGTTGTCGGCGATTTCGAGCAAACGCTCGGTGGAATCGTCGCGGCGGTTAAGCACCACATCCTCGACCCGCTCGCGCAGCTCGGGATCGAGGTTGTCGTAGATCGCCAGCGAGCCGGCGTTGACGATGCCCATGTCCATGCCGGCCTTGATGGCGTGGTACAGGAACACCGAGTGGATCGCCTCGCGCACGGTGTCGTTGCCGCGAAACGAAAACGACACGTTGGAGACGCCGCCGGAGATATGGCAGTCGGGGAAGCGCTTTTTCAGCTCGCGCGTGGCTTCGATGAAATCCACCGCGTAGTTGTTGTGCTCCTCGATGCCAGTGGCCACGGCAAAGATGTTCGGATCGAAGATGATGTCTTCCGGCGGAAAGTCGAGCTCGCGCGTCAGCAGCTCGTAAGCGCGCGAGCAGATCTCGACCTTGCGTGCGCAGGTGTCGGCCTGGCCCTGCTCGTCGAACGCCATCACCACGGCGGCGGCGCCGTACTGCTGCACCTTGCGCGCGTACTCGAGAAACTGCGCCTCGCCTTCCTTCATCGAGATCGAGTTGACGATGCCCTTGCCCTGCAGGCAGCGCAGGCCGGCCTCGATCACCGTCCACTTGGACGAGTCGATCATGAAGGGCACGCGCGCGATGTCGGGCTCGGAGGAAATCAGATTGACGAAGCGGGTCATCGCCGCTTCGGAGTCGATCAGGCCCTCGTCCATATTGATGTCGATGATCTGCGCGCCGTTCTCGACCTGCTGGCGCGCCACGTCGATCGCCTCGTCGTAGCGCTCCTCCTTGATCAGCTTCTTGAACTGCGCCGAGCCCGTGACATTGGTGCGCTCGCCCACGTTGACGAACAGCAGCTCGGGCGTGAGGACCAGCGGTTCCAGGCCGGACAGGCGGGTGTATCGCCTCACTTACGCGGCCTCCGCATGCGCGGCGGACGGGATCACGCGCGGCGCGCAGTCGCGCACGGCTTCGGCAATCGCCTTGATGTGCGCCGGCGTGGTGCCGCAGCAGCCGCCAACCAGATTGAGCAGCCCATCGCGCGCAAAGCCGCCGATCACCCCGGCCATGTGCTCGGGCGATTCGTCGTACTCGCCAAACGCATTCGGCAGACCGGCGTTCGGGTGCGTGCTGACGAAACTCTGCGCGATATTGGAGAGCGTCTGCACGTGCGGGCGCAGATCTTCCGCACCAAGCGCGCAGTTGAAGCCGACCGACAGCGGCCGCGCGTGCGCGACCGAGTAGTAGAACGCTTCGGCCGTTTGCCCCGACAGGGTGCGGCCGGAGCGGTCGGTGATGGTGCCGGAGATCATCACCGGCACGCGCGCGCCGCGCTTGTGGAACAGCTCGCTCAGCGCAAACAGCGCGGCCTTGGCATTGAGCGTGTCGAAGATGGTTTCGACCATGATCACGTCGGCGCCGCCGTCGATGAGGCCGTTGGCGGACTCGGTGTAGTTTTCGCCCAGCTCCTCGAACGTGACGTTGCGATAGCCGGGGTCGTTGACGTCCGGCGACAGCGATGCGGTGCGGCTGGTCGGGCCCAGTACGCCGATGACGAAGCGCGGTTTGTCGGGCGTCTTTGCCGTCATGTCGTCGCAGGCGGCGCGCGCCAGTCGTGCGCCTTCGAGGTTCAGTTCGTAGGCCAGATGCTGCAGGCCGTAGTCGGCCTGGCTGACGCGGGTGGAGTTGAAGGTGTTGGTTTCGACCAGGTCGGCGCCGGCCTCAAGATAGGCCGTGTGCACGCCGCGGATGATGTCGGGCCTGGTCAGCGTCAGCAGGTCGTTGTTGCCTTTCAGATCACAGCTGCCGGCGTGTTCGTGGGCATGGCCTTCATCGGCTTTCGCGTGGCCGTCGTGGCCGTGTTCGAAGCGGTCGCCGCGGAAGCTGCTTTCGTCCAGCTCGTGTGCCTGCAGCATCGTGCCCATGCCGCCGTCGAGGATCAGGATGCGCTGATGCAGCGCCTGTTCCAGCAGGGCAACGCGGTCGGGGTGTAGCCAGGGCAGGGCGCTCATGGTGGTGATTCCTTTGCTTGCTTCGCGCGTCGCGCAGCGGTGTTCAACATGGTGTTGGCAGCGATCGGTTCAATGCGGTTTTCGCGCCAGCAGGCTGATCACTTCGAAGTGCGGCGCCTTGCGCTCGCGGCTGATCTGATGACAGCTGATGACGTCCAGCCCCGCGCTGCTGGCCAGCTCGCGCAGCTGGTCGCCGGAAAAGCCGAGATTGCGATGATCGAAGGGCTCGACCGCGGTGCGGTGATCGTGCTGGCCCAGCGTCACCGCCAGCAGGCGACCGCCGGCGCGCAGCACGCGCGACGCCTCGGCGACGGCCCTGGCCGGGTTTTCGGCGTAGGTGAGCGCATGCAGCATCAAGACCAGATCGAAGCGCTGCTCACCCAGCTCCAGCGCCTGCATGTCGCCCCGGATCACCTGCACGTTGGCGAACGCGCGCAGCCGCTTCGCCGCGGCATCGACCACGCGCTCGCTGGAATCCACGCAGGTGATCGACCTGGCGTGCGGCGCCAGCAGCTCGGCGGTGATGCCGTCACCCGAGGCGATGTCCAGCACGTCGCCGGTTTCCAGCAGCTGCAGCAGTGAGCGGGCCAGGGTTTCCCAGGTGCGGCCGGGTGAGTAGTGGCGCTCCATGTCGCCGGCGACCGTGTCGGCCCAGCCTTCGGTGCCCGCGCGCTGCGCCAGCACGCCCGGCAGGCGCTCTGTGTCTTCGCGCAGCAGGGCGTCGTCGATGCTCTGGCGCAGGGAATCGAGCAGCTTGCGCTGCGCCTCTTCGCCTTCGCTGTTGGCGCGGTAATACGCCGACACGCCGGCGCGGCGATCGCGCACCAGCCCGGCCTCCTTCAGTTTGGCCAGGTGGGTGGACACGCGCGGCTGGGCGAGATGCAGCACGGCGGCCAGTTCGGCCACCGTCAGCTCCTCGTATTCGAGCAGCGCCAGCAGGCGAACACGGGTGGGATCCGCGAGCAAGCGCAGCACGCTGGAAGCACTGGCCAGATCCATCGAGCATCCTTTTATCGCGATAAAGAGATGACAAGGCTAGGCGCGGTTTGCCGGGGCGTCAAGCGTCGGGACAAAGCGCGGGCCCGCTGCGTTCAGTCCGGCGCGCGTGCGACAAGATGCTGCGCCTGCTGGCGGCGTCCGCGTCGGCCATTCGGCCGTACGTTTGCGTGGCCCACATCATGGCGAGCGCCGATGCTGCGTTCGCACAAGCGGGTTTGAACGCGCCGGCTACAATGACCGGCTGCCACTCTCACTGCGGAGCTTTTTCGATGGATTTCAGCTTTACCGAAGATCAGTTGTCGATCCAGTCGATCGCCCGCGATTTTGCGCAAAAGCGCATCGCGCCGGTGGCCGCCGAATTCGACGCCAGGGGCGAGTTTCCCCTGGAGAACATCCGCGAGATGGGCAAACTCGGCCTGATGGGCATCGAGGTGCCCGAGGAATACGGCGGCGCGGCGATGGACACCATCGCCTACGTGCTGGCGATGATCGAGATCGCCGCGGCCGATGCGGCCACTTCCACCATCATGTCGGTCAACAACTCGCTGTTCTGCAACGCCATCCTCAAGCACGGCACGGAAGAGCAGAAGCAGACCTACGTGCGCGCTATCGCCACCGGCGAGGCGATCGGTGCGTATGCGCTGACCGAGCCGCAGTCGGGCTCCGATGCGTCGGCCATGCACACCCGCGCGACCATGAACGCGCAGGGCGACTGGGTCATCAACGGCAAGAAGAGCTGGATCACCTCCGGCCCGGTGGCCCGCTACATTTTGCTGTTCGCCATCACCACGCCGGGCGTGGGCGCGCGCGGGGTATCGGCTTTCATCATCGATACCAAGCTGGCGGGCTTTCATGCGGGCAAGAGCGAGCCGAAGCTGGGCATTCGCGCTTCGGCCACTTGCGAGATCGAGTTCCACGACTACGTCTGCCCGCAGGAGAATCTGCTGGGCGAAGCGGGCAAGGGCTTTTCGATCGCCATGGGCGTGCTCGACGCGGGGCGCATCGGTATCGCTTCGCAGGCGATCGGCATCTCCCGCGCGGCGTACGAGGCGACCCTGCAGTGGGCGCGGGATCGCAAGGCTTTTGGCGCGCCGATTGGCACGTTCCAGATGACCCAGTCGAAGATCGCCGACATGAAATGCAAGCTCGACACGTCGATGCTGCTGACCCTGCGCGCCGCGTGGCAGAAGGGCGAGGCCGACAAGACCGGCGGCCGCTTTGGCACCGAAGCGGCGGTCGCCAAGCTCACCGCATCGGAAGCGGCGATGTGGATTACCCATCAGGCCGTGCAGATCCATGGCGGCATGGGGTATTCGAAAGAGATGCCGCTGGAGCGCTACTTCCGCGATGCCAAGATCACCGAGATTTACGAGGGCACCAGCGAGATCCAGCGCATGGTGATCGCGCGGGCGGAGACGGGCTTGCGCTGACGAGCGCCGCCAAACGGTGCAAGCATTCGCCAGGCGTTCGCGAACACCGCATCGGCGCCGAGTCGTCCAACACCTCCTGCATCGCACGGCGCTGACGGCGCGTGCCATCGCTGTATCGTCTTGAAGCTTGTGGCGCGAGCAAGGAGGGCTAGTAGCCGCCCGCGACTACGTGCGTAAAATCATGCGCGACGAAACGTGCGGCACGGGACCCAAGGCATTTGACAGTGAAGCACTGGCCGATCTGAAGTGACTTGATCCAACGTTGAACAGTAATTTTGCTTTTCCGCTCCATGGCCACGGTGTCACCGTCAACCCCAAACTCAAGGTGTCACGTTCAACAGTTCCACATCGAACACCAGCGAGGCGCCGGGCGGAATGGCATCGCCCGCTCCGTTGTCGCCGTAGCCGAGCGAGGCGGGAATCAGCAGGGTGCGTTTGCCGCCGACGCGCATGCCGGCGACGCCCTGGTCCCAACCTTCGATGACCTTGCCTTCGCCAAGGGTGAAGGTGAACGGTGTGCCGGTGTCGAGCGAGCTGTCGAACTTGCTGCCGTGGTGGTCCTTGGCGTTTTGGTCGTAGAGCCAGCCGGTGTAGTGCACAACCACGTCCTTGCCGTTCATCGCTACCTTGCCCGTGCCGACCTTCGTATCGATCACGGTGAGCTTTTGCACTTCGCCTTGGGCATGCGCCTGCGGAGAAACGCTGCAGGCGGTAACGATGAACATGGCGAGCAGGGGCAGCAGCAACCAGCGCATGGCTTGATTCCTTGGGTCAGGTGGTTTGATGAGAGCGATGCGGCAGGGAAAGGCTGCATCGGCGCGCCATTGTTCTTGAAAACGCGGCGACGCGAAAGTCGCCCGCAGCTGGCTCAGCCGACCGTTTCGGGAACGCCCATGCGCTGTATCGGATCGATCGTCACCGACTCGGCGTCGTTCATCAGCTGCAGCTGGCTGTCCTGGATCAGTGCCTGCAGACGCATGCCACGCTGGAGCAGGGGCAGCAGTTCGGTCACGGTGGCGGCAGGAATATCGAGCACGGTGAGGTTCTTGTGGCGCGCCAGCGAGGCGCCGACCTTGCTCCACCAGATTTCGGCCGTGTTGCCGCCATAGTTGATCACCACCACTTGCCGCGAGCGGCCGCAGGCCTTGCGGATGCGCGCTTCGTCGGGCTGGCCCAGTTCGATCCACAGCTCGATCTCGTCGGTGTAGTCCTTGCGCCACAGCGCCGGCTCGTCCTCGTCGCTGACGCCCTTGCCGAACTCCAGCCGATCCTCCGCGTAAAGGGCAAAGGCGAGCAGCCGCACCATCAGCCGCTCTTCGGTTTCCGACGGGTGGCGCGCCAGGGTCAACGCATGAGTGGCGTAGTAGTGCCGATCCATGTCGCTGATCTGCAGTTCGACTTTGTAGATGGTGGCGTTGAGTGCCATGAGCATGACCGTCGGAGGTATCCCGTCCATTCTACGCCTCCGGGCCGTACGGGGTGCGTGCTTTACACTGCCGGTCGCCATGTCCCCACCCGCCGCCGCTTTTTTCCGTGATGCCGAAGCCAGCACGGCGCATTTGCCCGCCGGGCCATGGCTGACCGTGCTCGATGGTCTGTGTGCCACGTTTGCCGCCGTCAGCCGCGAACAGTGGCTTGATCGGATGGCACGCGGTCGCGTGCTGGATGCGCGAGGCGAGCCGATCAGTCCGACTGCACCCTATCCGCGGCCAGGGCTGCGCGTGCACTACTACCGTGAGGTAGTCGATGAAGTGCCAATCCCGTTTCTTGAAAACCTGCTGCACGTCGACGAGCATCTCGTGGTGGCGGACAAACCGCATTTCCTTCCGGTGATACCCAGCGGTGGTTTCGTCGAGCAGACACTGCTGCGACGGCTGATGCGCCGGCTGGACAACCCCGATCTGGTGCCGCTGCATCGCATCGACCGTGCCACCGCGGGCCTGGTTTTGTTTTCGGCGAATCGCGCCACTCGTTCGGCCTATCAGGCGCTGTTTCAGCAGCAGCGCATTGAAAAGCGCTACGAAGCGCTGGCGCTGCCGTTGCCCGAGCGGGCTTTTCCACTGACGCGACGCACGCGGCTGATGCGTGGTGAACCGTTTTTCCGCACGCAGGAAGTCGAAGGCGAGCCGAACAGCGAGACGCGTATCGAAGTGATGGAGCGCAGCGATGAGTACTGGCGTTACGCGCTCCACCCAGTCACCGGAAAGAAGCATCAGCTGCGCGTGCATATGGCGGCGCTGGGTGCGCCGATTCTCAACGATCCGTGGTATCCGATGTTGACTGAGCGGAATGTCGATGATTACCAGCGGCCGCTGAAGCTGCTGGCAAAGGATCTGACGTTCTTCGATCCGCTATCCGGTGAGCGGCGCGAGTTCGAGAGTCGCCTACGCTTGTAAATGTGTATTGCGAATCGCGTACGACCGGCGGCTTTCGACCTCGAAACAACCGCGGCGGGTCATTCCACGCTATCTTTCCCCGCAGCATCCGTCCGGGGGAGATTCATTCGTGAGTGCACAACTGCCGTCCAGCGCCGAGTCGCGCAAAGAGTTGACGATACGAGGCGTGATCATCGGTGTGGTCATCACCGTGGTTTTCACCGCCGCCAATGTGTTCTTTGGCCTCAAGGCCGGCCTCACCTTTGCCACGTCGATTCCGGCGGCGGTGATTTCGATGGCGGTGCTGCGCTATTTCAAGGGTGCCACGCTGCAGGAAAACAACATCGTGCAGACCGTCGCGTCTGCGGCGGGCACCCTTTCGTCGATCATCTTCGTGCTGCCGGGTCTGATTTTGATCGGCTGGTGGACGGGCTTCAATTACTGGACCTCGTTCGCGATCTGCGCGCTGGGCGGCATCCTCGGTGTGATGTATTCCATTCCGCTACGTCGCGCCCTGGTGACCAATTCCGATTTGCCGTATCCCGAAGGTGTGGCGTGCGCCGAAGTCCTGAAGGTGGGTGCGGGCGGGACGGATGGCGTCAGCGAAGCCGCCGCGGCGGCATCGAACCGTGCAGGTTTGCTGGCTGTGCTGTGGGGCTCCATTGTTTCTGCCGTGTTTGCAGTGATCGTGGCGACGCGCGTTTTTGCCGGCGACGTGGTGCATTATTTTCGCGTCGGTGGCGACAGGGGCGGCGTAACCGGTTTCGACTTTTTCCTCTCGTTTGCGCTGTTCGGCATCGGACACTTGGTCGGCCTGTGGGTCGGTGTGGCGATGCTCGTCGGCGCGCTGATTGGCTGGGGCTGGGGTGTGCCGCACTTTTCCGCGATGGCGCCGGTGGTCGGCTCGATTGCGGATCTTGCCGGTGCCACGTGGAGTCACAAGGTGCGCTTTGTCGGCGCAGGCACGATTGGCGTTGCCGCTATCTGGACGCTGGCCAAACTGGTTAAGCCCGTCATCAGCGGGCTGTCGTCGGCCATGGCCGCCTCGCGCGCACGCGGCGCTGAGAATGCCGGCCTGATGCCGCGCACCGAGCAGGATATTCCGATCGGCCAGGTCGGCCTGATCTCGCTGGCGTGTCTGTTACCGATTGGCTGGCTGATCACGACCTTTGCCGCCACGGCCGGTCACGGCCTTGGAGAACACACGGTCGCCCTGGTCATCGGCGGACTTCTTTTTGTCGTGCTGATGAGTTTTTTCGTGTCCGCGGTATGCGGCTACATGGCCGGTCTGATCGGTTCATCGAACAGTCCGCTCTCCGGCGTTGGAATTATCGTGGTCATCAGTGCGGCGCTGCTGCTGGTGTTTGGCCTGCGTTCGATGCTGCCGGCGGATAGTGAGAAGGCGCTGGTGGCATTCGCGCTGTTCATCACCTCGATCGTTTTTGCCGCCGCCGCCATTGCCAACAACAACCTGCAGGATCTGAAGACGGGCCAGCTGGTCGATGCCACCCCGTCGAAGCAGCAGTGGGCGCTGGTGATTGGCGTGATCGCCGGCGCGGCGATCATTCCGCCCATCCTGGACCTGCTCAATCATGCGTACGGGTTCGTCGGCGCACCGGGTCCGCAGCGGGCCAACGCGCTGGCCGCACCGCAGGCCGGGTTGATCTCGGCACTCGCGCAGGGCGTGATCCAGAACAATATCGACTGGGGTTTGATCAAGATCGGCGGCGTCATCGGCGTCGTGACGATTGCCGTCGACGAGACGCTGCGCCGCACGACCAAGTCAGCGCATCTGTCGCCGCTTGCCGTGGGCCTGGGCATTTACCTGCCAACACAGAGCACCTTGATGGTTGTGGTCGGTGCGGTGGCCGGCTGGTGGTTCGACCGCCGTGCGGATCGCACCTCGAAAGATCCGGAGTCGACCAAGCAGCTTGGGGTCCTGCTGGCCTCGGGCATGATTGTGGGCGAGGGCCTGCTTGGTGTGGTGATCGCCGCCTTCGTGGCGCTCTCGGGCAAAGATTACCCGCTGGCCATTGTGAGCGACGCGTTCGCCAGCGGCCCGGCGCTGTGGATTGGCGGTGCCGCGTTTGCTGCGGTGATGGTGCTGCTTTATCGATGGGTCGGGCGATTGGGCCAGGGCGCTATTTCCCCCCACTGAGCAAACGAAGCACCCGATATGGCGGAACCTGCGGCATTCGACCCGGCGCCATGCGGCGCCTGCCAACAGGTTGTTCACGACCTGACGTAGCCCAGGCTTTACACTACGCAGCTATACAGAGGGAGTTCGTCGTCGCGTGAAGCCACAGGGCCTGAAGCCAACAGACGCGCAGCCAAAAGACGTGCAGGAAAAGGTCGAGCCGGCATTGAGCGCCGAGCAGGTGCTGGCGCCGCCGAGCCAGCGCATGGTGCTGTTGCGCCGGCTGGCCGGACCGCTGTTTTCGGTGGCCATGCTGTGCCTGGCGCTGTGGGCGCTGCATCTGCTGGCCAAAGAGGTGGATTACCACCAGGTGCGCAAGTACGTGAACCGGCTGTCGCGCGGACGGCTGCTGCTGGCGGCGCTGTTCACCGCGCTGGGCTACGGCGTGATGACGCTGTACGACCGCTACGCGCTGGTGTCGATCGGCCGCAAGCTGTCATGGCGCCGCGTCACCCTGATTTCCTTCATCAGCTACGCCTTCAGCAATGCGGTGGGCATGGCGCTGCTGGTGTCAGGTTCGATCCGGTACCGTTTTTACATACAGAACGGATTGACCACCGCCGAGGTGGGCCGGATCGTGCTTTTCTGCACCACCAGCTTCTGGCTCGGCCTGCTGGCGCTCACCGGCGTAACCCTGCTGTGCATCCCGCTGCCACTGGATTTTCAGCTGGCTCCGCTGCGCACGATGGCGCAGCTGCGCATTCCCATTGCGCTGGCGCTGACCGCGGTGCCGCTGCTGTGGCTGGCCGGCGGGTTGCTGCGTCGACCGCTGCGCATTTTTAACCTGCGCATCAATATGCCGTCGGTCGCGACCGGGTTCAGGCAGATCCTGATCGGTGCGCTGGACTGGGGCCTCGCCGCAGCGGTGCTGTACATCCTGATGCCGGACCAGCTCAACAACGGCTTCGGGCACTTTCTGGCAATTTTCGTAATTGCGCAGATCGCCGGCCTGATCAGCCACGTACCCGGTGGCCTGGGCGTGTTCGAGGCGATCATGCTGGCCGGCTTCGGTGCCACCGGCAATCTGGCGCTGACGGCGCCGATTCTTGGCGCGCTGGTGGTGTTCCGGGTGATCTACTACCTGCTGCCGCTGTGTGGCGCCATCGTGCTGGTACTGCAGCGGGAGGCGCGCGGCATCCGGCAGAAGTCGCTGCTGTCGCCGTGGTTCACCGGCTTGCTGCCGTCGTTCTTTGCCGGGCTGACCCTCGTCTCCGGCGCGGTGCTGCTGTTTTCCGGCGCCACCCGCGCGCTGCCGAACCGCATGCAGCTGCTGCGTGAAGTGCTGCCGCTGTCCGTGCTGGAAGTGTCGCATCTGCTCGCCAGCGTGATAGGCATGCTGCTGCTGATCCTGGCGCGCGGGCTGCAGCGCCGCCTCGATGCCGCCTATGTGCTGACGCTGATTCTGCTGGTGGCCGGCGCGATTTTCTCGCTGCTCAAGGGCATCGACTACGAAGAGGCGACCCTGCTGACGCTGCTGGCGATGGCGCTGGCGCCGGCGCATCACCTTTTTTATCGGCGCGCGTCGCTGTTCAGCACGACGTTTTCGCTGGGCTGGATTCTGGCGATTCTGGCCATTCTGACCTGCGCCGTGTGGCTGGTGACCTTCAGCTTCAAGCACGTCGATTACAGCAACAGCCTGTGGTGGGAATTCAGCTTCCACGAGGGCGGCGCGCCGCGCGCGCTGCGTGCGCTGGTGGCGGCCGCAGCGGCCGGCATGCTGTTTGCCGTCGCCAGCCTGATCAAGCCGCTGAAGCTGCATCGCGAGCCGCCGACCGAGGCCGAGCTGGCGCAGGCGCTGCCGCTGATCAAGCAGTTTCCGTCAGCGCAGGCGCATCTGGCGCTGATGGGGGACAAGACCCTGCTGTTCGACGCCGCGCATACGGCCTTCGTGATGTACGACATCGAGGGCCGCAGCTGGGTCACGATGGGCGATCCGGTCGGCGCCGACGATGACGTGCGGCGCGAGCTGGTCTGGGCGTTTCTGGAACAGTGCGAGCGCGGCGGCGGCTGGCCGGTGTTCTATCAGGTCAGTCCCGCCGATCTCGATCTGTATCTCGAAGTCGGCATGAACCTGCTGAAGATCGGCGAAGAGGCTCGCGTGCGGCTGGACGGCTTCAATCTCGACGGCAAGTCGAAGAAGGTGCTGCGCAACACGGTCAACAAGCTGAGTCGGGAAGGACTGCGCCTGGAAATCATTCCGGCCGAATCCGTCGCCGCGCTGCTGCCGCAGATCAAGCAGGTGTCCGATGCCTGGATGGGCGACAAGCGCGGGCGAGAGAAGCGCTTCTCGCTGGGCGCGTTCGATCCGCGCTATCTGGTGCGCACACCGATGGCTCTGGTCTGGCAGAACGACAAACTGGTGGCGTTTGCCAACCTGTTTCTCACCGATACGCACGAAGAAGCATCGGTGGATCTGATGCGCTTTCTGCCCGACGGTCCACCCGGCATCATGGATTATCTTTTCGTTGAGCTGATGCAGTGGGCCAAGGCCCAGGGCTATCGCTGGTTCAACCTCGGCATGGCGCCGCTGGCCGGCCTGCAAAACCGGCGGCAGGCGCCGCTGTGGAACCGCTTCGGCGCGCTGGTCTTCGGCCGCGGCGAGCGCTTCTACAATTTCCGCGGGTTGCAGCGCTACAAGGACAAGTTCGATCCGGAATGGGAGCCGCGCTATATGGCGGTGCCCGGCGGCATCGCCTTGCCCATGATTCTGACCAACGTCGCCAGCCTAATCGCTGGTGGCCTCACAGGTGTGGTACGTCGATGAAAGGCCGGCCGATGAAACACAAAAAGCTTGTTGCGCTGGCCATCGTGGTCGTAGTGGTGGCGGTTGTGCTGCTCATCTGGCAGCCGTTCGCCCGCGTCAGCCTGGAGAGCGTCAGCGTGCCGATGACGGTGAGCAGCTTCAGCTCGCCGCCGCCGGCCGGCAAGAGCGACGTGATGGCGATCATTTATTCCGGCGACGGCGGCTGGGCTGACCTCGATCGCCGCCTCGGCATCGCCTTCATCGACCGCGGCATTCCCGTGCTGGGCGTCAACACCTTCAAGTACTACTGGCGCAATCGCACGGCCGACGAATCCGCCGCCGAGCTCGACGCGCTGATGACCAAATACGCCACGGCGTGGAACAAACCGCGTATCTGGCTGATCGGTTATTCCTTCGGCGCCGACCTGCTGCCCACGCTGATCAACAAACTCAGCCCTGCGAACCGTGCACGTATCACTCAGCTCGTGCTGCTGGCGCCGAGCAAGGAGATCAATTTTGAAATTGAACTCCAGGGTTACATGATCAAGCAGGGCTGGTTGCAGGACCACTTCAAGTCGTTGATGGAAAGCATCAACCCCATCAAGGAATACGACGCCATGCCGCCGCTGCAGGCGCTCGACAACAAGTCGCCGGTGGTTTGCTACTACGGCCTGGACGACGCCGACGACACCGTATGCACCGAGCCCAACGTGCCCAAGTGGATCGTCATGCATCCGAAGAAGGGCGACCATCACTTCGACGGCGGCTACCAGCCGCTGGCCAAGCAGATGCTTGACGAACTGCCGGCGTCATCGGCGTCTGCCGCAGCTAGCCATTAACTTGACGCAGTGTTCGGAGTTGCCGCCGGGCGTCGCTCAGTTCTCCGGCCGTTCCTCTGCTCTGCGTCGCGTGGCCGAGATGGCCCGCGCGACCACCAGGGCGAGAAACGCGCTGACCACCAGCGAGAGTTCCAGACCGTAAGCCCACCACTGGCGTGACAGCGCCAGCGATACCGGCATGTGTTCGGCCAGCGGTATAAGCACATAGATCGTGAGCACGATGCCTGCAAGGTAAAACAGCGCCGATCGCGCGGTGGGCACAGCGAACGAGCAATACGCGGCCAGCAGCGCACCAAAGGTGATCACGCCCGCGCCCAGACCATAGACGACGACGGCGTCCCATAAAAACAGCCCGATCTCGAATGCTGCGCGCGAACGCAAGCCGAGAAAAATTCCGCGCGGAGCCGAAAACGCTGCCGTGTAGGCGAGCGTGTGAACTACCACAAGCCCAACCGCGACGCCGAGCAAACCGCAAAACAGGGAGTGGCTGCGCAGTGTTTTCGGCATGAGCGAGTGTGTCCACGAACAAGGTGGCGTAGCGCTCATTGAATACCAGCCGTTGCCGCAGCGAAAGCGCTGCTGTTGACGCAGGTTCAGCCCCTCATTTCGATGACCGGCCCGATAGCCAAGTACAATGGCGGCTCGTTTTACTGCCAAGAAATCCTGTGACGGCTGCCGGTGTGTTCGCAGCGCCGCCCGATGCGGCGCTGGATGCGTTGTTCTTTCCTTTCGAGTCGGCCCAACTTCGCCTGCCGGCGGACGGGCGCGTACTTTTTTTGAACGCGCGCGCGGGCGTGCGGCTGCGCGAGATGGCGTCGAAAAGCTGGCTCTGCCAGCAGAGCTTTATGCCGTTTGCGGACGAACTGGCGCGCAACGGCTTTGCCGTTGGCGAGCCCGCGCAGGGCGAGCAATTTGACCTGGTCATGGTGTTACCGCCACGCCAGCGCGACGAATCGCGCGCGCTGTTCGCGCGCGCTTTGCAGCATCTCGCGCCTGGCGGCACGCTGTTGGCGAGCATGCCCAATACGGAAGGCGCCAAGTCAGGCGAAGCCGATCTGTCCAAGCTGGCCCGTGCCGTGCAGCACCTTTCCAAGCACAAATGCCGAGTCTTCTGGAGCACGCCCGCGAGCGCCGATATCGATCAGCCGCTGCGAGACGAATGGCAGGCCCTGGATGCACCGCGCGAGATGATGGACGGCTATATCAGTCGGCCCGGATTGTTCGCCTGGAATCGCATTGATCGCGCCTCGGCACTGCTGGCGTCGCATCTGCCTGCCAGCCTGCACGGTCGCGTGGCCGATCTGGGCGCGGGATACGGCTATCTGGCAACGCAGCTGATCGCGCGCTGTCCCGGCGTGACGGTTCTGGATCTGTACGAGGCCGAGGCGCGTGCGCTGGAGCCGGCGCGGATCAATCTGGATCGCGCCTGTCGCGCCAGCGGGCATGCCCCGGAAGTAGCCGTCCACTGGCATGACGTTACGCGCGGTCTGCGGCAGACCTACGATGCGATCGTCAGCAATCCGCCGTTTCATCAGGGGCGCGCCGATCTGCCGGCGCTGGGTCAGGCGTTCATTACCAGCGCGGCGGAGGCGCTGCAGCCGGACGGCTGTTTGTGGCTGGTGGCCAATCGCCACCTGCCGTACGAGGGGCTGCTGACCCGGCGTTTTCGCGAGATGCGCGTCGTGGTACTGGAAGAGGGTTTCAAGGTGATCGAAGCAAGCGGAGTGCGGCAATGAAACGGGTCAAGCCATGAAGTTAGTCAAACTGATCGCCAATCTGGGCTACGGCAGCCGCAAGGACGTCGCGCAGATGTTTCGCGCCGGGCGCATCACCGACCTCGCGGGCGAGGTGCTGTACGCCGACGACGTCGTGCCACATGAAACCATCCGCATCGACGATGAGCCGATCGATCCGCCGGTGGGTCTGGTGCTGATGATGAACAAGCCGCTCGGCGTGACCTGCTCGCGCAAGGATCCGGGGCGGGTGGTCTACGATCTGCTGCCACCGCGCTACAACGTGCGCACGCCGGCGCTGTCCAGCGTGGGTCGACTGGATCGCGATACCACCGGACTGCTGCTGTTTACTGACGACGGCGCGCTGCTGCATCGGATCATTTCGCCCAAGGCCCAGGTCGCCAAGGTGTATGAGGCGACGCTGGCGCAGGATTTGCGCGGCGACGAAGGCGAGCTGTTCGCCAGCGGCACGATGATGCTGGAGTCGGAAAAAGAGCCGCTGGCGCCTGCTTCGTTGGAAGTGCTCGGGCCGCGCCACGCGCGTCTGACCGTGACCGAAGGCCGCTATCACCAGGTGCGTCGGATGTTTGCCGCGGCCGGCAACCACGTCGAAACCCTGCAGCGCGTTTCAGTGGGTGGACTCACGTTGGGTGACTTGCCGCTGGGCGAATGGCGTGCCATCGATGCGGCAGAAGCTGCAAGGATTTTCGATCCCGCGTGATTAGCGGCGGCGGTCTAATGCCTTTAGATCAGATTGACGAGGGTCGGCACGGGCTCGCCGTACCACTTCTGCCGCTCATCCTGACAGCTTGGGCTGCCCATCGCGTACTTGCGACAGATCGACGGTCGCTCGTCGTAGATCGTGCAGCGCGAGGTGTTGGGATCCACCGCGGCACACCAGCCGTCGTCGCCTTTTGCCAGCGTTTCCATGCCGTGCAGATCGCGATCGATCAGCCATTCGGGCACGTGATCCTCAGGCATCAGTACCACGGTGAGGCGGCAGCAGATGGCTTCGCAGGACGTGCAGCGGATGCTGGGATCGATGCTTTCCGCGTAGGGTTTGGCGAGGCTGTTCACACGTCAGCATGACAGCATCGCTCGCGGCGGATATGAACCGGGGCGTTTCAACGCGCCGCTATCAGACGTCGCTATCGCGCCAGAGTGCCTGCCAGCCCTCGTTCCCCAGACGCTGCAAGGTGTCCATATTGCGCCGGTAAATGACGTCGGTATCGGTCATCGCTTCCATCGCGCGCTCCACGCTGGCTTCGCGCAGCAGGTGCAGCGTGGGATAGGGCGAACGGTTGCTGAAATTCTCGATATCGTCCGGATCACTGTCGGCGAATTGATAGTGGGGATGAAAACTGGCGACCTGCAGCTCGCCCTCCAGCCCCAGCGTTTCCACCGCGGCATCGGCGTTGTCTAGAAAGTCGTTGTAGTCGAGAAAGTCGCCCAGCACGTGCGGATGGATCAGCAGCGTGGTTTCGCACTCGCTGGCGTCGATCGCATGAAGGCTCTGCAGCTCGCCGAGCAGATCGTCCAGCAGCGCATCGGTGTCGCGCGCGTGGCTGACCGCATAACGAATCTTCTGCTGCACCATCGGCGCGCGTGCGAAGGGACACAGGTTGAGGCCAACCACGGCGCGCTCGACCCAGCGACGCGTGGCGTCGATATAGGGTTCGTCGCCAGGCTGCAGATCGGCGGTGATGAAAGGGCTGACGGACTCGGTCATGGCGCGCTGTGGTAACAAAGAAAGCGCGACTATAGCCGCTGCGTCGGCCGACATCATTGGCGATCGCCCGGCGCATCCCCATATTCTTAGTTCGACCATCCAGGCGCGTGCCGTATGCATCAACCGACCTTCGACAATGCGTTCATCCGCGAGCTGCCCGGCGATGCGGTGCTGGGCTCGCGCCGCCGGCAGGTGGAAGGTGCCGCGTATTCGCGCATCGATCCGTCGCCGGTGAGCGCGCCGCGCTTGCTGGCGTATTCGCGCGAGATGGCGGCGACGCTTGGTTTCAGTGAAGAGGATGTGCTCGATCCGCAGTTCGCCCAGGTTTTTGGCGGCAACGCCCTGTTGACCGGCATGGAGCCCTACGCTGCCAACTACGGCGGCCATCAGTTCGGCAACTGGGCCGGCCAGCTCGGCGACGGCCGGGCGATATCGCTGGGCGAAACGGTCAACGCTCGTGGCGAGCGCTGGGAGCTGCAGCTGAAGGGTGCCGGCCTGACGCCGTACTCCCGCGGTGCGGACGGCCGCGCGGTGCTGCGTTCGTCGGTGCGCGAATTTCTATGCAGCGAGGCGATGCATCATCTGGGCGTGCCGACCACGCGCGCGTTGAGTCTGGTCGATACCGGCGAGCAGGTGGTGCGCGACATGTTCTACGACGGCAACGCCGCGCCCGAGCGCGGCGCCATCGTCTGCCGCGTGGCGCCGTCGTTCATCCGCTTCGGCAACTTCGAACTGCCGGCCTCGCGCGGCGATATCGCGTTGCTCAAACAGCTGGTCGATTTCACCATCCGGCGCGATTTTCCTGAGCTGGAAGGCGAGGGCGAAGCGCTCTACGCCGAATGGTTTGCGACCGTATGCGAGCGCACCGCTCAGATGGTGGCGCAGTGGATGCGGGTGGGTTTTGTGCACGGGGTGATGAACACCGACAACATGTCGATTCTCGGTCTCACCATCGACTACGGCCCGTATGGCTGGGTCGACAATTTCGATGCCGACTGGACGCCCAACACCACCGACGCGCAGCGCCGCCGTTACCGCTTCGGCCAGCAGCCCAATGTGGCGTGGTGGAACCTGAGCCGGCTGGCCGGTGCGCTGGCGCCGCTGTTTGCCAGCACCGATCCGCTGCAGGCCGGACTCGATCGCTATGCCACGGCGTTCGGCCTGGCCGATCGCGCCACCATCGCGGCCAAACTGGGTCTGGCCGAATGCCGCGACGACGACGTGACGCTGATGCAGTCGCTGCAGTCGCTGCTGCAGCAGGCCGAAGTCGACATGACGCTGTGGTTCCGCGCGCTGGCGGATCTGGACCTTGCGGCTCCCAGCCTGGCGCCGTTCGACGACGCGTTCTATGACGAGGCGAAAAAACAGCAGGCGACGCCGGACTTCACCGGGTGGCTGGCGCGCTACGCCGCGCGGCTTGCCGCCGACCCACAGTCGACCGAGCAGCGTCGCGCCGGCATGAACGCGGCCAACCCGCGCTACGTGCTGCGCAATTACCTCGCGCAGCAGGCGATCGATCGGGCTGAGCAGGGCGACAACCGCGGTATCGAAGAGCTGCTGGACGTCATGCGTCATCCCTACGACGACCAGCCGGGGCGGGAACTTTACGCGCAGAAGCGTCCCGACTGGGCAAGGCAGAAAGCCGGTTGCTCGATGCTGTCGTGCAGCTCCTGAGCCCGCGCCCGAGCGACGCTTTGTCTGCTACAAAAACGCAAAAAGCCGGCAGTGCCGGCTTTTTGGATGAATGAGTGGTGCCCTCGAGACGATTCGAACGTCCGACCTGTCCCTTAGGAGGGGACCGCTCTATCCAACTGAGCTACGAGGGCAGCGGCGGGATTTTCGCATGGATCTTCCGACGGTGCGATCCGAGCCACGCGTACCTAACCGGTTCGCCCATTCTGGCGGCCGTCTCCCGGCCGATAAATAAGGCGCCTGCTAGAATGGCGGGCTAGATCCTTTCAATTCACGGTGCCGCAAGGTGCCAAGCCCGCCTCAGGAGTTATCCATGCCCCACGCCATCCTCACCGCGCTCGGCCTTTCGGACGCGCAGTCCGGCACGTATCTCGGTCGGGGCGAGTGGTCGAAGACGACCGACGCTGGCACGCTGCAGCCGGTCAACCCGGCGACCGGTGAAGTGATTGCCAGCGTGCACGCATCCAGCGCCGCGGATTACGCCACGATCGTCGAACGCGCCCAGGCGGCGTTCAAGGTCTGGCGCACCACGCCGGCGCCGCAGCGCGGCGAAGCGGTGCGGCTGTGCGGCGAAGCGCTGCGCAGGCACAAGGACGCGCTCGGTTCGCTCGTTGCGTTCGAGATGGGCAAGATCAAGCCCGAGGGCGATGGCGAAGTGCAGGAGATGATCGACATCGCCGACTTCGCCGTGGGCCAGAGCCGCATGATGTATGGCGCCACCATGCACTCGGAGCGCCCCGGCCATCGCATGTACGACCAGTACCATCCGCTGGGCCTGGTCGGCATCATCAGCGCGTTCAATTTCCCGGTCGCGGTGTGGGCGTGGAACGCCATGCTGGCGACCATCGCCGGCGACATCTGCATCTGGAAGCCGTCGCCGAAGACGCCGCTATCGGCGATCGCCACGCTGAAGATCTGCAACGAGGCGCTGAAGGCTGGCGGATTCCCTGACCTGTTCTTCCTGTTCAACGATGCAGGCACCGAGCTGTCGCAGGCGTTTGTCGACGACAAACGCATCCCGCTGATCAGCTTCACGGGCTCGACCAAGGTCGGCCGCATGGTCGGCGAGCGCGTGGCGCACCGCATGGGCCGCTCGCTGCTGGAACTGGGCGGCAACAACGCGATCATTCTCGACGAAACTGCCGACCTGAAGCTGGCCATCCCCGGCATTGTGTTCGGCGCGGTCGGCACCGCCGGCCAACGCTGCACCACCACGCGTCGGCTGTTCGTGCATCACTCGATCCATGACAGCGTGGTCGAGACCCTGGTCAAGGCCTATGGCCAGGTCGAAGGCAAGATCGGCGATCCTACGCTCGCCACCACGCTGATGGGCCCACTCAACAGCCCCGAGGCGGTGCAGGGCTATCTGACCGCCGTGGAAAAGGCGAAGGCGGCCGGCGGCAAGGTGCTCACCGGCGGCAGGGCGCTGACCGAGCGCAAGGGCAACTTCGTGCTGCCGACGATCGTCACGGGCTTGAAAAATTCGGACGAGGTGGTCCAAACCGAAACCTTCGCGCCGATCCTCTACGTGATGCCGTTCAGCACGCTGGACGAAGCCATCGCCATGCAGAACGACGTGCCGCAGGGATTGTCCTCGTCGATATTCACCAACAACCTGCGCGCGGCCGAGCAGTTCCTTTCGGCGGCAGGTTCGGATTGCGGCATCGCCAACGTTAACATCGGCACCTCCGGTGCGGAGATCGGCGGCGCCTTCGGTGGCGAAAAGGAAACCGGCGGTGGCCGCGAATCCGGCTCGGATGCGTGGAAGGTCTATATGCGCCGGCAGACCAACACCATTAACTACTCCGACTCGCTGCCGCTGGCGCAAGGTATTAAATTCGACTTGTAGCATCAAGTTCGATCTGTAATCGGATCGTTGAAAGGCGGATGATGCGTCATCCGCCTTTCGATCACGAAGGCTTTGTTCCCACCCTGCACGCGTGAGCGAACCGATGAGCTACCAACCGGCGTACCCGTCCACCCGAACCACCAGCACCATGGCCATCGTCAGCCTGGTCTTCGGCATTCTCTCTTGGCTATTGCTGCCCTTCATCGGAGCGATTGTGGCCGTGGTCTGCGGCCATCTGGCGCGCAGCGAAATACGTCGTGCGCCGGTGGATACGCTGCTGGATGGCGACGGCATGGTCGTCGCCGGACTGGTGCTCGGCTATCTGCACCTGGCGTTTGTCGTGACCGTGCTGTTTGTTCTGTTCGGTGTGCTGTTTCTCAGCATGGGCACGTTCTGGCACTGACTGAAAAATTCGCATTCGCTATCTGTCTAGGTTGATCACCCATATCTGGGCATTTGTCGGTCATGATTTGTAACGTATTTGCTTGCTGTATCCAGATTTGACGCTGACGTCAGCAGCAGCTCAACCACGATTCAATACCTTTTGTCGGTTCCAAAAAAATAAGGAGATTACGGATGACATCAGAAACGTTGGTTCAACCTGTTTCAACGAGTGCCAGCACCAATACCAGTACTTTGGCAATAGTCAGCCTAACTTTTGGAATACTGACATGGGTGGCTATCCCGCTGGTTGGGGCATTGGTGGCGATCATTTGTGGACGGTTGGCGATCCGAGAAATCAATGCTTCGCAAGGGAGAGTCATCGGAGCCAACTACGCCAAAGCGGGCATGCTGCTATCGCGTATCCAGGTCGTCGTGGTGTTCGTCTACGCCGCGGTCGTGGCCTTGCGAATGACGACGACACACCTTTAGTTACCCAGCGGCTGCGAAAATACCAGTGACGCAAACGAACACGTCCCCGTTTGATTTCCACGGCTACCGCGTCGTCATCGCCGGCGGTAGTCGCGGCATCGGTCGCAGCATGGCGCTGGCGTTCGCGCAGGCGGGCGGGGCGGTATCGATCTGCGCACGCGGTGTCGTGGCGCTGGAAGAAACGCGTGCGGCGATGGCGACATTCGGCGGTGTAACGCATGCGCAATCGTGCGACCTCGCCGAGCTCGACGAGATAGACGGCTATATCGCCGTCGCGGCGGCAGCTCTGGGTGGCATCGACGTGCTGATCAACAACGGCACCGGCTTCGGTTTTGTTGACGACGAAGCGAGCTGGACGTCGGGCATCCATGTCGATCTGCTGGCGGCCGTTCGCGCGTCCCGCGCGGCGCTGCCGTTTCTCAAGGCGTCACAGCGGGCAAGCATTCTGCACACCACGTCGATCGCCGCGCTGCGCCCGCGCGGCAGCGGTGCGCCGTATGCGGCGGTCAAGGCGGCGCTGACGCACTACGCCGGGTCGCAGGCGCTGGCGCTGGCGAAAGACGGCATTCGCGTCAACGCGATCGCACCGGGTTCGATCGAATTTGCCGATGGCCTGTGGGAGCAGCGCAGCGAGGACGCTCCCGACGTCTATCGCGCCACGCTGGCGAAGATTCCGTTCGGGCGCTTTGGCAAGCCCGAAGAGGTGGCGCACGCCGCGCTGTTTCTGGCATCGCCGTACGCGGGCTGGATCACCGGGCATACCCTGGTAGTCGACGGCGGACAGATGCTCAATGGCTGAGTATCTGGATAGAGATCCAACCATAGGCAGGCCCGAATAACATGACGCTGCTGCAATCCACCTCGCGCTTCAGCGATCGCGTCGACGACTACGTGCGCTATCGCCCCGACTATCCGGCGGCACTGCTTGAATGGCTGCAGCGCAAGTGCGGCGTCACCACCGATGGGCTGGTGGCGGACGTCGGCGCCGGCACTGGCATCTCCTCGAAGATGCTGCTCGACGCCGGCTATCGGGTGATCGCGGTGGAGCCGAATGCGCCGATGCGCGCGGCGGCCGACACATGGCTGGGCGGCGATGCCAATTTCAGCGCAATCGATGGCCGTGCCGACGCCACCGGCCTGGACGATGCCAGCATCGATCTGGTCACCGTGGCACAGGCCTTTCACTGGTTCGATGAAGAAACGACGCGGCGCGAGTTTGCACGCATTCTCAAGCCCGGCGGCCTGGCGGCGATCTGGTGGAACTCGCGCCGGCTCACCGGTACGCCGTTTCTGGAAGGCTACGAGGCGCTGCTGCAGACCTACGGCACCGACTACACCAGCGTGGCCGAACGCTACGCCGACGACGTGCGGATGCGTGCGTGGTTCGGCGCGGGCTATGTTGGCAGCGGGCGTTTTCCGCATAGCCAGAAGCTGGATTTCGAGGCACTGCGTGGACGCTTGATGTCTTCGTCCTATGCGCCAAAAGAAGGTCACCCCAACCATGCGCGGATGTTGAAAGCGCTGCGCGAGCTGTTAGAGGCCTGCGCCGAGCGCGGCACGATAAGCTTCGATTACGACACCCGCGTCTTTGCGGGTCATCTGGCCTGACCATGTACGACGTTCTTCGCCCCCTGCTGTTCAAGCTCGATCCCGAAGTGGCGCACGGCCTCACGCTGTATGGGCTGGGCGTGGCCCAGCGCAGCGGCTTCGCGCACTGGCTGGCCAGGCCGCCGGTGGATCTGCCGACCACGGCGTTCGGCATCACCTTTCCCAACCCGGTCGGTCTGGCGGCGGGCCTGGACAAGAATGCCGACCATCTCGATGCGCTGGCGGCACTGGGGTTCGGTTTTATCGAAGTGGGTACGGTCACGCCGCTGCCGCAGCCGGGCAACGACAAGCCGCGCATGTTTCGACTGGCCGGGCACGAGGCGATCATCAATCGTCTCGGCTTCAACAACGGTGGCGTCGAGGCGCTGGTGCGCAACGTGCAGAAGGCGGCCTATCGCGGCGTGCTCGGCATCAATATCGGCAAGAACAAGGACACGCCAAACGAGCGCGCGGTCGATGACTATCTGATCTGCCTGCGCCGGGTGCACGAATACGCCAGCTACATCACCGTGAATATCTCCTCGCCTAACACGCAGGGCCTGCGCGATCTGCAGGAAGAGGCCACGCTGCGCCGCTTCATCGGCACGCTGCGCGAGGCGCAGGAGCAGCTCGGCTCGCAGCAGGGAAAGCGCAAGCCGATGCTGCTGAAGATCGCGCCGGATCTGGCCGAAGCCGAGCTCGATGCGATCGCCGAGGTGCTGCTCGACACCGGCATCGACGGCGTCATCTGCACCAACACCACCATCGATCACGCCTCGGTGGCGGACGATCCGCAGAGTAGCGAGACGGGTGGGCTTTCCGGCAGGCCGCTGTTCGATCGCGCCACGGCCGTGCTGGCCGGTATGAGCCGTCGCGTGCAGGGGCGTATTGCGCTGATCGGCGTCGGCGGCATTCTCGACGGCAGCAACGCGGCGGAGAAAGTCGAGGCCGGCGCGGCGCTGGTGCAGATCTATTCCGGGCTGATCTATCGCGGGCCGCAGCTGATCGGCGAATGCGTCAACGAAATGCGCCGACAGCGGGAAGATACGCATGCCGGCTGAACGCATGAACACCACGCCGCAAGGCACGGACATGCCAGCGGAGCGAATAGATATGGGTGGCTACACGCTGATCGAAAACGCCTCGCTGGCGACCCGCAACACGCTGCGCGTGGCGGCCAAGGCCAGCCTGCTGGCGGAAATTCGCGATGCCACCAAGCTGCCCGAGCTGCTGCAGTTTCCGGGCATTCGCGATCGCCCGCTGCTGGTACTGGGCGAGGGCAGCAACGTGCTGTTTACCTGCGACTTCGACGGCACCGTGCTGGTCATGGCGACACGCGGCGTACAGGTCGAAAGCGATGGCGACAGCGCGCATATCGCGGTGGCCGCCGGCGAGCGCTGGGACGACTTCGTGCGCTGGACGCTGGGTCAGGGTTACGCCGGCATGGAAAACCTGATCCTGATTCCCGGCACCGTCGGCGCGGCGCCGATTCAGAACATCGGCGCCTACGGCTGCGAAGTGGCCGAGTTCGTCGAGAGCGTCGAGGCCTGGGACATCCGCGAGCGCCGCGTGGTGACGCTGGATCATGCGACCTGTGCCTTCGCCTATCGCGATTCGCTGTTCAAGCGCGAGCCCGGTCGCTACATCGTCACCGCCGTGCGCTTCGTGCTGCCGCGCCAGCGCGAGCTGCGCACCGACTATGCCGGCATCCACGACGAACTCAAACGCATGGGCGTGGACAAACCCGCGCCGTTCCACGTGGCCGAGGCCGTGGTGCATCTGCGCACGAAAAAATTGCCCGATCCGGAAGTGATCGGCAACGCCGGCAGCTTTTTCAAGAATCCGATCGTCGAGCGTGCGCTGGCTGAATCGCTGGTCCAGGCGCATCCCAGTCTGGTGTCGTGGCCGGCCGGCGACGCGCACAGCAAGCTGTCCGCCGCATGGCTGATCGAGCAGGCCGGCTTCAAGGGCCTGCGCGAGGGCGACGCCGGCATCTCCAATCGCCATGCGCTGGTGCTGGTCAATCACGGCAAGGCCAGCGGCGAGCAGCTGTGGGCGCTGGCGCAGCAGGTGATGGGCGGCGTACAGAAGACCTTCGGCGTGCAGCTGGAGCCCGAGCCGCTGATTATCGGTGCGAGTCCGCGCTGACGACGATTGGCTGCCATCGCTGGAACTTGCGATCGGGCCTGCGTTCCACGAAAGCGTTCGCCGCGGCCGCTTGCCGCCATACCTGCTGCGGTTCTGCCTCGTCATGGGATCATGCCTTCTGGCACGCGGCAGTCTGCCGGGGCGTCAGCAGAATTCCGTCGTCGTTTCACGGTCTATGAAGGCGCGGCGTATCGCGCACGCACGAAAACTCCCATCAGCAATCCACAAGGAATCACCGGTCATGATGTTGAACAAGCTCAAACCCCTGGCATGGAGCGTGCTGCTGGGTATCGGTTTGCTTGGCGGCGCGGCGCATGCCGCCGACGCGGCAATTCCGGCCGTCGCCAGCGAAGCGGGCAACGTCACCCGCGCTACGTTGAAGAACGGCCTGCGCGTGGTGATCGTGCGCGACACGCTGGCGCCGATGGTCACCACCCAGATCACTTATCTGGCCGGCGGTTACGAGACGCCGAAGGGCTATCCCGGCACCGCGCACGCGCTGGAACACATGATGTTTCGCGACAGCGCGGGCATGACCGGCGCGCAGTTGAACGAGATGACCGGCAAGATGGGCGGCGACAACAACGCCTTCACCACCAACGATGCGACCCAGTATTACTTCGTGGCGCCGTCGGCCTATCTCGACATCCTGCTGCATATCGAAGCCACCCGCATGCAGGGCCTGCTGGTCAGCGACAAGGACTGGGGTCTGGAGAAGGGTGCGATCGAGCAGGAGGTGTCGCGCGACATTTCCGATCCGGGTTTCCTGGCCTTCGAAAAAGCTGAGAGCGCGCTGTTCGCGGGCACCGGCTACGAGGCCGATCCGCTGGGCACGCGGCCCACGTTCGACAAAACCACGTCGGCCGTGCTCAAGCAGTTCCACACCGACTGGTATGTGCCGAACAACGCGATCTTCGTGATCGTCGGCGACGTCGATCCGCAGGCCACGCTGGCCAAGGTCAAGCAGCTGTTCGATCCGATTCCGCAGCGCGCCACGCCGGCGCGCTTGCCGATCGCGCTGAAGCCGTTGAAGCCGCAGACCATCAGCAGCAGCACGCCGCAGGGCACCGGAACAGTGCAGTTTCTGTATCGCATGCCGGGCCAGCAGAGCAAGGATTACGCCGCGGCGCAGGTGCTGATGGACGTGCTGGGCAATGCGCGCAGCATCCTGTCGGAGCTGGCGGCGCAGGGCAAGGTGCTCAGCGCCGATGCGCAGATGCAGCCGTTCACCCGTGGCGGCATCGGCGCGATCGAGGCCAGCTTCCCCAAGGGCGGTGACGCCAAGCAGACCCAGGCCAGTCTCGAGGATGTGGTGACGCAGCTGCTGAAGGACGGCGTGTCGCCCGAGCTGGTCGATGCGGCCAAGCGCTCCGAACTGGCCCAGGCCGAGTTCAACAAGAACAGCGCGGTGACTCTCGCCAGCGCGTGGTCGCAGGCGCTGGCCTGGCAGGGCGTGGATTCGCCCGAAGCCGCCGAAAAGTTGATTGCCGCCGTCACCGTCGACGACGTCAACCGGGTGGCGCGCGAGTATCTGAAATCGCACCAGCGCATCACCGTGGTGCTGACGCCCAGCAATGACGGCAAGCGTCCGCCGGACAGCAGCGGCTTCGGCGGCACCGAATCGTTCGGCGGCGACGACAAGCTCGACGCGCCCCTGCCGGCGTGGGCCGAAAAGGCGCTCGGCACGCTGCAGATGCCGCACTGGACGCTGGCACCCACCGACATGAAGCTGGCCAACGGCCTGCGTCTGATCGTGCAGCCGGAAAGCATCAGCAAGACGGTGACGGTGGTGGGTCACGTCGATCACGACGCCGGCCTGCAGGAGCCGAAGGGGCAGGAGGGCGTCGGTCGCCTGCTCGCCTCGCTGTTCGATTACGGCACCACCAGCCTGGACCGCAGCGCGTTCCACAAGGCGCTGGACGACATCTCGGCCTCCGCGTCCGGCGGCAGCGACTTTACGCTTGCCGTACCCAGCGGCGCATTCGACAAGGGCATGCAGCTGCTGGCCGACAATGAGCTGCATCCGGCGCTGCCGGCGCAGGCGTTCGAGGTGCAGCAAAGCACGCTGGCGCGCACGCTGGCCGGTGAAATCGAATCGCCCGAATACAAGATGTTTCATGCGCTGACCAAGGGCATGCTGCCGGCCGGTGACCCGGGCCTGCGCGAAGCCCTGCCGAGCACGGTCAATGCGGTGACCCTGGCGGACGTCAAAAACTACTTCAACGCGACCTATCGCCCAGACCTCACCACGCTCGTGGTAGTCGGCGACGTGACGCCGGCGCAGGCCAAGGCCATCGTCGAGAAATACTTCGGCGACTGGAAAGCCACCGGACCCAAGCCCAACGTGATCCCGAAACCGGTGCCGCTGCATCCGGCCGCCTATACCGTGGTCAACAACGCCTTTGCTTCGCAGGATCAAGTGTTGATGGGGCAGATGCTCGATCTGAACCTGACCGACCCCGATCGCTACGCGCTGAAGCTCGGCAACGACGTGCTCGGCGGCAACGGTTTCGCCTCGCGCCTGATGGTCGACGTGCGCGTGAAGCACGGCTTCGCCTACGGCGCCAGCTCGGGCATGCGCTTCGACCGGTCGCGCTCGATCTTCTTCGTGCAGTACGGCAGTGACCCGAGCAAGGTTGGCCCGGTCGATGGTCTGATCCGGCAGAACCTGGCCGATATGCAGAACACGCCGGTGAAGCCGGACGAGCTCACCAACGCGCGCCAGTTCGAGATCCGCTCGATCCCGCTGGGCGTGTCCAGCGTCAACGGCATTGCGCATTCGCTGGTCGCCTGGGGCTACAAGGGCCAGCCGCTGGACGAGCCGATGGTCGCCGCCAAGTATTACCTCACGCTCACCGCGCCGCAGGTGCAGGGCGCGTTCAAGAAATATCTGCAGCCGGCGCATCTGGTGCAGGTCGTCCAGGGACCACCGCCCGCCGCGCATTGATACCAAGCCGTACGTAGGTTGGGGTGAGCGAAGCGATGCCCAACGCCACGCTCCGATTGTGTTGGGCATCGCTTCGCTCACCCCAACCTACGACGCATTCCTCGGAACCACTATCCGCGCAGCAAATGGCCGAAGGGCGCCTCGCTTTTGTAGGTTGGGTTGAGCTTCTACAACCCAACACAATCGGAGCGCGATGTGGGGCATCGCCCCGCTCACCCCAACCCACGGCGGCTGGCCCGGCCCGATGTCATCGCGTCGTAACGGCCCATGGATCAGACTGACCGTTGGATGACCCGTGATGCGGGCGACGGCCGGATGGTCCGGGCGGCGCGCTACCATGCGGGTTCGCTGACTGGATGTCTCTGCCGACCTGGATCGTGATTCGATGAGTAGCCGCACTATTTCCAAAAAGCCCGCATCGTCGGACATTTCCGTACCCGCGGCCAACGATGCCGAGGCAACTACCCCAGCGCCGGCGGCGTTCGATCTCACCGACAAGCGGCTTTACATCCACCGCGAAATCTCGCAGCTGCAGTTCAATATCCGCGTGCTCGACCAGGCGCTGGACGAACGCACGCCGCTCTTGGAGCGGCTGAAGTTTCTGCTGATCTTCTCCAGCAATATGGACGAGTTTTTCGAGATTCGCGTGGCCGGGCTGAAGGGCCAGATCGCGCTGGATCACGAACTGATCGGGCCCGACGGCATCGCGCCGCGACAGGCGCTGGCCGAGGTCAGCAAGATTGCCCATCAGCAGATCGAGCGGCAGTACGCCATTCTCAATGAGCGCATCCTGCCGGCGCTGGACGACAAGGGCATCCGCATCGTTCGGCGCCTGCAGTGGTCGCACAAGCAGAAGCTGTGGGTGCGCCGCTATTTTCGCGATGAAGTCGCGCCGCTGATCACCCCCATCGGGCTCGACCCGACCCATCCGTTTCCGCTGCTGGTCAACAAGAGCCTCAACTTCATCGTGCGGCTGGAGGGAGTCGACGCGTTCGGCCGCGACTCCGGCCTGGCCATCGTGCCGGCGCCGCGTGTGCTGCCGCGCCTGATCCGCGTGCCCGAGGCGATCTGCGAGGGCGGCGACAAATATGTGCTGCTGTCGTCGATCATCCACGCCCACGTCGATGAGCTGTTCCCCGGCATGAAGGTGCTCGGCTGCTACCAGTTCCGCCTGACCCGCAACGCCGATCTCAGCCTCGACTCCGAAGACATCGAAGATCTCGCGCTGGCCTTGCGTGGCGAGCTGTATTCGCGACGCTTCGGCGACGCGGTGCGGCTGGAAGTGGCCGACAACTGCCCGAAGGAGCTCACCGACTACCTGCTCAAGCAGTACGGCCTGGCCGAGTCGGAGCTGTATGAAGTCAACGGCCCGGTCAACCTGGCGCGGCTGTTCCGCATCGCCAGCGAGGCGGGCTACCCGAGCCTGCAGTACCCGCCGTTTACGCCCACGCTGCCGAAGGCGCTCAAGCATACCGAAGACCTTTTCCAGGTGATCGGCAAGCAGGATGTGCTGCTGCTGCATCCGTACGAATCGTTTTCACCGGTGGTCGATCTGCTTCGCCAGGCGGCGAAAGATCCGCAGGTGCTGGCCATCAAACAAACGCTGTACCGCACCGGTGCCAAGTCAGAAATCGTCGACGCGCTGGTCGACGCGGCGCGCGCGGGCAAGGAAGTCACCGCCGTGGTGGAGCTGCGCGCGCGCTTCGACGAGGAATCGAATCTCTCGCTGGCTTCGCGTCTGCAGCAGGCGGGCGCGATGGTGATCTACGGCGTCGTCGGCGTAAAGACACATGCCAAGCTGATGCTGATCCAGCGCCGCGAAGGCAGCGAGCTGGTGCGCTACGCGCACCTGGGTACCGGCAACTACCACACCGGCAACGCACGGCTGTACACCGACTACAGCCTGCTCACCTCCGACCAGGTGCTTTGCGACGACGTGCACAAGCTCTTTAGTCAGCTCACCGGTATGGGCAAGGTGCTGCGCATGAAAAAGCTGCTGCATGCGCCGTTCACGCTGAAAAAGACACTGCTGGAACTGATCGCGCGCGAAACCGCGAACGCCGAGGCCGGCAAGCCGGCGCACATCATCATCAAGGTCAACGCGCTGACCGAGCCCAAGCTGATACGCGCCTTCTACAAGGCCAGCATCGCCGGCGTGCAGATCGACCTGATCGTTCGCGGCGTGTGCTGCCTGCGGCCCGGCGTGGAGGGCGTGTCGCAGAACATCCGCGTGCGCTCGATCATCGGCCGCTTTCTCGAACACAGCCGCGTGTACTGGTTCGCCAACGACGGCGAGCCGCTGTTGTATTTAGCCAGCGCCGATCTGATGGAGCGCAACCTCGATCGCCGCGTCGAAACCGCGTTTCCGATCCAGGGCAAGAAACTCCAGCAGCGCGTGCGGAACGCGCTCGATCTGTATCTCGCCGACAACACCAGCGCGATGCTGCTGCAGCCCGACGGGCAGTACGTGCGCGCGCCGTTGGCCGAGGGCGATACGCCGCGCAATGTCCAGGTTCAGCTGCTGGAAAAACTCTGCAACGTGGGCGCGCCGGTTGTTCACTGACTTGCCGTGTGGCGGCACGAATTGCGCTTGTGCAATAAGCCAATACGAGGCGTGGCACTGATCCAATCGTGCTGATCGTGCAACGTCGATCAGCCGTGGCGCCTTGATATAGACCGCGCTCGTTGCCGACAGATACTCATCCCGTCATGGCATGATGGGTTGGTCATTTTTTGATCCGGGTGCGGTAGTGAACAAGCGCGGTTCCCGTTCGGCTTTCCCGACGCGCGTCAGCGCGCAGGATGTCGCCGACAAGGCGGGCGTGTCGATCTCGGCGGTGTCGCGAACCTTTACCGAGGGCGCCAGCGTGTCGGCGAGCATGCGTGCGCGGGTCGAAGCGGCGGCCAAAATGCTGGGCTTTCGTCCCAATCATGCCGCGCGCAGTCTGGTCACCGGCCGCACCGAGTTGATCGGGCTGGTTTCCAACCACTTTGCCAATCCGGCGTTCCTCGATGTGTTCGATCAGTTCACCCGGCAGCTGCAGGCGCGCGGCCTGCGGCCGCTGCTGGCCAATCTCGCCGAGCGCGGCGGCGCCGATGCGGCGCTGGAAATGATGCTGAAATACAACGTCGACGCGGTGCTGATCGCCACCTCGGCGCCGCCGGCGGGTTTCGCCGAGCGCTGTGTGGAAGCGGGGCTGCCGGTGATGCATCTGTTCGGGCGCGGCGGTGGCCCGGCGTCGGTGCCGGTGGTGACGGTGGACAATGCCGCGGCCGGGGCCGCCGTGGGCGACCTGATGGTTTCGCGTGGGCTAAGGCGACTGGTGTTTCTCGGCGCATCGCGCACCGACGTGGCGTCGCGCGACCGCTGTCGCGGCTTCGAGCGCGCGTTGAAAAAACGGGGTGTCACGCCGGTGGCAAAACACTTCACCGGCGATTACTCGCACGAACACGGCCGGCTCGGCCTGCATGCGCTGCTCGATGCATTGCCGGATATCGATGGCGTTTTCTGCGGCGATGACATCATCGCGCTCGGCGCGATGGATGCGTGTCGCGAGCGCGGCGTGGCGGTGCCGACGTCGATCAGCATCGTCGGTTTCGACGACATGCCGCTGGCCGCGTGGGCGTCCTACCGACTCACCACGGTGCGCCAGCCGATCGCCGCGATGATCGAGCAGGCCATCGCACAGATGGCGGGGTGGCTGCTCGAGCCGGATCGGGTGCCTGCGTCAAGCATTTTTGCCAGCGAGATCGTCGAGCGCGACAGCCTGCGCGCCGACAATACAGTCAAAGGTCGATCCAGCGCCGCTCGGCGGCCGACTGCAGCGCGGCGGCGATAACGCAGTCCACTTCATGCCCTGCGCGAAAATCCGGCCACACGGACTGGCCGCTGCTGATCGCGCGAATAAAGTCGCGCGCCTCGATCACGATCTGCTCGTTGTAGCCGGTGCCGTGGCCAGGGCCTTGATTGAACGACGCGTAGTCGGGATGGCCGGGGCGCATCAAAATTTTCTGAAAGCCCTGGCGTTCGAGCGGGCGACTCGCATCGAAAAGCCAGAGCGCGTTCTGGTCTTCCTGGTCGAAGGCGAGGGCGCCGCGCGTGGCGGTGACGCGATAGGTGTAGCCCATCTTGCGACCTGCGGCGACGCGGCTGAATCCCAGCGTGCCGCTGGCGCCGCTGGCAAAACGCAGCAGCAGCTGGCCGAGATCGTCGTTGCCCACCACCTCGTCGCCGTCGGGCCCGGCGCGCCGGGCGTGGACGATATGCGTATCGGCGACCAGTGACCGGATCGGGCCGGCCAGGCGCAGGCAGGCGTTGATCGCGTGCGCGCCGACGTCGCCAAGCGCGCCGGCGGTGGTGGCCGTACTCTCGCGCGTGCGCCAGCTGGCCGGCAGCTGCGGCGAATGCAGGTAGTCCTCTACGTGCTCGGCCGCGATATGGATGACGTCGCCGATTTCGCCCGAGGCGATGATCTCGCGCGCCAACTGGCTGGCCGGCGTGCGAATGTAGTTGAAACCGACCATGTGCGCGACGCCGGCCCGCTTGGCGGCTTCGGCCATCTGCAGCGATTCGGCCGGCGTGCAGCCCAGCGGCTTTTCGCACAACACGTGCTTGCCTTGCGCGATGGCCGCCAGCGCCATCGGCAGGTGCGTGCGCGGCGGAGTGGCGATGACCACGGCATCGATGTCGGGATCGTTTACCAGGCTTTGCCAGTCGCCGGTGGAGCGCCGCCAGCCCCAGGCCTGCGCGTGCTCGCGTGCGCCGGCGTCGGTGGACGTGGCCAGCATCTCGCATACCGGCGATAGCGGCGTATCGAATACGGTGCGCACCGACTGCCATGCCAGCGTATGCGCCTTGCCCATGTAGCCGGCGCCGATCAGGCCGATTCGCAGCTGTGTCATCGCCATTCCTTGTGGATTAACCACGGACTCTACGCATGCTGCAGTGCGCTTTGCAAGCGCTTGCAATATGGCGTAGCGTTTGTCTCGGTCATCCAGTTTTCCAACCTGAGGAACGCCTCGTGTCTACACTCACTGCTCGTGCATCTGCTGTCGTTGCCGGTTCGACTATCGTCGATGCCGCGCATCTCGATGTTGACGCTGTCGTGCGCGAACTGTTTGACGGCTCCGGCGCGGTGACCGTGCGTGGCCTGTTCTCGCCGGAAGAGATTGCGCAGGCGCGCGAGGTGGTGATGCGCGAGTCCGAATCGTCCGCCCCCAAGGTCACGCATTTCCAGGGCGCGGCGGGCAAGGCCGGCACCATCGATCTGCAGCGGCGTGTGTGGAACCTGCTGGCCAAGGGCGACGTGTTTTCGCGCATGGCGGCGCACCCGCTGCTGATGCAGGTGATGCGCGCTTTTCTCGGCAGCGGTTTCACCATGGGCTCGATCGCGGCCAACCGCATCCTGCCCGGCGGCCCGGGGCAGGAGCCGCATATCGATTATCCTTACTGGGACTACCACTCGCCGCTGACGCATCCGGCCCGGCTCAACGCCAGCTTCCCGCTCAATGCGCAGGCCACCATCATGCTCGATCCCTTTACGGTGGAAACTGGTGCGACGGCGTACGTGCCGGGTTCGCAGCGCGAGTTGCACTATCCGGTCGAGAGCGACCGTTTCTACGATCGCTGCGAGCGCATGCTGGGCGAGCCCGGCGATACGGTGATCTTCTTCGGCGCGGTATGGCATTGCGCCATGCCCAATCTGTCGACGATGGATCGCTCGGCGATCCTGATCCAGTACCTGCCCAAGTGGGTCAAGCCGATGGAAAATCTGCCGGCCGCGCTGCCGGTCGAGTTCATCGCGCAGGCGAGTCCGGACATGCGCCAGCTGCTGGGGCTGGAGTTTCCGTATCCGGAAATACTCGATAGTGCGCGCGCCGGCAATGCCGAGGGGCGCATGCGCTAGCGAGGGTTTTGGCAGGCTCTGCATCTGCCGTTCGCGGCGACGGCATGACCGCGTGAATCACTTCAACCGTTGCCGTTCTGACTCAGCCGTCGATAGATCGTGCTGCGACTGACGCCGAGCTTGCGTGCCGCGGCAGCCACGTTGCCGTCGCAAGTGGCGATGGCTTCGTCGATGGCATGCAGCTCGATCGACTCAAGACTGCCAGACGCCGGTGTACCCGCGTGCGACAGGCTCTGCGTCGCGCTCTGCGTTTGCAGGTCTGCTGGCAGATCGCGCCGCGTCAGCACCGACCCGACGTTGCCCAGCGCCATCAGGCTGCGCAGCAATCCCACCAGCTGGCGAAGATTGCCAGGCCAGCGGCGGCCGGCCAGATCCGTCACCAGCTCCGGATGCAGGTGCATCGGGATTTGATTTCCGCCCAGGGCGAGCCAAAGCTGTTCGATGACAGACGCAAGGTCCACATGTTCGTGCAGCGCGGGCAGGCGCAGGGTCGATTGCGCGATGCGGTAATACAGGTCGGAACGAAACTCGCCGCGCTCGGCGGCGCTGGCGAGGTCGCGGTGCGTGGCCGCGATAACCGTCACATCGATCGGATGCGCGCGACTGCCGCCGAGCGGCGTGACTTCGCGCTCCTGCAGCACGCGCAGCAGCCGGCTCTGCATCGCCAGCGGCATGTCGCCGAGCTCGTCGAGAAACAGCGTGCCGCCGTCGGCTTCGCGCAGCAGGCCGGGCGAGCCGTCGCGGCGGGCGCCGGTGAAGGCACCGGGCAGGTAGCCGAACAGCTCCGACTCGATCAGGCTTTCGGGCAGAGCGGCGCAGTTCACCGCAATGAAGGGCGCACCGGCGCGCGCGCTGCGGCGGTGCAGTTCGCGCGCCACTACCTCCTTGCCGGTGCCGGTTTCGCCCTGCAGCAGCAGCGGAATATCGGCATCGAGCAGGCGCACGCTGCGATCAATCGCTTCATTCATCGTCGCCGAGAAAACCGGTGCCGGAGAACGCAGCGGCTTGACGTGCGTACTCCGCTGCACGTGCGTGCCATGCTGCGTGCGCGAGGGCGCACTGATCTGTCGAGGCATGTCGCGACGCGCATGCACCATTTCGCCGCTCTGGCAGCGCATGCCGGCCACGCTGCCGGGGCGCGGCAAGGCCGAGGCAAACAGCTCGTCGTAGCGGCGTTTGCCCAGTTCACTCCAGTCCATGCCGAGCAGGCGCAGCGCGTGCCGATTGGCGGCGACCAGCTTGTGCGCCTCGAACACCAGCATGCCTTCGCGCGCCGTGCCGAGCAGCGCCGCGTCCGGCTGGATGCGCACGATGTCGGCGCCGTCGAAATCGCTTTCGAACAATCGATGTTCGATCTGCTCGACGGCCAGCTGCACCATGCCCAGCGCGTGCAAATGATGGGAAGACGACTCGCCGGAGAGATCGAGCACGCCGACCACCGCACCGTGGGGATCGAAGATCGGCGAGGCCGAACAGCTCAGCACCTTGTGCGGTGCGTAATAGTGTTCGCCGCCACGCACTTCTATCGCGCGGCGTTCGATCAGGGCGGTGCCGATCGCGTTGGTGCCGGTTGCCGCTTCGCTCCACGGGGCGCCCGGGCGTAACGCCACGCGCGCGGCCTTGTCGAGAAAATCGGCGTTGCCCAGCGCGTCGAGAATGAAGCCGTCAGGTGCCGTCAGCACCACGATGCTGCCGGCGTGATTGGCGCTGGCATAAAGCGCTTCAAGTTCAGGCCGGCACAACCGCCGCAGTACTTCGTGTTCCTCCTGCATTTCACCGAGCTGATGGCGCTCGATCGGTGTGACGCTCGGTCGTTCGTCGGCCACCAAGCCCTGCATGCGGCACCGGCGCCACGAGGCAAGGATGGTGTCCGAAACCAGTCCGCGGGGCTCCGAGCCGCTGTTGAAGAAGCTTCGGCGCGCCGTGTTTATCGATTCGGTGAAACCAGGATTCCGCATGGGTGGTCTCATGTGTCGCAATCTGCGACACCTCCAGAAGGTGTGTTTCGATACAAAACATACGCGGGGGCAAAGCGCAACAGGCGCGCTGCCGACTTTGTTGGTGCGCTGCAGCGATTATGGATTTTTTCCCGGAGCTGGGGCGAGCCGGTCGATTGGCACAGTGCAACACGGGATTTTTTTTCGGCCTGCTGGCACGTCTCCTGCTCTTGCGTCTGTACCTTTCCCAGACACGGAGCGCCAATCCATGACCAAGCTCGAGCAGCAGCATCTCGCGGTACAGGTTCCCTTCAAGCAGCGCTACGGCAACTTCATCGGCGGCCAGTGGGTGGAGCCGAAGGGCGGCAGGTATTTCGACAACATCACCCCGATCACCGGGCATCCGTTCTGCGAGATTCCGCGCTCCGACAAGGACGACGTGGAAGCCGCTCTCGACGCTGCGCACGCCGCCAAGGAGGCCTGGGGCAAGACGTCGGTCGCCGAGCGCGCGCGCATCCTCAATCTGATTGCCGATCGCATGGAGCAGAATCTCGAAGTCATTGCCTACGCGGAAACCTGGGACAACGGCAAGCCGATTCGCGAAACGCTCAACGCCGACGTGCCGCTGGCCATCGACCACTTCCGCTATTTCGCCAGCTGCATCCGCGCGCAGGAAGGCTCGATGGGCGAGATCGACAACGACACGGTGTCCTACCAGTTCCACGAGCCGCTTGGCGTGGTCGGTCAGATCATTCCGTGGAACTTCCCGCTGCTGATGGCCTGCTGGAAGCTGGCACCGGCGTTGGCTGCCGGCAACTGCGTGGTGCTGAAGCCTGCCGAGCAGACCCCGGTAAGCATTTTGATCTGGGCCGAGATCGTCGGTGATCTGCTGCCGCCCGGCGTGCTGAACATCGTCAACGGTTTCGGCCTGGAAGCCGGCAAGCCGCTGGCTTCGAGCAGCCGCATCGCCAAGATCGCCTTCACCGGCGAAACCACGACTGGTCGCCTCATCAGCCAGTACGCCAGCCAGAACCTGATTCCGGTGACGCTGGAGCTCGGCGGTAAGTCGCCGAATATTTTCTTCGCCGACGTGATGGACGAGGACGACGATTTCCTCGACAAGGCCATCGAAGGCTTCGTGCTGTTCGCGTTCAACCAGGGCGAGGTCTGCACCTGCCCGAGCCGCGCACTGATCCACGAATCGATCTACGACCGCTTCATGGAGCGCGCGCTCAAGCGCGTGGCCGCGATCAAGCAGGGCAACCCGCTTGATCCGACCACGATGGTCGGCGCGCAGGCGTCGGGCGAGCAGCTGGAGAAGATTCTGTCCTACTTCGATATCGGCAAGCAGGAAGGCGCCAAGGTGCTGATCGGCGGCGAGCGCCAGATCGTGGACGGTGAATTCAAGGACGGCTACTACGTCAAGCCGACGGTGTTTTTCGGCCACAACAAGATGCGCGTGTTCCAGGAAGAAATTTTCGGACCGGTGGTTTCCGTCACCACCTTCAAGGACGACGCCGAAGCGCTGGAGATTGCCAACGACACGCTGTACGGCCTCGGCGCCGGTGTGTGGACGCGCAACGGCACGCGGGCGTATCGCTTCGGCCGCGGCATCCAGGCCGGCCGCGTGTGGACCAACTGCTACCACGCCTATCCGGCGCACGCCGCGTTCGGTGGCTACAAGCAGTCGGGCATCGGTCGCGAGAATCACAAGATGATGCTCGACCACTATCAGCAGACCAAGAACCTCCTGGTCAGCTACTCGCCGAAAAAGCTGGGCTTTTTCTAAGCGCTCCAATCACGGAAGGCCACGCGGCCTTCCGTGATTCGCATCGCCGCGTTTCGCGGCGGCCGTCATGCCCAACACGTCGTATCCGCCGACTCACTGTCGATGGCGGCTAGGCGCTTGTACGCATCTGAAACATGTTCAAACGAGGCAACGACAAAAAACGAAACGCTGGCGGGGGTCGGTGAATCGTTTTCTCAAGAGTCACTCACCAACGAGGGGAAGGGATCATGAAAAAGATCAAGGGACAAAACCAAACGCAACAACGTCAACACATGGCGCGTCGCAGCCTTTCGGCCGCCGGCGCGCTGCTGGGTCTGACGATGGTTCCGCTGACGGCCAGCGCGACCGAGTTCAGCGGCAACAACTGGAACGTCGACATCAGCGGCTTCGTCAACGCGTACTACACGACCGTCAGCTGCCACGGCGATAACGTGGGCGGCACCGCGCTCGCCGGTCGTGCGCTCGGCTGCGGCGGTCAGCAGAACCGCACCACCATCGGCAACGGCCTGCTGCCCGACGCGCTGATCGCCAAGTTCAGCACGCAGCAGGAAGGCATCGACATTGCGGCGCAGATCAGCATCATGGCCAATGTCGCCACGTCCGATGCGCTGTCGGCCAACAGCGGCGTTGACGTGCGCCAGGCGTTTTTCACCCTTGGCACGGCGGACTTCGGTACGGTGAAGCTCGGTCGTGACTACGGCATCTTCGGCTACAACTCGATCATCGGCGACATGACCCTGATAGGCGTCGGTGCGCCGGTGCAGGCAACCCAGCGTGGCCGCGTATCGCTTGGCCATATCGGCGCGGGTTATACGTATGTCGGCAGCTACGGTCAGATCGTCTACACCTCGCCCGGCACGTCGGGTTTCAGTTTCAGCGGCGGCGTGTTCAGTCCGGTCGACAACACCGGCGTCTACGACTCGCGCTCCGCGCCGCAGGTGCAGGGGCAATTCAGCTATACCGGCGCAGGTCTGCATGCGTGGATCGGCGCCAAGACGCAGCGGTTTTACGCGCCCACCGGCTCCGGCATCACGCCCGAAAGCTTCACCATGGCCGAGGGCGAGCTCGGTGCGTCCTACACCGTCGGCCAGTTTGGTCTGCTGGGTAACGTGCAGGCCGGGCGCGGCCTGGGCATTCTCGCCGACGGCGATCAGTCCAATGCCAAGGGCATCAACTATCTGGTGCAGGCCACGTATCAGGCGACCGACAAGCTGAAGTTCGGACTCAGCGACGGCGTCAGCAAGAACCGCGAGGATCTGGTTGCCGACGGTGATTTCAAATCCAACAGCAACATCACTGCCGGCGTGTATTACGCGCTGACCAAGGCCGTGACGCTGAGTTTTGAACTGTCGCAGACCCGCTCCAAAGATTATCTCGGCAACACCGCGCGCCTCAACGGCGGCACCATCGGCGGCTTCGTGTTTTTCTGATCCGCCACGTCATTCCAGTACTGATTGCACGTCCTGAATATTCATAACGACCCACCACGAGGAAGATGCACATGAAACGTCTGACGACCTTGCGCAAAACCACCCTGTTCGTTGCGTTGCTGGCCATGACCGGCGGCGCGCTGGCGGCCGACTACATGCCGGTCACCGACGCGCGGCTCAAAGCGGCAGCCACCGATGATGGCTGGCTGATGTATCGCCATGACTACACCAGCTCCGGCTACTCGCCGTTCGACACCATCAACGCCGGCAACGTCACCGGCCTGAAGCAGGTGTGGGATTACAAGACCGCCTTCGAACAGGGCCACGAGTCGCCGGCCATCGTCAACGGCGATTTTCTCTACATCACCACGCCCAAGGATGAGCTGGTCGCCTTTCAGGCCAGCACCGGCAAGCAGCTGTGGCGCTACCAGCACGATCTGTCGAAGGTCGGCCTGAAAACGGTCTGCTGCGACGTCGTCAATCGCGGCGTCGCCCTGTACGGCAACGACGTGTACATGGCCACGCTGGACAACTACGTCGTGGCACTCGACGCCGTCACCGGCAAGGTGCAGTGGAAGAAGCAGCTGCTCGCGGCCGACGAGGGTGCGGCGATGACGCTGGCGCCGCTGATCGTCAAGGGCAAGGTCGTGGTCGGCCTGTCCGGTGGTGAGTACGGCGCACGCGGTTTCATCACCGCCCTGGATGCCAAGACCGGCAAGCAGCTGTGGAAGCAGTACACCGTGCCGGCACCGACCGAGCCGGGCGGCAAGACCTGGCCCAAGGGTGCTTACAAGACCGGCGGCGGCGGTGCGTGGCTCACCGGCACCTACGACGCCGAAAGCGACACGCTGTTCTGGGGCGTGGGCAATCCCGGCCCATGGCTGGCCACGCTGCGTCCGGGTGACAACCTGTACACCGACTCGGTCATCGCGATGAACCCGGCCACCGGCAAGATCAAGTGGAACTACCAGTACACGCCGAACGACACCTGGGATTACGACGGCACCAACGAGACGGTGCTGACCGACATCAACTATCAGGGCGTGCAGCACAAGGCCATCGTCAGCGCGAGCCGCAACGGCTGGTTCTATGCGATTGACCGCACCACCGGCAAGCTGATCTACGCCGAGAAGTTTGTCACCGCCACGTCGGTCAGCGGCTTCAAGGACGGCAAGCCGGTCACCGATCCCGCCCTGCGCCCCACCATCGACAAGGAAGTGTTTACCTGCCCCAGCTTCCTCGGCGGCAAGAACTGGTGGCCGATCTCGGTCGATCCGAAAACCCACATGGCCTACATCCCCGCCATGCATACCTGTATGACGATCAAGGGCGCCACGGTCAGCTACAAGGCCGGCCTGCCGTTCCTTGGCGAGTCGTTCAAGGTGATGGCCGATCCGGCGTTCAAGGGTCAGTGGGGCGATGTGATCGCGATGGATCTCAACACCGGCAAAAAGGTCTGGAACCATCCGTCCGAACTGCCGTGGAACGACGGCATGCTGAGCACGGGCGGCGGACTGGTGTTCTCCGGCAGCGCCGATGGCTATCTCTACGCCTTCGATGCAACCACCGGCGCGGTGAAATGGAAAAGCCCGCAGTTGAGCTCGGGCATCATCGGCGTGCCCAGCACGTGGAAGGTCAACGGCAAGCAGTTCATCGGCATCTATGCCGGCTGGGGTGGTGCAACGCCGATCTGGGGCGGCGACATGGCCAAGGATCCGAAGGTGCAGAACATTCCGCTGGGTGGACACTTCTACGTATTTGCGATGTGACGGAGTCAATGCATGAAGCAACAGATGGGTAAAAAAAGCCGGTTTGCATGGCTTGTCGGAACGGCCGCCGTACTTTTGTACGGCGGCGCCGCCGCCGCGTCTGAGCTGTCGGTCTGCGTCGACAAGAGCAGCCCGACCGCTGCGGTGGACAAGAGCATTGCTCAGGCCATCGCCACGCAGGAGGGCCGCACGCTGGCGCTGCATGAGTTCGACGGCAGCGGCGGCGGTGACGACGGCTTCAGTCTGAAAGAGTTCAACAAGCTAGCCAGGGCCAGCTGCTCGCTGGTGCTGGGTTTTCCCATCGATGCCGATGCGAAAACCACGCTGCCGGGTCTGCTCACCACGGCGCCTTACGGCCACACCGGCTTCGTGCTGGTTACGCCCAAAGCCAGCAAGGTGACCACGCTGGATCAGCTGGCGAAAAACACCGACGTGGCGGTGACCTACCAGACCACGCCGAACCTGTATTTCGCGACGCATCCCAACGTCAATGCGGACATCCATCTCACCGACGATGCCTCGCTTGCCGCGCTGGAAAAACACCAGGTGCACGCCGCGATGCTGTGGCAGCCCACCGTGGTGGCCTATCTGGCCAGCAGGCATGAGTCGGCGCGTTTCACCTACCACGAGCTGGACGAACCGCACGCCAGGTTCAACCTTGTTGCGCTGTATGACGAGGAGCACGCGCCGGCGGCTCGCGATTTCGAGAAAGCCGTGACGGCACTGACCGACTCGGGTCAGCTCGCGAAGCTGCTGGCACCGTACGCGGAAATTGGCGCGGCGATGCCGATCAATCGTGGCACCAGCGCGATGCTGAAACGCTCGGTCACCGATGGTGGCGTAGACCGGCGCTGTGGTTCGAAAAAGGCGGCCAAGCCGGCCGGTGCACCGCCGGCCTTGTTTACCTCGGCGCAGGCCGATGGCGGGAAAATAAAATTTCTCACCTACTGCGCAATGTGCCACGGTCCCAATCTACTGGGCCGCTCGGGCCCGGCGTTGAAGGGGCCGAACTTTGCCTCGCCCAAGGCCGATTTCCATGTCGGTGATGTGTTCGGCATCGTGGCAAACAACATGCCGGCAACGGCACCCGCCACGCTGGCGCACGATGACTACGTTCAGATCATGGCCTTTCTGCTGCAGCAGAACGGCTATCCGGCAGGAGACAAGGCGCTGACATACGACGACGCCACAAAATCCAAAGTAAAGCTGCTATACCGTGGCGAGCCAATCGACAACAAGTGATCGCGGTGCTGCTATGCGAAACCACTGGTGCGTTTGGTGCGCCGGTGGTTTCGCATGTGTTGGCGGTGCTTTTTTGGAGAGATCGACGTGACGCAGGGCAGGCAAAGGCTTCATCGAGATACAAAGGGGCTTCCGACGGCGAGACGACGGGATCAGGCTGTTGCTCTTGCACTGTTCACAGTTGCTGTCGTCTCGCCTGCCGTTGCGGCACAGGATGCCGCAACCGCTGCGGCGACCGATCCCAAGACCACCACCACGCTGCCGGCAGTCAAGGTCAACGCCAGCCGAATGGCCATATCGCCATTCGATCTTCCCGCTGCACTCACGGTGGTTAACGTCGAGCCGACCTCGGCCGCCAACCCCGGCATCAATCTGTCCGAAACGCTGATCGGCGTGCCGGGCATCATTGCGCGCGATCGGCAGAACTACGCGCAGGACGAGCAGATATCGATTCGCGGTTTCGGCGGTCGCGCAACTTTCGGCGTGCGCAGCATCCGCCTCTATATCGACGGCATTCCCGCCACGCTGCCGGATGGGCAGGGCCAGGTCTCGCAGTTCAATATCGACAGCGCCGATCGCGTGGAAGTGCTGCGCGGTCCGTTCTCCGTGCTTTACGGCAACGCCGCTGGCGGTGTGGTGCAGATGTGGAGCGCCGATGGCACCGCCGTGCCGCAGACCACGCTGGGATTTTCCGGCGGCGGCAACGACACGTTCCGCTACAGCGCCGATACGCGCGGCATCGTCGGGCCGGTCGATTACAACATCGCCGCATCGGAATTCATCTCCGGCGGCTATCGCCAGCACAGCCGCGTGCATCGCGAATCGGACAACGCCAAGTTCGGCATTGATCTGGGCAAGCAGCGCAAGCTCACCGTGGTGCTCAACCGCTTTTATCAACCCACCGCACAGGATGAACTCGGCCTCACCCGCGCGCAGGTCAACGCCGATCCGCGCCAGGCCACGGCCGTGGCAAGCCAGTACAACACGCGCAAGAGCAGCAAGCAGACCCAGCTCGGCCTGATCTACGAACAGCAGATCGACGAGAACGATCAGGTGCGCGCGATGGTCTACCACGGCCAGCGCAGCATCCAGCAGTTCCTCTCGATTCCGCCGGCCACCCAGAAAAATCCGCTGCAGTCCGGCGGCGTGGTCCAGCCCGATACCGACTACGGCGGCACGGATCTGCGCTGGACGCACAGCGGCGATCTGCTCAACCGCGACTACGAATTCGTGCTGGGCGTCAGCGCGGACTATCAGCATCAGCGTCGGCTCGGTTTCAACAACTTCGTCACCAGCCGTTCCGGCATTACCCAGCTCGGCGTCGTCGGTGCACTGCGCCGCAACGAGAACGATGACGTCGACAACGTCGACGAATACGCGCAGTGGTACTGGCACTTTGCCGATCGCTGGTCGCTGCTGCTGGGCCTGCGCCGCGACGACGTGCATTTTCACGAGCAGGATTTCTACATCACCGCCGCCAACCCGAACGACAGTGGCCGCGTGACATACTCGGCCACCACGCCGGTGGCCGGCGTGCAGTTTCGCCCGGCCGACAACGTGCGTCTGTATGCCAGTTACAGCAAGGGTTTCGAAACGCCGAGTTATAACGAGCTCGGCTACCGCAGCGACGGGCAGGCGGGTCTCGCGTTCAATCTGCAGCCGCAGCACAGCAAGAATCTTGAAGTCGGCGCCAAGTGGCAAATCGTCCCGGCAATGGAGTTCGACGCGGCAGCGTTCCGCGCCGATACGCGCAACGAGCTGACCGTCGACACGAATGAAAACGGGCGTGCGACCTACCAGAACGTGGGCAGCGCGCGCCGTCAGGGACTGGAGTTTTCGCTGACCGGCCAGCTGGGCAACGACTTCAAGCTCTCAGCCGGTTTCACCCATCTGCTGGCGGCATTCCGCAGCCCCTTCCTCACCTGCACCACGACGCCGTGTGCAGTGCCCATCACGCCAGTCGCCGCGGGTACGCCGATACCCGGCGTGCCGGACAACTACGGTTCGCTGCGCCTCGAACACGGCACCGACCTGGGCTGGCATCAAGGCGTGACGCTGCAGGGCGTGGGCTCGGTCACCGTCAACGACACCGACACGCAGCGCGCGGCAGGCTATGCCCTGGTCGATATCGACACCAGCTACACCTTCGCGCTGGGCGCGATGTCGCGTCTGCAGCTCAGCGCCAGCATCGACAATCTGGCAGATCGCCGCTACATCGGAACCGTCATCGTCAACGACAGCAACAGCCGCTATTTCGAGCCAGGCCCCGACCGTACTTACATGCTGGGCGCGCGACTCACGTTCTAGCCAGCCACGGAGAGAATCATGTCTGAAGTTTCCGTCACCGATACAGCCGCCGACCCGCGGGTCGACAAGGTCATCGCCACCGCGTCCGCCTACGCGCTGATCGAGCGCTTGCGGCAAAAGCACGGCCCCGTGCTGTTCCACCAGTCCGGCGGCTGCTGCGATGGCTCCTCACCGATGTGCTATCCCAAGGACGACTTCATCGTCGGCGACAACGACGTGCAGCTTGGCGTCATTGCCGACGCGCCGTTCTACATGAGCCCATCGCAGTACGAATACTGGAAGCACACCCAGCTGATCATCGACGTGGTCGAAGGTCGTGGCGGCATGTTTTCGCTGGATAACGGCGAGGGCGTGCGCTTTCTCACGCGCTCGCGCCTGTTTACCGACGACGAAATCGCCCAGTTGCAGAAAGAAGGACGGTTCTGACGGCGTGGCATCCTGATTCAATCGACGGCTGGGCAAAGCCAGTCAACTCTGTGCGACACGCAGGTTTTCAACAGGAGACAGCAATGATCAAAGTCAGTGTGATGTACCCCAACGTGCCCGGCGCGCGCTTCGACCACGCCTATTACAAAGACAAGCACATGCCGCTGGTCAAGCGGCTGATGGGCGACAGCTGCAAGTACTACACAGTGGACAAAGGCATCAACGGCGGCGCGCCCGATGCGCCGGCCACCTACGTCGGCATGTGCCATATCTTCAGCGAATCGGCCGAGGCCTTTCAGGCTGGTTTCGGTCCACACGCCAAGGAAATACTCGCCGACATCGCCAACTACACCGACCTCGCGCCGGTGATGCAGATGAGCGAAGTCATCGTGGATTTTCCGGGTTAATCTACCGGGCGATCAAGTCGTCTAATGTGGCAACAGCACGTAGGCTGGCAACGTTCAACGCCGCAAGCACTGACACGCACGACGCTACACAGAGGACAACATGATGACCAGCGAAAGCCTGAAAGCTCAAGGCAAGAGCATCAAGCGGGAAGTCTCTTACGGAGATGTCAGACCTCACCGCGTGGTTTGAGCGGCAAAGTAACAATGTTGCCCGAGTCAGAATGTTGACCGGTCTTTGTCGAAGCAGGGCGAAGAAGGCCCGGAGCCACTGTCCAGCGCTGGCCATCGTCCGTGAGAACGGAGACCGATTTTTTGTTGTACCGGACAATTACGCCAACCACTGGGCCGCGAACGTCTGGCTCAAACGTGACGCGATCGCCGATGCTGAAGCGAAGCATCGTTGCGTGCGCCCGCGCATGTTGCATAAAACGTAGCCTCTCAACAATCCGATTGTTGAGATCAATGAGCTCGGATTCAGTGAGTTTGTCGATGTCGATGATCATGAGGCCTAACGCTTTAGTTAAGCGGCGGCGAAGCCGTCCGCCTTGAATGAGTAAAAAGAGACTTCCTCCCCTTTCGGCCTTGAGGGCCATGATGGTGTTGCGAAACAACCGTCAACAGAAGAGGAAGTCTCCTTGAGCACTATAACCATCCTTCATTTGGTCGACCTCCTAACGCTGGAGTTAAGCGGCGGCGGAGCCGTCCGCTCGAACGAGTAAAAAGAGACTTCCTCCCCTTTCGGCCTCGAGGGCCATGATGGTGATGCTGATCAACCGTCACTCGAAGAGGAAGTCTCCATGAACACTATAACCATCGGCGTGGATTTGGCGAAGAGCGTGTTTTCGGTGTGCGAGGTGGACGGCAGCGGCCATGTGCTGCGCCGGCTGGATCTCAAGCGGGATGCCTTCGCGGTGTGGCTGGCGCAGGTGCCAGCGGGCACGGTCGTGGCGATGGAGGCGTGCAGCGGTGCGCACCATTGGGGGCGTCTGTGTTTGGAGTACGGTCTGCAGCCACGGCTGATGGCGGCGCAATTCGTCACGCCGTTTCGGAAGAATCGCACCGCGAAGAACGACCGCAACGATGCCGAGGCGATCGCCACGGCGGCCCGCCAAGGCAACATGCGCTTCGTGCCGGTTAAAACCATCGATCGACAAGCACGGTTGTCATGGCATCGGGTACGCGAGGGTTACAAGGTCGAGTCGTTGGCGATCGGCAACCGCCTGCGCGGATTGCTGGCCGAATTTGGCGTCGTGGTGGCGAAAAGCGATCACGCGCTGCGCGTTGCCCTGGCCGACCTGGACCAGCACACGGCATTACCCCCTGAGATGCGCGAGCTGCTGCGTGACCTCAGCGCACACTGGGCGCAGGTCCGCACGGCCGTCGACGCGTGCAGTGCACGCATCGACGCCCATGCGCGGGCGGATGAGCGTTGTGCACGGATGCGCGCAATCATCGGCATCGGTGCGATCACTGCCGATGCGGTGATCGCCACACTCGGCGATGCCAAGGAATTTCGCAACGGCCGACAGGTCAGCGCATGGTTGGGTTTGGTGCCGACGCAGCATTCCAGTGGCGGGCATGCTCGTCTCGGTGCAATCAGCTGTCGTGGCGATGGCCATCTGCGCACGCTGCTGATCCAGGGTGCCCGCAGCAGCCTGCAGCGGGCCAAAGCGGTCAGCGTGGAAAAGTCCACGCCCGAGCAGGTATGGATACGCCAGTTGGCCTGTCGGATGCCGTTCGGCAAAGTGCTGGTGGCCATCGCCAACAAACATGCCCGGCAGCTCTGGGCCATGCTGGCCGATGACGAAACCTACGACGCCGACGCGTGGCTGAAGCACCCGATGGTGCAGCGCCCGGCCGGCAAACATGCCATCACGATGAGTGCCGTGGCGTAACCACAAACGACAAGTTTCATCCGTTCAGCGTCAGCGCGAAGAGGTAGCAACGGGTCAGACCCACCCGGAGAGAACCTGACTAACATTCTGGACGTGTAAAAGTGTTCTGGTTGATCGCCAGACACCGACGACACCGACGAACGAACGAGGTCTCCGGGCGCGGTTTATACCCAGGTCCGCGTCAGCACCATCGATGCAACAAGACCGTTTACGGAAATGCAGTCTGGCAACGTTCAACGCCGCAAGCACTGACACGCACGACGCTACACAGAGGACAACATGATGACCAGCGAAAGCCTGAAAGCTCAAGGCAAGAGCATCAAGCGGGCGGCGTTGACGGGAAGTCTCTTACGGACTTGTTAGGTGTACGAAGCCACCAATAAAGCGATGACGTACACCGTGAAAACGCTCTGCGAGGCAAACGGCCAATACTCGGATGCTGGCGGACGACCGCGGATGGCGGAATCCCACGCCACGCGAATTAACCAAGCGACGCCTGGAAGGGCGAATAGCATTTGCCACTTGGGAAAACTAGCGCTGTGAGACCACCAGGCAATCGCTCCACCCAGGACCGCCGCGAGTCCCGCGAGGACGATGAGCGCGGCAAGAATGCGGAATGGCCAGCGGACCGCGACCCGAACTGGCATTTGGTGCGATTGAGTTTCCATGCTTACACCTAACGCTGGAATTGAGCGGCGGCGGAGCCGTCCGCTTGGATGACTTGTTAGACGGCGGCCCGCCACGCCGAACTATGGCTGCACGATAGCGCTGCTTTTGATGCCCAGCAATCCCTTGAGGGTGATGGCGTGCGTGACGAGTGCGAACAGCTTGCGACGACCTGGACGGTACCGCGAACCGCGCGTGACGCACGGCACGAAGAAGCGAGAAACTAAGACGCGCGCAACTTGCGATACACGATAGAGCTACGAAATACGGCAACGCACGCTGGCCGACAACACCACCCGTGTGGAACGCGAACCTGACGATGCGGAGCAAACACAAAGAAAATGCTCTGCCGCCTAACGCTGGAGTTAAGCGGCGGCGGAGCCGTCCGCCTTGAACGAGTAGTTAGGCTGTGACCGCAGCCGCGTACTTAATGATGGTTTTGTAACCCCAAACAGAAGAAGTAACTCCCACGCTGAAGTCTGCAGTGTCACTCTGTATTGCGGCTAGGACAGGTGCACCGATATTAGCTGCGGCGTTGCCGACTATGTGAGTGCTGTTTTCTCTGAAGCACGAGATGTGCACCAAAGCATATTTTTTTACCTCTACATGCAGAGGGATTTCACTGACGTTGGGACTGTCAACCACCACGTTAAGGATGCCACCATAGAAACTGCTGCGTTTACCAGCTGGCGTGCAGAGAAATGCAAACGGAACAAATTTACCGTCATCTCGCGGTATAAAACACACGTCTCCTGGCCTTAGTTTCGTGGTACTAGTGTAGTGTTTCAATCTTGATTGAACGTATAAGCGACCCGCCGGTCTCATGTTTTACTACGAGGCCCGCGGGAGAGATGGCGTGCGAGTTGCCCCCAACATTGTGCTGAGCGAGGAGGAGCAGAGTGAGCTCACCCATCTGGTTCGCTCCAAGCTCACCAGCGTCCGGCTAGTGCAGCGCGCCCGGATCGTTTTGCTGTCGGCCGAGGGCAAGCAGAACAAGGCGATTGCAGAGCAGTTGAGCCTCGGGCGGGTGCAGGTCGCGCGCTGGCGCGAACGCTATGCCCAGCATCGACTCGCCGGGATCGAGCGCGACCGCCCGCGCGGCGCGCCCCCGTCGAAGGTCGACGTGGCCCGGCTGGTGGAACTGACTACGCAGAGCACGCCTTCGGCAGCCACCCATTGGAGCACGCGCACGATGGCCGCTGAGCTGGGCATCAGCGCCGCCAGTGTCTCGCGCCACTGGCGCGCAAACGGGTTGAAGCCGCATCGCGTGCGGGGTTTCAATATCTCGCGCGACCCGCAGTTCGTGCAGAAACTCGAAGATGTCGTCGGTCTGTACATGTCGCCGCCCGAGCACGCGCTGGTGCTGTGCTGCGACGAGAAAAGCCAGGTACAGGCGCTGGATCGCACGCAGCCCGGATTGCCGCTGAAGAAGGGGCGCGCCCAGACGATGACGCATGATTACAAACGTCATGGCACCACCACCCTGTTCGCTGCGCTCAATGTGCTCGATGGCCAGGTCATCGGTCAGTGCCAGCCGCGCCACACGCATATGGAGTGGCTGAAGTTCCTGAAGAAGATCGACCGCCGCACACCCAAGGACAAGGCCTTGCACCTGATTGCCGACAACTATGCCACGCACAAGCACCCGGTCGTGACAGCGTGGCTGGACAAGCATCCGCGCTTCCACATGCATTACACCCCGACCTCGGCGTCGTGGCTGAACATGGTTGAGCGTTTCTTCCGCGACATCACCACCGAACGCCTGCGTCGCGGCGTGTTCACCAGCGTGCCCGAACTGGTGGCTGCCATCGAGGCATACGTCGCTCACCACAACATCCAGCCCAAGCCTTTCATCTGGACCAAGAGCGCGCGCGACATCCTCCAGAAGGTCATCCGCGCCAACAACCGCTTAAGTTCCAAACAGAATGCAGCACTACACTAGCGGGTATCATGATTTCGCAGCCTAACGCTGGAATTGAGCGGCGGCGCAGCCGTCCGCCTCGAATGAATGGTTAGGTAGCACCACGCGATAACTTTGCCAGCCCCACGCATGCGACAACACAAGCGCATACGACAAGAGGTTGGTATGCCAGTAACACAGGCCACTGCGCCTCGATAGCTCTGGTTGTGCCGATGCCAATTGCTAGCCCCAAGATAAGGGGAGTATCCGGTTTGCGGCGGGTTGAAAGATAAAAAATGACCGACGCGATGATGGCACCGATTAGTCCGAAGAAGAATGCTTGTACACCAGCAACGAGTACTTCCATGGCGATACCTAACGCTGGAGTTAAGCGGCGGCGGAGCCGTCCGCTTGAATGACTTGTTAGGACGGCGGCCCGCCACGCCGAACTATGGCTGCACGATAGCGCTGCTTTTGATGCCCAGCAATCCCTTGAGGGTGATGGCGTGCGTGACGAGTGCGAACAGCTTGCGACGACCTGGACGGTACCGCGAACCGCGCGTGACGCACGGCACGAAGAAGCGAGAAACTAAGACGCGCGCAACTTGCGATACACGATAGAGCTACGAAATACGGCAACGCACGCTGGCCGACAACACCACCCGTGTGGAACGCGAACCTGACGATGCGGAGCAAACACAAAGAAAATGCTCTGCCGCCTAACGCTGAAGTTAAGCGGCGGCGAAGCCGTCCGCCTTGAACGGATAGTTAGACTGACTCTGGACCGGAGCCGCTAGTACTTACTGATGTCTGGATTGCGACTGGCCAGAAGATTGCGGTAGCAGCCACGACAACACCGAGAGCAAGCGGAAGCAGAAACATGGAGTGTAAGAAATATAAGGCTAGGACGGCAAAGAGTATGTGCAATGCGAACGGAACACGGCCGCGCTTACCTAGTTGCACCGCAAGAGCGCCGGCAAGAAGTGAAACCGTTGCTGCAAAAAGCAGGATGAAAGAAATAAGGGTGATTGCTCCAATATCGGCCCAATGAACCAGCAAGGGCGCTTTGATTACCCATCCCATGGCTACCACCAAAATGCCAGCGATGACTGCTGCTTTGCGCGTACGAAAAACCATATTTCCCCCGATAGTCTAACGCTGGAGTTAAGCGGCGGCGAAGCCGTCCGCCTTGAACGACCTGTTAGACCACAAGCTAGCGAGCGTAGTAGAAACTAAGGCGCCAAGGATTATCGCTGACAGCGCACTCCCAGCGAACGTTAAGCCTGTGAAAAAGCACATGCTGACAATGACGGCCACGCAGAATCCTGTGAGCGACGCGAGAAGATTTGGTCGCGAGACAAGAAGTGTCGATAGGTAGATGACGAGGGCTGGCAAGAAAGCGCCAAGCCCGAATACGACGGCCACCTGCCATAGCAAAATGGGAAACTCGCGAGGCATGACAATTGCGGATGTCACTGCGATTGAGTAGACCGTGATATAGCTGATCACGATGCCGCTAAGTACACCGGGTAAGTAGCTCTTCAATGAGACTTCCATAATGTTTCTCCTGTGGTCTAACGCTGGAGTTAAGCGGCGGCGGAGCCGTCCGCTTGGATGACTTGTTAGACGGCGGCCCGCCACGCCGAACTATGGCTGCACGATAGCGCTGCTTTTGATGGCCGGCAATGCCTTGACGGTGATGGCGTGCGCAACGAGCGCGAACAGCTTGCGATGACCTGGACGTTAGCGCAAACCGCGCGTGATGGACGGCACGAAGAAGCGAGAAATGAAAACGCGCGCAACACGCGAGATGCGACCAAGCAACGAAATAAGGCAACGCGCGCCGGCGTGCAACACACTAAGCGTGTGGAACAGGAAGATCACGCATGCGGGACAGACGCAAAAGAAAATGCTCTGCCGCCTAACGCTGGAGTTAAGCGGCGGCGGAGCCGTCCGCTTGAATGACTTGTTAGGACGGCGGCCCGCCACGCCGAACTATGGGCTGCACGATAGCCCTGCTTTTAATGTCCGGCAATGCCTTGACGGTGATGGCGTGCGCAAAAAGAACGCGCTGTCCGCGATGAAATCGATGATGCCGAGCACCGCGCTTGATGCAGCGCAGAGGGAAGCGAAAAACTAAAACGCGCTCAACATGCGAGACACGACAGAGCCACGAGGTAGGTCAACGCACGCTGGCCCACAACACCGGCCGTGTGGAACGCGAACCTGACGATGCGGAGCAAACACAAAGAAAATGCTCTGCCGCCTAACGCCGGAGTTAAGCGGCGGCGAAGCCGTCCGCCTTGAACGATTTGTTAGGGCCTGCTGACCGACCCCGTGGCTACAAGTACTGTATGGTACTGCTGATTGTCTATGCCATCGGATTGTTGTGCAGCCAGCGGATGATTGCTCTCTGTTGGCACGTAGACAGTTGGACGGCTGGTACTGTCTTGGAACTGCACCGTGACCCGCAGGCCAAGCGTTGAAGGATATGCCGGGATTTCATTAGCGATTTGGCCCGGGATCATAGGCTCACTACTCCCGTCTTTGTCATAGACCTCGGCGTAGCGATAGAAGTTTGATTCCGAGAGCTCCACCCAGACGCCCCAACCGTAGTAACCAGATTGCTCATTGAAAGGAAGCTTAAGTATGCAGCGAATAAAGAACCGATCGCCTAGCTGGCAACGATTGCTGTCGAACTGTGCTTGGTTCGCGCGCGCTGCTTCAGGAATAGCCCAGACCACGTCAGGCAACGTCCAGCCGAGGTCTGTGGGCAACCCTTCGTGGGTTCCGCCGCAAGTTTTGCAAACAAACGAGCTGCTCAAGTTCGGGCCCTAACGCTTGAGTTGAGCGGCGGCGTAGCCGTCCGCCTCGAACGAGTGGTTAGAGCTCAACCTTGTACTACTGGCTGAGCGCACTTTGTGCCTTGGTGAAAAATGATGCGCCATTGCCCCTCTTGGAACTGCCAGATAGAACTGCGCAGAGAGAACGTGTCTTGCGAAGAATGATGACATGAGATGTAGGTTAGTAGCGCTGCATCTTGTGCAATACGCTGCACAGAAAATTGCGAAGCAGAAATTGCCGGCGGAACCTCGCTCGCAAGCAGCTGGAGAACCTCGGCCTTGGAGTAGACCTGACCCGAGCCACCAAACTCGATGAAACTTTCTGCGAGCAACTGCGCTGCACGCTCTGACGCCCGCGTGCTCGGACCATGCAACTCCACTTCGAGTTTCTGGAGTGTGTCTAGCAGGTCGTCGGAATCTGTCATTGAGCTCTAACGCTTGAGTTAAGCGGCGGCGAAGCCGTCCGCCTTGAACGAATTGTTAGGCATCATTGTAGGCTGCCTTATGCCAATCGTACTCGCGAGGCTGCCGCCGCCCCGAAAGTATTGCCTCGACAGCGGATGCGTCCAAGCCATACTGAGACTTGACGTAGTCGTCGCGCGGAAAGGCAGTGCACTCAAGCGCGCCGCCCATCATTCCCTCTTGCGAGTGAATCTGCCACTCGCGGATTTTTGAGCACTTGCGACAGATGACCAAAGCCCAAGGCGGCCAAAGCCGATCTAGTGGATTGTGGCGAGAGCCGAGCAACTCAAAATCCTTGTTCTCGATTTTGCACTCGTGGTGATGCATGAGTCTGATGCCTAACGCTGGAATTAAGCGGCGGCGAAGCCGTCCGCTTGAATGACTGGTTAGACGGCAGCACGCTACGCCGTCGGTGAGCAACACGATAGCGCTGCTTTGAAAGCTCGGCAATGCCGCGAAGCTTGTGGCCTGCGCGCGAAGAAGGAACCGCTGACGACAAAGGGCACGTTGCGACGAACCGCGCGCACCGCGGAGCATGAAGACGCGAGATACGCGAACGCGCGCGCAAGACACGATGAGCGACCAAGGGCGCGAAAGACGACAACGCAGGCCAGCCCGAAACGACACAACACGCGCAGTCGATGCGAAGCCTGAAAGCGGCGAACGCGACACAACGACAAAAGGATGCTGCTCTGACGCCTAACGCTGGAATTAAGCGGCGGCGGAGCCGTCCGCTTGAATGACTCGTTAGACGGCAGCACGCTACGCCGTCGGTGACCTGCACGATAGCGCTGCTTTGAAAGCCCGGCAATGCTGCGAAGCATGCGGCCTGCGCACGAAGAACGAACCGCTGACGACGAACGCCACGTTGCGAAGAACCGCGCGCATAGCACCGCATGAAGATGCGAGATCGGCCAACGCGCGCAAGCCACGACGAGCGACCAAGCGCGCGACAGACAACAACGCAGGCCAGCGCGAAACGACATGACCCGTGCAGCTCATGCGAAGCCGGAAGCAGCGCACGCGATGCAACCACAAGAAGAACGCTTCTCTGACGTCTAACGCTGGAGTTAAGCGGCGGCGGAGCCGTCCGCCTTGAACGAAATGTTAGGCCTGCTCGACACCGGTTAGAAAGATGCTTGGCACACCAAGTTTTTGATACTTGTAGATCTGAGTTTTTGTTAACGGTACCCGAAATGAAGCAGGACCGTGAATGTAGTAACCGCCAAGTAGCCGTTGAGTAAGCAACTTGCAGAAAGAACGCCACGCAACATTGAGTTCTTGCACAGAAGCCTCGCCAAGATAAACCGAAATTGCGTCAGTCAACCAGAACAGCTCAAGCGCCACAGCAAGATCGCAATTTGGGTGATCGGCGATTGCTTGTGGGAAAGCAAAGCCGTCGCTCCAGTTGTAGTCCAGCGACATTTGGCGGAGCGTGTCCGCCGACGTATTTGGAGGTGGCTGTATAAAAAGCGCCATTTGGGTGCGGGCCTAACGCTGGAGTTAAGCGGCGGCGAAGCCGTCCGCCTTGAACGAGTGGTTAGGAAGCCTCGCGCGGTGCAATAGATGCGGTGTGCTTTTGCCAGTAGCTTGAAGCTGCTCCGATGCATGCCCAAGTGCAGCCGACTAGCGCACCCATTACGCCGCAAAATGTACCAAGCTGCTGCCCATCGTACGGAGCGGAAGAAAAGCCGAGCCAAGCGCAGTAAAGGCCGATCGCGGTGCCGACCGCAGCGAACGCCAGACCAGATGAAAAGCCAACTATCTGTTTCATACCGCCTCCTTGTTGATAGATGGCTAACGCTAAGTAGATTTCAAATTGCATCCTAACCGCTACAGCCTATCCCAGACCAGCGGATTGCGGGAGCGGTGAGGGCCTACAAAAATCAAAGACTTGGTCCAATTGCTGCGGCCTAATCCAGCCATCTAATCTCGCCATGTCGAGATCATGGATGAGAACGGTGATGGCTTCAATCGGAAGTGAGAAGGCTGACGCAGGCGGGGATGGGGACAAGCCGCCTCGCCTGCTGGATCAGGTTCGCGGCCGCATGCGTCGGCTGGGCATGGCCAAGCGCACCGAGGAGGTTTACGTCGGCTGGATACGCCGCTTTATTCTCAGCAACGACAAGCGCCATCCGTCGCAGATGGGTGCTGCCGAGGTGGAGCGGTTTCTGACGGCGCTGGCGGTGCATGGGAATGTGTCAGCATCGACCCAGAACCAGGCGCTCTCGGCGCTGCTGTTTCTCTACAAGCAGGTGTTGTCGATCGACCTGCCCTGGCTGGATGGGGTGGAGCGCGCGAAGAAGCCGCAGCGTTTGCCGGTGGTGCTGAGCAAGGCGGAAGTGGATGCGCTGCTGGCAGAACTGCATGGCATTCACTGGCTGATGGGAAGCCTTCTCTATGGTACGGGTATGCGCCTGATGGAGTGCGTGCGGTTACGCGTGAAGGACATCGACTTTGAACACGGCGAAATCGTGATACGCCAGGGCAAGGGCGGCAAGGATCGCCGAACCATGCTGCCGCGCTCGCTGCGTCAGCCGCTTGAGGCGCAGCTGGCCGAGGCGTTGAGAATCCACGAGCGCGACAAGTCGGCCGGTTTTGGCCGCGTATGGATGCCGGATGCGCTGGCGAGAAAATATCCGGCGGCATCGCTGGAGTCGGGCTGGCAATATGTTTTTCCGGCGTCGGTCCGTTCGGTTGATCCGCGCGATGGCGTCGAACGTCGACATCATCTGGATGAATCGTCACTGCAACGCGCGGTGAAGAAAGCGCGCGCCAGCGCCGCGATAGTCAAGCCAGCGACCTGCCACACGCTGCGGCATTCGTTTGCCACGCATCTTCTCGAGAGCGGCTATGACCTGCGCACCATCCAGGAACTGCTCGGCCACAAGGACGTCGCCACCACACAGATTTATACGCATGTGCTCAATCGCGGCGGCCACGGCGTGCTGAGTCCGCTGGACCGTTGAGGCTCAGGTTTTGCTGCCACCGGCACGCACGATCCACACGCAGGGGAACATGCTGAAGATCGGCCACGAGCGCGTGGCGTTGGTGATGCCGCTGGCGCGCAGCGTTTGCACGTACTGTCCGGTGTGGCGAAAGTCCAGCAGCGCGATGCGGCCGCCAGGTTTCAGCACTCGGACGATTTCGCGCACAGCCCTTTCGCGGTCGGCTCTGCCTGGCAGGTTGTGGATGGCGAGGCTGGAGATGATCACGTCGAAGCTGGCCTCGGCGTAGGGCAGCTGGCGCATGTCGCCGGTGTCGACCTGCACGCGGCCGCTGAGGTTGGCGAGTTCCGCATTCCTTCGTGTAGCAGCTTCGGCATTACCGGATTGGTCGCGCGTGCTCCACAGGTCGAGGCCGGTGGCCTTGCCGCTGGTGAGCTGACGCGCGGCATCCAGCAACAGCAGCCCTCGGCCGCAGCCGACATCGAGCACCTGATCGTCGCCGCGCAGCTGCAGTTGATCGATCATGCGGCGTATCACGAACGGCTTGCCAACCGTGCTGGTCAGCACCATCAACACGCTCGCCAGCGTCATCGAGCAGCCTGGCCATAGCGTCAGTGCGGCGATGTCCGGCTGATGGATGGCGGCGGCGACGGCGGTGATGATCAGCAGCGCTACGCCGACAAGGCCCAGCGTTTTGACGACGCCGGGGGCGTCGATGCCAAAGGTGGGTTGGTTTTGTGCCATGGCTGCGCTCCCTGATGGATTGCAGTGTGCGTGCGGGGTGGGCGTGATGCCAGTGACGTGTGTCACGTGAAAGAGGCCTTGGGTCTGCTGGATGAAGACGGCATAGCAGGCTTGCCAGATCGGCGGAGGGGTTAGCCGCTGTCCATGTCCATCAGCGTGGCGGCCGCGCGCCGAGCACCACCAGCACTTCCTGCGCGCTGCGGATGCGTTCGCTGGCGCCCGGCAGATCCAGCGTAATTTTCAATTTGTCCTGGCCGTCGAGTTTGTACACGCGGGGCAGGCGCTGGATCAGCTTGATGATGGTCAGCGGGTCGACCTCGGGATTCTCGCGGAACACGATGCGGCCGCCGTTGGCGCCGAAGTCGAGCTTGCGGATGCCGAGCGGGGTGGCCATCAGTTTGATCGTGGCGACGGCGAACAGTTGCTTGGTCGGGTCGGGCAGCAGGCCGAAGCGGTCGATCATTTCCACCTGCAGGTCGCGCAGTTCTTCGTCGCTGCGCGCGCTGGCGATGCGCTTGTACAGGGTCAGGCGCGCGTGCACGTCGGGCAGGTAATCGTCGGGGATCAGCGCGGGCAGGTGCAACTCGACTTCGGTTTCGTGTTCGCTGCTGAGATCGAAGTCGGGCACCTTGCCGGACTTCAGCGCGCGCACGGCGCGATCGAGCAGCTCGGTGTAGAGCCCGAAACCGATTTCCTGGATCTGGCCGGACTGCTCGTCGCCCAGCAGCTCGCCCGCGCCGCGGATTTCCAGATCGTGCGTGGCCAGGGTGAAGCCGGCGCCGAGTTCTTCCAGCGAGGCCAGCGCTTCGAGCCGCTTCTGCGCATCGGCGGTGATCGACTTGCGGTCGGGCACCACGAGATAGGCGTAGGCGCGATGGTGCGAACGGCCGACGCGTCCGCGCAGCTGATGCAGCTGGGCGAGGCCGAAGCGATCGGCGCGATTGATGATGATGGTGTTGGCAGTGGGAATGTCGATGCCGGTTTCGATGATGGTGGTGCACACCAGCACGTTGAAGCGCTGGCGGTGGAAATCCGCCATCACGCCTTCCAGCTCGCGCTCCGGCATCTGGCCGTGGGCGATGCGGATGCGCGCCTCGGGCACCAGCTCTTCGAGCTCGCGCACGGTGCGTTCGATGCTCTCGACCTCGTTGTGCAGAAAGTACACCTGGCCGCCGCGCGACAGCTCGCGTTGCAGCGCCTCGCGGATGGTGGCCGGATCCCACGCCGCGATGAAGGTGCGCACGGCGGTGCGGTGCGCCGGCGGCGTGGCGATCAACGACAGATCGCGCAGCCCGGCCATCGCCATGTTCAAGGTGCGCGGAATCGGCGTGGCGGTCATGGTCAGCAGGTCGACTTCGGCGCGCAGCTTTTTCAGCTGCTCCTTCTGGCGCACGCCGAAGCGCTGCTCCTCGTCGACGATGACCAGGCCGAGATTCTTGAACTTGATGTCCGGCTGCAGCAGCTTGTGCGTGCCGACGATCACGTCGATCTGGCCGTCCGCCAGACGCTTCAGCGCTTCGTTCACTTCCTTGGTCGAGCGAAAGCGCGACAGCACGTCGACGCGCACCGGCCAGTCGGCAAAGCGGTCGGCGAAGTTGCGGTAGTGCTGCTGCGCCAGCAGGGTGGTCGGCACCAGCACGGCAACCTGCTTGCCGGCGGTGGCGGTGGCGAAGGCCGCGCGCAGGGCGACCTCGGTCTTGCCGAAACCGACGTCGCCGCAGATCACGCGATCCATCGCGCGCGGCGCGGCCAGATCGCTGAGCACGGATTCGATCGCGGTTTCCTGATCGGGCGTTTCCTCGAACGGAAAGCTGGCGCCGAATTCCTCGACCAGCTGGCGATCGATCGGCAGCGACTCGCCGCCGCGCGCCTGCCGCTGCGCGTAGATCGCCAGCAGTTCGGCGGCCACGTCGCGAACCTTTTCCGCGGCCTTCTTGCGCGCGCGCTCCCACGCGTCGCCGCCGAGCGAATGCAGCGGCGCCAGCTCGGGCGCGGTGCCCGAGTAGCGGCTGACCAGGCCGAGCTGCGCCACCGGCACATACAGCTTGTCGCCCTTTGCATACTCGATGGTGAGGAACTCGCCGTCCATGCCGCCGACGTCCATCGACACGAGGCCCTGATAGCGGCCGACGCCGTGATCGACGTGCACGATCGGCGCGCCGAGGGTGAGCTCGGTGAGATCGCGGATGATGCTTTCCGGATCGCGCGCGGTGCCGCGCCGGCGTTTGCGGTCGCGCTCGCTGCGCACGCGCTCGCCGTAGAGCTCGCGCTCGGTGAGCACGGTGAGCGCCGGCTTGTTGAGCGCGAAGCCCTGTTCCATGCCGGCGATGACGATGCCGAAGCGCGCTTCGCTGGCGTCGTTGAAAAAGCTCGACCAGCTGTCGGTGTTCGCCGGCTTCATGCCTGCGGTGGCGAGCGTTTCGATCAGCGCTTCGCGCCGGCCGGCGGAGTCGGCCGCGATCAGCACGCGGCCCTTGTAGCTCTGCATGAAGTGCTGCAGCGAGGTGCCCGGCTCCTCGCCCTTGCGGTTGAGCGGCACGTCCGGCGCCGGCTGCGTGCCGGTGGTCACGGCGTGCTCGTGATCGGCCGCGACCACTTCCACGCGCAGGCGCTTGTTGAGCTGCTCGCGCAGCGCTTCGGGCGGAAGATAGATTTCTGCCGGCGGCAGCACCGGGCGTTCGATATCGTGCGCGCGCTGGTCGTAGCGCTCGCCGGTCTGCGCCCAGAACTGGTCGGCCGCCTCGCCGACGCCTTCGCCCAGCACGAACAGCGCATCATCGGCGAGATAGTCGAACAGCGTGGCGGTTTGCTTGAAGAACAGCGGCAGGTAGTACTCGATGCCGCCGGGCGTCACGCCTTCCTTCATGTCCTGGTACAGCGGGCAGCGGCGGATGTCGATCGGGAAACGTTCGCGCAGGTTGTTGCGGAAATCCTTGGCGGCCGCGTCGGTGAGCGGAAACTCGCGCGCCGGCAGCAGCTCGATCTTTTCCACCTGTTGTTGCGAGCGCTGGGTTTCCGGGTCGAAGCTGCGGATTGATTCCACCTCGTCGTCGAACAGCTCGATGCGGTAAGGCTCGCTGCTGCCCATCGGGAAAATGTCGATCAGCGCGCCGCGCACGGCGAAGTCACCGGGCTCGGCCACCTGCGGCACGTTGCGATAACCGGAGGCTTCCAGCCGGCGCTGCTCGGCGATGATGTCGAGCTTCTGGCCCTTGCTCAGCATCAGCCCGGCCCCGGTGATGTGAGAGCGCGGCGCGATGCGCTGCATCAGCGTGGCCACCGGCACCACCAGGATGCCACGCTTCACGCTGGGCAGCTGGTACAGCGTGGCGATGCGCTGCGACACCACCTCCGGATGCGGGCTGAACGCGTCGTACGGCAGCGTTTCCCAATCGGGGAAGTGCAGCACCGGCAGGCCGCCGGCGAAGATGTTCAGCTCGGCCTCCAGCGCATGCGCGCGCTGGGTGTCGCGCGTCACGGCCACCAGCAGGCCTTGATGCGTGCGCGCCGATTCGGCGATCAGCAGCGCGCGCGCCGAACCGTGCGGCGGCGACCAGTAACGGCGCTGCTTGGGCGTGGTGGGCAGGGGAGGATGCGGGATCAAAACGGGCATATCAGCGTCGGCACGTAAACCACTTGTTCGGGACGCGACCGGCAGGTCGCGTCAGGTAAGCGCACAAGTGTAGCGTGCCGACGGCAGCCGGCTGGGTCGGCGTGAACGGATGCGGGTAAACGCCGCAGAACAGTGGCCCGTAATCGGTGAGACGAACGGGCGCTTTCTAGGCCAGGCGCAGCACGATCTGCGCCACGCCCGGCTCGTTGTCCATCCGGCGGCGGACAAAACCCAGCGCCTTGCACAGGTCGAGCATCGGCCGGTTTTCCAGCAGCACATAGCCCCAGATTTCGGCGAGACCGCGGCGGCGGCAGTCGTCGACCAGCCTCTGCATCAGCAAGGCGCCCAGACCGAGGCGGGTCCAGCTTTTTTCCACCAGTACGGAGAACTCGGCGCTGTCAGCCGCTTCGTCCACGTAGACGCGGCCGACGCCGCGGATTTCGCCGGGGACCACGGTCTCATCCACCAGCACCAGCGCAGTTTCGATACTGGGGTCGATGTGGCACAGGCGCTGCGCCATCGGCGTAGGCAGCTCGGACATGGCGTGCAGGAAGCGGCGGCGCACGTCTTCCGGCGACAGGCGCAGGAAGCAGCGTTGAAGCGCTTCGATATCGTTGTGCCGGATGCTGCGCAGGTGGAGATTGCGGCCGTCCTGGATGGAAACCAGCTCACCGGAAGTTTCCGGCACCAGGCGCGGCGCAAAGCGCTCGCGCGCGGGCGGGCGCAGAGAGGCCTCGTCGGGCGGCGTGGCAAAGTCGATGGCGGGTAGCGGCAACATTTCCATACTCTAGCGTATTTGGTGCGACGCAACATGAATGGAGTGCCGCGGCAGCAGCGCTTTCCAAGCGGCTATTCGCCAGGGCTGCGTATCCGTGTGGATGGTGGGTCAGCCATCCTCGGCGAAGTGCTGGCGCTGCCTGCACAATGCGCCTATCCAGAAATTTCCGCACGGGTAGAGCAAGCGCATGCACCACACCATCGGAATGACTGCGCGGCAGCTGGAAGCGTTTTGCGGGCACTGGCCCGGCGTGTCGCGTGACATCAAATGGGAAACCAGCCTCGTCCTCAGCGTTGGCGGCAAGATGTTTGCCATGACGCCGGCTGATGGCAGCGATGGTGGGCGCCTCTCGTGCAAGGCGGACAACGCGCGTTTTCTGGAGCTGACCGATCAGCCGGGTATCATGCCCGCCCCGTACCTGGCGCGCGCCGGGTGGATCACCATCGTCGAGCCGCAGCGATTTGCCACGGCCGAGCTGGAGAACTTCATCCGTGATGCGTATCTGCTGGTGCGCGCACGGCTGACCAAAAAACTGCAGGCAGAGCTCGCTGCGCTGCCCATCACCAAGGCGAACAAAACATGACGCAACACCTGGTCGCACTCGCGCTGCTGGTCAACGACTACGACGAGGCGATCGCCTGGTACACCCGCGCGCTGGGTTTCGACCTGATCGAAGACACCGACATGGGTCACGGCAAGCGCTGGGTGCTGCTGGCACCGCCGGGCTCGACCGAAACGCGACTGCTGCTGGCCAAGGCCAAAGGTGACGAGCAGGCCTCGCGCGTGGGCAACCAGACCGGCGGCCGCGTGTTCCTGCTGCTGCATACCGACGACTTTGAACGTGACTGGCGGCGCATGCGCACCGAAGGCGTGCACTTTCGCGAAGAGCCGCGGCATGAAGCCTACGGCACCGTTGCGGTGTTCGAGGATCTGTACGGCAACGGCTGGGATCTGCTGGAGTTGAAAAAGTAGCCTGAGCTCCAACGCGGTCTACGCAAGCGTTGCGTTGTTCGCTGGCCAAACCCAGCGATCCTGCACGGCAGCGTCATCGCCTGCTTTATCCATCGCAAATACCACCGCGCTGCGCGGCGCCACGCGCAGGTCGGCGCCCGGTTGCAGGCCAAGTCTGGCGACGTCTTCGCCGGCGATGTCGGCTTCCAGCGTGTGGTCGATCGAGGGCACGTAAAGCTCCAGATGCGCCACACTGCCGGCCAGATAGATGTGGCGCAGGCGGGCGGTCCAGGCGCTCTGGTTTTCGGGCACGTCCAGAGACAGATGCTCGGGGCGCACATAGGCCACGGCATTGCCGTAGCGTCCATTCCACGGATCGCCGTCAAGCGTCCATTCGCCTGCGCCGAGTTGGCCGCCGGTGCGCGTCAGCGGCAGCTTGTTGACCTTGCCGATGAACTCGCAGACGAAGGGCGTGGCCGGCTGCTGGTAGATCGCCTCGGGCGTGCCGACCTGTTCGATGCGGCCGCGGTTCATCACGGCGACGCGATCGGCCAGCTCCAGCGCTTCTTCCTGATCGTGGGTGACGAAAATGGTGGTGAGCTTGAGCTCTTCGTGCAGCTGCCGCAGCCAGCGGCGCAGGGTGAGGCGAACCTGGGCATCGAGCGCACCGAAGGGTTCGTCGAGCAGCAGCAGGCTGGGCTCCACCGCCAGCGCGCGCGCCAGTGCGACGCGCTGGCGCTGGCCGCCGGAGAGCTGGGTCGGATAGCGGTGGCCGTAGCCATCGAGCTGCACGCGCTTCAGCAGTTGCGCGACGCGTTCGGCAATGACCGCCTTCGACGGCCTGAGCTTGCGCCTGCGCACGCGCAGCCCGAAGGCGACGTTCTCGGCGACCGTGAGGTGCCGGAACAGCGCGTAGTGTTGGAACACCAGGCCGATCTTGCGCTCGCGCGCTGGCGCGGCCAGAAAGTTCTGGCCGTCCAGATCGACGCCGCCGCTATCGGGGTAATCGAGTCCTGCAAGGATGCGCAGCAGCGTAGTCTTGCCCGAGCCGGACGGGCCGAGCAGCGCCAGGAATTCGCCCGGCGCGATCGACAGGCTGACGTCGTCCAGCGCGGCGAAGTCGGGAAAGCGCCGGCTCAGATGGGAAAGTTCGAGGGTCATCGTTGTCTCAGTGTGCGCGGCATCTAATGACCGCCAGGCGCATGCGCGGCAATCTCGTCGCCGTAGCGCCATTCCAGCAGCGTCTTGATCGCCAGCGTCAGCAGCGCCAGCAGCGCGAGCAGCGACGCAACGGCGAAGGCGCCGACATAGTCGTATTCGTTGTAACGCATCTCTACCTCCAGCGGCATGGTGGTGGTCAGTCCGCGGATATGTCCCGATACGACGGACACGGCGCCGAACTCGCCCATCGCCCGGGCATTGCACAACAGCACGCCGTACAGCAGCGCCCAGCGGATATTGGGCAGGGTGACACGGAAAAACATTTGCCAGCCACTCGCGCCAAGCACCCGCGCCGCTTCCTCCTCGTCGCTGCCCTGTGCCTGCATCAGCGGAATCAGCTCGCGCGCAATGAAGGGCAACGTGATGAAAATGGTCGCCAGCACCAGCCCCGGCACGGCAAAGATGATCTTGACGTGGTGCGCCTGCAGCCAGGGTCCGAACCAGCCCTGCGCACCGAACAGCAGCACGTAGACCAGGCCGGAAATTATCGGCGAGATCGAAAACGGCAGGTCAATGAACGCGCCGAGCAGCGCCTTGCCGCGAAACTCAAAGCGTGCCATCGCCCATGCCGCGGCGATGCCGAACACGATATTCAGCGGTACGGCGATCGCGGCCACCAGCAGGGTCAGTCGAATCGCGGACAGCGCCTCCGGCTGCTTGATGGTCGAAAGATAGGCATGCATGCCCTGCTGAAACGCCTCGACGAACACCACGCTCAGCGGCAGCACCAGAAACACGGCGAGAAACATCACGGCGGCCAGGATCAGCAGCGCGCGGCCGATCTTGCGTGGCCAATGCGGCTTGCGCTTGTGCAGGATGTTGGGCGCGGAAAGTGTCATCGCGTCTGCTCCGCCCAGCGCCGGCTCCAGCGCTGCAGCAGCGAGATGACCATGAGAAGCATGAACGAGGCGATCAGCATCACCATGCCGAGCGCTGCCGCGCCGGCGTAGTCGAACTCTTCGAGCTTCTCCACGATCAGCAGCGGCGCGATCTCCGAGCGCATCGGGATGTTGCCGGCGATGAAGATCACCGAACCGTATTCGCCCACGGCACGGGCCAGGGCCAGCGCGAAGCCGGTCAGCAGGGTAGGGAACAGCACCGGCAGGATCACCCGGAAAAAGGTTTGTCCGTGCGAGGCGCCCAGGCTTTCGGCGGCTTCTTCCACATCACGATCGAGCGATTCCAGCACCGGCTGCAGGGTGCGCACGACGAAAGGAAAGCCCACGAACACCATCGCCAGAATCACGCCCGGCGGCGCATACGCTATCTGGATACCGTGCGGCACCAGCCACTGCCCGAGCCAGCCGTTGGGTGCGTAAAGTGCGGTCAGGGCAATACCGGCGACCGCGGTAGGCAAGGCAAAGGGCAGGTCAACCAGCGCATCGAGAAGTCGCCGCCCCGGAAAGCGGTATCGCACCAGCACCCAGGCGACCAGCAGACCGACGAAGGCGTTGACCACGGCCGCAAACGTCGCGCCGACAAAGCTCAGCCTGAGCGCGGCGAACGTGCGCGGTGAACTGAGCAGTCGGATAAGACCGTGCAGGCCGATGCCGGAGGCTTTCCAAGCCAGCGCCGCCAGCGGCAGCAGCACGATCAGGCCCAGATACGCCAGCGCATAACCCAGACTGAGCCCGAAGCCGGGCAGGATGCGCCGACGCATGCGTATCAGCGCCCCGGGCCGATCTGGTCGAAGATCGCGCCATCGGCAAAGAACTTTGCCTGCGCCTTGCGCCAGTCGCCGAACACCTCGGTGATGGTGAAGGTGTTGACCTTGGGAAACTGCGTCGCAAACTGCGCGGACACGGCGGCCAGGCGCGGGCGATAGAAGTTCCTGGCTTCGATGGCCTGTCCCTTGGGCGAATAGAGAAACTTCACGTAAGCCTCGGCGACGGCGCGCGCACCGTGCGCGTCGACGTTGCTGTCCACTACGGCGACCGGCGGCTCGGCCAGAATGCTGATCGACGGCACCACGATATCGAACGTGCCTTTGCCCATGCGCTGCTGTGCCATCAGCGCCTCGCTTTCCCAGGCTACCAGCACATCTCCGACGCCGCGTTGGGCGAAGGTATTGGTGGCGCCGCGCGCGCCGGCATCGAGCACCGGCACATGCTGGTACAGCGCCTGCACATACGCTTTTGCCTTCGCCTCGTTGCCACCGGGCTGCTTCAGCGCGTAGCCCCAGGCCGCGAGAAAATTCCAGCGTGCCCCGCCGGAGGTCTTCGGATTCGGGGTGATGACCTGCACGCCGGGCTTGATCAGATCGGCCCAGTCCTTGATGCCCTTGGGATTGCCCTTGCGCACCAGGAAGACGATGGTCGAGGTATAGGGCGATGCGTTGTCGGACAGGCGCGCCTGCCAGTTTTTCGCCAGCAGGCCGTGATCGGCGATCGCATCGATGTCGTAGGCCAGAGCAAGCGTGACGATATCGGCCGGCAGGCCGTCCACCACCGAGCGCGCCTGCTTGCCCGAGCCGCCGTGCGACATCTGCACGGTCACATCGTCGCCGTGCTGGGCCTTCCACTGCGCCGCGAATGCGGTGTTGATGTCGCGATACAGCTCGCGCGTCGGATCGTAGGACACGTTCAGCAGCGTCACGTCTCCCGCCTGCACGGCCGCCGCCGACAGCGTGCCGAGCATGGCCAACAGCATTCCCAGTTTTTTCATGGTCGGTGTTTCCCTTGGGCGGATCGACTGATCAGCGTAGCCAGCGCGCGGTCTGCCACAAAATGGGCAGATGCCATCTGTTTATACCCGATCGTTATACCGGGTGGCTGAAGAAACTTGCGTGGGGGATGCCGCGTGGCGCTTATTTTTCGCGCTACTGCGCGAGCGCCTGATCGATGGCGCGCTGCGCCAGCGGCGCCATCACGGCGTAGCCGGCGGCGTTCGGGTGCAGGCCATCGAATGAGAGATTTCTCTTCATCGAATGGTTTGCATCAAGCAGGGCGGAGTAATAATCCACATAAGTGAAATGCTGTTTCCGCGCGTGAGACTTGATCCACTTTATTGAGTTCTAGAATTTTTTGCGGCGGGTGCGCCGTTGTCTGAGTTGGAATCAAAAAATTACTTACAGGCGTAAGTCAACTCGCGATCACTTTGATACCGTTGGCCCACGCCAGTTCGGCCATGGAGGTGAGATTGCCTTCGATTGTGGTCAGTGCTGCGGGTTTCGGCGTGGTGGCGAGGTCGTTGACTCCACAGAGTAGCACCACGACGCGCGGATGGAGGCCGATAACGTCTTGTCGAAAACGTAGCAGCATTTGCGATGTTGTTTGGCCGCCGATGCCGCGATTTATGTACGGCTTGCCGGGGAAAAATACGTCTGCGCTGTGGCCCCACAGATCAGTGATCGAATCGCCCATGAAGACGACTCGTGTTTTGCCTTGTTTGCGTGGAGCGACACCGGCGTTCTGCTTTTGGTAGTAGCCAAGTTGGGGCCAGTCGGCGAGCAACTTTTCATCGGCCTGAAATTTTTGTTTAACGACTGGGGCAACGACGCAGTGGTCTGCGCGAAAGTTGCGGCATTACACACGATAGCGGCGATCAGGACCAGATATTTTTTCATCGCAGTCGCTCCATCAGCACATAGCTGGCTGTGAATAAGATCGCTACTCGAACTGTCCTGTTTTCCTGCGCGCTATGTGTCGAAGTGACCATGGTTTGGCTGGTCCGATGATCGGATCTTAATCCGTGAAATCCGGCTCGAAGAAGCTCCAGCGTATGTCGGCGAACTCGGTTTTCATCGCCCGCTCGACGGTATTGATTGCCTCGATCAAACCGCGCGCGTCGGCGGTAGGCGCCATCAGCGCCTTCACCGCGACCATCACGTCGGGACCCATCTGCAGGGTGATCAGGTTCAGCACCCTGGATACCTCGGGGCGCGCTTCGAGAAACGCCATCAGCTCGGCGCGGCGCTGCGGTTCCACGCCCTGGCCGATCAGCAGCGCTTTCACTTCGATCGCCAGCAGCACCGCGACCACCACCAGCAGCGCGCCGATCGCGACCGTGCCGATGGCGTCGTAGATCATGTTGCCGGTGAGCATGGTGGCGCCGATGGAAACGGCGGCGAAGCACAGGCCGAGCAGGGCGGCCAGATCCTCGCCGAAGATCACCAGCAGCTCGCTTGAGCGCGTTTCGCGGAACCAGCGCCACAGGCTGCGCGCGCCGCGCGCCTTGTTCACTTCGACCAGGCAGCCGCGCATGGAAATGCTTTCGGCGACGATGCCGAACACCAGCACGCCCAGCGCCAGCCACGGCCACTTCAGCGGCTCGGGGTTGGTCAGCTTGTGCACGCCCTCGTACACCGAAAACATGCCGCCGACCGAGAACAGCAGGATCGCCACCAGGAACGACCAGAAGTACAGCGCACGGCCCCAGCCCAGCGGATACTCCGACGACGCCGGCCGCTTGGCCTGGCGCATGCCGAGCAGCAGCAGGCCCTGGTTGCCGCAGTCGGCGAGCGAGTGCACCGCTTCGGCCATCATCGCACCGGAGCCGGTAACGAACGCCGCCACCAGCTTGGTCACGAAAATGGCGAAGTTGGCGCCAAGGGCGAGGAAGATCGCCCGCAGCGAATTGGCATTACCCGACATGCGATGTCCTTTGATCGAAAAAGGCGCGGCGGCCGCGCCGGCGGTTCGTGGCGCTGTTCATCATCAATGGACGCCGACACCCACGCCCAGCCCGAAGCTGACGTTGTTGCGACCCTGATCCAGCTCCTTGCGCGTCCACACGTGCGACTGCGTGGCGTTGACCAGCGGGAACACGTAGTTCGCTTCGCCGACCTTGCCGGCGCGGGTGCCGTTGAGCTTGCCGCTCACCGTCATTAGCGAACCGCTCGGGTAGTCCAGCGGCTCGACGTAACCGGACAGCGCCACGATAAAGCGGCCGTTGCCGCTGTCGTTCGGCTTGGGGCGCTGCGAGTTGTCCAGCGGGTAGGCCAGCACTTCGACTTCGCTGTGGTCGGCCAGATTGGTGACGTGCACGATGCGGCCACCCCAGATCACGTCGCCGCTGGTGTAGCGCTCGGGCGTCTGCGCCACCTGCATCGGAGTCACGATCGCGGCGCCCGGTACCGGCTTGTAAATAGGCGCTGGCGCGCACGCGGCGAGCGCGATAACGGCAAGGGGGCCAAACCATCGACTGAAGCGGAAAGCATTGCGGCGCATGGTGAACTCCGTCAAACGTGTGGGAAGGTTCGAGCTGTTCGCGTTGGCGTGGTCGCATCGAACAGCCGTGCCTGAAAAGCTACAACAAGATGCGTCGGAAGAGCGTGTATCGCCCGCCATGCGATCAGTGCGCCACCGCTACGTATTACCCGTTCAGCGTGGCCGGCGCGTGCGCGGCTCCGGCGTGACCCGCGAGCGCGGCATCGGGCTGGCGACCGGCACCGCGTCGCCCTCCTGCAGCAGCCAGTCCAGCTTCCATTCGGCCGGGTGATCTTTCGACAGCAGGCGCGCCATGGCGCGCAGCGAGTCGCGCAGCACGTCGTCGAGTTTCCACGGCGCGTTCAGAATCACCATGCCCGAAGCGTTCAGCCGCAGCGGCGAGTCGTCCGGATGCACCAGCAGCTCGGCGCGCAGCACGCGCCTGGCGCCGCTGCGCGGCAGCCAGCGCAGGAACGGCTGCACCTGGCTGCGCAGCTTGATCGGGTACCAGATCGCATAGACGCCGGTGGGCCAGCGCTGCATGCACAGCTTGATCGCCTGTTCGAGCTGCTTGTATTCGGCCTCCTGCGCCTCGTACGGCGGATCGATCAGCACCAGGCCGCGTTTCTCTTTCGGCGGCAGCAGCGCTTTCAAAGCCTCGTAGCCGTTGCGCTGGTGCGTGTGGATGCGGTCGTCGCGATGGAACAGCTCGGCCAGCAGGCCGGCTTCGGTGGGATGCAGTTCGCACAGCTGGGCGCTGTCGTCGGCGCGGATCGCCTGGGCGATCTGCAGCGGCGAGCCGGGGTAGAGCTTCAGCCCGTCCTCGTTGCCGGGAATGGCCAGCACGCTGTCGAGCCAGCGGCGCAGCAGCGGCGGCAGCGCGGCGGCGTCGGCCTTGCCGCCGTGCAGGTCCGGATACAGCAGGCGCGAGATGCCGTCCTTGTATTCGCCGGTCTTGCCGGCCTCGTAGCCGTCCAAGGCATAGCGGCCGCTGCCGGCGTGCGTTTCGATCACGCAGAACGGCGTCGGCTTGCTGCGCATCGCCTCGATCAGCGCGAGCAGCACGGTGTGTTTCAGCACATCGGCGAAGTTGCCGGCGTGATAGGCGTGGCGATAATTCATGGCGATCACGGCATGCGGGGTGGACAAGTATAGGGGCGCTTGCCGTTGGAGCCTGCTTCGGCCTGTTGAGCATCGGCGGCGCAGCGCCTAAGCTTGCGCGGTGAAACGATCACTTCGCCACGTTACGCGCTCGCCATTCCTTCGGGTTCTGGCGGCGTTTGCGTGGCTGCTGCTGGTGGTTTTGCCGGTGCACGGCGAAACCATGGCGATGCACGACATGACGCCTGTCGTGAGTCAGCCGCATGCCAGTCACCCGATGGACAGCATGTCGTCAATGTCCATGGTGTCCATGCGCGGCACCGATCATTGTCATCACGCGGCGCCCGTCAAGCGTTCACTGCACGCGGAAGACTGCTGCGGCGGCAAGCACGGCCTGACCGGCAGCTGCCATTGCGCCGCCACCGCCGGCAGCGCGATGGCAGCGGTCAGCGTGATCGAGCTGCTGCCGCTGATGCCTGTAGATACCTATCCATCCGTGCGCAACGCCGCCGCGCCGGATGTCGCCCACGGTCCACCGCTGCGACCGCCGGCCGCCTGATTCTCCCTCGTCACGATAAGCCCGTTTCGCGCATGCACGCCTGCGTGCGCTCGGAATATTCGATCGGCATCGTTATCGATGCCTGCGCGGAGAGTGTCATGAAAAACCTTTTTTCTTCGGCTGCGACGGATCTTTCGCGTCGTCGCTTTGTGCAGGGCCTTGCGCTGGGCGGTGCGGCCGCTGGCCTGGGCCTGCTGCGTCCCGCCAGCGCGTGGGCGCTGATCAGCCCGGGGCCGCCGACGGTGCTCAGCGGCAGCGATTTTGCGCTGGATATTGCCGATACGCCGGTCAACATCACCGGTGCTGCTCGCCTGGCCACCACCGTCAATGGCGGTATGCCGGGCCCCGTCCTTCGCTGCAAGGAAGGCAGCGCGCTGACTCTGCGCGTGACCAATCGGCTGACGGTGCCGACCTCGATTCACTGGCACGGCATCGTGCTGCCGTATGAAATGGATGGCGTGCCGGGCATCAGCTTCGACGGTATTGCTCCCGGCGAGACGTTCGTCTACCGGTTTCCGCTGAAGCAGTCGGGCACCTACTGGTACCACTCGCACTCGCGCTTTCAGGAGCAGACGGGTGTGTACGGCGCGCTGATCGTCGATCCGATCGAGCCGGATCGCCATGCCGCCGATCGCGACTATGTCGTGCTGCTCAGCGACTGGAGCGACCAAGATCCCGAGCGCATCTACGCCACGCTGAAAAAGCACAGCGACTACTACAACCGCGCCATGCCGACGGCGCCGGACTTTGTACGCGACGTGCGCGAGCACGGCATCAGCAAGGCCTTGGCCGCGCGCAAGATGTGGAACGTCATGCGCATGAATCCGACTGATTTCAGCGACGTCTCCGCCTACACCTATACCTATCTAATGAACGGCGCAGCGCCGGCGTCCAACTGGACCGGTCTGTTTCGTCCGGGCGAAAAGATCCGGCTGCGCTTTATTAACGGCTCGTCGATGACACTGTTCGACGTGCGTATTCCGGGTTTGAAGATGACCGTGATCGCAGCCGACGGTCAGGACGTGGAGCCGGTGTCGATCGACGAATTTCGCATTGCCGTGGCGGAAACCTACGACGTGATCGTCGAGCCGCAGGAGGATCGCGCCTACACGCTGTTCGCCCAGTCGATCGACCGCAGCGGCTACGCCCGCGGCACGTTGGCGCCTCGGCCCGGCATGCAGGCGGCGGTGCCCGAGGTCGACCGCATCGTGCAGCTCGGCATGCAGGACATGATGGGCGCGATGGCGATGTCGGGTTCCGCCGATCACGGCGGCATGGCGGGGATGCGCATGGGCGAGGTGCCGGCCGTGCATCACGCGCGCACCGAATACGGCCCCGGCGTCGATATGCATGTCGACATGCCGCGCACCAATATCGACGATCCGGGCATCGGCCTGCGCGACAACGGCCGACGCGTGCTGACCTACGCCGATCTGCACACCGTCGGCGGCTCGATCGACAAACGCGAACCGAGCCGCGAGATCGAGCTGCACCTTACCGGCAATATGGAACGCTACATGTGGTCGTTCGACGGCGTGAAGTTTTCCGACGCGGCGCCGGTGCATTTTCGCCAGGGCGAGCGGCTGCGCATCGTGCTGGTCAACGACACCATGATGAATCATCCGATCCATCTGCACGGCATGTGGAGCGAGCTGGAAAATCCGCAGGGCCAATTTCAGGTGCGCAAGCACACCATCAACGTGCAGCCGGCGCAGCGCATCACCTATGCCGTGACCGCCGACGCGCCGGGACGCTGGGCGTATCACTGCCACATGCTTTATCACATGGAAGCGGGCATGTTCCGCGAAGTGGTGGTTGCATGAATTTGCGCGACTTTGTTCCGACGATGGCTTCGCGATCGTGGCTGCTGGCGGCGCTGCTGTTCGCCTGCGTTTCATCCGCGGTCGCGCAAATGGCGCCCGCGTCGTCCAGCGGCAAATCGTCATCGGACATGTCGGGCATGGATCACGACAGCATGCCCGGCATGGACATGGGCACGCCGGCGACACCGGCGAGCGCGGCGAAACCGGCCCCCGCCAAGGGCGCTCAGGCCACGCACGATATGCAGAGCATGGATGACATGCCGGGAATGGATCACGCGTCCATGCCGTCGGTTCATTCGACGCCAGCGCCAACGGCCAGCCCAGACGCAGTGCATCACGCTTCGATGCCATCAGACCCGAGCGGCGACATGTCCGGTATGCACACGGGACCGATGCAGGGCGGCAGCGCGCCGGCCAATGTGCGCAGCGCGGACTACTCCGACGGCATCGGCTACGGTCCGATGCGCGGCATGGACATGCACGACAACGCGCCGCAAAGCATGCTGCTGATCGATCAGCTGGAAGCCTTCCACAGCACGAATGCCAACGGCCAGTCCTGGGAGGCGGAAGCCTGGTACGGCAGCGATGACGACAAGCTGTGGCTGCGCACCGAAGGCGAGCGCTCTCACGGCCGGCTGGATGATGGCGATATCGAAGCGCTGTGGAATCACACCGTGGCCAGCTACTGGAGCACCCAGCTCGGTTTGCGTCAGGATCTTGGCCAGGGTCCCAACCGCGATTGGGCCGCATTCGGCGTGCAGGGTCTGGCGCCGTACTGGTTCGAGCTGGAGGCGACCGGATACGTCGGCGACGGCGGCCGCACGGCGGCGCGCTTTCGCGCCCAGTACGACGTGCTGTTCACCCAGCGGCTGATTCTGCAGCCGGAGCTTGAGGTCAACCTTTATGGGCAGTCCGATCCGGCGCGACGCATTGGCAGCGGTTTGTCGGACGCCCGGCTCGGCCTGCGTCTGCGCTACGAAATCAGCCGGCAGTTTGCGCCGTATATCGGCATCGTGTGGATGGATCGCTACGGTCGCACGGCAGACTTCCTGCGCGACGATCATCAGGGTGCGTTCGATCTGCAATGGGTGGCTGGCATACGGTTCTGGTTTTGAGCTGACGCATTGGGACGGCTGTTTCCATGGCGGGCCACATCTCATCGGAAGACTTTCACGAAGCAGGCGATCAGGCGAGTGCTCATCACAATCGTGATTCTCGTGGTGGTGGGAGCAATCGGCATCAGCGCGCACGTCTATATCGGCATCTACAAGATCGGCGCCGACGATCCGCACACGCGCCCGGTGTTTACCCTGCTGCAGACGCTGCGCAAACGCTCGATCGCCATACGCGGCGGCCGTGTGCCGGTGCCGGATCTGCAAGACGCTGCTTTGATCCGCCCAAAGGCGCCGGCCAGTACGCGGCGATGCGCGCGCAGTGGGATTCCCGCGGCGCCGGCCAGCGTTGCCGCACCGGCGTTCAAGTCCCGGCATCACCGCCACTGAAGCTTTCGACGCGGCAAATTGCTGCGCTTGGCGAGGTTTCTCGCCGCTGGGCTGCCATGAGCGGCCATGCCACAATGCGACTGAGTACGGTGAGCTGTCGGCGCCGCTTGGTATGGAAAAAGGGGCCCCGAGTCGGTGAGCATGACGCTTCGACACTTGTGGATCGTAGCCGCTGCGCTCCTCGCGCTGGCGTGCATGCCGGTGCGAGCACAGCAGTATTCCTTCCAGAGTTATGACCGCAAATCGGGTCTGGAAAGCCAGACCATCAACTGCATGCTGCAGGATCACCGCGGATTCATCTGGGCCTGCTCGGAGATGGGCCTTTATCGCTTCGACGGCACCAACTTCGTGCGCATGGGCCGCGCGGAAGGTTTCGACAAGGGCGAGTACGTCACCTCGATCGAAGAGAACGTGCATACGGGCCGGTTCTGGGTTGCCACGCAGTCGGGTCTGCGCGTCGGCGACGGCCTGCATTTCCAGAAGGTCGAGCCCGACGGCAAACCGCTGGTGGTCGACGTGGCCCGGCATCTGGTCGCGCTCGACGACGGGCGGCTGCTGCTGGTTCGCAACAATCAGCTGATGGTGGTGTCGCCGCGCCGCGCCAACGGCCAGTGGCGTCTGGCGCCGATGTTCAGCGAGGCGCAGCTGGCGCGCTTTCCGCAACTGCGCGCGATCACCACGGTTTTCCCCTACAAGGACAGCCTGTGGCTGGGTTGTGACACCACCCTGTGCGAAATCGGTGCCGATGGCCAGATCCGCATCCACGGCGCGGACGAGGGTGTGCCGGCCGATACCTGGTCGGGCATGCGGGTGGACCGACAGGGCACGCTCTGGCTGCGCGGCGTCCATCAGGTGCGCGCTCGCCCGGCCGGCAGCGCGCGTTTCATCGCGCGCGACGTACCCGACAAGGACATGGACACCGTCACCGACAACGGAACGTTCATCGAAGATCCTACCGGACACATTCTCACCCCGACCAACCACGGCCTGGCGCGCTGGAACGGCAGTGGCTGGGACGTCATCGACGCGCGCAACGGCCTGCCGGATATCGGCATCACCGCGGTACTGTTCGACCGCGAAGGCACGATGTGGCTGGGCACCTATGGGCGCGGCATCTTCCGATTGAGCAATTACGGGCTGGTCGACGGCTGGGGCCGCGGGCAGGGGCTGGACAGCGTGCCGAACTGGTCGATCCTCCGCGATGGCCAGGGCACGATGTGGTTCGGCAACGAGCTGGGCGGCAGCGTGCTGCCACGCGGACAAACCCACATGCGGCCATGGCCGGTCAGCATATCGCCGGCGCCGCGGCAGGCGCTGTCGATGGTCACGGCGCCGGACGGTGCCATCTGGATCGGCCTCTACGAACATCGGCTGTTGCGCTACGACCCGTCGAGCAAACGCACCGAGCTGGTGGCACGGCTGCCATCCTTCATCAAAGTGCTGTTTTTCGATCGGCAGGGCCGCCTGTGGATCGGCACGGTCAACGGGATTTATCACATCGATCATCCCGGCGCGCCGCTGCAGCGCGTGCCGGTGGAACAGAGCACCGACAACCAGTGCTCGGATATCGCCGAAGACAGCCACGGCTCGCTGTGGTTTGCTTGCAACGCGGGCGTGCTGCGCTACGCCGACGGGCGCTGGACGCTGATGGCGGCCACCGAGGTGAGCATGGCTTCGGGTTTTAGCGCGATTGCCATCGGTGCCGACGACAGCCTGTGGCTGGGCGCGAACGAGCCGGGCGTCTTTCGCGGCAAGGTGGCTGGCGATCAGCTGACCATCGCCGCGGTCGACGATGCCTGGTTGCGACGTTCGCTGGCGTATTTCATCCGGCGCGATCGCCGCGGCTGGATATGGGTTGGCGGCGGCGGTGGCGTGGACGTCTTCAACGGCAAGGGCTGGACGCATCTGTCGCAGGACGACGGGCTGATCTGGGATGAAACCGACCAGAACACGTTCTTCGAGGACGCCGACGGTTCGATCTGGATCGGCACGCCGGTCGGCATCAGTCATATCCTGCGGCCGGAAGACATGCTGTCGGCCAGCCCGCATACGGTGGTGATCACCTCGGTGACGCATGGCGCCACGCCGGTTGGCGAGGGCGATAGCGTGAGCATCGACGACAACCACGCGCCGCTGATCGTGCGCTACAGCCTGCTTGGTCGGGTGTCGAGCAGCGTCCCCCAGTTCCGCTACCGGCTGCAGGGCTCGGACTGGATCGAGACCTCATCGCATGTGATCAACTTCACCGGGCTGCCGTCGGGCGATTACCGGTTCGAGGTGCAGTCGATCGATGAGGATCGGCGCACGATTTCGCCCTCGGCCACTTTCAACTTTCGCATTCCCGCGCCGTGGTGGTTCGCATGGTGGACCTATCCGGTGGAGGCACTGCTGATTGCGCTGATGCTCGTGCTGGTATGGCGCTGGCGATCCCGCCTGCTGCTGAAGCAGAACCGGCGGCTGGAGGCGATGGTGGCCAAGCGTACCGCGGAGTTGACCGAAGAGAAGCGCGAACTGGAGCTGGCCCGCGCCGAACTCTACGAGCAGGCCACGCACGACGGCCTCACCGGCTTGTACAACCGGATGGCCATTCTCGATCTGCTGGCAACGCATCTGGAGCCGGGTTCGCGCTTTTCGCCGGGTCTGGCCGTCGCGCTGATCGATGCCGATCACTTCAAGCGAATCAACGACACTTTTGGCCACCAGGCCGGGGATGCGACGCTGCAGTCCATTGCCGCGCACCTGCAGTCGTACGTGCGCGGCGGTGACCAGCTGGGCCGTTACGGCGGCGAAGAGATCCTGATGGTGCTGCCGGGCATTGGCCATATCGACGCGGAAAACCGCATCCTGCAGATCCAGCAGGCGGTCAGCAGCATTGCACACAGCTGGCACGGCGATCAGTTCCGCGTCACTCTGAGCATCGGCCTGGTCTGGGTCGGGCGCGAAACGGCAACGGTCGAGGATGTCATCCGGCGCGCGGACTTTGCGCTGTATGCCGCCAAGAGCGAGGGCCGCGATCGCGTCGTCAGCGAGGTCCTGCGCGCCTGACCGGTCATCGCAAAGCGGCGCGCGTTACTCCACCATGCCGTGACTTTCCGCCGTGCCGAGCAGCTCCGGCTGCTGCGTCGAGGTCTGCCTGCGATTGAGCAGCGGATGCACGAACACGGCCGCGAGGATCACCACCACGCCCGCGTAGAACCAGCCGTCGAGCTCGCGCTGTTCGTGCAGCAGCACGATCGCCAGCACGATCGCGTACACCGGCTCGAGGTTGGTGATCATCTGCGTGCCGAACGCGCTGATATGACGCAATGCCACCAGCGCCAGCGCGAATGGCAGCAATGTGCAGCCGAACGACAGCGCCAGCAGCATCCATGCATCGTGCAGGTTCGGCCAGACAAACGCGGCGCCGGCATGCGGAAGCAGCGGTGCCATCGCGCTGAGAAACAGTGCGCCCGTGCCCAGTTCGATGCAGGTCACTGTCAGTGGATCGCCGTGATCCACCATTCGCTTGTTGAACGAGCCGAACAGGGCCACGAACAGCGCCGACAGCACGCCAACCAGAATGCCCACGCGCATGCCGTGCGGCACGCCGCCCACCACCATGGCGACACCGGGCACCACCGCCACGCCGATAAGCAGCTCGCGCGGATCGAACTTGCGCCGCGCGACCCACGGCTCGATAAACGCCAGAAACACCGGCCCCAGCGCAATGCAGGTGGCGCCTACCGACGCGTTGGAAAGCTTGATCGCCGCGTAGAAACTCAGCCAGTGCAGCGACACCAGCACGCCGATGCCGGCATACGCCCAGCGCACCCGGGCCGGCATGGCGATCAGACCGCGCCAGACGTTCGGCAACAGCAGCAGCGCGCCGGAAACCAGCAGCATGCGCCACCACACGAGCGGCAGCGCAGGCAGGGTGATCAACTTGCCGAGGATGGCGGTAAAGCCCCATAGCACGACGCAGAAATGGATCTGCAGTCGCGCCTTGCTTGCAGCTTGCATGCGTCAGTCACACCTGGGAGGAGCAGGCATTCTAGCCGGGCGCGGGCGCGGGCGCGGGCACGGGCTGCCGGTTGGCGGGATCGGCGGCGGCATCGGGCCAGCCGCCACGGTTCTGCTCTATTTGGTTTTCTTGACCGGTCCGCTTTTGGTCGCCGCTTCGGTGGCCGGCATGGCGCTGCCGGAGTTGCGCAGCTGCTGCAGCACGTCGCGACAGGTGTTGTTGCTCTTGTCGTCATGATCGGGCGCGATCAGCGCCAGCAGCGCGGCGGCCGGCGCGGCAACGACGCCGAGAGCGACGGCTCCCGCGCCGCGCACGATCAGGGGCACCTTTTGCACGCCCACATCCGGATTTTTCAGCGTGCCCCGCGCATACAGTGGTGTGCGCAGCGAAAAGATGCGGAAGCCCTTGGTCTGCGGTCGCACGTTGAGGTCGAGCTTTTCCGTGGCAAAGTCAATGGTACCGTCGACCTTGATCACCGCGTCGTCCGTATCGAAGACGAACAGGTTCATGGTGAACAGCCCGTTCCTGGCTGTCATGTCCGACGCCGCGCAGTTGATCGGCACGGTGCGGTCGCCGAACAGCTTGCCGATGATGATGTTGCCGACGTTGAGGCCGGCCGTTTCCAGCAGCGTCTTGCTGATCGCGCCATCGTTCATCAGCAGCTTCATTTCGCCGTTCGAACTGCCGAGCAGGGCGGCGACGGAGTTACCGTGTGCGGTGAGCTTGACATCGCCATTGATTTCACCGAACGCGGTCTGCATCGGTGCAAACGTGGGGAACAGCTGCTTGAGCTTCAGATGCCGCGCGCCGATCTTTATCGTGCCCTGCAGCAGGGTCTTGCTACCGTCGAGACGGATGGTGCTCTGAACGGTGCCTCCAGCGAGGCCGAAGTTCAGTGGCGCCAGCTGCAGCACGCCGTTATCCAGCACCAGATGCGTGTTGAGCGAGTTGATCGGCAGCTTGTCGTTCTGCACGATGCGCGCGGCGCTGAAGGTGACGTCGGCATCCATCGCCTTCCAGCGATCGGTGCTGAAAGGTTCGACCGGCAGCAGCTTGTCCTTCGGCTGCACGGTCGTGTCGCCGCGCTGCTTCTTTTCCTCGTCCGAACCGCCGCCGATCAGCGGGGCCAGATCGGCGAACTGCAGCATCTGCGAAGACAGGTTGCCGCTGAGCTTGGGCCGCGCGCCGACGGTGGTGTAGAGCAGGCTGCCGCTCGTATCGCTGCCTCCGATGTGGCCATGAAAATTCTCGTAGCTGAAGCGGCTGTTGTTCTTGTGCAGCTCCGCTCTCAAGTGCCCTTCCGTCGCGTAGGGCGGCGTGTTGGGCAGCGTGACGCCGGTGATCGCATAAAGCTTGGCCATGCTGGAGCCGGAGAACCACAGCTTCAGATCGAGCGCTGCCAGGTGCACCGGGTCGGTCAAGGTGCCGACCAGGGCGATATGGCTGTCGCCGATACGTACGTCGGCCTGCACCGGAAAGGGCTGGTTGGCTTCTTGCAGCGCCAGCACGGCGCCGGTCTTTCCGTCGCCCTTGACGGCTGCGCCCTGATAACTGCCTTCGGCCTTCCAGGCGAACTGATAGCTGGTTTTTGACGCTGCCAGGGCCGCTTGGTGATCGCCCGCCGCATCGCTCGCGGTGACCTTCCTAGCGGCCTTGGACGCCGTTCCGGTTTGCGCGCCGGTCGCGGCAGATTGCTGCGCCACCAGTTGGTCGTAGGGTATGGCCTGCTGCAGTGGCGTGATGCCGACCTGCAGCTTGATCCTGCCGGCCGCATCATCCAGCGATACCTCGCCCCGATCGAAGCCGATCGAACCGAGCTGCAGATTCCACGTCGACGGCTGGCCGTTATCCTGCGGCAAGGTGAAGTCCCAGGTGGCCTGGCCCTGCTTGTTGCGCTCCAGGTCGACCGTCGGGTGCACCAGCTGCAGTGACGGCACGTCGACGGTGTGGGTGATCAACGGCAGCGGCGACAGGCGAAAACGCAGCGCGTCAAGCTGGGCGAACTGTGGTTTTGCGGCCCATGCCGGGTTGCCGATGCGGATATCGCGCGCGGTAAATTCCGGCCATGGCACCCAGGCGTGCCAGCCACCCTCGGTGGGCTCGCGGCGCCATTCGACGCTCAGGTTGCCCTGGATCGCGAAGGGACGGCCAATCGCCTGGCTGACCTTGTCGTCGATGAAGGGCTTCAGCCGGTTCCAGTCGAAGGTGGCGATCACGATGACCACCACCACGATCAGGGCCAGAATTATGCCGCCAATCCAGTTCAGCACTTTGCGACTGCGCTTCATCCATTCTTCCATCGTCTAACCCGCGACGGCGGGCGTTGCCGGGCTTGATAGCGCAGTGGATGGAAAGGTTATGTGTGCAAAGGCTGAAAATCCGTACAGGAAATCCGGCGCAGGCCAATGCCTGCCTCAATTTCCGGCGCCATCGACGTCAGGCCGCGACCTGTCGCAACCGGCGTCGGCCGATTCGGTAGACGGTGGCAGGGGGCAGATTGAACAGCACGCGGCCGATGCGAACAGCGTCAAGGTCGAGCTGTTCAAGCAGGTGATGTGGCAGCGGACAACGATGGCCGTAGGTGAACTGATAGAGCGCGCCGTCCGCGCGCAGCTGCTGATCGAATACGCCGCGGATAATTGCCGCGACCTGCTTGGGAGGCATCGACAGCAGCGGCAGGCCGCTGATCACGGCGCTGGCGCGTTCGTCGCCGAACAGCGGCGGCGTATCGCCCAGCATCGCCGCATCCATGCGCAATACCTGTGCCTGGGGATAACGCTGGCTGAGAGCATCGGCAAAGACTGGATCGGCCTCCACCAGCGCCAGACGGTGCATCGGCAGTCCGCTGGCGAGCAGGGCACGGGTGAATACGCCGGTGCCCGGACCCAACTCGATCACCGGGCCATGCCGCTGGTTGACGTGGCGCGTCATCAGCCGCGCGAGTGACGGTCCCGACGGCGCCACGGCGCCAACGCTGCGAGGCGCTCGCAGCCACGCCCGCCAGAAGCTAAAGGTCTCGCTCAACAGCATCAGGCTTCCCGTTCAACGCGATGTCACGTGTGCAGGCAAATCCGCAAGCCCTTCAACTTAGCTGATGACGCTGAATAAAATGTTGCAACGATCCTCAACGTTTGGTCGCGGAAGCCGACGGGATGTCGCGCATCGGCACATCGATGCTGCAGATGTCGATCTTGCCGGCGGGCACGGTATAGAACGCATCGCGCCGGTTGCGCTTGGCGTCGACCAGCGCCGCGAAGGTCTTGCTGTCGGTGCGCAGCACTTCGATTGACGGTCGCTGCGCTGGCGGGAGATCGGCCGCCAGTCGCACGGACCGGATGGTGACCTGCTGCGACGGCTTGTCGTAGAAACCCATCGGACCCGTGCCGCGCGGCAGGCTCGACAGCAGCGGCATGCCGTCGAGCACGCGGCCGATCACGGCGAGGTTGCGATCGAGCCGACGCGGCGCCTGGCCAATGACCGCATACAGCGCGCTACCGTTGCCGGTGTCCGCGCCGCTATCGCGGCCTACGCCGACCATGCCGTAGCAGTGCGTCAGCCACTCTTGGCCGCTGGCAGGATCGCGCGCGACCGGAAAGCCTTCGGAAAAGCCCACCTCCGGCGCATAGACGTCGCCGTCGGCCAATGGGGTCCACGGCAGTTTCCGGTCGATCGGACGAGTGAACTCCGGCGCGACCGTCGCCTTGGCTTTGCCCAGCGATCGGATGCTGGCTTTGTTGCCGTTGTCGTCACCGGCCGGGTCATCCCACTGCGTAACGAAATTGTCCTGCACGCGCACGATCGCCAGCCCGTCGAAATAATGCTGGCGTATCAGCATGCGGATATTGGCCGCGTGCAGCGGCGTGAAATCCGGCGCCAGCTCGATCAGCACGCGGCCACTGGCGAGCTGCATGACCACCAGATTTTCCGGATTCGGCTTGCGCCATTCGAGCGGTGTGGACTTGGCCAGCAGCTGCGGTGCGGTGAGCGTCGGCGTGGCTTGATCTTGCTGGGCCAGCGCGGGCAGGGCGACTAAAGCGCCCGCCAAAACGGCAGTGGCGAGGTGGTGGCGACGGATCATGGCGTTCCCCTTCATGGCTGATCAGCTCAGCGCTCAACTTAGCAGAGCCGGGCCAGCGATTTAACGAAACACGTCCCGGGCATGACTTCAGGCCCATGCACTACTACTAACCAAGTACTACTGTTTACTCACGACTATGCAGCCGTGCAGGTAACTCCGTGGATGACATCGCCAGCCAGTTGAAGAAATTCCAGAAAGAGCTTTCCAGCGGCACCGTTTCGCTGGTGCTCCTGGCTGTGCTCGCGCAGTCGCGACAGCCGATGTACGGCTATCAGATCGCCAAGCGGCTGGAGGAAATTGGCGAGGGCGTGCTGGCGGGCAAGCAGAGCGCGCTGTATCCGGTGCTGCGCAATCTCGAGGCGGCGGGCCTTCTTTCCAGCGAGGTCGAGCCGTCGGTCAGCGGGCCGCCGCGTCGTTATTACCGCATCACCAAACCGGGGCGCGAGGTGCTGCGCGAGTGGGTCGCGGCATGGAACGCCACCCGCGATTCCGTCGATAACGTTTTGCAAGGAGGGATGTCATGAACTCGTCGTCAGAAAGCCGGTCGTCAGAAAGCCGATCGCCAGAAAGCGGGTCGTCAGCAGGCGCACCGCGCACGATCGTCGAATATCTCAATCAACTGCGCGCCGCGTTGCGCGGTGCCGATCCCGCGCTGATCCAGGATGCGCTGTACGACGCCGAGGAGCATCTGCGCGCCGAACTGGCCGATCAGCCGGGCCGCGATGAGGCGACCATGCTGCAGCACGTCGTGGGCAGCTACGGTGCACCCGGCGAAGTGGCCGATATCTATCGCGATCAGGAAATAAAGATCCAGCGGGCGATTCGACCGCCGCCCGTGCCGCGGCGACGGTCGCTGGCGGGACGATTCTTCGGCGTGGCGGCTGACCCGCGGACCTATGGCGCGCTCTTTTACATGCTGCTGTCCCTGGCCACCGGCAGCCTCTACTTCAGCTGGGCGGTGCTTGGCCTCTCGCTGTCGCTCAGTTTGGCGATCTTGATCATCGGCATTCCCTTCATCGTGCTGTTTTTCAGCAGCGTGCGCGGCTTGTCGCTACTGGAAGGACGCACGGTCGAAGCACTGCTCGGCGTACGCATGCCACGGCGACCGGCCTATCCCGCGCAGGCCGGCCAATCGTTGTTCAAGCGCATAGGCGCCATGTTCACCGATGGGCGAACCTGGACCACGTTGTTTTACATGCTGCTGATGCTGCCGCTGGGCATCGTTTATTTCACTCTGGCCGTGACCCTGCTGGCAGTGTCGTTGCTGCTTTTGCTCGCACCGATAGCACTGGCGCTGCAAGATGCCGGTCTCGCCCATCTTTTCGTCGACAGCCAGCTGACGGTGGATTGGGGTTTCGGCGCGCATGTGCCGGCTTGGCGCGAGGCGATTGCCATGTCCGTGATCGGCTTCCTGCTTATCTTCATCGCGCTTCACCTCGTGCGCGGCCTGGGCAAGCTGCATGGTCAGCTTGCCAAGCATTTGCTTGTGCAGCGATCGTTCGACTGAAGTCTGTCGTCGAACGTGGCTCGGTAGAACACACGCGGTATTCGATCGGCGATCAGCGGTAGTTGAGATCGGGCGATGCCAGTAGAAAGCTGTTCCATTCCTGCTGCGAGTTGGCCTTGGCCAGCGCATCGTGGGTGGCGGGAGACAGATACGGCTCGATCGCGTCGTAGTAGAGGCGGGTGGTCAGCATGGGAAAGCCCGCCCCGCGCGCCGTGCTGCCGGCCGGAGTAAACAGCTGGTTGTTGCCGTTACCGATGGCGCGCGCAATATCGAAGCGCTTGGCCAGCTGGCCGGAACTGGACCAGCTGGCGCCGTCCAGCGGCCAGCCGTCGGGGGTGATGCGACCGAACAGCGGTTCGTCCAGCCGGTTGAGCCAGTAGACCAGTGGCAGCGCGTTGGCGATGGGCTTGCCGTCGAAGGCCAGCCGCACTGACGAAGCGACGAAGCGCATCGGGTCGTCGAATTTCGGATGGTCTTTGGCCGTCCATTCGCGCGACTCGATCATCGTGCGCATGACCTTGGCGATATCGCCGCCGCTGCGCTGGAATGTATGCGCCATCTTCTTCACCAGCGCCGGCGACGGATTGTCCGAAACGAAATACTCGGCCAGCTGGCGCGAGATGAACTCGCCGCAGGCCGGCTGCTGCACGATCAGGTCGACGGCGTGGGTCACCTCGTCGAAACCGCTGCCCTTGATCGTATGCCCGAGGAACACCTTGTCGCTGAAATCGTGCCGCTGCGGATTGAATTCGAACAAGCCGTTGCGCACGACCAGCGGCGCCATTTTGGGATTGAATTTTTCGGGTTTCCCGTTGGTAGGCGCAATGCCGACGCCGGACAGAATCAGCGCCAGGCTCTGCACGTCCTGCTGCGAGTAGCCCGAGCCCACGCCGAGCGTGTGCAGCTCCATCAGCTCACGCGCATAGTTCTCGTTGACGTGCCCTTTGGCGTTCTGGTTGTTGTCGAGAAACTCCAGCATCGCCGGGCTTTCCAGCGTGGCCATCACCAAGTCGCGAAACTTGCCGAGCGCGTGTGGACGAATGGCGTTTTGTGTGTAGTCGCCGAGCTCCCAGCGCACGCGGCCCTTCGGTGCATAGACGCTGAAATGGTTGAGCCAGAACCACACCAGCTGCTCCTTGAGCTGGTTCGGCCCGTAGACCGCCTGCAGCAGTTCGGCCTGCTGCGCCTGCTGCTGCAGCTGGTTGCCCATGTCCTGCAGATTCTTTTTTGCAGCGACCTGGTCGGGGCCGTCCGGCATGGTCTTGATGTGCTGCTGCGCGGCGTCCAGCTCCATCAGCAGCTGCTGCGGCGGTGTGGCGATGGCCTGGTAGCCGTTGATCGGCGATGCGATGGGTTCCGGCAGCGGGTCGTTGATTTGGTCCGCGAGCTGCGCATCGAGCAGCCCGCTCCGGCCCAGGTCGCGGTAGCGCGTTACCGCGGCGGTATCCAGGCCGAACCCGTCGCGCCGCAGCCAGGTGATGTCATCGGGTTTCAGCGGCGCATTGCCACGCGCGCTGGCCATCAGCGGAGCGAGCAGAGCGATGCAAGCGCCAATGCGCAGGCCGGTTGAACCAAGGCGTTTGAAAAAGGCAATGGGATGGCATGGCATGCAGGGCGTGTCCTTGGAAATCCGTTTGAAGTCGTCGCGCGACTTTGCTGAGTTCGCGCGACGTCGTGCCTCAGACCAGCTGTAGATCGCGGGGTTTTGCACCGGGGAATACCGTCTGCATGCGGTTGCCCTGCAAGCCCCACATACGGCCCAGCAAACCGGCAAGCACGTCGCGGTAATTGTTGAGCACCTGGTAGTCGCGATTCTGCAGCAGGTTCTGCTGGCTCACGGCGATCTGTTCGCCGGCGATGCGGCCACCGTTGACCTTGCCACCGAGCACCCAGTGCACGGTGCCGTGGCCGTGGTCGGTGCCCTTGTCGCCGTTCTCGCGGAAGGTGCGGCCGAATTCAGAGACGACCACGACGGTGGTGTTATTCCACTCGTCGCCCAGCGCCTCGGCATAGGCGGCCAGGCCGTCGCCGAGATTCTTCAGGTTGTTGGCCAGGCCGCCGGTGACGCTGCCCTGGTTGACGTGCGTATCCCAACCGCCGACATCGACAAAGCCGAGCTTGTACTGATCGCGCATCATGGTGGCGATGCGCTGCGTTTCGGTGGCGAAGTTGCGCGCGCTGGGTGCGCCGCGGCCGGCCTTCGCCATTTCGTCCATCAGGTCTTTCGATACTGTCTTGCGCAGTTCCAAACCATCCGCTGTGGCCGATGCCAGCGGCGTACCGCGATACATGTCGGTGAGGATCGCCGACTGCCGCGCGTCGAACGAGGAATTGGTATTGCCCCGCAGCGAGATGTTCGGCACGTCCTTGGGGGCGCCCTGCAGGCTCAGCGGAAGGTCGTTGGTAAACGCGATGGCCGGCACGCCGGTAAGCTGACCGGACAGACGTGCGAGGAATCCCGAACGGTAGTTGCCGGTGGCGCCTGCCGCCTGGCCGCGCTCGATATTGTCCTGCGTCTCGAAGTGGCTGCGCGAGAGATCGTCCGTGCCGGCGAACGGTATGAAGGCGACCTGCTTGCGCTGCCACAGCGGATAGATCGAGTCGCGCAGCACGGGGTTCAGTCCCCAGTTGGCGTCCAGCGCAATGGCGCTGTTCGCGTTGCCGGCATCGGGCCTCGCAATGGCCAGAGTGGGGCGCGACTCGTAGTAGAAGTCACTGCTGTAGGGCACCAGCAGGTTATTGCAGTCGTAGCCGCCGCGCAGAAACACGAACAGGAAGCGCGGCGAACTGGCGGGCGCGGCAAACAGTTTGCCGGAGAAGGACAGCGTCGGCAGCGCCACGGCCGCCGACGCCGCAGCGAGCAGGAATTCACGACGATTCATAAGCACCTCGGCTCAGTGGGTCTGCGGGAAGTAGTGTGGCGTTGTGGCATGTCACAAGCATCGAAAGGGTCATCGCTGACTCATCGATAATTGAACTCGGGCGAGGACAGCAAGAACGTGTTCCATTCCTCAGGCGACGCGGCCTTGCTCAGCGCCGTACGCGTATTGGACGAAAGTGTTGGCTCGATCGTTTGCTGATAGACGGCGTTGTTCATCAGCGGCGGATCGATGTGCGCCGGCGGCGCATCTCCAGCGGCAAACAGCCGGTTTTTACCGCTGCCGATCATGTGCGCCACGTCGAAGCGTTTGGCCATCTGTCCAGAACTCGACCAGCTGCTGCCATCGAGCGGCCAGCCGTCGGGCGTAATGCGTCCGAAGACCGGCTCGCCCATCTGGTTGAGCCAGTTCAGCAGCGGCTGCGCGTTGGCGATCGGCTGGCCGTCGTAGGCCAGCCGCATGGCGGAAACCAGGAATTGGGTCGGGTCCTTGAACTTTCTCGGCGCATTGGCCGGGTCGACGCTGGCGGTCAGTTCTTTGGACAGGAACATCGTGCGCAGCACGGCAGCGATATCGCCATCGGTGCGCTGGAACGTCTTTGCCATGGCGTCGACCAGCGCGGCCGGCGGCTTGTCGGCCACGAAATATTGCGCGATCTGCTGCGAAACGAAGGAGGCGCAGGCCGGCTGCTGCACGATCAGGTCGACGGCCTGCGCAATTTCGTCTGCGCCGCGGCCCTTGATCGTGTGGCCAAGAAAAACCTTGTCGCTGAAATCGTGCTTGTTCGGGTTGAAGACAAACAGGCCATTGCGCACCATCCCCGGGGGTTGGTGAGCGAAGAATCCACCGCCGTTACCATTGCCTTTGCCCAGTGCCAGACCAGCGCCGGTGAGGATCAGCGTCAGCTGCTGCACGTCCTGCTGGCTGTAGCCTGAGCCGACGCCGAGCGTATGCAGCTCCATCAGCTCGCGTGCGTAGTTCTCGTTGGTCTTGTCCTTGACGTTTTTCGCGTTGTCGAGAAACTGCAGCATCGCCGGGCTTTCCAGCGTGGCCAGCAGCAGATCCTTGAACTTGCCCAGCGCGCGCGGGCGAATCACGTTTTCCTCGTAATCAGCCGCGCCGATGGCGACGCCGCCTTTGGCCGCATAGACGCTGAAGTGATTGAGCCAGAACCAGACCATCTGCTCTTTCAGCTGATCGGTGCCGTAGATGGCGCGCAGAAGCTCGGTTTGCTGAGCCTGCATGGCCAGATCGCGGCCATGGATGCGCAAGGCCTTTTTGGCGGCAATCTTGCCATCGCCGTCCGGCATGGCCTGAAGGCTCTGCCGGCTGTCGCGAAACTGCGCGGCCAGTTCGATGAGTGGGGTATTGATGGCCTCGTAGCTCTGAATCATCGAAGCTATCTCGGGCGGCAGCGCATTGTCGCGGCGGTCGGCAAGCTGATCATCCAGAAACCGTACGCGCCCCAGCTTTCGGTAATCTGACAACTCGGCCGAGTCGATGCCGAAGCCAACCCGCTGCAGCCAGGCAATGTCTTGCCTGGTCAGCGGCTGTTCGCCCGACAGCGCAGGCGCAGCGGCCAGCGTGCACAGCGCGGTGACCACCAGCGCAGGCAATACCTTGCGTAACCGATTGGCTGTTTTCGAGACCATGCGGATGCCCACGTGAGATGACGAAACCGCCGCCGGAAGGCGACTTGTTCGTATTCAACGTGTGACATCGTGGTCGGCTGACGCGCCAACGAAAATAAAACGATGGCGTTGGCGTTGATTCACCTGGAGCTTCCCAACAACCTCCGAGTGGGCCAGTTATTTACCGTCGAGGCATACGGCGCCCTATTGCCCGGCGGAGTCGCGTCAGAACTCGTCGACGAACTCGATGCCGGCTTCCAGTTCGTAGGCTACGGCCTCGGTGCTGCCGCGCACGGTGTCGGCGACGTCGTCGTTCGGCGTATCCACTTCGATGCAGTAGACCTGGCCTTCGCTGTCGCTGACCGATTCGCTGGAGCTGGAGTCGTCGCGCATCATCGAGATCAAGTCGTCGACTTCCTCGACGTGTTCGACGTTATTGATGCCGTGCAGTGCGGCGATGACCGAATCGGCGCTGGCGCGGCTGCCGATCAGACGAAAACGGACCATGGGCATAGCGGATTCCTCGGCAAGACTAAAGTCGGATGCTGACAAGCAGCACGCATACGCGAGGTGATGTCTTCGCTATTGGATACCATGTGCGCCATACCGGCGATTCCCTGCGCCTTTCATCCCAGCTGCGCCTTGTTACCCGAGACCTGACCATGCCGAAAACCTACGATCGCGACTATTTCGACAAGTGGTATCGCGATCCGAAACACGCGGTGGGCTCGCCCGCCGAGTTGAAGCGGAAAGTAGCGATGGTGGTGGCGCAGGCGGAGTACTACCTCGGCCGGCCGCTGCGTAACGTGCTCGACGCGGGCTGTGGCGAGGCAACCTGGCGCGCGCCGCTGTTGTCGCTGCGGCCCGGTATCGCGTATCGCGGCCTCGATGCCAGCGAGTATGCGGTGGCGCGCTACGGCCGCAGCCGGAATATCGGGCTGGCGCGCTTTGGGCAGCTGGAGCAGCTGCGCTTCGATACGCGCTTCGATCTGATTGTCTGCACTGATGTGCTGCATTATCTGAAGCCGGCAGAAATTCGCGCCGGCCTGGTGGGTATCGGCGAGATGCTCGAGGGCATCGCCTTCCTCGAAGTGTTCACCAGCCGCGACGATGTGGCCGGCGATCACCATGGCTTCGTTTCGAGGGCGCCTTCGTGGTATCTACGCGAGTTTGGCGAGGCCGGCCTGCTGCCGTGCGGTTCGCACTGCTATCTGGGGCCGCGACTGGAGCGCCATATCGCGGCGCTGGAGCGGGCGCAGTTGCCAGTTTGATGATTATTGGGGAACGGGGAACGGGGAACGTGAATTTTCAAGCATGCTGGTTGTGCACGCACGGCCCGCTTTACTCCAGCTGACAGGGCAAGCACGCGCTGCTCGCGCACTTCATGTTCCCCGTTCCCCATTCCCCGTTCCCCGCTTCTCCACCGTCTTGTCCTTGAACCGACAGAGATCACGAATCACGCACTGCGGACAGTCCGGCTTGCGCGCCTTGCACACGTAGCGGCCGTGCAGGATCAGCCAGTGGTGGGCGTCCATCTTGAACTCGTCCGGAATCACCTTGACCAGCTTGTCTTCAACCTTGCGAACGTCTTTGCCGGGCGCCAGCCCCGTGCGATTGGAGACGCGAAAGATATGCGTATCGACCGCCATGGTCGGTTCGCCAAACGCGGTGTTGAGTACGACGTTCGCGGTTTTTCGACCCACGCCTGGCAATGCCTCCAGCGCGGCGCGTTCGCGCGGCACGTCGCCATCGTGCTGATCGATCAGCAACCGGCATAGCGCGATGACATTCTTCGCCTTGGCGTTGAATAAGCCGATGGTGCTGATGTAGCGCTTCAGCCCGTCTTCGCCGAGATCGAAAATGGCCTGCGGTGTGTTGGCGACCGGGTAGAGCTTCTTGGTCGCCTTGTTCACGCCCACATCGGTGGCCTGCGCCGAGAGCACCACGGCGATCAGTAGTTCGAACGGTGTGCTGTATGCCAGCTCGGTAGTGGGATGCGGATTGAGTTCGCGCAGGCGTGAAAAGAGTTCGATGACGTCGGCGCGCTTCATGGTTCGGATTTCATGGTTTGGTGGTTGGTTTCCTGGCCTTGGCGCGGGCGAGCGCTTCGAGCACCGGATTGCCCTGCACGGCGCGCTCGGCCACAGCGGCCTTGTGCGCCGCCAGCTTGGCATCACGCTGCTGGCGTTGCTTTTCCAGCCGGGCTTCACGTCGCTGAAAATGTTCACGCGCAGCGTTGGCGTGTGTTGCGTCGATCTGGGCAGCGGGCATCGGCAGCAGCACGATGCAGTCGACCGGGCAGGCGGGTACGCACAGCTCGCAGCCGGTGCAGTCGTCGGCGATGACGGTATGCATCATTTTGGGCGCGCCCACGATGGCATCGACCGGGCACGCCTGGATGCATTTGGTGCAGCCAATGCAGTCAGGTTCGACGATGCGCGCCAGCGTGCGCGGCTTCTCTACGCCGTGATCCGGGTTCAGCGGCTCGACCGGTCGATTCAACAGCAAAGCGAGCTGCTCGATGCCTGCCGCACCGCCGGGCGGGCATTGGTTGATGGGTGCCTCCCCGCGCGCAATCGCCTCGGCATACGGTCGGCAGCCGTGGTATCCACACTGCTCACACTGCGTCTGCGGCAGGGTCGCATCGATGCGGTCGGCGAGCGTGATAGGAGGCGATTCGATATTCACCGTCGCATTGTAACGACGGGCGACCTGCTGCGATGCGGTTACAGACTTTCGCTTCCCCATCGTGCTCTCAGGTTGAATCGTCAAGCGATCGCCGCATGTATTCGGTACACCCTTTGTCAGATCGAGGAATCATCATGAAAATAGGCATCATCGGCGCCGGCCAGATCGGCGGTACGCTGGCTCGACGCTTCACCGAGCTTGGTCATCAGGTTTCCATTGCCAACTCGCGCGGACCGGCCTCGCTTGCCGACGTGGCGGCAAAGACCGGCGCCAAGGCGGTGACCGCGCACGAAGCGGCGCGCGCGGGGGACGTGGTTGTCGTGACGATCCAGCAGTCGCGCATCCCGGAGTTGCCCAAGGATCTGTTCGCCGGCGTGCCCGACAGCGTCGCGGTGATCGACACCGGCAATTACTACCCGCGCGAGCGCGATGGCCGCATCGAAGGTATCGAGGGCGGCCTGATCGAGAGCCGCTGGGTCGAGCAGCAGCTTGGCCGGCCGGTGATCAAGGCGTTCAACAATATCTACGCCAAGAGCCTCGGTGAGAAAGGCACGCCGGCGGGTACGGCCGGACGTGTGGCGCTGCCCGTCGCGGGCGACGAAGCGGCCGCCAAGGCCACCGTGCTGAAGCTGGTCGAGGAGCTGGGCTTCGATGCCATCGATGCCGGCGGCCTGGATGAGTCGTGGCGCCAGCAGCCCGGCACGCCGGTCTACTGCAAGGACTACGATGCGGCCGGCGTGCGCAAGGCTTTGGCCGAGGCCAGCCGGCAGCGCACGTCGCAGTGGAGCGGCACCGAAAAGAGCCCGGGTACGTTTGAATCACCGGCGTGATTCGGGCGTAGCTCAGCAAAAAGCCGGCTGCTTTGATGCAGCCGGCTTTTCATTCAAAGCAATTTCATTCCAGTCGATTAACTGTCCAGTCCCGACTGGTTCTTTGATTTGCCATTGAATAGCTCCGGCCTCTCGGTCTGCCAGGTCCGTATCGCTTGAAGCGGTGTCTTGTGGCCGAGTGCGCGTTGCGGAAGATGGTCGTTGTAAAGCTTCTCGTAGCGTTCCAACGTGGTCTGTAGATCATCGCGTGAACGAAAGCGGGTAGTGGCCAGCACTTCGCTGATGCGACCATTGAAACGCTCAACCATGCCGTTGGTCTGCGGGTGACGCGGTTTGATCAAGCGATGCTCGATGCCCAGTTTGACGCACTCACGATCAAACGCGTGCTCGCCGGAGGGCATCTTGGTCTTTCTGGTGAAACGGTCGGTGAACTGACTGCCGTTATCGGTGAGCAGCTTGACGATCTTCATCGGCGCGGCGGCCTGGAGGCGACGCAGAAAGTCCGTGCTGCTGATCTCGCTCTGATCGGCATAGATGCGTAAGAAAACCCAGCGCGTGGCGCGATCGATGGCAACGAACAGATAGCGCCGCGCCGTTTCATCGGCCATCTGCGGCAGGTATTTGATGTCCATATGAAGGAAGCCGGGTGCATAGTCCTTGAAGGATTTAGCCGGTGCCGGCGCGTCCTTGTCTTCCACAGGGCGCCGGTTCAAACCGTGGCGAGTCAAACATCGGGCCAGTCCCGATCGAGACACCTTGGCGTTCAAGAACTCGCGCACGACCACCAACAAGTCATCCAGCGGTAGCCACAGCGTGCGGCGGATTTCCATGGCCACCGCTTCCTGCGCCGGGTTCAATGTGCAGTGCAGTGTGTCCGGCCGGTGCGAGCGGTCCTGCGTCGACTCGCGTTCGCGCCACTTGCGCACGGTCGGTGCGGTCACGCCGTACTTCCGTGCCAGGGCTGCATCACTGAGCGAGTGATCCTCGGCCCGCAGCTCAGCGCGTGTACGTGGCGTGGTGCGGGCCAAAGGATGGAGCGTCAGGGCCATCGTTCGGTTCTCAGTTCGGTGATCAGTTGCCTCATCGCATCACGGGCAGCGGCAAAACGCCAGAGACGCAGCTCGATAGGATCACACGGGACGTGACAATTAACGAACAGTAGCACCCGGCGCGGCGCCCTGGTCGGCGTCGAGCAGAAACAGATCGCTGCCGCCGTCACCGGCGGAAAGAATCATGCCTTCGGACAGGCCGAAGCGCATCTTGCGCGGCGCGAGGTTGGCGATGAAAACCACGTTGCGGCCGACGAGTTTTTCCGGCTCGGCGTAGGCGGCGCGAATGCCGGAGAAGATCTGGCGCGTGCCGAGGCTGCCGGCGTCCAGTTCGAAGCGCAGCAGCTTGTCCGAGCCTTCCACGAATTCGCAGGCGGTGACCTTGCCGATGCGCAGATCGAGTTTGGCGAAGTCGTCGATGGAAACGATCGACGTTGATGCGGCGGCTTCGCCGCTGGCGGGCTGGCTGGTGTTCATGGGCTTGCTGGATTCCTTGGGCTTTTTGGTAGGCGCTGCCTTCACCGGCGGCTCGCTGGCTGGAGCGCCCAGCGATTCCTTCGAGGCTTCGACCATGGCTTCGACGTGCTTCGGATCGATGCGGCCGAGCAGCGATTCGAACGGCTGGATCGTGTGGCCAAAGAGGGTGCGGCGCGCGTCGTCGAAGCTGCTGATCGGCGCCGCGAGGAACTGTTCGGCAGAGGCTACGGTTGCTGGCAGGATCGGCTTGAGCAAGCAGGCCAGCAGGCGAAAACCATTCAATGCCAGCGTGCAGACCTGCTGCAGTTCGTCGCGACGGCTGTCGTCTTTGGCGATCAGCCACGGCGCCTTGGCGGCGATGTAGCCGTTGACCAGATCGGCGATGGTGACGAAGCGGCGGGTGACCTCGGCGAATTCTCCAGTCTCGTAAAGCTCGCTGACGCCGTCGTAATGCGCCAGCAGGGTCTGCCACAGCGTGGATTCTTCGGTGCCGAAATGATCGGCCAGCTTGCCGTCGAAGAATTTCTGCACGAACCCGGCGGTGCGGCTGGCGATATTCACCCACTTGCCGATCAGGTGCGAATTGACGCGCTCCTCGAAGGCCTTGAGGTCGAGATCCACGTCGACCGGCGCGTCGCTGAGCATGGTGGCGAAGTAGTAGCGCAGGAATTCCGGATGCAGGCCCGCATCGAGATACGTGCGGGCCTTGATAAAGGTGCCGCGCGACTTGGACATCTTGGCGCCGTTGACCGACAGGTAGCCGTTGACGTGCAGCGCCGTTGGCGTGCGCAGCTGCGCACCATGCAGCATCGCCGGCCAGAACAGGCCGTGGAAATTGATGATGTCCTTGCCGATGAAGTGGTGCATTTCGGCCGTGCTGTCCGGCGCCAGAAAGTCGTCGAACGTCAGCCCGGTGCGGTCGCACAGCGCCTTGAAGCTGGCGAGGTAGCCCACCGGCGCATCCAGCCACACATAGAAAAACTTGCCCGGCGCGTCGGGTATCGGAAAGCCGAAGTAGGGCGCGTCGCGCGAGATGTCCCAGTCCTTCAGGCCGCCGTCCAGCCACTCCATCAGCTTGGCTACCACGCCGCTGTTGGCGACCGGCTTGCCGGCGGTGAACTTGCCGCCGAACCAGTCGCGCAGCAGCGGCTCGAACTTGGACAGCTCGAAAAAGTAGTGCTCCGAATCGCGCAGCACCGGCGTGGCGCCGGACATCACCGAGTAAGGGTTGATCAGGTCGGTTGGCGCATAGGTCGCGCCGCAGTGCTCGCAGTTGTCGCCGTACTGGTCGGGCGTACCGCAGTTGGGGCACACGCCCTTGATGTAGCGGTCCGGCAGAAACATGTCCTTTTCCGGATCGAACAGCTGCTGGATGCTGCGGCTGGCGATACACCCGCCGTCGCGCAGTCGCGTGTAGATCAGCGAGGCCAGCTCGCGATTTTCTTCCGAGTGCGTGGTGTGATAGTGGTCGAAGCTGAAATGGAAGTCCGAAAAATCCGCTTCGTGACCCGCACGAATGTCGGCGATGAAAGCCTCAGGCGACACGCCGGCTTTTTCAGCGGCCAGCATGATCGGCGTGCCGTGCGCGTCGTCGGCCGCCACGAAATGCACCTCGTTGCCCATCATGCGCTGCGCGCGCGCCCAGATATCGGTCTGGATATAACCCAGCATGTGGCCCAGATGCAGCGGGCCATTGGCGTAGGGCAGGGCGTGGGTAACGAGCAGGCGACGTGGCATGGCGGTTTTGATGACGGCGATTCGGCAGCGGGAAAGCCCCGAATTATGGCATGCAGGCATGACGGCCGGTGCGGCGTTCCCCTTGCGGGAGCCCGGAATGACTCAACCGAGCGTGCACGATTTGCAATGCATGTTTATGCATGTTTATATATGTTTATGAATATTCTAAACGACGTGGTGCAAGACCCCTATGATGCCGTCGGAGGGCGGGCCTTGCAAAAAACCGCCCTGGCGACGCGCCTGATTTTTCTGATGGCGGGATTTGCGATGGCCAGCTGGGCGCCGATGGTTCCCTACGCCAAGGCCCGACTTCATCTCGACGATGCGGATCTCGGGCTCGTGCTGCTGGCGTTCGGCGGTGGGTCGATGCTGTCGATGCCGGCGATCGGCTGGCTGGCCGGTCGCTACGGCAACCGCCGCGTGATCGGCGCTGCGGGACTTCTGATGTGCGTAGCCCTGCCGGCCCTGGCGCTGGTTGCCACTCTGCCGCTGCTCGCCGTGGGGCTGCTCTATTTCGGCGCGATGCTCGGCGCGGTGGATGTGGCGATGAACGCGCATGCGGTGGACGTCGAGCGGCTGCAGGGTCGCGCGGTGATGTCCGGCTTCCACGGGCTTTTCAGCGTGGGCGGTCTGGTCGGTGCCGCCGGCATGAGCGCGATGCTGGCGAGCGGACTGCCTTTGTTGGCCTGCGCGCTGCTGGTCTCGCTGGCGATAGCGGTCATCGTTTTTAGTCAGCAAACCAGTCTGCTGCGCCGGCCGATTGCCGCAAGCGGCGCAGCGACGCCGGCGTTCGCCTTTCGTCTTCCGCGCGGATTGCTGCTGCTGGTCGGCATGCTTTGCTTCGTGATCTTTCTGGCGGAAGGCTCGATGCTCGACTGGAGCGCGCTGCTGCTGCGCGACTTTCGCGGTACGGCAGCGGCGTCTGCCGGCATCGGCTATGCGTGCTTCTCCGTGGCCATGGCGATCGGACGGCTGACCGGCGATCGCCTGGTCGCCCGGCTCGGCCCGGTGTGGACGGTGCGCGCGGGCGCGGCGCTGGCAGCGATCGGCTTCCTCACCGCGGCGCTGCTGCCGTGGAAATTCACGGCGCTGCTGGGCTTTGTGCTGGTCGGCCTGGGCGCCGCCAACGTGGTGCCGGTGATGTTCAGCGCGGCCGGCCGTTTGCCGGGGAGCGCACCGGCGGTGTCGATCGCGGCCGTGACCACATTGGGCTACGCCGGGCTGCTGCTGGGGCCGGCGCTGATCGGCTTCGTCGCCCACGCCACCAGCTTGCCCACCGCGCTGGCCGGCGTGGCGGCGCTCCTGCTGCTGGTCGCGGCGTCGGCGCGCGTGGTGCGCCGTTGATGTCTTCTTTCTTGCTTGGAGTGAATGCCGTGAACGAATTGGTGCTAGATAAACCACAGCCGGCTGCACCCGATACGGTGATTTTCGATATCGGCGGCGTGCTGATCGACTGGAATCCTCGCCATCTCTATCGCCAGTTGTTCGACGATAAAGCCGCCATGGAACGATTTCTCGCCGAGGTGTGCAGCCCCGAGTGGAACGAGCAGCAGGACGCCGGTCGGCCCTGGGATGAGGCGATCGCGCTCTTATTGGCGAAGTTCCCTCGGCAGGCGTCGCTGATCCGCGCCTACCGCGAGCGCTGGGACGAAATGCTCGGCGGTGCCATGCACGACACCGTGGTGGTGCTCGATTCGCTGCGCCAGCGCGGCGTGCGCGTGTTTGCGCTGACCAACTGGTCGCACGACACCTTCATCATCGCGCGGCAACGCTATGCCTTTCTGCAGTGGTTCGAGGACATTGTGGTTTCTGGCACCGAGGGTTTGATCAAACCGGACCCGGCTATCTTCCGGCTGCTGCTCGAACGCGGCGGCATCGACCCCGCACGCGCGGTCTACATCGACGATACGTTGCGGCACGTCGACGCGGCGAAGTCGCTCGGCATGCGCGCGCTGCTGTTTCGCGAGGCGGCGGGTTTGCGCCACGAGCTTGCATTGTTGGGCCTGCTGGAGCCGTTGTCCGAGGCGGCCGCCTCATGACCACGCCCACGCCCGACGAAGCGCTGCCGCGCGAGCGTCAGCAGTGGATTCTCGAGCGACTGCGCAGCCATGGCCGCGTGGTGTCGGTGGAGCTGGCGCAGATGTTTCGGGTATCCGAGGACGCGGTTCGCCGCGATCTGCGCGATTTGGCTTCGCAGGGCTTATGCAAGCGTGTTTACGGCGGGGCGCTGCCGCTTTCCACGGCGGCAACGCCGTTGAAACAGCGTCGCCATGAACACACCGGACGAAAGGCGGCGCTGGCGCGGAAGGCCGTGACGCTGGTGCGGCAAGGGCAGGTGCTGCTGATCGACGCCGGCTCGACCAACGCGGCCATCGCCGCGGCGCTGCCTGAAAATCTCGGTTTGACCGTGGTCACCAATGCACCCGATGTGGCGCGGCTCCTGATCGATCGCGAAGGTTTCGAGATACTGCTGATCGGTGGCCGCATCCGTGCCGGTATCGGCGGGGCCATCGGCGCGCAGGCGATCAAGGACATCGGGCGTATTCGCGCTGATCTCTGCTTTCCAGGCGCCTGCGCCATCGACGCCGAGCACGGCTTGTGGAGTTTCGACAGTGAGGAGGCATTGCTGAAGCGGGCCATGATCGAGGCCAGCGGCGAGAGCGTGGTCGTCGTGACACAGGACAAGCTGGGCTCGGCTGCCACGTATCAGGTTGCCGGCATGGACGAAGTGCATCATCTGGTGATTGAACACGCCGTGGATCGCGCCACGCGCGCCGCGTTCGCCGCCAGCGGTATGGCTGTGCATCGTGCTGAAGCGGTGAGCGTTTAAATCTGAAAAAAAGCGTGCGATCAGAAGAACAAAAGCCCCGTGCCGAATGCGCTCGGGGCTTTTTAGTCGCCAAGCTTGCGTTCAACGCAAACGGTGGCATCCGATTACTGCGGCAGGCGATACCAGGTTTGCGAACGGCCGAGCAGCGAGAAGCCGATGTAGCCGCGCACGTCCATTTTCTGGCCGCCGTTGTCGAGTGTAAGCTTGACCTTGTAGGTCTTGCCAGATTTCGGGTCGAGGATCTTGCCGCCGTCCCAGACGTCGCCATCCTTCTTGACCCCGGACATGATGGTCATGCCTTCGATCGGCTGATCCTTCAGCGCGCCTTCGCACAACATGCATTTCGGATGCTCGCCGCCCTTGGCGATTTCCTCCGGCGACAGGTTCATCACCTGCAGAACCTTGCCTTGCAGCGTGCCGCCCGTGTCGGTGATCTCGATAACCGATTTTTGCTTTCCCGAGACGTCGTCGATCTGCTTCCATTTTCCGACTGGCGAGTCAGTGGCGGCCAGTGCGGTAGCGGCAGCCAGCAGCAGGCTGGTGGCGAATGCGATGCGAAACACTTGCTTCATGGTATTTCCTCCCGTACGAAAGCGTATGGATGCAGAGTGACCAGGCGTCGGGAAACGGTCAAGTTGCACTGCGCAAAGACTGATTTTTCACACATGGCCGGCCTGTATGGTGCCGACTGGCATAATGCGCAGCTGACTCTTTCCGATTGCTTATAGCGTATGAATGTCTCTATCGAAGCCCTGGTTCGCCGCGTTCTCGCCGAGCAAACCGATCCACACACGGGCGCACCCTTGGTCGACGCCGTACGCGCTATCGGCGTCGATGGCGGCCGCGTTTCCGTCGATATTCAGTTGGGTTATCCCGCTATCGGTGCCGTTGACGAGCTGACCAAACGCGTCCAACAGGCGCTCGAAGCCGAGCCGGGCATCGAGTCGGCGGCGGTGTCGCTTACCAGTCGCGTCCATGTCCACAAGGTACAGGGCACGCTGGCGCCGCTGCCCAACGTGAAGAACATCATCGTGGTCGCCTCCGGCAAGGGCGGCGTGGGCAAGTCCACCGTCTCGGCCAATCTGGCGCTGGCGCTGCAGGCGGAGGGCGCCAAGGTGGGCGTGCTGGATGCGGATATCTATGGCCCCAGCCAGCCGCGAATGCTTGGCGTCAGCGGCAGGCCCGAATCGCCCGATGGCAAGGTCATCATCCCGATGCAGGCGCACGGCCTGTCGGTGATGTCGATCGGCTTTTTGGTCGAGGAAGACACGCCGATGATCTGGCGTGGCCCGATGGTGACCCAGGCGATGATGCAGCTGCTGACCGATACGCGCTGGGAGCAGCTGGACTATCTGATCGTCGATCTGCCGCCGGGCACCGGCGATATCCAGCTGACTCTGTCGCAGAAGGTGCCGGTGGCCGGCGCGGTGATCGTCACCACGCCGCAGGACATTGCGCTGCTGGATGCGCGCAAGGCGCTGAAGATGTTCGAAAAGGTCGAGGTGCCCGTACTGGGCATCGTCGAGAACATGGCCACGCACGTGTGTTCGAGCTGCGGCCACGAGGAGCATATTTTTGGCGAGGGCGGCGGCGCGCGCATGGCCGAGCAGTACGGCGTGCCGTATCTGGGCTCGCTGCCGCTGGATATCCGAATTCGCGAGCAGTCCGACGGCGGCACGCCGACGGTCGTGGCCATGCCGGAGTCCGATCTGGCCGCCCGCTATCGCGAAATCGCCCGGAATGCGGCCGGGCGCCTTTCACGGCAGCCACGCAACAAGTCGCTGGCGCTGGGCAAGATCGTGGTGCAGGGGGCGCCGTAGCCTGGCGCGCAAGCGATTTCGCTCCGGTCAGTAGGGTTCACTGGACCGATTCGCGGAAGATGAGTCGCGGCATGGTATTTTCCGCATCTTGACGTCGGACCGGTGTGCCGCTGTCGTCCGACTGACCAACTGGAGCGCGTGTGAGCATCAAACCCGACAAGTGGATTCGCCGCATGGCGGAGCAGCACGGCATGATCGAGCCCTTCGAGCCCGGTCAAGTGAAGCTGCGCGACGGCCAGAAGCTGGTTTCCTACGGCACGTCGAGCTATGGCTACGACGTGCGCTGTGCGAACGAGTTCAAGATCTTTACCAATATCAACTCGACCATCGTTGATCCCAAGCATTTCGACGCCGGCAGTTTTGTCGACGTGACGGCCGACGTCTGCATCATCCCGCCGAACTCGTTTGCCCTGGCGCGGACGGTCGAGTACTTCCGCATTCCGCGCAAGGTATTGACCATCTGCCTCGGCAAAAGCACCTACGCGCGCTGCGGCATCATCGTCAACGTGACCCCGCTGGAGCCGGAGTGGGAGGGCCACGTCACGCTGGAGTTTTCCAACACCACGCCGCTGCCGGCGCGCATCTACGCCAACGAAGGCGTGGCCCAGATGCTGTTCCTCGAATCCGATGAGGAGTGCGAGACCAGCTACAAGGATCGCGGCGGGAAATATCAGGGCCAGCAGGGCGTCACGCTGCCACGCACCTGAGCCATCGCTTCCCACGCCTGAACGGCCTTTGTAAAGGCCGCTGCCATTGCCGTAGCCGGGCGCTACACTTCAACCGATTAATCGATTCACCGCACGGGAGACTTGCATGATCCGTTTTTCCACACTGCTGAAGCGCGCTACGGCCGCGATCATGCTTGGCAGCATCGTGCTGCTTGCCGGCTGCCATATGTTTGGCGGCGGTACAAAGGAAGTCAGCACAGCCTCAATGAAAGGGCAGTTCGACACCACCATCGAGGCATACAAGGAAGGTCAGTTCCTGGTCGATGGCGCCGTCCTATCGGCGATCGACACCGGCAGCCACTTTGCCTATCTGAAAGATCAGGGCAAGCTGCCAAAAACGGTGCTGCTGACGGCGAGTGACGATTCGAAAATTCGCAAAATCCACTTGCAGTACATGGCTCGTCTGCAGCTCGATTACGGATTTCGCGTCTACTATGATGACAAGGGCACGTTGACGGAAATTAATCCGGTCGATACCAAGGCGCGTGCGCTTGAGGATCATCACGAGCGTGCCCCGGTGGGCGATTCGACGCCGAGCGCGGGCGGCGCCGACAGCGACCGCCGGCCGGGTAGCGGCGGCCCATAGTCGCGCGTTTCACGCCGAGGTTGCCCAAAAGAAAGGCCCGCGAAGCGATTCGCGGGCTTTTCTTTTTCGATGGCTTCACCAGGCAACACAGCGCCCGGGAATGCAGCCAGTCTTTCAGTTGATGGCTCCAGCGGAAAGCTTGCGATCGACGCTGACAGCGATGGCGGTACGCAGCGCAATCTGCAGCCCACGCACGACATCGGCCTGCGCCATGCTGGCCGCACCGCGCAGGTCGGCCGCCTGCGCGGGTAGATACGGAATATGCATGAAACCGGCCCGCACGCCGCGCTTTTTCGATGTCAGATGCAGCATGGCGTAGGCGATGTGGTTGCAGACGTACGTTCCCGCCGTCTGCGATATCTCCGCGGGCAATCCGTTTGCGTGAAGTGCGGCAAGCATGGCCTTGATCGGTAGCGTGCTGAAATAAGCTGCCGGGCCATCGGCAATCACCGGCTCGTCGACCGGCTGCGCGCCGGCGTTGTCGGCGATGCGCGCGTCCTGCACGTTGATGGCGACGCGTTCGATCGATAGCTGCGTGCGGCCACCGGCCTGACCCACGCCGAGCAGAATGACTGGGCTGATCTCGCGGACGGCAGCCTTTAATACGCGCAGCGAGCCGGCGAATTCGGTCGGCAGCTGACGAGCCACGATGCGATGGCCGCCGATGCGCCTGCCGTCAAACGTGCGCACCGCCTCCCACGACGGGTTGATGCTTTCCCCGCCAAACGGATCGAAGCCGGTAAGCAAAATGCGGGGCAGATCTTGGTTGGCGGTCTTTGGCATCGTCGGTTATCGAATCAACGAAACACCAACAGATACATCAGCATGACGTTGGCGGCAAGAATCGCCATTGCGCTGCCTAGCTGCGCACGGATTACGCCATAAGGGCTGCGCAGTTCCAGCAGGGCGGCCGGCACCAGATTGAAGTCGGCAGCCATCGGCGTCATCAGCGTGCCGCAATAGCCGCACAGCATGCCCATCGATCCGAGAATTGCCGCATTGGCGTGATGCTGCTGGATCAACAGCGGCAGACCGATACCGGCCATCATCACCGGAAATGCCGCGAAAGCGTTGCCCATGATCACGGTGAAAATCACCATGCCCAGCGCATACGCCAGCAGGCAGGCGAGCGCGCTACCGGTAGGCAGCCAGGCGCTGGTGAGCCCTGAAATCGCGTCGCCGACGCCACTCTGGGTGAACACCTGCCCAAGTGCGGCCAGCAGCAGCGGAAGAACGGTCGCCCAGCCAATCGCATCGAGCAGGCGTCGGCCTTCGAAAAACCCGTCTTGCATCGGTGCGCGGGTGACTCGCGCGGCGGCGACCAGTGCGATGACGCAGGCGAGTGCTAGGCCGGTCAGTACCATCTGCGGTTTGGCAAATGCGGCGTAGCCCATGATCGCCAGATGCGGGCCAAGCAGCGCGATCAGCAGGGTCACCAGCGGAATAAGCAGCGCGGGTACAAATAATCGGTGGCCAAGTCGAAGTGCCGATCGCCGCCGGGCGTCGTTGCCGACATCGTGTGCGTGCGTCAAACGCCGCAATCGCGGCGCCAGCAGCGCGAGCAGGATCACGCCGACACCGGCCAGCTGTGCGGGTAGATCGTTCCCTGCTGCCTGCTGCGCCAGCACGGCGTCGCCGCTGGCGAAAAGCAGGCCCAGCAGCAGCCAGAACGCTGCACGCCATCCCTGACGTTCGCGCAGATTGCGGATTCCCGCGTAGAGCAGAAAAGCGGCGATCAGCCAGTAAGCGTATTCAACCCGCAGCACGCTCAGCCGTCCTCAGCGGCAGGCACGTTGCCGGCCCTGCGCTGCAGGCGGCGTTCATAAATCCAGACTCGCAGCGACTGAATGACGAAAGCGGCTACCGCTGTCGGCAGAGCCCAAAGGGCAATCGCCAACGGCGACAGCTCGATGCCGTGCTGGGTATAGAACGCCTGGATCAGCAGCACGCCGCCCAGCGCAAGGAACACGTCCTCGCCGAAGAAACGGCCGACGTTGTCGGTAGCCGCGGCGATGGCGCGCACCTCATCGCGATCGGCGTCGCTCAACGTGGGCAGGATCTTCTCTGCGGCCGCTTCACTCATCGGCGCCAGCAGCGGGCGCACGGTTTGCGCGGCGCCAGCCACGCCGGTTAGGCCGAACATCGCCAGCACCTGGCGCACGAAGAGGTAGCCCATCAGCAGCCGCGTCAGGCTCAGACCGCGCAGCTGGCCGATCCAGCGTTGCGCGTGTTCGCGTAACCCTGCACGCTCGAGCAGACCAATGACCGGCAGCGTCAGCACAAAAAGCAGCAGCAGGCGGCTGGAGACGAAGCTTTTGCCCAGCAGCGCGAGCAGCGCCAGCGGGGTGATGCCGGCCAGCAAACCGCTGGTGAGCGCAGCGCACACGACTACCGGCACCGGATTGAAGCGCAGCAGAAAGCCGATCACGATCACGGCGATGCCGAGCAGCGGCCAGTAGTTCATAGGCTTGCCTCAGTGAAGGTCGCGGCCTCAGCGGACGACGTCGACGCGGCCAGCATCAGTGCGCGCCCGGTGCGCTGATGTGCAAGCCTGCCGCCAGCAGGGCTTCGCGCAACCGGGTGGCGAACATCAGCGCGTGCGCGCCGTCGCCGTGCAGGCATAGCGTGTCCGCGTGCAGGGATACGGTGCATCCATCGTTGGCGGTGACATGGCCGTGCTGTGCGATAGCGATCGCTTGTGCTGTCGCGGCGTCGACGTCGTCGATCACGGCGCCGGCTTCGCTGCGCGGCTGCAGCGTGCCGTCGCTGCGATAGCGCCGGTCGGCAAACGCCTCGCTTGCCGCCGGCAAACCGATCGCTTCGGCCGCGCCGATCAGTGCGGAGTTCGCCAGGCCGAATAATCGCAGCCGCGGATCGAACTGGTGGACAGCGTGGGCGATGGCGTCGGCGAGCGCGGCGTCGCGTGCGGCCATGTTGTAGAGCGCTCCGTGGGGTTTGACGTGCGCCAGCCGCGTACCGGCGGCGGCCGCAAAGGCGTGCAGGGCGCCGATCTGATACAGCGTCATCGCGTGTATTTCGGCCGGCGTCACACGCATTTCGCGCCGGCCGAAACCCTGCAGATCGGGCAGGGACACATGCGCGCCAATCGCCACGCCGTGCGCCATGGCCTGTTTGACGGTGTACTGCATGATCGTGGGATCGCCGGCATGGAAACCGCAGGCGATGCTCGCCGAGCTGATCAGCGCCAACAGCGCGTCGTCGTCGCCCATGCGCCAGGCGCCAAACGATTCGCCGAGGTCGCAGTTCAGGTCGATGCGTTTCATCAGGGATCCCACTTGGTTTCGTTCGCTTAGTGTGCCGTCTGATTCAGTCGGCGCTCGATCGTCAGGATCAGCTTCGCCAGCCGCTGCTCGCGTTCGTTCCATCGCCGGATGGCGTCGTCCAGCGTGCACGGACGAAAGCATACGGCATCACCGGGACGACGCTGCGCCAGCCGTGGCAGGTCCACCGCGGCGATCTGACCAATGCGCGGGTAGCCTCCGGTGACCGGCGCTTCGGCCAGCAGGGCTATCGGCTGGCCGGACGGCGGCAGCTGCAGCGTGCCGGGCAGGGTGGCTTCGGAGATCAGTTCCAGCGACTGGCGCAGGCTCAGCGTATGGCCGTCCAGACGTCCGGCGGTGCGGTTGCTGTCCTTGCTCAAAATGAACTTTCCGGCATGCAGAGTCTGCTGCGATGTCTCGTCCAGAAGATCGGAGTGTTTGCCCGGCAAAAGCGCCAGCGGCTGCAAGGCGAAGTCGAACCATGGATGCGGGTCGATGCCCCAGGCTAGCGACGTTAGTGTGTCATTGCCGGGTGCCGATGCCTGCGATGTGCACGCGCCGATCGGCAGCTCGTCACCTGTGCGCAGCGCGCGGCCGTTGGCATGGCCGAGCCTGGCATGCAGATCGGTGCTGCGGCTGCCCAGCACCTTCGCCACGTCGAAACCACCGCCCACGGCCAGATAGCTGCGGCACCCCACCGACATGCCGCCGAGCTGCAGCACGCTGCCGGCGGGCAGCTGGCAGCGCGTCCACATCGGGATCGGTCGACCGTCGACCGATACCTCGATCGTGGCGCCCGTCATCGCGACGACGGTTGCTTGGGTGAACTTCAAACTGGGTCCGAGCAAGGTGCATTCGATTGCCGCCTCGCCGCCGACGTTGCCGACCAGCGCGTTGGCCAGCTGCCAGGCCGGGCCATCCATCGCACCGGCGCGCCCCACGCCCAGCGCCGCATGGCCCTGGCGACCGGCGTCCTGCAGCGTGCTCAAAAGGCCTGGCTTGAGGACGATAGCGCTCATGCGGATCGCGCTTCGGCGAGTTGCTGAAAGGTCGCGAGATCGATTGCGTGGAACCGGACCCGATCGCCGGCGGCAAGCCGCGAAGGCACATCGGCAGCGACATCGAACAGCCGCAGCGGGGTGCGCCCGATCAGCTGCCAGCCGCCGGGCAGTTCGGCCGGATAGATACCGGTCTGCTGGCCACCGATGGCGACGCTGCCGGTAGGCACGCGCTGGCGCGGATCGGCTCGCCGCGGCACCGCCAGCGCCGGATCGAGCCCGAGCAGATACGGAAAGCCTGGTGCAAAGCCCAGCATCGCCACCCGGTATTCCGTCGCGCAGTGACGCGCAATGACGTCATCGATGGAAAAGCCGGTGAGCGTGGCGACTTCGCTCAGATCGGGGCCGTCGTAGAGCACGGGTATCTCGATCAGCCCGGATTCGGCGGCCGCCATCGACAGGTCGGCCAGCGCGGCAATAACGGCATCGCCCAGCTGCTGATGCAGCGAGCGTCCTTCGAGCGACGGCCATTGTGCGGGATCGAAACGAAGCAGCAGGCTGGCATAGGCCGGTACGCACTCCAGCGCGGGCAACCGCTGTCGCAGATGCGCGGCCGCGGCGTGCACGCGGGCGTTGAGGAAGGTGTCGATCGTATCGCCGAAGCGCAGCAGCAGGGCATCCTCTGCCATTGCCTCCAGCTGCAAGTCAGGCAGCACGGCGCTAATTTGGAGCGCGGCCGAGCGCGTCACGCAGTGCCTCGACTCGTTCGCTAAGCGCTGGCGCCTCGTACGTCTCGGCTTTGCCGTGGCCCCATACCGGACCTGGCCATGCGGCGTCGCCTTCGACGCGGGCCACGAGATGAATATGCAGCTGGCGCACGATATTGCCCAGCGCGCCGAGGTTGAGCTTGTCGCAGGGAGCCACCGCGCGCAGGGCGGCGGTGGCGCAGTTCACTTCCTGCCATAAGGTGATCTGGTCCTCAGTCGCCAGATCGGTGATTTCGACCAGGCCGGCGCGGCGCGGTACCAGCACCAGCCACGCATAGCGGGTGTCGTTCATCAGCAGCATTTCGCACAGCGGGAGCGACGTCACGCCGACCGTGTCGGCAGCCAGTCGCGCATCGAGTGCGAAGTGCTGATCGATCATGCTTACGCCAGGTTCTTCTCGAAGAAGGCCAGCGTTCGCTCCATCGCCAGCTTGGCACTGGGTGCGTCGTAGCTGCCGCGCTGGTCGCAGTTGAAGCCATGGTCGGCGTCGTAGACGTAGAAGCCGGCGTCCGGATTGGCGGCCTGCACCTTGGCGCGATCGTCGGCACTGATGTGCGCATCGCGCTCGCCGTAATGGAACAGCAGCGGCGCCTTGGCCTTCTGGTCGACGAACATCACGTTGCGGCCGCCGTAGTAGCTCACGCCCGGCAGGCCGAGCTTGATCGCCGACAGGTACGCCACGCTGCCGCCCCAGCAGAAGCCGACGGTGCCGACTTTACCCGCGCCTGCAATGCGCTTGGCCGCGGCTTCGACGTCCTGGATCGGCTGGTCGAAGCCGACCTTGCCGACCAGATCGATACCGGCCGTCATGCCGGCCTCGTCGTAATTCAGCTCGACGTTTTTCTCGGCGTGATCGAACAGCGCCGGTGCGATCGCGGTGTAGCCGGCCTGGGCGAAGCGGTCGGTGACATCTCGGATATGGCTGTTGACGCCGAAGATTTCCTGGATCACCACGATGCCACCCTTGGACTTGCCGGCGGGTTCGGCCAGGTAGGCGTCGATGGTGGAATTGCCGCTTTCAAGCTTGATGAACTGGCCCATGAGTATTCCTGTGCTGTGATTGGGGAAGGTGTCGGTGACATCGCATGGAGCAGGGAAGCAATGCCGACGAAACGGTAGACCTGCGGCGCAAAGTCTAGCGCGAGGCACCGCCCGCGCATGTTAGACATTCGTCGTCGCAAGGTGCTGCGGTCGATGGACGCGGCGCGCGGGGTACAATACGCAGTCTTGCCATCACGTTTCCAGCCCATGCCCGCCTCAGCCAGCCCCTCCGCCAGCACGCAGAAAATCGGTTTCGTCAGCCTGGGTTGCCCCAAGGCGCTGGTCGATTCCGAGCGCATCCTCACCCAGCTCAAGGTCGAGGGCTACGAGATCGTGCCCAGCTATAACGCCGCCGACGCGGTGGTGGTGAACACCTGCGGCTTCATCGATTCGGCCGTGCAGGAGTCGCTGGACGCCATCGGCGAGGCCCTGCACGAGAACGGCAAGGTCATCGTGACCGGCTGCCTGGGCAAGCGCGAGAGCCTGATCCGTGAGGCCTATCCGGACGTGCTGTCGATCAGCGGTCCGCAGGACTATGCCAGCGTGATGACGGCAGTACACAAGGCGCTGCCGCCGATGCGCAACAAGTTTCTCGACATCGTGCCGGACACGGGTGTCAAGCTGACCCCGAAGCACTACGCCTATCTGAAGATTTCCGAAGGCTGCAACCACCGCTGCAGCTTCTGCATCATCCCGTCGATGCGCGGCAACCTCGTCTCGCGCCCGGTCGACGAAGTGCTGCTCGAAGCCGAGCGTCTGGTGAAGGGCGGCGTCAAGGAGCTGCTGGTCATCTCGCAGGACACCAGCGCCTATGGCGTGGATCTGAAGTACGCCGAGCGGCCGTGGCGGGACAAGACCTACCGCACGCGCATGACCGAACTGTGCGAAGGCCTGTCTGAGCTGGGCGTGTGGTCGCGGTTGCACTACGTCTACCCGTATCCGCATGTCGACGAAATCATGCCGCTGATGGCTGAAGGAAAACTGCTGCCGTATCTGGATATTCCGTTCCAGCACGCCAGCCCGCGCATCCTCAAGCTGATGAAGCGGCCGGGCAATATCGACCGCACGCTGGAGCGCATCAACAACTGGCGCAAGGTCGTGCCGGATTTGACGATTCGCAGCACCTTCATCGTCGGCTTTCCCGGCGAAACCGACGCCGAGTTCGAGGAACTGCTCGATTTTCTGCGTGCGGCCAAGCTCGATCGCGTCGGTGCGTTCGCCTATTCGCCGGTCGACGGCGCCAGGGCCAACGAGCTGCCCGATCCGGTTTCGGAGGAGCTGAAGGAAGATCGCCTCGAACAGTTCATGATGGTGCAGGCGGAGATTTCCGCGGCCAAGCTGCAGCAGAAAATCGGCCGCACCATCAAGGTGCTGGTCGACGAAGCCGGCAAGGACGGTGCAATCGCGCGTTCGGCCGCCGATGCGCCGGAAATCGATGGCACCGTCATCATTGCGGACGGTCAGAAGCTGCGCCCGGGTCAGTTTGTCGATGTGGTCGTCGAGTCCGCCGATGATCACGACCTGCACGCCCGCCTCGTCGGCTGATCCGTGCGCTATCACGCGCCGGCGCGTGGAGCGGTCGATCCGGCCGCGTTTGTGCGGCAGCCGCTGGCGGCGTGGCGCGACCATGCGGCGACGCTGGAAGGTCGCGAATGGCCGTCCATCAAGGCATTGAACGAGGCGCTACCCAGCGACGCTGGCGTCCGTTTCGTCGCGCAGATGCCCGCGCTGCTCGCCGACGGCATGCACTACGAACAGCGCATCGCCGAGCGCGGTGAAATCGCCACCCGCGAGGGCAACTGGCACGACCTGCTCAATGCGCTGATCTGGTTGCGCCATCCGGCGTTGAAGCAGGCGTTGAACCGGCGTCAGGTAAACGAGATCGCACGCATGGGGCCGAAACAGCGTTCGCGCCCGCAGTACGCGATGACCCACTTCGACGAAGCCGGTGTGATCGTCGCCGTGCGCGATCCCGCGTTGCTTACGCTGTGGAACGCGCACGACTGGTGTGGCCTGTTTTGGGAGCGACGGCAGGCCTGGCTCGACGGCAGCATCGAAGTGGAAGTATTCGGCCACGCGCTGCTGGAACACGCGCTGAGCCCGGACAAGCTGCTGGTCGGCAAGGCGCTGGTTTTTCAGACGGCTGCGATGGACATGGCCGATGTGCGCCGCGCCTGCGTCGATGCCGTGATGGGTGGGCGGCTGCTGCGCGATCCGCTGGAGCTGAGGCCGCTGCCGCTGTCGGGCATTCCGGGCTGGCATCCGCACGGCGCTAACGAAGCGTTTCATCGCAGCGCGGCCTGCTACCAGCCGCGGCGGGCGGGTCGGGAGTATCCCGACGCCATGCGTCTGGCCTGAACCCGCGTTGCCGCACGCTCACACTGATCAAATGCGCCGATGCTAGGCTCTGCGTTCACCGAGACCAACCAGGAGCGTTTGATGAAAACACATACGACGGTAACCAAGCGCTTTGGGCGACCGCTGCTGCTATTGCTCGGCGGCATGCTGGCAATGGTGCCCCTATGGTCGCAGGCGCAGCAGGTCCCGGTCTTTTCGCCGGAAGACAAGCAGGCGATCGAGAATTACAGCTTGAACGAAGACAACTTCAAGCGGCTCGTCGGCGCGACCAAGGAAGCGCATGACCTGGGGATCAATCCGCAGCAGCCGAAGGATTTTTCCAACGTGCACAGCCTGGACGATCTGGCCAACCTGCCGGTGGCCCAGGACAAGCGGGTGGCGCCGCTGCTGCGGAAGTACGGCTTCACTCCGCGCGAATTTCTGCTGGCAAATTTTGCGCTGATGAATGCCGGCATGGCGGTACAGGCGAAGAGCCATCCGGAGGCCGCGCAGTACATGGACAAGAGCCGCATCAATCCGGCCAACGTCAGCTTCTACGAGGCGCACGAGGCACAGATCGGCGCCCTGCAGGAAGAGCTCAACGGCGGTCAGTAGTCGGTTCCGACGCCTGCGGCAATCGTTGCGGGCGTCACTTTCCAGCCGCCGCTGTCAGGCGTAGTCGATGCCGATAATGGCGAACGCTGCCGGACCCTGCGGCAATTCCACGTTGAACTCGTCGTCGACACGTCGCTTCAGCGCGGCACGCGCCAGCGGCGAGTCGATGCTGATCCAGCCACGCTTGGCGTCGGTCTCGTCCGGCCCGACGATCCGGTAGTGGACGATCTCGCCGGTATCGACGTTTTCCAGTTCGATGCGCGCGCCGAAAAACACCAAGGTAGGATCGCTCGGCCGTCCTTCGGCGACCTTCAGATCGGGAATGCGCTTGCTGAGATAGCGCGCTCGCCGGTCGATCTCGCCCAGCTGCTTTTTGCGATAGATGTATTCGGCGTTTTCCGAGCGATCGCCTTCGGCGGCTGCGGCGGCCAGCGCCTTCACCACCTGCGGCCGCAGCACGTGCCACAGGTGATCGAGCTCGGCTTTCAACCGCTCGAAACCCTCGCGGGTGATGATCGCGGTGGAGCGGGGTGAGGGCGGGCGCCAGCGGCTCATGGCATGTGCGCCAGTCGCGATCGCTGCCGGCCGATTTCCGCATGCAGCGGGTGTTCCGGCCACGCGGAATGCAGACTATCCAATAGCAGTGCCGCTTCGCGTTTGTGCTCCGGCTCGTCGGCCAGCAGGCGCGCGGCCAGCAGGCCGACATGCGGTGCATCGGTGTCGCGCGGCCACGTGTTGAGAAATCCGCGGCCGAGGTGAAGCGCCAGTCGGCGCATGCCCAGTCGCGCCGACAGATCGGCCAGTTCGCGGCAGGTGCGCGGGTCGTCGGGAATGAAATGCGCGTCGATGCCGCAGCACTCCTGCAGCACGCCGAGCGCGCGCTTGGCTTCGCCCTGAGCCATCAGCGAAGCCATCCAGATCTGGCCGTGCACCAGCAGGCCATCGCGAAATCCCTGCTGCTGAAGCAATCGGCGATACGCCAGATGCAGCGGCGTCGGCGCCACGCGATTCTGCATGCGCGCCACCAGCAGCGACGTGGCCGCCATCGGATCATCCGGCGCCAGCGCTTCGACCTGGGCCAGCAGCTCCTCATCGGCATCCTGTCCGATGGCTTTGGCCAGCCGCGGCGCCTCGGGCTCCAGGCCAAAACGTTCGTGCCGCTGATGAATCAGCACGCCCATCAGATGGAAGGCCAGCACGGCGAGATAGCTGTAGGCAAATGCGAACAGCGGCAGCGCCAGCAGCTGCGGCAAAAACGCGGTGGTGATCGACGCGATCACGATGGTGATGCCCAGCAGCAGGTTGATCGCCACAGGGATCAGATAAGCACGACCGAACGCGCCGATCACACGAGCCCAGTTCAACGGATTGATCGCCAGGGCCATGTTGCCGTCGAATGCCAGCGACATGTCGATCGCCGGCAGCACCAGCGCAAACACGATCAGCAGCGGCAGCAGCGCATCCGGATAGAACACGATCGCCAGCACGCAAAACGCGACCACCAGCAGATGGATCGCGGTGAGTCCCCAGGCGCTGTCGTCGCTGCTGTCCACGCCCACATCGGGCGGGTCGGCGTAGCCGTTGGCGGTGTGCAGCAGGCAGGTGGCGGCATAGCGCCAGGTGGCGGCCCATACAAACAGGCTGGCCAGCACGCCGATGTACGACGGCAGCAGGCCAAGGTAATGGATCAGCGCCAGCGCGACACACGTGGCCAGCCCGGAGCCACGCAGCGGATAGCCAAAGCCGCTGCGCAGGCGATCGCGGAAAGGCGTATTGGCGGATGCCACCTCGATGCGTGCCATCGGTCGTCAGCGCTTGCCGCCGAAGATGCCGCCCATCACGCCGCGCAGGATCTGCCGACCCAGCTGACTGCCCACGGTGCGCACGACCTGTTTGCCCATCGTCTCGATCATGCCCTGGCGGCGCGACGTGCCGAACACGGCATCGCGCACGGCACCGCCCCAATTTGCGCCTGTCGCGGCATCGGCCGCTGACGGCTTGTCGTGCGTGCCGGCGAGGGGCGAGTTTCCTGCGGCTCCATTGCCGGCGGCTTTTTCGTTGGCGCGTCGCGCCAGCATTTCTTCCGCCGAATCGCGGTTGATCGCCGTGTCGTATTTCGTACCCACCGGCGAGCGCTGCCGAACGGCGCTTCGCTCGGCATCGGTAATTGCCCCGATGCGGCAGCACGGCGTGGTCACCATGATCCGCTGCACCGGCGTCGGCACGCCGCCGTCGGCCAGCGTGGAGGCCAGCGCTTCACCGACCGCCAGCTTGCCGATGGCAGTGACCACGTCAAGCTTCGGATTGGCAACGAAGGTCTCGGCTGCCGCCTTCACCGCTTTCTGATCGCGCGGCGTAAATGCGCGCAGCGCGTGCTGAATGCGATTGCCGAGCTGGCCAAGAATCACGCCCGGGACATCATCCGGATTCTGCGAACAGAAATACACACCTACACCTTTGGAGCGGATCAAACGCACCACCTGCTCAACCCGCTGCAGCAGCGCCGGCGCCGCATCGTCAAACAGCAGGTGCGCCTCGTCAAAGAAAAACACCATCTTCGGCTGGTCCAGGTCGCCCACTTCGGGCAGCTGCTCGAACAGTTCGGACAGCAGCCACAGCAGCAAAGTTGAATACAGCCGCGGCTTGAGTATCAGCTGGTCAGCGGCCAGCACGTTGATCACGCCGCGGCCGCTCATGTCCTGACGCATCAGGTCGGCTAGCTCCAGCGCCGGCTCGCCAAAAAATTGGTCGGCGCCATCGCTTTCCAGCTTCAGCAGCGCGCGCTGGATCGCGGCGATGCTGGTCGGGCTGATGAGACCGTAGCGTTTGGACATGTCTTTGGCGTTGTCGGCGGCAAACGACAGCAGGGCGCGCAGGTCGGCCAGATCGAGCAGCAGCAGACCCTGTTCGTCAGCCAGCTTGAACACCACTTCGAGCACGCCTTCCTGGGTGTCGTTCAACTCCAGAACGCGGCCCAGCAGGGTCGGCCCCATCTCGCTGACGGTGGCGCGCACCGGATGGCCGAGCTTGCCGTAGATGTCCCAGAAGATCACCGGATTGGCCTGCGCCTTCCAGTCGTCGAGTTTCAGCTTGGCCAGCCGCGCCTTGAGCTTGTCGCTCGGCGCCGGCGCGGCCGTGGAAAGGCCCGCCAGATCGCCTTTGGCATCGGTCAGAAAGCAGGGCACGCCCAGGCGTGAAAATCCTTCGGCCAGCACCATCAGCGAGACCGATTTTCCGGTGCCGGTGGCGCCGGCAATCATGCCATGACGATTGCCGTAGCGCGGGTCCAGGCTCACGCTGGCGCTGTCATTGCGGCCGATCAGGATTTCGGTCATGGCGATGCGTCCATAGGGGGCCGGTGGATTGTAGCGATGATGATGTGGCTGGCGCGCATCAGCGGTGCATGCATCGACAGTCGTTGAGTCGAGGCGACGTGCGGGCTATGGTGAGCGCTTTGCTGCCAGCGAACTTTCCATGTCGGTACCTTTCCGCTTTCTTCGCGCCGCGCTGCTCGCTGCTGCCGTTACCCTGCTCGCCGCTTGCGCCACGGCGCCTTCGACGGCCGGGAAACCGAGCGCCCAGGTCGATGCGCTCTACGGCCAGCTCGATCAGGCCAGCAAGGGTTATGAAACAGCATTGCAGCAGTCGCGCTCGGGCGATACGCAGGCTTCGCAGATCACACTGACACGGTCGCTGGACCAGCTCAAGGCGGCGGCAGCCCGCTGCGGCAGCACGCCGGGCTGCGATTCGCAGCGCTTCTACTCGGTATTCGATCATCTGCTGCGGCTGAAAGACGGCGACTTCGGCGGCGATCAGGACTTGGACAGCGATATCGACCCCACCCAGGCCGCGCTGCCCACCGGCAAGACCGGCGCGGCCAGCCTGCCTGAGGCGCAGCGCAGCGTGACCCTGCTGCATGGGCACAAGCTGTCCGAGCTGATCGCCATGAACGGGCCGGTCAAGGCGGCGCTGGAAATGTGGCTGACCCAGTGGCGCCCGGCGCTGATGGATGCGTACGTCAATTACCAGTACATGCGCTTCGAAATGTGGCCGCAATATCAGGCGGCGGATCTGCCCGAGGCGCTGCTGTTCGGCATCATGGCCAAGGAGTCCGGTGGCAAGGTGCATGCGGTGTCGCGCTCGGGCGCGGCCGGGCCGCTGCAGTTCATGTACGCCACCGGCACGCGCTTCGGGCTGACCAGCGACGGCGGCTTCGACCTGCGCTACGACCCGTCGGAGTCGGCGCGCGCCAACGCCGAATACATCAACGAGCAGCTCGGCCAGTTCAACAACAATCTGGAGTTGACCATTGCTGCCTACAACGGCGGCGAAGGGCGCCTGCGCCGGGTGGTCGGCGACGATACCTCGGTGAGCTTTTACGACCCGCGCGTCTACAACCAGCTGTCGCAGGAAACGCGGGACTACGTGCCGTCGGTGCTGGCGGCCGCGTGGCTGTTCCTGCATCCGGACAGTTACAACCTGAAGTTCCCCAAGGTCGACGGCGCGCCGGGTAAGGTCACGCTGAAGCGAGCGGCCTCGTTGTCTGAGCTCACCGTTTGTCTCGGTTCGTCCAACGGTATGAATGACGGCTGGTTCCGCACCTTGCGCAACCTCAATCCCCGGCTGGATCCGCAGGCCGAGCAGCCAGCCGGCAGCGAGCTGCAGCTGCCCAGGTCACTGGAAAAGGTCTACGCCTCGCGTTGCGTCAACGGCCCGTGGCCGATTCTCGCCAACGATCTGCATACGGCGGTGATTCCGGTGGTGGCCTATACGCCGCCGCCACCCGCGCCGAAGGCCGAGCGACGCTACAAGATTTACAGGGTTCGTCGGGGCGATTCGCTTTCCAGCGTCGTGCACAAGTTGCAGTGTTCAAGCGTGCAGGAAGTGGCCGAGCTGAATGGCCTGAGGCATCACTCGATCAGCCCTGGCCAGACGCTGAAGCTTCCCGATTGCCGCTAGTCGGGTAAATCACCGAGCCGCTGAAGCCGGCTCGGTTTTGTCATGCGGCCTGGCTGGACCGGCCGGACTGCATCCAGTTGTCGACGGCGTCGGGCGTGGCCTGCACGTCCTTCATCTCCCGCAGCAGTTGCATCAGCTGGCGGTACTGCGGCTGCAGGCGTGGATCCGTCGTGTGCCGGGTCTCGTGATAGGCCATCGCCATCCACAGCGCGATGCCGCGCATCGCGACTTCGGGATTTTTCGAACAGGCGCGCTCGTAACTTGCTTCGGTGCCCTGGCCCCAGGGCAGATGACGCGCATCCGGCGTGGTGCCGTACATGCGAGGAATGTCGCCGCTTGAGACCTGTTCAATTTCACGCAAGGCGAGTGAGCTCAGGCGTGACCGGCTGCGCTCCGGCAGGGTTCGCATGCTGCGCTCGATGCCGCGAAGCTGTCGGGCCAGCTGGCGCGCGCGCAGCATCACGATGAGACGCGTGGGTAGTTTCATGGTGTCCCCTTGGTGGTCAACGGCAAGCCAGCATGCTGGCTGGCTGAGTGGTGACTGTAGTGGGGGACTGCCTAGGCTTACGCCTAGAACGTCACAAAATGACGTGTTGCGTCATCACAATTGCCGCCAACCGCGTCGGCCCAGCGATATTCGCGGTTCGGTTTCAGCAAACGCCGATGCGCTGACCGACCAGCACCGGCTGCTGCGGCTGCAGCGCATCCAGCGTGGCCATGCCCGCGGGCATCAGCAGGATGACGGTGGAGCCCATATTGAAGCGAGCCATTTCGGCGAACCGCTCCAGCGTGATGTTCTTGCCTTCGAACGACTTGCGCCTGATCGAGGAGGCATACGGCGGGATCACCAGGCCGTCCCACACCGTGGCGACCGACGACACCAGAATCGCGCCCACCATCACCAGCACGAACGGGCCATGCTCGCCCTCGAAGTGACACACCAGCCGCTCGTTGCGTGCGAACAGTCGCGGAATCGCCTCGACCGCGAACGGCGCCACGCTGAAGATGCGGCCGGGCACGTGCACGGTTTCCTTCAGCCGTCCGGCCATCGGCATGTGCACCCGGTGGTAGTCGCGCGGTGACAGATAGACGTTGACGAAGCGGCCGTTGCGATAGGGCGCGGCCGCCGCCTCGTCGCCGAGCAGTTCGGCGGCCGTGTAGTCGTGGCCCTTGGCCTGGAAAATCCGCCCGTCGACGATATCGCCGGACTGGCTGACGCGCCCGTCGGCCGGGCAGAGCAGGGTGGCCGGATCGGCGTCGGCAACGCGAGCTTCGGCGCGCAGCTTGCGGGTAAAGAACGCGTTGAAATGCTGATAGGCCAGCGGATCGGGCTGCGCGGCCTCGGCCATATTGACCTGGTAGTTCCGCACGATCGTGCTGATCAGCCAGTTTTTCCACGGCGCGAAGGTCCAGCGCGTAGCCCAATAGACCACTCGCGACAGGGCGCGGTGGGGCAGCACGTACTGGAAGATGATCTTGAAGGTCATTCCTCCAGTATAAGCAAGCCGGGCGATCTGGGTCGCTGGCTTTATACTGCCCGCCCTTGAACGCGTCTGCCCAGGATTTTCCGTGACTGCCGAACTCGCCTCGATCATCGACTTCATCCGCTACGGCGCCAGTCGCTTCTCGGCCGCCGGGCTGACCTTTGGCCACAGTCACGACAACCCGATCGACGAGGCCACCCATCTGGTGCTGGCCAGCCTGCATCTGCCGCCGGATATTCCGCCAGCCTACGGCGCGGGACGTTTGACCAGCGAAGAGCGCGCCGCCGTGCTGACGCTAATCGACCGCCGTGTCAACGAGCGCCTGCCGGTGGCCTATCTGGTCGGTGAAACCTGGTTCGCCGGCCTGAAGTTCAAGAGCGATCGCCGCGCGCTGGTGCCACGCTCGCCGATTGCCGAACTGATCGAGTCGCGCTTTGCCCCGTGGCTGGACCATCGGCCGATCGAGCGAGCGCTCGATCTTTGTACCGGCTCGGGCTGCATCGGCATTGCCATGGCCGAGTACAACCCGGACTGGCAGGTCGACATCGTCGATATCAGCGAAGAGGCGCTGTCGCTGGCGCGCGAGAACATCGTGTTCCAGCATCTGGAGGGCCGGGTGCATGCGATCCAGTCCGATCTGTTCGCCGGCGTTGAAGGCCAGCGGTATGACCTGATCGTCTCCAATCCGCCCTACGTGACCGAAAACGAGTACACCACGCTGCCCGGCGAATACCGGCACGAGCCCAAGCTCGGGCTGACCTCGGGCGAAGACGGTCTGGACCTGTGTCTGCGCATGCTGGACGAGGCCGCCGAGCATCTCACCGACGAGGGCCTGCTGATCGTCGAGGTGGGCGAAAGCGAGCACGCGCTGGCGGCGCTGCTGCCGGAGGTCCCTTTTATCTGGATCGAGTTCAAGGTCGGCGCGATGGGCGTGTTTGCGCTCGAGCGGCGCGATCTGATCGAGCATGCCGATGCCATTCGCACCGTGGCGGCCGCTCGACGCGCGGCCTGATGCGCACTGTCTCAAGCATCGAACCGAGCATGGTGCGCTGCACGGCCGAGCAGCTTCGCGGTTAAGCTGTAACAGTTATCCACGACGCATCGACGCCATGTCCAGCAATTCCTTCGGCAAGCTTTTTACGGTCACCACCTTTGGCGAGAGCCACGGGCCGGCGATCGGCTGCGTGATCGACGGCTGCCCGCCCGGGCTGTCGATCAGCGTCGAAGAATTTCGTGCTGACCTCGACCGTCGCGCCACCGGCCGCAGCCGCTACACCTCGCAGCGGCACGAGGCGGACGACGTGGAAATTCTCTCTGGCGTGTACGAGGGCAAGACCACCGGCACGCCGATCGGCCTGCTGATCCGCAACACCGATCAGCGCAGCAAGGACTACGGCGACATCGCGCAGACCTTCCGGCCGGGCCACGCCGATTACACCTACTGGCAGAAGTACGGCATTCGCGATCCGCGCGGCGGCGGTCGCTCGTCCGCGCGCGAGACCACCATGCGCGTGGCGGCCGGCGTCATTGCCAAGAAGTGGCTGGCCGAGAGATACGGCGTGCGCATCCGCGGTTATCTTGCGCAGATTGGCGACATCACGCCGAACGCCTTCGACTGGGAGGCGGTCGAGCAGAATCCGTTCTTCTGGCCCGACGCCGGCCAGGTAGTCGAGCTGGAAGCCTTCATCAATGCGCTGCGCAAGTCCGGCGACTCGGTCGGCGCGCGTATCAACGTGGTAGCTGACGGTGTCCCGCCGGGTTGGGGCGAGCCCATTTACGGCAAGCTCGACAGCGATCTGGCCAGCGCGCTGATGTCGATCAACGCGGTCAAGGGCGTGGAGATCGGCGATGGCTTCGCCGCGGTTAGCCAGCGCGGCAGCCAGCATCGCGACGAGATCCGTCTGGACGGCTTTACGTCCAACCATGCCGGCGGCATTCTCGGCGGCATCAGCAGCGGACAGCCGGTGACGGCGTCGATGGTGCTGAAGCCCACCTCGAGCATCCTGATCCCTGGCCAGAGCGTCAACACCGCCGGTGAAGTGACCGAGGTCGTGACCAAGGGCCGGCACGACCCCTGCGTCGGCATTCGCGCCACGCCCATCGCCGAGGCGATGATGGCGCTGGTGCTGATCGATCATGCGCTGCGCCATCGCGCGCAATGCGGCGACGTCGGTATTGTCGAGCCGCGGATTCCCTGATGCGTTCTACGCCGGATAGGGCAGAAGGCTCCATTGAAAAGGACAGTGCTTAAGTGAGCGAGCGACAACGCGTATGGGTATCGCGCCCCATTTTTCCCGAGACCCTGACGACGCTGGGGCAGTATTTCGAGGTCGTGGCCGAGACCGTGGAGCAGAAGCTTTCCGCCGAGCAGCTCAAAGCGAGGCTGATGGACGTCGATGGCGCGATCCTCGGCGGCGGCGATCATATCGATGCGGCGGTGCTCGATGGCAATACGCGACTGAAGGTGGTCGCCAATCTTGGCGTGGGCTACAACAATCTGGATATCCCGGCGCTGACCAAGGCCGGCGTGCTCGCCTGCAATACGCCCGAGGTGCTCGACGAGAGCGTGGCCGATTACGCCTGGGCGTTGATGCTGGCGGCCGCGCGCCGCGTCGGCGCCGCCGAGCGCTGGCTGCGTGCGGGACGATGGCACGCCATGCGTTTCGACGACTGGCTCGGTGTCGACGTGCACGGCAAGACGCTGGGTATTCTGGGCATGGGCCGCATCGGCCAGGCGATCGCGCGGCGCGCGGCGGGCTTCGGCATGCCGGTGATCTATCACAACCGCCATCGGCTGTCGGCGGATATCGAACAGGACTGCAGGGCGCGCTACGTCGAGAAACATGCGCTGCTGGCGGAGTCCGATCATCTGATCCTGGTGCTGCCGTATACGCCAGAAAACCGGCACACCATCGGCACCGCCGAACTGGCCATGATGAAACCCCACGCCGTGCTGGTGAATATTGCGCGTGGAGGTCTCGTCGACGATGCGGCCCTGGCGGCGGCCCTGCGCGAAGGGCGGCTGGCGGCCGCCGGGCTAGATGTGTTCGAAGGCGAGCCGGCCGTGCATGCTGATCTGCTCGCGCTCGATAACGCCGTGCTTAGCCCGCATATCGGCAGCGCGACCGAGGCAACCCGCCGCGTGATGGCCACATTGGCGGCCGATAATGTCATGGCGGCGCTGGGCCACGGTCCGCACGCGGGGCGTCCGCCCACGCCGATCAATGCCCAGTTGCTTACAAAGTGAGCGCTGAACTGGCCGTCCAAATGTTTGCACCTGTACTCTGTGGCGCGGCGGGATTTCGGTATCGTGATTGTTCCGCCATGTTTTCTCCCTTGAGCCATCCCTAGAACTGGAATTGCAGGTAATCCATCAGTGAGTAAAAAGAGCAGTTACAAAGTGGCCATGGTCGGCGCCACCGGCGCCGTCGGCGAAACGCTGCTGGCGATCCTGGCCGAGCGCGATTTTCCGGTCAGCGAGCTGGTACCGCTGGCGAGCGAGCGATCGGCCGGTGGCAAGGTCAAATACGCCGGGCAGGACGTGACCGTGCAGCTGCTCGATACCTATGATTTTACCGGCGTCGATATCGCGTTCTTTTCTGCCGGCGGGTCGGTCAGCCGCGCGCACGCGCCGCGGGCCGCCGCGGCGGGTGCCGTGGTGATCGACAACACCTCCGAGTTTCGCTACGACGACGACGTGCCGCTGGTGATCAGCGAGGTCAACCCGCACGCCATCGCCGACTACACGCGCCGCGGCATCATCGCCAACCCCAACTGTTCGACCATGCAGATGCTGGTGGCGCTGGCGCCGATCCATCGCGCGGTGCAGATCGAGCGGATCAATGTGGCCACGTATCAGTCGGTATCCGGCGCGGGGCGCACGGGCATGGAAGAGCTCGGCCGGCAGACCGCGGCGCTGCTGAATTTCCAAAGCGTCGATCCGGGCAAGAAATTCCCGGTGCAGATCGCGTTCAATGTCATCCCGCAGATCGACGACTTTCAGCCCAACGGTTACACCAAGGAAGAAATGAAGCTGGTGTGGGAGACGCGCAAGATCCTTGAGGACGAGTCGATCCAGGTCAATCCGACGGCGGTGCGCGTACCAGTGTTCTACGGGCATTCCGAGGCGGTGCATATCGAGACGACCGACAAGATCACCGCCGAGCAGGCGCGCGAGCTGCTGGAAAAGGCGGAAGGGGTGATCCTGGTCGACGAGCGCAAGCCCGGCGGCTATCCGACCCCGGTGGGGGAGGCGGCCGGCAACGATGCGGTGTACGTGGGGCGCATCCGCGAGGATATTTCGCACGAGCGCGGCCTGGACCTGTGGATCGTCTCGGACAACATCCGCAAGGGTGCCGCGCTCAACGCCGTGCAGATTGCCGAGAAGCTGATCGAGGACTATCTGTGATGGCGCGCGCAAACACGACGTTGGCGCTGAAAGCGGCCGTTCTGGCGCTGCTGGTCGTTTCCTCGGCGGTCTGGGCGGATGGTCAGGTGACGTCACACAAGGCTCGATCCACCGCGGCGACGCAGGCCTCGCTAGCCCAGGCCCAGCAGAAACTGCAGCAGCAGCAGGCGCAGGTGAAGCAGCTGCAGGACTCGGTCGCCAAGCAGGAGTCCGGCAGCAAACAGGCCAGCGAACGCCTGCAGCAGCAGGACCAGGCGATTGCCAAGATGCAGCAGGAATTACAGGCGCTGCAGGCAAAACAGGCGGCAGGACACCCGTGAGAGTGTGCAAATAGCGAGAACGAACTACAGGAATGTACTGCAAGTGGTCGTTTCAGCTATTGTTGATTGGTCTTTATGTAACTAAAGTGGTCCTGCGTCCGGAGCATTTGCTGCCGCGTCGGCAACTTCATCAGTGGCGCCGTCCATGGCGTCAAGAGTCGTTCGGGGGAAAACGCAATGAATCGTTCGTTGAAGTTGTCGATGCTTGTCGCGTTGGCACTGGGCAGCAGCCAGGTGCTGGCGCTGGATATGGGGCAGATTCAGGTCAAGTCGGCCCTGTGGCAACCGCTGCTGGCCGAGATCCCGATCAACGCCGCGACCCCGGCTGACCTGAAAGGGCTGACCGTGCAGCTGGCCTCGAACGAGGACTTTGCTCGGGCCGGCATCGTCGGCGGGCGAACCAACGTGCCGCTGAGTTTCAGCGTGGTGAACAGCGGCGGGCGACCGGTGATCCGCATTACCAGCACGGTTGCCGTCAACGACCCTTATCTGGATCTGCTGCTCGAAGTGAATGACCACGCGGGCAAAAGCGTGCGCGAGTTCGCCATCCTGCTCGATCCGCCCAATTCCACGCCCGGTGCCAGCGTCGTCGCTGCCCCGCAGGTACCTGTGCGCTCGGCTCCTCCAGTTCGTCAGGCTCGAGCAACGCCGTCAACGGCGACCGCTGCGGCGCCAGCACCGGCTCCGCGCCCGCGACGTCCGGCAGCAGAACCGAAATCCGATGAAGCCGCCGCCGGCGCCAGCAAGGGCAAGTACGGCCCGGTCGAGAGCGGGCAGACGCTGTCGTCCATCGCGCGCAGCACGGCACCGGGTGTTGGCGTCAGCATGAATCAGATGCTGATCGCGTTGAAGCAGGCCAATCCCGACGCGTTCTATCGCGACAATATCAACGCGCTCAAGCGCGGCGCGATCCTGCGCATTCCCACCGCGGCTGAAGCGCAGACGCTGGCGGCTGCCGCGGCGGTCGCCGAGGTGCAGCAGCAGAACAGCGACTGGCGTGCCGGCCGCGTCGGCAAGTCGACCACGGTCGCCGATGCGGCGACGCGTTCGCCGGCCTCCGGCGCCGCCTCGTCCGGCTCCAATACCACCACGGATCGTCTGGCGCTGGTGTCGCCGGCAGACCAGCAGGGCGCTAGCGGTCAGGGTGGCAGGATCGGTGGCAAAGGCGATCAGTCGTCCGCCGGTTTGCGCCAGGAGCTGCAGCGCACCAAGGAAAGCCTCGCCAGCGTGCAGCAGCAGAGCAACGATCTGAAGACGCGGCTGCAGGATCTGAACGACATCAACAGCAAGAACGAACGCCTGCTGTCGCTCAAAGACAATCAAATCGCCGAGCTGCAGGCCAAGCTCGCCGAGGCGCGCAAGGCCGCCGGTCTGCCGGCACAGCCGGCGCCAGTCGTTGCCGCGACGCCGGCGAGCGTCGCCCCGGCCGTGGCAAAACCGCCGGTTACGGTCGCTGCTACCGGTACCGCGGTGGCACCGGGTGCGACTGCAACTGCGTCTGCATCGGCCGCCGCTCCGGTCGCGTCCAGTTCACTGAAAACGGCGCCCGTCGCGGCTGCCGCGCCCGCCGCGGTCAAGCCCAAGCCCGTCATCGTGCCGACGCCAACGCCGGTTGCCGAGGATCCCTGGTACATGCAGACCTGGGCATGGGCTGCGGGCGCCGGTGCGGTGGTCTTATTGGTGCTGCTGGCCTTGCTTGGCCGACGTCGCAAGGCCGCGGCCGCGGTTGAGTCGTCGCCGGGGTCGCTGGCCGATCGCTTTGGTTCCGAGTCGATCGGTCACGATCCCAGCGATATCGATCAGAACGAGCTGCTCGATCAGCTGGCCGAACATCCGGACGACATTGGCCTCCATCTGGAACTGGTCACGCTCTACTACTCGCGCCGCGATGTCGATCATTTCGAAGCGGCGGCCGAAGCGATGCACGCCCACATCACCGACACCGACCAGGACGAATGGCAGGACGTGCTGCATATGGGCGAAGATCTCGCGCCAGGCCATCCTCTGTTCGATCACCACGTCGAGCTGCCGCCGCACGAAATCCACGAGGCGCGCCGTGCTTTCGATATCGACCATTACGCGTCGGACGACGTGATTGCAGACTTCGAAACGCCTGCGCCGAAGACGCCATCGGCCATGCCGCCGTTGCCGCCCTCGAAGATGGTCAGCGAGTACCACTTCAATTTCGACGGCGCCAAGCCGGAAGTGCCCAGCGCTGCCGCCTCCACGCCGGAAGACCACGCGGTGGCGCCGCCACTGAGTCCGCCGGACTCTCACGACGAGCTTTCGCATGCTGCCCCGATCAAGGCCGCTTCGAATTTTGGCTTCGCCGAGCCGCAGTCGCTGCAGACGGAAGCGTTCCACAAGGACAGCGACCACGGCGACAGCCACGGGCTGAACCTGGATGATTTCAACGATGATCCGGTGGATACCAAGCTCGATCTGGCGCGCGCTTATGTCGACATGGGCGACGCCGACGGCGCACGCGCCATGCTCGGTGAGGTGCTGAAGGAAGGTACGCAGATACAGCAGGATGTTGCCAAGCGCCTGCTGGAAACGCTGCACTGATCTTCTGCCGCGACGGATGTACCTGACTGTCGGGCCGGCCTTGCCGGCCCGACGTCGTTAGGGCCGCCGACTAGAGTTAGTCCAGTGCCGCAAGCGCCCTCAAAAGAAATGCCCAAAGAGCGGGCAAAGGATGCGCAGGACCGACCTGCTAATCTTGTGCGTCTTCGACCGAGCTTTTACCGAACGTCATGCGCATCGCCCTGGGTATCGAATACGACGGCACCGATTTTTCCGGCTGGCAGCGGCTGAAAACCGGAGCCAGCGTGCAGGCGAGCGTGGAGCGTGCGTTATCGACGGTGGCCGCGCATCCGGTGGAAATCAGCTGTGCGGGCCGCACCGATGCGGGCGTGCATGGACGCTGCCAGGTCGTGCATTTCGACAGCGAGGCGCAGCGCGACATGCGCGCCTGGGTGCTCGGCGTCTCGTCCAATCTGCCCGGCAGCGTGGCGGTGCTGTGGGCGCAGCCGGTGGCGGTGGAGTTTCATGCACGCTACGCCGCGCGCAGTCGCCGTTATCGCTACCACATCCTCAATCGGCCGGTCCGAGCGGCGCTGGACGCTCGCTACGTCACCTGGGAGCGCCTGCCGCTCGACGCCGATCGGATGCACGAGGCGGCGCAGGCACTGTGCGGCGAGCACGACTTCAGCGCGTTTCGGGCGCTGTCCTGCCAGGCCGCGCATCCGCGCCGCACGGTGCTGAATGTGAGCGTGCGGCGCGAGGGCGAGCACGTGTTTGTCGAGATCGAGGCGAATGCCTTTTTGCATCACATGGTGCGCAACATTGTCGGCTCGCTGCTGCTGGTCGGTCGCGGCGAGAAACCGACGACATGGATGGGCGAACTGCTGGCGGGGTGCGATCGCCAGGTGGCCGGCCCGACCGCGCCGGCATCGGGGCTTACCTTTCTGGGGCCGCGCTACCCGACCCACTGGGGTTTGCCGGCCGAGGTCAGCCAGCTCGAACCATCGCTGCCCGAAGTGCTGCTCATCGAATCATCAGGGTCGGAGATTGCCTCGTGACGCGAATCAAGTGCTGTGGCATGACCCGAGTCGAGGATGCGCTACTGGCGGCGCGGCTGGGCGCGGATGCGATCGGCCTGGTGTTTACCGCGCGCAGCGCCCGTCGGGTCAGCATCGAACAGGCTGTGCAGATTCGCCGCGCGCTGCCGCCGTTCGTGAGCGCGGTGGCGCTGTTCATGGACGATGACGAAACGCTGGTGCGTGACGTCATCGACGCAGTGCAGCCGGATCTGCTGCAGTTTCATGGGCAGGAGAGCGACGCGTGGTGCGTGCAGTTCGGCCAGCGTTATCTCAAGGCCATCGCGATGGGCGAGGGTGCTGCCGCACTGCCCCGGCTGCACGATTACCCGGGCGCCGTCGGTCTGCTGCTGGACGGGCACGGGCTCGGCGAGGTCGGCGGCAGCGGGCGCACGTTCGACTGGTCGCAGATGCCGCGCGACCTGACCCAGCCACTGATCCTCGCCGGCGGGCTCACCGCCGACAACGTGGTGCAGGCCATTCGCACTGCCCGACCGTGGGCGGTGGACGTGGCCAGCGGCATCGAGACTTCGCCCGGTATCAAGGATGCCGCTAAGATGGCCGTTTTGATCGACGCGGTTCGATCCGTCGTTATCTCCGCCTGATGGCAACCCGAGCGTTGCATCGGGCGGCGCATCCGCGACGTTGTGCCCCTGTGTGGCTTCAGCTGCTGCTGGGATGATGTTTTTTTGTCTTGATTGAGTGAGTGCATGAGCAAGATCGCGGATTTCAACGCCTATCCCGACGCCCACGGCCGATTTGGCGACTACGGCGGCAGCTATGTGGCCGAAACGCTGATGGCGCCGCTGGCCGAGCTGGCCGAGGCCTACGAGCGCCTGCGTCACGATCCGGAGTTCATCGCCGAGCTCGACCGCGATCTGAAGTATTACGTCGGCCGGCCCAGCCCGATCTACCACGCCGAGCGGCTGTCGCAGCACGTCGGCGGCGCGCGCATCCTGCTCAAGCGCGAGGATCTGAACCATACCGGCGCGCACAAGATCAACAACACGGTTGGCCAGGGCCTGGTCGCTAAGCGCATGGGCAAGCCGCGCATCATCGCCGAGACCGGCGCCGGCCAGCACGGCGTGGCCAGCGCCACGGTGGCCGCGCGGCTGGGCCTGAAGTGCGTTGTCTACATGGGCGAGACCGACATCGAGCGGCAGAAGATCAACGTCTTCCGCATGAAGTTGCTCGGCGCCGAAGTGGTCCCGGTGACCTCGGGTTCCAGAACGCTGAAGGACGCGCTCAACGAAGCGATGCGCGACTGGGTGACCAATGTCGCCGACACGTTCTACATCATCGGCACCGTGGCCGGTCCACACCCGTACCCGATGATGGTGCGCGACTTCAACGCCATCGTCGGGCGCGAGGCGCGCGAGCAGATGCTGGAGCAGTACGGCCGTCTGCCCGATGCGCTGACCGCCTGCGTCGGCGGTGGCTCGAATGCGATTGGCCTGTTCCACGCGTTTCTCAACGATGCCGACGTGCGCATCATCGGCGCCGAAGCGGCGGGCGAGAGCATTGCCAGCGGCCATCACGCGGCGTCGCTGGTGGCCGGACGTCCTGGCGTGCTGCACGGCAATCGCACCTACGTGCTGTGCGACGACAATGGCCAGATCACCGAGACGCATTCGGTTTCGGCCGGCCTCGACTATCCGGGCGTCGGTCCCGAGCACGCGTTTCTCAAGGACGCCGGCCGCGCCGAATACGTCGGCGTGACCGATGACGAAGCGATGGAGGCGTTCCACCTGCTGGCGCGTACCGAAGGCATTCTCGCCGCGCTCGAGTCGGCCCACGCGGTGGCGCAGGCGATCAAGCTGGCGCGCGAGTATCCGAAAGACGCGCTGATTCTATGCAACCTGTCCGGCCGCGGCGACAAGGACGTGCAGACGATTGCCGAGCGCGAAGGAGTCACGATATGAGCCGCATCGATCGGCGCTTCGCCGAGCTCAAGGCGGCCAAGCGCACCGGCCTGATTCCGTTCGTCACCGCCGGCGATCCCTCGCCCGAGCAGGCGGTGTCGCTGATGCACGCCCTGGTCGACGCGGGCGCGGACCTGATCGAGCTAGGCGTGCCGTTTTCCGATCCGATGGCCGACGGCCCGGTGATCCAGCACGCCAGCGAGCGCTCGATTGCCAAAGGCATCGGCCTGGCGCATGTGCTGCAATGGGTCAGCGAGTTCCGTACGCGCGATACGGACACGCCGGTCGTGTTGATGGGTTACCTCAATCCGATCGAAATCCACGGCTACGCGCGCTTTGCCAAGGAAGCGGTCGAGTCCGGCGTCGATGGCGTGCTGGTGGTCGATTGCCCGCTGGAAGAGGCGGCCGTGCTGAAGCCGCTGATCGATGCAGGCCTGCACCAGATACGCCTCGCTGCGCCGACTACGGCGCCCGAGCGGCTGGCCCAGCTGTGCGAGGCGGCTACCGGCTTTCTGTATTACGTATCGTTTGCCGGCATCACCGGCGCCGGGCATCTGAGCACCGATGACATTGCCGTCCGCGTGGCCGATATCCGCGCCCGGGCCAAGGCGCCGGTGGCTGTGGGCTTTGGCATCCGCGACCCGTCCAGCGCCAAGGCGATCGCCGGCTTCGCCGATGCGGTGGTGATCGGCAGCGCGCTGGTGGAGAAGCTTGAGGGTGCTGGCGATGCGGCGGCGATCGCCGAACGCGTGAACGCCTTTCTCGCGCCGATCCGCGCCGCGCTGGACGAGCGCTGACGCCTGCCGGTCGCGCGCCGGACCGGCGTCATGCAGACCTGGCTTGACGACTAGGCGATAATGAACCGATCCCTGAACAAGCGGTGATGCGATGAACTGGCTGCAAAAAATCATGAACCCGCGCACGCGCAACAAGCCCCAGCCGAATCCCGGCAAGGGCTCGGTGCCCGAGGGCGTGTGGGAAAAATGCGGCGGCTGCGGCAGCGTGCTTTACCGGCCCGAGCTGGAGCAGAACCTGATGGTCTGCCCCAAGTGCGGTCACCACGGTTACATCGAGGCGCGCACGCGCCTCAATGCGTTTCTCGATGAAGGTTCCGGCCAGGAGCTGTGGGCCAGCATGGAGGCCACCGATCCGCTGAAATTCCGCGATTCCAAAAAGTATCGCGATCGCATCATCGCCACGCAGAAAAAGACCGGCGAGAAAGACGCCATGATCGCGATGAGCGGCCTGCTGAAAGGTCGGCCGCTGATGGCGGTGGCCTTCGAGTTCGCCTATATGGGCGGCTCGATGGGCTCGGTGGTCGGCGAAAAATTCACCCGCGCCGCCGAGCGTGCGCTGGCCGACCGCAGCGCGCTGGTGTGCTTCTCCGCCACCGGCGGTGCGCGCATGCAGGAGGCGTTGTTCTCGCTGATGCAGATGGCCAAGACCTCGGCCGCGCTGGCCCGCCTGCGCGACGCCGGCGTGCCCTACATCAGCGTGCTGACCAATCCCACCACTGGCGGCGTGTCGGCCAGCCTGGCGATGCTCGGCGACATCAACATCGGCGAGCCGAAGGCGCTGATCGGTTTCGCCGGTCCGCGTGTGATCGAGCAAACCGTGCGCGAGACACTGCCGGAAGGTTTTCAGCGCTCGGAATTTCTGGTCGACCACGGCGCCATCGACCTGATCGTCGACCGTCGCGAGATGCGCGACAAGCTGGCCGATCTGCTGGGCATTCTGTCGAGCCAGGCGCGCGCGGCCTGATGCTTTCGAAGATTTAGTTTTCCACAGCGAATGTGGAAGGCTTGCGGCAAAGCCTGTGGACAAGCAGGCTTTGTCGTTTATGGATCAAGCACTTGCTACGTACTGCTCAGCATTTGATCAGCTTCCAACAGGCGGCGAGGACGAAGTTTTCCACAGCGATTGTGGAGCGAGCGGCTTAAAGCCTGTGGACAACTTAGCTATCTGCCTGACTTCAAAGAGACTTGTCACAGCGTGTCGATGGATTGACCAGGACGCAACGTCGGTCGGCTCACGCGATAGCGAACAGCCACGGCGCGAGATACAGCGACGCCGCGCCCAAACCGCAGCCGATGCCGATCGCCGCCAGCACGTCACTGGGGTAGTGCAGGCCAAGAATCACCCGCGACGCGGCGATCAGCGAGGTGAAGCCGATCAGCAGCGGCGCCAGCGCGGGAAACCAGCTGATCGCCACGACGCTGAAGCTCACCGCTTGCAGCGTATGGCCGGAGGGGAAACTGAATTCGTCCAGCGGCGGCACGTGCGCGATCACGCCAGGGCACACGCGATAGGGACGCGGTCGACGGGTCCAGCGTTTCAGCAGTCGGTACAGCAGCAGCGCGGTGAGTCCGGTTAAGGCCATATGGATGGCAGCGAATGCACCATGCCTGCCGCCGATCACGGCAAGCACCGCCATCAGCGCATACCAGAACACGCCGTCACCAAGCCGGCTGACGGCGCCGAAGAATAATCCGACCGCGCGTCGTGCACCCCAGCGATTGGCCGCGACGCAGACGCGACCATCGAGCGGGAAGCGCGGGCCGAGGGTGAGTTCCGGCGTCAGCGCTGAATTGAGTTCAGGCGTGCGAAACAGCGGCAACAGACGCATCAGCGTTCTCCTCGGCCAGATCACGCAGCAGGTTTTCGAAATCGCGGATGACGGCATCCGGCGAAAGGCCGGCCATGCCCAGATGCGCGGCGCGGCCCATGTGCCGGATAAGCGCCGGGTTGCTGCCGAGCCTGGCGGCCGCATCGATAAAGGCGGCGCTGTTGCCGGACTCGATGCAGTAGCCGTTGATGCCGTCGATCAGATGCTCGCGCGCGGCGCCTTCGGCAAACGCGACGACCGGCAGGCCCGCGGCCAGCGCTTCAAGAATCACGTTGCCGAAGGTTTCGCTAAGGCTGGAAAACGGAAACAGGTCGGCGCTGGCGTAATGCCGCGCCAGCGCCTCACCGCGCTGCACGCCGGTGAAAATGAAGTCCGGGTTGGCCGCCTGCAGCGACGCGCGCTCGGGGCCGTCGCCGACCCACACGTAACGCGCCTGCGGCACGCGCTGCTGGATCGCGCGAAACGCCTGCACGGCGACCGCGAGATTTTTTTCCGCCGCAATGCGCCCGACGTAAAGCACCACCGGTGTGCCGGCGTCGACGCTCCACGACGTGCGCAGCGTCTCATCGCGATAGCGTGGGTGGAACAGCTGCGTATCGACTGCCCGGCGCAGCAGGCGCGCGTTGTCGACGCCCATCGCGTGCAGTTCGCCGGCCAGCGCCTCGGTGGGCACCAGCGTGGCCGCCGCGCGCTGATGAAAGCGACGCAGGTAGCTGCGTACCAGTGGCGTGAGCAGGCCCACGCCGTAATGATCGGCGTAGCTGTCGAAACGCGTGTGGAAACCGCTGCTCAGCGCAATGCCCATGGACTTGGCTGTGCGCATCGCCGACCAGCCGAGCGGGCCTTCGGTGGCGACATAGACGGCGTCGGGCCGCTGCTGCGTCCAGTGCTGGCGCAAGGTGCGCGCCGCCGGCAGTCCGAAACGCAGGCCTGGATAACGGGGCAGGGCGCCGCCGCGCACGCTCAGCACGTCGATGCCGGGCTCGTCCGGATGCGGCTGCTGCTGGCGCGGGCGGATGAGGTCGACGCTGTGGCCCCGCGCGGCGAGTCCGGCGGCGAGGCTGTGCACGGTGAGCGCCACGCCGTTGATCTCGGGCGGATAGGTTTCGCTGACGATGCCGATGCGCATGAGCGTTTCCCTATGGTGTTGGCGCACTTTGGCCCGGTCGCGTTGCGTCAACGTGGCGGCCGCATGACGTTGTGGTGACTGCAGCTGCGCAAGCGTCAATTCGCCGGCATGCGTTTAAGCGGTGGTCGTGGCTACACTGGCTGCCCGCCCATGTGGAGTGCACCGATGAAACGCGTACTGCTCGCTCTCGCTCTCTCCGTCGCCGGCTTTGCCGGTGCCTCGATCGCCGCCGATGCGCCCGGTCTGCCCACCACCAAGGCGCCCAGCGGTGCCGAGGTCTACATCATCTCGCCGAAAAATGGCGCCACCGTGGGTCAGAACGTGACCGTCGAGTTCGGCCTGAAGGGCATGGGCGTGGCGCCGGCCGGCGTCGATAAGGAGAAAACCGGCCATCACCACCTGCTGGTCGACGTGAAGGACCTGCCGACCGCCGGCCAGCCGATTCCCAAGGACGAAACGCATCTGCACTTCGGCGGTGGTCAGACCGAGACGACGTTGAAGTTGACGCCCGGCACGCACACGCTGCAGCTCGAAATGGGCGATGAAAACCATATTCCGTTCGATCCGCCGTTGGTGTCGAAAAAGATCACCATCCACGTCAAGTGATCACGACGCGGTGCATGCTATGTCCGCATGCACCGCGTTCGATCAGCGGCCGAAGTAGATCGACACGCCGAGGTTGGTCTGCCACTCGGAGGCGCTGCCGGAAACGCGATGGTCGAAGCCGGCGTCGAGCTGCACGCGCGGCGTGACCAGCCACGCCAGACCAGCACCCGCCACCGCGCCGCTGCCCTCGTCAGGCGCATGCAGAAAGGCGGTTTCGGCATAAACCGTCAGCGTCTTGCTCACGCTGTAGTTGTCGCTGAACGCCACCGTGGTGCTGTCGCGGCCTGCGGCGCGAACGTCTTCGAGATATGCGCCGAGCGAATTTTTTTCATCGGCCTGCAGGTTGAACTGCGCGCCCAGAAGGTATTGATTCTGGTCGTTGCGAAACGCTTTCGAGCCATCGGTGAATTCGACGCTGGCGAGCAGACCCCAGCTGAAAATCTTGCTCGAGGTGGGCAGCGCAAATTTCACCGCGAGGTTGGTGTCGCCGTGGCCGTGGCTGCTGTCGTTGAGGCCGGGGCCACTTTCGTGCAGGTAGTCGTAAGCCGATCCGCCCAGCTGTAGCTCGAACGGGCCGCCGATGCCCAGCCTGAGCAGGGTGTCGGTGGTGTACTGCGAGCTGCTCACGCCGCTCTGGTGATCGCGACTCCAGTCCGGAAAACCCTGTTCCAGCGTGAAGTCGCCCGCGCCCAGCACGACCGGGGTGAAGCCGTAGCCGGGCCGGTCATAGCCGGGATTGTCTGCATGCGCGGGCGCGACCACGAACATCCATCCTGCCAGCAAGGCCACAGACACCACGCCGCTTCGATGGCGCAACCGACGCATGCCACGCTCTTTTCGCCGGTTATCGCTCCGGTATCGGCTAAAATCCACGCTCTGATTTCCCCATAGTTTGAATACGATGACCGTACGCACCCGCTTTGCCCCCAGCCCGACCGGCTTTTTACATATCGGCGGGGCACGCACTGCACTTTACTGCTGGCTGGAATCTCGCCGCCGCGGCGGCGAGTTTGTGCTGCGCATCGAGGATACCGATCGCGAGCGCTCAACGGACGCCGCCGTGCAGGCCATTCTCGATGCGATGCAGTGGCTGGGCCTGAATCACGACGAGGGCCCGTTCTACCAGACCCAGCGGCTGGAGAGATACCGGCAGGTCGCTGACGACCTCGTGAAGGCCGGCAAGGCCTACTACGCCTACGAGAGCAAGGACGAGATCGAAGCGATGCGCGAGGCCGCGATGGCCAAGGGCGAGAAGCCGCGCTACAACGGCTATTACCGCGAGCGCAATGAACCTCTGCGCGACGATCCGAACCGCGTGATCCGCTTCAAGAATCCGACCGAGGGTTCGGTCGTGTTCGACGACAAGGTCAAAGGTCGCATCGAGTGGGCGAACGCCGAGCTGGACGACCTGGTGATCTTCCGCTCCGACGGCTGGCCGACCTACAACTTTGCCGTGGTGGTCGACGATATCGACATGGGCATCACCGAGGTGATTCGTGGCGACGACCACGTCAACAACACGCCGCGCCAGATCAACATCTATCACGCGCTGGGCGCCAAGGTGCCGGAGTTCGCGCACCTGCCGATGATTCTGGACAAGGAGGGTAAAAAGCTCTCCAAGCGCACCAGCGCGGTCAGCGTGATGGAGTATCGCGACGACGGCTTCCTGCCGCACGCCCTGCTCAACTATCTGGTGCGTCTGGGCTGGTCGCACGGCGATCAGGAGATTTTTTCCACCGACGAAATGATCGCGCTGTTCGATATCGCCGACGTCAACAAGGCGGCCTCGCGCTTCGATACCGAAAAGCTGGCCTGGCTCAACCAGCATTACCTCAAGACCGACGATCCGCAGACCCTGGCGCCGGAATTCGCCTGGCATCTGGCACGCGCCGGCGTGGACACGTCGAACGGTCCGGCGCCGGCCGATGTGATCGTGGCGCTGCGCGATCGTGTGCACACCTTCAAGGAAATGGTCGACAAGGCGATGATCTGGTACGGCCCGATCGTCGCGTGGGACGACAAGGCGGTCGCCAAGCATCTGAAAAACGACACCGCGGTATCGGTGCTGCAGCAGGCGAAAACGCTGCTGGCCGAATGCGAGTGGAAGCCCGAGCCGATTCACCAGGTGATCGAGCAGATTGCCGCCACGCTCGAACTGGGCATGGGCAAAATCGCGCAGCCGCTGCGCGTGGCGCTGACCGGCACGCAGGTATCGCCATCGATCGACCACACGCTGTATCTGGCCGGTCGCGCCGAGGCGCTCAAGCGCATCGATGCGGCTATCAGCCGGGCGCAGGGTTAAGTCACATTCATGTCGATGACTTGTTTGTATCGGCATGGATGAGCTGCTCGCCAAAGCCTCTCAGGGCGTCGACCCCGATGCGCCCGACGCGTTTTTCCAGATAGTTCTTAACCTGTTGAATCTGATGCCGTGGGCAGCCATGTTCTGGTGGAGCGTGGCCTTTGTCGTGGTCGGTGCCGTGCTCGGCTGGTTTCGCGGTCGCACGGTTGAAGGCATCGTATGGGCTGCGGCGCTGGGCCCGATCGGCTGGATCGTGATCCTGATTCGGCCCAAATCCAAGCCGCGCGCGGAGCCGCCGCCGCTGTAGAAGCATCCCGTTGGCGTAATCGCCGGGGATGTATGATCCGCCAACGAGGTAAGCCCGTGAGCCATGACGCCAACCCGCACGCCCATCATCCGCATCCGCACGATGCGGAGAACTTCGTGCGCGCGGTGGAACACGCCAGCGAAGAGCGCGGCCTGCGCCTGACGCCGCTGCGAAAAGAAGTGCTGGAGCTGGTTGCCGCGGCCAACAAGCCGGTCAAGGCCTACGATCTGCTCGACCAACTGCGCGAGCGGCACGGCAACGCGGCGCCACCCACGGTGTATCGCGCGCTCGATTTCCTGCTCGAAAACGGCTTCATCCACAAGCTCGAGTCGATCAATGCCTTCGTTTCCTGCCATCACCCGGCGGAGGCGCACCAGGTGCCGTTTCTCATCTGCGACAGCTGTGACAGTGCGCAGGAGGTCTGCGACGATCGCGTGGCGGACCTGATCGAGGCGCAGGCCAAGGCCATGGGCTTCAAGCCGCAGGCGCAGACGCTCGAAGTCCACGGCACCTGCAAGGCCTGCCGCACCGCCTGATGCGCACGTTGGCAGGGTTGCCATAGGGTGTGGATTTCGCCAATGTTATAAAGTAACATTGAGTGACCGAGCACAAGCCGCCCCCCGGGTGACGCTTGGTCCAGGCCTATGAATTCCGATCAGGCAACTAAATCCCGCTGGTGGCATCTGGCCGATCGTGTTGGCGCGACGGCGTCGTTCCTTTGTGCCATCCACTGCGCCGCGCTGCCCTTCGTGCTGGCGCTGCTGCCGTTGATCGGCCTGCAGTTTCTCGCCGATCATCGATTCGAACGTGGTTTTGTCTTCTTCGCCTGCGCACTCGCCCTGGTTGCATTGATCATCGGCTATCGCCGCCACCACCGTGCGCTGCCGCTGATGCTGGCCGTGCCCGGTCTGCTGCTTTTGATTTTCGGCGTGACCTGGGCCGAAGGCATATCGATTATCGTGCACAGCGTGCTGGTGACGATTGGCGGTCTGCTGGTGGCCAGCTCGCATTTCATCAACCTGCGCAGCGATCGCCGGCGCAGCCACGCGGGCCATGTGCATGGCCCGCAATGCGCGCACTGATTTGCCTCATGCGCGGTCAAAGTAATTGTGTAACGGCGCCAGCCGTTCCTAGCATGTGCGCATGAGTACAACCCACGTTCATTCCCACGATCACGCGCACGCCCACGCTTCGGGCCACGCGCATTCGCACGATCACCACGAGCATGGCGTCAGCGATATTGGCGATCCGGGCAGCCGTCGCCGCGGCAAGCTGCTGTTCGCCTTTGCGCTGACCACCGTGATGATGATCGCCGAGGTCTTCGGCGGCCTGTGGTCCGGTTCGCTCGCCTTGCTGGCCGATGCCGGCCACATGATGGTCGACTCGCTGGCGCTGCTGTTGGCATTCGTTGGCGCGTGGATGGCGACCAAGCCCGCCGACGCGCGGCGCAGTTATGGTTACGGGCGGATGGAAGTGCTCATCGGCTTCGTCAACGCGCTGAGCCAGTTCGTGCTGGTCGGCTGGATCATCTATGAGGCGATTACCCGGCTGATGCATCCGGGCGAGATTCTTTCCGGCGTGATGTTCGTGGTGGCGATTTTCGGCCTGCTGATCAACGTGGTGGTGCTGCGCATGCTGCACGGCCACGCGCATGACGACGTCAACCTGGCCGGCGCCAGCCTGCACGTGCTGGGCGATCTGCTGGGCTCGGTGGCGGCGGTGCTGGCGGCGCTGGCGATCCGCTGGAAGGGCTGGCTGTGGGCCGACCCGGTGCTGTCGCTGCTGGTGTCGCTGCTGATCCTCAACAGCGCGTGGCGACTGCTGCGACTGTCGGCGCATATCCTGCTCGAAGGCGTGCCCGACGGCATGGACTGCGCTGAAGTGGAAACCTCGCTGCGCGGCGCGCACCCGTCGATCCGCAATATCCACCACCTGCACGTGTGGCAGCTGGCCTCGGGCTCCCGCATGGCGACCCTGCACGCCGAGTTGCATGAGCCCGCGCAGAGCGCCCAGGCGCTGCTGGCCATCAACCAGCTGCTGCTGCAGCGTTTCAATATCCAGCACGTGACAGTGCAGGTCGATCCTGACGGTGAATGTTTCGATCGGGCCGCGGGCTGCGTGGGTCACGGCCATCTCTGACTTTGGCGCTTTGCGCCCGCGCTGCTATGATGTTCGGCCAGCCATTCAATCATTCGTAAGGAGTTCCCATGGGTAAGGGCGATCGCAAGACCCGTCGTGGCAAGACCTACCGCGGCAGCTACGGCAATTCCCGTGCTCACGGTGCAGCGCCTGCTGTGGTCGGTACCAAAGAGACCGTGACCAAGCCGGTTGCCGCCAAGAAGGCCGCGCCGAAGAAAAAGTCGGCCTGAGTTTCCCCGGCCAGCTTTGACGAAAGCCCCCGCCTTTGCGGGGGTTTTTGTTTGGCGAGCAGCGGGTCCGTAAAGCCTGGACGCTGCCCTGCGCAAATCAATCACGCGGTTTGCGGCAGACTATTCCGGCATGTATCATCCAACTATTGTATTAACGCATTAGTACGTTATGAAGCGCCGCTCGCTTGATCCAGAGACACCTGACGCATCCGCCAAGCTGAGCCTGTGCGAGGCGCTGCTGTCGTTGAAGAACGCCGACGAGATGGGCGCTTTCCTCACCGATTTGTGCACGCCGGCAGAGCTCGAGGTGCTGGTGGATCGCTGGCGCGTGGTGCCGTACCTGCTGGAAAGTCTTTCGTACCGTGAAATCCACGAGCGCACCGCCGTCAGCATCACCACCATCGGACGGGTGGCGCGCTATCTCAATCAAGGCAACGGCGGTTACCTGGCGGCGGCAGCGCGGGCGGCGCGGCGTCAATCGCAGACAGCAAAAAAGGCCAGGGCATGAAACAGCGTGATCGACTTCGTATAGCAATGCAGAAATCCGGACGGCTAACCGAGCCGGCGCTGGAGCTGCTCAACCGCTGCGGCCTCAGTTTCCGGCAGAGCCGCGACAAGCTGTTCTGCTTCGGCGAAGGCGAGCCGGTGGATCTGCTGCTGGTGCGCGATGACGATATTCCCGGGCTGATCGCGCAGGGCGTGTGCGACCTCGGCATCGTCGGCCGCAACGTGCTGGACGAGTTCCGCCTTACAACTGGGCGTGACGCCGCGCCGCTGAATGAACTGCGCCCGCTCGGCTTCGGCCGCTGCCGCCTGTCGATCGCCGTGCCGCAGGAGCTGGATTACCAGGGCCCGCAGACGCTGGAGGGCGAGCGCATCGCCACGTCATACCCGGGTCTGCTCGGCGAATGGCTGCGTACGCATGCCGTCAACGCCAGCGTGATCATGCTGTCGGGTTCTGTCGAGATTGCGCCGAAGCTCGGCACCGCCGATGCGATCTGCGATCTGGTGCAGAGCGGCGGCACCCTGGTCGCCAACCAGCTGCGCGAGGCCGAGGTGCTGCTGGAAAGCGAGGCCGTGCTGGCCGGCCCGCTGACGCTGCCGATCGACGAGCGCGGCGACATGCTGGAGCTGCTGCTGAAGCGTCTGGACGGCGTGATCCAGGTGCGCGAATCGCGCCTGCTGCTGCTGCAGACCTCGCGCAGCTCGCTGGAGGCGATCACCCGTCTATTGCCCGGCGGCCCGCAGCCCACGCTGCTTGCTGTCGCTGGCCAGCCCGATCAGCTGATGCTGCAGGCGCTGTGCGCCGGCGAAGTGAGCTGGCGTCAGCTGGAAGAAATCAAGAAGGCCGGCGCGCGCGAAATGTATGTGCTGCCGGTCGAGAAAATGCTCGCCTGACCCGCGTTTGCGGTCTGCGTAAGCTATCCATCATCACGTCGTAATGAGCAAGGTTGTCATGAACAAGGCTTTCGCAAATCCCATCGCCATCGAACCGACGCCGATGAAGCGGCTCGACTGGAGCGCGCTGAACGAGGCAGGGCGTCGCGACGCCCTTGCGCGGCCTGCGCAATCCCGCGCGGACGATCTGCGCCGTGGCGTCGAGCAGATCATCGCCAGCGTACGCGCCGGCGGCGACGCGGCCCTGCTCGAGCTGAGTCAGAAGTACGACCGCTGCACGCTGGATGCCATCCAAGTCACCGAAGCCGAATTCGATCAGGCCGAGGCCGCGCTCGATCCGGCGTTGAAACAGGCGATTCAGGAAGCGGCCGGTCGCATCGAGGCGTTCCATCGCGCCGCCGCGCCGCAGCCGGTGAGCGTGGATACGGCCCCCGGCGTGCGGGTGGAGCGGGTGCTGCGCCCGATCAGCCGCGTCGGGCTGTATGTGCCGGCGGGCAGCGCGCCGCTGCCCTCGACCGCGCTGATGCTGGGCGTGCCGGCGCGCATCGCCGCTTGTCGCGAGATCGTTCTGTGCTCGCCGGCGCGCGCGGACGGCCGCTGCGACGAGGCGGTGCTGTACGTGGCGCGCCTCACCGGCGTGCACAAGGTATTCAAGCTTGGCGGCGCGCAGGCCATTGCCGCCATGGCGTACGGCACGGCCAGTGTGCCCAAGTGCGACAAGCTGTTTGGCCCGGGCAACTCCTGGGTCACCGAGGCCAAGCTGCAGGTGTCCGGCGATCCGGACGGCGCGGCCATCGACATGCCGGCCGGCCCCTCCGAAGTGCTGGTCATCGCCGACGCGGAAGCCGATCCGGCCTTCGTCGCCGCCGATTTGCTGTCGCAGGCCGAGCATGGGCCGGATTCGCAGGTGATTCTGCTCAGCCCATCCGCCGACATGCTCGACATGGTCGCTGGTGAAGTGGATCGCCAGTGTGCGGCGCTGCCGCGCAACGCCATCGCCGCACAGGCGCTGGCGCAGAGCCGGCTGATCAAGGTCGATTCGCTGGCGCAGGCCATCGAGGTCAGCAATCGTTATGCGCCGGAGCATCTGATTCTGCAGGTGCAGCAGCCGCGCGATCTGCTGGAAAGCATCGACAGCGCCGGCTCGATCTTCCTCGGCGCGTGGACGCCCGAGTCGGTCGGCGACTACTGCAGCGGCAGCAACCACGTGCTGCCGACCTACGGCTACGCGCGCAGCTACAGCGGCGTATCGGTGGCGAGTTTCCAGAAACAGATCACGGTGCAGGAAGTGACGCCCGACGGCCTGCGCGCAATCGGCCCCTGCGCCGCGACGCTGGCCGCCGCCGAACAGCTGGAGGCCCATCGCCGCGCGGTGACGATGCGTCTGGCCGTGCTGGGCGGCGATGCCGCAGGGCGAACGTCATGAGCGTGCTCGATCTCGCGCGGGCGGAAATCCGCGCAATGCAGCCTTACTCGTCGGCGCGCATGGAGGCCAGCGGCGGCCGGATATGGCTCAACGCCAACGAATCGTCGTGGCTGCCCGAGGGCGATGCGGGAGTCGGTTGCAACCGCTACCCGGAACCGCAGCCGGCCGCCTTGGTCGACGCCTTGGCGACGCTTTATGGCGTGCGTCGCGAACAGCTGCTGGTCGGTCGCGGCAGCGACGAAGCGATCGACCTGCTGGTGCGCGCGTTCTGCCGCGCCGGCGAGGACGCGATCCTTATCCAGCCGCCGACCTTCGGCATGTATTCGGTCTGCGCGCGCACGCAGAATGCCGCGGTGATCGAGGTGGGCTTAAGAGACGACTTCACCCTGGACGTCGATGCCCTGCTGGCGGCGGTAACGCCGGCCGTAAAGCTGGTGTTTGTCTGCACGCCGAACAATCCGACAGGACAGATCGTGCCGCGCGCCGACATCGAACGTTTGGCGCAGGCCTTGTCCGATCGCGCACTGCTTGTCGTCGACGAGGCCTATATCGAATTTGCCGACGCCGACAGCGCGATCGCGCTGCTCGATCGCCACGAAAACCTTGCCGTGCTGCGCACGCTGTCCAAAGCCTGGGCGCTGGCCGGCGCGCGTATCGGCAGCCTGCTGGCCTCGCCGGGCATCATTGCCTTGCTGCGCAAGATCATGGCGCCGTATCCGCTGCCGTCGCCGTGCGTGGTGGCGGCGTTGTCTGCCTTGTCTGCGTCGGGTCAGCAGAGCGCGCGCGAGCATCTGACTACCGTGAGAGAGCAGCGCGACGTCATGAAGGCGGCGCTGTCTCAGCTCGCTGGCGTGCGCGAGGTGCTGCCGTCGCAGGCGAATTTTCTGGCCGTGCGTTTCGATGATCCGCACGCTGTCTACGCGCGCTTGCTGGCCGCGGGCATCGTGGTGCGAGACGTCCGCCGCTATCCGAATCTGGGCGACGCGCTGCGCATCACCATCGGCACGCCGCAGGAGAACGAGAATGTGCTGGCTGTACTGACGAGTCCGGCGATGGATAGCCGGGATGTCGCCGACGCATTGGCTGTAGGAAAACCACGATGAGCCGCAAGATTCTTTTTGTCGATCGCGACGGTTGCCTGATCGAAGAGCCTGCCGATGAGCAGATCGACAGCTTCGAGAAACTTGCGCTGTTGCCCGGCGTGATCGCCGCGCTGCAGCGCTTCGTCGCCGCCGGTTATCAGCCGGTGATGGTGACCAACCAGGACGGACTCGGCACGGACAGCTTTCCCGAAGCCGCCTTTGCCGGACCGCAGGAACTGCTGCTGCGCATCCTTGCCTCGCAGGGCGTTCGCTTTCAGGAAATCCTGATCGACCGCAGCTTTCCGTATCAGCATCTCGACACCCGCAAGCCCGGGGTCGGCATGATGCGCCACTACCTCGCCAGCGACGACTGGAGCCGCGCGGCATCGGCGATGGTGGGCGACCGCGAAACCGATCTGCAGTTTGCCGAGAATCTGGGCGTCCGCGGGTTTCGCGTGGGGCCTGCGGGCATTAGCTGGGATGCGGTGGCGCATCAGCTGCTCGACGCGCCGCGCACGGCGAGCGTGGTGCGCAACACCAAGGAAACGCGCATCACCGTCAATGTCGACCTGGATCGCGTGGCCGATCCGCAGGTGCACACCGGTCTGGGCTTTTTCGATCACATGTTGGAGCAGATCGGCAAGCATGGCGGCTTTGCGCTGGAGCTTCGCTGCGAAGGCGACACGCATATCGACGAGCACCACACGATGGAAGATTCCGCGCTCGCGCTGGGTCAGGCGCTGAAGCAGGCGCTGGGCGACAAGCGCGGTATCGGTCGCTACGGCTTCACACTGCCCATGGACGAGTCGCTTGCGGTCGCGGCACTGGATCTGTCTGGACGTCCATACTTCGTCTTCGACGGCAGCTTTCCGCGCGAGCGCGTGGGCGATGTGCCGACCGAGCTGGTGCCGCATTTTTTCCGCTCCGTCTGCGAGACGCTGGGTGCGAATCTCCATTTGAGCGTGCACGGCGACAACGCGCACCACATGGTCGAAGGCTGCTTCAAAGTTTTTGCGCGCACCCTGCGTCAGGCCATTCGCCGCGAGGGCAGCGAACTGCCCAGCACCAAGGGCACCCTGTAATGAGCGTGGTGCTGGTCGATGCCGGTGGTACCAATATCGGTTCAGTGCGCTACGCGCTGCAGCGCCTGGGCGTGGATGCCCAGCTGACCTCGGACGCGGCAACGATTCGTGCGGCCGACAAGGTGATTCTTCCCGGCGTTGGCGCGGCAGGTCCGGGCATGGCGCGCTTGCGCGAGCTGGATCTGGTCGAGGTGATGCGCAACCTGACTCAGCCCGTGCTCGGCGTCTGTCTGGGCATGCAGCTGCTTTGCACCCATTCGGAAGAGGGCGATACCGAGTGCCTCGGCGTCGTTCCCGCCGTCGTGCGCCAGTTCGACGATATGCCCGGACTGCGCGTGCCGCACATGGGCTGGAACCGCCTGGTCGGTCGCCAGCCTCACGCGCTGCTGGCAGGGCTCGGCGACGATGACAGTGCCTATTTCGTGCACAGCTACGCGGTGCCACCCGGCAATTACTCTCTGGCGACGACCGACTTCGGCGGCGAGTTTTCGTCAGTCATTGCTAACGATAATTTCCATGGCATGCAGTTTCATCCCGAGCGCTCCGCCGCTGTGGGTGCCAAGCTGCTCAAGAATTTCCTCAGCCTGTGAGTACGCATGCCGTGAGTTTGAACGTGATTCCCGCCATCGACCTGCGCGGCGGCAAGGTGGTGCGCCTGAAGCAGGGCGACTACGCGCAGCAGACCAAGTACGAAGCCGACCCGCGCGAGCTGGCTCAGCGCTACGCGTCGGCGGGTGCCCAGTGGCTGCATCTGGTCGACCTGGACGGTGCGCGCTCCGGCAATCTCGATAACCTCGCCGTGATCGAATCGATCGCCGCAGACGGCATGCGGATTCAGGCCGGCGGCGGCGTGCGCAGCGAGGACGATCTCGCGCGCTTGTTCAGCGCAGGCGTGAGTCGCGTGGTGCTCGGCAGCGTGGCCATTCGCGACCCCGAACTCGTCGCCGACTGGCTGACCCGCTACGGCGCCGAACAGCTGACTATCGCGCTCGACACGCGTCAGGTCGATGGCCGCTGGGCGCTGCCCAGCGCCGGCTGGACCGAGATGGAAACGCGCACGCTGGACGAGCTGGCGCCGTGGTACGCGGGCAAGGGTGCGCGGCATCTGCTGTGTACGGATATCGACCGCGACGGCATGCTGGCCGGCTTCAATCTCGATTTGTATCGCCACCTGGCAGCAACGGTTTCGGATTTGGCCGTCCAGGCGTCTGGCGGCGTGCGCTCGCTGGACGACATTCGCGCGGCGCGCGAAGCGGGCGCCAAGGGTGTGATACTCGGCCGCGCGCTGCTCGAAGCGCGCTTCACCATGGAAGAGGCGTTGGCATGCTGAGTCGTCGCCTCATTCCCTGCCTCGACGTGCGCGATGGGCAAGTGGTCAAGGGCGTGCAGTTTCGTGACCACGTCGTGATGGGCGAAATCGTCGATCTGGCGCTGCGCTATCGCGACGAGGGGGCGGACGAGCTGGTGTTTTACGACATCACCGCCAGCCCGGAGGGCCGTACTGTCGATCGCGGCTGGGTCGAGCGGGTGGCGCGCGTGATCGACATCCCGTTCTGCGTCGCCGGCGGCATACGCTCGGTCGATGAAGCGCGCGCGGTGCTGCACGCCGGTGCCGACAAGATTTCGGTGAACTCGCCCGCGCTGGAGCGCCCGGCGTTGATCGACGAACTGGCCGCCGCGTTCGGCGTGCAGTGCGTGGTGGTCGGCATCGATTCGCTGCGCGACGCCGACGGCGAATGGCACGTGCGGCAATATACGGGTGACCCCAACAAGACCCAGGCGCTGGCGCGCCGAACGCTGGACTGGATGATCGAAGCGCAGCAGCGCGGCGCGGGCGAGATCGTTCTCAACTGCATGGGCAGCGACGGCGTGCGCAAGGGTTACGACCTCGAGCAGCTTTCCGTGGCGCGGGCGGTATGCCACGTGCCGCTGGTGGCTTCCGGCGGCGCGGGTACGCCCGAGCATTTCTGCGATGCCTTTATCGAAGCCGATGTCGACGGCGCCCTGGCCGCCAGCGTGTTTCACTCCGGCGCCATCGCCATTCCCGAACTCAAACAGTATCTGCGCGCCGAAGGCGTGGCGGTACGGCTGTAAGTACTGAGCTGGGAAGAGCGATGAAGCGTCAACCTCGAACTCCGTCCTCAAAACCCCGTTCTCACTGAGCGTAACTCGCATGGCGAGTGGAGTCGAAGTGCACGCCGGCGCAACCCGCACTCACGGCCAAGGCCCGACCGATGCCACACGCTCGAACAGGAATATCAATGACCAACGATCCCAACACCGACCTGAGCCGCCTCGACTGGGCCAAGGGCGACGGTCTGCTTCCCGCCATCGTGCAGCACTGGCACAGCGGCGAAGTGCTGATGCTCGGCTATATGAATGCCGAAGCGCTGGCGCACACGCAAGCCAGCGGCCACGTCACGTTCTTCAGTCGCAGCAAGCAGCGCCTGTGGACCAAGGGCGAAAGCTCCGGCCATATGCTCACCCTCAAATCCATACGCATCGACTGCGACGCCGACACGTTGTTGATCCAGGCCGAGCCGCATGGCCCGACCTGTCACGAAGGCACGTCCAGCTGTTTCGGCGACAGCGCCGACGTGCGCCCCCCGATCGGCTTCCTGGCCGAACTCGACGCGCTCGTCGCACAACGCCACGCCGAACGTCCCGAAGGTAGTTATACGACCAGCCTGTTCGAAGGCGGCATTCGCCGTATGGCTCAGAAAGTCGGCGAAGAAGGCGTCGAGACAGCGCTGGCTGCTGTCGTGCAAGACGATGCCGAACTGCTGGGCGAGTCGGCGGATCTGATCTTTCATCTCACGGTGGTGTTACGGGCGCGCGGATTATCGCTGGCCGATGTGGCGGCGTTGCTGGCCGAGCGGCACGCCGTGCGTGTCGGGGATTGAGGGAAACATCGCAAGGTAGCGGCTGCGATTCGATTAGTCTGAGTAAGATACGTTTTTCAGTGTCCGAAATCGGCCAGGAACAGTCATTCGAGAAGACATGTATTTGACCCACGTTCTTCTTTAAAGCGTCCGCGTTAACGGGATCGAATTCTGTTAGCCAGATGCCCTTGTGAGAGCGTCGGCTACATCTAGAAACCCGCCCCGTTACGCTATGATTCATGCTCATAGAATTGCCCCGGTTCGTGGGAAGAGAGATGGCCATGACGCCAACTGATGAGATCTCTAGTGCGCTGAACGCGTGGGCACCGAATCTGGGAGAAAGCTTCACTACACTTGCCTACCTCGGCTCAGCGCCCTCAACCAGTTGGTTCACCAACTCTCCATGGCTGTCGAAGTTGCGCACACTCATTGACGCTGACGGTCATGCGGCCGCAGCAGAGATGTGGTGGAAGGTACTCAAGGAGCGTGTAGACCTCCCCGCGCCGGTATTGCTGCTGATACTTGAGCACGTGCGCCGAAAGCCTGCCAACATGAAGGCTTCATTGGATGCTATCAAGCTTGGGTTCTCAAAATCATTGGCGAACATTGCGCATCGAGCAGCTGGTGCGTTGTACGAAGACGCTAAGCATAGTTTTGCGGGTCACGAGATCGATGTAGCCATTGCGCGATTCCGAGCAGCCCTCTCGGAGTTTCGGTTCTCCATCGAAAGTCCGCTACTTACGGACTCAACGAGGCGGATAGCCACTGGCAAATATGCAACAGCAGTTGCAATGATCGGGCGCTGGGTCAACGTATCGCCTGAGGCGGTTTCAAGAGCCCTGTCGTACTCCAAAGAATCGATGGCTCTCGGGAACTTGAAGCCAGAGACGCTTACCTATCGACTTGAACTTCTTGTTCTGCAATTCGATCAAACTGGCGACACCCAGCTATTGCAGGATGCGCTGGATCTTCTTTCGGAGAATCCGCGAATTTTGAGGGGATCGGAACCCGCCGAGGCGGAGGCTCGATACCGGCTGGCACTGCTCTCCGAGTCTGAAGCCAGTAGCGCTAAATTTCATCTGGAAGTCGCGAAGCAGAAGCTCACTCGTTCTTACCTCAGAGGCAGTGTTGAAGAGACTCGCTGCAGTGTTCTCTCCACCCTGATTGCTGAGGCCGAAGAGGGGCGGCTAGCAATGCCCGCTAGATCAATGGCCATCCCGAAGGGATTGCTTGCTTTAATGACTACAAGGCCATCCTCCGAACTTTGGGCGGCGATAAGGCGCGTGATCAATGGACTTGAGCGGCTTCGAACCAGCCGAAATTCCGTGCCTGCAGCGGCGCTGAGTGCGCAGTTTCTACGAGTGATGGTCGACGGTCCGGCTGATTTTCTTGAGCCGAGCGACCTTTCTCGGTACGTAGAGATCACGGGTTGGCTCTCTGATAACGCCTCGTATAATAGGCACGCGCAATGGGAGGCCGGGGCGGCGGCGCTGTCGACCGCGAAGCGAACCGGAAATCTGAATCTGGCGCGCCTTGCCCAAGATGTGTTCGATGCGCTTACTGTTACCTATCCCACCTGGTCGCTTCCGCGAATCGGGATTGCACGAGTACGGGACTATCTTGCCACTCGCTCTGGCGGGGAAGATTCTTCTACTTCTGAAAATTGGCGTGAGGCCGCAACACTTGCACTGAGTTCGCCGAACTACGCACGTTCTAATTTAGGTGGACGTAACGAAGTGTTCGTTGTTGCAGACGCGAGGGGATTTCTGTCTGAGACGTTTGTCTTTAAGCAAACGACCAAAGCCAACGCCGAACACGAAGCATCAATGCTGAGTGCACTGAGAAAAGAGATCACTAATCAGGGCGATGCAACCCTGTTCACCGTGCCTCGCTCGCTTGCGATCGTTGAGGTCGCATCTGACGATGAACGGCGGTGGGTTCACGTCTCTCAACGAGCCGCTGGACGATTGGTGAGCGAACTGTCTTCGGAAGAGGCATCAAATGTACTCGACTCGATTGCGGATCTCCTAGCAATCTTCCATCGCGTCGCTGGTAGTCCCCCGCCAGGAAAATCAGCATGGCGGCCGCTGAAGAACTACCTGAAGATGTGGTCCAGAACCCTCTTTGAACCGCAACAGGCTGAGCGCTTTGTCGATTCTCTGCGCATCCTTTTTCCTGGTGATCTCCCGCTGGTGCGGAAGCGCGACGGTCACGCGTCCAACTGGATCGTGGACCCAGCAGGACGAATCGTAGCCATTGACTTTGAGTCCAGCGACTTCGTCCCCATTGGGTACGACATCGCTCAACTAATTGAAGATAATGCCCTAGTAACGGCAAACCTAGACGGCTGGCACAGGCGGTTAGCAATCATGGAGCGATATCTAAATCGCATGGGGAGTTCACTTGGCAAATCCGCCTTGACCGCCGCATACGGATGGTTCGCCCTCACCCGCGCTCTCCGCCTAGGGACCGAAAAGGAGGCTGGGAAGCATTTGCGGCGCCACGCGCGGGAGCTCTGCGGGCTGCTCGTAGATTGCGGAGATGCTGCAACGCAGGGATTGGCGCGAGAACTACTTCAGGCGCTCTCGCGCATCGAACAGAAGGACACCATGGAGGCTGTCCCGAGCCATGACCATCGGCGGCTAAGCAAGGCAATGGCGTACCAGCTTCGCCACAACGGCCCCAACAGCGGCATTCCTATCGATAAAGCCGGATTCGCGTCCATGGAAGACTTGGCGCTCGCGCTTAAGGTAGATTCGAGCCACTTGCTGGCTGTCGCTGAGCATCCTGGCGAGCCAAGATTCGAAGTTCAAGACGGTCGCATCAGAGCTCTTTACGGTCACTCCCTAGACGTGATCATCGACGCTGGCGTCAAGGTAGGCGCACCAACCTCTCTTTATCATGGTTCTAGCTGGTCTGCGCTGGACGCGATCGTTGAGGACGGCCTGAAGCCAATGCAGCGGCGCATGGTCCATTTGACTAATGTTGCCGAGGAGGCCATGGCCGTAGGCGAGCGAAAGGGTGCTCCGATCGTCCTTGAGGTTGCTCAAAGCCACGATGAAGAGCCCGTAGCCGAAGGCATCTGGGTTGCAGCGGGCGTGCCGCCACATCGACTGTCCATTGTGAATCCTTTCATTGAGGAGGCAGGCGTAGCTCGGTGAGCAACTCGATGGCAGAGCTGGTGGCTTTGGGCGGCTTTTAGGCGACGATTTATTGTCTTTAAAAGTCTCGCGCCTCAAGTGGCAGCTTCGGGTCGGAAGCAGGCTGTTTCCACCAATTGGCACGCGACATACAGGGTTGTCCAATCTCAGTGTGTAGCCGCACAGTCAATATGTGGACTGCAACGCGCCTCGTCGATAACGTCATGAATGGCCTGCGCTACCAGCTCCGGCCTTTCTTGGTGGATGTAATGGGTACTGCCGTCAACAATGATTCGGCGACCGCGGGTAGAGGAGGCGATAGCAGCGTCTTGGGCGTGCCACATCGCAAGCAGAAGGCGATCTTGCAGATCTTGCCCGTAGTCAAACTGTTCATGCGTAGCATCCAGAATGATCAGTGGCTTGTTGCCCATCTTCAGTGGCGTTTGTATCGCCAGCTTTTCTGCCGGTGACATGCCGCCCTCAGCGGGTGGATAGGTATCCAGCAGCTGGGTCAGATTGGCGGCCGCTTCGCCCGGTCGCGCCATTTGCTCGTCGAGCAAGCGATGTAATGCGGGATCAGGATTGGCCGGTTCGTCCAAGCAGTCCCGATGTTTTTGGGAGTTTCGGCTCAATTCTCCGGACTGAGCTAACGCAAGACATCTCCTCGCTTGGGCGATGTCCTTTTGATCATCGGCCAGCCAGGCTTTGAGCTGAGCGGGCGTAAGAACGCGTTCGGCATTTTTTTCTGCGCCAACTTGAAAGGGATCAATCAGCACCATCCCGGCGACGTCATCCGGCCAGCGCGATGCGTACATGCTGGCGTAAAGACCACCATCGGAGTGGCCAACCAGCACGATAGGCAGTGGAATGCCGGCTTGGCGCAATAGTTCATGCAAATCCTGAAGCACGTACTCCGCGCTACTACGATGAGACGAAGGATCGCTGAAGCCCATGCCCGCGCGGTCATAGCTACACACGCGAGTGAAGTGAGCGACGTGCGCCTGCAGGATGCGATAGGTAAGGCTGTCGTCGCCACCCCCAGCTTCAAGGACTACGGTAGGCGAACCCTGTCCGATGCACAGTAAATTTACGCGTCGACCATCAGTCAGTCGCACCAAAGTTTGCGCATGTTCGTATGCTGCTAACGGCATTTGCTCGACAGGCGTAACCGCCGACAACGACGAACCAGAAACGCTGATCAATATGGCGGTGATAAAGCGACCAACGCACATCCCAAAACAACCTTTCATGGCACCACCTCACTATTGAAAAGCCCGCACCGCGTCGACTTAGCACCGAACATACGCCCCTTTTTGGCGGTCTATATACGGCGAATCGAAGCGTGCCCTGGTGCAGGGTTCGTGGCATCCAAAGCGCAAAGTCAGCTATTTTTGCGGTGCGTAGTCGGACTTTTCATCCTCACCCTTTTCGAGCCTGACGAGCGTGCTCTTCAGTTCACTTAGCTGATCAGGATCTTTGGTCTTCGGGATCAGCGTTTTCAGGATCGTTGCGTAAGCAGTTTTCAGTGCGTCTGCAGCGTGGACAGCGACATCTGGCTTTACGCCCACGTGCTCCCAGTTTGTCTTGGTGATGGGGTTGATCGCGCGTCCCGTTGGAATAAATACGACGAAGTTATGCCCAACGGAAAATTCTGCCCCGGGGTTTGCGCCACCACCGGTGGTCTGCCCCACGAGAATGCCGCGCTTCTGGGTTTGAAAATCATAAGCGCACTCTTCGCCACCCGAAAAGGTATCGGGTGATGTCAGTACATAGACCGGTTTTGCGTAACGAGAACCCGCCACTGGCATCGTCCAGAATTCCTGGGTGCGATTGCCGGAACGCCAGTAGAGATCGTTGAGGTGCCGGCTGTCACCTGCCGCAAAAAAGTAGCTAAGAAGGGCCGCGACTGCAGAGGGATCACCACCATCGTTTTGCCGAAGATCAAGAATCATGGCGTCGGTGCCCGAAAGAAGATTCATTGCGGCGCCATATGCACCGGTCACAAAATCCGTTGGTAAAAAGCCACGAATATCCAGGTAGCCGACGTTGCCCGGCAGACGCTCTACCTTTGCGATGCCAAAGCCCATGTGCTCTGCAAACTGTCTTGCGTCATCCAGCTCCTCTTTTGTGGCTGGCTTGTTATCGTCGGGCTCTGGCTTGAACGTTGCGTCATAGTCCACACGAAAATGCAGATCCTTGCTGACGCTTTGGAGATCCTTGGTCAATGCTGCGGCAAAGACATCTGTGGTCTTGGTTCCATCGTAAGCCCCGCTCGCGGCATTAGCGGATAATGTTGTTTCTACTTTTTCTGCGATATCGGGAAAAACGTAGTTGGCTTTCAATTGCTCGCCGAGCGACTTGATGACGGCCTTCCGATCCGCCGATTCAATGGGAGCGCTCGGCGTCGCAGCTTGCGCAAAAAGTTGCATCGAGCTGAGAAGCAGCATGAATACAAAGATGGGGCGGTATAAGTGCATCGGTAGTCTCCGTAAGTCGGCGAATGATTTCCCCCATCGGGCATTTCTGCGCTGTGATGTTCTTGCTGATTCAGTTGGTTTTACTGAGGCGTCGTATCTGCGCACGCGCATAAGCGTTGCCGGGATTGAAGCGCAGCGCTTGTTGAAACGCGTGCAGTGCCTGAGCAGGCTGGTGCAGCATATCTTCGACATATGCAAGATCCATCCATGCATTGCTGCGCTTGGGTGCCATAAAGGTTCCTAGCTCCGCAAGCCCAAGGGCACGCTGGAAATCGTGCAGGTGAACCAGAGCGGAAAGCCAGGGTTCAAGCTGGTCTTGGGTAAGGCGGAAATCCGGATGCTCGTGATGGTAATCGGCATATACCGTGACGCTGTGATCGAAGCCGACTTTGTCTAGATGCTGCGCGAAGTCTTGCAGTGACGGAGCAGGGCCGCGCGAAGGGCGATGCATCTTGACGAACATGCCCGCCGGAACGCCCTGCGTTTCGGGTGTCGTGCCAAGAAAATCTTTTGCCGACGGGTCGTTTTTGAAATGCGCGTCGAGAAAGGCGAGCGTATAGCGCGCTATCCAGGAATAGCTTTCGCTTCGCTGCTGCGCCGTCGCGGGCCCGTGGGGGTGATTGTTGCCGAAGCGCAGGCTGTCGCTGGTGAGGTCATCGTGTTGCATGTCACGCAGCCAGATGGTGGTGACATCGGCATGGTGGATGCGATCGATGAAACTGCCCGGCTTATTATTTTTGTTAGGGGTCAGCGGATCTTCCTGGTCGGCAAAAAACAGCAGCGGTACCTGGATACGATCTGGCGTGATGTCGGGCGCCATCGCCAGCAGTTTTGGGTAATAACGCACCGAGCCGTCGAGATCCACCAGTAGCTTGATTCGATCATCGGTGGCTGCCGCGAAGGTGCTCGCCATGCCACCCCAGCTGTAGCCAAGCACGGTGATTTTGCTCGTATCCACCGCAGCCAGCTTTGCGGCCTGCCCGATCAATACGCCGATATCGGCAGCTTGCGCACGCGTATTGGCCATATCCACCGGCATCTGCGCATTGGTCATGTACGGCAGATGCGCGCCGCGCGAGCTGGTAGAGATCACGATATAACCGTGGCTCGCGAGGTATTCGCACAGCACGTCGTCCTCGAAGGAAGCGTTGCTGTCGCTGGGGGCATAGATGACCAGCGGGAAGAGTCCAGCGGCTGGCGTTGCCGCTGTGGTGGCATGGACGGACTGACTTGCGATGGCCTGATAGCCGCTCAGCGGATCGGCGCCGGCCCACGCCTGAATCTGACCATCGACAACACGCTGGATCAGGGCTTGATCATTCACCGCACCGTCTTCGCTTGCGAGCAATGCCAAGTAATCGCTGTAAACCATCGGCTTGCCGCCTGAACTGGCGGGATACCACACCAGTACCTGCAATGGCCGTTCGGGGATGGCGGGGACGGGCGCGCCGGTGAGTGGATCGAGACCGTCGTTCCAGCTGCGGCTGCTATCGACTAGATGCACCACCTTGAAGCCGATGGCATGCGGACCCCAAGGTGCACTGAATTGCAATTGCCCCTGCGCGCAAACACCTGAGCAGAACAGGAGCATGCACAGCCATAGCCAGCGGGACATAAGTCTTCCTTGTTGTTTTCGCTAGAGCTGAGGTTGATCGAGCTTTGCACGGTGCGGCGAGCTTCTGCCGAAATGGCTTTCAGTGCGCTTTCGGCGGTACATCGGCGCAGTAGGGCCTGTTCGCATCCATGTGCATAAGCTGGCTTCCATCGCTGCGATCGTTAGTCGCAGTCCACGCTCTCGCATCACGAGCGAATGACCTGAGGTCGGCTTTGGGTGGCGGCCAATCGACCCGAGCCGCCTCCAACCGCTTAGCGTGTAAAATGGTGGTTTTTCAGCCTGAAATATGCCGCAAGCTACTCACCGGACCAGTGTCCGTGGCCCGACGTTTATTCGCTTGCTTGCCCGCCTGATGGACGTTGACGTTCGACCGTCCAGGCAATCGTTGTCGGATCGGTTGGGTCAGTGGCTTGACTGGACGCACGCGGTGGCGCTGTCGACGACGCTTGATGGTACGCCGTCCGAGGTGGACATGGATTTGCCGACCTTTGGCAGCGCAGAGGAAGAGGAGTGCGCCCGCGTGCGTCGCTCGCTGGTCAGCGCCATTGCCAGCGATAGCACATTTGCCACGTCGCGCCTGCGCGCGGTCGCGCACGTGTCGACCGAGGAAGAGGGCGCGACTGAAGCGGTCGATTACTCGGTGTTTCGTCAGCGCTATCTGGCCATTCACCGGTCGATGCAGGCGGCTACTGGTAATCTGCGCGGCCGTTTGCGCGACATGCTTGCGCAGAGGTCGGTCGACATGGCGCGGCTGGCTGACGTCGATGCGGTCATGGAGCGTGTGCTGAGTCCGCGCGAGCAGGCGTTGCTGGCTCGCGTGCCCGTGCTGCTCGGCGATCGTTTTGAACGCTTGCGTCAGGCGGAGCAGAAGGCGTTGGCCGATGCACATGCGGCTGAGGTCGCTACGGCGATTACGCCTGGCGCATGGCTGGACGTGTTCCGTCAGGACGTGCAGAGCGTGTTGCTCGCCGAACTGGATGTTCGTTTTCATCCGGTCGAAGGCCTGCTTGCAGCGCTTCGCACCTAATTATTGAGGCGTCATGGTCAGAAATCTGCTTTATCTTGCGGTGTTTTTCGTCGGTCTGGCCGCGGTGTGCTGGATCGGCGCCGGCTACGTTGGAACCAATCCGCTGGCGACGGCTGTCACTATAGTGATTGGCGCGTGCTATCTGGCGGGCGCGCTGGAGCTGCACCGTTATCGGCAGGCCACACTCACGCTGACGCGCGCGGTGACGGATCTGTCCACTGCGCCGGCGAACCTCAGCGACTGGCTCGGCCGTTTGCATCCGAGCCTGCGCAACGCGACGCGCCTGCGTATCGACGGTGAGCGCGTGGCCCTGCCGGTGCCGGTGCTGACCTCGTATCTGGTGGGCTTGCTCGTGCTGCTCGGCATGCTGGGCACGCTGCTGGGCATGATGGCGACGCTGCGAGGCACCGGCATGGCGCTGGAGAGCGCGACGGATCTGCAGGCGATCCGCGGCTCGCTCGCCGCGCCGGTCAAGGGGCTGGGTTTTGCGTTTGGCACGTCGATCGCGGGCGTGGCCACCTCGGCGATGCTCGGGCTGCTGTCGGCGCTGTGCCGACGCGAGCGACTGCAGGCAGTCCAACTGCTGGATGCAAAAATCGCCACGACCCTGCGCATCCATTCGCAGAGCCATCAGCGCGAGGAGTCCTTCAAGCTGCTGCAGCAGCAGACCGAACTGATGCCGGTCCTTGTCGATCGTCTGCAGACGATGATGGCGACCATCGAACAGCAGAGCATGGCGGCCGGCGAGCGGCAGGTGGCCAGCCATGAAGCCTTCCACGCAAGTTCCGAGGCTACCTATACGCGCCTTGCCAGCGCCGTGCAGGCGTCGTTGCAGGAGAGCGTCGCTGCGAGTGCTGCGGCGGTCGGCGCGGCGCTGCAGCCGGCGGTGGAAGCGACCATGGCCGGTCTCGCACGCGAAACGGCATCGCTGCACGACACGGTAACGCAGGCTGTGGGGCGTCAGTTGGAAGGTTTGTCGACCGGCCTGGAGACGACCACCACGACGATGGCGGCGACCTGGAGCGAAGCTCTGGTGCAGCAGCAGCGGTTGAACGAGGCGCTGGCCGAGGAGCTGCGCCGCTCGCTGCAGCAATTTAGCGACACCTTCGAGCAGCGCTCGGCTGGCCTGATCGACGGCGTCGCTGCACGCCTCGACGCCACGGCGAGCGGCGCGGCGAGTGCGTGGAGCGATGCGCTGTCGCGGCAGGATGCCGTCAACGCCGATCTGGCGACCCGCCATCAGCAGGCGTTGAGCGCGGCGGCGGCGACGTTCGATGAGCACGCCACGTCGCTGGTCCACCGCGTGCATCAGTCGCATGCGGACCTGCAGACGTTGCTGGAATCGCGGGACCAGAACCGTTTGACGACCTGGACGGATGCGTTCGCTGCGACAACCGCGGCGCTGAGCAGTCAGTGGGAGCAGGCGGGCGAGCAGGCCGCGACCCGGCAGCAGGCAATTTGCGACACGCTGGCGAAGACCGCGCACGACATCTCGGCCCAAACCCAGGCACATGCCAGCGACACGATCGCCGAGATTTCCCGGCTCGTGCAAGCCGCGTCCGAAGCGCCCAGGGCTGCCGCCGACGTCGTCGCCGAGATGCGCCAGAAACTCTCCGACAGCATGGTTCGCGATACCGCCATGCTGGAGGAACGCAGCCGCCTGATGGCCACGCTCGATACCCTGCTCGATGCGGTGAACCACGCGTCCACCGAGCAACGCATGGCCGTCGATGCGCTGGTGGCCACGTCGGCGGATCTGCTGGATCGCGTCGGCACGCGCTTCACCGACCATATCGAGGCGGAAACCGGCAAGCTCGGCGCCGTGGCTGCACAGGTCACGGGCAGCGCCATCGAGGTGGCCAGCCTGGGTGAAGTCTTCGGCGCGGCCGTGCAGGCGTTCGGCGAATCGAACGGGCTGCTGATGGACCACCTGCAGCGCATCGAAGCGGCGCTGGACAAGTCGCTCGCACGCAGCGACGAGCAACTGGCCTATTACGTCGCGCAGGCGAGGGAAGTGATCGACCTGAGCATGCTGTCGCAGAAGCAGATCATCGAGGAAATGCAGCAGCTCGCCGGCCAGCGGGTGCTCGCCGGGGCCGATGCGACATGAGCGACGAAGTGGATGGCGTCGAGGAGTCGACGGCGCCGATCTGGGCTGCCTTCGGCGACCTGATGTCGGTGCTGCTGGGTGTGTTCGTGCTGATCCTGGTGGGCGTGATCGGCGTGCAGATGCAGCTGTCGAGCAAGCTTGATGAAGCGGTCAAACAGCAGCAGGCCGAGGCGAAGCGCCGCATGACCCTGGAGCAGGCGCTGGCGGTTCCGCTGGCGGCTGGCCGCGTGACTCTCGTCAACGGTCGCATCGGCATTCGCGGCAGCGTGTTGTTTGCGCTGAACTCCGATCAGCTGCAGCCAGAGGGTCATGAGGTGTTGAAGAGCCTGGCGGCCCCGCTGGCCGACTACCTCAAGTCGCGCGACGAGATCCTGATGGTGAGCGGTTTCACCGACGACCGGCAGGTGCGCGACGGCAACCGGCAATTCGCCGACAACTGGGAGCTGTCCGCCGAGCGCGCGCTGACCGTGACGCGAGCTTTGATCGCCGACGGCTTGCCGGCCTCCTCGGTATTTGCGGCCGCGTTCGGCGCCGAGCAGCCGGTAGGCTCGAATGCCGACGACGAGGGACGGGCGAAGAACCGGCGCGTGGAAATTTCGCCGATCCCGAAGCAGCCGACGGCAGCCGTGGCGGCGGCTCATGATGAGCGATAGCGGGGCACGCATCCGCAAGTTACTCGACGCGTGGCGGCAGCAGAACGCCGATCGCCTGAGTCCGTGGCGATTTCATTTCATCGAAGTGCTGGAGCGTCGTGCGGCAGGCCATGACGGTGCGACGCGGCAGCTGCTGGATGAGCGGCTGTCCAAGCTTGTCGAGGCGTATGCGGCGGATCTCGATAATGCGGCATCCCGTGCCGGCGATGCCAACGGCGTGTCCGCGTCATCGGCGCCGGCTCGCGGCGCGTTAGGCACATTGCTCGATGACATCGCCAACCGTGCAGCGACCCGTGTTGACGATCTCGCCACGACTGACGCGACGCCAGGGACCGCCGCACTGCCAACGCTGGAGGCGCTGGACGAGTTCAGAAGCATCTGGTCCGAGGTGCGCATCGAGAGCCAGATCCGCCAGTCGCTGGAGCAGGTGCCTGCCGACGCCGGACCGCTCAACTCGGGCAGCCTGGTGCATCGATCGCTCACCCTCATGCACGAGCTTTCGCCAGGCTATCTGCAGCATTTCCTGTCCTACATTGACACGCTGTCGTGGATGGAACAGATGAGCGATGGTTCACCCAAGGACGGGGCGCGAACGGCGGATACTACAAAGCGAACGCGCGCTAAAACCCCGCGGTCGCCCTGAGTGAAGCCAGCCAAGCGGGACTCGGGCTATTGCGCCAGCGCCGTCGTACTGGCTGGCGCGGGCGGCGCCGGCTCGAACGGCACGGCAGTACCCGGCGTGAAACCTTTGCGCCACAGCGCGAGCTGTTCGGCGATGCCGCTGCCGACATCGATTTGAGGCTCGGACGGCGTGAGTTTGTCGCGCTGTTCCCACTGGCTGATTTCACCGCTGGCCTGTTTGAAGGCAGCGATGAAATCGGGCGTCTGGTTCAGCGCATCCACCAGCCAGGCCTTGCCGAAATAAGTCGCGTCCGAATCGCTGCCGCAGCCGAACGAGCTGCGGTCGGTGCGAGCTGCAGTGATCACCAGCGTGCCGGCGCCGTGCAGGGGCGGCACGAAGCCGCCCGAATAGCAGGCGCTGACCACCAGCACTTTCCATTTGAAGGGGCGTTTGGCCAGGATGCCGGCAAGGTCCGGTGCGCCGATCTGGTCCAGCGCCAGCGGGTCCATATCCACCAGCAGGTTGTGATCCTCGTCGCCGTGGCTGGTGATGTAGAGCATCAGCACGTCCTGATCGGGCTTCATCACCTTGGCCACGCCGTCGAGCGCCGCCTCCAGGTTGCTCCAGCTGGCCAGCGGGTGGCTGGACAAGGTATCGGGATTGTTCTCCAGCACCAGCGTGTGCGCGGTGGGGCCGAAGCGCTGCGGGAAAAGCTGTACGGCGTATTCGGCCTCGTTGCGAAACACGTCTTCGCCACCGTCGCCGGCAAAGGTCACCAGGTAGAGATTCGTTTTGCCTGCCACGCGCGGGGTGAGTTTGGCCAGCGCATCGGCGACCATCTTCGGCTGCGCATACATCACCTGCTCGGGCGATGGGCCGGTGCTCGGCCAGTCGGCGTCGTTGTTTTCATCCGGATCGTCGTCGGCCGACGAGGATGACGCCGGTTCGCCGCTGCTGGAGCCGGTCGCCGTAGCCGTCGTCGAACCAGGCTGGCCCGTGGCTAGGTTAAGAGCGGAGTGACGCGGCAGCCACAGCATCACCAGGACGCCGGCAGCGAACGCGAGTACGGTGATCAGGGCAGTTCGCATGGCGGGTCTCGTACGCGGTGGCGTCAGGGTTGGATGGCGTCGAAATCGCGGTATGCCGCATGGCGCGGCGCGTCTGGCCAGGCCAGCGGTTCGCGGATCAGCCACGCGGTGCGGAAGCCGGCGGCCTGCGCGGCGTCGAGCTCTTCCACGATATCCGACAGGAAAAGGATCTGGCCCGGCGGCAGGCCGATGGCCTCAGCGATCTTCGTATAAGAGTCCTCCTCGCGCTTGTGCCCGGTCTCGGTGTCGAAGTAGCCGGAAAAGAGCGGCGTCAGATCGCCCGCTTCGCTGAAACCGAACAGCAGCTTCTGCGCCGGCACGGAGCCGGACGAATAAACGTACAGCGAGAGGCCACTGGCCTGCCACGCGCGCAAACGAGCGGCAACTTCGGGATACATGTGGGACCGGTAATCGCCGGCCTCGTAGCCGTCTTTCCAGATCATGCCCTGCAGCGCCTTGAGCGCGGTCGACTTGCGGTCCTCGTCGATCCAATGGATCAGCAGTTCGATGATCTCCTGCCGGCTGGCCTCGACCAGGCCGGCCTCTTTCGCCGCCTCGTGCAGCCAGTGCTGCACCTCGGGCGTGTCGCCGTGCGTTTCGATGAAGGCGGGCAGGCGCTCGCGGGCATAGGGAAACAGCACATCACGAACGAAGCTGATCGAGCTGGTGGTGCCCTCGATGTCGGTGACGATGGCGCGGATATCGGTCATGGTTTGGCGTTGCCTGCAAAAGGCGCCCAGCATAAACGACCGGGCTATCTGGCCGGTCAACGTTCGGCTTGGCCGTGTCAGCGACGGCGGGTTCTATTCAGCGAGTTGCTGGCGAGTAGGGCTGCATCCGCGGGAAACGCTCGGCAATACCATCGCCGGTGAAGTTGGCGACCCAGCCTTCCTTGTTGGTGAAGAAGCGAATGGCCACGAAGTAGGGCGCTTCACTCATATCGAACCAGTGGCGCGTGCCGTCGGGGACGCCGATCAGGTCGCCGGATTCGCACAGCACGTCGTAGATCTTGCCGTCGATGTGCAGGGTGAACTGGCCGGCGCCGGCGACGAAGAAGCGCACTTCGTCCTCGCTGTGGGTGTGCTCGCTGAGAAACTTCTGCCGCAGCATGGCGCGATCGGGATGATCGGGCGTGAGGCTGATCACATCGACGGCCTGGTAGCCGGTTTCCGCCATCAGCCGATCGATATCCGTTTTATAGGCGGCAATGACCTCGTCCTGGCTGGCGCCGGGCGAAATCGGCTGGCTGGCCTCCCACTGTTTGAAGCGGATGCCGACCTTGCCCAGCTCGCGGGCGATGGCGGCGTAATCGCGGTGCAGCGCGAGCTCGGCGTCGGGATGACTTTCGTCGAAGATGCGTAGTTGGCTCATGATGCCCTCAACCTTTTCAGATCCAGTTCGCAGCCCAGCAGGAATTCGAGTGCTTCCAGATGGCGGTGCGTTTCCTTCATGTCGCGGCCCCAAGTATAGATGCCGTGGCCGTCGATCAAATAGGCGTGCAGCGGTTTGCCGCTGTCGATCCAAGCGTCGACTTGATCGACCAGCTCGGGCATGTGCTGGGTGTTGGGGAAGACCGGTATCTCCAGCAGACTTTCGTGCGTGGTGTAGCCGGTAATCGCCTTCTGCAGCTCCCAGCCCTGCAGGCGGATGACGCCATCGTTGGCATACAGGCGCGAGGCGACGCTTTGCGTGCGCGAGTGGGTGTGCAGCACCGCACCCATCTCGGGCCAGCGCCGATAGATCTGCGTATGCAGGGCGGTTTCCGCGCTGGGTTTCGCGTCGGTGCCGACGGCCTTGCCTTGCATGTCGATCAGCATGATGTCGTCGCGACCGAGTTTGCCCTTGTCGCGGCCGGAGATGGTGATCGCCGCGTGGTCGGCGTCGATGCGAGCCGAGAAATTGCTGCTGGTCGCGGGCGTCCAGCCGAGCGCTGCGAGCTCGCGCGCGGTGTTCGCGATCGAGTCTGCGCGCGCCTCGAACAGGCTCGTGGATATCGTGGTGGGCAGCAGCTGGCGCATAGGGTTTGGACGTCCAAATGGAGTGTGATCATACCACGCGCAAATGCGCGCCAAGGCTTGAATGAGAGCCATTCTCGCCAGTCATGAACGATTGACGAAACAGGCGTACTATCGCCGCAATCCACCGCACAGGGCGTGGGATACATGACGGAGGCTTGCCCATGTCAAATGAGAAGAACATCGAATCACGGCGTCGTTTTCTGAAGGTCGCTGCCGGTACCACGGCCGCAGTGGCGATCATGGGTGGCCTGCCGCGCTTCGCGCGCGCTGCCGACCTGCCGGCGGTCAGCGTGGATGATCCCACGGCCAAGGCGCTGGGCTATGTGGAAGATGCCAGCAAGGCGACCGACCCGAAACACAAGGCGGGCGACAACTGCTCCAACTGCCAGTTCTACTCCGGCGGCGCGACGGGTCGTGGACCGTGTCAGCTGTTCCCGGGCAAGTCGGTCAACTCGAAGGGCTGGTGCGTTTCGCATAACCCGAAAGCGGGCTGATCTTCGCAACGCGTCTTCGATGCGCACGGGGTAGATCGTGAAATAAAAAGGCCGGCATCTTGCCGGCCTTTTTGCATGGCGGGTTGCGCAGAGCAGAGATTCGCCAACCTCGCCGATACAATTCGGTCATTCCCATAAAGTGCCGCCCGACGCACCAAGCTGAGGAGCTGACCCCACTTGATGTGCCGGGCGGCGATCCGAAGGCCCACTGCCAAGTGATATCCCCGGACTCGGGATGATACTCCCGAGCAGCGCGAATGGGCGGCTGGTATGAAAATTTCTCTCGAAAAATTCTCGTTAAATCCTTTTAAAACAATGGCTTGTGCGAAAATTCTCAGTCAGCCTTGAGACTTTCGTTGGCTCGGCGCGAGGAAGGATACGCAGCCAGAAGCGCGGTTATCCGCGGCATTCCGATATTTTCCCCGGCATTCGACGAAATTCAGGATTTCGCGCTCAGCGCCTGCTCCTGGCGCAAATGGCTGTGCCGGCGACCGTAGCCGAAGTAGATGGCCATGCCGACGACCGTCCAGATGCCCAGCAAAAGCCATTGGTACCAGTTCTCCCAATACAGCAGCGCCAGGCAGCTGAGCACGCCGAGCACGCAGGTCACCGGTGCCCACGGCACGCGGAAGGTGCGCGGTAGATCAGGCCGCGTCTTGCGCAGAATCAGCACGCCGGCACAGACCGCGACGAACGCGATCAGGGTGCCCATGGATACCAGGTCGCCGAGCACGTCGAGCGGGAATACCGCGGCCAGCGCCGCGATGCCTACGCCGGTGATGACCGTGTTGATGTGCGGCGTGTGATATTTCGGATGGATCTTGGCGAACACCGGCGGCAGAAGTCCGTCGCGCGCCATGATCATGAAGATGCGCGGCTGCGCGATGATCATCACCAGAATCACCGACGACAGGCCGATCAAGGCGCCGATCTCCACCGCCCAGCGCAGCATGAACAACTGCGGATGCGCACGCACGGCGGTAACCACGGGCTCGGCAGTATCGAGCTGATCGAAGCGCAGCAGGCCGGTGATCACGGCAGCGATGCCGATATACAGAATCGTGCAGATCGCCAGCGAGGCCAGCGTAGCGATCGGCAGATCGCGCTGCGGGTTCTTCGCCTCCTGCGCCGCGGTGGACGTTGCCTCGAAACCGATATAGGCAAAGAAGACCAGCGTCGCCGCGCGCATGATGCCGGCCCAGCCGTATTTTTCCGGCCCCTGGCTGGCTGGAATGAACGGATGCCACAGGGCGGGGTTCACGTAATGCCAGCCGACAGCAATCACCAGCACGATCAGCGCAACCTTGAAAATCACCATCACCAGATTCGCGCCGCTGGACTCCCGGATGCCGACGTAACAAAGCCAGGTCAGCGCCATCACGATGGCGACGGCGGGAAGATTGAACAGCGCGCCGGTCGTCACCAGGTGACCGTCGGTGTAGGCGAGCGGGGCATTGGTCAAGACGGCAGGCAGATGGATGCCGACGTGATCGAGCAGGCTCACGAAATAGCCGGTCCAGCTCACCGCCACGGCGGATGCCGACACGCCGTATTCCAGCACCATGTTCCAGCCGATGAACCACGCCACCAGCTCGCCCAATGTGGCGTAGGCGTAGGAATACGAGCTGCCCGACATCGGAATCAGCGTGGCGAACTCGGCGTAGCACAGCGCGGTAAAGCTGCAGCAGATCGCCGCGATAACGAAGGCCAGGATGATGGCCGGGCCCGCATGCTCGGCCGCGGCCTGGCCGGTAATCACGAAGATGCCGCCGCCGATGACTGCGCCGATACCGAGCGCCGTGAGCCCCCAGGGTCCCAGCGTGCGTTTCAGCGCCGGGCCGTGGTGGCCGTCGTCGGTTTGCGAAAAATCGGTCTTGCGCGCGAGTAGCTGTTTGAGCATGTGCGTTCCAGAAATAAAACCGGCACGGTGGGTACCGTGCCGGTCGATGCATCAGAGTTCAGCGTTCTATTTTCAGCTCGCTTCGGTACCGTTGGCCAGATGGCTCTTGCGGTAACCGTAGAGGTAGTACACGACCAGACCGATGGCTGCCCAGCTGAAGAACAAGGTCAACGTGTAACCGCTGAGGTTGAAGAACAGCAGCAGGCAGCCTGCCACCGCAAGCGGACAGATCAGCCAGACCAGCGGCGTGCGAAACGGCCGCGGACGCTCGGGCTGTTTCACGCGCAAGACCATTACGCCGATGGCGACCATGATGAAGGCGAATAGCGTTCCGGAGTTGGTAATGTCGGCCAGTATTCCCACGGGGAACAGCGCCGCGAAAAGCGAAACGAATACACCCGTGATGATCGTGAGGATATGCGGGGTGTGGAAGCGCGGATGCACGGTGGAAAGGAAGTTCGGCAGCAGGCCGTCGCGCGACATGGTGAAGAAGATGCGCGACTGGCCGTAAATCATCATCAGAATCACCGAAGGCAGCGCCAGTGCAGCGGCGAGGCCGATCAGCGATCCCATCGTGTTGTGGCCGATCAGCACCATGACGTGCGCCAGCGCATCTTTGCTGCAGACCAGCGCTTCGGAGCCTACGCAGGCCGCCGCCATCGCAGGCGTGCCTGGCTGCAGCGAGGCGCCGCCGGGTCCAAGCATCGGCTGCGAACCGACCGAACCGACGGCGCCGTAGCTCACCAGCAGATAGAAAATGGTGCAGACGATCAGCGAGCCGAGCAGGCCGATAGGTATATTCCGGTTCGGGTTCTTGGTTTCTTCCGCCGCGGTCGAAACGGCGTCGAAGCCGACATAGGCGAAGAAGATCGAGGCCGCTGCGCCGAGCACGCCTACGCCGCCGAACGGTGTGCCCCAGCCGTTTGGTACAAACGGTACGAAGTTCGAGGACTTCACTGCGGGCACGGCGACGATGATGAAGGCGGTCAGCGCGATGATCTTGATGGCGACGAGCACCGCATTGACCTTGGCCGACTTCGACGTGCCGACGACCAGCAGCACGGTGATCACCAGGGCAATCAAAAACGCCAGCAGGTTGAAGCTGCCGCCGTCCATTGGACCCGTGCGCAAGAACGCGGGTATCGAATACCCCGCGCGAGCCAGCAAACCATTCATATAGCCGGACCAGCCAACCGACACCGTGGCCGCGGCGATCGCATATTCGAGTACGAGCGCCCAGCCGACGACCCAGGCCGGACCTTCGCCAAGCACGCCGTAGGTGTAGGTATAAGCAGAGCCCGAAACCGGAATCATCGACGCCAGTTCGGCGTAGGCCAAAGCCGCGAGTGCGCAGACTGTGGCTGCGATGACGAAGGCAATCATCATGCCGGGGCCGGCTTTCTGGCCTGCTTCCGCGGTCAATACGAAGATACCCGTGCCGATGATCGCGCCCACGCCGAGCAGGGTGAGCTGGATGGGGCCCAACTGTCGTTTGAGGCTTTTCTTTTCAGCGGTGGCAAGAATTTGGTCGAGCGGCTTGACTCGCTTGAAAAGCATGTGGTGTTCCCCGTAATGACAGACGCCGGTAGTCGGTTGTGTGCGACGTATTGTTTTAATACATAAACTTATCCAACAACCATAGCGGAGCCTCGGTGAGCGTACAAGACGCTTTGCGGCATAGAATGGGGTTTGGGCTTGGCGCTGGAAATTTTTTGCCGATGACTACCGTGACGCTTGAGACGGCGCTGTGCCATTACGCTGCGTCCGACGGACAGGAAGCCGACACGGCGTTTCTGTTCGGGCAGTTTCTCGATTCCGATGACGAAGTCTTCATGCGCAGTCATCCGGTCGGCCACTTCACCGGCTCGGCCTGGCTGGTCAGCGCGGACGGCGAGCGCGTGCTTCTGACCCATCACCGCAAGCTGGGTCGCTGGCTGCAGCTTGGCGGGCATGCCGACGGTGATCGCGACCTGGCCAACGTGGCCTTGCGCGAAGCTGAAGAAGAATCCGGATTGATCGACCTGGCGGTCGAACCGGATATTTTCGACCTCGATCGCCACCGCATTCCCGCGCGCGGCGATGAGCCGGAACACTGGCATTACGACGTGCGCTACGTGGTGCGTGCGACCGGTAGTGAACAGTTTGCGATCAGCGATGAGTCGCTGGCGCTGGCGTGGAAATCGATCCGCGAGATCGCCAACAATGCGTCGGCCGATGTGTCGCTGAGGCGCATGGCGGGCAAGTGGCTTGCGCGCAGTAAGTAGAGTCATCCGCGCCAGGTTGGCCGCGAATGACTGCAGCGATTGATGCTCAGCCGTATTTGGCTGGTGCCGGATTCAGATGGCCGCACTGGCCGCAGGTGCGCGCGTCGCGCGAACGGTAGAAACGATCGAACACCGGCGGAAAATCCTGCTCGATGTCGTCGAGTACAAAAAATTCTTCGTAGAGCTTGTGATTGCAGTTTTCGCAGAACCACAGCAGCCCGTCTTTCTCGTGCGTCAGGCGCTTGCGTTCGATCACCAGGCCGATGGATGCGGCCATGCGCTGCGGCGAATGCGGCGTGCGCGGCGGCAGATAAAAAAGCTCGCCGGCGCGAATCGGAATGTCGCGGGCGCGGCCGTCGTCCTGCACTTTCAGCACCATCTCGCCTTCGAGCTGATAGAAAAACTCCGGGCCTTCGTCGTAGTGGTAGTCGCTGCGCGCATTGGGGCCACCGACGATCATGATGATGAAGTCGCCATCGACGATGCACTTGTTGCCCACCGGCGGTTTCAGCAGATGGCGGTTGTCGTCGATCCAGCGCTGCAGATCGAGGGGTGGCAGCAATGACATGGGTGTCGCTCGGTAGTAACCAGCCGCCACCTTAGCCGCGTCGAGCGCACAAAAAAAGCCGCCCCGATGAGGGAATCGGGGCGGCGGTACAACAATCGCGTTTCGAAACAATAAGCGATGCGGATTACGGCATCAGAACCTTGTCGATGACGTGGATCTCGCCGTTGGACTGCTTCACGTTGGCGATGGTGACGTGGGCGACATTGCCCTTGTCATCGGTAATGGCCACGCCCTGGGAATCCTTGCTGAAAGTCAGCGAGTCGCCTTCGACGGTCTTCACCGAAGCCTTGCCGCCGCCTTTCTTGATCAGCTTGAGCAGATCGGCCGAGGTCACATTGCCGGGCACGACGTGGTAGGTCAGGATCTTGGTCAGGTCGGCCTTGTTTTCCGGCTTCAGCAGCGTGTCGACGGTGCCGGCAGGCAGCGCGGCAAACGCTTCATTGGTCGGCGCAAACACGGTGAACGGGCCGGCACCCGAAAGCGTATCGACCAGACCGGCAGCCTTGACGGCGGCAACCAGGGTGGTGTGGTCCTTCGAATTCACCGCGTTCTCGATAATGTTCTTGTTCGGGTACATCGGTGCACCGCCCACTTCGATGGTCTTGCCCATGCTCATGCTGCTCATCGAGTCGGCCATCGCCATCGGCGCCACGGCGACTGTGGCAAAAGCCAGCGAGAGTCCCAGGGCGATGCCACGCAGACGCTGATTCTTGTTCATGTGTAACTCCAGATTTTCCGCTTCGCGGATTGGAAGCGTGTGGAGATACGGCGCGAGCGGCGGGCCGGATGCAGGAGACTGCTTGGGGAAACCGAGGAAGTGGCGAGGTGTGCGTAAACGCCGCAGGCGCATATCCAACGAAAAAGTGCAGCGCGACCGATGGTGGCGTGGACGCATGGCGTCGTATGAACAACAAAGTGATTCGATACACGGCGGACTGCATTGAAAACGCAGCCCGCAAGTCCTGCTGCCTCAGACCTCCAGCGTAGCCAGATCGCCTTTCTCTTCCAGCCACGCCTTGCGATCGCCGGCGCGCTTTTTCGCCAGCAGCATGTCCATCAGTTTTGAGGTGCCGTCCTCATCGCCGATGGTCAGCTGCACCAGCCGGCGCGTATCGGGATGGATGGTCGATTCGCGTAGCTGCGGGGGGTTCATCTCGCCCAGGCCTTTGAAGCGCGTGGTGCTGACCGCGCCCTTCATTTTTTCGCGCTCGATCCGCTGCAGCATCGCCGCCTTTTCGCTCTCGTCGAGGCAGTAAAAAACCTGCTTGCCCACGTCGACGCGGAACAGCGGCGGCATTGCCACGAAGACGTGGCCTTCGCTGACCAGGGTGGGGAAGTGCTTGAGGAACAGCGCGGTCAGCAGCGTGGCGATATGCAGGCCGTCCGAATCGGCGTCGGCCAGAATGATCACCTTGCCGTAGCGCAGACTGGAGAGATCGTTCTTGCCCGGATCGCAGCCGATGGCGATGGCGAGGTTGTGCACTTCTTCCGACGCCAGCACGGAACCGGACTCGACTTCCCACGTGTTGAGGATCTTGCCGCGCAGCGGCAGGATCGCCTGGAACTCCTTGTCGCGCGCCTGCTTGGCGCTGCCGCCGGCAGAGTCGCCCTCGACCAGAAACAGTTCGGTCCGGGTGAGGTCGGTCGCGGTGCAGTCGGCCAGCTTGCCGGGCAGCTGCGGGCCCTGGGTAATCTTCTTGCGAACGATCTGCTTGGCCGCTTTCAGGCGCGCGCTGGCGCGTTCGATCGCCAGCTGCGCGATCCGCTCGCCGATGTCGACATGCTGGTTGAGCCACAGGCTGAAAGCATCGTGGACGACGTTTTCGATCATGCCGGCAGTCTGGCGCGACGACAGCCGCTCTTTCGTCTGGCCGGCGAACTGCGGATCCTGCAGCCGAGCCGACAGCACGAACGCCAGCCGCTCCCACACGTCCTCCGGCGCCAGCTTCACCCCGCGCGGCAGGAGGTTGCGGATATCGCAGAATTCGCGGATGGCCGTGGTCAGGCCGGTGCGCAGGCCGTTGACGTGGGTGCCGCCCTGCGCGGTGGGAATCAGGTTGACGTAGCTTTCCTGCACCAGCTCGCCTTCCGGCAGCCAGGCCAGCGCGACTTCCATGCCTTCGACATCGCGCGCCATCTGATGCACGAACAAATCATGCGGCAGCAGTGTCTCGGCGCCGTCGAGTTCGCCGCGTAAATAGTCGCGCAGGCCGTCCTCGTAATACCAGTCGTTGACCTCGCCGCTGGCGACATCGGTGAGCTTGACGCTGAGGCCGGCGCATAGCACTGCCTTGGCCCGCAGCAGATGGCGCAGGCGTGTCAGCGACACCTTCGGTGAATCAAAGTATTTGGCTTCGGGCCAGAAGTGCAGGGTAGTGCCGGTGCGCTTCTTCGGTACCGTTCCGATGATTTCGAGCGGGCTGACCTTGTCGCCGTGCTCGAAGGCCATGCGGTATTCGTGGCCATCGCGGCGGATGGATACCTCGACGCGATCGGATAGCGCATTCACCACTGACACGCCGACGCCGTGAAGGCCGCCTGAAAAGCTGTAGTTCTTGCCGCTGAATTTTCCGCCGGCGTGCAGCCGCGTCATGATCAGCTCGACGCCAGACACGCCTTCTTCCGGGTGGATGTCCACCGGCATACCGCGGCCGTCGTCACTCACCTCAACCGAACCGTCCGCGTGCAGCGTGACTTCGATGCTGCGGGCGTGGCCGTTCACCGCCTCATCCACCGAGTTGTCGACCACTTCCTGCACCAGATGGTTCGGGCGGGTGGTGTCGGTATACATGCCGGGGCGGCGTTTGACCGGGTCCAGACCGGAGAGGACTTCAATATCGGCGGCGTTGTAGCGACTGCTCATGCGTATGTTTCAACCAGGGAGATAGGTCTAGCGGACAGCGAAGCATGGGGCGCGCAGGCGGGCAGGGTCAAGCTGCCACGCGCGACCTAGCGGTAGCCTTGCGCCTGCAGCGAAAACAGGTGGGCGTAGTGGCCGGCCTGCGCCATCAGCTGCTCGTGGCTGCCGCGTTCCTTGATGCGGCCGTCCTGGATCACGATGATCTGGTCGGCCATGCGCACCGTCGAGAAGCGGTGAGAAATCAGGATCGCGATGCGCCCGCCGGACAGTTCGCGGAAATGCTCGAAGATGGTGGCTTCGGCTTCGGCGTCCATCGCCGCGGTGGGCTCGTCCAGCACCAGGATGTCGGCGCGCAAGCGCATGAAGGCACGCGCCAATGCGATCTTCTGCCACTGCCCGCCGGACAGCTCGCGGCCGTCGCGAAACCACTTGCCGAGCTGGGTATCGAAGCCGGCCGGCAAGGTGTCGATGAATTCGCTGGCCATGCCCTTGTCGCTCGCTTCGCGCCAGCGCTCGGCGTTTTCGAACGCGGTCACGTCGCCGACGCCGACGTTCTCGCCGACGCGCATCTGGTAGCGCGCGAAATCCTGAAAAATCACGCCGACACGCTGCAGCAGCACGCCTTCATCCCAGTCGCGCAGGTCGGTGCCGTCGAGCAGCACGCGGCCGCTGTCGGGCGAATACAGCCGAGTCAGCAGCTTGATCAAGGTGGTTTTGCCGGAGCCGTTCTGGCCGACCAGCGCCAGCGACTCGCCGGGTTTGATGTGCAGGTCGATATCGTGCAGCGCCGGTTCGCTGGCGCCGGGATAGGTGAAGCTGACCCGCTCGAAGCGAATGCCGTCGCTCGGTTGGGCGCCGACCTGCACGGTGCCGGTGGATGGCGGCACCGGGGTTTCGAGGTACTCGTAGAGTGTCGACAGATAGAGGTTGTCCTCATACATGCCGCCGATCGCCGACAGCATCGCCGACACCGCCGACTGACCCTGCCGGAACAGCATCAGGTACATCGTCATCTGGCCCAGCGTGATGCGCCCGACCACCGTGCTCATGGCAATCCACACATAGGCGGCATAAAGCGTCAGCGTGCCGAGCAGGCCCAGCCCGAAACCCCAGCTGTCGCGACGAATGGTCAGGTCGCGGTCGTCGCGGTAAAGCGTGTTGAAGATGTTGCGATAGCGCTCGAGCAGCAGCGGCCCGAGGCCGTAGAGCTTCACCTCCTTGGCGTGATCCTCGCGCGCCAGCACCGTTTCCAGGTACAGCTGCATGCGCGTCTCGGGCGAGCGCCAGCGGAACAGGCGAAACGCGTCGCCAGAAAATTTGGTTTCAGAAATGAAAGACGGCAAACCGGCCAGCAGCAGGACCAGCACCGCCCACGGCGAAAAGTGGAACAGCAAGGTGCCGTAGCTGATCAGCGATATCGCGTTTTGCCCCAGCCCGAACGTGCGCGTGACCAGCGACAGCGGCCGCGTCGACGCTTCGCGTCGCGCGCGGGTGAGCTTGTCGTAGAACTCCGAATCCTCGAAGTGGGCCAGCTCCAGCGTCAGCGCCTTCTCAAGAATCATCACGTTGACGCGCTGGCCCAGCAGCGCGCGCAGCAGCGATTGGCATACCGAGAGCCCGCGCTGGGCGCCGGCAAGCAAGGCGACCAGCAAACCTTCGAGCAGCACCCATTGAATCACCGGCCGCCACGGCGCACTGCCGCTTGCCGCCCACTGGCGACTGGCGTGGACTACGGCGTCGACGATATGCGCCCCCACATACGCCACGCCGGCCGGCAAAAGACCGGCGATAAGCGTGAGCAGGGCCAGCGCGATGGTCAGCGAGCGGCTGGTGCTCCAGACGAGCTGGAGCGCGCGGCCGCTGTAACGGAACACACCCAGAAAACTGCGCGTGAGTTCGTTCGATTCAGTCGTTGACGAAGCGGTGGCGTGAGGCGTCACGAGGGGAGAGTTTTCCGGCCAGCTGCGCGGCACGCGCGGAAGTCCAGAGATGGGGATTGTGACGCCTCACGCAAGTCGAGCCCGCGATGGCGCGTGGCCGCTGACTCAGTGCAGCTGAACTTCGACGACCTGCTGCTCATCCTTGTAGATCGTCGGAAACAGCTTTTTCAGCTGGGAGACCATCGGCGCATCGTTGTAGGCGATGTACGGATTGTCCGGATGCAGCTGCGCATAGTTCTGGTGGTAGGCCTCGGCGGGATAGAACGCCTTCAGCGGCACCACCTGCGTCACGATCGGCCCGTGGAAGGTTTTGGCAGCCGTCAGTTGCGCGATATAGCCGCTGGCGATTTTCTGCTGCTCCGGGCTGCTGTAGAAAATCGCCGAGCGGTACTGCGTGCCGCTGTCGGGGCCCTGCCGGTTCAGTTCCGTCGGATCGACCGGCACCGAGAAATACACCTGCAGCAGCTGGCCGTAGCTGATCTGGCTGGGATCGAACTCCACGCGGATCGACTCGGCGTGGCCGGTATCGCCGTCGCTGACCTGGTCGTAGTGCGCGGTGTTGGCCGCACCGCCGGAGTAGCCGGCCTCTACTTTCTGCACGCCTTTGACATGTTCGAACACCGACTGCATGCCCCAGAAGCAGCCGCCGGCCAGCACGGCGATCTGGTCTTTCGATGCGGCGGTTTTCGGGGCGTCGATGGTCGGTGCGGGCACAACGCCGGCGTCGCTGGCGGCAGACGCCGACTGGCAGGCGCTCAGGCCGGCCATCATCAGGGCGGCGGCCAGGGGCAGGGCTTTGAACAGGGTGCGACGATTCATGGTGGCCTCGCTGGCGGTAAGGATGCGGCAGGTCGCGATGCATCCAGTTACGTGGTGACAACGGCAGCGGATGCAGCGGGAGGCTGCGTGGCCTTTGCTTCTCGCAGCGCTGGCCCGGCTTTCCTGCAGCATCCGGATGCCCCGGATACACGTTATTCGCTCATCGGCCGGCGCGGGTTACCTCCGCTTCGATCATCGATGCGCCTTAGCGGGCGTCCGCCAAGACGTGGATTTCCATGTCGTCGATAGTGACGACCTGACCCGCGCGGATCTTGCAGGTCTTGCGCAGTTCCATCGTGCCGTCGACCAGCACGGCGCCGCTGGCCACGATGGCTTTGCCGGCGCCGCCGCTGTCACAGATGCCGGTCAGTTTGAGCAGCATGTTGAGTTCGACGTAGTCGCCCTCGAGTTCGAAATCCTGGGTTTGCATGATGTTCCGTTAGGTAGGGGATGGGCGAGGTCAGAGAGTGGTTTCGGTGGCCGCGTCGGGCAGCGCGAGAAACGCGAACCACGGCATGTCGTTGTCAGTGGCAAAGGTGGCGGCGTCGTCGAGAATACCAAGCAGGATGTCGAAGTCCGCTGCCGCCGAGCGCCGCAAATCGTCGGCGTGGTCGAACAGCAGCACATAGCCCCACGCCGGCATCCAGCGCAGATCGCGCAGGCTATCGGCCAGCGCATCCCAGTTGTCGCCGAACGTGGCGGGCAGTTCAAGCGACACGCTCAGCCGTCGGAGCAAATCGTCCTTGCCTTGGCAACCGGAAAGGTCAGTATGACAAACGCGCAGCTCTTCGCGCGCCGCGGTTTTGGCCAGCCGCGCAAGGTCATCGCTGCCCACGAAGTAGATACCGCTTTGCGTCGGCTGCGTGAGATTTGGGTCGATCTCGCGCGGGCCGTGCGAGCGATACAGGCTCATTGGGCCACCTTGAACGCGCGAAAGCTGCGGTAGTGATCGTCGGTGTAGTAATAGATTTGCGGCGGCGTTCCGCCGGTGATGATGCGTCGCGCGCCGCGCGTGTCCGCACCGGGTGTTTCCACCGTGTACTCGTGGTAATAGCCACGCGGCTCCTGCGGCAGCAGGTTTTCGTAGTTGCCGAACACCACGCCGTCCTGCCGATGTGTGAATGGTCCGCCGCTGGCGATTCGGTCCAGCGTGGCGCGAGCTTCCGCTGGGAGAAAGCTAGGCAGCCCGACATCACTACTGGCGCTCCCGGTTATGGGAAAAGCGTTCGTTCTTCCGCCGATCGATGTGCCGTGCCCCGACCAGAAGATCGCGGCAGCCGCCAGCGCGATAAGCAGGAACAGAGGCTTGACTTGGCGCATCGGAATTCACACGCAGGGTTGAGAGACCGAAAGCTTAGTCCGTTGGCCGTGCGCGTAGCGACAATCTCCAGTGGCTGTCGTGGTTTAAACGGGGTCGACGCGCGCCTGCAGCGCCATGGCCGCGGCGGGATTGCGCTCCTTGGCGCTGCTGATAAAGAACACGAACACATCGCGCGCTTTTGCCTTGGTGGCGGGCTCGCCCACGTGCGGCAGGTCGGCCGGATCGCCGCCACTCGCCCAGAGCTTCGCGCGTTTCGCCCACTGGCCGAGCGCGCGGGGCGAGTAGCCCGTGGCGATATCCGCCTGGCTGCGCATCAGCCGCGCATAGACGAAATCGCCGGTGATATCGGCCATCGACGGATAGGTGATCGAGTCGGTAAAGACTGTGGCCACGTTATGTGCGCGCGCCAGCTGCAGGTAGGTATCGCACAGAAAGCTTTCGTGCCGCACTTCCAGCACGTGGCGCAGCGGGCGTCCGTTCAATGCACGGGGCAGCGCGTCGAGAAAGGCATCCAGATCGTCCCGGTCTAACTCACGTGAGGGCGGCAGCTGCCAGAGAATCGGTCCCAGCCGCGCGCCGAACTCGGCCAGGCCGCCGCTGATGAAACGCTTCGCAGCGGCGGTTGACTCGGCCAGCCGTCTACCTTGGGTTACCGTCTTGGGCGCCTTCAGCGAAAACACGAAGTCCTCCGGCGTCTCGGCGGCCCACTTCGCGTAGACGGCCGGCGTCTGCGGCCGGTAGAAGGTACCGTTGATCTCGATAGCTCGCAGATGCCGACTGGCGTATTCCAGCTCGCGCCGCTGCACCAGCCCCTCGGGATAAAAATTCTTGCGCCAGGGTGCGAACGTCCAGCCGCCGATACCGACGCGAACCGGCGAGGCGCCGGCAGCGTGCGCCGGGCTGGCAAATAAATCGTCGGTGGTCGATTGCATCGGCGGCAACATCCTGCGAGTGGAGAATGATGGTTACGGGCTAGGACAATGCCGTGTCGCCGACCGGGGTAGCGTGAAGAACCATGACTTCCAGCGCTGGCTTCGCGCCGGCTTTGCCGCGATAGTTGGGCGATTGACCTGAAGGAATCGACATGCCCAAGCCGTTCTCGTTCTGCCCCTCGCTTTCTCTCAGGACGGTAAGCCTTTTCGTGTTGCTGGCGCTGGCAGGGTCCGCCGGCGCGCAGACGCCGCCCGCATCAGCTCCCGCCAACGCAGGGGCGGCCTCTTCAAGTGCCCAGGACGCCGCGGCATTGCCGGCCCAGCTGCAGGATTTCGGCGCCTACGTCGACAGCGCGCGCAAGACCTTCGACGTGCCGGGCATCGCCGTGGCCATCGTCAAGGACGGCAAGGTGGTGATGGAACAGGGTTTCGGCCTGCGCGAGATCGACAAGCCGGACAAGGTCGATGCGCACACGCTGTTCGCGATCGCGTCCAATACCAAGGCGTTCACTGCCGCGGCGCTGCAGCAGCTGGCCGAGCAGGGCAAGCTGAAGATGGACGATCGGGTCATCGATCACCTGCCGTGGTTCCGCATGTCCGATCCCTACGTCACGCACGAGATGCGCATCCGCGATTTGCTGGCGCATCGCAGCGGCCTGAGTCTGGGCGCGGGCGATCTGCTGTACTGGCCGCCGACCTCCTACACCACGAAAGAGGTGGTCGAGCACCTGCGCTACGTGCCGATCAAGAACGGCTTTCGCAGCGGTTACGCCTACGACAACATCCTGTTCGCCGTGGCCACCCTGGTGATCGAACAGGCGTCGGGCCAGAGCTACGCCGACTACGTGCGCACGCACCTGTTCCAGCCGGTCGGCATGGACGAGTCGCTGATCGACAAGACCTATCTGAGGCCGGGGATGGACGTGGCGACCGGCCACGCCCGGGCCAATTTCAAGAATCTGGAGCCGGTGCCGCCGATGGCCTGGCTGAACGATCCGGGCGCGGGCGGCATCTACGCCAGCGTGCACGATCTGGCCAAGTGGATGAACGTGCAGCTGGCCGGCGGCGTGCTGCCCGGTCAGGAAAAAGACGGCAAGCCGGCGCGGCTGTTCTCCGAGGACAGCCAACAGCAGATGTGGTCAATGCTCACGCCGATCACCATCAACAAGCCGCCGATCCCCGAGCTGGCGCCGCTGACGCCGCACTTCTACGGCTATGGCGAGAGCTGGTTCCTGTCCGACTACCGCAACCAGCGCCTGGTCTGGCACACCGGCGGCTGGCCGGGCATGGTGTCGCGGATCACCCTGGTGCCCGAGCTGCATCTGGGTGTGGTGGTGCTGACCAATCAGGAATCCGGCGCGGCGTTCAACGCGGTGACCTACCGGGCGCTCGATGCCTACCTCAACCCGGCGCAGAAGACGAACTGGGTAGCGGTGTACGACAAGGCGGTGAAGCAGGCCGAATCGAAAGCTGACGGCAGCTTTGCCGCGCACGAAAAGGCGCGCGACAAGAGCAGCAAGCCGTCGCTGCCGCTGGCGCAATATGCCGGCACCTATCGCGATCCCTGGTACGGCGACGTCATCATCAGCAACGAAGGCGGCAAGCTGCGCCTGCGCTTCAGCAAGACTGCGCAGCTGATCGGCACCCTGTCGCCGTGGCAGCACGACAGCTTCACCGTACGCTGGGACGATCGCGACCTGAATGCCGATGCCTTCATCAGCTTCAGCCTCGATATGGACGGCCATATCCGCGAGGCGCGGATGGAGCCGATCTCGCCGCTGACCGATTTCAGTTTCGACTTCCAGGATCTGCGACTGGCGCCGGTGAAGCCGAAATCGTCGGATACGGCCAGTGAGTGAAACGCTGGGCGTCATGCTGCATCGGCAGGTGAAGTTCCGCTTATCTGTCCTTCTTTTTCGGAGATACCCCATGCGTTATCGCCACGCCGCTGTCCTTCTGTTGCTATCCGCGTTTGTTGTCGGCGCGGCCGGCGCGCAGACGGACGCGCTCCCCGCGCACCGCTTCTTTCACGTGCAACTGGACAGCTCGGCGTCGGCCACGCCGACCTCCGGCAGGCTGCTGCTGTTCGCCGTCGAGGCCAAGGCGGCCGAGGCCGATGCGAAGACCGCATCCGACGGCAAGAGCAGCACGGTCGATGACGTGGACGCCAATCCCTTCAGTGCCACGCAGACCTCGGTGGCCGCGCGCGAAATCAGCCGGTGGGCGCCCGGTCAGATCAACGATATCGACGCCGACCAGCTGGCCTTTCCCGCGGGCTTCTCCCAGCTGCCGCCCGGCGACTACTACGTGCAGGCGGTGCTCGACACCGACCACAGCTACGACTACCTCGGGCGCGGCGCGGGCGATCTGGTCAGCAACGTGGTGAAGCTGCATCTGCCGGTTGCCGACATCCCGACGCTGGCGCTGACCAGGGCCCTGCCGGCGCGCGATCCCTGGACGCTGTCGGCATCCACGCCGGCGGCGACCCGCGCGCTGCTTCCTGAGGCGCGCCAGCACGCGACGCCGATCCAGTTCGTGAGCCCGTCGCTGAGCGCTTTCTGGGGCCGGCCCATCGCGATGCACGGTCAGGTGCTGACGCCGCCGGGGTATGACGCGAAGGCGGGCAAGCGCTATCCCACCGTGTATTACACGCAGGGCTTTGGCGGCAACAACGATCGCGTTGCCGGTCCACTGACGACCGTGTATGCGGCGATGAAGCAGGGCGAGATGCCGCCGATGATCTGGGTGTTTCTCGACGAATCGAGCCCGACCGGCACGCACGAGTTCGCCGACTCGGTCAACAACGGGCCGTGGGGGCAGGCGCTGACGACGGAGCTGATTCCGCAGCTGGAAACCCGATATCGGATGGATGCCAAGCCGAGCGGGCGCTTCCTCAACGGCCATTCCTCCGGCGGCTGGGCGACGCTGTGGCTGCAGACGCGCTACCCGAAAATCTTCGGCGGCACGTGGTCGACGTCGCCCGACCCGAGCGATTTCCACGATTTCACCGGCATCGATCTGTACGCGCCGCATGCCAATGCCTATCGCAAGCCGGACGGCTCGGCCTATCCGCTGGTGCGCGATCACGGCAAGGTGCTGGGCACGTTCGAACAGTTCGCCAAGCTTGAGCGCGTGCTGGGCACCTACGGCGGTCAGCTCGGATCGTTCGAGTGGGTGTTTTCGCCGCGCGGCAAGAACGGCCTGCCGTTGCCGATGTTCGATCGCGACACCGGCGATATCGATCCCGCCGTCGTCGACTACTGGCGCGATCACTACGACATCGGCTGGCGACTGCAGCACAACTGGCCGCAGCTGAAACCCGACCTGGACGGCAAGATCCACCTGATTGTGGGCACGGCGGATACGTTCTACCTTGACGGCGCTGCGCACAAGCTGCAGGCCACGCTGGATGGGCTGCACGCCAAATCGAGCTTTACGTTTGTGCCCAACCGCACGCACTTTGATCTTTACGTGCAGGGCAAGGATCGACAAGGCCTGCTGAAGCAGATCAGCTGGGAGATGTATGCGCAGGCGCGGCCGAATTCGCCGCTGAAGCCGCCGGCTCACTGAAAGGACGGCAAGAACATTCGACGACTGGATTGCCCTGCTGACGCGAAGATGACTTTGCGCCCGCTATTCTGACGCTCGTATCCCGAAGTGCGCCGTGCCGCGTTGGGTAGATTGGATTCACTGGAAAAGCTTTGGCATGCGCAAGTCGGTATGGATCGCTCTGACGTTGTCTCTGGTGGTTGCGCTGGCCCTGCTCGCATCGGCCTTGACGCTGCGCTGGCACGCCGGGGTGACGCCGCCGATCTTCAAGGTGGAACTGGATGGAGCCGCGACGCAGCCGGTATCGGGCAGGTTGTTGCTGTTCGCCACCGAGGCTTCGGCGGCGCGCAAGGCAGCCAGGAACGGCAGGGTCGAAAGCGTCGATGCCGATCCGCTGTACCCCATGCGCACGGCGGTGGCCTCGCGTGAAGTGAGCCGGCTGGCGCCGCGCCAGAGCGTCACCATCGATACGGACAATCAGGCGTTTCCGCGGAGTTTCTCAAGCCTGCCGCCGGGCGAGTATCTGCTGCAGGCCGTGCTCGATCTGGATCACAACTACAACTACAGCGGACGCAGCGCCGGCGATCTGGTCAGTCCCGTCATCAGCGTGCATCTGCCCGCCATTACGCCGTCGACGCTCAGGTTGGTGCAGGTGCAGTCCGAGCCGTATCCGTGGCAGATGACATCGGCGCCGGACCTGCGGGCGGCGGCGCCGGACGCACGCGCGCATACCAAGCCGATCGACAGGGTGAGCCCGGTGCTGTCCGCGTTCTGGGGCCGGCCGATCCACATGCGCGGGTGGGTGCTGACGCCGCCGGGTTATGAAACCAGCGGCGCCACCCACTTTCCCACGGTGTATTACACCCACGGTTTCGGTGGCAACGAGGAGCGGCTGATCAATACCGTTGTCGGCGTGCATCTGGCCATGAGCAAAGGCGAGATGCCGCCAATGATCTGGGTGTTTCTGGATGAGTCCGGCCCCACCGGCACGCATGAATTTGCCGATTCGGTCAACAACGGACCCTGGGGCAAGGCGCTTACGAGCGAGCTGATTCCCGCGCTTGAATCGCATTACCGCATGGACGCGAAGGCCTCCGGACGTCTTCTCACCGGCCACTCGTCCGGTGGCTGGGCGACCCTCTGGCTGCAGGTCAATTATCCGAAACTCTTCGGCGGCACCTGGTCGACCTCACCCGATCCGGTGGATTTCCACGACTTTTCCGGCGTCGATCTGTATGCGCCCCACGCCAACGTCTATCACCGTCCCGACGGCACGCCATGGCCGCTGGAGCGGCTGAACGGCAAGGTTCAGGGCACTTTCGAGGATTCGGCCCGGCTGGAGCGTGTGCTGGGCGCCTACGGTGGCCAGATGTCTTCGTACGAATGGGTCTTTTCGCCGCGCCGCGAGGACGGTCGGCCAGCCCTGCTGTTCGATCGCGATACCGGCGCGGTTGATCCGGACGTGGCGGCGTACTGGCGCGACCATTACGACATCGCTCATCTGCTGAAGACGAAATGGCCTCAGCTTAGGCCGGATCTGGACGGCAAGATTCACCTCATGGTCGGCACCGCCGATACGTATTATCTGGACGGCGCCGTGCACAAGCTGCAGGCGGTGCTGGATGGCCTGCATGCCCGATCCGATTTCCGCTACCTGCCGGGCAAGACGCACGCGGACCTCTATACGCAGGGCGATGATCCGCGTGCGCTGCTCAAGCAGATCAGCTGGGAGATGTACGCCGTGGCACGGCCAGACTCCTCGATCAAGCCGCCGGCACACGCGGCGATGGTCGCGCCCCCGCCTGCGCTGGCGCAGCGCGTGAAATAGGGCACGCCGCGCATGCGGAAAAGGCCCTGTGCTGCGGGACTGTCGGTCGGCACGGACTTGGCGCATAGTCGCGCCGCAGGCGCTGTGATGACGGTGCCTGGGAGATATCTGCCGCAGTACGTCGCCTCAGCGCGCGCTCAGGGCGTCCGATAGCGGTCGATAGGGCGGAGGGTCCGCTTGCATTCGGGCGGCGCTTTCCAAGGGGTCATGTCACCGTCATGGGAGTCTCAGAGATGAAATCATCAGGTCTGATTGCCGTTGCCGCGTTCTGTCTGTTCGCCGGTTTTTCGGCTCACGCGCAGCAATCCGCTGCGCCCGCCGGTTCCACCGGCCAATGCAAGGACGGCAGCTACACCAGCACCGCGACCAAGCGCGGTGCCTGCAAGGGTCACAAGGGCGTCCAGGAATGGTATGCCGCGGTGCCTGCGGCGACACCATCCGCGGCTCCGGCAACTGCCGCCAAAGCCGCGCCCGCCGCTGCACCGGCGCCCGCTGCCGGAGCAACGTCCAAGAAAAGCATGCCGGCGCCTGCGGCCAATGCCGCACCGGGCGGCGGTCCGGGCATGGTCTGGGTCAATTCGAGCAAGAAGGTTTATCACTGCCCCAGCGACAAGTGGTACGGCAAGACCAAGCAGGGCGAGTACATGACCGAGGCCGACGCCAAGGCCAAGGGCAACCATGCGGCGCACGGCAAGACCTGTACGCCATGATCCGTCGTGCGTAGATGTCTGGTAACCCGCAAAAGGCCGGCTGATCGCCAGACTGACCGCCGGCCTTTTGTTCCCATGCTCTGACACCGCACAATGTCGGCTATGCATGCTGCCAGGGGTCGTAGCTGCCGAAGTACCACAGATGGCCCTCGGGGTCGCGGCAGCTGTAACCGGCGCCGCCATAGTCCTTTTCAGCGTAGTCATCGACGATGTTCGCCCCGGCGGACACGGCCTGCTCGTAGTGCGCCTTGCAGTCGATCACGGTGACGCAGGCACACTGCGTTTCCCGGCCGCCGATATCGGACGGCTGAGCAATGCGCCGGCCGAACGCGTCGTCGCGCACTTCGCCCAGCATGATCATGCCGTTGCCGTAAGTAAGCTGCGCATGTTCCACGTTGCCTTTGTCGTCCTGATAGACCGCATGGCGGGTGAAGCCAAAGGCCTTGCAGAGAAATTCGATGGCGGCGTGCGCATCACGATAGCGCAGGCCGGGAATGATGGTGCTGCCGCAGGGCGCTGATTTGGGCATTGCTGAGTCTCCTTTGCCGGAATCCGAATCGCAGGCTAGCGCCGGGCGGGTGCCATCGTCTTGTAGATTTCCGCACGGAGCGTGGCGGCGGTATTCAATCACTCGAGTGCAAGATGATTGACGTAGGGCCCACGCTGCCGTGAGAAAACGGCGGGCGTAACCCCGGCGAAGTGCCGAAACTCATGAGTCAGGTGCGCCTGGTCGCAATAGCCGCAGTCGGTCGCTACCGCGCTCCAGTTCACCGACTGGCGGCCATGGGCGTGATCGACCACGGCACGAAACCGTATCAGCCTCGCGTAGTGCTTGGGCGTCATACCCATCTGGCGGCGGAACAGCTGGGTGAAGCGTCGCTCCGACATGCCGATGTGCTTGGCAATTGCGGGAATGCGGCGCACCTGAGGGACACGATTCAGCAGCATGAGGGCATGGTCCATGGCTGCGTTTTTTGTCGCAGACCGCAAACGCTCTCGAAGCCATTGCTCCAGCAATACAAGACGCGCTGTCGGCGTCGCGGTTTCGAGCAGGCGCTGCCGCAGTCGGTCCGCATCGGGCCCGAAAAGGTCATGCAGGTCGATGTCGCGCTGCGCGCTCGCGGCAAGATCCTCGCCGGTAAATGCATGTGCACCACCAGCACGAAAAACGACACCCATCACGCGCACCTGTTCGGCCGTATCGATGATCTGACTGCGTTGCATGGGTCCACCGAGAATGGCGGCGGCCGAACGCGTGCACGTGCGGTGTTCGTCGTCGGTATAGACGCGAGTCTCGTCTTCGTGCAGGTTGATGATCAGCGCCGCGCCCGGCAGAGGCAGCACGCGTTCGAATCGGTGCAACGGGGGCGGCATGTCCCAGTCCCAGATCTTTTCGATGAGGGCGTCCAGCGGTGCGGCCGGCCGATTTTGCTGCAGTCCCATCGTAGACTCCTGATGAGCGAACGCCGCCCGGATCGGGCCAATCAATCCTTGTCGTCGTGGTTTTCCTCGCCGACCGCCGGCGCGGGCAAAGTGCGGACGACCATGCTTTGCGGGCTGGTCATCGGCAGTTTGGCATCGCGCAGGCGATCCAGCGTTTCGAACAGCAGGTCGCTTTTTACGGCGCTCACGTCGCGCGGGCTGTTGACATAGGCGGTGCAGTCGAAGGTCATGGTGCCGGCGTCGAGGTTGTCCAGCCGTACCACGGGTGCCGGCGTGGTCAGCGTCGAGGGATGCGTGTTGAGCACGTCGAGAATGATCTCGCGCGCCTTGCTGGCGTCGGTGTCCAGCGGCATCGGCAGGGTGATGTGCACGCGGCCCTGCGCATTGGCCAGTGTCACGTTGCGCACGTTCTGGGTGATGAACTGCGAGTTCGGCACGATCATGGTCGAGCGGTCGCCCATCTGGATTTCGGTGGCGCGCACGTTGATGCGGCGGATATCGCCTTCGACACCGCCGATGCTGACCCAGTCGCCCACTTTTACGGGCCGCTCCGCCAGCAAAATCAGGCCGGAGATGAAGTTCTGCACGATCGCCTGCAGGCCGAAACCGATGCCGACCGACAGCGCGCTGGCCATCCAGGTGATGCTGGTCAGGTTGACCTTCAGCTCAAGCAGGGTGAGCACGAAGACCAGCACGCCGCCAACGTAGCCGAGCAGGGTAAGCACCGAGTTCTGCATGCCCAGATCGAACGAGGTCTTCGGCAGCAGTTGCTCGCTCAGCCAACGCTTGATGATGCGAAGCACCACCAGGCCGGTACCGAATACCAGCAGCGCGGCAAAGATATTGCCCGGAACGATCTTCAGGTCGCCCAGCGAACCGCCCGACGACAACAGCGCGCCGACGCGACCGGCCAGTTCAGTTGGACCAGCGCCGAACGGCGCCAGCACGAACGCAATCGACATGAGCAGCAGAATGGCGCGGGTGACGCCGGACAGTACTGTGCCAATCTGCTCCAGCGCGCTCGCCCGCAGGCCGAAGCTGGCCTGCAGGCGTTTGCCGGTGCGCCCCCTGGGTGCGAAAACCGTGTCGAAAATATCGTCGACCAGATGCATCAGCAGATACAGCGCTGTAAGGATCACGCCAACCCACAGCATCTGCCGCGCCATGAAAAACGCGAACGCGATATAGCCCGACGCGACCCCGAGCAGGATGAGGCCAACCGAAACGAAGGCCGATGCCACAATCAGGCCGACCCATACCGGCCGGGGGCCGGGTTCTTCCCCCGACGCCAGCATGACGCGGCGGGACTTGCCCAGACGAATCAGCGCATCGGCGAACAGCACGGCGATCAAGGCGGCCACAAAGCCGCGCGTGGCCACGGTGGCCGGCAGGCTCAGGCCGATGGCGCTGATCACGCTTTCCAACAGGCCCAACAAAAACGCCGCGGCGCCGAGTAGCCATGGAAACAGGCGCAGGCGTTGCGCGGCATCGTCGGAGAGTCCAGCCAATCGCCACGAGGGCCGCTGCGTCGACAAGATGGCGCGGCCCAGGCCGGTAAGAAACGCGGCGAACGTCACCAGGCGCGACAGCTTCTGTCCCAGCTCGGCGAGGTCGTCGCTGAGGGTGTTGTTCCAGTTCACTGCCTCATACACGAAATGGGCGGCCAGTCCGACGGTCAGGGTGTAGGCCAGGGCGATTGTCACGGCCAGAGCACTGCGCCGCAGCCGACCCGCCGGCATGCTGCTGGTGGTGACGTGTATCAGCGCTTTTTCGATCAGCCAGCGCACGGCCGTCATCAGCAGCACGGCGAAGATCAGGCACAGAATGAACGGCGTGCGGTTGGGCGGCTGCCATGCGGTGGACACCGCATCGGCGACGTCACTTTTCAGTTGTTTGGCGCGCGCCAGATCGTCGGGAAACGCCTGCGCCGGATCGGCCCAGAAGGCGCTGCTGAAGGGCGTGGCCGTTCGCGAGGCCAGCGATGCCTGAAACTGATCGCGGCGCAAATCGGACACGTGCGCGGCCAGCTGGGTTGCCTCGGTACTGAGTGAATTGGCCTGTTTGATCTGGCCGTCCAGTTCGTTTTTGGCCTTGGTCAGCTGCCGGCGCTGCGCGCTGAGTTCGGCCGATTCCGGCGGCGCGCCTTTGGCCGGTGCGGGACCGAGCACGTCCAGACGCGTCTGCAGGCTGGCATCCTGGGGTGCGAGGCTTGAGGCCAGCTGGTCGGCCTTCTGTTGCACGGCGAGCGCGCTGGTGCGCAGATCGTTGAGCGGCGTGTCCGGCTTTTTCGCATCCACCGAACTCTTGATGTCGTCCAACTGCGAGCGCAGCTGGGTCAGCGTCTGCACCGGCGTCAGCGCGGGCTGTGCGGCGGACGAGCTGCTGGCCGGCGCATCCTGCGCCATGACGGTGCTGCCGGAAAAGGCCAGCAGAAGTACGAAGAGATAGCGAAGCGAGTTGGGCATCCGGCGATGATCCGGCCCTGGCCGCGGTCGGTCAACCGAAATGACGATGGCCTCACGCCTGCTTTGACGCGGTGTTCAGGCTGTTCCATCCAGGCTTGCGGCATGACTGAGCGGGGTAACGAGGCGTCGAGCCAACACGGCGGGCCACACGTCGACATTGGCGAAACGCTGGCCTGGGACGGCGACGTGGCGCGCGCCCGAGCACTGCAGACCGAACTCGCGCTTCGTGTGAGTCTTGAGGACGACTATCCGCCGCTGCGTCTGCTGGCCGGTGTGGATGTGGGCTTTGAGGAGGATGGCGCGATCACGCGGGCAGCGGCGGTGCTGCTGGATGCGCAAACCCTGCAGCCGTTGGCGCAGGTCATTGCCCGACTGCCGACGCGGATGCCGTACATCCCCGGGCTGCTGTCGTTTCGCGAGCTGCCGGCGATAATCCAGGCGTTGGTCGAGCTGCCGCAGCGGCCGGACCTTATTCTTGTCGACGGTCTCGGCGTGGCGCATCCGCGCGGGCTTGGCATTGCGGCGCATCTGGGCGTGATCACCGGCCTGCCCACCATCGGCGTGGCCAAGTCGATTTTGGTCGGGCATCACGCCGAACCGGGTCCGCTGCGCGGGGATCGCGCCGATCTTGTCCATCGCGGGAAACGCATCGGCACCGTCTTGCGCAGCAAGGACCGGATCAAGCCGCTGATCGTCTCGCCCGGCCATCGCGTGAGTCAGGCCAGCGCGCCGGATCTCGTGCTGGCCTGCTGCACGCGCTACAAGCTGCCCGAGCCGACGCGGTTGGCCGATCGGCTGGCATCGCGACGGGATCGATCCGAACAGCAACGTTTACTCCTTCGTTGATCCCGGCATGCGTGGGACAGGTCATTCGGAGCCAGGCGTTGCTGCGTGACTTTCGGACTGTCGACCCCATATCCGTCACCGCTGCGGTGAAGCGCATCCATCACAATGGGCGCCTGCAGCCTACGGAGCTTTCATGATTTTTCGCTGGTTCGAATCCCTGATTGACGCGTTCAAAGAGCCCTCCGACGGCATGCCGCCGAAGCAGGTGTGGCGCTTCTACGCGTTTTATCTGCGCCAGGTGTGGCCGGTATTTCTGGCCGCGATCGTGGTGGGTTTCGGTGTGGCGATTGTCGAGGTTTCGCTGTTCGGCTTTATCGGCAGCATTGTCGACATGACCAAGGGCGTGCCTGGAGCGGATTTCTTCCGCCTGCATGGGCGGCAGCTGATTCTGATGGGTCTGGTGGCGCTGGTCGCGCGGCCGGTCTTGAGCAGCCTGCACGATCTGCTGGTGAATCAGGCGATCGTGCCGAGCCTGACCAACCGCATCCGCTGGCAGAACCATCGCTATGTCATACGGCAGAGCCTGGGCTTTTTCCAGAACGACTTTGCCGGGCGCATCGCCAACCGCATCATGCAGACCGGCTCCAGCCTGCGTGAGTCGGCGGTGCAGATCGTCGATGCGCTCTGGTACGTGACGATCTACACCGGCAGCGCGATCGTGCTGTTTGCCAAGGCCGACACGTGGCTCGCGTTGCCGCTGGTGGTCTGGCTGCTCGGCTATATCGGGCTCATGGCGTACTTCATTCCGCGCATCAAGCAGCGCTCGTGGCTGGCGTCCGAGGCGCGCTCGAAGATGATGGGCCGCATCGTCGACGGTTACAGCAACATCCTCACGCTGAAACTTTTCGCGCATACCCGCCGCGAGGAGGCCTATGTGGCCGACGCGATGGGCGAGCAGACCGGCAGGCTGCGCCACATGACCCGGCTCACCACGGCGATGGATGCCAGCATCACCATCCTCAACGGGTTCCTGATCGTGGGTACTTCCGGGCTGGCGATCTGGCTGTGGAGCGAGAGCAAGGTCACTGTCGGTGCGATCGCGCTGTCGACCGGGCTGGTGATCCGTATCAACAACATGTCCGGCTGGATCATGTGGGTGGTCAACGGCATTTTCGAAAACGTCGGTACGGTGCAGGATGGCATCACCACGATTTCGCAGCCGCGTGTAGTGCAGGACGACGAAGGCGCGAAGCCTTTGGCGGTGACGCGCGGCGACGTCCGCTTCGACGATATCCACTTTCACTACGGTAAAAAGGGCGGGGTGATCGCGGGGCTCAATCTGGCCGTGCGTGCCGGCGAGAAGATCGGCGTCGTCGGTCCTTCCGGCGCGGGCAAGTCGACCCTGGTCAACGTGCTGCTGCGCCTGTACGACCTGGAAAGCGGTCACATCCTCATCGACGGTCAGGACATCGCGCAAGTCTCGCAGGAGAGCTTGCGCTCGCAGATCGGTGTGGTCACTCAGGACACCTCGCTGCTGCATCGTTCGATCCGCGACAACATCCTGTACGGACGTCCGGACGCGAGCGAAGCGCAGGTGCTCGAGGCGGTGCGCAAGGCGCGCGCCGACGAATTCATTCCGCAGCTGGTCGATGGCGAAGGTCGTTTCGGCTACGACGCCCTGGTCGGCGAGCGCGGCGTCAAGCTCAGCGGCGGCCAGCGCCAGCGCATCGCCATTGCGCGCGTGCTGTTGAAGGACGCCCCGATTCTGGTGCTGGACGAAGCCACCTCGGCGCTCGACTCCGAGGCCGAGGCCGCAATCCAGGACAGCCTGGATATTCTGATGCAGGGCAAGACGGTGATTGCGATCGCGCACCGACTGTCCACCATCGCGCGAATGGATCGGCTGGTGGTGCTGGACAAGGGACGTATCGTCGAAACCGGAACGCATGCCGAACTGATTGCGCATGACGGCCTGTATGCGCGTCTGTGGCAGCGCCAGACCGGCGGTTTCGTGGCGGCCGAGGACGCGCTGGTCTAAGCGTTCGAAGGCGTGGCGGTCTACGAGTCCAGCATGAGCCGATTGCGACCGCCTTCCTTCGCGGCATAAAGCAGTTTGTCGGCGCGCTTGTAGAGGTCTTCCGGCGTGTCATCCGGATTCGCCATCGCGAGCCCGAGACTCAGCGTGACCGGCGTCATGACAGGCAGCATGGGCGTGGTCAGCCGTATCGATTCGCACAGTGCGGAGGCGTCGGCGACGTCGAACTGGGGTAGCAGCAGGGCGAATTCCTCGCCGCCGCAGCGTGCCGCCATCGCGCCTTCGCCAAGGGCCTGCTGTAGCATCAGCGCCAGCTCGATCAGCACTAGGTCGCCAGCCGGGTGGCCATAGGTGTCGTTGATCTTCTTGAAGTGATCGATATCGCACATGGCCAGCGCAAGCGGGCTTCCGAGCGCGTTCGAGCGCACCAGTTCGGCGTCCAACTGGGCGTTGAAGGCGCGCCGATTGGCCAGTCCGGTGAGCGGGTCGGCGCGCGTCTGTGCGATCAGCTGGGCATTCTGTAGCTCGAGCGCGTCACGATGCTCCTGCAGGCGGCGCTCGTACCATTCGCGTTCGCTCAGCTGATGGCGCAGCTCCTGCGTGCTGCGGCGCAGCTCCATCAGCGCGCTGGCCTGGCGTGACAGGCTGCTCAGCGCCGATTTCTGGAACGCGGTCAGCTGGCGCGGTTTATGGTCCATCACGCACAGCGCGCCCAGCGCATGGCCGTCGCTGCTGGTCAGCGGCGCGCCGGCGTAAAAGCGGATCTTCGTCTCGCCCGTGACCAGCGGATTGTCGAAGAAGCGCGGGTCCCTGGTGGCATCTTCCACCACCATGAGTTCGCTGGGCTGCAAAATGGCGTGCGCGCAGAATGAATCGCTGCGCGGTGTTTGCGACACCTCCAGGCCCAGCTTGGCCTTGAACCACTGGCGATCCTCGTCGACCAGGGTCACCGCACCCATCGGTGCGCCGCAGATGCCCGCAAGGATGTTCAGCAGATCATCGTAGGCGTCCTCGGCCAGCGTATCGAGAATGCGGTAACGCTTCAGGGCGGCGATGCGCTCGTTTTCATCGAGCGGAATGTCTGGCTTGATCATGAGCAACACGAACAGGGAAGTTGGTTTCTTTTGAGACTAGCTCATGTTGCCGTTGGTTCAATCGGCGGCCGCCGCCTTAATGACGAGTGTCACTGTCGATGACTGACGGCTGCCCCTGCTTTCGTCGACGTGACTGAGGGATTATCTCTCCACGCACCACGGTGGTGCCGGAGAACTGCCATGAAAGCCTTGACCGCTTATCCAACCTTCGACAAGCCGCTGGCCATGCTGGGCGCCGCCTTCATCACGGCGTCGATCACACTCGCCCTTTGGCAGGCCAGCCTGCTGCTGCCGGCCTGACGACTGTCCGTGATCGCGCAGACAAACCGCCTTTAATCATCCATCTGGGCACCATCCGCCACGGACACGGTGCAGGAGAACACGCATGAACGTCTTCAATCACGGCAGCAGCGACACCCGCGTCAATGACCTGGTCGGCAAGCTGGAAAAGTATGTGCCCCTGATGTTTGCCCTGCTGATCGCGTTTCTTGCCGGCAAGGCGCTGAAGAAAATGTTCTGGACCGCTTTCGGCATGTATATGGCGTTGCATTACAGCGGCATCCATCTGTTCGGTTTAGTCCGTTGATCGATAACGCGTGTCCGGGCGCCGGCAAAACGCAGGCTGTGCCTTACCTGCGCCGTTTGATGCTTTAAGCTGTTCGCCTCAACAAGACGGAGGCTTGAGGCATGTCCGATACCAAGGCGCTGATCGAGCAGTATTACGACGCGTTCAATCGCGCGGACTGGGAGGCGATGCTGGCCTGCCTCGCCGACGATGTGGCGCACGACCTCAACCAGGGGCCGCGTGAGCAGGGGCTCGACGCATTTCGCGCGTTTCTCGGGCGCATGCAGGGCAGCTACAGCGAGCAGCTGCAGAAGATCGTGATCATGACATCGGTCGACGGTCGGCGCGCCGCAGCCGAGTACGAAGTGCACGGCGTGTACCTGGCCGATGACGAGGGTCTGCCGCCGGCGAACAATCAGCGCTATGTGCTGCCGGGCGGGGCGTTCTTCGACATACGCGACGGCCGCATTGCTCGCGTCAGCAATTACTACAATCTCAACGACTGGATTGCCCAGGTCACGGGCGGCTGAGAAGTGAGCGTTCGCGTGACCACCTGCGTGGGCGACGCCGTCGCGCCGTATCTGGAGGATCTGTCGCGCCTGCGCATCGCGGTGTTTCGCGACTATCCGTATGTGTACGACGGCGATATTGCGTACGAGCGGGACTATCTCTCCGCTTACGCGCGTTCACCGCGCAGCGTGTTCGTGCTGGTGTTCGATGGGGATATGGTCGTCGGCGCTTCCAGCGGCATCCCTCTGGCCGATGACGGCCACGCGTTCCAGCAGCCGTTTCTCGAGCGTGGCATTGCGGTGGACGAGGTTTTCTACTTCGGCGAATCGGTGCTGCTGAACGCGTATCGCGGCCAGGGCCTCGGCCATCGATTTTTTGACGAGCGCGAAGCGCATGCGCGTCGGCTTGGCGGGTTTCGCTGCACGGCGTTTTGCTCGGTCGAGCGTGATGCCGACGATCCGCGGCGGCCGCCGCACTATCGATCCAATGACACGTTCTGGCGCGAGCGCGGCTATCAGCGGCAGGAAACGATGTTCTGCCATCTGGACTGGACAGAGCTGGGCGATGCTGCACCGACTGCGCACAGCCTGCGCTTCTGGCTGCGGCCGCTGGCTGGCCCGTTGTGATCTCCCCGTTCAGCGCAGCCCCGTTTCAGCTCTGGCGATCACCAGCCGCTGGATTTCGCTGGTGCCCTCGTAAATCTCGGTAATCTTGGCATCACGAAAATAACGCTCCAGCGGCATCTCCTTCGAATAACCCATGCCGCCGTGGATCTGTACGGCCTGATGGGTGATCCACATCGCGGCTTCGGAGGCGACAAGTTTGGCCATCGAGGCCTCGGTGCCGAAGCGGCCACCGTGCCGCTCCGACTCACCCTTCAGCCACGCCGCGCGCAGCGTCAGCAGAGTGGCCGTATCGAGCTTGCATTTCATGTCGGCGATTTTCGACTGGGTCATCTGGAACGTGCCGATCGCCTGACCGAAGGCCTTGCGATCCCGCACCCATTGCAGCGTCGCTTCATAGGCCGCTCGTGCGATGCCGACGGCCTGCGAGGCGATGCCGATGCGACCGGCATCGAGCACGCCCATTGCCATCGCAAAGCCCTTGCCTTCCTGGCCCAGAAGATTCTCTTTCGGGCAAACGTAATCGGCGAATTCGATTTCGCACGTGGCTGAGGCCCGAATGCCCAGCTTTGGTTCGATCTTGCCGGCAAGAAAACCCGGCAGCCGGGTATCGATGATGAAGGCGGATACGCCTTTTGCGCCAATGCCCGGCGTGGTTATCGCAAACAGCAGGATGTAGCGCGCCACCGAGCCGGAAGTAATCCAGCTCTTTTTGCCGTTGATGACCCAGTCCCCGTGCGCATCCCGCGTGGCGCGGGTGTGCATGGCCGAAGCGTCGGAACCCGATTGCGGTTCGGTAAGGGCATAAGCGCCGATCGCCTCACCGGTCGCAATCGCACGAACGTAGGTTTGCTTCTGCTCTTCCGTGCCGTGCTTGAGGATGCTGTTGCACAGGAGCGAGTTGTTCACTGACATGATGGTCGATGTTGCCGCATCCGCGGCGGCGATCTCGATCATCGCCAGCACGTAGGCGATGGTGTCCATGCCGGCGCCGCCGTAGCGCTCGGGAACCTCGATGCCCATCAGGCCGAGTCGACCCATTTCGCGAATATTGTCCAGCGGAAACTCGCCCTTCGCATCGAGCTCGGCTGCGACCGGTGCGATACGTCGTTGCGCGAAATCGCGAGCCATCGACTGGATGGCCAGCTGCTCTTCGGTGAATCGAAAGTCCATGAAACTTCCTGCGTGGATTGATGAGATGGACGGGGCAGACTCACGCCACAGCAGTGCGAGGCGATACCTGTCTGGCAAATGCGTTCACCAGCTCGGCAAATTCGCGCGTCCGCCGAATGCTGACGCCGTGTTCGCAGTTGAATCGATGGACCTGCGCATTCTTCGCAACCGCCAGAAAGCTGGCTTCGTGGCGAACATTGGGTTTGTCCTGATCGCCGTTGACGAAGAGCATCGGCTGCGTAATCGCCGCCACCTTCGCCTTGAAGTCGACGCCACGCAGGGCCGCGACGCACTGGCCGAAGACACGCACGCTCATGCCGCCGTCCAGCATCGTCTGGATGTCCTCGTGCGAGATGCCCACTTTGCCCGGACCTAGTTCCTTGAAGATGGATTTCCTGATCAGCCGCTGCTCGCCGAACAGCGAACTCATGCCGCGAAACATGGCTCCCTTGATCACATACGGCCATACTTCGGGGCCAACAAAGTTGAAGCTCGCGCCGCCAATCACCAGGCCGATCAGTTGCTCTGGCGGCAATGCGCTGGCCGAGGCGATTGACGTGTATCCGCCCAGCGAATCGCCCACAAGAATGACCGGCGCCGGCGCCACCGTTCGTGCCGCGGCGACGGCCGTCGTGACCGCGCCTTGGAGCGTGTATCGCTCATCCCGCCGCGTGCCGTGCCCCGGCAAATCAGGTGTGAGAACCCGATAGGCCGGGTCCAGAAAGCGCCGGACCGGGTCCCACATGTGACCGTTCGAGGTCGCGCCGTGCAACAGGATGAGCACAGGGCTGGCGCTGGTTTGCGTCGCGGCGAAATTAGACATGGGGCACCTTTGGTGGCAAACGTGTAGGACATGTTGGCAATAAATGTCGACCCATCGATCGGCGCATCTGCCGCCGCTGATGGCGATCATGGTTCACATTACCTGAAAAGCATAGGGCTTAGCCGGGCATGGCGGATCGTATCCAAAAAAACGGCGCTAAGTTGTTGCATAGCAACATATAAAACATGTTTGACAGGTTGCCTGAAACAGGACTAGCCTGCGCGCCAGTCGTCCAAACACGGTGCAGACCCATGGGTTCGATCACGGTTCTTTCGTCACTCGACGGCTCGACGCTGTCGGCCCAGGTCGCGCGGCATATCCTTGCCCTGATTCAGCGCGAGCAGCTGCGTCCCGGCGATATCGTTCCCAGCGAAGTCCAGATCGTGCGTGATCTGCAGGCCAGCCGCGGCAGCGTGCGTGAGGCCTACCGCACGCTGGCGGCATTGGGCATTCTGGACATCGAAGCGGGTCGTCGTCCCCGTCTTCGCCCGATCGACCGCAACGTGCTGACCCAGGTCTTCGATTACGCACTGAACACGGCCCAGGTCAGTCTTGCCCATGTGCTGGAGACGCGCCGCGCGATCGAGCTGCAGACCGCCCAGCTCGCGGCCCGCTATGCCAGCGATGCCCAGCGTCGCCTGTTGCGTGAGCTGGTCGCGCAGATGCGTTCGGCCGGCGCGAACCACGCGCGTCGGGTAGCCAGTGACATGGCCATCCACGACGTGATCGCCGAGGCCAGTGGCAATCCGCTCAACAGCATGCTGCTTGGTGCGCTGCGCTCGCCCGTCGAAGCGTCGTCGCGCATGCATCTGGATGACATGCGCAGCGAAAGCGAGCTGATTCGCGTCATCGACGGCCACGATGCCGTGGTCGAGCGCATCTGCGCCGGCGATCCGGTGGGTGCCGTGTCCGCCATGTCTTATCACTTCGATCTGGCCATGGTTCACGTCGAGCGCCAGGAGTCGGAAGCTGCTGCGGTGCCGGCGTACGTGGCCGATCCGCGCACCGCCGCAGATACCGGCGACGCCGCCGTGCCGACCCGGGCCAGCGATATTTCCCGGGGTGAAAAGTGAACGCCAGTTTGCGTGAGGAAATGCCAGTTCGAACCGTCGATACGGCTTTTCACGTCGAGCCCGGTGCCATTGCCCAGGCGGTCGCATTTCTGCAGGAACACTTCGCCGATCGCGTCAATGTTTCCCAGGCCGTGCGCGAGCACCATGCACGGGGGGAGGGGCTCGCCACCAGTCTTGCGCCGGACGCGGTGGTGTGGCCGGCGGACAAGTACGACGTAAGCGCCATCCTTGCCCGCTGCAACGCGCTGGGTGTGCCGGTGATTGCCTTTGGCGCGGGCAGCTCGGTGGAAGGTCATGTCAGTGCGCCCTATGGCGGTATCTGCATGGACCTTTCGCGAATGGATGCCGTGCTGGATGTACATGCCGAAGACAGCGACTGCGTGGTGCAGCCAGGCGTGACACGCGAGTCGCTCAACGCCTATCTCAAGGGCACGGGCCTTTTTTTTCCGGTCGACCCCGGCGCCAATGCCACCATCGGCGGCATGGTATCGACGCGCGCCTCGGGCACCACCACGATGCGTTACGGCTCGATGGCGCACAACGTGATGGCGCTTGAAGTAGCGATGGCGGACGGACGTCTGCTGCGCTTCGGCACGCGTGCGCGCAAATCGTCCGCCGGCTACGACCTGGCGCATTTGATGATCGGCGCCGAGGGAACGCTCGGTGTGATCACTGAAATCACCTTGCGCCTGCATCCGCTGCCCGAAGCGGTATCGGCGGCCAGCTGCGCCTTTCCGACCTTGCGTGAGGCGATTGCCGCGGTGAGCGAACTCACGATGACCGGCATGCCGTTCGCGCGGATCGAGTTCCTCGATGAGCACCAGATCCGCGCCTGCAACCTGCATTCGAATCTTGGACTGGTCGAACGGCCGACGCTTTTCCTCGAGTTCCACGGCAGCGAAACCTCGGTACGCGAACAATCGGAGCTGGCGCAGACGGTGGCTGCCGAGCACGGCGGCATCGGCTTCGAGTGGGCCACGCAGACCGAGGATCGCTCACGGCTGTGGCGTGCGCGGCATCTGGCGTATTTCGCGGCGCTGGCGATGCGGCCGGGCTGCCAGAACGTGGTGGCCGACGTCTGCGTGCCGGTGTCCGCGCTCGCCGCGTGCGTGGAGCGCGCGCGCGAAGAGATCGACAAAGCCGGCCTTATCGCACCGATTCTCGGCCACGTTGGCGATGGCAATTTTCACGTGATCTTTCTGCCGATGCCCGACGCGCCCGAAGAGCACGCCGCGGTCGAGCGCGTCTACAGCGCCATGGTCACACACGCGCTGGAACTGGGTGGGACCTGCACCGGTGAACACGGCATCGGCTTGGGCAAGAAGGCCAAGCTGGTGGACCAGTGCGGTCAGGACGTCGTCGATTTGATGCAGATCACCAAGCTGGCCTGGGATCCGAAGTCGATCCTTAATCCAGGCAAGATTTTCGGCAGATAGCAGTACCGGGGCAGCGGTCAGAGACGCGCTCTGAAGAGAGGGGAGAGCGGGGATGAAGCAAGGCGGGGATCCGGAGTTGATTCTCATATCTTTGCGAATTTTCGTTGGTCGATTTTTTGCGACAACAAACTAAAACGCAGATTGGGGAATTCAAATGAGCGTCAACATCACGCCAAGTTTCAACCGTAAAGCGCTGGCCGTTGCGGTTTCGCTGTTTTGCTCGACCGCATTGACGCCTTGCGTCATGGCCGCGCCAGTCGAGATCGTTCCCGCCGCCTCCGCGTCGCCTTCCGCTGCGCCAGCGCCGCAGGACACGGCCAGCCCGGCGGCGGATGCCAAAGGCAAGCCCAAGAATCTATCCACCATCATGGTGACGGCGCAAAAGCGCGAACAGGCGGCGATCGACGTTCCTGCATCGGTGACTTCGATCGATGCCTCATCGCTGTCGCGCGGTGGCCTGGATCGGCTATCCGACTATGCGGATCAGATACCGGGCTTTTCCCTGACGTCGATAAAACCGGGCGAAAACCAGCTGACGATACGCGGCATCACCACCGGCAGTTCGCAGTCGGCACCGACCACGGCGGTTTATATCGACGATGCGCCGGTGGGCTCGGTCAATGCCTATACCGCAGGCAGCCAGCTTGCGCCCGATATCGATCCGGCCAACCTGAGTCGCATCGAAGTGTTGAAGGGCCCTCAGGGCACCCTGTACGGCTCTGGCGCGATGGGCGGCATGATTCGCTATGTCACCACGCAGCCCGATTTTCAGAAGGTCAAAGGCAGCGTGACGGTGGGCGGCGATACCGTCGACGGCGGCGCCAATGGCGGAGTAGGTCGGTTCTACGTCAATCTGCCGCTGGCCGACAACAGCATGGCCTTGCAGTTGAGTGGGTTCGATCAGCGGTATCCCGGATTTATCGATGACGTCAATGGCCGCAAGGACGTCAATGGCGCGCATCTGAAGGGCGGTCGAGCCGCCTTTACCTGGATCATCAACAGCAACTGGAAAGTGGCCGCATCCGCGCTTTATCAGAGCGTGCACGACGATGACAGCCAGACCGAAGACGTCGACGCCAAGACGCTGAAGCCGCTGTATGGCGAACTGACTCAGAACGCCCTGATTCCCCAGCCGGCGAATACCAAGCTCGATCTGTACAACATCGCCGTGCATGGGCAGATGGGCAATTTCGCGCTGGTGTCATCGACGACCTATCAAATCATCAACGCCAATGCCGTTGGCGATGTCACTCCGACCTACGGCGCGCTTCTCGGACCGGTGCTGGGCATACCCGATCTGGGCACCGGCATAGCCCAGTACACCTCGACCAAGCGCTTTTCCGAAGAGGTGCGGATCGATTCCAGCGCGTTCGACGACAAGCTGCAGTACGAAGGCGGCCTGTATTTCACCCGAGAAATCGACAGCAACATGATTCCGGGCATTACGCCGTTTTCCACCACCACGCTGCAACCCATCCCGTTACCTTTCAGCCTGGTCAACGCCAATATCGACACCACGTACAAGGAATATTCCGCGTTCGCCAACGCGACGTATGCCTTCACGCCGCAGTTTTCCATCCAGGGCGGCGTGCGCTACAGCTCCGATCACCAGGAGTATTCGCAAAACTACAACGGCCTGCTTGTCGGACCGGTTCCGCTGGTGGTGACCGACGGTCGCGAGCACGGCGACAAGGTGACGTATCTGGCCACGGCGAGCTACCAACCGACCGATACGCAGACCCTGTACGCCCGTGTCGCCAACGGCTATCGCGCGGGCGGTCCCAATGCCGTGCCTCCGGCAAGCGTCTATCCAGCGCCGCAAACCTTTGCGCCGGATTCGCTGACAAGCTACGAGGTGGGCTACAAAGCAGTGATGGACGACGGCAAGCTGTCGCTCGAAAGTGCCCTGTTCACCACGCACTGGAAAGATATCCAGATTCAGACCAGCGCCGGCGGTTTCAATTTCTTCGTCAACGGCGGCGCGGCGACCAGCAAGGGTGCCGAGCTCACCGTGCTGTTTTACCCGGTGGCGGGCTGGAGCCTGCGCGCAACCGGTGCCTACACCGATGCCAAACTCACTTCGGCAGCGCCGTTGGCGGGTGGTCTTAACGGTGACGAACTCCCGTTTGTTCCGAAGGTGACCTCTTCGCTCAGCTCGAACTATGCCTGGGCTGTAGGCAATGGCTGGGGTGCCAGCGTGGGTGGGTCCGTGAATTTCACCGGCAACCGCCGCTCCGATTACAGCCTGCGTGCGCCGGTGACCGTGCCGGCGTACACCACGGTGAATCTGGATGCAGCGATCACGCATGACAGCTGGCGCTACAGCCTGTATGTGAAGAATCTGGGCAATAGCCACGGCATCACCTATCTGGCGACGCGCTCCTATTTGCCGGGACTCAATCCCACCGAGGTCGGCATCACCACGCCGCGCACGATCGGCGTGGAAGCCAACTTCCAGTTCTGAAGCGAGCCGACCCGCGAAGGCCGCGCGGGTTTTTAGCCGCAAATGCCCCCTCTAACCGGCGCAAGCGCATGACCTCGATCGATTCGCTGGCATGCGCCGCGCAACGAACCTCGCAAGCTGGCGCCAATAACCTCATGATCCCGATCGATACTCGCCCCGCGCCGCACACGCACACCGTGCCGAATTTCAAGCTGTCCAGCGGTGACGTGCTGGCGCAGGCCACCACGGCCTATCGTACGTTGGGCGTATTGAATACCCAGCGCAACAACGTCGTGCTGGTGCTACACGGCTATACCACTGGACCGGCCATGCTGGACGAGGGTTCGAACGTTGCCGAAGGTTCGTGGAGCGGGCTGATCGGCCCGGGTCGCGCGGTTGATACGGAGCTCTATTTTGTAATTTGCCCGAACATGCTTGGATCGAGCTACGGTTCGACCGGTCCAGGCAGCATCGATCCGGCGACGAACAAACCCTACGGTGGCGATTTTCCACTGATCTCGCCGCACGACATCGTGGCACTGCAGAAGCAGATGCTTGAAGCACTCGGCGTGCATCACGTCGTGGCCGTCATGGGGCCGTCGTTCGGCGGCTATCAGGCCTTCCAGTGGGCGGTCGACTATCCGGATTTTATGGATCGTGTGGTTGCTGCGGTCAGCGCACCGTTTCATCCCGGCTCGGCCGGCCAGTCCGGCGCAGTAGTGGCGCTGTTAAGCAAGGACCCGACCTGGAACGATGGTCGCTACTGCGATGTTCCCGGCGCCATGATCGAGACGCTGACCAAGATGCGCACCGCGACGCTGACCTTGTACGGCGTCGAAGCAGAGCTGCTGCCGCGGTTTCCCGACCCAGAGCTGCGCGCAGCCGAGCTTCAGCGGCTCGCGCGCGAATGGGCGAACGAGTTCGATGCCGGCAGCCTGGTGACCTTGCTTCGCGCGGCGGAAATGTTTGACGTGCGGCCGCGCTTGCAGACCATTCGTGCGCCGCTGCTGCTGGTTAATTCGCGCACCGATCCGGTCTTTTCGCCGGCACTGATCGAAGAGGTCGGGCCGTTTCTGGACGCGGCAAAATTGACCTGGTTCTATTTCGAACTGGATAGCGAAAAGGGTCACTTCGCTTCCGGTGCCGACTGGCATCTTTGGTCCGACGCGCTGGCTACGTTCATGCGCGACGGCAGCGTCGATAGCAAAGCGCCATCCGCTTATCTGAATACGGACGGCCGTCCGGCGGAAAAAGTGTCCGAGGAACTTCCATGAAACCATTGGCCCGCCATCCCGAAGAAACTTTGGACGTCCATCTTGCCGATATTCCGCTGGTGGGCACTGTTCCTGTGCTGCCGTCCGAATCACCCGCGTCCTTTAGCTCGGCCTACCGCGCTTACGTGCTGTTTGTGGTGTCGTTGATCGGCTTTCTGTGCGCGGTGGATCGCGTCGTCATCTCGATGTTCATGGCACCGATCAAACTGGAATTCGGCCTGACCGATACCGAGCTCGGCGTAATGACCGGGGTGGCCTTTGCGGTGATGGGCGGTATCGTCGCCATTCCGCTGGCACGGCTGGCCGATCGGGGCAGCCGCAAATGGATCATCGGGGCCAGCCTGCTGGTCTGGACGCTGCTGACCGCAGCCACAGGCATTGCTGCCAACTTTATCCAGCTGTTGGGTGCTCGATTGGGTGTCGGCGTCGGCGAGGCGGGCTGCATACCTGCGACCCACTCGATGCTGGGTGACTATTACCCGCGCGAGATGCGCAGTCGTGCGCTTGGCGTGCATTGGGCGGGCACGAGTCTCGGCCTGCTCGGCGGCCTGGTCGGCGGCGGCATCCTGGCGCAGACCATCGGCTGGCGACACGGTTTCGTCTGGCTGGGTCTAAGCGGACTGCTGATCTCTCTGCTCTTCCAGCTGACCGTGCGTGAGCCGCCACGCGTGGATGAAATGAAACAGCTGCCGTTGCCAACGGCCGGCGTCATCGCCCGGCTCGGCGATCTGCGCTGCTTCTGCCTGCTGGTGGTGGCGTTCTCGACCACGGCACTGGCTGGCTCGGTGGTGACCTGGCTGCCGGTTTATCTGGGTCGCGCCTTTGTGCTCACGCCGATCCAGATAGGGCTGGGCCTGGGTCTGGCCATCGGCGTGGCAACCGCCATTGGCGCGGTCGTCGGTGGTCAGCTGGGCAATCGCTACTCCAGGCACTCGAAGTCATGGGGAGCAAGCTTTTCGGCTGCCAACACGGTCGTCGTGATGCCGCTTTTTCTGGGCGTGTTTTTTGCGCCAAATCCGACCCTGGCGTTCACGCTACTGTTCCTGGCTTTTCTGGTGGCGGGCATGATCGTCGGGCCGATATTCGCCATGCTGCAGGACCTGGTCGATCCCAGCGTGCGCGCCACGGCACTGGCCATCGTGTCGCTGTTCGGCGTGCTGTTGGGGCAGGGGCTTGGGCCGGTGCTGGTGGGCTTTCTCAGCGATCACTGGCAATCCGCGACGGACGGCGCTCGCGGCGTGCGTCTTGGCATGACGGCAGTGGCCATGGTGAATTTTCTGACCATTGCCGCGTTCTGGCTACTGCGTCGTCGCATCGACGTTGTGCTGCCGGGGCCGGACAGCGTGCCGCGGGGCTAAGAGGATGCCCTAAACTTCGCGCTCGTTCGCCAGCGATCCGATGTGGAATCGCTGGCGCTGGCCATACCTGCACGAAGTTCCCGCATGACCCGCAACCTCGCCGAATGGCTGTCGTACCAGGAACAGGTCAACGTGCGCAGCATCGAGCTGGGGCTTGATCGCGTACGTGCAGTATGGCAACGGATGGGCGCGGCGGCGCCGGCGCCTCGGGTCATTACTGTCGGTGGCACCAATGGCAAAGGCTCGACGGTCGCGTTGCTCGAAGCGACGCTGAGGGCGGCCGGTATGCGCGTCGGCAGCTTCACATCGCCGCATCTGACGCATTACAACGAGCGCGTGCGCGTCGATGGGATCGATGCCGACGATGCCACGCTGATCGCGTCGTTTGAGCGCATCGAGTTTGCACGCCTGGCGGTTGCGCACGAGACCGGGGCACAGGGAGAAATCCCGCTGACCTATTTCGAATTCGGCACGCTGGCTGCGCTGGATATTTTTTCCCGCTCCGACCTGGACGTGGCCGTTCTCGAGGTGGGCTTGGGCGGACGCCTCGATGCGGTGAATATCGTCGACGCCAACGTTGCCGTCGTGACGACGGTGGATCTCGATCACATGGACTGGCTGGGTCCCGACCGCGACAGCATCGGCCGCGAGAAGGCGGGCATCGCGCGGGCAGGGCGTCCGGTGATTGTGGGCGAGGTCGATCCACCTGCCGGCCTGCTCGATGCGCTCGCGGGCATCGGTGCGAAGATGCAGCGCGCGGGCATCGATTTTTCGGCGGAGCGTCTTGACACCGGCTGGCGCTGGCAGCATCGCGATGGTCTGGCGATGGCCTTGCCCGACCCGGCGCTGGCGGCGCCCGTTCAATACGCGAACGCGGCCACGGCGATTGCGGCGCTGCATGCGCTGTTCTCCGATTACGTATCGCTGCTCCCGAAGGATTTTTTTGCGGCAGTCAGCCTCGGTCTGCAGTCGGTTCGCGTACCGGCGCGGCTGCAGTCGCTGGGGGGCGATCCGGCCTTGCTGGTAGATGTCGGTCATAACCCGCAGGCGGCGCGCGCGCTGGCGCAGTGGCTGGATGCGCAGCCGCGCGCCCGCGTGCATGCCGTATACGGTGCGCTGGCCGACAAGGACGTGGCCGGCGTGCTGACGGCGCTGGGGCAGCGCGTCGATCAATGGCATCTGGCTGGTCTGGATGCCGACACGCCGCGCGGCTTGTCGTCAGCGGATCTGGCGCAGCGGCTTCGTCAGGCGTTACCGGGGGCATCGTTCGACGCGCATGCCGACGTGGCCAGCGCGTTGGCGGCGGCCCGGGAGCACGCCCGGCCGGGTGAGATCATGCTGGCGTTTGGGTCGTTTTTCGTGGCCAGCGCGGTGATGGCGGCGGCCGCGGATAAACCTGCGTTGGCCGATTGAACGTGGCGGGCGACGCAGACGGGTATAATCGGAATGTTTCGTATCGCGTTTGCCGCTTTGGAGCCACGTCTTGAAAACACGCCTGCTGGGTGCCGCCGTCCTGCTAGCACTGCTGGTTCTGTTCGTGCCGATGCTTTTTTCCAGCAAGCCGCCGGCTCCCGGTGGCGATCAGGCGGTCAGCCTGGCGATTCCGCCCGCACCGGATCGGGATCTGCAGACCAAGACCATGAGCCTCAACCCGGACGCCGCCGTTGGTGCCGCCGGTATGCCGGGGTCTACCGCGGCGCAGGCGGACGCCTCCAAGGGTGCGCCGTCGGCCAGTGGCCAGCTGGCGACCGTCAACATCGGCTCAACCCGGCCGCGTGACGTGGAAACCGATCCGCTTGCGGGCAAAAAACCGGCGCCGACCACGGTCACAACCGGTTCGGGCGCAAGTTCGGCGGAGCCAGTGATCCCGATGCAGAATCGGACGCCGGCCAGCGTGCCCGCTGCAAAGCAGACAAGCGTGGCCGCGGTCGCGCAGAAAACGCCGAGGACGCCGCCGGCAAATGACGTCGCGCCCGTCAGTGGCCACGGCAGCTACAAGGTCAACCTCAGCGCCTACGCCAGTGCCGCGGGCGCCGCCAGCCTGCAGCGCCGCGTACAGGCGCTCGGTTATCCGGTGAGCAGTCACGCCATCACCCAGGGCGGCCAGCCGCGCACCGTGGTTATCGCGGGGCCGTTCGAGACGCGCGCGGCGGCCGAAGCGGCGCGTTTGAAGATCACCCAGTCTGTGCCGGGCGTGCCGGCCCGGCTGCAGCAGGATGCCGGCGAAGAAATCGCATCCGCCGCGGCGCCAGTTTCGGCTCCGGCGAGCAAGCCGGCCGTGGCAGCGGCGGTGCCGACCGCGGCGAGATCCAGGGCCGGCGGTTTTGCGGTGCAACTGGCCGCGATGAGCAGCCAGGGCGACGCGACCGCACTGCGCGACAAACTGCGCGGCGCCGGCTTCGACGGCTTCGTGGATTCGGTGCAGGCCGGCGGCAAGCAGCTGTGGCGCGTACGCGCCGGTCCGCAGACGCAGCGTGCCGATGCGGAGCGTATTCGGGATCAGATCAAGGCCAAACTCGGCATCGCAGGCAATATCGTCCCGGTTCCCTGAGCTTTGGCATTGCGTTGCTTCGGGTGGTTGCAGTCAACTAATGCGTCATCAGCTCAGGTGAAGGGATGAACTGGACCGACTGCGTCATTCTTGGCGTGCTGGCTCTTTCGGTGTTGATTGGCCTGTTCCGGGGTCTGATCGCCGAAGTGCTGTCGCTGGTGATCTGGGCGGCGGCGTTCTGGGCGACCGCGCTGTTCGGTCCGATAGTGACGGCGCAGCTGGCGCATTCGATCAGTTCGGTGCCGCTGCGTACTTTCGTCGGCTACGGCGTCTGTTTTGTGGTGGTGCTGATCCTTGGCGCGATCATCCGGTTCACGGTGAGGCGGTTGATCTGGAGCGCGGGTCTGTCCGGCGTCGACCGCCTGTTCGGCACGCTATTTGGATTTGTTCGTGGCGTGCTGATCGTGGCGGTGCTGGTGTTTTTGATCGACCTGACCGGTTTCACCAAGGAATCGTGGTGGCAACAGTCGACCCTCGCCCCGCAGTTTCAGGGCCTGGCTTCCTGGCTGGGGCAGGCGGTTCCGGCGAACATTCCCGCCAGCGTGCGTGAGCGCGTTCATCCCGAAGCCATGCTCGACAAGATTCATCCGTCCGAGATGCTGGATCACATGCCCGACTTGTCCAAGCTGCCGCACGCCCCCACGTTCGGCTCGCCTCTGAGCCCTTCGACTGCACGCACAGCGTTACCGGCCCCCGCGACCAGCGTGGCCCCATCCTCTACGAATCACTGAAGCAGGCTACGACCATGTGCGGAATCATCGGTATCGTCGGTATCACCGAAGTCGCCTCGGCCCTTTACGACGGGCTGACCGTGTTGCAGCACCGCGGCCAGGACGCCGCCGGCATCGCCACCGTGGACGGTTCGCGCCTGCGCCTGCACAAGGGCAACGGGCTGGTGCGCGACGTGTTCGGCCAGGCGGCGATGGCCGAACTGCGCGGGCGCATCGGCATCGGCCACTGCCGCTATCCGACGGCGGGCTCCGAGGGTTCGTCCGAGGCACAGCCGTTCTACGTCAACTCGCCCTACGGCATCGCCTTTGCGCACAACGGCAACCTGGTGAACACCGAATCGCTGCGCCGCGAGATGTTCGAGGACGATCGCCGGCACATCAACACCGATTCGGATTCCGAAGTGCTGCTCAACGTGCTGGCGCACGAGCTGCAGATCCAGGACCGCATGCGCCTGACGCCGGACCATATTTTTAAGGCCGTGGCCGGCGTGCACGCGCGCGCCAGCGGCGGCTATGCCTGCATCGCGCTGGTGCTGGGCTATGGCTTGGTCGCATTCCGTGATCCCCACGGCATCCGTCCGCTGGTGCTGGGTGAACGCGTCACCGCTACCGGCACCGAATATGCGGTGGCGTCCGAATCGGTGGCGTTCGACGTGCTGGGCTTCAAGCGCGTGCGCGACATTCTGCCGGGTGAGGCGATCATCATCACCGACGGCGGGCAGCTGCATTCGCGTCGTTGCTCCGAGGGCGCCGTGCATGCGCCGTGCATCTTCGAATACGTGTATCTGGCGCGGCCCGATTCGATGATCGAAGACGTGTCGGTGTACAAGGCGCGCCTGCGCATGGGCGAAAAGCTGGCTGAAAAGATCCTGCGCGAGCGTCCGGATCACGGCATCGACGCGGTGATTCCGATTCCCGACACCGCCCGCACCGTCGCCAGCGCGCTGGCCGGCGCGCTGGGCGTGCCGTTCCGCGAGGGCTTCGTCAAGAACAGCTATATCGGCCGCACCTTCATCATGCCCGGGCAGGGCGAGCGGGTGAAATCGGTGCGCCGCAAGCTCAATGCGATCGACCTGGAATTCCGCAAGAAGAACGTGCTGCTGGTGGATGACTCCATCGTGCGCGGTACCACCTCCAAGCAGATCATCCAGATGGCCCGCGATGCGGGCGCCAAGAGCGTGTATTTCGCCTCGGCCGCGCCGCCGGTGCGCTATCCCAACGTCTACGGGATCGATATGCCGTCGGTCTCCGAGCTGGTCGCGGCCGGCCGCACCGAAAAGGAAGTGGAGCAGACGCTGGGTGCCGACTGGCTGATCTATCAGAATCTCGAGGATCTGATCTGGGCCGTGCAGGACGGCAACGAAGACCTCAAGCACTTCGACACCTCGTGCTTCTCCGGCGAATACGTGACCGGCCTGGACGATCGCTATCTCGAGCAGATTCAGATGCTGCGCTCGGATGACGCCAAGGCGGCGCGGCGCATTGCCTGACGCTTCGCATCCTCTTCCGTTAGGGAGAGGATGCCGACGGGCGGAAACCTCATGACCGATCTCCATGCCGCCGCCAAGCGCTGCCTCGACGCGGCCGATCCGGCCGAAAAGCTTCGGCTGACTCGTGCCACTTGGGACGCGTTGCTGGCCGGCGAGTTACATCCTGATACCGCATCGCCTGCGCCCGAGCCGATCGGCGCACCGGGCCGCCCGGCCAAACCTTTACTAGTCAACGCGCGCCAGGTGCCGCAGCGTGGCATCGGCAGTGCGGAAGGCCGCGCTGCGCTGGTGCATGCGGTAGCGCACATCGAATTCAACGCGATCAATCTGGCGTGGGACGCGGTCTACCGCTTTCGCGGCAAGCCCGATGCCTATTACCGCGACTGGGCCAGCTGCGCCAATGACGAGGCGCGGCATTTTGCCATGCTCTCCGGTCGGCTTGCCGAGCTGGATCACGTCTACGGCGACTTCGACGCCCACGACGGCCTGTGGGCGATGGCCGAGAAAACCGCGGATAACGACACGGCACGCATGGCGCTGGTGCCGCGCGTGCTCGAAGCGCGCGGGCTGGATGTGACGCCAGGGATGATCGAACGCCTGCGCCACCTCGGCGACACCCGCACGGTTGCCATTCTCGAAGTGATCTTGCGTGAGGAAGTGGCCCATGTGGCTGCCGGCACGCGCTGGTACCGCTATTGCTGCGAACGTGACGGCGTCGATCCCGCCGAGCATTTTTTCGAATTGCTGCGCGAATACATGGGCGTTAGCCTGCGCGGTCCGTTCAACCTGCCCGCGCGACGCGAGGCTGGTTTTGATGAGCATGAACTTGATCAGCTGCTGGCGTTGATGCCGTAGCGCTGTCGCGCGTCGAACTGTCTGCCTGATACGCCAACGCTGCACTGCAGCTTTTGCCAGGCGCAGCGGGCGAGTACGTTCGAACAGTCGAATCGCCACATCGCAGGCACGTGCGTGTTTGCGGGATCAACGCGTTTCACGACAAATCTCCCTTACGCATCGTGGAATCCAGCCATGCCAAAGTTTTTGATCGAGCGCGACATCCCCGGAGCGGGCCAGCTCAACGCCGCCGAGCTGAAAGGTATTTCGCAGACCTCCTGTGGCGTACTGCAGGCGATGGGCCCCAGTATCCAGTGGGTGCAAAGCTACGTGACGGACGACAAAATCTACTGTGTCTACATCGCGCCGGACGAAGCGACCGTGCGTGAACATGCCAAGCAGGGCGGCTTCCCGGCCAACAAGGTCACGCCGATCCACACCATCATCGACCCGGCCACGGCGGAGTAAGCTGGCAACAGGGAAACGGCGGCCATAAAAAAGCCGGCGCAAGGCCGGCTTGATCATCGAATATTTGGTCGGGGAGACAGGATTCGAACCTGCGACTTCTACGTCCCGAACGTAGCGCTCTACCAGGCTGAGCTACACCCCGTGGTAAGCCGCATATCTTAATGGCGGTCGGCAACCTTGGCAACAGCCGCGGACACCCGGAGGACCGGGTCGCTTCGGAACGGGCGCTGCCTTCTGTTAATCTTGACGGCTGCCGCCGCGCGCGTTGCGCGGCATGCATTCCCTATTGTCAGCAGAGGATTTCATGGCGCTTACCCCGGCCCGCACCATGCCCGGCGTGCTCGAGCTGCTGCCGCTCGATCAGATCGCGTTTCAGCGCATGCTCGACGTGATCCGTCGCAACTACGAGCGCTTCGGCTTTCTGCCGATCGAAACCCCGGTGATCGAATACTCCGACGTGCTGCTCACCAAGACCGGCGGCGAGACCGAGCGGCAGGTGTACTTCGTGCAGTCCACCGGCGCGTTGAACGCGGCCGACAAGGAGGGCATGCCCGAGCTGGCGCTGCGCTTCGACCTGACCGTGCCGCTGGCGCGTTATGTGTCCGAGCACGAGCGCGAGTTGAGCTTTCCGTTTCGTCGTTATCAGATGCAGCGCGTCTACCGCGGCGAGCGCGCGCAGCGCGGTCGCTTCCGCGAGTTTTACCAGTGCGATATCGACGTGATCGGCAAGGACGCGCTGTCGGTACGCTACGACGCCGAGATTCCCGCGGTGATTTACAGCGTGTTCCGCGAGCTGAACATCGGCGCGTTCACCATCCAGCTCAATAACCGCAAGCTGATGCGTGGCTATTTCGAGAGCCTGGGCATTGTCGATGGCGAGCGGCAGATGCTGGTGCTGCGCGAGGTGGACAAGCTGGACAAGCGCGGCGCCGATTACGTGCGCGATACGCTGACTGGCGAAGCGTTTGGACTGAATGCCGACGTGGTGCAGAAAATTCTCAGCGTCGTGCAGCTGCGTTCGACCTCGCTGAAAAATGCCTTCGAGCATCTCGATGCGCTGGGCGCCGGACCGGAAGCGTTGGAGGAAGGGCGTGCGGAGCTGAAAGAGGTGCTGGGCCTGATTCATGCCTTCGGCGTGCCGGAGACGCATTACGCGCTCAATTTTTCGATCATGCGCGGTCTCGACTACTACACCGGTACCGTCTACGAAACCACGCTCAACGAGTATCCGCAGATCGGCTCGATCTGCTCGGGCGGCCGTTATGAAAATCTGGCCGGCCAGTACACCAAGTCGCACCTGCCGGGGGTTGGCATTTCGATCGGACTGACGCGGCTCTACTGGCAGCTGCGCGACGCCGGTTTGATCGATACCGCCAAGAGCACGGTCGATGTGCTGGTAACGCAGATGGACGAGGCGCAGCTGCCTGCATACCTCGCGCTGGCCGGCGAGCTGCGCGCCGCGGGCATCGCCACCGAGGTCGTGCTGGAAGGTGGCAAGCTCGGCAAGCAGTTCAAATACGCCGATCGCGCCGGCATCCGTTTCGTAATCGTGCTGGGTGAGGACGAAATCGCCAAGGGCGTGGTGACGGTGAAGGATCTGCGCCGCGAAGACCAGTTCGAAGTGGCGCGCAGCGAGCTGGTAAAGACGCTGCGGGTGGAACTGGAGCAGGCCGCGGCGATGGGCTGAGTTCGCTTCCACTCGAGAGAAAAGAGCAGAGCTTTGCAACAGCAGCGCCGTAGGTTGGGGTGAGCAAAGCGAACCCCAACGCTTTGAGGATGCCGAGGTATTTGTTGGGGTTTGCTTCGCTCACCCCAACCTACGTGCCCCGCTTGCTCCGACTTACTCTGGCATCCAATGATTCACGCATTTCAACGAGGCGACCTTGAGCCACTCCGACACCATTCTTCTTGACGGCAACCATCTCACTCGCGCGCAGCTGGTTGCCGTGGCTCGTTCCGGCATCAAGGTATCGCTCGATCCGGCAGGCCTAAGGCGCGTGCAGCACGCCGCGGATTTTCTGGCCGAAAAAGTCAGCTGCGGTGAACCGACCTACGGCGTCACCACCGGCTTTGGCAGCAATGCCGACAAGCTGCTCGGCGCGCATCGTCTGCGCGACGAGCTGCCCGGCGCGGCTCTGATCAAACGCGGGCCGCATGAGACCGAAGGCACCCTGCTCGAAGAGTTGCAGCACAACCTGATCATCACCCACGCGGTTTGCGTGGGTAGGCCGTTCAGCGAGGAAGTGGTGCGGGCGATGCTGCTGATCCGCATCAACACGCTGATGCGCGGTCATTCGGGCATTCGGGTCAGCACGCTTGAAGCGCTGACCGCGATGCTCAACGCCGGCGTGGTGCCGGTGGTGCCGGAAAAGGGTTCGGTCGGCGCCAGCGGCGATTTGGCGCCACTGTCTCATCTGGCGATCGTGCTGCTGGGCGGCGGCGAGGCGTTTTACCAGGGCGAACGCGTGTCGGGCGCCGAGGCGCTGAAGCGCGCCGGGCTGTCGCCGATCCGCCTGTCCTTCAAGGAGGGTCTTGCGCTCAACAACGGCACCGCGCAGATGCTGGCGACCGCCGCGCTTGCGCTGGATACGCTGGAACAGTTGCTCGATACCGCCGATCTTGCGGCATCGATGACGCTCGACGCATTCGCTGGCCGCAGCGGGGCATTGCGACCGGAAGTGCACGCGCTGCGCCCGCATCCGGGGCAGGTGGAAACCGCGGCCAACGTGCGCGAACTGCTGGTCGGCTCCACGCTGGTCGATATTCCGTATCACCTGGTGCCGCGCTTCAAATCGTGGAGTGCCGAAGCCTGGAGCGAGCCGGACGATCAGGCGCTGAGCTTCGATATCGGCTGGGACTGGGTGCCGGCCAACCAGCGGCACGGTCGCGAGGCGTTCTACAGTCGTTTTCTACCGTTCAAGGGCGGTAAAAAGCATCAGCCGCAGGATGCCTACAGCCTGCGCTGCATGCCGCAGGTGCACGGAGCCGTGCGCGACGCGTGGGCGCAGGCGTGTCGGGTGATCGATATCGAATTGAACTCGGTCACCGACAACCCGCTGATCTTCCCCGATGCGGAAGATGCGCAGTTCATCGAGGATCAGGTGATTTCGGCCGGCCACTTCCACGGCATGCCGCTGGCGCTGGCGATGAGCTACGTCAAGGCGGCGATTCCCGTGCTGGCGTCGATTTCCGAGCGGCGCCTCAACAAGCTGGTTGACCCGGCCACCAATGACGGCCTGCCGGCGTTTCTGACCGGCAACGAGGACGGCACCGATTCCGGCTTCATGATCGTGCAGTACACGGCGGCGGCCCTGGTCAACGATCTGGCCACGCGCGCGCATCCGGCCAGCGTGTATTCCATACCGACCAGTTCGAACGCCGAAGACCATGTCTCGATGGGCGCCAACGAAGCGCGCCACGTGCTGGAAATGACCGAAGACCTCAGCCACGTGCTGGCCCTGGAGATATACACCGCCGCGCAGGCGCTCGATTTTCGTCAGGCCATGCTGAACGCTGCGCGCCGGCTGGCCGGACGCGCCGGCTGGCAGGCGATTGCGGAAAAGATTGCCAATGCGCCGCGCGAAGGCCACGCGCACTACCCGCAGTTTGTGGCCGAGGTGCGGCAGCTCACGTCCGCGCTGGCCGAGGTGGGTGATTTCCACGCGGGAACGCGCGTGCGCGAGGCCCATGCCGTGCTGCGTCAACATATCGATTTTATGCATCGCGATCGTGCGATGGATGGCGAGGTACGCACCGTGTGCGAGCTGGTCCAGCAAGGCGCGTTTCGTCGATCGCACTGAATCCCTACTGCGGAGATTTACCATGAGCCTTATCCAGACCCCGGTGTCCTACGGCGAGCTGATCGACAAGATCACGATTCTCGAAATCAAGTCGCGCCGCATCACCGACGACGCCAAGCTGGCCAACGTACGCAACGAGCTGGACATGCTCAACGCGACGTGGGCCAACGATTCAGCGTCACAGATCGATATTGCCGACGAGCGCGAGCGTCTGCACACGGTCAACGAGACGCTGTGGGATATCGAGGACGCGATCCGCATGAAGGAGCGTGCGCAGGCCTTCGATCAGGAGTTCATCGAGCTGGCGCGCGCGGTGTATTTCCGCAATGACGAGCGTGCCGCATTCAAGCGCGAGATCAATCTCAAGCTGGGTTCGGAGCTGGTCGAAGAAAAGTCGTACCAGGATTACCGCGCGGTCTAACGGCTCTTCCGCGCCGCGCCATTAGCCTAGGCCGAGGTAGAGTGCGGCGGCATCGAAGCGCTCGATCACGTCGTCCACGCTGATCAGGTCCATCACGCCGGGCCGCTCGATCTTGCTGCCCCAGGCAAGCTCGCTGGCCCGTTTGCCGAAGTATTTTTGCGCCGCCGCATCGTATTTGTTGACGCACCAGCGCCGGTCCGAATAGGGGCCGGAGCGGTCCGGATTGCTCGCAGCATGCAGACCGAGCACCTTCGTGCCGACCGCGTTGGCCATATGCATCGGGCCGGAGTCCGGGGTCAGCACCAGCTGCGCCCGAGCCAGCATGGCCATCAGACGTTTGAGCGTGTCCTTGCCGGTCAGGTCCAGCGGTGTGCGTTGACAAAAAGCCAGCACGGAGTCAGCCATCGCACGTTCGCCGGATGACGGGCCGCCGATCAATGCGACGCGCCAGCCGCGCGCGGCGGCGTAGTCCATGACGGCGGCATAGCGCTCGGGCCGCCAGTTGCGCAGCGCGTGACTGGAGGTCGGGCTGACCAGCAGGGTCGGCGTATCGCCGGGTAACGCCTCGGCCGCCCAGGCATGTGCTTCGTCGGGAACGGGGATATCCCAGCGCACCTGCGTCTGCCTCAGGCCCAGTGGCTCGACGAAGCTGCCCAGCGCATCGAGCACATGCTCGCCGCTGCGCGCCGGGATGCGCCGGTTGATCACCAGGCCATGCAGATCTTTCGAACGCGCAGCGTCGTAACCGATGCGCTGCGTCGCCTTGATCCCCAGACTCAGCAGATTGGATCGTATCGCCACCTGCATCTGCAGCAGGGCATCGAAATGCCGGCCGCGCAATGCACTATGGACCTCGCGCATACCCGACCAGCCCGCGCTCTTGTCGAACGTGACGAACGCCACGCCCGGCAGGTCGCCAACCAGCTTGCGCTCTAGCTTGCCGATGATCCACGTCAGTGACGTTTGCGGCCACGTCTGCTGCAGCGTACGCACCAGCGGCACCACATGCGTGACGTCACCGATGGCGGAGGTGCGCAGCAGACAGATGGCTGATGGCGTGGACGGGGCGGAGGAGGCAGTCATCGGGCTTGGGCTAGACGGACGTGGGCTAGAATCGAAAAGTGACATTGGCGCGCATGCACGGCGTCATAGAACCGACGCCACCAGGCAGGATGATGCAGGAACGAACGCTCAAAGATACAACCGATGGGATCCTGTTCGATGCCGACGTGTCGCCAGCGGTCAACGCCGACTGGTTTTCCGCCGACTACTGGCGAGCGCGCGGCGCCCTGCACGTGCAGTCGGGCGGGCGCGGTGGCGTGGCCGTGATCAACACGCCGGCGGGCGAATGCGTGCTTCGGCACTATCGTCGCGGCGGCATGGTGGCCGCGCTGCTGGGTGATCGCTATCTGTGGACCGGTGCCGATCGAACGCGCGCCTTTGCCGAGTTCCGCCTGCTCGGTGCGATCGCGCAGCTCGGTCTGCCGGGGCCGCAGGTGGTGGCCGCCCGCTATCGGCGCCGGGGCTTTTACTATTCCGCGGACCTGATGACGCGTCGCATTGCCGATGCGCGCACTCTCGCCGAATGCCTGGCCGCCGGGCAACTCGATGCCGACATGGCCAGTCAGGTCGGCGTGCTGATCGCGCGGTTCCATCGGGCAGGCGTCTGGCATGCCGATTTGAACGCGCACAATATTCTCGTCACGCCGGGGCAGCTCTACCTCATCGACTTCGATCGCGGCGAGCTGCGCGCGCCTGCGCAGGCGTGGCGGCTTGCCAATCTGCAGCGTCTGCGTCGCTCGCTGATAAAGCTCGGGGCTGCCGCGCAGAGTGATGCGGCATTCGATCAGGCCATCTGGCAGCCCCTGCTGCAGGCCTATCAGCGTACATTTGGCGCATGAACTGGCATCTGCACTTTCTCGGCGTCGGCGCCGCCCATGCGGTGGAGCTGGGTTCGTCGTCCGCGGTGCTTGAGCGTAATGGCGAACCGCTGCTATTAATCGACTGTGGCCCCGATACGCTGGATCGCTATCAGGCGGCATACGGCAAGCCGCCGTCCGCGCTGTACATCACGCATACGCATATGGATCATGTCGCGGGGCTGGAGCGTCTGTTTTTCCGGCTATGGTTTGACGAGGCCCTGCGCGGCACCACCAAGGTCTTTCTGCATGCCGCGCTGCTGCCGTGGCTGCAGGCGCGCGTGGCGGACTATCCAGGCGCGCTCGCCGAAGGCGGGGTCAATTACTGGGAGGCCTTCCGGCTGGTGCCGTGCACGCGCGGATTCTGGCTGGAGGGGCTGTGGTTCGACGTGTTCGGCACGCGCCACCACGCGCCGGGAACCTCGTACGGCGTGGCGCTGGACGGCAGCTTTGTCTACACCGGCGACACGCGGCCGATTCCGGAGGTGCTGGAGCGCTACGCCGGTGGCCCGGAGCTGATCGCGCACGATTGCGGCCTGGTCGGCAATCCCTCGCACACGGGCGTGGACGATCTCGAGCGTGAATACGCCGCCTCGCTGCGTTCGCAATGCCTGCTATATCACTACGGCAGCGCTGCCGACGGTGCTGCGCTCGTTGCCCGCGGGTTTCGTATCGCCGGCACCGACGAACGCGTCGCGCTGGCCCAGCCCGCCCCGCCAAGGGCCGATGCGGGTTGAATCATGCGAGGTTTGCTTGCCTGTAATGGCCCCGGACGCTATCCTTCCGCTTCTTTGTCGGGCCGGATGGCTTGATGGAAGAGGTTGCAAGGAGAGGTGTCCGAGTGGTTGAAGGAGCACGCCTGGAAAGTGTGTATACGGTCAAACGTATCGCGGGTTCGAATCCCGCTCTCTCCGCCAATTTTTGAGTGGTAGGCGCGACAGGCCAAAAGCCGGGCGCGCTGAAACATACAAGCTAAGCAATCAGCTTGACGTCTATGGTGGCCCCGTCGGTCCCCCCGCGACGATAGTTCGCAAACTCCGCCAGGTCCGGAAGGAAGCAACGGTAGCGAATGATTCGGGTGCCGGGGTGTGGCTGGCGGGGCCGCCGCCTTTTTCGGGTCCGCCTCGCAGCCCGTGCGACAGGCACGGCGCAGAATGGCCGCCACCGCGCGGCGTTGGCTACTGACTTGCCATCGCCGACTTGGCACAATCCTCCTTTGCCCCAACGTTGGTAGCTATGTCCTATCAGGTACTCGCACGCAAGTGGCGCCCGCGCAAGTTCGCCGAACTGGTCGGGCAGGAGCACGTGGTGCGCGCGCTCACCAATGCGCTCGATACCGGCCGCATGCATCATGCCTACCTGTTTACCGGTACGCGCGGCGTCGGCAAGACCACGATCGCGCGCATTTTCGCCAAGTCGCTGAACTGCGAGCGCGGCCAGTCGGCGGACCCTTGCGGCGAGTGTTCGGTGTGTACCTCGGTTGATGAGGGGCGCTTCGTCGACCTGCTGGAAATCGATGCGGCCAGCAACACCGGTGTCGACGACGTGCGCGAGGTGATCGAGAACGCGCAGTACGCACCGTCGCGCGGTCGCTTCAAGGTGTACCTGGTCGACGAGGTGCATATGCTTTCGCGCAATGCGTTCAACGCGTTGCTGAAGACGCTGGAAGAACCGCCGCCGCACGTGAAATTTCTGCTCGCCACCACCGACCCGCAGAAGCTGCCGGTCACGGTGCTGTCCCGCTGCCTAAAATTCAACCTGAAGCGGCTGCTGCCGGAACAGATTTCCGGCCAGATGCGTCACATTCTCGGCGCTGAAAACATTGCCTATGACGACAGTGCCATCGGCGAACTGGCGCGTGCGGCCGACGGCTCGCTGCGCGATGGTTTGTCGCTGCTCGACCAGGCGATTGCCTATGGCGGGGGTGCGCTGCATGCCGACGATGTGCGCACGATGCTCGGCAGCGTGGCGCGCGGTCAGGTGCTAGGCGTGCTCGAAGCGCTGGCCGCCGGCGATGGTGAGCGGCTGCTGGCCGAATGCACGCAGATTGCCTCGTACTCGCCGGACTTCGGCGGCGTGCTGGACGATCTGGCCAGCGTGCTGCATCGCCTGCAGCTGATCCAGCTCATTCCCGGTTACAAGCCCGAAGAGGGCAGCGACGACGACAGCGCGCTGGTATCGTTGGCCGAGCGTATGACGCCGGAAGACGTGCAGCTGTATTACCAGATTGCCACGTCAGGCCGACGCGACCTGTCGATTGCGCCGGACGCGCGCACCGGCTTTGAGATGGCGATGCTGCGCATGCTGGCCTTTCGGCCGGATGATGGCGGTACGCCGGCAGCGCGTGCCGAGCGGCCTGCGGCAGCGGCGCCATCATCGGCTGTTGCGCCCCAGCGTGCTGCCGCGTCCGCGCCGCCGACGCGATCAGCCCCAGTCACACAGCAGCAGGCAGAAGTCAGGTCAGCGCCGCCGGTAGCGCGCGCGGAGCCCGCGCCAGCTCCAGCGCCAGCGCCCGTCGCCGCCGCACCCATCGCCACCGACAGCCATGGCCTGCCGCATTGGGACAGCCTGATCGAACGCGCCAACCTGCGCGGACCGTTCGGCCTCCTGGCGCAGAACGCGCTCCTGCGCGAGCGCGACGGCAACACGCTGGTACTTGCCCTGCAGCCGGCGCATATGAGCTTGGCGGTGGAGCCGATGGTCAGCCAGATGGAGGAGCGCATTGGCCAGGCGCTGGGTGAACGCATTCGTTTGCGCTTTGTCAGCATCACAGCAGACGTTATCGCGGAGACGCCAGCCGCACGCGCGGCGCAGGCGCGCGACACGGCGCAGTCCGAGGCCGAGCAGTCGATCGAAGGCGATCCGCTGGTGCAGTCGCTGAAGCGCGAATTCGGCGCACGCGTGGTGCCGCAGTCCGTCAAACCCTTTAGTCAAAATCCCTGAGCAACACATTCGGAGTATCGCCATGAAAGGTCAGATCGGTCAGCTGATGCAGCAAGCGCAGCGCATGCAGGAAGACATGAAGCGCGCGCAGGAAGAGATCGCCCAACTCGAGGTGACCGGAAGTGCCGGTGGCGGCCTGGTCAGCATCGTGATGACGGGCGCGCATGAGGTTCGGCGCGTGCAGATCGACCGGCAGACCTTCGCCGACGACCCGGAGATGGCCGAAGATCTGGTTGCCGCGGCGATCAACGACGCGGTGAACAAGGTCGCCGAGGTCAGCAAGAACAAGCTCGGCGGCGTTACCGCCGGCATGAACCTGCCGGCCGGCTTCAAGATGCCGTTTTGATTTTTTCGGCCATTGCTTCTGCACCGAGCTGCGATCATGCAGCCCAACGTTTCCACTGACTGCGCGCATTCATGAGCAAGCTGCTGAGTGATTTGATCGAAGCGCTGCGCTGCCTGCCCGGCGTGGGCAACAAGAGCGCGCAGCGGATGGCCTTCCATCTGCTGGAGCGCGAGCGCGAACGCGGCCTGAAACTGGCGGCAACGCTGGAGCAGGCGATGCAGCGCATCGGGCGCTGCACGCAGTGCCGAAACTTCAGCGAAGATCCGCTGTGCCCGCTGTGCGCCAGCAGCAGCCGCGACCGGCAGGTGCTGTGCGTGGTGGAATCGCCGACCGACCTGGCGGCGATTGAACAGGCCACTGGGTTTCGCGGTCAGTACTTTGTGCTGATGGGCCGCCTGTCACCGCTCGATGGTCTGGGGCCGGAAGAACTCGGTCTGGAGCAGCTCGCCCAGCGCCTGGGCGAGGGCGAGATCGAAGAGATGATCATCGCCACCAACCCCACCGTGGAAGGTGAAGCGACCGCGCACTATCTCGCCCAGCTGGCGCGCGCCGGTGGCGTGCGTCCGACGCGCCTTGCGCACGGCGTGCCGTTGGGCGGCGAGCTGGAATACGTCGATCGCGGCACGCTGGCGCATGCGTTTGGCAGCCGACAGCTGCTGGACTAACCCACCAAGGAACCTGCCATGAGCGACACCATTTTCGGCAAAATCATTCGACGCGAAATTCCCGCAGATATTGTCTTCGAGAGCGGCGACGTTCTCGCCTTTCGCGACGTGAATCCACAGGCGCCGGTGCACGTGCTGTTTATTCCGAAGCAGCCGTTCGCCACGCTTAACGACGTGCCGGCGTCTGACGCCGAGCTGCTGGGCAAATTGCTGCTTGCTGCCGCTGCGTACGCGAAGCAGGAAGGCTTTGCCGAGCAGGGCTATCGCACCGTGATCAACTGCAATCAGGATGGTGGACAGACGGTATACCACCTGCACGTGCACCTGCTGGCCGGCCGCCACCTGAGCTGGCCACCGGGATGATCGGGCAGCTTTGGGTGATCTCAACTTACACATAAAAACGCCGGCTTCGAGCCGGCGTTTTTATGTGCTTCGAGCACTGCGCGATCAGCGGTGTACGGGATGCTGCACCACGATGACGCGCGGACCGCCCCAGCCATAGCCGCCCCAGCCGCCGCCCCAGTAGCCACCGTAGAAACCCGGACCCCAGGGGTCACCCCAGAACGGGTCGTAATAGCCCGGATAGCCGTAATTGACCACGCGCTTGGGCCACAGGTAGACCACGTCAGCCTCGACGCGCGGGTAGGCGTAATCGAAGTTGCCGACCTTCTGCGACACGGTGCCATGCAGCGTGCCGGTGATGGTCAGCTCGCGGCCGCGAGTGAAGACCTCAGGATCATAGAAGCCGGTACGGCAGGCGACGAAACGGCCCTGGCTGTCGCCATCGTTCGAGCCACGCGCCGGGCGTGCCTCGCTGTCCAGCGGTCGAGACAGAATATAGAAACAGGTTTCCTGCGGACCCGGGTCGGTCTTGATGATCTCGCCGCCCCAGCGCACGCGAGTGCCACCCGCGCCGCCCTGCTGCGCGGCCGCCGTGGTGATGTTGGTGTAGTTGCCTTGCAGCGGCTGCGGTACCGTCACGCAACCGCCCAGCAGGGCGACGGCAGCAACGAGAGCGAGCGGACGATAGAGTGACATGTCGGCATCTCCGGAAGGACGACGGCGTACGCCGTCAGATTGAGTTCATTTGACCACGCTGACGACCCGAAAATCCCTCACCGCGCGTCGGAACGCGCGCAGCGGTTCAGGTGCCGGTATGTCATTTGCATAGCGCAGTTCAAGGTAATGCGTCATCAGCGTCGCAAGTTCCTCACGCTGATGCGGCAGCGCGCGCGCCGCACGGCTCAGGTAATGCTGGGGACCTTCACTTGGCCTTCGCACAATACCTTTGCGCGCGAGTTTCTTTTCAAGTTCACGCAGGGCTTCGCGCAATCCGTCGCGCGGTTTTCTGCGCAGCAGCGCCCAGGCGAGCCCGGCAGCGATGAACAGAACGCTGCCGAGCGCCAGCAGCGCGCCCAGCGTGGCGGTGTCGACATCACGTACGCCAAAGGGCGTGAGCAAACCGCGCTGGCGCAGCGCGTCGAATCCGACGACGCCCTGATCCCACCAGCGGTTGACGATATCCCAGTGATTGCGGATGCCCTGCAGCCAGTCGTTGCGATACCACGCGAGCTGATCGCCGGCGGCCGCCGATGCGCCCAGCGAGACGCGTTCCGGACGTACGGCGCCAGTGGGATCAACGCGCACCCAGCCGCGGCCTTCGAGCCACACTTCGCTCCACGCGTGCGCGTCGGAATTGCGCACCAGGAGATAGTTGCCGAGCTTGTTCCAGAAGCCACCCTGATAGCCTGTGACCACGCGCGCAGGAATGCCGGCATCGCGCATCAGCATCGTAAAAGCCGAGGAGTAGTGCTCGCAAAAACCTTCGTGTGTAAAGAAAAGAAAATCATCGATCGAATCACGGCCCAGCGGAGCCGGCGCCAGGGTGTAGCGGAAGCCGCCGTCGTGGAAAAGCGACAGGGCCGCCTGCACGATGGCGGCATCGTTAGTGCCGAAGCGCTGCCGCCACTGCGTCGCCAGGGCGAGCGTGCGCGGATTGAAACCGATCGGCCGCTGCAGCCCAAGCCGACGCGCGCGAGCGTCCAGTTCGGGCTGCAGGCGATAACGCAAGGCCGAGCGCAGCGTGTAGTTGAGCTGATCGTTGACCGTCTTGTCGGCGACTATTTCATGATCCGGCAGCAGCCGCGCCTGCGCTGGCGCATTCAGCGCCACGTCGAGGGCCGGCAGCACACGCTGGTGCGTCGGCACGAGGCTGATGCTGTAACCGATGGTCGCGGCGACCTCGATCGGTGTCACCGACTGATTCTCGTTGCGCCGAACAAACGGACGACGCCAGCTGCGGCCGTCGAACTCCCACATCACATAGGCCCGGAAGTAGCGCAGATCCGGCGGCGGCGGAACGCCGTCGAACGTCACGCGCATGGCGGGGCGGTCGTCGGTCAGCAGATCGGTGAAGTTGCCCGGCGACATGCTGTCGCTGAGACCTGTGCGGGCCTCATCCGGTGTCGGCGCGCCCCATAGCGGTTCGCTCAGACGCGGGACCAGCAGAAAAGCGAGCAGCGCCATGGGCACCGCTGCGGTCAGCAGCCCCAGCCCTGGCAGCAGCGTGCGCGGCAGGCTCATCGGTTGCTGCGCCGGCTCCAGCGAACGCAGCGTCGCCAGCGCCGGCAGCAGACCCAGTGCTACCACGGCCGTAGCGACCAGCCCTTGATCAATCAGCAGCGCACTCATCAGCGCAAAGCAGGCAAAGCCGACGCCCACGCGAACGTCGCGCGGTGTTTCGGTCTCCAGCAGTTTCAGGATGAGCAGACCAACGGCCAGCGCCGTGCCGGGCTCGCGCCCGAAGATACTGCCGTAGCTGACAACAACCGCCAGGGTAAGCAAGGCCAGCAGCGGTATTTTCAGCCACGCCGGCACGCGGCCTGTGCGCTGGCGTCGCTGCCACCAGCGCCAGCCCAGGATCAGCACCAAGCCAACGCTCAGCCACCACGGCATGTGCGAGGCATGCACCAGCAGCACCAGGGCAACGGTGATGCCCAGAAGGTCGAATGTACGGCTGTCGATCGCCGGCTCGATGGTTCGTTTGCGCCGTATCCAGGCCATCACGTCGACTGACGTCATGGCAATTGCGCCAGCGTGCTCATGCAATAGGCATAGTGCAGCGGTCCGCTGTTGGCAGCGATCTCGGTCCCCGGCACCCAGAGACTGCAGCTGCGTCGTTCGGCCTGTGCCTCGCCGACCCAGCGCGCCAGTCTGGCGATGCGCGACTCGCTGTCCATGCTGCGCAACAGTCGCCAGTCAAGTTGCCACTGTGGACGGCTCTGCGGCTGTTCGAAATCCTTGACCAGCAGGTTGTCGTGATGGGCGCTGGCCTTCCACGCGATGTGGCGCTGCGGATCGCCCGGGCGGTACTCGCGCAACGCCGCCAGTTCATCGCCGCGATAGAGCCGCATGTGCCGGGCATCGTCCGCCGGCGCCCGCGGCGGCGGACCGGACAATTCCGGTCGCGGCCACACCAGTACGGATTGATCCGGATGCAGCCAGCTCCAGGCGCGAAACAGCCCCAGCGGCCAAGTAGTCCACAGGCGTATGCGTGGCAGCGGCAGCCAGCCGCGATCAAAGGTCTGCAGGGTCAGCTTTACGACAGCAGTGCTGTTCGCGTCGATGGCAAACGCCGTGAATGTGTCGTCGATATCGAGGCGGATCGCGCTGCGCGCGCGCTGCGTCTCGAAGATCAGGGTGAGCTCGATCGGCTCACCGGCTACCGCGTGTCCCGCGCGAATCTGCGTCAGCCTCAGGCCGTCGAGACTGCGAAAGCCGAACAGCATGCTGGTCGAGCTTGCCGCGCCGAGCAGGCAGGTGAGCAGCAGGGCGGCATTGTTCGAATAGTTGAGCGCGCCGACCAGCATGACCAGCAACAGGATGGAAAAGCCCAGGCCGAACATCGTCGGCACGATGTAAATGCGTCGCCGATGCAGTTCGATCGGCAGCGTCTCCAGGCGACGGTAGCGGGTCAGCGCAGGCAGGCGGCGCTCGGCCCAGGTTTGTAGACGCTGCAGCTGGCCGCGCATCAATCCACCGCCACCTCGGCCAGCAGTTGGCGCGCCAGCTGGTCGCCGTTGGCGCCACGCGCCGGCAGCAGGCGATGCGCCGCCAGCGGCACGAACAGTGCCTGGATATCTTCGGGCAGCACGTGCGAACGGTTGCTCAGCAAAGCCCAGGCGCGCGCGGCGCCCAGCAGCGCCAGGCCCGCGCGCGGCGACAGGCCCACGCGGATATCGGCATGCCGGCGACTGGCGGCCAGCAGGGCCTGCAGATAGTCGAGCAGGGCGGCGCTTGCGGTGATGGTCTGCGACTGCTGGTTCAGTGCGAGCAGTGCCGCGCCATCGAGCTGTGGCGTCAGCTGCGCCAGCAGATCGCGCCGGTCGCTGCCGGTGAGCAGCGACCGTTCGGCGGCAGCGTCGGGATAATCCAGCGACAGTCGCAGCATGAAGCGATCGAGCTGCGAGTCGGGCAGGGGAAAGGTGCCGTTGAGGTCGAGCGGGTTCTGCGTCGCCACGACGAAAAACGGCGGCCGCAGCACATGCGTCTGGCCGTCAACGGTCACCTGATTTTCGGCCATCGCTTCCAGCAGCGCGCTCTGCGTCTTCGGGCTGGCGCGATTGATTTCGTCGGCCAGCAGCAGGCCGGTGAAGATCGGGCCGGGATGAAAGCGGAAAGTCGCGGTTTCACGCTCGTAGATGCTGACGCCGATGATGTCCGACGGCAGCAGATCGCTGGTGAACTGCACGCGCTGAAATTCCAACGAAAACGTGGCGGCCAGTGCGTGGGCAAGCGTGGTTTTGCCGACGCCCGGCACGTCTTCCAGCAGCAGATGTCCGCCGGCGATGAGGCAGGCGAAGGCCAGCTTCACCTGCCGTGGCTTGCCCAGCAGCACCTGATTGACCTGAGCCATCGCGGCGTCAAGATGTTTTTGCAGAGTCTCGTCGCGCGGCTGGATAGGGGCGGCCATGGGTCTTCTTGGGTTTGGCGAAGGGGCGAGGCGTCGTGCGTAGGTCTTTGCCAGTGTAGCTTTCGCTTTCGCCTGTTGGCGATATTTTGCCCGGATGCCTGGAGCGTGCGACGAAATGCGCGAGCTAAGCTCATAACCAGAATGCTGCGGCGTCGCTAAGCGTGTTACGGGAGAGCAACCGCGCATTGGCGCAACAGTCGCGCCAGCGCGATCAGCGGCAGTCCGATCAACGCGCTGGGATCCTGATTGTCGATGCGCTCGAACAGGCTGATGCCCAATCCTTCGCATTTGAAGCTGCCGGCGCAGTCGAGCGGCCTTTCGCGCGCGATGTACCGCTCGATCTCTGCCCGCTCGATATGGCGAAAGTGCACACTGGTCAGATCCAGGTGCATGTGCTCGCGGCCGTCGCGCGTATCGAGCAGACAAAGGGCTGTGTGGAATCGTACGATGCGGCCGGAGCTCAAGGTCAACTGACGGCAGGCGTTTTCGACGCTGCCGGGCTTGTCCAGCGTCGATCCATCGAGTTCGGCCACCTGATCCGAGCCGATGATCAGCGCGTTTTGCATGCCGGCGCCTGCCGCTCGCGCTTTTTCTGCGGCCAACCTCAGCGCCCGTGCGCCGGCCGCTTCGCCGGCCAGCGTGGTCTCATCGGTGCCCGGCGCCCGCTGCTCGAAGTTGCTGACCAGCCGCTGGAGAAGCTCAGCGCGGTAGCGTGACGTGGAGCCAAGCACGATGCTTGGGAGGTTTGCCCGAGCGCTGCTCATGCTTCAGGCTCCCGCCGGATGTGCTCGCGCATCGCGCTGTTGAGATCGCGTTGGGCCTGGCTCAGCGCCTGCAGCAGCGGTTGTAGGCGGTTGCGGGCGGCTGTCATTGACAGTGAAGCCTCGTCCAGCTCACGCTGGCTGGCTCGGGGCGAGCGGTCACGAATCCAGAGCCGCTGTTGCAAAAGGGCGCGCAGGCCGGCGTCGATGGCGTTTTGCGCGTCCTGTTCACTGGCTGCCGGCAGATCCGGATTGAGCGACATCACCGCATGCGCCTGCTGCAGGCCGCTGCGACAAGTCTTTAGGTCGACTTCGAGCCGGTCGGCCAGATCGAGCAGATGCTGAAGGCTGACGGTGCGTTTTCCCTGGCGGCGGCGTGAAAGTACCATCCAGGCCCCGGCAGCGGCAAGAAAAACGGCGATGGCGGCTGCGCCGAGCGTCAAATCGGACATTCACGAAACTCTGGCTCGGCTGCAATGCCACGCAGTTTGCCGCATAGCGGTCGGGTAGGGCAAAATATCTGGCTGATTCAGCGAATTAAGCCCGCTTTTGAACCGTATCAGTTGACTTAAGCGCGCCGGAAACCTAACATTTGCGGATTATGTCCGTGACGCTGCCAGAGTCCGTGGACGCTTGGCGCATGGTTTCGGCGCGGCGTTCGTTTGAAGGAACGCTACCTATCGCGGCCCTCGCACGACTGTGTGAGGCGTTATCGTCGAGCGATGGCGTCGTCGAATACGGCATGGATTTTGGTCGCGACAGCCTCGGCATCAGCTACGTCGACGTTCGTGCGAGGGCATCGCTGAATGTGGTTTGCCAGCGTTCGCTCGAGCCGTTTGCCTTGCCGGTGGTTGTGAATGCGCGCCTGGGCTTGATCAAGCATGAGCGCGACGAAGCGGGTTTACCGCCCGAGTGCGAGCCGCTGCTGGTTGCTGACGATGGCCGGATGAGTCTGGCCGATGTCATTGAAGATGAATTGTTGTTGGCGCTGCCGCTGGTGCCGGTCAATCCGGACAGCACGCTGCCTGACGAAGTGACAGGCCATGAATCGGAAGAGGAATCTTCCGGAGAGGGGCGTTCGGAGAATCCGTTTGCGGTGTTGCGCGAACTGAAGAAGTAACTAAGAAATAGCCACCGGCCCGGGTCGTCGATCCAGGTCACGTTGATTCAGACCACTCAAGTTCCTGTTGGAGAAATGCCATGGCAGTTGCCAAGAGCCGCCGTACCCCGTCCACCCGCGGCATGCGTCGTTCGCACGACTCGCTGAAGACCGTGCAGCTGTCCACCGATCCGACCAGCGGCGAGGTGCATCTGCGCCATCACGTCACCAAGGACGGCTACTACCGTGGCAAGAAAGTGATCGAAACCAAGGGTGCGGTGTCGGTCGACGATTGATGGTGCGTCGGGAGTCCTACCCGATTCCCGATGTTGTCCATTAGGCGAGACGGCGCGTTAACGCGCCGTTTTGCGTTTCTACCCGGTGGAAAGTAACGTGGCGTGGTTGATATCGATGCGGCCGTGTTGCGCGATACCCGAGCTTTGGTTGATGGATAAACGATGACCCAGATCTACTCCCGCATTATCGCGACCGGCAGCGCCCTGCCCGAGCGCGTGGTAACCAACGCCGATCTGGAAAAGATCGTCGACACGAGTGACGAGTGGATACGCACGCGCACCGGCATTCGCCAGCGCCATATTGCGGCTGATGGCCAGACCACCGGTGACCTCGCTTTCGACGCCGCGCAGCGCGCGCTGGAAGCCGCTGGCGTCAAGGCGTCCGAGCTCGATCTAATTGTGCTGGGAACCACCACGCCCGACCTGATTTTTCCATCGACCGCCTGCCTGGTGCAGCATCGCCTCGGCGCCAACGGCTGCGCCGCGTTCGACGTCAACGCGGCCTGTTCGGGCTTTGTCTACGCGCTGGGCGTGGCCGACAAGTTCATCAAGAGCGGGGCGTCCAAAAAGGTGCTGGTGATCGGCGCCGAAACGCTGACCCGCATGGTCGACTGGACCGAGCGCGAAACCTGCGTGCTGTTTGGTGACGGCGCCGGCGCCGTGGTGCTGGAAGCGTCTAGCGAACCGGGCATTTACGCCACCTGCCTGCACGCCGACGGCGGCCACAAGAATCTTCTGTACAACCCGGTCGGCGTATCGGTCGGGTTTACCGACGAGCCGAACCACGGCGTGCGCATTCGCATGGCCGGCCGCGAAGTGTTCAAGGTCGCGGTGAAAACGCTCGATTCGCTGGTCGACGAAACCCTGCAGGCCGCGGGCATGCACGAGTCGGACATCGACTGGCTGATTCCGCACCAGGCCAATCTGCGCATTATCGAAGCCACCGCCAAGCGTCTGAAGATGTCGATGGACCGCGTGATTGTCACGGTCGACCAGCACGCCAATACGTCGTCCGGTTCGGTGCCGCTGGCGCTGGATCATGCGGTGCGTTCGGGCAAGGTGCAGCGCGGCCAGAATCTGCTGCTGGAGGCATTTGGCGGCGGCTTTACCTGGGCTTCCGCGCTGCTGCGTTATTGAAGACGACTGCGCCGTCAGTCCGTGTCGCTTATCGATGCCGCCTCAGGGCGGCATCGTTGTGTTTTGCTCTTGGATAGCCGGATACAGCTGCGTATGGCGGCAGATGCTGGCACCATGGTGGTTTTCCCGAACGAATTCGCCTGACTCATGAACACAAAGTCCGCCTCGCTCGCGTTTGTTTTCCCCGGCCAGGGTTCGCAGTCGGTTGGCATGCTGGCCGAACTGGCCGCCGCGCACCCGGAAGTGCAGGCAACGTTTGAAGAGGCCTCGCAAGGCGCAGGCCTGGATCTGTGGAGCCTTGCCGCGCAGGGACCCGAAGATCAGCTCAACCGCACCGAAAACACCCAGCCGGCCCTCCTGGCTGCCAGCGTGGCGGTGTGGCGGGTATGGCAGAAGCTCGGTGGCGCACAGCCGGCGCAGCTCTCGGGCCACAGCCTCGGCGAATACAGCGCCCTGGTCTGTGCCAACGCGCTGTCGCTGCACGATGCCGCCGCGCTGGTGGCCGAGCGCGGTCGCCTGATGCAAGCGGCGGTGCCGGCAGGCGTCGGCGCCATGGCCGCCATCCTCGGCGGTGACGATGCGCAAATTGCGGCCGTGTGCGAAGAGGTCGCGCAGGGCCAGGTCGTCTCGCCGGCGAACTTCAATTCGCCGGGTCAGCTGGTGATTGCCGGCAATGCCGAGGCGGTCGATCGGGCGCTGGCGCGACTGGCCGAGCTGGGCGTAAAGAAGGCCATCAAGCTGGCCGTGTCGGTGCCTTCGCACTGCGCGCTGATGCGCGATGCGGCCGATCGTCTGGGTGAGCGGATGGCGTCGATCTCATGGCAGCTGCCCTCGATTCCGGTCGTGCAGAATGCCGATGCCAAGACCTATGCCACGGTCGACGATATTTGCACCGCGCTGCAGCGCCAGCTGTACCTGCCTGTGCGCTGGACGCAGTGTGTGCAGGCGCTGGCCAGCGGCGGCGCCACGCGCATTGCCGAATGCGGCCCGGGCAAGGTATTGACCGGCCTGATCAAGCGTATCGACAAGACCCTCGAAGCGCGCGCGATCGGTACGCCTGCCGACATCGATACGGCCGTAGCTGAATGGATCTGACCGCGTACGGGTTTTTCATTCTCAAATTTCACTCCGCGAATATCAGGACACATCGATGAGCCATACCCTGCAAGGTGAAGTCGCGCTGGTGACCGGCGCCAGTCGCGGCATCGGCGCCGCCATCGCCGACGAGCTGGCTGCCATGGGCGCCACAGTGATCGGCACGGCGACCAGCGAAAGCGGCGCCGTAGCCATCGGCGCGCGTCTGGCCGCCAGCGGCGGGCACGGCCGCGTGTTGAACGTCACCGACAGCGCCGCGGTCGAGGCGCTGATCGACGGCATCGGCAAGGAGTTCGGCTCGATCTCGATTCTCGTCAACAACGCCGGCATTACCCGCGATCAGCTGCTGATGCGCATGCGCGAAGAAGACTGGAACGTGATCCTCGATACCAACCTCAGCTCGGTCTATCGCACGTCGAAGGCGGTGATGCGCGGCATGATGAAGGCGCGCAAGGGCCGCATCATTTCGATCGCCTCGGTGATCGGGCTGACCGGCAATCCGGGTCAGTCCAATTACGCGGCGGCCAAGGCCGGCATCATCGCGTTCTCCAAATCGCTGGCGCGCGAGATCGGCTCGCGTGGCATCACGGTGAACGTAGTGGCGCCCGGTTTCATCGACACCGACATGACCAAGGCGCTACCCGAAGAGTCGAAGCAGGCGCTGCTCGGTCAGATTGCGCTGGGTCGGCTTGGTGAGGTCGCGGATATCGCCAAGGCGGTCGGCTTTCTGGCCTCGCCCGCGGCGGCATACATCACCGGCGAAACCCTTCACGTCAATGGCGGCATGTATATGCCGTAGGCTCTGCGGGCCAGGTGGTCGCCAGCGGCCACGTTTTAGGCGACAATTACGCCTTCGCGATGGCCGAGTTGGCTGTCGTCACGTATCACCGGCACATCGTGGCGGCTTCACGGCGAAGCCACTACAATGCCGCCGGGCTTGTGCAGGCACTCGCCTGCATGAACAAACAACTACTCCTTGAGAGGTATGGGCAACATGAGCACCATCGAAGAGCGCGTCAAGAAAATCGTCATCGAACAGCTGGGCGTAAAGGAAGATGAAGTCACGGCGAACGCGTCGTTCGTAGATGATCTGGGCGCTGATTCGCTCGATACGGTGGAACTGGTCATGGCACTCGAGGAAGAGTTCGAGACCGAGATTCCAGACGAAGATGCCGAGAAGATCACCACCGTGCAGCAGGCTGTGGATTACATCAAGGCCCACTCCAAGGATTGATCGATCCGACATGGGTCGCATCGGAGACAGGCAGCGCTGTTGCCCGTTCGCCGATCCGGCCACATCGAACACTGCGCCTCTCCCGGCGCAGTTTTCATTTCTGCATTTTGTAACGTCCGACCCCGTATGGTCCGCGCTGCGTCTGCGTTGCCGCTGACGACGTAGCTATAGGCAGCCTATCGCCAATGCGCCGATTGGCAACCAAGGCGGATGACGGATTACCAAGGAACACAGCATGAGCAAGCGTCGAGTAGTAGTCACTGGCATGGGCATCATTTCCCCGGTTGGCAACGACATCGCCAGCGCATGGGATCGCGTCGTCAAGGGGATCAGCGGCATCGTCCCGGTGACGCATTTCGATGCTTCTGCCTACGCCACCCGCATCGCCGGTCAGGTCAGCGACTTTGATCCAGCCCAGTGGATGGCGGCGAAAGACGTCAAGAAGATGGACCCGTTCATCCACTACGGTGTGGCCGCTGGCACGCAGGCGCTGAAGGATTCCGGGCTGGAAATCACCGAGGCCAACGCGCCGCGTATCGGTGTGGCGGTAGGCGCCGGCATCGGGGGGCTTTACACGATCGAAGCCACCACGCTTGATCTTGCCGCCAAAGGTCCGCGCAAGGTCTCGCCGTTTTACGTGCCCAGCTCGATCATCAACATGGTGTCCGGCCAGCTGTCGATCATGTTTGGCCTGAAGGGTCCGAATATCGCCTGCGTTACGGCCTGCACCACGGGCTCGCACAACATCGGTCTGGCCGCGCGAATGATCCAGTACGGCGACGCCGATGCGATGATTGCGGGCGGCACCGAATTTGCCACCACCGGAACGGCCATGGCGGGCTTCTGCTCGGCCAAGGCCATGTCCACCCGCAACGACGAGCCGACCAAGGCGAGCCGTCCGTGGGACAAGGACCGCGACGGCTTCGTGCTGTCCGACGGCGCCGGCGTGCTGATGCTTGAAGAATACGAACACGCCAAGGCGCGCGGCGCCCGCATCTACGCCGAGCTGGTCGGCTTCGGTATGAGCGGCGATGCCTTCCACATGACCGCGCCGAGCGAAGGTGGAGAAGGCGCGGCGCGCTGTATGCAAACCGCATTGAACGATGCTGGCCTCAACGCGTCCGACGTGCAGTATGTGAACGCGCACGGCACCTCGACGCCGCTGGGCGATCTGGGCGAAGTGATGGCGGCAAAAACGGTCTTTGGCGACCACGCCTACAAGCTGGCGATGAGTTCGACCAAGTCCACCACCGGGCATCTGCTTGGCGCGGCCGGTGGCGTCGAGGCGATCTTCTCGATCCTCGCGCTGCGCGATCAGGTGCTGCCGCCGACGATCAATCTCGACGAGCCCAGCGAAGGCTGCGATCTGGACTTCGTGCCGAACACGGCGCGCGAGGCCAAGATCGACGTGGCGATTTCCAACTCGTTCGGCTTCGGTGGCACCAACGGCACGCTGGCATTCCGCCGCGTCTGAGCGTGGACAAGCATGGTCCGGCGCTCAGCCGGCGAGTTCTCGGCGGCCGGCGCGATCTACTCGCGCCGGCCGGCGCCTTTCCGGCGCGCTATCCCTGCCTGCTCGAAAGCGTGGTGCGCGGCACGGCGCAGTCGCGTTACGACATCCTGTTTGCGTTTCCGCGTGAGGCGCTGACGCTGCGTGCCGATGGCACCGTGCGTGATGGGGCAGGGCAGGTTGTTGCCGGTGCCTTTCTCGACGCGCTCGATGCTGCGTGGAAAGCGGAGCGCGTTGCGCACGCCGAAGATGATCAGCTGCCGTTTCACGGCGGTTGGGTGCTGTTGCTGGCTTATGAACTTGCCGGTGACATCGAGCCGCGCCTGCGGCTGCGTCCGCCGTCGGTTCTACCCGTGGCCTTGGCCGTTCGCTGTCCTGCGGCGGTCGTCGTGGATCATGTTCGCGACTGCACGTTTCTCATCGCCGAAGCGGGTGACGAAAGCCTGCTCGATCAGCTCGAGGCCGACCTCGCCGCGGCGCCGCTGATTCCTGCGCTGCCGCCGTTGAAAGCATGGCGCGAGGATGCTCCCGAGCTGTTTCTCACCGGCGTGGAACGCATCCACGAGTACCTCCGCTCGGGCGACATTTTTCAGGTGAATCTCTCGCGCGCCTGGCAGGCGCAGTACGTCGAAGCGACTTCGCCCGCATCGCTTTACGCTCAACTGCGGCAAGCCAATCCCGCGCCGTTCGCCGGCTTGCTGCAGCAGCCTGACTGGGCGGTGGTGAGTTCATCGCCAGAGCGGCTGGTGGAAGTGCGTCAGGGTCTGGCGCAGACCCGACCGATTGCGGGCACGCGTGCGAGATTGCCCGGCGATGACGACGACGAGCGCATCCGCGAACTCACCGCCCATCCGAAAGAGCGCGCCGAGCACGTGATGCTGATCGACCTGGAGCGCAACGACCTGGGCCGCGTTTGCGTGCCCGGCACGGTCGATGTGGACGAGCTGATGGCGGTGGAGAGTTATGCCCACGTTCACCACATCGTCTCCAATGTGCGAGGCCGACTGCGCGCCGAGGTCACGCCCGGCGAAGTCATCGCCGCCACGTTTCCGGGCGGTACGATCACCGGCTGCCCGAAGGTACGCTGCATGGAAATCATCGCCGAACTGGAAGACGCGCCGCGCGGCGCCTACACCGGCGCACTGGGATATCTCGACCGCAGCGGCGACCTCGATCTGAATATCCTGATCCGCACGCTGACGCTGGTCGGTGACCGCGTCAGCCTGCGCGCCGGTGCCGGCATCGTGGCCGATTCCATTGCCGAGCTCGAGCTCGACGAAACCGGCGCCAAGGCGCGAGGACTGCTTCGTGCGCTGGGAGTGCCGGACTGATGGCTGCGACCATGCTTGTCAACGGTTCTGCCGAGGGCATCATTTCTCCGCTGGACCGCGGCCTTGCCTACGGCGACGGGCTATTCGAAAGCGTCCGCTTCATCGGAACGAAAGCGCCGCTTTGGCAGCGGCATATACAGCGACTCGACGAAAGCTGCCGGCGTTTGCACATTCCAGCACCCGATGCGGCGCAGCTGTGGGAAGAGGCCATCTCGGTTTCGCGCGATCTGACGCACGCCGTCGTGCGCATCACGCTGACTCGCGGCGTGGGCGAGCGCGGTTATGCGCCGCCGGTATCGCCGTCGGTGACACGCATCGTTGCGGCTTTCGCAGCGCCTGTCGTGCCAGCAGAAATTTATGCGGAGGGCGTGCGTATCCGCGTCTGCGAGATGCGTCTGGCGCAGCAGCCATTACTCGCCGGCATCAAACATCTCAATCGGCTGGAACAGGTGCTGGCGCGCGCTGAGTGGAGCGATCCGGCGATTGCCGAGGGACTGCTCTGCGCCAGTGATGGTCGGGTCGTCTGCGCCACGATGGCCAATCTTTTTGCCGTCATCGACGGTGCGCTGCTGACGCCATCGGTGGATCACTGCGGCGTCGCCGGCGTCGCCCGCGCCGAGGTCTTACAGGCATTCCCGCAAACGCATATCAGCGACATTCCTCTCGACGTGCTGCGGGGAGCCAAGGAAATTTTTCTAAGCTCCAGCGTGCGGGGCATTGTGCCGGTAAGCTTGCTCGGCGATCGGGTCTATGCGCCGGGTACCATCACCCGCGAAGTTCAGCAGCACTGGCACACACTGGGGTTTTCGATGGAGCAGGCAGGATGAGCCGCAGGGCGATAAAAGGCGGCGCGTTGACGAAGTTGCTGTGGACGATCGTGCTGCTGATCATCGTTGGCGGCGTGGCTTTCGGCGCCTACGATTACAGTCGTTTTACCAGCGCGCCGCTGCATGTCACGGCATCGGGCGAGAGCATCGATATCGCGCGCGGCACGGGTTTCCGCAATATCGTGACCGACCTGCAGCAGCGCGGTGTGAGCGATGCCAACGGACTTTACTGGCGGCTGCTGGCCGAGCAGATGCGCGTAGCGGGCAAACTGCACGCCGGCGAATATGCCATCGATGTGGGTATGACGCCGCGCCAGCTGCTGGCCAATATGTCCGCCGGCAAGGTGCTGCAGCGTAATTTCACCATCGTCGACGGCTGGACCTTTGCCGAACTGCGCCAGGCACTGGGCAATGCTGACAAACTCAGGCACGACAGCGTGGGGTTGGACGACGCCACTGTCATGCGGAAAATCGGTGCGGCCGGCGAAGCGCCCGAGGGCCGCTTTCTGCCGGAGACGTATGCCTACGTCAAAGGCGACAGCGATCTGGATATCCTCAAGCGTGCGCACGGCGCGATGAGCAAGATGCTCGCTATGCTGTGGCCGCTGCGTGACAAGGATCTGCCGCTGGCCACGCCGTACGATGCGCTGATCCTGGCCTCGATCGTGGAAAAGGAAACCGGTCGGGCCGATGAGCGTCCGCGCATCGCCGGCGTCTTCGTGCGGCGGCTGGAAAGCCACATGATGCTGCAGACCGATCCCAGCGTGATCTACGGCATGGGCGCGCAGTACACCGGCAATATCCACAAGACCGATCTCGCCACCGATACGCCGTACAACACGTATACCCGCGCCGGCCTGCCGCCGACGCCGATCGCCCTGCCGGGCAAGCCCGCGCTGCAAGCCGCGCTGCATCCTGCGGCGGGCAACGAGCTGTATTTTGTCGCTCGCGGCGACGGCGGGCATGTGTTCGCCAGCACGCTCGAAGCGCACAATCGCAACGTCGACTGCTACCAGCGGAAGCATTGCCAGTGAGCGCGGCAGCACAAGCCACAAAGCGTGGGAAATTCATCAGCCTCGAAGGCGGCGAGGGCGCGGGCAAAAGCACCTTGCTGGCCGGCCTGCGCACAAGCATTGAGCAACGTGGGTTCACGCTGGTGCTGACGCGCGAACCCGGCGGCACGCAGCTGGGCGAGGCGGCGCGCGCCATCGTGCTCGATCCGTCACAGCGTGGCCTGACGGCCGAAGCGGAGCTGCTGCTGATGTTCGCCTCACGCGCGCAACTGGTGCGCGAGGTGATTGCTCCCGCGCTCGAGGCCGGGCAGTGGGTGCTGTGCGATCGATTCGCCGACGCCAGTTACGCGTATCAGGGCGGTGGGCGCGGCCAGCCGGTCGAGCGCATCGCGGAACTCGAGCGCTGGGCCTGCGCCGGGCTGAAGCCCGACCTGACGCTGCTGCTCGATCTGCCCGTGGCGACCGGCCGCGCTCGCGCCGCCGGTCGCGGTGAAGCCGATCGCATCGAAGTCGAGGCGGACGCGTTTTTCGAGCGCATTCGTTCCACCTATCGCGAACGGGCGACGGCCGAGCCGGATCGCTTTCGCGTGCTCGATGCCAGCCAGTCGCCGGCCGACGTGCTGAGAGCGGCTACTCAGGCCATCGCCGAATTATTTGCAGGTCGGCCGTTATGAGCGCCTTACCGTGGCATGCCGAGCACTGGTCGCGTCTGCAGTCGCGCCGTCAGCGCGATGCGCTGCCGCATGCGCTGCTGGTCTGCGGCGCTGCAGGTCTGGGCAAGCGCGAGTTCGTGCAGCGTTTCGTCAACGCGCTGTTGTGCGAGCAGCCGGTCGATGGCGACGCCTGCGGCCACTGCCGTCGCTGCCTGCTGCTGGCAGCGGGCAGTCATCCGGATCTGATCGAGTTGAGTTTCGGCCTGCGCAAGGACGGCGTGCAGCGCAGCGAAATCGTGGTGGACCAGATTCGCGATCTGTCGGCCCGGCTGGCCATGAGCAGCCAGTTCGGCGGCTGGCAGGTGGCGTTGATCGATCCAGCCGACGCGATGAATCCGGCCGCCGGCAACGCGCTGCTGAAAACGCTGGAGGAGCCGTCCCCGCAGACCATGCTGATCCTGATCGCGGATGCGCCGTGGCGTTTGCCGCAAACCATTCGCAGCCGCTGCCAGCGCATCGAATTTCATCTGCCCGACGCCGCCGAAGCGCTGGCCTGGCTGCAGGCGCAGGGCATTCGCGACGCGGCCGGGGCGCTGGCGGCGGCGGGCGGCAATCCCGGTCTGGCCAGCGCGTGGGCGCAGGAAGGTGCGCTGGATCGCCGGCTCGAAGTGCGCAAGGATCTGGCCGCGCTGGCGGCTGGTCGCGGTCAGCCGATGGAAGTGGTCAGGCGCTGGCTGGACGACGAGCCGGCCCAGCGGCTGTGGTTTGCCGCGCAGGCCGCGGCCGATGAAATCCGCGCCAAGGTCACGGACAAATCCGGCCCGCTCACCAGCGCGTTGAGCGCTGAGGCGCTGGATCAGTGGTTCAACGCGGTCAACCGCACGCGGGAAAGCCTGCGCGGTCCGCTGCGCGCCGACCTGCTGCTGCTGGAGCTGCTGGCGCAATGGCGTTGACGGCCGCGGCCGTCAACATGCATCCATCCTCTTCCACGCTGAAGCTACCGGCCTTTTCCGCGCAGACCCGCCTGCTCGTGATCGCGCCGCATCCGGATGACGAGACGATCGCCAACGGCGCGCTGATCCAGCGCGTCCGCGCCGCCGGTGGCGAAGTGAAACTCGTGCTGTTGACCGCGGGCGAAAACAATCCCTGGCCGCAGCGCTGGCTGGAGCGGCGACTTTGGATTGACGCGGCCGACCGGCAGCGCTGGGGGCGGCGCCGTCGTATTGAACTGGGTCAGGCGCTGCAGCAGCTGGACGTTCCACTTGCCGCGCTGCAAACGCTGGACTGGCCGGACATGGGCGTGACCGACGTTGTGCTGGGCTCTCCCGCGCGCGCTGTTGAAGAGCTGGCCGCGGCCATGCGTGCGTTTTGTCCCGACATCGTTGCCATGCCGTCGATCGACGATCGTCACCCGGACCACGGCTCCGCTTATGTGCTGACCCGGCTGGCCTTGGCCTCGCTTCCCGATGCGCCTCTGCAGCTGGCTTATCTCATCCACGGACACAGCGCACACGAGCACGTTGTTGATATGAGCGGGACGCCCGAACAGTCGGCCACCAAACTGCAGGCGCTGAACGCGCATCGGAGCCAGATGGCGTTGAGCCGCCGCCGCATGCGCCGGCTGGCCGGCCGCGCCGAACGGTATGCGCCGGTTTTGCCGGCGCCGCCGCCACGCGACGTGCTTCCCTGGCAGCCGCCGGCGTGGCTGCGGCCGTCGCTGCGCCTCAGTGTGGTGGATCAGTCGGGTGCGCAGACCTGGCCGTGGTCGCAGGCGCCGCTGCGGCGCGACAATGAGGGCAGGTTTCACCTGGAGCTGCCCACTGCGGGCGCCGTCGGTCCGCGTTTCGCTCGACTGGCGTGCGCGCTCCCCTCGCTGTGGATCTTCGACCGCTGGGGCTGGTGCGAACTCTGAGAGCGGGGCGGATCGGCGCGGCCCTTGCATCGGCTGGGCGACAGCGCTAGCTTCGCTGGAGGGGAAACGACCATGCCGATGTTGGGGACCAGCGCAGAACTGCTGAGGGCATCGTCCGGACCGAAAAGAATGCCGCCGATCTGTTCGCCCTGTGGGCTTATGGCAGGTGGACGGATTCCGCTTACCGGCTGGCAACCTGCATGCGTACATCGGATCAGAACCCGCGACTGGTTGGCCCCGGGCTGAAACCTCGGGACGTATCGGGCGAAAGCCGTTATGCGGCGCTTTCCGATCTCGGCCAACTGCTGCTGCGCTCGCTCGATCCTGCGGTGCTGTACGAAGCGGTGATCGAGGTGCTGGAGCGGCGCATCGGCGCGCGTCTGGTCATGGTCGGCGAGGTCGATCGCGCCGGCGGCTGGTTTCGGCGCATAGCGCCGGCGCGGGTCCCGGCGGGGATGGAGGATATTTATCCCGAGCGGCTGCCGTTTGCCGTTGCGTTGCCTTCGTTCTGGGAGGGCACGCCGCAGCTGGAAGCCGATATTGCGCATATGTCGGGCATGGAAGGCTTTCGCCATGCGTTCAAGCGCCATGGCGTCACTTCGTCGATCGCGGTACCCGTACTGATGTTCGGTGAAGTGCGGGCCGGTCTGGTGATACGGTCGTCCGACGCCGATTTTTTCTCGCCGGCCATGATCGATCTGCTGCAGCAGGCCGCGGCGAGTATCGGGCTCGGGCTGGAGGCGTATCAGCAGCGTATGCGTCTGCTGGAGTCGGTGCGCGAAGAGGCGCGCCAGCGGCAGGCGCTGCGGCTGCTCAGTGAAATGATCAAGCTGGTATCGCGCAGCAGGGATGAGCTGCAGCTGCTGGCTGACGCCTGCGATCTGGCCGGAGACATCGGCAGCTACGCTTTGGCATGGATCGGATTGTCGGATGATGCGAGCGAATCGGGCATCCAGTGGCAAGCGCGCCATGGCTTCAGTCGCTGCGACGCGACGGAGCCCGTGGTCTTGGCGCGGGTTGAGGGTCACGCCGCCGCAGTCGCACTGCTGGCGCGGCGGGCAGGTGAGCCGCGGGTTTCGTATCCGTCGTCTGCGGGACTCCACGAAGGCCCCGCTGACGATCATACGATGCCGCTGCGCGCACTCCTGGCGCTGCCGCTAAGGGTGGATGACGTGATCGTCGGTGCATTCGTCATCGGCACCACCGACGCTGGTGCGTTCAGCGCCACGGAACTGCAGGTGTTTGCGGAAATGGGCGTCGAACTGGGTCTGGGTCTGCAGATTCAGCGCGCGCGCGCAGCGCGTCTCGCGGCAGAGCGCGAGCTGCGCTTCAGCCTGCAGCATTTCCGCATGATTCTCTCGCACCAGCACTCGGGCATTCTGGTGATCTCCGAAGAAGGGCGGGTGATGTTCGCCAATGAGGCCTTCTGCAGGCTTTACGGTTTCGAGAAGACGCCGGCCGAGCTGGAGAACCAGACTTCGAGCGTAATTTTTGAACGCCTCACAGACGCATATCAGGATCCTGACGCGGAGTTTCTGCGGCTCAGGGAGATCCTCCACCGTGGCGTCGCAATCAAGGATGAGGAAGTGCACATGCGCGACGGGCGCATTCTGCTGCGCGACTTCACACCGATCTATATCGACGGCGTTCGCCACGGGCGCATCTGGAATCAGCGCGATGTCACCTCGCAGAAAATCCAGCAGGCCAGCGTTCACCGCCTGGCGTTTTACGACGTGGTCACCGGGCTGCCCAATCGACGACTGCTGTTCGATCTGCTTGAAAAAGAGCGGGTCAGCGCGCGCCAGCATGGGTCGCTGCTGGCGATCGGCGTGCTGGATCTGGATCGCTTTAAAAGCGTCAACGACACGATCGGACATGACGGCGGCGACCAGGTGCTGGTGGAGGCCTCGGCACGGGTACGTGGCCTGTTGCGCCCGGTCGACGTGCTGGCGCGGTTCGGTGGCGATGAGTTTGCGCTGATGATTCCCGGGCTGGACAGCAGGGAGCAGCTCGACGCGATCAGCCGCTGCATCCTGCAGTCGCTGCGGCTGCCGTTCCACTGCAGCGGCGAGCAGTTGCACCTGTCGGCCAGCATTGGCTGGACGCTTTTTCCGCTCGACCCGGCCGATGCCGAAGGGCTGGTACGCCACGCCGATCTGGCCATGTACGCGGCCAAACAGCAGGGCAAGGATCGCGGCGCGCTGTACGAGCCGGCGATGGAGCTGGAGCAGCTGCGCCTGCAGGCCATGCGCGAACGCGTCGCCCAGGCGCTGGTGCAGTCGAGACTGCGGCTGCTGTTTCAGCCGATCGTCTATGTGGATGGTCTTGCCGGTCCGCAGGGCGTGGCCGGCATGGAGGCGCTGATCCGTTTGTACGACGATGAGCTGGGCCTGATCGAACCGGCCAACTTTACTCACGCACTCGACGACCCGCAGCTGGCTCGGCCCATCGGCCGCTTCGTCTTGAGCGAGGCGTTCAAGCACTGTCGGGACTGGCTGCGGCGAGGCGTATCGATGCCGGTATCGGTGAACATCAGCACGCGGCATCTGCTGCATCCGGCGTTCTTCAGCGATATCGATGTGGCGCTGGATGCGTATCCTGAGGTGATGGACGTGGGCTTCGGCATCGAGATCACCGAAACGGGCCCAAGCATGGATCACGCGCAGGCGACTGTGGTGATCGAGGAGTGCCGTCGCCGCGGCATCCGCGTGGGGCTGGACGACTTCGGCACCGGCAGCGCATCGCTGAGCCATATCCAGCAGCTCGACATCGAACATATCAAGCTCGACCAGCGGTTCGTGCGCGATATCCTCAGCGACGACCGCAATATGGCGATCGCTGCCGGTGTGATCACCACGGCCCGCATGCTGGCCAAGTCGGTGATTGCCGAAGGCGTCGAGTCGTCGGAAGAGGGTGACGTGCTGGCGTCGCTGGGCTGCCATCAGCTGCAGGGATTTTCCATTTCGCGTCCGATGCCGGGCGAGTCGGTACCCCGATGGGTGGCTGGCTGGCTGCCGCCGCTTTCGTGGAGTCAACTGGCCGGCGAGCGCCAGTCGCTGCTGGATGGTCGTCAGCCCGGCGCCTGATGCGCGATCGAAGCCGCGGGCGTGCACACGGCCACGGCGGTTGTGCGCCGCCGCCGCGGTGGTGCGATGGGAGCGCAGCCTTTATGATCGAGCCATCGATTGGTTGATGCGTTCGACCGGCAGGAGTCAAGTATGAAACCCGTGGTGACCGCTGCCCGACAGGGCATCATCTCGTTGAAGATCAAAGATGCACCCTCGCTCTACAACGCCTATATGCCGTTCCTGAAGAACGGCGGCCTGTTCGCCCCGACGGCGCAACATTATGCGTTGGGCGACGAGGTGGTTTTGCTGGTGACGCTGGCCGAGGAAACCGAGCGGCTTTCGGTGGTCGGCAAAGTGGTATGGATCAGCCCGCTTGGTGCACAGGGAAATCGCACGGCTGGTATTGGCGTGCACTTCAACGAATCCGGCGACGCCGAAGCGGCGCGCAGCCGCATCGAAAATATTCTCGCCGGTACGCTGACCTCGGATCGCGCGACGCACACGATGTAATCGTGCCGCCGGGACGGCCGTGTCGACCTGCGGTCAATCGGCACGTTGCGCTCATTAGTGCTTGTCGTAGTACCCGTACGCGCTGGTACAATACCGAGGTTCGCGGACCCGTTCTTCGCGAAACGTCAGATGCTTCGGGCCCCGTGCCTGCAGGCTTGGCTGATCAGCTCCCCGCTGCATTGGCCTGACGACCCCAAAGCCGCCAGACCGTTTCCCCGCGGTCACTGATGCGCCTCACGGCGCGGAGGTAGTTGCATCGTGATTGCCGAATATTGGCCCGTTCTGTTGTTCATCGCCGTGGCCATCGGCCTGGGCCTGGCGCTTCTCGCCATCGGCCTGCTGGCAGGTCCGAGCCGTCCGGGCGCTGAAAAGCTGGCGCCGTACGAGTGCGGCTTCGAGGCGTTCGAGGACGCCCGCATGCAGTTCGACGTGCGCTATTACCTGCTGGCCATTCTCTTCATCATTTTCGATCTGGAAATCGCCTTCCTGTTTCCGTGGGCGGTGGTGTTTCAGAAGATCGGCGCCGTGGCGCTGATCGAGATGGCGCTGTTCCTGCTGCTGCTGGTGATCGGTTTCGCTTACGTCTGGAAGAAAGGGGCGCTTGAATGGGAATGAGCAATTCCATCAGCCGGGTGATGCATAACCCGGAGCCGCTGAATCTGGTCGACGATATTCTTCGGCCGGCCGGTGACAATCCTATCGTCCAGCGCGGCTTCGCCACCACCAGCGTGGATGCGCTGATGAACTGGGCGCGCACCGGTTCGATGTGGCCGATGACCTTCGGCTTGGCCTGCTGCGCGGTAGAGATGATGCACGCCGGTGCGGCGCGTCTGGATCTGGATCGCTACGGCGTGATCTTCCGCCCCAGCCCGCGCCAGTCCGACGTGATGATTGTGGCCGGCACCCTGGTCAACAAGATGGCCCCCGCGCTGCGCAAGGTCTACGACCAGATGCCGGAGCCGAAGTGGGTGATCTCGATGGGCAGCTGCGCCAACGGCGGCGGCTACTACCACTACTCGTATTCGGTGGTGCGCGGCTGCGACCGCATCGTGCCGGTGGACATCTACGTGCCGGGCTGCCCGCCGACGGCCGAAGCGTTGATCCACGGCATTCTGCAGCTGCAGAAAAAAATTCGTCGCACCAGCACCATCGCGCGTTCGTAAGAGGCTCTTCATGTCCGACCCACATTCGAACGCGCTGGCCGACCGTCTCGCCGCGCGATTCGGCGAAACGCTCACTATCAGCACGGTCCGCAACGAGACCACCGCCGAACTGTCTGCCACCGATCTGATTGCGGTCGCCACCGCTTTACGCGATGAGTCGGCGTTCCAGTTCAGCGAACTGGTGGATATGTGCGGTATCGACTACCTCGGCTACAGCCAGGTCGAATGGGATACCGACTCGGTTTCAAGCACTGGCTTTTCGCGCGGCGTGGAAGGCCAGGCGATGGGTCGCTTCGACTGGGCCAGCCGCCCGCGCAGCGAAGACAAGCCGCGCCGCTTCGCCGTGGTGGTGCATTTGCTGTCGATCGTGCACAACTGCCGCCTGCGCCTGCGCGTGTTCTGCGATGACGACACGCTGCCGGTGGTGCCGTCGCTGACGCTGATCTGGCCGGGCGTGAACTGGTTCGAGCGCGAAGCGTTCGATCTGTACGGCATTATTTTCGACGGTCACCCGGACCTGCGCCGCATCCTCACCGACTACGGTTTTGTGGGGCATCCATTCCGCAAGGATTTCCCGCTGATCGGCAACGTCGAAGTGCGCTACGACCCCGAGCAGAAGCGCGTGATCTACGAGCCGGTGTCGATCGAGCCGCGCGTGCTGGTACCGCGCACCATCCGCAACGACGCCGACCTGATGCAGGCCGAAGCCGAAGCCGCCGACGACTGGCAGAGGAACTGATCGTGCAAGAGATTCGTAACTACACGATGAACTTCGGCCCGCAGCATCCTGCGGCGCACGGCGTGCTGCGTCTGATCATGGAAATGGACGGCGAAACCATCGTCCGTGCCGATCCGCATATCGGCTTGCTGCACCGTGGCACCGAGAAGCTGGCTGAGTCCAAGCCGTTCAACCAGTCCATCGGTTACATGGATCGGCTCGATTACGTCTCGATGATGTGCAACGAGCACGCCTACGTACGCGCCATCGAAACCCTTCTGGGTATCGAGGCGCCCGAGCGTGCGCAGTACATCCGCACCATGTTCGACGAGATCACCCGCATCCTCAACCACCTGATGTGGGTGGGCTCGAACGCGCTGGATCTCGGTGCGATGGCGGTATTCCTGTACGCCTTCCGCGAGCGCGAAGAGCTGATGGACTGCTACGAGGCCGTTTCTGGCGCGCGTATGCACGCGACGTATTACCGGCCCGGCGGCGTGTATCGCGATCTGCCGGCGCAGATGCCGCAGTACCGCGAGTCGCCGTGGCACAAGGGTAACGACCTCAAGCGCATCAACAGCTGGCGCGAAGGCTCGATGCTCGACTACCTCGAAGCATTCACCAACGATTTCCCGAGCAAGGTCGACGAGTACGAAGAGCTGCTCACCGGCAACCGCATCTGGAAGCAACGCACCGTTGGTATCGGCGTGATCAGCCCGGAGCTGGCCCAGCAGTGGGGCATGACCGGCGCCATGCTGCGCGGTTCGGGTGTGGAATGGGATTTGCGCAAGAAGCAGCCTTACGCGAAATACGCCGACGTGGATTTCGACATTCCGGTCGGCGTCAACGGCGACTGCTACGACCGCTACTTGGTACGCGTGGAAGAAATGCGCCAGTCCAATCGCATCATCCAGCAATGCGTGCAGTGGCTGAAGGCGAACCCGGGTCCGGTGATGGTGAAAAACTTCAAGGTCGCGCCGCCCACGCGCTTCGAGATGAAGGAGGACATGGAAGCCATGATCCATCACTTCAAACTGTTCACCGAAGGCTACTGCGTGCCGGCTGGCGAAACCTACTGCGCGGTGGAAGCGCCCAAGGGCGAGTTCGGCTGCTACCTGGTTTCCGATGGCGCCAACAAACCGTTCCGAGTGCATCTGCGCGCACCGGGCTTTGCCCATCTTTCGTCCATGGACACCATCGTGCGCGGCCACATGCTCGCCGACGTGGTGGCCATGATTGGAACCTACGATCTCGTGTTCGGCGAAGTCGACCGCTGAGTCCGAAGGAAAGCATCTATGAAAGTCACCGGACATTTTGACCAGGTCAAGAACGTCGACCCGCTGGTCGTGCTCAGCGAGCACACGCGTCATCACATCGACGCCTGGGTCGCCAAGTTTCCGCCCGACCGCAAGCGCTCGGCGCTGATCCAGTCGCTGTTCGCGGCGCAGGAGCAGAACCAGGGCTTTCTCAGCGACGACCTGATCGCCGCCGTGGCCAAGTACCTCGATCTGCCCACCGTCTGGGCGTACGAGGTGGCCAGCTTCTACTCGATGCTGGAAACCAAGCCGGTCGGCCGCAACAACGTGGCGATCTGCACCAACATCTCGTGCTGGCTCAACGGCGCCGACGATCTCGTGCGCCACTGCGAAAAGAAGCTCGGCGTGAAGCTGGGCGAAAGCACGGCCGACGGCCGCGTGTATCTGAAGAAAGAAGAAGAGTGCATCGCGGCCTGCGTGCGCGCGCCGGCGATGACCGTCAACGGGCATTACCACGAGTATCTGGATATCCAGCAGCTCGACAAAATTCTGGACGGGCTGGAGTAGATCATGGCAGTCGGACCCGCACCCAAAGAGCATCAGGTTGTCCTGACCACGCTGCATTTCGACAAGCCGTGGGCAATGAACAGCTACGAGCAAATGGACGGCTATAAGGCGTGGCGGAAGATTCTCGCCGAAAAGCCCGATCCGGCCACGTTGATCGAAGAGGTCAAGAAGAGCGCGCTGCGCGGGCGCGGTGGCGCCGGGTTTCCGACCGGTCTGAAATGGTCGTTCATGCCGAAAGGTACGATGCAGAAATACATGCTGTGCAACTCCGACGAATCGGAGCCCGGCACCTCGCACGATCGCGACATTCTGCGCTACAACCCGCATGCGGTCATCGAAGGTCTGGCCATCGGCTGCTACTGCACCGGTTCCACGGTGGCGTACAACTATCTGCGCGGCGAGTTTCATCATGAGCCGTTCGAGCATTTCGAAGAGGCGTTGAAAGAAGCCTATGCCGCCGGCCTGCTGGGCAAGGACATTCTGGGCAGCGGTGTGGATGTAGACATTTACGCCGCGCTCGGCGCCGGCGCCTACATCTGCGGGGAAGAAACCGCGCTGATGGAGTCGCTCGAAGGCAAGAAAGGGCAGCCGCGCTTCAAGCCGCCGTTCCCGGCCAACTTTGGGTTGTACGGCAAGCCGACGACGATCAACAACACTGAAACCTACGCCTCGATCCCGGCGATCATGCGCAACGGCGCGGACTGGTTCCTTAATATCGGCAAGCCGAACAACGGCGGTCCGAAGGTGTTCTCGGTGTCAGGCCACGTGGCCAAGCCGGGCAACTTCGAAATCGCCCTGGGCACCCCGTTCAAGGACCTGCTCGACATGGCCGGCGGACTGCGGCCGGGTCGTACGCTGAAGGCCGTGATTCCCGGCGGTGCCTCGATGAAGGTGCTGCCGGCGGAGATCATGATGGACATGACGATGGACTTCGACTGTCTGCAAAAGGCCGGTTCCGGCCTGGGTTCGGGCGCGGTCATCGTGATGGACGACACCGCCTGCATGGTGAAGGTCTGCCACCGCATTTCGCGCTTCTATTTCGCCGAATCCTGCGGCCAGTGCACGCCGTGCCGAGAGGGCACCGGCTGGATGTACCGCGTGCTGTCGCGCATCGTCGAGGGCAAGGGCGTGCCGGACGATCTGCATCGCCTGAAGGCCGTCGCCGGTCAGATTGAGGGTCACACCATTTGTGCCTTCGGTGAGGCGGCCGCATGGCCAGTGCAGGGTTTCCTCAACCGCTTCTGGCATGAATTCGAATATTACGTGGAGCACGGTCGTTCGATGACTGAAGACCAGATGGCCGAAGCGAGCCGCGGGGTGGCCGCATGAGCGCGCAGCCCGTTAGCCACGCTGCGCCCGATCTGCTGAATATCGAGGTCGACGGCAAGCCGACCCAGATCCGCAAGGGCGCGATGATCATCGAAGCGGCCGACGCCATTGGCGTGGCCATCCCGCGCTTCTGCTATCACCGCAAGCTGCCGATCGCCGCCAACTGCCGCATGTGTCTGGTTGACGTGGAGATGGGCGGCAAGATGATGCCCAAGCCGCAGCCGGCCTGCGCCACGCCGGTCGCCGAGGGCATGAAGGTCACCACGCGTTCGGACAAGGCGCTGAAATTCCAGAAAGACGTGATGGAGTTTCTGCTGATCAACCATCCGCTGGACTGCCCGATCTGCGACCAGGGCGGCGAATGCGAGCTGCAGGACGTGGCGCTGGGCTACGGCCGCAGCGTGTCGCGCTACACCGAGCGCAAGCGCACCATCACCGACGAAAATCTCGGTCCGCTGGTCGCCACGGAAATGACCCGCTGCATCCAGTGCACGCGCTGCGTGCGCTTCACCAGCGAAATTGCCGGTACCTACGAGCTCGGCGGCATGAGCCGCGGCGAAAATCTGCAGATCGGCACCTATATTGGCAAGACGCTGGAAACCGAGCTTTCCGGCAACATCATCGACGTTTGTCCGGTCGGCGCATTGACCAACAAGCCATATCAGTTCCAGGCGCGCGCCTGGGAGCTGATCGCCAAGCCGTCGATCGCCTATCACGACGCGCTGGGCTCCAATTTGTGGCTGCATACGCGTCGCGGCGACGTGCTGCGCACCGTGCCGCGCGATAACGAGGCGGTCAACGAATGCTGGCTGTCCGACCGCGATCGCTACAGCTATCAAGGTCTGTATGCGGCTGATCGCATCAGCGCACCGGAAGTGAAGCGCAACGGCCAGTGGCAAGTCACGACGTGGGAAGACGCGCTGAAGTTTGCCGGCGAAGCCGTGAAGAAGGAATCGGGCAGCGAACTGGGCGTTCTCGTTCACCCCGCGACCTCGAACGAGGAGGGCGATCTGCTGATGCGGCTGGCCCGCGGTCTGGGCAGTGCGCACGTCGATCACCGACTGCGCCAGCTCGACTTTGCCGACAACGCGGTCGCCGCGACGTTCGGTTTGCCGGTGGCCGAGATCGACAAGGTCAAGGCGGCGCTGATCGTCGGTTCCGATCTGCGTCACGAGATGCCGCTGGTCAATCACCGGTTGCACCAGGCGACCAAGAAGGGTGCCAAGGTCTATCTGGTCAACCCGGCACAGTTTGCCTTCAACTATCCGCTGGCAGGTCAGGCCATCGTGGCGCCGCATGCCATGGTCGACGCCCTGCTGGCAGTGGCCAAGGCCGCCGTGGGCGCAGGCGCTTCGGCGCCAGCTGCGCTGGCCGACGCCATTGACGGCGCGCACGGCGACGATGGCGACAGCGAGGTCGTCGACGCGCTGAAATCCGGTAGCGCCGTCATCATTCTTGGCGAAGCCGCGGTCACCCATCCGCAGGCCTCGTGGCTGCGTGCAATTGCCCGTTTCATCGCCGAAGCGACCGGCGCCGGCTACAACGAATTGCCGGTCGGTGCCAACGCGGTTGGTCTGGCCAAGCTCGGCGTGCTGCCGGGCAACGGCGGCCTCGATGCGCAGGCCATGCTGGCCCAGGCGCGCAAGAGCTACGTGCTGTACGGCGTCGAGCCGCCGCACGATTTTGCCGACGGCGCCGCGGCGCTGAAGGCTTTGCGCGCGGCAGAGCAGGTCGTCGCTTTCAGCGCTTACGCCAGCCCGGCGTTGCGCGAAGTGGCCGACGTGATTCTGCCGATCGCGCTGCTGCCGGAAATCGACGCGACCCTGGTCAACGTCGACGGGCTGGCCCAGAACGTGGCTGCCGGTGCTAAAGCCCCCGGACAGACGCGCGCGGGCTGGAAGGTGCTGCGTGCGCTGGGCGGTTCGCTGCAGCTGGCCGGCTTCGAATTCGACGATCTTGCCGGCCTGCGCGACGGCATTGTAGAGCGGCCGGCGATAGCCTCCGCCGCATTGGCCAAGCGTCAGGATGTTTCCGGTCTGGTGCGTCTGGCCACGCTGCCGATCTATCGCACCGACGCCGTGCTGCGCCGTGCCACCGCACTGCAGGCGCATCCACTGAACCGTGCGGCTGCCGTGCGCGTCAACTTGGACGAGGCGAAGCGCCTCGGTCTGGCCGGTGGCGAGCAGGTCCGCGTGGCCGACGCGACGCTGCTGCTCACGATCGATGAGACCGTTCCCGCTGGCACCGTCTGGATCGAAGCCGGGTATGACGTTACCGCCGCACTGCCGCCTTACGGCGCCGCCATTACTTTGAGCAAGGCATAAGCATCATGGTTGATCAACTCATCAATCATCTCGTGTGGCCGATCGTCTACATCCTTTGCATCACGATCCCGCTGATCCTCGCCGTAGCGATGTTCGTGTACTGGGAGCGGAAGGTCATCGGCTGGATGCACGTCCGCATGGGGCCGAACAAGATCGGTCCTTTCGGCTTGCTGCAGGCGTTCGCCGACGTGGTCAAACTGCTGATCAAGGAAGTGATCCTGCCGACCACGGCGAATCGCTTCCTTTATTACCTGGCACCAATGTTGACGCTGGTGCCTGCGCTGGCGGCCTGGGCGGTGATTCCCTTCAGCAGCAAGATGGTGCTGTCCAACGCGAACGCCGGCGTGCTGTATCTGCTGGCGATGACCTCGATGGGCGTGTACGGCATCATTCTGGCCGGCTGGGCGTCCAACTCGCGCTATGCGCTGCTCGGCGCGATGCGCTCTGCCGCCCAGGTGATTTCGTACGAGCTGGCGATGGGTCTCTGCCTGGTCTGCGTGCTGGTACTGGCAGGCAGCCTCAACCTCACCGATATCGTCAACGCGCAAGCCGGTCACAAAGGTCTGCTCGACTGGTTCTGGCTGCCGCTGCTGCCGGTGTTCGTGATTTATTTCATCTCCGGCGTGGCCGAGACGAACCGCGCGCCTTTCGACGTCGCAGAGGGTGAGTCTGAAATCGTTGCCGGTTTCCACGTGGAGTATTCCGGCTCGGCGTTCGCGATTTTTTTCCTCGCCGAATACGCCAACATGATTCTGGTGAGTTTTCTCTCGGCGATCCTGTTTATGGGCGGTTGGCTGTCGCCGTTCCCGTCGTCGTGGGGTTTCATTGGGCACGCCGGCTTCCCTTGGCTGCTGATCAAGGCTTTCCTGTTTTCGTTCCTGTTTCTCTGGTTTCGCGCCAGCTTTCCGCGCTACCGCTATGACCAGATCATGCGGCTGGGCTGGAAGGTATTCATTCCCATCGCCATCGTGTGGGTTCTCGTGGCCGGCTGCCTGAAATATTTCGGCTGGGTCACGGTCGGTTTCATTCCTGGCACGGGAGTCTGAAGAAAGTCATGTCCCGCATTACCCACTATTTCAAAAGTCTGCTGCTGATCGAACTGTTTCGCGGCATGGGCTTGACCATTCGCTACATGTTCAAGCCGAAATACACCGTGCGCTATCCGATGGAGCACATTCCGAAGTCGAACCGCTTCCGCGGCCTGCATGCGCTGCGCCGCTACGCCAACGGCGAAGAGCGCTGCATCGCGTGCAAGCTGTGCGAGGCAGTGTGTCCGGCCCTGGCCATCACGATCGACTCGGCGCCGCGCGCCAGCGACGGTCAGCGTCGCACCACGCGTTACGACATCGATCTGTTCAAGTGCATCTTCTGCGGCTTTTGCGAGGAGAGCTGCCCGGTGGACTCGATTGTCGAAACCAGCATCCACGAGTACCACTTCGAGCATCGAGGCGAGAACGTGGTGAACAAACTGCAGCTGCTCGCCATCGGCGATCGCTTCGAGAAGCAGATCGCCGCTGACCGTACCCAAGACGCGGCATATCGCTGAGGCCGTCGACTCATGAATCCCCAACTGCTGCAACTCATCTGTTTTTACCTGTTCGGCTTCATCGCTGTAGTGGCCGCGCTGGCGGTGATCACGCTGAAGAACACCGTGCACGCCGTGCTCTCGCTGGTACTGACGTTTTTCAGCGCGGCATGCCTGTGGATGCTGGCCGACGCCGAGTTTCTCGCGCTGGCGGTCATCGTCGTCTACGTCGGCGCGGTGATGGTGCTGTTCCTGTTCGTGGTGATGATGCTGGACATCGATCAGGAAAAAATGCGCGAGGGCTTCGTCAAGTTCCTCCCGGTGGGCCTGATCGTGGCCGCGGCGATGCTGGTCGAAATGCTTGGCCTGATCGGCGTCAAGGCCATGCATGCACAGGCCATGGGCGCCGATCCCGCGGCCGTGGCCGGCGTGTCCAACACGGCGTGGCTGGGCCAGGCGCTGTATACCAAATACCTACTGCCGTTCGAAGTGGCGGCGTTGATTCTTACCGTGGGTGTGGTGGCCGCCGTGGCACTGACGCTGCGTCAGCGTGTGGACGCCACGCGGCACGAGTCGGCCAGCGAGCAGGTGCGCGTCAATCCGCGCGACCGCGTCCGCCTCGTGAAAATGGACGCCGTGCGTCCCGCTCAGCCAACGCCTGTTCCGCCCCAGGAGCCAAGCTCATGATCACGCTATCGCACTACATCGTGCTTGGCGCCATTTTGTTCTGCATCGCCGTCGCCGGCCTGTTCATCAACCGCAAGAACGTCATCGTGCTGCTGATGTCGATCGAGCTGATGCTGCTGGCGGTGAATACCAACTTCGTGGCGTTCTCGCGTTTTCTCGGCGATGTGTCGGGTCAGGTGTTCGTCTTCTTCATCCTCACCGTGGCCGCGGCAGAAGCGGCCATCGGTCTGGCGATATTGGTGCTGCTGTTCCGCAATCGCAGCACGATCAATATCTCCGATATCGACAGCATGAAGGGCTGAGCACATGGGTCTTTCCACCTCCATTTTGCTGACGATCGCCCTGGCGCCCCTGGTCGGGTGTCTGCTGGCCGGTTTTCTCGGCAAGTTCATCGGTCGGGCCGGTTCGCATACCGTCACCATCCTCGGCGTCGCGATCTCGTGCGCGCTGGCTTTCTACGTGCTGTACGAGCTCACCCTCGGCGGTGCGCCGGTCTACAACCAGAACCTCTATACCTGGTTCCAGATCGGGCATTTCAGCGCCAGCGTCGGCTTCATGGTCGATCGCCTGACCGCGATGATGTTGGTGGTGGTGAGCTTCGTCTCGCTGCTGGTGCATCTGTACACCATTGGCTACATGAGCGATGACCCGGGCTATAAGCGCTTCTTTGCCTACATCTCGCTGTTCACCTTCTCGATGTTCATGCTGGTGATGAGCAATAACTTCATGCAGCTGTTCTTCGGCTGGGAAGCAGTGGGCCTGGTGTCGTACCTGCTGATCGGCTTCTGGTACAAGAAGCCCACCGCGATCTTCGCCAATCTCAAGGCGTTCCTGGTCAACCGCGTAGGCGACTTCGGCTTTCTGCTCGGCATCGCCGGCGTGCTGTATTTCCTCGGCACGATGGACTACACCACCGCCTTTGCCGCCGCACCCAGCCTGGTCGGCAAGACGCTGCAGATCACCGCTAACACGCACTGGGATGCTGCCACTGTTGTGTGCATTTGCCTGTTCATCGGCGCGATGGGCAAGTCGGCCCAGGTTCCGCTGCACGTGTGGCTGCCGGACTCGATGGAAGGCCCTACCCCAATTTCCGCGCTGATCCACGCGGCGACGATGGTGACGGCGGGTATCTTTATGGTGGCGCGCATGTCGCCGCTGTTCGAGCTGTCGCAGACCGCTCTCAGCTTCATCATGGTGATCGGTGCGACCACGGCCTTGTTCACCGGCATGATCGGCATCGTGCAGAACGACATCAAGCGCGTGATCGCGTACTCCACGCTGTCGCAGCTGGGTTACATGACGGTGGCGCTGGGTGTGTCGGCCTACACCGGTGCCGTGTATCACCTGATGACGCACGCGTTCTTCAAGGCGCTGCTGTTCCTCGGCGCCGGCTCGGTGATCATCGCGATGCATCACGAGCAGGACATGCGCTATATGGGTGGCCTGCGCAAGTACATGCCGATCACCTGGATCACCATGTGGATCGGTTCGCTCGCGCTGTGCGGCGTGCCGTTCTTTTCGGGCTTCTATTCGAAGGACGCGATCATCGAGGCGGTCGGCGAGTCCCATCGCTGGGGTGCGGGCTACGCTTACTTCTGTGTGATGGCGGGCGCCATGGTCACGGGGCTGTATACCTTCCGCCAGATGTATCTGACTTTTCACGGCAAGGAGCGCTTTACCGTGGTCGAGCACCACGGGCATGCGCACCTGGACGATCATCACGATCACCATGAGTCGGGCGTGCTGGAGCATGCGCCACACGAGTCGCCCTGGGTGGTGACGGTGCCCTTGGTGCTGCTGGCGATTCCCTCATTGTTCATCGGTTTTTTCACCGTGGGCCCGATGCTGTTCGGCAACTGGTTCGGCAGCGCGATCCATATCGACGAGGCCAACAACGTGTTGGCGGAAGTCGGCAAGGAATTCCACGGCGCCATGGACATGGCGCTGCACGGGTTCAACCCGATCGGTCCGTTCGGTCTGGTCGTGCTGGCTTTCCTTATCCAGACCTATATCTACCTGTTCAACCCGGCGATGGCGGGCAAGATCAAGAGCGCGCTGAAGCCGCTGTGGACCGTTCTGGACAATAAGTACTGGGTCGACAATGTCTACTTTGCGGTTTTTGCTCGCGGCGGCGTCAAGCTAGGGCAGGGCTTCTGGAAGGTTGCCGACGCCGGCCTGATCGATGGTGTGATGGTCAACGGGTCGGTGAGCCTGGTTCATCGCATCGCGGCCACGGTGCGCCGTCTGCAGTCGGGTTATCTGTATCACTACGCGTTTGCCATGATCGTCGGCCTGATCGTTTTGCTGGGCGGATATTGGTTGATCGGTTCCGGCGTGGCCGGGCAATAAGGGAAGCAGGCACACATGTTCACTCACTTGCTTAGCCTGCTGATCTGGCTACCTGTTGCCGGCGCGATTCCGGTGCTGCTGGCCGGGTCGAAGCGGCCCCATCTCGCACGTTGGCTGTCGCTGATCGTGGCGGTGCTCACCTTCGTGGTCAGCTTGTTCCTGCTGGTGCAGTACCAACCCGATGCCGCCGGTATGCAGCTGGTCGAAAACTACCTGTGGATCCCGTCGTGGGGCGTGCATTACGGCCTGGCGGCGGACGGCATCTCCGTCGCGCTGATTCTGATGACCACCTTCGTCAGCATCCTGGTCATCGTCGGCGCATGGGAAGTCATTCAGGACAAGCCGCATCAGTACATGGCCGCGATGCTGGTGCTGGAAGGCCTGCTGATCGGCGTGTTCTGCGCGACCGACGCACTGCTGTTCTATGCGCTGTTCGAGGCGATCCTGATCCCGATGTTCATCCTCATCGGTATCTGGGGCGGGCCGCGGCGCGTGTATGCCACGCTGAAGTTCTTCATCTACACGTTCTTCGGCTCGGTCTTCATGCTGATCGCGCTGCTGTATCTGTATCAAAAGGCGGGCACGTTCGACCTCGCCACGCTGGCGGCACTGCCGCTGACGATGAAGGAGCAGACCTGGATCTTCTTCGCCTTCCTGATCGCCTTTGCCATCAAGGTGCCAATGGTGCCGGTGCACACCTGGCTGCCCGACGCGCACGTCGAGGCGCCGACCGGCGGCTCGGTGGTGCTGGCGGCGGTGATGCTGAAGGTGGGTACCTACGGTTTCCTGCGCTTCATTCTGCCGATCACGCCCGACGCCGGCGCACACTACGCCTGGCTGGTGATCGTGCTGAGCCTGGTCGCGATCGTCTACATCGGCTACGTCGCGCTGGTGCAGGAGGACATGAAGAAGCTGGTGGCGTATTCGTCGATCGCCCACATGGGCTTCGTGACGCTGGGCATTTTCATCGCCTTTCTGCTGGTGCGCGATCCGGCCAGCGTCGACATGGCCAAGCTCGGCATGCAGGGCGCCATGATCCAGATGATTTCGCACGGCTTCGTGTCGGGCGCGATGTTCAGCTGTATCGGCGTGATGTACGACCGCCTTCACACGCGCCAGATCAAGGATTACGGCGGCGTCATCAACGTGATGCCGTGGTTCGGCTTTTTCTATGTGCTGTTTGCGATGGCCAACTGCGGCCTGCCGGGCACCAGCGGGTTCGTCGGCGAGTTCATGGTGATTCTGGCCAGCTTCAGCGCCAATCCGTGGATTGCGCTATTCGCCGCCTTCACGCTGATCATCGGTGCGGCCTACACGCTGTGGATGGTGAAGCGCGTGCTCTGGGGCGACATCACCAATCCGCACGTGGCCGAGATGAAGGAGATCAACGGTCGCGAGACTTTCGTGCTGATCGCCTTTGCCGCAGCTGTACTGGCGCTCGGCGTCTGGCCGCAGCCGTTGGTCCACCTGATGGACACTTCGGTGTCGCATCTGGTGCAGCAGCTTGCCATTCACAAGATTTGATCGGGACCGAGGGCGTGTCCACACATATCAAATGGGTCGCGTTGTCCCGTAATGGCCGTCAGGTGGGAGTGCGTGGCGCAGGTCAGGGTGGCTCCCTGATCAAGCCGCGCGCTGCCGCATGGCGGCCATTACGGGACAACCCTTCGGGCCGGATCTGTTTGCCCGCATGCCTGCGTCATCGCTCGGTCGCGTATCGACATACGCTCTCTCACTCTTCCTGGTCTTGCGCGCAAACAGCTTCCGGCGCGGCCCATTTCATATGTGCGGACACGCCCTAATGCCGAATTTGAATGACATCCTGATCATGCTGCCGGAGTTCTATCTGGTAGTGGCCGCGTGCTTGCTGTTGCTGCTGGACGCGTTCATGAAGTCCGCCGAGCGGCCGATGCTGCACTGGATTTCCATTGCGGTGCTGCTCGTGGGGATCTATCTGGTCATCGCCGGCCAGCCGGCGCAGACGGTCACCGCCTTTGGCGGCATGTTCGTGCGCGATCACGTGGCCGAGATCCTCAAGGTCTTCGCCTTGCTCACCACGGCCATCGTTTTTGTGTACGCCAGGCCGTATCTGATCGATCGCAAGCTGGTGAACGGCGAGTTCTATACGCTGATGATCTTCGCGGCGATCGGCATCATGCTGCTGGTGTCTGCCGGCAGCCTGGTCACGGTGTACCTGGGTCTGGAGCTGCTGTCGCTGTCTTCGTATGCGCTGGTGGCATTGAATCGCGATGCCCGGCTGCCGTCGGAAGCGGCGATCAAGTATTTCGTGCTCGGTGCATTGGCCTCGGGCATGCTGCTGTACGGCATGTCGATGGTTTACGGCGCCTCGGGCATGGGCGGCACGCCGACGCTGGATCTGGCGCAGCTGCACCACGTCACGTCGTACACCACGGCGCCGAAACTGCTGCTGTTCGGGCTGATCTTCATGATCGTCGGCATCGGCTTCAAGCTGGGCGCCGCACCGTTCCACATGTGGATTCCGGACGTTTACCAGGGTGCGCCGACGCCGGTCACCGCGTTTATCGCGTCGGGTTCCAAGCTGGCGGCGTTCGGCATGGCGTATCGCCTGCTCGATGCCGGCATGGGCGACCTGGCGCACCAGTGGCAGCTGATGCTGGCGGTACTGGCGGTGCTGTCGCTGGCGATAGGTAACCTGGTCGCGATCGTGCAGACCAATCTGAAGCGTCTGCTGGCCTATTCGACCATCTCGCATATGGGCTATCTGCTGCTCGGCCTGTCGGCTGCCAGCCCGGAGGGCTATGCCGCGGCGATGTTCTATGCGATCTGCTACGCGCTGATGAGCGTGGCGGCATTCGGCGTGATTCTGGCGCTGGCACGATCGGGCTTCGAGTGCGAGGAGATTTCCGATCTGAAAGGCCTGAATCAGAAGTCGCCCTGGCTGGCCTTTCTGATGATGCTGGCGATGTTCTCGCTTGCCGGCGTGCCGCCGCTGGTCGGCTTCTGGGCCAAGGTGCTGGTGCTGGAGTCGGCGATTCACGCCAACATGCTGTGGCTGTCGCTGGTGGGCGTGGTGTTTGCGATCATCGGCCTGTACTACTACCTGCACGTGGTCAAGGTGGTTTATTTCGACAAACCGGCCGAAGGCAGCGTGCTGGCCGCGAAGCCGGATGCGTCGCTACGAATCGTGCTGTCACTCAATGCACTGGCATTGCTGGCTCTGGGCCTGTTCTGGGGTCCCCTGCTGGGCTGGTGCCGCAGCGCGTTCGGTCTGTGATCGTCCACCGCTTCGTCGTCGGACCGTTCAATTGCATGTTTATGACTTTTTCGGTGGCCATTCGCTTGCAAGAAACCGGCCATACGATTAAACTTCTTGGACTCTGATGCGGGGTGGAGCAGTCTGGCAGCTCGTCGGGCTCATAACCCGAAGGTCGCAGGTTCGAATCCTGCCCCCGCTACCAGATCTTTCTTGATGCAAAGAAAGCCTCCTTGTGAGGCTTTTTTGTTGGGCGTAAGGCCACGCGGCGCTGGAATCGGATGTTTTTGGCGCGGTAAGGTGCGGTAGAGCAGATACATCGGCGGAGTAAGGAAATGGGCCGTCGGAGCCCTTTTTTTGTTTCTGCGGTTCCCAGTTTGATGATGTGATTGACGGTGGTCTGGGAGACAAACCCATGGATACAAAGGCATTGGCGGTGCGATTCAACGACGTTCTGGCCGATCTGCGGCTGGAATGCATCGGTGTGGAGTTCACCCCGTCGCATGGGCAGAGTACCCTTCGGGTTTATCTGGATCTGCTGGACAAGAGCGAACCCGGTGAGGCTGGCGCAGACGGTGAACGTCGCGAGGTAGGCATCGAGGATTGCGAAACGGCAAGCCGCGAACTGTCGGCCCTGCTGGATGTCGAGGATCCGATTCCGGGCAACTATGTGCTGGAAGTGTCCTCGCCCGGCCTGGATCGTCCGCTGTTTAGCGCAGCGCAGTTTGCGAAGGTTGTCGGTCAGGAAATCAAGCTGCTGCTGAATGCGCCACTGGACGGTCGTCGGCGCCTGCGCGGCAAGCTGGTCTCCGTGGAAGGCGAGCACATTACGCTGGAAGCGGAAGGCAAGACGTTCGCGTTCGAGCATTCGCTGGTGGATACCGCCCGCGTGGTGCCGGATTGGGTGGCGCTGGGTTATGCGCCGCAGCCCAAACGCGGCGGCAAGCCGGCCGGCAAGTGATTGAGGCATTGAATAGTGCGGCCATGGATGGCCGCTTCGTGATCCTGGTGTTCAGGGATGAACGCAATAGACAACGTTTGGGAAGCCTGCGGGCGCCTATGGAGTTGCTGCAATGAGCAAAGAGCTTTTGCTGGTCGTTGATGCCGTCGCCAATGAAAAGGGCGTGCCGCGTGAAGTCATTTTCGAAGCCATGGAGGCCGCTTTGGCTTCGGCGGCGAAGAAGCGCTATCCGGACGAAGAGCCGGATATTCGCGTGTCTATCGACAGCGATACCGGCGAGTACGAAACCTTCCGCCGCTGGGAAGTGATTGCCGACGATGGCGAGATGGAGTCGCCGTCCTATCAGCTGCGCCTGATGGACGCGATCGACGAGCGCCCCGGCGCCGAGGTCGGAGAGTTCATCGAGCAGCAGGTCGAGAACGCCGAGTTCGGCCGCATCGCTGCGCAGGCCGCCAAGCAGGTGATCGTGCAGCGCGTGCGCGAAGCCGAGCGCCAGCAAGTCGTGGACGCCTTCGCCGATCGCGTGGGCGAGCTGGTTACCGGCATCGTCAAGCGCGTCGAGCGCGGCAACATTTACCTCGACCTGGGCAGCAATGCCGAGGCCTTCATCCCGCGCGACAAGACGATTCCACGCGAATCGGCTCGCGTTGGCGATCGCGTGCGCGGCTATCTCTACGAGGTGAAGTCCGAAGTGCGTGGCCCGCAGCTGTTCGTGTCGCGCGCCGCCCCGGAATTCATGATCGAACTGTTCAAGCTCGAAGTGCCGGAAGTGGGCCAGGGCCTGGTGGAGATCAAGGGCTGCGCCCGCGATCCGGGCGACCGCGCCAAGATCGCCGTGCTGGCACACGACAGCCGTACCGATCCGATCGGCGCCTGCATCGGCATGCGCGGTTCGCGCGTGCAGGCGGTGTCGAACGATCTCAACGGCGAGCGCGTCGACATCATCCTGTGGCACGAGAATCAGGCGCAGTTCGTCATCAATGCGATGGCGCCAGCCGAAGTGCAGTCGATCATCATGGATGAAGAGAAGCACTCCATGGACATCGCGGTGGCCGAGGACAAGCTGTCCCAGGCGATCGGTCGCGGTGGCCAGAACGTGCGTCTGGCCAGCAAGCTCACCGGCTGGCAGCTCAACGTGATGACCCAGGATCAGGTCACCGCCAAGAGCGAGTCCGAGCAGGAGGCCGCGCGCCAGCTGTTCATGGACAAGCTTGAAGTCGACCAGGAAATCGCCATTATCCTGGTGCAGGAAGGCTTCTCCAGCGTCGAGGAAATCGCCTACGTGCCGAGCGCCGAGCTGCTGGCCGTCGAGGGCTTCGACGAAGATATCGTCGAGGAACTGCGCGCCCGCGCCCGCGATGCCCTGCTCACCGAGGCACTGGCAGCGGAGGAGGGCGTGGGTGACCATCAGCCTTCCGACGAATTGCTCGCGCTTGAGGGCATGGACGAGGCCACCGCTTACGCACTGGCCGCACGCGAAATCAGCACGCTGGACGACCTGGCCGATCAGGCCGTGGACGACCTGATCGATATCGAAGGCATGGACGAAGCGCGGGCGGCCGCCCTGATCATGGCTGCACGAGCGCCGATGATCGAACGGTTGGAGAAAGGCGGCTAACCCGCGGACGAGGCTGCGCCCTGGATGGGCGCGCCAAAAAAGGCTTTTCCGGAAGCCTTTCACCAGGGATGGCGGTGGCGGTGCAACTTATCGCGGCACAGTCGACAAGGACCGAGAGGTCTTCAGGACCCGAAACGGTCCAAGCGCGGAAACGGCGGAGCAACAACACGATGTCGGATACGATCAAACAACTCGCCCATACTCTGGGCATGCCCGTCGACCGGCTGCTGAAGCAGCTCGGCGAAGCCGGCATGGAATTCTCCGACCAGGAGCAGACCATCAGCAGCACCGAAAAGGTGAAGCTGCTCGGGTTCCTGCGTCGCACGCACGGCAAGAACGAAGTCGCCGCCGAAACCGACGACAGCGCGCCGCGCCAGATCACGCTCAAGCGGCGCACCGTCGGAGAGCTGAAAATCGCCACGCCAGGGGCCCGCGGTACCGTGGGCACGGCCAAGACGGTCAACGTCGAGGTTCGCGCCAAGCGCACCTACGTCAAGCGCAGCGAAATTGCGGGAGACGCCGGCTTCGATAGCGAGCGCGAGGACGCCATGCGCAAACTGCAGGAGTCGCAGCAGCAGCGCGAGGCTGAAGAGCAGGAGCGCGCCGAAGCCGAGCAGCGCCGTCAGCAGGAAGCGCAGCAGCGCGCGCTCGATGAGCAGCAGCGCCAGCAGGAGCAGGCCGATGCCCAGGCTGCCGTCGAATCGGCCGCCGCCAGCGCCCACCAGGCCGAGGAGGCGCCGGCGCCGACCCCAGTGGCCGATGCACCGGCGTCAGCGCCAGCGGCCGACGAGCCGTTCGTAACCCAGCGTATGGACACGCGCGAGCTGGGCATGATTCTTCCGCGCATCCACGAGCCGCGCAAACGCGAAAAGCTGGTCAAGCCGGCACCCGCGCCGGCTCCCGCACCGGCAGCGCCTGCCGCTGCGTCAGCGACACGTCCCAGCGCCGACGCTAATGCGCCCGCTGCGGCGGCGTCGGGCGATGCCAGCCGCAAGCCCAAGCATGCGCGCGAGCGCAGCGAGAGCCCGGGCAGCGGCAAGGAAGAGCGCGATGGCAGCAAGCGTTTCGCCGGTGGCCAGATGCATCTGAGCGAGGCCGACCGCGCTCGCCGTTCCTCGTCGTCGAACAACAAGCGCGGCGGCAAGGCCGGCCGTTTGTCCGGTCGCGAGATGTCCCGAAGCAGCAGCGCGCCGACCGGCCCGCACGGCTTCTCGCGTCCGACCGCGCCGGTAGTGCGTGAAGTCGTCGTGGCCGAGACCAACAGCGTCGCTGACCTTGCGCAGAAGATGGCGGTCAAGGGCTCGGAGGTGGTCAAGGCGCTGTTCAAGATGGGCGTCATGGCGACCATCAACCAGACCGTCGATCACGATACGGCCGTCCTCGTTGTTGAAGAACTCGGTCATACCGTTGTAGCCGACACGCAGAGCAATGCCGAAGATACCTTGGCCGCGCATACGCAGAATGTGGAGCTGGTCGGCGACAAGATCACGCGTCCGCCGGTTGTCACCATCATGGGCCATGTCGATCACGGCAAGACCTCGCTGCTCGATTACATCCGTCGTACCAAGGTCGCCTCGGGCGAAGCGGGCGGCATCACGCAGCACATCGGCGCGTATCACGTCGAAACCTCGCGTGGCGTCATCACCTTCCTCGATACGCCCGGACACGCGGCGTTTACCTCGATGCGCGCCCGTGGCGCGCAGTCGACCGATATCGTGGTGCTGGTGGTGGCCGCCGACGACGGCGTCATGCCGCAGACCATCGAGGCTGTGAAGCATGCGCGCGCCGCCAAGGTGCCGCTGATCGTCGCCGTCAACAAGATGGACAAGGATGGCGCCAACCCGGAGAACGTGAAGCAGGGTCTGGTGCAGTACGAAGTGGTGCCGGAAGACTGGGGCGGCGACGTGCAGTTCATTCCCGTGTCGGCCAAGGCCGGTACCGGCGTGGACGACCTGCTCGATGCGATCTCGATCCAGGCCGAAGTGATGGAGCTGAAGGCCGTGGCCGACGGCCGCGCCTCCGGCGTGGTGATCGAGTCCAGTCTCGATCGCGGCCGTGGTCCGGTGGCGACCGTGCTGGTGCAGCAGGGCACGCTGAAGAAAGGCGACTTCATCGTTTGCGGCGTCGAATACGGCCGCATGCGCGCGCTGATCGACGAAAACGGCAAGCAGGTGCAGGAAGCCGGCCCGTCGATTCCGGTGCAGGTGCTGGGCCTTTCCGGCGTGCCGGAAACCGGCGACGACTTTGTCTGCGTCGACGACGAGCGCCTGGCGCGCGAAGTGGCGCAGGAGCGTGAGCTCAAGCGCCGCGAGACGCGGATGGTCAGCAAGAGCAATCGTCTGGAAGACATCATCGCCAAGATGGGTCAGGGCGTGGAGCAGCAGACGCTCAACATTCTGGTCAAGGGCGATGTGCAGGGTTCGGTCGAGGCATTGCGCGAGTCGCTGACGCAGATCGGCAACGAGCGTGTGCGCGTTAACGTGGTTTCCTCGGGCGTGGGCGGCATCAACGAATCCGATGCTACGCTGGCGGCGGCTTCCAAGGCGCTGGTGATTGGCTTCAATGTGCGTGCCGACGCTTCCGCACGCAAGGTGATCGAGACGTCCGGTCTGGACGTGCGCTATTTCTCGATCATCTACGACGTGATCGATCAGGTGACCCAGGCGGCCACCGGCCTGCTCGGCATGGAAGTGCGCGAGGACATCATCGGTATCGCCCAGGTCCGCGATGTGTTCCGCAGCTCCAAGTTCGGCGCCGTGGCCGGTTGTATGGTCGTCGAGGGCTCGGTCAAGCGCAGCAAGCCGATCCGCGTGCTGCGCGACAACGTGGTGATCTTCGAAGGCGAGCTCGAATCGCTGCGCCGCTTCAAGGAGCTGGTCGACGAAGTGCGCAACGGCATGGAGTGCGGTATCGCCGTCAAGCAGTACAACGACGTCAAGCCGGGCGACCAGATCGAGTGCTTCGAGCGCACCGAGGTTGCTCGCACGCTGTAGCGCTGGAAGCGCTTACAGCGGGAACGGGAAACGGGGAACAAGGAACAGCGAACAGGGAACGTGAGCTTTAAGGCTACGGTTCCTGCTGTCCGTATACTTACCTCAGGCAAATTCCCGCGCTCCGCTCCGTCATCTCGGCAAACTGCACATTCCCCATTCCCCATTCCCCGTTCCCTGTTTCCCAAGATTTAAAAGCCTATGCCATCCCGTGATTTCAAACGCACCGACCGCATTGGTGCCGAACTGCGCCGCGAACTGGGTTTGCTGGTTCATTCGGCCGTGCGCGATCACGGCCTGCCGTCGGTCAGCGTGTCTGACGTCGATATCACTCGTGATCTCGACTGGGCGACGGTGTGGGTTACCGCGCTGATGCCCGAACAGGGGCTGCCGGCGGTGAAGGCGCTCAACGACATCAGCCACGAGATCCGCCATTCGCTGGCGCACAGCGGCATGCGCATGCGGCGCGTGCCGGAATTGAAGTTCAAGTACGACGATTCGGTCGACAAGGGCGAGCGCATCGAATCGCTGCTGCGCCAGCAGTCGCGCGATCTGTTGCCGCCCTCTGGCGACAAGAAAGACTAGGCGATCAACCTTGGTAGTGCTGCACTGATGAGTCGTCCGGTCCGTATTCCGCGTATTCATAACCGCGATCTGCATGGCATCCTGTTGCTCGACAAGCCGCTGGGCCTGAGTTCCAACAAGGCCCTGCAGGCCGTTCGGTCGCTGCTTCGCGCATCCAAAGGCGGGCACACCGGGGCGCTCGATCCCCTGGCTACGGGATTGCTGCCGCTGTGTTTTGGTGAAGCGACCAAGCTTGCCGGCAATCTGCTCGGTTCGCGCAAGGCCTATATCGCCGAATGCCGGCTTGGCGTCACCACCGATACCGCGGACAGGGAAGGCGAAATCCTGCTTGAGCGACCCGTGCCGTTACTGGATGAGGCCGCCATCGAGGCGGTGCTGGTCAAGTTGCGCGGCCGCATTCTGCAGGTGCCTCCGGTGTATTCGGCGCTCAAGCAGGACGGTGAGCGGCTGTACGTCAAGGCGCGCCGGGGCGACGCGGTCGAAGTGCCGCCGCGCGAAGTCGATGTCTACCGTCTCGAGCTGCTGTCCCGTACGGCCGATACGCTGACTTTGCACATCGAATGTGGCTCCGGCACGTATGTCCGTTCGCTGGCAGTGGATATCGGCGAGGCGCTTGGGTGTGGCGCGCATGTCATCGCGCTTCGGCGTCTTTGGGTCGAGCCCTTCATCGAACCAGAGATGGTGAGCATGGATGCACTGCAGCAGGCGGCGGAACAGGGCGACGAGGTGCTGCTCAAGTCGCTGCTTCCCGTCTCGGCGGGCTTGTGTGACTTGCCTGCCGCGCACCTGGACGATGCACAAAGCATGGCCATTTCCAGGGGGCAGAAAATTCAGCTCCAACCGGCGCCGCGACCTGGCCAGTGCTCTGCGTACGCCAGCGATGGCGCTCTGCTGGCGCTGCTTGAGGTGGATATCGAGGGATTTACCCGGATCGTGCGCGGCTTCAATCTGCCGCCGAATTAGCTGATTTGGCGTGATAATCCGCGACGCACTTGTTGTAACAGCGTTGTGGTCAGTAGAATAGGCAGGTTATTTAACTGCTTTCATTCATTAGGCGAAGCTTACGCAACGGCATTTGTGCCGCTCTTGTCGTTTTTGCTGTTGCGTAAGCTTCGCATCGTCTTTCCAAGGAAATACATACTCATGTCACTCACCGTAGAACAAACCGGCAAAATCATTGCTGATTTCGGCCGCGTCCCCAACGACACCGGTTCGTCGGAAGTCCAGGTTGCGCTGCTGTCGGCCCGCATCGACCACCTGACCAGCCACTTCAAGGAACACAAGCAGGATCATCATTCCCGCCGTGGCCTGCTGAAACTGGTCAACCAGCGCAAGCGCCTGCTGAGCTACCTGAAAGACCGCGATCTTGCACGCTATCAGACCCTGATCGAACGCCTCGGCCTGCGTCGGTAATCAATCCGTTCGTCGCGAACGCAAAGATCAAGAGGCGCCCATTCCCGGGCGCACTTCTCAATCAGATCAGGACAATTCAACGTGGCAAAAGTAACCAAGTCATTCCAGTACGGTAGTCACGAAGTCACTCTGGAGACGGGCGAAATTGCCCGCCAGGCGTCCGGCGCGGTGATGGTCAGCATGGGCGGCACGGTGGTGCTGGTCACCGCGGTGGCGGCGACCAAACAGAAGGAAGGTCAGGATTTCTTCCCGCTGACCGTGGATTACGTAGAAAAGTTTTACTCGGCCGGCCGTATTCCCGGCGGCTTTTTCAAGCGCGAAGGCCGTCCGACCGAGAAAGAGACGCTGACCTCGCGTCTGATCGATCGCCCGGTGCGTCCGCTGTTTCCGGAACAGTTCAAGAACGAAGTGCAGGTCATCGCCCAGGTCGTGTCGCTGAACCCGGAAGTCGATGGCGACATCGCCGCGCTGCTCGGTGCATCCGCCGCGCTGAGCCTGGCCGGTATCCCGTTCAAGGGCCCGATCGGCGCCGCGCGCGTCGGTTACGCCAACGGCCAGTACCTGCTTAACCCGACCCACACCGAGCTGAAGACGTCGGACCTCGACCTGGTCGTGGCCGGCACCAGCGGTGCGGTGCTGATGGTGGAATCCGAGGCCAAGCTGCTTTCCGAGGAAGTGATGCTCGGCGCCGTGATGTTCGGTCATCAGCAGATGCAGGTCGCCATCCGCGCGATTGCCGAGCTTGCCTCCGAGGCGGCCAAGCCGTCGTGGGACTGGCAGGCACCGGCACAGAACCAGTCGCTGAGCGCCGCCGTCAAGGGCGCCGTCGGCAACAAGCTGGAAGAGGCGTTCCAGGTGCGCGACAAGCTGCAGCGCCGCGACGCCATTTCGGCGATCAAGGCCGAAGCGCTGGCCTCGATCAAGGGTCAGGCTGAGGAGAACGGCTGGCACTCGGCCGAACTGTCGAAGGAATTCGCCGAGCTCGAATATCACACCATGCGCGACAGCGTGCTCAAGACCAAGGTGCGCATCGACGGCCGTCAGCTCGATGACGTGCGTCCTATCACCTGCCGCGTTGGCGTGCTGCCGCGCACGCACGGTTCGGCGCTGTTCACCCGCGGTGAAACCCAGGCGCTGGTGATTGCCACGCTCGGTACGACTCGCGATGCGCAGATCATCGACGCCCCGGAAGGCGAGTCGAAAGACCCGTTCCTGTTCCACTACAACTTTCCTCCGTTCTCGGTGGGCGAGGCCGGCCGCTTCGGTGCGCCGAAGCGCCGCGAAATCGGCCATGGCCGTCTCGCCAAGCGCGGCGTGCAGGCAGTGAAGCCGAGCATCGAAGAGTTCCCGTACGTGGTGCGCGTGGTTTCGGAAATCACCGAGTCCAACGGCTCCTCATCGATGGCCTCGGTGTGCGGTTCTTCGCTGGCGATGATGGATGCCGGCGTGCCGTTGAAGGCGCCTGTGGCGGGTATCGCGATGGGCCTGGTCAAGGAAGGCAACGACTTTGTCGTGCTGTCCGATATCCTCGGTGATGAAGATCATCTGGGCGACATGGATTTCAAGGTGGCCGGTAGCGCCAACGGTATTTCCGCGCTGCAGATGGACATCAAGATCGACGGCATCACCGAAGAGATCATGAAGGTGGCGCTGGAGCAGGCCAAGCGTGGTCGTCTGCACATCCTCGGCGAAATGGCCAAGGTCATCACCACGGCGCGTCAGGAAATGAGCGAGTACGCGCCGCGCCTGATCACCATCAAGATCCACCCGGACAAGATCCGCGAAGTGATCGGCAAGGGCGGCGCGACCATCCGTTCGATCACCGAAGAGACCGGCGCCACCATCGACATCAACGACGACGGCACGGTGATCATCGCCTCGGTCAACCGCGAAGCGGGTGACGCGGCGAAGAAGCGCATCGAGCAGATCGTTTCCGACGTCGAGCCGGGCCGCATCTACGAGGGCAAGGTTGCCAAGCTGATGGATTTCGGTGCCTTCGTGACGATCATGCCGGGCAAGGATGGTCTGGTGCACGTGTCGCAGATCTCCAGTGAGCGGGTCGAGAAGGTTTCCGACAAGCTGAAGGAAGGCGACATCGTCAAGGTCAAGGTGCTCGAAGTCGACAAGCAGGGCCGTATCCGCCTGTCCATGAAAGCCGTGACCGAGGACGAAGCCGCCGCCGGCGTCTGAGTCTAAAGTTACCGATGCGATCGAGAGGCCCGGCTTTGACGCCGGGCCTCTTGCTTTTGCGGTAACCGTTTTCTGCGTGTCGCTTTTGTTAGGATGAAGCGACAAGAGCGATGAGAATCCGCGCGTGACCAAGCAAGCAGACGATTTTTTCAAGACCGGTGCCGCCAAGGACTATCAGGACATGGTGCGCAAATCCTGGGAAGCGTTTGCGGCCCACATGCAGCCACCGTTTGGTGCCCCCAGCGCCGAAGAGGCGCGTCGCTCGTCTTCCACTTCGACAAAAAGCGCGCCGGTCAACCTCACGCTCGACCACGCGCTGGCTGGCCTGAAAAGTTACGCCGACTGGCTGCAGAGTGCCGCTGCCAGTGTTTCTACACCGCAGAACGACTGGCAGCAGCAGATTCGGGAGCTTTTCTCCGGCGCTGGCCAGCCTTTCTCTCACGGCTTTGCGAGTGCCGATAACGCGGCGTCCAAAACTTTTGTCGAGCAGTGGCAGACGTGGCTGAATTCCCATCAAAAAGCGGATGCCTCCGCGGCGAGTGCGAAGCCGCAGGCTCCCGGTGCGGGCGGATTTGGCTTTGGCAACGAGCAGCATGCACAGCAGCAGGCGCTGGCGGATGCCGTTGCCAAACATCTGGAAGCTGCTCAGCGTTATCAGGCACTGATGCAGCGGTCGAATGTGCAGGCTATCGAAAAAATGCAGGCGAGATTGTCCAAGCTTACGGCGTCGGGCCAGCAGATCGAATCGCTGAAGGTGCTGTACGACCTGTGGGTCGATTGCGCGGAAGAAGCCTATGCCGAGATTGCGCTCTCGGAAGAATTCCGCGAAGCGTACGGCGAGATGGTCAACACGCAGATACGCGTTCGGCAGCTGCAGCAGGAGCAGACCGAATATCTCTGCCAGCAGCTCGGCATACCGACGCGCAGCGACGTGTCGACTCTGGGTGAGCGTTTGCATGCGCTGCGGCGCGAGATGCGCCAAGGTAAAACAGCACCGCCCGCCGATCATGCCGATGAGCTCGCGGCGCTGCGCCGCGATGTGGCCTTGCTGAAGGAACAGCTGCTGGCGAGCAGGTCGCCGAAATCGGCCGCCAAGAAAGCTCCGACGACGAAAGCTGCCGTCGCGAAAAAGGTGTCGCGTCTGGCGGTAAAGAAGTCCGTTGCCAAACCGTCATCGAGAAAAATAACTAAGGCGGCGGCAAAAAAATCGGTAGTTTCCCCGCCTCGGGCAAAGCGCGTGGCGCCATCCAAACCGCGCAAGCGCAGCTAAGGAGCGGCCGTGGAGCACTCGCCGTTCCGGATGGACCCCAGCAAGATCATGGACGAGGTCAGCGCTTTTCAGCGCAAGCTGGCCTCGGGTATGGGCCAGTTGCGGGGAGCGCGCCAGCCCGAGTACGCCAACACCCCGCGCGAGCTCGTCTACAGCGAAGACAAACTGAAAGTCTGGCATTTCAGGGGCGCAAACAAACCGACGTCGACGACGCCTCTGCTGATCGCCTATGCGCTGGTCAACACCGTCTGGATGACCGATCTGCAGGAAGACCGGTCGATGGTGCGCAATCTGCTGGAACAGGGGGAAGATGTTTATCTCATCGACTGGGGCTATCCCGATGCCTCCGATCGCTGGCTTACGCTGGACGATTACATCAACGGCTATCTCGACCGCTGCGTCGACGCCGTGCGCCAGCGACACACGCTCGATGCGATCGACTTGCTCGGCATTTGCCAGGGCGGCGTGTTTTCGCTTTGTTATACCGCGCTGCATCCGCAGAAAATTCGCAATCTGATCACCATGGTGACACCGGTGAATTTCCAGACGCCGGACAACATGCTTTCGCATTGGGCACGCACGCTCGACGTGGATCGATTCGTCGATACGGTTGGCAATATTCCTGCCTCGTTGATGAATTACGTCTATCTCTCGCTCAAGCCGGTGCGCCTGAATCAGCAGAAATACGTAGGGCTGGTCGATATTCTGGAAAGCCCCATCGAGCTGGAAAATTTTCTGCGCATGGAGCGCTGGATATTCGATTCTCCCGATCAGGCGGGCGACGCGTTCCGCGAGTTCATCCAGAAGTTCTATCAGCAAAACGGCCTGATGAATGGCGTGCTGGAGATCGGCGGCCGGCGCGTGGATCTGGGTCAGATCAAGCATCCCGTGTTGAATATTTTTGCCGAGCAGGATCATCTGGTGCCGCCGGATGCGTCGCGCGCCATGGCAACGCGTCTGGGCACGGACGATTACACCCAGCTGGCGTTCAAGGGTGGGCATATCGGTATCTACGTCTCCGGCCGGGCACAGCGCGAAGTGCCGCCGGCCATTCATCAGTGGCTGCACGAACGCGACTGATTACTCTCGAGGGGTGATAGGGATGAATACCGAAAAGCGCTTGTATCGCTCACGTACCAACAGGACCATCGCCGGCGTCTGCGCGGGCATCGCGGATTATTTTGGCTGGGATCCTACGCTGGTGCGCATTGCGTGGATCGTGCTGACTTTTTTCGGTGGCTCCGGCATTTTGATTTACTTCATCCTGTGGCTTGTGGTGCCCGAAGCTGGCTGACAGTTCAAACGCGTAGCCCGCTTCATTTCCATTACGCGGCGAGGTGTCGCCGCGGCGCCTTGCCATCGGCGATAATGGACGGATGACAATGTCCAATTCCAACCTCGACTCCATTCGCGCCGTGCAGTGGCAGGGCGATCATCTGCGGTTGCTCGATCAGCGTCTGCTTCCTGCCGAAGAGCGCTGGATCGACTGCCGTGACGCGCAACAGGTGACCCAGGCGATTCGCGATCTTGCCGTGCGCGGTGCTCCGGCCATTGGTATTGCGGCAGCCTGGGGTGTCGCCATGGCGGCCCAGCAGCAGGTTGACCTTGATCCTGTGCTGAGCACGCTGCGGGCGGCCAGGCCCACTGCGGTCAACCTGATGTGGGCGCTTGATCGGATGAAAAAGCGCATCGCTTCCGGCGCCGATGCGCAGGCGCTGGTGCACGAGGCGCAGGCCATCCAGGATGAAGACCTCGCGGCCAATCGCCGAATGGGTGAACTTGGCGCCTCCTTGATTGCGGTTAACTCCGGTGTGTTGACCCATTGCAATACGGGTTCACTCGCCACGGCGGGTTACGGCACGGCTCTGGGCGTCATCCGCGCCGGCGTGGCCGGTGGCAAGATCGATTGCGTTTACGCTGGCGAAACGCGGCCTTGGCAGCAGGGCGCGCGTCTGACCATGTGGGAGCTGGTGCGCGACGGCATTCCGGCCAAGCTGATTGCCGATTCGGCCGCCTCGCATTTGATGAAATCCGGCGCGGTGCAATGGGTGATCGTCGGCGCCGATCGCATTGCGGCCAACGGCGATACCGCCAACAAGATCGGTACGTATCAACTGGCCATTGCCGCGAAATACCACGGCGTGAAATTCATGGTCGTCGCGCCGTCGTCGACGGTGGATATGGCGACCAGCACCGGCGAGGATATCGAGATCGAGCTGCGTGATGCCACCGAACTGCTCAGCACCGCCGGGCAGCGCACCGTGGTGGATGGCGCGCAGGCGTGGAATCCGGTATTCGACGTAACGCCGGCGGAGCTGATCGATGCGATCGTGACCGAGCGTGGCGTGATCGAGCGGCCATCCCCGATTGCCATGCAGGCGATGTTCGGATGGTAAGACTGCACAGGGAAATTTTTCTGTTTGCTGTGGGCGGCGTCATCGGTCTGGTGATTGATACGGGCATCGTGCAGTTGCTGGTCGGCGTGGCCGGGTGGAACCCGTACATCGCGCGTGTACCGTCGTTTCTTATCGCGGCCACATTCACCTGGTGGTGGAGTCGCCACTACACGTTTGCCGATCGTCGCAGCGATCGATCCGCGCACGCCGAATGGCTGCACTGGATGGCCTTGATGAGCATCGGTGCGGCGGTCAATTACGGCGTCTACGCGCTTTTGTTGATGAACTTTCCGGTGCTCCACCGGTGGCCGGCGGTCGGCGCTGCGGGGGGCTCGGTGGTTGCGGCGTTTGTCAACTTTGCCGCCGCGCGCAGCACGCTTTTCAAAAGCCCCAAAGCTTCCGCGTAAGTCATTGATAGATAAGGTTTAAAACTTATCTTTCTGAGACCATTCGTGGTACACTCCCGAGGTTGATTTCGAGTCGTCTGTATACGCGCTGCGAGCGCTCTTCCGGCGACCTTTTTTGTCCTCCAGGAAAGCTAATTCATGGCAGATCTCGCCAAAGAAATCATTCGCGTCAATATCGAAGACGAGATGCGCCAGAGCTACCTCGATTACGCCATGAGCGTGATTGTGGGTCGCGCGCTCCCCGATGTCCGCGATGGTCTCAAGCCGGTACACCGTCGCGTGCTGTTTGCGATGAGCGAACTGGGCAACGTCTGGAACAAGCCCTACAAAAAATCCGCCCGCGTGGTCGGTGACGTGATCGGTAAATACCATCCGCACGGCGATGCGTCGGTCTATGACGCCATCGTGCGCATGGCGCAGCCGTTTTCGCTGCGCTACCTGCTGGTCGACGGTCAGGGCAACTTCGGTTCGGTCGATGGCGATAACGCCGCAGCCATGCGATACACCGAGGTGCGCATGTCGCGCCTCACGCACGAGCTGCTGGCGGATATCGACAAGGAAACCGTCGACTTCGGTCCCAACTACGACGAGAGCGAGCACGAGCCGCTGGTGCTGCCGGCACGCGTGCCGAACCTGCTGATCAACGGTTCGGCCGGTATCGCGGTGGGCATGGCGACCAATATTCCGCCGCATAACCTCAATGAGGTGATCGCGGCGACGCTGGCGCTGATCGACGATCCGTCGCTGGGCGTCGAAGACCTGATGCAGCACATCCCGGGGCCGGATTTCCCGACCCACGGCATCATCAACGGTTCGTCCGGCATCATCGAGGCTTACCGCACGGGCCGCGGCCGCATTCTGGTGCGCGCCAGGGCCGAGGTGGAAACCGAGGCCAACGGTCGCGAAACCATCATCATTCACGAGCTGCCTTATCAGGTGAACAAGGCGCGGCTGATCGAAAAGATCGCCGAGCTGGTCAAGGAAAAGAAGCTCGAAGGCATCAGCGAGCTGCGCGACGAATCCGACAAGGACGGCATGCGCGTGGTGATCGAAATCCGCCGCGATGCAATGGGCGACGTGGTGCTCAACAACCTGTTCCAGCAGACCCAGCTGCAGGTCACCTTCGGCATCAACATGGTTGCGCTGCTGGACGGCCAACCGAAGCTGCTGAACCTCAAGGACATCCTCGAGGCGTTTATCCGCCACCGTCGCGAAGTGGTGACACGTCGCACGATCTTCGAACTGCGCAAGGCGCGTGCGCGTGCGCACATCCTCGAAGGCCTCACGGTAGCGCTGGCCAACATCGACGAGATGATCGAGCTGATCAAGACGTCGGCCTCGCCGGCGGAAGCGCGCGAGCGCATGGTCGTGCGGCGCTGGGAAGCGGGCATGGTGCGCGCGCTACTGTCCGCCACGGGCGCGCATGCGTCGCGTCCGGAAGAAATGGACCCGCGCGATGGCCTGAAGGACGACGGCTATCAGCTGTCCGAAGCGCAGGCGCTGGAAATTCTGGCGATGCGTCTGCACCGCTTGACCGGGCTGGAGCAGGAAAAGCTCTCCGACGAATACAAGCAGATTCTGGAAACCATTCGCGGCCTGATCGAAATTCTGGAAAATCCCGAACGCCTGCTCGAAGTAATTCGCGGTGAGCTTGAGACGGTCAAGGAAGAGTTCGGCGATGCGCGCCGCACCGAGATCCAGCACTCGCAGGAGGACCTCAACGTACTCGACCTGATCACGCCCGAAGACGTGGTCGTGACGCTGTCGCACACCGGCTACATCAAGCGTCAGCCGGCGAGCAGCTATCGTTCGCAGCGTCGCGGCGGCAAGGGGCGTTCGGCCTCCGCGCTGAAGGACGAGGATTTCGTCGAGCAGCTGTGGGTGGTCAATACGCACGATACGCTGTTGACCTTCACCAGCACCGGTCGCGTTTACTGGCTCAAGGTGTACCAGATGCCGGAAGCGGGCTCGGGTGCGCGCGGCAAGCCGATCGTGAACCTGCTGCCGCTGGGTGAAAACGAGAAAGTGCAGGCGGTGCTGCCGGTGCGCGAGTACACCGAAGATCGCTTCGTGTTCTTTGCGACCCGCAAGGGCACGGTCAAGAAAACGCCGCTCACCGAGTTCGCCTTCCAGCTGCAGAAAGGCAAGATCGCGATCAAGCTCGATGAGGGCGATGCGCTGGTCAACGTGGCGCTGACCAATGGCGACAGTGACGTGCTGCTGTTCGCGTCCAACGGCAAGGTCAATCGCTTCGACGAGAACACCGTGCGCTCGATGGGCCGTACCGCCGGCGGCGTGCGCGGCATGCGGCTGGCCAAGGATGAAAACGTGGTCTCGCTGATCGTGGCCGCCGAGGGCGACATTCTCACGGCTACCGAACGCGGCTACGGCAAGCGCACCGAGCTCAGCGAATTCCCGAAGAAGGGACGCGGCACCCAGGGCGTGATCGGTATCCAGTGTTCCGAGCGCAACGGCGCTCTGGTGGCGGCGACGCAGGTCACCGAACTGCACGAGCTGATGCTGATCTCCAATCAGGGCACGCTGGTGCGCACGCGCGTCGCCGAAGTATCCCAGCTCAGCCGCAACACCCAGGGCGTCACCCTGATCAAGCTGCCGGCCGATGAAAAGCTGGTCAGCGTGATGCGGCTCGATGCCGAGGAAGAAAACGGTGAAGAGGGCGAGATCATCGTCGGCACGACGCCCGTCGATGGCGGTGGATCGGAAGAGGTCGATGCACCGCCCGCCGAAGACTGATCAGCCACTTCACGCAACATAAAAAACCCCGGGCAGCCGGGGTTTTTTATGGGACAAATTCTGGAGTGCTTTCTTCCGCGCGTGCCGTGCGGGCTGCGCTACTTTGGCAGCGACGCCAGCCAGTGCAGAACGGCGGACGAAAGTTCGGTGCGCTGATCGGAGTAGGCGTGGTCGGTGGAAAAATGCGCCGATGTGACCTTGCTGTCGCCAGCGCGAGTCAGCTCATCCGCAGACGTCTGGTTCTGCTTCGCCAGACCGTCGTCTGCCGTAATGACGAGCGCCGTACGATTCTTCAGGGCATCCACGTTGGCGTGGAAACTCCAGCCCTTCGCATGGTCGGCGACATCGAGCGCCAGCTCTTTGGGCGTGCAGCCGGCAAGCGGCGCCATGCCCTCGTTGGCGAGAGCTTTGCTCAGCTGATCGATCGCGGCGGCCTTCGGTTCTTTGTCCAACGACGCCAGAAAGTTGCCGCCGAAGTCAGCCGCCGAGATGGTGGCGAACGCCTTGACTGCGGGATCGTTTGCCGCGGCTTCTACCGCCATGAACCCGCCCATGCTGTGGCCGATCAGCACGATGCGCGCAGGGTCCAGCCGCAGCTTTCGGGCAACATCCGGCTGCCGCAAATAGGCGAGTGCGGCGGCGGTATCTTCAATGCCGTGCGCGAAGGAAAACTTGCCTGGCGTGCCCCACGAGCCGCGATAGTTGAAGTACAGAACGTCCCAGCCGGCGCGGCGCATGTCCTGCGCCAGATCCAGATTACGTTCGTTGCCCGGAAAGCCGTGCAGCAGGATCACGGCCGGATGCGGGCCGGCGCCGGCCGCTACGTAGACGGGCGCATTCATCAATGAGCCGTGGCTGGGTATCTGCATCGTCTCCATCGACGCGCGGTCGCCGCCCGTTGGCGGTGCGACGAGCGTGGCGGAGGCAGCGGCCGAAGAAGGAGGCGTCGTTTGTGCGCTTGCCAGCGCCGCACCGAATGCGAAAAGCATCGGAGCCAAAAGTTTCAGCGCGGATGCTTTCGAGCGATGGCGCACGGAGTTCTCCGACATGTCTGGAAGTTTTATCGGCGGCCGAACGGCAGCAGCGCTTAGCCGTTATCCGTGCAGTGGAGTTTATTGATCGATCGCGGCAAGCATTGCCTCGGCGCTGGACACGCGATATTCGCCCGGCGCCTCGACCTGCAGCAGACGGACCACACCGTCTTCGGCAAACAGCGCAAAGCGCTTTACCCGAATGCCCATGCCAAAGGCCGTGCCGTCCAGCTCCAACCCCATCGAACGGGTGAAGCTGGCGTTGCCGTCGGCGATCATCAGCAGCTCCGCGGGCACCTGCAGCGATGCCGCCCAGGCCTGCATCACGTGCGCGTCGTTGACGGCGAGACACATGACCGTAATCCCGCGTTCGTTAAAAGCGGCCAGATGGTTCACGTACCCCGGCAGATGCTTGTTCGAGCAGGTGGGAGTAAATGCACCGGGCACGCCGAACATCACCACCTTGCGCGCGGCGAACAGCTCGCTGGTACGGCATTTGCGCACCTCGGTGTCGATAACCTGCACGGAGGCGTCGGGAATCATTTTTCCGGGCTGGATGACCATGTGTCTCTCGTCGATGGGGTGGCGGCGTGACCGTGTTCGATCGTGCGTTCGCTGTGGCGTGGCTGAATCGCAGGCAGCTCGGCGCCGATCCGCGGGCTCCGTCGGCTTGAATCATCGTCCATCGCACCTATGTTCGAAGCCATGCGGTAAGTGCACCGTATCGCATTGGGTAGATCATGGCATGTTCGCCAGTCGTGGTTGCCGGATCGACCGTTGTCAATCGAATGGCCGATGGGCAGACCGTTGTCTGAGCATGACGGCGCACGGAGTGCATCGGTGGGCCGCGTTTGACGAGGCCAATCTGGCCGAATCAAGGCCCGAGGACGCCGGAACGCATTACCATCAACAGCAGCGGTCAGTGAGGTGCAGATTGACTGCGGCGTAGTGCGGCACAGGCCGTGACGGTGAGCGAACCGGCGCGGATTTTGCGGAAGTTGGGGAATGGCAGTGGAATTCAAAGATTATTACGACATTCTGGGTGTGAAGCCCGACGCGAGCGAGGCCGACATCAAGGCGGCGTATCGCAAGCTGGCGCGCAAGTACCATCCCGATAAAAACAAGGACGCGGGCGCCGAGGAAAAATTCAAGTCGATCAACGAAGCCAACGAAGTGCTCAAGGACGCCGACAAGCGGCGCTCCTACGACGAGCTGCGTGCGGGCGGCTATCGGCAGGGCGAACAGTTTCGGCCGCCGCCGGGCTGGCAGGGTCAACCCGGCCACGGCGACATGGGCGATGGCGACTTCAGCGATTTCTTCGAGAGCCTGTTCGGCCGCAATGCGGCCGGCGGTCAGCGTGGTCAGGCGCGTCCGCGGCGCGGGCGCGACGTCCAGGCCAGCGTGCAGATCGATCTGCAAACCGCCTTCGACGGTGGCCGCACGCGACTGTCCATGCAGGATCCCGCCGGTGGCGAACGCGTGCTGGAAGTGAAGATTCCGGCCGGCATTGCGTCCGGTCAGACGATTCGCCTGTCCGGGCAGGGCCAGGCGGGCATGGCCGGTGGTCCGAATGGTGACCTGCTGCTCGAGGTGATTGTTCGGGATGATCCGCGCTTCCGCCTGGACGGGCGCAACGTGCTGCACGTACTGCCGATCTCGCCCTGGGAAGCGGCGCTGGGCGCCACGCTCTCCGTGCCGACGCTGGCTGGCAAGGTCGATCTGCGCATACCGCCGGGGTCGCAATCCGGACGCAAGCTGCGCCTGAAAGGCCGCGGCATGCCGGGAGCCAATCCGGGCGATCAGCTGGTCGAGCTTTCCATTCGTGCGCCGCTGGTGGAGACCGACGGTCAGCGCGCAGCTTACGAGGCGCTGCGGGACCAGTTCGAGGCTTACGATCCGCGAGGGTGATCGTGGCGGAGCAGGAAAGAAAAAACGGCGCCTGAGGGCGCCGTTTTTTCTTTCCTGCTGGAGTCTGGCGCTTACGCCGTATGCGCACCCGGCAGAAATTCATTCAAGGTCTTGACCAGATCCTCTTCCTTGATCGGCTTGGTGACATAGGCCTTGGCGCCCTGGCGCATGCCCCAGACCTTGTCGGTTTCCTGATCCTTGGTGGTCACCAGAATGATCGGGATATGCGCTGTTTCCGGATTCTTGCTGATCGTGCGGGTGGCCTGGAAGCCGTTGAGGTTCGGCATAACCACGTCCATCAGGATCAGGTCGGGCAGTTCCTGCTTGGCAACCTCGACGCCGGCAGCGCCGTCTTCGGCGGAGAAGGCTTCATGCCCCAGTTTTTCGACGATCCGCTTGATGCCTAAAAGCTGGGACGGAGAATCGTCGACGATCAAGATGCGTGCCATTAGATGTTGGTTCCTTCGGTTTTCGTGAATTCTAAGCTGTGGCTGTGGCAGTTCCAAGCGCGCCTTGGTCAAACGGCGCTATCGATGCGTACCAGCGTGCGGCCGAACGAGTCCCCGGCCAGCATACGCGCAAACGTACCGGGCAGCTCTGTGAGGGCGATCTCATTTGTGGCCATACGGTCGAGGTGCTGCGGCTTCCAGTCGCTTGCCAGGCGGCGCCATACCTCGTCGCGCACCGCACGCGGCGTTCCGGCCGAGGCAATGCCGAGCAGCGCCGCGCCGCGGATGATGAAGGGCAGTACGGTAGTGTCGAAAGCCGCGCCGCCTGCGTTGCCGCACAGCGCCACGTTGCCGTAGGGGCTGATCAGGGGCAACAGGCCGGCCAGCATGCTGCCGCCCACGTTGTCCAGCACGCCGCCGAAGCGTACGGAATCCATCGGCTTGCCGCTGAAAGCCAGCTGATGCCGATCGATGCACTCGGCGGCACCCAGCGCGCGCAGAAAATCGAAATGGTCGGTCTTGCCGCTGATCGCGTGCACTTCGTAGCCGGCGCGGCTGAAGATATCAATGGCCAGCATGCCCACGCCGCCGCTGGCGCCGGTCACCGCGATGGGCCCGAGCGCCGGCGTCTGATGGTTGTCCAGCATGCGCAGCAGGCCAAGCGCTGCGGTGAAGCCGGCGGTGCCCAGGATCATGCTTTCGCGCAGGCTCAGGCCATCCGGCAGGGGAATGGTCCACGCGGACGGCAGTCGGATGTACTGGGCGCAGCCGCCGTCGCGCGTTTCGGACAGTCCGCTGCCGGTGCACAGCACGGCGTCGCCCTCCTTGAAGGACGGATCGGTCGAGGCAACCACATGACCGGCCACGTCGATGCCGCCATTCAACGGGTACTGGCGGAGAATCTTGCCTCTGCCGGTACCGGCAAGCGCATCCTTGTAGTTGACGGAGGAGTAGGCGACGGCGACCAGCACTTCGCCGGGCGACAGCGCGTCGGCGCCGATGCTTTCGATGCCGGCGCGATAGCCGGCATCGTCGTTGTGGATGCGAAACGCGCGAAAATCGGACAGCTCGGTCACAGCGCTTCCTCTTTCGGTTTGGACGTATGGACGTCCGGAAGGCGGCTCATCCAGTCGAACAGCTGGCTCATGTTTTCACCGAACCAGACGTTCTCGCGCTGGACCGCGCGGACGAAACCTTCGCCGACCATATGGTCCATCATGCCGCGCAGCGGCGCGTAATAGCCGCGCACGTCGAGAAAGGCGCACGGATAGCTGTGCAGGCCCAGCTGCGCCCAGGTCAGCATCTCGAATATTTCGTCCAGCGTGCCAAAGCCGCCGGGCAGGGCGACGAAGGCATCGGACAGTTCGAACATGCGCGTCTTGCGCTGGTGCATGGTGTCGACCACCTGCAGCTCGGTCAGGCCGGCGTGTGCCACCTCGCGATCGACCAGCTGGCGCGGGATCACGCCAATGACCTGGCCGCCACCGGCGAGCACCGCATCGGCCACCACGCCCATCAGGCCGACGTTGCCGCCGCCGTAGACCAGGGTGATTCCCCGGCGCGCCATTTCGGTGCCGAAGGCGCGCGCCTGTTCGGCGTATTCGGGATGCTTGCCACTGCTGGAACCGCAGTAAACGCAGAGCGAAGTCAGTTCAGCCATGAAGCCTCCATAAGCGCGAAACCCGTCCTTGGGGGACGGGTCGCGATGCGTACAAAAACCAGACATGATCAGCGCGATCAGTTGCCTTTGTGGATGGCGCGTTTGTCGACCGACAGCGCCGCCTCGTGCACCGCTTCGGACAGGGTCGGATGGGCGTGGACGATGCGCGCCATGTCTTCGGCCGAACCCTTGAACTCCATCGCCACGACGCACTCGGCGATCAGCTCGGAGACGCCCGGGCCGACCATATGCACGCCGAGGATGCGATCGGTTTCGGCGTGGGCGATCATCTTCACCTGACCGATGGCCTCATTCATCGCCACGGCGCGGCCGACGGCGGCAAACGGGAAGCTGCCGACCTTGTAAGGCACGCCTTCTTCCTTGAGCTGCTTTTCGGTCTTGCCGGCCCAGGCGATCTCCGGCTCGGTGTAGATGACCCACGGAATGGTGTCGTAGTTGACGTGGCCGGCCTTGCCGGCGATCCACTCGGCCACGGCCATGCCTTCCTCGAAGCCCTTGTGCGCCAGCATCGGGCCGCGCACCGCATCGCCGACTGCCCAGACGCCATCGACGCCGGTGTGGCAATGCTCATCGACGACAATGCGGCCGCGCTCGTCGAGCTTCACGCCGCAGTCCTCGGACAGCAGGCCATCGGTATACGCACGGCGACCCACGGCGACCAGCAGCTTGTCGACGACCAGATCATGATCGCCGTCCTTGTCGTTATAGGTGATGTGCACTTCGTTCTTGCTGACCTCGGCCTTGGTCAGCTTGGCACCAAGCTTGATGTCGAGGCCGAGCTTGCCGAATTCCTTGAACGCCACCTTGGCGATGTCGGGATCGGCGGCGCCGAGGAATTCCGGCAACGCCTCCAGCACGGTCACTTCGGCGCCGAGACGGCGCCACACGCTGCCCAGCTCCAGGCCGATCACGCCGGCGCCGATCACGCCCAGGCGCTTCGGCACCGCGTCGAGTTCCAGCGCGCCGGAGTTGTCGATGATGTGCTTGCCGTCGAACTTGGCGAACGGAAGTTCGATCGGCACCGAGCCCGACGCCAGGATCACGTTGGTCGCGCTGATGGTCTGTTTCTGGCCATCGTTGCCGCTGATCTCGACCTCATTGCCTTTCAGCAGCTTGCCGGTACCGAAATAGCTGGTGATCTTGTTGGCCTTGAACAGCTGCGCCACGCCGCCGGTGAACTGCTTGACGATCTTTTCCTTGCGGCCGATGAAGGTTTTCAGGTCGACCTTGGCATTTTCCACGCTGATGCCGTGCGCGGGCAGGTTGTGCGCCAGGTTGTAGAACTGCTTGGACGAATCCAGCAACGCCTTCGAGGGAATGCAGCCGACGTTGAGGCAGGTGCCGCCCAGCGCCGCCTTGCCGTCCTTGCCGGCCCAGGCGTCGACCACGGCGGTCTTCAGACCCAGCTGCGCGGCGCGGATGGCGGCGTGATAACCGGCCGGGCCGCCGCCGATGACGATGACGTCGAATTTGTCGCTCATGGTTTACGTCCTTTCAAAGCGGGAACAAGGAACAGGGAACGGGGAACGGTAATCCGGAGCGGCTTGCTGTGCCGTTCCCCGATTCCCGCTCCCCGTTCCCGCGTCAAATTTAAATGCCGAGCAGCATCCGCTGCGGATTCTCGAGCTGATCCTTGATGTCGACCAGGAACAGCACCGCATCCTTGCCGTCGATGATGCGATGGTCGTAGGAAATGGCGATGTACATCATCGGCGCGACAATCACCTGGCCGTTCTCGACGATCGCGCGGTCCTTGATCGTGTGCATGCCCAGAATCGCGCTCTGCGGCGGGTTGACGATCGGCGTGGAGAGCAGCGAACCGAAGGTTCCGCCGTTGGTGATGGTGAACGTGCCGCCCTGCAGATCGTCCAGGCCCAGCTTGCCGTCGCGGGCCTTCTTGGCATAGTCGGCAATGCCCTGTTCGATATCGGCAAAGTCCATGTTCTGCACGTCGCGCAGCACCGGCGTGACCAGGCCCTTCTCGGTCGACACCGCGATCGAGATGTCCTGGTAGCCGTGATAGACGATGTCGTTGCCGTCGACCGAGGCATTGACGATCGGGCGACGCTTCAATGCTTCAGCCGCGGCCTTGACGAAGAAGCTCATGAAACCGAGCTTGATGCCGTGGGTCTTCTGGAACTGCTCGCCCAGCGACTTGCGCATCTTGGTGACTTCGGCGAGGTTCACTTCGTTGAACGAGGTCAGCATGGCAATCGAGTTCTTCGACTGCATCAGACGCTCGGCGATCTTGGCGCGCATGCGGGTCATCGGTACGCGCTCTTCCGGACGCGAACCCGGAGTCGGCTTGGCAGCTGCCGGCGCGGCCTTCGCGCCACCATCCTTTCCATAGTTGACCAGGTCTTCCTTGGTTACGCGGCCGTCGCGGCCGGTGCCTTCGACCTTGGACGCGTCGATCTTCTGTTCGGTGGCCACGCGCAGGCCGGCCGGCGACAGATCCTCGTTGCGTTTGCCGGAAGCCCTCTCGGCCTTGGGTGCTTCGGAGTTGGCCGCGGCGACGGGCGCCGGCGTCTCATCCTTGGCTTCCGCCTTGGGCTCTTCTTTGGCTGCCGCGGCGCCTTCCTCGATGATCGCGATGATCTGTTCGCTGTTCACGGTGTCGCCCACTTTGTGCTTGATTTCCTTCAGCACGCCGTCCACCGGGGAAGGAACTTCCAGCACCACCTTGTCGGTTTCGAGATCGACCAGGTTCTCGTCGCGCTTCACCGCGTCGCCGGCTTTCTTGTGCCAGGTGGCGATGGTGGCGTCGGAGACCGACTCGGGCAGTACGGGGACTTTGACTTCGATCGACATGGGGAATCCTAGGTTTTAGCGCTCGTGGGCGAGCGCGAAGGTCATAAAGCGGCCAAACATCTTATTCTGCCGAGTGATCCGTGCCGACCGGCGCGACGAGCGCCTGCTCGACCAGTGCAGCCTGTTCGGCAACGTGCGTATTGAGATGGCCGGCAGCAGGAGCCGCGGAGCGCGCGCGGCCCGCATACGACAGGCTGTGCTTGCTGCTGACGCAGGCCTGCAGGTGATGACGGATCTGGAACCACGCGCCCTGATTCATCGGCTCTTCCTGGCACCAGAACACTTCCTTGGCCGCCGGGTACTTCTCCAGTTCCGCGGTGACTTCGGCGCGCGGGAAGGGATACAGCTGCTCGACGCGGACGATGGCGACATCCTTCAGCTCGCGCTTCTCGGATTCTTCGAGCAGGTCGTAGTACACCTTGCCGGAGCACAGCACCACGCGCTTCACCTTCTTCGGCGCCAGCTCGCGGTGCTCGCCGATCACCAGCTGGAAGCTACCGTTGGCCAGCTCGTCCAGGCTGGAGACGGCCAGCTTGTGACGCAGCAGCGATTTGGGCGTCATCACGATCAGCGGCTTGCGCACCGGGCGCAGCATCTGGCGGCGGATCATGTGGAAATCCTGCGCCGGCGTGGTCGGTACGCAGACCTGCATGTTTTCCATCGCGCACAGCTGCAGGAAACGCTCCAGACGCGCCGAGGAATGCTCCGGGCCCTGGCCCTCGTAGCCATGCGGCAGCAGCAGCACCAGGCCGCTGAGACGATTCCACTTCGCTTCGCCGGAGCTGATGAACTGGTCGATGACGACCTGCGCGCCGTTGGCGAAATCGCCGAATTGCGCTTCCCAGATATTGAGCGTGTCCGGATCGGTGGTCGAGTGCCCATATTCAAAGGCCATGACCGCTTCTTCGCTGAGCAGCGAGTCGATCACTTCGACGTCGGCGCCTTCGCGAATGGTGGCCAGCGGCAGGAATGTGTGGCCGTCTTTCTGGTCATGCAGCACGGCATGACGATGGAAGAACGTGCCGCGGCCGGAATCCTGGCCGACCATGCGCAGGTCGTGGCCGCTGTCGATCAGGGTGGCGTAAGCCAGGTTTTCGGCAAAGCCCCAGTCGGCAGCCTGCTCGCCGGCGGCCATCTTGCGGCGGTCGTCGTAAATCTTGGCGACGCGCGCCTGCAGCGCGAGATTGGCGGGCAGGGTGAGGATCCGGTTGGCCAACTCCTGCAGCTTGTTCTTCGGCACCGTGGTGTCGGCCGGCGTCGACAGCCTGCCGCCGACGAAGCGTGCCCAGTCGACCGGGCGATCGCGGTTGGGCGACAGATCGAGGTCGGCCATGGGCGCGCCGGCTTCGAGGCGATCGCGGTAGGCCTCGAGCTGCTTCTGCGGCTCTCCCTCGGCCAGTACGCCTTCCTTCACCAGCTTCTGCGCATACAGATCGCGGGTGGTCGGACGCTTGCGGATGATTTGATACATCACCGGCTGCGTCGCCGATGGCTCATCGGCTTCGTTATGACCGTGGCGGCGGTAGCAGACCAGGTCGATGACGACGTCCTTGCGGAACGTCTTGCGGAATTCGTAGGCGAGGCGGGTGACTTCGATCACCGCTTCCGGATCGTCTCCGTTCACGTGAAACACCGGTGCGTTGACCATCTTGGCCAGGTCGGTGCAGTACAGCGTGGAGCGGGCGTCCTGCGGGTTCGAGGTGGTGAAGCCGACCTGGTTGTTGATCACGATGTGCAGACTGCCGCCGACCTTGAAGCCGCGCGTCTGCGACATGTTGAACAGCTCCATGTTCACGCCCTGGCCGGCCATGGCCGCATCGCCGTGGATGATCACGGCCATCGACTTTTCGTGCATGGTGTCGCGGCGGCGCGTCTGGCGCGAATGCACCGAGCCGGACACCACCGGGTTGACGATTTCCAGATGCGAGGGATTGAACGCCAGCGCCACGTGCACGCCGCCCTTCGGCGTCTTGATGTCGGCCGAGAAGCCCATGTGGTACTTCACGTCGCCCGAGTGCGCCGGGTCGTCCGGATGCTCGAAGCGGCCCTCGAATTCGTCGAACAGCGTCTTCGGCGCCTTGCCCAGAATGTTGACCAGCACGTTGAGGCGGCCGCGATGGGCCATGCCGATGACGAGCTCCTTGATGCCGTTGTCGCCGGCGGCGCGCACCACGTCGTCGAGCATCGGGATCAGGCTGTCGCCGCCTTCCAGCGAAAAGCGCTTCTGGCCGACGTACTTGGTGTGCAGGTAGCGCTCAAGCCCCTCGGCACCGTTGAGGCATTCGAGCACGCGCTGCTTGCCGGTCTTGTCCAGGCCGGACTGGCCCGCACGCTGCTCGAGCCGGGTATAGATCCAGTGGCGCTGCTCGTGATTGCTGATGTACATGAACTCCGCGCCGATGGTGCTGGCGTAGGTTTTCTTCAGGTTCGTCAGCAGCTCGCCCAGCTTCATGCGCTTGCCGTCGCCGGCATAGTTGCCGGTATCGAATTCGGTGTTGAGATCGGCGTCCGAGAGGCCGTGGAAAGCCAGGCCAAGGTCCGGCGCCGGCATTTTCTCGGTCAGGCCCAGCGGGTCGAGTTCGGCGGCGAGATGGCCGCGCGAGCGGTAAGCGGTCAGCAGGCGCAGCACGCCGGCCTGCTTGCGCGCGTGCTCGTCGTCACTGGCGGACACCACCGTGGCGCCGTTATGGCGCTGCTTCTGGGCCGCCTCGATGCGCGCGATCGCCGGCACGTGCGAGACGTCGCCCGATTCGCGGCCTTTGAACGTTTCGAAATAGCGACCCCAATCCGCAGATACCGACGAGGCGTCGGCGAGCCAGGAGTCATAAAGGGATTCGACGTAATCGGCGTTGCCGCCAGCGAGTTGCGAAGAGTCGAAAAACTCGCGGATCAGATTAGTACTCACGTCACCACCGGCAGAGAAGGGATGCTTACCCATCCGTGTGACCGTGAAGTCGCGGTTGTCCGCCGCTAATGCAAGCCCGACGGAACGCCCCCACGGATGGCTGGGGAGAAAGCCGGCCAATTATACCCTTTGCCTGCTGCGACGCGGCAACCCAAGCCGCCACAAAATGCCAAGTTCGCTGGTATCGATACTGGTCCTCTGGCGACAGTTTCACCGGAGAGTGCGTTTTTGCGCGCTTTGCCGATATCAGGCGCGCCACGTCGCCGAAACCTCGGGCCAGCTGATGTTCAGCCGAAAGCAGACGCAGGGCACGCTGAAGCCTAGATATTGAGCGTCTGCAGTACGCTGGCGCGCTCCGAGCGCTCCCACACTTCATCGAAGTGCTTTTGCAGCGGCGCGGCGGAGGCGCGGTCATGACGGGCCGCACGCCCCTGAGGACGATCGGCTTCTGGCAGAAACAGGTAGCCGCCGACGTCGTTGAGCAGATAGGCGGAAATGTAGCCCAGGTCCGCCTCTTCGACCGGCATGCGTACCTGCATCGCGCTGGGCAGGCGCTGCACCAGCGCGATCAGGCGGTGGCTGTTGCGCAGCGCGGCCGCGGGATCGTGCAGCAGGATGCGGATCTGCGCACCGCGACCGGAGATCGCCACGCGCCGGAATTCGGCGAGCTCTTCCGTGCTGGCGTATTGATCGTTGGCAAGCAGCGGCAGGTGGATGCACAGCCGGTGGCGTGCATCGGCGAGAATCTGCGCCCGAGCTGCTACCGCTTCGGCCCTGCTGGTGAGCGGCAGGGCGTCGATATCGCGAAGCGGCTCTGCCTCATCATTGTCGGTTGAAGTAAGCGTCAGCGACATCGCGCGGTGCGGCATCCCGGCATCGTCGAATACATCGCCGTAAGCGACGAAACCCTCGCGCTCATAAAAACCCATCGCGCTCACCTGCGCGCCGAGCGTGACCTCGCTCCAGTCCAGCGTGCGGGCGCGCTGGATGAGTTGGCGCAGCAAGGCTGCGCCGACGCCCTGGCCGCGCCATTCGCGCAATACCGCCATGCGGCCGATCTTGTGCTCGGGCGACAGGCGCGCGCAGCCGATGGGCTGGCCGGCCTCGTCGCGCGCCAGCACGTGCCAGCATTGGGCATCCAGGCCGTCGCGCTCGCGCGACTCGGGCACGCCTTGCTCCACCACGAAAACCTGTTGCCGAATGCCGGCCAGCGCCTCGCGATCGCGTTCGCGCGACCAGTCGGCAAGATCGACGTGGAAATTCTGCAGCTTCACCGGCGGCGCGACTTTCTTGCCAGCAGGTGGCCGTCGTTGACCAGCGCAAGCAGCAGCGCTTTTTCGGCGGCGGCAGGCTTGGCGGTAAGTGCGATCTCACGCTGCTCGCACAGCTGTTGGGCGAGCGCCGGCGTGGCCGGATACGCGTGGCCGCTGACGAACAGCGTGCAGCCGGATTTCGCGCGCGTCCACGCCATGCGCGACCACGGATGACGAAGCAGGGTGGGCAGATGATCGAGCTGCTTGTCAAACGCCGCTTCGCTCAGCGGCTTGTCCAGCGCCGCGGGCACCTGCGCGTTGCGATAGCGGGTGATAAAGCGGCCGAACCAGTCGCGCAGCATGGCGTCGTCCAGCGCGGCGGCAAACGGCAGCGATGCTTTCAGGCGTTCGATCGCGGCGCGATCGATTTCGCCAGTGGCCTTGGCCGGCGTCAGGTCGGGATCGGCGTAGCGCAGCTCTTCGGGCAGGCGTTCGGCGATATGGTCGGCCAGATCGCCGGTAAGCTCCGCCTGGGATGGCGCGCGCATGCCGATCGACAGCGTCATGCATGGGCCGCCGAAGGCGACGCCGTCGTGCGGCACGCCGGGCGGCAGATAGAGCATGTCGCCTGGATCGAGCATCCACTCGTGGGTCGATTCGAAATGCGCGAGCTGCTTGAGTTCGACGTCGTGGCGGAAATCCTTCGGCGCGGCCGGGTCGGTGCTGATCGCCCAATGGCGCTGGCCGATACCCTGCAGCAGAAACACGTCGTACTGGTCCACATGCGCGCCGACGCCGCCGCCTTCCTCGGCGTACGAAATCATGATGTCGTCGACGCGCCAGCTCGGCAGAAAGCGAAAGTGTTCGAGCAGCTTCGCCACATCGGCGTCCCACTTGTCGACATCCTGCACCAGCAGAGTCCAGTGGTCCTTCGGCGTCCTGGCGAAATCCTCTTCGCTCAGCGGCCCGGGATGGACGTGCCAGCGATCGCGCTTTTCATCGTGCACGATCAGGCGCGCGAGCACACCTGTCTCGCAGGCCAGGCCGGCCAAGTCGTCCGGCTGCAGCGGCGGCTCGAAATTAGCGAACGCGTTGCGAATCAGCAGCGGGCGCTTCTGCCAGTAATCGCGCAGAAACTGAGCGGGCGACATGCCCAGCGGCTGCCTGGCGGTGCCGCGAACTTCAATCGGAAAGGAGGCTGGCTTGGTCATGGCCGCATTGTAGCGGTGCGCCGGCGGTCGGGCCGATACAAATTTTACTCGTGCCGGCGCATGATCCTGTGGCCTCAATTTTCCCCCGCCGCCTTTTGGAGACGCCCGTGATTTACGACAGCATTCTGGACACCATCGGCCGCACGCCGATCGTCAAACTGCATCGCCTCGCCCCGAAGCACGTGGAGATGTACGTCAAGGTAGAGGCATTCAATCCGGGCGGTTCGGTGAAGGACCGCCTTGCTCTGGCGATCATCCTCGACGCCGAGCAGCGCGGCGCGCTGAAGCCCGGCCAGACCGTGATCGAGGCCACGTCGGGCAATACCGGCGTGGCGCTGGCGATGGTATGCGCGGCACGCGGCTATCCCTTTGTCGCCGTGATGAGCGAGACGTTTTCGGTCGAGCGGCGCAAGCTGATCCGCGCCTACGGCGGCAAAGTTCTGCTGACGCCGGCTGCGGCGCGCGGCAGCGGCATGGTGGAGAAAGCCAAAGAGCTGGCGCAGAAGCACGGCTGGTTCCTCGCCAGCCAGTTCGACAATCCGGCCAACCCCGCTTACCACCGACAGACGACCGGGCCGGAGATCCTGCGCGATTTTGCTGGCCGCCGGCTGGACTACTTCGTCAGCGGCTGGGGCACCGGCGGCACGCTGACGGGCGTCGGCGAGGTGCTGAAAGTGGCGCGGCCCGAGGTAAAGATCATCGCCACGGAACCCGCCGGCGCGGCGCTGCTTTCCGGTGGCGAGTGGCAGCCCCACAAGATCCAGGGCTGGACGCCGGACTTTTTGCCCAGCGTGCTCAATCGCCAGATTGCCGACGAAATCGTGCTCGTCGACGACGTGCTGTCGCGCGATACCTCGCGCGCACTGGCTCAAAAGGAAGGGCTCTTCGTTGGCCTGTCCTGCGGCGCGACCTTGGCGGCCGCCTTGAAGGTGGCCGTCGATGCGCCGGAAGGTTCGGTGCTGCTGGCGATGCTGCCGGACACCGGCGAGCGCTATCTGTCGACGTTCCTGTTCGAGGGCGTCAACGAAGGCTCCGACGACGTCGAATGAATTTGCTGATGCAGGCGGCTCGCCGGCCGACGAGCCGCCTGGATGGCCTCAGATATTTTTCGCCAGCGTTTCGGCCAGGCCGATGTAGCTGCCGGGCGTGAGCGCGAGCAAGCGCTGCTTGGCCTCGCCTGGCAAATCGAGGCCACTGATGAACGTGTGCATCGACTCGCGTGTGATGCCCTGGCCGCGGGTCAGCGCCTTGAGCTGCTCGTAAGGCTCGGGCAGGCCGTAGCGGCGCATCACGGTCTGTACGGCTTCGGCCAGCACTTCCCAGCTGCCGTCGAGATCGGCGACGAGGCGATCGGCGTTCACGGTGAGCTTGCCCAGGCCTTTCTTCAGGGACTCCAGCGCGATGAGCGTATGGCCGAAAGCGGTGCCCAGCGCGCGCAGCACGGTGGAGTCGGTGAGATCACGCTGCCAGCGGCTGATCGGCAATTTTTCTGCGAAATGACCAAGCAAGGCGTTGGCCAGGCCGAAGTTGCCCTCGGCGTTTTCGAAGTCGATCGGGTTGACCTTGTGCGGCATGGTCGACGAGCCGACTTCACCCGCCTTCAGCGTCTGCTTGAAGTAGCCCAGCGAGATATAGCCCCAGATATCGCGCGCCAGATCGATCAGAATGATGTTGGCGCGGCGCACGGCGTCGCAGTACTCGGCCACGCCGTCGTGCGGCTCGATCTGGGTGGTATAGGCGTTGACCTCGAGCCCGAGGCTTTCGATGAAGCGGCGCGAAAACGCCTGCCAGTCCACTTCCGGGTAGGTGATGGCGTGCGCGTTGTAGTTGCCCACGGCGCCGTTGATCTTGCCGGAGATTTCCACCGCCGCGAGCTGCTTGCGCTGACGCTGCAGGCGCGCCACCACGTTGGCGACTTCCTTGCCCAGCGTGCTGGGCGAGGCGGTCTGGCCGTGCGTGCGCGACAATATCGGCAAAGCCGCATTAGCGTGGGAAAGATCGCGCAGTTGGCCGATCACGCCGTCGAACATCGGCAGCAGCACCTGCTCGCGAGCGTCGCGCAGCATCAGCGCATAGGAAAGATTGTTGATGTCCTCGCTGGTGCAGGCGAAATGCACAAACTCCAGCGCCTGCTTCAGGCTGGCATCGGCGCCCAGCTTTTCCTTGATGAAGTATTCCACCGCTTTCACGTCGTGATTGGTGGTCGCTTCAATGGCCTTGATGCGCGCGCCATCGTCCACGCTGAAGTCGATGGCAATCGCCTTCAGGGTCTTGATCTGGTCCGCCGTGAACGCCGGCAATTCGACGATTTGCGCATCGGCGGCCAGCGCCAGCAGCCATTCGATTTCCACGTGCACGCGCCGATGCATCAGGCCGAATTCGCTGAAGATCGGACGCAGCGGTTCGACCTTGCTGGCGTAGCGGCCGTCCAGCGGCGAGAGGGCGGTCAGGGCATGGGATGACATCGACGGGTCCGTTGAGCGGTAAAACGCGCATTCTACAACGGCCCGCCGCGGCCTCGTTTTCTGTTGGACAAACGCCTGCCCTTGAATTGTTATCGATCAGGCCTATCGTGAAGAACGGCTACCCTTTCGAGAAACAGGACGGCAAGCATGAGCAAGTTCCGGATCGAGCACGACAGCATGGGCGAACTGCAGGTGCCCGCCGAGGCGCTGTACGGCGCGCAGACGCAGCGCGCCATCGACAACTTCCCGATCTCTGGCCTGCACCTGCCGCGCGAGTTCATTCGGGCGCTAGGCCTGATCAAGGCGGCCGCGGCCGACGTCAATCTCGCGCTGGGCTATTTGAAGAAAAATCAGGCCAGCGCCATAAGCAAGGCGGCGCTGGCGGTGGCGAGAGGGGAATACGACGCGCAGTTTCCCATCGACATCTTCCAGACCGGTTCCGGCACCAGCACCAACATGAATGCCAACGAGGTCATTGCGCATCTGGCGGTAAAGGCCGGCACCGCGGTACACGCCAACGATCACGTCAACTACGGGCAGAGTTCCAACGACGTGATTCCCACCGCGATCCACGTCAGCGCGACGCTCGCCACCAGCGAAAAGCTGCTGCCCGCGCTGAAACATCTGCAGCGCGTGCTGGATCGGCGCGCGCGCCAGCTCAAGCGGGTCGCCAAGACAGGACGCACGCATCTTATGGACGCGATGCCAATCACGTTTGGGCAGGAGCTGTCCGGCTGGTCGGCGCAAATTGCCTCGGCGATCGAGCGCATCGAGGACAGCCTCAAGCGCATGCGCCGCCTGCCACAGGGCGGTACCGCCGTGGGCACCGGCATCAATGCCGACCCGAAGTTCGGCCCGGCGATGGCGGCGCAGCTAAAAAAGCTCACCGGTGCGAAATTCGTATCGGCCGATAATTATTTTGAGGGCATGGCCTCGCAGGACGCGGCCGTTGAACTGTCCGGCCAGCTGAAGACGCTGGCCGTGGCCTTGATGAAAATCGCCAACGATCTTCGCTGGATGAATTCCGGCCCCCTGGCCGGTCTGGGCGAGATCGAGCTGCCCGCGCTGCAGCCGGGCTCGTCGATCATGCCGGGCAAAGTCAATCCGGTGATTCCCGAAGCCACCGCGATGGTGGCCGCCCAGGTGATCGGTAACGATGCCGCTATTACGGTTGCCGGCCAGTCGGGCAACTTCCAGCTCAACGTGATGCTGCCGCTGATCGCCTACAACCTGCTGCAGTCAATCGGCCTGCTGGCCAACGTCTCCCGCCTGCTGGCCGACAAGGCGATTGCCGGTTTCACCGTCAATGCCGAGCGGGTCAATCAAGCGCTGGCGATGAATCCGATTCTGGTCACCGCGCTCAATCCGGTGATCGGTTATGAGAAGGGCGCCGCCACCGCCAAGCAGGCGTACAAGGAGCACCGGCCGATTATTGACGTGGCGCTGGAGACCACCGGTTTGTCGAAGGAAGAATTGAAGAAGCTGCTAGATCCGCTGACGCTGACGAAGGGCGGTATCGGCGACGGTGGAAACAGCGGCGGTTGAATCGGGCGCTTGCATTGTATGAGTCGGCCACGCCCCATGCGGTTGCACGAGGCGCGCCGGATTCGATCAGTCGGAGATCACTTCAACACCTTTCTTGTCGTCCTTGTCCTTTTTGTCCTTGCCGCAGTCGTCGACGTCCTTCTGCTGCATGGTCGCGTAGGGCCGGAACTCGGGCATCGCGGCCGCCAGTTTCTGCTGCGTGGACAGCAGGTCGGGCAGGCGCAGGCACAGTTTGGCGGCTGAGGCCTCGATCTTGTCAGTCTGCGGCTTGATCGCGGCTTCGATGTCTTTGTCGCTTTTTCCCGATAGCGCGCCCCACATGGCTTGCTTGGCCGCATTGATGCCAAGGTCGGCGCCTTGTGTGCCGATGTCCATACCGGTTTCGGCGATGCCGACGATCTGTTGGCGGTAATCCAGCAGCAGGGCGTGTTGCGCTGGCGTAGCCGCTACCTCCTTGCCGGCGATCAGCAGGTCGCCCTGCGGTGTGATCTCGGCCTTGGGACGCGAATCGTCGTCGTCGCGTCGTTCTCCATGGACGCGCACACCCACGCTGTTGATGCTGATGTTCTTGGTAGCCAGCTCCTGTTTGGCCTTCTGCATGCCTTCCTGTACTTCGGCGCCGATGAACGACTGGGTGGGCGCGCCGGAGTTGCTTGTTGCAGACGCGGTAGGGTCCGTGTGGCTCGACGCCGAGCCGGACTGGCCGCAGGCGGCCAGCGGCAGCAGCAGAGCGAGAGCAAGCGCGTTGAAGTTGATGTGTTTCACAAGCGTTCTCCTTGAGTCTCGAATGCGATCAAAGGGTCGGCACTAATCAGCTGTCGTCGCGCCAGCGGCGAAGCCAGATGGCGGCGCTGATCAACACAATGCCGGCAATGGCACCGATCCACAGGTCGGGTGAGACAAGGGTGGCGTAGTTGTGGGCAAGGCCGATGTGGTTCAGGATGACGGAAGGATCTTTTGGCTCGTAGTCGATCGAGGCAGCATCGCGAATCCAGCCGCCGGGAATCAGGCTCAACAGCATGCGGCCAACGATGTTTTTCCAGAACCAGCCCGAGCCGAGATTGAACAGGCCCATCAAGCCGAACCAGCTCACGATCACACCGGCGGCAAGCGGCGCCAGCAAGGCCCACAGGAACGGTTTGCTGCGCGCCCATGCCGAGCAGAACATCAGCCAGCCCACGGTTGGCAGCGCCCAGATGGCATACAGCGGGATCAGCGAGATCATGTTGATGGCCACCAGCAGCGGGTGCGAATTCATCAACAGTGCCCACATGTTCAATCCGTGCAGCGACGCCGTGAACGCGGCGATCAGGAGCAGAAGTAAGCCAGCGGCCGTACCGAACACGCAGGCAATCACTGGCGCAACGATTGATGCGCTGACGACTTTCGACAGCACGGTGTCGCGGTTCGAAATAGGCAAGGACTTCCAGAAAAGAATGCTGCGGTCGCGGCGGTCGTCGTATAGCGAGCCGAGACAGTAGAAGAACACGATGATCGCCATGATCATCAGCACGATGCCGGCGACCACGTACATGGCGATATCCAGCCCCGCTCCGATCTTGCCCAGCATGTCGGCATCCATATGGCCGCTGAGGTTGAGGCCTCCGGCGATATTGAAATGCGTGTTGCCGCGGTTGCCGAGTACCTCACCGGTAATCAGCGCCATGATGTTCAGCACCAGGAATACGCTGCCGCTGATCAGTGGTGCCCAGAAAAAGCCGCCGCGATGCTCCCAGAATTCGCGCTTCACAAGCCAGTAGAAGGTTTTCATGCGTAGGTTCCCTTCATGGTGGCAACGAACAGGTCACTGACCGAGGGACGGCGGACTTCGCCCATCGCCTCCAGGGTTGACCGTTCGACGCCGTCAAACAGAAAAATGCTTTTGCCGAACACCTGACGCTCGTCGAGCGGTTTCAAGGCGCGGGCAGCCGCGGCGCGATCGCCGTTGACCATCACTTCGATAAAGCGCTCGCCGATGGCATCCATGTCGGCATCCAGCACGATCTTGCCGTCGCGAATGAACATCAGATCGGTGAGGATGTGCTCGACTTCCTCCACCTGGTGGGTGGTGACGATGATGGTCTTGTTCTCGTCGAAGTAGTCTTCCAGCAGGTTCTGGTAGAACTGCTTGCGATACAGAATGTCCAGCCCCAGCGTGGGCTCGTCGAGAATCAGCAGGCGCGCGTCGATGGCCATCACCAGGGCCAGATGCAACTGCACGATCATGCCCTTGGACATCTGACGCACGCGCATCCCGGGCGTGAGTTTGGTGCGGGCGAGAAACGCCTCGCATTTGGCGCGATCGAACCTCGGGTGCACGTTGGCGACAAAGTCGACCGCTTCGCTCACCCTCAGCCAGCGCGGCAGCACGGCGACATCAGCGATAAAGCAGACCTGTTCCATCAGCTTGTCGCGTTGCTTGCGTGGGTCGAGGCCGAGCACGTTGAGCTGGCCGGAGAAGTCGGTCAGGCCGAGAATGGCCTTCAGCGCGGTGGTCTTGCCGGCGCCGTTGGGGCCGATGAGGCCAACGATGCGCCCAGCCGGAATCTGGAAACTCACGTTGTCCAGCGCCACCGAGCTTTTGTAGCGCTTGCTCAGGTTTGTGGCCGTAATCACCGCGCTCATGAGGGTTCCTTGTTGTTGTCAGCAGCGTTGCTGTGCGTATCGGCCTCGCGCAGCAGGATCTTCAGATCCAGGCCCAGCCGCTGCAGGCGTGCAAACAGCACGGGCCATTCTTCGCGCAAAAAGCGCTCGCGTTCCGATTTCAGTAGCGCTTCGCGAGCGCCTTCTATAACGAACATGCCCAAACCCCTCCGTTTTTCAACCAGTTGCTCGTCGACCAGCTCCTGGTACGCCTTCGACACGGTCAGCGGATTGATTTGATAATCCGCGGCCACCTGGCGTACCGACGGCAGCGGGTCACCTTCGTTCAATGCGCCGTCCAGGATCATCGCCACCACACGCTGGTGCAGTTGGCGATAGATCGGGACGCTGTCGTTCCAGGTAATGGTCATTCAATTATTCCTTGCTGATACGGCCGAACTTGTTGCCAAACGAATAGTAGGGCATGGCCAGTTGCGACCCGAGCAGGCTCAGCTGCGCGGTTTCGTTGGTCTGGCCCGGCGCTGGCAGCGTGATGAGTGCGGCGGTACCCATGTCGCTAAGAAGGCCTGCGGCACGCTGTTCCTTGGCGCCGGGGCGGACGCTGACCGGCGCCAGATTGGTGACCTTGAGGCCTTTGATTTCGGTCGCGCTGGTTTGATTGGCGCTGGCAGCCTGCGGCGCCATGCTCAGTAAGGCGGTCGTCGTCAGACTGGCGGAAGTCATCAGCACGGCGGCGGCGGCGGCGATCAGTTTCGAGTTCAGCGTTTTCATGACGAGGCTCCTTAGTGAGCTTGTGGACCGGTGTTGTAGTTAACTATAACACCAGAACAACAGTCGTCAATAGCTCAAGCCTGGGTTTGCAACATGACTGATGGCCTATATGTTCATTGCTTTGTTTTATATGGCTATTTATCCATTGGAACGAAAAACGGCCCCGAGGGGCCGTTCGCTTCAAACGTGAGTTCGCCGAATCAGGCGGCTTTGGCGAGCCTTGCTACCAGCGAGGGAATCGAGGTTTTCGCCGCTTTGATCGACTGTTCCTTGTTTTCAGGACTGATCGCCACGCCTTCGGCGCGTACGAAGGTCAGATCGGTCACGCCGAGGAATCCCAGCACCGCCTTCAAGTAGGTTTCCTGGTGGTCGAAGGCAGCGAACGGGCCGTCGACATACATGCCGCCGCGGCTGGAAGCGATGATGACCTGCTTGCCCTTGGCCAGGCCTTCGGCACCTTGCTCGGTATAGCGAAACGTCTTGCCGGCGACCGCGATTCGGTCGATCCAGGCTTTCAGCTGGCTGGAAATGCCGAAGTTGTACATCGGCGCACCGATCACCACGACATCGGCGGCCAGAAATTCCTCGACCAACGCGTTGCCTTGCTGACCTTCGGCGGTGCCGGCATCGGCAACGGCAGGCGTCCAGTGCGGCAGCGGCTGCGCGGCGAGGTCGCGGTAGCTGATCTGGATGTCCGGCGTCTGCTGCTTCAGCTCGGCGACGATGTCGGCGCTGAGCTGGCGCGAAACCGAGTAGTCAACCAGAGCGCTTGAATCGATATGAAGGAGTTCCATGGAGTTTGCCTCTGTGCGCCGGTGTTCCGGCAATGCACTCACCATACGTTCCGGACAATCTGGCGATAAGATGGCAATAATCGAACAACTCGTCCTTTCAAGGAAACGATCATGACGGTATTGGCGGGCGCCCTGCAGGATCTCAATGACCTGTACTTTTTTGCGGCGGTCGTTGATCACGGCGGTTTTTCGGCCGCGGGCAGGGCGCTTGGCGTGCCCAAGTCGCGGTTGAGCAAACGCGTGGCCCAGCTGGAGGAGCGGCTGGGCGTGCGGCTGCTGCAGCGAACCACGCGCCGTTTTGTGGTGACGGAAGTGGGCGAGCGCTTTTACGGTCACTGCCGCGCCGTGCTGGAAGAAGCCCAGGCCGCGCAGGACGCCGTCGATGAGCTGCGAGCCGAGCCACGCGGCGTGGTGCGATTGAGTTGTCCCGTATCGCTGGTGCAGACGGTGCTTGCGCACCTGCTGCCTGATTTTCTGGCGCTTTATCCGAAAATGCAGGTTCGGGTGACCTCGAGCGATCGCCGTGTGGATGTGATCGGCGAGGGCTTCGACCTGGCAATTCGGGTTCGCACGAAGCTCGATACCGACGCCAACCTGGTGGTTCGAAGCTTTGGCCAGGGCCGCACCTTGTTGGTCGCCAGTCCCATGCTTCTCGATCGTGCGGGTCGCCCGACTCAGCCCTCGGAACTGGCGCAGCTGCCGGCGCTGTCCATGCGCGAGCACGAGGGCGCGCAGGTATGGGAGTTGATCGGTGCCGATGGCCATCAGATCAGCGTGGAGATGCAGGCGCGGCTGATCACCGGCGATTTCGCGCTGCTGCTGGAGGCGGCGCGGCGCGGTATGGGCATTGCGCTGCTGCCGGAATTCGTCTGCGCACCGGCGATCACCCGCGGCGAGCTGGAGGTCGTGCTGCCCGAATGGAGCGTGCCGCAGGGCATCATGCACTTTGTCTACCCGAGCCGCCGCGGCATGCTGCCCGGCGTGCGGGCGCTGGTGGATTTTCTGGCCGAGCGGCTTCCGGCAACTACCTTGCTGAAACATCAGCAGTGCAAGGAGCGCCGGCTGGATGATCTTGCTGCGACATCGACGCCCGCTTCCTGACTTGCACATGGCGATCCATGCGTTAGGCTCAACCACTTACTCCCGCTATAGACATCCATACGGCTGACTGATGATTATTGAAACCAAGCTGCCCAAGGTTGGCACCACCATTTTTACGGTCATGAGCCAGCTGGCGGTGCAGCACAAGGCGGTCAATCTCGGCCAGGGTTTTCCCGACTTCGAACCGCCGCAGCCGCTGCGCGATAGCTTGAGTCGCGCGATGAACGAAGGCCGCAACCAGTACGCGCCGATGCACGGCATCGCGCCGCTGCGCGAGCAGATCGCCTTGAAGATCGAGCGGCTGTACGGACGCAAGGTCAACGTCGATACCGACATCACGGTGACCTCTGGCGCTACGGAAGCCTTGTTCGCAGCGATTGCCGCCGTGGTGCGTGCCGGCGATGAAGTCATCATGTTCGATCCTGCGTACGACAGCTACGAGCCCGCAATCGAGCTGCAGGGCGCGCGTGCCGTGCATATTCCGCTGACGGTGCCGACGTTTGCCATCGACTGGCAGCGCGTGCGTGACGCGATCACGCCAAAGACGCGCATGATTCTGATCAATAGCCCGCACAATCCCAGCGGCGCGGTGTTGTCGTCCGCCGATCTGGAAGAGCTGGCAGCAATTGTTCGCGGCACCGACATCGTGGTGCTTTCGGACGAGGTCTACGAGCACATCGTTTACGATGGTGCCCAACACGAGAGCGTGTTGCGTCACCCCGAACTGGCCGAGCGCAGCTTCGTGATCTCCTCCTTCGGCAAAACCTACCACTGCACCGGCTGGAAGCTAGGCTACGCGATCGCGCCTGCCGCGCTCTCGTCAGAGTTCCGCAAGGTGCATCAGTACCTCACGTTCTGCACCTTCCATCCCGCACAGGTGGCGTTTGCCGAATTCATGGCACGCCATCCAGAACACTATGTGGAGCTGCCGGCGTTCTATCAGGCCAAGCGCGATCGTTTCCGTGATCTGCTCAAGCCGTCGCGTTTCAAGCTGCTCGACGTGCCGGGAGGATATTTCCAGCTGGTGGACTATTCCGCGATTCGTGACGAAGACGATCTCGCCTTCAGCAAGTGGCTGCTGCTGGAGGGCGGAGTAGCGGCGATTCCGCTGACGCCGTTCTACGAAAGCGCACCGGGCACGCGGTTGCTGCGCCTGTGTTTTGCCAAAAGTAGTGCAACCATGGATGCCGCGGCGGAGCGCCTATGTCAGCTGTGAATTTGCCAACATCTGAGATGCAAAGCCTGAAGGTCTCACTGGTGCAGGGCGCCACGCGCTGGCACGATGCACCCGCCAATCGCGAGTATTACGGTGCGCTGGTGCGGCAGGCGGCGGGCAGCGATTTAATCATGCTGCCGGAAACCTTCCTGTCGGGCTTCAGCAATGACACTCGCGCCAGCGCGGAGACCATGGATGGCGAGAGCGTGGCGTGGCTGCGCGCGTTGGCGATCGAAGTGGGTGCCGTGATCTGCGGCAGCCTGGCGATTCGGGAAAACGAGACGGTCTATAACCGGCTCTTGTGGGTAGCGCCCGACGGCAGCTTCGTTCAATACGACAAGCGCCATCTGTTTCGCATGGCCGGCGAACACACGCGCTACGGCAGTGGCAATCAGCGACTGATCGTCGAGTTGAAGGGATGGCGGATTCTTCCGCAGGTTTGTTACGACTTGCGCTTTCCCGTGTGGCTGCGCAATCGGCGTCTTGAAGCCGCGAATGGCGGCATGGACTACGATCTGTCGATCTTCGTTGCCAACTGGCCCGCACCGCGCCGTCAGCCGTGGCGCACGCTGCTGCGCGCGCGTGCCATTGAGAATCTCAGCTACGTGATCGGCCTCAACCGTGTGGGCGTGGACGGCAACGAGCTGCCTTACGCGGGCGACAGCGCGGTGATCGATTCTGTCGGCGAGCCACTGGTCGAACTCGGTGCGCAGGAGCAGGTCGTCACCATTATCCTCGATCCAGCGCCTTTGCTCGCGCATCGCGAGCGCTTTCCGGCATGGATGGATGCAGATATCTTTTCGATCGATCTGATGTAGGGGGCCTTCGGGCCGCGAGTACTCGACGGTGACCGCTTAAAAACAAAGGCCGCCCGATGGCAGCCTCTGTTTTTACATTTTGGATCAGGCAATTTAATCAGCGATTGCCGCCGCGGTTACCGCCGCGACCGGGTGGGCGCCCGCCGCCCGGACCGCCTTGACCCTGCGGACGGGCGGCGCCCTGAGGGCGATTGCCGCCTTGGCCTGATGGTCGTCCTGCGCCTTGTGGACGGTTGCCACCCTGGCCCTGCGGACGGCCCGAACCCTGCGGACGCGCAGCGCCGCCTTGGCCGTTTGGACGTCCATACAGCTGATTGCCATTGGCCTGGTTGCCATTGCCCTGGCCTTGCGGACGAGCGCCTTGGGCTGGACGGCCGGCGAAACTGCGGTTGCCGCTGTTGCTGCGCGGCTCGCCGCCGAATCCGCTGTATGGGCCGCTGCTGTTGCCGCGATTGTCGCCAGTGCCGCCTGAGCGGGCACCGAAAGGCTTGCCGCCGGCGGGTCGACGATTTCCCGCCGCTGCACCGCCGGGTCCGTTGCCACGCGGACCCTGACCGGCGGGCCGACCGCCCGCGCCGTCGCGGCTCTCGCCGGCAAACCAGGTGCGCACTGACGGCAGCTCCTGGCCGGGCGCCACGCGCCGACCCTTGCCGCCGCGCGCGCCACCGGCGCCGCGCTCCGGGCGGACGACGTTACCGTTGACTTCCTTGCCGCTGCGATTGGGCGGCTTGCGGCCGCGCGTCGGTTCCTCGCGGATGCGGTCGTAGGCGCGCAGTTCACGGCCTTCGTCCTGGCTGGCGGTCCAGGCGCTGCTGCTGCCGCGCTCGGGACGATATTCTGTGACGCTGCGGTTGGCACGGCGTTGGTGCAGCACGGGGCTGAGCGTCAGCACCGGCTGCGGCATGCTGGTGCCGGTGGTTTGGCGCAGCTGCTTGACCGCCGCCTCGTCCAGATTTTCGCAGTCGCCGCGGCGAAGGCCGCGCGGCAGTTCGATGCTGCCGTAGCGGATGCGCTTGAGGCGGCTGACCAGGAAACCCTGCGAATCCCACAACCGCCGCACTTCGCGATTGCGGCCCTCGCGGATGACCACGCGGAACCAGCTGTGGCTGCCGCCGCGGCTGATCACGGCGATATCGTCGAAACGCGCGGGGCCGTCCTCCAGTTCCACGCCGGCTTTGAGCTTTTCGATAATTTCATCCGGTACTTCGCCGTGGACGCGGCACAGGTACTCGCGCTCCAGCCCACTTTTCGGATGCATCAGCGCATTGGCCAATTCGCCGTCGGTGGTGAGCAACAGCAGGCCGGTGGTATTGATGTCGAGGCGACCGACGGCAACCCAGCGCGCGCCTTTCAGGCGTGGCAGCTGCTCGAATACCGTCGGACGACCCTCGGGATCGTCACGGGTGGTGAGCACGCCTTCGGGCTTGTGATAGACCAGCACTTCGGTGTCGTCGCGGTTGTCGGTGGCGACGACGAACTGCTTGCCGTCGATAACGACGCGGTCACCGGCGTGCACGCTGGTGCCGATTTCGGCCGGCTTGCCGTTCAACTCGACTTCGCCGGACTGGATGCGCAATTCAAGCATGCGACGCGAGCCGAGGCCGGCGTTGGCCAATACCTTGTGCAGGCGCTCTTCTAGCGCGGCTTCAGCTTCGTTGCGCGGTTCGCGCTTAAGGGATAAAACGGTTTTATGCGGCGCAGTCATGCGCGGTACTCCTCGGTATCTTGGTCGGCGGCGTCGGACTCGACGTCCGCAGGGGTCGCTGCCTCATCGGCAGTGGAAGGGCTGCTCTCATCGAGCGCGCTCGTTTCGGAGCGATGTTCGTTGGATTCGGTGGAAGCATCCGACACATCGGCGTCGGTATCGGTTTGACTCGTTTCGCGGTGATTGGCGCTATCGGCGGCCGGCTCGGCGGCCTGTTTGCCTTCTAAATGGTCGGCTTCGGCGTGTTCATCGCCATCGCTGTCGCCGTCGGGATCGATCGGCAGATCGCGCGCAATGCGCACGGGCAGGGGCTCCTGCTCGAAGCGCAGCTGCGGGTCTTCCATGTCGCGGATTTCCGACAGCGGCGGCAGCTGGTCCAGCGATTTCAAATTGAAGTAGTCGAGAAAGGCGCGGGTGGTGCCGAACAGCGCCGGCTTGCCAGGTACGTCGCGGTAACCGACGACGCGGATCCATTCGCGTTCTTCCATCGTCTTGATGATGTTGGACGACACCACCACGCCGCGGATCTGCTCGATTTCAGGACGCGTGATCGGCTGGCGATAGGCGATCAGTGCGAGCGTTTCCAGCAGGGCGCGCGAGTAGCGGCTGGGCTTTTCGGTCCACATGCGCGAGATCCACGCGTGGACATCCTGACGCACCTGATAGCGAAAGCCCGACGCCACTTCCTTCAGCTCGACGCCACGGCCGTCACAGTCACTGGCCAGCGCTTCGAGCGCACGGGCAATCAGCTCGGTGCTGACGTCGTCGGCCTCGTTGAACAGGTCTGCGAGTTGATGAACCGTCATCGGCTGACTCGAGGCCAGCAGGGCCGCCTCGATAATGGGTTTGAGTTGCTCGATCTGCATGTGCCTTAGGTCGGATGCCGATTCAATGGTTGTTGCCTGGTCAATGGCCGTGTCGTTTGGATCATGAATATTCTGAGTCGGGTGGGTCGGGACCGGGCTATTCGGCGCCCGATTCGAAGACCGACGGTTCGACCGAGGCCGAATCCCGCCGCGCATCGTCGTCGGTGTCCAACGAAGCATTTTCTTCGGAGTGGCTCGCCTTGGCCTTGACGTAGATCGGCTTGAGCGGCTCTTCCTGCACGATGTCGACCAGCAACTCCTTGGCCAGTTCCAGCATGGCCAGAAAAGTCACCACGATGCCGAGTCGACCTTCGCTGGCGTCGAACAGGCTCTCGAAACGATGAAAACTGCCGTCGTCCAGTCGGCTCAACAACTCGCCCATGCGCTGGCGCACGCTGAGCGCTTCCCGCTTGATCGCGTGATGGCCGAACAGCTCGGCCCGGTGCATCACGTCTTTCAGCGCCAGCAGCAGCTCGGTCAATTCGAGCGGCGGCGGCAGCTTGATCACGTTGCGCTCGCCGACCTCGGCATGCGCCACCGAGGTGTCGCGTTCCAGCCGGGGCAGGGCTTCGATATCCTCGGCCGCCCGCTTGAAGCGCTCGTACTCCTGCAGACGGCGAACCAGCTCCGCCCGCGGGTCCAACTCCAGCCCTTCCTCGGCGGGCGGCCTTGGCAAGAGCAGTCGCGATTTGATTTCTGCAAGGATCGCGGCCATCAGCAGATATTCGGCGGCCAGCTCCAGCCGCATCACATCGCGCATCAGATCGATATAGGCCATGTATTGCCGGGTGATTTCGGCGACCGGAATGTCGAGAATATCCAGATTCTGGCGGCGTATCAGGTAAAGCAGCAGGTCGAGCGGTCCTTCGAACGCTTCCAGAATCACTTCCAGAGCATCTGGCGGAATGTACAGATCTTGCGGCATCTGCAGCATCGGCTGGCCGCGAACGATGGCCAGCGGCATCTCCTGCTGCTGCGGTATCGACGCAAACGCGTCCGTGGGTTCGGCTACCGGGCTCTGGGGCTCGACTTGCTCAGTGGTCATCAATACATGTCGTTGGGCCGCCTACAGCGGCTGGCAGTGCGTTCATCAGGTCGGAATCATTCCGGGATGGCAAAAAAACCCGGGGAAGTATCCGTGCTCGATACGAGACGATAGAGGTGCGTCCCCGATTGCAGTGTTCAAAAAAAGCAGTCAACCACTCACGCATGACGCGTCGTCGTCACGACGGGCAAGACGAATCCACATAATCGTGATTCGGTCAGGCGGGCCGTGGGCGACCGTTGTGCGCCAGATCCGGGCGTAGGCCGCAGCAGGCGCGCGGGCGAGGGTGCCAACATCGACACCGCAGGCCGTCCAATCGATCGATTCAAGAGCATCGGTGGTTGCCATCGGCAATCGAGAGTTTTCGATTTACCGTGTCGTCATGACACCACGCGCAAACAAAGAGTAGCCGCTGCCCCGCGACAAGTCCAGCCGTGCCGGGCTGCTGTTCAGCGTGGGCAATTGAACGCGAAAGCAACGCCATCGAATGTCGCGCCAGGTGTTTGGCTCGGCCCCACGCCCTGGTGATCGCCGTCGAATGGGCCGGATGTGACCTAGAGCGTCTGATCGCGTTGGCTGACCACGACAACCGGCATGCCAACGTGCGCAGAAGCAGGGACCAGCAGGTAGGACGGAATGACGGCGCGCCTGAAGCGTGACGGCCAATACGTGCGGGCAAGCCTTGAACCGCGCCGCGAACGTACTGAAACAAAAGTTCTGACGAATGGCACGTCGATTGCATCGCCCCGGAGACCGCCACGAAAGACCGGCCTCCATGGCGACATTCCGGGGCGGCGCTTTACCCTAGTTACGGCAACAGATGCGAAGATTGGGAGTGAATGCGCCATAAAAAAACAGCGCAGGCCGCTTTCAGGAAGCGAGGGTTGAGCGTACCGCCGAGTCAGGCATGCGCGAGCGTAAAAAGGACGGTAAACGATGACGATCGATGGAAAAGATGGGAAACAGCGGGAGCAGCTGCGGCCTGCGCGTATGCAAATCGAAACGACGGTGCTGATGAGCCGCCACGACGAGTCGCATCCGACCGAGCTGGTGGATATCTCGGCGACGGGCGCTTTGCTGCGGCGACCACTCGGCTGGGACGGCGAACTCGGCCAGAGCTGGGTGCTGGACATGATCTTTGGCCACAACCTGCATATCCATCTGGAAGCATCGGTCGCGCGCATCTCTGATCACCATATCGGCTTCTCCTATAGCCACATTCCCGAAGACAAGCAGGTGCCGCTGTGGAATCTGCTCGGCGGCTACGCCGATATTCTCGAGTACTGGAAGGACAGCTAGAAAAACGCCCTGCTTCGACGGCAGGGCATTTTTCATACTTGGCCGATACATTCAGGCTGCGGTCTTTTTCTCGTCGCGCAATTCGCGGCGAAGAATCTTGCCGACGTTGCTTTTCGGCAGTTCGTCGCGAAACTCGATCTGCTTGGGCCGCTTGTAGCCGGTGAGGTTTTCGCGGCAAAACTCCTTCAGCGCTTCGATCGTGAGGTTCGGGTCCTTGCGAACCACAAACAGCTTCACGACTTCACCGGAGTGTTCGTCCGGCACGCCGACGGCGGCCACTTCGGCGACGCCGGGATTCTGCATCACCGTATCCTCGATCTCGTTCGGATACACGTTGAAGCCGGAGACCAGAATCATGTCCTTCTTGCGGTCCACGATATAGACCAGGCCTTTTTCATCGATACGGCCAAGGTCACCCGTGCGCAGCCAGCCGTCGCTGCTCAGAACCTTGCTGGTCTCGCCGGGATTCTGCCAGTAGCCCTTCATGACCTGCGGCCCGCGGATGCAGATTTCGCCCACCTCGCCCATGGCCAGCGGCTTGCCGTCGTCGTCCTGTATGCCGATTTCGGTCGAGGGAATCGGCAGGCCGATCGATCCGCTGAAACGCGCACCGTCGACCAGCGGGTTGATGGTCGCGACCGGCGCACTTTCGGTCATGCCGTAACCCTCGATCAGGGCGCAGCCGGTGATCTTTTCCCACTTCTCGGCCACCGTGCGCTGCACGGCCATGCCGCCGCCGAAGCTCATGCGCAGGTGCGAGAAATCGATCTGATCGAAGCCGGGCGTATTGAGCAGGCCGTTGAACAGGGTATTCACGCCGGTGATCGAGGTGAACTTTACGGCGGCGAGCTCCTTGACGAAGGCCGGCATGTCGCGTGGGTTGGTGATCAGAATGCTCTGGCCGCCGAAGCGCAGAAAAATGAAGCAATTACAGGTCAGCGCAAAGATGTGATACAGCGGCAGCGCGGTGATGATGATCTCTTCGCCCGGCTGGATTTTGGCCGCAAACCACGCGCCCGCCTGCAGCATGTTTGCCACCATGTTGCCGTGGGTCAGCATGGCGCCCTTGGCCACGCCGGTCGTGCCGCCGGTGTATTGCAGGAACGCGATGTCATCGTGCGTCAACTGCACTGGCTGCAGCGGATAGGCCTTGCCCTTCGCCAGCGCGTCGTGGAACCGCACGGCATTGGGGATATGGAACGCCGGCACCATTTTCTTGATGTGCTTGAGTGCGAAGTTGATCACCACGCCTTTGGCACCCAGCAGATCGCCCAGCCCGGTGGTGACGACGTGCTGCACGTGGGTCTGTGCGACCACTTCCTGCAGTGTCGCGGCAAAGTTGTCCAGCACCACAATGGCCTTGGCGCCGGAGTCTTCCAGCTGGTGCTTCAGCTCGCGTGCGGTGTACATCGGGTTGGTGTTGACCACCACGAGGCCGGCGCGCAGCGCGCCGAAAAGTGCGATCGGGTACTGCAGCACATTAGGCAACATGATGGCGATGCGATCGCCCTTGCCCAGCCTGAGCACGCCGGTGAGATAACCGGCAAACTGCCGGCTTGCTTCGTCGATCTCGCGGTAGCTGAGCGTCTTGCCGAAATTGGTGAAGGCAGGGCGATCAGCGAAGTGGGTCAACGCCTGGTCGATCACTGCCGCGACGGATGCGTACTCGTCGATATTGATCTGCTCGGGCACGCCGGCCGGGTAGTGATCCAGCCATGGACGTTCATTGCTCATGCGTAGTTTCTCAATTCTTGGTCGGTGACAACGGGATCGATGACGTTCTACATCGATAGCGACTTTAAGCCTGCCGATGGATCGACGATGATGATGTGCCGCGCTCCATACGCTGCCGCATTGGAGCATAGCCCCCGCAGAGCGGCAAGCCGCGTTGCAGCGAGATTTTCATATGATGCGATGGTCCCGAACGTATGCTTTTGCCCTGTGTTTCGCCATATCGATGCTTGCGCTTGCAGGCTGCCGACACACGCCGGATGAGGAGCAGGTTCGTCAAGCGATAGCCGCGGTGGCGCACGCGGCCGAAGCGGGCGATGTGGGCGGCGTGGTCAAGCCGCTTACGGACGATTTCGACGGCAATGCCGGCGATCTGGACAAGCGCACGCTGGCCAACATGATGCGGCTGGTTGGACTGCGCGGCGACCCTATCGGCGTGACCACCGGGCCGATCAGCATCGAGCATCGCGGCGACCGGATGGTGGCGACCTTCACCGTCACCCTGACCAGCGGCGGTCACGTGCTTCCCGATCAGCTGGGCGTCTATCACATCGAGTCGGCGTGGCGAAAGGACGACGGCCAGTGGCGTTGTTACTCGGCGAACTGGTTGCAGCCGATCCAGTAGCTCGACATTGCCATGGCGATGACCCTGGCAATGAAACAGCCCCAGCGTACCGGGGCTGTTGTCATGCTTTGCGGTCAGTCGGACCACGGCTCGCTCAGGCGGCTTTCTTGTTCGCCAGCTGGCGCAGCACGTACTGCAGGATGCCGCCATGGCGGAAGAACTCGCGCTCTTTCGGGGTGAGCAGCATCACCTGCACGGTGAACTCCTTCTTGCTGCCGTCCTCGCGCGTTGCCACCACCTTGGCTTCCTTTGACTTGCCGTCGTCCAGACCGGTGATATCGAAGGTTTCCTTGCCGGTCAGGCCGAGCGACTGCGCGTTCTCACCGTTCTTGAAGGTGCACGGCAGCACGCCCATGCCGACCAGATTCGAGCGGTGGATACGCTCGAAGCTCTCGGTGATCACTGCCTTGACGCCGAGCAGCAGGGTGCCCTTGGCCGCCCAGTCGCGCGAGGAGCCGGTGCCGTACTCCTTGCCGGCCAGCACGATCAGCGGGGTCTTGTCGGCCTTGTACTTCATCGCCGCGTCGTAGATCGCCAGCTGTTCGCCGCTGGGCACGTACTGGGTGTAGCCGCCTTCGACGCCATCGAGCATCAGGTTCTTGATGCGGATGTTGGCGAAGGTGCCGCGCACCATCACGTCATCGTTGCCGCGACGCGAGCCGTAGGAGTTGAAGTCATGCGGCTCGACGCCTTTCTCGATCAGGAAACGGCCCGCCGGGCTGTCCTTCTTGATCGAACCGGCCGGCGAGATATGGTCGGTGGTGATCGAGTCGCCGAACAGGCCGAGCACGTGCGCGCCATGGATATCGTCGATAGTGCCCACGTCCATCTTCATGCCGTCGAAGTAGGGCGGGTTCTTGATATAGGTTGAGTCGTCCCAGTCGTAGTTGGCGCCATCGGGCGATTCGATCTGGTTCCAGCGGCTGTCGCCCTTGAACACGTCGGCGTAGTTTTTCTCGAACATGGCCGGGTTGATCGAGCTGGCGATGGCGTCGGAGATTTCCTGATTGGACGGCCAGATATCCTTCAAATAGACCGGCTTGCCGTCGCTGCCTTCGCCGATCGGATCCTTTGTCAGGTCCACATGCAGCGAGCCGGCCAGCGCGTAGGCCACCACCAGCGGCGGTGAGGCCAGGTAGTTCATCTTCACTTCGGGATGCACGCGGCCTTCGAAGTTGCGATTGCCCGACAGCACGGACGCCACGGCCAGGTCGCCCTTGCTGATGCCCTTGCTGATTTCTTCCGGCAGCGGACCGGAGTTGCCGATGCAGGTGGTGCAGCCGTAGCCGACGATGTAGAAACCGATCTTTTCCAGCTCCTCCAGCAGGCCGGTCTTCTTCAGGTAATCGGTGACGACCAGCGAGCCCGGTCCTATCGAGGTTTTCACCCACGGCTTGGCCTTGAGGCCGCGCGCAGCGGCCTTCTTGGCCAGCAGGCCGGCGCCCAGCATCACCGCCGGGTTGGAGGTATTGGTGCACGAGGTGATTGCGGCGATCACCACCGAACCATCGTAGAGGCTGAAGGACTCGCCGTCTTTCTCCACCCGTACGCCGCCGTGGCTGACGGTATTAGCGATATTGCCAACGGCCGTCGCGCCGCCTTCATTGGCGAAATCGGCGGTTTCTTCGGTGGTCTGCTTGCGGTTGGCGGTGAGGCCGCCGACGGCGTCGAGATAGCTCTGCTTGACATCCTCCAGCAGCACGCGGTCCTGCGGGCGCTTGGGGCCAGCCAGCGAGGGGCGCACGTCGGCGAGGTTGAGCTCCATCGTGGTGGTGAACTCGGCATGCGGCGTGTTTTCGTCGTGCCACAGGCCCTGCGCCTTGGCGTACGCCTCGACCAGCTTGATCTGCGCTTCGCTGCGGCCGGAGAGATGCAGGTAGTTCAGCGCCTCCTGATCGATCGGGAAGATGCCGCAGGTCGCGCCGTATTCCGGCGCCATGTTGGCGATGGTGGCGCGGTCGGCCAGCGGCAGATTCTTGAGGCCGTCGCCGAAGAACTCGACGAACTTGCCGACCACGCCGAGCTTGCGCAGCATCTGCGTCACGGTCAGCACGAGGTCGGTGGCGGTCACGCCCTCGGGCAGCTTGCCGGTCAGCCTGAAGCCGACCACCTGCGGAATAAGCATGGACGAAGGCTGACCGAGCATGGCGGCTTCCGCCTCGATGCCGCCCACGCCCCAGCCAAGCACGCCGATGCCGTTGATCATCGTGGTGTGCGAGTCGGTGCCGAACACGGTGTCGGGATAGGCCCAGCTCTCGCCGTCCTTGTCAGCGGTAAACACCACGCGGGCCAGATGCTCCAGGTTCACCTGATGCACGATGCCGGTGCGCGGCGGCACGACCTTGAAGTTGTTGAACGCTTTCTGGCCCCAGCGCAGGAACGAGTAACGCTCCTGGTTGCGCTCGAACTCGATTTCGACGTTCTTTTCCAGCGCGGACGACGAACCATAGGCATCGACCTGCACGGAGTGATCGATCACCAGTTCAGCCGGCGCCAGCGGATTGATCTGGTTGGCGTCGCCGCCCAGCTTGACCACCGCATCGCGCATCGCCGCCAGGTCGACCACGCACGGCACGCCGGTGAAATCCTGCAGCACGACGCGTGCCGGCATGAACGCAATTTCGATATCGGGCTCGGCCTTGGCGTCCCACTTGGCGATCGCCTCGATCTCTTTCGAGGTGACGTTGAGGCCATCCTCATGACGCAGCAGATTCTCCAGCAGGATCTTCATCGAGTAAGGCAGTCGCTTCAGGTCGAAACGCTCTCCCAGCTTGGTCAGGCTGGCGAAGACATGCTTCTGGCCATTGACGTCGAGCGTGTCGCGTACGGAAAAGGTGTCTTTCATGGGTAGATTCCTGGCTGATCCTGCGGCTGGGATGACTTCAAGCGTGGCGAAGCGCACTCGCCGGCTCGGTAAAAACACAATTATCACGCAAACGCTTGGTCGCCGCGAACGTATTCGCCGCTTCGATCCTCCTGGCGAGCCCAAAAACCGGTGCGACGAGTAGACTCTGCCAACGCTTGCGGATGAACTTCACCGCCCAGCATGAACTCCACGATGACCACGCACAAACGCCTTTGATGACATGCAGCGTTCGATGATTTCGATGACTCTCTCGGCCGTGTCGCTGCGTGATCTTGCGCTGGTCAAAGCCGTGCACCAGCACGGCAGTTTCAACAGCGCGGCGCGGGCGATGCACATCAGCCCGTCGGGGCTCTCGCATCAGGTGCAGAAGGTGGAACAGGCGCTCGGGGCGCCGCTGTTCGAACGCGGCGGGCGACGCATCGTGCCCACGGCAGGCGGCCAGCAGCTGCTGCTGCAGATCGACGCCGTACTGGCCGCGGCCGAGCATCTGCAGCAGGTCGCGCGTGCCGGTGCGGTAGCCTTCGGCGGCGAACTCCGGCTTGGCCTGCCGGCGTCGCTCGGCCCCTACCTTCTGCCGCATCTGATCGAACCGTTTCCGCAGCACTTTCCGGGCGCACGCCTGGGTATTTCCGAGGGCAAGCCGCGTGGTCTGCTGCGTCGCTTGCACGAAGGCGAGCTCGATGCGGTGCTGGCACCACCCGGGACGGCGGTCAGCGGCATAGCCACGCGGCCGCTGTTTTTCGAACCGTGGGAGCTCATGCTGCGCGCGGATCACCGCTTGGCAAACGAGCGCAGCCTGTCGCTCGACCAGCTCGATCCGGCCGAAGCCACGCTGATGGCCGAAGGGCACGCCGATGGTTTGAGCGGCAACGGCATCGGTCATGAGCCTGCCCAACGCGGCCATGTGCAGGACGTCAGCCTGGAAAGCCTCGCCGCACTGGTGAGCCTGCGCGGTGGCTATGCGCTGGTGCCCGCGTTATCGCACGAGCGACTCGCATCGATGCCGAATATCGTGCTGGCCAAACTCACCGGCGAAGCGTCGGGTCGCGACATTGCGTTGCACTGGCGCGACGCGTCCCCGTGGCACGCCGATCTTCAGGCCTTCGCCGATCTGCTGCGCAAGCTCGCCAGGACACGCCCGGGTTTGCGGGTGACGCCGGACAAGGCGAAAGCAAAACGCGGCTGATCACTCAGGCGCTTGCGCGCATAAAAAAGCCGCCTTTCGGCGGCTTTTTTCTATCGAACATGCACCAAGTTCAGCCGCGTGACGAACGCTTGCGGTCGTTCTCGGTGAGGTGCTTCTTGCGCATGCGGATCTCCTTCGGCGTCACTTCGACCAGCTCGTCGTCGTCGATAAAGTCCAGCGCCTGCTCCAAGGTGAACTTGGTGGCCGGGGTCAGCTGAATCGCATCGTCCTTGCCGGAAGCGCGCATGTTGGTCAGCGGCTTGGGCTTGATGGCATTGACGGTGAGGTCGTTGTCCTTGGCGTGGATACCGATCAGCTGGCCTTCGTATACCGAGTCGCCTTCGGCGGCGAACAGCTTGCCGCGCTCCTGCAGCGGTCCGAGCGAGTAGGCGGGGGTGTTGCCGGCGCCGTTGGAGATCATCACGCCGTTCTGGCGCTTGGCGATCGGGGCCGGGGTGTACGGACCGTAATGGTCGAACACGTGGAACAGCAGGCCCGAGCCCTGGGTAAGGGTCTTGAACTGGTTCTGGAAGCCGATCAGACCACGCGCCGGGATCATGTATTCCAGACGCACGCGACCGCGGCCGTCCGATACCATGTTCTTCAGCTCGCCTTTGCGCACGCCCAAACGCTCCATCACGCCGCCCTGGTGGATCTCTTCGATATCCACCACCAGCTGCTCGATCGGCTCCATCTTCTGGCCGTCGATCTCCTTCAGGATGACTTCCGGACGCGACACGGCCAGCTCGTAGCCCTCGCGGCGCATGTTCTCGATCAGCACCGAAAGATGCAGTTCGCCGCGACCGGACACCAGGAACTTGTCGGCGTCGGAGCCGTCTTCGACCTTCAATGCCACGTTTTGCACTTTCTCGCGATCGAGGCGCTCACGCAGCTGGCGGCTAGTGAGGAACTTGCCGCCGGAAAGATCCTTGTTGCCGACGAACGGCGAGTTGTTGACCTGGAAGGTCATGCTGATCATCGGCTCGTCGACGCTCAGCGGCGGCAGCGCTTCGGGCGTATCCGGCGAGGTCAGCGTGTCGGAAATGGTCAGATCGGGAATGCCCGAGATGGCCACGATATCGCCGGCTTCAGCGCCGTCCTGCTCGATGCGCTCGAGGCCGAGGAAGCCGAGCACCTGCGCGATCTTGCCCTGGCGCTTCTTGCCTTCGCGATCGATCACGGCGACCTGCATGCCCTTCTTCAGCGCACCGCGCTGGACGCGGCCAATACCGATGACGCCGACGAAATTGTTGTAGTCGAGCTGGCTGATGCGCATCTGGAACGGGCCGTCCGGGTCCACGTCCGGCTTCGGCGCATGCTGCATGATCGCTTCGTACAGCGGGGTCATGTCGCCTTCGCGCGCGCTCTCATCCAGCGACGCATAGCCATTGAGCGCCGAGGCATAGACGATCGGGAATTCCATCTGCTCGTCGCTGGCGCCGAGCTTTTCGAACAGGTCCCACACCTGCTCGACCACCCACTCCGGACGCGAGCCCGGACGGTCGACCTTGTTGATCACCACGATGGGCTTGAAGCCCATGGCGAAAGCCTTCTGCGTCACGAAGCGCGTCTGCGGCATCGGGCCATCCATCGCGTCGACCAGGATCAGCACGGTGTCGACCATGGACAGCACGCGCTCGACTTCGCCACCGAAGTCCGCATGTCCCGGCGTGTCGACGATGTTGATACGGTTCTTGATGCCTTTTTTCTTGTCTTCCCAGGTGATGGCCGTGTTCTTGGCCAGGATCGTGATGCCACGCTCCTTTTCCTGATCGTTCGAATCCATGACGCGCTCGGCCAGAACGGTGCGCTCGTTGAGCGTGCCGGACTGCTTCAGAAGCTGGTCGACTAGGGTGGTCTTGCCGTGATCGACGTGAGCGACGATGGCGATATTGCGCAGGTTTTCGATAGACATAAAAGACTCGGCCGGCGCCGTAGGGGCCGCCTGATGGTTTAAACACAAGGGATTAACTTGCCGATTATACGGACTTATGTGTCAGCTTGCCTGCGCTTTCGCTTATCCGTTCATTTCCCAGCTTTGCAGGGGCGTTCGTCTTTCCGGCAATGGTCCGCCGGCTATTTTCGCAAGCGGGCGCCGACCGCGCTGGCTAGACGTCTTCGCCAGACGTTTATGGGACCCTTCACACGACTGCGCTATTCTTCCCGCCCCATTGCCGTGCCGTACACGGCGATGTCGTCAAGGAACCCCGAGGATTTTCGATGACCATCAACGTGACTTTCAGCACCAACCGCGGCCCGATCCACCTGCGTCTGCATGACGACAAGGCACCGCTGACGGTGGCCAACTTCGTCAACCTGGCCAAGCGCGGCTACTACGACGGCCTCTCGTTTCACCGCGTGATCGCCGATTTCATGGTGCAGGGCGGTTGCCCGGAAGGCAGCGGCCGCGGTGGCCCGGGCTACAAGTTTGAGGACGAGTTCAATCCCTCGCTGCGTCACGACAAGCCGGGCGTGCTGTCGATGGCTAATGCCGGTCCGCGCACCAACGGCAGCCAGTTCTTCATCACCCACGGAGCCACGCCGTGGCTGGACGGCAAGCACAGCGTGTTCGGCGAAGTGCTTGGCGCGGACGACCAGAAAGTGGTTGACGCGATCCAGCAGGGCGACATCGTCGAGAAAGTCACGGTAGAAGGTGACGTCGATGCTGTATTGGCAGCGCATGCCGACCGCGTCAAGGAGTGGAACGCGGTGCTCGACAAGCGCGCCTGATTCCTCTCTGTTAGCCGTACTTGAAAAGCCGCCAGCCTCCCGCCGGCGGCTTTTCCATTGGTGGCTGTCAATGCAGCTCAGGCTGCGGCAAATTATGATCGGTGGGCAACAGGCATCTCTCTCTTCTGAAGGGGTACAAACATGTCATTCCTCAATGATTTGCTGGGTGTTCAGGGTCAGGTGGGTCAGTCCGCGGGCGCGGGCTCACTCATCTCCGTTGCGGGACAGTTGATCGATCGCGCTGGTGGCGTGCAGGGGCTGGTCGCCACACTGCAGCAGAATGGCCTCGGCGGCGCGGTGCAGTCGTGGATTGGCTCCGGCGCCAACCAACCTGTATCGGGTGATGAACTGGGCCAGGCACTGCAAAACGGTGGCCTCGGCTCCGTCGTAGAAGAGGCTGCCAGCAGAATGGGCGTGGACCCGAACGATCTGCTTGGCAAGCTTTCCCAGGTGCTGCCGCATGCGGTGGATCATCTGACGCCGGATGGACAGGTACCGGATGCAGGGCAGGGCGGCGGTTTCAATTTCGGCATGCTCGAAGGCCTGGCCGGCAAACTGCTCGATTCGACGCAGGCCTGACGACCCGCGAACGATCGGCGCGTCCGCCGCGCAGCGCGCAGTAGGATTTATCCCATTCTCGAGGCGAGGGCATCAATTGCCCGTCATCGATATCCGTGCGGCTGCGCAGCATCGTGATAAAATCATGGTCTTTGCTTAAGCGCGTAGAGAGCCCATGCCCCAGCTTGCCCAGCGTGTCGGTCGTGCCAAACCCAGCGCCATCATGGTGATTGCGGAGAAGGCGAAGCAGCTCAAGGCGGCCGGTCGAGACATCATCAGCTTCTCGATCGGTGTGCCGAACTTCCTGCCTGGCGAGCACGTATACGCGGCGGCGCGCGAAGCGCTTTCGCACGACTCCGGCCAGTACGGCAGCAACCGCGGGCCGGAAGCGTTGCTGGATGCGTTCCTCGCGCATATCGAGGCGTTGGGACTGACCGGTTATGGCCGCCTCAACGTGTCGATCGGCATCGGTGCGAAGCACGTTCTGTATAACCTCGCCGAAGCCTTGCTCAACGAAGGCGACGAGATCTGCTTCCCGGCGCCTTACTGGACCACCTACCACGATATTGCCGATATCGTGGGGGCGAAGGTCAACGTGCTGCCATGCCCGTCCGTGCAGAACTACAAGCTTGCGCCGGCGCAGTTGGAGGCCGCGCTGCAGCGCAAGCCGAAGGTATTCCTCTTCAATAACCCGTCCAATCCCACCGGCATGGTCTACACGCGCGACGAAATCGCCGCGCTGGCCGACGTGCTGGTGAATTATCCGGACACATGGATCGTCACCGACGATATCTACAACTCGATGGTGTTCGATGGCCTCGGCTATCACAACTTCGTGCATGCCCGCCCTGAACTTCGCGAGCGGCTGATTTTTGTCGACTCGGTATCCAAGACCTATGGTATGCCGGGCTGGCGCGTCGGTTTGATTGCCGGTCCGGAGTCCGTAGCGAAGGCGATGACGACGCTCAACTCGAACCACATCACCAGCCTGCCGGAAGTGATCAGCGCGGCCGCGATTGCCGCCTTCAGCGGACCGCAGGACGTGCCGCAAGCCAAGTGTGCGGAATTTGCGGGCAAGCGCGACATCGTGGTGGAGGCCTTGCGCGCCATTCCCGGCGTGATCTGCCCGCGGCCGCAGGGCGCGTTCTATGCGTTCCCGGATATTTCGGTGGCGTTTGGCAAGAGCCACAACGGCGTCAGGATCGGCAACGACGTGGAGTTCTGCGCGGCGCTGCTCGAGGCCACCGGCGTCGCCTGCGTGCCGGGCTCGGCGTTTGGCGAGCCGCGCGCCTTGCGTATCTCCTACACCTGTCCCACCGCACAGCTGGAGCCAGGCCTGCAGCGCATCCAGCAATTTTTTGCCGAGCTCGTTTGAGCGCTCCGATTCGCGAAGCCTCGTCGGCGTTCATCCCATCCTTTTCCCTGCATCACTCATCGCTCACTCAAGGAGCCAACCCCATGAAAGCACCCGTTCGAGTTGCCGTTACCGGCGCCGCTGGCCAGATCGGCTACGCGCTGTTGTTCCGTATCGCTGCTGGCGACATGCTGGGTCCGGACCAGCCGGTGATTCTGCACCTGCTGGAAATCACGCCCGCGTTGCCGACGCTGCAGGGCGTGGTGATGGAGCTCAACGACTGCGCGTTCCCGACGCTGGCCGGCGTGGTCGCCACCGATGACGTCAACGTCGCGTTCAAGGACGTCGATTACGCGCTGCTTGTCGGTGCACGTCCGCGCGGGCCGGGCATGGAGCGCAAGGATCTGCTGGAAGCCAACGGCGCCATCTTCGGCCCGCAGGGCAAGGCGCTGAACGATCACGCCAAGCGCGACGTGCGCGTGCTGGTGGTCGGCAACCCGGCCAACACCAACGCGCTGATTGCGCAGCAGAATGCGCCGGATCTCGATCCGAAATGCTTCACCGCGATGGTGCGCCTTGACCACAACCGTGCGCTGAGCCAGCTGGCCGAAAAAACCGGTGCGCACACGACCGATATCAAGAAGGTCACCATCTGGGGCAACCACAGCTCCACCCAGTATCCGGATCTGCACGAGACCACCGTCAAGGGCAAGCCCGCGCTGGAGCAGATCGAGCAGTCCTGGTACGAGAGCGATTTCATTCCGACCGTGCAGCAGCGCGGCGCGGCGATCATCAAGGCGCGCGGCGCATCGTCGGCGGCGTCGGCAGCATCCGCTGCGATCGACCACATGCGTACCTGGGCACACGGCACCGCCGAAGGTGACTGGGTATCGATGGGCATTCCGTCGGACGGTTCTTACGGTGTCGAGCCGGGCGTGATCTTCGGCTACCCGGTCACCGTCAAGGGTGGCAAGTACGAAATCGTGCAGGGCCTGAAGATCAACGCATTCTCGCAGGCGCGCATCGATGCGACCGAAAAAGAGCTGCGCGAGGAACGCGCGGGCGTGGAGCACCTGTTCGCCAAGAAATAATTGGCGACGCACTACGCAGCGTTTCACGAAGAGGGTCGGCCGCAAGCCGGCCCCTCTTTTTTTGTACTCAGTCTGCTCTTCGCGTGCGCGTACTGACGCACTGCGGAAGCGGGCATTTTCGCGGTGCGCTAAAATGGCGTTTTGGGTGAAGCAGCCATGACGAAAATTGCATCTCCCGGCGCTCGTTTTCGAGCGGCCGTCGCGGAAGAACAGCCGATGCAGGTAGTCGGCGCGATCACCGCCTACGCGGCCCGCATGGCCCAGCGCAGCGGCTTCAAGGCGCTTTATCTTTCTGGCGGCGGTGTGGCGGCCAATTCGCTGGGCATGCCTGACCTTGGCATCAGCACGATGGAAGACGTGCTCACTGACATCCGGCGCATCACCGACGTGTGCGAACTGCCGCTGCTGGTCGACGTGGATACCGGCTGGGGCGGGGCGTTCAATATTGCGCGTACCGTGCGTTCGCTGATCAAGGCCGGCGCAGGCGCCTTGCATATCGAAGACCAGGTCGCAGCCAAGCGCTGCGGCCATCGGCCCGGCAAGGCGATCGTTTCGAAACAGGAGATGGTCGATCGCGTAAAGGCTGCCGTCGATGCGCGCAGCGACGAGCATTTCGTCATCATGGCGCGTACTGACTCCATTGCCGTCGAAGGCCTCGAGTCCGCGATAGACCGCGCGCAGGCCTGCGTCGAAGCCGGCGCCGACATGATTTTCCCCGAAGCAATCTACACGCTTGAGCAATATCGACAGTTCAAGGCGGCGGTGAAGGTGCCGATTCTCGCCAACATCACCGAGTTCGGTCAGACCCCGCTGTTTACCCGCGAAGAACTGGCCAGCGCGAACGTGGACATCATTCTTTACTGCTGCGGCGCGTATCGCGCGATGAACAAGGCCGCGCTGAATTTCTACGAGACGGTGCGCCGCGACGGCACCCAGAAAGCGGCCGTGCCGACCATGCAGACGCGCGAGGAGCTGTACGACTATCTCGACTATCACGCCTACGAGCGCAAGCTCGACGAACTGTTTGCCGACGGCAAGTCCGCCGAGTAACAGCCTGACGAAAAGTTTGTTTCCAGCGGTGCCGGACTCCGGCGTCGCTTCATCGATCGAGGGTTTATCCATGAGCGAAACCACGCAAGCTGCGCCCAAGGCCAAGAAATCCGTTGCGCTGTCCGGCGTGCCGGCCGGCAACACGGCGCTGTGCACCGTCGGCCGCAGCGGTAACGATCTGCATTACCGCGGCTACGATATCCACGACCTGGCCGCCAAGGGTTGCTTCGAGGAAGTGGCGTACCTGCTGGTTCACGGCGTGCTGCCGAACTGGACCGAGCTCAACCACTACCGCGCGCGCCTCAAGCGCTTGCGCGGCCTGCCTGCGCCGGTGAAGAGCGCGCTGGAACTTCTGCCGGCTGCCACGCATCCGATGGACGTGATGCGCACGGGCTGCTCGGTGCTGGGTACGGTGCTGCCGGAAAAGGACGACCATAACGTCACCGGCGCCCGCGAAATCGCCGATCGCCTGATGGCGAGCTTTGGCTCGATGCTGCTGTACTGGTACCACTTCAGCCACAACGGCAAGCGCATCGAAACGCAGACCGACGACGATTCGATCGCCGCCCACTTCCTGCATCTGCTGCACGGCAAGAAGCCCAGCGACCTGCATGCGCACGCGCTGGACAAGTCGCTGGTGCTGTATGCCGAGCACGAGTTCAACGCCTCGACCTTCGCCGCACGCGTGATCGCCGGCACCGGTTCGGACATGTACTCCGCCATCACCGGCGCCATCGGCGCGCTGCGTGGTCCGAAGCACGGCGGCGCCAACGAGGTGGCGATGGAAATCATCGCGCGATATCGCAATGCGAGCGAGGCAGAGGCCGATATCCGTGCCCGCGTCGAGCGCAAGGAAATCGTGATTGGCTTCGGTCATCCCGTGTATACGGTGTCCGATCCGCGCAACGAGATCATCAAGGAAGTCTCGCGCAAGCTGTGCACGGACGGCGGCAACCCGACGCTGTTCGACGTGTCCGAACGTATCGAGAAAGTGATGGGCGAGATCAAAAAAATGTTTCCCAATCTCGACTGGTTCTCCGCCAGCGCGTATCACATGATGGGCGTGCCGACGGCGATGTTCACGCCGCTGTTCGTCATCGCGCGCACCTCGGGATGGAGCGCGCATGTGATCGAGCAACGCGAGGATGGCAAGATCATTCGCCCAAGCGCCAACTACGTCGGACCGGAAGACCAGTCCTACGTGCCGATCGACAAGCGCTGAGCTTGTATAGTGCGCACGGAAGGGAGCCTGTCGGCTCCCTTTTCCTTTTTGGGGCCTTAGCTTTGCGTCGATGAGTTCGGCATCGGCGCCAGTTCACTCAGGCCCGCGAAGAACATCGTTTTCTACTGTGTAAAGTCACCAATGCAGGAAATTTTCTGCTGCAGACATCGGCTGACTTTGGACGGAATTTTCACCCGGTTTTGGTTAAATTTTAATCTCCCACGCCGAACGATACGGAAATTAGAAATGAGTTCAAAAACTGACGCCCGGGTGCGTCCAAGCCGTAAACATTTGCTCGCTCTTCCTCTTCTCCTGGCAAGCTCGGCGTCTTTCGCTGACGTGTCTCCCGCGCTTGATCGTTTCAATCTCTCGCTGGGTGGCTACTACGCCAATACCGACACCACGATTGGCGCCGGCACCAATAACGGATTGCTTCGCGGCGATGTGAATCTCGAGCGGGATCTGGGCTTTGAAGACCACAAGACCGTGCCGCGTGTGAAGCTCGATTTTCTGATCGGTGACCATCAGGGGTTTTCTTTCGACTACTTCAGCATCAATCGCACGGAAACCAAAACGCTCAGCGAAGGGATCAGCTACGGCGGCAACGACTACAACGCTGCAGCTTCCGTAAGCGGCAAGCTGGACTTTGATTTTGGCAGCGCGGCGTATCGCTGGTGGTTTGGCAGTGGCAACGATGTGTTCGGTCTCGGCGTCGGTGCCGCGTACTACCGGGTGCATGCCGGCATCAGCGGGATCGCGACATTGAATGGCGAAAGCGCGGAAGCATCCACCAGTTATAGCGAAACGGCTGGCGCGCCGCTGCTGCAGCTCGGCTGGCGGCACGCATTCAATGACAGCTGGCGCATGTACTTTGACGCTTCTGGCGTCAAGAAGAACGGCGGTGATCTCAACGGTCACATCTACAATGCGGCGCTCGGACTTGAATGGTATCCGTGGAAAAACGTCGGTATAGGCGCCGAGTACGCCTACACCCGCATCAAGCTCAACGACCGGCAGGACACGTACAACGCAAATCTGGATCTCAAGCTGCATGGGCCTTCGGCGTTTGTGAAATTCCGCTTCTGATCACAGCCAGCGAGTTCTACAACGAAAAGATAAAACCTGAAGAGCCGCGGCCTCACCGTCGCGGCTTTTTAGTGGGCGACATCTGTGCGAGAGGCGGCGCGAAGCCGACATCGCTGCAGGAGCCAGCCACCGCCGCACATGGCAACGACCAGAGCTGCCTGCAGCGAGTAAGCTGCCCAGTCGCGTGAATCGAACCAGTCGCCAACCAGGACGTCACTGGCGAACATATGTCCTGCCGTCCATGCAATGGCGCCGGCGCCGGCATAGATGATGATGGAAAAGCGTTCGATGAGCTTCAGGATCAGGGTCGATCCCCACACCACGAGCGGCACGCTGATCAGCAGGCCCAGCGCTACCAGGGGCAAATGGCCTCTGGAAGCTCCGGCGATAGCCAGGACGTTATCCATTCCCATCAGTGCATCGGCCACGACGATGGTGCGCAGAGCGCCCCAGAAAGTGCTGGCAGCGCCAACCTCCTGCTCCGACTCTGCGTTTTGCTGCAACAGCCTCCAGGCGATGGGAAGAAGCAGTATTCCGCCGGCCAGCATCAGTCCGGGCAGTGCGAGCATATAGACCACGACCGCGGTGAGCAGCAGCCGGACCGCGATGGCGCCAAAACTGCCCCAGAAAATTGCCCGCCGCTGCAGATTTTTTGGCAACGCGCGGGCTGCCATGGCGATGACAATCGCATTGTCACCGGCGAGCACCAGATCGAGCAGGATGATGGCCAGCAGGCCGGAGAGAAAGTCGCTACCTAGCAGTTCCATGCAGTTTCCACGCGCGTCTGACAATGCGATGGGGACGAGTGCGCTCGACTCGTCTCCACCGCAAAAGTCTTGTTCGCAACGTGGCTGCCGCAGTGACCGGGACGAAGCGTCGCCCGTGTTGACGATCACAGCACCGACGTAGGGGAAGCTTGCGTCGGGAACTACTCCCTTTTGGGGCTTGAGCTTCGATTGTCTGTGGCGCGGGCAGGCAGGTCAAGCGAAGCTTACGGGTGCGAGCTCAGCGTGATACGGAGCTGAGCCGTTGCGCGCAAGAGAAGCGGAGGCGTCCGACGGGGTCGATCCGAACATTCAGCTCCTTTAACCAGAGTTTCCTCGGATGAAGCCTGGAGACGAGCGCGAGATGCGACTTGCAGCCCTCCGTCCTCACGCTCTTCACATTGTAAAGACGAGGTGACTGGAATATTAAGCGCACGAGAACAGGGCTAACGTTCAATTCTCTTGCTCGGACGCATTGGTCCAAGCCTCGGCGTGAGTAGAGAAGGATTATCTCGACCGTCTATGTGTTTGATCGGCGCGAGAGTTTCCTGAATGAAGTCTCACCGGGGTAGATAAGTTGCCAATGTGTTAACTCCCCAACCACTTAACGAATTTGCTACACTCTCCACCGCTTGTTGCATGAACGCCAGGCACGGGCTTAAAACCCTGAATGACGTAACTTAGTTCTAATACGCGATTTCCGGTTTTATTTGAACGGACGCGAAAAAAAACCTAAAAATGAGGAGACACCTGATGAATCGTAAGGGCTTATATTTTCTGATCGCGCTGGCCCTGGGCGGCGTAGGTGCCGTTCATGCGCAAGACGCAGCTGCTCCGGCCGGTGACAGCTCGGCCTCGATGGCTCCGGTTTCGAGCTTTGACGACCGTTGGTACATCGCCCCGACCGTCGGCGGCTACTACAACGACGACAAGCGCAACACCAACAGCCGCCAGTTCTATTACGGCCTGGGCTTCGGCAAGTTCTTCACCCCGAATCTGTCGATCGACCTGTTTGTCGATCGCACCAAGCGCAAGATCGATCGCGGTCCGGCCAACGGCGGCGGTCAGGGCGACGGTTCCTGGGCGAACAACAACGTCGGCATCGCCGCTCGTTATTACGTGGGCGACTGGAATGCGTTCCGCCCGTACCTGCTCGCTGGCGTGCTGGGCAGCCATCACAACAACCCGTATGACAGCGGCTGGTCGCCGGCTGCTGAGCTCGGCGTCGGCGTGTCCAAGACCGTTACTGACAGCACCGACGTGCGTCTGGAAGCCGGCTACCGCTATGACTTTGACGACAGCACCAGCAGCAACCCTGCATTTGCTACCACCGGCAACAACACCAACCGCAACGGTTACGGCGATGCGTTCCTGGGCCTGAGCATCGTCTCGCGCTTCGGTGCACCGCCGGCCGCTCCGGCTCCGGTTGTCGCTCCGGCCCCGGCACCGGCTGACTGCTCCACGATGGACAGCGACCACGACGGCGTGAACGATTGCGACGACAAGTGCCCGAACACCCCGGCCGGCACGATCGTCGGACCTGACGGTTGCCCGCAGAAGGTCGTCATCGACCTGCGCGGCGTGAACTTCAAGTTCGACTTCCCGAAGAAGGGCCACGTCAAGGCCAGCGAAATCGGCAAGGCACTCGCCGTTCCGACTGCTGACTCGCTGGCTGTGCTGAATCAGGCCGTCGACACGCTGCAGCGTTACCCGCAGGTGCACGTGACCGTTGCTGGCTACACCGACAGCAAGGGTACCGATGCGTACAACCAGAGCCTGTCGGAGCGTCGTGCGCAGATCGTGTATGACTACCTGACCAGCCACGGTATCGACGCCAGCCGCCTCGACGGTCCGATCGGTCACGGCAAGAACGATCCGATCGGCGACAACGCCACGGATGCCGGTCGCGCCCAGAACCGTCGTACCGAGCTGCAGGTCAAGCAGTAATAGATCGCAGCAAGTAAATAAAAAAACCCGGCTTCGGCCGGGTTTTTTTATGGGCGTTGGTGTGCGATTGGCGTTTTGGCAAACGACTTTCAGGCAATGTCGCGCACCAAATCTTGTGGCGCGGCAGCCAACGCCGATACCCTACGCCGATGCACCGCTCCATTTCACGTTCAACGCGGACAACTGCGATCACCAAAGCTCCGCGATTCGGTCTGGCCCGGGTATTGTCCAAGATGGGTATCTGTTCGCGGACTCAGGCCGAGCAGTGGATACGCGAGGGGCGGGTAAGCTTGGATGGTCGACTCGAGCGCGATCCGCAGTTTCCCACGTTGATGCATCGGTCCGTGATTGCAGTGGATGGCGTCAACGTCACCGCCGAGGCCCATGTGTATGTGATGTTCAACAAGCCGCGCGGATTGGTTGTCAGTACGTCTGACGAAAAGGGTCGCGCTACCGTCTACACCGCGCTGGCTGCTGCGGGTCTGCCATGGCTGGGGCCGGTGGGAAGGCTCGACAAGGCGAGTGAGGGCTTGTTGTTGCTCAGTAACGACACGGCATGGGCATCCGGCATTACCGAACCGATGACGCACCTCGAGAAGACGTATCACGTCCAGGTGGTCGGCCAGCCGGACGATGTCGTACTGGCCAACATGCTGGCGGGCGTCAATGAGTCCGGCGAGGTGCTGAAAGCCAAACGCGCCATCGTGCTTCGAGCCGGTGAAAAAAACGCATGGCTCGAGGTCGTGCTGGACGAAGGACGCAATCGCCACATTCGCCGTCTGCTCGCCGCGCTGGGTTTCGATGTGTTGCGCCTCATTCGCGTCGCCATTGGCGAGCTCCCACTCGGCGAGTTGGCCAAGGGTCAGTGGCGCCAGCTCACTGCCGAAGAAGTGAGCCTTCTCGATACCCGTCGATAGCGAAGGCGCGTTGTTCGCAGCGGTTAGGCGCCGATCACACCCAGCTGTTTGCCCACCTGTGTGAACGCAGCAATGGCCTTGTCCAGATGCTCACGCGTATGCGCCGCGCTCATTTGCGTGCGTATGCGCGCCTTGCCCTGCGGAACGACCGGAAAGAAAAAACCTGTCACGTAGATGCCCTGCTCCAGCAAGGCGGAGGCCATGGCCTGCGCCTTTGGCGCGTCGTAAATCATCACCGGTACGATTGGGTGCACGCCCGGACGAATGTCGAAGCCAGCGGTCGTCATCTGTTCGCGGAAGTAGCGCGTGTTGTCCTGCACTTTTTTGCGCAGGTCGCCAGCGGAAACCAGCATGTCGAATACCTTGATACCCGCGGCAACCACGTGGGGCGGCAGCGAATTGGAGAAAAGATAGGGGCGCGAACGCTGGCGCAACATCTCGATCACTTCCTTGCGGCCGGTGGTGAACCCACCTAGCGCGCCGCCGAGCGCCTTGCCCAGCGTGCCGGTGAAGATATCGATCTTGTCCATGACGCCGTGTACTTCGGCTGCGCCGCGACCATGTTCGCCAAGAAACCCCGTGCAGTGGCATTCGTCGATGTGGACCAGCGCGTTGTACTTCTTCGCCAGTGCGGTGATCTGGTCCAGCGGCGCGATAAAGCCGTCCATGGAAAAGACGCCGTCGCTGGTGATGAGCTTGGTGCGCGCGCCGGCGGCGTCAGCGGCTTGCAGCTGCGCTTCCAGGTCGGCCATGTCGCAATTGCCGTAGCGAAAGCGCTTGGCCTTGCACAGGCGGATGCCGTCGATGATCGATGCGTGGTTGAGCGCGTCGGAGATGATTGCGTCTTCTTCGCCGAACAGCGGTTCGAACAGCCCGCCGTTGGCATCGAAGCAGGCCGCATAGAGGATGGTGTCCTCGGTACCGAAGAACTCGGCAATCTTCGCTTCCAGCTGCTTGTGCAGGTCCTGCGTGCCGCAGATGAAGCGCACCGACGCCATACCGAAGCCGTGCGTATCCAACGCGTCTTTCGCGGCCTGGATCACGTCGGGATGATCGGCCAGTCCAAGATAATTATTGGCGCAGAAATTCAATACCTTGCGGCCGTCGGCCAGGGTGATTTCCGCTGACTGCGGCGAGGTGATGATGCGCTCGGCCTTGAACAGGCCCAGTTCGCGGATGGATTCGAGTTCGCTCTGGTAGCGCGCCTGGCCGGGGTAGCTCATGAGGGGAAATTCCGACTGGAGGAAAGCGCCCATTGTGAGCCTTCGGCGCCAATCAGAAAACCTTGGGCGTCATCTCGTCGCAACACGCCGGCATATCTTCAGTGCAGGCCGAAGTCGACGCGTGTGGTCGCGCCCTTGTCGTCGATACCCTTGGTATCGAGTTTGGGTGCCAGCACGAACAATCGCTTGTCCGGTACTTTGCCACGCAGCCAGCCGCGCACGGCAGCGGCGCGCTGCTGCGCCAAATGGCGCATGGCGTCGGTGTCCGTGGATACATTGGCCTCCAGCATGCTCTTCATTACCTCTGGCGGCTGCGATTTGGTCAGCCCAATCAGGTCGCGCGGCTTCTTGAACTTGGCGTGCTTGTAGGCTTTGGCCAGATACTTGTTGTAATTGTCCGAACTCAGCGGTGCGTCGTTGGTCGTAGCCGCTGCATCTGTCTTGTCGCCTTCATCGTCGCGCTGCTCGGCGCGAACGAGCTGGTCGACGGTGACGCTGCGCAGGCCTTTTTCATCCTTGGAAGGATCCGCGCGGCCGATGATGTCCAGGTTGAGCGAGGGCTTTTCGGTCAGCGCCTTCACGATAAGCGCGAGCTTTTTCTGAGCGTCGGCGCTGAGTTCGGTGCTGCCCGGGGCAAATTCCACATAGCCCAGATCTTGGCCCGAGCTGCCGCTGAATGCGGAGGCCAGCAGCCGGAACGGCGCGGTGACGGCCCGACCGATCAGGTTGACGAAGGCGTGCCAGACCAGCCCGCCGACGCTGAACTTGGGATCATCCAGCGAGCCGGAAACCGGCAGATGCACGTCGATGCGACCCTGCGAATCCTTCAGCAAGGCGACCGCGAGCTTGACCGGCAGGTGGCTGATGCCCTTGCCTTCGATGCGGTCGCCGAAGGTCAGCTGGTCGATGAAGATATGGTTGTCGGCCGACAGCTTTCGCTGATCCAGCCTGTAATGAACGTCGGCATTGAGTCGGCCTTTGGCAATCGGATAGCCGGTGTATTTGCCGGAGTAGGCACTGAGGTTGGTCAGCTCGATGCCCTCCGCTTTGCCGGTGATATCGAGAAACGCCACCGGCGCCAGCGGATTGATCGAGCCTTCGATATCCACCGGCGAGTTGTCGTCGAGTTCCCCCTGTAGGCTCAGGTCGGCCGGCGGCCCGGCATCGGTGCCGAAGCCGCCGATCTTGCCGGTGAGCTGGGTGATATTGGCGGTGTAGTTGGGTTTGATGAAGTTGTCGGTGTAGTTGAGCTGGCTGTTCGCCAGCGTCAGCGCGCCGATATGCACCTGAGGGGCGGGCAGATTGCTCACAATCGCCGGCGCGACGGCGCTGGCGGCCGGAGCGGGCGTGGTCTCGGCGCGGGTCACCGAGACGGGTGCGGCGGCTGGGTTGGTCACGACGTCCTGCGTATTCAGCCGTCCATTGGCATTGATGATCAGTCGGGCATAGATCTGGTCGATCGCCAGCGCCGCGATGGAAACCTTCGGCGCACCATCGCCGAGCTGCACGCTGAGCCCGCTCAGCGTCAGCGCCTCCCAGCGCAAGAAATCATCGCCGCTGACCTTGTCCTGGATCCGCACGCGGCCCAGTGTGACGACGCCACGGTAGTCAGTCGTCGATTGATCGCCGCGCTGCGTGTAGTGGACCCGCCCGTTGCTGGTCAGCAGCGCGCTGCTGACCAGGACATTCAGCGGCACGTTGCCGTAGTTCTCGAACGGTGCCACGTTCAGTCGCGTGGTCTTGATCTGCAGCTGCGCGTCCAGCGGTTGTGGCGTCACGGCACCGCTGATCTGATAGCTGCCGTTCTTGCCGATCGTGCCCGATGTGTCGAGCTTCAACGGCTGATGCATATCGTTGGAAAGACCGTCGGCCCTCAGGCTGATCTTGCTGAACTTCAGGGTCTGCGGCTTGCCAGAAGTTTTTTGATCGGTCAGCGCCACGGCGCCGTCATCAAGCAAGAAATGATCGATGTGCCAGTGCCAAACGCCGGCTGGGGGCATGCCTTTGGATGCCCTGGATTTTTTATGGGAATCCGCAGCGGATGACGGTGGCGTTGAGGCGGAAGGCACCGCGGTTGAGGAAGCAAGTTCGGCCAGATCGATATTGCCGTTGGCTAGTCGTTGGGCATCAACCGTCAAACCTTTAAGCGTCACCGTGGCGAGCTTCGCCTGCTGTTCAGCCAGATCGAACTGGTCGAGATCGAGCTGCAGACATTTCCACTGCACGCCCGAATCCTTGTGATTTTTCGGCAGCAGCGCGCCATCGCTCAGCGTAATCTGTGCGCTGTTGAGCCGCGCATTGAAGGGACCATGCCACTGCGCCTGTAGCTGTCCATGGGCGGCGAGTTTGCCGCTCAGGTTTGCCGCAAGCGTGGGCTCACCGAAAGCCTGCAACGGCGTAATGTCCACGGCATCCAGACTGACTTGGCCGCGAAACTCGCTGGCGGCAATATCCAACGTACCTTTCGCTTTCACGTTGCCGCCATCGAGCTGGGCGGCCATAGCGAGCGCGGCTGGCGGTGCCGACATCGTCGCCAATCGGCTGATGCTGCCATGCAGATTGTCCAGGCTCAGCTGCGTCGGTGTGGGCCCGGTTTTATCGACGTAGAGCAGATGGCCGCCGACGATATCCAGTTGTGCAATGTGCACGGCGCTCTTTGCACCCTCGGCAGGTTTGCCGTTACCGAGCAGCGGATCGAAGTTGCTGTGGCCTCCGATCAAGCTGATGTAGTGCAACTCGGGATGATCCAGGCGCAGCGTGCCGAACGTGTAGCGTGAGATCAGCGGCTGTACGTCGGTCAGTTGTACCTGGGCTTGTTGAAGGCTGAGCAGCGGCGTCGAGTCTTCGTCGGTCAACGCCAGCTGATCCAACTGCAGCGCGCCGGTGAGGCTCAGACGAGGCGCTATTGGGTCGGCGACGAAGTGCAGATCCAGTTCCCCGGAGAGCTGCCCCTTCGCCACCGATAGCGGCAGCGTCGGCACGTAACCGAGGTAGCGGGGCAGGTCGAGATGATCGAGATGAAAATGCATCACCGACTCGCGCGTGCTGGCGAACGGCTTGATCTGACCAGCCAGGCTGACGACGCTGCCGTCTACCGTCATCGCCAGCAGGGGCTGTACGAAAATGTCGGTATCGCTTGGCAGACTGGCGATAAACGGGACACCCAGTTCGAGCTGGGCCACTTCGTGATGTGTCTTCAGCACGCCGTCGTCGAAAACGATATCGCCCTGATGCACGCTGATGTTGTACAGCGCGAATCGCGCCGGTGAGGTATCGGGCTTGGCCGGGCCACCAGCAAACTTGTCGATCAGATCGGAAAAGTTGAAGTGCTGCGGCCCGTCGCGTGAGAGCAGGATGCGCGGTCGATCGAGCTGCAGCTGGTCGAGAATCGGCGCGAAGCGAAACAGCGAACTCCACGAGGCGTTGATCACCAGATGATCGACATCGACGAACCGGCTGCGGCCATCGCGATCGCCGATATGCAAACCGTCAAGCGCAAGCCGCAGCGTGAACGGATTGAAGTGCACCTGCTGCACGCTGACGTGTCGCTGCAGGGTTTGGCTCAATCGACGTTGCAGCTGGCTGCGTATCAGCGGCGGTGCTGCGAAAAAGCCCAGCAGTCCGAACGCCACCAGTACGATGAGCAGAATACACAGCGTCTTGCGCACGCGGCGCGATCGATAAAATTTTCCCGCCGGTTCACGCCAGGTGGAGGGATGTGACCATGGCGGCAGTTTCCATTCCCGCATTCGACCGTTGCTCCCCTGGTTGCGAGTCATCCCGCGTGGCCGATTTGGCAACGTGGGCGTTCCCTAGGCTGCGGTTCTGTGACTTTCCTGAAACGAGTTTACGCCAGCGGCATGTCGGCCAGTCGTTAGCCAGTCCACCTTTTCCCGGCCTCAAACGGCAACGCCCCGCACAAGCGGGGCGTTGCGTTGAACGTCAAAGCGCAGCGCTTAGTGCCAGGAACACACCACCTTGCCGCAGACGCCCGCGTCCATCAAGTCGAAGCCCTTCTGGAAATCGTCGATGGCGATCTGATGGGTGAGCACCTTCTGCAGTGGAAAGCCGGTCAGCACCATCTGGGTCATCTTGTACCAGGTCTCGTACATGCGGCGGCCGTAGATGCCCTGCAGGGTCAGACCCTTGAAGATCACCTTGTCCCAGTCGATGCCGGCACCGCGCGGCATGATGCCTAGCATGGCGATCTTGCCGCCGTGGTACATGCAGTCGAGCATGTCGCCGAAGGCGCGCGGGTTGCCGCTCATTTCCATGCCGACGTCGAAGCCCTCGATATGCAGATCGGCGATCGCGTCCTTGAGCGACTGCTTGGAAACGTTGACCACGCGGGTCGCCCCCATGTCGGCGGCCAGCTTGAGGCGGTAATCGTTGACGTCGGTCACCACCACATTGCGCGCGCCCACGTGCTTGGCGATACCGGCGGCAATGATGCCGATCGGGCCGGCGCCGGTGATCAGCACGTCCTCGCCGATCAGGTCGAACTCCAGCGCGCAGTGCGCGGCGTTGCCGTAGGGATCGAAGAACGCCGCCAGTTCGGACGGAATCTGATCGGGAATCGGCCACAGGTTGGATGCCGGCATCGCCATGTATTCGGCAAACGCGCCGTTGCGATTCACGCCGATGCCGACGGTGTTCGGGCAAAGATGCGTGCGTCCGCCGCGGCAGTTGCGGCAGTGACCGCAAACGATATGACCTTCGGCGGACACGCGGTCGCCAATCTTGTAGCCGGTCACGCCCGGGCCCATCTCGACGATACGGCCGACAAACTCATGGCCGATCGTCAGGCCGGGGTTGATCGTGCGCTGCGACCACTCGTCCCACTTGTAGATGTGCAGGTCGGTGCCGCAGATCGCGGTCTTCTCCATCTTGATCAGCACTTCGTTCGGGCCGATCTGGGGAATTGGCACCTCTTCCATCCAAATACCCTGCTCGGGCTTGCGCTTGACCAGGGCTTTCATTGTCTGCTGCTGCATGGGATATCCGGGGGAGGAGTGACGGCAATCGCTTATTATAGATCGCCTCTACCCTCCGGCGCCCTGACGCGCCGCATCATTGGCGCTCAGGCAACGCGAGGATTCAGATATCCAGCCGGTCGTAGCTGCGATTGAATACGATGGGTTGTCTTGCTGTCGGCGTCGTCCACTGCTCGGTCACGTTCAAGTGATGGCCATCGGCCGATTTCGCCCAGAATTCGTCCAGCTGCGTGCCGCCATCGAACTGCATGCGGATCGACAGACCGTCGGTGTAGTTTCTAGTTTGCACCACCGCGCTGCCGTTGAGCGACTGCTGCGCGACGCCATCCAGCCTGGCGTTGAGTTGATCGCTGTCGCTCAAGGCGACCTGCATGTGTTTGGCGTCCTGTTACACGATGAGGATGGAGTCGTTCGCTAGCAATGGAGGCGGCGTGTCGACGATTGGCGACACGCCGTCGGTGCTGCTGTCTTTGCTCTGGTTGCGATTGCCGCCGTGGCCGTGGCCTCCACCACCGCCCATGCCGCCACCCGTACCACCACCACCGCCGTGACCACCGCCGCGACCGCCATGCGAATTCGATGCGCTGCTCGGCGGGGTACTGCTGGTGGAAGCGCTGGCCGGTAGTTGTGCTGCGGCCTCTTCGCGCTTTCGCTCGGCGCGCAGTCGTGCGGCGATCTGGTCGGGGCTATCGCTCTGCTGATCGTTCAAGCGCCAGATGCCGCTGAAATCGGGCAGGGCAGGCGCGGCCGCGGCGGCAACGCCACCGAGGGCGGGCCCGCCAACGGCGATGAACACGAAAAGGAAGCGAGGCAAATTGGGCATGGTCAACGTCGTCGTGATGAGGGTGGTTGCTCAGATAAGCCGGCTGCCGCTGCGGCGCCTCTTCAATCGCTGCGAACCGGTACTTGGACGGCTCTGTCACAAGTTTCGCACCAGCGCCTAACGATGCGTGGTTGCGTAACAGACCTTTACAATGCGTCGATGCCCATCGACCAGCGCCCGCTTGCCATCTTCCTCATGGGCCCCACGGCTTCAGGCAAAACAGCGCTGGCATGCGAACTGAGCGATCAGTTTCCGCTGGACCTGGTCAGCGTCGACTCCGCGCTCGTGTATCGCGGCATGAACATCGGCACGGCCAAGCCGGACGCTGCCACGCTGGCGCGCTACCCGCACGCGCTGATCGACATTCGCGAACCGTCGCAGCCTTATTCCGCGGCCGATTTCGCGGCCGACGCGCTGGTGCAGATGCAGCAAATCACGGCAAGGGGCAGGGTCCCGCTGCTGGTCGGCGGTACCGGTCTGTACTTTCGCGCCCTGCAGCAGGGTTTGTCCGATCTGCCCGACGCCAATCCCGCGCTGCGCGCGCAGCTGTTCGCCGAAGCGCAGCAGATCGGCTGGCCGGCCATGCATGCGCGCCTGGCTGCGCTTGATCCGGCTGCCGCCGCACGCATCGGCGTCCACGATGCGCAGCGGCTGCAGCGTGCGCTTGAAGTGATCGAACTCACCGGCCGCCCGCTGTCCGAGCTTCAGCGGCGCGGCCATGCACGCTTTCCCTGGCGCGTGCTCAAGCTGGCACTGTTGCCCGAGGACCGACGCGCGCTGCACGCGCGCATCGCGCAGCGTTTCGACGCCATGCTCGCCGATGGTTTTCTCGATGAAATGAAAACGCTGCGCGCGCGCCACGATATGCACGCGGATCTGCCCGCCATCCGTGCCGTGGGCTATCGGCAGGCGTGGGAGCATCTGGACGGCAAGACCGATGCTGCCGAGTTCCGCGACCGCGCAATCTTCGCCACCCGCCAGCTGGCCAAGCGACAAATCACCTGGCTGCGCAGTGACGTCGGTACACGCGTATTCGATCCGGATACGGCGCTTCCTCTGGCCCGTGCCGTTGATGCCGTAGAGCTCTTTCTCGGCCGGCCCCGTTAATCGTGTCTTGCGCCGGAGTAGCGTCCAGAAATTCGTCGGCCTTGGCACTTTGCCGCACGCCGACTCGAGGCGCAAAAATCCCCTTTCATCAGCCATTTAAAAGCGGTTAAGATCATGGCACTGTTGGGCCGAGGCGCCATTGGCGTTTTTTCTCGGACCTGGTCGCACCAAGGGGAGAATAAGAAATGTCCAAGGGACAATCGTTGCAGGATCCTTTTCTGAACGCGCTGCGGCGCGAGCGCGTACCGGTGGCCATTTATCTGGTCAACGGCATCAAGCTGCAGGGCACGGTCGAGTCGTTCGACCAGTTTGTGGTGCTGCTGCGCAATCAGGTCAGCCAGATGGTCTACAAGCACGCCATTTCCACCGTGGTGCCCAGCCGCAACGTCAAAATCGGCAACGGTCACGATGGCCCGGACGGTCACGATGGCCATGGCGATGCGTCATCGGCCGATGCCGACGCTTGATTGACGGGGCTGCAGCCCGCATGAAGTGGGTAGGTTTTCATCAGGCCACACCCACACGTGTTTGATAGACAGAAAAGAGGCGATCGCGCCCTGCTCGTGCTGCCGCACTCCCGTGCCGAGCACGACACTGTGCGTCGCGGCGAAGAATTTGCCGAGCTGGTCAAGTCCGCCGGTGCCGAGGTGCTCGGCACCATCGCGGCGCGGGTAGAAAACCCCAACCCGCGCTATTTCATCGGCACCGGCAAGGCCGATGAGGTGGGCGAGGCCGCACGTGCCGTCGGGGCCGACCTTGTGCTGGTCGATCACGAGCTGACCCCGGTGCAGGAGCGCAATCTCGAAGAGCACCTGGGCATCCGCGTGGTCGACCGCGCCGGCCTGATCCTCGATATCTTCGCCCAGCGCGCCCGCTCGCATGAAGGCAAGCTCGAAGTGGAGCTTGCCCAGCTCAAGCACATCGCGACCCGGCTGGTGCGCGGCTGGACTCACCTGGACGCTCAGCGTGGCGGCGCCATCGGCAACCGCGGCCCGGGTGAAACCCAGCTCGAGCTCGATCGCCGGCTGCTCGCCGAGAGGGTCAAGATGCTCACCAAGCGGCTGGAAAAAGTGCAGACCCAGCGCACCCAGCAGCGTCGTGCGCGCCTGCGCAACACCGTGCCGCGCGTGGCCCTGGTCGGTTATACCAATGCCGGTAAATCCACCTTGTTCAATGCGCTGACCACCGGCGAGGTTTACGCGGCCGATCAGCTGTTCGCCACGCTCGACCCCACCGTACGCAAACTCGAGGGACTGGCCTGCGGCCCGGCGGTGCTGGCCGACACGGTCGGTTTTATCCGCGAGCTGCCGCATGATCTGGTCGCCGCCTTCCGCGCCACGCTGGCCGAAGCGCGCGATGCCGATCTGCTGCTGCACGTTTGCGACGCCTCGGACGACGAGCGCGATCGCCTGCATCACGTCGTCGACACCGTGCTGGAAGAAATCGACGCCGGCGATCTGCCGCAGCTGCAGGTGATGAACAAGATCGACCTCGTGCAAGGTGAGGGCGTGACGCCCGGCGCCGAACCTCAAGATGCTGCCGCCCCCGCTCGATCAGGCATCACGCCGCGCATCGATCGCAACGCCGCCGGCAAGCCGGTGCGGGTGTGGCTGTCCGCCGCCACGGGTGAGGGCCTTGAACTGCTGCGCCAGGCGCTGGGTGAACTGCTCGGCGGCGAGCGGATCCAGTCCGGTCTGCAGCTGCCGCTGACCGCCGGCCGGCTGCATGCCCGGCTCAAGGCGGCCGGTGCGATTACCGGTGAAACGGTGGACGAGCACGGCTGGCAGCTGCGCATCGACGCCCCGCGCAGCGTCATCGCGCCATTGAGCGGCGGCGATGCCACCGAGACCCAGCTCCTGCGCGAATTGCTGGCCGAGGCGCCGTTGCCCTGAAACCCGTATGCCGGACCGCGGACGATCACGGCACTCTCTGTTAGAATCTGCGGTGTTTGTGCGGCTAAAAGCCTTCCGGACAGCACACCGTTTCGACTGTATTGGCTACCTCGCATGCGCTATTCCCCTCAACGTGTGTTCCGGCCGTGGTTGCCGGCCTCCCGACTCCAAGGAGACTGACAGTGGCATGGAATGAACCCGGCGACGGGCAGAAGCGTGATCCGTGGGGCAAGAACAACCGCAAGCCGGACGGCGGCAGCGGCAAGTCGCCGTTCGATGAGTTTTTCAAGCAGGCCAGGAAGCTGCTCGGCTCGCCCAAGCAGATGTCGCGCAACATCATCACCGGCGTCATCGTGCTCATCGTCGTCGGGCTGCTGCTGAGCAGTTACACGGTCATTGAGGCACGTCAGGTCGGCGTGGTGCTGCGCTTCGGCGGGTATGCGCGCACGCTCGGTCCGGGCCTGCACTTCAAGCTGCCGCAGCCGTTCGAGTCGGTCGAAAAAGTCGACGCCGCGCGCGTGCGTTCGGTCAATGACAAGGTCACCCTGCTGACACGCGACGAGAACATCATCGCGGTCGACCTCAGCGTGCAGTATCAAGTGACCGATGCGCAGAAATACCTGTTCTCGCTCAACGATCCCGACGGCACCGTGCAGGCCGTCGCCGAGTCGGCCGTGCGCAGCTTGATCGGCGCCAGCACCATGGATCAGATTCTCTCCGGCGGCGGTACGGCGCTGGCGGGGCAGGCCAAGGCGGCCGTGCAGAAAACGCTGGATAGCTACAACGCCGGCATGCAGGTCAACGACATCAGCTTCCAGAACGTGGCGCCGCCGAAAGAAGTCAAGGACGCGTTCGACGACGTCAACAACGCGCGCGAAGACAAGCAGAGCAGCGAGAACGCCGCGCAGGCCTACGCCAGCAAGGTGCTGCCCGTCGCACGTGGTGACGCCTCGCGCATTGCGGCCAACGCCGAAGGCTACAAGGCCGAACGCATTGCCCGCGCCGAGGGCGATACCGCCCGCTTCAACCTGATCCTGAAGGAATACAAGGGCGCGCCCGAAGTCACGCGCCGCCGCCTGTATCTGGAAACCATGGAGCAGGTGATGGCCAACAACACCAAGGTCATCGACGGCTCGGGCGGGCGCAACGTCATCAACCTTCCGGCCGCCGGCAGCGAAGCATCCAGCGCGGCGCCGGCAGCCTCGACGACGGTGAACGCTGTGGTGCCCGCCACCATCGATGCGCCGCCCGCAGACGACAAAGGCAAGCAGCCATGAACAAGGTCATTATCGCTGCCGTGGTTGCGGCACTGATCATCCTCGGGCTCAACAGCCTGTTCGTGGTCAATGAGGGGCACAGCGCGCTGGTGCTGCAATTTGGCCGCATTGTCCGCGCGGACGAGCAGCCCGGCCTGCACGCCAAGATTCCGTTGCTGCAGCAGGTGGTCGTCATTGACAACCGCATCCTGTCGCTTGATGCGCAGCCGCAGCAGTACATCACCGCGGAAAAGAAAACTGTCGACGTCAATTTTTACGTGAAGTGGCGCATTGCCAATGCCACCGCCTATTACGGTGCAACCGGCGGTGATCCGCTGCAGGCCGCGCAGCGCCTGATGCCGTTGATCAACGACGCATTGCGCGCTCAGTTCAGCACGCACAAGCTGGACGACATCATTGCCGGCGGCACGCAGCAGATCACCGAGCAGTCCCGCACGGTCGCCGATGCGGCTGCGCGCAAGAGCCTCGGCATGGAAGTGGTCGACGTGCGCATCAAGGGCATCGACCTGCCGGCCGAAGTCGATGCTGCCGTGTACAAACGCATGCGCGCCGAACAGGTGCAAATAGCCAACAAGCTGCGTTCGGACGGCCAGGAGGCCAAGACCCGAATCCAGGCGGACGCCGATCGTCAGGTGGTGGTGCTGAAAGCTGACGCCGAACGCGACGCCGAAAAAGTGCGTGGCGACGGCGATGCCCAGGCGGCCGCCATCTACGCGCAGTCGTACGGTCAGGATCCGGAGTTCTACAACTTCTATCGCAGCCTCATTGCGTACAGCACCGCGTTCAAGAACGGCAAGGGCGTGCTGATCCTCAAGCCCGATGCGGAATTCCTGCGTTACTTCAACGATCCGTCGCCGAAGCGCTAAGCCGCCGTCGATCCAGGCGATGTGACCGCATTGCAAACCGCGTCAAAGAACTCGCCTCTTTACCAGAGGTAAAACATTTTGAGACTCAAGCGAGAACATCATGGGTAAGTCAGTAGTCATTCTTGGTGCCCAGTGGGGCGACGAAGGCAAGGGCAAGATCGTCGACCTGCTGACCGAGCGCGTCAGCGCGGTCGCCCGTTTCCAGGGTGGCCACAACGCCGGCCACACACTGGTGATCAAGGGCAAAAAGACCGTGCTGCACCTGATCCCTTCGGGCATCCTGCGCGACGACGCGCTGTGCCTGATCGGCAACGGCGTGGTGCTGTCGCCTGCCGCGCTGATGGAAGAGATTGCCGAGCTCGAAGGCAACGGCGTCGAAGTGCGCTCGCGCCTCAAGATCAGCCCGGCCACGCCGCTGATCATGCCGTACCACATCGCCGTGGATAAGGCGCGCGAGATCGCCGCCGGCGGCAAGGCCATCGGTACCACCGGTCGCGGCATCGGCCCGGCGTACGAGGACAAGGTCGCCCGCCGCAGCGTGCGCGTGGCCGATCTTATGTACCCGCACGAGCTGCCGGCACTGCTGAAAACCGCTGTCGACTATCACAACTTCATCCTCACCCAGTGGCTGAAGGCCGAGCCGGTCGACTATGACACCGTGCTCAAGGACGCGCTGGCCTGGGGTGAATACATCCGCCCGATGGTCGACGACGTCGCCACCATCCTGCACGACGTGCGCAAGAGCGGCGGCAACATCCTGTTCGAGGGCGCGCAGGGCGCGCTGCTCGACATCGATCACGGCACCTATCCCTACGTTACCTCCAGCAACACCACCATCGGTGGTGCGCTGGCCGGCACCGGCGTGGGCGCGCGCGACATCGACTACGTGCTGGGCATCTGCAAGGCCTACGCCACGCGCGTCGGCAGCGGTCCGTTCCCGACCGAGTTGAACGACGCCATGGGCGAGCGCCTGCGCAAGGTCGGCAACGAGTTCGGCGCCAGCACCGGCCGTCCGCGCCGCTGCGGCTGGATCGATCTGGTCGCGCTCAAGCGGGCGACCCAGATCAACGGCATCGACGGCCTGGCGATCACCAAGCTTGACGTACTCGACGGCCTGGAAACCATCAAGGTCTGCATCGCGTACGAGTACCGCGGCAAGCGCCGCGAGCTGGCCCCGCTCGACGCGGACGGCTGGGACGAGTGCAAGCCGGTGTATCTGGAGTTCCCGGGCTGGGAAGAATCCACCGCAGGCATCCGCGACTGGAACCAGCTGCCGCCCGCCGCCCGCGCCTACCTGCGCGCGGTGGAAGAACTTTCCGGCTGCCGTCTCGCCCTCGTCGCCACCGGCGCCGACCGCGACGACACCATCGTGCTGGACGATCCGTTCGCCTGATCGCTCAACATTGAAGTGATGGAGAAGCCCCGCGATGCGGGGCTTTTTTTCCATCAAGCTCCGTCCAGTCGGGCTTTGCACCGCCCGCCTCAAGATCCGGCGAAGCGCACGCGCCGATGAACAATATGTCCTATTTGCTGGACATTTTATAATAAATGTCTGATATTCCAGACATGGATACCCATACCCTAACGACTAACCTCGGGCGGCAGATCAAGCTGCTGCGTAAGCGACGCGGGCTCACGCAAGCGGCATTGGCCGAGCGTGCGGGCATGGCACGGTCCAAAGTGGTGTTACTCGAACAAGGGCAAGGATCGGTAGCTTTCGAAAGCTATGCGCGCGTCGCCGCCGCGCTTGACGCATCTTTCTTGTTGGAGGCCGCGCAGCGGCCGACGTTCGAGGAACTGGGGGATGTGTACCGTGAGTAAGCCGGTCGCAGTGACTCGAGCACGTGTGCTGACACCGCAAGGCATCAGCGGTGACCTGCACCACGAAGCCGGTCACTACGACTACGTCTACTCAGGCACAACGCCCGATGTCGCCGTCAGTCTGACGATGCCCGTCCGTCGCAGCCCGTATCGATCGACTCAGCTGTTACCGATCTTTCAGCAAAGCCTGCCTGAAGGTTTCGTGCTGGAGCAGCTGCGGCTGCGTCTGGCAAAACTTACCCAGCTGGACCCGATGCTGCTGCTGGCGATCACCGGCCATGACGGTGCCATCGGCAGGCTCGCTGTGGACTCGCCGGATGTCGATCACTTCCTGGGCAGCATGCAGCCGGCAACCAAGGGCGAGCGGCTGTCCGAAATACTCGCGTGGGACGGCACCGAAAATCTGTTTGCGGAGCTGGTCGATCGCTATCTGTTGAGCACGGGCGTGTCGGGCGTGCAACCCAAAGTACTGGTGCCCGAGCGCGCCGAGGCCGGCGGCTCGAAAGCCACGCTGGTTGCGGGCGACCTGATCGTGAAAAGCGGGCAGGGTGAGTTCCCCGGTCTGGCGATCAACGAGTTCGTCTGCATGTCGATCGCGCGAGCGGCGGGCATTCCTGTGCCGGAGTTTTTTCTTTCCGACAAGCACGATCTTTTCGTCATGCGCCGCTTCGATCGCGATGCGTACGGGATGCCGCTTGGCTTCGAGGACATGGCGACGCTGATGGGTCTGGGCGCCCAGCAGAAATACCAGGGCAGCTACGAGCGCCTCAGCAAGGTCATCCGCAATAACTGCCTTGCCGAGCACGTACGGCCTGCGCTTTCCCAGCTGTTCGACATGGTGGCGCTGTCGGTCATCGTCGGTAACGGCGACGCGCATCTGAAAAACTTCGGCCTGCTTTATACACACCCCGCCGCCAATGATTGCCGCATGGCGCCGGCTTACGACATCGCCAACACCACCGCCTATCTGCCGGACGACGCGCTGGCGCTTCTGCTCGGTGGCAGCAAGAGTTTTCGCGCGGCTCGTCTGCACTTGTTCGAGTTGGCCGAGCGTTGTGATGTGCAGCGACCAAACGAGCGAATCGTGCAGTTGCTCGAGGCGAGCGTGCAGCAATTGACGCTTCACGATGATTTGTTGAACGAAGCGCCCGCCGTAAAGCAGGCGTTGAATCGCCGCGTGCAGCAGATGGAGCCGGGATTCAGTCGGCCCCTGACGCCGCACTGATTTATCTGCTTCACATCTGGATACAACCCATGGGCCTTGATCCATCGCGTGATCACTCCGCCCACCGTCCCTGTACGCGCCATCCACCCACGCGCCGTCACCCTCGATCCAGCGCCGCGCACATTCCCGTGCGCGAGCCAATGAAAGAGGGTTTTAGCCATGCACCGATTCGCCAACAAAACCGTACTCGTCACCGGCGCGCGCTCCGGCATTGGCGCGGCGACCGCGCGGCGGTTTTCGCAGGAAGGTGCCAACGTGGTACTGGTCGGTCACCACAAGCCGGACAACATCGCCAGCGAACTGCCGCCGGAACGCACGCTGGCCATCGAGGCGGATGTCGCCGACTCGGCCGCCATCGGCCGCGCCATCGCGCAGACGGTGGAAAAATTCGGCCAGCTCGACGTGCTGGTCAACAACGCAGGCACCGCCGAAACCGGCGACCCGGTCGAGATCGACGACGAAGCCTGGCACAAGGTCATCAGCACCAACCTCGACGGCGTTTTCTTCGGCAGCCGCGCGGCCATTCCGCATCTCATCAAGACCAAAGGCTGCATCATCAACACCGCGTCCGTCTCCGGCACCGGCGGCGACTGGGGCATGAGCCCTTACAACGCCTCCAAGGGCGGCGTGGTCAACCTCACCCGCGCGCTCGCGCTGGACCTCGGCAAGAAAGGCGTGCGCGTCAACGCCGTCTGCCCCAGCCTCACCCGCACCGGCATGACCGAAGACATGCTGGACAACAAGGCACTGATCGCCAAGTTCGAAGAACGCATCGCGCTGGGCCGCATCTGCGAACCCGAAGAAGTCGCCGCCGTCATCGCCTTCCTCGCCAGCGACGACGCCAGCTTCATGACCGGCTCGATCGTGGCAGTGGATGGCGGCGTATCGGCGTCGAACGGGCAGCCGGCGATGTAACTGAAATCTGTAAGAGAAATGGCTCGTATCTAGCGATTGTTTTTCAAGAACGAAACACGTTTGCTATTTCAGGAGCTTCGCTCTTCGTTTGATCGAGGCAACGCAGCAGCCACGTCTCTAAATGCCGCCAGCGCTGCTTCCAGATGCTCGACGATTTCCAGTGCGAGCACGTCGGGCGGCGGCAAGTCGTCCAGGTTGTCGAGGCTGTCGTCCTTCAGCCAGAAGATGTCGAGGCTGGCTTTGTCGCGGGCGACGAGGGTTTTGTAGTCGAAGTATTTGAAGCGTTCGGATTCTTTGCGCTCGTGGCGATTGCCGGGGCTGTAGCAGTCGACGAAGTCCTGCAGGTCGTCGCGCTTGAGCGTGCGGGTTTTGAGGGTGAAGTGCTTGTTGGTGCGCAGGTCGTAGATCCACACGCCCTTGGTGTTCACCTTGCCGTCTTTTGGCTTGTTGTCGAAGAACAGCACGTTGGCCTTGACGCCTTGTGCGTAGAAGATGCCGGTAGGCAGGCGGAGCAGGGTATGTACGTCGCAGGTGTCGAGCAGTTTGCGCCGAATCTTTTCGCCGGCACCGCCTTCGAACAGCACGTTGTCAGGTAGTACCACGGCGGCCTGGCCGGTGACCTTGAGCATCGCCACGATGTGCTGAAGAAAGTTGAGCTGTTTGTTGGACGTGGTCTGCCAGAAGTCCTGGCGCTCGTAAGTCAGTGCATCGCGATCTTCTTCACCATCTTCGTTGGTGATGGTCATGCTGCTCTTCTTGCCGAAGGGCGGGTTGGCCAGCACGTAATCGAATGTCTGTTTCGGTTCGGAGATCAGCGCATCGGCGCGCTCCACGGCAGGCTCACCGTCGAGCTCGCCGATGTTGTGCAGAAAGAGGTTCATCAAGCACATGCGACGCGTGCTGGCGACGATCTCGTTGCCGTGAAAGGTTTCGTGGCGCAGGAACTTCGCCTGCGTCGGATTGAGCCGGCTGCCGGGACGGGTCAGCCACTCGTGCACGCCCAGAAAAAAGCCGCCGGTGCCGCAGGCCGGGTCGGCAACGGTCTTCTTCGGGTCCGGCTGCACGCACTCCACCATCGCCTGGATCAGCGCGCGCGGGGTGAAGTACTGGCCGGCGCCGCTCTTGGTGTCCTCGGCGTTCTTCTGCAGCAGGCCTTCGTAAAGGTCGCCCTTGACGTCGGTTTCCAAGCTGAGCCAGTTCTCGGCATCGATCATCTGCACCAACCGAGCGAGCTTGGCTGGATCCTGGATCTTGTTCTGCGCCTTGAAGAAGATCGCGCCCAGCATGCCCGGCTCGTCGCCGAGCTTGTGCAGCACGGTGAGGTAATGGGCTTCCAGCGGCTCGCCACTTTTGGTGCGCAGGCTGTTCCAGTCACAGCTGCGCGGAATATGTGTATCGCGGCTATGCAGCGGCTGTGCGTATTCGTGCGCCAGCTTGAGAAACAGCAGGTAGGTCAGCTGTTCCAGATAGTCGCCGTAGCCTACGCCGTCGTCGCGCAGCGTATGGCAGAAATTCCAGAGCTTCTGGACAAGGGTGTTGCTGTTCATGGCTTCTTGGGGCCTTTGGTTTTCTTATGGGTTACGAGCTTTGCCGCTTCGGATTCCAGCTGCGCCAGATCGTCGGCGGCCTCCTTTTCAGACGCCAGCCGCTCCTGGTCACGTCGGCGCGCATCGAACTCGGCGAAGCGTTCGCCGAGGATGCTTTCCATCCGGTCATGCGAAACGCGTCCCGCGCCGCTCAGGATCGAGCGCTCGTTGAACGTGAGAAAGCGATCGGTCTGCGCGATCCATTCGCCCATGCGGGTTTCGATGCGGCGTATGGCGCGGTCTTCGGCAAAGTCGAGAAACATCGTCACCAGGCGATTGAGCTGGTCGAGCTCATCGGCCTGCAGGTAGTTCTTGGACACCACTACATCCGCCTTGCGCACGCGTGTGCCGGGCCAGTTGGTCAGCCCCATATCGCTGGCGTCGGGGTTGGCGCGTGCCACGATCAGCTCCGCCGCAGTCTGGCCGGTGACGGCGAACACCAGCTTGTTCTGGATGGTGGCGAAAAACGTTTTGGCGGTCTGCGCCGTGCCGTCGTAATCGCTGCTGCTGGCCTTGAACAGGTCGCGCAGCTTTTGATGGAAGCGTTTCTCCGAGCTGCGAATGTCACGGATGCGCGCCAGCAGCTCTTCGAAGTAATCGACCCGCTCGGCGTCCTTGAGCCGGGCATCGTTCATGGCGAAGCCCTTGACCAGATACTCGGCGAGCACGGTACCGGCCCAGCGGCGGAACTGGTTGCCGCGCGGCGAGCGCACCCGGTAGCCTACCGACAGGATCATTTCCAGCCGATACAGCTGCACGGGCCGGTTGACCTGCCGCGAGCCCTCGGTTTGAACTGTCAAGGATTCCTTGACAGTTGCCTCCGCCGTCAGCTCGCCCTCGTCCAGAATGTTTCTAATATGCAGGCTCACGTTCTGCTTGGTGGTATCGAACAGCTCGGCAATCTCGGCCTGGCTCAGCCACACGGTGCCGTCCACCGCGCGCAGCTGAATATCCGCGCGGCCGTCTTCGGTGCGGTAAAGAATCAGCCCACCCTTGTCGTCGCTCATGCCTTCTCCTTTGGCTTGCGTCCATTCTTGACCGGTCGCTTCGCACCGGCTGAGACGCGCTCGGCGCGGATGCGTTCCAGCAGCGCGCTGGCCGGTTCGTCGTTGGGGTCTTGCGGCACCAGCTGGCCGGCGAAGGCTGCTTTGAGGATGTTTTTGCGTTGGGCGGCGGATTGGTTGATCCCAGACTCTACCGATGCGGTCATCCGAGCGTCCTGCCGGCGTGTAGGTAAAGGCTGATTAACTCAGTCCCGGTGCCTGAATGCAAGGAGCGGGCGGTCGGGCGGAGCCAATGGACCGATTGGTTTTGACCATAAGCATCAGCGTCCCTTTTTCAAGTGGGACGGAGTTTTCGTAAGTCGGTGGCGACTTGGTTATGCGCCTGATGAGCTGCCGAATCCCCCAACTCCCGATTGACACGCCTTCCACAGCTTGACGCGCTAAATCGGGGCAATGTCGCTGGTCGACGTCGTACGCAGGGTCATCGCCATGCCTATTGAGAAAGCGCGCGCTGCCGCGAAGAAGGACAGGCGCGAGGGTAAGTCTGCCAGCACGCAGGCAGGTGAATACGTGCGTGAGGTGATCGAGGATATTCGCAACGGCAAGCATGGCGTGCGGTCGCCCAAGCAGGCGATTGCGATCGGTCTCTCCGAGGCGCGACGCGACGGCATCAAGGCGCCGGTGTCGAAAACCGCCAGCAAGACGGTGAAGAAAAAAGCCGCGCAGGATACGAAGGCTGCCGCGCATCCACACAAGCCTTCGGCCACACGCTCCAAGGCGACCACCAAGGCGCTGAAAAAGGAAGGCCATAGCGCGGCATCGACCCAGGCGCTGTCCGCGCAGACCAAGAAGGCCAGCGCCAAGCGCACGGCCGCCTCGAGGTCGGCGGCGGCAAAGAAAGCGGTGAAAACCAAGGGTGCGGCCGGGCGATCCGCCGCCGCTAAGAAAGCGGCGCGCACGCGCAAGCAAGCCGATTAACCGATCATGCGGCCCAAGCGGTCGAGGAGCAACGCAGTGACTCAGCAGCAACCCGGTGACATCCCGATTCCCCGTCACCCCGAACCGATCGATCCCCCCGCCGATCCCAACGGCCCCGACTTTCCGCCGCCGAAGGAAGAGCCGCCGACTACGCATCCGCACTCACCATCGCCGACCACGCCCGAACCCAGCGATCCGCAAAAGGCTCCTGCGATTACGCCTGACGTCGAACCGGATCGGCCGATCAGCGATCCGCCGATCCCAGGCAAGACGGGCGATGCGACGTCGTGACGTTGTCTACGACGTGGAACGACGGGAACGGGTGCTTATGCACGGTGCTTCGCCTTCGATTATTCGGTGACTGCCGCCATTAGGAAGAAAACGCCCCGCATGTCGGGGCGCTTTCTTTGCGGTGCCATCATCATTGGAATCGAAAGTGGATATGGGACGCCATGTGATGTGCCAAACGAAGTTGAGCTTGAGTTGACAAGTTATGCGGGGCACTGAGGTTTGCAACCACGATGGCCGGCGATATGGCACATATGCACCTGGCTGCTCGGCCTCGATTGTTATTTTCGGCGCATGCTCATAATATCCTTACCAGGTAATACTTTTGCGGGCGACGTCGATGGACGAACTTTCGGTAACCAGCAAGGGCCAGGTCACCATTCCCAAGGCGGTGCGACAGCGGTTGGGCATTCGTGCTGGCAGCCGGGTGCGTTTTGCGCTCGTGGGCGATCGCGCCGAGCTGCAGGTAGTACACGCTCACACTGCCGTGCAGAGCAGTGGTGCCGGCATGCTGAAACATAAGCGGTCTGCTGTGCCGGCCGATTTCGACGTGGCCAGCCTGCTCGGCAAAAAACGCTGATCAGTCATACCGACCACACCAGCGATCGAAAGTACTGAAGGGGCAAAAGGATGCGCAATATCACCGGACTGGATACCAATGTACTGGCGCGCTATTACGTGGAGCCGGCCAGCGACGATGCGACCGAACAGCGCCAGCATGCGCTGGCGGCCGAGCTGATCGACGCTGGCCGACCGTTGGCGGTATGCAAGACCGTGTTGCTTGAGCTGGAGTGGGTACTGCGAGGCTTTTACGGCTATAGCGCCGCGGCTATTGCCAAAGTTTTCAACCATCTGCTGGCGCAACCGCATATCGAGATCGAGGATCGGCAGCGCGTGGCGCAGGCGCTGAGCAATCAGGCGGCCGGGCTCGATTTCGCCGACGCGCTGCATCACGTCAGCTATGCCGAGTGCCGCTACCTCGCGTCGTTTGACGATCGTGGGTTTGCTCGGCGGTCTGCCAAGCTCAATCTCAGTCCGGCGGTGGTCGTACCGCGATAACCTGACGCTCGCCGCACCTTGCCTCAAAAGGACTGCGCATGTTCAACGAATACCTCGATTACGACGCTACAGGTCTGGCTGCTCTGATCGCTCGCGGGGATGTGTCGGCGGCTGAGGTGCTGGAGGCAGCGCTGGCGCGCGCAGCCGAGGTGAATCCGAAGCTGGCGGCGATCTGCATTCCGATGGATGCGCTGGCACGCGAACGCGCGAAGCGGCCGCTGCATGGGCCGTTTGCCGGCGTGCCGTTTCTGCTGAAGGACGTTGCGCAGGATTACGCCGGTGTGCCGACGACGGCCGGGAGCCGGGCGCTCAGGCACTGGACGCCGACGCAACACGCCGAGATCGTGCATCGCTTTCTCGATGCCGGGCTGGTGATCTTCGGCAAAACGGCCACGCCGGAGTTTGCCTTCAAGGGTGAAACGGCGCCGCTGATCTGGGACGAGCCCACGCGCAATCCGTGGGATCTTCAGCGCACGCCGGGCGGTTCGTCTGGCGGCAGTGCGGCGGCGGTAGCCGCGGGTATCGTGCCGGCCGCGGGTGCGTCGGACGGCGGTGGCTCGATCCGGATTCCTGCCTCGTATTGCGGTCTGTTTGGGCTGCGGCCTTCGCGCGGCCGCGTGCCGAGCGGGCCGACGCACGGCGAGTTTTGGGACGGCGCATCGAGCCAGCATGCGCTCACGCGCAGCGTGCGCGACTCGGCGCGCATCCTCGATGCGATTGCCGGCGTCGAAGCGGGCGCACCGTTTGCGATCGCGCCGCCCGAGCGCGCGTATGCCGAGGAGATACAGCGACCGACCGGCAAACTGCGCATCGGCTACAGCGTGGCATCGCCGCTGGGTACGCCGGTGCATCCCGAATACGTGCAGGCGGTCATGCGAACGGCGAAGCTGCTGACCGATCTTGGACACGAGGTGGAACCGGCGCAGCCCGAGGTCGACGGCAACGCGCTGGCGCGCAGTTTCATCACCATGTATTTCGGTCAGGCGGCGGCGAACATCGCGCAGGCGAAGCGGCTGACCGGTGCGAGCGACGAGGCGTTCGAGCTGGAGACACGCGTGCTTGCGCTGCTGGGCCGCACGCTCGGCGCCGGTGAATACGTCGATCAGCGCAGCCGCTGGAACGACTACGCGCGCGCGCTCGGCCGCTTTCATCAGACCTACGATCTTTACCTCACGCCGACGGCGGCGCAGCCGCCAAACCGTATCGGCGAACTGGCCACGCCACCGCTGCAGCAGGTGGCAGCGAAGGTGGTGCTGGCGCTCGGTGCGGGCAAGCTGCTTTTCAAAAGCGGCATGGTCGATCAGCTGGTGGCGACGAGCCTGCAGCGCGTGCCGTTTACCCAGCTGTCCAACCTCACCGGCACGCCGAGCATGTCGGTGCCGCTGCACTGGGCGCCCGCCGACGCGGGCGGTGCCGAGCTGCCGTACGGCGTGCAGTTTGTGGCGCGCTCTGGCGACGAGGCGATGCTGCTGCGGCTCGCCGCGCAGCTGGAGCAGGCGCAGCCGTGGAGCGCGCGCCGGCCGCCACTGGCTTGAACGATCGGCTGCACCGATGCCGCTTCGCCGTGCCGCCGTCCGCCGCCAGGCTTCTCGTCAGCGCCGTTTGGAAGCCGCAGACTCGTCCCTGGCCAGACGCAGCGCGGCGTGCAGTTCATCCACGCGGTAAGGCTTCGGCAGCAGCGGAATCTTCTGCTGCGCAGCCTCCTGCTTGATCGCGTCGGAAAAGCCGCTGGTCAGCAGTACGGGCAGGTCCGGATGCCGGCGGCGGATAGCCAGCGCCAGCTGCAGACCGTTCATGGCGCCGGGCATCATCACATCGGAGAACACCACGTCGACGGCGCGACCGTCCGCCAGCGCGCCGAGCGCCGCTTCCGCACTGGCCACGCGCAGCGTTTCGTAACCGAGCTGGCGGAACATCTCGCCAACCAGCGCGGCGACGTTGTCGTCGTCATCGACGAGCAGGGCCAGCCCGGATGAATGGCTTGCCTGCGGCGGCATTGCGCTGCCCGGCCCGCAGGCAGGTGTCGGCGGCTGTTTCAGCGTGCGCGGCAGCAGGATCGATACCGTCGTGCCTCGGCCAAGTTCGCTGACGATCTTCACCGTGCCGCCGGACGCATGCGCGAAGCCGTGCACCTGCGCCAGCCCGAGGCCAGAGCCCTTGCCCACGTCCTTGGTGGTGAAGAAAGGCTCGAACACGCGCGCAATCACGTCGGACGACATGCCGCTGCCCTCGTCGGCCACCGACAGGCCGACGAAATCGCCGCGCCGATCGTCGTCGACGATATCCGGCAGGTTGCGGCCGGCAATGCAGATGACGCCACCGCCGGCCATTGCGTCGCGCGCGTTGACCGCGAGGTTGAGCACGGCCAGCTCCAGCTCGCCCGGATCCACTTCAGCCGGCCAGATGTCGGACGGGAAGTCGATCTGCACATGGATATCGCCGCGCAGGCTGCGATCGAGCATCTCGCGCATCTCGGCAATGCGCCGACCCAGATCGATCGGCTCGGGCTGCAGCTTCTGCCGGCGCGAGAACGTCAGCAGCTGGCGGGTGAGCGCAGCGCCGCGATCGACCGCCTGGCGCATGGCCGCGAGGATGCGCTCGCGCCGCGCCGGATCGCTCTGGCGATCCATCATGTCCAGACCGCTGGAGATCACCATCAGCAAATTGTTGAAGTCGTGCGCCACGCCGCCGGTGAGCTGGCCGATCGCTTCGATTTTCTGCGTCTGCAGGATTTTTTCTTCCGCCTCCAGCAGCTTCTGCTGATCGCGGATCCGCTCGGTAATATTGCTGCTGACTGAAAACGCACCTACCTGCCTGCCGCTGCGGTCGCGCAGCGTGGTGAATCGGGTTTCGTAGGTGCGCGTGCCCTCGGGGGACTCCGGGAATTCGCTGTTGACGGTGAACTCCTCGCCGCCCAGTGCGCGCGTCCATTGCTCGCCCAGCCGCCGCTGATGATGGGGATATCGCGCCAGCAGATCCAGCAGCTTGTCGCCGGTCTTTGGTTGCGAGCCGTACAGGCGCAGGAATTCGCGCGAGGCGACGTCGTTCAAGGCCAGGATACGGAAGTCCGTATCCAGCACGACGATAAGCGAATCGGTCGATTCGAAAACGTCGGCAAAAATCTTTCGCTCGGCGAGCGCGTCCGCCACGCGGAGCTCAAGCGTTTCATTCCAGCTGTGCAGCGCCTGCTCGCCGCGCACGCGCTCGGTGACGTCGGCGCCTTCGACGAAGATGCCGGTGACGCTGCCCGTGCCGTCGGTGATCGGCTGGTAGACGAAATCGAGATAGCGCTCGTCGATGGTGTCCTGTGCGCTGGCATGCACGGCGTAACGGGCGCCTGTCGAGCTGAAGGCAGTACCGCTGCGGTACACGTCGTCGAGCAGATGCAGGTAGCCTTGCTCCACCGCGTCAGGCAACGCTTCGGCCACCGTCTTTCCCAGCACGTCACGCCCCCCGACCAGGCGCATGTAGCCCGCATTGGCCAGCTGGAAGCGATGGTCGGGCCCCTCCAGCATCGCCATGAAATTCGGCGACTGCGCGAACATCTGTTCCAGCCGCTTGCGCTCGGCCACGTTGTGACGCTCGGCCATCACCGTGTGGGTGGTTTCCGTGCAGATCACCAGGACGCCGCCCACGCCGTTCTCTGCGGTGACCTCGTTGATCGGACCATAGCTGTAGGTCCAGTAGATGTCCTGCCGGCGACCGTTGCGGGTGGTCGGGACGAGTTGGTTTTCGTGCCAGGTCGAGCCCTGGTTGGCCATCACCTTTTCGATCTGCGCGCCGATGATGTGCCACACCTCGGCCCAGCATTCGCGACCGCGCTGGCCGAGCGCGCTGGGGTGGCGTTCGATGCCGAGCGAGCGCCGATAGGCATCGTTGTAAAGCTGGATCAGCTCGCTGCCCCACCAGATCAGCATGGGGTGCTGCGTGGTCAGCAGCAGTCGCGTGGCCGTGCGTAATCCTTGCGGCCACCCGTGTGGCGAACCGAGCGGAGTGCTGGACCAGTCGAATGCGCGGATCAAGGCGCCCATCTCGCCGCCATCGGCGAGAAAATCCGGCGTGGTGTGATGGGGTGCCGCCTTGTTCATCCGGATTCGGGTCGCGCAGGTTCAATTGTCAAAGACTAGCAAAAGTCTGCGCGGCTACGATTTGCGTGTATCGTGCCTGGAGATCAATGCTCTTTTTGAGTCATGCGGCGTGGCGTGGCGTGGCGAATAAGCTGTCAAGATAAGGCGTCGCCTCAACGGGCTCTGCACGAAGGCATGAAAGGACTTCAGACGGCCAGGCAATCGTCGTCTTGCGCGGACAGGCGGATCTGTCAGGATTTCAAAGGCATTGGGATTCTTGGTGAAAGACAATAGTGCACCCAGCTTGCCGCCGCTGCTTGAATCGCGGCGCCTATCGATGCTTCAGTCTTACGGCATTCTGGATACGCCTCGTGAGGCAGCCTTCGACGATATAACGCGCATTGCTTCGATGATCTGTGGCACGCCGATCGCATCGATCACGCTGGTCGACGCAGAGCGGCAGTGGTTCAAGTCGCAGATCGGCATTGGCAAAGCCGAGACCCCGATCAGTGAATCGATCTGCGCCCACGTCGTGCTTGAAAACGATCTGCTGATCGTGCCGGACCTGAGCGCTGATCCGCGCTTCACGAACAATCCGCTGTATACCGGCAATCCCAACTTCAGATTTTATGCGGGCGCACCGATCACTACCGGCGACGGCTTATCGCTGGGTACGGTCTGCGTGATCGACACGGTTCCGCGCCGCTTGACGTCAGACCAGCTTGATGCGCTTAAGACGCTGGCCCGTCAGGTGATGATGCAGCTGGAGCTGCGCAAGATGCTCCGGCTCAGTGAGCAGACCAGCGAGTACCGTGCGCGCATGCTTGCCAGCGCCGCACATGATCTGCGCCAGCCGCTGTTTGTCGCGGCGCTTTCCGTTCAAAGCCTGCTGCAGGAGGCGGCGCCGCATCAGGTCAAGCGCCTGACGCTGGCCGATGGCGGCCTGGAAACCATCAAGAAGGGCTTCAACCGCATGCTGGTGGCGGCCAGCGGCAAGGCGTCGTTCACTGTGGCGGCATTGGGCGATGCCGAGCTGGGCGATGTGCTCGAATTCATCGACGTCAATTTTTCACCGCTGGCCGAACGCAAGGACATCCGCCTGCGCGTGATGCGCACGCGTCTGCACGTCTACAGCGATGAGGTTCAACTGGAAACGTTGATCGGCAACCTGGTCGCCAACGCGGTGAAATACACCGAGCCCGGTGGCCGCATCGTGGTGGGCTGCCGACGGCATGCCGAGCATGCAGCGGTGCACGTCATCGACAGCGGTATCGGTATGGCTAGCGAATCGGTGGATGCACTGTTCGACGCGTTTCGTCAGGGCGACGTGCGATCGGACGGGCTGGGCCTGGGTCTGTGGATCGTCAAGCGCACGGCCGAAGCGCTGGGTGTTTCGGTGCAGGTGCACTCGGTGCCGAATAGGGGGACCCATTTCATCCTGCGCATACCGTTGACCGCGGAAACCGAGCCGTCGACCGAATCGGTGATCCACATCAGCTGATCACTGACCTTCGGGATGAGGCACCGAGGCGGCGTCGTCCACCTTATTTCAGCGGAAGCATGTCCGGGTCGAACGTGCGCCAGGTGCCGTCGGCACCCTGAATGGCGATGCAGGCCTTATCGCCAAAACTCTTCGCTGCCTTCTTGGCCGACTGCATGGCGAAAGACAGCGCCTCGACACGCGAATTGAAGCTCTTGCGACCTTCTGCAAGACCATCCAGGTACCAAGTGTGGGTGTTCCCCTTTTCGTAGGGAATCTCGTAGAAAATCATCGACCGGCCGTCCTGAAACGCTGCGCATGCGTTCGGGCGGATTATCCGGAAAACGAATGCATTGCCAATGTGAGGACGCGTCGCATCTGCGGCCGGGCGTCATGACGATCGCGACGGCCAAACACTCGGCGTGGCGTCCCATCCCTGCGAGGCGGCGACGAACCGCATGAGCACGACGGTAGGCATAGTGCCGGCTGGCGCTTCGCCGGAAAAGCACCGCCGGCGAGTTGCCGACGGTGCACACCGTATACGCGTATGGCGAGAGGCCGCCGAGAAGAGGCTCGGCGGTTACTTCGAATCAGTCAGTGTTTCTGGCGGCGGATACGGCGGCTGTCGTGATTCTCCGACCGGTTCAGGCGGCGGTCCTCGCCCTTGGTGAGGTGTCCATTGTGCTTGGCCTCGTCGGCACTTTCGCGCCGGGCGATATTGGCATCCTGCTTTTCGTCGCGCGCGGCCTGCTTGCTGTTCATCGTGCCATTGGCTTCACCGTTCTGGATTCGGTTCTGCTGATTGCTCAGGCGCTGGTTGACCTCGTTGACGCGCGGATGGCCGGGAACGCTGGTGTCTTGCGCCATGCCCGTACCGCAGACGAGCGCGGAAAAAGCAGCCAGGCCGAACATGCCGAGACGGAACTTTGCGTGGATTTTCATGACTGCATCCTTGTGGAGTAGGTAAGCGTGAGTGGATCAGACCTCTGGCAGACGAGCGCTGCGAAAGGTCAGACCACGGTGGCCGGCTTGGGATACGTACCTCGCGAGCGACATCTCCCGTGCCGTTGTCGAGCGTGCCGGCAGCGTTCATCGGGCAAGTCGATCGCCGGCAGGCAGGGCAAGGAACGGCAACTGCCTGCGGGGCGTTGACACACTTCTTTACAAGGGAGGCTGCCATTCAGTCTCGCGGCGCCGCAGCAATTCGAGGGTTTGTGCCGCGCCAGGAAAATCGCGCTGCCGCCGTCGTTTTCCGTGCGCGTGCCGCATTGGCATGCTCGGTTGATGATTGCGAGGCGAGAAACGTGGTAGGTACCCTGACTTCGCCGTCATCGGGAAATCGCGGTGCGTGCCCACGCAGGCATCCTGGTGCTGAACATGCTGCATCGGTTGAGTATCGCCATGGAGCGCCACGTGGCGGCCGCTATCGCCGGATGATACCGAGGGCGCTGACGCTCCGGCCGGCGGTTCAATAACGGGCGCGCTTCGTTTCGATACGCAGGCGTCTGCGCAGGTTGGCCAGAATGGCGGCATCGGGAAACGTTCTCAGCGCCGCGCGCAGCACCTCGATATCCTGCCGCCAGCCGAGCTGGTCTGCCAGGTGCCCGAGCGCCTTGGTCGATTTGTTTTTGTGGACTTCGCTGGCCTGGATCGCCACGCCCGACAGTCGGTTGAACGCGTGCACCGCTTGCAGCTGCAGACGCAGGCGCCGCACCCGCCGCCGCCAGCGGTGCAGGCTGGCCGGCGTGCCCTGTTCGGCGGCATCGCGCTCGGCCTTGCTCACCCGGCGATGGCTTCGCTTGATCGCCTGCTGCAGGGATTTCTGACTGACGTGTTTCCAGCGCAGCTTGTCAAACACCATGGCAATATCCGCCACCGCCGCAATGCGTCGGGCGAATCCCGGATCCTTGCCCAGCTCCGTTTCCAGCAGCAGGTCGCGCTGCACGGCCAGTACCTGCGCCGCAATCGCCCATTCGCCCGTGGCGTCATCGGCGGCAAGCTTCTCAGCCATCGCTACCGCCACCTGCGAGTCGCGCAGCGCCGACAGTCGTTTGGCTTGGTTGCGCAGGGCGATATCGATTTTTGCGGTCTCATGCCCCACGGCGTCGTCGACCAGGGCGAGCAGACTGCGCAGCCTGCGCAGGGCCTTGCGCGCCTCATGAATGCCGCGATGCCGGTCTTTCCGGTTGGCCAGGGCCTTTGCGACCGCCTTGCATTCCTTGCGCGCCAGCGCGGCAAGCGAACTACCCGTGGCGGGTAACGTGTCGGCATTCATGAATCAGACGATCCTTGGCTGGCCAGGCGGCCAGTGTACGGTGCAACCCATGCGGCCGTGACAGTTTCACGACCGGCTTCACGACCGGCGGCATGGATGAGTGCGTTCCAGCAGCGCGTGCGGGGCCTCTTGTCAGCAGCCATGCCGCGAAGCGGCGTCTGGAGCGAATGCCGCACGCGTCTTGGACGCGTGCCTGCTGCGTGTCCTTCGCCATCACGCTTGCGCCGAGTCGTTCGGCCCGGTTAACCCCAATTATGTGAAAGGCGTTTGACGACCTCCCCGTTAGACTAGGTCGCCATACACCCATCGGACGAGAGCGGCTTGATGCACGATGCGAACCCTGAGCTCACCGGTGAGGTGATGTCTGCCATGCTGGCGGCCAGCCCGGACTGCGTGAAAATACTCTCCGCCGAGGGGCAGATTCTGTATTTGAACGCGCGTGGTGCCGAGCTGATGCGGCTGGACTCGGTCAACGACATTGTCGGGCTTCACTACGTTGATCTGTGGCTGGAGCACGATCGCGAGCGGGTCGATGCGGCGGTAAAGCAGGCGGCAGCCGGGCGCACGGTGCGCTTCGAAGCCTGCTGCAACAACGCCAGGCACGAGCTGATGTGCTGGGAAGTGAGCTTGGCACCCTTTCAGGCCGAGGGGCAGCCCACCCAGATCGTCGGCATTTCCCGCGATATCTCCGAACATCGGCAAAGCAAGATCGCTTTGAGCGCCAGCGAGAGCGAACGCCAGCAGGCGGAGTTGCGCCATCAGGCGCTCAGCGAGCTGAGCACCAAGCTGTTCGATCTGGACGACACCTCCGACCTGGCCTACGCCTCGGCCGAGATTCTCGGCCGCACGCTCAACGTCAGCCGGGCTGGCTACGGCACCATCGACCCGATCGCCGAAACCATCACCATCGAACGCGACTGGAATGCTCCGGGCATCCACACAATTGCCGGCACGCTGCGCTTTCGCGAGTACGGCTCGTACATCGAAGACCTCAAGCGCGGCGAAACGGTGGTGTTCGCCGACGCCTACAAGGACCCGCGCACCGCCAGCAATGCGGACAAGCTCAAAGCCATCAGCGCGCAGGCGGCGGTCAACATGCCGATCACCGAGCAGGGCGGCTTCGTGGCGATCATCTACACCAATCACGAAAGCGTGCGCGAGTGGTCGAACGCCGAGCTGATTTTCATGCGCGACGTGGCCAACCGCACGCGGGTGGCGATCGAGCGGCGCCGCGCGGAGCAGGAACTGCGGGAGATAGCGGCCTCGCTTGAACAGCAGGTGGCGGCTCGCACGATCGAGCGTGACCGCATCTGGCGGCTGTCGATCGATCTGATCCTGATCGTGCAGATGGACGCGCGCATCGTGGCCACCAATCCGGCGTGGGCGCGCATTCTTGGATGGCACGAGGACGAACTGATCGGCAGCAACCTGTTCGATCTGATTCATCCCGACGACGTGGCATCGACGCGTAGCGAAGTCGGCCGGATGTCGGAAGGTCACGTTGCCATGCAGTTCGAAAACCGCTACCGGCGGCGCGACGGCAGCTACTGCTGGATATCGTGGAACGCGTTTCCGAACGACGGCCTGATCCACGCGGTCGGCCGGGACGTGGGCAGCGAAAAAGAGCACGCCCACGCGCTCGCGCTGGCGCAGGAGCAGCTGCGCCAGGCGCAGAAGATGGAAGCGATCGGTAAGCTGACCGGCGGCATCGCGCACGACTTCAACAACCTGCTGCAGGTCATCAGCGGCAATCTCCAGCTGCTCAGCAACGACGTGGCCGGCAACGAGCGCGCCGAGCGCCGCGTGGTCAACGCGATGGCCGGCGTGTCGCGCGGCTCGAAGCTGGCCTCGCAGCTGCTGGCTTTCGGTCGGCGCCAGCCGCTGGCGCCGAAGGTGGTGAACCTGGGTCGGCTGATCCGCGATCTCGACGACCTGCTGCGCCGTGCGCTGGGCGAAGCCATCGAAATCGAAACGGTCGTGGCGGGCGGCCTCTGGAATACGCTGATCGATCCGGCCAACGTGGAAAACGCGCTCCTCAACCTGGCGATCAATGCGCGCGACGCGATGAACGGCCGCGGTCGCCTGACCATCGAGGCGGGCAACGCGTCGCTCGACGATCGTTACGTGCAGACCAATCCGGACGCCGCGCCGGGGCAGTACGTGATGCTGGCGGTGACCGATACCGGCTGCGGTATCCCCGAGGACATCATCGGTCAGGTGTTCGAACCGTTCTTCACCACTAAGCCCGAGGGCCACGGCACGGGCCTGGGGCTGTCGATGGTCTACGGTTTCGTGAAGCAGTCCGGCGGACACATCAAGGTCTACAGCGAGCCGGGGCAGGGAACCACGATCAAGCTGTATCTTCCACGCTCGGCGCAGACCGAGGACGTGGTCATCGATCACGATTCGGGCGTCGTCACCGGCGGTACGGAAACCATTCTGGTGGCCGAAGACGATGACGCCGTGCGCGACACCGTCGTGGCGCTGTTGTCCGACCTCGGCTACCGGGTACTCAAGGCGCGCGACGCACAGAGCGCGCTCACCATCATCGAAAGCGGCATTCCGATCGACCTGCTGTTTACCGACGTCGTGATGCCCGGCTCGCTGAAAAGTCCCGAAGTGGCGCGCAAGGCACGCGAGCGGCTGCCGCATCTGGCCGTGCTGTTCACTTCGGGCTATACGGAAAATTCCATTGTGCACGGTGGGCGCCTCGACGAAGGCGTGGATCTGCTGACCAAGCCGTACACGCGCGAGGCGCTGGCGAAAAAGCTGCGCCAGGTGCTGGCCGCGCAGGCGCAGCGCAACGAAAAAGCCGCCATGCAGGTGGAGTCATCGCCTGTCCCTGCCGCTCCCCAGCCGCTCTTCGCGGCCGCCACCAAACGGCGCATTCTGGTGTGCGAAGACGACTGGATGATCCGCGTCAGCATCGTCGATATTCTCGAAGCGAAGGGTTACGAGGTGATCGAGTCGGGTGATGCGGAGCAGGCGATCAGCGCGTTCGATGAGCATCCGGTCGATCTGTTGCTCACCGACGTCGGCCTGCCCGACATGTCCGGCGTCGACCTGGTGAAGGCGCTGCGCGAGAAGAATGCGCATCTCCCGGTGATTTTTGCCACAGGCAACGATACGGTGAGCGGCATCGATCTGGATGACCGTACGCGTATTCTGCAGAAGCCATACGGCTCGGATGCGCTGCATCAGCTGATCGTGCAATCGTTCGAGGCGCCGTCGGCGTAGGTCACGGTCGGCGGCGGCTTCGGTATCAACAGCCGTCGAAGACAAAAAAAGGGCCGCCCCAGCAACGGGCGGCCTGTGCCTCCCTACAGGCTCAGGCGAGCATGCGCAGCTTGGCTTCGCGCTCCCACTGGCGGGTTTTCGCCGCCTTGATGAAGGCCTTGGTGTCGTCGACATCGACCACGCCCGCATCCTTGCCGACTCCACCGGCGGCCAGCACGGTCTGCGCGCCTTCGTCGGCGGCAATGGCCTTGAGATGGCCGAACGCTTCACGGGCAAAATCCACGGCGGCTGCCACGCCGGCCAGCTGTTTACCGGCGGCCGGGGACAGCACCAATGCCACCGCGTCGAATATCAGCGACGGTGTGCCGTCGAGCTGGCCATCGGCCGCGGTGCTTTTTCCGTCGCTGAGCTTGATGCCGCCCACGCGAGTGGCCACGAGCTTCACCCCGCCTCCGGCGGCTTCAACGGCTTTCTTCACCGACTTGATCGCGGCGGCATCGGAGCCGTCGTGAATGAGAATGCCGACAGTACGGCCCTTCAGCGTGTCCTTCATCTTGCCGATGATCTGCAGCGCCGGTGACACTCTGGCGTCCTGCGCCGCCACCACCGCGGGCGGCAGCGCGGGGAGCGCGTCCAGCCCCAGCCCGTCGGCCACGCGGCGGGCGAGGTCTTCGCCGATATGCCGCAGATGGCCGACCACAGCCTCACGTACGTGCTGGGTTTGCACCTTGGACAGTTCGAACACGAGCGCCGAGGCGATGTGCGCCTGCTCGTACTTGGTCTGGCTGCGGAAAAACTGGCGCGCCTGGCTGTAGTGGTCGGCAAAACTTTCCGGACGAACGCGGCCCTTGGTGCCATTGCTATCGGTCACCGCGGCGCTGCGAAAACCTGCCTGGGTTTCTCGCGGCGAGGTCGGGTCAAGTGAGCTTGGCTCGTAGCTCACGCGGCCCTTCGGCACCTGCATCTGCATATGGCCATCGCGCTGCTGGTTGGCGAACGGGCACTTGGGAGCATTGATCGGCAGCTGATGGAAATTCGGCGAACCCAGGCGCGACAGCTGCGTATCCAGATACGAGTGCAGGCGACCCTGCAGCAGCGGGTCGTTGGAGAAGTCGATGCCCGGCACGACGTGCGACGGGCAGAAGGCGACCTGTTCGGTTTCGGCGAAGAAGTTGTCGGGGTAACGATCAAGCACCATGCGACCGATGACCGTAAGCGGCACCAGTTCCTCCGGAATCAGCTTGGTCGGGTCGAGGTGGTCGAACGGGAAGGCGTCGGCCTCTCTCTCGGTGAACAGCTGCACCGCCAGCTCCCATTCCGGGTATTCACCGGCCTGGATCGACTCGAACAGATCGCGGCGATGGAAGTCCGGATCGGCACCGGCGAGTTTCACCGCTTCGTCCCACACGGTGGACTGCAGGCCGAGCTTGGGCCGCCAGTGGAATTTCACGAAGGTCGACTGGCCATCGGCATCGAGCAGACGAAAGCTGTGGATGCCGAAGCCTTCCATCATGCGCAGCGAGCGCGGAATCGCGCGATCGGACATCGCCCACATGATCATGTGCATCGCTTCGGGCGTCAGCGAAATGAAATCCCAGAAGGTGTCGTGCGCGGAGCCCGCCTGCGGAAAGCCGCGGTCCGGCTCCATTTTCACTGCATGAATGAGGTCCGGAAACTTGATCGCGTCCTGGATAAAGAACACGGGAATATTGTTGCCGACCAGATCCCAGTTGCCCTCCTTGGTATAGAACTTCACCGCGAATCCGCGCACATCACGGGGCGTGTCGATGGAGCCTGCGCCGCCAGCAACCGTGGAAAAGCGCGTGAACAGCGGCGTGCGCTCACCGACTTCGGTAAGGATTTTTGCGGTGGTGTATTTCTTCAGCGACTTGGTCAGCTCGAAATAGCCGTGCGCGGCCGAGCCACGCGCATGCACGATGCGCTCGGGGATGCGCTCGTGGTCGAAATGGGTGATCTTTTCGCGCAGGATGAAGTCTTCCAGCAGCGTCGGACCGCGCGGTGACGACTTCAACGAATTCTGGTTATCCGATAGCGGCAGGCCTTGATTTGTGGTCAGCAGCGGATGCTGGCCACCGGCGCTCTGATGCAACTCGTCGCCGTTGCCGCGTTGATCTTTTGACTTTGTTGCAGACGGCTTGCTGGCGACAGATTTTCTGGATGAAGCATTGGGATTTTTTTTGGCGTTGGCCATGGTTTCTCCGAAGCGATCGACGGTGGCGGTGTGGGGACGTCCATCAACGGTGCGCCCGGGGAAGTGAATTGCCCGTGCTTCAAGCTTGTGTGAACGATGAACTTGTGTGAACGATGAAGTGGATACGCCATCGAACAGCGCGTTCAACGCTGGTCACAAAAAAGCCCCGCGTGTGCGGGGCTCTGGATGGCAAAAGATCTGACGTGCTACATCACGTTCGGTTCGCTAAACGCCTCGATTTCGCCTTTGAAGGCCTCGATGGAGATGCACGAGCACATGATGTTCTTGTCGCCGTAGACATTGTCCACGCGGGCCACCGGCGACCAGTACTTCTGCAGTTTCAGGCTGGGCAGCGGGAAGGCGGCCAGCTCGCGCGGATACGCATGCGTCCATTCGCTGGCCGACACGGCGGTTGCGGTATGCGGCGCGTGCTTGAGCGGGTTGTCCTCGCGATCGAGCTTGCCTTCCTCGACGGCGCGGATTTCCTCGCGGATCTGGATCATCGCGTCGATGAAGCGGTCGAGCTCGTGCTGCGATTCGCTTTCGGTCGGCTCGACCATCAGCGTGCCAGAGACCGGGAAGCTCAGCGTCGGCGCGTGGAAGCCGAAGTCGATCAGGCGCTTGGCGACGTCCTCGGCGCCGATGCCGGTGGCGTCCTTCAGCGGGCGCAGGTCGAGGATGCACTCGTGCGCGACCAGGCCGTTGCGTCCGGTGTAGAGCGTCTTGTAATGCGGCGCCAGCCGCTTGGCCACATAGTTTGCGTTGAGCAGGGCGACCTGGGTCGCCTTGCGCAGGCCTTCGCTGCCCATCAGCGTGATGTACATCCACGAGATCGGCAGGATCGAGGCTGAGCCGTTGCTGGCCGCGCTAACCATGCCGACCGCGCCTTCTTCGCCGAACTTCTTCGGTAAAAAGGGAGCCAGATGCGATTTCACTGCACAGGGGCCCACGCCCGGGCCGCCGCCGCCGTGTGGGATGCAGAAGGTCTTGTGCAGATTCAGATGCGAGACGTCCGAGCCCCACTTGCCGGGCTTGGCCACGCCGACCAGGGCATTCATGTTGGCGCCGTCGGTGTAGACCTGGCCGCCGTGCTGGTGAACGACTTCGCAGATCGCCGCGATATCTTCCTCGAATACGCCGTGCGTGGACGGGTAGGTGATCATCAGCGCGGCAAGACGGTCGGAATATTTTTCGGCCTTGGCGCGGATATCGTCGATATCGACGTTGCCGTTGGCGTCGCACTGGGTCACCACCACGGTCATGCCGCACATCTGCGCGGAGGCCGGATTGGTGCCGTGGGCGGATTCGGGGATCAGGCAGATGTCGCGATGGCCCTCATTGCGCGAGCGGTGATACGCACGAATCGCCAGCAGGCCGGCGTACTCGCCCTGCGCACCGGAGTTCGGCTGCAGGCTTACCGCGTCGTAGCCGGTGCATTCGACCAGCATCGCCTCCAGCGTATCGATCAGCTGGGTGTAGCCCTGCGTCTGCGCGGACGGCGCCAGCGGATGGATGTTGCCGAACTCCGGCCAGGTCACCGGGATCATCTCGGCGGTGGCGTTGAGCTTCATCGTGCAGCTGCCCAGCGGGATCATCGTGCGATCCATCGCCAGATCCTTGTCGGCCAGCGCGCGCATGTAGCGCAGCAGTTCGTGCTCGCTGTGATGCGTGTTGAACACCGGATGCGTGAGGAAGGCGCTGGTGCGGCGCAGGCCAGCGGGCAGGGCGTCGTCGGTAGCCGCATCCAGCGCGTCGATGTCATCGATGGCCACCCCGGCGCCGAACAGCTTGGCCAGCGCGATCACATCCTCGCGGGTGGTGGTTTCATCGAGGCTGATGCCGAGGCTCCGGCTGTCGATGCGACGCAGGTTGATGCGCGCCGATTCGGCCCTGGCGTGGATGGCGTCGGCGTCGACGTTGACCACGTGCAGCGTGTCGAAGAAATCCGGGCCCACGGTGATGCCGGCCTTGCCCAGCGCGCCGGCCAGGATCGCGCTGAGGCGATGCACGCGACGGGCAATGCGGGTCAGGCCTTCCGGACCGTGATAGACGGCGTACATGCTGGCCATGACGGCGAGCAGCACCTGCGCGGTGCAGATATTCGACGTGGCCTTCTCGCGGCGGATGTGCTGCTCGCGCGTCTGCAGGGTGAGCCGATACGCGGGCTTGCCTTCGGCATCGATGGACACGCCGATCAGCCGGCCCGGCATCGAACGCTTGTACGCGTCGCGGCAGGCCATGAAGGCCGCATGCGGGCCGCCGTTGCCGAACGGCACGCCGAAGCGCTGCGAGTTGCCGACGACGATGTCGGCGCCCCATTCGCCCGGCGCGGCGATCAGGGTCAGCGCCAGCAGGTCGGTGGCCACCGCGACGAGCGCGCCGCGCGCGTGCGCGGCATCGGCCAGCGCCTTGTAGTCATGAATTTGTCCAAAGGTGTTGGGGTACTGCAGCAGCACGCCGAAGCTGTCGACGCTGGCGGCTTCGGCGTCATCGCCGATATGCAGCTGCAGGCCCATCGCTTCGGCGCGGGTGTGCAGCACTTCCAGCGTCTGCGGATGCACGCCGCGAGACACGAAGAAGACGTTGGATTTCGACTTGCCCGAGCGCTTGGCCAGCGTCATCGCCTCGGCGGCGGCGGTGGCTTCGTCCAGCAACGATGCGTTGGCGATCTCCATACCGGTGAGGTCGGCGCACAGCGTCTGAAAGTTGATCAGCGCTTCCATGCGGCCCTGCGAGATCTCCGCCTGATAGGGCGTGTAGGCCGTGTACCAGGCCGGATTCTCGAGGATATTGCGCAGGATCACGTTCGGCGTGTGCGTGCCGCAGTAGCCCTGACCGATAAAGCTGCGGAACACCTGGTTCTTGTCGGCGATGGCGCGAATCTTGGCCAGCGCTTCGACTTCGGTGATCGCCTGCGGCAACGCCAGTGGCGCGGATGATTTGATCGAGACCGGCACGATAGCGTCGGTCATCGTTTCCAGCGACTCATGGCCGATGACGTGCAGCATCTGCGCGATCTCGGCATCGTTCGGACCGATATGGCGCTCGACGAAGGCGTGGTGATGCTCGAGTTCGCGCAGCGAAGGGGAATGTTTGTGGCTCATGACTGGAGGCATCCAAAGGCAACGTGCCGTGCCGCACGTCGGGCGCCCCTCTGTCCTTTTGCCTGAGAGTTTGGAAACGCGGCGGTCGATATCAGGGTCGATATCGACAACGTGGCGTTTCGTGCACCTTCGGCGCCGGATTGAACCGGTCTCTCCAGAGTGTTTGCGCGTGGTGGTACAGGAGCCTGAGCGATTACGGGCGTTGCGTCTTCGGCAGCGGGTGGCCGGTCTGGCGCCATCCGCTTCTCCCACCATGCGTTTACGCGTTCAATTATACAGGGACAGCGCCGCGATATTCGTTAGCGCCTTCGATGCTGCGACAGTGTGGCCGAGCGGTTCTAAAGACCCAGCGCGCTCAGCTCGGGCGCGTCATCGGGGCGGCGACCCAGCGGCCAGTGAAACTTGCGCTCGGCTTCCTTGATCGGGTGTTCGTTGATGCTGGCCAGACGCCGCCGCATCAGGCCTTCCTCATCGAATTCCCAGTTCTCGTTGCCGTAGGCGCGAAACCACTGGCCGCTGTCATCGTGGTATTCGTAGGCGAAACGCACGGCGATGCGGTTGCCGGCGAATGTCCACAGTTCCTTGGTCAGCCGGTAGTCGAGTTCCTTGGCCCACTTGCGGGTGAGAAAGGCTTCGATCTCCGCGCGGCCGTGGATGAACTCGGCGCGGTTGCGCCACTGGCTGTCTGGCGTATAAGCCAGCGCGACCTTGGCCGGGTCGCGGCCGTTCCATCCGTCTTCGGCCATGCGCACTTTCTGGATGGCGGTGGCTTCGGTGAACGGCGGCAGCGGCGGACGTGACATGGCGAACTCCGTGGATGGTGAGCTCGTATCGTATCGCCGATCGACATCGTGTCGGATTCCACAAAAGACGAAGGCCGCCCTTGTGAGGCGGCCTTCGTTTACAATTGGTGCCCGGGAGAGGACTCGAACCTCCACGGAGTTGCCCCCGCTAGCACCTGAAGCTAGTGCGTCTACCAATTCCGCCACCCGGGCAGGGTCTCACTGGGCTGTACAAGCTGCGTGAGCCGCGTAATGTAGGCACCTGCCGGTGGCTTGTCAACACTTTTCACCCTATGCATCGCGTCGTGTCATCCTTCGCGCCGCGAACAACTCAAGGTAACTTAGTGACTAGAAAAACTTCCTCCCCGTCTGGCAAGGGCCAGTCCGGAAACGGACAAGAGTCCGGCCCGACCCAAGGTCGCGCAAAACCTGCCGGCCGAGCGCCGCGCAATGGCGGTGCTTCGGCTCCTCGCAACAAAGCATCCGGCGGCGCCGTGCGCGATCCGCACGCGGCGCGCGAGGCGCAGAAGTATGACCGTCCCATTCCCAGCCGCGAGGCGATTCTTGCGCTGCTTGAAGAGCGCGGCGAGCTGCTGACCGAGGCGCGCATCGCCGAGGCATTAGCTATCGACGACGAGACCGATCTCGAAGCGCTGCGCAAGCGGCTCGGCGCGATGGTGCGCGATGGACAGCTGCTACTGGGACGTCGCGGCGGCTACGCGCCAACGCAGAAGCTCGACCTGATCGCCGGCCTGGTGATCGCCAACGCCGAGGGCTACGGCTTTCTGCGCCCCGATGCGGGCGGTGATGACCTCTATCTGTCGCCGCAGCAGATGCGCGCCGTGATGCACGGCGATCGTGTGCTCGCCAGCGTGGTCGGCATCGATCGCCGTGGTCGTCGCCAGGGTGCGATTGCAGAAGTATTGCAGCGCCGTTCCTCGCGACTGGTCGGTCGTGTGGTGGTCGAGAACGGTGTCACTTCAGTGACGCCGGACGATCGGCGCATCCTGCAGGAAGTGATGATCAAGCCCGGCGAAGAGCAGGGCGCGACCTCGGGCGAGATCGTGGTGGTCGAGATCACCGATCCGCCGACCTCGCAGCGTGGTCCCAAGGGCGTGATCAAGGCGGTGCTGGGCGAACGCCTGCAGCCGTCGCTGGTGGTGGAAATGGCCATTGCCAGCCACGACCTGCCGCACGAATGGCCGGCCGAAGTGCTGCGCGAAGCGGCGCAGGTCGAACCGCAGGTCAGCGCGGCCGAACGTGAAGGCCGCACCGATATTCGCTCGCTGCCGCTGGTCACGATCGACGGCGCCGATGCGCGCGACTTCGATGATGCTGTCTATGCAGAACCCAAGCGCGGAGGCGGCTTCCGTTTGATCGTGGCAATTGCCGACGTATCGCACTACGTGCGTATCGGCAGCGCGCTGGACCGGGAAGCTTACGAACGCAGCACGTCGACTTATTTCCCCGGGTTCGTGGTGCCGATGCTGCCGGAGACGCTGTCCAACGGCATCTGCTCGCTGATGCCGAAAGTCGAGCGGATGTGCATGGTCTGCGACATGCAGGTCGATGCCGAAGGCAACGTGGTCAAGTCGAAGTTCTACGATGCGGTGATGCTGTCCCACGCGCGGCTGACCTACGACAAGGTGTGGCAGGCGGTGGGACTGCGCGAGGAAGAGGCGCTGCAGGAAGTGGCCGACGTGCTGCCGCAGCTGGAGAACCTGCACGCGCTGTACAAGGCCATGGCAGCGCAGCGCAAGCGGCGCGGCGCGATCGATTTCGAGACGCCGGAAGTGAAGTTCCGCCTCGACCAGACCGGCAGCGTCGAGTCGATGGGCGCGACCGAACGCAACGACGCGCACAAGCTGATCGAGGAGTGCATGATCGCGGCCAACGTGCAGGCGGCGCTGTATCTGGAGAAAAAGAAAATCCCCGCGCTGTTCCGCGCGCACGAGCCACCGCCGGCAGAAAAGTACGAGGACCTGCAGCAGTTTCTGCGCGAATTCAAGCTCAGCATGCCGTCGATCGATCGGGTCACGCCCGCCGACTTCTCCGAAGTGCTGCGCATGGTCAGGGATCGTCCCGAGCGCGAGCTGATCCAGTCGGTGCTGCTGCGCTCGCAGAGCATGGCGGCGTACCAGCCCGACAATCGCGGCCACTTCGGCCTGGCGCTGACGGCGTACGCGCACTTCACCTCACCGATCCGCCGCTATCCCGACCTGCTGGTCCATCGCGCGATCCGATTTGCGCTGACCGGCCGCAAGCCGAGCGACTACAGCTACACGCCAGCCGAAATGGCTGCGATGGCGATCCACTGCTCGCAGCGCGAACGCCGTGCCGAGGAAGCCGAACGCGACGTCGACGAGCGTTTCAAGTGCGCGTGGATGGAAAAACACATCGGCAGCGAGTTCGAGGGCGTGGTCACCGGCGTCACCTCGTTCGGCCTGTTCGTGGAGCTGGACGAGTCGAAGGTTTCCGGCCTGGTGCATATCAGCCAGCTCGCGAACGATTACTACCACTTCGATGCGATCCGCAAACTGCTGAAGGGCGAGCGCACCGGCACGCAGTTTCGTCTCGGCGATCATGTGCGCGTGCAGGTGCTGCGTGCCAGCCTGGAAGATCGCAAGATCGATTTCCGACTGGTGCCCACGCGTGCCGTGGCAGCGCCAGCGCAGGCGGCCGGAAAGGCCTATAACTACGCGGCCGCAGGCGAGCGCTATTCGCTGCCGAAAAAGCCGGTCGCCGAGGCCAAGCCTCAGGGCATGTTCGGCCGCGCTGCCAAAGCCATCGGTCGCGCGTTCGGCCGCAAGGATCCCGTGGTGGTGGACGCTCCGGCGCCAACTGTGGCAGACGAAAATCCGCCCTCGCGCCGCTCCTACGCGTCGAATAAACCCGAGGCCAGCCAGCGTCCGCGGCGCGGTTCGGCGTCGGCAGATGCATCGCCCAGCCGATCCAGCAGCGGCTCTGGCCGCGGTAAAGGGCAGGGGCAGAATCGCTCAGGTCGCGCGGCGCAGGCTCCGACGGCGGCACCATCCAGCGCGGCGCCATCCGGCGGCAACCGCAACAAGCGCGGTCCGCGCAAACCGAAACCGAAAGGCAAACCATGAGTGAGAGCTGGATCGTCGGGATCAACCCGGTCGAAGGCGCTTTGAGTAACGACGCGGAGCGCGTGCGCGAGCTGGTGGTGGAGCAGGGTCAGCGCAACGCGCGCGTGCTCGAACTGGCCGAGCGCGCGAAGGCGCTGAAGATCACCGTCAACCATCGTCCGCGCGAGCAGTTGGACAAGCTCGCCGGTGAGGCGCGCCATCAGGGCGTGGCCGCGCTGTACGAGCCGCCGCCGATGGCGCATGAAAACGACCTGGCGGCGCTGATGGAGCGCGACGGCAGCGGCACCTTGGTGCTGGTGCTCGATGGCGTGACCGATCCGCACAACCTCGGCGCCTGCCTGCGCAGCTCGGCCGCTGCCAAGGTCACCGCGGTGATCGTGCCCAAGGATCGCGCGGTCGGTCTGACGCCGGTCGTGCGGCGCGCGTCGGCCGGCGGCGCCGATCGGGTGCCGCTGATTGCGGTGACCAATCTGGCCCGCACGCTGCGCGAGCTGAAGGACGCCGGCGTGTGGATCACCGGGCTGGACGGCGAGACGGAAACATCGATCTATGCGGTCGATTTCAAGGGGCCAGTGGCCATCGTGCTCGGCAGCGAAGGCGAGGGCATGCGCCGGCTGACGCGCGAGCTGTGCGATTTCGTGGCGAAAATTCCGATGCCAGGTGCGATGGAAAGCCTTAACGTCTCCGTCGCTACCGGTGTGGTTTTATTCGAGGCCTTGCGTCAACGGAGTGCAGTGAAATGAGCGACTTTTATTGGCATGACTGGGTCGGCTACATCGGCGTTTTTTTCGTCTTGCTGGCCTATCTTCTTTTGCAGGCACACAAGATCCGGGGCAACGGCCTCGCTTACCAACTGCTCAATGTGCTTGGTGCGATCGGCGTGATCCTTTCGCTGGTGTTCGGCCTGGGGCCGATCAACTGGCCGGCGTTCCTGATGGAAATGGCCTGGGTGATCATCGGCGTGTTCGGCATCGTGCACGGCACCCGACTTCGCCAGCGCGCCCGCGAAAAGGGTCAGAACATGCCGATATGGTGAGCGACGTCGTGCGATAGTTTTTATCGAGGCATAGCGAGAACGAACGACGGCCAGTCAGCAGTTGCACAAAAAAGAAGCGCGTGATGCGCTTCTTTTTTATCTGGTAGGGTTTATTCGCCCAGCTTGCCCAGCTCGGGGTTGGACGTGAAATCGCGCTTGTTGCGCTGCTTGTTCAGCGGTTCGCCGGTGACCTGGAACCACACGTTCTCGGCGATATTGGTGGCGTGGTCGCCGATCCGTTCGATGTTTTTCGCCATGAACAGCAGATGCGTGCACGGCGTGATGTTGCGCGGGTCTTCCATCATGTAGGTCAGCAGCTGGCGGAAGTAGCCGGTGTAGGCATCGTCGAGTTCCGCGTCGTCCTTCCACACCTGATACGCCTTCTCGGCATCCTGGTCGCGGTAGGCCAGCAGCACGTCGCGGACCTCGGTGGCCGCCAGCTCGGCAAGGTAATTCAGTCCGGCCGTTGGTGCCACCGGCGCCACCATCGACAACGGGATCGAGCGCTTGGCCACGTTGGCGGCATAGTCGCCGATGCGTTCGATGTCGGCTGCGATGCGCAGAGCGGCAAACACGTTACGCAGGTCGCCGGCCATTGGCGCGCGCAGCGCCAGCAGGCGCACCACGTCGTGGCTGATTTCCTGTTCGAGCTGGTCGATGGCCTCGTCGTTGCCGACCACGCGCTGCGCGGCGCGCTCGTCGCGGCGGTCGATCACGTCGATGGCCGCTTCGAGCTGGCTGACCGAGAGTTCGCCCATGCGCACGATTTCACCGGTCAGCCGGGTCAGTTCGCCGTCGTAGCTCTTGATGATGTGTTCTTTGCCGGTGCTGCTCATAGGTGTTCTCTCATGCATCACGTGGGGAGCGCGCAGCTTGCCCGTTCGCGCCGACCTCTCCATCAGGGGAGAGGGATCAGTTATACGCTCAGCCGAACCGACCGGTGATGTAATCCTCGGTCTGCTTCTTGCCGGGTTTGGTGAAGATTTTCTCGGTACGGTCGAACTCGATCAGCTCGCCCATGTACATGAAGGCGGTGAGGTCGGAGCAGCGTGCCGCCTGCTGCATGTTGTGCGTCACGATGACGATGGTGAATTCGCTTTTCAGCTCTTCCACCAGCTGCTCGATACGACTGGTGGCGATCGGGTCGAGCGCCGAGGTCGGCTCGTCGAGCAGAAGTACTTCGGGCCTCAGCGCGATCGCGCGGGCGATGCACAAGCGCTGCTGCTGACCGCCGGAGAGGCCCAGCGCGTTTTGCTTCAGCTTGTCCTTCACCTCGTCCCACAGCGCGGCGCTGCGCAGCGCCTGCTCGACGCGGCCTTCCATGTCCGACCTGGACAGCTTTTCGTGATGACGGATGCCGTAGGCCACGTTTTCGAAGATCGTCATCGGGAACGGCACCGGCTTCTGGAACACCATGCCGACCTTGCTGCGCAGGCGGTTCATCGAGTAACCGGGGTCGAGAATATTCTCGCCGTCCAGCACGATCTCGCCCTTCGCTTCCAGCTTCGGATAGATCGCGTAGATCCGGTTGAAGATGCGCAGCAGGGTCGACTTGCCGCAGCCGGAAGGTCCGATGATGGCGGTGACCTTCTTCTCCGGAATGTCCATGTTGATGCCTTTCAGCGCATGGAAACCGTTGTAGTAGAAGTGCAGATCGCGCACCGTCATCTTGGTGCTGGCCAACGAAGTGGCTGCGGTCTGCGCCACATTGGTGACGACGGCAGGATCAGTCATGGGAAACCTTGTTGCGCGAGAAAATCAGGCGGGAGCCGAGGCTGAGCAGCAGCACGAACATGGTGACTACAAACGCACCGGCCCATGCCATCGCATGCATCTTGTCGCCCGGATCGTTGGCGTACTGGTAGATGATCTGCGGCAGGCTGGACATTTTTTCGATCGGGTTCAGCGTCATGTAGTTGTTGCCGAACGCGGTGAACAGCAGCGGCGCGGTTTCGCCGGAGATGCGCGCCAGCGCCAGCAGGACGCCGGTGATGATGCCCGAGCGCGCGGCGCGGATGAGAATCTGCATGGTGAGCTTCCACTGCGGCACGCCGAGCGACAACGCCGCTTCGCGCAGCGTCGATGGAACCAGTCGCAGCATTTCGTCCGTGGTGCGCACGATCACGGGCAGTGCAATCAGCGCCAGCGCCACGCCGCCGGCAAAACCGGAGAAGGTCGTCGAACCGTGGGTCAGCACCGTGCTGGGCAGCACGATGATGGTGTAGACAAACAGGCCCATAACAATCGACGGTGCCGACAGCAGGATGTCGTTGAGGAAGCGGATCGTCTCGCCAAGCTTGGTGCGGTTGGCGTATTCGGCAAGCCAGGTGCCCGCCATCACGCCGATCGGCGTGGCGATGGCGATGCCCATAAAATTGATGATCAGGCTGCCGACCATCGCATTGGCCAGGCCGCCGTCCTCGCCGTTGGCGGTAATGCTGGTGAACAGCTTGAAGTTCAGCGCGCTGATGCCCTGGCGCAGCGTTTCCCAGAGGATCCAGGCGAGAAACACCAGCCCGATCAGTGTGGCCACGGCGCTCAGGCTCATGGCGATCCAATTGGTGACGCGCCGACGCAGATAGATCGAGCTCATCAGTTGCCTTCCTTGCGCTTGAGCTGGCTAAGCATCAGCCGGGCGATGAGCAGCACGATAAAGGTGACCACGAACAGCAGGAATGCCAGCGCCATCAGCGAGGATTTCTGCAGTCCGCTGGCCTCGCTGAACTGATTGGCGATGGTCGAGGCGATCGAGGTGCCCGGGTCGAGCAGCGACGCCGAAAACGCCATCGAGTTGCCGATGATGAAGGCCACCGCCATGGTTTCGCCGAGCGCGCGGCCAAGGCCCAGAAAGATGCCGCCGATGACGGCCGATCGCGTATAGGGCAGAACGATGTCCCACGACACTTCCCAGGTGCTAGAACCTAAAGCGTAGGCGGACTCTTTCAGCCGTGTCGGCACGGTCTGGAACACTTCGCGCATCACCGACGAAATGAACGGAATGATCATGATCGCCAGCACGATGCCGGCGACCAGGATGCTGGCGCCGAAAGGATAATCGCTAGCAAACAGCTTGCCGATGAAGGGCACGTGCTGCGCCACCCACGACACCTTGCCGTCATCGGGCTTGTTACCCAGGTTGCTGGTCAGCCACGGCTTGATGTGCGCGGAAAAAAACGGCGCGAAGACGAACAGTCCCCACATGCCGTAAATGATCGAGGGAATGCCCGCCAGCAGTTCGATCGCCGACGATACCGGCGTGCGCAGCCAGGAGGGCGCCACCTCGGAAAGATAAAGCGCAATGCCAAAGCTCACCGGTACGGCGATCAGCAGTGCAATCAGTGAGGTGACGATGGTGCCGTAGACCGGAACCAGAGCGCCGTAGACGTCGTTGCCAGGGTCCCAGGCCGTGCTTATCAGGAAGTGCCAGCCGAACTTGGCGAAGGCTTCGCGGCCGCCCCACAGGGTGGCGAACGCCGCGCCGAGCAGGGAAGCGAGCACGAGCAGGGCGCAGCTCTTGAGCAGCCAGCGAAAAAACAGTTCCTGCCGCGCGTCGCGCCGCGTACGTTGCTCCACGACCATGGGAGGCGCGATGGTGCCGGGTTGCGCTGACATGTGCGATGCGATCCTCAAACTGACAGGTAGCAGGGTACGGCGATGGTGTGACGGATGCAGCGACCGCTTTCAGCGAAAAGCCGCCCTTCCGGAAAAGGGCGGCATCGCATCAAATACTTCCATCTAGAACATGGTGAGCGCTTTCATTTTCTCACCATGAGTCGTTTCAATGTTTGAAGTCGGACGCCCAGTACGCTTCGATCTGCGTGACCAGCGGGGCCGGCAGCGGCACGTAGTCGAGGGCGGACGCGTCGGCCTGCCCCTTTTCCAGCGACCACTTGAAGAAGTCGAAGGCGACCTTGCTGTTGGCGGCGTTCTTCGGCGTCTTGTACATGATCATCCAGGTGGTCGCGGTGATCGGCCAGGCCTGTGCGCCCGGAGCATTGGTCATGACCAGGTTGAAATCCTTGGCGCTCTTCCAGTCCGCTGTCGCGGCCGCGGCGGCGAATGCGGCAGCGCTGGGCTTCATGTAGTTGCCGCTGGCGTTTTTCAGATCGACCCAGGCCAGCTTGTTCTTGACCGCGTACGCGTATTCCACATAGCCGATCGAGCCGGGGATCTGGCGCACGTACTGCGACACGCCTTCGTTGCCCTTGCCGCCCACGCCGGTCGGCCACTCGACGGCCGTGCCGAACTTCACCTTGGCCGCCCAGTCCGCGTTCACCTTGGACAGGAAATTGGTGAAGTTGTACGAGGTGCCCGAACCGTCCGAGCGATGCACGACGGTGATCTTGCCTGCCGGCAGCTTGAGGCCGGCGTTCAGGGCAGCGATCTTCGGATCGTTCCAGTTGGTGATCTTGCCGAGATAGATGTCGGCCAGCGTGGTGCCGTCGAGCTTGACCTGATCTTCGGCGATGCCTTCGATATGCACCACCGGCACGATGCCGCCGACCACGATCGGGAACTGGCCCAGACCCAGCTTCTGCAGATCTTCGGCGCTCATGGGCGCGTCGGACGCGCCGAAGTCGATGGTGCCTTCCTTGATCTGCGCGATGCCCGCGCCCGAACCGACCGACTGGTAATTCAGGTGGTTGCCGGTTTTCTCGGCAAACGCGGCGGACCACTTGGACATCACCGGGTAGACAAAGCTGGAGCCAGCGCCGGTGATATCGGTTGCCTGGGCGGCGACGGCAAACGTCGATGAGACGGCAATGGCCGCGACGGCGGCGAATCGAAATGAGGATTTGCGAGTGATCAACACGGTAGCTCCTAGGTGGGGCGGAGGAATGAACCCCGCCATTTCAGGCCTTTCGTGTTGCAATGAGATGAGATGAATGTTGCAAGGAGATGACAACGCAAGAAATTATTGTCACAAGCGCCGGTTTCGCCTCGGAAGTCAGCTGGTTCTGAACTGAAATCGGCTCAGGATGCAACGCCCAAACCGAGTTGCTCCTGTTCGAGCAGCTCCAGCTGGCGCCAGCGGTTGACCACGGTGCAGAACAGATCCGCGGTCCGCTCGGCGTCGTAGACCGCAGAGTGCGCCTCGCGGCCGTCGAACGTATGACCCGCCGCCAGCACGGCCTTGCTCAACACGGTCTGGCCGAAGGCGAGACCGCCGAAACTGACGGTGTCGAAGCAACTGAAAGGATGGAAGGGATTGCGCTTGTTGCCGCAGCGGCGCACGGCCATGTTCAGGAAGCCCAGGTCGAACGCTGCGTTGTGACCGACCAGGATCGCTCGCTGGCATTCGGCGTCGCGAACGGCCTGCCGTACGGCCTGGAAAACATGATCCAGCGCCAGCCGTTCGCTCAGTGCGCCGCGCAGCGGGTTGTAAGGGTCGATGCCGGTGATTTCCAGCGATCGCGGGTCGATATTGGCGCCCGGGAATGGCTCGACGTGGGTCGAGATGGTCTGGTGCGGTCGCATGAGACCGTCCGCGTCCATGCTGATGGTAACCGCGGCGATTTCCAGCAGGGCATCATGTTCGGCGTCGAATCCGCCTGTCTCGACGTCTACGACAACCGGCAGAAAGCCGCGAAAGCGTTCGGCCATGCGCGCGGGACGGGTAAGTGGACTGTAAGGCATGCGCGAAGCATAGCATCGGAGCTTTTATGCCCGATTGTCGGACGACTCCTTTTGTATCAGCCGCCAGCAGCACATGAGCGGCAGGCGTTGCGGGCCTATGTCACGGACCGGAAATCTCATTCGTGCAGCATGCAAAGCTTGCTTCAGCGTCGCCAAACCGGTCGGTTTGACTGTGTTGCTATTTGCCGCAGGCTGTTGCCGGCTGTGGCGCGGCCTGTCATGTAAATGTAATCATTCGTATACGTAAGCGTCATGCATGCCCGGCATGCTGCGCTTCGAGATGGGGCGTTAAGTCAATTTAACAGGCGCATTCGGCGTCAGCTCCGTCGTACGACTTTTTTCTAACTCGATGCGGAGCTTCTCATCATGCGCAACAAACTCGTCGCCGTAGCCATCGCTACCGTGCTCGGTACACTCAGCATCGCTGCTCACGCTGACGATGCTGACATCAACACGTTCAGCGATCTGTTCAAGCAGGGCCATGTCGACGGAGAGCTTCGTCTCTACGACTTCAACCGCACCTATGACTACAGCGTCCCGGCAAAGCCCAGCGCTCGCGCGTTCGGCGGCTCGATTCTTCTGAATGCCCAGACCGCGTCGCTGGACGGCTTCAGCGCCGGCGCGTCGCTGGTCAGCGCCAATGCGCTGGGTTCGCTGGCCGAAAACCCGAAGCGGGTCGATACCACGCTGATGGGCGCCAACGACTCGCTGACTGCGCTGAGCCAGGCCTACCTGCAGTACAAAAACGACTGGGTGCTTGCACGCGCTGGCTATCAGTATCTGAACACGCCCTGGATGGGCAACAGCGACGGCCGCCTGCTGCCGAACTCGTACGAGGCGCTGAGCGCCGTTTTCACTCCGGTGAAGGGCTGGAACATCATTGGTATCCGCGAACTCAGCTACAAGAGCCGTACCTCCGATGACTACTTCAACGACAACAACTACTACGCCACCGCCTACCAAGGCGACACGCTTTACGGCGGCAATCAGGGTCTGCCGCTGACCGCAAAACAGACCAGCGGTACCTGGGCCTTGGGCAGCACGTATGTCGCCGGTGGTTTGAAGGCGCAGGGCTGGTATTACGACTTCCTCGATTTCGCCCGCATGGGTTATGCCGAGGGTAGCTATATCTTCGACACGGGCACCGGTTTCAATCCCGTTGTCGGCTTTCAGGGCCTGACCGAAAGCGGCGGCGGTTCCAGCAACGTGCTGGTTGCCAACAAGCTCAAGATCAACGGCATTGCCGGAACCGACGTGAAGAGCCGCGTCTGGGGCGCCGACTTCGGCGTGGTGATCCCCAACGGCCGCTTCGACCTGATGTACAACAAGGTTGAACAGGAGAGCGGTACAAGCATCGGCGACGGGTCGATCATTTCGCCGTTCACCACCGGTTATGCGACCGATCCGCTGTACACCACCTCGATGATCCGTGGTCTGGTGGAAGCCGGTCCTGGCCATGCGACGAAGGCCAAGTTCGCCTATGACCTGTTCGACAAGAAGCTGCAGCTGGTTGCTGCCTATGCGAAGTACACGACCGATCTGAACGGCAGCTTCCACGATACGTACTTCGACATCATCTACAACTTCGACGGCTTCATGAAGGGCTTCCAGATCCGGGATCGCTGGGAAAAATCCTCGGGCGGCATCAACAATCTGAACCCCGGCAACAAGCCGTTCACGTACAACCGCGTGATGCTCACCTACAAGTTCTGATCGCGTTTCAGCCATCGCCGCGCTGGCAGCGAAACTGTCACCGCGGTGATTCGAAAATGTCATCAGCCTGTGCCACGCTTCAGCTGTAACGAGTTATCGGAAAGGAGTTCGACCCAGGGACGGAAAACGGCGGGCATGGCCCGCCGTTTGCTTTTGTGCGTTTCACCGAACAGCCGCTCACCGAACAGCCGCCACCGGTTGCCCGGTGGGCGGTTTTTTCATGTCGGCTTCGGTCCAGCCGCCGCCCAGCGCGCGAATCAGATTCACGCTGGCCTGCAAGCGCCGCGTACGCACCTGCTCGGCGTTGCGCTCGGCCTGGAGATAGCTGGTCTGCGCCGTGACCACGTCCAGGTAATTGACGATGCCTTCGCTGTAACGGTTTGTCGCAATCGTTGCGGCATCTTGCGCCGATACGGCAGCGTCATCTTCGTCGTGCGCTTCGCGGCTGAGATTGCTCAGCAGCGACAGGTTGTCTTCGACCTGCTGGAATGCGGTCAGCACCGTGACGCGGTACTGGCCCGCAGCCTCATCGAAGCTCGCCCTGGCCTCGCGCTCGCGCGCGCGGCGCAGCCCGCCATCGAAGAGGCTCAGCGCACCGATCGGGCCCAGCGCCCACATGCGATTTCCTGCGGTGAGCAGACTACCGTTACCCGTGTTCTGCCAGCCGAACATCGCCGAAAGACTGAAGCTGGGATAGAACGCCGCACGCGCCACGCCTATGTTGGCATTGGCGGCAAAGGTGAGCCGCTCGGCGGCGGCGATGTCCGGGCGACGCTGCAGAAGAACCGACGGCACCTCGGCAGGAATGGCGGGCAGTCCGATCTGCACGTCTGACGCCGGCAGCGAAAACTTCGACGCCGGCACGCCAACCAGGGTCGCAATGGCGTGTTCGGTGAGCGCGCGCTGGGCCGTCACTTCGGCCTGCTGTGCCAGTGCGTCCGACAGCTGGGTCTTGGCGCGGGCCACGGAAAGCCCCGAGGCAATGCCACCCTCCATGCGATTCTGGGTCAGCACGAGGCCCTTGCGATACGCGTCCAGCGAATCGGCGAGGATGTGCGCCTGAATGTCGTAGCCGCGCAGCTGGATATACAGATCGGCAAGCTGCGACTGCAGGCTCAGCTTGGCGGTGGCCAGGTCGGCGTTGGCCGCCTGCGCCTCCGCGTTGCCGGCAGCGACTTCATTGCGTACACGGCCCCAGAAATCGAGTTCATAGTCCGCCGAAAACTCCGCCGTGTTGGCATCGTATTCGTTGGGCTGGTTGCTGCCGCGCAGGGGGCGATTGTTCGACTGGCGATTATGGGACGGACCGCCATCGACGCCCACGTGCGGGAAGAGTCCGGATTGCAGTTCGCCTTCGAAGGCATGCGCGCGGTCGTAGCGCGCCAGCGCGACCGCCAGCGACGGGTTGCTGGCATCGAGTCTCTGCTCCAGTCCATCAAGCGTGCCGTCGTTGAAAATGTGCCACCAGTCGCCCCGTGCCTGCGTATCGGCCGGCGCAGCCGGCGTCCACAATCCGGATGCTTCCTTGTAATTGGCCGGCATGTCGACGGTCGGCCGATGATAGGTGGGCGCCAGCGAACAGCCGCTAAGCGCGACGAGCAGAGCCGCAGCCAGAGCATGTTTCACGCCGCTGCGTCGAGGCATCCGCAGTTTGCGTTTGTGCATCAAGGAATAAGTGCGCATGACTTCAACCTTGCTTCGGCTGAGCTTGGGCGCTTTTTGCCGATGTCGCCGCGCTGGCCAACTGCACCTTGTCACCCTGTGACAGCGAGTCCGGCGGATGGTCGATGATGCGGTCGCCTGGCTGCAGGCCGTGATCGATCTCGAGCGAATCGCCCATGTCCATGCCGATGTGGATGTCCCGTAGCTGCACGCGGTTGTCCGCACCCAGCACGGCCACCTGTGGCCCGGCAGCGCGGAAAATCAGCACGGTCGACGGCACCGTGATGAGGTGACTGTTGACAGTTATCGGCAGGCTCACTTCGGCATAGTCGCCTGGAAGCAGTTCGCCGTTGGGGTTGGGCGCCTCAAACTGCGCCAGCAGCGCACCGGATTCCTGATTGACCGAGCCTGACGAGCCGATCAGCGTGGCCTTGTAGGTCTGCCCCGGATGCTCGAGCACGCTGAGGCTGACCGTCATGCCGGGCTTTATCGACGCCGCATAGCCCTGCGGAATACGCACGTAGAGGCGCATCTTGCTGGTATCGGCGACGGTGAACAGCGCCGGGCTGCTGTCGCTGGTGGAGGAGATCAGATCGCCGATATCGGTGTTGCGGCTGGTGACCGTGCCGCTGAATGGCGCGGTGATGTGCTTGAACGACTCCAGTGCAGCCAGCCGGTCCACGTCGGCCTGCGCGGAGAGCACGTTGGCCGCCGCCACTTCGGCTTCGCCACTTTTTTCATCGGCCTCCTGCTTGGACACCGAGTTGGAGCTCAGCAGATGCTGCCAGCGCTGGCTGGTGATCTGAGCCAGCCGCTGGTCGGCCTTGGCGCGAACCAGCACGGCCTTGGCCTGTTCGAACTGCTGGTCGAGTTCGGGTGTATCGATGACGCCCAGCGTGTCGCCCGCTTTGACCGTGCTGCCGATGTCCTTGTCCCAGCTCTTTAGATAGCCGCTGACGCGTGCGTGGATCGGTGCGCTGATCCACGCGTCGATGCGGCCGGGCAGCGTCATGGCGTGGCTGTCGGCCTTGGCTGCAACGGGTGCCAGCTGCACGGTAGGCAATTCCTGTGCATCGGTCCAGCTGACGACCTGATGGTAATCATGCGCGCGCACAGCAAGGCCGATCGCCGTAGCCAGCACCGCCAGCACAATAACGATGGCGATGGGGCGGCCCAGACGCAGCGGGCGCTGCGCTGGAGCTTCGTGATTAGGCGACATGGGGATTTTCTCCGGGCAACAGAACGGGGTCAGTGGAAGCAGCGTGTTTTTCACCCGCATGGACGAGGCTGAAAATCACCGGCACAAAGAGCAGCGTGGCAAAGGTGGCGAACAGCAGGCCGCCGATCACGGCGCGGCCCAGCGGGGAGTTTTGTTCGTGGCTCAGCGCCATCGGCAGCATGCCCATGATCATCGCCAGCGCGGTCATGCAGACCGGGCGGAAGCGCGTGAAACCTGCTTCCATGGCGGCCTTCACCGCGTCGCCGTGAATCGCCAGCCGCTCGCGACAGAAGCTCACGACAAGAATCGAGTTGGCGGTGGCCACGCCCATGCACATGATGGCGCCCGTCAGTGCGGGAACCGACAGCGTGGTGTGGCTTATGAAGAGCATCCACACGATGCCGGCCAATGCCGCAGGCAGGGCGGTGATGATCACGAAGGGATCGAGCCACGACTGGAAGTTGACCACGATGAGCAGGTAGATCATCACCACCGCACCGAGCAGGCCGAACAGCAGGCCGCTGAAGGCTTCGTTCATCGTGCCGACCTGGCCGCGAAGCGTGACCATGGTGCCCTTGGGTCGGCTCTTGGCGAACTGCGCCAGCACCTTGTTGACGTCGGTGCTGACGGCGCCGAGGTCGCGGTCCTGCACGGCGGCGTAGATATCGAACGAGGGCAGGATGTTGTAATGCGACACCACCGCCGCGCTGGGCTCACGCGTAAAGGTAGCGATACCGCCAAGCATCTGGCTGGCCTTGTCGCTGGAGGATGTCACCGGCAGTCGCGCGAGGTCGGCCATCGAATCCATCTTGTACTGCGGCGTCGCCGCGACGATCGCGTACGACACGCCGTTCTTCGGATTGAGCCAGAACGCCGGCGCGACCTGGCTGCTGCCGGCGAGCGAGGCGACCATGCTGTTGGTGACGTCTCGCTCCGTGATGCCAAGCGCATCGGCGCGGGTGCGATCGACGTGCACGTTCAACTGCGGATAGCTGGTGCTCTGCTGCAGACGCACGTCGGCGATGCCGGGAACCGCGCGCAGCTTCTTCATGATCTGCATCGCATAGGCTTCGTTTTCATCGGCATTGCGGCCGGTGATCGACACGTCCAGCGGTGCCGGCGCACCGAAGTTCAGGATCTGGCTGGTCATGTCGGCCGGCAGAAACGCGAACTGGGTGCCGGGGAAAAGCTGCGGCAGCTTTTCGCGCAGCTGCTTGACGAAATCGGCCGTCGGCCCATGGCCTTCCTTCAGAGCAATCTGGATGTCGCCATCCTCCGGCCCGATCGTGCCGGTGTTGCTGTAGACCAGGTTCACGCTGCTCAGTGGCAGGCCGATGTTGTCGATCACGGTCTCGAGCTGATCGGCTGGAATGATCTTGCGGATCGTCTGTTCGATGTGATCGAACTCGGCAGCGGTTTCTTCCACACGCGTGCCCATCGGTGCGCGAACGTGCAGTGCGATGGCGCCAGCGTCAACGTCGGGGAAAAAGTCGCGGCCCAGGAACGGCACCAGTGCGAACGAGATCAGCACAAAGCCGAGGAAGCCCAGAATGAATCCTCGACGGCGAGCCAGCGCTGCACCCAGCAATGCGTAATAACCGTCGCGAATCTTGGTGAAGCGGTGTTCAAAGGCGAGCTGGAACGCGATCGCCTTGCGCACCACCACATTCCGATGTGCGTGATGCTGATCGCCTTCGTGATGGTTGATATAACCGTCTTCCGGATGATCGCCGCCGCCAGCTTCGGTGACGTGCGGCTTGAGCAGAAACATTGCCATGGTCGGCACCAGCGTGCGCGACAGCACGAACGACGAGGCCATCGCAAAGATCACCGCCAGCGCCATCGGCCGGAACAGAAATCCGGCGATGCCGTCGAGCATGAACATCGGCACGAACACGATGCAGATGCACAGCAGCGAGACGAAGGCAGGCGTCACAATCTGTGCGGCGCCGTCGAGGATCGCCGACTTGACGTCCTTGCCTTGCTCCAGATGCCAGTTGATGTTCTCGATCGTCACCGTGGCATCGTCGACCAGGATGCCGACGGCGAGCGCGAGGCCGCCCAGCGTCATAACGTTCAAGGTCTGTCCGGTGGCCGACAGCAGGGCAATCGCGGACAGGATCGACAGCGGAATCGACACGGCAATGATGACGGTGGAGCGCCAGCTGCCGAGAAAGATCAGAATCATCACCGAGGTCAGCAGCGCCGCGATGATGCCCTCGCGCGCCACCGAGGCGATCGCCTCCTTCACGAAAACCGACTGGTCGTTGAGCTGGGAAATTTTCAGCGAGGGCGGCATCGTCTCTTCGATCAGCGGCATCAGTTTCTTGATGCCGGCCACCACGGCCAGCGTGGAGGCGCTGCCGGTTTTCAGAATCGGCATCAGCACCGCGCGCTTGCCGTCCACGCGCACCAGGTTGTTCTGCGGCGGCGAACCGTCGCGTACGTGGGCGACCTGACCGATGGTAATGGTCGCCCCATTGATCGTCTTGATCGGCAGGTTGTTGAGATTTTCGAAAGCCGTGGGGCTGTTGTTGAGCTGCACGTGGTATTCGTAGGTACCGATCTTGCTGGTGCCGACGGGAATGATCTGGTTCTGTGAGGCCAGTGCGTTGGCCACGTCTTGCGCCGACAGGCCCTTGGCGTCGAGCGCCTGCGGATCCAGATCCATCGTGATCTGGCGCTGCTTGCCGCCGTACGGCGTGGGAATGGCCACACCGTTGACCGACACCAGCGTGGGGCGAACCTCGTTCTGCGCGATGTCGCGGATTTTCGATTCGGACAGCGTCTTGCTCGACAGCGCCATCTGCAGCACCGGCACGGTCGAGGCGTTGTAGTTGAGGATCAGTGGTGGCGTGATGCCTGGCGGCATCTGCTTGACCACCGTCTGCGAGATCGAGGTCACCTGTGCGGTGGCGGTGCGGATATCGGTGCCCGGCTGGAAGAAGATCTTCACCACGCCGGCGCCGGGCAGCGACTGTGACTCGATGTGCTCGATGTTGTTGACCGAGGTGGTCAGCGAGCGCTCGTAGTAGTAGATCACGCGACCGGACATCTGATCGGGCGGCAGGCCGTTGTAGGTCCACACCACGCTGATCACGGGGATGCCGATATTCGGGAAGATATCGGTCGGGGTGCGCAATGCCGCCAGCGGGCCGGCGATGAGGATGACCAGCGCCAGCACAACGAAGGTATAGGGCCGCGACAGGGCTAAGCGGACGAGACCGAGCATGGATGTTTCCAGTGGGCAGTTGGTTCGCGCACCACCACGGACAGCTCCGGGGTCGGATCAGCGATTGCCCTGGATCTTCGCAACCCAGCCTTTGCTAAACCTTTTTGAAAGGCTGCGCGGCCTGCTGGGGCCTGAATGGCCGTCCATTTGAGCCGCGCCATGGCGGGATGGGTCAGGCCTCGGCACCCGCCATGCGGATACGCACCTGCAGCCCATGGCCGAACGGCGATGCCAGCAGTTCGATATGCGCCTGATGCAGCTGGATGGCACGCTGCACGATGCTCAGGCCCAGGCCGTAACCGCGCGATTCGCTTTCGACCTCGCGATGAAAGCGCTCGAACACGGCTGCGCGCCGATCCGGTGGAATGCCCGGGCCGTCGTCAGAGATGGCGATGATAACGGCGCTGGCCTCGCGCTGAATGGATACATCGACCTGACCACCCGATTCCGAGTAGCGCAATGCGTTCTCGATCAGATTGCGAAACATCGCCGTCAGCGCCACCTCATGGCCGCTAACCCGAATGTGTTCCGCGTTGGTCGTGAGGCTGAGTTCGATATCCTTTTCGGCGATCAGCGGCGCCAGCTCTTCGATCACTTCGGTCGCCAGCCCGACCAGTTCGATCCTGGTACGCTGCTCGGACGCGGCACCGGACTCCAGCCGCGCGAGTGCCAGAATCTGTTCGATGCGGCGCGCCAGCCGGGCCAGACTGAGCTGGGCGCTGCGCAGCATGGCATCCAGCTCCGCCGCACTGCCGGCGATCTGCGCGCTTTCCAGATGAATCATGGTCGCGGCCAGTGGCGTGCGCAGTTCGTGCGCCACGTCGCCGGCAAAACGGTGTTCGCGCTCAATCGTGTCTTCCAGCCGTTCGATCTGCTGGTTCAAGGTCAGCAGCAGCGGCGTGATCTCGCGCGGCGCGTCGTCCACGGCCACCGGCTGCCGGCTGCCTGGCAGCCGATGGGCAAGGTGTTCGGCAAGCCGGTCCAGCGGTCGCAGACCACGGCCCACGGCCCAGCTGGCAAGCAGCGCAAGCAGCGGCAGTCCGATGATCAGCGGCAGGCTGTGTTCCATCACCAGTACACGGGTGATGGCGCGACGGTTGTCGGACCGCTCGCCGATGCGGATCACCAGCCCGGCCTGATTCTTCAGCGTGAAAATGCGCCATGTCTGCTGTTCGAGGGTAAGGTCGCGAAAGCCTCGCTCGCTGGCGGCCGGCGGCGGCAGGCTGGCGAGATTGGCCGTGGCAGCCAGCAGGTGCCCGTCCGGCGCATAAGCCTGGAAGCCGACCTCCGGCTCGAAGTTGCGCTCATGCACGCGGACCATCACGCCGCGCAGCGCATCGTCCGGCAGCACGGCGTTGTTGGCGCCATGAGCGGAAAGCGTCGAGACGTGTTCGATCAGTGCCCCGAGGGTGCGTCCCGCCTGCGCCAGCCGACCGTCGAGCAGATGATCCATTTCGCTCAGTTCGCGCTGGTAGCTCAGCACGCCCAGCGGAATCAGCACGCCAACCTGCACGGCGATGATCAGCCACGTCAGGCGCGTGCGCAGGCTGGCCGCTTTCATGTCATGGCGCTCATTCCGGCGTAATTATCTGGCATCGCGCGGCACCATGTAACCGATGCCGCGCACGGTGGTGATCACTTCCGGGCTGAGCTTGCGCCGCAGCCAGTGCACCTGTACTTCAATGGCATTGCGTTCGACCACCGTATCCAGGCCGTAGACCGAATTTTCAAGCGCATCGCGGCGCACGATGCGCCCGGCGCGCTCCATCAAGACTTGCAGCAGGGCGAACTCGCGTCGGGTCAGGCTGACTTTCTCGCCGCGAAACTCGACTTCGGCGGTGGACAGGTTGAGCCGCATGCCGCCGGCTTCGATCAGGTTATCGGCAAGACCCTGCGCTCTTCGGGTAAGCGAGCGGATGCGTGCCGCCAGCTCACCGAGGTGGAAAGGCTTGACCAGAAAATCGTCGGCGCCCAGATCGAGACCGCGGATACGTGTGTCGATGGCGTCGCGCGCGGTCAGCACCAGGATCGGCGTTTTCACGCCCTCGCGGCGCGCCTCCAGCAGTACGTCCATGCCGTCCTTGCCCGGCAGGCCCAGATCGAGCAGCACCAGATCGGCGGTAGGATCCCGCAGCGCGCGCGCGGCCTCGTTGCCGTCGCGCAGCCAGGTCACCGCATAGGACTGCTGCTCAAGCGCGTGCCGGATCGCCTCGCCGAGCTGAATGTCGTCTTCCACAAGAAGGATGTGCACGTCGGGCTACCAGATGGTTCAGCTGAGGCGGGCAGGGTTGTGCACCATGGTGAAGGGGAATGCTTGTGCAGACCTTTTGGATTTTCTCGGGGCTGGATGGCTCAGGGCAGCGCGATCAGCTCAGGTGTCGCCCGTCGATCGAGTCGTTGTAGGGCAGTTTCAGGTGGCCGTAGCGCACCACGATCACTGACAGCGCCAGGATCAGCACCGCACCGGCCGTGCCCAGCAGATCGAGCGCGGGCAGCTGCTGGTCGACCATCATGTGTCGCGCCAGGGCCACCATCGCGATATACAGCGGCATGCGCACGGGCAGCTTGCCGGCGTGCCAGTACACCTCGACCATCGAGATCAGCTCGATGTACATGAAGAGCAGCAGCAGATCGCTGACGGCGGAATGCCCGGCCGCAATCATCTGCCGCACTTCGCCGATCACGGCAAACAGCGTGGCGACCAGGATCACCAGCAGTCCGATCCGTTCGATCACGGAAAACGAGCGTCTGACCAGCGTGCTTTGCATGGTATGTCCTGGCGCGAGGGTGATGCGCCGAGTGGACCGCACTCGTCAGCGGTTGTCCAGCGTTGCCCCGGTCAGCATGCCGCGCGCCAGCATGCTGCACTGGCGCCGATACAGGATCAGCTGCCACTGCCGGCCGCCGACCTGCCGCCACAGCACGGCCGAGCGCACCGCCGCCAGCAGGTTGCTGCGGACCTTCTCCACCACGGCCGGCAGGGCGAGCTGCTGTGGATTGCCGCTGACCATCACGCGCGGCTTCAGCGTAGATAGCGTCGAGGCATACAGCTCGGCCAGGCGGCCGTAGACCTGCGGCGAGTCCTGGCCGAAGTGCTCGACCTGGCGCTGTGCCGCGACGATCCCCTGCTGCAGTTTCTCCAGCAGCTCCGATCGGCGCGACAGGCTGCGCTCCAGCCGCATCACGGTGACCACCATGCGGGTGATCGACATGTCGCGATCGCTCTCGTCGAGCTGCGCAATCAGGTTGCGCAGGCCCAGCCGCGCGCTCGAAATCGAGCCGTAGACGCCAACCACCGACGGCGCGTCGATGCGGAAAATGCTGGCCACGCTGGCTTCCATGACGCCCTCGTCGCAGCGCCCGTCATTGGCGAGCTGCTGCGCCAGCGCGCAGGCCTGGAAGACGCCGGCAAGGGCGAGCACGCGCTCTTCATTCATGGCAAAAGTGTCAAACACGAGCTTGCGTTTCTCCGGAAACAGAGGGTGATGTCATTGAGGGCCTGAAGGCGGGCAGCAAGCCACCGTAAGGCGCGTCGGTGGCGGCGATGATCGCGCCGCCGAGGCAGGCCTCGCCTTCGTAGAAAACCACGGACTGGCCCGGCGTCACGGCGCGCTGTGGGTCTTCGAAGCGTACCTCAAGACCGCTTTCGCCAACCTCGACGATGCAGGGCTGGTCGATCTGGCGATAGCGGGTTTTGGCCGTGCAGCGGAACTGCGCGGCCGGGGCAACGCCGGCAACCCAGGTGGGCGCCTCCGTCTGCAGCCGTCGCGAATAAAGCCAGTCGTTCTCGCCACCCTGGGCGATATACAGCACGTTGGCGGCCACATCTTTACCGACGACATACCAGGCGTCGCCGCTGGCGCCGTGGCGGCCGCCGATGCCCAGCCCGTTGCGCTGGCCCAGCGTGTAATACATCACGCCCTGATGCTCGCCGATCAACTCGCCGTTCGGCGTGCGCAGCTCGCCGGGCCGTGCCGGAATGTACTGCGCGAGAAAACTGCGAAAATCGCGCTCGCCGATGAAGCATATCCCGGTGGAATCCTTTTTCGCGTGCGTCGGCAGAGCAGCCTCGCGCGCCATTTCGCGCACGCGCGGCTTTTCGATCTCGCCGACCGGAAACAGCGTGGCCGCCAGCTGCTGCTGGCCCAGGGCGTGCAGAAAATAGGTTTGGTCCTTGGCTGCATCGACCGCGCGCAGCAGCCGATAGGCGCCGTCTTTGCAGTCGACGCGCGCGTAGTGGCCGGTCGCAATTTTTTCCGCGCCGAGCGAGCGCGCCTCATCGAGAAAGGTCTTGAACTTGATCTCGCGATTGCACAGCACGTCGGGGTTCGGCGTGCGCCCAGCGCGGTATTCCGCCAGAAAATGTTCGAACACGCCGTCCCAGTAGGCCGCGGCGAAGTTGCGCGCGTGAAACGGAATGCCGAGCCGACCACAGACCGCGACGGCGTCCTTGCGATCGGCGTCGGTAGTGCACGGGCCGCTGCGGTCGTCCTCCTCCCAGTTCTGCATGAACAAACCTTCGACCTGGTGCCCAGCCTGTTGCAGCAGCAGCGCGGCCACGGACGAGTCGACGCCACCGGAGATGCCGAGCATGACCTTCATGCGGAGTTTTTCGCTGCCGGATGAGCGCTCCGTTCAAAGCTGCCTTCCTCAGGTATGTAACCGAGGGTGCTCAGCGGCAGCCGCTGGCCGGCCAGCCAGGCGTCGATGCTCATCAACACCAGTGGACTGCGCAGGCGATCGCCGAGTGCTTCAATTTCTCTGCGAGTGAGCCAAAGCGCGCGCTGGATGCCGATATCCAGCGGGTGTGCGGCATCGTGACTCAGTGCCCTGGCGGCAAAGCTGAAACGGATCACGGCGTCGCCGTGTTCGGTGCTGCGCCATTGATCAATCGCAATCAGGTGCGAGAGTTCGACGGTCCAGCCGGTTTCCTCCAGCGTTTCGCGCACGGCCGCCTGCAGCAGGCTTTCACCGTCGTCGAGGTGGCCGGCGGGCTGGTTGTAGGCAAGCCGGCCCTGTACTTCTTCCTCGACCATCAGATAACGGTCGCCGTCGGCCACCACGCAGGCCACAGTGACATGCGGACGCCAGACGTCGGCACCGGTTTCGGCAGGGGCGGCGGTTTCGATCATGGACGGATGACGGCACTGGAAAAGCCGCCATTGTGCCATCACCTAGGGGTGTGTCCGAGCGGCCGGCGCTTGAAAAAGCCGCATCCGCGGCGGCGTATACTTCGTATCAAAGATGAGCTACCCAAGAAATCATGGCCCACGAATCCGAACACGAACAAGGCGGCGGTCGCGGTCTGGCGGTGGAAATCGCCAAGCCGGAAGTCGCTCGTCCGCCACTTTTTCAGGTCTTTTTGTTGAATGATGACTTTACCCCGATGGATTTCGTGGTAGAGGTATTGCGAAGCTTCTTCAATCTCGATCAGGAGCAGGCGGTGCAGGTGATGCTGCATGTACACACTCGTGGCAAGGGCGTGTGCGGTGTCTTCACCAGGGAGGTTGCCGAAACCAAGGTGACTCACGTCAACGAATACTCACGCTCACACCAACACCCGTTGCTTTGCACTATGGAAAAGCTCTGAGCGACCCCACTTCGTGATCATCGCGGCGCCACTGGCCGCTCAACTTTGCAAGCGGAGACGATCCGAATGTTCAGCAAGGATCTGGAAGTAACCATCGGCCATTGCTACAAGCAGGCCCGCGAACAGCGCCACGAGTTCATGACCGTGGAGCACCTGCTGCTGGCGCTGACCGAAAATCAGTCGGCCCTGGGCGCTTTGCGCGCCTGCGGCGTCGATCTGCCACGGCTCTCGTCCGAGCTTGAGCGCATCATCCTCGAAACCGTGCCCGTGTTGCCGCAGGGCGACGAGCGCGACACGCAGCCGACGCTGGGTTTTCAGCGCGTGCTGCAGCGTGCCGTGTATCACGTGCAGTCTTCGGGCCGAAAGGAAGTCACCGGCGCGAATGTGCTGGTGGCGATCTTCGGCGAGAAGGACTCGCACGCCGTGTATTTCATGCATCAGCAGGAAATCACCCGGCTCGACGTGGTCAACTACATCTCGCACGGCATCGCCAAGATCGGCGACGACGCGGCAGCCAGCAGCCCAAACACCGAGCGCGAAGGCGAAGAAGGCGGCGAGCCGAAGGGCAATCCGCTGCACGAGTTCGCCAGCAACCTCAACGAGCTGGCGCTGGAAGGCAAGATCGATCCGCTGATCGGCCGTGCCGACGAAATCGAGCGCACCATCCAGGTGCTGTGCCGCCGCCGCAAGAACAACCCGCTTTACGTGGGTGAGGCCGGCGTCGGCAAGACCGCGCTGGCCGAAGGTCTGGCCAAGCGCATCGTCGACGGCGAAGTGCCCGAGGTGCTCGAAAGCGCCACGATCTGGTCGCTGGATCTGGGCGCGCTGGTGGCGGGTACCAAGTACCGCGGCGATTTCGAGAAGCGTCTGAAAGCGGTCATCGGCCAGCTGAAGAAGCAGCCGGGCGCGATCCTCTTCATTGACGAGATCCACACCATCATCGGCGCCGGCTCGGCGTCGGGCGGCACGATGGACGCCTCCAATCTGATCAAGCCGATGCTGGCCTCGGGCGAACTGCGCTGCATCGGTTCGACCACGTTCCAGGAATACCGCGGCGTGTTCGAGAAGGATCGCGCGCTGGCGCGCCGTTTCCAGAAGATCGACGTGGTCGAGCCCACCGTGGCCGACAGCCTGGAAATTCTTAAGGGCCTGCGTTCGCGCTTCGAGGAGCATCACCACGTCACGTATACCAACGAGGCCCTGAAGGCCGCGGTGGATCTGTCGGTGAAGCACATTCCCGATCGCCTGCTGCCGGACAAAGCGATCGACGTGATCGATGAGGCGGGCGCACGTCAGCGCCTGCTGCCCGAAGATCAGCGCACCGGCAAGATCGACGTGACCGAGGTGGAATACATCGTGGCCAAGATGGCGCGCATTCCTGCCAAGCAGGTATCCGCCTCCGATCGGGACGTACTGCGCAACCTCGAGCGCAATCTGAAGATGGTGGTGTTCGGTCAGGACCCGGCGATCGAGGCGCTGGCCGCGTCGATCAAGATGGCCCGTTCGGGTCTGGCCGATCCGTCCAAGCCAATCGGTTGTTTCCTGCTCGCTGGTCCGACCGGCGTCGGCAAGACCGAAGTCACCAAACAGCTGGCGATGCAGCTCGGCATCGAGATGATCCGTTTCGACATGTCCGAGTACATGGAGGGTCATTCCGTGTCGCGGCTGGTCGGTGCCCCTCCGGGCTACGTCGGCTTCGACCAGGGCGGCCTGCTGACCGAAGCGGTGGTCAAGCATCCGCATGCGGTGCTGCTGTTGGACGAAATCGAGAAGGCGCATCCGGATGTGTTCAATATCCTGCTGCAGGTCATGGACCGCGGCGTGCTGACCGATACCAACGGTCGCGAGGCCAACTTCAAGAACGTCGTGGTGGTGATGACCACCAACGCCGGTGCCGCGCTGGCTTCGCGCCGCAGCATGGGTTTTGTCGAGCAGAAGCACGATTCGGACGCGATGGAAGTGATTCGCCGCACCTTCACGCCGGAGTTCCGCAACCGTCTGGATGCCATCATCCAGTTCGGCGCGCTGGACTTCGAGCACATCCTGCGCGTGGTCGACAAGTTCCTGATCGAGCTGGAAAGCCAGCTCAGCGAGAAGCATGTCAGCCTGGATGTCGATGCCGATGCCCGCCGCTGGCTGGCGGATCACGGCTTCGATCCGCAGATGGGCGCCCGCCCGATGGCACGCGTGATTCAGGAGAAGGTGAAGCGTGCGCTGGCCGACGAGCTGCTGTTCGGCAAGCTGGCCGAAGGCGGTCTGGTCCGACTCAGCGTGCGCGATGGCGAGCTGCAGGTGGACTGCGAGAGCATCGAACCGGTGGAAGTCACCGAGTCGGCGGGCTGAGAGCTGTCTGGGTTTGGGATGAATACACATCCCAAACCCAGTTCCCGCGCAACAACGCAAAAAGCCGCGCATTGCGCGGCTTTTTCGTCAGCATGAGTAGTGTCGACTAGGGCCTAGACCACGCAACTTACTTCATGCGGTACGTAATACGTCCCTTGCTCAGGTCGTATGGGGTCATTTCGATCTTGACCTTGTCGCCCGTGAGAATGCGGATGTAGTGCTTGCGCATACGACCGGAGATGTGGGCGATGATCACGTGCCCGTTCTCCAGCTGCACGCGAAACATGGTGTTGGGCAGGGTCTCCTGGACCGTGCCTTCCATTTCGATGACGTCGTCTTTGGCCATGTGTTCCGGTAGTCACGCACAGCCGTCATGGCTGCTAAGCCGCCGATTATGCCATGGATAAGCGTTTGGTTAAACAATCATCAGCGATGAAATCGCGGCCAGGTAGTCGTCCACCGGCGTCAGACGAAGTATTCATCCAGCTTGTTGCGGATTTCCTGCTCGATCAGGCCTTTCATGGGCGACAGCATCAGACCAAGTTCTGCGTGAACTACCACCGCATCGGCCGCCACGGCGATCGTGCCGTTCACACCGGAGCGGGAAAATTTCAGCGTGTCGCCCTGCCAGTGGCTTTCGGTGGCGAACTTTTCGCGCATCTTTACCGCGACCTTGTCGACCACGGCGCGGGCGTCGGCTATTGGTAGATGGTGCGGCCGGCGGATATCGATCTTGGCCATGACAGGCCCTCTGACTGAGTGAATGCGTATTTTAAGAACCTGCATCTTAATGAGAGCAGGGCGTAAGGACGTGACGGGCTGCATGGTAGAGTTTTGGCGTCTATTCACTGGTTGATCCATGCGCATCGAATTTCCCAATGTGGCCCGCGAGGATTTTCATTGGACGCAGGCGCAGCTCACCATTGGCAGCGCGCCCGACAATGATCTCGTGCTGGCGGCTACGCAGGCCGCGCCCAGGCATCTGCGCATCCAGCAGGATCGCCGTGGCCTGGTGCTGCAGGTGCTGCCCAGCGCCAGCCGCATTCACGTGAACGCGCGACCGGTGCGCGAAAAGGCCCTTCTGCGCGCTGGGGATGTGATCAGCGTCGGCGATTGCCGCATGCTGCTGCGGGACGATCAGGATCCTGGAAAGCGATGCGCCCCCGCTCTGCCCAAGCAGGCTCGATGCACGGTCGCATTACGGGCGGTATCCGGTCCCCTTTCGGGCCGCGTGTTGCCGCTGGAGTCCAGTCTCGAACTCGGCGCGCAGGGCCGCTATCCGCTGGAGTTGCCGCAGGGTGAGTCGGCTTCGCTGCGCATCCACTGGCAGGAAGGTAGGCTGATGCTGGAGCCGATGCAGTCCTCCGAGCGCTTTCCGCTGCGGGTCAATGGCGTCACAGCGGGCTCCACGGCGCTGCAGCCGGGCGATCAGATCGGCGTGGCCATGCACCGATTCGTGGTCGACGCACCGGGTATGGAGCCGGAGCCGGAAATCGTGATGCCTGAACCCATACCCGCAAAGTTGCCGGAAGCCGCCGCCGGCCCGAGCGGAGAAGTGTGGTGGCTCATCACGACGGCGGCACTGATTGCACTGGGTATTGCGCTGGTCCTGCTGATCCATCTTTGAGTGGCTGCCCGGCAGCCGCGCCAATCGATGTTCCGGTTGGCTATCGCGTTCTGTGCCGCGTCATAATGGATCGACAGTTCATTGATGGATGCCAGCGCACGTGAGCAGAATCTGGAATTTCAGCGCCGGTCCCGCGGCCATGCCGCAAGAGGTGCTCGAGCGCGCCCAGCGCGAGATGCTGGAGTGGAACGGCAGCGGCGCCTCGGTCATGGAGCAGTCCCATCGCGGCAAGCGTTTTGTGGAGATGGCCGCGCAGACCGAGGCCGATCTGCGCACGCTGGTCGGTATTTCCGACGATTACGCCGTGCTGTTTCTGCAGGGCGGGGCGACCCAGTTGTTCGCCCAGATTCCGATGAACCTCGCGGCGGCCGGTAACAGCGCGGACTACATCGATACCGGCCACTGGAGCTGCAAGGCGATAAGCGAGGCGGCGCCGTATATCCATGTAAACGTCGCCGCCAGCGCCAAGGCGGACGACTATCGCAGCATCCCTGCGCGCGACACTTGGCAGCTCGATCCCGGCGCCTCTTACGTGCACTACACGCCAAACGAAACGATTCACGGTGTCGAGTTTCACAACGTCCCCGAGGTCAGCTCGATACCGCTGATCGCCGACATGTCGTCGAGCATTCTGTCTGAGCCGTTGGACGTATCCCGCTTCGGCCTGATCTACGCCGGCGCGCAGAAGAATATCGGCCCGTCCGGGCTGGTGCTGATGATCATCCGTCGCGATCTGCTGGAGCGCGCCGGCCGGCCGATGGCAAAAATCTTCCGTTTCGCCGAGCAGGCTTCGAACGATTCCATGCTCAATACGCCCAATACCTGGGGCTGGTATCTGGCGGGGCTGACCTTTCAGTGGCTCAACGCGCTGGGCGGTCTGCCGGTGATGGCCGAGCGTAATCGCATCAAGGCCGAGCTGCTTTATGGCACGATCGACGCCTCCGGCGGCTTTTATCGCAATCCCGTGGCCGTGCCCGCGCGCTCGCGCATGAATGTGCCTTTTACCCTGCACGACAGTGCGTTGGATGCAGCCTTCCTCAAGCAGGCCGAAGACGCTGGCCTGCTGGCACTCAAAGGGCACAAGGCCGTGGGCGGCATGCGCGCATCGCTGTACAACGCCGTGCCGCTGGAAGCCGTGCAGGCATTGACGACCTTTATGCGTGACTTCGCCAGTCAACACGGCTGAGTGGTCAAGAGATGGGTATTTCGGGCAAGATGCCTGATGTAATTTGGACTTCTTTACTTCCAGGCGGCTAAATTGATGAGCGATTCACAGACCCCGCTGTCGGAAATGCGTGAGCGCATCGACAGCATCGACCGGCAGATCCAGCAGCTGATTTCCGAGCGCGCCAAGCGCGCCCAGGAAGTGGCGAAGGTGAAAGGTGAGGGGCTTTCGGCCATCGACTATTACCGACCCGAGCGCGAGGCGCACGTGCTGCGCATGGTCGTGGACCGCAACGACGGCCCGCTGTCCGATACCGAAATGGTGCGGCTGTTTCGCGAGATCATGTCCTCCTGCCTGGCGCAGGAAGATCCATTGAAGATCGGCTTTCTCGGTCCCGAAGGCACCTTCAGCGAACAGGCCGTGCGCAAGCATTTCGGCCACGCCGCGTACGGCCTGCCGCTGGGCAGCATCGAGGAAGTGTTTCAGGAAGTGGCGGCCGGCCACGCCGACTTTGGCGTGGTGCCGGTGGAAAATTCCGGTCAGGGCATGATCCAGGTCACGCTGGACATGTTCCTCACCTCCGAGGCGACCATCTGCGGCGAGGTGGAGCTGCGCGTCCACCAGTGCCTGCACTCGCTGGCCGGCAGGATCGAGGAAGTGAAGCGCGTCTACGCCCACGCGCAGTCGCTGCAGCAGTGCAAGACCTGGCTGCGCATCAACCTGCCCAACGTGGCATGCATCGCGGTCGGCAGCAACGCCGAGGCGGCGCGCATGGCGCGTCACGCGGATGACGCGGCGGCGATTGCCGGCGAAACGGCCGGCAAGATCTACGGGCTGAAGACGCTGGCTACCGGTATCGAAGATCGCGCCGACAACACCACGCGCTTTCTGGTCATCGGCCGCTCGCTGTTTCCCCCATCGGGCAACGACCGCACCTCGCTGCTGGTTACCGTGAACGACCAGCCGGGTGCGCTTTACGCCGTGCTCAGTCCGTTCGCCAAGAATGACGTCAGCCTCAACCGTATCGAGTCGCGGCCGGCGCACACGGGCAAGTGGCAGTACGCGTTTTTCATCGACGTGTCGGGGCATATCGATGACGAAAGGCTGCAGGCGGCGGTCGGCGAAATCAGCGAGAAAGCGGCTACCGTGCGGGTGCTGGGTTCCTATCCGGTCGCGTTGCCCTGAGACGACACGCTCTCGCTGTGTGGATGATCGTTGTCGAAATCTTTTTTGGAGAACGTTGATTGAATGCTTTTGACTGGACCAGTCAGCCGGGTCAGGCGCTGCATGGCGATCTTCGCGTGCCGGGTGACAAGTCGGTCTCGCATCGCGCCTTGATGCTGTCCGCTATCGCCGAGGGCAAGTCGCATATCCGCGGCTTTCTCGAGGGCGAAGATACCCGCGCCACCGCGGCCGTGCTGTGTCAGCTGGGTGCGCGTATCGAGACGCCGTCGACGGGTGAGCGGGTGGTGTATGGCGTGGGTCTGCGCGGTCTGCGCGGATCTTCGGAGCCGCTTGATTGCGGCAATGCCGGCACCGGCATGCGCCTGCTGACGGGATTACTGGCCGGGCAGGCGTTCGACAGCGAGCTGGTCGGCGATTCCTCCTTGTCGAAGCGGCCGATGCGCCGCGTCACCGATCCGCTGACGCAGATGGGCGCGCTGATCGACACGCACGATGGCATGCCGCCGCTGATCGTGCATGGCGGTCAGCATATGCGCGGCATCCATTACGAGCTGCCTGTGGCCAGTGCGCAGGTGAAGTCGGCGCTGTTGCTCGGCGGTCTTTACAGCGAAGGCGTCACTGAGATTATCGAGCCGCATCCGACCCGTGACTACACCGAGCGGATGCTGGCTGCATTTGGTTGGCCGATCGACTTTTCGCCGGGTCACGCCAGCCTCGAAGGCGGCCACGCGCTGCACGCGACGGATGTCGAGGTGCCTGCCGACTTTTCCTCGGCGGCGTTCTTCCTGGTCGCCGCCAGCATCGTGCCGGGTTCGCAGCTGCGGCTGCCGGCGGTGGGCTTGAACCCTCGCCGTACCGGCCTGCTGCACGCGCTGCGCCTGATGGGCGCGAACATCGCGATTGAGTCGCCGCGCGAGAGCGGCGGCGAGCCGGTGGGCGATCTGGTGGTCCGATACGCGCCGCTGCACGGCATCGAGCTGCCCGAATCGCTGGTGCCCGACATGATCGACGAATTCCCGGTGCTGTTCATTGCGGCGGCGGTGGCGTCGGGAACCACCACAATCCGCGGCGCGGCCGAGTTGCGGGTGAAGGAGTCCGATCGCATTGCGTCGATGGCGAACGGCCTGCGCGCGCTCGGTGCTTCCATCGAGGAGACGCCGGACGGCGCGATCATCCGCGGGGGCACGCTAGGCGGTGGTTCCGTGGAGACTCATCTCGACCATCGCATCGCGATGAGCTTTGCCGTCGCCGGCCTGGTCGCCGAGGCGCCGGTGCGCATCCACGATTGCAGCCATGTCGCTACGTCCTTTCCCAGTTTTCTGGAGCTGGCGAACGGCTGCGGCTTCGCGCTGCGGTCGGTCGGGTAGGCTACGCGATGCGCCTCACACGATCCGGTTGGCGACGCGATGCGACCTCGTCGGGAGACTCCCATGACTGACGCCGCGCTTGCCTTCATTGTCGCCATACCGGCCCGCTACGCCTCCACCCGCCTTCCGGGCAAGCCGCTGCGTGACATTGCCGGTGTGCCGATGGTCGTGCGGGTGGCGCAGCGCGCGCTGCAGGCGGGAGCGACTCAGGTTGTCGTGGCGGTGGACGATGCCCGCATTGCCGACGCGCTGTCTGGACACGGTGTCGATATCTGCATGACGCGTGCGGATCACGCCTCGGGCAGCGACCGGCTCGCCGAATGCGCCGCCTATTACGGCTGGGCCGACGATGCCATCGTGGTAAATCTGCAGGGCGACGAACCGTTTGCGCCGGCAGCGGGCATTCGTGAGGTGGCGCAGGCGCTGGCTGAGGACGACGCGCCAATGGCGACGCTCGCTACGCCGATCAGTGACGCGCATGAGCTGTTCGACCCGAACGTGGTGAAGCTGGTGCGTGCGGCGAGCGGTCGCGCGCTGTACTTCAGCCGTGCGCCGCTGCCGTGGGCGCGCGACGCGTTTGCGGTGGAGCGCAGCGTGCTGCCGCCAGAGCTGCCTTTTCTGCGGCATATTGGCATCTATGCGTATCGTGCGGGGTTTCTCAAGCAATACACCACGCTGTCGCGCACCGTGCTTGAGCAGGCCGAGTCGCTGGAACAGCTGCGCGTGCTGGAACACGGCTACGCCATCGCGGTGCGCATGACTCCCGAACCGTTTCCGCCCGGCATCGACACGCTTGAGGATTTGCAGCGTGCCGAGCAGTGGCTAAAGGCGCAGGCTTGATCGGTCTATCCGCCGATCGAGATGTGCGCCGTCGAACACTTGGGTCGACGGCGCAGCGGATCACTCAGAGCTCGTCGCAATCGAACGTCAGTACCGTCGGCACGTCCACTTCGTAATCGACATCCGCGCGCTCGAAGCCGAACAGCTTCAGGAAATCGTGCTTGTAGCCGGCGTAGTCGCTGATCTCGAACAGGTTCTCGGTGGTGACCTGCGGCCACAGCTCCTTGCAGCGGGCCTGCACGTTGTCACGCAGCTCCCAGTCGTCCAGCCGCAGGCGGTGCTCGTCGTCGGTCACTGGTGCCTTGCCGTCGGCGCGATACAGGTTGTCGCGGAAAAGGCGGTTGGCCTGTTCGATGGTGCCTTCGTGCAGGCCCATCTCTTTCATGATCTTGAACACCAGCGCGATGTACAGCGGCAGCACCGGAATCGCGGCACTGGCCTGCGTCACAACGGATTTCATCATGGCGACGTTGGCGTCGAGGCCTTTCGATTTGAAGCGTTCGCGCAGTTCGCTGGCGGTGCGGTCGAGATGCTGCTTGGCCCGGCCCAGCGCGCCGTGCCAGTAGATCGGCCAGGTGATTTCGGTGCCGATGTAGCTGTAGGCAACGGTTTTCGCGTGGTCCGCCAGCACGCCGGCTTCGCTCAGCGCGTCAATCCACAGCGCCCAGTCCTCGCCGCCCATCACGGCGACGGTGTCTTCCACTTCCTGCTCCGTGGCCGGCTCCACCGACACTTCGACCACGGTGTTCTTGTTGGTGTCGACCGTCGTGGCGGTATACACCTCGCCAATGGTCTTCAGCGCCGAGCGCTTCAGTTCGCCGCTGCCTGGCAGCTTGCGCACGGGCGAGGCGAGCGAATACACCACCAGATCGATCTGACCACCCATCTCGTTGCGGATGATGTCGATGGCGTGCTGGCGCGCTTCGTTGGAAAACGCGTCGCCGTTGATCGACTTGCTGAACAGACCGGCCTGCTTGGCCAGCTTGTCGAAAGCCCCGGCGTTGTACCAGCCGGCCGTACCGCATTTTTCGGTGCCAGGCTTTTCGAAAAACACGCCCAGGGTCGCGGCGCCGTAGCCGAACGCAGCCGTGATGCGGCTGGCCAGCCCGTAGCCGGTCGAGGCACCGATCACCAGCACGCGCTTGGGGCCGGTCGACGGCTTGCCGAGCGCTTCGGTGATCTGGATCTGCTCCTGCACATTCTTCTCGCAGCCCACGGGATGCGCGGTAATGCAGATAAAGCCTCGAACCTTGGGATGAATGATCACTCGCTGTTTCCTTTGACGTGGGGCGATCCCCATTTTAGCCTGCCCGGTGCCGGCGATGTGCCGCATTGCGCCATGCCGAGGCATCTCGGCCGGCGGTCCTTGCCCGCGCGGCGCATGGCCCCATCTAAAATCACACTGATCCGAATACCTCCACGCCATGACCTCATCGATACTTTTTGTCTGTCTGGGCAATATCTGCCGATCGCCACTGGTGGAAGCCGTTGCCCGCCAGCGGTTTGCGGACGCGGGTCTGTCGGTGGATGTGGACTCGTGCGGCACCGGCGGCTGGCACGTGGGGCAGGGTGCGGATGCGCGTTCGATACGCGTCGCCGAGGAGGGCGGCTACAGCCTGACCGATCACTGTGTTCGGCAGCTGACCGTGGATGATTTCGGCCGTTTTGATGCGGTGCTGGCGATGGATGACGACAACCTCGCCGCGCTGCGAGCGAGCAGCCCGCGCCAGTACAGGGATCGCGCCGTGCTGTTTCTCGACGCGGGCGGTCTCGATGACTACGCGCCGCCGATCGTCCCCGATCCCTACTACGAGGATCTCGATGCGTTTCGCCACGTGTTGAAGCTGGCAGAACAGGGCGTCGATGGATTGATCGAACGCCTTCGGCGCGGCGAGCCGCTGACTGCGCCAGCGCGCGGCACTGCGTAGAGTTCGGCATGCAGGCCAATCAAGTGCAGCCGTTCGACGGCAAAGTCTTTGTCCAGACGCTGACCTCGTCGTCGGGGGTCTACCGCTATTTCGACGCCGCTGACGAGCTGCTCTACGTCGGCAAGGCCAGCAACCTCAAGAAGCGCGTCGGCAGCTATTTTCTGAAACCGCGGATGGAGCCGCGCATCGCCGCGATGGTGTCGCAGATCGCGCGCGTCGAGATTACGGTGACGCGGACCGAGGGCGAGGCGCTGCTGCTGGAATCGCAGCTGATCAAGTCGCTCAAGCCGCGCTACAACATCCTGCTGCGCGACGACAAAAGCTATCCGTACATCTATCTGTCGACCGGCGAGGATTATCCGCGGCTGGCGTTTCATCGCGGCGCGAAGAACCTCAAGGGCAAATTTTTTGGCCCGTACCCAAGCACCTACGCGGTGCGCGAAAGCCTGAGCCTGATGCAGAAGCTGTTCAAGGTTCGCCAGTGCGAGGACAGCTATTTCCGCAATCGCTCGCGGCCCTGCCTGCAGCACCAGATCGGTCGCTGCACGGCGCCGTGCGTGCAGCTGATCGGCGTGGATGATTACGCCAGCGACGTGCGCCACGCGCAGATGTTTCTCGAAGGCCGTAGCAAGGCCGTCCTCGACGAGCTCGGTGAGGCGATGGAGCGGTCGAGCCGCGAGCTGCAGTTCGAACGCGCCGCCATCCTGCGCGATCAGGTCTCCGCTCTGCGCCAGCTGCAGGCGCAGTACCACGTGCAGGGCGCGAACGCGGATATGGACGTGATCGCCTGCAGCATCGAATCGGGCATTGCCTGTGTCAGCGTGCTGTTTTTCCGCAACGGCGTCAGCCTGGGCACGCGCGATTTCTTTCCGCGCCTGCCGCTGGAAGACGCCGATTCGGCGGACGTGCTGGCACAGTTCATTGCGCAGTACTACCTCGATCGGCCGGTGCCGCGCGAGCTGATTCTCAGCGAGTCGATTGCCGATCAGGACATTCTCGCCGAGCTGCTGGCGCAGCAGACCGGCCACGCGGTGGAACTGAAGTCGAGCGTGCGCGGCGACCGCGCCCAGTTCCTGCAGATGGCGCAGCGCAACGCGCGGGCGTCACTGACTGCGCGCCTGGCCAGCCGGCAGACCCTGGGCACGCGCTTCGAGGATCTGAAGAAAGTGCTCGAGCTGGATTTTTCGCCGCGACGCATCGAGTGCTTCGACATCAGCCACACCATGGGCGAGGCGACGGTGGCTTCCTGCGTGGTGTTTGGGCCCGAAGGCCCGGAGAAGTCGCATTACCGTCGCTTCAATATCGCCGGCATCACGCCCGGCGACGACTACGCCGCCATGCATCAGGCGCTGACCCGGCGTTTTCGCAAGGTCGCCGAAGGTGAGGGCGCCAAGCCCGACGTGCTGCTGATCGACGGCGGCAACGGACAGGTGGCCCAGGCGATGGACGTGTTGAGCGAGCTGGGCGTGAGCGGCATCGAGGTGGTCGGCGTCGCCAAAGGCCCGGGTCGACGTGCCGGTGAGGAGACCCTGGTGCTGGCGCGCAAGGCCGCGGGAAGTCTCGGGCGCGAGCTGCACCCGGGGTCGTCGTCGCCGGCGCTGCATCTGGTCGCGGCCGTACGTGACGAGGCGCATCGCTTCGCCATCAGCGGCCATCGCAAGCGGCGCGAAAAGGCGCGCGAACGGAGCGTGCTGGAAGACGTGTTGGGCATCGGCGCGCGGCGGCGTTCGGCGTTGCTGAAGGCGTTTGGCGGCCTGTCCGGCGTTGAAGCGGCCGGCGTCGAGGAGCTGATGTCGGTCAAGGGCATTGATCGCGGACTGGCCGAGCGCATTTACGCCAGCCTGCATCCCTGACCCGCGCGGATTTTTACTTTCATTCGGCCGTCTGACGTTTTTGTTCATTCGCTGACTTCCTGCCATGCGACACTGCGGCCAACCACTGGACCTTTCATGCGTATCAACCTGCCAACCTGGCTGACCCTTTTCCGCGTGGCGCTGCTGCCGGTGATGGTCGCGGTGTTTTATCTGCCGTTTCCAGGCCACAACATCACGGCGGCTATCGTCTTTGTGCTGGCGGCGATCACCGACTGGCTGGATGGTTATCTGGCGCGCCGCATGAACCTCACCTCGGCCTTCGGCGCGTTTCTCGATCCGGTCGCCGACAAGCTGATGGTGGCGGTGACCTTGTTTTTGCTGGTGGAGTCCGATCCCACCAGCGGCTGGTCGAGCATTCTGCTGGCGCTGACGTCCGCCGTGATTGTGGGGCGCGAGATCAGCATCTCGGCGCTGCGCGAATGGATGGCTGAAATCGGCATGGGCGCTACGGTCAAGGTGGCGCTGGTCGGCAAGCTCAAGACCATCATGCAGATGGTGGCGCTGGTGGTGCTGATCGTGCAGCACGAGAAAGAGGCCACGGCGCTGCGGCTGTATCACATCGGCGAAGGCCTGCTGGTGATTGCCGGCATTCTCACCATCTGGTCCGGCGTTTACTACCTGCGCGCGGCGTGGCCGATGCTGCGCGGCGATGTGCCCGCCCCGGTGGTTTCCAGCAAGACAGATACGGAAGCCTGATCTTCAGCAGTCGGCCGTTGAAACAGTGCAGGTGGCATCAAGTCTGACGCCAGGGGTTGACGATAAGGGGTTGACGATCCGGGTTCACGTATTAGAATGCGCGGCTGCAGTGCGGGAATAGCTCAGTTGGTAGAGCACGACCTTGCCAAGGTCGGGGTCGCGAGTTCGAGTCTCGTTTCCCGCTCCAGTTTTCAAGCAAAGCCCCGACTCGTTCGGGGCTTTGCCGTTTTAGTAAGCCTCATGGCTTGCGAGGTTGAGAGCGAAAAATCAGCAGGCTCATCGGCGCTGCAGGTATTCACAGCCGGCATGATTCTGCTATGATTCGTCGCTCAGTTGCGGGAATAGCTCAGTTGGTAGAGCACGACCTTGCCAAGGTCGGGGTCGCGAGTTCGAGTCTCGTTTCCCGCTCCAGTTTCAGCGAAACCTCGGTCCACCGGGGTTTTGTTTTTTAGAGGCAACCTGCGATCATCGGCATAGGCTGATACTCGCAAAGCAAGACGCAACGGCCTGGTGGCAGAGTGGTCATGCAGCGGCCTGCAAAGCCGCGTACGCCGGTTCGATTCCGACCTAGGCCTCCATTGCGATCAACGACTTAGGCGCCTTCGGGCGCCTTTTTCGTTTCTGTAATAACGCGATATAGGGGCGAAATATCGCGTTCGGCCACCGGTATTGGGGTGTTGAACTGGCGTAAGCTTGAGTGATTTCCGCTGACGTGAGTTTGAGGCATGGCGACAAAGCGCAGGCGCAACGGCAAATGGCATTACCGGATTCGGCGTGCTGATCTGCTGCCAAGGCCTCTCTATCTGAGCTTTGATGATGAGGCCGAGGGTGATGAATATGTTCGGCGCATTGAGGCGCTGCTCGATCGCGGTGTAGTTCCCGACGAGTTTGTCGAAAAGCGCGAGGTGCAGAAAACGCTACGCGAAGGTATCCGGCGCTATCTGTCGGAGCAGCACGTGTCCGATGAGGATGCGGATCTGTTGAAGGTGGTGCAGATGCGCCTGCCGCGCGGGTTGGGCTTTCCCGAGATGACGTTTACGTGGGCCACGGCGTGGGTGTCGGCGATGAAACGCGAACAGAACCTGGCGCCGTCGACTATTCGCCACCACGTGGGTGCACTGGCCCGTGCGCTGGATTGGCTGGCAGCGCATGGTGAGCTGCCGTTCAACCCGCTGAGGTTGTTACCGAAAGGGTATGCCACGTATACACGCGACGACGGTGTTGCGGTGAAAGTGATCGAGGGCAAGACCAAGACGGACAACGAACGCGATCGCCGCCTGGAGGGCGATGAGGAAGCGCGCATCCGCGAGGCGCTCGCCGGCAGCAAGCGCGATGACAGGCAGCGCGCGCTCGAGCTGCGGCACGGCGACAAGCTGGTGCTGCTGTTTGATATAGCGCTGGAGTCGGCGATGCGCATGCGAGAGATGTACACGCTGAGCGTTGGCCAGATCGACCTGGAAAAGAAAACGATCTTTCTTGACCGCACGAAGAATGGATCCAAACGGCAGGTGCCGATCACGTCGGTGCTGCTGAAAAAGCTGAGGCCGGCGATCAAAGGGCTGCCGCCGGATGCGCAGCTGTTCCCGTGGTGGGATGGCGACCTGTCGCGCGAAAGCCTGAGGAAAACGACGTCACTACTCTCGCGGCAGTTTTCGCGAATTTTTGAAACGGCGCAGTGTGCCGGCCTGCATTTTCACGATCTGCGGCATGAGGCGACATCGCGCCTGTTTGAACGCACCAAGCTGTCGGATATCCAGATCAGCAAGATTACTGGCCACACCAGCCTGGCGATGCTCAAGCGCTATGCGAACCTGCGCGGCTCTGATCTGGCTGAGCATCTTTGGTAGCGGCCTCGTAGGTATCGAGGTTGGGCAGAACGCGGCCCCTGCGCGCCGCCTGGCGCGGCGCTGCAGGCTCGCGGTGCTCCGGCTTGGCCTTGCGCTTGTTGCGGCGTTCCTCGGCCTGCTTGCGGCCTTTCTCGCGAATATAGCCGATGAGGTCGGAGCGCAGCATGACGGTGTGCTTTTGATTGAGCACCAGCGCGGCCACCTCACCGTTCTGCACCAGCTCGCGCATCGCCTCCACACCCAGATGCAGGAATTCAGCGCCCTGCTTGAGGTCGAGCGTGGCGTCGTTGTCGGGACTACGATCGTCAAGCACTGGCCAGCCTCCGGAATTCGATGGCCCAGACCCACGGATCGGTGTTCCAGCTGCCAATGCCGTTTATTGATTCCCAGAGTTCGCGAAATGCGTTATCAGGGTAGCTCCAATTCTTGGGGTGAGGTTCGTCACGGATCGCGCTGTAGTAATAGTCACCGTCGCCGTGGTGAATACTATTTATGCCTTCGGCGAGATAGCGACTTTCGAACGAGGTATCACCTTCGCCTTCGCAAAGTCGCTCAACGCGAACGTTTGTCACCTCCAATGTGATGCGGCTGGCCCAGCGCGGCATGAAGCGGGCATGCCGATAGCGACCCACCATGGCACTGCCGTGCGGATCGCCGAATCCGCTCCAGTGTTCATTTCTAAATCCGGAAGCTTCGTACTGTATCGGCGCCCATGGAAGGCGATATCCAGCCTCTTTGCACCGCTCTGCGATCTGCTTGCCGCTGAGATCGTCCAAGCCAGCAGCGCTTCGCCACGCTTCGCGCACCCATAGCCGATCGCCTGGCTGGCCGTGGGGGCAATAGTTCAACCAGCACTCAGGCTTAAAGGGTCCCGATCCAGTTTGAACAACTTCGCCATTGCGCAGCGCGTGCGTTTGGTATCTACCGTTCGGCGTCCAGGTCATCCGTTCCGGCGCGAAGATCCGCCGCGTCACCGTCTTGCGGCCTTCGAGCAATGCTCTCACCATGGGTGCACTGAAAAGGATCGGTCGTTCTTTCATGCCGACTCTCCATCGGCTGGCGTGGCGCGAAGGGCTGCGTCGATGTATTCGCCAACAGACATGCCGTCATGAGTATAGGGAACTGGTAGCTCCAAATAAGAGCCGCGACCTTTGATCACTAGGCTCGCGTTGGATGCAAACCAGCGATACCGAGCCGCATCGCGCGCCAACTCATCCCCACCCTGCGCAGCTAACCGGTCGGTGGATGGGGCGGATCTGTCGTCGATCATCGGCGCCCAGCCAACAGGCGTGCCTTTGCCTTCCGTAAAATGGTCGTGATCCCAGCACCATCCGGCGAACTGCCAGTTGTCTTCGCCGTTCTCGTCGAAGCTGTTGCTTCCGATAGTCCATGCCGGACCAAGTGTGTCATCCGTAGCATGCTCATCGAATTGAACAAGCAGCTGCAGCATGCGGCCATCACGAGGCGCAGATTCGATCGGTCGCGCCAATGCCGCTACCGAATTCCCTTGATCGTCCTGCGCGGCTGGGATGGGTTGCATTGTGTAAAGCGGGAATAGCTTGTTTTCAGGCGGTCGATTGACTGGCTTGGCTTTTCCGACATGGAACTGCATCGAATGCCTAAGCAATCCGTGTTCGTTCTGCAGCGATTTAATCGTTGCACTCGGCTCAGTCTCCAACCAAGCCAGAGGCTCCACCTTCTCCTGCTCAGCGATGAGCTGGGCGCGTGCTGCCTGCCATGCTTTGCGTTGTAAGCCGCATTCACGACTGCCGATAGGATTAGCCTCGTAGTCGAACGCGTTCTCGACGTACCACTTCTCAAACGCCGCATGCTCATTTTCGTTATTCATGCGGCAATCCTTTCGCTGGTTTCTGCATAGTCGAGATTTGCCCGTGCGATGGCGAAAAGCGGTGGCGGGCTGACGCTGTTGCCGACCATGCGGACGCTGGCGCTGATGCTGAGGGGCTTGCCGTCGGCGGTGCGGTCGATGATGTAGTCAGGTGGGAAGCCCTGCGCGCGGAACAGCTCCTCGCGGCGCAGCATGCGCAGGCCGATATCCACGATGACGTAGGGCGTGCCCTGGATGACGACGGTGACCAGCGCGAGGCGATCGCGTGTGGTGATGGCGTCGAGCGGCTCGGTGAGGTCGACGCCGTGCGCGGTGCCGTAATACTTGATGAGGAACGCGGCGACGCGCAGCGCGCCGGCTTCGTACTGTTCGCTGAGTGTGCACTCGACCACAGCATGGTGCTCGCCGCCAGCGCTTACGGTGTGCAGCGGCTCGGCAGCGTCGGCGGCGCTGCTTGTGCCACGCAGCTTGGCCATATGCGCGGTGACCAGACGCTGCTGGCTGCCTGTGCCACAGATGGTCGGCGCCGGGTCGCGCAGGTCGTTGCCGGCGCCGTTGTAGTAGCCGCCGTTGGCTTGCTCGAGGAAAGCCGTCATGACTCCCATGGCGTGCGCTGCGCCAGCAGGACGCGAGGCGCCCGCGCCACTGGTGATTGTCGGCATGGGAGCGGCGGCGGATGATCCTTGGCTATCGCCGCGAAACTTCACCAGGTGGGCAGCTGCAATGGCGTGTTTCACGCCGCCGCCAACTACGGTCCCAATCGGCTTTTCGATATCAAGCGATCGTGGTGCTTGGCCTTCGCGCTCGCCGTAGCCGGTCTGCACCAACGTGGCCGCAGCAACGGCATGGCCGCCACTTGCCGTGATCGTTCCGAGTGTTGATTCCACCGTGTTGCAACCACTTCCCCACCGCTGTATGCCGTCGTGCTTACCTTCGCCATGCGCAGCCTGCACCAACGTAGGCGCGACAACGGCGAAGTGTCCGCCCTTGACGGTGGCGCACTGGGTGCGCATCGGCTCATCGGCCGCGAAGTTGCGCTGTGCTGATCCGTTGGCGTGCTCGGTGACGAAGGGCACCAACGTAGGCGACACGGCGGCCAGCTCGCCGCGATTGGCGCCGGTGATGGTCGGCAGCGGTTCGCTGGCGGGATGTTGCCGGCGCTCGCCGTGATGGGTTAGCGGCACGATAAACGGCTCGTTTGCATCGATCACGTAGCGCTTCAAGCCCTTGGCAATACGGCGCATGGTGGCCGGCGCCAGCTCTTTTTTGCGGGTGAAGATCGAAGGGCACGGCACGGACCAGTCGATGCAATCCGCTGCGGTGACCAGCGGCAGCAAGCCGGGTACTTTGCCGTGCGTGGGCGCGGGCCATGGGATGGTGGCCACGTCGTTGCGGGCGACCATGAAAAGGCGCTTTCGGCTGGTGCCGGCGCCGTAGTCGCTGGCCACAAGCTTGCGCCATTCCACGGCGTAGCCGAGCGCGCGCAGCGCGGCGACGAACTGCAGCCACGTGCGGCCTGCGTAGCGCTTGTCCGGCACCAGCTGCTGATTCCATACCGGCACGCGTTCACCAGCAGCGGCAACGGTGCCGTCGAGTTTCAGCACGCGGCCAGTAACCTTGCAGCGCTTGGCGATGAGCGGACCCCATTTGAGGATCTGCTCGACGTTCTCCAGGCTGATGATGCGGGGCGCATTGCCGGTTCGCTTGAGCTTGCCCGCCCACTTGAGCACTACCCAGCTGAGCGAGCGCGTGGCGCGTGACCGCGGCTGTCCGCCTTTGGCCTGGCTGAAATGGGTGCAATCCGGCGAGGCATGAAACCATCCCACCGGGCGCAGGCCGACTTCGCGGCATGGGTCGGCGACCCAGATATCCTCGCGCTTGTGGATGGTGAACGGGTGGTTGGCCGCATGCATGCCCACGGCGAGTTTGTCATGGTTGTACGCCAAGTCCGGATCACGGCCTAGCGCTTGCTTGAGCGCCTCGCTGGCACCGCCGCCGCCGGCGAAGAGGTCGATGACGATTTCGCCCGGGCGCAGTGCGGACACCAGCGCTTTGCGAGGGAAGTTGAAGCCGTGCTGGCGGGTGCCATCAGCCATGGGAAATGGCCTTGCTCGACGTGCCGATGGTCGTCGATAAGCCGTCGAGTACTGCCTGCACGCGATCCAGGCACTCATTGGCGGCTATTTTTGGCGTGTCGTGGCCGAATTCGGAGCGGATTTCGAACGTCGCGCCCGTGGCGTTGACGTGCATATCTATAGCGCACATCCAGCCCTTTGTCTGGCTCATAAGCCTGGGGTTGCCGAACTTTCTGAGAAATAGCATGACGGTTTCGAGGTCAGCCATGAGCATGCTCCGTTGCGGCTTCGGTGATCTCGACATACGCGGACATCACCTTCATGAAGGCAATGTCCGCGCCGATTTCCTGTGCGGCTTTGCCCATGGACATGGCAGCGTCCAACAGCGTGACGTGGCGTTTGGCTACGATCGTCTGCAGCGCTTCGCTGAATTCGGCGATCTCGCTGTCGTAACGATCGCCGAGCAAGCTGCGAGTTGTTTTGCGCAGCTCGTAGAGTCGCGCGGTGACGGTGATGGCTTGCTCGGCATTAGCCATGATCTTCACCGCATCCCGCGCCCACGGCACCCCGATCATTGGTCGCGACGAAGCGCTGCCATGGCACCCAGCCGCGCGTGCAGTGGAAGCCCCACTCCCGCACGCGTGGGCCGGTGAGGAACAGGGTGCGGCAGACGGTGCCGGGGGCTATCTCGACGCGATGGGCGGCGCTTGGGAGGCGCCACACGACGTCACCTGCTGCACGCTGGGTGCGCACGTTGATGCCGCCTGCGCCGATGGTGTGCTCGACGTAGCTGCCGCCGACCAAGATGCTGCAATTGATCCATGGGTGATCATGCAGCGCGCGGTCTTCATCGCTGCGGCGGAATTCGTGCACGTAGATGGCGGGCAGGCGCGACACGAATTTCTGCCAGAGCGTTTTTTGGTCGTTGGGGATGTCGCGATACAGGCCACTCCATGGCGTGATGTACCAACGCAGCAGGTATGGATCGGCTGGGCCACCGACGATGAAGTCGGGCGCGCGGCGTAGGGCATGGGCGACGATGGTGGCGGCGATACTATTCATCGGAGCCAACCCCGCCGATCACTTCATCAGGGTCAAAGCCATGCCGATGACATAGCTCAATCGATGACTGACTACCCAATGCAGTTGCATCCATCACATGAGCCCATCGCTGCTGTGCCTGGGTCGAAAGACGTCCCGCATTAGCCACTACACGCCATTCAAACCGTTCGACGCTTGATCGATCCTGGGCAAGCTCATGCCCGTACGGCACGCGAAAGCCCGACGCGTGCTGGTGGCCGCCGCCGCCGTATTGCTTGGCGATAGCGGAGACGTCGGCGCCGTCCTCGCGGCTACGCAGGCTGAAGACGCGGCCGTCGGGCGTATCCCAGTAGCAGGCGGCGAAGGGCGCGTCGGTGGCCATGATGTGACAGGCTTCGCTGCTCATGGTGTAGGGCAGGTTGGCGGTAGGCACGTCGATGCCGCCGATGGTCATGGTGCGGCGCGTGACGGCGAGCAGCTCGCCGATATCTTTGTGATGTTTACGCTCGATGGCGATGCCGTCGTGCTGCAGTCGCTCGGTGGAATCGTAAGACTCCAGCATCAGCGTGTTCCACACGGCGAAGTCGTAGGGGTAGCTGAAAAGCGCGGCCTGAATCTCGCGCGTGTGTGGCAGGGCGAAGCGCCAGAGGTCGCGATCTTCGATGTGCTTGAGCAACCGCGGTGCGTGTTGCTCGGGGTAAAAGTAGCTCCACGTGAGTGCGGCGCCGCTATGCTCCATGTCGAACACGACGGCGATGTTGTCAGCAAGCTCGCCGTGTAGATTTTCAGCGGCGGTCTTGTGGTGGTCGAGCACGACGATGCATTGCGCCTGCTTGGCCATGGCGATGAGCACGTCGCGCGGGTAGCTGAAGTCCACGATGAACACCACTTTGCCGGTGCAGTCCGGCGGCGGCTGGCCGTAGTGGCCGGCATGGAAGGTTGCGCCATCACCAAAGAACCGGTGCACCACCCATGCGGCGCCAAAGCCGTCAGCGCAGTTGCCGTGGAAGATGCACAGCACCTGGTCGGGCGGTGTGAGGCGGATCGTCTTTTCGTGGTTCACGTTGGAATCCTCAAGGTGATGTGCTTGCCTTCGAGCCGGTAATCAAACGTACGGCGCGTGTCGGTGAGTGAGGCAAGCCACGGCTGCCGGAGATGAAAGCGGCGGCACAGGCGGTAGCTGTCGGCTTTGCCGAAATGACCGCGATAACTGGCCCAGATAGAGGAAATTGCGCGGAACTGCTGCGGCGTGGCGTGGGCTTTGTCACCGCGTATGTGTTGCCGTTTCCACGCGGTGATGGCCTGCTGTGCGTGCCGTAGCACGCGCGCACGCACGCGGGTGTGCGTCGGGTAGACCACGTAGCCGAGGAAGTCACAGCCGGCGCTCAGCGGCCGCAGCCGGATATCGGCCTTGAGCTTCAGTTTCAGCTTGTCGGCAAGGAACTGCTCGATCTGCGCCTGCCAGCGTTCCAGTTGCGCGCGATCGCGGTGCACCAGCACGAAGTCATCGACGTAGCGCAGATAGCGGTCGACCTTGAGCGTGTGCTTGACGAACTGATCCAGCGCGTCAAGGTAGACGTTCGCGAAGAACTGGCTACTCAGGTTGCCGATCGGCAGCCCGCAGCCCGGTGCGGCGTTTTCCAGCCGCTTATGCAGCGGCACCTGCGCGCGCTCTGCTGCAGTCGAGCGGTGTACGACGCCCTGCTTGCTAACCGGGTGGCGCAGCAGCGCATGCACGGCGCGGGTGACGATCTCCGGCGCGCCAGCGCGCTCAAGGCGCGGCTTGAGCGCGCCATACAGCACGCCGCGGTGAATGCTGTTGAAGAAGTTGTGGATGTCGAGCTGCAGATACCATCCGCCGCCCTGGCCGCTGTGCACGGAGCGCGCGAACTGCTGTAGACGCTCGACGGCCTTGTGCGTGCCTTTGCCCTTGCGGTTCGCGTAGCTGTCGTGGATGAAGCCTGGCTCATAGAGCGCTTCGAGCTGCCGCACCAGCCAGTGGTGCACGACGCGGTCGGCGAAATCAGGTGCATGGATCTGGCGCGCCTTCGGGCGCTGGGCGATGAAGCACGTCGCGGGGCGCGGTGACCAGGTGCAGGTGTTGATCTCGCGCTGCAGTTGCAGCAGACCATCGGCCCAGCGGATATCGAACGCCAGCTGGTTGCTGCTGGGCTTTTTGTTTTGGCGCGCGCACTTCCAGGCGCCGTACAGCGTTTTCAGACTCACTGCATCCTGACACTCACCGGCGGAAACGGACCGCACCGGCCGCACGAAGGCGGTGTTGTTCCGGTGGTTGTTGTTCACGTTGCCGTTGTTGAAATTGACTATCCACGCGTAGTCGGAAGACCACGCATCCCCGCGCACTTGCGATCCGGCCAGACATCCATGTGGGTAGTAAAGCGTCGTCATGACTTGGCCTCAGCGATCGAGGCGGCGCGGGTACTCAGTGTCTCGGCACGCTCCGCCGGCGGTTGTGCCGGCGAATTCTGGCCGTTCGGATGCCGCTGCTTTTTCCAGCCGCCCGCCTGCATGCCGAGGTCTTCCGCACAACGCGCAAGCGCCTCGAACTGGGCAAAGCTGTGGAACGCGTGCACCTGCTTGGCAAGCTGCAGGGTGAACTTCAGTTCATCGGTATCCCACACCAGCTGCCCCACCCACCGCGCCTGCTGTGGCTTGTCACGCCACGCCCGGTTGGCCACGCGCAGCACTTCGCGCGCGGCGCGCCGAAGATCCTCACCGACGCCGTAGCGGTGGCACCGAGGAAATTTCGACACGGCCAGCTCAATGTCACGGAGCAAACCAAAAGCCAGCTTTACGATGGGTGGGGTAGCTAGTGTCATCACGCTCTCAAAAGCCCAAAGGGCCAATCACTGACCGGCGGAAACGGACCGCACCGGCCGCACGAAGGCGGCGCCGCTCCGGTGGCCGTCGTACACGGCGCCGTCGCCGAAAACGACTAACCACGCGTAGTCGGAAGACCACGCGCAGGGCGTGCGCGACCAGACCCACGAGCTGTTGCTCTGGAAGAACGCCGTGTCGATACAGGGATCGTGGCGCGTCAGGTCGCGGATGGATTCGAGTTCTTCGAGGTCGGGTAAGCGCCAATCGTCAAAGCCGCCGAGTTTCAGGCTCGCGACATACGCCTCCGCTTCCTCGAACGTCATGCGCTTTTCTGACTCTGCAGAACCCCACATCAAACGAGTTTTGTTATCGACCACGACAGGTTCGTCGTAAGCCCGAAGAAAACGGTCAGCCGTTGTGGATGAATCGTTCGATGCGGCCGTGCGTGCGAAACCGCCGCTCGCGAACGACTTCGCCAGAGAAGCGGCGAGCAGCGTGTTCAGCGGCGACGTGGCTTCGCTGGGCTGCAGGTTGATGGTCACGTGCTTGATGTTGATCACAGGCGAATGCGTCGATTTCATAGTGCGTCTCCGTTGCGTTTTGCCTTGCGCAACAGGCGCTGGCGGGATTGGTCGAGATGCTTGATGGCGCGGTCGATGGCGAGCATCGCGGTATTCAAGTCATCGATAGGAGCGATGCCGACACGGCCTTCGCTGGATAGGGCGATGGCGCGCCTGATGTGCGCCTTCGCCGTTAAAGCACAGGCACCCGATCGCACGGCGAGCGTTGCCCGGTTTTCCAATTGATTAGGTGAGTTCATGGCGTCGGCTTACGGGGTGAACGCGCCGAGGTTAAGGGTACTGCTGGTGCCGAGCAGCTTGGTCAGTTCATCGTGGAAGTCGTTGGCGATGTCTTCCACGACTTGTTCGGCCTGCTGGATGCGCAGCACCAGGGCGATTTTGTCGCCGCCGGTGTTGACGCCCAGGCGCAGGGTGAAGGTGCGCAACGGCAGCCCTTCATAGGGGTGCGCGCGGAAAGTAAAACCGCTGGGCAGCTTGAGTTTGCTGCTGGCGTCGACGCTTTCCATGGCGCTGCGGGTGTTGCCCATGTCGCGCTCGACGTTGTTCACTTCACGCGCTGTGGTGATGCTGATATCGCGGATAGCGGCGAGGGCATTAGCCAGTGGCGCCTCACTCGGCTGGCCGTCGATAAGAAAGGTAATGTGATCGCGCCAGTCTTCAACGAAATCGTGCAGCTGGCGCTGGTTGAGAATGGTGTTTTTGTTGGTGACGTGGGTGAGTGCCGCATACGCTGCGGTGGGCTTGAGATCGAGCGTGGCTGTGTAGTCGCCATGCCCTGGTGTTTCTGCATCGCCCAGGTTGAAAAAGACCTTGGCGCTCATCAATGTGGTGTCGATGAAACCCTGTGCCTGCGCCGCTGGCGAGTTGTTTTCCTTCACGGCGTTGACGTAGTTAGCGAATGGCTTCAGATGAAGCGTGCGATAGCTGCCGCGGTAGCGTGAACGGCCATGCTGGAACGGTTCTAAGCTCACCACTTTCTGCGTATCGTCATCGTCCTTCAGCACGATGACGGGAGTATCGGTATCGAGTTGGTTTGCTTTGGCCGCTTCAACAGCAAGCTGACCAATGGCGTCGATGGCGGATTTATCCATGGTTTTGATCTCGGTGGGCAACGGGTTGAATTCAGTGCCGGTCTTTCCCGGCTGTCAGGTGTGAAGCGGCTGCTCGACGTATACCAACGCCTTCGATTACTGGTGCCGCCTTCAGTCCAGGCCCTTACGGAATCTGCCTGGCAAGTCATACGCGCCGGTTTTTAAGACCGCCCACGCGCGCCGCGACTCAATGCAAAAACGGTCTAGCCGTCCGAACGCTCGGCTTCCGCGCGCTGGCGTTCCAGAAAAAGATCGGTCTGGCTTTCGGGGAACAGGCTGAGCGCGCCGCCGATGCCGACGTGCAGCGGGGTGCTGGTGGTGGCTTCCTCAATGACGCGGCCCTTCGTGGTGGGACGGGCGTACTTGATCTGGTGCACGGCGGTGACCTGGCTGCTGTCGCCGATGCGGGCGAGGTCGATGGTGATGTTGACCTTGCCTTTCTTGCCGGTGGTGACGACGCCCAGCGCGGTGTCGCACAGGGCAGCGCTGAGACGCTGGGCGAATATGCCGGCGTCGAGGTCGTTGATGAGGGTGGCGACGTCTGTTTTCTGCTGCACGGTCGTTGCTCCGGTATGTGCGGCATGGCCGCGTGGGTAGGGGACTGAACAGGGCCCTGCAAAACTGTAGGGGAACGGCGTGGCGCGCAGGGGGGGGGGCGCGTGCAAGGCCCTGATCAGTGCTGCGTGTGTGGCTACCGACGCAGCGGCGGGCAGGGGCTTAAACGGCTAGGACGAACGGATGGATCGCTCGGGTGCAACGCACACGACCGTTGTTCCCTGCTGCCGGGGTTTTGCGCATGAAGTGCGCGGGCACTGGCCGGCTGATCCCGGCCGTAAGCGACGGCCCGCGCTGAAAAGTTTGGGTAAGCCGAGGCATCACAGATCAACCGCGTGGCCGGGTTGTACGCGGCGACCGCGCAGCAGTTGTTGCAGCCGCGCGTGATGCGCTTCGGCACTGTCATCCACGCGCGCGGCGCACTCGCCGGCCAGCGCCGCGTAGCCGGCCTGATCGACAAAGTCATCGAGGCGAAACGCGCCGCTGCTGGAGCGCGCGATTTTCAGCAGCGCCATGAACTGCCAGCCCTGCTGCTCGGTGAGCGTGGTGCCGTAGATGGCGTTGAACGCCTGCACGCAGCGGCCCATGCTGCGTTCACCGGTGGGCTGGTCGCGCTGCTTGCCGCGCTCGGTGATGGTGTCGGATGCATCGACAAGGATGCTGACCGCGTCGGCGGGTTGATGGGTCATTGGATGGTTTCCTTAGGCGAAGACAAAGCCGCCACCAGGTCAAAGGCCTGGCGCGACCGGTCGGCAGCGATGCGCTGTGCGGTTTCACGTTCGAGGGAATTGCGCGGGCGCTCATGCGCGCGATTGAGCCAGCGCTCGCAGCTTTCGGCGAGCTTGACCACCGCGGCAGCGGGCAGGCTGTTGGGATGGATGCTCATGGCTGCCACCCAAGAACAAACGCAAACAGCAGCACGCTGATACCCGCGCTGGCCATGAGGAACAGCGCGAATAGCAACACCCAAAGCAGCGGCATGCCGTCGTGCAGATTCCAGGCTACGGCCGCAAAGCGATCGCCGCGCGTGGGTTTAGGTGGTTTGACGTAGGCGAGGCGGCGCTCGGCCTGTTGCGGCCAGTTGCGCTCGGCGGCGCGTGCGCGGCCGATGCGCACTACGTTATCGGGGCGGCGGACGGCTTGGGGGTGGGCGCTCATGGTGTCGCCTGCGTGATGACGAGAGCGCCGTCAATGGTGATGCCTGGCAGCCCACCGGTGGCTTCGCACAGCTGCAGGTGCATTTCCTGCGCGTCCTGCGCGTACCAGTCGGCATCACGCTCGGCGCGTTCGGCGCGCTCCTGCAATGCCTCGTTTTCGGCGCATAGCCGGGCCACTTCCGCGCGAAGCTGGTCGATGGCCATGGCATCCCACTGGCGGCACAGCTGGGTGAGCTGGCTATCCATGATGGCGCTCATGCTGCAACACTCCGGCGGCGCGGCACGCGCAGCGGCAGCGCCAGCTGGGCGTAGTCGGTACCCCATTCCAACTCGGCGCCGGTGACGGTGGTATGCGGTGTGGTACGGGTGCCGCAGCGGCACTCAATGCGGTGGCGTGGGCCAGTAGCCATGAAGACCACGGGCTCGCGGCTGCTGCGGCCGAGCACATGGATGTGGCGCGGTTCGCTACCGCAGTTGCGGCAGCGGGTGAACCTGCCTGCCGGGTGATGGATAACGCGCTCGATCATGATGCCTCCATGCCGCGTGGTGCGGCTGGAGGTTGATATTAGGAACTACCTAATTTTAAGTCAATAGGTACAGCCTAATTATTTTTCACCTTGTTACGCGCGTAACGTCGACCTCGGCCATGAATCTTTTCAGTGCGTTGTAGGCTTTGCTATCGCCGGAGGCATCCACAATGCCGTTTTCGACGTAACCCTTGTCAGTCATAGCGCGCACCCACACGCGCTTAGCGGCGGCCATGGATCGGATAGTGGCGAGCGATGCCACGAATGATCGATCGGACGTGCGCAACACGCCAGTTTCGTTGTTGAAATCGGTCGTGGTGTTGGTAGGTTCTACTTGAGTGGTGACGCCGTCGATGTTGAGCTCGACACTTTGGATATTGAGATATTCCCCGATCAGCTCGACGCGCAGAATGGCCGTTTCAGCGTGAGCTGACGACCATTGGGCGCCCAAGCCGATACAGGTCTGCGTGATTTTTGGACACATGCCACCATGCGGGTCGATATCCACTACTTTGGATCCATCGAAACCGCTTTGATTGACGGTGGGGCGGTGTCCACTGGTAGTGCTGCAGGCGGCTAGCGTGGCGGCAGCCATGAGTAAGCAAGTTGCACGGAGTGTGGAGCGGCAGATATCCATTCTTTGCCTCATCGGTAAGGGTTTAACGTTGTGGTGGTCCTGATTCAAGCAGGTGCATCACATGCTTTTGCTGTCTGGAGTTAGCTTTACGCCATTTGCCGATCAGCGTTATTTCGCGTGGTGTAAGGGTGTGCGGGTCATGGGACAAATCATTTTTTTTTATGGGCTCACCGCTTTCGGGTAAGCCAGCGGGATCATCTGCGTTATCCATAAGGCGCCACTACTCCACGGTAAGTACCGGGCATCATGGCCCGCAGCATTCTGCGATTCAACGTTTGTCAACGATCAATGTCCCAGTTTCCTTTTGCTTGGCTGATGCTGTTTTGGCTCCAGTGCAAGTTCCACGATTTGACGCAGCGATTCGTCAGCAGCCCGAAATTTAGCGATGAGCGCATACTCGGCGGCAGTGAGTTGCAAGCCTGCATCCACGCCATAGCTAGTTCTGTCTTCCATGACGTTCACCGTGGCTGCGCGCTTGGAGCCTTTACCGAAATAGAGCCACTCGTAGCGAACGCCATACTCTGTCGCCATTTCTTCGACCACGTTCGGTGATGGCATGTGCTCGCCCTTCAGCCAGGCGCTAGCAGTTACTGGAGATACTTTGAAACGATCTGCAAGCTTTACGCCTGCACCGCGTCCAGAGTTCTGGCCGACGTCTGTCAGGGCCTCTTTGAGTCGCGCCGAAAATTCGGCCGGATCGTGTGCTGGTGGGTGTCTAGGCATGGCCTAAATTTTCCCCCAAAAGAGATTAGGCTCGCCCTGTTGACACAATATTAGGACAGGCCTAATAATGCGTTCACTATGACGATTCCCTTTCTTGATAAAGCTTGCGACCTGCTGGGCAGTCAGGAGGCGCTTGCCTCGGTGCTTGGCATCAAATCGCCATCGATTTCCGACTGGCGCAAGCGAAAGCAGGTGCCTGCCGAGCGCTGTGGCGCTATTGAGGCAGCTACAGGCGGAAAGGTCACCCGCTACGACCTTCGCCCCGACGTATTCGGCGAAGCGCCTGCGACCGAACTGCAGGAGGCTGGCTGATATGGAAAGCAAAACCGAGCCGAGCGCGCCGTCAAGAAGCGAGCAACACCGGGCGATACGCGCCGCGATGAAGGCCGCTGATGATGCTTTTTTGCGGACTCTTACCGAAGAGCAGCGGCAGATACTTGCGTTGCTAGATCGGCGAGAGCTTTTGCGAGCCCAGGCACGGGCGTCGGTGCGGCAGCAGTTTGTTGGAGGTACGTTTTGAACTGCGCGCGCACGTCGGTTTCGGCAATTTCGGCCAAGTCCTCGATGGTGTCGATGAGGGCAAGAAATACTTCCCGATGCATCACTTCGAGCAGGGTGATTCGTTCTTCCAGCGTGTTTTCCATGCGGCTCTCTCATAGGTTGATTGGTTGGTGCGCGCCAGCTTACCGGCAGTGCCGCGCTTATTTTTCGATTCATGCCTTTCCCCGAGGTCAGTAATTCCATGTATGACGATCCGAGCCACATCCGCGACCGCGAGATCAAGGTCCGCTTGAATGACGAAGAGCTGGCGGTGGTTGACGCGCTGGCCCGCTACAACCGCCGGCAACGGGCCGCGTTTATTCGCGAACTGGTGATGGCCAGCGTGGCGCGATTCGAGGCACAGGTTACCGAGCAACCGAAGGCGGCATGAAGGCGCTTTTAGGGGCCTCATGGGGGACTTGTGCCCGACATTGAAATTGCACTCACGCATAGCGAGCTGGAGCGGCTGGAAAAAGCGGCAGCGGCGCGCGGCGTGACGGTAGAGCAGCTGGCCGCCGATGAATTGCGCGAGAGGTACGCGCTGCATACGTCAGGCGGGCAAGTAGTGCCATTGCGGCATCGAGCGAAGAAAGGGGAGCGTGGCCATGGATGTGATTGACGTATCACAGCGACGCCAGCAGGAAGATATCGACCATGCGCTGAGTCAGCGCAAAGTGTCGGTGCCGGGCCTGGCGTTTTGCGAAAACATCGACTGCGTCGAAGCGATTACCGGTTTTCGGCAGGCGATGGGCGCGCGGCTGTGCATTGATTGCGCAAAAGCCAACGAACTGGAGGCGCGTCGATGGGCACCGCGCGGCCAGGGCTAGCACGATGGCCTATCAGTTCGAGCGAGAGAGCGGCGATGCAGGCCGCGAAGGATCATGTGGAGCGCATTTTGCGGGGCGAGACGACGCCCGCGGATACGGCGCAGGCGTATGCCGCGCTGCAGGCGCTGAACAACCCGAGGCAGCCGGCCTTGCCGCTGGAGGTGCCGCGGTGAAGGCGGCGCGCTGGGTCTGCCCGGTGCCGCAGAAGATCGGCCACGTGGTGCGCGTGTGGCGCCCGGGCAAGCCGCTGCTGCCGATTGCCGACGTGGTGGCCGAGCGCGCGTGGAAGGGCGAGGGCGTGCGGGTGTTTCGTTTCCCCGATGGCACGTGGGCGCTGGTGAGCATTGGCCAGCGCGCCGATGACGTGCTGATGCGCCACTGCGGCGATGCGCTGTTTGCCACGTACGTGCGCGGTGCGCTGTGGTCGCAGATTGTGGCGGATATGAAGTGGGCGGGGAGGACTTCGACGTGATGTTGTGGGCTTTTATGACTGTACAAGGCCCTCAAGCGCGTATTGCACGAGATATGGTGCCGCACGACGCTGCGCATGACCTTCGGGGTAGAGGTAATAACGCAGCATCCGCTCATGTATGCCGATGCGCTCAGCAGCTTGGCGCTGCGTCAGGCCGGCTTGCTCAAGCAAAGCCCGGAGATATTCCGGGCTCGGATCGTGCTTGGATGCGTCGGGCTGCCTGCTCGGCAGTTGCTTGCTCATACTTCCAACGCTTCCAGCAGCCGCTCTACCTCGCCAGCTTCGGCAGCGCGTGCCACATCATCCAGCCACTCGGCGTAACCCTGGATGCTTCCGGCGTCGTCAGCGTCCATTGCGTATTGCGTCGCCCCCTGCTGGATCAGGATGCTGTTGTCGTCGAAGGTGTACTTCGTGTAACCCTCGCCTTCCCACACCTGATCCTTGGCAATCGCCTTTGCTTCAGCGGCTTCAGAGGCTTTCGTGGTGTCGGCGTGCTGTGCCGCAATCTGCTGCGCAATCTTGCTCATGTCGATCTCCTGTATTCGCCGCGCCGGAATGGCTGGCATGGGTTTATAGTAGGAACTATTGTTCCTTGTGTCAAGGTGTTTCTGAAAAATATATTCAGCGTCCGCGGTCTCGCGAGGAGCGACGCATGATCAACGTACAGGCGATATTGGCGCGCGTGGATCTGGTCGAGCTGGTGGGCCGATTCACACCGCTGAAGAAAAACGGTGTGGAATACACCGGGCTTTGCCCCTTCCACAGCGAGCGCAGCCCGAGCTTTACGGTGTCGCCGGTGAAAGGCTTTGTGCACTGTTTCGGTTGCGGCGCGCACCACGATGCGATCGGCTTTGTGATGGTCATGGACGGCTGCGATTTTCAGACGGCCTGCCACAAGCTGGGTGGCCACGACCTCGGACAGATTGTACGCAACGCCGTGCGCGAGCTGCCACGCCGACCGGATGTGCCGAGTGACGGCGTGTGGGTGCCGATTTGGCCGGTACCGGATGACGCGCCGCGCTGGTCGGTAGGCGTGAAAGGCAAGGTGTGGAACATCAAGCGCGGCCGCTGGTGGCATGTTGAGCCATCGCGCGCGGATGCCTACCTCGGCGCCGATGGCTCGCTGATGGGCTATGTGCTGCGGGTGGAGATGGACGACGGCAAGATCACGCCGGCTGTCACGTGGTGCATTGGCCCTCGCGGGGAATCGCAATGGTGCCTGCAGCCATTTCCAGAACCGAGGCCCTTATTCGGGCTGCATGACTTAGCGCGCAAGCCCGATGCGCCGGTGCTGATGGTGGAAGGCGAAAAGTGCGCCACGGTCAGTGCTGGCGCACTGCCGATGTATGCCGTGGCCTGCTGGATGGGCGGCGGCAAAGGTGCGAAGTATGCCGACTGGTCGGCGCTGGCTGGGCGCGATGTGGTGTTGTGGCCGGATGCTGACGATGCCGGCCGCGAGGCGATGCTCGGCTACATCGACAACACCGGACTGCTGCACGAAGGCGTGGCGCAACTGGCGCACCGCGCGGGATGCGCCAGCCTGCGGGTGGTCGACGTGTCGCAACGGCCGAAAGGCTGGGATATTGCCGACGCGATTGCGGACGGCTGGACGGCTAAACAATTGATGGCGTGGGCACGTGAGCGAGTGAAGCCGGTGGAGATTGTGGTGGATGAGTCGAGGGTGGCTGTATGACTCGAGTTGAAGTCATCGGCAACGCAACGTTGTACTTTGGACGCTGGGAGAGTGTTCTGCCGCGTAAACTTGTGGTCGATGCGCTGATAACCGATCCGCCATACGGACAGGACTACAAGGTAAACACTTTTCACAAGGGAGGAACGCGCGATAACGCAGTCGTGCAGCGAAATGGATCGACCTTGATGGTTCGCCCAAACGTCCATGCAGAAATCGATGGCGATGACGAACCATTTGATCCGACGCCGCTGCTAGCTCTCGCGCCACGCGTGCTGATGTGGGGCGCGCACAAGTTCGGCCATTGCCTGCCGCCGGGTCGAGCGCTCGTTTGGGACAAAGTTCCCACGGGAAAGGTGCGAAGCCAAGGTGACGGCGAAATCGCATGGACAAACGTTGAGCCAGATGCGCCATTGCGTATCTTTCGTCTGCTTTGGGATGGTTTATGCGTTGGCAAAGGCGCTCGGCATGAGGTGACAGCTGGCCAGAAACGGCACCATCCTATGCAGAAGCCTGAAGCTTTGATGCGCTGGTGCATCACGCAGGTCGGCGATCCGTCTTTGATCCTCGACACGTATATGGGCAGCGGCAGTACAGGCATTGCCGCGATCCAGATGGGCAAAACATTTGTCGGTGTCGAATCGAAAAAACACTACTTCGACATAGCCTGCCGCCGCATAGAAGACGCGCAGCGACAAGGCAGGTTGATCGCATGACAGATCCATCGAAGGTCGTCGTGCCCATGGGCCAGCGGCAGCCGAGTAAACGCGGCGGCGGTGGCGGCAACGGCAGTGGCCGCGGCGGCAGCGGTTCCGGTGGTTCGTTCGATCACAACGACTGGGGCAACAAACTTACGCGCAACAGCACCGGCAAGCCGGAATCGACCACGCACAACACGCTGCTGGTGATGACGCATGCCGATCCGCTGCAGGGGCTTTTCAGCCTGGATGAATTCGCCAACGTCGTGAAGCTGACACGCGACGCCTGCTGGCAAGCGGGCCAGCGCGACGAATTCACCGATCAGGATGGCACCGAGCTATCCGGCTGGCTGGGTAGCCCCGATAACTACAAGCTCAACGTGAAGCGCGACATGGTGATGGATTGCGTCGAGGCGATGGCGCGGCGTCGCAAGGTGCATCCCGTGCGCGAGTATTTGACGACGCTGGTGTGGGATGGCAAACCGCGCGTTCGCAGCCTGTTTCCGCGGCTATTCAGCGCCGAGGATACGGACTATACGCGGCAGGCGGCGCAATGCTTCATGGTGAGCGCGGTCGCGCGCATCCTGTGGCTGGATGCCAAGGTACGGCACAACGGCGCGCAGGTGGATTTCATGCTGGTGCTGGAAGGCGAGCAGGGTCGCGGCAAGACGTCGGCCGTGCGCGAGCTGTTCGGCGCCGAGTGGTATGCCGAGTCGATGGAGTCGCCCAGCAGCAAGGATTTCTATCAAAGCCTGCGCGGTCGCTGGTGCGTCGAGATTGGCGAGATGGACAGCTTCAGCAAGGCCGACGTGACCAAGGTCAAGCAGGCGATCACGGCGCGCTTCGATACTTACCGGCCGAGCTACGGGCGCGTGAGCCGATCGTTTCGTCGCGAGAATATCTTTGTCGGCACGACCAATGAGAATGAATATCTGCGCGATGCCAGCGGTGGTCGGCGATTCCTGCCGGTAAAGGTCAATGCCGTGCATATCGCCAAGATCATCGCCGAGCGCGATCAGCTTTGGGCTGAGGCCGTGCAGATGTTCCGCGATGGGTTTGCCTGGTGGTCGCTGCCAGACGATGCGGTCGAGCAGCAGGATGAGCGTTTCGCCGAGGATAGCTGGCAAGGTCCACTGCAGCGCTGGCTGGCTGGCCGTGCACCGGACTCGCACTATCCATCGCGCATACCGTTTGCCGGTGATGGCAAGCCGGTTGAATGGGCAACTACGACCGAGCTGCTGGCCAACGCGCTGGGCATCGATGTGGGCAAGCACGGCAAGCCCGAGCAGATGCGCATCGCCTCGATCATGCGGCGGCTCAAGTGGAATCACGAACGCGTGTGGGTGAACGGATACCGCGAACGCCGGTGGGTCAACACCGTGCCAGCAAAGAAGGGGGATAGCGATGTGCCGTTCTGATGCCTGGCCGATCATGGGTGCGGGCTGTTTGTCCCAACCTACCCAACCTTGTCCCAACCTTGTCCCGACCTGCAAGGCGTTGCGGCTGTTGGGCTGTCCCAACCTACCCAACCTTTTCGCGCCTCTCGCGTATATAGAACTATGGTCTGCTAGTGCATCCGTTCTCTATATGTGCGCATACAGGTTGGGTAGGTTGGGCAGGTCGGGACAAGCCAAGCCCAGCAACGGTTTCAGCATCCCGACCTCATCAAAGGCAGGTTGGGCAGGTTGGGACAACGGCACGGCCTGGGCGTTCGGGATCGGTTCGGCGCGGGTCCTTTCCAGGCCAGCCGAATGCGGGTTGCACGGCCGCAAAAACGCGGTAGTTACTGGGTTTCAACTTTGGTGCGGACTGTTCGGACATGGCATATCTGACCTGTTCGGGGTGTTCGGATGAGCGTCAACGGCTTTGGCAACAAGGCGGCCTACGCCAAGCACCGCGGCTGCTCCGACAGCCTGGTTTCGCGGCTGTCGGAATTTCTGGTCTACAACGCTGCAGGCCTGGTGGACTTCGCCGCCAGCGACGCGCGTATCGCGCACTATCGCGATCCTGCGCGCGGCGGCAAGCGTGGGGCAGCGCCAGCATCAGCGCCCGCGGCAGCGGCGCAGCCAGTGGCAACCACGCGCGTTCCGCCTGCTGGCGCTGCACCGTCCGGCGATGCCGTCGGCGGCGACCCGGCGTATCGAAACGCCGCTACGCGCGAGCGCGTGGCCAAAGCGCGGCTGGCCGAGCTTGAGCTGGCCGAGAAAACGGGCGAGCTCGTACGCAAGTCAGAAGTGGCGGCAGCGGTCTTCGGGCTTTCGCGGCAGGCGATGGAAGCGCTGGACGCGCTAGCCGATCGCCTTGCGCCGCAGCTGGCTGCCGAAACGGACGTCGAGCGCGTGCATGCGTTGATCACTGAAAACGCCAGCAAGATCCGCAAGGCGATGCTCGGCGCACTACCGGGCCTGGCTGAAGAACACGCGAAGGCTGCCTGATGCTCGATATCGACCACATCGACGTCGACCTTGCCTCCGGCGCCGACGTGGTGCTGGAAAGCTGGCGCAACGGCTGGACCATTCCCGAGCCGATCACGCTGAGCGACTGGGCCGACCGCTACCGCAAGCTGCCGAAAGAGGGCTCGAGCGAATCCGGCGACTGGTACACCAGCCGCATGCCGTTCCTGCGCGACATCATGAACTGCCTGCATCGCGAGTCCACCGTCCGCGAAACCACCATCAAAAAATCCACGCAGGTGGGCGGTACCGAAATCGGCATCAACTGGCTTGGCTACATCATCGAGCATGCGCCGGCCTCGGTGATGTACGTGTTGCCGACGATCGACACCGCGCGCAAGTTCAGCGAGCAACGCCTCACGCCCGCGATCAAGCTCATGCCGGTGCTGCAGGAACGCATCCCGCCCGCGCGCAGCCGCGACAGCGGCAACACCACGCTGATGAAAAAGTTTCCCGGCGGCATGCTGGTGCTGAGCGGCGCCAACAGCTCGGCGTCGCTGGCGTCCATGCCGATCATGTATCTGGTGCTCGATGAGCTGTCGAAATACCCGACTGACCTCGATGACCAGGGTGGTGCCGAGCAGCAAGCGCTGCGCCGCACGTCTTCGTACATCCGACGGAAAATTCTGCGCATCAGCTCGGCCACCATCAAAGACGCGTGCGCCATTAGCGCGGCCTACGATGCCGGCGACCAGAGCCAGTTCCACGTGCCGTGCCCGCACTGCGCGCGCCAGCAAGTGTTGGTCATCGATCAGCTCACCGACGACGGTCAGTTCGTTTGCCTGCACTGCGGCAAGCTGATCCAGGAGCACCAAAAAACCCGCATGCTGGAAGCGGGCCAGTGGATCGCGCGGCGTCCAGAACGCAGCGCCCACCACCGCAGTTTCCACATCTGGTCGGCCTACGCCGCGCTGGGCCTTGGCTACACCTGGCGCGAAATCGCCGACATGCGCGCCGAGGCGCGCAAAGATTCCGCGCTGCAGGTCGTGTTCACCAACACCATCCTCGGCGAAGCCTACGAAGGCGCCAGCCAGAAAGTCGAGGCGAAGGATCTGCAAGAGCGCGCCGGCAAGTGGCTGCGCCGCACCGTGCCGCGCGGGGCGCTCATCCTCACGGCCGGCGTCGACGTGCAGGTCAACCGTTTCGCCGTGCAGATCGTCGCGTGGGGCCGCAACGAACAGGCGTGGATCATCGACTACGTCGAGCTGCCAGCCGACCCAACGCGCACCGAAGACTGGAACGTGTTGTGGGAGCACTTGGGCCAGCCCATCGTCAACGCGGCCGGCATCAGCCTGCGCATCAGCGCGGCGGCCGTCGATTCCGGCAACTGGACGCAAGAGGTCTACAACGCCGTGCGCCCGCTGCAAACGCAAGGCGTCATGGCCATCAAGGGCAGCAAAGATGCCACCAAGCCCGTCATCGGTCGCGCCAGCAAGCAGGAAGTCGATGGCCGCGGCCGCACCAATCGGCGCGGCCTCAACCTCTGGATCGTTGGCGTCAACTCGGCCAAAACCACGCTGCTCCAGCGCCTGCTCGGCGATCAGGACCGCGAGGAAGACAAGCGCCTGGTCCATTTCCCGTCCGACATGCCCGACGACTACTACGCCATGCTCACCGCCGAGCGCTTCGATCTGGTCGCCAAGCGCTGGCTGAAAAAATCCGGCGCGCGCAACGAAGCGCTGGACACCCTGGTCTACGCCTACGCCGCCGCGCTCAGCCCCAACGTGCGCATCCACGTTAAGCGCGACGCCGACTGGGCGCAGCTGGAAGCGAAGCTGGAGCCGGGCACCAGCGACCTGTTCAGCGCGCCGGCGCCACCCGCACCGGCAGCGGTTGTGGAACGGCAGGCACGTGCGATGCCGCCGCCTGTCGTGCCGGTAGAGCGCGTGCCGGTACCGAGCAACCCGTTTGGGATTTCCAGCGACTGGGCGCAGCGGCGATGAGTGCTTTAGTGTGGGGCAAGCAATACGTCCATGAATGCTGCAAAAGCGGTTTCTTTATGGGTGAAGAGTTTCTTGTCCAGATGCCATGGGCGTTCCGATTCCACCACTCCGAATTTCTGGGTTTCTGTGTTCCAACCCGCCATGGTTGGTCTGTAGCAAAGTTCGTGCTGGCAGTTGGCATTTTTTGCCAGCAGCTTGTCACCGGTAAACTCAAGCAGCCAATTTTCTCGCAGGGCAAGCGCTGCGATTTCCTGTGCAAATTCATTAAACGTCTTGGCGCGCAGTGTTTTGAGCGCTTTCACGTCTTCCGCAATGCGTTTTGGTCTTGGAATAATCGGCGCTGCACTGGCCAACTCCACCTTGTCAAGCATGAACGTTTTCCGGGTGTCAGTTTCAAGGCATCGAGCGGTCAATTTCCCAGATTCAATCGCAATTGGCTGGATAGCCCGTGCCGTGCCTGGCGCACTGCCGCCGTGATAAATAATGATGGTGGTGCCCTTGGCGTCGATCACTTCCTGCAGTCGATCAATGGTTTCCATCGCTTTGCACTCCTGTTGAACCAATACCCAGCACATATTGACCCACGGCGCTTCACGGTGCATCCTCTGGTTGCGGGGCTTCGAAACCCCTCAAACAGCGGCCACCACGCCCGTCAGTCCCGTGGTTTTTCTGTCTCTGACGTTCACGTCGGGAGTCGGTGGCTATACAAGACCCGAAAGGGAAAAGTTGCCGGCCGTCTGTTTGCGGTTTCGAAACTCCCGACACCCACGGTGGAGGCGCATCGAAACGTCTCCGCGTGGTCTCTCGATCAAACAGGAGACGTCACGATGCCTATTCCCAAGCAGTTTCGTAAGCCCCAAGCGGGCCCTGAAAGGGCCCCAATCCTCACAGCGCTGGAGCGCGCGTGCGAAATCCACAGCATGCTGGACGCCGTGCTCGGTGCGGCATGCGCCACCAAAGCGCTGTTCGATACGGCGGCTGACCTCACCGTCGATTTCGACACCATCGAGCCCATGCTGGTCGCTGGCTCGGCCATCAGCGACAACCAGTCCACGCAACTCTGCGCGGTGATGAACGCGCTCAACGGGCTGGAAATGCAGCTGCAGCTGCAAGGGGCGAAAGCATGAACGCTTTGGTGATCGCCAACACCCAGATACGGCGCGATGTGATTGGGCGGTACTGCCTGAATGATTTGCACCAGGCTAGCGGCGGGAATAAAAAACATCAGCCACATGACTGGCTTCGCCTTGAAAAAACGTGCGAGCTGGTGGCAGAAGTGGAGGCAAACCCAGTATCCACTCCGGGGAATCCCGGAGTGGAATCAGCAGTTCAGGTCATCAACGGCGGCCCGACCCGCGGCACCTACGCCGTCAAGGAACTCGTCTACGCCTACGCCATGTGGATCAGCGCGCCTTTCCATCTCCACGTCATCCGCGCGTATGACGCCATGGTCACCCAGCCGGATGCTCTGCCTGCCGTACCCACCAGCCCGCAGCACCGGGCCGACGTGCTGGTGTCTGCCTCGCGCGGCTTCAATGCGCTGGTGCGGGCCGGGCGCAGCATCGGCATGGACCGCATCCGCAGCGTGCGCGCCGCCAACACGGCCACGCTCCGCGCCACCGGTATCGACCTGATCGCCGAGCTTGATGCATCCGACGTGCTTGGCTCACCCGCGCTGCATAACAGTCGCCCATCCATCGTTGACCGCACGCAAACCCTGCTGGCCCCGTGGCTGCAAGGTCGCGCCAGCACGCGCATGGAAGACGTGATCAAAGAGGCGTTGCACGGCGACCCCGAAAGCCGCGATCTACAAACACGCGTTGGCATCGCCATGCGTCGCCTTGGCTGGTGGCCAAAGCGCACGGGCGCACCCGGCCAACGCTCCCGCACCTGGTATCCACCGGCCACCCCACCCTGATGGAGTAACCCGCCATGCCCGACACCGATTTTGAACCGCTTGGCCGTTACACCGCCTACATGGAACAGTTTGCTGCCCTGGCCGAGCAGCGCAAAGCCACGTTGAAAGCCCTGGCCCGCTGGGCAGCCAACACGCAGGCCGGCACGCGCTGCGTGATGGTGCTGGGGCTGGACGTGCTGGACGATCAAATGCGCCAGCTGCGCCAGCAGCAAAACCAGCTCACCCAACTGGGCCACGCCATCAACGCGCTGGCCGGTGAGCTGGACCGGCCCGGCGTGCATTTCACCGCGCACCAGGTGCTGTAAGCCATGGCCTTTCTCGACATCATCGGTGACATTCTCCGCCACGTGGAGAATCGCGTCGGCAGCATTGCGCCCGACGCGCTGGTAGACATAGAGCGTGCCGCCCGCGCGGACTGGGGCGGCACGCGGCCCTACGTGGCCAAGATCGGCGACTCGGATCGCGTGGCGCTCATGCAGCGCGATGAGGCCATCTGCAGCGACGCAAAAAACGGCGTGCCCGAAGACTACCTGTCGTTGAAATACGACCTGTGCCTGCGTCGCATTCGCCAGATCATAAAAGCGGGAAACGCGTTGCCTTATTGACTTCCGTGTAATTTGTGATAGTGCGCGCATGTCCACCGCTACCGACATGCTCGCCAGTTACCTCGCCGCCGAGACAGCCATTCTCGGTGGCCAGTCGTATAAGTGGGGCGACCGCCAGCTAACCCGTGCCGATTTGAAAATGGTGCAGGATGGGCGGCGCGAGTGGGAGCGCAAGGCCAACGCCGAGTTGAACGGTAACAAGGGCCCCAGTGTCGCGCTTGCCAACCTAACCGGCGTGACCAACCAGCCGGAAGGCTCGGACCCTTACGGCGAAGGCTGTTTCCGCACGGGTGGCTACTGGTGAGCAAGCCCAGCGCCCCCATCAAGCCAAACGGCAGCGCCTTTGATCGCGTCATTACGGCGGTGTCACCGGGCTGGGGCGCACGCCGCGCCAAGGCCCGGCTGGCCGTGCAGGCCTATAGCCATGCGTTCGATGCCATCGGCCCCGGCCGTCTGCACAAGCGCGGCCGCGATTATGGCGACGGCAACATGGTCGCCGGCCTCGGCCACCGCGAGCTGCGCGACAAGGCCCGCCATCTGGAGCGCAATCACGATCTGAGCCGCGGCATCCTCAACACCATGGTGCAGTGCATTGTCGGCCCTACCGGCATTGGCGTGGAGCCACAGCCGCGCGACAAAAACGGCGACATTCTCGAGGATGTTGCCAAGCAACTCAGTGACCTGTGGGTTAGCTGGAGCAAGGCGCCCGAAGTCACTGGCGAGCTCAACCGTGCGCGTTACGAGCAGCTCAAATGCCGCAGCTGGCTGCGTGACGGTGAAGTGCTGTGGCAGTACGTCGAAGGCACCAAAGCCAAGCTCACGCACGGCAGCGTGGTGCCGTTCTCGGTCGAGCTGCTCGAGTGCGACATGCTGCCGATCGACTGGAACGACTACACCAACGGCATCAGCCAGGGTATCGAGGTCGATGCATGGGGCAGGCCGCAGGCGTACTGGCTTTATAAGCAGCACCCTGGTGAGCCGTTCGTGGCCATGCCGGAACTCAAGCGCGTGCCCACCGCTAGCATCGGCCACCTCAAGCTTACCGACCGCATCGGCCAGCGCCGTGGCGTGAGCCTGTTTGCCAGCATCCTCAATCGTCTGGATGACCTGAAGGACTACGAAGAAAGCGAGCGCATCGCCGCGCGCATCGCCGCCAGCATGGGCGCCGTCATCAAAAAGGGTGACGCCACCAATTATCCGGAACAGCCCACCAGCGGCGCGCCCCGGCAGATGCATTTTCACCCCGGCATGGTATTCGACGATCTGCTGCCCGGCGAAGACATCAGCATGATCAACAGCAACCGCCCCAACCCGCAGGCGGTGGAGTGGCGCAACGGTCAGATGGGCGCCATCTCGGCCGGTGTTGGCGCCAACAAAAGCACCATCAGCCGCAACTACATCGGCAGCTACAGCGCGCAGCGGCAAGAGCTGGTGGAAGGCTGGCAGGGTTACGCGCTGCTCAGTCAGGCGTACATCGATCAGGACACCAGTGAAACCTACAGCCGTTTTGTAGCCGCCTGCGTGCTGGGCGGCCTGCTGAAAAATGTTCCACGTGGAATCAGCTTTGCGGATCTGTCGCACGCGCTATACATCGCGCCCAGCATGCCGTGGATCGACCCGGTGAAAGAGGCTGCCGGCTGGGAAATGATGGAAGACCGTGCCTGGATGTCCGGCAGCGAAATCGTTCGCCGCCGTGGCGCGCAGCCGGCCGACGTTATCCGGTCGCAAGCCAAATGGCAGAAAGATTTGCAAGATGCCGGCGTTATCACGCAAGACTCGCCCACCGCACAGCCCACCTACAAAAAACAGCCGCCGCCAGCCGACACCACGCCCGTGGCTGATCCCGCTACGGCGCCCGCACCGGGCGCGCCTGCGCCTGCGCCAGCACCTGCACCTGCACCTGCACCTGCACCGGCGCCCACACCCGCGCCTGCACCCGCCAAAACCACCGAGGCCGCCTGATCATGCCTAAAGCCAAGACTGCCGCAAACGTCGCCACGGTCACGCCGCTGCTATCGCTGAAAGCCAGCGCGCAGCCGCAGCAGTTCGATCTAATGGTCTACGGCGACATCGGGGACAGCTGGTGTGACGATCAGTCCGTCAGCGCCGTCGACGTGGTCGGCCAGCTCGACGCGCTGCCGCTCAACACGCAGCAGATCAACGTGCGCATCAACAGCATCGGCGGCAGCGTTACCGATGGCCTGGCGATTTACAACGCGCTCAAGCGTCATCCAGCAAACGTGGTCGCCGTGGTCGAGGGCGTGGCCATGTCCGTCGCCTCGCTCATCGCCATGGCCGCGGACGAAGTGCAGATGCCGCCCACCAGCGTGATGATGATTCACGCGCCGTGGGGCATTGCCAGCGGCAACTCGGCTGAAATGCGCGAGTACGCAGACACGCTCGACACTTTCGCGCTTGCCATGGCTGCCGCCTACGCCGCCAAAAGCGGCATGAGCGCCGACGACGTCGTGGCGCAGGTTCTCGACGGCGCCGATCACTTCTACACCGGCGAGCAGGCCGTCGCTGCCGGCTTCGCCGACACGCTCATCACTGACGTGCCCGATGTGGAAACGCAGGACGACCCGCTATTTGCCGCGGGCCTGCAGCGCTACATCGGCAAAGCCACCAAGGCCGTGCAAAAGCTGTCCGTTGCCGCCGCGTGGCACCTGCCGAAAGCCGCCGCCAACGCCATTGACCTCTCGCCCGATGCGATCGCCAATTTCACCGCATTGATCCAAGCCATCAAGACCGATTCACCACGTTCGACCAGCGCGGCGACCGCCGCCAAACCCACCGGAGCTATTTCCATGCCGAATACTAACCAGGCCAATCAGGCCGACCCGGCGGTCGATACGGCCGCCATCACCGCTGCTGCCACCGCGTCTGCTCATGCAGCGCTGCGCACCCGCAATACCGATATTCGCGCGGCGCTTGAGCCGTACATGGCGCGCGAGGGCGTTGCAGCCCTCTACACCGCTGCGCTGGAAGATCCATCGGCCAGCGTCGACAGCGTGCGCGCCCAGGCGCTCGCACTGCTCGGCTCGGCCGCCCAGCCGCTCGGCGCCCATCAGGGCACCGTGCACGGTCAGGACGACAGCGACAAGCTGCGCGAGGCTGGCGTCAACATGCTGCTGGCGCGTGCGGGCGTCATCAAGGGTGCGGAGGCCGAAAAAGCGCGGCAGGGTAACCCGTTTGCGCGCGACACCTTGATGGGAGTCGCAGAAAAGATGCTCATCCGCGCGGGCGTCAATACCCGTGACATGAGCCGCGAGGATATGGCCCGGCGCGTGCTTGCCTCCTCCGGCCCGCAGACCACCAGCGATTTTCAGCTGCTGCTGGAAAACGTACTGAACAAGGTCATCATCGGCGGCTACAACACCGCCAACTTCACCTGGAACCGGTTCTGCATGACCGGCACGCTGAGCGATTACCGCCCGCACGGTCGCTACCACCTGAGTTCGTTCTCCGACCTCAAGCCGGTGAACGAAGCCGGCGAGTACGAAAACGGCGTGCTCGGCGATGGCGCGAAGGAAACCATCACCGCGATCCGCAAGGGCCGCATTCTGGAAATCACCCCGGAAGTTCTCATCAACGACGACCTCGGCGCGTTCACCCGCATCGCGGCCGCGCTCGGTCAGGCAGCTGGCCGCACCATCGAGAAAGACGTGTACGCGCTATTCGCGCTCAATAACGGCTTCGGCCCGACCATGAACGACGGTCTGCCGCTGTTCGACGCCGGCCACCACAACATCGCACCAGGCGCGGCGCCCAGCGTCACGGCGTTCGACCTGATCCGCCAGCAGATGGCCACGCAGCTCGACGTGGGCGGCAACGACTACCTCGACATCATGCCGGCCGTGTTCCTTGCGGCGCTGTCGTTGAACGGTGCCGCGTTGACGCTCAACGAAGCGCTGTACGACACCAGTGTCAGCAACAAATTCCAGGTGCCCAACATCGTGCGCGGCATGTTCCGCGACATCGTCACCACGCCGCGCCTGCCGCCCACCAAGTGGTACGCGCTGGCCGACGCCGCCATGGAGCCGGTGTTCGAGGTGGCCTTCCTCGATGGTGTCAGCACGCCGACGCTGCAGCAGGAAACCAACTTCCGTACCGACGGCCTCGCCTGGAAGGTCGTGCACCGCTACGGCGTGGCCGCCATCGGCTGGCGCGGCGGTGTGATGAATCCGGGCCAGTAATCGCCCAACGGTAGTGCGGCCAGCCCGCGCTACCGCCCGCATTTGCTGCACACCTGCCAACCCATTCCCGTTCAGAGGTTAAAGCCATGACCACCAAGTTCAACAAGCCCGGCGACACCATCGATCACACCAACAGCTCCGGCGCCGCCATCAACGTCAACGACGTGGTGGTGATCGGCGTGCTGCTTGCCGTCGCCCTCACCAACATCCCTGTCAACGCTACCGGCAGCGTCGGCATCAAGGGCGTCTGGACGCTGCCCAAAGTCGGCGGCACCGCCATGCCGGAAGGCACCGTCGTCACGTGGGACCACGTCAACAAGCACTTCATCGTCGGCGCCGGCGCCAGCGGTGATGTGGCCGGCGGGGCCGTCGTGGTCGAGCAGGGCGCGCTAGCCGCTGACACCGCCGTGCGCGTGCTGCTTACCCCGGCCGCCGGCGCGGTGGTTGCATAAACCATGATGCTGGACGACTTCACCGCCGCCACCCGTGAACTGCTTGCCGTATTGGGCGAGCAGGGCACGGTGGTGCGCGGTGTAGCCGATCCCGTACCGCTCACTTTTTTCGTGGACGACGCGCTGCAGGAGCTGGGCAACTATTCGCGCGTGGTCAGCGGCAAGCGCGCCATCGGCATGATGAAAGCCGACTGGCAGCCGGCGCGCGGCGACGTCATCACCGTGCGCAACGAAACCCGCAAGGTGGACGAAATCGCCACCGACGACGGCATCATTGTCGTGGTGGTGATGCATGGGTAATGCACTGGTCGCCACCGCCTCGCGCAGCTGGACGCTGATCCAGCTGCTGGCCACGCAGCTGGCCACCATCACCATCGCCAACGGTTACATCACAGACCTTGGCCTCAATATCTGGACCACCGACAGCCAGCGCCCCGAAAGCGACGCGCTCGGCGCGATGATCTACAGCGAAAACATCGCCGGCCCCGGGGTGGATCAGGCGCGCGCTGGCAAGCCGGTGCGCGAGCTCAGCCTGCTGATCGAATGCGCCATCGGTACCGATCAGGACGACGCACAGCAGCAGATTCACAGCGTGATCGAGGACGTCGAAAACTGCATGTCGCATTACGCGCAGGCCTTCGGCGTTCCTATCGCTGGCGTCAAACAGGCGTCGGCCATGTACGTCACGGACGTGGCCATTCTGGATCGGCCCGAAGGCGCGCCCGTCATCGCCTGCCAAGTGCGCGTCGTGGCGAGGTACTTCCGATGAGCAAATACACCACGCAAACCGTCAGCCTCGCCGGCGCGCTGGAGGCGATGGCCGATATCGGCCATATCCCGGCGCGCATCGTCAGCCTGCAAAAGCGCGCGCTGTCCACGCTGCAGCGCAAGCTGGCAACGGAAGCAAAACGCAGCATCGGAGAGGAATATAACCTCACGGCCGCGCGCATCGCTGAGGGACTCAGCGCGCGCATGACGCCCGACGGCATCAGCCTCATCGGTAAGGCGCGCGGCATCAACGCCATCGAGTTCGGTGCCACCTGGTCGCGCGTCAAGGGCAGCGGCCTGGTGGCCACCAGCAGCAAGCGCAAATTCACCGCGGTGAAGTACGGCAGCAAGTTGCGCGGCGACAGCGCGTTGGGCGCCAAGTACGCCATCAAGCGCGGCGGTGATCGCGGCGCGCAGCCGGGCACGTTCATCGCGCGCGGCAAAAACGGTGCGCTGCTGGTCTTTACCCGTGCCGGTAAAAAGCGGCTGCCGCTGGAAGGCATCTACGGCCCCAGCATCGGCCAGATGCTCAAACACGGTCGCCGGCCCGAGCGGCTGGTCGACTTCGCCATCCGCACCCTTCAGAGCGAGCAGGCCCGACTGCTCGGGAGCACACCATGAAACGCGTCACGCTGCTTTACCCACATACCCATGCCAGTGTGCCTCACGCCACTGGCGTCTCGCTCAGCGTGCCCGATCACGTGGCTACCTGGTTGATCAACCGCGGCATCGTGGAAGTGGCGCGCGTCGAGCGCAGCGTCACTGTGCCAGCGCCGAGCGCCGCGCCTGCCGCACCTGTGGAAGCCACCGAACAACCCGCCGCCGATCCGGCGCCGACCACCACCGCAACACCTGCCGAAACCACCGGAGCCCAGCCATGAGTCTTGAAGCATCCAATTTTTACTACGGCAAAGGTCGGTTCTCGATCGCCGTGCGCAACCCGATCACCAAGGCACTCGGCCCGTGGGTCTGGTGCGGTGACGTGTCGGCATTCAGTGCCAAGCCCACCACCACCATGGTCGAGCACAAGGAAAGCTACAGCGGCCAGAGCGCGCTGGCGGCTTACTTTCCCAGCGAAAAAGCGCTGACGCTCGACTGGACCTTCAGCGAGTTCCGCCCGAAGAACCTCGCCTTTGCGCTGTACGGCACCAACATCAGCGTGGAAAGCGGCACGGCCACCGATGAAGTACTCGCACCTGGTCTTGCGGTGGGCGACGACGTGCGGACGGCCAATCCCGGCATCAGCGATCTGGTGCTGACGGACAGTGCCGCCGTGCCCGCCGAACTGGTGGAAGGTACCGACTACACCGTCGACCCGACCTTCGGACGCATCACCATTCTCAACATCGGCGCCTACGTGCAGCCGTTCAAGGCCAACTACAGCTACGCGCAGCGCACCGACACGGGCATTTTCACCGCCGGCCAGCCGGACATCAGCGTGCTGTATGAGGGCATCAACCTGGCCGAGAACAACGCGGCCGTGATCGCCGAGTACTACAAGGTGGCGCCGGGCGTGCTCACCGAGCTGATGCACATCACCACTGGCACCGACACCGCCGGCATGGCGATGACTGCCGGCGTGCTCATCGACACCACAAAGCCGGCCAGCGGTCCGCTGGGCCAGTTCGGCCGTGTCACGCAGGTGGGCGTTGCCGCCTAAGCCATGACACAGCCCAACAGCAACAACGATGGCGAGAATGATCTCGCCATCCTCTACCCGGAACGCTCCGCGATCATCGCGGGCGTAGCCGTCACCATGCGCGAATACACCTTCGCCGAAAGCCTCAAGCACCACGCGCTGATCGCGGCGTTATCGGATGCCATGACAGGCATCGCGCTCAAGGGCCAGTTCGCGGATCTGGATTCCCTGCGCGCGGCGTTCGGCGAGCAGGCCGATGCGGTAATGGCGCTCATCGCCATTGCCAGCGATCAGCCGGTGGACTGGGTCACCAGCCTCGGCGCCGACGACGGCGAGCAGCTGCACATGCTCTGGTGGAGCGTGAACAGCGATTTTTTTCTGAAACGCGTCCTGCTGAGCGTGCAGCTGGCCAAGGTGCGCGAGGTCGGTGGAGCGATGTTTTCGCCGCCCTCACCGCCTCCGGGCACGGGGACGCGCGACAGCTCAGCACCTACACGAAGCGTCAACTGAAACTGCTTTACGAGGCGGTGCAGCGGCAGCACCGCCGCCATCGCCGCGATAGAACGATGGACATCGCCATGGGGACCGTGGGCGGCAAGCCGGCCACGCAACACATCAAACAGCTGACCGACTAAGAGCACCAATGGCCGTCCAGGATTACCAGCTACTACTCAAAGTCTCCGCCGACCTTCAGGACGCCATCAACGGCCTGAAAGGTCTGCAGGGCAGTTTGGGTGACGCCAAGGGCTCGGCCGACCAGCTCGGCGAAAGCGCCGACGAAGCCACCGCGCGCATCAGGGCGATGGTGGCGGCCACATCCGAGCAGGTGCAGGTGCAGGAATCCGCCCGCTCGCAGGCCGAGCGGGCGGCGCAGACAACCACCGCGACCATCAAGAGCTACGACGACCAGGCCGCGGCCATGCAACGCGCCGCCAAGGCCGCGCAGGACTACCGCAACGCATCCACCGGTGCATCCACCGGCGGCGTCGGTGGCACGCCTGCGGTGGCCGGCCTCGAGGCCGAGCGCGCTGCCATGGCCAAGCTGGCCGGCCAGATCGACCCGACCGTCGCCGCATTGGCCAAGCTGGATGCCCAAGAGGTGGCGCTCAATGCGCTGCGTTCAAAAGGCGTTGTCGGCGCGGAAGATTATGCGGTCTATAAGGGACTCATCGATCAGAACCGTGTATCGCTGACCAGTGCCGCCGGTGCGGCAGAAAAGTTTGCCTTCGCCAGTGCGGGCGCCAAGCGCGAATACGGCGTGCTGGCCGGGGAGTTGGCACGCGGTAATACCGCGAGGCTGGAAGGTAGCCTGGTGACGCTGGCGAACCGTACGGGCTTTCTGACGGCGCTATTCAGTCCGCTGGGTCTAGCTATTCTGGCTGTCGGTGGCGCTCTGGGCGCATTTGCACTGGCGGCAGAAAAAGGGGCAGAGGATGAAGCAAAACTTAATCAGGCGATCATTGCTACAGGCAATTATGCTGGAGTCACATCCGGACAGTTGCGTGACCTTGCTGCAAAAACGAAAGGTCCATTAGGCGACGCAACTACTGCACTTACTCTGTTGACGGCATCCGGAAAAGTAACCGGCGATCACTTGGCTGAAGCGGGGCAGGCGGCGGTCGATCTGTCCGCAGTCACCGGAATGAGCATCGAAAAGGCCGTTGAGTCAATTATCAAGTTGCAAGAGGATCCAGTTAAAGCAATCAAGGAACTGGATTCGACGTATCACATCCTCACGCTTACCCAATACGAAAACATAAAAGCGCTCGAAGCGCAGGGTGATGCTGAAGGTGCGCTTGCCATTGCTCAGACAGCGGCCGCGCAGGTTTTGGCGCAGCGTGCCAGCGAGACACGTTCCAACCTAGGTTTGCTGGAGACGGCATGGGCGAGGGTGCGTGATACGGCTAGCGCGGCATGGAACGCGATGAAAGGAATTGGGCGAACAACGACGAACACGGATGATTTCAACGAAGCGACAACCAAGTTGCAGGCGATAAAAAATCGTTTGCCTCAAACCAAAGACCTGACCGACCAGCAATTGCTGCAAGCGGCATCGACGCCTTCTGACCCTAATCACCCTTATTTTGCTGGTGATTACGGCACTATCCAGCAACTGATAAGCCAACAAAACACTGCTAAAAGCGGAGCTCTTCTGGAGAAGTGGGTTTCTGATACTCAATCAAATGAAACGAAAATCCAGACGCAGGCGAAAACCGCTAGCGATGTTATTGCGGGGTATTTGGTATCAGCAAAAACAGATCAAGCGAAGGCTGAAGAAATCGCTAAGGTAAAGGCGGCAACTGCCAAATTAATCGAAACAAATCCGGGTGAAACTACTCAATATCAAGCCGATGAAAAATCGGCACTGGCAGTTATCGATAAAAAATATGCGCAGCCAAAAGCTCGGAAAGGTCGCTCGCAAGATTCCATTGACGCTGCTGCAGCCACTGCGCAACAAGAGCTTGAGCAAGGTCTTGAATCCTTACAAGGAAAACTTGATGCGACACAAGCTGCTTGGGCGTCTTACGACAAAGAAGTCGACACGGCAAATAAGCTTGCGGACAAAGCAAAAACTAGCAGCACAGCCAATATTGCGCTTATTAATAAAGAGCGAGATGCTCGCATCGCCGCCGCAGCTGCCGTGCGTGACGCTGACATCACTAAAATTGCGGACAACGAACGCGAAGCTTTCGAGAAATTTCGCGCGTCGCTGGGCACCAAAATCGAAACGAAGGGTGCCGATGCGATTCTGGAGCTGCAAAAGCTGAATACCTTCCTGAAAAATGGAACGGCCAGCGCTCAAGAATACAACGATGCACTGAAAGCGATCGGCGACAAGGTAGTCACCAAGCTGCCCGAGTACAAAGGTCCGGGCGCTGCCGTGGGTGGTTCCGATGGCGAATTGCAAAAGAATTTCTCTGCGCAAACGACACTGGACAAGGCCTATCAGGATCAACTGAAGTCCTACAAACAACAGCTTTTAGCTGGAAATGACTACCGCAGTGCGGATCTGGCGCAGCAGAAAATTTACGATGAAGCCAAAGCGCAGCTCGACGCAAACTACGCATCAGAAAACCAGAAAATCGAGAAAGCGCGGCAAGTACTGACGCTGCAAAGCACCGCCGATTTCTTCGGTCAGATCGCCGGACTATCGCGCAGCCAGAACAGCACGCTGGCTGAAATCGGCAAAGCCGCATCTATCGCGCAGGCGCTGATCAAGACGTATGAAAGTGCAACCAATGCTTATGCATCGCTTTCATCGATTCCGTACGTGGGACCAGAACTAGGCGTTGCTGCTGCGGCTGCGGCTATCGCTGCAGGCTTGGCCAACGTCGCGCAGATACGCGCGCAACCGACCAGCTTTGCAACGGGCGGCTATACCGGCGACGGCGGCAAATATGAGCCGGCCGGCATCGTGCATCGTGGTGAGGTAGTCACGCCGCAGGAACGTGTGAAAGAACCTGGTGCATTGCCGTTCCTGATGGACTTCAACCAGCGCGGCATGGACGCAGTGTATTCGCGTACATTGCCGGGCTTCGCTGACGGCGGCTTCGTTGGCTCGCCCATGGCCAGCCTGGCAGGCTTCAACACCAATCCATCAGATCCATCACTTTCCAGCATGCCCGGTACGTCGGGTGGCGCAAGTCAGCCACAAGCGGTGCATCTGAAAAGTGTCAATTTATGGGACAAGGAAGAGGGCGCTCGGCATATAGCGAGCACAGCAACCTTCGAGCATGCTGTGCTCAATATCGTTGGCAAAAATCCGACGAACATCAAACAGCGCTGGGGCAACTGATGGCCTTCGCGATTGGTGAGCCAGTCATCTGGCCGATACCGCCCGACTGGGGCGACCCGCTCAAGGAAACGCTCGCGTGGCTCACCGACGTGCTGCAGGGTCGCTTGGGCGTGCAGCAAAAACGGCAACTGCGCCTGGCGCCTCGGCGCAGCTTTACCTTTCTGTCGATGATGGCCGCGCAGGACCGCCGGCTGATGGATGCCGTACGCGCCGACATGGGCACGCGTCCATGGCAGCTGCCCATCTGGCCCGATCTGCAATGGACGCAAGCCGACCTGCCAGCCGGCAGCACGGTTCTCCCTTGTGCCACCAGCGGCTATGACTTTGTCGACGGCGGGCAGGCGCTGTTGTGGCGTGGGCTTAACCAGTGGGAGCTTGCGACCGTCCAGAGCATCGGTGCGGATAGCCTGACGCTCACCGGCCCCACGCAGCATGACTGGCCTGCGCTGACCCGCCTGTACCCGACGCGCGCCGCTGTCATGAACGCGCAGCCAGAGCAGGATCGGTGGAGCGACGACGGCGGCAAGGTCAGCGTCAGCTTCGACATCATCGAGCCGTGCGACTGGCCAGCGGCCATGCCGGCATCGTTCCCGCTCTATCGCGGCGTGTACGTGGTCGAGTGGCGCCCGAACGAATCGAACGATCCCACCGACACTTACGACCGCCTGATCGAGCCGGTCGATGCGGATACCGGCCTGGTGGAGTACATCGACCTGCCGCAGGTGCCCTTCCGCAACCAGTCGCACGAATGGCTCATTGTGGGCCGCGCAGACCATGACGCGTTCCGCAGCCTGCTATACGCGCTCGCCGGCCGCATGGGCACGGTGTGGCTGCCCAGCTGGTCATCCGACGTGCTGCTCGCGTCGCCCGTGTCGCCAGCTGACGTGACTCTCACCATCGAGTGGTGCGGTTACACCGTGTTTGGCCGCCAGCAGCCCGGGCGCCGGAATCTGCGCATCGAGCTGTGGAGCGGGGCGGTCTACTACTGCCGCATCACCGGCAGCGTGGAAGCCACCGATACCGAGTCGCTCTCGATCGACAACGCGCTCGGCGTGGCGTTTGCGCCCAGCGATGTGCGTGCGGTGAGTTTCATGACACTGGCCGAGCTGGCCGATGACAGCATCGAGCTCGATCACGTCACCGACGCCGACGGCATCCTCCAGGTCACCACCGCATGGGAGGCCGTCAAAGATGACGTCTGAAGCGCGCGACATCAGCCTCGATCAAGGCAAGCCCTACAAGCTCTACAGGTTTACCCGTAGCACCGTGAGTTGGTACCACACGGATGCCGATCGCCCGATCGTTTACCTCGGCAACATCTACCTGCCGGTGCCGATCAGCCACACCGAGATTCAGGACGGCAGCGAAACCAACCAGGCCAGCATCACCATCACGTTGCCGAAAACGGCGGCTGTCGCTGCAAACTGGCGGCCCGAACCACCATGCGATGCAGTGTCCGTCACGATATTGACGCAGCACTTTGGCGAAAGCGACTATCTAGCCAACTGGGTCGGCCGCATCGTCGGCGCGCAGTTCACTGACACTAATCTCGTACTCACGACAGAGCCGACGCTCACCACGGCCAAGCGCGCCGGCGGTGGTCGCACCTGGCAGCGTCCCTGCGATTTGCTGCTCTACAGCCAAGGCAATGGCCGATGCAACGTCGACAAGACGCTGCACGCGCTGCCCTTCACTTTGAGCGGTGTGTCTGGATTCTCCCTCACCGCCGATGCGTTCGGCACGCTGCCGAGCGGGCGCTTGGCCGGCGGCTGGATCGAATGGACGCGTCCCTCGGATGGCCTGACGCTTCGCCGCAGCATCGACAGCCACGGCGGCAACACGATCACTGTCACGTTCGGCGGTGCCGAGTTGATCGATGGGCTGGAAGGCACTGCCTACCCCGGCTGCGGACAAGACTGGGATGACTGCACGTACTACAACAACACCGACAACTACGGCGGCGAGCTGTGGATGCCGGGCCGTAATTACTACGACGGCAACCCTGTGAGCTGACCATGTGGATTCTTATTGCGGAAGGCCTTGTCGCGCTGATCCTCACGATTGCGCTGACGCCTAAATTGCCTGGAACACCACCTCCGCCCAAGGGCAGCGTGCCCGATGTGGCCGACGGCAAACGGATCATCCGGCTCTACGGCACCGTGTGGATCGATAACCCGACGCAGCTGGCGATGTTGCCCGGCACGCCCATACCCATCCGCAAGAGCGGTGGCAAAAAGTGATCGTGCGTCTTTCTCACCTATCCACCGTGCCGGGCTTCACGACCCGAGCCGGTTTCTGCCGCAAGGGCGCGCGTGTGTTCTTCGCGCGGCATGGCCTCGACTGGCTGAAGTTTCGGTATGAGGGCATTGACGCCGAGCAGTTGCTCGCCACCGGCGATGCGCTGGCCATTCGACTGGTGAACCACGCGATGCAGATGGAGCAATACGATGGGCGGTAGCAAAAAACAGACAGTCGGCTACTGGTACCCATGGAGCATGCACTTCGGCTGGTGCAAAGGCGTGGTAGACGCCGTGCTCGAGTGGCGTGCCGGCGGCAAAACCGCATGGCAGGGGCGCATGACGGCGAGCGGCCGCATCAGCGTCAACCTGCCCAACCTGTGGGGCGGCGAGAGCCAGCAGGGCGGCGTGGTGGGCGACATGGACATCATGTTCGGTGAGCAGACCCAGGCGCCCAACGATTATCTCACTAGCACCTTCGGGCCGGAACAATCGGCCCACCGCGGCAAGTTGACCACGGTGTTCCGCGGTGGCCGCTACGGCGCCAACATTCCCAATCCGCAAACCGTGAGTTTGAAGGTAGAGCGCATCCTCGCCGACTGGGAAAACGACACGCCGTGGTATCCCGAGAAAGCCGCCATTTCCATGGATAGCGGTGATCTCGTCATCAACGACACCGCATTTCCTGCGACATCCGCGGGCATCGATCCTGTAGTTAATGGCGTAACAATCAATTCGGGTTTCACGGCCGACGACACGATCATCCTTGCCCACGATGTGGGTATGACATATCAGGCATGGTCGCGCTGGGATTCAAAAAGCGATGTGCCACCTGGTCGGCAGGAATGGACCACCGTATTCAACGTAGTTGATGGCAACGGGGTAAAAACGACGTACTGGGATAATGATTACGATACTGCCGATGAAGCTGAAGCTGCTGTTCTTAACAGCTATGTCTACCTCACCGGGTCGACCAGCTACACGATTGGATTAAGCGATAACCCAGTCAATGACAACCGTGGTGGCCTATCGCTACGCATCTACAAAAACGGCCTGTCGGGTGAGCTATTGGCCATGAATCCGGCCCATATGATCTACGACAGCATCACCTTCAGCGACATGCAGGGCGAGCCGATCGGCATGATCAACGACGCGAGCTTTCGCGCAGCGGCCGACCAGTTGTATGCCGAGGGGTTTGGCCTTTGCACGACGTACGACAGCAGCGCCGAGACGCCGCTGCAGTTTCGCCAGCGGATATGCAATGTCATCGGCGCCAACGTCAGCCAGAGCCGGCTGGACGGGCTCTATTACCTGGACCTGATTCGCGCGGTGACGGATATCAGCACGCTGCCGGTGATCAGTGAGTTGACCGACGACATCATCAGCTTCACTCAGGACGCCAGCATCACTACGGAAACAACCAACACGGTGAGTGTGTCCTGGACCGATCCGCAAGCAAAGCAGGATCGAACCACGGCGCCAGTACACGCCATGGGCGCCATTCAATCCGTCGGCAAAATCATCGCGGCAACCAACGATTACAAAGAGATTCCTACCGAGTCGCTCGCCTTGCGCGTGGCCACGCGCGATAGTCAGGCGCTGGCCACGCCCACCAACAAAATGACGCTGACGATTCGGCACATTCTGCCCGGGTTGCGGCCGGGCTTGAACGTGGTGCTTCAGGCACCCAGCGAAGGCATTGCCAGTATGGTGCTGGTATGCGGCAGCGTAGCCCATGGCACCAGCACGGATGGTCGCCTGAAAATCGTCGGCGTTGAAAACATCTATGACCTGCCAGCGACGGCGTACGTCAACGCAACCCCTGGCCTGTGGAAGCCTACGCCTTCAACACCCACACCATCGCCTAACCAGATCGCGTTTGAAGCGCCCTATATCGAATTGGCGCAGACGCTGAGCGCAGCAGACCTCGCTGCGCTGGCACCCGATGCGGGCTACCTGTTGACGGCAGCTTCACCGCCTTCGGGTGGAGTGAACTACGGTGTGGACACGGCGGCAACGGGTGAGGCGTATGCCGAGCGCGCAACGGCCGACTGGACGCCCATTGCAAAAATAGTTGAGGCTGCAGGCTATCTCGATACCGCGTTCACCATAGCCAGCGGCCAGTTGCTCGACCGCGTCGACGTGGGTAGCTGGGCTATGTGGGACAGCGAGATCGTTCGTGTCGATGCACTCGACACAACGGCCAACACGGTAACGCTGGCACGCGGGTGCGCCGATACACTGCCAGCAGTGCATGCAGCGGCGTCCGTGGTTTATTTTTGCGGCGAGTGGACGGGTACCGATCAGCGCGAATACGTGGGCGGTGAAACCGTCAACGCCAAACTGCTCACCAATTTAGGCAGCAGCTCGCTGTCACTGGACAACGCGCCCACGCTATCCGTCCTTTTTGCGGACCGACAAGCGCTGCCGTATCCGCCTGGCAATCTGCTCATCGGTGGGACCTACCGGCCAGCGGCCGTGAACGGCAACATCGCCGTGACGTGGGCGACGCGCAACCGCACCATCCAGGCGGATCAGGTCATCGATACCACGGCTGCCAGCATCACGCCCGAGGATGACGTGCGCTACGCGGTGCAATTCTTTGATGGCACAGGTGCGCTTATTATCGAAAAGCTCGATGTCGGAGGGACCGGCGCAACGGCATCGCTGGCCTACACCGGGCAGGTGACCATGAAGGTGTATGCCATCAACACCAACGGCATCAGCATGCAGATGCATAGTGTGCCATTTGCCTATACCGCGGCCAGCGGTGTGACTGAAAGCACCATTGACGCTGTCACCTGGACACCGGTGCAAATCATCATCGACGGCGGGCAGACAGGCACATGACCGATTTACCTTATCGCTTCCGCTTTCGCCGAGGCACTGCTGCTGAGTGGACCGCGAGCAACGAAGTATTGCTGGCAGACGAGGGTGGCCACGAGAGAGACACCAACAAACTGAAAATCGGTGACGGCGCTACGCCATGGAATTCGCTGCCTTATTTCGGCGGTGATTCCCCAGGCGGTGCAGGTATCGCGTATGCCATTGGTGCAGGCACAGGGGACGCGATCACCGTCGACTTTTCGCCCGCGCTTACGGTGCTAACCGATGGCATGGTGCTATCGGTGCGAGCGACGGCTGCGAACGCAACAACCGCACCTACGCTCAACCCCAACGACCTTGGCGCGCTACCGATCACCAAGTTTGGCGGGGTGGCGCTGGTCGCAGGCGAAATTGCGGGTAGTGGACATGAACTGCTTTTGCAATACAGCACGCAAGGGGCCAATCACTACGAGCTGATCAACCCCAAGCCTCTGCCGCCGGCGCCCGGTGTCAATTCGATTGTGCCTGGCACGCCCAACGTCGTTGTCGACTCAACCAATCCGCAAGCGCCTGTGATAAGTGTTGCTTCGCTCGTGCTCAAAGGCCGTGTGGCTACGTATGCTGCGTTGCCGACGTCGGGACTGAGCGACGGCGATTCTTACATTGTTGATGCGGACAACCTGGTCTACATCTGGAATGGGTCGGCGTTCCAGGCACAGGGGTTGGGCGTATCGCTGGCCGGCGGCGGACACTCTGGCGGCGCAGGCACAGATCCGCTGCTATCGAAAGTCGTCTCGCTGATACCCTTCGATGGCCGCGCCAACAGTCTCGCTTTCTACGATCTGTGCGGCAACCCGGTTATTGATTGCAACAAAGTTTTCATCGACTCGGCGAACAAGCAGTACGGAAAAAACACTCTAGCTAACCGAGGCGGAGGCGTTACGGTTTTCAGCTTGCCGGCAGGTGCTTTGCAGATCAACCTGGCAGTCGTCATCGGAACGCAGGACTTCTGTTGGGAGATTGATTTCATGGTGGTCGGCGCGTTGGCTGCGTTTCAGAGCATCGTATCCAATCGACCGAACAACGGACCGACTACCGGCACAGTTTGCATAGGCCTAACCAATGCCAATCAGCTATACGTCTACGGCAACAGCGCGTTCAACGTTGCCAACAGCGGCGCTACGGCTGTGGCCAATCCTGGCGTATTCAACAAAGTAGCGTGGGACGTGATAGGCGGGGTAGGTACGCTTTACCTTAACGGCGCAATTATCGGATCAGGCGCGCAGCCGACAGTGGACTACACCTCTCGCGTTTCCATCGGAGCTAATTACGATGGCAGCGAGTCATTCGCCGGTAACTTCGCCAACTTCCGTTTCACGCTCGGCGCGGGTCGATACGGCGGCGAGGCTTATGCACCCGCGTCGGCCCCGTTCCCTTTCGCTTAATCCCTGTGACGACGAATAGCTGAAGGCCGTTCCTGGAAACGTTTTGTCTTATCCGTTTCCGCGCTAGCGGCGAGCATGGCGCCATGAATTTTTCGTGCGCCATCAGTGGGGTGAATTGCCATGCACGGATAAGCGCATGACCGTGAAGCGCGCGCGCCGGCAAAACGACCTGACGTTTTGGAAGGGTCTGGCCGCCACCGCGTGCATGACCATTTTCGCGTGGGCTGGGGGAACGGTCATCGACTTAATCAAGCACGACGCAGGCAGCACCAGCGCGATCGCCACACTTCAATTTCAAGTCGGACAGCTGCAGTCCAGGACCTGCAAGTGAATGGAAAAGCGCTCGCCGACGAACTGGCAAAGCTCATCGACGAATGCAAGGCGCTCGACAAAGAATTACCCGCCCAGGCGGCAGCCGGAAAAATCATCTTGTTTCCGCGCGTACTGGGATCGCTCGAGCTGCTGATACGGCGCACAGGTACCGATGGCGCGCTCACCGCGGCACGGCACAAGTTGCATGAGGCAGTGAAGGATTTCAGCTCACTCGTTTTTTCGATACAGCACGACATCCAAAACTGGAAGCTCGGGGAAAAGGAGCAGCAAAAGATCGGCCAATCCCTGCGACTGGTGCGCCTGGCGGCTGAGGAATTGGAAGTGATGCTGAAAGAGCGTCGCGCTAGCTAACCCATTTGGAAACCACGTCATGACACGCATGCTCGACGCCTACGGACTCAACCAAGGCAAGGTGTGGGAGGGTTTGCCGGGTACCAACGGTCAACCAGCACTCAAGGCCTATCTCGATTCGGCCGGTGTACCGACGATCGGTTTCGGACACACCAAGAACGTAAAGATTGGCGACGTCATCACGCCGGAGCGCGCCGAACAGGATCTGCAAGACGACTTGGCGCCGACTTGCGCGGCAGTGGAAGATTGCGTCAAGGCGCCGCTGACCAACAACCAGTTTGCAGCGCTGGTGTGGTTCGCATTCAACGTCGGCGTTGGCGCATTCAAGGCTTCGACGCTGGTCAAGAATCTCAACATGACGCCACCGAATTACGATTCGGTGCCCGAGCAGCTGGCTCAGTGGAAGTTCGTTACCGATCCTGCCACCGGCAAAAAGATCGTGTCCAAGGGGTTGGTGAACCGACGTGCGCTGGAAACCACCTTGTGGCTGTTGCCCGATGAGGCCATGAAACCGCTCGAAAGCAGTCCTGCGCTGCCGACTACCGCCACGCTTACACAGTCCGATTTGCGGCAGGTTACGGTGACGACAGCGACGCCGGTGGCTCCCCCAACGTCCGCCTCGCAGACACGCACCGGGCAGGGCGCGCTGGCGGGTATCGTGACTGGCGCCGGCGGCGCCATCATCGAGGGCGCGCAGCAGGCGCAGCACATCACTAACGCGATCGGCGGCGCGCTGTCTGGCAGTGCCACCAGCTCGCAGTGGTTCATGGTGGTGTCGGCGTTGCTGGCCGTCGCCGCCATCGGTTCGTCGGTCTACATCTATTGGCGCACGCATAAGACGATGGCGGGAGCAGGAAAATGACGGCCACCGCCAAACTCTATGCCGTGCTGGCCATCTTGATCGTGCTGGTACTCACCGTCGTTGGTACCGGGTTTTGGGTGCATCACTACGGTGCCGAGCGCTATGCGCAGGGTGTCACCGATGGCCAGAACAAGGTGCTGGCGGACGACGCCAATGCCGCGCAGCAGATCCAAGCCAAACACACCGCCGATGACGCCTTCAGCCTGACGACCACCGGCGACATGCTCGCCAAATTCAACCGCGACTTTCCCGCGCTGGATACCACCGCCAATGAAACCAAGACTCAGATCGTTACGATCTATCGCAATCGGCCTGCTACTGACGTGGCTTGTTCTCGCCCTGCCGGCGTGCAAGCAAGCCTCGACCAGGCCGTCGCCCGTGCCAACGCCGCCGCCGCAGGTCACCTGTGACCAAGTGCCAGCTCTGCCGGTGCTGGCCAACGTGCCGTCACTGAATAGCATGGCTGACTTGCCGCCGATGGATCAGTGGATCACCGACGCCATCACGGCCTACACCAAGGCGGGCGAAGTGGTGTCCGGCTTCCGGACCTGCATAACCAAGCTGCGAGAGCAGGGCGTGATCCAGTAGCTCCCTAGCTCAGTAGACGGTGAGCATGTCGCGCAGCAGCTCGGGCATCGTTTCCGGATACTTTTTGTAGCTAACACCTAATCGGCGCCATTCTTCGTGTACCTCGGCCTCGGTCACTTCGGGCCGCGGTGACACATCAATCAATTCGTCCTGATCGTTGAACGTGTAACGCCAGAATTTTCGGTGCATGAACAGCCCTGCCTTGCAGTAATAGCAAAGCGACCCCTCGCTGCCCATGTCCCAATTCACACGGTTGCAGTTATCGCATGCCGAGCCGGGGCCAAGGATTGATTTGGTGATGTGTCTGCCCATGGCTTTAGCGTATCGTGGCCTTGTCTCAATCATAGAGACCGGCGCATCTAAAGCGCGTTGCTGGTGTCAGTGTTCGCAAGCGGCTGATAATAAAGGATGTAAACGGCCTGCAAAGCCGCGTACGCCGGTTCGATTCCGACCTAGGCCTCCATTGCGTCATGGCTCATAGCAGCCCTGAAAACCCGCCATCGAGCGGGTTTTTTGTTGCCCATCGTTCTTACTGTGTGGGGTCTGGATGGATTGATCCCCGCGCGCTGAACGTTGCATCTTTGATGCACGTTCACCGATCGCCCGACAGCGCGTGGCATGCTTGGTGGTGACTTGAACGAGAAAGGAAACGAATTTGGCACGCGCTAAATACTTGCGGATGGGATGGATGCTGGCCGCCAGCGCAGCAACGATGACTTGCGCCACAGCCTCGGCCGAATCATCTCTACAGCCATGGATGAACGCCTCACTGTCAGCCGATCAGCGCGCCACGCTGGTGTTGAAGGCAATGACCCAGGATGAAAAATTCCGGTTGATCCGTGCGGACTTCGGTCAGCCCAGCGAGGGCAGGGCGATGCCTGTCGGCGCGCTGAACTCGGCTGCCTATGTGCCGGCACTGGCGCGTCTCGGGCTGCCCGCCTTGCAAGAGACCGACGCCGGGCTCGGCGTGGCCAAGGCGGACAAGAGCGGCGGCGCTACATCGCTGCCCAGCGGTTTGGCGACCGCCGCCAGCTTCGATCCGCAGATCGCCTACGCCGGTGGCGCGATGATCGGCAGCGAGGCGCGGAAGAAGGGTTTCAACGTCATGCTGGTCGGCGGCGTCGATCTGGAGCGCGATCCGCGCAACGGCCGCAATTTCGAATACGCCGGTGAAGATCCGCTGCTGGCCGGCACGATCGCGGGCAACGCCGTGCGCGGCGTGCAGGATCAAAAGGTCATCGCCACCGTCAAGCATTACGCGCTCAACGCGCTGGAAACCGGGCGCAATACGCTGAGTTCGCAGATCGACGAGCCGGCCGCGCGCGATGCCGACCTGCTGGCGTTCGAGATCGCCATCGGCATCGGCCACCCCGGTTCAGTGATGTGCGCCTACAACCGCTACAACGCCGTCTACGCCTGCGAAAACGACTGGCTGCTCAACACTGTACTGAAGGGTGACTGGCGTTACCCGGGCTACGTGATGTCCGACTGGGGAGCAGTGCATAGCGCGGGCAAGTCGGCGCTGGCGGGGCTCGATCAGGAATCAGCGGGCGAAGTGTTCGACCCGAAGGTATTTTTCGATCAGCCCCTGCGGGCGGCTATCGCTTCCGGCGAGGTGCCGCAGTCGCGCGTCGACGATATGGTGCGACGGATTCTGCGCAGCATGTTTGCCGCGGGAATCATCGATCATCCCGCCAAAGCAGCGCCGATCGATTTTTCGGCCGATGGCGCGGTTGCGCAGAAGGCGGAAGAGGCGGGCGCAGTGCTTTTGCGCAATCAGCGCGATCTGCTGCCGCTGTCGCCGTCGCTGAAGTCGATTGCCGTGATTGGTGGGCATGCCGACAAGGGCGTGCTCAGCGGTGGCGGCTCGTCGGTGGTGTATCCGCCCGCCGGTAACGCCGTGCCCGGCCTGCCGCCGGACGGCTGGCCAGGGCCGCGCGTCTATCAACCGTCCGCGCCGGTCGCGGCGATAGCGCGCCGCGTGCCGGGCAAGGTGCAGTTCAACGACGGACGCGATGTGGCGGCAGCCGTGCAGCTGGCCGCGCATGCCGAGGTGGCCGTGGTGTTCGTCGAGCAGTGGGATGCGGAGTCGTTCGATCGGCCCGACATGACGCTACCGGATAACCAGGACGCCCTGGTTGAGGCCGTTGCCAAGGCCAACCCGCACACTGTCGTGGTGCTGGAAAACAACGGTCCGGTAAAGATGCCGTGGCTCGATCAAACCGGCGCCGTGCTGGAGTCGTGGTATCCCGGTGCGCGCGGCGGCGAGGCGATTGCCCGACTGCTGTTTGGCGAAGCGGCGCCGTCGGGGCGGCTGCCGATGACCTGGCCGAAAGATGACTCGCAACTGCCGCGGCCGCAGATTCCAGGCGCGGGGCTGGCCTCGATCGGCTTGCCGCCGCAGGGACAGCCGGCCGATACGGTCGACTACCGCATCGAAGGAGCCGACGTCGGCTATCGATGGTTTCAGAAGAAAAATATCGAGCCGCTGTTTCCGTTCGGCTATGGGCTGAGCTATACGCGCTTCGGCTATCACAGGCTGCAGGCGAAGTGGGCGGATGGCAAGTTGGTGGTTGCTTTCGACGTCAGCAATCGAGGCTCTCGCGACGGTACCGATGTGCCGCAGATCTACGTCACGCTTCCCGGCGAAAACCACACGCGGCGCCTGGCTGGATGGCGTCGAGTCACCTTGAAAAAGGGCGCGACGCAGCATGTGGAAATCACCGCCGATCCGTGGATTCTCGTGGCTTTCAACAGCCAGCAAAAAAACTGGCAGCGTCCGGCTGGCAGCTATCGTGTCCAGCTGGGACACTCGGCCACGTCGTTCCACGGCGAAACCAGCGTCGAGCTACCTGCGGCGAGCTTCAGCGTCCGTCGCTCCCGCGCATCGCCTTGATCATAATACCCATGCCGATCAAGCCCATCACCAGCCCGATGCCGGCGCCCCACAGTGCGCCGTGCTGGCCGTCGACCAGATAACCGACGCCAAAGCCGATGAGAAAAAAGAGCGGTACGGGTAGGCAGCCCATGTGAGTTTCCTGAAAGCAACGTGCGCGGAAAAATAGCGCGTGCCAGGTGAAATATCGGTGCTCGATAGCCGGTTGCGGTGGCATCGGCAGCGCCCCTCGTAGCATGATGCGGCATCTTTGATTCGGGATCGGGGTCGACCATGGACGCAGCGGAAAAATCTGGCGTGTCGTCGGCCAGCCAACAGGACAACGGGCTTATCGACGAACAGCGCATGGCCGATGGACTCGCGCTGCGGCTTCGTCGCTGGCCGCTGGCCGACGCCAAACGCGCGGTGCTGATCGTGCATGGTCTGGGTGAGCACAGCGGTCGCTACGTCCACGTGGCAGCATGGTCCCGTCAGCGGGGTTTCGACGTGCTCAGCTACGACCAGCGCGGACACGGTGAAACGCCGGGGCCGCGCGGCGCGCTGAAGCACGAAGACGATCTGCTGAACGATCTCACGGCCGTCTATAACGAGTACGCGACCAAGCATGCCCGTGCGCCGCTTCTTCTCGGTCACAGCATGGGCGGGCTGGTCGCCGCGCGCACGGTGCTGGATGGCCGGATCAAACCCGGCGCGATGATGCTGACGTCGCCGGCATTGCGCAGCTGGTCGGGTGCCGGCATGCGCAAGCTGGCCCACGTGCTGGCGTCGCTGCTGCCGAATCTGCCGCTGAGCAACGGTCTGAAGGTCGACAACCTTTCGCACGACTCCGCAGTTATCGAGGCCTACCGCAACGACCCGCTGGTCTTCAGCCAGATCACGCCGCGCCTGGCCAACTTCATCTTGAGCGCCGGTGAGGCCAGCATCGCCGATGCCGGCAAGCTGCCCGTGCCGACCCTGTTGCTGGTTGCCGGCGCGGACAAGCTGGTCGACCCCGCCGGCAGTACCGCGTTTGCCAGCGCGGCCGCGTCAACTGGCCAGCTCACCACCCGCCATTTCGCGGCGCTGTATCACGAGCTGATGAACGAAGCGGAGCCGGCTCGCACTCAGGTGATGAAGCAAATGGGCGACTGGCTGGACCGCCTGCCGGACTGACCGGAAGGCATCGCGACGGTTACAGCCGATCTGCCCACGGCGATCGGTCGTTGCGCAATGCACAAAGTGGCCGCTAGTATCGAATCGACCGGCGAGAGGGCAAGTCGATGGCCTATACCGCGGCCGTGGGTTCAACGAACTATCGCTTTGACGATCTGCGCGCGCTGATGGCGCGCGCGTCGCCGCGTCGCTCGGGCGATGAATTAGCCGGCCTCGCGGCGGGGAGTGAGGAGGAGCGTGTCGCCGCCCGCTTTGCGCTGGCCGAGCTGCCGCTGAAAACGTTTCTCGATCGCGCCATGGTGCCGTACGAGAGCGACGAGGTGACGCGGCTGATCGTCGATACGCACGATGCTGCCGCGTTCGCCACTGTCGCGCACTTAACCGTTGGCGAGTTTCGCGACTGGCTGCTTTCATACGAGGCCGATGCCGCAGCTCTCACCCAGCTAGCAACAGGGCTCACGCCCGAAATGGTGGCGGCCGTTTCCAAGCTGATGCGTAATGCCGATCTCATCGCGGTAGCTGCCAAGTGTCGCGTGGTCACCGCGTTTCGCAGCACGATCGGTCTGCCCGGCACGCTCGCCAGTCGGCTGCAGCCCAATCACCCTACCGACGACCCGGCCGGCATTGCGGCGGCGGTGTTAGACGGTTTGCTATTCGGCATGGGCGACGCGGTGATCGGCATCAACCCCGCCGGTGACAGCCTGTCCGATTGCATCACCTTGCTGAAGCTGCTGGACGATCTGCGCCAGCGCTTCGATATTCCGATGCAGTCTTGCGTGCTGTCGCATGTCACCACGTCGATACAGGCGATCGAGCGCGGTGCGCCGCTGGATCTGGTGTTTCAGTCGGTGGCGGGCACCGAAGGTGCGAATACCGGCTTTGGCGTCAACCTTTCGCTGCTGCGCGAGGCGCACGATGCGGTGCGCTCGCTCAAGCGCGGCAGCGTCGGGCAGCAGGCGATGTATTTCGAAACAGGGCAGGGCAGCGCGCTGTCCGCGGGCCAGCATCACGGCGTCGATCAGCAGACTCTGGAGGTGCGCGCCTATGCGGTGGCGCGCGCGTTCGATCCGCTGCTGGTCAATACCGTAGTCGGCTTTATCGGCCCGGAGTATCTCTACGACGCCAAGCAGATCATTCGCGCGGGGCTGGAGGATCACTGCTGCGGCAAGCTGCTGGGCCTTCCGATGGGCGTCGACGTCTGTTACACCAATCACGCCGAAGCCGATCAGGACGACATGGATGTGCTGATGCATCTGCTGGCCAACGCCGGCGTCAATTTTTTGATCGCGGTGCCGGGCGCGGACGATGTGATGCTGAATTATCAAAGCCTGTCGTTTCACGATGTGCTCGGCCTACGCCATGCGCGCGGTTTGAAGCCGGCACCGGAATTCGAGCGCTGGCTGGCGCAAATGGGCATGCTCGATAGCCATGGACGTTTGCCGCCGCCGCAGCCGGGCGGCGTGCCGCTGCGGCGACTGCTCGGAGCGCCGTCCGCATGAGTGAGGAGCGCGCCATCGACGAATCTGCCGTTGACGGACGCGTGGTCGACGATCCGGCGCGCGATCCGTTTGCGCGCCTGCGTCAGTTCACCCGCGCGCGCATCGGGCTGGGCCGCACCGGCGATGCGCTGCCGACCAAAGAACTGCTGAAATTTCAGGCCGCCGCGAGCCAGGCGCGCGATGCGGTGCACGCGGCGCTGGACGTCCCTGCGCTGCGCAAGGCGCTGGCGCCACGCGAATGCATTGAGGTCGGTAGTCGCGCCACCGATCGCCAGACTTATCTCCTGTGGCCGGACTGGGGCCGCGAATTGGGCAGCGGTGAGGCCCAACTCGATGCCGCGCGCGCCGACTACGATCTGGTCTTTGTCATTGCTGACGGCTTGTCCGCGTGTGCGGCGATGCATCACTCGGTCGCGATGCTGGACGCTTGCAGGGCGCGCCTGGAGGACTGGACTATCGCGCCGATCGTGCTGGCGACGCAGGCGCGCGTGGGCCTGGGTGATGCGATTGCGCAGCGGCTCGGCGCGCGCATGGTGGCGGTGCTGATCGGCGAACGGCCGGGTCTCAGCGTGGCCGATAGTTTAGGCGTCTATCTGACCTGGGCGCCGGAGCCGGGGCAGGCCGATTCGCTGCGCAACTGCATCTCGAATATCCATGCCGACGGACTCAGCTACGAACGCGCGGCCACGCTGCTGGCGTGGCTGGCCCAGGAAGCGCGCCAGCGCAAGCTGACGGGTACCGCACTCAAACCTGATCTTTCATCACAGGCGAGCATCTCGGATGAACACAGCAGCAGGCTTGAAGAAAACACTTAGCGGTTTTCATCTCTGGGGCATTGCCGTGGGGCTGGTGATCTCCGGCGAATATTTCGGCTGGAGCTACGGCTGGGCCAGCGCGGGGACGCTGGGCTTCCTGGTCACCGCGGTGTTTATCACCGTGATGTATGTCACCTTCATCTTCAGCTATACCGAGCTGACCACGATGATTCCCTCGGCCGGCGGTCCGTTTGCCTACAGCTATCGGGCGTTCGGCCCCTGGGGCGGGCTGGTGGCCGGCTTCGCTACTGTGATCGAGTTCGTCTTTGCGCCGCCGGCCATCGCGCTATCGATCGGCGCGTATCTCAACGTCCAGTTTCCCGCGCTGGAACCGAAGCTGGTCGCCGTTGGCGCGTACGTGGTTTTCATGGCGCTGAACATTGCCGGCGTGACCATTGCGGCCACGTTTGAACTCATTGTTACTCTGCTGGCTATCGTCGAACTGCTGGTATTCATGGGCGTGGTCGCGCCGGGTTTTGCCTGGCAGCACTTCACGGCCAACGGCTGGGCCGGGCAGGCGACGCTCGACGGCAAGGCGCTGGGTGGTATCGTCGCCGCGATTCCGTTTGCGATCTGGTTCTATCTGGCGATCGAAGGTGCCGCGATGGCGGCTGAAGAGGTGCGTGATCCGCGGCGCACCGTGCCGATCGCCTATATCGCCGGTATCGGCACGCTGGCGGTACTGGCGTTCGGCGTGATGCTGCTTGCCGGCGGCGTGGGCGACTGGCGCGCCCTAGCTAACATCAACGATCCGCTGCCGCAGGCCATGCGCGTGGTGGTCGGCAGCCACAGCGGCTGGCTGCATATGCTGGTCGCGATCGGACTGTTCGGACTGATCGCGTCGTTCCACGGCATCATCATGGGTTATTCGCGGCAGATCTTTGCGCTGGCGCGCGCGGGCTTTCTGCCCACCATTCTGGCGCAGCTGGGCGCGCGTCGACGCACGCCGCACTGGGCGATCCTGGTCGGTGGCGTGATCGGCGTGGCGGCGATCTACTCCGATCGCTGGGTGCAGATCGGCGGTCAGCCGCTGACGGCCAACATCGTCACGCTGTCGGTCTTCGGTGCGGTGGTGCTGTATCTGATCTCGATGCTGGCGCTGCTGCGTTTGCGGCGCACCGAACCGGCGCTGGAACGGCCGTTTCGTGCGCCGTGCTATCCGTGGTTCCCCTTTATCGCGCTGGCGACGGCGCTGATCTGTCTGCTCACCATGGTGTTCTACAACGCCGTACTGTTTGCGATCTTTCTGGGGTTGTTTGTGCTGGCTGCCGCGTACTACCAACTCGTGGTGCGCCCGCGGATCGCGCGCGGGCAGCCTGGCGACTTCACCGGCCGCCGCTAATTGTCTTGGCGCGGCGAAACCGTCACGCTTGCAGGCATTGATCGTCACTCTGGTCCGCAATGACAATCACCAAATTCTGGGCGATTTGCCGCGTCGTCATCAACGTATTGGTGGCGCTGGTCGCTTTTTTCTCTGGCCTCTGGGGCGCCATGGCGCTGTGGTTTCAGCTGCCGGGTAGCGCCGTGGTGCGTGCGATCGGCAGCGCGCTGTGGGCCATCCTCATCGTTTCGCTGTTTGCATTCGCGATAAGCCGCCGAAGCTGGCTGCCGCTGCTCCTTTACGCGCTGGCCTTCGTGGCGTTGCTGGCGTGGTGGTCGACCATCGCGCCCTCCAATAACCGCGTGTGGGCAGATGACGTGGCGCAGTTGATGAGCGGCACCGTCGACGGCAGCAAGGTCACCTTGAACAACGTGCGCAACTTCACCTGGCGCACCGAGGAGGATCACGACATCCGCTGGGAGACGCGCAGCTACGATCTCGATCACATCGCCTCCGCCGATGCCGTGCTGTCGTACTGGGGCAGCAGGGAGATTTCCCACGCGATGATTTCGTTCGGCTTTGACGACGGTCGCCACGTGGTGTTTTCCGTCGAGATCCGCAAGAAGCGCGGCCAGCAGTATTCGGCCATCGGCGGCTTCTTCAAACGCTTCGACATGATCCTCACGGCGGCCGACGAGCGCGACATCATCGCCGTGCGTACCAACGTGCGCGGGGAAGACGACTACCTGTTTCCGCTGAAGATGAGCAGGCAGGTGATGCGCGAGCTGTTTCTGTCTTACGTCCATGCCGCCAACGAGCTGGTCAAGACGCCGGCGTTCTACAACACGCTGACCTCCAACTGCACCACCATCGTCTACCGGATGGCCAAGCGGCTGGACCCGGGTTTGCCGTACGACGTACGCCTACTGATTACCGGCTACCTGCCGGAATATCTCTACGAGATCGGCGCGCTGGATCAAAGCGTATCGGTGCAGGAACTGCGTCGTCGCGGCCGCGTCACCGACCGGGCCAGGGCCAGCTTGCCGACCGACGACTTTTCGAAGGCGATCCGCGTCGGGTTGGGCGGGCCCTAGTTTTTGCTTGCGCGCTGGCGACGTCAGGCGGCAACGCGCCGGCGGTCCAACGCGAACGAACAGAGCAGCACGCCGATACCGATAATGGCAAGACCCAACCCTACCCAGCCGGTGGACGTCCATCCGAAGCCCGCTGCAATGGCGACGCCTCCGAGCCACGCGCCGAGCGCATTGGCGATATTGAAAGCGCTGTGGTTCAAGGCCGCAGCCAGCGATTGCGCATCGCCAGCCACGTCCATCAGTCGCGCCTGAAAACTCACCGTGACCATCGTGCAGATGCCGATCAGAAACAGCACGACGACCATGGCGGGCGCCGAGTGCGCCACAAAGACCAGGATGGTCAGCATTAGCGCGGTGAAAGCGTACATGCCGATCATCGTGCCCTTGAGCCAGCGGTCGGCCAGCTTGCCGCAGACGACGCTGCCCACCACCATGCCGATGCCGATCAGGCTCAGCATCAGCGGAACGCGCGTCAGCGGCAGATGCGTCACCTCGGTCAGCAGCGGCGTGATGTAGCTGTATACGGCGAAGACGCCGCCAAAGCCGACTGCCGCCGCCAGTAGGGTCAGCCACACCTGGACGCGCTTCAACGCACCCAGTTCGGTCAGCGCGCTGGCGTTCTTGTCGGCTTTTACTGCCGGCACAAAAACGTAAATCATGGCGGCGGTAAGAAAGGCGATCACCGCCACCGCCAAGAACGTCGAGCGCCAGCCGAACGTCTCGCCCAGCCAGGTCGCTGCCGGCACGCCGAGCACGTTGGCCACGCTCAGTCCCATGATCACCTTGCCGATCGCTTCGCCGCGCTTCGCCGGCGGCACCATCGCGGCGGCGACCAGCGAGGCCACGCCGAAATACGCGCCGTGCGGCAGGCCGGCCACGAAGCGCGAAACAAGCACTGCCGCGTAGCTGTGAAAAATCGTCGTCGCAAAATTGCCCAAGGCATAGAGCAGCATCAGGCCTACGAGCAGCGCCTTGCGCGGCGTCTTCGCCATCAGAATCGTGATGGCCGGTGCGCCAACCACTACCCCGAGCGCATATGCGGTTATCAGGTGTCCCGCCTGCGGCACGGATACGCCGAGATCCCGCGAGATTTCGGGCAGCACACCCATCGCGGCGAACTCGGCCGTGCCGATCGCCAGTCCGCCCAGCGCCAGCGCTATTTCAGCAATGCCAACCCCATGCGGAGCAACGGCGCGAATGCCGGATTCGGTGGAAGCGTGGGATGACATGCGCATGTGTCCTTGAAAGCAGAGCGTCGCCAAATGCCGGGCTATGGGACCGCCCTGATCAACTTTATATTTTATCCAGCTGTAGCGGCATTCCAGCGTGTGTCGGACCGACGTTATTGTCTACTGCGCCTTACGATATTTTCGTCCTTAGCGTCAAATGCGGCGCGTCCGCCATTTGCGCAGCTGCCATCCGGCCATGTTCATTCAAGCTCCGGCTTTGTCGCAGCCACGATCAACGGCGCGCCTGCAGTTAAACATGATCGCCGTCGCGCGGTTGAAGCGGTGCGCGAGCGAGCGGCGGCGTAATCTCATATCGACTCGGCCAGCTTCCCTGCGCGTGTTGCCCTATTGCGCGCGGTTGGATCCGCTCAGGACATTTGCGCGGTCAGCCAGAAAGATCGGCGCGCAGGAACTCCCTCACCAGCAGGCTGTCCATCGGTTGGCAGCGCCAAAGGAATGCCCAGGGTGAGATCAGAACAAAAGTCCGCCATCGATAGGCGTGAATCCAGTCGGCGGGTCGCTGTATGGGTCGCGGTCATCGCCTGCCATCTGGGTTTTCTGATGCTGTTTTTTCCGCCCGCCATCGACCACTCCGATACGAACCGGATGGCGAAGACTAAGCGGCTCGCGCTGCAGCTTCGCTTTGTCACCTTGCCGCGCCTCATCCCGATGCCGGTGGCTTCTTCCAGCGCTCAAGCGTCCAGGAGTCCACGCTATCGGACGATTGCACGGATACGACGAATGGCCGTGCCGACGGTTCACACCATTGTTAGCGATTCGCCTTCACCGGCGGCAACGCCGGCGATTTCACCGCTATCCATCCCAGCGCAAGCGCCAAACCAAAGCGACCCAAATGCCGATGGCGGGTTTGGGAAACGGCTGCGTGAAGCGCAACATGGCTCCGCTACTCACGGCATACCGGGTTCCGATAAAGCCCTTGTCTCGGGCATCGAATTCGTCAATCCCATGGACCAGGGGGTCGGCGCGGTGGCGCGCCAGGCGCAGCGCCTGTTCGGTATCAAAAGCCGTCAATGCATCGATGTCGAGGCGTGGCGAACACTGACAACGCAGGAGCTGCTTGCGCGGCATATCTCGCCCGATGACGTGAACCGTGAAGATGAAAAATATCAGTGCAACGCGCCGCCGGGGCTGCATTTCTAGACAGGCAGTTGCACCGACGCTGATGTATCGGTGCAATGAAGGTATGGTTGCGTGCAACCGCCTCGGCCGGTGCGCGGATCACCCATGGACGTTTGGGAGCAGTCATGAGTTCAGCGACAACGTTTGTCGAGGCGCGCGATTTGCTTTTGCGCCATCGCGTCGATTACGACCGTGCCCATGACGAGTTCCGCTGGCCTGAGCTCGGCGATTTCAACTGGGCGCTGGACTACTTCGACGTGATGGCTCGCGGCAACGAACAGACCGCGCTATGGATCGTTGATGCGGCAGATCACGAGGGCTGCCGATTTTCATTCGCGCAGATGGCCGAACGCTCCGCACGCGTCGCCAATTTTTTGCGTGAGTTGGGCGTAGGGAGGGGTGATCGGTTGCTGCTGATGCTGGGCAATCAGGTCGAGCTGTGGGATGTGATGCTGGCCGCGATGAAGCTCGGCGCCGTCGTGCTGCCGGCATCGACGCAGCTTTCCACCGCCGACATCGCCGATCGCATCAGCGTCGGCGCCGTTCGATATGTCGTAGTCGGTAGTGCGGAGGCGCACAAGTTTGACGCGATCGATGCAACGCTGGGGCGGATTTCGGTCGGCGATCCGCGCGATGGCTGGATCGATTTGCAGCAGGGTTATGCATCCTCGGCGGTCTTCGTTGCGGATGCGCCGACCCGAGCCACCGATCCGATGCTGCTGTATTTCACCTCCGGTACCACGTCCAAGCCGAAGCTGGTGGCGCACACGCATCAGAGTTATCCGGTCGGCCATCTGTCGACCATGTACTGGATTGGCCTGCAGCCGGGTGACGTCCACTGGAACATCAGTTCGCCCGGATGGGCCAAGCATGCGTGGAGCTGCTTCTTCGCACCGTGGAATGCGCGGGCCTGCGTGTTCGTTTTCAACTTTGCGCGTTTTGTGCCGAAAGATGTGCTCGAGGTGCTGGTGCGCTGCCAGGTCACCACCTTGTGCGCGCCGCCGACGGTCTGGCGCATGCTGGTGCAGGAACCGCTTGCGTCCTATCCAGTGCGGCTTCGCGAAATCGTCGGTGCCGGTGAGCCGCTGAATGCCGAGATCATCGAACGGGTTCGGCAGGCGTGGAGCATCAACATACGTGACGGCTTCGGCCAAACCGAAACCACCTGCGTGATCGGCAATTCGCCCGGGCAGCCACTCGTGCCGGGATCGATGGGACGTCCATTACCCGGTTATCGCGTCGCCCTGGTCGATGCCAACGGACAGCTGGCCGATGAAGGTGAAATCGCGCTGCCGCTCGAAGCGCGCCCACTCGGACTGATGGCCGGCTATGCCAACGATGTGCAGGCCACCGCGCACGCGATGCGCGGTGGTTACTACCGCACCTCCGATATCGCCATACGCCGTGACGATGGCTACTACGTTTACGTCGGGCGCGCTGACGACGTCTTCAAATCGTCCGACTATCGGCTCAGTCCGTTCGAGCTCGAGAGTGTCTTGATCGAACACGAGGCTATCGCTGAAGCGGCCGTCGTGCCCAGCGCCGACGCGCTGCGTTTGACCGTACCCAAAGCGTTTGTCACCGTGCGGCTGGGCTTCGAGGCGAGTCCGGAACTCGCGCGCAGCGTGTTCCGCTTCTCGCGCGAAAAGCTGGCGCCGTACAAACGCATTCGCCGCCTGCAGTTCAGCGAGCTGCCCAAGACCATCTCCGGAAAAATCCGCCGTGTCGAACTGCGTCAACAGGAACTGGCGCGCACCGGCGATCCCGAACGTCTGTCCGACGAGTATTGGGAGGACGATTTCCCCGACCTGCGCTGACGGCATCCGAAATGGCTTGTGCCTCCTCGCTCGCCCTGTGCAGTTAGGGAAATGAAGCGACGTACTACTCGCGCTTCTCGGGTTGAATCATCACCCCGACCACGGCGCCCGAGACGCGATTGATCGCCAGCACCCGAACATGCACCTTGTCGTTCAACACCGGCCCCTTAGACCCATAAGGCCGCGGCACCACCACGTCCACGCCGCACTCGAGCCGCGCGAGCCATCCATTATGAGTTGACGAACTGAGAACACCGGCGTGGATCTGCCCTGACGCCAACTCTTTCGGCACTTCTTGTTTGATGGCTGACACCGTTTTGGTCTGATGGTTGATGCGCCAGTATGACGAGAATCCGGCGCCATAGCAGTTTTGCCGGTTTCTTTCTCATGGCCGGACGAGTGATCTCTCCAATTCTCTCTTCATCGGGCGTTGATGCGACTGGCGCTTATGCTGCGAGAGGGAATCTCAAGAGGGCTGCGCCATGAGCGACAAAAACGATCCAAGCAAGGTTAACCAGAGCAATCCCAAGCCAGGCAACAAAGGCGCTGCCGGTGTAGACGGTGAAGTGGGGGGAGAGGGACGCGATCCCGCGTCAGGCTCTGGTGGCAGCGGTGGCGACGACAGCAGTCGCACATCTGCGCATGACGAAGATGGCAAGCCGAAACGCCATTGACGCGCTATATGTCGCTCGCGGGTGGCAAGAGTCTCCATGAAAGTCGCTTCCTGCGTGTAACGGGTTTGGTCGTTCCGTGGCCGAGTTGGCGCATCGCCCGACGAATCTGCGTTTCAGGTGTCTTTGTGAAGCGCGCGGCCAGAAATAACCAGGGCCTCTTCTCGCGTCAGTCCGAGAATTTGCAGGCACATGGTTGAGGTTCGTTGATCAAGCGGCCCAAGGTCATTGCCTTCGGAAAGCAAGGCCTCCGTCTGCGTTTCCGTCTGCTCAAGAATTGCCAGACGCGCCGCGATCGCGGTAAGGACCGTGCCGCCCACCGCGAGAAAGCACATGGTGCTATCCGCAGCGCCGAAGCGGCCGCTGGAGACGCCGTTCTGAATATCGCGCAGAAGTCGGCGACCTAGTCCGCGCGTCAGCGCCTGTGTTGAAAGTCCTTCGCGCAGTAAAAAGCGTCCCCATACGGCGTCGTCGGACGCGCGGTTTACGGTGTGTCTGATCGAAGCCGCAATGATTTCTGCAGGATCTTCAAAGCTGGTAAGCGACTCTTCCAACACGTTGGCAAAGTCTTCAAAGAACTTGTCGATCAGGGCGATATAGATCGCTTCCTTCGACTCGAAGTGATTGTAAAAAGATCCAAAACCGACGTCCGCCCTGTCTGTGATCTCGTTGATCGCGACACCTTCCATGCCTTTTCGTGACATCAGCTTCAGCGCGGCATCGAGCAGGCGCTCGCGCGTCTGAAGCTTGCGTCGGACGCCCCGCGCCGGCCCAGCACCTGTATCAGCACTCGCCGTCAAGGCGACTTTCACGGCTGATGTATCCCGCTTCTTTTTTACCTTAGCTGCGGGCTCTTTCAAGGCATCGGTAGGAAATTTGGTCATTTTCGTAGCATACGGTAACAGTCATTATTGACATATTCATCAGTTATGACAAAAATGTACAAAATAAGAGGAGATAGTGTTGCAGCCACTTGCTCAACAGACCGCCGGGAAAGAAGCGGACGCAGCCAACGCAGCGGTGTTGTCAGTCTCCGCCCAGCCGTGCGCAGCAGTCGATGTGCTGATCGTCGGCTGCGGACCGGTGGGAGCGACGCTCGGGGTGCTGCTCGGCGACCTGGGTGTTTCTGTCCGGGTAATCGATTCAGCACAGATGATCCACGAAGCGCCGCGAGCCATCGCACTGGACAACGAGGCACTGCGCATCCTGCAGCAAGCCGGTATCGGTGAAACCGATTTCGAGCGCATCGCCATTCCGCAGGTGCGCATGCGCTCGCCGATGTTCGGTGTATTTGCCCGAATCGACACCACCGGCACGCTTGATGGGCATCCCAAATTGGTGACGTTCTATCAGCCTGACCTGGAGCGTGCCCTGCGTCGCCGGTTGGCATCGCAAAAAACCGTCCAGATGACGCTGGGTATCGCCCTGACGGATCTGCAGCAGGATGCCGATGGCGTCAACGTCTCGCTGGTTGACGGCAACGGTCTGCCCAGCTGGCTGCGCGCGCGCTATGTGATCGGCGCCGACGGCGCAGGTTCAATCGTGCGCAAGCTCATCGGTCAGGATTTTCATGGCCGCAGTTTCGGCGAAGACTGGCTGATCATCGATGCGCTGGACGTGCCGCATCCGATTGATCACGTCGAATTTGTCTGTGATCCAAAGCGTCCAACGCCGCACATGGTGGCGCCCGGCGGTCGCGAACGCTGGGAGTTCATGCTCAAGCCGGGCGAATCGGCGGAGATGATGACCGACGACGCGCGCATCCACGCGTTGCTTGCTGACTGGGGTTGCCCGCCCGAGGTAAAAATCGAGCGCAAGGCGGTCTACCGGTTTCACGCGAGGGTTGTGGATCGCTTCCAGATGGGCCGGGTTTTTCTGGTGGGCGATGCGGCACACATCACGCCGCCGTTTGCGGGACAAGGGCTGGTGGCCGGGCTTCGCGACTGCGCCAACCTGGCGTGGAAACTGGCTTGGGTGCTGCGCGGCCACGCCGCTGAAGTGGCGCTGGAAAGCTACAACACCGAACGCCGCCCGCACGCTCGCGCGATGATTGCGCTGGCGCGCATGATGGGCAGGCTGGTGATGCCGATGAACGCGGTGACCGCGTTTTTCACTCACGGCGGCATGCGCATCGCACGACTGTTTCCGGGCCTTCGACGGCAGCTGGAAGACCAGAGCGCGAAGCCGAAAAACAGTTTTTCCAAAGGCCTGTTCGTTCGCGGTAAAAAGCGCAGCGGCCTGCATCGCGGTGGGCTGTTGCCGCAGGGCTGGGTGCGCGCCGCCGATGGCCGCATCGAGCTCAGCGACGAAGCGCTGGGCAATGCACTGACCTTGATCGGCTTCGGCATCGACATCGTTCTTGATCAGGAAATCGCGGCAGCCTTTGCTGCAGCTGGCGGCCAGGTGGTGCAGATCTGCCACCGCGGCCAGGCGCTGCATCTTTCCGCGCATGATGCGGTGTGGGAGGACATCGATGGCAGCTTTCTGTCGAAGGTGGTGCCCGTCGGCTGGGTTGCTGTCGTACGTCCCGATCGTATCGTTCTCAATGACGGTCCGGCCAATGACGCCAACCGGCTGGTGCGCGAATCGCTACGAATACTTGGCAGCCCGGATCCGCTGGCGGCGCCGTCGTTCCAGCCCATCACCCTCTGAACCGCGGACCGAGCCGGAAATCAGCATGACGACGCTTACCCTCACCACGCCCCAACCAGCGCGTCACCCGCAGCCGACGGTCAAGGCGACGGCACTTGCTTACCTGATGTTCGAACGAAGCGATCTGGCACTGGTCGAGCGTTTTCTGGACGACTTCGGCTTGCACGTGGTCTCTCGTGATAAGACAAAGCTCTTCGCACGCGGTACGGCGCCGACGCCGTTTTGCTACGTTGCGCTGAAGTCCGAGCACGACGGTTTTCTCGGCCTGGGTTTGCAAGTCGGCAGCCGAGATGACCTGTTGAAACTTGCTGCCCTGCCGGGCGCATCGCCGATCGAAGGCGTTGACTGGCCCGGCGGCGGTGAACGGGTACGTTTGGTCGATCCCTCAGGATTTCGGGTAGATGCGGTGTTCGGTGGCAGCAAGGTCAACGATTTCGGACACCGAAAGCCATTGCCGCTCAATTACGCCGAGGCACGCCCCCGCATCAACAGAGCGCAGCGGCCACCGGTGGCGCCGCCAGACGTCATACGACTGGGGCACGCGGTACTCGAAGTAGGGCAGTTTCAGGCAACCTGTGCCTGGTACACGCGGCACTTCGGGTTCATTCCAAGCGATGTGCAGGTGCTCCCGGATGGCTCGCCGGCGGTGACCTTCATGCGGCTCGATCTGGGCGATACCCCGGCCGATCATCACACGCTGGCGCTGGCGCAGGGCGTGCTGCCGCTCTACAGCCACAGCGCCTACGAGGTGGTTGACGCCGATGCCGTGGGCATGGGCCAGCGCGTCTTGCGCGAGCGTGGCTGGAAACATGCCTGGGGCATGGGTCGACACATGCTGGGCAGCCAGATCTTCGACTATTGGCACGATCCGTTCGGCGACAAGCACGAGCACTACACCGACGGCGATCTGATGACGTCGGCTGTGCCGATGGGTGTGCATCCGGTCTCGCGTGAGGCCATGTCACAGTGGGGGCCGCTGATGCCGGGGAGCTTTACGCGACCGAAACTGACACCCGCGGGCCTGCTGCGGATGCTGGCTGCGATCCGCCGCACGCCCGACCTGAGCTTTGCCAAGGTCGTGACGCTGGCGCGCCTTTTCGCCTAGATCACCCATCGCACCGATCCAGATCTTCCTACCGAATACCTGCGGAGAGTTTCAATGGCCGTTCACGTCATCCATTACAAATACGAAGGTCGCGCGCAGTGGGGCGTGATAGCCGGTCATGCCATCACGCCCATCCCGGGCGATTACGTCACCACCGGCGATTTCATCCGGGCGCACAGCGCTGAAACACTATCCGGATTGAGTGGTGAATCGATCGCTGAAAACGCTGTCGAGCTGCTTTCGCCGCTTACCGGCAATCATCAATTTGTTTGTCAGGGCGCCAACTACCGTCAGCACATGATCGAGTCCGGCATGAATCCGGACGTCAAGACCTACAACATGATTTTCACCAAGGCGACCAGCTGCATCGTCGCGGCCAACGCCGATCTGGTACGGCCCAGACAGGTTAATTTTCTCGATTACGAGATCGAGTTGGGCCTGATTCTGCGGCGCGCCATTACCGGACCGGTGAAGGTCACGGACGCCAACCTGCACGAGTACGTGGCTGGCGCAGTCATCGTCAACGATTACTCCGCGCGCGACATACAGATTCCGCAGACGCAGTTCTACAAGGGCAAGAGCTTTCGCAGCTTTGGCCCCATCGGTCCGTATCTGTGCCTGTTGAGCACAGCGGAAATTCCGCTGCTGAAAACGCTCCATTTGAAGCTCACCGTCAATGGCGAGGTGCGTCAGCAGGACAGCACAAGCAACCTGGTTTATGGTCCGGCAGAAACGCTGACGGAATTGTCCGGCGTGCAGGATTTGTACGTTGGCGACCTGCTGTCCACCGGCACGCCGGCCGGCTGCGCGCTCCGCGTGCCATCGCCGGCAAAGCAGAAGCTCGGCGCGCTGCTGCCGGAAAAGAAGAAGTGGGAAATTTTTCTCAAAGTACAGTCGCGTCGCACGCAGTATCTGAAGCCCGGCGACATCGTTGAAGCACACATTGGCACGGCCGATGGCGCGATCGATCTGGGCACGCAGCGCAATCGCGTGGTGATGGGCGAATGATGGGCGTAGCGCGTACGGCGCTTGTCACCGGCTGTTCCACCGGCATTGGTCGCGCCGTCGCGCTGGCGCTGCACGCGCGTGGTCTGGTGGTTTACGCCACGGCGCGCAAACTGGACAGCATTGCCGCGCTGCATGACGCAGGCTTGCGAACCGCTGCGCTGGATGTCGATTCCGAGGCCAGTATCCAGGCGCTGCTGCAGCGACTGGAACAGGATGGGGCCTCGGTCGATTTGCTGGTCAACAACGCAGGCTTCGGCGCGATGGGCCCGCTGGCGGAATTGCCGATTGCGCAATTGCAGCGTCAGTTCCAGACGAATGTCTTTTCGCTGATGGCCGTGACGCAGGCACTGCTGCCGCCGATGTTTGCCGGGGGCGGCGGCTGCATTGTCAACATCGGCAGCGTGTCGGGCGTGACCGCCACGCCGTTTTCGGGCGCCTACTGCGCATCGAAGGCGGCCGTGCATTCGTTGTCCGACGCTTTACGCATGGAGCTGGCGCCCTTCGGCATTCGCGTGGTCACCGTGCAACCCGGCGCCATCCAGTCGACATTCGGCACAACGGCAACCGCGGCGCTGAATGCGACGTCCGACGGCCGGCCCTCGCGCTACGCCGCTTTGAGCAACGCGATCGCTGACCGCGCCAGCGCCTCGCAAGGCGGCGCCATGCCGGCTGACCTATTTGCGCAGCAGCTGGTGAATGCGGTGCTATCCGACAAACCGCCTTCGATCCTACGCATTGGCAAGCACAGCCGCACCTTGCCCGCCCTGGCTCAGCTGCCATTGCGCGCGCGCGACGCGCTGCTGTCGCGACGCTTTGGTCTCGATCGTCTGCGTCGGCATTAGACGATGTGCTTGCTGGCGTACGTCGTCTGATGCGCCGTTTAATGAGCGTCTTTCACTCCCCCAAGGACCACCACATCATGCAGCCAACTGCCAGGCCAAGCGGCAAAGTCGCGGTCATCAGCGGCGGCTCTTCCGGCATCGGCCGCGCCTTCGTCGAACAACTGCACGCGCAGGGATATACGGTTGTTACCTGTGGTCGCGATGCAGCGAAGCTGGAAAAACTGGCGAGAGATTTTCCCGGTGTCGAGGCTGGCGTTTGCGATGTCAGCGATACGGCCGCGTTACGCGCTTTCGCCAAGGACGTCGTAGGGCGTCACCCGAAGATCGATCTGCTGATCAGCAACGCCGGCGGGCTGCGCGAACTGGACTTTACTCGCGATGACATTGCCGATCAGGATCCGACCGAAGAAATACGCAGCAACCTTGCCGGCGCCATCGAGTGGACGGCTGCATTCTTACCAGCCGTACGACGCGCATCACCTTCCGCCATCGTACTGGTGACTTCTGGCTATGCGATGGCGGCATCTACCCGCGGCCCCGTTTACTCCGCCGCCAAATACGGTTTGCGTGGATTCGCCAAGGCTTTGCGCCGGCAACTTGCAAGTCATCGTGTGACGGTGACCGAAGTGCTTCCGCCATTGGTGGATACGCCAGCGGTTGCCCATTTGTCCGGCACTAAGTTGTCTGCAACCAGCGTTGCTGAGCTGGCGCTGGCTGCCGTCAGCAAAGGGAAACCCGAAGTGCGTCCAGGTGCCGTTCGCTGGCTGCCACTGGGTCTGCGCATTGCGCCCAGGCTGGTCGAAAACATGGTCGCAAAAAGTTAGGAAACGTATCGCCTCAATGCGTCTCGCCTTGAGACAGAGGCCGTCTTGAAAACGACCGATAAATAAAAAGCTCGCATTGCCGTGAGCTTTTTCTTTAGTTCCCGTGATTGGTGCCCGGAGCGGGGGTCGAACCCGCAAGACCGTGAGGTCGAGGGATTTTAAGTCCCTTGCGTCTACCAGTTTCGCCATCCGGGCGGGTGATGCGTTTTAGGCGCTGCGCCAGGGGCGGCAGGCAGTGCGAATCGTAGCATGCGTGAACGCGTCGGCCGAGGCTGACGCTTCGTTGCCAACCTTCAGAGCAGGCTTTTGAAGATGTGAATGCCGGCGGTGTATTCGCCGATGATGGTGCCGAGGCTGACCAGGAAAAAGTTCAGCAGGGTGCGGGCGACGCGGTTTTTCCACCAGCCGCTCCAGTGGCCGATATCGTCGCGCAAGGTGTCGAAGTCGACCACGCGCGGGCGCCGCACCCACGCTTCGGCCATGGCGCTGACGCCGCCGGAAGGAATACCGGGTCGAAACGGCTTGATCGGTCCAGCGATGGCGGCGGCGAGAATGCTCAGCGGGTGACCGCCGGCGATCAGCGCGCCGAGTGCGGAGAAGCCCGCGGTGTACAGCACCCAGTCGCGCAGCGCCTGCGCGCCCAGCGCCGCGTTGCGATGGAAGGCATAGGCGATGGCGGCGAACACGGCCAGCACCAGGATCACGGCCACCCACTTCGGCCAGCGCGCCTTGGGCGGCGTGCTGGCGAGCGCGGCGACGACGGTGGCCGGATCTTCCTGCTGGTCGCGCAGCAATCCGGTTAGTCCCTTGAGATGGCCGGCGCCGATAACGACGAGCACGCGGCGTGCTTCGGTGGTCGCCGAGCGCGTGGCTTCTTCACGCAGCCGCGCGGCCATGAAGGCGTCGCGCTCGCCGATCAGGCTTTGGTAGAGCGGCTTGGATTCGCTGGCGAATTCGCTGAAGGCGCTCTCCAGCAGGTCGCCCTGTTTCAGCTTTTCGATTTCTTCCTGCTCGATCGCCTCGCGTTCGAACACGCTGGCCAGCAGGCCGCCGAGCAGGCCGAAGCGCTGCCAGAAGCCGACGCTGTGCCAGGCGCGCTTCAGCGTGGTGCCCACTTCGCGATCGACCAGCCACAGCGGCAGGCCGCGTCGATCCGCGCCGTCCATCGCCGCTTTCATTTCGGCGCCGGGCTGGATGCCGGACTGATCGGCCAGGCGCTTCTGGAACGTGGAAAGCACCAGGCTGGCGGCGACCATGCCGGCCTTGCCCTGGCGAATGACCTTGAACAGGTCCATCTGCTTGAACGCTTCGGGATCGCGCATGCTCTGCGCGCGGCTGTCGCACAGTTCGATCGCGACGGCGTCGAAGGGCTCGTTTGCCAGCAGCGCATCCACCGCATCCACACTGACCTTCGACACGTGCGCGGTGCCCAGCACCACGTATTCCACGCCGTCGCGCTGCACGCGTTCGATCGGCTGGCCTTGCAGTTCGGGGAGCAGGGCGCTGTCGGTTTCGGGAGAACGGGTTTCGGGAAAACTCATGCGATCAGCGCGCCGGTCGTGGGGTCAGGGCAGTCATGGGGATGACCGTAGCAGGGAACAAGCAAGGCCAACGTGTGGCTCAATCGCGAAAGCGCTTGAGCAGGTCGCCATACGCGTCGATGCGGCGATCGCGCAGGAACGGCCAGATGCGCCGCACGTGCTCGCTGCGCGCGAGATCGACATCGACCACGAGCAGGGCACGGCCCTGCGTTTCGGCCTGCGCCAGAAACTCGCCCTGCGGGCCGGCGACAAAACTGCTGCCCCAGAAGGTGATGCCGTCACCGACGTTGGACGGATCAGACTCGTGGCCGATGCGGTTGCACGCCAGCAGCGGTAGACCGTTGGCTACCGCATGGCCGCGCTGCACGGTGATCCAGGCATCGCGCTGGCGATCCTTTTCGGCCTGGTCGTCGTTCGGGTCCCAGCCGATGGCGGTGGGATAGAGCAACAGGTCGGCGCCGGCCAGCGCCATCAGGCGCGCGGCTTCGGGGTACCACTGATCCCAGCACACCAGCACACCGAGTTTGCCGACCGAGGTGGCGATCGGCTCGAAACCGAGATCACCCGGCGTGAAGTAGAACTTTTCGTAGAAGGCCGGATCGTCGGGGATGTGCATCTTGCGATACTTGCCGGCGATCGCCGCCGAGCGATCGAACACCACGGCGGTGTTGTGATACAGGCCGGTGGCGCGCTTTTCGAACAGCGATGCCACGATCACCAGCTGCAGCTCCTCGGCCAGCTTGCCGATGCGCTCGGTGCCGGGGCCGGGAATGGTTTCGGCCTGATCGAATTCTTCCACCGATTCGCGCTGGCAAAAATACGGCCCGTTGTGCAGCTCCTGCAGCACCACCAGCTCGACGCCCGCCGCCGCGGCCTCGCGCAGACCGGCCTCGATCGCGTCGAGATTCGCCTCGCGGCTGCCGCGATGGGCGTCTTGCAGCAGGGCGACCTTCAGGGTCTTGCGGGTCATGGGCTTAATCCTCGGGCGACAGATTTTTGCGTGGCTAGCCGTGAAGTTTAGCCGATGCGGTAAGCCTCAAGCCGGTTCTCCCGTCGCGACGTTCGCTGCGAGGCGATTCGCGCTCAGGCCAGGCCGGCCGGCAGCTGCATGGTGATGCAGTGCAGGCTGCCGTTCTGCCAGATCAGCGCGCGGCAGGGCACCTGCACGACCTCGCGGCCGGGATGAGCGCTGCCGATGATGCGCGCGGCTTCGTCGTCGGCTTTGTCGCCATAGGCCGGCACCAGCACGGCGCCGTTGATGATCAGGTAATTGGCGTAGGACGCGGCCAGCCGGCGGCCTTCGTCGAGTATGGGTTCAGCCCACGGCAGCGGATACAGCTGATACGGGCGGCCGTCGCGGGTGCGCAGTGCGGCCAGTTCGCCGGCCATGCGCTGGAGCTCGTCGTGGTGGGGATCGCTGGCATCGTCGCAAGCCTGAAACACGATGCGGTCGCCGGGCGCGAAGCGGGCGAGGGTGTCGATGTGCGCGTCGGTGTCGTCACCTTCGAGATAGCCATAGTCCAGCCACAACACGCGGTCGGCGTGCAGGCCATCGCGCAGGATGGCGCTCATTTCCTCGCGCGACTGCGCCGGATGACGCTGCACCAGGCAGCGCCACGTGGTGAGAACGGTCCCTTCGCCGTCGCTTTCGATTGCGCCGCCTTCCAGTGCCCAGTCGATGCGCCGATGGCTGGCGCCTTTGCCGAACAGGCCCGCGCGGAACAGGCCGGCGACCAGGGCATCGTCCTGTTCCGAGCCAAACTTGCCGCCCCAGCCGGTGAAGCGGAAATCGGTGAGCTGATAGTGGTCGTCGCTGGTGGTTAGCGTGATCGGGCCGGAATCGCGCAGCCAGGTGTCGTCGTAAGGCAGTTCGACAAAGCTCACGCGTTTGAGGTCGACGCCATGCTCGCGCAGCCGCGCTTCGACATGCGCATGCAGCGCCGCATCCGGCACCACGATGATCAGCAACTGGAAGCGCACGACGGCGGCGGCCAGCGCGACATAGGTGGTTTCGACGCTGGCCAGGCGATCGGCCCAGTCGGTGCCGACGTGCGGCCAGGCGATCAGCACCGCGGACTGCGGCTCCCATTCCGCCGGCAGGCGCAAGGTGTGGTCGGTCATACGAAATTCTCTAGGCGAAGGAAAAGCAAGTTGGCGGTGGCGGTGAAGCAGATCAAACGCTTGCCCTTCGACTCCGCTGCGCTACGCTCAGGGAGATCGGTGAGAGTGCATCGCTGCTTGCTGGCAAAGTCGCATTGTACGTCGGGCTTTTTGACAGGCGCATAAAAAAGCTGCCTGTGTCGCCACAGGCAGCTTTCCTGAAAGCTGGGACTCAGTTGACGGCAGCGGGATTGGTGTTGTTGCCCGCCGGCGTGTTCAGCACCGAGTGGATCACGTGGCTGCGCTCGAAATACACGATGAAGTTCGCGTAATCCCAGCGGTTGATCACCGGATGCTTGCTGCTGTCGCCGCCGCGCGGTGACAGCTTGCTCTGCGGCGCGCCGTAGGTCCTTTCCACCTGCGCCATGCTCATGCCGCGGGTAGGCAGGTGCATCCCGTTTTCCTGCTGCACGCGGTGGATCAGCAGGTTGTCGCCGTGGGTCTGCGTTTGCGGCGCGGCGCTGACGCCGGACGAGGCGGCGAAACCGCCGATGGCTGCCAGCGCGATGACGACCGGCAAACGGCAAATGGACTTGACCATGGCTCCCCCTATCCCTACCAAGACTGTGTGCGCGCAAGACATTTGCACGCAAGGCTGTATACCGCGATGTTGTAGCAAAACCAGCGTGCCCGCGCCACGCCGTGACGCGCTTAATGTCGATAACGCCACACGGCGGCGAGTATTCCCCGGCATAAGGCTATGTCGATTCTGACGAGCGGCGGCCCGATCGGCACTTCGCTGAAGCCTGCGCTATGCTCATCCCAAGGGCAAGAATACCTTGATCCCCGCTATCATGGGCGGCTGCGGGCCACAGCCTGCCCGATTCGGACACCGGCGACACCATGATTGCTTTTCGACACTTTGCCTTGCGCCGCGGCACCCGCCTGCTGCTTTCCGATATTGATCTGGTGATCCAGAGCGGCTGGCGGCTGGGCGTGATCGGCCGCAACGGCTGCGGCAAATCCAGCCTGTTCGCCGCGCTGCAGGGCAAGCTGGACGGCGATGCGGGCCAGCTGGATATCCCGGCCAAGCTGCGGCTGGCCTCGGTGGCGCAGGAAACCCCGGCGCTGCCCGATGCCGCCATCGACTACGTGCTGGGTGGCGACGAAGAGCTCGCCGCCGTGCTGCAGGAAGAAAGCGACGCTGCCGAAAGCGGCGATACCGAGGCGATGGCCCGCGCGCATCAGCGCATCGAGGAACTGCACGGCTACGACGGCCGCGCGCGCGCCGGCAAGTTGCTGCACGGCCTGGGCTTTCCGCCGGAAACCCACGAACGGGCGGTGCAGGAGTTCTCCGGCGGCTGGCGCGTGCGGCTCAACCTGGCGCGTGCGCTGATGGCGCCGTCCGAGCTGCTGCTGCTCGACGAGCCGACCAACCATCTCGATCTCGATGCGGTGCTGTGGCTGGAGGAATGGCTGCGCCGCTATCAGGGCACGCTGCTGATCATTTCGCACGATCGCGAGTTTCTCGATGGCGTGATCACGCACACCATGCATCTGAACGATGGCAAGGCGAAGATGTACACCGGCAACTACAGCGCCTTCGAACGCCTGCGCGCCGAGCAGCTGCGCCAGCAGCAGATCACCCACGAGCGCGAGCAGGCCGAGCGCGCGCATCTGCAGTCCTTCGTCGATCGCTTCAAGGCCAAGGCCAGCAAGGCCAAGCAGGCGCAGTCACGCATGAAGCGGCTGGAAAAGCTCGCCGGCACCGAGGCGGTGCGCGCGGAGCGCTCGTTCCACTTTCAGTTTGCCAAACCCGACCGCCTGCCGGACTCGATGCTGCAGCTCGAGGACATCGTCACCGGTTACCCCGACGACAAGGGCGGCCCGGACAACATCATTCTGGACAACGTGCGCTTCAGCCTGGAAGCCGGCGACCGCATCGGCCTGCTCGGCCCCAACGGCGCCGGTAAATCGACCCTGGTCAAAACCCTGGTCGGCGAGCTTGATCCGTTCAGCGGCGAGCGCAAGGCGCACAAGGATCTGCGCATCGGCTATTTTGCCCAGCACACGGTCGAGAGCCTGCGCGAAGGCGCCAGCCCGCTGGAGCATCTGATGGACAAGGCGCCGGGCGTGGCGACCCAGGTGATGCGCGATTTCCTCGGTACCTGGAATTTCGCTGGCGATCGCGCGTTCGAGTCGGTCGACGGGTTCTCCGGCGGCGAGCGCGCGCGTCTGGCGCTGGCTCTGATCGCTTGGGACAAGCCCAACCTGCTGCTCCTCGACGAGCCGACCAACCATCTCGATCTGGACATGCGCGAGGCGCTGGCCGACGCGCTGTCCGACTTCGACGGCGCGCTGGTGCTGGTCTCGCACGATCGCCATCTGCTCGGCCTGGTCTGCGACAGCTTCTGGCGCGTCGCCGACGGCGTGGTGGAAGGTTTCGACGGCGATCTGGACGACTACGCCAAGTGGCTGCGCTCGCGCGGCGCAGCCAATAAAAAGGCGGCGAAGGCCGGCGCTGCGGCCAAGCCGGTCGCAGCTGTCGTCAAGGTCGAGTCGCCGGAAGAGCGCAAGCGTAACCATGCCGCCGCGCGCGAGAATGAAAAAGTCTCGCGCCAGCGGGTGAAGAAAATCGAAACCCGCACCGCAACCATCGACGCCGAGCTGACGAAGCTGGAGACCACGCTGGCTGATCCGGCCACGTATAACGGCCCCACCGGCGAGATGATGCGCCTGGGCCAGCGCCAGACCGAACTACGCAAGGAAAAGGATGCGCTGGAAACCGAGTGGCTGGAGCTGCAAGAGCAGCTGGAAGCGTAAGGTATCGATATGACCGCGAAGCCGGACACAACCGTGCATCTGTGGTTGCCGGCGTTACCGGCGACCGGCACTGCGAGCGCGTTGCGAGCGCTACTGCTTCGCGCCGATCGGCTCAGCAATGGACGCGCCGGTTATCTGGCCGGTCTGGGCGATTACTTTGCCGGTGCTGACAACTCGATGGCAGCCGCCGCTACCACGCGCGAACACGTGGCTCACGATGCCGGTGAGGATACCTGGCTGTCGGCGGATCCCGCCTGGGTGCAGCCCGAAATGAACGGCGTGCGGCTGCTGGCCTGCGGGCAATTGCAGCTGACGATGGACGAAGCGCTCGCCTTTGCCGATGCGCTGCGACCGGCGTTTGACGACGCGGGGATCGCGCTGGAAATCACCACACCGGATCGCTGGCATCTGCGACTGCCGCCGAATACCTCGCTGCCGACGTTCTCGGCGCCCGAGCAGGCGCTGGGTGAAGATCTTTCGCAGCACCTGCCGCAGGGCGCCGAAGGCAAGCGCTGGCGCGTGCTGATCAACGATATTCAGGTCCTGCTACATCAGCATCCGCTCAATAACGCGCGGCGCGCGCGTGGCCTGGCGCCGGCGAACAGCCTGTGGCTCTGGGGCGGCGGTGCGTTGGCGCCGCCGCTGCCCAGTACATTGACCGGCGTCATCAGCGACGATTTGCTGCTCACCGCACTGGCCGCGCGTGCCGGCATCAAATGTCTTGCGCGAACGGAAGCAGCCGTTGCCGCCACTGCGAATGGATGGTTGATCGATTTGCAGGATTTGCCGATACGCGAGATCGAATCCGCGTGGTTACCGGTTATCGAAACCTTGATGCATCGCCGCTCGCTGCGTCTGCACTTTGCCAGCGGCGAACGCTGGCAGAGCAAGCCGTGGCATCGCTGGCGACTGTGGCGTCGGGCAACCCGTCGATGACACCGCAGCTGCGCCGACGGACGATCGCCGGCACGCCCAGCGGCTGGCCCGATGCGGTGCACGTCGTGCTGCAGCAGATCTACGCCGCGCGTGGCGTGCTCACGCCCGATCAGGTCGAACACCGCCTGGCGCGCATGCTGTCGCCGCAGGCGCTGGGCGGCATGCCGCAGGCGATCGAGATACTGGTCGAAGCGATCCGCGACGACTGGAGCATCGTGGTTGCCGGCGATTACGACTGCGACGGCGCTACCGGTACGGCGGTGGCCGTGCGCGGCCTGCGCATGCTGGGCGCCAAAAAAGTCAGCTATGCGGTGCCGCATCGCTTCATCCACGGTTACGGGCTCAGCGCGGCGCTGGTCGAATCGATGCAGCCGACGCCGCAGCTGATCGTCACCGTCGACAACGGCGTGGCCAGCGTGGCGGGCGTGGCGGCGGCCAGGGCGCGCGGCATCAAGGTCATCGTCACCGATCACCACTTGCCGGGCGAGCAGCTGCCTGCCGCGGATGCCATGGTCAATCCCAATCTGGTCTACGTCGACCAATGCGGGCACAGCAGCCCGCCCTGCGAGATTTGCGCGCACGACGCGATCTTGAACAAGAGCTTTCCCAGCAAGGCGCTGGCCGGCGTTGGCGTGATGTTTTATTTATTGCTCGCGCTGCGTGCCAGGTTGCGCGAGCGGGGCACGTTCGGCGCAACGGAGCCCGATCTTTCGGTCCTGCTCGACCTTGTTGCGCTGGGCACGGTCGCGGATCTTGTACCGCTGGATTTCAATAACCGCGTGCTGGTCGAAGCCGGCCTCAAGCGCATACGCAGCGGCCGCGCGTGCGCCGGCATCACCGCTTTGATCGAGTCGGGCAAGCGCAGCGTGGCGACGCTGTGCGCCAGCGATCTGGGGTTCGTCGTCGGCCCGCGCTTGAACGCGGCGGGTCGACTGGAAGACATGCGTCTGGGCATCGAGTGCCTGCTCACCGATGATGTGGGGCAGGCGTATCGCTACGCCGAACAGCTCAGCGCGATCAACCTGGAGCGACGCGATCTGCAGGCCTCGATGGTGGCCGAGGCCGAACAGATGGCAGACGCTGCGGCGCATACTGATGCCGTCGGCGTGACCCTGTTCGAACCGTCGTGGCACGCCGGCGTCGTCGGGCTGGTGGCGTCCAAACTGAAAGATCGGCTGCACCGCCCGGTGATCGCCTTCGCGCCGGCCAGTGAAGACAACACCGACGAGCTGCGCGGTTCGGCCCGTTCGATTTCGGGCTTTCATATTCGCGATGCGCTGGCGGCGATCGACGCACGGCACCCGGGTTTGATCGACCGTTTCGGTGGCCACGCCATGGCGGCCGGATTGAGCCTGAAGACCTGCGACTACGCGCGTTTTGCCGACGCCTTCGACGCAGTGGCCCGCGAGCTGCTCGACGCCGATCAACTGCAGGCGGTGCTGTACACCGACGGCGAATTGCCCGCGGGCGCCGCGTCGCTGCATCTGGCCCGGCAGCTGCGTCAGGCCGGGCCGTGGGGGCAGGCGTTTCCCGAACCGCTGTTCGACAATGCGTTCGAATGCCAGAGCTGGAAGCTGATGGGCGAGAGGCACCTGCGCCTGCAGCTGCGCGATCCGCGCGACGGCGCCATGCACGATGCGGTGATGTTCAACGCGTACCACGGCACGCCGCCACCAACGCGACTGCGCGCGGTGTACGAACTGACCATCAACGACTGGCAGGGCCGCGAAACGCCGCGGCTGCTGTTGCGGCATATCGAAGCGATCTAACGGAGCACGCCGTTCGCATCGTTCACGATGACCGATGCAAGCTGCTGCTAGATTCAAATCCATTCACCTATGCCAGGAGCAAGCGATGATCGAACAGATCCAGGGACTGCCGGCCGGAACGCTGGGCTTTCGTGCCATTGGCCAGGTCACGGCGGACGACTATGCGCGCATCATCGTGCCCGATGTCGAGGCGGCGTTTGCGCTGAATCGCAAGCTTCGCCTGATCTATCACATCGGCGAACAGTTCACCGGCTTTGACCCGGGCGCGATGTGGGATGACGCCAAGCTCGGCATGCGCCATCTCAGCAGCTGGGATCGCGTGGCGCTGGTCACCGACGTGCAGTGGCTGCGGATGACGGCGACAGCGATGGGCTTTGCGATACCGGCGGAATTCCGGCTTTTCAGCAATGCGGAGCTGCCGTCGGCGATCAGCTGGATCAGCGAGCCGCCGCGCGGCTAGTGTAGTGTTTCAATCTTGATTGAACGTATAAGCGACCCGCCGGTCTCATGTTTTACTACGAGGCCCGCGGGAGAGATGGCGTGCGAGTTGCCCCCAACATTGTGCTGAGCGAGGAGGAGCAGAGTGAGCTCACCCATCTGGTTCGCTCCAAGCTCACCAGCGTCCGGCTAGTGCAGCGCGCCCGGATCGTTTTGCTGTCGGCCGAGGGCAAGCAGAACAAGGCGATTGCAGAGCAGTTGAGCCTCGGGCGGGTGCAGGTCGCGCGCTGGCGCGAACGCTATGCCCAGCATCGACTCGCCGGGATCGAGCGCGACCGCCCGCGCGGCGCGCCCCCGTCGAAGGTCGACGTGGCCCGGCTGGTGGAACTGACTACGCAGAGCACGCCTTCGGCAGCCACCCATTGGAGCACGCGCACGATGGCCGCTGAGCTGGGCATCAGCGCCGCCAGTGTCTCGCGCCACTGGCGCGCAAACGGGTTGAAGCCGCATCGCGTGCGGGGTTTCAAGATCTCGCGCGACCCGCAGTTCGTGCAGAAACTCGAAGATGTCGTCGGTCTGTACATGTCGCCGCCCGAGCACGCGCTGGTGCTGTGCTGCGACGAGAAAAGCCAGGTACAGGCGCTGGATCGCACGCAGCCCGGATTGCCGCTGAAGAAGGGGCGCGCCCAGACGATGACGCATGATTACAAACGTCATGGCACCACCACCCTGTTCGCTGCGCTCAATGTGCTCGATGGCCAGGTCATCGGTCAGTGCCAGCCGCGCCACACGCATATGGAGTGGCTGAAGTTCCTGAAGAAGATCGACCGCCGCACACCCAAGGACAAGGCCTTGCACCTGATTGCCGACAACTATGCCACGCACAAGCACCCGGTCGTGACAGCGTGGCTGGACAAGCATCCGCGCTTCCACATGCATTACACCCCGACCTCGGCGTCGTGGCTGAACATGGTTGAGCGTTTCTTCCGCGACATCACCACCGAACGCCTGCGTCGCGGCGTGTTCACCAGCGTGCCCGAACTGGTGGCTGCCATCGAGGCATACGTCGCTCACCACAACATCCAGCCCAAGCCTTTCATCTGGACCAAGAGCGCGCGCGACATCCTCCAGAAGGTCATCCGCGCCAACAACCGCTTAAGTTCCAAACAGAATGCAGCACTACACTAGTTGCCGGTACCTGCGCAGAGTGTCGCATCAGCGGGCTTGCGTTGGCGCGCCGTATCTGTTTTAGTCGAGCCATGACTTCAATGACTCCCAGCTTCTCGACCAGCGCCGCGCTTATAGCGCAGCCGGTCGCGCTTGTGGGTAACAGCAATAACAACGCGAATAATAACGCCAGCCGTTGGCGGGCCTTCGCGTAGTTCGGATTCCACGAAAAACACGCGAAGAAGGCCCGCCCAGTGCGGGCCTTCTTTTTTTATGGCCATGGATGGCCGGTATGCCGGAAATGCAGGAGCAATTTCCGGCGGGCCATGGATGGCCGGTATGCCGGAAATGCAGGAGCAATTTCCGGCGGGCCATGGATGGCCGGTATGCCGGAAATGCAGGAGCAATTTCCGGCGGGCCATGGATGGCCGGTATGCCGGAAATGCAGGAGCAATTTTCGGCGGGCCATGGATGGCCGGTATGCCGGAAATGCAGGAGCAATTTCCGGCCATCCACGGATGGCCGTATGCCGAACGCAGGAACAAATCGCCGGGCATCCCGGTTTTGTAATCAGTAAAGACTCATCAGACAAACCAAGGGGAAATGCGATGTGTTCGATTTTCGGAATGTTCGACCTGCAGCCCGGCGACGACCTGACGCAGTTGCGTCGCCAGGCGCTGGAGCTCTCGCAGCGGCAGCGCCATCGGGGGCCGGACTGGAGCGGCGTGTTTGTCGACGCTGGCGCCATCCTGGTGCACGAGCGCCTTGCCATCGTGGACCCGGCCAGCGGCGCGCAGCCGCTGCGCTCGCGCGACGGCGCGCTGGCGCTGGCGGTCAACGGCGAGATCTACAACCACCGCGAACTGCGCGCCGGCAGCGCGTATGACTTCACCACCGGCTCCGACTGCGAAGTCATCAGCGCGATGTACCGCGATGGCGATACCGATTTCGTCAACAGGCTCAACGGCATCTTCGCCTTTGCGCTGTGGGATGGCGAAGCGCAGCGTTACCTGATTGCGCGCGACCCGATCGGCGTCTGCCCGCTGTACTGGGGCCACGATGCGCACGGCCGTCTGTGCGTGGCTTCGGAAATGAAATCGCTGGTCGGCCTTTGCGCGGATGTCGCGTCGTTTCCACCAGGCCACATCTATGACAGCGCCAGCGGCGAGCTGCGCCAGTATTACGTCAAACCGTGGCGTGACTATTCGCATACGCAGGGCACGTCGGTCGAGCCGGCCGCGCTCAAACTGGCTTTCGAGCAGGCCGTGCATCGCCAGCTGATGACCGATGTACCGTACGGTGTGCTGCTATCCGGCGGGCTCGATTCCTCACTGGTTGCCGCCTGCGCTGCGCGCTTCGCGCGCGAGCGCATCGAAGACGAAGATCGCAGCGAAGCGTGGTGGCCGCGGCTGCATTCGTTCGCGATTGGCCTGGAAGGTTCACCCGATCTCGCCGCCGCGCAAATCGCCGCCGATGCGCTGGGCACGGTGCATCACGGTTTTGTCTACACCTTCTGGGAAGGGCTGGACGCGTTGCCCGAGGTCATTCGCCATATCGAAACCTATGACGTCACCACGATTCGCGCCGCCACGCCAATGTATTTGCTGGCGCGGCGCATCAAGGCGATGGGCGTGAAGATGGTGCTGTCGGGCGAGGGTTCGGACGAGCTGTTCGGTGGCTACCTGTATTTCCACAAGGCGCCGTCGGCCGAGGCATTCCACGAGGAGACCGTGCGCAAGATCGACGCGCTGCACAGCTACGACTGCCTGCGCGCCAACAAGGCGATGATGGCCTGGGGCGTGGAGGCGCGCGTGCCGTTTCTCGATCTGGAATTCATCGACGTGGCGATGGGCATGGACGCACAACACAAGATGATCGACAAGGCCGGCCCGTCTAACCGAAAAATGGAAAAGGGTGTGCTGCGCGAAGCCTTCGACGGCGCGCTGCCGGAAAAAATCCTGTGGCGCCAGAAAGAACAGTTCAGCGACGGCGTGGGTTACGGCTGGATCGATGGCCTGAAAGCGCAGGCCGAACAGGCCGTGACCGACCGTGAATTCGCGGCGGCCGCCGCGAGGTATCCGTTCAACACGCCCGCCACTAAAGAAGCGTATTTCTATCGCCGCATTTTCGAGCAGCACTTTCCGGGCGAAGCTTGCGCGGCGACCGTGCCCGGCGGCAAGTCGATCGCCTGCTCGTCGCCGGCGGCGCTGGCCTGGGACCCGGCGTTTGCCAACGCGGCGGATCCGTCCGGTCGCGCAGTGCGCGGCGTACACGACGACGCGCTGGCATGAACGTTCTTCAGTGCCGAGGCCTGCACGCAGGCCTCGGCACCCAGTCGCATTACAACCGCGGTCGCCTAATGGCTATCCCGCGGCAGTCCACGTGTCTGCGCAATCTGCTGATAGTTTTCAGCACCTTCGAGAATGGCGCCGGTTTCCATCTGACCGACAAACTTGCGCTGGATTTCCTGCCACGGCGTTTGCGACGCCGGGTAGGCGTAGCCACCCGCTTCGGTCAGCGCACGCCGCCGTTCGGCCAGCTCCTCATCGCTGATCAGCACGTTGGCGGTGCCTTTGCCGAGGTCGATGCGAACGCGGTCGCCGGTGCGGATCAACGCCAGTCCACCCATCACCGCTGCCTCCGGGCTGGCATTGAGGATCGAAGGTGATCCCGAGGTGCCGGACTGGCGGCCGTCGCCAATGCAGGGCAGGGCGTGCACGCCTTCGCGAATGAGGTAGTTGGGCGGACGCATGTTCACTACTTCGGCCGAGCCCGGGTAGCCGACCGGTCCTGCGCCGCGCATAAACAGCAGGGTGTCGGTGGTGATGCCGAGCGACGGGTCGTCGATGCGGTGGTGGTAATCCTCCGGACCGTCGAACACCACCGCCGGTCCCTCGAACGCCTCGGGGTCTTCCGGATTGCTGAGGTAGCGCTCGCGAAACTGCGGGCTGATCACGCTGGTCTTCATGATCGCGCTGTCGAACAGGTTGCCGCGCAGCACGATAAAGCCGGCATCTTTTTTCAGCGGGTCGGCGAACGGGCGTATCACGCGATCGTCCTCGATCGTCGCATCGCGGCAATTGTCGCCGATCGTTTTGCCGTTGGCCGTTATCGCATCCTCGTGAATCAGCCCCTGCTTCATCAGCTCCGCCACGACCGCGGGTACGCCGCCGGCGCGATAGAAGTCTTCGCCCAGGTATTCCCCCGACGGCTGCAGGTTGACCATCAACGGTATCTTGTGACCGTAGGTCTGCCAGTCGTCGATCGCCAGCTCGACGCCGATATGCCGCGCGATTGCCGCCAGATGAATCGGCGCGTTGGTCGATCCGCCGATGGCGGAGTTGACCACGATCGCATTGAGGAACGCCTCGCGTGTGAGGATGTCCGAGGGCTTTAAATCCTGAGCCACCATTTCGACGATGCGCTTGCCGGTGTAATAGGCAATTTCCTGCCTATCTCGGTACGGCGCCGGAATCGCCGCCGAGCCCGGCAGCTGCATGCCGAGCGCTTCGGCCAGGCTGTTCATCGTCGTCGCCGTGCCCATCGTGTTGCAGTAGCCGGTGGACGGCGCCGACGACGCCACCAGTTTGATGAAGCCGTCCTCGTCGATGGCGCCGGTGGCCAGCAGCTCGCGCGCTTTCCACACGATGGTGCCCGAGCCCGTGCGCTCACCCTTGTGCCAGCCGTTGAGCATGGGGCCGACCGACAGCGCGATGGCCGGGATGTTGACCGTCGCGGCCCCCATCAGGCAGGCGGGCGTGGTCTTGTCGCAGCCAATGGTCAGCACTACGCCATCGATGGGATAGCCGTACAGCACCTCGACCAGCGACAGATACGCGAGGTTGCGATCGAGGCCGGCGGTCGGGCGCTTGCCGGTCTCCTGGATCGGGTGCACCGGAAACTCCAGCGGTATGCCGCCCGCTTCGCGAATGCCGTCGCGCACGCGCTCGGCCAGCACCATGTGGTGGCGATTGCAGGGCGAAAGATCGCTGCCGGTCTGGGCAATGCCGATGATCGGTTTACCCGAACGCAGTTCTTCCAACGACAGACCGAAGTTGAGGTAGCGCTCCAGATAGAGCGCCGTCATGTCGATATTGTCGGAATTGTTGAACCAGGCGCGCGAACGAAGCTTGGGTTTGGCGGGATTGTTCATGGCAGGCTGCAGATCACTCAGGAAGCGTGGATAGGCGATAAATCATGGTGTGTACATAGGGCTTGCCAGGATCGACGCGGGCCGAGACAAAGCCGGGTTCGTTGGGTGCATCGGGGAATTTCTGCGGCTCAAGCGCGACGCCGTCGCCCATGCGGTAGACGTGGCTGTGCTTGCCGATAAAGGTGCCGTCGAGAAAGTTGCCGGTGTAGAACTGCACGCCCGGTTCGGTGCTCAATACTTCCAGTACGCGACCGGAGGCGGGATCTTCCAGCCGCGCAGCGAGCTGCGGCGTCTTGGTAACACCTTTATCGAGCGCAAAATTGTGGTCGTAGCCGCGGCCGAAAACGATCTGCTCGTCACGACCGTCGCGCAGGCCATCGGCAATGACGCGTGGCGTGCGGAAGTCGAACACTGTTCCCGCGACAGGGCGCAGCTTACCGGTTGGTATCAGCGTAGCGTTGACCGGCGTGATCGCGCTTGCCGGTATGGTGAGGCGCTGATTCATGGCACCGTCCGGCGAACCTTCACCAGCCAGATTGAAGATGCCATGGTTCGTCATATTGACGATGGTCGGCTTGTCCGTTTTTGCTTCGAACCGAATGCCAAGGTTGCCGCTCTCGTCGAGGGTGTAAGTGACAGTGGCATCGAGATTGCCGGGATAGCCCGAATCACCGTCCGCGCTGTGATGCGAGAGCACGACGCTGGCCACGGGGCCGCTCTTCACCGAAACGACTTTCCAGAGAACTTTATCGAAGCCGTTGCCCCCGCCGTGCAGGCTGTTGGTCTTGTCGTTGAGCGGCAGCTGGTACGTCTTGCCGTCCAGCGCAAATCGGCCGCCGGCGATGCGGTTGGCATAACGGCCAACCGTCACGCCGAAGAAGTTGGGATGATCCACGTACGAACTCAGATCGTCGTAGCCCAGAATGACGTCTGCCGGTTTGCCGTTGCGGTCCGGCGCGATCAGCGACTGCAGCGTGGCGCCGTAGGCAAGAATTCGTGCTTTGATGCCATGCGAATTACTCAGTGTAATTGCGTCTACGCTGCTGCCGTCTTTGAGCTGTCCTGCTGCAGCGCGACTTGCTTCTGCTGCAAAAACGTGTCCACTACACGCCATCAACGCGGTTAAAACGGCGACGGATGTGATCTTAAGCGACATGCTCATATCTACTCCTGTTGGTTTTGCGAGTGGTCGTTGACGCATGAGGACTGCGTCGATAGTCTATTACTCAGACAAGATAAGCGATGAAGCGCGTCGCAGTAAAGAACATTCCAATTCATCGAAGGCGATCTCAATGCGGCGCGTTGCTTCCTCCCAATGGAGCCAGGCTGGGACCATGAGCAAGCGCGCCTGCTGCTGTCCGTCATCAGGCGCTGGCGCTGCGGGATGACAGAATGGCGTCGATGATTCTGGCTTGAACGATTAGAAGAGAAACTGGCCGCCTGTTTCCAGGGCAGCACGCGGATCCGCACCCGGACAATGTGGACCGATCAGCACTACACCGATGAAGACGTCCTGAAATCAACTGAAAGGTACTCACCGTGAAGGCACAAAAATTACTGATCGGCATCGCAACAATGGGCCTGGCGTTCTCGCTCGCCGCATGCTCCGGCGGTCGCGGAGGCTCGGATAGCGCAGCGGCGTCGTCCGACAACAAGGGCGCGCTGATCGGAGTCGCCATGCCAACGAAGGTCTCCGAGCGCTGGATCAAGGACGGCGACGCCGTGAAGCAAGACCTCGAAAAACTTGGCTACAAGGTCGATCTCGAGTACGCCGACAACAAGATTCCCCAGCAGGTACTCCAGGTGAGCAACATGATCACCAAGGGTGCGAAAATTCTGATCGTGGCGTCGATCGACGGCGGTTCGCTCAGCGATCAGCTCGATGCCGCAGCCAAGGCCGGCATCAAAGTCATTTCCTACGACCGCCTGCTGACCGGCAGCAAGAACGTCGACTACTACGTCTCGTTCGACAACTACAAGGTCGGCGTAGACCAGGCCAACAGTCTGCTTACCGGCCTCGGGCTTCTCGATGCGGATGGCAAGAAGACCGACAAGAAGGGTCCGCTGAACGTCGAGCTGTTCGCCGGCAGCCCGGACGACAATAACGCCACGTTCTTCTTCAACGGCGCGATGGACACCCTCAAGCCTTACATCGCCGACGGTTCCATCGTCGTCAAGAGCGGTCAGACCGGCTTCAGCCAGGTCGCCACGCTGCAGTGGGATCCGGCAACGGCCAAGGCCCGCATGCAGAACCTGATTGCGAAGTCCTATTCCGATGGCGCGACCCTCTCTGGGGTGCTGTCGCCCTACGACGGCATGTCGATCGGCATCATTTCGGCATTGCAGGGTGCCGGCTACGGAAGCTCCGCCAAACCGCTGCCGATCATCACCGGGCAGGATGCCGAGGCGGCGTCGGTCAAGTCGATCATCGCCGGTCAGCAGTACTCCACGATCTACAAGGACACGCGCAAGCTTGCCGATCAGGCGGCGGTCATGGCCAACGACATCCTGACCGGCAAGAAGCCGGAAACCAACGACGACAAGAGCTACAACAACAAGGTCATCACGGTGCCGACCTATCTGTTCCAGCCGACGGTTGTTACCAAGGCGAACTACCAGAAGGTGCTCATCGACAGCGGCTACTACACGCCAGCACAGCTGCAGTAATGGTCGCCCGCCCAGGCGCTGTTCGTTGGTTTATCCGACGTTAGCGCCTGGGTTCCTCCTCATTCTTCTCAATCAGGAAGAAGCAGAAAACGTGACCACAAACATTCTGGAAATGCAGGGCATCACGAAGACGTTTCCAGGCGTCAAGGCCTTGCAAAACGTCTCGCTCGGCGTCAAGCGTGGCCATATTCACGCCGTTTGCGGCGAGAATGGCGCAGGTAAATCGACCCTCATGAAGGTGCTCAGCGGCGTGTATCCCGCGGGCAGTTTTGAGGGACAGATCGTCTTCGAAGACGCCAAGGTCGATTTCAGGAACATCAATGATTCCGAGGCCGCCGGCATCGTCATCATTCACCAGGAGCTGGCGCTCAGCCCGTACCTGTCTATCGCCGAGAACATCTTTCTCGGCAACGAGCAGCAGACGAAGGGCTGGATCGACTGGAACAAGACCAACCTCGAGGCTTCCAAGCTGCTCGCGCGGGTGGGCCTGAAAGACAATCCGATCACCAAGATCACCGATATCGGCGTGGGCAAACAGCAGCTGGTCGAGATTGCGAAGGCGCTTTCCAAGCGGGTGAAGCTGCTTATTCTAGATGAGCCGACAGCGGCTCTGAACGACGAGGATTCGGCGCACCTGCTCGGGCTGATCAAGCAGCTGCAGAGCCAGGGCATCACCTCGATCATCATCAGCCACAAGTTGAACGAGATCAAGGCGATTGCCGACGCCGTGACGATCATCCGGGACGGTCGAACGATCGAAACCCTCGACATGCATGCCGATGAAATCACCGAAGAGCGGATCATCAAGGGCATGGTTGGGCGTGAGCTCGAAAGCCGCTACCCGGATCACGCGCCGACGATCGGTGAGGAGCTGCTGCGGATCGAACACTGGAATGTGTTCCATCCCATCGACACGACGCGCCAGATTGTCAAGGACGCCTCGATCACCGTTCGCGCCGGGGAAATCGTCGGCATTGCCGGGCTGATGGGGGCAGGGCGCACCGAGCTGGCGATGAGCCTGTTCGGCAAGAGCTACGGCGTGAAGATCAGCGGCAAGGTTTTCAAGCGCGGCGTCGAAATCGATACGGGCACAGTATCGAAAGCGATTCAGCACGGCATCGCCTATGCGACGGAGGACCGCAAGCGCTACGGGCTCAACCTGATCGACGACATTACCCGCAATGTATCGGGTTCGGCGCTGGGAAAGCTGGCGGGTTTGTTTGGTTTTGTCGACGACCACAAGGAAGCGACCGTCGCCGGGAAATACCTCAAGAGCCTCAACATCAAGGCGCCGAGCGTCGACTCGATCACCGGAAAACTGTCCGGCGGCAACCAGCAGAAAGTCGTGCTGTCGAAGTGGATGTACGCCGATCCGGATGTGCTCATCCTCGACGAGCCGACGCGCGGCATCGACGTCGGTGCCAAGTACGAGATCTATACCATCATCAACCGGCTCGCCGACGAGGGCAAAGGCGTGATCATGATCTCGTCGGAGCTGCCGGAGCTGCTCGGCGTGTGCGACCGTATCTATACCCTCGCCGAGGGGCGCATCACCGCCGATGTTCCGCGCTCGCAGGCGACCGCCGAATTCCTTATGCAGCACATGACAAGAGAGCGGGAGAGAACCACCAGTGACAACGTCTAACGAAGTGGCGAAGCCCGTCAGCGAGGCACGCAATGTACTGAGTTACCTCACCGGCCAACTTCGCCAGGTGGGCCTGTTCAGCGCCCTGATCGTGATCGTGCTGTTTTTCCAGATCACTACACATGGCATCACGCTGCGCCCGATCAACGTTTCGAACCTGGTCATCCAGAACAGCTACATCCTGATTCTGGCGATCGGTATGGTGATGGTCATCATCGCCGGTCACATCGATCTGTCCGTCGGTTCGGTGGTGGCCTTCGTCGGCGCCATGGCCGGCGTCATGATTACCGAATGGCATATCGCGTGGCCTATTGCGATCGTGCTGTGCCTGATTCTTGGCGCACTGGTCGGTGCCTGGCAGGGATTCTGGATCGCGTACTTTCGAATACCGGCCTTCATTGTCACCCTGGCCGGCATGCTGGTGTTTCGCGGCGCCGCGCAGATCGCGCTGCAGAACCAGCAGATATCGCCCTTTCCGGATGCCTTCCGCCGGTTGGGCTCCGGCTTTCTGCCGAGCTTCGGTACCAGTGGCTACGAGCCGCTGACGCTCGCGCTGGGTGCGCTGGCGTCGATCGTGCTGATTGCGGGTGCGGTTCGTCAGCGTCTGGCCCGTCACAAATACGGGCTGGAATCGCAGCCGCTGTGGTGGTTTGTCCTCAAACTGGCCTTCGGCGCGTTCCTTATCCTCTACATCGCCTTTCTGCTGGCGAGCTACAACGGCACGCCGATCGTGCTGGTGATCCTGGGTCTGCTCATCGTCATCTATGCGGCGGTGATGGCGCGTTCGGTCTTTGGGCGCCACGTCTATGCGATCGGCGGCAACCTGCATGCGGCGGCGCTCTCCGGCGTGAAGACGCAGCGCGTTACCTTTCTGCTGTTCGTCAATATGGGCGTGATCTCGGCGCTGGCCGGGCTGGTATTCACCGCGCAGCTCAATCTCGCGAGTCCCAGCGCCGGTTCGGGCTTCGAGCTCGACTCGATCGCGGCCGTATTCATCGGCGGCGCCGCGGTCACCGGCGGCATCGGTACCGTGACGGGAGCGATCGTCGGTGGACTCATCATCGGACTGTTGAACAACGGCATGTCGATTCTTGGTGTCGGCACGGAATACCAGTCGCTGATCAAGGGACTCGTGCTGCTGGCCGCCGTGGCATTCGACGTCTACAACAAGCGCCGCACCGGCGGCCGCTGAAACGGCAGGTGTCGGTCGATGCAGCTCAGGCCTGCATCGACTGGCGCGTATCTTCCAGCGCCAGCTCCACCAGCACCCGCATCGCCTCGCTCGCGGCGGCCGGGTCGCTTGCGGCAATCGCATCGAGCACGCGACGATGGTCGGGGATGGGGTTGCGCGGCAGTTCGCGCTGGCGATGCTTGAACTGCGTGGTCCAGCTCACGGCGGCGCATACGCTCGCACTGAGGACGATCAACGCATCGTTCCCGGTGGCATGCAAAATCGCGTTGTGAAAATCACGGTCGGCCATGCGGCCGGCTTCGCTGGCCAGCGTGTGCCGCGTCATGCCGGCCAGCGCGTCGCGCATGCTCTTCAGTGCGGCCTTGTCGCGTCGCTCCGCTGCCAGCGCGGCGGCGGCAGGCTCGACGATGGCGCGGAGCTCGAACAGGCTGCGGACAAAGGCGACGTCCGGTTGCCCTGCAAAGGCCCAGCCCAGTACATCCGGGTCGAGCAGATTCCAGCGGTTTCTCGGCAGAACGCGAGTGCCTGCCTTGGGCCGGCTTTCGACCAACCCCTTGGCGGCAAGCACCTGGATGGCCTCACGGTACGCGCTGCGCGATACGTCAAGCAGCTCGGCGAACACGATTTCTCCGGAAAGCACTTGGCCCGGAAGATATTCCCCGGCCAAGATCGCCGCCCCCAGCTTGTGGGCGATCGCGCCGTACAGGCGGCGACCGGTCCCGCGAGGCTCGCGCGCACGCTTGATGGGTTCTGCTGGCGTGATTGTCTTGCTCAAGAGTTCACCCCTCGGTAACGAGTTGCAATGTTGCACGGCACGCACGCTCGGAAATCTTAGGAAACCGCCGGCATTGCAAAACCAGCATACGCGCCTTAACCTAATTGTCTGAGTAATAAATGGCGGTGAGCATAATGTCGAACGACGGCAAGACCCAACTGACGGATGACGCGACAATGGATTTCCACTCGATCGATGCCGCGACCGGTCAGCCTTTCGGCCCTGGTTTTGCAGTCGACGGCATCGCCGAAGTCAATGCGGCCTGTTTGGCAGCCGAGGCGGGATTCGACGCCTACCGTGCGACCAATGCCGAAGCCCGGGCGGTGTTTCTCGAGCGCATCGGCACCGAAATTCTAGCATTGGGCGACGATCTGATCGTCACCGCGATGCGCGAAAGCGGCCTGCCGCGCGCCCGTCTCGAGGGCGAGCGCGGCCGCACGGTCAACCAGCTGAAGCTGTTCGCCGGTGTGCTGCGGCGCGGCGACTGGATGGGCCTGCGGATCGACCCGGCGAACCCGGGCACGACGGCGCCAGCGCGCGCCGACCTGCGCCTGCGACGGATCCCGCTGGGGCCGGTGGCCGTGTTCGGCGCGTCCAATTTTCCGCTGGCCTTTTCCACGGCCGGTGGCGACACCGCTTCGGCGCTGGCGGCGGGCTGCACGGTCGTGGTCAAGGGTCATCCGGCGCATCCGGCGACGGGCGCCATGGTTGCCGATGCGATACATGCGGCGGTGAAGGCCAGCGGCCTGCCGTCCGGCGTGTTTTCTCATCTGGTCGGTCCGGGCATCGAACTGGGTGCAGCACTGGTCAAGCATCCTGCCATCACGGCGGTGGGCTTTACCGGATCGCGCGCCGGTGGCTTGGCGCTGGTCAAACTGGCGCAAGCGCGCGAGGTTCCGATTCCCGTTTATGCCGAGATGTCGAGCATCAACCCCGTGCTGCTGTTACCCGAAGCGCTGCGCGCGCGCGGTGCTGCGCTTGGCAAGGCCTTTGTCGGATCGCTGACGATGGGCGCCGGCCAGTTTTGTACCAACCCTGGCCTGCTGCTGGCGGTCGAGGGCGATGGGCTTGATGCCTTCGTGTCGGCGGCCGCCGAAGCGGTCTCGGGCGCCGCCGCGCAGACCATGCTGACGAGCGCCATTCACTCGGCCTACGAACACGCGATCGACGCGCTTCACCAGCATGGCCAGGTGCAGACCATTGCCCAGGGTCCGGCGGCCGACGGTGGCAACGCCGGTCGCGCGGCCCTGTTCTCGACCAGCGGCCGGTCGTTTTTGTCTGACAAGGTATTGGGGCATGAAGTCTTCGGCGCGTCGTCCTTGCTCGTTCGCTGCGCCGATGAGGCCGAGCTGAAGGCGGTGCTGGCGGCGGCGGAAGGGCAGCTGACCACCACGCTGCAGATGGATGATGGCGATATCGATTTGGCCGCGCGGCTGCTGCCGCTGCTGGAACGCCGCAGCGGACGCATCGTCGTCAACGGCTGGCCGACCGGCGTCGAGGTGACGCATGCGATGGTGCACGGCGGACCGTATCCGGCCACCTCCGATGGACGATCGACTTCCGTCGGCAGCCTGGCCATCGATCGATTTCTGCGGCCGGTCTCCTACCAGAATTTCCCGCCGCAGCTGCTACCCGCCGTGCTGCGCGATGACGCCGGGCTGCCGCGACTGCTCGATGGCATTGCCACGCACGGATGATCGTCGTCCGCATGCCACGCCTTACCGCACTTCGTAAATTGGCGAGTGCCGCATCTCCATTAAGAGAGGAACAACATGACCTTGCGCCTTCTGCAGCATCGTGACGCGAGCGGCCATCGCTCCGTCGTCGCCTCCACCGGCAGCGGCGACGCCTTTGTGGTGGGCGTCGACAGCGTGCGAGCGCTGGCGCAGCTGGCGATCACCATGGGCACAGACCTCGCTGGCGCGGTGGCCGACTGCGGCTTTGGCGAGTCGGTGGACGTCGCTGCCGAATTGGCCGCTGGCCGGCTGCTGGCGCCGATCGATCACCCGGATCCGGCGCACCTGTTCATGACGGGTACGGGCCTGACCCATCTGGGCTCTGCCGAAGGCCGCGACAAGATGCATCGCGCAGCAGCAGCGGCCGAAAAGCAGACCGACTCGATGCGGATATTTCTCGAAGGTGTCGAAGGCGGCAAGCCGGCCGCCGGGGAAGTCGGCAGTCAGCCGGAATGGTTCTACAAGGGCAACGGGTTCGGCCTGGTCGGTCCCGGCCAGCCGCTGACGTTGCCATCGTTCGCGAAAGACGGCGGCGAAGAGCCCGAGCTGGCGGGCATTTATCTCATTGGCGAAGACGGCACGCCGTTTCGCCTTGGCGTGTGCCTGGCCAATGAGTTCAGCGATCACGTCACCGAGCGCCACAACTATCTCTGGCTGGCACACTCCAAGCTGCGGCAGGCGGCGCTGGGCCCGGAGTTGCTGGTCGGTCCGATGCCGGCGCAAATCGAAGGCGCCAGCCGCATTCGGCGCGGAGACGCGGTACTGTGGGAGAAGCCCTTCCTCTCCGGCGAGGAAAACATGTCGCACAGCTTCGCCAATCTTGAGGCGCATCATTTCAAGTACGACGTATTTCGCCAGCCGGGCGATGTTCACGTGCATTTTTTTGGCACCGCCACACTGTCGTTCTCCGACGGCATAAAAACGCAGGAGGGTGATCAGTTCGAGATCGAGGCGGCACCGTTCACCCTGCCGCTGCGCAATCGACTGGCGATCGCCTCGGGCCAGACGTTCAGCATCAAGGCGCTTTGAGATGGGTCCGATACGAGTGGCGGTGATCGGCCTGGGCAAGATTGCCCGCGATCAGCATCTTTCTGCGCTCGCCGGCAATGACGCTTTCCGTCTGAAGGCTGTGGTGGATCCAAGCAGCAGCTCGGACATCGAGGGCGTTACTCGTTTCGATACGCTCGACGCGCTGTTCAACGATGGCCCTGCGGTAGACGCCGTAGTCCTTTGCACGCCGCCGCAGGTTCGCCATGAGCTGGCGGCGAGAGCGCTGGCGCGGGGCATCCACGTTTTTCTCGAAAAGCCTCCCGGCGCCACGCTCGCCGAAGTGGCGGCGCTGGAAAAGCAGGCCAGTGTCAGTGGCCTGACCCTTTTTGCCGGCTGGCACTCGCGTTACGCCGGTGGCGTGGAGCCGGCGCGCGCATGGCTGGCCGAGCGGCGTATCGAGCGCGTGTCGATCGTCTGGCGCGAGGACGTTCGCGTTTGGCATCCGGGGCAGGCATGGATCTGGGAACCGGGTGGTCTGGGCGTATTCGACCCCGGCATCAATGCTTTGTCGATTGCCACGCGCATCCTGCCGCGCGCGTTCTTTCTGCGCTCCGCCGTCCTCTCGACGCCGGCCAATCGCGCGGCGCCGATCGCCGCCGAGATGACGTTCACGGATACCGCCGGCGTCGAGATAGCGATGGATCTGGACTGGCGCCAGACCGGCCCGCAGAGTTGGGACATCGTGGTCGAGACCGATACCGGCACGTTGAAACTAGCCAACGGTGGCGCGGTTCTTGAGCTGCCGAATGGTGTCGAGCGCGCCGAAGATCGCGAGTACGCCGGGTTATATGCGCGTTTTGCAAGCTTGATTCGCGACGGTGCCAGTGATGTCGATACGGCTCCGCTGCGCCTGGTGGCCGACGCGTTCCTGCTCGGGCGTCGAAAAACGGTTGAGGCGTTTGAGGACTGATGGATCTCGGACAAGTGATTTAGGCTGCGCGCAGTTCGGTCAGCCCATCATTTCTAGCCAAACCATGGCGCTGGCGAGCGCTGGGACCAAGCCGGCAGCGCTGACCGCTGGTTGTCGTCTGCTATTATGGCGGGTCGAAAAACCGGTAAGAGCGAACCCATGATCGAGACCAATCCCATCCTCGCGCAGATTGCGGACCTCAGCGGCCGCGTCGAGTCGCTTCGGGGGTATCTTTGACTACGCCACCAAGCGTGAGCGTCTCGAAGAAGTAAGCCGCGAGCTGGAAAGCCCCACCATCTGGGACGATCCGGCACGCGCGCAGGAGCTGGGCCGCGAACGCGCCCGCCTGGACGATATCGTCAGCGGCATCGATAGCCTCACCGCCGGTCTCACCGATGCCCGTGAGCTGCTCGAGATGGCCATTGCCGACGGCGACGAGGAAACCGCCCAGTCGGTCGTCGCCGACGTGGCGCGACTCGATGGCCAGATCAGCAAGCTGGAATTCCAGCGCATGTTCTCCGGCAAGATGGACGCGACCAACGCCTTCGTCGATATCCAGGCTGGCGCCGGCGGCACCGAGGCGCAGGACTGGGCCGAAATGCTGCTGCGCATGTACCTGCGCTGGTGCGAGTCGCGCGGCTGGCAGACCGAGCTGATGGAAGTCTCCGGTGGCGACGTCGCCGGGATCAAATCCGCCACGTTCCGGGTAGAAGGCGATTACGCCTACGGCTGGCTGAAGACCGAGATCGGCGTGCACCGCCTGGTGCGCAAGTCGCCGTTCGATTCAGACAACCGCCGCCACACCAGCTTCACGTCGGTCTTCGTTTCGCCGGAAGTCGACGACGACATCGACATCGACATCAACCCAGCCGACCTGAAGACCGACGTCTACCGCTCTTCCGGCGCCGGCGGCCAGCACGTCAACAAGACCGAATCGGCGGTGCGCATCACGCACATCCCGACCAATACGGTCGTCGCCTGCCAGACTGGCCGCAGCCAGCACGCCAACCGCGCCACCGCGATGAAGATGCTGGCGGCCAAGCTGTACGAGCTGGAAGTGCAGAAGCGCAATGTCGAACGCGACGCGCTGGAAGCCACCAAGTCCGACATCGGCTGGGGCAGCCAGATCCGAAACTACGTGCTCGACCAGAGCCGCATCAAGGATCTGCGCACCGGCATCGAGCGGACGGATACGCAGAAGGTGCTCGACGGTGACTTGGATGATTTCATTGAGGCGAGCTTGAAGTCCGGCTTGGAAGCGGGTTCCAAGCGTTCGGATGCTTGATCGGATGCGTTGGCAGGACTAAGGTATGGGTGCCCATATCCTTGTATAAGGGGAGCCATATGAAAACCACCATCGAGATAAACGATTCGCTTCTCAAGCGCGCCCGCAGCGTCAGCCAGCGCGAAGGAACAACGCTGCGCGCGTTAGTGGAGCAGGGCCTGCAGCACGTTCTGGGCGAAGCGACCCATCGAAGCGCGCCAAAGGCCATCGAGTCGCTGGTGTTCGATGGTACGGCGGGCTTTACAGAAGCTTTTGCCGACGCCTCGTGGAGCAAGATCAAAGAAGAGAGCCGTCGCCGATGATCGCCGTTGACACCAATATCCTGGTGTACGCTCATCGCCCCGATTACGCGCAGCAGCATGAGCCAGCTTTGTTTGCCATCAACACTCTGGCCAATAGCCGCCGCCCCTGGGCCATCCCGTGGCCCTGTGTGCACGAATTCATCGGCAACGTGACCAACTGCCGTATTTATAAAGTTCCCACGACGATGCACGCCGCACTGGAGGCCGTATCGGTGTGGCTGGCCAGCGACCAGGTACAGTTACTGCACGAAAGCGCCGGGCACTTCTTGACGTTTTCTGAACTCTGCATCGATGCCGATGTGAGCGGTTCACAGGTACACGATGCTCGCATTGCGGCGATCTGCATCGATCACGGCGTCAGCCAGCTGTGGACAGCCGACCGTGATTTTCTTCGCTACCACTCGCGCCTGCCGGTGCGCAATCCACTAAAGAACTCTTTTCATGTCTGATGAATCCGAAGGCCCGATCGACGAAAACCGCCTCATCGCCGAGCGTCGCGAGAAACTGACTGCGCTGCGCGGGCAGGGCATCGCGTTTCCGAACGACTTCAAGATCGACAGCTTTACCGGCGATCTGCAAGCCGAGTTCGCCGATAAGGACGTCCAGACGGCTGAAGCGATCGAGGCGGCAGCGCGGCGGGTGAAGGTCGCCGGTCGCATCGTGCTCAAGCGCGTGCAGGGCAAGGTCAGCTTCGTGCAGCTGCAGGATTACACCGGGCGCATCCAGCTGTTCATCCATCAGGGCACGGTGGGCGAGGCGTACGAGGCCTTCAAGGGCTGGGACGTCGGCGACATCATCGGCGCCGAAGGCGTGCTCATGCGCACCAAGACCGGCGAGCTCTCCGTGCGTGCCGACAGCCTGCGCCTGCTGACCAAGAGCCTGCGTCCGCTGCCAGATAAATTTCATGGCCTGGCCGACGTGGAGCAGCGTTACCGTCAGCGCTATGTCGACCTGATCGTGACCGAAGAGGCGCGCCGCACCTTTGTCACGCGCTCGAAGATCATCGGCTTCATGCGCCAGTGGCTGGAAGCGCCGCCGCGTCGCTTCATGGAGGTCGAGACGCCGATGATGCACGTGATTCCTGGCGGCGCCACGGCCAAGCCGTTCATCACGCATCACAACGCGCTGGACATGGACCTGTATCTGCGTGTGGCGCCGGAACTCTATCTGAAGCGGCTGGTGGTCGGCGGTTTCGATCGCGTATACGAGATCAACCGCAATTTTCGCAACGAGGGCGTGTCGACCCGGCACAACCCCGAGTTCACCATGCTGGAGCTGTATCAGGCCTACGCCACGTATCACGAGATCATGGACCTCACCGAATCGGTGATCCGCGATACGGCGCAGAGCGTTCTCGGTACGACGCAGCTGACCTGGGACGGCGCCGAGATCGACGTCGGTCCGGCCTTCCGCCGCTGGCGCATGGAAGACGCCGTGCTGGAGCACAACCCCGAGATCAAGCGTGAAGAGCTGCGCAACCGCGATGCCATGGCAGCACATGCCGCGCGCCTAAAGGTGCAGGTCAAGCCCGGCTACGGTTGGGGCAAGCTGCTGCTGGAAATTTTCGAGAAGACCGTCGAGCACACGCTGATCCAGCCGACCTTCATCACTCAGCATCCAGTCGAGGTGTCGCCGCTGTCGCGCGAGAGCGACACCGACAAGGGCATCACCGACCGCTTCGAGCTATTCGTCAATGGCAAGGAGCTCGCCAACGGCTTCTCCGAGTTGAACGATCCGGAAGATCAGGCCGCGCGCTTCCAGGCGCAGGTTGACGCCAAGGACGCCGGCGACGACGAAGCCATGCATTTCGATGCCGATTACATTCGCGCGCTGGAAGTCGGCCTGCCGCCCACCGGCGGCCTGGGCATCGGCATCGATCGAGTGGTGATGCTGCTGACCGGATCAGCGTCGATCCGCGACGTGCTGCTGTTCCCCTATATGCGCCCGGAGGCCTGAGATGTGGTTTGCCATCGTTGCTAATGACGTTCCCCATTCGCTCGAAGCTCGAGTCGCCAACCGCCCGCCACATCTGGCGCGGCTGCAGCACATGAACGACGAAGGTCGACTGCTGCTGGCCGGTCCGTTTCCGGCGATCGCCTCGGAAGATCCGGGTCCAGCCGGTTTTACCGGCAGCCTCATCGTTGCCGAATTCGCCTCGCTGGAAGAAGCCGAAAGCTGGGCTAAGGCCGATCCCTATATGGCCGCCGGCGTCTACGCAGACGTCAAAGTGCGGCCGTTCCGCAAGACGTTGCCGAGCGCGTGAGCAGCGCGCCGGCCATGACGCCGATGGTGGATGAGATTCGCCGTCGCCTGGAACTCGCCTTCGCGCCGACCGCGCTTGAGGTGCTGGACGAGGGCTACAAGCACGCTTCCCACGGCAATGCCGGCAAGGGGCATTTCCATGTGCGCATCGTCAGCGCAGCCTTCGCGGGCAGGCTGCCGCTGCAGCGACACCGCATGGTTTATGCGGCGATGGAAGGGCTGATGGACAACGGCATCCACGCGCTCTCGATCGACGCAACTGATAAATAATCAGTTATAACAATAAGATAAGTATATTATCTAAGGTTTTTCTCCAGCGCAAACGCGTTGCAGCCCCGTCTCTGGTTTGGCACAGTGACGAGTCGCCTGACTGAAGGCGTTACCCGATGACCCCATTGATGACCGCATGCGCCTGACCACCATCAAACTTGCCGGTTTCAAGTCCTTTGTGGACCCGACCACCCTGCAGCTGCCGAGCAATATGATCGGCGTGGTGGGTCCGAACGGTTGCGGCAAGTCCAATATCATCGACGCGATCCGCTGGGTCATGGGCGAGAGCGCGGCCAGCCGACTGCGCGGCGATTCGCTGACGGACGTGATTTTCTCCGGCTCCAATTCGCGCAAGCCGGTGGGTCAGGCCACGGTCGAGCTGATCTTCGATAACAGCGACGGTTCGGTGCAGGGCGAGTACGGCCAGTACGCCGAGATCTCGGTGAAGCGCCAGGTCACCCGCGACGGCCAGTCGGCCTATTATTTGAACGGCACGCGCTGTCGTCGACGCGACATCACCGATCTGTTCCTCGGCACCGGCCTGGGTCCGCGCAGCTATTCGATTATCGAACAGGGCATGATCAGCCAGATTATCGAGGCGCATCCCGAAGAGCTGCGCACGCATCTGGAAGAGGCCGCCGGCATCTCCAAATACAAGGAGCGCCGCAAGGAAACCGAGAGCCGCATCAAGGCCACCCGCGAAAATCTCGATCGCGTGCGCGACGTGCGCGACGAGGTCGACAAGCAGCTCGATCATCTCAATCGCCAGGCCCGCGCCGCCGAGCGCTGGAAGGCTTTGAAGGAAGAGCAGACGCGCAAGGAAGCCGAGCTGCGCGCGCTGGAATACCGCGGCCTGAAAAGTCAGCACGACGGCGAGGGTGCCGACCTGTCGGCGGCCGAAACCGAAATCGAGAAGCAGCTGGCCGGGCAGCGCCAGATCGAAGCGCAGCTGGAAACCGTGCGCGAACGCCATAGCGGCGCCAGCGAACATCTCAATAGCGTGCAGGCCGAGGTGTACAAGGTCGGCGCCGAGATCGCCCGCGTCGAGCAGCAGGTGCGCTACAGCCGCGAGACCGCCGATCGCCTGCAGCGCGCGCATGCCGATGCCGAGCGCGAGCACGCCGAGCTGGCCGCGCACATCGCTACCGACCGCGAACAGGTCGAAACCCTGCGCACCGCGCTGGCCGAAGGCGAGCCCAAGCTCGAAGCGTTGCAGCAGCTGCAGGATGACACTGCCGAAGCCCAGCGCGAAACCGAAGCCAGGCTGGCCGACTGGCAGCAGCGCTGGGACAGCCATACCCGGCATGCCGGCGAATCCAGCCGCGCGGCGGAAGTCGAGCGCACCAAGCTTAACTACCTCGACCGCCAGAGCATCGATCTGTCCAAGCGCCGCGAGGCGCTGGAAGCGGAGCAGAAGGCGACCGACGTCGCCGCGCTCGACGCGGCCGGCGAGCAGCTGCACGCCGATCACGATACCCAGCGCGAGCGCGTCGAAACGCTCGGCAGCCTGCTCGATCAGCACAAGCTCAGCCACGAAAAAGTGCTCGACGAAGAGCGCCAGGTCCAGTCCAGCCTCAACGAGGCGCGCCAGCAGCTGCAGTCGGCTCGCGGTCGCCATGCGTCGCTGGAAGCGCTGCAGCACGCGGCGCTGGGGCAGGAAGAGAGCGCCGCCAGCGGCTGGCTCAGCCGGCTGGGGCTGAACAGGTCGCGCCGCCTCGGCGAAACCTTGCAGGTCGACGCGGGCTGGGAAACGGCGGTGGAAACCGTGCTGGCCGGTCTGCTCGACGGCGTGCTGGTCGACAGCCCGCTGGGCCTGGTGTCGGAATTCGATAGCCTGGGCGAGGCCGATATCGCCTTGTTGGCGTCCGCCCACGGCGACCAGGGCGCCGCCGACACGCTGGCCGCTCGCGTGCAGGGTCCGATCGCCGCGCTGCAGCTGTTGGCCAACGTGCAGACGGCCGACACGCTGGAGGAAGCGAGCCGGCGCGTGGCGTCGCTGCGCCCCGAGCAGTCCATCATCACCCGCGATGGCGACTGGCTGGCGCCGCAGTGGGCGCGCGTGCGCCGCGCGCAGGGCAATCAGGTCGGCGTGCTGGCGCGCGAGCGCGAGCTGCGCCTGCTGACCGAGCAGATCGCCACGCTGGAAGCGCAGTTGGAAGAAGACGGCGAGCGGCTGGAAAGCCTGCGCACCGGCAAGTTCGAAGTCGAGCGGGCGCGCGACGATGCCCAGCGCGAGCTCTACAACGCGCATCGCAAGCAGTCCGAGCTGGCCGGCCAGCTGCAAAGCCATCGCGGCAAGCTGGAAACCGCGCGTGCGCGTGCCGCCAAGGTCGGCGAAGAGCTCGACGATCTGGCCAACCAGCTCGACGAGCTGCAGGGCCAGACCCGGGAAGCGCGCGCTCGTCTGGACGAATCCGTCGGCCTGATGGGCGATCTGGAAGACGAACGCCGCGCGCTGGAAAACGAGCGGCGCACGCTGCTCGAGGCGCGCGAAGAAGCGCGCATGAATGCGCGCGAGGCCGCCGACCAGTCGCACGCGCTGGCGCTAGGCCTGGAGTCGCGACGTTCATCGCTGTCGTCGCTGGAACAGTCGCTCGCCCGCATGGACGCGCAGCTGGCGCAAATCGCCGCGCGTCGCGCCGACATCGTCGAACAGCTGGCCGCCGGTTCCGATCCGATCGCCGAACTCGAAGCCGAGCGTCAGACCTATTTCGACCAGCGCCTGCTGGTCGACAGGCAGCTGGTCGAAGCGCGCCGCGCGCTGGACGACTGCGACGGCGAATTCCGCCGCCTGGAACAGGAGCGCCAGCGCGCCGAGCACGGCCTCAGCGCCCTGCGCGAAGCGCTGTCGCAAAAGCGGCTGGCGGCGCAGGCGCTGCAGATGCGCGCCGAGCAGCTGGCCGAGGCGATCCGCGAATCCGGTCTGGAACTCGAGACGCTGCTGGCCGAACTGGCCGAGGACATCGACGCCGACCAGTGGCGCCAGCAGCTCGGCGAACTGGGCCAGAAGATCGTGCGGCTGGAGCCGGTCAACCTGGCCGCGATCCAGGAACACGCCGAGCAGAGCGAGCGCAAGACCTATCTCGATAATCAGCTGGCCGATCTGGTCAGCGCGATGGAAACGCTCGAAGGCGCGATCAAGAAGATCGATCGCGAAACCCGCCAGCGTTTCAAGGAGACCTTCGACAAGGTCAACGCCGGGGTGCAGGAGCTATTCCCGCGGCTGTTCGGCGGCGGCCATGCGTATCTGGAGCTGACCGGCGACGACCTGCTCAATACCGGTGTGGCGATCATGGCGCGCCCGCCGGGCAAGCGCGTGTCCAATATCACTCTGTTGTCCGGTGGCGAAAAAGCGCTGACGGCCGTCGCGCTGGTATTCGCCATCTTCGGACTCAACCCGGCGCCGTTCTGCCTGCTGGACGAGGTCGACGCGCCGCTGGACGAGGCCAACGTGGGACGCTTCTCCAGCCTGGTGCGCGAAATGAGCGAAAAAGTGCAGTTCATCTTCATCAGCCACAACAAGGCCACGATGGAAGCGGCCACCCAGCTGTGCGGCGTGACCATGCGCGAGCCGGGCGTGTCGCGACTGGTGCAGGTGGATCTTGCGGAAGCGGCTAAACTCGCAGGCGCCGCATGAGAGCCTGTTTATGATCTCCGCGTGGCCCGCGTTGAGTCGTCGCGCCCGCCTGGCGGTCGCGACGACTCAACGCGGGCCGGGTCGGTTTGACCGCAGGCCGGCGTCATCACTCGGTCGTGTACCGACGTACACTCCCCCGATCTTCCTTGCCCTGCGGTCAAACCGCTCCCGGCGCGGGCGACGTGGAGATCACAAACAGGCTCTGAGGACTTCACGATGACCATGCAACCCGTGCTCGCTTTTGCCTGGAACCCTGCCGTCGGTGTTCCGCTGCTGATCGTCGCTATCATCATCCTGGCGTTGATCTGGCTGTTCGGACAGCCAAAAAAGGAGCAGGGCAAGCGCCGCGTCGTGCCCAGCGCGTCTTCAGGCGAACGTCGGGAGCCCCGCCTCGGGGATGACGACGACATCGGCGACGACCCGCCGTCTTTCAGCGCGCGCGATGCGTCCTACGACGATGCTGCCTTCGACATACCGGTCAAGCCGAAGCAGGGCGAGCTGGATGTCGGCATGCGCGCCGAACTGGAGCGCCTGGGAGCCACCTTGTCCGGCGAGCGTCCGAGCAGCAAGCCGATGCCGTCGAAGCTGATGGGGCATGCGGCATCCATCGTCGATGCGCTGCGCGCGCCCAGCATTCCCGACGAAGACAGCCTTCTGCCGCAGCCGGAGATTTCGGTCGCGCCGCCGGTCGCTCCGGTGCCAGCTTCCGCGCCGGCGCCGAAAATTCCGCCGCGTTCCGATCTTGGTCGACGCCCGGCACAGTTGGCCGTCGAGCGCATCGTCACGCTGTTTGTGGTGGCCCGCGAGGGCGAACACTTCAACGGGCCGAACCTGGTGGTGGCGGCCGAAAAGGCCGGGCTCGAATTCGGCGATATGGGCATCTATCACCGCTTGCTCGAAGGCAAGCGCGAACTCGGCCCGATCTTCAGCGTGGCCAACATGCTGAAGCCGGGCAATTTCGACCTAGTGCGACTCGACGCGCTGCGCACGCCCGGCGTCAGCTTTTTCATGACGCTGCCGGGCCCGCTCTCCGCGCTCGACGCGTGGGACGCGATGCTGCCCACTGCGCAGCGCCTCGCCGAACTCCTCGATGGCCACGTGCTGGACGAGGAGCGTAACGCCCTCGGCCGCCAGCGCATTGCGCATATTCGCGACCAGCTGCGCGGCTGGGATCGCGATCACGAGGGGAAGGAAATTATCTTCGGGCGCTGACTCAGGTTGCCAAACGCAGCCCGTCGATCGCCTGCAGCAGCGCCTCCACGCCATACGGTTTGAGTATCGACGACGTGCGTGCGTCTTTGGGAACGTCGCCGGTGTCGAGTTGGCCGGTGGCGAACAGGACGGGAAGATCGGGCGAGAGGGTTCGCAGTGCCTGGACGAGTTCGATGCCGGACGCATCCGGCAGGCCGATATCGGTCAGCAGCAGATCGATGTGCTGTGCGCCGTGAATCTGCACGGCGCGGGCGGCACTCTCGGCTTCGAGCACGCGGTGGCCGCGCGACTCGAGCATCTCGGCCACGCTCATGCGGATCAGCGCATCGTCTTCGCACAGCAGAATATGCAATGGACGCGCAGCCTGCGCCGGCAGTCGGCGGTTGCCGATAGCGGCACGCGGGGCCGACGTCGGAGACGCGGCGGAAGTGATCTCGGCATCGTGCGACAGCCTGGCGTCCAGCATCTGACGCAGTCGTCGCGCCAGCGCTTCGTGGGTATACGGCTTGCTCAGCAGCTCGACGCCCTCGTCGAGGCGGCCGCCGTGGACGATGGAGTTTTCCGCGTAGCCGGAGGTAAACAGGATCGCCAGATGCGGCAGGCGCTGACGCAGTGCGTTGGCCAGATCCGGACTTTTGAGCTCGCCCGGCATGACCACATCGGTGAAAAGCAGATCGATGGCGATGCCGCTTTCGATGATGGTGAGCGCGCCCTGGGCGTCCTTGGCCTTGAGCACGCGATAGCCAAGTTCGCCGAGCAGGGCCACCACGGTTTCGCGCACGGCGTCATCATCCTCGGCCACCAGAATCGTTTCGTGGCCACCAACAACCGGCCCCGTTTCCGAATCGAGCAGCGGATCTTCCAGTTGCGCCGAGCGCGGCAGATACATGCGGATCGTGGTGCCTTGACCAGGCTCGCTGTAGATTTTGACGTGACCGCCGGACTGTTTCACGAAGCCGTAGACCATCGAAAGGCCGAGTCCGGTGCCGCGGCCCTCGGGTTTGGTGGTGAAGAACGGCTCGAAAACTTTCTCGACGATGTCCGGCGTCATGCCACAGCCGGTATCGCTGACCGCAATCATCACGTACTGGCCGGGCATGGCTTCGGGATAGCGATAGGCGTAATCCTGATCGAGCGTGGCATTGCCCGCCTCGATGGTCAGGCGCCCGTGACCTTCCATCGCATCGCGGGCGTTGAGCGCGAGATTCAGCAGCGCGTTCTCGACATTGCCCGGATCGATCAACGTGTTCCAGAGTCCGCCGGCGATCACCGTTTCGAGTTCGATGCCTTCGCCGAGCGAGCGACGCAGCAGCTCGTCGAGATCACGGATGAGGCGCGCCACGTTCACGACCTTCGGCGCCAGCGGCTGGCGTCGTCCGAATGCCAGCAGCTGCGAGGCAAGCTTCGATCCGCGTGTAACGCCAGCCATTGCGTTCTGCACGCGCCGCTCGGCGCGAGCGTTGCCGGCCACGTCGTTGCCCAGCAGCTGCAGGTTGCCGCTGACGACCTGCAGCAGATTGTTGAAATCATGCGCGATGCCTCCGGTGAGGTTGCCGATCGATTCCATCTTCTGGCTCTGGCGCAGCGCGTCCTGTGTCTTGATCAGTTCCGCCGTGCGCTGGCTGACGCGTTCTTCCAGCGTGGCGGCCAGGTTCCCGAGCGCGGCTTCGGCCACTTTTTGATCGTCGATGTCGGTACTGGTGCCCAGCCACCGCAACGGGTCACCGTCGCGACCGGCAATGGGAACGGCGCGCGCCAGATGCCAGCGATACATGCCGTCGTGCCGGCGCAGGCGCAGCTCGGTTTCGTAGTTGTCGCCGGTTTCCTGCGCCTTGCGCATTGCCTTGACGGTTGGCTGCACGTCGTCCGGGTGCACGATGGCGAACCATTTGTCGCCTTCCATCGAGCCATTGTCGACACCGGCATAGGCGTAAAGGCGATCGTTGAACCACTCGATCTTCCCATCGGCGTCGGTGGTCCAGACGTGGTTCGGCAAGGACTGCGCCAACGTGCGGAAATGTGCCTCGCTTTCGCGCACGGCGTCTTCGACGGCCTTGCGTTCGGAGATGTCCACGAACAGCACCGCAAATCGCTCGTCGTCGACTTTGCGCGCGCGCGCTTCGAACCAGCGGTTTTCGAGCGTGGGAATATGCACCTCCATCTGCGAGGCTTCGCCCGACTCGAGCACCAGCGCATACGAGTCAACGACCGACGAGGGAACGTCAGGCACCAGCGTGCGAATGGAGCGCCCCATCGACGTACGTACATTGAGGCCAGTCTGCTTGCCGAACGCCGGATTGAGCTCGGTGATGATGAAATCGACCATGCGTCCGGCTTCGTCGCGCACGGCACGGCCAATGAAAAACCCTTCCTGCATGTCCTCGAACAGGTTGCGCCAGCGTGCCTCACTTTCGATCACGGCCTCTTCGGCCTTTTTGCGATCGGTAATGTCCATGGCGATGCCGATGTAGCGCGGCTGACGGCCCGAGCCATCGAGCGCCAGCGTTTCGCCGCGCCGCGCGATCCAGCGGATTTCGCCGGTTTGCTGATCCAGCAGACGAAACTCGGAGTAACTGATCGGATTGGACAAGTTCAAACGATTGGGCCCGACAAGATGCCGATCGTCGGGATGCACCATTCCGACCAGCAGCGCGTCGTTGATGCGGTCGTGCGAGTCCAGCCCCCAGACACGCCGGTATTGATCGGATACTTCCATCCGCCCTTCATCCGGATACCACTCGAAGGTGCCCACGCCGCCGGCTTCCTGCGCCACGCGCAAACGCTGCTCAACCTGAAACTGCTGGGTGGTATCGCGCACCAGCGCGAGCACGCCGCGCGCCACGCCATCAAGGTCGAGCAGCGGGCTGTAGAGAAGCTCGAGCCAGACGTCCTGCGGCTTGCCCGTTTGCAGGAGCACCATGTGCTGGTCCCGGTAAACGAGGCTGTTACCGGCAAGCACCTGTTCAATGACATGGCTGTTGAAGGCAGCAGCCTCCGGCCAGCCTTCGCGCACGCCCATGCCGAGCAGCGCAGGATGTCGGGCGGCGGCGAGCTTGGCGTAACCGTCGTTGTAGATCAGATAACCCGGTTCGCCCCACAGAATGGCCATGGCGGATTCAACGCGCAGGACAAGCGCCGTAGCCATCTTCAGCGACTCCGGCCATTGATCTATATTCCCCAGCGGCGTCTGGCTCCAGTCGAAGGCCCGTATAAGGGCGGCCATCTCGGAGTCGCCGCCAAGAAACGGATATCGATCGACAGGGGTGGCATCAGTCATGCGGGAGACCACGGCAGAGAGTCGAAATGGTGAGGGGATTCTAGGGGCGGGGCCGCCACGGCAACATGGCAGAAGCGGCAACCCGCGCATGATCGCAGAGAAATGCGCACGGATGAGGGTTCGGAACTTTATGCGGACCGGCAGGCAGCCGCGGACGCCGACGACAGCTGCGGCCGTGCCGGCACGGCTTGAGCGGGACGACGGCGATATGTCAGTCTCGACGCGTCGCATGCATTCCCATGCTTTTGGGCGCCCACTCTGAACATCTCCATCCACGCACTGGTTGAAACGCTCAAAGGCCGCGGCACAAACGCGTCCGCTCGTCCCGAGGAAACTGTCGGTGTGGCGATGTTGCTCAGCAGCGCAGGGGGATTTCTGGACGCGTTCACCTGGCTGGGTCATGGCGGCGTATTTGCCAACGCGCAGACCGGCAATGTCGTTCTGCTGGGCATTTATGCGGCGTCCGGGCAGTGGGGGAAGTCGCTGCGACACGTGCCGCCAATCCTGGCATTTTTCATCGGTGTGTTTGTAGCTTTTCGGCTTCGCCTCAACGAGTCGCGACAGTCGAGGCAGCGTACGGCCCTGATCAGCCTCGCGATCGAAATCGCCTTTCTGGTTGTGGTGGCGGTGTTGCCCCGCGGTTTTCCGGATCTGCCGATCGTGCTGGGCGTGGCGTTTCTCGCGGCGCTGCAGAGCACCAGCTTCGCCAGGGTCGAGGGCTCGCCCTACAGTTCGGTGATGACCACCGGCAACCTGCGGCGCACCGCCGAGCTGCTGTTCACCGGGCTTTTTCCGCCCGGCGACGCCACGGCGCGCCACCAGGCGCGGATTTTTGCGATGGTGTGCTGCAGCTTTGCCATCGGTGCCTGCGCCGGTGGATTCGCCACGGCAAAGGTCGGCAATCCCGGCGTGCTGGTGCCGGCGTTGGCATTGTCGCTGGCGCTGGTTCGATGCCGGCGCGTGCGCCCGCCCAGCGCGACGACATCGCAGCCCACGGGCGAGTCCTTCAACGACTAGACGCCGCGCCGGCCGCTTCTAAAGCGTATCGATCTGATACGCGGTGCTTTGGCGATACACGGCATCCGGTCGAAGCACCACGCGTTCGGCCGTGGCGCTGTTGATCTGGTCGGGAAAGGCTTGCGCCTCCAGACAAAATCCGTCGAAGGCTTTGTAAAAGCCCGCACTGCGCTTGGGAGACTCGCCAAGGTATTGCCCGGTGTAGAGCTGCAGGCCCGGCTGATCCGTGATGACGGTGAGCCGACGCCCGCTGGCCGGATCGGTCACCTGCGCCACCTTGCGTGGCTGGCCATGCGGTTCACGCAGGCAGTAGCAGTGGTCGAAGCCTCGGGCTACCGCCAGCTGCGGATGCGGCCAAGTCAGACGCGAGCCCAGCGGCGCGGCATGACGAAAATCGAAGGCGCTGCCGGCCACGCTTTCCTTGCCGGCGGGAATCATGCCGGCATCGACGGCGAGAAAATCTTCGGCATCGATCCACAGCAGGTGATCGCGAATATCCCCGCGCGCACCGCCGAGGTTGAAGTACGGATGCGCGGTGAGATTGATCGGCGTGGCCTGGTCGGTGCGGGCCTGATAGTCCAGGCGCAGCGTACCGTCGTCCTGCAATTCGTAGCGCACCTGCACGTCGAGATTGCCCGGAAACCCGCCTTCGCCGTCGGGCGAGTGCAGCGTCAGCAGCAGTCCATTGCCATCGCGGTCAACGTTCCAGACCGCCTGGTGGAAACCTTCGTGGCCGCCGTGCAGATGGTGACCATTGTTGTTGCGGTCGAGCCGATAGCTCACGCCGTCCAGCTCGAAACGACCGTTGCGAATGCGGTTACCCCAACGACCCACCAGCGCGCCGAGATAGCCCAAACCTGCGGCATAGGAAAGCGGGTCGGCGTGGCCGAGCACCACGCCTTCGATGCGGCCGTGGCGATCGGGCGTGTGCCAGCTCAGCAGGCTACCCCCCAGATCGCTGATGTCCACGCGCATGTCCTGCGCGTTGCGCATCGTCCAGCGGTGCACCTTGCGGCCGTCGGCAAGCGTGCCCCAGCGCACGGCGTGCGGTACGTGGGCGGCATTGGGATACGTGAGGGAGTTCATGGTGCGGAGCTGTCGGTGGATTCGGTGATGTCGATGCCGCGCTGCTGTGCCTGGAACTGCTTGGGCGTGAGATTGTATTCGCGGCGAAACACGGCATACATGTATTGCAAGGAGGTAAAGCCGCAGCGCACGGCGATATCGGCCAGCGGAAGCGACGAACTGGTCAGCAGCTCGCCGGCGTGCTCCAGCTTGTGCTGCAGCAGCGCCTGATGCACGGTTTGCTTCAGCTCGCGACGAAAGTGTTCTTCCAGCGCCGTGCGCGATACGCCGACGTAATCGGCGACCTGCTCGGTCTTGACGCCGAGGCAACCGTACTGGCGAATATAGTGACGCGCGCGCATCACCAGCGGGCTGCGCAGCGGCTGGTGCTTGCTCGACGACTGCACGTTGATACCCACCGGCGGCACCACGATGCGCGTCTGCGTGTGGTCGGCGCCGCGCAGCATCTGGTGCAGCAAATGCGCTGCGGTGCGGCCCATTTCCTCGGTGCCTTGAATCACCGACGTCAGTGGAATGCGCGTGAGCATCTGCGTCAGCGAGTCGTTGTCGATACCGACCACGGCAATCTGTTCGGGAACGGATATGCGGGCCAGTTGACACGCCTGTACCAGTTGCCGCGCGCGGGCGTCGGTGACGCACAGAATGCCGACCGGCTTGGGCAGCTCCTGCAGCCATTCGACCAGCTGTTCGGAAGCATGGTCCCAGCCGCCGGCGCTGGTGGGCTGGCCGCGGAAAATGGTGACCGGCAGCTCATCCCCCTGCAACTGCTGCGCGTACGCGGCCTCGCGTTCGGCCGCCCACGCGTTGCCGGGCGCCGGTGGCAAACTGTAAAAGGCGAAATGCGACAGGCCTTGATCGATCAGGTGCCGGTAGCCCAGTTGTACCAGCTTGGCGTTGTCGGTAGCGATATACGGAATATGCGCGGGATACAGCGACGCATCGGCATATGAACCGCCCACGGCTACCACGGGCAGGGCGGACTGACTCAATGCAGCCACGACTTCCGGGTCGTCGAAATCGGCAATGATGCCGTCGCCGTGCCAGCGCTCGATGCCCTGGATGCGGCTGCGGAAATCCTCCTCCAGGTACAGGTCCCATTCGACGCGGGTCGAGTTGAGATACTGACCGATGCCCGCGATCACTTCACGGTCATAGCCCTTGTTGGCGTTGAACAGCAGCGCGATGCGGTGCGGCGGCGGGGAGAGTCCCATGGGCGTGTCGATAATCCGGTATGGCGGGATCACCAGCGTACCGCGCATAACCGGCCGGGCATGGGCAGGCAGCGTGCACGGAGGACGATGATCACTCGGCAGAGTGCAGACGCTATCACGCGCCAGCCCTGCTGGCATGCGGCATCGCCACAGGGAAAATGATCAGCCCCCCACCAGATTTCGCAATTGCCGCCTCTGGCAGGGAGTAGGCAGCATTCGGGGATTGCGGTGGTCGCGTGTACGGTCATCGCTAGCGCTTTCTTTGGGTCAAGCAGCTGCCGATCGGCGCTGACAACTTCTTCAATGCCATCATCCGTGGAGTTCACCATGTCTTATTTCGACGCCATCGCCCCGATCCGCTACGAGGGGGCTGCTGGTGATAATCCGCTGGCTTTCCATCACTACGACGCCAAGCGCCAGATTGTTGGCAAGAGCATGGCCGAGCACCTGCGTCTGGCCGCCTGCTACTGGCATACGTTTGTCTGGCCGGGCAGCGACGTCTTCGGTGCCGGTACGTTCGAGCGGCCGTGGCATGCGCCGGGCGATCCGATGCAGCAGGCCAAGGCCAAGGCCGATGCGGCGTTCGATTTTTTCAGCCGCCTGGGCGTGCCGTTCTACACCTTCCACGACACCGACGTGGCGCCGGAAGGCAATAGCCTGAAAGAGTACGCCAACAATTTTTCCGCCATGGTTGACGTGCTGGAAGCCAAGCAGGCGCAAACCGGCATGAAGCTGCTGTGGGGCACGGCCAACGTGTTCAGCCACCCGCGCTATGCCGCCGGTGCAGCGAGCAACCCGCAGCCGGAAGTGTTCGCTTACGCCGCCACGCAGGTGTTCCACGCGATGGGCGCGACCAAGCGCCTGGGCGGCGCCAACTACGTGCTGTGGGGTGGTCGCGAAGGTTACGACACGCTGCTCAACACCGACCTGAAACGCGAGCGCGCGCAGCTTGGGCGCTTCTTCCAGATGGTGGTCGAGCACAAGCACAAGATCGGCTTCGACGGCACGATCCTGATCGAGCCCAAGCCGCAGGAGCCGACCAAGCATCAGTATGATTACGATACGGCGACGGTGTACGGATTCCTCAAGGACTTCGGCCTGGAGCACGAGGTCAAGGTAAACCTGGAAGCCAACCACGCCACGCTGGCCGGACATTCGTTCCAGCACGAGGTGGCCACATCGATCGCGCTGGGTTTGTTCGGCAGCATCGACGCCAACCGCGGCGACATGCAGAACGGCTGGGATACCGACCAGTTCCCCAACAGCGTCGAAGAGATGACCCTGATCGTTTACGAGATTCTGCGTGCGGGCGGCTTCGTCAACGGCGGCTTCAATTTCGATACCAAGGTGCGTCGTCAGAGCAGCGATCCGGCCGATCTTTTCCACGGCCATATCGGTGCGATCGACGTGCTTGCGCTGGCGCTGGAGCGCGCGGCCAGGATGATCGAACGCGACACGCTGGCCAAGATGAAGTCCGCTCGCTACGCGGGCTGGGATGGCGAGTTCGGCCAGCAGGTCCTGACCGGCAACTTTACCCTCGAGGCCCTGGCCGCCGAGGCAGCGAAACGTGATCTGCAGCCGAAGCATGTCTCCGGCCAGCAGGAAGCGCTGGAGAACCTGGTCAATCGCTATGTCTACGGTTGATCGTCGGCCGATGTCCGCACGGTCGCCGGAGTAAGCCGGCGCATGTTTATCGGAATCGATCTGGGAACATCATCGGTCAAAGCCGTGCTGGTTGACCGCAAGGGTGAGGTGCGTGGCAGCGCTTCGACCGCGCTAAGCATTTCGCAGCCGCAGCCGCGCTGGTCCGAACAGGACCCCGCGGCGTGGTGGCAGGCCACGCTGGATTCGGTCGATGCCTTGCTCGTCGAGGCCAAGAAACTCGGCGTCGCTGCGAGCGATATTGCCGGCATTGGACTCTCCGGCCAGATGCACGGCGCAACCTTGCTCGATGCAAAGGATGAGGTGCTGCGCCCGGCCATCCTCTGGAACGACGGCCGCTGCGATATCGAGTGCGCTGAACTCGAACAGGTGCCGAACTTCCGCGCCATCACCGGCAACCTGGCGATGCCCGGTTTCACCGCGCCGAAGTTGTTGTGGGTGCGCAAGCACGAACCGCAGATTTTCGAGCGTATTGCCAAGGTGCTGCTGCCGAAGGATTACCTGCGGCTGAAGCTCACCGGCGACTACGCCAGCGACATGTCCGATGCCGCCGGCACGCTGTGGCTCGACGTTGGCAAGCGCTCGTGGAGCGACGAGATGTTGCGTGCGTGCGGGCTGAATCGGTCGCAGATGCCGTCCTTGCACGAGGGTAATCAAATCACGGGCCTGCTGCGCGACGATCTGGCCGAGCGCTGGGGCATCGCGTGCGTGCCGGTGGCTGCCGGCGGTGGCGACAATGCGGCGGGCGCCGTTGGTGTCGGCATCGTTAAGCCGGGGCAGGCGATGCTGTCGCTCGGTACGTCGGGCGTTTTCTTCGCCGTCTCCGATGGTTTCCTTTCGCGGCCCGATCTGGCGGTGCACAGCTTTTGTCATGCGCTGCCGGATACCTGGCATCTGATGAGCGTGATGCTCAACTCCGCCAGCTGTCTGGATTTCACCGCGCGGCTGACCTCGTACGAGAACGTGCCGGCCCTGCTCGGCGATGCGCAGGCATCAAATGGCATTCATCGCAGCAGCCCGTTCTTCCTGCCGTATCTCAGCGGCGAACGCACGCCGCATAACGACAGCCACGCCCGCGGTGCGTTTGTCGGGTTGAGCGGCAGCACGCAGCGCGCCGACCTGGCCAACGCCACGCTGGAGGGCGTCGGATTTGGATTGCTCGATGGCCTGCTTGCCGTCGAGGCGGCGGGCCTGGTGTCCGACGAGATCACCGTAATCGGCGGCGGCTCGCGCAGCGCGTACTGGATCCAGATGCTCGCCGACATTCTTGGCAAGCCTCTGCAGCAGCGCTCCGGCGGTGACGTGGGCCCCGCGCTGGGTGCGGCACGGCTTGCTCATCTGGCCGTTGAGCAGGGCGCCGCGCTGGACGAGGTTTGTCCTGCGCCCGCGCTGGTGGCGAACTTCATTCCTGTTGCGTCGCGACGTGCGTTTTATCGCGAACAACGGTATCCGTTGTTTCAGAAGTTGTACCCGCAGTTGCACCCGCTTTTCACTGGCGCTGAAGCCGGCGCTGATTCAGTCAACTAACGCAGCACGTCACACAGGATGGGGACTCAATGAAAACCAAAACAATGAAAAGCAACACGCTCCGCACGCTGACGCTTTCCGCGGCCATTGCGCTGGCAGGCACGTTCGCCGCCATGCCGGCGCACGCCAGCAAGGAAAAGCCGGTCATCGGGTTTTCCATCGACGACCTTCGCGTTGAGCGCTGGACCAAGGACCGCGATTATTTCAAGGCCGCTGCCGAAGCCAAGGGCGCGACCGTGTCGGTGCAGTCGGCTGACGCGAACGAACAGAGGCAGATTCAGCAGATCGAAAACCTGATTTCGCGCAAGGTCGACGTCATTGTCATCGTGCCGTTCAACGCCAAGACACTGACCACCGTCGTCGCCGAAGCGAAGAAGGCCGGCATCAAGGTCATTTCGTACGATCGACTGATCCTCAACGCCGACGTCGATGCGTACATCTCCTTCGACAACGACAAGGTCGGCCAGATGCAGGCGCAGGGCGTGGTCAACGCGGCACCGAAGGGCAACTATTTCCTTCTCGGCGGCGCACCGACCGACAACAACGCGAAGATTCTCCGCGAGGGGCAGATGAAGGTGCTGCAGCCGCTGATTGCCAAGGGCGATATCAAGATTGTGGGCCAGCAGTGGACCGATGAGTGGCTGGCTTCCAACGCGCAGTCGATCATCGAGAACGCGTTGACCGCGAACAAGAACAACATCCAGGGCATCGTGGCATCGAACGACGGCACTGCCGGTGGCGCCATCGCCGCACTGACCGGCCAGAAGCTGGCCGGCAAGGTCGCCGTATCCGGTCAGGATGCCGATCTGGCCGCCATCAAGCGCATCGAGGCCGGCACCCAGACCATGACGGTCTACAAGCCGATCAAGACGATCGCCACCGATGCGGCTAACCTCGCCGTCGAAATGGCCGAGGGCAAACCGACGAGCTTCACTTCGAAAATGAATAACGGCAAGGCCGATATCCCCACCATCCTGCTGACCCCGACGCTGCTGACCAAGCAGAACGTGGATCTCGTGGTGAAGGACGGTTTCTACACCAAGGCCCAGGTCGGCCTGTAAGCCGCCTTACGCGTAAGATAACGGCGCCCTGCAATCGCGGGGCGCCGTTCCGCGATTGAAGGAATACCGTGAGCGAATACCTGTTCGAGATGCGCCAGATCATCAAGGAATTTTCCGGCGTACGCGCGCTCAATGGCATTGATCTGGCCGTGCGGCCCGGCGAATGCGTTGGCCTGTGCGGCGAGAATGGCGCAGGCAAGTCCACCCTCATGAAAGTCCTCTCCGGCGTGTATTCGTATGGCACGTGGGAAGGCGAGATTCTGTTCGACGGCAAGCCGCTGCGAGCACACTCCGTGCGCGACAGCGAGGACGCCGGCATCGTCATCATCCATCAGGAGCTGATGCTGGTGCCGCAGCTTTCCGTGGCCGAGAACATCTTCCTCGGCAACGAGATCCGCAAGTTCGGCGGCGTGATGGATTACGACGCCATGTACGCCAAGGCCGAGGCGCTGCTGGCCCGCCTGAAGTTGAGAGACGTGAACGTCGCTGCAGCCGTTTCCAACTACGGCGGCGGGTATCAGCAGCTGTTTGAGATCGCCAAGGCGCTGGCCAAGAATGCGCGCCTGCTGATTCTCGACGAGCCGTCATCGTCGCTGACCTCGTCCGAGACCGACACCTTGCTGTCGATCATCGAGGATCTGAAAAAGGACGGCGTGGCCTGCGTCTACATTTCGCACAAGCTCGAGGAAGTTGCTCGGGTGTGCGATACGGTTACCGTCATTCGCGACGGCAAGCACATCGTCACCAGGCCGATGAGCGAGATGACCACGCACAGCATCATTACCGCAATGGTCGGCCGTGAAATCGAGAATCTGTTCCCGAAGATGGAGCATGACGTCGGCGAAGTGATTTTCGAAGCCAAGCACGTCACCTGCTGGGACGTATCCAATCCCAACCGCAAGCGCGTGGACGACATCTCGTTCGAGGTGCGCCGCGGCGAGATCGTCGGCATCGCCGGGCTGGTCGGTGCCGGGCGCACCGAACTGGTCTCGGCCATTTTCGGCGCCTATCCGGGCCGCTACGAAGCGGAGGTCGTTCTCGAAGGCAAGCCGCTGAAAATCCGCTCGCCGGAGCAGGCGATCAAGGCCGGGCTGTCACTGGTGCCCGAAGACCGCAAGCGCCAGGGCATCGTGCCGATGCTCGGTGTAGGCGACAACATCACGCTGGCCACGCTGTCGCATTACGCGCATGCGGGGCAGATCGATCGTCAGGCCGAACTTCAGACCGTCGACGCCGAAATCAAGCGCCTGCGCGTGAAAACGGCCGGTCCGGAGCTGGCCATTGCCGGTCTGTCCGGCGGCAATCAGCAAAAGGCCGTGCTGATCAAGATGCTGCTGCCGCAGCCGAAGGTGCTGATACTCGACGAGCCGACCCGCGGCGTCGACGTCGGCTCGAAGTACGACATCTACAAGCTGATGTTCGAGCTTGCCGCCAAAGGCGTCGCCATCATCATGGTGTCCTCGGAAATGCCCGAGGTGCTGGGCGTCAGCGATCGCGTCCTCGTGGTGGGCGAGGGCAGGTTGCAGGGCAACTTCCCGAATGTCGGCCTCACCCAGGAGCAGGTGCTCGCCGCGGCGATCGCGCATGCCGCCGAGGGATCCGCGCACGCGGCCTGACCCGTTTATCCTCCACGTCCACGTTATTACGGAAGTTCTCCATGCAGTCGCAGCAAATCCAGCAACTGTTCGTGCGCTACAAGATTCTCGCGCTGCTTATCGCGGTGGCGATCATCTGGATCTTTTTCCATATCAAGACGGATTCGGCATTCATCACGCCGGGCAATTTGTCCAACCTGTTCCGGCAGATGTCGATTACCGGCATGCTCGCCTGCGGCATGGTCTTCGTCATCATTGCCGGCGAGATCGATCTGTCGGTCGGTTCGCAGCTTGGCCTGCTCGGTGGCGTGGTCGCGCTGCTGACCGTAAATCACGGCTGGGGCACGTGGCCGGCCATCGGTGCGGTTCTGGTCCTGGGCCTGCTTATCGGCGCGTTCAACGGTTTCGTGGTCACCAAGATGCGCGTGCCGTCGTTCATCGTCGGCCTTGGCGGCATGCTGGCGTTTCGCGGCGTGGTGCTCTACATCACCGGAAGCTCGACCATTGCGCCGGCGCCGGATGATCTGATCTCGCTGGGCCAGGGTTTCGTGCCGCCAGTGATTTCACGCTGGATCGGCGCGTTTATCTTCCTCGGCATGGCCGCGCTGACAGCGCGTCGCCGCGTGCGTCGGGCAAAGCTTGGACTTCATCAGGGCGCGCTCTGGATCGACATTGCGCGCGTGCTGGCGATCGGCCTGCTTATCTTCGGCTTCGTTCGCATGCTCAACGACGCCAACGGCATTCCGATTCCGGTGATGATCTTGCTCGGTCTGCTGGCCGTATTCACCTACGTATCGACGCAGACGGTCTTCGGTCGCCACATCTATGCCGTCGGCGGCAACATGGAAGCCACGCGACTCTCGGGAGTGAACGTCGCGCGGGTCAAGCTGGTGGTGTTTGCGTTGATGGGCCTGATGTGCGCCTTCGCAGGCATCATCACGGTGGCACGCACGGGCTCGGGTTCGCCCTCGGCGGGCACCGGCGGCGAGCTCGATGCCATCTCGGCCTGCTTCATCGGCGGCACGTCCATGCGTGGCGGTTCGGGTACGGTCTACGGCGCGCTGATCGGCGCCCTGGTCATGGCCAGCCTCGACAGCGGCATGCAGCTGATGGACGTCGACAACTCGTGGCAGATGATCATCAAGGGCGTAATTCTTGCGCTGGCGGTGTGGGTCGACGTGCTGTCGGGTTCGAATCGGGGCTGAAACTCGATCTGCCGCACTGTCGAAGCTGAATCGTCATTTGGAGCCGTTGGTCCTGGGATCAGGACCTCCCTCCATCGATCCGTGATTTTCCAAATCACCCGATGATGAAAGGAAAAGCCGCCTTGCTGGCGGCTTTTCCATGTACCCGTGTGCCGACCGGCACACGCCATTCAGAACGTCACGCCGGCGTGCAGGATCACATTGGCATATGGCGCCGTCTCGCCGGTACGAATGACTGCATGTGCCTGCGCGCATCGCTGTTTGAACAGCTCATGGCTTATTTCGTCGATCACCGTACCGCCGTCTTTCAATTTTTCGGCGAGATTCGTCAGCGCCGGATTGTGCCGACGAATCTCGCTCGCGAAAGTCATCGATTCAATCGCAAGTTCCGCGCAGACCGCGTCGAACACCTGCACAAAAGTCGGTATGCCCGGCAGCACGGCGAGGTCGATGCACGGCACGCCGCGCGGCACGGGCAGGCCGACATCGGCAATCACCAGCATATCGGTGTGTCCCATCGCGGCGATCACGCGGTTGAGCTCGGCGTGCAGAAGTCCGGCGCGCCTCATGACTGCTGTCTCATCAATGCCTCGACCTCGGGCAGGCGCGGCATGCCACCCTGCGCTCCGAGTCGCGAGACGGAAAGCGCCGCTGCCGCGCAGGCTTTTTGCACCGCGATCGGCAGGCCTTGCTGTAGAAATACGGCGAGCGCCGCATTGAAGGTATCGCCGGCACCAGTGGTGTCGACGACGCCCACGTCGAAACCGGGCTGATGTACGGGGCTGCCGTCTTCGCGATACCACGCGCCTTCATCGCCTCGCGTGAGCACGACCGGGCAGGGTGCGCGCTGCATCAGCGCGTGAAAATCCTCGTCCGCGCCGGCGCCGAGCAGTATCGCCAGCTCGTGCTGGTTGGGCGTGACGTAACGCACGAGCTTCAGCCAGTCGGTCGGTAACGGCTGCGCGGGCGCAGGATTCAGAATCACCGGCACGCCAAGCTTGTGCGCCAAGCGCACTGTGGCTTCGACCGTCGCCAGCGGAATCTCCATCTGCACGAGTACGACGTTGGCTCGTCCGATCAGATCGCTCGCACGTTCGACCTGCCCGGGCGTGACCCGCGCATTCGCGGCGGGCACGACCAGTATGTGGTTGTCGCCCTGCGCCACCGTGATGGACGCGGTACCGCTGGCGCAGTCATCGAGGCTACGCACATGTTCGGTATCCACGCCCTCGTCGATCAGCCCTCGACGCAGATCCTTTCCGAACGCGTCATCACCTAGCGCTCCGATCAGCGATACCTGGGCGCCCAGACGGGCGGCAGCGACGGCCTGATTGGCGCCCTTGCCGCCGGCAATGGTGTGAAAACTCTCCGCCAGCAGGGTTTCACCGGGCGCGGGAAAGCGGGACGCCACGGTGACCAGATCCATATTGATGCTGCCGACAACAACGATGCGCGTCATGAAAATTCGCGGCCTTGCGGGAGAGGAGGTACAAGCATAAGGGATGGGATGTGATGCGCGAGGAATCGAATGTCGCCAGCTGCGGGCATGATTGGAAGATCACTTCTTCGATGCTCGACCATGCCGGAAGAATTTCTTCATGAAGCGACAGATGAAAGGCGACCGATACAAAAAAACATCCCGGCACCAGGGCCGGGATGTTGGACGTGCCGCTGCGGGTCGCGCAGCAACTAGGCATCGCTGATTAGAACGTGAAGCCCATCTTCAGGCCGGCCACAAACGCGTTGCTATTCTGGCTGGTGCCACCCGGATGCAGGATGTACTGCAGGTTGGGACGCAGAAATACCGACGGAATCGGCGACCAGCTGTAGAACAGTTCCGACACGTACTCGTTACCATTGCCGACGATGATGTTCTGGCCGGTGCGGGCATTGTTCTGCTGAATGTAGGCAGCGTAGCGGCTGTTGGCGTCGGTGGCACCGAGGGCAAAACCGATCATGTCATTGTCGCGGGCAAACGGACCTTTGTACTCCACACCAAGGTTGATCTGGCGATCGGTTGCCGCGGTGTTGCGATCAGCTTGCGAGATGTTGAGGAAAAGCGTCGCGCCCCGGCCACCGGCGTCTCCGGTGATCTGCTGCATCATGTTGATGTAGGCGCCGTACTGTCCGTCACGCTGCTGTGCAGCCAGGCCGGTTTCGCCTGCAGGGTCGTGATTTATGTCGTAGTAAAGGTCATTGCCTTTCGATGTGTTGTACCACACGCCGAAATCGTAGTGGCCCGGCAGGCCGTTGGCGACCGGATTCCAGCCGAATTCCAGCGGGATCAGCGCGCCAGTGGTGCCGCCCGGGAAGGCCGGGAGCAGGCCGTGGCTTTCCTCGTACTGGGTATTCGCGTACTGGGGGTTGACCTGGTAAGCACCCAACTTCACGTACGTCTGCTTGGTCGTGTTGAGGGTGACGTTGGCGGCCCAGACGCTGGTCGGCCAGTTAAGCCAGTAGTTGCCAACGACGTTGCCCGGTTGGTTGCCGCAGAATGTCAGGTTCTCGAAGTCGCAGGTGAATGGCGCAAAGTCTTCACCCACCGGCAGACGACCGGCTTTCACCACCAGCGCGCCGTCGAAGAATTTCTGTTCCAGCGAGAACTCGGTCAGAAGCCACGTCTGGCCGCGGCCGTAGACTTCCTGGATCAGCTGATTGTTGCCGATGTTGGCATCGGCGCCGAGATTGCGGCCGTTACGATCGGTGATCGTCATGCGGAAGGTGGCGCCCTGCCAGCCCCACAACTTGCCCAGGTCCGCTGCCACGCCGCCGACCCACTGATCGGTATAGCGCGTGAGGCTGCGTGTACCGCCGGTAAAGTTATGCGCTGCTTCACCGCCGTAGCCCAGGTTGAAGGTGACGCCTTCGTCGGCCAGACGGGTGCGTTCACCGTTCCAGTCGCCGAAGAGGTAAGGGCTGGTAGTCAGATCGTCTGCTGCATGCGCCTGCGGTGCCGCCAGGCCCATGCCTAGACCGAGGCCTGCGAAAGTCAGCGCGCAGGCGAGTGATTTTTTCCGAAATGTTGAAGCCATGATTCCCTCTCTCCCAATGGTGAAGCGACTGGTGCGTTCGTTAAACGGTCAGCATTTTTCAATTGAAAAATGAATACGAGTTCTTTCTTTAACTTTTATGATTTTTTTATTACTTGGCATTTTCGAACGGATACTCATCACGCTCAATTGACTAACGCCCGAGGTCTATTGCGTTTTTTCGTGTTGCGTTGCGGGGCAAAAAACGTGCTGCGATGAAGCAAAACAACGTGTTGCAGTGAAGCAAGCGTTTATCAGTGCGTAGGCATGGCGAATTCGGCGCCTGCACTCTCTTTGTCTGCCAACCAGCGCTGGGTTACGGCTTTCTGACGGGTGTAGAAGCGCACTGCCTCGGGGCCGTGCGCGTGGTGATCGCCCATCAGACTTTTTTTCCAGCCGCCGAAGCTGTGAAAGGCCATCGGCACGGGAATGGGCACGTTGATGCCGATCATGCCGACCTGCACGCGATGCGCGAACTCGCGCGCCACATGGCCGTCGCGAGTGAAGATCGCCGTACCATTGCCGTACTCGTGCGAATCGACCAGATCCAGTGCGCTGGCAAAATCAGGCACGCGCACCACGCAAAGCACGGGTCCGAAGATTTCCTCCTTGTAGATGCGCATCGATGGGGTGACGCGATCGAACAGCGTGCCACCGAGAAAGAAGCCCTGCTCGCAGCCGGCGACCTGAAGGCCGCGACCATCGACGACGAGTTCGGCACCGGCTGCTACGCCGTCATCGATATAACCGGTGATCTTGTCGCGGTGCTGGCTGGTGACGACTGGCCCCATCTCGATGGTGTCGTCCATGCCGTCGCCAATGCGCAAGGTGCGGACCTTGGGTGTGAGCTTTTCCACCAGCGTGTTGGCGGTGGCGTCGCCTACCGCGACGACGACGGATATCGCCATGCAGCGCTCGCCCGCGGCGCCGTAGCCGGCACCCATCAGCGCGTCGACGGTTTTATCCATGTCCGCATCGGGCATCACGATCATGTGGTTCTTCGCGCCGCCCAGCGCCTGCACGCGCTTGCCCTGCGAGGTGCCGCGCGCGTAGATGTATTCGGCGATGGGCGTGGAGCCGACAAAGCTGATGGCCCGCACGTCCTTGTGATCGAGCAGCGCATCGACCGCGCCCTTGTCACCCTGCACAACGTTGAACACGCCGTCGGGCAGGCCGGCTTCGGTCAGCAGCTCGGCAAGCAGGAGCGCGGTAGAGGGATCGCGCTCGGACGGCTTCAGCACAAAGGTATTGCCGCAGGCGATCGCCATCGGAAACATCCACATCGGCACCATCGCAGGGAAATTGAACGGTGTGATGCCGACACACACGCCCAGCGCCTGGCGCATGGTCCACGCATCGATGCCGTTGGCAATCTGCTCGGTGTAGTCGCCCTTGAGCAGTTCGGGAATGCCGCAGGCGTATTCGACCACTTCCAGGCCGCGCACCAGTTCGCCTTTGGCATCGGAGACGACCTTGCCGTGTTCGCGCGTGATGGCGGCGGCCAGCTTGTCCATGTCGCGCTCGAGCAGCTCTTTGAAGCGGAACATCACGCGCGCGCGTTTCAGCGGCGGCGTTTGCGCCCAGGCGGGAAACGCTGCCAGCGCCGACTGCACGGCGAGGTCCACTTCTTTCGCGTCGGCCAGCGCCACGGCGCCGATCACGTGACCCGTGGCCGGGTTGTAGCTGGGTGCCGAGGGACCTTTGCCGGCCTGATGGCGGCCGCCGATGTAGTGGCCGATATTGACGGGAGCAGGGGAGCGAGAGAGTTGGGCAGACATGGTCGGTGTTTCCGTATCAATCGAAAAGTTGGATCGGGGCTGGTGTCGACGCGCGAATCGCTCAGCGCGGCATCAGCCAGTCGTGTGCCGGATCGTTCTTGAAATGCCATTCACGATGCGGGCCGGCCATCACGTTGAGGTAGTAGCCGCGATAGCCGTGCGGCATCACCACCGGGTGATAGCCGCGCGGCACCATCACCACGTCGTGATCGCCCACGGCCATCGATTCATCGAGGTCGCGCTCGTCGGTGTAGACGCGCTGGAAGGCAAAGCCCTGGGGCGGATCGATGCGGTGGTAATAGGTTTCTTCCAGCGAGCTCTCGACCGGCAGGTTGTCGGTGTCGTGCTTGTGCGGCGGATAGCTGGAGGAGTTGGCCGCCGGCGTGACCACTTCGACGACCAGCAGCGATTCCGCGTCTTCCGTCTCGGGAAGAACGTCGCAGACGTAGCGCGTGTTGCTGCCCTGGCCGCGCACCATGCGCTTCATGCTGGCGGCGGGGATCAGACGCGCTGGATATTTACCGGTGGCCGGCGCGCTGGCCAGCGCCAGCTCGGCATCATCATGCGTGTGGATGACGAAGGTCGAACCGGGCGGTGCGTACACCGCGTCGGTCGAGCGATCCTCGAACACGCTGGCGCGGCCGCCGAGGCTTTTCCAGGATTCATCGCCGACGCTGACGTCGACGTTGCCGGTCAGCACCACCAGACAGCCTTCGCGATCGGACGGCAGATCGAGATGCAGCGACTCGCCGGTGCCGACCCGCACGCCTTCAAAACCGACGTGCTTCCAGCCGGCCGACTCCGGCGTCACTTTGACGATGGCGCGTCCCTTAGGGGCAGCTTTGACTAGCAGGCTCATGCGGCCTCCCTCGTACGCACGTTGTCGACCAGTCCACGCAGGGTGCGGTAGCCGAGGCTGGCGTACGCATAGCTGGGCGCGACGGCCGGATCCTGCTCGGCCTCGACGATCAGCCAGCCCTTGTAATGGTTCTCACGCAGCAGCTCGACGATGCCGGCGAAATCGATCGCGCCGTCGCCGGGTACGGTGAATACGCCGTTCAAGACCGAATCCAGAAAACTCCACTGGCAGTTGCGCGCGTGGCGAATGATCGACGGCCTGACATCTTTGCAGTGCACGTGACAGACGCGGCCGATGTGCTTGCCGAGAATCGTCAGCGGATCGCCGCCGCCGAAATACGCATGGCCGGAATCGAACAGCAGCCCCACATCCTCGCCGGTGTAGGCCATCACGCGGTCGATATCGTCCGGCGATTCCACATAGGCGCCCATGTGGTGGTGGTAGGCCAGCCGCACGCCGCGCGTCAGCAGATGTTTGCCGAAGGCGGTCAGCCGTTCGCCGTAGCGCTTGAACGACTCGTCGTCGAAGCGCGGACGTTTGTACAGCGGCACGGTGCGCTCGCCCTGGATGGCGTTGGCGACTTCGCCGTAGACCATCACCTTGCAGCCGTTCTTTGCCAGCAGATCTAGGTGCGATTCCACCGACGCGATTTCCTCTTCCACCGATCGCGTGGCCAGTCGGCCGGAATACCAGCCCGACACCACGTCGAGCTGGTAGCCGGCCATCAGGTCGCGCAGCGCGGCGGGGTCCTTGGGAAACTTGTTGCCCAGCTCGAAACCCTGATAGCCGATTTCACGGCCTTCGCTCAAGGCGGTCGACAACGGCGTTTCGCCGCCCAGCGAGGGCAGGTCGTCGTTGCTCCAGCTGATCGGATTGATGCCGATCTTTACTTCCAGACGGTTAGACATCGGATTTCACCTGCGTTGAAGGGTCGGGCGCGGTGATCGACCGCTGCCGCTGTTTGGCTGTTTCGTAATCGCGTCGCGCGTCGAGCACCGTTGAACGAGTGGAGACTTCAGGCACCGCCACCTCCCACCACGTACCGCCGTGTTCGGTGGTACGACGATGATCGGTATCGATGGAAATCAGGTAAGTGCGCTTGGCCGCGCGTGCGCGCGTAAGGGCCTGCTCCAGCTCGGCGATGCTGCCGACGTGCTCCGCGTCGGCACCCATGGCGCGCGCGTGCGCGGCGAAGTCGATGGTTGGTGCGCCGTCGGCACCTTGCAGGCAGTCGTCCCACATATTGTTGAACGGGGCGCCGCCGCAGGCCTGCTGCAATCGGTTGATGCAGCCGTAGCCGCGATTGTCCAGCACCACGATGATCAGCTTCATGCCCAGCATCACCGACGTGGCGATCTCGGCGTTGAGCATCAGATAGCTGCCGTCGCCCAGCATCACGATCACGTCGCGATCGGGTTTGGCCATCTTGACGCCTAGACCGCCGGCAATCTCGTAACCCATGCAGGAGTAGCCGTATTCCATGTGGTAGCCGCCGGGCGTCGACGTGCGCCAGAGTTTTTCCAGCTCGGCAGGCAGCGTGCCGGCGGCGCAGACGACAATATCGTTCTGCATCGACTGCGGATCGGAGCGCTGCACGGCGCCGATGATTTCGCCGTCGTAGGGCAGGGTGCCGCTGGGCAGATCGCGTTGGCCGGTGACCTGGCTGACGATGTCGCGCCATTCGTTGGCCTGCCGCTTGGCGTTTTCCTGCCAGTCTTGGCCGACCTTCCAGTTCTGCAACGCATTGGACAGCGCATCCAGCCCGAGGCGGGCGTCTGCAAGAATGTCGAGGCCGCCGCCTTTCAGCGTGTCGTAGCCGTTAACGTTCAGGGCAATCACATTGGCGCCGTTGAACAGCGCGTTGGAGCCGGTGGTGAAATCCTGCAGGCGCGTGCCGACGGCGAGCACGACGTCGGCCTCGGCCAGCAGCGCATTGGCCGCAGTGGAGCCGCAGACGCCGGCCGGCCCCAGCTGCAGCGGATGATCCCAGGCCAGCGCGCCCTTGCCGGCCTGCGTTTCGGCCACGGGTATGCCGTGGGCTTCGGCGAAGCGCCGCAGCGCTGCGCTGGCCTTGCTGTAAAGCACGCCACCGCCGGCAATGATGACGGGACGCATTGCTGCACGCAGCGTGGAGGCTGCCGCGGCGATGTCGTCCTCCGCGGCGGGCAACGCGCGGAAGCTGTGGATGCGTGGCGCAAAAAAGCCTTCCGGCCAGTCGTAGGCCTCGGTCTGCACATCCTGCGGAAGCGCTAACGTCACCGGCCCGCACAAAGCTGGATCGGTCAGCACGCGCAGCGCCCGGGGCAGTGCGCTCAGCAGCTGCTCGGGTTTCACGATGCGATCGAAATAGCGCGATACCGGACGCAGGCAATCGTTGACGCTCGCGGTGCCGTCGGAAAAATCCTCCAGCTGCTGCAGCACCGGATCGGGCGCGCGCGAGACGAAGATATCGCCGGGCAACAACAGTACCGGCAGCCGATTCACGTGGGCCAGCGCGGCGGATGTCACCAGGTTGGTCGCACCAGGACCGATCGAGCTGGTCACGGCCATCATGCGTCGACGCATATGCGCCTTGGCGTACGCGACTGCCGCATTGGCCATGCCCTGTTCGCTGTGCGCGCGATAGGTCGGCAGGCTCTCGCGCTGCGCGTGTAAAGCTTCGCCCAGGCCAGCGACGTTGCCGTGACCGAAGATCGCGAACACGCCGCCGAATAGCGGCATGGTCCGGCCATCGTCATCGAAAACCTGCTGTGCCGCGAGATAGCGCACCAGCGCCTGCGCCATCGTCAGTCGAACGGTGTTGCTCATGCGGTGGCCTCTACCCCATGCGTGGTTTCGACGGCAGGTGGACTCGTGACGCGCTCACCGCGGGCCTGTCGCCACAGAGCGGCCAGCTCGGCGAAGTGGTCGCTGGCCCGTTCGACCAGGGTCGCATCGTCGATGTCGCCGCGTAGCCACGCGCGTGCCGGCTCGACAAAAATGCTGCGGCCGACGGCGAAGCCGCGGCAGCTGTGGCTGTGTGCGGCGGCGGCGAAGCCCGCGGCCAGTTCGGCAAACGGCGCGTTGAGGCCGAGCAGCAGCACGCCGCGGCAGTGCGGATCGCGTTCGGCGATCAGCGCGTCGAACGCGGTCCAGTCCTGTGCCGGCAGCGGCGCGAGCTTCCACCACTCGGGGCGGATGCCGAGGTTGTAGATACGCTTGAGCGAACGCAGCACGCGCTCGCCCTGGCTCGCCTGCACCGACGGGTTGGCCGGCGGAATCACCTCCAGCAGCAGCTCGTGTCCGCTGGAGCGGGTCGCGGTATACAGGGCATGCAGCTGGGTTTCCTGCTCCAGCCGCTGCTCCGGCGTGCCGTCGGGATCGAACGGCACCAGGCATTTGACCACCTGTTCGAGCGGCCACTGGATCAGCTCGCTGCCCAGGGCGCGGCCGGCTTCGAATTCCAGCGGCAGCGAGCCGGGCAGTTCGACCGGACGCCCCACCCACCAGCCGCGGCCGGTGGCATCGTTGAGCGCATCCTGGCCGTAACGACCGTCGCAAAGCATGCCGATGCGCTGCGCCAGCCCGAGATTTTTTTCCGTGCGCGCTACCGCCTGCACCAGCAATTGCTTCAAGCGCGGAATGCGCGACTCGTCGGCGCCAGCTTCGCGCGCCAGCTCGAACAGCTGGCTGCGATGGTCGAACGCGAAGATATGCAGATCGTCCCAGTGCGTGCGCGCCACGCTGACGCGATGCAGATGGGCCAGCTGCTCGTCACGATCCGGGCGCTGCAGCCGCTCGGCGTGGGCGAGGAAATAGTCGAGTTCGGCGCGACTCGGCATCGCCGGCGCGCAGCCATGGCGCGACACCACGATGGCGCCGCAGGCGTTGGCATAAGCGCAGCAGCGCTCGATCGGCTCGTCGCGCAGCCAGCCGGAGAGAAAGCCCGCGATAAACGCATCGCCGGCGCCCAGCACGTTCAGCACTTCGACCCGCGTGCCGAGAAAGGTCGGTGCGTCGTCGATCGCGGCGGGAATGGCGGCCTCGATCACGCTGCAGCCCTGCGCGCCGCGCTTCACCACCAGCGTGGCGTTGCTCACCGCGCGAACGGCCTTCAGCGCCGTGATCAAATCCTTGCTGCCGCCGGCGATGTGGAATTCTTCCTCGGTACCGACGATCAGGTCGAACTGGCCCAGCTCGCGCTGGAGGTGCGCCGTGACGCCGTCATCGGCGATGAACCGCGTTTCGCCGTCGCCGCGATTCGTCAGTCCCCACAGCACGGGGCGATAGTCGATATCGAGCACGGTGCGTACGCCATGCTGCCGCGCGAACGCCAGCGCCTTGCGGCTGGCGGCCAGCGTGCCGGGTGTGGACAGATGCGTGCCGGTAATCGCCAGGGCCTTGCTGGATGCGATGAAATTCTCGTCGATATCGTCTTCGCACAGCGCCATGTCGGCGCAGTTTTCGCGATAAAAAATCAGCGGAAAGGTTTCGCGATCCTTGATGCCTAGCAGCACCATGCCGGTGAGTCGGGCCGGGTCGACGACGACGTGGCTGACATCGCAGCCTTCCTTGCTCAGGGTTTCGGTGAGGAAGCGGCCCATATGGTCGTTGCCCACGCGCGTCAGCATGGCCGAACGCAGGCCCAGGCGCGCTGCCCCAAACGCGGCATTGCCGGAGGAGCCGCCGAGATATTTGGCGAAGCTGGACGCATCTTCCAGCCGTGCGCCGTGCTGCTGGGCATACAGGTCGACAGCGAGTCGGCCCAGGCAAATCAGATCGTAGCGATGTTCGGTCATGGTGCAAAAACTCGGGGTGGCAATAGGGGAGGGCAATGCGACGCTGGCTCAGGCGGCCTGACGGCCTTCGAGCTCGTCGACGAGACTCTGGATCTCGGTGCCGCCGGCCATCATGTCGAGCACTTCCTCCTTGCTGATGTCGCTCTTGGCGAAGGTGCCCATCGACTGTCCGCGATTGAGCACGGTGAAGCTGTCGGCGATCGGATAGGCGTGATGCACGTTGTGAGTGATGAAGATCACAGAGATGCCACGCTCGCGCGCCTTGTGTACCAGCTTGAGCACGTTGCAGCTCTGCTTGACGCCGAGCGCGGCGGTCGGCTCATCGAGAATCAGCACCTTGGCGCCGAAATGGATCGCGCGCGCAATCGCCAGGCACTGGCGTTCGCCGCCCGACATCGTGCCGACCGGCTGATGCGGCGAGCGCACGTGGATGCCCATCTCGGCCAGCTTGTCCACCGCGGTGCTGGCCGCCAGCTGCATGTCGAGCACGGGAATCATGCCGAACAGCTTCTTGGTCGGCTCGCGTCCGGCAAAGAAATTGCGCGCCACGCTCATCAGCGGCACCAGGGCCAGATCCTGATACACGGTGGCGATACCGCAATCCAGCGCCTCGCGCGGCGACTTGAAGCTGACCTCTTCGCCTTCGATCAGATAACGGCCTTCGCTGGGCTTGTGCACGCCGGCAAGGGTCTTGATCAGCGTGGACTTGCCCGCGCCGTTGTCGCCGAGCAGGCAGTGCACTTCGCCTCGGCGCAGGCGCAGCGTCACGTCCTTCAGCGAAATCACGGTGCCGAAGAATTTGCTGACGCCTTCGAGCTGCAGGATGTAATCCTCGCTGCCGCTAGGGGTTTTGATTGGGGTATCCATCAGTCGATCCTCACTTGCCGGTCGTTGCGCGCGAGCGGATGTAATGGTTGAACAGCACCGCGAGCAGCAGCATCGCGCCCAGCACCACGCGGTACCAATCGGAATTGACGTTGGTATAGGAAATGCCGATCTGCACCACGCCGAAGATGAGCGCGCCGAAGCAGGCGCCGAGCACCGAGCCATAGCCGCCGGTGAGCAGCGCACCACCGATGACCGCGGCGATGATCGCCTCGAACTCTTTCTGCAGGCCGCGATCGGAAGCCGCCGAGCCCACGTCGGAGACCTGCAGCACCGCGAACAGGCAGGCGCAGAACGCGGTCAGCACGAACAGGCTGATCTTCACCCGGCGTACCGGCACGCCGACGTTCTTCGCCGCGTTGGCGTCGCCGCCGACGGTGAAGATCCAGTTGCCGAAACGCGTCTTGGACAGCACGAAGCCGGCGCCGCAGGCCACCAGCGCCCACCACAGCAGCACCTTCGGCAAACCGGCAACCACCGGCTCACCGCTGGGCAGTTTGTCGATGATGCCGGCATGGGCCATCCAGTTGAACAGACCGTGTAGTGCGGTGCCCTGGAACAGGGCGTGCGTGATCGGATCCTGCGCAATCTTGTCTCCCACGCCGCTGACGATGGTGCTGCCGGCGAACTGCGTCGACAGCACGATGGTGAGGCCGCGCAGGATGAACATGAAAGCCAGCGTGACAATAAAGCTGGGCAGCTTGGTGCGCATCACCAGATAGCCGTTCAGCCAGCCCAGCGCCATGCAGCCGCCGAACGCGAACAGCACGGCCAGCCACATCGGCCAGCCGAAAAACATCGAGGGCACCGCCATCATCATGCCGGCAAAGCCGATCATGGAGCCCAGCGACAGGTCGAATTCGCCGGCGATCATCAGCAGGCAGGCGCCCACGGCGATGATGCCCAGGTACGCGGCAACCTGCGACCAGTTCATGATGCCGTCGAGATTGAACATGCCCGAGTCGCCGGCGAAAACGCCGAAAAACACGAATACCAGAATGGTGGCTGCAATCGACCCAAGTTCGGGTCGGTTCAACAAGGACCGCCATGGCGAGATGCGACGCACTCGCTCATCGCCTGGGGAAACCTCATTAGCGCCAGGCGGCTTCAGGCTGGCGTTCGAGGGAATGGGTTTGGCGAGGGTCATGGCCATATCGGAAGTCGTGGTGCTCATGAAGTCTCCGGCGCTTGCGCGAGGGATGATGTGTGCAGGCGTCGACCGACCGATCGTGGCAAAACGATCGGCCGGTCGAAGCGCTTTAGCGGTACTGGCCGGCGTATTTCTCGACGGTGGCCACGTTGTCCTTGGTGACAAAGGCCGGGCCGGAGCTCACGCCATCGGCGTTGTAGACCGGCGACAGGCCGTACATCTTCAGGCGCATCTGGAACTTCGGATTGGCCTTCAGCGTGGCGATGATCTTGTCCTTGTCCATCGTCTTGTCTTCGTGCGCGATGACCACGGCGGCGATCGACATATAGCCCTGCAGGTAGGGCTGCTGATCGATGGCGAAATTGATCGTGCCGTCCTTGATCGCATTGATGATGCCCGGCGACAGATCGAAGGTGCCGAAGTAGATCTTGCCGTTCAAATGCATCGCCTTCAGCGCCTGCACGGTCGGCTCCGCGGCGTTCGGGCCCAGCGCGAGAATGGCCTGGGTCTTTGGATGGTTGCGCAGGTAGGCCGTGACCTTGCTGTTGACCACGGTCGGGTCCATGCCGCTGTCGATCATCGAGCTCTTGAAGTCAGCACCGATCGCATCGGCAAAGCCCTTGCAGCGCTGGAACGAGGCCTGGTTGGTGGCGTAATGATTGACGCAGACGAAGGACTTGATCCCCAGCGCCTTGGCGCGTTCGCCCGCCGCCTTGCCCGCGGCATATTCGGGCTGGCCGATATGCATGATGGCGCCGAGCTTCTTGCTCTCCTCAATGGTGCCGGAGTTGAAGGTGACGGTGGGAATGCCCTTGGCGGTGATCTTGGCGGCCGGTTTGGCCAGCACGTCGTAATCGGCGATGTCGTAGGCGACGCCGTCGTAGTTGCGCGCGGCCGCCTGTTCCAGCAGGCGGGCCATGTCGGCCAGATCGCCGTTCGGCGGGTTGCGGTAGTCGACCTGCACGCCGAAGTCTTCGCCGGCCTGTTTTACCGAATTCTTGATCGTGTTCCACCAGGAATCCGAATCGGCGCCGTGGCTGACCATGACGTAGCGCTCGCTGGCGTGCGGGCCATCGGCCGCCATTAGCGCCGGCGCAAGGGTGATACCAGCCAGCAGGGTTGCCAGACAGAGGGAAATTTTCCGAAGTTGCATACCACTCTCCAGTCGCGTGGGCCGGGTTTGCCGGCTTGGTTGAGATCGGGCCATGCCTGTTGACAGGCCGGGCGCTGCGAAGCTGGAGCGAGGATGGCCCCCCTTTTTCTGATTTGCAATTTGCATTGCACAATAAAAAAAAGTGGAATAAATATTCCATTCGATGCATAACAGGCGCCTCGCCGCGATTCGACGCGGCGGTCTTTGAGTATGGGCGCATGACAAAAACCAGCGGTGTGGAACAACTGATGCAGCGCATTGCCGAGCAGTTCGACGCGCTGCCGCGGCAGCAGCAGAACGTGGCGCGCTACGTCGAGGAGCAGCGGGCCAACATCATGCTCCAGCGCGTCAACGAGGTCGCCGAGGGCGCCGGCGTGCACGCGTCGGCGGTGGTGCGCTTCGCGCAGCGCTTCGATTTTTCCGGCTACAGCGAGATGCAGGCGGTGTTCCGCAGCGAACACACGGCGCAGGTCACGCCTGCGCGCAGCTACCAGCAGCGCATCCGCCGGGTGATCGAGGACGGCCCCGAACAGATGCAGCCCGCGCAGATGGCGCTGCGTTTTATCGACGCCAGCCGGGCGGGCCTGGACGATCTGGCTGGCGAGTTCGATGCGAAAAGCTTCGAGGACGCGGTCGACCTGCTGGTCAAGGCCGACACGATTTACGTGGTCGCCGTACGCCGCGCTTTTTCCATCGCCAGCTATATCGCCTACGCCCTGCAGCACACGCACAAGCGCGTGCTGCTGGTGAACGGTCTCGGCGGCATGTATCGCGAGCAGATGCGCAGCATCGGCAAGAACGACGTGCTGATCGCGATCAGCTTTCCCCCCTACGGAAAAGAAACTCTCTACTGCGCGCGCATCGCCAGCCAGCACAAGGCCAAGGTGCTGGCGATTACCGAAAGCGGCATGGGCCCGCTGGCCCGCCACGCGAGTGTCCTGCTGAAAGTGCGCGAGGGCAGCGCGTTCGCCTTCCGTGCGCTGACCAGCACCATCTGCCTGTGCCAGGCGCTGTTCGTCGCGCTGGCCTACAAGCTTGAACTGACCGTTGAAGAAACCACCCCCCCTGGAGAATACGATGATTGAAGTAGCCGTTTTTGGCGCCGGCCGTATCGGCAAGATCCACGCCGCCAACGTGGCGCGTCACCCGCAGGCCAAGCTGAAATACGTGGTCGATACGCACGCGCCGTCGGCCGAGGCGCTGGCCGCCGAGCTCGGTGCCACGGTCGTGTCGGTGGAAGATGCGTTGAACGATCCGGCCATTGGCGCCGTAGTGATCGGCTCCAGCACCGACACGCATGCCGATCTGATTCTGCGTTCGGCCGCCGCCGGCAAGGCGATCTTCTGCGAGAAGCCGGTCGATCTCGATGTGCAGCGCGCGCGCGAGTGCGAGGCGGCAGTGAACAAGGCCGGCGTGGTCTGCATGGTCGGCTTTCAGCGTCGCTTCGATCCCACCTTTGCTGCGCTGAAGGCGCGCCTTGAAGCGGGCGAAATCGGCGAAGCCGAGATGCTGGTGATCACCAGCCGCGATCCGTCGCCGCCGCCGGTGTCGTACATCGAGCGCTCCGGCGGCGTGTTCAAGGACATGCTGATCCACGACTTCGACATCTTCCGCTGGATTCTCGGCGGTGAGGCGGTCAGCGTGTATGCCACGGGCGGCAGCCTGGGCTTTCCGGAAGTGGCCGCCGCGGGCGACATCACCCAGGCCATGGTCACCATCCGCACCAGGAGCGGCAGCCTGTGCCAGATCAACACCTCGCGCCGCGCGGCCTACGGTTACGACCAGCGCTTCGAAGTGCTGGGCAACAAGGGTCTGCTGCAGGCCGGCAACGTGCGGCCCACCCAGGTCGTCGCCTGGAGCGAGCAGTCCATCAGCAGCGACAAGCCCGAGCATTTTTTCCTCGAGCGCTACCGCGATGCCTATGCGCTGGAAATCGCGCACTTCTTCGATGCCTTGCATGACGGCACGCCGGTACGCACCACGATCGCCGACGGCATCAAATCGCTGGAGCTGGCCGAGCTGGCCACGCGCTCGTTCAAGGAAGGGAAGGCGCTGGAGTGCTTGATCTGAGAGCGGGGGAACAGGGAACGGGGAACGGGGATGTCCGGTTTCCCGCAAATATCGGCTTGTCGCGTCTAGCCAGTTTGCAGGCGCGGCTCGCGCGCCACTTCACCGAATGACTTTATCGAGTGCATGCATGAATCAGAAAACTCTCAACATCGGCCTGGCAGGACTGGGTCGGCTGGGCCGTCGCTATGCGGAAAACCTGGCGCGCAACGTGCCGCGTGCGCGTCTTGCGGCCGTCTGCAGTCCGGTGCAGGAAGAAATCGACTGGGCGCGCGACACGCTGGGTATTGAAAAAAGTTACGGCGACTACCCCCAGATGCTGGCCGATTCCGGGCTCGACGCCGTTTTTCTGGTGACGCCGACCTCGCTGCACGCCAATCAGATCGAGTTGGCGCTCGATGCAGGCAAGCATGTGTTCTGCGAAAAGCCGCTGTCGCTGGAGCTGGAAGCCTGCCAGCGCACGGTGGCGCACGCGGCACGCTATCCGCATCTGCGTGCCATGGTCGGCTTCGTGCGCCACTTCGATGCCAGTTACCGCGATGCCAAGGCGCAGATCGAGGCGGGCGCCATCGGCAGGCCTTTCATGGTGTATTCGCAGACGGCCGACCTGCTCGATCCCAGCGGCGCCTTCGTCAAGTTCGCGCCGACCAGCGGCGGCCTGTTCCTCGACTGCAGCGTGCACGACGTCGATCTGGCGCGCTGGCTGCTGGGTCGTCCCAAGGCGATTCGCGCGTATGCCGCCGGCACGGTTGCGGTGTATGACGAGCTGAAGGCGCTGGGCGATATCGACAACGGCGTGGCCATCTGCGAATTCGAAAACGGCTGTGTGGCGATGTTCCACGCCTCGCGCACGCAGGCGCACGGCCACGACACGCACACCGACATTATCGGCACCGGCGGCAAGCTCAGCGTCGGCCGCAATCCGCGCATGCACCGCGTGGAAATTTCCGACGCCTACGGCGTTCGCGCGCTCTCCGCACCGAGCTTCTTCGAACGCTTCGGCGAGGCCTTCCACGCGCAGTGCGTGCATTTTGTCGATGCCGTGCTGGACGACACCCCGTTCGATCTCACCCTGGAAGATGCCGCCGAGGCCACGCGCATTGCCATCGCGCTGCGCCAGTCGATGCAGACGCATCAGCCGGTGGCGCTGTAAGAGGTCGTTTCATGATCCCCACGTGGCACGCGTTGAGTCTTGCGCGTGTCGCGCGGACTGATCACGATGCTTATCGATGGCGCATGTACCTGGTCGCAAAGCCGCCATCCGGCGTCATTCGCCGAACGGCTGCCACGTATCGACGACGTGGCCGTTTTCGACGACCTGCAAAGCTCCCGTCTGCAGCAGCGTGCCTTCGGATTGGTGCGGTCGCAAAAACAGGAAGTCGTCGACGTCAAGCGCCGTTTCGTCCGGCCCGGAGAACATCGCCTGGTTGTAGCTGACGCCGAAGTATTTGTTTTCGACGACTCGCGGCGGGGAAACGATAGTGGCGCGCCAGTCGCCGCCGTAGGCGAAATACGTGCGCTGCCGCTGCGTGCGGCCGCCGAACAGCAGCGTCGAAAGCCAGGCAGGGCCGGCCAAACGCGTTCCTTCGAACGCTTTGAGTATGGGCGAGGCGATAAAAACCGCCGGTTCGAAATCGGCAAGCAACGGCAGGTCGAACATGGTGCCCTTGAGCAGGCACGATCCGGCGCTGACTTCGTTCAGCACCGAGTGCGCGCTGCGATGAAGCGAAACCGTGGGGCTGCCGGCGCCGTTCCAGCAGATGTCGGCGGGCAGGTCGGCAAAGACCGAACGCGCGGCCCGCTGAAAGTCGGCATACGCGCGGTTGGCGCGCGCAAAGCTGGCGCTCTGCGATTCGATCAGCGATGGCAGTTTGCCGACAAAAGCGTCGTAACCCATCAGGCCGGCAAACCCGGCTTGCTCGGGGTGGGCGCGCAGTATTTCCAGAAGCTCGACCAGCGCCGCCGTATCGGCGCAGCCGCCGCGATGCAGGCCGACGTCGATCTCGACGTTGATACGCAGGCGGATACCGAGGCCGCGCGCCAGCTCAAGGTACTGCTGCAGGCGCTTCGGCGTGTCGATCAGCCACTGCAGCTGCCGCGCGGGATCGAACGAGGTGGCGCCTAGGTGGTCGTAGAAGTGTGCGGCTGCGGCGACCGGCATCGGCTTGCCCAGCAGCAGATCAGATTCGGGAAACTGCCGCGCGGTCTGTCGCAGCTGCGGTTCGTGGAAAACCATCAGCGCCGAGGTCTCGGTCGCGCGCATCAACGCGTCGAGCATGGCGGGCACGGGCAGGGATTTCTCTACCAGCCGTAGCCGGTTGCCCGGTTTGATCAGAGCCTTCAGCCGCGCTGCGTTGCCCAACATGCGCTCACGGTCGACCACGATGACCGGCCATGCTACTCCTGCATCCTTCAGCGCCTTTTGCAGATCGGCAAAGTAGGGCGCGTGCGCGCGACTCATGCGTCGGCCAAACCGAAGATCGAGCGCAGGTAAGGATTCAAAAACTTGCCGCCGGGGTCGAGCTGCGCCCGTACGCGAAGAAACCGGCCGAAAGTCGGATACATCGCCAGCAGGTCGCGGTGCGTCGCCGTATGCAGCTTGCCCCAGTGGGGTCGGCCGCCGCGGCGGCGCAGAACGGGCTCGACCGCGGCGAACAGCGCTCGATAATCCTGTTTGTAATATTGATGCACGGCGATCGACGCGCGGTTGCCACCTTCGAACGGACTGAGCCAGTGCGTATCGCCGGCCACGAAGCGAAACTCGATCGGGAAAAAGCCCGCCGTGCCGCTGCTGACCGATACGCGGCAGGCCTCGTCCAGCGCCTCGGCCCCGGCGTGGTCGGGCACATGATATTCCATTTCGTTGAAGCGCACGCCGCGTTCGCTGGGAAATATACGCCACGAGTCGCCCACCCGCAGCGTCGGCTTGATGAAGCGAGCCGCCAAGCTTTGTAGAGGCGCGGTGAGGCCGGGCACGGCACGCGTGAGCTCGCTGCACAGGCGCAGCAGGCCATCGGCGGCATCGGCACCCTTTATCTGTGAGTCCGCCGCATCGTCGGTGAGGTCCAAGGTCTTGATCAGGGCCTTTCGGCTGTGTGGAAATACCCACAGCTCAAAATTTCGATGCTCCCGCTTCCAGCGCTCGAGGTCGGCAAGCACGGTGTCTAGCGGCAGCATTTCCACGCGTTCGCGCAGGCGGAAGCTCGGCACATTCTGCAAGGTCGCCTGGCTGATCACGCCCAGCGCACCCAGCGACACGGCGGCGGCATGAAACACATCGCTGTCGCGTTCGGCGCTCGCTGAAAGTACCTCGCCCGTTGCCGTGACAAGGCGCAGCTCAGCCGCGCCGGCCGCGATGCAGGGCAAGCTCGCACCGGTGCCGTGCGTTGCCGTGGACAGAACGCCACCGATGCTTTGCCGGTCGATGTCGCCCATATTCGGCAAGGCTTGCCCAACGGCGTGCAGCAGCGGGCCGCAGTCGAACAGCCGCGTGCCTGCCCACAGCGTTGCGCGATGGGTGTCACGATGGTGATCCACCAGGCCGCTGAGCCGATCCAGCGACACGATGCAGCCACTGGTGGGCACCAGCGGAGTAAACGAATGGCCGGCGCCCACTACGCGCACCTGATCCGCCTTTTGCACGCAGTCGGCGAGCTCGGCTTCCGTCGCGGGCGTGGCCCATTGCGAAGGGCTGGCCGTTTGCGAGCCGGACCAGTTTTTCCAGGGCATTACGGCGCGCATGTCGCCGTTCAAGCCAGTTTGCGCAGTCGTCAACAAGCGAAATTTTCCCGGTGCCCAGAGCCTCCGCCAGTGATACAGCGCGCCATGCCTATCGCACAGGGGTTGCCCGGGGCCAAATCCGGCGGCTTTTCGGGCTGCCCGTTGCATACAGGCTGAGGTTCAACGTTCGCCGTGAGTGCGTAGGGCGCGCAAAACCGCTGCCGGCCAACCGCCTTCACCGCTAGGGTTGCGATGAAGGCAACCGCATCGCGATGAGCGCGCCCGATCAGTCGCGCAGCGGCGCAGAGGGCACGATTTGAGCGCGAGTGGTCGAACGTCGGGCTTGCTGCGCGGCGTTGGCAGAATCGTATTGGCCGAAATAGTCCCCACCGCAAGGCTCCGGTTCGCGGCAGTCTAAGGCCGTGACTGCAGACGCCGTCGAAATTCGCATGCCACTGGAGCATCTCGAGTTACGACGTCACACTTCACTCGATGGGGATCGGAATGTCGCACTTCAATTATCGTCTGGCCGCGTGCCTTCGTCTTGCGCTGAGCGGTAGCCTCGCCGCCTCAAGCCTTCTGGCCACGGCGGCCTTTGCGCAAACCTCGAGTAGTGACATGGCGCCCGCGTCGCCGCCGCCGGCCAAGACATCGACGCCGCAGCCCAGCAGCGCGACCTCGCTGGGCAATGTCACGGTGACCGCGCAGAGCCGCACGCAGGAAGTGCAGGACGTGCCGATTGCCATGCAGATCGTGACCAGCAAGCAGATCAACGCGGTGGAGGCGACCGATCTGAGCAAGATGAATGGCTATATTCCGGGGCTGTACATCAATGCCGATCAGCCCACGCAGCCGCAGTATTCGCTGCGCGGCATCACGGTGACTGATTACGGCATCGGCACCGACTCGCCGATCGGCATCTATGAGGACGGCGTCTATACCGGCAAGACGGGCGGGGCGCTGCTGATTTTCAACGACGTGCAGCGCGTGGAGGTATTGAAAGGGCCGCAGGGAACGCTGTTCGGCCGCAACAGCGCGGGCGGCGCCATCTCGGTGGTGACCAACGAGCCGACGGATACGTTCGGCGGCCAGGTTCGTACGCGCATCGGCGACTACGGCATGCGCTATATCGACGGCGTGCTCAACGTGCCGATATCCAAGGACGTGGCCGGTCGACTGACCTTCGTCGACAACCAGAGCGACGGCTGGTTGCGCGATGCCGGCACCGGGCAGCATTTCGAGAAGAACGACGACTGGGGCCTGCGCGGGCAGCTGCGCTGGAACGCGCCGGGCGACACCGAGGTACGCCTGACGTACGAGCATGAGCATTTGAACCAGCCGTCGCGTCCGGCGATCGGTATCGTGCCGCTGCCCGCCTCACCGGGAACGCCGGTCTTTCCGCCCGACCCGAATACCTATCTCGACCCGCGCAAGGCGCCGCTGTATAACGACGTGATCGGCGGTGCACTGGAAAAACGCACATTTGATGGCACGACCTTGTTCGTCGATCACGACTTCGGCTTCGCCACGCTCAGCTCCACCACCGCCTATCGCCACTTCGCTACGTTCAACCGCGAGGATGCCGACGGCACCAATCGGGAAAACCTGTATTTCGACGACGTCAATATCGAGAAGAACACCAGCTGGGAGCAGGAGCTGAAGCTCTCGGGCCAGACTAGCGTGGCCGACTGGGTTGCCGGGGTCAGCTATTACCACGACAACGCCAGTCAGGCGTCGCCGCTAGATTTCAACACCAGCAGCATCGATACACTGATCAAGCACGTGTCGCCGGTGCCGGGCTCGCCCGACGGTTCGCTTTACGGCTTCCTCAGTCAGGTGCTTCCGGCCTTTGGCATTCCAGCGAATTTCCTGGGCGATCCCTGGCAGGAAACGATGTACAACCGCGGCACCTCGAGCGCGCGCGCAGCGTACGGCGATGTGATCTGGCATCTCAACGACCAGCTCAACCTGACCACCGGCGTGCGTTTTACGCGCGATGAGAAGACCTTCAGCTGGTACAACCCGCCGCGCATCGCCACCGCACTCGATGCCACGCTGGCGCAGCCTGCGGTGGCGGACTTTCTCAACGCGGTGGGCGTGCCGCTGTCGACCTTCCAGCAGAATCTTGAGTTCAACTCACCGGCGGCGACCAACGCGCCGCTGCGGGTCAGCAACAGCTGGACCGATACCAGCCCGCGCGTGGTGCTGGACTATAAGTGGACGCCCAACGTGATGCTTTACGGCTCGGTATCCAAAGGCTACGAAGCTGGCGGTTATAACGGGCAGTTGCCGGGCGCGAGCTATCAGCCGGAAACCGTCTGGAACTACGAGACCGGTATCAAGGCCTATCTGCCCGACTACCGCGTGCTGGTCGACGCCTCGATCTATCACTACAAATATTCGAACCTGCAGTCGCTGACGCTGGAAAATAACGGCAACGGGGCACTGCCGCTGTATGTGGTGACTACCAGCGATCAGGAAGCGACCGGCATGGATGCCGAGGTGCACTGGCAGGCGACCGACGCCCTGCAGTTGAACTTCACCGCGGCCTATATCGATTCGACCTACGAAAAATATATTGCGCCAGACGGCACCAACCTCAGCAACCAGCCGACGGGCGAACCGCTATGGTCGGCCGCGGCCGGCTTCGACTACACCTGGCACGACGTATTCAACGGCGATCTCGTGGCCTCGGTGCAGGATGCCTATCGCGGCAAGACGCGCTGCAATGACGACTCGGTCGCGCAGGCCCAGTGCCTGATCACGCCGACATTCAAGCTCGGCACGGCGCAGAATCGCACCGACGTGCGCGTGTCCTGGTCGGCGCCGCACCAGCCCTGGGGCTTTGCGCTGTTCTCCACCAACGTTTTCGACAAGCGCTATGTGAGCCTGGTCAATACCGTCAGCGCCAGCACGCTGGGCACGCCCTTCGCGTCGATTACGCCCCCACGCATGTTCGGTGTGGAAGCGAGCTACAAGTTCTAGCGATAGCCAGCTTCTGCGTCTGCGCAGACGCATCTGATCAGGCACGCTAGGTCGGCAGGGCGATTTTTCGCACGCGCAGCGGCGGCGGTATATCGCCGAGATGCGACAGCTGGATCAGCACGCCGGCCAGGCTCTTCAGATCCTGCGCGTTGTGATGGGCAACGCGGCGCAGGTTGGCGGCCGAGCCGCCTTTCAGATAGGTAAGCCAGGCGGCGGGCGCCTCGGCGCCGGGCAGGTCGTCTTCGCGCACCACGCCGATCAGCTGCCGTTCGGCGGTGGCGAGCCGGCAGTTTTCCCACACGCCTTTCCAGCGTCGTCGCACCGGATGCAGCAGGTCGAGATGGGCAAGCCCGTGCAAGGGGTTGGCGAGCCGCGCCAGCCGATAGCGCGTCGCCAGCAGCGGGGCGTCGTAGCATTTGCCGTTGTAGCTCACGAGCACGGTGTCGTCGCTGAGCCAGCCGGCGAAGGTGCGCAGCATGGCCGTCTCCGCGGCCATGCTGGTGATGGTGAGCTGGCGGATGCGAAAGCGGCCGTCGATCCAGTCGGCCGCGCCGATCATGAAGGCGCGCGTGCCGGTGCCGCCGGCAAGCCCGGTGGTTTCGGTATCGAAATGCAGCAACCGATCGTGATGCACCGGTTCCATCCGTGCGAACGCGGCATCGATGAGCGTCGGCGGCTGCAGCCAGTCCATCCGCGCCTCGGTGTAGCGCAGGCCCGGCGCGATCTCGTCGCCGGCCACGTCGCGATCGCGCGACGTCAGTCGGGCGGGTCCCTGCTGTTTTATCTGCGCATGGCGAAGCAGCAGGTTGCGCACGTTGGCGGGCATCGCCGGCCTTGCCGCCACGGGCGATGCCGTTGCCTGGCCACTCTGCGCGCGCAGCTGACGCAGTTTTCCCGCGAGTGCGCTCATAGCGCGACCAGCAGTGCCAGCACGCGCAGCGCCAGCGCTTTCGGCGTGGTTGCCGCATCTTCATCCGCGGCCAGCACCGGGCCGACGCAGCCCGGGCAACCGGCACGGCAGTCGCAGCGTTCGATCAGCGTGACCGACTGTGCGATCAGATCCTCGCGTCGATCGAACAGCGGCTCGCTCTGGCCGATGCCGCCGGGGAACGCGTCGTAGAGATACACCGTCGGCGTAAACGGCGCATCGGCCGCCAGCGTCGTGGGCTGGCCGTCGCCACCGCGCAACTGGCCACGACCGCTGATATCGGCGCTGACAAACCACGCACCATCGCCGCTGCCGACGGACTTCTGCAGATCGCGCGCTTCGGCCATCACCGCGACGGTGGCCACGATATGCAGGGCGTAGGCGGCGCCGAGAAAACCATCCAGCGCCTGCTGGCGATCCTCGAACGCGGCGCCCAGCACGTCCTGCGCCAGCTGCCACCACACCGCCGTGGTGTGCAGCTCCTGATCGGGCAGGTTGACCGAGCCGTAGCCGATGTTTTCGTGCGAGTAGAAGCGGATTTTCTTGTAGCCCGGCACGCGGCGTACCACGTGCACCTCGCCGTGATGCGCCTGCCCGCAGCCCGCGTGCGAGGTGTCGAAACAGTCGAGCACCTTGAGTTTGGTGTAGTCGATCGCGTCGGTGTAGTAGTCGACGTGCGTGCGCGTGACATAGGCCTTGCGGCCGTCCCAGTCCAGCCGCTCGACCTGATACGGCACCGACTGGATCATGTGGATCGCGCCTTCGTACAAGGTCACCGGCACGGCGCTGAAATCCACCTCGGCAATAATCGTCTGTCGGCCGTTGGTGCGGTCGACCACGACAAAATTGCCGTCGGCGACCGAGCGCAGCGATACCGCAATCGCCGGGTAGCTGTCGGCAATCCATTCCCAGCGATCGCCTTCGCGATGCAGCACGCCGTCCTCGGCCAGCACGTCCAGCCACGGTGCGGCCACTTCGGTGCCGAACATCTCCTCGCCGATGAAGGGCAGTTCGAACGCCGCGCAGCGGATGTGGTCGAGCAGGATAAGGGGTTGGTCCGGCATGATGCGCGCGTGCTCCGGCGACGCGCCCTGGAAAAACTCCGGGTGCCGCACCAGGTATTGATCGAGCGGATCGCTGCTGGCCACCAGCACGCCCAGCGCCGACTGCTGCCGCCGGCCGGCGCGGCCAAAGCGCTGCCAGGTCGACGCCACCGATCCCGGATAGCCGTTGAGCACCACCACGTCCAGGCTGCCGATATCCACGCCGAGCTCCAGCGCCGAGGTGCTGACGATGCCGTCGATGGAGCCGGCGCGCATCTCGCGTTCGGCGGCGCGGCGCTCCTTCGGCAGATAGCCGCCGCGATAGGCGCGGATGCGCGCGGGCTTGCGCGGATCGTTGTCGAACACGTCTTTCAGATACTTGGTCAGCACTTCGACCATCGTGCGCGACTGTGCGAACACCAGCGTCTTCATGCCGGACTTGATCGCCAGCCGCGCGATGCGGTTGGTCTGCGAGCGCGCCGAGGCGCGCAGGCCGAGATCGGGATTCACTACCGGCGGATTCCACAGCAGCACGTGCTTGTCGCCGGTCGGCGCGCCGCTTTCGGTGATCGCAGTGACGACATCCTCGATCAGCGCCTCGGCATGCTCCTTCGGATTGCCGATGGTGGCCGAGCAGAGAATGAACTGCGGACGCACACCGTAGAACGCGCATACGCGCTTCAGCCGGCGGATCACATTGGCCACGTGCGAGCCGAACACGCCGCGATAGGTATGCACTTCGTCGATCACCACATAGCGCAGGTTCTCGAAGAACTGCGCCCACTTCGTGTGGTGCGGCAGAATCGCCTGGTGCAGCATGTCCGGATTGCTGACCACGATATCGCCGTGCAGCCGGATCGCCTGGCGCGCGTCGCCCGGCGTGTCGCCGTCGAAGGTAAACGCCTTGACGCCCAGCTCGCCGGCCTGGTTGAGCTCCAGCAGCTCGGCCACCTGATCCTGCGCCAGCGCCTTGGTCGGAAACAGGTACAGTGCCTTGGCGTGCTGCGTCATGGCCGCGGTGATGACGGGCAGGGTGTAGCACAGGGACTTGCCCGATGCGGTCGGCGTCACCACCGCCGCGTGATCGCCCGCCTGCGCCGCTGCCCACGCCTGCGCCTGATGGCTGTAGAGCCGATCGATGCCGCGTGATCGGAGGGCCTGGGCCAGCGCCGGCGGCAGATCGTCCGGCAGCGGCGCATACGAGCCCTTGCAGCCGGGAACAACAAACGCGCCGGTGATTCGTGCCGCGTACCGCTTGGTCAGCCGCTGCGCCAGCGTGCGCCCGTCGCTGGGACCGCGGAGTACAAGGGAGTCGGCGGCGTGGTATCGATCGAGCTGGGCGTTCATGGGCAAGTCCTGGCGGCTCGCCTTATTGAACGGACAGCCCGTCTCACCAAGTGAGATCGCCGCACCATGCGCCTTGCGTGATGGCAGCCAACGGCAAAGAAATCCCACGGCCAGCAATGATCAAGAGGCTTGCGGCCGTCGCCGGCCAGCGCGAGTTATGCAAGCTCACCTGACGTACGGCGCCCGGCCGCAAGCCTCTTGATCATCACGTGCAGCCGGACAAGTATCCCCGTAACAACGTAAACCCCGGATAACAGCGCGATGACAATTCGTATAGAACCCGTAATTTCAGAGTCCACCGAGCATCACGGCAAAGGTGCAGCAAGCCGGAGATCATCACGGCGAAAAAAAAACGGCCGCGTGGGCCGTTTTTTTCCAATCAATCGTCGCAAACCTTAGTCGCGGCTGGCGGTTAAACGGCCGATCAGGAATGCGACGCCGGCAGCGATAAGCACCTTGTTCAGCGGGCGGTCGGATGCCCAGTCACGCACGCGTTCGATGATGTCGCCTGCGGCAGCTTCCACATCGCCGGCGGCTGCGCGAGCCTTGCCCTCGGCCTGCTGATCGGCGTCGCCGGTCAAAGCACCCGCCGCATCCTGAATGCGGCCCGCGACTTTGTTGATGGTGCCCTCGACTTGATGATCGTTCATGGGTAGTGACCTTTGAGTTGGGTTGACGTGGGCGCAGACGATGCAAGAAGCGTCGTGAAGAACATAGAAAAGCCGACGTCGTCCGTATCTCACTGTTCAGGATAACTCCCAGAGTGAAGGGTCGTGCGACCCACCAAGCCGCGCCGTGTTTCCAACAATGATCAGGCCGACAAGCGCTGGCACGGCACCACGCGCGGATATTCCTTTCGCATCACGCTGCTGTGCGAAGGCCAATGCTGACTGCCAGCACCATCTGTCAGGAGCGCCGAACGAAAAATCAGAAAACCAACGCAGAGAAAAGTGCCGAGCGACTGGAGGCTATCGAAATCGCCGACAAACGTACCAAGTTGACGCCGGACGATCTGGCTCGAAACGTCGGGGCTGAAACGGATGGCGATCCCGGTACCCCCGGCACGCCGCAAGGCGACGGCAATTCGCAGCGGAGCGGCGATGAAGATATGTCGAGCAATTCAGGAACAAGCGCCGATCAGTAAGCACTAAGCGAATAGTCATTTAACGGAGCAGGGCGTTTTGAACAAAATGACAGCGCTACTGTTACGTTCTGCTCACGCAAACCCTTCGATACTGGCCCCGCCGGTCAAGGTAGCTTCTCTGCCTCGCCACGGATGACGAGTTCCGGCAATGCACACCGCGCAGCCCTCACTGCGTAAAAGCCGCCCAGCAACGGGCGGCTTTTTTGATCTGCCCGGGACCTCCTCGGGTGACGTGGTGTCATTCGTGAGCACGAATATGAAGGTGTGCGCTTCACGAGTGGATATTCAGTCGGCCTAACGGTCATTGCTAATACAAGCGCCCGTCAGCGCACTCTCTGCAAACGCGTTGTCGGCAGCTGCCACCGGCGGCATTTATTCTTCTTATAGCCGTTGGCGAAAAGCTCGGCACGCGTCGTCGACGCCATGGTGAGGGTCGGCAGGGATTCATACAAAAACAGGCATTTAGGCTTCCAAGCTATTGATCTGATGAAATAAATGCTGTTGCCGACTTTTTTTGAAAAAGTCAGCGATGCGCTTACCGAGGCATAAGGTCTGGCCGCGATTCCGAAGCTTTCGCAGGACTGTAACTATCTGGCTTTCCTGACTCTGGTGGCGAGGAATTATCCGCACCAAGTTACTTGTTGAAGAGAACTTCAAATCTTGGGCCATGGCATCGCTTATATTTACTACCGCTTCGGCATAAACACGAATCGTGGTCGCGCAGCCCTAAGAAAGGTCTGATCAACCCGACTTCGTAGGCGTCGTCATTCTTCGGCTTGACGCACGACTCCGGTGAGTGACATCCATGCGGTTGGACGGCGAATGCTCGCCGCGTTTTGGCCGCATTTCGCTGCCAAAACACGGCCTTCAGGCGCACTTATCTTGTCTTTGCAAGCAAATACTCGCGGGACATCCACAGGTTGCTCAACGCAAACAGCGTCAGCACCTGTGCACCGTTCTTGGCCAGGCCACGATAGCGCGCTTTGACGTGACCGAATTGCCGCTTGATCACGCGGAACGGGTGTTCGACGACAGCGCGGATCGATGCCTTGATGTGCTCGATCTGTTCGGTCAACTCGCGCAAGGTCTCATCATCGATCGCCTTGACCTTGCTCCGCTTGGCGGCGATATACCACTGGCGCCCACGCTTGGCCTTGGCGTAGTTCTGCGCGCCGATGTAGCCGGCGTCGCCAAACACGGCCCGCTCCTTGCCGTGTAGCAGATCGCCCACCTGGGTGACATCGCCTACGTTGGCCGCTGTCGTCACCACGCTGTGAACCAGGCCAGTGGCTTCGTCCACACCAATGTGGGCCTTCATGCCGAAGTACCACTGATTCCCTTTCTTGGTCTGGTGCATCTGCGGGTCGCGCGCCTTGTCCCGATTCTTCGTCGACGAGGGCGCACCCAGGATCGTCGCATCGACGATCGTGCCCTGCGAGAGCTTCAGCCCTTGATGGTGCAGATGCCGGTTCACCGCTTCGAACAGCGTCTTGACCAGCCCGTGCTTTTCCAGCAGGTGGCGGAACTTGCACACCGTCGTTTCATCCGGCGCCGGCTCGCGCCCCAGATCGATGCCCACGAACCGCCGCATCGACGCGGAGTCGTACAAGGCTTCCTCCACCGCCGGATCGCTCAGCGCGTACCACTGCTGCAGAAAGTGGATGCGCAGCATGCGCTCCAAACCCACGGCCGGTCGGCCGCCGCCATCGGCGCGTGGCTTGGGGTAGAACGGCTCGATCACCGCGCACAGCTGCGACCACGGCACGACCTTGTCCATCTCCGCCAAGAACACATCGCGTCGTGTCGCCTTGCGGTGAGCTTCAAACCCACCGTCGACTTGCGTCGCCAAGGTCAGCTGATCGGTCATCGTCTACACTCTCTCGCATCGGGTGCATGCTTCGACAACGAAGCAAAATCAGAGTTTCCCTAATGAAATAGACTGACCGAGAAAGCTCTGCGCTGCTATCAGCGGCTCGATCTCATGCGCCGGAACGCTGACGTGCCCGTACTGAGCGGCGCGCTCGCTGCGATTCATGACCTGGACGATGGCTTCTGACGCCCTGATGAAGTGTCGAATGAGCAAATCGTCCCGCGCAGGGAGCCGGACGTTATCTATAACAACGCCGGTATACGTGCGCCGAGCGTCGGATAGAAACAAGATCGTATCCTCTCCATGTAACTTAGGCGTGATGTCGATCAGCTTCCCCTCGGGCGAAACCCAGACAGCATGAAACTCCGCCTCCACCAGGACATGCGGCCATTCCCAGATCTGCCAGCCGCAAAGCATGTGTCCACCCGAACGCACGATCTTGGCCGCTACATTAGGAAAACATTCGTTGACCACGGCGTCAGCGTCGGGTCGCACCGTTACATAAGCAGCGTTTCCACCGGGAACGACTTTCGTGATCAGCTTTTGGACGTGTCGAGTGATACGTGCCGGCGTGATGGTTTTCAAATAAGAAGACTCCAACGTTGATGGGGTTACACCCGCCAGGATCGTGCCCCTTTAAGCAGCTTTTATGGGACCGGTGCCGATTCATTCGTCGACGGCATGTCGCCCGCTGGATCTTTGGGTTTGAGCTGGGCCAGCAATGCCTCAATCGCCTGTAGCCGGTCTTCGCGGCGATTCTGTTCCTCGATCTCTACGCTCCGCGCCTGTCGTTCTAAGACCAATTCTGCCCTGACCCGTTCAAGCTCGGCCCGAAGTTGGTCGCTTTCGTGAGTAGCTTGCAACCGCTGCTGGCCAAGCAGTTCATTTTGCCGTTTTAGGTCGGGTACGTCTTTGGCAATCTTGGAAACCTGATCGTATTCGCGTCGCAACGCGCGTAGCGCGTTTTCGCTATGGCCATGGAGTTCAGTGAGCCGCGCATTATCACGGTTGAGTTGCATGGCGTCGTGATTCTTGGCGGTGATCAACTCGTTGGCTTGCCGTAGCTCGACCTGCAGCTGCTGCACCTGATGTTCGTGGCGACGCGATTCCGCGTCTCGCTGTTCCTTGGCTGATTGCCGGAAATGCTCCAAGGCCTCGCGGGCTTGGCTGTGCTTTTGTTCGACCGACTGGATATGGGACGCCTGTTCGACAAGGCGTGCATCGAGACCGGCCAGCCGCTCTTCCAATGTCCTGACCTGTGTCGTGCGCTCTTGCAGTTGCGCCAAGGCTTCTTGGTGCAAGCGCGCGGTCTCCTGAAGCGTAGTTTCGGTCCGCTGCAGCCGATCGCTCAGGGCGCGACCCTCGCGCTCCTGGTTGGCCAGCGCTTCGGCGGCCTTTTGAGTTGCCATATCAAACTGGGTTTTAGCCTCGGCAATGCGGGTGTCCGCTTCTTCAGCGAGCCGTGCCGAAAGTTGCGCGACCAAGGTACGTAAGGCATCACTGATCACGAGACCGGATGGTGGCGCTAATGAATCCTCGGCCTCCAGTTCTTTGAGATACCGATGGATGGTGCTCTTGGATCCGGTGTTGCCGAGGGCAATGCGGACGGCATCAACGGAGGGGTGCTTGCCTTGCGCGATCAAGCTGTCGCGGGCCGTCTCGACCTCGGTCTTATATAAGCCTGCGCGTGCCATTGCCGCCTCTCCCATGAATAACGTAATACGTTACATACCATGTAATTACGTAATACTCAACAGCAATTGTTCAGCAATTATAGCCTTGAAAATGACATGGGATAATGTTGGATTATCCCGCCTTGGCCGTCTTCCGGTGGAATGTTCAAGGAATCTCAGTACGAAACCCTCGATGATCAAGGTGATTAGCTTGTACAGCTGCCGGCTTCCGATCATGGAGCAATGACTTCGCCGTCATCTTTAGTAAATGGACTGGGGAGTGGTGGCATGGTCTGCAGCACGACTTCCGAAGGCCGGCAAAGACGTGTTCCGCGATCAGTGACGACGAAAGGTTGGTTGATCAGGATCGGATGCGTCAATATGCAACGATGACGGCCTCATCGCTGATTCCAGGCTCGCCCAGACCCAGCTCGGCGAAGGGTGTTCTCTTTTCAGGCAAAGACTCTCGCGGCTTCAGCATGGCTTCGTCGATAAGCTGAATTAGTGCTCTCTACCGGGCGGCGTCTTTAGGTATTCGATAACCGTTGGCTCGATACCGGCATGACGAAGAATCGCCAACGTGTTGGGCGAAGTGCCACAACTGGGGTTGTGATAAATCGTGGCGCTGGGTCTTAATCATGATCAGCAAGCTCCGGTGGTACAGCAACCGGCTTTGGCCATATCTAACGTGGGAGCAAATGGCGCTACCTCGATGACGTGGGCGGCGGCCGATAGGGAGCGAGCTTCGGTGGCACCTTTTCGCTCGCTGTACCGATCTATCAGGTAGTCGCTACGGTCGCGAATCATCAGAGTGAACTTGAACAGTTCTTCCATCACGTCAACTACGCGGTCGTAGTAAGCCGATGGCTTCATGCGACCGGTATCGTCGAACTCCTGCCATGCCTTGGCCACAGATGACTGGTTGGGGATGGTCACCATACGCATCCAGCGACCGAGTAAGCGCAGCGCATTGACCACGTTGAATGACTGTGAACCACCGCAGACCTGCATTACCGCCAGGGTGCGGCCTTGCGTCGGTCGCACGCTGCCATCCTCCAGCGGTAGCCAGTCAATCTGGTTCTTGAAGACGCCTGTCACTGCGCCATGGCGCTCCGGGCTTACCCACACCTGACCCTCAGACCACAGCGATAACGCGCGCAACCTTTGGACTTTGGGATGGCTCGCCGGCACGCTGTCGAGCATCGGCAAATCGTGGGGGTCGAACACCCGTGTCTCGGCACCGAAGCATTGCAGAATGCGCTGGGCCTCCCGCGCGAGCTTCCGACTGAACGCCTGCGGCCGCAGTGACCCGTAGAGGATCAGTATGCGCGGCGGATGGTCCGCACCGGCGGGAAGCGCCAGCTTGGCGAGACTGGGGATGTCCATCGCCTGACGCGCGATGTTCGGCAGGTCGTGCACGGTCATGAGCTGTCGCCCTGTTGCATGAATTCGATGATTCTACCATTATGGAAACGTCGAGAGCTTATCCACACACGAGTCTGTCTCATGAACCCCTGCCGCGTCCTGTTCATCTGCACGGGCAACTCCGCCCGCAGCATCCTCTCAGAAGCCACGCTCAACTATCTGGGCCATGGTCGCTTCGAAGCATTCAGCGCCGGAAGCCAACCCACCGGGCGCGTGAATCCGTATGCGCTGGACACGCTGGCGGCAGCGGGCATGCCGTGCGGCAACCTATCGAGCAAGTCGTGGGATCGGTTCGTCGGTGAGGGTGCTCCGCCGTTGGATATCGTCATCACGGTTTGCGACAGCGCGGCCAAGGAACCATGCCCGGTGCTCTTCGGGGACTTTGTGCGCGCCCATTGGGGTCTCGCTGATCCTGCCAGTGCCACGGGTAGCCCTGCAGCCATCGGGGAGGCTTTTCGGGATGCCCATGCGCTGATCACGCACCGGATTGAAGCCATGTTGGCGCTGCCGGTCGAAACGATGTGTAAGGCAGAATTGAGGGCCGCACTCGACAGAATCGGCGACATCACGGACGCGAAGAGCGGCAGCAGGAACGTCGGATGAGTCAGGTCACTGCGCAAGCCGGTATGCCCGAAGAACCGAAGGCAGGCTCCATAGGATTCTTCGAGCGCTATCTGACCGTCTGGGTGCTGCTGTGCATCGTGGTCGGTACGCTGCTCGGTCACCTCCTGCCGGATGCTTTCGCGGCTCTGGGGAGCATGCAGGTCGCCCAGGTGAACTTGCCCGTCGCCGTGTTGATCTGGTTGATGATCATCCCGATGCTGCTGAAGATCGACTTCGGCGCTCTGGCCGGCGTGCGCAAGCAGTGGAAGGGTATCGGCGTCACTCTGTTCATCAACTGGGCGGTGAAGCCGTTCTCGATGGCGTTGCTCGGCTGGATATTTATCCGTCATGTCTTCGCGGCCTACCTACCTGCGGGCCAGCTGGATTCCTACGTGGCGGGCCTGATCCTGTTGGCGGCTGCGCCGTGTACCGCCATGGTATTCGTCTGGAGCAACCTGTGCGGGGGCGAACCGAACTTCACGCTCACGCAGGTAGCCGTCAACGACGCCATCATGGTCGTCGCGTTCGCGCCCATCGTCGCCATGCTGCTTGGCATCTCCGCGATCACCGTCCCGTGGAACACCCTGATTCTCTCGGTCGTTCTGTACATCATCGTGCCCGTCATCATCAGCCTTGTGCTGCGCCGCTGGGTACTCGCCAGCGGTGGGCCGACAGCGCTACAAACCGTACTCGATCGGCTGGGGCCAATCTCACTCGTCGCGCTGTTACTGACCTTGGTCCTTCTCTTCGGCTTTCAGGGGCAGCAGATACTCGCGCAGCCGTTCGTGATCGCCATGCTTGCCGTGCCGATCTTGATCCAGGTTTATTTCAACTCGGGGTTGGCCTACCTGCTCAATCGAGCTTTCGGTGTCCCGCACTGCGTGGCCGCTCCCTCAGCGCTGATCGGCGCAAGCAACTTCTTTGAGCTGGCCGTGGCCACCGCCATCGGCTTATTTGGTGTGCATTCCGGGGCGGCTCTGGCGACCGTGGTCGGCGTGCTCATTGAGGTGCCCGTCATGCTCTCGGTGGTCCGCATCGTCACCGTGAGTAAGCCTTGGTACGAAACGCGCGCTTTCTAACCGGAGATCACCATGCAAGGCCAATACAACGTGTTGTATGTATGCACGGGGAACTCAGCGCGGAGCATTCTCGCCGAAGCGACGACCAACCACTTTGGGCGCGGAAAGTTTCACGCTTACAGCGCAGGCAGTCATCCCAAGGGCTTTATCTATCCCGAGACATTGGAGGTACTGCGTTCCGTTGACCTGCCTATCGACGGTTTGCACAGCAAGAGCTGGCATAAGTTCACCCAGCCTGACGCGCCAGCGATGGATTTCGTAATCACGGTTTGCGATCACGTGGTGGGCGAGGTTTGCCCCGCGTGGCCCGGTGCGCCCATCACTGCGCACTGGAGTATCCCTGATCCCGCCAAGGCCCAAGGCGATGCCCAGAAGGTACTGAAGGCCTTCTTGCTGGCCCGTAACCTCTTGCAGCAACGCATCAGCCTCCTGCTGAACTTGAACATCGCCGCTCTGGACCGGCTGGCGGTGTCGAGCCGTCTGGAAGCTATGGGCAACTCACCGGATTAGTGAGAAGCATGGTGGTGGCATCAGGAACTACACTCACTTACGCGACACCAGACAGCGGAACCTTCCTCACGGCCAACGCAATGAAGAGCACACAAGCGGTCACCATCCTCTCTGCCCTCGCACAAGAGTCGAGGTTGGCTGTCTATCGTCTGCTGATCGAACACGCTCCCAATGGGCTAGCGGCAAGCGCCATCGCGGAGAAGCTTGGTGTACCGAACGCCACGCTGTCCTTCCACCTCAAAGAGCTGTCCCACGCAGGTCTGGTCGTGAGTAAGCAGAGCGGTCGGTTCGTGTATTACTCACCGGTGATCGAAGCGATGAATGATCTCATCGGGTATCTCACCGATCATTGCTGTAGCCAATCTGGCGTTAGCTGCGATGCAGTCAGTCCCTCAGGCGCACCCGGCAAAATCAAAAAGACGAGCGAAACACCACGCTCCAATCAGCGCAAGGCTATTGCTTGATCTCCCGTTTCAGGCAATCGACTGTCCATTCAAAAAAATCGAGTTCGATGCCTTTCGTCCAAGCCTTTTTTAGCAGGATCGACTATCGCGGCAACAGCTGAAATGTGCGCGCGCTTCCGATGCCATTAGGCGTTAGTTGACGATGCGCATCGCGAGCGCCGGCTTGCGCAGGCGCTCGCCGTTCGGTTTACGGCACGGCCTTGATTGATGTGACCGTACTGTCCATACCCGCCGGATGCAGGCCGAACTGCACCTTTTCACCGACGGTGACGTTCTTCAGCAGATCCGGTGATGCCACCTTGAATACCATGGTCATGGCCGGCCAGTGGATGGACGCGATCGCCTGATGTTGCAACGTGATGGTGCCCTTGGCAGGGTCGATCGCCTTGATCATGCCGACGCCCTGCGCGTCGGCCGATGGGGCTTTGTTCATACCGGACATGCCGGGCATGTTGGGGTCCATCGCCTGCGCGGCGACGCCGCCGCAGACGACGAGCAACGTGCTGGCAAGAACGGATACAAGCCGCTTTTTCATGAGTCAGTTTCCTTTGGGGTTGGGTAAAACGTGGTGTGGGTCTGGCTTCTGCGACGCAGCCGGTGGAGCACCAGCAATCGGAAGGCGGCCGGCATGACCAGCATGGACAGCAGTGGTGCGGTGAGCATGCCGCCAATCATCGGCGCCGCGATGCGCTGCATGACTTCGGAGCCGGTGCCGTGTCCGAGCAGGATCGGAAACAGGCCGGCGAGGATCACGGCCACGGTCATCGCCTTGGGCCGCACGCGCTGCACGGCGCCTTCGCGAATCGCATCGTCCAGCGCGGCAGGGCCGGCGCGCGGATCGAGCGCGAGCTGGTGTTCCCACGCGTGGCGCAGATACAGCAGCATCACCACGCCAAACTCGGCAGCCACGCCGCTCAGCGCGATAAATCCGATCATGGTCGCCACCGATACGGCGTGGCCCAGGAGCCAGATCAGCCAGAGTCCGCCAACCAGCGCCAGCGGCACGCTCGCCATGATTAGCGCCGCTTCGCTCGCGCGCCGAAAGACCGAATAGATCAGCGCGAAGATGATCAGCAGCGCTGCCGGCACCACCAGCTTGAGCCGCGCCATCGCGCTGGCCAGATACTCGAACTGTCCCGACCAGGCCAGCGTGACGCCGGCCGGCAGCGTTACGTTTTGCGCAACCGCCGTCTGCAGATCGGCCACCACAGCGCCCATGTCACGACCGGCAGTGTCGACGTAGACATAGGTGGCCAGCTGACCGTTTTCGCTTTTCAGCATGGACGGGCCGGCGTCGACGTTGATGTATGCGATTTGACTCAAAACCAGCTGCGCGCCGGTCGCGGAGACGATCGGCATTTGCCGCAGGGCCTGGACCGAATCCCGTTCGGTGCGCGGGTAGCGCAGCACGATCGGATAGCGCTCGCGGCCTTCCACCGTCTCGCCGATGGGATCGCCACCGACCACCGTCGCGATCAGCTGCTGCACGGTCTGCTGCGTCAGCCCATAGCGCGCCGCGTCGTCGCGCCGAATATGCACATCGACATAGCGGCCGCTGGCGGGGCGTTCGGCAATCGCCGAGCTCACGCCGGGCACGCCCGTGGCGACGGCTTGGATTCGGTCGGCCACCTTCTGCAGCGTCGCCAGATCCGTGCCCAAAACCTTGATGCCGATAGGACTCTTGATGCCGGTGGAAAGCATGTCGATGCGGTTGCGGATCGGCGGTACGAACAGGTTGGTCAGGCCCGGCACATGCACCGCGTTATCCAGCGCGGTCTTGATGCCCGCCATGGTCATGCCGGGGCGCCACTGTGCCCTGGGCTTGAAGGTGATGGTGGTTTCGAACATTTCCAGCGGCGCCGGATCGGTTGCCGTCTCTGCACGGCCCGCCTTGCCGAAGACATGATCCACCTCGGGCACCGTCTTGATCATGCGATCGGTCAGCTGCAGCAGCTGCGCAGCCTTGCCGGCGGATAGCCCGGGCTGTGCGGTGGGCATGTACAGCAACGTGCCTTCGTCCATCGGCGGCATGAACTCGCTGCCCAGCTGGCTCAGGGGAATGAGCGCGCTGAGCAGCAGTACGCCGGCGATCAGCAGGGTTGCCTTTGGGAAACGCAGCACCCCATCGAGTATCGGTCGATACATGCGAATCAGCAGGCGATTGAGCGGATTGTCGTGCTCGGCGCGAATGCGCCCGCGCACCAGATAGCCCATCAGCACCGGCACCAGGGTCACCGCGAGCCCGGCGGCGGCCGCCATCGCATAGGTCTTGGTGAACGCCAGCGGCTTGAACAGCTTGCCCTCCTGACCTTGCAGCGCAAACACCGGCACAAACGACAGCGCAATGATCAGCAGACTGACGAACAGCGCGGGACCGACCTCCGCACTGGATTCGGCGATCAGCGACCAGCGCTGCGCTCCCTGCGGCTCGCGCCCGTCATTGGATTCACGCCAGCGCTCCAGGTGCTTGTGCGTGTTCTCGATCATCACGATGGCCGCATCGACCATCGCACCGATGGCGATCGCGATGCCGCCCAGTGACATCAGGTTGGCCGACACGCCCTGCACGTGCATCACGATGAAGGCAGTCAATACGCCCAGCGGCAGGGTGATCACGGCAACCAGCGCCGAACGCAGGTGACCGAGAAAAAGCGCGCAGACCAGGGCGACAATCAGGAATTCTTCCAGCAGCTTGCCCCACAGGTTTTCTACCGCCGCATCGATCAGTTGCGATCGGTCATAGGTGGGCACAATCTGTACGCCGACAGGCAGGCTACGCTGCAGCTGTGTCAGTCGCGCCTTTACTGCCGCGATGGTGGTTTTCGCGTTCTTGCCCGAACGCATGACGATGATGCCGCCAACCACTTCGCCCTGACCATCCAGCTCGGCCACGCCACGCCGAAACGAGGGGCCGCGCTGCACGGTCGCGACATCGCGCAGTAATACCGGCACGCTGTTCGCATTGACGATGATCGGCACGTTTTCAAAATCCGTGCGAGTGGTTAAATATCCTTCGCTGCGCACCATCAGTTCGGCTTCGCCTTGCTCGATGACCGAGCCGCCGTTGGCTCCGTTGGCGGAGCGAACCGCGTCGACCAGCTGCGCCACGGTGATGCCGCGTGCCGCCAGCGCGGTCGTGTCGGGCACGATTTGCCAGGCCCGCTCCATGCCGCCCAGCGTGGCGACTTCGGCGACGTCCGGCACGGTCTTGAGCTGGTAGCGCAGAAACCAGTCCTGCAGCGCGCGCAGCTGGCCAAGGTCGTGCTGGCCGGTGCGGTCGATCAGGCTGTATTCGTAGATCCAGCCGAGCCCGGTGGCATCCGGTCCGAGGGCCGGCGTTACGCCGCTCGGCAGGCGATCGCGCACCTGGCTCAGATATTCCAGGACGCGCGAGCGGGCCCAGTACAGGTCGGTGCTGTCATCGAACAGCACATCGACGTACGAGTCGCCGAAGAACGAATACGCGCGCACCGTTTTTGCACCCGGCACCGACAGCATGGTGGTGGCCAGCGGATAGGTCACCTGATCCTCGACGACCTGCGGTGATTGACCGGCGTAGCTGGTGCGAATGATCACCTGCGTATCGGACAGTTCCGGTAGCGCGTCGATCGACGTATGCATGGCGCAAAACACGCCGACCACGGCCAGCACCAGCGCGGCCAGCAGCACCAGCAGGCGATGGGCGATGGCGTGACGGATGAGGACAGCGATCATGGCTGCTTGCCCATCGGCATACTGGGCACCGGCGCGCTGCCGGCTGGTGCGGTCGTCGGTGCGCTGCTGTTCAACCGCTCCAGCGCGCCGGACAGGCTGGCTTCGGAATCGATCAAAAACTGCCCGGAGATAACGACCTTTTCGCCAGCGCTGAGGCCATCACGTATTTCGGTATAACCGCCTGCGGCGGCACCGAGAATGACCGGCAGCGCGCGAAACTGTCCCCCGTCCTCGGCGACGATCACGCGGGTCTGGCTGCCGGTGGCGATCAGCGCATCGTCCGGTACCACCGGCACGGCGTTGCCCTGCGCGGGGTTCAGCTGCACGGTGGCGAACATGCCCGGACTGAGTGCACCGTCCGGGTTGTCCAGGACGATGCGCGCGCGCTGCGTGCGTGTCGTCGCATCGATATCCGGCAGCAGCGTTTCCACCGTGCCCGAAAAGTGGCGGCCTGCCAGCGCGTCGACGCTGACCGTCACCGGCGTGCCAGCGCGTATCGTGCCGGCGGCCGATTGCGGCAGCGCCGCTTCGATCCATACGGTGGACAAGCCGTTCACCGTCATCAGCGTTTGTCCGGCGCTAACGCGCTGACCTTCGCGCATGTCCAGCGTGGTGACGATGCCCGCCTGCGGCGCGTGCAGGACGATCGCCGCACCTGCACCATGACGCGACGACTGAATATCTGCCGACGTCAGGCCCAGCACTTGCAGACGCTCCCGCGAAGCATCGCGCAAGGCTTTCGCATCGCTCGACTGTGCTTGTTGAAGCGCGCGGTATTCGGCCAGCGCGCTACTCCACTGCGGCGCCAACAACTCAGCCAGTGGTTGATCAGTGACTACCGCAGTATATGGGGCACGCACGTTGAGTTTGCTGATGACGGCGTCGACCCGCGCACTGATGATTGTGGCCTTGCGCAAATCCCAGGTGATGGTGCCGGGCACCCGGATGGCCGCTGCCAGCACGCGGCGTTCGACCACGGCGGTGCGCACGCCGAGGTTCTGCACGGTGCCAGCATCGATGCGCACGCCGTCCTTCGGCGTTTGTGGGTCCGCATACTTCGGCACCATCTGCATGCCCATCGGCGATAGGCCCGGTTTGGGGAAGTGCTGCTCGGGCACCATCGTGTCGTACCAGTACAGGATTTTTTTGCTGCTCTCGGCCGATGCCGCGGTGGCCGTTGTGGCCGGTGGCGTGGACGCATGGCGGCCGCCGACGTAGCCAATCAGCAGCAACACGATCGACAGCACAGCAATGGTAAAAAGGGTCATGCTGCGATTCATGGCGCGGCCTCCTTGGCGGGCATCAGGTAAGCCAGCGACGCCCACAGGCGGGCGCGCGTGGCAAGGGCATCGGCGAAGCTGAGTCGGAGCTCAATCTCGTCGCGTCGCGCATCGAGCCAGGGTTGCAGCAGACCGCCGCCGCGGTAGCCGGCCAGTGCAGTTTGTGCGCGGTCACGATCCAGCGGCAGCAGGGTGTCCTGATAGCGCTGAATCTGTTTGGTCCATCCCTGCCACGTCGCCACCGTGCGTTCGATCATCTCGCTTTGCGCGCGTCGCGCGTCTTCGTGCGCGTCTTCCACCGCGTCCCACTGCGCCTGCTTTGCGCTGATGCCGTGGTCCTGCCGGTTGCGGGTAAACAGTGGCAGGCTCACACCCACCTGCAGCGTAACCATGTCCGACAGATTGGGCGCACGTTTGCCGTACATGGCACTAACGCTCCAGTCGGGATGCTTGGCCGCCCGCGCCTGGTCCAACGCGGCTTGTGCTACCTGCTCACGCGCTTGCCAGGCCTGCATCGGCGCCTGCTGATCCACACCCTTTCTCAGCCGATCGGCACTCACCGGCAGCTGGCTAAAGTCCGGGGCATCGGCCATCATGGATGTGGGTTCGACTAGCCATCGCTGCAGGCTGGCCTGTGCGGCCGCCAGATCGGCATCGACCGCATCCAGCCGATTGTCCAGCGCCGCCGCATTGGCGCGTGCCGCCAGTGCGTCGGTCGCGCTGCCGTCGCCGCCGCGCAGGCGCGCCTGGGTAATCTGGATGGCCAGCGTATTTTCCGCGTGCAGCTCATCCAGCAAAGTGCGCTTGCGCTGCGTCGCCCAGACGTCGATCCATGCATTGGCGATGCGTTCCTGCAGGGTTTGCGTCGTGCTCACGCGATCGGCCTCGGCCGCATCGACTTGCGCACCGGCCAGCGCGCGATCGGCGTCACGGGAAGCGCGCGATGGGATGCTCTGCATGACGCCGACGGTTCGCATGGTCATCGTATCCGAGCGTAGGCTGAAGGCGCCGGGATCGGTCACTGGATAGTTGGCTACGCCGAAGGTCAGTGATGGATCGGGAAGCTGACCGGCGCGACCGGCTTCTTCATTCATCGCAACAATATCGGCGTTGCGTGCCGCAAGGAGTGGTGCGTGTCTGACGCCGCGCTCGATGGCGGCCTCAAGCGTTAGCGGTGCGCTGGCAGAGACCACGGCTTGCGCCGAACTCCATCCAAAGAGCAAACCCCACGCGACAAGGCGTCGGGCGACAGAAAGAAAGCGCATGACAAGACACTCCAGCAATCCAAGAGGCATCGCGCCCGCCTAGGCAGGCGCGACAGCATGTCGACGGACGTCGGGGTGTCTAGATCAGAAGAGAGCAAAACAAAAGGTTTGCCGGCGGCCCGGGACTTCGCAAGCGATCGCGTCGGTCGTATGCGATACCCGCTTGCGTATGTGCGACCCATGTCGGTAATGCGGGTGGCAACCCCATCAACAACATGGGAGGAACCGAGAGCGGATGGACGTCGGTGGGTGCAGAAACTTCCGAAGCGCAATGTTTGGCGCAAAGCAGATGGTCAGTCGGAGAAGAAGCCATCTCGGGGCACGAACCCTTCATCGAACCGTCCATGGTCGACGCGTTCATCGCCATGGTTGCCATACCGCCTGGCGGCATAGCACAGGCGTAAGCGGCCATAGCGGACTGCAAGCCCAACATCATGACGGCCGCCACCAGCAGCACCCAGCGCGTCAGCGGCGCACGACGGATATCGTGCAATCGCCAACGACGGGGGAAAAGGAGCGGCAGATGGAAACGCGTCATGATGAGCCAGATAGTACCGTATGTTTCAGTGCTTGGGATCGGTGTCTTTAGGCGAGCCGGGAGCGTGATCCGGCTCCGGTGCGGGGCCATCTTTACGGCCTTCGCTGGGCATGTCCTTCATATCCATTCCTTTCATCGAGGACTTGTCGTGGGCTGCATCTGCGCCAGCCGCATGGCCAGCATCGCCATCCGAATCCATGTCCATGTCGTCATCCGGCGGCGCCCTGGCAACGATGTCCTTGTATTGCGCTGCCGTGAGATCGGGCAGTTTCTGCAGGAACGCCACCATGCTCCATATCGTCGCATCGTCGTGGCTGGCCCCCCACGCCGGCATCGCACTCATTTTGATGCCGTGTTTGATCGCCCAAAAGGCCTCTTTCGGGTCAATGCGCTCCTGGGCTAGATTGGGTGGCTGTGGATAAAGGCCCGGCCGGATTTCCGAGTTTTTCATGGCCGGTGTGAGGTGGCACTGCGTGCACATCGCCGCATATTGCCCGGCACCTTTGAGAATGAGCTGGGGGTCATTCAAATTGGGCGGTTGCAGATCCCTGGCGTGCGCGGCAATCGATCGGTCACGCGTGGCCTGCATGATCGCCAATACCGGCCGGCTGTGCGGATCATCCGCGCCCATGCCATACGCGCCCGAGTAAACGAACGCGGTGGCGCCAAGGACGCCGATGACCAAAACGGTGGCAACGCCTGCGATGTAATACGTGATGGGTGATTTCATGATGGGTTCCCCTTAGAACCAGATGCGGACACCGGCCACGATTTGCCGGTCGAAAACAGGTTGATGATCCTGACGTACGAAGTCGGCGGTGGTGCCCATTCGATCGACAAAATTCACGCCGATATAGGGTGCGAGTTCGCGGCGAATCTCGTAGCGAAGGCGCAAACCGAACTGGACGTCGGAAAGGCCTCTACCGATGCGTCGCTGCGGATCGTCCTTGCCGTAGAGGTTGGCTTCCAGCTCGGGCTGGAGAATCAGCTTCTGGGTAAACAGCAGCTCATACTCGGCGCGCACTCGTGCGGCGGTTCGCCCAGACGGCCCGGCATAAGCGGTGGCTTCGAGTTCAAACCAGTAAGGCGAGATCCCCTGTACGCCGAAGGCGGCCCAGGTCCGCCCCGGACCAACGCCAAAATCCTGACGTGCGCCCAGCTGCGTGCTCCAGTAGGCGGCGAGACTGTGATTCCAGAACGCCTCAAGGTCGCCGTCCTCGAATTTTCCGCCACTGCGCTCGCCTTCGGTACGCACCCACAGCTTATTGCTGTCGCTGCCATACCAGCCCTCGGCCTCCCAATCCTGGCCGTTGGCATCACGGCCGTGCACTGCCTCGAGCTGGTCTATCAGCAACATGCTCTGGGCGGCGTTATCGGCCATGTCCATGCCTTTCATCGGGCCGTAGCCCACGCCTTGTGAGTAGTCCGCACTGCGGGCGTTGGGCGGCGCGTTGCCGCCCTGCATCGGTCCCATGCTCATCCCGGGCATCGATCCCATGGCGTCTTTAGTCGGCGCTGGCGCCGACTCATGCCCCATGGATGACATGTCGCTGGCGCTCATTCCCTTCATGGCATCGGGCGACATCCCCGCCATGCCGTCAGACGGTTTGGCTGCGGGGGACGCCTGATCAGGCATGGGCATACCCGGCATGGCGCCGTGATCCATCCCGCTCATGGTGTCCGGTGACCCGGCTGGAAGGACAGCGGCCGGCTTCTTCGCTGCCTTCTTTTTGGGTGTCTTGACCGGTGCCGTCGCAGGCGTTGACGCGCTGCTGCTGGCCGCCGGCATCGTCATGCCCGGCATGCTGTTGTTATCCATACCTGGCATCGAACTCATATCCATCGACGACGTGCTGCTGGCTGCTGCTGGCGCCTGTTGCGCGATAGCGATGCTCGGCAAGGCAAGCGTCAGGGCCAGTAACAGCACGGATCGAGACAAGTACGACGGGATGACGCGCTGACTCGTCCTCATGACACGACCACCTCGCGGAACATGCCCGCTTCCATGTGATAGAGCATGTGGCAGTGGTAGGCCCAGCGGCCGGGGTTGTCCGCGGTGACGGCGTAAGTGACGCGTTGCGCCGGCTGCACGTTGATGGTGTGCTTGCGCACCTGGAACTGCCCCTGCGGGTTCTCCAGCTCGCCAAACATGCCATGCAAATGGATCGGGTGATTCATCATGGTGTCGTTGACCAGCACGATGCGCAGACGCTCGCCGCTATTGAAATGCACCGGCTTGGCGTCGGAGAACTTCACCCCGTCGAAGGACCACATATAGCGCTCCATGTTGCCCGTCAGGTGCAGCTCGATCTCGCGACTGGGTTCGCGCGCATCGAGCGAACCACCCACGGTATGCAGATCGGCATACGTGAGTACGCGTCGGCCGTTGTCGCGCAGTCCGGTACCCGGGTCGTCGATGTTCGTGCGCGGCATGTCGACGTGCATGTCCACACCGGGGTTGTTGTATTCGGTGCTGGCATGACGCACCACGGGAGCTGCGCTCTTCTTACTCTCCGCCATGTCCATGCCACCCATTGCCATGCCGGACATGCCACCCATTTCGTCTGTCTTTTGCATACCACCTTGCCCAGCATCGCCGGTGGCCATCGCGCCCATCATGTCGACCATGCTTACTGGCATACGCGGATCGAGCGGTGGCACGTCCGCCACCATCCCATGGCGCGGCGCAAGGGTGCCACGGGCGTAGCCCGTGCGATCCATCGACTGCGCGAAAACGGTATAAGCACGCTCCTCTTGCGGTTCAACAATGACGTCATAGGTCTCGGCGACGCCGATGCGGAATTCGTCCACCGGTACCGGTTCGACGTCCTGGCCATCGGCGGAAATCACCGTCATTTTCAGGCCCGGAATCCGGACGTCGAAAAAGGTCATCGACGAGCCGTTGATAAAGCGAAGGCGAATCTTTTCACCGGGCCGGAACAGTCCAGTCCAGTTGCCCGCGGGCGCCGCACCATTCATCAGGTAGGTATAGGTATAGCCGGACACGTCGGATAGGTCCGTCGGATTCATCCGCATCGTGTTCCACATCTTGCGCTGCGCTAATGCCTGGCTCAGGCCCTTTTCGCGCACGTCGCGAAAGAACTCGGGCGCGGTGGGCTGGGCGAAATTGTAGTAGTCGCTCTGCTTCTTGAGCTTGGCGAAAATACGGTTCGGATCCTCGTCGGTCCAGTCGCTCAGCATCACCACGTAGTCGCGATCGGTCGCATGGCGATCAGGCCCAGCCGGCTCCACCACCAGCGCACCATACAGGCCTGTCTGCTCCTGAAAGCCCGAATGCGAGTGATACCAGTAGGTGCCCGACTGACGAAGTTTGAATTGGTAAAGAAACGATTCGCCTGGGGCAATGCCGTCGAAACTGATGCCTGGTACGCCATCCATCTGGAACGGCAAAACGATGCCGTGCCAGTGGATCGACGTCGGCACACGAAGCCGATTGGTGACCCGAAGATTCACCGTCGTGCCTTCTTTCCAGCGCAGCACGGGGCCGGGCACGGCGCCGTTGACCGTGGTGGCCAGGCGCGGGGCGCCGGTGTAATTGACCGGCGTCTGGGCGATGTCGAGCGCAAAGTCGGTGCCACTCAAGACGGTGGGTTGGCCCGGACTGTTAAGTGCCCAAACGTTGGACGGACGCAATAGACCGAAGCCGGCGACAGCACCACCCAAGGCGATGCCCTGGACGAACCGTCGACGCGACAGGTCGGCCGGCGAAGGGGGAAAGGTATTCATGGGATTCTCCGAAGACGTCGGTGTCGAGTGGTGCCGACACCGATCACAGACCGTTGCAGTGAACGCCGGAAACGGCGCACTTTCGCAAAGCGCGAAACTCGCGGGGGAGAATCAGACAGCCGGGGGTCTCAGCGGCGGACCGTGTCTTACAGAGGGCGCGCCGGGATCTTGCTCGGCGGCGTAAACCATCCCCGCCAGAGTCGATCGAAAAACCGATAGACCTGTCGAAGGGAGGGCAGTGCTGGTCATGGCCGCGCAGCTGCAGCCGCTCCCTGCCAGACCACCGCAACACCCGCTGTGCGCATCGCAGCAGTGACGCGACGTCGCAGCGGGCGGATGGTGATGACACGACGTACCCATGACCATGGCCACCGAGTGCGTGGCATGGTTGTGAACGGATCCCTGGTGCATATCCACCGGCATGGGCATCGCCATGACCGACTGCACGACCAGCATCAGCCACGCCAGCACTCCCATCGCGCGCAGGCGACGGGAGCGAGACAACTGGTGCAGCGATAAGGTCATGCTCAAAGCTTATTCCTTGGATCAACCCCTCACAACTGCGCAGGGGTCGGTGGCGGTTTACGGCTTGCTGTAGGCCATGTGGAGCGTGATCTTGTCACCAGCTTTCAACCCGGCTTCCGCCGAAACCGGAAAATGCACCTTCAGTGCCATGCCACCGGCCGTGACATCAACGACGCCCGTGCTGGCATCCACGGCAGTGACGGTCGCAGGCATCGCATGCACGCCCATCATGTGGCCTTTCATGCCTTTCATGCCTTTCATGCCTTTCATGCCTTTCATGCCTTTCATATCGCTGTGATCCGATGACATGCTCATTCCCGACATGCTGCTCGAACCGCTGGCCGGCATATCTTGGGCAGAAACACCGCTGCTAAGCGCCACAACCAAAGCAAGCGAGCCGAGCACGGAAAAACCTGATTTGCGTAACATGGTGATCATGATCGTGATTCTCTTAGAAGGTTGCGGTATGCAACGTGGCCACACTGGACCCGGCCGTGTATGGAGTGAATGAATTGGAGCGATATATGTCGCTCGCCGCTGGGATGTGCCGGCGATCCTCGTCTTGACCTCCCGCCATTACACGTGCACCGAACGTAGCCGTAGCGCGTTCGTGATGACGGACACAGACGACAGACTCATGGCCAGCGCAGCGATCATCGGGCTCAGTAGCCAGCCGAAAAACGGATACAGCACGCCGGCGGCCAGCGGAATGCCCAGCAAGTTGTAAAGAAACGCGAAGGCCAGATTCTGGTGGATGTTGCGCACGGCCGCGTTGGCAAGACGGCGTGCGCGCAGCAGGCCGGCGACGTCGCCTTTCACCAGGGTGACTTGCGCGCTTTCCTTGGCGATATCCGAGCCATTGCCCATCGCGATGCCGACGTTGGCGGCGCTCAGTGCCGGCGCGTCGTTCACGCCGTCGCCGGCCATGGCGACGCTGGAACCGTCCTTTTGCGCGCGCTGAATCCACTCGGCCTTGGTCGCCGGGGTCTGACCTGCGGCATATTCGGCAATGCCCAGCTGGCTGGCTACGGCCTTGGCCGTGGCTTCGCTGTCACCGGTGAGCATCACCACGCGCAGCGACTGCGCGCGCAGTGCGGCGAGCATCTCTTTCGCGCCCGCCTTGAGTGGGTCCTGCACGGCAATCAGGCCGACAAGCTTGCCGTCGCGGGCCAGGAACATCACGGTTTTCGCGTCGCGCCGCAGTGCGTCGGCGCGCTCGGCCAGCGGCGCCGCATCCGCTCCCTGTGCGGACATCAAAGCCGGATTGCCCAATGCCAGTGTGTGGCTGCCCAAGCGCCCTTGCACACCTTGACCCGTTACGGCGGCAAACGCTTCCACCGGTGCGATCGCGATGGACCGGGTACGGACCGCATCAAGCACGGCATGCGCCAGCGGGTGTTCGCTGGGCGCTTCCAGCGCAGCGGCCATGGCCAGGAGATCTTCCTCCGTGACACCCTCCACGGTGACGAGGTCCGTCAGGGCGGGCTTCCCCTCGGTCAACGTGCCGGTCTTGTCGAGCACCAGCACATCGACGTGCGCTAGCGCTTCGATGGCCGAAGCATCGCGAAAAAGCACGCCCAGTTCCGCACCGCGCCCGCTGGCCACGGTGATCGAAATTGGCGTGGCCAGACCCAGCGCGCACGGGCAGGCAATGATCAGTACCGCCACTGCATTGACCACCGCAAACGCCAACCGGGGCTCGGGACCCCAAAGCATCCATGCGGCAAAGGTCGCCAGCGAGATAAGCACGACCGCCGGGACGAAGAACGTCGATACGCGATCGGCTAAGCGCTGCAGCGGTGCGCGCGAGCGTTGCGCCTTCGCCACCAGATCCACGATCTGGGCCAATACCGTGTCCTGGCCAATGCGGTCCGCGCGCATGGTCAGACTACCCGTGCCGTTGAGGGTGCCGCCGGTGACGCGATCGTCTGCGTGTTTCTCCACCGGCAGCGGCTCGCCCGTCAACAGCGATTCGTCCACGCTGCTGTTGCCGTCGACCACCATGCCATCGGTCGGTATTTTTTCGCCGGGTCGTACGCGCAGGCGATCGCCAACCTGTACCTGATCCAGCGGCACTTCTTCCTCACCGCCGGCCGCGAGCAGTCGACGCACCACTTTAGGCGACAGGTCGAGCAAACCGCGAATGGCCGCCGAGGTTTTGCCGCGTGCGCGTAGTTCTAGCCATTCACCCAGCAAAACCAGCGCGATGATCACCCCGGCCGCCTCGAAATACACGCCCACCATGCCGTGCATGTCATGCATGGCCGAAGGAAACCAGCCTGGTGCAAAGGTGGCAGCGAGGCTATAGATGAACGCCACGATCACCCCCAGACCGATCAGCGTGTACATGTTCGGAGAGCCGGAAAGTACGCCCTTCCAGCCGCGCACGTAGTACGCCAGACCGGCCCAAAGCACCAGCGGCGCCGAGAGCAACAACTCGCCCCAGCGCAACGCCCATGCCGTGCCAGCCGATCCATGAAAGCCGAACAGATGCGGCCCCATCGCGATCAATAGCAGCGGTATAGCCAGCACAGCGGCGACGATAAACTTACGCCGTACCGCGCGCAGCCCGCTGTCGTCCTCATCGCGGCTGGGGACCATCGGCTCCAGCGCCATGCCGCATTTAGGGCAGTTGCCCGGGCCCACCTGTTGGATCTCCGCGTGCATCGGGCAGGTATAGATCGTGCCGGCCGGTGCCTTCTTGGACGCCACCTGCGACTTGCCCGGATAAGCCGCGGGATCCGCCTCGAATTTCTCGCGGCAGCGGCCGGAACAAAAATAGAATGTCTTGCCGTCATGGTCGGCGCGATGTTTGGCGCTGGCGACATCGACCTTCATGCCGCACACCGGGTCAATCGCTACCGCTTCGCCGGGCTGAGCCTTGTTTGCTGCGCAGCAAGCGTGAGATGCGCTAGCCGTTGAAGGATGACTTTCAGCCGGCGTTGAATCGGGTTCGTGCGAATGCGGGCTCATGATGTTTCCTCGGTGGCCAGCGCGGTGAGGATGGGGCAGGCTTCCAACGTGCCTCGCCCAGGGCAGGCATCGATCAGCGCCTCGAGGCCGCGATGGATGCGCTGCATTTCGGCGATCCGTGACTCCAGTTCCGCGAGCCGGCTTTCAGCGCGCGCCTTAACGCCCTTGACTCCGCGCTCCCTGTCGGTCGACAAGGTAAGCAGATCCCTGATTTCATCCAGCGAAAAACCGAGCGCTTTCGCACGACGGATAAAACGCAATCGATCCACGTCATCCGGCACGTACTGTCGATACCCTGAGGCACGTCGCTCCGGTTCAGGCAGCAGATGACTGCGCTCGTAATAGCGCACGGTATCGACGGCGACTCCGGCGCGTTTGGCCACTTCGCCGATTGTAAAGCTGGACATGACGACGATCCTTAATAACAGAATCGTCATCGTAAACCCTGGACCCGACTCCAGAGTCAAGAGCTCGCGAATCGGCGCTGATTAGTAGGTTCGCGTTCGAAGTGCCCAAGGCGCTGGAGTCGGACTTCGATCAGATTTTCAAATAATCATCGCACTCACGAATTAGAGCGGTAATCACGTCGCTGTTGGCATCTGGACGTGCGATGAGGATGGCACGGACTTGCTCAATTTGGTGATTATTCGGAATCAATTCGGACGGGCTCTCCCACATCCAATCGATCAGTATCGCCGCCAAAAGAGCACCGGGCATCGTTGCCACTTCCTTCCGGCAGGGAACATACATGCCTTCCCGAATCACTGGGCTGTTCAATCCGTGGCTTTCTTTCGCGGCCTGGAAAGCGCTCTCTGGCATGCCAAAACGATCATCAGGATCGGTCACATCACGTCTCCTCGTTGCATCGTTAGGTGGGTGGTGCTTTCCTTGGCACTGATCTTTGCTCCTGACCCGAGCTTACTGCGCTTCAGGCATCAATCGATATGCGTTCAACAAGAATGCTCCCGCCGGCCACTGACTGCGAATAGGACTATGCCGCCTCATTCACACGAAACCTATTTGCACGCGGCACAACGACAGAACACACAGCGTAGCTACGCGTCGGCCGTGCGCCATTTCGAAGTGACCTGGGGCGGATTGCTGCCAGCCACGTCGGATACCGTTGCCCGGTATTTGGTTGCCCATGCGATCGCTTTGTCGATCAACACGCTACGGCAGCGGCTGGCGGCTCTCTCCCACTGGCATGAATCTCATGGCTTTGCCGATCCCACGTCGGCATCGATTGTCAAACAAACGCTGAAGGGCATTCAAGCGCTCCATCCGGCGCGCGAAAAACGTGCCGAACCTTTGCAGCTTAAAGCTGTGGGCTCGATCTCCGATTGGCTGGATAACGCCATCCTCGCCGCCGACCTTCGCGGCGATCGCAGCGACGGGCTTCGCCACCGTCGTGATCGAGCCATGCTTCTTCTGGGTTTCTGGCGTGGCTTTCGCGTTGACGAACTCGTAAACCTGCAGGTCCAACACATCACTGTAGTACCGGGACAAGGGATGACCTGTTTTCTCCGGCATAGCAAAACAGATCGCCAACTTGCCGGCACCACCTATCGGGTTCCCGCGCTCAGCCGGTGGTGTCCGGTGACGGCGACGCTCGACTGGATCCTCCATAGCGACCTCACTGCAGGGGCACTTTTTCGGGGTGTTACGCGGTCGGGCGCTTTGGGAGCGGCCGGGTTGCATAGTAATAGTGTCGTGCCGTTACTGCGCCGATTGTTTACACGCGCCGGACTGAAGTCACCGGAGGCGTACAGCGGTCACTCCCTGCGCCGTGGCTTCGCCGGATGGGCCAACGCGAATGGGTGGGATGTGCGCGCGCTGATGGAATACGTCGGCTGGAAAGACGTACGTTCGGCGATGCGTTACATCGACGCACCGGACGCATTCGGTCAGCAACGCATCGAGGCGGCATTGGCGCCGGTACCGATGGCCACGCCGCTGCCTGTACAAGCCACGTTGCCGCCTGCGCCGATATCGAAACCGGCCGCCGTAGTCTTAATCCTTGTGCTGCGCCTGACACCACGGCGCAAGGGCCGTAGCGTGGCGAAAGCCAGATACACGATCGAAACGATCTGCCTTTCGCCTCATCTGGCGATTCCCCTCAACCAGGAGCGCTCCCGTTATCAACTGACGGTGGCAGCCGCCGATGATCTCGTTTTGGACGAAATCGCCTCGTCGCTGATCGGCGACCTCTACCGTATGGCCGAAAACCACGACCATCAGCTTGACGCATCGCTTCACGACGAAGCCGGCGAACGCCATTGGAATTGATGCAACGCCCAACCTACCGACAACACCGGAGACTGAAGACGCATGACAGCGCCGCATGAAACCGCGTACCCGCGCCTCAAGCCCGATCCCAGTGCACGCGAGCTGGAATTGCACTACACGCCCTCGGCAGACGACCTGACCTTTATTCAGGGACTGAGCAAACAGCCCACCATCCGCCTGGCCGTCATGTTGCACTTGAAGACACTCCCACGCAGAGGGCAGTTTGGTGCACTGAGCGAGATTCCTGAACGGATCACACGCCATGTGGCTGATGCGATGGGTTATCGTCGGACCTTCACAACGCGAGATCTCGACGATTACGACGCATCGCGCATGAAGCGCGAACACATCGCCCAGGTACGAAGCTATTTGAACGTGCGACCGCTGGGCGAGCCGGGGAGACGCTGGCTGCGCACGGTGGCGGAGAACGCGGCACAAACCAAGCATCTCTTACCCGACATCATCAATGTGATGGTAGAAGAGCTTTATCACCACCGCTACGAGTTACCGGCTTTCCGCACGCTGGACGAGATGGCCGCCAGCGCGCGCGAGGCTGTGCACGAAGTCCATTTCGAGCGAATCAGCGGATCACTAACGGCACTCGCACGCAAAAGGATCGACGAACTCCTGACCGTGGCACCCGGACAGACACACAGTGGCTGGCAGGCACTGAAGCGCGAGCCCAAGCGTCCGGGAAACAAAGAAGTTCGCTTCTATCTGCAGCACATCGAGCGTTTGCAAAAGCTGGGGGAAATGATTCCAGCGCTCGAAATGCCGGTACCAAAACTCAAGTATTTCCGCGCCATGGCGCGGGCACTGGACGCGAGCGATCTGGCCGAACTGAAGGCCGCGAAGCGTTACGCTCTGGCCGCCGTCTTTATACGTTCGCAGCACGGTAAGACGCTGGACGATGCGGCGGACTTGTTTATTCGCCTGATGCAGAACATGGAGAATACGGCCCAAAAGAACCTGATGACTTATCAGGTCGAACATATCAAGCGGACTGACAACCTGGTTGCGCAGTTGAAGGACATTTTGCAGGCTTACCAGATTGACGGCACCGACAGTCAGCGCATCCATGCCATCGGCGATGTGATCCCGGATCTCGCGCAGGCGCTCGCCGAGTGCGAAGAACACATGGCCTATGCGGGCAAGAATTTTCTACCGTTCCTGGCCAAGCCCTACGCTGGCCAACGCGCGCTGCTCCTCAATTGCATCGAGGTTATGGATCTACACACGTCATCGCAAGATCCGGTGATGGACCGTCTGATCAAGGCGCTAGATCGGTTGCGCCATCAACGTCGCGACGTCGTTGACGTCGCATCGCTGGGTCTGAATATGGACAGCGATTTTGGATGGCTATCAGCCAACTGGCGACGACATCTGTTCCCCAAGGCGTGGGGGGCTGACAAGGGCGGTTGGATGCAGCGGCGCTACTTCGAGCTGGCTGTGCTGTTCCAGATCAAAGATGAGTTGAAATCCGGAGATCTCTTCGTTCCCGGTGGAGAGCGATATGACGACTACCGCGAGGAACTCGTCGACGAGGCCACGTTCCAGGAAGAATTGGCGAGCTATGGTGAAGTGTCCGGCATTTCGACGGATCCGGTGGGCTTTGTTAACGTGCTGCGGGATCAGCTGCGAACGAAGTGCAAAGAAGTTGACGCTCGTTTTCCTGACAATGTGCACGCCGATATTGTCGACGGCCGCCTGATCCTCAAGAAATTGCAGCGCACCGAGTTATCCAAGGCGATTGCACTAGTGGATCACCTCATCACCGAACGACTCCCCGAGACCAGCATTGTCGACGTGCTGGTCGATTCGACCAGCTGGGTCGATCTGTCCAAGCATTTCAAACCGCTCGCGGGAACCAGTTCGCGTATCCGGGATCTGCATCACCGCGTGGTGACCACACTGTTCTGCTACGGCTGCAACCTGGGACCCACGCAAACGGTTCGATCAGTTCGCGGTTTTAGCCGCCGCCAGATGGCGTGGCTCAATCTCAAGTACGTCACCGACGACACGCTGGAGCGCGCGACAGTCGACACCATCAATCTCTACAATAAATTCGAATTGCCAGGGTATTGGGGAAGCGGAAAGTCGGCGTCGGCCGACGGCACAAAATGGAGCGTCTACGAGCAAAACCTGCTCTCTGAATACCATATCCGCTACGGTGGCTACGGCGGCATTGGCTACTACCACGTATCCGATAAATACATCGCATTGTTCAGCCGCTTCATTCCGTGCGGCGCCTATGAGGCCATCTATATTCTCGACGGCTTGATCGAGAACCGTTCTGATATCCGCCCGGATACCGTTCATGGCGACACGCAAGCGCAGAATTTTCCCGTGTTTGGGCTCGCTCATTTGCTCGGTATCGACCTCATGCCGCGCATCCGTAATATCAAAGACCTGTCCCTTTCCAAACCCGATGGACAAGCGTCGTACCCGCACATCCAATCGCTATTTGGCGAGGGCAGTATCGATTGGAATCTGATCGAGACCCATCTGCACGACATGCTGCGTGTCGCCGTGTCGATCAAGACAGGCAAGATCTCCGCCTCCACCATCCTGCGGCGCCTGGGCAATTACAGCCGCAAAAACAAGCTCTATTTTGCTTTCAAGGAACTCGGTCGGGTTATCCGAACGCTGTTTCTGCTGCGCTATATCGATGATGTCGACGTCCGTAAGACCATCCACGCAGCGACGAACAAGAGCGAAGAGTTCAACAATTTCACCAAGTGGGCTTTCTTTGGTGGCCAAGGGATCATCGCCGAGAATGTGTTGCACGAGCAGCAGAAGATCGTGGGGTATAACCACCTGGTTGCCAATCTCGTGATCCTTCACAACGTCGAACAAATGTCTCGCGTACTCGCCGAGCTGCGGGATGAGGGCATTGAGATCAGTCCCGAGGTGCTTGCCGGGCTATCGCCGTATCGAACGGCGCACATCAACCGTTTCGGTGATTACACCGTCGACACCAGTCGCGAAGTGACGCCGATCGACTTTGCGCGTCGGATTCTCAGAGAAGCTGAGGATTCGGCACTGACTGCCAGCGAAGGAGGGGCGCTGGTATAGAAGAAGCTCGATCGTGCGGATTCCAGTTAGGCTGCGTATTCCGATCAAACCCGCCACCCCGCGGACTATTTTTCAGAATGACATCGGAGTTTGCTGGCTTAGACCGAGGCTGTGATGCACGAAAAGGTGATTTACCTCGACTTCGACGGCGTGCTACATCCGGACGAGGCATATCAAGACGACAAGGGCCGGGTTTACCTACGCGGTCCTGGAAAACTGTTCGAATATGCTCCCGTGCTTGTGGAGGCGCTGGCTCTCTATCCAGACCTTCGGATCGTGCTCTCGACAAGCTGGGTACGGATGAAGAGCTATTCGTGGGTGTGCCGTCACTTACCCGAAGGCTTACGGAAGCGGGTCATCGGTGCAACCTGGCATAGTCGCTTCAAGCACGATTACGACGAAACTCTCTGGTGGCGGGACGCTTCGCGTTACCGCCAGATCAAGCGGGATCTACTGCGCAGGATGCCCGCATATTGGCTCGCGATCGATGACGACATGGAAGGTTGGCCAGAGAACGAGATGGACCGCGTGGTTTACTGCGATCCTGAAAACGCGCTTGGAGGTGAGCAAGCACAAGCACTATTAATCGACCGTCTCAAAGCGATGAGCTGAGGCGGCGGATATGCAAATGGGTGGACACGCTGTCCGGACCTCACATAAGCCACGTTACTTCCTTCATTTCTGCAGGACGGGTGACGGGTTCTTCTACCGCGTCGGGCGAGTGCCAAAATAAACGTCATCAGGCCGCATCAACGAAGCGCCCCACGAACGACGCGATTAAGAAAGCTATATTTATCTTTGACTTAGGAGGCGAATTGCCGGTTTTTGTATGAATCCCTGCCAACCCTCATGGTGACCCCAAGCACGCCTCCCGAGTGCGTTGGGCATGGACAAGTGCGTGCCTTAGAACTTCTGGACTTTGCCCCAGTCGTCAAGGATAAAGATGTTTTCGGGCTTGAATCCCCAGTGCCCATCGGGAGGGGCAAGATGTCGTGCTGGAGTTCGTGCCGCAGGACCAGCATCCGCAGCTGGCGCCGTGCCTGTGCAATCGTACAACTGCACAGCAAGCCGACGGCTGCCTGCTTCCTTGAAGGCTCCTAAAGTGCCGCATCACTATTTTCTATGCGTCACTCGGAGTGCACGCAATTGAGGAGACGCTGTAGCGTGATCACGCGGCATACATCACTCCGGCAGCGGTATTGGATAAGACGAGCTCGCTACTTTCATTCGATGATTATTTGAAACTGACTCGGCAACCCGCAAGGATTTTCTCTATGGCAGCAGTTTTCAACGGAAGTGTCGATGGGCAAAGTAAGCCGCTGCCCCACTTCTGGGAACATACGGTCGGAAGCGGTCACGCGACGCTTGCGCTTCGCGCCGATTGGCAAGCGCAGTTACGCAGGGCTCATAGCGAACTCGGCATGCAACACGTGCGTTTTCACGGCATCCTTTGTGATGACATGGGCACACTCATCAATCAGAGCAATGAGCTGCTCTATTCCTTTTTCAATGCCGATCAGATTTTCGACTTCTTGCTGTCCATTGGCATGAAGCCGTTTGTCGAACTGAGCTTTATGCCTACGGCGCTGTCTTCCAGCGGCCAGACGGTTTTTCATTACCGCGCCAACGTAAGTCCGCCCAGGGATCTTGCGCAATGGTCGGTGTTAATCCACAAGCTGGTCAGCCATTGGGTTGATCGCTATGGCCTCGACGAGGTGCGTACCTGGTTTTTCGAGGTGTGGAATGAGCCTAATCTCACGGCATTCGGCAGCGGTAGCCAGAGCGACTATTTTTCGATGTACCAATACACGGTCGAAGCGATCAAGTCCGTAGATGCCGCCCTGCAGGTTGGCGGCCCGGCCACGGCGGATAATGCCTGGGTCGTAGACTTCCTCGATTTCTGCCAAACCAACCAGCTGGCTGTCGATTTCATCAGTACGCATCATTACCCCACGGATTCCTTTGGTCAGCCGGGTGATGATACGGAGACAGAGTTGGCGGACAGCAAGCGGAGCATATTGCGCGAAGAGGCTCTTGCGGTACGGCGGCAGGCCGGCAAGCTTCCGGTGTACTACACCGAATGGTGTACGTCGTCTAATCCGCGCGATCCCATGCACGACGATCCCTACGCCGCGGCTTTCATCGTCAAGACCGTACTCGAGGCCAATGGTCTGGTTGAAGGCTACAGTTACTGGACGTTCTCGGATATTTTCGAGGAGAACTATTTTCCGTCCGTGCCATTCCATGGCGGTTTCGGGCTGCTGAATATTCACGGTATCGCCAAGCCATCCTATCGAGCCTATGAGCTCTTGCACGGTCTGGGCGCGCAGCTGATGCCAGTCAAGGGACACCATGCCACCGTCGACGCGTGGCTGGTTCGCGACGAGAAATCCGCCGCCGTCGTACTCACCAATTTCGGTTTGCCGCGACACCCCATCCAGACAGAAGCAGTCTCTTTTACGGTCAAGGGCGCCAAGGTCAAAGCGGGCGGGACCTTGCAACGCATCGATCTTCTCCATGCCAACGCGAAACGGCGCTGGGAGCAGATGGGCAAGCCTGAATACCTCAGCAGCGGAATGGTCGATGAGTTGAACGAAGCGTCGAAGCTGCAGAGCGAAAAGATTAAGTTTGGCGGCACAGAAAAGGCACGCACCATCGAAATTGACATGCCTCCGCAGTCCGTTGCGGTTATCCATTTTGACTGTTGATGGCTCGCTTGACGGACATGTACCTATCCTCTAGAACCGGCTGATCAGAAGGCGATGGCCGTCGGATCGACCAGCATGTTCGATGGCGGCGAGGGCCATCGCCTGCAACCGCCATAGCTTTCGAGGCGCCGCACCGACGACACGTTTGTTTGCGTTCGGCCGCAAAACACACGCGACCAGCGGGGCATCGCCCCTGCGAGCGCTAGTCGCCGAGCCGTTTGGGTATTCCACGCCAAGGCCCTATCCGGTCGCAGGAAGTTTCGTTGCAGCCATCGCAATGCTCACGCGTATGCGACGGTGGAGAGAACAGAGTAATACCCGACGCCTTTTACATCTTTCCAAGGATACTTTCTGTGACAACTCCTGACTCCGATGCTGCCAAAACTTCCTTGCCGATCTACAGATTGCTCGATGGGCAGAAAGCGCTGGTGACGGGTGCCAATTCGGGCATCGGTCAAGGCATCGCGCTGGCGATGGGTCAGGCGGGTGCAGACGTGTGCGTCAACTATGTTGACGGCGACGATGCCGCGCAGGCCGTGGTAGACGCACTTCGTAGCTTCGGCGTCCGAGCGTTCTCCTTCAAGGCGGACGTATCGGACGAGACTGAGGTAAGTGCCATGTTCAAGGAAGTGGTCGCCCAGTTCGGCACGGTCGACATTGTCGTTGCCAACGCAGGCCTCCAGCGCGACTCCGCGTTTCACGAAATGACACTGAAGCAATGGAACAAAGTTATCGGTGTCAACCTTACTGGCCAGTTTCTTTGCGCGCGCGAAGCGGTGCGCGAATTTACGCGACGTGGCGTAGTGCCTTCCGTTTCCAGGGCGGCAGGAAAAATCATCTGCATGAGCTCGGTTCACCAAGAAATTCCGTGGGCCGGCCACGCCAACTACGCCTCATCCAAGGGCGGTGTCAAGATGCTGATGGAGACTCTGGCCCAGGAGCTCGCACCGCTGCGCATTCGAGTCAACGCGATTGCGCCCGGCGCAATCCGTACGCCGATCAACACGTCGGCATGGAGCACGCCTGAGGCCTACAGGCAGCTGATGAAACTGGTCCCTTACGGACGCATCGGTGAGCCGGACGATATCGCCCGCGCCGCGGTCTGGCTGGCGTCGGATCAGTCTGATTACGTCGTCGGCACCACCCTTTTCGTGGACGGCGGCATGACCTTGTATCCGGGCTTTGCCACTGGCGGCTGACGCTGGCCCAAGACTCCATCCCTGACGTCAGGAAACACGACATGGCAGACGCCCATTACGATCTCATCGTTATTGGCAGCGGTCCCGGCGGCGCGTCGCTGGCGCACAAGCTGGCGCCAACCGGAAAACGCATACTGTTGATCGAGCGCGGCGATTACCTGCCACGCTCGCCGGCCAATTGGGATTCGCAAACCGTTTTTGTCGATGCGGCCTATCAGACCACAGAGACGTGGTACGGCAAGCATGGCGACCCGTTTCACCCCGGCTTGCATTATTACGTCGGCGGCAACTCCAAGGTGTACGGCGCGGCCCTGTTCCGCATGCGCGAACGTGACTTCGGCGAGGTTCAGCACAAAGACGGTGTTTCACCCGCGTGGCCCTTGAGCTACGGCGACTTCGAGCCGTATTACGCCGAAGCAGAGCGGCTCTTCCACGTGCATGGTCAGCGCGGTGAAGATCCTAACGAACCGCCGTCCAGTGGCCCGTTTCCCTATCCCCCGGTGTCTCACGAGCCGCGTATTCAGGCGCTGAGCGAAAGCCTGCGCGACCAGGGGCTGCATCCGTTTCATCTGCCGCTGGGCATCCTGCTCGACGAAAAAAACGGCAAACCTACGCCATCCAGTATCTGCATCCGCTGCGATGCATTTGACGGCTTCCCTTGCTTGCTGAATGGCAAGGCCGACGCCCAGGTCATCTGCGTGGATCCCGCGCTGAAGGCGCATCCCAATCTCACGCTTCTGACCGGCGCCTACGTGTCCCGGCTGGAGACCGACGCCAGGGGCAAGAGCGTCAATGCCGTACATGTCACCCGCGATGGCTGCGAGGAAACGTATTGCGCGGACATGGTCGTCGTGGCCTGCGGGGCGCTCTCGTCGGCGCTGCTGTTGTTGCGCTCGGCCAGCCCGCAGCACCCCAACGGTCTGGCCAACGGTTCAGATCAAGTGGGGCGCAACTACATGCGCCACAATCAATCGATCCTGATGGCATTGATGCGCGAGCCCAACGAGACGGTTTTCCAGAAGACGCTTGCCGTCAGTGATTACTACTTCGGGGCCGAGGACTGGGACTATCCACTAGGGCTCATCCAGATGTGCGCCACGTCGCACGGGGCGCAGATTCGCGGCGAAGCACTTCCAGCGTGGCTGGAGTGGATGCCGAAGATGCCGTTCGAGGAGATGGCGCGGCACTCGATGGACTTCTGGCTTTCAAGCGAGGACCTGCCGCGCGCCGAAAACCGCATTCGTTACGATGGCGAACGCGTGGTGCTGGATATCAGCGAGGGCAATATGGAAGCCCACCACCGGCTCAAGAAAAAGCTCGAGCAGCTGCTTAGCAATGCGGGTGCCCATCCTGTACTGCTAGAGCGCAGCCTATACCTGGGAAAGGACATTCCCATCGGAGGCACGGCGCATCAAGCAGGCACGGCAAGGTTTGGTACGGATCCGGCCACATCCGTACTGGATATCCAGTGCAAAGCGCACGAGCTGGACAACCTATACATCGCCGATGCTAGCTTTTTCCCATCCATCGGTGCGGTGAATCCAACCCTAACCATCATTGCCAATGCACTTCGCATAGCTGACGCGATTCGGTCGAGATTGATGGGAAGCTAGCCGATTCGGATGGGCGATCTGATTCGGCATTGGTATCACCATGCTCAGCGCTGCTGGCGAGCCTGGTCTGGTCCACTGAAGATGGTTCTCAGGCTCGATGCCGGAAATGGGCAACTCGTTGGCGACGTTGGGCAGTTTGGCTGGCGGCCACAATTAGTTTCGCGGGCGAAGCTGGTCAATTGCTGTAGCGAAGGTGGTGGGTGGCAGGTGGCCGGCGTATCGCAATCAGCCTGCAGCTCGCAAATTCGAAACTTCTGCCGATCCGGCCTATGATCAGGCTCTTGGAGTTGTGTCGGAAGGTCAGGGGCTATGGGGATCTCTATCGAGGGGATTGTCAGCACCAAACTGGGGCTGGCGTCGCATCAGAATGCTGTGCCGTTACTGCGGCAACTGACCATCGCAAATGACGGCGCGGAGGGTTTTGACGACTTGATCCTTGAGCTCGAACCGAGCCTGCCTTTTGCCGCTGCGAAGACTTGGCGCATCGACCGTCTGGGCCCTGCCTCATCGATGGCGATTCCGGATCGCGATATCGAGCTGAAGGAAGGGTACCTGGCTGACCTGACCGAAAGTATGCAGGCGTCGGTGCACCTTCGCTTGCGGTCGAGCACCGGCGTGGTCGCTGAGCAGCGGTTCCCGATCAAACTGCTGGCACGCAACCAGTGGGGCGGCGTAGGCAGCATGCCGGAGCTTTTGGCTGCGTTTTGCATGCCCAATGATCCCGCGATCGACAAGGTACTCAAGAGCACGTCCGACGTGCTGCGTCGAGCCGGGCGGCCTGACGGTATCGATGGCTATAGGGCGGGCTCCCGTCAGCGAGTCTGGGAGTTGGCCTCGGCTGTCTGGTCCGCAGTTTGCGGGTACCAGATCAGCTATGTACTGCCTCCGGCGAGCTTCGAGCAGGAGGGGCAAAAGATCCGACCTCCGTCACAGGTCCTCGATGGCAGCGTTGGCACCTGTCTGGATACAGCGCTTTTGTTTGCTGCCGCCTTGGAGCAGGGCGGCCTCAATCCCATTCTTCTGCTGACCAAAGATCATGCGTTCACGGGTGTCTGGCTGCAGCCGCAGGAGTTCTCACAGGTACTCAACGAAGACGCCTCATCGGTGCGCAAGCGCATCGAACTTCAGGAACTGCTGGTCCTTGAGACTACGTTGGCCACGCGATCGCCCGCGCCGGGCTTCAGCCACGCGGTAGATATCGCCAAGCGCCAACTGAGCGACGAAGACTTCGTGATGGCAGTCGACGTGCGCCGAGCTCGTATGCAGAAGCTGCGCCCGCTCACGGTCGGCGCTAAGACGTTTGGAGAGTCATATGACGACCAAGAACCAAGGGTCAGCGAGGCCCTGGAATCAGCCCCGGAACTGCCAGCCTTTGATGTCGAAGTCGAGGAAGAGCCTTCCACTGCAGCCGACAAGCTGGAGGTATGGCAACGCAAACTACTCGATCTGACCACGCGGAATCGTCTGCTTCACCTGCCTGAAAGCGCCAAGGTGATTCGACTGACATGTCCGGATCCTGCGGGCCTCGAGGACATACTCGCGGTTAACAAGAACGTGCGTATCGTCCACATGCCCGACCTGGAAGTGGGTGGCAGGGATAGCGAAATCTACAAGAAGCGCAATCGTGAAGATCTCGAGGAAGAAGCAGCGCGTCAAGCCATGGCGCGCAATGAGGTGCTCTCCCGGATGGAGAAGGGGAAGCTTGAAGCCGCACTGGTCGACCTTTACCGCAAGGCCCGCTCGGACCTAGAAGAGGGTGGCTCCAATACGCTCTTTCTCGCCATCGGTTTCTTGCGCTGGAAGAAGGCCGAAGACGACCCCAAGAGCTACTGCGCGCCCCTGATCCTGCTACCGGTAAAGCTGGAGCGGCGCAGCGTTCTATCCGGGGTGAAGATGTCCATGGTGGATGATGAGCCGCGGTTCAATCTGACGCTTCTGGAACTGCTGCGTCACGACTTTCAGCTCAATATTCCCAGCTTGAGTGGCGACCTGCCGACGGACGAGAGCGGCATTAACGTTGAACAGATCTGGAATATTGTGCGCCGTGCTGTGCGCGACATGCCGGGCTTCGAGGTCACGACCGACGTCGCACTGGGCACGTTTTCGTTCTCAAAATACCTGATGTGGCGTGATCTGATCGACCGTTCAGCGCAGCTGATGCAGAACGATGTGGTGCGACATTTGCTACAACACAAACTCGGCGGGTCGTCACTGGAGTCGGCGGGTGAGTTCCCCGAGCCCAAGAAACTAGATGCTACTGTCGAGCCCGGCGAGCTGTTTACGCCGCTTTCCGTCGATTCCTCGCAATTGGCAGCCGTCGTTGCTTCCGCTATCGGTCACAGTTTTGTGTTGGACGGGCCGCCGGGCACGGGCAAATCGCAGACAATCGCTAACATGATCGCGCACAACCTCGCGTTAGGACGGCGCGTATTGTTCGTGGCGGAAAAGATGGCAGCACTGGATGTCGTGAAGCGCCGCCTGGAAGACAGAGGCATCGGCCAGTTCTGCCTGGAACTGCATTCAAGCAAGTCCTCAAAGATGCATGTGCTTCAGCAGTTGGACCGTGCATGGACATCTCGCGACACGCTGACGGAGGCTGAATGGAGTGCGCAGGCTGAGAAGGTGCGCTCGCTCCGAGACCGACTCAACGAAGTGGTGCTAGCGCTCCACGAGCGTTGGTCCAACGGTTGGTCGGTACATGAGGCTATTGGTCGCGTCGTGAAGGATGCGACGCCGATGACGCCTCGGCTTTCCTGGCCTGAAGGAACGGAGCATGACGCCGCCCAGATGGAACAGCTTCGGGATATTGCCCGGCGCTTGGATCTCAATCGGGCTGCGGCCGAGGGTGTGCATGCACGGATGACCCTCGTGGTCCGGACCGAGTGGTCCAATGCCTGGCAGGAATCCGTGGTGGGTGCGGCCCGCCAGGTACTTGCCGCGCTTAACGCATGTGACAACGCCTGCGCGCAGGTCGTACAGAACACCGGGCTGTCGATAGGCGCGGGGACGCCTGTTGCCGCCAGATTGCTCGAGTTTGTCCGACTCCTGCCGGACGCCCACGGTGTCGATCTACGTTTCGCTTTCTCGCCAGCGCTGAATACCATTCGCGCCGCGGCTCAACAGGCGTCATCCGCACTGAAGGACTATGAGGGGCTGGAGTTCCGCTTGTCTCAGACCTATGCGTCGGAGGCCGTCCGTCGCATCGACGTCGACACGCTGAGAAGCGAGTGGACCGAGGCATCCGGCAAGTTCTGGATCCTGGCCACGCTGGCCAAGAAGAGGGTAGCCAAGGCTCTCGCCGGAACTGCAGGAACGTCCGCTCCTCCCAATCTAGAGGCTGACCTTCCACTGCTTGCCGCCATGAAAGACCTCGTGGCCAAGATCGACGCTCTGGACCGCGACCTTCGAGATGTCCCGGGGTGGTCCGCTCTGAGCACCAATGTGGCCCGCATGGCGTTTGCGACCAAGTTTGCCGAAAGCCTTCGTACGCACCTCATTCCGTTGGCCAGCTCACCTGAGCAACTGGTGACGCTGCGCCATGAAGCTCAAAAACTGGTGGTCGACGGTAATGACCTCTTAGCGCCGAATGGTCCCATCGCCGTGGCCATAGGCGAGCTGATGAGTCGGTACAAGGCGCTATTCGATGCCACCGAGGTGTTCGGCAAGGCGGCGGGCAGTGAGGTCGACCTCAACAAGCAGGTGCCGGAGCTCTTCGCTAATGCCCAGGCGGTCATTGACAGCGAAAAGGCCTTGAATGCCTGGTGCAGTTGGCGGCGCGTACGCCAGGAGGCCATTGCTTGCGGACTGCAACCTCTGGTTGATGCGGTGGAGCAGGGTACTCTCCCTGACGGCTCGGTCGCTCACACCCTCGAGGCGGCGTATGCCCGCTGGTTTGCTTCGAAGGCTATCGACGCGGAGCCGCTTCTATGCCATTTCGTACCAGCGGAGCATCAAAGCGACATCGACGCGTACACCAAGGCGGTGGACGCACTGGGCGAGCTCACGTCGGCTTACATTCGCGCCAAGCTCTCAGGCAACATTCCGGACAAGAACGGTGTTACCAAGCGAAGTGGTTTCGGCATTCTCAAGCATGAACTGCAGAAACAACGCCGTCACAAGCCAGTACGCCAGTTGGCCCAGGAAATGGGTCAGGACTTCACCGTCCTGGCGCCTTGCATGCTGATGAGTCCCTTGTCGATCGCTCAATACCTGCCGGCCGATCACGAGCTATTCGACTTGGTCATTTTTGATGAGGCCTCACAGATAGCTCCGTGGGATGCTGTGGGTTCCATCGCGCGCGGCAAACAAGTGGTCATAGCGGGTGATCCGCGGCAAATGCCACCCACCAGCTTTTTCAACCGTGGCGCTAGCGCTGGTGAGGACGATACCGACGAGGATCTGGAGAGCATTCTTGACGAATGCATCGGTGCAGGCGTGCCCCAGCACAGTCTGACCTGGCATTACCGCAGTCGGCACGAAAGCCTCATCACCTTCTCTAATTACCGCTACTACGGTGGCAGCCTGATCACTTTCCCGGCGGCCGACACGTGCCCGAGCGCCGTTTCCTGGCGGAAGGTTGACGGTATCTATGCCCAAGGCAAGGGAGGGCGCCGGAATCAGATAGAAGCCAAGGCCATCGTGACGGAGGTGGTCAAACGGCTCACGGACCCGGAATTCATCGCATCCGGCCAGTCCATTGGCATCATCACCCTCAATGCCGAGCAGCAACAGTTGGTGGACGATCTCCTCGATCAGGCGCGGCGTGAACATCGCGAGATCGAGCCATTCTTCAAGGACGATCTGGCCGAACCCGTCGTGGTCAAAAATCTGGAGACCATGCAGGGTGATGAGCGTGATTTGATCATCCTGGGTATCGGTTTTGGGCCAACCGTGCCGGATGCGAACGTGATGTCCATGAATTTTGGACCACTCAATCGCGAGGGCGGTTGGCGCCGATTGAACGTCGCCGTGACACGATCACGCCGCGAAATGATGGTCTTCACGTCTTTTGATCCATCGATGATCGACCTCAACCGCACCTCGGCGCGGGCTGTGCAAGATCTGCGTCATTTCATCGAGTTTGCCCACCTGGGACCGAAGGCCATTACAGCCGCTGTGCGCGGTTCCGTAGGTGATTACGACTCCCCATTCGAGCAGTTTGTTGCCGAGGGGCTGCGGGCAAAGGGCTGGGAAACCCATCCGCAGATTGGCGTGTCGCGCTTCCGTATCGATCTGGGCGTCGTGCACCCGGATCGACCGGGCGACTATCTTGTCGGCGTCGAGTGCGATGGCGCGACTTATCACAGTGCTGCAACAGCGCGGGATCGCGACAAGGTTCGAAGCGAGATTCTGCGCAGTCTCGGCTGGCGGCTGGTACGCGTCTGGTCAACGGCGTGGTGGGTTGATCGCGAAGGCGCCCTGGAACGACTGCATGAAGCGATCAGCGTCGAGCTTGAGGATCAGCGTGCCAAGGCAGGCGAATTGAAGCGAGCCCGGGAGGTCGAAGCTGCAGCTGCAGCCAAAGCGATGGAAGCCGAAGGTACGGCCATTGTGGAAAGGGACACGGCGCAGGACGGCGATGCCGGGGAGATGCCTGCCTCTGATCCATCGCCCGTGAAGACGGTGGAAAGTCCCTCGCCCGAACCCATGCGATTGGTCGCACGCGGTCCGAGTGATGACAGGGCGGTCCCCATAGAGCGTACTTACCGAATGGCTGACCTTTCCCACCTGGAATCGTCACTTAAGCCGGACAACTTCCACGAAGCGTCGTACGACGCCACCCTCGAGACGTGCATCCGCGAAGTGCTTGAGCAAGAGGCGCCAATCCTCGACAAGGTCCTCGTCGATCGGATCGCCCGAGCTCACGGATTCAAGCGGTCCGGTCGTCTCATTCGTGAACGTTTACTTGAGCTCGCGGAGCGCCATTACCACTTCGAGCCCGACCCGGAGCCGGACCATGGGCATTTCGTGTGGCTGGCCGCGGACGATCCTGTTCGTTGGAACATTTATCGCGTACCGGAGCAGGAGGAGGACATCCGCTTCATCGAGGAACTCGCTCCTGAGGAAATCGCTGCCATGGCGCGGTCAATCCAGAGCGATGACCCGGTAGTTGATATCGCGAGAGCCTTTGGCATCCGCAGGCTCTCGGCGTCGGCCAAAGGCCGGCTCGTCAGCGTGCTCGGAGCCAATGCAACGCGTTAGTCAAAGCCGAGGAACCGCGTGACCATTTAAGACTACGCGCCCACCCATTTGTCGGCAGTTTGTTGGTTCCGATATGGGGCAGCTTCTCGCCCGCTCGGAGGAGGTTGTTCGTTGTTGCGCGTGCACTTCTTCGTTGTGAAAGAGCAATAAAGTGGCCCATTACATCTCCGTTGCTCTCAACTGTGTGCACCTGGAACGGCGTCGCGCGAAATGTGCGCAGTCCTAACTGCGCGCCGGGGACATCAGGACTGTGTAGCCATGCCATTTTGGAGTGCGCTCAACAACAGGGCCAGCAGCATGGCCAAGACGGCCACCGTCCCGATGGCTCCATTATTTCGCATAATGTATATTATGTCAAATTAGAGATTCACCGCGGGGAGCCGCGATGCTCGCTCTACCATCTCGGCTGGTCGCTCAAGTAAGTCACAATTTCGACGCGGCGGTTCGGTTGCAGGCACAGGATCAGTGACTGGCGATTTCGGTTTGAACACTGGACGATCGGGTCCTGACTGCCGAGCCCTTCAGCGCGGATCTTTCCTGCCGGCAGACCTTGCGCGATCAGCTCCGCCTTTACGGCGTCGGCGCGCCGCTGCGACAGGTCGAGGTTATAGGCGTCCGTACCGAGCCTGTCGGTATATCCGCGTACTTCGACGTGCCCGAACGGATTGGCCCGCAGGCGCGCGGCGATCTGCGCGATGTCCGCGAGGCCCTGGGGCCGAATGTCGTTTACGTTGCCCTTGTCGAACGGAAAAAGCGCATCGGCCGAGAGGCGCTCTACCCGCGGCGGTGGCGGCGCCGGCGGTGGCGGGACAACGACAACCTGATCGGGCGCTGGCTCGACCACGACGGGTGCCCACACACCCGGTGTCCATACGTAAGCGCCATGCGCCCACCGCCAATAGCCCGAATGCCACACCATGCCGTGGCGCGGAGGGGGAAGCCTTTCGTAGTGATACACGGGCGCAGGTACCACCACAATCTGCGCACTCGCGATCATCGGGGCCAGCAACCCTGTTGCGCCGGCCAGTTGGGCTGCGAACGTCAGGAGTTTTCGTTTCATAGGAAGGGCTCGTGAAATTCAGGATTGTTGCGTCCACCACGATGCCGGCAGGAAGTGCTCAGGCAACGTGGCGCCACACCCGCGTTCAACGAAAGCGTCAGCAGCAAGGTTGACCGTGATCAACGATACTAAGCGCTGGCATTTAGCATTCGTTGCGATTTTCGCTGCCCTACTTTGCTCAAACCCGCCGACGGGTCCAGCGAGGAAATCATTGCATTCCAGTGCACTCAGGTGAGATCCGTTTAAGCGACGTCGCGATTCTAAAAGACAGTGCAGGCCTTCTGGCTATGCTCGCCAACGCCGCGGCGCGAGCCGATAGGCAGCGCGATCGCCAGCGTCAGTGGTCACCGCAGCAGCTACCGCTTGCCTTCCTTGCCATCACCGGGAAAGCGCGCGATGGCCTGCTGCGCGGCCTCTTCCAGCGAAGTCACTACCTGGTTCACGCCAGGATCGGGCGGCGTGATTTCCGGCAGCGATAAAAGCTGGGGCAACATGACGGCGAGAATGCAGGCATCGGGAAAGCGGCGGCGCATCTCGCTGGCCACGACCGGGCTGCTGTCGCGCTCCTTGGTAGGCGAGGCGCTGACGATGTAGACCATCGATACGCCGTCGCGCGTGACTTCCGGCGGTGGATCGGCCTCGAGCGCCTCGATATCGCTGATCGACAGATGCCTGGCGTCGATATGCAGGTCCTGAAGGATGCGGGCGAGAATTTCCGTCGCGAGATCGTCGCCGATATTGCCCAGTCCTATGCAGAGCACCACGGAACGTGGCGCAACCACCAGCGGCCCCTGCCAGCGTCCGCTGATACTTTCGCGTTGCCGGCGCAGCTCCTGGCCCAGGCTGACGCCTTCGAGAACGGATGCATTGCGACGCCAGCGCGGCAGCCTGCGCGCGCGGCTGCCCAGCGATTCGATCACCCGCAGGATGGCGGTGCGCACGATCACCTGCTGCGCCGGGCTGATCAGGCCGTTGACCAGATCGATGCGGGTGAGCTGTAGCGCCGGTAGCAGCACCGCATCGCAATACGCAGCGAACGATTTGCGCTTCAGAAATACGCGCGCGCTCGCGATGATTTCATCCGAATCGCCGGACAAGGCGCGCTGATAGAAGTGCTGCGGCATGGTTAGCGCAGGCAGATCGCCGAGCAGGATATCCAGCAGGTTGAGCGCCTTGACGTGGCGTCCGGCAACGACCAGGCACAGTGTCAGCGGCGTCGACATGATCAGCCCGACCGGCCCCCACAGCCAGCTCCAGAAAATCGCCGCGACCACGACGGCCAGCGGTGAAAGGCCGGTCGTGTGGCCGTAAAGCTGCGGCTCGACCAGCTGCCCGGCGACGGTCTCCACGATCACGTACAGCCCGATGGTCATGAGCGCCAGCGACCAGCCGGGGTCGACGGCCGCTGCCAGCAAGGTGGCAAGAAACGCCGCAAGCCACACACCAACATACGGCACAAAACGCAGCACGGCAGTCAGCGAAGCCCACAGCGGCGCATTGGGCACGCCGATGATGACCAGTCCGAGCCAGATCACCACGCCGACGCCAAAGTTCACCGCAAACTGCGAGACGAAAAAGCGCGATAGCCGTTCGCCGGCGTCGTTGATAGCCTCCGTGGTGGTACGAAGATCCGCCCCGCCCGCCAGGCGAATGAAACGATCGCGCAACGATTCACGTTCAAGCAGCACGAAGACCAGCACTACCAGCACGATGCCGGCCGTCTGCAGCGGCGGCCAGATCGATGAAAAGATTCGCGTGACCACACCCATCGCACTGGGCGGTGGCGTGCGTATTTCCACCGGCACCACGTTGCTCGACGCCTTCAGAGGTTGCAGCGGGTCTGCCGCCGCGTCTGGCTGTTCCACGGTGCGGTCGCCAAGCTGGCTCATGACCCTCCCCACCTGCTCCTGCAACGCTTCCAGCCGACCTGCCGTCAGCTTGCTCAAAGCCTGGACCTTGGTATGCACCGTTTCCTGATACTGCGGCAGGCTGCTGGCCATGTGTGCAATCTGCGAACCCATCACTGTTGCCAGCCCGACCAGAAACATGGCCAGCACCAGTACGGCGACAAGCACCGACGGCGCATGGCCCAGTCCTATCCTGCGAAGCCAGCGCGCCGGTGGGGCAACCAGCAGGCTGAGAATAAGCGCCAGCGTGATGGGCACCAGCACTTCCCGGCCCAGATACAGCAGCGCCAGCACGGTTGCGCTGGCGATAATGGCTATCGCACGTGAATGCGCAGGCGGCGTGGGCAGTGTGGGTAGCGGATCAGATGCGGTCGACATGAACGGGCTCCTGATCGTGGACGCTGCGAACGCAGCGGATCAGGTGGTTACCTTAGCAAGTAGACGTCTCGGAATGCGCAAGCCTCGTTGCGATATCGACGCTGCGTTACGTCGATTACTCGCCGCCCTTCGCCATCGCGCGCTTATACGCCGGGCGGGCCGCCATGCGCTGATTGAAAGCGGTGAGGTGCGGAAACGCGTTTTCGCCGGCAAACCGCTCCGCAAGCTGCGTCACGAAAATCAGCTGGATATCCGCGCCGGTCAGGTCGTTGCCGACGAAGAAATCGCGCGAGGCGAGCTGGTCATTGAGAAAGCCCAGATGATTCTGCATCTCGCCGTCGATACGCGGCCCCAGCGGCGCGGCCGCCTCGCCAAGGCGGCTGGTATAGAACTTCAGCAGTAGAGGCAGCATCGCCGAACCTTCGGCGTAATGCAGAAGCTCGATATAGCGGTTGTAGTCAGACGTATCCTGCGCCGGCGCCAGGCGACCGTTGCCGTAGCGGCGGATCAGATACTCCACGATCGCACCCGATTCGAAAATCACCTCGCTGCCATCGCGGATCACCGGCGCCTTGCCCAGCGGATGGATCTTCAACAGCTCCGGCGGCGCCAGGCGCGTTTTCGGATCGCGCTGGTATTTGATGATCGTGTATTCCAGGCCAAGCTCTTCCAGCAGCCAGGTAATGCGGCGCGAGCGTGACTCGTTGAGGTGATGCACTTCGATCATGGCGTGGTCCTTGGGTGGGCAGCTGAGGAAAGTTATTTCAACAAACAGTATCGAGGGTTGCGTGACAGCTTTTCGTAGCCATCCCGACAGTAAATCGATGGCTCAAGGCGGATCGCCGAAAACATCGCATCGCGCTACCGGGATGCCTGCCCCGCCCTCGTCGCTTGCACCGCGACCGAATCATCCATGGCGTAGCCGCCGCCCAGCGCTTCGATCAAGCGAATCGAAATATCGGCCTGCTGGCTTTCCAGCGCCGCGGTGCGCTGATCGGCGAGCAGCAGCTGCTGGCGGCTGATCAGCGGAGCCAGCGGTCCGCTCACGCCACCTTTGTAACCGGCAATCGCCTGCTCCCAACTTTTGCGTGCGTCGTCCTGCGCGCGCTTTTCGAGCGCGATTTGTTTGCGCACTGAGGTCAGCTCCGAGACCTGATCGGACACGTCGTTGATCGCCGCCACCAGCAAGCTGTTGTAGCGCGCTACCGACTCGTCGTAGACCGAGTCGCTGGCGGCCAGCTTGGCGCGGAGGCGGCCGCCGTCGAAGATCGGCAGGCTCAGCGCCGGGCCGACGCTGAACGTGCGCGCCGGCAGCTGAAACACGCTGGTGCTGTCGCCGACAGCGACTAGGCCGGCCATGGCGCTGAGGCTGATATTGGGCAGGAATTCCGTCTTCGTGGCCTTGATGTCCTTCGCCGCCGCTTCGACCTGCCAGCGCGCAGCGACCAGATCGGCGCGGCGTCCCAGCAGGCCAACCGATAACTGATCGGGCAGCGCGATCTTGCCTTGATCGAGCAGATGCGGGCGGGTGATGGCAAGCCCGCGATCGGGTCCCTGCCCCAGCAACACAGAGAGGCTGCTGCGCGCGGCATCGATGGCGCGATCCGCCTGCACTTTCTGCTGCTCGGCGCTGGCCACCTGCGAGTCGGCTAAATAGGCTTCCTGCGTCGTGCCCAGGCCGCCTTCCACCAGTCGCCGCGTGATGGCAAGCGACTTGCTGGCGCGCTGCTGTTCGGCCTCCGCCACGTCCCGTTGTGCGAAGGCGTAACCCAACCTGACATAGGCTCGCGCGATATTGACCGACAGCTGGATGCGTGCGGCATGCGCATCGATCTGCGCCGCACGGCTGCGTCCCAGCGCCGCCTCCCATGCGGCGCGCCGGCCGCCCCACAAATCCAGATCCCAGGAGAAGCCTGCCGTCACCGACTTGGCCCAGGCAAAGCTGCCGAGCGCGTATTCGGGATAGACCGGATCCTTGCTCGACAGCCTGGCGCCGACGGCGCTGGCTTCCAGCCCTACCTGCGGATCGCGCGCTGCATCAAGCCCATCGGCGGCAGCCTGCGCGCGGCGCGCGCGCGCCTCCGCTTCCGCCAGCGAGGGATTGTTCTTCAGCGCCTCCTCAATCAGCGTGCTGAGCTGAGGATCGCCGAAACCTACCCACCAGTCCTGCGCCGGCCATGCTGTCGGACTGAGCGATACATCGGCGAGACTGCGCTCGGATTTCAGGCTGGCAGGGTCGGTCAGCTTGCCGGTGGTGTGCAGGCCACCGGTGCTGATACAGCCGGTCAGCGCGATGCTCAGCGCCAGCGCGGCGGCGCGAATCCATGGTCTGTCGTGACGGTTCATGGCGTAGCGGCCGCTGTGGTGTTGGCATCGTCCGCCTTGTGCGGATGCACGATCAACGTGGCCGTCATGCCCGCGGCAAGTACGGTGCCTGCGGGCAGGTGATCGGTATCGATCGCGACGCGCACCGGCACGCGCTGGGCCAGCCGCACCCAATTGAACGTTGGGTTGACGTCGGACAGCAGATCCGATCCGGTGGGACTGCCGGCGTCGGTGATACCTCGGGCAATGCTCTGCACCTTGCCATGCAGGCGCACGCCGCCACTCATCAGGCGGATATCCACCGCATCGCCGATGCGCACCTGCGGCAGCTTGGTTTCCTCGAAATAGCCGTAGACCCAATAGGAGTGGCTGTCGATCAACGCCATTCGAGGCGCGCCGGCACTGGCATAGTCGCCGACCCGCACCAGCAGATTGGTGACATAGCCGTCGGTGGGCGCGCGCACTTCGGTGCGATCCAGATTGAGCTGCGCGGCCGCTACCGCGACCTGCGCTTGGGTGACCGCCGCCTGCGCCTGCTGTTCGGCCGCCATCGCCTGATCCAGGCCCGCCTGCGCTTTGTCTAAACCAGCGCGCGCGGCATCGGCCGCCGAGCGTGCATCGGCGCGCGCTTCTTCGGACACCACATCGCTGAGCCGCTGCCGGCGGCTGGATTGCTCGGCCGCCATGCCGTACGACGATTTGCTCTGTGCGGCGCCGGCCGCGGCGGCTTCCACGTTGGCCTTGGCCGCGCGCGCGGCGGCTTGCGCGACGCCGACATTGGCCTTGGCCAGATCGAGCGCGTTCTGATATCGCGACGGATCGATCTCGAACAGCAGGTCGCCCTTCTTCACCGTCTGGTTGTCGATCACGTTGACCTTGGTCACCAGACCGGACACGTCCGGCGCGATGCGCACGATCTCCGCGCGCACGCGACCGTCGCGCGTCCAGGGCGAATACATATAGTGCTTCCACAGCGTGTGCCCGACGACGACCGCCGCCAGCAAGACGACGAAAGTCACAACGAAACGAACCAGCGTGGCAGTTTTCATGGCCGTCATTCTCAAAGCAGGAGCAGCGCAAGGCCGCCGAAGACACAAACAAAAAGCGCGAGTCGAAACACCGGTGGGTGCCAGACCATTCGATAAAGCCCAAAGCGGCCGGCCAGCCAGTCGATCAGCCACAGCAGCGCGAGCGACACCATGAACAGCAGCAGCAAGCCGGGTACCAGCGCATCGCCCAGGGCAATTTCACGAGGCATGGGTCAACTCCTTGGCCGCAGGCGTTTCCGGCATGTAATCGGCAATGGCCGACTCGCCGTCGAGCAGCGCCAGTCGGATCAGATGCAGATGGTCGAGCAGCGGTCGCGCGCTGGGCTCGGCAGACGCGCGATCGATGGCGTTGGTGACGGCATCGCGCGTGCGCGCATAGCCCTCGCTATCAGGCCGCTCGTAGAAGCGCGCCAGCGCGTTGATGGCCAGAGCAATGCATCGATCGATCTCGTCCGGCATGCGATGAGTCAAGCGGTCCTGACGCAACGCGATCAGCGCGCCGCCGGTTTCGTGCACGGCCAGCGCCCAGGCGATCAAAGCGCGGGAATCGTCGCTGCCGGGCGCGGTCTGGGCCACGATCTGGCTGAAGAGATCGTGGTTGACGCTTTCAAAACGCTGGCGCAATCCGGCCAGCGGCGCTTCCGCGGCCAGCGTCACCTGGCGGCGCAGCCGTTCCAGCTGGCGTCGCCGCAGCCAGTGGCTGCCAATGGCCGGCGGCACCACGATAAAGGCAATCGCCGCCGAACTCAGGCCGATCAGCTGAGCGATCACGTCGTTGAGGAAGCTGAGCGGGTCGAACACCATCGGATTCTTCACAGCGAGAATGTAGGCAAAGCCCATGCAGCAGCCGAGCCCGTAGCTGGCGACCGATGGCCGCATCAGCAGCATCAACCCCAGCATCAGAAAAGGCGCGGTGCCGGCAACCAGTAGACCGTAGCCGTCCATTCGCGTAAGCACGAAAAACACGCAAAAAAACGCGGCCGCCATGCCGCTGGCATAACCCAGCAGCACCGAACGGGTCGCGCGTACCGGATCGGGCGCCGTCGCGAATAGCCCGGCGAAGATCGTGGCAATCAGCATCGCGCTGGCGCCCATCGGCCACGCCGCGTCGATCCAGAAGATGCCCAGCACCAGCATGGTCAGCGTGGTGCGAAATACCGCCAGACCGGCGCTGGCGAAGTCGTTGCCACGCTCGAAGTTCACCCGCTCGGGCGAGCGCAACACCAGCCTGGGCGCCTGCAGCGAGGCCGCCGATTCCACGTAGTCGTGCAGCTCTTCGACAAAGCGCAACAGCAGGCTGGCACCGGTATCGAAATCGCGCACGGCGTTTGGCCCGATCAGGCCATGACGCAGAAAAGGCGCGCGGGTGGCCATTGTCTTGCGTGCGGCGGTCAGGCGCGGCAGCAGGATAGCTGCGGCGGCCCCGGCTTCTATCGGTGCGTCAAGCGCCGTGCCGATCGGCGCATACAGTTCGATGATCGCTTTTGCCGACGCCGTTTGCCCATTGCGCTGCAGACGATTGACCAGGTGATGCAGCGACTGGAAGCTGGTCGACGCCGCCATGAAGCGCTGATTGAACAACTGCAGATGGCCACTGCGTGCGCGCGCTTCCGCATCTTCGAAGATCACCGAGCTGCGCAGGTCTTCCAGCGTCACCGCATCGCGCACGAAACGCAGGTGGGCGTTTTCCATGGCGTCGCGCGGAATGCTGCCGCCGGTGCTGCCCTGCACGAAGCCGATGAAGTGTGCGAACTGCGCTCTGGCCGTACGGCGCAACACATCGCGCATGCGGCTGGGCAGTACGACATCGTTCACCGCACCGCTCACCATCAGCGCCAGCAGCACCTCACTGATGCGTGCCACCGCCGAATCGAACACCGCCGGCGGATGATTGATCACAGGCACCGCGATGATGGCGGCGGTATAGCCGCCCAGTACAAACGCATAGGATTTGAAGTTGCGATACAGCGTGGCGCCGCCCGCGCACAGGCCGATCCACAGAGATAACGACAGCAGAAACAGCTCACGCTGCTGCGGAAACAGCCCCACGATAACGAATGCGGCCACCGCGCCGGCCAGCGTGCCGATCGCCCGATAAAAGCTTTTGGCCAGCACCATGCCGGACTGGCGGTTGGCCACAATGATGACGGTGAGCATGGCCGTCGATGGTTGTGCGAGTGAAAAACGCATGGCCAGCCAGCCGGCAAGGTAAAATGCCAGCAGGGTCTTGAACACGAACAGCCATACGCCCGCCTCGTCGCGCAAGGCATCGACGACAACCGTGCGGTTGTTCGGGGTGGCGATGGCAGCGGCGTCGACTGACATGCGATACGCCTCAGGCGGACAGTCCGTTCAACATCTTTTTCAGCAGCCTCTCCAGCTGCTTCTGCTCGGTCACGCTCAGATCACGGCCCTGGCGTTCCAGCAGCCCGCAAATGTCGGGCAGAAAACGATTGATCAGCGCCAAACCCGCAGGCGTAAGGCTCAGTTCGACTTTGCGGCGATCGTCCGCGCTGCTGGCACGAACGATCAGACCCTTTTCGCAAAGCTCGTTGGTCAGCCGGGTGATATTGGCAGATTTCTCACCCGCCGCTTCGGCCAACTCCGATGGCAGCATCGTCCCGCTTTCCGTGCCGTAGATCATCATCAGCAGGTTGTATTCGGGGTGATTGATGCCGTACGGCTTCAGGATGGTGTTGGCGTCGTCGTGCAGCGCCTTGTGGATGTGCTTGATCAGGCGCGCAAGCTTGCCCGGTCCCATGGGAAAGCGCGGATAGCGCTTGCAGGTAACGGCGAGGCGTTGTTCGGTGGGAGCAAAGCTGTTGTTCACTGGCACGTACCATTTTTTCGGCTGGATATAGTTTATATATGTACTATATGCTTGTAAACATATTCCACGTATCTCCGGAAACCTGATCAGAAAAGATGTCCGCCAAGCTCACCGAAAGTTGACCTGGCGCTCGATACCCTGTGTTCGTGGCCCAAGACTTCATTGTCCGAAAAGCACCTACTGATCCATTACGCACGCCGGCATCTCGCCCCTGCCCGCCGGAACGAATCCCTCGCTTCGCTTCTTCTTCTCCCTCTCTCAATGCAGCTCCATGGAAGGCTCTGCGTGATCCCGTTCAACGTGACCAAGCCAGCCTCAGGAGCCAGCCATGTCCGAGAAAAAATCAGGAGCCGACGCTTCCGTAACGCATGCACCGAGCGATAATGGAACGCTGAGCCGCCGAAACTTCCTGCAGATGGTCGGCCTGACCGGTGCAGCGACCGGGCTGGGTTTGCCCAAGGAGGGTTACGCGGCAGCGCCGCTCGGTGCCGCCGCACAAAACGCCAACGATGCCGATCCGGGAAAGCTTTCCCTGACGCTGAAAGTCAACGGCAGCAGCCAGACGCTGCGTGTCGATCCACGCACGACGCTGCTCGACGCGTTGCGCGATCACCTTCAGCTCACCGGCAGCAAAAAGGGCTGCGATCACGGCCAGTGCGGTGCCTGCACGGTGCACGTCAACGGCCGTCGGGTAAATGCCTGCCTCAGCCTGGCGGCGATGCATGAGGGCGACGACATCACCACCATCGAAGGCCTCGGTAAACCCGGCGGCCTGCATCCAATGCAGCAGGCGTTTCTGGAGCACGACGGCTACCAGTGCGGTTACTGCACCTCGGGCCAGATCATGTCGGCCACCGCGCTGCTGAGAGAGCCCTGCGGCTCGGCCAATGCCGACGTCAAGGAAGCCATGAGCGGCAACATCTGCCGCTGTGGCGCGTATTCCAACATCGTTGCGGCCATTCAGCAGGTCCGCAAAGCCTGAGGAGCAAGACATGGAACCTTTTACCTATTCGCGTGCCAGCCAGACGCGCGACGCGATCGCCGCAGCGGCCAACGCCAGCACCGCCCAACAGGGCGCCGAAGTACGTTTCGTTGCCGGTGGTACCACGCTGATCGATCTGATGAAGCTCAACGTCGAGCGCCCGCAGCGGGTGGTCGACATCAATCATCTTCCGTTGCGCGAGGTGGAGACGCTGGCCGATGGACGGCTGAAGATTGGTGCGCTCGTGCGCAACAGCGACCTTGCCCATCATCCGGTCGTGCAGCGCGATTACGCGGTGCTGTCCGAGGCGCTGCTCGCCGGTGCGTCCACGCAGCTGCGCAATATGGCCAGCACCGGCGGCAACCTGCTACAGCGCACCCGCTGCAATTACTTTCGCGATGCGGACATGCCGTGCAACAAGCGCGAGCCCGGCAGCGGCTGCTCGGCGATCAAGGGCGCCAACCGCCATCTGGCCATCCTGGGTACTAGCGATCACTGCATCGCTACCAATCCGTCAGACATGAATGTAGCGCTGGCGGCACTGGAGGCCGTCATCGTGGTGCAAGGTACGCAGGGCGAGCGGCAGGTACCAATCGATGATTTCTTTCTGTTGCCCGGAACCACGCCAGAACACGAAACGGTGCTGCAGCCCGGCGATCTGATCACCCATGTGCTGCTGCCGGCGCCAGTCGAGGGTTCCCGCTCGCACTATCTGAAACTGCGCGACCGCGCCTCGTACGAGTTTGCCCTGGCCTCGGCCGCGGTGGTGTTCGCCACGGAGGCGGGCAAGATCAGCCACGTGCGGATTGCGCTGGGCGGCGTAGGTACCAAGCCGTGGCGTTCGCCGGAGGCCGAGAAAGCGCTGCAGGGCCATTCGCCCACGCCGGAAAATTTCGCTGCTGCCGCCGCCGTCGCCCTGCGCGACGCGCGGCCGCAGAGCGAGAATGCCTTCAAGGTGGATCTGGCGCAGCGCTGCCTCACGCACGCGCTCGACACTGTGGCGAGTGTCTGATCGCGTCGCCGTGATCATCCGCTTCGCGCGCACCGCTTATTCGAAATCGATGATTCGAGGAACCGCACATGTCTACCGATACCCCGTCCAGCGATAAAACTGTCGCCACGTCCCTGCCCGTTATCGGCCGTTCGGCCACCCGTATCGACGGGCCGCTGAAAGTGAGCGGCGTGGCGCGCTACAGCTCCGACTTCCACTTTCCCGGCATGCTTTACGCCGTGCCCGTATGTGCGCGCATTGCCAGCGGCACGATTCAGTCGATCGATACCGCAGCAGCGGCGGCCATGCCCGGCGTACAGAAAATCTACACGCGCGAAAACATCGGCACGTTCTATCGCGTACCCAAATCGAGCAAGGCGCAGATCGACGAGCGCCGCCCGCCGCTGGAAGATGACGAAGTTCGCTACTACGGCCAGTACGTGGCATTGGTGGTGGCCGATACGTTCGAACAGGCCACCGCGGCGGCCGACAAGGTGGTGGCGACCTACGCCGGCACGAAAGCGCCCGACGTCCGCATGAAGCTCAGCCCGGACGAGAAGCCGGAAACCGATACCGAGCGCGGCGATCCGGATAAGGCCTTCGGCAAGGCAGCCGTCACCGTCGACCACGTCTACACCACGCCGCCGGAAACCCATAATCCGATCGAGCTGCACGCCAGCGTGGCGCTGTGGGACGGTGAGCGCTTCACCTTGTACGAAACCTCGCAGGCGATCATGAATCACCGCGCGGTGATGGCGAAGATGCTCGGCGTGCCGCAGGAGAATCTGCGCGTCATCACCGAATATCTTGGCTCGGGTTTTGGCGGCAAGCTGTGGCCGTGGCCGCACGCGCTGCTGGCCGCCGCCGCCGCACGCGATCTGCATCGGCCGATCAAACTGGTGGTGACGCGGCAGATGATGTTTCACAACGTCGGCCACCGCACCAATACCCAGCAGCGCGTGCGCCTCGGTGCCGGCAAGGACGGCAAGCTGGTCTCGCTGCAGCAGGACTTCATCCAGCACAGCTCGCGCCTGGATGACACCAAGGAAGACTGCGGCGAGGCCACCGGCTTTCTCTACAGCACGCCGAACCTGCGCGTCACCTCGGCCTTTGCGCGTCGCGATATTGCGCCGAACACCTCAATGCGCGGACCCGGCGCGGTGCCCGGTTTGTACGCGGTGGAATCGGCGATGGATGAACTGGCCATCGCCCTGAAGATGGACCCGGTCGAACTGCGCCTGATCAACGAGCCGGAGATCGACGAAAGCAAGAATATTCCGTTTTCGTCGCGTCATCTGAAGGAATGCCTGACGACCGGTGCGGAAACATTCGGCTGGTCGAAGCGCAACCCTGCAGTGGGCTCGATGCGCGACAAGGGCGTGATTCTGGGCTGGGGCATGGCCGCGTGCAGCTGGATCGCTTCGCGCGCCGACGCCACCGCCAGCGTGACCATCAACGCCGACGGCAGCGTGCGCGTAGCCAGCGGCACACAGGACATCGGCACCGGCACCTATACGATGCTGGCGCAGATGGTCTCCGAACTGATCGGCGTCGACATGGACAAGGTCAAAGTGGTGATCGGTGACAGCAGCCTGCCGGCCGGGCCGTTCTCGGGCGGGTCCATGGCCACGGCGTCGCTGATTCCCGCGGTGGCCGAGGCCTCGCGCGACGCGGTAGAGCAGCTGCTGAAAAGCGCGAGTGAAAGCGACGCCGCATTCGCCAAGGTCGACGCGGAAGATCTGGCTTTCACCGATGGCCGCGTGCATCGCAAAAACGAATCGGCCGATCAGGGCCGCCGCTTTGAAGATGTTCTGACCGCCGCACGCCTTGGCCACGTCGAAGGCAGCGGCAAGGCCAAGGGCACGATGGGCGACAAGCATCCGAAATACTCGTCGCATTCCTACGGCGCGCACTTCGTCGAGGTGAGCTGGGAGCCGGCCATCGCCCGGCTGCGCATCACGCGCGTGGTCAGCGTCATCGACGCGGGCAAGATCATCAACCCGATGACCGGCCGCAACCAGATCGAAGGCGCGGTAACCATGGGCATCGGCATGGCGCTGTTCGAGGAGACCCGCTACGACTCCCGCAACGGCATGGCGATCAACAGCAACCTCGCCGATTACGTGATGGTGACGCATGCCGATGCGCCGGATATCGACGTGGTATTCCTGGACTATCCCGACACGAAGCTCAACGAGATGGGCGCGCGCGGTATCGGCGAGATCGGTATCGCCGGATTGGCAGCGGCCGTCACCGCGGCTGTGCATCACGCCACCGGCGTGCGCGTACGCGATCTGCCGGTGCACGTCGAGGATCTGCTGATGTCGAAAGTCGCCTGAGTATCACCCATGTCAGGCGCAACACGGCGGGCCGGTCAGTCGCATGATCGGCCCGCTGCATTGGCGCGGCGCGCGGCCTATGCTGTGCGCTGGGGCGCCCCTGATTTTTCCGATTCCACTTCGAGGTAGGCATGAATTCGGCGCAAGAACTGGCCACGCTGATCGCTGCACTGCGCGCGCTGTCGCACGATGCGCAGCCCCGAGCCGCCCTGGCTACTCTGGTGCGCACGCGCGGCTCGACCTTTCGCCGCGCCGGCACGCGCATGCTGGTGCTGGCCGACGGCAGCGTGGTGTGCGAACTCTCCGGCGGCTGCCCGCAGCGCGATATCGTGCAGCGCGCGCTGGAGGTGATGGCAAACGGCGCGACGCGGCTGGTCAGCTATAACGCCGAATCCGGGCTCGATGTGCTGATGGAAATGGGCTGCGGCGGCGAGCTCGAGGTGCTGCTCGAGCCGCTGCTGGCGCCCAAGGCGATGGAATTTGTCGACGCGCTGTCGCACTGTCTCGATCAGCGAATCAGCGCGCGCATGGCCACGGTGTTTGCCGTCGACAACGCCGTGGTAATGCCGCAGCGGCTGTTGTGGTGCGGTGACGAGGTGTTCTACGACAGCATCGGCGATGACGCGCTGATGAAAGCCATCTTTGAAACTATCGCCTCGAACGACGCGGCGCGCCCGGTTGCCCTGCGCCTGCCCGGAACGCAGGGCGAAGTTGACGTGCTGGTGGAGCCGCTGGCACCGCCGCACGCGCTGATCGTGATCGGCGATAGCGCTGCCGCACGCGCGCTGCTGCCGGTAGCAAGCGCGCTGGGCTGGCAGACGACGCTGGTCGATCACGATCCCGCGCGCCTTGCGGCGATCGACCTGCCCGCTGGACTGCACGCCGTCTGCGCCGCGCCGGACAAGGTTCGCGACGCACTACCGCTTGACGCGCACAGTTCCGTCGTAGTGATGACCCACAATATCGAACGCGACATGGCATATCTTGCCGCGCTGCGCGACGCGCCGGTTGCCTATCTCGGCACCCTGGGTTCGCGCGAGCGTGTCGGGCGCATGCGCGGCGATGCGCAGCTCAAAGGCATTCGGTTGCATGCGCCGGCCGGCCTGGATATCGGCTCGGAAACGCCCGAGGAAATCGCCCTCGCCGTCGCCGCCGAAATCATGGCGGTGATCAACGGCCGCAGCGGCGGTCCGCTGCGCGACAACGAAGGCGCGATCCACTGATGACCGAGCTTGGGGACAGTGCCCCGGTAATCGTGCTGCTGGCCGCCGGCGAAAGCAGGCGCTTCGGCGGCATCAAGCAGCTGGCCGACATCGACGGGGAAACCATGGTGCACCGCGCGGCCCGCACGGCTTTAGCCACCGGTGCCGAACTCATCGTCGTGACCGGTGCCCATGCCGAGCAGGTCAGCGCAGCGCTGGCCGACCTGCCGCTTCGCCTGGTTCGTCATGCTGGCTGGGCCGACGGCATGGGCAGCTCGCTGGCCGCCGGCATCCGCGTTGTGGTTGATCACTTTCCCCAGGCCACCGGCGCCCTGCTCTGCCTCGCCGATCAGCCGCTGCTGGAAACATCTTGCTACACACGCATGCTGGAGCGACATCAGCAACAGCCCGGGCGGATTCTGGCAACGAAGCAAAACGGTGTCGCCGGACCGCCGGCCCTTTTTCCGCAGGACTGCTTCGCCGAACTGATGCAGTGGTCCGGCGATCGGGGCGCCCAGGCATTGTTCGGTCGGGAGCCGGAGCGCGTGGAGATATTCGCCTGGCCAGACATCATCGACGTCGACACCCCTGCTGACCTGGAACACACACGGTCACGGCTCGCGACAAATCGACTCGAGTGAGCGGCAAACGGTCACGCCATTCCCACGCATGTCGTAACATTATTTGCAGTGCAGCATTTCGCTATTGGCCCGTCCGGCATCGAGCAAGGTGATAGTTCATGAGTGAGAAAAAGGTTCCTGGCGTTGGCGAATACGACGGTCCCGCAGGCGGCTGGGGCGCGTTGCGCGCAGTCGCTGGCGCGATCAGCAAGCAGATGGCCGTGGTGCGAGAAACCTCGGCCATGCGGCGGATGAACCAGCCGAACGGCTTCGACTGCCCCGGTTGCGCGTGGCCCGATCCGAAGCACACCTCGTCGTTCGAGTTCTGCGAGAACGGCGCCAAAGCGGTGAGCTGGGAAGCGACGTCGAAGCGCGCCACGCCGGAATTCTTTGCCAAGCATACGGTGAGCGAACTCTGGCGCTGGCACGATCATCAGCTCGAGGACGAAGGGCGCCTCACCCACCCCATGGCCTATGACAAGGCCAGCGACACCTATGTGGAAATCTCGTGGGAGGAGGCGATGCAGCGCGTTGCGGCCGGCCTGCGCGCTTTGCCCGATCCGAACATGGCCGAGTTCTACACCTCCGGCCGCGCGTCGAACGAAGCGGCGTTTCTTTATCAGCTGTTTGCGCGCGAGTACGGCACCAATAATTTCCCCGACTGCTCCAACATGTGCCACGAGGCGACCAGTGTCGGCCTGCCGCAGTCCATCGGCGTCGGCAAGGGCACCGTGTCGCTGGAAGACTTCGACCACTGCGACGCGATCTTCTCGATCGGCCACAACCCGGGCACCAACCATCCGCGCATGCTTGGCACCCTGCGCGAGGTGGCGCAGCGCGGCGCGCCAATTATCGTGTTCAACCCGCTGCCCGAGCGCGGACTGGAGCGTTTCGTATCACCGCAGAGCCCCGCGGAAATGCTGACCGGCAAGGCGACCGAACTGGCCACCACTTACTACAAGGTCAAGGTCGGCGGCGACGTGGCCGTGCTCAAGGGCATGATGAAGTACGTGCTCGCCGCCGACGCGGCCGATCGCGCCGCCGGCGGACCGGGCAAGCTGGACGATGCGTTTATCGCCCAGCATACGGTCGGCCTCGACGCGCTGGTGGACGATCTCAATGCAACATCGTGGGAGACGATCGAGCGTAAATCGGGCTTGTCGCGTGCTGATATCGAAGCGGCGGCCTCGGTTTATGTCAACGCCAGGCGCGTCATCGTCTGCTACGGCATGGGCATCACCCAACATAAGCATGGCACCGAGAACGTGCACCACATTGCCAACCTGCTGCTGATGCGCGGCAATATCGGTCGTAAGGGCGCGGGCATTTGTCCGCTGCGCGGGCACTCCAACGTGCAGGGCGATCGTACGGTGGGCATTACCGAAAAGCCCAACGACGATCTGCTCAACGGCATCGAGAAACGCTTTGGCTTCAGGCCGCCAAGCGAGCACGGTCACGATGCCGTGGAGGCAGTCAAGGCGATACGCGATGGTCGTTCTAAGGTTTTGATCTGCCTCGGCGGCAATTTGGCCGTGGCGATGTCCGATCCCGAAGCAACATTCGCGGCGATGGCCAAGCTCGATATGGCCGTCCATATCGCGACCAAACTCAACCGCTCCCACCTGATCCTGGCGCGCGAGTCGATCATTCTCCCCTGCCTGGGCCGTACCGAGCTGGATCTGCAAGCCGGCGGTTTCCAGTCGGTGACGGTGGAGGATTCGATGTCGATGGTGCACGCCTCGCAGGGTCGACTGAAGCCCGCGGCGCAGACGCTGCGCTCGGAGCCCGCCATCGTGGCGATGATGGCGATGGCGACGCTGCCGAATACGAAAGTCGACTGGCAGGCGATGATCGACAATTACGACCTGATCCGCGATGGCATCGAGGCGGTGTTTCCGATTTTCAAGGATTTCAACAAGCGCGTGCGCGAGCCTGGCGGCTTCCGCCTGTATATCGCCGCCTGCGAGCGGATCTGGGCGACGCCCGACAAGCGCGCGCACTTTCTCATCGGCAAAGGGCTGGACGAAGACGGACCCGAGGTCAAGGACGCGCTGACGCTCACCACGATTCGATCGCACGATCAGTACAACACCACGATCTACGGCATGGACGATCGCTATCGCGGCATCACCGGCCGGCGCGATGTGATCTTCATCCACCCCAGCGATCTGGCGGCACGCGGATTGCAGCACGGCGACCGTATCGACGTGGAAACCGTACCCAACCAGGCCAACGGCAGCGACACGCGTGCCGTACGCGGCTATACCGCGGTGGCCTACGAGATCGCCCTCGGCTCGGTGGCGATGTACTACCCGGAAGGCAACTCGCTTGTCGCTCTGGAAAACTACGACGAGCGCTCGGGCACACCAGCATACAAATCGGTGCCAGTAAAAATCGTGGCTGCTCAACAACAGGCGGCGTAAAACCCGTCCGCCATGAATGCCAAAGAAAAAGCCCTGTTCGCGACGCGAGCAGGGCTTTCCTCTTTCAAGCACCGCACCGGCGATTCCGCGCCGGTGCGAGATTCACCATTACATCGGCGGCACGGTACCGTTGAGGCCCACCGCTACGAGCCCCGCACCGACCGGATTGCCCGGCTTGCCGACCACGAACACGTGCGCGCCCTTGACAATGGCAGTTCTGTCGGCGGCCTGGAAGGTCACCACCGGCACGTTAGCCGGCACGTTGATGGTCTTTTCGCCCTTGCCGTAGTCCACCACGAGGGTGCGCGCACCCGAGCCGCTGGACGTCTTGACGGTACCGTTGGTCATCGCCGACTTCGTGCCGCCGCTCTTGCTTTGCTTGACGGTGCCGTTGGTCATGGCCGATGGCGTGCCGCTCTTGGCCGGCAGATCCCAGGCGTAATCTCCCAGACCCGTACCCTTCATGGCATCAGGAAACACGACTACTTCCAGCGCGCGAGCGCCGGACGCGCCCGGTACGTTGGCCGTGCCGATAAAGGTGCCGGACTTGATCGCATCGAGGCTGCTCGGCACGACGCCGGTGATCTTGGTTGCCGGCGCCACGGCGATCGTCTGCGTCCCGGTCGGCGTCTGTACGGTAAAGCCCGCGTCGGTCACCGCCAGCACGGTGCCGCGGATATGCATGGGCGCCGTGGGCTGATCGGCTGCAAAAGCGCTCGTGAAAGCCGTAAGGGCGAGGCTTGCGGCCATAGCCGCGAGGACGGCGTTGCGCCTGAGGGTGATCGCGTTCATGAGACTGTCCTTGGTTGAGTAACGGTTTCGCGGATGAAAGTCCGCCGTGTCGCTTTCGCCCCGACCCATTAAAGGGTTACGTTCGCGATACCTCGGCTGCGTTGCGCACATCGTGGACCCTAATGCGGAAAGACGCGTGAAGCACCGGCGTCCGTTTTGTAAGACCGACACGCCGTGTTGCCTGCTCTCCTTGGCCTGACGAAGCGTTGCAAGTTCTATGGTGATCCCGCAAATTGCCTGCTGGCACGGCTGAAGATGAAACCGGAATGTGCGGCATTGAAATCACGCCTTTGAGTGCGTCACCGGCGGTCGTCGCTATGCTGAGCGATATGCTGATCGAGGCCGTTGCAGCGGGCGGTTCGCTGAGCTTCATGCATCCGCTCGCGGGCGACACGGCCAGGGCATTCTGGGCCGATTCGCTGGCCGCGGCCGCTCTGGGCAAGCGCGTCATACTGGGTGCCTGGGACGGCAAAACGCTGATAGGCAGCGTCACCCTGCTGCCCGACTGCCCACCCAACCAGCCGCACCGAGCGGAAGTTGCCAAGCTGATGATGCGCCTCAGCCATCGTGGCCAAGGGGTAGCGCGGGCCTTGATGATCGCTGCCGAAACCGAAGCCCTCACGCATCGGCGAACGCTGCTGGTACTGGACACGGCGGTCGACGGCGGCGCTTCGCCGCTTTATGAAAAACTGGGCTTCCAGCTCACCGGCGTCATTCCGGACTACGCGCTGAAACCCCACGGTGGTTTGACCGGCACAAAGATTTACTGGAAGCGTATCGGCGATAACGCTTAGGACATAACCTCTGCCAGCGCGGGCGCAGAAACGTCGCGCGCGCCGACGATGAAATCCGCCGCTCGTTCACCGATCATCGCGCTGGGCGCCTGGGTATTGCCCGAGATCAGCGTGGGCATGATCGAGGCATCGGCCACACGCAGATGACTGACACCGCGCACGCGCAGCTGCGGATCGACCGGCGCCGTCGCGTCGCTGCCCATGCGACAGGTACCGACCGGGTGATAAATGGTGTCGGCGTGATCGCGAATGGCCTGGCGCAAAACGTTTTCATCCGCGCTGTCGGCGCTGTAGTAGGTCTTGCCGGCGTAGCGTGCAAACGCTGGCGCCGCGAGGATGTTCTGTGCAATGCGCGCGCCGGCCACCAGCGTGTCCAGATCGCCGGGATGCGACAGGAAGCCCGGATCGATCATCGGCGCCTTGCGGATGTCGTTCGACAGCAGCCGCACCACGCCGCGGCTCTGCGGTCGCAAGTTGCACACGTGCAGGCTGAGCCCGCGCGTGAGATGCGTCTTGCGGTTGTGGTTGTCGACGATACCGATGCACAGATGCAGCTGGATATCCGGCCGATCCAGTTCCTTTCGCGTTTTTAGGAAACCGCCCGCTTCGGCCACGTTGCTGGTCAGCATGCCGGTGCCCTGCTTGTACGGCTTGATCGCCCCCAGGATCTGCGGAACTATCGATGGCACGATGCCGAGCAGCTCGCGGTCGTTGGTGGCGCGGCAGATCGTGAAGTCCAGATGGTCCTGCAGATTGCCGCCGACCTCGGGGCTGTTGTGCAATACGTCGATGCCCAGCGATCGCAGGTGATCGGCCGGGCCGATGCCCGACATCATCAGCAGCTGCGGCGTGCCGAAGGCGCCGCCAGACAGCACGACTTCCGCGCGTGCGGCAAATGCCCTGCCGTCGGCACAACGGATGCCAGTAGCGCGGCCCTGTTCGATCAGCACACGCGCCACCTGAGCGGTGGCCATGACGGTGAGATTCTTCGGCGCCAGACCACCGATATACGCGCGCGCCGCGTTGTAGCGGCTGCCGTCCTTCTGAAAGACCTGGTATTGCCCCACGCCCTCCTGCGTGGCGCCGTTGAAATCCGCATTCAGCGGGAATCCGCACTGCTGGGCGGCCTTGATGAAATTCTTGGCGCAATCGGTGGGGCTGACCAGGTCGGCCACATTCAACGGCCCACCGGTGGCATGCCACTCGCTGGCGCCGCGCTCGTTGTTCTCCGCGCGCAGGAAATACGGCATGACCTCGCGCCACGACCAGCCGGTGGCGCCGGCGTTCGACCAATCGTCGTAGTCCTCGTGCTGACCACGCATATAGATCATCGCGTTGATTAGGCTGGAGCCGCCGACGCCGCGCCCGCGCGGCTGCACGCCGCGCCGCCCGCCGAGACCCGGCTGCGGCACCGTGAGGTAGGAATAGTTGCGCGCGTTCTGAAACGGCACCAGCCCGGCCACGCCGACGGGCACATCCGACAGCACGCCGCTTTTGGCCGGACCGGTTTCCAGCAGCAGCACGCTGCTGTCCGGGCGAGCCTTGGCCAACCGCGTGGCGGTGGCGCAGCCCGCCGGTCCCGCTCCGACGATGATGTAGTCAAACGTGGCAGTAATCGATGACATGGCTGGAGCCTCTTATGGGTGCTGCGGCCAATGGCCGCGCGGCATGGCGTCGGGCGGGCCTGCGCGCCTGCTGAGCGGGACGCTAGCACAGGCTTTCGGCGATTCCACGCCTCGTTGCAGCATGAAAATATCCCGTGAAAACCGGCCTTTCCAGCACGGATATCGGCGGCCTGGCGTTGGCTGGCAGAGGCTGACTGACGGATGCCTGCAGACGACAGCGCTACAATCGGACCCCCGACCATCGCCAACCGTTCACATCGATAACCATGCGTAACCCTCTGCAGGAACAACTGCTCAAAGCCGGTCTGGTCAACAAGGCCAAGGCCGCACAAGTCGTGCGCGAGCAGACCAAGCAGCGCCACAGCAAATCACCAGTACTGCCGGCGGCCGAGCAGGTCGACACGCAGCGCCTGCAGGCCGAACGCGCCGAGCGTGATCGCGCGCTGGCCGCCGAACGCAATGCGGCCGCACGCGCGGCCGAGCAGCGTGCGCAGGTGCGACAACTCGTCGAGGCGCACAAGGTGAAACGCGAGGGCGAGATCGCTTACCGATTCACCGATGCCGGGGCAATCAAGAGCGTACTGGTCAACGAGGCGCTGCGCGCACAGCTGGCCAGCGGCATGCTGGTGATTGCACGCCACGATCAGGCTTATGAACTGCTGCCGCGCATCGCGGCGGACAAAGTCTATGCGCGTGATCCATCCATGATCGTGCTGGATCACGGTCGCAGCGATACCGGCCAACCGCCAAGCGACGATGACGAATTCTACAAGCAGTTCGAGGTGCCGGACGATCTGGTCTGGTAAAAGGGTCCGGTAAGCGTTTCGGTTTCGCTTACCGATCGCATTCAGGACGATCGTCGACGCTTCACGCTATCGCGCACGTCGACGTCGAATAGCAAGGTCAGCGCGCCCTCGGCGCTGCGCCCAGGCAAGACGAAGCGCAAGCCGTCGCGCGTCGGCAAACGGCCAGCATGCTCGCGCACGGCGGCTTCAGGCAATGCGATGCTCCAGGCGTTGGCTTGACCCGTGAGCTTTGCGACTTCGGCTTCGATCAGCTGCAGCTCGAATCCGATCGCGAATGCGTCGGCGAACCGTGTGTGTGCTTCGATGGCGTCTGCGGCAAGCAGCCGCGCGAGTTCGTCTTCGTCGATCCGCACGCGCAGGTGCTGGCCTTCAATCTGGATTTTCATAAGAACACTCGATAAACCGAACCATCAGTGCGAGGCAAGGCAATGTGGATGCTCGCCGGGTTCCACGCCGACCACCTGCACGCGGGTTCCGGCAGGACAGTCGCCGGCATCTTCCGGCAGTACGACCCAGACATCGGCATCGGCAAATGGACGAATGCGGAAAGGCTGCTGCTGCTCCGGAACGGCGACGTGCATTTGGCCGTCCAAATGCGGCTGCAGATTCGCTCGCAGAAAGTGGCGTAGACCGGCCTTCGGCTGCTGCGGCGTGTCGAGTACGGCATTTATGGCCGCTTCGCTGCCCTGCCCGCCCATCTTGCGCAAAGCGGGTATCACCATGAAGCGAAAGCCTGCAGCGACCGCCATCGGCGTACCCGGCAGCGCAATCACGAGCGGGCCGTTGGCGAGCCGCGCCGCCAGCAGCGGTTTGCCGGGGCGAATCGCCACCTTGTGGAACAACAGCTGCGCGCCAAACCGGCGCAGCGTATCCGGCACAAAATCGTAGCGGCCCATCGAGACAGCACCGGTGCTGATCACCAGATCGACGCGGGCGTCGATCGCACGCTGCAGGGCGTCGGCATAGGTCACTGCCGTATCGTCCACCGTCTCGCACGAAAGCACGCGGGCTCCGGCCGCGCTCAGTGCCGCCATGAGATAGGGCCCGTTGGAATTGTGGATGCGTTCGGCGTGCAGCGGCTTGGCCAGCTCGGCCTGTAGCTCCTTGCCGGTGCAGATAACCGCCACGCGCGCTCGCGCCACGACCGGCACCGAAGCGATGCCCAAAGCTGCCAGCAGCATGATCCGGGCGGACGCGATCCGCGTGCCCGCCGACAGCACCAGTTCGCTCTGCGCCACATCAGAGCCGGCGTAACGGACATTGTCGCCCGCATGCAGCGTATCGAGCAGACGAATCCGCGCAGGCATGCCGTCCGTGCGCGTCGCAAGGCATTCGGTGCGTTCCACGGCTACGACGGCGTCAAGCCCCTCGGGCAGCGCCGCACCCGTCATGATCTCGCAGGCGCCGGGTTCGCCTTCTCTTGCTTCCGCATAGCGAGCGGCATCACCTGCCGCTTGTGAGCCATGGACGAGATGTTCCGATCCGGCGACCAAAGGCTTCGATGCGCTCAACGCATAACCATCCATCGCCGCATGATCAAACGAAGGCAGCGCGACGCGACTGACCACCGCATCGGCCAGCACCCGACCCGAGGCCTCGCCGAGCGCACAGGCTTCCGTCGGCAGTTGGTCGATCTGCGCGAGAAGACGTTCGAGTGCTTGGGCGTAATCAATCATCGGATAGCGAAACACATCTGCTCGTGAACCGGACCGCGAGTTTCTCACGTACGGCGACACTCACGGCGTCGCGTGCAGACATATCGATGAAACTACCGATGCCGCGACAGTCTGGCCGCGGGATTTTTGCAGGAGACTCGGTGGCGTCATACGCCTGTAGCAATGCAGGGGAACTGTATCAGCGACTTTATGCCGCACGGAAATTCTTTTTACTGCGTTGCAGCGTGATCCTTGGTACCGCAACCATGCATCGTATAAACATCGCTGCGGCGAAGCGAAAGCACGCAGCTGTTGATTTATGATGAGACCCGACCACAGCGGGTCCGACAGGCAACGTTAGTCGTGCGCGCTGAGTCAACGAGTCACACATTGGAGGTCACACGTTGAAACGTTCTGCGTGCAAGCTCTGCTTGGGCGCAAGCGAGATTTGAAAAGTAAGCATCGAAAAACACGCACCGAGCACGGCTGTAACGCCCGGCACCATCGCCGGATATTTGACACTTCAATGAGAGAACGCTCATGGCAGGGGTACCAGAAGCAGTTGTTTCATCCGCGGGGACAGGAACCTCGCCGGGTTTTTTCGCACGGGAACGCACCATCGCAGGACCCAAATTCAATCGCTGGCTGGTTCCACCGGCTGCATTGGCGATCCATCTGTGCATCGGCATGGCGTACGGCTTCTCGGTGTTCTGGCTGCCGATGTCCAAGCTGCTGGCAACAAACGACCCTGCCACCTGCGCCAACCTCGGCTTTTTTGCCGCGTTGACCAGCACCAATTGCAACTGGACGGTGGCCCAGGTCACGCACATCTTTGAAACGTTTATCGCGGTGCTCGGCATTTCGGCGGCACTGTGGGGCGGCTGGCTGGAGCACGCCGGCCCGCGCAAGGCCGGTTTTGTCGCGGCGCTGTGCTGGGGTGGCGGCCTGATCGTCGGCGGTATCGGCGTATCGAGCCACCAGCTGTGGCTGGTGTTTCTCGGCTGCGGCGTGCTCGGTGGCATCGGTCTTGGGCTCGGTTACATTACGCCCGTGTCGTCACTGATCAAATGGTTTCCCGATCGTCGCGGCATGGCGACCGGTTTTGCCATCATGGGCTTTGGCGGTGGCGCGATGATCGGTGCGCCGCTGGCGGCCGCGCTGATGAAGCACTTCTCCGATACCAGCGCGCAGGGCGTTTCCACCACGCTTATCGTGATGGGCGCGATCTATTTCATCGTGATGGCGGCAGGTGCACTCGGCTTTCGCGTGGCACCCAACGGCTGGTATCCACGTGGCTGGACGCCGGCCGCTAAGGATGCCGGCAAGACCATGGTCACTCATAACCATGTTCATCTAAGCCGCGCGTGGAAGACGCCGCAATTCTGGCTGCTGTGGGCTGTGCTGTTTCTCAACGTGACCGCCGGCATTTCGGTGATCGCGGTGGCCAGCCCGATGCTGCAGGACGTGTTTGGCGGCAAGCTAGCCGGTCTTGCCGATGCAGCAGCCACGCTCACCGCCGCGCAGAAAGCGGCCGTCGTGGCCGCCGCGGCAGGCCTGGTCGGACTGATCAGCCTGTTCAACAGCCTCGGTCGCCTGTTCTGGGCATCGCTGTCGGACAAGATTGGCCGCAAGAACACGTATTTTGCGTTCTTTATCCTCGGCATCGTTCTGTATTGCCTGCTGCCCACCTGGGGTCATCTGGGTGTGGCAGGTATGTTCGTTGTCACCGTCTGCGTGATTCTCAGCATGTATGGCGGCGGTTTTGCCACGATCCCCGCTTATCTGGCCGATCTTTTCGGCACGCAGATGGTCGGCGCCATTCACGGCCGACTGCTCACCGCGTGGTCGGCAGCCGGTGTCATCGGTCCGTTCCTTATTGCCGCTATCCGTCAGACTCAGCTCGATGCCGGCGTGGCCAAGAACCTCGTCTACGACAACACGCTGTACATCATGGCCGGCCTGCTGTTGCTCGGTCTGATCTGCAACGCGCTGGTGCGACCGGTGAAGGCTTCAGTGTTCATGACCGACGCCGAGCTGGCACGTGAACGCGCGCTGCAGCACGAGGATCGGGTGACCTCAACCGCCGAAACGTCGGCCCGCGGCGGCTTCGGTGTCGTTGGCCTGCTAGCCTGGCTGGCGGTCGGCGTGCCGTTTCTGATTGGTTTGTACATTGCGCTGGCCAAGGCCGCCGCCCTGTTCTGAGAAACACTTCGAAGGTGATGTGATGAAACGTGCTGCCAACCCCAACGGATCCGATCGCAACGGACTGGCGAGTATCCCCGAGGATATTCATGCCGCGGTTATCGAGGTGACGACCCGGCTGAAGGACATGCCGGGCGCCCTGCTGCCAGTACTGCACGGCGTGCAGCAGGCACTGGGCTATGTGCCGGAGGCGTCGGTACCGCTTATCGCGCGGGAGCTCAACCTCTCCCGAGCCGACGTGCATGGCGTGATCACGTTTTATCACTTCTTTCGCAGCAAGCCGTCCGGCAAGCGCGTTATCTACGTGTGCCGGGCGGAATCCTGCCAGGCCATGGGGGCGGTGGCGCTGGAACAACACATCAAACAGCGCCTCGGCGTAGACTTCCATGAAACCACCGCCAATGGTGCGTACACGCTGGAGCCGGTTTACTGCCTCGGCAACTGCGCCTGCTCACCGGCGATCATGGTGGACGAAGAACTCAAGGGTCGAGTGACGCCGAAGCAGTTCGACGCGTGGCTCGCCGCGGAGGCAACATGAGCATCACGGTTTACGTGCCGCTGGATGCCGGCTCACTGTCACTCGGCGCGGAAGCCGTGGCCACCGCCATCGCGGCGGAGGCAAAGCAGCGCGACCTCGATATCCAGGTCGTGCGCAATGGTTCGCGCGGCCTGTACTGGCTGGAACCGATGGTCGAGGTGGCAACATCCGAAGGCCGCATCGCCTTCGGCCCGGTACAGCCAGAGGATGTCGCCGGACTGTTCGATGCGGATTTTCTGCACGGCGGCCATCATGCCCAAAGCCTGGGGTTGACTGAAGAGATCGGCTATCTGAAAAGCCAGCAGCGTCTGACCTTTGCGCGCGTCGGCATCGTTGATCCGCGCAGCCTCGACGACTACCGCGTCCACGGCGGCTACCGCGGCCTGGACAACGCGCTCGGCATGACCGGCGTCGAAGTAGTTCAGGCCGTTACCGACTCCGGCCTGCGCGGCCGCGGCGGGGCGGCTTTTCCTGCCGGCATCAAGTGGAAAACCTGCATGGATGCGCAGGCCTCGCAGAAGTACATCGTCTGCAACGCTGACGAGGGCGACTCGGGCACCTATGCCGACCGCATGATCATGGAAGGCGACCCGTTCGTACTGATTGAGGGAATGACCATTGCCGGCATCGCGGTAGGCGCCACGCAGGGCTACATCTATCTGCGGGTGGAATACCCACACGCGCAGCGCGCGCTGGAGTCGGCCATCCAGACGGCCGAGGCCGAGGGTTATCTGGGCGGCAACATCCGTGGCAGCGGCAAGGCATTTCATCTCGAAGTGCGCATGGCCGCTGGCGCTTATATCTGTGGCGAGGAGACCTCGCTGCTGGAAAGCCTCGAAGGCAAGCGCGGCATGGTTCGCTTCAAGCCGCCGCTGCCGGCGATCGAAGGCCTGTTCGGCAAGCCCACCGTGATCAACAACGTGGTGACGCTGGCCTCGGTGCCGACGATTCTGGACAAGGGCGCAGCGTTCTACCGCGACTACGGCATGGGCCGTTCGCGCGGTACCTTGCCGATGCAGCTGGCAGGCAATCTGAAGCGTGCGGGTCTGGTCGAACGCGCCTTCGGCTTGACGCTGCGTGAGCTGATCGAAGACTACGGCGGCGGCACGGTCAGCGGCCGGCCGGTGCGCGCGGTGCAGGTCGGCGGTCCGCTTGGAGCCTACATTCCGGTCTCGCAGTTCGATACGCCGATTGATTACGAAGCCTTTATCGCAATTGGCGGCATGCTTGGTCACGGCGGCATCGTGGTGTTCGACGACAGCGTCGACATGGCCGCGCAGGCGCGCTACGCGATGGAATTCTGCGCGATCGAATCCTGCGGCAAGTGCACGCCGTGCCGCATCGGTTCGACCCGCGGCATGGAGGTCATCGACCGGCTCAAGGCCGGCGATACCGCCGAACGCGATCGCAACGAAGTGCTGCTACGCGATCTGTGCCAGACCATGCTGGGCGGTTCGCTCTGCGCGCTGGGCGGCATGGCACCTTTCCCCGTGCTCAGCGCACTGGATCATTTCCCCGAAGATTTCGCAGGCGCCGCTGAAGCGGTCACGCCCTGAGGAGGTAACGCGTCATGTTGTCCATCGTCGAAATCGATTACGGCACACCGAAAGCGGTGTCCGAAAAAACCGTTGCGCTGCAGATCGATGGCAAGAGCATCCACGTGCCGGAAGGCACGTCGGTGATGCGCGCCGCCGCGCAGGCCGGAATCAATATTCCCAAGCTTTGCGCCACCGAGATGCTCGACGCATTCGGTTCGTGCCGCCTGTGCCTGGTCGAGATCGAAGGACGCAAGGGCTATCCGGCCTCGTGCACCACGCCGGTCGCCGACGGCATGAAGATCAGCACGCAGACGCCAAAGCTGGCCGAGATCCGCCGCGGCGTGATGGAGCTGTACATCTCCGACCATCCGCTGGACTGCCTCACCTGCCCCGCCAACGGCCACTGCGAACTGCAGGATATGGCGGGCGTCGTCGGCCTGCGAGAAGTGCGCTACGGCTACGAAGGCGCGAATCACGTGTTTGCCAAGATGCCGGCGAGCAAGGACAGCCAGATCACGCTCGACGGCCGCGCTGCCGCGCCGGTAGCGAACCCGCTGTTCGCGCCGAAGGACGAATCCAACCCCTACTTCACCTTCGATCCGTCCAAGTGCATCGCCTGCTCGCGCTGCGTGCGCGCCTGCGACGAGGTGCAGGGCACGTTCGCGTTGACGATCCAGGGCCGCGGTTTCGAATCCAAGGTCGCGGCCAGCCAGGACAACCGTTTTCTCGATTCCGAATGCGTCTCGTGCGGCGCCTGCGTGCAGGCCTGCCCGACGGCGACGCTGTCGGAAAAGTCGCTGATCGACAAGGGCCAGGCCGAGCACAGCGTCACCACCACCTGCGCCTACTGCGGGGTCGGCTGCAGCTTCCGCGCCGAGATGAAGGGCGAAGAGATCGTGCGCATGGTGCCGAACAAGGACGGCCATGCGAACCATGGCCACTCCTGCGTCAAGGGCCGCTTCGCGATCGGCTACGCCAGCCATCCGGACCGCATCAACACGCCGATGATCCGCGCCAACATCGCCGATCCGTGGCGGATTGTCAGCTGGGACGAGGCGTTCGCCCACGTCGGCAGCGAGTTCAAGCGGCTGCAGGCCACCTACGGCAAGCATTCGATCGGCGGCATTACCTCCTCGCGCTGCACCAACGAGGAAACGTATCTGGTGCAGAAGCTGATCCGCGCCGGCTTCGGCAACAACAACGTCGACACCTGCGCGCGCGTCTGCCATTCGCCGACCGGCTACGGCCTCAAGGCCACATTGGGCGAATCGGCGGGCACGCAGGATTTCGACTCCATCGAAAAGACCGACGTGGTGCTGGTCATCGGTGCCAACCCGACCGACGCCCACCCAGTGTTCGGCTCGCAGATGAAGCAGCGGCTGCGCGCTGGCGCCAAGCTCATCGTGATCGACCCGCGCCGCATCGATTTGGTGCGTACGCCGCACATCACGGCGGACTATCACCTCAAGCTGAAACCGGGTACCAACGTGGCCGTGCTCAACACGCTGGCCCACGTGATCGTGACCGAAGGCCTGGTCGACAAGGCCTTCGTCGCGCAGCGCTGCGAGGACGATGCCTTCGCCAAATGGTGTGACTTCGTCGCGCAGGAAAAATACAGCCCCGAAGCGATGGAAGCGCAGACCGGCGTGCCGGCCGACGCCGTACGCGGCGCCGCACGCCTTTACGCCACCGGCGGCAATGGTGCGATCTATTACGGGCTCGGCGTGACCGAGCATGCGCAGGGTTCCACCACGGTGATGGCGATCGCCAATCTGGCGATGGCCACCGGCAATATCGGTCGCGAAGGCGTGGGCGTGAACCCGCTGCGCGGCCAGAACAATGTGCAGGGCGCCTGCGACATGGGCTCGTTCCCGCACGAGTTTCCCGGCTATCGGCACGTCAGCGACGTCGCCACGCGCGAGCTGTTCGAAAAAGCCTGGGGCGTGCCGCTTTACAACGAACCCGGCCTGCGCATTCCGAACATGTTCGAGGCGGCGATGGACGGCAGCTTCAAGGGTCTGTACGTCGAAGGCGAGGACATCGCTCAGTCCGATCCGGATACCCAGCACGTGACCGCCGCGCTCGCCGCAATGGAATGCGTGGTGGTGCAGGATCTGTTCCTCAACGAGACGGCGAAATACGCGCACGTATTCCTGCCCGGCAGCTCGTTTCTGGAGAAGGACGGCACGTTTACCAACGCCGAGCGCCGCATCTCGCGCGTGCGCAAGGTGATGGCGCCCAAGGCCGGTTACGCCGACTGGGAAATCACCCAGAAGCTGGCGCAGGCCATGGGCTATCCGATGAATTACGCGCATCCCTCGGAGATCATGGACGAGATCGCGGCGCTGACGCCGACTTTCCACGGCGTGAGCTTCGATCGCATCGACGAGCTCGGCTCGATCCAGTGGCCGTGCAACGAAGAGCATCCCGACGGCACGCCGGTCATGCACATCGACGAGTTCGTGCGCGGCAAGGGCCGCTTCATGCTGACCGAGTACGTGCCCACGCGCGAAAAGGTGAATCTCGAGCGTCCGCTGATCCTCACCACCGGCCGCATCCTCAGCCAGTACAACGTCGGTGCCCAGACGCGGCGCACGGCCAACGTGATGTGGCATGACGAGGATCGTCTGGAAATCCATCCGCACGATGCAGAGGAACGCGGCATCGCCAGCGACGACTGGGTCGGTATCGCCAGCCGCTCGGGCGAAACCGTGCTGCGCGCCCTTGTCTCCGAGCGCATGCAGCCGGGCGTGGTCTATACCACCTTCCACTTCCCCGAATCCGGCGCCAACGTGATCACCACCGACAACTCGGACTGGGCGACCAACTGTCCGGAGTACAAGGTCACTGCCGTGCAGGTGACCCGCGTGTCGCAGCCGTCCGAATGGCAGAAGCGCTTCCTCGCGTTCTCCAATGAGCAGCAATCGCTGCTGGAACAGTCGGCAGCGGCGCAACCGGCCAGCACGCTTGGGCCTGCGTAAGCCAGCGATGCCGGATGGCGAAGAAAAAGCGTCCGGCTTCGTCCATCGTGCGGTTGATCGATGGCGGCACGGCGAGGCGACGCACGAGGATGACTGCGTCGCCGAGGAGATGCCGATCGCGATGCTTTACAACGGCGTGGGCTTTGCCGTGATGATGGCGACGCCGCATGATATGGAAGACTTTGCGCTGGGTTTTTCGCTCAGCGAAGGTCTGGTCACCGCACCGGCACAGCTGCTGCAGGTGGATGTCCAGACCCTGCTCGAAGGCATGCAGCTATCGATGACCGTCGATGCCGAAGCCCACGGCGCGCATCTCGCCCATCAGCATGAGCGCCTGCTGCCGGGCCGCAGCGGCTGCGGCATCTGCGGCACACGCGAGCTGGAGCAGGCGATACGGCACAGTCCGCCGGTCGGCACCGGCATAACAGTAACTCGCGGCGCACTGGAACGTGCATTGAGCCAGCTGCAGTCGCAGCAGCCGATGAACGGGGCTACCGGCGCGGTGCACGCGGCGGCCTGGGCCGATCGCGAGGGCAGCATCTTGCTGGTGCGCGAAGACGTCGGCCGCCACAACGCGCTGGATAAGTTGATCGGCGCCATTCATCGCACCGGCATCGATCCACAAACCGGCATGGCGCTAGTCACCAGCCGGGCCAGCTATGAAATGGTCACCAAGGCATCGAGCGCCGGTATCGCCCTGCTTGCGGCCATCTCGGCGCCGACTGCGCTGGCGATCGAGCTGGCGCGCAGCGCCGGCATCACGCTGATCGGCTTCGCCCGGCCCGGCAGCCACAACGTCTATACCCATCCCCATCGACTGCTGCCCGATCAGCCGTCCGAACGTTTGCAGGAACCGTGATGCACATCGAACGACTGGTCACCATGGCCAACGACATCGCCACCTACTTCACCTCAGAGCCCGACCACGCCACCGCCGTGACCGGCGTGCGCGATCACCTCACCCGCTTCTGGGACCCAGTGATGCGCCGGCAGCTGAAAGACTTCGTCACTGACGGTGGCGAGGGCCTGCTGCCGCTGGCCAGCGAAGCGGTGAAGCAAATGAACGTTCCGGCTGTCGTTGGCTGATATCGGCCGACCCGTTTTAAGAGGGTCCCCAATCCGCTCACAGCCCTGTGTTTACCTTTGACTGACGCTATGTAGTCCACTATATATCGGCCACCTCCGCACGCCCTGGACAAACATGCCTACGCCCCGCTCTCGTCGACTGTTCGCGTCTCTCTCTTTCGTCTTCGCCTGCTGGGCGGGCAACGCCAGTGCCGGCGACGTGGTGGTATCGGCAGCGTCCAGCCTCACCGACGCGTTCAAGACGGTCGCTACCGCCTATGAAGCGAAGCATCCGGGCACCAAGGTTGTGCTCAACTTCGCGGCGTCGGATGTCCTGCTGCAGCAGATCGCCAACGGTGCGCCGGCCGACGTATTCGCCTCGGCTGATCAGAAGGCAATGGACAAGGCGCAGGCACAGGGCGTGCTGCTGAACGGGTCACGGAAGAACTTTGCCACCAACCAGCTGGTGCTGATCGTGCCGACGACCAGCCAGCTGACGATCACCGGCCTGAAGGATCTCGAGCAGCCGTCGGTCAGACGGATTGCCTATGGTGACCCGGCGTCGGTCCCGGTAGGACGTTATACGCAGGCCGCGCTGCAGGCGGATGGTTCATGGCAGGCGGTCTCGGCCAAGGCGGTGCTCGCGGCTAACGTGCGGCAGAGCCTGGATTACGTGGCCCGCGACGAGGTCGATGCCGGTTTTGTGTTTGCCACCGACGCAGCTATTGCAAAAGACAAGGTCAGGGTCGCGCTGCGGGTGAACTCGCCGACGCCGATCAGCTATCCGATCGCGGTGGTGGCGCAGTCGAACCATGTCGCCGACGCGCAGGCTTTCGAGAATTTCGTGCTGTCGCCGGAGGGCCAGCAGCTGTTGGCCAAATCCGGATTTCTCAAACCCTGACAGCGGCGCATGGGCATCTGGTTTCCACTGCTGCTGTCGCTGAAAGTGGCGATCTGCGCGACCGCGCTGAATCTGCTGCTTGGCATCCCAGTGGCCTTCGGACTGTCGCGCTGGCGCTCGCCGCTGCGCGATCTGGTCGACTCGCTGTTGACCCTGCCACTGGTGCTGCCACCCACCGTGCTGGGCTATTACCTGCTGGTGCTGCTGGGGCGGCGCGGCGTGTTCGGCGCGTGGCTGGAGCGCTGGGGCATCAATCCGGTATTCACCTGGGAGGGCGCGGTGATCGCCTCGACCCTGGTGGCCTTTCCATTGATCCAGAAAGCCGCGCGCGCCGCCTTCGAAAACGTCGACCCGCAGCTGGAGAGCGCCGCACGCGTACTGGGCCTGCCCGAGCGCGCGGTATTTTTTCGCGTCTCGCTGCCGCTGGCGTCGAAGGGAATTACCGCTGGCGCCCTGCTCGCTTTTGCCCGCGCGCTGGGCGAGTTCGGTGCCACGCTGATGATTGCAGGCAACCTGCCCGGCCGTACGCAAACCTTGTCGGTGGCGATTTACGCGGCGGTGCAGGCAGGCGACGATCGCGGTGCCAATATCCTCGTCGTCGTCGCATCGATCACCTGTGTGGTCGTGCTGCTGATCGCGGGACGTTTGGCGCCGAATCGCTCGCGCTTGCGGGTCACCTGACGCATGACCGTCGAGATATCTTTTCATCGTTTACTGGCCGATACCGAGCGACGTTTCGCGCTGGACGTCGCGTTTCGTTCGAGCAGTCGGCGCGTGGTTCTGTACGGCCCTTCCGGCTCGGGCAAGAGCATGACGCTGCGTGCCATCGCCGGCCTGCTGACGCCGGACGGAGGCCGTATCGTGGTCAACCGGCACGTGCTGTTCGATTCGGCGGTGGGCGTAAATCTGGCGCCGCAGGTGCGCAAGGTCGGCTATCTATTCCAGGACTACGCGCTGTTTCCCCATTTGACCGTGGCGCAAAACGTGGCATTCGGCATGCGCAGCGGGATTCTCAATCCGCGCCGTTCGTCGATGCCGGAAGCGGCCGCGCGCTGGATCGATGTCTTCGAGCTGGGCGCCGTGGCGGCACATTACCCGTCGCAGATTTCCGGCGGCCAGAAGCAGCGCGTCGCGCTGGCACGCGCGCTCGCCGCCGCACCCGACATTCTGCTGCTCGACGAGCCGTTCTCGGCGCTGGATCCGCCGCTGCGCGTGCGCATGCGCAACGAGCTGGCGGCGCTGCAATCGCGGCTTGACCTGCAGATGCTGATCATCACGCACGATCCGGCCGACGTCGAAGTGCTCGGCGAACACGTGCTGGAGATTCGCGACGGCCGTATTTTCAGCGATTCTGTGGCTGCCGGCAGAGCTGACGCCGCAACGGATAGCTAACGGATAGCTAGTCCGTCGTGCCGAGAATCACGCTGGACGCCTTGATGATGGCGACCGCTGCCAGCCCGTCGACCAGCCCGAGCGACTCGACGCTGCCGTTGGTGACGATCGCCACGACGACACCGCCGCCGGCGAGCTCAATCGCCACCTCGGCATTGACCGCACCATGCGTGATCTGATTCACCGTGCCGGCCAGCTGGTTGCGCGCCGACAATTTCATCGCCTTGCCGGGAATGCCCACCAGCACCGACGAGGCCTTGATCAGCGCCACCGCGGCTTTGCCAGGCGCGAGGCCCAGGTTTTCGGTACTGTCGCTGGTGACCGTGGCAACGATGCGCTGCCCGCCCCGGATCTCCAGTTCGATGGTGTCGTTGACGGCGCCCTTCTGCACCGATACCACGGTGCCGGAAAGCTGATTGCGGGCGCTGGTCTTGATCATGAATCGCCTCATCAATTCGACATCGCGAATCGACACGTCGCTGAACGTGCCGAGCTGTTGCATGAACCGTTGATGCTCACGCTCCATGGCCCGAAAGACGTCGATCAGCCGCTGCGCGCGCGCGGTCAGCTCGGAGCCGCCGCCACGCTTGCCGCCGACCACGCGCACCACCAGCGGCTCGTCGGACAGGTTGTTCATCGCGTCGATCGCGTCCCAGGCGCCTTTATAGCTCATGCCTACGGCGCGGGCGGCAGAGGTTATCGATCCGGTTTCAGCGATTTTCTCGAGCAGCTCTATGCGGTTGAGTCCGCCCAGCGTCCGATCGCCGGCGTGCAGCGACAGCATGCCTTTGAGCTCAAACATGGCGGTCGGTCATGGCGTGTCCCCGGGCGGCTCGACAGGCGGTCAGACGGCAAGTCTAGCGAGAAGCCGTCGCAAAAGGCGGCTTGCGGGTCCGCTGACCTGCCCGCACTGGCGTGTTCAATCGACGCAGTGCACGACTCGATCGTCGCGCAGGCTTGCAAGCCCGGCATGGCCGCTTCATGCTACGCGGAGTGCTGCTGGCTTTGCCTGCAGTGCTCGGGATTTGCCCGTCGCAGCGCCGGATTCTTTATGAACACAGGATCGTTTAACCATGAGCGTCACCAGCCCCGCTGAACGTGAAGAGCTAAATCGACTGCTGATACAAACCGGACGCAACGACCAGAAAGCTTTTGCCGAGTTATACAAGCGCACGTCGTCCAAGCTTTTCGGCGTGTGTCTGCGCATGCTGCGCGACCGCAGCGAGGCGGAGGAAGTGCTGCAGGAAACCTACACCACGGTGTGGCGCCGCGCGGCCGGTTTCGATGCGGCCAAGGCCAGCGCCATTACGTGGCTTATCACGCTCTCGCGCAACAAGGCGATCGATCGGCTGCGTCAGCATCGCGAGGAGCTGGTGGACGACCCTTCCAAGCTGGAGCAGGCGGTGGACGATCAGCCCACGCCGGCGGTCGACGCGGAAACGAGCCAGGAATATGGCCGGCTGCAGAAGTGTCTGGACGCGCTCGAGCCGCAGCAGCGCGACTCGGTGCGTGAAGCTTTTTTCACTGGCGCTACGTATAACGAACTGGCGACGCGCTCCAAGGTGCCGCTCGGAACCATGAAGAGCTGGATCCGTCGCAGCTTGATGCAACTACGGGTATGCCTGGAACAATGAATACGCCAGCCGATGAGGGTAACGACAACTTGCGCTACGCCGAGTACGTGCTGGGCGTGCTCGACGCCGACGCGCGCGCGGCGATCGCCCAGGAAGTCCAGACCACGGACGAGGCGGCTGCCGCCGTCGCCCTATGGCAGCGCCGCCTGATGCCGCTCAGCGAGCAGATTGCTGGCGTCGCGCCGGCTCCGTACGTCTGGGCCAGAATTCGTGACGACCTGCAGCTGGATGCGCCAACCCCTGCTGCCCCCCGCGCCGAAAGCAAAAGTCTCTGGAACAATCTGGCGCTGTGGCACTGGCTCGGTATCGGCGCCACCGCCGTGGCGGTCGCCCTGCTCGCGGTTGTCGTCACCCCGCATCGGGAGAACGTGCCGGCAACGGCCGAAACCGCGCCGCCGAAAGCGTCGGCTGGTTACATGGTCTCGACCATCCAGCAGGACAGCGGCGTCACGGGCTGGACGGCCACCATGGATCTGGATCGTGCGCGCATGATCGTCGTGCCCGCTGCACCGTCCGCACTTCCCAGCGGCAAAGCGCCGGAGCTGTGGCTGATTCCCGCAGGCGGCAAGCCGATTTCCGTCGCCATGATCAGGCGCGACGCGCCAACCACCATCGCGCTTGAACCGTCTTTGCTGGCAAAGCTCGGACCGACCGCAGCGCTAGCTGTGTCGGTGGAACCGGTGGGCGGCTCGCCGACCGGTCAACCGACCGGCGCGGTGATTGCCAAGGGCGCCATCAGTGGCTCGCCGGAAACGCATGATCACGTCGTGCGCGTGGCGGCGCTGAACGTGGCTGCCACCCGCAAGTCCGTCTGATTTCGCGGGTTGCCTGTTGCAGATGAGCGGCGCATGAGCACGGCCCTGGTTCTTTTCCGCCGCGATCTGCGTTTGCAGGACAATCCCGCACTCGCCGCGGCATGCGCGGCGCACGAACACGTGCTGCCGGTGTATATCCATGCGCCGGATGAAGACGGCGCATGGGCCATCGGCGCGGCCAGCCGATGGTGGCTGCACCATTCGCTGGCGTCCCTGCAGAAGCGGCTGCACAGTCATCATGCAGGGCTGCATATCGGCCAAGGCGACAGCCTGGCCTGCCTGCAGGCCCTGATCAAGCAAAGCGGCGCCGAGGCGGTGTACTGGAATCGCCTGTACGAACCGGCGACCATCGCGCGCGATACCCAGATCAAGTCGGCGCTGCGGGAACAGGGCGTGGACGTGCACAGCCATAACGCCTCGCTGTGGCTGGAACCATGGCAGATCGCCACCCAGCAAGGGGATCCGTATCGGGTATTCACGCCGTACTGGCGCAATCTGCGCACGCAGATCAGCCCGGCCGAACCGTTGCCCGAACCCGCCATGCGAGGCTGGAAGACGCTAGCCGGCGGCCTTGATCTTGCGGAATTAAAGCTTCTGCCGACGATTCCTTGGGACTCTGGGTTCGCCGAACACTGGCAGCCCGGCGAGCAGGGCGCGGCGCAGATGCTGGACCTGTTTTGCGACGATGCGGTGGCCGACTACGCGCATGCGCGCGACCTGCCCGCTCGGCACGGCACCTCCCGGCTTTCACCGCATCTGCATTTTGGCGAAATTTCTCCGCGGCAGATCCACTTTGCGCTTGCCGAACACGTCAAGCGCACGGATGCCAAGAAGCGCCCGGATATCGAGCCTTACCTGCGTGAGCTGGGGTGGCGGGAGTTTGCGTACCACCTGCTTTACCACTTTCCCAAGACGCCCACCGAAAACTTCAACCCGCGCTTTAAAAACTTTCGCTGGAACCCGCCGGATAAGACCCTGCTCAAACGCTGGCAGCAGGGGCGTACCGGCATTCCGCTGGTCGACGCAGGCATGCGCGAGCTTTGGCACACCGGCTGGATGCACAACCGCGTGCGCATGATCGTGGCCAGTTTCCTGACCAAGAACCTGCGCCAGCACTGGCATGAGGGCGAGCGCTGGTTCTGGGACACCCTGGTGGATGCCGACCTGGCCAGCAACACGCTGGGCTGGCAATGGGTGGCCGGCTGCGGCGCCGACGCCGCACCGTATTTCCGCGTATTCAATCCGGTGACGCAGTCGAAAAAATTCGATCCCGAAGGCGTCTATTTGAAGCGCTGGCTGCCGGAACTGGCGGATTTTCCGCGCGATTTGCTGCACGAGCCGTGGAAAGATCCAGAGCGCTTGAAGCGCAGCGGCTATCCACCGCCGATGGTGGATTTGGCCAAATCACGCGAGGACGCGCTGGCCGCCTATAAGGCCGGCAAAGATCGCTGATGTTTCGCGCGTAACCCGCGACGATGTAGTCTCAGTTCGAACGACGGTATCCCACGTATTTACGCGCGCCGGGGCGCGGTAAACACCAGCCGTCAGGGGCAACACGACAGCGATTGCGCAGCGTTGCGATGCATCCGGGCGGCATGCCGGTTCGTATGTACAGCCATAGGTTAGACAGGCAGAATTTCATGGCATTTTCCAAATCCGTTTCGATGCCCTGCTCCGATGGCGCGGACGCCGAACCGCTGGCCGCGCCGATGCTGGCGGAAAAGCGCTCCTGGGTCGTTCGCAAGCTGCGCGCATGGTTCGATACCTCCGCGGTAGTGGATGTGGATGACGAGCGCGCGGACCGCATCGACTGGCTGCGCGCCACCCCGTTCATCGCGATGCATCTGGCCTGCATCGCGGTGATCTGTGTCGGCGTTTCGCCCATCGCACTGATCGTGGCGGCAGCGCTCTACGCAGTGCGCATGTTTGCGATCACCGGGTTCTACCACCGCTATTTTTCGCATCGCACGTTCCGCACGTCGCGGGCCGTGCAGTTCATCTTCGCGCTGATCGGCGCCTCGTGCGTGCAGCGCGGGCCGCTGTGGTGGGCGGCGCATCATCGCAATCACCATCGCAATGCCGACACCGAGCTCGATCCGCATTCGCCGACCGTCTACGGTTTCATCTGGAGCCACGTGGGCTGGTTTCTCACCCCGCGCAACTTCCAGACCGATATTTCGCGCGTGCCGGATCTGGCCAAGTTTCCCGAGCTGCGCGTGCTCGATCGGTACGACACACTCGTGCCGGTGCTGCTGGCGGTAGCGATGTATTTTTTCGGCGTGTTGCTGCATCACGTGGCGCCGCAGCTGGGCACCAGCGGCGGCCAGATGCTGATCTGGGGTTTCTTCATTTCCACGGTGGTTCTGTTCCACGCCACGGTCACGATCAACTCACTGGCACACCGCTTCGGCTCGCGTCGCTTCGAGACCAAGGACAGCAGCCGCAATAATCTGTGGTTAGCCCTTATCACCTTCGGCGAAGGCTGGCACAACAATCATCACTATTTCCCCGGCTCCAGCCGTCAGGGCTTCTGCTGGTGGGAAGTCGATATCACGTGGTACGGCCTGAAGCTGATGTCGGCGCTGGGGCTGGTGCATGGACTGAAGTCGGTGCCGGAGTGGGTCCACGCCAAGGCGCGGAGCTAGACCATGCGTATCGCCGTGGTGGGATCGGGCATCGCCGGGCTGGCCTCGGCGTGGCTGCTGTCGCGCAAGCATGACGTCACGCTGTTCGAGGCGGGCGACTATCTGGGCGGGCATACGCATACGCACGACATCACCCTGCACGGGCGGGAATACCGGGTCGATACCGGCTTCATCGTGCACAACCCGTTGCACTACCCGTTGTTGACGCGACTTTTCAATGAGCTCGGCGTGGCGTCGCAGCCGACCACGATGAGTTTTTCGCTGCATAACGAGGCGACCGGTCTGGAGTACAACGCCGCCACGCTGGATACGCTGTTCTGCCAGCGCAAGAACATCGTATCGCCGCGCTTTATCGGCATGGTGCGCGACCTGATGCGTTTTTACCGCGAGGCGCCTGCCTTGCTCTTGCAGCAGGACAACACCACGACGCTCGGCGATTATCTTGAGCAGAACCGCTACGGCGACGCCTTCCGCGACGAACATCTGGTGCCGATGGCGTCTGCACTGTGGTCCTCGCCGCCGACGCAGATCCTGGGTTTCCCCGCCCGCTATCTCGTGCAGTTCATGGCCAATCATCAAATGCTGCAGGTCAGCGATCGTCCGCAGTGGCGCGTGGTCAAAGGTGGCTCGTCGACCTACGTCAAGGCGCTGCGTGCCGTGTGGTCCGTGCACGAGCGGCTGAAATGTCCGGTGCATTCGATCACGCGTCACGCCAACGGCGTCGAACTGGAAAGCGCCGCAGGCGTCGAAGACTTTGATCAGGTGGTGCTGGCCTGCCACAGCGACCAGGCCTTGGCGATGCTTGCCGACGCCGACGAGCGCGAACAGTCGATCCTCGGCGCCATGCCGTACCAGACCAACGACACCGTGCTGCATACCGACGCCAGCATCTTGCCGGTCCGGCGCAAGGCTTGGGCGGCGTGGAACGCGTGGCTGCCACGCGATCCGTCCGAAGCATGCACAGTCAGCTATTGCATGAACCTGCTGCAGGGAATCGACTCGCCCGAACCGTTCATCGTGACCTTGAACCGAACGCATGCCATCGATCCCGACATGGTGCTGCGGCGTATGAGCTACGACCATCCGGTTTACAGCACCGCGTCCGTCGCCGCCCAAAAGCGAAAGCCCGAGATCCAGGGCCAGCGGCGCACCTGGTTCGCCGGCGCCTACTGGGGTTGGGGTTTTCATGAAGACGGCATGCGAAGCGCGGTCGACGTTGCCGAGTCATTCGGCGTGCGCTGGTCCGATACGACGACGCATTCGCGTCACACGACCGAACCGCGCGAAGAGGCGCTGCCTGCGTGACGGCCAAGCCTGCCAGCGTGCGTTTGCAGGAAACCGTGCCGTTCGCCAGCGCTATTTACGAAGGCCTGGTACGTCATCGTCGGATGGCGCCGCACCCGCACAGCTTCGACTACAGGATCGCGCAGCTGTATCTGGACCTGGACGAGGTCGATCGCGTTTTTGAGCAGCGTTGGCTGTGGTCGAACGAAAAATCCAACGTGGCGCAGTTTCGCCGCCAGGATTATCTCGGCCCCACCGAACTGTCTTTATCCGACGCCGTGCGCCAGCGCGTGGAGCAGGCCACCGGCGAACGTCCGACCGGTCCGATTCGTCTGCTGACGCATCTGCGCTACTTCGGCTACACGTTCAACCCGGTGAGTTTTTATTACTGCTACGCCGAGGACGGTGTGACCCTGGTGTGCATCGTCGCCGAGATCACCAATATGCCCTGGCGCGAGCGGCACGCGTATGTGCTGCCGATCGATAGCGCGCAGGCGCACGGTCGCGCGCTGGGCTGGATGTTCCCCAAGGTTTTTCACGTATCGCCCTTCATGCCGATGACACGCGACTACGCCTGGCGCTTCACCACGCCGGGCGACGATCTGCGCGTGCACATGGACGTGCTGCGCGAGGGCGTGCGCGAGTTCGACGCCACCTTGACCCTGCATCGGCAACCCTTGAACGGCTCATCGCTCGCCCGCGTGCTGTGGCGCTACCCGCTGATGACTGCACGAGTCGTCGGCGCCATCCACTGGCAGGCGCTTCGCCTGTGGCTGAAACGCAATCCCGTCTACGACCACCCGCAATCGCTTTGAGGTTTGCATGAACGCTGTCGCCAAATCCACTGTCGTCCCTTCCACTGTCGCCGCGCGAACCGATGCGTCGACCGTATCGGCCGGCGCGCGTTTTCTGCGCCAGCGTCTGCTCGCGCAGATGGCCGGCCTCAAGCGCGGACGTCTGGTTCTCACCGACGCCTTGGGCAAGGTGGAACTGGGTACGCCTGCGCACGAGCCGACCGATCTGGTGGTGCATCTTGACGTGCTGGACACCGGTTTCTATCGCGCGGTGGCGGCCAACGGCAGCGTTGGCGCCGGAGAGGCCTATATGGACGGCCTGTGGTGCTGCGACAACCTCGTCGGGCTGATCCAGCTGCTGGTACGCAACCGCGATCTGCTCGACGGCATGGAAACCGGCATGGCGCGCCTGGGCGGCATGGCCATGCGCGCTTGGCATGCCCTGCAACGCAATACGCGCAGCGGCAGCCGCCGCAATATTGCCGCGCATTACGACCTGGGTAACGATTTCTTCGAGCTGTTTCTCTCGCCGGACCTGATGTACTCCTCGGCGATCTGGGACGGTGCCGACGACACGCTGGAAGCGGCGTCGCAGCGCAAGCTGGAACGCATCTGCCGCAAGCTCGACCTTCGGCCGACCGATCGCGTGATCGAGATCGGCACAGGCTGGGGCGGCTTTGCGCTGTACGCCGCGCGGCACTATGGCTGCCACGTCACCACCACGACGATTTCCAGAGAGCAGCACGATCTGGCAAAAGCGCGTATCGAAGCCGCCGGCATGAGCGCGCATGTGACGCTGCTGCTGGAGGATTATCGCGACCTCACCGGCACCTACGACAAGCTCGTTTCGATCGAGATGGTCGAAGCGATCGGCGCGCAGTACATCGATACCTATTTCGCCAAGCTCGGCTCGCTGCTGAAACCCGACGGCCTGGCGCTGCTGCAGGCCATCACCATCGAAGATCACCGCTACGCCAAGGCGGTCAACGAAGTGGATTTCATCAAGCGCCACGTGTTTCCCGGCAGCTTCATTCCGTCGATCAGCGCGATGCTCGACGCCAAGACGCGCACCACCGATCTGGCGCTGGTGCAGATGGAAGATTTTGGACTTTCCTACGCGCGCACTTTGGAGGCCTGGCGCCACCGCTTTCTGGCGCAACTTGCCCAGGTTCGCGCGCAGGGTTTCGACGATCGCTTTATTCGCATGTGGGAGTTTTATCTCGCCTACTGCGAAGGCGGCTTCCGCGAGCGCTCGATCGGCGTCTCGCATCTGCTGCTGGCCAAGCCGGATAACCGTCGCCCTTCCCTGCTGCCATCACTGGATGAGAGCCCCAAGGCACACGCATGAAATTCTGGGCCTGCCTGATCGGTTACCAGATGGTCTGGTTCGCCGCGGTGATCGGGGCGGAGCACGGGCTGCCGTGGCCCGGACTGGTCGGCATGCTGATTTATGCATCCATCCATATAAGCCTCACCGGCCACGTGAAAACCCATCTTTCCCTGATGGCCGCTGCCATCGTGATGGGCTGCATGGTCGACGGCGGCCTGGCGTACAGCGGCCTGGCGCACTACGGCGCGCCGTGGCCATCACCCTCGTTCGCGCCGCTGTGGATCGTTTCACTGTGGGCGACGTTTTCGCTCACCTTCACCATCTCGCTGGCTTATCTGCGCAAGCGTCTGTGGGTCGCCGTGCTTTTCGGCGCCATCGGCGGCCCGGTGGCCTACATCAGCGCCAGCAGCGGATTTCACGTGGTGACGTTTATCGAACCGAGCTGGCACGGGCTGTTTTTTCTGGGCGTCGGCTGGGCGATCGCCACGCCGATTCTGGCGTGGCTGTCCGGTCGCACGCCCGCCGTCGAATCGACGTCGACCGCACAGCTTCATGGGCATGTGTCATGAGTCCCTGGATCCAGCTGCTGTGCCTTTGGATACTGGCCGCACTGATGATGACGCTGGGGTGGATGTGGCAGCGTCCCCGTTCGAACGCCGGCATTGTCGATGTGCTGTGGTCGTGCGGCGTGGGCGGCAGCGCCGTGCTGTTCGCGATGCTGGGCGACGGCGCCGCATGGCCGCGCATCATCATGGCCGTGCTGGGCGGCTTGTGGGGCATGCGTTTGGCTGCCCATTTGTGGAAGCGCGTCAGCGGCGAGCCGGAAGATGGCCGCTACCGTCACCTGCGCGAACACTGGAAAGGCAATCAGTTCTACTTTTTTCTGTTCTTCCAGTTTCAGGCGTTTCTGATCGTGCTGTTTTCGCTGCCGTTTCTGTCGGTGGCGCACAATCCGGAAACCTTCGGCGGCTGGATCGGGGCGGGCCTTATTGTGTGGCTGATCAGCGTGATCGGTGAGGCGGTTGCCGACGCGCAGCTTGCCAAGTTTCGCAGCGATGAAGCGAACCGCGGCCGCACCTGCCGTGCTGGGCTATGGCGTTACTCGCGCCACCCGAATTATTTCTTCGAATGGATACACTGGTTTGCCTACGTTTGCCTGGCCGTGGGTTCACCCCGCTTTTGGCTGGCGTGGTCGGGGCCGCTGGTGATGTACGTCTTTCTGCGCTGGGTCAGCGGTATTCCGTACACCGAGACGCACGCCCTGCGCAGTCGCGGTGCGGATTACCGCGAGTACCAGCGCACCACGCCCATGCTGTTTCCCTGGTTTCCCAAGAGGACCGAACGATGAGTCAATCCGCCGCCGCCGAACTGCCGCAGGAAAAGCCTGCCCCCGGACTGTTGGGCCTGGCCGAACGCGGCCATCTTCCCGATGCGCTGCTGCGCCAGGGCATCCGCCGCATGTGCGCGCAGCGGTTGCGCGAGGAGCTGGCCGGTGGACTCGATGCGCAGGCTGCTCGCTACGCCGAGCGCATCGACATGCTGCGCCAGAGCCCGGTGGCGATCCATACCGATGCCGCCAACGCGCAGCATTACGAGCTGCCGCCGGCGTTCTTCGAACAGTGCCTCGGCAAGCGCCTGAAATACTCCGGCTGCTACTACCCGCGTGGCGATGAAACGCTGGAGCAGGCCGAAGACGCCATGCTGACGCTTTACGGTCAGCGAGGCGAACTGGCCGATGGCCAGACGATTCTGGAGCTCGGCTGCGGCTGGGGCTCGCTGACGCTTTGGATGGCCGAAAAGTATCCTAACGCTCGGATCACCGCAGTCTCCAATTCCAATCCGCAGCGCAAGCACATCGAAGCGCAGTGCGCCAAGCGCGGCCTGTCCAACGTGCGGGTGATCACGCAGGACGTGAACCAACTGGCGTTGGAGCCCTCGCAGTTTGATCGCTGTGTCTCGATCGAAATGTTCGAACACATGCGCAACTATGAAACCCTACTCGGTCGCGTGGCGAGCTGGCTCAAGCCCGGCGGCAAGCTGTTCGTGCATATCTTTGCGCACAAGACCCTGATGTACCCGTTCGAGACCGAGGGCGACGATAACTGGATGGGCCGCCACTTCTTTACCGGTGGCCTGATGCCGGCGTCGGATACCCTGCTGTGGTTCCAGCGCGATCTGAAAATCGAGCAGCGCTGGCACGTCGACGGTACGCACTACCAGCGCACCGCCAACCACTGGCTGGCCAATCAGGATGCGCGCAAGGAGTCGGTGATGGCCACGCTGACCGAGGCCTACGGCGCCAAGGCAGCCGCCCTGTGGTTTCAGCGCTGGCGAATGTTCTGGATGTCATGCGCCGAACTGTTCGGTTACGACAACGGCCAGGAATGGCTGGTCGCCCACTATCGGTTCGTTCGCCCCTGAATCGCGCGCGGTCCACTTCGGATCGCCGCTGCCAAACCCACTGCGGAGTACTACTTTATGCGTTTTTCCAGCACACTTTTGCTTAGCGGCGCGCTCGCGCTGACGTCCATCACGGCGATCGCTGCCGACATGGCACCGATCAAACCGGTCGAGAAGGTTGAACTCCAGCGTTTCATGGGGCCGTGGTACGTGATCGCGTCAATCCCTTCGACGCTGGAGAAAAAGGCCTACAACGCCGTCGAAACCTACACGCTGGCCCCGAACGGCCACATCGATACGGTATTCCGTTATCGCAACAGCGCGTTCACCAATCCGATCAAGACGATCAAGTCGACCGGCTTCGTCAAGCCCAACACCAACAACGCCGTGTGGGGCGTGCAGATTGTCTGGCCGATCAAGGCGCAATACATCATTGCGTATCTCAATGACAATTACAGCGAGACCATTATCGCGCGCGACAAGCGCGACTATGTGTGGATCATGGCGCGCACGCCGACCATTCCGCAGGCCGACTACGATGCCATGGTCGCCCGCGTCACCGCGATGGGCTACAAGGTTGCCGACATCCGCAAGGTGCCGCAGCAGTGGCCTGAAGCGGGCGCCAGCGACGCGGGCAGTCATTGAATCGCAGAGGCGTTTTTTTTCGCTGTACCGATTTGGCTGTCCATATCATCGGAGTAGCGCATTGCCCAGCACGGCTTCATCGCAGAACAACCTACCCGTCAACACGCCACTGGCCGACTTCGTCGGCAGGCACGAACGCCTGTTCGTGCTGACGGGCGCCGGTTGCAGTACTGAATCGGGCATCCCGGACTATCGGGACGCCAACGGCGAATGGAAGCGCACGCCGCCGGTAACCTACCAGGCGTTTGTCGGCAGCCATGCCACGCGGCAGCGGTATTGGGCACGCAATCTGGTCGGCTGGCGTCGCTTTGGTACCGCACAGCCGAACGATACGCATCGCGCGCTCGCATCGCTGGAGAATCTCGGCAAGCTCAGCTTGCTGCTGACGCAGAACGTCGATCGCCTGCATCAGGCTGCCGGCAGCCGCAAGGTCATCGACCTGCACGGGCGGATGGACGTGATCCGCTGCCTCGCCTGCGAACGGCGCGAGCCGCGTGGCGGCGAGTTCCAGGCCGAACTGCTGCGGCTCAATCCCGACTGGGCGGACGTCGAAGCGTGGGATGCGCCCGACGGCGATGCCGATGTCCTGGTGCAGGATTTCTCCGGTTTCAACGTGCCGGACTGCCTGCATTGCGGCGGCATGCTGAAACCGGACGTCGTGTTCTTCGGCGAAAACGTGCCGCGCGATCGCGTCGACGTGGCGATGCAGGCATTGGACGCCGCAGACGCCATGCTGGTCGTCGGCTCATCGCTGATGGTGTATTCGGGCTACCGTTTCGCGCACGCCGCGGCAAAGGCCGGCAAACCGATCGCCGCCGTCAACCAGGGGCGTACCAGGGCCGATCCACTGCTCACGCTAAAGGTCGATGCGTCCTGCGCGCAGGCGCTGTCGTTTCTCTAAGCCGAGGCTTTGGGTTCAAACCTAACGACGCGCCCGAAAAAACTGGCGCAGCAGCGTGGCCGATTCCTCCGCCAACAGACCGCCGCTGACATCGACGCGATGATTGTGTTTCTCCGACACCAGCGTATCGAACACGCTGCCGGCGGCACCCGTCTTGGGATCCGCCGCGCCGTAAACCACGCGCCCTACCCGCGCATGGATCATCGCCATGGCGCACATCGAGCAAGGCTCCAGCGTCACGTACAGCGTGGCGCCCGACAGGCGATGGTTGGCCAGCTTTTCGCCGGCGGCACGCAGTGCCTGAATTTCCGCGTGCGCCGTGGGATCGTGCAAGGTGATGTTGCGATTCCAGCCCAGCCCCATGATATCGCCGTCAAGCACCAGAACGGCGCCGACCGGCACCTCGTTTTCGGCATCGCGCGCGTGCTCCGCCAGCTGCAGCGCGCGACGCATATGCGCCACATCGGTGCCGCTGAAGGGCGAGTCGGATTCTGCTGCAATCACGTTATCGTTCATTGAGAGATGCAAGGATCCTGACGGAAATAGTGCTTCAAGTCCGTCACCAGTTTACCGTCACTACCGTAGTCAAAGGAGTCACCATGACTGACGCTGCCCGTTTCGAACTCTTCTCTTTCTGGCGCACTTCGGCAACGTATCGCGTCCGCGTGGCCTTCAATATCAAGGGCGTTTCGCCCCACGAGCACAACGTCGATATCGATGCAGGCGAACAGCGCAGCGAAGACTTTTTGAAGGTCAATCCGATGGGCGCGATTCCTGCGGTGCTGGACCACGATGAGGGATCATCGTCGTTGCCGCTAACCCAATCACTGGCGATACTCGAATTCATCGATGAAACCTACCCAACGCCTCCGCTCCTGCCCGTGGGCACGCATGCGCGCGCTCGCGTGCGATCGCTGGCTGCCATGCTGGCGGCCGACACCCATCCGCTGATCACGCCGCGCATCAAAAAATATCTCACTGGCGCTGGCCACTTCGACGATGCCGCCTGGCGAGCCTGGCAGATCCACTGGTTCACCACCGGCCTGCAGGCGCTGGAAAAGCGCCTGTCGAGCGAAAAGGAAACCGGTACCTTCTGCCACGGCGATACGCCTACTCAGGCCGACATCTGTCTGGCCAGCATCATCGTGGTGATGCGCGTTTTCAAGATCGAAGTCGCCGACATCCCCAAGGTCAATCGCATCATGGCCGCCTGTGAGGCGCTTGATGCGTTCGCCAAAGCCGATCCGCGTCGTCAGGCCGGTGCACCCTCGTCCTAATATTCTGGACAAGTTCGGGAGTCAACAATGATCAAGAAAGCCGATTCATTCTCGGCATTCAAAGAAGAAGCGCTCGCCTCGGGCTTCGACGAAGCGCTGGTGCGCGAGTGGGCCCCCGATAGCGTGATTGCTTCTCACGCCCATCCCTATGACGCGGATGCCGTAGTGACCAAGGGCGAGATATGGCTCACCTGCGACGGCGAAACGCGCCATCTGCTGCCAGGCGATACCTTCGTATTGAGCCGCGGACAGCAGCATGCCGAGCGTTACGGATCAGAGGGAGCGACGTACTGGGTGGCACGTCGGAATGCCGCTAAACCATCACTCCACCGCAACGTTTATTCCCACTCAATGGTTGCGGGTGGCTTGCCGCTGATGTCGTAGACGACGCGGGACACGCCGCGCAGCTCATTGATGATGCGATTGGAGACGCGGCCCAGAAACTCGTACGGCAGATGCGCCCAGTGCGCGGTCATGAAGTCGATGGTTTCCACCGCACGCAGCGCAATGACCCATTCGTAGGCGCGCGCGTCGCCGACCACGCCGACCGACTTCACCGGCAGAAACACGGCAAACGCCTGGCTGGTCTTGTCGTACAGGTCGGCCTTGCGCAGTTCGTCGATAAAGATCGCGTCGGCCTGCGCCAGCAGATCGGCGTACTCGCGCTTCACCTCACCGAGAATGCGCACGCCCAGGCCGGGACCGGGGAACGGATGGCGATAGACCATTTCGCGCGGCAGCCCCAGCTCCACGCCGATGCGGCGCACCTCGTCCTTGAACAGCTCGCGCAGCGGCTCGACCAGCTTGAGCTTCATGTGTGCCGGCAGGCCGCCGACGTTGTGGTGGCTCTTGATCACGTGCGCCTTGCCGGTCTTGCTGCCGGCGGACTCGATCACATCGGGGTAAATCGTGCCCTGCGCCAGCCACTTCACCGCGCCCGCGCCGTCGGCGGTGAGCTTGGACGATTCCTCGTCGAAAATCTCGATGAACAGGCCGCCGATGATTTTACGTTTGGCTTCCGGATCGCTCACCCCGGCGAGCGCATCGAAGTAACGGTTTTGCGCATCGACGCGGATCACCTTGACGCCCATATGCTCGGCCATGGTCGCCATCACCTGGTCGCCTTCCTTCCAGCGTAGTAGGCCGGTATCGACAAACACGCAGGTGAGCTTGTCGCCGATGGCCCGATGCAACAGCGCCGCGACGACCGAGGAATCCACGCCGCCGGAAAGCCCCAGCAGTACATGGTCGTCACCGACCTGGTCGCGCACGCGGGCAATCTGATCGTCGATGATGTTGGCCGCGGTCCACAGCGTTTGGCAGCCGCAGATCTCGGTGATGAAGCGCTTCAGCAGCGCGCCACCCTGCTTGGTGTGGGTGACCTCGGGATGGAACTGCACGCCGTACCAGCGCTTGTCTTCGTTCTCCATCACCGCGACCGGAATGCGGTCCGTGGTGCCGGTGATAACGAAACCCGGCGGCGCCTTGGCCACGTGGTCTCCGTGGCTCATCCACACGTCGAGGCGATGACTGCTGGGGTGATCGGTGAGATTTTTGAATAGACGGCTATCCGCAACGATGTCGACTTCGGCGCTGCCGAATTCACGGGCGTCGGCTGCCTCGGTCGCACCGCCCAGCTGTGCGGCCATCGTCTGCATGCCGTAACAGATTCCGAGTATCGGCAGACCCGAATCGAACGCCTGCTGCGGCGCCTTCGGCGCATCGGCCAGCGTGGTGGACTCCGGGCCACCGGAAAAAATGATGCCCTTCGCCCCGAACGCGGCGATCTCCTCCGGATCGTGATCCCAGGCCCAGATTTCGCAGTACACACCGATTTCGCGAATGCGGCGCGCGATCAGCTGCGTGTACTGCGCGCCAAAATCGAGAATGAGGATCTTGTCGCTATGGATGTTGGTCATGGGGGCCGGGGCAGAAAAAAGCGGGAACGGGGAACGGGGAACGGGGAACGGGGAACGAAAATGCGGCATGCATTCCGGACTTCCTGACAAATCACTCAGAGCCGGAGAAGAACAGAGCGGGAAATACCAGTTCCCCATTCCCTGTTCCCCGTTCCTGCTCTTAATACCTCAGGAATTCAGCCGATAATTCGGCGCTTCCTTGGTGATCTGAATATCGTGCGGGTGCGCTTCGGTGACGCCGGCCGAGGTGACTTTGACGAACTGCGCCTTGTGACGCACGTCTTCGATATTGGCCGCGCCGAGGTAACCCATCGAGGCGCGCAGTCCACCAATCAGCTGGTGGATGATGTTGCGCAGCGGCCCACGGTACGGCACGCGGCCTTCGATGCCCTCGGGCACCAATTTGTCGGCGTCCGCTTCGTCCTGAAAATAGCGATCCTTTGAGCCGAGCTGCATCGCGCCGATCGAGCCCATGCCGCGATAGCTCTTGTACGAACGGCCCTGGAACAGCTCGACTTCGCCGGGCGATTCCTCGGTGCCGGCAAACATCGAGCCCAGCATCACGGTCGACGCACCGGCGGCAAGCGCCTTGGGGATGTCGCCGGAGTAGCGGATGCCGCCGTCGGCAATCAGCGGAATCTCGTCCTTCAACGCGTTGGCCACCATGTCGATGGCGGTTATCTGCGGCACGCCCACGCCGGCCACCACGCGCGTGGTGCAGATCGAACCCGGACCCACGCCGACCTTGACGGCATCCACGCCGACGTCGAGCAGCGCACGCGCTGCGTCACCTGTGACGATATTGCCGGCGACCACCTGCACCTGCGGGTAGTGCTTCTTGACCCAGCCGGCGCGCTCGATCACGCCCTGCGAATGGCCGTGCGCGGTGTCGACAACCAAAACGTCTACACCGGCTTCAACCAGCGCGGCGACGCGTCGCTCGGTATCGCCACCGACGCCGACAGCGGCACCAACCAGCAAAGCTTCCTGCTGATCCTTCGCGGCATGTGGATTGTCTCGCGCCTTCTGGATGTCCTTCACGGTGATCAGGCCGCGCAGTTGGAAGTCGTCGTTGACCACCAGCACTTTCTCGATGCGGTGCTTGTGCAGCAGCAGCAGCACGTCGTCCTGGCTGGCGCCCTCACGCACGGTCACCAGCTTTTCCTGGCGGGTCATGATGTTGCGTACCGGATCGTCGTGCTTGCGCTCGAAGCGCAGGTCGCGGCTGGTGACGATGCCGACCAGCTTCGAACCGTCCACCACCGGGACGCCGGAGATGTTGTGCGCTCGGGTCAGTCGCAGCACTTCGCTGATCGAGGTATCGGGCGTGACGGTGATCGGGCGGCGGATCACGCCGGCCTCGAACTTCTTCACCAGTCGCACTTCGGCCGCCTGCTGTTCCGGCGTCAGATTCTTGTGGATGATGCCGATACCGCCGCATTGGGCCATGGTGATGGCCAGTCCCGCTTCGGTCACCGTGTCCATCGCGGCGGAGACGATGGGAATGTTGAGCCGCAGGTTGCGGGTGAAACGGGCGGAGGTGTCTACGTCACGCGGCAGCACGATGGAGTGGCCGGGAACCAGGTAAACGTCGTCGTAGGTCAGTGCCTCGGCGAGGATGCGCATGCGAAAGTCCCGCTGCAAAGAGGGAATTATACGCGGGTCATCGTGATGCTCGCCAGATCAGCGACTGAACATTGCCGTACTTAGTTGCAATCGACTCCGTAGGAAGCGTGCGCCTCGGCGGCTTCCAGGGTGTTCTGGATCAGCGTGGCGACGGTCATCGGACCCACGCCGCCCGGCACGGGAGTGATCCAGCTGGCGTTTTCGGCGGCCGCCTGAAAATCCACGTCGCCCACCAGCCGGCCGTCCTCCAGACGGTTGATGCCGACATCGATCACCACGGCGCCAGGCTTGATCCATTCGCCCTTGACCAGCCCCGGCTTGCCGACCGCCACGATCAGAATATCGGCCTGGCGCACAAAGCTTTCCAGGTCACGGGTGAAGCGATGACAGGACGTCGTGGTACATCCGGCGATCATCAGCTCCAGCACCAGCGGGCGACCGACATGATTCGACACCCCCACGACCACAGCGTGCTGGCCGCGCACGGGCCGGTCGGTATGGCCAAGCAGCGTCATCACACCGCGCGGCGTGCACGGCCGCAAGCCGAAACGGCGAAGCGCCAAGCGGCCCACGTTGATGGCCTGGAAACCGTCCACGTCCTTGGCCGGGTCGATGCGATCGACCAGCGCATCCTCATCGATATGTTCGGGCAGCGGCGACTGCACCAGAATGCCGTGCACATCTGGATCGGCATTGAGGTTATCGATCAGCGCGAAGACCTCCTCCTGACTCGTATCGGCCGGCAGATCGTGATCGAACGACCGAAAACCGACCTGATGACAGGCCTTGCGCTTGTTGCGCACGTAGACCGAGGACGCCGCGTTGTCGCCGATCAGAATAACGGCAAGGCCAGGCGCAGAAAGCCCCTCAGCCAGGCGTTCGGTGACGCGCCTTCCGACGCGCTCCAGCAGTTCCTGCGCGATAAGTTTACCGTCAAGAATGCGTGCGCTCATGGAAATGCCCGGGCTTAAAGTCCTCCATTATCCCGGCTGGACGACGCGCTTACAAACCGATCGAAGCAACGCGCGCCGTGTCATGGGGCGCAAGGGCGAATACGTAGGTTGGCGGTGAGCGCAGCGAACCCCAACATACCGGGTTGTTCGATGTTGGGGTTCGCTGCGCTCACCGCCAACCTACGCTTGTTCATGCGAACTCGAGCGCAGTCCACGCAGCGGTTATACCGACACGCACATGGAATGAATACCGCGCTCAGCCTCCGGCGGCACACTGTCGCGCGATATCCTCGTAGCCGCTGAACGAGGCATCGGCGCCGCAGCCGGGACAGCGCGGATCGCGCGCAAGCTGCAGCTCGCTGAAGCGCATATCCAGCGCATCGAAGCAGAGCAGACGTCCGACCAGTGAGTCGCCGATACCGAGGATCAGCTTCAGCGCCTCGGTCGCCTGCAGCAGCCCGATCATTCCCGGCAGCACGCCGAGTACCCCGGCCTCGCTGCAATTGGGTGCGTCGGCAACGGACAGCGGTTCGGGAAACAGGCAGCGGTAGCAGGGCGAATCATCTCGACGCGGATCGAACACGCTCACCTGCCCGCTGAACCGCTCAACGGCGCCATAGACCATCGGCAACTTGACCCGCAAGGACGCGGCGGTCAGCAGATAGCGCGCAGCGAAATTGTCCGCACCGTCGATCAGCACATCGTGGCCGGCCAGCAGACGCTCGACGTTGTCCGCCTGCAGGCGCTCCTCATGCGTCACGATACGCACGCGCGGATTGAGCGCCTGCAGCGCCATGCGCGCCGACTCGGTTTTTTTCATGCCGACGCGCGCATCGGCATGGATGATCTGGCGATGCAGGTTGGACCGTTCGACCACGTCGTCGTCGATCAGAGTCAGCTGACCGACGCCGGCCGCGGCCAGGTACAGCGCTGCCGGCGAACCCAGGCCGCCTGCGCCCAGCAGCACCACTTTGGCGTTTTGCAGCTTCGCCTGTCCGGCCTCGCCGACTTGGGCCAGACGCAGCTGGCGGGCATACCGTTCGCTCGCATCCACGTCGAGACCACTGCGGGAAATCGGCAAGCCCTCGCTTTTCCAGCGGCCAAAGCCGCCGGCCACCGAGCTCACTCGCCGATAGCCCATGCGCCGCAGCGATTCGGCGGCCAACAGCGAGCGCTGACCGCTGCCGCAGATCAAGGCGATCGCCCGGTCGCGATCGGGCTCGGCCTGTTCGATGCGCAGCTCGAGAAACCCGCGCGACAGGCCCAGCGCGTTGGCGGGCATGCCCGAGGCACGCTCCGCATCCTCACGCACATCGATCAGCAGTCCGCCTTGTGCCTGCGTGGTCAGCGCCAGGGTAGGCGTGATCTCAGGGATGGTTTCGCGTAGCGCATCGAGCCAGCCGTCGCGATTCAGGGGTTCGTTCATGCCGCCAGTCTACGAGATGCCGACCAGCGCGCAATCAAGTCCGCTCAGCGCGTGCGCTTGATCAGGTCGCTGACCCGGCGGCGAGCCTTCTGCTGCTGCTCCTTGGTCAGCACTTTCTTGCGCCCCGCATACGGGTTTTCGCCTTCGCGGAACGCGATGCGTACCGGCGTGCCTTCCAGCTTGAAACGCTTGCGGAAGAAGTTTTCCAGATAGCGCTGATAGGCCGGCGCGATGTGCTTGGTGCGGGTGCCGTGGATCACGATGGTCGGCGGATTGGTGCCGCCAGGATGCGCGAAGCGCAGCTTCGGCGCGTGACCGTTGACCAGCGGCGGCTGGTAACTCTCGTACGCTTTTTCCAGCGTCTTGGTCAGCTCGGACGAGCCCATCTCCTTGGTCGCCGAGAAATGCGCGCGTACCACGGCGCGCATCAGCTCACGCAGGCCAGAACCGTGCAAGGCCGAGATATGCACCTGCTTGGCCCAGTCGACAAACACCAGGCGACGATCGAGCGCACGGATGCATTCGTCGCGCTGGTACTTGTCCATGTCGTCCCACTTGTTCACGGCGATGACGATGGCCCTGCCCTCGTCCATCGCATAGCCGATCAGGGTGAGATCCTGATCGGCGAGATTCTCGCGCGCGTCGATCATCACCACGACCACCTGCGCGGCAGCGATCGACTGCAGCGTCTTGATCACGCTGAATTTCTCCAGCGCTTCTTCGACCCGCGCCTTGCGGCGTATGCCGGCGGTGTCGATCAGCGTATAGCGCTTGCCGTCGCGCTCCAGCGGCACGCGGATCGGATCGCGCGTGGTGCCTGCCACGTCGGAAACGATCAGCCGCTCTTCGCCGAGCAGGCGGTTGATCAGCGTGGATTTGCCGGCGTTGGGGCGACCCACGATGGCCACGCGGATACTGCCGCTCTCGCCGTCGCCTTCGACCGCACTTTCTTCGTCGACCGGCAGCAGCGGCAGGATCAGATCGATGAGATCTTCGGTGCCGCGGTTGTGCGCCGCCGAAAGCGGCACGGTGAAGTTGATGCCGAACCCGGCGAACTCGGCCAGGGCGTTCTGCTCGTCCAGGCCGTCGGTCTTGTTGACCGCGGCGATGATCTTTTTGCCGGTGCGGCGCAGCTCGTTGAGGATCACGTGGTCCTGCGGCAGCAGCCCGTCGCGCGCATCTACCACAAAGACCAGCACGTTGGCCTCATCGATGGCCAGACGCACCTGCTTGGCAGTCAAAACATCCATCGCTTCGTCGACGCCGGACAAACCGCCGGTGTCCACCACCACGAACGGCCGCTCGCCGGTGCGGCAAACGCCATAGTGCCGATCGCGAGTGACGCCCGGCATATCGGCCACCAGGGCGTCACGGCTGCGCGTCAGTACATTGAAGAGGGTCGATTTACCGACATTGGGACGACCAACTAGAGCGACGACGGGCAGCATGGTGTGTACATAGTCTCCGCGATCAATGCGCGGACAGACGATAAGCGCCAATATGGCCCTTTACATCTTCAACGTAGACGGTGTCGCCAACCACCAGCGGCTGGGCGCGAATGGCCTTTTTCTTGGACAGGCGCTCGCGTGCCGCCAGCGCACCATCGCTGATCTGCAGCCAGTGGATATAGCCTTCCATATCGCCGACCACCACATAATTGCCCTGCACGGCAGGGCCCGTAAGCCAGCGATACTTCAGCGCATCGCTCTTCCAGATGTCGGCGCCGCCGGTTTTGTCGAAGGCCCAGACCTGGGAATCTTCATTCACGCCGTAGAGCACGTTGCCGGCCAGCGCCAGCGAGACGAAGGTGGAGAAAGGATGCGTCCAGGTTGGCCGGCCGCTGGGGCCGTCCACCGCGAGAAGGTTGCCGTGGTATGCGGCGCTGTAGAGCACCGCGCCATCCAGCAGGATCGAGCCGTCGGCATCATCGAGACGATCGATTTCGGTACGCCCGTCACCACTGGCCAGTTTCTGTTCCCACAGCTTGGAGCCGTTGTCCAGACGCAGGGCGACCAGGCGGCCGTCATCGCTGCCGTAGAAGACCACGCCGTTGGCCGCCAGCATGGCGCCGTTGCCGCGCAGACTGAGCAGTGGCACGGTGTCCTGGTCGTACACCCAGCGGCGCTTGCCGGTAGCCGACTCCAGCCCGTAAATACGGCCGTCCTGCGTGCGCACGACGACGAGATCGCCCACGATCACCGGCGACGCCAGCACTTCCGACGAAAGCTCGGCTTCCCAGCGCGGGCTGCCATCTTTGGCGTTTACCGCATAGACGTGACCGTCGAGCGTGCCCACGGCGAGCAGGTCACCGTCGACGGCCGGGCCGCCGGCGTACAGCGCATCTTTGCGCTTCTTGTCGCCCCAGCCGAACCAGCCCTTGGTGCGGGTGCTCTTGGTCCAGATCGTCTTGCCGGTGGCTGCGTCGATCGCGGCCAGCTTGCCGTCGGTGCTGTCCGCGTAAAGCACGCCATCCACGACCGACGGACGCAGACGCGCGCCGGTCTCGCCGGCACCGCCGCCAACGCGCGTTTCCCAAACCCGGGTAACCTGTACCGTTGGCTTGAAATCCTTCGCCAGCGGCGTCGGCGGCTGGACGTTTTCCTTTTTGAACGAATGGCAGCCGGCAAGTCCCACCAGCGAAATCAGCAAGACGCGTTTCATCATTTCAACTTTCATGCACCCTGCTTCCCGGCCACGGCCAAATCATCGAGTTTCATCTGTAACGCACCACGTTGCGGTGCCTGCTCCTTCAGCGCCGACAGCGCGGCCTGATAAGCCTTCCGTGCATCGTCTGCACGCCCAAGCTTGACCAGCACATCACCACGGAGTTCCTGGGCCAGGCCCTGATAGGCATTGGCCGACATCGCATCGAGCGTGGTCAAGGCGCCCGCGCCGTTGTTGCGCGCCAGCTCCACCTGCGCCTTGCGCAGCTGCGTCAGCGACTTCAGCGCCGGGTACGTCGCATGGGCGACAGCCCAGTCCAGCGAGGCCTCCGCCTTGTCCAGCTGTTTGGCCTCCACCTGCTGCTTGGCGCGGTCGCTGACGGCAAAAACCGCGTACGGCGATTTTTCGTAGTCTTTCATCAGCTGATCGACAATGGCGTTGGCAGCCTCGGGCTTGTTGGCGGCGACCGATACCTGGGCGAGCTTGTACAGCTGGGCCGCATTGGCTTCGTTGCGCGCCTGGTGGTTACGCCATTGCTGCCAACCAAAAATGCCGACAAGGCCGATGGCGATACCCACGACAATCGACAGCCCGTTCTCGCGCAGCCACTTTTGAACGAGTTCGCTTTGTTCGTATTTGTCGTATTCGTCAAATGCCATGAATCATCCTTCAAAGTCACTCGACCAACGGCCCATGCTCAGGCCCGCGCGAGGGATGGAAGTAAAAGCCGCTCGTCTCCGCCGTGAGGCGAACACACGGTGCGCAAGCATAACCGAAAAGGGCCGCTCGAAGCGGCCCGGCTATGGATCAGAGGCTGGCCGCAGAGGCCTTGCCGTCCTGCATCTGCACGCGAAAATGCGCCACGTTGGCATGCCGGAAATCGTCCAGCCCGACTGGCTGGCCGTCGATGCTGATCTGTGCGCCGCTGGAATTACCGATACGTACGTCCAGCGGCTGATCGCTGTGATAGGTCTTGCTGCTTCCGGCCGGCAACAGTCCATATTCGAGCCGCTTGCCGTCCTTGCCGATTACTTCGACCCAGCTGGCGGCGTCGACCGCCACACTGAGGCTGTGACTGCCCGTGCCCGTATCCACGGTAGCAGGCGCCGCCGACTTGGCTGGCGGCAGATTACCGCTATCCATACTCGGAAACGGCGCCATCGACGCCATCAGCGGCTGATCCTGAGGAGCCGCCGCGACAACGCTCGGCGGCGGCGCCGGGATCTGCGCCACAGCGCTGCTCCCGGATGACGCATTTACGGCGTTTATTGTGCTGGTAGCGACGGCCGGAGCGTCCTGTTGCGCCACCGGCGCCGCATCGAGCGGAGCCAGATGGGTGAGGCTGCGATCCATCGTGCCGCGGACTCCCAGCCAGATCATGGGCACCACGATCACGGCGGTCAGCACCACGTAGGTCGCTGCGGTGGCGTAGCGATCGAGCAGAAAGCGCGAATGCGAGATGCCGCCCGTAGCCACCAGCGGAGGCTCGACCTGCTTGATGCGATCGAGCTCGACCTGGATAGAGCCCTCGTTGATACCCAGATACTGACCGTATTTGGTGATGTAGCTGCCCAGATAAATCTTCGAGTCGATACCCTCGTGCATATCCTGCTCAAGCTCGCGCAGCACGCGCACTGGCAGTCGCAGCGAACCGGCACACGTTTCGATACTCAAGCCCCGCGCCTCACGCGCCGCCTTCAGCCGGCTACCAAAGCTGACGCCCTGCGTTTTCGCTGGATTCGCATCCCTGTCGAGCAGGTTGACGCCGAAAAGATCGGACGTGTTCTTGCCGGGTTCGGTCGGATCAGGCTGCATGGAGGTCATTGGCTGACAGTTGTGTTGAGGGCGCGCGCCTGTTCCGAGTCCGGAAACTGGGTTTGCAGCCGAGTGCGATAGTTGAGGGCACCATCCTGGTTGCCCAGATGAGATTCGATATCGTAACCGAGCTTCAATGCTGCCGCCGTCGGCGCCCCCAGGGCATCGAAGCGCTGAAGGAAAGCGCGTGCCCGGAACGCATCGTTATTCAGATAGAGCGCTTTGGCAAGCTGAAAAAGTGCGTCGCCGTTGTTTGCGTTGCGTGCAATGGCATTGCGAAAGCTCGCTTCCGCCGCCGCCACTTCGTGGTTGCGCAATTGGCAGATGCCTTCGTTGGTCAGGGCAATATCAGGCGTCTGGTAAAACGGATCGGCGATGGCTTTCTGAAAGTAACCGTAGGACTCGGCATAGCGGCCGGTCGAGCAAAGGAACAGGCCCAAGTTATTATTTGTATCGCCCTTGGTTGGCTCCAGCGCAACGGCCTTGCGATAGTGTACTTCCGCCTGGGCCGGCTGGTTGATGCGCTCGTAAATCACTGCGATCACCGTATGCGCAGGGGCATAGTTGGGATCGAATTGAATGGCGATAGTCAGCTTCGCCAGAGCGGTCTGCAAATCGCCACTGGCCAGATAACGTTGACCAAGTTCAGTATGAATCCGCGCTGCTTCCCGCGCCTGGTCGCCCTTGCTGGTCTTCGGCATGTTCTTGCCGATGGGATTGCTGTCAGTATGCGTGGTCACACAGCCGGCCAGCGGCAACAGCAGCCCAAGAATCAGCGCGCGATTAATGCGCATGCACGCTTTCCTCGTCCTGTTTCTTGCGGATATCGGCGCTGCGCCGCGTGCGGTCCGTGACCTGCCCCGCCAGCTGTCCACAGGCAGCGTCGATATCGTCGCCGCGGGTGCGGCGAAGCATGGTCAGCACGCCCGCATTGAGCAGCAGCGTCTGGAAATCCCGGATATCGGCGGCGCCGGAGCGCTCGAACCGGGTGCCCGGGAACGGATTGAACGGAATCAGGTTGACCTTGCAGGTCGGCAGCTTGCGCATCAGCTTGATCAGCTGCCGGGCATGCTCGGGCTGATCGTTCACGCCCTTCATCAAGGTGTATTCGAAGGTGATCGAGGTGCGCGGCTTGCGCGCGACCCAGCGCTGGCAGGCGGCGATCAGATCGGCGATGGGATAGCGCTTGTTGAGCGGAACCAGCTCGGTGCGCAGCTCGTCGTTGGCGGCATGCAGTGACACGGCCAGCGAGACGTCGATGGCATCGGACAGCTGGTCGATCTGCGGCACCATGCCGGCGGTCGACAGCGTCACGCGCTTGGCTGCGAGACCAAACCCAAGATCGTCGCGCATCAGACTCATGGCTTTGACCACGGCGTCGAAATTGGCCAGCGGCTCGCCCATGCCCATCATCACCACGTTGGTGATGCGCCGATTCTGGTGGGTGATATTACCGAGATATTTCGCCGCTACCCAGACCTGCCCGATGATCTCGGCGGTCGACAGGTTCCGGTTGAAACCCTGCGCGCCGGTCGAGCAGAACTGGCAGTTGAGCGCGCAGCCGATCTGCGAGGAGACACAGAGCGTTCCCCGCGTTGGCTCGGGGATGTAGACCGTCTCCACCGCATTGCCCTTGTCCATGCCCAGCAGCCACTTGTGCGTACCGTCCGTGGCGGCCTTGTCGAGCATGGTCTTGGGCGGACCGATGTAGCAGGAATCATTGAGCTTGGCACGCAGCGCCTTGCCCACATCGGTCATGTTCTCGAAGTTGTCTTCCAGGTCGTGATAGATCCACTTCATCACCTGCTCGGCGCGGTAAGGCTTCTCGCCGATCTGCGTGAAAAAGTCGCGCAGACCCTGCCGATCGAAATCGAGCAGATTGACCTTTGCGATCTTTGCGTCGGATGAAGTTGTGGCTGCCTGGTTCATGTCTCTTCGAGTGCGCGGCCAGCGAAGGCCGCTTTCATATCCCTGAAATCAATGACGGAACAACGAATTACCTGGACAGCACGTCGGTCGACGCGAAGAAGTACGCGATCTCGACCTTGGCGGTATCGACAGCATCCGAACCATGCACGGCGTTGGCATCGATAGAGTCGGCGAAATCGGCGCGAATCGTGCCCGCGGCAGCTTCCTTCGGATTGGTGGCGCCCATCAGATCACGATGCTTGAGCACGGCATTCTCGCCTTCCAGCGCCTGGATCATCACCGGACCGGAGATCATGAAATCGACCAGCGCCTTGAAGAACGGACGCTCGCTGTGCACGGCATAAAAGCCCTCGGCTTCCTGACGCGACAGCTGCTTCATCTTGGCGGCAACGATCTTGAGACCGGCCTTCTCGAAACGCGCGTAGATTTCACCGATGACGTTCTTGGCGACGGCGTCGGGCTTGATGATGGAAAGAGTGCGCTCGAGCGCCATGGGATCTGCTCCGAAAGGATTGCAAAGAGGCTGTCATGGCCAACGCGGGCCGACAAAAAGGCTAAACCTGACTTGGAATATGGGTTTAGTACACGAAAGTTTGACAGATTCTACCGGATACGCAAATCACCTGTCCTTAACAAGAGTCACGAATCCAGGGGGAGGTTTGACGATGGCAAACGGCTCCGCGTATCCTCAAACGATCGTTTGAACAGACCCGCTGTCGCAGGATGATTGTGCAAGTGAACACGACCGGCTCCACCAAGGAACGCATTCTGGGCGCGGCCGAGTCCCTTTTCGCGCAGCGCGGCTTCGATGGCGCCTCGCTGAGGCAGCTGACATCGGCCGCCGGCGTGAACCTGGCCGCGGTGAATTACCACTTCGGGTCGAAGGAAAAGCTGGTCGAACAGATCTTCCGGCGCCGGCTCGACGCCTTGAACAACAGCCGCCTGCAGGCGCTGTCGCTGGTCGAGGGAGCCGAAACGACCACGCTGGAAGACGTGCTGTCGGCCTTTATTCGACCTGCGCTGGACCTGTCGCACGACGAGTCGGGCTCGCTATTCATGCGCGTGCTGGCCCGCGCCTTCGCCGAGCACGACGACACCTTGCGGCGGTTTCTCTCCGACAACTACGGCCACGTGATGCGCCAGTTCACCGCGGAATTCGCCCGCCTGCTGCCGCAGCTGACCAAGCAGGAGCTGTATTGGCGCATCGATCTGGTCAGTGGCGCGCTGACCCACGCCATGTCGGGCTTCGGCATGATCCAGCGCAAAAGCGGGGTCAGCGAGATCGAACACCGCGAAGAGACCGCGCAGCACCTCATCCGTTTCGCCGTGGCCGGGCTCAGTCACCCCTAGACACTCAGCCGAGTCCGCCCTCACAGCGACGTCGTTTCGTACCACGGCCGGCAACGGCCGCACTTTCCCACCCCAAGCTTTGTGTTCGTTCTACTGGAGAAGCCTAATGACCGCTGCATCCGAGTCACATCCACCCCTGCGCATCCGGAAGGCCGCCGTGCTGGGCGCCGGCGTTATGGGCGCGCAGATCGCTGCGCACCTGACCAACGCCGGCGTCGAAACCGTGCTGTTCGACCTGCCCGCCAAGGAAGGCCCGAAGAGCGGCATCGCGCTGAAGGCGATCGCCAACCTGGCCAAGCTGTCGCCCGCCCCGCTGGCCGACAAGAACTTCGCGGCCGCCATCATCCCGGCCAACTACGACGAGCATCTGGATCATTTGAAGGATGTCGACCTGGTGATCGAAGCCATTGCCGAGCGGATGGACTGGAAGCTCGATCTGTACAAGAAGATTGCGCCGCACGTTTCCGCCACGGCGGTGCTCGCCAGCAACACCTCGGGCCTGTCGATCAACGGCCTGGCCGAAGCGCTGCCGGAACAGCTGCGCCATCGCTTTACCGGCGTGCACTTCTTCAACCCGCCGCGCTATATGCATCTGGTCGAGGTCATTCCGACCCGCCTGACCGACCCGGCCGTGGTCGATGGTCTCGAAGCCTTCCTGACCACCACCCTGGGCAAGGGCGTGGTCATCGCCAAGGACACCCCGAACTTCATCGGCAACCGCATCGGCGTGTTCTCCATGCTGGCCGCGATGCACCACACCGAGCAGTTCAAGCTGGGTTTCGACACGGTTGACGCGCTCACCGGTCCCGCGCTCGGTCGTCCGAAGAGCGCGACGTATCGCACCGCCGATGTCGTCGGCCTGGACACCATGGCCCATGTCATCAAGACCATGGCCGACACCCTGCCCGACGATCCGTGGCTGAAATACTTCAAGGCGCCCGCCGTGCTGCAGGGCCTGATCGACAAGGGCGCGCTGGGCTCGAAGACCGGCGCCGGCTTCTACAAGAAGGCTGGCAAGGACATCGTGGTGATCGATGTTGCCAAGCAGGATTACGTGCCGTCCGAGCAGAAGCCGTCGGACGAAGTCGCGGCCATTCTCGCGATCAAGGATCCGTCGGAAAAGTTCGGCAAGCTGCGTGCGTCCAGCGATCCGCAGGCGCAGTTCCTCTGGGCCAGCTTCCGCGACCTGTTTCATTACTCTGCTTTCCACCTGGCCGATATTGCCGACACCGCGCGTGACGTCGACTTCGCGATCCGCTGGGGCTACGGCTGGAAGCTCGGTCCGTTCGAAACCTGGCAGGCCGCCGGCTGGCAGCAGGTGGCCGAGTGGATCAACGAGGACATCAAGGCCGGCAAGGCGATGAGCGACGCGCCGCTGCCGGCGTGGGTCACGGATGGCCGTAAAGGCGTCCATTCGAAAGAAGGCTCGTGGTCGGCTGGCGACGGGACCTACAAGCCGCGCTCGCAGCATCCGGTCTACGCGCGTCAGCTGTTCCCCGATCCGATCCTCGGCGAGAAGTTCGACCAGGGCGTCACCGTGTGGGAGAACGACGGCGTGCGTCTGTGGACGCTGGGCGACGATCAGGTCGGCATCCTCTCGTTCAAGACCAAGATGAACACCGTCAACGACCATGTGCTCGACGGCGTGCAGCACGCGATCAAGCTGGCCGAGGAAAAGCTCAAGGCCGTGGTTATCTGGCAGACCGGCGAGCCGTTCTCTGCCGGCGCCGATCTCAAAGGCGCGCTCGGCCTGTTGAAGGAAGGCAAGTTCGACGAGTTCGACACCATGGTCGCCAACTTCCAGCGCACCAGCATGACCATCAAGGAGTCGCTGGTGCCGGTCGTTTCGGCCGTGCGTGGCATGGCCTTCGGCGGCGGCTGCGAATTTCAGATGCACTCGGCCCGCACCGTAGCCGCGCTGGAAAGCTATATCGGCCTGGTCGAGGCAGGCGTCGGCCTGCTTCCGGCCGGCGGCGGTCTGCATGAGCTGGCCGTGCGCGCGGCCAAGGCCAATCCGGACGACCCGTTCGAATCGCTGAAAAAGGTTTTTGAAACCATCGCCATGGCCAAGGTCTCGGCCAGCGCGTTCGAGGCCAAGCAGCTCGGCCTGCTGCGCGACAGCGACATCATCATCTTCAACGCCCACGAGTTGCTTTACGTGGCAAAGAAGGTGGCGCTGTCGCTGGCCGAAAGCGGCTACCGTCCGCCGATGCCGGCGCGCGCCATCCCGGTCGCCGGTGATACGGGCACTGCCACCTTCCAGGCCTCGCTGGCCAATCTGAAGGAAGGCTACTTCGCCTCGCCGCACGATATCGATATCGCCACGCGCATTGCAGACACCCTGTGCGGCGGCAAGATCGAGCGCGGCTCGCTGGTCGACGAAGAGTGGCTGCTGACGCTGGAGCGCAAGCACTTCGTCGAACTGGCCAAGACCGAAAAGACCCAGGCGCGCATCGCCCACACCATGACCACCGGCAAACCGCTGCGGAACTGACTCTCCGCCACAAAGGAAACCGTTGTCCCGGCGAACGCTGGGACAACGATCAAAAAATCAACGCACGTCGCCGCGAACCGCGCGACGCAACGGAGCAAAACTCATGAGCAAGCAAGTGCAAGACGCCTATATCGTCGCCGCCACCCGCACCCCGGTGGGCAAGGCGCCGCGCGGCGTATTCCGCAACACTCGTCCCGATGATCTGCTGGCGCACGTGATTCGCGCCGTCGTGGCGCAGACGCCGGGCATCGATCCGCACCGCATTGCCGACGCCATCATCGGCTGCGCCATGCCCGAAGCCGAGCAAGGCATGAACGTGGCGCGCATCGGCGTGCTGCTGGCCGGCCTGCCCAATACCGTGCCCGGCGTGACGGTCAATCGCTTCTGCGCCTCCGGCCTGCAGGCCGTGGCCCAGGCGGCCGATCGCATCCGCCTCGGCGAGGCCGACCTGATGATCGGCGGCGGTACCGAAAGCATGACCATGATTCCGATGATGGGCCACAAGATCGCGATGAACCCCGCCATCTTCGCCAACAGCGAGGATTACGCCATCGCCTTCGGCATGGGCATTACCGCCGAGAAGGTTGCCGAAAAGTGGAAAGTTACGCGCGAGCAGCAGGACGCGTTCGGCGTGGAAAGCCACCGCCGCGCGCTTGCCGCCCAGGCCGCCGGCGAATTCAAGGACGAGATCACGCCGTTCCAGCTGGACGACCACTATCCCGACCTGACCACCCGCGACATCAAAACCGACAGCCGCTTGATCGACGCGGATGAAGGCCCGCGTGCCGGCACGACGATGGAAGTGCTGAGCAAGCTGCGCACCGTCTTCCGCAATGCGCAGTACGGCGGCACGGTGACGGCCGGCACCTCCTCGCAGATGTCCGATGGCGCCGGCGCGGTGATGCTGGCCAGCGAACAGGCGGTCAAGGATTACAGCCTCAAGCCGCTGGCGCGCTTCGTCGGCTTTTCGGTCGCCGGCGTGCCGCCGGAAATCATGGGTATCGGCCCGAAGGAAGCCATTCCCAAGGTGCTCAAGCAGACCGGCCTCACTCTCGATCAGATGGACTGGATCGAACTCAACGAAGCCTTCGCCGCGCAGGCGCTGGCCGTCATCGGCGACATCGGCCTCGACCCGAGCAAGGTCAATCCGCTGGGCGGCGCCATCGCCCTGGGTCACCCGCTCGGCGCCACCGGCGCCATCCGCATTGCCACGCTGGTGCACGGCATGCGCCGGCGCAAGCAGAAGTACGGCATGGTCACCATGTGCATCGGCACCGGCATGGGCGCGGCGGGTATTTTCGAAGCGCTCTGACTGGTCATCGCAAGCTTCAAATCTCACAAGGCGCCGTAGAAATACGGCGCTTTTTTATCGACTGACGTGAGCGTCGATAGGCAACGCGCGAGCGCTCAGCTTTTGCGCTGCGCCGCATACGCCTGCAGATGACACCAGGCTACCCCGAGCAGCGGCGCCTCGATGCCAGCCGCGCGTGCGCGCGCCAGCATGTCGCCCACGATGTGCTCGCCTTCGATCGGCTGACCCGACTCCAGATCGCGCAGCATCGAGGCGGTGATGGTTGAGCCTTCCTGCGTCAGATTCCTGATCGCCAGCTCCTGCGCAGCGGGCGGTATCGGCGAGCCGCTGGCGGCCGCCACTGCGATGCATTCGCCGTAAAGCCGATGCATGAAATCGCGGCCATCGTCGGTGGCGACGATCACCCCAACGCTCGCGCGCATCAGGCAGGTGGCGGCGGCCAGCGCGGTGAGAAAGCTGTACTTGATCCAGATGTCCTGCGTGATCGTCGGCGAATGCTTGTGCTCCACGTTCGCCTGCGCAAACGCGTCGGCGATGGTGAGGCAGCGCTCGCTGTGCGGCTCACCGCTGCGCTCGCCGAAGGTCACCGAGGCGGGCTTACCGAGATGCAGCACCTCGCCGTTGGCAGGCTTGGTCACGCTGATAAAACACAGGCCGCCGAGCACGCGCGCCGCGCCGAAGCGTTGATCCAGCGTCTCGTAGTGACGCAATCCGTTGAGGATCGGCAGCAAGGTGGTGTGCTCGCCCATCGCCGGCGCAATCGCGTCGAGCGAACTCTCCAGGTCGTAGGCCTTGCAGCTGAGCAGAATCACATCGAACGGCGCCGCCGTCGGCAGCTGTTCGGCCGTCAGATGACGCACGGTCAGCTGCGCATCGCCCAGCGGACTGCGGATCACCAGACCATCGGCATCGAGCTGGGCGGCGCGCGCAGGCCGAACAAGAAACGTCACATCCACACCCGCCTGCGCCAGCCGGCCGCCGAAATAGCCGCCGGTACCGCCTGCCCCGAGAACCAGAATGCGCATAGAGAGTTTGTCCTCAGCTTAAGCCACGACGCGCAGGTGCACGCCGTCCGCATCGACGCCGACAAAACGAAGTGCCGACATGTCGGGAATCCACTCCACTCCCTCAGGAATCTCACCGGGGTGACCGGTCGCCAGCGCAATCACCCGCGCGCCCGCGGCCTGACCGGCGAGGATGCCGGCGACGGCATCCTCGAATACCAGGGTCTTTTCCGGCGCGCATCCCAGCCGTCGCGCGCCTTCCAGATAACCCGCCGGATGCGGCTTGCCCTCTTTCACGTCATCACCGCCGACCATCTTCGGCGGCGGCACGATGCCGGTAACCGCCAGCCGCGCGCGCGCCAGTTCCTGATCGGCCGAGGTCACGATGGTCCAGCGATCCTCGGGCAGGCTGGCCAGCAGTTCTAGCGCGCCCTTGATCGGCACGATGCCATCGGTGCTGCGCAGCTCGATGTCGTACATCGTGCGGATTTCCAGCTCCACGTCGTAACCGGCCGGCGTGAAATGACGCACCGAATCGGCCAGGCGCACGCCGTGCAGCTGCGGCAGCACCCAGTCAAACTCCACGCCGTGCGCGTCGCACCAGTCCTTCCACAAGGTCTCGACCATGACGCGAGAATCAATCAGCGTACCGTCCATATCAAACAACAAAGCCTGCGCAACCAGTTCCGTACCAACAGCCAAACGCATGGAGTTTCCTTGAAAGCGAAGCTGGCCGGGTCAGGCCAAGCGGATTGCAAGAATGATGTTTAGCGGCGCAAACCACCGTGAACGGCTGCCGACGCGTCTCGATAGCGAAGCGATACCCAAGATTCTACCGCGCGGCTAAATCTTCACCGCATTCGCATATCCGACCAGTTCGAGATAGCCCTTTCCACCGTCGGTCTTCACCGCACCTTCCCAGTACACCGGACCACCGGTCGCACGGGTGTCGAGTTCCTGATCGTCAAACAGCGGCGTGAGGATGAACTGTCTTGAGCCCGACGGCAGTTTGATCGTCAGCGTCTGCACCACCGGATAACGGATGCCGGTACGCGGCGACAGCCAGCTGCGCTGGGTGGAAAACTGCACGTCGTCGCGTCGAAGCACGACGGTAGCGCCGCTCGCATCGCGGAAGCTTCCGCCCGCCCAGACCGGCTGGCCGGCAGCGTCACGGACTTGAAACGCGGTCAGCGAGCTGCCGTCGTCCAGGTTCAATCCGGTCCAGTCCCAGCCGGCCGAACGCGCTGCCAGAAAACTGGACGACCACTCATGATCCAGCCACGCATCGCCGCTCACCTCGACCGTGCGGCCACCCTGACGAAGCGTACCGGCAACCGAAAGATGCGGCGCACTGTAGTAGTAGCTTGCCTCGCCGGCCGACGCGCCTTTGCTGCTGTATCCGCGGTCGCCCTGAATCAGCAACGCCTGCGTTGGCTGCAAATGCAGATTCAGGCCGAACGCCTCGGTGCCGGCCCTGGCGGTGTAGATACCGTCGGCACCGCGCACCAGGCTCCAGTCGTCGAGCACCACCGCCGTATCGCCCGTGGCAGCGTTTGCCAGGCCAAATCCCTGGCGGGCAATGCGCTGGTCCTGCATCAGCTTGCCCACCTTCGGGTCCGACAGGGCGACGTGCGCAAGGATGATTTGTTTGGGCGAAAACGCGCTGGGATTGTTCTGATCGACATCCGTTCGCGAGCGAAAGAACGTGATTTGAAAGCCTCTTGGACCGTCGGGCGTGTGCAGCCAGCCGGTGACGTACCACCACTCGGTCCGAAAGTCCGGATGGGCGCCGAAGTCGGCGGGAAACCTCAGCGAATGACCCGGCAACACATCGGCATAGACCGGACCGTCTGCGCGCGCCGGTGCCTGTGCGAAGCCGCACGAAACTAGCCAGATCACCAGCAGGATCCATCGCGTCATGCGCCGCCGGATCATCACCAGTCCTCCCGCACCGCAGTCACTGCCGCGGTCGACAGCGCACGTCGTCCGGCGAAAAGCGCCGTCCCGCCGGCGGCAATGATCAGCGCAACGATCACGATGGCAAAAAGCAGCCAGGGAATGCGTGTATCCATGGTCCAGTGAAACGACTGCGGATTGACCACGCGGATCAGGATCTGGCTCATCGCCAAACCGAGTCCAATGCCGGCTATCCCGCCGATCGCGCCAAGCAGCGCGCCCTCGGCGATCAGCATCGCCACAATCTGACGACGCAGCACGCCGATATGCCGCAGCATGCCGAACTCCTTGATACGGGCCAGCGTCTGCGCGGAAACGGTCGCGGCCACGCCGATAAGCCCGACCAGAATCGGAATCGCTTCGAGCAGATAAGTGATGGCGAAGCTGCGATCGAACGCGGCGATGCCCTTGCTGCGAATCTCCTGCGATCGGCTCACGCTCAGATGATCGGCCACCCCGGCGGGCAGGACTGCGCGCAGCCGGGTGATTACCGCATCTGCTGACGCACCTTTCTTCAAGGCGACCGAGGCGATGCTGCGACGGGCATCACCGGTCAGGCGCGTGTAGGTATCGCTATCGATCACGATGGAACCCTGCTGACGCCCGTAGTCGCGCCAGATGCCCGCCACGAAAACGCGCGGCGTCACCCCGGCGATCGGCAGCACCAGATGGTCACCCGGATGGATGCCGTAAATGCCCGCGGCAGGTTCCGAAACCCATACCGGAATATCGTTGGGCGGCACAGCGAGGCCGGGGCTCAGCAGCGGCAGACCGCCGGCGGGGCCGTCGACGGTACGCGCAATCAGCCATACATCAGGTTTGTCCGGCGCGAGCCGCAGCGGCGTCTCTTTCATAAAACCCATCCAGGCCACGCCCTCCACGTGCCGCATCTTGGTTTGCGTCACCGCATCGAATCCGCCGCCGACGCTGCTGTCGTCGAGGGTCAGGTACAGATCGGCCGGCAGCACCTGATACAGCCAGGCCTCCACGGAACCGCGAAAGCTCACCACCATGACGGCCATCGCAATCATCAGGCTGGTGGAAGCAACGATGCCGCTCAGCGCCAGCGCCGCCTGCGACGGCGCGCCCCACAGTCGCTGTATCGCCAAGGACAGCGATACATTGCTTAGCGGTCGTCGAAGGAAAACCCACAGCAGCGTTCTTGCCAGCCACGGCATCATGGCGATACCGCCGGCCAGCAGCAGCGCCATCGACGCATAGCCAAAGATCGGCAGCCCGTTCACCGCCGGCGCCAGGCTCCCCGCCGCGCCGAGCACCACAAACAGCAAGGCGAGCCGGATGCGTGGATGGACACGGGGGTCGATAGCATCGCCGAGATTTTTCAGCGCCAGCGCCGGCTGACTGCGCGCCGCATCACGCGCCGGCAGCAGACCACCCAACAGCGAAGCAGTCACGCCAAGCGCGCCGAAAGCCACCGCAGGGCCCGGCGCAAAACTCAGGCGCGGCACGCCGCCGCTGAAATAGCCGCCGCCGAGATCGCTCCCCAACAGGTGCAGCGCCGCCGCGGCCAGTCCGAGGCCCAGCAGCAGCCCGGCAAGCGCTCCCACGCCACCGACCACCAATGCCTCCAGAAAAATCTGCGCCACCAGGCTGCGGCGCTCCAGCCCCAGCACGCGGATCAGTGCGAACTGCGGGCGTCGGCGCGCCACCGAAAGCGATTGCGCCGAGTAAACGAGAAATCCGCCGGTCAGCAGCGCCATCAGCGCCAGCATGTCCAGGTTGACGCGATACGCGCGCGACAGGCTGTCGCTGCGCGTCTCCTCGTTATGCCGCGTCACAATCTCCGCTCCCACCGGCAGGCGCGCCGCCAGCGCCGAGGAAAGCTGCGCCCGATCCGCATTGGGCGCGAAGCGAAAGTCCAGCCGCTGCAGCTTGCCGAGCTGGCCGAAACGCCACTGCGCCGCGGCGATATCCATCACCCCGATGTCCTGCCCAGCCGGCACACCCGGCAGGTCGCCGATGATGCGAAAACTGGCGCTATGCCCCATCGACGTGATGTCGATCGACTGCCCCACGCGCCGGCCGCTGGCCTGCATGGCTGCCGCCGACAGAAAGATCGCGCTGTCGCTGAAAAAATCGCTCGGATCACGCCGGCCGTCGCTGCGGCGTCCCAGCAGGCGCGGTGTCACCACGGCCGCATTCAGAACGTCCAGGCCGAGGATCGTCAGCGCGACATGCCGCTGCGCCTGCGCATGCAGCTCGACCACCGGGCTGACCTTGGCGATGCCGGGCACGCGGGCCAGCTGCGGATACAGCGCCTCGGAAAACCCGGCCGCGCTGGTGGCATGCACCTGCAAATCCGCATCGCCGCTGACGGTCTGGATGGCGTGATCGAATTCGCTCAGCGCCGAACCGTTGATCAGATGCACGGCAAAACCCAGCGCGACACCCAGCGCTATCGCCAGCACCGCGATCACGGTTCGCGAGGGATAAGTCCGCCACTCGCTGAAGATCATCCAGCGCATCGCGACCAGCGGCAGCGAAGCGCGCTCACCCATGCTCGACCAGCCCATCACGTGTGAGGTGCAGCACACGGTCGGCCACTGCCGCCGAGGCCGGCGAGTGGGTGACCAGCACCACGGCGGCGCCAGCCTCGCGCACCTGATCGACAAACAGCGCCATGACTTTCGCCGCCGTTTCCGGATCCAGATTGCCGGTCGGCTCGTCGGCGAGAATCAGGCCCGGGCGATGGATCAAGGCGCGGGCGATCGCGACGCGCTGCAGCTCGCCGCCGGAAAGCTGTCGCGGATAGTCCGCGCCCCTCCCGCCCAGGCCGATCGCCTCGAGCATGCCGTTCGCTTTTGCCAGCGCCTCGTAAGCGTCGACTTTTTGCAGCACCAGCGGCAGCGCCACGTTGTGCGCCAGGTCCAGATGCGGCAGCACATGAAAGGCCTGAAAGACGAAACCGATCCGGTCGCGCCGAAGCCGGGTCAGTTCGTCGTCCTGCAGCGGCTCCAGCGCGGCGCCGTCGATTTCCACCGATCCGGCATCCGCGCGGTCCAGTCCGGCCAGCAGGTTGAGCAGGGACGATTTGCCGACGCCGGACTCGCCCGTAATGGCGACGAACTGTCCCTTGCCGACCGTCAGATTCAGGTCCTGGAAAAGAACCCGGCCGCCTGGCACGGCCTTGCGTAGCGATGTCACCGTCAGCATGGAATAGATAACTCAGCGTGGAAGGCAGTCGTCTGAAGCGGAAGGAATGCGCTGGCTCTGTTGCCGGCACACCAAGAAAGTTTTTCGACACGCCGTCAACGTAAGGATCGGCGAAGTCGTCTGATCTTCGGCATCTTACGTTACCGACCTGCGGCTCCTGTGCTTGCTGCGTTACTTCGCCCCAGGACCATACGCTCACGCGCGGCCAATCGTAGCCAAAGAAATGGACCGCGCTTGTCCTCGTCGGTCCACAGGCGAATAATTGAGGCGTTCCGACGCACGAAACGGGCGTCGCTTTCTTGAGTGCTCTTGCTGGCCTCCCCCGGCTCGCCGTGCCGAACGGACTACTCACTCAAAGGATTTCCAGTGGCGAGCTCCTCCATTGAGGAAACCGTGGCGCCGGCTCCCCCGGCACCGGTGTTTCCCGATTACCGCGTCACCTCGCTGATTGTCGCCTGCGCCATTTTCATGGAGCAGATGGACGCCACCGTGCTGGCGACCGCGTTGCCCGCGATGGCTCGCGATTTTGTCGTGACCGCACCGGCGATGAGCATCGCGATTACCTCGTACCTGCTGATGCTGGCGATCTTCATTCCGGCCAGCGGCGCGATGGCCGATCGTTTTGGCGCGCGGCGCGTTTTCAGCGTGGCGATCGGCGTGTTCGTCGCCGGTTCAATTGTCTGCTCATTGACGACCAGCCTGCCCGCCATGGTTGCCGCGCGGCTGCTTCAGGGCGCCGGGGGCGCGATGATGGCACCGATCGGGCGGCTCATCCTGCTGCGCACGGTGGAGCGGCGCAATCTCGTCTCGGCCATGTCGTGGACGCTGGTGCCCGCGTTTCTCGGGCCGCTGATCGGGCCGCCGCTGGGGGGATTCATCGTCAGCTACCTCAGCTGGCGCTGGATCTTCTATATCAACGTGCCGATCGGCCTGCTCGGCTTCTGGCTGGTACGCCGGTTTGTGCCGGAGATTCCCAGCGAATCAATGCCGACGCGCTTTGATTTTCTCGGTTTTGCGCTGTGCGGTGTGGGCCTGGGCTGCCTGCTGTTCGGCTTCGAAACCATCGGACAGAACGCCGACCTGATGCGCGCCCTCCTCCTGCTCGCCATCGGCACCGCCGCCTGCGCCGCGTATGTCTGGCATGCGAAGCGGCGACCCGATCCGCTGATGGATCTGTCGCTGCTGAAGATCGACTCATTCCGCCTGTCGGTGATCTCCGGTTCGCTGATGCGCGTGACGCAGGGCGCGCAGCCGTTTCTGCTGCCGCTGCTTTTCCAGATCGGCTTTGGCCTGTCGGCCGTGCACAGCGGCAAGCTGATTCTGGCCACCTCGCTGGGAGCGCTGGTCATGCGCGCCGTGACGCCGCGCCTTCTGCGAATGACCGGCTTTCGCCGCGGCATGATGGTCAACGGCATGCTTTCCAGCCTGGGCTACGCGGTCTGCGCGTTTTTCCGCCCCGGCTGGCCGGACTGGCTGATGTTCAGCCTGCTGTTCTGCTGCGGCGCCTTCATGTCGTTTCAGTTTGCCGCCTACAACACCGTCGCCTACGAGGCGGTACCCAACGCGCGCACCAGCGCGGCCAGCAGCCTGTACACCACGCTGCAGCAGCTGATGCTTTCCGTAGGCGTGTGCAGCGGCGCGCTGATTCTCAAGCTGACCATGGCCGCGGGTGATCACACCGAGCCGCGTCTGATGGATTTTTCCATCGCCTTCATCGTGGTGACGCTGATCTCGCTCAGCTCGATGCGCTGGCACTCAGGCTTTGCGCACGACGCCGGCGATGAGCTCAGCGGTTATCGGCCAAAACAGCGGCCGGCGCCTGGATAAAGCTTCCACGATTTCCCGCGCATCGACGCCGCCGATACAAAGCTCCGTACACTATCGACACCCTTTTGGCTCCATGGATGACGCCACCCACGGAGCGTGCGCATGAACGACAAGCTGCCCCAGCGACAACACGATGGCGAATCCGATAGCGACGACATGGGTCTCCACGACGGCTTTGCGCTATCGGGCAATGAACAGGGTGACGTCGAGGAAAAGCGCCCACCGCGCGCGGCGGTGCTGCATGAAATCATCCGTCGCGAGGGCGAGCACGAGCTCAAGCGCGGCGTCGCGGCGCTGGGCTGGTCATCACTCGCGGCCGGCATGTCGATGGGCTTTTCGCTGCTGGCGCGCGGCCTGCTGCATGCGCATCTGGGCGATTTTCCCGGCCGGTTTCTGGTCGAAAATTTCGGCTACTGCTTTGGCTATCTGGTGGTGATTCTGGCCCGGCAGCAGCTGTTTACCGAAAACACCATGACCGCGGTGCTGCCGCTGATGACCGAGCCCAGCCTGCGCAAGCTCGGCTCACTGCTGCGCATGTGGGGCATTGTGCTGGTCGGCAACCTCATCGGCGCGGCGCTGTTTGCGTACGGCATCCTGCATCTGCAGCAGTTCGACGGCGATACCCAAGCCGCTTTCACGGACATCGGCAAGGAGCTGATGAAGAACTCGCCGCTGCAGATGTTCACCAAGGGCATTCTCGCCGGCTGGCTGATCGCCACCCTGGTGTGGCTGCTGCCCTCGGCCGAGAAGGCCAAGATCGCCATCATCGTGATCGTGACCTATCTCATTGCCATCGGCGGCTTCACGCACATCATCGTCGGTACGATCGAATCGCTGTATCTAGTGTTTGCCGGCGACGTTCCTTTTGCCGACTACGCGCTGCGCTTTGCGCTACCCACGCTGGCCGGCAATATCGTCGGCGGCAGCTTTATCTTTGCGCTGATCAGCCATGCGCAGGTGCGCAGCGGCGGCGACTAGCCAAGCACGCTACTTTCGCGATTCGCCGCCGACGATGATCCGTGCGTTGCGCTGCCAGGTGAGATACGACCAGGCCCAGCCGGTGGTGATGAGCATGCGATTGCCGAAGCCGATCAGAAAGAAAATGTGCACGACAAGCCACAGCCACCACGCAACGGGACCGGACAGATGGAGGCCGCGCAGATCGGCCACCGCCTTGCCGCGACCGATGGTGGCGAAGCTGCCGTAATCCTTGTAGCAAAACGCACGCGTTGGTCGGCTCGCCATGCGCTCGCGGATCATCTTCGCCGCGTGTGCGCCCATCTGCTTGGCGGCCGGCGACAGCGCCGGCACCGGCTTGCCGCGATCCACGAGATGCGCCAGATCGCCGATGACGAACACCTCCGGGTGCTGCGGCAGCGACAGGTCGGGCGATACCTGCACGCGACCGGCGCGGTCGCACGGCGTATCCAGCTGACGGCCCAGCGATGACGCGGCAACGCCGGCTGCCCACACCAGGGTACGCGCATCAATGCGCTGCTCGCCGATCTGCACATGGTCGTCGCCGACGCCGGTGACAGCCGAATTCAGATGCACGCGCACCTGCATTTTCTCCAACTGCTGCTGCGCTTTCGCGGACAGACCCTGCGGCATCGATCCCAACACGCGCGGACCCGCCTCGACCAGATGAATTTGCGCCTGATGCGGGTCGGCCACGCGAAACTCGTTGACCAGGGTGTGATGCGCAATCTCCGCCAGCGTCCCGGCCAGCTCCACGCCGGTCGGACCGGCGCCAATCACCACGAAGCTGAGCCAGCTGGCGCGCCTTGACGGATCCGGCTCGCGTTCGGCCGCCTCGAAGGCGTTGAGAATATGCCGGCGAATCGCCAGCGCATCGTTCATCGTCTTCATACCCGGTGCGTCGGTGGCCCAGTCGTCGTGGCCGAAATAGGCGTGGCTGGAGCCGGTAGCGACGATCAGATAGTCGTACTCCAGCGCGTCATCACCCATCGACACGCGCTTGTCCGCAACGTCGATCGAGGTGACCGTTTCCATGCGTACGGTGACGTTGGCCTGCTTGCGCAGGATATGCCGCAGCGGCGCCGCGATATCCGGTCCGGAAAGTCCCGCCGTCGCTACCTCGTACAGCAGCGGCTGAAACAAGTGATGATTGGTGCGGTCGATTAACGTGATGCGCACGGGCGCCCGGCGCAGCGCACGCGCAGCGCTCAGCCCTCCGAAGCCGCCGCCGATAATGATCACGTGGGGCAATGCTGTCGCGCTGCTCATGACTACCTCGCGTTGATGAAGCTCTGCGTAAAGGTACGCGAGCCGGCATTCGTATCTTCACGCACCGTTTTAACAGAGCTGAAGTATGCGGCTCGTTGACCGATGCCGCTGCGGCTACGCGCATGGATACGAGATGGGGCACGAGCGCTAGCCGGCGAATGCAGGCAAAATAGCGGGTTTACGCGGCCACTCAGCGAGGAATGCGCTGTTGCCCAGCATGACTTGTCACCTTACGACCGCGGAAAATATCTTGACCAGCATCCCGCCAAACCCACCCGCTTCCGACGACATGGACTCGGCCCTGCTCGAACGACTGCGCGAAGCGACGGCTCTGCTCGAATCGCTGGCTGCCGATCCGCTGCTGCTGGCCGCCCTGCCGGCGCAGGAGCGCGGGCGACTGCAGCAGGCGGTAGCCAACGTATATCACCCCGATCCAGCGGTGCGGCGGGTCAAGCTCAAGGCCCGGCAGAAAGCGCATTACGCGTCCAAGATCCGCGCCGACGATGAAGTGCTCAACCAGACCGGCATTCGCGCGCTGCGCCGCAAGCCGGTGTTCAGCGCGCCCAGCGCGTTTGCGCCTGAAGGCTTCGAGGCGCATGACGTGCCGCCCGATGCGGATGCCGCGCAGCCGCGCGAGGCCATCGAACCGCAGCACTGCTACGTCTGCAAGAAAAAGTATTCGACCATTCATTTCTTCTACGACCAGCTGTGCCCGGAATGCGCCGCGTTCAACTACGCCAAGCGCACCGAGTCGGCAGATCTGCGCGGACGCGTGGCGCTGCTGACCGGCGGCCGGGTCAAGATCGGCTATCAGGCCGGGTTGAAGCTGCTGCGCGCCGGCGCCGAGCTGATCGTCACCACACGCTTTCCGCGCGACTCCGCCGCGCGCTATGCCGAAGAGCCCGACTTCGCGCAGTGGAGCGACCGGCTGCAGATTTATGGCCTCGACCTGCGCCATACGCCCAGCGTCGAGGCGTTCTGTCACGAGCTGCTGACGACGCGGCCGCGCCTCGACTTCATCATCAACAACGCCTGCCAGACGGTACGGCGTCCGCCCGATTTCTACGCCCACATGATGGACGGCGAAACGGCCGGTTTGCACGATCTGCCCGCGCACGTGCGCCAGCTGGTCGGCCATTACGAAGGGCTGCGTGGGGCGCATTTGTTGCCTGAGGCCAACGCTGGCGACATCGCTGCGACAGGCAGCGCGTCGAAGATTGCCGGCCTCACCCGCGCAGCCGAACTCTCGCAGCTGCCGCTGCTGCCGGAAGAACTGCTGGCACAGCAGCACCTGTTCCCCGAGGGCAGGCTCGATCAGGACCTGCAGCAGATCGATCTGCGCGAACGCAATTCCTGGCGACTGCTGATGGCGGAAGTGCCGTCGGTAGAATTGCTTGAGGTGCAGCTGGTCAACGCGATCGCGCCCTTTATCATCAACGCACGGCTGAAGCCGCTGATGCTGCGCACGCCGGAGCGGGACAAGCACATCGTCAACGTCTCCGCGATGGAGGGCCAGTTCTACCGCAGCTTCAAGACCACACGCCACCCGCACACCAATATGGCCAAGGCCGCGCTCAACATGATGACGCGCACCTCCGCCGCCGACTATCACAACGACGGCATCCACATGAACAGCGTGGATACCGGCTGGGTGACCGACGAAGACCCTGCTGGGCTGGCGGCGAAGAAAGTCATCGAGGAACGCTTTCATCCGCCGCTGGACATCATCGACGGCGCAGCGCGCATCGTCGATCCGATTATCCACGGCATACGCACCGGCGAACACGTGTGGGGACAATTTCTAAAGGACTATAAGCCGACGGATTGGTAAGCCCGCATAGCGTCCGATACGGACCTCGACTCAGTCCAGCGCAGCGGCGTAGTAATCGCCGTGCCGCGTCACCCGCACCGGCATGCCGAACGTATCGGACAGCGCCCTATCAGTCAGTGTCTCAGCCTTCGAACCCTCTCGAAAAACCCACCCGTCGCGCAGCAGCACGACATGGTCGATTTCCGGCAGAATTTCCTCGACGTGATGCGTGACCAGCAGCAACGTCGTACCGGCGCGCGCCAGCTCGCGCAGGCTTTCAAGAAAGCGTCGGCGGCTGGCCATATCCAGCCCAGCGCACGGCTCGTCCAGCAGCAGCGCACGCGGTTGATGGACGAGCGCGCGGGCAATCAGCACGCGTCGAGCCTCGCCTGTAGACAGGCTGGCCATGTAGCGGCCGGCCAGATCCGCGGCGCCGGCTTTTGACAGCGCCTCTGCCGCGCGGTTGCGCATGTCGTCGGTTACCTGATGATGAAAGCTGACGCCGCGCGCCGCAAAGAAACCAGACACAACCGCATCGAACACCTCCACCGGCGTGTCGCTGGTGTAATCCAGCTGCACCGCCGGCGAAACGATGCCGAGCAGGCTGCGCAGCTCGGCCACATTCCAGCGGTCGCGGCCGAAGATACGCACCGTGCCGCTGCCATCGCGCTGCGCCAGCGGATAGAGCTGGCGTGCAATCAGCTTCACCAGGGTGGACTTGCCCGAGCCGTTGGGGCCGAGTATCGCGGTGTGCTGTCCGTCGGCAATGCTCAGGCTGAGACGGTCGAGCACGAGGCGATCACCCTGCATCACGCTGGCGCAATCGATCGCCAGCAGGTTGTCGTTACCGTTCAAAGATGGATCCGTTGTTCACGCGTAGTGGCGATCAACCATGCCCGCAAAGATCACTCGCGACAATACTTTGTGGGTCAATTCATCGACGGTCGCGGACTAGCCTATTCGCCGACGGGAGCGTCCGATCGGTTGATCTGCTCCTGGCGCGCCGCGTTCACCGTGGTCTGCAGGAAAGCGATAGCTCTATCCATCGCATCGATCTGCAGATCGACCACCGAGCGGTCGCCCGCCGGCACCAGAATCGACAGCTGAATTTCCTCCGGCTGGGACGACTTCTTCTCCTCTCCGTCGCCCTGCTGATTGGCGGAGTCGTCGCCGCCCTCCTCTTGCTCTACTGCGCCGGTGTAGCGCGCATCGACGCGCCAGTGATTAGACTCACCGCGGAGACGAAGTTCGGTAAGAAACAGTTTTTTCTGATCAGCCATGAGTTGCTCCAACGCGGTCGATAAAAACGAGAATCCGGCGGCGCCAGTGGCGCTAGCCGTTCAGCATTTCTCCACGTCGCACGTGATGCGTGCGTCCATGACGCGCTAAGTTTTCACACAGCGTTCCCCGGTAAAGGTATGCACTAGCGGCTTACACACCGGAGTAAGGTCATGCGTGTTTTCTTTCGAACCGCCGTCTCGTCGGCCATCGTCCTCTCGATGACGCTTGCGCTGGTCGGCTGCGGCGATACCGCCACACTGCCGGTGCGCGAGGGTACGGGCGCCCACCCCGAACTGCCTGCACCGAACAAGACTTTGTTTCCCACGATGAAAACGGCCAAAGCGGTGGGCTGGCCGGCCGGCGGGACGCCCGTCGTTGCGCCGGGTCTTGCAGTGAACGCGTTCGCCAAGGGCCTGGATCATCCGCGCTGGCTTTACACCTTGCCCAACGGCGATGTGCTGGTTGCCGAAACCAACGCACCGCCGAAGCCCGACGACACCCGCGGCATCAGGGGCTGGATCACCAAGAAGGTGATGGCTGGCGCGGGCGCAGGCGTACCCAGCGCCAACCGCATTACTTTGCTGCGCGACACGCACGACAGCGGCATTGCCGATACGCAGACGGTGTTTCTGAAAAACCTCAGCTCGCCGTTCGGCATGGCGCTGGTTGGCCACACGCTGTACGTCGCGGACAGCGATGCCTTGCTGAGCTTTCCCTACGTGCCGGGCGAAACGGCCATTACGGCCGCGCCGACCAAGGTCATGGACCTGCCCGCCGGCACGATCAATCATCACTGGACCAAGAATGTCATCGCCAGTCCCGACGGGACCAAGCTGTATATCACCGTCGGTTCCAACAGCAACGCGGGCGAGAACGGTCTGGCGGTGGAACACGATCGCGCACGCATTCTCGAATTCGATATCGCCAGCGGCACCTCGCGCGTTTTTGCGACGGGCCTGCGCAACCCAAACGGCATGGCTTGGCAACCGCAAAGCGGCGCGCTGTGGACCGCCGTCAACGAACGTGATGAGATCGGCAGCGATCTGGTCCCCGATTACATGACCGCGGTGAAGGACGGCGGTTTCTACGGCTGGCCCTTCAGCTATTACGGCCAGCACGTGGACAAGCGTGCGCAGCCGCAGAATCCCGCTCTGGTCGCCAAAGCCATCAACCCCGACTACGCGCTGGGCCCGCATACGGCGTCGCTGGGTCTCACCTTCTACACCGCGCACCTGTTGCCCACGCATTACGACAACGGCGCCTTCATCGGCCAGCACGGCTCGTGGAACCGCAATCCGCGCAGCGGCTACAAGGTTGTTTTTGTGCCGTTTCAGAACGGCCAGCCGTCCGGGCCGCCCGAAGACGTGCTGAGCGGCTTCCTCAATGCCAAGGGTGAAGCGCAGGGCCGACCGGTTGGTGTGATCACCGATGGCAAGGGCGCGTTGCTGGTTGCCGATGACGTGGGCAATATCGTGTGGCGCGTGACGCCGGTTGCTGGCAAAACGGCGGCAGCCGCTCCCACGTCTCCGTGACGTCGCCCCGGACAGTCGCCGGCACTGGCGTCGCCAGGGCGGTTGTCGAACGTCGATGCGCCCACAGATAGTCAGTCATACCTGCGCCCTATTCAGGCCGCTAACTCCCGCTTTATTTCCTATATGAGGGCTTTCCCATGTCGACCATCAACGCATCGCAGTCGGGCTCATTCAAGATCGGTGGCGAGCTTGAGGTTCATCGCCTCGGCTACGGCGCCATGCGCATCACCGGCAAGGGCGTGTGGGGCGATCCGGCCGATCGCGCCGAATGCCTGCGTACGCTCAAACGCCTGCCCGAGCTCGGCGTCAACTTCATCGATACCGCCGATTCGTACGGGCCCGATGTCTCCGAACCGCTGATTCGCGAAGCGCTGCATCCGTACATGGGTCTGGTCATTGCGACCAAGGGTGGCCTCACGCGCACGGGTCCGGACAAGTGGATACCGGTCGGCCGCCCGGAATACCTGATCCAGCAGGCACACAAGAGCCTGCGGAATCTCGGCGTGGAGCGCATCGACCTGTGGCAGCTGCATCGCGTCGACCCCAAGGTACCGCGCGACGAGCAGTTTTCCGCGATCAAATCGCTGATCGACGACGGCATCATTGCGCACGCCGGACTGAGCGAGGTGTCGATCGACGACATCGAAGCGGCGGGCAAACACTTCGAAGTTGCCACCGTCCAGAACAAGTACAACCTGGTCGACCGCGCCAGCGAAAAGGTGCTGGACTACTGTGCCAAGCACAACATCGGCTTTATCCCGTGGTTTCCGCTGGCCGCAGGTGATCTGGCCAAACCCGGCTCCGTACTCGACGCCATCGCCAAGAAACACAACGCCGCGCCCAGCCAGATCGCGCTGGCCTGGGTGCTGCAGCGCAGCCCGGTGATGCTGCCGATCCCCGGCACGTCGAAGGTGTCGCATCTGGAAGAAAACGTGGCAGCGGTCGGCATCAAGCTGTCGGACGAGGAGTTCAAGTCGCTCGACGAGGCCGGTAAAAAAGCTTCGGCCTGAGTTTGCCTTTCAGCGGCGTACGCATGTAGTCGCCGCTACTTTCATTCGTTGTCAGAGGAACAACATGTCCACCATGCAAGTCATCGACATCACGCATCCGGGTGAGCCGGACGTTCTCACCCTGGGATCGCGCGACGTGCCCAGGCCCGGCAAGGGGGAGGTGCTGATCAAGGTCGCCGCGTCGGGCGTCAATCGGCCCGACGTATTTCAGCGCCAGGGCCATTACCCGCCGCCGCCGGGCGTCTCCGACATTCCCGGCATGGAAATGGCGGGCGAACTGGTCGAGGGTGACCTGGACGGCGACAATCCCTTCGGCCTGAAGCGTGGCGACGCGGTGTGCGCGCTGATCGGCGGCGGTGGTTATGCCGAGTATGCGGTGGCGCCGCTACTGCAATGCCTGCCCGTGCCGAAAGGTTTCTCGATGGTCGAAGCGGCGGCGCTGCCGGAGAATTTCTTCACCGTCTGGAGCAACGTCTTCGATCGCGGCAAGCTCGGCCAGGGCAGCCGCGGCAAGGATGAATCACTGCTGGTACAAGGCGGCTCCAGCGGCATCGGCGTCACGGCGATCCAGCTCGCGCACGCCTTCGGTTATCGCGTCTTCGCTACCGCCGGCAGCGCCGACAAATGCGCGGCCTGCGAAAAGCTGGGCGCCGTCGCGATCAACTACCGCGAGCAGGATTTCGTTGAAGAAGTGAAACGTCATACCGACGATGCGGGCGTCGACGTGATTCTCGATATGGTCGCCGGCGATTATCTGCCGCGAGAGATCGAGCTGCTGGCCGAAGACGGCCGACTGGTGGTCATCGCCACGCTGGGTGGCGCCAAGGCCACCATCGACGCCGGCGTAATCATGCGCCGCCGCCTCACCATTACCGGTTCCACGCTGCGCGTGCGCTCCGTCGCGTTCAAGGCGGCCATCGCCAAAGCCCTGCACGAGCATGTCTGGCCGCTGCTGGGATCGCGCAAAGTACAACCCATCATCCACGAGGTCTTTCCCGCCGCCGATGCCGCCAAGGCGCATCAGCTGATGGAGAGCAGTTCGCATATCGGCAAGATCATGCTGACGTGGTGAGGTTCGCTTAGGCCACGCCGACACGCTTTCGAATGCGCGCTGTCGATTACGACCGGGGCGTGCTGGCAAACTGAGCCGGCCGCTTTTCCAGCCGCGCTCGAATGCCCTCGGTCTTGTCCGGTGAGTCGAACAGCAGCTGGAAGGACTTGCGCTCCATCTGCAGGCCCTGATCAAGCGTGGTGCTCATACTGTTGAGCACGGCCTCCTTGATGAAGCGCACGGCCATCACCGGCAACGCGGCAATGGTGGTCGCCAGCGCCAGCGCGCGCGGTTCGACCTTATCGTCGTCGACCTGCTCGCTTATCAGTCCGATCGCCAGCGCCTCTTGCGCACTGATGGCCTCGCCGGTCAGCAGCAGCTTCATCGCGCAGAATTTGCCAACAGCGCGCGTCAGACGCTGCGTGGCGCCACCGCCGGGCATCAGCCCGATCAGCACTTCGGGTTGTCCGAAGCGCGCGGACGCGCCGGCAATGATCAGATCGGCGTGCATGGCCAGCTCGCAGCCGCCGCCAAGAGCATGGCCGCACACGGCAGCTATAACCGGCTTGCGGCACTGTGCAATCGCGCCCCACAGCCGGTCCATATCGCGCGAAACGATTTCCATGGGCGCCGCGTCGACGTATTCCTTCAGGTCGGCTCCGGCGCAGAACGCGCGCTCGCTGCCGCCGAGGATGATGGCGCGCACGCTGTCGTCCTGGTCCAGCCGCATGAACGTCTCGGCCAGCAGGCGGCGAAGCGAGAGATTGAGCGCATTGAGCACCTGTGGACGATTCAGGCAAAGATGCACCACGCCCGGTGCGGGCCGATGCTCCAGCAGCATCGGCGATGGAACGTTTTCCTCGGTCATGTCGCTTCCTATTCGCCGGTGAACTGCGGCGCACGCTTGTCGAAGAAAGCGTTCACCGCTTCGGCGTGATCGCGCGTCTGATGCGCCAGACCCTGAAACCGGCCGGCCCCATCGAGCGCCTCATCCACCGTCGCATGCTGCGCCTGCTGCAGCAGCTGCTTGGCCCAGCGCAGAACCTGCGGCGGATTGGCCGCCACGCGAGCCGCCAGTTTCATCGCTTCATCGATAAGCGCCTCGGGTTCGACCACGCGCGACACCAGGCCGATGCGCAGCGCCTCGTCGGCCTCGACCGCATCGCCGGTGAACAGCATCTCGGCCGCGCGCGCCATGCCCACCGCGCGCGGCAGAAACCAGCAGCCACCGTCGCCGGGCACGATGCCGACCTTGACGAAGCTTTCGGCGAAGCGCGCGCGCGTCGACGCGATGCGCATGTCGCACATGCACGCCAGATCGTTACCGGCGCCGATCGCCGGACCGTTCACCGCCGCGATGATCGGCACATGCAGCGCCTGGAATGCGCGGGGAATGCGCTGAATGCCGCGACGGTAATTTTGCACGATGGCGTCGGGATCGCCGGCAAACATGCCGGTACGGTCGCGCATCTCGGCGATATTGCCGCCTGAGCAGAACGCGCTGCCCGCGCCGGTCAGCACCACCACGCGCACTTCCATATCGGCGTTGATGGCGGCGAACAGATCTTCGAAGGCGGCAAACATTGCCTCGCCGCTGAGCGCATTGCGCGTGTCGGGCTGATTGAGCGTCAGCAGCGCGATGTGCCCGCGCTTTTCAAAAAGTATCGGTGCATCGGTCATGGCGTGGGTTTCCGTTTTCTATCGATAGTCGAAATGGTCTGCTCAAACCGCCTCGATCGCCACGGCAATGCCCTGGCCGACGCCGATGCACATGCTGCACAAGGCCAGGCGGCCGCCGGTGCGCTGCAATTGACGCACAGCGGTCAGTGCCAGGCGCGCGCCGGACATGCCCAGCGGATGGCCCAGCGCAATCGCGCCGCCGTGCGGGTTGATGTGCGCACCGTCGTCCGGCAGTCCAAACGCGCGCAGCACGGCGAGCGCCTGTGCCGCAAAGGCCTCGTTGAGTTCGATCACGTCGAAATCGGTGATTGCCAGATTCGTCTGTACAAGCAGCTTTTGAATCGCGGGAATGGGGCCGGCGCCCATCACGCGCGGTGGCACGCCTGCGGTGGCAATGCCGACAATGCGCGCTATGAGAGTGAGGCCTGCATGCTTCGCACCGGCTTCGCTGGCCAGCAGTAGCGCTGCCGCGCCGTCGTTGATGCCGGCCGCGTTGCCCGCTGTGACCGTACCGCCCTTGCGGAAGGCCGGCTTCAATCGGGCCAGATCGTCGAGCGTGGTCTGCGGGCGCGGGTGTTCGTCCCTGTCCACCACTTGCACTTCGCCACGTCGCGCACCGGCCACTTCCACGCTGGTGATTTCCTCGGCAAAGACGCCGTCGGCGATGGCCTGGGCTGCGTGCTGCTGGCTGCGCAGGGCGAACGCATCCTGATCGGCGCGCGAGATGCCGTGTTCCTCGGCCACGTTTTCCGCGGTGTCGCCCATCGAATCGACGCCGTGCAGATCGACCATGCGCGGATTGACGAAGCGCCAGCCGATGGTCGTGTCGTGGATTTCCGCATGACGCGAAAACGCCGTGGTCGCCTTGGGCATCACCAGCGGCGCGCGGCTCATACTCTCCACACCGCCAGCAATGGCCAGATCGAGTTGACCACAGCCAATACCACGCGCGACCGACGCCATGGCTTCGAGCCCGCTGCCGCACAGCCGGTTGACGGTGGCGGCGGCTACCGTCACCGGCAGTCCGGCCAGCAGGGCGCACATGCGCGCCACGTTGCGGTTGTCTTCGCCGGCCTGATTGACGCAGCCGTAGTAGATTTCTTCCAGCCGGCTCCAGTCGACGCCAGGGTTGCGTGCCATCAGCGCCCGCAGCGGCACCGTGCCCAGGTCATCGGTGCGCACGCTGGACAGCGCACCGCCAAAGCGGCCGATCGGCGTGCGAATGCCGTCGCAAATATAGGCGTTCTGCATCACAGGCCCAGCACGCGCTCGGCGTTGGCATGCATGATCTTTTCCATGACTTCATTCTTGTAGCCCAGCTCGGCCCATTCGCGCAGGATGCGGTCGTACGGCAGGCTCGGGTAGTCGCTACCGAACATGATCTTGTCCTGCAGACGACCGCGGATATCCACTTTCAAATTGCCCGGAAAATGCTTGGGCGCCCAGCCGGACATTTCCCAGTAAACGTTGCCCTTGTGCAGCGCCACCGCCGTGGTTTCTTCCACCCATGGCCAGCCCGGGTGCGCCATGATGATTTTGAGCTGCGGGAAATCTGCCGCCAGGTCGTCGACGGCCGACGGGTGCGCGTGGTTGATGCGTGCGCCCATGCCGCCAGGCATGCCCGCACCCATGCCTGTAGTGCCCACGTCGATCATCACCGCCGCGCCGAGCGAAGCGATCTCTTCGAACAGCGGGTAATAGCGACGGTCGTTGACGGCGAAGTGCTGCATGATCGGATGAAAGTGGAAACCCATGAAACCGAAGTCTTTTACCGCAGCACGCGCCTCGCGGATGGCGATCTCGCCCTTGGCCGGCTCCACCGCACCCCAGCACTGAATGATGCGCTGCGGATGACGCTTCCAGATGTCGTGCACGTACTGGTTGGTGCACGGCGGCGTGGCAACCGTGGTTTCCAGATCAAGCGCCACCAGGCACGCATCGACGCCGGCGGCGGTGAACTCGGCGACGACATCGTCCTCGGCCTTGCCGACCCAGTCGCGCTTCCAGTAGGTCGCCAGCGCTTCCACGTAAGGACCCTGGGCATCGATCCAGGTCTGGGTGCCGGGATAGCAGTGCAAATCGATAATGCGCATAACGTTCCGTGGTGATAGAAAATTCGAATGGTTATTGGATAAGCGCTTGAAGGCTCAGGCCGCGGGCGCCAGCATGGCGGCCACTTTTTCAGCAAGCGCCTTCTTCGAAACCTTGCCAAAGGTCGACAGCGGAAATTCGGGCAACAGTTCGAGACGTTCGGGCAATTTGAACTTGGCGATCTCGTAGCGCTGCAGAAAGGCCACCAGCTCCGCCAGGTTCAGCGACTGGCCGTTTTTCAGGATCACGAAGGCGCACATCTTTTCACCGAGGGCCGGGTCAGGCATCGGCACACAGGCCACGTTCTGCACGGCCGGATGGGTGAGGATGAGGTTCTCGATTTCTTCGGCGCTGATCTTTTCACCGCCGCGGTTGATCAGATCCTTCTTGCGACCTTCGACAATGTAGTTACCCGACGGATGCTTGCGCATCAGGTCGCCGGAGCGATAGAAACCGTCCGGCGTAAACTGCTTGGCGTTGTACTCCGGCACGCCGAAGTACCCACGCAAGGTGTAAGGACCGCGGCAGGCCAGCTCGCCGATCTCGCCGTCGGCCACTTCGGCGCCGTCGTCGTCGATCAGCTTGACTTCGTCGTCCACACACACCGGGCGACCGCAGGTTTCCAGCAGCACCTCTTCCGGATCACCCTTGCGCACGAACATCAGCAGGCCTTCGGACATGCCGAAGTTTTCCTGCACGAACGCGTTGCGGAAAAGTTCGCGCGTGCGCAGCCGAACCTCCGGCTGCATACGCTGACCGCCGCTCTGAATCTGCCGCACCGAATCGAGCGCGTAGTCGTGCACAGCCGGATCGTTGATCAGACGGATCAGCAGCGCCGGCACCACCTTGAGATGTGTCACACCATGCTGCTGGATCAGCGCGAACATTTCCGCCGGGCGCGTGTTGGCATGCAGCACCACGGTGGCTCCCTTGAACATGAAGCCCTGAATGCCCGGGCACGCCAGCGGCAGATTGTGCGCGATCGGCAGCACCAGCAGCAGCACCGAGTCGGCCTCCACGCCGGCGACCTCGGCCGTGATTTTCGAGTTATAGGCGTAATCGTTGTTGGTGCGCGGAATGAGCTTGGGGATACCGGTGGTACCGCCGGACAATTGAAAGATGCACGGATCACCCGGCTCGATCACCAGCTCGCGCAGCGCACTCATCGGCAGGCTGGCTGGTCGCGTTATGAGTTCGGTAAGCGAATGCTCGCCCTCCCCTGCCTGGCCCAGCACGATGCGCAGCTGCATCGACGGATGCTCGTTCTGAACGCGCTCGATCATCGGCGCAAAGCGGAAGTCACCGACGCTTTCCGGATACACGCAAACGCGTGCGCCGGACAGCTGGGTGAACTGGCTGATCTCGGCATAGCGGTGCGTGACCAGCGCGGCAATCGGAATGGCGCCGATCTTCTGCAGCGCAAAATACAGAATCACGAACTCGGCCACGTTCGGCAGAACCGGCACCACGCGATCCAGCGGGCGCAGCCCCAGCTCCAGCAGATTCAAGGCCAGATTGTCGGTGACGCGATCGAGCTCGACGTAGGTATAACGTCGCTCGCCGTCGATCAGCGCGGTGCGCTCGGCGAAGCGCGCGAACACGTCGGCAAACTCCTGCGCGAGGCTGCGATCGAGCCAGTAGCCGCGCTCGCGATAGCGACGCGCATAGTCGTCGGGAAAGGGAACAAAACCTTCAAGCATGAGAGAGCGTCCTTTCAAGTTGAGCTGCTGAAACCGCCATCGATCACCACGATCTCGCCGGTCACGAAGCGGTTGGGTCGCAGCAGGTCGAGCATGGTCTGCGCCACGTCATAGGCAGTCACGCAGCGACGCAGCGGCGTGGCGCGGGCGCGCTTGCCCATCAGGTCGTCGTACTTGTCGGCCAGCATGCGCTCCATCCACTCGCCTTCCATCCAGCCGGGCGCCACCGCGTTGACGCGAATCTCCGGGCCGAGATTCCAGGCCAGCGTTTTGGTCAGGTTGATCAGCGCTGCCTTGCTGGCCGAGTACGGCGGCGGCTGCGGACCGGGGCGCAGGCCGACGATGCTGGCGGTGTTCACCACCGCCGGATCGCTGCCCTTTTTCAGCAGGCGTACGGCGGCGCGCGTCACCTGAAACGTGCCGCGCACGTTCACCGCAAACGTGCGGTCCCATGCGTCCATGTCCAGGCTTTCCAGATCGCGCACTTTCCACGTGGCGGTGGTGCCGGCGTTATTGACCAGGGCGTCCAGATGGCCAAACGCATCTTCCACTTTCTGCAGCATGGCGCGCACGGCGGTATCGTCACTGACGTCGCACTGCAGAAGCAGCGTTTTTGCACCGCGTGCCTGCGCTTCGGCCGCCACGGCCTCGGCGGCCTTGATGCTGGAGGCGTAGTTGATGGCAATGTCGTAGCCGGCGTCGGCCAGTGCCAGCACCGCGCTGCGGCCGATGCCGGTGCCGCCGCCGGTGACCAGGGCTTTTCTTCGATCAGTCATGCGCAATCTCGTGTGTGTTTGCAAAGAGTAAGGTGGCGTCGCGCCAGAACATCACGGTAGTTCGTCATGCCGGCGCAAATAAGATGGCGCGATGCGCAGGGTGATTCGCCTGACGCATCGCCATCGGTCAGGCGTCGTGTTTGGCACGCCACAGCGGGAGATAGATCTGGATCCAGTAACGGTTGCCGCGTGCGCGGTTTTCCACGTCGGTCTCATGCTGCCACTTCGCAGTGATGCCGCCGCCGTGCGGGAACGTGTAGCGCAGCTGCGGACCGAAACCCAGCGCCTTGCCGTAGTTGCCGTTGTTGAAGGGCAAACCGTTCTGCATGTCGCGGCTGACCTGCTTGTAGTAGTAGCCGTTGGCTTCCACCCACAGGCGCGGCGCCACCATCACACCGGCGACCCAGTCGACGTCGAACTCGTCGCCAGACTGATAGTTGGTGGCGCTGTTTTTCTGGTTGACGACATACACCGCCTGAAAACCGATATTGGTCGTCTTGGTCGGCAGCCACGACACGCCGTAGTTCCACTGCCATGCGGTGAAGTTGTGGCCGAGGTTGACGAGGTTGTTCTTGTCGTACGAACCCGTCGGCAGGCTGATGGTGAGATTCGCCTGCTGCGCAATCGTGCCGAACGAAGTCTGCGACACCTTGCCAATCAATAGCGGCGCAATCAGCACGTCGCCCACGCCGGACACGCTCTGGCTGCGCGGCTTGCCGCCAGCCACCACGCTCTGATGCAGATCGATCAGCGGAATCACAAGGCGCGAACCGATGTGGATGTCGTCGCCCAGATCCACCGGATACGTCACATCGAAACGCTCGGACGACACCGCCGACCACACAGAAAAATCAGTCGGCTTTTTCGGGCTGGTTGACTCCAGCGTATTGGCGCTGTAGTAAGAGTTGTAGCTGAAAAAACTTAGCGGGTCCGGCGGCGGCGAAAAGCCGGGATTGATCGTGAACACGCCGATCGGATACGTCGTGCCACCGTTTTCGGTGGCTTGCGCAGCGCTTGCCAGCGCACCGATGGCGACGAAACCACCGGCCAGCGCGGCTACGCGCAGGCGGCGGGAGACAGGCGACAGAGTCTTGTACATGCGTCATTCCCCTTCTGTGGCGCCTGCACCAGGCGCGTCTGTAGAGTCGTGGTCGTCTGACGACAACCCGATGTGGTGTTGGTGAACTCATGCAGCGCGGAAGTCACTCTTCCGCCAGTCAGTCGATCAATGCGCTGGCTTGGTTTCCAGCAGCGGCGAAGCGCGGTCGCCTTGTCCACCCAGGGCCTGGTTCTGCCCATAACGATAAGGACCAAGGATCAACATCAGCAGGCAGGCAATCAGCAACCCGCCGCAGATCACGTAAAGCGGCACTTCGTAGTTGTGCAATTTCTGAAAGCCCATGCCGACCAGAAACGGGCCCACGCCGGAGCCGAACATGAAGACCGCAAAAAAGTAGCCGTAGACTTCGCCGAAAGCGCGCAGGCCGAAATAGCGCGACTGCAGGTAAGCGATGAAATCCACTTCCGCTCCCAACCCCAGTCCGACCAGCATGATGCTCGGTATCGCCATCGCCACGCTGTTGGTGGAAAGCAGCATCAGGATGCCGATGATCGGCATAGCGAAGAACGTCGCCGCGATGTAGGGCGCAAAAAAACGGTCGAGCAGATAACCTGCCAGCAGACGGCCGGCGATAAGCGCGAGGCCCGCAGTAGCCAGCACGTTGGCGGCGGTGGCCGCCGGAATGCCGCGATCGGTCATCAGCGGCACCAGGTGCGCAATGGTGCCGCTGGCGGCGGTGGCCAGTGCGAAAAAGGCCAGCACAAGTTTCCAGAACGTACCGGTGCGCACCACTTCCTTCGCCGTGAGGCCGGGCAGTTCGGGCGGCACGCCCTTCTCATAGGCACCGCCATCGACAAGCCAGATGATCGCCGGAATCGCCACGACGGCGGTAAGCGCGCCGAGGCCTAGATAAGCATGCCGCCAGCCGACGTGATCGATCAGATACTGCGCCAGACGCGGCACCAGCGCCGTGCCCACGCCGACGCCGGCCATCGCCACGCCCAGCGCCAGCCCGCGGCGACGATCGAAGGCGGCCGATACCGCCTTGGCGTAGATCAACGGCGTCTGGCCCGCGGCCACCAGACCGGTGAGCGCGTAAAGCATGATGAAGGTCATCAACGATGTCGTGACCTGCCCGATCATCGCCATGCCAATGGCAAACAGCACGATGGCGGACAGTGCAATGCGTCGTATGCCGTGGCGGTCAACGTAGCGGCCGACGAAGGGCGTAGCCAGGCCGGTCAGCACCAGGCCGATCATCAGCGCGGTGGACAGCGTGCCGCGCTGCACGCCGAGTTCGGCCGACACCGGCTTGATGAATACGCCAAAGGAAAACTGCATGATCGGCCCGTTGCCAACCACCAGTCCCAGAACCGCCCCCAGCACAATGCGCCATGGGCTACGTGCAGCCTGCAAAGTCATTCGCTTCTCCGATTACAACGCTACGCTGCGTGCATGCCGGCGATCATGTTCGCCGTTTCGATGGATCCGATCAGTCAATCGTCTCGGACCGATGCACTCAGTGTCAGGGATGTTCGATTTGCACCCAGAGCTTGCGCAGCCAACGCCGTAGTTCCAAAAGCTGCCGCAACCCTTTGTTGCAACGCAATATTTTCGCCGTTTTTCCCCGCCCACCCCGGCGGATGCGTGGAAACTACGCGCCCCTTCGCAGTCCGATAAGATGGCAAAACCACGATCGTGATTCGATTTCCGCATCGGCTGAAAATAGCGGTTTATCTGCTCGTCTGACGGAACACGGTCATCTACTCCATCACGCTGTCGACGCGTCGCCCATCGCAGAGAAACCATGAAGCTCGAACAATTGAGACACTTGGTCGCCATCGTGGCACATGGCAGCCTGCGCGCCGCCGCGCGACGACTGAACATGCCGCAGCCGGCGTTGACTCGCAGCGTGCGGGCGCTGGAGCGCGAGGTGGGTGCCGCGCTGTTTGTGCGAGAGACCACCGGCATGGTGCTCACGCCCATCGGCCAGCGCTTTCATCTGCGCGCCAGCGTCATGGTCAACGAAGCGCGGCGCGCGCTGGATGAAATTTCGCAGGACAGCGGTGACGCCGAAGGCGTGGTCTGCGTCGCGCTGTCAATCATGCCGCACGTGGGCATGCTGCCTTACGCGCTGCCGATATTCCGGCGCCGCTATCCGAACGTGCTGCTGCAATTGATCGAGGGGCTGTTTCCGGACGTGGAGAGTGCGCTGCGCCAGGGCAGTATCGACTTCTATCTCGGCGCCGCACCGCGCACGGCGCCGGCCGCCGGCCTGGTGGTGCAGCCGCTGTTCGAGAACACGCGCGCCGTGGTGTGCCGTAAGGGTCACCCCATGGCCGGCGCCACCACGCTGGCCGAGCTGGTCGATGCCGACTGGATGACCACTGCCGTCGACTACGGCAGCACCGAAGATGACATGACCCGTTTGTTTGCCTGCCACGATTTACCCGCGCCGCGAGTCAAGCTGCGCGCGCACTCGGCCATGTCGGTGATCGTGGGGCTCGCGCACAGCGATCTGCTGGCGATGCTGCCCGTGCAGTGGGCCGAATTTCCGCCCACGCAAGACGCCCTGCAAATCATCAACGTGCGCGAGACCCTGCCAGCGCCGGCCATCGTGATGATCCGTCGGCCGGATCTGCCGTTGACGCCAGCCGGTGAATTCCTCAGCGATCTGCTGTGTCGATCGGGCATCAGCGTGGAGCCTTCGGCTATCTCGATGACCGGCCGAAAGGCTTCTGTCGCGAAGTAGTAATCCGGCTCGCGCACGTTCGCTGCAGAATCCACCTTCGATGGAAACCGGGACCGTATGCCGCGCCGCACTGACGCCTGCCTGTAAGCCAGCCGTGCGATGATGCACGCCGTCGGGACATCGACACGTGCAAAGGAACAGAGATTCGGGATGGCGGCTTTCCGCAAAACGAGGCATCAAACGTGGTTCGCATGGCTGGCTTTGTTCGCCATGTGGCTCACGGTGGGCATGCCTGTGGTTTCGCAGATGCTGCCGAGCCATGCCATGTCGATGGACATGGGCAGCTGGTGTACACCGCACGGGCTCAGCGACCATCACCCGAACAGCCCGTCGGAGCCGACCTCGCCGCTGGACAAATGCGGCTATTGCAGCCTGCTCTGCCACAGTCCGCTGGCTCTGGGTGACGTCAGCCTCGCGCTGCCGCCGCTGCTGCTCCCTGCCCAGACTTTATTCGAACAGGGCATTCCCGCCGGCCCGCTTCCGCGGCTGCTGAGCGCCCATCCCCGAGGGCCGCCGTCGCTTGTTTGACGGTAGTTGATCTTGACGCCTCGTTTGTCCGATCGACGAAACGAGCGTTGATCTAATCATGCTCGGTACTCCACACATCCAGGCCATAAAGCCGCTGGCGCGATTGCGCTGACGGCCGTGCGCCGATGTCGTGCGAGATGCCGAACCCCTCATTTGTGCGCGGCCTCAGCGCCGTGCCGGCAAGGATTTCCTCCCATGCATTTCTCATCGACTTCCAAGGCAACGCTGTCACTTTCCACGGCGCTGCTGCTATCGCTGCTGCCTGTCGCGGCACAGGCCTGCGCCACGTGCGGCTGCACGCTCAGCACCGATGCCGCCACCGGCTACTCCGCCGAATCAGGCTGGCGGTTCAATGTGGATTACACCTTTATCGATCAAAACGGACTGCGCAGCGGCGACAGCCACGCCAGCCCGGAGCAGGTGGTCAATCGGCCGTCTGACCCGTCGCTGGGCGGTGGCGAGATTGAACACAACACCAAAAACCAGTACCTCAATTTCACTGCGGCGTATCGCTTCAATGCCGACTGGGGCATCAGCCTGCTGGTGCCCTACGTGAAGCGCGATCACGACACCTACGGCACCCAGCTGCAGCCGTACACGCCGGCCGAAAGCGCGCCGGACCAGCTCAGCAACGCCAGCGTGTCCAGCCTGGGCGACATCAAGCTGCTGGCGAGCTATCAGGGCTTTCTGCCCACGCACAATCTCGGCGTGCAGTTCGGCGTCAAACTGCCCACAGGCAACTACGGCGGAGAAACGGACGACGGTAACTTCGTCGGCACGCCGGTACTGTTCAAGCATGGCCCGGGCGCCGGCCAGGCGCTGGATTCGAGTCTGCAGGCGGGTACCGGCAGCACCGACCTGATCGTGGGCGCCTACTACTTCCAGCCGATCAGCCAGAATTTCGATGGCTTCGTCAACGGCCAGTTCCAGGCGGCGGTTGCGGAAAGGATGAGCGCGGCGGGCGCCAATTACCGGCCCGGCAATCTGGCCACCATGGGCGTGGGCGTACGCTACGAGGCGCACGCGGACTGGGTGCCGCAGCTGCAGCTCAACCTGCTGCACAAGAGCGCCGATCAGGGCGCGTTCGCCGATCAGCCCGATACCGAGGGCACGGTGGCGTATCTAAGCCCCGGCATCAGCGCGAGCATTACGAAAAAGCTGCAGATGTACGCCTTTGTGCAGGTGCCGGTTTACAGCCACCTGGCCGGCTACCAGCTGTTTCCGGGCTGGACCGGTACTGTGGGAGTCAGCATGGCGTTGTAAAGGTCGTTGATCCACAGCAGCCGCCTGAATTGTTCAGGCGGCTATCATTCCGAGACGCCATGCGCAGCCACAGCACGCCATCCATCCGACCAGCAAGCAGCGTGAGAGCCGTCATCTCGCGCGGCGTGATCGCGATGGTATTCGCCCTGCTCTTTTCGACGGCCGCAAACGGCAAAAGCCTCGTCGTGGGTCAGCCTGCTCCGCCGATCCGGCTAATCACGCTGGACGGCCAGTCGATTGCCACGCAGGACTTGAAGGGAAAGGTGGTGATCGTGACTTTCTGGGCCACCTGGTGTGGCCCGTGCCGCGAAGAGCTGCCGCTGCTTTCCCGCTATGCGCAGCAGCATGCCGGCGATGGCCTGGTGATTCTTGGCTTCAGTCTCGACACGCCCGACGAGCTGGATCAGGTGCGCGCCATTTCACGCAGCCTGCGTTTTCCGGTGGGCCTGTTGGGCGATCCGCACGTGCCGGGCTACGGCCGGATCTGGCATCTGCCGGTCAGTTTCACCATCGATCGGAAGGGCCTGCTGGTCGACAATGGCTGGAAGGACAAGAATCCGGTGTGGACATCCGAACGGCTGGAGCAGATCGTCACGCCGCTTCTGGACCAGTCACCCTGAGCGCGCGAAAGCCGTCCTTGACCGGTCATCCGCATCAGAAACCGTCAATTCGGTGACAGACTGTTTCCTTACGGCGCATTTAAGTGCGAAGTCTTTGTCCCTACCTTTGTCGCAGGCGCCGGTACGGCGCAAATCACTTATAGGAGACACGTCGTGATTGAACGCAGACCGTTCGAAAGCCTGGGTGGTGCGAACCACGGCTGGCTCGATGCCAAGCATCATTTTTCGTTTGCCGGCTACAACGATGCCAGGCGCATGGGCTGGGGTGCGCTGCGCGTGTGGAACGACGACACCATCGCCCCGCAGACCGGCTTTCCGCCGCACTCTCATGGCGATATGGAGATCATCACCTACGTGCGCGAGGGCGCGATCACCCATCGCGACAACCTGGGCAACACCGGCCGCACCGAAGCCGGCGACGTGCAGGTGATGAGCGCCGGCAGCGGCATCACGCACAGCGAGTACAACCTGGAGTCGGAGACCACCCGCATCTTCCAGATCTGGATCATCCCCGACCAGCGCGGCCGGCCGCCTTCGTGGGGCGCCAAACCGTTCCCCGCCGGTGACCGCTCCGGCAAATTTGTGGCGCTCGCCAGTGGCTTTGCACAGGATACGGATGCCTTGCCCCTGCGCACAAAGGCGCGCGTGCTCGGCGCCACGCTGAAGGCCGGCGAATCGACCGAATACGCGCTGGGAGAGGATCGCTACGGATACCTAGTGCCGTCGCGCGGCTCGGTGGAAATCAACGGCATCGCGCTGCATACGCGTGATGGCGCCGCCATTCACCGGGAGCCCGTGCTTCGCATCAGCGCACTGGAAGATACCGATCTGGTGCTGGTCGACGCCTCGGCCTGATCGAAAAACGCTAGGGTGAGCGGCCGAACGCTCGGAAGTTTCAAGCACCACAGCGTTCGAGGTAAATCGCCAGCCAAGTGCGTCAACATTTCGTTGCCGAGGGTTTTGCTACGCTTCCGCACTCTTATTTTTTCATCAACGTGCGCGAGAGCCAGCATGACATCCACCCATGGCATTCATACCATCGACACGGGCTTCGTTCGGCCGCAGTTTGATGCGGCGTATCTGATCGTTGAAAACGGTCGCGGCGCCTTCATCGACTGCGGCACCAACTATGCGGTGCCTCGCATGCTTGCCGCCTTGGATCAGGCGGGGCTTACTCCGGCCGATGTCGACTGGCTGATCCTCACGCACGTGCATCTGGACCACGCCGGCGGCGCCGGTGAGTTGATCGCCCATCTGCCCAACGCCAAACTGGTGGTACATCCGCGCGGCGCACGGCACATGATCGACCCGTCCAAATTGTGGGCCGGCGCAAGCGTCGTCTATGGCGATGCGGTGATGAAGGAAACCTACGGCCATTTGCGTCCGATACCGGCCGAGCGCGTGATCGAGGCCACCGACGAATACGTTATCGATTTAGCCGGCCGGCCCCTGGTCTGCCTGGATACGCCGGGACACGCAAAGCACCACAACACCATCTACGACGCGCGCGCCAACGTCTGTTTTACCGGCGACGTGTTCGGTTTGTCGTACCGCGAGTTCGACAAGGATGGACGTCCATTCATCGTGCCGACCACCTCTCCCGTGCAGTTCGATCAAAAAGAGCTGCACACATCCATCGATCGGCTGATCGCACTCAAGCCGGCCGCGATGTATCTCACTCACTACGGCCGCGTCGAAGACATCGATCGCCTCGCCGCCGATCTGCACGTACAGATCGATGCCATGGTCGCACTGGCGCAATCGGCCGACAAAGCGCCCGACCGGCATGAGGTATTGAAGGGCTTGCTGACCGAGCTCTATCTCGGACGCGCCGCGGCGCACGGCTGGTCGCATGACGAGCGCGCTCTCGCAGACATCATCGGCATGGATATCGAGCTTAACGCGCAGGGCCTGGAGGTATGGCTGGATAACCAGAAGAAGGCGGCCTGACGATCGTTCAGGCCAGGCGCGTTCCGTTGGGTACCGGACGCTCGACCGACGTCAGCACCACACCTTCATCGGTGTGGAAACCCGTCAGCAAAAACTGCGAGCGGAAGGGACCGATCTGCTTTTCAGGAAAGTTGATCACACCCACGATCTGACGGCCGACCAGGTCGTCGGCCTTGTACAGCGCGACGATCTGCGCGCTGGTTTTTCTCTCTCCATACGGGCCGAAATCCACCCATACCTTCCACGCCGGCTTGCGCGCCTCGGGAAACGGTTCCACGCGGACGACGGTTCCCGCGACGATGCACACTTTCTCAAAATCGGCCCAGCTGATTTCTTCCGGCGCCACGTGGTTTTCTTCGCTCATGTTCGTCCCTTAGGTTTCTCGCGCCGCCTTCCACCAATCTTTGCCCTGCTGCCACCAATAGCTTGCCTGCGCGCCAAGATAGCCGAACGGTCGATACGTGCGCTGCAAACCATAATCCGCAAACTGGGTCCAGCGATCGTCACCCGTGGCAATGGTCGAGGCGAGCAGTTCGCCCGCGGCGCACGTGGGCGCCAGACCATGGCCGCCGAACGCCTGCGCCCACCATAGGCCGTCACCACTACCGCCGATTTGCGGCATCTGGTGGCGTGCATAGCTCATCAGGCCTGACCAGGCGTAGTCCACTTTTACACCATGCAACTGCGGAAACACGCGCAGCAGATCGCGTGTCAGCAGCTGCTTCACTGCCTGCGCGGATCGATCACGCACCGAAATGCAGCCACCCCAGAGCAAGCGCGTGTCAGGCAGCGCGCGGTAATAGTCGAAGGCAAAACGGGTGTCGTAAATGGCGGCCCGCGTACGCAGGCAATCGGTCATGCGTGCGCCCAGCGGTTCGGTCACCATCACGTACGTGGCGATCGGCAGAATCGCCGCGTCGATCGTCGGCTGCAGTGCGGCGAGATAGCCGCCGCAGGCCAGCACCACCTGATCAGCCAACACGTCGCCCTGCTTCGTTCGCAGACGCCACTGCGCACCTTCACGGGTGAGGCTGCTCACGCCGCTATGTTCATGCAGGCGCACTCCCTGTCGAGTGGCCGCAGCCGCCAGACCGATCGCGTAGTTCAGCGGGTGCAGATGCAACGCATCGCGTTCATACAAACCGTCGTGATAGCGAGCGCTGCGCACGCGCTGGCGCAGCTGATCCTGCGGCAACCATTGCCATGCCGAACCGTACTGCTCGGCCAGCAGCTGCTGACGCCGGCGCAATACCGCGGGATCACGAAACCAGTTGGCCCAGATGACGCCCTCATCCACCAGGTCACAAGCTATGGCGTAGTGGGCGACACGATGCCGAATCAAACGCACCGCATCGGAGGTAAGGTTGAACAAGGCGCGTGCGCGCGTCGCGCCGAGCTGATGGAGCAGCGCCCGCTCACCCAGCGAATAGCCGCCGAAGACGAAACCGCCGTTGCGACCCGACGCGCCGAAGCCGATCTGCTCGCGTTCCAGCAGCACGATGTCGGACATGCCACGTTCGGCCAGTCCCAGCGCCGTGTTCAAGCCCGCGTACCCGCCCCCGACAATCGCCACACTCGCGTGCGTCGTGCCTTGCAATGGCGCGTACACGTCATAGGGCGTAGCTGTGGCGCGGTAGAAAGAGGCCGCCGTGGCTTGCATCACCGTCGTCAGATCCGCTGTCAAACCGTGAGCATAGCGCAGCCTCCGAAGAGGCTATTCCACCAGGCTGACGCCCAGCGGCCGCTGATCGCTGCGGCCGCGATCATCCACCACGCGCACGTTGAAGCTGCCCGCTGTCTGCGGCTGCCATAGCAACGATTCGCCCGGCCCACTGCGACCGACGAAGGCGTCGTTGACGAACCAGTACAGCGCATGGACGTCCGCATCCGTGGTGGCGCTAAAGGCGATGCGCTCCTGTCCCCGACCGTTGAGGCGCATCGCGTAAGTGCTGCCACGCAGAGGGGACGTTATCTGCGGCGGGTCGCCAGCGGTGGCACCCGCGTTGGTGCATTCGGGGTTCTGCGGTGGCTTGCGGCGAGGGATGCCGGCCTGAGCGAATACCTGCTGCAGGTCGGACGGCCAGAATTCGTAAACCTCGACGTGCGTGCGCTTGCCGTCGTAGGGCGGACAGGCGGGCTGGCCGGTCGCGTCGTCGATGACCACCGGCCGATGCACGTTGCTGACGCGGATCGGCGACTTGCCCGGAATGAACCATGTCATCCCTTTCTGCGGGCACCACTGGTTGGGCAGATCGCCGCTGGCCAGGCATATCTGCACGCGCTTGAGATGGGCCGGCATGTGCCGCACCGGCTCCGCCATTTGCTGACGCTCGGCGCGCAGCGCGTCGATGATTTGAAAAAACAGCGGCGCCGCCGCCTCCGCGCCGACAAACGCCGGATTGCCCGTGCTGTCGAAATTGCCGATCCACACGACCAGCACGTACGGACCGAAGCTGCCTGCCGTCCACGCGTCGCGAAACGCCCAGGAGGTACCCGTCTTCCAGTACACCGGAAGCCGCGACGGCTGCGCACCGCTGGTTTCGTCCGGCCGTGGATTCTGCCGCAGCATGTCCATCACCATGAAGCTCGCCTCGTCGCTGAGCAGGCGCGTGCCGTCCACTTGCGGATCGCTGCTGTTCAAGCGCAGCGGTCTCAGCTCGCCGCGATTGGCCAGCATCGCGTAAAGGCCGCCCAGTTCCTGCATCGTGACCTCGCCGCCGCCCAGCACCAGGGCGAGGCCGTAGTGCTTTTCGCTGGCCATGCGGCTGACGCCGGCATCGTGCAGAAACGAGTACAGGGTCGGCTGCTTCAGCTGCGCGGCGACCCACACGGCGGGAATATTTCGGCTGCGGATCAAGGCGTCGGTCGCCGTGATCGGACCGAGAAAATGGCCGTCGAAATTTTCCGGCGTATACGGTCCGAACGAGCTGGGCACATCGCGCAGCACGGTCTGCGGATGCAGTACGCCCTGATCGAAACCCAGCGCATAGATGAAAGGCTTGAGCGTCGAGCCCGGTGAACGCTTGGCCAGCGTGCCGTTGACCTGACCCTGGATCAAGCGATCGAAATAATCGGCCGATCCCACCATCGCCTTGATGCCCATGTCACGCGTATCGATCAGCAGCGCCGCCGCATTGCGGATACCGCGCGACTGGTTGCGCGCCACGTACTGGGTGATCTGCCGCTCCAGACTGTGCTGGATATCCAGGTCGATCGTCGTGCCGACGCGGGAGTTCTCGCTACCGCCGGCAATCTGCCGCGCTACCAGCACCTGCTCGACCGCCTGTGGCGCTTCGAACGGCAGCTGCGAGAGAGGACGCAGATTCAGCGGCAGCGCGAACAGCGGTTTCAGCGAAGCGTCATTGGGATGACCATGCAACCAGCGGGCATACAGTCGATTGCGCGACGCGGCCAGCTGGGGATTGATCACGTTGTCGTTGCCGTTGGCATCCGCCGTGGCCGGCGTTCCCTGCAGGCGCCGCGTCGGATCCTGCGGAATGACGGCCAGCGTCAGCGCCTCCGGCAAACTCAGCGCGGATGCCGATTTATTGAAGTAGGCCAGACTGGCCGCGCCGACGCCTTCGACGTTGCGACCGTACGGCGCATCGTTGAGATACGCCTCGAGAATCTGCCGCTTCGAATAGAACAACTCCAGCTGCACGGCGCGCGCCATCTGCTTGAGCTTGCCCAGCGGCGAACGCGTATTGAGTTTCCAGAGCAAACGGGCCAGCTGCATGGTGACCGTCGAACCGCCCTGCGGATCACCGTGGCGCACGTAGGTCACCCATGCGCCGCGCGCCAGTCCGTACGGGTTAAAGCCGGCATGCCAGTAGAACCAGCGATCCTCGTGCAGCAGCACCGCGTCTTTCAGCTGCGGCGAAATCGCCTGCAGCGGCACCCACAGTCGATAGCGGTCATCGCTGGCCAGGGTCAGCCGCATCAACCGATCGTGATCGTCGTAGACCGCCGTGGAGGACGGCAGCCAGTCGCACAGACGCGGATGTGGCCAGAGCCGGCAGCCGATCAGAACGAGGGCAATCAGCGCGAAGCCGACCAGCCAGTTCTGCCAGCCAATCAGCCAGCGAACGATCTGGCTGACGATATGGATGGGAGGCGCTTTCTTCATAAATGGCGTTGGCGTTTCGCCCTGTTCCCGAAGACAGTCAGCGTCGGGAACCGGGCGAAACGTTCGAACTCACGGCGAATTGCTGACCACGGTCAGCACGCCGCCACCGGGCGAACGCGCCTGCACGCTGCGGTCGTACATCGACTCCCCGTAGGCCGGCGGCACGATGAACTTGCCCGCATTGCTGGCCTTGATGCGATAGACGAACTCGCGCACGTCCGGCGTGGCCGTGCCGTAGATCACCACGCGATCCTCGCGTATATCCGCGTACTCCGGCCGCCAGGTCGAGCTGGTCAGCCCGACCGGTGAACGGAACGCCGTCGGCTTCACCTCGCTGTCGCCGCCCTGGTCGGCTTCGCTATTCGTATCGGATGCCTGCTGGTCGGTGACCGGCGGCGGCGGATCGATCACCGGCTCGAAGCCACCGGGCAGCAGATCAACAATGGCGACATGGCCAACGCCATCGCTGCCGGTCGCGCGGATCTTGATATGGACGTCTATCTCCTCGCCCACAGTGATCTGATCGAGCGGCTTGCCCTTGCTGTCGGTGTAGTCGCGCACGATTTCCATGCCGTCCTTGATCGCCTTGCTTGGCGCGTCCGTGTCGTAGCCGCCCTGGCTGGCGACATGCCACGCCGGCAGGCTGCTGCCGTTGGAGAAACGCAGTTTCGCCGTGGCCGCACTCCAGCTTCCGGCCTGCAGCAGATTGCCTTGAATAGCCGCGATCGACTTGACCGTGCCGTCCCCGTGCACCTCGTCGATGGCCAGTTTGTCGAGCTCGCCCGCGCTCTGCGTGGCATACGCGTCCATGGCCAGGATCGTCATCGCCGACGACAGCGTATTGAAGCGGTTATGCGCCAACGGCCAGGTAATGTTTTCCATCACCTGCCGTGACAGCGCCTTGGCCCGATCGGGGAAATACTTCGACAGCAGGTACAGCACGCTGGCGTCGCGGGTGAGCGGATCGTAGTAGTACTGGTAAACGTAAGCGTCCTTGTCCAGCTTGCGCTCCAGCGCCTTCTGCGGACCGGCGATCAGCTGATTGGCCTCCTTGTCCTGCTTGAGCATTTCGTATGACGCTGCCAGCCATGCCGCCGCCAGATCGCTCTTCCAGTCATTCGGAAACGCTTCCTGCAGACGCTTCTGCACCGCCGCCAGATCATTGGTGGTGACATTGCCCTGCCGGGTCAGCAGATACACCGCATAAGCGCGCTGACGCAGGGCATCGAGTGAATCGAGGCTCTCGTCCGCCGCCAGCTGATGCAGGTACTTGTTGCCGGCATCGAGCATGTCGGCCGGCACGGTCACGCCACGGTCGCGCGCCTCGAGCAGGAAATGCATCGCATAAGCGGACACGAACGGCTCGGAGTCCGGCGTGGCCGACCACACGCCGAAACCACCCTGCCCGTTCTGACGCGAATGCAGCGCGTCGAGAAACTGGGCCAGCGCCTCGTCGTTGCTGATTTTTTTCTCGCTGAACGCCGGCTGCAGGACGTGGGCGAAAACCGGTACCACCGGCCACTTCGCCAGCACCAGACGCGGCATCGCCGCGCTGATCAGCTGCTCGCTGCAGTAGTTCTGGTAGTTCACCAGATAGCTGGTCAGGCCCTCGGCCAGCACGACCGGCAGGGTCGAGATCGCCGCGTCGCGCGAGGCGTAGGCATCGTAGAGTTTGCGCAGATCGGGCAGCTCCACCTTGCTGTGCGCATCGACCAGGCCCACGTCGACCTGGGTGCGATACGCCGAGGCGGGCCGCACCGAAAGGTCCACGCTCTGCCTGGCCGACTTGTCGCCGTAGCCGGCGCTGAAGGCGAGATTGCCCGAGCCCAGCGTGCGGGTGGCCTTGACGTGGAAAATCGCCACGCCTTCGCGCATCTCGCCCAACGTCAGGCTCTGCGTGGCATTGCCGATCACCTGCAGCTGCGGACCGGTCTTCAGCGTCACCGCGACAGGCACCTGTTTGCCGTTGAGGCCGGTGAGATTGTTGGCCACGCCGACGCTGACCTCGGCCTCGTCGCCGGGCGCCAGTGTGGTGGGCACGTTGGGCGACAGCACGAAATCACCGCGCACCGTGGTCGAGCCTTCAAACGTGCCGATGCGATCGGGCGACACGGACACCGCCATCACGCGCAGCTTGCCGTTGAAGTAATCGGGCACGGTGTAGGTAAAGTCCTTTTCGCCATCGACGTCGACAATGCCGGACCAGTAGACCACCGGTTTGTCGCGCTTGCGCTTGAACGGGTTGAGCTGACGACCGATGGCGCCGTCGGCATCGCCGCCCGGCGCGGCCATCGCCATCAGTTTCTCGAAGTCCGGCAGGATCAGGTCAAGGATCTGCGACGTGCCGACCTGCAGCATGCGCTTGCGGAAGAAGAACTTCAGCGGATCGCCGAGCTTGTAACGCGCGACCTGCAGAATGCCCTCGTCCACCGCAAACACCACGGCCTTGGTCGGCTGGGTCGAATGCAGCTTGAGCGTCAGCGTCTGGCCGGGCTTGACCAGCGCCGGCGAGTCCACCGTGATCGGATTGCGCCGCGCGTCCAGGTTTACCGAGAACGGCACCACGCCGTAGCTCAGCGGACTCATGAACACCTCGTCCGATGATGGATCACGGATGTACTGCACGTTGATATAGCCGTTGCCCTCGAAATCCGCCGGCACCGTGATGTGCTGCACCGAGCTGGTGGTATCGGCATGGAACCAGGCGTGGGCGTAGACCTTGTCGCGCTCGATGGTTATCAGACCGCTGCCGGCGTACGGCGCGCGGATGGCGATTTCCACCGGCTCGCCCTGGGTGTAATCCTGCTTGCTGAGATTGAGCTGCAGTTCGGCGTTGCGATCGAGCGAGCGCGAGATGTTGGCGTCGCCCGCGACGGAATATTCCACCCGATTCACTTCGGTGCGATCGGCCGAACGACGGATCACCAGCGCGTAGTTGCCAGGCTTGTCGGTGGGCAGCGCGTAGTCGAGACCTGCCGCCGGAATCGCCAGCGGCTGCTCGCTGATCGGTATTTCCTTGAGCTTGGAGTCGTATTTGTAGACGCCCGAATCCTGCTTGGTCAGCACCGACACAAACCGCCGCTCGATCAGCTGTGCCTTCAGGTCGCTGAGTGCAAAGGCCTTCGCCTGCGGATTGATCGCCACCAGATGCACCGTGCGCGGGCTGTCCCGCTTGACATAGTCGAGGTTGTCCACGGCCTTGTAACCAACCAGCCAGTCGTTGCGCGAGACCAGCGTCTGCGCGGCCGCCGCCACGCTCCGGCCACCCTCGGCCTCGTAGGCCTTGCTGAGGAAATACAGCTGGTAGGTTGCGTCGGCATATTTCTTCAGGTCGAGATTGAACTCGGCATGGCCTTTGTCGTCGGTCTTGCCGTCCTGCAGATTTTCCTCGTAGCCTTCCTTGGCGCGGCGCACGTCGTAGAAGTGGTAGTCGGGCCAGCTGTGGAACGCCGGCCACGCCGGACGCAGCGTCAGCGAGGCTTCCACCCGGCGGTCGGCCGCCGGCGTGCCGAACAGGTTCTGCACATCGACGATGCCCTTGAGCTGATCGGGCTTGACCCAGCCTTCCGGCACTTGCTCGGAGAGCTTGGCGTTGACCTTCATGCGATCGGGCAGGAATTCCTTCACCTGCACAGTCGTCGTGCCGATCTGCGCGTCGGCCTTGCCGTCCTTGACGATATAAAGATTGACCGTCCAGGTCCCGGTCGGCGCGGTTTCGGCGGGCGTGTAATCAAGCTCGCCGAAGCCGGATGCGTCCATCGTCAGCGGCATCTGCTTGACGGTGACGCCGCGCGGATCGACCACCTCGGCCTGCAGCGGGATGCCGGCCACGCTGCGCGTCCAGCTGGCCGCGCGCACGATCAAGCCGATGTGGAACAGGTCGCCCGGACGATAGATGCCGCGATCGGAAAACAGATAGCCCGAAAGCTGGCCCTGGTTCAGCGCATTCTGTTCGCCGCCGATATCGAAGCGCGAGTAATCGAGCTGGCGATCGGCGCCGCCGATCGGCAGGAAGGACAGATCGTCGCCTTTCCTGACCACGTACATGACCGGCTTCTTTTCGCGATCCAGCCCCTTGAACGTGGGGAAATGCACCACGCCATCGCCGCTGGTGGCCTGCGTGTAGAGCGTCTGCCCGTTGACGGCGAGCACGGAGACGCTGGCCTGACCCACCGGTTGGCCGGTGCGGATGGACTGCACGAAAACGTCCTGGCTGCCGTCGAGCGAGCGCTTCACCAGCATGCCCAGATCGGTCACCACGATCAGACGGGTGTCGGTCGGCATCGCCGCGTTGTCGGCGCTACCGTCCGCGGATTCGTCACCGTCGTCGGCGTCGCCGCTTGCCTGATCGGCGCTGTCGGCCGTAGCGCTGCTATCGTCGCCGGCTGCGCTGGCGTCGCTCGCCGGCGCGCCGCCGGGCGCCTGCGCAGTGCCCTCCAACGCGCGCGCTTTTGCCCTGGCCGCCGCGCCGGCCTTTTTCTTTTCGGCCACCGGGTCGTAGCCGGACAGGTGCAGCAGAAAGACGCCGCGCTTGCCGTCTTTCAGATATTGGCCAAGGTCGACGCCCTCGTAATGGGCCTTGCCGGGGTCAGTCTTGGGAAACGCCTGCTTCTGTTCGAAGCGTTCGACGATGTGGTCTTCGCTAAAGCCATACATGAGTTCCGGATGGCTGTACGTGCCCTGGTTGAGACTGACCAGATGCTGCAGCTGGTCCGGCAGCACGCGACCGATCTCCAGCTGCATGCCGGGCATATTGCGCGACACGACCGAGACGCGCTTGCTCCCGCTCAGCGAGAGCAGCGAGCCGTCGGCCAAGAAGCGAAGCAGCTTGGGATAGTCGGGCACCGTAAAGGCTTGAGCCGTCGGCTTGCCGAGCACATAACCGCCGAAGGATTTAAGCCCCGTGCCGACATGCACGTAGATGCGCTGACCGGGTTCGGCGTGATATTTGAAGCTCTGCAGCGTGGCGAAATCGTCTTCGGTCGGCACCAGTTCGATCGGCAACGGCTGAGATTTGCGCAGGACCGCGTCGCTGACCTCGGACACGTCCCAGCCGTAAGGTACGTCATCATCGGCCTGGTCTACACCATCCTTCTTGCGCGGCAACACCCAGGCCTTGGTCAGGCCGGCAAGATCGCTGCCGCGTACCTTGCCGCTGGCGTTGATCACCAGTACCTGTTCCGGCTCGTATTTGTCGTTGTCGACCAGGGTCGGGCTGATGTCCTGCAATGTCAGGCTATACAGGCCGGGCACGCGGATACGCGCCTGCAAGGCATCGGGCGTACCGTCACCACCGTGCGAACTGCGTACCCCACTGTCCAGCTTCAGCAGTACAGCACTGTCATCGCGCGGCAGATCCAACGGTTGCGAGTGCACCCACGCGTTGAGCTTGAACGCGTCGTAGGTGACGGTAAATTTCAGCGGCGTGCCGGGCTTGCCGTCCTTGTCGGCCAGCGCGATCGCGATACGTTTCTCAAACTGCGCAGTGTCGACCGGGTAGTTGAAGCCGACCGGCACGATGGTGGTCTTTGCCGTCGGGTCCTGCGGGTCCTGGAAGAACTCGCCGTTGCCCAAGGTCGCGCTGAAGGCCGGCAGATCGACGGCAAGATGATCGTCCGCCATCAGCACGTGCGGCGCAAAGGCATCGGCGACATCAAATCGTACCTCGATATGGGCGCCGACGGGCCAATCCTCGGCAGGCACAAAGCGCAGCGTGTGATCGTCCATCCAGCTCCATGCGCCTTTGAGCGCAGGGCGCATGTTGATGCCTTTGGTGACCGGTTTACCAACCAACTCGATCGGCGCCGCCGATCCCGAAAAAGCGATATCGAGCGGATGGATGGTGATTTTCGGCGTGCCGTCCGGCTGCGCGAGATAGCTAGTGACTGCCGGCGTTTTCGCTTCGAAGCTTATGCGCTCTGGCTCGATCGGCTTGGGGCGATGCTGGTACCACTGCCAGCCAAGCCACGCGGCAACGACCACAAGAAACGCAAGGAAAAAGCCGCCGGCAAACTGCCGCGGCTTGCGCCTGATCGCCGCGCCGGTTGCCGGTGCCCAGGTGGGCGCGGACCAGGAAACGTGGCCGACGATAGGCCGCAGGATAAACCCCAGTCCACGAAGCAAACCACGCACAAAGCGCACCGGCAGCATGAGCAGAAACCGCAGCAAAGCCATGACGTCCCCTTTTTCATCCAATGATTGCAACGACGATGCATCCAGATCGCCCGCGGCGGCGAGCCTGTCCGGCGCAGCGACGGCGATTCTTCCTTATTTCCCCAGGCATTCTGCACGTCGAAAATGGCAGGCTGCGGCGCCGATTCTGACATGTCGCGGACGCGCTTGGCAGTCGGCGGAGGCCTCGTTCGTCATGCTCCCGCAAAAGCAAAGGGCCGACATCCATCGGATGTCGGCCCTTTGTCGCCCGCACAGTGAGTCGGGCTTTGGCGTATTCGATAGCGCTTCTAAAACCGGATGATTAAATCTTGCCGACAAACTCGCGAACCACCGCGGCCAGGGTGGGATCCTGCATGGCCATATGCATGGTGGCGCGCACCAGGCCGGCCTTGTTGCCGCAGTCGAAGCGTGTGCCTTCGAACCGGTAGGCGAGGACCCTGCCCTGCTCTTTCAGCAGCGCCTCGATCGCGTCGGTCAGCTGGATCTCGCCACCGGCACCTGGTGTCGTTTGCTCCAGCAGCTGAAAGATGCGGCCGGGCAACACATAGCGTCCGACCACGGCCAGATTGGACGGGGCATCGGCAGGCTTGGGCTTCTCCACCATATGGTGGATCCAGGCGCTGCGTTCGTCGACCGGCGTGGCATCGACGATGCCGTATTTGTCCGTATCGCTGTGCGGCACTTCTTCGACGGCAATGACGCCCGCATCCTGTGCGTTGGCCAACTCGGCCATCTGCCGCAGCGCGCCCTTGCCGGTACCGATCTTGCCATTCCAGATCAGATCGTCTGGCAGAACCACGCCGAACGGTTCGTCGCCGACCACCGGCTTGGCGCAAAGCACGGCGTGGCCCAGGCCGAACGCCTCGGGCTGGGTTACGAAGATCGCGCGCACGTGGGGCGGCAACGTACCCTGCACGAGTGCCAGCAATTCGTCCTTGCCTTTTTCTTCGAGCTTCGCCTCCAGCTCGTAGGCTTTGTCGAAGTAGTCGGCGATGGCATGTTTGTAGCGGTTGGTGACGAAAATCAGCGTGTCCGCACCGGCATCCACGGCTTCGTCGACCGCATACTGGATCAGCGGCTTGTCCAGCACCGGCAGCATTTCCTTGGCTACGACCTTGGTCGCCGGGAGAAAACGCGTGCCGAGTCCGGCTACGGGAAACACAACCTTGCGCAGGGGCTTACTCACTCACTCTTCTCCGGATGGATGCGACGTATCGATACCACGTTATCGGGCTGCGCCACTTCGGTCCAGCGAAACGACGGCAGCAGGCTGGACACGCAGCGCCGAAGTTCCTCTTCGTCGAAAATATCCGAGGCGTCCGCGGCCCTGTTCAACAGCGCCTGCAGCAGATCCCACGATACCTCGCGATGCTGCGCGAGGAAAATCTTCGAATGCCCGGTGGCGCTGTAGTTTTCCAGCGGATGGAACAATTCCTCGAAAAGCTTTTCGCCGGCGCGCAGACCCGTGTAGACAATGGGAATTTCCGTCCCGGGCTTCTTGCCGGCGAGGCGAATCATCTGTTCGGCCAGATCGCGAATCTTGACCGGTTCACCCATGTCCAGCGCAAAGATCTCGCCGCCCTTGCCGATACTGGCCGCCTGCAAAATCAGCTGACAGGCTTCGGGGATGGTCATGAAATACCGCGAAATTTCCGGATGCGTCACCGTGACCGGGCCACCGTCCAGGATTTGCTGGCGAAACAGGGGAACGACCGAGCCCGCCGAATCCAGCACGTTGCCGAAGCGTACGGTCATGAAGCGGGTATCGGAATGTGCGTTGAGGTTCTGACAGTAGATCTCAGCCACGCGCTTGCAGGCGCCCATGACACTGGTCGGGTTGACCGCCTTGTCGGTGGATATCAGCACAAAGCACTCGACACCGACCTCACGCGCCAGGTCGGCCACCGTGCGCGTGCCGAGCACGTTGTTGCGAAAGGCGGAGCGCAGCTGTGCCTGCAGCATGGGAACGTGCTTGTAGGCCGCTGCATGGAAGATGACCTGTGGCTTGGTTTCGAAGAAGGCTTTCTGCATGGCCACCTGATCGCCGCAGTTGGCCAGAATGCCCTCGAAAATCAGTTCCGGAAAATCGGCGCGCAATTCCTGCATGATGCGGTAGAGGTTGTATTCGCTCTGCTCGACCACGATGAGCGACTGCGCACCCAGCCGCGCGATCTGGCGGCAAAGCTCCGAGCCGATCGACCCACCGCCGCCGGTCACCAATACGCGGCGGGCGGTCAGCGTTTCGCGGATGGACGTCCAATCGAGTTCCACCGCATCGCGGCCGAGCAGATCTTCGATCGCCACTTCCTTGATCTGGTTGAACTGCGCACGCCCGGCAACGACATCTTCGAGTCTGGGAATCGTTCGGTACGGCAGTCCCGTCACATCACACAACGCCACGATCCGACGCATTTCGCTGGTCGATGCAGCGGGCAACGCGATCAGCAGCATTTGCACCGCGGCCTCACGCACGACCTCAGGCAACTGATCGAACCGGCCGAGCACAGGGTGACCATTGATGCTGGCACCGCGCAGGCTGGGCTTGTCATCGACGAAACCGACGACCGCATAGCGGCTGTCGCGACGTAGATCACGCGAGAGAACCTCGCCGGCGCGGTCTGCGCCGACGATCAGGACGCGCTTGACCTCATGATCCTTGAGCAGCTCGCGCCGGCTGTCTTTCCAGAAGCGATAGGCCAGCCGCGGCAACCCCAGCAGCGCGCCGAGCACCAGCGGGTATAGCAGCAAGATCGTGCGAGGAACTCCTTCGAGTCGGTCGTACAAAAACAGCGCCAACCCTATCGTTACCGTGCCGATCACCGAGGCGCGGGCGATATTCCACAGATCCGGCAGGCTGGCAAAACGCCACACGCTGCGATACAGGCCGGTCCAGCGCAGGATCAAGCCCTGAATCACCAGCACGATGGGAAACTCGAGCAGTTGAAAGCTGACGACGTCGCCGGGATTGAAGGTGTAGCGAAGCATCTTGGCGATCCACCAGGCGAATGCCGTCATCGCCAGATCGTGGATCAGGACGGCGACGCGCGGGTGGATGAAGCCAACCAGTTTACGCAGCGACATGACGATCCTTCGACAAGTTGCGTCGCAGGCAGCGACGTTTCAGCAAGAGCCACAAGGCCGATGCGCACAGATAAAACGCCATGGTAATCGGCAGCGCGATGTTCAGATGACTGAACGCCAACCAGGCAAACGGACCAGCGATCAAAAGATTCCAGGCCATATAACGAACGTCCGTCGCGGCGTGCCTGCCAGACTGCCGAGTCATCCACTGATAAAGGTGCTCGCGATGCGGGCTGTACCAGCGCTTGCCTCGCAACATTCGCATCACCAATGTCAACGTGGCATCAAGTACAAACGTTGACGTCAGAATCAGCACCGCCCAGACGAGCCCGTGATCACGCCGCCAGAGCATCGCACCGAAGGCGAATATCAGAAGGCCGGCGCTGCCGCTGCCGACATCGCCCATGAAAATGCGCGCCGTAGGCCTGTTGTATATCCAGAACCCACAGGCCGAAGCAGCCATTGCCGCTGCGCCCACCGCCAGAGCCGTCTGCCCGATCGACCCGCTGATTGCGCTCAATCCGGCGCCCACGAAAATGATCTGCTGCGCCAGCAGCCCGTCGATGCCATCCATGAAGTTGTGCAAATTGATGCTCCATGCACCAGCACCCAGCAGCAGCGGCAACCACCACCACGACAAACCGGTAGCGAGTAAGGCGCCGGAAAATAGCAGCACCGCCAGCAGCTGCGCACCGAATCGGGGCAGCACCGGCAACGGACGATGATCGTCCCACCAGCCGACCAGCGCGACTAGCGCAAATGCGATCTCCAAGCCGACAACTACACTCACTGCCCATGCCGACGGTGCGCTGAGCAAGGCGCAAGGCAGGCAAACCAGCAGCGCAAGAACCATCCCTATGCCACCACCGCGCGGGGTGGCAATGCGGTGCGAACGGCGCTGCCCGGGCTGATCGAGCATGCCGCGCCGATGCGCATACACGATCGCACCACGTACGAGAAACAGAGTGATGATCAGGGCGGCGAACGGCCAGGCAGCGACGGAAACGATGCCCGTCGTCATTCGCTGGCGACGCCGTGAATCGGTCGTACCGTACCCCAGCTTTTGCAGCTGGGACACTGCCAATGATGCGCCTTCGCGCCGAAGCCGCAGCGGCTGCAGCGATACATTGCCTGCCCCTCCAGCAACTTCTTGGTGAGATCGCGCAGGATAAGAAAATTCTCGCGCGCCTCGCCTTCGATACGGTCCATCGTGGCATCGATCAACGCCATCAGGCCACGCACCGACGGGCGCTGACGCAACTGCGAGGTGAGAAAGTCGATCGCCGCACGTTCGCCGTCCCGCTGGCGATAGATATGCGCCAGCGCCAGCACCGGAGAAATGCCGTGGTAGCGGCTGAGCATGTCGCGCAGAAACGACTCCGCGCGGTCCATCTGCTGCGAGCGCGCATAGCTGTTGAGCAGCGGCGGCAGAATTTCCGGCGCAAACGCGATGTCGGCATCGATGGCGGACTCATACGCCAGTACCGCTTCCGCGTGATGATCGTCTTCGGACTGCAGCCTGCCCGTTAGCATGAAGGCGCGCACGCAGTCGGGCTGGCATTCGAACGCCTGGCGCAGATAGTCGCGCGCCTCGGCACGCGCACCGTGCTGGCGCGCGCGCTCGGCCAGCTCGCAGAAAAACTGCGCCTTCATCGCCGCCTCGTCTTCACCGGTCATGGCCTCCAGCCGGCGCGTGTGCTCGATCGCCTTGTGCCAGTCGCGCTCGTGCTGGTAGATCGCAATGAGATGACGCAGCGCAGATGGCGCATGTGCATCCATCGCCACCAGATCGGAAAAAAGCGCCTCGGCGCGATCGAGCAGACCGGCGCGCATATAGTCTTCGCCGAGCTCCAGCAGAGCCACCGTTTTCATCGCGTCGGACAAGCCCGGGCGCGACACCAGATGCTGATGCAGGCGAATCGCCCGATCCACCTCGCCGCGACGGCGAAACAGATTGCCGAGCGCCAGATGCGTTTCGACGGTGTCGCGGTTGTACTCGGCGAGCTTGAGGAACACCTCGATCGCCTTGTCCTGCTCTTCGTTGAGCAGATAGTTCAGGCCACGGAAATAGTCGGAAGACAGCTCGCTGACTTCAGCGCCCGAGCGTTTCGCGCCCAGTCGACGAGAGGCCAGCCAGCCGAGCACGAAAGCCACCGGCACCAGCAGAACCAGCGCATAGGGATAATTCATGCAGCGGCCGGCGGCTTCTTTTCGTTGTCGCGCAGCCGGCGCCGCTCGCGGCGGTGCCGCGTGACCACGCCCAGCCACGCCGTCAGCCCGCCGAGCAGCCAGCCAATCACCAGCGCACACAGCAGTGCCGCACCCTTGGGCATATGCACTCGTGCAAGCACCAGGTCATAGCTGACCATGTCGGCGTTCAGTGCGCCGACCACAATACCCGCAGCGGCAAAAACCAAAAGAATAAGGATGACTAGTAATCGCATGCCGTGACTTTACCCGATTGACCGTGACTGGCACAGATACCGATACGGAGCCCGTCGCGGCCGGCAACTTGCGATGCTTGCGCGGCTCCAACAATGACAGACATAAAAAAGGCAGGATCGACCTCTGGTCGCCTGCCTCGATAACCGTGTTTTGCTTATGCAATCAACTGCTGGTCTGCTCCAAGTGCTGATTGACCCGTTCGCGCAGTTCCTTGCCGGGTTTGAAATGCGGTACGTGCTTGCCCGGCAGCGCCACGGCGTCGCCCGACTTCGGATTACGGCCCATGCGCGGCGGCCGGTAGTGCAGAGCGAAGCTTCCAAAGCCACGCACTTCAATACGTTCACCGTGAGCAAGGGCATGACTCATCTGTTCGATCACGCTTTTGACGGCCAATTCGACGTCTGCAAACGCAAGATGGGTCTGACGCCTTGCCAGCGCCTCGATCAATTCAGATTTGGTCATGGGACCCCAATGTCCGTGACGTTAAACAACGGGGCGGCGTGTGCCGCCCCGTGTCGTGCTCAAACAGCGATCAATCCGCCTTGTCGAACTGTTCCTTCAGCAGCGCGCCCAGCTTGGTCGTGCCGGTAGAGGCCGAGGCGTAATCGACGGCAGTCGGCTCTTCCGGCAGATCGGCCTCGTCCTTGGCGCGAATCGAAAGCGCCAGCTGGCGACCCTTGCGATCCATACCGGTGAACTTGGCTTCGACGTTGTCGCCGACCTTCAGATGCTCGGTGGCATCGTCGACGCGCTCCTTGGCGATGTCGCTGGCACGCAGGTAACCCTCGACGCCCTCGCCCAGATCGATCAGCGCACCCTTGGCGTCAACTTCCTTCACCACGCCATTGACGATCGTGCCGCGCGGGTTCGCCGCCATGAACTGGCCAAACGGGTCCTGCTCCATCTGCTTGATGCCCAGCGAGATGCGCTCGCGCTCCGGATCAACGGCCAGCACCACGGCCTCGATCTCGTCGCCCTTCTTGAAGTTGCGTACCAGCTCTTCGCCGGTGACCTGCCAGGAGATGTCGGACAGATGGACCAGGCCATCGATGCCGCCGTCCAGGCCGATGAACACGCCAAAGTCGGTGATCGACTTGATCTGACCGGAGACCTTGTCGCCCTTCTTGTGCATGGCGGCGAAGGCTTCCCACGGGTTCGAGCGGGTCTGCTTGATACCCAGCGAGATGCGGCGACGCTCCTCATCCACGTCCAGCACGGTCACTTCGGTCTCGTCACCGACCTGAACCACCTTGGCCGGGTTGACGTTCTTGTTGGTCCAGTCCATTTCGGAGACGTGCACCAGGCCTTCCACGCCCGGCTCGATCTCGACGAAGCAGCCGTAATCGGTGACGTTGGAGACCTTGCCGAACAGGCGGCTGCCGACCGGGTAGCGGCGGGCAATGGCCACCCACGGGTCGTCGCCCAGCTGCTTCAGGCCCAGCGAAACGCGGTTGCGCTCCTTGTCGTACTTCAGCACGCGCACATCGAGCTCGTCGCCGACGTTGACCACTTCGGACGGATGACGAACGCGCTTCCACGCCATGTCGGTGATGTGCAGAAGGCCATCGATACCGCCCAGGTCCACGAATGCGCCGTAGTCGGTGAGGTTCTTCACCACACCCTTGACCACGGCACCCTCGGTCAGGCGCTCCAGCAGCTGCTCGCGCTCGGCGGAGAACTCGGTCTCGACCACGGCACGGCGGCTGACGACCACGTTGTTGCGCTTGCGGTCGAGCTTGATGATCTTGAACTCGAGTTCCTTGCCCTCGAGGAAAACCGGGTCACGCACCGGGCGCACGTCTACCAGCGAGCCCGGCAGGAACGCGCGGACATCCTTGATGTCGACCGTGAAGCCACCCTTGACCTTGCCGGAGATGAGACCAACGATGGTCTCTTCCTTGTCGAACGCGTGCTCCAGATCGTCCCACACCATCGAGCGCTTGGCTTTCTCGCGCGACAGCTTGGTTTCGCCGAAACCGTCTTCCAAAGCTTCGAGGGCAACCTTCACCTCGTCGCCTACCTGCACCTCCAGCACGCCCTGCTCATCGCGGAACTGCTCGATGGGGACGATGCCTTCGCTCTTCAGGCCGGCGTTGATCACGACGACGTCGTTGCGGATTTCCACAACGATACCGGTGACGATGGCGCCAGGCTTCAGCTTGGAGATGGCCTGCTGGCTCTGTTCAAACAGTTCGGCAAAACTTTCAGTCATGTTGATTCCATAGTGGGAAAAGACCGCGGCTCGCTGCGCCTTGCTTGAGGTTGCGCACGTACCGGCCGGTCCACCGGTTGAGGGCAAGTCCGGGTGGTTCCCGCAGGAACAACAACCCTTGTCGCCGTTGGCCAAAATCCCGACATCGCCTCCAACGGGAAGCTTTGACCGGGACGAGAAAACCGTCGTGCCGCGTTTTACGGCTGCACGACGGCGAGAACTTTCGCGACGACCTCGTCAATGCCCATGCCGGTGGTATCAATCAGCAAGGCATCATCGGCAGGCTTGAGCGGCGCGACTGCGCGCGAGGCATCGCGGCTGTCACGCGCTTCAATTTCGCGCTGGAGACCAGAAAGTGTAACGCTAAGTCCCTTTTCCTTCAACTGCTTATAGCGTCTTTTCGCCCTTTCCGCGGCGCTGGCGGTAAGAAACACCTTGAAGCCCGCATCCGGGAAGATCACCGTGCCCATATCGCGCCCGTCGGCCACCAGCCCCGGGGCTTTGCGAAAGCCCAGCTGCAGCGCCACCAGGGCTTCGCGCACCGACGGCACCGAGGCAATCGCTGAGGCCGCCGCACCGGCCGTTTCCGTGCGCAGCTCGTCCGTGGCGTCATGCCCGTTGACGATCACGCGAGTTTCACCGCCATCGGCTGCAGCACTGAACTTGATGCGGGTGCTGTGCGCGCAGCGGGTTACCGCATCCACGTCGGACAGATCCAGCCCCTCCATGCCGGCGGCGTAGCCCACCGCGCGGTAAAGCGCACCCGAATCGAGCAACCGCCAGCCCAGATGCCCCGCCACCAGCGCACTGATCGTGCCCTTGCCCGATCCCGATGGCCCATCAATGGTCAGAACGGGCGCGGGCGTGGCGTGGCTCATGGAGGAATCCTGGTTCGAAGAAAAGCGGGCCGCCAGTTTAGCGCGTGCACCGTCTCGTTGACCTCGAACAAGTCGCGTGATATCACCATGCTGCGCTTGGTTCGCAAGCTTTTCCGACCCTTCTCATGACCGATCTTCGCCGCGAGTTCGAACAGGCTGCCGAGGACATCCAGCAACACGGCCAGCGCCCTGACAACGACACCTTGCTCAAGCTGTACGCGCTATACAAGCAGGGATCGGAAGGCGACCTCCGCAGCGCGCCGCCTGGCTTCTTCGATTTCATAGGAACCGCCAAACACGAGGCGTGGGCCAAGCTGCAGGGCTTGCCTAGGGAAGAGGCGATGCGCCGCTATATCGACCTTGTGCATCAACTGCTGGTCTGAAAAGCGCAGCGCCAAATACAACGCTTGCATTCCGTCCTCAAACACCGGCACATTCATACGATTGTTTGAACCGGCCGTGATCGAATGAACTATCCGCACCTGTTTGCCCCGCTGAATCTGGGCCACGTCACCCTGCCCAACCGCATCTTGATGGGCTCGATGCATACCGGGCTGGAGGACAAGGCCAGCGATTACGATAAATTGGCCGCGTACTTCGCCGAGCGCGCCCGCGGCGGCGTGGGTCTGATGGTGACCGGCGGCATCGCCCCGAGCATCCGCGGCTGGCTGAAACCGTTCGGCGGTCGCCTGTCGATGCCGTGGCACAAGCCGCGCCACCGCAAGCTGACCGATGCCGTGCACGCCGAGGGCGGGCTCATCTGCATGCAGATACTGCACGCCGGCCGCTACGGCTATCACCCATTGTCGGTGGCGCCCTCGAAGATCAAATCGCCGATCACGCCGTTCACGCCGAGCGCGCTCAGCACGCGCGGGGTTGAACAGACCGTGAGGGACTTCGTGCGCTGCGCCGAGCTGGCGCAAGAGGCCGGCTACGACGGCGTCGAGGTCATGGGTTCGGAAGGCTATCTGATCAACCAGTTTATCGCCGCGCGTACCAATCAACGCAGCGACGCCTGGGGCGGCGACGCCGCGCGGCGCATGCGCCTGCCGATTGAAATCGTTCGCCGCACGCGCGAAGCAGTGGGCAAGAATTTCATCATCATCTATCGCCTGTCGATGCTGGACTTGGTCGAGGGCGGTCAGGACTGGGATGAAATCGTCACCCTGGCCAAGGGTATCGAAGCGGCGGGCGCCAGCATCATCAACACCGGCATCGGCTGGCATGAAGCGCGCGTACCAACCATCGTCACCAGCGTGCCGCGCGGCGGCTTCGCCTGGGTCACGAAGAAGCTCAAGGCCGAAGTGGCGATCCCGCTGATCACCACTAACCGCATCAACATGCCCGACGTGGCGGAAGGCATTCTTGCCGACGGCGCGGCCGATATGGTCTCGATGGCGCGGCCGCTGCTGGCCGACCCCGAGTGGGCGGTAAAGGCCAAAGCCGGACGCGGCGACCGCATCAATACCTGCATCGCCTGCAATCAGGCCTGTCTCGATCACGTCTTTCAGAGCAAACGCGCTAGTTGCCTGGTCAATCCGCGGGCCTGCCACGAGACCGAGCTGGTCATTGCCCCGGCCTCAAAGCGCAAGCGCATTGCCGTCGTTGGCGCAGGTCCCGCGGGCCTGGCCTGCTCCAGCACGCTGGGCCAGCGCGGCCATGCCGTGACGCTGATCGAAAAAGCGCAGGAAATCGGCGGCCAGTTCAATTACGCCAAGCAGATCCCAGGCAAGGAAGAGTTTTATGAAACCCTGCGCTACTTCGGTCATCAGCTGACCGACCACGGCGTCGACGTGCAACTCGGCCAGACGGCGGACGCAGTGTCGCTGGTCGCCGGCGGCTACGATGAGGTGGTGATCGCCACAGGCATCACGCCGCGCGCGGTGAGTTTTCCAGGCAGCGACGACGCTCGCGTTCTGAGCTACCTGGATGTTTTGGCTCGCCACGCGCCGGTCGGCGCGAAGGTCGCCGTGATCGGTGCCGGCGGCATCGGATTTGACGTGGCCGAGTTTCTCGTGGAAAACGCTCCCTCGGCCGCCACCGACGTGGCGCGCTGGACCCACGAATGGGGCGTGGACATGCAGCTGGCGCACCGCGGCGGCCTGCAGAAACCGCAGCCCGAAGCGCCGGTCCGGCAAGTCTGGCTACTTCAGCGCAGCGAGGGGCGGCCCGGTGGACGCCTGAACAAAACCAGCGGCTGGGTCCACCGCGCGACGTTAAAGGCCAAGCGGGTTCAGATGCTCGGCGGCGTCAGCTACGAGCGCTTCGACGAACAGGGCCTGCACATCACCGTCGACGGTCAATCGCAGATCCTGCCGGTCGACAACATTGTGATTTGCGCCGGTCAGGAGCCGAACCGCCAGCTGGCCGACGACTTGATCGCTGCCGGCGTCAAGGTTCACGTCATTGGCGGTGCCGATGTGGCGGCTGAACTCGATGCAAAGCGCGCTATCGCCCAGGGAACCAAGGTCGCCAGCGAGCTATAGCCGCCTGGTCGCTCGAAAGCTGGAGCCAGGCGCCGATACAAAAAAGAACGCCCCGCGTTTGCAACGCATCAACATGGGTCAGGGGGGAGATGACCGGATGTCGTATTTAGCGTTACCGCGGGGCGAGGGTCACCGCCGCCAGGGGGAGGGGGAAGCGGCGGGACGGGTGGAAGTATGTGATCAACCCATCTAAGTATCCAATATATATTTAGGACCTTACTTATTTGACAACGCTATATATCCGCGATGCGCCGACATGTTTGATTTTCGCCAGTTGCGTTATTTTGTGGCTGTCGCCGAGGAGCTGAGCTTCACTCGCGCGGCGATACGGCTGCACCTGTCGCAACCGCCGTTGTCGCAGCAGATCCAGTCGCTGGAGCAGGATCTGGGCGTGCGTCTGCTAGAGCGCAACAAGCGCAACGTCGCCCTGACCGAACCCGGCAAGATTTTTCTGGAAGAGGCGCGGCAGATTCTGGCCAAGGCAGACGAAGCGCGCAGCCATGTCGTCGCAGCAGCAGAAGGCCACAGCGGACAACTGCGCCTGGCCTATACGACGTCCGTCTCTTTCCACCCAGCGCTGCCGCAGACGCTGTTGCGTTACGGGCAAATTGCGCCGAACGTGCGCCTGCAGTTAAGCGAGATGTACACCGAGCCCCAGTTCGCCGCGCTGCTCGCCGGTCACATCGACGTCGGTTTTGTCCGCGATGAGCCGCTGCACGCCCAGGACGCGCGCAATTTGCGGCTGCGCGTGATCGACCGCGAGCCCCTGGTGCTTGCCGTGCCGATCGGCCACCGGCTGGCCGGCCGAAAAAGTCTGCGTCTGATCGAAGTCGCCGCTGATGCGTTTATTTCCCAGCCGCGCGAGCTTGCCGCCACGCTGTACGACAGTCTGGTCAAACTGGCGATGAAAGCGGGTTTCGAACCGTTTATCATCCAGCAGGCTCAGCAGATCAATGGCTTGCTGGCACTGGTCGCCGCAGGACTGGGCATGGCGCTGGTGCCGGCCAGCATGCGCGCGGTGCGGCTCGCTGGAGTGAGCTATCTGGCACTGGAAGACTCCGATGCCTACCTGCTGCTTGCGGTGGCTTGCCGTATCGACGACGACTCCCCTGCCCTCAAGCAGTTCATGGCCACCGTGGCCGATGCGGCGACCGCCGTGCAAGGCTTGTGATAACCACGTCACCCCGTTACACTTGCGGACTTAACTTTTGAATAGTGTCAGGAGCTGGCCGTGAAGGTGCTTAACTCTTTGAAGTCCGCCAAGGCGCGGCACCGTGACTGCAAGGTCGTTCGCCGTCGCGGCAAGGTGTTCGTGATCTGCAAGAGCAACCCCCGTTTCAAGGCTCGCCAGCGCTGAGTCCATTTGGGCACACACGTTGGCGATGCAAAAAAAAGGGCCGCGCAAGCGGCCTTTTTTGTGCCCATCGAAATGGTTTGCCTGGCGAGACGCGGTTGCATCTCACCAGGCAAGTTTCAGCTGTAGCGAACGCCGGTGATTTCGTAACGCTTGACGCCGTTGGGCGCGGTGAACTCGAAGCTGTCGCCCTCGTTCTTGCCGATCAGCGCGCGCGCAATCGGTGACGATACCGCGATCATGTGCAGCTTGATGTCCGCCTCCAGATCGCCAACGATCTGGTAGGTCACCGCCGCTCCGGTGTCTTCGTCCTCCAGATCGACGATCGCACCGAACACCACGCGGCTGCCCGGATTGAGCTGCGTCACGTCGATCACTTCGGCGTTCGACAACAGGGATTCCAGTTGGGCGATGCGCCCTTCGGCAAAACTCTGCTGCTCGCGCGCCGCGTGGTACTCGGCGTTTTCCTTCAGGTCACCGTGCGCGCGCGCCTCGGCGATAGCCGCGATGATCCGCGGCCGGTCGACGAACTTCAGCTTCTCCAGCTCGCCGCGCAGGCGCTCGGCGCCCGCCTTGGTAATCGGTGGACGACTCATGCGCCGAGTTCCTTGTGCAGTTCCTGCAGGCTGTGCACGTCGCCGTCGCTGCGGAAATCCAGCGAATGCACGAGCGCGCGGGCGCCTGCCACGGTGGTGGAATACGTGACGCGATGCTGCAGAGCCTCACGCCGGATCGAGAACGAATCGGCGATCGCCTGTTTGCCCTCGGTCGTATTGACGATGTAGACGATCTCGCCGTTCTTGATCAGATCGACGATATGCGGTCGGCCCTCGAGCACCTTGTTGATGCGCTCGCAGATCACGCCGTGTTCGGCCAGATAGCTGGCTGTGCCCGAGGTTGCCACCAGGTTGAAACCGCGTGCGACCACCTCCTTGGCCACGTGCAGCAGGCGCTCCTTGTCGCTGTCGCGGACCGACAGGAAAACCTTGCCTACCTTCGGCGGCTTGATGCCGGCCGCTTCGTGACCTCGCGCAAAGGCTGCGCCAAAGCTGCGGCCCACGCCCATGACTTCACCGGTCGAACGCATCTCGGGACCAAGGATCGGATCGACGTTCTGGAATTTCAGGAACGGGAAGATTGCCTCTTTCACTGAGTAGTACGACGGGATCACTTCGTGCGTGGCGCCGAGACTTGCCAGCGTTCGGCCGGCCATAACGCGTGCAGCGATCTTGGCCAGCGGCACACCGATCGCCTTGGAAACGAACGGCACGGTGCGCGACGCGCGCGGATTCACTTCCAGAATGAACACCGTCTCGCCCTGAATGGCGAACTGCGTATTCATCAGGCCAATGACCTTGAGTTCGCGCGCCATCATGGTGACCTGGCGACGCATCTCGTCCTGGATCTCGGCACTGAGCGAATACGGCGGCAGCGAGCAGGACGAATCGCCCGAATGCACGCCCGCCTCCTCGATGTGCTCCATGATGCCGCCGATCAGCACGTTGCCTTCGGCATCGGCGATGATGTCGACATCCACTTCGACCGCGTGATCGAGGAAGCGATCCAGCAGCACCGGCGAATCGTTGGACACCTGCACCGCATCGCGGATGTAGCGCGAAAGATCGGCATCGTCATGCACCACTTCCATCGCGCGACCGCCGAGCACGTAGCTCGGGCGCACCACCAGCGGGTAACCGATTTCGCGCGCCAGGGCTAGCGCCTCGTCGGCGTTACGCGCGGTGCGGTTCGGCGGCTGCTTCAGCCCGATCTTTTCGATCATGTGCTGGAAGCGTTCGCGATCCTCGGCCAGATCGATGCTGTCCGGGCTGGTGCCGATGATCGGCACGCCGGCCGCCTCGAGCGCGCGCGCCAGCTTCAGCGGCGTCTGGCCGCCGTACTGCACGATCACGCCCTTGGGCTTTTCGATGTGCACGATTTCGAGCACGTCTTCCAGCGTCAGCGATTCAAAATACAGGCGATCGGAGGTGTCGTAGTCGGTCGAGACGGTTTCCGGATTGCAGTTGACCATGATGGTCTCGTAGCCGTCCTCGCGCAGGGCCAGCGACGCATGCACGCAGCAGTAATCGAACTCGATACCCTGACCGATGCGATTAGGGCCACCGCCCAGCACCATGATCTTGTCGCGACTGGTCGGCGCGGCCTCGCACTCTTCCTCGTAGGTCGAGTACATGTAGGCCGTGCTGGTGGCGAACTCGGCCGCACAGGAATCCACGCGCTTGTAGACCGGCCGCACGCCCAGCGTGTGACGCAAATGGCGTACCGCCGCCTCGTCGGTATGGAGCAGTTCGGCCACGCGCGCATCGGAGAAGCCGAGGCGCTTCAGCTCGCGCATGCGCGGCTCGTCGATCGCGCTGAGCCCCTGCTCGGCAATCTCCTTCTCGGTCAGCACGATGTCCTCGAACGCGGCGAGAAACCATGGATCGACGCGGCTGAGGTTGTGCACTTCTTCCAGCGACAGGCCGGCACGGAACGCATCGGCCAGATGGAAGACGCGGTCCGGCCGCGGCTCGCGCAGCTCGCGCTTGAGCACGGCCAGGCCGTCGTCGGTGCTGATATCCAGGCCGGTCGGATTGAGACCGGTCTTGCCGATCTCCAGACCGCGCAGCGCCTTCTGCAGCGACTCGTGGAAGGTGCGGCCGATCGCCATCACCTCGCCCACCGATTTCATCTGCGTGGTCAGGCGCGCGTCGGCGGAGGGGAATTTCTCGAACGCAAAGCGCGGGATCTTGGTTACCACGTAATCGATCGACGGCTCGAACGACGCCGGCGTGAGGCCACCGGTGATGTCGTTCTTCAGTTCGTCCAGCGTGTAGCCGACGGCGAGCTTGGCCGCGATCTTGGCGATCGGAAAACCGGTCGCCTTCGACGCCAGCGCCGACGAACGCGAGACGCGCGGATTCATTTCGATGACGACCACGCGGCCGTTCTCGGCATTGATGCCGAACTGCACGTTGGAGCCGCCGGTATCCACGCCAATCTTGCGCAGCACCGCGATCGAGGCGTCGCGCAGGCGCTGGTATTCCTTGTCGGTCAGCGTCTGCGCCGGCGCCACAGTGATCGAGTCGCCGGTGTGTACGCCCATCGGATCGATGTTCTCGATCGAGCACACGATGATGCAGTTGTCCGCCGTATCGCGAACCACCTCCATCTCGAACTCCTTCCAGCCCAGCACCGACTCTTCAATCAGAACCTCGCTCGTCGGTGAAAGCTCGAGACCGCGTTTCACGATCTCCTCAAATTCTTCGCGATTGTAGGCGATGCCGCCGCCGGAGCCGCCGAGCGTGAAGCTGGGCCGGATCACCGTCGGATAGCCGACCTTGGCCTGCGTCGCCAGCGCCTGCTCGAACGTGCGCGCGATCTCGGCCTTCGGGCATTCGAGCCCGATTTCGCCCATGGCCACGCGGAACAGCTCGCGATCTTCGGCCATGCGAATCGCTTCGCGCTTGGCGCCGATCAGTTCAACGTTGTACTTCTCCAGCACGCCGTTATCGGCCAGATCGAGCGCGCAGTTGAGGCCGGTCTGACCACCCATCGTGGGCAGCACCGCGTCGGGGCGCTCCTTGGCGATGATGCGCTCCACCGTCTGCCAGTTGATCGGCTCGATGTAGACCGCGTCGGCGGTTTCCGGGTCGGTCATGATCGTGGCGGGATTGGAGTTCACCAGGATCACCCGGTAGCCCTCTTCCTTCAGCGCCTTGCAGGCCTGGGCGCCGGAGTAGTCGAACTCGCAGGCCTGGCCGATGACGATCGGGCCGGCGCCGATGATGAGGATGCTTTTTATATCAGTACGCTTGGCCATCTCAGCGGGCCTCCTGCATGAGTGCTGCAAAACGATCGAACAGGTAGCCGATATCGAGCGGCCCCGGGCTCGCCTCCGGGTGACCCTGGAAGCAGAACGCGGGACGATCGGTCAGCGCAAAGCCCTGCAGCGACCCGTCGAACAGCGACGTATGGGTGACGCGTACGTTGGCCGGCAGCGTAGCGGGATCGACCGCGAAACCGTGGTTCTGCGAGGTGATCAGCACGCGACCGTTGTCGTGGTCTTTCACCGGATGGTTGGCGCCGTGATGACCGAACTTCATTTTCAGCGTCGAGGCACCGACCGCCAGACCCATGATCTGATGCCCAAGGCAGATGCCGAACAGCGGGATCTTCGCCTCAAGAAATTCGCGCGTGGCGGCAACGGCGTAATCACACGCCGCCGGGTCGCCCGGACCATTGGACAGAAATACGCCGTCGGGCTTCATTGCCAATACGTCGGCGGCAGAGGTTTGCGCCGGCACCACGGTGACCTCACAGCCCTGCTCGGCCAGCAGGCGCAGGATGTTGAGCTTGGTGCCGAAGTCGTAAGCGACAACCGTGAAGCGCTTGGCCGGCTGGTTGAAGCGGGTGTTGTCGAGGTCATAGATACCCTCGTTCCACACGTACGGCTTGGTGACGCTGACCACCTTGGCCAGATCCATGCCGTTGAGGCCGGGAAACGCGCGGGCCTTGGCCAGCGCTGCTTCCGCATCCACCTGCTCGCCGGCCATGATGCAGCCGGACAGGGCGCCCTTGTCACGTAGGAGGCGCGTGAGCCGGCGCGTGTCGAGGCCGGCAATGGCCACCGTACCGTGGCGCTTCAGGTAATCCGGCAGGCTTTCGGTGCTGCGCCAGTTGCTGGCACGGCGGGGAACCTCGCGAACGATCAGGCCGGCCGCGTGCACCGCGCTGGACTCGACATCCTCGGCATTGACGCCGGTGTTGCCGATATGGGGATAGGTCAGCGTGACGATCTGGCGTGCGTAGGAGGGATCGGTGAGGATCTCCTGATAGCCGGTCATCGCCGTATTGAAAACCACTTCGCCGACAGTGTCGCCAGTCGCGCCCACGGCGTAACCGTGAAACACGCTGCCGTCTTCAAGGGCAAGCAGAGCGGAAATATGCATGAGGTGTCCGCCTTTTTGATGCAGCAAGACCCGCAAGCCGCGCCGTGGCTGGCTTGTGGAGCTCGTGAGGGAAAGTATCTGGGCGGGTAGAAATGATAAGACGCAGCGCCCTTTCTGTCCACCTTACAAAGCATGAACCATGCAGTGAACTCACGCTATTTCCGGGCGGCCGGGCGCTAAACTAGCCGATATTTTTTAGGGAGCCAGCCGTCATGAGCGCCGCCGTTCTGCTCGATCCCGCACGACTTGATCGTCCGGATACTACGGTTACGCATGATCCGTTTCCTTTCATGGTTGCGCACGGTCAATTGCCGGATGAGGCGCGCAGCGAGCTGGAGAAGGACTTTCCGCGTTACCCCAGCGCCGGGTTTTTCCCCTACGATCCCAGCGACTGCGGCCCCAGCGTCAACGCGCTGATCGGCAACATGACCTCCCCAGCGTTCGCCCGGGCCGTCGGCGAGCGCCTTGGCATCGACGATCTCGGCCAATATCCGACCCTGGTCACGCTGTGCCGGCTGCTCAACAAGCGCCATGGCACCATTCACACCGACAGCAAGTCCAAGGTCGCCACCGCGCTGATCTACCTCAACACGCAGTGGCCGGACACCAGCGACGGCTGCCTGCGCTTTCTGCACAAGATAGACGACATCGACAGCATCGTGGTGCCGGAGCTGACGCCTCTGTATGGCGAATTTGCGGTGTTCAAGCGTTGCGATAACTCTTTTCACGGCCACCTGCCATTCGAGGGTGAGCGGCGCGTCATCCAGGTGGCATGGCTGACCAGCGAAGAAGAGAAACTGCGCAAGACCAAGCGCGGCAAATTCTCGCGCGTGTTCAAGAAACTTTTCGGCAGCCTGGATACCAAACTGGGCGCCGGCCGCGACCGCAACGCTTCTCACCCGGACTAGGCAAGCTCGCGCAAGTCTCCCCGGTATTTGCGATGCTGGTCATCGATTGAAATACCAGCCCACGAACGCAGCGAACACGCCATACAACGCGCCCACCGGCAGCAGCCAGCGAGCGTCGACCCGGCCTCGCTGGAACAGCCACCACAAATAACCTATCGCCATCATGGTGAGCACGCCGGCTGCCACAAGCGGGGGGTCGAACAGCCACGGCGTGGCGAACAGAGCCAGCGAACTGGGAATAGTGGCCTGAATCATCATCGAGCCGGAAATATTCGCCAGCGCCAACCGCTCCTTCCCCTGGCGCACCCAGATCAGTGCATTGACGGTTTCGGGCAGTTCCGTCGCCACCGGACTCAGCACCAGCGCCACCAGATGCGCGGGTAGCGAGAACAGGGCACCGATCGCTTCCAGCTGACCGACAAACAATCGCGACGCGGCGGCGATAACCGCCAGCGCGATAAAGGTTTGCGCCGCAACCCAGCGCATGGCCGGGTCGAGCTGGCGCGGACGAAACTTCAGCGGCTCAAGCTCTTCCTCCTCCGGGGTGCTGTCGCCGCTGCGCATCTCGCGCCAGACGTACATGCCGTAGGCGGCGAGAAACACGATGCCAAGCCAGGGCTTGATGGCGAAGGCGACCAAACCGAGCCCGAACTTGACCACGAAAATCGCGAGAAACCAGGACTGATCGCGCGCCAGTCGTTTGCTGTCGACGCGAATCAGCCGGTCGGCCCGCTTCAGTCGGCGCAGGTGCAGCCACAGTGCGCCACCGACGACAGCGTAAGCGATCGTGGCCAATACCAGCGGGCCGCCTAGCGCGGCGCCGACGCCGATATCGCGCGCTTCCGGCGTCTTGCCAAAGATCACCGCAACGAAGGTGACTGCACTCTCGGGCAAGGCCGTGCCGAAGGCGGCCAGTACGGTACCGGTGGCGGTTGAACTCAGCTTGAGCTTGCGTCCGAACCATTCGACGCCATTGACGAAATACTCGCAGGCGAGATAAATCGCCACCGCGGAGCCGATGAATAACGCGAAAGTAATCAGCATGAAATACACGAGGGCCGGGCGAGCGGAAACCGATGGCTCATCGACACCGCTCGCCCGGCCGGGTAAGCATGTCGATGGCCAAAGGTCTCGCCGGGCACAACCATCACGCGAAGCGACGGCTTGCTGATCGCACCATGGTTCCGGGAGGTCCGGTTCCAATTGTGTTGATGCGAACGCCTCTGGGTACGAGGCTGGCTACTCCCCAATGACAAGCCGGCGATGCTAACGACACCGGGCGCGAACCGCAAGGCATGACGTGCCTGCTGTCAGCGACAAGCCATTCAACGCGGCGTGGCGATAACGTCCTCGAGCTGCCACAGCCCGGTCGCACGACCGCGCAACCACAGCGCCGCCTGCAACGCGCCGCGAGCAAAAATTGAGCGATCCGTGGCCCGATGCGACAGCTCCAGCCGCTCACCCTGCCCGATCATCATCGCCGTGTGCTCGCCGACAATGTCGCCGCCGCGCACCACAGCAAAGCCGATCGAGCCATCGACGCGTTCACCGGTGCAGCCTTCGCGCGAATAGACGGCTACCGCGTCCAGCGTCGTCTTTCGCGCCGCCGCCGCGGCATGGCCCAGAGCCAGTGCGGTACCCGATGGCGCATCCTGCTTGCGGCCGTGGTGGGCTTCCACGATTTCGATGTCCCAGTCCGGCAAGCTCGCTGCCGCTTCGCGCAATAAGTGGCTGAGCACGGCGACGCCGAGGCTGAAATTGGCCGCCCGCAGCAGCGCGATGCTTTCCGCGGATTTCAGCAGGCGCGCCTCAAGAGCCGAGTCCATGCCCGTGGTGCCCGTGACCAGCGGCGTGCCGTTGGCGAGGCAATAATCGAGCGTTGCGCTCAGGCCGTGCGGACCGCTGAAATCGATGATGACATCGAGGGCCGGAGCGGCAGACCAATCCTGCGCATAACGCAGCGAATGCGTTACATCGTAAAAAACCGGCTTTCCCGCATGGGCCGATGCGGCGGACACCACGGCGTGGACCAGCTCGAATCGCTTGTCACGCTCGAGCAATCCACGCAGGGCCTCGCCCATGCGGCCGGACGCACCACTGATGCCGAGGCGAAGAGATTGAGTCACCAGCGCGCTCCCGTTCATGTGTTGAGCGATCCATCGTAGCGCGGGCGGCACCGTCAGCAAGAATTGCCGACCCAATGCTTGCGATGCCTCCATGGAGCGCCGCAGTTAGGCGGTGACCCGCGACCAGAATTCCTTGACGCCATCGATCCAGCCTTTGGCCCGCGGCGTATGCCGATCGCCGTCGCTTTCTTCGAAGGTGGCCTCAAGCGCCTCGAACAGCTCACGCTGCGCCTTGGTCAAGCGCACCGGCGTTTCAACCACCACACGACAGATGAGGTCGCCATGCCGCGTGCTGCGCACCGACTTGACGCCGCGCCCGCGCAGGCGGAACTGCGTACCAGTCTGCGTCTCGGCCGGAATGCTGATCGGCACCTCGCCTTCCAGCGTCGGTACCGGCAGCTCCACGCCCAACGCCGCCTGCGTGAATCGGATCGGCAGCTCGCAATACAAGTCGTTGCCTTCGCGCTGGAAGATCGCGTGCTCGCGCACCCGCACCTCCACGTAAAGATCACCGGCCGGCGTGCCGCCCGGGCCCGCTTCACCTTGCCCGCTCAAACGGATGCGGTCGCCGTTGTCCACGCCCGCCGGAATCTGCACGGACAACGTGCGCGACTCCTCGATACGACCTTCGCCATGGCATTTCTTGCAGGGCTTCTCGATCGCCTTGCCGCTGCCGCCGCAGTGCGGACACGCCTGCTGCACCGAGAAGATGCCGTTCTGCATACGCACCTGGCCATGACCGCGGCAGGTTTTGCACTGCACGACCTTGCCGTCTTCCGAGCCGCTGCCGTTGCAGTGGTGGCAGTTGACCTGGGTCGGCACTTCGATTTGCCGGCTGACGCCGAACACGGCTTCCTCCAGATCCAGCTCGATGATGTAGCGAAGATCCGCACCGCGACGCTGACGACCGCCGCTGTTGCGACCGAAAATGTCGCCGAAAATGTCACCGAAGATATCGCCCACGTCGCCGAAGCCCGCGCCGCCGCGGCCACCGGCACCCTGCTCGAGTCCAGCGTGGCCGTACTGGTCGTAGATGGCGCGTTTCTGGGGATCGCACAGCACTTCGTAGGCCTCCTTGGCCTCCTTGAATTTCTCCTGCGCGCCCGGATCATCCGGATTGCGGTCCGGGTGATATTTCATCGCGAGCCGGCGGAAGGACTTCTTCAGCTCGACGTCGGTGACGCTGCGCTCGACGCTCAGCACTTCGTAGTAATCACGCTTGCTCATTCATGCATCCACACTGCTTGCCGCTTGCCGGTAGAGATCGGGCGATACCGCTCCAGATCCCCGTGTCATCAATGCCTTGCCCCTTCAACACGAAGCCCGCGACGGGATGATCCCGGCACGGGCTGGTGTTGTCGACCCTGCCGCATCTTTTATCGTGATGGACGGCTGCCGATTATTTCTTATTTCTTCTCGTCTTTCACTTCGGTGAACTCGGCGTCGACCACGTCGTCCGGCTGAGCCGAGCCGCCCGGCGCCGACTGCGAACCGGCGTCGGCATTGCCGCCTGCCTGCGCTGCGGCCTGCAGCGCCTGCGCCGCCTGCTCCAGCTTCTCGACCTTGGCGTCGATCGCCGCCTTGTCCTCGCCGTCCTTGACCTTTTCCAGATCGGACAGTGCGCCTTCGATCGTGCTGAGCTGGTCGGCCGGAATCTTGCCGCCGTGCTCCTTCAGCGCGCTGCGAGTCGAGTGCACCAGCTGGTCGGCCTTGTTGCGGGTGGCGACCAGTTCGTGGAAGCGCTTGTCCTCTTCCTTATTCGCCTCAGCGTCGGCCACCATGCGCTGGATCTCGTCCTCGGACAGACCCGAGCCGGCCTTGATTTCGATCTTCTGCTCCTTGCCGGTCTTCTTGTCCTTGGCCGACACGTGCAGGATCCCGTTGGCGTCGATGTCGAAGGTGACCTCGATCTGCGGCATGCCGCGCGGCGCCGGGTCGATACCGGACAGGTCGAACTTGCCCAGCGACTTGTTCGCGCTGGCGCGCTCGCGCTCGCCCTGCAAGACGTGCACGGTCACGGCGGTCTGGTTGTCGTCGGCCGTGGAGAACGTCTGCGCAGCCTTGGTCGGCACCGTCGTGTTCTTCTCGATCAGCTTGGTCATCACGCCCCCCATCGTCTCGATGCCGAGCGACAGCGGGGTCACGTCCAGCAGCAGCACGTCTTTTACGGTACCGCCCAGCACGCCACCCTGGATGGCAGCGCCGACAGCGACGGCCTCGTCCGGGTTGACGTCCTTGCGCGGGTCCTTGCCAAAGAACTCCTTCACCGACTCCTGCACTTTCGGCATGCGGGTCTGGCCACCGACGAGGATGACCTCGTTGATGTCGGACACGCGCAGACCGGCGTCGTTCAACGCGGTGCGGCACGGGTCGATGGTGCGCTTGATCAGCTCTTCGACGAGCGACTCCAGCTTGGCGCGGGTCAGCTTGATGTTGAGATGCTTCGGACCGGACGCATCGGCCGTGACGTAGGGCAGATTGACGTCGGTCTGATGGTTGGACGACAGCTCGATCTTGGCGCGCTCGGCGGCATCCTTCAGACGCTGCAGGGCGAGCGGATCCTTGCGCAGGTCGATGCCCTGCTCTTTGTTGAACTCGTCGACGAGGTAGTCGATGACGCGCATGTCGAAATCTTCGCCGCCGAGGAAGGTATCGCCGTTGGTGGCCAGCACTTCGAACTGCTTCTCGCCGTCGACTTCGGCGATCTCGATGATCGATACGTCGAACGTGCCGCCGCCGAGGTCGTAGACCACGATCTTGCGGTCACCGCCCTTCTTGTCCATGCCGTACGCCAGCGCGGCCGCCGTCGGCTCGTTGATGATGCGCTTGACGTCGAGGCCGGCGATCTTGCCGGCGTCCTTGGTCGCCTGGCGCTGGCTGTCGTTGAAGTAGGCCGGCACGGTGATCACGGCTTCGGTGACGGACTCGCCCAGATAATCCTCGGCGGTCTTCTTCATCTTCATCAGCACTTTCGCCGCGATCTCCTGCGGCGCCATCTTCTTGCCGTCAGAGGTCTGTACCCACGCGTCGCCGTTGTCGTGCGCCACGATGGCGTAAGGAACAATGTTCAGATCCTTCTGGACTTCCGCGTCGGAAAATTTGCGGCCGATCAGGCGCTTCACCGCGTAGAAGGTGTTCTTGGGATTGGTCACACTTTGGCGCTTGGCCGAGGCGCCCACCAGCACTTCGCCGTCCTTATTGAAGGCGACGATGGAGGGCGTGGTGCGATCGCCTTCCGAATTTTCGATGACCTTGGCCGTGCCGCCTTCCATGACGGAGACGCACGAGTTGGTGGTGCCCAAGTCGATACCAATGATCTTGCCCATGTCTGTTACTCCGATATTTTTACTAGCGGCCCCCGCGGCCGCGACTGTTTATCAGGTGGGGGTGTGGCCCGGCGATTCAATGCCAGCAACGCCCTCAATGCGATTTCGATCCGTTTGCCAGCGCGTCATTCAGCCAGGCGCCAGCCGGATAAGTCCTAGTCCTTCGCCACGGCGACCAGCGCCGGACGCAGCAGACGATCGTTCAACACGTAACCTTTCTGCAGCACGGTCACGACCGTGCCCGGTGCCTTGCCCGGCGCCTCGACCATGCTCACCGCGTGGTGACGCTCCGGATCGAGCGGCTGGCCGAGCGGATCGATCTGCGCCATGCCGTTGTTCTCGCCGACCTTCAACAGTGCCTTCAAGGTGAGGCTGAGACCTTCGCGCATCGACGCCAGATCGCCGCCCTCCACCGCCAGGCCGCCTTCGAGACCGTCGTAAACCGGCAGCAGCTCGTTGAGCAGTTTTTCGTTGGCGAAACGGCGCGCCTGCTCCAGATCGCGGTGCATGCGGCGGCGCTGGTTTTCCAGCTCGGCCCGCTCGCGCAACACGGTTTCGCGCAGCTCGGCGTGGCTGGCTTCCAGCGTTTTCAGCTGGCTTTGCAGTGCCTCCAGCTCGGCGGTTTCCGGCGCCGATTCGCCCGCAATATCTTCATGGCCATCCTGCGCGTCGTTGGACGCGTGCGGATCATTGTTATGCATTGAAAAACACTCCCAGACTTTTCCATGGCCGGCGCCACTGCGGATCGCCGACCTTCGACAATTGGCGGGAAACCCGTATCTCCCGCTGCGGTTATAAGGCCGTCGTGGCGCGATTCAAGGCGTCACTGAGCAAAGTGGCTGTTGCCTGCACGACCGGGATCACCCGATCGTAGGCCATGCGCGTTGGGCCAATGACGCCAACCGCACCCAGCACGCGCCCCTGCGCGCCGTAGCTGGCGGTGACCACGCTGCAGCCGTCGAGCGCGGTGAAACCCGATTCCTCGCCGATGAAGAGCCGCACGCCCGGCGCACGGGCGCACACCTCCATCAACTGCAGCAGCTCGTTTTTTTGCTGGAACGCTTCAAACAGCTCGCGCAGGCGCTGCAGGTTCGACAGCTCCGAGTACGCCATCAGATTGGTCTGGCCGCTGACCAACACGTCGCTGCCACCGGCCTGCGGCGCGAACGATGCGGTGGCCAGTTCCATCGTGCTGGACAACAGGCGATTGAGCTCACTGCCGGCCTCGCGCAGTTCGGCCAGCAGGTGCGCGCGGATGTCGTCCACCCGAAAACCGACAAATTGCGCGTTGAGGTAGTTGGCCGCCTGCTCCAGTTCGCGACTGTCCAGCGGCTTGGCCAGCTGCACGATACGGTTCTGCACCTGATTATCGGAAAACACCAGAATCACCAGCACGCGCGCATCCGGCAGCGGAACGAAATCGATATGGCGCAGCGGAAAATCGGCCTGGCGCGGTACCGTAACCACGCCCGCGAAATGCGTCATCGCCGACAGCAGAGTCGAAGCATTGCCGAGCAGGTCCAACGTGTTGGTCGGGCCGGGCGGCAGCTCGCGCTGCAGGCGCGCCATTTCCTCCTGCGGCAGCGGCTGCAGTTCGATCAGACTGTCGACGAACAGGCGCAGCCCGCGCGGCGTGGGCACGCGCCCGGCCGAGGTATGCGGCGAAGACACCAGGCCAGCATCCTCAAGGTCGGCCATGATGTTGCGAATAGTCGCCGGGCTCACGTCCAGCCCCGACGAACGCGATAGCGTGCGCGACCCCACCGGCTCGCCGTTGACCAGATACTGGGCAATCAGCGTACGCAGCAGGCGTCGCGTGCGGGCGTCGAGATCGGGGCCGTGCGGATTAGTCATGGGCTGTAGCAGTCCTTGAGACTGCACAGAAATAAGGTCTGCACGGCTCGCTTGCAAGACCAAGGCTTATTTCGCACCGGCAACGTGCCGCTACAATCCACCGACCTCATCATTGTCTCCCCCATGCTTACTTCGCTTTATGTTCGTCATTTTGCGGTAGTCGAAGGCGCCGAGATCGCCTTCGGCCCGGGCCTGACCGTGGTCAGCGGCGAAACCGGCGCGGGCAAATCGCTGCTGGTCGATGCGCTGATGCTGCTGGCCGGCGCCCGTGCAGATAGCGGCATGGTTCGCGCTGGCAGCGATCGGGCCGACCTCACCGCCGAGTTCGATCTGAGCGATCTGCCCGAGGCGCGCGACTGGCTGCAGCACGAAGAGCTGGACGAAGACGGCCAGTGCCAGCTGCGCCGCGTCATTCGGGCCGAAGGCAGCTCCAAAGCCTGGATCAACGGACGCCCGGCAAACGCACGCCAGCTCGGCGAGCTGGCGTCGCTGCTGGTGGAAATTCACGGCCAGCACGAGCATCAGGCGCTGCTTTCGCGCTCGCACCAGATGGCGTTGCTGGATGCCTACGCCGGCCACGATGCGCTGCTGGCCACGGTCCGCGACAGCGCGCTGCAGTGGCGCGAGCTGGGCGCACGCGTGCGCAAACTCAGCGGCGGTGACGATCGCGACCAGCGCATTGAACTCTTGAGCCATGAGCTGGGCGAGCTGGAAAAATGGGCGCTGGCACCGGCCGAGCTGGCCGAACTGGAATCCAGCCACAAGCGCCTAGCCAACGCCGGGCGGTTGGCTGAAGGCGCATCGGGTGTGGTCGAACTGCTCGACGGGGACGGCGAATTCGCGCTGCGACGGGCGCTCGGCCGTGCGCATGCCGAACTCGGCAAACTCACCGCGATCGACGATCGGCTGGCGCCGCTGCTGGAGCTGCTCGACAACGCCGAGATTCAGCTGGGCGAGGCGGTCGATGGCCTGGGCCGCTACGCGCAGGATGTGGATCTCGACCCCGAGCGTTTCGAGGAAGTCGACACGCATCTGGCGCGTCTGCACGAATTGTCACGACGCCATCGGCTACCCGTCGCCGAGCTGTACGAAAAGCTCGACGCCCTGCGCACCGAGCTGGCCGAACTCGAGGGCGCGGGCGAAGCGCTGGAAAATCTGGCCGCGCAGCGCGAGCGTCTGCAGAAGCATTACGACACTGCCGCGGCTGAGCTCCGCGAGGCGCGTACCGCGGCCGCCGCCAGACTCGCCACCGAGGTAAGCGCCCTGATGAGCGAGCTCGGCATGGCCGGCGGCGTCCTGCGCATCGAGCTCGAATCGATCGATGGCGATGAACCCGATCCCCAAGGCAAGGAACGCTGCGAACTGCTGGTCAGCGCCAATCCGGGCCAGCCGCCGCGTCCGTTGCGCAAGGTGGCCTCCGGTGGCGAACTGGCGCGCATCAGCCTGGCCATCGAAGTGGCGACGCTGGGCAAGGACACCGTCGGCAGCATGGTCTTCGACGAGGTCGACACCGGCATCGGTGGCGCCGTTGCCGAGGTGGTCGGACAGAAGCTGCGCGCGCTGGGCTCTCAGCGGCAGGTACTGTGCGTTACCCATCTGCCGCAGGTCGCCGCCCAGGGCCACGCGCATCTCAGGGTGAGCAAGCAGACCGACGGCGATGCGACGCGCACGCATATCGAGACGCTCGATGCCGCCGGCCGCCGCGATGAGCTGGCACGCATGCTCGGCGGCGTCGAGATCACCCGCGAAACGCGCGCCCACGCGAAGCAGATGCTGGAACGCGCGCAAAGCAGCTGATGCCCCTGTCAATTTTCCGAAGGACTCTTGCCCGCCGGAACAACCGACGATACGTCAGGTATTGACTGGCAGCAGCCCGCGATCTGTGGCCATGCGATAAAGGTCGAGCTCCGAACCCGCGCCCAGTTTCCCCATCAGGCTGGCGCGGTGGATGTAAACGGTTTTCTGGCCGATGCCCAGTTCCGCCGCGACCTGTTTCGGCGTCAGGCCGCCGGCCAGCAGCAGAAACACCTCGCGCTCGCGGGCCGTCAGCCGGCTGATCGGATCAAGTCCGGCGTTCGAGCGGCCGGCGCGGCGCTCTTGCAGATCGGAGCTGAGAAAGATGTCGCCGTTCATGACCGCGCGCAGGCCGGCGACCAGTTCTTCCGGCGCCACGCCCTTGGTTACGTATCCCTTGGCGCCGCGACGAAGCGCTTCGGAAACGTAGGGATCGCCGTCGTGCATGCTGAGCACCACGATGCGCGTGTCACTCGACACGCTGAGCAGGTGTTCGATCAAGGGCAAGCCGCTGCCGTCCGGTAGCGAGAGATCCAGCGCCACCAGGTCGGGGCGCCACTGGCTCACCGCCTCGACCGCGTCGTCGGCATTGCGACACTCGGCCACTACGTCCAGATCGGGCTCGAGCTCGATCAGCCGCTTGAATCCCTCACGAACGATAGCGTGGTCATCGACCAGAACGATGGTATGCATAGCATTACTTTACACAGTGCATGGCGAGTTAGGCAGATGCAGCCGTGCCTGTCGCCGAAGGCTGCGATGTCCGCTTACCGCCGGACGCGCATGTACCATCCCCGCATGCGCTTGAAATCACTCCGTCTGCCGGATTCCGGCCCGCTGCTGGCGATCGTCTATGTCTCGCTATGGCTGCTGCTGTGGCTGACCGTGCAGCCGTACTGGATGCTGCCGTACGGATTGCGGTTCGGCGCGCTGCTGCTCACGCCCATACGCCGCTGGGGCTGGCTGCTTGGTGCAGAGCTTGCGGTTACAGCAGGCATCGCCATGGCACATGGCATGCCGTTGGGCTGGAACGGATTCCTGATCACCGAGCTGCCGGAGCCCCTGGTAATGGCGCTGGCGTTATGGTTGCTGCGTCGTTTCAACCTGCACGCCAGTTTGAACAGTCCACAGGAAGTGACGCGGTTGCTGCTCTCGGTCGTGTTCGTCGTAGCCGCAACCACCGCCGTCGACGCCGCCCTGCTCGACCTGATCCACGAATCGGGCTCGCCGGACCTGATCATCAGCATCCTCGGCGAAGAGCTGCTCAGCCACTATCTGGGCATTCTGCTGATCGTGCCGTTGATGATTCTGCTGCTGCGCACGCGCTTCGATCATCGCTCGCTGGCCAGCCTGTCGATGGACGGCCTGCTGGTGATGTTTCCCTCAATGATGATTCTGCTGGTGCTCTCCGAACAGGCCGCGCCGCAGCCGCAGTTTGCCCGCGTGCTGTCGCTGGCGCCGGTGCTGTTTTTCGCTTTTCGCCACGGCTGGCGCGGTGCCAGCATGGCGATGATCATTTCGAGTTTCGGCATGAATCTGGTCGAGCAGCATCTTGGGCATGCGCCGTCGACTGCGGCGGCGTATCTGTTTCTAGCGGTGGCCGGTACCGGCGCGATCATGCTCGGTTCGGCGACCGACGCCCTGCGCCGCAGCAGCGCAAGAGTGGCCGAGCAGAACGTCTATCTCGGCGCGGTGAACCGACGGCTCGATCAGCTGGCCCAGCAGCTGCGCAGCGCCGCGCGCGGCAACCTGCAGGCCGATGAAAACCAGCGCCGCTACCTGGCGGCCGAGCTGCATGACGAGCTGGGCCAGAACATCACCGCCATCCAGACCCACGTGAAGCTGGCGCAGAGCCGCCTGCGAGACGCCGGCATGGAGGACATCAGCGCCTCGATCAACACCATCCTGGGGCACATGCGCCGCGCGCTGCATCGGCTGCTGGATGATCTGCGCCCGGCCGTTCTTGACGAATTCGGACTGATTCGCGCGCTGGACGAGGGGCCGATCCGCGACCTGCTGCAGGCGGCCGACATCGCGTATTTCACCGAACTCCACGGCGACCCCCGCCTTCTCGATGACGACACGCGAACGGCAATCTACCGACTGACCCAGGAAAGCGCGACCAATACGGTCAAGCACGCCCAAGCCAGCGAATTCAGGGTGCGTCTGCGTATCGGCGAACGCCAGGGCATGGTGCTGGCGCTGCTCGATCTGCGCGATAACGGCACCGGCCTGCCCAGCCGCATGCCACGCGGCGGCCGTGGCCTGCAAGGGATGCGCGACCGGGTCACTTCGCTAGGCGGCCAGTTTCGGCTGCGCGCCGACCATGCCGGCGTGCACCTGCGCATTTTGTTGCGCAGCAACAGCGGTTTGCCCGATCCCGCCCGGATCGGCTAGGAATTTTTCTTATACCTGGAACGTAAAGACTTCGTTACGATCAAGTCATCGATGTGGGGGAGCCACCATTGCAAGATGGTGGATCAGGGCTACCGTGGGGACGGTGGTTCTGAAAAACGGCAGGATGCTGTTTCGCCGCTATTCGGCGACGAGCCTCGGTGATGGCACGCGGTGCCTCAGCCGGTCATGAGTCAGGATAGTGGAGCAGCCGTGGGTGGACAGGAGTCCTCTTCACGGCTTTTTTATGCGCGCTGTTCGTCCAACTCGGCTTACCCCTCTCAGCTTTTCCGGGGACGATTTTTTGGGCGCACGTAGATAACCAGGCTGTGATCCTCGATCACGTAACCGTGCTTGTCGGCGATCTCACGCTGCAGCCGCTCGATCTCCTCACTGACGAACTCGATTACGGTTCCGCTGTCTACGTCAATCATGTGATCGTGATGCTTGCCGCGATCCAGCTCGTAGACGGCCTGACCACCTTCAAAATTATGTTTGACGATGATGCCGGCCGCTTCGAACTGGGTCAGCACCCGGTAAACGGTGGCCAGACCGATGTCTTCCTGGTGGGCGAGCAGTTTCTTGTAGACGTCTTCGGCGGTGAGGTGCTGTACGCCCTCCTCGTCGAATATTTGCAGAATCCGCATCCGTGGGTGGGTGACCTTGAGGCCTACCCGCCGCAATTCTCTGGTTTCCTGTTCCATAACCCACCCTTCGCACGCGGCGCCGCCAAGCCTGTAGTGTATCATCCGACACCTTTACGATCTGGACGCAAGACGCATGCAAAAGCTGATCACCCTGCTGGTTTTCGCCGTGCTGGCGCTATCGATGGCCGGCTGCCACCTCGTCTACACCCCGGACGTGCAGCAAGGCAATCTGCTGGATAAGGATATGGTTAGCCAGCTCAAACCAGGCATGACAAAGCGCCAGGTTCTGGTGCTAATGGGTACGCCGTCGGTCAGCACGCCTTTCAACGCCAGCCGGTGGGACTATGTGTCGACGCAGCAGCATCGCGGCGGCCCGATCAAGCTGCGCACCTTCACGCTGACCTTCAACAACGACACGCTTGTAGGCACCCAGGGCGACTTTTTTGCGCAGGACGCCCAGCAGCTCGTCAAGGACAGCAAGAAGTATCACGCCAGCTATCCGGTAAATGAAACCAAGGGCGACAAAAATACCTCTGCCGAAGACAAGAAGGACGACGGCACTTTCGGCTCGGGCACGGATTCGGGCAACGACACGCAGCCTTCGCCGACGAGCGGCGGCAACAACGGGCACTGATATTCCGACCAGCGCGCCCGGATCAGCGGGCGCGCTTTCGGCGTGCCTCCATCGGATCCAGGACCAGCGGCCGGTAGATTTCAATCCGGTCGCCTTGCTGTACGACGTGATCGGCCGACACGCGCCTGGAAAAAATCCCCAGCCTCTCGGGGTGGATAGCACCGGCAGGTATGGCTTCGGCGATACCACAGGCTTCGATCACTTCGAGCGCCGTGCTGCCTTCGACAACGTCGACGCATCGCAGAGTCTGTGTGTCGGTGCCGGCATAAACCACCTGTACCGAGATCACTCGCTCAGCCATAGACCCGCTCCGCCTCGCGGCAGAAGTCGTCCACCATGCGGTTCGCCAGGCCCTGAAATCCCAGCTTGATCGCCCCACCGCCAAGCCGGCCCGCGTAATCGAAGTCCAGCGCGAAACTGATCTTGCAGCCCGCGTTGCCAAGGGCCATGAACTCCCAAACCCCATCGAGGCTGCGAAACGGACCGTCCACCAGGCTCATATGCAGGCGAGTCGGTGGCGTGATGGCGTTGCGCGTGGTGAAGCTCTGGCGGAACCCGGCAAACTTGAGATCGAGCCTGGCCACCAGCACATCATTGCCACGCTCGAGAACTTCGGCACTCGCACACCAGGGGAACCGCTTTGGGTATGCTTCAACGTCATTGACCAGGTCGAACATCTGCGCCGGCGAATAATTCACCAGGGCGCTGCGGCGAATTTCGATCATGGCAGCCTCTTCATATCACGCAGGATTCGACCCGATATGCGGTCGATCCGGCATCAGGGCAACTAGGCCCGAGTTTAACGGACATGGCTAAAGCGAAGGACAAAGACAGCAAGGGCGGCGGCACCATCGCGCTCAACAAACGCTCGCGTTTCGAATATCACATCGACCAGCGCTACGAGGCGGGCATCGCGCTGCAGGGCTGGGAGTTGAAAGCGCTGCGAGCGGGCCGCATCAACTTCGGCGAGAGCTACGCGGTCGCCAAGAATGCCGAGGTCTTTCTTGTCGGCGCATCGATCCCGCCGCTCATCAGCGCCTCGACTCACGTGATCGCCGAAGACCGGCGCACGCGCAAGCTGCTGCTCCACCGCAAGGAAATCGATCAACTGGTCGGCGCCGTCGAGCGCAAGGGCTACACCCTGGTTCCCACCGCCATGTACTGGAAGGGCAACAAGGTCAAGGTCGAAATCGGTCTGGCCCGGGGCAAGCAGGAGCACGACAAGCGCGACACCGAAAAACAGCGCGACTGGCAGATCGAAAAGCAGCGCACGATGCGCTCGCACAATCGCGGCGCCTGATCGAAAGCGGTGCTGATCGATGCCCGCTGGCTCGTCTGCGTTGACGCGCTATTTCGAGCGTACCCGGCGATAAGTCGCCGGCGGCAGCCCCGACCATTTTGAAAACGACTTGCTGAAAGTCGTGCGATCGGAAAAACCCAGCTTCAGGGCAATCGTGTCGATGTCCAGATCATGATCGGCAAGCATGCTCTTGGCCGCCTGAAACCGCGCCTGCGCCTGGATGGCGGCGAACGATCTGCCGCTTTTTTTGAGCCGGCGCTGCAGCGTGCGCGTCTGGATGCCCAGGCGCGACGACGCCTGCGCGACGGTCATCGCCGGCGAACGCCGAAGCATGCTCGAAAGCGTGTTTTCGAGACCGCCCGCTTCCTGCAGCCGCTGCAGCCGCTGGTCTAGCAGCAGCCGAATCTTGGCGTGCAGCGACGGTGAACTGCCGGGTATCGGGCGATCCAGCAATGCCAGCGGATGGCTGGCGCCGTCGAAGGTACCGCCGAAGCGAGGAGGCGCACCGAGCTGCTTTTCATAAGCCGCCAGGTTTGTCATCGGTTGATGCCGGAAAGTGACCTCGGGACAAGCATGCTGTCCCAGCAGTTGATGCAGCACGCGGTTCAGAACGACCAGCACGGTCTCGGTCAGTCCCGGAGAACTGACGAGAGCGCCTGAGGCATCGTGAAGCTCGAAAAAGATGGTGAAGCGCTCCGCGGCAATCTCGTATCTCGCCGTCATGCTGGGGTGGATGAAATGCGGCAGAAAATCCAGCAGCCACAGCGCCTCATGCAAGGAGCTGCAGGTGGCCAGGAACGTCTGTATCTCCGGCGTATGCTCGAAGGCGTAATGCTCGCCCAGGGCAAAGGGGAAATAGGCACGGATGGAGCGCTGGACGCCAAGATCCATCATCGTGGTTATCAGATGCACATCGCCCGGATCGCCCTCGTCCTGCACGTCCGACGTGCGAATGCCAACGTCCGCTAGCACCGACTCGATATCGAAGCCGCAAAGCGATGCGACTCTTGCCAGCAGAGAAACGTCACGAAGGGAAATGGAGCGGCCCGCCTTGTGATCGCCACTCTCGAAAGATTTGTCGATGTTTGCCATCGTCCGTTGCCTCGCCCGCACCAGAGTGTGCGGGCATCGACTCTAGCGCGACTGTCGCCAAAAGCCACGTTTTGGCGTCTGGTGGCATAGTACTGTCGTAAGCAACCACCTAGGCTTATCGCTGAGAAATAGCAGAGGAGAATCCGCCATGAGCGCGCAAGTCAGCTACAGCGAAACCATCGTGCCTCGCGAAAATCTCGACTTCAGGCTGGATGCGAGCATCCCCAAATACTGGTACCGCGGCGACGCCTATAAATCGCGCTACGTGGATGCCGTGCAACTGAGCTTCCCCGACGGCGAGCGCTACTTCATTACCTGCGTGCGGGCGTTCCGCGACCAGATCACAGACCCGGCGCTGCGCGTCGCCGTGCGCGACTTCACCCGCCAGGAAGGCCAGCACGGCATGGCGCATACGCGCTACAACAAGTTGCTGGAAGCGCAGGGCCTGCCGATCGAGAATTTGCTTGATCAAATCAAGGCTCTGATCGCGCGACGCATGCGCATCTACTCGCCGCAGTTCAATCTGGCGCTGACGGCGGCAGCCGAGCACTTCACCGCGATGCTGGCCGAGGCGTTTTTCGCCAAGGTGTCGACGACCGAAGGAATGCATCCACGCATGCGTGCCATGCTGGCCTGGCATGCCATCGAGGAAATGGAGCACAAGTCAGTAGCCTTCGATGTCATGCGCAAGATCGCCAAAGTCGGCTACTGGAAGCGCGTGGCCGCCATGGTGGTGTTTACCAAGGACATCCTGGGCATCTCGTATTCGATAACCAACCGCATGCTCAAGGCCGACGGTTACACCGGACCGCAGCGGCTGTGGCTGCATATAAAGAATATTGCATGGATCCATGGCCCCCGAAAAGGCGTCTTCGGCGCTTTGACGCCCAAACTGCTGGCCTACTTCAAACCCGGCTTTCATCCGAACGATCAACCGGTGATCCATAACTACCGCAGCTGGGTGGATACCTACGAGCGGACCGGCAGCCCGGCTCTTGCCTGCGAGGCTCTGCTCGCTGCTGCCTATCTTTGAAGGCTTCGTACCGACGAATTTTCGGGACCATCGTTGCCCCTGATGTCGGTAAACATCGCCAAAGCGTCACTTTATAGAATCCGATTCGCGCCGTTCAAAGAGCAACAAAAAAGAAAACCCCTAAGCGCGTCGAACGCTTAGGGGCTGTTGTTGGTGGAGGTGGCGGGAGTCGAACCCGCGTCCGAGAGCGTTCAACGCCCGGATCTACATGCTTAGCTCAACGTTCGATCTCGTTCCGCGACAAGCACGATGGGCAAAGCGCACCGCGGAACCAGCCTGATTGATTTGACCTAGAACCGCCAGGCGGCAGCGTTCGGCGATCTCGTGATAATGACCCTACACCTACAAGCACGAGCACAAGTGGGTTCGGGGCTTACGCCTTAAGCGGCGAGAGCGTAGTTGTCGTCGTTGGCAACTAGAAGTTTGCTGCTGGATTTACGAGGAAAGCTGCCCCCTCGGCATGCACCAAGTCATCTCACTACCCCCGTCGAAGCCAGAACACCCCCGGGGAAAACGATTCAACCTTTCGATTATATGGGGACAATGGCTCGATCATCAATCGAATCGGTGTAGGCCGGGCAGCCGATGCGTAAAAATCTCTGAAAAAAGAGCGCCGCTCTCGCGGCGACGCGCGTGTATCTATCCCCTACGCACGTCCAGGCAGGCAAACAACATGCGCACTTCAATCGGCTATGCGGCGAAACCCGCAGGACTGTTGTTCGGGCCACGACGCAGCCTCTATACTCGGCCGCTTACATGACCGCGACTCCGCCGCAATCGTGAGACCGATCTCGATGACTCGACTGCAACTACTCAGCTTGGCCGCGGCCACTGCTCTTCTTGCCACCGCGGGTGCTCATGCGGCGGGTGATAAGGCCGCCGGCAAGAAACTGGTTTACACCTGCGCCGGATGTCATGGCGTCCCGGGCTATAGCAATGCGTATCCGCAGTATCCGGTACCGAAGATTGCGGGGCAGAATGAGCAGTACATCATCAACGCCCTGCACGGATATCAAAGCGGTGACCGCACGCATCCGACCATGGGGGCACAGGCGCAGAGTCTGTCCGACACGGACATTCAGAACGTTGCCGCTTATCTTTCCAGTCTCGCCCAGTAATCGCCAAGGACTTTACGCATGAACCGTGCGCTTACCCTGCTCTCCTTCGGCGCCATCCTGGCGTTTGCATCCACGCAGCTGCTGGCCAGCGGTAATGCCGAGAATGGCAAAAAGAAGGCCGGTACTTGCTTCGCCTGCCACGGCGTCGACGGCAATGCGGTCGATCCTCAGTACCCACGCCTGGCCGGTCAGTACGACGAGTACATCCAGCAGGCGCTGCATGAGTACAAAGACGGACGTCGCAACAACGCCATCATGAAAGGCATGGATGCGACCCTGTCCGACCAGGATATCGAAGACATCGCCGCTTATTTCTCAAGCCTTCCCACCAAGCTGGACACCCTGCAGGGGCACGTCAGCGGCGACAAATAATTGCGCCAGTCGATGGGCGACGAAATCGAAAAGGCCCGCGATTGCGGGCCTTTTCATTGGGAGCTCTTCCTAACGATGCCGCAAGGATGACTCAACCAAGCGCAGAACGGCCTTCGGTCTTGCTGTAGTACGGCTTTTCGCCACCCGAGTGATCGGTGGCATCCCGCACTGCCGTGATTTCGGGCACGCGTTCGCGCAAGGTCTTTTCCACGCCCTGCTTGAGCGTCACGTCGACCATACCGCAGCCGTGGCAGCCGCCACCGAACTGCAGCAATACCACTCCTTCCGCATCGATTTCCAGCAGCGTCACGCGCCCGCCGTGAGATGCCAGCTGCGGGTTGATCTCCGCTTCGAGCACGTAGCGCACGCGCTCAATCAGACCCGACTCGGCGCCCGGGATGTCGCCCTTGATCTTGGGCGCGCGGATATTGAGCTGCCCGCCGGTGGCATTGGTCTCGAAATCGATCGTGGCGCCTTCCAGCCAGCGGGCGCTGTCGCCATCGATATGGAAATCAAACCCTTTGCACTCGATGGTCCACTCGCCACCCTGCAGATCCGCCGGCTCGCAGAATTCGAGCTCGCAGTTGGCTCCCGCCGTGCCGGGCTGGGTGACGCGCAGCCGGATACTCATGCCATCGCCGCCCTGCTGCGAGAGCAATCGCAGAAAATGCTGTTGGGCGCGCTCTGAGATTTCGATCATGTCTACTCCGCAAATGTCGATCAACGCCCGCCGTCGTTGCACAGGCGAAACAGCACCATTTTAGTCCTGTTTCGACGCCGATGCGCGCCTTTGACTTTCCGGCATTCACACTCAACGCTTCGCAGCTCTTTCAGTCCCAGGAGATACCCATGACAGCCAACGATCTGAGCACACAGCATTGCCAGCCCCTGAAGGGCAAGGAACACACACTGGACGCCGCAAAAGTGGCTACGCTGCTCAAGCAGCTGCCGGGCTGGAAACTCAGCGACAACAAGCAAGCCATCATCAAGGACTTCAAGTTCGAGGACTTCCATCGCACCCTGGGCTTTATCAATGCAGTGGGCTTCATGGCCAACCATGAAGATCACCATCCGGACATTGAGGCCGGCTACGGCCACTGCCGGTTGCTGTGGTCGACGCACGATGTCGGCGGCCTGTCGCTGAACGACTTTATCTGCGCGGCGCGGGTCGAACAGCTGCTCGCACGCTAGTTAAAAGTCGGTGCGGGACTTGGGCAGGGTATAGATCAACCGCTTACCTTTGACCGCAAGTACGTCGAGAAAGTCCTTCAGGTCGTCCGGCAGCGGGGCGGAAAAACTGTATGAGCGATCCTCCAGCTCGAAGCTCAGGTGGGCCGCGTGCAGGAACATCCGGTTCAGTCCCATGTCCTTGAACCGCTTGTTCATCTCTTTATCGCCGTACTTGGGATCACCCGCAAGCGGATGCCCGATATGGGCGGCGTGGACGCGAATCTGATGAGTGCGCCCCGTGCCCAGCTGCGCCTGCATCAGACGCGCGGCCGGGTATTGCTCCATTTCACGGAAAAACGTCAGTGACGGTTTGCCATTGTCGGCTACCCGCACCATCCGCTCGCCGCCCTGCATGACTGACTTGAGCAACGGCGCGTTGACGTCAAACTTGGCCTTTGACGGGTGACCGAGCATCAAACAAAGGTACTGCTTGGTGACCTCGCCACCCCGGATCAGCGCCTGCAGTCCGGTCAGCCCCGACCGAGTCTTGGCGAAAACCAGCACACCGCTGGTGTCGCGATCGAGCCGATGCACCAGCTCAAGGTGCTCCTGCGGCCGCGCAGCGCGAAGCAGCTCGATGGCGCCATGACTCACGCCGCTGCCGCCGTGGCTGGCAATGCCGGCAGGCTTGTCGATCACCAGAAAGTGTTTGTCCTCGAAAATGATGGCGTCGGCCACCTGCGCCACCATGCCGGTCGCAGGCCCCTTGCCCTCGGGTCGCTCGGCCACGCGGACTGGCGGAATGCGCAGCATGTCGCCGTCGGTGAGACGGGTATCGGGCTTGGCCCGCTTGCCGTTCACGCGCACCTGGCCAGTACGGAGCAGCCGGTAAATCATGCTCTTGGGCACGCCCTTGAGCAGGGTAACCAGCGCGTTGTCGATCCGCTGGCCGTCGCGCTCGGGACCGATCGCTACTTGACGTACACCTTGAGGTGCGTCGGGGGAAGTTGCCGTCTGCATTGAAAAAAACCTGGTGAAATAGGATACTCGGCGGGCGCCACATTTTGCCCACCGATGTCTGGATCGGGTCGAATGACGGCCCGTCACGTCGGCGAGGATTGCGGCGGTTGCCCGATTGGCATCCGGCCTCGACTCCCTTTCATCGTAACGGTTCGGGCTGCCGTTGTCCGGTGCCATCGGGCATTGAGGCGGCAGGCGTAGTTGACCGAATCATCCCGGCGCCGGTATCGGCGCTGGTCATTTTTGCCGCTTAACCGCTGCGGCGCGATCCCCGGCAGGCCGCCATTCGCAGGCGCCACCGGGGCGCGCGACGCGCGGAAAGGCTGAGGAAACCACCATGAAACGTATGTTGATCAACGCGACTCAGCGTGAAGAGTTGCGCGTGGCCATTGTCGATGGCCAGAACCTGTACGACCTTGATATCGAAATCCCTTCGCGGGAACAGAAAAAATCCAATATTTACAAGGGCCGCATCACCCGCGTTGAAGCATCACTTGAAGCCTGTTTCGTCGAATACGGCGCCGAACGCCACGGCTTTCTGCCGATCAAGGAAATTTCCCGCGACTATTTCACCACCGGACTGGACCCGCACAAGGCCAGCATCCGCGAGCTGATCAAGGAAGGCCAGGAAGTCGTCGTCCAGGTCGAGAAGGAAGAGCGCGGCAACAAGGGCGCGGCGCTGACCACCTTCATCAGCCTGGCCGGCCGCTACATGGTGCTGATGCCGAACAACCCCAAAGCCGGCGGCGTCTCGCGCCGGATCGAGGGCGAAGACCGGCAGGCATTGAAAGAAGCGCTCGATCACGTCACCGTGCCCGACGACGTCGGCCTGATCGTTCGCACCGCCGGCCTGGGCCGCGATGCCGAAGAGCTGCAGTGGGACCTGGACTATCTGCTGCAGCTGTGGAAATCGATCTCCACGGCGGCCATGTCGCAGAAAGCGCCTTTCCTGATCTATCAGGAGTCCAAGCTGTTCATTCGCGCGCTGCGCGACTATCTGCGCACGGACATCGGCGAAATTCTGGTCGACGAGGAGTCGCTCTACAACGACGCCCGCGATTTCATGCAGCAGGTGATGCCCAACGCCCTGCGCAAGCTCAAGCTGTACAAAGACGACACACCGCTGTTCACCCGCTACCAGATCGAAACCCAGATCGAAAACGCCTTCGATCGCCAGGTGCGCCTGCCCTCCGGTGGCTCCATCGTCATCGATCAGACCGAAGCGCTCACCGCGGTCGACGTCAACTCCTCGAAGGCCACCAAGGGCAGCGACATCGAGGAAACCGCGTTCAATACCAACTGCGAGGCGGTGGTGGAAATCGCCCGCCAGCTGCGTATTCGCGATGCCGGCGGCCTGATCGTGCTCGACCTGATCGACATGGACAGCCCGAAGCATCAGCGCGACGTGGAAGACAAGCTCAAGGATGCACTGAAGCACGATCGCGCCCGCGTGCAGGTCGGCCGCATCTCGCGCTTCGGCCTGCTCGAAATGTCGCGCCAGCGCCTGCGCCCCAGCCTTGGTGAAGCGTCGCAGATCGTCTGTCCGCGCTGCGAGGGCCAGGGCCACATCCGCGGCGTTGAGTCGCTGGCGCTATCGACCCTGCGCCTGATCGAAGAGCACGCCATGAAGGAAAACACCGGCCAGGTGCTGGTGCAGGCGCCGTCCAGCGTCGTCAACTTCCTGCTCAACGAAAAGCGCGCCAGCGTGGTCGAGATCGAAATGCGCCACAAGGTGCATGTCATGATCATCGCCGATGAGAAGCTGCAGACGCCGCACATCGAGATCCAGCGCATCCGCGAAGCGGACATGGGCGAGCACAGCAAGCCAAGCTACGAGCGCCTGACCGCGGTCGAGTCGACCGCACTGCCAAAGATGGGCCAGACGCTCGGCAGCAGCGAACAGCCCGCCGTGAGCGGCATCATGCCCGCCAGCCCCGCGCCGGTGCGGGAGGAAGTCGCCGAAACCACTGTCGCCAAAGCGCCCGCCGCCGTCCGGCAGCCCCGCGTCGCACCGGCGCCGGCGCCCGCCTCCGGGGGGCTTGTCTCGCGTGTCCTTGGCTGGTTTCGTGGTGCCGAAACGCCCGCTCCCGCACCGGCTCCCCAGCAGCGGCCAGAAGGCAAAGACGCATCGCGCGACGGCCGCCGTGACGAGCGCTCAGCGCGCGGCAACAACGGCCAGAGCGGCTCTCGCCAGCAGCAGCCGCGCCGCGATTCGTCGCCGCAAAACGCACCGAAGAATGGCTCCCAGCAGCAGCCGAAAAACAACCGTCAGCGCAACAACGACGGCCAGCAGTCGCGCCAGCCGCCGCCGCAATCACAAGCCGCCAAGACCGAGCGGCAGCCGAAGCCAGCCAGCGTCGACGGCAATCAGCCGCGTGCCGAACGCAAGCCCAACCCGTCTCAACAGCCCAAAGCCGAGCTCCAGCCGCGCCCTGTCCTGGCCGAGCAGGCATCGAACGAAGCGACGGCGACAACGCTCACCGATGCAGCGGAAACCGCCGCAAAAGACGCCCAGCTGATCGCGACCCCGATTCAGTCCGCAGCGCCAGAGTCCGGCGCGCAGGAACTTGACGCTGACGGAAGCCAGTCGCGCCGCCGCCGCGGCCGTCGCGGCGGTCGTCGCCGGCGCCGGCATGACGAAACCGCCTCGGCGGGAACATCCTTGGATACCTCCGAAGCGGCCGGACTCGACGATGAAGATCGCAACGACCCGACGGAGAAATCAGAACTGCCGAGGCCGGCCGCTCCGCGCGAGGCCAGGCCCGCGTCCGCTGCACCGGCGGTCGCTGGACATAGTCATGCTGTTCAGGCCGTGAGCGAGCCAGGTCAGATCGCTGAGCGCGCATATGCCTCGGCCAGCCTGAATGATGTCCAGACGGCAATTGCTCCAGCCTCGTCAGAGGCTGTTGCGCTCGCGACACCAAAAAGCGATGTCCTCATGGATGACGTGGCCCCCACGAGTCTGCCGACAGGCAGCAGCTTCAATCTGCCCACCCTTCCGCCGATTCCTGAGCAGACGGGTGCTGCCACGTCCTCCGAGTTGGTGAATCACGCGCACCAAGTGACCGTCGCGGCGAAGCCAGAGCCCACCCCGGCGGATGCAGCCTATGCCTTGCGTTCGGCACCGGGTAATGAGGCGCCGGAAGAGTCAAACACGCTTTCAGCGCCGTTTGCCGATGCCGTGCTCGATCCGCCGGTGGCCGCCGCATTTGCCGACCTCAACGAAAACACCGACCGTGCCACGTCGGTTAATCTGGCAAGAGATTCCGAATCGGTGATTACGCATTCGCACGAGACGCAGCCCATTGCTGCGAACGCTGCCGCAGGCGAAGTACGTACGGAGGCTCCCAGCGATATCAAGGCCCATGAGCCCGTAGTCGCGCTGCCAAAGCAGGGCGACCTGCTCGCGAACACCACGCATCGCGTCGATGCCACGAGCTTCGAGAAGTCCGAGGCTGAGCCGACCAGGGATACGTACCTGCACGAACCCAAGGACGACTCCAGCGTCTGATCGAAAGGTTGTTCAAAAAAAACCGGGCCAAGGCCCGGTTTTTTTCTGTCCCATCCTCGGACAATGAAGCAGGTTCAGCTGGCTGCTTGCTGACCGGGCGTATCGAGCAAGCCGTGCACGGTCATCAGGTGAGCGAGGCTCAGCACGTGGTCGACGCGAAGCTTCTCCATCAGGCGCTGCTTGTAGGTAGACACGGTTTTTGGGCTCAGGTTGAGTTGTTCACCGATCGTGGTCAGCGGCTTGCCTCGCACCAGCATCATGGCCACTTCCAGCTCGCGGCTGGAAAGCACATCGAAAGGCGAGGTGTTTCCATCCAGTGTGGCAAGCGCGAGCTGCTGCGCCACGGAGGGTGCGAGGTAGCGCCTGCCGGCCGCCACTTGGCGAACCGCAGAAACCAATTCCTCCGAGGTGCATCCCTTGGTCAGATAACCCAGGGCGCCGGCATCAAGAAGCCGCTTTGGAAAGCGCGCATCGTCCACCACCGTAACGATTACCACGTGGGTAGACATCTTGCCGCGACACACGCGCTCGGTGAGTTCCACGCCGCTCATGCCCGGCATATGCACGTCGACCAAGGCTATATCCGGCGCCAGCGTCCGAATGAGGCGCAGCCCCTCTTCGGCATTTTTCGCTTCGCCAACGACGCTGATGTCGGCATGCTGCTGAAGAATCATGCGAAAGCCGGTGCGTACCAGCTCGTGATCATCCACTAGAACAATATTGATCATGTCATCGCTCCTTGAATAGTTAGACTGCTTCCCTTCTGACGATGCCCGGCACGCCTGGCCCCAGGCGTCACCTGTGTCTGCTCCACAACGCCATATTGCAGACGGCGGGCTCTCAGCCACGTTTCATGGTTCAACGCTTGCCGATGATCCGGCGCCGTGCCACTGCGATTCAAGGTCAGGCGGCCATGACATCATTGGCCGGGGATTCTGGCGCATCAAGATAACGGGCCAACACCAGCGTAGAAGCCGGCCCGGGCATCTCCACGCGGAGAGGGCGACCACTGCGCAGATGTTCGTCGTGAGCTACTTCCTTCGCCAGCGCAATAGCCGCCTCCAGCTGCAGATCACTGAACAAAGTGACGTGCGCGCGGGTGACGTTCCAATTGCCGGTTCGCCCCGGCTTTAGCGAAATGATCACCATTGCATCAACCCCGTCCCCGACAAGTTCAATAGAAACGGCGCAAAGCCGTTCGCCTTCGTCACTCAAGCACTTAATGTGCCACGTCCCAAGCCCACGATCTGTCGGCCGCAGCCCACATGCTTCGTCCGGTAATACCAGCTAAAGCGCACAGCAAAGCCGCCAGCCGTGGACGCGTCGCGTCAGAATACGACCAGGTTCGAGCCTTATTCGGCTGACAGATTCCTTGGTAAAACGTAAGCTTCAATCATCCGCACCAAATTCTGCACAAAAAAAATCGCCGCAAGGCGATTTTTTTTCTAGCCTCAGCGCGTTCGCGCTGAGACGGTGTAATGGTGCCAAGAGGAGACCCAATAAAATATATATGTTATTGATTTAAATAGTTATAAGGTACGTAAAGGAAATATTTATACCCACGCTTGTACCCAAAAGCAAAGCGCTGCCCAGCGAGCTCACCTCGGTATCGAAGATCACGCTACTGCGAAGAAAGTGAGTCCGTGTTTGGGCATCGAACCGGCAATACTTGAGACACGTCTTGCATCCTGCTCAACCAACGCCCCACCCAGATAAAATTCAATAGTCGCCCTGCCCTAGCGTCCGAAATCGGCCAGAAGCGGACGTTGAACGCCTGAGTTTAGAGGCGAGGAAGCCGTTTGCTTTGGACGAATGGTTAGGGTGCGGTGCTATTTAATTTCATGATCTACACATGGATTAGTTGACTGGCTTGGCATCAATTGACGAATCGAAATAGTTAAGCCCCATGCTTTGACGGCTTGGAAGAGCACCGTCACGTTAGGTCCATACTTGACGCACAGACTGGAGTTGGTCAGCCAATTTAGTCCGACCGCCGCATCTTCCCCAGGGAGAGATGGTGCATCGTTGTCTTCGAAACTTAAGATGACAATTGGCCGACGTCCTCTTGGTTGCTTCAAAGCTAAATCGGTCCACTTAGCCGCCGCCCCGAAACCGCCAGTTTCGTTCGTTTCCGCGAGTGCAATGACCTAGCCATTTGGAGACGCAGCTTTGGTGGACCAAATTGGTGGGTCGGGAGCAACACCGCAGCCGAACAGCAATAATGTGATTGCGAGAATTGCGATTCGTACGATCCGTCGTATTTTCATAGAAACTAACACCTGAATTAAGCAGAACCGCGAAGCGATTTCGGCTTTAATGAATTGTTAGGCTCACAGCGACTGAATCTTATCGGCAATGATGTCTCGGCCAGTGTAGCCATCAACGAAGTTAAACCCAGTATGCAGCTGCCAAAGAGCGCGCAAGAATGGCTTTGAGTCATCCGAGGTCACATCAAGGTTTTTAGAACGGAGTATCCATGCCGCCACAGACTTAAGCCTGGAATAGCCAGTCATATTGCGAGGCTCGACTGCTGCGAGGGCAAACTGCAGCTCGTTATGTAGGATCTCAAGCTCCGCGGCGATCTCTTTGAGCCAATACTCATTGAGCCCATTTGCAACGCCGTACCAGCGACTGTCCCCAGATGCGGTGTCATTACCGAAGAATGAACGAAATGCGCCCTGATTTAAGAGCTCTTCTGGAAGGCCCGCATCATAAGAACGCACAACCATTGAGAGATACGCTCTTATCAAGTTGATCTTCGTATCTCTGAAAGTCTCGGCCAAATGAGCAAGGACGCGCCGTCTCTTTCGCTCTTCCGGCAGGCGAACAAACAAGAAGTAGGTGAAAACTGCGGAAACTACGCCAGCAGACAGATTAAAGACGGTTTGATTGCCGGTGGGTAGCTGGGTAAGCCAGTCTCCAAGCAGCGAGTGTCGCAGCTGAGGGATCAGTGGGTCATCACTGGTCTTGAGCATCACCACAGCTGTTACGACACCGAGTAGCAGCAAGGCTATATCGCTTTTGTAATGTCGAATTCGCTGCATGGCTTTCATGTGAGCCTAACGCTGGAGTTAAGCGGCGCCGGAGGCATCCGCCTTGAACGAATTGTTAGCGCCCACTAGCACCTTTTATGAGAACCGCTACGAGCGCACCGACAAAGGAAGATGCGACGCCAATGAGCATGACGGCCCACCAGCGGAGTTCTTGCCTTCTGGCAATTGCTTGAGTGTGCAACTTAACGGCCACGTCCACCAATGAAAGAATTTGCTCTGAGGAAAGCGGGCGACGCGAGATATGATTGCGGCGATCTCGTGGAACAGCTCGAAGCTGCTCAAGCGTCATCTCTTCTCTAGTTCTTGTGTTGTACACGCGAGGCTGCGCACGTCTTAACGCGAGAGTTTGAAAGCCTGCATTACCGACTCCGGCCCGAAAGAACTCTGGATGTTCATTGAACACGAGTAGCCAACTGTCAGCGCTCTTTGGCTTCTCCCCCAGAATCCTAGCCCATGACTGGACCTTTCGGCCCGAGTACCGATAAGTACCCATAACTTGGATCGCAGCAATCAAGTCCGCAAGACGATGCTGGTGTGCGATGTATGGCGATTGGCGCTCGATCATTCCGCATGTCTCATCTGGGCGCTAACGCTGGAGTTAAGCGGCGGCGAAGCCGTCCGCCTTGAACGAGTGGTTACCCACGCGCTCACGTGGCTCGATGCGGCTGAGCTTTTTGACGCTGCCCATGCTATGAGCGCTTTTTAGCTTCGTTCCGTCTGACGTTGTGGCTTCCATGGAGCTCAGCATACCGCCAGACGGAGCCACAGCGAAGGCTCAAAAGGATCGTCGACCGACCACATGCATTTGTTGTTATCCGGCGAGCACGGGCGCAACCGCTGGTATCAGCTGGTGGCTGGTCAGCGTGCACTTTTGAACGTCCGGTCCATCTGGCCCGGGTTTTCGGTTCGGGAGTGCACGCTCCGGATCGGAAGCAAGAGCAGCTGTCCATGTGAGCATCGCTACGTTTGTTCGGCCTTGGTTTGCTCGGCGTGCCAGTTTGACCAAACCTCCCGGTCCGCCTTATGGAGCTCCGAATCAACGGTTCTTGCCCGAACCTGACGGATGTCGAATATCTCTTTGGCAAAAACATATCGATCAGCATGTTCGATGATGAGACGCCCAACCCTTGCGCTGGTGGCATGATCTAGCCGGTGATCTCGGGGAGGTCGTCGTCCACCGCAACGGTGAAGTAAATGGGTTGGGGAAAGTGGTAGGAGTACATCCCCATTTTGCACATCCCACCCACCGCCGAAGTCATATCGCTCGTCATCGATATGGTTCAATCTGATTAGCGGATCGTCGGACGTCGGCCAAGAACAACCAGGTGCAGCCTTAAGAATTGCCCACCCCTTGTAGGGTATCTTCGTTATGGTACTGGTCAGCAAAGACCGCAAGGACCAATGCCACAGCGCGCGCCCTAAGACAGTCTCGACCCTTAAACCAGCTTGGCCGTCTCCCTTATCGTCTATCGAAACCTTAAGAGGAAATCTACTTGAATTCGTAAACTGTACTGGACGAGCGGACAATTTTCCTTGGCTGACTTTGTTTACTGCATCCTGGATCGTCTTATCGAGTATTTGCGGCATTACTTGTGTCTGCCTGAGCAGAAATTGTCGCAATGCAGTCGGCGTTCTCAGGTCTTGTGCAACTGCAAAGCGCACCAACTTCCTCCAGTCATCGGTAGTTAGTCGTTGATCGGTGACCGCACGTGTGATCGCTAGTTCGGCAGGAGCTTCAAACTCGCTATCCAGCCATCGTTCTAGATCGTCAGTCTCTGTTCCCCCCGCGATCTGTGTATACAGATGTTGATGAAAGGCGATCCCCTTCAAAGAGTGGCGCTTCCACAGCGGAACTCTGTGGTGAGGAACCAAAAGGCTGTAGGTCGGGATCGTACCGTTGGTTGCCCACTGCCTAAGGTAGACTTGCGGCACGTAGTGATTGTCTTTGTGCAACTGCTGCATAGATGTTCATCACCTGACTACACGCCAACTTCTATCGCGCCTTGCGAGCACATAGTTAGCGAAAAATACGGGCGCGCCTACAAAGTTCTATGGTAATTGCGCGCCAAGCACAATGTCAGCTTTGGGTCGACAAGAGACCGCCAGCCAGATGGTCAGCTAGCTGGCGACGCTGGTGTGATGACAATGCGTGGTCAGTTAGTTGGCAATACGAAGTTGCCATCAACTGGTTGAGATACCTCTGCAGTTCGCGTGGGAGGTTGCCCCGTGCACCCCATCGCCAATGACCCGACTCATTCATCGTCCGATGCACCTTGTGCATTGGCCTCGCCAAACTTGGCGGTCATCGTCTGGTTGCCTTGCGTCAATCGCTTGATCGTTACGTCCTGCGCCTTGGTGTTTGCAAGCCGTAGGTTGTTCGCCGATGCGTTGAGCGCATCTTTCGTCTTCTGAAGATGAGTGATGGTCTTGTCGATCTCTTCGATGGCCGTAGTGAACTGTTTCGAAGCAAGTTCATAATTCCGAGCAAACCCAGACTTGAAATCCTCAAGCTTGTTCTCGAAATTCGTGACGTCGATGTTCTGGGCTCTGACAAGGGCAAGCTCTGACTTGTACTTCAGCGCGTTCATGGCCGCATTGCGCAGCAGCGAAATGATGGGGATGAAGAACTGCGGACGAATGACATACATTTTCGGGTATCGGTGGGACACGTCGACGATACCGGTGTTGTAAAGCTCACTGTCTGGTTCAAGCAGGGAGACCAGAACGGCGTATTCGCATCCTTTCTCGTTACGGTCCCTGTCGAGCTCCTTCAGGAAATCTTCGTTCTTGTGCTTCGTCGCGGTGTGATCCGCCTCGTTCTTCATCTCGAACATGATCGAGACGATGCTTGTGCCGGCCTCGTCTGCATCACGAAAAATGTAGTCGCCCTTGCTGCCGGTCCGCGTGTCATTGTCCTTATCGAAGTGCGCTTGCTGGAAGGCCGTCGCTCGAATGCGGTTGAACTCAGTCTCGCAGTGTTGTTCTAGCGTTTCGCCGATCATCTTGGTCGACAAACGCGCCTTCATGTCCCGCATGTTCGCGATCGTCTTCTCGCCTTCGCGGATCTGCATTTCGTACTGGTCCTTGAGCGACTGCACGGCAAGCTGCTTCTCAGATTTCACTTGCTCGATACCGTTTTTTAGATCGTCGCGCTCCTTTTCGACGACGTGGACGGCCTCGGTTAGAGCGAACTTCTGAGTCACCTCGAGGGTGCTGAGCTTGGCGCGCAGCTCCTGGATCTCAGTGTCTTTCGCGGACGCGAGCTTATGCAGTTCCCTGTCAAGCACCGCGCTGGCTAGCTCAGACGCAGCATTCTTTTCATCGGTCGCCTTCCCTAGGTCGCTCAGCAGCCGGTCACGCTCCTTTTCGACAGCAGCAAGAGCCTCTGCCACGGCCAGACGCTGGGCGACATCGTAGGCGTCGAGCTTTGCGTTCAGACGCAGAATCTCAGCCTCTTTATCCGCAGTGTCCTTCTGCAGTTCGCCCGCGAGCTTGGTAGTTGCAAGCTCTATGGCGCTGACTTTGTCCTTCTCGGCGAGTTCAAGCCTATCGTGCAATTGCCGCTCAAATTCGCGGTCATGGACCTGCTTTACGATGTCCGCGTAGCCGGCTTCGTCGATCTTGAACGCCTTCGTGCAATGTGGACAAATGATTTCGTTCATTCCTTCACTCCGTGAGCCGCGTTCTGACGCAGCATAGCGAAAACCTATTCCTAATCCTCCCATTACCGCAGCGTAATGACGCTGTTCAGTCCAGAACCGTGAACGGTGGAGCGCCGTGCAATAGCTACCACGAGCCGCGTAGGCAATTGGCGATTCATCCCGGCAGCATTGCTCAAAGCGGACGGTCATGACCGTCTCTTTTGGGTCGATTCTGTTGAAAAACTCCGACTCAACAAATAGACGTCCAAATATTGAATTGCGACGGCGACGACAATTGGATTCTGTACGAACTTACACATTCAGGCCGACAGAAAGCGATTGTCGCGGACGGATTTTCCCGCTTTAAGCGATATCGAGTTTTCGAAGCGAGTTTTTCAACACTATCGGCCGGAAGCGAACATCAGTGAGAACTCGCGCAACTTGCAGACCCCACTGGCCGGGGAATCAGCCAATCCGATGCTCCGGCGCCCAAGCGCGATAGCCGGTTAGCGCTTCGAAGCTTGGGTCGTCGATGGTGATGACGTCGAGTACTTCGGATGGCGCCAGATCACGTTGCACGCTCCAGTCGAAGGTCGGCGACGGCTCGGAGTGTTCAATCTGATCGCGCACCGCGTTCGACAACACGTGCGCCGCGCGGCATCCGTGCAAGTCATCGGTCGGCAAGGGAAGAGCACACTTCACGATCGCCGGGTGGCCGAGCGCCGTCAGCACCGCGGTCACTGCGGGGTCGTCTTCAAAGCCGGCATACAAGGCTTCGCCTCCCCACGAACGGAACAGCCGATAGACCCCCGACGCACCGCGCAACGTCGAACGATTGGGGCACAGCCACACCAAGCCGGTGCGTCGACCGTGGCGATTGGCCAGGTGTGAGTGCAGCATGGGATGGTCGAGGAAGAAGCGGCACTGCGCTGCGCTCATCTCGCCGGCGTCGACAAGCGCTTCGAGCCGCGCGCGCACCAAGTCGGGCGACAAGGCGCGCAACCCTTCGCGACGAACCCGGTCCACTTCCGCGGGCGTCAAGCGCGTACAGTGGTAGCCCACTAGGCGATGGCCACGCAGCAATGCCTCGGTGCGCGCGAGCAGCGTGTCATAGCCGGCGCGATGCGGGTTGACCGGCGGATCCATGCGCACCCAGACATCCGTCCATCCGAGCCGATCGATACGCCCGCGCTCGCGCTGGTAGGCGATCAACGCCTCGCGGTTGTTTTCCACCAGATCGTGCACGCCAACCGGCCACGTTTGCGGCAGTTCCAGCTCGAAGTCTTCGGGTTCCAACGTCGTAGTCGTCCTCGCGTCCCGGCCGGAAGGGCCGGCCGCCTCATCCGACTTGGGAGTCGTAGGATCACAGTTCAAGGGAGCCAAGGCGAGGATAACGTTCCTTCGTGCATTCGACCCATAGCGACGTCGCTACGGACCTGTCGCCTCGGGTAGCCTAGTTACACGTGATCCCCGATCCACGGGTTGGGAAATGCGGCAACAAGCGACGATCGGTAAAACCCAGCGAAGGGCAGCGTGGCAAGGCTGGTCTGCATCACAGCAGGCCTAAGGCGACCAGGCTGCTCAGATGCACCACGGTTCCGACGACGTCCATGAAGCGCCACCTTCCGAGTGATGCTCTCGGCTGCGGGCGCCTTCCATCTGGCTTTTCCGCATCGCACGGAACTGAGCGGCTCCCATGTAGCGAACCGGTTCTCTGGAAAATCCTTGCTCACGAAGCGTGCGATGTTCAACACGATGATTGAAGCCATGCGTGCGTAGCTCGCTATTGATTGCGTCGGCGATGATACGGCGCATCTCGATAGTCGAGTTCTTGATCTCGGCAGGCGGTATACCGCAGCCAACCTTTTTGCACCCACCCATTCGCGGGTACTTGTCGTTGTACCGTCGGAATGTTTGCTCCGGTGAGCGATCAATGCCGTCATCCACCCGGCCGGATAACATCCCATGTACGTGAGGATGTGGGACACCCGACAGGAACGCGATCGGTTCGTGAAGCGCAAACATGTACGGCATGCCTCTGGCCAAGGCATCCATGCTCTTAGATGCCAGATGGAGGTTCTGCTCCTTACTCAAGCAGTTCGGCAAGCTAAAAGTTACAGCGACGAACGCGGGGCTATTCTTGCGCTCGTACTTGTCTGATGCGATGAAGAAGGCTTCCGGATCATGCCGTGCCCAATTAGGCATGTTGCCGTAATCGCCTCCGATGAAATCGTCCCGCTCAGCGAAAGACCCTCTTCGCATGATGTGCCTGATGTGATCGGCAGTCGTGCCACGTGCTTTGGATACGATCTCGAAGTGCAACTGTTTCATGGTCTGATCCTTTCGCGCGCAATAAAAAGCCAGCGGGGTAAACCCACTGGCTGCTTGGTTAGCAAAGTTATTTTTAAGCCGTCGCTTCAAGCATGAAACGTATAGTGGGTTTCGCTTTTCAAGCGGTCGGCAAGGACGGGAAGTCTCTTACGGAGTTGTTTGGCCCGAACCGCATGGCCACCGATAGTATGGCCGGCATAGCTAGCGGTGAAGCCCAATTCTTGAGTGACTCTAGCTGAGGTGCCAACCTTTCGCGCGCCTCTAGCGACCAAAGTTGGCGAGTGTTGCCGACAGGGAGACCATCTAGTTCTGAGCAAACCTCGCCGATTGCCCTGGCGTCAGGATCGCCAGCTGGTATCTCAGCCCGCGCGAGAAGCGGCCCAAGAAACCAACATGCATCAAGAACGTCCAGTTTGCCCGCGATGGCAGCCACCGCGATGTCGCCGGCCTCTTGCCGTAGTTGCTCGATGTGCTCGGCGTGCGACATCTTTTCCATAAGGGGCCTAACGCCCGAATTAGGCCGCGCCGCGCCGCGAAGCGGCGTCGGCTTGAATGAATTGTTAGATTTTTAGTAGGGCGACCGGGCCTTTCTCATCGCTGCCTCAATATTTATTTCAAGATAATTGGTGTTGATGAGACTGCAGAATGCTCTAATTGAGCGCACCAAGACTTCAATTTGAGCGTCTATTTCTTCATACAAGTCATTCTCTTGCTTGTCCCTGCAAAAATCGCCGGGCATGTTAAAGCGCAACATGTCATTTTGAATTAGATCATACGGCGCGCTGCTGATTAGCCGGCAAAGGCTGCCCCATTCTTCCGCCAGAGATTTAGTCGCATCGATTAGAAGCTGATTATGTAAGTTGAAAGAAGGATAACTTCGCACGAGCTCAATATTGTTGAATTGATCTACTATTGAGCTGTGGATGTATTTTGCTCCCCACCTGAGATGCCCAAACGTCGAATTGAAATCAACAACCTTAAGAATGGAAGTTACGTTTTCAATGTCTGCTTCTCGCTTTAACTGCTCGGGTGTTTTGGCGAGCCGGTTGAAAAATTGGGGATAGTGCTGGCGAACCGCCGATTCGTCTCTCGACAGGTCATGGACAACGTCGGGCCAAAACACAACGTCAACAGGAAATTTATTCTGAGTTTTTCTGGATTCAGATAGTTTTCTAACAAATGATTGGATGTTGGCATCTCGATCAGCTGTTGTTGCAATGTAGAGCACAGAAAGAGCAGGGTTGAAGCTTTCTGCTTTCAAGCACTCGCTTTCAATAACGTCAACGCTTATTGCCTTTGTTGTGTTCTTGCATTGAACTCCAACGAGGTTTTGGAGGGAGTCAATTCCGTATATGTCGACTCCATCTTGTTTCTGTCCAAGGCGGCCATGCCTTGCCAGATTGGGATTGGCCCATCGCAATGAGAATGCGCTTTTGCATATATCTTCAAACTCATCCCATGATTCTGGCGGAGGAAGTCTTGACGTTGTGGTTGTTGGCATGCGGAAGTCCAGTGAAATCTAACGCTAATAAGTTAAGTTGCCGCGCGACATAGCTCGACTTTCGCGCCAGCGCTCGGTCGGTCAACTTGAACGCGCTGTTCGACGACGATAGTGCTGATAGCCGCCAAACTCGTTTGTGCCGCATCTCGCGAAGTGGCCCGAAGCGACTGACTAGAAGCTTCTGAAGATCGGTAAGCGCCGTGCGCTGCCGGATTAACAAGAGTTATCCGGCAGCGCACGGCGCTTACCGAGTATCGATCTTTGCGAGAGGCTGTCAATCAGGCGACTCCATTTCATCATGTCAGCCTAAACCCCCATGCAACGCGCGCGATCAGCGCTAGTGCCGTTGAGCGCTTATTAGACCCACATCGGGGCATATGCAATGGATGTTCAGCGTTAGGCCTCTGCCCGTCAAGGGGACAAAACCTGCAGATAGCCATGCGTTTACTGGATGACAGGAGCGACCTGCGAAGCGAGGATGGCCTTTGCTTATCTCGCTGATCAGGGTGATAAGTTTTATAGCTCCGGAAACGAAGTAATAAACCGTATGGTCAGCGCAAGACTCACGCAAGGCCTCCGGCACTATGCGGCTATCAAATGGCCTCGCCGCGTGCGGAGTTTGCGGTGCGGCAGCTTGCGAATACATATCTAATGACTGGGTGCGAACGTCAGCTATGGGTCGACCTCCGCCCGTCGCAGCTTGCGCGGCTGTCACCAGCTCCTCAAGGAGAACCATCGGCCAAGAAGAGACGGTCTGCTACCTATGATGCTTGCCGGAAAACGACCGTTCGCTATGGCCGAAACGGGTCGCACAGTGGTCGTTGGGCAAGGGCCGTCAACTGATGGTCGCCAACCGACCAGCGGCGGGACCCGCTTTGCCGTTCGCGGCGTTTACGCCTAGCATCTACCTGTCATGGAAAGGGGATCAACCAATGAGCACATCTACTGACGACCTGCTGAAGCAAGTCGACCAGCATCTTAGTCACGCGAATCAGGCATGGTTGTTAGGGGCTGGTGTCAGTTGTGATGCGGGTCTGCCTTTAATGGCTTCCCTGACCAAACAAGTCTTCAAGCTTGCCGAAGGACAGGCACATGAGCAGATTCTTAAAGATTTGCAAAGTGAGCTACCCGACTCTGCCCACATCGAGCACATGCTAAGCCAGCTAGGCGATTACACGGCCATCGCGAACCGTGTACAGGTAAGCAGCGTCACCGTTGAAAAGCATACCTACTTCGTGGGTGAGCTAGACGCTGCACACAAGGCAATCACCAACGATATCGCAGAGACAATTCGTTGGGGCTATGTCGAGGCAACGGACGATGCTGAAGAAAAAGTCGGTGGACGTGAAAATCGCATCGTATCCGTGGAACACCACTCAAATTTCGTACACGCACTTTTTGAAAAGCGCCAGGCGGGATTGCGCGAACCTAGAAAGCCGGTCCAATTCTTCACCACCAACTACGACACTTTGCTGGAAGATGCCTTGGCGTTGGGTGGTTATCGCTACTGGGATGGCTTCACTGGAGGTGCGGTTGCATTTCGGGAGCAGAAGTTCGGAAGAGCTTCACCCAACGAGGGACTACGCGCGAAGGTCATGAAGCTTCATGGCTCAATCGACTGGATATTGGGCGACGAAGGTGATGTCTGGAGGGTGCGAGACACTGACCTCTATCCCAAGCGGAATGGTTCGGTTCTGATCTACCCACAATCGACAAAGTACGTCGCCACTCAAAGAGATCCATTCGCCGCGCAGTTCTCGATGCTGCGCGAGTTGCTGGGAAGCCCGTCAGAACTTGTCTTTGCTGTCTGTGGATACAGCTTTGGTGACGAGCACATCAATGAAGAGCTTGAGCTTGCGCTTTCTTTGCCGCGGAGCAAAGCTACACTGATTGCTTTTTGTAAGGAGTCGGCGCAAGGGCTGCCCAAAGACCTTGAGCGTTGGCGGCAATCTCGGTGGGGCGAACGAGTGTACGTACTTACACAGCGTGGACTCTACTGGGGAACGCAGGGACCTCTTCACCAAATGGATGAGGGTGAACACGACTGGTGGACGTTCCAAGGAACAACACGTTTCCTTGAGGACGGCGGGATAGGATCTCACTGATGTCCAACTTCGAGGTAGTTAAAGATCTCCGCATCGGCCACATTGTTGAAGTGTCTGGAACTTCAATCCGCGTCGAGCTCGATGGTGATGTCACGGAGCTATCCCGTACTCATGCCGGACGTGTCTACCCCATAGGCCAGATGGGTAGTGTGGTAAAGGTCCATTTTGGTCGTCAAATTGTCTTCGGATTCGTCACCCTTTTGAGGATGCGTTCTGAAGAGCTCATAGAACAGGGACACGTCATACCGCCCGACGCCGACCAACGCATCATGGAAGTTGAGCTTTTTTCAGAGGGTGTCTGGCAAGGTCCTCAGCATGCACTGAAGTTCACGCGAGGCGTTACGACATTCCCGCTCCCTCGCCAAGGCGTTTATCTTCTTACTCGTGATGAGGCAGTCGCTCTATACACCGCAGCCGAAGGGCAAAGGGAAGGTGACGAGTTCGATGCTCTCGTTCCATTCGGAACCTACGTAGGTGCAGATGCCGCCCAATGCAGGGCGAACATCGACAAGATGTTTAGCATGCACTGTGCAGTGCTTGGATCCACGGGCTCAGGCAAATCCGGCGCAGTTGCAGCAATTTTGCATAGCATCCTTGCACATAAGGCCAAAGCGGATACCACTTGCCACCCGAGAATCATTGTTATTGACCCTCATGGGGAATACGGCACCTCGTTTGGTGGTCGCGCCACCGTCTACAGAGCGTATGACCCCATCGGCAATGAAGGGGCAGAAGGGTTAAGCATCGACTTGCCTTATTGGCTTATGTCAGCTGAAGAATTTCGACTTCTAACCATTGCTAAGACCGAGCACGAGGCAACAAGCCAACACAACATCATCTATAAGGCTCTAACTCATGCCCGTATGCAAGCGGCAGGCCTTGTCGACAAAGCACCTACAGCTCACGGTGGTCCCGTACCGGCAGACGGAGGAGCACCCGATACTCCTCGTTCGAAGGTGGGCATCAACCAAGCAGCGCTCGACTCATTCGATCGAGACAAACCACGACCTTTTCATTTGGATGAGTTGATAAACCACATCCTCTATCTTCAGGCAGCACGAGCGAAAGGAAATGTGCTTGAAAGCGTCCCTGCAGGCGAATTTGCGAAAGACTTCAAGTCCATCCTCGATAAAATCGGTGTGCTTCGTCGTGATCCCCGCATCCAATTCATGATGAAAGATTGGGATCCGGCGGGGCCAACTCTTGCGAGCATCCTGGGTCAATTCGTTGGCCGAATCGCCGAAGCGCCGGAAAGTGATTTGCGCATTTTGGATATCTCAGGCTTACCCAATGAAGTTGCTGGGCCGATGACTGCAGCACTTGCGCGATTGCTTTTTCGCTACAAGGTGTATCAGACCAAAGAGGAGCGAGCGAAAGACCCGGTCTTGCTCGTGTGCGAGGAAGCGCACCGTTACGTTCCTGACCGTGGAGAGGCTGAGTATGCGGCTGCCCAAGGTGCCATCCGACGCATTGCGCGAGAGGGGCGCAAATACGGTTTGGGCTTGATGCTCGTCAGTCAACGACCCGCTGATGTTGAAAGCACCGTAATCGCTCAATGCGGAACTTGGCTGGTACTAAGACTCACCAATCAAGCGGATCAGCAGCATGTATCAAGATTCCTTCCAGACGGTCTTTCGGGTATGACCAAGTCATTGCCAAACCTCGGGCAGCAGGAAGCCATTTTTGTTGGAGAAGGTGCCGCGCTACCCGCCCGAGTTCGGATCATGAATTTGAGTAAGGAAAAGCTGCCGCAATCTCACAACGCAAAGTTTGCGGAAGGCTGGTCCGGTCCACGCTTAACTGAGGTAGAACTCGCCGAGATAGCAAAACGGATGAGCAGCTAAATACGCTGATGTCGCGGATCCGAAGGTCCGCTACTGATTCGGTCACCGACAATCGGGCAACAGCCGCTGATCACTGGTCTCTGACCGGCCAACAAGGAATAGGCAGCCACCTAAGATGCCGGCCGCAAAGCGGTCGTTCGCGGACGGGAGAAATGGGTCGGGAGCAGACGCTCGCCTACCCTTTCCCCGGCTACCCCTCCCTGATCGACTGCCCGCGCCGACTAGCTTAAAGGCGGTTGAGATCCGTACTTGCCTTGAACAGAACGACTCAATTGCCCTTTCAGGTCGATAACTTATAAAAGTCCACACATTTTTGGTACAGCAGCCAATAGCTAGAAGGTAGTGTCGCGGTCGATACCGTGCAAATACACGGCCTCTGGATCATCTGCGCTCAACGAAACAACCCGTCGACGTCTTCAAAACAGATTGACTTAGCGAGCCGTAGATTAAGAGTTTCGGTTGCAACACAGCTCGTCCCTAGCCATAAATGTAGGCTTTGGACACCCTCAAAATAACTTCCGTGCCGCCTGCAGGATGGGTCCGAAGTTGTAGCTCAGCCCCGATGGTTTTTGCCCTTTCGCGCATTCCGACCAAGCCCCAATGCCCCTCCCTCCTTTGACCGTGTTGAACAGTGTCAGGGAGGCCGTCGCCATCGTCCCGAACGACCAACGCGACACGGCGTCTACTGTATTCGATTTCAACGCTCACATGAGTTGCGTGCGCATGGCGACACGCATTGTTCAACGCCTCTCTCCCAATCTTGCATATTTCATCGGCGACGTCGGAGCGGACTTGCCGAACACGACCGTGCACAGCTACTGAAAATATCACTGGATAATCTTGCGATAGTGCGTTTCCTACTTCTGCTAGGCAAAGCTCAATGTCCGTCAAAACCGTCACGCTATCGCGTAATGCGCTGACCCTGTCACGGCCATCTGCAAGTGCCAACTCAGCTTGGTCGAGTGTTTCATTTACCTTGAGTCGTTCCCGCTCGCCGGGATCCAGGCCTTGTCCAATACGATCGAACCGCAAAAGAAGGAACGACAGCACCTGCAGAAAACTGTCGTGGAGTTCTCGTGCGAGGCGCTCACGTTCGCTATGACGTATTTCCACTCGTTCCCGCTCACGAGCTGCAGCGCGGCGTATTTGAAACCTGAAAAGGATGTAGAGCGCGAACAGGCATGCGAGGACTTCGAAACAAAGAAACCAGCTCGTCTGAAAGAATGTTGGCTCAATGCGAAAAACCATATCGGTGCCGGCCTCATTCCAGACACCATCGCCATTTGAGCCTTTGACATGGAAACGGTAGGTGGCAGGTCCGAGGTTTGTGTAATCAACTTCGCGCCGTGTCCCCATGTCTCGCCAACCCACATCAATGCCGTCAAGTTTTACTTTGAAGCGATTTCTGCCGGGATTGGCCATGCTCAATGCGGTGTAGGCAATGTGCAAATTTGTCGTCTTTGGCGGAAGCGTGACGAGTTGGCTTGGGGCGACAGTCATCGTCGGAGTACTGATTGAACGAACGAATATTGCCGGTACGTTAGTGTTCCGCAATAGATTTTTCGGATCGATCCATGCGAGACCACCCTCTTGGGAAAACCAAAGTTTGCCGTCAGTGGTTTGAGCGAGACTAGACGAAATTGGCATGGCACTGCCCGGCAAGCCATCGTCCTCTGTCAGTACTCTGACGGGCAAAACGAAATTCGGGTCTATCTCAGCCCGGCTCAAGTCGTCGCTTTGAATTTGAACGGCACCCGCGCTCCCGTTAAGCCACACCGCGCCGTCCTTACTTCGCTCGATACCCGTTACACCCTTGAGTGCGTTTGGATCAGTAGTCCTTAGGGTGTGCCAGCGCCCCTGAGAAAAAATACTGACACCGAGCTCCCCCGCAATGAGCTCGGTCTTGCCTGTGAGGATCGAGGAAACAATACCAACCTGCAGTCCGTTTTTTGCCGTAATAAACTCGACAATGCCGTGGCTGACTACACGCACGTCATTATCTTGGTAGCCGAGCCAAAGCTTGCCGTCCGAAGCCAGAGACATCGTTGTGGGCTCAATATCGGGGAGTCCCGAGATGCCACCATTTTTTATCCACGCATGGCCATCGAGACGATAAAGGCAAAGCGAGACGAATGATGCCCAAAGCTTATCTTCGCCATCGCGCATCAAGAACCACGCGCGCCTATTTTCGGTCACCGGCGTCGGAGGCAAATTTGCGGGGCTAAACTTGCCTCCTGAATACCGCATCATTCCGACGTGGTGAACACTCAGGAGTAAGTCCCCATTTTTTTCGCGTAGCAAGCTCGAAGTGCCATTGCGGTACCCATCAATTTTCACAATTGATGGTGTTAGGTGCCACAGATAATTGTCGCCGCTGGGAAGGTTTGCGTCCGTGCCAACCCATAGGGTTCCATCGTCAGACGGCGCCATCTTGAAATCTATGGCCGGGTAAGGAAACAAAACCTTAGTGAAGTTGTTTCGTCGAAAGCTGTCCAAACCCGTGGTTGTAGCGACCCAAACCGTGCCCTCTCGATCTTCGAAGATCACCACCGGCAAGTCGGAGGACATTCCGTCGGCCTGAGTGAATCGGTCGGATCCGAACGGGTCTTGAACACCGGGCAATGATGACTCGAAATCTTGCGCTCTGCATAACCCGGGCTCGCACGTATTTGTCCAAAGGCTACCGTCGTGCGTCCGTATTTCGTGCCGAGCCTGTTTCGGCATTGGTCCGCGCGGAGCGATCGGAACCTGGTCGCTTATCAACGGAAAAACCCTGTTTTTTGCGATTGCCCATGGTCGGCCATCTCGGCCTGTGAACAGTTCAACGTCCTCGCCTTGGCGAATGTTGCTCGACACCTTTTCAAACCGATGCGTGCCTCTGCGCATCACAGAAACTCCAGACGATGAAACGACCCAGAAATTGCGCCCATCATCCAGAAGGCAATCGGTAAAGTCGCCCGTTGGGAAGCCCGGATACATATCAGGCTTCACCCATTTGCCCCCTCTTTGAACGAGGAGACCGAAGTTAGTCTGAGCCCAGACGTCGCCAGAGCCGTCTTCGTAAAAGAAAAACGCCAAAGTCTCAGCGTTCAGTCCTGGATAGCTGACAAGCTCTTTGGTATCCCCCTTTTGCGCGACAATAACCGCACCGTCGTTATAGCCCACCCACAAATCACCGTTCGAAGCCACCATCACGGCAACAACAACTCGCGTAGCGGTGCTACTGGCTGGACGTAAATCGACAGCCTCAAAGGTAACGCCGTCAAATCGATACAACCCTGTGCCGGCACCAAGCCACAGCCAGCCATCTCGCGTCTGAGCGATACTTTCAATGTCGTTGGGCGCCCCCTCCCTCGAAGTCCAAGCCGTGTGGCGATAGCTAGACTTAATAGTCTGAGCCGAGGAAGGCACATCAGTCGCGAGTACCATTCCCGGTGGAGCGCCGGTGGCCAAAATCGCGATGACCAGCAGCTGGCCAAGCAACCTCAATGGTTTTACCAACACGATAGATCCCCGAGTGCTTCCATCAGTAACGCAACTACACCTTACACCCAAGCGATTACTAAACCCTGCATTTTCAACAGGACAATTAACCGGAGAATCTTGAATTGGTAAATGGCAAGTTGGGCCTCCGCAGCAGACGTTCCTCATAAAAACGGACGCCCGAAAGCGTCCGTTCTTTGCCAAGTGATTTTCTTACTTGGCCGTTGCTGCCGACGCTGCCTCGATCAGCTTGACCACCTCAGCCGGATGCGAAATGTAGACCGCATGCGATCCCCGGACTTCGGTTACGTGGCTGTTGGACCGCTTGTACATCCAGCGCTCGAGCTCGGGATTGATCGAATGGTCCTCCGTCGCGACCATTGCCCACGTCGGCTTGTTCTTCCAGGCCGCTTTGGAAATGGGCTGACCGAGGGCCCCGCCGTTGACGAACACCTGCGAGCGCGCCATGAAGTCGGTCTGCGCCTTGGGCAGGTCGGCCGCAAAATCGCTGGCGAAGGATGCCGGGTCGATGTACAGGAAACCGTCCGGCGTGGGCTTGATACCCTTGCCTGCAGCGGGCATTTTTTGCAGCAGCGCGCCCGGAACTTCGCCGGTATCTGGCTGCAGGGCGGCGATGTAGACAAGCGAGACGACCTTCGGGTCGTTGCCCGCTTCGGTGATGATGGCGCCACCGTAGCTGTGCCCGACCAGCACGACCGGGCCGCTCTGCATGTCGATGACGCGCGTGGTCGCTTTCACGTCTTCGGCAAACGACGTCTCCGGCTCCTGCACGATGGATACGTTGTAGCCCTTGTGCATCAGCATCGTGGCTACCGGCTTCCAGCCCGAACCATCCGCAAACGCGCCGTGGACAAGCACCACATTCTTGATGCCTGCGGCGGGTGTCGCCGCAAAGGCTGTCGTCGCACTGACCATCATTGCGATGGCCAAAGCCAGTTTGTTCTTCATGTGCATATCCTCAGAGGTGGTGGTTGGGAAATTCAGGGTCGTGCGGCTGCGCGACCGTTTCAGAGTCACGCGCGCACAAATAGCCGCTGGACCGCGTCGCTTGCATGGTTGGTCGCACCGATCAACGCGATGACCTCCGCCACGCTGCTGCCGCGAAGACCGGCCATCGTTGGAGTACCGTCGCGCACGAAGGTGTAGACGTGCGTCACCAGAACAGCTGCCAAGGCCTGGACATGCGCGGCTTGATCGGCGGCAGCTTTGGCAAATGCGTCGCTCTCGAACAGCCGGCGTGCATCCATCGCGGAGGCGAAACCGATCTCCATCACGCCCATCCGCAGCATGTCGTCGACCACCTCGTGTGGTACCGGCGATGGCGGTTGCGGATGCGCGTTGTCATACCGTTCGGGCAGATGCAGCCTCAACTTCACCACCTCGCGCTGTGCGGACAACGCTTCCGCGAATTGCGTCAGCCACGGCGCCAGCTGCTTGCCGGCCCTTTCGCTGAAGTACACGTGCAAGCGGTAAAGACGATCCACTCCGTTTGGGGCGCCATCGGGATCTTGATCAACAAAGGTTTTTGAGCCTTCTGGAAGGCTGAATGCAGCATCCCAGCCAAACACGTTGACTTCGTCGCCGAACAGCAACGGGCTGGCTTCAATGAAGCGTCCCGCTTCATCACCGTCGGCAAAGCCGATTTCCACAGCACCATCAAGCTCGACCTCGAGCTGCCGCACGCCCTCACCTTCCGGCCACAGACGCGCGGTTCGCTCGCTGGAGAAGTGGTGTTGCACGTAGAACCCGAGACCCGGGAGTCGTGAACACAGGGGGCCGTGCACATCGCGCCAATACTGGGCAAACAGCGCGTGCGGCAGGCCTCTTAGCCGGCGCACCACCGAATAGGTCTGCGTGCGAATGGCCGCATCCCGGCTGCCGTAATCAAATGCGTTTTTCATGATGCCTCCGCTGCATGGAATGGCTCACCCGCCGGGAGCTCTTTGCATGAAGCGAGGATTGCAGGCGAGGCCGGATCACCGCTTGCGCTTGATGCGTAAACTTGGTCAAAAGCGCCGTCTTTTGCACGGACCCCGCGTCAGGGCGAGTGGACGTTTCAGTGAGACACAAAAAAAGGGCGCCCCTGAGGACGCCCTTGGTCGTTACGCTGAAACCCTTTCGCGGTAGGGTTCGAAGTCGGTGTAGTGCAGCTCGGTGCCACCCCAGAACGCTTCCCGCACATACGGCGTCAGTGGGAGGTTGCGACGCAGGCGTTCGGGCAGGTCCGGGTTGGAGGTGAAGAACCGCCCGAATGCCACGAGATCGGCGTCGCCTGCTTCGAGAATAGCGTCCGCCCCGGCACGGGCGAAGCCACCAGCGGCAATGATGGGGCCGTTGAACACTCCACGCAGAAAGTGCGAGGCCACTGGCAACTGATGCTCATCCAGAGTTTCCACGCCCATCACCCGCGGCTCGATGACGTGCAGGTAGGCAAGCCCGAAATCATTGAGCTTGTCGGCGAAGTGGCCAAACGTGGCCTCCGGATCGCTGTCGGAGATGCTACCCCACTGACCACTCGGCGAGACGCGCACACCAACACGCGACGCGCCGAACACGGAAGAAAAAGCCTCGACGACTTCCAGCGGCAAGCGCGCACGCTTGGCCACCGTGCCGCCATAAGCATCCGTGCGCTTGTTGGTGCCGTCCTGCAGGAACTCGTCCATCAGGTAGCCATTGGCCACGTGCAGCTCGACGCCGTCCAGGCCAGCTTCCTTTGCCCGCACGGCGGCCATGCGGAACGAATCGATCAGCGCCGGTATCTCGTGCGGTTCGAGCGCGCGATGCGGGGAAACCGGCACCCATCCGTTTTGGGTGAGCGCCTGTCCCTCGAAAGGAACCACCGAGGGAGCGATGGGTGCTCGACCCTCGCTGAGGTCGCTGTGCGACTGCCGGCCATCGTGCGAGATCTGCATGAACAAGCGGCCACCCTTCAGGTGCACGGCGTCAACAATCCGTGCCCACCCTTCCACGTGGCGATCGGCATGAATCCCCGGCGCGCCGTAGTAACCGCGGCTGTCCGACGAGGGATGGCTGGACTCGGTGATGATCAGACCGCCTTTGGAGGCGCGCTGGCGGTAATACTCCACCATCATGTCGCTGGGCGTTTCGTCAGGCTCGGCGCGCAGACGGGTGGTCGGTGCGTGCACGACACGATGCGCGAGTTCGTACGGCCCAAGCCGGAAACCCGAGAAAAGGGATGGAGTGACAGGAGTGTCCATGTGAAAAACCTCATGATCGTGGCGCTGTTCGGCTCGGCCACATTGGTTCATTAGATGGGTGCGGCAAGGCCGGCTTGAATGGCTCTGGAAGGCCGGACTGTGCGGACGGTCGATCCGCAGAATCGGGCGGCTTCCAGATGCGCGCCCTCGAGGGCGGCCAGCGTGTGGCCGCCCTCGATCAGTCGGTCAGCTGGCGGGATCCGAGGAGGCAGCCGCCGTCATGCGAACTGTCACGCCCTCCGCCGATGAGCGTTCCGCGGCTTCAATCAACTCGTGCATGCGCACCGCGTCGACAAAGGTCGGCGCCGTGTGGGTACCGTGCGCGACGTCATGCGCAAACGCAGCGTACAGATGCGCCAGTTCAAGCACGGCCGAAGGAAGCTCCGATGCAGGCAGGCTGTCGTAGTGTCCGGGAACCGGTAGAGGCGTCATCGGCAGATTGTCGCCATGTGCGCCGCTTACCTGATAGTCGTCGCCAACACCGCCGAAGGCGGAAGCGTTGGTGATGCGGATATCACCTTCATCACCGGTAACGTCGATCTGCACGCCGGAACCATTCCGCTTGCCACCTTCGACATGTACGGTCAGCACGGCATGGCCAGGGAGGCGTCCCGTCAGGACCAGTTGATCCGGTGCGGTGGTCGGAATGACTTCGCCGCTTTCCTGGATGGTGACGTTGGGAAACTGGTTGACGAGCAAGGCGGACACTTCGTGCGGCCAGCCGACGGCCGACAACAGCATATCGACGAAATGCCCGGCATAGATGGCAATGACGCTGGAGAAATTTTCTGGCGGAGCGGTCCAGCGCAGCGCCCTGGAGCGCAGCGCCTGGAAGTAATTCATGCTCACGTGCATCCGCACCGAGCGAAGCTTGCCGACGAAACCCTGCTCGATGAGGTCACGCAAGTAGCGATTGTGTGGCGCCGTGCGGCGCTGCAGACCGACCACATGCCGCACGCCTTTCGCCTCGGCCGCGACCGCCAATTCACGGGCCACGCCTGCATTGATCGTCAGCGGCCATTCGCAGTAGACGTCCTTGCCGGCCGCAATGGCTGCGCGCACAGCTTCCTCATGCTGTGGCGCCGTCGTCAAGACCACGACGAGATCAACCTCCGGATGATTGACCAGCGCGTCGAGTGAATCGACCACATGGCGAAAGCCATACTTCTGTGCGCCCTCGGCCGCCGCGCTTGCGCGCTGACTGTAGAGAGCCGAAAGCTCGTACCCGGGTAGAAGGTCGAGCACGCGCACGTGACCGTGCAGTGCCCAGTTGCCGAAGCCGACCAGGCCGACACGGATCGGAGGGGTCAGGGCGGGCGCGTTGTCGCTTGCAATGTCGTTCATGGCGAAGGCCAGTCAGGGATGAGACCGTCGATATGGGGCAGCGCCTTCAGCGCATAAGTGCGATGGCGCTCCGCTGTGTCCGGCCTGTGCGGATCAAACGGCAGCGGTGAGCACCGACCGCGCGATTGCATAGTTGTGATTCCGCACTGTTCGGCCTTGAAGCGCTCTTCTCGCGCCATGCCGAACCCCTCATGTTTCAGCCCAGCGTGAAGACACTCCGACCGTCCACTGATGGCTCGTGTGCATTCCCTCAAATCCTGTCCACTCCCTTCCATGAGGACGTCATGAAACTCGACAACAACACTATCTTCATCACCGGCGGCGCATCGGGCATCGGGCGTGCACTGGCCGAATCCCTGCACAAGGCCGGCAGCAAGGTGATCATCGCCAGCCGGCGCAAGGAGCTGCTCGACAGCGTCACCGCCGCCAATCCGGGGATGGAATCGGTGGTACTGGATGTCAGTACTGCCGAGGGCGTGCGCACGGCGGTCAGCGAAGCGATCAGTCGTTTCCCCGACATCAACGTGGTGATCAACAATGCCGGCATCATGCAGATCGATGATGCGGCCGGGGAACTCGATGACCGTCAGGCAAGCGAGACGGTTTCCACCAACCTGCTCGGGCCAATCCGCGTCACCTCAGGCTTCATCGAGCACCTGAAGACAAAAAAGGATGCCGTTGTCATCTATGTGACGTCCGTGCTCGGCTTCGTTCCGCTGGCACCGACGGCGGTCTATTCGGCCACCAAGGCGGCGTTGCATTCGTTCGCCATGTCGCAGCGCTTCATGTTGCATGGAAGCGGCATACGCGTGCTGGAAATAGCGCCGCCATGGGTTCAGACCGAATTGCTCAACAGCAGTGACGAACCCCGCGCAATGCCACTGGCCCCGTTCATCGAACAGGCCATGGCCGAACTGGCCACCGACGCGGATGAAATCCTGGTCGGCCAGGCTCCCTTCATGCGCGCCCAGCCCGGCCCGAACGAAATGGCATTCGTGACCGAATTCAACCGCGGCTTTCTCGAAGGCTGATGCATGACGAGGGCGGTGCATGCGCGCCGCCCTCGGGGCGAACAACAGACAAAGCTTTCCACCTCTTTGCGGAACCGATGATGACACCTCACGTCTCACCACCACCTACGCTGCGCGGCTCACCGGTCTATTGGCTGGCATTGGGCACGTTTGCCGTGGGCACCGAGAGTTTCATGATTGCCGGCATCCTTCCGCGCATCAGCCAGGATTTTGCAGTAAGCGCTGCGACAGCCGGCCAGCTGGTCACCGTATTTGCGCTGGCTTATGCCCTCTTCTCGCCGATCATGACGGCGCTGACCAGCCGCATTCCGCGCCGCACCCTGCTGATTGAATCGCTGGCCATATTCAGTGTGCTCAACCTGCTGGCGGCCCTTGCTGCCGGCTACCGGAGCTTGATGGTCGCGCGTGTGCTGCTGGCAATCGCCGCCGGGCTGTATGTGCCAGGCGCCAACGCGCTGGCGGGTTCAGTCGTCGCCCCCTCGCTGCGGGGCAGAGCGATCGGCGTCGTCAATGGCGGCCTCACCATTGCGATTGCGCTTGGGGTACCGCTAGGCACATGGGTCGCCAGTGTCGCCAGCTGGCGGATGACCTTCGTCGGCGTGGCGCTGCTTTCGCTGGTGGCGACGCTCGGATTGATATATGGATTGGCCCGCGACGTCGGCGCGAACCTGCCGGTGGCCAGCCTGTCCGAACGCCTTCGCGTTGCGGCGCGACCAGACATGCTGATGGCGCTGCTGGTCACCACGTTGTGGGCAACCGGCGCCTACTCCGTCTATACGTATCTGGCGATCTACCTGCAAAGCGCAACTCTGCTGCGCGGCGCGGCCATCGGCTTGGTGCTGTTCGTGTGGGGCGTCTCGGCCGGTGCCGGTGTGCTGCTGGGAGGATGGGGTGCCGACCGCTTTGGCGCACGTCGGGTGGTCGGGCCCTGTCTGTCGCTGGGCGCACTGTCGTTTGTACTGCTGAGCATGATTGCGCACTTCATCCCGCCGGCTTACGCCCTCGCACCGGTCATCTTCACCACGGCGCTGTGGGGCGTTTCGCATTGGGCGTTCTATCCGGCCCAGCAATCACGTCTGATCACGCTGGGCGGGCTACGTGTCGCACCCGTGGCGATGTCGCTCAATGCGTCCTTCATGTATCTGGGCTTCTCGCTCGGCGCGGCCGCGGGATCGCTTGCGCTTGGAACCGTGGGCGTGGCCAACCTCGGTCTGGTCGGCGCTTCGTTCGTGGTGCTGTCGTTGCTGCTGTTGCGAGTGACCGGTCGTGGCGAAAGCCTCTTGCGCGCCGACGATTGATTTATTGGCGATGCGCCGCGCCGATCCGCATCCTGCTCAGTGGGAAAAGGGATCGCCATCAAGCTGGCCTTCCAGCCGACGGCCAAGCTCGGTCGAGAACGCCAGCACGGCGGACAAAGGCCGATGATGCAGGTGGATGGCGCCGATGCGCCCATCCGTATCGTGCTCCAGCACCGTGATGCCCGCCACGGGCTCTCCGGCAAATTCGCCATCCCAACCGAGCAGCGTGCGCGGGCCGTCGGTCGACTCGAAGGTGAACCCGACCGTTGTATACATTTTTTTGGTAGCCTCGAAGAACGCCCGAACATCATGCACACCGGTCAGCGCCGAAGGCAGCACCGAAGCTTCGATGACCACGTTCAATGAAAAGGCGCGTGCAAATTCCGCCAGGCTCTTTCGCTGGAGTATTTCCATCCAGGCAATGCCGGATGTTCGCGGCTCGTTTGTGGTCATTGTCTCAATCTTGCGCAGGTGATTTCACGAGCGCGCCACGTCGCCCCGGCCGCAGCTCGAGGTCATCGTGCGCGAGATCCAGATGAGCTTTCCGTTGGTTTGGCCAACTCGAACCTCAGCGAAACGACATCTGGCCAATATCGATCGACACCAGGATCGGCTCATCGATCTTCTTGAACGTGGCGTCGTAGGCAAAGATCCGGCGCGACGTCGGCAGCATGATGCCCTGCACGTTCCGATAGTCACCCGGATAATTCGCACCGGTCGCGCCACCCAGAATATCGACGGTGTAATCGTGTCTGCGCATCAGCCCATCCGCACCGAAGTGCGTCACCTGTGTTCTGGTGTGTGAGGCAATGCTTTCCGGAAAGGTCACTTCGAGCCGTCGCCACGTCTCGCCATCTTCATGCCACGGCTCGATCTCACGCGAGGAAAAACCGGGATAGGCATACAGAAACGGACTGGTGAGATACGTCCACAAGGCCTCGGATGCAAAATACGCGACATGGCGTGCATCCCATGGCGTTTCGAGCGTCTGCCCGGCGAACAACGACTCAGGATGATCAATGACCGAGGTCGCCATACCGGCCGACTCGAACGACATCCTGTCATTCTCGAATACCACGCGACCATCGTTCTCACCAAAGGGTGCGATCGTGAGGCGTTGCTGGTGAGTGTCCAGCTCAAACACCTTTTCGTGCAGCAGGCCGGGGACCCGCTTCAGATGCCAGATGGCTCCGTCGATGGACACGTCGGCCTTGAGTTGGCGGAATTCGTTCCAGCGCGGCAGACCACCATGCGCCTCGATGGCCAATGCGAGCAAATCATTCATGATCATTCCTCTGTTGTGTCACGGAGCCACTCATGGCGTGCGCGCCGCTGGCGTGGCGTTGGCTTGCCCAAGGAAAATAGTGCCGTAGTTGACTGGCACGAAAACGAAATGGTCGCCTTCGGTTCTCACGTGGCCAATGCCGGGGAATGAGAGATGCGAGCTTGCCGTGTAGTAGCCGCCAACAGCGGCATCATGCATGGCAACTTTGCGCTGGCTTGCATTGCCCTCCTCGTCCAGATCAAAGGCGATCGTCACCGAGGGATCCGCAAACTGGACCGCGGCGAAGTGCACCAGATCGCCCCACACCACCAGCTTCTGCCCCTCGCTTTGGATGGCATAGGACACATCGCCAGGGGTATGTCCGAAGGTCTCGGTCGCATGGATACCCGGCGCAAACGACTTGCTGCCGGAGAATGTTTTCAGGTGTCCTGACACCTTGTACGGTGCGAGCGCCGCAACCGCCTTGTCGAACCATGGCTTGAGTGCATCCGGTGCCTTGCCTCGCGCCTCTTTGCTGAGCCAAAAGCCGACCTCGTTCTTGTCGACCCACACGGTGGCGTTGGGAAACACCGCGCGCCCGTCGTTCACCAGGCCGCCTGCGTGATCAAAGTGCAGGTGGGTGATAAGCACGTCATCGACCTGCTCCGGGCGATAGCCGGAGGCGCGCAGATTGGCAACCACCTTGCCCAAGGTCGGATCCCACATCTGCCCTGCGCCGGCATCGATAAGGATCAGTGCCCTACCGGTATTGACGAGGTAGGCGGCACTTGAACTCTCCACCGGCTCGTTGAGGAAAGCCTTGCGGCTAAGAGCCTCAATCTCCCCAGGCGGCGCATGGTGCGCCAGGGTATTCCATGGAATGAACTTGGTGCCGTCCGAGAGCGCGGTGATTTCGTACGCCCCAATCATCATCCGGAAGTAGCCCGGCGCCTGCTGTCGAATCTGCGGTGCCGCAGCCATCAACGGCTGACACAAGCAAAACAGCAGTGCGCCGGTTAGCACGACCGGGATTCGCCGGGCATGCATTCGATTGAAGGTCATCGTGGTGTCCAGAAAAAAGCTGCCAGCACTGCGTGGCTTGCAGTCGCGCGTCGATCACGCAACGACTTGAGTATTGGGCGAGACACGAATGCGGTCTTGGTCGACGTGGCTGCAGCTTGCAAAAAGCCAGCCTTCCCTATCGCACACCAACTGCCGGCGTCGGCCCGCCGCAAGCGCAATGCGCCGGCTTTGAAAAATGGACGTCCAAAGCATTTCAGGTGCCGGCTGACCACCGGCAATCGGTTGTCATTGGATTTGGCACGTTCAACGGAAACAACCAATCAAAGTTGGCGCAAGCGGCGCAGCCTAGCGTGGGATCGATTCCCGCGCAGACAGATCGCAAGTGGCGATAGCGCAACGCACCAGCTGAGGCGGCGTGATTCGAAAACCGACGCAGATTTCCATCCTGTCCTCTCACCGACGACGAAACAGGCATCACCATGAAACGTCAGAACCTTGCCAGAAAAGCCATGTGGGGCAGCTCGCTCGTAGTCATAGTCTCTATCGGCGTGGCGATTCTCTTCACCGGGGGCGTCGCCAGCGTTGCGCACTCTTCCGACAAGGCGCCGCTGCCCGAGGTGGACGTGGCCACGGTGGTGATCCGTCATGTCGAGGATTTCGAAACCTACTCCGGCCGGCTGCAGGCGATCGATCGGGCCGACATACGCACCCAGGTTTCGGGAGCCATTGCCGCCGTCCACTTTCACGATGGGCAAGTAGTGAAGAAAGGTGATCTCCTCTTCACCATCGATCCGCGCGTTTACGCCGCCGAGGTTGATCGTGCAACGGCCCAGGTTGCTCAAGCAAGGGCGCACTGCGTCTACGCTACGACCGATGCTGCACGTGCAGAACGACTGATCGCCGGCAACGCTGTCTCCCGCCGCGACTATGACCTCGCACAAAACGCGTCGCGCGAAGCCAGCGCCAATCTTGCCGCTGCTTCGGCGGCACTCAAGCTGGCGCAGGTGAATTTCAGCTATACCAAGATCGTGGCGCCAATTGCCGGCCGTGCTTCCAGAGCCGAAGTGACCGCCGGCAACATCGTGTTCCCGGGAGCCGGAGCAGCTGTGCTGACGACGATCGTTTCAGTGTCGCCGATCTATGCGTCGTTCGATGTCGACGAGCATACGTACCTGAACTTTCTTGTCGAAAACCAGGGCAGTGGGCAACCGGTCTATCTCGGCCTCACCAACCAGCAAGGTTACCCGCGGAAAGGCGTGATCGATTCCATCGATAACCAGCTCGATGCCAACTCTGGAACCATCCGCGTGCGCGCTCGTTTCGACAATGCGGATGGCGGACTCGTGCCCGGACTTTTCGCCCGCGTGAAAGTCGTCGGCGACGTCTTCCATGAAGCGGTTCTGGTGAGCGATGCAGCCATCGGCACGGATCAGGACAAGCGCTTCGTTCTCGTCGTCGACGCGCAGGGAAAGGTGCAGTACCGCGAGGTTGCCCTGGGCGCACTGTTCGGTGATTTGCGCGAGGTTACCCATGGAATGAAGGCCGGCGAAAAGATCGTCGTCAACGGGTTGCAACGGGCCCAACCTGGAACGCAGGTCAAGCCGAATCTCGTCGCCATGACCAGCAGCTCTGGCGGGGACGACGCCATCACTGCATCCCGATAGGCCGCCTCTATGAACATCTCCCGCTTCTTCATCGATCGACCCATCTTTGCCGGCGTGTTGTCGACGATCATCCTGCTGGGCGGGATCATCTCGATGTTCAACCTGCCTGTCTCGGAGTATCCCGCGGTCGTTCCGCCATCGGTGGTGGTGAGTGCCCAGTATCCAGGCGCAAACCCGAAGGTCATCGCCGAGACCGTCGCTGCTCCCCTTGAAGAACAAATCAATGGCGTCGAAGACATGCTGTATATGCAGTCGCAGGCCAACAGCGACGGCACGTTGACCACGACGATCACGTTCAAGCTCGGCACCGATCCCGACCTTGCTCAGCAGCTTGTGCAAAACCGCGTGAATCAGGCCCTGCCCCGGCTGCCCGAAGATGTGCAGCGACTGGGCATCACCACGGTCAAGGCATCGCCCACACTGACAATGGTGGTGCACATCACTTCACCGAACCATCGCTACAACCTCGACTACCTGCGCAACTACGCGGTCATCAACGTGCGCGACAGACTCGAGCGCATACCGGGTGTGGGCCAACTTACCCTGTGGGGAAATGGGGACTACGCGATGCGGGTCTGGCTCGATCCGCAGAAGGTCGCCGCCCGGGGCATGACCGCAACCGACGTGGTCCAGGCCATTCGCGACCAGAATCTTCAGGTGGCCGCCGGCCAGGTTGGATCGTCACCCGCGCTCCCCGGCACGGCACTGCAGCTCAGCATCAATGCGCAGGGTCGCTTGCAGACCGTCGAGCAATTTGAGGACATCGTGCTGAAGGCGTCGCCCGATGGCGCGGTGACTCGGCTGAAGGACGTTGCGCGAGTCCAGCTGGGCGCGGCGGAATATGCGCGACGCTCCCTGCTCGACAACCAGCCGGCCCTGGCGATGGCGGTGTTCGAACTGCCTGGTGCCAATTCGCTCGACATCTCCAAGCATGTGCGTGAAACCATGAAGGAGCTCAGGGCAGACATGCCCGAGGGCGTCGATTACGACATCGTCTACGACCCGACCCAGTTCGTCAGGGCGAGCATTGAAGCGGTGATCCACACCCTTCTGGAAGCTGTTGCACTGGTCGTGCTGGTGGTGATCCTTTTTCTGCAGACCTGGCGCGCATCAATCATTCCGCTGATCGCGGTGCCAGTCTCGATCATCGGCACGTTCTCGCTGATGCTGGCATTCGGCTTCACCATCAATGCGCTGTCACTTTTCGGTATGGTGCTGGCCATCGGCATTGTCGTGGACGATGCCATCGTGGTGGTGGAGAACGTCGAACGAAATATCGGTAACGGACTATCGCCGCGGGACGCGACCTACCAAGCGATGCAGGAGGTGAGCGGCCCGATCATCGCCATCGCCCTGACCTTGCTGGCAGTATTCGTGCCGCTGGCTTTCATGTCGGGACTGACCGGCCAGTTCTACAAGCAGTTCGCGATGACGATCGCCATTTCGGCCGTGATCTCCGCCTTCAATTCGCTGACGCTTTCGCCGGCGCTTTCAGCCCTGCTCCTGCGCAGCCACGATGCGCCGAAGGATGCATTCACCCGGCAGATGGATCGCCTGCTCGGCCGATTTTTCGGGCTGTTCAATCGCATCTTCCACCGGGCCGCCGGTGATTACAGCCACGGCGTGAGCCGGCTGGTGAATCGCAAGGGGATGGTGTTGGCGGTATATGCCGTGCTGCTGGGAATCACCGTGCTGATGGTGCGCGTGGTGCCCAGTGGCTTTGTTCCGATGCAGGACAAGCAATATCTGGTCGCCGTCATCCAGTTGCCCAACGGCGCATCGCTGGATCGCACCGAGGCGATCGTGCGCAAAGTGGGTGAGATCGCGCTCAAGACGCCCGGCATCATCAACGCGATCCAGTTTCCCGGCCTGTCCATCAACGGCTTCACGAATTCGTCCAGTTCCGCCGTGATCTTCTTCGGCGAAACCCACTTCGACGAGCGGACGTCGTCCTCGCCCAATGGCGTGGCCATCGCGGCCGAGCTCGGCAAGCGGCTCTCGTCGATCAAGGGTGCCTTCGTTGCCGTGTTTCCCCCACCCCCGGTGCTTGGACTCGGATCACTGGGAGGTTTCAAGCTGCAACTGGAAGACCGCGGCTCGCTCGGCTACGCCGGCTTGAACAACGCCCTGGCCGCGTTTCTCAAGCGCGCGGCGCAAGAGCCGGAGCTCGGACCAAGCTTCTCCAACTACCAGATCGACGTGCCGCAGTTGAACATCGCGCTGGACCGGGTCAAGGCAAAGCAGCTCGGTGTACCCATCGCCGATGTATTCCAGACCCTGCAGGTCTATCTGGGCTCCTACTACGTCAACGACTTCAACCGCTTTGGCCGTGTCTACCAGGTACGCGTGCAGGCCGACGCGGCATACCGGGCCAACGCCGATGCCATCGGCTATCTGAAAACCCGCAATGCGCGCGGCGAGATGGTGCCGTTGTCGACCATGATGCAGGTGAGCCATACCTTCGGGCCGGACAGCGTCGTTCGCTACAACGGATTCACCGCTGCCGATATCAACGGCGGCCCTGCTCCGGGCTACTCGTCGGGTCAGGCGCAGGCCGCTATCGAGAGAGTCGCCGCTGCCACCTTACCGCGCGGGGTGAAGTTCGAATGGACCGACTTGAACTACCAGCAGATCCTGGCCGGCAACTCGGGGCTGTACATCTTCCCGATCAGTGTGCTGCTGGTCTTCATGGTGCTGGCTGCACTATACGAAAGCCTGACCCTGCCCGTCGCGATCATCCTGATCGTTCCGATGAGCATCCTGTCGGCGCTGCTCGGCGTGTGGCTGACCAAGGGTGACAACAACATCTTTACCCAGATCGGCTTGATGGTGCTGGTGGGTCTGTCGGCGAAGAACGCGATACTCATCGTCGAATTTGCGCGCGAGTTGGAGATGCAGGGACGCTCGATCGTCGACGCAGCAATCGAGGCGAGCCGCCTGCGACTGCGACCGATCCTGATGACCTCGCTCGCCTTCATCATGGGCGTGGTGCCGCTGGTCTTGTCCGGCGGCGCCGGATCGGAGATGCGTCACGCCATGGGCATTGCGGTGTTCTTCGGCATGCTCGGCGTCACCCTGTTCGGACTGCTGCTGACGCCAGTGTTTTATGTGCTGCTGCGCAAGCTCACGCGTACCGAGCACATCGAGAACAAACATGGTTCGACTTTGCATATCACCTGCGTCGGTGACGAGTGTCCGGAAGGAGAACAGGCATGAAGACTGCACGGACACGCAGCGGCTTGCTGGTTACGCTGACTTCACTTTTTGTCTCGGGCTGTTCGCTCGCGCCGGCCTACACCCGCCCCGGCACACCGATGCCGCTCGCCTTCAAGGAGGCGAGCAGTCAGCCGATGGATGCTCCTACGGCAGATGGTGCGCAGGCCCGCTGGCGCACAGCAAGTCCGTCGGACCAGATGCCGCGCGGGACGTGGTGGGCAATCTTCGCTGATCCACGACTCGACGCACTGGAAGAACAGGCATCCAGCGCGAATCAGGGTCTCAAGGCAGCCATGGCTCGGGTCCAGGAGGCACGTGCCGTGCAGCACTCGACACGCGCCGATCTGCTGCCCAGTCTTGGCGCGGGTTTCGGTCCGACCCGCGCAAAGGTCTCGCCGGCGTCGCTGATGCAATCGGATGGTGGAAGCGTCCCGCCACAGACGCTCTGGCGCGCCCAGGCCACAGCCTCGTATGAAGTTGATCTGTTCGGCAGAGCGACCAGCGAACTGAACGCAGCAAAAGCCGAGACGGATGAATCCAGGGCGTTGTTCCGTTCGGTGCTGTTGACCCTTCAGGCGGATGTTGCCCAGAGCTACTTCAATCTTCGCGAGCTTGATGCCGAGATCCAGGTCTACCGAACGGGCGTGGATCTTCGCGTCGAAACGCTCAAGCTTGTGCAGCAGCGTTTCGATGCCGGTGACATCTCGGAACTCGACGTCGCCAGATCCCGGGCCGAACTGGCGAGCGCGCGATCCGACCAGATGACCGCCGAGCGCGCCAGGGCCATTGGCGAGCATGCCCTGGCCGTCTTGACTGGCCAGCCAGTGGCTGACTTCCGCTTGGCGCCGTCGCCGATCGAACCGGTGCGCATCCACGTGCCGACCGGCGTTCCTTCCACCCTGCTTGAGCGCCGCCCCGATATCGCCGCGGCGGAACGGGCGGTTGCGGTAGCGAACGCCCGCATTGGCGTCGCACGCGCGGCGTACTTTCCATCGCTTTCACTCAACGCAAGCGGCGGCTACGAAGCCGCCGCGTTTTCCAATCTGTTCAAGGCCTCCAGCGAGGTATTTCTGCTTGGTCCGCTGGCTGGCGCCGCGCTGACCTTGCCGTTATTCGACGGAGGACGCCGAAAAGCCGGCGTGCAACGCGCGCATGCTGTGCTGGAAGAGCGCACGGCCACTTATCGCGAACAGGTCTTGACGGCCTTTCAGGAGGTCGAGGATCGTCTCTCCGATTTGCGCATCCTCGAAGCACAAACCCGCACGCAGCAGGATGCGGTGCAGGCATCCCTGCAGGCCGAAGCGATTTCGAAAACCCAGTACAAGGAAGGTTCCGCGACCTATATCGACGTCATCGATGCCGAGCGCACCGTGCTGCAAGCACAGCAGCAGGCGAACAAGCTCACGGGCATCCAGGCGGTTTCCACGGTCAACCTCATTCGCGCGCTCGGTGGTGGCTGGGGCGACAAGACCGACGATGTCGCCGCTGCAGATGCACGCGAGCAGCGCCGTGAGGTTGATGCAGCAAAGTAACTTTATGGAAGCGCCGTCGGCATCACGAACTGTCAACCGTGACTGCCGACTGGCCGCTGGCGCCACGTTGAGGTTCAAGCGTAACCAGCGTTCAGGATTCGAGCCGATCACCGGGCAAGGCAACTGTTTCCTTCGTCTCTTCGACGAAAAAATAGTTCGCCAGATAATCCAGGAATACACGCAAGCGTGGTGCGATCAACCGGCTCGATGGCCATACCGCACGAAACACATTCTTGTGCTCCAGATGCTCGTCGAGCAGCCGCACCAGCAGCCCTTCGCCGACCTGGCGCGCAATCGTGAAATCAGGCACGCAGACGATGCCCGCGCCCAGTTCGGCCGACCGAACCATCGGCTCGAGCGTGCTCATGGCAGCGGCGACTGGCAGGCTCAACTCGGCCCCCTTGCCTGCTTGGCGCAAGGGCCAGCGTTCAAGCTTGCCGGTCTCGGGGTAGCGGTGATGAATGCAGGTGTGGCCAAGCAGATCGGCTGGTATCTGTGGCGTGCCTGCGCGACCCAGATACGCCGGCGATGCTGCCAGCACCAGTCGGTAGATGCCTAGACGGCGTGACATCAGGCGCGAGTCCACGCCCTCGCCGGAGCGCACTGCGACATCGAATCCGTCATTGACGATATCAACCAGGCGATCACTGAAATCGACGTCCAGTTCGATCTCGGGATAAGTCGACATGAAACCAGTCAAGACCGGCGCAAACATGCCGCCGAGGATCGGCAGGCTGATCCGCAGACGCCCCTTCGGCGTTGCCCGGTTACCGGCGAGCTCGCGCTCCACCGTGCCGATTTCAAGCAGAACCCGGCGGCAGGTTTCCAGGAAAACTTCGCCTTCGGGAGTCAACGCGATACTGCGCGTGCTGCGGTGGAACAGCCGCACGCCCAGATGCGATTCGAGACGGGCGATGGTCTTGCCGACCGCCGATGACGACAAGCCCAGCATCCGCCCGGCCTGGGTGAAGCTGCGCGTCTCCGCCGCGTGGACGAAGGTGGTTAGCGAACTCAGACTGTCCATGGGAGTTTCGCCTCGAGTCGGTGGAACAGCATTCCGCATAGTGCGCCCATGCTGCCGATAGCGGCAGCATGGGCCGATGTTGCGTCAGCCCGCCACAGCAGCGTCGTCATACGCCGGATAGTCGGTATAACCCGCGGCGTTGCCACCGTAAAACGTGTCGCGATCGTAATCGGCAAGCGGATAGTCGTTGGCGATACGCAGCGGCAGATCGGGATTGGAAATGAAATCACGACCGAAGGCGACCATATCCGCGCTGCCCTCTTGCAGCAGGGCCTCCGCGGAGGCTGGCGTAAAACCACCCGCGGCAATGATCGGCCCGTGGTAGTGCTGACGGATCATGCGCGCAGCCAGCGGGTTCTGATCTCTCGACTCGTCGATGGTACTGCCATTGACGCGTGGTTCGATCAGATGGAGATAGGCAAGCCCGAGCTTGTCGAGTTCGTCTGCCACGTAACCGAACAACGCCGCCGGGTCACTGTCCTTCATGTCGCCAAACTTGCCGCTTGGACCAAGCCGCACAGCGACCCGGTCATAGCCCCATACCGACGCTGTCGCGTGGACGATGTCGAGCAGGAACCGTGAACGCTTGGCAATGGTGCCGCCAAAACTGTCGCTGCGCTTATTCGAGCCATCCTGCAGGAACTGGTCAACGAGGTAGCCATTGGCACCGTGGATTTCCACACCATCGAAACCGGCTTTCATTCCGCGCTCGGCAGCAAGGCGGAATGCCTCGACCATGTCGACGACTTCGGTTTCGGCCATGGCCCGATGGGGCGAACTCGTCACCCAGCCATTGCGGGTATAGGCGACACCTTCATAGTCCACTTCAGAAGGTGCGACCGGCGCACCGCCGTCAGGTTGCATGTCGACGTGCGACTGGCGGCCGGCGTGGAACAACTGCAGAAAGATCAGCCCACCTTTCGCATGCACGGCATCGGTGATGCGCTTCCAGCCCGGAATCTGCGCGTCGGCATAGATGCCTGGCGAGCCCAGATAACCACCGCCGTTGCTGGCCACCACCGTCGCTTCGGAGACGATATAGCCGCCCTTTGACGCGCGCTGGCGGTAATACTCCAGCATCAGCTCGCCCGGCACGTCGCCGGGCTCGGAGCGCATGCGGGTCAGCGGCGCCATCACCACGCGGTGATCGAGCGTGTACGGGCCGATGGAAATGGGTTTGAACAGATGCTTTGACATGAAAGTCGCCTCGTTGGAAAACGGTCCAAGCGGCACGTTGCCGCTTGCTCAGGCCATCAGGTGGTCACCGCGGATACCGATCCGAAGGCCGCCGATCGTCCGGATAGAACGGACGCTGCTTCCGCAATGGCAGCCCACTCACGTGCCCATAGTCAAAACGATCCGAAAGCGCGCTTTGCCCGCCATCATTCGTGCATAGGCCTCTGCCGCACGTTCGAGCGGCATGATTTCAACGCGGGCACCGATGCCGGCCAGGGCGCTGAAGCGCAGGGTTGCGTCGCCAGTCGCGGTGTCGCCAGTGAGTGCGCCCGCTACGCGATGGTTGCCAAAGATCAGCTGCGTCGCATTGATACCCAAGGCATCTGCCGAAGCGCCAAGCGTCAATACCGTTCCACGCGGCCGCAGGCCGCCGATGGTCTGCACGACAGCATCACCGTTCGAAGAAGTGACCACCACCAGTGCTGCACCACCGAGTGCCAGCAATCCGGCGGTCACGTCTTGCGCGGCTGAATCGAGGAAGTGATGGGCACCCAATTCCTTAGCCATGGCTGCCTTGTCGGCACCCCGGCCAATCGCCACCACCTCAAATCCCATGTGACGCGCGTATTGCACCGCCACGTGTCCGAGCCCGCCTATGCCAACAACCGCGACAAGATCGCCTGCCCTCGCATCACTGTTGCGCAAGGCGCTGAAGGTGGTGAGGCCCGCGCAAAGCAACGGCGCCGCGTCGACCGAGGAAAGTTCATCGGGAATCGTCATCAGGCCACTGGCCTTGGTCAGCATGACTTCGGCATAACCGCCATCCTGCTGCACGCCGGTATAAGCCTGATTCTTGCAGTTGACCAGGTCGCCGCCCCGACAGGGCTCGCAGTGATGACAGGGGCCGCCAAGAAAGCCGACGCCTACCCGCTGGCCGACATGCCAGCCGACCACGGCGTCGCCAACCGCATCGATGCGCCCGATGACTTCGTGCCCGGGAACGCGCGGCCATTCGATGGGGAAAATGCCTTCAACCGTCACCGAATCCGAATGGCAGACGCCGCACGCCTCGATGCGCACGCGCACCTGATCCGGGCCGGGCGACCGCAGCGGTTTGCGAATGAGCTCCAGTTGGCTTGGTGCAACCGCATGTACCGCAAGATAGGTATCAATGGACATCGTCTCACCTTGGGGGTCCAGCCGTTGTCATGCCGAGGCTGCACTGTCTCGACGAGGAAAGCGCTGGCAGCGAACTTTGTCGGATGCCAGCGTCGTGGTGTTACGTCGAAGACAGGCTAGCCAGTGGCCGAACCCAGCGCTTGCGATGAATAAACACACTTGCTCGATTGCAGCAAAAGTCCAGGCATTCCGTTTGAGAGGCGTAAAAGACCTGCGGGTGATCGCCGACGGCACGCGAAAGTAAAGATGCCAGTTCTGACTTTTGTTTCTGACGCGACTCGCGTGCGACCGGCACCTAAGGCAATGCTCGTATCCGACTGTTTGCACGAATTTGTCAATGATCCGTCCGTCGCTGACCCGCACACTCCGGCACATGACGCATGCGCCGCGGCTTCACCATCAAGGCACCAGCAAACGCGCCGTCACTGCTTGTGCGTGGGTGGTGGTGGCCCTCGCTGTCTCGGTTTGCATGGCGACCTCGCCGCCGCCACTCCAGCACAACGCTTACAGTGCCGCTGATGGCGCACCTGCGGACATCTGGGCGATCAGTCAGTCAACGGACGGCTATCTGTGGTTGGGCACGGGCGGTGGTCTGTACCGCTTTGACGGCGTTCGCTTCGAGCGGTTCGTCGATCGCGCCGGACGCAATCTGCCGGCAAGCAATCTCACCGCGTTGACGTTGGCCGCCGACGGCAATCTGTGGGCGGGATATTTCAGCGGGGGCATTTCGCGGATCAGGGATGGCCAGGTCGAAAGCTTCACTACCGCCGATGGATTGCCCAATGGCTGGGTCTCGTCCTTTGCGGTCGAAGCTTCGGGCACCGTCTGGGCTTCGCTCGAAGGCGGCTTGGCACGCTTCTCATCTGGCCACTGGATCACCGTGGGGGATGAATGGGGCTTCCACGGCAAGCATGCCGGCGGCGTGTTGATAGATGCGCAGGGCAATTTGTGGGTTACCGGGCGGGACCATATTTATGTGCTGCCAAAAGGTTCGCGCCAGTTTGTCCGCACCAGCGTCGTGGTCGACGTCGACAGCCAGATGGCGCGATCTGCCGACGGCAGCCTGTGGCTGGCTGACCGTAACCACGGCGTGCGTGGCCTGCCCGGATTGTCGGTTGCGCACACGAAGATCGAGCAGCAACGTCCGGCGCCTGACCCAGCGCACGTCGAGTCGGTACGTATGATCTTCGATCACCTCGGACGATTGTGGGGTACCGATCCGATACGTGGCGGTGTATTCCTGATCGTTCACCCTGCCGCGTTGGCTGATGGCCATGCCCTGGTCGAGCAGGATTTAACGGCACGCTTCAGCTCGAACACCGGCCTCTCATCGGACGCTGACGGCGCGTTGTTCGAAGACGTCGAACACAATGTTTGGGTGGGCACAAACTTTGGTCTCGACAGCTTTCGCGCCGCAAGCATCGTCGTGATGGGCGCCTTGCCTGCACCCGGCCGCTTCGTCTCCAACGTGTCGGTCGATAGCGACGGGGTGCCATGGATCATCAGCAACACCTCGCTGTATCACTGGAACGGCCAGCAGCTGGCGAAGGACGAAGCCTTACCCGCGACTCTCTCGCACCTGTATGCCGATCCGTTCGGCACGCTCTGGTTCGAGCGCAACGATGGCATGTACCGCAGAAGCAACGGCAACACGGTCTCGTTGCCGCTGCCTCCCGGCGTCAACCGGGCCTCCGGCACGGCGAAGACAGACGATGGCGACGGCGGGCTGTGGGAAAGCTTCAATCTCGCGGGCATTTTTCACTTCACTAACGGCCGTTGGCTGCATTGGGATCCGCAGGTCACGAATCCCGGCGACGTCGCTTCGATGGCAACCGGCCCCGCGGGGAAGCTTTGGCTAGGCCTGACCGGCGATCGCATCGTCTCGTTCGACGGCCACACCCGACAGGTGTTTTCCACGCGCGATGGGCAACAACTGGGCGCCGTGCTGAGTCTGAGTGTGCGGGGTGAGGATGTCATGGCCGGCGGCGAATCGGGCGTGAGCTGGAATGCATCCGGCTCGTTTCACAGCATTGCCTTTCTGGGCAGCCTGCCGCTGTCGGGGATCTCGGGTATTGCGCGCGATCACACATGGGTGTGGCTCAACACCAGCAAGGGCCTGATCCGCATCGCGCCTGACGAGCTGCTGCACGTGTTCCGCGACGCCAGCTACCTGCCCGATTATCGACTGTTCGATTCGCACGACGGTCTTCCGGGCATTGCGGTGCAGGCGCAGCCCACCAATACCTTGCAGATCGACCGGTCCGGACGCGTCTGGATCGAGACCAACAAGGGGCTTGCCTTCATCGACCCGCGCAACATCCAAAACAACCCGGTGCCGCCGCCGGTCTCGATTCGCTACATCGAAGCCGACGAGAAGACCTTCAAGCCCGTGCCGGGGCTCGCCCTGCCGCAGCTGACCCGGCGCCTGCATATCGCCTTCACCGCCGCCAGTCTTTCGGTACCGGTGCGAGTGCGCTTTCGCTATCGCCTCGACGGCATGGACACGACGTGGCAGGAAGCCGGCAACCTCAGGGAAGCGTTCGACACCAACATGAAACCGGGCCGCTATCGCTTCCACGTGGTGGCCGCCAATGAAGACGGCGTGTGGAACAACCAGGGAGCTACCCTGGCATTTACCATTGCCAGCACCTTTTATCAGACCTGGTGGTTTGCGCTGGCATCAATCCTTGCCGCCGCAGCCATCGTGTACGCCGTAATGCGTTTTCGCGTGCGCCGGATCACCGCACAGCTGCGCATCCGTCTGGAAGATCGCCACATCGAGCGTGATCGCATCGCGCGCGAACTGCACGACACCTTGCTGCAATCCATCCAGGCGCTTGTCCTGCGTTTTCAGGTGGCCACCGAAAGGCTGCCTGTCGGCGAGTCATCCCGCCTCGATTTCGAAGCGGCGCTCGACCTTGCCGATCACGTCATCGTCGAAGGACGGGACCGCGTGGCCGAACTGCGTGAGCCGGCTGAAGTTGTCCGCGATCTGGCCGGCGCTCTGGAAGAACTCGGCGACCAGCTGTCGTGTGTGCATGGTTTCGTATTCAAACTCTTTGTTCGCGGAGAGCCGCATCTGTTGCACTCCCTGATCGCCGAAGAGTGCCTTTCGCTTGTCCGGGAGGCACTGAACCATGCGGCAGGAAATGGTTCGCCAACTCACTTGGAAGTAAGCCTAGTCTACCGACGCCGTGGCCTGAGGCTTTCCGTATCGGAAAGCGGCCCGGGCGTGGATAGCGGCAAGCTTGCCGTGGCTGGGTATGCGCACGCTGAATATCGCGGCATGCGCGCTCGCGCCAAGAATCTGGGTGGTCGCTTGTTCATCGAACTCTTCCCTGGGCAAGGCTCGACGATTTCGTTTTCCGTGCCGGGTCGGCGCGCGTACGCCCATCGCCTGCTGACGAGATCCGGCTGATTGACCCGAGATGAACCCGGAAGCGTCAGTAGCGTTGGCGACGCATCGAATGATCGTTTGTTGCAACCGGATCGAATCGACGCAATCACCGCCGCTGCGACCGCACGATAGTGGACGTCCCGATCAGGAGACTGCCATGACACTCGTCAAAGCCTGGGCTGCCATGAAAGCCGGCGCCGCACTGGAACCGTTTGAATACGAACTGGGCGCGTTGGGTACTGAGGAAGTGGAGGTGCAGGTAGACAACTGCGGGCTGTGCCACACCGACCTGTCGTTCATCGCCAACGAGCCCGGCTTCATCACGTTTCCGCTGGTGCCCGGGCACGAGATCACCGGTCGCATCACCCAGGTGGGAGCGGTTGCAGCGGCCAAGGGACTCGCCGTTGGACAAGTCGTCGGCGTGGGCTGGAATAAGCAGAGCTGCCAATACTGCGATGCGTGCATCAGTGGCGCTCCGCAGCTGTGTACGCGCCTGCAGGGAACCATCATCGGCCACCACGGCGGGTTCGCCTCACACGTGCGCGCACACTGGCTATGGACCGTGCCGGTTCCCGATGGCCTGGCGGCGGCCGATGCCGGCCCGCTGTTCTGCGCCGGCATCACGGTGTTCTCTCCCCTGATGGAATTCGGCCTGCGCCCGGTCGATCACGTCGGCGTGTTCGGCATCGGCGGCCTTGGCCACCTGGCGCTGCAGTTCTGCCACGCGTGGGGCAGCCACGTCACGGCTTTTTCCTCGACCAAGTCCAAGTACACCGAAATCATCGGTCTCGGCGCGGACGATGTGGTCGACAGCCGCAGTCCCGATGCGTGGGCGCATCTGAAAGGCAAACTCGATCTCGTCATCGTGACGGTCGCCGTGCCGCTGGACTGGCACCGGGTACTCGAGCTGTTATCACCGCGTGGCCGACTGCATTTCGTCGGCATCATCAGCGAACCCATTCCCGTCCAGGTAATGGACCTGCTGATTCCCCAGACGTCCATATCCTCATCACCCGGCGGCTCACGCACCTCGATGGATGCGATGCTGCGCTTCGCCGCGCGTCACCATATTGCCCCGCGCGTGGAGCACTTCCCCATGAGCCGCATCAACGAAGCCATCGAGCATATGGAAGCGGGCAAGGCGAACTATCGCATCGTGCTGGACGCCGATTTTTCCTGAGAGGAATAACCCTTGATGGAAGGACTTGTCCTGCTCGCCCACGTAGTGAGCGGCGGGTATCGGCCAACAAGTGCCCGTCGGCTTCTGCGACTACGCGCCGCATAGCAGACGTTCAAAACGTGCCGCTACGGACCCACAGTCACTCTCCTGCCGTCGTCCATTGAATTTGGCCGCGCTCCTGCGTTTCCTCGCAAGTGCCAGCGCCAATGCCCAGTCTGTAGGGACCATCAAGGCTTGCGATAGGCAGCGTACGCTGCGGTCGCGATCATGTCCTTCAACGACAGATGGGAGACCTCCTGCCTCATCGGGGCAGCGGCGGCGTTGCTGCGCCCGCCTAGCCGAAACAGGATCAGCTGGCGCACGATGTAGGTCGGCGAGCGACCCGCCAGCGGCGGGATATTGCCAACACCGCGCAGGTCGGGACCGTGGCAGGATTCGCATGGCACCACCTCGCCGGCACCCTTCGAGGCGATCTCCGCACCGCGCGCAATGCTGCCGGGCGGCACGTAGGCCACGAAACCAAAGCGGGTGTCACGCAACTCGGTGCGTGCCATGTCGGTGGACGTCTCGATGATGCGATCACCGATCGGCTCACGTGCCGTGCCGGCGTTGGTGACCAGCATAAAGTGCGCGTTGTGCGTTTTCGGCACGGTCGCGGTTTCGATCACCTGCGTCCACGGTTTGAAGTGCAGGCTGGCAAAGTATTCCGCGGCCTGCTTTAGGTCCGCATCGGTGACGTGTGTCGCCTCGGCTCGCATGTAGCGCGTCAATTCGGGTTGGCCGCCGACGCGCTCGCCGCTGCGAAACGCCTTCACCTGTTCGATGATGTACGCGGCAGACAGTCCCGCCAGCGGTGCGTTCTCCGGCCGCCCTTGTCCGGTCGGCAGATGGCAGTACGCGCAGGCCCACGCCGCCTTGCGTCCCCTCGCCACGATGCGTGGCATCGGCGGATGATCCTGCGGGAACCAGTCCGGAGCGCCGAACATATGGTCGTAGTCATTGAGCGTGTAGGTGTACGCACTACCCGGCACGTGCAACGGCTTGTGCATGTCCGGCATCGGCGAAGGTGCAGCGGGCGGTGGATTGAGCGGAGACGCCCATTCCATCGCGGCACGCCATTCGGCGTCGCGAGGCGTCGGCGCACTTTGTGCGAAAACGAACGGCGATAGCCCCGTGGTCAGGGCCACCAGCAGTATGTGTACCTTGGACTTCAGCATGCAATTTACTCTTGGCAAGATCGCACCGGGACAGAGGCAGGGTGTTGAGTGGCGAGAGTCGTTCGCCGGCAGACAGGATCGACGACGTGAGACGGGGGTTAACAGGGCGGAAGGTTGCGTCCCGCGACCCTCCGTACGACAGCACTGCTTGGATTTGAACTGTGAGTAGTCAGGGAACGGAGCCTCTCAATAGCCCGCTAGTCTTCATCGGGTGTCTGTCGCCCGGACTGTTCCGGAAAGCTCAGGTAGCGCCTGATGGCGTCCTGTTCGTAGCTAATCAGCATGTTATAGCTCTCGATCTGCCCCTCTGTCTGGCGTGTGAGTTTGAGCAATTCCTCACGCTCAGGGGCACTGAGTTCATGCACGGTAGGAGCGCTATGCGCGATGGCAGAAGCGGCGTTGTTGCTCGTCAGCCATGCCATGGCAAAGGTTTCCGCGAGATCGCCATCTCCGTAGATGTAGTCTGCTGCGGCTCGCTCTCCGGGGGCCATGAAGTCAACCGCGCCGCTGGCCTTGGCATCCTGCCACGCATTCGAGCGTGGATAAGGAATGTCCCATGTGTAATCGAGCGCCGATGTCGGTATGCCGTCCTTTGGTGCAGCAGCCAGGAGCATGGCTGCGTTTTTTTTTGCATCGCGGACTTTGCAGTTTTTGTGGCTGCAAGGATCTTGTCGAGCAAACGCGTGTTGACCTCCAACTCCGCGCGAATGGCGGCTCGTGCCTCGTACAGTTGATGCCGGTGATGAACATACTCAACGGCCTGTTCCAGGCCAATGGCAATCAACAGACCGATGACGATCGTGGCGATGTGGATAAAGAAGTCTCGCCAGGTTCGGGTCGAATGCTCCGGAACGTGGATATCAAGCATCGGGGTAGCCTGTTCACTGTTTGAAGTATCCGAACTCGGCTTCCCCGGAGCAGCGTGGCTGTCTGCGCTTTCCGACAGGAGCTCGGGGATCGCGGCCACGGGTAGGCTGGGCGTGCGCGGCATATGGATGCTCCTAACCAGACGTTGTTCGCCGCTGCATCACTTGGTCACCGGCTTCTGCTCGGGCACCCGCGCCGAGGTGAAGAAGTGGATCCGCCAGCGCTTGCCGTCGCGATGCAGCTCCGCCGCTTCGAGCCAGCTGAGCGGCTGGGTCTTGCCGTCCCTGGTGATCGAGCCGACGTTGACAAAGGTGATCAGCGCCCGGCGGCAGTCCGCTTCGACGTGCGGCTGGGTGACCGACCACTCGATCCGGGTGCCCTTGGCATGCACGCTTTTGACCATGTTCATCAGTGCGTCGCCGTCGAAGCGCTGGCCGCCGTCGAAGGCATAGAAGTCGGGTGTGGTGACGGCATGGAACGCGGCCAGGTCGTCGGTTCGGGCCGCGGCGTACATCGCACGCAGCGTGGCGGTAACGTCGGCATCGGCCGAGGCCGGTGCCTTGCAGGTGCTACCGGTTGCATGGGCGAGCGGCGTGAGCAGAACGAGGGCGACAACAGGCAGAAAGCTCTTGATCATGACGTGTTTCCTCAGGGTGTAAGCGAGGCCAGATAAGCAGCAACGGCCGTGATGTCGTGGGCGGTCAGTCCGCGTGCGGGTCCTTGCATCAGTTTTGCGTTTCCGCCGGTGCGGGCGCCGGACCGGATGTCCCAGAGCTGTCGCGCGAGGTAACCCGGGTCCCGCCCGGCCAGCGGTGGCGCTATCGCAGTGCCTCGCAGGTTGGCGCCGTGGCAAGTCGTGCAAGGCTGGCCGGCGCTTCCGCCGGAGCGGATCAGGGCCCCGCCGAGAGTCAGCGTGGCGTGCGAGACGTAGACGAACTGGCGATTGGCCAGATCGCCCAGGAAGAGTCTGTTCACGCTCCCCGGGGCCTCGGCCACCGAGCCGTCGAGAGAGTGCGTCGGTCCACCAGTGGGATCAAGATAGGTCCATCCCCAGCGCTCCAGTCGCATCGAAGGGGCGGCCTCCGTTTCCACCACGCGCGTAGGCGTACGCCGGGGAAGCGATGCGTAGTAAGCGACCGCAGCCTGGAGGTCCGTCTGGCTCCAGGCTTTGGCGGTCGCGATCATTACTCCCGTCCCGAGATAGTGCGGTAGCGCCGAGGTACGCACTCCTGATCGGAACGCGGCGAGCTGTTCGAGCAGGTAGTCGGCGGGCAGGCCTGCAATGTCGGGAATCCCCACCATTCCCTGGCCGTTGACGGTGTGGCATTCGGCGCAGGGGGTCGCTTGATCCTTGCCCGGAACAAGAACCACGGCAGGGGGTATGGGATGACTTTGCGGAAACCAGTCTTTTTCGGCAGGCGTCAGCTTATCTACCTGCACGGCGGTCAGCGTGCGCTTGCCGTCTGGGGCGAGGTATCGCCCCGAGGGCATGTCAAGTTCCGCCGTATCGGGTGGCGCGACCGGATAGGCCCAGGCCAGCTCCGGCGGCGGTACAGTCGGTGCCTTGGCCTTCGGTACGACCGCTGCCGACAGCAGGGCAATCGACGCAAGTCCGAACATGCCCGCCATTCCTGCATGCATACGCTTCCCCCGTTGATTCGTTCCGCCATGGTCGACGCGAGACAGTTCGCCAGGCACGCCGCACGGGCCGAACATGGTAAACGTCGCGCTCTCCCCAGTGCCTCTGCCGCCGCATTTACCGTGGCATGCTCCGGGCATAATACCAAGGACATGCGGGCCAGCGTGCAAGTGACTCTTCAAGCATTAGAGGGCGGAAATCCGCCGAGTCTTCGGATATCGTTCCGGGAAATCTTCTCGGCGTAATAAAGGCGAGTCGCATGATCTTCATCAAAGCATCAGTGCTGGCTGTCATTCTCAGCGCGTTCTGCACCTGTTTGGCCAACGCGCAGTCAACCCCACAACCCACGACAAAGGCCGGAGCTCCCTCACGCGATACAACCTATATCGGCGCTGACGGTACGGCCTACATCACCCGGGTTATCCCCGTCCCCAAAACAGTGAGTCCCGAAGCGCAAAAATGGATCGCGCGGCAGATCCCCGATATCGACGCTCCGTCCACGTCCAGTCTCGCAGAACGCCGGCGGCGGACTGACTTGTCGCGAGAGAAAAACGGAAAGATCGCGTTGGAAAAGTATCCGGCGCGGGTCGCTGCCGGGTCAATGGCTGGCGTGCCCGTCACCATAGTCACTCCGCCTCCCAGTGACACCCCCGCAAAACACTTCGTTCTAATCAATATCCATGGAGGCGCGTACGAGTACGACTGCTGCTCTTTGACCGAGAGTATTCCTATCGCCAGCCTGATGAGGACGGAAGTGGTCGCGGTCAGTTATCGCCTGGCTCCCGAGCATCCCTTTCCTGCTGGTGTTGATGACGTCATTGCGGTGTACCGCGCGTTGCTCAAGAGCCATTCTGCAAGCGAGATTGGCATCTACGGAACCTCTTCGGGAGCGGTCATGACCGGCGAAGTCGCGATGAAGCTCAAGCGGTTGGGGTTACCTCAGCCCGGGGCGCTGGGTATTTTCTCCGGCTTCGGCGACTTTACCCAGCAGGGCGACTCCCAGTCGTTCTTCACGGGGGCTGGACTTGCGGGATACTTGACCCCGGCAGCGGGGCTCATGGCTGTGCAAACCGCTTATGTCGGCTCGACGCGGCTGGATGATCCCTTGCTATCGCCGATGAAGGGCGACCTCTCCGGACTGCCACCGACGTTATTCCTGACCAGTACACGCGACTGGTTCTTGAGCGGCACGAGCTTGTTTGATCGAGCCATGTTGCGAGCGGGCGACGATCCCAAACTCGTCGTGTTCGATGGACTCAACCATGGATTCTGGGTCAACCCAACCTTGCCTGAGTCCGATGAGGCCTATCATATCGCTGCGAAATTCTTCGAAAGGCATCTGAAGAACTAGCCCGTTCACCCTTTCGCAGGAAGCGCCCATCACTACACACATGACCTCCCTCCTCCCCGCCATGCCGAGGAGCAGGTGTCCTTCTTGTCGCCTACGGATCACCATTCTGGGCTGACGACACGGATGCAGTGACGGTGCACGAAGAGTGGAGAGGGCACGAGGTGGAAAGGAACTGCCTAGCGACCATCGGGCAATTGCGCTAGCCAATAGGCGCTACGCGGCCGCCTGCAGCGACTCAGGCGCCTCCCTCTTCCCTGAGATGCATGACGCTCGCTATGTCTTGAGCGTGGTGCCCGCCGCAGGCAGCAACTGCAATAACAAAGCCTCGCTGGCTCGTGCCCGTTCTTCGCTGGCCCGTGCCATTGCACGCACTTCGTCGAGCATCGCCTCGCTGGCCTGCGCGTGCAGCGCGAACAGGGCTGAGCTGACTTCGTGTGCCACGTGAGCGAACAGCTCACGCTCCTCGCTGCTGTAGTGCTCATCGGGGCGTAGCCCGATGACCAGAAGGCCCAACAACTGGCCGCGCACCTGGAGCGGAAAGGCGTAGCCTTCGTCTCGCAGAACGCCCCCACGATTCTGAAGGTCCACCTCCGGCTCGCGGGCACGCACGGCGATCACTGCCGGATCGTCGACATCGACGCATTCCGGCAACGCGTGCTCTCCACTCTGCCGCGCCAGTGCAAACCCTTGCCGGCTGCTCTCATAATGCGCCACCCACGGAGCGCCGATGTGGCGCTGCAGCTCGGTCACAGTGAGTTCCATCAGACTGTCAGGGTTACTGACAAAGGCTGCTTCGTGGGCGAAGCGACGCAGCGTGCTTTCCTGCAAGTATTGGCGGCGAAATATCAGCCGCTCGACCAGACCGTCGATGCGCCGATGGACCGTAGTAAGCGATACTCCCAAGGCCAGCGGCACGAGCAGCTCAAGCAGAAGACTCGCCCGTTCGCCCACAGCGATGCGTTCGATCACGCTCTCAAAGAGGGCAAACAGGCCCAATATCAGGCTGGTCGTCGCCGCATAGACCAAGGTGCGATTGAGCACCACGCTGAAGTCAAGCAGTCGCGTTCTCACGACACCATAAAGTAGCCCCATGAGAGATAAGGAGAACATACCGCGTGCAATGAGCGGCGAGGCGACGGGACCGAATATCGGTGAATTAATTAGGAAAATGGCGGCCACGTAAATCGCGCCGCAACGGGTCACCCATCCGAGGCGCAACCGCTGTGCCGAACTGGCACGCGGTAGTACGGAAAACAGCATCGCCACCGGAATGGCATAGCTCAGGGTTAACACCACGCCGTAGGCCGGACGCATCAGTTCGGCCCAGCCCATAGCAACGAATGCCAGCAATCCGGCCAGCGACTGTATAGCACCTAGTCCCAGCATGACGAAAAAAGCAATGCGCCAGCCTCTGGCGGCGCGTGGCGTCAACAGCGTCGCTGCCATCACCTCCGCCATGACGTAGAAGCTTAGCCTTGCCAGCAGGAACAATACGTTGGAGGCCAGCAGCACGGTCAGGCCAATCGCACCATCAGAAGGGATCCACTGGAGTGTCAGGCCGAGCAGGAATGCGGTTGCCCACAGCGCCAGACCCATGGCGTCGCGGCCCCGTCCTCTCCAAAGAGAGAGCAAGGCGATGGCCGATAGGCAGAACGGGTAGCTGAAAAAGGTGAGCAGGCCCCAGTCCAGCAAACGCTGAACAGGAGATTTCTGGTTTAAAGAAACGCCGTGCACCGTGATGACCGTCGGCGCGCCTTCGGCGCCAGCGTGCCGTACGACCAAGTCGTAAGCCGAGTCGTTGGGGAGCCGGTTGAGGTTGGTCGACTTGATCAACGCGATGCGGGTAGCCGGTGCAAGCGCCGAAAGGTCGATGCGGTCGCCAGGCCTCAGCTGCGAGGGAAGCAGCACGCTGTCCTCCGCTAGCACCACGGCAACATGCGCGTTGGCAAGCCTGACGATCGGAAACCCAGAGCGCGGGGTAGGTGCGAACAAACTCCAGCCCACGTAACCAATGGCCGTCACAACTATCAACGTGAGCAACCAGAGGACCCCTTGGCGACGATGCATGACCACCCCTTATGCTGTAAGACGAGGCCCGCAAGGCCTGCTTCGGTCGAAAATATATGATTATGTTGGGCGTCAGCAATGGTCCGGTATGCCCATTCGCCAGCGAACCCATCGTTGACCCGGGCTAGACCCATCGTCGCGATGCTCCTCGCCAGATCCATCATTGCACTCGTAACCAGGTTTCCCGAAAGTGGACAGTCGCCACTGGCGGCTTAGGGTCGGTCAGCGACCGTCGAGCAAGAGCCGCCAACCGACAGCAGGGCGCACTTCAACCAAAGGTCGCTGACCGGCCAGTAACGGCCGGTCGTCTACTGCTAGTGCAGGCCGCAAAGCAGTCATTCGAAAGCGACCAGCACTCCAGCGCAATCAGAATGCATCCCAATTTGATGGCTAATTGCGTCGCTCCTCTTACAACGCCGCGCGTCCAATGGATGCGCCACCGTCCACATACAAGGTTTGTCCAGTGATAAATGAAGCATCATCGGAGAGCAGGAAGGCGATGCTTGCGGCGATCTCTTCCGGACGGCCAAAGCGTCGCATCGGCACGGCATCGAGATAACGCTGCTCACCGGTACTTCCTGTTGGGTTGTTAGCGCGAAACAGGTCCGTCTCTGTAGGTCCGGGAGCCACCGCGTTGACGGTGATCCCTGTTCTCGCCAGTTCCAGCCCCCAGCTACGAGTAAAGCTGATCAAGGCGGCCTTCGCGGCCGCATAGGCGGTACGCTCGACGGCCCCCAGTACGGTCAGGCTGGCGATGTTGACGATACGTCCCCAGCCACGCTGCTGCATACCGGGCAACAACGCCTGGGTGATCTGCAGTGCGGGATGCAGGTTCACCTGCATCACCTCGCCGAGTGCGGAGAGCGTCACGTCACCAAGGCGTTGCGGGCGCACCAGCCCAACGTTGTTGACCACGCCATCGAAGGGAAAGCGCCGAGTGAGATCCACTAGTGCGTTAGCCGTGGCTTCCGCATCCCCTAAGTCGATCGGCAGCAATTGTCCTGGGAAGTCATCTGTCAGATGGCGGGCTATGCCCACCACCCGGTGGCCGTTTGCCGCCAAACGCTGGGAAAGCGCAAGACCAATGCCTTTGCCGGCGCCGGTAATTAAAAAGGTGCGTTGCATAATGAGGATCCGTTGACGTATGGATGAGCCACAGTAGGATCTGAGACATTGAACTAACTTTGGCACTCTGGAGCCTACTGCTAGATAAAGCGAACGGAAGTCGGCGGCTCAGCTCAACTTAGTAAACAAATAAAATTCTCGCCGAGCATCAGGCCATTTCCATGCTTAGAAAGTTGCTGATTCAGAACATCGGCTCACCGGCGGCGATGCAACTAATCATCGGCAGGATCGATCTCTGCCACATAATACCGACCGTCTACGCGGCCTGCCCCAATTACCGTAACTCTCGACACACGGGCGAGATATTCTCACCAACGAAAGTATATAGCCCACCGGCAAAGGCGACTCGATCTGCGCCGGGTCGATTCGAGAGAGTAGGCACGGGGCTGCGCAAACAGCTTTTGAGTATCTGGAGGGGGTCGAGCAAAGCTGAAACCATACAGATCATTTACGACAGGACTGGCGAGCTCATTGGCTTATCCGCCCTTAGAAGACTATTCCTACTAACGCCATCGTTTCGCCGCGGTTTGGCTCGTGGGTTCCACCGTTTGAGATATGGCGTATTTGAACGCTAAAACGGCGTGATTGCCAGCCAATCGAGCTGGTGAATTCGTAGGCGCTGCTTAGCGCCATTGTACGCCCTGTGTTGTATGTCGGCTGAAAGCTAAAAAAAAGATGCCGATACCAGTTGCTTGGATCCCCGTATTGAAACCTGGCGCCAGCTGCAGCTACGAATGCATGATCGCGGACGTCATATCGACCAGGCCAATGATTAGCTACGTGTCTTCCCGAAATCCACCCGGTGGAAAAATCGCATTCCCAGCCAAGACGGCCGTCACCGATCATCCGTGGATCGCAGACACTCTCAAAAAAGATTGAGTTTGCTCCACGACTGTCGGAATAGCTTCGGCCCGCCTCAACTTCCAATGTGTTTCCTTCAGCAGAAACACAGAAGCAGAAAAAAGAAAGAGCCAAAACGGATGGTCGGACTGCTATAGAAGCGCTCATGTGAAGTATGGCCTCTTCTTCTTGTCAATTAATGAGTCAAGACACGCTGCGTGAAGGCACACTGCAGGGCTGCAGCCGCGACTTGTCTGAATTTGACGTTCGAGCAACCATGCAGAGATAGCCACCATCTGCAGATTAGGAATGGAGAACATCGATTTCTTGCTGCTTTTTGCACCTTTTTGAATGTTTTCATCGGTGTTCTGATCAAGGATTTCAGGTGTACGTCGAACGCTTTCGCGACGCCATATCCTAAAAGACGCGTTGCTCTATTGGGGGCGTCATACCTGATGCTCGAGCAAATGACGGCTTCAACAATTTGCCGGCTTTGGGTCCCATTCAAAGCACCTTTCTTGGAATGATCTGACCAGCTTTATTTGAGCAACTTTTGTTATTGGTGACGATCAATTGTCGAAGCGAAAATTCATGCACTGACTTCGAGACCAAATCGTCTTTTCCGTGATCGACAGGGATGATTAGTTGCTGCATATCGGTCACTCAAAGTGCTGCCGTGCAACCCGCGAATGACTTGCATGGTGATAAACCGCGCTCAAGAGTCGGGCGCTCTTAAAGAAATTGAGTTCTTTACTGGTCTGAATAGAATGGGCCAATGATTCGCGCGCAGATAAGGTCTATTTATGGTCATGCGGCCCAGTGATGAGCGCAGTGCGGGAACGCATTCAGGAGGGATTACCCCAAAACAGCCCCTGTAGGGGATCGTATGAACTAAGTGATGGGAGAAAGGCTTATCTACGATGCTACGCAGCGTGTAGATATGAGAACGAAGCGTGTCTGTATCCGGGAGCGTTTCCCCCCAAATTTCGCGCTCGATCTCCTGTCGAGTGACATAGTTCGGTGACCTTCGCATTAAGATCCTGAGCAATCTCACTCCCATGGGGGTTGGAGTGAGGCATTTGCCAGCGCGCGTAACGATCCCTGTTGCTGTGTCCAAAGTCATATCCGCTACGGTAAGCAGGCCCGTAACGACTTGCCCTTTGTATCGCCGAATCTGAGCACGAACTCTTGCTTCCAACTCCGCCGCATCGAAAGGCTTGACCAAATAGTCATCCGCTCCAGCTTCGAATCCAGCAATCTTATCGTCTAGCGTCTCGTTCCCACTAATGATGAGAATGGGAGCAGATTTTTTATATTCGTCTCTGAGTTTTCTACACAGTTCCAGTCCGTTGATTCCCGGCAACGTCAGGTCAAGCACAATTGCGTCGTAATTACCCGAGGCAGCTAATCGAAAGCCTGTCTTTCCGTCGGGAGCGTAGTCGACAGAATAGTTTTTTTGTTCAAAAGTATCGCCGACGACATTGGCGATCAGCTGCTCATTCTCGACAAGTAATATCAATCCGCTTATGCCGGTTCGCGCGCGCATGGCACCTCCTTGGGAATGTCATGTCGGACTGGATTCCTGTTTCATGGCCCTCGACTCTCAAGCAACACCCTCACTTCGCCCGATGGCGTCCATCAGCACTTTAGGCTCGTAGTAGGCCACCCAGATACGCGTGGCCAAGCCTTCATGAAAATCCCAGTGCTCTGAAATCTTGATGCGCTTGTCGGTGCCCTTGATGCCTACATTGATCAGGGCCACCGCATGATCCCCCTCGACGGTCAGGCTGTCGTAGGAAAAGGGGCCGAAGTCGAGGAAGCGGGCCACTTGGGGAATCACGACATTGAGGTAAGCATCCCTGCCGAGGGAGTCGCCGCCCCATGGCAGATAATTTGGCGCGCTGCAGACGAAGTCGACGTGCAACTTTTCCTTGATGCCTGAAAGATCGCCACGCACGCCGCCGCTGTAGAAAGCTTCAACAACGCTGCGATTGTGGTTGGCTCGGGCACTGGTTGGGTTGGCAGTTTCACTCATGTTGTTTCTCGGGCAAGGGGCGGATGGGGCCGCCGTTGAGTTCACCGGTCAGGAACTGCGCGCGGCCGTGGCCAAAACTCCAATCGGCAGCGCCGTTCGTGGTGATGTTGATCACCAGGTCTCCGGGGTTGGCATCAAGTCGTTCGTGCAACAGCTCGCACACGCGTTGGTAAAAGTTGACCTTTTCAAGCTCACTGCGCGGGCGCGAGGTGACACTCAGCATCACCAGCGATGACGACCGGGAAATGCCCAGCCCGGTATCGAGCACGATGAGCTGCTCGGGACGATGCTCGGTGATGGTCTGGTAGCGGTCGTCGCGGGGCACGCGAAAGGCAAACACCACGGCCTCATGCACCAGGTCAGCAATCAGCCGAACCTGTGCGGGCGTGCGTCCCTCGATCAGATCAATACGTACCAGCGGCATGCTCGGCGTCCTGGGGAAATCGCGCTGTTGAAGTCGCATCCGTTTCGCGGTGACTAGCCGGCGCGGGCTTGTTGGTGCTGCATGCGCCACGCGCCGGGATTGCAACCGACAAGCCGGGTGAAGGTGTGGTTGAAGTGGCTCTGCTCGGTGAAACCGCAATCACCGGCAATGTCGATCATCATCCGCGTACTGGTTTCCAGCAGCGACTTGGCGCGATCCACGCGCGAGTGCGCCTGCCAGCGTCGCGGGCACATGCCCACGGTGGCGCGAAACGCCTTGGAGAAATATCCCGGCGAGGTACCGCAGGCCGCCGCCACCAAGGCGATGCTTGTGTCCTCCGACGGCGTGGAAAGCAGCTGCCGCGCGAGCTCCACCTGCCATTCGGCAAGCTGCCCACCGCCCGCGCTATCGGGCTTGCCGGCGAGTCGTGCCTGTGTGCTGCAAAGGTGCAGCGCCTCGACCAGCACTTCGGCGCAGTCATCGAAAGAGCGATCCTCGCGCAGCGTCGCCACAAGCAGGATGCGAAGCGCATCAACGATGACGTCGCCGGGTGCATGAAGCAGTTCAAGATGGACGAAAAGATCGTCGCCATCGTCCATCTGCATGATTTGCAACACGTCTGCCTGTGCGCCTGCAACACCGATCCGATGGGTCGACTGGAAAGTCCGACGCCATTGCCGCGGACTCATTCCGGTGGCGCGTACGAAGGCATGAGAGAAATGCGTCATCTGCTGGAAGCCGAGCGACTGCGCAATCCGGGTTAGTGACTCACTGGTGTCGACCACTGCGCGGCGCGCGATGGCCAGACGCAGTTCGAGCCGCCAACGATAAGGCGGAACGCCCATCGAACGTCGGAATGCTTTGGCAAAGTGAGCACGCGAAACGCGGCAGGCCGTGGCGATGTCGTCCAGTTCGATGGCCTGATCCAGATGCTCACCCAGCATCTGAAGAGCCCGCTGCAACTGCCAGCCCGCCAGTGCTCCGTGGACGATGGCGGCCGCTCCAACCTTGCGCGCGCAAGCCGATTCCAGCGCCGCAAAGCGTCCGACGAAATCCGCATGGCTGTCGCTCAATCCACGTGCCCAGTGAGCGGCGGTGGCCAAGGCATGTAATCCCTGCTCATCCAGGTTGACGGCAAGCGAGCGGGCGGCGCCGTCGTCGCCTATCCCGATTCTGTGTCGGCCAGAAAATGAAACGATGCTGCGTCCTTCGCATTGCGTGAGTGCCATCGGCATAAGGAGCTGACGCAGGTCACTGATCACTGCGTTGTTCAGGTTGGCCGTCATCGCATTGTCCTCGCAGGTCTGGCGACGTTCGTCTCGCGCCGCAAAACCATGCTAGGTCGCTGGTTGAACTGGCACATGCCCCAGGTGTGGCCAATTTCAGCCCCTCATATCGGGGGTGATGCATGACCATGCATCTTTTCAATCGTGCCGACCGCATGCGGGGCTTTCGCGCCCCTCTGGAAGTCGTATACGGACGTGCAGAGCTTCAGACGCCATCACTCAGCCCGCTCTTGGCGGGGCAGCCAATGTGATCGAAACTCTCTGTGGGAGGCTGCAGCGGAAGACAGCGACTCCCATCGTTCCAGCCGCCCTCGACGTCAGCGCAACGGGCGATCCACTGATGCACTAGCCGTCTTCGGGGAAACGCGTTCCGAACATCGGAGACCCGCTTTTTGACGTCTCGCGCGTCGCCTCGTCCTGGATCACATCCCAGTGTTCGACGAGCAGGCCATCGGCCATCCGTACAATGTCGACGACGATCCAGTCGGCGGGCAGACCCGTATTCGCGTAGCGACCATGGACCATGACGATGTCGCCTTCGGCCAGCACCTGCCCGGCTTCATACCGAAGCGCAGCCGGCGCGGCACGAATGAGATCGAACAAACCATCACGACCTGGCGGAATGTGGGCGCTGTGTTGCTGATAGCTGGCTGACCACAGCCGTTCGGCGGCGGCGTAATCGCGCCGGTTGAACAGCGTATCGAAAGCATCAAGCACGAGCTGGCGGTTGGAAGTTGCGATAGTCATGGTGCATGTCCTGATGAAGAGCCTCTTGCGAGCGTAGCGATGGGCGTATCACATCGCTTGTCGCTAGTTGCCCGTTTGCGTCTGAACAGGCAAGCCTTCATGAAAGTTCAAGGCCGGTCACAGCAGCAAGCGCATAGATGATTTTGCTACCGACGAGTCAGCTGATCAGGGCACAATGCATGCGTGCGCAGGAACGCACCAGCAACCAACCTGGTCACATCGTGATGATGCCGCGTCGCATGGCGATGGCGACGGCGTGGGTGCGATCGCGGGCGGCCAGCTTGGCCATGATGCTCTTCATGTGCCCCTTGACTGTCTCTTCGGTGATGCACAGCGCTTGCGCCACCAGCTTGTTGGAGTTTCCCGCCGCCACGCATGACAGCACGACGGTCTCGCGTTCGGTCAGGGCGTCCTGGATGAGATGCGCCGCGATGTCGCTGGCTACTTCCGGAAGGATGTAGCGATGCCCGGCGAAGACGTTGCGGATGGTATCCACCAGCTCTTTTCGCAAGGCTCCCTTGAGCAGATATCCCTGTGCCCCTGCCTTGATGGCACGAAGCGCCTGCACATCGCCCTTGTACGTGGTCAACACCAGGATGATCGCGTCGGCAAATTCCTTGCGCAGGATCGTGATGGCCTCAAGACCATCCATGCCGGGCATCTGCAAGTCCATCAGGGTCACATCAGGACGTAGCTTGCGAAAATGTTCAATCGCATCGAGCCCGTCGCTGGCTTCGCCGACTATCAACATGTCAGGCTGACTGTTTACCACTCCAACGATCCCCTCCCGCAGAAGGGGGTGGTCATCAACAACAAGAACGCGTATGGGGGGAGCTGGTGCCGCCATGGCTAGATGTCAGATACGGAGACAACTGAGTATAGACCCGCATCTCGAGACAGCTATACACATGTGCACAGTCATCAATTTCTTTTCAGCTACGCGGCTTCAATAGACGCCACTGCGTACCGTGCTAGGTTCCGTCAGCAACACAAGATGCCCCGTGCGTTCGAGTTCGTCCCACACGGAGCCATCGTCTCTTTCGGCGAGAAGCCCATACGCGGTGCGCCCGTCAAATGCACGTTGGTGCTGCGCCATCCAGTGGGCAGCGCGCCGGCGATCAGTAAATTCTGAAAGTAGCAACTCCGCCAAGCTGGTGTGGCTGCGCTCCAGCGCCCCAAAAGCATCCAGCATGGTCTGCTCACGCAGGAGGTGAATTCGCTCCAGCTCACGAGAGATGTGCTTGTAGTCGACAGCGCGATTGTTCATGAGGCTACCTATGATCGGAGTATTAATAGCAGCGAAGCGCTCAGACGCCTCAACATTCTTGAGAAAGTCGAGAACTAGTGTTGTCCGGCCGATATTGACGAGCGCTGCGGCAGTAAACCGCCCAGACTCGAGATGCACTCGCCCAAAAATCACTCAAGCAGCCGTCCATCGTCGGGTTCGAATGCCGCGGCGGCTCGCAAGACGGCGAGCGTATCGGGAATATTTCCAAAGATCGTGCAGAACTGAATTTCGCCATGACACAAATGGCAGCGCCCCCTGATCCCGCAGCTACTGCTATGGGTGTCATTGCATCAAGGGGGTTTCCGATAGTCGTGAACGAGCTTGCACGCACAGGTTTGGCCCCTAAGGTGACGCATCCAATCTACGACTCTGTGGCAACTGTGAATTGTCGCTTCTTGCAATAGGTGCAAAAAAGTGAAACGAAGCTTGGGTTGTGGCGCGGTGCACAGTCGAGCGGTTGATGCGACGACAAGGCTTGCTCGCTGCGGTGCGCGGCAAGGTTGTGCGCAGGACAGTGGACGACCCTAAGCGATATGCCCACTGGACCGGGTCAATCGGCAGTTCCGTGCCGAGCGGCCGAACCAGCTTTGGGTCTCGGATTTCACCTACGTCTCGACCTAGCAGGGATGGCTCTAAGTGGCCTTCGTCATCGACGTGTTCGCAAGACGCATCGTTGGCTTGCGCGTCAACAGCTCGATGCGCACGGACTTTCTGCTCGACGCCTTGGAGCAGGCGCTCTACGCACGTCAACCGGAGCGTGACAACAGCTTGATTCACCATAGCGATCGCGGGTCGCAATACGTTTCCATTCGATTCAGCGAACGCTTGGCAGAAGCAGGTATCGAGCCGTCAGTGGGAAGCACAGGCGACAGCTACGAGCGCGAAGCCTGCCCTTGGGGCACAACGCGCTTGCAGAAACCATCAATGGCCTCTACAAAGCCGAACTGATCCACCGCCGAGCACCATGGAAAACCAAGGAGACCGTGGAGCTCGCTACGCTGGAATGGGTGGCCTGGTTCAACCACCACCAACTACTCGAACCCATCGGCTATATCCCGCCAGCCGAGGCCGAGGCAAACTACTACCGGCACTCGCCAGTCAGGCCACCGCAGTGGAGGCCTGACTTAAACGCAACAGCCTCCACGGAACCCGGGGCGATTCAGATCTTTCCCGCTAAGAGCTTTCAGTAAGTCCCGTTGAGTGCCGTCTCTGCTTCGGTGAGCGAAACCAAGTGGCCCTTCCGCTCTAACTCGTCCCACACTACCCCATCACCCTTTTTTGCTAGCAACTGATAGGCAGTCCGACCCTCAAACGCTAGTTGGTGCTGCGCCATCCAATGAGCAGCTCGTCGACGATCTGAGAATTCTGAGAGTAATAACCCAGCTAAGTGTCACGTCCCGTGTGATCCTATCGAGCTGCGTCTCTGGCGTTTTGCCGCTGCCCGTGATGCGATGAGGCAACTGATCACCGAACTGAGAACCGAACGATGGCCCTGACGCTCCATCCTTTGGCCCGCACCACGCCACGTACACGCGCTGAGCTGCGGGCCGAGGATCACTCGCTCAGTGATGCAGCCCTGGCACGGAAGTACGGCGTGACCGCACCGACCGTGCGCAAGTGGCGCGAACGCGAGTCGACGCAGGACCGCTCGCACCGGCCGGACACACTGCACTGCACATTGAACCCGGCGCAGGAAGCGGTGGCCATGGAAATCCGCCGCGCGCTGTGGCTACCGCTGGATGACCTGTTGGTGGTCGTGCGCGAGTTCTTGAACGCTAAGGTGTCTCGATCGGGACTGGCCCGATGTTTGACTCGCCACGGTTTGAACCGGCGCCCTGTGGAAGACAAGGACGCGCCGGCACCGGCTAAATCCTTCAAGGACTATGCACCCGGCTTCCTTCATATGGACATCAAATACCTGCCGCAGATGGCCGATGAAACGGCGCGGCGCTATCTGTTCGTTGCCATCGATCGCGCCACGCGCTGGGTTTTCTTACGCATCTATGCCGATCAGAGCGAGATCAGCAGCACGGACTTTCTGCGTCGCCTCCAGGCCGCCGCGCCGATGAAGATCGTCAAGCTGCTCACCGATAACGGCAGTCAGTTCACCGACCGTTTCACCAGAAAGACCAAGATGCCCTCCGGCGAGCACGCGTTTGATCGTGAGTGCGTCAAACTGGGCATCGAGCATCGCTTGATCAAACCGCGTCACCCGCAGACCAACGGCATGGTTGAGCGTTTCAATGGTCGCATCACTGAAGTGCTGGCCACCACGCTTCGTTCACGCGATGATCTACAGACCACGTTGGAACGCTACGAGAAGCTTTACAACGACCATCTTCCGCAACGCGCACTCGGCCACAAGACACCGCTTCAAGCGATACGGACCTGGCAGACCGAGAGGCCAGAGCTATTCAATGGCAAATCAAAGAACCAGTCGGGACTGGACAGCTAAGCATGAATGGCTGCGCTCGAGTGCCAAGAAAGCATCCAGGATGGTCGGCTCTCTTAGCAAATGGATTCGCTCCAGATCGACAGCGAAGTTCTGAAAGTCAACTACGTGCTAACTCATCATCCAATCCTTGATCCTCGCATACGAAGCCACCGAAGCGCTCAGCCACTTCGACACGCTTCAGAAAATCAAGCACCAGAGCTGCGCGGCCCATGCGGACAAGTGAAGCAGCGCTCAGTCCACCGAGACTCGCAATACGTTCGTGTGAAAACCATTCAAGTAGCTTCGTTTTATCCTTCTCGAAAGCTGAAGCAGATCTCAAAACTGCGAGCGTGTCCGGAATGATCCCGAACATAGTGGAAAAATCGTGCTCACCAATACGACTTACTACCGAGTCTCTTGGATCAGTAAGCACTTCCTGACGCATCTTGGCACGTAGGCGAACAGCTCCAATATCTGTGGGAAAATTTGTACGCATGGTGTTCACCGGCGGAAGCGACATATCTAATCTAAGATGGATAGTCGAACGGAACTTGTCGCTTTCTGTGGTAACTGCCGAAAAGCGGAGCGGTCGGCATCTCGAGATGGAGAAATCCAATTACAAGGGATATTCCCACCATTTTTAAGATGTCCAAACCGTTTGCGCATAACCCGGGGGCTTGCCGTGTAATGGTGAACAAAAGTTATCGATCGGAGCGACCGGACCAATTTTTTCCGTTTAGACGGATATCGGCGCCGACGCCCTCCACTCAGACTTCAGATCCGTTTCTGGGCAGGAGTCTGTGGCATGAGGGTTTGGGTACCGGGTTAGTCATCAGGCGCGTGGTGCATTCCAGTCCGATCTATGACGTTCGGTTCAGACATGATAATTCGCGAAGAATTTTGCTTCGAAGCGATCAGCCTGACTGGGAAATTGAAGATCCGCTGTTGTAGAAATCCGCAGCTAGCTCTGCGATCAGGACTGCGGCATCGGACTTGGTATCAAAACGCATGATCGGCTCTTGCTCGTCCGTATCGAACAAGATGAAGCCTTTCTCAGCCGGTCTAATCTCAAGCATAAGGCGCCCTGCATCAGGAAGAGTGCTCCGGTCGTCGGTTCCACCAGACGTTGCAGCGTCGGCTTTCGCCTGGACACCTGTCGGATCGGGCCGGACTTGCGGAGCCACCCAACAATGAGTTGTTGCTCGTGTTGCCGGTATCGGGGTTGGGAGCCAGAAGCTGTAGGACGTTTCCTATGCCAAATCGGCAGCCGGTGCGCATGGCGCAGTCGCTAGTGGAAATCTCTCGATCGCGATTCAAGCGTTCCGAGTAGGTGGGTCAGGTCCCGCAAATGATGGGCAATCAAGTGGCAGACGCCATCTTGGACCTCCCACTGCCCGTCCACAGCCAGCAGCTGGCTTTCCAGCAAGACGCGGTGTTGAAGCTCAGCCGTTTTACGCCACACGATGACATTGACCATGCCGTGTTCGTCTTCGATGGTCACAAAGGTCACACCACTTGCTGTTGCGGGCCGCTGACGCATGGTCACCATGCCAGCGACCCGCACAAAACTTTTATGCGGCCGCGTGCGAAGCGTCTTCGAATCGACGCATCGCGATGCCTTCAATCGGGCGCGAATTTGTCGCAGCGGGTGCGGCCCCAGCGTGAGCCCGGTGCGCGCGTAATCGGCCAACGTGTTTTCTGCCTGTGTGGGCGCGGGCAGCAACACAGGTTGCTCACTCGGGCTGGAATTGCCAAACAGCGGCAACTGCATTTCGACGCCGGCGGTGGCCCAGCGCGCGCGATGGCGATTGCCAGCAAGCCCTCGCAGCGCCGACGCATCAGCCAACAATTCTTGATGGCGCTTGTCCAGTCCACCGCGGCCGCACAGGTCGGGCACATCATCAAACGACCGAGTGGCGCGCGCGGTTTGAATACGAAGCGCCACCGCTTTGCTAAAGCCGCGCAGCTGCCGAAAACCCAGCCGAATGAGCGGCGCGTCGTCAGTGCATCGGCTATCAGTTTCCAACGTACAGTCCCAATCGCTGTAGCGGACATCCACGGGGTGAACACGGATGCGATGCCGCTGCGCGTCCTGAACAATTTGGCTAGCCGAGTAAAAACCCATCGGCTGACTGTTCAACAAAGCACACGCGAACGCCGCCGGCTCGTGCGCCTTGAGCCAGCACGACGCGTAAACGATGCCGGCAAAACTGGCCGAATGAGATTCGGGGAAGCCATAAGATCCAAACCCCTTGATCTGCTCGAACAGCTGGGCGGAAAACTCTGCCGTATATCCCCGTTCAATCATGCCGCTCATGATCCGCTCGCGGTGCTTCTCCATACCACCATGGCGCTTCCACGCGGCCATCGCTCGGCGAAGCTGGTCGGCTTCACCCGGGGTGTAGCCGGCAGCCACAATGGCGAGCTTCATCACCTGCTCCTGGAACAACGGAACACCCAACGTTCGCTCGAATACAGCCTTCAAGTCTTCCGACGGATACGTGACGGGCTCCTCGCCGCGGCGGCGCCGTAGATAAGGATGCACCATGTCGCCCTGGATCGGACCAGGCCTAACAATGGCCACTTGGATGACCAGGTCGTAGAACGTCGCGGGAAGATGCCGGGGCAGCATCGACATCTGCGCCCGACTCTCGATCTGGAACACCCCCAAGGTGTCAGCGCGCTGGATCATGGCGTAGGTCTTAGGATCTTCCGCGGGCAGCGTCGCCATCGTGTAATCCTGCCCGCGGTGATTCCGTAACAGGTCCAAGCATTTGCGCACGCACGTCAACATGCCGAGCGCCAGGCAATCGACCTTCAGCAGATTCATGGTATCCAGGTCATCCTTATCCCATTGGATGATCGTGCGGTCCGGCATGGCCGCGTTTTCCACTGGCACCAACTCGGTCAGCGGTGCATCGGCGATGACGAAACCGCCGACGTGTTGGGAAAGGTGTCTTGGCTTGTTGAGCAGTTCAGCGGTCAGTCGGATGATGCGTAGGATAACGGCGCTATCCGGATCAAAGCCGCGTTCGCGCAAATGGTCGGAGAGATCCGCCTCTCCATCCCACCAGGCAAAGACACGGCTGAGCTGGTCAATCTGGTCGAGTGGCAATCCCAAGGTCTTGGCGACATCGCGAACGGCACTCTTGCCGCGGTAGCAAATGACGGTCGCGGCCAAGGCCGCGCGCTCGCGCCCGTACTTGCCATAGATGTACTGAATGACCTCTTCGCGCCGCTCGTGCTCGAAGTCGATGTCGATATCCGGCGGTTCGTTACGCTCCTTGCTGATAAAGCGTTCAACTAACAAATTCATGCGGGCCGGATCGACCTCAGTGACGCCGAGCGCAAAGCACACGGCCGAGTTCGCCGCGGACCCACGACCCTGGCAGAGGATTCCCTGGCTTCGCGCGAACCGCACGATGTCGTGGACCGTCAGAAAGTACGGCTCGTACTTGAGCTCTTCGATCAATGCCAGCTCGTGTTCGATCTGCTGACGAACTTTGTCCGCTATCCCCTTTGGCCATCGCCAGTGCATACCCGTTTCGGTCAGCTGGCGCAGCCAGCTGATCGCTGTATGCCCCTCGGGCACCAGCTCGGCGGGATAGCGGTACTGCAACTCCTTCAGTGTGAATGTGCAACGTCGTGCGATAGCTGCGCTCTCTTCCAGCAAGTGGTCGGGATAAATCGATGCGAGTTTGTGTAAGGCGCGCAGGTGACGTTCACCGTTGCGCGCCAGCACTGCGCCAGCCTCGGCTATTGGCAACCGGTGACGAATGGCAGTGAGCGTGTGCTGTAGCGCCAAGCGCTTGCGGATATGCATGTGGACGTCGCCCGCGGCGACCATCGGCAGGTTGAGCACGCGGCTGACCTCCCCGAGCTCGCGCAGACGTCGCGCATCATCGGGGCCGTGATGTAGCTCGACCGCGAGCCACGCGCGTTTCCCGAACTGCTCGCGCACCCAACGTCCCTCCTCCATCGCCACATCGAACCCGGGTATCCACAGTACCAACGTGCCAGGCAGCCCATCTTCCATATCAGCACGCTCCAGCCGATACGTGCCCTTCTCTGAGGCCCGCCGGCCTTTGGTGATGAGCTGACACAAGCTGATGTAGCCTTGTTTCGTCTCGCACAGAACGACGAGCTTTGGGCCATTGGTCAACTGGATTTCACTGCCGACGATAAGCGGTACGTCTGTGTCGCGCGCTGCCTCGAAGGCGCGCACGATCCCGGCCAGCGAACACTCGTCGGTGATCGCCAATGCCTCATACCCGCAGGTCTTCGCGCGACCAAACAGCTCGCGCGCGCTAGAGGCGCCGCGTCCAAACGAAAAATCGGACAGGCAGTGCAACTCCGCATACCCGCTCACGCAAACCAGCCGTGGATCATCCACCCTGTTTGTTCGCCCGGTGGACAGAACGCCCACGCGTGCTGACCCAATGACGTTTCCACCACGTAGTAATCGCGGCACACCTCGCCGTCATCCCACCAGCCCGTTTCCAGGCGCTCAGGCCCCGACAAAATCAGCGGCTCATGCCCGCGCAGAGGAATGGGCCGCTCCAATAACCACGTCGGCCGGGGGTGTGCTTCGATCGCCACGTGTGCACTCGCCGCGATTTGTTGAGCGCGTTCCGGCCGTGGATCGGTCGTGCTGCCCAAGCCATAAACCGCGCCATCACCCAGACGGGCGCGCAGGCGCTCGCGCAGCTGTTCGAACGGCAGCGCGTTGGCCGGTCGCTCATCGAAGAGATCGCGTCCGGCGGGCACGAACGCGGGCAGATCGCGCGCGATCAGTCGCAGCGCCAGCACCGGTTCGGTGAGCGTCACGTGCTCCAGGCGGCCGCGGGCGAACTCGAACAGCATGGCCGGGTCGCGCTCTGCAGCAAGCAGGCCTACGACCACGTCGGTGTGGCGATCATCGCGGTGTTCCAGCCGCAAGAGGAACCGCTGGACCCCGCCATCGCGCCCAGCCAGATACGCCGCCAGGTCACTCGTCATGCGGCGAACGGGAAACACCAGCATGGCGAGGTTTTCGACCTCGTGAACCAGCTCGATCCTCAGATCAAACACATCAGGTGGTCGGAAGCTGTCGAGCCCGGACGGCAGATCACCCGTCACGCGGTCGAGGTTTGCCAGGAGTTCCGCGCCGAAGCGCCGGCGCAGCCCGTCTCGGGGAAGCGCCAGCAGCTGACCCAGGGTTCGCACGCCCATGCCCGGCAAACTCGACGCCGAGGCCGGCAACCGGCTTTTCTGGATGGGCACGCGTCGCAGCGCGTTGATTAAGGTGTCTCGGGTCAGGACCGCGAGCCCGTCGCTGACACCGGCCAAAATGTAAGCGGCATGCGGCGTCGGTGCCGCTGCAATGCGGTGGCGAAACCCGAGCTCTTCCACGTCGGCCCGCAACATGGATTCGAGGCGCGGCCAGGGGCCAAACAAGCCCATGCTCTTGCTGACCTCCAGGACGATGGCATGGGGCAGCAAACAGACTTCGGAGCTGTAGCGGTAGGCCACCGCCGCCAGAAAACGGTGCCAATTCTCGACCCCATCCGGGTCATACGGAACCGCATCGAATTGCGCCAGAAGTGCGTGTGCGGCGGTCAGTCTCTGGCCAACGTGCAAGCCTGCCGCGCGCGCCGCGTCATTGACGGCGACCACGGTCCGCGCGTTGACGGGACCATCGACCAACACCAGCGGCCCATCGACGGGCCGGCGTCGGAGGATCCCATCCAGCGCCAGATGCGGCAGCAATAGACACGCCCACATACCCGGCCGCCATCAATGCGAATGGCGCGAAAGGGGAACGGGCTGGCTCGGCGCGTTGCCACCCCGACATTTGCGGACCCAGATCTGGGCCCGCGGCATCGCTTCCAGTTCCAGCCGCAGAGCCGCAGGCGACGCATTCGACAGATGGCGACGGTCGCGAAAAGCTAGAGCGAGCGCCTTGCCGGTGTCGGCGGCGACCTGAAGGCGTCGCAGCGCGCGATCGTCGGCCTGATGCGGCCAGACCAGGACCGCCGAGCAGCTGCCCGACCGCAGACACTGTTCGGTTGCCCAGAGCACGTCCTTGTCGCCCGCCGCGACGATTTCAACGCGTCGCATGTCCACGCCCCGCTGTCGCCAGCCGGCGACGCACGGCACGTAGGGCGGCGCAACAATCACGACGCTGCGCTTGCCTTGCGTTAGCCGCGCGAGGGTGGGCAACACCAGCTGGAGTTCCCCGACGCCATCGACGGGCAGCAGTATTTCCGACAGCGCCGCGTCCGGCCAGCCACCGGCCGGTAGGATCGCGTCGAGTGCCTTCCAACCGGTCGGCTGATCGCCAGCCGGTGCAGGTGCTTCCCGGCCCCGCCAGACCTGGCGACCTTCCAGCAAGCTCGACAGTGCAACAACGGCAGCCATCAGCCAGACCTCAAAAGGCCGGCGAACAAGCCTTCAATCGCGAAGTCTTCGGTCGGGTTGGGATCAATCGGGTGAAAGCCCGGGCTGTTGGGTAACAACCGAATGACATCGCCTTTCAAATGCAGCCGTTTGATCGTAAAACGATCGCCATCCAGTCGCGCGGCCACCACCTGGCCGTGTCGCGCCACCGGTGTCGCGTGCACGCCCACGATGTCCTGATCCAGAATGCCTTCATCGCGCATGGAATTTCCGACCACGCGCACCAGATAGTCCGGTCGCAAGCGAAATGCCCATCGGGACACACGTAACGTCCGGTCAATACGACTTTCGGAAAACAGCGGCTCACCGGCGGCGATGCGACCTATCAGTGGGAGTTCTAGTGTGTCTGCATCCAGGGGGTCGGATTCGTGCACCAGCCGGATGCTGCGCGCGCGGTTGGGCTCCATGGTCAACCGACCTTTGGCCTCCAGCGAGCGGACGTGCTTGAGCACGGCGCTCACGTTGCCGATCCCCAGGGCCTCGCCGATTTCTTCAAGCGTGGGGGACTGACCATCCCGCTCGATGCGAGCCCGGATGAAGGCGAGGACATTGGATTGGCGACTGGTGATCTGGATCGTCATAGCTCACATAGTTTCACCAAAATAGGTGAAAATGGAAGAAGAAAAAGATATCCTCAGAACCACTCGAGACGGATCAAGGGGTTGGACCGCAAACTGCACCTGATGTCGAGCACTGATCTAGGCATCAGGCTCGCGCAAACCGATCTCATGGCCTGAGATGAGTCATTGATCCACTCATGACCGACGCACCGATCTCACATGGCGTTGGTGAGACTTGCCGGTATATAGACCACGAACGCCCAGGAGTGCCGAAACGCATGTGTTACAGCGCGCAAATCTGGGCGGACTTTCGAAAATACGAACGCTTTGGCGGCAAGCTCGCGATCAAGGAGTTCACGAATCTCGCCGGCTGGACGAAAAAAAAGGGTACGTGGGTGAAAGTTGTGCCGAAGGCCATGCGCCAAGCGATGACGGATACCGCAAGCGGCGTGCTCGACATCGGCACCGTCGAGTTGGCTCGCGAGGCAGACGCGGAAGCGATCGCGCTGATCGCCGCGGAGATCGGCGTGCAGGAAGCGCGTCTGGTCGAAGCCAACGCCAAGTTGGCGTCAGCCAAACCGACCAAGAAAGCCGAGAACGATCGCCGCATTGCAACCAACAAGATCGACGCCGGCCGGAAGAAGCTTGACGACATGGCCTCCCCCGCCTCGGCGGATGGCATCGGCCGCATCTGGCCGGGCTACTTCGCCCCAGTGATGATTCGTGACCCGGAAACGGGCGAGCGCTCTGTGGTGCCCATGCGCTACCGATGCCGCTTGCCCGGCTGGACGGAAGCAGATGAGATTGAAAAGCCCGGCACTTACAACGCTCGTCGCGACAAGCTGTCGACGGTGTGGCGCAAGGTCTTCGGATACCACCATGGCGTCATGGTGGTGGATCGCTTCTATGAATCGGTTTATCTCCACCACCTGCAACGGCGAGAGTTAGTTCCGGGCGAGCGAGAACAGAGCGTGGAAATCCTGTTCACACCGTCTACTGGTGAAGATCTTTTCGTGGCCTGCTTGTGGACGTATGTCGAACCGGAAGGCGACAACTCAGGGTTCTACACCTTTGCCGCCATCACCGATGAACCGCCGCTAGAAGTGGTAGAGGCCGGACATGATCGATGCCCCATTCCAATCCGCGAAGACGACATCGACGTGTGGCTGAATCCTGATCCGAACGATCTGCCGAGCCAATACGCTGTTCTGGATCGACGCGTGCGGCCCTTCTACGAACATCAGTTGGCAAAGCCTGAAAATTGATCAGTTCCGTATCCCCTCACCTGTTTGGTGTCACTTCCGACGATGCAAATGAGATTCCAGCCCTTGCCACACACGAATGAACTAAGTTCCCACCAGTTTTCAGATGGTCCGATAACTTTTATGTCCTGCCCTACGGGCGCACATGCTGACCCAACACCTTCCCTTTCTCATAGCAGCACGCTCGCAAAGTGGATGCAGCTGAAGACATGCGCCGCCGTCATGCTTCTGGGCATCAGTGCAAACGCACTTTGCGCACCAACGGCTCCGTTCTTTGACGGGGTTCTCCACGCCAAAAGTCCGCACGGTGTTTACACAGAACTCCGGTTTGAACCTCATCGTCTGATCGCGCAAGTGCACGGACCTCACACCTGCGTCTTGCACGCCCACCTCGTGCACGGCGATCCGCACGTCAGCCACTACGCGATCGAAACGCCTCAAGGGGGACATTTTTGCGATGAAATGGTTGATGGTGAAATCGTGATTCGCCCGCATTCACCGAGAGATGTGATGGCCGACTTTAAGTCGCCACGTATGCGCTGGTCAGGGGAGTTCCACCGCTACATACCGGGGCGCTGAGCTGGATGATTAAAAGACCGCCCCAAATTGGGCAGAAACTGCCGTTCGCGGCCATCACTATCGTTACACGGTTCGGGCCCTCCCACGCGATTTTAGGATCATTAACACGATTCAAGATCGACGCAGTGACTTTTGCCGCTATTGGCTTTACGTCAAGAGCCCTGTTCATGGGACGGCTCTGCTTAAAACCAACCGAGCTAACGTCGGCCGTCGCAGCCCCAAGATTAACCTTCCAACCTTGAACCTCTGCCCTTGACGAGCCTCCTCCTACTATCGCTCCATGGCGCTCGATTAGGAAGCTGAGTACTGGGAGATCCCAGTTGAATTCTTCAGCTCGTTCAGTCAATTTGTGTGCGGCCATCCCTCCGTTCGTTCGGCCGGACAATTTCTCCCAACAATCAAACGGAAGGCTTTGGACATCCTCAAGATACTCGTGAGATAGTTTTTCCGGGAGCTATAGCAGCTAGGTACTTTTGAAGTTCGATAAGGGGCATACAGCCGTCTCTAATGAGCGAAAAATATCTAATGGGAAATAACGAGTGTTCACACGACTAAAGGACATATTTTACTGCTCCCACTCCAACCCAGACCCCGGGCGTGAAAATCGATAAGGGTGCCGCTGTAGCTAACCCAGTATCGGCGCATGTGTCGGCCTGTGGGTAGCAGCGTTCCATGCGGAAGAAGGGGATGACGTCACATTGGTTAATAACCATCTTCAGGAATCGGCAACATGGTGTTCAGACGGTAAGGAAGCTCCGGCATCTGCGATCACCAAAGGGCACCACTCGGTGAGGCTGATGCGGATTGCATAGTGCCCAAAGAAAAAATGGTTCTTGAGAAAAGCTCTGTGTACGGAATCACGTCGACGTCAAAGCAGATGCACAAACCGCTCAATACCAGGGCTTTGCGGGCGATCTCTACATTTTAGGTCGCTCTTCCTTGAGTAAGTATCTCGTCATTTCATTTGACTATTGGGATTCTTTCAGCAACTTGTTGCAAAGGGCTTGTACTCAAGTCGAAGCCGTTCGACAAATGATCATCCAGCTCCTAGGGGTGTTCCGAATCGGGTCACCCGCGGGCTTAAGTGGACCGGCAGAATTCGACCCATTTCAGCCTGTCACTAACGGCCGCTTTGGGTCGCTCATTAGCGGTCGGTCGTTACAGGCTGATTCTAGGGGCGTCGAGTTCAACGGCGATTGCGTCTCCTTGAGTCTGCATCTCAACCTCAGCGCAAACGGTGATGCAGGGCGGACGCTGTTTCTTCGCGGCTGGCTTCGCGTTCGTAAGTCCTAACCATGCCCATGAGTAGGTTTGAGGAGAGAAACGGATGTGAGATCTGCAGCGCCTTGCTCCACGCTCGATACTTATCCGCCAATTCCCGCTCCTGGTCACCGCCTTTAGCTCGCCAGTGAACACCTCGCGAGTTGTACAGGCCCGTGTGCGCGCCGCGCATCACGTCCTCAAGTTGCAGTTCCTCCATGACATCGCGGACAGGCTCGCAGGGCCAGACTCCGTCCGCTCCAATAGGAGCGTTTGCCAAGAGCCCGCCTATGGACACATCGGCTACTTTCGCCCGATCGAGTTCTGCAGCCATTTTTCGAACCGCCGCGATCCACTTCGCAAGTCGTAGTGCATCCAGGTTGCCCAGATCATCATGGCCAGGGATTCGATGGATTGCCTCCAGCAGATGATGGCCGCGTTTCGCCATCTCTCTCACTTGATCAGGTGCGACCCGGAACGGTTCGGGATCAGCTTGCTTGTCTCCTCGCCGGTAAGCCCAGACAAGAGCGTGCACGTACATTTCCGGATTGGCCTCGACATGCCGCTCCAGGTTGGGGATGCCATAACCCATGTCTCGACCCCCAAGCTTTCTGAGGACTTCCATATAGGTGAATTCCAGGGATGCCATCTGATCGACAGTGAATCGCCCGCTTGAATCAAGGCGCTTGAAGGCCTCTTCAATATGGTAGGAATCGAGCTGATACTCGCCCGGCTTATCGTTTCCGTCTTTGGCGATCGCCGACATCAGGCTGAAGAGCAGTTCCAGATCGAGAATTTTCAGGTCGTACTTGACGCTGAAAAATCCCGCGCGCGGGCGACGAGCGTCGAGCAGCCTGGCGACTCCTTCTTCTTTTTCATCTGCCTCACCTCGCATAAGGTCCGGCCGGACTTCTTCCCAGTACTTCCTCGCAGCTTCCTCGCCGAGACCGTCTATCAGCTTCCATGTGCTTCTGATAAAAGGTGCCAGCGTCAGCAGCCATGCCCTTTCAATTTCGGGGCGGGCGGCGGAAACAGCCTCAATCACCTTCTCGCGGCTCCCGTCTTCTGCAATTGCATGCAGCGTGCCGCCAATTAAGCTGCTATATGACCCGGTCTCCTGCGCACCATGAACCACGGCATCGAACGCTGCCGTCAGGAGCGATTCCAGGTACTCAATTTCTATCGCATCGGGAGCCAGCGCCCCGACGATCCATGGCGCGCGGCCGCGACTCGCAAGCTCCAGCAAACCCGCAGCGCCCACACCCCCATAAACCTCTCGCAGGGCGTTCACGCGCAGAGCGCCAATTCTCTTCTCGCGCTCCTGATAGTCGACCTTTTCGATGTCCTCCAATTCATCGGCGGACTCGTCGACCCAGTGATCCTTGAACAGCCATAGATGCTTGTTCACGACTCCGGCAGGCTCAAGCGCCTGGAAAGCAGCTTTGGCCGCGGTTATCAGCGTCTTGTCAATTCCCTTTCTCTTGCCCCGCAGAGCTGCGCGCCTCGATAGCGCAGACGTGCGGACTTTTTCGCGCATCCTGGCTTTGTCCGAGTCGCTCGCCGTTCCGTCTCCCCAGGCTGCGACCAAATCCCATGCCCGGACTTGGTGCTCCGGCGACAAGAAGTGCATGCGTTCTACGAGATCAGAAAGCGTCTCGAGTGAGTGCTCCTTCCATGAAAGTGCGAGTTCCACCATCTCGCGCTGAAAAGCATGAATGGGCTCCCACGTGGCGAGCGTCTCCCCAAACCCATAACCATCGGAGCGCCATCGAGGCTTGTGACTGTAATGTCCGGATTGGAGATCCCCGAACTGATCCATGCAGATCTTCCAGCCAATACGAGGGAACTTCCGCGCCAACATCTTCATCACGGCGACGCGTGTGCTGAGGTCCGCCTCGGTTTGCGGCATCCACGCGCGAAAGATCGACTCCAAGGAATTGATCGGCTTGTTGGACCAGTTGTCGTTGATTTCAACGCTAGCGAGCCGTGCAAGCACCAGGGCGGTTCGCGGCAGCAGGTCCGGATTCCATGCCAACCCTTCTAAGGCCCACAGCAACCCGGTCCGGACCGGGCTGCTGAAGAAGTCGCCACCTACCGGTCTCATCAACCCGAGGGACGCCGGCGAGCCGGTCCGGAGATCGCGTTCGATGATTCCCAGGAATTCCTCCGGCGCCGCTTCTGCGTAAAGTGGCAAGTCGCGATCATTCGCTTCGAGGGCGCGTGTCGTAAGCGGGTCGGGGAGCAGTTCGCGCACTACCATCGCCGCTTCCAGCTCAGGGTCCGCCCCAAGACGATGCTTGAAGAGTTGAGGGCCTTGCACTGCGAGCATGACCAGCGTCTCCGAGATGCTTTCGCGGAAGGTGCCGGAGAACTGGCGCGTTTTACCGTACATGGAAGCTGCCCAACGCTCGCCGTCTTCGAGGTCAAGGGATGGGTCGTCTTCGCCCAAGACTCGCCGCGCCACGCGGAAAAAGGCCTTCAGGTCGTCTTGGGTTACGACACCGGCGATCGCGTGCAGCAGGTCAAGCTTGGAGACAACACCGCGAAACGTGCCTATGGACCAAACGGGCGTATCGTCCAGCAAGACCAAACCTTGGCAATCTTTTTCTAGTTCCTCGTAACTCTTGCCGCCAGCGACAAGTGACAGGGCACTCTTGTCCGACTCATTGGTGCTATCCCACGCGCCGACGAGCAGGAAAGGAACCAGCTTTCCTGCCAACTGAGGATCACCCGCCCACCGCGGCACTCTAACGGCAGGCACCGTTGACAGCCGACGTCGCAGCACTGTCAGCGAACGACCTGAGTCTGACGAGAGCCTACCGATTTCGTCGCGGCTCTTGCCCATTGCTTCCAATGCGGCGCCGAATGTCTCGTGGCTTGCGGGTTCGAGAACCACATCGGGCTTCCCCGGGGCAGCATTCCGAGGATAGATCGCGATTGTGTGCAGATTTTTGGCATGGGGAGCGAACTCCCGCTCCACATCACGCGAGTGAGTGACCGCAATGAACGCCTGCGCGGCGGCGACCAAGCCAGGAAAGACTCCTGGCTTGTCAAAGACCAAGACACGGTCACGGAGGGCCTGGAGTTCCTCGCTGCCGGTCAGCAGCTGTGCGAGGAATGCCAGTGCCTCTTCGTGCGAGTCTGCCGCCAGCAAAATAGGACCTTCGCTAGGCTTGGAGAGGCGCGCCAGGATTGTTCGCTTGCTCGCCTCGATCGCGGACTTGAACAGCATTCCGGACAAAGGCGGCGACGCTGCATTAGCCCAATCCGCCCAGCAACTGTCGAGCGTGCGGACATCCCGCGACGGTCGATTAGTTTCGTTGGCAAACCAGGCTTGACCTTGTAGGGACTGTTCGAGCCATTGTTCCAGATCGCTGGCGTCGTAGACCAGAACGTCTTTCCACCGCTCAAGCTTCTTCTTTTCCTTTCGCCACGCATCCTTTGCCGTCCAGCGGCGTGGAGAAACGAACACGAAGGTCATCTCGGCGCGCTCCTTTGCCTCGATTCCATCGACGCTCTTGTCGAAGTCATTATTTGCCTTGCGCTTCACATCCTCGTCGGTTCCGAATTCCCAGGCTGACCGTCCGCTCGGAACCCACGGGGCACCTTCATTCGCTTCCACCTCACCATCACAGCCCTTCCGCTGTGAGTCGTCATTGCCCGGAAAATCGACCTTCGAAAGGCCCCTTCCAGTGGAATGCACCAGTGTTCGAAGTAGCACGGCCAATCGAGCGCGTGCTTGGAGGTTGTCCGTTACCCAGACTTCGATGTCGTTGGCCTTGATCTGCAGGAAGGGGGGCACGTAAGCCGTAATGTTGGCGGGAGCGCCGCGACTTCTTGCTTGGGCCGCGTCAAAGCGCGCCTGCATTTCCATCAGGTCGGCCCTGGGCACTTGGAAAGCCTTCTCCAGACGCGAGGCCATCTCCGGTGAAAGGGAGGCATTGCCGTTGAGGAGGTTTGAAAGCGCAGGGCGCCCCACCCCCATTAGCTTGGCGGCCTTGGTAACCGACATGCCGAGCGGAATCACTTCGGCCCGAATGCGGCTTCCCGGGTGGGGCGTGTCATCTTGGGGTGCCATGGCTGCCTCCTCGGGTTGTTGAGGTAGCGTATCGTGTGACGCTACACAATACAAGTGACATCGCGCTTGCCGAAACCTCCGCTTGCGCAGCTGTCGTGCCTGGCCGCACAGCGAGATCTCACGGTCGAGGTGGCGACGCAGAACGCCGCACAGCGCGCAATCGCTCGTTTCCGGAAGTTGCGGAAGGTCGGAATGTTCGATTGTTCTCCGGTGTTGGAGCACGTTAGGCCGCCGGCTCTTGATCCATGACCTTCTGAATGTGGCCGGGCGCAAGCCGCTTGAAGGTGGTTGGTTATCATCGTCGCATCAGTGCGACAACAACCTTCGGACGTTCCAGCTATGAAACGAGAGAAATACGCGCAGCGGAAGCAGCATTTCGTCCCGGCCTGTTACCTGAAAGCCTGGTTGGATCCTGTGGCGCCGAAGACGGCCACGAATAATCCGTACGTTTGGTTGTTCGACAAAAACGGCGAAAATCCCAGGCCCAAGTCACCGGAGAAGATCTTCCGTGAGACGGAGATGTACACGCTGACGGAGGCTGATGGGGGCCGTGACCTTCGGCTAGAGAAAGGACTGGGAACGATCGAGTCCAACTTCACGACGGTGCGCAACAGAACATTCAATTTCAAACGCCCACTCACCGATGACGACTGGATGTGGATCTGTTTGTTCGCTGCAACGGCCCACCTCCGTACGAAATCGAGCCGCGACCACTGGCTTCATCAAATGGAGGACGTCAAGGCGATGTTCCAGCAGATGGCTGGCCCCGGCTGGGAAACGCGAACGGTTGAGTCCGTGCTTCCTGCCCACGTTGACCGTTCGAGGGTCTACGTTCCTCAACCAGGGGATTTCGACAACTTGAAAGAGGACTCGACAAGAATCCTGATCGAATCAGGGGTAAAGGTCATTCTTCCGGTGCTGCTTGGCATGAACAAGACGGTGCTTTGCACGAATGACCAGCTTGGGTTCCTGACAACCGATGCCCCATCGACCTGGTACGACCAAACCGCATACAGGAAGCATCCATACGAGCGAGCTCCGGGTCTGGAGAACCCTGATATCGAGATCACGTTGCCGATCTCCCCAAGCCAATGCCTGCTTTTCACGCATCGACCTGTCGGCCCGCTCTACTGCGAGGTCTCCCCAGACACCGTTGATGCCTTTAATCACCGGCATGCCGGGCATGCTCCGACCACGATTGTGGCGCGGAGAAAAGAGACGCGGGCGCTATGGTTTCAGGTAGTCGAGGCGCCTGCTGATTCATGGGACGTGCTTCATCCCGACCCTGCCGAACGGAAGCGGTGGACCAGTCCCAGCTGTCCATATGAGTTGCGTGACATTCTGGACCGAGAGAGCTGATCAGAGGCGCTTGTCGGTTGTGTGGGCCGCAGCAGTATGCTCGGCAGCCCATTGAGGCCACAGTCGAACGCAGCTCCATCTCTTACAAGCTTGCGTCCCGCTTTGCAGCAACGGGTTCTACCCCGTTAACGCATACACTTCCAACAGAGCCGACGACCGACAGAGCGTCGGGGCTTGTGCAGCCTGCTGACGTCCCAAAATCGCGATAATTCCGTTCGGTCGATGGGTGGTCAGTCAATCACTACCATCACGCTGCCGTAAGAGTGTTTTTCAACAGAATCGGCCGAAAGCTGCTGTACGATTCACTAAGTCGGCGATGTTGCGCAAAATTGGCACGGATCGCCATACAAGTTCATTGCAAGACTGCGGGACGGATCGTCACGGCTAATGCGCTCATTCGCATGGAAGCATGCTTCGATCACATTCTCCCCAGACTTCCAATGCTTGAGAAACGTTGGTGCCCATTCGACCGCCACCATGGCCTCCATAGGCCAAGGAGAAGCGATCACCGTAGCGCAACCGGCGTCGAGCAGCTGCTTTGCAAGTCCGCTCGTCGTGTTTGCGCTTGGCACTTTGTCTGAGCGTCCGCCGCTACACACAAAGAGCACGACCACTCGCGCATTTCGTAGTGCCAGAGCAAGTGATTCTGCAGGAATCTTGAGCGTTCCCTCGTCATTTAGCGTATGAAAATAGCGGCCATCTGGTGAGACTTGGCCGTGCGCGGCAACGAAGACCAAATCGGCGCCCGCCAAGGATGCTGGCGGCTGGTCTCCGGTATCAAGCTGGACATCTTGCTCCGCAAACGTGTTCTTAAGATTGGCGATGAGGACGTTCAGTGTCTTTCCTTGGTCACCCGCCGCCGAAATCCACGCGTGCAACCGACGGCTGCTAGAGGCTGGGCGCCTAAACGACTCAGCAAGCCATGCGAGCGAAGGCGCTGCTCCAACGGCGCGTGTTTGGCCGAGGAATTGGAACCCCGTCCGGATTAGGTTGCAGGGCAAAGATTGAAGGTCCGTATCGAAGACCATTAAAACAGCGTGCTGCGGGAAGGGTGCCCACTCGCAGCCTTCGAGCGTATCAATCATTAGCTCGTACTTGCGAAAAATCGCTTGCGTAGCCGTGGGTTCGTTGCAATAGTCGAATGGGTAAGACTTGGACCACGCTTGGAAGAAGGCATGATTGAAGCCGACTTCATCGACAACCGCGATGCCTCCGTCATGACATCGGAGAGACAAGAGCTCTCCGCGATTGTTGAAAGCAGCCATAACCAACGCGACATTTCGCGCGCGAAGGTGCGCGATGACCTCCAGCATTTCTTGGTTTGATGTGAAGCGGCGAGGAGGACGCGGTCGTTCGGTCCACCCAGGCATAGCAATACCACTATCGGCCAACAAGTCGAACGGCAAGATGAGGGCCTGCGCGTCGATTTTTTTTAAGTGGCGCGTCAACAGGTCCCTAGCGGGCACGATGAGGTGTTGTGCGTCAGATGCCGCGTCGGTGGCATAGCGTGCTTCGTTGTCCATGCAATAAAGCCCCCACAGCGCGGCTACCGGATCATCGCTATCAGTGAGTGTCTGAACGAATAGCTTGGACGACAGATGCTCTCCTGTCAGTTCCTCAAGGGTCGCTCGCGCGGAGGCTGGTAATGTGACGCTGAAGGTTTCGCACAGATGTATGAGTTGACTCAATAGAACGACTGACTGAGTCGCTTCTTCGCCGCGTTTCAACGCCTCGAACGCTGATTTGCAAGCTCGCTCAACAAGCGCCGGCAGCGCGGGCCCATTTGAAGCTGGACTTGACAGGATCTTAGCGTGTTCGATTGTCAGCCTGAGATGATCTTGATGGTGGCGCATCCGATCGTATGCGCCGGTTGCACGGAGCGCATCATCTGCTGAATCCAGCGCATCAATGGCATAGTCATATAGCTTGCAGTCCCTCAGCAGGCGAACCCACACATTAATCTCGTTCCATCCCGTCATGGGCTCTTGGCCACGACGCCCCGCCACTGCGCATGCGAAGGCAACCAGGCAAGTGTATCGATCATTGAGGCGGCTATAGATGTCAGCCATAGCAAACCAAGCTGACTGGGCCTGTGTTGGAGAGTTCTTGCTTTGAATCAGTATCTCCTCGCAGAGGTCCCTAGCTTGCTGAGGGTGATGCGCAATCGCCAAACGCGTGGCCGCTGTTCGGAATAGGGACACGACGCAATCTGGCTTGCTTGCGAGCGGTGCCACTGCCGTACCCAATAGGAGCCAATGTTTCCAGAGTTCAATGTCATCAGCCGAGTCAAGTGGCAAGTGGCTATGGCTCATGATTGTGGCGATCGCTCCTAAAACTGCATCAGGCTCGATTGGAATGAGATCGCGTGGCAGTACGGTCCGCCCAGGTACACATGGTGCTCGTGCACCGAGCCATCGCGTAGCTGCTTCAAGAAATCCACTGGTCTCTAATTCTTGGGCAGAAGCACCGTCGGGAAGAATGTCCGGTCCTAAAGCAAGCGAGCCTTTGGCCAGATTAAGTGCAACCGTCAAAATAATAGGTAGCCCCAGGTCGCCACTGCGATTTACGGATAAAAGCTTTACTAATCGGTGGCGCAAGATGCCACGTTCGGGACGTGTCGCCAGATAGCTGATGATGCCCTTCACGAGTTTCTCAACGTCTTGAGCATGTTTCGTGAAATCTATCGATCCCCGGCGTAGGAGAAGCGCATCAAATACGGCCAATAACGCAAGCGCTTCCTGATCCCCCGGCGCCTCCACGAGCCCTATTGCAACACTAAGGGCTTGCTCTACGTGGCTTTTGCCGAGGAGAAATCGAACAACAATCGTTGGTATTGGGGTTCCTGCGTGTTGCTCGCATACAGTCCTCACGGCATTGAAATCGGGCGGATCATTGTCGACAAGCATGTATTGCAGGCTAAATAACGCTTCGCGCAGGTGGGTAGCGTCTGAGGGCAGGGTCACTGCTGCAGTCAGAAATTCGCCCCTCACCATCGCACGTCGCCAGCACAGACGTTGGACTAGTGGCGATGAAGGGTATTCAGCAACGATGCGCGACTCGAAATCTCTCTCGATTTCAAAGGCGCCAATGCGCTCAGCTATTCGCGAGGCTAGCAGGAGAGATGATTCAGCCAAGGACTCTTGCGCAATTGCCTTGAGATAGGCCAAGGCATCCATATCTGCCCCGGCGTCGGCGCACACATGTGCGAGGCGCACTAGGGCTTCCGGGTCAGGATCCTCGGGAAGGACGAGCGCCTTTATTGCTTCGAGCGCAGGTATCGGCAATCCAGCGGCATGCAACATCTGGATGCGAAGGAAGGGTACGTCAGCCTGGTCCGGAATCGGCAACGTGTCCAAGTGAGCTAATGCCGCCCCGACCTCTCCATTAGCGAGCATCCGATCGCACATGGCCAACCCTGCTTGCACCTCAGCTTCCCAATTGCTATAGCGTCTGTACTCTTCCAAAGCGATCTCTTTGCCGGCCCGTGTTCAAACAGCACAGTAGCTCAAGTGGGAAGAGCAGGAGAAGTAAGAGAGACTCGGGGCGACGCGATGGCTGCGCGGCCCCAGAGCACGTATTTGGAATCTCGCTGACAGCGCCATTGGTTATCAGCAGGTTCTGAGCTCAATGCGCAGCGACCTCACGCTGGTGCTCATGCGAGGCACCGATCCATGTTATCGCAATACCAGCTGACAGGTAAGTTGCGAACGTCCGCCATTGGCAAGTCGGCGGCCGTTAGTTGACGGCCCTTGCCGACGATCGCTGCGCGACCCTTTTCAACCATTGCGAACGGCCGCTTTACGGCAGGCATCTTTGGTACCTGACCGTCGCTTCTTGGCCGACAGCGGCCATCGGTCGTTGAACTGCGTGCACAGGTGCCGTTTGCAAACCCAACCGACACGGTAGCTGGAGGACGCCAAGACCCGTGCCCTCTCCCTCTGCAACGCAGGTAGAGTCCCAAGCAACGATCGTCTTACGCGTTTTCATCGACACTACTTACATCAGACCTCTACTTGCCATGCTCACGCACTCGGCGCCCACTACGACGTGATCCAGTATCTGAACTCCGACAAGTTCCAACGCATTACGGATCTCTTTGGTGATCACTCGATCCGCGGCACTGGGCTCCGCGACGCCGCTCGGATGGTTGTGCGCCAAAATAGCTGCACTAGCGTTAATAGCGAGCGCGGCTCTGACGACCTCTCTCGGGTAGACGCTCGCACCGTTGATTGTCCCCGTGAACAATTTCTGGCAGTCCAGAATCCGATGCCGGTTATCGAGCCACATGATGTGGAATTCCTCATGTAAGAGTGCCCCTAAGCGCATACGAAGATAGTCGAAAGCATTCCCCGGATTGTCGATGCTGCCTTGGCGTTGCAGCCTTCTTATCAGAATACCTTCCGCCGCGGCGAGTACGTCTTGCTCACTGGTTTCGCTGCCGAGTTTGTAACGAACATAAGCGATCGTCTTGTTGAGGTGCATATACATCTTCCTTATGAGTTGGCGGCATAAAAAAGCCCGGCCGAGGCCGGGCTACGCTTATTGGCTTTTGAAGAGGCATGGTTTGAAAACTTGAGGCGGGCGGCATGCAGACCCGTTGTGAGCAATGCAGTTCGACCCGAGAGAACAGGCTTTGAAGCTCAGACTTACTAGGAGAGGCTACTTACTGCACTAGTGACATTGCCGCTTCCCATGCTTTCCTTTTGAGATCCGCGCCCTGCCCGAACCAGGCAGCGTCAAGTCTGTGATCATCACTCCTCGCACGGCGATGGTGATCCACGAACTCCGTCACGCTGTTCACAAGCCCCCACGCGGTGTTCGCCGACGAACTGAAGCTGGAGCCCATGCCACGACCGGCGAAGAGCTCGTGTACCACTTTCATGGCCCTGTCGTTGATGACGGCATTTCCACGATCTGCCGCTGGTGCCGCGGGATACGTCAGTACCCGCTGTAAGAACACCTCGGTGGTCTTGGCATTAACTCGGCGCTCCGACATGGCCTTCATCTGCATCATGAATTCATCCCACGATGCCACCGCCACACCAAGTTGCCGCTTTACTGCTTGAGCATCGAACTGGCTTCTATGAGGCACCTTAATAGCTCCGGCATTCTTGCTTAGTGCCACCGCCAGCGTGTTCTGGCAGACAACCCTTACCGATGTGAACTGAGCCGTCGTCGCCAAGGTACCGTCACATGCGGTGGCGAGAAGGAGATATCCATCGACTTGGTCCTGCCCTTTGAGGACAACGCTCTGGCCTGTTCGCGCTAGTGCCCAGAACTTCCTGCCCTCCTTCAAAACACCGGCCGTCTCTAACTCGAATCCGCCAATCTCGATCAGGTCCCGGTAGAACTCGAGAATCTCCGATGGCTGGACGACCTGATAACGGTCCGAGACGATCGCCAGTGGCGCCCTCGTGTCAGAGCGATAAAGCACTTTCTGTCCCGAAAATACTTGGCGCTGCACTGAACCCGATCCCGTATCGAATTGCACATCGGATGCCTCAATACGCCAGTTCATTCCAGCGTGCTCCGCCCAAACCTCGATGGGCTGCTGTGTCCCTAACCGCTGACCTAATCCGTGCCAAGGCACTTTGTTCACGTACGCCATCGTTTCGACGAGATGCATAGGAAACTCCTAGTAAAGGCATAAAAAAGAGCCCGGCTTTCGGCCAGGCTCCTGTAGATAAAACGAAGAAGAGGAAACTGAAGCTGCGTTACTAGACGCAGTTACCTCCGACGAAACCAGCAAGGCTATACGGACGGCAACCTGCCCTGTCCTGCACTGAAGACATGGCCGCAGGACTGACACACCAGATTGTTAGGCAATGAATGGTCGATGGCCGCGCCGACCGCCGACCCGGCAGCACAACCGGCTGCGCCTCCAAGCAATCCGCCAACCACCACGCCGGCAATGAGGGCTACGGGAATGCCCAACAGATGAGTCGACTCAGCAAAGTCTCCACTGTCCAGTGCGGTTGAAACACCCTGTACGGCGCCTGCAATGCCGCCTAAGGCGGTGGCAGCCTGTTGACCATGACGTGTAGCAGTCAAGCCCGGCCCGCCGCACTGAGGGCACGAGAATGTCATACAGACACCGAACCCTGCAAAGGATGCAGCAGACCACTCAAATAGACGGCTATTTTTTTACACGCTGTAAGCAGGACCGGCGAACGTGACTCAAATTCTTCCGCGATAGATATTTTCATCATGATTAAGACCTCACAAACAATGATTAAAGACACTGACGTCAGCACCTAGTAAGAGCCATCTGGTATGGCACTCATCAAAAGTTATATAGGTCTGAAGAAAATTGGGATCGAGTGGAAGACGTTTAACAACACTCTCGTTTAACAAATAATCGAGATGGACGTCTATTCAATCCGGATACGCAGCCGTCGATTTGATCAATTGGGTTGACATGGCGCCCTGTCAGCTTCTGTGCATACACATCTGACTAAAAAAGCAACAGGGTATTCATTGGAAACCCGAACATCATTTGGGTCAGGCGAAAATCAGAACGATGTCGCAGTAATTAAACATGAAGTACATAGCAGACCGAGCGACTCGAACAGCATCGCCTGCGGAAGTGTCTGGAATGTCCACTATCCAACTTATAAAAGCTGCCGTGCGTTCCTACGAAAGCAAAGCCGCCTGACTTTATATGCTTTGAGTCGCCAAACTGGGCATCATTTCGCAAGCGAGAGGAGATGGCCGGTTGGGCTTGGAGGCAACGTGCCGAAAAGTAAGGTCGCTAAACGCTGGGAATGTTGCTGCGGCGGTGACCCCATCCCCAAATTCGCAGCACATTAAAGTAGAGATATCGGCGGTTGGTGAGTATTGCAAAAGGTCTTCGCGAACTGCGCTGGCGGGATATCTGCTAGAAACGAGTGCGGGTGAAAATCATTATAGTCAGCCCTCCAAGATTCAATCTTTTCCTTGGCATCTCGGGCGTGTTCGCTCTGGGTCAAAAGCAGCGTCGAAGACCGAAGAGGCGATTTCGTCAACGCTTCGTGTTGCCCAAAGCCCTTCCTGATGGAGAGCGCACCCCAAGAATTCCCGGTTAAAGGCGTATGTCGGACAGCTCAGAACTATGAAGTATTGACGCAAACAGCCTGCTACGCGTAGCCTGATGTCGCCAGTTCCGCTGGCAGGCCAGCTAAGGTCTCGAGAGGCGGGAAGCCTACTTATGCAAAAGCGCCGCAGTCCCCCGATTGCGTAATGCCGACCCCTGTTCGGCCTTTTGTTATAGGTATTCATCGCTATGGACACGAAGACCAATGTTCCTGCCTCCCTGCGTCTCGACGAAGAAGCTTCGTTTTTTTTATCCGTCGTCCTCGCCTGGTATGAGGCTTTCCCCTCCGCGTTGCGCAAGCACACGCGACTCCAGTTTGAACGCTTGCACTACTCTGTTCGGTCTGGAGAAATCTCAGCATATGGCTTACTGAGCGCCGCTTACATCGGCTTCGCGCCGCTGCCAACCAGTTACGGCCGTTTCATAAGCCATGCAAATCGCACCAACAAGCTGGAACCGCATGCGCAATCCGCGGCATTTCGGAAAAACGCTGTTGCTCGCGAAAACAGTGCGGCCGGCGAGTTGGGATTTAGCCGCAATGAGCTGAAACGTCTGCTCGTGCGCGTCGACGAGCTAGCCGAGCACTTCATCGGCATCGCGAATTACGAAAAGACCTTCGGCTGTAAGGACCTGATTCTCAAGGATCCGAGCCGCTTCGCACCACCAGACCGCGAAACCTTCGCCGAAGGGCCTCTCTATGTCTGGGATTTCGCCAAAGCCGTGAATGAGCACCAGCTCGCCGGCATGCACTTCGGCACCTTCGATGGCTGGGTCCTGTTCGTCCACCTGGAGGATGGTGTTGTCGCCGGACATGCGATCCATCCGGTCGCCCTCCGCCACGGCGACATGTTTGACAATCCGTTCGGCGACGAGATGTTGTACCGAAAGGAAAAGGGCTTCCCTACTGACTGCATCGAAGTTCCCGACGAAGTGAGCATGGCGGTCGAGGAGCTGGCAAATCGGCACTTTCCCGGCAACTCGATCAGGCTTGTACCGCCACCGATGATTCATGATGGTCTGGTCACGCCCTCCAGGAGCGGGCAGACCGTCCTCCGCCGTCTGTTGACGGAGGACTAAATCATGGATGCTTCGCAGAAGAATGCCCCCTGCGCAGGGGCATCGTCATCGTTCGTGCCGTTCGGAATGCTTTCGGAAGAGGAGCAGATCGCTCAGCTCATCAAGCTCTTCAACCTCCCCCCCGTGCTGGACAAGTCCGAAGTACTCTGGGTGACCCGTGACACCAAGCACGACTTCTACGCATGGCAGGACGAGAGCAACGCTGCTTTCGACCCATCCTATCCCAAGGAGATTGGTGGCCGGCGCTCGCAGAGAGCGCCAAGACGCTATTGGACGGTAGAAATCCTGCGTTGGATGGTTCGCCGTGCAAGCCGGGCGAATAAGGGGGAGCAGCTACAGTGAATACTTCCTCCCAGTGCCCCGGGATCCCCTCGCACGGTGCAGAGCGCTCCGCTGTCCCGGAATCGCGATCCGAGATACCAACCCCCTGCATTCGGCAAAGCGTTCCAACCGCAGCAGGCGAGCCACCGACAATCGAGCGGCATACCCGTGACCCTCACGGCATCCGTGATGGCGCCCCCCTGGCTTTCGCATCGTACAGGGTAGCTATCGAGTGCTACCCGAGGCTTCTGAACCGCACACTGGACGAGGCGGCAGTGCTCCAGCGCCTACGGAAGCTGGCGCCCCGGTCGGCTTTTGAGATCGACTACGTCGCCCGCCAAGTATTTAAGCTCATCAACCCACGCGGCCATGGTGCCAACAGGGCACGCTTCAGCCATGAGACGTTGGGCTGGTTTCGGCAGACGTATCCCGAAGACGCCCATTTGACCGCTGGCATGAGCTTGCTCCTCTGCGCAGCGAAATGGTGGACCTCCGAACAGGGGCACCGCTCAATCCAACCTCGCTTGAATCCGTTGACCACTTCGGACTTGGATATGAAACTGAGGTCGTTCGGGTTCATGTCCGGGGAGCGGCAAGCCATCTGCCGGCTGCTCCGACCTTATCCGCCGCGGAGGTAGGCCTCAAAACGACAACAACCGCACTCAAGGAAAGCCGCTCGCTCACGCGAGCGGCTTTTTTTTGCTCTAGTCACGCTCTCCTCGAGCGCTTCACTGTCAAACGGTCTGCAGCCTTCCGTCCGAGCAAGATGCTTTCGGCAAGCAAGGTGTCGTTCCCGAACTTTCGAGGTGCCCCACGCTGGACCTCACCCTGTGGCCGCTTTGGCGGCTGGCCTTTGCGCATGTTCTTGCCGAATGCTTCGGGAAGAAGAAAGTCCCCATCGGTTTTGGTGAGGTATTTGATCGCTTCAAGGACTCCCCGCAGCATCGACTCATCCGCGTAATGAACAAGGCCAATCGCGTTGTAGAGATATTCATCCTTACGAAGATAGCAATTGAAACCCGAGGCGAACTGCGGTGACCCGACACACTCATGGACCCAGTACATCTTGATTGTCTCGGTAAGCTTATACGATTGAAAATGCTTGTCACCATCGAGAATCACCATCAGGTGCAGATGGATACCTCGGTCGTACCCGTGCTCGCGTTTGATGATGTAACCGAGAACGTCGGAGACAATGCGGTCTTCTCGAAGATTTCGGATGAACTTCTCTACCGCCTGCTCGATCTTGCCCTCCTCTGCTGCCTTCTTCGCCTCGGCCTCGACGTAGAGGTCCGCTCGTAGCACCAACGGACGCGCATGTGTCCGAAGGATGGACATGAAGTAGTTACAGCAGCTCGCGAAGTTTTCGCTCTCCCGGCGCTCCAGTTGCGCGATACGTTGTTTAAACTTTTTTGAACGACACACGCGCCTGATGACTTTCACCACGTGCGTCAGCGCACGTCGAGGGTACTCTTCACCCACGAGCAACTCAGAGCTCGTGTTCGTGAAAAACCGCAACCTAGGTTCCCATTTCCGTGCCAGGTGCACTCCGAGCCTGAGGTAGGGATGCATCTCTTTTTCCCGGCCCCAAGCCTTCGGCGCATAACCGATACCGCGGATAGCGTGCCACAGCAGCCGCGATTCCTGAGCCATCGTGTACCGCACCGCGTTGGCGTTATTCCACTGCTTACACGGTGGAGTCTTGCTCTGGGCAACTCCTTTAATCGCCGACCTCAAGTTACGCATATAATCCGTTGCCCGCTTATTTTCTCCCACTTCGTAACCGTATTTCTGATCGCCTCGATCGTCGTACCATTCGTGCGGGATCAAGATACCGGATGAAACTAAGTTGTGGAAGCGCTCGCCAACGATGAGATCGTTACTAGTCCTACTCGATACCATTTTTTCATCCGACATATAGAACTTCATTGAATTAATCTCGTGACTAAATAATGTCTTTAACCATTATTTCATTTATTACTTTTTGATCGAACTACTACTATCAGATGTCACATAATTATCACGAAGGAATATCTAGTACATCTTGAATATAGATATAGACTTCGATCCGGAATTAAATCCATTCAAATTTATGCAAATTTCCACTCGCACACTTACAGCCATGCGGGCGCTCAAGGCCGTCTCACATCTCGGATCCATGTTGAGATAACGCGAGAGACTTCACTAAATAAGATAGATCTACCCTCCACGAACCCAGACTTCGCAGATATGCCGAATGACCATCAATCGCCATGAACTGGCATTTACGACGAGGCAAATAAATACCACGCAACTCCAACCAGAGTTCCGATTGTTATCTTGACTTTGGTTAGCAGCCGATGATGCGTCGTGAGGGCACATCCATATACGTCAACGACTTCCGGTGACTTTGAGCCGTACTCAAAGTCAGCATCCATCGGAACTCTGCCGTGTGGCGCCTTGGCCAGGCGAGACGCCACTGCCCACTACGTGAAGAAGAAATATTTTTCTTTTGTAATCTGAAAAAACCAGAGTACATCAAACGTTTGCGGCAACAGATCACCAAAAAAAATACAAAAATACCCATGATTGGCTGCGTCACGCCGCGCTGCCCCTGTCCTTTCAACCTGACTTCGACCTCACGCAACTATTTAGTGTGTAAACATTTTTGGCATAAACGCCGTCACGTCGAAGCCAAACTGACGATTTTTGGTCAGCAGAAAATGAACCCGCCATGGCAAGCTCTCCAGCATGCAGGAACCAAACCATTGGTAACGCATTAGAGGCGCCTGATGGTCCTGCGCGCCACGCATTTCTCCAATCGCATAGCGAGACGCGTACGGCGTTGCGCTTGGTGACATTCCTCTTCCGGGAGAACACAAGTGGTCGTGAATACATTCAGCCCGTGGAACAACCTGCTTCGGTGCTTGCCGCCCAGAATCGCGTCAGCCATCCTGGAAGTTCATCACAAAACCGGCGCGCCGATCGAGATAGTCATTCTTGTTGCGTTATCCGCAATGTCTACTGCCATCCACGGCATGGCCATCCGTACGCCCGACAGCCGCTGGATGCCAGCTTCGCTGTATTGCATTGGGATCGGTCCACCCGTCTGTGCAAAGTCCGCGGCGATGTCAGAGTTCTACAGAGCGATTCGAAATTTCGATTCCAATCTCGCCGGGCGGCGCGTATCCAACGACGAGTGGCGGGATCACCCCGCCTTTCGTGACGTTTTGCAGGTAGATGCCACTTGGGCTTCGCTGCTCGAAGCACTGGATGGCAGGGCCAACGGTCTGACGATCGCGGACGACGACTGTTTTGACCTGTTGAAAAGCGATGTCATGAAGAGGCGCGGCAAACTCAACCGCGTTTATGATGGATCGGTGAAGGAGTCGCTGATCCGGAGGGACCACGAACCGCTCGTGGCCTATTACCCCTCAGTCGGAATTTGCTGCTTGACGCAACCGGAAATCTACGTCGATCACCTGATCGACACTCGTTTCACCGACCGGAAGTCTGGCCTGGCTTCCAGATTTCTTTACGCCCATACCCTGGAAGGTCGATCGCCGGAGCTACCGAACCTGCCGACGCCGAGTCTCAACGAGATCCACACGCTGGCCACCTGGTTTCTGGAGCAGCGGCTTCAGCGCCTGCTCGCTGGAAACAACGACCGTATGGAGTTGTGCCTGTCACCCGAAGCCCAGTCTCGTTGGGCGCAGATCAAGCAGAGCATCGACCTGCGCATGACGGGTGATTTCCACTATGTCCAAGACTCGGCCGGCCGTGCAACGGAGAAGACGTGGCGGATCGCGGCCATCTTGCACTGCTTCCACTCCGTGCCTATCCCTGCCTCGCCCACTGAAGCACTCCCACCAATATCCCCGATCACGGCTGAAGCTATCGGTGCCGCCTGGAGTATCGTGGACTGGTCAATGACTCAGTTCTACAAGGTTTTCCCGCCGCCAACGTTCAAACCACCCAAGCCTTCGCGGGTCAAAGAGCGCCAGCTTGAAGAGACGCGTATCGCCAAGAGCCATCTGCACAGCCATTTGTGCCGTAGTAGCAGCGACACCATGCCGTGGAGTCTCGCCCAAGAGCTTTCCTGGTTGAGCGCGCACAAGTTTAAGACGGTCGTCGCGCATATGAAAAGCGGAAAACAGGTCGAGCTGCTCGACGGTAAAGACCCCGTCATCCGCTTTTTGTCTCCCTTCTTTGCTGAAATGGGGTATCTCAAGTCCGTCACATGCGAGACGTCTTCCCTGTAAGCCTCTCCGCGAGGGGATGTATCAGCCCCCCCCTGGCGAACCTCCTCGTGTGTGCCGCAATGATTTGACAGGACCGCAAAGCCATTTCGACGTCATCTGACGCGCCCCAGTCCCTAGTTTGCTGCTGCCGGCTTCACCTTCGCCTCCAGTCAACTAAGTATTCGCGGATCCTAGTCCTGGCGACCAGTGTGGTCGTACCCGCTGGGTGCCAGAGATGTGAGCGGCTGGCGACGCATCAAAAATCATCACTTTTTCCGCAGCCATGGCTTATCGCGTTTCGAAAGACTCTCTCCTTGCGGAAGACTCACTACTCGCATTTCGATGTCATCAACTGGTGCCGTGGTTTTTACTGGCCGAGCTTTCGCCGGGACGACAGACGCTTTTTGGACCTCTTTGCTAATCAGCCATGGCTTATGGCGCTGAGACAATTTCCCCCCGCCTAGAAAGCTCGTTCGTTCGCCAACGCCATCAGCTGTTGGCTGCACTGCGAAGGATTGAGCATCCGCCGACGCAGCAATCAACTTCCGTTCCTTTATGCCCTTTGATGCGAGCTCATTGCGGCCGACCTTGAGCTGATCCAAGTAGTCAGCCCAGCCCTGCATGACATCTCGGCGCTTTTCACGGAACTTGACGCGCGCATAGGCAGCTTCGATCTCGTCCTTTGGGGCATGTGCCAGCTGGGCCTCAAGCACATCCACATCAATGCCGAGACGCTCGCGGCCAAGTGTCCGCAGTGATGCCCGGAAGCCATGGGTGGTGTGCTCGCCCTGAAAGCCCATCTCGCGCAAGGCCTTGCTCAAGGCATCTCGACTGAGGTGTGCCGATTTTTGGCGGGATTGAGGAGGAAAGACGTATTCACTGCCTATGTTCCGCTCGCGCATCTCACCCAAAACGGCAAGTGCCTGACGAGGCAGCGATGTGCTGTAGTCCTGCCCCGTCTTCATGCGATTTGTTCCGTCGGGATTCTTTCCCGGAACGCGCCATTCGGCAGTGTCCAAGTCCATCTCATCCCATCGAGCGCTGGCCACGACGCCCGAGCGCATCGCGGTTAGGGATGCCAAGACCAGCGCGGCGCGCACAACACGGTTTTCATGGGAGTCGATTGCCCGCATGACATCACCCAGCTTGCTGGCGTCGTCAGTGACCGCCGGTATATGGCCGCTGCGATGGGTCGGCAGAATGCGATCCAATCGCAGCCGGCTGTCGTCGGGGCGTAGGCCTTCGTTGATGGCATGCTCTACGATGCTGGCCATGTACTGCCGTGCCTTCCGGGCAAGCTGAGGCGTTTCCCTGGCCATCTCGACCAGCAGAGGGCGGACATCCTTTGTCTCCATTGTGCGAACGTCCAGGTCGCCGATCTTGGGAACGAGATAGGACTCCACTACCAAACGGGCTTTGCGGTAAGTCTCCAACGCCCAAGTGGCACGTTTTTCCGCCATCCATCGCCCCGACACAGCACACAATGTAGCGTGCTCCAAGACAGATCGCTGTTGCGCTACAGCCTCCTGCTCGGCTCCGGCGGCTGCCCTCGCCTCCTGGTGAGCTTTCCGGATACCCGCTGTGATCTTTCCCTGCTTGGCTGCGCGCTGTATCTCGATCGCCGTGATGCGGGCCTGGCTCAAAGACATCTCGGGGTAGTGCCCAATCGTCGCAGGGGCGGCCCTGGAGCCATCCGGGAGGCGGTAGCGCACGCGCCAAGACTTCAGGCCACCTGGCCTCACCCAAAGCACCAGCCCGTTGCCATCGGACATGGAGTAAGGAGTGTCGCCCGGTTTGGCCCGACGAACCTGGAGCTCTGTCAGTGAGACGGCAAGGCGAGGCATGGCTTGGGACCTACTTGGGTACAAACAGTACGATTTGTACCCAACTATATACCCAAAAATCTCGGACAACCTCGGACAGGATCGGACGACCTCGGAAGGTCATGGCACAAAAAACCCCGCAAATCGCGGGGTTATCTGTAATTCTGATCCATCACAAACAGTTCAGGATCAATCATTGGTGCCCAAGAGGGGACTCGAACCCCTACGACTTGCGTCGCTACCACCTCAAGGTAGTGCGTCTACCAGTTCCGCCACCTGGGCAGGTGTGTTACTCAGCTTTGTTGCTTAAGTTTTGTTGCCTAGTGCTTTTTCGTCGCGTCCTTGGCTGGATCTTTTGCCGTCGGTACTTCACCCTGACTGTCTGCCTTCACCGGAGCCGCTGGCTGGGTCGCCGGAGCAGCCGAGGGAACCTCGGAGTTGACGGGCGCCGCTGGCGTGGCCGCAGCCGACGAGGCCTTGCCTGCTCCCGATACCCCCGACATCACGCCCAGGTCGGCAGCTGCGGCGTGCGACTGGCCGTTGGCGTGCAGGTAAATGCCCATGCCGAGGCTCAGCAGAAAGAACAGGGTTGCCAGAACGCCCGTGGCCCGGGTCAAGAACGTTGCCGAGCCGCGTGCGCCGAACACCGTCGCCGACGCGCCGCTGCCGAAACCGGACCCGGCATCGGCACCTGCGCCGTTCTGCAACAGGATCAGAACGATCATGGCAGCCGCGATCAGGATGTAGAACACGCTGAAAATAACGAACATGGTTTCTTTTAGGCCTGTTGCGCTTGATACGCCGCGTGGCAGATACCGAGGAAATCAGCTGCAGCCAGTGAGGCGCCCCCGATCAACCCGCCATCCACGTCCGCTTGCGCGAATAGTTCAGCGGCATTGGCCGCCTTGACGCTACCGCCGTAAAGCAGTCTTGTTAGCCGCGAAATTATAACATCTTCTTTTTCCAATTGGCTACGAATGAAGGCATGCACCTGCTGGGCCAGCTCCGGTGAGGCGGTGCGGCCCGTTCCTATGGCCCAGACCGGCTCGTAGGCGATCACTGCGGTATCGAAGCTGGCGATGCCGTTGAGCTTGAGCACGGCCTGCAGCTGGCGGCCGATCACGGCCTGCGCCTGTCCCGCCTCGTGCTGTTCTAGGGTTTCGCCGACGCAGAGAATCGGCGTCAGCCCGCCGGCGCGGGCGGCGGCGAACTTGCGCGCGACTAGCTCGTCGCTTTCGCCGTGGTAATGACGACGCTCGGAATGACCGACCAGCACCCACTGTGCGCCGACGTCGCGCAGCATGGCCGCCGAAACCTCGCCCGTATATGCGCCCTGCCCTTCGTGCTCGCTGAGATCCTGCGCACCCAGGGCCAGCCCGGCGTCACCCTGCTGCTCGGCCAGCGCGGCAATGTACGGGAAAGGCGGAAAAACAGCCACGTCGATCGACACCGGTTTCGCCGCGACGATCTCGCCAACTAAAGCAGCAGCCATCGAATGGCTGCCGTGCATTTTCCAGTTGCCGGCGACGAGTTTCGTGCGCATGGTTTGCTTCCGCTTCGGTCAAACCGCAAGCTTACCCACGGGAGGAATCATCGGCAAACGCGCTCGTCGATGGCACCCTGCGAGAGATACATACAAAAATGAGCAATTTCCACAGGAACAACCGATGAAACCGTCTCGCCCCGTCAGTCTGATCACCGGCGCCTCGGCCGGCATTGGCGCAGCCTTTGCCCGCGAGCTCGCCTTGCGTGGGCACGATCTGGTACTCACCGCCCGCCGCGCTGATCGTCTCGAAGCGCTGGCGACTGAACTTCGAGACAAGTATCGCTGCGCTGTCACCGTGCTGCCGTGCGATCTTGCCGATCCGGCGACGCCGCAAAAACTGCTGGCTGCGCTGGACGAGCGTGGCATCAAGGTGGACTGGCTGATCAACAACGCCGGCTACGGCGTGCCCGGCGCGCTGGTGGACAGCCCGTGGGAAACGCACGCCGATTCGCTGCAGGTGCTGCTGACAGCGCCGACCGAACTATCCCGCCGCCTGCTGCCTGGCATGCGCGAGCGCGGTTACGGCCGCATCATCAACGTGGCGTCGCTGGCCGGCTTTCTGCCAGGCACCTCCGGCCACACGCTGTATGCCGCGACGAAGTCCTATCTGACCAAGTTTTCGCAATCCCTGGCGTTGGAGAACAAATCCGCCGGGGTCAACGTCTGCGCGCTGTGTCCGGGTTTTACCCTTTCGGAATTCCACGATGTCACCGGCACGCGCGAGAAGATGAATAAACTGCCCGGTTTCATGTGGCTGAGCGCGGAAGAAGTGGTGCGGCAAGGCATCGATGCGGTGGAGCGCGGCGACGCCGTGCACGTCACCGGCAAACTCAATCGCTTTATCAAGGCCGTGTTCGAACTGGTGCCGGATCGGCTCGCACTGGCGCTATCGGCCAAACAGTCCAAGCGCTATCGCAACGGGCACGACTGAACTCAACTCGCCGACGCGCGCCGCAAACGGATTGTCCTAGATCAGCTTGATCTCGCGCAGTCGCTGCATCAGATACTCGTGCGACGTAATCGATTCGGCGTAGCGGCTCGGGTTGTCCGGCGTAATGCATTCGGGCACCGGATCGAGCACAACGTCCGGATTCGGATGCAGGAAAAAAGGCACCGAGTAACGAGGCTTGCGCGCATTCGCGTTCGGTGGGTTGACCACGCGATGCGAGGTCGACGGATACACGTGGTTGGTCAGCCGCTGCAGCATGTCGCCGATATTCACCACGATCGCGTCGCCTTCGGTGGTGACGGGCAGCCATTTGCCTTCGCTCAGAACTTCGAGCCCTTCGGCGCTGGCGCCAACGAGCAGAGTGATGAAGTTGATGTCCTCGTGCGCGCCGGCGCGCTCGTTCGGGATGTTGTCCTGGGTAATCGGCGGATAGTGGATGGGCCGAAGAATCGAATTGCCCTGGTCGATTTTGTCGTCGAAATAGTGTTCCGGCAGGCCGATATGCAGCGCCAGCGCGTGAAGCACGCGCGCACCCAGCTGATCCAGCGCCTGATAGAGCGCGTAGCCGTGTGGCTTGAAATCCGGCACTTCGGCCGGCCATAGGTTGGGCGGCATGACGTCGGCAAAGGTCGAATCCCGCGCGATCTCGCGGCCGATATGCCAGAACTCTTTCAGGTCGGCGTGTTTGCTGTCCTTTGCGGTTTCGATCTTGTATGGCGTATAGCCTCGCGCACCGCCGCTGCCGGGCACGTGATACTTCATCTTGGTATCGGCCGGCAACGCAAAGAATCGCTTGAAGGCCTCGTACGCGTTGTCGATCAGCTCGCGCTCGATGCCGTGACCGCTGATGCAGCAAAAGCCGAACTCGCGATAGGCCGCACCCAGTTCGGCCACGAAGGCATCGCGGTCGGTGTCGTAGCGGCGAATGTCGAGCGTGGGAACCTGCTTCATGAGACGTTTGCGAGATAGGTTTGGGCCGCCGATTTTACGACGTCGGCCAGCTGCTCGGCCAACGCACGCACTTCGATGGCGTCCTCCGCTTCCACGGTCACACGCACCAGGGGTTCGGTGCCGGAAGCGCGCAGCACCACGCGACCGCGGCCTCTCAGCGCTTCTTCCACTTGCGCCAGCGCCTGCTGCACCGCTGTTCCCGCCATCGCTTCGCGTGCGCCTTGGGTGCGAACGTTGAGCATGATTTGCGGCATTTTGTGCAGGCCCTTCCGCGCGGATGCCAGATCCTCGCCCGACAGCGCAAGCGCCTCGAGTACGGCCAGTGCCGCCACGATGCCGTCACCCGTGGTGGCGCGATCGAGGCAAAGAATATGGCCCGATGTTTCGCCACCAAGCAGGCCACCGCGTTCGCGCAGCAGCTGCATCACGTAACGATCGCCCACGTTGGCGCGGACCAGCGGCACGTCGATCCGGGCCAACGCCTGCTCCAGACCGAAATTGCTCATCAAAGTGCCGACCACCGGACCTTTCAACAAACCGCGCGCGTGCAGGCTGTTCGCAAGCACATAGAGAATGTCGTCGCCATCGGCCAGAGCGCCTTGGCGATCGACCAGCACCAGCCGGTCACCATCGCCGTCGAAGGCCATGCCCATGTCCGCCGCATGCGCGAGCACGGCCTGCTGCACCGCCTGCGGATGCGTGGAGCCGAACTGCCTGTTGATATTGAAACCATCCGGCTTGTCACCGATGACAATGACCTCGGCACCCATTTCGCTGAACACCTTAGGCGCCACCTGGTAGGTCGCGCCGTGCGCACAATCGAGGACCAGCTTGACGCCTCGCAGGCTGAAGTCCTCCGGCACCGTGGCCTTGCAGAACTCGGCGTAGCGCGCCACCGCGTCGTCGATGCGCCGGGCCTTGCCCAGGCGCTCGGAATCGACGGTGACAAAGTCCGCATCGACCTCCTGCTCGATCGCCAGCTCCACGGCATCGGAAAGCTTCTCGCCGTGGGCCGAGAAAAATTTGATGCCGTTATCGTGATGCGCGTTGTGCGAGGCGCTGATCACGATGCCGGCGCTGGCGCGCAGCGAGCGGGTGAGGAACGCGACGGCCGGCGTGGGCATCGGGCCAAGCAGGCCCACGTCGGCGCCGGCTGCGACCAGGCCGGCCTCCAGCGCGGATTCGAACATGTAGCCGGAGACACGCGTGTCCTTGCCGATCAGCACCCTGGGCCGATCCCTGCCCTCGCGCACCAAAACCGCGCCCATCGCGCGCCCCAGCCGCAGCATGAAGTCCGCGCTGATCGGCCAGTGACCGACCGGGCCGCGGATACCGTCCGTGCCGAAATACTTGCGCTGATTCATCGTGTCGCCCTGTTCAACGGCATTCAAAGACCCGGCAGCATAGCGCCGCGCCGGTCTCGCCGCTCAGTCGTCGTCCGGCCAGCGTGGCGTGGCGGTCTTTTCACTGCGCTTGGGCACGGCATCGATCGCATGCACGCCACGCCACACCGCAAGCGCGTCGACGGTCGCCGCCACGTCGTGCACGCGCACCAGGCGCGCGCCGCGCTGGGCGGCGATCAACGCCGCTGCCGCTGATCCCGCCGCGCGCTCGGCTGGCACGGTCTTGCCAGTAAGCGTGCCGATCATGCCCTTGCGCGACAGGCCGACATACACGCCGCTGCCCAGATTACTGAAACGTTCGAGCGCGCTGAGCAGGGCCAAGTTATGTTCCAGCGTCTTGCCGAAGCCGAAACCCGGGTCGACCAGGATCTTTTTCTTGTCGATACCCGCCAGCTCGCAGGAAAACAGCTGATCGGTGAGGAAGCGATGCACCTCGGCGACGACGTCATCGTACTGTGGATCGGCCTGCATGCTGCCCGGCTCGCCCTGCATATGCATCAGGCACACCGGCACGCCCAAGTCGGCCGCGGCGCGGCGCGCACCGTCGCGGCGCAGCGCGTAAACGTCGTTGATCATCCCCGCGCCTGCGGCCACGGCGGCGCGCATCACCTCGGGCTTGGAGGTGTCGATGGCAATCGGCAACGCGATGCGTGCGATCAGCTGTTCGATCACCGGCAGCACACGACGCAGCTCTTCCTCGACGGATACCTCGGTGGCGCCAGGCCGGGTGGATTCACCGCCGACATCGAGCATGTCGGCACCTTCGTCCGCCATGCGCAGGCCCTGCGCTACGGCCGCTTCGATCTGACCGTGCAGACCGTCGGCGGAAAACGAATCCGGCGTCACGTTGATGATGCCTACCACGCGTGGACGGTCCAGCCGCAGCGGGCGACCGGCGCAATCGAGCACGGTGGCGAAAGCGTCCAAAGAGAATGGATCAGCAGAAAATGCATTAGCCGACATGTTCGTTACCTCGCCCTTCGATGGATGCCAACGCGCTGGCGTGGATCACGCGGCGGACAAACCGCCAAGCTCGCCCATGAACTGGCGATAGTGGCGCAGCTCGTCGATCGAATCGCGGATATCCGACAGCGCGGTGTGCGCCGATTCCTTGCCGAAGCTCTTGGCCACATTCGGCGCCCAGCGACGAGCCAGTTCCTTCAGCGTGGACACGTCGAGGTTGCGGTAATGGAAATAGCGCTCCAGCCGCGGCATCTGCCGGTGCATGAAGCGGCGATCCTGGCAGATCGAGTTGCCGCACATCGGCGACTTGCCCGGCGGCACCCACGCACGCAAAAACTCCACCGTCGCCTGCTCGGCCATTGCGTGATCGGTTTCGGAGTTCAGCACCTGCCGCCACAGGCCGGACTTGTGATGCTGGTTGCTATTCCAGTTGTCCATCGACTCCAGTCGGTCGATCTCGTGGCGAATGGCAAACACCGGGCCTTCGGCCAGCACGTTGAGATCCTTGTCCGTCACCACCGTGGCAATCTCGAGAATCGAGTCGTTATCGGTGTCGAGTCCGGTCATTTCCAGATCGATCCAGATCAGGTTTTCTTCGTTCACGACGCTCATGCATGCTCCTTGGGAAAGCCAGTTTATCAGTCTTGCTCGATCTGCCCAGCAAATGCGTGTGCCGACCCGTTTAACCACATACGTACAAACGTGCCGTTGAGCTTCGACCGCCTTGGCGCGTGCGATGATTCACGTCATGCAGACTTTCTTCTGGCACGACTACGAAACCTCCGGCGCCGACGCGCGGCGCGACCGCCCGCTGCAGTTTGCCGGCATCCGCACCACGCTCGAACTGGAGATTATCGGCGAGCCCGTGATGTTTTACGGAAAGCCCTCGCGCGAAATGCCGCCGCATCCGGATGCCTGCATGATTACCGGCATCACGCCGCAGCTGGCCGAACGTGAAGGCCTGCTGGAGAGCGAGTTCGCCGCCCGCGTGCACGAACAGCTGTCGGCCCCGGGCACCTGCGGCGTGGGCTACAACTCGCTGCGCTTCGATGACGAGTTCACCCGGCAAATGCTGTACCGCAATTTCTACGAGCCTTACGGGCGCGAGTGGGAAAACGGCAATTCGCGCTGGGATCTCATCGATCTGGTGCGCATGTGCCAGGCGCTGCGACCGGAAGGCATCGTCTGGCCCACGCGGGACGACGGCTCGCCCAGTTTTAAGCTGGAGCACCTGGCTACCGCCAACCAGCTGACGCAGGAGCGCGCGCACGACGCGCTGTCCGACGTCTACGCGCTGATCGACCTGGCCCGGCTGGTCCGCGTGCGCCAGCCGCGGCTGTGGGACTGGTACTACGGCCTGCGGCGCAAACAGAAAGTATTCGAAATGCTCGACGTGATCGGCATGACGCCGGTGGTTCACGTGTCGTCACGCTATCCGGCCAGCCGGCACTGTCTCACCGTGATCGCGCCGCTGGCGCCGCATCCCAGCCGCGCGGGCGAGGTGATTGTCTACGACCTGGCCGCCGACCCGGCGACCTGGCTGGCGCTGGATGAAGAAGAGATCGCCGATCGCATTTTTACCGCACGCGCCGACTTGCCGGAAGGCATCGAACGCATTCCGCTGCGCACCGTGCGCGCCAATCACGCACCGGCGCTGGCGCCGCTGTCGGTACTGCAGGGCATCGATACCGATCGCCTGCAGCTGAATATGGAAGCCTGCCTCGCCCACCGCGACGTGCTGCACGCCGCCGAAGGGCTGACCGAAAAACTGCGCCGCGTGTTTCAGCGCGCGGCCGAGCTGCCGCCGCCGGATGATCCCGAGCTGGCGCTTTACGGCGGCGGCTTTCTCCCCGACGCCGACAAGAAGCTGCTGGCCCAGGTGCGAGCGACGCCGCCCGAACAATTGGGCGAACGCCACTTTCCCTTTCGCGACGCGCGCTATGCCCAACTGCTTTTTCGCTATCGCGCGCGGAACTGGCCGCAGACGCTCAACGACGAAGAGCGAGAGCGCTGGGACGCTTTCCGCACATCGCGTCTGACACGGCATACCTCGCTGACCGGCCTGACGCTGGACGAATACTTTGCCCGCATTGCCGAGCTGCGCATCGATCCTCAGGCGCACGGCAAACTCAGCCTGCTCGATCAGCTGCAGGCCTGGGGCGAAGAACTTGCTGCAAGCCTCTAAGGCGCCGCTCGCGCCATAAGCAGGACGCATACGACAAACTTTAGTATTCCCTCCATCTCACTACTTCACTACGGTCCGACGATCGCGCATGCCCAGAGCCTACTTCACGCCCGCCACCTTTCGCTTTCTCGCCGCGCTGGATCACCACAACAGCCGCGAGTGGTTTCATGCGCACAAGGACGACTACGAGCGCCATGTGCGCGAGCCGTTCCTGCAGCTCATTACCGACCTGCAGGCGCCGCTGGCGAAGATCAGCACGCACTACCGTGCCGACCCGCGCAAGAACGGCGGCTCGCTGTTTCGCATCTTTCGCGACACGCGTTTCTCCAACAACAAGCTGCCGTACAAATCGTGGCAGGGCGCCCGGTTTTTCCACGAGCGCCGTCACGAGATTCCGGCGCCCTCGTTTTACATGCATATCCAGCCCGGCGACTGCTTTGCCGGCGGCGGCATGTGGCATCCGGAGTCGGATGCGCTGAAACACATCCGCGAATTCATCGCGGACAATCCGGCGACATGGAAGCGCGCCACGCAGAGCAAGGCCTTTCGCGAACATCTGACGCTGGGCGGCGAATCACTGAGCCGCCCGCCGCGCGGATACGACCCCACACACGAACTGATCGACGACCTCAAGCGCAAGGATTTCGTCGCCTCGGCACACTTCGACGAGGCGCTCGCCTGTTCCGACGAGCTGCTGCCGTGGCTCGTATTGACGTACAAAAAAGTCTCGCCGCTGGTCGACTATCTCTGCGCCGCGCAGGAGCTTGAGTTCTGAGGTTTAGCGCTCGTAGAACTCGCGCCGAGTGCTCAACAGATAGATCGCCACGCCCATGCCTACCACGGCGGTGATGGCCACATAATGCGCAGGCGCCAGCTGGCCGAGCTTCTCGGCCAGCACGCCGATCAGCGGCGGCGTGATCGCACCGAAAATCGCGTACGCGATGTTGTAGGAAAACGAAATGCCGGTGAAGCGGATCGCCGGCGGAAACGCAGCCACCATCACCGATGGCACCACGCCGACCACGCCCACGCTGAGGCCGGCGATCGCGTACAGCAACAGAAAATGCGTGCCGCCCGCCGCCAGATCCAGATACAGCGCATACGTGGTCACCAGCAGCGCCAGTGACCCCAGCAGCAGCGCCCAGCCGCGGCCGATGCGGTCTACCAGCAGGCCACCGCCAAGACAGCCGAAGCACAGGCACAGCGCGGCAATGCTGCTGCCTTCAAAGGCCAGCGCCGGCGCCAGATGAAATTTCACCTGCACCAGCGTCGGCGTCATCAGAATCACCACCACGATGCCGGCGGTCAGCATCCAGGTCACCAGCACCGACAGCCACACGCCGGCCAGATGGCTGCGCACCACCGTTTTCAGCGGCAGCTCCTGCGCCAGCTGCTTGCGCTCGCGCAGGGACGCAAACACCGGGGTTTCACTGAGCCAGCGGCGCAACCACACCGCGATGAAACCAAACACGCCGCCCAGCACGAACGGAATGCGCCACGCAAAGGCCAGCACCTGATCCGGCGTGTAGTGCCTGCTTATCGCTGCGGCCAGCAGCGAGCCGATCAGGATGCCCGCAGTCAGCCCGCAGGTCAGCGCCGCGCACGCAAAACCAACGCGCCCCACCGGCGCATGCTCGGCGACAAACACCCATGCGCCGGGAATCTCGCCACCAATGGCGATGCCCTGCACGATGCGCAGCAGCAGCAAGAGCAGCGGCGCCAGCAGACCGAACTGCGCGTAGGTCGGCAGCAGGCCGATCGCCAGCGTCGGCACCGCCATCAGAAACACGCTGAGGGTAAACATCTTTTTGCGCCCGGCCTTGTCACCGAAGTGCGCCATCACGATGCCGCCCAGCGGCCGCGCGAGATAACCGGCGGCAAAGATGCCGTAGACCTGCAGCTGGGCCAGCCAGGGCTCGACGCTGGCCGGGAAAAAAAGCTGGCCCAGCACTTTTGCAAAAAACACGAACACCACGAAGTCGTAGAACTCGAGCGCCCCGCCCAGCGCCGAGAGCGTCAGCGTTCGCGCATCGTTGCGGTTCAGTGGGCGGGCGACCTGTGATGGCGAGGTTTGGGTGTCGAATGGCATCGAGGACTCGTCGGATTTTTGAAATGATGGCGCTGGCGACCATACACCAATCCGTGCCCCAAGAAAGCCGCCTCATGCAGACTCGTGCGGAGGGTTTTGCCGGCCCAAAACTGAGATAGCTGTCGTGACAGTGAGATGCTATAAAGCCGTCTGGACTGCCAACCGGTTTTTGCTGCCATGCACCACACACGGAAGAATCTCGTTCGCCGCACGACCCTGTCTGCCGGCTTGCTGCTGGCTTTCGCGCTGCCTCTGCACGCAGAGAATTTTACCCTCGCCAACGGCGACATTATTGGCGAATGGAATACCCGCCTGGTGGCTGGCGCAGCGATGCGTACCAGTAATCCGTCCAGGCATCTGGTCGGCAAGGGCTTCGAGTCCAACGGCAGGCCCAAGGGCGGCGACGGCGCGGACACTGCCGACGACGGCAACCTCAATTACGGCAAGGGCGACGTTTACTCGAACCTCTACAAGATCGTCACCGGCGTCGATCTGAAATACGGCAATCTCGGCGTCGACGTGAGCGCACGCGCCTGGTACGACGCCGCACTGGAAAACCGCGACGTGCCGCAGGGCAATACGCCGAACGGGTTCACGCCGAACCGCCCGCTGAGCGATCGCGGCTTTGATCACAGCAACGAATTTTCCGGCTTCATGTTTCTCAACGCCTATGTCTACGATCACTTCGACATGGGCGACAACACCGGCCTCGACGTGCGCGTGGGCAAGCAGAGCATCAAGTGGGGCGAGGATCTGTTCGTCCAGAACATCAACCAGGTCAATCCCACCGACTACACCACCCTGCACCGCCCCGGCACCGATCCGTCCACCGAGGCGCAGCTGCCGGTAGAAATGCTGTGGGGCAAGCTGACGTTCGATGGCCCGCTGAGTGTGGAAGGGTTTTACCAGTGGAAGTGGCGGCCGAACGAATACGACCCCTGCGGCACGTTCTTTTCCGGCAGCGATCTTGGCATTGACCGCGGCTGTGCCGGCATCGAAAGCAACGCCTATTACCCGCTCAATGCCTATTCGAAAGGTGCCGGCCAGTGGCTGAGCGACGGTTACCAGAATTCGGTAGGCAGCATTCTTCCGCGCGGCAACGATCTGCATGGCAGCAATAGCGGGCAGTTCGGCCTGTCGCTGCATTACAAGGCCGAAAGCATCGGTACGGATTTTGGCCTTTACTACATGCGACTCAATTCGCGTGCGCCGTATCTCGATGCCACCACGATCAATCCAGCGATCGAAAATACCAGCCTGATTCCAACGCTGACGGCAGCAGGCGTGCCGGCGGCGGACGCCGCGCTGTCGCAGCGCCTGTCCGGCATCACCGATTACTGGGCCTTTCCGAACGGCATCCATATTGCCGGCCTTTCGGCATCGACGCATCTCGGTGGCTGGAAAGTCGCCGCGGAAGTCTCCTACACCTCCGATCAACCGGTGCAGATCAATACCGCCGACATGTTCGCCGCGCTCACCCGCAACGGTGGCCCGATCGGCAGCCGCATGGCCGTGCTGCTGCCCGGCGACACCTTGCAGGGCTATGACCGCTTCGACAAGACGCAGGCGCAGATCAACGCGACGCGGCTATTCAAAGACGTGTGGGGCGCCGACACTGCCACGATCGGTGGCGAAGCGGTCTGGAGTCACGTGAACCTGCCGCCGCTGTCGCAGGCGCGTTACGGCCGCGGCTTCGCCTGGGGCTTCTCGCCGCAGTACAGCGACGGCAGCTGCTCGCCAGTGCAAAACCCGCAGGGTTGCGTAAGCCAGGGTTATTACACCCGCCAGGCCTGGGGCTATCGCCTGAAGGGGCAACTAAACTACTCATTACCCGGCAGCTGGACGCTGTCGCCCTCGCTGTCATGGGGCCAGGACGTGCACGGTTTCTCGGTCGACAACCAGCTGGTGCAGGGACGCAAGCCGTACACCATCAGCATCGCCGCGCAGTACGCCAAACGCTACTTTGCCACGCTGAGCTATACCAACTGGGTTGACAATGCGCCCTACGATCTGCTGAAGGATCACGATTTTCTCAGCTTCGCCGTCGGCGCGAATTTCTAGCCCGGCGATTCAGCCCGCTTCGTAGAGTTCGATCGGCAAATCGTCCGGGTCGGCAAAAAAGGTAAATCGCCGGCCCGTGTACTCATCGACGCGAACCGGCTCGCAGGTCACGCCACGCTGCAACAGCGTGGCGATGGACGCCTCGATATCGTCGACGACGAAGGCCAGATGCCGCAGGCCTTGCGCCTCCGGGCGCGACGGCCGTGGCGGCGGATCGGGGAAAGAAAACCGCTCGATCTGTACGCCGTCGCCTACCGCAAGATCGCACTTCCACGACTGCCGTGCCTCGCGATACACCTCGCGCACGATCGGCAGACCTAGCGTTTCGCTGTAGAACGCGCGCGATCGCGGGTAGTGCGAAGAGATAATGGCGACGTGGTGAATCGATTTCAGCAGCGAAGCGGCTTGGAGCGTGGACGTCATCGTCGCTTACGCGTCGTGAAACGGAATCGCCAGCACGTCGGCAATGGCATCGGTGTCGGCCAGACACATCAACAGGCGTTCGATGCCCATGGCAACGCCGGCTGCGTCGGGCATTTCATCCAGCGTGGCCAGCAGCCGATGATCGAGCGGTGACTCGGGCAAACCGCGCTCACGGCGTATCGCCTGGTCGCGCTCGAAACGCATGCGCTGCTCGTCGGCGTCGTTGAGCTCGTGATAGCCGTTGGCCACCTCGTGCTGGCCCAGATACAGCTCGAATCGCTCGGCCAGCGGCGGATCGCCGGCGCGGATTTTTGCCAGCGCGCACTGTGTGGCGGGATAGTCGTGGATCACCGTAATGCGGTCGCGCGAAAACGCGGGCTGCAGCCGATGGGTGATCAGCAGATCAAGCCAGTCGTCGCGCGTGAGGCCGGCCGGATCGATCGAGTATTCGGCCAGCGGCGCGCGCAGCTCGTCGATCGGTGCGTGCAGGGGATCGATACCGAGCTCGTCGAGAAACAGCTGGCGATAGCTGACGATATGCACCTCGGCGCGCCGCCCGACCATGGCCAGCGCCGCCTCGACCAGGGTGATGGTTTCTTCCATCAGGCGGCGATGATCCCAGCCAACCCGGTACCACTCCAGCATGGTGAACTCGGGATTATGCCGCCCGCCGGCCTCGCCGTTGCGAAAGACCCGGCCCAGCTCGTAGCAGTCGCCGATGCCTGCCGCGAGCAGTCGCTTGAGCGGATATTCCGGCGAGGTGCGCAGCCAGCGCTGCGCCTCGCCCGCGTCGACGTGTCCGCTGAAGCGCGTGGTGAAACTCTGGATATTCGGCTCGCTGTTGCCGGCCGCCGAGAGAATCGGCGTTTCCACTTCGAGCACGTTGCGCGTGGCGAAAAAGCTGCGGATCAGCGCATAGATGCTCGCACGCAGCTGCAGCGCCCCGGCCAGCGTCAGCTTGCGGGACTTCACGCGGTAGCCTCGTGCTTGGCCAGCAGCGCCAGCAGCTGCGCTTCATCCCACACGGCCACGCCAAGCTCCTGCGCCTTGTCGAGTTTGGAGCCGGCCGCTTCGCCGGCCACAACGAAATCCGTCTTCTTCGAAACCGATCCGGACACCTTCGCTCCGAGCGCCTCCAGCCGCTCTTTGGCCTCCTCGCGGCTCAGCGTCGGCAGCGTGCCGGTCAGCACCGCGGTTTGCCCTTCAAGCGGCGCTTTTTGCACGTTGGCGCTTCGGGGAATGGCATCGAGGAGCGACTGCATCGCCACGTCGACCTCGCGGAGCCGGGCTAGGTTGTCGTCATCGTCAAGAAACGTCTGCAAGCTGGTTGCTACCGCCGATGGCAGGCCTGCGACAACCCAATGCACCGAGCCCGCTTTCTTCAAGTCACCCAGCGTCGCGTAGTGCTTGCCGAGCAGTTCACCACTCTTGGTCTTGCTGCCAAGCTTGGGGATAGCGGCGACGTCAAGCAACACGCCGAGGCCCAACCGCTCGCGCAGCCTTGGCGAAGGCGACGCTTCGTCGCTGAAGGTAATACCCGCCGCCAGCAGCGCGTCGACGACGGCTTCATTGCCCGGCTGCGCGAAAAAGCCGGCAATCGAGCTGGCCACTTCGTCGCCGATATCCGGCAGCACGCGCAGTATCGGCGCCGGCATCGCGCGCACGAGATCCAGACGGCCAAACCAGGCGGCCAGCGTCTTAGCCGTGCTCTTGCCAATATGCATGATGCCCAGCGCAAACAGAAAGCGCGGCAGCGTCGACTGCTTGCTCGCTTCAATCGCTTCGACGAGATTCTCCGCCCACTTGGTCGCGACCTTTCCCGCTTTGACAGTTTCCGGCGTCGTACCATCGCGTTCGTCGATAGCCTGCTTCATGGCAATAAAGCGTTCGACGGTAAGTCCGTAAAGGTCGGCCGGCGTCCTGACGATGTCGAGCTCCACCAGCGCATCGACGAAGCGTTCGCCCAGACCTTCGATATCCATTGCACGGCGCGAGGCAAAATGAATCAACGCCTCTTTGCGCTGCGCGGCGCAGATCAAGCCACCGGAGCAGCGAAATGCGGCGGCGCCCTCCTCGCGCAGCAGCTGCGAGCCGCAGACCGGACAATGCGTCGGCATCGCCCACGGCACCGTGTGCGCCGGCCGCAGCTCGTCCATCACGCGTACGACTTCGGGAATGACGTCGCCCGCACGGCGCACGATCACCGTATCGCCCACGCGCACGTCGAGCCGCGCGATCTGGTCGGCGTTGTGCAGCGTGGCGTTGGTGACGATGACGCCGGCCACCTGCACCGGCGCCAGACGCGCGACCGGCGTCGCCGCGCCGGTGCGGCCGATCTGGATTTCGATGGCTTCGACCGTCGTCAGCTGTTCCTGCGCGGGGAACTTGTGCGCGATCGCCCAGCGCGGCGCGCGCGAGACGAAGCCCATCTCGCGCTGGCCGGCGTAGTCGTCGAGCTTGTAGACCACGCCGTCGATGTCGTACGGCAGTGCATCGCGCTTGGCGCCTATACGATGGAAGTAGGCAACGAGCCCATCGAAGCCTTTGGCTGTGCCAACCTCGGGCGATACCGGAAAGCCCCAGTCGCGCAGCTGCTGCAGCGTCTGCGAGTGCGTCGGCGGCAGCTCACCGCCTTCGACCACGCCGATGGCATACGCAAAAAAGCTCAGCCGCCGCTTCGCCGTAATGGCCGGGTCGAGCTGGCGCAGGGAGCCGGCCGCGCCGTTGCGCGGATTGGCCAGCGGCTTTTCATCGTTGGCGCGGGCGCGTTCGTTGAAGCTCTCGAAATCCTTGCGCAGCATGATCACTTCGCCGCGCACTTCCAGCACCGTCGGCCAGCCTTGGCCGCGAAGCTTCAACGGAATGGCGCGCACCGTGCGCAGATTGGCGGTGACATCCTCACCGGTTTCGCCGTCGCCGCGCGTGGCGCCCTGCACGAAAACACCGTGCTCGTAGCGCAGGCTGATCGCCAGACCGTCGAGCTTGGGCTCGACCGAAAATACCGGCTCGCGCCGATCCAGGGTCTGCTCGATGCGGCGCTCGAATTCGGCGACTTCGTGGAAACGCTCACGCTCGCTCTCGCCGTCCTGTTCGAACGCGTTGCCCAGCGACAGCATTGGCAGCGCATGACGCACCTCGGCAAAGCCACCTTTCGCGCGGGCACCGACGCGGCGGGTCGGGGAATCGGGCGTGGCCAGGTCGGGATGATCGGCTTCCAGCGCTTCGAGTTCGCGCATCAGCCGGTCGTATTCGGCGTCCGGCATCTGCGGGTCGTCGAGCACGTGATAGCGATGGTTGGCCTGCTCGATCAGCTCCCGCAGCGCAGCGGCGCGCGCAGCGGAATCGGCAAAGGCTGGGCGTTCGGTCATGCAAATCTCCTGGGGCCTCCAAGTTTAACGATACCGGCGCCTTTCGGATGACCGGCAGGTATTCGGAGCCGCGCGGCACCTCGGCGCAGCTGCCACTGGCCTCACGTCTGAACGATGTTTCACGAGGATCAAACTGTCACAGCAGCTACCATTGCAAGGTCATGTCACCCGATGCCGCCACTGCAGAGACGCGCGCTGCCGTCGCCACAGTCGCCGAGCCTGCCTCGGTGTCGGAGGTGGTGCAGGAGATATCCACCCGCGAGCGCTATCGCGGCCTGCTGTGGCTGGTGGCAGCCGCGTTTTTCATGCAATCGCTGGATTCCACCGTGGTCAACACCGCGGTGCCGGCGATGGCGAACGCGCTGAGCGTCACGCCGCTGGGCATGCGCACGGCGCTCACCAGCTACGTGCTGACGCTGGCGATCCTGATTCCGGCCAGCCCCTGGCTGTGCGACCGCCTGGGAACGCGGCGTGTGTTCGGTCTCGCCATCATCGTGTTCGGCACCGGTTCGTTGCTGTGCGGCCTGGCACAGACGCTGCCCGAGCTGGTCGCGGCGCGCGTGTTGCAAGGTGTGGGCGGCGCGTCGCTGATGCCGGTGGGCCGCTATGTGCTGGTGCGCAGCATCGAGAAGCGTGAATTCGTTCGCGCCATGAGCACGGTGGCGACTTTCGGACTGCTCGGCTCGGTGCTCGGTCCGCTGCTCGGCGGCGCGCTGGTCGAGTTCACCTCGTGGCGGCTGATCTTTCTGATCAACGTGCCGGTAGCGATGGCCGGGGTGTGGATGAACCGGCGCAACATGCCGGACTACCGGCTCGATCATGCCAATCGCTTCGACCTCACCGGCTTTCTGATGTTTGCTGCCGCGTCGGCCATGCTGCTTACCGCCTCGGAACTGGCCGGCAGCACGCCGGTGCCGTGGGGCCACATCGGCCTGTGCACGCTGCTGGCGCTGCTGCTGGGTGCGGTCTACGTGTGGCACAGCCAACGCACAGAATTTCCGGTCGCCGACCTCACCCTGCTGCGCGTGCGCAGCGTATGGGTGGCGCTGGCCGGCGGCCTGTTCACCCGGCTCGGCATCTCCGGCATGTTTCTGCTGCTGGTGCTGTTTCTGCAGGTTGGCTGCGGCTGGTCGCCGCTGATGGCCGGCCTGATGATGGTGCCGCAGGCGCTCGGGTCGATCAGCGCGAAGTGGGCGATCAACCGCGCCCTGATCTATCTGGGCTATCGCCGCCTCCTGTTTGGCAACACGCTGATCGCCTCGGTGCTGATGGCGATGTTCGCCCTGCTCGGGCCGAGCACGCCGATGTGGGCTACCGCGCTGCTGGTCTTCGTCTACGGCGCCTGCACCGGCATGCAGTACACGGCGATGAACACGCTGATCTACAACGACCTCGATATCAAATATGCCTCGATGGCGTCGTCGATGGCCTCGACCGCGCAGTATCTGGCGATGAGTTTCGGCATCGCGCTGGCCACGCTGTTGATGGAAGCGCTGCTGCAGGGCCATGCGCACGAGCAGTACATCGTCGCCTTCCGCTGGACGGTGGTCTTGCTCGGCGGCATCACCGCGATCGCCAGCCGCATCTTCAGCCGGCTGCCGAAGGACAGGCCGCTCGGCGGTTCGGTCGCGGTGCGCTGATCTGCGCATTGTTCGATTGGTGCACAATGTGGCCAACGTCGCGCGACGGTCGATGTAGCATGGTGCTTTCGAAGACAGCCTGAGCGCACCGCATGCAGCATGCCAGCGACATCCTGTTTACCCTCTTCGTCGTTTTTATCGCCGCGCAGCTGGGCGGCGAAATCGCGCAGCGCCTGAAGCTGCCCGGCGTGGTCGGCGAGATCGCCGCCGGCTGCGTGATCGGCCCTTCCCTGCTCGGTCTTATCGCACCGGACCAGATCGCCATCGGCACGCCGCTGGACGTGCTGGCCGAGATCGGCGTGGTGCTGCTGCTGTTTTCCGTTGGCCTGGAAACGCGGCTGGAGGATTTGAAGAAGGTCGGCAAGGTGGCGTTTCTGGTCGGCGTGCTGGGCGTTGCCGTGCCGTTCGTCATGGGCAGCCTGTGGGCCCACGGTAGCGGCTTCAGCTGGGACAAGTCGCTGTTCGTAGCGGCGGCGTTCGTGGCGACTTCGGCCGGCATCACCGCCCGCGTACTGCAGGAGCTGCATGCGCTGCAGCGGATCGAGAGCAAGGTGATTCTCGGCGCCGCCGTGATCGACGACATCCTGGCGATGCTGCTGCTCGGCGTGGTTGTCTCGCTGCAGGGCGGCGGCGGATTTGACCCGACACATCTGCTGGTAGTGCTGGTGGGCGCCGTTGGGTTTATCGCAGTGATCGGCTGGGGTGGCACGCGCGTGATGCGCTGGAATTCCACCTGGCTGGACAAGCCGCGCGATCCGCATTCGCCGCTGATGATCGTGCTGGCGATGTGCCTCGGGCTTGCCTATCTCTCCACGCTGTTCGGGCTGGCCGCGATCATCGGCGCCTTCCTGGCCGGCATGATCGCGTCGGAAACGCAGCAGCGGCAGACGCTGGAAAAACAGACCATGCCGTTGCTGGCGCTGCTGACGCCGTTTTTCTTCGTGGTAACCGGCAGCAAGATCGATCTGCACGAACTGGCCAGTGCGGACGCGCTGATCATGCTGGCGGTGATCACCCTGATCGCCATAGTCTCCAAGCTGATCGGCGGCTGGCTGGGCTCGCTGTCGCTGGGCCGGCGCAGCGCCACCATCGTCGGTTTTGGCATGGTGCCGCGAGGTGAAGTCGGCGTGGTGATCGCCAGCCTCGGCCTGACCGCTGGCGTGTTCAACAACCGCATCTACGCCATCATCGTGGCCATGTCGCTGCTCACCGCGATGGTGACGCCTCCGGTGCTGGCGTGGCTGTTGAAGCGATCGGCCAGTGACGGCGATTTGAACGGCAATTCACCGCCCAGCGATGCCAACGCCGCTTCATGACGTAACGCGCCGTGAGGCCGAAAAAGACCGCGCCAGATTGGCGGGCGATTCCGCTGGAGTGACTGGACTGACAGCGCTGCCACAGCAGCGTGTCATCTTCAATTCCGGACTCGCCGTGAACATCAGACTGCTGTTTTCCTTTTCCCTCGCCGAAGCCTTGAGGCTCGGCGGCATCGGCGGCATCGGCGCAGCAAGCGCCAGCTCGGATGCCAGCGGTGTGATGGTCCGACAGGACGGCATCCATCTGCGCTGCGACCAGTGCGGCACGGTGCGGAGCGTGGAGCGCAATATCACTCAGGGCAGCAACTACGGCGTGGCCGGAGCCATCATCGGCGCGGTCGCCGGCGGTGTGCTGTGCAACCAGATCGGCAAGGGCGGCAGCAGCGAGAGCTATCTGGTGCGGATGCGCATGGGCGACGGCGGCTACAACAATGTGCAGGTGAAGGATGCCAGCGGCATTCGCGCCGGCGACATTGTGCAGCTCGATCGGAATGGCAACATCACCCGCATCCGCTGAGTCAGGCTGTACCGCAAGACCGCAAGTCTCTTTGGGATGGCCTCATAAAAAACGCCCCAGCCGGGGCGTATTTCTTGCGCCGATCGATTGCGCATTCTGCGCAACAATCCGCGTGTTTCATGCTGCTTTGGGGACCCTGAACGCTTCCAGTGCGCGTCGTGTCAAAAGGTAGATGCCGATGTCGGTCGAGTCGGTGCTATGGATGGCGCGCACGGCCTCTAGCAGCTCGCTGTCGGTGCATCGGAACCGCCGGCACCATAAGGCGCGGCTTGGACGATTACGCAGTTGGATGTGTTCTGTCATCGGCTGTACCCGCTTGAAAATACTTCAACACCTTGCCTGCCGGAAAATGAAATGCCCGTGGTCGATACGTTAAGCGTCGGGCAAACCGCTTCGATCAGGCGTCGAGCCTGAATGGCATGAAATAAATTCCGAGCCGGTGTGCGGGTATGCGATGCTCCGCATCGCGCACGTTGTGCCGTCGCGCAGGAAACCCGCCCCATGGACACACTCGCGGAACGCAGAAAGGGCAAACCGGGCGTACCGGTGTGGCGCAATTTGAGCGCCGGCCTGATTACCGGTGCCGCGGACGACGATCCCAGCGGCATCGCCACGTACTCCCAGGTCGGCGCCGCGTTCGGCTACGGCATGCTGTGGTGCATTTTGTTCACCATGCCGCTGATGATCGCCATTCAGGCGATCAGTGCGGGCATCGGTTGCGTGACCGGTCACGGCCTGATGGACGGCATCCGCGCCTACTATCCGCGCAAGCTGGTCTACGCACTGGTGGTGTCCATCTTCGCAGCCAACGTCATCAATCTTGCCGCCGACATCGGCGCCATGGGCGCGGCACTGAAACTGCTGATTGGCGGGCCGGCACTGATCTATGCGGGCGGGTTTGCCCTGCTATCGCTGGTGCTTCAGGTATTCATTCCATTCGCGCGCTATTCGCCCTTTCTGAAACTGCTCACGCTCAGCCTGTTCGCCTATGTAGGCACGGTGATGGTTATCCACGTGCCGTGGCTGCCCGTGCTGAAAAGCATCGTCATTCCGCCGGTGACGTGGAATGCCAGATACGCAGTGGGACTTGTCGCGCTGCTGGGCACGACGATCAGCCCGTATCTCTTTTGCTGGCAGGCGGCGCAGGAGGTGGAGGAGATTGAAGCAAGTACGGATCGCAGACCGCTGCTGCTGGCACCCCTGCAGGCGCCGAGCACCTTGCGCCGCGTGGGTATCGACACCTCCGTCGGCATGATTTTTTCCAACGTCATCGCGTTCTTCATCATCCTCACGGCGGCGGTAGTGCTGCATGCACACGGCAGGCTGGACATCCAGTCATCGTCGCAAGCCGCCGAAGCGCTACGCCCGCTCGCCGGCAATCTGGCATTCGCGTTGTTCGCTGCGGGCATCATCGGCACCGGGCTGCTGGCTGTTCCGATACTTGCCGGTGCCACGGCCTACGCCGCGGCCGGTGCGTTCGGCAAGCTAAGCGGCCTGCAACACAAAATGCGCGAGGCGAAATTCTTCTATGCCGTGCTCGTCGTGGCCAGTGTCGCGGGCGTCGCCCTTAACCTGACGCCGCTGGATCCGATCAAGGCGCTGTACTGGAGCGCCGTGATCAACGGGGTGGTCGCCGTACCGCTGATGATCGTGATGATGCTGATGGGATCGCAGGCCAGGGTCATGGGTGATTTCACCATGCCGTTGCCGCTGAAACTCTTCGGCTGGCTGGCCACGGCAACCATGGCAGCCGCAGCGATTGTGATGTTCGTGACATGGGGTGACTAGATTAGAGCTGGTGCAGTGCCGGCAGCCGACCGGTCAACCGGCAGCGGATTCGGGTAGCTCGAAACGGTAGCCGGCGCCGTAGACCGAATGGACAAAAGGCCCGCCGGGTACGAGATCATCGAGTTTTCGGCGCAGGTTTCGAATGTGGCTGTCGACCGCGCGGTCGGTGACGTCGCGCAGGTCGTCATGCATCAGATCCAGCAACTGATCGCGGGAATATACCCGGCCGGGATGAGCCACCAGCGTCTGCATGAGCCGGTACTCCGTCGTGGTCAAAGGCAACGCCCTGCCGCCTACCAGAATGCGCTGTGTCGACTCGTCCACCACGAAAGGATTGGTCGCCACCACGCCGCTGCTTCGCCGCAGCAGCGCACGCACGCGCGCCACCACCTCACGCGGGCTGAAAGGCTTGCAGACATAGTCATCGGCGCCGAATTCCAGACCCAGGAGGCGGTCGATCTCCTCCACCCGCGCGGTCAGCATGATCACCGGCAGCTGGCTGCTCTTGCGCAACTCGCGCAGCACCTGCAAGCCGTCCATCCCGGGCAGCATGACATCAAGCAAAAGCAGATCGGGACGCCTTTGCTCGATCGCAGGCAGCACACGATTGCCCTCCTCGACGATCGATGCGAGGTAACCGGCCCCCTGCAGATACTCGCTGAGAAGGGCCGCGATCTTGGGCTCGTCTTCAGCTATAAGGACGTGCTGGTTGTGCGCCATGTCAACGTTGTGCCAGGGGCAAAGTCAAAACGATGCGCAGGCCGCCAAGCGGTGACGGCAACGCGCGCAGCGTGCCGTCGTGCGCTGCTGCAATCCGCTGGGCAATCGCCAGACCCAGACCGCTGCCGCCGCGTTTGCGATCGCGTGACGCTTCGCCGCGATAAAGCGGCTCGAACAGGCGCTCAAGCGAACCGGCATCCACGCCAGGCGGCGTGTCGTCGACGATCATCTCGACCGCGTGTGCGTGGGTTGCCGTGCTGATGCGCACTCGTCCGCCGCGATCGCTGTAGCGCAGGCTGTTGCCGATCACATTGTCGATCAGCTGACGCACGCGGTCGGGATCGACCCGCACCAGTGCCGAAGACAGATCACGCTCGATCGTCAGCTGCGCTTCGCGCGCGATCGGCTCAAGACTCGTGCAAGCCGTGCCAATCAGCTCGGCGATATCGAGCAGCTGCGGCCGATGGCTGAGCGAGCCCAGGTCGGCCATAGACAGCTGGTGCAGATCGTCGACCAGGCGATCAAGCCGCATCACTTCTTCGTGCAGCGATCGCAGGCCGCCCGCGTCGGCGACGCGCACGCCGTCCTGCATGGCCTCGATCTCGCCACGCACGATCGACAGCGGCGTGCGCAACTCATGCGAGATGTCCGCGATCCAGCGCCGACGGACGCTCTCGTTCGCCTGCAGCGCGCTGCTCAATCGGTTGATATGCCTGACCAGATCGCCGAGCTCGTCGCGCCGCGATGTTTCCAGATGCTGGCCATAGCTGCCGCTGGCCAGCTGATCGGCCGACTGCTCCACGTCGCGCAGCGGCGCCAGCAGATGGCGGGCGAAGATCCAGGCCACGCCGAGCGCAAGCAGCACCAGCATGCCAGCCAGCAGTGCCATGTCGCGAATCTGCGCCGACAGAAAATCGGTGTCACGGGTTTCTACCGTATGCGTAAGCGGCTGCAGCGCCAGCCAGCCGACCAGTACCCCGTTTTGCTGCAACGGTCGCTGCAGGGCGTCGGCCCGCAGCGGCGCGCCGATGATCCAGCGATGCTGCGCGTCGAGTAGCGAGACCCGCGGCGGCAGCGCCGGCGGAGGCGGTGCGCCATCGTCTCCACCCGGCGCACGATGCGGAGGTTCCGGCGCGAGCGGAGGGGGCGCCCGATTCGCCCGCGGACCGCGCGGCGGCCAGGGTTCCAGTAATCGATGCAGCAGCGCGTCCCAGCTTGCACGGTCGCGCAAGCCGTCGAAACCCTGCGCCGCATCGGCACGCTGATCCAGCTCCTGCGCCAGCGGCGCCAAGCGTGCCAGGTCCAGCGTGTTGACGTAGGCCACAAAGCCGCTGCGGAGATTGAGGATGGTGATACTGCCCAGCGTGCCGAGCGCCAGCACAATCGTCAGCGCCAGCAGCAGAAACAGCTTGTGCACCACGCGCAGACGCCAGCGGCTGCGCGGTGGTCGAGAAGGCAAGGCGGTGGTCGATATTGTCATTGACGTTGCAGGATAACCCGCTGTCCGAAAGTGCGCGTCCGCAATCCCTGCATAATTCCTGCGAAGTGGGATTGCATCGTGGCGTCTGCCGGGTTGGCCGGCCATTCACAGGAGCACTCCCATGCAAACCCGCATTCTCTGCGCACTGATCGCCATGACGGTGGCCGGCACCGCGATGGCACAGGCCGTTCAACCATCGCCCGGCACACGCACGCCGCCGGTGGGCCTTGCCGGTGGACTGCCACCGCTGCCGCCAGGCTGTGCCGGCCGTGGCGCCACGCCACCGCCTCCGCCTCGCCCGCCGGCTTCGGTCAACGACGACGGTCTGAGCAAAGGCCTTGGCATCAGCAGCGCACAGGCAGCAAAAGTTCAGAAGGTTTTCGAACGACAGCTGGCGCAGGCCCGGCAACTTGAGCAGCAGCACCACGATCTCGATGCGCAGACCTGCAAGGACCTGCGCGGCATTCTCGGCGATCAGGGCATGGCGCGCTGGGCTGCGGCAGCACCGCCGCCGCCTCCCGGCGGTCCCGGCCAGTTCGGACCAGGACGCGGACCGGGCCGCGGCCCCGGTGGCATGATGCCGCCGCCCCCACCGCCACCGCAGGGCAATTGACACTACTCGAAAACCGGAGAAACCGGGCACGAAAAGACGCCGCGATGTCGGCGTCTTTTCGTGCTAGCGGGACCCCGCTGGATCCGGCGCCAGCGTCGAGTCGCCTTCATCGCCGGGCGCTGCCTGGGCCAAACCCAGGGTGGCGAAGGCCTGAACCCGCTCGATCGCATCGACAAGCTCATTGCCTCCGAATGGCTTGCGCAGATAGACGCTGGGCTCGGGCAACTGACGCTCGTCCGTATTCGGATCGGCCGATATCACTACCAGACCGACCGCAGGATGCTGAAGCCTGGCGAGGTTGCAGACGTCGATGCCGTTGATCTCGCCGGCCAGGAGCACATCCGCGATAAGCACATCGACGCGTTCCTGCGTCGACAGGAAATGGGAAGCGCCGCTGGAGCCCACCACGCACTTGACGCGAAAGCCGCCCCGGCCTTCCAGCAGGATGCGCATCGTTTCGAGTACGGCGTGATCATCGTCGACGATGAGGACAACCTTGTCGGCGTCCATGATGGGATTCCCCTGGGTTCTGCGGACAGGTAACTATACGGCTGACCACGATTCTACTCGACCACGGGACGCTCGCGAGATCGCCGCAGGTACGTACGACTTGAACGCAGATCAAGCCTTGGCGTGAAATCGTGCGAATCGGCGGCGCAGCTATCCGCGCCCCGCGCTGGTCGGCGAACGCATCGCCGCACGAACTTCGTACAGACGCTTGTCGGCCTCGGCCAGCATGTGTTCCAGCGGCTCCCCCGGATGTCGACAGGCGGCGCCCATGGTGAAACCGATCGGCGCGGTTTGCCGATCCTGGTCAATCCGTCGGGCAACGCTCTGGGTAAGCGCTTCGTCGGCGTGCCGCAGCAGCACTACGAACTCGTCGCCGCCCAGCCGCACGACCGAGTCTTCGGGGCGCACGTGATTGGACAGGAATTTCGCCATGCCTACCAGCACCTCGTCGCCGCGCTGATGGCCGAACTGATCGTTGATCTGCTTGAATCGGTCAAGATCGAACGCGATGCAACCCCATGAATCCCGCTCACCCATCGACGCGGCCAGTTCGGTGACAAAACGGCGGTTGAAACATCCGGTGAGCGGGTCGCGCACCGACCATTCCTCGAGCTTGCGCTGGTGCTGCTGACGTTCGGTGATGTCTTGCGCGTGGCCCAATACGTAGGGCTCATCGCCATCCTCATCGAGGACGTTGTGGTATTGCCAGATACGCAGACTGCCGTCGGCGCTGATCAGCTCAAGCACGCCGGAATCGGAGCCGCTGGTGAAGATGCGGTCGAGGTAACTCTGAAACCCGGCCCGGCGCTCCGCCGGCATGATGTCGGCCAGCGAGCGGCCCAGCAGGTCGGCGATCGAGTAATCCAGCGAACGCGCTGCGGCCGGATTGACCGAGAGCAGAATGCCGTCGGCATCGTGGGTGCAGATCAGGCCCAGGCTGTATTCGAACAGCTTGCGGAAACGCCGATCGCTGTCCTCCAGCGCCTTTACCGCACGCTTGCGCAGCGTGACGTCCTGAAACGCGCCGACCAGCCGGGTCGGCACACCGTTCTCGATTTCGACATTGCCCACGGCACGGACCCAGATGTGGCGACCCTTGGCGGTAATGAACGGCAGTTCGAGATCCCAGCTGCGCCCTTCCTCCAGTCCTTTCTGGACCGCCGCTTGAACCACCTCGCGCGCCTGCGGCGCATAGAAATCCACCGCCTCTTTCAGGGTGGGCTTGTAGCCAGGTGGCACGTCGTGGATGCGGCAGGTTTCGTCGGACCAGATGATTTCGTCGGTCAACAGATTGACTTCCCACCCGCCCACCCCGGCCGCCCTGCCGGTACGGTCGAGAAAAGCCTCGCTCGCGCGCAGCTTTTTTTCCAGCCGATCGGCGATGTCCGCCTCGTGCTCGAGCGCCGCATTTTTTTCCAGCAGCACCGCGCGCTGGTCGAGCGCTTCCGAGGCGGCTCTCGCCAGCTCCTGCAGGGCCTGTCGCTGGTTATCCGTCAGCGCATTGGCCTGCCGATCAATGACGCAAAGTGCACCCATGCGTAGACCGTCCTGCAGCGTAATCGGCGCGCCGGCATAGAAGCGCACCTCAGGCGAGCCGGTTACCAGAGGGTTGTTCGCAAAGCGCGCATCCCCGAGCGTGTCGGGAATCTCCATCACGTCCGTTCCGCGGATCGTGTGGGAACAAAACGAGATATCACGCGGCGTTTCCGGGGTGCCGGCCAGCCCGACGTTGGACTTGAACCACTGACGACTTTCATCGACCAGGGTGATCAGCGCGATCGGCATGCCGGTCACCAGCGCCGCGGCTTTGGTAATCGCATCAAAAAGCGGCTCGGCCTGGGTGTCCAGAATATTCAGAGACCGCAGGCGTGCGATCCGGGACTGCTCGAGAGCGGGGTTCCCCAACGGCTTCGCACTGGTGGTCTGGGCTTTCTGCATCACGAATCACGCTCAGGTGTCGATGGCCGTGCGGATATAGCGTACCCCACGCAGATCGACGACTCGGCATCACCGGAGCCGAACCATCCCCCGATAGCGTGGCGCGGTTCACGTTGCGAAAACGAATCGCCCTGGACGGCAACCGCCGCTCGGTATGCACGGCGCAGGTTTCCATTGCCATCCGGCGGCGTCAATGGCTCAATGATGGCGTTTGCAAAGCCTCTGGAAGCTGCCGTCTTGACCGTTGTCGAAAAAATCATTCTTTTCACCGCCATGATCCTTTCCGTGATGGCCTGCCAGCAGTCGCCCGATCCGGCGACCCTGCGTGCAGCGCATTACGACCCGGCGCAGTACTTCGACAACGACCGGTTGCGCGCCAACACGCTGCTCGCGTGCCGCGCGGGCAACGCGCAGGATCAGGCGGAGTGGTCGGCGCTGTATGCATGTCGCACGTCGGCGTCGACGGATCTGGCCAAACACCGCGGCTGGAAGCCCAACATCGGATCCCCGCAATGAATCCGGCAGCGAGGCCGCTCTGGCGTCGGAGCCGTCAGCCAGGTTGAGGCAACCGGGAAACCTCAGGCTTCAGCCAGCTCAGGCATCCAGGCTGCACGTGTCAGCGAACGCGGCCGATGATCGCGTTGAGTGGACGAGCGTTCCGTGCTGGTGGTCAGCACCACGCAATCGATGGTCTTGCCCATGTCAAGTGCATGCTCGCGCGCCTGCGCTTCGGTGCTGAAATGCTGCGGCTTCAACTTGCGGCCCTGGTGGAAGCCGCACACTACAAATGTCGTGGTATTCATCAAGGGATCTCTTGCGGTCGCTTTCGTTTGCGCGGCGAATGTGTCAGGAGATAAGACAAGAAATCGTGACGGCAAAACGCACTCGCGAGCGCTGCGGTTGGCGGCGGATGCCAGACAAACGCCGCCTTCTTGTCGGGCCGGCATAAGTGGCGATCTGGGTCAGCGCAGAAGGCACGAATCTCCTGCAAGTAATTGCGGCGGCAGAAGCCCGAAGCCGAAGGCAGTCGCCTGGATGCAGCGCCCCGAGCGCATCTGCCAAGGCTGTTGGCGGCCGATCCCCATCGGCTCACCATCCATTGTTACAATGTATCGAATCAACGCTGCTGCGGGTCGTCATGGCCCGCCTCTGCGCACCTCTTTGGCGGCGGGCTCTATGGGCAATTCGAAAACATCGGAGATGCAAAGGTCAGGCCGCATCAGGCCGCGCAGCGCCGCGGCACTTTGCTGCCTGCTCGTGGCGGGCTGCGCGGTGGGCCCTGACTACAAGCCGCCTGCCGCGCCGGCTGTTTCGGCGTACACCGATCATCCCCTGACGACCACGGCCAGCACGGCGAACGTGACCGGTGGCGAGACGCAGCATTTCGGCAGCGGCGCAGATATCCCCGGTGACTGGTGGACGCTGTTTCATTCGGCATCGCTGAATGCGCTGATCGAGCAATCGCTGAAGCACAACGCCGATTTGAAGGCAGCGCAGGCGGCACTGCTGGTCGCCAATGAAACGACCAGGGCTGGCCGTGGCGCGTTCTATCCCAGCGTTTCGGGCAGCTTTTCGGCGTCGCGCGAGCAGGATCCTCCCGGTTCGCTCGCCCCCGTGCCGAGCAACAACGCCTACCAATACAACCTGTTCACGCCTCAGCTGAGCATTTCCTATGCGCCGGACATTTTCGGCTTGAACCGCCGGACGCTGGAGTCGCTGAAGGCGCAGGAGCAGGCCGCACGCTTCCAGACCATTGCGACGCAGGTAACGCTGAGCACCAACGTGGTGGCCGCCGTCGTGCAGGAAGCGTCACTGCAGGCACAGGTCGATGCGACCCGTCAGCTGGTCGACATCAACACGCACATGCTGAAGATTCTGCAGTACCAGTTGAGCAAGGGTTATGTCGGGCGACTCGACGTCGCCGCGCAGGAGTCGCAGCTGGCGCAGGTCGTTGCCACACTGCCCCCGCTGATCAAGCAACTCGCTCAGCAGAAAGATGCGCTGGCTGTGCTGGTCGGCGAATTCCCCAACCAGTTGCCGAATGACGCTGTCGATCTGGCAAACCTGCAGCTGCCGCAGGATCTGCCGGTCAGCCTGCCTTCGACCCTGGTCGCGCAGCGTCCCGACGTGCGGCAGGCCGAAGCCACTATGCACGCAGCCAGTGCACAGATCGGCGTGGCGATCGCCAACCGTTTGCCGAATATCGCGCTGACCGCAGATGCCGGCAGCACGGGGCTGGCGATGAGCCAGGTATTCAAGTCGGGCACCGGATTCTGGAATATCGGCTCGGCGATCACCGCGCCGATTTTCCAGGGCGGCATGCTGCTGCACCAGGAGCGTGCTGCCAAGGCCGCCTATGTCGAAGCCGCCGAACAATACCGCAGCGCCGTGCTGACCGCGTTCCAGAACGTGGCCGATACCCTTGCCGCGCTGGAGCAGGATGCCTCCGCGTTGAAGGCGTCAGCTCACGCAGCCGACGCCGCCAAGATCACGCTCGACCTGTCGCAGCGTCAGTGGAAGGCCGGCTATGCCAACTACCTTTCGCTGCTCGCTGCGGAACAGGGCTATCAGCAGGCGCGCATCAATCTGGTGCAGGCGCAGGCCAACCGCTTTGCCGACACCGCCGCACTGTTTCAGGCGCTGGGCGGCGGCTGGTGGAATCGTGCCAACCTGAGCGAGGGCTCAGTCAACAGTGCCGGTGCCAGTCAAACCAAAGCAGGTTCGGCGAGTTCAGCCAGGGCAGCTTCCACGCAGGTAAAAAATGAAAAGTAATTCGTTGCAGGGGATGCCTGAGCTTTTGTTGGTCGGGCGCACACCGATGTTCGCGAGCCCGCTGATCGCCCTCATGACGCTCGCCGTCATTCTGCTTTGTGGCTGCTCGTCCAAAACCGATGACGATGCCAATGTGCCGTCGGCGTCTTCCGCACCGCATGACGTCACGATGACTGCCGACCAGCGCCAGCACATCAAGCTCTATACGGTCACGCAATCAACCTTCCACAAGGCGCTGGAAACGACCGGTGCCGTCGATTTCGACAACGACCAGGCCACCAGCGTGCTGGCGCCGTTTTCCGGCCCGGTGTCGCGACTGCTGGTATCGCTAGGCGAGCATGTCAAAAAGGGCCAGCCGCTGGCAATGGTCGACTCGCCGGACTTTGCCGCCGCCGTCAGCGCGTACAGCAAGGCGCTTGCCACGGCAAAGACCGACCGCCGCCTCGCCGATGCCGACAAGGATCTGGACCAGCACGAGGGCGTGGCGCGGCGCGAAAACGAACAGGCGCAGACGGACGCCGTCAATGCCGAAGCGGATCGCGACGCGGCGCTGCAGGCGCTGGTCGCTCTCGACATCGATCCGCAGGCCATCAAGAGCATTCAGCAAGGCCGCACGCTGTCGCATGTCGAAGGCGTGATCCGTTCGCCGATTACCGGCACGGTGACGGAGAAATTGATTACACCCGGTCAACTGCTGCAGGCCGGCACGACACCGTGTTTTACCGTCGCCGACCTTTCGCGCGTGTGGGTGATGGCGCAGGTCGCGGGCGCCGATCTCGGTTCAGTCAGCGTCGGTGACCCGGCAGAAGTCATCACCGGCATCGACAACAGAAATTTTGCCGGGCACGTCGACAACCTCTCCGCCATCGTCAATCCCGACACGCGCTCGGTAATCGCCCGCGTGGTTGTCGACAACCCCGGTGATTTCCTGAAAAAGCAGATGTACGTCAGCGTGCGGATCCAGTCGAAGCAGGAAAGCCGCGGGACGCTGGTGCCGGTGTCCGCGATCCTGCGTGACGACGAAAACCTGCCCTTTGTCTACATTGCCCAGCCGGACGGCAGTTTCGCCCGTCGTTCCGTCACCCTGGGTGAGCGAACCGGTGATCAGTTCAATATCCCGCAGGGCCTGCGCGCGGGCGATCAGGTGGTGGTCGATGGCGGCATCTTTGTCCAGTTCATGCAAAACCAATGAGCGAGCCATTGCCCCAGGACGAGACGCCCTCGCGCACGGCGTCGATCATGAACCGGCTGGTCGGCTCCTCGCTGGCGCAGCCGCTGCTGATCATTCTGTTGACCCTGCTGCTGACCGGCGCCGGCGCACGCTCGCTGCAGCGCCTGCCGGTGGATGCGTATCCCGACCTCTCGCCGCCGATCGTCGAGATCGTGACGCAGTGGCCCGGTCACGCCGCAGAGGAAGTGGAGCGACTGATCACCGTGCCGGTCGAACTGGCCATGAACGGCATTCCGAAAGTCGCCAACGCGCGTTCGATTTCGCTGTACGGCCTGTCCGACGTCATCATCACGTTCAACGACGGCACCGACAATAATTTCGCCCGCCAGGAAGTGTTCAACCGGCTGGGCGATGCCAGCCTGCCTAGTGGCATCACGCCCTCGGTCTCGCCGTTGTCGGCGCCGTCGGGTCTGATCTATCGCTACGTGTTGCAGAGCCCCGACCGCTCGCCAATGGAGTTGAAAACGCTGGAAGCGTGGACCGTGGAGCCACAGTACCGGTCCGTACCGGGCGTGGCCGACGACTCCGGCTTCGGCGGTGGCACTATGCAGTATCAGGTGCTGCTGGATCAGGCCAAGATCGCCTCGGTCGGCCTGTCGGCCGTGCAGATCGAAGCCGCGCTTGCGGCCAACAACGGCAACGCCGGCGGCGGTTTCTATTCGCAGGGCGGCCAGTTCTATTACGTGCGCGGCCTCGGCCGCATGGACACGCTGGAAGACATCAGCAACGTCGTGCTGGCCGTACATGACGGCACCCCGATTCTGCTAAAGGACGTGGGCCGCGTGGTGATCGGCATCGCACCGCGCCTAGGGGAATTCGGATACGAGAAACAGGACGACGCGGTCGAGGGCGTGATTCTTCTGCGCACCGGCGAAAAAACCCAGGACGTGCTCAAGCGCGTCGAGGCCAAGACGAACGAGCTCAACAACGGCGTGCTGCCCAAAGATGTCAAAGTCGTGCCCTACTACGACCGCACCGACCTGATCACGCTGACCACGAAGATCGTGGAAGACAACCTGCTGCGCGGCATGCTGCTCGTGGTCGTGGTGCTGATTTTCTTCCTGTACGACTTTCGCGCCGGACTGATCGTCGCCACCACGATTCCGCTGGCCCTGCTGTTTGCGTTTATCTGTCTGGACGTCCAGGGCGCGTCGGCGAATCTGCTTTCGATCGGCGCCATCGACTTCGGCATCCTGGTCGACGGTGCGGTGGTGATGGTGGAAAATATTTTCCGCCAGATTGCCGAACGCAAGACCGAGGGTTCGCCGCTTAGCATCGGCGCGATCATCCGCGATGCGGCGGCCGAGGTGGATCGTCCGCTGTTCTACGCGGTAGCGGTAATCGTGGTCAGCTTCCTGCCGATCTACGTGCTGTCCGGCCCGTCGGGGACGCTGTTCAAGCCGATGGCCGACACGATGATCTTCGCCCTGGTCGGCTCGCTGATCGTCACGCTGACCCTGCTGCCCGTGCTGTGCGCGTGGTTCATGCGCCGCGGCGTGCGCGAGCGGCGCAACGTGGTGTTCGAGGCAATCAAGTCGGTGTATGTCCGCGGACTGGACGTGTGCCTGGCCTTTCCCTGGGTGACCACGCTCGCGGCGACCGTCGTGCTGCTCGGCTCGCTGCTGCTTATCCCGCGCATCGGCGCGGAGTTCATGCCCCAGCTTGACGAAGGCGCACTGTGGGTGCGTGCCACCATGCCGTACACCATCTCGTTCGACGAGTCGGCAAAAATCACGCCGAAGATTCGCGACATCCTGCGCAGCTTCCCCGAGGTGACCACGGTCGCCTCGGAGCTCGGCCGACCCGATGATGGCACCGACTCGACCGGCTTCTTCAACGTCGAGTTCTATGTCGGCCTGAAACCCTATTCCCAGTGGAGCGGCAGCTATCGCACGAAGCCCGAACTGATCGCCGCGATCAACCGCAAGCTGTCCGCCTTCCCCGGCATCAACTTCAACTTCACCCAGCCGGCCGAGGACGCGGTGGACGAAGCCGAGACCGGGTTGAAAAGCGCGCTCGCCGTGAAAGTCTTCGGCTCCGATCTCGACACGCTGCAGCAGAAAGGCAAGGCGATCAAGCAGGTGCTGGAAAAGGTGCGCGGCATTGCCAATGTGACCCTGGTGCAGGAGCTGGGCCAGCCCAGCCTCGCCATCAAGATCAATCGCGCCGCGATCGCCCGCTACGGTTTGAACGTGTCCGATATCAACGGCCTGATCACCACCGCCATCGGCGGCGATGTGGCCACCCAGGTGGTGCAGCAGGAGAAACAGTTCGATCTCGTCGTGCGGCTGGAACAGAAGTATCGCGACAACCCCGAGGAGATCGGCAACATTCTGGTCGCCACACCCGGCGGCCAGCAGATTCCGCTGAAGGAATTCGCGGACATCAGAGTCACCAACGGCGCCTCCTTCATATATCGGCAGGACAACTCGCGCTATATCGGCGTGCAGTTCTCGGTGGAAGGTCGAGACCTGGCGGGTGCGGTCGGCGACGCCATCGCGCAGGTCAACAAGCAGATCACCCTGCCGCAGGGGTACCGCCTTGACTGGGGCGGCGAATATTCCGAATACACCGCCTCGCGCGCCCAGCTCGGCATGATCTTGCCGCTGACCCTCGGGCTGATCTTCCTGCTGTTGTTCACCCTCTACAGCAATTTCAAATTTCCGTTCATCACGGTGGCCGGCGTGCTGCTGTCGGCACCGGTCGGCGGCATCGTGGCGCTGTGGCTTACCGGCACGCCGTTTTCGGTGTCCTCGGGCATCGGCTTCCTGGCGCTGTTCGGCGTGTCAGTGCAGACGGCTGTCGTCTATATCTCCTACGTCAACGAACTGCGGCGCGGCGGTATCGACGTGACCGAGGCCATTCGTCAGGGCGCCATACTGCGCCTGCGCCCGATCATGATGACCGCCCTGGTGGCGGCGCTGGGCCTGCTGCCGGCCGCGCTGGCGACCGGCGTGGGCACGGATACACAGCGGCCGTTCGCCCTGGTGATCGTCAGCGGCCTGTTCACCCGACTGCTGATCAGCATTTTTCTGATGCCGGCGCTGTACGCGCTGGTAGCCCGCAAGGACGATCGGCTGGAAGTCTGACCGCATGACTTTACGTCTTTTCAGAGATCGGGCTGCAGTGCCAAACCCGATGTGGCGTGATGCGACCCTCGACGCCGGTTTCACCCGCCTTCCACGAGTCTGGCGGGGCTTTTCTACGGGCGCACCTGCGATAATCCGCGCGTGAGTCGAGGGCAGGCCTTTGCCTGCCGCCACATGGCGCCGCCAAATGCCTGCGTGCGCTCTTCCAAGGGAGTGTTACGTGCAGCATCAGCAAGATCACCTCGCTTCAGCCGCTGCGCCCGGCCTGGCCAAGTCGCCAACCGGTATCCGCGGCCTGGATGACATCACCCTGGGCGGCCTGCCCGGCGGCCGTCCCACGCTGCTGTGCGGCGCAGCGGGCTGCGGAAAAACCCTGTTCTCGATGACCTTTCTCGTCAACGGCGCGACCGTTTACGACGAGCCGGGCGTATTCATGAGCTTCGAGGAGCGCGCGCGGGATCTGGAAGAGAACGTGGCCTCGCTGGGCTACCGCCTGGCCGATCTGGTGGCGGACAAGAAGCTGGTGGTTGACCACATCCACATCGAGCATTCCGAAATCGAGGAAAGCGGCGACTACGATCTGGAGGGACTGTTCGTGCGGCTGGGCTACGCGATCGACTCCGTCGGCGCCAAGCGCGTGGTGCTCGATACCATCGAGGCACTGTTCTCGGGTCTGTCGGACACGGCCTTGCTGCGCGCCGAGCTGCGCCGGCTGTTCGGCTGGCTGAAGGACAAGGGCGTCACGGCCGTCATCACCGCCGAGCGCGGCGAGGGTCAGCTGACCCGGTTCGGCATCGAGGAATACGTTTCGGACTGCGTGATCCTGCTGGACAACCGCGTCGAGGACCAGATCACCACGCGACGCCTGCGTGTCGTCAAGTACCGCGGTTCCGCTCACGGTACCAATGAGTATCCGTTCCTGATCGACGACGAGGGCATCAGCGTTTTACCGATCACATCGGCCGGCCTGAAGCACAAGATTTCGCTGGAGCCCGTTTCGACCGGCGTCGACGACCTGGATGCGATGCTCGGCGCGGGCGGTTATTTTCGCGGCTCCAGCGTGCTGATTTCCGGCCTGGCCGGCACCGGCAAGTCGACCTACGGCGCGGCGTTCGTCGATGCGGCGTGCCGGCGCGGCTCGCGCTGCCTGTATTTTGCGTTCGAAGAGTCGCCCGAGCAGATCGCGCGCAACATGCGCTCGGTCGGCTTCGACCTCCAACGGCATGCAGACAGCGGCCTGCTGCGCTTCGAGGCGGCGCGGCCGAGCATCTACGGTTTCGAGATGCATCTGGCGCGGATGTATCGCGACATCGAGCGTTTCGATCCGCAGGCGATCGTGGTCGATCCGATATCCGCCTTCCGCGGCCCGTCGATGGAAATCCACGCCACCCTGGTGCGCATTGCGGATATCTGCAAATCGCGGGGCATCACGGCCGTATTCACCAGCCTGTCGACCGTCGGCGATCAGATGAACGAGAGCGAGCGCAGCGTGTCTTCACTGATGGACACCTGGATTTCGCTGACCGACATGGAGGCCAACGGCGAGCGCAATCGCGTGCTGTATATCCTCAAATCCCGCGGCATGAGCCACTCCAAGCAGCTGCGCGAGTACCAGCTTTCCGACAGAGGCATCCACTTCGTCGACGTCTATGCCGGCCCGGAGGGTGTGCTCACCGGCACGGCGCGTCTGGCGCAGGAGGCGCGCGAGCGCGAGGCCAGCAAGGCACGTCAGCAAAACATTCAGAAAATGCATCGCGAGCTGACGCGCAAGCGCGAGGCGGCAGAACGTCGCATTGCCCAGCTGCATGCCGATCTTGCACGCGAAGAAGACGAAGTGCGGACGATCATCGAGCAGGAAGAAGCCAGAGAGGCAACGCTCGGCACCGATCGCTCGACCATGGCGACAGCGCGAGGGCAGCAACATGGCCAATGACGCACACGAACCCTCCGTCGAAGTCGGCAGCCCTGAACCGGGCGCCTACAACCTGCGCCTTTACGTGGCCGGGCAGACGCCAAAGTCGCTGGCGGCGATCGCCAACCTTAAAGCGATCTGCGAGGACCACCTTTCCGGCCGCTATTCCATCGAGGTCATCGATTTGACAGTCACGCCACAACTTGCCGCCGGCGATCAGATTGTGGCTTTGCCCACCCTCGTGCGCACGCTTCCGCCGCCGCTGAAACGCGTGATCGGCGATCTGTCGAATACGGACAAGGTGCTGGTGGGGCTCGACATCCGACCACGCCTGGCCAGCACGTCATGACGTCGGACGCCGCCGTGCCCATCCATGACCCAGGTCGCTACAAGCTGTGCCTGTTCGTTACCGGCTCCACACCGCGGTCGGCACGCGCCATCGAGAACATGCAGAAGATCTGCGATGAAAATCTACACGGCCGCTACGACCTGGAAATCATCGACGTCTACGAAAACCCGGAAGCTACCCGCGATCTGCAGATCATCGCCACGCCAACGCTGGTGAAAATCCTTCCCGAACCGCTGCGACGCATCATCGGCGATCTGTCGGACAAGGAGCGCGTATTGGCCGGCCTCAATCTGGCGCCCGTGGGCGCGGCGCATAACCGATCGAAATGAGCGGCACGCAGAGCAATGCCGAGTTGGTCGCAGCGCTGCTGCGCATCGCCGACCTGGAAGCGCGGCTGACCGAGGCCGACGAAACCCTCGAAGCGATCCGCACCGGCGAGGTGGACGCGGTAGTCATCGGTGGCCCCGAAGGCCAGCTGATCTACACGCTGGAAAACGCCGACCGCCCTTATCGCCTGCTGATCGAGCAGATGCAGGAGTGCGCATTCACGCTGGGCCTGGACGGCACCATTCTTTATTGCAATCAGCGCCTCTCCACCCTGACGGGCGTGCGCCGCGAGACGCTTGTGGGGCGTCACCTGCAGGATTTCGTCGCGCTGGCGGACCGTCCCGTGTTCGACCAGCTGCTGAAACGCGGCTCGGTCGCGGGACGTTCGGCCGAGATCAGCCTGGTCACCACTGACTGGCAGACCAACGTACCCGTCAACATGTCGGTCGCCGATATGCCGATCGAAGCGGGCATGCCGGACCTGCTCTGCGGCGTCATCACCGATCTCACCCGCAGCCGCAAGCGCACTGATGAACTGGCTGCCGCCAACCAGCAGCTGGCAAACGAGATCGACGAGCGTCGTCGCACCGAGGACAAGCTGCGGCTCGCGCTGGATGCTGCCGACATGGGCAACTGGGACATGGACCTGCTCACCGGCAAAACCACGCGATCATCCCGCTTTGACCAGATCATCGGCGACGTTGGCCTGGGCAACTGGACGCCGCAGGCAGCCGCGCAGCTGTTTGTCGACGAAGACCGCCGCGCCGTGGCCGACGCCTTCGCCAACGCGATGGTCAGCGGCGTGATCGATCTGGAAAAGCGTATTCGCCGACGCAACGACGGGTCGCTGCGCTGGGTGCAGATCAAGGGCCTGACGTTTTATGACGAAGGCCGACCCGTGCGCATCGCCGGGGTCGTATCGGACGTCACCGACCGTCGCCTGATCGACGAACAATTGCGCCAGGCGCAGAAAATGGAGGCGATAGGTCAGCTCACCGGCGGCGTGGCGCACGACTTCAACAATCTGCTGATGGTGATCGCCGGCAGCCTCGACCTACTCGAAAGCCGCCTGGATGGTGACGCCAAGACCATCCGCTATCTCAGCACCGCGCGGCACGGCGTGGAGCGCGGCGCCAAACTCAACCAGCAACTGCTCGCGTTCGCGCGCCGGCAGGATCTGCGCACCGAGTCGGTCGATATCGGCACCCTGCTGCGCTCGTTCGAAAACCTGCTTGATCGCGCCATCGGCGAAACGATTGCGGTGACCATCAAGGATCCGCCTGCCCTACTGCATGCGCGGACCGATCCGCACCAGCTGGAAACCGCGATTCTGAATCTGGCGATCAACGCGCGCGACGCCATGCCCCAGGGTGGTGCGCTCACCGTCTCCACCGGCGTACGCACGGTGCGACCGAAAACGGCCGCGCTAAACAACACGGTCGCCGGCGATTACGTAGTCGTCACTGTTGCCGATACCGGGACAGGCATGAGTCCCGAGGTGGTGTCGAAAGTCTTTGAGCCCTTCTTCACGACCAAGGAAGTCGGCAAGGGCACGGGACTTGGCCTCAGTCAGGTATACGGATTCGCCAAGCAGTCCGGCGGCTTCGTCACCATCGAAAGCGTGGTCGGCGAAGGCACGTCGGTATCCATCCATCTGCCCCACGCCGAAGCGCCCGATACGAGTGCCGACCAACGTCCGCCGACGCGCGAAGTGAAAGGTCAGGGCACTATTCTTGTGGTCGAGGACGACGACGACGTGCGCGAAATCGCCAGCAGCATGCTGCGCGAACTGGGCTACGTCGTTTTCGAGACCGACCGCGGCAACAAGGCGCTGACCCTGATCGAGTCCGGCGCGCCGATCGATCTGGTGTTCACCGATGTCATCATGCCCGGCGACGTGGGCGGCATCGAGCTGGCGCGCGAGATCAAGACCAACTACAAACACATCCCCGTGCTGCTGACGTCCGGCTACACCGCCCAGCGCTTTCAGACCGACGATATGGATGAAGGACTTCAGATACTGCGCAAGCCATACAATCGCGTGGATCTCTCGCTGGCCGTAAAGCAGGCGATCGGCGGCGAACGCTGAGCGCAAAGATTGGCGATGGCTGCGCCACCGCAACGACGGCCAATGCGTAGATCTCCGCTTCACTCAGGCGCGCGTCGGCGCATAAAAAAGGCGGCTCGCGCCCAGGCGAGCCGCCGATTACACAGTCACGATTGCTGCCAGGCCGAAGCCCGACGAACCCTGACTCGCCGCTATTTTAGGCGGCGCGGTTTTCCACCAGCTTGGGCTGGCTCACCTCGTGCGTCGCGCCGATGGCGATCTTGCGGGGCTTCATCGCTTCGGGCACTTCGCGCTTCAGGTCAATCGTGAGCAGGCCGTTGATCAGCTGCGCCTGTGTCACGTGCACGTGATCGGCGAGCTCGAAACGGCGGGTGAACGCACGGTTGGCAATACCGCGATGCAGATACTCGACGTTCTCGTCGTTGACCTTGCGCTCGCCGCTGACGATGAGCAGGTTGGGCTGCATCGAGATGTCGAGCTCGTTTTCGGCAAAGCCGGCGACGGCCATGGTGATCTGATACGCGTCGTCGTTGAGCTTGACCGTGTCGAACGGCGGCCAGTTGTCGGCGACCTGCGCGCGCGAGGCGTTTTCAAGCAGGGCAAACACGCGGTCGAAACCCACGCTGGAACGGTACAGGGGGGCAAAATCGAGATTGGTACGCATGACATATCCTCCTGGGAGCAATATGGAATCTGCGTCCTCACAATGAGGTTGCAGTGCCGCCTCAGTGGCCGGCGCGCAGAAAAATAATTTCCCTCAGGCCTGTTTTCAAGCCCCCCGTTTCAGGTTGTATTTAGGTTCTCGCATGCCATCGCGCGCCGAGCAAAAGCCCGTTGATTCGCCAGATATAGAGCGAGAACGCGCGCACGGTCGTTCTCGATCATCCAGAGGGGCGGCGCGCCTCGTGTCCGCGCGGGGAGGCGTCCGGAAAGTCGCGCCGTTCGGCGAAGCTTTTCGTAAGCCTTGGCGTGTACGCATGAGGCATGTACGCATGATCTGCGAAGATCCATCACGAAGTTCCAGCGACACTGGCTGCTGCACATCCACGATGCCCACCGAACAGGCCGATCGAACCATGACTCTACGCATGCACATGCTGCGCAACGCCCGGGCCGGCCCATTCGACGCGTCGGTCGAGGCTGCCCAGTGCCTTTGCGTTACGGGTGCGTCCGGCTCGGGGAAAAGCGTATTTCTGCGCATGCTCGCCGACATGGACCCGGCGGAAGGCGAGCTCTCATTGGCAGGTATCGATCGCTGCGCGATGTCGGCATCGACCTGGCGACAGCGCGTGATGCTGGTGCCGGCGCAGGCCGGCTGGTGGGCGCCGACGGTGCAGCCGCACTTTGCCGAAGCATCGCTAGGAAACGCCCGACAGCTCGCCAGCCGACTGCAGCTGCCGGACGATATTTTCGCGCGTCAGGTGATTCGCCTTTCTTCCGGCGAACGTCAGCGCCTCGCACTGATCCGCGCGCTGGTGACAAAACCGGTAGCGCTGCTGCTGGACGAGCCGACCGCGTCGCTGGATCAGCACAGCGTGGCCGCAGTGGAGTCGCTGCTCGCCGAAGAGCTTTCGCGCGGGCTGATCCTGGTGCTGGTAACCCACGATGCTGCGCAGGCCGCTCGCATGGGTCAGCAGACCCTGCACATCGTCGGCGGCAAGGCGGTGGCCGTATGAAAACCATCCTGCTGCAACCGCTCGATCTCAGCATCGCCGCGTCGCTGGTGATCGTCGACATCGCGCTGTCGATCGCTCTGCGCCTGCGCCTGCATCGGCAGATCGTCATCGCGGCCACGCGCATGGTCGTGCAGCTGGTGATGATCGGCTACGTGCTGAAATTCGTTTTCGCGCTCAACAGCCCGGTGGCGACCGTCGTCATCGTGACGCTGATGGTGCTGGTCGCCGCGCGGGAAGTCGCCGCGCGGCCCGATCGGTCGTTGATCCACGGACAGAATTATCTGATCGGCCTGGTCAGCGTGGCCGGCGCCGCGACGCTGGCCAGCGTGTTCGCGCTGATCACCGCGATACGCCCCGATCCCTGGTTCGATCCACATTACGCCATCCCGCTCGTCGGCATCATTCTGGGCAGCGTGCTGAACGCGGGAAGCATCGCGCTCGACGGCGTGCTCAGCGGCGTGGAAGCCGCGCAGCCGGGCATCGAAGCGCGGCTGATGCTGGGCCACTCGTACTGGGCGGCGATGGCTTCGCTGATCCGCGGCTCGATTCGCCGCGCCATGCTGCCGATCATCAACCAGATGTCGGCCGCCGGCATCATCACCCTGCCTGGCATCATGACCGGCCAGATTCTGGCGGGGCTCGATCCGATCGAAGCGGTGAAGTATCAGATCCTGCTGATGTTTCTCCTCTCCGGCGCCAGCGGCCTGGTCGCCGTGGCGGTAGCCTACGCCGCCGCGTGGCGACTGACAGATGATCGCCAGCGTCTGCGGCTGGATCATCTGCGCTGAGGGGCTATAGAGCAGCAGCGTGCAACATGCGCCGATGCGACAGGCTCACTCACTCACGATTGACGGCTGCAGGTGCACGTTGCGGTGACTGCCGATAATCGCTGAAGCCATGCGGAACCCATCATCAAACGTCTTGCCTTCGACGGAGCATGCATGAGCCTTCGCGACTACCAGCGCAAACGCGACTTCACCAAGACAACCGAGCCGCGTGCCGACAGTGCAAAAACCAAGGCGCGTCGCGCGACCTTTGTCGTGCAGCTGCATCACGCCAGCAGCCGCCACTTCGATTTCCGTCTGCAGGTGGGCGACACGCTGAAAAGCTGGGCGGTGCCCAAGGGCCCGAGCTTCGATCCCGCGGTCAAACGGCTCGCTGTCGAAGTCGAGGATCATCCGGTCGCCTACGCCGATTTTCAGGGCGATATCGCCGAAGGCTACGGCAAGGGTCATGTTGATCAATTCGACAAGGGCGTGTGGTCGACGAAGGGCGATCCGGAAGCCCAGCTGCAGAAAGGTCATCTTGAGTTCGAGCTGTTCGGCAAGCGCCTCAAGGGCCGCTGGCACCTTATCCGCAGCGGCCGCAAGGAACGCCAGCCGGCGTGGTTTCTCGTCAAGGCCAAGGATGCCTTTGCCGCAGATATCGACGCCGACGATCTGCTCGACGCGACCATGAAGGCGAGCACCCGGAAGGCGGCGAAAACGACGACGTCCAAAGCGGCTGCAAAAAAATCGGTGGCGCGAAAAAAGGCCGCACCCAAGCCGAAAGCCGCGGCACGATCAACGCTGGCCAAGTTCGCTGCGGCACTCCCTGGCGCCATCAAGTCACGCCCGAACGGCGACTTCTTCAAGCCGCAGCTGGCCACGCTGCGCGAGCATCCGCCAGCGGGCGACGACTGGATTCACGAGGTCAAATGGGACGGCTACCGGATTCTCACCACCATCGCCGATGGCAAGGTGCACCTGTGGTCGCGCAACGGCCTGCCGTGGAATGACCGGCTGCCGGAAATCGTCCAGGCGACCGAAGCGCTAGGGCTGTCTTCCGCGCACTTCGATGGCGAGCTGATCGCACTGGATGAAAAGGGCCACAGCGATTTCAACGGGCTGCAGAAAACCTTGTCGGGAGAGGCACAGAAGCCGTTGGCGTACATGCTGTTCGATCTTCCCTCCGTCGAAGGGATAGACCTGACCGGTGTCGCGCTGCTCGATCGCAAGGCGCTGCTTAAACGCGTCATTGCCAACGCGCCGCATCCCTTAGCCTTCAGCAGCCACAGCATGGGCAACGGCGAGGCGGCTCTGGAAATGGCCAATCAGCAAAAGCTTGAGGGCATCGTCTCCAAGCGCGCGGACGGCGAATATCGCTCCGGCCGCGGTGACGAATGGCTGAAAATCAAGCGGTTGGAAAGCGACGAGTTCGCCGTGGTCGGCTACACCGCACCGAAGGGCAGCCGCACGGGCTTAGGCTCGCTACTTTTGGCGAGGCCTGACCGCGAAACCACAGGCGGCTGGATCTATGCGGGCCGGGTCGGCACGGGCTTTAGCGACGCGCAGCTGGTCGACCTGACGCAATCGCTGGCGACCGGAGGCGCAAAAAAACCGCCCGTGCCGCTAATCGCCATAGATCCGCAGCTGCGGGGCGCGCTGTGGATCAAACCTCGCGTCGTGGCCGAAGTGTTCTATCGCGGCATCGGCAATCACGATCTGCTGCGCCAGCCCAGCCTCAAGACATTGCGCATGGACAAAACACCGGCCGATCTGCGCGATTCCGATCGCGAAACTACGGCGACATCGACAGCAGGCAAAAAAAGTAAAAAGACGGCAGTCAGGAATCCAACCGTCGCCATCACCATCACGCATCCCGACCGCGTCGTTTACGCCGACGAAGCAATCACCAAGCAGGACGTCGCCGACTACTACGCCAGGGTCATGGACTGGTTTCTTCCCGGCGTACTCAACCGGCCAACTTCGGTCATCCGATGCCCCGAAGGCACGGGCAAAGCCTGCTTTTTCCAGAAGCACCTGATTCAGGGCCTGCACCACGTGGGCACGGCCAAGCTGAAGGAAGAGTCCGGCGCACAAGCGGTTTACATCTATCCCGAGAGTGCCGCATCCGTTATCGAACTGGTGCAGTTCGGCGCGCTGGAATTTCACCCGTGGGGAACCACTGTCGCCGATGCGGATCGGGCCGATCGCATCGTGTTCGATCTCGATCCGGGCCCGAACGTGGCCTGGGATCGCGTGGTAGCCGCCGCGCGCCTGGTGCGAAAGCTGCTCGCCGAGATGGGGCTTGAATCTCTGGTACGCACCACGGGCGGCAAGGGGCTGCACGTGGTGGTACCGCTGAAACCGAGCTGCGCGTGGGTGACGGTGCGGGCCTTTGCCGAAGCGTTCGCCAACAGCCTGGCGCTCGCGCATCCGCTGGAGTTCGTCGCCACCGCCACCAAGGCCAAGCGCGGTGGAAAAATCTACGTGGACTATCTGCGCAACGGTCGCGGCGCCACCAGCGTGGCGTCCTACTCGCTGCGCGCACGACCCGGTGCGCCGGTGGCCACGCCGCTGCGCTGGGAGGAGCTGGGCAAGATCAAGAGCGGCGCGGCGTTTACGATCAAAACCGTGCCGATACGGCTAGCCAAACTGCGCAGCGATCCCTGGGAATCGCAGACGACGATCAAGCAGGATCTTCCCGCAGTGCTGAAAAAATGGGCAGCTTCGCGCAAAAAGTAACCCGCTGTCAGCCGGCTTTGCGAACGACCTTCCTGGTGATTTTTTTAGCGGCCTTCTTTGCATGCGAGGCTTTTTTTGCGGCCTTTTTTGCCGCCGGTCTGGCCGCGCTGGCGCTCTGTTTTTTGGCCGGCGTGCGCTTGTTGGAGGCGAGGCTTTTTTCCAGCAGCGCCATGAAATCCACCACGTTGGTCGACATGTCTTCGGAAGCTTCGTCACTTTCGTCGTCAACAGCCGGCGTGACCAAGCCCTTGGACTTCATCCGCTTGGCGATGACCTTCTGCAGCCGCTCGCGGAACTCGTCGCGAAAATCACCCGGCTTCCATTCGCCGGACATCGACTCGATCAGCTTTTCCGCCATGTCGAGTTCCTTCGGCGCGATTCGATACTTCGATACGTTGCCTTCGGGAATGGTGTATTCCGACACGTCGACCAATTCCTGCGGAAAGCGCAGGATCATCAGCAACAGTGCGTGGTCTTTCGGCATCACGGCGCACAGGTACTCGCGCGTGCGGATCACCACGCGCGCGATGCCGATCTTGCCGGTGTGCTTCAGCGTCTCGCGCAGCAGCACATAGCCCTTCTCGGCTTTCTTTCCCGGCACAAGGATGTACGGCTTTTCGTAGTACTCCGGGCCGATGGACGCGGCATCCACGAAGGCTTCCACTTCCACCGCTTCGCGCCCTTCGGATGCGGCAGATTTCAGATCCTCCTTTTCCAGCACGACATAGCTGCCCTTCTTGTATTCGAAGGCTTTGACGATGTCCTTCCACGGCACTTCGTCGCCGGTTTCGGCGTTGACGCGCTCGTAGCGAATCGGCGTTTTGCTGCGGCTGTCGAGCATTCGAAAATGCAGGTCGACGGTGCGCGAGCCGGTCATCAGCGAGACCGGCACGTTCAATAGTCCAAACGACAGGGTTCCAGTCCAGATGGGACGCGCCATGGCCGATCTCCGCATGATGTCCGACGAGTTAAAGGACAAGCGCGTGAACCGGCTGTGACATGCACGCTCAACGCGTCCGGCTACCCGTCGAGACGACCGGTAGCCGAGCGCGCAGCGGATCGAAGGCTCAGGCCGAGTACCGCTCCAGCCAGTGCGCGTACGGCGCCGGCAGCGTCCACGACGGACGCTCGACGCCCAGCGCGAGCGCGGCCTTGTACGGCCAGTGCGGATCGGCCAGATGCGCGCGGCCGATCATCACCAGATCGAGCTGGTTGTTCTGCACCGCCGCCTGCGCCAGCTCCGGCGTGCCGAAGCCCCACGCGGAGGACACCGGCAGGCCGGCTTCGCGACGCACGCGCTCGGCGATCGGCGCCAGCAGCGCCGGAGCCCAGGGAATCCTGGCCGACGGCGTGGAGAAGCCGATGCTGACGCTGAGCATGTCCAGCCCGCGCTGCTTCAGACCCCTGGTCAGCTCGATCGACTCGGCAAGGGTTTCCTCGTCGCGACCGTCGTACTCGATCACGCCGAAGCGCGCCGTCAGCGGCAGATGCTCGGGCCACACTTCACGCACGGCAGCGAGGGTTTCCAGCAGAAAGCGGCTGCGGTTTTCCAGGCTGCCGCCGTAGCTGTCGTCGCGCTGATTGGAGTGCGTCGAGAAGAAGCTCTGGCCCAGATAGCCGTGGGCGAAATGCAGCTCCAGCCATTCGAAGCCGGCGTCACGGGCGCGCTTGGCCGCCGCCACGAAATCGGCGCGCACCCGCGCGATGTCATCCAGCGTCATCGCCCTGGGAACCTTGGGCAGGTTGGCGCCGAAGGCAATCGCCGACGGGGCGATCGTGTCCCAGCCGCGCGCGTCGTCGGCGGCGATGTGATCGTCTCCTTCCCACGGACGGTTGGCGCTGGCCTTGCGGCCGGCATGGGCAATCTGGATGCCGGGCACCGCGCCGGCTGCCTTGATCGCCTGCACGACGGGTACGAACGCCTGCGCCTGCGCGTCGTTCCAGATGCCGGTGCATCCCGGGGTGATGCGCCCCTCGGGCGACACCGCCGTGGCCTCGACGATCAGCAGGCCGGCGCCGCCGCGCGCCAGCCCGGCCAGGTGCACGTGGTGCCAGTCGTTGATCAAGCCGTCCTCGGCCGAGTACTGGCACATGGGCGGCACGGCGATGCGGTTGCGCAAGGTCACATCTTTGAGCTTGAACGGTTCGAACAGTGAGGGCATGGGCGTTTCCGATTCAGATACCAATGTTCGATAATAGTCGAACTATCGAGCAACCGTCAAAAGACGTACCATTCGCCGCATGCGTCCGTACAAACATCCCACTGCCGATGAGCTCACGCTGGAGCGGATTTTTCACGCGCTCAGTGATCCCGCGCGGCTGGAAATCGTGCGGCATCTGGCGCGCGTGAAAGCCGCCACCTGCGGCGAACTCGACGGCGGCCGGCCCAAGTCGAGCATGTCGCACCACTTCCGCATCCTGCGCGATGCCGGCCTGGTGCACACGCAGGCCACCGGCACCGTCCACCAAAACACGCTGCGGGCCGCCGAGCTCGATGCCCGCTTTCCCGGCTTGCTCAAGGCGATCCTCGCGCAGGCGCAGGACAGCGCTCCGGCGACGGTCAAGCACAAAGCCGCGCGCTGAACGCCGCGGGTTCACCCCGACCGCGGTGTCTGCGTCAATGCAGTTTGCCCCTCACAGCAAGACGTCGGCCGTACCAAAAGTTGCTGATGATCCGGATCGTCCCGTCCGGTACGCGCTGTATCGGATCGGGCGAAAAAAGCGACCGCTAGGCATAGCAGTTTTCGAATCTGTGACGCAGTTCGATTTCCAGGCAAATCCGATAGATACGATCAATCACGCCCTTTGATCGCGAGATGCCCGCCATGCATCCAAGCCCGCCACGCTTCGCTGTCTCAAGCGCCAAGATCGGCAACCATTGGCGTGTGTTCGTACGGGTGCTTGCTGCCTTCCTGGTCGCCGTCTGGTTCAGCGCCGCGCATGCGGCCGGCAGCGTTGCGGGCTTCGGTGTGAGTGTCACAGTCGTCCATCGCATACTCGCCCAAACGCCGACAGGAACGGTCTCGACGCTCTGCGATCGATCCATCTGTCCGACTCCCTCGGTCAGCCTCGACCCGGTGGACACCCGGACCGGCACCCGCATCATCCACATCACGTACTAGCTGCGGATTCAGCGGGACACGCCCGGCGACGCCGCCAGACCGTTTGTCATCGGTGCCGTCTATCGCTGCCGTGGCGACCCTCAGAAGGCTCGACTCTGCATCACGAACTCGGGCCGACAACGAAACGCATCGGCACAGGAGTGCGTGGCCACTGGTAGCGCGTCGACGTTGACAGGAAATGGTTGTCAATCAACAATAGTTGTATGAATACAACTATTGGCGATGCACGGCGCGCAAAAAGCCATCCCAACCTCATTCTCGGCATCTGCTGCCTCAGCCTGCTGATGGTCGCGATGGACGCGACCATCGTCAACGTGGCACTGCCGTCGATCCGGCACGATCTCGCCGCGTCGGTGTCGGGGCTGCAGTGGGTGATTGATGCCTACACCATGGTGGTGGCCAGCCTGCTGATGCTGGCCGGCTCGATGGCCGACCGCTTCGGCAGGCGTCGCGTGTTTCAGCTGGGCATGGCGCTATTCATGCTGGGCTCGCTGCTGTGCAGTGTGGCGCCGGGCATCCACGGCCTGGTGGCGTTTCGCGTCGTGCAGGCGCTGGGCGCCACGATGCTCAACCCCGTGGCCATGTCGATCATCGCCAACACCTTCACCGAACCCAAGGCGCGCGCGCGGGCCATCGGCGTCTGGGGCGCGGTGGCGGGCGTATCGATGGCGCTGGGTCCGGTGATCGGTGGGGCGCTCACTGAAAGCGTGGGCTGGCGCTCGATCTTCTGGGTCAACCTGCCCATCGGTGCGGCGGCGATGCTGCTGGCCGCACGCTACATTCCCGAATCCAGGGCGCCGCGCGCAAGGCGGGTGGATCCCGTGGGCCAACTGCTGGTGCTGGTGATGCTTGCCACCGTCACGTATGCGGTGATCGAAGGCCCGCACGACGGCTGGGGCTCTCTGACGATCATCGGGCTGTTCGCCGCCGCGGCGCTTTCGCTGATCGCGCTGCTGGTGTACGAGCCGCAGCGCCACGAGCCGCTGATCGACGTGCGTTTCTTCCGCAGTGCGCCTTTCAGCAGCGCTACCCTGATTGCAATATGCAGTTTCTCGGCGTTCTCCGGCTTCCTGTTCCTCAACGCGCTGTACCTGCAGGAGGTGCGAGGCCTGTCGGCCTTCCACACCGGCTTGTGCACGTTGCCGCTGGCACTGGCGACGATTCTCTGCTCGCCGCTTTCCGGGCGACTGGTCGGCACGTATGGCACACGGCCTTCGCTGTTGGCCTCGGGCACCGCCACGGTCATCAGCGCGCTGATGATGACGCAGCTGACCGCCACCACGCCGCTGCCATTTCTGCTTCTGACCTACGTGATCTTCGGCATCGGCTTCGGCATGGTGAATGCGCCGATCACCAATACCGCCGTATCCGGCATGCCCAAGGCACAGGCCGGGCTGGCGGCCGCGGTCGCGTCTACCAGCCGGCAGATCGGCGCCTCGCTCGGCGTCGCGCTGGCCGGCACCATCCTGGCCGGGCATGTGCACAGCGGCTTCGCCGAGGCATCGCATCCGTTCTGGTGGATCATCACCGGCGGCGGCATCACGGTGCTGTTTCTCGCCTGGCTGTCCAACACGTCCTGGGCGAAAGACACGACGCGTCACGCCGCACATCTGCTGGAAGAAGCGCCGACGGGAGCGCCGGCATGATGGCCCCAGCCCAGCGCGGCAGCGAAGCCGATCAGATCTGGCAGATGATGGTCGGCCTGGTCTGGGAAACCCGCGGCGAATGGCGCCGCAAAGTCAGCGAGGCCACCGGCCTCCCCTTCAGTCGCACGCGCGTGCTGCGGCGGCTGTTCGCCGCGCCGATGACCCTGACCCAGCTGGCCGAGGTGACCGACAGCGATGCGCCGGCCACCACTGTCGCCGTCAACGATCTTGAAGATCGTGGCCTGGTCGTACGCAAGCCGCATCCAGAGAACAAGCGCGCCAAGCTGGTGTCGCTCACCCCCGCCGGTCAAAAAATGATCGAGCTGGTACAACGCACCGTGCGCGACGATGCGCCGCCGGGCGTCCATGATCTTTCCAAGACCGACCTCGCCCACCTTCGCCGCATCCTGCAGCGGATCGAACGTGCTGAGCGCTGACGATCGGGCAAAGATGGCCCGTCGAATGCGATGGGCCGGAATCGCGTTCGAAATCGTCATGGCCAGTGACCGATGCAAAGACGGCACGTCCAAACGCACGTCGCCATGACGGCCGACAGGAGAATCCCTGGACGCGCCGCGAGCTCTCCTTCGCCTGGAGATAACGGCAATGTCCGACCCGCTGAAAACCACGCGCCACGGTCGCGCGGCGGAGACAGCCTGACAGCAGGAGTAGCCGGAAGACTGACCCAATGCTCTCCGCCATTGCTGGTGGATATCCGCGCAAACGGTCTGCTCGACGCGAACGATGCTCGGCCCCTGGATTGGCACAGGTTGCGTCGATTGCGATTTACGACACTCGTCATCTGACATGCACTGCAACAGAGCACTGACCTGGCGACCGGAACCATGAAGCAATCCTGCCGGGCTCCGGGCTCAACACTCGCTGCTGCAATGCACAATTTTTGATCTATTTACCTTTTGAGGGCTTGCCGGACGCAAAAAAGTATCTGTTTCGTGTCCCAATTTCGGTAGTTGAAGATCAGCGATGGCGCTACTGTCGTGCGCTGACGGCTCGTAATCGTTTCATCTGAATTACCAGTTGAAACAAAAAGCGCGTCAGGAGGACGACGATGCCATCTGCTCTCATCGCAAGTGAATGTCAGTGTGGGACGTGCGCTCGCTGCCGATGCGTCCGCTCCGATGCTCGCAGCGTCGAGAGTGCGCAACCGGATCTGGAATTGGTCGCCGTCCCGCGGGATGAATCGTTCAAGATCTGGTCGCATGGCTATCCGTATCGCACGGTGCGCTGGCACTACCACCCCGAATACGAAATCCACCTGATCACTTCAACGACAGGGAATTATTTCGTGGGGGATTACATCGGTAGTTTCGAGCCGGGCAATCTCGTGATGACGGGAAGCAACCTGCCGCACAACTGGGTGAGCAACGTTCCGGACGGCATTCGCATTGATGAACGCTGTCTCGTACTGCAGTTCGATGCTGATTTCGTTGCTCGCGCCATCGCCGTATTTCCCGAATTCAAGAACGTCGAGTTTCTGCTCGATGCTTCCAGCCGAGGGCTCCTCTTCACGCCGAAAATCGCAGCCGCGGCGGAGCCGATTATGCGGGAGATGCTGTCCGCGCGAGGACTGCGGCGTATCACGCTGTTCGTCACCCTGCTCGATTTGCTGATGCAAAACGTGGAACGGGTAAGTCTATCCAGCGCGACCTATCGCGCAGACCCCGAACGCTACGCGGAGTCGCGCATCAACCTCATTCTTGCCTATATCGGCAAGAATCTGTCGCGAGAATTGCGCGAAACGGAGCTGGCCGAAATCGCGGGCCAGAGTGCGAGCGCGTTTTCGCGATATTTTCGTCGACACACAGGTGTGCCTTTCGTCCAGTACGTGAACCGGCTGCGCATTAATCTCGCGTGCCAGCTGCTGACATCAGGCGAACTGACCATCACCGATATCTGCTATCGGGTGGGATTCAACAACCTCTCGAACTTTCATCGCCAGTTTCTGCTGCAAAAGGGCATGGCTCCTTCGCGTTGGCGTGCCTACCAACAACTCAATGCTGCAAGCGCGGCGGGGCCGAACAGAGTCGAACGCACCCTTCAGGCGTTCGGCTGAAAGCCCGTTCAAACAATACCTCAGACCACAGCATTCGCGTTGCGGCGACTGCGGGGACATGTCCGGGATGCCACCGCTCAATGCATGAAGGGTTACAACACGCGTCACCCAACCGACGGCAATTCAGTGCCGGCCTTTTTCACATACGGAGAAATCGATGAACACACTTTCGAACCAACTGATCGGCGCCATCGCTCTGACCGTGATGAGTGCCGCCGCATCCGCCGCAGCGCCAGGTGGCACCGTCGCATTTCTTATGCCGGATCAGGCGTCGACGCGTTACGAACAACATGATTTTCCCGGTTTCAAGGCCGAGATGGCCAAAATTTGTCCCAACTGCAAGGTGCTTTACCAGAACGCCAACGCTGACGTCGCCATGCAGCAACAGCAATTCAATTCGGTCATCTCGCAGGGCGCCAAGGTGATCGTGCTCGACCCGGTGGATTCGACCGCGGCCGCGTCGCTGGTCCATCTGGCGCAGAGCCAGGGCATCAAGGTCATTGCCTATGACCGACCGGTACCCTCGACGCCAGCCAATTACTACGTGTCTTTCGACAACGAAAGCATCGGCAAAGCAATCGCGCAGTCGCTCGTCCAGCACCTGAAAGACACCGGCGTATCGCCGGCCAAGGGTGGCGTGCTTGAAGTCAACGGCTCGCCCACCGATGCAGCGGCCGGGCTGATCAAGAAGGGCATCCATGCCGGACTGGCGAACAGTGGCTACAAGACGCTTGCCGAATACGACACGCCGGAATGGGCTCCTCCAAAAGCTCAACAGTGGGTCAGCGGGCAGATCACCCGGTTTCCTGCCCAGATTGTGGGTGTCGTGGCTGCCAATGACGGCACCGGGGGCGCGGCTGTGGCGGCCTTCAAGGCTGCCGGCGTGAATCCGGTGCCCCCGGTGACGGGCAATGACGCAACCCTCGCCGGGCTGCAGCTCATCATCGCCGGCGATCAGTACAACACCATTTCCAAACCTAGCGAGATTGTGGCAGCCGCCGCGGCGAAGGTGGCCGTCGATTTTCTGTCCGGCCAGACGCCAAAGGCGCAGACCACCCTCTTCAATACGCCTTCCCAGCTGTTCACTCCAGCCGTGGTGACGGCAAAGAATCTCAAGAGCGAAATTGTCGACAAGAAAATCGCGAGCGCCAGGGATCTGTGCACCGGCCGGTACGCCGACGGGTGCAAAAAGCTGGGAATCGCCCCTTGATTCGACGCGAAGGGCATGGAGCCCAGCTTGCGCTGGGCTGTTCTACGCATCATCAGGTATCTGTCCCATGACTAGCGCTTCGACAACACAATCGCCCGCCGGAAAGCTCGTGCTCAGCCTGCGCGGCGTCTCGAAGAATTTCGGGGCCGTGTCGGCCCTGACGGATATCGAGCTCGACGTCCACGCGGGCGAAGTGGTCGCTCTGGTGGGCGATAACGGCGCCGGAAAATCGACGCTGGTCAAGGTTCTTGCCGGCGTCCATCAGCCCACCACCGGCACGATCACCTTTGACGGCAAGGCGGTCACGTTGCCGAACCCTGCCGCGGCGCTCGACCTTGGCATCGCCACGGTATTCCAGGATCTCGCGCTGTGCGAAAACCTCGATGTCGTGGCGAACATCTATCTCGGGCGCGAGCTCAGTCCTCTGCGCCTGGACGAAGTCGCCATGGAAGTGAAGGCATGGACACTTTTGAACGAGCTGTCGGCGCGCATTCCGAGCGTCCGCGACGTGGTCGCCTCGTTGTCGGGTGGGCAGCGCCAGACGGTGGCCATCGCCCGCTCGCTGCTGCTCGATCCCAAACTGATCATGCTCGACGAGCCCACCGCGGCGCTGGGCGTGGCCCAGACTGCCGAAGTGCTGAACCTGATCGAGCGGGTGCGCGACCGCGGCCACGCGGTGATCATGATCAGCCACAACATGGAGGATGTGCGCGCCGTCGCCGACCGGATCGTCGTGCTGCGGCTGGGTCGCAACAACGGCGTGTTTTACCCCGACTCATCGAATCAGGAACTGGTCGCCGCGATCACCGGTGCCGACGAAAACGCCGTGTCCCGCCGTGCCGTGCGACGCCGGGCCGAACAGAGCGCCGGCACAGGGGAACCGTCATGAGCAACGAACCACAAGGCGCTACGCAGGTGTCCACCCTGCTCGACCGCAGCGATGTCCGCGTCAAGCACGTTGCCGGAATCGGCGGCGCCATCGCCGCTTTTTTTGACCGGCTGCGCTCGGGCGACCTGGGCTCCCTGCCGGTCATCGCGGGCCTGGTCATCATCTGGACCGTATTCGCCAGCCTGAACCCGGTCTTCCTGTCCGCCAACAACCTGGTGAATCTGCTGTTCGACTGCTCGACGGTCGGCGTGATCTCGCTGGGCATCGTCTGCGTACTGATGGTGGGACAGATCGACCTTTCGGTGGGCTCACTGAGTGGCTTCGCGTCGGCGCTGGTCGGCGTGCTCTGGGTCAATCATGGCTGGCCGGTTCCGCTGGCGATTGCCGCCGCCATTGCCGTGGGTGCGCTGTTTGGCGCGGTGTACGCGCTTTTGCTCAACCGCCTCGGCATGCCGAGCTTTGTCGCGACGCTGGCAGGGCTGCTCGCGATCCTGGGGATGCAGCTATACATCCTGGGCGACAATGGCTCGATCAACCTGCCGTACGACTCGGCGCTGGTCAACCTCGGGCAGCTGATCATCATTCCCGCGGTCGTTTCGTATCTGCTCGCGCTGGCACCGGGGGCCGTGATGATGATGCTGGGTTGGCGCACCCGCGAGCGTCGGCGGGCGTCCCATCTCTCGGCGGCGTCGCTGGGTAGCCTGCTGCTGCGCAGCGTTGCCCTGACCGTGCTGCTGGAAGCGGTCGTTGCGTATCTCAACCACGGCCGCGGCGTGCCGCTGATGTTCGGCATTTTTCTCGGCCTGGCCGTGGCGATGGACTATGCGCTGAAGCGGACGCGCTGGGGCCGCTCGATGAGTGCCGTGGGCGGCAACCACGAGGCTGCCCGACGGGCCGGTATCAATGTCACCGCCATCTACACCAGCGCGTTTGTGCTGTGCGCGAGTTTCGCCGCACTCGGCGGTGTGCTGACGGCGGCACGGCTGGCGTCGGCCAGCCAGCAGGCAGGCACCGGCGACGTGAACCTCAATGCCATTGCGGCGGCGGTCATCGGTGGCACCAGCCTTTTCGGCGGCCGCGGCAGCGCGTATTCGGCGGTGCTCGGCATCATCGTGATCCAGTCGATTGCCAGCGGCCTGACGTTGCTGAACCTGTCGTCGTCGCTGCGCTTCATGATCACCGGCGCGGTACTCGCCATCGCGGTCATCGTGGACTCCCTCGCCAGGCAGTCACGAGTTTCACACGGCCGCGCATGAGTTGCAGCAAATCTGGAGCATCAAATGACTGACATGTTGAAGGGAAAAATTGCCGCCATCACTGGTGCGGCGTCCGGCATCGGCCTGGAATGCGCGCGCACGCTGATCGCCGGGGGCGCGAAGGTCGTGCTGATTGATCGCGCCGGTGACAGGCTCAGGCAACTGTGCGCCGAACTGGGGCCGAACGCGCTGCCGCTGGTGGTTGACCTGCTGCAGCCCGCGGAAGTTTCCGCGCTGCTGCCGAAAATCCTCGAGCTTGCGTGTGGTCTGGACATCTTCCATGCCAACGCCGGTGCCTACGTCGGCGGCGATGTGCTGGAAGGGAATCCGGACGAGTGGGATCGCGTGCTCAACCTCAATGTCAACGCCGCGTTCCGATCGGTTCACGCCGTGTTGCCGCATCTGGTCGCGCAGAAATCGGGCGACATCATTTTCACCAGCTCTATCGCGGGTATCGTCCCGGTCGTGTGGGAGCCGATCTACACCGCGTCCAAATTCGCGGTTCAGGCTTTCGTCCATACGATCCGCCGCCAGCTGTCGAAACATGGCGTGCGGGTCGGTGCGGTGGCGCCGGGTCCAGTCGTTACGGCGCTGCTCGACGACTGGCCAAAGGCAAAGATGGACGAGGCGCTCGCCTCGGGCAGCCTGATGCAGCCCAAGGAAGTCGCCGATGCGGTGCTCTTCATGCTTACCCGGCCACGCAACGTGACCATTCGCGATCTGGTCATCCTTCCGAACAATGTCGATCTCTGACTCGCTCAGCGGACGCTCTGCATGGCAAACGTGGCGCTCGCGTCGGCGCAGCCGCGATCTGTCAGGACAACACGCCATCGAGACGGCAAGTTATGACTTCTGAAAACCCGACCTCCAGCACGGCCGAGCGCGAGCGTTATGTCATCGGCGTCGACGTCGGTACGGGTAGTGCCCGTGCCGGCATCTTCGATCTCACCGGCCGCATGCTGGCCTCGGCCAGCCGTGACATCACGCTCTTCCGGGAAAGCGGATCGATCGTCGAGCAGTCCAGTAGCGAGATATGGACTGCCGTTTGCCATTCGGTGCAGGCCGCTTTGGCGCTGGCGGCGGTTTCGCCAGAACAGGTTGCCGGCATCGGCTTCGATGCCACCTGCTCGCTCGTCGTTCTCGGTGCCGGCGGGCAGCCCTTATCCGTCGGCCCCACCGGACAAGCCGAGCGCGACATCATCGTCTGGATGGACCATCGTGCCGTGGCGCAGGCAGAACGCATCAATGCGACCGGCCACGATGTACTGGCATTTGTCGGTGGCAGGATTTCGCCGGAGATGGAAACGCCCAAACTTCTTTGGCTGATCGAGAACAAGCCGGACGTATTCGCATCGGCATGGCAGTTTTTCGACCTGACCGATTTCCTGACATGGCGCGCGACCGGCGATCTCTCCCGCTCCACCTGCACAGTCACCTGCAAGTGGACCTATCTCGCACACGAGCGGCGCTGGGACGAAAGCTATTTCCGCACCGTCGGACTTGGCGTGCTGGCAGAGGAGGCGTTCGCCCGTATCGGTCAAACGGTGGTCGATCCCGGAACGTCACTCGGCCACGGGCTGACGTCGAAGGCAGCGGCAGATATGGGCTTGCTCGCTGGAACGCCGGTCGGCGCGGGCATCATCGACGCCCACGCCGGAGGCATCGGCACCGTCGGCGCCGGGAGTGCGCCCGAGAGCTGCCTTGGCTACGTTTTCGGCACGTCATCCTGCACCATGACCACAACCCTGAGTCCGGTCTACGTGCCCGGCGTGTGGGGGCCGTACTTCTCGGCCATGGTCCCCGGTGCGTGGCTGAACGAAGGCGGTCAATCGGTGGCAGGGGCTGCGATTGATCGCCTGCTTGCGATGCACCCGGCAACGCCGGATGCTCTACGCCGGGCGGAGCATTTGGGCCAGCCGCTGCCCGTCATGCTTGCCGGGCTTGCCGCGAAAGCAGCCAACAGCCTGTCGAACACGGTGTGGCTGGCCAAGAGCCTGCATATCGTGCCGGAATTCCTGGGCAACCGCGCGCCGCTCGCCGATCCTCACGCCAGGGCGGTGATCGCGGGTCTCGGCATGGAAAATGATCTGGACAGTCTGGTTGCCCTCTACATCGCCGGCATCTGCAGCATCGGTTACGGCCTGCGCCAGATCATCGAGGCGCAGGCGATCGCTGGCGCGCCGGTCGAGCGGGTGGTGATCAGCGGCGGCGCCGGTCAACTCGACCTGGTTCGGCAACTGCTGGCGGATACCACCGGAAAGGTCTTGGAGGCCACCGCAGCGAAAGAACCCGTGCTGCTCGGTGCCGCGATGTTGGGAGGCGTCGCTGCCGGCCTGTTCGACGACGTGCGCTCGGCGATGACCAGCATGTCCTCCATCAGCCAAACCTTCGATCCACAATCCGGAGACATCGCGGACTTGCATGAGGCGAGGTTTCACGCTTTTCAGCAACTGCAGAAGGTGGCCAGAGAGATTCGGTAACCCGATCGTTCTTCGGCTCTCCCAGTGCGGGGCGCCGTTGCTGCCACCACCCACCCGGTCGCGCCATGAAGCACACGGCCTGTACCTCTGCGCGAAAAGCCATCTACTTTTTTGCTCTGCAGGCACTGGCAGGGATTTCAAAATCGGTTCGCTGATTCGCACCCATCGAGACAAGCTTCGAGCTGTTTGAATCTTGTTGCGAGGCGGCACTGCCAACTTGGGTAGAAGAATGGATAAAAAAAATGCCCGCACAAGAAAGCCCCTGTATGCAGGGGCTTTCTTGTGCGGGCAGTGGCGGAGAGAGTGGGATTCGAACCCACGGTAGGCTCACACCTACGGCAGTTTTCAAGACTGCTGCCTTAAACCACTCGGCCATCTCTCCATGAACTTGTAATCGATGGTCGCCTAGCGGACTCCATCGGTTTAGATCTGTAGTGCTAACTGAGCGTCGCAGTTTATCAGGAACCTGGCATGGGACGAACCGGGGCGTCTTTTTTTGAGAGCGCGACCAGGCAGCCGACCACGATGGCAATAGGAATGGCGGCGGCCAGCAGCGGAAACAGCAGTACCGGTTCGCGGCAGACCATCGGCACGATCTGCGTGGCACTGGCGAGGGCGATCACCCACAGGCGCCAGCGGCGGCTGTGGCGGCCGAACCAGAAGCTGGCCAGCACCAGTACCAAGGCGGCGATGGAGAGGATCAGGTCGAGCGTGGGCAGTTGCCATACCGTGGCAAAGGCGAGGCGCGTGCCGATAAACGAAGCGAGCACGACGAGCAGGCAGATGCTGGTAACCTTTTCCACCTTGCTCCAGCGTCCTTGCGGCTGGCTGCTCGGCGTCGAAATACCCTGCGTCAGCCCGCCCTGCACCGGTGCGTTCATGCAATGCGATCCAGCCCGGCCATGTACGGGCGCAGAACCTCAGGCACGATGATCGAGCCGTCGGCCTGCTGGAAGTTTTCCATCACGGCAATCAGGGCGCGGCCGATGGCGAGGCCGGAGCCGTTCAAGGTGTGCACGAGTTCGGGCTTGCCGGTGTCGGCGTTGCGCACGCGCGCCTGCAGCCGACGCGCCTGGAAATCTTCGCAGTTGGAGCAGCTGGAGATTTCGCGATAGGTCTGCTGGCTCGGCAGCCACACTTCGAGGTCGTAGGTCTTGGTCGACTGAAAGCCCATGTCGCCGGTGCACAGCAGCAGCTTGCGATATGGCAGGCCAAGCTTCTGCAGCACGGTCTCGGCATGGCCGACCATTTCCTCGAGCTGGTCGTAGGAGTCGGCGGCGCGTGCCACCTGCACCATCTCCACTTTCTCGAACTGGTGCTGGCGGATCATGCCGCGCGTATCGCGGCCATAGCTGCCGGCCTCGGCGCGAAAGCACAGCGAGTGCGCGGTGAAACGCAGCGGCAGCGCGTCGGCGTCCTGGATGGTGTCCCGCACCAGATTGGTCAGCGACACTTCGGCCGTGGGGATCAGGTAACGCGTGGTGTCTCCGATCTCGGTCGCGAACAGGTCGTCCTTGAACTTCGGCAGCTGGGTCGTGGCCAGCATGCTCTCGGCGTTGACGATGACCGGCACGTTGCATTCGAGGTAACCGTGCTCGCCGGTGTGCAGGTCGAGCATGAACTGGCCGAGCGCGCGGTGCAGGCGCGCCAGCTGCCCGCGCAGCACGGTGAAGCGCGCGCCGGACAGTTTGGCGCCGGCATCGCCATCGAGCCAGCCGTGCTTTTCGCCGATCTCGACGTGATCCTTCACGGCGAAATCGAACGTCGCCGGCGTGCCCCAGCGGCTTACTTCGAGGTTGTCGCTCTCGTCCTTGCCGATCGGTACGGACTCGTGCGGAATATTGGGGATGACCAGCGAAATCTCGGACAGCTTGGCCTGCACCTCGGCCAGCGCCTGCTCGTTGGCCTTGAGCTTGTCGCCGATACCGGCGACCTCGGCCATCAGCGGCGCAACGTCTTCGCCCTTGCCCTTGGCCTGACCGATCGCCTTGGAGCGGGTGTTGCGCAGGTTCTGCAGATCCTGCGTTTCGGTGGACAGCTGCTTGCGGATGTTCTCCAGCGCCTCGATGGCGGACACGTCCAGCGAGTAACCGCGCGTTTCCTTCAGACGTGCAGCGGTTTCGGCGAGGCGCGAACGCAGCAGTGCGGGATCCAGCATGATCGAGTCCAGAGTGAGGCTTGAACCGCGAATTATCGCCGCCGGGCGGCAATGCCCGCAATGACGATCGCTCGGGCGGCGCGGCTACTTGCCGCGCGCCTGCGCCCGCGCAGCACGCAGCGCCAGCAGCTTTTCGCGCAGCTGCAGCTCCAGCCCGCGCTCGACCGGCTCGTAGAACACGCTGCCGGCCAGCTCGTCGGGCAGGCACTGCTGATCCAGGGCGATGCCGCCTTCGGCGTCGTGGTCGTATTGATAACCCTTGCCGTAGCCAAGGCCTTTCATCAGCTTGGTCGGCGCGTTGCGCAGGTGCATGGGGACCTCAAGCGTGCCCTGCTCCTTGATCGCGGCGCGCGCCTTGTTGTAGGCCACGTAAGCCGCGTTGCTCTTCGGCGCGATGGCCAGCCAGATCGCCAGCTGCGCCAGGCCCAGCTCGCCCTCGGGGCTGCCCAGGCGTTCGTAGGTGTCCCACGCGTCCAGCGCCATGCGCCAGGCGCGCGGCTCGGCCAGGCCAACGTCTTCGACCGCCATGCGGGTCATGCGGCGGGCCAGGTAGAGCGGATCAACGCCACCGTCGAGCATGCGGCACAGCCAGTACACCGCCGCATCGGGGTCGGACGAGCGCACGGATTTGTGCAGCGCGGAGATCTGGTCGTAGAACTGCTCGCCCTGCTTGTCGAAGCGCCGCGTGCGGTCGGCCAGCACCTGGCTGAGGGTGGCGTCGTCGATGCGCCCTTCCTCGGCGAGTTCGGCGGCGATTTCCAGCAGGGTCAGCGCGCGGCGCGCGTCGCCATCCGCGGCCTGCGCGATCGAATCGAGCGAGCTATCGGCTACCTGCAGGTGTTGATCGCCCAGGCCGCGCTCGGTGTCGAGCAGCGCGCGCTTCAGCGCGGCGACGATGTCGTCTTTCGAAATCGGCTCCAGCACGTGCACGCGGCAGCGCGACAGCAGCGCGGAGTTCAGTTCGAACGACGGGTTTTCGGTGGTGGCGCCGATAAAAATGATCACGCCCTTTTCGATGTGCGGCAGAAAGGCGTCCTGCTGGGTCTTGTTGAAGCGGTGCACCTCGTCGACAAACAGCACGGTCTGCCGGCCCTGGGCAAAGTTCACCTCGGCTTCGGCCAGCGCCTTGCGCACGTCCGGCAGGCCGGAAAGCACGGCGGAAATCGCGCGGAAATCCGCGTCCGCATAGCGCGCCACCAGCAGCGCGAGCGTGGTCTTGCCGCAGCCCGGCGGCCCCCACAGCACCATGGAATGCACCTTGCCGGCCTCCAGCGCGCGGCGCAGCGCCTTGTCGGCCGCGACGAGGCGCTGCTGGCCGACAATCTCGTCGAGACTGCGCGGACGCATGCGCTCGGCCAGCGGCTTGAGCGCGTCGGATTCGGGGAAAAGGCCCGGTGAAGAAGAAAGAGGCATGGCGACAGCGACCGTGGCGATCAGCGGGAACGTCCGAGGAGACGTCGATCAGGATCGGTCATTATCGCGCCTGGATTGTTTAAGCAGGCTCAACGCCATCCACGCCACGAGCAGCGCGCCGCCGACCAGCACCAGCCACAGCAGCATCTTGCTCCAGTCGTAGGATGGCGCGGGTGGCTGCAATGCGGCCGCACCGCCGGCATCGCTGCGCGCGCCGAGCGTCGCCAGCGGCGGCTGCCAGTCCATGGCCGAGCCGGCCGGACGCATGCGCGCCAGCGCCGCATCGACCGGATAAACGCCGCGCCGCGCCGCATGGCTGCCGACCAGCAGGCTGTATGGCGCTGCACCCTCGGCCAGAAAAACGAACGCGTCGGCGTGCCAGCCCACGGCGAGTGTCGGCGGCTGCGACAACGGCGTATCGGTATGCAGGCGAAGTCGCTGCACCCGCACGGGGTCGAATACGGCGCCCCCGTCAATCGCTTGGCTGCCGCCGAGTTGCACCGCAAGCATGGTGGTGAGCGGCACGTCGTAGCTGCCGTCGTGATCGAGCAAAACGAAGCGAGCGGCGGTGTTCGCATCGGCGAGAGTGACGCGCGCGGCGTCGATCGGCAAGGCGGCCGGCAGAATAAAGTCATAGTCGGTAGCACCGCTTGCCGAAGCGGCAGCCGGTGACGACGGTACGGTCAGCCACTGGCGTGACTTCGCGCGATCGTCCGATGCATCGGCCAAGCTTCCGCTCAACAGCACCGCCGGCGTCTGCTGGCTGTCCCACGGGCTGTCGCCGTCGATCAGGCGCAGCCGGTAGTAGCGCGCCGGCGCGCCGCCGACGCGGATCTTGCGCTGCTCGACCGCATCGCCGCCGCGCCTGAGGCTGACAATGGCATTGTCCTCGCTGCGCGTTTGCCATTGCTGCAGATCGTTGCTGGCATCCACGGCGAGTCGAATGCGCAAGTCCTGCGTGAATGCAGACGGATCGATCTCGATGCTGTCCAGACTCACCGAACGGCGCGCATCGAGCAGCCACTGGCTGGGTCGTGTCGCGCCGCCCACCGTCGATTGTCCGATCACGATGTCGCCGTTGGCGCTGCGCTGCACGCGCACGTTGCCCGCCACGTTTGTGCTGTCGGCGGGCAGCGGCAGCAGATGCGTGCTCAGAGTGTACGCATGCGATGGAAGTACCGCAGGGGGCAGCAGTGCAAACGGCACCTCGCGCCCCTGCGCGTTGACCACGACGATGTCGCGCAAGTCGGCCGCGCGATTGGAAACCGCATACACCGCCGGCGTCAGCTCGACCCGCCATGCCGCGCTGGCGCCGTGGGTGTTCAGCGCGAAGCGATAGGCGTAATCGGAAGTGCTGAGCGCCGCGGCGTAACCGGACAGCAGCAACAGCACGGCAGCGAGCAGGCCGCGCCGAATCGGCCAAATCTCACGACGCATCGGCGGCCTCCGCGGGCTCGGCCTCGACGCGCTTCGGCGGTGCCGGTGCGAGATAACCGATCACGGTGCACAGCACGCCATACGCAATGAACGAGCCGATACCGAACAGGTTGCCCAGATGGCCGCGATCGATCAGCAGCAGCTTGGCCAGCACCACCGCCATGGTCACCGCGCCCGCCAGCCACACGCCGCGCTGGCCCCGGCGCGAGCCCCAGACCCAGGCCAGCAGGCCAAGCGCGCTCCACACCACGGTGAGCGACATCTGCGCCAGGCTGGAGTGGCCAAGCGCATCGTCCCACGGCACGCCAGCGAGTTGATGCACCGCGCGCAGCGTGGCGCTGGTGGCCAACGCCATGAAAAGCAGACCCAGCACCATCGGCCTTTGCTGCCGGATCGCCTGCGACGTAGCGCCCTGGCCAGACCAGCGCGCGGCGCAGAAAAGCACGAGCAGCAGCATCAGGTCGATTGGGTTGAGGATGGGCACGTAGCGCAGCGGCAGCGCGTTGCCATCCATGAACAGCGCGCCGATCCAGAGAAAGCCTAGCCCAAGCAGCAACGAATACTGCAGCGGTGCACGCAACCGCGCCCAGTGTTCCGGCAGCGGCTGCGCGATCCACAGCGGCCTGCTCAGGCTCAACCAGAGCACCGCCGTCATCGGCACCACGATTATCAGCAGCACCCAGCTGTCGGACAACTGCAGCCGCGGCGCCAGCCATACGTGCACCGCAAAAACCACCAACAGCAGCCAACGCCACAGCCATAGCCACTGTGCCAGCGTTGCTTCCAGCGGCCGATCGCGCAGGCACTGCAGCGTGCGCCAGCCGATCGCCCCACCGACCAGCACGGCCAGCAGGTTGCGTGGCCACCAGAAAAACTGCAGCGGCAGCATCAGCAGAAACATCAGCGGCGAAGTAAACGCCAGGGCACGGCCCAACCCATGTTGCGTGACTCGCCGCGCCACCTCGGCGGCGATCCAGGCGGTGAACGCAAACAGCAGCGTCGTGGCGGCCGCGTCGTCGTGGCCCGAAAGATAGCGATGGATTTCGACGCTGTTGGCGCCCAGCCAGCAGCAAAGGCCATAGGCGTACAGCAGGATCGATGCAAGCTTCTGCACAGCGCCACTGCCAAGGCGCGCATAAAAACCGCTGCTGGCAAATGCTCCCGCGGCCAGCAGCAGCAAGCCGATAAAATCGCGATCGGTCCAGGGCGCAAAGTCGGCCAACGTGCTGTCCAGAAGACTGATAACCAGCGCGATAGCCGCAAACAGCTGCAGCGCGATACCACCCCAGCGCGACAGCCAGCGCTGCTGGCGCAGGCCCAGCCAGATCAGCCCCGCGCCTTCCAGCGCAAACACGCTGCTGGTAAGACTCGCGCTAAGGGCCAGCGGCACCGCCAGCGTCGCCAATGCAATGGCCAGCACCGCCCAGGCATCGCGCAACACACCAAGTCCGTCGCGATCGCGGATGCGCCACGCTATGGTCAGATAGATAACCGCCGCTGCGAGTGCCGAGATGGCCAACGGTTTCGCCTGCCAATGCAACAAGGCACCCTGCAGCAGCAGGCTGATCAGCGGGTTGCCGAACAGCAGGCAGCCGTCGATGATGCGACTGCTTCGCTCCGACGGCGCGCGCAGCAGGTACAGCAGCGGAATCACCAGATAGAAAAAGAAGTTGAGTATGAGAAACGGCTCGGTGCCCGCGAACAGCGCGGGCTCGTATTTCAGAACGCCCCACGCCGTGCCGATGCCGAAGGTCGCCACAAAGCCAAGCAGATTCAGCACCCGCCACGATCGCTTCCACGCGATGCCGAGAATCGCCAGATTCAACAGCGCGTAGTAGGAGAAGAGCGCGACCTGACTGCCGTTACCGGTCGACACCAGAATCGGCGCGGCAAAACCGGCGACCAGGCCGAGCACGGCCAGCGCCAGCGCATCCTGCAAAACCGCCAGCATGCCGATGCCCGCCACCAGCACGATCAGCAGTCCGAACGCGGCCACCGGCGGCAGCAGGCCATAGAGGCGAAACGAGGCAAACACGGTGATCAGCAGCACGCCGATCGCGCCGCCCTGCAGCGATAGCGCAAACCCGCGACGCACGTCACGCTGACGCCAGCCAAAGGCCAGTGCGGCTATCGCAGTCAGCGCGACAAACGTCACGCGCAGACCAATCGGCAGGCGCAGCAGGCCGTTGTCGGAGGCGTATTTCAACAGCGCCGCCACACCGGCGAAAAGCACCAGCATGCCGATCTTCACCGGCACATTGCCTTCAGTGAACCAGCCCCTGATGCGCGCCGCCGTCCGTTCGATAAAGTCGGGCGCCGAGGGCTCGAATGGCGGCATCACGACAGGCGGGCGCGCGGGCGTCGTTGCTGACGCAGGCGCGGGGCCTGCGGCAACCGGCGCTGAACGAAACGCGTTATCCAGCGCTGCAATATCAGCGCGATCGATGTCGCTTGAGGGCGACGCCGGCAGCGGCGGCGCACCGACGATTTTTGGCGAGGCGAGCGGCGGCGACCCGGCAACGCGATGTGCGATCAGCTCGTCGAGCTGCCGCCGCGTGCTCTCAAGGTCGCGGCTCACGCGCGACAGCCGCGCCCACAGCAAACCCAGCATCGCGCCGAGCGCCATGCACGCGAATACCGCGCTGCCGTTGGCGATCAGCGCAAAAAGTAGGAAACCTGCGACTGCCCAGACGATATACATGGCCGCTCCGTGGATAACGTATCGATTCCCCTGCACCCGCGCTCTTTCGCCGGGCGTCAATCAACGCGCGCCGAGTCTGTCACGGAAGCCGATGCCTGCAAAGCAGGTGCATCACCCGCCGGGCTCGCTAAGACTCAGGTTGGTGCCGGCTCACATACACGTGATAGCCGAGGCCGGTGAGCCCGGTCAGGGCGGCGGGAATCAGCAGGGTGTATTCCTGCAGCCAGCGGTAGGCCAGCCCACCAAGCAGACTACCCGCCAGAAAGCTGCCGATCAGCATCAGGCACAGCCGCAGGCGCAGCATGTCCGCCTTGAGACCGCGCAGCAGCTGGCCCAGCGCGATGCCCAGATCGGTAAACGTCCCCGACAGATGCGTCGTGCGCAGCACCGTACCGGAGTACGTGCTGGCCATCGCATTCTGCAAACCGCACGCGGCGGAGGCGGCATAAAGGCCCATATCCATCCGCGCATGCAGCAGCGGCACAGCGATAAGAAGCAAACCCGATTCCACCAGCAACGCGACGCCATATCGCCGGCCCAGCTGCAGGGTATGGTGCTGCACGATAAAGCCGCTGAGCATCGCGCCAAGCAGAAAGGACAGCAGCACCAGCAACCAGTGCAACCCATCGCCGAGGTCGGAACCAGCCACCGCAATGCCGAGCAAGGTGGTGGTGCCGGTCAGATGGGAAATCGCCTCATGGCGAAAACCCAGATAACCCACTGTATTGATCGACCCCGCAATACACGCCAGCAGACTGCCACCGAACCAGGCCCAGCGCGGCAGCTGGCGAATCATGCGCAGGGTCGATAGACGCTCATCGCGTCAGTCTTTCAGCGGCTGCGTGGTGATCACCGGCGCGTCGCCGATTACGTCGGTGCCCTTCGGTGGCACGAAGTTGAACGTGGATGCGGGGACGGCCGCATTGCGCTGCCATCCGGAGAAACGGATGTCGGTGGTGGAGCCGAGCTGATCGCGGAACGTCATGCGCGCCAGACCGTTGGCGTCGAAGCCTAAGTCGGCATAGTCGAACTGCGGGTCCTTGCTGGTCGAGGTGAGCCGCAGCCACTGCAGGCCGTCGCGTTCGCCCTGCTCGCTCACCTTGAAATTCTTGTCGATCTGCTTGACGTCGGTGAGAACGGTCAGCGGGCTGTGCGCCTCTTCGCTGCTCTGCACGCGCACGGTGACCTGCTCGAGCTCCGGGTCGTAGATCCACACCCGGCTGCCGTCGGCGACGATAGTCTGCGTGTACGGGGTCAGCGTGTCCCAGCGAAACTCGCGCGGCGCTTCCATCGCCAGGGTGCCGGCGCTGGTCTTGGTCGACTTGCCGTTGATGTCGGTCAGCGACTGGTTGAACTGCCCGGTCAGCGAATGCAGGTTCTGCGCAAACGCGTCCAGCCGCGCGCGCGCCGCGCCGGCCTGCTCCGCGTGGGCCGCACCCATCACTCCCAAAGCGAGAGCGGCGGCGGATAGAACAAGGGTCAGGCGCTTCATGGAATTTCCTGCAACGATAAGTGGGCGGGTCGACGCGCAGTTTGCGCATCGTCGACTTAATGGCAGCTAGTCTAAGGCGGTAGGCCCGGTATCGATACTTTCGGCGCCCTGTTGACCATCCCAAGCCGCAAGTCTTGCGCTTGCCGATCGGCTGGTTGACCGCCCGAGCGCATGATCGACCCGCCCATTCACACCCACTTTCCCACTGCATCGGCAAGCTTGCTCCATGAATGACCAAACCACGAAACACCCTGAAATCTGGCTGATCCGCCACGGCGAAACCGAGTGGAGCCTGTCCGGGCAACACACCGGCCGCACCGATATCCCGCTCACTGAAAACGGCCGACGCCAGGCCGAAGCGCTGGAGCCGGTGCTCGCAAAACAGCCGTTCGACCACGTGCTGTGCAGCCCGCTGACCCGCGCCCAGGACACGTGCCGACTGGCCGGCCTGGGCGCTCAGATGGAATTGGAAACGCGCCTGCTGGAGTGGAACTACGGTATCTACGAGGGCCGCAAGACGCAGGATATCCGGCAGGAAACGCCGGGCTGGTCGGTCTGGGATTCGCCGATGCCCGAAGGCGAGGATGTGGCGGCGATCCAGCAGCGTGCCGAGTCCCTGATCGGCCATCTGCTGACGCTCGACGGGCGCATCGCCCTGTTTGCCCATGCGCATATCCTGCGCGTGCTGGCCGGCTGCTGGATGGTCGACGATGCCCGCCTCGGTGCGCATCTGGTGCTGGGCACCGCGTCGATCAGCAAGCTCGGCTTCGAGCGCGACGAGCGCGTTATTGCCCAGTGGAACGCCCTGCATAGCTGAGCGCGAAACCTCTTTGTATCTTCCACTAGGCATTAGCATGCAACCTAATCGTACCGGCCTGATCGGCTACGGCGCCGCCGGCGCCACGTTCCACGCGCCGCTGATCACGGTCGAGCCGCGCCTGCGGCTGGCGCGCGTCGCCAGCAGCCGGCGCGAGGATATCGCCCGCGCCTTTCCCGAGGTGCAAATCGATGCCTCGCCCGAGGCGCTGATCGAAAGCGCCGAGGTCGACCTCGTCGTCATCGCCACGCCGAACGAAACCCACTACCCGCTTGCGTTGTCAGCGCTGCAGGCCGGCAAGCATGTGGTGATCGACAAGCCATTTGCCGTGACAGTGGCGGAAGCGGAAACGCTGGTCGCGGAATCGGAAAAGCGCGGCCTGAAACTCAGCGTATTTCAGAACCGGCGGTGGGATGGCGATTTCCTCACCGTCACCGATCTGATCCAGCGCGACGTGCTCGGTTCGATCAATTATTTCGAATCGCACTTCGACCGCTTTCGTCCGGTCATCAAACAGGGCTGGCGAGAACAGGCCAAGCCCGGCTCGGGCGTCTTCGTCGACCTGGGCGCGCATCTGATCGATCAGGCGCTGCAGCTGTTCGGAATGCCGGAGGCGATCACCGCGGACATCGCGATCCAGCGCGAGCAGGCGCAGATCGACGATTACTTTCATGTGGTGCTGCGCTACGGCCGACGCCGGGTGGTGCTGCACGCCTCGACGCTGGCCGCGGCGCCGGGGCCGCGCTTCACCGTGCACGGCTCGCGGGGCAGCCTGGTGATCACCGGCCTTGATGGACAGGAGGCTGCGCTCAAGGCCGGCAAAACGCCGAACAGCAACGATTGGAGCAGCAGCACCTGCACCTCAACGGCCATACTCATCCGCGCCGACGAAAAGGAAGCTATTGAAGTCGCTGCCGGCGACTATCCCAGTTTCTATCGCGGCATGGCCGCCGCCATCGAGGGCGAAGGCGACGTGCCGGTGCCGCCGCGCCAGGCGCTCGACGTTATGCGCGTTATCGAACTGGCGCAGCGAAGTGCAAGCGAAGAAAGAACGATCGCGCTTTAGCGGATTGCAGCGACTGCGGCATCGCCCTCATACGACTGTTCAGAGATCGATGCGGCTGGCGCACTCGCTCGAGGAGCAACATTCCGCGCGAAGCGCGTCGAGCGCCGTGACGAAGGCGGACGCACGGTCCATGCCTAGATAGATCGTGTCGACCGGTCGGACTACGCCATACATGCCTTCGACCTGCACCCGATGTTGCAAACGAAGGCACACGTTAGGCTGACCCGCGCCGGCGAGATTCAGATGTCCTCGAGCACGGTAGTTCACCGGCTCAGCGACGCGCTCTACCGCGACAATCGAATGCAGCGCAATCACGCGCTCATGCACGCGCAGACCGTGGCGCAGATACAGGTTTTGGCCATCCATCGATACCGGGCAAACCTGGCAGGCCCGATAGTGCGCCCACAAAAAGAGCAAGCCGTAAGCGGTCAGCCCATCGGTGATCCAGGCCAGCGGATGGCTGAAGAGCTGCAACAGAAAATGCTGCGCCGGCATTCCAATCAGCAGCAGCACGAGGTATCCCTGCAGGTTCGCCGCGTAGGCATCCTTCAGGTGATAGCTGAAATGTTGATCGCCGCAGTAACGCCATGTTCCTTGGCGAGGCATCAGCGCGTGAAGCCACATGCGCGCCTCGAAACCGACGGCTCGACCGAAGGCACCCGTGCCAAAACGCTGGGCGATCACTTCCTGTAGCGCGTAATCCGGCTGGCTCACGCGCACCGCCGACCCCGCGTAACGAAACATCTGCACGATCAGGAAACATTCGGCTGCCGCCACGCCGAACAGCAGCAGCACACGCAACACCGACAGTTCATGGGTCGCTTCCGATGAAAGTGCCGGCATCAGATACCTGGCGACCAAGAGGCCCAGTGCAGCGACACCGACCGCACTTCGCCACGCTCTTTTTCGATCGCGCCGAAACATCCACCAGCTGAACGCCGGCGCGCTCAGAAGAAAATCAAACAACACAGGCCCGCGGGGAAAGTTTGCCAGGCGTGGCGACAGGCTGGCGCCATGCTGCAGCACCCACCAAGCAAGCGCGTAGAGCGCGGCAGCAAAAGCCAGCGAACTCAATCTGGCTTGCAGCAAGTCGCGGCGACTCATGCTGATGGGTTGCCGCATCGGATCAGTTCTTCGGCGGTGGCGGCGCCAGCACTTCGCGGTTGCCGTTGTGCTGGGGGGCGCTGACGACGCCGTCGGCTTCCATCTGCTCGACCAGTCGGGCGGCGCGGTTGTAGCCGATGCGCAGGTGACGCTGCACGCCGGAGATCGACGCGCGGCGGGTCTGCGTGACGATGGCGACCGCTTTGTCGTACAGCACGGTTTCAGCGTCGCCGCCGCCTTCTTCGCCATCCTGCGGCAGGCCGGAGTCGTTGATGAACTTGCCGTCGCTGGTGGCCTGCACTTCTTCCAGCACGCCCTCGATGTACTGCGGCGCGCCCTGCGATTTTAGCCACGCGACGACCTGATGCACCTCGTGATCGTCGACGAAGGCGCCATGCACGCGCTCGGGCGTGGCCGTGCCCGGCGGCAGGTAAAGCATGTCGCCGTGACCCAGCAGGGCTTCAGCGCCGGACTGGTCGAGAATCGTGCGCGAGTCGATCTTGCTGGAAACCTGGAAGGCGATGCGCGTAGGGATATTCGCCTTGATCAGGCCGGTGATCACGTCGACCGACGGACGCTGCGTGGCGAGTATCAGATGCACGCCGGCGGCACGCGCCTTCTGCGCCAGTCGCGCGATCAATTCTTCGACCTTCTTGCCGACGATCATCATCATGTCAGCGAATTCGTCGATGATGATCACGATGTACGGCAGCGGCTCCAGCTGCTCGGCCGCAAGATTGGGCATTTCGGGGTTCGGTCGGAACAGCGGATCGAGCAGCGGCTGACCGGCGTTCTCGGCGTCCTTCACCTTCTTGTTGAAACCGCCGAGGTTGCGCACGCCGACCGCGGCCATCAGCTTGTAGCGGCGCTCCATTTCAGCGACGCACCAGCGCAGCGCGTTGGCCGCCTCTTTCATGTCGGTGACCACCGGCGCCAGCAGATGCGGGATGCCCTCGTACACCGAGAGCTCCAGCATCTTCGGGTCGATCATGATCATGCGCACGTCTTTCGAGCTGGCCTTGTACAGCAGGCTCAGCACCATCGCATTGACCGCCACCGATTTGCCCGAGCCGGTAGTGCCCGCCACCAGCAGATGCGGCATCTTGGCCAGATCCACCACCACCGGCTTGCCGCCGATGTCCTTGCCCAGCGCCAGCGCCAGCGGCGACTTCAGCTGGTCGTACTTGTCCGAGCGCAGAATCTCCGACAGATAGACGATCTGCTTGTTGGTATTGGGGATTTCCAGGCCAATGACGTTCTTGCCCGGAATCACGTCGACCACGCGCACGCTGACCACCGACAGGCCGCGGGCGATGTCCTTGTCAAGGCTGGACACCTGCGAACCGCGCACGCCGGCGGCCGGCTCCATCTCGAAGCGGGTGATCACCGGGCCCGGATAGGCGCCGACGACCTTGGCCTCGATCTTGAAGTCCTTGAGCTTGAACTCGACCTGGCGCGAGAGCACCTCGAGCGTTTCTTCCGAGTAGCCCGGCCCCTGCGGCGGCGCTTCGTCCAGCAGCGACAGCGGCGGCAGTTCGCCCGGCGTGGCCGCGCCGGCAAACAGCGGAATCTGCGTTTCCAGCTTGGCCCGCTCGCTCTTGACCACCGGCGCCGGCGGCGACTCGATGCGCACCGGTTCGCGGTTGGCCTGCTTGATCGCATCGGCCTTCTTCACCACGTCGCGCTCGGTGCGGGCCTGACGCGCGGCCATCGCCTGCGGCGCCTCGCGCATCTTGCCCTTGAACCAGCCGCCGAGCCGAAGCACGGTCTGGCCGGTCCAGTCCATCAGCTTGAACCACGAGAGGCCCGTGGCCAGCGTCACGGCGACCAGAAACATCGCCAGCAGCAGTAGCGGCGCACCTTTGTCCAAAGCCTGCGAAAGAGGACGCCCGACCCACAGGCCGATGATGCCGCCGGCGCCCTGCGGCGGCACGGGATCATCGCCAAAGTTTAGATACAGCAGCGCGGGGCCGGTGATGAAAAAGAAGACCGAGCCGATCAGCCGCAGCGACGGCTCCCACGCCTGCACGCGCCGCTCGCCGCGCTGGCGCAGCACCTGCACGCCCAGCAACAGCAGCAGCAGCGGAAAGCAGTAGGCGACGTAGCCAAAGATCCAGCGCAGCAGGTCGGCGATATGCGCGCCGAACGTGCCGCCGAAGTTCTGCACGATGTTGATCTGGCTGGCATTGGTCCAGCTCGGATCGCGTGCGTCGTAGCTGAGCAGGCAGACCAGCAGATACAGCGCCAGCGGCATCAGCAGCAGAGCGCCGGCTTCACGCAGCCGGCGCTTCAGCTCGTCGCTGAGGCCTTCCCTGGGTTGCTGTTTTGCGGTTGCAATGCGCGCCACCTTGGAAGGCTTCCCTTTCGCGGACTTGCTCAGAGCATACCCTGCAATGCCGGATGCACCAGCTTGCCGCCGTCGATATTGATGCCGCCGCTCAGCGGCGCAAACTCGCGCCACTCGTTGCCGGCCGCCAGACGCTGCACGTACGGCAGGATCGCCGCCGATATGGCCACCGACGAGGTCTGCGGCACCGCGCCCGGCATATTGGTGACGCAGAAATGCGTCACGCCGTGCACGTCATAGGTCGGCTCTTTCCAGGTGGTCGGCTTGGAAGTTTCGAAGCAGCCGCCCTGATCGATCGAAATATCCACCAGCACGCTGCCCGCCTCCATCGTCTTCACCATCGCCTCGGTGACCACGCGAGGCGCTTTGGCGCTGGGAATCAGCACGGCGCCGACGACGATGTCGGCATTGCGCACTTCTTCGGCCACGGACGACTCGTAGGCGTACAGCGCGGTGACGTTCGGGCCCATCGCCATCATTTCGGCGAGGCGATCCTGGCGCTTGTCGAATACCACCACGTTGGCACCGGCCGCGGCGGCCAGCGCGGCGGCGTTGCCACCGGCCGCACCGGCGCCCAGCACCACGACCTTGCCGCGCGGGGTGGACGCCATGCCGCCGAGCAGCTTGCCCTTGCCGCCCTGCGGACGATGCAGCAGCGTGGTGCCGATCTGCGTGGCGATACGGCCGGCGATCACCGACATCGGCAGCAGCAGCGGCAGCACGCCGTTCTCGTCCACCGACTCGAACGCGATGCCGGTCAGGCCGATATCGAGCAGGCTCTTGGTCAGCGCGGGCTCGGCCGCCAGGTGCAGGTAGCAGAACAGCAGGTGATGCTTCTTCAGCAGAGCCAGATCACCGGCGACGGGCTCCTTCACCTTGACGATCAGCTCGCCGGCTTCGTAGAGCGCCGCGGCGTCGGCCACGATCTTGATGCCGGCGCTGCTGTAGGCCTCGTCGGCAAAGCCGCTTTTCAGGCCGGCACCGGCCTGGATGAATACCTCGTGGCCGCGGCGCACCAGATCGGCGGCGGCGGCGGGCACCAGGGCGACACGACCTTCGAGGGTCTTGGTTTCGGAGGGGATACCGATGCGCATGGGAGGCAGTCCTGTGGTTGTCATGGCAGGCGCTATGGGAACGCGCCGAAGGGGTTGGGGGCGGGATTGGTGAATATCCATTGCCGCAGCGCTTGAATCGCGGGCCCGCGTTCCCCATCCTTGCGGATGGAAAGTTGTCGTCCCCAACCGTCTCTTGGACGGAAACGCGGGCGACACGAACGACTATCAAGCTGCGATCAAAGCGTCCAGCAAACCCAAGGATTATACCCATGAGCACCGCCACCAAACACAGCCGCCTGCTGATCCTCGGCTCCGGCCCCGCCGGCTATACCGCGGCGGTGTATGCCGCGCGCGCCAACCTCAAGCCGACCATGATCACGGGCCTGCAGCAGGGCGGCCAGCTGATGACCACCACCGAGGTGGACAACTGGCCCGGCGACGTGGAAGGACTGCAGGGCCCGGATCTGATGAAGCGCATGGCCGAGCACGCCGAGCGTTTCCACACCGAAATGATCTTCGACCACATCCACTCGGTGGATCTGCAGCAGCGCCCGTTCGTGCTCAAGGGCGATTCGGGCACCTACACCGCCGACGCGCTGATCGTGACCACCGGTGCCACGGCCAAGTATCTGGGCATTGCCTCGGAAGAGAAGTTCAAGGGCCGCGGCGTATCCGCCTGCGCCACCTGCGACGGCTTCTTTTTCCGCGATCAGGACGTGGTGGTGATCGGCGGCGGCAACACCGCCGTCGAGGAAGCGCTGTACCTGTCCAATATCGCGAAAAAGGTTTATCTGATCCATCGCCGCGACAAGCTGCGCGCGGAAAAGATCATGCAGGACAAGCTGTTCGAGAAAGCCGCTGCCGGCAAGATCGAGCTGGTCTGGAATTCGGGCATCGATGAAGTGCTGGGCGACGACTCCGGCGTCACCGGCGTGCGCGTGAAGGACATCGAATCGGGCGCCACCCGCGAGATCGAGGCCACCGGCTTCTTCGTCGCGATCGGGCATACCCCGAACACCGGCATCTTTGACGGCCAGCTCGAGATGCACGACGGCTACATCAAGATTCAGAGCGGCCTGCACGGCATGGCCACATCGACCTCGGTACCGGGCGTGTTCGCCGCCGGCGACGTGGCCGACCACGTCTATCGCCAGGCCATCACCTCGGCCGGCTTCGGCTGCATGGCCGCACTGGACGCCGAGCGTTGGCTGGATCAGCAGAATCTGATCGGCTGAGTTCGCTCATGCGTCGCGGCGTCGCGGCGTCGCGCTGGACGCTTCGTTGATCAGCGCTGTCGTAGAGTAGATCGATGAGCGAACTTCGCGTGCTCGACAATCTGGCCAGCGTCGATGCCGCGCAGTGGGATGTGCTGATCGACGACGGCAACCCGTTCGTCAGCTACGCCTTTTTGCGCGGCATGGAAGAACACGGCTGCCTGCGGCGCGACTACGGCTGGCAGGCGCATCATCTGGTCATCGTCGAGGGCGATCAATTGATCGCTGCCGCCCCGGCGTATCTGAAGGGCAACTCGCACGGCGAGTTCGTGTTCGACTTTTCCTGGGCCAACGCCTTCGAACGCGCCGGCGGCGACTACTACCCCAAGCTGCTGTGTGCCGCGCCCTACTCGCCCGTGCCCGGACCGCGGCTGCTGGCGCGCAGCGAGGAAACCAAAAAGCTGCTAGTCGCCGCGCTGGTCGCGGAAACCGAGCGGCTCGGGCTGTCGTCGGTGCACGTCAATTTTCTGCGCGAGGCCGATTTGTCTGCGTTTGACGAACGCTGGCTGCAGCGCTTCGACTGGCAGTTTCACTGGCACAACCGCGGCTACCGGCATTTCGAAGCGTTTCTCGCCGGCCTCACCGGCAAGAAAAGGAAAAATATTCGGCAGGAGCGGCGTCAGGCCAGCGAGTCGGGTCTGCAGATCGCGATGGAAGCCGGCAGCACGCTCAGTGACGGCGACTGGCGCGAGCTGCACGCGCTGTACGAAACCACGTTCGACATGAAGGGCAACCACGCGGCCATGACGCTGCCGTTTTTCCGACATCTCGGCCGCACCTTGGGCGATCGGGTGCAGGTCGCGACCGCGCGCATGGACGGCCGCATCGTGGCGATGGCGCTATTCATGGTCGGCAACAGCACGCTGTACGGCCGCTACTGGGGCAGCCTGGTTGAGGTGCAGGGGCTGCACTTCGAGCTGTGCTACTACCTCGGCATCGAGTTCTGCATCGCCAACAAACTGCAGACCTTCGAGCCCGGCGCGCAGGGCGAGCACAAGATGGCCCGCGGCTTTTTGCCGACCCGAACGCACTCACGCCACTATCTGATGAACGAGAGCTTCGACCTCGCGGTGCGCAACGCGCTGGTGCACGAGGCGCGCTCGCGCGAGGCGTATTACGCGGAGCTGATGGAGCATTCGCCGTACGCTGCGACGCCCGTTCAACCATGATTGTTTTGCCGCGACTTCAGGCCGGCGCCGTTGAACCCTTCCCCAACCCAAGGCGTGCGTTGCATGAGCCGAACGGGCTGCTCGCCTTCGGCGGCGACCTATCGGCCGAGCGCCTGCTCAACGCCTATCGCCACGGCATCTTTCCCTGGTTCAACGAGGGCGAGCCGATTCTCTGGTGGTCGCCGGACCCGCGCTGCGTGTTTCGCACCGACGCCCCGCACGTCAGCCGGCGCACGCGGCGTTCATTGGCAAGCTGCGGCTGGACGGTGACTGTCGATCACGCTTTCGATCAGGTGATTCGTGGCTGCGCCGGCGCGCGGGCCAAAGAGCGCGGCACATGGATCAGCCTGGACATGATGCAGGCCTATCAAACGCTGCATGATCGTGGCGACGCGCACAGCGTGGAAATTTGGGATGACGAGCATCTGGTCGGCGGCATTTACGGCGTCGCGGTCGGCAAGCTGTTTTGCGGCGAGTCGATGTTCAGCGCGGTCAGCGGCGGCTCGAAAGCCGCACTGATCGCGCTGTGCGCCCTGCTGGCCGAGCGCGGCTACCCACTTCTGGATGCTCAGGTAACCAATCCGCACCTGGTCAGCATGGGCGCCGTTGAAATGCCTCGCGAGTCGTTTCTCGCGCGGGTTGCAGCGCTAACTGCCATCGACGTTCCTTCCGGACCCTGGCGCGATGCCAAGCCATCGTTCCTGAACTGAGCGCGGCTCAGTTCAGTTCGTCGGGATCGGGACCCAGCCGGTTGCCGCCGTCGAGACCGTTGATCTTCTTCATCTGCTCGTCGCTCAGCTCGAAGTCGAACACGTCGAAATTCTCCTTGATGCGCGAGGGCGTTTCCGATTTCGGTATCACCATATGGCCCAGCTGCAGGTGCCAGCGGATGATGATCTGCGCCGCCGTCTTGCCGTGAGCATCGGCCACGTCCTGGATGATCTTGTTTTTCAGCAGCTCGCCGCCCTGGCCCAGCGGGCTCCAGGCTTCGGTGACGATGCCTTTGGATTTGTTGAAACCGGCCACGTCCACCTGGGCGAAATCCGGGTGCAGCTCGATCTGATTGACCGCCGGCACCACGCCGGTTTCCTGGATCAATTTGTCCAAATGCTTCGGCTGGAAGTTGGAGACGCCGATCGACTTGATCCGGCCCTCGTCGCGCAGGCGGATAAACGCCTTGAACGTATCGACGTACAGGTCCTTGGCCGGGCACGGCCAGTGGATCAGATACAGGTCGACGTAGTCGAGCTTGAGCTTGTCCATGCTGGCATCGAACGCTTTCAGCGCCGCGTCGAAGCCCTGGTCACCATTCCACAGTTTGGTGGTGACAAAGATATCGCTCCGCGACAGGCCGGAGTTGCGCACCGCCTCACCCACGCCCTTCTCGTTCTTGTAGAACGCCGCGGTGTCGATCGAGCGGTAGCCGGTTTTAAGGGCCGTACCAACGGCCTCCGTCGCTTTTGCATCATCGATTTGATAGACGCCGAAGCCAAGCTGCGGCGCGTAGATGCCGTCGTTGAGCTTCAACAGGGGTTGCTTGTCGGTCATGCGGTATTGCTCCCATCGGATTCGGAAAAACGAGGGAGCCACCTTGCACTATCCGCCCCTGAAAGCGGCGTGATCAATCCGTTCGCGAGGCGTAATGGGTTTCGACGTAGTTGTTCAAGATGCTGACGAACTCGCTGGCGATATTGTCGCCGCGCAGGGTCATCGCTTTCTCACCGTCGATAAACACGGGCGCGGCCGGCGACTCGCCGTTGCCGGGCAGCGAAATGCCGATATTCGCGTGCTTGGATTCGCCCGGGCCGTTGACGATGCAGCCCATCACCGCCAGCGTGAGGTTTTCCACGCCGTCGTACTTGATGCGCCACACCGGCATCTGCTCGCGCACGTGCTCCTGCACGGTCTTGGCCAGCTCCTGGAAAAACTCGCTCGTCGTGCGGCCGCAGCCCGGGCATGCGGTAACGAGCGGCGTGAACGAGCGCAGGCCCATGGTCTGCAGCAGCTCCTGCGCCACGATCACTTCGCCGGTGCGCGCACCGCCGGGCTCGGGCGTGAGCGAGATGCGGATGGTGTCGCCGATACCTTCCTGCAGCAGCACGGCCAGCGCCGCGCTGGATGCGGTGATGCCCTTGGAGCCCATACCGGCCTCGGTCAGGCCCAGATGCAGGGCGTAATCGCATCGCAAGGCGAGGTCGCGATACACCGCGATCAGCTCCTGCACGCCGGAAACCTTGCACGACAGGATGATGCGATCGCGTGCCAGGCCGAGTTCCTCGGCCCGTGCGGCGGAATCCAGCGCGGAACGGATCAGCGCCTCGCGCGCCACGTGCGAGGCATCCCACGGTTCGGCGCGTCTGGCGTTTTCGTCCATCAGGGTGGCGACCATGCTCTGGTCGAGCGAGCCCCAGTTGGCGCCGATGCGCACCGGCTTTTTATACTGGATGGCTTTTTCGATGATCGCCGCGAACTGGTTGTCCTTCTTCTTGCCAAAACCGACGTTGCCGGGATTGATGCGGTACTTCGCCAGCACCTCGGCGCAGGCCGGCTCGCTCTCCAGCAGCTGATGGCCGTTGTAATGGAAGTCGCCGATGATCGGCACGTCCACGCCCATCATCGCCAGCCGGTCGGCAATGCGTGGTACCGCCGCAGCGGCGGCAGGCGTATTCACCGTGATGCGCACCAGCTCGGAGCCGGCGCGGGCCAGTTCGGCGATCTGCTTGGCCGTGCTGATCGGGTCTTCGGTGTCGGTGTTGGTCATCGACTGCACCACGATCGGCGCGCCGCCGCCGACGATGATCTTGCCGATCTGCACGCTGACGCTGGGGCGGCGTGGGGCGGATTCCGCCGGAAGGGGCTGGTACGGAGATTCGTGGCTCATAGAGGTAACCGGCAAGCACGGGCGCAACATCGCGCGATAGTTGTCAAGGATACCCGATGCTCCGCATGCACCAAGACAGGGGCATGTCCGTCGCTTAAGCTTCGCAAAATGATGCGGCTCGTGAGCCGGTACCTTCCCTATCTGCCACCGTTGCCCATGACCCCACTTGAACCCTCCGCCGTCTCGCCCTCGGCGGACTACCCCGCCCCGCCTGCCCCGCTCGCCGAACGCCATCGGCTGGCTACCTTGCACCGTTACCAGATTCTGGATACGGCGCGCGAAGCAGCCTTTGACGACATTACCCGGCTGGCGGCGCTGATCTGCGGCACGCCCATGGCGTTGGTCAGCCTTGTCGACCAGGACCGTCAGTGGTTCAAGAGTGAGCTGGGCCTCGGCGTCAGCGAAACGCCCATCGGCAGTTCGATCTGCGCGCACGCCATCCAGCAGGACGGCCTGTTCGTCGTGCCGGACACCCTGGCCGACGCGCGGTTCGTGCACAACCCGCTGGTTACCAGCGATCCTAACCTGCGCTTTTATGCCGGTGCACCGCTGCACACTGCCGACGGTGTGCCGCTGGGCACGGTCTGCGTGCTGGACAGCCAGCCGCGCTCGCTCAGCGCCCAACAAGCGGAGGCGCTGCAGGCGCTGGCTCGGCAGACCATGGCGCAGATCGAACTGCGCCAGCTGCTGGCGCAGTCGCAGGAGTCGAACCACTACCGACGCCAGCTGATGGCCATCGCCGGCCACGATCTGAAAACCCCGGTGCGCACTGCCGCCTACGCCATCCGCAAAGTGCAGCGCACGCTCACGCCCGAGCAGGGCGCGCCGCTGAACGTGGCCACCGAAGCACTGGCGCGCATCGATCGCGAATTCTCCCAGCTGGCGGCGATGGCCGGTACCGAAGGCGCGCTGGTGGCGCCTGATGAAACCGACGTTGCGCTGGCCGATGTACTGCAGCCGCTGCTCGATCAGTGGCGTGAGACGGCGCTGGCCAAGGGCCTGCGCCTGCGCTATGTGCCGACGCGGCTGCGTGTGCGCAGCCACCCGGCGCTGCTGTCCACCCTGCTCGGCAACCTGCTGGGCAACGCGGTGAAGTACACCGAAAAAGGCTCGGTGCTGGTCGGCTGCCGCCGTCGCGGCGATCGCGCGGTGGTCGACATCATCGACAGCGGCCTGGGCATGGACGATCGGCAAACCGGCGACATGTTCGGCGCTTTTCACCAGGTCGACCCGCGCAGCGAAGGTCTGGGCCTGGGCCTGTGGATCGTGCGCAGCACGGCTGAATCACTCGGCCATCAGGTGCGCGTGGAATCGACACCGGGACGCGGCAGCCGGTTTTCGGTGGAGATGCCGCGGGCTTGATCCGCGTTGGGGTCCATCAGCCAGGCGATGATTTCCGCCGCAGCGCCGCCAGCAACAGCCGTCGCTCCACGCGTTCGGCCAAGGTCTGCGGATTTTTCAGCTGCATCCTCGCCAGCGCGGCCGGCTCATCGGACACGGCCGCGCCCGGATTCAACATTGCGCGAAGCAGCTGCAAGCGACCGCGCCAGCCGACCTGCAATGATTTCAGCCAGTTCAAACCATCGAGCAGGCGCAGCTCGATCTCGGTGAAATCGCTGCCGAACGGAAACCGCGGCAGCAGGCCTTCGCGCTGAAACGGCGCCAGCGCCCGGCGCAAATGCTCCGGCGTGTTGCGTCGCCACGCGTCAGCTATCGCAAAGTCGAGCGGCAGCTTGCGCTGCGCTTTGGCCTGCGCGCACAGCGCATCGAGAAAGCGCGCGTCGCTGATCGACAGCATCGCGGCGATGCATTCGCTATCGGTCTTGCCGCGCAGGTCGGCGACGCCGTATTCGGTGATGTACAGATCGCGCAGATGCCGGGGAATCGTCGCCTGCGCGTAGTTCCAGCGGATATTGCTTTCCACGCCCGCGCGGCTTTGGCGAGTGGCGCGCAGCAAGAGCGCGGAACGGCCGTCCCGCAGCTCGTGCGCCATCGCCACAAAGTTGTACTGGCCACCGACGCCACTGACCACGCTGCCGTTGTCCAGCGTCTCCGAAACCGCCGCACCGAGCACTGTCGCCATCATGCAGGTATTGAAGAAACGCGCGCCGCGCCGCTGCAGGCTCGCCAGCGCCTGATGATCGCCGTACAGGTGATTGACGTTGGACACCGGACACATGTCGATCGCATCGGGATCGACGCGTTCGGTTTCGGCAAGCCACTCGTACAGCTCGCGCGTGCCCAGAAAGAATGCGCCGCGCAGATAGTGACCGCCCGGCGTTGCCGGGTTAAGCCGACCTTGCGCAGAAGCGCGCTCCAGCGCGAGATTGTCCCAGCTGCGGCGCTTGAGCACGCCGGCGCGCTGCAGATGCATAAATCCGTCGAGCACCATTTCGCTGGCGCCGTAAAGGCCTTGCGCAAACGGCGTCAAACCACCGATGCGCTCGGCCATCGCCCGCGTATGACCGGTGGTATCGAGCGCCGCCAGCGCGCGCTGCCACCGTTCGTTTTCCTGCTGGCGCAGCAGCAGACCCTTCACCAGCGCATCGGACAGCGCGCCGATGCCGATCTGCAGACAGCCGCCGTCTTTCACCAGCGCGCTGGCATGCAGGCCGAGCGCGTATTCGGCCGTATCGACCGGCAGGCGCGGCAGCGCGAACAGCTTGGGCGACGATGCCGGCCGCAGCTCGACGTCGAAAAAATCTTCCGCCACCTGGGCCGTGCCGCTCATGTACGGCAAGTCGGGATGCACCACCGCCACGCACAGCGGCCGCGGCTTGCCGGTGGCCTCGATCTGGCGCAACAGGTCGAGCGTGAGATCGGGGTTGCACGACAGGCTGTAGTGCACGCCATCCGTGCCCTCGCGCCGCGCCACCAGCTGCACGATCAGGTTGATGTCCTGCAGCGCGAGGTCACGCGCCACGTGGGTGTAGTTCTGGCTGATGTACTGCCGCTGCGCCGAACCCGAATGCAGCAGCGCGCCGGACTGCATGTAGAACTCATGCACCTCGATATTCGACGGCAGCGCGTCGCGCGCCTGGTCCAGCGCGTACTGCGGGTCGACCTGATCGGCGCCGAAGTGGCGCTCCAGAAACGGCTTCAAAAAACGCGCCTCCAGCCCCGGCTTCGGCTGCGGCCGCGTCAGCGACAGCGCCGTAAACAGCCGCATCGAACGCGACCTGTCGTCGGCGGTGCGCTTGTATAAAGCGTTGAGCAAGCCATGCGGTTTGCCCAGACCAAGCGGCGCGGCCACGCGCAGATCGGCGCCGACGCGATCAGTCACGTGCTTGGCGCACGCCTCGGGGTCGGCATAACGGTGCTCGATCGGCATGGACCAAATCATGCCAGACGCGTCGATGATTAAGCCACGCCAGCAAACGCGACTCTTGTCCAATGCAGCCGGCGTCGGACGCACGCCGTTGACGAAGCATGGCCTAGACTCGTTGCATGACCGTCAAACCACTTCTCTCCTCACCGACACACCGCCTGCTGGCGCAGCAGGCGCTCAGCCGTGCCGCCGGCGCGCCGCTGATCACCGGCAACGCGGTCGAACTGCTGATCGACGGCGCTGCGCACTACAAGGCATGGCTCAAGGCGATCCATGGCGCGACCCGGCGCGTGCTGCTGGAGAACTACATCATCCGCGACGACGAGGTCGGCCGCGAATTTCGCGACGCGCTGACCGAGCGAGCGAAAGCCGGCGTGATGGTCGCCGTCATCACCGACTGGGCCGGCTGCCTGGGCCAGTCGCGTCGTTCGTTCTGGGCACCGCTGCGAGCGGCCGGCGGGCATGTGCACTTGTTCAACCCGCCGCAGCTGGGCGAATCGTTCGGCTGGCTCAGCCGCGATCATCGCAAGCTGCTGGTGGTGGACGGCGTGCAGGGCTTTGTTTCCGGCGTGTGCATCAGCGCGAAGTGGCTGGGCGATGCCTCGCGCAACGTGCCGCCGTGGCGCGATACCGGCGTGGCCATACGCGGCCCTGCGGTGGCGGAAATCGAGGCGGCGTTTCAGCAGAGCTGGAGCGGCGTGGTCAGCCCTGCGCTGCCGGAATTTGCCGCCGTTGCCGATCCGATCGATCCGGTAGGCTCCACCGATGTGCGCATCATCGCCACGCAACCGGCCAGCGCCAGCATGTACCGGCTCGATCAGCTGATTGCCGCCATGGCGACCAAGACCCTGTGGCTCACCGACGCATATTTCGTCGGCGTGTCGCCCTACGTGCAGGCGCTGGTTTCCGCGGCGCGCGACGGCGTCGACGTGCGCCTGCTGGTGCCCGGCAGCAGCGATATCCCGGTGGTAGCCGGCATGTCGCGCGCCGGCTACCGGCCCCTGCTGAAGGCCGGCATCCGCGTATTCGAGTGGAACGGCTCGATGCTGCACGCCAAAACCGCCGTGGCCGACGGCCAGTGGGCGCGCGTAGGGTCGTCCAACCTCAATATCGCCAGCTGGCTCAGCAACCACGAAATCGACGTGGCAGTGGAGGATGAGACCTTCGCCGGCCAGCTCGCCGCGCAATACGAGCGCGATCTGGAAAACGCCACCGAAATCGTGCTGGTGCCCCGCCAGCGCCGCAACCGCACCTCCGAAAAAGTGCGCAGCAGCGAAGAGCGACCGCCGCGCGTGCGCCGCGGCGGCGGCAGCTCCAGCCGCGCCGCCGTCGGTGCTCTGCGTATCGCCAACAGCGTCGGCGCCGTGCTGACCAATCGCCGCGTGCTCGGCGATGCCTCGATCGGTCCGATGCTGACCGGAACCGCCGTGCTGGTGGTGTTGGGCATCGTGGCCATGATTTGGCCTGCCGTGATCGCGTGGCCGTTTGCTGTGTTGGCCGGCTGGTTCGCTCTCAATCTAGGGGTTCGAAGCTGGCGTGTGCATGCGCGTCGCCGACCTCAAATTAATTGACTCCAGTCGGGCCGAAGCATGCATAACTATTTGCTTCATTCGCCAATGAACGTCGTTATCGCGATAAATTTCGCCTTGGCGCACGCCAAGTTGGGCATTCTCAGATAATCAGTTGCAGATACAACAATTTGGACAGTCGGCCAAAACACAAAAGACGCAACTTCTTTCGCTTAAATTTTTAGCGTGCGAAACGGTTATCGGCTGGTCTAGGATTCCCACATTCGCCAAGCCCTCCAACGAGACTGGAACGTTTCCGGGCTTTGCACGGCCGAGGTTCTGAGCCGGTTTTGCAACTGTGATCCAAGGAAGATATCGCTTTGAGCGGCCCCAACGATTTTGATTTGAGCGCAGCGGGCTTTCGCCGGTCCGAAAGCGATCTTCGCGCCTTCATGGAAGCCTTTGCCGTGCGTATGGAAAGCGCCCTTCCCTCGCACACCGTAGTGCAGCGAAAAAAGGATGGCCTGTTTTCGAAACAGAGCCACGTTGTGAACGTTTCCATCGAAACGGTGAATCATCGCTATGCGCTGAGCTTCCAGGCCGGCCGTCTTTCGGCCGAACGAAGCAAGGTCGTGCGCGGCGTTACGTTGAAGAACGAGCCGATGGAAGTTCCGGCTTGGCTTCAGTCGCTTGGCATAGACGTAGAAGCACTCGCCAATCACAGCGGCTCCGCACAAAACGTGCTGCATGACTTTCTGATGTCCTGATCTCGACAGCAAAGCTCATAAAAATTCACAATAGGCTTCATCGGAGATCTGGATGTCCTGGTTTGATCGGTTCAAAAGTCAGCGCGATAACCGCCACGATTCTGCGCTTTCCGGAAGTGATGGAAGGACACAGCACGACGCTGGACTCAGCGATGCGGAGCGCCTGGCGCAATGGGAAGAAGCGCTGCAGAAAAAGCAGTTGCCGCCATTCGTCAAGGATCGCCTAACCGCCGCCGCCACTGGCAAAACGCCATGGCTTGCCACCATGACGCCGGTCGAGCTCCTGACAGCTCGCAGCCATGGCATGCAGCCGATTGCGATGGTCTCGGGCACGTGTTGGTATCACTACGGTTTTTCCTGGACCAAGGGACACGCCGCCGGATGGCAGACGGCGATCAAGCGCATGCAGATGGAAGCCGCCGCGGCCGGAGCCAATGCCATCGTCGACGTACGCATGCGAAAGATCAGCATGGAGTTCGAAGCGAGCATGGATTTTACCGTCATCGGCACCGCGGTGCGTATCAAGGATCTGCCGCCCAGTCCCAATCCCATCGTGGCTACCGTCGATGCGCTTGAATTCGTGCGTCTGCTGGAGGCCGACATCGTTCCTGCCGGCATCGCCATCGGCGCGCACTACGAGTGGTTGAACTCGTGGAACCGCAGCCTAGCCGGCCAGGCGAGTTGGTATAACCAGCCGCTGACGCAACTGGGGCACTTTTGGGAAAGCGTGCGACGCCGAGCGATGCAGGATCTGCGCAATAGCGCCCGATCAATGGGCAACGGCATTCTTGCGCACACGCATTTCGGGCAACTGGTCGAAGCAGGCGATGAACAGAACCGCAGCTATCTCGGGCGCCATATTGTGGTCGGCACCGTGGTTGATTGTAAAAGCATGGATTCCTTCCATCACGCGATCCGACCTGTGGTCGATATGTGCGGCGGCGAATCGCCGCTGCTCAATGCAGCACCGAACGGACACAACGTCTACGCCACCAATGAGGAAGAAGGCTCGATATGACCGACATCAATTCCATTCCGCAGCACGCGCTGGAGCGACTCAAGGGATTGCGCAGCGAGGGGCATTCGGGCGGCATCTTTACCTCCGATTTCTCGGTCAATGAGTTCCTGCTGGTGCGCAAGGCGGGCTTCGAGCCGGTCGGGCTTTGCGTTGGCACCTGCATCTACCATCTGGGCATACAGTACGGACGCTGGAGCAAAAATCAGGAAATGGATGTGCTGTCGCAAGCGATGTATGAGGCACGCGAACTTGCCATGACGCGCATGCGCGAGGAGGCCAAGAGCATGGGCGCCGACGGCATTGTTGGCGTCGATCTCACGGTGAAGCGGCTGGAGTGGGACAGTGATGTGCTCGAGTTCATGGCCATCGGCACCGGTGTCGTGCACGCGAAGGGCCATGGCGGATTCAAGGGACCCAAGGGCCAGCCGTTCACCTCGGATCTTTCCGGCCAGGATTTCTGGACCTTGCTTCAGGCAGGCTACCGCCCGCTGGAAATGGTGATGGGATCGTGCGTGTATCACGTAGCCCACCAGAGCATGTTCAAGACGCTCGGCAACGCCGGCAACAATGTGGAGCTGACCAATTTTTCGCAAGCGTTGTACGACGCCCGTGAGATCGCCATGGAGCGGATGCAGCACGAAGCCATAGAGGCGGAAGCCGAAGGCGTGGTGGGAGTCGACCTGCACGAGGGCTCGCACAACTGGCAGCCGCACATCATCGAATTTTTTGCCGTTGGTACCGCCGTCGTGCCCATTTCGAAAGAGCTGGATGCATCGACCATCCCTGACCCACAACTGGTTCTGTCCGTCAACAGTTAACGCCCGTCACATCCGGAGAACACCGATGAGCATCTTCGAACGCATGGCTGATTTGCTGCATGCCAAGACCAACAAGCTCCTGGACAAGATGGAGGATCCCAACGAGACTCTCGATCTGTCCTATGAAAAAATGATCACTGGCCTGCAGGAAACCAAGCATCACCTGGCTGACGTGGTAACCGAGCAAAAGCTGCTCGAACGACAGATCGCCCAGATCCAGCAGGAAGCCGATACCGCGCAGGACAATGCGCGACTGGCGCTACAGTCATCTCGCGAAGACCTTGCCAAGGCCGCGCTGGCGCAGCAGCAGGCGGCGCTGGAGAAACAAGTGACGCTGAACAAGGCGCATGAAAACATCTCCGCGCAGGCGAAGAAGCTGATCGATTACCAAAGCACACTGGAAAATCGCATCGAGCAGTTTCGCACCCAGAAAGACGTGATGAAAAGCAGCTACGCCGCCGCTCAGGCGCAGGTCAAGGTGACCGAGTCGCTCACCGGCATCGGCAATCGCCTGGGCAATGTAACCGACGCGATGCGCCGCGCCGAGGACAAGGTCAACGGCATGCAGGCCAAGGCGGAAGCTATGGACGGACTGCTGCAGTCGGGGGTGCTCAACGATCCGCTGGATCATCGAAGCAATGTGGAAAAAGAGCTTCAGACCCTGCGCAGCAACAACGCCGTAGATGCCGAACTGGAAAAGCTCAAGGCAGAGCTCGGCAAATCCTGAGTAGAGTAAGAAGGGCAAGAGCTCTTTTGACGGTCCAATACGCAACGGGCCTGCCCATATCGGCCGTGCCGGACGATCCCATCGACACCGGCACGGCAATGTCGCGTCTTGCGCCGACCTAACTCGACCGCCCGCAATCGTTCATTTCTTCAAGCGCACGCATGTTAGGCTCGCCCTCCCATGTTTGTACCTGAAGAAAAAAGCGCCAAATCAATTCTCACGCCCAGCACGCTGAACCGGCTGGTTCGCGACTTGCTGGGCGACGTGTTTCCCTTCATCTGGATCGAAGGCGAGCTGTCGAATGTCGCGAAACCGGCGTCGGGGCATCTGTACTTCACTCTGAAGGACAGCGGCGCGCAGGTGCGCTGCGCGATGTTCAAACCGAAAAGTGCGTCGCTGCGCTTTCGTCCGGTTGACGGCATGCAGGTGCTGCTGCGCGCAAAGGTCGGCCTGTACGAGCCGCGCGGCGAGTTCCAGCTGGTTGCCGAGTCGATGGAGCCGGCCGGCGAAGGCGCGCTGCAGCGCGAGTTCGAACAGCTCAAGGCGCGGCTCGATGCCGAAGGCCTGTTCGCGCCGGGGCGCAAGCGTCCGCTGCCGCGCTACGCCCGCCGCATCGGCGTAATTACCTCCGCCACCGGCGCGGCGGTGCGCGATGTGCTCAGCGTGCTGGCCCGGCGCTGGCCGCTTGCCGATGTCGAGGTGCTGCCTGTGCCCGTGCAGGGCCGCGAGGCACCGCCGGCCATCGTGAGAATGCTGAAGAAAGCCTCCGCCAGCCAGCGCTACGACGTGCTGCTGCTGACCCGTGGCGGTGGATCTTTGGAAGATCTTTGGGCGTTCAACGACGAGGCGGTCGCGCGCGCCATCCATGCCAGCGCCATACCGGTCGTTTCAGCGGTTGGCCATGAAATCGACTTCAGCATCGCCGACTTCGTCGCCGACCTGCGTGCGCCTACGCCCTCGGCCGCGGCCGAGCTGCTGGTGCCCGATGCCGTGGCCATTGCCCGGCATCTGCAGCAGCTGCAGCAGCGTCTGCTGACGCTGCAACAGCGCAAGCTGCAGGCGCATTCGCAGCGTGTCGATCATCTGCTGGCTCGACTGCAGGCCCAGCGTCCGCAGGCGCGTCTGGCGCGCGATCGCGAGCGGTTGATCCATTTGCGCAGCCGCCTCGCCGGCGTGCTGCGCGAACAGAGCCAGCAGCGCCATACGCGACTGGAACGACTGCACAACCGCCTGCTCGCCCAGCATCCACGCACGCGGCTGCCGCTGCTGGCGCGTCGGCTGGCCGAACAGGATCAGCGTTTGCGGCGCGCCATGGCGCTCACGCTGGAACGCAAACAGACGTCCATACGCCATATCGCTCGCGCGCTGCATGCGGTCAGCCCACTCGCCACGCTGGAGCGCGGTTACGCGATCGTGTTCGACGACGCCGGGCGCGTGCTGCGCTCGGTTGCCGCCGCCCGACCGGGCGATCGACTGACCGCGCGGCTCGCCGATGGCGAGCTGCGCGTCAAGGTCAGAGACGACTGATCAGGCTCCGCACCGCGTGCGCATGAGCGTTGACTAGCCCAAGCTTTGACTAGCCCGGGGCGTCCGTCGCCCTGTCCGCCAGCCGCACCAGCGCGCTGGCCGCGCTGACAAACTCCGACGGCATCATCACGATGGTCATCGTGTTCTGCTCGGCGCCGACTTCGGTGAGCATCTGCATGCGGCGCAGCTCCATCGCCATCGGCGTCTGGCCCATCTTGGTGGCCGCTTCGGTCAGCATCAGCGCGGCATCGTGCTCGGCTTCGGCCTTGATGATGCGGGCGCGCTTTTCGCGATGCGCCTCCGCTTCCTGCGCCATCGCGCGCTGCATCGACTGGGGAATTTCCACGTCCTTGATCTGTACGCGATCGACCATCACGCCCCAGGGCTCGGTGACCTTGTCGATGATGTCGCCCAGCATGCTGGAAAGCTTCTCCTGCTCCTTCAACAGCTCGTCCAGCGAGTGCTGACCCATCACGCTGCGCAGGCTGGTGAGCGCAGTCTGGCGCACAGCATCCTCGAAGTTGGCCACCTCGATGATCGCGCGCTCGGGGTTGATCACCTTGTACCAGACGACCGCGCGCACCTTCACCGGCACGTTGTCGTTGGTCATGGTTTCCTGCGGCTCGATGTCCTGCGTGACCACGCGCATGTCGATCATCTGCATGCGATCCACCAGCGGAATGATCCAGGTCAGACCCGGCCCCTTGGTGGTCTGATACTTGCCGAGCCGAAACACCAGGCCGCGCTGATACTGCTGCAGAACCCGCAGGCCGGAAATAAACATAAAGAGGATAAAGACGATCGGTATCAGCGCAGACATGGACGTTGCACCCACGACATGAGGAAGTTGCAGACCGCTAGTGTACGCCTGCCCTATCCAGACAAATCCCTCTATCGTTAACGACCTCGGGCGGCCTGTCACTTCTCACGATCGCTGAACACGCTGCTCTTCTATGCTTGGCGGATTACCTTTTGCAGGACTCTGCCCATGCTCAAGAAAAGCTATCCCTACTATCTGGCCAATCAGCCGCAGCAGCCGAACACCGATCTTGCCGTGCTGGACAAGTACACCGGCAAGGTAGCCACGCGCGTGGCGGTGCCCGATGCCAAGGCGACCGAAAAGGCGATCGTGGCTGCGGTGAAGGCGACCAAGCCGATGCGCGATTTCAAGCCGTGGGCACGCCAGGCGGTATTGCAGCATTGTGCGAAGCGCTTCGCCGAGCGTCGTGACGAGCTGGCCGAAGCGCTGTGCATCGAGGCCGGCAAGCCGATCAAGGATGCCGCCGGCGAAGTCACCCGGCTGATCGAAACGTTCCAGATCGCCGCGGAGGAATCGGTTCGCACCACTGGCGAGACGTTAAACCTCGAATTGGCCAACCGCCTAGACGGCTACCACGGCTACACGCGGCGCGTACCACTGGGGCCGATCTCGCTCATCAGCCCGTTCAATTTTCCACTGAACCTGGTCGCGCACAAGGTGGCGCCGGCGATCGCGGCCGGCTGCCCGTTCGTGCTGAAACCCTCGGAGAAAACGCCGATCGGCGCACTGATCATCGGCGAAGTGCTGGCCGAAACCGACCTGCCCAAAGGCGCGTTCTCTATCCTCACGCTCGACGGCAAGCACGCCAATGCGCTGGTCGAGGACGAGCGCTTCAAGCTGCTGTCGTTCACCGGCGGGCAGATTGGCTGGGACCTCAAGGCGCGCGCCGGCCACAAGAAAGTGACGCTGGAACTGGGCGGCAACGCGGCGTGCATCGTGGACGCCGATCAGGGGCCGAAGCTGGACTACGTGGTCGAGCGGCTTGTGTTCGGCGCGTTTTACCAGTCCGGCCAAAGCTGCATTGGCGTCCAGCGCATCATCGCGCACGACGACATCTACGACGCCCTGAAAAGGAAGCTGGTTGCCGCCGTGAAAAAGCTCAAGGCCGGCGATCCGAAACTCAAGGACACCTTTCTCGGCCCAATGATCGATGTGGCCGCAGCCGATCGCCTGCACAGCTGGATCGAGGAGGCGCGCAAGGCCGGCGGCAAGCTGCTGTGCGGCGGCAAGCGCAACGGCAACATGCTCGACGCCACGCTGATGGAAAACGTGCCGCTCGACGCCAAGGCCAATCGGATGGAGGCGTTTGGCCCCTTCGCCCTGCTCGCCCGCTTCAGCCGATTCGACGACGCCATGGCCATGGTCAACGATTCGGACTTTGGCCTGCAGGCGGGCATCTTCACCGACAGCCTGGCGCATGCCATGCGCGCGTGGAACGAGCTGGAGCAAGGCGGCGTGGTAGTCAACGATGTCCCTAGCTTTCGCGTGGACAACATGCCCTATGGCGGCGTAAAGCTCTCCGGCCTGGGCCGCGAGGGCGTGCGCTATGCGATCGAGGACATGACCGAACTGCGGCTGATGGTGATGCGCGAGCGCTAGGCAGGAATACGGTTACGCGCGGAGGAAGGCTGCGACCCGTTCAGGCGCCGCCCGACGCTTTTGCCGGCCCGAGCACCGGCATGCTGTTCCATCCCAACGCCTCGTAGACGTAGTACTGCGCGATACCGATGTACTCATGAAGCGCCACGTCGCAAAGCTCCAGGTTGTACGCCTGAGGCCAGAGCGCCAGCGTCGCCTCCAGCTGATCGCTGGCGACCGGTATCGGCGTCATGCTGAAATGCTTGAAGTCGATCAGGCTGCGCCGCAGATGAAAGCCCGATGTGACCAATACTAGGGTCTGCGGATCGTAAATCAGAGCCAGCGCGCGGCTGTAGCGGGCATTCTCGAAGGTATTCATGCTGAGTGTTTCGGTCTGAATATCCTGCGGGGACACGCCAAGTCCGGCCAGCACGCGGGCGTAAACCGTCGATTCGGCCGAACCGTGGTGCTGCGAATCGCCGCCGCTGACCAGCAGGAGGCACTGCTGGCCGCTGAGTTTGCATTGTCGATACAGCGTCACCGCCCTGATGATGCGACCGTCGGCAAAAAGTGCAGGCTGCAGTGCGAGGTCGCGACTGGAGCGGGTGGTTCCCGCCGCCAACAGCACAATCACGTTGCGCGTCGACCAGTGGATGCGGGGCGCGTTGGAATAGTCTTGCTGGAGGCTGTCCAGCAACCAGGCCGGCACCGGTCCGCAGCCAACGGCCAGAAACAGCACAACGGCGATCGCACACGTGCTGCGCGCCAGCCAGCGCCTCTCCACGCAGCTGGCTGCGAACGAAAAAAGCACAAGCAGTCCGATCAGGCTAAGCGTCATGAAGTGATCCAGAACGGGGTTTGCAGCGTAACGCAGGCGGCAGCCAGCGTCTGTCAGCGTACATGGCGGCCATCCGTGGATCGTTCCTTGCAGGAAACACACTGGTGACGATTGGCCTATTGAACGGACAACCTGCCGTGACCACGTTGCTGTCACTCAATCGGACACCTGTCGTGAACAAGTTACTGCTGCACCTCTTTGCCGCTCTATCCCTGGCCATGGCTGGACTGCCCACGCTCGCCCATGCAGCGTCCGACGGAGGTGACTATGTCGCCGTACAGGTGCCCGATCTGACCCTGGCCGTCACATTTTTCCGCGACGTAATGAACTGCAGCGTGATCAGCGACAGCGGCTATACCGCATCCGCCACCACTTCGCTGATGGCCTGCGGACGCGAGACAACGGTCGAAATCACCCAGGCATCCACACATGCAACACCGCGTGCCGGTGCTTCGTCGCAGACGTTCACGCTCGACATCGACGACGCATCGGCCGTCGCCGGCTGGCTGCGCGCCAACCACGTCCAGCTAGTCGGTTCTCCGACGCGTCTGACCAACGGCCAGGACGCGGGCAAACTCGCCGTGACTTTTCTTACGCCCTGGGGCCAGCCGCTGCGTCTGGTCAGCCGGATGAAAGCCGACGACTTGCTGGAGTCTTCCACGACCGTTTCCCGAGTCGCCGTGCAATAGGCCGCTGCTTCGTCTATCGACGATGCAAGGGTACCGTGTGTGCCGAAAATGGCCATGATCGGGTCGTTTACTCACCTGGGTTTCATTGCCGCGTTTTTCATCGACGCGCTGATATCAAGGGTCTCCCTCCCCGATAAAGGCAGCATTCGATGGCAACAATCAACGTTAATCAGGACCGCAGCGGCGAACCGGTCGAGCTTTTTTACGAAGACGTCGGCAGCGGCGCGCCGGTGGTTCTTATCCACGGCTGGCCGGTCAGCCAGCAGATGTGGGAAAACCAGATTCTTACGCTAGCCAACAAGGGCTTTCGCGTCATCAGCTACGACCGCCGCGGTTTCGGCGACTCGTCCAAACCGTGGGACGGCTATGACTACGATACGCTGGCCGACGATCTGAAAGGCCTGCTGACGGGTCTGGACCTCACCGGCGTCACCCTGGTGGGCTTTTCGATGGGCGGTGGCGAAATCGCCCGCTATATGAGCCGGCACGGCGGCGAGCGCGTCAGCAAAGTGGCCTTCATCAGCGCGGTCACGCCGTTCATGCTGAAGACCGACGACAACCCCCACGGCGTCGATAAAAGCACGTTTGACGGCATGGTCGAGGGCATCACCAAAGATCGCCCCGATTTTCTGGAAGCCTTCGCCAAGGGCTTTTTCGGCGTCAGTGCCCTGCATCACTCCGTGAGTTCGGCCGTGCTCGACTGGAACCAGTCGCTGGCACTGCGCGCGTCACTGAAGGCAACGCTCGACTGCGTACGCTCTTTCAGCGAAACCGATTTCCGCGACGATCTGAAAAAGATCAGCGTTCCGACCCTGATCGTCCATGGCAAGAGCGACAAGACCGTGCCGTTCGAGGCCAGCGGTGAGCTCACCGCCAAGCTGATCCCGTCGGCCACCTTGAAAGCCTACGACGGCGCGCCGCACGGGCTCTACATCACCCACAAGGACAAGCTCAATGAGGATTTGCTGGCCTTCCTTGGCGCATAAACCTGACGGCTAACGAGCGGACACGAAAAAGGCGCCTGATCGGCGCCTTTTTCGTGGAGTCACGGTCATTGCACTCGAGCCGCTGCGTGAAATGACTCAGGCTCTTTCGCGGTCTCGCAGCAGCGTGGCGATGGCGTTCAACATCGTTTTCGAGTCGTACGGCTTCAGCAGGGTTTCGTAGTTGTGAAAGTCCCGCGGTATCTCCTCTTTGCCGTAACCGGATGCAAAAACGAATGGCACGCCCTGCTCGCGCAGCTGCTCGGCCAGAGGAAACACCAGATCACGGCCAAGATTCACATCCAGTATGGCGGCGTCGAAACCGTCAGCCTGCGATACGCGAAGTCCCTCGGCAAGGCTGGTCACGCCGTGGACTTCATAACCCGCATCGGAAAGCAGGTCGTCGAGCACCATCGCGATGAACACCTCGTCTTCGACCATCAGCACGCGCGGTTTGTAAGTCATGAAGCGCCTCCTTTATTACTCGTATTACTCGCGATTTCCTGCGGCGAAAGAAATTCCAAAACGACGCCGGCAACATGAACGCGTGGCGGTGACGACCCTGTGTGGCGTCGGTGAAGGGGGCGCATGCTGTTCATAAATCTCGCGTACCGTCAGTCGCGGCGTCCAAACGCCGCATTCGGGACGGGATCGACGAGCTTTCGTGCGGGCGCCGCCGAACAGTTCGCGCCGTAAAAAGCGCCGAGGGGGATGGGCGCCAAGGCCAGAAGGTTGTCGGCGTCCGCTCGGTAGCTACCCCATCCGCGCCGGTGTACGCTCCACCCCCTCGCCGCGATCCGCGCGAGCGATAGCCAGGGGAAAGGGAAGGCACATGAAAAATCTGCTGTTGAACGGCGGCACGAGCACCGCCGGAAAATTTTCGATCGGCGCGATTGTTGTCACCGTTATCGTGATTGTTCTTCTGCTGAACAGCGTCTTCGTGATCTCGCCCAGCGAAGAGGCCGGCACGCGCTGGCTCGGCGGCACGCCGATGACCACCGCGCCGCTGACCACCGGCATGCATTTCAAGGTGCCGTTCTTCGAAAACGTCGACCGTATCCAGACCAGCCGCTCGGTCTATACCCTCAACTCGCTGGACGTCTATACCAACGACAACCAGAAAGTCACCATCGACGTCAGCATCATCTACCAGATCCCCAGCGCCGCGGTGATGAACCTGCTGTATCACGTTGGCCGTGCCGGTGCTTTCGATATCGACGGCACCATTCTGCCCGTGGTGCGCGACCGCGCGCTGGCCGCTTTCGCCCGCTACAACACGCTGACCATCTCCGACCAGCGTTCGCAGATCACACTGCAGATGCGCAAGGACGTCAGCGAAGCACTGCTGCGTCTGTTCGGCGTCCAGACCATCGACGTGCAGCTCACCGGCATCCACTACTCGCCCGTGTTCGATCAGTCCATCGAGGAAGCCGTGCGCGCCAAGAACCTCGCCGTGCAGGCCGAAAACACCGTCGCGCAGAAGAAGTTCGAAGGCCAGCAGAAAACCGTCACCGCCTCCGCCGAAGCGCAGGCCGCCGTCGAGCGCGCCAACGGCGAAGCCCAGGCGACCGTGCTGCAGGCCGACGCCCAGGCCAAGGCTATTGCCACCGTCGGCAATGCGCTGAAAACCAACCCCGACTACGTCCACTTTTATGGCATGCAGCGCTGGAACGGCATCCTGCCCCAGGTCGTCGGCACAGGCTCGATTCCTATGATCGACTTGAAGAGTGGGGACGTGGGGAAGTAGGCATCGCGCGATGAGCGCCAACTTTCGAAAGGGAAGTCTCAGCTCGCCCTCTCGGTGGAGCGACGGCGGCATCAGTGCCCTGCCGCCGCCGCTCCAGCCTTGGCGGCAAACGGTGGCTTGGCAAGCCACACGGCGCCAATCAGCAGAAAGAAGATCCAGCCCAGCGCGTAGAACAGCTCGTTGAACGAGATTTGATAGGCCTGCTGCGTAATCATGTTGTTGATCACGCTGGCCGCGAGCGGTGCGTTGCCGTGGCCGATTTGGCTCATCGCATCGGCCGCCGTCGGGCTGTACGCGGTAATGCTCTCGGCCAGCTGCGCATGATGCACGACCGCACGACGATCCCACATGAAAGTGGTGAACGACGCGGCGAAGCTGCCACCCAGCGTACGCAGAAAAGTCGCGAGTCCAGAGCCCGCCGCGATTTCGTTGGGATTGAGGTCGGAAAGCAGGATGACGGTGACCGGCATGAAAAAAAGCGCCACGCCCAGCCCCATCATCAGCTGCATCAGCGCAACATGTTCAAAGTCGATGTCCAGGTAAAAACCCGAACGCAGAAAACACGTGCTGCCCATCACCACGAAGGCCACCGTGGCGAGAATACGCAAATCGAAGCGCATGGCGTAGCGGCCCACGACAAACGTCAGCAGCAGTGGAATCACGCCCAGCGGCGCCGCCGCAAACCCGGCCCACGTCGCGGTATAACCGAGATTGCGCTGCAGCCACTGCGGCAACAATAAGTTGATGGCGAAATACGCCGCGTAAGACAGCACCAGGGCCAGCGTGCCGTACTTGAAGTTGCGGTGACGCAGCAGCTTAAGGTCAACGATGGGCGATGTGTCGCTCAGCTCCCAGATCAGAAATACGGCGATGCTGATCGCCGAGACGATGCTGGTTATCACGATGAAGCTGGAATCGAACCAGTCGGCGTCGTTGCCTTTGTCGAGCACGATCTGCAGCGCGCCTACGCCAATGATCAGCGATATCAAGCCGACATAGTCCATCTTCGGCTTTTCCGTTTTTTCCACCCTGCCCTTCATCTGGCTCGCCACGACCAGGCTGGCAAAAATTCCGATCGGCACGTTGATGAAGAAAATCCACGGCCACGAATAATTGTCGGTGATCCAGCCGCCGAGAATCGGACCGGCGATGGGCGCCACCACCGCCACCATCGAAAGCAACGCCAGCGCCATGCCGCGCTTGTCCGAGGGATAGATGCCGATCATCAGACTCTGCGTGACCGGATACATCGGACCGGCCACCGCGCCCTGAATCGCACGGAACATGATGAGCATGCCCATGCTCTGGGACACGCCGCAAAGAAACGACGCCAGCACAAACAGCGACGTGCACGAGACGAAAAGTTTGACCTCGCCGAAACGGCGGGTGAGAAAGCCGGTCAGCGGCAGCGAAATCGCCATGCTTACGGCGAACGAGGTGATCACCCACGTGCTCTGATCGCTGCTGACGCCGAGATTGCCGGCGATGGTCGGCAAGGACACGTTGGCAATGGTGGTGTCGAGCACCTGCATGAAGATCGCCAAGGAGAGCCCGACAGTGCTCAATGCCAAATTGGGCGGGCGAAACGATGCGGTCATGACACTCGATGCGAGGACGATCGGTAGGTGCACAGCGGACGCCCAGCCGGCAGCAGGACGCCACACCATGCGATTCGAAAACTTCTCGCCAGCAGCTCCGGGCGCCGACGGGGCGCCGGTAGCACCTTGGACAAGCGACGCTTCGAACGGCCGGCATGCTAGATGCTTAGAACATATATGTCAAAGCAATAATACATATTTGAATTACTTGCGCGAATGCGTCAGGCGTTCCCAAGCCGGGGAATCAGGCCACGTCACCGTCCGCCATCGTTATAAAGCGCGCGGGACGCCGGTTAGCGCGTATCGTCCACGCCTCGGATCCGAGCCTGAAGACATACGCCATGACGACACTGCAGCCCTTCGCGCAAAGCGAATTTCTCGACTACCTGGAACATCTTGTCCATGACCCGACCGCAGGTGCTGACGCGCAGCTGTATTCATCAGTGACAACGCTGCTTTTGAGCGCCGATGGACGTGGTAACCCGACCCGAGCGGCGCGCGAACTGATTGCGCTGCTGAAAGCCCGCAAAGCCGTACTCCAGGCAACGTTCGACACTGCACGGGTTGCCGACGAGCTTCGCCGATACCAGAAATTCTCCAAACCGGGACAGCCCTCGCCGCATATCGTCGGGCTTCGGCAGAATCAGGCCGCCGCGCGACAGGCCAGCAACGTGGCGAAACAGTCATTCGTCAAGGCGGCCGCGGCCTTTGTGCGCGAAGTCGGTATCGACGTGCCTAAGCGCGTCGCGATCGAGGTTTTCATCGAGCACTGGATCGATGCGAACGTGCCCAAGGGTTTCGTGCTGACGGAATAACCGGCGCGTTGTGCGGCTGTCGCTGGCCGTTGGGCCGAAGCCTCAGCCGCCGCGCACGCGCAGCGTCAGACCTTTCAAAAAATTCCGCAGCAGCTGGTCGCCGCAGAGGCGAAAATTCTTGTGATCGGGCTGGCGGAACAGCGCACTGAGTTCGGGCTTCGAAATCGGGAAGCCGGCGTCAGCCAGGATCTGATGCATGTCGACGTCCTTCAATTCGAATGCCACGCGCAGTTTTTTCAGCACGACGTTGTTGGTGACGCGCTTTTCGATCGGCCGCGGCGGCTGGCTCTCGTCCCGCCCACGCCGCTGCACCACCAGGCCATCGAGAAAATGGACCAGCACGGTTTTGCTGCACTCGACGTAGCCCGCCTCGCCGTCCTTTTTCAGAAAGGCCTGCACGTCCTCTTTCTCGATCGGAAAACTGGCGTCGGCCAGTTTGGTGAACTCCACCACCTTGCCGTCGCTGAGGTCGAGCATGTAGCGGATGCTGCGCAGTACGTCGTTGTTGATCATGTCGTTCCGAAGGTGTCGCCAAAACCGACATGCTACCGCGCCGGCGAGCCTGCCGGGCTTCAGCGGGACACATCTCCGGCGTCATCAACCCCTTTTTCGCCGTGGCTGCGTTTCATCTGGCACACCACCGGAGGAGGACCGTCCCATGCACCTGAAAACCCTGTTGCGCACTCTGCTGATCGCCCTGCTGGTCTGGCTGGCCGGCTGCGACGTATCCAAGCCCCAACCAGACAAGAGCCCGATGCCCGCGACGCCGCCGGCGCATCCTCAACAAACCCAGCCAACCACGCCAGCGGATTCATCGCGACCGTCGAACGTGGCCACGTCGCCATCCACTACGGCAACCCTGCCAACGCAGACGCCGACAAGCTCGCGCGACAAGGCGGTCGCGTTGGACCGCCTTCAACGAAAAATCCCGCCGATGATGCCTGCGCCGAGTCCACCGCCTGCCGTCCAGGAGATGTCGATGCCGGCTCCCTCCATCGCGATGCAATCCGTCAGCGGCAATGCGATGCGCATGGCCTACATGCCGATGCAACCGATGCCGGGTGATATCAACCGCGAGAACTACACGCACCGCGATACCAACCCCGTGCAGCTGGTCAGCGAACAGCCGGTGTCGACTTTCAGCATCGATGTCGATACGGGCTCTTACACCAACGTGCGACGCATGTTGAACGAAGGCCAGCTGCCGCCGGCTGACGCGGTGCGCGCGGAGGAATTCATCAACTACTTCGACTACGGCTACACGCCGCCAGCCAATCGCGCGCAGCCGTTCAGCGTCACCACCGAGCTGGCTCCGGCGCCGTGGAATGCGAAACGGCAGCTGCTGCTGGTCGGCATCCAGGGTTATCGCGTGCCGAAGGAGGCGATACCCGCGTCCAATCTGGTTTTCCTCATCGACACCTCCGGTTCGATGAACGAGCCGGCCAAACTGCCGCTGCTACAGGCGTCGCTGAAACAGCTGGTGCGCGAGCTGCGCAAGCAGGATCGCGTGGCCATCGTCACCTACGCTGGCAATGCCGGCATCGCCCTGCCCTCCACGCCCGGTGACCAGCACGCCACGATCGACGCCGCCATCGACAACCTCCAGGCCTACGGCTCGACCAACGGCGGCGCCGGTATCGACATGGCCTATGCGCAGGCCGAGCAGGGCTTCATCAATGGGGGCGTGAATCGGGTCATCCTCTCCACAGACGGCGACTTCAACGTCGGCAAGGTAAGGGAAGAGTCGCTGAAAACCGAGATCGAGGACAAGCGCAAAAGCGGCATCGCGCTCACCACACTCGGCTTCGGCGAAGGCAACTACAACGACGCGATGGCCGTGATGCTGGCCGACGCCGGCAACGGCAGCCACCACTACATCGACAGCCTGCAGGAAGGCCGGCGCGTGCTGATCGACGAAATGTCATCCACGCTGCTGACGATCGCCAGGGACGTGAAAATCCAGGTCGAGTTCAACCCTACGCAGGTGCAGGAATATCGCCTGATCGGCTACGAAAAACGCATGCTCAAGCGTGAGGACTTCAATAACGACAAGGTCGATGCGGGCGATATCGGCGCCGGTGCCAACGTGACGGCCATCTACGAGATCACGCCCAAAGGTTCGGACGCTGCTCGCGTCGATGCCCTGCGCTACATCGAGGACGTCCAACAAAAGCCATCTGCCTCACGCGGCAGCGAGCTGGCCTTTCTGCGCCTGCGCTACAAGCTGCCCGACCAGTCGCAGAGCCGGCTGATCGAAACGCCGATCGCCGCGCAGCCGGAAGCTTCTGCAAGCAGCCGTCTGCGCTACGCCGCCGCCGTGGCCGCGTTTGCCGATGCCTTGCGCGGCGGCCAATATCTGGACGGCTTTGGCTACGCGCAGATTGCAAAGCTGGCGGCCAGCGCGCGCGGCGATGATCCCAAGGGCTATCGCGCCGGCTTTGTGCAGCTGGTGAATCTGGCCGACGGCCTGTCGACCCGCACGCAGGCAGAAGCCGCCGCGGCCGCGCGATGAGCGGCTGATCCTCATGCGCGGCGGCGATATCGGCTCCCCAGTTGCACCGAACGCCGCGCACTTTAGCCCGCAACGATGTCCTTATCGACAAACACTTTCCCGCTCGGGGCCGTGGCATTAACCTCGACCGCCATGGATGTGGCGGTCGACCCCGATGCACTGCTGATGCTGGCCTACGCGCGCGGTGACCTTGCCGCGTTCGAGAGCCTGTATGCGCGCCATCGCGGCACGCTGTATCGCTACCTGCTGCGCAGCCTGCGCGACCCGTATCGCACCGACGAGCTGTTTCAGGAAACCTGGAGCCGCGTGATCAACGCCCGCGCGAGCTATCAAGCGCAGGCGAAGTTCAGCACCTGGCTGCTGCAGATCGCGCACAATCTGATGGTCGACAGCCTGCGCCGGCAAAAACCGATGGCCGTTGGCGACGAAGCGGAAGCCGCGCTGTCCCAGGTCGCGATGCCCGAGCGCGAGCAGCCCGAACACGCGCTGTCCGACTTCGAGCGTCGCCGCAACCTGCAGCTGGCGATCGACCGTTTGCCCGACGAGCAGCGCGAGGTGATTCTTCTGCGTCTGGAACAGGAACTGAGCCTGGAGGAAATCGCCATAGTCACCGGCGCCGGCCGCGAGACGGTCAAGTCGCGCCTGCGCTACGCCATGAATCGATTACGCGAAGTACTGTCCGAATGAGCACGCATCTGCCACCGCAAGACCCGATCGAACCGGACGACGCGCTGCCCGGCGAAGCGGAGCTGTCGGCGCTATATCGCCAGCTGCCGCGCGAGGAACCCGGGCCGACATTGGATGCCGCGGTGCTGCGTGCCGCCGCAGCGGCGATCGCCTCCGAAACCCACCAGAACCAACCTCGCGCGGATGCACAAACGCTGGCGGCGAAGCCTGCCGCCGCAACGGATTCGTCGCGCGTGGTGATACCGATTGGCAAGACACGCCCAGGAAAAGCACCACGCTGGCTGGTCGGCTTGGCCAGCGCCGCCACGCTGGTGCTGGTGGCCGGCGTGACGTGGCGTATGCGCGAACTGCCGAGCGGCGCTCCGACAGCTGCAGACACTGCCGTTTATAACGCCGATCCGCCGGCGGCGGCCACAGCCGCTCCGGCCGCGCGCGAGAATGCGCCCATGGCTCCGCTCGCCAGCGCCGTCGTGCCGCAACAGGAAAATTTGGGCGTGTCAGCAGTGCGTGCGATACAAGCAAAAAATGAGCGCGCGAATCCGGGCGATACGAACGTCGTCGCCCGCGCACAACGCAAGCCGCACCATGTCGTTCCGCCAACAGCGCTGGTGACGCCATCGCGAGCCACCAGCATGCCGCCACCGGTCGAAGAAATATCCTCAAGCGCGCAGGCATCCGCCAGCCGCCAGGCTTATACATTGGCCAATCCAGCGCCACTGCAAACAGCCGAGCAGCTGCCGGCGGCTCCTTCGCCACCGGCTCCGATAGTCGAAAATGCCATCGCGTCTGGGGCGAAAACCATGGCGCCACCGCCTGCTGCGATGCCATCGAGTTCGCCGCCTGCGCCGGCTCCTGCGCCGCCTGCGCCGGCTGCCGCCATCGCAGGCGTTCCCGCCAACGCCTCGTCAGTAGCGCTGGCCGCGCCCCCGCGCGAACACGTCGTTGTCAATGCGAAACGACCCGTGGTCATGCCGATGCGCATGCCCGCGCCCATGCCTGCGATGCCCGCCCCACCTACTCCGCCTGCACCAGCACCAGCACCATCGACCAGCCCCATCGATACGACGAAGCAACCAGACGACACGCCCGCACAGGAACTCGCCAAGATCACCGCGCTGTTCGCTCAGCACGATGACGCCGAGGCGCAGCGCCGGCTGCTGCAGTTTCATCGCGATCACCCGACGTGGCATCTCGACCCGTCGCTGCGTGCGCGGCTGGGCGAGCCGTGAGCGGGCCACTGGAAACGCTGACGCAGCGCTGTCGACATCAGGACGAGATCAAGAAGAGCCGCTTCCTGGCGCTGGCCGCGCCGGTGGAAACGTCGGCGCTCGCGCTGGCGTTTGTGCAGGAGGTGGCCTATCCCGCGGCCACGCACAACTGCTGGGCGTATCGCATCGGCCAGGACTATCGCTTCAACGACGACGGCGAACCCGGGGGCACCGCTGGGAGACCGATCCTGCAGGCGATCGAAGGTCAGGGCATGGACGGCGTAGTAGTGGTGGTCACGCGCTGGTACGGCGGGATCAAGCTCGGTGCAGGTGGTCTCATGCGAGCGTACGGTGGTACGGCGGCGGAGTGCCTGCGGCGCGCAGAGCGGCTGCCGATCGTATCGATGGTGCGCCTCGGCCTGCACTGCGACTTCGCCGAGCTGAGCTTGCTGAAAGCGCGTTTAAAGGATTGGCAGGCCGATATTCGCAGCGAGACCTTCGACGCCGATGGCGTGCAGCTGCAGTTGCAGCTGCCGGAAAATCGCGTCGCCGAGGCGCAGGCGCGCATCATCGACATCAGCCGCGGACGCAACATGGCCATGCGGCTGGATTGAATCGGCGATCATGTGCCCCACTTCAATGGCAGCGTCTGCGTTCGACAGCGGGCGCTGAATCGTTGAAAGTTCAGGCCCAAAGCCCTTCGACTTCGTGTTGGCGCGCGGAGGGTGGACGGCGACGGTGGCTGGCTGACCCGATCTGCGCACTTCGCACAGCCAAATTTTATCGATCCATCTTGCGAGAACTCATGAGCGACTCCTCGACTGACAAACCCCGCTCCGTCCGCCGCGTGGGTGCGCTGCGACAGCTCTGGCCCTTTATCAAACCGCATCGCGCGCTGGCCATTGGCTGGCTGTTCTTTCTGGCGCTTTCGTCGGGCGCGTCGCTGGTGCTGCCGATGGCTTTTCGGCACATCATCGACCAGGGTTTTGGTCACTCCAGTCTGGGCGTGATCAACGCCACCTTTATCGCACTGTTCGGCGTGGCGCTGGTGCTGGCCTTTGCCACGGCAGCACGCTACTTCTGCATCACCCTGCTGAGCGAACGCGCGCTGGCGTCGCTGCGCGACAAGCTGTATTCGCATCTGATCCGTCTGGACGTCGGCTTTTTCGAAAAGAGTCGCGTCGGTGAATTGACCTCGCGCCTGAGCGCCGATACCGAAGTGGTGCAGGCCCTCATCGGTTCGGGTGTGTCGATTGCGCTGCGCAGTGCGGTGATGCTGCTGGGCGCGGCCGTAGCGATGGTCTGGACGGCACCCTCGCTGGCTGGCCTCACCGCGCTGGTGATCCCCGGCGTCATGCTGCCGATCCTGATCTTCGGCCGGCGCGTGCAGAAGCTGTCGCGTGCCAGCCAGGACCGGCTGGCTGACGCCGCGGCCATCGCCAACGAGACCTTGAACGCTTCCACGGCGGTCAAGGCCTATGCCCGCGAGGACATCGAAAGCGGCCGCTACGGTTCGGCCATCTACCGCGCGCTGGCCACCGCACGACGCCGCATCGGCATGCGATCGCTGCTGACCATGGCCGTCATAGTGCTGGTCTTCGGCGCCATCACGCTGGTGCTGTGGGTAGGCGCACGTCACGTGCTGCAGGGCACGATGGACGCCGGCGTGCTGGGGCAGTTCGTGCTGTACGCGATCTTTGCTGCCGGTTCGGTTGCCGGGCTGTCTGAAGTCTGGGGCGACGTGCTGCGTGCGGCCGGCGCGATGGAGCGCATCGGCGAACTGCTGGCCGAGCGCGCCAGCATCACCGCACCGGCCAACCCGACACGGCTGGCCCAGCCCGTGCGCGGCGAAATCCGCTTCGAAGGCGTCACGTTCAACTACCCCAGCCGCCCGGACGCTGCGGCACTGCATGACTTCACCCTCGTCATCAACCCGGGCGAGACGGTCGCGCTGGTCGGCCCATCGGGCGCCGGCAAGAGCACGGTGCTGTCGATGCTGCTGCGTTTCTACGACCCGCAGGCCGGACGCATCTGCATCGACGGTGTCGACCTGCGCGCGCTGGCGCTGGACGACCTGCGCAAAACCATTGCGCTGGTGCCGCAGGAAACCATCATCTTCAGCGGCAGCGCGGCGGACAATATCCGCTTCGGCCGACAGGAGGCCAGCGACGAGGAAGTACGCGAGGCCGCGCGCTCCGCGGAAGCAGACGGTTTCATCAGCGCACTTAACGACGGTTACGCGGCCGAAATGGGCGAGCGCGGCGTGCGCCTTTCCGGCGGCCAGCGCCAGCGCATCGCGATTGCCCGCGCGATCCTGCGCGACGCGCCGCTGCTGCTGCTCGACGAAGCCACCTCCGCGCTGGATGCGCAGTCCGAAGCGGCCATCCAGCAGGCGCTGGAGCGGCTCGAGAAGGGCCGCACGACGCTGGTCATCGCCCATCGCCTGGCCACCGTCAAACGAGCCGACCGCATCGTGGTGATGGACGGCGGCCGGATTGTGGCGCAAGGCACGCACGACGACCTGCTGGCCGAGGGTGGGCTGTATTCGGAACTCGCGAAGCTGCAGTTCGTCGCCTGAGGCCGCCAGCGCCGCAGGCATGACTTTCGGCAGTGTCAGCCGGAGCGCATCCCCTCCAGCATCAACGGTTTTGGGGAGAGCAGATCGTCATGCGGAGACTCTATATGCGCCGGTTGCTGGTATCGGGTATTGCCCTGGCCCTGAGCGGCGCCAGCCTTGCTGGCATCGCAGCGCCGACTAAAACACCAGTCGACGCATCCGCGCTGGCACCCACCCAGCTGCCGCGAGGCGTGGTGCCGAGCCATTACGACGTCTCCATCGTGCCGCACGCGGCGGCGATGAATTTCGATGGTCAGGTCACCGTCACCATCGACGTGCAGCAGCCGACCGCCAGCATCACCCTCAATGCCGAGGATATGGCGTTCTCGAAAGTCAGCCTGACCTCGGTCGACGGCAAGCCGGTGGCGACGCCGAAGGTGAGCATCGATGCCGACGCACAGACCGCCACCTTCACCTTCGCCAAGCCGCTGGCCACCGGCAGCTACAAGCTGGCGATGACCTACACCGGCAAGATCGGCACCCAGGCCAACGGCCTGTTTGCGCTGGACTACGACACCAAGGCCGGCAAGCAGCGTGCGCTCTACACGCAGTTCGAGAACTCCGACGCACGCCGCTTCATTCCCTCGTGGGATGAGCCCGCCTACAAGGCCACCTTCAACCTCGACGTGACCGTGCCTTCGGATCAGATGGCAGTAAGCAACATGCCGGCGGCCTCCACCACCAAGCTGGCCAACGGCCTGAGCCGCGTGACGTTCCAGCCGTCGCCGAAGATGTCGACCTATCTGCTGTTTTTCGGCACCGGCCAGTTCGATCGTGCCACCACCACGTCCGATGGCACCGAGATCGGCGTGATCGCGCAGAAGGGCTCGGTGGGTCAGGCCGATTTCGCCTTGAAGTCCGCCAAGGACGTGCTGCACGAATACAACCAGTATTTCGGCGTGCCCTACCCGCTGCCCAAGCTGGACAATATCGCCGCGCCGGGTCAGAGCCAGTTCTTCAGCGCGATGGAAAACTGGGGCGCGATCTTTACCTTCGAATACAGCCTGCTGCTGAATCCAGCCATCGCCACGCAGACCGACAAACAGGAAGTTTTCAATACCGCCGCCCACGAAATGGCGCATCAGTGGTTTGGCGATCTGGTGACCATGCGCTGGTGGGACAACCTGTGGCTCAACGAAGGCTTTGCCTCGTGGATGGCCAGCCGCACCACCGAGAAGCTGCATCCGGAGTGGCATACCCACCTCTACGCCGTGGGCGTGCGCGAAGGCGCCATGAGCGTCGACGCCGTCGTCACCACGCATCCCATCGTGCAAAACATCGCCACCGTCGAGCAGGCCAGCCAGGCCTTCGACACCATCACCTATTCCAAGGGTGAGGCCGTCATCGGCATGCTCGAAGGCTACGTGGGCGAAGACGCCTGGCGCGCCGGCGTTCAGCGGTATATCAAGGCGCACGCTTACGGCAACACGGTGTCCGACGATTTGTGGAAGGCGATGGACGCGCAAGGCAACAAGCCGATCACCGCCATCGCGCACGACTTCACCCTGCAGCCCGGCATTCCGCTGATCAAGGTGGAAGCGGCCAGCTGCCAGTCGGGCACGACCACGGTCAACCTGACGCAGGGCGAGTTCACCCGCGATCGCCCCGACAAAAAACCGCTGCGCTGGCACGTGCCGGTCATCGCGCAGTCGCTTGGCGGCGCGCCAGTGAGCACCCTGGTCGACGGCCAGGGAACGCTCAATGTGCCCGGCTGCGGCCCGATCGTGGTCAATGCCGGCCAGAGCGGTTACTACCGCACGCTGTACACGCCGACGGCGTTCAAGGCGCTGAGCGATTCCTTCACCAAGCTGCCCGAGATCGACGGGCTGGGCCTGATGAACGATACCTGGTCGCTCGGCATGGCCGGCCTGCAGCCGGCGTCCGATGTGCTTGACCTGGACCAGCACGTGGCCACCGACGCCAGCCCGGAAATGTGGGAAGAAGTCGCCGGCACCTTTGCCGCGCTGGACAACTACTACAAGGGCTACCCGGCGCGTCAGGCCCTGCTGCGCAAGTTCGCCATCGCGCGTCTGTCGCCCGCCTTCGCCCGCGTCGGCTGGACGCCGAAAGCCGATGAAAGCGGCCCGACCAAGATCCTGCGCACCAGCCTGATCGCCACGCTGTCACAGCTGGGCGACCAGGATGTCATCGACAAGGCGCGCGACTACTACGCCCACCCGGACACGATGCCGTCGGAACTGCGCAAGTCCATTCTCTACGTGGTCGCCAGCCACGCCGACGCGGCAACCTGGGACAAGCTGCATGCCCAGGCCAAGGCCGAAACCACGCCGCTGATCAAGGACGAACTCTACGGACTGCTGTCCACCAGCGACGATGAAACGCTGGCCAGGCGCGCGCTGGATCTCTCGCTTACGCCCGAGCCCGGCGCCACCAGCAGCGCCGGCATGATTTCCGGCGTCTCGCGCCGCCATCCGGACCTGGCGTTCGACTTCGCGGTGGCCCACCGTGACCAGGTCGACAAGCTGGTCGACTCCACCTCCAGCAGCCGCTACTACCCAGGCCTGGGCGCGGCGTCGGTGGACCCGGCGATGATCGGCAAGATCGAGGCCTACTCCCAGGCCCATATCGCCGTGAGCTCAAGGCGCGCAGCCAACACCGCCATCGCCGGCATCCGCTATCGCCTGATGATTCGCGAAAAGCGCCTTCCGGCCATCGATGCGTGGTTGAAGAAGAACGGCGGCTGATCGTACTGCCGCTGAAAAGGAAGAGGCCCCGCATCGCGGGGCTTCTTTTTTTACCTCGTTGATCCGCTTTGATCGCTTTCTACCCGTTGTTTTCCTCGAATACCTTCCGTGCGATCTGCAATGCAGTCATCGCCGGCGGCCAGCCGGAATAGAAGGCCAAATGGGTAATCGTGGCAATGATCTCGTCTTTCGTGATGCCGTTGTCCAGGGCCTTTTTCAAATGGAACGGCAGCTCGTTGGTGCGGTAAAGCGAGATCAGGCTGGTGATCGTCACCAGGCTGCGATCGCGCGCCGACAGCGCCGGGTTCTCCCAGACATCGCCGAACAGCACCTTGTCGGTGATCTCGGCCAGGTGGGGTGCGATATCGCCAAAGGATCGGCGTGCGTTGGTGGGTTCGTCAGCCATGCATTTCTCCGGTAGGTGCCAAGCGCGTTCGCTCGGTCGTTGGGATGATCGTGGATCAGCGATCGACGATCAGTGGGCGACGAAACCGCCGTCGACCGGCAAAGCGACGCCGAGCACAAAGCTCGCGCCCGGGCTGCATAGCCACAGCACCGCCGCGGCGATTTCTTCCGGACGGCCCATGCGGCCGATCGGCTGGTCGCGCAGAAATTCTTTCATCGCCGCAGGGTCGATACCGTCGCCCATCGGCGTATCGATGCAACCGGGGCACACGGCATTGATGCGAATGCCGCGCGTGGCGTAATCCAGCGCGGCGCTCTTGGTCAGGCCGATCACGCCGTGCTTGCTGGCGTGGTAGGCCGAGCGACCGGCCAGTCCGACGAGCCCGCCCAGCGAGGAGCAGTTGACGATCGCCCCGCTGCCCTGTTGGCGCATCTGCAGCAACTCGTGCTTCATGCAGGTCCAGATGCCACGCAGATTGACGGCATTCACTTCGTCGAACGCCTCCGAAGTTTCGTCAGTGACGTCGCCCATTGGGCCGAGAATGCCGGCGTTGTTGTACGCCATGTCCAGCCGGCCGAACGTGGCGACGGTGCGCTCGACCATCGCAGCGGCCTGCGCTTCGTCGGTGACGTCGCAGACAACGCTGATGGCCTGATGACCGTCCGCCGTCAGCGCGTCGGTGGCAGCCCTCAATGCCGCCTCGTTGCGATCGGCAAGCACGACTGCCGCGCCCGCCTGGGCAAATGCCTTGGCCGTCGCCAGCCCCAGGCCGGAGCTGGCGCCGGTGACAAGGGCGACCTGGCCCTTGAAGTCGTAGGTCGGATTCATGGTTGGATTCCTCGGATTCTAAGTGTGTGATTTGATGTATCGCGGCGCGCCCTGCTAGCGCTGCAGCGATTGACGAACGGCCCTGCCAGAAACTGGAATCAAGCTAGTCCTGCGCCGCACCGGCCAAATATTCCTCGTCGGTGACTTTCTCGAGCCAGATGACGTTCTTTCCGTCCAGCGCCTCCTGCACGGCAATATGTGTCATCGCGGTGGTCGAGGTGGCGCCGTGCCAGTGCTTATGGCCCGGCGGGCACCAGATCACGTCGCCGGCACGAATTTCGACGATCGGCTCGCCCTCGCACTGCGTCCAGCCGCAGCCGGCGGTGACGATCAGCGTCTGGCCCAGCGGGTGGGTATGCCAGGCCGAGCGGGCACCCGGTTCGAACGTCACCGCCGCACAGGAAACCCGCGCCGGCGCCGGCGGATTGTTCAACGGGTCGATGCGTACCGTGCCGGTGAAATAGTCGTCCTGGCCTTTCTGGGAAAGCTGCGAGCCCGCGCGCTTCAGTTCCATGGTGATGCTCCTCGTCGCTGGCGTGGAAAGAGCGAACCTCGTCGCCAGCGTCGAGGTCCGGCGTTCAAGGTAGTCTCCGACGACACATGCGACTAGATGCCAATATGCGTATGAAGTTGTGAGAAAATCTCAGCAATGGCACGCGTCAACACCAACGATCTGGTCGCCTTTCTGAGCGTGGCGCGCGAACGCAGCTTTACCCGTGCCGCCGCGAAGCTGGGCGTGTCGCCATCGGCGCTCAGCCACACCATGCGCGGGCTCGAGGAGCGCCTGGGCATTCGCCTGCTCACCCGCACCACGCGCAGCGTGACGCCGACCGAGGCCGGCGAGCGCCTGCTGCGCTCGGTCGGCCCGAGGCTTGACGAAATCGAAGCGGAACTGGACGCGCTCGGCGACCTGCGCGACAAGCCCGCCGGCACCATCCGCATCAACGCCGACGAGAACGCGCTGGCTTCGGTGCTCTGGCCAGCGCTGCGCCGAATTCTGCCGGACTACCCGGACATCAAGGTCGAAGTCGTCACCGATTACGGCCTGGCTGACATCGCGGCGGAGGGCTTCGATGCCGGCGTCCGCCTGGGCGGCATGGTCGCCAAGGACATGATCGCGGTGCCGATCGGCCCGGCCATGCGCATGGTCGTGGTCGCCGCGCCGGCGTATCTGAAGGGCCGAGCCAAACTGAAAACGCCGCAGGATCTCACCCATCACGCGTGCATCAATCTGCGCCTGCCGACCTACGGCGGCCTCTATGCCTGGGAGTTCGAAAAGAACGGCAAGGAACTGCGCGTGCGCGTCGAAGGGCAGCTGATTTTCAACAGCATCCTGCCGATGCTCAAGGCCGTGCTGGACGGCTTCGGCATCGCCTACCTGTCCCAGACGCAGGTGCAATCGCACCTCGACAGCGGCGCACTCGTCCAACTGCTCGCCGACTGGACACCCTCCTTCACCGGCTATCACCTGTACTACCCGAACCGACGCCAGCCGACTCAGGCATTCACCGTGTTGCTCGATGCGCTGCGTTATCGCGACGCTGAATAGACGGCCTAAAAGAGCGAGAAGCCAAAATGCCGACAGATATTGCCGACCCACTGCGTAAATCCAGCATCACCCAATGGTCGAAGTGCATTTGTCATGGCGGCGGAAAGCATCAACCATTCATCGCGGACTGCGCAGCACGCGCCAGAAAACCGCTGCGGCTTTCACCATGACTGCCGGCATATGCATCGATCATCTTCAACAGTGGCTCGGGCATGGTGATGTTGACCCGAACAACCTTCGTGGTCAGCTTGCTGGTATCTACGTTGACCACGTGCCAACCCCATTTGCTGCTGGGGAATTTCTTCGGACCACCCTTCCCGTCCCTGCCAGCCATCAAGGCGGCAAGCTCGGTAGCTTCGGGAATACGCTCACCGCGATCCACAAAATCTTCCAGCGCAAACAAGATCGCTTCCTCGGCGTTCGCCAAGGCCTCGTCCAACGTATCGCCGGCGCTGAACACGCCAGGCAGATCCGGAACGACGACACCATAAGCCTGCTTGTCATTCCCGGTTTCGATCGCTACCGCGTAACGCATGGCTATTCACTCCGTTGTGGCTGGATCACAACCCAGCCTGCTTCAGAATCGCGGCGACCAAACCTTTGCCGAGATGTTTTTTTGGGTGCGGAACGATAATCGTCACGCCCGCCGCATTGCGCAGCTTGTGATGGCTACCGCGAATGCTGATGACAGCAAAGCCATTCGACTTCAACAGTTTTAGAAGGTCATGGCTCTTTGTCGTGTGTATCATACACACTGAAGGCAAAATGCATGCTGAAATAGCACAGAAAAGCGGGCGCTGCCGTCTCTTCGAGGCGCGAGCCAAAGGCCCTGAATTCCCAAACACACACATCATTGCCTATCCACGACTTTGACAGCTCACTCGCTATCCTTTCCCGATGTCCGATCCCCTGCTCCAGCCGCGTCCCGAAGGACTTTACTGTCCAGCCGGCGATTTCTTTATCGACCCGATGCTGCCGGTGGCGCGGGCGGTGGTAACGCATGCGCACGGCGACCATGCGCGTTCGGGCAGCGGGCGGTATCAGGTCGCGGCGGCGGGTATCGGGCTGATGCGCGAGCGGCTGGGCCAGGATGCGCTGATCGACGCGCACGATTACGGCAAAACGTTTCGCATGGGCGAGGTCGAAGTGTCGCTGCATCCGGCCGGCCACGTGCTGGGTTCGGCGCAGGTGCGCATGGCCTACGGCGGGCGCGTGGTCGTGGTCTCGGGCGACTACAAGCGCGATCCCGATCCCACCTGCGTGCCGTTCGAACCGGTGCCGTGCGATGTCTTCGTCACCGAGTCCACGTTCGGCCTGCCGGTGTACCGCTGGCCGCCGATGGCGCAGGTGATCGACGAACTGCTGGCGTGGTGGGACGACTGCGCGCAGAAACAAATCCCTGCCGTGCTCTTCTGCTACGCGCTGGGCAAGGCGCAGCGCATTCTGGCCGAGCTTGCCGTGCGCACCGAGCGCACGGTGCATCTGCACGGCGCAATGCTGCGGCTGGTCGAGAGCTATCGCGAGGCCGGCGTGCGCATGATGCCGACCGAGCCGGTGAGCGAGTCCGCGCGCGGACGCGACTTTGCCGGTGAACTGATCCTTGCGCCGCCCTCCGCTGCCGGCTCGCCGTGGATGAAGCGCTTCAGCAAGGCCTCGACCGGCTTCGCCTCGGGCTGGATGCGGATACGCGGCAACCGTCGCCGCCGCGGCTACGATCGCGGTTTCGTGGTGTCCGATCACGCCGACTGGCCCGGCCTGATCCGCAGCGTCGAAGACAGCCGCGCCAGCCGCATCTACGTCACCCACGGCGATGGCGATACGCTGATTCGTCACCTGCGCGATCTCGGCCACGATGCGCAGTCGCTGCGCGTATTGCGCGGCACCGACAACGAGAGCGGCGGCTGATGCATCGGTTCGCCGCGCTGTACGCCGAACTCGATCGCACCGCCTCGACCCTGGCCAAACGCGAGGCCATCGCCAGCTACCTGCGCGACGCGCCCGCGGGCGACGCCGCCTGGGCGGTGTACGTGCTCGGCGGTGGCAAGCTGCGCCGACTGGCCACCTCGACCGAACTTCGTCAGGCGCTGGCCGCCAGCACGGGCTACGCCGACTGGCTGATCGACGAAAGCTACGAGCAGGTCGGCGACCTCGCCGAGACCATTGCGCTGATGCTGCCCGAAGGCGACGGCTCGCTCGCCGACGAGCCATTGCAGACGTGGATGGAACAAAAGCTGCCGGCGCTTGCGAAACTGGAAAGTGCCGATCGCGTCGCGCAGCTGCAGACGTGGTGGCGCGCGCTGCATCCGGCGCAGGTGTTTCTGCTCAACAAGCTGATCACCGGCTCGCTGCGCGTCGGCGTATCGCATCGCCTCGTGGTGCAGGCGATTGCGCAGTGGTCGGGCCAGCCGACCGACCTGATTGCCCATCGCATGAGCGGCCAATGGAAACCCGCCGCCGATGCGCTCACCGCGTTGACGCACGCCGCCGGTGACGACGAACATCTGGCCGATCGCCCCTACCCTTTTTTTCTCGCCTCGCCGCTGGAGCACGAGGTGGAAACCCTCGGCGACATGGCCGAATGGATGGCCGAATGGAAGTGGGACGGCATCCGCGCGCAGCTGATGCGTCGCGACGGCCACGTCGGCCTGTGGTCGCGCGGGGAGGAGCGTCTCGACGGCCGCTTCCCCGAAATCGAAGAGGCCGCCGCGGCGCTGACATCCGACGGCGTCATCGACGGCGAAATCCTCGCCTGGGATGCGCAGGAAAAATTGCCGCGCCCGTTCACCGCGCTGCAAAAGCGCATCGGCAAACTGAAGCCGGGCACCAAGCTGCTCGCTAGTGCGCCCGTGTGCTTCATGGCGTATGACCTGCTCGAGTACAACGGCAGCGATCTGCGCGAACAGCCGCTGCGCGAACGCCGCGACATGCTCGCCGCAATGATCGACGGTGTCGATCCGGCGCTGATGCTGTCGCCTCCCGTGGTCGCCGACTCATGGGCCGCGCTCACCGTCGAGCGCCAGCAGTCGCGCGAGCGCCAGACCGAAGGCCTGATGCTGAAGCGGCTCGACTCGCCGTATCGCGTGGGCCGCAAGCGCGGTGACTGGTGGAAATGGAAGGTCGACCCGTACACGCTCGACGCCGTGCTGCTGTACGCGCAGCCGGGCCACGGACGCCGCTCCGGCCTGTTTACCGACTACACCTTCGGCGTCTGGGACGGCGATACGCTGGTGCCGGTGGCCAAGGCCTATTCGGGCCTCGACGACAAGGAGATCGGCCAGCTCGACCGCTGGATTCGCGCGCACACCACCGATCGTTTTGGTCCGGTGCGCGCGGTAGAAGCCACGCACGTGTTCGAGCTCGCGTTCGAAGCGGTGCAGCTTTCCACACGGCATAAATCCGGCGTGGCCACGCGCTTTCCGCGCATCCTGCGCTGGCGCACTGACAAGGGCATTGCTGATGCCGACAAGCTCGACGACCTCCGCCGCCTGGCGTCGGGCTGAAGCCCGCCTGCGCGCGTGGTTCGCCACGCTCGATCGCAAGCCCGCGCCGTTTCAGCGCGCGGCGTGGAAAGCATGGGCGGAAGGCCACAACGGTTTGATCCATGCGCCCACCGGCACCGGCAAAACGCTGGCGGCGGTCGGCGGACCGCTGATCGATGCGGTGCTCAATCCCGCGCGCGGGCTACAGCTTTTGTGGATCACGCCGCTGCGCTCGCTGGCCACGGACACGGCGCAGCATCTGACGACCGCGGTCGACGCGATGGAACTGCCGTGGCGCGTGCTTCGCCGCACCGGCGACAGCAGCAGCGCCGAGCGCGCGCGACTGCGCCGCGGCGACTGCGAGCTGTTGGTCACCACGCCGGAGAGTCTGGCCCTGCTGCTGAGCTACCCCGATGTTGCCGAGCGCTTTCGCCATCTGCGCGGCGTCGTGGTGGACGAGTGGCACGAGCTGATCGGCAACAAGCGCGGCACGCTGCTGCAGCTGGGCCTGTCGCGCCTGCGCGCGCTGAAGCCTGAGCTGCGCGTGTGGGGCCTGTCGGCGACGCTGGGCAATCTCGATGAAGCGATGCAGACGCTGGCAGGCAACGGCGTGCTGATCGGCGGCAGCGGCAACAAGAAAATCCAGATCCAGACCACCCTGCCCGATGCCGGCGAACGTTTTCCCTGGGCCGGCCATCTCGGCCTGAAACAGCTGGCACGTGTGCTACGCGCCGTACTCGACGTACGCTCGGCGCTGGTGTTCGCCAACACGCGATCGCAGGCCGAGCTGTGGCATGAGGCCTTGTCCGCCGTGTGGCCCGAGGCACCGGAAACGCTGGCCGTGCACCACGGCTCGATCGATCCCAAGCTGCGCTTCGCGGTGGAAGAAGGTTTGCGCCAGGGCACGCTGCGCTGCGTGGTCGCCACGTCTAGCCTAGACCTGGGCGTGGATTTTTCCAGCGTCGATCGGGTGATCCAGATCGGTAGCCCCAAGGGCGTGGCGCGGCTGCTGCAGCGCGCCGGCCGTAGCGGCCATTCGCCCGGCCTGCCGTCGAAAATTCTGTGCGTGCCCACGCACCTGCTGGAGCTGGCCGAGATCGCCGCCGCGCGGCGCGCGCTGGCCGCCCACCATCTGGAGCCGCGGCATCCGCTGCGCGGCTGTCTCGACGTGCTGGCCCAGCACCTGCTGACGCGTGCGCTCGGCGGCGGTTTTCAGGCCGACCAGGCGTATGCCGAAGTGCGCTCCACGCGCGCCTATGCGCAGCTGCCGCGCGCGCAGTTCGATGCCGTGCTGGCCTATCTGCAAAACGGCGGCACGGCGCTGGTCGGCTATCCGGAATATCAAAAACTGCAGTGCGATCTGGACGGCCATTTCCACGTCGAAAGCAAGCGCGTCGCGCGATTGCATCGCCTTTCCATCGGCACCATCACGGCCGACGGCAGCCTGCAGGTGCGGTATATGAAAGGCGCGCGGCTGGGCGCCGTGGAAGAAAGTTTTGTTTCGCGGCTGCGACCGGGCGACCGATTTCTGTTTGCCGGCAAGCATCTGGAGCTGGTGCGCGTGCGCGACATGAATGCCTACGTGCGGCCAGCGCCGAATCGCCAGGGTGGCGTGCCGCGCTGGATGGGTGGGCGCATGCCATTGTCCAACGAGCTGTCGACCGAACTACGCCGCACCCTGGCCGACGCCGACGCGCCCGAAGCCGAGATGCGCGCATTGCATCCGCTGCTGGCAATCCAGCGTGCGCAGTCGCGCCTGCCGGACGTCGACGAGGTGCTGATCGAACGCACGCATACGCGCGACGGCGAGCATCTCTTCGTCTATCCGTTCGCCGGCCGACTCGCGCACGAAGGCCTGGCCGCCGTGCTCGGCTATCGGCTGGCGCAGATCGCCAAGGCGGACTACGGCTACGCAGTCAACGACTACGGCCTCGCCATCACCGCGCGCAAGTTGCCCGCACTCGACGCTGAGACCATGCGCCAACTGCTGCACCCGTGGGGCGTGCGTCGCGATATCCGCGCCAGCATCAACCTCACCGAACTGGCACGGCGGCAGTTTCGCGAAGTGGCGCGCGTGGCCGGCCTTGTGTTCAACGGCTACCCCGGCCAGGACAAGACGCTGCGCCAGCTGCAGGTATCCAGCGGCCTGCTGTTCGACGTGCTGCGCCAGCACGATCCCGAACATCCGCTGCTGTGGCAGGCCGAGCGCGAAGTGCTCGATCAGCAGCTCGACTACCCGCGCCTGCGCGACTGCCTGATCCGTATCGCGCGCGGCACCATCCTCTATATTGAACCGCCGCGCCTCACGCCGCTGTCGTTTCCGCTGTGGGTAGAGCGCCTGCGCGGCGGCGTACACGCGGACGACTGGAAAAGCCGCGTCGAGCGTATGCTGGCCACCCTCGAAAAAGCCGCCGACCGATGATCGAATCGCGTATCCGCCTCGCCGGCGATAGCTGGACCCTGCACGCCGACCGGGCCATGTACTGGCCGCGGCACAAGGCGCTACTGGTCACCGATGTGCACTTCGGCAAAGGCTCCGTTCTGCGGCGTTCCGGCGTGGCGGTCCCGACAGGCCAGACGGCTCACGATCTCGCCCGACTCGATGTATTGATCGCCCATTACCAGCCTACGCGCGTCTTCGTACTCGGTGACCTGGTCCACGGCGCCGCGCCGCTCGACGCGCCGTGGATCCAGCAGGTCAACGCATGGCGCCAGCGCCACGCCGCCATCACCATGACGCTCATCGCCGGCAACCACGACCGTCACTTCGACGCGCGCGACCTCGGCTTCGAAGTCATTCCCGAATCCTTGCGCATCGACAGCATCCTGCTGCGCCACGAACCCGCAGCTATCGACGGCTGCTACGTCCTCGCCGGCCACGTGCACCCGGGCGTCATGCTGCACGACGGCTGGCGAAAGCATCGTCTGCCGGCCTTTCGTTTTGGCGAGCACAGCGGGCTGCTGCCGGCGTTCGGCACGTTGACGGGGTTGCATGAAACACCACCTGCGCCCGGCGAGCGTGTTATTGCCGTTACCCCAGCGGGACTGGTGCCTGCGACGCGAATTCCGGCATGAAAAGACGCTCCTGACGCTGCGCTCCCAACCTGGTTTGGTAGCTACGGGACTCGGATCGATTCAATTCACGCCGTGCGAATCGCGACCACCGGCGATACTTTGGCGGCGTATCGTGCCGGCCCCCAGACGGCGAGTTGCCCGAGCAGCCACAGCAGCAAAGCACCCAGCAGAGGCACGTAAAGCGGCATGCGCGGCAGTTCATAGACATGCATCAGGCCGAGATTCGCCAGGAACGCCAGCAACGCGCCGAGGATAATGCCGCCGCTGACGATCAGAAAATTTTCCGTATGGAAGTAGCCAAGGATGTCGCCCGTTGTCGCGCCAAGCGAGCGGCGGATGCCGATCTGCCTGCGCCGCTGGCTGACCCAGAAACTGCTTAACCCCACGATGCCACCCGCGGTCGCCAGCAGCAGCAATCCGCTGAGGGTGCTCATGAGCACTGCCACGCTGTGATCGTCTGCATAAGCGTGGGCACGTACCTGAGCCATGGTGGTGACGCCTGTGTTCGTATCGATAATGCGCGTATTGCTACGCTCATGCAGCGCTTTCAGCGCTGCAACGATCACCGGTGTCATGGCGGTGGAGTCGGTCCGCACCAGATACGAGACGCCCGCTGGATCGAGATAGCGCGTCGGCACCAGCACGGTAAATCCGTCCATGGATTTCGAATTCCTGAGCGGCCCCTGCAGACTGGCGAGGATGCCAATGATCGCAGCAGGCCCATCCGGCAGATAAACCGTCTTGCCCAGAGCCGAACCATCGGGAAACAGCTTGTCGGCAAGAGCACGGGTGACGATGACCCCCGGGGGAGACATCTTGTCGTTGGGGCCGATGGCGGTAATTTCATCAGGGCGAAAATTGCGCCCCGCCACAAGTGATATGCCCAATGTGTTGATGGCGTGCTCGTCGGAAGCAAAGAACGTGGCCAGCTGCGCGCGTGTCTTCTGATCCGGCTTAAGCTTCAGGTGCACAATGATATTGGCGTTGTAACCACCCAGCGGAATACCCTGACTGGAGAAGGCGTCGCGCACGCCTGCGACATGACGCAGAGCATCCTGGTCGGCACGAATATTCGCATCGATCTCGGCCTCCGTCTGTCCCAACTTCCAGCCGTTGCGTATGACGAAAAGATGGGCCTCGTCCGTACTGGTAGGGCGAGACAGGTGGACGATACGCGTTGCCACGATAAACAGTGCGTTGGATGCCACGGCCAACGTCAGCGCCACCTGTAGAACGATGAGCAGGGTGGCTACCTTGTGTCGACCAAGAGCGGCCACGATCGGGCGCAACTGCATCAATGATCTGGTTAGCGCCATGAAGGTAGCCTCAATTGATCTTGATTTGCCAGGCAGGCTGGGTTTGCGCCGCGCGCCAGGTCGGGTACAGGGCGGCAGCCACCGTGGAGACAATGGCAAGCAGAACGGTCAGCGCTATCAATGAAGTATCCGCATGCACGAGGCGCGCGATGTTCGGCTCGAAAAGGCCTCCGGCACCCCACACGCCTAGCAGCGTCAGCACCACGCCGAGCAGGCCTCCAACGAGCCCCATTGTGGCTGCCTCGATGAGGAACTGCTGGTAGATGACCGCACGCGAGGCGCCCAACGCGCGTCGTATGCCGATTTCCGGCGCTCGTCGCATGAATCGCGCAAGCATGAGCCCGACGACGTTGACCAGAACAATCAGCAGAAAGCTGGCGGAGACCAGCATAGACAAGGTGGATGCAGTCGGAGTGACGTCCAGATACGCCATCCAGTCCGTCAGATTCCGAAGCCGTATGTTGGGCCCCCACGAGAAACGCCCGAGACGCTGCTGCTCCCCGGCATAGTGACGCAGGTATTCGCGGTACTTATCGGAATCGGCGGGCGTCGCCAGCTCCACCCAGGCATCGATCCGGTCACACTCGCCGTGCAGGTAAGCATCCCAGTGGGATGTATCTGATCTCGATGAAGCAGTCGGGCAAAAAGAGAATGTGCTGTCCTTCTTCATATCGTTTGCGCGGCTGAACGGAATGTAGATATCTCCTGCGTCATCGAACGCGTGGGCAGTCCCATGACTGCCTGCGTCAAAAAAACGCGGCCGCGGGTTCCAGTCCTCCAATACACCACTGATCCGAAAGAGTTGGCCATCCAATCGAATCTCTTGCCCGACACTGTTTTTTCCGCCAAACAGCGTTTCGTTCAAGTGCCGACTGATCACCGCGACCGTGGCGTCGTGGGCATCATCATCCACCGTCCATCCTCCGCCAAAACGGAAAGGCACATCGAACATCGAGAAGAAATCGGCAGTCACCGCGTCGCCACCCATCGACAGCGCTGGGAACAGGGGATTATCCGATTCCACTTGCCACTTTGTGGCATACAGCAAAGCTAGCGAGCTCGCGCTACGTGCCTGCCATAACGCCATCGCATCGATGTAGCTCAGCGTTTCGATTGGTTCGCCCCGATCGTTGTAGGACGGACCAACATTGTCGATCAGCGGCACGTAAAGCTGGGACGACTTGGCGGGAAGCGGGTCGCTCGTCGTCGCACGGAATACGGCATAGCTCACCATACACGCCGATAACCCGAAACCCAGCAGTACGATCACCAGCGCAGTCAACGCCTTGCTTCGCAGACTGCTGCGTAACGCCAACCCCACGTAGTAACCCCACATAAGCACGCCCTATGACGTCAATCTTCAAAGTCTGTCGCCTGTCCGGCAAGACAGGGCGTGCAAGTCGATATTCATAAGTGGACGCAAACCACATGCCAAACCGGAATATCAAAATGAGCTTATGAATTCAGAAGGTTACGTTTTCACAGAGGCGTGTCTACTCTGTCCGCGGACACTTTTAAGACTTCACGCGGACACAGTCACGTCCCATTCGCTGCAACGGCATGATTTTCCACGGGCCGCCAAAAGGGCGACAGGGATAGTTCTGTATTGGCCGGCGCATTCAAACAGCGGACTGAGGAATGTGCAGCCGCATATTTTGGACCATCAGCATGGAGCCGGAGCGCAATGGCGCGATTTGTCCCACCGGCACGAAACCTTCGCTGATATACAAGCGCATGGCCGGTGAGTTACCACAGACGACGCCAAGCTGTACCGAGCGAGCCTGCAGCGACGCCGCCCACGCCACGATGGCTCGCAATAGAATACGCGCCAAACCGTGACCTCGACATGCCGGCGCCACCCACATTTGGTAAAGGTTGACTATAGGCGCTGTCGAAATATCGACTTTACCCCAGGCAAGACCCGCCGCTTCCGCACCGAGGTAACCGATCAACGGCAGGTCAAAACCCGAGCTGCATGCCACATGAAGCCGCGAGGCCCACTCATCATCGGCGCGCCATTGCTCTGAAGCGAGAGTGCTTTCAAAAGAATCTGGTGATTCTTCGAGCGCCGCCAAACGCAGGCTTCGATAAACCAAAAATTCCTCCCCTTCGAATGCTCGAACTGTAATTGCGCGAGGTTGCAACATGGCTCCGCCATCCGATGCTAGGTAGTTTCAGATTACAGTCTGACTTTCGTACCATTCCCTATTCGTCTGGTATGTTTTTGACGGTATGCAACGGGCGACATTGACCGCCATCGCAACCGATCAATAGACCGTACGCGCCACAAGAAGCGACAAAGCGTGCATCTGCGTCAGCACGAACCGTACCGCAGCCCGATTGATTTGCCACCGCTTGGGCCATCGACGACGTAGCGGCATTGATAGGGACAACGGGAGAAGATACTGCAGGCAAGGCCGCGGGCGCTTCGGACGAAACAGCAGGCGATGGTGCAATGCCTTGCCGGATGGCATCTGGATCAGCGGCGACAAGCGATCCGGAAGGATGTGCGAGAAGGTATTGGTGGATATTGACGACTTGCTTGTCAGGCCCAACTGCATATGCAGATTGTTCCATTATCGAGCTCCGCAGCGGCGGCGTGGATGATCCATTGGCTTTGATGTAGTCGGCGAGAGTGTCGAGTACCGATTGCGCGCGCCATACCACTGTTCGTTGCGGTATCGCCACGTTGTACATAGCCACGATGGCTTTTGAATGCCACGTGACAATGGTTGACCCAGGTATGTAAATGGTTCTGTATCCGCCGCCTCCATGGGATACGTTTATGAGACGGCCGTCAGCATCGCCATCAAGCACCGCGGCATAGAGGCGCTCGCCCTGCTCCGGGATGGAGGCCGTCTTTTTCATACCGCCCTGAATGGGCTCAATCGAAAAATACGAGAAGCCCTTTTCCATGGTCAACTGCGCGCAGCGATACACCCAGAAATACCATACGCGATCCTTGTTGGTGTAGCCATTGCCGTTGAAATAAACCACGTAGTGACTGTCATCGATCCTGGTTTCGCCGTACCCGCCCGTAAGACCCGACTTCTGATAAGCGGTGGCGCAGCTGGCGAGAAGCATGACCAAAACAATCCCTGCGATGATCTCGCGCATCCCCTTCATAATTTCCCCTGCTTAGCGCCAAAGTTGAAATAGGTTCTGTGAAAAAGTTTGCCGTAAATACCCTCAGTAAACTTTACGCGCATCAAACCGACGATCGCTCAAGACCGCAACAATCGCTTTTACCATCTCGACATCGCTTCGTAGCTGGCCATCCTGCATATCCTTCAGCGACGGTGGCTGCCACCGCATGTCCGACGCATGTAGCCGCTTCGCCGACGCATGAAACTCGCTCGCTTCGGTCAGCGCGATCAGCTCACTGAGATTTCCGGCACTTACCCCTGCCCCCGGCATCACGGCGATACGTCCCGCAGCCAGCTCAACCAGCTGACGAATCAACTTGGCTCCCTCGATCGCCGTCGCCTGCGCACCCGAGGTCAGCACACGCTCGCAGCCGAGTGCGATGACGTCCTCCAGTGCCGAGAGCGGATCGCGCGTCAGATCGAACGCGCGGTGAAACGTGACGCCCATGTTACCTGCGGCGGCAATCAAAGAGCGGCAGCGCGGCAGATCGACGTTACCATCGGCATCGAGTACGCCGAGCACCACGCCATCGCATCCGGCCTGCGCGCACGTCTCGATATCGCGAAGCATCGTTTCGCATTCGAGATCGCTGTAGAGAAAATCGCCGGCTCGAGGACGGATCAGCACATACAGCGGAATGGAGAGTTTTTCGCGCGCCAGCGCGATCTGCGCGTACGAGGGCGTGAGGCCGCCCAGTTCTAGCGCCGTGCACAGTTCGACGCGCCCTGCGCCGCCTTCCTGCGCGGCCAGCGCGGAGGCGACGGAGTTGGCGGCGATTTCCAGGATCACGAAAAGCTCGTGCTGTAGACGCTTTGCGACGCGATCAGGCCGTCCTGTTTTTTGGCATCGCAGATGGCGTAGGAAAAGCCATGCTGGATCGCCCAGGCGCCGGTGTCGCCGTGTTTGTTCATGGCAAGAAAGCCGACCTGCAGCTCTTTCGTTTGTGTGGGACGGCGGCGGATGATGCGCATTACCGCCTCTTTGCAGGCCTCCTGCGGCGTGCGTCCCTGGCGCATCAATTCGACTACGAGGAAGCTGCCGGCGTTGCGGATCACTTCTTCACCCACGCCGGTGGAAGTGGCCGCGCCGACTTCGCCATCCACGTACAGGCCGGCGCCGATGATCGGGCTGTCGCCGACGCGGCCGCGCATTTTCCAGGCCATGCCGCTGGTGGTGCAGGCGCCGGCGAGGCGGCCCTGCGCGTCGATGGCGAGCATGCCGATGGTGTCATGGTTGCCGGCGCCGCCGGGCATGCCGGTGCTGCCGCCGTGGCCGTAGTCGTGCACTTCGCTGTTGATCGACGGCTGGTAGTGCGCGGTCTTCAGCCACTCGTGCCAGGCCTTGTCCGATTCGGGCGTCAGCAGCTCCTGCTTTTTGAATCCCTGCGCCAGCGCAAACTGCAGTGCGCCTTCGCCGACCAGGAGCACGTGCGGCGTGCGGTCCATCACCAGACGCGCCACGCGAATGGGGTGCTCGATATGTTCGAGCGCGGCGACCGCACCGCAGTTGCCGTCGGCGTCCATGATGCTGGCGTCGAGCGTGACGTGGCCGTCGCGATCCGGATAGCCAGCCTTGCCTACGCTATGGTTTTTCAGATCGGACTCGGGCACCTGCACGCCGGTTTCCACCGCATCGAGCGCGTGGCCGCCCTGGCCCAGCACCGTCCATGCGGCCTTGTTGGCGGCCACGCCGAAATCCCAGGTCGAGACCACGCGCGCGCCGGAGAAAGCCTGGCTCGTCGAGGCCTGGTTTGCCGCCAGCTTGCCGACCCATGCCAGCGCCGAGGCGGACGCACCCAATAGCGAGGCCTTGAGGAAATGTCTGCGGTCGGTCATGCGGTGCTCCATCAGCGAAAAATAAAAAACCCCGCACAGTGTGCGGGGTTCCTTTAGGCCTCACAACGCAGGCCGTTGATCAGGCTGCTGCCTCGACCGCCGACGCCTGGGCACCCTTCGGCCCCTGGGTCACTTCGAACTGCACACGCTGGCCTTCCTGCAGGCTGCGAAAGCCCTTGGTGTTGATGGCCGAAAAATGGACGAAAACGTCATCCCCACCGTCCTCGGGCGCGATGAAACCGAAACCCTTGGCATCGTTGAACCACTTGACCGTACCGAAACGCATTGCGTGAACCTCTGAACATGGATTGGGTGCGCCAGGCGCGCGCAGAACCACCTTCGTTCCCCCGGTTCGCCGCCCCCGACCCGTCGAAAAATATCAACATGTCAGGCCTAAGCGCAATATCCACGGCCTAGGAAATTACCGTATACCCCGACCACTTCCTGAGCTTTCGAGCAGCGCCGCGAGGATGCGCGGCACCTCGGCCGTGGCGGCTGCCAGGTGCGCAAAGATTTCGTCGATGCTGATTTCTGCCTCGTCGCCGCAGCCGGCGGCAAAGTTGGCCACCAGCGCGAGGCAGGCGTAGTGCAGCTCCAGCTCGCGCGCCAGCGAGGCTTCCGGCATGCCGGTCATACCGACTAGATCGCAGCCGTCGCGCTTCATGCGCGCGATCTCGGCGCGGGTTTCCAGCCGCGGACCCTGCGTGGCGCCGTAGCAGCCTCCGGCGATCACCGCGATGCCGGCCTTTGCCGCGGCGGTCAGCAAGATCTGCCGCAGGGACTCGGTATACGGCTCGCTGAAATCGATGTGCTTTACCTCGGCGCCGTCGACGTCGCAGAAGCTGGTGTAGCGACCGTGCGTGTAATCGATGACTTGATCGGGCACCACGATGACGCGAGGCCCCATGTCGGCACGAATGCCGCCGACCGCGTTGACCCCGATGACCTTGCGCGCACCCAGGCTGTGCAGCGCCCACAGGTTAGCGCGGTAATTCACCCGATGCGGCGGCAGGCTGTGGCTTTCGCCGTGACGGGCCAGAAAAGCCACGCGCTTGCCGGCGAAATCGCCAATCACCACGTCACCGGAGGCCGGACCGTATGGCGTATCTACCGCATGCCGCGCGGTATTTTCCAGACCGGGAAACTTGTACAGGCCGCTGCCACCGATCACGGCGAGGTCGATGCGTTGTGTTGCGGAAGAGGTCATGGCGAGTCCGGGGAACGGGGAACGGGGAACGGGGAACGGGGAACGGGGAACGGGGAACGGGGAACGGGGAAAAGCGTAAACGGCAAAATCAAAAAAGAAAGCAAATAGCGCTACGAACGATCAAAGATGACCATAACCAGAGCGAGAACTCGACGTTCCCCGTTCCCTATTCCCCGTTCCCTGCTCTTACTCACCCAACGCATAGATGGCCGGCAGATTGCGGCCCTGCTCGTGATAATCCATGCCGAAGCCGAACACGTAGCGATCGGGCAGTTCGATGCCGTGGAAGTCGGCGGTGATGCCTTCGGCCAGGCGATCGTGCCGCTTGGTGCACAGGCTGACGATCAGCACTTTTTTTGCGCCGCGCCGGTAGCAATCGTCGCGTACGGCTTTCAGCGTGTGGCCTTCGTCGAGAATGTCGTCGACCAGCAGCACCACCCGATCGACCAGCGACACCTGCGGCTCGCGCAGCCAGTGCAGCTCGCTGCCGGTGGTTTCGCCGCGGTAGCGCGTGGCGTGCACGTAGTCGAATTCGAGATCGGTGCGAATGGCCAGGGCCAGCTGACCGGCGAAGATCAGTGCACCGTTCATCACGGTAAGAAACACCGGGCGCTCGCCGTCGAGCGCCGCATCGATCCTGTTCGCCATCTCGGCGATGACGCTGTCGATTTCCTGACGCTCATGCAGCAGGTCGGCAGTAGCCAGCGCGTCGGCGAGCGACGGTGTGGGCGTGTTCATGCGTTTTCCCGATCGGCGTTCAACGCCGTGATGCGCGCGACGAAACGATCGCGCTGTGGATTGTTGAGAAGACCGGCCCAGCTGGCGCCGATGGCACCGCGCAGCGCGGCAAGTTCGGGCGACATGCTGCTGAGGCTCGCTCGGTCGGCTGCGCGATCCTGCACGGCGGCGATCGCCTGCTCCACCACGTCGGGGAAACAGGCCAGCACCAGATCGCAGCCGGCGTCGAGATGGGCGCGCACGCGCTCTTCCACGCTGCCGGCGGCACCGGCGGCGGCCATGCTGATGTCGTCGCTGATCACCGCGCCGGCAAAGCCCAGTTCGCCGCGCAGGATCTTCTCGATCCACACGCGCGAATAGCCGGCGGGCTTGTCGTCGATGGCCGGATAAGTGACGTGCGCCATCATCACCGCCTCGACCTTGGCTTCGATGCATTCGGCGAACGGCAGCAGATCGTCGCGGCGGATGGTGTCCAGATCGCGCGGGTCGATCGCCTGCGCCTTGTGCGTGTCGGCGGCAACCGAGCCGTGGCCGGGGAAGTGCTTGAGCACCGCCGCCATGCCGCCCAGATGCATGCCGCGCACATAGGCCTGCGCCAGCTCCGCGGTAATCGCCGGATCGGCATGAAACGCGCGCAGGCCGATGGCCGCGTTGCCGCGCGCCAAGTCGACCACCGGCGCGAAGCTGAAATCCACGCCGCTGGCGCGCAGCTCGCTGGCCATGACCCAGGCATGCTCTTCAGCCAGCCGCACCGCTTCGACGGGATCGCGATCGTAAACATCGCCGATGCGCGCCAGCGCCGGCAGCCGGGTAAAACCGTCGCGGAAGCGCTGCACCGGGCCGCCTTCCTGATCAACCGCGATCAGCAGCTCGTCACCACCGACCTCGCGGATGGCATCGCACAGCGCCACCAGCTGCTCACGGCTGGCGTAGTTGCGCGAGAACAGCAGCACGCCGACCACGCCCGGCGCCGTGAGCCAGGGCTTTTCATGCTCGGCCAGTTCGAGGCCGGCAATACCGATCATCAGCATGCGGCGTCCTCCGCGGCACGTTCGGCCGGCGTCCAGTGCTTATAGGGATGGGCGATCAGGTTGACGTTGTAGTAGCGCGTCAGCGCGCTGACTTCCGCGTCCAGCCAGTCGGGTTTTGGAAACGTGGCATCCACCGCTGACAATTCGATCTCCGCCACGATCAGGCCCTGATTATCACCAAGAAATTCATCGATCTCGAACAGCGCGTCGCCGATGTATACATGGTGGCGGATCTTTTCCAGCACGCCATCGCACAGCGTGGCCAGCAGCGCCTGCGCGTCGGCCAACGGAATGGCATATTCGAACTCGGCCCGTTCGATGCCCGCGACCGCGGCCTTGATGTTCAACCATGCCTTGTCGCCAGCGATGCGCGCGCGCACCGACGCGCGCGCGTTGCCGTCGCGCAGCGCCTGCGCACCGACCAGATAGCCTTGCGCGATGGTCTCGCTGTGCGAAACCCCGGCACGCCAGCTGTCGTCGCGCAAAAGAAATTTTCGTTCGATTTCGATGGCCATGACTTTTAGTTGAAAAGTGCGGCTATGGACGGCCGCTTTTTGATCTTCGCGTTGAAGGACTAACGCATAAATACAGCAATGGATTCGACGTGTGAGGTGTGCGGAAACATGTCCATCACGCCGGCGGACTTCAGCGTAAACCCATGCTGGTTGACCAGGATGCCGGCATCGCGCGCAAGAGACGCGGGATGGCACGACACGTAGACGATGCGCCGCGTCTGCTTGTGCGGCAGGTATTCCAGCACCTTGTCCGCGCCCGCGCGCGGCGGATCGAGCAGCATCTTGTCCCACGGCTGGCGTGCCCAGTCGGCGCTGCGCTTATCCTCGAACAGGTTGGCCACCTGAAAGCGCGCGTTGCCGATGCCGTTGCGGACGGCGTTCTGCGCCGCCCGTTCGACCAGCCCGTGCTCGCCTTCCACGCCGACGACTTCGGCGACGCGGCGGGCGATCGGCAGGGTGAAATTGCCCAGGCCGCAGAACAGGTCGAGCACGCGATCGGTCGGCTGCGGATCGAGCAGTTCCATGGTGCGCGCCATCATCCGCACGTTCATGCCGGCATTGACCTGGACGAAATCCAGCGGCTGAAATTCCAGCTCGACGTCATCGACGGCCACCTCGCCGCTGGGAATACGGAAGGCCAGACGCGGGTTCTCCGGCCACAGCGGATGCACACTGCTGTTGCCGCCGGGCTGCAAAAAGATAGCCAGATCGTGCTGCTGGCCGAACGCGATGAGCCTGGCCAGATCGGACTCACTCAAGGGCTGCATGTGCCGGAAAACCAGTCCCATAGTGTCGTCGCCTGCAGCGAACTCGATCTGCGGAATGTCGCTGGCCGCGTCCATGCCGTTGATCAACTCGGCCAGCAGGCCGATCTTCGGGCCCAGCGCCGGATGCATCACCTCGCACTGCTGGACGTCGGCGACAAAGGCATGATTCGTTTCTTCGCGGAAGCCGACCAGCACGCGGCCCTTCTTGACCACGTTGCGGACCGACAAGCGGCCCTTGCGCCGATAGCCCCACGACTGATCGGTCAGCGGCGGCAGCCACAGCTGCGGCGTGACCTTGCCGATGCGCTCGAAATTTTCGGTCAGCACGCGCTGCTTGGTAGCGATTTGCGAATCGACGTCCAGATGCTGCATCGAACAGCCGCTGCATTCGCCGAAATGTCGGCAGCGCGGCTCGACCCGATGCGGCGAGCGAGTAATGAGCTCGACTACCTCGGCCTCGTCGAAATGGCGGTGGCGCTTGCGCAGGCGCAGCAGCACGTGCTCGTCCAGCAGCGCGCCGCTGACGAACACCGCCTTGCCGTCGACGCGGGTGACGCCGCGGCCGTCGTGGCTGAGGTCGGTGATCACCGCTTCGAACGGCGTGGCGGATACGGAGTTGGATCGGGACATAGGTAATCAGCAAGCCAGGGAATCGGCGCATCGACGGATGCAGGCCACATTAGCCGCCGATTATCACAGATCGATTGCCGCCCCGCCCAGGCGCGGCGCCGAGGCACTTATTTCTGTTGCCAGGCGCCTGACGCGTTCTGCACATACCAGCCGGCCCTGGCCCGATCGATCCAGCCCTTGGCAAAGGTCGCCTGGATCTGCGCCTGCCACTCGGGATGACCGTTGGCGCTGGCCACTTCGCGATACAGCGCGGCGCGATCGCGGTTTTCATCGGTCACCGTGGCGGACGCCTGCGCGCGGGCGCTCAGCGGCACCTTCGAGGCGTCGCGCATGGCGACCAGGCCATCGCGGGTAAAGCCCACCGCGCCGCTGTCGAGCAGCGCTCCGAGCGGGCCCTTGAAGCGTGCGCTCATGCGGGCACTGATGGCTTCGGTGGCTGCGGTCTGCACGCGGATATTGGGCACATCGGCCGCGGCCGCAGTCGGAATCAGCAAATCGAGCAGCATGGCCGACGGGTGCTGGCCACTGTCCGCTGCCGGCGGCGGATCCTTCGGCGCGGGCTTCGCCGGCGCGGCGCTGTCGATCACGTTGCCGATGAACTGATCGGCCGCTTTTTGCGCCGCGGCCTCGGGAAAATACACGTTGATGGTGACGCAGCCGACCAGGGCGATAGCGAGCGTAGCCAGGAGTCCGACGACGAGTTTGCGCATGAGCATTCCAACGTTGAATTAAAAAATGGAAGAGAACGAAACGTGTCAACGCACCTGCGGCGCGGCACCGTTGATGGCCGCCTGCAATCGATCAATCAGGGTCGGCCAGTCCACCTGCGCCTGATGACCGACGACCTGCAGACGCGGCAGCCCGCTGCCTTCGAGAATAGTGTAGCTGTCGCCACCGGACTCCAGCCCGCTCATTCGACAGACCGACGCCTGCAGCGTGCAGTTGAGCCCGATGCGCTTGTAGCCGAAAGTCTTGAACAGCTTGAGCACCACGCCCTGCAGGCCGGCCGCGATACCGCCACCGCCGACCGTGGTGAGATTGTTGACCGCGCGCTGGCTGATCCGACCGCCGCTGCCGGCAAGCAGGCGCGCATCGAACGCCACCGGCTTCCAGTCGACCAGCTGCAGGTTGTTGACCGAGCCGTCCATGCGGCCGGTGATGCTGCCGAAGTCGAACACGCTGGTCATCGCGCCCAGATCGAGCTGGCGCAGGCTCATGTCGCCGCTCAAGGCCGGGCTCGGCCCGAACGGATGCTGCAAGGACAGTCGCGTGATGTCGACAAAGCCGCCAAACAGGCTGGCGGAAAGTCCGCCCTGCAGTTCCATGCGGTCATCCACCAAACGCAGCGACGGAATCGCGCCGGCGAGCGTACCGGGGAACGCCGGCCAGCCCATGGCTTGGCTGAAAGCGCTCATGTCGATGCCCAGCAGCACCAGCGAGGTGGTCAGACGCTGGCCCTTCACGGCGGCGGGCCGCCAGTCGAACTGGCCGATCCGCAGCTGGCCCTTGAGCACGGGCACGTCCAGTGGCTTCTGCAGGCTCAGCAGTCCGTCGTGGCTCTGCCAGTGCGACTGCGCCGCGCCGTTGGCGATGCGGTAAAACGTCAGACCGCTCCAGCCCAGCGTGGTTGCTGGCCGGTCGCCCTGCGCCGTCCAGTCCATGCCGCCGCGAAGATTACTGATCGCCACGCGGCCGTCGGCATCCGCGAGATTGAGGTTGTCGACGCTGAAGGCGAAGGCACGCAGCCCATCGGCGCGCATATCCATGCTGCCACTGAGCTGCCCCGCGCTGGTGAGATTGCGCAGGCCCATCGTGGCCAGCCACGCCTCGCCGTAGCGCTGATACGCGGCTGGAAAGCTGGCGTGAAAGCGATCCAGGCTCAGGCTTTTCAGTGCACCCTTCGCATCGAACGCCAGCGCACCCTCCAGCTGCAGCGCGTCGGCGTCGTTGACCCGAAGATGCGTCAAGGCAACGGCACCGTTCTGCGCGGTCGCCTGCAGGCTCAGCGGCACGACATGGTTTGGCAACCTGGCGTAAATCGGCCCGAGCAGGATCTCGCCGCCACGCAGGCTGGCTTCAAGGCCGATCTGCGCCGGCCCCTCGGTAGTGTCCAGATCGAACCGGCCGCTGCTGCTGAGCCGCCGCGCCGCCAGGGTGCCGGCAGGCGTGTCGAAACCCACCTCGCTCAGACTGAACTGGCCGGACGACTGCAGCCCGACGTCGCGCATGTCCAGCGCCAGCTCGGCGTCGAGTTTGCCGCCGGTCGGATGGCCCGACCAGACCGTGCCGAGCAGACCCTGCAGCCAGCCGGCCGGCAGGTTTTTCAGGCTGATCTGCACGTGGCTCAGCTGATCCAGCGGCATCGCGGTGCTGGCCTTTGCGTTGCCCTGAGTGACGTCGATCTGCAGGGTATTGGCCGCTTCGCTCAGCTGCATGACCGCGTGCGCCTTGCTCAACGCACCCCCGGGCGCGTTGGCCAACTGCACGACGCTGTCAAAAATCCAGCGCAGCTGGGCATCACGCTGCAGGCTGCCATCCATCGTCAGGCCGAGCCGGTGCCAACCCATCGCCGCGATGTCCGCCTGCGCGGCACGCAGCTGCATGCGCAGGCCGCCCTTGCCGTCCTCACCGATGCGCACGTTCACCGACTGCAGCCGAACGCCAGGCACGCTGATGGCCTTGGCGCTCAGCACGATATCCGCACGCGCGGGCATCGTCCACACGCCGCCGACCAGCAGCAGGCAGTACAGCAATAGATGGCTTGATGTCGAACGCATGTCGCGCCATTCTGCCAAACTCAGCTGAACGATATGGATTTCGTCATGCACCGATGGTTTTCCGACTCACCTTCGATGGCGGCCGCGCCCGTCAACATGCCAGCCGCCGAGCAAGCCAAACCCCTGCATGCCAGTCATTTACGCGTACTGGTCGCCGACGACGATCCGGGCAGCTGTCGCTTCCTGTGTGATGGATTGCGGGCAATGGGCGCGCGCGCCGAAGCCTGCAGCAATGGGCTGACAGCGCTGGAGCGCGCGCAGGCCGAGAGCTTCGATCTGCTGCTGCTCGATTGCCGCATGCCTGGCGCCGGTGCGCTGGAAATCGTCACGTTGCTGCGCGAAAGCACGAAAGCGCGCTCCGCGGACAGCACCGCCGTCGCCACGACTGCCGAGCTGGCACCGGCGGATCGGATGGCGCTGCTCGAGGCCGGCTTCAACGATATCCTGCTCAAGCCCTGCACGCTGAGCGATCTGCAGCGCGTGCTGGCGCTGGTGGATCGCGGCAGCACCGCATTACTCGACGACGGCGCGGCGCTGATGACCACCGGCGATACCACCACGATGCGTGCGCTGCGCCTGCTGCTGCGCGAAGAGCTGGCGGTGCTGGAACGCGAGCTGGACCAGATCGCGCTGGACCGCGTCGACTTCGGCGAACGCCTGCATCGGCTGCGCTCATCGTGCGGATTCTGCGGCGCCGCCACGCTCTCGACGCAGACGGCGTTGCTGCAAAGACAGCTAGCCCGTGCCGATGCCGCGCCGGTGTCGCTGGTGCGTTTTCGCCGCGCGCTGCTGGCGACGATCCAGGCGCTGGATCGCTGATCAGCGGCGCGAGCTAGCCATCGCCAGCACGCGCCAGGCGCGCAGCTCGCCGCCGCCGAGGTGGAAACGGATGATCTCGCGCATCAGGTCACGCAGGGTGCGCAGGCCCATGTTGTCCGGCATCTCATCGTGCTGGAGCGCGATCAGGTCGCTGCCGCGAATCGCCCGCGAATGGCTGGCCAGGCTGCGCACGGCGCCCTGATCGGCCCGATAGCGGTAGTGCCCGTCCGATTCCAGCGGCTCGCCGCTTTCGGCGTCGAACTCCAGCTGCAGGCCATAACCGATGGCTTCCAGCAGATCGCGCTCGAACCGGCGCAGCGTCCACGCCAGCGGCTCGCCGCCGGCCAGTCGCGCCAGCGTCCTCGCGTAGGCATCGAAGAGACTGGGAAACGGATCCTGCCGCTCGGTCAGCCGCACCACCAGCTCGTTGAGGTATAGGCTCGCCAGCGCGGCGTCGCCGATCATGCGCAGCGGTACGCCGACCGGCTCGACCGCGGTCAGGGTGGCCAGCTCGCCGCGCAGCAGCAGATCCATCACGATCGGCTGAAACGGCTCCAGCTGCGCCCGCTTCAGGCGGGCCTTTTCACCACGCACGCCGCGCGCGATCACTCCTATGCGGCCATGCTCACGCGTCAGGCATTCCAGCAACAGCGACGTCTCGCGGTAAGGCCGCGCGTGCAGCACGTAGGCTGGTTGCTGTTCGATGCGCATGGCTTTGCCGGGGGCGGGGGGCGGGGAACGGGGAACGGGAAATCAAGAGCGTCGCACTTCGCGAGTTAACCAGCAAAACGGAGCGCCGCTTTTACCGTTCCCTATTCCCCGTTCCCTGTTCCCTGCTCCTAATCCGTATACCCGAACTTCTTCAGCATGTTCTCGTCGTCCACCCAGCCCTCGCGCACCTTGACCCACAGCTTGAGGAAGACCTTGCGCTCGAACATGCGCTCCATGTTGCGGCGGGCGCCGCTGCCGATCGCTTTAAGCTGGGCGCCGCCGTTGCCGATGACGATGGCTTTCTGGCCGTCGCGTTCGACCCAGATGATGGCGTGGATTTCGGCGATGCCGTCGGGGCGATCGCTGAACTGCTCGATTTCCACCGTGGTGGCGTACGGCAGCTCCTGATCGAGCCGCAGCATCAGCTGTTCGCGCACCATTTCGGCGGCGAGAAAGCGCTCGCTGCGGTCGGTGACTTCGTCATCGGCGTACTGCGGCGGCTGCACCGGCAGACGCTTCAAAATGGCCTGCTCCAGCTCGCTCAAACCCTGCTTTTTGAGCGCGCTGATGTAATGAATTTCGTCGTAGCTGTGCTTGGCCACCAGCTCGGTGACGAACGGCAGCATCACCGTCTTGTCCTTGTTGAGGTCGACCTTGTTGATCACCAGAATGCGCGGCGACGACTGTTCGACGAGCGCGGCGTACAGCGCCTCGTCTTCATCGGTGAAGCGGCCGGCCTCGATCACCTGCACCACGAGATCCACGTCGTTGATGGCCGAGCGCGCCGCACGATTCAGGCTGCGGTTCATCGCCCGTTTGGCGCCGCGATGCAGGCCAGGCGTATCGACGTACAGGATCTGCCCCGCCTCGCTGGTGGCGATGCCGAGAATGCGGTGGCGCGTGGTCTGCGGCCGCGGGCTGACGATCGACAGGCGAAAACCGATCAGCGCGTTCAACAGCGTGGACTTGCCGACGTTGGGGCGGCCGGCCAGGGCCACCGTGCCGCAACGAAAATCGTCGTGCGGCAGCGTGGGGCCGGTGTCGTCGGTGTGTTCCAGTTCGTGGTTCATGTAGTGAATTGCTCGACAAGTCGGACGGCAAGTGTAGTGCTTCGCCGCAAACAGCATGGAAAGAGGGCCGGCGCGCATGCGGCGGTCGCTCGGCCGGTCGCGCCAAGCAGTTCAAAAACCGGCCGGCGCGAGGCGTCAGGATTTTTTACGCTGCTTTTCCAGCAGCTCGCTCAGCACACTGTCGGCCGCGTCCTGCTCGGCTGCGCGCCGGCTGTCGCCGCGCGTCTGTGCGCTCAGCGCCAGCGGCTGCTCGATCGAGCAGCGGATATCGAACGTCTTGGCGTGATCTTCGCCATGGCTGGCGAGCAGATCGTATTGCGGCAGCGGCCAGCCGCCGGCCTGCAGGTATTCCTGCAAGCGGGTCTTGGCATCCTTGGAGGACCGCCGCAGGGCCGTGACGCGTTCGCCAAACAGGCCGCGCAGCAGCTCGCGACAGGCGTCGAAACCACCGTCCAGATACACCGCAGCAACCAGCGCCTCGAACGCGTCGGCCAGAATCGAATCGCGCCGAAAACCGCCGCTTTTCAGCTCGCCGGGACCAAGCTTCAGCTCATCGCCCAGCGCCAGCTCGCGTGCCACGGTTGCGAGGGCCTGGCCGTTCACCAGCTGCGCGCGCAGCCGCGAGAGTTCGCCTTCACTGGCCTTGGGGTGAACCTCGAACAACAGCTCGGCAATGACAGCACCCAGCAGTGCGTCGCCCAGAAACTCCAGTCGCTCGTTGTTCGGCTTGCCGACGCTGCGGTGGGTCAGTGCCAGCTGCGCCAGCGCCGGATCGCGAAAACGATAGGACAACTGCAGCATTTACTGGCCTACGTTGCCCTGCAGCGGCACGCTCTTGTTGAAGTGCAGCAGAAAGTCGATGTTGTACATGAACGGGATGCGCTTGTCGTAATCGACGTTGAGCGTATTGGCGCCACCGGCGTCACGCTTGATGGTGATGTCGCTCGGCTTGATGGTGGAATCATCCACGTACTGAAAGCCCAGCTTGAACATCAGATCGCGGCGGATATCGTCCAGCGTCTTGCCGTTGGTCCCCGCCGTGGCGATCTGGTTCATCGCCTTGCTGACGCCCATCGCTTCGGAGTACGACGGAAACAGCTTCATGGCCATGAAGGCAAAGAAGCCGACGATGACGATGATGAACAAAAATCCGATCAGAGTGACGCCCGACTGCTTCGATTTCATAGTCCCCTCACTATGCCGCCAGGTGGCGTGCTTGTGGTTTGCGTATCGCGTATCGAAAATGCGGCGCGATGCATGTCGCCGCGTTGCCTGAAAGATAGCCCGCCTGAAAACGGCCCGCGCTGGTTCACTCGTCCCTTCGACACCTCAAGCCGCCGCCGGTATCGCCGGAACGCCGCTCGCGCCCGCGGATTCTCGCACGGCCGGCGCGCTTGTGTTCAATCCGATCGCGGGAGCCAGGCATCGGGCCGCATGGGAGAAATCGTCGCACCCTAGTGAATCAGCGTGCCGATGCGCGAAAAATCCACGCCGCCGGTGTGCAGACCCTTCCAGCTCATCCAGATGAGAAACGCCTTGCCGGCCAGGTTCTTCTCCGGCATGCAGCCCCACCAGCGGCTGTCCAGGCTGTTTTCGCGATCGTCGCCCATCACCAGATAGCAGCCTTGCGGCACCAGCGAAGGCACTTTCGAATTGGGGATCGAACGGGTCGGCATGCGCAGCGGCATGCGCGCGATCAGATGGTCACGCGTACCGAGGTGTTCGTTCCACACGGTAGCATCGAAATTCAGCAGCTGGGCATCTTCCTCACGCTGCGGATTGCCCTTGAAGGGACCGATTTCTTCGTCGACCACCGGTTTGCCGTTGATCACGATCTGGCTGTCGCGCACTTCGACGGTATCGCCAGGCAGACCGATGATGCGCTTGATCCAGTTCTGGCTCTGCACCGGCAGATGCGGCATCGGGCAGGCATCGTCCGGTCCCAGCGGCGGCTCGCCGCCCTCGTCGCCGCCCACGCGGATCATCTGGCCGCTGGCGTCACGGCAGAGATAGCCGGGAAAGCGAAACACCACCACGTCGCCGCGCTTGGGTTCACCCACGCTAAGAAACTTGGTGTTGAAGGCCGGCATGCGCAGGCCGTACGCAAACTTGTTGACCAGGATGAAGTCACCGACGTCCAGCGTCGGCATCATCGAGCCGGAGGGAATGCGGAAGGGCTCGGCCACGAACGAACGCAGCAGCAGCACCACCAGCACCACCGGAAACAGCGAGCGCGCCCAGTCCACCGCCACCGGATCGGTGTACTCGGTGCCGGCGGCATCGAGGCGCGCCTTGCGCTTTTTGTACAGAAACAGGCGATCCAGGCCCCACACCACGCCGAACAGCACGGTGAGGCCAAGCAGAATCGCCGAAAAATCAAAATCCATGGAGTGCTCCAGATGGGACGGGGAACAGGGAACGGGGAATGGGGAACAAACGGAGCGACGCGCCGGGCTTTGCCTTGTCCGTTTCCGCTTTCCTGCAGCTAGCTCCCCAAAGCATTATTTATCTACCCTAAGCACCGCAAGAAAGGCTTCCTGCGGAATTTCCACGCGCCCGACCTGTTTCATGCGCTTCTTGCCTTCCTTCTGCTTTTCCAGAAGCTTCTTTTTGCGGCTCACGTCGCCGCCGTAGCACTTGGCCAATACGTTCTTGCGCAGCGCTTTCACGGTGGAGCGCGCAATGATCTGCGCGCCCACGGCCGCCTGGATCGCCACGTCGAACTGCTGGCGCGGAATCAGGTCTTTCATGCGCTCCACCAGCTCGCGGCCTTTGCGGTCGGCGTGGCTGCGGTGCAGGATCAGGCTCAGCGCATCGACGCGATCGCCGTTGATCAGCACGTCGGTGCGAACGAACGGGCCGGCTTCGAAGCGCTCGAAGTGATAGTCCATCGACGCATAGCCGCGGGACACGGATTTGAGCCGATCAAAGAAATCCATCACGACTTCGGCCAGCGGCATTTCGTAGACGATCTGCACCTGCGTGGCCAGGTACTGGATCGAGCGCTGCACGCCGCGCTTGTCCTGGCACAGTGTGACGATGTTGCCGATGTAGGCCTCGGGGGTGAGGATGCTGGCCACGATGATCGGCTCGCGGATTTCCTGCACCTGCGGTGACGACGGAAGCTTGGACGGGTTGTCCAGCATCATGATGGTACCGTCGGTTTTCAGAATCTCGTAGATCACGGTGGGCGCGGTGGTGATCAGGTCGAGATCGTATTCGCGCTCCAGCCGCTCCTGCACGATTTCCATGTGCAGCATGCCGAGAAAGCCGCAGCGAAAACCGAAGCCCATCGCCTCGGACGACTCCGGCTCGAAGAACAGCGCGGCGTCGTTGAGGCGCAGCTTGTCCAGCGCTTCGCGCATGGCCGGGTAATCGTCGGAAGACACGGGAAACAGGCCGGCGAATACACGCGGCTGCATGTGCTGGAAACCCGGCAGCGCCTTGTCGGCCGGCTTGCCCGCATGGGTCAGCGTGTCGCCGACCGGCGCGCCGTGCACGTCCTTGATCGAGGCGTTGATCCAGCCCACTTCGCCGGCGCCCAGATGGTCGAGCTTCTTGCGCTTGGGCGTGAACACGCCGACGTCGCCGACTTCGTGGGTGCGGCCGGTCGACATGACCAGCAGCTTGTCGCCGGGGCGAATCTCACCCTGCATCACCCGCACGAGCGACACCACGCCCAGGTAATTGTCGAACCACGAGTCGATGATCAGCGCCTGCAGCCGATCCGTGTCGCGCGGCTTCGGCGGCGGGATGCGGGCGATGATTGCTTCCAGCACCTCGATCACGTTGAGGCCGGTCTTGGCGCTGATCGCCACCGCGTCGGTGGCGTCGATGCCGATCACGGCCTCGATCTCGAGCTTCACTTTTTCGATGTCGGCCGTCGGCAGGTCGATCTTGTTGAGCACGGGAATCACTTCCAGCCCCTGCTCCACCGCGGTGTAGCAGTTGGCGACCGACTGCGCCTCGACGCCCTGCGCGGCATCGACCACCAGCAGCGCGCCTTCGCATGCGGCCAGCGAGCGGCTGACCTCGTAGGAGAAATCCACATGCCCGGGCGTGTCGATGAAATTCAGCCGATAGGTTTTGCCGTCGCGCGCCGTGTACGGCAGCGACACCGACTGCGCCTTGATGGTGATGCCGCGCTCGCGCTCGATCGGATTGTTGTCCAGCACCTGCGCTTCCATCTCGCGGTCGGCCAGGCCTCCACACAGCTGGATGATGCGATCGGCGAGCGTCGACTTGCCATGATCGATATGGGCAATGATGGAGAAGTTGCGGATCAATTCCATGGAGCGCTGGCGGCCTGTCGAACGTGGGTCTGCCGCCATGCGCGGCGCGCAGGCAGCGCATCACCGGCGGGCGATACTAACCCGGCATTATCGCATGGAACCTGCCTGCCCCGGTGCGCAAGCTCAGTGGAGCTTTCGGGCTGGCGCGAGCGTGACGCGAGCTGGCGCCAGCCCGGCATCGGACCGGGCATGACGCCAGCGAGGCTGGGTGCTTACTTGCCGTCCGGCACCGTGAGGCCGATGAACTGGCTCTGGTCGCCGCGCCGCACCAGCAGCAGCACCGTGTCGCCTGCCTTCACGCCCTTGGTGGCCGCCTGAAAGGCGGCGGCGCTGCCGACACGCTGCTGGTTGACCATCAAGATGACGTCGCCCTGCTGCAGTCCGGCGCCTGCGGCCACCTGCCCGGTGATCGCGCTGATCTGCACGCCCTCGCCCGATTTCAGGCCCAGCTGCTGACGTGTGGCGGTGTCGATGTTCTGCACCGTGAGACCGAGGGCAGTCGACCCGGCCGGCGCCGACGGCTGTCCATCGGCCATGTTCGACACCGCCGTACCGTCACGCGGTGCGGCACCCACCACGACCGGAACCGTGATTTTCTTGCCATCGCGGATGATGTCCAGCGGCACCTTGGTGCCTGGTTTGGTCAGACCGACGAGCGGCGGGAGGTCGGGCGCCTGGCTGATGGACTGCCCGTTGTAACCAATGATGATGTCACCGGCCTGTACTCCTGCCTTGCCGGCAGCGCTGCCGGCGTCGACTTCGGAAACGATGGCACCGTTCGCGTTGGGCAGCTTGAACGCCTTGACCACGTCGTCGCTCAGCGGACCCACATGTACGCCGAGCTGGCCGCGCGTGACAAAGCCGTGCTGCTTGATCTGGTCGACAGCATTCATCGCCACGTCGATCGGAATCGAGAAAGCCACGCCCTGGTAGCCGCCGGTGCTGGAATAGATCTGCGAGTTGACGCCGACTACCTGACCCTGCAGGTTGAACAGCGGGCCGCCGGAGTTGCCGCGGTTGATCGGCACATCGGTCTGGATAAACGAGGTGTAAGGCTGATCGCTGCTGCCCAGGTTGCGGCCGACGGCGCTGACAATACCCTGCGTCACGGTGTAATCGAAGCCAAACGGCGAGCCGATCGCCAGCACCCACTGACCGGCCTTGAGCGTGCGCGAATCGCCGATGCTGACCATCGGCAGATTGTTGCCGTCGCTGATCTTCAGCACAGCGATATCGTATTTGGGATCGGTCCCCACCACCTTGGCGGTAAACGTGCGTCGATCCTGCAGGCGCACCGTCACCTCATCGGCACCATCAACCACGTGGTTGTTGGTGAGCACGTAACCATCGCGCGAAATGATGAAGCCCGAACCCAGCGAGATGTGTTTCTGATCTTCCGGCGACGGCATCATTGGCATGCCGAAAAAGCGACGAAGCATTTCCGCCTGCGGATCGTCCTGGCTGCCGCCCTGATCCGGACTGGACGGATCGGTTGACGCACGTGACGGCTTGCGGCTCTTGCCGGTGTACTTGGCCTCGACATGCACCACCGCCGGCGCGTTTCTTTCGACAATGCCGGTGAAGTCCGGCAGGCCGCCAGCCGCGCCCGTTGTAGCCTGTGCCCAAGCGCCCGGATTGGCCACCGCAAGGCTCAACAACACGCCGCACGCCAGCGTGCGCAAGACGGGAAATTTCATGACTCCTCCTAGTAGGTTTGGCTTGTTGGATGGATGAACCATGGGGGCGCGCGATCGGATCACTGGCCTGAACGTACCGCTGGCGAATTGCCGGGAAACGATGCCGCAACGTGCGCGAATAAAAAACCGCCGGTCCGGATGGCCGACGGTTCGGGTACAAACACGAGCGGCGGCCGCACCCGTCACTGGCGAAACGACAAATTCAGTGCACCGCAGCCGCCGCCTGGCGCGTCGGGTTTTCCGAAACCGGCTGTTGCTGCGGGTCGAGCAGCAACAGATAGCTGCCGTCGTCGTTGTTCAGGGTGCGATAGCGGTGCATCAACGGATAGGTCGAGAAACGCTTGCTGCCGTACACCGGCTGACTGCCGGCCGGGAAAATCTCGCTGGTGGCAGACGCCTGCTGGCTCAACATGCCCGCCGAATTGCCACTCAACCAGGACGGCACGGTGGCAGGAATCGCCGTTTTTGGCGCCGCCACGACGTCGGCCACGGCATGGCTGCCAGCCCGCTGGCTGGAGGTCGAGGCAGTCCTGTCCACATCTGCCACAGGCTGACCGATCATCAAAGCGGCCGCGGCCACACTGGCAGCGATGGCGCCACCGGCAGACCAGCGCAGCCAGTGATTGCGTCTTGCGCCGGCAGGCGCCGCCTCCTGCTCGATCGCCAGCATCACCCGCGACGCGAAACTCGACGATGCCAGCGGCGGCAGCTGCCGGCGCAGTCCGTCGCGGGCCACGTTGTAGCGCGTCCAGGTGTCCTGCAGCGAGGCGTCGTGATCGAGCCGGCGCAACAGGAAGCGCATGGCTTCCCTGGACAGCTCGCCGTCGAGGCCGGCGGAAAGGTCTTCGTTGGCGTTCGGAGTCATGTCAGGCTGGTTCATTTCTTGTCCTCGCGGTCCGACAACAGGGGCCGCAGCTTTTCATCGATCGCTTCACGTGCCCGGAAGATGCGCGAACGCACCGTTCCGATCGGGCAACCCATCGCCTCTGCGATTTCGTCATAGCTCAGACCGTCCACTTCGCGAAGCGTGATGGCGGTACGCAGCTCTTCGGGCAAGGCTTGGACAGTGCAAAATACGGATTGTTCAATTTCCTGACGCATCATTTCGCGTTCCGGCGTGGCGCTGTCATGCATGCGTTCGGCACCGGCCATGAAAACGGCATCGTCCGCGTCGACATCGTCGGTGGGAGGACGCCGGCCCATCGCCACCAGGTGGTTCTTGGCCGTGTTGACGGCGATCTTGTACAGCCAGGTATAAAACGCGCTGTCGCCGCGAAATGAACCGATGGCCCGCCATGCGCGGATGAACGATTCCTGCGCAATATCCTCGCACTCGGCATGGCTGCGCACGTAGCGGGATACCAGGGCAATGACCTTGTGCTGGTACTTGCGCACCAGCAGGTCGAAAGCTCGCTTGTCCCCGCCCTGAACGCGCTCGACCAGCGCGCGATCCAGTTCGTTTTCGCCCATTCGGGCTGTATCCATCGTCAATGCCGTCATCCGCTGCGGGAACTGGGTTAAAACTGGACACGCGGGTCAGACAGCAACCCGTCAGCCAAGTTCAGCGTGTGCGTGATTATTCCGTCAAACATAGCGCACCGCCTGTTGGAAGATTGTCAGACCCGGTTCGGGCTCGGCAGATTATGGGGACCGCCGAACCAGGCTCAAGCCGCCGCCGTGGAGCGTTCGCCGAGCAGTCGCTGACGTTCGGCCAGCAAGCTGCCGAAGCTTAGCGGCGGCTGGGGGCGGCAGAAAAGATAGCCCTGCAACTCGTCGCACTGGTGTTCGCGTAGAAACTCGAAATGTTGTTCGGTCTCCACCCCCTCGGCCACCACGGCGCGCTTGAGCCGGTGCGCCATGTCGATCGTGGCGCGCACGATCGCCTCGTCGTCCGGGTCGACGCCGATATTGCGCACGAAGCTCTGGTCGATCTTGATGCGGTCCGCCGGCAGCCGCCGCAGATAATCCAGCGAGGCCGCGCCGGTGCCGAAATCGTCGATCGCGATGTGGCAGCCGAGCCGATGCAGCGCGTTGAGGTTCTCGATGAGGTTGGGCGCCGCCTTGATGCTGATGCTCTCGGTAATCTCCAGCTCCAGCAGGTCCGGATCGAGCCCGGTATCGCTGAGCACCCGCGCCACGGTATCCAGCAGATGCGGCTCGATCAGCTGCACGGCGGACAGGTTCACGCCCAGGCGCAGGCGCAGGCCGTATCGAAGCTCCCATTCCCGCGCCTGCCGGCACGCGGTGCGCATGACCCACTCACCGATCGACACGATCAAACCGGTTTCCTCGGCCAGCGGGATGAAGACCGCCGGGCTGATCATGCCAAGCTCCGGATGCTCCCAGCGCACCAGCGCCTCCATGCCGACGATGTCCTCGCTCGCGGTATCGACCTGCGGCTGGTAGACCACGCGCAGCTCCCCGTTGCTCTCGGCATGACGCAGGCGCGAACGCAGCACGGTACCGTGCTGCCTGGCGTATTCCGGACTCATCTCGTAAATCTTGAAGGTGTTGCGCCCCTGCTTCTTGGCTGCGTACATCGCCTCGTCCGCGTGGCGCAGCAGGGTTTCCGTGTCGCCGGCATCGTCGGGGAAGAAGCTCAAGCCCATCGACACAGTGACCTGCAGCGCCATGCCCGAATCCAGGCTCAGCGGCGTGCCCATGACCTGCACGATTTTTTCCGCCACGCGCTGCACGTCGTCGTTCTTGACGATGTGCCGAAGCACCACGATGAATTCGTCACCGGCGTAGCGCGCTACCGTATCGGAGGCACGCACGCTGGCGCTGAGGCGCTGGGCAACGACGCGCAGCACCTGATCGCCCGACGCATGCCCGTGGCTGTCGTTGATCGACTTGAAGTGATCGAGGTCGACAAAGAGCACGGCGAAACATTCGCCGCTGCGCGTCGCCTCATGGATGATCGTGTCGAGCCGGTCGTTGAACAGCAGACGGTTGGGCAAACCGGTCAACGCGTCGACCAGGCCCTCGGCACGCCCCTGCGCACGCGTGCGATTGAGTTCGATCGCCTGCGCGAAGCGCGCCGCCGCACAGCGCAAGACCGGTTCAACAATGGCCATTTCGCCGAAGGCTTTGCGGCTGCCGGCCAGCATGGCACCGAGCACGGTATGCCGCTCGTCGTACAAAGGCAGTCCGGCAAATCCGGTCAGGCCCAGCTGCAATAGCAGCGGATCCGCCGGAGCGAGGCTCACTGCATCGGTGCGATAGAGAAACGGTTTGCCGGACAGTACCGACTGCAGCGACGTCTGCCACTGCGCCGTCGGCCAATCCAGATCATCGCCGCTCCACAGCTGCAGCAGCTGGTTCGGTGCATCGATGGCGCCGGTACGCGCCGACCATACGGTGAGGTAATCCAGGCCCAGTTCGTCGAAGAGCAGGCGGGCCGCGGCAATCTGCGTGTCGACACCGATGGTTGAAACAAACATGCGCGACAGCAGCGACAGCGCCGCTTCGGCGCGCAGATCGGCGCGATCGCTGCGAAACATCAGCGCCAGCGCGCCGCGCCCCGCGTGGGGAATGCGGCGCGCGCTGGCCTGGCCGGTATCGTCACCCTGCGCGGACTTTCGCTGGCACGGGTACCAGCGCCGGTCGGCATCGAGCAGTACCTGCTCCATCGCGACGCCTTCAAAACGGAGCACTTCGGCAAGCGGCATGCCTTCCCACTGGCTGGCATGCAGACGGCTGTGCCGCACCACGGTGGAACTGACTTCCAGCACGCATTGCGACGATGGATCGACGATCAGCCATTCGCTGTCGCTTTCGTCGAATAGATAGCGATAATCGCCCTGCCCGCTGTCGCTCGACGACGTGACGTGCAGATGGTCGGGTGGGCTGGCTGGCAGACGGCTCTGCAGACGCCGCCAGCGTGTAGCCAGCTCGCTGGCAATTTGCGATGCGTGCAGCCAGTCGCAAACGCAGGAAGGCAGCTCGCTGGGATCGAACGACACGCCATCGGACAGCACGGCGATGAGGGGCGTGTCCGACCCACCGGGCAAGGCCTGCATCTGCGCGCAGGTCAGCAGCGCCTGCTGCTCGTCACCATCAAATACGGTAATGATCAGCTGCAGTGCCGTTCGGCCTTCCAGCAGGATCGCCGCGTGCGTCGCATCGCGTGCGCTATGGATGCAGGGATAACCCGCCTGATCCAGCGCATCGAACAATTGGCGACGCAGATTGCGCTCGGCCGCAACCACCAGAATGCCGGCATGCAGATTCACGACGGTGGCCTCATACCAGCCAGCGGCCGTCACGCAGGCGCAGTCGGCGCGGTGAGCTGTCGACGCTGCTCAGGCGCACGGCCAGTTCGCCCAGGTGCTCGGCCAGCGCTGCCGGCGCATCGACGAGCACGACGCGCCGCAGGTGTTCCTTCGGCATGCGCGCCAGCTGACGCAGCAAGGTGGCATCCATTGCCGACAACGGCAGCTCCAGGCCCACTAGAAAGTAGATGCCGAAATGGATGCTCTGCTGCATGTACCGCAGCGCGTTGCCCAGACGCTGGCAGTCCGGCACGCGCACATGCGCTTCGCGCAGGCTGCCCAGGCCGGTGTCGGGTTGCCACAGGTACATGGCCTGGCCGGTACTGCGCGCGACGGCACGGAACTGCGCGACCAGGCTCAGCGGATCGGCACTGTCCAGCAGCACCAGTCCGCTGGAGGCTTCCATGACACGGTCGAGAATTTCCGCCGCCGCCTGCGGTGTCGAGGCGGTCATGACGGGCGGCATGGGTGGCGCGCCATTCGACCGGCCGCGAGAGTCTCGGCAGGCGCCGCGCTGAATCGGGCATCGTCCAAAAACACGGCCGGATATCGCGCTTGAGCTGTCAAAACACGGCACATCGAGGCGTTCTTCTTTTTCAATAGCCCGGAGGAGGCAATGGCTGCACCCGTACCCGCGCGGAACCGCTTGCGCGGGAATTTCAGCGTTCGAACCGACAGGGATGATTTGCGATTTCACACCGCCTTTACTTTACGGTCAAGTGCGCGGGTCACATCTCGCAATCAAGGCGACGGAACGGTATGGTTCCCATCTCTCCCACTGACGTTTGCATGCTTATGTTCGAAGGACTGCGTTTCAACCACTGGAAGACCAGCCAGAGCGACGACGGCATTGTCACCCTGAGCCTTGATCGCGAAGGCAGCAGCGTCAACGCGATTTCTCGCGCCGTGCTCAACGAACTGGAGCAGATCGTCGAGCGTCTGGCGATCGAGAAGCCGGCGGGTGTGATCATTCATTCGGCCAAGCCATCAGGATTCGCGGTCGGCGCCGACATCAAGGCGTTCCTGGAATACGCCAAGCACGACACGGTGCAGGAGAATATCGAACACGGCCAGCGCGTGTACGAGTCGCTGGCGCGACTTCCCTGTCCGACGGTTGCGGCGATCCACGGAGCCTGCATGGGCGGCGGCACCGAACTGATCCTCGCCTGCCGTCAGCGCATCGCGGCGGACGATGAAAAGACCAAGATCGGCCTGCCCGAAGTGATGCTGGGCATCCACCCCGGCTGGGGTGGTACCGCACGACTGCCCCGGCTGATCGGCGCAACCGAAGCGATGCCGATCATGCTGACCGGCCGCGCACTGTCCGCGAAGCGGGCCTTCAACATGGGTGTGGTCGATCGCCTGTGCCGGCCCGAGGAATTGCTCGCCGAGGCCAAGCACTTGCTGCGTCGGCCGCAGCAACGGCCGTTCGCGCTGCGCGCCAAGGCATGGGCAACCAACACCTGGCTGGCCCGTCAGATTCTCGCGCCGATGATGCTCAAGCAGACCGCCGCGAGGGTGCGCAAGGAACACTACCCCGCGCCGTTCGCCATGATCGACGTGTGGAAGCGCGGCGGCCCGAACATCGCTCAGCGGCTGAAACTGGAGGCGCGCTCGGTCGCCAAGCTTTCAAAAACGTCGACCGCACAGAACCTAATCCGCATCTTCTTTTTGCAGGAGCGCCTCAAGAGCCAGGGCGCCGGCGTGGATGCGGCGATCAATCACGTGCATGTGGTGGGTGCCGGCGTCATGGGTGGCGACATCGCCGCCTGGGCGGCATTTCGTGGCTTCGAGGTGACCCTGCAGGATCGCGAGATGAAATTCATCCAGCCCGCGCTGGATCGCGCGCGTCAGCTGTACGAGAAGAAGCTCAAGACGCCGGAGGAAGTCGAGCAGGCCACGCGACGCCTGCGCGCCGACGTCGACGGCACAGGCGTGGCCGGCGCCGATCTGGCGATCGAAGCGATTTTTGAAAATGCCGAGGCCAAGCGCGAGCTTTACGGCAAGATCGAGCCGCAGTTCCAGGCAAGCCAGATTCTCGCCACCAACACTTCCAGCATTCCGCTCGACCAACTGCGCACGGGGCTCACCGCGCCGCAGCGCTTCCTCGGCCTGCACTTCTTCAATCCGGTGGCGCAGATGCCGCTGGTCGAAGTGGTGCGGCACGACCAGCTGGATCCGACCATCGAGAAACGCGCGCTGGCATTCTGCAAGGCGATTGGCAAGTTGCCTGTCGCCGTGAAGGGCACGCCGGGCTTTCTGGTCAATCGCATTCTGATGCCTTATCTGCTCGAAGCCATGCGGCTCTACAGCGAAGGTGTGCCGGGCCCGGTGCTGGATCGCGAAGCCAAGAAATTCGGCATGCCGATGGGTCCGATCGAACTGGCCGACACCGTCGGCCTGGACGTCTGCGCGTCGGTCGGCAAGGAGCTCGCACCGTTCCTGGGACTGGAAGTACCCCCGGGACTGGAAGACAAGATGGAAGTCGGCAAGCGCGGCAAGAAAGATGGCCAGGGCTTGTACACCTGGAGCGAGGGCAAGCCGCAGAAACCCGAAGTAGACAAGGACTACATCATGCCGCCGGATCTGCAGGAGCGCATGATTCTGCCGATGGTCAACGAGGCGATTGCATGCCTTGCCGAGGGCGTGGTGGACGACGCGGACCTGCTCGACGCCGGCGTGATTTTCGGCACCGGCTTTGCGCCGTTCCGCGGCGGCCCGATCCAGTACGTTCGCACCGAAGGCGCGGACCAGCTCAGGCAAAGGCTGGAACAGCTGGCCAAGCGCTACGGCGATCGCTTCCGCCCCAAGCAGGGCTGGGATCACCCCGCGCTCGCCGCACAAACGCTGGATCAGCAGGCTGCGTCGTTTGCTGCAGCCGCTGCCTGATTGGCGTCGATCATCCAATAAAAAGCCCGATCGTGCGTCGGGCTTCTATTGCGCGGTGATGAGTACCGCCTAACCGCTGCCGGTTACCACATCAGATCATCAGGCACGCCGTCGTCGCCCATGCCGCCGGTGCTTCCCGGTTCAACCAGCAAGGCCAGCTGCTGCGCGTCGATGGCTCGCACCTGTTCGGCGATGTCGCGCGTGACCAGAAAATAGCGGCCCGCCTGCTGCACCACACCAAGCTCACCGGCATTGAGTGCCACCAACTGCGCCTCGTCCACATGCACGCGCCGGATCTTGCCGCCGTACTCGAAGTTGCGCGGCTGATCGGCGTCCGGCTTGTTGAGCGTCTTGCCTTCGAGCAGCTGCTGAATCTTCAATTTGCGCTCGCGCTTGAGTCGCGCCTGCTCGGCCGCCTCCTGCTCGATGCGCTTGCGCTCGCTGGCCTCGGTTTGTGCGCGGATCGCATATGCCTTGGCCAGATCGATTTCGCCTTGATCCTTGCGCGGCGGTCGCGGCGATTTTTTATTTTGCGACGAATGCGGCTGACCTCCGCTATTCGACGGCTTCGCACCTTTGTACGCCGGCCCGCTGCTTTGCGGCGGCGGCTTGGGCTTGCTTTCATGCAGCTGTTTGACGATGCCGCTTTTCAGCAGCAGGTCGCGGAGAGAATCGGCCATGCTGGCTATCCGTGATCGAGGTCGGTGGTCTTGAGCATCAATAATGCGGCGGCGGCGGTTCGCTGTGCGGATCGTCGGCGTTGCCGATGCGCATCGATGAAAGCTCGCCGCGCAAATCGCGCAGCGCGCGCTCCAGCGAGGCAATACGCACGGACTGGTCGGCATCGGCAGAGGCCAGCGCCTGCACCGTGTCGTCGATGAAAGTGAGCTTGACCTCCATTTCGGTCAGCCGCTGTTCAAGCGTATCGATCGAGGCATTCATCGGGTCATACCTGCGCGTTCAATTGCAAACTGCGGCCGCGGCCAATGCCGTAATACGCGACGCCGGCATCTTCCACCGTAGCCGGGTCGTAGAGATTGCGTCCATCGAAGATTGCCCGCTCGGCGAGCAGACTGCCGATGCGCTGAAAATCCGGGCTGCGGAACGCCTTCCATTCGGTGACAACGGCGAGCACGTCGGCGCCCTGCAGCGCATCGTACGCGTTCGGGCATAGCGCCAGATCGGGCCGATTGCCGTAGAGCCGCTGCGTTTCGTCGCCGGCCTGCGGGTCGAACGCGCGAACCTTCGCACCTGCCTTCCACAAGGCCTCCATCAGAAAACGGCTCGACGCTTCGCGCATGTCGTCGGTATTGGGCTTGAACGCCAGCCCCCACAGGGCGACGGTCCGTCCGCTCAACGCACCGTTGAAATGCCGAGTGATCAACTCGAACAGCTTGTCCTTCTGTTGCCGATTGACCGCTTCGACCGCTGTGAGCAGTTGCGCATCATAGCCATAGCTGCGGGCGGTGCGCTCGAGCGCCTGCACGTCCTTCGGAAAACACGAGCCGCCGTATCCCGCGCCGGGGTAAATGAAGTGATAGCCGATGCGCGGATCCGAGCCGATGCCCTGGCGCACCAGCTCTACGTCGGCGCCGACGCGTTCGGCGATATTGGCGATCTCGTTCATGAAACTGATCTTGGTCGCCAGCATCGCGTTAGCCGCGTACTTGGTCAGCTCGGCCGAACGCTCGTCCATCACCACCATGCGGTCGTGATTGCGATTGAACGGCGCATACAGCTTGCGCAGCACGGCCACGGCGCGCTCGCTCGACGCGCCCACGATGATGCGATCCGGCCGCAGGCAGTCTTCCACCGCCGCGCCTTCCTTCAAAAATTCAGGGTTGGACACCACGTCGAACTCGACCCTGGCATTGCGCTTGGCAAGCTCAGCGCCAACGGCAGCGCGCACGCGCTCGGCGGTGCCCACCGGCACGGTCGACTTGTTGACGACGACCGCGTATCGATTCAGATGACTGCCGATCGAACGGGCCACTTCCAGCACATAGGTCAGATCGGCGCTGCCGTCCTCATCCGGCGGCGTGCCCACCGCGATGAAAATGATATCGCCGTGGGCAATGGCAGCCGCCGCATCGGTGGTGAAATCCAGCTGGCCGCTGGCGTGGTTGCGCCTGACGATGGCTTCCAGGCCGGGTTCGTAGATCGGAATTTCACCGCGCTTCAGACGTTCGATCTTCGCGCTGTCGACGTCGACGCAAGCAACCTGGTTGCCCATCTCCGCGAGGCAGGCGCCGGTGACCAGCCCCACATAGCCGGTGCCAAAAATGGTGATCTTCATCATGGATGGGACAACTTCTCCAAAGTATCAGTCCGACATTCTACCCAGCCGCTGCTAACGCGTCGCATCGCCGTCGGCCAAAAGCAAAGGGCGCGAATCGCTTCGCGCCCTTTACCGTCTCGAGTTTGGTCAAACTCGATTCGCTTTGTTACTGACCGCCGGGACCACCCGGAGCGGCGCCACCCGGTGCAGCGCCCGCCGGGGTCGGACCGGTCTTGACCAGGGTCACGTCAAAAATCAGCGTGGCGTTCGGCGGCATCGGCGGCTGCGGCTCGGCGCCGTAAGCCAGCGAGGAAGGAATGAACAGCTTGTAGTGACCGCCAACCTGCATCAGCTGCAGACCTTCACGGAAGCCGGGGATAACGCCAGCGAGCGGGATTGAGGCCGGGCCCGGCGGGTTGTGCTTGGACGACGCGTCGAACACCTGGCCGTTGACGAAGGTGCCGGTGTAATCGATCTGCACGGTGTCGTTCGGACCCGGGCGTGCGCCCGTACCCTGGCTGATGACCTGATACTGCAGGCCCGAGGCCGTGGTCTTCACGCCGGGAGCTGACTTGTTCTTGGCGAGGAAAGCATCGCCTTCGGCCTTGTTCTTGGCACCGACGCGAGCCATCTCTTCCTTGTACTTGGCCTGGATCTTGGCCATGAACGCGTCATGCACCTGCTTGGCCTCGGCGTCGCTCATGGTCGGCTTGCCGCCGGACAGTGCGGCCTGCACGGCACGACCGACAGCTGCCGGATCCAGCTCATCGCGCATGATCGGCGGCACCTGGGAAGCGATCTCCCAACCCACAACATAGCTGGCTTTTGCCTTGTCGACCGTGCCCGTGGCGGCGGCGCCGGGTTTGGCAGCCTGGGCGTACACGCTCGCAGTCATGCCCAGCGCAACAGCCATCGCGGCTGCTGTCAGCGTGGGACGCAGAAATTGCTTCATTCGTAACTCCCTCGTGTTTGGTTTTGCCGGCCTTGCCAACCGGGCCCCCCCAATGGAGGCAGGCCACACATTGTGAGGCGCTCTTCCGATCTTGGCAATGTCGCTATGCACAGACCGTCAGTCGGCATAAAGGTTCACTTCGCGGCCATAGATGTGGATCTGGCAACGATGACAGCCGCCTGTCTTTACGGCGGTGCGGGCTTCTCAAGGGTTTCCTTCAACGCCGCCTGCAGCCGCGCATGCATCTTCACCATGCCACGCCACAGCACGATTGCCAGCACCAGCCCGACCAGTATCAGCAGGACGGCCACTCCCCGGGGCGGCAGGATGGCCGAACCCAGCACACTGACCAGCAGAGCCAGCGCAAACAGGGTTGCCAAGGGAATGATCCGCGCCAGCACGCCGCGAATCGCCTGCGTATACGAACCGGTAAACCGCTCGCGTATGCCGAGCTCCGCCAGCACCATGCCCAGCGCCTCAGCCTTGCGGTAAACCGCGATGAGCATCGGCAGCGACAGAAACAGCGCGCAGGCCCAGATCACCGTATGCCGCAGATCGCGCCCGATGCCGAGCATGGAAAACCAGTCCCAGTTATGTGCGTTGATATAGGCGCCGATGATGAAAAGCGCCACCACCAACAGCACATTGACCGCGATATGCCACAGGAGTCGGCGAAAAATCGCCGCGATCGCGGCGTTTTCATTGACCGGCTTCAGATTCTCCAGCCAGCCGCTGTAGCTGGTCGCCAGCAGCCGCATGGAGCGCGGCGTCACCGCACGCAGGCCATTGGCCAGACCGTCGGCCGAGCGCGTGAGGTACGGCGACGCCCCCATGCAGACCACCGAAACGGCAACCGCGATCGGGTAGATGAAATCGCTGATGACATGCAGCGACAAACCAAGCGTGGCGATCACGAAGGAAAACTCGCCGATCTGCGCCATGCCCAGCCCTGACCGCAGCGAGGTGCGCGCGTCGTGACCAACGATGAAGATGCCCAGGCTGCATGTCAGCGTCTTGCCCACGATGACAACGATGGCAATGATCAGTGCAGGCACCGCGTATTGCACCAGCATCACCGGATCGATCTTCAGGCCGATCGCCACGAAAAACAGCGCAGCGAACATGTCGCGCAGCGGCTCGATCAGCCGCATCACCCGATTGACGCTCTGCGACTCCGCCACCACGGCGCCAGCGAGAAACGCGCCAAGCGCCACGCTGAAGCCCATCCACACCGCCAGCAGGCTCGCGCCGAAACAGATGCCCAGCACACTGACCAGCAGCGTTTCGTTGCGCCCGAAACCGGCCACGTAGTCCACCAGCCGCGGAAGCAGCAGCAGGCCGAGAATCATGCCGACCACCACGAAAAGCCCCAGATGCCCAATCAGCGTGAACGCCGTCTCTGCTTTGACGGAACCGCCGATAGCCACGGCAGTCAGCAGTGTCAGCATCACGATGGTCAGCATGTCCTCGGCCACCAGCAGCCCGACCACCAGCCGCGCAAACGGCTTGTGCCGCTGGCCGCTCTCGGACAAGGTGCGCGTCGCCACCATGGTCGACGACAGCGCGATGATCGCACCGAGAAACAGCGCGTCCATCCCCTTCCATCCGAACAGGCCACCCAGGCCGACGCCGATCCACATCATCAGGCCGACTTCCGCTACCGCGACCGCCAGCACGCTGATGCCGACTTCACGCAGCTTGCGCACGCTGAACTCGAGTCCCAGCGTGAACATCAGCAGCACCACACCGAGATTGGAGATGTCGTCAATCGCCTGCGGGTCGGCAACCAGCATGCCCGGCGTGTGTGGGCCGATCAGCACGCCGGCCAGAATGTAGCCCAGCAGGACGGGTTGCCGCAGGCGCTGGAAAAGAATGGTCGTGGCGCCGGCCACGAGCATCACCATGGCAAGGTCGCGAATAAAACCGATTTCGTGCATGCCTCGTCCGCAACATCCATAAGTCACAGGCAGCTTAAACGAAGCTCGCGCTCGGGTCTTACTTGCCGCGCCGGCGGCGGCGCTGATGGATCGACACGCCGGTCGGCTGATTCGGATTTCTTCGTCGCCAGACGCAAAAAAGTCTTGACGGATATGTGACTCGGACCTATTCTTCCGGGCTTCCAGCAGCGGGGCCATAGCTCAGCTGGGAGAGCGCCTGCATGGCATGCAGGAGGTCGGCGGTTCGATCCCGCCTGGCTCCACCAACTTGAATTGTCCCCATCGTCTAGAGGCCTAGGACATCACCCTTTCACGGTGGCGACCGGGGTTCGAATCCCCGTGGGGACGCCAAGTTGACCCGCAAGTGCTGGAAGATGTTGTAAACGCTGTTGCTGGAAAGTAAGTGTTGGAAACTGGGGAGCGGTAGTTCAGTTGGTTAGAATGCTGGCCTGTCACGCCGGAGGTCGCGGGTTCGAGTCCCGTCCGCTCCGCCACCAATGGAAAGCCCGCCCAGTGCGGGTTTTTTGTTGGGCGTCATTTGACCGCTGCGAATCTGCCCGACGTCACTTCGTCAGGCCTCCGGCTCCTGACGCACCAGCGTCCCGATCGAGTGCCCCTGTTCGCCCAGATATTCCAGCCAGCGCGACAGAAAACTGTTCATCCGCAGGCGATGCTGGAAAACCGTAGTCGCCGCGGGAAACGGACCGAGCACCTGCCACAGATGCCTTCCCGAATGGCAATGCAGCGCTTCGGCGACATGTGCATCGGTATACATGCGCAGCTGCGCCGACGGTGAGCGCTGGCCCGTATGCGCGTCGACAAAGTCGTAGGTGAGCTCAAGCTCCATCGTATACGGGTGCACTTCCTGCAGATGCAGATGCACGTCCAGGTGGTCGTCCACATTGGAGATGTAGTGGCCGGGGCTTAGATCCTGCGGCCCGAACAGTCGCGCCAGCCGATGATAATTTTCCGCATACAGCCCCATCAGGAACTCGAAGCGCCCGGGCAGCAGGTTGGGTCGACGGGGTGAAACGATCATCGGTATCGGAAACTCCTCAGTGGCTGCCATGAATGCAGCCTGGTCAGAACATGGTCCGCTCAATGCCGAAGCGGGAGAAAATCTTGCTGGCGATTTCCTCGATCGACACGTGCGTCGTATTGAGGCTTGAGATGCCGGCATCTCGCATCAGCTTGTCGGCCTGCTCCAGCTCCCAGCGACACTGCTTCAGCGTGGCGTACTGGCTGCCGGCGAGTCGCTGCTCGCGAATCTGCGCCAGTCGCTGTGGATCGATGGTGAGACCGAAGAGTTTGCTTTTATACGGTACAAGCCTTCTCGGCAGCTCGAGCTTATCTAGATCATCGTCGGTGAGCGGATAGTTGGCGGCGCTGACGCCGTAATGCAAGGCCATGTAGAGACAGGTCGGCGTTTTTCCCGAGCGCGACACCCCCACCAGAATCAGGTCGGCCTTGCTGTAGTCGAAGTCCCTGCCGTCGTCGTGGGTCAACGCGTAGTTGGTCGCGTTGATGCGCGCCTCGTACTTTTCGAAATCGACCATACCGTGCGAACGGTTGACCGCACCGGAGCGCTTCGCGCCGAGCTCTTCCTCCAGCGGGCCGATAAATGGCGCAAACACGTCAAGCATCAGCGCGCCGCTTTCGGCAACCAGTTCGCACAGCGCCCGGTCGGCCATGGTGTTGACCACGATCGGCCGCTCGCCGGTCTGCGCGTAGTGGGTCTTGATGCGCAGCGACGCTGCTTCGGCCTTGCGCGCATCGTCAATGAACGCGAGTCGATGCTTGTCGAACTGCACGCCCTCGAACTGCGCCAGGATACTGTTGCCGATCGTCTCTGCCGTGATACCAGTAGAGTCGGAGATGAAGAAAACGGTTCGCTGCATGGCCGCGCCTGATCGTTTTGATGAGCTTGTCCGCACCTTAGCGCAAGCGCCAATGGCTGTCGCCGATTGACTCTGGGCTGACTGGTATGCAGGTGGAGTGCCCACGCAACGCAATGGTCTTCTTGTGCTGCGCATCACCGGCAGCGGACAATACCAGTTCTTTGCAGACCGCTTTGGCACTGCATCCTGCACCAATCCCACTTTTTTACCGCGCTCTTGAGGAGACACCCTTGAACGATCTGGTGCTATGGCTTGACCAACTGCGTATGACCGACCTGGGCAAGGTCGGCGGCAAGAACGCATCCCTTGGCGAAATGATCGGCAATCTCGCCAAGCTCGGCGTTTCGGTGCCGGGTGGTTTCGCGACCACGGCCGATGCGTTTCAGCAGTACCTGGAAAAGAGCGGGCTGGCCAAACGCATCCAGCAGCGCCTGGACGGTCTGGATGTCGACCATGTGGACACGCTGGTCGCCGCCGGCAAGGAAATCCGCGGCTGGATCGTCGACACCGCCCTACCCGCCGAACTCGAGCAGGCGATTCGCGACGCGTACATCAAGCTGTGCAGGGACGCCGGCAGCGACGACATCGCCGTCGCCGTGCGCTCCTCGGCCACCGCCGAAGATCTGCCGGACGCCTCGTTCGCCGGCCAGCAGGAAACCTTTCTCAACGTGGTCGGCATCGACGACGTGCTGCACAAGGTGAAGGAAGTCTTCGCTTCGCTCTACAACGACCGCGCCATCTCCTATCGCGTGCACCAGGGCTTCAAGCACGACGACGTGTTTCTGTCGGCCGGCGTGCAGCTGATGGTGCGCTCGGACGTGGGCGCGTCGGGCGTGCTGTTTACGCTGGACACCGAGTCGGGGTTCCGCGACGTGGTGTTCATCACCGGCTCGTACGGCCTCGGCGAAATGGTTGTGCAGGGCGCGGTCAATCCCGACGAGTTCTACGTCTTCAAGCCGACCTTGAATGCCGGCAAGCCGGCGGTGCTGCGTCGCAACCTCGGCTCCAAGGCGCTGCGCATGGTCTATTCCAGCGCGGCCGGCGAGCGCGTGCGCACCGAGGACACGCCAGCCGACATGCGCAGCAAGTTCTGCATCGCCGACAGCGACGTTGAAGAACTCGCGCGCCAGTCGCTGATCATCGAAAAGCACTACGGCCGCCCGATGGATATCGAGTGGGCGAAGGACGGCAACACCGGCAAGCTGTACATCGTGCAGGCCCGGCCCGAAACCGTGAAGTCACGCGCGCACGCCACCCAGCTGGAGCGTTTCCACCTCGGCGAAAAGGGCAAGGTGCTGGCCGAAGGCCGTTCGATCGGCCAGAAAATCGGCGCCGGCAAGGCGCGCGTGATCCGCACACTCGCCGACATGAGCAAGGTGCAGCCCGGCGACGTGCTGATCGCCGATATGACCGATCCCGACTGGGAGCCGGTGATGAAGCGCGCCGCGGCCATCGTCACCAATCGCGGTGGCCGTACCTGCCACGCGGCGATCATCGCGCGTGAGCTTGGCGTGCCGGCCGTGGTCGGTACTGGCAACGCGCTGGAGAAGATTCCCGACGGTGCCGACGTCACCGTCTCCTGCGCCGAGGGCGATACCGGCACGATCTACGAGGGCATTCTGAAGTTCGAGCGGGTCACCGCCGATCTGGGTGCGATGCCCGAGGCGCCGCTGAAGATCATGATGAACGTGGCCAACCCCGATCGCGCATTCGACTTCGGCATGCTGCCGAACGCCGGCATCGGCCTGGCGCGGCTGGAGATGATCATCGCCAGCCATATCGGCGTGCATCCCAAGGCGCTGCTCGAATATGCCAAACAGGATGCCGCCACCAAAGCCAAGATCGACGAGCGCATCGCCGGCTATGCGGACCCGGTGAGCTTCTATGTCGATCGTCTGGCCGAAGGCATTTCCACCATTGCCGCGTCGGTTTACCCGAAGACGGTGATCGTGCGCATGTCCGACTTCAAGTCGAACGAATACGCCAACCTCCTGGGCGGCTCGCGCTACGAGCCGCACGAAGAGAATCCGATGATCGGCTTCCGCGGCGCCAGCCGTTACGTTGACCCAAGCTTCGCCGATGCGTTTGGCCTGGAGTGCAAGGCGGTCAAGCACGTGCGCGAAGTCATGGGGCTGGACAACGTCTGGGTGATGATTCCGTTCGTGCGCACGCTGGACGAAGGCAAGAAGGTTATCGAGGTTTTGAGGAAAAACGGACTCGTCCAGGGCGAACACGGCCTCAAGGTGATCATGATGTGCGAGGTGCCGTCCAACGCGCTGCTGGCCGATGAATTCCTCGACATCTTCGACGGCTTCTCGATCGGATCGAACGATCTGACCCAGCTGACGCTCGGCCTCGATCGCGACTCCAGCATCGTCGCCAGCCTGTTCGACGAGCGCGATCCGGCGGTCAAGAAGCTGCTCGCCATGGCGATCAAGACGGCGCGCGCCAAGGGCAAGTACATCGGCATCTGCGGCCAGGGTCCGTCCGATCATCCTGACCTGGCCGAGTGGCTGATGGATCAGGGTATCGAGTCGGTGTCGCTTAACCCGGACACCGTCGTCGACACCTGGCTGCGGCTGGCCAAAAAGAAGGCCGGATGAGTCGGATTCGCCTGTAACTGAACGGACATGTCGCTGCATTGCAGCAAGGGGCGGGCATCGGCTCGCCCCTTTTTGCTTTTGATCGAAAAATGAAGAGGCCACCGTTGGCGGTGCATCGCTTGATGCAGCCACGTTCCGGCGGAAATCATCGCACAGACAGTACCTTAAACGACGCTTTCCACAATTTTAGTGCAGTGCAGCTTGCCGCAAGTTGATGCGGGATTTAACGTTCACACACATGTTTGAATCCCGGATTTGAATACGATGCTCCTGTACGGCTTCCACCCCATCTGGGACTGCATCGCGTGAGCACGCCGCTGCGGGCCGGTGCGGGCGACACGCGCAGGCGCCTGCTCGAGGCGACAGAGTCGTTATTCATCGAATGCGGCTACGAGGCGATGTCACTGCGGCAGATCACCGCCAGGGCGCACGCCAACCTTGCCGCCGTGAACTATCACTTCGGGAGCAAAGAAGCGTTGATGCACGAGCTGCTCTCGCAGCGACTCGACCGGCTGAATCTCGAACGACTGAATCTGTTGAGCAGCTGCGAGAAGCAGTGGCCCGAGAACATGGATGCCACCGCCGTATTTGCCATGCTCTTCATTCCGGCTTTCCGGATCAGTCATGAAAGCGTCGGTGGCAAATCCTTCATGCGGCTGCTGGGCCGGGTCTACAGCGATCGATCGCCCTTTGTCCGGGGCTATCTGCAGGAGCACTACCAGCCGATCTTCGGGCGTTTCTTCGAGGCGTTTTCGCGCACGCTGCCCGACCTGCCGCGCAACGAGCTTGGCCTGCGGCTGCATTTCGGCCTGAAGGCGCTGTCGGGCATTCTTGCCGGCGAAGACATGCAAAAACTGATCGACGATCTGAGCATGGGTCAAACCATCGGCGACGGCGAATTGCTGGCCCGGTTGATCTCGCTCATCTCGCCGATACTCACCGCGCCATTCGGCAGCGAGGAGCAGATTCGCGTGATCGAGCAGGTGCTGCAGCTGGATAACGCGACGGCTGAAAACGGCCGCAGGACAGTTACGGAACCCGTCGACGAAACGCGTGCCGTGCCGGGCATTCTGGAATGGCTCAAGGAAGGGAGGCTGGCCCTCTAAATAACAACAATAGTTCGAACGCTTGTAAGCGACCGGGTCATCACTGACCCAGTCGCCTACTCCCCAATCGTTTCAGTCCCACCACACGACTTTTGTTCTGAAGCATCACTTCAGCTTGTCGTCACAGGAGAACCACCGTGAACCGTCAAACCTCGCAAGGTTTCACCCGCTTCGGCGCCAAGGCCAGTCTCGCCCTCGCCGTCGTTTCCGCACTGTCACTGCCGCTCTGCGCGCAGGCTGGCTCCTTCCAGCTGCCGACCACCAACGCTGCCGGCTGGGGCCGCGCCGGGGCCGGCGGCTCGTTGTTTCCGGACGACGTCACGGCCGCCTACAACAACCCGGCGGCCATGGCCTTCTTCGATGCGCCGATGGTGCAGGTCACCGGTACCGGCATTCGCCCGAGCTCGGAATTCCAGGGCCAGTTCAAGGATCAGCAGGGCAACCCGACCACAGGTGGCAATCCCAACGGTTTCGGCAAGTTCATCCCCTTCCCCGATGTCGCATGGGCGCTTCCCGTCAACGATCGTCTGGTGATCGGCGGCAGCGTCACCGTGCCTTACGGCCTCGTCAGCAAATACAACCCGACCTGGGAAGGGCGCTACTTCGGCACCAAGACCAGCGTGCAATCGATCTCCGCCAGCATCTCGGCCGGCTTCAAGGTCAATGACGAGTTCTCCATCGGTGCCGGTATCGAGGGTCGTCACACCAAGGCTCAGCTCAACACCGTACTGGATCCCTACGGTTCGGCCGCGGCGCTGCTCGGCGCTCCGCTTCTCGGCGCTCCGCAGAGCGGCGACGTGCAGTTGAACGTCAACGTCAAGAAGAACTTCGCATTTGGCTACTTCGGTGGCTTCGAGTGGAAACCCACGCAGCAGGACAGCGTGGACATGAACTACCACTCGCGCATCCAGCAGACGCTGAGCGGCGATTACAAACTGTACGGTCCAAGTGCAAGCCTCGCTCTGCTGACGCTGGCTCCCACGGTTTTCCCGACGGCCGGACTGCCGACGCTGAATCCCAACGGTGCCTCGGCGAGCTCCGTCTTCGATACGCCGGCAACCGCCGGCATCGACTGGCTGCACAAGTTCAATGATCAGTTCAGCCTGGCCGCCAGCGTGATGTGGACCGACTGGTCCAACTTCCAGCAGCTCGCCCTGGTGTCTGAGGGACAGGCCCTCGTAGCCCTGCCAGAAAAATACAAGGACACGTTCTCCTACTCGATCGGCGGCGATTACAAGCTCAACGACCAGTGGACGTTACGTGCAGGTCTTGGCTATGACGAAACGCCGACCAACATCATCAGCCGCGACCCGCGTATTCCGGACGGCTCGCGCCGTATCGTGGGCCTGGGCGTTGGCTACCAGGCGACGCAGCGCGTGTCCTTTGACCTCGGTTACCAGCACCAGTTCGTCAGCGACGTACCGGTCAATCTGGTCAATCCCGTCGCGTTCGGCGCGGGCACGATGGTCGGCAAGTTCAAGGACCACGGCGACGTGGTCAGCCTGACCGGCACATACGCGTTCAAGTAAGTCGTTGCACGTTGCAAAAAAGAAGGGCCGCGCAAGCGGCCCTTCTTTTCGTTTGTGGTGACCGATAATCAGACTAGGCGTATCGCCTGTACCCTGCTTCGTCGAAATGCAGGTCAGCCGCGCAGCCGGATTTCTCAGGCTGCCGCGTCTTTCAGCTTCTTCAGCGGACGCACCTTGACCTTGATCGACGCCGGCTTGGCAGCGAACCACTGCTCTTCCTTCGTGAACGGATTGATGCCCTTGCGCTTGGCCTTGGCCGGCACGTGCACCGCAGAAATCTTCAGCAGGCCCGGCAAGGTGAACGAACCGGCACCCTTCTTGTGCACCGAACCGGCCACCGCACCCTCGAGCGCCGACAGCACCGCGCGAACGTCCTTGGGCACCACGCCGCTGGTTTCGGAAATATGGGCGACCAAGCTCGTCTTGTTCAGCACTTCCTTGATCGGTTTGTGAGCAGCCGCCGGTGACGCACTTTTGGACGCGGCTTTTGCAGGTGCAGCTTTCTTAGCTTTTGCCATGTAATTCCCCGGGATTTATTAGGTTCAATGAGCCACTTTTGCGGCTAGCGCAATGTAGGACAGCTTGGGTTGTTTTCCAAACGGGTAAAACGCCAAGAAGCGCTCGGCACCCCGGGTTTTTCGCTCGGAATGGCAAGATTAGCGAGTGCGCAGCCAAGAAGCGAGTGAATGGCGCCGGTCTGCATATCGGGCAGGAGCTGTTCGGGAAGCTAACGGTCTGCGTCGTCCTCGCGCTTCGTGAGGGAGACATCTCGAAGCCATCTCGGGTTTGCTCTGTATTGAGCCACGCATCAATGGCAAAATTGCGTGTCGGCTGGCAGGTACCGAGTGTGGATGCCCCCTGTGGCGGTCAACGCCGGACGCTCCCTTCCACTTCACCGTCGGCGCAGCTCATCCAGCTCTCTTTACGCGCCGCGCCGCGCTTTGTGCAGATGCATCAACTTTTCCCCGTATCCGAAGGACACCCATGACCAGCCACATCAGCAACGTCCGACCCGCCTGGGATCAGGTCCTGGTCGACATCGTCGACTACGCACTCGACTACACCGTCAACTCCACGCTGGCCTACGACACGGCGCGCAACATTCTCATCGACACGCTCGGCTGCGGCCTGGAAGCGCTCGAGTACCCGGCCTGCACCAAATTGCTCGGCCCGATCGTTCCCGGTACGGTCGTGCCGAACGGCGCCAAGGTGCCCGGCACGCAGTTCCAGCTCGATCCGATCCAGGCCGCCTTCAACATCGGCGCGATGATTCGCTGGCTGGATTTCAACGACACCTGGCTGGCCGCCGAATGGGGCCACCCGTCGGACAACCTCGGCGGCATTCTCGCCGTAGCCGACTGGATCAGCCGCAACAACATCGCCGCGAGCAAGCCGCCGCTGCTGATGCGCGATGTGCTCACCGGCATCATCAAGGCGCATGAAATCCAGGGCGTGATTGCACTGGAAAACTCCTTCAACCGCGTCGGCCTCGATCACGTGGTGCTGGTCAAGGTGGCCTCCACCGCCGTGGTGTCGAGCATGCTCGGCCTGACGCGTGAGGAAACCCTGGCCGCGGTGTCGCTGGCCTGGGTCGATGGGCAGAGCCTGCGCACCTATCGCCATGCGCCGAACGCCGGCAGCCGCAAGAGCTGGGCGGCCGGTGATGCCACCAGCCGCGCCGTGCGTCTGGCGCTGATCGCCAAGACCGGCGAAATGGGTTACCCCTCAGTGCTGACGGCGCCGACCTGGGGCTTTTACGACGTGCTGTTCAAGGGCAAACCGTTCGCCTTCCAGCGCCCGTACGGCAGCTACGTATCGGAAAACGTGCTGTTCAAGATCAGCTTTCCGGCCGAGTTCCACAGCCAGACCGCGGTGGAAGCCGCGGTTACTCTACACGGCCAGCTCAAGGCGGCGGGCAAGACGATCGACGACATCAAGAAGATCACCATCCGCACGCACGAAGCCTGCATCCGCATCATCGACAAGAAAGGCCCGTTGAACAATCCGGCCGATCGCGATCACTGCATCCAGTACATGGTGGCCGTGCCGCTGATTTTCGGCAACCTCACCGCCAGCGACTACGAAGACGGCGTCGCCGCCGATCCACGCATCGACGCATTGCGCGACAAGATCGACTGCGTGGAAGACGTGCAGTTCACCAAGGACTATCACGACCCGGACAAGCGCAGCATCGCCAATGCGCTGACCGTCGAGTTCAACGACGGCAGCACGCTGGATGAAGTCGTGGTCGAATACCCGATCGGCCACCGCCGTCGCCGCGCTGACGGCATTCCGCTGCTGGAGAAGAAATTCCGCATCAACCTGGCGCGGCGCTTTCCGGCCAAGCAGCAGAAGACCATTCTGGACGTGTCGCTCGACCAGGAAAAACTGGAAGCGCTGCCGGTCAACGAATACATGGATCTCTACGTCATCTGAGTCATATCCACCGACTCTCAGGAAAAAATCCCGACGAAAGTCGGGATTTTTTTGGCGGTCTAGCCGCCTGTTTCGAACTGACCACCACGCAGGCTAGATGGCCTTGGCCGTCTGCACCGAGGCCGAGCCGCCGCAGTTGAGATAGCCCGACGAGCCGAGCCAGCGCGGATCGGGGTAATAGGAAAACACCAGTTGCCCCTCCTTCAAGGTATCGATCAGGCGATGCGCCACCGCGGTACGTACGGCCGGGCAGCCCCAGCTGCGGCCGATGCGGCCGTGCTGCCTGGCCATGTCGGCGCTGACGTAGGACGCACCGTGAATCACGATGGCCCGTTCCATGGCGTGATCGTTGAAGCCCGGCTCCAGCCCCTGCATGCGCAGCGAGTAGCCGTTGTGGCCGCTGTAGGAACTCGTGGTGCGATAAAGGCCGACGCTGGTCGAGAGGCTTTCATCCGCGTTGGAAAAACGCGTGGCGAAGTTGTCGCCGCTGTTGCGGCCATGGGCAACCAGCTCGTTGAAAAGCAGCGTGCGGTGATTCAGATCGAAAACCCACAAGCGCTCTTTGGTAGACGGTAACGAGTAATCGATCACCGCGAGCCGACTGGCCGGAGGCATGCCACGCGCCACCGTACAACGTGACGCCTGCAGCGCCAGCGCAATGACCCGCGGGTTCGCGCCCGGCGCCGCTTTGGCCAGTGCACTCTCCAGCGATTGAGCGCATGCTGGTGTGCAGAAGCCCGCCCCCAACAACATGATTACCGATATGACGAATGCAGAGCGCGCCGTGGGCATGTCGATCCGCCGATCCAGAAGATGGGTCACCCTAGCATCTGCGGCGTAAGCAATTCGGTACATCGGGACGAAAGAGCGGCCTGATGCCATCCATCCGGGAGGTATCCATGCCGAGCCGAGCTCTGCTTCGTGCCGTGTGTTGCGTCCTGGCGTCGGCCGGCATTGGCGACGTCACTGCCGCGCCAACCGCTCAGACCTCACCAGCCGGCGCAGCCGTCAGCCCCATGCCCGGTGATCCCGTGGCAATGCTGATCCGGCAGTACCTAGCAGGAGCAGGCGCTGCAGCACCGGCGAAACCGTCGTCCAGCGCAGTTGCGGTACGGCCGATCGATCCCGCGGTCGCCGAAGCGGATTTCTATGCGCAGCGGGATTACGCTCCGGCATGGGCCGATCCCGACAACGCGCGGCAGTTGATCGCCAGCCTTCGCGCCACCGCGCTCGATGGGCTCTACCCCGCCGACTATCACGTCGATGAACTGGCCAGTGGCGAGGCAGCGCTGCAGGCCTCACCAGCGGCGCCAGAGCAGCGCGCGCGTTTCGATATCGCTGCCACGCACGCCTATATCAGCGCGTTACTGCAGCTCAGGCGCGGCAAGGTCGATCCGAAGCAGCTCGACATGCAGTGGAATTTCGATCCAGCCACGATTGATCCGAAGCAGGACTTGGCACTCATCGAGGATGCGGTGAACACGCATCGCGTCAGCCAGGCGTTTCGGCAGGCGCCGCCGCAGAATGTCATCTACGGCCGCCTGCGCGACGGGCTGGCAAAGTTGCGGGCCATCCAGAAAAGTGGCGGTTGGCCGGTCATGGCGGCTGGGGCCACGCTGAAACCAGGCAGGCAGGATCCGCGGGTGGCCGCACTGCGTGCGCGACTGGTAGCCGGCGGCTATCTCGATCCGTCGCTTGCCGCGGGCGACACCTACGACAGTGCGCTGCAGGCCGCGGTGAAACAATTCCAGACCGAGCAGTATCTGCCCGTCGACGGGAACATCGGCAAGGCCACGCTTGCGGCGCTGAACGTGCCGGTGGCGGCGCGAATCGATCAGGTGCGCGTGAATCTCGAGCGCGCGCGCTGGCTGCTGCATGCGCTGCAGGGCACGTTCGTCGTCGTGGACATCGCCGGTTACAAGGTGAGCTACTACCGCGACGGGCAGCGGCTGTGGCGCTCGCGCGTACAGGTGGGCAAGCCGTTTCGCAGCACGCCGATTTTTCAGGCGCAGATCACCTCCATCACCTTCAACCCGACCTGGACCGTGCCGCCAACGATTCTGACGAAGGACATCCTGCCGAAGATCCGCAAGACCCCGGGCTATCTCGCCGCCAATCGCATTCGCGTGCTCAATGCCAGGGGCGATGTGATATCGGCGTCCAGCGTCGACTGGAAGTCACCGCGCGGCATCACCCTGCGGCAGGATTCGGGGCCGGACAATTCGCTGGGTCGGGTGGTGATCCGCTTTCCCAATCCGTACGCGGTCTATCTGCACGACACGCCGCACAAGGATCTCTTCAGCAGCGAGCAGCGCGCCACCAGCTCCGGCTGCATCCGCGTCGAGAACCCGCTGCAGCTGGTGCAGCTGCTTTTCGACGATCCGGTGAAATGGAGCGCCTCGGCCATCGCGGCCAAGCTGCAGACCACCACAACCGAGAACGTCACCCTGCCCACCAGGGTGCCGCTGCTGCTGGCCTACTGGACCGTTGACCTGACCGACGACGGCCGTATCACCTTCAAAACCGACGTCTACGGCCACGATGCCGCGCTGTTGCAGGCGCTGGATGCAGCGGTACTCGCGTTCGTGCCCACAACGACAGCCGTGCAATGACGGTCTGATCCGCACTTACCGGGATTGTCGCTCGGCCTGAGTAGTTTCCGAGGCTGCCACCATGCCTCGTGTGTGGTTAGTGTGGAACGAACCGGATTCGCCGGAGGCATCACGCGGCATAGAGCATCGAGGCTGCGTCTGGCACAGCCGAACAGTTGCGTCTTTCACTTTCCTGGCGGGAGCCGCTGATGTTCTCCGACACGCAACGGCACGTGGCATCGCGCCGATGGTTCAGCGCACAGAGCGCAGCGCAAATCGGCCCACCGCTATGCCGGTGCCGCGGGCGATGACGTTCGCTGCTGCCTTTGCTCGTCGCCCGCTGCGCCGGCTGACCGTGGAGCTGGCTCTGGTCATTTTCGCCAAGCTCGCCTTTCTGATGCTGATCTGGTGGCTGATTTTTGCGCCTCATCCCAAACCCGATGCCAGCGCCGATGCCATCGCACGCCGACTGGCACCTTCAACGAATCCAACGGAAGCGCATCCATGATCATCGACACCGACGTCGTCACGCTGTCGCGCCTGCAGTTTGCGATGACCGCGTTGTACCACTTTCTGTTCGTGCCGCTGACGCTCGGGCTGGTCTGGATGCTGGCCGTGATGGAAGCGGTCTACGTGATGACCGGGCGCGAGGTGTGGAAGCGCATGGTGCAGTTCTGGGGCGTGCTGTTCGGCATCAACTTCGCCATGGGCGTGGCCACCGGCGTCACCATGGAGTTCCAGTTCGGCATGAACTGGGCGTACTACTCGCATTACGTCGGGGATATCTTCGGCGCGCCGCTGGCGATCGAGGGCATGATGGCGTTCTTCCTCGAAGCCACACTCGTCGGCGTGTTCTTCATGGGCTGGGATCGCATCTCGCGGGTCAAGCATCTGCTGGTGACCTGCTTTCTCGCGCTTGCTACCAGCCTGTCGGCGGTGTGGATTCTTATCGCCAACGCCTGGATGCAGCATCCGGTGGGCGCCGCGTTCAATCCGCAAACCATGCGTATGGAAGTCACTTCGTTCAGCGAGGTGGTGTTCAACCCAGTGGCGCAGGCGAAGTTCGTGCATACGGTCAGCGGTGGCTACGTGCTGGGCGCGATGTTCGTGCTGTCGATCAGCGCCTGGTACCTGCTGCGCGGGCGCAACGTGGATTTCGCCAAGCGCTCGATGACGGTGGCGGCCAGCTTCGGCCTCGCCGCCGCGCTGTCGGTGGTCGTGCTGGGCGACACCTCCGGCTACACCGTGTCGCAGAACCAGAAGATGAAGCTCGCCGCGATCGAGGCGATGTGGCATACCGAGCCGGCACCCGCACCCTTCACCCTGTTCGGCCTGCCCGACGTGCGCGAGCGCACCACGCACATGGCGGTAAAAATTCCCTGGGTGATGGGTCTGATCGGCACGCACTCCACCGACGAAACCATGCCCGGCATTGCCGAACTGGTGGACACCGCCAAGGGCCGCATCGGCGAAGGCGTGAAGGCCTATGACGCGATGCTGCTACTGCGCCAGGACAAGACCAACGTGCAGGCGCAGGCCACGCTGGCCGCGCACGATCAGGATCTGGGCTACGCCCTGCTGCTCAAGCGCTACGTCGACGACCCGCGCCAAGCCACGCCGGCCGATATCCAGAAAGCGGCCGACAGCACGATCCCGAATGTGCCGGTGCTGTTCTGGGCCTTCCGCATCATGGTCGCGTGCGGCATCTACTTCATTGTTCTGTTTGCCTTCGCGTTCTGGAAGGCAAGCAAGCGCGAGCTGACCACGCAGCGCTGGTTTCTCCGGCTCGCGCTGTGGAGCCTGCCGCTGCCGTGGATCGCCATCGAAGCGGGCTGGATCGTGGCCGAGTACGGCCGCCAGCCGTGGGCGATCGAAGGCGTGCTGCCTACCGCGCTGGGCGTGTCGTCGGTCAGTTCAGGCCAGGTGCTGACCTCGATCGGCGGCTTCGTGCTGTTCTACACCGCGCTGGCCATCGTCGACGTGTGGCTGATGCTGAAATTCACCCGCAAGGGGCCCGATGGCCTGGACATCTGGCCGCATAACCCCGCCCTTGCCAACAGCGGTCACTGAGGATCACGCCATGTTCGATTACGCCACGTTACGACTGATCTGGTGGGCGCTGCTCGGCACGCTGTTCATCGGCTTCGCCATCATGGACGGCTTCGATTTCGGCGTGGCCGGCCTGCTGAAAGTGCTAGGCCGCAGCAACGAGGAGCGCTCGGTGCTGATCGAAAGCATCGAGCCCACCTGGGAAGGCAACCAGACCTGGTTCATCCTCGCCGGCGGCGCCACCTTTGCCGCGTGGCCGATGCTGTACGCGGTGTCGTTTTCCGGCATGTATCTGGCGATCTTTTTGGTGCTGCTGGCTTTTATCCTGCGGCCGGTCGGCTTCAACTTTCGCGGCAAGGTGCACGACCCGCGCTGGGTCAGCCTGTGGGACTGGGTGCTGGTGGCATCGGGCGTGGTGGTGATGCTGATTTCCGGCGTCGCCTTCGGCAATCTGTTTCTCGGCCTGCCGTTCCGTTTCGACGACGACCTGCGCATGACCTGGCAGGGCGGCCTGTTCGATCTGCTGCATCCGTTCGCCCTGCTCACCGGGCTGGTCTCGCTGAGCATGCTGCTGGCCCACGGCGCCTGCTGGGCGGCGCTGAAAGCCGATGAAGTGATCGCGGCGCGCGCAGTGAAAATGGCGCGCTGGCTGACGCTGGTTTACGCGGCGCTGTATGTCGCAGCGGGCATCTGGCTGGGCTACCGCATTCCGGGTTACGCGATCAGCGGCGCCGCCGTCACCGACGGCGTGTCCAATCCGCTGTTCAAGCAGGTGGCGCTCGGCGGCACGTGGTTCGCCGGCTATCTGCAGCACCCGCTGTTCTGGATCGCACCGGCGCTGGCGTTTGTATCGGCCATCGGCGTGCAGCTGCTAGTCGGGCGGCGCAGCGTGGCCGGCTTTATCGCCAGCAGCCTGATGGTGGGCAGCACCATTGCGTCGGCCGGCTTCGCGCTGTTTCCGTTTCTGCTGCCCTCCAGCCTCCAGCCTCGATCCGCGCTCCAGCCTCACCGTGTGGGACGCCTCGTCCAGTCGCGGCACGCTGTCGCTGATGGTGTTTGCGACCGCGCTGTTTCTGCCGATCATCATCGTCTACACCAGCTGGGTGTATCGGGTGATGCGCGGTCGCGTGACGCTGGCGCAGATCCGTGCGGCGCACGGCGGCTATTGAACGCCGCGGCTTCGTTCAACCACCGATTCACTCGACGGAGATCGAACACCATGTGGTATTTCGCCTGGATACTCGGCCTCGGCCTGGCCTGCGCCTTCGCCATCCTCAACGCGATGTGGTTCGAGGTGCACGCCAACGACGAAGCCAATCGCTCGCGCGATGATTCCCAGTTGCCCGATGAGCTGACCTGAGGCATCTGACGCTTGAATACCGCGCCGCCGCGCCCCTTGGACAAACCGCCGACCCCTACCCCGGCTGCTGTTGCCGATGATCGCAACAGTGGCCTGTCCAGCGATGAAGCGGCGCGGCGACTGGCCCGCATCGGTGCCAATGCTATGCCCGATCCGGCAATCCACCCGTGGAAGATGGCGTTGACCAAGTTCTGGTCACCCGTGCCATGGATGCTGGAAGCGGCGGCGCTGCTCGAACTGCTCATGCACAGCTACGTGGAGGCCGCGATCATCACCGGGCTGTTGATTTTCAACGCCGCGCTGGGCCTGTTCCAGGAGAGCCGTGCGCAGAACACGCTGGCCGCGTTGCGATCGCGGCTGGCGATGAACGCGACGGTGAAACGCGACGGCGCGTGGAAAACCGTACCGGCCGTCAAGCTCGTACCGGGCGACGTGGTAAAGCTGTCGCTGGGCAGCGTAGTTGTCACGTCCCGTGTGATCCTATCAAGCTGCGTCTCTGGCGTTTTGCCGCTGCCCGTGATGCGATGAGGCAACTGATCACCGAACTGAGAACCGAACGATGGCCCTGACGCTCCATCCTTTGGCCCGCACCACGCCACGTACACGCGCTGAGCTGCGGGCCGAGGATCACTCGCTCAGTGATGCAGCCCTGGCACGGAAGTACGGCGTGACCGCACCGACCGTGCGCAAGTGGCGCGAACGCGAGTCGACGCAGGACCGCTCGCACCGGCCGGACACACTGCACTGCACATTGAACCCGGCGCAGGAAGCGGTGGCCATGGAAATCCGCCGCACGCTGTGGCTACCGCTGGATGACTTGTTGGTGGTCGTGCGCGAGTTCTTGAACGCCAAGGTGTCTCGATCGGGACTGGCCCGATGTTTGACTCGCCACGGTTTGAACCGGCGCCCTGTGGAAGACAAGGACGCGCCGGCACCGGCTAAATCCTTCAAGGACTATGCACCCGGCTTCCTTCATATGGACATCAAATACCTGCCGCAGATGGCCGATGAAACGGCGCGGCGCTATCTGTTCGTTGCCATCGATCGCGCCACGCGCTGGGTTTTCTTACGCATCTATGCCGATCAGAGCGAGATCAGCAGCACGGACTTTCTGCGTCGCCTCCAGGCCGCCGCGCCGATGAAGATCGTCAAGCTGCTCACCGATAACGGCAGTCAGTTCACCGACCGTTTCACCAGAAAGACCAAGATGCCCTCCGGCGAGCACGCGTTTGATCGTGAGTGCGTCAAACTGGGCATCGAGCATCGCTTGATCAAACCGCGTCACCCGCAGACCAACGGCATGGTTGAGCGTTTCAATGGTCGCATCACTGAAGTGCTGGCCACCACCCGCTTTCGTTCACGCGATGATCTACAGACCACGTTGGAACGCTACGAGAAGCTTTACAACGACCATCTTCCGCAACGCGCACTCGGCCACAAGACACCGCTTCAAGCGATACGGACCTGGCAGACCGAGAGGCCGGAGCTATTCAATAGCAAATCAAAGAACCAGTCGGGACTGGACACCTAGGTGACTGTTCATGTCAGGGCACCGCAACCCTCTGACCTGCGAAGCAAGCGATGACGGCTTGGTTACATCGCTACTTGCCTGACGGCGGGCCCGAACGGCGCGCGGCGCCATGCTGAATATCTACACGGAAGTGGGGCTGGTCACGCTGATGGGCCTGATCAGCAAGCACGGCATCCTGATCGTCGAAGTGGCGAACGAGGCCCAGGCCACCGGCAAATCGAAGCTGGAAGCAGTGATCTACGCGGCTGGCATCCGCCTGCGTCCGATCCTGATGACGACATCGGCGATGGTGATGGGCGTGTTGCCGCTGATCTTCGCCGGCGGCGCAGGTGCCGCATCCCGATTCAACATGGGCCTGGTGATTGCCAGCGGTCTGTCGATAGGCACACTTTTTACCCTTTTCGTTCTGCCCGCCGTCTATATCACCGTGGCAGCCGTACATAGGACAACGGACCAGCCTGCCGAAGACGCGTTACCGAATATTGCTTGACCACCATGGTGAGTACTGAATATGGCACCCGAAAAATTTGAACCGGCGGAAACCTTTTCCTACGATCTACTCGGCCATTGGCATGGCCTTGCTGACGCGCCCGAGCCAGGGAGCATCTGGACATACCACGGGACTGTGACGCTTGAAGGAGTGACCGGCGCGCTGGCATGGCGCCGGGGTCGCGTCGGCATCGCCGTCGGAAGCCTTCCGGTTCGCGACCTGGGACTTTTCGAACGCATGCAGATCGGACACGACATCCAGAATCATGCAGTGCCCGGTTGGGAAACCGCGCCCATGTTTTCGTGAGGTCTCGGACCGTATTGAATCCCGAAGCGCTCACCGTGATCGGCGGCTTCATGAAACGTTTCGTGTTTTCAAAACACATGTCACGGCGATCGGTCGAGGAGATTGGCTCCTTGAAAAAATACCTGTCTACCTGCCCGGCAGTGCGCTGATTCCGGAAGTGGGCGTCAATTTAATTCGGCCCATCGGGGCAAGGTAGACGTTGATGATCGACGCCAGATACAGCGTGTTACCCAACACGATCAGCCAAAGTGCCTTTTGATGGGCGCGCTGCAGAAAGTGTCTCTTTCGCCGCAGCGAAGGTAATCTCGACGACTAACCGAGTGATTTTTTGTCTTTCCTGCGGACTCAGCCAACCGTCGGTCTGACGCGATTTCAACCCATCGTCTCAACAAGCAGGTCATTCTCATGGCGTCGAACAACGTCTTTCTCTATGCCTGCGGCCTGGTCGCGGTGCTTGCGGTGGCTTTTTTGACCTGGATCGTCAGCGTGATCAAACGCAATGTCGCGATTGTCGACAGCGTGTGGTCACTGATGTTCATCCTCGAAGCCTGCGTTTATTCACTCGGCACACCTGCGCCGAGCCCTCGAGGCCTGCTGGTATTGGCCCTGGTAAGCGTCTGGGGATTGCGCCTGGCACTTCACATCACCGTACGAAGCTGGGGTCACGGCGAGGACCGACGCTACCAGGCCATTCGCGCTCGCAACGAACCCGGCTTTGCGTTCAAGAGCCTGTATCTGGTGTTTGTCCTGCAGGCGGTGCTGGCGTGGATCATCTCGCTGCCACTGCTCGGTGCCGCCATGGGTGACGTCGGGCTGGGGCTACTGGATGCAGTCGGCGCGAGCCTGTGGCTGGTTGGCTTTGTGTTCGAGGCCGGAGGCGACTGGCAGCTCAGCCGTTTCAAGGCGGACCCCGCCAATCGCGGCAAGGTAATGGATCGCGGGCTGTGGCGCTGGACTCGCCACCCCAACTACTTCGGCGACTTCTGCGTGTGGTGGGGCTTCTACGCCATCGCGCTGTCAGCCGGCGCCTGGTGGAGCATTCCCGGACCGCTGCTGATGTCGGTGCTGCTGTTGCGTGTGTCCGGAGTCACCCTGCTGGAAAAGGATATCGGCGAACGCCGCCCCCAATACGCTGACTACATTCGCCGCACCAACGCGTTTTTTCCGGGACCGTCCAAGCGCTGAGGCGTGCGCCAAGTGTTTTCATTTCCCAAGCGTTATTGCCGCGTATTGTGACCGACGCGAGCAAGCCGAGCGCAAGAAACGCCAGGTATGCACCCACCGTTTTACCGACAATCTAGTCACCGACGACCAAGGACATGCCATGACCAACCGAACCCTGCTGAAGGTCATTTTTTCGGCCATCTTTCTTACCATGCTGGTCTACACCAGCTGGGCCAGCTTTCAGCAACCGGTGATGCAGTGGCAGGGGATGACCGCGGGGCCCGATCGCTACTGGACGATCGCAACCATGCTCGACGCTTATTTCGGCTTCATCACCTTCTACGTCTGGGTGTGTTTCAAGGAAGCCCGCTGGCTGCCGCGCATCGGCTGGTTCGTCGCGATCATGCTGCTCGGCAATATGGCGATTTCGGCCTATGTGCTGCTGCAGTTGCTGCGGCTGCGGCCCGACCAACATGTTTCTTCCATTCTTTTTCCCACCGCCCATCAGCGGCACAAGCACCCTGCCCGGGGATAACCTGCAAGTTTTCCCGTCGATGCCTGCGGCGAATCAACAGCGACCGGCGAGTGATCTGGCTTTTGCCTTGACCCTACGGCTAGCGATGCGCAGCGGGTTTGTGGACAGGCGAGGCGACCTGGCTGAAATGCGGCGTTGCGGTGTGCGCGGTGGTTGTGCCAGAGCGCGACTTGATCCATGCGACGAAACGCGCGGTCGGCTTGACCCAGGCGCGCTCCATGCCGCAGCTTAAGCAGCCCAAGATTGGACGGACGTCATCGAGAATGGTGTAACGCAGGTTGAGCCGCTGCTGAAACGGCTTGAAGCCCAACAGGCTGAGGGCGAAACACCAGGCAAACCATCGCGTGGCCGGCAGCCCCGGAAACGACGTACCCGACTTATGGGCCCGTGCTCCGGCAGAACGCTGACGGTGCAGTTCGAATCACAGGCAATGGATGCAAAGTCGGGTATTACATGATGCGCCGCGCCATGACATGGCTGTATTCTCTTATCCGGCAAAAAACCTCGGCCCTTCAGCCGAGGCCGACGGTCTCCACCGTCATCGCTTTGCATCAATGATGGGCGCTGACAGGAGCAGCGTTCGCCTGATTGAGCCTCCCATGTCATAGCGCCTCACGAGCGCGCCAACCGAGCTTTCCACGAATCCATCGCTACGCCGTTCACGGACCGCCATCGATTGGCGCTCGAAGATTCATCGTTCTGGTGATCTTTGGCTTTATTTATTCCGCACAGGCAGGAGATCCTAATGCCCCCTTCGTATCGATCGCGAAAAACGCCCGTCGTCACCGGCATCGTCTTCCTCCTCATGGGCCTGGCGCTGACCGGCGGCGGTGCCTGGCTCATCGCGCTGGGCGGCTCGCTGTTCTATGCCATCGCAGGCCTCGGCATCGCGCTTACCGGTGCCCTGCTGATCGCGCGGCGCCGCGCGGCGCTGTGGCTGTATGCCCTCGTCGTGGTCGGCTCCGTGCTGTGGTCGATCAGCGATATCCGCTTCGACTGGTGGCCGCTGGCTGCACGTCTGGACGTGATCTTTCCGCTGGGACTATGGCTGCTGACGCCCTGGGTCACGCGCGGATTGAGCGACGTCGGCGCATCGTCGCGCGCGTCGACGTTGCCCTTGTGGGCCGCCTCGCTGCTGAGCGTGGTTGTGCTCGGCGTTGGCCTTTGCTCCGACTATCACGACATCAACGGCAGCCTGCCGGCCGCGGTGGCCGCCGCCGCGTCGCTGCCGCCCAATGACGACAAGCAGCCGGACGCGGACTGGCGCGACTATGGCCGTACCCAGTTTGGCCAGCGTTATTCGCCGTTGAAACAGATCACCCCGGCCAACGTCAAAAAACTGAAGGTCGCCTGGACCTTCCGCACCGGCGACCTGCCGGGCAAGAACGATCCGGTGGAGACCACCTTCGAGGTCACCCCAATCAAGGTCAACGACACGCTGTACCTGTGCTCGCAGCATCAGCGCCTGTTCGCGCTCGACGCCAAGACTGGCGCGCTGCGCTGGTCGTACGACCCCAAGGTGCAGGACAACCCGACGTTCCAGCATCTGACCTGCCGCGGCGTGTCGTATCACGAGACCGTGGCCGGCGCGCTCAATGCCGACGGCTCACCGGCGCCGACCGACTGCCCGCGCACGATCTTTCTGCCGGTCAACGACGGCCGCATGATTGCGCTCGATGCCGACAGCGGCAAACCGTGCCAGAGCTTCGGCGAGCACGGCACGCTCAACCTGCAGGTCGGCATGGGCGAGCACACGCCCGGCTTCTACGAACCCACCTCGCCGCCGATCGTCAGCGACAAGATTCTGGTGGTCGCCGGTGCGGTGATCGACAACTACTCCACGCGTGAGCCGTCCGGCGTCATTCGCGGTTTCGATATCCATACCGGCAAGTTGGTCTGGGCCTGGGATTCGGGCGCGCAGGACGAGAACGCCCTGCCCTCGGCCACGCATACCTATACCAACAACTCGCCCAACTCCTGGATGACGGCGTCGTACGATCCCAAGCTCGGTCTGGTCTATATGCCGATGGGCGTGCAGACGCCGGACATCTGGGCCGGCAACCGCACGCCGCTGGCCGAGCGCTATTCCAGCGCCTTGGTCGCGCTCGACATCAACACCGGCAAGCGCGTGTGGTCGTACCAGACCGTGCACCACGACCTTTGGGACATGGACCTGCCCTCGCAGCCGACGCTGGCCGATCTGCCCACCGCCAACGGCGTGGTGCCGGCGATTCTGCAGCCGGCCAAGACCGGCAACCTGTTCGTGCTCGACCGGCGCACCGGCGTGCCGATCGTGCCGGCGCCGGAGCGTCCAGTACCGCAGGGCGCGGCCCCCGGCGATCGCACCTCGCCCACGCAGCCATTCTCCGAACTGACCTTCCGCCCCGAAGCCAAGCTCACCGGCGCCGACATGTGGGGCGCCACGATCTTCGACCAGCTGGCCTGCCGCATCACCTTCCATCGGCTGCGCTATGAGGGCACGTTCACCCCGCCGTCCTTGCAGGGCACGCTGGTATTCCCCGGCAACCTGGGCATGTTCGAGTGGGGCGGCATCGCGGTGGACCCGACCCGCAACATCGCCATCGCCAATCCGATGGCGATCCCGTTCGTGTCGACGCTGATCCCGCGCGGGCCGAACAACCCGTCCGCGCCGAACGACGCGCATCCGTCGGGCACCGAAAACGGCGTGCAGCCGATGTACGGCACGCCGTACGGCGTCGACCTGCACGCGCTGCTCTCGCCAGTCGGCATTCCGTGCATGCGCCCACCGTGGGGTTACATGGCCGGCATCGATCTGACGACCAAGAAAATCGTCTGGATGCACAAGAACGGGACGATCCGCGACAGCTCCCCGATCCCGCTGCCGTTCAAGCTCGGCGTGCCGACCCTGGGCGGCCCGATGACCACCGCCGGTGGCGTCACCTTCCTCACCTCGACGCTGGACTATTACATCCGCGCCTACGACGTCACGACGGGCGAGCAGCTCTGGCAGGACCGCCTGCCGGCCGGCGGCCAGTCCACGCCGATGACCTACGCCATCGACGGACAGCAGTATGTGGTTACCGCGGCCGGTGGACATGGATCGTTCGGCACGAAGATTGGCGACTATGTGATTGCTTACAAGTTGTCGGACTAAGTACTGAGCTGAGGCATTCATGAAGACCCATAGTTCGCCGCCGGAGACTCGGTGGCTATGGGTTTTTACTGGTAGGCCACGCTAAATAAAAGAATGAGCAAAAGGTTAGTTCTTGAAAGTGCCATTCCACATGAGAATCAAAAATCCGATTGATGCAAAGAAGAGTAGCGGTGCCAGCCAGTTTCGGACGATTCGAAAAGGAAGCTCACCTTTCTTGACGCGATTCCATTCTTTCTTGAGCACTCTTCTCGCGTATTCATTACCTTCCTCAATGGAAGAAAGTGTAGTGGTGACAGAACCTCTGTTTGCGAGCATATCGTTCTGAGTGCTCACAGCCTTTACCAATAATCGCAACAGTTCTTCGTGTTCCGCCTCATCTGGATTGAGGCGCAACTTTATTTTGCTGAGCATTTCGGCAGCTTGGTACCGCAAATCTCCGATCTTTTCGTCGCTAATCGGGAGCAGAACCTTTGCTTTGTAATCCGCGCCGAATATGTGAACCATATCCACCGCCCTAGCAAAAGCCCGCGCGGCACCGAAGAACATCGCCAACTCTTCTCTGAGGCTATCGATCCACGCCTGCCTGAACTCTGATGTCTTTAATTCCTTGGTAAGGGTGAGATTAACGAAAGCAACGGCACCTGCGATCAGCGCAGCGACAAGCGTTGCAATCGCGGCTAAGACTTGCGCCGGCACATCAATATGCATTGAAACACCCCCATTCCGTTAATCAGTAGCAAGACCGACTGCCTTGAAAAATTATCACTGAAAGATCTGTAGGTTACCGACGCCCCCAGTTTTGAGTAGCACCCTGGCTTGGAGTCCAACCCCCAAACGCGGTGGCCGTCCTCCGCGTCTGGCGGCCCGACAACCGCTGACCAGTCAGCCAACAGATCAAACGAAAAGGATTTTGCGCGTTTTGGCTGTCAGGGCATGGCTGCAGGATAGGTGAAGCCGATAGCCAGGATTGTCCTTGTCCACAAATATTCACCGAATGACTAAGCTCAACAATTGGCCCCACAAATTCGATGCTACCAATTCGCGAGGTCGTAGCAACAAGGATAAGGACAACTGTCTCACGGGGTGCTGCTTCATGATGGACTGCTAGGAAGTCCATCATGCCGACGTACATAATCGTGCTCTGCGTCTTTTCGGCCATGGTCACTGTCATGACGTTCGAGGGCGATCGAGGGGGAGAAAAAGGCGCGAAAAGATGGCTGCGATAGCACTATGTTTTTTAGCGTATTTCTATTCGCGGCGATCACGTTCGAGCTCATGATGGGCGTTTGGCTCCAACTATGAGTAGGGCTGCGGATAAAAAACAAACGCCCACAAAAAGGCCGCTGAGATCAGGGGGCTTAATCGTTTACTTGGCAGAGAGAGGGATTGTTCGGCTCGTCCTGAGCCTCACCCCTTCGCGCTGCGCGCTGCGGGGCCAGCCTGCGGCTGTCCGAATTCGTTCCGGACGAATTCGTCGAACCACTGGGTTCTCACCCTGCCGTCTTCCGCCAGAAAAGCAAAACGCCCCTTTCGGGGCGCTTTGCTTTTCTGGCGGAGAGGGAGGGATTCGAACCCTCGGTGCGCTTACACGCACGCCTGATTTCGAGTCAGGTACATTCGACCACTCTGCCACCTCTCCAAAGGCTTTGCATGGTGGTTCATGCGAGCCGGGAATGATACGCGCAGAGGCCTTTCGTGACAACAACCATGACATCCGGCATGCTCCACCCACTCGCCGCACCAGACAAGTCATGATCGAATTCGGACACGGAACGCACGTTGGCATGCGCCGCCTGCGCAACGAAGACACCTATTACGCCGACGCATCGCTGGGCCTTTTTCTGGTCGCCGATGGCATGGGCGGCCACCAGCACGGCGAGGTGGCCTCGGCGATGGTGCGCGACACCGTGGTGGATCTGGTGACGCGCGGTCACGGCCTGGTCGAGGCGGTGCAAGGTGCGGGCGAGCGCCTGCTGGCGCACGCTCGCGAAAGCCGCGAAATGCTGCCGATGGGAACGACGATTGCCGCCCTGCGCGTAACTGGCGACGGCTACGAAGTCGCCTGGGTCGGCGACAGCCGCATTTACCGCTGGAAAGCGGAGCTGCAGCAAATCAGCCACGACCATTCGCTGGTACAGGAGCTGGTGGAATCCGGCCAGCTCGATGCCGCGCAGGCGTCGAAACATCCGCAGCGCAACGTGCTGACACAGGCGCTGGGCGTCACCGCGGCGGAGCAGCTGCATATCGGCATGGCGCGCGGGCGGCTCGAGGCCGGCATGGCGTTCGTGCTGTGTACCGACGGCCTGACCGAGAGCATCAACGACGCAGCGATTGCCCGCACCGTGGCGCGCGCGGATCTGGCTTCGCAGGAATGCGTCGATCAGCTGCTGCTGGCTGCGCTTGACGGCGGCGGCAATGACAACATCACGGTCGTCATGGCGCGCTACACCTGACAGAGGGGCTTTTGGTCAGTTCAGCTGACGCCAGAGGCTTTTGCCACCGGCACTTTTATCCAGCGCATCCAGCCGCTGCTCGTGCAGCAGCAATTCGTCGGCAGCCGCGCGCAGGATCCGTGGGCGCGCGCGCAGCGTAATCGGCGTCAGCGTGACCGTGTGTTTTTCTTCGCCAGCGGTTTCGAAGCCGAGATCGAAGGCGACCTGCCCGGATGTCATGGCCAGATAGACGTCGGCCAGCAGCTGCGCATCGATGAGGCCGCCGTGCAGATCGCGCCGCGAATTATCCACGCCCAATCGCTTGCACAGCGCATCGAGGCTGTTGCGCTGGCCTGGATAGCGATCGCGCGCCATCTTCAACGTATCCAGCACGCTGCAGCGGTCGGTGATGCAACCCAGACCTTGCTCCAGCGCAGCGAGTTCGGCGTCGAGAAAGCCCACGTCGAAGCTGGCGTTGTGGATGATCAGCTCGGCGCCATCGATAAACGTCAGAAACTCCTGCACCACGTCGGCGAACAGCGGCTTGTCGAGCAGAAACTCATCCTCGATACCGGTGACCTGCCGCGCGCCTTCGTCCATAGGCCGACCGGGGTTGAGGTAGGTCTGGTAGTAGCGTCCGGTTAGCCGACGCTCGACCAGTTCGACGCAAGCGATCTCGACTAGGCGATGGCCCTGGCGTACCTCAAGGCCGGTGGTTTCAGTATCGAGGACGACCTGCCTCATGCCGGGCTCCGCGTTTGAGTAGGCTGTGCGGCCGCGGACGTGGCCGGAGCCGGAGCAGACTTCATCCGTTCGGCCTGCTCGCGAGCCGCCTGATCGACGCGTTCGTTCTCGGCGTGACCGTTATGCCCTTTCACCCACTCCCAGCGAACCTGGTGCGTGCTTACCGCCTCGGAAAGCCGCTGCCAGAGATCCTGATTTTTCACCGGCTTTTTGTCGGCCGTGCGCCAGCCGTTGGCGCGCCATTTTGGCACCCACTGCTCGATACCCTGCATTACGTAGCGCGAGTCGGTGGTCAGCTTGACCCGACAAGGGCGCGTAAGAGCCTCCAGCGCGCCGATCGCGGCCATAAGCTCCATACGATTGTTGGTGGTGTCGGGATCGCCGCCAGCGACTACGCGCTCGCTGCCCTTGGCGCGCAGCAGCGCGGCCCAGCCGCCGGGACCCGGATTGCCGAGGCAGGCGCCGTCGGTGAATGCTTCCACTTCGCTCATCGTTACTCGTCTTTCTGGTCAGTTCTAAAGGGTTGCGCTGCGCCGCGTGCTTGGCGACAGTCGACCGGTTGCCGGCACTGCCACCGGCATCGCTTGAATCCGCAGCGGCGTCACTACGCGTCGGCGCTTGCGCGCAATAAGGACGAAGCCGCCGCCCAATACCTTGGCGCTCATGGCGTTTGCGACGGCACTGCCCGGCAGCACGCAACCAACGCGTTGCGCCTGCTCGATCTCGAAACCTTCGCGCTGCAGATCCGTCATCAGACGCAGCGGCATGCTGAGCTTGGGGGGCACGCCGGGCGACCGCCAGCGGAACCACGGCGCCCACGCGCTCATCGGGTGCACGCCGGTGATCGCCAGCACGCCGCCAGGTGCCAGCACGCGAACGGCTTCGTCCAGCAGCGGACCCGGCACGGCGCTGGCTTCCAGCGCGTGCTGCAAAAGCACCAGCTCGAACGCGTCATCAATGAACGGCAGCGACTCGTCGCCCGCTGCCAGCAGATCGCCGCGATAACGACCGCCCTGCAGCTGCATGCGGATCCAGCATCCAAGCATGGGCAGCGCCGGGGCAGCAGCCTCGTCGGGCGATGTTCCGATCAGCAGCGCGTAGTCGCCCACGCAGCGCTGCAGGGCGGGCGTCATGGCCCGCGTCTGTTCGTCCTGCAGGCGGCGTACCGGCGCACTGGCGTAGATATCTTCATCGCGTCGGGACATGGGTGCTTCCGGCTTGAACTACCGTGCGAGTGTAGCGTCTCACGGCGCGACGGTGCCCCCGGCCCTTCGATCGCGGGCGTAACGCGGATGGTGAACTGAACCATTCCTGCCGTGGTTAACGCCTTGATAACGACCCGCCGGACGGAGCTGTTTATAGTCGCCGGGCTGGCGCGCGCCCGACGAGGCATTCACACAAGGGGATTGTCGAACACACGATCTACCGCTGGCCCCGCATGCGCGAGTCGCGTCATGCATCGGCCGATGGCCGTGACAGCCAACCCGTTTCGGCGGCTGCATCCTCAGATTGTCGATCCACAGAGTTCGGAGATCCTTGTGCACCTCGTACCTTTGCCGGCGCTTGCCGATAACTACATCTGGCTCATGCATGACGACAAGGGGATGGCGATCGTCGTCGATCCGGGCGACGCCGCCGTGGTGCAGCAGGCACTGGCGACGCGACATCTGTCACTGCAGGCGATCCTGCTGACGCATCATCATCCCGATCATATCGGTGGCGTGGCCGAACTGTGTCGCCACCACAATGTGCCCGTGTATGCGCCGGTTGATGACCGAATCAGCGAGGCCACGGTGTGCGTGCATGACGGCGAGCGCATCACCCTCGCATCGCCGCCCATCGAGTTCGAGGTCATCGCGGTTCCCGGGCATACCCTCAGCCACGTGGCCTACGTCGGTGGCGGCGTGCTGTTCTGCGGCGACACCTTGTTCAGCATGGGATGCGGACGACTCTTTGAAGGCACGCCGCAGCAGATGCTGGCTTCGCTGGACCGCCTGTTCGCGTTGCCCGATGCCACCGAAGTCTGCGGCGGCCACGAGTACACCCAGACGAACGGGCGATTTGCCAGCACCATCGAGCCGGACAACCTCCGGCTGCACGAGCGCATGAACGAAGTGGCCGCCCTGCGCGCGCAAGGAAAGCCAACGCTGCCCGTGCCGCTTGCTGTCGAACGCGCCACCAATCCGTTCCTGCGCACGGACAGCGCGAACGTCGCGCAGTGGTGTCAGCAACACGGCACGACCGGCAACGATCGCGTTGCGCGCTTCGCCGCGCTGCGCAGTGCCAAGGATGCCTTCCGTTGATCGTCCGGCGCTGGCGACCGCTGCTGCCGGCTCTATCGATGCTGCTGGCCGCCTGCGTAGGCACGCCTTCCCAGGGTCCACGCCGGGCAGTCATCAAGAAACCGGCCATCGTTATCGGGCACGTGACTGTCCCGCCGTTGACGCCGCCCACCATCGCCGTGCCACAGACAGCCGACTTCTGGCCGCAGATGCGCAGCACTTTCGCGATGAGCGACTGCGACGCGGATCCCGGCGTTCTGGCGTGGGCTCAGCGTTACACGAAGAACCCCGACCATTTCGAGGACCAGATGCGCCAGGCGATGCCGCAGCTGGTCTACGTGCATGAGGTGGCCGTGCGCTACGGCGTCGCCGGCGAGTTTGCCCTGCTGCCGTGGATCGAGAGCGGCTTTCAATCGCTGCCGGGACGGCGCAATCGACCCGCCGGCATGTGGCAAATCATGCCGATGACAGCCAACAAGATGGGCCTGCGTGTGGACGGCCGCTTCGATGCCAGGCTCGACGTGGACGCTTCTGCCAACGCCGTCATGAAACTGCTCAGCCGCTATCACGAGAAGTTCGACGACTGGCGCCTCGTCGATTACGCGTACAACACCGGCGAATTCAAGATCGAAAAGCTGGCGAACAAATACGGCACGCCGCCGGCAAACCCGGTCATCCCGCGCCTGCCCGTCAAAAGCGGAGCCAAAGAGCACCTGACCCGACTGCTGGCGATGGCCTGCGTGGTACGCGAACCCGAGCGCTTCGGGGTCAGCTTGCCAAGCATTTCCGACGACCAGCATCTGGTGCAGGTCGGCATCTCGCAATCCATGCCGATGGCCAAGGCTGCCGATCAGGCAGGCATATCGGTGAGCAAGATGAAGGATCTGAACGCGGCGTTCCGCGGCGGCACGATGGATGCCGGCGCCGTGTCATACGTGCTGCTGCCGGCTAACCATGCCCAGCAGTTTCGCGACTCCCTGCTGCAGTCGGCAGAGACGGACAGCGCCGGACAAGCTGCCGAAGCAGCCGCATCGGGCGCCGACGACTCGGCTGACACGACATCGCCGAAACCGGCGACGCACGCAAAGACCCACACCGTAAAAAGCGGTGAGAGCCTGTGGCAGATCGCGCACCGCTACGCGATCAGCATCAGAAAACTGCAGCAGTGGAACCATCTGCATGGTCTGGCTCTGAAGCCGGGACAAGTGCTGAAGTTGAGCGGCGACTGATACGCCGACTGAGACCAACAAAAAGGGCAGCCTGGAAGGCTGCCCTTTTTGTCGGCGTATGCGCCGCAGACACTTTGAAAGCTACATCTGCGCCTTGTTGATCTGGATTTTGGTTTTCGCGCGCAGCTGGTCGATCAACTCGCTGGTCGCCTCGGCACCGTAGGCCTGCGCCATCTGCTGACGCAAGGCATTGCGCTCTTCCGGTGGAACCTTGGAAAGATCACCGTCTTGCACCTTGTCCACGGCCAGCAGGGCGAACGTGCCGTCACCCATATCCACCGCCGCAAACTGCGACTTGCCGGCCGCTGGATGCGGCATCAGAAACGCCTGCTTCAGCAGCGGCGCCGGTGTCGGTGTGGTCGTTGCAGAAGCCTGAGGTGCCTGGCTGCGAACCGCATCAGCCACGGTCTTCAGTGACGCATTGACCGATGCGGCGACCGCCTGCATAGCCTCGCCCTTGTCCAAGGCAGCCACCATGTCGTCAGCCTGCTTCTTTGTCGCGGCCACCGTGCGATCGTCCAGAATCTTTTTCTCGACGTCGGCTTTGACCTCGGCTAGCGGACGCAGCGCCGCCGGCACGTGCTTGTCGATATGCAGCACCACCGAGTGATCGTTGCCCAGATCGACCAGCGCCGAATTATTGCCCTGAACCAGCACATCGTCACCAAAGGCGGCCGCGACGAACTTGGGATTCGAGGTCAGCGGGTCGCTGCCACCCTTGCGCGAAAACAGGGCCGTGGTCTTGATCGGCAGATTCAGCGCCGTCGCCGCAGGCTCCAGCGACGACGGATTCTGGTAGGTATTGTCGGAAAGCTTGCCGGCCACTTCGTTGTACTTGCGATCCTTGCCGCCGCTGGACAGCTCCTTGACCAGCTGGTCGCGCACTTGGTCGAACGGCTTGGCCTCGCCACTGCGCAGATCGCGCAAAAAGATAATGTGATAACCGTCGGGCGACAGCACCGGCTTGGAAATCTGGCCCTTCTGCAGCGCGAACATCGCCGCTTCGAAGGGTGCGTTGGTCACCCCCTTCTGCAACCAGCCCAGGTCGCCGCCCTGGATCTTGGAACCCAGATCGTCAGAATCCTGCTTGGCGAGAGTGGCGAAGTTGCCGGGAGTCGCCTGGGATGCAATTTTCTCTGCCTTGGCCAACGCAGCCTTCTGCTGGTCCGGCGTGGCGTTGGCCGGCACGTTGATCAGGATGTGGGATACCAGCCGCTGCTCGGGCTGCACGAAACGCTGCTTTTCGTCTTCGTAACGCTTCTTCAAATCGTCGTCGCTGGGCGCAGCATCGGGCTTGAGGTCGGCGCCATTGACTTCCAGATACTTCACCGAGACCTGCTCGGGATTCATGTAATCGGCCTGATGGGCCTTGTAGTAGGCATCGATCTGGGCGTCGGTGACCTGCGCATCGGCAAGCTTGGGCCGCGGCAGCACGAAGTAACGCAGGTCGCGCCGCTGGGTGATCAGGCTGAGAAAACGGTCCGTGGTGGCATCGGTGATGATCGTGCTGTCGTTGACCGCGTCGGGAATCAGCTGAGTGGCCAGCGAGGAGCGTATTTCGTTTTCGAAGCTCTCGGGGGTCTGCCGCTGGCTTTCGAGGTAGGTACGGTAGGTGGTCGGATCGAACTGGTTGTTGAGCTGAAAGGCCGGGATCGTCGCGATGTAATCGCGCACGGCCTGATCGGAGACGCGCATGCCCCAGTCATCGTTGGCCTGCAGCAGAAGCTGCTGGTCGACCATCGCATCGAGAATCTGCTGTTTGACCTCGGGCTTTTCGAACGCGGCGGAGTCGAACTGGTCGCCCTCCTGCTCGCTGAGTTGCTGGCGCCGCTGGTTCATGCGCGTCTGGAAATCATTCTGGCTGATTTCGTGTTTGCCGACTTTGGCGACGAACGTGTCGTTGTGCGAAGTGAAATAGCTTTCCATACCGAACAGCGACATCGCCAAAACGCAAATACCCAGAAGAATGACCGAGGGCCACCCATGCATCTTGTTACGTATTGCCTGCAGCATTGAAATCTTCCCGCAACGTGATTGATGGCGCGCAAAACGGGCACCGGTTCAGTAGCGCAAAAATCGCCGCGAGCGGCCGCTACCTGTTTACTGCACCCCAACAAACGCGCACTGCCGAAAAAACAAAGGCGCCACAGGGGCGCCCTTGCGAACTGTGGCGGAGCGGACGGGACTCGAACCCGCGACCTCCGGCGTGACAGGCCAGCATTCTAACCAACTGAACTACCGCTCCACATTTTTCTGGTGGGTGCTGTAGGGATCGAACCTACGACCACCGCCTTGTAAGGGCGACGCTCTACCGCTGAGCTAAGCACCCGAAACCAAGCAGCCGCTTAGTTTAGGGCATCCTTGAGAGTCTTGCCAGCCTTGAAAGCCGGTACTTTCGAAGCCTTGATCTTGATCGCTTCGTTCGTGCGCGGGTTGCGGCCGGTGCGTGCTGCGCGCTTGCGCACGGTGAAGGTGCCGAAACCGACCACCGAAACGTCCTCGCCCGCCTTCAACGACTTCTGCACGGTGGCGAAGAACGCCTCCAGCGCACGGCCGGCATCGGCCTTGGTCAGCTCGGCGGATTCGGCGATGGCATTGATCAGATCAGTTTTATTCATTGAGAAACTCCCTTGATTCGGTTTACGGGCCGGCGTCTATCGGAAATGGAGGAAAAGGCGCCGACACGGATGGTTAAATCTTTGCTCTTACTCTTGCTAAGCGCCGTTACGCAATCCCGCATGACTGCGCTCACATGTAGCGCCTGGATTGCGATAACGCCTTTATACCAGTGCGTTGCCAGACTCCGCAACACAAGCTGCACCAACGTTTTCGGCCTGTACACACTTGACAAAATCGGTTGCGAAACAAAAGTGGAAGCGTCACGACTGAACATTGCGTTGCAATGATCGCGATCCACAAAAAATGCTCCGCCACAGCGGAGCATTTCTTCAAACCGTCGTCGCTATATCCACGCCCTTAATCTACAGCTCATCAGTGCGTGCGCGAGTGCACTTCCGGTGGCTCACCGACGGCTGCCGTCGGGGTCTCTTCCTTGGCCTGATTCGGCTGCAGCGGACGCTCCAGTGCGATATCCAGCACCTCGTCGATCCAGCGCACCGGATGAATCTCCAGCGATGAGGTGATGTTGGCCGGCATGTCGGCCAGATCCTTCTTGTTGTCTTCAGGAATGATCACCGTGGTGATCCCGCCGCGATGCGCGGCCAGCAGTTTTTCCTTGAGTCCACCGATCGGCAGCACGCGGCCACGCAGGGTGATCTCGCCCGTCATCGCCACTTCGGAACGTACCGGCACCTTGGTCAAGACGGACACCAGCGCCGTGCACATCGCGATACCGGCACTCGGCCCATCCTTCGGCGTGGCGCCTTCCGGAACGTGGATATGGATGTCCAGCTTCTGATGGAAATCCGGATCGATGCCCAGCTGATCGGCGCGCGCACGTACTACGGAAAGGGCCGCCTGAATCGACTCTTTCATGACGTCACCGAGCTGACCGGTATGCACCAGGCGGCCTTTGCCTGGCACGACCGACGCTTCGATGCTCAACAATTCGCCGCCGACCTGAGTCCATGCTAGGCCGGTGACCAGACCGACTTCGTTCTGCAGCTCCTTGCGGCCGAAGTCGAAGCGGCGCACGCCAAGATAATGCTCGAGATTGTCGGACGTGACCTTGACCTTGCCGGCGTTCGCCTTGGCTTTGGCCTTGGTCGACTTCACCGATGCAGCGGCTCCGGCCTTGGTCTTCTTCACCTCGCCAAGCGTCAATTCCTTGACCACCTTGCGGCATATCTTGGAGATCTCACGCTCGAGATTGCGCACGCCGGACTCGCGCGTGTAATAACGCACGATGTCGCGCACGGCCTCCTCGTTGACGCTCAGCTCTTCCAGCTTCAGCCCGTTCGCCTTGAGCTGCTTGGGCAACAGATACTTCTGCGCGATGCCGATCTTCTCATCCTCGGTGTAGCCGGGAATGCGGATGACCTCCATGCGGTCCAGCAAGGGACCGGGAATGTTCAGCGAGTTGGCCGTCGCGATCCACATCACTTCGGACAGATCGAGATCGACCTCGAGGTAGTGATCATTGAACGCGTGGTTCTGCTCCGGATCGAGCACTTCGAGCAGCGCCGACGACGGATCGCCACGGAAGTCCATCGACATCTTGTCGATCTCGTCCAGCACGAACAACGGGTTTTTCGCGCCCACCTTGTTGATGTTCTGCACGATGCGGCCCGGCATCGAACCGATGTAGGTACGGCGATGACCGCGGATTTCCGCCTCATCGCGCACACCGCCCAGACTCATGCGGACAAATTTGCGGTTGGTCGCCTTGGCGATTGATTGTCCCAGCGACGTCTTGCCCACGCCGGGTGGGCCAACCAGGCAGAGAATCGGTCCTTTCATGACGCTCACACGCTGCTGCACGGCGAGATATTCGAGAATGCGATCCTTGACCTTCTCCAGACCGAAGTGATCGGCATCGAGAACTTCCTGGGCCATCTGCAGATCCTTGCGGACCTTGCTGCGCTTTTTCCACGGCACGCCGACCAGCCAGTCCAGATAGTTGCGTACCACCGTGGCTTCGGCCGACATCGGCGACATCTGCTTGAGTTTGTTGAACTCCTGCCTGGCCTTGGTCAACACTGCCTTGGGCATGCCGGCCGCCTCGATTTTTTTCTGCAGATCTTCGACTTCGTTGGTACCGTCTTCGCTGTCGCCGAGCTCCTTCTGGATCGCCTTCATCTGCTCGTTGAGGTAGTACTCGCGCTGGCTCTTTTCCATCTGCGACTTGACCCGGCCGCGGATGCGCTTTTCGACCTGCTGCAAATCCATCTCGCCGTCGACCAGCCCGATCAGCAGCTCCAGGCGCTCGCCCACGTCGGTGGTTTCCAGCACCTTCTGCTTATCGGCCATACGCACCGAAAGATGCGCTGCGATGGAGTCGGCAACGCGCGATGGATCATCGATACCGGAAAGGCTGGCCAACACCTCCGGCGGCAGCTTACGACTTTGTTTAACTAGCTGCTCGAACAGCGAAATCAGGGTACGCGACACCACGTCGAGCTCGCGCTCTTTGGCGTTGTAGACCGGCTCGATCACGCGCGAACGCGCGGTGAGCATGCCGCCCTCCTCGCGAAAATCCTCGACTGCCACCCGCGACTGGCCTTCGACCAGCACCTTGACCGTGCCGTCGGGCAGTTTCAGCAGCTGCAGCACACCAGCAAGCGTACCGATTTGATGGAGGTCAGAAATTTCCGGATCGTCGATATCCGGTGATTTCTGTGCGACGAGCAGTATCTGCCGCTCGCCCTCCATCGCGCGCTCGAGTGCGCGCATCGATTTGTCACGTCCAACAAACAGCGGGATGACCATGTGCGGGTAAACCACGACATCTCGCAATGGCAGTACCGGCAGCGCGTCGATCAGCACGGGAGGTGAGATGTTCTTGGCCATCGAAGAAGGTTTCCTCGGAAATCGGATATAGGGGTCGTCGCACCGACACGGCGTCGGCTGCATCTGCAACTCAAGTGGAGGTCGCTTGGCTTCCACTCAAGGTGTCGTTGCTGCGTAAAACAAAAACGGCCCCGGAATGCACCGGAGCCGCTGTTGATGCCAGCCTGCGCAGCACGTGGCTATTGAATGAATCAGGCGGCGTCGCCGCCATCTCCCGCCACGCGCTGCTGAAGGTTGCCACGATAGATCAGGTACGGCTCGGCCTGACCATTGATCACTGCGTCATCGACGACGACCTTGCTGACGTGCTCCAGCGACGGCAGTTCGTACATCGTGTCCAGTAAGACCTGCTCAAGAATGGTGCGCAGGCCACGCGCACCCGTCTTGCGCTTGAGCGCCTTGCGGGCAATCGCCTGAAGCGCTTCCGGGCGGAATTCCAGCTCCACCTCTTCCATCTCGAACAGTTTCTTGAACTGCTTGGTCACGGCGTTCTTGGGCTCGGTAAGAATCTTGACCAGGGCCGGCTCGTCCAGTTCATCGAGCGTCGCCACGACGGGCAAACGACCAACGAATTCGGGGATCAGCCCGAAACGAACTAAGTCCGCCGGCTCGACGTCGGACAACGTCTTGCCGAGATTCTCCGTACGCTCCTTGCTGCGCACTTCGGCCGAAAAGCCGATGCCGGTGTTCTCGGAGCGCTGCTGGATAACTTTTTCCAAGCCGGCGAACGCGCCGCCGCAGATAAACAGGATGTTCTTCGTGTCGACCTGCAGGAATTCCTGCTGGGGGTGCTTGCGGCCGCCCTGCGGCGGCACCGAGGCCAGCGTGCCTTCGATGAGCTTGAGCAGGGCCTGCTGCACGCCTTCGCCGGAAACATCGCGGGTGATCGACGGGTTTTCGCTCTTGCGCGAGATCTTGTCGATTTCATCGATGTAGACGATGCCCGACTGCGCCTTTTCGACGTCGTAATCGCACTTCTGCAGCAGCTTCTGGATAATGTTTTCGACGTCTTCGCCGACATAACCCGCTTCAGTCAGCGTGGTGGCATCGGCGATGGTGAACGGCACATTGAGCAGCCGCGCCAACGTCTCGGCCAGCAGCGTCTTGCCTGAACCGGTTGGACCGATCAGCAGGATGTTGGACTTGCCAAGCTCGATGTCGTCACTTTTCTGACGCGATTCAATGCGCTTGTAGTGGTTGTAGACGGCAACGGCGAGCGCCTTTTTGGCGCGCGTCTGGCCCACCACGTACTGATCGAGCGATTCGCGAATTTCGCGCGGTTTGGGCAGCTGGGTACGGCCCGATGCGGCCTTTTCCTCCAGCTCCTCGCGGATGATGTCGTTGCACAGCTCCACGCACTCGTCGCAGATGAACACGGAGGGACCCGCGATCAGCTTGCGTACTTCGTGCTGACTTTTGCCACAGAAAGAGCAATAGAGAATCTTGCCACTATCGCTAGAACGGCCCTGCCGATCGTCACTCATACTTTCGATCCCGCTGGTAAATCTGAGTACGTCCCGAGAATAACACAGCGTTCCGCCTCTGCATGCAGGAGCGAAACGCTGGTCGGGACACGCGTGTGTAGCGAGGGGATCAGGCCGATTTGACCGTTTCGCCAGCGCGTTTGCCGAGCACTTCGTCGATCAGGCCGTAGGCCTTGGCATCGACGGCGTTCATGAAGCGATCGCGCTCCATGTCCAGCTCGATCTTCTCGATCGGCTGGCCGGTATGCTCGACGTAGAGCCGGTTCAGGCGCTCGCGGATATAGAGAATCTCGCGTGCCTGAATCTCGATGTCGGTCGCCTGCCCCTGTGCGCCACCGGAGGGCTGGTGGATCATGATGCGGGAATTCGGCAACGCGTAGCGCTTGCCCTTGGCGCCAGCCATCAGCAGAAACGAGCCCATGCTGCACGCCTGGCCGATGCACATCGTGCTGACGTTCGGCTTGATGAACTGCATGGTGTCGTAGATCGCCAAACCGGCCGTGACCGCGCCGCCAGGGCTATTGATGTAGAACTGGATGTCCTTGTCCGGGTTTTCCGATTCCAGAAACAGCATCTGGGCGACCAGCAGATTGGCTACCTGGTCGTTGACTTCACCGACCAGGAAGATCACGCGCTCCTTCAACAGCCGCGAATAGATGTCGTAGGAACGCTCACCGCGGGCCGTCTGCTCGACGACCATCGGTATCAAATTGAGATTCTGGATTTGGTCCATAGCCATGGTTGCAGCTCTCCGTTGAATGGACCTGGTAAGGCTCAGGCGTTAGCCGGACGCATCACGTCATCGAAACTCAGATCTTGCTGCGTAGTTTTAGCATGTTCTGCCACCCACTCCGCGACTTGGTCTTCCATCACACGATTTTGCAGCCCAGACATCAACTGGGGATCGCCGTTGTAGAGTTCAATGACTTTCTCCGGCTCTTCGTAGGTGGAGGCAATCGCCGCCAGCTGCTCGGCGACGCGCTTGCGATCGATCACCAGCGACTGCTTGCGTGCAATCTCGCCCATCAGCAGCCCGGCGACCACGCGCTTTTGCGCAATCGGCAGTGCCGCTTCGATCAACTGCGGTGGAGCCTGCTGGCCGCGCGGAACATTGCCCGCGGCCAAGTTATGGGCTTCAGACTGCACCATCAGCTTGGGGACTTCCAGATCGCCGTGCAGATTGGCGAGCTTTTCCGCCACTTCGGACTTCAGGCGAGCCATCAGCGCCGCCTTCAGCTCACGCTCGAGATTGGCGCGCACTTCCTTGCGGAACACTTCCAGGTCGCCGTCCTCGATACCGAAGAGTTTGGCGAATTCACCGTCGATTTCAGGCAGCTTGGGCTCCTGCACCTTGATGATCTTGAAGCTGACCTTGGCGGTCTTGCCGGCCAGCTCCTCGTTGCGGAAGTCTTCCGGAAAAGCGATATCGGTGTCGAAGCTGTCGCCGGCCGTATGACCGACCAGCGCATCGTCCAGCGCTTTGAACAGGTTGCCCGAACCCAGCACACTGCCTGCGCGCTCCAGGCCTTCGGCCGGAAAACGGTACTCGCCGGCTTCGGCGGAGTATTCGAACATCACGAAGTCACCTTCCACAGACGCGCGCTCCACTTCGTCGAAGCTACGGCGCTGCTGGCGCAGGGTCTCGAGCATCTTGTCGATGTCAGCATCGGTCACGACGGCGACCGGGCGGGTGATTTCCAGACTCGATACGTCGATCGGCGGGAACTCCGGCAGTATTTCGAAGGTGGCGGTGTAGGCAATTTCACCATCTTCCGGCTGGCCGGTCGTGTTGATCGAAGGGTTGGCAATGGGCTGCAGCTTTTCCTGCTCCACCGCCTCACGCAGCGTGCTGCCGATCAGGTCGGAGAGCACCTCGCCACGCACCTGCGCGCCGAAGCGCTGCTTGATGACCGTGGTGGGCACCTTGCCCGGACGAAAGCCCTTCAGACGCACCGTGCGGCCCATTTCCGCAATACGTGCAGTCACCTGCGTCTCGAACCGCTCTGCGGGAAACTTCACCGTGAGCTTGCGCTCGAGCGTGCCGATGTTTTCAACCGAAACCTGCATGACGTCTCCTGGTACAACCTGATGTTGTGGGCCTGCAACAGGCACCATGGCAGCAACCGCCGCCGACAAAAAAAGAAAAATCACCCGGTTTGGTGCGAAAGGGGGGACTCGAACCCCCACGATGATTAGTCGCCAGAACCTAAATCTGGTGCGTCTACCAATTCCGCCACTCTCGCGCGCCAACCACGGAAAACTCGCGCAACCACAGGAATGACAAGCCTATTCCTCCACCAACCACTGCAGAGAACCAGTCCCGCCCCGTCTTTGCCGCGCTCGTCTAAGTCGATGATTCCCTTATACGAAAGCGCTCCATTTTACGGTTCCACGAGGTTGCAGCACAAGCTGATCATTCAAGGCCAATGCCCTGTCGTGCAGCTTCGCTTTGCGCCCATGAATTCGTGCCAAGAAAAAAGGGACCTGCGCTCGCGCAAGTCCCTTTCGAATTGGTGGGCCGTGAAGGATTCGAACCTTCGACCAATTGATTAAGAGTCAACTGCTCTACCAACTGAGCTAACGGCCCGATGAAACTGGGCTTTGAAACTGGGGTGGATGATGGGATTCGAACCCACGACAACCGGAATCACAATCCGGGACTCTAACCAGCTGAGCTACACCCACCATAAATCTTGAAACTGGTGCGCCCGACAGGACTCGAACCTGCAACCGTCGGCTTAGAAGGCCGATGCTCTATCCGGTTGAGCTACAGGCGCAGTCGCTACCAGAAGAACGCGTCGCTGGTCGGGGCAGAGGGATTCGAACCCCCGACTTTTGCGTCCCAAACGCAACGCTCTACCAGACTGAGCTATACCCCGCAACGATTGCTCGAAGGTTTCAAGTCATCGAAGCCTTCAAATGTTACGGGCGACACTGCGATCCGTCAATCCGTTATCGAAGCACACACCTTATATCTGATTTCCAATTTTCTACGGAAAAAACTGCCTCCCGTAAAAACGAAACGGGGTGCAAGCACCCCGCCTCGCTGTGTAAATGGTGCGCCCGGAGAGATTCGAACTCCCGACCACCTAGTTCGTAGCCAGGTACTCTATCCAACTGAGCTACGGGCGCACTGAAAGCGTCTGTCCGCTACACCAATGTTTGGGCATCGATGCGTCGAACCGAGGAGCGGAATTATTCAGACTCCGCACGCATGCGTCAACACTTTTCGTGAAAGAATTTCACTTCAGCGACAACGTCGGAGGCTGATGCCTCGCTGTGACTGAGTTTTTGCGAGTGCGTGGTTACATACTTCGACGATGACCGTTCATCAAAAAACGAAAGGCGACCCGAGGGCCGCCTTTCTATAGAACTCCCCACATTCACGCGAAGAGCAGTAACCCAGCAAGAAACCTTCTGAATTGCTCAGCCCTGATAGCCGGAGCGGTTTTGCGCGGCCGGGTCACCCACCTTGCCGATGGGCTGGCCAGCGTCGCTCTTCGGCGGCGGCGGCGGTGGCGTGCTGCTGGTCGGCGGATTCTTGGTCCAGTCGGCCGGCGGGCCGGGCTCGCGCCCGGCCATGATGTCGTTGATCTGATGCGCATCGATGGTTTCGTACTGCAACAGCAATTCGGCCATGATGTGCAGTTTATCCATGTTTGCCGTCAACAACTCCTTGGTGCGCGCGTAGGCGCGATCGAGAATGCCCCGCACGACATCGTCGATCTTGCTGGCGGTTTCGTTGGAGATGCTCTTGTGCTGAGTCACCGAGCGACCAAGGAACACTTCATCTTCGTCTTCACCGTAAGTGACCGGACCGAGCTCGTCGGACAAGCCCCACTTGGTCGCCATGTTGCGCGCCATCTTGGTGGCCCGCTCGATGTCGTTGGACGCACCGGTGGTGACCTTGTCGGCACCGAAGATCAGCTCCTCGGCCACACGCCCGCCGTACAGCGAGCACAGCTGCGACTGGATGGCGACGCGGTTGATGCTGTACTTGTCGCCCTCCGGCAGATACATCGTGACGCCCAGCGCGCGACCGCGCGGGATGATGGTCACCTTGTAGACCGGATCGTGCTCCGGCACCAGGCGGCCGATGATGGCGTGACCCGACTCGTGATAAGCGGTGAGCTTGCGCTCGTCCTCGCTCATCGCCATCGAGCGGCGCTCCGAGCCCATCAGAATCTTGTCGCGCGCCTTGTCCAGATGAATCATGCGCACTTCGCGGGCGTTCTCACGCGCGGCAAACAGCGCCGCTTCGTTGACCAAGTTGGCCAGGTCCGCGCCGGAAAAACCCGGCGTGCCGCGCGCAATCGTCATGGCATTGACGTCACTGGCTGTCGGCACCTTGCGCATGTGCACTTTCAGAATCTGCTCACGACCGCGCACGTCAGGCAGACCGACCACCACCTGGCGATCGAAACGGCCCGGACGAAGCAGCGCCGGATCGAGCACGTCGGGCCGGTTGGTGGCGGCAATCACGATGATGCCTTCCGTGCCTTCGAAACCGTCCATCTCGACCAGCAGCTGGTTCAGCGTCTGCTCGCGCTCGTCATGACCACCACCGAGCCCGGCGCCGCGATGGCGACCGACGGCGTCGATTTCGTCGATGAAGATGATGCAGGGCGCGTGCTTTTTCGCCTGCTCGAACATGTCACGCACGCGGCTGGCGCCCACGCCAACGAACATCTCGACAAAGTCCGAACCGGAGATCGCGAAAAACGGCACCTTGGCCTCGCCGGCGATTGCCTTGGCCAGCAGTGTCTTGCCGGTACCGGGCGGGCCGACCATCAGCACGCCGCGCGGAATTTTGCCGCCAAGCTTCTGGAAACGACCCGGGTCACGCAGGAATTCGACCAGCTCACCCACTTCTTCCTTGGCTTCGTCGCAGCCGGCGACGTCGCTGAAATTGACCTTGATTTGATCTTCGCCCTGCAGCTTGGCACGCGAGCGGCCGAAGCTCATGGCGCCACGACCGCCGCCGCCGGACTGCATCTGGCGCATGAACCAGATGAACACGCCGACGATCAGCAGCACCGGCAGCCAGCTGATCAGCAAACCGATCAGCGAGAAGCCTTCGGAGGGATCCTGGCGAACTTCCACGCCCTTGTCCTGCATCTTCTTCACCACCTCGTTGGTGGAGATGCCGAGCACGGGAGCGACCGTATGGAAGGTGCTGCCATCCTTCAGCTTGCCGCTGATGGTGGCCGGTTGATCGGCGCTGATCACGGCTGTCGACACGTTGCCATTGTCGACGCTCTGCACGAATCCGCTGTACGGCAGATCGGACGAGGATGATCCATGCGGATTGAAGCTCTGGAACACCGCGAACAAAACTGCCGCGATGATGACCCAGAGCAATACGTTTTTAGCTGTCTCATTCATGCGCGATTCTCGCCCGGTTGCACCGAAGAAGGCTTTCTGCCTGTTGCCAGTGCGTACACCTCACGCGAACGTGCGCGTGAGGCCTTTGGTTTACGCATAGTCACGCGGGTGAAGTCCGCGCGCAAGCTGCGCAAGTAATTGTCAAAACCGGCCCCCTGAAACAACTTGATCAGGAACGAACCGCCGGGTTTGAGCCACTGTCGACTGAAGTCCAGCGCCAACTCGGCCAGATCCATCGCACGGATCTGGTCGGCAAGCGCCACACCACTCATATTGGGGGCCATATCGGACAGCACAAGATCCAGCTTCTGCCCGCTCAATCGGCCTTCCAGCTCGCGCAGCACCGACTCCTCGCGGAAGTCGCCCTGCAGAAAGTCCACGCCGGCAATGCTCTGCATCGGCAGGATATCCAGCGCCACCACGGTACCGGTGTCGCCCATGCGATTTCGCACCAGCTGGGACCAACTGCCCGGCGCCGCGCCAAGGTCGACGACATGGATGCCCGGCTTGAGCAGACGATCGCGCTCGATCAGCTCTTCCAGCTTGTAGACCGCGCGCGAGCGCAGCCCTTCGGCCTGGGCCTTTTTGACGTAAACGTCATTGAAGTGTTCGCGCAGCCATACGGCACTGCTTTTGCTGCGGGTCATGATCGGAGACAGCCAGAAAAAGAGGAATTGCTGAAACGCCGAGAAAACACGCGCTGACGGTAGAGACAGTACAGAAGATCGCCCATCGCCTGTGACGGCCGAATGTTTTTCGACGTGCGGCTTGTAGACGCATGATACCCTTAGATGTCGAATGACAGCGAATCGAGTACGTACGACATGGCCCTTTCCTCCTCGCAGATCCGTTACCTGCGCAGCCTCGCCCACGATCTAAGCCCGGTCATCCTGCTCGGCAACAAGGGCGCCAGCGATGCGGTCGTCAAGGAGCTCGGCCTGGCGCTGAGCCAGCACGAGCTGGTCAAGGTCAAGCTGTCTGGCGGCGACAAGGAGGAGCGCGAGGCCCAGATCGGCACCTTAACCGCGGGCACCGAGGCAGAAATCATCCACAAGATCGGCCACGTCGTGGTGCTTTTCCGGCGCAATATCGACGAACCGAAGATCGCCCTGCCGCGCTGATGGATCTGTCCCTCGAACAAACCGATGGCTATCTGCTGGTGCGCCGCGTTGGCGCGCACAGCATCACATTGCTTGATCGCGAATTGAGCCGCAGCTTCCTGCTGGCGCCGGACCAGGCCATCGAGAACTGGGCCGTCGATGCCGCCAGTGCGCTGGACGGCGACCATGTCGAGGCCATGCTCGCTTTGCAGCCGGAGCTGGTGATTCTGGGCACAGGCTCGCGTCAGACGTTTCCTTCGGCGGCCTTCATGGCCGGGTTCCTGCGTCGGAACATCGGCATCGAAGTGATGGACAACGCCGCCGCCGCGCGCACTTACAACCTGCTTGCCGGCGAGGGGCGGCGGGTGATTGCCGGATTCATCCTGGCCGCACCGGCGCACACGTCACCGCCGTCGAGCTGACCCCGCGAGTCAATGCGGCGGCAGGTAGCCGAGCGGATCGACCGGGTTGCCGTCCTTGCGAATCTGGAATTCGAGTTCGTCGCGCGTGGCGCCGGTCGAGCCCATTTCGGCGATCTGCTGGCCGGCCGTGACGCGCTGCCCTTCCTTCACCAGGCGCTTGCTGTTGTGGCCGTAGGCCGACAGAAAGCTGTCACTGTGCTTGATGATGACCAGCTCGCCGTAACCCACGAGACCGTTGCCGCTGTAAACCACCACGCCATCGGCTGCCGCGTGCACGGCGTCTCCGGCGTTGCCGCCGATCTCGATACCCGGGATCGCATCGCCCGGCTGAAAGCGCTTGATCAAGGTGCCCTGCGCCGGCCAGCGCCAGGTCACGCCGCTCACGGCGCGTGAAGGTCCGTTGGAAACGACCTGTGCGGGCGCTGGCGGCGGCAATACGGCGGGCGATGGCGTCTTTACTCCCGCCACCGGTACCACGCTGGTGCTGGCTGACGGCGCGGGCGCGGTCGTTTTCGGCTGCCCAGGAACCGCCGGCGCGGCCACTACGGCCTTTGCGCTTGGCGGCTTGGTGGTTGACGACGAAGCCACCGGCTCGAACATCGGCGCCGATGCAGCCGGCGGAGCCGATGCGGCATGAACGGGTGCCACCGCGTTGGCGGTTGCCGACGGCGGCGACGGCAAAACCGGTCCGCTCGGGCGATTGACGGCGACGGCTCCTGCCGTTGTTGCCGGAGACAGCTTCAGCCGCTGCCCCGGATGAATCGTGTACGGAGGAGCGACGCCATTCCACTGCGCCAGATCGCGAAAGTCCACCTTGTTGCGAAAGGCAATCGAGTACAGCGTGTCGCCCTTGACCACCTGATAGCTGCCGCCGGGAACCGAAGTGTGGGTCGCTGGCGCTACGACGTTTCCGCTGCCGTAATGACCGCTGCCGGACGCCGGCTCGACCACGACCGAGCTGTGCATGGTGCCGCAGGCAGCCAGCATCGAGGATATGATCGCCAGCGCCAGCAAGGGCCAACGTCGGCGCAAAAACGGTCGATTCAAGGTCGTTCCATTCATGGTGGGCAGCATACCGAGGCACCATCCTTTTTTCATACCAGCTCGCGACATCAGCAAACGTCGCTCAACGCAGCCACACCCACCAGACCAGCAGCAGGGCGAGCAGCACCAGCGCGGTCCAGCCGATCCACTCGATATATTTGTGCAAGATGCGTTCGGCACGCTCGCCGAAAAGGCGAATCAGCAGCGCCAGCAGCCACACCCGCTTGCCGCGCCCGAGTCCGATGCAGGCGAGGAACGGCAGCACCGGTACGCCGATGATGCCGCAGGCCCAGGTCACGAACTTCATCGGCACAACCGGCTGCAGCGCCGCCAGAATAAGCACGCCGAACAGACCCCACTGGTGCTGCGCCATCTGCTGGCGCAGCACGGCCACGCCCTGCTCGATCGGCGCCAGAAAATGCAGCGAATCGAGCACCGGTCGCAAGGCCTGAAACGCCCAGTGACCGAGCGAGTATCCGACCAGTGCACCAAGCAGCGAAAACAGCAGGCTCAGGTTGGCGAAGTGAAAAGCCTTGTGCCGCTTGCCCAGCATCATCGGCGCCAGCATCACCTCCGGCGGAATCGGGAAGATGAAGGCTTCGACGAAGCTCAATCCGCAAAGGTAGTAAATCGCTTTCGGGCTGCGCGCCCAGACCAGCGCCTGAGCGTAGAGTTTTCCAAACAGACGCATCAGCCGATCCCGCCTAATAAGGGTACGAAGCTCACCGGGCCCAGTTCTTCCTGGATGAAATCGCCTGCGCCATCGCCGCGCATGCGGATCAGCGTCTGACTGCTGGCCGAACCGACGGGCGCCACCAGCACCCCGGTGGGCGTGAGCTGGTCGAGGATGCGCGTGGGAATCGTATCGCCTGCCGCGGTGAGGATGATGGCGTCGAACGGCGCCTCATCCGGCCAGCCGAGCTTGCCGTCGTCGTGCTTGGAACGCAGATTGGTGATGCCCAGCTGGCGAAAGCGCCGGCGCGCCTGGCGCAGCAGCTCCTCGATCCGCTCGACCGTGAAAAGCTCCGGCACCAGCGCCGCGAGCACGGCGGCCTGGTAACCCGAGCCGGTACCGATCTCCAGCACCTTCTTCGGCATGCCCTGCTTGGCGTCGAAATGTTCCAGCAGCACCTCGGTCATGCGTGCCACGACCCACGGCTGCGAAATGGTCTGCCCATGGCCAATCGGGAGCGCGGTGTTTTCGTAGGCGCGCGAGTGCAGCGCCTGATCGATGAAGTGATGACGCGGCAGGTCGCGAATTACCTGGATCACCCGCGAGTCGCGAATGCCGCTCTCTTTCAGGCTCACGGCCAGGCGATCGCGCGCGCGCTGCGATGTCATGCCCTCGCCTTTCAACTCCGACGCCGGCAGTCGATAAACGGTCATCGCTTAGACCACCTCGTGCGTGGCGGTGCGATCGCGCTTCACGCTGTCGCTCAAGTCCTCGATCCAGCTGCTGACTTTTTCCAGCGCCTGAAAACGGGTGAGGTCGACGTGGATCGGCGTGACCGAGATAAAACCGCGCTGCACCGCGTTGAAATCGGTGCCGGGACTGTCGTCATCCACCTCGCCTGCCGGGCCGATCCACCAGATCGGCCGACCGCGTGGATCGGTCTGCGCTACCGACGGCGCGGCACGATGGCGGCGGCCAAGACGGGTCACTTCAAAACCCTTGATTTCCGCCCACGGCCGATCCGGCACGTTGACGTTGAGTATCGTGTCCGCCGGCAGCGGATCGACCAGCAGGCGCTGCATCAGCAGCAGCACGGCCTGCGCCGCGGAGTCATAGTGCTGGCCGTTGTGATCCTTGCTCACCAGCGACACCGCAATGGCGGGCAGCCCGAGGAAACGGCCTTCCATTGCGGCGGACACCGTGCCGGAGTAGATCACGTCGTCGCCGAGATTGGCCGAGTTGTTGATGCCGGAGACGACGATATCGGGCTCTTCATCGAGCAGGCCGGCCAGCGCCAGATGCACGCAGTCGGTCGGCGTGCCGGCTACGCGGAAATAGCCGTTGCCCATCGGCAGCACGCGCAGCGGCGAATCCAGCGTCAGCGAATTGCTGGCGCCGGAGCGGTCGCGATCGGGCGCCACCACGGTTACTTCGCCGACCTCGCGCAGGCGCTCGGCAAGCACGTGGATGCCGGGGGCATCCACACCATCATCGTTACTGACCAGAACTCGCATGCTGCTCCGTTGAAAGCTGGGCGGGGCGTGGCGCGATGACCGCGATATGCCTCAACCGTTGAAGTCTACCGGAGCGAGTGCCGGGATTCACACGCCTTCGGCTGCGACCATGAGCATTCGCACCATCGCACGCGCTTTGGTTAGCATGGGAACATGAAGCGCCGCGCATCCACACCGATCAATGACGACGACAGCCGACTGTTTCGCGAGTCGATCGGTGAGGTGCGCAAGCTCAACTCGGTCGCTGCGCCACCGACTGCTCCCAAACCCGAGCCGCATCCGCACATGTTCGAAGCGGACGAGGCGGCGGTGCCCGGCGAGCTGCTCGACATGGCCTTCGACCCGGCCGTGCTCGAAGTTGGGGAAGAGCTCAGCTTTCTGCGCGATGGCTATTCGCCCAAGCTGCTGCGCCAGCTCAAGCGCGGCCAGTTCAGCGTGCAGGACGACATCGATCTGCATCAGATGAACGTCGCCGCGGCGCAGTCCACCATCATCATGTTTCTCGCCGAAGCCAAACAGAACGGGCTGCGCTGCGTGCGCATCGTGCACGGCAAGGGCCTGCGCTCGCGCGCCGCCGGGCCGGTATTGAAAGGGCTGACCGATCGCATGCTGCGCCGGCGCGACGATGTAATCGCCTTCGCCTCGGCGCGTCCCGCGCAGGGCGGCACCGGTGCAGTCGTTGTGCTGCTGAAAGGCTGAGCGCCTCCGATGCGTGAGGCGCGCCCGACCTCGAAGCTCGGCTCACCGAGTGGCAGGGTTTCTATCCACGCGCTTGCCTGAGGCGCGACGTGATAAGGCCGGTGGGGTCCTCTTTGCGGATCTTGTTTCTATACCACGCGCCTGCGTGAGGCGCGACCTGTCGCAATACCTCGCGAGACTAGACTGAACTCGTTTCTATCCACACACATACCTATTTCATCGGATCAGATAATGTTTCTATCCACGCGCCTGCGTGAGGCGCGACCCCCGACCGTGACCTTCATCCCTCACTAACGATGTTTCTATCCACGCGCCTGCGTGAGGCGCGACCCTGCTCGGCGCGCGCCTCCTCCTGTTTGATCTGTTTCTATCCACGCGCCTGCGTGAGGCGCGACCATGGCACTCGTTAACCCCAGTTCGACTCTAACTGTTTCTATCCACGCGCCTGCGTGAGGCGCGACGCGCGCGAATCGGCATTACTGACCCTCACCGCACTGTTTCTATCCACGCGCCTGCGTGAGGCGCGACATGGACGATATTCCATCACGGTCACGTATCAGGGTTTCTATCCACGCGCCTGCGTGAGGCGCGACGTGTACGGGTGGTGGTGTGGAGGATTTGGAACTGTTTCTATCCACGCGCCTGCGTGAGGCGCGACTCAGACCCTGGGCAGCCACACCGCCGCGCGCCATGTTTCTATCCACGCGCCTGCGTGAGGCGCGACAGCCATCCTGTGACGTAAATAAATGCCCGGTGTTGTTTCTATCCACGCGCCTGCGTGAGGCGCGACGCTTCCATAACTGGTTTCTGGTCGGCATCACCGATGTTTCTATCCACGCGCCTGCGTGAGGCGCGACCTTGATCGGCTGCACATAGGGCGATCATCCCCAATATGTTTCTATCCACGCGCCTGCGTGAGGCGCGACAACACGAAGGTTGTGTTGGCGTTCGGATCCGGGTTGTTTCTATCCACGCGCCTGCGTGAGGCGCGACTCCGCCAGTTTGCATATCTGCCCGGATTCACCACGTTTCTATCCACGCGCCTGCGTGAGGCGCGACGGCGAGTGGTAACAAGGTCGCCGGCAGCGATTCAGCGTTTCTATCCACGCGCCTGCGTGAGGCGCGACCCGAGGGATAATCTTGGTTGTGTTGGAGTGCACCAGTTTCTATCCACGCGCCTGCGTGAGGCGCGACTTGCTATTACTGCAAAGCGGGCCTGTTCATGCACCGTTTCTATCCACGCGCCTGCGTGAGGCGCGACACGCCGCAACATGCGCAACGGCGCACCCAACGCGTAGTTTCTATCCACGCGCCTGCGTGAGGCGCGACGTGCGGCCGTCCTGGTTGAAATTGCAGGTCAGGCGTTTCTATCCACGCGCCTGCGTGAGGCGCGACCAAACGGCTCGACGTAGACCGTGTGCGGTGGGAAGTTTCTATCCACGCGCCTGCGTGAGGCGCGACAAGGGTGGTGGCGTCGCGCATGTACGCCTTGATCTGGTTTCTATCCACGCGCCTGCGTGAGGCGCGACCACGTTCTCGTCGCCATGCTTCTCCATGCGCGGCGTGTTTCTATCCACGCGCCTGCGTGAGGCGCGACTCGATCCTTGGATCGACCTTGTACACGCTGACATGGTTTCTATCCACGCGCCTGCGTGAGGCGCGACATCGAGATTGCGGGCAGCCCCGACGCGGCAACAGTGTTTCTATCCACGCGCCTGCGTGAGGCGCGACCTGTCAAAATATCAATCGCGCTAATCAGATATTTGTTTCTATCCACGCGCCTGCGTGAGGCGCGACTTGATGGCGCGGCCAGTCTGGCTAGTACCATCGGGTTTCTATCCACGCGCCTGCGTGAGGCGCGACAATCTGCAATTAGGGTATTGACAGGGTAGTTGCGTTTCTCTCCACGCGCCTGCGTGAGGCGCGACTCGAGATCAGTGTACGTGTCCCATCGCTCGGCATGGTTTCTATCCACGCGCCTGCGTGAGGCGCGACTCGCTAAGGCTATGCCTATACAGGAGCCTGAGCAGGTTTCTATCCACGCGCCTGCGTGAGGCGCGACATCGCTTGCGGCGCATCGGTGTATTTGTGCGCGTAGTTTCTATCCACGCGCCTGCGTGAGGCGCGACTTCTCGGCTGGACACCAGTCGGCTACGTGGAATGGTTTCTATCCACGCGCCTGCGTGAGGCGCGACTTTTGATTGGGTCGACCTCGTTCAACTTGACATGGTTTCTATCCACGCGCCTGCGTGAGGCGCGACGAGTCAGGTTGCAGATCGATCGAGCCGGGTGCAGTTTCTATCCACGCGCCTGCGTGAGGCGCGACGCCATGCGGTCACGGGCGTTATCGGGGTCTAGGTGTTTCTATCCACGCGCCTGCGTGAGGCGCGACTTGATCTTGCTACTGTTGCGGATGCTGGTGGTGGTTTCTATCCACGCGCCTGCGTGAGGCGCGACGCATCCATGTGATCGAAAACACGCAGAGCGGCGGTTTCTATCCACGCGCCTGCGTGAGGCGCGACGTCGAGGTCGAACGCCTCCGGCATCGACTCGAGGTTTCTATCCACGCGCCTGCGTGAGGCGCGACCCACGCCGGGTATTCAGTTCGAACCAGATCACGAGTTTCTATCCACGCGCCTGCGTGAGGCGCGACGGTGTTCCAGGGCGTGCCGTCCGTCGTGCTCAGGTTTCTATCCACGCGCCTGCGTGAGGCGCGACTGCCGGCCTGGCCGCCGATGATCAGGTCGACCGAGGAGTTTCTATCCACGCGCCTGCGTGAGGCGCGACCGTACAAGCTGTTCGCGACGTCGCTCGACGAGGAGTTTCTATCCACGCGCCTGCGTGAGGCGCGACCACCATGCACACCTACAGCGGCAAGCTGCTGGAGTTTCTATCCACGCGCCTGCGTGAGGCGCGACTCGCTAGACTGATCGAATCCGTGGCGAGCATGGTGTTTCTATCCACGCGCCTGCGTGAGGCGCGACCAGCTGCGCGCGATGGATCAGGGCCAGGTTGTCGAGTTTCTATCCACGCGCCTGCGTGAGGCGCGACTGCTAGATAAGCTGATGCCGCTCGTGCTGCCGGCGTTTCTATCCACGCGCCTGCGTGAGGCGCGACTCCCCGACTACGTGCATTTTGTCACGCCGTATATGCAGGTTTCTATCCACGCGCCTGCGTGAGGCGCGACACAACGCGGAGCATGCGTGATGTTTGCCTCACTCGTTTCTATCCACGCGCCTGCGTGAGGCGCGACACCGCACGCATTCCGGAGCGCAGTGGCCAACGCCGGGTTTCTATCCACGCGCCTGCGTGAGGCGCGACCGCTGGCTGCCATTTCGGGTAGCTGACATGTCTGAGTTTCTATCCACGCGCCTGCGTGAGGCGCGACGTGCGTTCGCCCGCCTGATCCTGTGGTGCGATTCGTTTCTATCCACGCGCCTGCGTGAGGCGCGACTCGAGCTTTTCGATGATCAGCGCCCCGGTAGCATCGTTTCTATCCACGCGCCTGCGTGAGGCGCGACCGGCCACGACAGTAGCACCGCTGTTTGCTACGTTGTTTCTATCCACGCGCCTGCGTGAGGCGCGACGTTTTTTCCATACTGCTTGTTCGCTGAGTCGATGTTTCTATCCACGCGCCTGCGTGAGGCGCGACGATCTCGACGTTGCCCGAGGCGTCGCCGGCGTTGGTGTTTCTATCCACGCGCCTGCGTGAGGCGCGACCGCCCTAGCATAACCTACGGAATTTCAATGAACGAAAAGCTTGTTTGCGCGAACCATCTCTAGTTACGCGCGATTGAGTGCATTTGGATGGCAGTGAATGAACAAGGGTCGATAAAAAAACAATGACTTACCACATGCGCGAACCTGCCGGGCTTTTTTCGGTCGCTTTAGGTTCGCGGAAAGTCAGAAAACCAAGGGGCCTTTCAGGTCTAGCGCAGGCTTGGCGCCGATATGTTCCACCTTGCGCTCCCAGTGTGTGCCCAGGTAGTAGAAGCGCAGACTGTCTATTTGAGGATTGATGACATCGATCAGACGTTGCTTCAGCATCACCCAGCTCCCCGACTCGATTTCGATTTCGAATACCGAAAACTGCACGCGCTGGCCATAGTCTCGACAAGCCTTCGCTACCCGGCGCAAACGCCGCTGGCTACCGGCGTCCATCGTACTGACATCGTAGGTGACGAGTATCATCATTACCTGTCACTTCCACAGAAAAGGCGGATAAGCATCCAGATCGCCGCGCAGATGTCGTGCAAGGAGCTGGGCCTGCAGCCAAGGAAACAAACCCATGTCGGCGTTTTCCTCGATGAATGGGTGACGCAGGCTTTCGCGTTTACGCTCTTGATATGCCGTCAGTAAGGTCTTGCGCGCATCGTCTTTAAGGGTAACTGCGCCAGTTTCGCCAACGATAAAATCGCGAGCGGTCAGTTGACGCCGATTGATCAGCGACAATGCAAGCCGATCGGCAACCACCGGCCTAAACTCTTCGGCGAGGTCAAGCGCCAGACTTGGCCGTCCAGGCCGATCGCGATGTAGAAAGCCGACCGCTGGGTCCAAACCGGTGGTTTCGAGCGCCGAGCGGCAATCGTGGGTCACTAGCGTATAGAGAAAAGAAAGCAATGCATTGACGCGGTCGCGTGGGGGCCGACGATTCCGCCCGCAAAAACGAAGATCCGATTCACTCACCCGGATAAGCCGATCAAACACTTCGAAATAACGGCGTGCCGCATCGCCTTCCAGACCGCGCAATACATCGACACTTTGCTCCCGCAGCAGCCGGTCGAGGATATGACCAAGACTTTGCTGTGCCTCCTTCAATTGCTGCGTGACCAGCGGAGTGTAACTCTCGCCATGATCCCGCAACGCACGCCGCAGCACCGCCCGCTGGTTGTGAATTTTTCCTGCGAGCAAATGGCGCACCAGCAGCGCGCAGGCGGTGGGATCATCGCTGCGCCGGTATTGTTCGCGTCGCAAAAGTACGTTGCCGGCTACCGGTCCTTCCACCCTCGCCAGAAAGCGGCCGTGCATGCTGAGAAAACTGATGCTGATGCCACTGGCGGCGCAGTGCCCCATCAGGGCGGGCGTCATGACTGCGTGACCAAAGCAGACGATACCGCCCAGCATGTGGATAGGCAGTCGCGCCCGCTCGTTTTTTTCCACCTCCAGCACCACGTTCTCGCCATCCTTGCGTAGCCACGCTCCCTCGGTGGTGACATAAAGCGTGTTCAGAAGTCGGCGCATCGCAATTCACTCCTTGTCGAGCTGGCGTTGCAACCAGTTCCGAACCTGACGGCCTGCCGGCAACACCCTTGGGCGGCACAGCTCCAGCAGCGAGCAGGTATCGCACCGCGCCGGAAGGTACTGCGCCGCAGGTGTAAGGCGTTTTCCCAGCATGTCGCGTACGGCATCGATCACCTGCAACGCGAGTTCACGCAGGCCTGCATCGAACGGCACCAATTGGCGGCGACGCGTTTTGCCATAGAACAGCGCGCCTTCCGGTACGCTCACACCCAACATTTCTTCCAGACAAAGTGCCTGGGCGCAGAGCTGCACCTCGTCGGCCCGATGCGCCTTGGGGCGACCTCGCTTATACTCCACCGGGTAGGGCCGCCTCACATCGCCATCGACGCGAAATTCGACCACATCGGCAATACCGGTTATGCCAAGCTGATCGCTTGAAATCGGCAGCGCCGTAGCGGTATGAACGCCGCGACGCTTGTCACTGGCAGGCCGATCACTGCGTTCATGCAGCAGCCGTCCTTCGGCAGTGTAGACATTCTCCGCCCATATCTGCTCGAGATGGATCAGGGCGCACTGCCGCGGGCAGAACAAATAGTGCTGCAATGCCGAGATCGGGATGGCTGCTTCGTCGTGCATCAGATAACGTGACGCTAGAGCAGCTCTTGCAAGGTCACACCGACCGGCAACCGGTCGCGCGCCACATCGATCCGGTAATCGGCATACTGCCGTGCCGGCGACGCCACCTCGCCGTCTTTGCGCGTGACATTAACCAGATCGAAGAGCTGATGCGCCGGAGCATTGCCCAAGGCACTGTCATGCTTGAACACGATCAGCTTGCGTGCCGACATTTCGCCGCGCGCGGCCGAGCGGTCATGTTCGAACATATTGGTCAGCCCGCGCCACAACAGTTCCAGATCGTCTTCGGAAAACCCGGTTTTTTCCGCCAGCTTGGCCGAAACGAAACCGTGCGCCCGGTAAAGACCGTAAGGCACAATGTGTTTGCGGCCCATGGTGCGCTCCTTTTCCAGGTCCTTTTCGTTGGTCACCGCCATGCGTGTGATAGAGACTTCCATCGGCACGACAGGATCAATCGAAGTGGCGAAGGCAATCTGGATCGGACCGCGCACCTGGCCCGCATTAACCTCGGTCGTCATCACCGCACCGAACGAACGCACGTCGAAGAAGTTCTGGCACATCCAGGCCGTCAGCTCACGTGCCTTGGCTTCATCCTTGGGAAGCTTTTTGTACGCATCCTTGGCATCGGCGGGAATATCCAATGCCTTCCACGCTTTCTCGTGTTGCTGGTTGAGCACCGACTTTTCCTGCATGTAGATGGCGTGCCCTGGTGCGCCCTCTTTCTCCAGCGACACATAATTGCGCAGCTTGCGCTTGAGGCAGACATCGGTGACTAGGCCCTGATTGGTTTCCGGATCGAGCCGGGGCAAGTTGCCGGCATCGGGATCGCCGTTGGGATTGCCATTGGTAACGTCGAACAGATAGACGAATTCGTAGCGGTTGGCGATGACGCTCATGCAGCTTCTCCTTGCTCGGATGCAATTTCAGTAGTGTCCGGTCCGTCGTTGCGGCCGTAGCGCGCCTGGGACTGGTGGTAATAGCCGATGGCGAAATGGCCCTGGGCTTCGATGCGAAGGCTGCGCGGAAAGCTGGTGCCAAGCAGGTCGATGATCTCGCCGATCTCCTTCTCCAAGTTCACCGCAAGGCCTGGTTTGTCTTTGCGCAGACGGCTCAGGTGATGCTGCGCATGACGCACCAGCACCGGAAATACACTGGCCGGCGTCGCCGATGCCGCACCGTAATAGCGGTCGCGGATGGTGGCGTTGATCTGCTTGCCCAGCGCAGCGCGCTGTATATTCTCCAGCGATGAAAACAAACGCCCCAGCAGATACCCTGGGTCAGTATTGGTTTTTTCCAGACTCACAGGCATGTCCTCCGTAGTTCCCATGACACCCAGGCGGCGTTCGCGCGCCAGGATTCCCTTGCACAGCGCCACGCGTGTCCCGGAAATATCTCCGTCGGCACGCATGCGCATGATGATGTTGCCGAGCAGGCTGCGCGGATAGCGGCGCCCCGTCAGAATGGCGCGGGTCAGTTCGCCAGCCAACTGCGGCGGCACGTCCTCGCTCTTGGACTTGCCATCGCGCGTGGGCGCGGTGGCAAGCAGCAGTCGCCACACCGGTGGCGGCGTGCGCCAAGGCGATGGCTCGATACGCAGATCGGTGAAATGCTGCGCCATATGCCGGGCAAACAGGCCCAACGACTGCACTTCCCAGAAACGTATCGAAAGACGCGAGGCATTGGGCGCGAGCCCCAGCACAAAGATTTGTGTTGCGTCGTCAATATCCTCGCCCACTTGCTGCAATGGCAGTCCCTGGCTTGCCGCCTCCAAGGCAAGACGCAGCTTGCCGGTTTCCTGCGCATCATCATCCGGCGGCGGATTGAAAAAATGCTCCATCAAGTTTTCCGCAGCCTTGGCCTGTCGGGCATCGCTGGCCTGCGCCCAGAACACCACGCTGGCGTCGCCAATCTGCAAGCGCTGACGATTGTGCTCGCTGCGCCGGAGCAGATGGTTCAGTGCCGTGGTGTAGGCAAAAGCGGCCTGCTCGGACACCGGAGCGTTCTCGCCCTGGCTTTTGCCATAAGAGGCGAAGGCGTCCAGATTGAACGAAACGATCGACGCACCAGCACTTTGCGCGCCATTGACGCCCTTGATCGCTGGATGCAGCCGCGCCAGAGGCAACGATTCTCCAGTCACCAGGCATAGCCCTACTTTTGCATCGTTGCCGGCTTGCTGCTTTGACCACAGTCGTTGCGCCGCGGGCCGCTCATGCAGGTAGGCGTGTTCGCCATCAAGACGAAAAACAATATTGGTGTCCAGCATTTTCGGCAGGAAATGCGGGGCGACGAAATGCTCCGGCGTCCAGTGCTGCAGGAACGCCCGCAAGGCCTGCAACCCTTCATCGCCGTTGTCGGCTAATAATTCCCGGTGCAGAGCCTGAAAAGCCTCATGCTCCTTATCTGCACGCTTGCTGGTGGCGCTGATGCCCAGCACATAACTGGTCTTGTCCCACAAGAAATTGGACTTGATGCCGACGGTGCGTTTCTCTGGCTGCGGCACGCTCAGCACACGCGGAAGCGGCTTCTTGCCCGAGGTATCACGGATATCGTTGACCTGCACCACGCTACCGTCCGGTGCCAGAAGAATCTCGTAGGCAATGTTCTGCGAGCTGTAGCCAGGCAAGGCAACACCTTCCACCCGCTGTTCCAGCAATCGCTGGTAATAATCGTTGAGCGCTTGCAGGATCATGACTTGACCTGCTCGCCTACCAGCGATGGAACGGCGATCAGGCCATCGACCATGTGCGCGCGGAAGAAGCGGGGGCTCATGTCATCGGCGAAATCGAAGTCGTGCAGCATCCAGCCGAGATCGCGCGTGCCCGCCAGCGCCTCATGCGACGACAAATGCTGGTCGTTCTCCAGCAATTGGAAATGCGCGGGAAACTCGCGCGTGCCCAGGCAAGGCGCCTGAAAACACTGCCCCTTGCGTGCACGGCGATTGAAGATATCCAGATGCTTGCCGACCGAACCCTCCGCACCCGCCCTGTCGGTCAGCTCGAAGTGCGCGCCAATCACATAGCCCACCTCGCGAAGGACAGTGGCCGCGCGTTGCTGGCGATCCTCCTCGACGATGGCGTGCAGGCCATCCGTGCGACCGGCCTTGATCGCCTTGGCCACACTCGCAGCAGAAAGCTTGCCACCCACCTCGTTGCGACGGACCGACTCGAAACGGATCGGCTTCAAGACCTGGATCGAGTCCACCACCCAACGGATCGCCGGCTTCCAGTAAATGGCCTCCAGGATGCCGCGCGCGGCCGATGGCGTGATCACATCGTAGGAAACGCGCTCCACTTTCATCTCGGGCCGAGTGAAGCAGGCCCGCTCGCCCCAGATATGCAGTTTTATGCCGTATGCCATTGAAGCATCCCCCTCTACTCGCTTTCCTGATGGGAAAAAATTGAGCGCTACCGTGTCTCATACGATCAGGCGCTCGGCGGACAGAAACGCCGGATCATCCCAATGCAAACCGAATTTGGGATGGTAGAGATCGGGGTTGGCCAACTGCATGAATTGATCCCCGTAGCGATCCGGTCGTATCGCAACAATGGCCCCTGCTGCCAGCAACGCCTGATAGCCTTGCCGCGGCAGCTGCACCAGATAGGGCTGCAGGCGACGCGCAATCGCGCCGCAGCCCTCTGCAAACGCCAGCTCGCGCAAGGCAGTTTTCGCCTCCTGGTCGAAAGGCACGATCACGGGCAGCTGGGCGGCGTCCATGATTCGGTACTTGCTGGCCAGCGTTTCGAACGGGAGGCTTTCCGGCCGGCTCTCGCGAAGCAAGCCCATCAGATTCGGCGCATCGAGTTCCTGTGGCCCCTTCTGCCAGTACAGCAGCTTGAAGTAATCGGCGATGGCCGCCAGCGCTAGCAGATCGCCCGGGTGTTTGCGCTGCACCTCGCGGAACACTTGGGCAAACTGTTTCAATTCCGGTGGCGGCGCCCAATCGTCGCCTTGCTGGGCGAATACCAGCACCTCGCTGGATGCGCGCGAGCGGCGCCCTTCCCGATTGCAGCGGCCGGCAGCCTGGGCGATGGAATCCAGCCCGGCCTCCGCGCGCAGTACAGCCGGGAAATCGACATCGACGCCAGCCTCGATCAAGGACGTGGAAACGAGCCGGCAAGGAACGCCCACCTTAAGGTCTTCGCGTATCTCCTCTAGCACTTCACTGCGATGTCTGGCGCACATCAAGGTGGTCAGATGACGCGCACCGGTCTGATCGGCAATCGACTCGTACAAGGCGCGTGCATGGCGTCGGTTATTGACGATGCACAGCACCTGCTCGCGCCGGCGCAGCTGATCGGTAAGGGCCGCGTCGTCGAGCACACCGGCGTGACGTACGGAAACACGCCGGAACGACTCGTACAACCCATGCGGATCGGGCGCCAGCTCGCGCACGCCGCTGAGGCCTTCGCGAAAGCCATCGCCCGCCGTCAACGCGGGCTGGGTGGCGGTGCACAGCAAGATGCTGGTGCGATAGTTCAGGGCCAGCTCGCCGATCATCGCCACGGTTGGCCGCAGCAGCTTCAGCGGCAGGGTTTGCGCTTCGTCAAGGATCACCACGCTGCCGGCTATATTGTGCAGCTTGCGGCAACGCGCGGGACGGTCGGCGAACAGGCTTTCGAAAAACTGCACCGCCGTGGTGACAATGACCGGCGCATCCCAGTTCTCCATCGCCAGGCGCAACTTTTCCTTTGACTGCGGCGCACGATCCGGGTTGTCCACAAACGCGCTGTGATGCTCCAGCACAGCCTCGTCGCCCAGATCGCCAAACGCCTGGCGAAACACGGCGGCGTTCTGCTCGACGATGCTGGTAAACGGGATCACAAAGATCACCCGGCGCAGGCCGTGGCTGATGGCGTGATCCAGGGCAAAAGCCAACGAGGCCAGTGTCTTGCCCCCGCCAGTCGGTACGGTAAGTGAAAACAGCCCCGGGTCCAGCGCGGCTTGTTCGCGCACATGGCCCAGTATTTTTCCGCGCAGCACGTTGACCGTGCCCTCGCGGGAAAAACCAGCAAGGTGGCGATCGAGCTGCGCACGCAGCGCCTCCAGCGTGGGGCGTTTGGCGGTGCGCGCCGAACGCTTGCCCTGTAACGCGCGATAGAAGTTTTCCGTATCAATGAAATCGCTGTCGACAAGGCAGGAAAAAAGCATGCGGCCCAGCATGGCCTGCTGGAAACCCCAGCGATCGGGCAGCCTGGTAAAGCCCGCCGGTGGCGACAGCTCGCTCATGGCAGGCAGAGCGATCTCGCGTTCCCACTGCGGCAACAGCTCATACTCTGGACTGGTCTCCAGGCGCTGCTTGAGGGGGCTGCGCTTGAGCGAATCCGTAAAAGCGCCGTCGGCCAGTCCGGCATGATGCCCTGCGATCCCGTACGCCAACAGACGCCCAAGCGCGCCGTAACGCTGGCAAGCGATGCGCGCGCCCCAGGTGGCGTGATCCAGGCGCGAAAACTGACCGCAAAGCCGCATTTGAAATTCACGGGTGTACTTGCCAAGGTCGTGCAACAACCCTGCGATACGCGCGAGCGGCCCAGCCCCAAACCAAGCCGCGCGACTGGCGGCAAGTTCCCCGACAGATAGCAAATGTTCCTGAAGCGATTGCCAGTCGCCCTTGTCCTCGCGCTCGGTGGAGTGAGCAAAGAACTGCGCCGCCGCAAGCGATTCGCCCGAACACGAATCGGCTATAGAACCCTTATCGTCCATTTCGGCCCCCATTACGCATTTCTCTATGCGGACGGGCCATGCTAACTCAGGCTAATCTCACCAGCCGAGACTGCACCTTTACTTGATAGCAGTCAGCTCTGTGCCAGTTCGCGCATCACCACGGTGGCGTACGCGCCGGCCGGCAGCTCGAAGGAAAGCTCCAGTGCCTCGTCATCGAGCCAGCGCCATTTCAGATCCGTCGGTACCAGCCGCAGTGGGCGGCGCTCCTGATCCATGCGAGCGGCGACCAGACCGGCGGCCAGATCGCGGTAACTTTCGGCGATGGATTGCTCCAGTGCGCCGGCGACATCCTTGCTAGGCAGCTCGCCCTGTCCCCACAGCGGTCCGGACGGATGGATGTCCAAACGCGCCAGCCGTTCGGCCAGCACATCATTGAAGGGCTCCGGCCCGAACCAGGAGCGCGAACCGGCCAGCGCCCAGATCTCGCCATCGAGCGGCGTATCCCACGCCTGTTTTTCGACGCGCGCGGCCAGCACGCTGTTGAATATCTGCGAACGGGCGGCGGAAAGCAGGAACGAGCGCTTGTCGCGCTCCACGCGGCGCCCGGCGAACATCGCGCGCGCCTGCGCCACATTGCCGCCTTCGCGACCGAAGCGCTGCTCGCCGTAATAATTAGGCACGCCGCGCTTGGCGATCTGCTGCAATACGCGCTCGGCGGCCTCGCGGTCGCCCTGCACCTGGCGCAGAACCAGCACAAACCTGTTGCCGCGCAGCGCGCCGCGCTTGAGCTTGCGCGAATGCCGCGTGGCGGCCAGCACTTTCACCTCGACATGCGGGAAAGTCGACCAGTCCGGATCGGGCTTGCCCGCCAGCTGCACGGAAAACGTCTGCCGCGTCACCGCGTGCCGATCCTTCATGCCGGCGTAGCCCACAGCGACCTGCGATACGCCGGCGAATTTCGCCAGCTCTCTGGCCACCCAGTCGGTGTTTGCCCCGCGTTTTTCCACCCACAGCAGCGCATGTTCGCCCTGGCCGTCGGCGTCGTAACCGAGCACTTCCTCGACCCGGAAATCGTCGGGCGTGCTGCGCAGTTGTGCCTTCAGCGGCGGTGCGCCGTAAGCCCACGGCAGCGGCGCGTTGATCGATGCGCTGTCGGCGGAATCGCGCGGCATTGCTTCAACGGGAGTCTCTTCAAATTCGGACATGACGCTCCACCGGCCACGCCGGTATTTAATGATGTCAACGAGCGCTCAGCGGCGCTCGAGCAGAACGGTGGCCTGCGCGGCAATGCCTTCGCTGCGGCCGGTAAAGCCGAGCTTCTCGGTCGTGGTGGCCTTGACGCTGATGCGGCCCACGTCGCTATCCAGATCCGCCGCCAGGCATTCGCGCATCGCCAGCGCGTGTGGCGAAATTTTCGGTCTCTCGCCGATCACGGTGATATCGGCATTGCCCAGGGCATAACCATGCTGCGCCATCAGCGTGGCCGCATGACGAAGAAACTGGCGGCTGTCCGCGTTGCGCCAGCGCTCGTCGCTCGGCGGAAAATGCACGCCGATATCGCCCAGCGCCAGCGCGCCGAAAATCGCGTCGCACAGCGCGTGGATCACCACGTCGCCGTCCGAATGCGCGATCACGCCATGGGTGTGTGGCACGCGTACGCCGCCGAGGGTCACGTGGTCACCCTCGCCGAACGCGTGCACGTCGAAACCGTTACCGATACGCATCATGCGGTTCTCGCCAGTAGAAACTCGGCCAGCGCAAAATCCGCCGCCGTGGTCACCTTGATATTGTCCTCGGCACCTTCGACCAGCAACGGCGCGAAGCCGGCCTGCTCCATCGCCATCGCCTCGTCGCTGATCCTGGCGCCGCGTGCGGCGACATCGCGCAAGGCCGCGATGAGCTGGCCGCGACGAAACATCTGCGGCGTAAACGCACGCCAGCGCTCGTCGCGCGGCTCGGTGGCCATGCTGCGCGAGGCGTCGTTGGCGCGCTTGAGCGTATCGCGCAGCGGCGCACCGAGCAGGCCGCCGTCGACCGCCGTGCAAAGATCGATCAACCGGCTGATATCGGCCTGCCGCACGCACGGCCGGGCCGCATCGTGGACCAGTACGAAATCATCGGCGCCCACGTCCGATGGCAAAGCTTCAAGTCCGGCCAGCACCGAATCGCTGCGCTCGGCACCGCCCACAGCGGTGAGCACCGGCTTGCCTTGCATGGAATCGATCCCAGGCCATTGCGCATCCGACGAGCCGAGCGTCACCAGCAGTCCGGCGATGCGCGGATGCGCGGCGAGGCGTTCGAGCGTGTGCAGAATCAGCGCGCGCCCGGCCAGCGGCAGATATTGCTTGGGACAGTCGCCACCGACCCGCGTGCCGCGACCGGCGGCCGGCACCACGCACCAAAAAGAATCGGTAGAGAGCGACATCGCGCTCACGGCTGGCCGGCTTGCGCCGCCGTAGACGCCGCTGCGGGCTGCGCCGACGAGGCCGCAGCCGGCGCCTCGACAACCTGATAAAACGTTTCGCCCGGCTTGATCAGGCCAAGCTCAGTACGCGCGCGCGCCTCGACCGCCTGGTCGCCGTGCTTGAGATCCTGCACGTCGGCACCCAGCGCCTGATTGCGCTGGGTCAGACGATCGTTTTCATCGGTCTGTTTCTTGACCGCGATGCGCAGACTGTCGACGTCGCGCATGCTGCCCGCGCCGGACCACAGCTTCAGCTGCAGTCCGACCAGAATCAGGAGCAAAACCAGGGCGACCCAGCGCAGCATCGGCAGTCAAACGCCCCGCTCAGCCGGGCAGCTTGCTGAGATTCGGGAACGCGTCGCGACCGGCGTAGCGCGCGGCGGCGCCCAGCTGCTCTTCGATGCGCAGCAGCTGGTTGTACTTGGCCACGCGATCGCTGCGGCAGAGCGAACCGGTCTTGATCTGGGTTGCCGTGGTGGCCACGGCGATGTCGGCGATCGTGGTGTCTTCAGTTTCGCCGGAACGGTGCGAGATCACCGCCGAATACCTGGCTGCATCGGCCATCGCGATGGCTTCCAACGTTTCGGACAGCGTGCCGATCTGGTTGACCTTGATCAGGATCGAATTGGCGATGTGCTTGTCGATGCCTTCGCGGAAGATCGCCGGGTTGGTCACGAACAGATCGTCGCCAACCACCTGGATACGGTCGCCGATGGCGTCGGTCAACAGCTTCCAGCCGTCCCAGTCGCCTTCGGCCATGCCGTCTTCGATGGTGACGATCGGATACTGCTTGGCCCAGCCGGCCAGCAGGTCGACGAACTGTTCGGAGGTGTACTGCTTGCCTTCGCCGGCCAGATCGTATTTACCGTTCTTGTAGAACTCCGAGCTGGCGGCATCGAGCCCGAGCAGGATCTCGCTACCGACCTTGTAACCGGTCTTGCCGATCGCTTCGAGGATGGTGTCGAGCGCCTCGACATTGGAACGCAGGTTTGGCGCGAAACCGCCTTCGTCGCCCACCGACGTGCTCAGGCCGCGGCCGTGCAGCACGCTCTTCAGCGCATGGAAAATCTCCGCGCCGGCGCGCAGCGCCTCGGCGAAGGTCGGCAGGCCGACCGGCAGCACCATGAACTCCTGCACGTCGATATTGTTGTCGGCATGCTCGCCGCCGTTGATGATGTTCATCATCGGCACCGGAAGCGCGCCCGGCTTGCCATTGGACAGGTATTTCCACAGCGGTTCACGGCGCGACGCGGCCACCGCATGCGCGGCCGCCATCGACACGCCGAGCAGCGCGTTGGCGCCGAGCTTGCCCTTGTTCGGCGTACCGTCGAGCGCAATCAGCTTGGCGTCGAGGCCTTTCTGGTCGAGTGCATCGAAACCCTTCAGCGCATCGGCAATCGTCGTGTTGACGTTGGCCACCGCGTTCTTCACACCCTTGCCGCCGTAGCGGGCTTTGTCGCCGTCGCGCAGCTCGACCGCCTCGCGCGATCCGGTCGATGCGCCGCTCGGCACCGCGGCGCGGCCAAAGCTGCCGTCGCTCAGGGTGACTTCGGCTTCCAGCGTGGGATTGCCGCGTGAATCGAGGATTTCGCGGGCGTGAATGCGGGTGATATCGGTAGTCATGGAGTTCCTATCTGGACGGTGCTAACGAAAGGTGTCGCGCGCGCAAAAAACTTGCGACAGCGCTTAGAGCGAATCTTCGAGAAAGGCGTGCCGCTTGGTGACGGCATCGAGCGCCATCAGCGTTTCCAGCAGCGCTTCCATCTTGCCCAGCGGCCAGGCGTTCGGACCGTCGGAAAGCGCCTTGCTCGGATCTGGATGCGTCTCGGCGAACAGCCCGGCAATGCCGACTGCCACCGCCGCGCGCGCCAGTACCGGCACGAACTCGCGCTGACCGCCGGAGCTGGCGCCCTGGCCGCCCGGCAGCTGCACCGAGTGGGTCGCATCGAAAACCACCGGGCACTGGGTTTCGCGCATCACGCTGAGCGAGCGCATGTCCGACACCAGGTTGTTGTAACCGAAGCTCGCGCCGCGCTCGCACACCATGATGTCGTCGTTGCCCACGGCCTTGGCCTTGGCGACTACATGCTTCATGTCCCACGGCGCCAGAAACTGGCCCTTCTTGATATTCACCGGCTTGCCGGCGCGCGCCACCTTCTGGATGAAGTCGGTCTGGCGGCACAGAAAGGCCGGCGTCTGCAGCACGTCGACGACCGAGGCGACCTCGTCCATCGGCGTGTACTCGTGCACGTCGGTGAGTACCGGCACGCCGATCTGGCGGCGCACTTCGCCGAGAATGCGCAGGCCTTCTTCCAGCCCCGGGCCGCGAAAGCTCTCGCTGGACGAACGGTTCGCCTTGTCGAAGCTGGACTTGAAGATGAAGTTGACGCCGAGCTTACCGGTGATCTCCTTCAGCTTGCCCGCCACGTCCAGCTGCAGCTGTTCGGACTCGACCACGCACGGGCCGGCGATCAAAAACAGCGGATGGTTCAGGCCGATCTCGAAACCGCATAATTTCATGCCACGGACTCCTGCTGGGCCAGACGATGACCGTCGCGCACGGCCTTGTACTCACGCGCGGCGCGGACAAAACCGATAAACAGCGGATGGCCGTCGCGCGGCGTGGAGGTGAACTCCGGATGCGCCTGGCAGCCGAGGAACCACGGGTGCGCCTGCGGCGACAGCTCGACGATTTCCACCAGCAGGTCGTCCATCGACTTGCCGGAAATCACCAGACCCAGGTCCTCGAACGCCTGGCGGTAGCGGTTGTTGAACTCGTAACGATGGCGATGGCGCTCGGCGATCACATCCTGGCCGTAAAGCTCGCGTGCCAGCGTGCCGGCCTTGAGGCGGCACGCCTGCGAGCCCAGGCGCATGGTGCCGCCGAGGTCGGAGCGATCGCTGCGCTGTTCGATTTCGCCCGTGGCGGTGGTCCATTCGGTGATCAACGCGATCACCGGATCGGGCGTATTGCGGTCGTTCTCGCTGGAATCGGCCTCGGGCAGATTCGCCACATGGCGGGCAAAGTCGATCACCGCCGCGTGCATGCCGTAGCAGATGCCGAAGTACGGCACGCCGTGCTCACGCGCGTAGCGGGCGGCCAGAATCTTGCCCTCGAAGCCGCGCTTGCCGAAGCCGCCCGGCACCAGAATGGCATCGACATCGGAAAGCACCGCCGCGGCACCGTCGGCCTCGATCTGCTCCGAATCGATCCATTTCAGATTGACCCGCGTCTGCTGCTTGATGCCGCCGTGGCGCAGGGCTTCGCCGAGCGATTTGTAGGCATCCTTGTGCTCGACGTACTTGCCGCAAATGGCGACGGTGATCTCGTCTTTCGGATTCACCACCGCGTCGACCGTGCGCTGCCACGCGGACAGATCCGCCGGCTTGGCGTTCAGGCCGAGGCGCTTCACCACGATGTCGTCCAGGCCCTGGCTGTGCAGCCACAGCGGCGTCTTGTAGATCACGTCGACGTCGACGGCGCTGATCACCGCCTGCTCCGGCACGTTGGTGAACAGGGCGATCTTGCGGCGCTCGCCCTCGGGCAGCGCCTGCTCGCTGCGGCACAGCAGGATGTCTGGCTGAATACCGATCGAGCGCAGCTCCTTCACCGAATGCTGCGTCGGCTTGGTCTTAATCTCGCCGGCGGCCTTGATATATGGCACCAGGGTGAGATGCATGAACACCACCTTTTCCGGGCCGTGTTCGATGCGCAGCTGACGAATGGCTTCGAGGAACGGCAGCGACTCGATATCGCCAACGGTGCCGCCGATTTCCACCAGCGCCACGTCATAGCCGCGCGTGGCCTCGTGGATGCAGTGCTTGATCTCGTCGGTGATGTGCGGAATCACCTGCACGGTGGCGCCAAGGTAATCGCCGCGGCGCTCCTTGCGGATCACGCTTTCGTAGATCTTGCCGGTGGTGATGGAGTTCTTGCCGGCGAGGCGGGTGTTGACGAAACGCTCGTAGTGGCCAAGGTCGAGGTCGGTTTCGGCGCCGTCGTCGGTGACGTAGACCTCACCGTGCTGGAACGGGCTCATGGTGCCCGGGTCCACGTTGATATAGGGGTCGAGCTTCATCATGGTGACCGAAAGCCCGCGGGCTTCCAGAATCGAGGCCAGTGAAGCCGCAGCAATGCCCTTGCCAAGCGAGGACACCACACCGCCGGTGACAAAAATCAGGGGGGTCATGGAAAGTAGCCGTGCTGGAAATAGGCATTTTAGCGGCAGAACCGTCCCGCTGCGAGAGAGCATTCAACAATCGACCGATTTAATTCATCCACGGCGCTGTCGCCGCGCGTGAAAAGGCGGCATATCGCCTGCTAGCATGACCTGATGACCAATCCACCCTCCCCCTCGATTCCCGACCGTCTGGCCGCCCTGCGCGCCGCCATGCAGCAGCACGGTGTGGCCGCCGTGCTCGTGCCCAGCGCCGACCCGCATCTTTCCGAGTACCTGCCCGATCACTGGCAGGCACGCGCGTGGCTGTCCGGTTTCACCGGTTCGGCAGGCACGCTGATCGTTACGGCCGACCACGCCGGCCTGTGGACCGACTCCCGCTATTTTTCGCAGGCCGAGCAGCAGCTGGCCGGTACCGGCATTTCGCTGATGAAGCTGCAGGTGCCGCACGCGGCCGAACATCTCGTCTGGCTGCAGAAAAATCTGCACGAGGGCGACGTGCTGGCGATTGCCGGCGACAGCGTGGCCGTGAGCACGCAGCGACAGATCGAGAAAAAGTTGAAGGAAAGCGGCGCCAGCCTGCGCACGGATCTGGATCTGCCGGGCGCGATCTGGAGCGACCGCCCGGCCTTGCCCACCGCACCGGTGGTGGCTCACGACCCGGCCTTTGCGGTGATCCCTCGCGCGGAAAAGTTCGCCCGCGTGCGCGAAAGCATGCGCAAGCTTGGCGCCACGCATCACCTGATATCCAGCCTCGACGATATCGCCTGGCTGACCAACCTGCGCGGCAGCGACGTCGAGTGCAACCCGGTCTTTCTGGCCCATATGCTGATCGATGCGAGCGGCCGCGGCACCCTGTTTGTCGCCCGCGGCAAGCTCAGCGATGCACTCGTCGGCGCGCTGGCCGCCGACGGTATTGCGATCGCCGATTACGCCACGATCACCTCCGCGCTCGCCGATCTGGGCGCGCAGGACAGTCTCTTGCTGGACAGCGGCCGCATCGTCAGCACCATCGACGCCGCCATTCCGGCGGCGGTCAAGCGCATCGAGGCCGCCAACCCCAGCACCGCCATGAAGGCGCGCAAGAGCAGCGCCGAGCTCGACCACGTGCGCGAAGTGATGCGCCGCGACGGCGCCGCGCTGGTTTGCGCCTTCCGCCGGCTGGAACAGCGTCTCGCCGCCGGCATGGCGCTGACCGAGCTGGATGTCGACACGCTTTTATATGAGGAGCGCTCGATCCAGCCCGGCTACGTCGGCAAGAGTTTCGACACCATCGCCGGCTATCAGGCCAACGGCGCCCTGCCGCACTATCGCGCCACGCCCGAGCAGCACAGCGGCCTGCAGGCCAAAGGCCTGCTGCTGATCGACTCCGGCGGCCAGTACCAGGGCGGTACCACCGATATCACCCGCGTGCTGGCGCTGGGCTCGACCACCGACGAACAGCGACGCGACGCGACGCTGGTGATGAAGGGCATGATCGCGCTGAGCCGCGCGCGCTTTCCCAAAGGCGCCAGCGGCCCGCAGCTCGATGCGCTGGCGCGGGCGCCGCTGTGGGCCTCGGGCATGGATTACGGCCACGGCACCGGCCACGGCGTGGGCTACTTCCTCAACGTGCATGAGGGCCCGCACGGCATCCGTCCGCCGGTTTCCGGCAGCGCGCTGGTGGCGCTGGAGCCGGGCATGATCAGCTCGATCGAACCAGGCTTGTACAAGCCCGGCCGCCACGGCATACGCCACGAAAACCTGGCCGTGGTGATCGAAGCGGATACCACCGAATTCGGTGAGTTCTATGCGTTCGAAACGCTGACGCTGTGCCCGTTCGATCGCAACGCGCTGGAAATTTCCCTCCTCAATCCGGAGGAGCGCGCCTGGCTCGACGACTATCACGCCAAGGTGCGCGCCGCGCTCAGCCCGCTGCTGGAAGACGCCGATCTGGAATGGCTCAACCGGCACTGTGCGCCGCTGCAGGTTTCATCGCGGGAAGCCGCGGCTGCAGCGTAAAACTGTATTTACGTTCGCTTCGGCGGTACGAGCCGAAGCTTGGTGGTTCCCAGCGTCGCGCTCGGGCGCAACAGGCGCTCGATCTTGTTTGGGCCAACGGGATAGGAATACAGGTAACCCTGCCCTTCCAGGCATCCGGCGCGCACCAGAAAATCATGCTGCGCCTCGGTTTCGATGCCTTCGGCAATCGTCGTGAGGCCCAAGGCTTTCGACATGGCCAGCATCGCTTCGGCAATCGCGACGTCACCGGCGTTGTCCGGCAAACCGGTGACAAAGGAGCGATCGATTTTCAGAAATGCAACCGCGGGCAGCTTCAGGTAGGACATCGAGGAATAGCCGGTGCCGAAATCGTCGATCGCCACGTCGATGCCCAAGGTATGCAACATGTGCATCGTGCGCTCGGTATCTTCACCAAGGCGCAGCATCGCGCTCTCGGTGATCTCAAGCAGCAGCCGCCGCGCCGAAATATGCCGCGCCTGCAGCGTGCGGCTGATGCCTTCGACAAAGGCCGGCTGACCGAACCAGCGCGCGGAAATATTCACGGCCACCCGGATCGCCGGGACGCCGGCCAGATCCCACGCCTGAATCTGCGCGCACGCGGCCTGCAGTACCCATTCGTCGATGCGCCGGATCATGCCCAGACTCTCCGCCATCGGAATGAATTCACCCGGCAATACCTCGCCGCGCTCGGGATGCTGCCAGCGCAGCAGCGCCTCCACTGCCACGATACGACCCGTGCGCATTTCCACGCTGGGCTGATAGACCAGATAGAACTCGTCGCGGGACAGCGCCTGCCGCAGCTCGCTGGCGAGCTGCAGCCGCTTGCGGGTATTGGCATGCATCATCGGCGAATAGAAGCGATAAGCGTTGCGCTCCTGGGTTTTCGCCGCATACATCGCCGCGTCGGCGTTGGCGATCAGCGATGACGCGTCAGTGCCGTCCAGCGGAAATCCTGCCACGCCGATGCTTGCGCTCAGAAAAATTTCGTATTCATCGACCACGAACGGTTCAGAGAGACTCGCCAGCAGCCGGTTGACGATCGGGCGAGCGTCTTCACGCAGGCTCAGACGATGCAGCAATACGGTGAATTCATCGCCGCCGATGCGCCCGGCCATATCGCCTTCGGCCAGCTGCTGGCTGATCCGCTCGGCCACTTTCACCAGCAAACGATCGCCGATGGCGTGGCTGTAACTGTCGTTGACGATCTTGAATGCGTCCAGATCGATGAACAGCACGGCGACGGCCATGCGCTCGCGCGCGGCCACCGCAATGGCCTCGCTGCAGTGGCGCTCGAACTCCGAGCGGTTGACCATGCCGGTGAGCGGATCGTGCCGTGCCAGATGCTCCAGCCGGCGCTGGTTGGCCTTGCTGGAGAAGATGTTGGTGAACACCGCCACGTAATACTGCACGTTGTTGTCCGCATCGCGGATTGCGCTGATGCTCAGCTGCTCGGGATAGGTGCTGCCGTCGCGCCGCGTGCTCTGCACTTCGCCGAGCCAGTTGTGCCCGGCCGCGATGTTTTTCCAGATCGACAGCGGCAGCGGGGAGCCATCCGGCAAGGTGCGGGTGTCCTCGAAAGGCTTGCCCAACAGCTCGCGCGTGGTAAAACCGGTGATGCCGGTGTGCGCCATATTGGTCGACACCACCCGCCGGTCGGCGTCGGCAATGATCACTCCCTCGACAATGCTGGCCAGCGCCTCGGCCGCCACCCGGCGCTCCTGCTCCATCGCCACTCGCTCGGAGATATCGCGGATGATCGCCTGCCGTACCGGCGTACCGCTCCAGTCGACCAGGCTGCTCTGCGTTTCGACCGGGCGCTTGCTGCCGTCGGCATTGAGCAGCGCGTTGATCGCCGGCCCGCCTTCCTTGCGGGAGATCTGCTGGGTGAACAGGTGCACGAAGCGATCACCGACCAATTCATCCCAACGACGTCCGGTCCATTCGCTGGCCGCGCGGTTAACGTCGAGTATTCGCCCGCTGTCTTCGTCCACCATCACGATGGCGTCCGCCGCACTGTCGAATACCAGGCGGTAGCGCTCCTCGCTACCCTTGACGCTCGCGAGAATACGGCGCGCCATACGCAACCATAGCAGAGCCGCAAGAATGGCCGCAGCCAGTACGCTGGAAAACAGTACGCGGCCGATCCAGACCGCGCCATGGGCTATCTCGATAGAAAATTGATTGGTGCGCGGCTCGATGTAAACATTCAGATCCCGCACACGCTTCTGCAGTTCGGCAATGCGCTCACGATTGATCGACGTCGCTGCATATTCACGCTGCAGCTGCAGGGAGATTTTTCGTAGCTCTTCGATCGGCTGATCGGTAGAGCGCCAGGCCGCCAGCGCCTCCCGCATGTGCGGCGCGCCGGAAAAATACTCAAGCATGAGAATGATGCCGGACTTTGCCGAGGGCATGACATTGCCACGGATAAACGCCCGATCGACTTCGCCACTGTCGAAATTGCCCCGGGCAATGGCGTCACGCGCCAGGCGATCAGAGTTGATGAGCGAATAATTACTTTCAAATGCAGTCAACGAAGCCGGATTGCCATCAATGGCGTAATTGCCAAGGTCGATGACCGACTGTTTCTGGGCCTTGGACCAAACACTCTCGCTGTTAAGAAAACCAGCGAGAGTGACCTGGACCTGCATAGCAAACCAAGTGAGCACCAGAATGAATCCGACAATTGCAACCAACCCGTAGGCAAGCGGCATAAGACGTCGACGCAGGGGGCTTCTCAAGGCGGCGTGCGTGCTAGGCATATCTCCAATGATCCGAATAATCTTCCATCAGGGGAAACCCATGACTCTCACACGCAGCAACTTGGCTGGACCGATAAGTCAGGCTGCAGCTTCGTTGACCCTCCACAAATCCTGCCGCGACTGCAGGCACTTATCGCCAAGAATACGCATGCTCACGTAACTTCTCTTGACGCATTCACCCAAGTGAGCCACTTCGCTCGGCAGAGGATTGGTTCCCAACAACGTACAGACTATCTCCAAAGCCTCCCACGGATGTGTGTCATCGTAGTCAGCATGGAGATGCAACCAACGCAGACTGGAGGCCCTTTCGGACTTTTCGAAGCTCTCCCGGTACTTTGTACTCTGATAGACAAAGTGCGACCACTCACCGGTAACCCCTTCAATGGCGTAGTTGGTGGCAACCATACCCGCTGCCAATGTGCCGCTCTTGCTGATTTCCTCGCACCACTTGGCGAGCCCATCGGTACCCTGCGGCGCGGCACCGTGCAGAAGCACATCGCGTGAGATCCCGGCACCCTCGCCCCAGTTCAGCCAATACTCCGCGTGATTCTGTTCAACGCGGATGTTGCGTACGAGCCAGCGTCGCGCCATGTCCTCGCCCTTGCTACGGCCGTACTGCGTCTTCAGCAAGTTGAGGGCCATGTAACTCGGGAATCGTTCGATAAACGGCCAGATGCCGACCATGAAATTGGTAGTGGCCGTAAGTCCCAGAGTGCATTCGCGCATCATCACCCACAGTTCGTGATCCAGCACGGTTTGCTTGGTGCTTTGGCAGTCGGCAATCATGTCCTGTGCCCACTGCGGGTAGCTGCTGATTTCTGTGAGGGGGCCGGTACGTTCGAAATGCGTGTTCATGTAAAACTCCTTGGCGATAGCGGCCGCTTTACTTGGCGACTGCGTGATACGGCGTGGGACAGTCCGCGCCGCTGTGACTCCGGTGATCGAATGGAAAATCACCGGAAACCTTGAACGGCCGATCCGGGTCGGCGCTCTGAACGGGGAAGTGGTTTTTCGGATGCGATACCGGTTCGTGCACGACGGCGCGCTCTGCAAGCGTGAGCAGGTTCGGCCGTCCGTTCGCACGGACAGAAAAGCCATCCCTTGCAACGCGGCGCACAATGCGGCCGGTGCGTTGTCGACGCATGCGCTGCCGCAGAACAAATCATCACGTTGATCGACGCGACGCGCGCCATGTGCAGCGCTGGCGGACGGTCGATACGGCTGATTCACTGCGGCAGTCCGCGCACGATAAATTCCGATCCGCTGCAGCAGCGCTGATCCCATGTGACTCACGGCTCGGCCCACCGTGGCACGACTGCCAGCCAGCGTAAGGCGAGACGGGGCCAATCGCCGGTGCCCGCGGCGTTATCGACGGGCCGACAAAGGCGTCGTCGATATGCCCCGATCCTCTCTCAGTCGGCTACCGGATGCAAACCGGAAATAGCCAGTGCTGCAGTCCCGCGCTGGCGCTGGTGACTGGCAGGCAGACGAGGTTGATAGTGCATTCCCATGCCGACAGGCACTATCGAACAGGCAAACGTGCACCAGGCCGAAACCGCAGAGCACCCTCCGGACTAAGCGAAGCGGAACTGGCGGCCCATCGTGCCGGAGAGGACTGCCTGCGTACGTACCCAAGGGGCGGATATCCGCTGCCAAGGCGTGGCAAGATTCACCGGAAACGGGCGCCATACTGCGGCAAAATCGCGATCGACCGAATTTTTCCCAGGAACGCTGAAATGACCATGCAGGACACACGACCACTTCCCCGCGGCATGCTCGCCCTTGGCTGGAGCGGGCTGCTGCCGTTCATCGGCGCACTGGCGCTGGCTGCGCTTGCGCCGGGCTGGCACGATGTCGCGCTCACGGCGTTTATTGCCTACGCCGCCGTCATTCTGAGCTTTCTCGGCGGCGCACGCTGGGGCCGCGGCCTGGCCACCGTCGTATCCGCTTATCGCTATGGCGAAGCCGTGCTGCCCAGCCTGATCGGTTTTGCCGCGCTGCTGCTGGCGCACAGGCCACTGCCGGCGCTGGCCCTGCTGGCCGGCGGCTTTTTGATCTGGCTGCTGATCGATTTACGCGACCCGCTGTGGTCACAAAGGTATCGCCGCATGCGGCTGGGGATCAGCGTGGTTGTGCTGTTACTGCACTCGGCGTGGCTGCTGATCTAGCCCGCGCCGGCCGGCCGGTATCCGAATCCGCACCGGATGAGGCGGTTCTAGAAAAGCGCTTCGAGCACCTGCAGAAACCCCCAGAAAGCCACAATCCATACCGCCGTACGCAGGTAGGGAATGCCCGCCGCGTACACCGGCCAGTACGCCACGCGCGCCCAGAAATACACCTGGGCACCCAATGCCGTGTGGTCCGTGTTGCGGTGGCTCAGCACCACGGCGAGCACCGCGGCGGCGAAGAAGGGAAAGGTTTCCAGAAAATTCCGGCTGGCACGATCGGCGCGCGCCGCCACACCGACCAGCGGTTTGGCGTCGCCTTCGCGGTTGCCCGCGTTCCATGTGATTCCGCGTTGCGCCGTGGCGAGGCAGGCAGCCACCAGCACATACGCCAGGCCTAGAGCGATGGACCAGGCCAGCATCTTGATTTCGATCGTCATGCGGCGGTTCCGCCAAGGGATGGTTGCGATGTGAACGGATCAGATCATCTTCAGCGGCACCGCGCCAGTCCTGCAGGAAAGTGCCACGAGGCCTTGTCAGCCAGCGGCGGCGGCCCACGCCTTCGATGTCGGCACCGGCCTTGCCACTGGTGCCTTCGCCAATTCGTCGTAATGACGGCGCGTAGCCTCCACCAGCCTGCGGTTGTCGTGCTTCCACGGGTGGTAGCCGGGCACAAACCACGCCAGCCACTGGCTGCCGATGCGGGTGATGGGACCGGGCGACACGAACAGAAAACCCAGCAGGCGCAGCCACCCGCGCCAGTCCTTCTGGGTGCCCTCGGCCTTGGAGATGCGCCACATGAACTGCCAGACCCGGAAGGTAAACAGCCCGGTGACAAACAGCATGGCGCGGCTGCGACGCAGGTATTGCTTCAGCGGTGATCCGCCGACGCGCCGAAACACGTCGAACGCGACGCCCTTGTGCTCGGTTTCCTCCAGCGCGTGCCATTGCCAGATCGCCGCCATGCGTGGATCAGACTTTTGCATCGTTTCGGGATGGCGCAACACCTGATCGGCCAGCATGGCGGTGAAATGCTCCAGGCAGATCGTCACCGCCAGCTGCCCCAGCGGCGGCAGTTTCTTTGCCCGATTCTCCTGGAAGGTTTTCAACACCCGCACCAGCTCGCTGGCGCCGATGCCCTGCTGCTCCAGACGCTCGTTGTATTCCAGATGCTCGCGGCTGTCCATCGCCTCCTGCCCGATAAAGCCGCCCACCTCGGCGTCGAGCACCGGATCGTCGGCAATCTGAGCGCGGAACGCACGCACGCTGTCGATAAAGAAACGTTCGCCGTCGGGAAACATCAGCGACATCGCGTCGAAAAACCGCGTCTTGTGCGCATCACCCTCGACCCAGTAACGCGGGATGTCCGCCGCCATATCGAAATGCAGATCGCGACGAACAATGGTCGGTGAGTGGCTCATGACGCTTCCACGTGTCGGGGTGTTCGCACAAAATTAGGCGCATCGTCCTCAGGTTTCAAGATACCGTCGCGCAAGCCGCTGTTTTTGCAGGGCCACGAATGGGGCTAGCTCATTGCGCAGCGCAGCGTCAGGTGGCGCCGAGCGTGTAAACCTTTCGCCGCTTCGCCGCATCTCATGCTGCGTTACCTACCGGGAGTGAAGACGTGCGCAAACTTATTTTAGTCCTGCTGCTTATCGCGCTGCCGCTGGCGGCGAGCGCCAACGAGTGCAAATTCACCGCAGCGCGCAATGCCGATCTGGATGCGGCCGGATTGAAAGACCTGATGCTGACGCTGGGATCGACCGATCTGGATATTCACAGCGCGCCTGGCCTGACCAAGGTCGAAGTGCGAGGCACCGCCTGTGCCTCCGACGCCTCGAAGCTGCAGGATCTGCAGGTCAACGCCCGTCGCAACGGCGACCACGCCACGGTCGATACCAGCACCAACGGCGGCTATATCAACATCAGCCTGTTCGGCTCCAGCTATGCGTATATGAAGCTGGTGGTGCGCGTGCCGGCGTCGGTGGCCGTCGCCGTCGACAGCGGCTCGGGCGATGTCAACGCCTCCGATCTTGCCTCGCTGAACTTCGATTCGGGCTCGGGCGATCTGGTCGCCGACCACATCGCCGGCCCCCTGACCCTGAAAGTCGGCTCGGCCGACGTGAAAGCCCAGCACGTGGGCAGCGTCGATCTGCGAGGCAGCGGATCGGGCGACGTGGACGTGATCGATGTGCAGGGCGACGTTCGCGCCGGGCACTCCGGTTCGGGGGACCTCAGCTTCGACCATGTCACCGGCAGCGTCAGCATCGGCGGCACGGGCTCCGGTGACATCCGCCTCGACAGTATCGGCCGGGACGTCGATGTGGGCAGCACGGGCTCGGGCGATGTGACGGCGGACGGTGTGGGCGGAAACTTCAGCGTGCACTCCACCGGCAGCGGCGACGTCCGGCACAGCAATATCAAGGGCAGCATCAACGTACCCAAGAGCGATGACTGACGTCTCCTGAGGTCAGCACGATACCGTCGCCATGGCTGCCAGCCTGGCGACGGTATTCATATTGCGCGCGGTGCCGGCGGCGACCGCCGCCATTTTCAGGCGCGAATCGGCCATGCCACCGGGGTAATGCACGTAGATCTCGCGCTGACCCAAAACAATGCCTTCGTCCTTGCGCCCAGTGACATGGTCGAGCGCGCCGGCCGGCGGCGCGCCATCGAGAAAGATCGCCATCACGCGATTCGGCGGCTCGCCCGCAAAAGGATTCCCCGCCAGCACGGCAGCCATTTCCGCACCCGTCCTCACCAGTACGCCTACCGGCTTTCCGGCGTAGGCCGCCAGCTGCGACGCCAGCGCGGCCGCCACCCGCTTTTCGGTCTGCGCGCTGTCGAACAGCAGGTTACCGCTTGCGATGAATGTGCGAACATTCGCGAACCCGGCCTGCTCGCCCATGGCCTTCAGTTCGGCCATCGGCAGTTTGCCAGTGCCGCCGACATTCACGGCGCGCAGCAGGGCGATGTAGGTCGGCATATCTCCTCTCCCTTGTTTCTGCAGAACGCCTGGTGCGATCGGGTTCTGCCGCGGCATGGCCTCTGCAGGATGTAACCCGTTGCTCCGGCGCGCTGCAAGCTCCGTCAGCTCGCCGGCTCTCAAGGCACGGCTCCCATACCGCTGGATGGTCTGCTGCCGCCGGCGGCCCGGGGGTCCCCGCTGAAGACGGCGCTGTCTCCGCCACGATCGATCCGAAGGTGCTGCATCTATCGCCGCCGTGGCACTTGACCAGACGTCCAAACAGCCAGCTTTGGCCATCATCGAGATCGCAGCCAATGTTGTCGCAGCTCACGTCGACTTGCCACGGGTGCGTGGATACTTGGGCTTCGATGGTTTTGGAAGAAAAGCCGACGCTGGAAAAGTGCTGGCCGAAAAACTGTCCCTTATCTACAGGAACTCCCATGCCCCTGCTCCGATTCGACGTACTCGAAGGCCGCAGCGCCGACCAGATCACCAACCTGCTCGACGCGGCGCACCGCGCGGTGCTCAGCGCCTTCGGCGTACCGGTGCGGGACCGTTACCAGATCGTGCATCAACATGCGGCATCGCATTTTGTGGTGCAGGACACCGGCCTGGATATCACGCGCACCGACAGCGTGGTGATCGTCAGCGTCACCAGCCGCCCGCGGACGAGAGAGGAAAAGGAAAAATTCTACGTGGAGCTGTGCCGCGAACTGAAGGATAGCTGCGGCATCGAACCCAGCGACGTCATGGTCAACATCGTCAGCAATGCCGATGAAGACTGGAGCTTCGGCCACGGCCGCGCGCAGTTCCTCAGCGGCGAGCTGTAGCTTTTCGCGGTGCTTTGGTCACGGGCGGCGCGGAATCTCCAGCCCGCGCTGCACGGCCGGCCGCGCCAGCGCGCGATCGAGCCAGCCGGGAACGTGATTCAGCGCGTCGTACGCCACGAGCTCGCGCGCCTCGTAGAAGGTGATCAGATTGCGCACCCAGCCAATCGTCGCGATATCGGCAACGCTGTACTCGTCACCCATGATCCAGGGGCGGTCTGCCAGACGCGTATCGAGCACGGCCAGCAGCCGCCTGGATTCGGCCGCGTAGCGCTCCAGCGGCCGCTTGTCGGCGATCTCCTTGCCGGCAAACTTGTTGAAATAGCCGAGCTGGCCGAACATCGGCCCGACCGCCGCCATCTGGAAGAACAGCCACTGGACGGTGTCCCAGCGCTGCGCCGCATCGGCCGAAATAAATTGCCCGGTCTTGTCGGCCAGATACAGAAGAATCGCGCCCGACTCGAACAGGCCGATAGACTTTCCGCCAGGGCCATCGGGATCGATGATGGCGGGAATCTTGCCGTTGGGATTGAGCGACAGGAACTCCGGCGTGTGGCTTTCATTCCTGGTGATATCGACCAGATGCGGCTCGTACGCCAACCCCGTCTCTTCCAGCATGATCGAGACCTTGACGCCGTTGGGCGTGTTGAGCGAATACAGCTGGATGCGCTCGGGATGCTGCGCAGGCCAGCGACTGGCGATGGGAAAGTCGGAGAGCTTGGTCATGGCGAATCCTTGTAAACACTCGCTGCAAAGTAGGCGCTTCCGACGGCACGTTCAATAGCTGCATCCATGCAACCATCGACAACGTCGCGTCACGCGCTTGCGCCATGCGGCGGGTCCGCGCGCCAGTCACGGGGATCAAGTATGCGAACTCCAACGACACGCCTGCTGCTGCTCGCCTGCCGATCAGGCCGAGGAAAATTTCCGAGATCTCCATCGCTTTTTGATGACCTGTCATTTTCTGAACAGGGTCACGCTGATATGCTCGCGCACGAATTCTGAAAAGCCCAAGCCGCGACCGTGTGCCCGGATGCATTCCCGGGCGGATCAGCACGCTGCGGCCAGCTTGATCGGCCACGACTTACCTACAGGGGAAATATCCATGTTCAGACACTCGCTGCGAGTGCGACTTTTACTGCCGGTGCTCGCGCTGGTTCTCGTGGTGGTGGTGCTGGTCACCCTCGCGCTTTCCACGGTGGAAGCCAATCGGGTCAGAGCCGAAGCGACCAGCTCGATCGATCGGCAGTCCGTCGCCCTGCAAAGCCTGTTTTCCGTCACCCGGTCGATCATGCTCGACCGGGTCAACAGCGCGATGCGCCTTTTGCGCCAGCAAAGCGACGCTCTGGGACCGGCAGCCGTCGGCCCCGGCATCACGGTGCAGGGCAAGCCGGCCAACGATCTGCTGTTCGGCGGCAAGCCGCAGGGCAACACGTTTCAGCTGGTCGACGGCCTCACCGCGACCACCGGCGGTACGGCGACGATCTTTTCGCGCTCCGGCGACAACTTCGTACGCATATCGACCAACGTCAAAAAGGATGACGGCACGCGTGCCATCGGCACCGAGCTCGATCCCGCCGGTCCGGTGATTGCGCAGATTCGCAAGGACGACAGCTTCTACGGCGTGGTGGACATTCTGGGCACGCCCTACGTCACCGGCTACGAGCCCATCTTCAGCGCCGGCGGCGGCAGCGTGATCGGCATCTGGTACGTCGGGTACAAAACCGACTTGCAGTCGCTCGACCACGTGATCAGCGACAGCCGCGTGCTCGACTCGGGCTTCGTGGCGCTGTTCGACAGCAAGGGCAAGCTGCGCTTTCATTCGAAAACCGGTACCACCACCGATCCGGCACTGATCGAGAAAATCGCTGCCCAGCAGCCTGCCGACTGGACGGTGGTACGGCAGGATGTGCCGGGCTGGGGTTTCTCGCTGGTGTCGGCGTATCCCAAGAGCGACGTCAATAACGTCATCGTGCAGCAGTCGCTGTGGATCGGCGGCATCGGGCTGCTGATCTGCGTGCTGCTGCTGGGCCTGCAGTCCGCTTTGATCTGGAGCCGCGTGCTCAAGCCGATCCAGCATCTGACCGCGGTGGCCGACGAGTTGAGCATGGGCAAGTGGAACCACACCATCGACGAAGTCGTGCTCAAGGACGAAATCGGTACGCTGGCCAAGGCGATTGCCCGGCTCTCCAACAGCGTGCGCCTGGCGATGGATCGACTGAGCAAGCGACAGTCTTGATCAGGCTCGACCCGTCTCAACATCATCGGAGCGCATGAAAGATGGCCGGCGAATTTCAACCCCTGCACGACGTGCTGCGCGAGCTCAAGCCGCTCGTGCAGCAAAAAGCGTCCGGCTTCTTTTTCGTGGTGACCGAGGACAATCATTCCTGCACGATCCGCCTGCGCGCCGGCGAGATCGATGACGTGCAGTTCAGCCGTCAGCGCAACGATGAGGCGGTACAGCTGCTGTCGACGGTCACGGCGGCCAGGGCGCGGTTTCAGCCGATTGCGGTGAGCAGCGCCAATAGCCGCGGTACCCTGAGCCCGGCATCGCTGCGGTGGCTGCTCGGTGATTTTGAAAATGCGCCGGCCGCCGCGGCACAGACAGCGCAAATCGATACGACGGATGCGGCGGCGCCTCTGCGCGTCGGCATCAGCGACGCGCAGCGATCGGCCATAGAAAGAATCGCGCTGAATTACTTCGGCCCGATTGCCAGCCTGCTGTGCGACGAGGCATTCGTTCCTGAAAACGATATGGAGCAGGCGTTAGCGCAAATCGCCTCGAATCTGTCCTCGCCGGACGAGTCGCGGCGTTTCATGGCAGACGCGCGCGGAGCGTTGGTCCGGATGCCGTAGACGGTCGCGATCGATCAGGCCGACGCGTCCGGATGCAGCCGGACACCGTGGAGCAACGCAGCGCTTTCATCCCGGTCGCCCGGCGCAACGACGACGCGATTGCGCCCTTCCGCCTTGGCCGCATAAAGCGCCTTGTCCGCGCGCCGCAGTACGTCGTCCAGGCTCCTGTCGTTCGGCTCGACCGCACTGATACCGATGCTTACCGTAAACGCGGGAAGGCCTTCGCTGCGATCACCAGCGACCGCAGCGCGGAGTTTCTCCGCTACTTTGCAAGCATGGGACGGCGACATCTCGCGCAACGCCAGCGCAAACTCCTCGCCGCCAATCCGGCCGACGACGTCGCTGTTTCGCAGCGTGGCCAGCGCAATCGCGGCAAACCGCTTCAGCACCAGATCGCCCACGGCGTGTCCGCAGGTGTCGTTGACGGTCTTGAAGTGATCCAGATCGAGCATGACCACGGATAGCGGCCGACCCGAACGGCGCGCCAGCAGCAGCTCGCGATTGCCGACATCCATGAAATGCCGGCGGTTGACCAGCCCGGTCAGGCTGTCGCGCGTGGCCATCTCGTAAAGATTGGCCGCGTAGCGTCTAACCCGGCCGACCAGCGGACGGAAAATGAAAATCGCTTCCAGGGACAGCGTGATCAGCAGCGTGATCAGCACCACCTTCTGCGCGGTGCGCAGCCATTCGATCCGCCGATTGGATTCGTTTTCGAAAATCGATACGGCCTGATTCAAGTTCGGCAGCAGCGCGGTACGCGCGGCCGCCTGCAGCCGCCGATAGGCCACTTCGACGTCGGCGCCGGGCGATGGATCGGCAAACTGGCGCGCGTCGAGGACAAACTGGCGCACCGCCGGGTCCAGCGGCGCCGCACCCTCCAGATAAAACCGGTGTGCCGGCACGGAAAGCGGATGGCGGATACCCAGATCGCCGCCCTGGGTCAGCGCTTTTTCCGATCGCTCCATCAGGGTCACGGCATCGAGCAGCGGCTGCCGGGCGGTCGCATCGCCCGCATGCAGATACGTGGCCAGCAGGCCGATGCGCTGCGACAGCATGCGTTGCCGCCCGGCCACGTTGATCACCGTGGCCGAGTCACCCTGCGCTACGATCACGTTGTTCAGCAGCACGTGCACCGCACCGGAAAGGATCGCGATCAGCGCCAGTCCGGCGATGTAGGCATAGGTTAGGCGTCTGGCGATCGCACGCTCGGCGTCCATGGTGATTCCGCGGGTTCTGACGCAGCTTGGAAACGAATGCGGCTTGAGAGCTCAAACCTGTTGTCCCCAGCTTGGAGCAACAGCACAGGCGACGGCAAGGGCTTCGCGCACGCCGTCTGACAGCTGCCAGACAAGCGCCGTGACCCGCCCCACTGACGCACGCCGGCATGAACGCGCCATGATGCGCAAAGCCCCACCCATTCGCGAGACACAATGCGCACGAGCCTTACCGCACCCGATATCCTGAGCGCGCCGGCCCTGCGAAGCCGCGGCCTCGGCATGATTGCCTGCGCCTGCTTCGGCGCCTTCTGGGCCGGCACCGCCGTAGCGACCGCCGCCGTCAGCTACGCGGCAGCCTATTTCTTCGTGATTGCGCTCATCTCCACGTGGCTGCTCATCGCCGCGGTTCGACTGCTGCGGCGCAGCCGGCACATGACCGCATTGAGCGATACCGTAGCGCCCGCGCAGCGCCGCACGCGCTGGCTATTCTTTGCAATATTCGCCGCCGAGATCATTGCGCTGAACGTCGTCGCCAACCTGCTGGTGAGCCACCACCGCATCAGCTATCTGATGCCCGCCATCGCGGTGATCGTTGGTCTGCACTTTTATCCGCTGGCCAAGCTGTTTCGCGCCACGCGCTATTACGCCACCGCCACGGTGATGACGCTCGCGGGCATTGGCGCGATTCTCGCGCTCAACAGCGGGCTTGCGGTGAGTCCGGTCGACGTGACGCTTGACATCATCTGCGCTCTCGCGCTCTGGCTGACCGGTCTGTTGTCGTGGCGCTCGGCCCGTTGAGCGGCTGATGTCACCATCCCCTGTCGCGTCCCTGCGCTTATCTGTTCTCCATCAAATCCTTGCGCCTGGCCAGACGAATGGTAACTATCGCGGGTGAGGCGGCTACCGCACGCCATGACCGGGGCTGGCAACGATGTCGACGTTCTACTTTTCATCCGCTTCGCGCGCCGTCGCCGTGGCTCTGGCCATGGGTCTGATGGCTGGCCCGACGATGGCTCGTGCCCAGCAAGTCGGTGCGGACAGCGGCCACACCTACACCCTGCTCGCCACCCCGACCACCGTTGCCTGGGGCCATTACGACGCCACGACTGCGCCCGTGCTGCATGTGAAGTCGGGCGATACGGTGGTGTTTCATACCGTGCTCACCAGCAGTCCCACCGCCCTGGAGAAGGCCGGCGTCAAGCCGGCCGATGTGGAGCAGAGCCTGCGCGATCTGTTCGATGGCGTGGCCGCGAAAGATCGCGGACCCGGCGGGCATATTCTCACCGGCCCGGTAGCCATCGACGGCGCCGAGCCCGGCGACACGCTGGAAGTGCGGATCAGAAAGATCGACCTTGCCATTCCCTACGCCTACAACGGCTTCCGCTACGGCGCCGGTTTCCAGACCGATGATTTTCCCTACGCGCGCATGAAGATCATTCCGCTCGACCGGGTAAAGCGCATGGCCCACTTCGCGCCCGGCATCGACATTCCGCTGCATCCGTTTTTCGGCAGCATGGGCGTGGCGCCGCCGGCGGGCTTCGGCCGTTACGACAGCGCACCGCCCACGATCATCGGCGGCAACATGGACAACAAGGAGCTGGTGGAAGGTTCGACCGTGTATTACCCGGTGTTCGCCAGCGGTGCGCTGTTCCAGATCGGCGACGGCCACGCCGGCCAGGGCAACGGCGAAGTTGACATCACCGCGATGGAAACCTCGCTGGTCGGCACGCTGCAGTTCATCGTGCACAAGGGGATGAAGACCGGCGTCTACCCGCGCGCCGAAACGCCGACGCATTACATCGCCATGGGCTTCGACGACGACCTCACCGTCGCCGCGCACAAGGCCGTCACCGACATGATCAACTTTCTGGTCGAGCAAAAGCACATGAGCCGCGACGACGCCTACATGCTGATCAGCGTGGCCGGTGACATCGACATCACCGAACTGGTCGATCACAACAAGGGCGTGCACGTCATGCTGCCCAAGGCGATTTTTCATTGAGCTCTGACGACCGGCATTGCCTGAGCGACATCGTTCAAAACGGATGTCAGGCCTCAGAGCAGAGGCGGTAGAACCCTCACGACGCCCCTGCTTCGCGGCTGACGCAGTCGTCGTTCGCCGCTATGCAATCGTCGACTTGCCGCCACGGCAAGCGCCGTCTGCACGAGACACAGGCGGCCAGTGCTCTGGCGGTGCCTGTCGAATCATCGGTAGCCCCATCGTTGACAGCGACAACGCGCAGGCGCACACCCGACATTTCATCGCCATACGCTGACCGGACCGACGAGCTGCGGCATTTGATGCGCTGGACAGCGGGCGCCGGGAAGCCTATCGTCTCAGCACATTTCATATTTTACTAAACAATGAAATCCAAACCACGACAGGTAGATTTGCCCTACGCACGCGCCGTGCAGACCGCCAAGCTTCTGGGCGCGCTGGCCAACGCGCGCCGGCTGCTGATCCTGTGCCGCCTTTTCAAGCACGGCGAGACGTCGGCGGGGCAGCTGGCGCAGGACCTCGGCATGGGGCTTTCCGCGCTTTCGCAGCACCTCGCACGCATGCGTGAACAAGGCCTGGTCACTCAGCGCCGGGAAGCCAGGCATCTGATCTATCGCATTGCCGACACGTCGTTCCCCCAGCTGCCGGCGCTGCTGCAAAACATCTGCGCCGACACGAACGATCAACCCGCATTTCCAGGAGACGAGAACATGAAACTGATGCACACCGCTGCAGCCGTGATGGGCCTGGCACTCACCAGCACCGGCGTCCTCGCCGCCGATAACTTCTGGTTGACCCCGACCATCCACGGTGCGGGAAAAATCCATCCGCTGCCGCAGGCGGCGTACCAGCCCGATGGCAAGGCGACCTACAAGGTGGTATTCGGTCTGACCAAGGGATCGGAGAAGCCCGATCAAGCCAACCCGGGCCTCGAGCGCGTAGCGCGCACCGTCAATCTCTATGTCAACGCCGGCGTTCCGCTCAAGCATCTGCATTTCGTCGCCATCGCTTCCGGTGAAGCCACCGCCATTGCGCTGAACGACGAGCAGTACCGAAAGCAGTTCGGCGTGGCCAACCCCAACCTCCCGATCATCGCGCAGCTCAAGTCGGCCGGCGTGGACGTCGCCGTGTGCGGACAGGCCGTGGCCGAACATCAGTACGATTATGCGTGGATCGACAGCCAGGTGACCCTCGCCCTGTCGACGTTGACCACCGTGACGGAGCTGCAGCAGAAGGGCTATGCCCTGATGCCGCTCTGAGCCATGACCGTCCGACTCAGGCCGCGGTGGCGTTTTACGGTTCGATGGGTCGCGCCGTTGCTGGCCTGCGCGCTGGCTGCCTCGACCAGCGCGGCGACCGACCACCCGGACTACCTGCCGCCATGGAGTGCGCCACCGGCCGGCGGCGTGCATTTCAGCGTCGCGCCGTTCGACGCCATAGCGGATCTGCACGGCGACATCGTCGATCCGCAGCTGACCGTGTTCTTTGCCGGCAATCAGTTCATGGTGGTCGCCGATCTGGTGGCGTCGTTCAGAAAGGCCTATCCGAACGATGCGCGCGTGTTCGTCGAAACGCTGCCGCCGGGCATTCTCGCCAGGCAGGTGGAAACCCGCTCGCTGGTGATGGGCAATCTGAAAATCGACCTCAAGCCGGATGTGTTCACCGGCGGCAAGGAATCGATTGCCGTGCAGCAGGCGGCGCATGGCTGGTTTGCCGAGACGTACGACTATGCCGCCAACCCGCTGGCCATTCTGGTTGCCAAAGGCAATCCGAAGGGCATCCGGGGGCTTGCCGATCTGGGTCGACCGGACGTGCGCGTGAGCATGCCCAACCCGCAAACCGAAGGTATCGCCAGACAGATCGAAGCCAGCTACCGCAAAGCCGGCGGTGACGCGCTGGACGCCCGCATCATGAAGGCCAAGGTCGCCGACGGCAGCACGTTCCTTACCAGCATCCACCACCGGCAGTCACCGATACGCGTACTGCAGGGTGACTCCGATGCGGCGCCGGTATGGTTCACCGAAGCCTATTTCCAGCAGCAGATCCTGCATCACCCGGTAGAAACCATCGCGATCCCCACCGACCAGAACACCACCGCCACCTACACCGCCGCCCGCATGAAGGATGCGCCGCACGCGCAGGCCGCCCGGGATTTTCTGAGCTTCATGCGCTCGCCCGCCGCGCGGGCCATCTATCGCAAATACGGTTTTCAGCCGCCGCCGTAAGGCCCGGCCGCCTGACCTGACCGGCCGATCCTCGACTTCGATCCACTTTGGAAGACCCATGAGTTCACAGCACCCCATCGGTATCCACGGCGCAACGCGACTTGACGGCTGGCGGCTGGCTGCCATCGCCATGCTGTCGGTGCGCTTTGTGCAGGGCTGGATCTTCTGGGGCGGCGGCAGCCGCCGTTTCATCTATGCCCCGAGCAAACTCGATCCCAGCTCGCACACGTGGCTGGCAAACAAATTCCAGTCCGCCATGCCCGGCGCACTGCTTGGCATGGATCGCGTCGTCGATTACATGCTGCACCACTTCACGCTGATGTATGCCGGCGCCGTGGCGTTCAGCGCGGCGGAACTGATCTTCGGCCTGTTCCTCCTGTTCGGTTTCATGACGCGATTGTCGGCACTGGTGACGATCGCCTTCAGCGTGGTGCTGATGCTGTTGTTCGGCTGGCAGGGCGCCACCTGCATCGACGAGTGGACCATGGCCGCGTGCAACTTCGCCATCGGCGTCACGCTGTTCGTGGCCGGTTCGGCCGCCTATTCGGTGGACAGCTGGCTGATGCGCAGAAATCCGGCGCTGGCCGATCGCGGCTGGTTTCAGTGGTTCGGCAGCGGCACCTTGAGTGCGGCAAGGATCGATCGCCTGGGTGTGATCGGTGCCGTGCTTACCGTCCTGTTCGTCGTGATGACATACAACCACTACCGCGGCTCGGTGTTCACCCCGTTTCATGGCGGGCCGGTCAGCCCATCGAAGCATCATGTGAGTCTTTCGGGCGGCCGTCTGGACGGCCGCGGCACCATCACGTTCACCGCCTATCTCGATGCGGGCACGCCGGAAGCGCCGGCCAATATCGTGCGCGCCGATCTGAGCAACGCGCAGGGTCAGGTTGTGGAAACCTGGGACAGCGCCGCACTGGCCGCGCTGCCCGCCAGCGCCTTCGTCAACGACTACCGCTACAACACGTTTGGCCCGGGCTATGCCGGCATGACCGCCGAAATGGGCGCGCGTGCGGTGATCAGCCTGCCGCCGGCGCAGGCGGGACTTCAGCTGACCAGCGGCGCTTACAACCTGGTTCTGCACAGCGTCAACGGCCACCGCTACACGCTGACGGTGCAACGTCCGTGACCGACTCCCACCCTCGCCATCGCGATCTCGCGCAGGCGTCCGCGGTGCGGTCGTCATCATCGATCGCCCATCCGGCCATCTCATACCCACCAGGTGCATTCCCTGTTGGCTGCCACCCGAACAGAGGATTTTTCCGATGAACGAAACAACCCACCTTTTGCACGCGGCCGCGCGGTCGAGGCCATGAATCCCTACGTACTGGCTGCCATCGGCGGCGTGCTGATCGGCGCATCCGCCGTGCTGCTGATGGGCGCGCTGGGACGCATTGCCGGCATCAGCGGCATCGCCAGCAGCCTGCTGCTGAGCAAGCCGACGGACTACGGCTGGCGGCTGGCCTTTGTGGTCGGCCTCTTTGCGGCGCCCCTGCTCTTGCTGGCGCTGACCGGCGCCAGCGGCATCGGCGAGCCAGTGGTGCGCTGGCCGTGGATGCTGCTGGCCGGCTTGCTGGTGGGCATCGGCACCAAGCTGGGCAGCGGCTGCACCAGCGGCCATGGGGTCTGCGGAACGGCACGGCTGTCACGGCGATCCATCGCGGCCACCGTGGTGTTCATGCTGTTCGGCGTGGCGACGGTTTTTATGATGCGGCATGTGTTCGGAGTAGGCCTGTGAAAATCATCGTTGCACTTGTGGCCGGCCTGCTGTTCGGCCTTGGCCTCAGCCTTGGCGGCATGACTCAGCCGGCGGTCGTGCTGGGATTTCTCGACGTGTTCGGCGCGTGGAATCCGCGGCTGATCTTCGTCATGGGCGCTGCCGTGCTCACCACCGGCATCGGCTATCGCTGGGTCTTGCGCCGTAAAAAGCCGCTGCTCGACGCCACGTTTCACGTGCCGACCGCCAGACACCTGGATCGCCGCCTGCTCGGTGGCGCCGCGCTTTTCGGCACCGGCTGGGGCGTGGCGGGTTACTGCCCCGGCCCTGCACTCGCGTCGATAGGTGCCCTGTCTCCGTCCCTGCTCCTGCTGGTGGGATCGATGCTGGCCGGCTGGTGGATCGCCTCGAAGATCCCCGCGAACGTCGCAACCTGAAATGACCGTGTTAGGAGACCGCCATGCATAAGCCCGACGTCGAATCCTTTTTTGAAAGTTCGACCAACACCTTCAGCTACGTCGTCTGGGACGCCGCGACCGGAAAAGCCGCCGTGCTGGACTCCGTCCTCGATTACGACGCCGCTTCCGGCCGCACCAGCTTCGCCTCTGCCGACGCGCTGATCGCCTTTGTACAAGCGAAAGGATTGCACACGCAGTGGGTGATCGACACGCATGTGCATGCCGATCACCTGTCGGCCTCGCCCTACGTGCAAAGCAAACTGGGCGGCAAGCTGGCCATCGGCGAACACATACGCACCGTGCAGGACACGTTCGGCAAGCTGTTCAATGCCGGCACCGCGTTCCAGCACGACGGCAGCCAGTTCGATCACCTGTTCAAGGACGGCGAGCACTATTTCGTCGGTGATATCGAAGCTATCGCGATGCACACGCCCGGGCACACGCCCGCCTGCATGACCCATCTCATCGGCGATGCCGCGTTTGTCGGCGACACCCTCTTCATGCCCGACTACGGTACGGCGCGCTGCGATTTTCCCGGTGGCGATGCCCGCGCGCTGTACCGCTCCATCCAGAAAATCTTCGCGCTGCCTGACGCCACGCGCATTTTTCTCTGCCACGACTACAAGGCCGCCGGCCGCGACCAGTTCGCGCATGAGACGACGGTGGGTGCGGAGCGTCAGGGCAATATCCACGTGCGCGACGGCATTACCGAGGACGCGTTCGTGCAGATGCGCACCGAACGCGACGCGACGCTGTCGATGCCGCGACTGATTCTGCCCTCGGTCCAGGTGAACATGCGGGCGGGCCACCTGCCCGAGGCCGAAGAGAACGGCGTGCGCTATCTGAAAATACCGATCAACACGCTTTGAGGACGGCCCGCGCGCGGCGCCACTGGCGTCGCCCACGATACCGACGTTCGATTGCTGCAAGCACGCTTCTCCACACGGAAACCCGATCATGCCGCCCAAACGCCTCACACCCTCGCTGAGCGTGGACACTCAGATCGACGAAGCCGATATGGCCACCCTCGCCGGGCTCGGCTTTCGCAGCGTCATCAACAACCGGCCCGACGGTGAAGAGGCGCAGCAGCCGAGCAGCGCAACGCTCGACGCGGCGGCGCAAAAAGCCGGATTGGGCTATCGCCACATTCCGGTCATATCCGGGCAGATTCAGGGCGATCAGGTCGATACTTTTGCGGCGGCGATCGCGTCGATGCCGACGCCGATCCTGGCATTCTGTCGCACGGGCACGCGCTCCACCTCGCTGTGGGCACTCACCTCGGCGCCAGCGCTGGGCGCCGAGGCCGTACTGCAAACCGCATCCGACGCCGGCTACGATCTGAGCGCCCTGCGCCCGCGCCTTGAGGAGTCGAAAACGGCCGCGCATCCAACGACGGTGAAGCCGCGCCTGCGGACGGCCGTGCAGGTGCTGATTGTCGGCGGCGGTTCGGCCGGGTGTGCCGTGGCGTCCAGCCTGCTGGCGCGCGAGCCGTCGCTGGAGATCACGATCATCGAGCCCAGCGACAAGCACTACTACCAGCCGGCGTGGACGCTGGCCGGCGGTGGCGTTTTCGACATTGCCAAGACCGAAGTGCCAACGGCGCAGGTGATTCCTCGCGGGGTGAAGTGGGAACGTGCCGCCGTCGACACGCTGATGCCCGAACGCAATGGCGTCAGGCTCAGCGACGGTCGCCAGATCGATTACCAGTATCTGATCGTGACGCCAGGACTGATGCTGCGCTGGGATCGCATCGAAGGACTGTCGGACGCGCTGGGGCGCAACGGCGTCACCTCCAACTACCGCTTCGACCTGGCACCCTACACCTGGAAACTGGTGCGCGAGCTCAAGCGTGGCCGCGCGCTTTTCACGCAGCCGGGCATGCCCATCAAATGCGCCGGCGCACCGCAGAAAGCGATGTATCTGTCGTGCGACCACTGGTATCGCCAGGGGCTGACCGACCAGATCGATGTGCAGTTCCACAATGCCGGTGCGGTGCTGTTCGGCGTGCAGGACTTCGTTCCGCCGCTGATGGAATACGTAAAAAAATATCAGGCGCAGCTTTGCTTCAACTCCACGCTGGTGGGTGTCGATGGCGCCGCCCGTCGGGCGACATTCGAGGACAAGCAGGCCGACGGCACCACCCGCCGCCGCGTGGTCGACTTCGACATGCTGCATGCCGTGCCGCCGCAGACCCCGCCGGATTTCGTGAAGGACAGTCCGCTGGCGGATGCGGCCGGTTGGCTGGCCGTCGATCAGCAGACCCTGCGCCATCCCACGTTCGAGAATGTCTTCAGCCTGGGCGACGTGTGTTCGGCGCCGAACGCAAAGACGGTGGCGGCGATTCGCAAACAGGCGCCCGTGGTGGCGGAGAACCTGCTGGCGGTCATGCATCATCGCCAGCGGCATGCGGTGTATGACGGCTACGGCGCGTGCCCCCTGACGGTCGAACGCGGGCGCGTGGTGCTGGCCGAATTCGGCTATGGCGGCAAGCTGTTGCCGACGTTTCCGCTCGATCCCACGAAACCGAGCCGACTGGCCTGGCTGCTGAAGGCCAAGGCGCTGCCGCCGATCTATTTCCACATGGTGCTGCGCGGGCGCGAATGGCTGGCCGAACCGGTCATGGTTGACGGGGCGCTCTGATGCATGCCCTGGCGCTGCAGGATTTTCTGGCCGTTCTTTGCGGTTCGCTGGTCGGCTTTTCGCTGGCCCTGATCGGCGGTGGCGGCTCCATTCTCGCCATGCCGCTGGTGCTCTACGTGGCCGGCGTACACGACCCGCATCTGGCTATCGGAACAAGCGCGCTGGCCGTTGCCGCCAACGCCTTCGCCAACCTGATACCGCACGCGCGCGCCGGACACGTGCGCTGGAAGGCCGCCTTCACCTTTGCAGCCACCGGCGTCATCGGCGCTTACGTCGGCTCGACCTTGGGCAAGGCCGTGAACGGACAGCGCCTGCTGGTGCTGTTTGCCCTGCTGATGCTGGTGGTGGCGGCGCTGATGCTGCGCGGGCGCCGCGGTGGAACGGTAGATCGCTATCCGCTACCGCACATGTATCCGCGCCTGGGCGCCACCGGGCTGGGCGCTGGCGCACTGTCCGGCTTCTTCGGCATTGGCGGCGGATTTCTGATCGTGCCGGGGCTGATGCTGGCCAGCGGGATGGAGATCATCTATGCGATCGGCACATCGCTGTTTTCCGTCGGCGCGTTCGGCCTCACCACCACGGTGAACTACGCCATGTCCGGACTGGTGGACTGGCGCGTGGCGGCGGAGTTTATCGGCGGCGGTATTATCGGCGGCTGGATCGGCGCACTCGGCGCCAGGCGCCTGGCAAAAACGCGCGGCGCACTCAACCTTATTTTCGCCATCGTCATCATCCTGGTAGCGATCTTCATGCTGTTCAAGTCGCTTCGTCACTGAGCCTGTTTACCGCGGCCACAACGCCGCAGCGAAGGGCCCCGAGCTTGCATCGGCGTAACCTTGTCGATGCCGATTCATCCGCACGCGTGTGCACTTGAACGCAAGTTCCGTCACGCTGGAGTTACCGCTGTGAACCACGTTGGTGATGCTCTGCTGCTCGCGCGAACCCAGTTCGCGTTTACCGTGTCGTTCCACATCATTTTTCCCGCGATCAGCATCGGCCTGGCCAGTTATCTGGCGGTACTCGAAGGCCTGTGGCTGCGCACCGGAAAGGTGGTTTATCGCGAGCTGTTCTTCTTCTGGTCGAAGATTTTCGCCGTCGGCTTCGGCATGGGCGTGGTCTCCGGCGTGGTGATGAGCTACGAATTCGGCGCCAACTGGGCGGGCTTTTCGCAGGTGGCCGGCGCGGTCACCGGACCGCTGCTCGCCTATGAAGTGCTCACCGCGTTTTTTCTCGAAGCGGGTTTTCTCGGCATCATGCTGTTCGGCTGGACGCGCGTCGGGCCGCGCCTGCATTACCTGGCGACCTTGATGGTCGCCGTCGGCACACTGATCTCCACGTTCTGGATTCTGGCATCCAACAGCTGGATGCAGACGCCGCAGGGCTTCTCGCTGGTGAACGGCAAGATCGTGCCGGTGGACTGGTTCAAGATCATCTTCAATCCGTCGTTTCCCTACCGCCTGATGCATATGGCGATCGCCGCCTTCATCGTGGCCGCCATGCTGGTCGGTGCGTGCGGCGCGTGGCATCTGCTGCGCGGACGTCGCGATGCGGCGATCAAGAAATCGTTCTCGATGGCGATGTGGATGATCGTGTGCATCGTGCCGATCCAGATTGCCGTCGGCGACGCGCACGGCATCAATACGCGCAAATATCAGCCGGCCAAGATCGCCGCGATCGAAGGCCTGTGGGAGACCGAGAAAGGCGGTACCTCGCTCAACCTGGTGGGCTGGCCGGACATGCAGGACGAGGTCACGCGCTACGCGGTGAAGATTCCGCATCTGGGCAGCCTGATCCTTACGCACAGCTGGAACGGCGAGATCCAGGGCCTGAAAGACTTTGCTCCGCGCGATCGGCCCGATTCCACCATCTTGTTCTGGAGTTTCCGCATCATGGTGGGCATGGGTTTCCTGATGCTCTTTCTCGGCCTGCTTGGCCTGGCGCTGCGGCGCGGTAACCGGCTCTACGAGTCGCGCTTTTTGCAGCGCTTCGCCCTGCTGATGGGGCCATCCGGTCTGATCGCGCTGCTGGCCGGCTGGGTCACCACCGAAGCCGGGCGACAGCCGTGGGTGGTTTACGGCGTGCTGCGCACGGCCGATGCGTCGTCGGCGCTTTCCGCCCAGCAGGTCGGCACGTCGCTGATGATTTTCGTCATCGTGTATTTCGTGGTGTTCGGCACCGGCATCTACTACATGCTCAAGCTGATGGGCAAAGGCCCGTCGCTGGCCGATACCACCGACACGCACGGCGACGACACCGGCAAAGGCGCGCCGCGCTTCGACCATCGCCCGCTCTCCCGTCCCACCGATCCGATCGACGAATAGGCACCGCCATGCACATCGATCTCCCCATGATTTGGGCCGCCATCATTGGCCTGGGCGTGTTCCTCTACGTGCTGCTCGACGGCTTCGATCTCGGCATCGGCCTGCTCTTTCCGTTCTTTCATGGCGAAGGCGACCGCGAAGTCATGCTCAACACGGTCGCCCCGGTGTGGGACGGCAACGAGACGTGGATGGTGCTGGGCGGCGCCTGCCTGTTCGCGGCGTTTCCGGTCGCCTACGGCACGCTGCTGCCGGCGGTGTATCTGCCGCTGATTGCGATGCTGTGCGGACTGATATTTCGCGGCGTGGCCTTCGAGATACGCGCCAAGGCACGGCGCACGCAACACTTGTGGGAGCTGGCCTTCATGCTGGGCTCGGCCATGGCGACGTTTTGCCAGGGCGTGATCCTGGGCACGCTGCTGCAGGGCGTCACCATCGTCGACGGACGATTCGCCGGCACCGCGTTCGACTGGCTCTCGCCCTTCAGCCTGTTCTGCGGCCTGGGCCTGCTGGCCACCTACGCGACGCTGGGCTGCACCTGGCTGGTGATGAAAACCGACGGCGAGTTGCAGCGACGCATGCGCGTGATGGTCAAGCCACTGGTGCTGACCCTGCTGCTGGTGATCGGCGTAGTCAGCCTGTGGACGGTGCTGGGCCAGCAGGCGGTGGCCGACCGCTGGTTCGCCAGACACAACTTCGTGTTTTTCGCGCCGGTGCCGATCCTGGTGCTGGCCTGCGTGGCGGGCATCGTCAGGTTCAACACGCGCGGGCACGACACGCTGCCGTTTATGCTGACGCAGGCGATTTTGTTTCTGGGCTACAGCGGGCTGCTGATCAGCATTTTTCCGTACATCGTGCCGCCGTCGCTGACGATCTGGGCCGCTTCCTCGCCACCGTCGAGCCAGAAGTTTGCGCTGGTCGGCGTGCTGATCATCCTGCCGATCATCCTGGCCTATACGGGGCTGGCGTACTGGGTATTCCGCGGCAAGGTGCGCCACGGCGATGCGGGGTATCACTGATATGGACCCACCCAAGCAATCGCCGCTGCACAAGCGGCTCGGCTGGTTTTTTCTCCTCTACGCCGCAGGTTTCCTGGCCGTGCTGATCGTCGCAGGACTCTTCCGTGTTCTGGTGCTGGATGCGGTGCGATAGGCGACAGCGAAATCCAGCGTGAATCAGCGCGGCCAAGCGTCGCGGCGCATCACTGCATTCAACCGCGCTTGAACGACGACCCGACATGATCGGTCGAAGCACGATGTGAACTCAGCGAAAGCCGATCACCACATCGTTCAACGGCAGCTGCGCCTGGCGATATTGCGCCGGTGGCGCGGTCCATGGTTCGCCCTGGCCGAACAGCTGGGCTTCGGATTCGGGCCCGAAAAAGTCGAAGCGATCAAACACGAACGGCAGACCTTCCGAGCCTTCAAACGTGGCCGCATTGGACAGCTGAAAATGCAGATGCGGTGCGCTGGAACCGCCGGACTGGCCGAGATGTCCGAGCAGCTGACCGCGCGTCACGCGATCGCCGGCGCGCACTGTGACGCTGCCGCGCTGCAGATGCGCATAGCTGGCGAATTCGCCGGCCGAGAGCCGCAACACCACGTAGTTGCCGAAGACCCCGCGCGCGGTCAGCGAATCGGGTTCGCCCTGTGGGCTGAGCGGCGCATGCTCGAGCTCACCGTCGTGCGCATCAGCGACCACACCGTCGGCGACAGCGATCACGTCGGCGCCGTAGCCGATCCAGTCGGCGTAGCGCGAGTGACTGATGTCCTTGACGCCTGGGCGCGTGACGTGACCCTGCTGATCGACGCCCACGAGATCGAAAGCGTAGCGCTGCGGAATCGTCACCATGCCGTTCACCGCGACCAGGCTGCCCCAGTGATGCGAGTGCGCGTTGCCCGGTCCTTCGTGCGCCAGCCACCGACCACCACGCAGCGGTGGGCCGATGATCAACGGTGCCGCGGTATTCACCGGCACCAGCACGCCATCGAGCAGTTCGGTTTTGCCTTTTGCCGCAGCGAACGCCATGCGGTGTCGAAGCGCGCGCGGCGCCACGCTGCCTGCCGGCAGCGTAATCCATACATAGATCACGACGCGCTTGCCCGATTCGATCGCCACCGGCGTGTGCTCTGGTGGCGTGGGGCGCGCCATGTCGGCCAGCGCGCTTGCGCTGAAATGGGCTAGCGGCGCAGTGGCATCATCGCCGTAAACGTCGAGACCCTGCGGTTTCAGCGGGCCGGTATCGCCGTAGATATTGGTGATGTCCAGCTCGTAGGCCAGATGACTCCTTCCGTCGGTTCCCGTAAACGCCGTCGGCGCAAATGGCACGCGTGCCTCGACGGGCGCCAGCGGCTGCTGTGCAGCAACCGTAGAGCTCCAACACAAGGCCACAGCAAGCGTCCACGTCGTGTAGCGTCTTTTCATCGGTGACTTCCCCTGTCGGCTGGAGCACGCAGCATGTAGCGGCCGCGCTGGCGATGGCAAGCATGGCCCGCTGCCCTTCGCTGCGATGGGCCATGCTCGCTTGACCGCGCCGCTCAGGTGATCGGCACGTCACCGACGATATTGGGACGGTCCGCACCGAGCCAGCGGTAAAGCGAGCCGCCGATCAGGCCACCCGCGATGGGCGCCACCCAGAACAGCCACAGCTGGGCGATGGCGGTACCGCCGGCAAACAGCGCCACGCCGGTGGAGCGCGCCGGGTTCACCGAGGTGTTGGTGACCGGAATGCTGATCAGGTGGATCAGGGTCAGCGCCAGGCCGATGGCCAGCGGCGCAAAGCCCGCCGGCGCGCGGCCGTGCGTGGCGCCCATGATCACCACCAGAAACATGGCGGTCATCACCACTTCGCACAGCGCCGCAGCGGTCAGCGCGTAACCGCCCGGGGACATCGCACCGTAGCCGTTGCTGGCGAAGGTGCCCGCCGCGTTGGGATCGATCGCGAAGCCGGGCGCGCCGCTGGCAATATGCAAAAGTATCGCGCCGCCCACGACGCCGCCGATGACCTGCACCACCACGTACGGCACCACGTCGCGCAGCGGAAAGCGCCCGCCCGCCCAGAGCCCGATCGTCACCGCCGGATTGAAATGCGCGCCGGAGATGTGGCCGAACGCGTAGGCGCCGCTGACCACCGTCAGGCCGAACGCTAGCGACACGCCGAGCAGACCGATGCCCAACGGATTGCCCGGCCCACCGAACTTGGCCGCGAGCACCGCACTTCCACATCCACCCAGCACCAGCCAGAACGTGCCCAGAAACTCGGCAACGAGTCGTCTTAGCATGACGCGTACTCCCCAGGACGGACCGGCCCAGCGCCAGTCCAATCCGCGCACTTTGCGCCCGCGCAAAGCGGTCCGCAATAGTGCGCTTGCACCGGGTCGATACCTGCCTCAGCACTAGACCATCGGGCACCGATCAACGGCGATGCCCCGATGTCGAAGCGTCGAATCAACGCTCGTCGGCGGCAGCGATCTGCTTCTTTCGGTACTGGCCCTGCATATCGAACATCCAGCCGGGGTACTCCGACGGCAGCGCGCTGACCTTGTCGAGCGCGGCCAGTTCTTCGGCGTCGAGCTTCACTTCGGTGGCGCCGATATTGTCATTGAGCTGTTCGATTTTCTTGGCGCCGATGATCACGCTGGTCACCGCCTTCTGATGCAGCAGCCATGCCAGGGCAATCTGCGCCACCGATACGCCGCGCTTGTCGGCCATGCCGCGCATCGCGTCGATGCAGTCGTAGCCGCGCTCCTTGTTCACCGGTGGAAAGTCGAAGCTGGCGCGACGGCTGCCCTGCTCGCCTTCCTTGTCGCGGCCGTACTTGCCGCTGAGCAAGCCGCCGGCCAGCGGGCTCCACACCATCAGACCGATCTGCTCGCTAGTCAGCGCGGGAATGATCTCGCGCTCGAGATCGCGGCCGGCCACCGTGTAGTACGCCTGCAGCGACTGGAAGCGCGACAGCCCATGTTTTTCTGAAATACCCAGCGCCTTTACGATCTGCCAGGCCGCCCAGTTGGATACGCCCACATAGCGCACGTGACCATGCTGCACCAGGTTGTCCAGCGCGCGCACGGTTTCCTCGATCGGCGTGGCGGCATCGAAACCGTGCACCTGATAAAGGTCGATATGGTCGAGCTGCAGTCGCTTCAGGCTGGCTTTGACGCCGTCCTGGATATGATGACGAGTGAGCCCACGCGAGTTGACGCCCTTGGTACCGGTCTCGCCGAACACCTTGGTCGCGACGATCACGTCTTCGCGCGGCACTTTCAGATTCTTCAACGCCTGGCCGGTCATGATCTCCGACTGGCCAACCGAATAGACGTCGGCCGTATCGATGAAATTGATGCCGGCCTCGAGCGCGCGGCCGATCAGTTTGTCGGCATCGGCCTGTTTCAGGTCGCCGATCTTGCTCCACATCTCCCCTTCACCACCGAAGGTCATGGTGCCCAGGCAGAGTTCGGAGACGAAGACGCCGGTGTTGCCGAGTTTGTTGTAACGCATGGCTTGCCATCCTGTGTGGGTGTCGTACGGTGGCGCGCGCTTTTCGAAAAGCGCGCGTTCTCAGCGTCGGAAAATTTACGGAGAAATCTGCCGAGTCGGCATGATCAGCGACTCCTGCATATTGACGTGCGCCGGCTGGGCGAAGGCGAAAACCAGCGCGTTGGCGATGTCTTCCGCGTGCAGCGCATCGATCGAGTCGCGCCGCTCCTTCATCTTGTCCGGCGGCACGTTGAAGCCCCAGTTGGTATGCACGGAGCCCGGCTCGATCAGCGAGACGCGAATGCCTTCGTCACCGAGCTCCTTGCGCAGCGCGTCGTGAAAGCCCACCACCGCGAACTTGGTCGCGTTGTAGACCGACCAGCCGGCGATGCCATAGCGGCCTCCGACGCTGGATACCGTGCTGATCATCGCGCCCTTGCGACCACGCATCAGCGGAATCGCCAGCTGGGTGCAGTTGAGTACGCCGTAGAGGTTGGCGTCGATGGTCAGCTTCCACTCCTCGCGCGTGCTTTTCTCGAAGGGGTTGTTGTAACCCACGCCGGCGTTATTGAAGAGCAGATCGATGCCGCCGAACTCCGTCTTTACCTCGGCGAAGACCTTTGCAATCGCCGCTTCATCCGCCACGTCGGCGACTTTCACCACCGCACGATCGCCGAGCTCCCTGGCCAAAGCATCGAGCTTGTCCTTGCTGCGCGCGACCAGCACGACCTTCACGCCTTCTTCCACAAGCGCCTTCGCGGTCGCCTGACCGATGCCGCTGGACGCGCCGGTGATAACGGCGACGCTATCTTTGATATCTCTGAATTTCATGGGGGGATTCCTTGGACGGGTTCAATACGCGTAGGTAACTATTCGTGTCCAAAGCAGGTACAGGGAATGGGCGGCCATTATGTCGCGTTGCGATCTCCGTGCAGCCGGCTTCGAGCATCTCTGACTCAAGTATCCCCAATCGCCCGTATGCGCTGCGTGACTCGTGCCCGAACGCGCGCGCCGTGCGCTTTCATGGCACGCAGGAACCCCGCCACATGCCATTCGTGCAGCATCGTCAACGATCGCGCAACGCCTTGCGCAGGCGACCCGCCACCGATTCGATCAGAGTATGCGCTTGAGCGTGTTGTCGCGGCGGCCAAAGTGATGCCAAAGCGCGGCGGCAATGTGCAGGCCGATCACGTAGTAGAAAATCGTACCGATGGTGCCGTGGATATCTTCCAGCTGATGCGACAGGGCGGAGTTTGGGGTGCCCACGAAAGACGGCAACAGGGTGACGCCGAACAGCGTCACGGTTTTCCCGCCGACCTGCAGCGTCACGATGCCCAGGATGGGCTGCACGACCAGAAAGGCGTACAGCGCCAGATGGGTCAACTTGCCAAACACATCGATCGCGTGGGGCAGCGCCGGCGCGATCGGCGGGGCACCGCGGCGCAGCCGCACCATCACTCGCGGCAGCATCAACAGCAGCACGGCGATGCCAGCCGTGAAGTGAGCCGCCTTGATATTCGTTCGCAGAACGCTGCCCTTGGGGAAAAAATCGCATACGTTGATGAAAACGTAGGCGAGCAGGACCAGCGCGAAGACCGTCCAGTGCAAGTACCTGGCGGCGGCGGTGTAGCGCGAACGTGATTCGATGACGGCCAAGATATGTCCCCGGAGAAATGGCCGCAAAAAGGCGGCGCTCCAGCATCCAGCCGGCGGCTTTGCGATTGCTTAGCGCCAACGGCGGGAAAATCGGGCACTTGCTCTACAGCGACGCGGCAATGCGGCCTACCCCGGCCAACACCGCGTTGCGCGTCGCGTCGTCGGCCGACGAACCAGCGTAATACGCCGTCACCAGCAGCGGACTGCGCTGCGGGGGAAAAAGTATGCCGATGTCGTTGGTTTCGTTCTGCGCACCGCTGCCGGTCTTGTCGCCTACCGTCCAGCCAGCCGGCAGCCCCGCCCGGAGCTTTTCCGCACCGGTCGTGCAACCGCGAAGCCAGACGATCAGCTGCGCGCGCGAGGCCGCGCCGAGCGCATTGCCCAACAGGAGCTTTTGCAGTGTGGCGAGCATGGCGTTCGGCGTGGTGGTGTCGCGGATATCGCCGGGGCTGGCGATGTTGAGATCCGGCTCGATGCGATCGAGCCGCGTCACCGTATCGCCAAGGCTTCTGGCATATCGGGTCACGGCGCCGGGGCCACCCAGGCTGGCCAGCAGCAGGTTGGCCGCGGTGTTGTCGCTCACGGTAATCGCCGCCGCGCACAGCTCGGCGATGCTCATGCCCGGTGCACCCACATGCTGGCGCGTGATCGGCGCGTAGCTGAGCAAGACGTCCTGGCCGAACACCACGCGTCGGTCGAGACGCTCGGCGCCCTTGTCCACGCGCGCCAGTACCGCGGCGACCGCCAACAGCTTGAACGTACTGCACATCAGAAAGCGCTGATCGCCGCGATGCATCGCGCGACGCCCGTTGCCGGTATCGATTATGCCGACGCCGAGTCGCCCGCCGTGCTGGCGCTCGATCGCGGCGAGACGTCGATTGGCATCATCAGAGGTGCCCGCGAGTGCCCACGACGGGCGCAGCACGAGCGCGGACGCGCCGAACAACGCGGTTTTGAGCAGGCTTCGACGATTCATGGTTCTCCCGGGCAGCGGCAATGACAAAACATCCATCGAGCATGGTCGCCGATCGCGACGACAACCTGCAAAAAATAAGGCAATGCGATGGCATCAGCCCGACCGTGCTTCGCGTTGCCTTCCGTTCCCGCAGACGATGGCGTTACCGACGATCACTCGCCCACGGTTCTCCGTTATCGTTCGCCCATGGAAAAAACGCTGCTCGAGCAACCGCTGGTCATGGCGCCCGATCGGGTCAAGCCGCCGACCACGCCGCAGGAGGCCGACAGGCTGCGCACGCTCACTCCCGAAGCCTACTGGCTGGAGATGGCACGTGCCTTCGTCTGGGATAAGCCGCCTGAAAAAGCGCTCGACGGCGTGCTGGGCGACTTTCGCTATTTCCCCGGAGCGATGGGCAACGTCAGCGTCAACTGCCTCGATCGCTGGCCGGCCGAACGCGTCGCGCTGCACTACGAGCGCGAGGACGGCCTCAAGGAAACCTGGACCTTCGGCGCGCTCACCGACGCCGTGGCCCGCTTTGCCGCCGCGCTCGAAGACCTCGGCGTGCGCAAGGGCGATCGCGTGGCGGTCTACGCCAGCAACGTGCCCGAATCGTTTATCGCCATCCACGCCTGTTATCGGATCGGTGCGATCTACTCGGTGATCTTCGCCGGCTTCAGCGCCTCCGCCGTGCGCGATCGCATCGTCGATGCGCAGGCCAAGGTCATCGTGTGCACGGACGCCACGCTGCGGCGCGGCCGCGTGGTGCCGATCAAGTCCACGCTTGACGAAGCGATGCACGGGTTGGCGTCGCCACACATCATCGTCGCGCGCCGCGTCGATCGCGCCTGTCCACTGCGGGACGGCGAGCACGATTTCGCCGAATTGCTTGCAGCCACCGTGCGGCGCGCGGCGCCGCTGTCGCTCGAGGCCAACGATCCCGGCTTCATCATCTACACCTCGGGCACCACGTCCAAGCCGAAGGGCCTGGTGCACTCGGGCATCGGCTTTCTGGTTGGCACGTATGCCAACGTCAAGTGGTCGCTCAACCTCGGCGCCGACGATATCTACTGGTGCACGGCCGATGTGGGCTGGCTGACGTTTCCGATCTTCGCCCTTGTCGGTGGCCTTGCCCATGGCGCCACGCACGTGATCTACGAAGGCAGCCTCGACACGCCGACGCCCGGACGCGCTTACCAGGTGATGGCCGATTACGGGGTCAACAAACTGTTCACCGCGCCCACCGCCCTGCGCATGCTGCGTCGCGCCGGCGATGCGCTCCTGCAACAGCATGACACCAGCAAACTGGCGCTGGTTTCACTCGTCGGCGAGCCACTCGACCCCGATACGTGGCTCTGGACGCGCGACAGGCTCGGCCGCGGCAGCATCTTCGTCAACAACACCTACGGGCAAACCGAAACCGGCACCGCGTGGTCGAGCAGCATGGTCGGCCTCACGCCCACGCGCCCCGGCAGCTGCGGGCATACGCTGCCCGGTTACGTGCCCCGCGTGCTGCGCGATGACGGTTCCGAAGCGACGCCCGGCGAGGTTGGTGCGCTGACGCTGGGCGCCCCGTTTCCCTGCCTGGCCCGCACGGTCTGGGGCGATCACGCGCGTTATGTGAAAACCTATCTCACCGCCTTCCCCGGTCACTACCTGTCCTCCGATGCCGCGCTGTTCGACGCCGACGGCCAGCTGTGGGTCACCGGCCGGATGGACGACGTCATAAACGTCGCCGGCCATCGCCTGGGCACCATGGAGATGGAAGCGGCCCTGCTTACGCACGCAGCCGTCTCGGAGGCTGCGGTGGTCACCCGGCCCGATGCGATCAAGGGCATGGTGCCGGTGGCTTTTGTGGTGCCGCGGGCGGGCTACGCCGACAGCGCCGAACTGCAGACGGCGCTGTGCCAGTCCATCGTCGATGCGGTGGGCGCCATCGCCCGCCCTGCACGCGTCATCGTGGTTTCCACGGTACCGCGCACGCGCAGCGGCAAGATCATGCGACGCGTGCTGCGTGATCTTGTCGTCGACGGCGCGGCGTCAGGTGACTTGACCAGCCTGGAAAATCCGGACGCCATCGATGTGGTGCTGCGGACACTGAGGCAATCCCATTAGCTCGAAAAAAAAATGGCGGACCCGCCGATCGAGTGACCACTCCGCCGTGTCAACCGGCGACGATCAAAGCCGCTACAGTGGCGGCAACATTCCTGAATCCATGGCGATCCAACGTGGTCCGGCTCTTACCGACACGCATCTTGAAAGGTGTTTTTTTGTGCGCGCTAGCGATTTTGATTACGGCTACTTTCGCGGCCTATGGCGACACCAAAACCGCCCGGCCCGTCAGGGGCGTGACCTTCTTCTATCTCGATAGCGCCACCGAGGACTTTCCGTGGGTGCTTGCCCATCAGCGTGATCCCATAGTTCGTGCCAGGATCGACGCGCTGCTCGCGCAATACCGCAGCGCCGGCGTCAACTGGATCCGTCTACTGGTGTCCTATGACTACTTTTCTCGCGCCGAGGTCGAGCCGGCCCCGAGCCGTGCGCTGATAAAGCAAGTCAACGACTTCATCGGAATTACACACAGCGGCCCTAACGCTGGACAGTTCCATGTCGAAGTGGTGTTGACCACTCATCGCGACGTGCACGGTTTGTACTCAGACGTCGCGCCATACGCGCATGACAAACGCTGGCTGCAGAGCTGGATCGACCATCTCGACTACACCAATCTGGGTATGATCATGCTCGCTGGCGATCTGTCGCCCTGCTATCTGTCCGGTTGCTATGGAGACAGAACGCAAGTGCAGGCGCTGCCGATGAATCACGGTGCGTGGATAACGTCGATCTGGGCGTGGAAGCAGTCCCGTTTGCCCAAGCTTGCCGCCTCTTATGAAGTCATCGGCGTACAGAGCCTGAGCAACAATGATCCAGCCCTGATCAGCAAACTGGCCACCTGGATGGACGTCCATACGCCAACCAATCCGGTAACGGCCGTGTCGCTGTACGTTTCCCTGCCGGCCGGATCGACCTGGCAGGATTATGCCAAAGCTACCAACGTCATCCTGGACACCTACGCGGCGGCATCGACCAAACCCCTCTGGATCGACGAGTACGGCAAGTCGGTCGGAATTCAGTGGACCACGCAGGACCAGAGGGCGGCTTTTGAGGGCTTTCTCACCGCCAGTCTTTGCCAACGGCAGAATCCGTATGCCGCGTTCGCCTGGGTTGGTGGCAGGGACTACCCCTATAAAAGCGGCGAGTGGTTTGGCCTGGTCGACTCATTCCGCGGTTCCACTCCGGTGATGATGCCGGCCTGGAAAGACCTCGCGCACTTCTACACCATCGCTGGCTGCTCTTGAATGCGCGCAGCCCACCATCCGCAGCTTGCGGCTTCCTCCTTCGATAAGGAATAACCATGGTTATCGTCATCATGGGCGTATCCGGTTGCGGCAAAACCACCATCGGGCAATCGCTGGCCGACGCGTTCGGCTGGAATTTTCAGGAAGGCGACGCCCTGCATCCGCGGGCAAATATCGACAAGATGAGCGCAGGCATCCCGCTCGACGATGCCGACCGCTGGCCATGGCTGGATCGCATGGCCGCATGGATGCGCAGCGAACACAAACAACACCGCCATGGCGTGGTGAGCTGCTCCGCCCTCAAGCGCAGCTATCGCGACCGGCTGCGCCTGAGCGACACCGACGTGGGCTTTGTGTATATCCAGGTGCCGCGCCACGAGCTGGAGCGCCGTACACAGCAGCGCCATCATTTCATGCCCACGTCCCTGCTCGACAGCCAGCTGCAAACGCTCGAAGAACCGGCATCGGATGAAGACGCGTTGACCGTATCGGGGGAGGCATCCATTGACGCGCTGATCGGCGACGTTTCGCGCTGGCTGGAGGCACGAGTCTCTCGCTGATCGGCGCCATCGCGCCTGCATGGGCGCAGGCCGATTCAGCGCAAGACGCCGTCTATGAAGCCCAGCGCGACTGACGTATCACATCACAGAAATTACCGCGCACGAAGCGTGGATCCTTCTCGGCCAGCACGTCCGCCTTCACGTTGCCGAAGGTCGTTTCCGGCTTGTGCCTTATTCCGTCGTAAAACGCCTGAATGATGTCTTCCTTGAAATGCTCGCTGCGCGGAAAGGCGTCCACCACGGCCTGGCGCTCCTCGTCCGGGTAAAGCGCGTGGGTCAGGCCCAGCACATCCATTTCGACACCCGCCGTCACCAGCGCCACCACCGGGTGCATGTGCTGCGGAATGCCGGGCGTCGTGTGCAGCGCGATAGCCGTCCATACGATACCCAGCTCCGACGGAGCGATACCGTGGCGACGGAGAAAATCGCGCGCCGCATTGGCGCCGTCCACTTCGAAGCGCTCGTGCGCGCTGCTGTACTTTTCCGTCAGGCCCATGTCGTGAAACATCGCACCGGCGTAAAGCAGATCAGGATCGAAGCTCAGTCCGCGCTGGCGAGCGGCGATGGCCCCGAAGTAATAGACGCGGCTGGAATGGTTGAAAATCAGCTCCGACGTGGTGTCGCGAACCAACTCGGTCACTTCTTTCGCCAGAGCGCGCTCCGGCACCTGGATGCCGCTAATCGTGGTTTGCATGATCGTTCTCCTTGATGGCCAGACTTCAGGCTAGGCCCGGCGCGTCATGTCCTCAATCAGTCAAACCATTCACTTTCTGCCATCATAGGTCCGAGGCAGCCATGCAGGCGCCGAAGCGGCGACGATGAAAACAAAGCGAGTCGTTCTGCTGGCCATGCCCGGCGTGCAGCTACTGGATGTTTCGGGGCCGATGGACGTCTTTGCCGAAGCCAATGTGCAGGCCGGCTGGCCGGTTTACGACTTGCAGCTGCTCGCCAGCGAACTCGGCGAGATCCGCAGCTCCTCCGGCGTGCGTCTGATTCCCGATGGCGTGGCGCGCGGCAGGGAAAAAACGCCCATCCATACCCTGCTGGTCGCCGGTTCGCCACACGCCGCCGATACGTCGTTCGGCGACACTGCGCTGCGATGGCTCAATGCCCATGCGCCGCGTACCCGGCGATTCGGCTCGGTATGCACGGGCGCCTTCATGCTGGCGGCCGCCGGCCTGCTCGACCGCAAGCGGGTCACCACGCATTGGGCGGTGGCGGACCAACTGGCCCGCGCCTATCCGCACGTCATCGTTGATGCCGATGCGATTCACGTGCGCGACGGACGCCTGCGCACGTCCGCCGGCGTCACCGCCGGCATGGACCTGGCGTTGGCGCTTGTGGAAGAGGACCTGGGCCACGCCATCGCAAAACAGGTTGCCTCGCAGCTGGTGATGTTTTTCCGTCGACCGGGCGGACAGACCCAATTCAGCCGCTGCGGCGAGCTGGAAGTGGCCGGCCGGTCATCGCTGCAGGAGCTGCAGCGATGGGCTATCGCCAACCCCGAACAGGACCACAGCGTGACGGCGCTGGCTGCACGGCTGCGCATGAGCCCCCGGCATTTCGCCCGCATCTTCCGCCACGAAATAGGCACGACGCCCGGGGTCTGGGTGGAAACCATGCGACTGGCCGCCGCCCGAGAAATGCTCGAAGGCGAGCACGGCGCGCCGAAACAGGTTGCCGCGCAATGCGGCTTCGCCGACGTGGACAGTTTTCGCCGGGCCTTCAGCCGCGTGTTCGGGCTGTCGCCCGCGCAATACCGTAAATCACATGCGCGGTGATTGTTCGGCGCTGCAAGACTGAAAGCTCGCCGCTGACGGATGACGCAGAGCCCGTAGAAAGAGACCCGCCATCGCGAGCTAACCACTCACGCGGCGAACCCCGGCTGCCCGGAGCGACGGGTTTCAGCGCGGATCAAATCGATCGCGAAAGCATCGCAAGTTCTAACATCGCCACGCGAAGCGCATTGAAATCAATTGACGGATCGCCAAGCTCGCCGGCCCTTCAACGCCCGCGCAATGGCGGCTACAAGGCGGCAATCCACCGCACGCGCTGTCCCGTCCATCCCCTTTGGACTGCCAGACACGCCCCCCATATCACCAATTCAGAACACTCATCACCCAGGAGCAAAATCCATGACCGCAACAACCGAACGTGCCGTACTCGCCGGCGGGTGCTTCTGGGGCATGCAGGAGCTGATCCGCAGCCAGCCGGGAGTTATCTCCTCCCGCGTGGGCTACTCCGGCGGTGACGTACCCAACGCCACCTATCGCAATCACGGCACGCACGCCGAGGCGATCGAGATCATCTTCAACCCGGCAGTGATCAGCTACCGCACCCTGCTGGAATTTTTCTTTCAGATCCACGACCCGAGCACGCCGAACCGCCAGGGCAACGACCGCGGCGTGAGTTATCGTTCGGCAATCTTCTACACCAGCGAAGAGCAGAAGGACGTTGCCGAGGACACCATCGCCGACGTCGATGCCTCCGGCCTATGGCCGGGCAAGGCAGTGACCGAGCTGGCGCCGGTTGGCGACTTCTGGGAGGCCGAGCCCGAGCACCAGGACTATCTGCAGCACTACCCCACCGGCTACACCTGCCACTTCATCCGGCCGCAGTGGAAACTGCCGCGCCGCGCCTGACGACAAACAGACCGACCCGCGTGCGCGAGGCAACTCGCGCACGCGGCGGCTCGCTCAATGCAGCGACATCGCCCAGGTGATATAGGCCGCATTGACGGCCGTAAGCGTCAGCGCCACCAGAAAAATAACGTCGGCCATGCGTTCGAGCCGGTAGTTGCGGGTGAGGCTGCGGGTGCGTAGCGCCCAGTACGACAGCAGGCACGATGCCAGGTAAAGCATCGCGTTCACCGCCAGCAGGTCTTCGGCCACCATGTCGGACTTGTGCGTGGAGATCACCACGCGAATGATGCCCACCACCGTCAGACACACGCCGACCATCGCGGCCGAGGCGGTAAAGATATGCACACAGATGTTTTCATCCAGACGGATACGCTGGGATTTGCGCGGCGTGTTGACTGGAAACTTCATGCAGCTTCTTCGCTGACGGCGGACGACTCCGTCATTGAACACGGAACACATGCATTAGTTTCATCCCGGCACGTCCCGTAAGGCCGCTGCGATTCAGCCAATGAGGTGCTAATTAAATAACGGCGACGCGGCGCGCCCGGTGCGTCAATACCCTCGATGCTTCCTGCGCCACCGAGTGGTGAGCCCACAACCATGCCTCCCGCGTCGGACAGCGGCGTCTTCCCGAGGGTTCAGCGATGTGGCGGCGTGGCGGCGCTCACATGACCCGGCGTGCGCATCGCCCTACGACACCCCGACACCGGTAAAGTACAGATCGTGATCCGGTTCTGGGGACGGAAAAGCTGATGCCTGTAAGCCTGTCGCAATACGCTGGTTTTCCAAAGCGCCTGCTGCCTGTCGCTACCGCGATCGCACTGCTCATATCCGCGCAGGCGCATGCCACCGGCGATCGCTCCGACACCGCGCGATGGCAGCGCGAAGCGCACGACGTCACCATTACCCGCGACGACTGGGGCATCGCCCACGTGCACGGTAAAACCGATGCCGACGCCGTGTTCGGCATGGCCTACGCGCAGGCCGAGGACGACTTCAACCGCGTCGAAACCAACTACCTCAACGCGATGGGCCGGCTCGCCGAGGCCGAGGGTGAGCCGGCGATCTGGCAGGACCTGCGGATGAAGCTCTTCATCGACCCGGTGGCGCTGCAGGCGATGTACGCAAAAAGCCCGCGCTGGCTGCAGGCGCTGATGAACAGCTGGGCGGACGGCCTCAACGACTACCTGGCCGAGCACCCCGACGTGCATCCGCGCGTCATCAAGCACTTCGAGCCGTGGATGGCGCTGAGCTTCAGCGAAGGCAGCATCGGCGGCGATATCGAGCGCGTGGCGCTGAATCCGCTGGAAGCGTTTTACGGCCAGAATCCGGCCGCGCTGGCGCGCGTCGATCCGCCGTCGAGCTGGAGCGAACCGACCGGCTCCAACGGCATCGCCATCGCGCCCAAGCTCACCGTCGACGGGCACGCGCTGCTGCTGATCAACCCGCACACCTCGTTCTTCTTCCGCTCCGAGCTGCAGATGAGCAGCGATGCCGGACTCGATGCGTACGGCGCCGTGACCTGGGGCCAGTTCTTCATCTATCAGGGCTTCAATCCGCATATCGGCTGGATGCACACCTCCACCGGCGCCGACGTGGTCGACGAATTTGCCGAGACCATCGTGCACAAGGACGGCAAGCTGTTCTATCGCTACGGCAGCGAGCTGCGGCCCGTCACCAGCAAGATCATCACCGTGCCCTATCGCGCGAAAGACGGCTCGATGGCCGAACGCCGCTTCACCGTCTACGCCACGCATCACGGTCCGATCGTGCGGGCCGCCGACGGCAAGTGGATCGCCATCGCGCTGATGAACAAGCCGGTCGAGGCGCTCGAACAAAGCTGGCTGCGCACCAAGGCCAGCGACTACGCCAGCTATATGAAAGTGGCCGAGCTGAAGGCCAACTCGTCCAACAACACCATCTTCGCCGACGACAAGGGCGAGATCGCGTACCTGCATCCGCAGTTCATCCCACGGCGCGATAACCGCTTCGATTACACCCGGCCGGTCGACGGCAGCGATCCCGCCACCGACTGGAAAGGCCTGCTGCCGCTCGACGCCGCGCCGCACCTGCTCAACCCGCCGAACGGCTGGATCTTCAACACCAACGACTGGCCCTACTCCGCCGCCGGACCGTACAGCCCGAAACAGGCCGACTACCCGCGCTACATGGACAGCTTCGGCGAAAACCCGCGCGGCATCCACGCCACCGCCCTGCTCACCGGCCAGCGCGACTTCACCCTCGCCTCGCTGATCAGCACCGCGTTCGACTCATACCTGCCCGCGTTCGCGCGGCAGATACCGATCCTCGTAGCTGACTACGACGCGCTGCCGGCCAGCGATCCGCTGAAACCAAAACTCGCCAGCCAGATCGCCCTGCTGCGCCACTGGGACTATCGCTGGGGCGTCACCTCGATACCGACGTCGCTGGCGGTATTCTGGGGCGACACCCTGTGGGATTCGGTCAGCAAGGCCGATACCGCCGAGGGCCTGTCCATCTACGACTACATGGCCGAGAAAGCCGGACCCGCGGCGCGCCTGCAGGCGCTGGCCGAAGCCTCCGACCGGCTGGAAAAGGACTTCGGCAGCTGGGGCACGCCATGGGGCGAGATCAACCGCTTCCAGCGCCTCACCGGCGATATCGAGCAGCCGTTCAACGACGCCAGGCCAAGCATCCCGGTGCCGTTCGTCTCCTCACGCTGGGGCTCGCTCGCCTCGTTCGGCGCGCACCGCTGGCCGGGCACGAAGCGTTACTACGGCACCAGCGGCAACAGCTTCGTCGCCGTGGTCGAATTCGGCCCCAAGGTGCACGCCCGCGCCATCACCGCCGGCGGCGAAAGCGGCCACCCGCACTCGCCGCACTTCAACGACGAAGCCGAGCGCTACAGCACCGGCAATCTGCGCACCGTGTACTTTTGGCCGGAGGAACTGCAGGGGCATATTGAGCGGGTGTATCGCCCGGGATCGTGAGTCGTGATTTCAACAACTCCATTCGATAGCGCACTGCGGGACACCGGACTGAAGCGGTCAGCTATAACGTTCACTCACCCGCCTTTTGCATAATTCCCGGTGCTCCGCCGATTGGTAGCGAGCGTCGAAGAGTTGGGTATAAGCTCAGATCGTGAGTTTTGACGCGTCAGTAAGGAGGATAGGATGTCTCTCATTCGTTCACGCTTTGTCGCTCTATCGGTCGTTGGTGTTCTCCTGCTGGAGGGTGCGATCGCTCCCGCCGCTCTAGGGCAAGGGAAGAAACCACCGGCCAATATCGGTGCCGTCTTGTCGTACCTCTATCACTACAGACCCTCTTACGACGAATGCACCAGCAAAGCTGGAACATCGATGTATGGCATGGTGGCGTGCACCAAGACCGAGCTCGCCTATCAGGATGCACGCTTGAATAAGGCATACAAGTCGCTCCTGGCGAAGTTGCCTCCCGAGAAGCAAGCCAAGCTGAAATCCGATGAAAACATCTGGATCCAGTATCGCGACACGCATTGCCCCAAAGGTCCGAACGACCAGGACAGCCCTGCCGGAGAATATGAATCGTGCAGGCTCACGAAAACTGCTGAGCAAGCAACGTTCCTAGAGGCAATACTCGATGATCTTTGATCTTTTCATCACAGGACCAGAGATCTGCATAAGCTCGGCCAAAGTGATTTGTAGCGTCGTTAAGGAGGATGGAATGTTGTGCTTTCGATCAAGGTTTATTGTTGCGTCGATAATTGGCTCGCTCACGCTAGGGGTGGTCATACCGCCAGCATGGGCACAAACGCAGAACCAAGGAAGCAAAATCGACACGAGTAGTTTGAAGGCATTTGCCACGAATGGCGCAACTATCCTTGACTCCAAGACAGGTGACCTAAACGGCGATGGAACAACCGATGCGCTTCTTGTTCTCAACCCGGCCACTAGTGGCGCAGAAAAGCTCGGCGAAGGACCGTCGCGGACCGTGCTACTCCTGACGCGTGATGCCACCGGGCAATTACAAAAAGCCGCGCAGAACGACAAGATCGTGCCATGTGCCCAATGTGGCGGGATAGCGGGCGATCCCTACAGTTACACCCGCATCAGCGAGGGCAGATTTACGATAGTCACGGAAGGCGGCTCACGCGAGCACTGGTCTAACGAATATACCTTCGCCTACTCTCCCGAGCAGAAAAACTGGTTGTTGCGAGAGGTCAAACGCGCCGTTGTCGATCAGGACACTGGCAAGCAAAAGGCGCTTGACCTCAAGCCGAAGGATTTTGGTGTGGTCCAGTTCAAGGGCTTTGATCCGTCTACTTTGCCGACGCTTGATCTTCCCTAAAGACTCTCTAGCTATCGCGTAGGCAAAGTATAAGTTGGGAAATCGTTCAATCCCGGGTACAGGAGTTTCTATGGCTACGGAACGAGAAGCGCAGTTGTTGCTAGACGCTACAAATGCCGACATTAAATCGCCACAAGAGCTGGCGAATTTCATGGCTCAGGTCAGCGAAGAATCACAGGGGCTGACCCACCTCGAAGAGGGCTTTCGATATCCCCAAGGTATATCGCAAATTCCGGTTCAATCTGCGCACCGTGATGGCGACGCAGCGCTGGAAACGGCGCGTGTGGAAGCGATGCAAGGCAAGCCCGAGAAGTTGGCCGAATTGATGTATGGCGGTCGCAACGGTAACGATCAGCCCGGCGACGGTTACACCTACCGTGGACGCGGCTACATGCAGCTCACTGGAAAAGCGAATTACAAGGATGCTGGCGATGCACTCGGGGTGGATCTGGTCAAGCACCCGGAACTCGCCGCCGAACCGCAGTATGCTTCAAAGATCGCCACTTGGTATTGGGAAAACAAAGTGCCCGAAGCTGCGCACTCCGATGTGCGCGCAGCGACCTCAGCTATCAATGGTGGCCATAACGGCCTAGCCGTGCGTCAGGCAGAATTCAACAAGTGGGAAAAGACGTTGACGCCGGACGTGATGCAGCATCTTGCCAAAGGGGAGGTGGTACTCCCCATCGAAGCTGCTGCTGTTCAACACAGCAATCTCAGACAAGGTGCCCACGGCGACGTTGTGCGTGAGTTGCAATCCGACCTCAGCGCACTTGGCTACACCGACAGGCATGGTAACCCCCTGCATCCAGATGGTGATTTTGGTCGTGATACCGCCAATGCGATTGAGAGTTATCAGAGGAATAATGGACTTACAGTCGATGGCGTTGCTGGCACAACAACGCGCAACCTGTTGAACGAGCAGGTGCATCAACTGGAAAACAGCCGGGGCCCCTACGTGGGGCCGGAGCAGACGGTTACCAAAGATAGCTCTACCCACGACATGTTCGAGGCCATCTGCAGCGCCGCCGAGAGAGGTGACACCAAGGGCATGCTCGCCGTGGGCAAGTGCTATGAGCAGTCCCCGGACGGCCAGTCCTATCTGGCGATGGGCGCGCAGCTCAATCAGCAGCAAACGCAGATACAAGCACAGAACCAGACGATCACCCAACAGGCGGCCCAAATCACTATCCAAGCCCCGGTTGCGCAGCAGAGTGCGCCGACGATCTCACTCTAACCAATCAAGGAAGAAACATGGACCAGCGGGAACTCGAAGCACTTGTCGTCAAGATCAGCATGTTTGCCAACCGCGTGAACGAGCTTGGTGACCATGTCGCCAAGCAGTCACAGCAGGCAACGGAGCAGTTGACCCATACCGCAAAAGGCTTGAGCAACGTCGCAGATCAATCCGTTGCACGCATTGTTGAGGGAGTCGAGCAGTCCGCCGCCAAATCCATCTCGGCCGGTGCCAACATGGCCGTCTCCGACATTCTGCAACGCCTAGGCAATGGCGTGCAGCTGCTCGACAGCCAAGTGCGGCAGATGATCGGAGCGGTCAACACTCTGGAACATCGTGTCGTCAAGACAGATCGCGCGCATGTGGCGACGGCATGGAAAGGGTTCATTGGCCTTCTCATCGGTGCGTTGGCGATCGTTGGCGCCTCGACGTACATGGTCTGGTCGGCAAGACAGGACCTTGGCAACCTCAAGTGGGCCGAGCAGGTGCAGGCGGCGGAAACAGCCGGCAAGCTGGCGCAGTGCCCGGAAGGCGCCGGTATCTGCGCGCTCGACGGCAAGAAGTGGGTACGACTAGACTCTCAGTGACCTGGGCAACAGGCAGACAGCATCGTCTGTACAGGTCCGCATGTGGATGCAGAAGGGAATCTACATTGTCCTGTGAGCGTGGAGATGGGCCATGACCGGTGATGACATTTATGAGTTGATGATTCAGAAAAAAGGACTCGCCTCTCCACCTAAGGTAAATACCGCTACTCGGCTAACGGACTCCGACATCGCTTCTTTACGAGCGCAATCTCGGCGCTCGGCACTGTATGCGAAGCGGCAGTTGGCGATCGATCCAGCGCTGAAGCAGCTCGGGCCGCCTGGCGGACATCCGAAAACGTGAGCCGCTACGCCAAAAATCACCGCTACTCATAGGGCTCCAATTGGCCGCCAGCCGTCTACAGCAGAAAAGACGATTACCGAAAAACTTGGCGCTATGCTAGTGGTAAACGTCGCTGAATCCCTGCTCTTACGAGAGCGACCGGTCTGAATCAATACCTGTCTATGGCTTGGAGAAGTGGCGTTTCTCCAGACTCCCGCGCCAGGCATCGTCAAACACCAGGTCGCAGACCACCTCGGCGTGGCCGGCGCCCAACGACAGCTCGCCGGCCTTGCTGCCGCGTTCATCGGCGAAGGCATCGGAAAGTTTTTGCAGCAGCGCCTTTTTGTAATCGGTATCCAGCGAGCCCGCCAGATGCATGCCCTTGGTGTCCAGCACCACCGTGCGGGTTACGCCGGCTGATGAGACCACGCCGAAAATAAAGTCCGGATAGACGCGATGGCGCTTCCACCCCTGCAGTCCGTACTGGGTTTTGGCCACGTTGCGATGCCACCATTGCAGCGCCGCACGCTCGTCGAGGTAGCCGGCAAACTGCGCCTCGAACTCGTTCATGTCCGGCAGCCGCAGCGCAGGTTCGAGCAGGCTTTTTTCCACGGGGTGCACGCCGTCTTCGCGCATGAGGAGCTGAGGCTTTCCGGCCACCTGCAGGGTGGCATTGTCAGGCAGCGCGTAGTCAGTCGCATCGGCGCGCAGCCGAAACTGGATGCGCCCATCGGCCACCAGCGAGTCGAAAACCGACTGCGCCAGCCGGTCCCGCTCGGCCTCGATATCGACACGGAGGCGCTCGGCCAGCCAATCGCTTGACTGCGCCAGCGCCGCCTCGTCGTAACCGGTGTCGAGCAGACGCGCCACCACGGTATCGATCCACTGCCAAACCTGCCATGCGTTTGGCGCCACATCCAGCAGCGATCGCACCAGCCGCACGCGATCCAGCGCTGCCGAGTTCTTTGATGTATCGGCCGCGGGGTCGGGGCGCGAGCCGGAGAGATCATAGAGCAGGCGACTGCCATGAGCCGGCGCACTTTCCGGCGCCCAATCGCGGGCAAGCCGCGCTGTATCGAAATCACTCCAGGGCAAACGCTGCAATACATCGCTCTCGTAAACCAGCTCGCGACGCGCTCGGCCGGGCTCGCTCCAGGTAACTTTCGGTACAAAAATCCGCAACCCTGCAAACGCGGGCCGCCGTTTCAACGCAACGGCCTTTGGCGCTTCGGCATCCTCCGTATCGCTGCGCACGGTCATTGCCAGGTCGCCCATGCCCTCGGTTTCGAGTGATTTTTTGATGCTCTTGACCACATCGGCCGTGCGCGCCTCGTGGCAGAAAACATAGCAGGCATCCAAATCGGCGCGTCCGGTTTTCGCCACCTGCGGCTGTCGCAAAATGCGCCCGACCAGCTGCGTCATGGCGTTCTGGTTGCGTCCTGCCGCCAGCGCGCACAGCACATAGGCGAAGGGGCAGTCCCAGCCCTCCTGCAGCGCCTGCTTGGTGATGATCGCGCGAACGGCGCAGTTCGGCGACAGCAGATCGATGTTTTCGGGCGCCTTCAGGTCGTTTTTTTCGGACGTCTTTATGGCTATCTGGCTTTCGCTGAAGCCCAGTTGCAGCAGATACGCCTTGGCATCCTCGGCGTGGATGAAACCGGCATCGCGCAGATCGGCGCCGGTGCGCTCCACCTGCACCAGCAGGATCGGACGGATGTACCGCTGCGTTTCGCCGCGCAGCGCATCGGCCTCGCGCTGCAATGCGTCCAGCTGGGCCACCGACACCGCCAGACAGCTCTGCCAGTCGCGCCAGCGCCGCACCTCGACGTGGATGGGCAGCTTGATCATCTCGGCCGCGTCCAGGTCGGTACCGCGCACGTCGACCAGAATATTGGAGCCACCGGCTTTCTCCGACTTGACGCGCGGCGTGGCCGACAGCTCGAGCAGAAAGCTCGGATTGAAGCCATCCAGCGTGCGCAGCGCGTTTTCTGTATACGCGTGGTGGCCCTCGTCAATCACCACCATGGGGCGCAACAGTCGCATCACATTGCCCAGCGAGCTCTTGATGATCGCGCCTTTTTGCCGCCGCGCCGCATCCTGATCGACGTCGGCGTTCGATCCCCACGGCGCATAGACATCGAGATTGGGCACCCGCTGCAACATAGCCCAGTGCGCTTCGATATCGTCTTCGCGCGGCACAAAATTCAGCACATCGCCGCGGTCGCGAAAAAAGCGCAGCGTCTCCTTGCTTTGCCGTGCGGCCGACTGCAGCATCAGCAGCATCACGCACAAATGCGAGTCGGTATCCAGGCGCGACAGCGGCGAGTTTTTCTCCAGAATCTTGACCCGGCCCGCGCCGGCCACGTTGAGAATCTGCCGGTAGGGATGATCCCGATCGGCCAGCGCTTTCAGCGTCTGCCGATAAATCGCCTCGTTCGGCACCACCCACAGCACCAGGCCGGTGTGCCGGCCGAGATAGCGGGAAAACACGCTGGCCACGCTGGCAGCGGCCAGCAGGGTCTTGCCGCCGCCGGTGGGTATTTTCAGGCAGACGTTCGGCACCGCGTTGCCCGCGCCATCGAAACGGCTCGAATACGGCCGATCGACGTAGGCTGGCGGCAGCTCGCTCCGCTTGCGCAGTGCCTCCCAGGTTTTTTTCGGGAAGTCGGCGGCCTGCTTCGCCACCTCCTCCATTTCTTCCATCACTCCCAAAACCTCGAGCTGCCGACGCGATGTCGCCTGCTGCTTTTTCAGCTCGTCGATATACCGCCCCACCTGCGTCAACACGGTGGACTGGAAACTCTTCAGCTGGGTGCCGCCGATCGCTTCGACGTCAACCGCTGGGCGGGAAACCTCCCAGAGCAGGCGACGGTCGCGATGTATGTTCGAGAGAAATCGCTCGTCGGAGATGCGGTCCAGCCAGACCAGATCGACACCGTACAGCAGCTCCAGCGCCTCTATCCGCGTGACCAGACCGGTGCGATCCGCGTCGGCCATACCCGGCGCCTCCAGCGCGATATCGATATCCGATTCGCGCCGATGCGCGCCGGTGGCGCGGGAGCCGAACAGCCAGGCGCGCTGAAGCGCTGGCGTCTGCTCCAGCGCCGCCAGCAGCGCGTCCAGGCTGCGCCCGGCAATGCCCGCAGCCTCTCGCGTGTGTGTGGTGTCGATGCGTGCCGTGCTGTCGAACTCGGTCACGTGCGGCTCGCCAACGCGTTACGCAGCACATCAAAAGCATCCACCGCGCGCTGGCGAATAAAAGCCGCTGCCGCTACTTCACTGGCTTCTTCGTATTCATGCGTGCTGTCGTTGCGCCACCGGGTCAATTCGCTCCAGAGGTCGGCGTCGGCGATCAGGCCGGTTCGAAATGCCGCCTCCATCACTTCTTTTTTGGTCGCGTGGCCGGGTACCTCGCCCTGCTCCATCAGCCATTGCCGAATGGCCTTGCGCGCGGTTTCAAAACACAGCTCAAAACGCTTGATGATCGAGTCGCGGATAAACTCGTCCTCCGGCTGCTGCAGCGCGAGCTTCAGCGCGGCAATGGCCTTGCCCAGTTGCTCCATGCGTATCTGCTGACGGTCGCTGTCGCTCACGTTCAAGCCTCCCGGTAGAGCGCAAACGGCAGCGGCGCATAGTCCACACCGTGCTCCAGCAGCTGGCGATTGCTCAGGTACTTGGCCGGCGCAAACACCAGGTGTGACTTGGCATCGAAACCGGCCGCCGCACGCGCGGCAGCCCACTGGCCGAACTCGGCGGCGCGGCTCAGGGTAAGCGCTGCCTCCGGGCTTTTCAGAAAGGTCAGCTCGGGGCGATAGATCAACCACACGTGCCGATCTTTCGCCTCGCCCAGATACCACGCCGGCGCATCCTTGGGTCGTGCCGCCAGCGTGCCGCCGGTGGCGGTATGGAACAGCCACGCACCCAGCGCCTCGAAGCTGGGCAGGTGTTCGCCGGAGAGCAACTTTTCCAGCTCGATCGGTTCGCCCAGCGTGCAATAGGTAAACTCGCCGCCCAGCCCGTCCACCCGCTCGGAAATGCGTTTTTCGCCCTCCACGCGCAGCGTGCCGTCGTCGAGCTTGGTGCTGATTTTGTCGAAGCGCTTGCGCGTGGACGTGCCCTGATCGGCCAGATCGCCCTCGGCAAAGCCTTCGCTGGCCTTGATCGCGTCGATCTTCTTCAGCCACTCGTCGGCTTTCTTGAACTGGGTAAAGGTGAGCTTTTCTTCCAGCAGCGTCTCGCGCTGGGTGCCCACCTAGGCGTAGCCTTGAATTGCACGGCGCACGCGTTCGGCGGTGAGGCGATCGGCATAGTCCTCGCTTTCCACCAGAATGAATTTTCGCGTGCCGCCGTCTTTCGCGTTGGCCTTGAGTACGGCGTGGGCGGTGGTGCCGGAGCCGGCGAACGAGTCCAAGACGGTTGAAGTTTCATCCGCTGCTAGTTCAAGAATTCGCTCAAGTAGCGTGATCGGCTTAGGTGTCTCGAACGGCTTTTCACCACCAAAGATTCCCTTCAGTTCCGCACTGGCGTTGCGAGTGCTTCCCGCGAATTCATAGGGCCACCATGTCTGATTGACCACGCCAGACTTCGCCTCGGCGAGAAATTTCTTCTCCATCGGAAAGTCAGCGTCCCCGGATCTTCCCCACCAAATGCGATCATTCGCTTCAAGCCATCGCATCTTATCCGGTGGCCGTCGCCAGCTGCTTCCCTTTGGCGGAAACACTTCTCGACCAGCCTTGTTGCGAATCGCGTAATAGTCACGCTCGCGAAATTCTGCTCGCGTCAACGGGGCAGCCAGCCAATCGCCGCGCTTATCGCTATCCGGATTGACGTAGTTCGCGATCTGCTCTTCGTTGCGTTCCAGTAGATTTCCGGAAAACGCGTCAGATTTGCGATAAGCCAGAACATGGTTGTGCGTTTCCGCGACACCTACGCTGTTGTTGCCTGGCGTGTCTTTGGACTGCCAAACAAAGTTCGCAACAAAATTCTCCTCCCCAAAAATCTCATCCATCACCATCCGCGCGCGATGAATTTCGTTATCGTCCAGCGTGATCCAGATGGAACCTTGCTCGCTCAGCAGTTCGCGCAGCAGCACCAGCCGCGGCCACATCATGCACAGCCACTTGTCGTGCCGCAGCATGTCCTCGCCATCGACCGGGTTGGTGGATAGCCACTCTTTCATGATCGGCGAATTGACGCCGTCGCTGTAGCACCAGCCCTCGTTGCCGGTGTTGTAGGGCGGGTCGATAAAGATCAGATCCACCGCGCCGGCGTAGCGCGGCAGCAGGCTTTTCAGGGCATGCAGATTGTCGCCATGAATGATCAGGTTGCCGGATAGATCGGCCGGCCCCACGCCCTTGCCCGCCTGCGCCACCAGCGGCCGGTATGACACGGTGAGATGGTGGTTGTAAACGTACTCTTTGCCTTTGAAGACGATTTCGGGCATGGGCAGCGTGACTCGTTCAGTACAACAGTGAAATGGCCTGACGATTATGCCGACTTAAGCCGCGCGACGCTTGCGCCGCAAAGCCGTGGTGCCCGTTGCTGCACACTGCAGCTACAGCCCGGCGTTCGTCAGCAGGCCCATCAGCTTGGGTTTGCGCGCGTGCACCGTGCGGATCGTGTCCCGCAGCGGTTGCCACGCCTCGGCCGGAAGCAGCGAGGACGCCTTTTTCAACGTTGCCACGAGCTTCGAGTAGTCGCTGGCCGACCTCATATAATCGAATTGGTGACGAGCCAGCCGCAGATAGAACTGGCCCGCCGCGGCGGGGTCGGATCGGCATAGACGCTGCGCCAGCGTATCCAGCAGGTGCGCAGCCAATCGCCCTTGCTGCGCCAGCGCCTGCGCCGCGCGAAGGTCACCGTCGTGCAGAAGCAGAACGACCCGAATGGTAACGTCGTCCTTTTCGCGCGCCGCGACATCGTCAAGCGCGCGCTGCCGCCATTGGGGCCACGCCTTGCCGGCGATGCGCTTGAGTGCGTCCCAGCCATCGTCGTTCGGCCGTTGCTGAAAGCGCTGCCACGTCTGCTCCAGCGCCTCTTCGTCCATACCGCTTTCCAGCAGACACTCGGCCAGCAAGGCACGCAGTCGCTCGTCACGCGGAAACCGCTTGACCGCCGACTCGGCCCAGGCCAGAGCCTCACGCGCGCGCCCAAACTCGCGCAGGCTTTCCAGCACGCGCAGGTGCTGATAGTCGTGCTGCAAGTCGCGCCGCAGCACGCGCTGCAGCAGGTCGAAGTCGTTCGCGCAACGCGCCAGCTCCTCGACGCGACGGCAGACGCTGAAACCTTCGCCGTAATGCTCACGCAGCACCGGCGCCGGCAGGCGTTCAAACTCGGCCAGCACAAGCTTGCTGTAAGCCGATTGTCCCTGGGATCCAAGCGCGTTCCAGTAAGCCGCCAGCTGCAATGTACTCCAGCCGTCCTTCGCCATCAGGCTGTGCAGGGACTTGGCCAGAGCCTTGCCAGGCGGTGCCGCGACGCACGCTTGCGCATGGAGTTCGGCCATCGCGCCAAGACACTCGCCGATCGCACCGGCCGAATCGTCGCTATTGCCATAGATCTTGAACAGTCGACCGAGTGCGTACTCGCACAACACACGACACTCGTCAGGATCACGTTGCAGCAGTTCGTGCAACTGTCCGATCGCTGCCTGCAGTCGCTGCGCGTACGCCATGGCACGCCGGTAGTCGAGAAAGCCGCCGGTGTTTAGCAGTTTGGCCAGCGCAGCTTTCAGTGCGCCAGGCTCGTCAGCCGCGCGGTAAAGCAGCAGGCGCTTTTCGATATCGCCGTCCTCGTCGGCCAGCTCCTGGAGCCAGCCGGCCAGACGTTCGGCCGGCTGTGCGCGCAGAAAGATGACCAACTCGTCGGGTTTTGTGCGGGGTTTCGAGGAAGAGCGTGGCCGCCCTTCGACCGCATCGCCCTCTGCTGCCTCGTCGCGCGCCGTCAATACGGCCGCCACCAGATGTTTGCAGAGCGAACCACCGTCCGCCGCGGGGCAGTTGCAGTCCCAGTGCCAGTTGTCGCCGGCACACTTCAGCCACAAATTATAGGTGTCCGTACCGTGCGCCTCTCCAGCCAGCGCGGTGGTCGATACCTTGGACAACGCTATGCGCCCGGCACGGTGATAGCCACGCCCGCGCTCGAAAGCCGCTTTGCCGGCCAACTCGATCAGTTCAGAATTGCTGGGTAAATCAGTAGCCACCGCCACACTCGGATACGGGTTGGTAGACGGCTATTCTGAACTGCGTGGCCATTGACTGACAAACAGCCACGGCTGTGTTGTCGCAGCGTCTGCTCCGACGACATGCATTCGTGAGTGGCCTGACATGACTTCCGTTGCCTTTAGTGCCGGGGTTTGCAAACCTGTCCTACGTCACACCTGTATCGGTACGCAAAGACAATCGCCACAATCCACTGACATCCTGCAGAACTTGAGAGTCGCACCATGGCCATGTCGAAATTTCTGCATCGCGCGACCGCCGCACTTGTCGGCATATTGTTGCCCCTGTGTGTGGCTAGCGCCACTGTAGCTCGCCCGATCAACACACCCGCCGATCACGCATGGCTGCTCAAGGCCGATCGCGTATTCGACGCGCGCAGCGAGCAGACGCATGCCGGATGGGTGGTGCTGGTACAGGGTGGAAAAATTCTGGCGGTGGGGCCGTCGGCAGAAGTCCACGCGCCGGCGGATACGCAAACCATCGACCTACCCGGCATGACGCTGTTGCCCGGTCTGATCGACGCGCACTCGCATATCTTTCTGCACCCGTACAACGAAACGCTGTGGAACGATCAGGTGCTGAAGGAGTCGCAGTCCTATCGCACCATCGAAGCCGTGCAGCACGCGCGCGACACCCTGATGGCCGGCTTCACCACCCTGCGCGATCTGGGCACCGAGGGTGCGGGTTATGCCGACGTGGACGTGCAGCGCGCGATCAACGAGGGCATGATTCCGGGGCCGCGTCTGTTTGTCGCTACCCGCGCGACGATTGCCAGCCACTGCTACGGGCCGGGGCCCAGCGGCTTCGCCAATCTGGATCTGCCGCAGGGCGGCATCTCGGTCAGCGGCCGCGATCAGATGCTCGACGCGGTGCGCGATCAGGCTGGCCACGGCGCGGACTGGATCAAGCTGTACGCCGACTACCACTGCGGCAAGAGCAAGGGCTCTGTGCCTACGTTCACCCAGGACGAGTTGAACGCCGGCGTCGAGGCCGCGCATTCGCTCGGTCTGCCGGTAGCCGTGCACTCGACCACGCCCGAAGGCATGCGACGTTCAGTGCTCGCCGGCGTCGACACCATCGAACACGGCTTCGACGGCACGCGCGAAAACTTCGAGCTGATGAAGCAGCACCACGTCGCCTATCTGCCGACGCTGGAAGCCGAAGCGGCCTACGCCGAATACTTCGGCGGCTGGAAACCCGGCATGCCGCCGACCGACGCCATGAAGCAGGCGGCGAACGCGTTCAAGCTGGCGATGGCCGCCGGCGTGACTATCGGCTGCGGCAGCGATGTCGGCGTGTTTACCCACGGCACCAACTACAAGGAGCTGGAGTGGATGGTGCGCGACGGCATGACACCCGCCCGCGCCCTGCTCGCCGCCACCGCCGTCGATGCGAGCATCCTGCGCCAGCAGGAAAACTTCGGCCAGCTCAAAGCCGGCCTCGATGCGGACATCATCGCCGTGCCGGGCGACCCGACCGCCGACATCAGCGTGCTGGAACGTGTGCCGTTCGTGATGAAAGGCGGCGTGATCTACAAGCAGCCGCAGTGAGATGCCCCGCAGATCAATGTGCTCGAAAAAATCTGCAAGAGCCCCCGAATGCCCTACCCGTCGTAGGCTTCGGATCGGTGGTGCGCTGATATGGCAGAGCGTCAGCGCAGCCACCAGAACCGCAAACTACGAACTGTTGATCTTTGCTCAGCCGTCCGTCGACAGCGTCACGGCTTCCCAGGCATCCATCTCCGCCGACAGCTCGGCGAGTTTGGCGCGCACCAGCGACAAAGCATCGCTACCCAGCAGCAGATGCGCCGGCGGCTTTTCGCTCTCGATCAGTTGCAGGATCGCCTTTGCGGCCTTTTGCGGGTCGCCCAGCTGCTTTCCGCTCTTCTCGTGCCTGGCCTGGCGAATGGGATCGAATACGTCGTCGTAGTCGGCAATGCGGCGCGGCGATCGCTGCATCGACCGACCGGCCCAGTCGGTGCGGAATGAGCCCGGCGCCACCGCCGTCACGGCGATGCCGAAGGGCGCCAGCTCTTTCCCCATGACCTCGGACACACCTTCGAGCGCGAACTTGCTGCCGCAGTAATAGGCAATGCCCGGCATCGTGATGAAACCGCCCATCGAGGTAATGTTGATGATGTGTCCGCGGCGACGCTGCCGAAAATACGGCAGGAAGGCCTTGCTCACGGCCACTGCGCCGAAAACATTGACGTCGAACTGCTTGCGCATCTCCTCAAGCGGCGATTCCTCCAGCACGCCTTCGTGGCCGTAGCCGGCATTGTTCACCAGCACGTCGACGGGCCCGAACGTCGCTTCGAGTCAGCGACGAGCGTATCGATGGACGTCGTGTCGGTAACGTCGAGTACGCGGGCATGTGCCTTGGTCGGATCGAGCGCCTCGAATTCTTGCACTGCCGCCATACTGCGCACCGTGCCGACCACGCGGTGTCCGGTAAGCAACGCCTCGCGCGCCAGCGCCTGACCGAAACCACTGCTCACGCCGGTGATAAAAAGAGTTTTTGTGGCGCTCATACGTTCACTTCCTGTCACCGCTTCGAATGCCTGGCATGCTAGACACCCGTGCCGCGCAGGCGAATACCCATACCTCTGGCATGTTTGCCTAAAGCTATGAGGCCGCTTGCCTTGTGCTCGCAAAACGCGGAAGGTTTTCATTTTTCCCTGGCTTTGGGGGCTCCATGAGTCGGCAACGAAACAGCGTCCAGCGACAGATGATCGCGTTGCTGGACCGACTGACGCCGGTTGAGGGCTACAACCTCACGCCGCTCGATGATGTGCGGCTGTTGCGCTCGAATCGCCGGATGAGCCGCACGCCCGTGCTGTACGATCCCGGCGTCGTCATCGTGGTGCAGGGACGCAAGCGCGGCTATCTCGGCGACACCGTCTATCTTTACGACGCGCAGCATTATCTGGTGGTCTCGGTGCCTGTGCCGTTCACCATGGAAACCGACGCCACGCCTGCCGAACCGATGCTGGCGATCTATCTGCGGCTGGATTTTCAGATGGCCGCCGACCTTCTGCTGGAACTTGACGAACATCACGATGCGCCGCAGACCAGGCCGCGCAGCATGATGTCCACTCCCATAGACGATGCCCTGGCCGATTCCGTGCTGCGGCTACTGCAAGTACTCGGCTCGCCGCTCGACACGACAATTCTCGGCCCGGCGTTGCTGCGTGAAATCTATTTCCGCATCTTCGTGGGCCAACAGGGTGGAACGCTGCGCACCGCGCTCGCCATGCAGGGCCCGTTCGGCAAGGTCGCCAAAGCGATACGGAAAATCCACCGCAGCTATACGAAACGGCTGGCGGTGGAAGATCTGGCCAAAGAGGCGTCGATGAGTGTGCCCAGCTTCCACGCGCACTTTCGAACCGTTACCAATACCTCGCCGATGCAGTACCTGAAATCCACGCGCCTGCATCAGGCGCGCCTGCTCATGATGCGCAACGGGCTGACCGCGGCCGCGGCGTGTGCCCAGGTCGGCTACGAAAGCAGCTCGCAGTTCAGCCGTGAATTCAAACGCCTTTTCGGCCGCACCCCGGTGGATGAGGTCGAACGCATGAAACGCCGATTCGCGCTGCCGCCCGCGCTACCATCGGCGTATGTTTCCTCGCACTGACGGGGGACGGCGGACGATCGACGATGCCTTCGCGATCCAATAGCTGTAACGGCAATCGTCTTGTCGTCAAAGCCGAATACCGATGGTCAGCGCGTTGGGGCATTCGCCGATTCTCAGCCAGGTATCCACTGATGACGGCTAACCTGTCTTGAACTAAGCACTCGGCGCGCCGGGTGTTGTGATGGCGGTAGACTGGCTGGCCGGTCCGTATCTGCCTCATGCCCGTGCTCACCTGTTATCAGATGACCGAGGCGGATGTGTTTGCCATCTATCCGCGCAAGCAGCGAACCCATCGCACGTAAAGCGTTTTATTGCTCACCTGACGACCAAGATCGCGCACCTCGGCGAAGCCGCCCGTCGCAGGTTAGCTGCTGTGATCGAGGATGATTTTCCAGCCGCTCGGTGTTTTTTCCCACAGCAGCGAGAATACGCCGTCGTCCTTTGTCACTTCCCCGTGGGCGCTGCGATCGAGATGAAAACGCCCGGTGACGGCCGCGTAGCGCACCACCCCGTCGTCGCCGGGCAACAGCCGCACGTCGATGGCGGAGAACGTAAGCCTGCCCATCTGCGCCCTGCTCGCATAGTGCTGGCGGTAGCTGGCGAGAATATCGCGATAGCCCTTGCGTACCGTCGAGCCGACGAAGGTGGTGTCGGGCGCGTCCTTGTAGCCCTGCATGAAATCGTCGACGTCGCCGCGATTCCACGCGGCCTGCTGCTGCGCCATCACTTGCTCAATGGCGATGACGTCAGTTGCACGCTTCAACGGCGCCGCCGCGGTAACGCCAACGAAAGCACTCAGAGCAACCAGCATCCCCAGTCGGATCAAAAACGTTTTCGTCGTCATATCAGGCCTTTTCAAACCACCATCGTTGCGAGAGTTAAGCATTACTGCGCCGGCTTGCGCCATCGCCCGGATCCCACCAACGGCTTTTGACGACACCCGCGCGAGATGCATCGGGCCGACCACCAGCGGCTACGCCGCATCTGATCAGGTAAAGATGGCAAACAGGCCACGCCGACGCGGTGCGGCTGGGCTACAGTGCAAGCATGGATGGACGCCCGCCCAATGGCTCCGCAACCGCAACCCGCCACGGCGGAAGCCGTCGGCTGTCGTGGCTGTTTCTGGCCCTGATTCTGGCCTTTGCGGCGCCCTACGCCTGGTGGCCGCTGAGCGGCAACCAGCGCTGGGGGCTTTACTGTTTGCTCGCGGCCGTGGCGATCGCGCTGACCTGGGTATTTACCCTGCGCTATCGCCCGCCCGCCACCTGGTACTGGCTGCTCGCCGGCTTTAGCTGCAACGCGATCGCCGACCTGCTGTATTACCGGGAGACGGTATTTATCGGCATGGGCCCGCAGGCCTCGTTTTCCGACGTGATGTACATGGCGGCCTATGTGCCGCTGGCGGTGGGTCTGGTAACCATGGGCCGACGCGTCGGCCGCACGACGGGCGCGCTGCTGGACGCGAGCATTTTTGCAATCGGCCTGGCCGTGCCGGTGGTGGCGTTCTATATCGTGCCGACCGCGCGGGAAACATCCATCAGCCTCGACGGCATGCTTCTGGTCGGCTGGTACGCGCTGGGCAGCATCCTCATTTTTGCGCTGTATATCCATCAGATCACCTCGCGGCGCACGCGCAACCCCGCGTTTCTGATCCTGGGCGTGGCGATGCTGATGACGGCGATCGGCGACCCGCTGTGGAACGTGCACATGATGGGCGGCGACGACAGGCTCGGCGATCTGCCCAAGCTGCTGTGGTATCTCAACCGCTGCCTGCCGCTGGCGGTGATCGTGCATCCTTCGGTGTGGCGCCTTTGGGAGTACGAAAGCAGCACGGCGGATGCGCCGCTGCCGCGGCTGCGTCTGGTCGCGCTGACGCTGGGCTCGCTGATGCCTGCCCTGACGCTGCTGCTGGCCCAGCTCGCACCATCCAATTTTCCCTATTGGATTGCCGTGGTCGGTGGCGGCCTGCTGCTGCCGGTGCTGGTGCTGGTGCGCATGGACGGCCTGCTGCAGCAGTTGCGGCGGCAAGCGAGGCAGCTCGACCAGCAGTCCCATTACGACGAACTCACCGGCGCCCCGAACCGCCGCCACTGGAAGCGCGCGCTTGCCGCTGCCGCCGCGCAGGCGCGCCACGATGGCCAGCCGCTGACGCTGGCGCTGATGGATCTGGATCACTTCAAGGCCTTCAACGACGCGCACGGCCATCATGCCGGCGACGATCTTCTGTGCGAGGCCTATGCGGCGTGGTCCGCGCGACTGCCGGCCGATTGCCTGATCGCCCGTTACGGTGGCGAGGAGTTCACCCTGCTGATGCCACACACCACGACACAGCAGGCGCTGCATCTGCTGGAGCGCATGCAGACCGCCACGCCGCGCGGAGCGACGTTTTCTGCCGGCGTGGCTTTATGCGATCCGCTTGCCGACCTCAACAACGCGCTCGATGCGGCGGACGCAGCGCTGTACGAAGCCAAACAGGCCGGCCGCCACCGCATCCATATCGGCGGCGCACGAGCGGCGGAGCCACGGGACGCATCCGCTGCGCCGGTGTCAACCGGACTCTAGACAGCCGGGCCGGCCGGACAGCGGCTCCACCCGGATCATGAAAATGCTTTGGACATGCGTCACCGGCCGATTCGTCGGAAAGCACCGGCTCGTCTACGTCACGCTTTTTCGACCGCTTAAACGCCACCCTGCCTCATCGCAGCGAAGGTGGGACCGAAGGGCTCGTTGCGGTCCAACCACACGAGAGGGAAACGTCATGAACGAAACAAATCCATTGTCACCGCCGCCATCGTCCAAAGAAAAAGGCGGCATCGGTTACGTGCTGCTCTGGCTGATGGGCGTGCCCATTCCGCTGCTGCTTCTCTTTGCGCTCCTGCGAGGTTGTGCGTGATGTTCGCCCCACAACCCGGCCTCGCCCACCCACTCGCAGGAGAACAGCATGTCCTACGTTGCTAACAATGACCGGGTTCAGGACGAACTCGCCCTCGCCCATCCCTCCATGCGCTTCGGCGCAATCATCGCCGGCTGGCTGGTGGCCACAGCGACAGCCGGTCTGTTGTACGCCGCGGGCCTGGCCCTGGGCTTTGCCAGCTTCGACGCGTGGAACGTGGCAGGAAGCGCCAAAGGCATCGGCATCGGCACGGCGGTCTGGGTGATCGTCACCTGGGTCGCCGCACTGTTCATCGGCGGCATGTTCGCTGCCTGGTTCGATGGCCGAAACGACGATACGAGTGGGGCGCTGCACGGTGTCACGGTGTGGGGGCTCTCACTGACCACCACAGCACTGTGGCTGGCCTTGGGACTGGGCCATGCCATGTCGGGGCATAACGAACACAGGGGCGGTCCAGGGCCAGAAATGCATGGCGGCCCGACCATGACGCCGGCCGTGTCGGTGCTCGATGCGAATATCGCGTATTCGCTGACGGGGCGCGAGCGCGGCGGCTCGACACCCATCGTCGGCGCGATTCTCGCCGGCCAGGACGATATCGCCAGCGCGCTTCTGGCAGCGGACACGGGCACCAGTCAGGACTCCGCTGCGGCTTCGCTGCAGAAGCTCACGCCGCAGATCGACACAGCGCGCGCAGAGTCCAGGATGACCGCGGACAAGGCGGCGCATTACCTGTCGTTGACGCTATGGATTGCCTTTATCAGCGGCTTTCTCGCGCTGCTCGCATCCGCCGTCGGCGGCTGGCTCGGCGCCGGCCATATTCATCGCGTCTATCACCTGCGCAAATACCCGGCTCGTCGCCACATCGCCTGAACGGCGATAGCTACATCGAGACGCTGCAAGAGGCCGGTCGCTGCGACCGGCCTTTTTTATGGCGACGCCGCGGCACAACACGATAGCCATGGCAGGGTCGTTGGCCGGCGCCGCGCATGTCCCTGCCCGACATGCAAGTTCGAAAGGTCATCACCGCGTCGATTTGCTTGAAGGCCAAGCACGCAAGCGAAAAGCACCATCACCGGCCAGCCCGTTGAACGCAGGCCGGCGTCGCGACAGGCCGGGGAATCGGGCATGCGGTCAGCCGCCATCCGACGGAGCATTCTCCATCGGCTGCGGCCGGCCCAGAAAATAACCCTGTACGAAGTCGCAACCATGCAGGCGCAGGTAGTTCAGCTGTTCGATCGTCTCCACGCCCTCGGCAACGACGATCATGTCAAGGCTGTGCGCCAGCGCGATGATCGCCAGCGCGACCGCCGCGTCGCTGGCGCTGTCGGGCAGACGGTCGACAAAGACGCGATCGATCTTCAGCGTGCTGATCGGAAATTGGGTGATGTACGACAGGCTGGAGAAGCCGACGCCGAAATCATCGACGGCAATCAGCACGCCAAGCTCCCGAAGCTTTTGCAGACGCTTGATCGTCTGCGCCGAATGATCCATCAGCACGCCTTCGGTGATTTCGAGCTCAAGGCACGAGGGTGCCAGCCCGGTTTCCTCGAGCACCCGCTGCACGTGCTCGACCAGATCGTTTTGCAGAAACTGCCGTGGCGAGAGATTGACCGCCACACGCAAACTATCGCCCGTACGCCGATTGCGCGCAGCCATGTCGTGACATGCGTTGACGAGCACCCAGTCGCCGATCGCCACGATCAGCGAGCTCTGCTCGGCGATGAGAATGAAATCGTTGGGTGCCACCAGCCCGCGCTTGGGGCTATACCAGCGCAGCAAGGCTTCCATGCCATGGATCCGATCATCCCGCAGGCTGACCTGCGGCTGGTAGTGCAGCTGGAACTCGCCCTGCGTCAGTGCGAGCTGAAGCTCGCTCTCCAGCTCGAGCTTGGTCTTGGCGGCCAGCTCCATTTCACGACTGAACAGGCGATAGGTTTTTCGGCCGGCCTGTTTCGCCTCGTACATGGCGGTATCGGCGTCTACCAGCAGCGCGTGCAGGTCGTCTCCGTCGACCGGATACTGGCTCACGCCGATGCTGGGAGAAACATGCAGCTCGTGCCCGCCAACCTGCGCCGGTTGCGAAACGCTGGCGATGATCTTTTCGGCGACCAGCTCGATATCCACATCGCTCTTGATATCGCTGAGCAGCACGGCGAACTCGTCGCCGCCCATGCGCGCCACCGTATCGGATCGCCTGACGCAGGCGAGAATGCGTGCGGCCACGATCTTCAGAAGTTCGTCGCCCACGTGATGGCCGAGCGAATCGTTGACGCGCTTGAAATGATCCAGATCGATCATCATCGCGGCCACCCTGCAGCCGTCGCGTCGCGCCCGCTCTATCGCGATGTAAAGGCGGTCGTTCAACAGCGTGCGGTTGGGCAGGCCGGTGAGAAAATCGTGGTGCGCCACGTGGCGTGCGTACTCTTCCTGATGCTTGCGCTCGGTAATGTCGTAGGCGATACACAGAAAGCCGGTGATCTGCTCGCCTTCATCGCGCAAGGCGGTCACCGTGAGGTTCACCGGAAAGCGCGAGCCGTCCTTGCGCACATAGGTCCACTCGCGTTCTTCGGTCACGCCGAAACGCGACCTGTGCACGAATACTTCGAAGCCCGCGTCCACTGGCCTGCCCAGCGAGTCGGACAACTCTTCCGCGCGCTCCGTGATTTCCAGCGGATCGTGGATATCCACGGCTGTCGCCTTGCCCACCAGCTCGTCGGCCTTGTACCAGAGCATGCGCTCGGTGCCCGGATTGACCGCCCTGATCAGCCCGCTCTCATCGGTGGCAATGATCGAAAACGGCGCGGCTTCCAGAATCGCCTGGCGCAGCTGGTTGGACTGCGCCAGCTGCTTTTCGGCGGATCGCCGTTCAGTGATGTCGGAGAACGAGGTGATCACGGTACGTTCGTCATCCGGGCCGTCGCCGAGCGAGAGCACGGTGTTGATGCTCAGCCAGCGCAGCTCGCCCTGCGGTCGCTGCACGCCCATGATCACGCCTGTCTCCGGCTTGCCGGTGCGCAGCGTGCGCGGGGCTGGATGATCAGCGCCGGGCCAGTGCGAACCGTCCTCATGCATGGTGTTCCATACCGGATCGAGCGAGCCGCGCGTGCGTATGTCAGCGTCGTCCAGCCCAAGAATGCGTCTTGCCGCGGGGTTGGATGCCAGTATTCTGGCGTTGGCATCCTGCAGCAGCAGGCCGTCGTGCAGTGATTCCACTACCGCCTTGTACCGACTCTCACTGATAACCAGGCGCTTCACCAGAGCGCGAATGCGCGTGCGCAGCCAGGTCACCGACACGCCCACGACAAGCAGAACCACGCCCAGTCCCCACAGCATGCCGCGACGGATCGGCGCATAGAGACCGGTGGCATCGAGTTGTACCAGCAGGGCGAGCCCGGTCGAACGTACGGAGCCGTAAGCGATGACATCGGTGGGGATACCCTCGCTGGCCTGCGCGCGCGCGATGCCTTTCGATCCTGCAATCGCATTGCCGACCAGCGCAACAAGACGATCGCCGGCCTGATTGGAAACCGCAGCAGTAGCGCCACTGTCCACGCGCAGGCAAGCCACATTCGCTGCGCTGACGCGACCGCACAGTCGCGTGATGACCGAAGCATTCAAATAGGTACCGGATCGCAATCTCGACTGCACGAGCGCGAGCGGCTGATCCATGATCAGTTCGCCTTGGCTTCTTCCGTTATTGACCAGCATCACGCGCGTGCGCAGCGTGAGACCGCCGTGCCATCCGATTGCGCGGGTGACACCCGATGCCGCCGTCATCGGCAAGGCGCCAATGAACGGTTCGATCGGAGCGCCTGCGCGTGCCAACGCGATGCCACCGGGAGCATTGATCTGGACGCCGCGTATGCCGCGCGCCGCCAGCACGTTTGCCTCCGCCTGCAATGACGGGCGGACATCCGCCCCGGGCAATGTGTGCGACGCCGACGCCAAGACCAGCGACACGTCGGCGCCGGCGTCCACGGCACGCTCGGTCGCGCTCTGCAGGTCCAGTGCCAGCAGGTCCGATCGGGCATCGCGGGCAAGCTGCAGATTGGCCTGCAGCGCGGGAGCTCCCTGTGTGCGCAGCAACCATATGCCGCTGAACACGGCAACCAGCGCCACCACCAGCAGCGCCATCGTGCCGACGGCAATGATGTGGCGATCCTCCGAATAGCCGTGCAGCGCGCTGATGCGCAGCACGGTAGGCCATAGCGCCATACTCAAGATCAGCATGCCCACACCGGTCGGCATCGCCATCTGGTTGATCGGGTACCACGCATAGAGCGATTCCATATGCATGAAGTAGCCGACAATCACCGTAAGCCCGATACTGAAAGGCACGGCGCCAAAGCTCATGGCGAGCACGGCCAGACGCGGGCTGCGCGCAACAGGCAGCAGCAGTGAGCCCGCCGCAAACAGGAAGCACGTTGTCGCGCCCAGCGACATCTGCCCCGGTTTGACACTATTGATGGGGTGCCACGCGTGCAACGCCGGCAGATTGATACCCAGCGACACGTCGCCGATAACCTGCAGCAGATTGATCGCACTCAGGGCCAGGACGACGGAGCCGCAGCGTTTGGCGAACGTGTGCGTGATTCCTGTGTTGCCCAGTGACAGCCGGAACAGAGCCAGCCCCAAAAGAAAAAAGCACAGTCCCGTGTTGAAAACCATCGGCACCCGACCGGGAACGATGGTGGTGAGCCAGGCGGTACGCGTCAGCCAGCCGGACATCACGGCAACACCGGCAACGAGAATGACAAGCGACAACCAGCGTGCCGGCCAAGCCATGAACTTCATTGCGTTTTCCCCGGTTTGCGAAGCCCGAAGGCATCCGACGTACCCCAACAAGGCCGGCCATGGCGACAAACTCTCGATCAATATAACCCGATAAGGTCCGATAAACCGGGCGCCTCGGCACAGGCGCCGCGCTGGTCAGGCATGAGCCGACTTCGTCCGAGTGATCGGGCTGCTCGCTCCACCACCAATAAGAAGCACTGCGCGCTGATGCTTTCAATCGCGCAAGCGCTTACCGTTCGAGAAAGCCGATGCGCTGGAGCCACGATTGAAATAGCCTCGGCCATTGATCCTCGCCGGCAATGCCCTCGGACAATCCGGAACCGTGCACGCCCTGCTTGAACAGGTGCACCTCGGCAGGCACCCGATGGGCACTCAGCGCGTCCGCAAACGCGATGCTGTTTTGTGCGCTGACGCGCTGATCGTCCTCGCTGTCGAAAAGAAATACCGGCGCCATCCCGCGAGCGACGTGATGCTGGCCGGACAAGCCAAATTCGAGCTGCTGCAGGAGTCGCCCGTCGTACCCATACAACAGATGCTTCAGCGAACTTGGCGACGCGTATTGCGAAGGCAGCATCGAAATCACGGGATAACCCAGGCCGAGAAAGGCCGGCGCGGCATGCGCAGCATCCACGGCATCGTGTGCAGGCAGATCGAAATCGCTGTCCGGATGCAGCGCGAGCGTGCTGGCGAGATGGCCGCCAGCGGAAAAACCGAACACGCCGATGCGCCCGGGATCGACGCCCAGTGCCAGGGCATTGTGCCGAATGAAGTTCAACGCGCGCCGACCGTCCCACATCGGCACGGGATAACGATACGTCCCATCGCGCTGCACCAGCCGGTAATACAGCACGAAAGCGACCACACGCAGATGACTGGCGAAATATTCGGCGACCGGCGCCTGCTCTTTCGCATCGGAGAGACGGTCGTAACCACCACCGGGAATAATCAATATCGCGGGCAGGCGTGCGGCTTTTGCAGAAGCGGGGGCATACCTTTTCAGATAGGGAATATCGCGGCATGCGTCGTTACCCATGGCACCGGGAGCGGCGCCCGGCCAGAGTCGGATTTCCGAAGCGTCCAACGTATCGAAACAGTTTCCCGAGTGATCGTCATGCGCGCCAATCGCCGCCCCATCACTCTGCCGTGCAGACGCCACTCCTGCCGACAGCGACATGAGCCACAGCGTGGCAACGACGAAAACCCTGCAGCGCATAACACTCTCCGTCAGAGAACGATCAGTAAACCCACAGGGCATCGCCCATCCGTTGCGGCAAGATTGGTCAGGCATCCGTGAACGGTTGCGAACCGCATCAAACCACACACCATGAAGGTCGACAGCTGCGCCGACGACATCGACAACGAGGCAAGCAACCGATCCACCATTCGATCCAGCCCAGCATGTTGTCCCGCACACTGCCTGTCGTGTCTGGTCATTTGCCCTGGTGCTGGCATCGTCGGGACGTGACGTGTTCGTATTGCCGATCGTGTACGAGCGAAGTACATTCGGCTCGTTGCAGCTCAAGGCAGGAGAGCCAGATGCTCAGCCCGTTCAACCTTCGTCGCGCCACGTTCTCGATCACTGTTTCCGTTTTATTGATGACAGGATGCCATCCAGCCATGTCAGCTCAGACCAACGCAAGAATCGAACCCCCTGCGCAAACGCACGCCGTGCCGCTGAAGTTCAAGCAGCACAACTTTGAAGCACTTTGCTACAGCACCATCGGATGCAATGTGATCTACAACAACCGTTATCAGACGCAGCACGCGCCTGATGAAGTATCAGCCCCGCCAAAGTCGTCCGACTACAAAAAGGCTTGGGGCTCGGTCGAGGTAGGTATCGATAACTTTCCTCCACCGGCCGAGGTGACCTGGAAATCAATCGATGGTGTCGCTCACGAAGCTACCGTCGACATCGGCGCAATATTCAAAGACGAACTGGTATGGCACGCCGTGCGTAAAGCGGACATGGCAGATTTTTATAAGGGCCCTGTCGCCGGCGAGCCGGACATTTATCTTGAGGTCAACGACCGCACGGTTAATGTGTACATGGCTATGTTCATTCCCACCAAGCATGAACAGATTCCCGGAAACAAGGACAGTAACTTTCGCAAAGACGTGATTCTGGCTTGGAGCCACACCTACTAAGCAGGGAGCATAGCCATGGGCGGCGACAAGCAAAAACTTGATAAAGACGGCTATCCAAGCGAAGGAGCTTTTTACCCGGCTGATCCACACAGGCTGCAAACCTATACGGATGCCAGTCAGCACCTGTCAGGTTTTCAAGCACCTGTATTGATCCACGCCGATAACGCGCATGAGAGACTGTATCTCGCCTGCTTTGATGGCACCGGTAACGACCGCACCAAAGACCCGGTGCACTCCACGAATGTCGCTAAAATCGATCTTCAGGTGCGCGAGCTAAATAAAACCGGTGATACGCGAGTCATCAGCGGATACGTCCCCGGTCCTGGAACACAAGATAGCTTCGTGCCACGTACGCTAGACGGCATCACCGGGCTCACTTACGACCAGCGCACCGAGCAGATGTACAAACTGTTCATCGAACAGGCCAAAAAGTGGCGCCAGGAAGATCCCAAAGCAGAAATCCGCATCGCCGAGATCGGTTTCAGTAGAGGCGCAGACCAAGTCCCCGGTTTCGCGCGCCTCGTGCAGGAGCGCGGCGTACAGGATCCTTCAGGCGCGCAATATACCCGCGACGCTCACGGCCAGATAACACATGTGGAGTACACCAGGCCTCCGCTGGTGGCGCCTGGTCAGACAGCACAAGCGGTCGGCTTGTTCGACCCGGTGGGCACAGGCGATCCCATCAAGTATCACGACCGCCGCCTGCCGCCTTCGGTGATTTCCGGCTTTCAAATCACCGCAGACGACGAGCGCCGCGGCTTGTTCAAATCCGATCGCATCATCAAACCCGGGGAATCGCCCGATGGTCGCTTTCTGGCGGTCAACGTGGCCGGCGCGCACTCCGATGTGGGCGGCAGCTACCTGCGTGATGGTCTGGCCATTCGCAGCGACAATCTGATGACCGATTACTTGAACGGCCTTAGCGACAAGCCGTATCTGAAAAAGCAGTCCGAGCCCACCGATCCGAGCTTGAACGTCGTGCATCGCTCGGAACAGAGCATGCTGCTGTACAAGTTCTATCCGAAGATCGATCGAACCGGCCCCGGCGGTTACAACGATCTGCTGGTGCCCAGGAATCAGATTGCACACGTGGGCGATGCGTATCACGCGCAGCCGCGCGACGAGTCGCTCAGCAACCGGTTCGAACGCCAGCCGGTGAAGATCGCCCCACTGCCGGCGCCGCAGCAGGCAAAGGCCGCGTCCGCCGATGATCTGTCCTCCCGTCTCGACAACATGCTTGCAGCGGGGCAATCAGGCGATCGCGCAGCGTTTCGGGCGGGCACTCAGGCACTGGCGAATTCCGACGCAGCACGGGCCATGCACACCCAGGCCGCGGACATGGTCAACCGGCAAACGCAGCAGCAGGCTCCGCCTCCCGCTTCCCAACTGACGCCGCAGCAGCCAAGTGCGGGCGCGAGCCCTCCGCAACGTTAGCCATCACGTTCACCGCGATCGAGCAAGGAACGCAGCACGATGCAAGAAGATGAATTGACCGTACTGATCAGCAAGACGGCCGCGCTGATGGAACAGTTCGAGCGCCGCTGCGATGAAATCGACCAGCGCCTTTCGACCTCGCAGGAAGAACTTCAAAAGCTAACCCGGCAGCTGCCGGATGCAGTCAGGCAGTCCGCCCATGAGTCCATGCAAGCGCTCCCCGGTCAGGTATCGAGTCAGGTACAGCTCGGCCTCTCCCGCCCCATGGCCGAGTACCAGCAGATGCTGGACAGGTCGGGCAACGACGTCGGGCGTGCCTCGCACGCGCTCGCGCAGCAGATCAAGCAGATGGCGCGTTTGCAGCGGCTGCTGATATGGAAAGTCATCGGCGTCACCGCCATCTGCTTTTTGCTGCTGCTTGCCGGCGGCATCTGGCTGTCGATGCATTACACCAGGGTCATCGAGGAAAACCAGCTCACCGCCGATCTGCTGAAAACCTACAACCGCGCCGACCTGGTCATGTGCGAAAAAGACCAGCTCTGCGCCAACGTGGATACCAAGGGCAAGCATTACGGCGATCGCCGGCAGTACGTGCCCGTCATGGCGCGGTAGCGCTGCCGATAAGACACGTGGACGGTGAGTCGATTCAACAGGTATTCAAGGCCTACACTGAGCTATTGGCCCTCCGGAGACTCACGCATGCGAAGCCTGGATTTCAGCTCGTGGCAAACGCTGCTTTCGACCTTGCTTGGGCTGTCCGTCATCACACTTATCGGTGTTGGCATACGGCTGTTGGCCATGCAGGTGATCCAGCAGCGGCGTGAGCGCGAGAACAGGCAGATCAACGAACGCCTGCGCACGCTTATCGCCGCCTACAAGACGCTGGGCGGTTCGTTCACCGGCAATCTTGCCGTCGACCCCAGCCATCTGCGTGATCTGCGACAGCGCCAGGAGCAGGCTGTGGCGTCCGGTGTCTCGGCGGCAGACTCTGCCTCTGCCGCACTGCAGTCGCCTTCCGAACGGCCCCGACGCATACGCGATGCTGTCGAAGCTGCGCTATCGGACATCATTCTGCTGGGCACAGAGGAACAGGTCGAACTCGCCGCGAAGGCGGCCACCGAACTCGCCGAAGGCCGCGCGGTGCATACCGCGGCCCTCGTAACGTCGCTGCGCAACTTCATCCGCCAGGTGCTGGATCTGGAGCCCATCGCGGCAAAGCTGTCCATTCCTCTGCAAGGACCCATCCGGGTCGCCACCACGCGAGGCAAAGGCGAAGGCAGTTCCAAAAGCGAGAATGGAAGCGGCGGCGGCAAGAGCGGCAAGAGCGGCGGGTCAGGCGGCGGCATGGGCGGCATGGGCACCGGCATCCATCCCGACGATGATGACGCTGAGCATCATCATTAGAAGCCAGCTCCAGGTGCGAGGCAGCCTGCGATTCACGCTGCGTTTTCGACCATACGCATCAGCCCGTCAAACGCCCGATCGCTGAGTAACCTTCGCAAGAACAGAATCTGGCGCGCACCGCCGCCGGTGGCGTAACGCGTGCGGGGTCGACGCGCGCGCAGCGCGCGGGCGATGGTAGCGGCGACCACGCCGGGCTCTGAAACCATTTTTGAGGTTTCGCCGGATTCGAACAATCGAGCATGTGCCTTTGCCTGCTCGGCGTAGGCCGTGTGGCCGGAGCGCTGAAGCAGGCTCTCCTTGGCAATGCCCGTCCATTCGGTGCGGATTGCGCCGGGCTCGATAACCACCACGTCGATGCCGAAGGGCGCGAGCTCCATCCGCAGGCAATCGCTCAAGCCTTCAACGGCAAACTTGGTGGCGTGGTACCAGCTGCCCAGCGGTTCGTGCATCTTGCCGCCGATCGAAGTGATGTTGACGATGCAGCCGCTACCCTGCGCACGCATTATCGGCGTGCTCAGCTGGATCAGTCGGGCCAGCCCGAACACATTGACCTCGAACTGGCGGCGGCCCTCGTCCAGGGGCACGTCCTCCAGCGCCCCGTAGGAACCGTAGCCGGCGTTATTGACCAGCACATCGATTCGCCCTTCCGCGTTTCGGATCGCATCCACCACCGCCACGATCGACGCATCGTCAGTCAGGTCCAGCGACAGCAGCCGCGCTCCGGCGGTGCTCAATGCCTGCATGCGTTCAAGCCGACGTGCAGCCGCATAAACGACGTAGCCGTCCTCCAACAGGCGCTGTGCTGTCGCTTCGCCGATGCCGGACGATGCGCCCGTAATCAGTGCAACCCTCTTTCTTGCGTGGATATTGTTTATCGTCATGGCGCATGCTCTTGGGATTCGTCGGCCAGCACTCTAAACTAGGGCCTATACCCCCAAGTCAAGAGGTGCCGCATGCTTATCGCCGACTTCTGTCGCCGCGCCGACCTTACCCGCGATGCGGTGCGGCTTTACGTCAAGCTCGGCTTGTTCACGCCGAACGTGGGGCACAGCGCAAGCAATCGCTATCAGCAGTTCAGCGACGCCGATCTGGATCGCGCTGCAGTCATTCGCACCGCGCAGCAGCTCGGCTTCACGCTCAAGCAGATCGTCACGTTCAACCTCGAGTACGCGGCGGGCGCCATGGATCGCAAGCGCAAGCTGGACATCATGCGTGCGCAGCTCGAAGCGGTCGAACTGAAGGCCGAACGCATTCGCGCGATGAAAAAGTATCTGCGCGCCAAGATTGCGTGGCTGGAAGGCGGCGAGCGCGGCGCCGAACCGGTGTTCTGCCGTGTACGAGGTTAAGCAGGCCAGCCGAACCGGTTTCGCCTCTCAAAAAACGGACAACCAACCGTCTTGGGGATGACATTTCTAGTTCTCATGATCCACGTGCATGCGCCGGATGCGTACCGTGCTTCCGCCTTCGTAGGTCACCACATAAGTCGAGCCCTCATGCGTCTCTCGCGCAACGTGCACAGGGTCGGCCTGGATCGATTTCTGTACTTCGTCCTGATGAAAGGCGGACAGATCGCCTTCGGGAATAAGCATCAGCGGCGGGCTGATTTGCTGGAAGCTGGTGAAGTGGCCGCCGCACTTGACCGTGCTCGACTCGAACATCAGCCGGCCCTGGCCGCAGCTCGCGCCGGAGACTTCCGGCAGGCGCTTGAGCCAGATGAAATACTTGTTCACGTGGATGATCCAGACGCGATTCCGTCGAGCGTCCTCCCCACCGACGTCGTCTGATTTCCAGAAGCGCACCAGCGAAGCCTCGTGGCAGTCGGCGGCTGCGCATTCCTGCAGCACCAGATATTCGTCGTCCTGCAGATGGACCGGCTCGATGCTGAGAATGTCGTCCTTCACCAGCGCCTGCACGGGAAAAACCACCGACGGCACGCGGGGATCGACCTTGAAATCGCCAGAAATCAGATAGCCGCTGTGTTGCGACGAGTACTTCTGCGAAGTCACCTTCACTGCGGGCAAATTGGTTTGCGCCGAGGCGACGAAACTCGCCAGACTCAGACTGCCTAGCCACAGGATACGTGCGGGTTTCATCGGCACTCCTACCGTGGACGAAACAGCTTTTGTTACGGTGCGCGGCGGCGCATGGCAGCGCCAGCAGATCAAGAATTCTTCGCACCAGATGGTCAACGATAAATAATGCTAGGGACAAAGCGCGCGACGCATACTTTGCCAACGAGGCATTGTTGACGCCGCTCCGGCCAAAATTTCCCCGACATCGGTTCACCTAGAAAAATCAGAACACTATTCCACTAGCAAGTGGCGTCAACGCCCGCCTTACCCTAGACTCGTGCGGCGCGTCGGGGGACGCGAATAACAGGGGAGAAAACAAGTGACTGAACTCGTCTACAGGAACGAGACGACGCTGCGTGCCATCGCGCTGGCGCTGTCGATCATCATCTGGCTCGCACTGCTGGTCGGCACCGTGGGCGCCGTCATTGTCTATGTGCTGTTGTTTGCGTTATTTGCGGTGGTTGCGCACTCGGCACTCATCGCCCACCTGCGCGGCAACGCCGTACGCATCAGTGCGAAACAGATGCCCGATCTCTATCAGCGGCTTTACCGCTGTGCCGCGCAATTGGGCGTGCAGCCGGTGCCCGATGCCTATCTGATCAACGGCAATGGCCTGTTGAATGCCTTTGCCACACGTTTTCTTGGAAGAAACTTTGTGGTGCTGCTCTCCGATGTTGTGGACAGCATGGAGGAACGTCCGGGCGCGCTGGATTTCTACATTGGCCACGAGCTGGGCCATCTGAAGCGCAAGCACCTTACCTGGGGCAAGATTCTTGCTCCGGCGCTGTTCCTGCCCTTGATTGGCGCCGCGTATTCGCGGGCTCGCGAGTACACCTGCGATCGCCACGGGCTGGCCGTCTGCGAGAATCCCGAAGACGCACAGTTCGGACTGGCCGCGCTCGCTGCAGGAAAGCGGCGCTGGAAGAATGTCGACCTTCAGGAATTCAGCGCGTCGGCTGCCATCAGCCCCGGCTTCTGGATGTCGCTGCACGAACTGGTCGGCGACTACCCCTGGCTCAACAAGCGTCAGGCGTGGCTACGCGCGTTGCCCGAAAACGGCAAGCCTCGCCTGGGCAAACGCAATCCCTTCGCCTTCTTTTTCAGCATGCTGTTGCCGCGTGTTCCAGGGCTGGGCATTGGAGGTGGCGTTATCGTGGTCGCTTATGTCGCGATTCTTGCGGCGATCGCCATCCCTGCCTACCAGGACTATATAAATCGTACGGCGGCCATGACGGCCACTACCGAAAGCTTGCCGTACCGCACGGCCATTGTCAGCTACGCCATCAGCCACCAGCAATGGCCTACCTCGCTAGATCAGATCGGGCTCAGCGCTCCCGTTGCCGATCGCACGATCGAAACGGTAGAGCTGCAGTCCAATGGTCAACTGCAATTGAACTTCAAGGCGCCGACCCTGCACCAGCATCCGCTGCTGTTTACACCGACTGTCGAGCGTGGAAGCATCACCTGGCGCTGCAGTAGCGACATGCCAGCCAAGTGGTTGCCGCCCTCCTGCAAGTAAGAATGGCCCGGGGGCAGAGTCGCCCTTTCAGACGCACGCATCGAAGCCTGCGCTCTGCCCCGTTTTTCCCATGGCCACATGCGATCACCGGAGCCTTGTCATGATCCCCACCATCACCGCTTTTGAAACGTCCCCCGACCGCGGTCAGGGCCTCGCGCGCGACATGCGCGTGCGTTGGGCGCTGGAAGAGACAGGCCAGCCTTACGAGGTTCGGCTGGTTTCGTTCACGGCGATGAAGGAGCCTGCACATTGCCTGCTGCATCCTTTCGGCCAGATTCCCACCTACGAAGAAGGCGATCTCGTACTGTTCGAGTCGGGGGCCATCGTGCTGCATATCGCGGAGCATCATGCGGGCCTGCTGCCCAACGAGACGAACGCGCGAGCCCGCGCGATCGCGTGGATGTTTGCCGCGGTCAACACCGTGGAGCCGCCGATACTCGAGCTGGTCACCGCCAGGTTTCTTGAGGGCGACAAGCCCTGGAGCAAGGAGCGTTTACCGCTCATCCAGGATCGTATCCGTAACCGGCTGAGTTTATTGTCCGATCGACTGAGCGACGCCGACTGGCTCGACGGCGCATTCAGCGCTGGCGACCTCATGATGGTCGGGGTGCTGCTGCGCTTGAAAGTCTCAGGCCTGTTGAACGAATTTCCGAACCTGGCCGCCTACGTTGCACGTGCCGAGGCGCGCCCCGCATTCAAACAAGCCTTCGCTGCTCAGTTGGCGGTATTTACTGGCCAATCCACAGCCGGCTGACGAGGACTCGTTCACGTCGATAGCATTCTTGCATGCGTCGATTTTCTCTCAACTCCCCGACGTGCTCGACGGGCGAGTACCGCAAACATGCGCCGTCGCTCCTGTCTACCGCAGCGGTTTTTGCGCACCTCAAATGAAGGCAGGCGCGACAGTTCTTCGTTATGCCTTGTTCACCCGGCGCACATCGGTACGCCAAAGCGCACGGCGTGTTGGCAAGCTCGTTGTACTTGATCTTGCTGAAGTTGAAGTCCACTTCGATACCGCGCCCCTGTTAGGGGCTTCGCTTTGCAAGGAATGAAACAGTGCATGACAGCGGCGGTTGCTGCTGCAAACGAAGCGCAAGACGCTGCCATCAGTGGCGGCGCGCAGACCCCGCGTCATACGATCAAGCGCTATACCAGCAGCATATTGCCCATGGTCATGACACTGATCAGCACGCAGGCGCCGAACAGGCTGCGCAGCATCAGGGTTTCGATTTCGAATTTCATGGCGGGTCTCCGGGAATGAGGAAGAAGCTTGCGGGAAGAGATATCGCAAGCACCGTGCCAAGAGCGTCATATGTCGAAAGCCGCGCCACCACGCCGTTTTTTCGCTGATCGCCGACAGAACATAGTCGTCCGCGGACACTTCGCGCGGACAACGGACGCTGCAAACACACTGATCTCGCAGCCACACGGGGCTGACGGAGCAGATGGACCTTCGCTCTATCGCTAAATGAGCAGCGGCAGGTCGCATTGACGATGGCCTGATGATTGCCTACGCCTGGCGACGAGGGCAAACGTCCCGCTATATCGATGCGTGTAGTTGCCAGTCGACGAACCCACCGATATCGATAAGCGATGGATGGAAAAAACCATCCGGCATTGGTAGATACCGCATTGACGCAAGCGTGCATGCACTCCACCGACCCGCCCGCCGGCCACCGCGCGTTCCATGCTGCTGGTCGGCGGCCATCCCCGCCGCTCGCTCGGCCGCCATGCCTGCGTTCCAGCATTCCAGCTCAGCACGGCCCATGGCGCTGGTGGTCGCGCTAGCGATCTACTTCAGCTATCGACACATCGTGAATGCGAAAGCCGTGCTCTGGGACCGGGCGCAAGCCAGCCCCTTGGGCATCCTGCAATCGCGCATACGCACGTTCATGCCGTGGCGGATGTACTTGACGACGTCGAAGTAACAGATCGTCTACAAAGTATCGGCGCACGACGAAACCACTCATCGCATCCGTGGTGCCTGGGTGCGTCTGGGCACGCGCGTTTGGGTTGTCATGGAAGACGATGCGATTCAGTGCGACGCTATCACCGCTGAACTCCGCGGCTCGTGGGACGTTCGATTGCTGCGATAGCCGACTCGATTGAATCACGCTTAGTCTGCCGCCTCGGGCGCGCTGAGGCTTTTGCTGTAAAAGCCCGACGGATCGAAACAGCACACGCGCTTTTTCCCCGACGACAGCATGTCGCACGCGCTTTCCACGCGGGTTTTTCGTGTCTTGGCCTGCTTGGCAGACTCGATCCAGTGGATCCAGTCGACACGTGCGATGGTCGTCGTGGCCCTCCAGGCCGCCGTTGCGGCTGGAGACGCCGCGAGGGCGTCCCGCAAATCGTCCGGCAACGGCGGCTCCGGTTCGGGATCGGCACGGGATATGGCAACCGTCACGACGTCGCCGATCGCTGCGCCCGCCGCCTTGCCCAGTTCATTGCTGACCTTGAGCCAGTGGCTGAGCTGGCCGTCCGGTTCGAGCGTCGCTCGAAACGGGCTCCCGTTGATGGTGCCATCGACCGATGTTCTGCCACGCCTGGGCAGCAGGTCGCTCGCTGACTTTGGCAAAACCAGAAAAGCCCACAAACCGTCTTTTCCGGGTTTCGCAGGGCGAAGGAGCCTCGCCTTGAACGCAGACGTGCCTGATTCTGTCATCTCGATGACCTCCGACGCTTCGCTCGCATTCGGTGACGGCAATCCCGATCGGCTTGAGAGACCATTCGCCTATTCGCCTATTCGCCTATTCGCCTTCCGCAGCCCGCTGCACGAGCTCCCTGAGCTTGATCGCACGCAGCTGCTCACACTTTTTCAAACCTTCCCGCGCCTCCTTGATCACCTCGAATGCCAGGTTCTGGCTGGTGTGGTGCCGCTTCGCATCGATGGCCGCATCCAGGCGCTGTTGTGCAGCGCGGATCGCTTTATCGACACGATACGAAGGCGCATGCGGGTTCGTAGTGAGGGGCGGCTCGTAGTTTTTTGCCATGGCGTGTCTTCGTGATCAGATCGGCACGATAGCCGAGTTGGACCGGAGCCGGTTGCCCTGCCTCGAGCCGCATTTCGGACTATCAGTGCTTCCCTTCCTACGTACTGGCGCTATTCTGTTGAAAGGTCAGCGATGCTCTTTATGCGACTAAGCCTGTCCTCACGGTATAACGCAGACCTCATCCCCTACGCCGTGCAACCCAAGCCGCAGCTGTTGAACCAACACCTGTAGGCTATGTGGCCGACTACTGTGCCGGCGTGCCCGTCATGTGCAGAACGCCCCAGCCATGGCCGTCCAGATCGATAAAGCTGTGCGTGTACATGAAGCCGAAATCTTCCGGCTCGTCGTAGGTGGTCCCGCCGGCAGCCAGGGCCTTGGCGACGAGACTGTCGACCTCTTCGCGGCTTTCGCAACCGATGGAGAGCAGCACTTCGACAGCCTTGCTGGTGTCGCAGATTTCCTTGGGCGTAAAAACCCGAAACTGGGCGTGCGTCGTCAACATCAGGCTGATCGTGTCGCTGATGACGAAGCCGGCGCCGTCGTCACTGGTGAACTCCGGCTTGAGCGCAAAGCCCAAGGCCGTGAAGAATGCGATGGACCTTGGCAGGTCGGCGACTGGAAGGTTGATGAACAGCTGTTTGCTCATGAATTTCCCCTTGCGTGGCTGGTGCGGTCAGAAGACGGGTATCAGCAGCTAGCGGAACATTTCGCAGGCCGCGCGAAGCATGTCTCCCACACCTTATCAGCGTTCAGTGCAGCAGTGGCTAATCCGTAGGCCTGAAGGGGAGCACCTGCGCTGCCGGCTGCAGACGCTGCCGCAGCAAGTCGAGCGGACGGTGATATTCCATGTTGTGGCGTTCGTTACGGCCCAGCGCGGGGTGCTTGAACAGGCCATCCCATTCTTGCGCCGCAACCTCCGGCAGCGAGCGGTTGCTGTGTTCCAGCGCCATCCAGAACGCAAACTTGCGCTGATTGAGCGACGACAGCAGGCTGCGGTCGCGGGTGGAGCCGAAGGCGAATCCGGCATGGAAACCCGCCAGCTCGGCATCCACGCCCGTACCCCGCAGGCCAACGTGATTGCTGATCGCCGCGAACTGCAGCAACGCGCGCTCGTGGAGCCCGCGCAGGCCGGCGGCATCGCCCGGGAGCACCAGCACGGCGCCGGTGGCCGCATTGAGCATCACCACGAACGGCTGCCGTCGCCAGGAATCAATATCGGCATACCACTCACCCAGCGGGTTGGCCTGCGGCGCCGGCTCCGGCGGTTTGGCCGGTTGCCTCAAGCGCTTGAGCAGCTTGGCGGTGCAGCGAAGTACGGTCATGCAAACCTCAAGAAATGGCCATCATCCTGGGAGATCGTGTCAGGGAAAAGCGCTCTGGTCGCCAAATAGGAATTACCCCCGACACCTTTCCCGCTACACCGTCCGGCGCGATCGCCACTTACCTGGCCGCACCCATACCCACAGTGCAATCACATACACGAAGACCGTGCCATACGCGACGGCAAAGACCCGCAGCGGTAAATCCCAGTAGATCAAACCGTTGATCCACTGCTCGATCAGCGGCTGCATGTGCGTGGTTCCGGAAAGATCGTCCTACCAGATGGTCAGAAAGCACGCACGCCCCAGCATGGCCTGAACCGCTACGACGGCGAAGCTGAGCAGGTGCACCAGCCGCCACCAGAATTGACGCACCCGACGCCAGCTGCGACACGCGCCGAACGGAATCAGCACCAAGCCCGCCACGTTGAACGCAATGATCGCGAGGTGTAGCGCAAGCACGATGATCGCGGCCATTAAAATCCTGAGGTGTTGTCAGAACAGAACGGTCGAACAAAGGGAGATTACGTAAGCTTACCCGGCAGTTCTAGCGTCAGGGGTAATCGTCTTCGCGTCGGTGCCGCAGCGCCATCACCGTCCCAGTTTTGCCATCCTTGATTTCAAACAGCGCGCCGGCGTTAGACCCGCACATCGACCACCCCGAAATAGTTCAAACGGCCGGAAGTGAACCTGACCTCGTTTTGCCAGACATCGTTTTGCCATGCTCCGCTGCAGCTCAGCATGCGCCCGCGAGCAGCGATCTCACGGCGTCCAGATAACTTCGTCCGATTCGCATCCGCTCACCCTGCGAAAGCATCGCACTCCAGACGCCACCGCCGTCGTGATGCAAGCCTGTAATCAGATCTTTGCGCACGATCGCCGATCGGTGGATGCGCACAAAATTTAGCGGATCAAGCCGGCCGGCCATGACATCCATCGTGGCGCGCAGCAGATACGAACGGCCGTCCACCTCGATATTTACATAATCGCGTTCCGCCGTGACGCATTCGATAGCTGCAAGCAACACGCGCTTCAACTGGGACCTCATCGGCACCCAGATGTACTCCTCGGCGGGGGCTTGTCCCGCCGTTTGGCGTACCGCGCGGACCCGATCGAGCATCACCGCAAATCGCTGATCGACGATAGGCTTGAGCAGATAATCCACCGCGCCCACATCGAACGCCGTCAGGGCATATCCCTCGAAGGCGGTGGTGAAAACAATGGCAGGTGAGTAAGGCAATTCGACCATGCGTCGTGCCGCCGCCATGCCACCCATGCCGGGCATCGCGATGTCGAGCAGCACCAGGTCCGGGCGCAGTTGCTCGGTCAGTTCGATGGCCGCCTCACCCATGCCAGCCTCACCCACCACGGCCACGGCTTGCTCGGCGCAGATGACGCGCAGCAGGTCGCGCGCGGGCGATTCGTCATCAACGATCAACAGCCTCAGCCGTGGATCAGCCATGCAAGGGCACCGTAAGCGACGATCGCCAGCCAGCCAACGTCGGCCCCACCGACAGCTCACCCGCCCCGCCGTAGCGGGTGGCAAGGCGCGCACGCACGTTGACCAGGCCAATACCCGTACCGGAGGCTGGCAGCGGCATCGTGCTGAGAGCGCCGCCGTCATCCTCGACGGACAGCTCGATCGCATCGTTGCCGCACCGTCGTGCGGTAATGCTGATCCGGACCGGCCGCGAGTTGCGCGCCACGGCGTACTTCACCGCGTTCTCCACCAGCGGCTGCAGGACCAGCGGCGGCACGGGAACATCGTAGAGCTCATCGGGCACATCCCACACGACGTCCAGCCGATCACCAAAGCGCGCCCGCTCGATCGCAAGGTAAAGCCGCTGCATCTCGATTTCGTCGCCCAGAGAAATATCCTCAGTCAGTTCGGCACCCAGCCCGGCCCGGAAAAACGCAGCCAGGTCACCGATCATCGCGCGCGCTGGTTTGGTTTCCCCGCGTGCGACCAGCGACGACAGCGCATTCAACGCGTTGAACAGGAAATGTGGATCCACCTGCATGCGCAGCATGGCGAGCCGGGCCTCGCGCGATTCCGCGGCGGAGTCCGCCGCGGCGCGTTCGGCCGCGCGTACCTCGGAGACGTAACTCATCGCGAGATAGAACGCCGCCCAGGCGGCGAAGAAAAAATACCAGGTAACTAGCCCATCGGCGATCGCCGTAACAATGACGTCATGGGGATCCCAGCGCGCCAGATCGCCGGCGACCGAGGGCACCGGAAACCAGCGGTAAAACACCAGCGTGTTCAGTATCGCAAAGGTGATGGTCACCGGCACGGCGAGCGCAAAGGCCAGCGCTGATCGGATAGGCAGCGAGCGCCGCCCCAGTCGATCCAGCGCGAGGTGAATAAGCAGAGTCAGCAGCATGCCAACCGCGAACAGCGCGCAGCGGCGAATGAACATGCCGGACTGATCCGGCCAACCCATCGCGGCCGCGCGTGCCGTCACCAATACGAGCCACACCGCCCAGAAGCCCAGAACAGATAGCCGCGCCACGCGCCGCGGCACGTGGGCGGGAGCGTCGAAACGGAGGGCGCGATCGGACATGAGAACGACGCTATCCGATTGCTCACGACGTGGCAAACCTCAGCACAGGCAACGCCTGCCGCACCCACACGACGCTCGTCGCAACATCCGTGACAGCCCTCGGCTTTTTCGATTCACTGGCCCCAACCGCCAGGAGTCGCGCCATGAATAGGATCGCCAGAATCAGCCTCGCCGCCTGCATTGCCGCCCTCTCCTCCGGCGTCACCAACGCACAAACGCCCCCGTTGGCCTCGGCCGCCACACGCGTCATGGCGGTCGCCCGAGCACGCCATCTGGCGGGAGAAATCGCAGTGGCCGATCGGTCAGGGCCAGTGATCGATCGAGTGACTGGACTTGCCGATCGCCAAACGCAGAAACCCCATCGGCCGGGCGCTCGCTGGCTGTGGGCCTCGGTCACCAAGCAGGTGACGGCCGTGCTGGTGATGCAGCAGGTAGAGACAGGAGCCCTGTCGCTGGACGGTACCGTTCACCGTTACCTGCCCGATTTTCGGGGCTCGAGCAGTGACGGGGTAACCATCCGCCAGTTGCTTCAGCATCTATCCGGCCTGCCCAACCCCGACGATACCCCGCCCGACGCCGGTGGCGTCCCCGACTTTTACAACGACACTGGCGCCACGATAGGCGATACCGCCAGATCGCTCGGCTTCTGCGCCGGGACACCCAAGGCCGCGCAGGGTGCGGGTTTTGCCTATAACAACTGCGACTATCTGGTGCTCGGCGCGATCCTCGAACGCGTGACCGGCGAACCGTATGCCCGTCTGGTCGCCGACCGCATCGCTCGCCCGCTGGGGCTGCATTCGCTCACGCTCGCTGCCGATGGCGCTGTGCGCGGCGGCGGCGCGGCGGTCGGTTACACCGCCGAAGGGAAACCGTATCCCACCATCAATGTCGCGACCTTTGGCGCAGCCGGCGCGCTCACCGGCACGGCACGCGATCTTGTGGCGCTGGATCGCGCGCTAATGGCCGGCGCGCTTATCAAACCCGAAACACGGGAGCTTTTGTGGCAAGGCAATCCCAAGCTCGGCTACGAGGCGCTGGGTGTCTGGTCCTTCCCCGCGCGGCTTGCCGGATGCGCCGCACCGGTGTCGTTGATCGAACGACGCGGCGACGTCGGCGGCATCCAGGTGCGTAACGTCATTGCACCGCAATCCGGTCGCTCGATCGCCGTATTCACCAACGACGACACGCTTGATTTCGGCGAGGTCTGGCAAGGCAAAGGCCTCGCCTACGACCTGCTGTCAGCCGCCTTCTGCCCACCCGTCAAATCCTGACCCGCCCATCCACGCTCAGAGGAACAAGCCATGATCCGCACCCTGCTCTCGATCGCCCTCGCACTCACCGTCGCAATGCCCGCGCTGGCGCAGACCGACGATCACGGCGCCAGCCAGCTCAACGGCAACTGGACGCTGGACCTGCGCCCTACCAACAGCGCACCCGCGTACATCAAATCGATGAAACTGGCCATTACGCCCGCGGGCGTGGTCGGTGGTGAGTTCTACGATCACGACATTGAGGACGGTCGCGCGTTCGATGCCAAGGGACGTGCCTGCTTTGCATTCCACACCTCGGACAACACCGGACCCTATCAAACGTCGGGATGCCGGGTCGGCGACCATATCGAGGGACAAAGCTGGTCCGAAGGTCGCCATTTTCTGCTGACCTGGACGGCAACGCGCCCCGCCTCGCCATAAATTCCGGATAAAACCGGGGTCAGAGTGGACTGTTCCGAGTGGCCCGGTCGAGGGGCGCTGACAGAAACCACGGGCTAAAGCAGGCACGCTGAGTTTCTTTGGCAAGGAGCGCGCATGCCACGCAGGCCACGGCTCGACCTCCCCGGCATTCCCCAGCATCTCGTCCAATGCGGCAATACCAGACAAAGGGGTCAGGTTCATTTTGCTAGCCGAATCAAATGAACCTGACCCTGAGGTTTCCCCACGAATCTCCTCGATCAATCAACACGTTGCGCGCGGACTGAAGAAACAGTGCGCGCATGATGCTGTCATTCCTCACGGGTTACGATGCCAGCTGGGGGTGCCGGCATGAAAACGTGGGGAACCCTCAGAACCTGGCCCATTATTTATCTTTGACACGTTATTTATCAGCCAAAAAGAAAGGGCCGAAGTGAGTTGGCCCTTATTTTTGGCCCCTGTTTTTCCGCTACAGAAAACGCACTACGAGCCAGCCCCTATTTCGCATTCTCGACTTCATCAGACCTGACCGCCTACACCCTTGAATTTTTCAACAAACGCAGCGATTTTTTGGAAGACGCTTTGCTTTTTCGTGAGGTATTGCGGATTGAGCGGGCTCATCTTGGGCAGAATGGCGTTGAGCTCCGTACCGTTGTCAGTGGCGAATTCCCGCTTGAGCGAGGCGGTGATGTAACGCTTAGCCGCTTCCGCATTCAAGCTCTCATCATCGATTAGCTCTTGCGCCTCACGCTGTTGTTCTACTTGGGCAAAGCTAAAGAAAGCATCGATCACATTAGCCTTGTCGCGAATTTGATCCAGATCGGTTTGATTGATGAAATCAACCAACAAGCTTTCTTTGGCCCGGTTGCCCAAGCTGGCACGAATCACCCGTCTGACATCTTCAACCAATGCCGCTTTATCTCTAACCTTTTTATTGTTTTCAAAAATCAATTCCAGAATGTAATCCAGGTTGATTTCCTGCGACTTAAGCAGGTCTATCTCGAACACCACGTCATCCCAGTCGATGTTCGACTGGTTTTTGTCGTTGCCCGCTTTTTCACGCCGCAGCCAATCCCGGATGTCATTATAGGTTGAACGGTAATCCTGAATTTTTCGTTCGGAGGGCATCCTGATGGCCTGGAGCGTGGCCATGTCCTCCTCGCTCAAGTGATGCTTGGCCTTGAAAACCTCGACAGCCTGCGGGTCGTTGATGTCGACATCCTGCAAGGCTTTCAGGCTGGCGAATTCATCGTAGTTCTGCAGCACGTTCTCCACGCGCAGGTATTCGCCGAATACCTTAACAAAGGCTTTTTTATCGGATTCCTTGACGATGTCCGTAGGGTCGGAAAAGCGTTGCTCCAACTCCGTCACAACATCCATAAACCCGCGCCGCGCTTCACCGGTGACTAAATCAGTGAAGCCCTCCATGTATTCCTTGTAGCTCTTCTCCAGCACCACGTTCTTGGTGTTCTTGTCACCAAACAGGGTGATGGCGTCGATGGTCGCCTGTTCCAGGTCGCGGAAGGTGACGATGTTGCCAAAGGTTTTGGTGGCGTCAAAAATGCGGTTGGTGCGCGAGTAGGCCTGCATCAGGCCGTGGTAGCGCAGGTTCTTGTCCACAAACAGCGTGTTCAGCGTAGGCGCATCGAAGCCGGTCAGGAACATACCCACCACAATCAGCAGGTCGATTTCCTTGGCTTTAACCTGCTTGGCCAGGTCGCGGTAATAGTTCTGGAAGCCATTGCTATCGACGCTAAAGTTGGTTTTGAACAGCGCGTTGTAGTCTGCGATGGCCGCGCTCAAAAACTCTTTGGCGCTGCTGTTCATGGCCGACACATCAAAACTTTCGTCCTGAATGTCGCCGACCGCATCCTGCTCCTCGTTGGCGGCAAACGAGAAAATGGTGGCCACCCTCAACGGCTTGTCACTGTTCTTCTGCAGTTGCCTGAAAGACTCGTAGTACAGCTTGGCGGCATCCACGCTGCTCACAGCAAACATGGCGTTGAAACCCTTGCTCCTATGAGCAGCGCCTGCCTGCAGGCGGTGGGTCTTCTGCCGGAAATTGTCCAGGATGTACTGGGTGATCTCGCGGATGCGATCGGGGTGTAGCAAGGCCTGCTTGTTTTCCGCCGCGCTCAGCTTTCTCTCGTCCTGCTCGGTCTCGATGGCTTTGAACTGGGGGCGCACATCGTTGTAGTCCACCTTGAACTTCAGCACCTTTTCGTCGCGAATGGCATCGGTGATCACATACGAATGCAGTTCGCGGCCAAACACGCTCGCCGTGGTTTCAGCGCCCAGCGCATTCTCGGGGAAGATCGGCGTGCCGGTAAAACCAAACTGGTAGAACTTCTTGAACTTCTTCTTCAGGTTCTTCTGCGCCTCGCCAAACTGGCTGCGATGGCATTCATCAAAAATGAACACCACCTGCTTGCCGTAGATGGGCAAGTCGACCTCACTCTTCATCAGGTTGTTGAGCTTCTGGATGGTGGTGACGACAATCTTGTTATCGTCCTTGTCCAGGTTGCGCTTGAGGCCAGCCGTGCTGTCAGAGCCGTTCACGCTGTCCGGTGAAAAACGCTGGTATTCCTTCATGGTCTGGTAGTCCAGATCCTTGCGGTCCACCACAAAGAACACCTTGTCGATGAAGTCCAGCTCGGTGACCAGCCTCGCCGCCTTGAAACTGGTCAGCGTCTTGCCCGAGCCGGTGGTGTGCCAGATGAAGCCGCCGCCCTCAATATCACTCCAGCACTTGGCCTGATAAGCACTCTTGATCTTCCACAGGATGCGCTCCGTGGCCGCAATCTGATACGGCCGCATCACCAGCAGCATGTTGCTGACATCGAACACCGAGTAGTGCAGCAATACATTGAGCAGCGTGTGCTTCTGAAAGAAAGTCGCGGCGAAGTCCTTGAGGTCCTTGATCAGGCTGTTGTCCGCCTTCGCCCAGTTCATGGTGAAGTCGAAGCTGTTTTTATTGCGCTGGGTAGTGTTGGCAAAGTACCGGCTGTCGGTGCCATTGGTAATCACGAACAGCTGCAAATACTTGAACAGGGAATACTCGCTGTTGAAGCTTTCCTTGCTGTAGCGGTGAACCTGATTGAAAGCCTCACGAATCGCCACGCCGCGCTTCTTCAGCTCTACCTGTACCAACGGCAGGCCATTGACCAGAATGCTCACGTCGTAGCGGTTGGCGTGACTGCCAGTCTGCTCAAACTGCTTGATCACCTGCACTTTGTTGCGGGCAATGTTCTTCTTGTCCAGCAGATAGATGTTCTTGATATGCCCATCGTCGAAGACAAAGTCATGCACGTAGTCGTCGTGAATCTTGCGGGTCTTTTCGACGATGCCATCGCTTGGCTTGTCCAGCCAGTTCTCGACAAAACGCAGCCACTCGCTATCTTCAAACGCCACGTCATTCAGTATTTGAAGTTGCTCACGCACGTTGGCCAGCAAGGCTTCAGGTGTTCTCAGTCCCTGCGGAGCCCCATACCCCTGATTGACCAAGTCTTGAATGAACTCACGCTCCAGATCGCCTTCGCTCTGGTAGCTCTCATTGACCTGCCATTCTTTTGTGTATTTGTCCAGAACGATGAAGTTCTTGGATTCGGCGATGGCCTTGTAGTCGTGCATGCTCTTCCCTTAGCTTTCAGTCTGCTGAAAGCGGTAGGTCTTGTTGAACTCATTCACCAAGTAACCCAACACCCGCTTGTCGTCATCTGTGAGTGCGGCTACCTCCTCGCCTGCGTGCTTTGAATGGCTGGAGATGTTGATGATTCGCGCCTCGTATGGATTGATTCGGCCATCATCGGTCTTCGGCAACAAATCCCCCCATTTCTGTAGCCGAGGAACGTAGAGGTTTTCTCCAGAATGTTCCGCAAGAAGTTGAAGTGGTATTTGCTGATCTGGCCGCTTTCGATGGCCCTTTCCAGCTCCGCCTTCAGGAAGAGGTGATACGAGAACGGCGAATCATTGGTCTGGGGAATCAGCTGAAGGGTGCCATCTTCAAGCATTGTCAGTCGGTGTTTTTCGAAGTCTTTCCTTTTATAGCTGCCGTCGTCGCTGCTGAATTCGTTGTGCAACACGTTGTAGAAGAGCGGGTTGTGCGTGGTGATGATGAACTTGATGTCAGACCTGCTGGATTTGATCAGCTGCGCGAGGTCGACGGCCAGTTGAATGAGATGGTTCTCGTCCAGCGAGCTCACCGGGTCGTCGACGAACACGTATTCCAACTGATTGAACTCGCTGGTTTCCCGGTCGCCTGGCTCCGGCACATTGAGCACGCCAATCACCTGATCGAGCAGCGTGTAGAAAATGCTCCAGATGAAGTTGCTCTCTTCACCCTTCGAGATTTTCAGGTTACCCGTGTGCGTCTCGTCACCGCGTTCCATCGAAAAAGTGACTTCAGAAAAGGCCTTGATGGTGACTTCGTTATTTTCGTTGCCCTTCTCCGTGCGCTCTGAATTGAAGCGCGGCGTGAGCTTGTCATTGGTGTACCGCTGAAAGGTCGTGATGATGTTCTGGTCCTGGCCTTGATCCACCAACACCCAGTCCGTGAAGGTGTTGACCTGGATTTTCAGCTTTGGCTCCGTATCTCGCGCTAAGTCGTTGTCCCAATAGAACAAGTCCTCGGTGAAAGCGTTGTAGTACAGGATCTTGTTGCGCGACAGCTCAGGAGCGTCGGCCTCATCGTCCGTGTCGCCGCCATCAACTCGCGGAGCGATGAGCTGCTTGAACGCCCGCGACAGTCGCGTCTTACCCATGCCGTTAAAGGCATAAATCAGCTGCACCTTCTTCTTGGCATCTTTCAGCTGCTGGGCGATTTCGGTCGGGGTCTTGCTCATATCAGGCGGCGACCTCTTCCGACTTCGGGAAGCTCAACAGCAGATCGCGGCAATACGCGTATTGCTTCTGGCGCAGCTCGATTTCGCGCGGCAATCCTTCGCCGATGGAGTTGGTCAGGGCGTCGAATTTGTCGAGAATAGCGACGATGCGGGCTTGTTCTTGCAGTGACGGAACGGGAATTTTGAACTGCCTCAAAGTGGACAAGTTGAGCATCCCGTAGTTGCGCATATCCGACTTAAGCTTGTCGTACTGCTTCGTAAGAAAATAGAAGACAAATTTGTCAATTATTACCTTCGCATTCTTGGACTTTATGCTGGCAATATTTTGGTTTGTTGCCGCAGGAAATTCCAGAAATGCAGTTTTGAAAATTGTTGCGCCAACAAGTGCAATTAACGTCGTCTCTTTTTGAAGAAGCTTCGCGGTTGACTTTTTTAACCCGAGTTCTGTTATGAACTTGTTTGCCGAATAGACGGGCTCATTGTTGCATGACTCCGATTTAAGCCACGGGACATTGCCATCGTCCCAGTAATCGGGCCTGCCCGTTGACGGCGTCCCACCAGAAGCCACTTCAAAGTACTCTTCGTCCCCCAACGACTTCCACTCGATATCTCCCTCTTCAAAACTCAACAACTGGTCGCGGTAGTAGTTGTATTGCTTTTTGCGGGCAGTCAGTTCGGCGGTCAGCTCGGCGGTCAGCTTGGTGAAGGTGTCCAGTATGCGGACGATTTCGATCTGAACCTTCTTTGGCGGAACCGGAACTTGAAGTGTTTTTAATGCGCCGGCATTAAGGGCAGGAATGCCTTCATGAGTAGCGAGGGCTTGAATTTCTGCGTCAGCGCGAAGTAGGTAGTGATATAAGAACCGAACATCCAATTGCGCCGCGCTTTTAACTGTGCATGAGTAGTTGAGATTCCCACGAAAGAACCGGCCCGATGTCCAGGTCACAAGACCAACGCTTCCCCGCGAAGCAATACCAATCGGGTCGTTGTCTGTATTGAAGTTATCAAAATAGCCGAGCGGGTGGCGTCCGCTGTTGATTACAGGGTAAGGGCCCGGTCGCTTAGCTATGTCCTGCTTGTTGATATTAGGTCCAGTCTTGATGACGCAAACATCACCTAACGCCTTGAACGCCACGCCTTGCGGGCAACGCTCGGCAATCAGTTCGTTAAAGGAGCTCATGCCTCCTCGCCTTCTATCTCCGCGACGATGGCATCAATGTCTTTGCGTAGCTGGTCGATCCTGTCCACCGTGGTCTTCAGCTGTGCATTGAGCTGGGCAATATCTACGACCGCGCGGTTGTCCTTCGCTTCGACGTAGCTGCTGACCGACAGGTTGTAGTCGTTCGCCGCCACGTTCTCAAACGGGACAGATTGGGCAAAGTGTTCGACATTTTCCTTGCTGTCGAACACGGCCATGATCTGATCGATGTGCGCATCCAGCAGCACGTTGTTGTTGGTCTCTTTCTTGAACAGAGCGCTGGCGTCGATGAACTGTATTGTGGTGTCGGTTTTGTGTTTGGACAGCACCAGAATGGTCACGGCGATGGTGGTGCCGTAGAACAGGTTGGGTGCCAGCGAGATGACGGTTTCGACGTAGTTGTTATCGACCAGATACTGGCGGATCTTCTGCTCGGCGCCGCCCCGGTAAAAGATACCAGGGAAGCAGACGATGGCGGCCCGACCTTTGCTGGACAGGTAGCTGAGTGCGTGTAGCACAAAGGCAAAGTCGGCCTTGGATTTGGGTGCCAGCACACCCGCTGGGGCAAAGCGCTCGTCGTTGATCAGGGTGGGGTCGTCGCTGCCGATCCACTTCACCGAGTAGGGCGGGTTGGAGACGATGGCATCAAAGGGTTTGTCGTCACCAAAATGCGGTTCTAGCAGGGTGTTGCCGAGCTGGACGTTGAACTTGTCGTAGTTGATGTTGTGCAAGAACATGTTCATCCGCGCCAGGTTATAGGTGGTGTGGTTGATTTCTTGCCCAAAGAAGCCGTCTTCGATGATGTGCGCGTCAAAATGCTTTTTGGCTTGCAGCAGCAGCGAGCCGGAGCCGCAGGCCGGGTCGTAAATCTTGTTGACGCTGGTTTGCTTGTGCATGGCGAGCTGGGCGATCAGCCTGGACACATGCTGCGGGGTGAAGAACTCGCCGCCGGATTTGCCGGCGTTGGCGGCGTAATTGGAGATCAGAAATTCGTAGGCATCGCCGAACAGGTCGATGTTGCTGCCTTCAAAATCGGCAAAATTCAGCTCGGCCACGCCTTTGAGCACGGCGGCCAGGCGGATATTTTTGTCCTTCACCGTGTTGCCAAGGCGGTTGCTGGTGGTGTCGAAGTCGGCAAACAGGCCTTTGATGTCCTGTTCAGACGGGTAGCCGCTGGCGGAGCTTTCAATGGCAGCAAAGATGGCCGCCAGGTCCGTATTCAGGCTTTCGTTGGTGTTGGCGCTGGCGGCCACCTTGGCAAACAGCTGGCTGGGGTAGATGAAGTAGCCCTTGGTCTTGATGGCGTCGTCTTTGATCTCCGGGGTGATCACGCTGTCGGCCAACTCGGCATAGCGGACGCTGTCGTCACCGCCCTCGATGTACGCCGCAAAGTTTTCGCTGATGAAGCGGTAGAACAGCGTGCCCAGCACGTATTGCTTGAAATCCCAGCCGTCGACTGCGCCACGCACGTCATTAGCGATTTGCCAGATGCGGCGTTGCAGTTCGGCGCGTTGTTGGGTGCTTGTCATGCTTTTGTTCCTGTTTCAATTGGTTTGGCTCCCGCTAAAGGCGCGAACCAAAGGGGCTCTGTCGATGGCGTCACACGGAGCGAAACGGGGTCAGCTTTACTTACATCTCAAGCCGCCCGAATCACAAACTCACTAGCAGTAACCACCGGCCGCACCATCCGTAACTCCCGCTGCATCTCCACCAACCCATATCGCTCCATCGTCTTCAAGGTGCGTGACAAATTACTGGGGGCTCGCCCGGTGAATTCGGCAAGCTGGCTCAGTGACTCGGGCTTTTGCTCCCGAATCACACGCAATAACGCCCGATTGTCATCCGACAAAACCTCGGCCAGTGATCGCATGGAGGTGAACCATATTTTTGGCTCACTGGCACGGGGGTGATGCTCGCCACGCGCAATGGCCAGTGCGCGGGCGCGGATGGCGTGCTGGGAGGCGATGCCAATGACCATTTTTTTCATGGATTTGTTTCCTCGATGACGCGATCGACTTCGTTGAAAAAATCTTCAAGCAGCTGCTGCGGACTGGTGAATTCATACGGCACACCTTTGTCACGGGCATGCCGATGTCGATGGTCGTAGGCAAGACGCCGGCCGGCATAGCGCTTGCGCTTTGGTGGCTTGACCGCATGTGCATTGTCGAAACCCAACAACCGCGTGCCGTAACGATCGTGCAACGTCAGCGCGTAGCGTACGCCGTGAGGCACGTGCTCGTTCGCCTCGACACGCCAGGCTTCGATCTTGATCCAGTAGCCGTTGCCCTGGTCGTAAATCTCACCATGGAGCAACAGCAGCGTTTCGATTCCCACGTCTTCCGTTGACATGACTATATATCATCCGATGATAACTTGAGTTTTCCCGCCGAGCTGTTGAGTCACTGGGTTCCAGCTCGCGCTGGGATGACGATCGAGATACAGAACGTCGCCGCCCGCTGCTCAGACCATCGGCAACTTCAATCCCTGCTCCTTTGCACACTCGATCGCCTCGTCATACCCGGCATCCGCATGCCGCATCACGCCCGTGCCCGGGTCGTTCCACAACACCCGCGCAATCCGCTTGTCCGCCTCAGCCGTGCCATCGCAAACAATGACGATGCCACTGTGCTGCGAATACCCCATCCCCACCCCACCGCCATGATGCAACGACACCCACGTCGCCCCACCAGCCACATTGAGCATGGCGTTGAGCAACGGCCAGTCGCTGACAGCATCGCTGCCATCCTTCATCGACTCGGTTTCGCGGTTAGGTGAGGCGACGCTGCCGCTGTCCAGATGATCGCGACCGATGACCACCGGCGCCTTCAGCTCCCCATTACGCACCATCTCGTTAAACGCCAGCCCAAGCTTGTCGCGCAGGCCCAACCCAACCCAGCAGATGCGCGCCGGCAATCCCTGAAAGCTGATGCGCTCTTTGGCCATGTCGAGCCAGTTGTGCAGGGCCTTGTCGTCGGGGATGAGCTCCTTGACCTTGGCGTCGGTTTTGTAGATGTCTTCCGGGTCGCCGCTGAGCGCGACCCAGCGGAACGGGCCGATGCCGCGGCAGAACAGCGGGCGCACATAGGCGGGCACGAAACCGGGAAACGCAAAGGCGTTGTCGCAGCCGACGTCCTTGGCCATCTGGCGGATGTTGTTGCCGTAGTCGAAGGTGGGGATGCCCTGCGCGTGGAAGGCGAGCATGGCTTCGACGTGGGTGCGCATGGACTGCTTGGCCGCGTCGCGCGTGCCTTCGGGATCGGCCTTGCGGCGCTCCAGCCACTGCTCCACCGTCCAGCCGTGCGGCAGGTAGCCGTTGACCGGATCGTGCGCGCTGGTCTGGTCGGTGACGGCATCGGGGCGCACGCCGCGCTTGATCAGCTCGGGCAGGATGTCGGCGGCGTTGCCGAGCAGCGCGATGGATTTGGCTTCGCCTGCCTCGGTGTACTTTTTGATGCGCGCCAGCGCGTCGTCCAGATCGCTGGCCTGCTCGTCGACGTAGCGGGTCTTGAGGCGGAAATCGATGCGGCTCTGCTGGCATTCGATATTGAGGCTACACGCGCCGGCCAGCGAGGCGGCCAGCGGCTGCGCCGCGCCCATGCCGCCGAGACCGGCGGTGAGTATCCAGCGCCCTTTGAGGTTGCCGCCGTAATGCTGGCGGCCCATTTCGACGAAGGTTTCGTAGGTGCCCTGGATGATGCCCTGCGAGCCGATGTAGATCCAGCTGCCGGCGGTCATCTGGCCGTACATCATCAGGCCCTTGCGATCGAGCTCGTTGAAGTGCTCCCAGTTGGCCCACGCCGGCACCAGGTTGGAGTTGGCGATGAGCACGCGCGGTGCGTCGGCATGCGTGCGAAACACGCCGACCGGCTTGCCCGACTGCACCAGCAGGGTCTCGTCGTCGTTCAACTCGCGCAGCGATTTGAGGATGGCGTCGAAGCACTCCCAGTTGCGCGCTGCCCGACCGATGCCGCCGTACACCACCAGCTCGGCCGGGTTCTCGGCCACCTCCGGATCGAGGTTGTTCTGCAGCATGCGAAACGGCGCCTCGCTGAGCCAGCTCTTGCAGCTCAGCTCGGTGCCGCGCGGCGAACGAATGGTGCGGGTGGTGTCGATACGGGTCGGTGCGGTCATCGCTAAAGCTCCGGGAAAGATGGGCTTGAGTATAGGCGAGGCAATGACCAAACCTCAGCCGCGGATGGTGGACCCATCAAGCGATATGCGATACGAGGGCCTGACATCCACTCGCTAATACATTCCACGCGTAGCCAGGCGCCTTCCACAAACGCTGACGTCAGCCATGCATGGGTTTACCTGAAGCGCTGGCCGCGATAGCCGGCTGGTGGTTCAGCTGCATCAGCGTCTGACGCATCTGCGCTACGGGTACAGCTTCATCCGGGTCATGGCCGAAATGAGCGAGAAAGTAATTGATAGTGTCGCGCAGTCCGGCACGCGGCTGATCTTTCTGGATGCTGGCGCGGAGTATCCAGCCCTCGGCGTCATTCGGATGGCTTTGTATCAAACGGTTGGCGACGTCCCACGCCTTGTCCCAGTCATGGGTTTCGTAGGTATAGATTTTTCCAAGCTGCTGCAGCGGAAAGGTATTGTCCGGATCGATAAGGTTCGCCTTCTCCAGGTCGGGGGCGGCTCTATCAAAGTCCTTGAGGGATTTGTAGGCATAGCCGCGCATGCTGTATCCCCAGGCGCTCTGCGGCCATTCGCTTATCTGCCTGTTGGCTTCTTCCAGTGCCCAGTTTCCCTCACCCAAATTGGCAAGTGCGTAGCTGCGGCGGATGTGCGCCAGGGAAGAATCGGGGAGGAATCTCAGTGCCTCGGACAGATAAATCGCGGCGAGATCGGCGTGTCCGCCATGGCTGGCGGCAACGCCCGCATTGATTAGCAGCGCCGTGCTGGACACGTTATCGAATGCCACCGGATACGCCGTCCACCTCGCTGAAGACTGACAGTTGCATATGTCGTATTCAACGGCGGGCTCGGCGGAGAGCAGCAAGGTCAGCAGCGGATTCTCTCTGGCGTGTAGCTGAGCTTCGCTGGCCACCTGTTTCATTGCCTGCAGCGATCCGCCCCACTTCGGCTCGGCGGAATGACTGCGCAAGCCGTAGATTGCATAGTCGTCCGGTGACGCATTGAGACCTCGTTTAGCAGCGTTGCTAATGTATGCATCACCCAGGCTCAGCGAACCGGCGGTGAGCATGGCCACATAGGCCGGCGTGACTTTCGGGTTCAAAGCAACCGCGCGCTGCAGGTCGCTATCGGCCTGCGACAGCAGTCGATCCATGGCTTCAATATTGTCTTGTGGCGTGTCGCGCATGAAAGCACCGCCGCGCGCCTTGGACGCCATTGCCACATAGGCCCAGCCACTGGCGGCATACGCAAAAGCGCTGGACGGCGATTCGCGCTTCCATGCGTCCAAGGTCGAACGCGTGTCAAAGGAACCGTCGTCAAAATCGACGAAATACGTGAGATCGAGCAGGCCCCGCGATTCGGGCTTGTTGAGCTGGGACTGCAGAGCCTGCTCAAGCCGACGATCCAGATCTGACGCATGCCCGGTCTGGATCAGCGTTCGCGCTTCATCGAAGCTGATGATGGTCTGCAAGTGATATCGGCAATACGCTTCTATCGCTGCGGGAGACCAATGGCTGTCGGGAGGATTGGGGTAGGAAATGCAGCGCTGCAGAGGGTTCTTGATCGCCTCTGCTTTCCTTGCTGCGCCGAGGAACGCATGGATCTCGTCGGGAGTGAACGTTCGGCCATTTTTTACCGGTGCGTTATTGACGGCTTTTACGGCGGCTGCGGTTTTCATCTGGCTCAACTGCATGAAGTCCGCGAACCGCGTACCCAGCTGCCAGACGCCCCAGCCCAAACCGAGCGCCACCAGCGCCACGACACCAGCAATCAGCCCCACGCGTTGACGCGATTCCATGGCATGCCTCCCCCCAGGCAGTGAAGCGCCGACGATATCACCGCGTCGCGATGATTGTCCCGGGCTTGCCGTGCAAGGCACGCCGTGGCGACTTGCCGTAACCTGTGGCGAACGGCTGGCGAATGCTCCATGGTCAGCGCTTCCGACAGATCCCCGCCTCGCACGACCCGACCGCTGTCGATCAGGAGTCACGCATGCAAGAACCCACGCATCCGCAGCGCACGGGGTCCATCGGATCCTGGGCACTGATTGCCGGCGTCATCGTCGTCACCGCAGCGGCCTTCGGCTATGTCGGCGGCTGGCTGGCGCCGCATCGGCTGACGCCCGCGCGCATCGTCGATCAGCTGCAGCGCAACGGCGGCCTGCACCCCGGCTATCGGCGCAACCATGCCAAAGGGATTTGCGTGGCCGGCTATTTCGACAGCAACGGTGCGGCGCAGGCGTATTCCAAGGCGCAGGTGTTTGCCGCGGGGCGCACGCCGGTGGTCGGGCGGCTGGCGATCCCCGGCGGCAACCCGTACGCGCCCGACAGCAGCGCGCCGATTCGCAGCATGGCGTTGCGCTTTACTCAGTCGAACGGCCAGCAGTGGCGCACTGGCATGAACAGCATGCCGGTGTTTCTGGTGAGCACGCCGCAGGCGTTCTACGAGCAGGCGCAGTCGTCGGCACCCGACCCGGCCACCGGCAAACCGGACCCGACGAAGGTAAAAGCCTTTTTCGCCGCGCATCCGGAGAGCGGCCCGTTTCTGGCCTGGGTGAAAACGGCCAAGCCGTCGGCGAGCTTTGCCACGGAAAGCTATTGGGGTCTTGATGCGTTTGTGTTTGTCGATGCCACCGGCACACGTCATCCGGTGCGCTGGCGCGTGGTGCCCGAGGGCGCCGGCGAGCCGGTGGATGGCTCGAAGAGCGACGCGGATTATCTCAGCGCCGACCTCACCCAGCGCCTGGCCAAGGGACCGCAGCGCTGGAAGCTTCTGGTGACGCTGGCCAATCCGGGTGACCCAACGAATGACGCGACCAAGGCGTGGCCGTCCGATCGCAAGGAGATCGACGCCGGCACCCTGGTGCTCGATCAGGCCACCGCGCAGGACAGCGGCCCGTGCCGCGACATCAATTACGACCCGCTGGTGCTGCCCGACGGCATTGAGGCCTCGGACGATCCGCTGCTGCCGGCGCGCTCGGCCGCCTATGCCGATTCGTACCTGCGCCGCACCAGTGAAGAAGCCCACCTGCCCGGCACCGCTGCGCCGCAGCCTCATTCGACACAGGGGATGAAACAATGAGCGCGCCTTCCGCCATGTTTGCACTGCCCGCCCGCGTGCTGCACTGGCTGATGGCGATCCTGATCGTGTCGATGCTGTTTATCGGCGTCGGTATGGTGGCCTCGGTATCGGAAACGCACGCGCTGCTGATCCGCATCCACAAGCCGCTGGGGATCGCGATTTTGCTGCTGGCGATCATTCGCATCGCCGTGCGGCTGCGCTATCCACCGCCGCCGCTGCCGGCCGATCTGCCGCCGCTGCAGAAGCTCGCGGCGCACGCGTCGCACTGGCTGCTTTACGTGTTGATGGTGCTGATGCCGCTGATCGGCTGGGCGATGCTCTCGGCCGGCGGTTATCCGGTGATGCTGAGCGAGTCGCTGCGGCTGCCGCCGATTTTTCCGGTGAGCCCGGATGCGTTCGCGGTGCTGCGGCACGCGCACAGCGTTTTTGCGCTGCTGCTGTTTTTGACGTTTCTCGCGCATATGGGTGCCGCGCTTTATCACGGGCTGATCCGCCGTGATGGCGTGCTGTCGAGCATGGCGGGGCGACGTATTCCGTAACGGCCGATGCGCCCCCGATTGGCGGCGCATCGTGGTGTTCAAACGCGCCGTCGACACCCATGTCCGAAAACGGCGAGTTCGGCCGGCGTGCCGGTGCTAGCCTGCACGCATGTCCGAACAATCCACCACCCTGCCCGAACCGCTGGTCTGCGAAAACGCCCGGCTCAGCCGCGACGCGCGCTTCGACGGGCTGTTCTTTACCGCGGTCAGCAGCACCGGCATTTACTGCCGCCCGGTGTGCCCGGCGCCAGTGCCGAAGCGCGAGAACGTCCGCTATTTCGCCAATGCCGCCAGCGCGGAAGCGGCCGGCTATCGACCGTGCCTGCGCTGCCGGCCGGAGCTCGCCCCGGGTAACGCGCTTTGGCAGCGCGGCGATCACGTGGTGGCGCGCGCGCTGAAGCTGATCGAAAGAGGCGCGCTGGAAGATCAGTCGCTGGAACAGCTCGCCGCGCGACTGGCGATCGGTGCGCGGCAGCTGCGGCGACTGTTTGTCGAGCGCGTCGGCGCACCGCCGATCAGCGTGCATACGACGCGTCGACTGCTGTTCGCCAAGCAGCTGCTGACCGAAACGGCGATGCCGGTGACGGAAGTCGCGCTGGCCTCGGGCTTTCGCAGCCTGCGCCGCTTCAACGACGCGTTTGCCCAGGCGAACCGGATCGCGCCGCGCGAGCTGCGGCGTCATCCACGTTCCAGCGGGGACGCCGCGCTGGTGCTGCGGCTGGGCTATCGGCCGCCGTACGACTTCGATGCCCTGCTGGCGTTTCTGCGCGGCCGCGCGCTACCCGGCGTGGAGCTCGTCGACGAGCACAGCTATGCGCGCGTGTTCGGACCCAGCGACGCGCCCGGCTGGCTGCGCCTGAGCGCGTGGCCGGACGGCGAACACGCGCTGCGGCTGCAGCTGCACTGCCCGCAGCCGTCGCAGCTGCTTGGTGTAGTGACGACGCTGCGGCGGATGTTCGATCTCGATGCGAACCCGCAGGCGATTGCCGACATGTTTCATCACGACGCGGTGCTCGGCCCGCTGATCGCCAGGCGACCTGGCCTGCGCCTGCCGGGCGGCTGGGACGGCTTCGAAATCGCGGTGCGCGCGATTCTCGGCCAGCAGATCAGCGTGGCCGCGGCGCGCATGCTGGCCACGCGCATCGTGCAGCGCTACGGCGAGCCGTTGCCAGTCGTCAGCGTACCGGGGCTAGAGCGTTTGTTTCCTACCGCCGCGGCTCTCGCCGAGGCCGACCTGCGAGAGATCGGCGTGACCACCGCGCGCGCCGCAACGATTCGAGGCGTGGCGCAGGTGCTGCTCGATGGTCGCGTGGATTTTCGCGCGGAGCAGACGCTGGAGTCCTTTGTTGCGAGCTGGGTCGCGCTGCCCGGCATCGGCGAGTGGACGGCGCATTACATTGCCATGCGCTCGCTGAGCGAACCGGATGCGTTTCCCGCGGCCGATCTGATTCTGCGACGCGAGGCGGCGATGGACGACGTGCCGTTGACGATGAAAGCATTGAAAACGCGCGCCGAGGCGTGGCGACCGTGGCGCGCCTACGCCGTGATGCATTTGTGGCACGGCGCCACTGACAAAGCGCCGATACCCACGCAAAAAACCGACAAGCGAACGAGGGCGAAGCGATGACCACGCCGAGCAAAACAATCTATTACGACGACATGGACAGCCCGATCGGCGTGCTGCGACTCGTGGCGGATGAGCACGGCCTGCGCGAAGTGCGCTTTGCCGAACCGCGCCATCCGCGATCGACGCCGGGCGAATGGATTCGGGCCAGCCAGCCGCTGGCGTTTGCGCGCGTGCAGCTGCAGGAATATTTTTCCGGTGAACGCGTGGCCTTCGACTTGCCGCTGCATCCGCTGGGCACACCGTTTCAGCTGAGCGTGTGGCGTGAGCTGGTGCGCATTCCTTACGGTGCCACTGCCAGCTATGGCGACATCGCCAAACGCATCGACAATCCCGCCGCCGTGCGTGCCGTCGGTGCGGCGAACGCGCAAAATCCCCTTCCCATCGTCGTGCCCTGTCATCGGGTGATCGGCAGCAATGGCAGCCTCACCGGATTCGGCGGCGGCCTGCCGACCAAGGAGTTTCTACTGGCGCTGGAACAGAAGGTCGGCGGCAGCGATCTGTATGCTGCGAGCGGCTCGGCCAGCTAGCGCGACGGCGCGCCGCCGTCACGCAGGGGCCGATCATCAACCGCCGGCAGGCTTTGCCGGTGGGGGCGTGACCGGCACCAGCACCTGCCCTGACGGCGGCGGCGTGGCGTTATAACGATCGATAATGCTCTGCTGACGCGCCCGGTCTATACGCTGCTGCGCCGCGTTGGCCTGGTCCATTTGCTGCTGCATCGGCTGCTGCACCTGCGGGTTGTTGGCATACGGGCGCATGACGTTCTGGCTCAGCGCCTGCTGATTCTGCTGTTCGACCTGCGCTTGCTGCAGCTGACTGCGCACCTGCGCATGCTGCATCTTCTGCTGAATCTGCGCGTTGGCCGACGGCTGCACGAGCACGACGCGAGGTGCCGCCGGAACCGGCGGTGGCGGCGCGACCGGTTTGACCTGCGGCGAAAACGCACCTGCGAAGCCGAGGGGCGCGCCCGCCAGCAGCGCGATCAAGAGCCACCGCGATCGCTGTGCGCGATGTCTGGCTGCGGACCTCACGTGCACAGTCGAGGTCGTCGACCCGGAAGCCGGTGTAGCTGGAATCTGAGATGTATTCGTCATGGCGGTGCGCGATCATGGGGGGCGATGAAAACATCTTGAGAGTCCTTGCATGAAATTCCTGTTGCGCCCTTTGTTAATTTTGCTGGTGGCATTCAGCACCGGCTGCGCCACGACGCCGCACACCGACACCGCTCCAGGTTCGCAGGTAGCCCTGCCGGCGCCGCTGCTGCTGATTTCCATCGACGCCTACCGCGCCGATTACATCGACCGCGGGCTGAGCCCGACGCTGGCGATGCTGGCCAGGGACGGCGTGCACGCCGCCTCGATGCAGCCCTCGTTTCCGTCGCTGACCTTTCCCAACCACTACACCCTCGTCACCGGCCTGCGCCCCGATCACCACGGCATCGTCAACAACACGATGGTCGATCCGGCGCTGGGCAAGTTTTCGCTGAGCAACCGCAAGGCAGTCAGCGACGGCCGCTGGTGGGACGAAGGCACGCCGATCTGGGAGACCGCCGACGCGCACGGCCTGCGCACCGCAACGATGTTCTGGCCTGGCTCCGAAGCCGATATTCACGGCCGCCATCCGGATGAGTGGAAGCCGTTCGATGGCGCCGTGACGGCCGATGCCCGCGTGGACCAGATTCTGGCGTGGCTGAATGTGCCGACCGACCGGCGACCGACCTTTCTCACGCTGTATTTCGATGCGGTGGATCACGCCGGCCACAAATACGGCCCGGACTCGCCGCAGGTCGACGACGCGCTGCGCGCCACCGATGCGGCGCTCGCGCGGCTGGTGCAGGGACTGAAGCAGGATGGCCTGTTCGACACGATGAACATCATCATCGTGGCCGACCACGGCATGGCCAGCGTGCCGCTGGCCAACAGCGTGATGGTCGACAGGCTGATCCCGATCGATACGGTGCAGACGGTGAGCATGGGCATTCTGGCCGGCTTCAATCCGGCGTCGAACACGCCCGACGCGCGCCGCAAGTTTGCCGCAGTGGAACGCACGCTGGAACAGCCACAGCAGCACATGCGCTGCTGGGACAAGACGCGCGTTCCGAAGCGCCTGGATTACGGCAGCAACCCGCGCGTGCCGCAGCTGCTGTGCCTGGCCGACGTCGGCTGGCGTATCACCACGACCGACTATGCCGCCAGCCACGCCGGCCACATCAGCCTCGGCGAGCACGGCTACGACAACGCCGATCCGCGGATGCAGGCGCTGTTCGTGGCGCACGGCCCGGGCTTTCGCAACGGCGTGAACGTGCCGGCGTTTCCAAATGTGGACGTCTATCCGCTGATGACGCATCTGCTGCACCTTCCCGCCGCGCCGAACGACGGCAACTACGATGCGGTGAAGGACATGCTGAAGCCGGACGCCCTTTGAGACAGGCACGCGCACCAACCGCCGCGTCGCGCTGACCGATGTGGGCACGCTTTTTCTGATCGAGGCGCAGGATATTCTGGCCCGCGTCGATCACGCGATCGCGCTGGCACAGCGCGCGCAGCGCGGTGACATCGGCGGCTGCGAATCGGCTTCACGCGATCCACGCCGCTGTCCGGGCGGCCTTCGCCGAAGGTGATCGTCTGCATCCCACGCACGCGCTCGTAAAAGGCGCAGGTCGCCTCGATGTCGGCGACGGTAAGCGCGAGGTGATCGAGCGCATCGATCTTCATGGCATGGCGCCATTGGTCATGGGCGTGGGCGGCGTGGCCACGTTGACCAGCGGCGCCAGGCCGTACAGCTTCCACGCGATCAGCAGGCCGGCGAGCACCAGCGCACCGACGAACGCCGCCACGCTGGGCCAGCCGCCTGCCGCGTAAAACAGCCCGCCGCTGGCGCCGGCGATGCTCGAGCCCATGTAATAGCAGAAGAGATACATCGACGACGCCTGCGCCTTGGCGTTGCCCGCGCGGCGGCCGACCCAGCTGCTGACGATGGAATGGCCGCCGAAAAAGCCGAAGGTGATCGCCACGATGCCGAGCATGATCAGCCACAGCGACGACAGCAGGGTCAGGACGATGCCAACCAACATCAGGGCGAAGGCTGTCCACAATACCTTGCGCCGGCCCAGCCGGCCGGCGAGGCTGCCCATCCAGGCCGAGCTGAAGGTGCCGATCAGATAGATGCCGAAGATCAGTCCGACCACCGCCTGGCTGAGGTTGAACGGCGGCGCCAGCAGACGATAGCCGAGGTAGTTGTACACGGTAACAAACGCGCCGAGCAGCAGAAAGCCTTCCAGAAAAAGCCACGGCAGGCCGGGATCGCGAAACATCCGCGCGAAGCGGTCGAGCAAGGCGCGTGCGCGCAGCGGCTGCGGTACGAAGTTGCGCGTGGCCGGCAGCGCGCGCCAGAAGATCAGCCCGCAGACCAGGCCGATCACCCCGACCACGCTAACGCCGATATGCCAGCCGAAGAAATCCGACAGCACGCCGGTGATCAGCCGACCGCCCATGCCGCCGACCGCGCTGCCGCTGATATACAGCCCCATGCCCAGGCCGATCGATTCCGGATGCATCTCCTCGCTGAGATAGGTCATCGCCACTGCCGGCAGTCCGCTGAGGGTGACGCCAAGCAAGGTGCGAACCACCAGCAGCGCCGTCCAGCTCGGCATCCACGCCGAAATCAGCACCAGCACCGCCGACACCAGCAGCGACACCACCATCACCGACTTGCGGCCCACCGCGTCGGACACCGCGCCGGCAAACAGCATCATCACCGCCAGCACGCCAGTGGTCAGCGACAGCGACAGGGCGCTGGTCGCGGCGCTCACCTGATAATCGCGGGCGAATTCCGGCATCAGCGGCTGCACGCAGTACAGCAGTCCGAACGTGGCAAAGCCGGCGGCGAACAGCGCGAGGTTGGTGCGCCGAAACGCTTGCGTACCGTGCCGAATCCAGTCCGGCTCGATCCTCGATTCGATATCACGCAGGCGTTCCAAAGTCGCGCTCCCATTCGATGGCAATGCGGCAGATTAATCCATCGCAGCAAGACGATCGATCATTCAAAACGTCCGCCTTGAGAGGTCTGGCGTATGGTTTGAAATTGGCGAACGCTGGGCTGCGGCTCGCATCGGCGAGTCGCCCTATGGAGCGTTCGCCGCACGAATAATGGTTTTGAGAGGAATTTTGCAGGCTGGCTGAGCGAGGCGATGGCCAACCCCATGCTTCGGTCGCGTTGGATTTGGAAAGCTCAATCCAAGCTACAAGATCAGCCCCCCCCCCTGTCATGGCGTTGCGCTACAAGGACGCACGGTTCGTGGTTCGTAGGCTGGGGAGAGCGCAGCGATGCCCGACAGCATCTCGCCGAAAAACTTCATTCATGCGACTCGCCATTCGTCCACAAGCTATTGCCGTATCAGGCTGCGAATCAGGCGCCGCGATCGCTGCGCAGCGCGCTCAATGCCTCGTCGTCACCCGCCATGTCCTTGCCGGTGACCCAGCTGAAAAGACCGATGCCGATCACGATCGCCAGCGCGCCGAAAGCCGCAAAGCCGTGCGGCCACGCCTCACCGAGAAACAGCACGCCAAGCAAGGTGGCGAAAAGCAGCTCGGCCGCCTGCATGGCCTCCACCGCGGCGAGCGCGGTCGGCTCGCTGCGCACCAGATCGGTGGCGCGAAAAAACAGCACGGTGGCGATGGTGCCCGAGGATAGCGCAACGCCGGCGGCCAGCAGCATTTCGCGCGGGCTGGGCGGGCCGGTCGTGCACCAGGCGACCACCGCGAATACCAGCCACAGCGGCCAGCTGCACAGCGTCATGCCGAACACGCGCTGCACGGCGGAGATGTGGCTGGCGCCGCGCTTCGGACTCGTTTTCTCCAGATGCAATAAAAGTCCGCGGTTGCCCAGCGGATAGGCAAACGCCGCCAGCGCCACTGCCGCGATGGCGAGCCAGTCGCCCGCCGACAGCCGGCCCTGCGCATGTCCCCACTGCAGGGTAAATACGCCGGCGACAATCAGCGCACCGATGCCCAGGCTGCGCCAGGCGAGCCGGCGACGCTCGTCGCGATACAGCAGCGGCGCCAGGAGCGGCCCGGCCAGCACGGTGATCTGGAAGCTGCCGGCGATCAGCCAGGACGGGCCGCTGCTTGCCGCCCAGGTCAGCGGAATGCCGAACAGCACGAAACCCACGCTGCTCCACAGCAGCCAGGAGCGCGGGTAACGCCGCAGCTCCTGCGGCAGCGCCCCCAGGCCGCCCTGCCATGGAATCACCAGCGCCAGCAGCGGCAGCGTGAACAGGTAACGCAGAATCACCGCCCACTGCCAGTGGCCGCCGCCCGCCACCAGGCTGCGATTGAGTACGTAGGTAAGCGTAAAGAACAGCGCAGAACACAGCGCCAGAGCAACGGCTTTTAGCGAGGACGAGCGCATGACATGACCTGGACGGGTTCAAGCGCAGTGTGCCATAGCGGCGGGCCGGCTCGTCCGGACGGATTCCGGCCATGGCGCGGAAAGACTCCGTCTTCCTCTCGCGTTCTTCTTGCACACTTGGAGACATCTAGACGTCTGTTCATTTCCATCGGCCTTGTTTTTTCTGGAACCCGACAGGCGGTCACACAAAGCGATTGCGCTACATCGGCGGACCGGCGCTTTCCGCGGCGCAAAGAAGCGGTAGCTGCAGCGTCACCTGCAAGCCGCCGCCGGGCGCGTTCTCGGCCCGGATCTCGCCGGCATGCACATGCACCACGCGCTGCACGATGGCCAGGCCCACGCCGTGACCATCGGCGCGTACGCCGTTGCTGCCGCGATAGAACGGCCGAAACAGCGAGGCCAGCTCGGCCTCAGGCACACCCGGGCCATGATCGCGAACCGACAGCTCGGCGCTACCGTGCCGCGTCTGCACGCGCAGTTCCACCACGCCGCCGACCGGACTGAACTTGATCGCATTGGCGATCAGGTTACCCACCGCACGCCCCAGCAGCAGCGGACTGCCGGTGATCAGCAGCGGCGCACCGGCTGGCATGTGCAGCCGCACTTCGCGCACACCGGCCTCGAACTCGGCCTGCGCCACGCAGCTGCGAACCAGTTCGTCCAGATCCAGACGCTCCCGACTCATCCCGGGAATGCCGCCCTCCAGACGCGACAGTGCCAGCATCTCGCCGGTCATGCGGTCGAGTCGCTCGATCTCCTGCTCGGCCTGCAGAAAATACGGTTCGGCTTCGTCCGGGCTGCTGCTGCGCTGGGCGAAATTGAGGATCAGGTGCAGCCGCGCCAGCGGCGAGCGCAGCTCGTGCGACAGATCCTGCAGCACGCCGCGATCGTGCGCGACCAGCGCCTCGATACGCTCGGCCATGGTGTCGAAATCGTAGGCGAGCTGCGCCAGCTCGTCGTGCTTTTCGCCGCGCCGGCGCCCTACCCGCGTCGACAGTTCGCCGGCCGCCATGCGCCGGGTGGCGTCGCGCAGAGCCTCGACCGGGCGCGCGACGCTGCGTGCTACCCACCAGCTCAGTATGCCGATGAAAACCAGAAGCAGGGTCAGCTGCACGCTCCAGAGGATCAGCTGCCGCGTCTGCGGCGCGAGCCGCGCGTGCGAGCGGCTCAGGGCCACCAGCTGACGCGTACGGCCGTCGTCACCGGTGACTTGCTGCACGGCCACGTAGAGGCCCGGCCACGGCTGCAGCACCACGTCCTTGCCGGCATCGAGCCAGTTCGAAAGAGACCGTTCGATCGGCGGCGGCAAATGAATCGGCGACAGTGGCTGGGCCTTCTCATAGAGCGTGGCTTCGATGCCCTCGCGCCGCTGCTGCAACGACCAGTCGGCCAGCGCGTTGGCGCCGCCGCTTTCGTAGGCCACGTCGGCACTTTGCGCCAGCGCGACCCACTCGATTTCCTTGGCCGTGGTGTAGTCAATGAAGCCGCGCGTGAGCAGGCCACCCAGAAAAAGCACCAGCAGGTTGCCGATGCCGAACCACAGCAGCAGCCGCCGATACAGCGAGCTCTTGAAAAGCCTCACGGCGTGCTGACCACGAGTACGTAGCCGGCGCCGCGCACCGAGTCGATGCGCGGCGACTTGGGCGAGGCCTCGGCCAGCTTGTGCCGCAGGCGGCTCACGTGCACGTCGACGCTGCGATCGAAACGCTCCAGCTCGCGGCCGAGGGCAAAACGCGTCAGCACCGCTTTTTCGACCAGCTCGCCGGCGCGCTGCGCCAGCGCCTGCAGCAGCATGTATTCGGCACCGGTGAGCGAGATCTCGTTGTCGTCGGCGAAGGCGCGACGCTCGCCCGGCAGCAGGCGCAGCGCACCCACCTGCAATACGCCCGTGATGGCCGGCGTATTGCGCCGCAGCTGGGCGCGCACGCGCGCCAGCAGTTCGCGCGGCAGGCACGGTTTGGACAGGTAATCGTCGGCGCCCAGCTCCAGCCCCACGATGCGGTCCACCGGCTCGCCCCGCGCGGACAGCATGATCACCGGCAGGCGGTACTGCAGGCGAAGCTCGCGCAGGGTGTCCAGCCCATCGCGGCCAGGCATCATCACGTCGAGGATCAGCAGATCCGGACGCTGCCCCGCGTTGTGCAGATATGTCAGCGCACTGGTGCTGTCATGCGCGACGTCCACTTCGAAACCTTCGCGGCGCAGATAATCCGCCAGCAGGCTGCAGAGGGCGCGGTCGTCATCAACAATGAGGATTCGGGACATGATGCTCGGATGCCTGTTGCAGCGGATGGATGGACGGCGCGCAGGTGGACAGCTAAACGGCAGCGCGCGCGCAGCGCCATAGCTCTTTACCCATCTTTACTTCGCGGCAAAGAACATATACGCGGGGGTGCCGTCCAATATACGCAACAAACCACCTCCCACACTCGAAGGTATTACTTATGCGCAAGAGCACATCACTCGTCCTGCTTCTGGGGGCGGCCGTCTCCTGCACGACGCTTGCGGTTTCCGCCCAGGCCGGTGGACCACAGGGAGGCTGGCACGGCGGCCACGGGCACGGCCAGTTCATGGCGCTGAGCAAGCTCAACCTGACCGATGCGCAGCGCGCCAGCATCAAACAGACCATGCGAACGAGCTTTGAGCAGACCAAGGCGCAGCGCCAGGCGCTCCGCCAGCAGCGCGAAGCCTTTGAAGCGATGACGCCGGACCAGGTCGGCTACCAGGCGGCTGCCGCCAGTCTGGCGACCGCTGAAGGCGCCGCCGCCCAGCAGCGTGTGCAGCAGCAGGCCACCATCCGCGCGCAGATCTACGCCTTGTTGACCACGCAGCAGAAGGCCCAGTACGCCACCCTGCAGACCCAGCAGCAGGCACGCCGGGCGCAGTGGGAGAAGTTCAAGGCAGCCAACCCGTTGCCGACGGCGGCAGCGACCTCGCCGCAGGCTCAGTAAGGCTTTATCCGTCACACGCGTCACCGCGGCGCCAGTGATTCCACTGGCGCCGCAACCTTAGGCATCCACTCAACGATAGCCCCAGTGGCCGCCGACCCACACATGCGGCGACGCCCAGTGGCCGGCAATCCACACGCGCTGGTGGTAGGGCCGGGGCGGTGCCACGATGCAGCCCGACAGCGACAGGGCGCCGCCCATCAGGGCAGCGGAAAGCAGAAAAGCGGACATGAATCGACGCATGGGAAACACTCCGATGACAGGGATGTGTGACCGCTAACGCCTGCGCCCGATTGATCGATGACGCCGCTTCGATGAACGCGCCAGCTGCCGTTCATCTGGAAAAAGCCGCGCTAACCGGCGCTCGATGCGAGCTCGGACACCGTTTTACGGTAGCGCGCCGCAATGCGCTCCTCGTCGCGATGCCGGAAATCACGCACCAGCCATTCGCCGCCGCACATCACGTGGCGCACCAGCGGCACGTTACCCGCGAACAGAAAACTGTCGATGATGGACTGCGTATCGCGCGCCGCCAGCAGAGGCGAGTTTTCGTCCAGCACCAGCAGATCGGCGCGTGAACCCTCGCGCAGTTCGCCAATGGAGAACCCCGACGCCTGCGCACCGCCGCTCAACGCCGCGCACCACAGCGTTTCGCCCACGCTGGCACCCGGACGACGCGCGCCGATATTGCGATGGCGCGAGGCCAGCCGCTGCCCGTACTCGAGCCAGCGCAGCTCTTCGACCGGCGAGATGGAGATATGCGAATCCGAGCCGATGCCGAGCCGGCCGCCCGCGTCGAGATAATCCGCCAGCGGAAACAGGCCATCGCCGAGGTTGGCCTCGGTCGTCGGACACAGGCCGGCCACCGCGCCGCTGCCCGCCAGCCGGGAAGTTTCCGCATCGGCCAGATGGGTGGCATGGACCAGGCACCAGCGTTCGTCGACGGCCGCGTTGTCCAGCAGCCACTCGACCGGACGCGCGCCGCGCAGGGCGAGGCAGTCCTGCACTTCGCCGATCTGCTCGGCGACATGGATGTGGATCGGACACTGCCGCGCGAACTGGCTCGCCAGCACCTCGTGCATGGCTTCGGCCGGCACGGCGCGCAGCGAGTGCAGCGCCACGCCGACGCGCAGCTGATCGTTTTCATATGGCCGCAGCGATTGCAGCAGGCGCAGATAGCTGTCGACGGTGTTGCCGAAGCGGCACTGCCGCGGCGCCAGCGCGCGGCCGTCGAAGCCGCCGCTGATGTAGAGCACCGGCAGCAAGGTCAGTGCGATGCCCGCCTCGCGTGCGGCCTCGATCAGCGCCAGCGACATCGCCTCGGGCTGCGCATAGGGCGTGCCGTCGCTCTGATGATGCAGGTAATGGAATTCGCAGACCTGGGTGTAGCCGGCCTTGAGCATTTCCACATAGAGCTGGGCGGCAATCGCCTGCAGCGACTCGGGACTGATTGCCGCGGCGAAGCCGTACATCACCTCGCGCCACGACCAGAAGCTGTCGTCGATGCGGCTGCGGCGCTCGGCCAGCCCGGCCATGGCACGCTGAAACGCATGCGAATGCAGGTTGGGCATGCCGGGCAGCACCCATTCACCGAGCGGCAGCGCGGCCGCGCTGCCTGCAGCAGCCAGCAAACCGCCGGCATCGACGCCGAAGCTTGCGTGGCTGTGCCAGCCATCGAGGCCCCAGATATGGCCGGCGCTGTAATTGCCCACGATTGCGTGATCGCCCACTGCCTTTTCTCCAGATGTAAAACCGCGCCGGGGCCGATCGGCCTCGCGGACGATGCAAGCCATTGCGCCGAAAGTGTAACCGGGGCGGTCGCCTTCACTTCACTTTCGCTGCGGCATAATCCTGAAATGGCCAAGAAAACTAGCGAACTCAACCCCAAACTCCTGCTTCGTCTGGCAACGCCGCAAGACGTGCCTCAGCTGGTCGACCTCACCGCGCGCATCTACACCGCCGAATGGGGCCACTCCGCCGAAATGCTGCGATCACAGCAGACGCACTTTGCCGAAGGCCAGTTCGTCGTCGAATATGAGGGCAACGTGGTCGGCTATTGCGCCACGTTCCGCATCGACGAGGCGACCGCGCTGGCGCCGCATACCTGGATGCAGATCACCGGCGGCGGCATGGGCTCGCGCCACAAGCCCGACGGCAACTGGCTGTATGGCATGGAAGTGGTGGTGCACCCGGATTTTCGCGGCATGCGCATCGGCCAGCGCCTGTATCAGGCGCGCAAGCGCCTGTGCATGGACCTGAAGCTGCGCGGCATCGTGTTCGGCGGGCGCATTCCCGGCCTGGCCAAGGCCATGCCGCGCTACGGGAGCGCCGAGGCGTATGTGCAGGCCGTGGTGGAAGGCAAGCGGCGCGACTTGACGCTGAGCTTTCAGCTGTCCAACGACTTCGAGGCGATCGGCGTGCTGCGCGCGTATGCGCCGTCGGACTATGACTCGCTCGGCTATGCCGTGCACATGGTCTGGCGCAATCCGCAGCTGCTTGATCATCCGGACATGCCGTCGATCCCCTCGACCCAGCACATGCCTGACTCGGTCCGCGTGGCGTCGGTGCAGTACCAGCAGCGCAAGATCGCCTCGTTCGAGGAGTTCGCCACCCAGGTGGAATATTTCACCGATATCGCGGCCGACTACAACGCCGATTTCGTGACCTTTCCTGAGCTGATCACGCTGCAGCTGCTGTCGATCGAGAACACCGAGCTGTCGCCGGTGGAGTCGATCCGCAAGCTCAGCCAGTACACGCCGCAGGTCAAGGAATTGTTTGGCCGTCTGGCCGTCCATTACAACATCAACATCATCGCCGGCACGCACCCCACCGAGCAGGCCAACGGCGATATCCACAACGTCTGCTACGTGTGCCTGCGCGACGGTTCGATCCACGAGCGCGAAAAGCTGCACCCCACGCCCAGCGAGCGCACGGTGTGGAGCATCACCGGCGGCGACACGGCGGCCACGGTGCAGACCGACTGCGGGCCGATCGGCGTGATGATCTGCTACGACTCCGAGTTCCCCGAAGTGGCGCGCCACCTGACCGACCAGGGCGCGCTGATCCTGTTCGTGCCGTTCTGCACCGACGTGCGCGAAGGCTATTTGCGCGTGCGCTACTGCTCGCAGGCGCGGGCGATCGAAAACCAGTGCTACGTCGTGCTGTCGGGCAACGTCGGCAACCTGCCCGGCGTCAACAACTTCGATATCCAGTATGGCCAGAGCTGCATCCTCACGCCCAGCGATTTTCCGTTCGCGCGTGACGGCATCGCCGCCGACTCCACGCCGAATATCGAAACCGTGCTGTTCGCCGACCTGCGGCTGGAAAGCCTGGCCCGGGCGCGGAACGCCGGTGCGGTGCAGAACCTGAAAGATCGCCGATTCGATCTGTATGAGATGCGCTGGCACACCAAACCGCTGAGCTGAAGCGGCGCGCGCCTTGCCGCAGGACCTCTACCGATGGGTTCGTCATCCCAGCAAACGCTGGGATGACGAACCCATCGGCATGACGAACCCATACCGCGTTTTACTGACTACCGCAGGACTGCCCTCGCCAGGTCTGCAATAATCAACGGATGACCGACGCTACCCCGCCACGCTCGAATCCAGCTGACCGGGAGGAAGCCGGTCATCCGCCGGTACCTCCTGTGACCCGATCCTCCAATCCGCGCCTGCAGGCGGTACTGGGACACGAATTTTTTGCGCCCCAGCAGTGGAAACGTCGCATCGCGCTGTGGGCCGGCGCGCTGCTGGTGGCGCTGGCGGCCATCGTGTTCGCCAAGGCGAGCGACTGGTCGTATCACCTGTTCCAGAAAATTCTCACGCACGGCATCTGGATTCCGCTGATCATCACGCCGGTGGTCTTCGCACTGCTGGCATGGGTCACCGAGGGCAAGCTGCGCGCCACGCGCGGCAGCGGTATTCCGCAGGTCATCGCCACGCTGCATATCGAGGACGAGGGCTTTCGCCAGCGCATGCTGGCGCTGCCGATCGCCGCGGGCAAGATGATTCTGACCCTACTGGCTTTGGCCGTGGGCGCATCCATTGGTCGCGAAGGTCCTACCGTGCACGTCGGTGCCGGCATCTTCTATTCGCTGGGCCGGCGCTTCGGCTTCGATGATCCGAAAGCCGCCTCACGCTTCATTCTCGCTGGCGGCGCCGCCGGCATCGCGGCGGCCTTCAACACGCCGCTGGCTGGTGTGGTGTTTGCGATCGAGGAACTGGCCGGCACGTTCGAGCACCGCTTCAGCGGCCTGCTGCTCACGGCGGTGATCGTCGGCGGCGTGGTTTCGCTGGGCATTATGGGCAATTACGCCTATTTCGGCCGGGTGGAAACGCTGCTGCCGCTGGGTCACGCATGGCTCGCGGTGCTCTGGTGCGGCGTGATCTGCGGCCTGCTCGGCGGCCTGTTCGCCCGGCTGATTCTGCTCAGCCGCAACGGCCCGCTGGCTTACATCGGCCGGCTGCGCGCCCGCGGACCGGTGCTGTTTGCCGGCGGCTGCGGTCTCGCGCTGGCCGTGCTTGGCGTGCTTACGCACAACTCGGTGTATGGCACCGGCTACGACCAGGCGCGCGCCTTCGTGCAGGAGGCCGCGGTCACGCCGGGGCAGAGCTTTGGCATCGCCAAGCTGCTGGCCAACGTGGTGTCGTACTGGGCCGGTATTCCCGGCGGCATTTTCTCACCGGCGCTCGCCGTGGGCGCCGGCATCGGCCACAACATTGCGACGTTTTTGCCCAGCGTTCCCGCCGCTTCGGTGGTGCTGCTGGGCATGAGCGCCTATCTGTCCGGCGTCACCGGCGCACCGCTGACCTCGGCGGTGATCGCGATGGAGCTGACCGACAATCAGGACATGGTGATCCCGATCATGGCGGCCTGCCTGCTGGCCCGCGCCGCCGCCTCGCTGTTCTGCCCCACGCCGGTCTATAAGGATTTCGCCGAGCGCATGGTGCAGGATTTCGAAAACCAGCAGGCCGCCCAAACAGCAGCCACGGAGAAGGCAGGGGCTGACGCCGAAGCGATGCCGCATGTCGGCAACACCACGGCATTCGACGAACCGGCAGGACCTGTTCCCGATGAAGCGGATGCGCCTGAAGGCCATGCTGATGATCTCGACGAGCCAGACGCTGAAGCGCCGACCGAAAGACATACCGTCGATGAAAAGCCGGCCGGCTCACCGCCCAAAGACCACTAATGTCATGATGAAATGCGTCGACGCATGAGCACACCACGCTGGGATCGACTGCTGATGAACGCCACGCTGGCAACGTTTGCCGGCGACGCGCCTTACGGCCTGATCGAGCGTGGCGCCATCGCCATCCATCACGGCCGCATCGCCTGGATCGGCCGCGTGGACGCGCTGCCGGATGCCCCGAACGCGCTGGCGTCCATCGTGGAATCGGTCGACGGCGCACTGATCACTCCGGGGCTGGTCGACTGCCACACGCACCTGGTCTTCGCTGACGACCGCGCGCATGAATTCGACCTGCGCCTCAATGGTGCCAGCTACGAGGAGATCGCCCGCGCCGGCGGCGGCATCGTCTCCAGCGTCGGCGCCACGCGCGGCGCGACCGAAGATCAGCTGTATGCGCAGTCCCTGCCCCGCGCGCTGGCCCTGCTCGCCGACGGCGTCACCACGCTGGAAATCAAATCGGGCTATGGCCTGAATCTGGAAAGCGAGCGCCGCATGCTGCGCGTGGCGCGCCGGCTGGGACGCGAGCTCGGTATCACCGTACGCACCAGCTTTCTCGGCCTGCATGCGCTACCGCCCGAGTACACGAATCGTCGCGACGATTACGTCGCCCTCGTCTGCGACGACATATTGCCGACCCTGGCCGCGGAAAAACTGGTCGATGCGGTCGACGCTTTCTGCGAGACCATCGGTTTCAGCCACGCGGAAACGCGCCGGCTGTTCGATCGCGCGAGGGAACTCGGCCTGCCGGTGAAGCTGCACGCCGAACAGCTGTCCGATATGGATGGCGCCGCGCTGGTCGCCGAGTATGGTGGCCTATCGGCCGATCATCTGGAGCATCTGAGCGCGTCCGGCATCGGCTCGATGGCCGCAGCGGGCACGGTCGCCGTGCTGCTGCCCGGCGCGTTCTACGCGCTGCGCGAAACCAGACTGCCGCCGATCGAGCGGCTGCGCCAACACAACGTACCGATGGCGATCGCCACCGACTGCAATCCCGGCACCTCGCCCCTACTGTCGCTGCGCCTGGCCGCCGGCATGGGCTGCACGCTGTTCCGCCTCACGCCGGAAGAAGCGCTGCGCGGCATCACCATCAACGCGGCGCGCGCCTTGGGCCTTGCCGATCGCGGCACGCTCGCCGCTGGCCAGCGCGCCGACCTCGTCGTGTGGAACGCGCGTCAGCCGGCGGAACTCTGCTACTGGATCGGCGGCAACCTGGTGCGTCAGGTATGGCTCGCCGGCGAGCCTGTGCCTGCTGCGCGCTGACGACGATGCGCCAGCTGCCATAGACATCGCCCTACCCGATTCAGGACTGAATCCGGCGAGCGGCCCGCGCGCGATCGATGCGCTCGACCAGGACCGCATAAAAAGCGTCCAGCAGGCCGGCACGCACCGGCACACGCCACCAGTGCGGCTGCGCGAAGCCCCGGCATTTGACGGCGTCCTTGTCGGTCATCAGCAGCGGCAGATCGTCCGCAAAGTCCAGTTCAGCCGGGGCAAAGCGATGGTGGTCCGCGAACGCGTGCTCGATCACCTCGATACCCGCGCCGCGCAGGCTATCAAAGAAACGCTGCGGATTTCCGATGGCCGCCACTGCGTGCACGCGCAAACCGGCGAAGGCCTGAAGCGACTCACGCCGATCGCCGACCAGCGACACGACCAGACCGCCCACGAGCCGCATCGCGTATTCGCCGTCGGCCGCGTCGCCGCCGTTGCAGACGCGAAGATCCGCTCGCTGCAGCCGACGCATCGGTTCGCGCAAGGGGCCGGCAGGCAACAGCCGTCGATTACCGAAACGACGCGCGCCGTCGATCACGCAGATTTCCACGTCGCGCGCCAGGCGGTAATGCTGCAGGCCGTCATCGGCGATCACCACATCGCAGCCCGCGTCGAGCAGCAGCCGCGCCGCCGCGGGCCGATCACGCCCCACCGCTACCGGCGCGCCGCTGGCGTGGATCAGGCACGGCTCGTCGCCGACCAAGGAGGGATCAGGCGCTGATTCGAGCAGCAGCGGATCGCGTTGCGTGCCGCCGTAGCCGCGGCTCACCACACCCGGTCGGAAGCCGCGCTTGCGCAACTCATCGACGACGGCAATCGTCAAGGGAGTCTTGCCGGTGCCACCGACGCTGAGGTTGCCGATCACGATAACCGGCACCGGCAACGCGACGCTGCGCAGCGCGCCGGCTCGGTAGAGCGCGCGGCGCAGGGCAATCGCGGCACCGTAAAAAATCGACAGCGGGCTCGTCCACCACGGTGCGCGACCGCCGCCATACCAGGCTGATTCGAGCGTGTCGATCAGCGCCATGCCAAGCCTCAGATGCCCAACGGCTGGCCGACCGGTTCGTCGACCGCATCGGTCGCCTGGTCGTGGAACTGCATGCGATGCAGGGCCGCGTAATGGCCGCCCAGCGCGATCAGCTCTGCGTGCGTGCCACGCTCGACGATGCGGCCCTGGTCCATCACCGCGATCTGATCGGCGTGCTCGATCGTCGACAGCCGATGGGCGATCACAACGGTGGTACGGTCCTTCATCAGACGCTGCAGCGCCTGCTGGATCAGCCGCTCGGACTCGGTATCCAGCGCGCTGGTGGCCTCGTCCAGCACCAGGATCGGCGCGTTCTTGAGAATGGCGCGGGCAATGGCTATGCGCTGGCGCTGGCCACCGGAAAGCTGCCCACCGTGCTCACCCACCATGCTGTGCAGACCTTGCGGCAGTCGGCTGATGAACTCCATCGCGTTGGCCGCTTCGGCTGCCGCGATGATGTCGACCTCGCTGGCGCCCTCCAGCTCGCCGTACGCGATATTGCGGGCAATCGTGTCGTCGAACAGCACCACGTTCTGACCCACCCAGGCGATCTGCTTGCGCAGGGAAGCCAGCGTGTAGTCTCGAATATCGTATCCGTCCAGTTCGATGCAGCCGCTTTCCGGTTCGTAAAAGCGCGGCAGCAGGCTGACCAGGGTGCTTTTGCCACTGCCCGAACGCCCGACCAGGGCGGTCACGGTTGCCGGCGCGCAACGAAGTTCGACATCACGCAGCGCCGGTTCGCTCGCCTTGGGATAGATGTGCGACACGGCGCGGACATGGATATCACCGTGGCTGCGCTCGGCGACGCGCTGGCCAAGATCTTCTTCCGGCGGCGTATCGAGCACTTCAAACAGGTCTTCTGCAGCGGCCATGCCGCGCTGGATGTTGGACTGGATATTGGTCAGACGCTTCAGCGACGGCAAAATCGCACCCATGGCTGAGAGCACGGCAAGAAAGGTACCCGGCGTCATCGTCTGGAGCATGGCGGGCCGCGTCGCCAGGTAGATGATCGTCGCCAGCGCCATCGCGGCCAGCAACTGCACCAGCGAACTGGAGATGCCGCTGGTCGAGGCGACCTTAAGATTCAGCCGGCGCGTGCGGGCTGCCGCCGTATAGAAGCGCTCGCTTTCATACTTCTGGCCACCATAGATGCGGACTTCGCGATGGCCGCCGACGGCCTCCTCCACTGTCCCGGTAACCGAACCCATCATGCCCTGAATACTCCGGCTGATGCGCCGATAACGCCGACTCACAATCGTCGCCACAACCGCCACGGTGGGCACCATCAACACCAGTGACAACGTGAGGTACGGGCTGTAGTGCAGCATCACCAGGATGTAAAAAAGAATCGAGAGGCTGTCGACGACCGCCACCTTTGCGGCATCCGTGGCTGCCTGCGCCACCTGCTCGGAGGTATAGGTGATGCGCGCGATCAGGTTGCCGGTGCCTTCGCGACCAAAGAAGGCCGCGGTCATGCGCAGGTAGGCATCAAACACCTCCGTGCGCAGTACCTGCACCACGTTGCGACCGATATAGGCCATGCCGTAGTCACCAACATAGGTACCCACGCCGCGCACGGCGAAGATGCTCAATATCCAGATCGGCATCCAGAAGATGTAATACGGGTCGTGCGCGACGAAGAGCTTGTCGACGATCGTTTTCATCAACGCGGCAAAGAGGCCCATGCATGCCGCGTCCGTTGCCATACCAAGCACGGTGACGATAATCACCGGCCAGTAGGTCCGGGTATAGGAAAGCAAACGCTTGTAGGTCTGCCAGGTGCTGGCATTCGGCTTGGCGGTGGTGCTCACGGAGAACGGGTGTCCTGAGTCGGCGTGGTGGCGATCGACAACCGGGTAAAGCCCAGCTGGCCCAGCGCATCCATCGCGGTGACCACGTTCTGATGCGCGGTCATGCCGTCGGCTCGGATGGTGACCTGGCGATCGCGGTCGGTGCCGGCGATGCGCGCGATGGTCTGCTTCAGCGGCTCGATGCCCTCGCCCATCACTTCGTCGCTGCCCACATAAAACTTGCCGTCGCGGTCGACCACGATGGTGAGCGCGGGCGCGCTGGTGTCGTGATCCTGCGAGCTGGCCCTGGGCAGCGTCACCTGCAGATGTGTGTGCTGCACGAAGGTGCTGGTGAGCACGAAAAACATCAGCAGGGTCAGCAGCACGTCGATCAACGGAATCACGTTGATCTCGAAATCGTCCTGACGGCGGTCGTTACCGATACGCATGCGGGCGTGCTCAGCCGGCGCTCGGCGCGGCGGGCGCCGGGCTGCGGCGCGCGCGCGGGGCTGGAGCGGCGGTCAGCGTCAGATCGTCGAGCAGCGCGGTGGCCTGTTTTTCCATCTGCACGCAGTAACCCGCCACGCGCGAACGGAAATAGCGATGCAGCACGTAGGCGGGAATCGCCACGGTGAGGCCGGACGCCGTGCAGATCAGCGCTTCGCCGATGCCGCCGGCCATCTTGGCCGGATCGCCGATACCGCCGGCCATCACTTCCATAAACATGCGGATCAGGCCGATCACCGTGCCGAACAGGCCCAGCAGCGGTCCAATCAGCGCGATGGTACCCAGCGTATTGAGATAACGCTCCATCCGATGCACCACGTGCCGGCCGGTATCCTCGATGCGCTCCTTGATCAGCTCGCGCGAGCGGTTGCGCACGGCCAGCGCGGAGGCCAGCAGCTCGCCCAGCGGTGAACCGGCGGCCAGCGTGTCGATATGTGCCGGATCGAGCTGGCCCGAACGCGCCCATTCGCGTACCTCGTCACCGAGGCCCGGCGGCAATACCGCGCTACGACGCAGGGTCCAGCAGCGCTCCAGCACGATCGCCAGGGCAATCGCCGAACAGATCAGGATGGGCACCATCGCCCAGCCGCCAGCCATCAGGATTTCCAGCACGTCTCGACCCCGTCGCAGCAACGATTTGATGAGCGCGCATGATAGCAGTGTCGCCCGCGGCGACTGCGGCGTGCTCGGCATCCTGCGGCGCGCGCCTCGCTTGACCGCGCGTCTGAGCAGGCGATGCGTTGCTCGCTGCCTACTCGCGCCAGTAGCGCGTTTCGCGAAAGCGCCAGCCCTGGCCGCGACGCGCAAGCCCATCCGCCGGAAAATCCAGCGGAATCGCGCCCTGCTCGGCCGTGTTGAACACCGGCACGCTCGCCGCCGCATAGCGCGCCAGCGTATCCGGCCGGGGATGACCGAAGCGATTGCGCCAGCCCGCCGATACGATGGCCAACGACGGCTCGATGCCGGCAATAAAACCATCACTGGACGAGCCGCTGCTGCCGTGGTGTGGCACCAGCATCACCGGCGCTGTGCCCCGATCCATCGCGGCAAGCACCTGCGGCTCTTCCCTGACGCTGATGTCGCCGGTCAGCAGCAGACGGCCGCCGCGGCCTTCGACCAGCAGCACGCAGGAGCGATCGTTGTTCTTGGCCGACTTTTTGTCATTGCCTGCGTTGGAGCTCGCTGCGCTGGATTGGTCGACGGCGGGATTCAAAACGCGGAAACTCACGCCATCCCATTGCCACGACTGCCCGGCCGCGCATGGCTGCATGGGTATTGTCATGCGATCCGGCTCGCCGGCGTAGCGCGGCGCGTCGGGAAAGGCGTCGGCGACGGACTGCGCGCCGCCGGCGTGATCGTTATCGCCGTGGCTGATCATCAGCATGTCCAGCCGATTCATGCCCAGCGCGTGCATCGACGGCAGCACGGTCGATTCGCCCAGGTCGAAACCCGAGGGATAGCGCGCACCGGTGTCATACACCAAAACGTGCTCGCGCGTGCGCAGCACCACCGACAGGCCCTGCCCCACGTCGAGCACCCAGGCCTGAAACGCGCCTTCGGCCGGCAGTTCCCGCGGCGGCAGCAGCAGCGGAAGAAACAGCAGTGCGCCAAGCCAGCGCATCGGCACACCGCGCGGCAGAAACAGCCACAGCGCACCGAGCACCGCCAGCAGCAGCGCCCACGGTTGAACGGTGGGCAGATACCAGTGCGCGCCGGGCCAGCTCGCCATCTTTTCAAGTAGCCACCACTGCGCGTGCGCCAGTTGCGCGGCGAGCCACAGCACGGGCTCAGCAAGCGGCGGACAAACCGCCATCGCCAGCACGCCAACCAGCGCGCACGGCACGATGACGAAGCTGATCACGGGCACCGCCAGCAGGTTGGATAGCGCGCCCACCAGCGACGCCTCGCCGAAAAACCACAGGCTCAGCGGCAGCAGCGACACCGTCATCACCATCTGCCCGGCCGACAGCTCGTGCGCAAACGCGCGCAGACCCCGGCCGCGCGCCTGCAGGCACATCATCAGAAACGACACGCCCACGAAGGACAGCCAGAAGCCCGGCGCCAGCACGCAGAGCGGATCGACCAGCAGCATCGCAATCATCGCCAGCGCCAGCGACTGCGCGCCGCCGCCGCCGCGACGGCTGCAGCGTGCCAGTGCCACGACCGCAATCATCAGCAGGGTGCGCACGGTGGGCAGGCCAAATCCCGCCAGCGCGCTGTAAACGCCGGCGACCAGCAGTGCCGCACCCGCCTGCGCCTGCGGTCGCGGCAATCGGCACCCCAGGCGCGGCCAGACCGCATACGCCAGTAGCGCCAGCCACACGCCAAATACCGCGGCCACGCCGACGTGGAAACCCGAAATGGCGATGAGATGCGACACGCCGTTGGCGCGCGCCACCTCCCAGTCACGCTGCTGCAGCCCACGCGTATCGCCAACCGAAAAGGCCTGCAGCAGCGCCGCGTCGTGCGGATCGTCGACGCGATCAGCGATGCCACGGGAAATCGCATCGCGCACGCCATTGATGCAGAGCGCGCGGACGCCCAGCGGCTTGTTCTGCGGATCGTCCCGCACGTAGCCGGTGGCCACCACGCCACGCTCGAGCGACGAGCGTTCGCTATCGGCACCGCCGGGATTGAGCAGACCGCGCGGGCGCTTGAGCCGCAGCAGCAATCGCCAGCGCGAGCACGGCTCGATCGGCGGCGCGCCGTTGTACCAGGACGCGTTGAGGTTCCCGTGAAGCGACACGGGCTTGCCATCCAGCGTCGCGCTCTCCACGCGCAAAACGAACGAGGTCGCATCGCTGCGCGCCTGCGGCAGCTGGGCGACGCGGCCGACTACCGCGAAATCCCGTCCTTCCAGCGCGCGCGGCAAGCGCGCATCCATCCCCGCCGCGCCCCGCCAGGCAGCCCAGGCAACGCCAAGCAGCATGCATGAGAGCCAGCGCCAGCGGGGACATCGCCAGCCAAGCAGCAAGGCAACGAGCAGCAGCGCAACAAGCAACGTGGATGACGGCAGACGCGGCAGCCATTGAACGGACAGCACGCCACTCAGCAGCATCAGCGCTGCGGTAACCGCCGTCGGCATTGCCGTGCTTCGCGCCACGCGGCTCGCTCCGTTTCATCCACGATGCCCACGAGCCTAACGCGGCAAGGCGCATCCGGAGGACGAAATCCATGTAGGCCGTGGCCGCGTGATGTCACGACGAGCCGGCTGGATCGATGCCGTCAGACGCGAGCGTTTTCCTGCAGCACGCCGTTGTGCAGGGTCAGCGTGCGATCCATCCGCGCGGCCAGGCGGCTGTCGTGCGTGACCAGCACGAAGCTGGTGCCGATCTCGCGGTTGAGCTCGAGCATCAGCGCATAGACCTGGGCGGCATTGGTCTCGTCGAGATTGCCGGTCGGCTCGTCGCCCAGCACGCACGCCGGGCGGGTGACCAGCGCGCGCGCGACCGCACAACGCTGCCGCTCGCCGCCGGACATCTCCGACGGTTTGTGATGCGCGCGTGCGCCCAGGCCCACTCTTTCCAGCAGTGCCGACGCCTGCTTCTGCGCCTCGCTGATGGCCGTGCCGCGAATCAGCAGCGGCATGCAGACGTTTTCCAGCGCAGTGAATTCGGGCAGCAGATGATGGAACTGATAGATGAAACCGAGCGAGCGATTGCGCACCCGGCCGCGCTCGGCGTCGGAAAGTTTCGACAACACGCGGCCGTCCACCTCCACTTCGCCCGCGGTCAGCGTGTCGAGGCCGCCGATGATGTGCAGCAAGGTGCTCTTGCCCGACCCGGAGGCGCCGACGATCGACATCGTCTCGCCACGCTTCAGGGTAAAGCTGACGTCGCTCAGCACGTCGGTGCGCAGGCCGCCTTCGTCATAGGTCTTGGCGACGTGGCTGGCGCGCAGCACAAAGTCGCTGTTCGTGGTGGTCGATGAAGCGTTCATGGCGGTCTTATTCATAGCGCAGCGCCTGGGCCGGCTGCGTGCGGGAGGCGCGCCAGGCCGGATACAGCGTGGCCAGCAGCGAAAAGGCAAACGTCAGCAAGGTGACCCACATCACGTCGTGCCAGTCCAGCCGACTGGGCACCTCGCTGATGTAGTAGACGTCGGGCGAGAGAAAGGTCACGTTGAAGGTGTGCTCGATCCACTTGATGATGCCGGGCAGCTTCCACGACAGCAGCGACCCCAGGCCTACGCCGAAAGCGATACCCACCACGCCGACCAGCACGCCCTGCACCATGAACATGCCCATGATGCTGCGCGGCGTGGCGCCCAGCGTGCGCAGGATCGCGATATCGGCCTGCTTGTCGGTGACCAGCATCATCAGCATCGAGATCAGGTTGATCACCGCGACCAGGATGATCAGCGAGAGGATCACGAACATCACCATCTTTTCCATCGACAGCGCGGCGAAGAGGTTGGCGTTGGTGTCTTTCCATGTCTGTACGCGATAGACCTGGCCAAGGGTATCGGCCAGCTGCCTCGCGACAGGGCCGGCGTTGAACAGGTCGTCGAGCTTGAGGCGAATGCCGCTGGGGCCATCAAGGCTGTTCAACTTTTCGGCGTCGCCGATATTGACCAGGGCGAGGCCCGAGTCGAACTGCTCCATGCCCATCTCGAATATGCCGACCACATGGAAGCTGCGCATGCGCGGCACGCCGCCCATTGGCGTAGCGCGCAACTCCTGCACGACGACGGTAACGCGATCGCCCACCGTCACGCCCAGCGACAGCGACAGCTCCTTGCCCAGCACGATATTCCAGCTGTCCGGGGTCAGCTCGGTAAGCGAGCCCTGCACCATGTGCTGGCCGATATCGACCACCTTGGATTCCTGCGCCGGATCGATGCCGCGCAGAATGGCGCCGCTCGAATGCTGCGCGCTCAGATAGGCTTCGGTTTCCACATACGGCGCCGCGCCCAGCACATGCGGATTGGCCTCGGCGGTTTTCAGCGCGCGCGGCCAGTCCTGCACGCTTTCGTTGATGCCGGAAATGGTCGCGTGCGACACCGCGCCAAGGATGCGGTCGCGCATCTGAAAATCGAAGCCGTTCATCACCGACATCACGGTAATCAGCGCGATCACGCTGATCGCAATGCAGACGATCGACACCGTCGAAATAAACGAAATGAACTGGTTGCGCCGCTTGGCGCGGGTGTAGCGCAGGCCGATAAAAAGTTCGAGCGGTCGGAACATGGCAACCTGATCTGTGGGGGCCGAGAGAATAAAGCCGATCAACCGGCCATCGAAGCTGCATCACGGTAACGCATAGACCGCGCCGACGCGGCAGAGTGCCCGAAGCGGCCGAGGGCGGCAAGTCGGCCGATCGCGTTGCAACATCGGCCGGCAGAAACCTCAGGCACGCGCGGACGATTCGTCCGATTGGAGGGTCGCCAGCCGCATGCGCAGCCGGCGGCGGATGTCGGCATCGGTATTGTCCGGCGCCAGCAGCAGGCTATGCGTACCGTGCTTTGCCGTTTTCAGCCGCAGCAGCACCAGCGCGCCGAGCACACGGAACGACGCCAGCGTGGCCGGAACATCGTCATGCGAGCTCATATGCAGCGTCCAGCTGTCGTCGGCACCCCAGCCGGCGGCCGATACGGGCGACTGCGCGATGCGTCGAACCGCTCGCACAGCGGCCACCAGCACCAGCAGCGAGATAAGGATTTTCAGCCACCAGGCCAGCGCGCAAAGCAGCAGCGCGAGCACGGCCAGCGCGGCAACGCCGATCAGAGCGACGCGATACCCGGGCGACGGCCGGTATTCAAAGCCGATGGCGGGCGCGGATGTCATCGATGATGACCTGCCAGTCCTGCCGCTCCGGTCGCGCGTGGCCCATCACCCAGTCCCAAAGATCCGGGTCCTGCGCATCGAGCAACTCGTCGAAGGCCTGCTGCTGCGCGGCGTCGGCCGTTGCGAAACGCTCGTCCAGCCAGCCGCCGAACAGCGCGTCGAGTTCACGCGTGCCGCGTCGGGTGCGCCAGCGCAGACGGTTGAGTCGGGCCTGCTGCGGAATTGCGGTGGTTTCGTCCATTGCGCCAGTGTAGCGGCCCACGCACTCGTCAAACAGAACAGGCCGCGCGAGGCGGCCTGTTTTGACAACGTTTGTGCTGATTGACGCTCAGGCCGAACGACGCTCCACCATCAGCTTCTTGATTTCCGCAATCGCCTTGGCCGGGTTCAGGCCTTTCGGGCAGGTCCGCGTGCAGTTCATGATGGTGTGGCAGCGGTAGAGCTTGAACGGGTCTTCCAGATCGTCCAGACGCTCGCCGGTGGCTTCATCGCGGCTGTCCACGATCCAGCGGTACGCCTGCAGCAGGATCGCCGGGCCGAGGTATTTGTCACCGTTCCACCAGTAGCTCGGGCAGCTGGTCGAGCAGCAGGCGCACAGGATGCACTCGTACAGGCCGTCGATCTTCTTGCGCTCTTCCGGCGACTGCAGACGCTCGCGACCGGGCGTCGGGCTTTGCGTGCGCAGCCAGGGTTTGATCGAGGCGAACTGCGCATAGAAGTGCGACAGGTCGGGCACGAGATCCTTTACCACCGGCATATGCGGCAGCGGATAGATCTTCACGTCGCCGGAGGCGCAGTCGGCCGACGCCATGGTGCAGGCCAGCGTGTTGGTGCCGTCGATGTTCATCGCGCACGAGCCGCAGATGCCTTCGCGGCAGGAGCGGCGAAGGGTCAGCGTGGGGTCGATCTCGTTCTTGATCTTCAGCAGCGCGTCCAGAACCATCGGGCCGCACGACTCCATGTCGACTTCGTAGCTGTCGATGCGCGGATTTTCGCCGTCGTCCGGCGACCAGCGGTACACGCGGAACGTGCGCGGCTTTTTCGCGTTCTTCGCCGGAAAATGCTTGCCGGGCTTGATCTTGGAATTTTTGGGTAGCGTGAACTCGGCCACGATTGCCTCGCTTGGTTTTTGCGTTCGTCCATGAACGCGAAGTGCAGAGAGCGGCTGTCCCTGGCCGCGCTATTCGTTGGTTTTGCATTCGTCCTTGAACGCGGAGAGCAAAAAGCGGCCATCCATGGCCGCACTCTTCAATGCTTCAATACACGCGCTTCTTAGGCGGCACGACCTCGACCTCGTCAGTCATGGTGTACATGTGCACCGGGCGGTAGTCGAAGCGCGTCTTGCCCGCGTCGTCCACCCACACCAGCGTGTGCTTCTGCCACTCGTGATCGTCGCGGTCGGGGAAATCTTCGCGCGCGTGCGCGCCGCGGCTTTCCGGTCGCTGCAGGGCCGAATGCATCGTGGCCACCGATTGCGCCAGCAGGTTGGACAGCTCCAGCGTTTCGATAAGGTCGGAATTGAAGACCATCGAACGATCGCTGACGCTCACGTCGGCGAAGGAGTCATAGATTTCGGAGATCTGCTTGCTGCCCTCGGCAAGCGTTTCACCGGTGCGGAAGACGGCCGCATCTTTCTGCATCGAGGCCTGCATGGCCGCGCGGATCTTCGCCGTCGGCGTGCTGCCCTTGGCGTGGCGCAGGTTGTCGAAGCGCGTGAGCGCCTTGTCCAGCACGCTGGATGGAAGATCCTTGTGCGAAGCACCCGGCTTGATGATCTCGGCGCACTTGTTGGCGACCGCGCGACCGAACACCACCAGGTCGAGCAGCGAGTTCGAACCCAGGCGGTTGGCGCCGTGCACCGACACGCAGGCCGCCTCACCGATGGCGAACAGGCCAGGGACGACGGCGTCGTTGTCGTCACCCTTCTTGGTCACGACTTCGCCGTGATAGTTGGTTGGGATGCCGCCCATGTTGTAGTGGACCGTCGGCAGCACCGGGATCGGCTCCTTGGTCACGTCGACACCGGCGAAAATGCGCGCGCTTTCCGAGATGCCCGGCAGACGCTCATTTATCACTTCTGGTCCAAGGTGCATCAAGTTCAGATGGATGTGGTCCTTGTCCTTGCCGACGCCACGGCCCTCGCGGATCTCGATCGTCATGGCGCGGCTGACCACGTCACGCGAGGCCAAGTCCTTGGCGTTGGGCGCGTAGCGCTCCATGAAACGCTCGCCTTCAGAGTTGGTCAGATAACCACCCTCACCGCGCACACCCTCGGTGATCAGGCAGCCCGCGCCATAGATGCCGGTGGGATGGAACTGCACGAACTCCATGTCCTGCAGCGGCAGGCCGGCGCGCAGCACCATGCCGCCGCCGTCGCCGGTGCAAGTATGGGCCGAGGTGGCGCTGAAATAGGCGCGACCGTAGCCGCCGGTCGCCATCACCACGGCCTGGCCGCGGAAGAAATGCAGCGTGCCCTCGTTCATATCGAGCGCCAGCACGCCGCGGCAGACGCCCTCGTCGTCGAAGATGAGGTCGATGGCGAAGTATTCGATAAAGAAGGTGGCGTCGTGCGCCAGCGCCTGCTGGTACAGCGTGTGCAGAATCGCGTGACCGGTACGGTCGGCCGCGGCGCAGGTGCGCTGCGCGGTGCCCTTGCCGTAATGCGTGGTCATGCCGCCGAACGGACGCTGATAGATCTTGCCCTCCTCGGTACGCGAGAACGGCACGCCGTAGTGTTCCAGCTCGATGATCGCGGGAATCGCCTCGCGGCACATGTATTCGATCGAGTCCTGGTCACCGAGCCAGTCGGAGCCCTTGATCGTGTCGTAGAAGTGGAAGCGCCAGTCGTCTTCGCCCATATTGCCGAGCGCCGCCGAGATGCCGCCCTGCGCCGCCACCGTGTGTGACCGCGTCGGGAACACCTTGGAGATGCACGCGGCCTTCAGGCCTTTCTCGGCGAGGCCGAACGTGGCTCGCAAGCCGGCGCCGCCGGCACCGACGACGATGACGTCATACTCATGCTGCTGGATCTTGTAGCTTTCCATCGAATCGTGGCTCCCGCGTCTCAGTGGGTCAGCGCAATGCGCAGCACGGCCAGCACGCTAGCAAGCGCGCCAAGGACCGCGAGAAACTTGATCAGCACCAGCGAAAGAACTTCCTTCCAGCGCGTGTGCACATAGTCTTCAATCACAACCTGCAGGCCCAGCACGGCATGCCAGAACATGGTGACCAGCAGGATGATCAGCAACAGCGCGTTCCACGGCTTGGCGACGGTGGCCAGCGCCGTGGCGTAATCTGCATGCAGCAGACCAAGCACGGTGACCACGAACCAGACCAGCAGCACGACCAAGGCCGCGGCGGTCACGCGCTGCGTCCACCAGTGGCTGACACCCGACTGGGACGAACCGAGGCCGCGAGCGACCTTCAGCGGATTGCGCAAATCCTTCGCGGTCATGCCGCACCTCCTGCGGTGAGCACATAGGCCCACACGGCCGCCGTGAGAACCAGGCTCAAGACCACCGACAGCCAACTCGAGCGAACGAACTGCGGGATTGCATAACCCGCTCCGGTGTCCTGCGCCAGATGCCGGATGCCGTTACACAGATGATAGAAGAGCGCCCAGGTCCAGCCGACCAGCAGGATCTCGCCTGTGGGGCTGCCGACGATGCCCTTGAAGTGATTGAAGCTCTCTTCACCGCCAGCCAGATGCATCAGGCCGGCAACAACAATCAGCGTGCCCACCGCCAAGGCGATACCTGTGGCGCGATGCAGGATGGAGCTGACCATCTGCACTTGCCATTTGTAGATTTGAAGATGCGGAGAGAGCGGGCGTCGCGTATCTGCCATGGCGGCTATCCTGTCGTGGAATCGCTGATCCATGCCGACCTTGTCACTGCTGTGTACGCAGAGGGCAAAAAGCGCGCCCTCACATTCCATCAGAAGTCGATGCAGCGTCCGTTCTTTTCCCAGTCACCGTAGCGTGTGGGGTCAAGAGCTGGCCGTGTCACCGGCGCTTCGTCCGGTACCGGTGTTTTGGTCACGATAGGCTGCTCCGTAGGAACGGAAGCAGGCTTTGACTCAGCTGGCGTAGAAGTGTCGGACATGATTGGGTTACCTCGCAAATCTTAATGCTTGCCGCACTGCCGCACAACTACGGACCACATCCTGCGGCAATTGCTACGCCCTGGGCCGGCACCTTGTGCGCAAGACGACCCGCCCCAATCCAGGCCCGAGCATGACAAAACTCTATTCCGCAGAAACCTTGCTGATCGAAGGCCCCGACGCGATCGCTTTTGCGCACGCTCAGTTCAGCAGCAACGTCACGGCGCTCGCCGTGGGACGCTGGCAGTTCAGCGCCTGGCTCGATCCGCAAGGCAGGGTCAGGGCATTGTTCCATCTGGCTCGTCTGGCCGACGATCGGCTGCTGATCCTGCTTCGCGGTGGTGAATCCGTCACCATCGTCGACGCGCTGAAGCGTTTTATCTTTCGTTCGAAAGTCACGCTGACCGCTCTGGCGCCTTGCAGCCTCGCGACCGGCCCTGCGCTGCCTCTCAGTGAAGTCTTGCAGAACGATCAGAAAAATCTTCTGCTGGGTTGCGATACGCACAGCTTGCGAATATCTGCCGAGAGTATGGGCGACAGCGCATGGCGTCTTGCGCAACTACGACGCGGCTGGCCGTGGCTGCCGCCGTCGATCTCGAATGAACTGCTGGGACCAGCGTTGTCCCTGCATCGGCTGCATGCCGTTGAAATCGACAAGGGCTGCTATCCCGGCCAGGAAATTGTTGCGCGGCTGCACTATCGCGGCGGCAACAAAAAGCATCTCCATCGCATCGCAGTATCGTCGGCTGAAAACTCTCTACCGTGCGTTGCCGGCGACATATTGCGCGTCGCCACGAATGAAAAAATTTTGCTGCTCGATGTGATTCAGCAGGACGCAAGCGCAGAAGCGCTCGCTGTAATTAATTACGACATCGCTGCCGGATGTATTGACGGAACCATCGCGTGTTCAGACGATCGAATCAGCGTTCGTATTCTTGAAACGTGGAGCGCCTGAACAGTTCTTGATGATGCGATGTCTTGGGAACATCCAAAATTCAACGTGAACGAAAGTGCGTGAAAATTCATTTCACCTTTGGCGGCACTTGCCATCGGGGAAATCCGCCACTACGCTCCGCCAACTCTTGAAAAGCGGTGCCCCGAAATATCGGCACCGATATCACGCGACGAACCGGAAGAGTCCGAATCGGCGCGACCCGGCATTGAATCGTCGGATGGCATAACGCATCGCTTCAGCGATAGCAGAGAAGTTGCAGGAAGCGCAGCGAAGAACGCAGGCGCACCGTTGGCAACATTTACCCCCGCCGGCATCGAATTGCCGAACGGACGCCACAATCCCGTGGCAGAGCGCTCAACCGCATGTTCAGGTTGAAGCGATTGATCCAGATGGAACGGCCCGCCAGCCCGTCCATCGCAATGGCGCGTTGAAGCAGACAGTCCGCTTCAACGCGTACAGCACGTTGGAGGCAGAACGACCCATGAAGTTATCAATGCTGTTGTGGCTGACATCTCTCATGCCGCAACCGGTTGCAGATCAGGCTTGCCTGGCTACAACCGTGTACCTGGAAGCACGCAGTGAACCAGTGAACGGACAACTGGCGGTGGCCGAAGTCGCGATGCGACGACGCGATCGAGGCAGCTGGGGCGGCACGGTTTGCCAGGTTGTCAGCGCACCGCACCAGTTCGCCATCACCACCACACCCGGATCGTTTGACGTATCCAACCTCGACGCCTTCCACAAGGCGTGGCAGGTTGCAGGAAGATCGATCCACAACTGGCAGCTGCCGGTCGCCCAGCGCAAGATGCTGGTACCAAAAGCCGATCATTTCGCAACGCTGGCAGTCAATCCCGCATGGTCGCGCAATCGCCACACGGTAACGATAGGCGAACATGCCTTCTATGCCGTGAACTGAGTAAATAAATTGACAGAAAATAAAAAGCCCTCGATCGAGGGCTTTTTATTTGGACGTTTAGACGTCTATTCGTGACTCATGATTTCACTGCGGATAGACGTGACCGTCGTGGATGGAAACATACGCACCATTGGGAACGCGCGGATTTTCTCGCTGGGTCACTGTCGCGTACTGACCGTTATCCATGCGCACGACGATGCGCCAGGCCGTGCCGCCACCACCGCCATCACTGTTTCTGCCGATCTGGTTGCCTACAACGCCGCCGCCGACTGCACCCACCACGGTAGCCGCCGTGCGGCCATCGCCCTTACCGATCGTGCTGCCCAGTACGCCGCCGGCAACCGCACCGATCACAGCACCCAGAGTGCCGCCATTGCCGTTGCCACCGCCGCCCTGCACGTAGACCTGGTCCACTTGCTGCACGACGCCGCAGTTCTGGCAGCGCGTTGCATATCCTTGGCGCTGCTGGTAGCCGCTGTATTGAGGCGTTGCGCAACCGGCCAGGACAGCTCCCGCGGCCATGGCCAGGGCCAGCGGAAGTCGGGCGAAGCGTGATTTCATGGTTGTTGTTTTCATGGTCGTCTTCATGGTGGTTGAGTCCGATCAGCGGGCGTCGGAAACAGCGGTAATGCCCTGCTGGACCATGACGCGATCGCCCGGGTCGTGGTCCATGCGAACGGTGCGCGTCACGCCGTTGTAGACATAGTGGACATCGTAGGCGACGATCTTGCTGCTGGCGTTATCGACCGTGTCGCACTGACGCTGCACCGTCTGCGTCACCTGACCCTGCTGGTGCGCTGCCTCGATGCGATTACCGGCGTAGCCGCCGCCCACCGCACCCGCCACCGTGGCGAGCGTGTTGCCGCGACCACCGCCTACCATGTGACCGAGCAGGCCGCCGGCCACGGCGCCGATCGCGGTGCCGGCTACGCGGTGCTCGTCGCGCGGCGGCGCGGTGTGTGTGACGACCCGGTCGTGGCAGACGCGCTGCGGATCATTGATCGACTGACGAACCGGCTCCACGCTGACAACCTGCGCATACTGCGGGCCATTGTCTGGCGCGGCAGCCGGTGCGGCGGCAACGTTGCTGCCGTTGGACATCGCTGCCGCGTCGCTGGAAGTATCTGCGGCGGCGTTGCGATTGCAGGCTGACAGCCCCAACGCAAGCGCAGCCGTGATGGCGATATTGAGTGTGTTGATCATCAGCCTGTTCATTACTATCTCCCATGTTTGTTTGAGTAAACGGTCTACGCCCGGTAACGCCGAAGCAATTACTTGCGCCACTATTGAACGGTTATACAACTGAATCGGGGCTAGACCGCTTTCACTACATAATTTTCACGCAGGCGTAGCTTTTGCATCGCCGCCAAGGCTGACGAAAAATCATGCTGAAACTTGCCGACAGCCACGTGCATCTCGACGCCGAGGCCTTTGCCGATGACCGTGCCGCGGTCATTGCTCGCGCGCTGGATGCGGGCGTCGCCACCATGGTGCTGCCATCCGTCGACGCGGCTAGCTGGCCAGACATCAGAGTTCTGGCCGCCGCAAGTGATCACATCCATCCGGCCTACGGCCTGCATCCGATGTATCTGGCGAATCACAGCCCCGATCATCTCGATGCGCTCGCCGACTGGCTGGCGCACGGCGACACGGTGGCAGTCGGCGAAATCGGACTGGACTTTCATGTGGAGGGTCTCGACCCCGCGCTGCAGCGCGACTATTTTTCCCGCCAGTTGGAACTGGCGCGGCAGTTCGACCTGCCCGTGATCGTGCATGCCCGTGCCGCGCTGGAGGAAATCATCCAGACCCTGCGCCGCTTTCCCGGGCTGCGCGGTGTGGTGCACAGCTTCTCCGGCAGCGAGCAGCAGGCGCGGCAGCTGTGGCAGATGGGTTTTCACCTGGGTATCGGTGGCCCGATAACGTATGACCGAGCGAAGCGCCTGCGCCGGATCGTAGCGTCCATGCCGCTCCAATATCTGTTGCTGGAAAGCGATGCGCCCGATCAACCGGATTGCGCACACCGGGGCCAGCGCAACGAACCCGCTCGCGTGGTCGAAGTGCTGCGAAGTATTGCCGCACTGCGCACCGAATCTGAATCGGTGATTGCTGCCGCCACCTGCGACAACACGCGCCGCCTTTTCGGCATCGATCCCGTAAATCGCCTAGCGGATCTCGGCTGATCGCTGGCCAGATGCTTGCGCGCGGACAGCCGGATTGCTATCTTTTATTTCATCGGTGAAATATGAGCTGGTGAAATGGCATCCCTGAGCAAATGTATCGGCATGATGGATGAGGGGATCGAACGAACGATCCGACTCATCCCGCAGCTCCCGACCGCCGAGGCCAAGCTCAGCCGGCTGATGCTGATGGTCAGCGGCAGCCTGAACGAGGAGCTGGAACTTGAGCTCAAGCCCTACAAGCTCAACCACAGCGAGTTTCTGACACTGATGTTTCTGTACAGCCGGCCCGACAGCAGCTCCACGCCCGGCGAGCTGTGTGAATTCACCAAACAGGGTGCTACCAATATGACCCGCATCGGCAATGCGCTGGTCAAGCGTGGACTCATCACCCGCGGCGGCAGCGACGACGATCGGCGGCGCGTGGTCATCCGCATGACAGCAGCCGGAAAGCGTCTTGTGCTGAAGATGCTGCCGCCGCTGTTTCCTCGCCTCGATGCGATGTTCAACGGCTTCAGCGATACCGATAAAAAACATCTCGATCGGCTGCTGCGCAAGCTGGCGCTTAACCTCGATCAGGCCACCGGACATCCTGACGCGAACATCGGGACCATGAAGGCGACGAAATGAAGACTGCTCTTGCAAATCCGGCTTCGATGAAAAGCCTTGCCGTTCGCAGATGCGCCGCTGCCGTGACGCTGGCACTGCTGCTCGGCGCCTGTGCAGCGCCGGCCAAACTCAGCCACCCGGTGCTGCGCGACGACGTGCCGCTGGCCGGCCTGCGGGCGCCGACGAAGGACGGCTGGCCCGATGCGCAATGGTGGCGCGTCTACGGCGATGCGCAGCTGGATCAGCTGATCACGATGGCCGTCAAGAATTCGCCCGATCTGGAACAGGCGCGCAGCCGCCTGATCAACGCCCAGCAGTCGGTGCGGCTGGCGGCCGCGCAGGCCGGGCTCAACATCAACGGCAGCGCGCAGTTCGAGCGCCAGCGCATCAGCAAGAACGGCATCGTCAGCCTGCTGCCGCAGAACTTCACCATTGACCCCTGGTACAACCAGGCCGACCTCGGCCTGCAGGCGCAGTACACCTTCGACTGGTGGGGCAAGAAACGCTCCAATATCGAAGCCGCACTGGATCAGGCACATGCCGCCGAAGCCCAGCGCAGCGCCGCCGCACTGACCATCCAGAACGCGGTGGCCGACACCTATTTCGGCTGGCAGGGCGATCAGGCGCGGCTGGACTTGTCCAACCAGCTGGTCGCCGCGCAGACCCGGTTTCTGCATATCGCCGAGCTGCGCGTAGCGCGCGGCGTCGACCTAGAGGACACGGTGCAACAGGCCAAGGCCGACCTCGCTGCCGCGCGCGAGATGAACGTGGCGCTGGCAGGCTCGGCCGCGATCCGCAAGGTGGCGCTGGCCGCCCTGCTCGGCATCGCGCCGGCCGAACTGCCCGCCTTGCAGGTCAAACCGCTGCCGGAGGTGGATAGCCGCGTGCCCGCCGACGCCAGGCTCGACCTGATTGCACGACGCCCCGACATTGCGGCAAGCCGCTGGCAGGTGGAGGCTGCGTTGAAACAGACCGACGTGGCGCGCGCGCAGTTTTTCCCTGATCTCAGCATCAGCGCCCTCGCTGGGCTTTCCAGCCTTCAGGTGGGCAAGCTGCTGAGCGCCGACAGCCGCACGTTTTCGCTGACGCCTGCGCTGCACCTGCCGATCTTCGAAGGCGGCCAGCTGCAGGCCAACTACGGTATCAGCAAGGCGCAGCTGGCCGGCGCGGTGGCGGGCTACAACAGCACGGTGATCGACGCCGCCCGCGACGTGGCCAATCAGGCGCTCGCCGCCCAGCAGATCGCCGCGCGACGCAAGGAGCAGTCCGGCCAGATCGCCGCCAACGAACGCCTTGTGGCCACCGCCCAGGCGCGCCAGAGCCAGGGCGTGCGCGACGCGCGCGAAACCATTGGCGCCGCCGCGCAGTTGCTGCAGCAGCGTGACGACGCCGTAAGCCTGCAGGCGCAGGCCGTATCCACTGACCTGGCCCTGATCAAGGCGCTGGGCGGCGGTTATCGCGCATCCAGCGACTCTGCCTCCGCTGCCAAAACATCCACAACCTCCCCTTCGACCTCGTCCGGAGACGACGCCCATGAGCGCCACTGAGTCCGACCAGCCCCAGAATGCCGCGCCTGCCGACAGCAAGGACAGCGGCATGACGGCCAAGAATCCGGCCAAGCGTCGCAAGACGCTGCTGATCGTGCTGCTGATCTTCATCGTCGCCGGCGTGATCTGGCTGCTGCTGTGGCTGCTGGTGTTCTCCACCCGCGAAACCACCGACGATGCTTACGTCGGCGGCAATCAGGTGGCGATTTCCGCGCAGGTACCCGGTACGGTCGTGGCGATTCTTGCCGACGATACGCAACATGTCGAAGCGGGCCAGGTCCTGGTCAAGCTGGACAACACCGATGCCAGCGTGCGTCTGGCGCAGGCCCAAGCCTCGCTAGCCTCGGCCGTGCGGCAGGTGCGGCAGCAGACCGATTCGGCCAGCGGCAGTGACGCCGCCGTGGCCGAACGCCAGGTCGAGCTGAAAAAGGCGGAGGCCGACCTCAAGCGCCGCCTGCCGCTGGTCGCGCAGCAGGCCGAAGCGCCGGAAACCATCCAGCACCTGCGCGACGCGGTCGCGCAGGCCCGTGCCGCGCTCACCACCGCCCGGGCGCAGGCGTCGGCGCAGCATGCGTCGATTTCCGGTACCGACATCGCCAACAATCCGGCCGTGCTGCAGGCCCGCGCCAACTTCCGCGCAATGTGGGTGGCCGCGCAGCGCAACGCGATCTATGCGCCGGTATCCGGCTACGTTGCCCAGCGCAGCGTGCAGGTCGGCAACAGCGTGCAGGCCGGGCAGCAGCTGATGACCGTGCTGCCGCTGCACAACCTGTGGATCGACGCCAACTTCAAGGAAAGCCAGCTGCGCCATATACGTATCGGCCAATCGGCCAAGATCGAGGCCGATATCTACGGGGGCAGCGTCGAGTATCACGGCAAGGTGATCGGTCTGGGCGCCGGCACCGGCAGCGTGTTCTCGCTGCTGCCTGCGCAGAACGCCACTGGCAACTGGATCAAGGTGGTGCAGCGCGTGCCGGTGCGCGTAGCGCTGGACAACAACGAACTCGACAAGCACCCGCTGCGCATTGGCCTGTCCAGCGATGTCACCGTCGATATCACCGACGACAGCGGCCCGGTGCTGGCGCCGCAGGGCCAGCGCGAGCCGGTGGCGGAAACCAGCGTCTACGAGCAGATGGCCAGCAAGGCCGATGCCGAGGCCGACAAGGTGATCCAGGCCAACCTCGGTTCATCGGACAAAGCCGGCAACGACCGCCCGAACTGACGTCGAATACGAGCTATGGCCGCCCTTTCTTCCGACGCGACACCCGCCGACGCCTCGCCGCTGAAGCCCTTGCAGGGCGCCATGCTGGCGCTGATGACCGTGGCCGTTGCGTTCAGCACCTTCATGGAGGTACTCGACACCACGATCGTCAACGTCGCCGTGCCACACATCGCCGGCAGCCTGGGCGTGAGTCCGAACGAAGGAACGTGGGCGATCAGTTCCTACTCGATGGCCAGCGCAATCATGCAGCCGCTGACCGGCTGGATCGCCAAGCGTTTTGGCGAAGTGCGCACCTTCGTGGTATCCGTCGGCTTATTCGTGCTGTTCTCGATGATGTGCGGCCTGGTAACCAGCATGCCGATGCTGGTAGTCGCCCGCCTGCTGCAGGGCGCAGGTTCCGGCCCGATGGTGGCGCTGGCGTTGTCGCTGCTACTGGCCAATTATCCGAAGAGCAAACAGGGCATGGCGCTGGCGCTGTGGGCGATGACGGTAGTGATTGCGCCGGTGCTTGGACCGATTCTCGGCGGCTGGCTCACCGACAACTATTCGTGGCCGTGGATTTTTTACATCAATGTGCCCGTCGGCATCATGGCGGCCGTGTCGACCTGGTTCCTGCTGCGCAAGCGCGAGTCGAAAATGGTCTACGCGCCGATCGACGTGATTGGCCTGGTGCTGCTGGTGCTCGGCATCGGCTGCCTGCAGTTCATGCTCGATAACGGCAACGACAAGGACTGGTTCTCCTCGCCATTGATTCTCGTGCTCGGCCTGGTCGCCCTCGTAAGCCTGGTTTTCCTGGTCGTGTGGGAGCTCAACGCCAAATACCCGGTTATCGACCTGTCACTGTTCAAGCAGCGCAACTTCACCATCGGCGTCATCGCCATGTCGTTAGGCATGCTGGCGTTCTTCGCCATCAACGTGGTGTCACCGCTGTGGCTGCAGACGACCTTGGGTTATACCGCGAGCTGGTCGGGCCTCACCAGCGCCTGGGTCGGCGTGCTGGCGTTCCTGTTCTCGCCGCTGGTCGGCAGCCTGCTGGGCAAGTTCGATCTGCGGGCAATGATCAGCACCGCCTTCGTGATCCTGGCCAGCTGTGCGTTCTGGCTTTCCACATTCGACAGCAGTGCGTCGTATATCAGCATGGTGTGGCCGCGCCTGGTGATGGGCATCGGTATTCCGCTCTTCTTCATTCCACTGAACCAGATCTACCTTTCCGGCCTGCCGCCGGAACAGGTGGCCAGCGCCTCGGGCCTGGCCAACTTTTTCCGCACGCTGGGTGCCAGCGTCTCTACCGCCGTTACAGTGACCCTGTGGCAGCACCGCACTGAATTCCACCACGCCTCGCTAACGGAAAACGTCACGGCCGGATCGCCGGCGGCAACGTCCTTCCTTCAGCACCTCCAAGGCGTAGGGCTGGCTGGTAAGCAGGGGCTGAGCGTGGTCGAGCAGCTGCTCAGCAAGGAAGCGGCAACCTTGGCGGTCAACGACGTGTTCTGGGGCTGCAGCATCACTTTCGTGCTGCTGATCCCCTTGCTGTGGCTGGCCCGGCCGCCATTCGGCAATGCCGCCGCCAAAGGAGCGCACTAAGCCCTGCAGCCCACCAATGCTGCAGCGACGCGCCTGCAGCAATTTTTCCGCCGGATGGCTGGTGCGGCGCAATACCTTCTGCTAGCTTGTGCGGCATGGCACAAACCAAACGCATCATCAAGAAGTATCCGAACCGCCGTCTTTACGACACGGAAATCTCCAGCTACATCACGCTGGAAGAGGTCCGTCAGCTGGTGCTGGATAACGAAGACTTCGAAGTCCGCGACGCCAAGTCCGGTGAGGATCTGACGCGATCGGTTCTGCTGCAGATCATTTCAGAGAACGAGGGCGACGGCCAGCCGATGCTCTCCCCGCAGTTGCTCAGCCAGATCATCCGCTTTTACGGCGATTCGCTGCAGGGCTTCATGGGGCCATACCTGGAGCGCAGCCTGCAGGTGTTTCTCGATCAGCAGACACAGTTCCGCAGCCAGCTCAACAGCCTGATGGGTCAGACGCCCTGGACCATGCTGAACGACCTGACCGAACGCAACATGGATGCTTGGAAAGCGATGCAGCGAGGCTTTATGGATACGGCCGCGCAGGTTGTTCAGCCACCCGCCGGACGCGGTGGCAAAAAAACGGGCTGAGCCAGGCATCGGCCTCGGGGCGAATGGCGTCCTATCGCTGCATTTGACCTTTTCCTTTTTCTTCATCCGCTGCGGCACAACATGTGCTGCTAAGCGGCATGAGCCTGACTATGTTGGTGAAGTGCATGGGTGCATCGGCGGCTCGCAAGCGCACAGCAGTGGTTACTGGTGGCATCGGTGGTCTGGGAACGGAAATCTGCCGCCATCTGGCGCAGGCCGGGCGCCAGGTAATTGCGGTTGACCTCACAGCCTCCGCAGAACGCCTTAGCCAATTTGAACAAGAGGTCGGCGACTTTCGTGACGCCGTCCGTTTCGAGTCGGTCGACGTGACCGAGTTCGATAGCTGCAAGCAGCTTATTTCGCGCATTGAATCGCAAACCGGCGGTGTCGACGTGCTGGTCAACGCGGCCGGCATCACACGCGATGCCAGCCTGCGCAAGATGACGCCCGAGCAGTGGCATCAGCTGATGCGGGTGAATCTCGATGGCGTGTTCAACATGTGCCGCAACGTGATCGAAGGGATGATCGAACGCGAGTTCGGCCGCGTCATCAATATCAGCTCGGTGAACGGCCAGACCGGGCAATTCGGACAGACCAACTATTCCGCGGCCAAGGCCGGCGTGCACGGTTTCAGCATGGCGCTGGCGCGCGAGACGGCGAGCAAAGGCATTACGGTAAATACGGTGTCGCCGGGCTATTGCGACACTAAGATGGTGGCCGCCGTGGCCGCCGAGTTTCGCGAGCAGATCATTGCCGGCATTCCGGTGGGAAGGCTCGGCACGCCGGCCGACATTGCCCGCGCCGTCAGCTTTTTCAACAGCGACGACAATGGCTATATCACCGGCGCCAACCTGCCGGTTAACGGCGGCTACTTCATGAGCTTCTAGTGTCGCAGTCCGCGCCACGATCGGCCGACCTGACTATGCTTTAGCGCACGGCTCGGCCGGCCGGCGGCAGGCGCCACGGGTCGTTTTTCTCTCTCTGGAAGCCGAATGGCGAAGCAACCCATCACCCTCATTGGCGGCGGCCTGGTCGGCGCGCTGCTAGCGCAGCAGCTCGCCCGGCGCGGCTTCGCGGTCGAGGTATACGAGAAATATCCCGACCCACGCTTTATCGGTTTTTCTGGTGGGCGCTCGATCAACTTGGCCTTGGCCGAGCGCGGCCTGCAGGCGTTGCGCACGGCCGGGCTGGCTGACGACGTATTGCGCCACGCCGTAATGATGCGTGGGCGCATGGTGCACGCCCGCGACGGCAGTACCAGCCTGCAGCGCTACGGCGTCGACGACAGCGAAGTGATCTGGTCGGTATCGCGCGGCACCTTGAATACGCTGCTGCTGGATGCCGCCGAGGCCGCCGGTGCGCAGATTCATTTTGGCCAGTCGCCGCACGATATCGATTTTGATCGGCAGCAGATGCAGGTGACGGATGCGGGCGGATCCACTCGACGCGTGCCGTTCGGCATGCTGATTGGCGCCGACGGCGCCGGCTCGGGCGTGCGCGCGGCCATGAACGCCTACGCGCCGCTGGGCGAACGCGTCGAATCGCTAGGGCACGGCTACAAGGAACTGGAAATTCCGCCGGTCGACGAACTGCCCGCCCCGCTGGTGCGCGGCAGCGGCGCCTACGGCCAGTTTGCGATCGAGCCGCATGCGCTGCATATCTGGCCGCGCGGCGGCTATATGTGCATTGCACTGCCGAATACCGAAGGCAGCTTTACGGTGACGCTGTTCCTGCCCAACGATTGCAGCTCGCCCAGCTTTGCCAGCCTGCCGGACGCGGCCACCGCCGCCGCCTTTTTCCGCGAAGACTTTCCCGGCCTGCTGCCCCTGATGCCCAAATTTGTCGACGACTACGACGGCCATCCGGTCGGCATGCTGGCGACGCTTTATCTGGATCGCTGGCATCTCGACGGCCGTGCCCTGCTGATCGGGGACGCGGCGCACGCCATCGTGCCGTTCCACGGTCAGGGCATGAACTGCGGTTTCGAGGACACCGTGGTGCTGACCGATCTGCTGGCCGAAGCGCCGAACGACAGTGCCGACGTGTTTGCCGAATTCCAGCGCATCCGCCAGCCCGATGCCAACGCGATTGCCACCATGGCGCTGGAAAACTACGTCGAAATGCGCGACTCGGTTGCCGATGCGCACTACCTGGCCAAGCGCGAGCTGGGCGTGCTGCTGGCCGAGCGCGCGCCCGAGCATTACATGGCGCGCTATCGCATGGTCACCTTCACCCACCTGCCCTACGCGTACGCGCTCGAACGCGGGCGGGCGCAGGACGCGCTGCTCGATGAGCTGCTGCACGACTCTAACGATGTCGCCAGCGTCGATCTCGATGCCGCGGTCGCTCTGCTGAAAGCCAGCCTGCCGCCGCTGCCGCCGCTGCGCCATGAATGAGGCGCTGCTGCAGGCTTATCGCGATACGGAATATCTGGTGTGCCTGGATCCCGTCGAGTGGACCTGCATCACGATCGATCAGCCATTGACGGATTCTTTGCAGCGAAAGGTCGGCGCCAACGACTGGGGATTTATCACGGCGTGGAATCCCTTGTCCGAGGCGTGCGCCCTGGCGGACAACCTTGCCGCGCAACGCGCGCTTTTTGCCGACCTCACGGCCATACCTGCCGCATCGATGTTTGCGGCCATCGGCATCGGCCGCAGCGGCTGGCACGAGCCCAGCCTGTTCGTGATTGGCGTGGATCAACCGACCCTCGACGTGCTGGGTCGCCGTTACCAACAGCACGCGTATGTCTGCGGCAACGGGATGGACACGGCCCGTTTGCGCGTCCTGTCAACCTGAGCTGCTGACAGCGCGCCGCATGGACAAGCGACTCACGCATTGCGGACAATCGAGCGGATGACCGCCGCCGCCACCGCTGCAATCGACAACGTGATCCTGCTGGAAACGCGGGAGCTGGGGTTTTATCGACGGGACGAGCCGGTATTCGCCTCACTGAATTTCAGGCTGCGCGCGGGCGAACTGGGCCTGATCGAAGGCGATAACGGCAGCGGCAAAACCACGCTGATGCGCATCCTCGCGGGATTGCTGCATGTCGATGAAGGCGAGCTTTACTGGCGCGGCCAGCCGCTTCAGCGCGAGCACTGCGTCGGCGACGTGCTTTTTCTCGGCCATCAGCTCGGGCTAAAGGCCGACCTCAGCCCGTCGGAGAATTTGCAGGTGGCGATGGGCCTGCACGGCTACCGGGTGCGGACAACCCTTTCCGCGGCGCTCGCCGAGGTTGGCCTGAGCGGCTACGACGACGAGCCGGTACGGCGGCTATCCGCCGGCCAGAAAAAGCGTGCGGCGCTGGCGCGACTGGTGCTGCTGCCCGCGACGCTGTGGCTGCTGGATGAACCCTACGCCAACCTCGACCGCACCGGCATCGCGCTGGTCAATCGGCTGCTGGAAGAGCACCTCGCGCGCGACGGCGCGGCGCTGGTCACCAGCCACGGCGCGGTGAGTTTTCACGGCGGCGAACCGCAGCGCATCCGGATTCACGCGTGAGCGCCCAGATCATGAGCCGGCCTGGACTGGCCACCGCCTGCGCCGCGATGCTGCGGCGCGACCTCACGCTGGCTTGGCGCCGGCGCGGCGATATCGCCATGCCGGTGCTTTATGCGCTGATCGTCACCATGCTGTTCCCGTTTGCGCTGGGGCCGGAAGACACGCTGCTGCAACGAATCGCCGGCGGCGTCGTGCTGGTGACGATCCTGCTGGCGATGCTGCTGGCGCTGGATGCGATGTTTTCCAGCGATATCGAGGACGGTTCGCTGGAGCAACTGGTGCTGGCGCCGCAGCCGCTGGCGCTGATGCTGGCGATGAAAATTCTGGCCCACTGGCTGACCACCGCCCTGCCGCTTATCGTTATCTCGCCCCTGCTGGCAGGCATGCTGCATCTGCCCACGTCGGTCATGCCGGTGCTGATGCTGGCCCTGCTGCTGTCAACTCCGATGCTGAGCATGCTCGGCGCGATTCTGGTGGCGCTGACGGCTGGCACGCGGCGCTCTGGTATGCTCCTCGCTCTTATGTTGCTGCCGCTATGCGTGCCGGTTGTGATCTTCGCCGCGGGTGCCGTGGCGGCATCCCAGCAAGGGTTGCCATGGCTGGCACCCATCGCCTGGCTGGGCGCGGCACTGGTGCTGTTGCTGGTACTGGCACCGCTGGCCTGCGCGGCGGCCCTCCGACTTGCTCTGGACGCTTGAAACGATGTCCAAGTGGATTCCACTGTGGCTGCACAAACTGAGTTCGCCCCCGACGTTCTACCGCTTCGCGGGTGCGCTACGGCCTTGGCTGCTCGCGCTGGCGCTGCTGACCGGTGTCATCGCACTTTACGGTGGTCTGGTGCTGGCGCCGGCGGATTATCAGCAGGGCGATGCGTATCGGATCATCTTCATCCATGTGCCCAGCGCTTGGATGAGCCTGTTCATCTACGGCGTGATGGGTTTCGCCGCGTTCCTGGCGTTGGTCTGGCGGATCAAGCTGGCCGAAGTCGTGGCGATGGAATCGGCACCGATCGGCGCGGCCTTTACCTTCATCACACTGGTCACCGGCTCGCTCTGGGGCAAGCCGATGTGGGGCACGTGGTGGACCTGGGACGCGCGACTGACGTCCGAGCTGGTGCTGCTGTTTTTGTATCTGGGCGTGATCGGGCTTTATCACGCGTTCGAGGACCGTCGACAGGGCGCGCGCGCCGCGGCGTTTCTGGCGCTGATCGGCATCATCAACGTGCCGATCGTGCATTTCTCGGTGAACTGGTGGAACACCCTGCATCAGGGTTCGACGATCCGCCTGCTCGGGCCATCGACCATCGCGCCAGGCATGCTGTGGCCGCTGCTGACGATGATGCTGGCCACGAAGTTCTATTACCTCGCCAGCCTTTTCGGGCGCGTGCGCACCGACCTGCTCGACCTGGAAAGCGGCAAGGACTGGGTGCGCACCATTGCCACCGGGAGCACGCTCCAGTGAACGGCGGTTCGCTGCAGCATTTTTTCGCCATGGGCGGCTACGCCGGCTATCTTTGGCCAGCGTATGCGGTGTTTTTCATCGTGCTGTTCGCCGACTTTCTGGCGCCGCTGCTGCGCCGGCGCCGGCTGCTGCGCGAACTGCGCGCACGGCTGGCACGCAAGGCCGCACGTCAGTCGCGTCAGGCACCCACTCCGACGGAGCCGGCGTGATGCCTGCCCGTCAACGAACGCTGCAAGAGTTGTCATGAACCCCATACGCAAACGCCGACTTTTCGTGGTTTTACTCGTCGTTGCCGCAGCCACCGTCGCGGTCGGTCTGGGGGTGTTCGCCCTGCAGCAAAACATGAATTACCTGTTTACCCCGAGCCAGGTGCAGACCGGCGCCGCATCCAACCATAAAACATTCCGCCTCGGCGGCATGGTCAAGGCCGGCTCGATTCAGCGCAGCAAGACCTCGCTGCTGGCCACGTTCACCGTGGTCGACGCCGACGGCGCCATGCCGGTGGAATACACCGGCATCCTGCCCGACCTGTTTCGCGACAACCAGTCGGTGATCGCGACCGGGCACATGGACAACGGCCACTTCGTGGCGACCGAAGTGCTGGCCAAGCACGACGAGACCTATATGCCGAAAGAGCTGAAAGACGCCATGGCGAAGGCGCACAAGGACAAACCGATGCCGGAAGGCAGCGACGCGGGCGGCTCACCATGACACCGGAACTGGGGCAGATTGCGCTGATCCTCGCGCTGCTGCTGGCGCTGGCGCAGAGCATTCTGCCGATTGTCGGCGCCTGGAAAAACAATAGCGCGATGATGGCGGTCGCGCGTCCGGCCGCCTTCGGCCAGGGCTTTTTCGTGGTGATGGCATTTGTGCTGCTGGTCTGGGCGTTTCTGCATTTCGATTTTTCGGTGCAGTACGTCGCCGACAATTCCAACCTGGCGCTGCCCTGGTATTACCGCATCACCGCGGTGTGGGGTGCGCACGAGGGTTCGATGCTGCTGTGGATTTTCATCCTCAACGTGTGGACGCTGGCGCTGGCGCTTTTCAGCCGGCAGTTGCCCGAGGCCTTTGCGGCACGCGTGCTCGGCGTGCTCGGCATCATCTCGGTCGGCTTTCTCGCCTTTATCCTGTTCACCTCCGATCCGTTTGGACGGCTGATCCCGATGCCGCCCGACGGCGGCGATCTGAATCCGGTGCTGCAGGACCCGGGCATGACCTTCCATCCACCCGTGATCTACATGGGCTATGTGGGTTTCTCGGTCGCCTTCGCGTTCTCCATCGCCGCGCTGCTGGGTGGCGAGCTGGAACAGGCCTGGGTGCGCTGGGCGCGGCCGTGGACGAACATCGCCTGGGCGTTTCTCACCTGCGGCATCGTCGCCGGCAGCTGGTGGGCGTATGCCGAACTGGGCTGGGGCGGCTGGTGGTTCTGGGATCCGGTGGAGAACGCCAGCTTCATGCCTTGGCTGGTCGGCACCGCGCTGATTCACGCGCAGGCGGTGACAGAGAAACGCGGCTCGCTGCGTGCGTGGACTATCCTGCTGTCGATCTTCGCCTTTTCGCTGTCGCTGCTGGGAACGTTCCTGGTGCGCTCTGGCGTGCTGACGTCGGTGCACTCGTTCGCCTCCGATCCGCGCCGCGGCCTGTTTATCCTGTGCTTTCTGATCTTCGTCGTCGGTGGCTCGCTGCTGCTGTATGCGCTGCGCGCGCCCAAGGTCGCTGGCGGCAAGCCCTTCGCCGTGGTGTCGCGCGAAAGCGCGATCCTGGTCGGCAATCTGATGTTTACCGTGGCTGCGGCCATGGTGCTGCTGGGCACGCTGTTTCCGCTGATCGGCGACGCGCTTAACCTTGGCAAGATCTCGGTCGGACCGCCCTACTTCGGCCTGCTGTTTCCAATGCTGATGCTGCCGATCGTATTGCTATTGCCCTTCGGACCCTATCTGCGCTGGGGCAAGGGCGAGCCGCAGATTCTGAAACGGGTGATGCTGCGCGCGCTGTTCGCCGCGGTGGCCTGCGCGATCGCGGCGGCGTTTTTTGTCGACGGCAAACTCAAGGCGATTGCAGGCGTCGCGGCCGCGGTCTGGGTTGCAGTGGGCGTACTGTTGTACGTCGTGAAGCGCTGGCGCGAGATGCCGCGCGGCCGGCGTTATCCCGCTGAAATGGCCGGCATGCTGTTCGCGCATGCGGGTGTGGCGGTTTTCCTGATCGGCGTGCTGCTGTCCGAATCGCTCAGCGCCACCAGCGACGTGCGCATGGCACCGGGCGAAACCAAAACGATCGGCGGTTACGACTTCCGTTTCGACGGCGTGCGCGAAACGCAGGGGCCGAACTGGCGCGCCGATCAGGGCACGGTCACGGTGACTCGCGACGGCAAGCCCATCGCCGTGATGCAGCCGCAGAAGCGCACCTACACGCGCGAGCAGATCCAGACCGAATCGGCGATCGATCCGGGCGTCACCCGCGATCTTTACGTCGCGCTGGGTGAGCCGATGGACAAACAGCATATCGACGGCGCCTGGGCGCTGCGCCTGTACTACAAGCCGTTCATTCGCTGGCTGTGGTTCGGCGGCCTGATGATGATGCTGGGCGGCTTCGTCAGCGCCTGCGATCGTCGCTTCCGTGTGCGACGTACTGCCATCGTCGACGTAGCCGAGCCGATGCACGCCTCGGTGCTGGCGGAAAACCTCACATGAGTCGCCTGATTCCTTTTATCGGCTTCTTGCTGCTGGCCGGCCTGCTCGGCTTCGGCATCTGGTGGAATACCGGGCACGACCAGACCGCCATTCCGTCGCCGCTGATCAACAAGCCGGCGCCCGATTTCAAGCTGCCGCTGCTGTACGAGCCGACGCAGACTGCGACGCGGGAATCACTGCTGGGCAAGCCCTACCTGCTCAACGTGTTCGCCAGCTGGTGCATCGAATGCGGCGTCGAGCATCCGGTGCTGCAGGCGGCAGCGCCGACGCTGGGCGTGGCGCTGGTCGGCTACAACTACAAGGACGCGCCGGACGATGCGAAGGCGTGGCTGGCGACGCACGGCAATCCGTACGCGCTGCTGATGGCCGACACCAGCGGTCAGACCGCGATCGACTTCGGCGTCTACGCGGCGCCGGAAAGTTTTCTGGTCGATGCGCACGGCGTGATCCGCTACAAGCACATCGGCCCGATCACGCCGGAGGTGCTCGACAACGAGCTGAAGCCGGCGATCGCCGCACTGCCGCAGGAGCCGCGCTGATGCTTGTACTGCTGCGGACCCTGCTTATGGCGACGCTGCTGCTGTGTGCCGGTGCCGCCCTCGCCCAGGCGATCGAACCGCTGCCGTTCAAGGATCACACCGAGGAAGTGCGCTACCAGCACCTCACCGCGCAGCTGCGCTGCCCGATGTGCCAGAACGAGACGCTGGCCGATTCCAATGCACCGATCGCGCGCGACCTGCGCAACCAGATTTTCCAGCTGATGCAGCGCGGCCAGACCGATGCGCAGATCAAGCAGTATCTGGTCGATCGCTATTCGGAGTTCGTGCTGTACGACCCGCCGGTCGCGCGCAACACCTGGCTGCTGTGGTTCGGGCCGCTGCTGATTCTGCTGGTGGGCGCCGCCGCCGTGGTCGCCACCATTCGCAAACGCAGCCGCGCGGTCACGCCGGCCGCGTCCGCAGCAACGCAGACCGCGCTCGATGAAGGGGACGACTGGTGAAGCTGGCTTTTGTCGTTATCGTCATCCTGATGGTTCTCGTCACCATCGGCGTGGTGGTGGTGCCCCTGCTTCGCCGCGGCCGCCAGCAGGGACGCCCGCGCAGCGTGTTTCTGCTGGCGTTGCTCTTTATCGTCGCCGTGCCGCTGATCACGCTGGGCCTGTATCTGAAAATCGGCACGCCGGCCACGCTCGATGGCGTCGTTACGCAGCCACCGGCGGTGACGATCGACCAGGCGCTGGCCGATCTGCGCGCGCATCTGGCCCAGCAGCCGGACGATCTGCAGGGCTGGCTGCTGCTGGCGCAGACCAGCACCGCCATGCATCAGCCGGATGCAGCCCGTAACGCGTACGACCGCGTGCTAAAACTCGATGCGGGGAATACGGACGCGATGGTCGGTTGGGCCGAGGCCGATTCGATGCTGCAGCCCGATCACGTGATCAGCGAACGTGCGCGCCAGCTGCTGAAACAGGCGGTCGACAAGCAGCCGGACAATCAGCGTGGCCTGTGGCTGCTCGGCATCAGCCAGTTTCAGCAAAACCAGTTTACCGATGCCGCCGCCACCTGGCGTCAGCTGCAACCGATGCTCCAGCCCGGCAGCGCGGTAGCTAGCGCCGTCGCCGACCAGATCAAAGCCGCCGATGCGCGCGCGGGCGATACGTCAGCCAAGGCGCCCGATTCCGCCGCACAGTCGAAAGACGCGGCCCAGCGCCGCGGCCCCGCATTGCGGGTCAACGTGCAACTCGCACCCGCGCTGAGCGCACGCGTCGGCCGCGGCGATACGCTCTTCATCTACGCGCGCCCCCCCGACGGGCCGCCGATGCCGCTGGCCGTGGCGCGCATGGAGGCCGACACGCTGCCGGTCAGCGTCACGCTGACCGACGCGATGGCGATGACGCCGCAGCGCACGCTTTCATCCGTACCCAAGGTTTTCGTCGGCGCGCGCATCAGCCACAGCGGGCAAGCGATCGCGCAGCCCGGCGATCTTGAAGGCGATGCCGGCGTGGTGGCGGTCGATGCCACGGGGCCGATACACATCACCATCGACAAGGTGCACTGATGGGCGACGCACGCCAGTATTTCGCGCTCCCTTCGCCGTTCGCCATGAAGCGCGGCGGCGAGCTGCGGGGCGCCCACGTCGCCTACGAAACCTGGGGCACACTCAACGCGGCGCGCGACAATGCCGTACTGATTCTCACCGGCCTGTCACCGAGCGCGCACGCCGCGTCCAATGCCCATGACGATACGCCGGGGTGGTGGGAGGCGATGCTGGGCGACGGCAAGGCCATCGATACCTCGCGCTGGTTCGTGATCTGCGTGAACTCGCTTGGCAGCGACAAGGGCTCCACCTGCCCCGCCTCCATCGATCCGGCCACCGGCGAAGCCTATCGGCTTAACTTTCCCGACCTGTCGCTGGAAGACGTGGCCAACGCGGCGCATGCGGCCGTCAGCAGCATCGGCATTACGCAGCTGGCTTGCCTCATCGGCTGCTCGATGGGCGGTATGAGTGCGTTGGCGTATATGCTGCTGCATCCCGGCAGCGCCAGAAGCCATATCAGCGTCGATACCGCCCCGCAGGCACAGCCGTTCGCCATCGCCATCCGCTCGCTGCAGCGCGAGGCGATACGGCTCGATCCGAACTGGAAGGACGGCAATTACGATATCCAGGGAAGGATGAGTGCCGCGAGCGCCCCAAAAAGGGGCACCCAAAAAGCGGGCGCAGGATGCGCAGGAGCGGCCGATATTCATATTGAACAAGGCGGCACCTATCCCGACATCGGCATGAGCATCGCGCGCAAGCTTGGCGTGATCACGTATCGATCGGCGATGGAGTGGAACGGCCGTTTCGCCCGCATTCGGCTCGACCCCGAACAGCGCGACGATGATCCCTTCGGCCGCGAATTCCAGGTCGAGTCGTACCTCGAAGGCCATGCACAGCGCTTCGTGCGCACCTTCGACCCCAATAGCTATCTTTACCTCTCGCGCGCCAGCGACTGGTTCGACATGGCCGAATACGGCCACGGCAGCGTGCACGAAGGGCTCAAACGCATCCAGATCGAGCGTGCGATGGTGATCGGCGTCAGCACCGACATCCTGTTTCCGCTGCAGCAGCAGGAGCAGATCGCCGAAGGTCTTGAGGCGGCCGGCGCCGATGTCGAATTCGTGGCGCTCGACTCACCCCAGGGCCACGACGCGTTTCTGGTCGATATCGAGAATTACAGCAAGGCGATCGGCGGGTTTCTGCGCCGAATCTCGTCGCATGCTGAAGCCGCGCACAAAGGCGAGGCTTGATAGCGACGGCGATCCGGCCGTTGACGGCCCCATCACCTATAATTGAATCGACGCAACGTCCTGCGCACCACCCGATCTACGGAGCCCGCCATGCTCACTCTCGACTTCCCCGGTAGCCGCACCCTGATCGACACCATCGATGAGGCGATGAGCAAGGAATCCACGCCTGCCATTACCGACAGCCTGCGCAACGGCCTGTGCAAGCTGATCCGCAGCAACGAGGTCAAGCTGCCGGCATGCGTGTTCGAAGCCAACGAGGGGCACTACGCGCGGCGCGAACTCTACTGCAGCGAAGACCACGGCTACTGCGTGGTCGCCATGACATGGGGACCCGGCCAGGGCACCCTGATCCACGATCACGACGGCATGTGGTGCGTCGAAGGTGTGTGGAACGGCGCGCTCGAAGTGGTGCAGTACGAGCGCATGGAGAACGAGGACGCGCGCTATCACTTTCGCCCGGTCGGCTCGATCCAGGCCGGCCCGGGTTCGGCCGGCAGCCTGATTCCGCCGCACGAATACCACACCATTCGCAATCCCAGCGACGCCGACATCGCGGTGAGCCTGCACATCTACTCCGGCCGCATGACGCGCTGCGCCGTGTTCCAGCCGCTGCCCGACGACGGCTGGTACCACCGCGACGAGCGCCAGCTGGGGCTCGACCAGGTCCACTGATCACGGCATAATGCAACGCTGATCTGCCGGTGTGGCGGAATGGTAGACGCGGCGGACTCAAAATCCGCTGGCAGCGATGTCGTGTAGGTTCGAGTCCTATCACCGGTACCAGGTCAGCTTGAAAACCCCGCCACGCGCGTAATGCTGTTCACTTAAGCGGAGCAGCCTTTCAATTCACGGGGTAGCGAGTCTTGGATATTTTGACGGACCTCGGCCTGGAAGGCCGAGGTCGTCTATCCAGAAACAGGTTGCCGATTCCGGCCCTGAGTTGAGCCAGTCGCACTCCGGTGCGTGATAGAGGTTGCGCTGCCGCCATGACAATGAGTTGAGCGGCGATGTATTGATAGGCGAACTTGAAGCGCACTCGGGCTGGCTCTTGGCCGTGCGCCACGGCGGCCTGACTGGCCTCGCGACGGATCACGTTGTAGCCCAGGAGCAAACCCCAGACTTCCTGATAGATCAACGCGACGGTCTTGCTGCGCAGCGTGACGGCATTGTGTTGCAGGGAGCTCTTGATGTCCCGGAAGCCTAACTCGATTTCCCAGCGCTCCCGATACAACTGTGCAACGGCTTCGCTGGAGTAATGCTCGGCCGGCAGTGAGGTGTAGACCGTTCTTCGCTGTCCCTTGTGCATGTAGCTCACGGCACGTACTTCCCAGACCGCAGGCAGTTCGGGGTTGCGTTTGCGTGCCTGCGGCGAGACCTTCATCTGCACCAACTGATCATCGGCGTGGTAAGTCTCCCGTGTCTCGAACACCAGATCTTTGCGAGCAGGAATCAGCCAATGCCGTTGTTGGCCGCCACCGGCCAGACGCAGCAGCAGGTCAGCGCTCCAGAAGCCCTTGTCCAACAGGGTGATTGAGCGGTCCGGTATGCGGTCGATGAACTCATCGGCCAAGCGAATTTCGCTGCGCCGATAAGGACTAAGCTGGGCATCCAGCATGACGTGCGAACGGACATTCATCAGGGCGACCAGTCGCATCATCGGGAACGGTGTCTGGCGATCGGTGCCGGTATTGCCCGAGCCGAAGTGTTCACGCAATGCCGGGGTGTCCGGGGTGCGCAACACCGCGCCATCGGCGGCCAGCACCTGCAAGCCGTGCCAGTCATCGCCGGGATAGCGCTCCTTGCCCCAGCACTCGCCGGTCTGACGGAACAGGCATTGCAGCGGCTCGGCGCCAAGGCGCTGACGCGCCTGAGAGACGCCACTGCGCGCCAACAGACTGTCGCTGGCCAAGCCTTGTGCGCAGATGTTCAGCCGACGAGCCACCTCCGAGATCGGCTCGTTACGAAACAGTGCCATGCCCAGCACCAGCCACAGCACCTGATCTGACGGCAAACGCCGGCGGCGAATTGTGGCCGAGGAGGAAAGATCCAGCGCCGAGGCTACCCACTCGACCGGAATGTGCTGCGCGAAGGTACTCAGATCAGAGAACGAGTGCAGCTCATCGATATCAAACAGAACACTTTGCAGGGACACAAAAAAATCCGGCCTTCAACACGTGAAGGCCAGATTCTTGGGACGCCCTGGCTACGATGCAATGCTTAAGTGAACAGCATTACGGCATCTGCCGGGCTTTTTCATGTCTGCTGGAGGCGGTTCAGAGCTCGCGCACGACGCGGAAGCCTACGCGGCCGCTGCGCACGCTGCCGTCCGTGCCCTGACGGTAGGCCGAGTTGACCTGGTCGGGTGAGCTGCCCCACGAACCGCCCCGCACGACGTGCGCGCTGCAGCCCGGGTTGAGCCAGGCGCTGCCGTCGCCGGGAGCGCGCACGTAGCTTTCGTGCCAACAATCCTGCACCCACTCCGAGACGTTGCCGTCGATATCGTAGAGACCGAACGGATTGGCCGCGAAGCTCATCACCGGCGCCGGGCCCCAGTAGCCATCCTTGTAACCGCGGAAAGCGTTGCTCCAGCGGCGGCCGTTGCGCGAACGATCGCCCGAACCGGTGAGGTTTTCTACCGGTTTGGCCGGCGTGCCGTCACCCCACCAGTAGCGCGTTGTGGTGCCGCCACGCAGGGAGTATTCAAACTCCGACTCGTTCGGCAATCGATAGGTTTTGCCGGTGCGCTGGCTGAGCCAGTCGGCATAAGCCTTGGCGTCGTTCCAGGAGATGTTGACCGCGGGCAGATCATCTGCCGCCTTGTTGCCGGCATAGTCGTCCTGCCAGTTCGCGTTCTCGTCGTCTCGCAGTGCGCCGCTGCGCTCGTCGTAGACGCTGGCGCCGCCCAGTTTTATCGAATCGGGCACGTAGCCGCTGTTGCGCACAAATTCGCGGAACTGCCCGACGGTGATGGTCGTGCGCGCCATCGCGAAACCCCTGGCCAGCGTCACCGGATGCTGCGGCCTCTCGTAGCTCGTATAGCCCTCCTGATTGTCCGGCGCACCCATCTGAAAGCTGCCGACGGGAACGACCACCATCATCGGCGACCTGCCCGGAATGTCGACATAACCGTCGCTGAAAATCTGGCCAGGCTTGTGACCGGCGTAGAGTCGCGCATTGGTCAGCTGAGTTTCGAATTCGGAGAGTCCCACAAGGTTGGGCTCGATCTGCTGTGCTTCACTGGCCAGCTTGCGTGCCAGCGGAAGATCGCCGCTATCCAGTGCCGAATGGGCCTGCGCCAGTACACCGGCTCCGCGCTGCTGGCGCATGTCGTCCACACGCTTACTCACATCCTGCATTTGCTGCGAGCCGGGACGAATGGCCTGCGCCTCGGCGAGAGCGGCATCGGCCCCGGCGAAATTGCTCTGCGCCAGCGCGGCCAGCGCACGATCGAGCACCGCCCGCTGCACCTGGATGATGCCCTGCTCGGCCACCGCGTTCTGCGGGTCTAGCCGCTGCACCTGGCGATACATATCCAGCGCACTGCCGTCGACCGGCTGATCGGACTTGCCCTGCGCCAACAGCGCCGCCGCCTTGGCCAGCATCGGCCGCACGCTGGTCAGGGTTTTCAGATTGGCGGACAGGAGCGCGATATCCTCGGCGGCATTGGGCAAGGTGCGCAGCGCATCGAGCTGATCTTTCGCTGCATCGGCATCGCCTACGGCGATATCCTGGTCGATGTCGGCCACCAGACGCGCCTTCACATCGAACAAGCCCTGCGCGGCGCGGCGGCTGTCCGGCTTGGCTTTGAGCGCCTGCGCGAACAGCGCGCCCGCACTGTTCTTGTCGCCCGCCACCTGGCCGGCCTGAAGGGCCTTGGAAGCGCGCGTCAAAAGCGCCTGCACGGCGGGTGGATCGGCGCTGAGCTGTTCGGGCAGATCGGCCTTCTTCTTGCTGTGCGCGACGATCACGCTGGTGGACGCCAGCGCCAGCGGCGGCCCGGCATTGACTTCGGCAAGGGCGGCAACGCTCGCCTGGGGCACCTCCCGGCCCGGCACGGCTTCGCCCATCGACATGGATCGGCGCGGTGCCAGCGTAGGGTCGACGTGCAGCAGGCGCGGAAAAAAGTGATAGGTCAGCGCAAACCCGAGGACAATGATGCCTGCCGCTCCACCAAGCGCGCGCTGATTGCGCAAAATTGCATTGCTCGGCATGGATGGGCGTCCCGGGAGTGGCCTGTTATCGTTCGCTGCCCACCATAAGTTCAAACCGCCGACAGGGCAATGCATGCCCGGCGCTTTCCAGAGGAAGTTTGATGTCCCTGCCCGAATCCGCCAGTGCGGACTGGATCGATAACCGCGACGCGCTGCAGTCGTGGCTGTCCAGCGTGCCCGATGACGCCGCGGTCGGCCTCGATACCGAGTTCATGCGCCGCAATACCTTCTATCCGCAGCTGGCGCTGCTGCAGCTGGGCTGGAATGGTCGCTACGCGCTGATCGATCCGCTCGCCTTCGAAATTGGCGATGCGCTGACGCCGCTGCTCGGCACCGGCCCATCGGTGACCATCATGCACAGCGCCAGCGAGGATCTGGAGACGCTGTCGCCGATGTTGCCGGGCGGACCGAAGACCCTGTTCGATACGCAGATCGCCGCCGCGTTCGTCGGCATGGGCCTGGGCATCAGCTATCGCGCGCTGGTGGCCGAACTGGCCGGAGTGGAATTGGACAAGGGCGAGACGCGTTCGGACTGGATGCAGCGACCGCTGACCGACTCGCAGATCAGCTACGCCGCGCTGGACGTGGTGTATCTGAAAACCATCCACGAACAGCTCAGCGAGCGCCTGCAGCAACACGGCCGCAGCGCCTGGCACGCGGAGGACTGCGAACGACTCAAGCGCCGCGCCAGCCAGCGTGCCGGCGATCCACAACCGCAGCGCGCGATGCGCGGCGCCGCCGACTGGACGCTGCCACAGCAGGCCATGTTGCGCCGGCTGCTGCTGTGGCGCGACCGCAGCGCACGCGCGCTCGACGTTCCGCGGCCGTGGTTGATCGACGACACGCTGGCGCTGACGCTGACGCAGCATCCGCCGGCGAGCCCGAGCGAACTCGATCAACGCAGCCGCGGTCAGCGTGCGCTGCGCTCGGCCCAGCGCAGCGAGCTATTCGAACTGATAAAGCTGGCCGCCAGCGAAGAAGAAATCGGCGAGACCCTGAGCATTCCCGGCCATCCGCAGGGCGAAGCGAAAAAGGCGCTCGGCGCCATGAAGGAGAGCGTCGACGCACTCGCCGCCGAACTCGACCTGCCGTCCGGCCTGCTCTGCCCGCGCAAGGCGCTGGAGGAATACGTGGTCACCGCCGAATGGCCGGAATTTCTCGACGGCTGGCGCCGCGAAATTCTGCATGACCGCCTTGCCGCGCTTTTGCCCGGCTAGCTCTTGCTTGCCCATCGCACCCACGAGGCTTGCGACACCCGCGTGCAGAAACATCCGCCAACTCTTGGCGAAACACGACCTGCGCTGCTACCATCGCACGGCCACGTGGGGCCTTAGCTCAGCTGGGAGAGCGCGTCGTTCGCAATGACGAGGTCGGGGGTTCGATCCCCCCAGGCTCCACCAACCTCATACGGAAAAGCCCCGTGAACATGCCGTTTTCGGGGTTTTTTTTATGGGCTGGTTAACTGGCAGGTACAGCGAACATCCGGCGACCCATCCGGTGACGCTGCCAGGAAAGTCTTTGCTTGACCAAATATGGCGGCCAGTTCTTTCGGAAAAAGTGGCAACGTGTCACTGTCTGCGCCGAGAATCGGGCAGTCGACGCGTTGACTGACAGGCCGCGGCGAGCGAGGCAGCGCTGCCGCTAATCCGGGGAGGGGAATACCTTGATGAAGTTCATGGGGTCGGCTGTCCTGGCCGTCAGTTTCACGCTCGCGTCTGCATTGTCTGCCGCCGAGGGCACATCCGTTTTCCAGCTGAATGACCTGCAGAAGCTCGTGAGCCTCAGCGATCCGCAGATCGCTCCCGACGGCGGGCAGATCGCCGTGATCGTGTCGCGGCCGGACTGGAAAACCGACAAGAATCTGCAGGAGATCGATCTGGTTGATGTCGCCAGCGGAGAAACGCGCGCCCTCACCTGGAAACGCACGGATATCGCCTCGCCACGCTGGTCACGCGACAGCGGCCGGCTGGCCTTTCTCGCGCATGACGAGGAAACCAAGCAGACGCAGATTTACGTGCTGTCGATGCGCGGCGGCGATGCCATGCGCGTCACCGACACGAAGTACGGTGTGGAGTCCTTCAGCTGGAGCCCGGACGGCAAACAGCTCGCCTTCGTGACCGCGGATGAACCGGTCAACGAAAAAGCCATCAAGGCGCACGACGATGCCTTTCAGGTTACCGACAACAACTTTCTGGCGCGTGCCGCGCTGACCCCGTGGCATCTGTGGGTAATACCCAGCGCGGGGGGATCAGCCAAACGACTGACGCAGGGCAGCTTCAGCCTGCAGACTGATCAGCAGGACTCGGCGCCGGCGCCGACGTGGAGCCGCGACGGTCGGCGCATCGCCTTTACCCGGTTCCCCGGACCGTACTGGGGGCCGTCGTTCCGCTCGGTGATCGCCAGCGTGGACGCAAACGGCGGCGAGCCTCGCACCTTGGTGTCAAGTGAAGGTTCGGGCGACTTCACCTATGCCGTCGATAGCGACACGGCTGCCTACCTGTGCCCGCGCAACGGCGATCAGAACAACGGCAACGCGGTCTATGTCGACAATGGTGCCGAGGGTCGCGACGTGACGAAAGCTGCTTCGCGCAATTTCTCCGGCTATGCCTGGCTGCCGCGCGGCAAGGCCCTGCTGCTAGCGGGCGACGACGGCACCGAGGCAGCGCTGTGGGAACAGCCGTTGAGCGGTGCGGCGAAAAAGCTCGACCTTGGTGATGTACAAGCCAACCCTGAGGTCAGCGTGTCCAACGCGGGTGCCATCGCCTTTATCGGCAGCACGGCTGTCCACCCAGGCGAGCTGTACGTGATGTCGTCCACACGCACCAAACCGAAACGGCTGACCAACCTCAACGCCTTCGCCGACAGCCTCACGCTGGGGCACAGCGAATCCATCGAATGGACCGGTCCGGACGGCTTCAAGGAAGACGGCGTCCTCACTTACCCGATCGGATACAGCAAAGGTCAAAAATATCCGCTGGTGCTGGTGATCCACGGCGGCCCGGCCTCCGCCAGCACGCTGCATTTTTCGCCGCTGCCGCAGCTGCTGTCGGCAGCGGGATTCCTGGTGTTTCAACCGAACTATCGCGGCAGCACCGATCTGGGCGACGCCTATCAGCATGCGATTTTTCGCGACACGGGCACCGGCCCCGCCAACGACGTGATGGCGGGACTTGCTGCGGTGGAAAAACTCGGCAGCGTCGATCAAAACCGGATTGGCGTCACCGGCTGGTCTTACGGCGGTTACATGACCACCTGGCTCACGGGCCACTACGGCATATGGAAAGCCGCGGTTTCAGGCGCCGCGCTGACCGACTGGGTGATGGACTACACGCTCGCCTATTACCAGCAGGGCGACACTTACGTCTTCGGCGGTTCCCCTTGGCTTGCGAAGTACCACGACATCTGGCGCGAACAGTCGCCGATTGCCTATGCCCAGAACGTGACGGCGCCCACGCTGATCATGGGCGACGTCGGCGATCCCAACGTGCCCCTGTTGAACAGCTACGAGTGGTACCACGCGTTGCGCGACAACGGCGTACCGGTGGCGTTTTATGCCTATCCCGTCGACACCCATTTTCCCGGCGACATCGTGCGAACGACGGACGTCTACAAGCGCTGGGTCGGGTGGATGACCACGCATTTGTAGCGCGGCGTCGGCAAGCGGGATTCTTGACGCTCGCATCTTGCGGGCATCAGGCGTTTTCTTGCGCATCTAGTGACACTGCGCGTCGAATTGCGCTTTTACCGGCCTGTCGAGTGCAAGACGTTACGACAGCCGACGACCGCTGCTGCCGCCCAGGCGCCCGCGCGGCGCGCGCTCGTAATGGCACAAAACGTGCTGCGGTGCCCCTTACAGGACCATTTGTCTATCATCGGAAAGGGGATAAAAGGGCGGAAGGCCTGCAGCACCGAGCGCAGTGGCGGCTTCTTCACCGGACTTTGCCGCGCTGCACCTACACTGGCGGATCGACTGTGTTGCCTGCGTGGGCAACCGCTGCAGCCGCTCTACGCCAGTGTGCACTGTCGGTACGGGCTCAGGCAGGTGGTTACGGCGAATGAAGGAAAATCAGGGGAGCACGCGTCCCGAGATTCAAAACGCTCGATGTCTACACCCATCAATAGGATTACAGGAGGTAACGACATAAATGGAGAGGCGGATCACACTAACGGCATCGGTTCGCCTAAGGCGAGTGCTGGCGGCGTCGTGGATCTGCCTCATGCTGATCGGCTCGGCGCAGGCCTCCGCGCCCCTGGATGGCGCGTGGCGCCCCGTCGTGGCTGGCGATACGCCGCAATTGGTGATGCAGGACTATCGCGGCGGTCAGCTCAAAAGCTTCGATCCGTCCGTTCTACAGCGATTCCAGGTGAGCTCGCTGGGCAGCTGGGTCGTTATTGCTCCCAAGCCTCCGTGGGACAACAACGAGCGCGTGCTGAGCATTTATCCGCCACCACTGGGCAGCGTGACGGTGTACGGGCAGGATCAGGTCAGCACGCTTGCGCTGGACGATTTCTCGGCGGCGGCGCATGGCCATGGCCGGCTGGCCTGGCGCGTGCCGCTGAGCCAGGCGGCGTCGGCGCCCATCCTGCTGAAGTTCGAGCCGTCCGCCATCGCCAGCGCGCCGGTACGCTTCGAGGTGCAACCATGGAACGACTATCTGCAGCAGGATGCGCAGTGGCTGGTGTTCGCCAGCGTCTGCCTTGCCGTCATGCTGTCGATGGTCCTGATGGCGCTGTGCTTTGCGCTGATGTTGCGCGACATCACCTTCGCCTGGTACGCCGGCTTCATCCTTTGCTACAGCTTTATTCAGGGCATACAGACGGGTTTTCTCTTTCACCCGCTGGAGTGGCAGTGGCTGGCCGGAATGGGCATGACCAGTGGGGCCGTGGCGGTAGCATTGTCGGTGACCTTCGCCTCGCTGTTCATGATGCGCTTCTGCGAATTGCGCACGCGCGCGCCGCTGCTGCGCGTGCCGGTGACTGCGTTGGCCGTCGGCATGGGCCTGCTGGTGGTGATGCGCTGCAGCCACATCACGCTGCTGAGCGATACGGCGCAGATTCTGCTCAACCCCATGCTTATGATCGGCGCGGCGCTGCTGCTGATTTCCGCTCTCGTTGCCGGATTTAACGGCTCACGACAGGCTTGGTTTTTCCTGCTCGGCTGGACGCCGCTGCTGCTGCTTACCGCCATGACCAGTGCCCAGGCCAACGGCGCACTGCCCAGCCTGGACTGGCTCAACGACGGCAGCCTCGCGGGCGGAGCGTTCGAAGCCATCGTGCTGTCGCTTGGCCTGGCGGATCGAGCGCTGAGGCTGCGTCACGATCGCGACAAGGTCCGCGTGCTGGCCGACCATGACGCGCTTACCAACACTTTCAATCGCCGCGGCTGGAGCGAGCGCGCCAACGCGACGCTTGGCTCGGGTGAACCGCGCCCTGCCGCTCTGCTCTTTCTCGATCTGGATCACTTCAAGCTACTCAACGATTGCCAGGGCCATAACGCGGGCGATCGTGCGCTGGTCGCTGTATCCAAGGCGCTGAGCGCGGAGCTGCGCCCGACCGATATTCTCGGCCGCTACGGAGGCGAGGAATTCGTCGCACTGATCGACGACACCACCGAAGAAAACGCCATGCATGTCGCCACGCGCCTGTGCCGGCGCGTGCATCGGCTGGAAATTCCGGTCAACGACAAGCACATGCTCAGCGTCAGTATCGGTGTCGCCATGCGACGCGAGGGCGACGACGTGGAGTCGCTCGCCGAGCGCGCCGACCAGGCCATGTACACCGCCAAGCTCAGCGGGCGGAATCAGGTCTGCCTGTATGGTGACGTCAAGCCCGCGACCGCATCGGCGCACTCGCGCCTGCACGTGGTGGAAAAGCGCCGCAGGGATATCTGAGTTTTATCGTTCGGCCAGCTGCTTTGCCGCCGCCACCACCTCGGCCTCACCCGGCAAAACCAGCAGCGCGGCGCCTGCCAGCGGCGTAAACGTATCGGCACCGACCACGCGATGCATCGGCGTGGCGCCGCTGCCGCCTTCGACGATCGCCGTGATAACGCCCTCGCCCACGCCGGCGCTACGGCGCCCCTCGTCCAGCACCAGAATCCGCTTGGCCGTCCGCGCCTGTTCGGCGATAAACGCGTTGTTGAGCGGGGCGAGCCAGCGCAGATCGACTACCCGGATCTGCCAGCCGTGGTTTGCCTCGATCGTCTTCGCCGCGCGCAGCGCCATCGGCACGCCGTTGCCGAAGGTGAAGATCACCAGATCACTGGCCGACTCGTTGTACACACGCCCCTCGCCCAGCGTCATGGCCTGATCCAGCGCGGGATACGCAAACTGCCACTGGCCGTCGCCGGCCTCGTACAGGTCCTTGGTCATGTACAGCGCGATCGGTTCGAGGAAAGCGCAAACGCGGCCGTCGACGTTAGCTAGGGCCATCATCGTGCGCAGCATCATCGCCGCGTCGTCACCGCGGCTAGAGCAGCCGACCACCAGGCCTGGAATATCGCGCAGCGCGGTGATCGAGTTGTCGTTGTGAAAATGGCCACCGAAGCCTTTCTGGTAACCCAGCGAGGCCACGCGCATCACCATCGGATTGCGGTACTGGTCGTTGGAGAAAAACTGCAGCGAAGCCGCCTCGCCGCGAATCTGATCGCAGGCGTTGTGGAAATACGCCAGATACTGGATTTCCGGCATCGGCAGCATGCCCATATTGGCGTAGCCCTGCGCGAGGCCGAGAATCATCGTCTCGTCCAGCAGCGTGTTGAACACGCGGCTGCCCTTGAACGCTTTGTTGAGCCCCTTGGTCACGGTGTAGACACCGCCCTTCTGCGCCACGTCCTCGCCGAACAGCAGCGCCTGCGGGTATTTGGCCAGCAGGTCGTGCAGCGCCTGATTGATCTGGATGGCCAGATGCCGCGGCGGCTGGTGCTCCGGCAGCTTCGCTTCGCTGCCGAAGACCGCAAGGCGCTTATCCGCATAATCGGCGCGCTTCGCTTCCGCCTCGACGGCCACAGGCGTATACGGCGCCAGCGGTTTCATCACATCCGCCAGCGACGTCAGGCGGGGCCGCGTATCGGCCTCTTCGGCCGCCGCAAAGCAGCGCTTGCGGGTGGCTTCGTAGAGGTTGAGCAGCTCGTCCTTGCTGTACAGCCCGGATTCCAGCGCGATGGCAGCCGAACGCAGCAGCGGATCGGTCGACTCGACGCTCACCAGCTCCTCGATGCTGCGCCACTCGATCTCGAAATCGGTGCCCGCGTGGCCCATCACGCGCGTGGTTTTCAAATGCAGAAACGTCGGGCGACGCGTGCGGCGGCAGTGCTCGACGGCGCGCTGCACTTGCGCATAGCCCTCGGCCAGATCGAGACCATCGGCAAAGAAATAATCCAGGTTGGAACGATGCTGAAAATTGCTCGCCACCCATCCGGTCGGCGTCTTCACCGAGATGCCGATGCCGTTGTCCTCGCACACGAATAGCACCGGCGCGGGAAGCTTCTGGTACGCGGTCCACGCCGCAGCGTTGAACGCCGTTTGCGCGGTGGCGTGATTGCTCGACGCATCGCCGAACGAGCAGACGGTGATGCTGTCCTCGGGAATCGGCAGCACGTGGCCGATACGCCGCGCCTGCTCGATCGCCACCGCCGTACCCAGCGCCTTGGGCAGGTGCGAAGCGATGGTCGAGGTCTGCGGCAGCACCCATAACGGCTTGCTTCCCCACACCTTGTGCCGGCCACCGGAGGCCGGATCGTCCTTGCTGGCGGCAAAGCTCAGCGCCGAATCCATCACAGGGTCCATGCCCGCCAGCTTGCGAAAGCGCTCGGCCATAAAGCCGCCCGAGCGATAGTGCAGAAACGCCGGATCGGTATGCCGGGTCAGCCGCGCCACCATGGCGTTGCCCTCGTGGCCGCTCGACCCGATGGTGTAGAACACCTTGTTCTGGACGCGCAGCACGCGCGCCATCAGATCCAGATGACGGCTGATCAGCTGCGATTCCAGCAGCTCGCGAAAGCCGCGCGCGTCGAGCGAACTGCCGGCAAGCAGCGGCGCATCGGCCTGCGGCGCGCTGCCCACGTCGCCCTGCCATAGCTGCACGAACTCAATAAAGTTCTGGTCGACGATCTCGGCTCGGTTGAAGCCTTTGTGGCGCGCGGCAATGGCAAACGGAATGGACATGGGCTCGGTATCGGAATGAAGAGTGGGTATGACGGTTGGATCAGCGCTGCAGCGGCGAATGCCCGGGCTGCGCTTTCACGCGCGCCAGCCATGCCGATATAGCCGGATAGACGGCCAGATCGAATCCGCCGTCGGCGGCGCAATGGGTATAGGCGTACAGCGCAATGTCGGCGATGCTATAACGCTCGCCAGCCAGCCACTCGTGCGAGGCAAGATGAGCTTCCATCACGGCCAGCGCTTTTGTGCCTTGCTGATGCAGCTGCGGCAGCTCGGCCCGACGAAGATGATCCGCCGGCAGATAAAGCGAAATAAAACGCGCCACCGCGATATACGGCTCATGGCTGTACTGCTCGAAGAAAAGCCATTGCAGCGTCTGCGCACGCAGCCACGCGTCGCTCGGCAACAAGGGCGTGCCCTCGGCGAGGTAGCACAGAATCGCGTTGGACTCGGCCAGTCGGCGACCGTCATCGAGCTCCAGCAGCGGCACCTTGCCGTTGGGATTCTTGGCCAGGTATTCCGCGGTGCGGGTTTCGCCGCGGGCGCTGTCGACCTCAACCCAGCGATAGTCGCGACCCAGCTGATCGAGCAGCAACTGCAGCTTGTAGCAGTTGCCGGACGAGCGCTTGCCGTAAACAGTGATCATTCGCCAACCTCGCATAGAGTGTTTAGCACGGCGATGCGCGCACAATCCTTGGGACACCCGAAGCTCTCAAGTACGCGAATCTGCTCCGCGACGAAGGGCACCGGAACGACAGCCCGACGAAGCTCACGCGCACGCTCCGATCAATCCGCAGCGGCGTCCACCCATCGGCGCCAAAAACTTCGAGGCCGCCCATCACTTCCACGGGCAAACCTGGAAAACGGTAGCGTGCGAAGCGCGATCGGAAGCGCTCCGCGCTATCCGGTCGCTGCGCTGAGTCTTGCTTACGCCAATGTTCACGGCTGTGGCTATATATCCCGCTTCACGACGCATGAGCGCGGTGCTCCGCTTCAGAACGCGTTGATACCGGTCAGCTCGCGACCCACCACCAGCTCGTGCACGGTTTCGGTGCCTTCATAGGTGATGACGGATTCGAGATTCAGCGCGTGCCGGATGGCGCCGTGTTCGGTGGTAATGCCGGCGCCGCCGAGCAGGTCACGGCACTGACGGGCGATGTCGATCGCCATGCGGCAGTTGTTCCACTTCGCCAGCGACACCTGGGTCGGCTGCATCTTGCCGGCGTCCTTCAGGCGACCGAGCTGCAGCGACAGCAGCTGCGCCGTGGTGATGCGGCGGGCCATGTCGGCCAGCTTCAGCTGAACCGCCTGATTGGACGACAGCGGCCGGTCGAACAGCTTGCGTTCGGTGGTGTAGTCGAGCACTTCCTTGAGGCAGGCTTGGGCGGCGCCGATCGGCCCCCAAGTGATGCCGAAGCGCGCCTGGGTCAGGCAGCCCAGCGGGCCCTTCAGGCCCTTGACGTTGGGCAGGCGCGCGCTGTCGGGCACGCGCACGCCGTCGAAAAACAGCGCGGAGGTGACCGATGCGCGCAGGCTCATCTTCTTGTGGATTTCCTGCGCCTTGAAGCCGGCCGTGTCGGTCGGCACCACAAAGCCCTGGATACCGTCCTCGGTCATTGCCCAGACAATGGCGATATGCGCGAGGTTGCCGTTGGTGATCCACATCTTGGCGCCATTGATGACCCAGTCGCCGCCGTCCTTTTTGGCGTTGGTCTTCATGTTGGCCGGATCGGAGCCGCCGTGCGGCTCGGTGAGGCCGAAGCAACCGATGATCTCGCCCGCGGCCATGCCGGGCAGATACTGGCGCTTCTGCTCTTCGCTGCCGTAGGCGTAGATGGGATACATGCACAGCGAGCTCTGCACCGAGGCGAAGCTGCGCAGGCCCGAATCGCCGCGCTCCAGCTCCTGGCAGATCAGGCCGTAGCTGACGCTGTTCATGCCGCCGCCGCCGTATTCCTCAGGGATCGTGGCACCCAGCAAGCCGAGGCCGGCGATTTCCGGGATCAGCTCCTTCGGAAAACGCGCCTGATCGAAGCAGTCGCCAATAATCGGCAGCACCCGTTCGTCGACGAAACGGCCGACGGAGTCCTGCACCATGCGCTCCTCGTCGGTGAGCAGCGAACGGACGTCATAAAGATCGAGCGGATCGAGGCGCGTAGCCATGGCAAAGGTCCAGAGTGATCAGGCAAGTCCCCTAGTGTAGCGGGGACCGGGATGAGGGTCACCGGCAGCGACACTGACGACAGGCGTCGGCAAAGCCCGCTGTGCCGGGGCCTGCCGGGGTTTTAAAAAGAGCACGTCGGCCAACTGCGCCTTAAGCGCCATCGCCGACGTAAACCAACGCTTCCTCCCATCCCCGAGAAAAGGAGTTTTCCATGCGCACCATGCTTGGCGGGCTGTTGCTCGCCCTGGTCATCATCGCTTCCCCGGCCACCAACGCCGCCGCACCGACAACCCCAGCCAGCGCCGCAAGCAGCGCCGACTACGTCGACATCAACAGCTACCTGACCAGCGACGCGGACATCAACGCCTGGTACAGCATCACCAGCCAGCTGCGGAAGAACTTCGACGACGTCTGTGGCGACACGTTCTGCGAGGGCGACTACAGCAACATTGAATCACTCGACTATCGGTGTTCGGTCGACAGGACCACCGGCGTGATCGGGCGCTGCGTTTGGGTTTTCGCCGCCAGCAACGAAGAAGTTAACGCAAAAACCGGCAATTTCACCGTGGACAATCAGCACTGGCGCTGCCGCAGCCCGCTGGCGCCGAAAACGCGCGTCGCGGACCTGATTGCCGCGTTGAATGTAAGCAATCCGATACGTGTGATTCTCCCCGGCAGCAGCCAGTCGATCTACGACGGGCTGGTCAACTGCCTCTGATGCGGTCGGCACGTCGGCAGATGCCGGCGTGCCGACAATAGTCTCGGACTATCTCAACACCGGCCGCCGTTTCATGCGGCCGAAGCAGGAAACGCGGATACTGTTAGAACCCCCGTTTCAAAAAGCCGCAAAAATGTACAAAGGTGTGCTGCTTGGTTTCATGGCGTTCGCGGCCTATGCCATCAGCGACGCGTTCGTGAAGCTGCTGCGCGGTTCGCTGCCGCCGTATGAGGCGGTTTTCTTCGGGGCGCTTCTGGGCCTGACCGCCCTGCCCTTCATCAAGCGCAAGGGCGACCGCTGGCGCGAGGTCATTGTCGCCAAGCGGCCAAGCCTGTGGCTGGTGCGTGCGGTATTCGGCGCGATAGGTACCACCTCGGCGGTCATGGCTTTCACAGCGCTGCCGATGGCCGAAGCGTTCGCGCTGATCTTTCTGATGCCGATCTTCGTCACCATCCTGTCGGTGATCTTCCTCAAGGAACACGTGGGCTGGCGGCGCTGGTCGGCCGTCATTGCCGGGTTTGTCGGCGTCCTCGTGGTGCTGCGCCCGGGCTTTCGCGCGCTGGGTATCGGCCATCTTGCGGCGCTGATCTGCGGCCTGTCCGGCGCGATCTCGATGATCGCCCTGCGCATGACTGGATCGCAGGAAAAGCGCGTCACCCTCTACGGCGCCGGTGTCATTGGCCCGCTGCTGCTCACCGGCGTACTGATGCTGTGGGATTTTCGCTGGCCGCAGTGGCAGCAGTGGGCGCTTTTGCTCGGCTACGGACTGCTCGCCGCCCTCGGTGCGGTGCTGCTGATGCTCGCCACGCAGAAGTCGCCGGCGAACCACGTCGCACCCACCCAGTACAGCCAGATGCTGTGGGCGGTCGCTTTCGGCTATGTGTTGTTCAACGATCCGCTGGACTGGCCGATGCTGATCGGCATCGTGATCATCCTGGGCTCGGGACTGTTCACCTTCGTGCGGGAGTACAAGGTCACGCGCTGGTGGCGACGCACCAAGGTCGTTTGACGGACGCTATTGCCGGCGCTCGGCATCAATCCGGATAGCGTCGATCCCCGGCGCCTGCGCAGCCATATCAGCGAACGAGTTCAGAAATCCTGCACAAAAAAGCACCGGGCTTTTCAGCCTGATGCTTGATGGTTGACGCCTGATTTACGGACGATGACTCAGAGCTTTTTGGCCATCGCCAAATGCTCGTCAAGCGTGGGTAGGGTCTTCGAGGCAAACGACTTCAGATCATCGTTTTTTCCACTGGTCGACTCTTTCTTGAACAGCGCAACGGCCTCGTTGTGATCTTTCAGCATCATCGACGAATAGGCCTTGTCGAACGCTGCGCCATTGAGGCTTTCCAGCTTGGCCAGCGCCTTTTGCTGTGCAGGCATCGGCGAGGTAGACGGGGTAAAGCCGTCTTTCTGTGCCAGCGCGGACAGCTCGTCGCCGGCCTTGGTGTGATCGGTCACCATCTTGGCCGCAAAGCTTTTCACCGCGGCCGATTGCGCGCGCGAGTCCGCGAGCTTGCTTGCCTGAACTTCGGTCATTCCACCAGCAGAAGCTTTGGCGACAAAGGCTTTGTCCTGCTTGGACGCGGCAGGCACCGCCCCGCTCGCGTCTTGCGCCATCGCAAGTGGGCTGAGTACCAGCGCGCCAAGCAGCGTGAGCGTACCGAGTTGTTTCCGTGTGTTCTGCATGAGCCAGCTCTCCCGCGTTGATGTGGATGTCCAGCGTGGGCGCCCCAGCGTGATGATCCGGTGTCGGTTTCATCCATGCCGCAACACAAACGGATTCGGCAAAACAGCGGTGATCGCGATCGAAGATCAGCCCCGGTTGCTGACCCCGTGCGGCACGTGCCCGGTCGCCACGTGCATGCGTGCCGACTCCACATTGGCGGGCGAGTCGTCGAAAAAGATGTCGGCGCCAAACGCGTCCAGAAACGGCCCCTTGTCGCGGCCGCCGAGGAAGAGCGCCTCGTCGATACGCACGCCCCACTTGCGCAGGGTGAGAATGACGCGCTTGTGGGCGGGGGCAGAGCGTGCGGTAACGAGCGCCGTGCGTATCGGCGAATCCTCGGCGGGAAACGCCGTCTGCAAGCGGTGCAATGCGGTGAGAAAGCCCTGGAACGGCCCTACCGATAGCGGCTCGGCGGCGTGCTCGGTCTCGCTGCGATGAAAGGCTTCGAGCCCCTCTTCGCGCGATACGCGCTCACCCTCGTCGCCGAAGATCACCGCGTCGCCGTCGAAGGCGATGCGCAGCTGTTCGGACGCCCGCGGCGGCGCGGTGCTGGGCAGAATCGTGGCCGCGGCCACGCCGGCAGCAAGCGCGCGGCCGACGTCTTCGGCATTCGCCGAGAGGAAAAGATCGGCCTTGAACGGTGCGATGTAGTCGGACGTGGGCGCACCGCTGGTGAAGGCGGCGCGGCTGATCTCCAGCCCGTAATGCTGGATCGCGTTGAAAATCCGTAGGCCCGTATCGCCCGAGTTGCGCGAAAGCAGGATCACCTCCACCGGCGGCACGTTGCCGGCCAGCTTGTTGAGTCCGAGCAGTTTCTGCACCAGGGGAAAAGCTACGCCGGGCTGAAGAATCTCGTTCTCATGGTCGATCTGGAAGTTGCGATACGCATCGAGCCCGTCGCGCTCGAACAGCGCATGACTGTCGCCGAGATCGAACAGCGCGCGCGAGGAAATGGCCACCACCAGACGGTTGTCGCTCACCGCGCGCGCATCGTGCGCGCCGGCCGTGGCCGGATCGGCCTGGGGCATGTGGTCTGACGCAATGGATTCGTTCACGAAAGGCAGCACGGCTTGATCCGCAGCGGATCGTTGATTTCAATCTAGCACGCAGCCCGGCGTATTTCGTCGGCGTCGCTTCGGGCAGCTGTTTTCGCCTGTCGCATTCAATGCCAGGAAGACACGCACTGAGATCATTCCGCTGAAGCAAACTGCTCGTCGAGAATCCGCTGTTCGAGGTTATGCTCGGGATCGAACAGCAGCCGTACGCCCTCACCGCCCGACTGGCGGATGGTCACCGTGAGCACATCACGCACCTCATGAAAATCGGCCGTCGCGCTGACCGGGCGCTTGCCCGGATCGAGCACGCGCAGAGTCACTTCGGTGCGATGCGGCAGGATCGCGCCACGCCAGCGCCGCGGGCGAAACGGGCTGATCGGGGTCAGCGCGAGCACGTTCGCATCCAGCGGCAGGATCGGCCCGTGCGCCGAGAGGTTGTAGGCGGTGGAACCGGCAGGTGTGGACACCAGAATGCCGTCGCAAACCAGCGTGTCGAGCTTCACGATGCCGTTGAGCTTGACCTCCAGATGCGTGGCCTGGTTGGTCTGGCGCAGCAACGACACCTCGTTGAAGGCCAGCGCCGAATACTCCTTGCCGCTGACGTCAGTGACCTCCATCTGCAGCGGAAACAGCGAGGCGGTATGCGCGCGCGCTACCCGCTCGGGTAGACCATCGACCACGTGCTTGTTCATCAGAAAGCCGACCCGGCCGAGCTTCATGCCGTATACCGGCACCTCAAGCGCGTGCCAGTCGTGCAGCGTGCGCAGCATGAAGCCGTCGCCACCGAGCGCCACGATCAGCTCGGCCTGTTCCGGCGGCACGTCGCCATAGCGCTCCACCAGTTTGCGTCGCGCCTGCTGGGCGATGCTGGTATCGCTGGCGACGAAGGCAAAGCGCATGCGGATCTACCTGGCAATCAAGTGAGAGGAGAGTACACAGCATGAAGGCGCAAGACCACGCCGGCTCCTGCGCCTTCATGACCGAGCCGCACCGAGGTGACAGTTCGGTGGCTGACGATCCGTTAGCCGATCGGCACCTGCGCCAGCTGTGCCAGACGACGCACCGCGACCGAGGCGATCGGATAGTCCGCGTTCTGGGTCAGGATTTCCGCCAGCATGCTGCGGGTGTACTGCAGCGTGGCGTTGTCGCGCTGCAGCCACGCCTGCACCGGCGAAACGTCGGTGCGATCACTGGCCAGGGCGAGCACCTGCGAGGCCAGCGCGCGGTGCTGGTGGTTGAGCTCGTCCAGCAGCGAACCACGCGCCTGCGCATGCCAGTGACCCTCCACCGGCAGCGCCTCGATCTGGTCGCGCAGCCATTCCAGATCCAGCGCTTCACCCAGCTCGTAGAACACCTGAGCAACCTTGGCGATCGGACGACCGCTGAGCTGGGCCACCTCGGCCATGTCCAGCGCCGCGCGCAGCACCGGCATGCGCGCCAGACGCAGTGCCAGTTCAGACGGCAGGCCCAGGCCTTCCCATTTTTCCTGGTTGCCGGAGAAATCGCCCTTGCCGGTCGGCGTCAGCACGTCGGGCAGCGCCTGGCGCAGCTCCGACACGCTGGACTGGTAGCGCTCGACGTTGTCGGCGATATCCAGCGTGCCGCCGGGGCGATTGAGCAGCCAGCGCGTGAGGTGACGCAGCAGCGACCAGATCTGCATCACCGCATCGATCTGCGTGTCCTCGGCGACCTGGCTGTCGAGCGATTCGATCTGCGCCCACAGTTCGCGCGCGTCCAGAATCTCGCGCGCCGCCGTATACGCCTTGGCAATCGCGGCCGGACGCTGGCCGGTGTCCTCCTGCATCCGCATCATGAAGGTGGCGCCCATGCGGTTGATCGTCGAGTTCGTTACCGCCGTGGCGATGATCTCGCGCTTCAGGCGATGGCGCTGCATGTGCTCGGCGTATTTCTGGTGCAGCGGCTCGGGGAAGTAGCGCACCAGCTCCTTCGACAGATACGGATCTTCCGGCACGTCCGAATCGAGCAGCTGCTGATACAGCTTGATCTTGTCGTACGACAGCAGCACCGACAGCTCGGGCCGGGTCATGCCGACGCCGCGCGTCTTGCGCTCGGTCAGCTCGGCCTCACTGGGCAGGTTTTCCACCTGGCGATCGAGCAGACCCTCGGCCTCCAGCGTGCGGATGAAGTGCGCCAGCGAGCCGATGCGGCGCACCGACTGGTGCTCCATCAGGGTGATCGCCTGGTTCTGCCGGTAGTTGTCGAACAGCACCAGCTGACCGACCTCATCGGTCATCGCGGCAAGCTGCGTGTTGCGCGCGTCCTCGCTGAGCTCGCCGCGCTGGACCGCGTCGTTCAGCAGGATCTTGATGTTGACCTCGTGATCGGAGGTGTCCACGCCAGCGGAGTTGTCGATGAAGTCGGTGTTGAGGAGCACGCCGTGCTGCGACGCCTCGATGCGGCCCTTCTGGGTCATGCCCAGGTTGCCGCCCTCGCCCACCACCTTGCAGCGCAGCTCGGCACCGTTGACGCGCAGCGCGTTGTTGGCGCGATCACCAACGTCCGCGTGCGTCTCGCTGCTGGCCTTGACGTAAGTGCCGATGCCGCCGTTCCACAGCAGGTCGACCGGCGCCTTGAGGATCGCGCTGAGCAGATCGGTCGGCGCCATCTGCGCCACGTCGGCCTTGATGCCCAGCACGGCGCGCACTTCGGGCGTCAGCGGAATCGACTTGGCGCTGCGCGGATAGATGCCGCCACCGGCGGAGATCAGCGAGCGGTCGTAGTCGTCCCAGCTCGAACGCGGCAGCTTGAAAATGCGCTCGCGCTCGACGAAGGACGCTTCGACGTCCGGATTCGGGTCGAAGAAAATGTGGCGGTGATCGAACGCCACCACCAGCTTGATGTGTCGCGACAGCAGCATGCCGTTGCCGAACACGTCGCCCGACATGTCGCCGATACCAACGACAGTGAAGTCCTGCGTCTGGCAGTCGCGGCCGAGCGCGCGGAAGTGGCGTTTGACCGATTCCCACGCGCCCTTGGCGGTGATGCCCATGCCCTTGTGGTCGTAACCGTTGGAGCCGCCTGACGCAAACGCATCGCCCAGCCAGTAGTTATGCTCGATCGAGATCGCGTTGGCGATATCGGAGAACGTCGCGGTGCCCTTGTCGGCGGCGACGACGAGGTACGGATCGTCCGCGTCATGGCGCACCACGTCGTGCGGGTTCACCACCTTGCCTTCGATCAGGTTGTCGGTGATGTCGAGCAGGCCGTTGATGAACAGGCGATAGCAGGCGATGCCTTCGGCCAGCTGCGCATCGCGATCACCGCCCACCGGCGCCTTCTTGACGAAGAAACCGCCCTTCGAACCGACCGGCACGATGACCGTGTTCTTGACCATCTGCGCCTTGACCAGGCCCAGCACCTCGGTGCGGAAATCCTCGCGCCGATCGGACCAGCGCAGGCCGCCGCGCGCGACGGCGCCAAAGCGCAGATGAATGCCTTCGACGCGCGGCGCGCACACCCAGATTTCGCGGTACGGCACCGGCTTGGGCAGCTCGGGCACCTTGTGCGAGTCCAGCTTGTAGCTGATGTAGCCGCGATGCCCGCCGTCCCAGCGCTGGAAGAAGCTGGTGCGCAAGGTCGCGCGAATCACAGCGACGAAGCTGCGCAGAATGCGGTCTTCGTCGAGGCTGGCGACGTTTTCCAGCAGCACGCCGATGGCTTCCTCGAGCACCGTCACCTGCTCGGCGCGCGGCAGCGACAGCGCGCTGGCCAGGTCGGTGATCAGATGCGGATGCGCGTCCTGCACGGACGCCGGAATCAGCGCTGCCATCTCCACCACCAGCGTGTCGCTGGCTTCCTTCAAGGCATCGGCGGACAGGCTCTCGCGCTGCGGATCGAACTTGGCCAGAAACAGTTCCACCAGCAGACCGGCGATCGCCGGATACTGGTTGAGCGTGTCTTCCATGTAGGCCTGCGAGAACGTCGCGCCGGCCTGCAGCAGATACTTGCAGTAGCCGCGCAGCATCGCGATCTGGCGCCAGCTCAGCTTGGCGCCGAGCACCAGCCGGTTGAAGCCGTCGTTCTCGGCATTGCCGCGCCAGATCTGCTCGAACGCGTCCTCGAACAGGGCGCCGACCTGTTCGACCGTAAAGGTCAGCTTGCCGGCCGGCTGCACTTCGAAATCCTGGATCGACAGCGGCGTCGGTTCGCTGGCAATTTCGTAGACGTGCTCGGTCAGCACGCGCAGTCCGAGGTTCTCCAGCTGCGGCAGCACTTCGGACAGCGCGATGTCGCCACCGCTGCGATACACCTTGAAACGCAGCGTTTCCGGCGCCTGCGGCGGATGGTAGAAGGACATGCGCAGTACGTTGTCGCCCTGCAGCAGCGAAAGCTGATGGATGTCTTCGGCAGCGACCTTGGGCGTCACATCCTCGACATAGCCGGCGGGCAGCAAACGCGCATAGCGATTGGCCAGCACCACGCCCTGATGATCGCCGCGCTCGCGCACCAGCGCATCGCGTACCTCGTCGTGCCAGTTGCGCACGATGCCCGCGACGCTCTGCTCAAGTTCGGCCAGATCGTAGGAGAACTCGTCGCCGATCTTCGGCCGCACCACGATGGTGAGCTGCGCCAGCGCTCCTTCACCGAGCAGCACGGCCGACTCGCTCTGCTCACCGTGCAGGGCCGCACCGAGCAGCGCGGCGATGCGCTCGCGCACGGTCGTGTTGAAGCGATCACGCGGCACGAATACCAGGCAGGTGAAAAAGCGGCCGTAGCGGTCGCGGCGCACGAACAGGCGCGTACGCGCGCGCTGGCGCAGTTCGAGGATGCCCATCGCGGTTTCAAACAGCTCGTCTTCGGTGCTCTGGAACAGCTCCTCGCGCGGCAGCGCTTCAAGCACATGTCGCAGCGACTTGCCCGAATACGAATCGCGCTTGAGTCCCGAACGCACCAGCACGGCTTCGACCTTCTGGCGCACCAGCGGCACGTCCTGCGGTCGCGCCATGTAGGCGTTGGTGGAGAACAAGCCGAGGAAGCGCTGCTCGGCAACCGGCCGGCCGTCGGCATCGAATTTCAGTACGCCGATGTAATCCATGTGGCCGGCGCGATGCACCGGCGAGCGCGCGTTGGTCTTGGTCAGAATGATCGCGTCGGTGGCACCGGACTGCGGCAGCTCGTTGCCGCTCAGCGAACGCAGCGAGCGCGGCGCGATCGAGCGCTCCTGCTTGTGCAGCAGACCCAGTCCGGACGCGTCGATGGCACGAAGCTCCTGCTCGCCGTCGGCCTGGGCCACCTCGTATTCGCGGTAGCCGAAGAAAGTGAAGTTGTCGTCAGCAATCCAGCGCAGAAACTCGCCGGCTTCGTGCACCGACGCCGCATCCAGCGGCAGGTCGCGCTGGGGCAGATCGTGGGCGATGGCCAGCGCCATGTCGCGCATGGCGGCCCAGTCGCCGACCACCGAACGCACGTCGTCCAGCGCCGCTTCCACGTGCGCCTTCAGCTGTGCCTGCGCGGCTTCGTCGGCCACGCGATCGATTTCGAAATGCATCACCGACTCGGACTTGCGCGCCGGCGCGGTGTCCGATTCATCACAAAGCTGGAGCAGCTTGCCTGACGCGTCGCGCTCCACCGTGATGACCGGATGGATGACCGCGTGGATCTGCACGGTGTCGGACAGCACCATGCTGGTGGTGTCGATCAGAAACGGCATATCGTCGGTAACGACCTGGAGCATGCTGCGGCCGGCCGAACCCTGCTCCGGGTTGACCACCCGCACGATGGCTCGGCCAGGTGAACGCTGCTGCGCGAAGGCCAGCAGGCTGGCAATCAGTCCGGCCCACTGCGCCGGCGTGTGCAGTTCGGCCTCGCTGCCGGCAATGCGCGCAAAAAAGGCCTTGCAGAAAACCTCGGCCTCCGCGAGGCGGTCCGGCGGAAAATCGGTATTTTTCAGTTCCTCGAAAACCACGGACGACAGGGAGTGATCGTTAACCGCGTGAATCGCATTCATGGCATCAACTAATGAGTGGAAACGGGAAAAAGGGGGTAAAAAGCCTTGGAAGGATACGCCCCGCCTGTGACCGAATCCACCTGCACTGCAGCGTTCGCACCATGCGATTGCGCATGGATTCATTCCCCTCGTGGGGGCACAACGATTGTTCGCTGCGCGGCACCTGCAGCATTTGCACGCCGCTTGCCTGCGCCTGGCTAACGCTTGAGCAACGCTTCCGCACACCTGGAACTTCCCCACTCTTGGAAAAGCCGCACCGGGACGGGGCGATCGCCGTTATCCCTTGCGTTCCGCCGTCATGACGAGGCCGCGCAGGAGAAATCGCGAGCTGGGCCGCCGTGCATGAGGTTATGCGGAAGATCGCGCACGGCTCGGCAGCCCATGTCAATGGCTGGTGTTGAACGGCAGTTAAAAGTAAACTGTCCGGTATAGTAGTGTTTTGGGAATCGCGATTCTGCCTTGGTCTACCGGTGTTGCTGCCGGCCACTAGAGCGCGGGCAACGAGTCTGCGACGTGCTCAGAGCTTACTTTTCCACGACATCTGACCCAGCAGAATCGCGACAGTTTTGGTCCGACCCTCCGCTGTTGCGCTGCAATACATTTTTTACCCCATCTTCGATCAAGCAAGTTCTGGAGCTCACATGAAGTCCTCGTTACTGCGCACACCGGTGCTGTGCCTGGCCCTGCTGGCGGTCGCCGCATGCAGCAAAGGCAAAGATCAACAGCAGCAGCAACAGCAGCAGCCACCGCCGGAAGTGGGCGTGGTCAAGGCCGAGCCCACCAATTCCCCGCTGACCAGGGATCTGGTCGGCCGACTGTCGCCCTACCGCTCGGCCGACGTGCGTGCCCGCGTCGCTGGCGTACTGCTGCGGCGGGTCTACGACGAAGGTACGGACGTCAAGCAGGGTCAGGTGCTGTTCTTGATCGATCCGGCGCCGTTGAAGGCCACGCTCGATTCCAGCCTCGCTGCGCTGGCGCAGGCGCAGGCCACGTATGCCAATAATAAGGTCGCTGCCGAGCGCGCCCATTCGCTGGCGCCAAGCGGCTACATCTCCAAGTCCGATCTGGACACTGCCGATGCCAACGAGCGCACTGCTGCGGCGTCCGTGCAGCAGGCACGCGCCAGTGTACAGACCGCGCGCATCAACCTCGGATACGCCAGCGTGCGGTCGCCGATCGATGGCCGCGCCGAGCAGCAGCAGGTCACCGAAGGCGCGCTGGTCGGTCAGAGCGACGCCACGCTGCTCACCACGGTGGACCAGATCGATCCGCTGTACGTGAACTTCACCCTCAGCGCGAGCGAGATGGAGAAGATGCGCGCAGCCCAGACCAGCGGCGGCGTGACTCTGGCCGATCCGAACAAGGCCGCCGTGCAGATCGTAATGCCCGACGGCAGCAAGTATGCCCAGCAGGGCACGCTGGACTTCTCCTCCGCCACGGTCGATCCCACCACCGGCTCGATCAACCTGCGCGCCAAGTTACCCAATCCCGAGCACAGCCTGCTGCCGGGCCTGTATGTGACGATCAAGGCCGATCTCGGCGAGCAGCACAATATCTTTCTGGTGCCGCAGCCGGCGCTGCAGCGCGACACCACCGGCGCCTATCTGATGGTGGTGGGCGATGACGGCAAGGTCGTTCGCAAGAACGTCTCAGCCGACCAGGCCGCCGGCAGCAACTGGGTGGTGACCAGCGGCCTGAAAACAGGCGACCAGATCATCGTCTCCGGCCTGCAGACCGTGAAGGAAGGCGCGCCGGCCAAGGCGCAACCGTGGCAGCCCGGCCAGGATGCCGGCGCCAGTCAGCCGGGTCAGCCCGGCGCCCAGCCCGCCGCAGCACAGGGCGGCAAAGCCCCGTCCGACAAGCAGTAACGGAGCCCGATCATGCCGAGTTTTTTCATTGACCGCCCGATTTTTGCGTGGGTGGTAGCGATCCTCATCACCCTTGTCGGTACCCTCTCGGTGCTGAACATGGGTGTGGAGTCGTACCCGAATATCGCGCCGCCGCAGGTCACCGTTACGGCCACCTACCCCGGCGCCAGCGCGGACACGGTCGAAAAGACCGTGACCCAGGTGATAGAGCAGCAGCTGACCGGTATCGATCACCTGCTGTATTTCAGCTCGTCCTCCAGCTCCAACGGCACCGCCACGGTCACGCTGACGTTCGAGACCGGCACCGATCCGGACATTGCCCAGGTGCAGGCCCAGAACAAGGTCTCGCTGGCCACGCCGCGACTGCCGACCGAGGTGTCCCAGCAGGGCGTCATCGTTGCCAAGAGCAACCCCGACTTCCTGATGTTCCTGGCACTGATCTCGGACAACCCGTCGATCAACGGGGACCGGCTTGCCGATATCGTGTCGTCGCAGGTGCTCGACCAGATCGGCCGTATCTCGGGCGTGGGCAACACCCGCCAGATCGGTTCCGAGTACGCCATGCGCATCTGGCTCAACCCGGACAAGCTGCAGGGCTACGGACTGTCGGCATCGGCGGTGCAGAGCGCCATTTCCGCGCAGAACGTGCAGTTCGCCGCCGGCTCGCTCGGTTCCGATCCCGCCGCCAATGGCCAGGGCTTCAGTGCCACGGTGTCGGCCGAGGGGCGCTTCTCCTCGCCGGAGGAATTCGGCAACATCATTCTGCGCGCCAACAACAATGGCACCGTGGTCAAGCTCAGTGACGTGGCCCGCATTGCGTTCGGTCCGCAGACTTACGGCCTCTCGGCTACGTATAACGGCAAACCGGCGGGCGCGTTCGGCGTGCAGCTGTTGCCGGGTGGCAATGCGCTCGACGTGGCAACGGCCGTGCGTTCGAAGATGGACGAACTGGCCAAGTCGTTTCCGCCAGGCGTGCACTACATCGTCCCGTACGACAGCACGCCGTTCGTCAAGATCTCGATCAAGGAAGTGATTGAAACGCTGGTTGAAGCCATCATCCTGGTCTTCCTGGTGATGCTGATCTTCCTGCAGAACTTCCGCGCGACGATCATCCCCACCCTGGTCATTCCGGTGGCCCTGCTGGGTACCTTCATCGGCCTGCTGCCGCTGGGCTTCACGATCAACCAGCTGACGTTGTTCGGCATGGTGCTGGCCATCGGTATCGTCGTGGATGACGCGATCGTGGTGATCGAGAACGTCGAGCGCATCATGAGCGAGGAAGGTCTCTCGCCGAAGGACGCCACGCGCAAGGCGATGGGCCAGATCACCGGCGCCATCGTGGCCATTACCGTGGTGCTGGCTGCCGTGTTCGTGCCGTCGGCGTTCCAGCCCGGCGCCTCGGGCGTGATCTACAAGCAGTTCGCGCTGACCATTGCGGTGTCGATGGGGTTCTCGGCGTTCCTGGCGCTGTCGTTCACGCCAGCCCTGTGCGCGAGCTTTCTCAAGCCCACGCACGACGAGAAGAAGAACGTCGTCTACCGCGGTTTCAACAAGGCATTCGACCGCGTCAACAAGACCTACACCGGCCACATCGGCAGCGCGGTGAAACATGCGCCGCGCTGGATGATCGTGTTCGTCGTCATCTGCGTGCTGGCCGGCGTGCTGTTTTCGCGCCTGCCCACCAGCTTCGTGCCCAGTGAGGACCAGGGTTTCGCGCTTGCCATCGTGTCTCTGCCGCCGAATGCCTCGCTGCAGCGCACGCAGGGGGTGATGAAGCAGATCCGCGAAACGCTGCTGAAGGACAAGGCCAATGTTGCCGGCGTGTTCCAGATCTCGGGCTTCAGCTTTGTGGGCTCCGGCGAAAACACCGGCATGGCCTTCATCAAGCTCACCGACTGGGCTGATCGAAGTACTACCGCCGATGAATTCATCCAGCAGGCCAACGGCAAGCTGCACGGCATTCGCGACGCGCAGGTCTTCGTGGTCAACCTGCCGACCATTCGCGGCCTGAGCCAGTTCGGCGGTATCGACATGTACCTGCAGGCACGTGCCGGCCAGTCGCGTGACGAACTGACCAAGGCACGCAACACCGTGCTGGGCCTCGCCTCGAAAGACAAGACGCTGACCAAGATCCGTCCCAACACGCTGGAAGACGCGCCGCAGCTGAACCTCACCGTGGACCGTGTGCAGGCGCAGTCGATGGGCCTGTCGGTCAGCGACATCTATACGGCGATCCAGCTCACCCTGGCACCGGTCTATGTCAACGACTTTGCCTACGGCGGCCGCGTGAAGCGCGTTTATGTGGAGGCCGACCAGCCCTACCGCATGGACCCGAATGCGTTTCAGCACATTTTCACCCCGAGCACGCTGAGCAGCACCAGCAGCACGTCGGCGACTACTAGCTCAAGCACGTCCGGCAGCTCCACTTCAAGCACCTCAACGTCGAGCAGCAGCTCGGCCAGCAGCACGAATCCGTACAACATGATTCCGCTGGCCAGCGTGGTGAAAGCGAAGTGGGGCATGGCCTCGCCGGCACTCACCCGGTACAACGGCTATTCCGCGGTGGAAATCGTGGGCGATGCCGCACCGGGTTACTCGACCGGCCAGGCGATCACCACGATGGAACAGATCGTCGACCAGCATCTGTCGAAGGATTTCGGCTATGACTGGACAGGTCAGTCCTATCAGGAGCTGCTGTCGGGCAACTCGGCCACCCTGCTGCTGGTGCTGTCGGTGGTGATCGTGTTCCTCTGCCTCTCGGCGCTGTACGAAAGCTGGTCCATTCCGGTGGCGGTGCTGCTGGTGGTGCCGCTGGGCATGCTGGGCGTGGTGGTGTTCGAGCTGCTGCGCGGCCTGCCCAACGACATCTACTTCAAGATCGGTCTGATCACGGTGATGGGTCTGGCAGCGAAGAACGCCATTCTGATCATCGAGTTCGCGGTGGAGAAGCAGGCCGAAGGCAAGACGCTGCGCGAGGGCGTGATCGAAGCGGCCCAGCTGCGTCTGCGCCCCATCCTGATGACCTCGCTGGCCTTCATCCTAGGCGTGTTCCCGCTCTTCATCTCCACCGGTGCCGGCGCCAACTCGCGTCATGCCATCGGCACCGGCGTGATCGGCGGCATGCTGTTCGCAACCATCCTCGGCCTCCTGCTGATTCCGGTGTTCTACGTCAGCGTGCGCCGCCTGCTGGGCGAAAAGCTCGATGGCGACGACAAGGAAGGCAAGAACGCATCCGGCAAGAACGGCCCGAACGACGGAGAAGAGCAGAAAAAGCTGCCGCCACCGGATCCCGATCCGTACCGCGGCGGCTGATATCGTCCAGTAATAAGCAAAAAAGCCCGGCGTCAGCCGCTCCGAGAGTTCGGTGCGGCCGTCTAGTCTAAACAAGGCTCCTCAGAGGCAGGCTGCTCGCTGAGCTAGGCGCAGTCGTCTTAAAATATGCGCATCAAACTCGGAGGTTCCATGAAACGAGTGACTGGCATTGGCGGTATTTTCTTCAAGGCGACGGACCCTGTGACACCTCGGGCTTGGTACAAAAGGCACTTGGGAATCGATGTACAGACATGGGGCGGTACGGCCTTTCCCTGGATTAATGACAAGAGCAAACCGATGGAGGGAACGACCGTGTGGTCGATCGGTTCGGCGGAGAGCGACCAGTTTGCGCCGAGCGAGGCGTCCTTCATGGTCAATTACCGTGTGCATGATCTTTATGCACTGGTGAGCGCTCTGCGCGACGAAGGCTGCAACGTGCTCGAGAAAATCGACGATTCCGAGTTCGGAAAGTTTGCCTGGGTCATCGATCCGGAAGGCAACAAGGTCGAACTCTGGCAGCCGCCTGCCGGTCAATGATGGGGCGCGACCCAGCTCGGATGACTCGCCGCCCGGCGAGTGCCTGAAAGTACGTGTGCCGTTGTTGCTTGGCACGCTTGGTTACGACGCGTTGTGCCGAGCAAAGTCCGGGAAAAAGCGGCTACCAAATCCCAACAGTGCGCGTTTTCGGTTTTCACAACAAAGGATAGGGATGTCGGAAGATGCCGAACCTGCGGTCATAGCTGCCTCGATGTGCAGGTAAGAGCCAAGCGGTCCAATTACCCCGAGCCTTTTGCGTCGCACATGACGGGCCGCAAGAAGCGCCCGCTCGGCGACGCGTTCGGTCTTACGAATTTCGGCGTGAACCTCACTCGACTGATGCCGAAGCCGTTTCATCGCTACGCCGTGCGCATACGCGTCAGGATGTGATCGTCTACATTCTGCAAGGGCATCCCACACTCCGAACCAATGAGGGTTCGACGCGTCCCGCCCAGGGCATGTGCGCTGGCTTCAAAGCAGAGTCCGGAGATGGACGCTGTCTGGTGAATGGAAACGTCGGAAGACGTTTTCTATTTGGAGGTCGGCGACAGGGTGCCCGGCGACGAAGTGCGTTATCACGACGACGATCCTGAAGCAGTCCTGCGCGCCGACAGGTGGGCGTTCGTCCACAAGCACGGGACGCCGTATTCGTATGTCGCTTGTAATAGCCGACGCGCCGAACCGCAAACCGCGCGGCGGCGTCAATCTGCCTGCGCCGCCTCGTCCCTGCCCTGCTGGCGGATGATCGCCTCCTCGCGCGCGTCGATGATCGACTGCATCACGCTGTCGACGTCGGCGATGGTTTCATCGAATTCGAAATGGCCGGTCAGTTCGGTGTCGGGGTGGAGTTCGCCGAGCTCGAACAGCGCCCACATTTCTTCGGCGTAGTAGCTGTCCAGCAGCTCGGGCGCGAAGCGCGACAGGCTGATGGTGATGTTGCCGACGTCGCGCCGAAGCATGGTGCGCGCGGCGTTGTTGCCGGAGGCGCTGACGACCTGCGGCAGGTCGATGATGACCGGCCCTTCCGGCCCGACCAGCACGTTGTATTCGGAAAGGTCACCGTGGATCAGGCCGACGCAGAGCATGCGCGCCACCTGCTGCATCAGAAAGCGGTGGTAGTCGCGCGCGGTGTTCGCCGACAGCTCCACTTCGCCCAGGCGCGGCGCGGAGTAGCCCTCCGCATCGGTGACCAGCTCCATCACCAGCACGCCGTTGAAATAGCCGTACGGCTTGGGCACGCGCACGCCGGCGGCGGTGAGCGCGTAGAGCGCGTCGACCTCGGCGTTTTTCCAGGCCGCCTCGGCCTCCTTGCGGCCGAACTTGGTGGCCTTGCCCATGGCGCGGGCCTGGCGGCTGCCGCGCACCTTGCGGCCTTCCTGATACTGCACGCGGGCCTGAAAGCTGCGCTGCGCCATGTCCTTGTAGACCTTGGCGCAGCGGATATCCTCGCCCGAGCGCACCACATAGACGGAAGCTTCTTTGCCGCTCTTCAGCGGTCGCAGCACCTGATCGATCACGCCTTCGTCGATCAGATCCTGCAGGCCCTTGGGTGTCTTCATGCGTCGGAGAGCTTCGGCAATTCGTGGAATAGGCGCGATTATGGCCGATCGGCGGGCCAACTCGGCTATTTCCCGCCATTGAACCGTTTAGCTTGCTAACAGGCTGGCCGAGCCGAGCCGGTTGCGCACACCAGCTGCAATTTCGAACGAGCGCCGCCGCGCGGCATGCTCGAACACGTTGGCGGTGATCAGCAACTCATCGGGCTTGTGGCGATCGATGAAAGCCTCGATGCCGGCTTCAACGGTATCGGCATCGCCAATGACCGCGCAGGCAAGCGCGTGGTCGACGCCGAGGCGCTCCATCGGCGAGGCGTACGACTCGATGTTGTCGATCGGCGGTGGAATAAGGCCGGGCTTGCCGCGACGCAGATTGATGAAGCTCTGCTGCTGGGTGGTAAACAGCCGGCGCGCTTCCGCGTCGCTTTCGGCAGCCACCACGTTGATGCCGAGCATGGCGTAAGGCTGCTGCAGCCGCGCGGACGGGCGGAAGTCGCGACGGTACAGCGCCAGCGCCTCGTCCATCGCGTCGGGCGCGAAATGCGAGGCAAAGGCGAACGGCAGACCTAGGCGCGCCGACAAGGTCGCGCTGAACAGGCTGGAACCCAGCAGCCACACCGGCACGTCGAGCCCGGCGCCCGGTACGGCGCGCACCGCCTGGCCCGGCTTTACCGGCTCGAAGTAACCCAGCAGCTCCATCACGTCATGCGGAAACGCATCGGCGCTGTCGAAATAGCGGCGCAGCGCCTTGGCGGTGGGTTGATCGGTGCCCGGCGCGCGGCCCAGCCCGAGATCGATACGCCCGGGATACAGCGACGCCAGCGTGCCGAACTGTTCGGCCACCTGCAGCGGGGCATGATTCGGCAGCATGATGCCGCCCGAGCCCACCCGAATTTTCGAGGTTCCGCCCGCCACGTAGCCGATCAGCACGGCCGTGGCGGCGCTGGCGATACCCACCATATTGTGGTGTTCGGCCAGCCAGTAGCGCCGGTAGCCCAAGCGTTCGGCGTTCTGCGCCAGGTCCAGCGTATTGCGGAAAGCCTGCGACGGGTCACTGCCTTCGGTGACGGGCGCGAGGTCGAGGATCGAAAAAGGAATCATGGGAGTTCTCGCGGTAGCCATGGGTCATGATTTGGGGACGGTTGCCGCGATTGGCAACGGCTTTAGCCCCGACAGCGGGATATCGGCAGCCACAGCGGCTAACCCCGCCTACAATGGGCGCATCCTTTTGTACGGCATCTCCATGACTGAACCGGTTCGCCTCGCCAAACGCGTCGTTGCCCTTGCCCAGTGCTCCCGGCGCGAGGCCGAGCAGTACATCGAGGGCGGCTGGGTGCGCGTCGACGGCGTGGTGGTGGAAACGCCGCAGTTCATGGTCGATACGCAAACGGTGGAACTGGACCCTGGCGCGCAGCTGATCGCCACCGAACCGGCCACCCTCGTGCTGCACAAGCCGGCCGGTTACGACGCCGGCAACGGTCCGAATCCGGCCAGCGCGCTGGTCGTCCCTGAATCCCGATCCGCCGACGATGCGTCCGGCGTGCGCCCGCTGAAGCGTCACCTGCACCGGCTGACCTCGCCGCTGCCGCTGCCGACAGACGCCACCGGCCTGATGATTTTCACCCAGGACTGGCGGGTGACGCGCAAGCTCACCGAAGACGTCGATCGGGTCGAGCAAGAGTTTGTGGTGGACGTGAGCGGCGACATCATCGAGAACGGGCTGGCCCTGCTCAATCACGGCCTGCGTTTCAACAATTACGCCATGCCGCCGATCAAGGTCAGCTGGCAGAGCGAGCAGCGGCTGCGGTTTGCGTTCAAGGGACTTCAACCGACCCAGATCGAGCCGATGTGCCACGCGGTCGGGCTGCAGGTGCTGGCGATGAAGCGGCTGCGCGTCGGCCGCATTTCTTTATCCAAACTGCCGCCGGGCCAATGGCGATATCTGGCGCCGCACGAGCGCATCTAGCGTAAACTTTCCGCACGTTGCAACGACGCTTCAGACAACGAAACGCGTGCAGCGATGTCAGCAGTGCCGACCGTCCCACCACCACACCGCGGAGAGCAGCATGAGCAAGGGTCTGGATTCGAAAAAGAGCGACAAGAAAAAACCGGAAAAAACCATGAAGGAAAAGAAGCTGGCCAAGCAGGAAAAGAAGAAGAACGCCAAGTAACCGCTCCCGCTTCCTGACGGTGGCTGCATCGGTCCTTCGGTTTAGTCCGCTGCAGCCACCCGGCTTGCAGGCATCACGCGCAAGCCTTGGTACGACGCCTCGCCGTCGTTACCGCTTTCGACTCAATACTCGCCCATGTAATCGCGCTTGCCGATCTCCAGACCGTTGTGGCGCAGAATCGCGTACGCCGTGGTCACGTGGAAGAAAAATTGCGGCAGGCCATAGCTCAGTAGATAGTTCTGCCCGCTGAAATGACGCTCTTTCGGCGTACCCGGCCGGGTGACGATTTCGCGTTTGGCCGCGTCGTCGAACGATGCCGCGTTCAGGCCGTCGATAAAAGCGAGCGTTTTCGCAATGAGGGCATGCAGACCGTCGAACGTCGGCTCACCCTCGTCCACTTTCGGCACCTCGACGCCAGCCAGACGCGCCGATACGCCACGCGCGAAGTCGCAGGCAATCTGCACCTGCTTGGCCAGCGGAAACATATCGGGGAACAGCCGCGCCTGAGTCAGCGCCGCCGGCTCGATGCTTCTGGCCACCGCATGCTTGTCGGCTTTGGCGAGAATGGCATCGAGCCCGCCGAGCATCTGGCGAAAGACGGGAACCGAACTGGTGTGCATGGCATGCGACATGGAAATTCCTGAAATGCGGCGAAAGAGGTCGGCGCAGTGTAGTTCAGTGCTGCCCGCTACGCCGGCGCCTTCTACGGATTTTCCGCGTGCCGCGCATGCCACGCGGCGAGCGCCACCCGATAACGCTCGAGCGCCTCCTCGTAGGTGTCGAACACGCAGGGCACGCAGCCCTCCCCGCAGCAGTCCGCGGCATCCGGTTCGATCGGGCGCGTCGGCGGCGGATCGGCTGGGTCCGTTAAACGACTCGATGGCGGATCATTTTTCTGCATGAGGCGTCACAACGACCTTTTTCTATCGGCGGCGTATCCGTGTGCCGGAAGCGGCGGCTGCGCTCGGCAGCGACAACGACGACATTATCCGGGCTAGGTATAGGCAAAGCCGGTAGCGGCTGCAAAGATAGCCGATCGTATCCAGCGGAACGACGCTCATGCCGATTGGCAGCAAACCAAAACACAACGCGATTAGCCCAAGGCTGATCGCGACACTGGCACTGCTTCTGTCTTGCTGCCGCAGCCTGCTTGTCCACGCGCTCGATGCCCCTGCGGCGCACTATCGCGTGGTGGGCTACGACGTCGACAAGGCCGGCGTGGATCACCTCGACGTCGGCAAGATCGACACGCTTATTTTCGCTTTCGCCCGGGTCGCGCATGACCAGGTCGTGCTCGACCCGGACGCGTCAATAAAGCTGCATCAGCTGACGGGTTTGAAGTTGACACACCCCGCATTGAAGGTCGTGCTGTCGGTGGGAGGCTGGGGCGCGGGCGGCTTTTCCGAAGCGGCGAGCACACCGGCCGGTCGCCGACGCTTCGCCGACAGCGCGACGACATTGCTGGTCAACAACGATGCCGACGGCCTCGACGTCGACTGGGAATACCCCGGCCATTCCGAATCGGGCATCCATTCGAGTCCGCAGGACCGCGCCGACCTCACCCTGCTACTGCAAGGCGTCCGAGCGGCCCTGGATGCCGCAGGCCAAAGCCACAAACGCCATTACACGCTAAGCATGGCAGTCGCCGATGGGCCGTTCGTCGACGGCATCGACATCGCCGCGATTGCGCCGTACCTCGACTGGTTCAATCTGATGACGTACGACTTCGTGAACTCGATGACGCCGACAACCGGACATCACAGCGGCCTGCATGCTTCGGCGCTCGCGCCCGCCGGTGCGCGCACCATCGACCGCGCGGTAAAGCAGTTTCTCACTGCGGGCGTGCCGCCAAGCAAGCTGCTTATCGGCGCCGCTTTCTACGGCCGCGAATTCGATGACGTAAACCCCGACCAGCACGGTCTTTACCAGGCCTACGGTCATTACGGCAGCGAACATCCGTGGCCGCAGCTGCAGTCCGACTTCATCAACCGCCGCGGCTTCGTGCGCTACTGGGACGCGCAGGCGCAGGCGCCTTATCTGTGGAACGCCGCCACCCGCCAGTTCATCAGCTATGACGACCCGCAGTCCATCGCCGCCAAGGCTGCCTTCGTGAAAGCGCAGCATCTTGGCGGCATCATGTACTGGGAACAGAGCGAGGATCCGCAGAACGTGCTGCTGGACGCGATCTGGCGCGGCCTGCAGTGATCAAACGTTTTACTTGGCCGGCTTGCGGAAGCGGTAGATGAACTGATCGGTGTGGCCGCGTATCGCCTTGTCGAACACCTTCAGCGTGTGGTTGTCCGCTGGATTGCGCAGCACGTTGCTCTCGCCACCAAACACAAAGCCCGCCGCCTCGATCTGCTGCTTGACGATGGCCGGATCGATACGGTGCAGCGTATCGGTATCCTGCATGCCAGATCCCGCGGGGGCCACATGGTCGATCACCACGAACAGGCCACCCGGCTTCAGCGCATCGAATACCTGCTTGTCGAGCACGGCGGGATCAACCTTGCCCATGAACTTGTCCGGATAGTCGTGATAATTCTGCGAGGTGAACACGAGATCGACCGGCGCTGGAGAGCTCAGCTGGTTGGCCGGCTGTTCCAACACGCTGACGTTGGCATAGTGCGGGTCAGCGGCAAACTTTTTCACCGCGGCCAGATCCTCGGCATCTTCCTTGACGTACTCGTTCGGCCAGATCGTATACACGTGCCCGCTCGGACCCACGATGGCACTGAACACGCGGGTGAAATAGCCGCCGCCCGGGATCAGCTCCAGCACGCTCTGTCCGGGCTGGACATGCGCAAACTCCATGATCGAACTGACCTTGCGGCGCGCATCGTTGGCCTTGTCGGCATCGCGCGTAGGGTCACCGACGGCCTTTGCCACCGTGGCATAGATGGCGCCGGTATGGGCGCCGGACGTTTGCGCCAGCGCGGCGCCCGGCAGGGCAAGAGCAATCAAAATGGCGAGAACGGTTGAGCGCATGACGGACTCCATAGTGGTTCAGGGTCCCATCATTGTGCGCGCAAAGCGGTGGACGCGCACAAACGTGAAGGCAGGAAAACCGTTGGAACCAAAAGCGCGAACCAGCCAGCGGCTCACAGTAAATCTCGACGAGCGATCAAGAATTGGTCGCAAGTTTACGGTGACCGATTTGCTTATTGGCATCATGCGATATTCAATGACATGGTAAACAGGTACTCGACTCACAGCATTGCCAGGCGGCTATCGGATGCTGAAAGCGATTGCGAGGGGAGAGTTAAGTACACGCTGATGGGGGGACGGCAATGCTGCGACTACGGTCAAAAAAGATGCTTGGTCACCTGCTTTTACTGGCTTGGCTTTCGACGACTGCGTCGGCGCAGTCGCCGTCGGAGTGGCGGACGCAACAGCTTGACGCGTCACTCAAGTCCGAGCGAATCATGAAAGAGGCGGATCAGCACAAAGGCTTGCTGGCTCAGTATCAGGTGATGCGCTACGCGTATGCGGCCGACAAGAGTGATGCATTCCGGCTGATCTTTGGTCAATACCTAAGTTGGTACCAGACATTCATTGGCGATTATCCCGACGCAGCGGCGAGCTTTTCCATCAGACAGCCGGGCACCCCTGAAGATCACCCGTCTCCAATTTCCGACAGCAATTACTCATGGCGACCTGCAATTGAGGCGATTCCGGCGCTGGCCAAAGGCTATCAGCTGATTTTTCTGAACGAGGCTCACAACATTCCGCTGACGCGCACGCTGGCTGTGCAGTTGCTTCCCGGTTTGCGCAAAGCAGGATTCACTTATCTTGCTATTGAAACGCTCTACCAGACCGATACTCAGCTGCAATCGCGTGGTTATCCCATGCCGGAGACTGGCTTTTATACGCAGGAGCCAATCAGCGCTGAACTGGTGCGAACTGCTCTAAAGCTTGGTTTCAAACTTGTTCCTTACGAAGCGACGTCCGATGCGACGGGTGACGCCCGCGAGGCCGAACAAGCCCGCAACATTTACAAGGCCGTTTTCAAGATGGATCCCGCGGCACGACTGGTGGTCGAAGCGGGCTATGCGCACATACAGACGTCGGGCGAATTTCTACGCGGCCAGTCTATGGCAGAACATTTGTACAAGCTTTCCGGCATTAGCGGACTCGCCGTTGAGCAGACCATGATGATCCCTCATCCGTCGAGCGATGAAGATCATCCTTATTACACGGCAATCATGCAGAAAGTTCAGCCAGAGATGCCCATTGTCTTCGTCGACAAGTCAAACAAGCCATGGTCGCTTCGTACTGGATACGATGTCAGCGTCGTATTTCCCACACAGCATCTACGACGTGGACGCCCCACTTGGTTATCTCTGGGTGACTTGCGGCAACCCTTTTTTGTTAGTGGCGACAAATGCCAGGAAAAATTTCCATGCCTTATCGAAGCGCGCTATTCGAGCGAGGGCAAAGGGGCCGTGCCAGCCGACCGCATGGTGCTAGACCCCCTACCTTTGACACCTACTTTGGGCGAGCGCATTCGCCAGGGAGCTGGCGCACCTGCCGGCGAGCTCTATCTGCGGCCGGGCAACTATGAGCTGAGTGCCACGGGCAAAGACGACCAACCCATCTTCAATCAGCATATCGTGGTGCCCGACAATCCGCCAATCAGCCATTAACAATCAGACGCTCCGGTAGCGCAGTCTAATCTCCTGCTCTGAAGTGGTCTGAAATCGACAGCGTGAGCTTGTCCTTTGAGCGAAATCCAAAGCCTCAATGCGTCCGAACATGTTCCACCCCTTCTCCTAGTTTTCCCCTGGCATGATTGATGCCTCGAGCAAGAAGCTCTGCCAGCCATATAAATCAGCGGTAGCCATCTGATCACGCATTCGTGGTCGGATATCAGTAATCGATAAACGAAAGGAGTGTGATGGGATGACGCGATTGACTGCTCGCTGGCTTTTGGCCATGACCTCAACGCTGTCGACATTCGGCACTGCTCTATCTGCCGAAAACTTGCCCACGGACAAAGGCATGCTCGGTTTCGGCATCGCTGGCGCGGCCAAACAGCAAAGCCTCGAACAACGCTTCGACGCACAGCTCGATCCTGCCGACCAGCGCAGCTGGCTCAAGCAGATGTCGTCGCAGCCGAATCAGGTGGGTTCGCCGCATGACAAGGCGAACGCCGAATTCATGTTGGCGAAGTTTCGCGAGTGGGGCTGGGATGCGCATATCGAAACTTTCAGCGTGCTCTATCCAACGCCAAAGAAAGTCGCGCTCGAATTGCTCGGACCGCAACCCTTCACCGCGGCGCTGAAGGAACCGCCTATTGCTGGTGACGCCACCTCGAATATCCAGGACGGCGCACTGCCGCCCTACAACGTCTACGGTGCCGATGGCGACGTCACCGCCGAACTGGTCTATGCCAACTACGGCATGCCGGACGATTACAAAGACCTGGCCCGTCGCGGCATCGACGTACGCGGCAAGATCGTTCTCACGCGCTACGGTGGCGGCTGGCGCGGGCTGAAACCGAAGCTGGCACAGCAGCACGGTGCCATCGGTTGCCTGATTTATTCCGATCCGCACGACGACGGTTACGCCAAGGGCGATGTTTATCCGAAAGGCGGCTGGCGACCGGCCGACGGCGTGCAGCGCGGTTCGGTGGCGGACATGCAGGTGTATCCCGGCGACCCGCTGACGCCCGGCATCGGCTCGGTACCCGGTGCCAAGCGCCTGGCGATCAAGGACGCCACCTCGCTGCTGAAGATTCCCGTGCTGCCGATCTCCTACGCCGACGCTACGCCGCTGCTGCAGTCGCTGACCGGCCCCGTGGCGCCGGCCAACTGGCGCGGATCGCTGCCGATTACGTATCACGTCGGACCGAGCACGGCCAAGGTACATCTGACGGTCGAGTCCAACTGGGGCCAGAAGCCTGTCTATGACGTCATCGCGAAAATCAAGGGCAGCACGGCACCGGATCAGTGGATCGTGCGCGGCAACCACCATGATGGCTGGGTGTTCGGCGCATGGGATCCGCTGGCAGGCAACGTCGCCCTGATGGCCGAAGCCAAGGCGATCGGCGCGCTGGTCAAACAGGGCTGGCGCCCGCAGCGCACGCTGGTCTATGCCAGCTGGGACGGCGAGGAGCCGGGCTTGCTGGGATCCACCGAATGGGCCGAGACGCACGCAAAGGAGCTGCAGGCCAAGGCCGTGATGTACGTCAACTCCGATACCAACGGGCGCGGCTTTCTCGGCGCCGGTGGCAGCCACTCGCTGCAGCACCTGGTCAATCAGGTCGCCGACGGCGTGACTGACCCAGAGACCAAGGTCAGCGTGCGCGAGCGCCTGCGCGCACACATGCTGATCGCCGGCAGTGACGACGACGCCAAAGCCGAAGCGAAAGACGTGGCGAAAATCGCCGCCCAAGGTGGAGACGTACCGCTGGCCGCACTGGGCTCGGGCTCCGACTTCAGCGCTTTCCTGGAACATCTGGGCATTGCTTCGCTCGATCTCGGCTTTGGCGACGAGGACGACAACGCAGGTATCTATCACTCCCAGTACGACTCGTTCGATCACTACGTCCGCTTCGGCGACCCCACCTTCGACTACGGCGTCGCGCTATCCAAGGTGGTTGGCCACATCGTGCTGCGCAGTGCCGATGCCGACGTGGTGCCGATGCGCTTCGGCGATTTCAGCACCACGCTGAATCAGTATGTGGACGAGCTGCACAAGCTGGTCGAGCACACGCGTAAATCAACCGAGGAACAGCACAAGCTGCTCGATGCCCATGCGTTTACGCTCGACGCTGACCCCACCCGTCCGGTGGCTCCACCGGAGCGTGACTCCGATGTTCCATCCATCGATCTGGCACCGCTGGATCAGGCCGCAAAACAGCTGACGCAGAGCGCACAGGCTTTCGACGCCGCCTATGCAAAACGCGCAGCGGCAGGCTTTGATCTTCCACCAAAACAAGCCCGCGAACTGAGTGCGCACATGGCGCGCATGGAGCAGGCGCTGACCGATCCGAATGGCCTGCCGACCCGCCCCTGGTTCAAGCACATGATCTACGCGCCCGGCATGTTGACCGGCTACGGCGTCAAAACCCTCCCCGGGGTGCGCGAGGCGCTGGAAGCACGACGCTGGGACGAGGCCAACCAGTACGCCGTGATCACCGCCAAGGTCATCGACGGCTACCGCACGCAGCTCGATCAGCTGACAGCGATGCTCAACAAATAGCAGCTTTTTTGCATCGCGGACGAACTCGATGGAAACGCCACCCAACTGATGGGCGACACCGATTCCCCTGCGTTCTGGCAAAGTGTCTGGATAGATCACGGCGCCAAACCAGGGGAACCATCATGCGCGTATCCATTCGACTTTCGTTGACCGCGCTGTTGGCGCTGGGCGTGGGCGCCGCGACGGCGGCCACCGACCCGGCGGATCCCAAGGCATATGCCCGTGATCCAGGCCAGCCGATCGATCAGGCGTATACCGACCAGATCCTGAAGTTCACCACCGATCCGTCGTTCAACTCGCCGCTCACCGACTATCTGCCAGCGTCCCCGACCGTGCCGACACCGGACAAGGTGCTTGGCCGTATCTCGGGTGCACCAAACTATCTGCCCTACTCGGCCGACGTCTATCGCTACTTTCGCGCGCTGGCCGCCGCCAGCCCGCGGGTGAAGGTATTCACCATCGGCAAGACCGAAGAAGGCCGCGAGATGATCGCGGTGGCGATCGCCGACGAAAGCGTGCTGGCCGATCTGGACGCCAACAAGGCGCGGCTGGCCAAGCTGGCCGACCCGCGCAGCATCGGCATGAACGACGACACGGCCGACCAGCTAGTCGGACAGTCCACGCCGGTCTACTACATCACCGGCACCATTCACTCCACCGAAACCGGCGCGCCCACAGCGCTGATGGAGCTGGCCTATCGCCTGGCGGTGGACGACTCGCCCTACATCAAGCACATCCGCTCGCACGTCATTACGCTGATCACGCCGGTGGTCGAAGTCGACGGCCGCGACCGCATGGTCGATCTGTACAACTGGCACCTGGCGCATCCCGGGCAAAACTATTCGCCGCTGATGTACTGGGGCCACTACGTGGCGCACGACAACAACCGTGACGCGATGGGCATGACGCTCAACCTCACGCGCAACATCGCCGATACCTATATCGGCTGGCACGCGCAGGTGCTGCACGATCTGCACGAGTCGGTGCCGTTCCTCTACGACAACACGGTCGGCGACGGCCCGTACAACGCCTGGATCGATCCCATCCTCACCGGCGAGTGGCAGCAGCTGGGCTGGAACAACGTGCAGGAGCTGACCAAGCTCGGCATGCCCGGCGTGTTCACCCACGGCGACTTCGACACCTGGAGCCCGGGCTATTTGATGTTCATCGCCGCCATGCACAACGGCGTCAGTCGCCTGTACGAAACCTTCGGCAACGACGGTGCCGACACGGTCAAGCGCACGCTGAGTCCGAAAGAATACGCGCGCACCTGGTATCGGCCGAACCCGCCGCTGCCCGAAGTGATGTGGTCGCAGCGCGACAACAACAACTACGAGCAGACCGGCCTGCTCACCGCGCTGAATTATTTCTCCGACAACGGCCCGCTGTTCCTGAAAAATTTCTACCTCAAGGGCAAGCGTTCGATAGAAAAGCCGCAGGAAGCCGGCCCGGCCGCGTATGTTTTTCCCGCCGATGAAACGCGCACCGGTTCGCAGGCCCAGCTGCTGCATGTGATGCAGCTGCAGCACGTGGAGGTGAGCCGGACCACGTCGCCTGTCACGGTGACGCTACCCAAGCAGGGCGACGATCCGAAGGCAAAGGCCACCTCGAAAACCTTTGCCGCCGGCAGCTACGTGGTGCGCATGGATCAGCCCTACTCGCGCATCGCCGACGCCCTGCTCGACCGCCAGTACTGGTCGCCGAAAGATCCGCAGCAGCATCCCTACGACGACACCGCCTGGTCGATGGGCGACCTGTTCGATGTGCAGGTCGTGCGGGTGACTGACACGGCGATCCTCCAGGCACCGATGAGTGCCGTCAGCGACACCATCGCGCCGCCGCATGGCCTGGCCGCCATCGACGTGCCCGCGGCCAAACTGCCGCGCATCGCGCTGATGCACACCTGGCTCGATACGCAGACCGAAGGCTGGTGGCGCATGGCGCTGGACAAACTGCACGTGCCGTATACCTACATCAGCACCCAGGACGTGGCACGCGGCGGTGACCTGCATGCGAAGTACGACGTGATCCTGTTCGGCCCGATCGGCGGCGTCAGCACGCAGCAGATCGTCGACGGCCTGCCGATGTGGGGCAATCCGATGCCGTGGAAAACCACCAAGCTCACGCCGAACATCGGCACCATCGATTCCACCGACGACATCCGCCCCGGGCTAAGTGCCAAGGGCCTGGAAAACCTGAAGCAGTTCGTGCGCGAAGGCGGTCTGCTGGTCACCGCCGAAGACACTGCCAAGTTCGCCATCGATAGCGGCATGGCGCCAGGCGTGTTCGTCACCCCGACGCACAACCTCAAGGTCGTCGGCAGCGTGCTGCAAGGCACGTTTGTCGACCGCAAGAGTCCGATCGCCGGCGGCTACGCCAGCGATGACCTGGCGCTGTACAGCTCGGTCGGCCAGTCGTTCACCGTCTCCAACCAGGTCACCGGCGACGACGGCCTGCCGAACGCGAAGGACTTCCAGCGCCCTACCGGCCGGGGCGGCCCGCACGACACCGATACGCCGGAAGGCCGCGCCTCGATCGCCCCGCCCACATTGCCCGATCCCAAGCCGTGGCAGCCGACGCCGCTCAACGCCGAGCAGCTGCGCAACAATCCGCTGGCGATTCCCGCCGACCAGCAGCCCAGGGTGATCGTGCGTTACGCCGATGCCGACAAGCTGCTGATCGCCGGCCTGCTCGACGGCGGCGATGAAATGGCCGGGCGCGCCGCCGTGGTCGACGCCCACTACGGCAAGGGCAACGTGCTGCTGTTCGCCGGCAACCCGATCTGGCGCGGCGAAACCATCGGCAGCTACGGCCTGGTGTTCAATGCCATCACCCACTTCAATCAATTGGACGGCCAGACGGCCAAGCCGTAATTCGAATAGCTAGAGCTGGCGATCGGTCATCCGAACGGATGGCCGTCGAGTTCGCCGATCACGCCGTCGGCAATCGTTGACAAACCTCGAACTCATTTACTGCCGATCACTGAGCTGACGAAGCAGCAAGATCCCGCATCGCCGGATGATCCATCTGCGCCGCGTAGCTGACGATGGCGGCCTTGACGTCGGGCGTTGCATCTTTGGCCGCGCGCTTCAGCCACTGCGCGGCGTCCTCGATTCTGCCCTCGGCAACCAGCGCCATGGCCCAGTTGTACTGGCCGCGGAAATAGCCGGCTTCGGCCGAGCGTCGATACCAGTCGTTGGCCTTGAAGGTGTTGCGCATCACGCCCCAGCCTTCTTCGTAGCAGCGGGCTAGCAGGTTCATGGCGCGGGCGTGGCCCTGCTCCGCCGCCTTGGCGTACCAGTACGCGGCGCGCTCGGCGTTGCGCGCCACGCCATGACCATCGAGATACATGCGCGCCACGTTGTACTGCGCCCAGTCGTTGCCGAGCTTGGCCGCGTAGGCGTAGCAGAAAAACGCCTGAGCGAGGTCGGGAGCGGTTCCCCACCCGTGCTCGAGGCAGCGGCCAACCATCATGGTGCCCTCGGCATGGCCTTTCTTGCCGGCGCGTTCGAACCAGGCCAGCGCAGCGGCCGCACTTTTGATCGTGCCCCTGCCCTCCAGCAGCATGCGGCCAAACATTACCTGTGCGGTGACCACGCCCTGATTGGCCAGCCATTGCAGGGTCAATTCGGAACGATCGGGGTCGCGCGCCAGAAGGTCGCGGATTTCGTCAGCAGTCATGCTGGTGCAGCCACTGGCGCAATGGAGTCATGCGCCATTATACGAGGCCGAAAATCCCGGTGCCACGCCATCGAGCCGGGATCGGGCCCTCGATGACGGCGCTACGTCAGTGGACAGCGGCGGACACGTCGGCGACCAGTCGCACCAGTCCCTGCATATCGAACCGCGGCGGGTCGACGGTCGAGCCGAACCGCACGACGACCAGATGCGTCGACGGTACGATGACGATGCGCTGCCCGTTCATGCCGGAGGCAAAATAAGCGTCCGATGGCAGACCATCGATGCCCGGCGTCGTGTCGCCGGCTGCGGCCACGTTGGTCCAGAAGCCGGCGCCATAGGGTGCATCGAGCGTCGGACGGGCTGAAAACGCCGCCCACCCTACCGGCAGAATGCGCTGCCCGTTCACCACGCCATCGTCGAGATAAAGCTGGCCGAAGCGCGCCCAGTCGCGCGCCGAGGCGTAGATACGGGTTGAACCGATCAGCGTCTGCGCGCCATCGAATTCCATCAGCACGTGATGCATGCCCAGCGGGTCGAACAGCTGCGTGTGGGCGAAGCGAATCATGCCCTCGGCACCGTGGCCGACGGTGTCGCGCAGCATGCCGCAGACGATCAAGGTATTGCCGCTGCTGTAATCCCACACGGCGCCGGGCGGATGGATCAACTTCGCCTGCGCCGCATAGCCGGCCATATCGGCTTGACGGAACAGCATCGTCGACACCGGATCGAAGCCGCTGTCGTCTTCGGCCAGCGCCAATCCCGAGGTCATGCGCATCAGCTGCTCAATGGTCAGCGCGTGGCGCGGGTCCGACGGATCGCCCCATGCCGGCACCGGCGCCGGCGTATGGACGTCCATTTTTCCCTGCTGTACGAGGATGCCGACCAGCGCATTCACCACCGACTTGCTCACCGAATAGGCCAGCAGCGGCGTGTCCGGACCAAAACCGGGCGCGTACTGTTCCGCCACGATCCTGCCGTCGTGCATCACCACAATGGCGTGGACATGGCGGGGCACGCCGCTCGCCGGCTCGGCGAACGCACGCGCCAGGGCATCGCGCAGCAGCGGATCGCCGGATACCACCAACGGTTGAGTTTCTGGTGAGCCGATCACATCCCGCGCGGCCCGTAGCGTGTTCTCGCCCGGCGTCTGCGACGGCAGCGCGCAGCCGTACGACGGGTAGTAGGTCGACTGGCTAACGAAGTGTCCGTGCCAGTCTGTCGTGATACGGCGATTCGCGCGGTCTACCGCATAGTGCAGGCCGAGCCTGAGTGGCTTCAGTCCCTTGTCGTCGGCATAGCTCTCGACAAACGTGCGCTCCGGCGTCATGCCGTTGACGAATACGCCAGAGCACATCACATCGGCAATGCTCGCCGTAGCGACGCGAATCGCGTGGTCCGGTCGCTTCCAGAAAAATAGCGCAAACAGAATTATCAGTGCCGCTGCGCAACACACCCATATGGTGGTTGGTCTTCGCCGCCGGGGCCGCGCGACCGGCTCTTGGGACAGATCAGCAAGCATCGTTTGCGCCGGTAATGGATTAGCCAAAGCTTAGTCCAGCGCCATGGGACCGGCGACTGACGAAAAAGAGTCATCACTCATGACGGGTGTCACATCGTAAATCAATTAGGCGCATAACCTGTTGAAGATCCACCTATGGAAACTTGGCGGCCGTCAGCGTCGCCGAAACATCCCATAGGCACGCCGCCGCCGCAACATCGCTAGCCCGTGCCGAAATCCTTGCCGGCGCTGGCGCGCCCTTGATTTCGGAGAATCCGTCCGGCCCGTAGTAACCCGCGTTTTTCGCGTTGAGCGACGTGGCGGCGTACAGCGTGGGCAGCGCACCGGCGGCGGCGGATTGGCCAACGATCCGGACAAACCCCAGGCTGACCTTGCTGATGAACCCCTCGCTGCCCTGGCCGTTGGCGATCAGCTCCGTGGTGGCGATGCCGGGATGCGCGGCGTTGCTCATCAGGCCCCAGCCGTTGGCATCGCTGCGGCGCTGCAGTTCCAGCGCGAACATCAGCGGCGCCAGCTTGGACTGCGCGTAAGCCTTCGTCGGCGTGTAACCGCGTTCGAGCTGCAGATCGTCGAAATGTATCCTGCCCACGCGATGCATCAGGCTGCTGAGGTTGACCACGCGCGGGGCAGGCGTCTTGCGCAGCAGCGGCAACAGCTGCGCGGTAAGCGCGTAGTGCCCCAGATAGTTGACGCCGAGCTGCATCTCGAAGCCCTCGGCTGTCAGCTGCCGCTGCGGCAGCAGCATCACGCCGGCGTTGTTGATCAGGATATCCAGCGGCTGGCCTTCGGCATTTAGACGTCTGGAAAATTCCGCAACGGACGCGAGTTTCGACAGATCGAGCAACTCCAGCCGCACCTTCGCCTGGGGCGACAGCGCGCGTATTTTCGCCAACGCCTCGCGGCCCTTTTGCTCGCTGCGCACCGCAAGAATCACCTCGGCGCCCGCGTGAGCCAGGGCCAGAGCCGTCTCGTAGCCGATGCCGCTGTTGGCGCCAGTGACGACGGCACGCTTGCCGACCTGTGAGGGAATGTCGTTCACCGTGAAGCCGCTCATACGCGTGTCTCGCTGGAAAATTTGAGTGATGGATGGTCGACGGCGTCCGTTTCGAACGCACGCCACCACGGCGACTGCAGCGTCGTATCGGGGCGAACGGTTTCGCCAGGGCGCGGCTGCACCAGATGCACGCCCTGCTCCGCCGCCAGCGCGCGGATGCGCTCGGCAGGCTCGTCCCAGCGATGAAAGGCCAGATCGAATGTGCCCCAGTGCACCGGCATCATCGTCTTTCCGCGCACCAGCCGATGCGCGGCGATGGATTGTTCCGGCTGCATGTGGACGTTCGGCCAGGTCTGGCTGTACGCACCGCATTCGACCAGGGTGAGATCGAACGGCCCGTAGCGTTCGCCGATCTGGGCAAAGCCTTCGTGCATGCCGGTATCGCCGCTGAAGAACAGCCGCTCGTGCGTGCCCAGCACGACCCACGAAGCCCACAATGTCGCGTTGCCATCGCGCAGGCCGCGGCCGGAGAAATGCTGCGCCGGCGTCGCCGCCAAGGTCAATGGACCGAAGCGCGTTTCCTGCCACCAGTCCAGTTCGGTGACTCGCTTGGCATCCACGCCCCAGGCGATCAGCCGCTGGCCCACGCCCAGCGTCGTATAGAAGTGGCCGACGCGATCGGCCAGCGCGCGAATGGTGTCGCGATCGAGATGGTCGTAATGATCGTGCGACAGGATTACCGCATCGATCGGCGGCAGCTGGGCTACCGTAAGCGCCGGCGGCGTGAAACGCTTCGGCCCGGCAAACGGCACCGGCGAGGCGCGCGCGCTGAGCACGGGGTCGGTAAGCAGACGCAGCCCGTCGATCTCGATCAGCACGCTGGAATGACCCAGCCAGGTGACCTGCAACGCCTGCGAGGGCGGACCGCTGAGCACATCCTGACGCACTGTCACCACCGGCAACCGACTTTGCGGCTTGCGCCGCTGGCCGCGATGCGCGCGAAACGCCTTGCGCACTTCGCCAAGGCTCGCGGCGCGCGTGTTGGCCACGTTGCGAAAGCGGCCGTTGTGCCATGCCGGCGACTGCGGATGCGGTCGCACGATACGCTGCCGCTGCGCCGTCACGCGCCAGGCAAATAGGCCAAGACAAATAACCACGATGACAACGAGTGCACTAGCCATGAGCGGGCATTCCGTTAAAAGTAAACGACTTCGTATACTTTATGGCGTGCCATAAAGAAAGTAAACTATATCGTGTACTTTGTGAGCCGGTCGTTAGGTGACCGACGCCACACGCCCAGCCATCAGGAGCCCGACTTGTTGAACCGCAGCGCCACCAAACGACAGGCCATGCTCGACGCCGGCATCGCGGAACTGGCCGAGCACGGGCTGGCCGGTGCCAGCATGGAATCCATCGCCACGCGGGCTGAGGTTTCCAAGCGCACGCTGTACAAGCACTTCCCGTCCAAAGACGCCGTGCTGGAGGCGGTATTGACGCTGCTGATGGAACGCGTCGATCCGCTGAGCAAACTGCACTACGACAGCCGGCGCGAATTTATCGAGCAGCTGCGCGAGGTCGGCGTGCGGGAGATGCAGCTTATCTGCGACCCGGATTTCATCCGGCTTAGCCGCGTGCTGATGGTCGAGTGCATGCGCTCCGAAGCGCAAAGCCTGCGGCTGATGGAGAAGTTCGGCGAAAAGGAAAACAGCGTCTACCACTGGTTTCAGCAAGCCGGCAAAGCGGGCCAGCTGGGCAAGCTCGACGCCAAACTGGCGGCAGACATCTTCGTGGCGTTCCTGAAATCCTCGGCCTACTGGTTTTCCGTTATCGCCTGGCAACCGGCGCCAAAGAAAGCCGAACAGGCACGCCTCATCGAAGAGGCGTGCCTGACTTTATTGGGCCGGCTGCAGGCCAGCAGTTCCCGCTGAGTTCGGTTTCACTTCGGCGGATCCGCCTCACGCTTGGCCGCGAACGGACTGTCGGGGTACCACTTCGGCCAGACGTTGTCCTCGCTGAGCTTCTGGCCAAGCACGTACAGCGCCTGCGTGTCTTCGAGGATGCCGGAAAAATCCCAGTTAGGATCGAACACGTCGTTCGGCGTGTGGTAGTGATGGGCGGTGTATTCGGTCGCGCCTTTCTGCCCGGCCTCGCGCCCACCGTTGAGCAGATCGAGGCCGGAGCTCGGCAGCATCGCCGGCACGCCGGCCTTGGCAAAGTTGAAATGATCGGAGCGGAAGTAGAAACCGTTCTCCGGCGTGGTTTCCGGCGAAACCACCCGACCCTGCGACTTCAGCACGTCGGCCAGCATGTCCTCCAGCTGCGACTGGCCCTTGCCGATCACGGTCATGTCGTGCGCGCGGCCGATGATCGGCAGCGCATCGACGGCGATATCCGCGACGGTCTTGTCGAGCGCGAATACCGGCTTGGACACGTAGTACTGCGAGCCGAGCAGCCCGGACTCCTCCAGCGTCGGCATGAAGAACAGCACGCTGCGCGGCGGCGGCGTTTTCTGGTGCGCGAACGCATCGGCGATTTCCAGCAGCATGGTCAGGCCGGTGCCGTTGTCGATCGCGCCGCCGTAAACCTTGTGTCCCTTCAGCGAGGGATCGGTACCGAGGTGATCCCAGTGCGCGGTGTAGATCACTGCTTCATCAGGCTTGCTGCTGCCTTTCACCATCGCCAGCACGTTATGCGATTCGATATGGCCGATCTTGTTTTTCAGGCTCACTGACGCCGTGGCCGACAGCGGCACCGGCTTGAAGCCCGGCTTCGCAGCCGCCTTTTCCAGCTGATCGAAATTCTGGCCGGCCGCGGCAAACAGGCGCTCCGCCGCGGGGCGCGTCAGCCAGCCGGCCACCGGCAGGCGCGGCGACGGATCGACGCTGATCGGCAGGCTGAGCTGCGGCCCGCTGTTGCTGTTTTGCAGAACGCTGAAGGGATAACCGGCGGCCGCATCGCTGGTGTGCACTATGAAGCAGGCAGCGGCACCCTTCAGGGCAGCCTCGGCGAACTTGTACGTCCAGCGGCCGTAGTAGGTCATCGCGCGGCCGTTGAACAGCTTTGGATCCAGCGTGGCGAATCCCGGATCGTTGACCAGGACGATGACCGTCTTGCCCTTGACGTCGATGTCCCTGTAATCGTTCCAGTGCCACTGCGGCGCGTCGGCGCCGAAACCCAGGAATACGATCGGCGAATTTTTCAGGTCGACATTGGCCTTCGCCTGCAGCGTCTGCACCACCATGTCGTCGTGATTGGCGAACTGGCTGATCTTGCCGCCGGCTGAAATATTCAGCGTGACATCGGTGTTCAACAGCTGGATCGAATCGGCCGGCACCGTCTGAAACCACGAACCGTGATTGCCCGGCTGCAATCCCATGCGCTTGTACTGTTCGACCAGCCAGTTGATCGTGCGCGGCTCGGCCGCCGTACCGGGCTTGCGCCCGCCGAATTCGTCCGAGCTCAGCGTCTTGTCGAACTGGGCGAAGTCGGCGGCATTGATCTGCGGCGCCAACGGCACGGCAGGATCGGCCGCATGCGCGGCAGCGCCAGCGATGCAAAGCGCGGCGAATAAGGCGGTTGAGGCGAGACGCATCGAGCACTCCAGAAGGATCGGACAGAGCACCGTTGTAGCGCGCTCGCCGGTGCCTGTCCACGAAAAATCGACATGTTGGACGGGAGCCGTCCACGGGCGTACCCAATCCATGAAAACTTCCGACGTCGCCAACAAGCCAGTGCGCGCGCTTTCACGCGTTGCCAACCCTTTAGGCAAGGCTGGCGGTTAGGCTTGCGCTCTGCGCTGCACCGATCAACGCTGTCGGCTGCGCCCTTTTTACCGACTACTGGAGACGATGATGGAATACGTAAAACTCGGACGCACCGGCCTCGACGTGTCGCGCGTGTGCCTCGGCTGCATGACCTACGGCGACGCCGACCGTGGCGCGCACAGCTGGACGCTGGACGAGGAAGCGAGCCGCCCGTTCATCCGCAAGGCGCTGGATCTGGGCATCAACTTTTTCGATACGGCCAACGTGTACTCGGACGGCACCTCGGAAGAAATTGTCGGCCGCGCGCTGAAGGATTTCGGCTCGCGCGACAGCATCGTGCTCGCAACCAAGGTGTTCAACCGCATGCACGAAGGCCCGAACGGCATGGGCCTGTCGCGCAAGGCGATCATGAGCGAGATCGACCACAGCCTGAGCCGGCTCGGCACCGATTACGTCGACCTCTATCAGATCCACCGCTGGGATCCGCGCACGCCGATCGAAGAGACCATGGAGGCACTGCACGATGTGGTGAAGGCCGGCAAGGCGCGCTACATCGGCGCGTCGTCGATGTTCGCCTATCAGTTCAGCAAGGCGCTGTATGTCGCGGAAAAGCACGGCTGGACGCGCTTCGCCACCATGCAGAACCACTACAACCTGCTCTATCGCGAAGAAGAGCGCGAGATGATGCCGCTGTGCCAGGAGCAGGGTATCGGCGTGATTCCCTGGAGCCCGCTCGCGCGCGGCCGGCTCACCCGCGACTGGGACGAAAGCAGCGAGCGCCAATCCACCGACGTCTTCGGCAAGACGCTCTACACCGTGCCCGATGCCGATAAAAAAGTCGTCGAAGCGGTAGCCGCCTTGGCCAAGGCCCGCGGCGTATCGAAAGCCCAGGTCGCGCTGGCCTGGGTCGCGCAGAAGCCCTTTGTTACCGCGCCGATCGTCGGCGCGTCCAAGCCGCACCATCTGGATGATGCCGTGGCCGCGCTATCGCTGAACCTCGACGCCGATGAAATTGCCAAGCTCGAAGAGCATTACGTGCCGCACGCGGTGGCCGGGCATAGCTGATCAGTGGCCCCACTCCTGGAACCCCCACGCCGGCTAGCCGGCGCGGGTTAGCGCCGCTGCAGAGGCAAAGCGGTATGGAGATCTGCCGAAGCCTGCCCCTCATCATCGAAGACGACCACGCGATTGCGGCCTTCCCGTTTGGCGCTGTAAAGCGCCTTGTCGGCATGGATAAGCAGCTGCCGCAGGTTGTAGCCGGACTCGGTGGTAGACGACACGCCAAAGCTGGCGGATACCACGACGCCGCGTGCGTCTTCGCTATCGGACACGCTCTCGATCGCCAGGCGGATCAATTCCGCCCGGCCGGCCACCATATCCCTGTTGCACTCCGGCATCAGGATGCCGAACTCCTCACCGCCGAGGCGCCCAAACACGTCGGTGGAACGCAGATGCGCCTCGCAAGCGGCCACTGCGCGACGCAGGATATGGTCACCTACCGCGTGCCCATGGGTGTCGTTGACGATCTTGAAATTGTCCAGATCGATCACGATCAGCCCGGCGACACGACCCGACTTCTGGCAATACTTCAACTGCTGCTCGGCCGACGCGACAAAATGCTGACGGTTGAAAATGCCGGTCAACCCATCGCGCCGGGCCAGCTTCATGAAACTCATCTGCGAACGCTTCAGGCGATAAGCCCACAGCACGATCGACGCCAGAATGGTCAGCAGCAGAACGATGTAAAGCCGGTTGGTCTCCATCGCCTTGGTGCCCAGCGCCTGTTGCAGTTCGAGGATCTGGTTCTGCTTGTTCAGCGCGTCGATCTGCAGTTTTTTCGCGAGGACCTGTTGCTTGACGGTCTGGTAGGCAAGCGCTTTCGCGCTCACCTCGTCCAGATAGCCCTTGTCGGCTTCCGTATATTTTTCGTGGTAGCCAAGCGCAGCTTCCAGATTGCCCTGCTTTTTATTGATCAGGTAAAGCAGTTGATATGCGCTGGTCAGCGACTTGGTGAGTTCATGCCTGACTCCGCCATCAATCGCGGAATGGGCGTACTGTTGCGCCAGCGTGACATCTCCCCCGTTCCAGTAGGCCTGCGCCAGTGACGCATCGACATCCGAAGTCAGTTCCGGATAGCCGATGTGTTGGACCTCGGCATAGTGCTTCTGCAAAAGCTTGACCGCCGTGGCCGGTTGCCCGTGATCAATATAAAAACTCGCCACATAGAAACGTATCAAATTGGCGAATAGTAATTCGGAGGCCTTGTTGCAGGCGCTTATAGCATCGCCGGACTGCTTGTCGAACGTCGAGAACTTGCCACTTTCATAGAGCGACTGAACAAGCAAAAACCTGCCTTTGCAGTCACCGTCGCCAACCGGGTTTTCCCGCAGCATCTGATCCGCATAGCTCAGGCCAAGATCATATTGACCGGCCTCGTTGTAAAGCATCGAAGCGACACCTAAAGCCTGTATGCGTGCATCCTTGTCGACAACCTGTGGCAGTTGACTCAGCAGTTGATTCATCCGCACGAACGCGTCTGCGTAGTGGGATCCTATGGAAAGTATGTTTACTAACGTCGTGCCGGCGCGAAACCTCAAAGTAGCGTCGGAGGATTCCGCTGCAACCGATTTGAACAGAGGCGCAGCGGTTTCGTAATCGCCCCGATAACTACTTTCCCAGGCGTTGAGGTAGCGAAAATACAGCTGTTGCTGAAGGGGAAGGGTTTTCACCTCAGTGCCGAGCCGCGTCATGAGCTGCAAGAACTCGGTATGGTTCGATGTCCTGACGTTGTCCGCCTGCTTCAGCAGTTGCGCGGGTTCGTCAGGCATAGGCGCGGCATCAGCTGCCGTGCCAATGAGCAAAGCCAAAAGTACCAGTCCGCTCGCAAAGCAGCACCAGCGCTGTCTGCCTGAGAAATACATCGGCTACGCCGCAGAGAACTCAGCCATAAGTTCCGGGGCCTCGTTGGGCTCCTTCGACGGCGTTTCCTCTTCCTCGTCGCCGTCCTCTTCATCCTCTTGACCGGGAAATAACGCAACACAAAGTGGAACCTGCCCTAGTAACGCTTCCAGTTGGGACTGGTCCCTGCCCAGGATCGCCGCCTGCAATTCCGGTTCAATCTCCGTGGCGTTCAACGCCACCTCCATCTCAGCGGCTGACGCATGGCGCAATTGCGCATCACGCCCCATTCTTTCCAGAAAATCGATGACATTCATCATTAGCTGCCCCCTGACAGTTGATCGCTTGGATATCGCGTGGTCAAAAGAATGACCAAGCCCCTTTAAAATTTTCCCCTGATGTCGAACGCAAGGCTATGGTCCCAAGCCGACATCCACGCAGCCAAATGGCGAAACAGCGTGGATACCGTTCTCCATCCAACGTCTAACTTGCCTTTTGCCGGCGAACCCCAGCCTTAGCAAAAACGCACTTTACACCTAGCGTAGGGCTTTGGGCTTACCCAATATCGCGCAATCCACGAATTCATCGATTTCGACAATCTTTCCATGCTAGCGATAGAAAAAATATCTAAGTGACTGATATAAAAATAAATATTACTTCCCGTGCAAAACATGCGGGCCAAAATATATGTCATTGATGCACCCAAAGGCGGCCAAACAATCGCGTCGGTCTTAGTTGCGTCTGCCAAGCGCAAGCGACCTTGATTAGGCTTCAGCTCGATCAAGCTCTGCCAAACGTGCGCGAATCTCGATATTCGGCTGCATGGCAAAACAAGGCGCAATAACCAATGTATCGGCCATGCCAATTTCCGCCTCTGGCAACGCACGCAGCGTCAGCCTCTCAATGCGCGCTTGCTGGATCGGCAGCGTCGCCGCCCTATAAATAATGACTTCATGGTCCAGCGGATAATCGCGCGCCAATACATCGACCAGAATCTGTCGATAAGCCGGGCCGGTGGAAAACCGAGTCAGTGACTTGTCACCGGCCAAACCCACCTGCCAAAGCACCAGATAAGCCGAGGGATCGATCCGGCGCTTGTAGAACAGCAACTGGCCGGCCTCGAAATGCTGGCAGCCGTAGGTGCCGGGGTCGATGCCGAGGTCGGCATAAAGACAGTCTTCCGCCGAAATGCCCGGCTCCATGTGCGCAGGATAGCCTTCGCTGCGCGCCAGCTCGATCGACTTGTGCGGCGCCCAGGCGAAAACGCCGGGATGCCCGTAAAACACGCCGCAGACCTTCTTGCCTGCCCGTACTTCGGTAACGATGGCTTGCACCATCTGGCGATAGGTCTCCATGCGCGATTTGCCCTTCCGGTAAAAAGGCTGCAGGCTGCGCACGTCCGGGTGCATCCGCGACAACCACAGTTCCACGATGCCGTCGGAAAGCCCTGCAAAAACAACATCCGCTTGTTCAATGCAGCTACGTGACAACGGGCTTATGTGCGAGCCCAGCGTCATGCCGAGGCCCACGCACACCAGGCTTCCGGAAGTCCGGACTGCGTTCATTCAAAGTTATCCCCGATGGATCGTTAGGAAAAGGTGGAACCCAGGCGGGAGTGTACAAGCCGGCCTGCAACTTCTCACATCACGACGCTGAAGAAGCCAAGCGCCAAGCCGACGCGACGTGGACGCTGGGCCCGCCATAAAGCGAATCCGTCGAAAGTCATCCCTGTGCGGGCACACAAATGGCGTAAAGTGGATCGGCAGCTGTTCTATCAGCGCGTTCTGGCGACATCCGCCGCTTCGCTCCCTTCTCATGCCTCGTTCCGTCATTCGCGGAACGGGCCCTCACGGGAGCAGCCCATGCCGGGCTATACCACACGCGAACTTGTGATCTGCCTCGGCGGCCGCAACTACCGTATTCGCGCGTTGAGCGACCTTCAACAGTTTGCCGATCCGCAGCATCAGGCCGAACGCATTGGTATCTCCTCTGCGCTGTGGAGCCTGTTTGGCCAAATATGGCCGTCGGGCCGAGTCATGGCGGAAGCGATGTCGACTTACGAGATTGGCGGGAAACGCATTCTGGAACTTGGCTGCGGGCTTGGGCTGTCCAGCCTGGTGCTGCAGCATCGTCATGCCGATATTACCGCCAGCGACCATCACCCCCTGGCAGAGCGTTTCTTGCGCCACAACGCAGCGCAGAACCATCTGCTGGCGATCATCTATCGCGACCTGCGCTGGGAAGTACCCGATCTCACGCTCGGGTTGTTCAATCTGATTATCGGGAGCGACGTGTTGTACGAATCGGGCCATGTCGACCAGCTGGCCGCCACGATACTGCGGCATGCAACAGTCGACGCCGAAATTCTCATTACCGATCCCGGCCGCGGCAACAGCACCTCATTCACGCGCGCACTGGCGCGACAGGGTTATGCCGTCACCGAGCAGCGCAGCCGGTTCAACGACGACGACATTGCGCCGTTCCGTGGCCGGCTGCTGAGTTATCGGAGAGTGACAGCCGCTACACGGAATGCGATCGAATATCGTCATTAGCATTTCGACCTTTTGAGCTTCGGCGGCCCCAAAAAAAGCATCGGACGCGAGGCCTGGGCCGCACGTCCGACATGCACACTGACTTGAAACTGGCCGGTTACTTTTTGGCAGCGTCACGTGCCGCATCCGCGGCCTTGCCCACTTCCTTCTGCGCTTTGCCTGCGTGCTTTTCCACGTTACCCGACGCTTCCTTCGTCTTGTTACCCGTCACCTTGCCAACGGCCTCTTTCACGGCGCCCTTGACCTCATGCTTGGTGCCTTCGGTGCGATTCTTGTCCACGTCGGTACTCCCGTAAGTAGCCTGCGGAATGCAGGCCATTACGTTCTAGGCGCGATATCGTGGAGAGATCGTGACATTGCCGTGCGCATCGTATTGACGCACTCGCGTCGTTCAGACATACGACAGAAAAAATACAGCGCGCACGTATCCTAAGGCTCGCCTGAAGAGAACATGCGTTTTCGCCTGATCGTCTAATGCATGCTGTGCGCCACGCTGAAGCGTTCAATCGAAGACCGGATATCGGAGACCACCATGTATCGATCATTGCTCGCCACCACCTTGATGGCTGCCGCCATACCCGTCGCGGCGGCTGCGCTGCCAAATCAGCCGGTCGTCGCGCTCGATCTTTCGCGCTACGTAGGCCAGTGGCACGAGATCGGCCACCTGCCGATGTTTTTCCAGCGCAAGTGCGTGGACAGGATTACCGCGACCTACACGGCCAACGCCGATGGCACCCTGGGTGTTCGCAACGCCTGCCGCGTCAAGGACGGCTCGATGGATGCCTCCGAGGGCGTTGCCAGGAAAGTCGAGGGAAAGCCAGCGGCACTTCAGGTTCGCTTTGCGCCTGCATGGTTGTCATGGCTGCCGATGGTGTGGGCCGACTACTGGGTCGTCGATCTGGATGCCGACTATCAGTGGGCGGTAGTTGGCGGCCCCAGCCGCAAATACCTGTGGATCCTTTCGCGCAGCCCGAGCATGCGTCGCGCGCAGTTCGACGAAATCGTGGAACGCGCCAGACGACGCGGTTACCCGGTCGACAACCTGGTGATGGCGGCACCGCTGGACTGAGCCATCCGACCCCGCCTCCAACCGATCGGCCACGGCCGCAGCAGGGCCAGTCGCCATGCTGCATGGCAGCTAGGGCACCGCCGCGGCGCGCTTTAGACTCGCGGCATGCACCTACGTGATGCCGGCTTTCTCCTGGCTTTTTCCACCGCCCTTCTGCCGCTGGGCGCGATTGCGTTGGCGAAGCTCGGCGTGCCGCTGGATCTCGCGGCATGGTTTCCGCTGGGTTTCATTTTCGGCATCGTGCCGTGGCTCGACGCCGTGTTCGGCAGCGAAACAGCCAACCCGGTCAGCGCCGATGAAAACGCGCGGCGCGAGCGGTCGGCGTATTTCCGTGCGCTGACGCTTCTGGTGCTGCCGCTATGGCTGGCCACGCTGGGCTGGTGCACCTGGCAATGCCTGCATCTCCCGTTCGGCCCGGCGGGCTTGCTCGGCTGGACGCTGTCGACCGGCGTGATCGGCGGCGTGCTGGCTATCAATCCTGCCCACGAACTGATCCACAAGACTGGCCGGCTGGAACCGCTGTTCGGCGGCGTGCTTCTGACCAGCGTCGGCTACCAAGGTTTCAAGGTCGAGCACGTGCGCGGACATCACCTGCATGTAGCCACACCCGAGGACTCGTCCTCGGCGCAGCTGGGTGAATCGGTCTATGCCTTCGTGCCGCGTGCGCTGTGGCGCAACGTGCGCAATGCCTGGCGGCTGGAAGCGCGGCGACTGCGTGGACGCGGGCTACCGGCGTGGTCGTGGCGCAACGAGATGGTGGCGTGGTATGCGCTGTGGCTCCTTTTCATAATTGTCTTTGCCGGCCTGGGTGGGGCGCACTGCCTGCTGTTTTTCCTGACGCAGGGCGTGATCGCTGCCTGCACTCTGGAAGTCATCAACTACATCGAACACTACGGGCTGGAGCGCCGGCAGTTGGCCCCTGACCGCTATGAGAGGGTGACGCACCTGCATTCCTGGAACGCTCCGCAGCGCTACACCAACTGGCTGCTGTTCAACCTGCAGCGGCACTCCGACCACCACGCGCAGGCGCGCCGTCGCTATCAGTCGTTGCTGCATCATCCGGACAGCCCGCAACTGCCGTGGGGTTATGCGAGCATGTTTGTCCTGGCCCTGCTGCCACCGGTGTGGCACCGCGTGATGGATCCCTTGGCGCTGGCCCAGCGTCGTGCCTCAGCCTGACTACCGCAGGCCGTGCCGGCGGGCCGTGCAGCCTGCACGCCGCCGAGACGCCGCGGGATCCACCATGCAGGCCTCGCATCCACTCGCATCTATCGGAGCCCTTTTCGATGACACTCACACCTGCCATCGCGGATTTCGACGCCCAGCCCATGCGCGATCACATCGTGCTGATCACCGGTGGCGCGCAGGGCATTGGGCGCGGTATAGCGCAGGCGGTACTCGGCGCGGGCGGCTCCGTGCTGATCGGCGATCTCGACGCCGAGGCCGGACGCGCCTGTATCGACGAATGGAACGTCGGGCAGCGCGCGGCGTTCAGACGTCTGGACGTCTCCAGCGAAGGCAGCGTCAAAGGGTGGATTGCGGCGGCGCTGAAAATCTTCGGCCGGATCGATGGCCTGGTCAACAACGCGGGCATCGCCGATCCGGATATCGGCAGCTTCGCCGAACTGACCCTGGCGCGCTGGAACGAATACCTTGCCACCAACCTCACCGGCGCCTTTCTCTGCAGCAAGCACGCGCTGGCATCGTTGAAGGAAAATCATGGTGCGATCGTGCATATTGCCTCCACCCGTGCGCTGCAATCCGAGCCGCATACCGAAGCCTACGCGGCGACCAAGGGCGGCCTGGTGGCATTGACCCATGCAATGGCGGTGAGTGCGGGACCTGACGTTCGCGTCAACGCGATCCTTCCTGGCTGGATCGCCACCGACGACTGGCGCAAGCCGGCCTCGCGTCGCACGCCCAAGCTGAGCAAGCAGGATCACGCCCAGCATCCGGCGGGCCGCGTCGGCACGCCGCAGGACATCGGCGACCTGGCAGTCTATCTTTTATCCGCGAATGCCGGCTTCATCACCGGGCAGCACTTCGCCGTCGACGGCGGCATGACGGTGAAGATGCAGTACCTCTGAGGCAACGCATTCTGCGGCAGCCCTTTCGAAGGAATAACGCCATGTGGCAATACGATGGTCGCGTGCGTCCGCGGACCGCTGATATGCCGGGGCCTGGCGAAGAGTCTGTCTGGGACTATCCGCGGCCGCCGAGGCTCGTGTCAGATATACGCCGCGTATTGGTCAGTGTGGGAGATCACGTCATCGCCGACACGCGCCGCGCGGTGCGCGTGCTGGAGACGGCCAGCCCGCCGACGTTTTATCTGCCGCCGGACGATATCGATCAAACGCTAATCGTCGCCGCCTCGGGTGCGTCAATGTGCGAATGGAAAGGCGCCGCCAGCTACTGGACCGTGCTGCTGCCCGACGGTACACGCATCGAAGCCGTTGGCTGGAGTTACCCGAAGCCGAAACCGGCATTTGCGGCGATTGCCGGCTGGCTGTCGTTTTACCCGGCGCGTCTGCACTGCGAAGTGGACGGCGAACGGGTACGTCCGCAACCGGGCGGCTTCTACGGTGGCTGGCTCACCGATGAAATCGTCGGCCCGGTCAAAGGCGAACCGGGCACCGGGCACTGGTAATGCGCGATGCCGACACAGTCACTGGCGCAGACGACCGCTTTGCACCGACCCGAGAAGCTGCCCTGCTCCGTATCGCCGCCATTCGCCCCAGCGACTACGCGCGCAGCCGCAACGCGCTCGATGGTGCGGTGACGCGGCTGTCGCCCTACCTCACCCACGGTTTCATCAGCCTGCCCGCCGTGCACGCCGCAATAACCGCACGCCACGCCATCGACGCGCAGCACAAGCTGGTCTACGAGTTCGGCTGGCGCGAGTACTGGCATCACGTCTGGTCGCATCGTGGCGACGGCATATTCGATTCGCTGCACGAAGGCCTGCTGCCCGGGGATGCGTATGCGAGCGCGCTGCCCGACGACATCCGCGAGGCGCGCACCGGCGTGCCGGTGATCGATCGCGCCGTGCGCCAGCTCTACGCCACCGGCTACCTGCACAACCATGTCCGCATGTGGCTTGCCAGTTACGTGGTGCATTTGCGCAAGGTGCACTGGCGCACCGGCGCCGACTGGCTTTACGCGCACCTGCTCGACGGCGATCTGGCCAGCAACCATCTGAGTTGGCAGTGGATCGCCGCCACGGCAAGCCACAAGCCATACCTGTTCAATGCCGAGAACGTGGCCAAATACGCGCCGTCGGAATGGCATAGCCCGAGGAGTGTTATCGATACGAGCTACGAGGCGCTGGACGTCATCGCGCGACAGCCCAAGGCCGTTAGCTGGCATCCGCTCCCGGACGGGACAGGCGAACCTCTGCTGCTGTCCGAGCCACCGGAGACCTTGGGTTTCTCTGCTCCCGATGCGGCGGCCATCGCCGGTCGCGACGTCTGGCTGGTTCATCCCTGGTCGTTGGACGAACCGCCGCCCGGTCTCCCACCTGACTGCGTGATGGTTGCCCTTGCCATCGCCAACTGGCACGCGCGTTGGCCGTGGTCCGAGCGCCGCTGGCAGTTTGTCGGCACGCGCCAGCGCGTCTTGGCTGACGTGCGCTGGTTTGCGGATATCGCCACGCTGCGGGCAGCGCTGGCCGGCGCGCGCAGCGTGCATGCGATCGACGATCCGCACTGCGCCCAGGCGCTGCGCCGCCTGCGCGATGATATGCAGCTGCAGCCGGTGGCGGGGTTATTTCCATCCGTCGCGCGATGCTGCGACAGCTTTTCGCAGTGGTGGCGACTCGTGCAGCGTCGTTGAGCCGCACTGCGAACGCGCGGGTTTTACGCGTTGTGAACAGGTCGCCTGCGTACCATCACGCTTTTCCCCGCCACCGCTTGCGATGGCACTACCATTCCCTGGAGATTCCATGAACGCTCATACCGCTTCCGCGGACGCGACTGCCGACGTGCTGTTTGAGCCGATTCGCGTCGGCAGCATCGAAGCACCCAACCGCATCGTGATGTCGCCCCTGACACGCAACCGCGCCAGCAAGGGCAACGTGCCGACCGAGCTTAACGCGACCTATTACGCGCAGCGTGCCAGCGCGGGTCTGATCATCGCCGAGGCCACGCAGGTCTGTCCCGAGGGACAGGGTTATATCGCTACGCCCGGCATCCATTCGCCCGAGCAGATCGCCGGCTGGAGGCTGGTTACCAAGGCCGTGCATGACAAGGGCGGCCGCATCGTGCTGCAGTTGTGGCACGTCGGACGCATCTCGCATACCTCGCTGCAGCCAAACGGCGCTGCGCCGGTGGCGCCTTCGGCCATCCAGGCCAACGCAAAGACCTTCGTGGCCGAGGGTTTCGTCGATGTATCGATGCCGCGCGCGCTGGAGCTGAGCGAAATTCCGACGCTCGTTGAAACCTATCGCAAGGCCGCGGCCAATGCGATCGAAGCCGGCTTCGACGGTGTGGAAGTGCATGCCGCTAACGGTTATCTGATTGACCAGTTTCTGCGCGACAAGAGCAACCACCGCACCGACGCCTACGGCGGCAGCATCGAGAACCGCACGCGGCTGCTGTTCGAAGTGTGTGAAGCGGTCGCCAAGGAAGTGGGTGCTGGCCGCACCGGCGTGCGCCTGTCGCCGCTGACCTCCTTCGGCGACGTGTCCGACAGCGATCCGCAGGCGCTGTTCAACCGCGCGGTCGAGCGCCTGGCACCGCTGGACCTTGCCTATATCCATATCATCCACGGTGAAACCGGCGGCGATCGCGATCCGCAGCCGTTCGACTATGCCGCGATGCGCAAGCCCTACAAGGGCGTTTGGATTCTCAACAACGGCTACGACCGTACGATGGCTATTAACGACGTGGCCAGCGGCCGGGCCGACATGATCGCCTTCGGCGTCAAGTTCCTGGCCAATCCCGACCTGCCGCGGCGCCTGCGCGAAGATGCACCGCTGAACACGCCCGACCAGAACACCTTCTACGGCGGCGACGCGCACGGTTACACGGACTATCCGACACTGGATTGATCAGGCTGATTGCTTAGTCGCAAAGAGCTCCTGAAAACGAAAGGCCGGTCCGTCGTGACCGGCCTTTTACGTGGACCAAGGCCATCGGCATGCAACAGCCGGCATAATCAGGCGCTCGCCGAACGAGCCCGAACGTGACCCTCAACACCGTCGCCATCAATCAGCAGATGCATCATTTCGACGGTCACGACGCGGTATGGCTGTTCGGCTACGGCTCGCTGATCTACAAGGCCGACTTTGCCTATATCGAACGCCGGCCTGCCGCGATCCGTGACTGGGTGCGCCGGTTCTGGCAAGGCTCGCACGATCATCGTGGCACGCCGGATGCGCCCGGCCGCGTAGTCACGCTGATACCCCAACAGGGTGCCGTCTGTGCCGGCATGGCCTACCTGATCGCGCCCGATGCGCTCGATCATCTGGATGTGCGCGAAAAAAACGGTTATCTCCGCTTCGTTACCACCTTGAGCCTCGACGACGGTCGCGAACCCGAAGGGCTGGTCTATATCGCCACCGAAGAAAACGCCGCCTTCCTCGGCGCCGCATCCGAGCGCGAAATCGCCGAACACATCGCCCGCTCCAACGGGCCCAGTGGCCCGAATCGGGACTACCTGCTGCAGCTCGCCGCGGCGCTGCGGGAGATGGAGGCGAACGATCCACATGTGTTCGATATCGAGCGCGAGCTGGTTCGGCTGATCGAAAGTCAGGGCGCTGGCCGCGCCATTTAGCCTTGCGCCGCTGCGACTGCGAATCCTCGGCCGAGGCCGCGGCATGAACGCCGCCATGAGCGATCACGCGTCGCCCACGCGGCCATGACATCCGTGCTGATCGACTGGCCATCCGTCGCGCCGTCGCTCACACGCGCGACTCCTGCCACCGCGCGTCTACCGTGCGGAAAAGTGGAGTAAAGCCTATGAAAACCCGCTGCGTATTCAGTACTACCAACCTGCCTGCAGCGCAGTCCGCCCTGCAGGCCGCGCGTCATGCCGGCATCGACGATGACGACCTTTCGCTGATTGCCCGCGACGATATCGAGCTGGAGAAAATCGCGGACCACCGGCTGGTCAACCACAATGATTCCAGCCCGGCCGCGGTGCGCGGTATCGGCCTGGGCGGTGGTACCGGCCTGCTGCTCGGCCTTATCGCCGTAGCCGTTCCGCCGTTGGGGCTGACCCTGGCTGGGGTCGGCGCCATGACGGTTGCCGGTGCGGCGATGGGCGCGTGGACCGGGGCGCTGGTCGGTTTCAACGTACCCGACGCCGTCAGCCGCGCGTTTGAGGAGCAGATCAAGGCCGGGCACATCCTGGTGGTCATTGACGCCGAGGCGGATCAGCTGCCCGCCGCCCGCGCCGCCGTCGAAGGTACCGGCGCAGTTCCCCTGCCGTTCGAGGAACCCACGGCGATGACGTGAGACGACCGCTTCAACGCGCATGGCACTGCCATCGCCGTGTGATCGTTCAGAACACCAGAAGCAGCATTGGCACGACGACGCCGGCCACGAGGATGCCGGTCACCAGCACCGGCCTGCGGCTGAAGCGATACGCCATATAAAGCCCCGTCAGCGTGGACAGACAGAGGCTGATGGAAACGAGCGCGAAAAATATCTTCATCGGCAGCAGATTTTTCTTCGGTCGCGCAGCATCGCGATCCGACGGACCAGCGGAAGGCCCGGCTGGGCGGGCCCTGGCCGGAACATCGATCGACGACGCTGACGTCGCGCCGGCAATACCGACGCCGGGCGCCGCTGCAGGCACCACGCCTTCGGGTGGCCGCGCCTTGCGGATCGGAGCCACGATAGTCTGCTTTTTGTGCAGCAACGCAAGCGTAGCCAGCCACGCCGGCGGGGTGTAGCTGCTACCACGCGTGGTCTCGTGCAGGCTGAACGTCTGCAGCCCGCCGGTAATGGCGAAGAAAAGTAGCGCAGGCGCCATGAATACGCCCAGATACAAGTGGACCGTGCGGGAGAGCTTGAGGAAGCGATGATTCGTCGACATAAAACCTTTGCGCAAGAAAACCGAGCCGCAACGATGCCATCATTTCCCGTCCGCTGCACCGACCCGTTCCGTCCAGTAACGGCGGGTAGTGCGATGGGCCGGCACAGCGGCCGGCTGTGGCGACACGGTGACAGCGGCGCATGGCGTGCTCGCCATCGATCGTCGCCGACACTGGGACACGCGCTGCCGGTTACGGGCTCGAGCCATTCGCGCACCTATTTCAACCACACGCACTGAAAAGCCGGTAGATTCTGCCATCGGCCAGGCGACATGGGGATGCACCAGGGCCGTCCGTCGGGGTGGACTATGGCGTTTTGGCGACTCGCTTTTCTTGCACTTTTCTGGGGTGGAATTTCTGGCGCAGCCTCGGCCCAGGCGATCGACTGCGCCAGTACCACGTTGAACCACTCCGAACGCGCCGTGTGCGCATCGGAAACGCTTCGCTCGCTCGCTGCCAGCATGGACAGGCGCTATTCGCACCTCGCCGACACAGGGAGCGCAAGGCATAGCCAGCTTGAGTGGACCGGCATCCGCGATCGCTGCAACGGCAACCTGGCATGCCTGACCACGGCATATCGCGAACGCAATGCCTATCTGGCGCGGCTGCCGGCCATTACCACGTCGGCGGCTGCCGCGCCTGATTCGACCGAACCGGTCAAACATCTTTTCCTGAGGCATGCGCCGGCGCAGCTGCTGAGCCCGGCACCCAGCGCGCTGCCCGCCGAACCGGCGTCTGCCAGCGAACGACTGAATCGCGCTGCCGGCCCCGCCACCCCGGCCATCAGCCAGACGCCACGCTGGAACACGCTGTGGGTTCTGGTGGGGCTGCTGTCCGTGTCGATCCTGCTGTGGCAGATGCTCACCAACGTCTGTGGCAAGTGCCCCAACTGCCATCACTGGTTTGCCCGGGTCGAGATCGATCGGCGCCAGCTCGCCAGCGACGCAACGCGACTGTCGACGCGACGTCGACTCATCCCGCGCTCGCGCGCTGTCACCGACACTATGGCCGGCCACGAATCCGGTCGCGGGCACGTAGCCGCGGTGCGTCACTACCACCAGTGCCGCATGTGCCTGCATGAATGGGAAACCATCACGCAGGAAGCGAAGTAGGCCGCTGCCAGGCGCGTCGCCTGCCGCGCGGCAGCGTTCAGTGCGGCGGCGAGCCGGCGTTGCACGCCGAGACAAGGCCCGCGAGTGCGGATTCACCCGAACCGCCTCGCTGCAGATCATGAGGCCAATGACGACTGTGCCGACCGCGCGCTCCATGCCGAACATCGCGCGATGGCGCCGCTGCCGTCCCAACATAAGTACGACAGGGCCTGGTGACACCTCTGCGACGGTGTGGAACCATGAGCCCGATCGCAAGCTTCGACAGTGCGGAGAACGGGCAACATGAATGGCGCGCGCCTCAACGACGCGGAAATCATCGCCGCATGGCACGCCAATGCCGGGCCGTGGACGAAGGCCGTACGCGACGGCGATATCGAAAGCCGTCGCCTGGTCACCGACGGCGCCGTTGTCGATGCCATCGTGTCGCGCGCGCCCGGCTCGGTACTGGACGTGGGCTGCGGCGAGGGATGGCTGGCCCGCGCGTTGTCGTCCAGAGGCATTTCGGTGATCGGCGTCGACGTGGTGCCTGCGCTGGTCGAGCAGGCACGGCAAGCCGGCGGCGGCGAGTTTCGTGTGGCGGCGTATGAAGAGCTGGCCGCGGGGAAACTCGATGTTGTTGTCGACCTCGTCGTCTGCAATTTTTCGCTGATCGGCAAGGAGTCCGTCGACGCCATCATCGCCGCCGCGACGTCGCTGCTTCATCCCGGCGGCAGAGTGATCGTGCAGACGCTGCATCCGCTGATCGCCTGCGGTGACCAGCCCTATGTCGACGGCTGGCGGCCCGGCTCCTGGGCCGGCTTCAGCGAGGACTTCGTCCGACCGGCGCCGTGGTATTTCCGCACGCTGGAAAGCTGGGTTCGACTTTTCACGGCGAACGGATGGCATCTGGAAGAGCTGCGCGAACCGATGCACCCCTGCACGGGTAAGCCTGCATCGATACTGTTTGTCGCGCGCGCCATGCCGTTGACTGGAGGGCAGCGGCAGTAGCGTCGTTTCTTCAAAAGACCGTTCAGGACTTTTACTTCGGAGCAGCCGCTCATGCCCAAACTCGATTTGTCCGTCATCCCGGTACGCAGCGGTTCGGACTATCCGGCGCCGTTTGCCGAACCCATCGCTGGCCGCACCCGACAGGCGCTGGCAACGGCGGGCGGGTTGACCGACTTTGGCGTCAACCTGACAAGGCTGGCGCCGGGCGCGTGGTCCAGTCAGCGCCACTGGCATAGCGAGGAAGACGAGTTCGTCTATGTGATATCCGGTGAGCTGACCCTGATCACCGATGCCGGTGAGCAGCTGCTGCGCGCTGGCGACTGCGCAGCCTTTCCGAAAAACAGTCCCAATGGCCACCACATGGTCAACCGCGGCAGCGACGTGGCGATATGCCTTGACGTCGGCAGCCGCTCGGCCAGCGATGTCTGCATCTATTCGGATATTGACCTTCGAGCGGATCGGGATGACTACTCGCACAAGGACGGCCGCCCCTACCCTCGCATTGAGTGACCGCGGATTGAGATTCGCCGCGCTTGTCCTAGATACAATTACGATATATCTTAGATACACTCTAACGAGATATCGGAGCCTGCCATGCGCATGCGTCACATACTGTTCAACGCGCTTCATTCCCGCCATCACCAGCACGACTCTCTGCATCACGCCTTCGGCTTTGAACCCGGGCATGACGAGGGCGATCGGCACCAGCGGCACGCCGGCCGCGGTTTCGGTGGCCGCGGTGGCGGCGACTTCTTCGCGGATTTCAGCGAAAAGCGCGGCGGCGGTCGGCGCGGCGGCAGCCGCATGTTTGGTCATGGCGATCTCAAGCTGCTGCTGCTGGCCCTGATCGAACAGCAGCCGCGCCACGGCTACGAGCTGATCCGCATCATCGAGGACATGTTCCACGGCCACTATTCGCCCAGCCCCGGCGCCATCTACCCCACGCTGACCATGCTGGAGGAACTGGGCTATGCCGAGGTCACCAGCGAACAGGGCGGCCGCAAGCTTTACGCCATCACCGCGGCGGGCCGCACCTATCTCGACGAAAACCGCGAAGCGGTGGACGCGGTGACCGCACGCACCGAACACAGCGCTCGCATGGCGGCCAAAGCAGCGGCACCGATGGCCGTACGCAAGGCCATGCATGCGCTCAAGCACGCCCTGCTGATGCGTGGTACGGACTGGAGCAAGGCCGAAGCACAGCGCATCGCCGAGATACTCGACCGCGCCGCCAGCGATATCGCGTCGGGCGAACGCCGTGACTGAAGCGCACGAGGAAGCGCTCGCCAGGGAGCTGCAGGTGCAAAGCTTCCTGCATGATCTCGAGAGGCTCGGCCTCGCCGAACCGGCCGCTGTGCCGGATGCAGCGACGAATAGGGAAACCACTCGTCCAACCGCCACCACGACGTTTGATCTACTGCGATCCCTTGGCGAACACTTCGGTTATCGCATCGACTGATCGATCGCTATTCAGAAGCGCTCCGTAAAAAGCGGCTTCCACACATCCGCCATCGCCAACGCTCGATGATCCTGAGATTCGGGATGCTTCGGAGCCCAGCCGGCATCTTCTTCCTCAATAACGGGATCTTTGCCGATGACTATCCACACCCATCACATGCTCCGCCACCCGGTCAAATTTCGCACGCTGCAGGTACAGCGCGTCGAGTGGCTGACGCTACATATGCAGCGCGTGATTTTCGTCAGCGATGAGCTCGACGATTTCGTCAGCGCATCGCCGGACGATCACGTAAAACTGTTTTTCCCCAACAGCGCCGGCGAGATCGTGACGCCGGTGATGGGCGACAACGGTCCGGAATATCCGCCGGGACGCGAATACTCGCCGATGCGCGATTACACCCCACGTCGCCACGACGCCTCGCGCAACGAGCTGGCGATCGATTTCGTACTGCACGGCGACGGACCGGCCTCGCTGTGGGCGGCGCAGGCCGCGCCCGGCCAGCGCATCGGCGCCGGCGGTCCACGCGGCTCGTTCCTGGTCGCCGGCGACTTCGACCGCTACGTGCTGATCGGCGATGAAACCGCGCTGCCCGCCATCGGGCGCTGGCTGAGTGAAATGCCCGCCACCCTGCGCGCCGATGTGCTGGTGGAAATTCCCGACGCGAACGATCGCCAGCTGCTGCCATCGTCCGCCCAGGTCAATCTCGTCTGGCTGGAGCGCAACGGCCAGCCGGCCGATCGCAGCGAGCTGCTAGAGCAGGCGCTGCGTCAGCTGCCCACACCATCAGGTGACACCTTTTACTGGATCGCCACCGAATCGCGCCGCGCCCGCGCCATGCGAATCTGGCTGAGCCAGGAACGCCAGGTGCCGAAGGACTGGGTGAAAGCCAAGGGCTATTGGAAGGCCGGTGCGGATGATGCCGATGACGACGGCTGATCTCTGACGCGACAGGCCGGCGCGGCTCATCGTGACTGCACGTCGCGGGATCACTGCGCCAATACATGACGTCTACATGACGTCGTCGTAAGCTCCCTGGCCACCGCAACGTTTTCGTTGCAGCCACAGCGAGCGACGCCCATGGATCTGAAAAGCGGCTACCCCTTCTGGGCAATCAAGAACGGCTTGATGCACGCCTTTCCACAGTTGCAGGAGGACGCGCGCTGCGACGTGGCGATTATCGGTGGCGGCATCAGCGGCGCGCTGATCGCCAACGAGCTGGCCAGTCAAGGCCACGAGGTAGTGCTGGTCGAGGAGCGCGACGTGGCCTGGGGCAGCTCCGCCGCCAGCACGGCGCTGCTGCAGTATGAAATCGATACGCCGATGATCGATCTGGCCAAGCGCTACGGCGAGGATGACGCCGCTCTCGCCTATCGCGCCTGCGCCGATGCGATCCACCAGGTGCAGTCGATCGCTGCGGACATCCGCGACGTGGATTTTGCCCGCATGCACAGCCTCTACTACGCCAGCCGTCGCCATCACCTGCCGGACATGCGCGAAGAAATGGCGCTGCGGCTGAAGCACGGTTTCGACGTGAGCTGGCTGGAGCCCGAGCCGCTGCTGGCGCAGTACGGCGTGCGTGCGCCGGGCGCCATCCTGAGCCAACTGGCTGGCCGGGTCGATCCATATCGCATGGCGTATCGCCTGCTGGCACGCCTGGAAAAACGCGGTACGGGCATATTCGACCGCACACGCGTGGAGCGCATGGAAACCAGCGCGCGCGGCGTGACGCTGCACACCACGCAGGGCGCACAGATACGCGCAGGGCACGTGGTTTTCGCGGCGGGTTATGCCAGCCAGCACTGGCTGGATCAGCACGTGGCCAACAACCGCAGCAGCTACGCTTTCATCACCGATCCGCTCGACGCCGACACTCTGGGTGCGCTGGGCGAAACGATGGTGTGGGAATCAGCGCATCCGTATCTTTACCTGCGCAGCACCGGCGATGGCCGGCTGCTGGTGGGTGGCGAGGACGATGCCATCGACATTCCCTCGCGCCGCGATGCGCGCGTGGAGAAGAAGACACAGCGCCTGATAAAAAAAGTCGCCCGCGCCATTCCCGGCCTCGAGCTGAAGCCGGCCTTCTCCTGGGCCGGCACCTTTGCCGAAACCGAGGACGGCCTGCCGTTTTTCGGCACGCACAAGCAGCACGGCCCGCGCGTGCAGTTTGCGATGGGCTATGGCGGCAACGGCATTACGTACAGCATGCTGGGCGCGGGGCTGATCCGCGCCTTGATCGAGCGCCGCAAGCATCCGCTGGCCGCGCTGTTTTCATTCGATCGACTGAATCGCTGAGCCATCGCGCCAGACGTTATCCCATCGCTGCCGAGGAACGCCATGACTGCCATCTATCTATGGGCCAACGCCGCGATCTACGGCATCTTTGCGCTCCTGTGCACGCTCAAGGCCAGCGCCACGTCGAAGTCGATCGGGTTTCTTTCGCTCAGCAACGGCGGCATGGCCGAATACGTCACCGTCTATGGCGGCATGGAGCTGGGCCTGGGTTTCATTTTTGCCTGGGTGGCGTGGCAGCCCGAGCTGCATCGTACGGGCATCGTTCTCGCGCTGGCGCTGTACGCGCCGCTGGTGATCTTTCGCTGGATCAGCGTGGCGCGGTACTGGCCGGTGCAGGGACTGACCCTGGGTACGGGGCTACTGGAAACCACCCTGCTGATCCTCGCGCTCGCCTTGTGGCTGGTGCAGCGCAACGCGCTTTGATCGCTATTCCCGCGTAGCCTGCGGGCTGACCAGCTGGTTTGTCCAAGGGGATGTGTATGAAGCTTGCGCGCTGGATATTTTTTATCGCCGGCATCTACGGCGTGGCCGCACTGATACCGATGTATTTCCAGGAAGCGTCGGTGGCGCTGACCCAGCCGCCAGCGATAACGCACGCGGAGTACTACTACGGCTTTATAGGTGTGGCGCTGGCGTGGCAGGTGCTGTTCTTTCAGCTGTCGCGCGACCCGCTGCGCTTTCGCCCGATGATGATTCCCGCCACGCTGGAGAAACTCGCCTTTGGTGCAGCCGCCGTCGTGCTGTACGCCCAACACCGCGGTTCGCCGGTGATGCTGCTGGCCGGCTGCGTCGACCTGTTTTTCGCGGCGCTGTTCGTGCTGGCCTATGCGCGGACGCGCGACGCTACACCGGTTCGCTGAAAGACCGAGGCGGCTGCTCACCTATTGGATACGTCTTAGCAGCGACGATCCAGTGGACATAGGGAGTCGCTACATATGAACAACCAGATTTTTGCCCGCGCCGTGCGCTTGTGCCTGCTGATTATCTCGCCCTGCCTGCTGAGCGCGTGCTATCCGATCGGCAACGCCACCCAACCCATTCCCACCGCCTTTGTGCCGGCGCCGCAAACGGCGCATCGGCTGGTGGTGTTTCTGCCCGGCCGCGGCGACGATCTGGCACGGCTCAAGAAAAGTGGCATCGCGCAGATCATCCAGCGCGAATGGCCCGATGCCGACGTAGAGCTCGCCGCCGTCACCATGGCGTACTACCTCGACGGCCATGCCACGCGGAGGCTGCATAACGAAGTCATGCTGCCCGCACTCAAGCATGGCTACACGCAGATCTGGCTGGCCGGCACCTCGTTGGGCGGCATGGGCGCGCTGACCTACGACCGGGACTATCCGGGCGAGGTCTACGGCATGATTCTGCTGGCGCCGTATCTGGGCGACAGCACCGTGCCGAAAGAGATCACCGCCGCCGGCGGCCTGGCGCATTGGAACCCCGGCCCCGCCGAAACGCTGGGACCGAAAACCTGGCAGCGTGAGCTATGGCGCTATCTGAAAACCTGGTCGGCCGATCCGACCAAGGCCCGCCACGTCTGGCTGGGCTACGGCGACAGCGACCGGTTGCGCAAGGACATCGAGCTGATGTCGCCGACCCTACCCCGCTCACACGTGCTGATGGTCTCCGGCGGACATAGCTGGAAGACGTGGAAAGTCGCTGCGCCACAGTTGCTGCAGGACGTTTCGCACGACGCCGAAATGCCTCCGGCGCACGGGTAGAACTAGGCTGAATACGGCCGTGGCCGATGCTTATGGTGCGATCGACAGAGCCTTGCCGCGCGGCGTGCCCTTGCGGCAAGCGTCCGAGCAATAGATCACCTGCTCCCAGTCGCGCGACCACTTCTTGCGCCACGCGAACGCCCGCCGACAGACCGGACAGATTTTGCTGGGCAACTCGCTTTTCTTCATGATCGGATAACTTGGCCAAAGAGTGGACCGAACAGCAAGGCGCGGCAGCGATACCACGCCTTGCTGAATAGACGTCTAGCCGTCCGGACTATTCGGCAACGGGCGACGGGTTGCGCTCACCGAACTGAGCCTGATGCCAATACGGGTACGCCTTGACCGGCCTGCTCGCGGCATCGAGCGTGGCAACCTGCTCGGCAGTGAGATTCCAGCCGACCGCACCCAGATTCTGCCGCAGCTGGGCCTCGTCGCGGGCGCCAATCACCACCGTAGCCACGGTCGGACGCTGCAGCAGCCAGTTCAGCGCCACCTGGGGTACCGTCTTGCCGGTTTCCTTCGCCACGACGTCGAGTGCATCGACCACCTTGTAGAGATACGCATCGTCGACCGGCGGGCCGGCCTCGCTGGTCTTGTGCAGGCGGCTGTTGGCCGGCAGCGGCTCGCCGCGGCGGATCTTGCCGGTGAGCCGGCCCCAGCCGAGCGGACTCCACACCACCGCACCGACGCCCTGGTCCACGCCCAACGGCATCAGCTCCCACTCGTAGTCGCGACCGATCAGCGAGTAGTAGGCCTGATGGGCGATATAGCGCGGCAGGTTGTGGCGATCGGCCGCAGCGAGGGACTTCATCAGATGCCAGCCGGAGAAGTTGGAGCAGCCGATATAGCGGATCTTGCCCGCCCGGATCAGATCGTCCAGCGCGGACAGCGTCTCTTCCACCGGCGTCATCGCATCGAAACCGTGCAGCTGAAACAGGTCGATGTGGTCCGTCTGCAGCCGGCGCAGCGCGGCGTCTACCGCTTCGATCAGATGAAAGCGCGAGGAGCCGACGTCGTTGGGGCCGTCGCCGGAACGGAACGTGGCCTTGGTCGAGATCAGCGCCTCGTGGCGGCGCCCCTTCAGCGCGGCGCCGAGCACTTCTTCCGACGCGCCGCCGGAGTAGATGTCGGCGCTGTCGAACAGCGTGACGCCCGCTTCGAGGCAGATGTCGATCAGCCGCCTGGCGTCCTCGACCTGGGTATTGCCCCAGGCCTGGAAAAACTCGCCCTTGCCGCCGAACGTGCCGGTGCCGAAGCTGAGCGCCGGCACGCGAAAACCGGAACGGCCAAGTTGTCTATAGTCCATGGGGAATCCTTTTTGCTGGGGGAACGGGGAACGGGGAACGGGGAACGGGGAACGGGGAACGGGGAACGGGAGAGCAAAACTTGCTGGCGTGGCACAGGCAAGCGCACCATTCCTTCTCCGTCATATCACCATGCGTTCGCCCGCTGCGGGAAGCAAGGGCCGCGGGCATGGATGACTTTTCTTTCATGTTGCATTGCGTCATTAACGGTTAAACTTCACGCTCCTGCCAAGCGCAGGCCCATTACTTGCCCGTGCCCCATGCCAGACGCCTCTTACGCCACCGCCGTTTGCCATGCGAGCGCCGAGCCACGCCGCTTCCGCGTGATCGGTCCGATCCTCAGCACGGTGGCATTTACCTTCTTCACCTATCTCACGATCGGCCTGTCGCTGGCGGTGCTGCCCGGCTTCGTGCACAGCACGCTGGGTTTTGGCGCGGTGGTGGCGGGGCTGTCGATCAGCATGCAGTACGTGGCCACGTTGGCCAGCCGCGCCCGCGCGGGGCACATGGCCGACACCCTGGGACCGAAACGGGCAGTGCTGACGGGTCTGGTGATGTGCGGTATCAGTGGACTGCTGCTGATGCTCGGCGCGCTGGCGGCGGCCATCCCCGCGTTGAGCCTGGGCCTGATTCTCATCGCCAGACTGGCCCTGGGCTGCGCCGAAAGCTGCGTCGGTACCGGCGCCATCGCCTGGGGCATGGGCCAGGTCGGGCACCAGCATACGGCGCGGATCATCTCCTGGAACGGCGTGGCGACTTACGGCGCCATCGCAGCCGGCGCCCCGCTCGGCGTGCTGATCGCGCACAGCTTCGGCTTCGCCGCCATCGGTGCCGTGTCGCTGATCATGATGGTGATCGCCTTTCCACTGGCCCGACGCAAGCGGGCCACCGCCGTGGCCGTTGGCGAACGCTCGTCGATTCGCAGCGTGGCCGCGCGCGTGGTGCCGCACGGCATTGGCCTGGCGCTGGGCTCGCTCGGCTTCGGCTGCATCGCCACCTTCATCACCCTGCTCTACGTCGCGCACGGCTGGACCGGCGCTGCCCTGACGCTGAGCATCTTCGGCGTGATGTTCGTCGGCACGCGCTTCGTGTTCGGCAAGATGATCAACCGCGTCGGCGGCTATCGCGTGGCGATGGCGTCGTTCGCCGTCGAGGCGATCGGCCTGGCCACACTCTGGCTGGCCAGCGACATGCGCCTGGCAGCCGCGGGCGCGGCGGTGGCGGGCATGGGGTTTTCGCTGGTATTTCCGGCCCTCGGGGTGGAAGCCGTCAACCGCGTGCCGGAAAACAGTCGCGGCGCCGCCATCGGCGTGTTTTCCGGCTTTCTGGATGTCGCCATGGTCGCGGTCGGGCCGCTCGGCGGATGGATCGCGTCGGGCATGGGCTTTAGCAGCGTGTACGGTTTCGCCGCGCTGGCCGCCATGCTGGCGATAGCACTGACGTTGCTATTGAAGAACCGCGCCGAACGCTCCCTGAGCATAGCCCGCGGCTGAGCATCTCATCGGTTCCACCACGCGGACCTTGCCCATCACAGCCGCATCGACGGCACACATCGCGTGCGCGCTGCCGTTTTCACTCCATAGGTCGACGAAATACGCTTTAATACGCGCAGCAGACTTGATGTGGATGGTGCAACGCGTGGCCTCTGAGATTGAAGAGCGGCGCATGGACGTAGCCGATTTGGAAATTGGCATGTTCGTGTGCCGGCTGGACCGGCCCTGGGAAGAAACGTCTTACCCGTTGCAGGGGGTGGAATTGTTGACCGAGGAGGACCTCGGCACCATTCGTGAACTGTGCGAATACGTCTTTATCGACGCGCGCCGGCAGATTTCGCTGGACCGGCCCACTGCACTGACCCGCACGCGCCTCGACGAGTCGCGCTTTGATGGCTCGATCAAGTACGAAAACAAGGCAGCGGTCGACGAGGAAGCACCTCGTGCCCGCGAGGCGTTCAACAACGCCACCGCCATGGTCGACCGCATTTTCGAAGACGTCACCAGCGGCCGCGAATTGTCGGTGGAACACGTGGAAAACGCCGTGCGACCTCTGGTCGCCAGCGTGCTGCGCAGCGCCGATGCGTTTTTCTGGATCGAGGGCCTGAAAGGTCACGACAGCTATTCCTACAGTCACTCCATTGGCTGCAGCGCGCTGGCTGCCGCGTTCGGCCGGCACATGGGTTTTGCCGAAGACACCATCATCAGCCTGGCCGCCGGTGGCCTGCTGATGGATATCGGCAAGACCCAATTGCCGCAGTCCCTACTGCAGGGCACCGGCAAGCTGACCCCGGCAAAATGGAAAAAACTGCAGTCGCACGTCGCGCGCGGCATGAAAATCGTCGAGGACTCAGGCATCAGCGATCAGGACGTGCTCGACATCGTGCGTACGCATCACGAACGCGTCGACGGTAGCGGCTATCCGGATGGTCTGATCGGCGACGCCATCCCAATCACCGGGCGCATGCTGGCGATCATCGACGCCTACGACGCGATGATCAGCCCGCGCCCCTACCGCGCCGCCATTTCCCGCCATCAGGCGCTGCGCCAGATCTATGCCGGACGCGACACCTTGTTTCAGACCGAACTGGTCGAGCAGTTCCAGGTGTGCCTGGGCGTATACCCCACTGGCTCGCTGGTCGAGTTGAGTACGGGCGAGGTTGCCGTCGTGATGGCGCAGAACCAGGTTCGCCGTTTGCGCCCGAAGGTGGTGATTCTCACCGACGCGGACAAGCAGCCATTGAACGATTTTCGCCAGCTCGACCTGATGAATCAGGGCGACCCGGTGAGGTCTCCCAAGGACAAGAAAAAGGTCACCAGCACCGTCACGCGCGTCATCGACATCGTTCGCAGCCTCACCTCCGGCGACTACGGCATCAACGCCGCCGAGCTGTTTCTGCACTGATGAGGATTCCCGAGCGATGATGAATCGGGAACCCCTCTTTGCAGCGATCGAGACGCAGGTGGAAGTGGCTGCGGCCGAAGCCGGCAGCTTCGCCGTGGTCATGGTGCGGGTGCGCGGACTTCGCGACATCGCGCTGCGCCTCGGCTACGTCCAGGGTGAGCTGGCAGAGGACCGCGCTCGCGTGCTGATCGAGCAGTCCGTGCGCCCGATGGATCAGGTGTTTCGCGCCGGCGACGACAGCTTCGCGCTGATTCTGCCGGGCATGCGTCATCAAAACCACACCCTGCTCGCCGCGACGCGACTGATCCGCGCCTTCGAGCTGCCGATGAATGCCGGCACCACGCCGTGGCACGGCCACGCCCTGATGGGCATTGCGCTCTATCCCCAGGATGGTGACGACGCCGATGCCCTGTGCCGTCATGCGGAGATGGCGCTCGACGACGCGCTGCGCCGCGGCGATCAGTACGCGTTCTACCAGGCGCAGGACAAGCAGGTCGAGATCGTCCACGAAGAGCTGCGCGATGCGATCGACACCAATCGCCTGCGCGCGTATTTTCAGCCCATTTGGGATCTTCAGCGCCTGCGCGTGGCCGGCGTCGAATCGCTGGCACGCTGGACCAGCGAGCAGCACGGCGAGGTGTCGCCGGCCAACTTCGTGCCGTTTGCCGAGCAGAGCGACCTGATTTCGGCGCTGACCCGCTGGAGCATCAACGCCACCTTGCGCCACGCGGCGCCGCTGCGCGGCGCGCACGGGCTGACTTTTGCGATCAACTTTTCGCCGCGGGTGTTTTCCAAGCCCGGCATCGTCGAGCAGCTGATGGACGCGCTGGACATCTGGGGCGTGGCGCCGACCAGCGTCATCGCCGAGGTGACCGAAACGGCGCTGGTCAACGATCTGGAGTTGAGCCTGCGGGTGCTCGCGCGCCTGCGCGATCGCGGCGTCGGCATTGCCATCGACGATTTTGGCACCGGCTACGCCTCGATCGCCTATCTGCGCAAATTCCCCGCGACCGAGCTGAAGATCGACCAGTCGCTGATCGCCGACATGCGCGACGATGTGCAGACGGCCAAACTGGTGCGCGCCATCGTCAACATGTCCCACCACATGGATCTGACCGTAGTCGCCGAGGGCGTGGAAGATCAGGCCACGCAGGATCTGCTGGCCGAGATGGGCTGCGACTACGGCCAGGGTTATCACCTTGGACGCCCGGAGCCGGCGGCCGATTTCGTGGCGCGGTTCAAGGCGATGCCACCCCCCTCGGCATCGGAACCACCCGCGTCGGACGAGGCATGAGCCGACGCGCCGCTTGCAAGGTTGCTCCAACGCTTTGCGAGTCTGCCCATGGCCGTCGCTGAAGCGCGTCGCTTCGGCTTCGCGCTGGAGCGCGCCAGCAAGCGCTACGGCGCGGTGGTCGCGCTCCATCACGTCGATATCGATTTCGCCGCGGGCAGCACCACTGCCCTGATCGGCAGCAGCGGCTCGGGCAAGTCGACCGTGCTTCGGCTGCTGCTGGGGCTGGATTATCCGGACGAGGGCACGGTTCGCGTCGACGGCCAGCCGCTCGATCCGTCCAAGGTGCTCGAACTGCGGCGGCGCGTTGGATACGTAATCCAGGAAGGCGGACTGTTCCCGCACCTCACCGTGTCCGGCAATCTGACCCTGCTGCCGCGCTATCTCGGATGGAGCACGCCAAAAGTACAGCAGCGCGCGCAAGAGCTCGCGGCGCTCACGCACCTGCCGCTCGATGTGCTCGAACGCTATCCCGCCGAACTTTCCGGCGGACAGCGCCAGCGCGTGGCGCTGATGCGCGCGCTGATGGCCGATCCCGATGCGCTGCTGCTGGACGAACCGCTGGGCGCGCTCGATCCCATCGTGCGGCACGAGCTGCAGGACGAGCTCAAGCGCATCTTCGCGCAGCTCGGCAAGACGGTGATCATCGTCACCCACGATCTGGCCGAAGCGGCATGGTTCGCCGAGCGGCTGGTGCTGATGCGCGACGGCGCCGTCGTGCAGGACGGCACGCTGCAGGATCTGCTGGAACGCCCCGCCGATCCCTTCGTCACCCGCTTTGTCGAAGCGCAGCGTCGCCTGCCCGAGGTGCGTTCGTGAGTCGCACCATACGTTGGTGCCTGATGCTGCTGGCGCTGCTGCTCGTGCCAATGTTCGCGCACGCGACGCCGGTGCGCATCGGCTCGAAGGTGTTTACCGAATCGGTCATCCTGGGCGAACTGGCCAGGGCCACCGCGCAGCAGGCCGGTGTCGATGCCGTGCATCAGCGCGAGCTGGGTGGCACCAGCGTGCTGTGGAAGGCCCTGCAGCAGGGCGACATCGAAGTCTATTCCGAATACACCGGCACCATCACGCACGAGCTGCTGAAAAACGTGGCACCCGACGCCGACATCCCCACCCTGCGGGCGCGACTGCAGCCGCTGGGTATCGGCATCACCGATTCGCTGGGCTTCAACAACACCTACGCAGTGGGCATGCTGGCGAACAAGGCGGCTCAACTGCATATAAGCCGCCTGTCCGATCTGGCCGCGCATCCCGAGCTGCGCTTCGGCTTTTCCAATGAGTTCATCGACCGCGCGGACGGCTGGCCCGGCATTCGCCAACGCTACGGATTGCCGCAGACACAGGTGCGCGGACTCGACCACGCGCTGTCGTATCGCGCGGTCGCCAGCGGCGCGGTCGATGCGATCGACCTCTACAGCACGGACGCAGAGATCCCCTACTACCATCTGCGGACGCTGGACGACGATCGGCATTATTTCCCTCGCTACGAGGCGGTGTACCTGTATCGGCTGGCGCTTGTGCAAAGCGCACCGCGCTTCGTCAGGGCGCTGCAAAAACTCGCCGGCCGCATCGACGAAAACACCATGCGGCAGATGAACGCCAAGGTGAAGCTGCAGGGCATGAAAGAAGACGTCGTCGTCGCGGCGTTTCTCGGCATCCGCGCCGATACCAGCGCCGACAAGGGCCTTGTCGCACGACTGCTGCAGACGACTATCGAACACATCAAGCTGGTGGCGCTGTCGCTTGGGCTGGCCGTGCTGCTGGCGATCCCGCTGGGCGTTCTGGCGGCGCGGCTGAAGCGATTGGGCCAGGTGGTGATCGGGCTGACCGGCATTCTGCAGACGGTGCCGTCGCTGGCGATGTTCGTCTTCATGATTCCCGTTTTCGGCATCGGCACGTGGCCGGCCATCGGCGCGCTGTTCCTTTACAGCCTGCTGCCGATCGTGCGCAACACGCACGCGGGGCTGGTCGGCATTGCGCCGGAACTGCGCGAATCGGCCGCGGCCATGGGCCTGCCACGCGGCGTGCGGCTGCGCCGGATCGAATTACCCCTGGCAACCCGTTCGATCCTCGCTGGCATCAAGACGGCGGCGGTGATCAACGTGGGCACCGCTACGCTGGCCGCGCTGATCGGCGCCGGCGGCTACGGCCAGCCGATACTCACCGGTATCCGGCTGGACAACATCAGCCTTATTCTCGAGGGGGCGATTCCTGCGGCGATTCTGGCGCTGCTGGCGCAAGGCGTGTTCGAGGGCATCGAGCGCTGGCTGACCCCGCGCGGGCTGAGGCTGCAGGTGCGGCAGTAGTTGCAACGTGCGCTGTTGTCGCAGGCCGGCCGCGTGACGAAACCGGCACGTCGCGCATGCGACCATCCGGTATTCGCATCAAGGTTCAACGCATGCCGCACGATCGTAAAACCCACTCGCCGCGCATCGCCGTCATCGGAGCCGGCATGGCCGGCATCAGCTGCGCACACGCGCTGCAGCAGCGCGATTTCGCCGTCACGCTATTCGATAAGAGCCGCGGCATCGGCGGCCGTCTCGCTACCCGACGCACCGATGGCGGCGAACGCTTCGACCACGGCGCGCAGTACATCACCACGCGCTCGGCCGACTTCAGCGCTTTCATCGACAGGCTTCGACACGACGGCGCTGCGGCGCAATGGCAGCCGCGCCTGGGCACCGACGCGGCGCATCACCCGTGGTTTGTCGGTACGCCCGGCATGAGCGCGCTGCTGAAACCGCTGGCGCAGGATCTCGACATCCGCCTCAGCACGACAGTCAGCGCGCTGGAACGAAGCGGGGACAGCTGGCGGCTGCGCAGCGCCGACGGCGCACTCTCCGAACCCTACGATGTGGTGATCAGCACCGCGCCGCCCGTGCAAACGCACGCGCTTGTCGAGGTCGACCCGACCATGCAAGAAGCGCTCGATGCGGTAAGCATGGCGCCGTGCTGGACTTTGATGATCGCGTTCGCCAAACCGCTCGATGTGGACGTCGACGCGCGCCGCTTCGATGAGGGCGCCATCTCGTGGCTGGCACGGCAGGCGTCGCGGCCAGCACATGGCGGAAATGCGCACGCCTGGGTTGTGCATGCGGGCGCCGAGTGGAGCGCGGAGCATCTGGAACTGACGCCCGAGCAGGCAGCAAGCGCAATGCAGCAGGAGCTGGCTCGCGCCGTTGGTCAGGCATTGCCAGACACCATCTTCGTCCAGGCACACCGCTGGCGTTACGCGATGACTACGCAGGCGCTTGGCCGGCCTTTTCTCGCCAATAATGATCGCAGCCTGTTCGCCGGCGGCGACTGGTGCCTTGGCGCGAGTGTGGAGTGCGCATACCAGAGCGGCGCGGCGATCGCCGAAGCCGTCTCGAAGAGGCTGCGCACCGACTGACCGCGCCGTTGCACAACTTTTATTCTGTCTGACGAAACACCGCATGCCGCGGCAAATGGCCGTCCAAATATCGCTGTCAGTTGACAATCCGTATCGCTCGTGTCGACCATGGGCGTCCGCTTATTCCAAGAAACCACTTCTCATGTCCAATCAGCCCGCACTGGCGATCGTTTACGAGCACCCCGAGTGGTTCAAGCCACTGTTCGCTGTGCTGGATCGCCGCGGCGTCGACTATCAAACCTTTCCATTTGAAAATCACTACTTCGATCTGGCAGACAAGCACGCGCCAGCACCGGTGGTGTTCAGCCGGCTGGCGATGAGTTCGTTTCTGCGCCAGGACGAACACCCGATCTTTTATGCGCAAGCGCTGTACGCGCACTGGGAGTTGAACGGCGCGCACGTGATCAACGGCAGCAAGGCGCTGGCCATCGATGCGAACAAGGCGCGCCAGCTGTCGGTGATCCAGTCGCTGGGGCTGGATATTCCCGCCACGCGCGTGGTGCATCGCCAGGCCGATATCGTCGCGGCAACGCAGGGCCTGCGCTTTCCGGTCATCGTGAAGGTGAACATCGGCGGCTCGGGCGCCGGCGTGTCTCGCTACGACAGCGTCGACGAACTGAAGCAGGCCGTGGCCGATGACAGCACGCCCAAGGGCATCGACAGCGTGCTGCTGGTGCAGGAATACGTGCCGGCGAAAGACAAACACATGGTTCGCATGGAAACGCTGGACGGCAAGTTTCTTTACGCCATCTCGCTCAACACCGACGGCGGCACGTTCGACCTGTGCCCCGCCGACGTCTGCATGATCGACAAACCCACCGTCACCGTGCAGGAATTCAAGCCCGATGCGCAGGCGATCAAGGCGGCCGAGGCGATTGCACGCGCGTCGGGGCTGGACATCGGCGGCATCGAATACATGATCGACGAACGCGACGGCGCGCGCCGCTTCTACGACATCAACGGGCTATCCAATTTCGTGGCCGATCCGCTCAACGTGCTGGGCTGGGACCCGCACGAAAAGCTGGTCGACTATCTGATCAACGTGATCGCGTCCAAGCGGGAGAAGGCAGCATGAAGTACGGATTCTGGGCCCCGGTATTCGGCGGCTGGCTGCGCAATATCCGCGATGAAAATATGGAAGCAAGCTGGGACTATCTCAGCAAGCTGTGCATTCGCGCCGAGCAGATCGGCTATGACCTGACCCTGGTCGCCGAGCTCAACCTCAACGACATCAAGGGCGTCAACGAACCGGCGCTCGACGCCTGGTCCAGCGCCGCTGCGCTGGCCGCGGTGACGAAGAAGCTGGAGATCATGGTGGCGGTGCGGCCGAATTTTCATCAGCCCGCGCTGTTCGCCAAGCAGGCCGCGAACATCGACCGCATCTCCGGCGGGCGCCTCGCGCTCAACGTGGTGTCGTCCTGGTGGGCCGACGAGGCCACGCAGTACGGCCTGCAGTTCGATCAGCACGATGACCGCTACGGCCGCACCAACGAGTGGCTGCAGGTGGTCGACGGCCTGTGGACGCAGACACCGTTCAATTTCAGCGGCGAGCGCTACCAGCTGAAGGACGCGATCTGCGAGCCCAAGCCGATCTCCTCGCCGCGTCCGACCATCTACGCCGGCGGCGAGTCCGAAGCGGCCAAGACGATGATCGCCCGGCGCTGCGACGCCTACGTCATGCACGGCGACGAGCCGGCCTTCATCGCCGAAAAGATCGCCGACATGCGCGCACGCCGCGAGAAAGAAGGCCTGCCGCCGATGATCTACGGCATGGCGGCCTACGCCATCGTGCGCGATACCGAGGCCGAGGCGCTGGCCGAAGTCGAGCGCATCACCACGCTGGACCCGGAAGCCGCGGGCTTCGCCAATTTCGAGCAGTGGCTTTCCGGTACCCAGCTGGAGCGCGAGATGAAAATCAAGGAATACTCGGTCTCCAATCGCGGCCTGCGTCCCGGCCTGGTCGGCACACCCGAGCAGGTGCGGGCGCGCATCGAGGAATTCTCCGCGGTCGGCCTGGATCTGCTGCTGCTGCAGATGAGCCCGCAGCTGGAAGAGATGGAGCGTTTCGCGGCGCAGGTGATCTCTCGTCCGGCGGTGACCGCCTGAGGCGATCAGCCTGCAAGTCTTTTGCAGGCTGATCGGCTCAGGCCGTAGCGAGGAATCGAAGAATCGTCAGCACGCCTGCCGGCCGCGATCGGCGAGCGCGACTTGCCCGTTGCTGTCGGACTGGCCGTCTCAAATCGATCGAAGCAGCCTGTCCAACATCGTTCCGCCGAATATTCCGGTCAGCAGACCGTGGAAAGTGTCAAGAAGAGAAGCCAGGATGGCCCTGCCATATTCGGGCTCGTGCTCGATCAGTGCTGCTGCGAGGCCGGCAAACTTGCCCGTGCTCCGTGCGCACTCGTGGGCACCAGCAAGACTGGGATGCAGCCCGGCCGTCAAATCCAGAGTTCTCCGGTAGATCGCGGCAACACCGCTTTCTTCAAAGATCGGTGCGAGTGCGGCCTCGATCTCGGGCCATAGCGATACGGCAAAAGTGGCTATCGTTGCCGCGTCCGCGTCTTCGCCCATGCATTTTTCGAGCATGATGCCAATGCCCTGCGGATCATCCTTTCGAAACGGCATGCGCTGGTTGCCCGTGGAGAACGCGGCATGCGCTCATCAGAGCACGATGTAGAGCCATCCCGTGATTGGAAAGTAAGCGAGGCATAAAAATATGCTTCGGCGCGGGGCTCTCGCCGCGGAAATTTTCTATCCGCCGAAAAAATCGGCCCGCGAACGACCGTCTCAGATTTTTGATGTAGCCGTCGGTCGGTGGTCCATCGGCAGCGTCACGATGAATTCGCTACCCAGATTTCGCCCGGCGCTGTTTCCCGTTACCGTGCCCTGATGTGCCTCGGCCAGCTCCCGAACCACGGCAAGCCCGATACCCAGTCCGCCGCTGGAATGATCGAGCGCGCGTGCATCCTGCACGAACAGATCGAAGACATGCGGCAACGCCTCGGACGAAATGCCGATGCCGTTATCGGACACGATGATAACCATCGAGCGCTCGCGCACCACCAGCGCCAGGGAGACCTCGCCACCTTCCTGCGTGTATTTCGAGGCGTTATCCAGCAGATTGTTGAATACCTGCGTCAGCCGCACGCGATCGCCGTGAAAATTCAGCGGTGGGGACGGCAGATCGACCGTCATGCGCTGCCCGCGCGACTCCATCGCCGGACGGCTCGCTTCGATCGCCAGCCGCAGTACGTCGATCATGTCCACGTCGCTGCGCTCCAGCCGCAGTTTGCCCGTGCTGATACGCGAGCCGTCGAGAAGATCGCCGATAAGTCGTGACATGTGCGTCACCTGGTCGTCGATGATCAGCTGGAGGCGCGACAGCGACAGCTCGTCATTGGTCTGCCGATCGATCAGCAGGCTGGCCGCCAGCCGGATCGGCGTGAGCGGATTGCGCAGCTCGTGCGCCACCATCGCCATGAACTTGATCTGCTGACGATGCGCCTCGCGCGCATGCGCTTCCAGCTCCTGCGCGGTGAGCGCTGCCATCACCAGGCGCTCGTTGGCCTCGCGCAGATCGGCGAGCCGATTTTCCTCGTCCAACGGCAGCCATGCGTGATGGACCAGCGGCATCAGCGGGATCAGGGTCGAACGCGAACCCGGCTCGTTCGGCGGCACGTCGCTGTGGAACGCATAACCGCCCGGCGCCCTGCGCTTGGACTGATACATGGCGACGTCGGCACGATCGATCAGCGTGGCCATATCCAGTCCGTCTTCCGGATACATGGCAATGCCGATGCTCGCGGAAAGCTGCAGCCGCACTTCGCCGACCGAGCTGGGCAAGGCAATCGCCGCCAGCAGCATCTCGGCGATACGCGCAGCGTCAGACGCCTGCGCCACGTGCGTGAGCAGCACGAGGAACTCGTCGCCGCCGTGCCGGCTGACCGTGTCGCCGTCCTGCAGCACCGACTCCAGCCTGCTGGCCACGACTTGCAGCACGGCATCGCCACCGGCATGGCCGAGCGTGTTGTTGATCGTCCTGAAGTGATCCAGATCGAGAAAGAGCAAAGCAAGACGGCTGTTCTGCTGGCTTGCCGTGGTCATCGCCAGGGTCAGGCGGTCGAACATCAGTGCACGATTGGCGGTATGCGTCAGCGCATCGCGCTGGCTGGAATAAGTCAGCTCGCTGAGATTGGCTACCGCGGTTTCCGCAATCGATTCGGCGCTCAGCACCGCCAGCACCAGTCGTCCGTTGGCTTCAAGCATTTGTGTGACGCGATTGCTGCTCACCTCCAGCCGCACGTCCTCCAGCTGCTGCCGCAACCTCACCAGATCCGCTCGCAGGTCGTCCGCCTGTCCGTTGAGCAACGCCAGTGACTGCGTGGCCTCGGCAACGGTGAGCGGATCGGTCCGGTCGGTCACGGCGTCGACGGCATGATGCGGTACTTATCCATCGTCGGCTCGGCTCGCCGGTCCATTCATGCCGCCGCCGCTGCGGGTGGGCCGCCCGCCCAGCAAGCCCTCGTAGCCGGCCAGCATCTCGTCGATCTTGATGCCGTCATCGTCGATATGGAACAGATGCAGCGCGTTCGAGTGGGCGCTGGCGCGGATCTTCACCACCGCCATCACGCGCTTGAGTCGGCCCTCCACCTCGATATACCGCTGCACGATGATGGCGTCGGTGAGAAACGCCGTGCCGTAGGGGCTGAAGCGCAACTCGCTGTAGCGATCCTCCAGCTCGGAGGTCATCAATACGGTGACGCCGATATCGGTAAGCGCCGAAACCAGGCGCGATAGCGACTCTCTAAAATCCTCGCGGAAGGTCGGCGCCAGCGCCAGCTCGAAACCGGACAGCGAATCGATCACCACACGGCTGGCCTTGAGCCGCCGGATCTCCGCGATCAGCAGCATGGTGATTTCGTCAACGGACAGGGCGAGCGAACGGGTATCGACGACAGCGACGCGATCGCGTTCAATCAACTCGGCAAGTACCGGACCGCGCGACTGCTTGGGACGCTGTTCGAACGCGGCGATGACGCCGGTTTCGCCAGCCCGGGCACCTTCGGCCAGAAAAGCCGATGCCAGAATGCTCTTGCCCGAACCCGATGGCCCGGCAACCAGCAGCGAATAGCCGCGCGGAAGGCCGCCGCCCATCATGGCGTCCAGCTTGGGCACACCCATCTTCATGCGTTTGTCGGCATCCAGGGCGGGCTGCCAGTCGGTCAACGGCGCCAATGCCGGTGGAGCGAATACCTGGATGCCGCTGTCGCCGATGCGAAACGTGTGCAGACCCGGAAGCGACGGCTGCCCGCGCATCTTCATGATCTCCATCTTGCGTACCATCGAATTGCTCTGCACGCTCTGCCGCAGCCAGATCAAGCCGTCGGCCACCGTGAATACCGGGCTGGGATCGTCATCGCTGAAGTATTCGCCGAGCAGAAAGGTGGTGGCCTGCCAACTCGTCATCAGCATGCCCAGCTGCTGGACGAACTGCTGCAGACTGATGAACGGATTGCTGTCGCCTTCGCCGGCAAGAATTACCGAACGAAACGAATCGACAAATACCAGCGAGGGGCCATGGGCCTCGACTTCGGCGATCACGCGTGCCAGGACCTTGGAAAGGTCGCCGGTGGACGTTTCTTCCGCCAGGTTGATGAAATGAATCGACTGGCCGACCTTCTCGGTATCGAAAAACTCGAACTGCTGCTGATAGCGGAACATCTTCAGCGGTGGTTCGCCCAGCACGGTGAAGTACAATGCGGGCCGCTTGGGCGTGGCCAGGGCGAACATCATCTGATGCGCCAGCGTGGTCTTGCCCGACCCCGGCGGCCCGGCGATGAGGTTGAAGGAAAATTCCGGCAGACCGCCGCCGAACACCTCGTCCAGTCCGGGTACTCCCGTGGCAAGGCGATTGATGATGGCTTTGACCCTGGTCATGAAGCATTGTCCTTCGCGGCATCGCCGCTGGATGGCTTGTCCCACACCGAACGCAGCAGACGCTCGAACAGCGAGCCGCCGATCAGGTGGGTAAGAAGATCGTGGAAAGTGATCAGCAGAGAAATAATCGCAGCTAACGCTTCGGTGGGTGTCTGTTGCGACAACGCGGTCTCCAGACCAACAAAATCACCGGCGCGCACAGAGCCCTCATAGGCAGTCACCAGAAACGGATGGTCGACCAGGGTCAGATACAGGCTGCGCTTGTACAAAGCGGCTACACCGGGCTGACCGATGATCGGGGACAAGGCCACATCGACATCGCGCCATATCAACAACGCTGCAGCGGCAATCGTTGCGGCATCCGCATCCTCACCCACCCGTCGGGCAAGCATGGCTCTGATACCGTGTGCGTCAGCCTGCATCAGTACATCCATGAAACGCGAATCGTGCGCGTTTTGCTCTTCCATGGTACGCGTTAACGGCTCGCGCATGGCGTTTGTTGCAATCGCCTTGATCAACGGGCCTCATGTCAGGGGCACCCCGCGCTGACGCGGACGAGCGAGCGTCCATGCCCGCGCTTGCCAGCCTGCATCGCGGCGGCGAGACTGACCGGACACTCAGCGGACGGACGAAAAAACATGCGCCTGGCCGAGACGCGTCACGATCAGCTGTTCCCCACCCTGTGTGCCGTGCAGGTCGCCATGGCGCAACGGTTTGCGGCAGCGCCGCCGCAGCGGTTCGCCCCCGGCGAAACGCTGTACGCGCTGGGCGAGCGGCATGCGCCGGTGTTTATCGTGACGGCAGGCGAAGTGCGCATCACCCGCGGGCACGCGACCGGCGAGGACCAGCTGATTACCGTGCTGCCGATCGGCGGCATCACCGGCGAAGTGAGCCAGCTCGGTGGCCGTTCGGCGCTGGCCGAGGCGCGCGCGGGTGAGAACGGCTGCGAAGCATTGCGCTTCGATACCAATCAGCTGCGCGCCCTGATCGTCGGCTCTGCGGAAATTGGCGAAATCATCATGCGTGCGTTCCTGCTGCGGCGCACGGCGCTGATCGCCGAAGGGGCCAACACCCTGCTTGCCGGGCGCCCCGGCGAGGCGGCGCTGTTGCGGCTGCAAGGTTTTCTCACCCGCAACGGCCACCCGCATTCGTTGCTGGACGTGGCCGACGGCGGTGAAGGTCAGGCGCTGGTCGAACGATTCGGCGTACACGATGACGAGCTGCCCATCGTGCTCTGCCCAAACGGCTCGCTGCTCAGGCAACCCAGCGAGGTGGACCTGGCGGCCTGCCTGGGCATGACGCCCGAACTCGACCCCGATCGGGTCTACGACGTCGCCGTCGTCGGCGCGGGCCCGGCCGGTCTGGCGACCGCGGTGTACGCGGCGTCCGAAGGCCTGTCCGTGCTGGTGCTTGATACGCGTTCGTTCGGCGGTCAGGCGGGCGCCTCCGCGCGTATCGAAAATTATCTGGGCTTTCCCACCGGTATCTCCGGTCACGCCCTGGCCGCGCGTGCGTTCACCCAGGCGCAGAAGTTCGGCGCTGAAATCGCCATTCCGGTGACAGTGAACAAACTGGAATGCGGGGGCGATGAACGCCAATCCGGCGACTTGTTCACGCTGCGGCTGGCGAGCGGCCTCGGCATGCGGGCGCGCAGCGTCGTGGTGGCTTCCGGCGCACGCTACCGGCGCATTGATATCGAAAATCTGGGCTTGTTCGAAGGCGCCGGCGTGTCGTACTGGGCCTCGCCGGTAGAAGCCAAGCTGTGCGAAGGCGAAGAGATCGCCCTGGTCGGCGCCGGCAATTCGGCGGGACAGGCGGTGGTTTTCTTGGCGCCCCGGGTCAAACACCTTCATCTGGTGATACGCGGTGAATCGCTGGAGGCGTCGATGTCGCGTTATCTCATCGAACGCATCACCGCGGTGCCCAACGTTACCCTGCATACGCGCACCGAAGTCATCGCACTGCAGGGCGATGTGAGCAGCGGCTTGACCGGCGCCACTTTCCGCCAAAGCGATAGCGGCGCCGAGTGGAACAGCCCGCTGCGGCATCTTTTTTTGTTCGTCGGTGCGGATCCCAACGCTGCCTGGCTGGATGGCTGCAACGTCGAGGTCGATGCGAAGGGCTTCATCTGCACCGGCCAGCCCGGCACCGGACCGTTGTGGTCGTCCGTCGGACGTGAACCGCTGGCGCTGGAAACGAGCGTGCCCGGCATCTTTGCCATTGGCGACGTGCGTGCCGGCTCGACCAAGCGCGTTGCCGCGGCGGTAGGCGAAGGCGCACAGGTCGTTGCCGCGCTGCATCAGGTGCTTGCCGCCTCTCCTGTCCGACTGCCGGAATCGAATAGATGAGTGATTACTGCAAACATGTCGCCAGCATTGCCGAAGTCATGCCGCGGACGCTGGGCTGCGAGGAATGCCTGCACACCGGTTCGACCTGGGTCCATCTTCGACTGTGCCGCACCTGCGGCCATGTCGGTTGCTGCGATCAGTCACCCGGTCGCCATGGCACCGCGCATTTTCACGCCACCGGGCATCCAATCATCGAAGGCTATGATCCGCCCGAGGGCTGGGGCTGGTGTTTTATCGACAATACCCTGGTCGATCTGCCCAACCAGACCCCGCAGCTAGGGCCGATACCCCGGTATGTGTGAAGCGGGCGGCCAGACCCGTTCAAAGCGGCAGATGCCTATGGACGTCTAAGCGTCCGCCGCATGCCCCGCCTCTGCCGGCATCCGGTCTTCGGACACGCCGAATGCGCGCAGGCGATTCTGCGTGATGGTATCGGCATGATCGCGGTGATAGACGTACGAGCGCTCGCGCAGCTTGCGACTGCGCACGCCGCCAACCACCAGTTTCTTCACCAGCGCTGAATCCTCGGCATAGCGGATCTCGGGGAAACCGCCGACCGCCAGTATGGCCTCGCGCCTGACCACGATCATGCCCACGCCCAGGCAACGGTCGACGTGGATCATCTGGCCGGGATGGTGCCGGCAAGGCACCAGCGGATCGCCCACGACGCGCATTGGCGAAATCCACATGTCGACCGTGGGATCGGATGCAATCGCCGCGCGACGCCGCGCCAGATGCGACGGTTCAAACTCGTCGTCGCTGTCGAGAAAGGCGATCCATGGTGCGCGGGCCTCGGCCAGCAGGCGATTGCGTGCCACCGACTGGCCGCCGTTTTCGTGCTTCCAGCAGCGCACGCGCCGGTCGCTCGCCTGCCAGTCGCACAGCAGCGGCCAGGTGTCGTCGGTTGAGCCGTCGTCCGCTACCAGCAGCTCCCAACTCGCCTCCGTCTGGCCCAGCACCGACGCGAGCGCGCGTCCGAGCAGCGCGGCGCGGTTGTAGGTCGGCATGACGATCGAAAAAAGCGGCGGCGCGGGCATGTCACGGATCGTAGTGGCGAACGCCGCGTGCGGGCGCGAATGCGTCCATCTGACGCACAGGCAGGGCTTGAACGCTTGTCGGTAGCGCGTGCGATCGACCCGCCTTTCGCATACCGTGCGCCTCCCGCAACAATCGCCCGCGCAGCAAGGTGGCGATCTCCTGCGCGGGCGATTGCCTTATGAAACCCCAGAGGAAGCATCGACAGCCGCACTCTGCGCACGACTGTCGATGGGAGCCGCCGCGCTACTGGCGGCCGAGGTCGTGCAGGAAACGATTGGTGTACTGCAGCGCCGTGCTGCCGCTGACCGAGTTGCACGTCGGCGAAGCGTAGCCCGAATTGCTCGAACACGGCGTGTCGCGGTCCAGTGACCAGAAGTGAATGCCGGCCAGCTTGTTGCTCACCGCGTAGGCGGTCAGCGTGTCCACATCGGTCAGCGAAAACACCTCACTGGAGACGTCGTTGACGCCGACCATCGGGGTCAGCTCGATCTGGCTGGCCGGGGTGCCGTACGTGTGCTGCAGGTTCTGTACCGCCTGGATCGCTGACTGTCCCATATTGCAGACACCGTTGGCGACCACGCAGACGCCGGCGCTGGGGCCGCCGAAATCCATCACCATCAGGTTGATCGTGTAATTGCTGAGGTTGGCGCTCTTGATCGACTTCATCACCATGTCGCCGAGCGAATTGAGTCCGCCGTAGCTGCCGTCCGATGCCGCCAGCGTGGCCAGCGTGAAGGAGAAGCGCAGGTTCGGATACAGCGTGTGCGCGTAAGCCACTTCGGTGATCAGGCTGCTGATCTGCGCCTGCGTCTGCCCGCCTTCGATGTCGAAATCCACGCCGACCAGATGCGAGGAGTTATAGGTCGACAGGAACTTGGCCATGCCCGCTGGCGTGGAGCAGGTGAACGTGCCCGCCTGACCGCCAGTCGAAAGGACGTAGTTGAGCCCGGCGTTGGCGAGCGGCTGCACGTTCGCGCCGGCAAAGCTTGCCGCCGGAATGCCGCCCCAGTTCTCGCTGCCGCATTCGCCCGAGGCGAAGGCCAGCGTAATCGCGCCGAGGTTGGGTTCGGCGGTCGACACAAGGCTGCCGCTGCCCACGACGGGAATCGCCGTACCGGTCACCGCCGTCTGCATGACGTTGGTATTCCAGTTGAGATTGATGGTCACGTCCTTGTACGGACTGAACAGCAGGCTTCCGGGCGCAGGGGCTGGCGCGGGGGCCGGTGACGGCGCGGGAGCAGGCGAAGGTGCCGGTGAAGGTGAAGGCGCCGGTGCGCCGCCGCTGCAGGAGCCCTGCGAAGTCCACGGCTGGCCGGAGCCCGCGCCGCCGCTGTTGGTTGCCGGGTCATTGCCCTGCGTCCACCAGTTGGCGACATAGTTGACGCCGTTCTCGCTGGCGGTGTTGCCGCCGGTATACACCTGCGACGCGCTCCAGGCTGCCGCACAGCTGGTCGCGCTCGCGGCGTGAACCGACTGCACCGGCGCCGCGGCCAGCAAGGCCATGGAAAGACCGGTGGCGGCAACGCTGCCGAACGCGCCGAGCGCCATGCGTAAACATTTGGCGGGCTGCTTTACAAAAGGTGACGGGGGTTTAAGTGACATGTCGTGCTCTCCGGATGGGCCTGCATCAATTCGAGTGAATTACCGAGGCAGATCACGGCCGCGATCCGATCAGCCATGGGGGATAGGCGCCTCATTGCATCCATGCACGCTACCGCTTGTTATGCGCTGGATGTCCTGTGATAGGACTAAATGACAACGTTGTCTATTGGAAAAAATCGCATCTGTGATCGCGCGCGTGAATTGTTGCTAAGCACCACCAAAATGCTGCTGCAGTGCGTGCGCTCCGTTTGTTTTGTTGCCGCTGCGGCATGCCGCGACGACACTCGGCTGCACGCCTTGTCTGACGGCCTATCGCGCTGCACCAACGGCCAGAACCGTCGCAATTCAGCGGATCGTCCGCGCTGCCCGGGCTTTAGATGTCCACGCAAACACGCCGCGGACTGCAAGGCGGCTGATGAAAAAGCGCGTCTCGAGTAACGGGCTTGGAGATGGCGCAATCGTATGCATCTCAGCCGAGGCGTTCATGCAGGGCGAAGCGTCATTCATGGCACTGTATGACAACGTTATCCAACTAACGAGTTCACTGCGGAACAACAAAGCATCGGCGCAATCGCATGGCGTTGATCGTCAGACGAACGGGACGCGAATACGGCCTACCGCATTTTTTAATGCCTCAGTCTCGACGATGGCAGAGGCTGTCGACAGAAATCGAGCCCGGCGCGCACTGACCGCAGCAGGCAGATGGCCAGCTTCCAAGTTCTTGGAGGCGCGCGAAGCGTGTGCCGGCGCGCCTGCACGCGATCTGGATGCACGGAAATTGCACGCTCGCTCTGCGATTGTCCGCCGGTTGCCGCGGCGCGTATTCGGGCCATGGTTGCCGTGGCGACGAAACACTTCGACATGGATCGGTCACCCGCGGTAATGTCGAGCCGTCCAAACAGAATTCAGCATCAACCGTTTTTCACCACAGCGACGTATCGTCGCTGTGGCTGCCCAACCAGGAGTTTTGATGGCCGACGCAACCCCTGTATTCGACGAGATGGGCTGGCCGGACAATGTTCGCGCCCCTTACGCGTTGATCGATTCCTGGCTCAAATCGATGCCGCCCGAACAGCTGGCGCTGAAGCGCCGCGAAGCGGAAGTATTGTTTCGCCGCATCGGCATCACTTTTGCGGTGTATACCGAAGGTGGCGACCCGGAGCGGCTGATCCCGTTCGACTTCATCCCGCGCGTGATGGCGCAGGCAGAATGGGTGCGCCTTCGCCAGGGCCTCGAGCAGCGCGCCAAGGCCTTGAACGCCTTCATTCATGACGTGTACCACGATCGCGATATCGTGCGTGCCGGCCGTATTCCGGAAAAGCTGATCCTGCACAACAGCGAGTTCCGGCCGGAAATGGCCGGTCTCGATCTGCCCGGACACATGTATTCGCATATTGCCGGTATCGACATGGTGCGCACCGGCCCGGACGACTACTACGTGCTCGAGGACAACTGCCGCACGCCCTCGGGCGTGTCGTACATGGTCGAAAACCGCGAGGTGATGCAGCGGCTGTTTCCCGATCTGTTCCGACGCAATCGCGTCGCGCCGGTCGCGCACTACCCCGACGAGTTGCTCGCCACGCTGCGTTCGCTGGCGCCGCCCAACTGTCCCGGCGAACCGACCGTGGTGCTGCTGACCCCAGGCATTCACAACAGCGCCTATTACGAGCACGCGTTTCTGGCCGACGAGATGGGCATCGACCTGGTCGAGGGCGCTGATCTGGTGGTCGATAAGGACGTTTGCTATCAGCGCACCACGGCGGGCCTGGCGCGTGTCGACGTGATCTACCGCCGCATCGACGACGACTATCTCGATCCGCTGGTGTTCAAGCCGAACTCGATGCTCGGCGTCCCCGGCCTGCATTTTGCCAACCGAGCGGGCAATCTCACGCTGACCAACGCCATCGGCGCCGGCATCGCCGACGACAAGGCCGTCTATATCCACGTGCCGGAAATGATCCGCTTCTATCTCGGCGAAGAGCCGCTGCTGCGCAACGTGCCCACGCACGACTGCAGCAAGCCGGACGAGTTGCGCTACGTGCTGGAGCATCTCGACGAGCTGGTGGTCAAGGCGGTGCACGGCTCTGGCGGCTACGGCATGCTGGTCGGCCCGCACGCCAGCCGCACTGAGCTGGAGGACTTCCGCGCCCTGCTGAAGACGCGCCCGCAGGACTACATCGCGCAGCCGACGCTGGCACTGTCGACCGTGCCGACCTTTGTCGATGCGGGCATCGCGCCGCGCCACGTTGACCTGCGGCCGTTCGTGCTGTGCGGCGCCGATCGCATTCGCGTGGTGCCGGGCGGCCTTACCCGCGTGGCACTGAAAGAGGGTTCGCTCGTGGTGAACTCATCACAGGGCGGCGGCACCAAAGACACCTGGGTACTGGAAAGCTGATGCTGGCACGCACCGCAGAAAACCTGTTCTGGCTCTCGCGTTATATGGAACGCGCCGACTATGTCGCCCGCCTGCTGCAGGTGGCCGGCCAGATGAACGCCGTTCGCGTCGACAGCGAACGCAATAGCGAGTGGGAGTCCGCGATCGTCGCGGCCGGCGGCAGCGAGAGCTACTACGCGCGCCATGAAACTGCCGACGAGCCGTCGGTGATCCAGTTCCTCGCCTTCGATGCCGACAACCCCTCCTCCATCGTCAACTGCATCGAAGTCGCGCGCCGCAATGCGCGCGCCGTACGCACCGCGCTGACGGCCGACATGTGGGAAGCGGTCAACACCACCTGGCAGGAGCTTTCCACCTACCGCAACACGCCGATGACCGAGGACCTGCTGTCCGAATTTCTCGAATGGGTGAAGTCACGCGTCGGTCTGTTCCACGGCGTGTGCTCGAACGCGATGCTGCGCCGCGACGGCTTTCACTTCGTGCGCGTCGGCCAGTATCTCGAACGCGCCGATAACACCGCGCGGCTGCTGGACGTGAAGTATCACGTGAAGCTTCCCTCGGTGAACGACGTCGGCGGCGTGGTCGATTACTACCAGTGGCTCGCCATTCTGCGCGTCGTTGGTGCACGCCGCGCCTACCGCGTGATGTTCAAAGGTCAGGTCGAGCCTGCCCATGTGGCCGAGCTGTTGATCATGCGCGGCGAGTTTCCGCGTTCGCTGGCATTTTGCTACAACCAGATCACCCAGCATCTCGATCTCATCGAGGACCAGGACCCGCAGCGCGCCGCCGAAGCCAAACGGCAGGCGCATGCGATCTACACCAATCTTCGTTACGGCCGGATCGACTACATCATCAACAACGGCCTGCACGAATATCTCACCGACCTGATCGTTCGCACCGAGGCACTGGGCGCGCAAATCTCCGAAGGACATCTTTTTTAATCATGCAGCTGACCATCGTTCACGACACCGTCTACCGCTACGGTCAGGCCGCCAGCATGATCATCCAGGCGCTGCGCATGTGGCCCGCGCCAAGTGCCGGGCAAACGGTCAGCAGCTGGCAGGTGGATGTCGACGGACGTCGACTGCAGCCCACCTGCAGCGACGGCTTCGGCAATCCTGTCGCCACCCACACCATCGACCGCAGCGTGGAGACCCTGCGTCTGTCGGTGCGCGGGGCGGTCAACACGCGCGACATGCACGGCGTGCACGGCGATCGGAAAGAGCTGCTGCCGCCGATGTTCTATCTGTCCTCGACGCCACTGACGGAAAGCAATGCCGAGATCGATGATCTTGCAAAATCGTCGGCTGGGGATGGCGCGGATCTTGAGCGCCTGCATCGGCTGACCAACGGCGTGCGCGATCGCATCGACTACCTGCCCTATCAGACCGACGCGGAAACCACGGCGATCGAGGCTTTTGCGGCCGAGGCCGGCGTGTGCCAGGACCATGCCCATGTGTTGATCGCCGCCGCCCGCTCGCTGGGCTTTCCGGCCCGCTACGTCAGCGGCTACCTCTGCCCTGTCGAAGGCACCGCGGCCGCCAGCCACGCGTGGGCGGAGATTTTCGTCAGTGACCTTGGCTGGCTGGGTTTCGACGCTGCCAATCGGCAGTCGCCGGACGAGCGCTACGTTCGCATCGCCTGCGGCCGCGACTATCGCGACGCCGCGCCGGTGCGCGGTGTTCGACTTGGCGGCATCGCCGAATCGCTCGAGGTGCAGGTGACCATCGCCGAATCCGCGCTGTCCCAGTCGCAGTCGCAATCCTGGTAGTCGCCACGTTCGAGCCTTGGCATTCAGCGCAGCTGACTGTCCTTGCTGCCGCGCCGGTTGTAGATGCCCGCGGCCTGCTCTTCGTCGTGCGCTTCCTGGCACGCCACGCACAGCCGCACGCCCGGCACGGCCTTGCGGCGTGCCTCGGGAATCTTGGCCTCGCACTCCTCGCAATGGGCGAGGCCCGGGCCCTGCCGCAGCTGGCGGCGCGCCCGCGTCACCGCATCGTTTACGGTGGCGTCGATCTGATCCTGCACGGCGCCGTCGCCGGCCCAACCGGTTGCCATAACAAACCCTCCATCTTGCCAATGCCTCAGAGCCTGCTCGCTTCCGCATGAAACCCGTGTCTGGAAAAGATGGGGACACTTCCGGGCATCTCCAGCGGCCGGCCCTGCGCCCTTCAGACACATGCGTTTTACGGAGAGGCGGCGCTGCGGATATCAGTCCGCCGATCGCGGCGTCGCCAGCAGCGCCAGCAGTGTGAGCACCGCCGCCGCCGACAGGTAGTAGCCCACGTAGGACAGTCCGTAGCTTCTGGCTAGCGACGTGGCGATATATGGCGCCAGCGAGGCACCAAAGATGCCGGCCATATTGAACGCCAGCGACGCCCCGGTGTAGCGCACGGCGGTGGGAAACATCTGCGCCAGAATCGTGCCCAGCGGCCCGTAGGTCAGACCCATCACACCCAGCCCAATCGCCAGAAATACCAGCACGCTGCCGCTGCTGCCCGCGGCAAACAGCGGCGCAAAGCCGATGCCGAAGGCAATGATCAGCACCGTGGAAAGAATCATCGTGAAACGGTTGCCACAGCGATCGGCCAGGATCGCCGACAGCGGGATGGTCGCGCCGAAGAAAAGCACGCCGACCATCTGCAGTATCAGGAACTGCTCGCGTGAATAGCCCAACCTGGTCGTCGCCCAGCTCAGTGCGAACACCGTCATCAGATAGAACAGCACAAACGTCGCCAGCGCGGCGAAGGTGCCCGCCAGCAGAGCTCCGGGGTACTTGGTGATCACCGTAACCATCGGCAGCTTGACGCGCTCGTGGTGCGCCATGGCCTCGGCGAACGCGGGCGTCTCCTGCAGCTTCAGCCGCATCCACAGGCCGATCAGCACCAGCACGGCGCTGGCCAGAAACGGCACGCGCCAGCCCCAGGCGAAAAAGGCCTGATCGCCGATGCCCTGCGTCAGCCACAGAAACAGCCCGCTGGAAAAGAAAAAGCCGATCGGCGCGCCAAGCTGCGGAAACATGCCGTACCAGGCCCGCTTGCCCGGCGGCGCGTTCTCGATCGCCAGCAGCACCGCACCGCCCCATTCGCCGCCGAGGCCCAGGCCCTGACCAAAGCGGCACAGCGCCAGCAGCAGCGGCGCAACCACGCCGATGCTTGCGTAGGTCGGCAGCAGGCCAATGGCCACCGTTGAAATACCCATGGTCAGCAGTGCCGCTACCAGGGTCGCCTTGCGCCCGACCCGATCACCGAAATGCCCGAACACCGCCGAACCGATCGGCCGCGCAAAAAACGCCAGCGCAAACGTGGCGAATGACTGCAGCGCCGCCGACGCCGGATCGGCCGACGGGAAAAAAAGCTTCGGAAAAACCAGCACCGCCGCCGTGGCGTAGATATAGAAATCGAAGAACTCGATCGTCGTACCGATCAGGCTGGCGAACAGAATGCGGCTCGGCGAATTGGCGGGCGCGGCAGCAGCTTGAGTCATTCCAGAGTGTTCCGGCAGTGCAGTTGGTTCGATTCTGCCAGAGGAAACCCTTCGCGACAGCCGCAGCAGAAAATCGCCGTGAAAAAAGTGCCGCGCGGTTAACCCCATGGCAGGCAATCCAGCGATTATTGGATATCACGGTAAGGAATTGGAGCCATGGAAAGCGCGTGTACGGGGTCACTGCACTGGAGTCTCGCCGAAGCGCTGGCGTTTGTGCGCCATCCCAAATCCTCGCAAGCGGTCGCCAGCGTGGAAAGAACGCGTGCCGAGACGAGCGATGCGACCGACGAGGCATGCATGATCGAATACCAGCGGGGCAATAACCGTGCGTTCCAGACGCTGTATTTTCGCTACCGCGAAAAGCTGCACCGCTACCTGCTCAGACTGGCCGCCCACCCCAGCGAAGCCGAAGAGGTGTTTCAGGAAGTCTGGATTGCCGTCATCCGCAGCAAGGATCGTTACCAGCCGAGCGCCGGCTTCGCGGCGTGGCTGTTCTCCATCGCGCATCGTCGCGCTTCCGACCGCTGGCGCGTGCTCAGTCGGCATGCGCCCGACTGGCAGAGCCACGGCAGCGATTTGGCTCAGCTCGATTCGCCGGCGCCGTCGTCGCAATCGCCAGAGCGATTGGCCCACAGCGAAGAACTCGGACAGGCGTTGCTCGAGGCGATAAGTCATCTTCCGCCGCTGCAGCGGGAAGCTTTTCTGATGAAAGCGGAGGGGCATTTGAGCCTTGATGACATTGCATTGGCTACAGAGGTATCCCGCGAAACCGTCAAGAGTCGATTGCGCTATGCACAGCAGCGCCTGCGCGCTGCGCTGGAGGCATGGCAATGAACGATGAGCCGCTGGACGATCTTGTCAGGCTGTATCGCAAGGTCGCGCAGGAAGCGCCGCGCGCCACCGTCGATGCACGAATTCTGGAAATCGCCGGCGCCAACCGTCGCTCACGGGCGCAAACAATGCGCTGGTCGTGGCTTGCCGGCGCCATCGCTGCCGGCGTAATGATCTGGCTGACCGCCCGGCACAGCGCATCGGCGCCAATGCCAGTGCAGCATGCCGCCAGCAGTGTGACGCCCGGATATCTCGACGGGCGCGCGCGCGCTTATCTGCTGCAAATGGATGTCGCGCCGCCGCTCTCGCCCAGTGCGCAATACCTCCTGACGCAAAATACGTCCCCCGAGTAATTCCCGATAACCGCTTCACGGAGAAACGCATGAAAAGCACTTTTGCTCTCGCCTTGAGTCTCGGCTGTTTGCTGGCGGCCAACTGCCATGCGAGCACGCCCGAAGGCTGGTTTGTCGCCGGATCAAAACCGGCCGATTACGTCATGGGCAGCGAACCGGGAACCCGTCGACCTGATAGCCGCAATGCATTCATTCGGGCAAAGACCGACAGCGACGGATTCGGCACGTTGATGCAGACCATCAGCGCCGCCAACTACCAGGGCAAACGCATACGGCTGTCGGGCTACCTGCGCACGAAGGACGCCGGCAAGGGCCAGATGTGGATGCGCATCGACGGCGACACGGCGGGCAAGATCCTCGGCTTCGACAATATGGAACAGCGCGCGCTGCAGGGTGACCAGGCTTGGCGGCGCTGTGACATCGTGCTCGATGTGCCGGCCAACGCAAAGGATATTGCCTTCGGCTTTTTTCTTTCCGGTAAAGGCGAATTATGGGGCGACAGTTTTGCGCTGGACGTTGTTGACAAAGACGTTGCCGTGACCGGGAGCGCGGCGCCACAGATTCCGGATGCGCCGGTCAATCTCGACTTTTCCCAGTGAGTGAATCAGCCGAGTCCTTGCATCAGCGACTCATCCGCGCGGCGAGACCACCTCGCCGTCTTCCTTGACGAAGGGCTCGGAGAACGCGGGAAGAATATCGACAATCCGTTCGGACGGGCGGCACAGCCGTGTGCCCAGCGGCGTCACCACGAAGGGACGGTTGATCAGGATGGGATGCTCGATCATCGCGTCCAGCAGCGCATCGTCGCTGGTGTCCGCCGCATCCAGACCAAGATCGCCACAGATCTTTTCCTTGACGCGCAGGGCTGAGCGAGGGGTCAGTCCGGCATCAGCGATAAGCTGCATAAGCTGCTGCCGGCTTGGCGGATCTTTCAGATACTCGACGATGGTTGGCTCGATGCCGGCATGCCGGATCAAGGCCAGCGTGTTGCGCGAGGTGCCGCAGGCGGGGTTGTGATAAATCGTAGCCGCCATCGGCTGTATCGGTTTCTCTGCAGTTTGAACGGTGCGCACCAAGCCTGCTGCCAGCGACAGCGCACGCGCCTCAACCGCACCTTTTCGCTCGCTGTACCGATCGACCAGGTAATCGCTGCGATCGCGGATCATCAGGATGAACTTGAACAGCTCCTCCATCACGTCCACCACGCGGTCGTAATACGGCGAGGGCTTCATGCGGCCGGCGTCATCGAACTCCGTCCACGCCTTGGCCACCGACGATTGATTCGGAATGGTGACCATGCGCATCCAGCGCCCGAGCAGGCGCAGCGCGTTCACCACGTTGAACGACTGCGACCCGCCGCATACCTGCATCACCGCCAGCGTGCGTCCCTGCGTCGGGCGCACGCTGCCATCCTCCAGCGGCAGCCAGTCGATCTGGTTCTTGAACACGCCGGTCACCGCACCGTGCCGCTCCGGACTCACCCACACCTGCCCTTCCGACCACAGCGACAGTTCGCGCAGTTCGCGCACCTTTGGATGATCAGCCGGCACGCTGTCCAGCATCGGCAGATCGTGCGGATCGAAAACCCGCGTTTCGGCGCCCATCCTTTGCAGAATGCGCTGCGCCTCCAGCGCCAGCTTGCGGCTGAAGGATTGCGGCCGCAGCGATCCGTACAGAAGCAGAATGCGCGGCGGATGCGCGGCACCTTCAGGTAAACCCAGTTTGACCTGGTCGGGAATATCCAGCGCCTGAGCGGTAATGTTGGGCAGTTCGTCGGTCATGGTTTCAGTTGTCATGGGTCAGCCTGATGTTGAGTGATGTCGAAGGTTGCCTTGATTATACTTTTCTATAATTATGGAAATGTCGAATTACAAACAACCGTTAACGGATACCCATCATGCATCCCTGCCGCGTTCTTTTTATCTGCACGGTCAACTCGGCCCGCAGCATTCTCTCTGAAGCCACGCTCAACCATCTGGGCGCAGGGCGCTTTGAGGCTTTCAGCGCCGGTAGTCAGCCCGCGGGGCGGGTCAATACCTATGCGATCAGCGCGCTCAACGCCGCCGGCATTCCGACAAATGGTCTGTCGAGCAAATCATGGGATCGCTTCGTCGGCGCGAATTCGCCACCACTCGATATCGTAATCACCGTATGCGACAGCGCCGCGAAAGAGCCTTGCCCGGTATTGTTCGGCGACTTCGTGCGCGCGCACTGGGGCCTGCCCGACCCCGCCGCCGCACAGGGCAGCTTTGAGGAAATCACGGGAGCCTTTCGCCAGGCACATGCGCTGATTACGCGTCGGCTGCGCGCGATGCTTGCGCTACCTGTTGAAAACATGGAGCCCGCCGAGCTGAAACGATCGCTCGATCGTATCGGCGAAATGCTTTTATCCGACAGCGAGGCACGCACATGAGCAAGCCTCGCAGCAGCGCCAACGCCAACGCCGCCAGCGGCGACGCCCGGCCACGCATCGGTTTTTTTGAGCGCTATCTCACCGTATGGGTGCTGCTGTGCATCGTGGCCGGCACAGCGCTCGGGCATCTGTTGCCGACGACCTTCGAAACGTTGGGGCATTGGCAGGTGGCGCAGGTCAATCTGCCGGTAGCCGTGCTGATATGGCTGATGATTATCCCGATGCTGTTGAAGATCGACTTTGCCGCGATGGGTGGCGTGCGCCGCCAGTGGAAAGGCATTGGTGTCACGCTCTTCATCAACTGGGCCGTCAAGCCCTTCTCGATGGCGCTGCTGGGCTGGATATTCATCCGCCACGTATTTGCCGGTTACCTCCCTGCCGATCAGCTCGACTCCTATATTGCCGGATTGATCCTGCTGGCCGCTGCGCCGTGTACGGCGATGGTCTTCGTATGGAGCAATCTCTGCGGCGGCGAGCCCAATTTCACGCTGAGCCAGGTGGCGTTGAACGACGCGATCATGGTGGTGGCATTCGCACCCATCGTCGCGCTGCTGCTGGGGATCTCGGCAATCACCGTGCCTTGGCATACGCTGATTCTTTCCGTACTGCTTTTCATCATCGTGCCGGTGCTTATCGCCGCGGTTCTGCGGCGCTGGATGCTGGCAAGCGGTGGCGTGCAGGCACTGCAGAATCTGCTGAGCCGGCTGGCGCCGCTGTCACTGGCGGCACTGCTGCTGACGCTGGTGCTGCTGTTCGGTTTTCAGGGCCAGCAGATCATTGCGCAGCCGCTGGTGATCGCGATGCTCGCCGTGCCGATCCTTATCCAGGTCTACTTCAACTCGGGGCTGGCCTACTTGCTCAATCGCGCCTTCGGTGTGCCGCACTGTGTGGCCGCACCCTCCGCACTTATCGGCGCGAGCAATTTTTTCGAACTGGCGGTAGCAACGGCGGTAGGCCTGTTCGGCGTGCACTCCGGCGCCGCACTCGCTACGGTCGTGGGCGTGCTGATCGAAGTGCCGGTGATGCTGTCCGTGGTTCGCCTCGTGACAGTCAGCAAGTCCTGGTACGAAACGCGAACCGTCTGATCGAACGCCTTCTGGCCGCGAGCCTCTACACTGACACAGCCCTCAAGTCACTGAACCATCATCTCCATCAACATGCAGAGCAAACAAGCGGTCACCATACTTTCCGCGCTGGCGCAGGAATCGCGTCTGGCGGTTTATCGGCTGCTGATCGAGCACGCGCCGGAGGGCCTGGCCGCCAGCGTCATCGCGCAGAAGCTTGGCTTGGCCAACGCCACGTTGTCCTTTCATCTGAAAGAGCTGTCGCACGCGGGCCTGGTGGCGAGCCGGCAGGACGGTCGGTTCATCTATTACTCGCCCGTACTCGCGACGATGAATGAGCTGATCGGCTACCTCACCGACCACTGCTGCAGCCAGTCCGGGGGTGCCTGCGCCACCGGCAAGGCCGCACGCAAGCCGGCGACAGTCGCCAAGCCGCGCGCGGCCGCCGCGAAGAAACGCCGCACCGCATAAGATCACGCGCTTTCGCAACCTTCGTAGGTTGGCGCTGAGCGCAGCGAAGCCCAACTTACATACGGCGAAACATGTTGGGCTTCGCTGCGCTCAGCGCCAACCTACGTCAACACCTGCGCCATCGAAAACCGGATGCCTCACACGTCCACGCGCGTGCCGATCTCCACCATGCGGTTGTCGGGCAGATTGAAATGGGTCGTCGCTGCCAGCGCGTTGCGCGCCATCAGCGCAAACAGATGCGCGCGCCACAGCGACATGCCGTGCAACCGGGACGGCACGATATTTTCGCGGCTCGCAAAATAGGTCAGCATCGCTGGATCAAGTTGTTCACCGTCGATGTCCAGGGCGCTCAGCGCTTGCGGCACATCGGTGTCTTCGGCAAAGCCAAAGCGCAGGTTGACCTGGTGAAATCCGTCGCCAAGCTCTACGTGATGCAGGCGATTGTTGCTGGACACGAACGGCGTATTGACGAACTCCAGCGTCAGCACGATGTTGGTGCGGTGGAGCACACGGTTATGCTTCAGGTTATGCAGTAACGCCACCGGCACACCCGCGCTGCGCGCGGTGAGAAACACCGCGCTTCCATCCACGCGATGCGGGGGATGCGCCGCTATGCTGCGAACAAAACTCTTCAGCTCCAGGCCGTCACGGCTCAGGTGATTGATCAGGATTCTTCGGCCGCGATGCCAGGTCGACATGAGCACATACATCACCGCGCCCAGCAGCAGCGGAAACCAGCCGCCGGAACTGATTTTCAGGATATTCGCGCCGAAGAACGCCACATCAATCGTCGTCAGCACAATGCCCAGCGGAATCAGCGCCACATAGCGCCAATGCCACGCAAAGCGCGCGTAGAGCAGCGCCAGCATGGTGGTGGCCAGCATCGTTCCACTCACGGCAATGCCATAGGCTGACGCCAGCGCATCGGATGAGCGGAAGATCAGCACCGCCGCCATCACCAGCACCAGCAGCATCATGTTGATGCCCGGCAGATACACCTGCCCCTCCACGTGATGCGACGTATGCTGCACGCGCATGCGCGGCAGGTAACCCAGCAGCATGGCCTGGCGCGCCATCGAAAACGCACCCGCAATCACCGCCTGCGAAGCGATCACCGTGGCCAGCGCGGCCAGCACGATCATCGGATACAGCAGCGCATGCGGCACCATGCGATAGAACGGCATCACTGCCGCTGCGGGGTCACCCAGCAGAAAGGCGCCCTGCCCGAAGTAGCTCAGCAGCAGGCACGGCAGCGCCAGCGCAAACCACGCCACGCGGATGGAGCCCGCGCCGAAATGGCCCATGTCCGCGTACAGCGCTTCGGCACCGGTGAGCACCAGAATCACCGCGCCCAGCGTCTCAAAACCGCGAAACCCGTTTTTCGCGAAGTAGTGCGCGGCATACATCGGATCGACCGCGATCAACACGTCCGGCCGATCGATCAACCGGTAAACGCCCAGCGACGCGACCACCAGCAGCCACAGCGCCATCACCGGCCCGAAGATCTTGCCGACGTGCGCCGAGCCCACGCGCTGCACGAAAAAAAGCCCCAGAAGAATCACCACGCTGATCGGCAGCACCCAGGCCTTCAGCGCAGGCGCCGCCAGCTGCAGACCCTCGACGGCCGAGAGCACCGATACGGCCGGCGTAATCACGCTGTCGCCAAAAAACAGCGCGGCGCCGATCAGGCCAAGCGCCAGCGACCCCACGAGCAGCGGGCGCGGAATCCTGTCACGGCAGACTTCGCGCGTCAGCGCCATCAGCGACATGATGCCGCCTTCGCCGTTGTTGTTGGCTCGCATGATGAACGCCACGTACTTGCACGACACCACAATGATCAGCGCCCAGAACACCAGCGACAGCAGGCCAAGCACATTGTCGCGACTGGCCGGCACGCCGTGCGAGTCGAACGCCGCCTGCAGCGCATACAAGGGGCTGGTAGCAATGTCGCCAAACACGACGCCGAGCGCGCTCATTACCAGCGCGGCGGAAATCGACTGAACCTTCTGGGCAGGATGCGGATGCGTCTGGCTGTTCACGGAAACGCTCGGTGGAAATCCAGCGCGCAGCTTAAGCGATGTCGTGTCGGTTTTAGCTCTACGAAACCAGCATGCTCAGATCGCGTATGAAATCGGCAACAGCCGCCTCGCGCTCGCGCTCGTCCGGCAACCGCAAGAGATAGGACGGATGCACGGTGGCAAAGACGCGGATGCCGTTATCGAGAGTCATCCACTGGCCGCGCTGTTCGAGCAGGCGAAAGTTCTTGCCGAAAATCGCCTGGGCCGCCATCGCGCCGAGGCAGACGATGGTCTTTGGCGCCACGCGCTGGATTTCGGCGAGCAGCCACGGTCGGCAGGCGAACTGCTCGGAGGCGCTGGCGCGTGAGTGGATGCGGCGCTTGCCGCGCGGCTCGAACTTGAAGTGCTTGACGGTGTTGGTGATGTAAAGCTGACTGCGTTCGACGCCCGCCTGGGCCAGCGCCTGATCGAACAGCTGGCCGGCCGGTCCGATGAAGGGCCGACCGGCCAGATCCTCCTGATCGCCCGGCTGCTCGCCGATCACCATGATGCGCGCGTCGTCCGGGCCTTCGCCAAAAACCGTCTGCGTGGCCGGCTCCCACAGCGGACACGCTCGGCATTGCGCTGCAGCGGCGCGCAGTTCGGCGACGCTGCCCTGCGGCAGCGGCACGGTCACGCGTTCCGCCGGCGCGGGAATATGTTTCTTCGGCAGGGTTGGCGCTTTCTGCACCATCGCATCCATGCGCGCGGAAGCGTCGCGGATCAGGCCGGGAATCAGCGCGGTCTCGGGCATGTTTTTCCAGTAGCGCACCGGCATTTCGTTCTTCATCGCCTGCACTTTCAGCCGCGCCGGATTGAAGATATTCGCGAAGTACGTCAGCCATAGAGCTTCCAGCGCATCCTCGTTCGGCGCATCGGCCTTCTGCGCGCCGGCACCGAAGCTGATGGTTTCGCCGTTCCAGTGCGCGCTGCGTGTTGGGGTGAGTATCGACCAGTGCATGCCGGCGAAGCGGCGCACAAAGAACGGCGCCACCCGGGGAAGGATGTCATGCGATGGCTCGAACCACGCAATGAACACTGAACCCTCTGCCCTCTTCACCTCGCGAAAGCGCACGAAGGCTTTCATCTTGTGCATGTCGCGTCGCACGGCCTTGGCCGCCTGCTCGCACCAGTCCACGTCGTCATCGCTGGCGATATGCAGCAGCTGACGTTCGCCGTGGGTGAGGCGCCACAGCATGCGATACAGCACGGCGTGGCGGCGCGCATCGGCATGCGCCAGCACGGTATTGGCAAGGCTCAAAAACTCGTGCGGCACCGTGCCGGCCGGCTTGGCCGCAGGCGACGACGGCGATGATTCCGCCGGCAGCAGGCCGCCGGCATCGCCAACCTGCCAGTGCACGTCCGAAGGCAGTACGCCTGCGGCCAGCAGCGCGCGCGCCTGGCCACGCCATTCGGACAAATCACTCCCATCGTGCAGAACGACGAGGCGCATCAGTGGCCGAACAGGTCAGCCTGACGCGGCGTGGTGTCGAGGTGGCGAAGCGCAACGCTTTCGCTGTCCACGCGCGGGCGGTGATCGATGGTGGCAACGAACGGCGCGACCTTGCGCACCGGCACGCGAAGCTTCACCAGATCCGCGTAGCGCAGCTTGCGATGCATACGCATGTCGATCAACCGCTGCACCGTGCGCACGCCCAGGCCCGGCACGCGCAGCAGCATCTCTTTGGGCGCGCGGTTGAGGTCGACCGGAAACTGTTCGCGATGGCGCAACGCCCAGGCCATCTTCGGATCGACGTCCAGATCGAGCATGCCGCTATCGCTGGCCGGCGCGATCTCGTCGACATTGAAACCGTAGAAGCGCATCAGCCAGTCGGCCTGATACAGCCGATGCTCGCGCACCAGCGGCGGCGGACGCAAAGGCAATGCTTTGGACGCATCGGGAATCGGGCTGAAGGCCGAGTAATACACGCGCTTGAGCTTGTAGTTGGCGTACAGGTTCGTACTGCTGGTGAGCACGTCGCGATCGCTGGAAGCATCGGCGCCGACAATCATCTGCGTGCTCTGCCCGGCCGGCGCGAAACGCGGCGCCTTCTTTTCCGCCTTCGCTTCGTCGATACCCATGCGCAGACGGCCCATCGCGCGGCGGATATCGCGCAGATCCTTTTCCGGCGCCAGCGCTTTCAATCCGCCTTCGGTCGGCAGTTCAACGTTGATGCTGAGGCGATCGGCCCAGCGGGCGGCGTCGGACAGCAGCTCGGGCGAGGCGTCGGGAATGGTCTTGAGATGGATGTAGCCGCCAAAGCGATGATCCACGCGCAGGCTGCGCGCGACCTGCACCAGCATCTCCATCGTGTAGTCGGAGGACTGGATGATGCCGGACGACAGAAACAGGCCTTCGATGTAGTTGCGCCGATAGAAGTCCATCGTCAGCTGCACGACTTCAGCCACGGTGAAACGCGCGCGCTGCACGTTGCTGGTGCGCCGGTTGATGCAGTAGGCGCAATCGTAGATGCAGAAGTTGGTCAACAGAATCTTCAGCAGCGAAATGCAGCGGCCGTCCGGCGCATAGGCGTGGCAAATGCCCATGCCCTCGTTCGAGCCGATGCCGCCGGTTTTCAGCGAGTCGCGCTTCTGCCCGCCGCTGGACGAGCACGAGGCGTCGTACTTGGCGGCGTCCGCGAGAATGGCGAGCTTTTCGGAGAGTTTCATCAGGCCACCATGATGGCGCAGCCGATGCGGCACGATGTGTAGAAGCCGAAGTGTCGCGACCATCTGTCGCAAGCGCTGCGACGAGTCCAGCGCCTCAGTGGCGGAAGAACAGGTAGACGGCACTGTAGGGTATGCGGACTTCGGCCCCTGCGTGGCCGGCATCGCAGCCGCCTGCCGGCGCTGAACCGCCCTCGGTACGCGTACGCACCACATAATCGACGTTCGACATCAGGCCCATGCCGGCATGCGATTTCGCCTGCAGCACAATCCAGGGAATGGCGCCGGCGTCGGGTGACGGGGAAACGTTGAGCGGGTTCCCGACGACCGCGCTGCCGTCGATGGCTTGCCATGTCGGGCCAGCGAAGTGCTTGCCGATAAGGTGACCTTTCGCGTCGCGCAGACTCGCTTCCGGTGCCTTCAGCGTCCAGGCATAGCCTGTACTCACGGAAGTACAGGCATAGACCTGCACGCCCTTGCCGAACGCCTCGACAGCCGGTGGTTTGGCAGCGGATGTCTGCGCATGAACGACGCACGCCGCGCACGCCATGGTGACAACCGCACTTATCCAGATGCTACGCATGACCTTGGCTCCATAGCGGAAAGACGCATCGCATGACAGGGTACTCCAGTGACCGCTGCGGGCACGGCAACCCGCTGGTCCGCAAGACTTCCCGCGTGGTTTCAGCGGGGGAATCGGGCTCAAGCAAGGGCGCGCCTCTGCCTTGGCGATTGTGCAGGCAAAAAAAAGAGGGCCGCCCAGGGCGACCCTCCGCTTGCGTCAGTTCGACGTGACACGCCGAACGCATCGCCTCATTGAGTCAGCGCATTGATCAACGCCGCTCCCTGCGGGCTGCCCCAGCCGGTGACCAGATCGAAACCGGCCACCGCGTTGAAGCCGGCGCCGCTCCCGGCAGACGGCTTGTTGTTGCCGCTGGTGATGTCGTGGAATTGGCTCTTGTAACTGGATCCGACGCCGATGTTGTAGATCTTGGTATTGACGAAGCCCAGCGTGCTCTTGCCTGCTGCCACCGACTGTTGGTTGGCCAGCGCAAGAAATCCTGCCCAGCGCGGCGCGGCAAAGCTGGTGCCGCCGTAACCGGTTTCGAAGGTACCGTTGCTGACCGTGGGATTGTCAAAATTCGCCTCGGCGGCGAGATCCGGGTCGTTGCGATAGGTAGTCGACCCCTTGTTGGTGCTGGTGATGACACCGCTCAACTTCTGATATGCCGGCGTCGCATAACCGGCCTTCTTGTAGTAACCACCGCTACTGTCGAGCCAGCCCGTTTCCGAGGTCCAGGTGCCGCCCGGGCCCGATGTCACCAGGTCCGTGCCACCCACGTCGAGGATGTTCGGATCCAGAGACGGCGGCAGCCACGTGCTGGCGTTGTAGGCACCTTCGTCACCGCTGGCATTGAGGAAAGTCTGCCCCTGCGCAGCGAACTGCTTGTAGATGGTGTCGTCCGCGCTGCCGAAGTCGCCGCCGCCCCACGAACTGGTGATGACCTTGGCGGTATTGTCGGTTGCCATCTGATTGAGGATGTCCGTGGCACTGGAGCCCTCGTAGAAAATCACCTGCGTCAGGCCCGGCGCCATGCCGATGACGTTGACGATGTCGAGCACCTGCTCGCCGTCATCGCACTTGGATGTGCCGCTGCCGTCGCCCGCATCGCAGACGCCGCTGTAGCCGTTGACCAGTACGTTCTTGATCGGCACCGAGGACTTCATGCCGGTCTTGCTGTAGTAAAGCGTCACGTCGGACGATTTGTAGCCGTCATACGAAAAAATGCCCACGGTCTGGCCGGCACCGGTCAGCGAGCCCGAGCCGTAGTACGCCGCACGCATGTCGCTGGGCAGGTACTCACCCGATGGGCCAGAGCCATGCGTAGCCTTGATGGCATCCATATGCTGCACGCTGCTGCCGTGCACCAGATGATTCTTCGGCAAGTTGACGTTGGTCAGACCGGTGATGTCCAGCAGGGGTACCGCCAGATTCATCGTCGGCTCGCGATCGGGCGCGAAGAACGTGCGGTTCTCGGTCGGATGCTGAAAGGTGCCCAGTTGCATGTGCAGCGCGCGATTGATCGTGGCCACCGAGCCCTGTACGTCCACCACGCGTCGATTGGGCGTGGTCTGGGTAACCGTAAAGCCGTTCGATCTGGCCCAGGCAACAACCGCGTCGTAGTCTTTCTGGCTCGCGCCGAAACGCTCGGTGAATTCGGCCGACGACAGGTAGTGGTGATAGTTGATGCTTTGCGGATCGCGCAGCTGCAGCAGAAGGCTGTCGAGCTCGGCCTCGTTGCGCAACGGTAAAATCAGCCCAAGCTTCATGCTTTTCGCCGGATCCATGATGCCGGTGTGGGCCGCCTGCCCCGATGACACGACAGCGGGGAGGTTGGTATTGAGAAGATGGTTGTTTCCCGTCAGCGTCTCCGCAGCTGGCGCAGCAAATCCGAACGTCAGCGTGCTGGCAAAGAGCAGCGCTGCGATCGATTTCTTGAGGACCGTGTCGTGGCGACCAACCGAACCGTTTGGGAATACTTTCACAATCCGTTTCTCCAGATTTTTAGTGTCGGACACGGCACCACAGGGCGCCGCCCAGTCTTGCACCGCGTCCCGCAAATTCGTGCTGCAGCAGTTCGAATCTAGATAGCGCCAATGCAGTTGGCAATAGGACTTTTAGAAGTCCGGATCATGCAACTTCTTGCGACACATGCTGCAATCGGCGGCACGAAAAATGGCGGTCGAGTGACACTCATGCAGCTCAGTTCATGGAATTGCAGTGGAAGAATCCGTGCTTGAATGCCCGACACGCGCCCCCGGTTCGAGCCTGATCCCCGATTCCATCAGGAGCTGCCGCAACTCGACCGTTTGGGCCTCATATTTTTTCCAGCGCGCGATAGAGCTGCGATTCATCGGCTGCCGCACCTGCACAGCACTGGCCGTGGCCGTCGGCGAGGGGTTGTCCTCGAAATGCAGGCAGGCTTCGTTCCAGGTCAGACCACAAAACTCGAGCAGGCGGCGCGTGCTGGGCTCCTGTGACTGGACCAGCGTCTCGTATTCCATCTCCAGAATGCGGCCCGGGAAAAGCGCGCGCCAGTGCGCCATAAGCCGATCAAACAGTACGTAATAGCGACCGGTATCGAGCAGGTCGAACGAATAATCGCAGTTGTTTGACCCAGGCACAAAAAGCTGGCGAAAGTTGCTCAGACACGTATCCATCGGATTGCGCCGCAGACAGATGATCTTGGCATCGGGCAGTGCCCTGGCGATAAAGCCGGCATACAGAAAATTATGCGGCATCTTGTCGAGGAAACGCGGCGTATGACCGGTGGCCGGACGGGCGCCGGCAAGATAAGCCTGACCGAGCTTGTGCCAGTCCACATGCCTGACATGATCGAGCGTGTCGATATCGAGCAATCGCGCCGACCTGCTGCCGGAAACATGTCTGAAAGCTGAAGAAAATATCTGCAGTTCACCGGCGGAATGGACGTCTGGATGGCTGGAAATGATCCGGTCCACCAGCGTCGTTCCCGAGCGCGGCATGCCGAGAACGAAGATTGGTTCACCCGATGCGAATCCGGGTGAATCCGGGGAGATTTCGGACGATGCGCGGGTAATCGCGGCGAAAAGCGCCTCGTCCTGTTCGAAGCGGTAATTGAGCAGCTTGCGCCCCGCCGCCTTGCCGGCAACCAGATGCTCGAACGCCCTGGAATAGTCCTCGAGGTCCTCGTACTCCTTGGCCAGCGACAAGTGCAGGTTCATCTGTCCGATCGGGCTTCCCACACTTTCCGGCAGAAGGGCATGCAGGCGATTAAGGTGATTGCTCTTGGCCGTCTGTTTACGCAGCTGTGCCAGCGTGAGGTGTACGTACCAGGAATGCGGCGCCAGATCGATGCAGATATCCAGCTCGCGTTCGGCAGCATCAAGCTCGCCAAGGAAGGTCTGCGCCTTGGCCAGGTTGTGGCGAAAATCCGCATGATCAGGCGCCAGGTCAACCGCACGCCGATAAAGCTGTTTTGCCCGCGCGTGTGCGTTGGCACGCGAGAGCACGACACCCAGCGTGTCGAGCGTTGACGCATCCAGAGGCGACAGCGTCAACGCCCGATCCACGATCGCCACCGCCTCTGCGGGGCGGTTGACCAGAGAAAGGGCCTTCGCCAGCTGGGCCAGATAATCAGCCCGGCCCGGCTCCAGTTGTGAGGCGCGCTGCAAACCTTCCAGCGCTTGCGGGATCCGCTTGATCCCCAGCGCCGCCAGCCCGATCAGGTAATGGAGACCCGCGTGCTGCGGAGCCAGCGGCAGCAGCGACGTCGCCAGGTCAAACGACTGTTGCCAGTGTCCTTGGTTGTAAGCTGCCGTAGCCCGCGCGAAAAGCTTGTTGGGGTCGGACATGCGGCGCCGGATCCGGTCGAAGGACAAGGCAGCAATTATGCATGATCACGATGGTGCCAAAGACCCGAACAATCCCGATTTACGCAGTGCATCTGCCGTCATCGGCATGGCGAGGTAATTGCCATGGAGCTAGTCGTAGTCCAGCTCGATCAGGGTGGTCTATTGCTCCGCGGTCTCCACCCCTTCGGCAACCAGGCGCAGGCCCAGCGAGTGCTCCAGACGGATCACCGCGTCGACCACTGCACGAGCATCGGCGGAACTGTCCAGGTCACGGGTAAAGCTGCGACTGATCTTCTGCAGCGGCGTGCCTAGCGATCGAACAATGCGATCGGCTAGACCTGCCGCGGCGGCGACACGCTGCACCTCCTCCAGCAGCAGGAGAAACTCGTCGCCACCGGTGCGCGCCGCCGTATCGGTATCCCGGATCAACTCGTTCAGGCGAAGCGACTCCCGGCGTATTACCTGATCACCGGCGCTATGACAGTAGCTGTCGTTGACCGGCTTGAAACCATCCCGATCGATGAACACCACAGCAAGCTTGGTCGGCGTGCGCTTGGCGGCATAGTTCGCCTGTCGGCTGATACGGTTCAGCGCACGATCCAGACGATGTTGCGGCAGAACGCGATTTGGCAATCCGGTCGGCGGATCGCGGAGGTCCATCCAATGCCGCTCGGCGTCGGCACCCTCAAGTTGCGAGTTCGCCTGCTCCAGCGTTTCCGCCATGGCGAAAGCTCGTACCTGCTGCCGCGCGTCGAGCATCGACGTAAATAGCGTGATCGACAGCAGAATCAGCGACGCAACCACCACCATCGTGCCCAGATTGTGGCCACCGAGACCGTTGGTCGTATGACACACGGCGCCCGCCGCGCCAGATCCAGCCCCACGTAGGATGCATAAATGGCGATGATCACGGATAACGCCACCACGCCGCCGTCATAGGCTGGATGCAACGTCTGCAGCGACATACCTTGCGGATGCCTTCGTCTTGGACGGGCCGGTGGATCAAAACCGAATTCGGCTGCCGTCCATACAGCCGATCGGCTTGAATACCAGCGACAGAGCAGCATCCTGCATTACATTTTCCCTGTCTCGTTTGCCCACGCCATGCAAGTAAGGCGGCCTCCGCCAAAAGTCGGGCACCGTCGATGCTAAGGAGCCGTGGCGAGAACGCGACACCGGCTGATCACACGAGCTTGCTTCGGACCTCTCGACAGCCTCTCAGCCGACGACGCCGAGCGGCCAGCGACCCATCACCTCATGTTTGGACTGCCCGAAAAAGCTGCGAATCAGCACGAATTCGCGCGCCCTCCAGTGGATCGGCGGAATCGGCTGCTCGATCGCATCAAGCCCCTGGCCGTAAAGCAGAGTGACGTGCGGCACGTAGCTGGAGATGCCGGGCACGAACAATCCCTGCGCATACTGGGCATGGGCAAGCGCCTTGCGCAGACTCAGCGCTGTCTGAATGGTTGACGAGTCAGCGCAAAGCACAAACGGAAAGCGGCCATCCGCGCTGGCATTGCTAAAACGCATTGCACTGTCCAGCGTCACATCGAACTCGGATATCCTGACACTTTCGGCGGCAGCCAGCAGCGCTCCTTCCAGCGGTTGACGCAAACGATCGGGCTTGCCGATCGGCGTGAGCGTGACATGCAGCCGGTCGCTATCGATCGACGAGCCACCCAGCCGGTGTGATTTCACAAATCGCTCGCCAATGCGGATGATCTCGGCCCTGGCCTCTTCGTCCGGCAGCAGGGCAAAAAACATGTTGACGCCGTCGAGCAAAAGGCGATTCGACCTGAGTCTGAACGGGGCCTGCAAATCCATTGGCGCACCTTGACGCGATTACTTGTGTACCGTTGTCGGCGAATTCTGCCGATCGACATGATTCGAGCTACGCCTTGCATTTCCGGTGTCGGCAACCTCGCTCGGTAGCAAGCATAAACCCGCTTATCGCGGCGTGATGCACGTCACGGTAGAACTATACATAATATGAGCGATTGGCTCAGCACGCCGTGACGTGCACGACCGTGAAAAAACTGGATTCGGCCTGCCTCGACGGGGACCGCTGCAGGAGCGGCCACACATGGTCGAGCGGCAGCAGATGGCGGCGACGCCCGTCGACTCCGCTTCGGAACTCGCCCAACCGGCGTCGCCAACGGATCGTCTTCCCCGCAAGACGTCAATGAAGCCGCATTCCGACAAGCCGGGCAAGGCCCTGAGCCACCAAAACCAACGGCTTCGGCGCTGCGATAACTTGAAGGGTCAGGCACATCCGCAATCAGGAGCCTCCGCTCTGCGACGCAGACGACGCTTACCGCTTACGATGGAACGTGCAGCCAACACGACAGCCAACATGACCCCATCCCTCAGTTCGCCCCTCGCGCTACCCAACGGAATCACCCTGCCCAACCGCCTGGCCAAGGCCGCCATGGAAGAGAACATGGCCGAATCCGGCCAGTTACCCGGCGCGGCGATCTATCAACTCTATCGAGCGTGGAGCGAAGGCGGTGCCGGATTGATCATTACCGGCAATGTCATGGTTGATGCGCGCGCACTGACCGGCCCCGGAGGTATCGTGCTGGAGGCCGATACGCCACTTGAACCCTTCGAGGAATGGGCGCGGGTGATGCGTTCGCATGGCGCGCAGGCGTGGGTGCAGATCAGCCATCCAGGCCGCCAGGTGCGCGCGGAGATGGGCGGCTCGGTCTGGGCGCCTTCCGCTGTGCCGCTGGAGCTGGGCAAGCACAGCAAACTCTTCGCACAGCCGAAAGCGATGACCGCCGCTGAAATCGACGAGACGATTGAGCGCTTCGCCGCAACCGCCCATGCGGCCGAAAAGGCCGGCTTCACCGGCGTTGAAATCCATGCCGCCCACGGCTATCTGCTGTCGCAGTTTCTGTCGCCGCTCGCCAATCAGCGGACGGACGCCTGGGGCGGCAGTCTGGCCAACCGGGCGCGCCTTCTGCTGGATATCGTTCGCGCCGTGCGAGCCCGCGTCTCTGACGAGTTCTGCGTGGCTGTCAAACTCAACTCCGCTGATTTCCAGCGCGGAGGATTCTCCGAAGACGATGCCAGCCAGGTCGTGCTGTGGCTGAACGAGCTTTCCGTCGATCTGGTCGAACTCTCCGGTGGAAGCTACGAAAGCCCGGCCATGCAGGGCCGTACCGCCGACGGGCGAACGCTGGCGCGCGAGGCGTTCTTTCTTGAATTCGCCCGCACCATCGCCGGCATCGCGCGCATGCCGATCATGACCACCGGCGGCATTCGCCGACGCGCCATTGCCGAGGATGTGCTGGCTGGCGGTATCGCCGTCGTGGGCATGGCTACTGCACTGGCGGTGGCGCCCGATCTGCCTCGTGACTGGCTCGCGGGGGGCCAGCTTGTGGCAAACATACCGCCGGTTGAATGGCAGGACAAAGGTATGGCCGGACTGGCCACCATGTCGCTGGTCAAACGCTACCTGTGGAGTTTCGCCAGCGGCAGAAAACCTGCCAAGCATTACTCGCCGCTCTTCAGCCTGATCATCGATCAGTGGCGGCTCAAGCAGCTCGCAAAACGCTATCGACGGTGGCTGAACAGCCGCCGCTGACACGAATTGGCCGAGCGGCGGAAGCCGCCGTGCATACCGGCAAGGGGCGCGTGCCATGCCGCAGTGCTTAACCGGCGACCAGCAGTCATGCGCCATCCACCCAGATCGGGGAGGTGGGGCAGTCGGTGGTTTCGATGGTGCGCTTGGCAAGCAAATGGTTCTTGTCATCGGAGAGCATCAGCGTCGTGCCGTCGGTTACCCACTCGCCCGTGTCCACTTTGCCAACGAGCGCACCCGTCGCCACCACCGTTGGCTTCATCCCAAGCCGATACGCGCTGATGAACACGAACTGGCCAGACGCCGTGCCGCGCAGATCCCACTGGATGTGGGCCACGACATTGGGCCCCAGACATTCCGAATACTTCGTTGGCGTGATTACGACGAGGTTGTGGTGATGTCGAAGCCGGTGAATCATCGCGACAAGCAGCGCGACTGCAAGCAATACCAAAACAGATGACCGCAGCAGCCGCCATTGACTAGTCGTTCGCGTGCGGGTCACTGGACTTTCCCCGCTTTTTCGATCGACGGCATCTCCTGATCGAACTTTCCGTTGAGGTAGAGCCTGGCCATCGAGTCCACCCCCTGCTGGACTTTGTTTCTGTCGGTCTCGTCACGACTGTCCTCAAGCAGCTTCTGAGCCTTGGCCAGTGCCCGGTAGTACGGCGGCTCGGCCAGGCGCGCCGCGGATAGCACTTCTTCGCCCAGCATCCAGGCATTGATATGCTTGGTTCGCGCCACCGCTTGATCGCCCGCGAGAACAAACCAGGGAACGAATTCGGTCGTTCCGTCGAATGTGTCGTCAAACCCGTCCACCGCGTAGACGTTCTGCAGCGCCGGCAGGTGGTCGCCGTAAAAGACCAGCACATAAGGCCGATGCCTCGACGCCAGATAGCCCCACAGGCGACCCATTTGCTGATCGGCGTTGCGGATGTGGTACATGTAATTCTTGTACTCGTTCACTGCCGCGGCAGGCCACGCCGCGGGCGCTACGATGGCATCTCTTTTTGCCATGTCGCGTATCGGAGAATGATCGTAAGGGCCATGCCCTTCGATACTGATCGCGAAAATCAGGGTCGGCGACGACGGCTTGTCCAGCAAGGCAATGATCTTGTCGGTCATGGCTTCGTCGGAAAGAAACCATCCATCGGTATTGGCGTCAGCGGGGAAATCAGCTCGGGTAAAAAAGCGGTCGAAGCCCATTTCCTTGAATGCCTTGTCTCGATTCCAGAAGCCGCCGGCATTGCCGTGGACCGCGTAGGCCTTGTAGCCATCGTCGTGCAACACCCCGACCAGGCTGGGAATAGATTTCTGGCTGATTTGCAGATAGGGAAAATCGATTTTCGGGTAGGCATCCATTGGGATGCCGGTCAGCACTTCGAACTCGGTGCGCAGCGTGCCCCCGCCGAAGGTCGGAGGCTTCATGGTCCCACCCGTGGCCTGCGCCAGGGCCCGGTGCAGGTTGGGCAGCAGCGCCTCGCTGCTCTGGATATCCTTGAGTATTGCCGGGTCGAAGAACGACTCACTCTGGATGATGACGATATCCGGATGGCTTTGCGCAGACGCCGGCGAGGCCTGGGCCTCACTGCCGCTAGCAACATCGCCTGAGGGCATGTCGATGAAGGCCTTGATCGCTGCCCGATCAACCGGCACCTTAAGCGCGCGGCCATAATCCAGGTTGGAGTACTCGATCGAGCTGAGCAGTCCGCTGTGCAAAATGGTGTGCAGGGGAGCCCAGGGAACCACGCGAAGCTTGCCTGGCCCATAGATATCCGACGCCAGCTTTCCGCCAGCGACGAGATTTACGAAAATGCCGACGGCTACCAGCCCCACGAGAAGGCGAACAAGGCTTGTCTTTTTGAAGAATGCTGGCTCGTATCGAACACAGACGGCGATCAAGCCACCCGCCATCAGGGCCACGCCCAGCACGTACCAGCCATTGAGATAGTTGGACAGCAGATGAAACGTCGAAGCGTCCATGTCGCGTATGAGAAAGATGTCGTTGAACGACACCGGCTCGGACAGAAGGCTGAATTTCTGGTGATCGGCGTAGTAGATGCCTCCAGCCAATAGCATCACCAGCATACCGGCGACGCTCATCCGATTGACCAGCACCGTCAGGAGTAAAAAAAGAAGTACAACAGGCAACGCATTAGCGAAAAAGCCGTAGCTGAAAATATAGGCCGACCATTGAACCCGCAGAGCGAGACGATCGGCAAACCAGATGACACTGGCCAGAACAAAGCAGCCCACCGCAAACGTGAGCGTCTTGAGCACAGGCGATTGGAATGCAGGCCTAGGCTCCGCAGCGCTTTCGGACATCGTCAAGTCCCATGTCTCTTGCCAACAGACCGGTGCTCCTTCATCCGCGCGCTGGCGCGGTGCGCGGTGCGTGGCGCGCGCAAAAGAACAATCGATCCCATCCCGGAATGCCGACGCGAAGTCACCGAGATGACCGGCGCGCCCCTTAACCTCCCGATGATAAACCGTAACATGTTTGTCATGCTGACAGCGTCATGCGTTGCGGGGAACATTTGACGCAGGTGTGTCAGCCGTCGCGTGGCTGCGGCGCTCATGCCCCGGCTACTGGCATCCCATGCGCAACAGCAGTCGCTCCAAGAGCATCCAATGTTGGTTACCCTCGCGAAGAGTTTCGTCGAAAAACGAAACGTCTGACTGCCGACGGTCAACGCGTTGTAGCGCTCGCATGAAGCTATGCCGAAGAACTGCACACTTAATTTCGAATGAATATCAATTGGCGTTTGCGTCGGGGTTTATTTTTTATACAAAATAATGAACAGATATTTATCTTTGTCGAATCTTTTCATTATGTATCGGATTATTTCTTATAGACGGTTATTTCGATTTTTATTAACGTCATCTTTTTCTGAATTCTGGAGAGAACGAGCGGGCAGCAGATTTTCACGACGAACAGCTGGACTTGCCGCGACCACTCCCCAGTTGGGGACAAGCCCGGAAAAGTCGTGAGGCCCGGAAGCAGCGACGATGGGAAGGCCACGGCCGGGCAACGCGGCACCAGCAGCCAGTCGGCAGCCGCACCGTGACCAGCGTATACGCGAATATCGCCTGGGCCGGCGCGACTGCCGCGGGGCGCCAGACCAGCCCCATCCCTTCCAACAACACCGGTGGCAAGAGGCCCAGGCAGTAACTTCCCGCGCAAGGATGCGCTGGCGAACGGACGCGCATTGATGGGAAAGCCCGGCCAGGCTGGCCGGGTTTTTTGTGCGCATGACGGTCGCATACTTGCTAACGTAAAGCCGTCGATGATTTCTTCGGTACTGCGCCAACGGACTGGAACCCGCGATGTCTGCCACCACCAACAGGGTTTTTCAGGCACTGCGCGAGGCGATCGTGACGATGCTCGCGGCACTGGCGACAATGTGCTGCGCTCTTGCCATCGACCCGGAGCCCGGCCCGGCCATACTCTCCGTCGTGCTGTGTGTATCGCTTTCGCGCAGCCAGCTCGACCGCGACCGGCGAGGACGGTTGGAAGCGGCATTGACGCTACCCGTTGTCAGCCTCGCCGCGCTGGGCGTGGGTATGCTGCTGCTGCGTGCACCCTGGCTCGGCGCAGGCTTTTTTGTCGTCGCCATCTCGATGTCGATCTGGCTGCGTCGGTTCGGCCCGCTGGTGCGCAGAGCCGGCTCGCTGGTCGCTCTGCCGTTCGTGGTGATTCTTACCACGCCCTACGTGCCGACGACGCGCGTCGGTCCGGCCATGACGCTGCTTTTGCCGATCGTCGTGGCGCTGCTGGCCCTTTTCTGGGTCAGCGTGCTGCACATGGCGGCGCGCCGCGTGCGCTGGTTGCCAGCGGCACGCGCGATGAAGCACGTTGCCGCATCAAACACCCGCCCCTCTTCGCTGCGTCCGGCGGCAAGCTCGCGAATGGCCATTCAAATGGCTGTCGCACTGGCGATTGCCTTCGTGGTCGGCTACATATTCTTTGCGGAGCGTTGGGCGTGGATCGTGCTGACAGCCTTCATCGTCGGCAGCGGCAACCAGGGGCGACTGGATGTCGCCTACAAGAGCCTGCTGCGTGTTGTGGGCGCCGGTGTGGGCACGCTTCTCGCCCTCGCGTTCGCCAATCACACGGCCAGCGACACGGCAACCATCGGCTTGATTCTTGCTGCCGTCTTCATGGGCATCTGGCTGCGTCCGCTGGGCTATGCCTGGTGGGCGATGTTCGTCACGTTGGCGCTGGCGCTTCTGCAAGGCTTCGAAGGACCGACCGTGGGACATATCCTCTCGCTGCGACTGGAAGAAATCGTGATCGGTGCGATCATTGGCATAGCGGCTGCTTGGTTTGTTCTGCCGGTTCGATCCACTGGCGTGCTGCGTCTGCGAATCGCCGAATCGCTTGTCGCACTGGCGGATGCGCTGGACCCCGCCAATACGGCGCGAAGCCCTGACGATTTTTTGATGGCGATGGACCGTGTGAGCAGCGTTGCGCCGGCGTTTCGCGTCAGCCGTTTGTTGACGCGACGCCTGCGCATCGTGCAGCCAGCTGATTGGGTCGATGCCTTGACAGAATGCCGCCGGCCGGCCATCGGCCTGATCGAGACCGGCGCAACGCCCGGCGCAGTGCGCAAGGCCGTGGGCGCAGCACGCAAGGCGATGCGCGAACCGGAAGAGATTCTGCAGGCTTTGCAAAACCTGCGAAGCGAAATGATCTGACCCGCACGGCAAGGCTTGCAAGGCTTGCCGCATCGAGATTTTTACCATAAACAGCACTACAACCAGGACCAGCGATCCTGACTCACTACCCAGCGTGCGCTTTGCTTATTACTATCGACGCCGTCAGTGTCATGGCGCACAGGGGATCGTCATGGGGAATGTGATTCCAGGCCGAAAACGCGAGCATGCATTTTTCGGCGCGATGGCTTTGGCAATCGCAGCAACGGTCGTTATCGGTTTCAAGGACAGCTATTTCCGGGCCGGCTTGATCTTTGCTCACCTGCCCAGTCTTATAGTGCATATCCATGCTGCACTTTTCGTCGGCTGGATTGTGCTGCTGACGGCGCAGATCATGCTGGTGAGCACTGGGCATACCCGATGGCACAAAAAGCTGGGTATCGCTGGTGCTGTGATAGCGCCCATGATGATTGTTGCGGGGCTCGCCACGCTGGTGATGGCGCTACGCCGCAACGCCGTGCCGCGCATTCCGCCAGCAGTGTTTTTTGCCGGTGATCTGCTGGCGATAGTTACCTTTGCCATCTTCGTCGTCTGAGCTCTCTACGTACGGACTGAAGCTGCCGCGCACAAACGCCTGATGGTGTTCGCTACCATCTTCATTCTGGCACCGGCGGTAGATCGCTGGGATTTTCCGTTCATGACGTCGATACTTTCCACGATCGCTGTTCTCACCGTGTTTCCTGTTCTGGTCGCGCTCTACGATTTAATGAGCCTGCGACGTATCCATCGGGCAACGAGATGGGGGCTACTGGTTTACGTGCTGAACCTTGCCGCCCTCTTTTTTCTACCCGCACTGCGACCGTGGCAGGATCTCACCAACTGGGTAATGGTCGCCTGAGTCCGGATCAATCACCACGGCACTTCGCTGCCGTCCCAGGCGATAAATCGGCCGCTGTCAGCAGCATGGCTTTTGGCGATGATCGCCAGCAGCTGCGAAGCGGCCCTCTGCGCGGTGAATAATTTTTCCGCCGGCACGCGCGCCTGAAACGGCGCCGACAGCGGCGTATCCACGGTACCGGGATGCAGAAGCAGGCAACAGGCCTTCCGATTACGTCGCGCCAGTTCGATGGAAAAGGTTTTCATCAGCTGATTCTGCGCCGCCTTGGAGGCGCGGTAGGCGTACCAACCACCGCTGCGGTTGTCGCCGATCGAGCCTACGCGTGCGGAAAGCGATGCAAACACGGCAGGCTTGCCGTGACTGAGCAGCGGCATCACCGCCTTTGCCAGCAGAATCGGCGCAAAGGCGTTGAGCGCAAAGACGCGATCAAGGTTGGCCTTCGTGATCTGTTCAAGCGATTTTTCCGGCTGAACGTCCGCGTCATGCAGCATGCCGGAGGCGTTGATCACCAGATGCAGCGCGTCGGTCTGCGAGGACACCTTTGCGCGCAGATTTTCCAGATCACTCTCATCGGTGATATCGGCGTCGATCAGCGCCAGCCTGTCGCCATGGCTCTGCTGCAACAGCCTCAGCGCATCAGACGTCGAACACGAGCGGGAGACCGCAAAAACTCTTTCCACGTGCTGATTGCCCAGCAGCTGCTGCAGCATCGCCAACCCGATCCCGCTGCTGGCGCCGGTGATCAGCGCGCTGGTCAGGGCATCCAGCTCGGCGACCGGTGAAATTTCGTGATGGAAGCTCATATCCCTGCGTAAGTCATGTCGACAAAGCAGATGGTAGTTCGTCAAGCGTCGACAAGCACTCCGCGCGAAGCAGGAATCGGCCAGGCACCGACCAACAGGAAAAGATCACGCCGAAACCGGTAAATTAGACGGCCATCATTTTCGCCACGAGCAAGCCGCCATGTCGAACCATCCAGCTATTGTCCCCGGCCGCGTTGCGGTCATCACTGGCGCCGCCAGCGGCATCGGCCTCGCTGCGGCGCGTCGACTCGGCCAGATCGGCATGCGCGTGGTGCTGGTCGATATCGACGCGGATTCGCTGGAGCGCGCCGTCGCCGACCTCACATCCAACGGCATCGTCGCCCGCGCGGTGAAAGCTGATGTGAGCCGCCGCGACGATATGGCACGCGTCAAAGCCCAGGCCGACGCGTTCGGCGAGGTGGCCGTGCTGATGAACAACGCCGCGCGCGAAGGCGGCGATGGCCTCTTTGCCGATATCGCCAAATGGAAGGCAACGCTCGACATCAACCTCGGCGGCGCGCTGAACGGCATCCAGCTTTTTGTGCCGGACATGATCCATGCGAACTGGCCATGCCTGGTGATCAACACCGGCTCGAAACAGGGCATTACGCTGCCGCCTGGCGATACCGCATACAACGTAAGCAAGGCGGCCTTGCGCGCGCTGACGGAATCGCTCGCCCACGACCTGCTGACGACCGGCGACCGCGTCACGGCGCATCTGCTGATTCCGGGCTTCACGTTTACTGGCTTTACCCGCGCTCGCGGCATCACCGAAAAACCGGCCGCGGCGTGGACACCCGAGCAGGTCGTCGATTTCATGCTCCCCGCGCTTTCGCACGGTGACTTCTACATCCTGTGCCCCGATAACGACGTGGATCGCGCCACCGACGAAAAACGCATCCGCTGGGCCGCGAATGACATCATCGAGAATCGCCCTGCGCTGTCGCGCTGGCATCCGGATTACGCCGACGCGTTTGCCAGCCACATGAAGGACTGAAGGGCGTCATCACACCACGCCATATCCACATGACAAAATATGTTTATGGCCAACCGTCAATAAACGCTAAAACGGAAGTCCATATCGCCAGTCACTGAGACCATGACGCTTCCACGATACCTCGCCGTTTTTGCTGCCATGGCGTTTTCGGCGATTGGCCACGCCGAAGACAACACGTATGTCAGCCAGCCCTACCTCGGCCTGCGCTATCGCGACAGCACGCTGCATTCGGGCCGCTTCGACAAGACCGGCCGCGCGCATACGCTGCGACTTCAGCTGGGTTACCTGTGGGCTTTCACAACGCATCTGGCGGCCTATGTGGAAGGCACCAAGGTGCAGCCGCTGTTCGGCCGGCAGTACGACGACACCACCGGCAGGCGCACGCCTTATCCCGCCGAAGGCGACCCACGCTCGACCGAACTCAGCAGCGCCTGGCTCGGTTACGACAATGGCGACATCGGCCTTCGTGCGGGCCGGCAATATCTACACATCGACAACAACCGTTTTTTCAGCCCGAACTACTGGCGGCAAAATCCGCAGTCGTTCGATGGCATTACCAGCTACATCAGGCTCGCCGAAAAAACGACGCTGAGCTATGACTGGATCAATCAGGTCAATCGCACGGTTGGCGCTGATTTTCCCGATTATTCCCAGCGGCGATGGGAACTCGACGGTCAACTGATTCATCTCGACCAGGTGCTTCCGCTGGGGCAACTGAGCGCTTACGGCTATTTCGTGAAAAACCTCACGCTTGCCAAGAACTCGGTGCGAACATACGGAGCGCGCTGGACCGGCAACGCAGCACTGGGCGATACCGACGCGAAAATTGGCTGGACAATCGAAGGCGCGCACCAAGACGACTACGCCAATAATCCGGCGCACTTCAGCCTGGCCTACCATTTATTCGAACTGAGCTACGGATTGCCGGCGATCTCCGGCCGCCTCGGCGAAGAGTCGCTGGGCGGCGATGGCAAGAATGCGTTCAACATCGCCTACGGCTCGGGCCACAGCTTCGACGGCTGGGTCGGCGTATTCGCCATTCCCTTACATGGGCTGCGCGATCGGTATGCCGGCGTGTATGGCACGCTGCCGTGGAATGCGTTGAGCTGGCTCGTCACCCAGCACCGGTTCGATCCGCAAAGCGGCAGCGGCGCGCGCTACGGTACCGAGACCGATGCCGGCATCAAGGCACAGCTCAGCAAGCGTTTCAGTCTCGAACTGCAATACGGCGACTATCGCGCTGACAGCTTCACCGTGAGCCAGCGCAAGCTGTGGCTACTGGCGGAATATCGTTGCGGCAAGCAGGCGCTTTAGGCAATTGACGATATGCGCCGTATTTCAACCCGGACTGTCGCTACGCTCTAAGGCATACCAGCCCCGTCCTTTTCCGTTATCACAGAACGTTTCGGCATTTCGTCGGGCGCTGACGACTACAATAGGGCGCCCTTACGGAGACACACCTTGGCCAAGCCCAACTACTCGTTCGAAAAGCGCCAGCGCGAAATCGCGAAGAAAAAACAGCAGGAAGAGAAGGACGCGCGCAAGCGTGAGGAACGCGAAGCGGCCAAGGCCGCCTCCGACAGTGCGGACAAAACGCCACCAAGCGATCAGTAAGCGCCGCCGGCAAACGGTGAATCGTGACCAGCAGCGGCTGAATCGGCAGCTCGACCTTCTCGGCCAGAAGCTGCCTCGCTGGGCCGGCCGTTCGCTGCAATGGCTGCGCAAGCCATCCTCGCGGTGGGTACGCCTGCCGGCTGGAGTTCTGCTGATCCTGGGTGGTGTCTTCAGCATCCTGCCGCTGCTCGGCCTGTGGATGCTGCCGATGGGTATGCTGCTGCTCGTGCAGGATGTGCCTTTTCTGCGTCGACCGACGCGACGTTGCCTGACCTGTATCGAGTATCGCTGGCGCCAGCGGAAACGACGCCGGCGCCAGGACCGCGCAAAAAATTAAACCGCTTTTTTCCTGACGGCCGCCTGCTGGCGCTTGGCCACGCGGGTACCTTCGGTCGATTGAATGCGATGCGCATTCATGATCGCGGCAAGCAGGCCCGGGAAGCGTTTTTCCACTTCCTGGCAACGCGCCGTATTGTGCATCTCGACACCGATACGCTCGCTGCGCACCAGGCCCGCTTCGCGCAACGCCCTAAAGTGCTGCGACAACGTGGACTTGGGAATATGGCGATCGCTGACCTGCAGGAAATTGGAGCAGGTGTTCGCGCAGGCCGAGCTGGCCAGCTCCGCGTAGATCGCCACACGCACCGGATCGGCGAGCGCGTGCAGAATGCCCTCGACGGTGATGTCTTCGATCGACGGATGGATCAGCGGTCTCATGCTGAGAATCTTATCAGCCCTTGACATTTAGTTCCATAGTTCATATGTTGCGAACTACGGGAGTTAAGAACCCCAATCAAACATCATTCACCCCAAATCAAAGGACACGTCATGAGCAAGCTCAGCGGTAAAGTCGCCATCGTCACAGGCGCATCCAAAGGCATTGGCGCCGCCATTGCCAAATCCCTGGCCGCGGCGGGCGCATCCGTCGTCGTGAACTACGCCTCCAGCAAGGAAGGCGCTGACAAAGTCGTCGCGGATATCACGCAGGCCGGCGGCAAGGCCGTGGCGGTCAAGGGTGACGTCTCCAAGGCGGGGGAAGCCAAGGGCATCGTCGATGCTGCCATCAACCACTACGGCAAACTCGATGTGCTGGTGAACAACTCCGGCGTCTACGCGTTTTCAGCGCTGGAGGAGATCACTGAGGAAGAGTTCCATCGCCAGTTCAATATCAACGTGCTGGGCCTGCTACTGACCACGCAGGCGGCGAGCAAGCATCTGGGCGAAGGGTCCAGCATCATCAATATCGGCTCGGTCGTCAGCCGCATCACCCCGCCCGGCAGCGCGATCTATACCGGCACAAAGGGCGCCGTTGATGCGATCACCGGCGTGCTGTCGCGTGAGCTGGGCCCGCGCAAGATCCGCGTCAACGCACTCAACCCGGGCATGGTCGAGACCGAGGGCGCGCATTCGGCCGGTTTCATCGGGTCGGATTTCGAAGCAGGCGCTGTAGCGCAAACCCCGCTCGGCCGTATCGGCCAGCCGAACGATATTGCTTCGATTGCCGTGTTCCTGGCCTCGGACGACTCAGCGTGGCTGACCGGCGAACTGCTGCTTGCTGGCGGTGGCGTGCGCTGATAGGTGCCGATACCGCAGTGACCGGTGGATGATCCGGTCGCCCGGCGACCAGACAAGCAAAAGGCCCCGCCGGAAACAGCGGGGTCTTTTTTTAATGCTGCATGCAAGTCGTTACTTGAAACGCCACACATTCAGCGTCGTTGCTCAGCCATCGGCGCTGGGCGTCACTCCACCACGGGATCTCCCTCGACGCTGTTATCAAGAAATTTCAGCAGCTCGTGCATGCCGGGCGACTCGGTCGAATGGTCTTCCATCCAGGGGCGCTCGCGCGACCACTGTTGCTGGCTGAGTTTCTGCAGCACGCTGGCGGGCGCATCGCGAAAACCCATGAACCACTTGCGGAACAGCCGCTGCGGTATCTGCCGGTATTCGAGCTCGACGATTTGGTGGTGCCGCCTTGAATCACGAATGCGCGCATAAACGCCGGCCACGTCGGCCTCCGCCCCTTCGAAATACTGAAAAAAGCGGCCTTCGCCATAGAGCAGCACGCCGGTAATGCCGATTGACGCATTAGTTGCACGGACGTCGACCAGCAGGCTGTCCATGTCTTCGCTCGACATGATTCGGGTCGCCTGACTCATGTACGCCACACCGAAAATATCCATGCATGTTCCACAACGTTGGGTCAGGACAGACTGCGGCTTCATTCTGCCGAGGATCTGATGAGGCAGGAATGCACCCGACGGCCCAAGCGGAGACACCGTTGGGCTTCGACAGTGCCTGCCAGAGAGGCTCTCGAGATCGGACTTTTCAAGGTGCAGCCTATGGTGACGGTTGCGATTTGTTGCTGCAAGCGCACGTAATCACTTGGAAGCAGGCTTGAGTAATGAAGACATGCCGCGCCAAGGATCGGACGCTGCGGCACCGGCAGACCTAGCCCACGACGACTACGCGAGCACACCGGAATGAACGGCGCACAACGTGCGGGCACGCGCCGACAACCAAACGCGGGGCCGGGCGTTTGCTTCGTGACTGCAGGCAAACCGGCCGACCGAACTGTCACATCGGTGAATTAGTTCTGGTCCCTCATACGGTGGTCTTCAATGTCGCTCCATCGCCACGGCTGACTCACTCTGAACACGCGCATGCTCACCGACACGCAGACGTCCGACCGCTCGGAAAAATTTTCGGCCCGCGATCTCGCATGGTTGCTGATCGTCGTATGGATCGGCCTGGCAGCGCGACTGCTGCACATCGACAGCCAGCCGTTTTGGCTCGACGAAGCGTTGACCTATCAGCGCGTCCATCTCGGTCTCGGCAACCTGATCACCGACAGCTTCAGCAACCGGCACATGCCGAGCTATTTCCTGATGCTGCAGGCACTCTCGCCCTTCGACCCGAACAATGCCGGATTGCGCATCCCTTCGGCATTATTCGGCAGCGCGTCGATCGCCGTGGTGTTCGCCATCGCGCGACGCGTTGCCGGTCGCGCCGCGGCTGTGGTCGCGGCCCTGTTGATGGCGCTGTCGCCGCTGCAGGTGCAGTACGGGCAGGAGGCGCGCTCGTACACTCTGGTCACCCTTCTGATCACCGTCGCACTATGGGGTATGGTGCGTCTGGCGCAGAACCCGCGCGGTGCTGCGCTGGATTTTCGCGATGCCGAGTTCGACCGCATTGGCTGGGGCGCTTATGTCATCGGCACGATCGGCGCGCTGGACGTACTCGGCGATGCGGCGCCGTGGCTGCTCGCCGCGAACCTGTCGCTGTATCTGATCTGGCGCAGCCTGCGTGCGTCGCACGGCAGCGAAGCGAATCGCGGATTTCGGCGGAACTGGCTGTTCAGCGCGGCCCTTATCCTGATTTTTTGCATACCTTTTTATGGCGCTATTCTCGCCTTCAGCGACGGCCAGATGCTGCAGAAGTTCGACTGGATTCCGCCGCTGAGCTGGCAGAGCCTGCGGGTTGCAGCGAAGAGCGCCTATCTGATGCGCATGGCCGCGGTAGTGCACTTCAGCGTGCTGCCCACCGCCGTACCCCTGCTGGGCGTGCTGGTCGCGCTACTGGGCTGCGTTGGCTTGTACCGCATGCGCGGCCGGCTCGAAGGTCGCGTTCTAGTGCTGGGATTTGCTCTGTTGCCGCTGCTGCTGCTGGCCGTATCGCTGGTGAAATCGATGGTGCTGCCGCGCTACATCCTGTGGAGTGCGGCGCCGTTTTTCATCCTGGCAGGGATCGGCGCGGCTGCATTGCCGCGCCGTATGCAACCAATGACGCTCACCGCGCTACTGCTGCTGTGTACGATCAATCTTCTGCCGATTTATCACACCGAAACGAAACCACGCTGGGACCGGGCCGCGGCGACGCTGGCAGCCCAGGTTCGCCCCGGCGATACGGTGTTCACCGACGATACGAACGCGCCCACCATGCTGGCCGTGTTGCAGCCTAAAGACCAGGCGCCGATCGACCAATCTGCGCTGGTGACATCGAAGCTCGATGTGGCGCTGGCACGCTGGAAACGGGGTAGCCGCGTCTGGGCCGTCAACGGGCGCTCGGCCATGGGACCTGGCACGACGCTCGATACGTTCAAGAGCCGCATCGCTGCCCTGGGTACGCCAGCACTGGAAATTCCCGAGGGCAAGGAAATCACGATACTGCTGTTCGGCGCACCGGATACGGCCGAGTCGAACCCGGCACACGACGATGCGACGTGGCCACTCACCCCACCGATCGCGACAGCGATCGAAAGCCTTCCGGTGAGCCGTCGACGAATTGCTCCGTAAGCATGCGGATAAACGCGGAGACCTTGCGGCTCACGTGACGATGTGGCGCATACAGCGCCCATACCTCAAGACGCCGCCCCACCGCCGTGCCCCATTGGGCCAGACGACCGGCGTCGAGATCGGCCTGCACCAGCGAGCGCGGCATCATCGCCACACCGGCCCCCTCCAGCACCGCGTCGTGGACCATCGGCATGGATGACAGGCGCAGAACGGCGCGTGTGTGGAGCTGCCGGGTTTGCCCATCGTGCTCGATTGTCCACGGTGAGCTCTCGGGCGCACCGAGCAAGAGCACGGCGGGCAGCGGCGCATCGTCAGTGGCCGACTCGGGGCGCTTCATCGCTGGCGGCCCCACCACGATCGGCTCGTCGCGCAGAAAACAGCGGCCGGCCAGTTCGGTGGTCGGCTCCGGATTGGCGCGCAACACCAGGTCATAACCGTCTGCCAACGGATCGATGAAGCGATCGTCGGCGGTGATTTCCAGCTGCACATCGGGATAGGCCGCCGCATAGCGCGCGGCAATGCGGCCCAGTCCACGCTGCGCGAACAGTACCGGTGCGTTGATGCGCAGACGGCCGTGCGGCAAACCCACCTCGCCGATCAGCGCCTGCTTGATGTCGTCGATGCGATCGAGCAGCGCGGACGTTTGCTCATGCAGTGCGGCGCCGTCGTCGGTGAGGCGCAAGGTACGCGCGCCGCGTTCGATCAGGTGCACGCCGAGCGAATCCTCCAATTGCCGGACCCGCCGCGACAGCGTCGCCTTCGGTCGCCCCGTCGCCCGACTGGCGTGACTGAAACCACCGTGGTGGGCCACGGCGTTGAAATCGGCCAGCGCTTCGAGGTCCATATACGTTCCATTTTTGAGACTTTACGTCCCAATTATGCGTCTTTCGTTTCTTTTTAGAAACGAACAGAGTAGCTCCGTACCCGCTCCACAACGCAACCGACCAAACCCATTCTCACCGAAACAAAAGGAGTAACGACATGAGCATTCTCGTCACTGGCAGTACCGGTGCCATCGGCACCCAGGTCGTCAACGGTCTGGTGGCGCAACACGCCACCGTCCATGCGCTGACCCGCAACCCCGACAAGGCCAGCTTTCCCGAGGGCGTGCGCGCCGTCGCCGGCGAAATGACCGACGTCGAGTCCATGCGCGCCGCGCTGAAGAACGTCGATACGCTGTTCCTGCTTAACGCGGTCGTCGCCGACGAAGTCACGCAGGCGCTGATCGCGCTGAACCTGGCGCGCGAAGCCGGCATCCAGCGCATCGTCTACTTCTCGGTGCAGAACAGCGACGCGTTCACCGACGTGCCGCACTTCACCGGCAAATACACGGTGGAACGTGCGATCGAACAGCTCGACCTGCCGGCCACCGTGCTGCGCCCGTCCTACTTCATGCAGAACGACGCCATGATGAAAGGCGCGCTGGAGAACGGCGTCTACCCGATGCCGCTGGGCGAACTGGGGGTGTCGATGATCGACACCCGCGATATCGCAGAGATCGCCGTCGCCTCGCTGCTGCGCCGCGAACAGGCCAGTACCCCCCTGCCGCGCGACGTGATCGAACTGGTCGGTCCCGATGCCATCACCGGCACGGACGCCGCCGCGATCTGGTCCGAAACCCTGGGCAAGCCGGTGGCCTACGGCGGCAACGATCTGGTCGGTTTCGAAAAGAACATGGCCAGCCGTGCGCCGTCGTGGTCCGCCTACGACATTCGCCTGATGCTGGCGCGTTTCCAGAGCGACGGCATGCTGCCCAAGCCCGGCGCCATCGACATCATGTCCGGCATCCTCAGCCACGCGCCGCGCTCGTATCGGGAATTCGCCAAGGAGACGGCGGCCTCGTGGAAAGCGCGAAGTCGCGGTACGGCGTATTACCGTCATGCCAAAAGCCAGGCGGGACGAATCGCATGGACGTGAACCGGTCGAATTCACCAGGTCACCATCACCATGGAGCCGCGCGCAAAAAGCGGCTCCTTTTTTTGCAGGCTCCGCAGAGGATGGCAGCATCCATCCCATGATGCGCCCACCACCCAGACGGCGTATGGATAAAGCGCCGTTGCGGCATGCAATCGCCGCAAGGCGTTGCCCGAAGCGTCGAAGCGAGGCATACGTTAAATCCCCACTCACACAGATGCGCCTAGACTCGATCCGCGACGGGGCAGCCATGGCATGGCGCATGATGTGTGCCGTCGACTTTCATCAGCTTCAGGACACCTGGTCGCGCACATAATGATGCGCGATGCGGGCGATCATCCGCCCTACCGTGAGGAGCATACGTTCATGACTCACATCGCTCGAATCCCGTTTTATCGCTACCTCACTGCAGCCGTGATGGGCGTCGCGGTGACCGTCGTTGCGGTGCCCGTCCAGGCCCAGCGCTACGGGCACGGCTATCACGGCCGCCCGCAGCCGCACTACGACCGCCGCAACGACAACCGCTATCGCGACCGCGGTCGCGGCGGCGGCAACGGCGGTCTCATCGCCGGTGCCCTGCTCGGTGTGATTGCTGGCGCCGCGATTTCGAATGCTGCCCAGAGGCCACCGCCGGACGTGGTGTACTCCTCGCCACCGCCGCCTCCGCCACCGGGTGTTGTCTATTACAACAACAGCTATCCGCCGCCGCAGAACGGCTACTAATCAGCGCGACGCGCCCGCAAGGGCCGCTGTCGATCACGCCACGCGAATCGGAGCATCCAATCCATGAAACAAACCTTTCGTCATCTCGCAGCGCCTGTCCTGCTGTCACTTGCCATTTTCACCACAGCCGGCTTTGCGCAACAGGCACCGGCATCCGCCAGCAGCTCCGCGATGTCTTCCTCATCCATGGCAAAGGGCCATGCGCAGAAGCATGCCGACGTGGTCGAGCAGAGAATTGCCGAACTGCATAGCCAGCTCAACATTACCGATCAGCAGTCCAAGCAGTGGAATGCCTTTGCGCAGACCATGCGCGACAACGCCACGAAAACCGATAGCGCATTCCGCGAGCGCGCCAGCAAGCTCTCGGGTATGAGCGCAGACGATGCCATGAAGTCCTATGCCGCTCTGGCGCAGCAGCATGCGGAAAACATGCAGAAGCTGTCGTCAGCCTTCAGCGACCTGTATGGCGTACTGTCGCCTGAGCAAAAGCAGGTAGCCGACGCGATGTACCGCAATGAACGCGCCAAAAAGAAAGCCGCTCATGCGTCACACAAGCACGGCAAGACCACGGCACCGGCGACCGCCGCTTCGGCTGGATGATTGACCCCGTTTGCAAGCCGTACAAGAAGGCCGCCTTTCGGGCGGCTTTCTTGTCAGCGCCCCTCACTGCTGTGCATCGGCCATCCGCCGGCGGGACGCGGCTATAGTGACTGGCAACGCATGCGGAACGAACCAAGCTCACGCATTGGCATGCCGATCACGGGAGAAACCAGTCATGAAGCGATCGAGGTTAGTTGGACTGCTTGCGGGCACCTTTCTTGTGCTCTCGACAGCTCACGCCTTGGCTCCCGCCGTCATCGATGATGAAACGTCATCGAATCCGAGCCCGACGTCCAGCGTCGATCCCTCGTGGGCCGCGCTGGACAAATCGACGTGGATCGTGGAAGGCAACCCCAGGGCCAGACATATCGTCTATGTGTTCACCGACACCGAGTGCAAATACTGCCGCAAGCTATGGCAGGCAATGCAACCTTTCCTGAAAACCGGCCAGCTGCAGACGCGCCACGTCATGGTGGCGGTGATCGCCGAGGACAGCGCGGGACGCGGGGCGGCGATGCTGGACGCCGCCCATCCCGCGGCGGCACTGAAGGCCAATGAGGATTCCAGAGAGCCGCGCCTGGCACCAGAGTCGCCCATTCCCCGGGCCACGCTGACAAAGCTTGCCCACAACGAAACGCTGATGCATACGCTCGGCGCACAGGGAACGCCGGCCATCGTCTATCTCGATCACGACGGCAACGTGAAGATGGCCCAGGGCGTGCCGCCGCCCGACGTCATGGCACAGATTTTCGGAAACGCCGCGGCGCACTGACTGATCGGCAGCGGTGAAGTCTGGCGGCCGCCAAGTAACCCTGGCCGCCTTCGTTGGCTTCCGTCAGTGCGCTGCCGGGAACGGCACCAGCAAAAAGCAAGGGCCTGGCCTCCTCAGACCACCGATGCCGTCCCCGCCCCGATCTCGACAGGCTATTTCGGATGCGCCATCGCGAAAGCATCAGCCTTCTTGATCTGCGCCCGCGGATTTTTCAGGAACTTCGCCTTCGCGGCCGCATTGCCGAAACAGTATTCCTTGCCGTCTTTCGCCGTCCAGTTGACCGAACAGTCGGTGGAAACGTGTTTTCCCTCTGCCATGGCCTCGGCGCACTGACCACCGTACTGGGCGTTGGCGACAGCGGCATGAGCAATGCTGCCGAAGCCGATTACCGTCAATGCCGCGAGAGAGACCATGGCAAGACGCCTGGATGTCGGGCTGACGGACGATGCCTGCGTTGTGCTGATCATTTTCATGTCGTCTCCATGCAAGCTCAAAGTGACCAGGCCGAAACGGTCTGGCTGCGTGTTGTACGCGCACTTACGCGCCAGCCTGAAAATCGTTGCGTAGATGAACGCACAGGGTGAAACGGTCACCCCGCAGCAGAATGATTTTGCAACTCGATTCCGCTGCAGGCCCGTCGATCAATTGGACGTCCATACAGAACCGCCCAGCGAAATGTCCCATATTCCGCAACGGCAATATGCGCCGGCAAATCGGCAGCGTCAAAGAGGTGGTTTGCGATGCCGCGCAACGAGTACATCTCGCGTCGCAACAATCCCTTCGCATCTGCCGATCAGCGCACTGACTGAAGATCTCGACCGGCTGGCCGCAGCACGAGAAAATGGTGCCGCAGGGCGGCTGCATTTTCCGGCACCGACCCACGCTGCACCGCGCCATTTTCCGGCTTCAGCGGACGATGCCGGGGTGCTTCGAACGCTGAGCCATGCGGCGTTGAATTCGGCTCCAACTTTTATCTTTTCTGCAGCGCCCGACCATGGGAGCGCGTTCGTCCCGGCTCCGGAAATACGCAAAGCAGGCCGGGAGACTTTGGGCGTCTCGCGTCATCGTCGCATGCGCCGCGAGGCATTTGCACCCTCGCGGAAGTCTTTATTGCGAGCCCGTGCTGGCGCCAGGGGAAACGCCCGTGCGCTGCGGCGCTTTTCAACGAGTTCACGCCTGCGAACTTATGCTTGCACCCAATGATTCGCAGCATCCGCTTCCACGCTTACAGGAAACACCCATGTCCGATAAAAAAACCGTCTGGTTCATCACCGGCTGCTCCACCGGCCTTGGCCGCGCGTTCGCACAGCGCGTTATCGAGAGCGGCGCGCGTGCGGTCATTACGGCACGCGATGCCTCCAAAGTGGCGGACCTCGTGGCCGGTCACGAAGAGCAGGCGCTGGCCGTGGCGCTGGACGTCAACGATGCCGCGCAGATCAAGGCCGCGGTGAAAGCCGCCGAGGACAAGTTTGGCCGCATCGACGTGCTGGTCAACAACGCCGGCTACGGCTATCAGTCCACTATTGAAGAAGGTGAGGACAAGGAAATCCGCGCCCAGTTCGAGGCCAACGTCTTCGGCCTGTTCGCCATGACCCAGGCCGTACTGCCGGGCATGCGCACGCGGCGCCAGGGGCACATCTTCAATATCACTTCGGTCGCTGGCTTCGTCGGATTTCCGGGTTCGGGTTTCTACGCGGCCAGCAAGCATGCGGTGGAGGGCTGGGCCGACGCACTGGCCGCCGAGGTCGAGTCGCTTGGCATCAAGGTCACCTGCATCGAGCCGGGTCCGTTCCGCACCGACTGGGCGGGTCGCTCGCTCAGGCAGACGCCGAGCAGGATCGCCGACTATGCCGATACCGCCGCCGCACGCATGCGCAGCACCAGCGAAGGCAGCGGCAAGCAGGCCGGGGATCCGGCCCTCGCCGCGCAGGCGATGATCGACCTGGTCGGTCACCCCAACCCGCCGCGCCATCTGGTGCTTGGCGCGTGGGGCGTGGAAAAGGTCACCGCCTATCTGGAAGGTGTGCTGGAAGAGATGAAGACATGGCGAAGCGTCGGCCTGGCGACCGACTCTCCCGAGAAGTAATACGGATTCAAGCCAGCAGGCAAGGGCCACGGCTCTCGCCTGCATTTGCAGCGATAAAACCAGCCATAGAAAAAGGCCGCCTGATACAGGCGGCCTTTTTCGTTTGACGCTTTAACGGCTGGCTTGAATCAGGCGGCCGCGCCCTCTTTCTTCAGGCTGGCCATGTCGATCACGAAGCGATATTTCACGTCGCTCTTGAGCATGCGCTCGTAGGCCTCGTTGATGTTCTGGATGTCGATCTTCTCGATCTCCGAGACGATGCCGTGCTCGGCGCAGAAATCCAGCATCTCCTGCGTTTCGGCAATGCCGCCGATCAGCGAGCCGGCCAGCGAACGACGGCCGAAGATCAGCGCACCAGCGGCGAGTTCTGCCGGCTTGTCCGGCACACCGACCAGGGTCATGGTGCCCTCGCGCTTGAGCATCTGCAGATAGACGTCCAGATCGTGCTTGGCCGACACGGTGTCGAGGATGAAGTCGAAGGTGCCTGCGTGGGCCTTCATCTGCTCGGCATTGTTCGACAGCACCACGTCATCGGCGCCCAGACGCAGCGCGTCCGCACGCTTGGACTCCGAGGTGGTGAACTGCACCACGGTGGCGCCGAAGGCGTGCGCCAGCTTCAGCGCCATGTGGCCCAGGCCGCCCAGGCCGACCACGCCAACCTTGCTGCCCTTGCCGACTTTCCAGTGCTTCAGCGGCGAATAGGTGGTGATGCCGGCGCACAGCAGCGGAGCCGCTGCGGCGGGGTCGAGCTTGTCGGAAATATGCAGGGTGAACGCCTCGTCCACCACGACCTGGCTGGAATAGCCGCCCTGGGTGGCGGTGCCGTCGTGACGGTCCTTGCTGGCGTAGGTGAAGGTTGCGCCCTTCTCGCAGAACTGCTCGAGGTCTTCCTTGCAGCTGGCGCATTCGCGGCACGAATCGACCATGCAGCCGACGCCGGCCATGTCGCCAACCTTGAACTTGGTCACGCCTTTGCCGACCGCGGTCACGCGGCCGATGATCTCGTGGCCCGGCACGATCGGGTACTTGCCCTGACCCCACTCATCGCGAACGGTGTGCACGTCCGAATGGCAGACGCCGCAGTAGAGGATGTCGATGACGACGTCGTGGTCGCGCGGATCGCGGCGCTCGAAGCGGTACGGCGCCAGCGGCGCTTTGGCCGACGAGGCGGCATAGCTGAGAGTGGGAAGCATGGAATGTCTCCTTTGGGGGGAAGTAAGCCTGCATAGATTACGCGTTGAATAGCAACCGTAGTAGTCTCAATACCGGCTTTCAAAAACAACTTGGAGTTTCCAATGGATCGGCTTCGCGCGATCGAGACCTTTCTCAAGGCGATCGATCTGGGCAGCTTCAACCGCACGGCCTCGGCCCAGGGCATCACGCCGCAGGCGGTGAGCAAGGCGGTACGCCAGCTCGAGCGCGAACTTGGGGTGCAGCTATTCCGCCGCAGCACGCGCAAAAGCAGCCTGACCGAGGAAGGCCGTCGCTTCGCCGACAAGGTGCGGCCGGGTATCGAGCTGGTCAACAGCGCCTGGCAGCAGGTGCAGAGCGCCGTCACCGAAGAACAGGGCACGATCCGCCTCAGCGCCTCTCCGACCCTGGGCCGCGCTTTTCTGGTGCCGCTGATCGGCGCGTTTCGCAAGGCTTATCCGGGCGTGCTGGTCGAGCTGCTGCTGGACGATCGCTACACCGACCTGATCGGCAGCGACATCGACATCGGCTTCCGCAGCGGCTTTCCGCCGGACGCACAGCTGGTGGTGCGCGAGCTGTTTCGCATCCAGCTGCTGATCTGCGCCAGCCCGGCCTATCTGGCCGAACACGGCGTGCCGACAAAACGCGTACATCTGGAACAACATCAGCTCACCGGCGCGCGTCACCCCAATACCGGCCGCATTTCGCCGTGGGAGTTTCAGGACAAGGGCGAGCTGCGCTTCGGCGATCTGCCGGCCGGCTTCACCAGCAATGATCCCGAAGCCGAAACCCAGGCCGTGGTGGACGGGCTCGGCATCGGCCAGCTGGACAGCATCAGCGCCGCCGGCCACCTGCGCAGCGGCGCGCTGGTGCCCCTGATGCTCGACCAGCTCAACGAGCGCTACGGCGTCTACATGTACTACGCCCAGCGCACTGAAATGCCCAGCCGCGTGCGTGCCTTTATCGATTTCGTGATGGCGCAGACCGGCAGCGCGACCGCCTGTCGTCTCACCGCTGAGGAATTGAAGACGCTGCACCGTCGAGGCATGCGCGCCGCGGCGCCAGGCAAGCCGGCGCGACAACCGAAGCACGCATGAGCCGCCAGCTCAGCCCTCCCACTTTGCCGTACATTTAGCGCCGGTGGCGCACCAGTACGTTACGATTCCGTGCTCGTCGGCTTGCGGCCGGCTGCCGTCGTACCAGGAGCACTTCGTGTCGCATTGTTCCAGCCCGCTGCTGACTCGCCCGATTGCCGACGCGCTTCTCGCGGCGCGCGATGCCGGCGCCAGCACATGGAGCGGCAGCGTCGACCTGGGACGGTCGACCATCAGCATCACGCTGGAACAAGACGCCTGGCAGTGGCGCGACCGGCCATACCCTTACGCGCCGAAACTGAAAGACCGCACGATTTATCACTGGGACGGCGAGGAGTTCGCGCCGGTGTCGCGCTTTGCCGAGTCGCTGATCAAGCTGGTGCCCACCGAGTGGGGTGCGCCCACGTTCGAAATTGACGGCATCAAGATGCTGCCGACCTCGAAGGAGTCGCCGTTCGAGGACGCGCGGCGCAAGGTGGCGCTGATTGAACCGCGCGGCAAGATGGTGCTCGATACCTGCGGCGGCCTGGGCTACTTCGCCGCCTGCTGCCTCGAAGCCGGCGTGGCGCATATCCACTCGCTGGAAAAGAATGCCGACGTGCTGTGGCTGCGCACGCTCAATCCCTGGTCGCCCGATCCGGACGGTGTTGCCAGCGGCGGTCGCCTGCAGCTCAATCATGCCGACGTGTCGCAGGCGATCACGCAGATTGCCGACGCCTCCGTCGACGCGCTGCTGCACGACCCACCGCGCTTCGGCATCGCCGGCGAGCTTTATTCGCAGGTCTTCTACGACCACCTCGCGCGCGTGCTGCGTCGCGGCGGCCGGCTGTTCCACTACACCGGCAGCCCGAACAAGCTCACCAGCGGCCGTGACGTGCCCAACGAGGTGGCCAAACGGCTCGAAAAAGCCGGCTTCAAGGCACAGCTGGCGCTGGATGGCGTGCTGGCGACGCGGCGCTGAGCCTGCGCGATAGCGGCCATCGTCGAGCGTTGCTCAGCCTTCCATCGAAGCGCGCCGCGCCTGGATGAAATCGACAAACGCGCGCAGCGGCGCGGGCAGATGGTGGCGCCCCGGATAGTAGAGGAACGGTCCGGAGAACCGCTGCCACCAGGGCTCGAGCACAGGCTCGAGCGCACCGCTGTCCAGATACGGGCGCAGCCAGTCCTCGAACAATTGGATGACGCCACAGCCGGCGACCGCGGCGTCCACGGCCAGATCGGTCGCTGCACCGATGCGCACGATCAGCGGGCCGGACGGCTCCACCGTGACGATCTCGCCGTTACGCTCGAACTCCCAGGGGTACATGACACCGCTGGAGAACCGTCCGCGCAGGCAGGCATGCGCGAGCAGGTCGCGCGGATGATCCGGGCGACCGCGGCGGTCCAGATACGCCGGCGATGCCGCCGTCGCGTAGCGCTGCACGCGCGGACCGATCGGCAGCGCAATCATGTCCTGTTCCAGCCGCTCGTCGTAGCGAATGCCGGCGTCGCAACCGGCCGCAAGTACATCGACAAAGCTGTCTTCGGCGACGATCTCCAGCCGGATATCGGGATAGGCCGCGAGAAACGGCGGCAGGATCTGCGGCAGCACCAGCCGCGCCGCACTCACCGGCACGTTCAGCCGCAGCGTGCCGGCCGGGCGGTCGCGAAAGCCGTTGACCACATCCAGCGCCGCCTCGACCTCGCCCAGCGCCGGGCCCAGCCGATCGAGCAGCCGCGCCCCGGCCTCGGTGGTGGCCACGCTGCGCGTGGTGCGGTTGAGCAACCTGACGCCGAGCGTACTTTCCAGCCGACGCACGGCCTCGCTCAGACTGGATGCGCTGCCATCCAACTTACGTGCGGCATCGCGGAACCCGCCGGCCTGCGCCACGGCCACAAAGGCGGAAAGATCGGCAAGGTTCGGCGGCATTGTTCGATTTTCCATACGGCCCGTGCCGATTGCACCCGCTTATCATACAAGTGCCGAGTGCCTATATTTCAGGTCCCCGACAGCAAACACCCTGAGAGAAAAGCCATGAACGATATCCTTAAAGCCGGCACGTTCAAGCTCGGCGATCGCACTGTAAAGCGCCTGGGCTACGGCGCCATGCAACTGGCCGGCAAGGGCGTGTTTGGCCCGCCGAAAGATCGCGACGGCGCGCTCGCCGTGCTGCGCGAGGCGATCGCCAGCGGCGTCGATCACATCGACACCAGCGATTTCTACGGCCCGCACGTCACCAATCAGATCATCCGCGAAGCGCTGCATCCCTATGCCGACGATCTGGTGATCGTCACCAAGGTCGGCGCGCGGCGTGGCGAGGACGGCTCGTGGAATCCCGCGTTCTCCAGGGAAGACCTCACCCGTGCCGTGCACGACAATCTGCGCAACCTGGGCGTCGATGCGCTCGACGTGGTCAACCTGCGCCTGATGTTCGACGTGCACGGCCCCGCCGAGGGTTCGCTCGAAGCGCCGCTGACGGTGCTGGCCGAACTGCAGCAGCAGGGCCTGATTCGTCATCTCGGCCTGAGCAACGTCACGCGCACGCAGGTGGCCGAAGGACGCACCATCGCGGAAATTGTCGGCGTGCAGAATCAGTACAACCTCGCCCACCGCCACGACGACGCCCTGATCGACGAACTTGCCGCGGCCGGCATCCCCTACGTACCGTTTTTCCCGCTCGGCGGCTTCACCCCGCTGCAATCGACCGCGCTGTCCGACGTCGCCACGCAGCTCGATGCCACGCCGATGCAGGTGGCGCTCGCCTGGCTGCTGCAGCGCTCGCCGAATATCCTGCTGATTCCGGGCACCTCGTCGGTGGCGCATCTGCGCGAAAACCTGGCCGCAGCGGAAATCACGCTGCCAGACGACGCGCTCAAAGCGCTCGATAGCATCGGGAGCGCTCAGGCTCACGGCTAAGGCCGGCTTGGCAGCCTGCTGGAAATACCTGCGAGCGCGCTGCGAGATTTCTTCGCGGACTAGCCGTCCAAAACCAGCGAGGGCAAAAGCAGCCATCGATGCTTTTGCCCTCATTGGTAACGCTGGGCGGCAATAGCGCCGCCGGTTCGCGCTATTTTCTCGCCGCACCAATCTCGCTGAGATAATCCGGCGTGCCTTCGACGCGCACGAGATGCGGGTATTGCAGGCCGCCGTGATAATCCACCGCGACGGTGCGGAAGCCACCCTGGTACTTCAGCAAGAGCTGGATCGGTGACTTGCTGTCCTTGGCCGCCGTGATCGCCTCTTTCAGCACGTCGCTCGAATAATCCTGGCCGTTCACCGCGACCAGCGTGGCGCCGGTGCTGACGCCGGCCTTGAACGCCGCGCCGTTCCAGTTCACGTCGTTGATCAAACCCTTGTCGGCCATCGTCAGGCCAATCGACCAGGCGAAGTTGTACAGGTGGCGCGACGGCTCCGGGCGACTGTTGTACTGCTTCTCGTAGTCGCTTTCCCTGTCGGTGTAGACCAGCTTCCAGCCGGTGCCGTCGATGCCGCTGAGCGGCGGGTTGAGCACGCTGACGCGTGCATGCAGAAAGCCGGCCCAGTCGAATGGTGCCACGGCATTCAGAGCCGCCACCACGTCGTCGAAGGTATAGGTTTTGGTGACATAGCTGCCGTTGTCGACGCCGAAGAACAAGTGCGCAAAATCGTCCAGCGACTTGTGATCATGCGTGAGCGAGCGCAGCTTGCTGTCTACCTCCAGCCACATCATCTGGCCGCCGCTGTAGTAGTCCTCGCTCATCTGCCAGCTGCGGTACGGCAGGCTGGAGCGGTGCGCGGCGGTGGGATCGTTCGTCGTGTCTTCGAGCGTGCGCCACGCGAAGCCCGCACGATTGCGTTCGTAGTTGGCGGCAGTCATCGCCAGCGCATCGCGAAACTGCTGCTGTGACCAGATGCCGGAGCGCGCGGTCAGCACAAAGCCCCAGTACTGCGTCTGCCCCTCGTAAACCCACAGCAGTGAATCGCCCATGGGCACGTTGAAGTTCGGCGTCCACAGATCGGCCGGACGGCGGAACTTGCCGTTCCAGGAATGCGTGTACTCGTGCGCCAGCAGATCGCGCTCCGGCGCATTGTCGCTCCACGCGGTGAAGTAATCGGCGCCCTCACCGTCCTCGCTGGACTGATGATGCTCGGTGCCGTTGCCGCCGAGCTCATCGGAGAGCGAAAACAGAAAATCGTAATGATCGTAATGATGCGAACCGAACAGCGTCGTCGCCTGCGTCACCAGTGCGCGATGCACCTTCAACTGCTCCGGCGTCATCTCCAGATACTTCGGCGCATCCGCCACGATATCAAGGTGCACCGGCGCGCCGCCGGCCGGCGTGAGATCGACACGCTTGAAATACTGCCCCGCATAGACCGGTGAATCGACCAGGTTGTTGAACGTCACCGGCTTGAACGTCGTGGTGTCGCCGGACTGCGCTGCCGTTTCCAGCGCCGTGCCGAACTGCCAGCCATGTGCCAGCGTCAGGCTGGGTGCGAACGTAATGTCGCGCGAAAAATAGCCTGCCGGATACAGCGCGACCTTGCTCCATTCCATATCCATCATGCGGTCGGTCATTTCAAAACCGCCGCCGCGTTCGGACAGATACTGAAAGTCCGCATCAATGCTCGACACCCCCGCCGGCACATCGAGATGGAAAGCGAACACGTTGTACTTGTCGCGCTTCCACATCAGCGGCTTTCCGCCAGCCGAAACCTTGAGGCCGGCCAGCATGGCGATCGGGCCGCTCGGCGAATGGTCGCCGGGAATCCACTGCGGATACAGCAGCGTCAACGCGCCCGCCTTCACCGGGATGGTTTCATGCACGCGAAAAATACCCTGCGCGGTATTGCTCGCATCCACATGCAGGGTCACGGTGCCCACGTAGGGCGTGTCCTGCGGCGGCGGCACCTGATCGCTGCGCGTTTCCAGCGCGCTCGCGACGCTAGCCGCCAGTCCGATCGAGACGGCCACCACCAGACGCGTCAACGTGAAGCGCGCGAAAGCCGGCAACCCGGCAACAGAAACGGCAGACATGAAAACTCCAGGCAGTAGTCAACAAGTCCTGCAAGTTATCACCACCCGCAAGCCAGGCGGTCGATTTGTTCTATCACTTTGGCAAAAGCATCCGGCGGGCAGCGATTGCGCCGACCGCTACACTTTCGCACGCACCCTATTCCGCCACCTTGCCGCCGCGCGCCGACACCAGGCGCAGGAACGTCTCGTGCTGGTAGCGCCTCATGCGCAGCTTCTGGCCGGTATCCATGGTGACGACGTGGTAGCCGTTGAACCATGGGTGGATCGCCTTGATCAGCCGCACGTTGATGATGGCCGAGCGCTGGACGCGCGCAAAATGGCGTGGATCGAGCCGCTCGCCGAGTGCGCTCATGGTCTCGCGCATTTCGTGCATGCCGTCGGTCAGATGAATCTGCACCGTGTTGCCGCTGGCCTTGATCCATACGATGTCGTCGACGTCGATAAGGCGGATCTGCTCGTCGGTACGTACGGGAATGCGCTGGATATGATCGTCGCGCTGGCGCAAGGCCTGCAGCGCCTGCAATATTTGCGTCGACGCATCCCTGCCCGCGTCTCCGGCAGCCAGCCGCAGTGCCAGCGAGGTGCGCAGATCCCCGCGCCATTTCGATCGGGTGAACGCCGCGTTCGACAGCGGGGTCGCGATCGCCATCGCGCCGTCCGAGAGTGATGCATTCCAAACCGTCGCGCTGGGCCAACCGCTGCAGGACGACCCAAGGTCGATGACCTTCGATGATCCCGCTGGCGGTTGCCTGCGCGATCTGCGCTTCACCTTCCGCAGTGGACGTCTCCAGCTATTTCCCTCCGTCGACCTGTGCCGAACCAGTGGCTTGCGCCTCACGACACATGGCGGCGCTTGCGTGAGTCATGGGTGAGGACACACGGTCCGGTGTTCACCGCTGGCTGACATTGCACACTGGCCGGTGAATCGATCCCTCGCCTTTTGAGTCCGGCCATTCGCCGGAACGTATCTGCTTGCATGGCCGATTCGATGCCTCGCTGCCATCGAACGCTCTGCTTTTCGCAGTACGTCTTTCTCGCCTGGAGGTCGCGGCATGATCACGTTCAAAATACCTTTCGAAGCCGAGCGCGATGCCCTCTGGCGCGTGCTGGTCGGCGACGATCCCGACCGGCAGACGTTTTCGTCGCGGCTGGCGGCGATGCGCTTTGCGATGCAGCGTGCCGCGTCGCTGGCGCGCACCAGCCGCGGAGAGGCCCGCGTCTTCATCGAGGGCGCCGACGGCCACTGGCGCCGCTTCGATGCAACGATGAAACCCACCGATTGAGCCAACGGATCGCCGCGCGTCTTCGAGACGCATGGAGCCGCCTAGCAGGCGTGAGGGCAGTGCCGGCGATGGACCAAGGCGCGCCGGCGAACACGCTGGTCGGGTGACGGGTTCTCGCCGCGCACCATCCAGATGGAGCCACAGCGCCTGACTCGGGCTGGCACCTCAGCAGGTATTTGCGTCGTCTGTGGTCGCAGCCAGCATCCAGCGGATCAGTTATCGCGTATAAACCCTATCACCCTCAGCCCACGCAGGAATGACGCCCATGAAATCCTTGTTGAAGTTCGCTGCCCTCAGCTTTGTCGGCACCGCCATCCTCACATCGCCAGCGTTTGCCGCGCTGAAGGAGGGAACGCAGGCGCCGGAATTTACCGCGCCGGCCTATCTCGCGGGACAGCCTTTCACCTTTGATCTGGCTGACGCGCTGAAGAAGGGTCCGGTGGTGGTCTACTTCTTCCCCGCTCCGCACACGTCGGGCTGCAACGTCGAGGCGCATCTTTTCTCGCAGTCGATCGACCAGTTCAAGGCGCTGCACGCCACCGTGATCGGCGTGACCGCAGGCAACCTCGACCAGCTCGCAGCGTTCTCCAAGGAAGCCGACCACTGCAGCGGCAAGTTCCCGGTCGCCGCCGACGAAGGCGCGAAAATCGCCAAGCAGTACGACGCCACGCTCTTCATCAAGCCGGGCTGGTCCGACCGCACATCGTACGTCATCGCACCCTCGGGAAAGATCACCTATGTCTATTCCAGCCTGAGCCCGACCAAGCACGTGCAGGAAACGTTGGACGCCGTAAAGGCGCTCGAGAAGCAGAAATAAGCCGATCGGCACGCCCAGCGCGGCGGGCGGTTCACTCGCAGCAGTAGACGAAGGGCGTCGGCGACGACGCCCTTCGTGCGTCCGGGTCAGGCCGTTGTCCCGCCAGCAAACGGTCTGACTTCTCACCCTGCTCGTGCTGGACCCCGTTTTTCTTTCGACGACGACAAGAAAACTTGACTCGGTGGTGACTTTATCTAACGCGCTCAATGCCTACCGGGAATGGCCTGACTCATGCAGAACGCCCATGGTGACTTCTATCGGAAAGTGCGTCACACGGCGTGCCGTCACTCGCGCGCTCACCGCGTGCATGTTGCCGAGGACAGGTGTTCGTCAGCACCCTGTTAGACTCCAGCGGAAGGCTTCAGACGAAACCATCCTGGAGCCCGGGAGTGACGGATTTTCATCCATCTTGCGGGGGATCGGTCGTCATGGCCATGTCGCTGTCGTGGAAAGTCGGAGCCGGGTTGGCCGGGCTGGTCGTTGCCATGGTGGCCTGGAACGGGATCTCGCAATACCTTGCCGGGCGTCACGCCGACGAGGTAATGCGTGCGTCGGCGCTCGCTGCCGAAGAAGATGCCCAGCGCGCCAGAGCGCTGGCCCAGCAGCATCAGGCGCAGCTCGCTGCCGACCTGGAACAACAGCGCCAGGAGCTGTCCGAAACGCATCAGCAGGTGGATGAACAGTCGCGGCAATATCAGGCGGAGCTGGCCGCACGCCTGGAAAAACAGCATCAGGAAGAGCTGCGCGTGCAGGCGACCTACCGTCTCGACCGCAACCAACGCTGCGATGCCGGCATTGTCATCAACCACGGCGGTTCGCGCTTCACGCCCGTCATCGGCAAAACCGGCCAACCCATCACCTGCAAGGGCGACACGGCAGCCGAGCCGCTGCGTTAGGCATCGCGCACACGATGCGGCATGGTTTTCACCGGCGCGGTTTCCGGCATCGAAACAATCGCCAGCAGGCCCACCGACACGCCACCGATCAGATACCACGCCGGCGTCAGCGGGTTGCCGGTCAGGCGCGTCAGCCACGCCACCAGAAACTGGGTGGAGCCGCCGAACACGCAGATCGACAGCGCGTACATGATGCCCAGTCCGCCCGAGCGCATGCGCCGCGGCAGCGACTCGGTGACAGTGACGATCACCGTGGCGGTGGACAAAGTGGACGCGACCGCCAGCACCGCCGTGGTCGCGTACAGGGCGAGGCCGGTGCGGCTGGCGCCGAGCAGATGAAACGCGGGAAAGATCGCCAGCAGCAGCACGCACCACGGCAGGATCAGCACCGGCTTGCGGCCGACGCGATCGGACAGCCAGCCGCTGATGGGATCACAGACCACGCCGCACAGGCCGACCACCACCGTGGCGCCCAGCGCCAGTCGGGTCGGCATGCCCAGGGTCGCGCTGGCGTAGGTGGTCATGTAGTCGAGCACGTAATTCGCCGTGGTCGCTGCAGCCAGCATCGCCAGCCCGGCCGCGACAATGCGCGCATAGCCGCCCGGCACGATGCGCTCATCGTCATGCGCCGTTGCCAGATGCACGGTTTCCAGCAGCCGGCTGCGCATGACCAGACCAAACGGGATGATCGCCGCGCCCGCCAGCAGCGCGACGCGCCAGCCCCAGCGCTCCAATGCAGCCGGGCTCAGCACACCCGCCAGCACCACGCCGATCAGGCCCGCCACCATCACGGATGCATCAGCGCTCATCGCCTGCAGCGAGATATACAAGCCGCGCCGATGCAGCGGCGCCGACTCCATCATGAAGGCCGTGCTCGGCCCGACCTCACCGCCCAGCGCAAAGCCCTGCAGCAGCCGGAACCCCACCACCATAATGGGCGCCAGGATGCCAATCGATGCGTACGACGGCGTCAGCGGCAGACCGATCACGGCCACGCCCATCAGGGCGAACGACCACAGCATCGCCGGCTTGCGCCCGCGCCGGTCGCCAAGCCGGCCAATTACCAGCGCACCGAGCGGACGCGTGAGAAAGCCGGCGCCGAACGTCGCTAGCGATGCGAGCAGGCTGACGCCCGGCGTATGCGAGGGGAAAAACGTAAGGCCGATCTGCGTCGCGAAGAACGCGTAGGTCACGAAATCGTAGAACTCGATGGCGTTGCCGGCCACCACAGCGGCCACCTGTTTCACCGACAAACCCGGTGGACTGCTCGCACCCGATGCCGCCACCGGCTCAACGTTCGCCATCGTTCCACGCCCCAAGCCCCTTGTCGCCACCTGTTTAGCAGCGGCCCGCAGCGCTGTCCACCGTGGATGAAAGCCGATATTAGGTTCGACGCGGTCGATAGCCCGATGAATATCGGCGGGCGTCTAGTCTCTCGGCAAGTTACCGGCTCAAGCGACGCCTGACTCCGTGCCAAAGCGTCGATGCCGGTTGTCGACAGCGCGCCCGTGTGTGCTTAATAAAGCCAGAGAAACGTATCGGCTCAACCCAACTCGCCTGCCGACAGGCCCACGCCCCATGCCCATGCGAGACCCCATCGAGCGATTCGTTCACCACGCCATACTGGTGATGCTGGGACTGGCCATGGTGGCTGCCGCATGCGCCACGGCGATTCACTGGCTGAGTCACGTCCGGCAACCGCTGGACCTGATCATCCCGCCCACGATGTTCGTGGTGTTCGGCGCCCTGCTGATCACGTTGATTCGCCAACCGAGGTGGGTACTCGCTATTGGCCGCTGCGCGTTGCTGGTGTCGGGCGTGGCGCTGGTCGCGCCTACCTGGGTCTATGTCGCCCAGGCTTTTCTTACACCAGGCCTGCAACTGATCACCATCCTGCCACCGATATCCTCACTGCTGCTGATTTTGGTGCTGATGGTGATGCTGTTCTTTCCGACCCCGCAGTCGTTCCGCATAGCCTTGCTCGCCTGGGCGCTGGTCGCGCTGCCCGTGATTGTCTATCTGCTGCTGCATCCGCTGGAGATGGCAACGCCGCGGGGTCGCGACCTGCTGATGGCCTACGGACCGGCGCTCGTGCTGGTCGCCGTGCTGATCCCCGTGCAGCGAGGGCTGGCCGGCAAGATCGAGCGGCTCACGTCGGAGCGCGCGCGGCTTGAAATCATCGCCAACCACGACCCGCTCACGCACATTGCCAACCGTCGTCCCGGCGAGCAGATATTGCAAGGCCTCCTCGTCGAAGGGATTCCTGCCGGCGTCATCATGTTCGACATGGATCGCTTCAAGGCGATCAACGATACCTACGGCCATGCCGTGGGCGATCAGGTGCTGCAGACGGTAGCGCAGCATTGCGATGGGCTGCTGCGCAGGGGCGAGTGCGTGTCGCGCTGGGGCGGCGAGGAGTTTCTTGTCGTCGTGCCACACGTGGATGCCGCGGGCTTGCGGCAACTGGCCGAACGCCTGCGCTCGGCGATCGCCGCGCTGGTCGTGGCACCGGCAACGCAGGTGACGGCGTCCTTTGGCATCGCCATGATCGAAGCGGGCGACAATCTGACCAGCGTGCTGCAACGGGCCGACCGCGCGCTTTACGAAGCCAAACGTCAGGGCGGCAATGGCGTGATTGGACAACCTCCTGAATCCATGGGAATCACGTCAGGCTAGTCCCAGCCGTCTGGACGGCCAAGCTTTCCCGCTGTCAGAACAAGATGGATACGTAGGCTGCCGATGTGACTGAGCTGGCAGCGCACCTTGATCTGAAACATGCGATCCACGTCGGCCACTCCTCCAAGCTGGTCAAACACGGCACCCCGAAAGTTCACAAAGGGCTACCCGCACGGCATGTGCACCACGCATACCGACGTGATCAATCAGGATCTGCTGGCTTTCTTCAAATCGTGAGGGTGACTCCGTTCCTCAGTTGTCGGGTTCCAACCGACGTCCGAAGAAAGATTCAACCGCTTACCCACGCCACGGCGGCAGCTGCGTCATCGCCGCCGCGCCAGCGCCGGCGTAGTCTTATCGAGACTTCTCATCGCACGCTTGTTTTAATTCGCCGCCATGGAACTTGACGTTTTCAGACTTAGCGAAATCGAAAAGCAGACTTTCATCCTCCGGCGTGAGTTCATCGCGACCAAAGAACCACGCACAACGGGGACTCAAATAGATGAAGCACGTTCGACGCGTCAACCTGATTCTGTTGACCCCCGACCAAGACGCGGAGGTATGAAGCTTGCCGCTGTCGCAAGATATGCCTTCTCTATCAAATCTAAATTTAGGGCTTCCTCGTTTGCGCGAAGCTTGAAGTGCCGTCCAAGCCTGCGCTGCGAAAAGGCACGGCAACATGATTGCTACCCAGGCGAATCCACCCAGTGCAGCCATCCAAATCGGTTGCGAGCCGTATGAAACAGCCGAAAAGACGCCAACGATCACCAAAATAGAGACGTAACCCGACGCCCCCATAAACCACATTTGTGCAACTCGAACGAAGTTGCTGCCAAATGTGCGGCGCGAGGTAAACGTTACACTGGCCTCCATTACCCACCCCGTGATGGTGTAACGATCAAACTTTCACGTCAATCCGCTACAGCTTTCAAGAAGTTGCTCGCGTCGACCTTCGAAAAATGCTTCACTAGCTTCTTTAATTCGAAAGCCGCGACGATCTGTCGACATTGAGTTGATCTACGACGATAAATTTATAGCGTCCGCTGGTTCGAGCATCGTGTTTTGAAACACTGAGTCATTCGCTAGATACAACAATGGCCATGACATGCGCGGGAGCAAAAGGCGATAACCGCTTCGGCAGTGGCCGCCGTTATCGTACCTGCTTTTTATCGAACGTCTGCCGCGCTGCCTCGACATCGGGCAGATAGACAAGCGTCCAGTCGTAAAGGGCCTTGAAGGGCTTCTTCAGACTCTTGCCGAGCGCCGTCACGCTGTACTCCACCGCAATGGGCGAAGCCTCGACCACACGCCGGGCCACGACGCCGTTACGCTCAAGGCGGCGAAGGGTCTGGGTGAGCGCCTTTTGCGTGATGCCTTCCAGCGTGCGCTTGAGCTCGTTGAAGCGCAGCGGGCCCTCGTTGAGCGCTGCCAGCACAAGCACCGACCACTTGTCGGCCAGCTCGTCGAGCAGGAGCCGGCTGGGGCAATCGGATGCCTGAAGCACGCGGTGTTTGAGTGAAGGCATGGCGGTTTCCTGCAGGCTACCTGGTCGCCTAATTGTGCCTTGTTGACACTAGGTATACGAACTATACCATCGACGCCTTCTCCCTCGATGGATCCCCTGCATGACCTCCAGTACCGCAAGCTCGACCGCCACCGACGTGCTGTTTGAGCCGTTTCAGATAAAAAACCTTGTGCTGAAGAATCGCGTGGTGATGGCGCCGATGACGCGTTCGTTCTCGCCTGAAGGCGTGCCCGGCGCCAATGTGGCCGTCTACTACCGTCGCCGGGCCGAGGGCGACGTCGGACTGATCCTTTCGGAGGGCACGGTGATCGACCGGCCAGCCGCGCGCAACGAAGGCAAGATTCCGTTTTTCCATGGCGAGGCCCCGCTCGCCGGCTGGCAGCACGTCATCGATGCCGTGCACGGTGCCGGCGGCAAGATGGGTCCGCAGATCTGGCACGTGGGTTCGGTGAAGCATCCGGCCACCGACTGGGTTCCGACCGGCGCCGTAGAGAGCCCGTCCGGCCTCGTCGCGCCGGGCGTGCCACGCGGCCAGGCGATGAGTGAGGAGGATATTGCCGACACCGTAGCGGCGTTCGCACGCGCGGCCGCCGATGCCAAACGCCTGGGCTTTGACACGCTGGAGATTCATGGCGCGCATGGCTATCTGATCGACCAGTTTTTCTGGTCGGGCACCAACGAGCGCGCCGATCGCTATGGCGGCGCCACGCTGGTGCAGCGGTCGCGCTTCGCCGGCGAAGTGATCAAGGCGATCCGCCAGGCCGTGGGTCCGGACTTTCCGATCATCCTGCGCGTGAGCCAATGGAAGCAGCAAGATTACAAGGCGCGCCTGGCCACCACGCCCGAAGCGATGACCGACTGGCTGCTGCCGCTGGTGGAAGCCGGCGTGGACATTCTGCACTGCTCGCAGCGGCGCTTCTGGGAGCCGGAATTTGCCGAGATCGATGGCGCCAAGGGACTCAATTTTGCCGGCTGGGCGAAGACGCTTACCGGCGCCGCTACCATCAGCGTGGGCTCGGTCGGCCTGTCCGGCGAATTCATGGCCGCGTTCGGTGGCGAGAGTTCCACGCCGGTTGGCCTGGACAATCTGGTCGAACGCATGGAGCGCGGCGAGTTCGACCTGATTGCCGTGGGCCGCGCCCTGCTCAGTGATCCGCTATGGCTGACCAAGGTGCGCAACGGCGACAGCGATCAGCTGAAGGATTTCACCGCCGCCGCGATGAGTGAGCTGGTCATATAAGCCGACGGCTTTTCCGTTCTCCCGAGGCTCGCTAGGCCGAAACCGGCTTAGCGAGTGGCGATGCTGGCGTTGGCAACCGGCGCGGCGCTGGCAGAGGACTGCATCACACCGATGGCGACGGTGACCATCAGCGCCACTGCCGTGGCGAGATGAGGAAGACGGCTAGTGCTGGCGGTTTGCGACTTGAACATGACGGCAACTCCTGCGGTGGCGCAGACGACGGCGCCGCCTGTTGCGTGGCATCATCCTCACTCGACGCGATCGGGGCCAATCGTTTGTTCGCATGATTGCCATTTGTTCTGGCTATGGCCTGATGTCGCGGTTCCCTGAGCGCACTACCCGACGTCGGGCATCGCAGCGGCGCCGGCCAACGCGAACGATAGCGGCCAGCGTCTGGGCGTGCGAAAGGCCACGAATGTCACGTTTGCGCGGTGCGATCGGCGCGTTGCCGCATCGCATCCTTCCAGAAGATGACGGGCACGCATCGAACACCCGGCTTCTGCCACAGTGTGGACGCACGAAGGCGGAATGCAGTGGGTGGCCGGTACCGATGGTCGGCGGCCGCGCCGGCGATCCGACTGGCGAAGGACAATCATGGATTCGATAGAACTCGTATTGGCGATGCTGCTGGCGGTGGTGGCCAGCAGCTATGTGGTGCGCATCCTGCCGATACCGCTGCCGCTGCCGCTGGTGCAGATTGCGATGGGCGCGGGGATGGCCGGCCTGCTCGATCACGGCGTGGTGCTGGATCCGCAGATTTTCTTTCTGCTGTTTCTTCCGCCGCTGCTGTTTCTCGATGGCTGGCGCATTCCAAAGGATGGCCTGCTGCGCGACAAGACAGTGATCCTGCAGCTGGCGCTGGGGCTGGTGGTTTTCACCGTGCTGGGCGCGGGCTTTCTCATTCACTGGCTGATTCCCGCGATGCCGCTGGCGGTCGCATTTGCGCTGGCGGCCATCGTCTCGCCGACCGATCCGGTGGCGGTGTCGTCGATCGCCGCGCGCGTGCCCATTCCCAAACGCCTGCTGCATATTCTGGAAGGCGAATCGCTGCTCAACGATGCCACCGGCCTGGTGTGCTTCCGCTTTGCCGTGGCCGCCGCGGTAACCGGCCACTTTTCGATGAGCTCGGCGTCGCTGACCTTTCTATGGCTGTCCGGCGCCGGCGTGGCGGTAGGCGTGGGTTTTACCCTGGGCGTCAGCTACGCGCAGCGCCTGCTGTCGCGGCAGTTCGGCGAGGAGACCGGCTCGCCGATCCTGATCAGCCTGCTGATTCCCTTCGGCGCGTACATGCTGGCCGACCGACTGGCGGCCTCCGGCATTCTGGCGGCCGTGGCCGCAGGCATCACGATGAGTTATGTCGAGCTCAGCGGCCGCGCGCTGGCGACCACCCGCGTGCAGCGCACCGCGGTGTGGAACATGGTGCAGCTGGCGCTCAACGGCGTGGTGTTCGTCTTGCTCGGCGAACAGCTGCCGAAGATTCTGCGCGGCGCGGTCACCGTGACGGAGCAAAGCGCGCATCTCAATCGCTGGTGGCTGCTGGTCTATGCGCTGGCCATCAGTGCGGGCCTTGCCCTGCTGCGGCTGCTGTGGGTGTGGGTGTCGCTGCGGCTCAGCCTGTTCGTCGCCCGCCATCGCGGCCAGCCGATCGACAAACCGAACTGGCGACTGGTGCTGGCCACGTCGCTGGCCGGCGTGCGCGGCGCGCTGACTCTGGCGGGCATATTGAGCCTGCCGCTGCTGATGCCCGATGGCTCGCCGTTCCCCGCGCGTGATCTGGCAATCTTTTTGGCTGCAGCGGTGATTCTGCTGTCGCTGCTGATGGCCGCCATTGCCCTGCCGCGCCTGCTGAAAGGCCTGCAACTGCCGGCCGAACCGCTGCAGCAGCGGCAGGAGGATCACGCCCGCCACGCCGCCGCTATCGCCGCGATTGCCGCCATCGAAAAATCACAGCGCGAGCTGAGCGAAAAAAGCGCGGCAGCCGATGTCGAAATCTACCCCCATGCTGCCGCGCGCGTGATTGCGCTCTACCAGCATCGGCTGGACCGCGATGCGTCGAACGACAGCGATGCCAAACAACTGCGCAAGGCCGACGAGATAGAAATCGCGATGCGCCTCGCCGCGCTGCAGGCGGAGCGCAGCGAGATCTTCAACCTGGCCCGGCACGCGCTCATCTCCGACGAAACCTCGCGCCGGCTGGTGCGCGAAATCGATCTCGCCGAAGCGCGTCATCGCGCGGAGCCCTGAAAACCGACATCGCCATCGGCCGGCAACAACCCGGAGATCGCGTCGAGCGCAGTCAGCGCTTCGCGTGTCCGTAACTGCCGGTCTTTGCGTGCGTCGAGGGCGACCTTTCGAACAGGTCTGCCGGGAAAAGCGTGTCATGCCTCAGCGACTGTCTGAGGCACATCGCCAGTATCCGTCCGGCAAGAGCGTTAACGCGGTGGATGCCTTTCTCGGTGGAACGCGCGAGCGGACCCGTTGTGGGATCCAGTCGACAAATCAACCACGGGTCGCTTCTTCTACGAATTTTTCCAATTATGGCCGGCGAAATTAATGGCTACTCTCAAACGTCGATAATCTGATGAACATAATTTATTGCGTTTGATAAATAACCCACGTTTGGAGATTCGATTAAATCAAAGCGCTGTATTCGCCTTATCCGCTCGGATTATCGTGGCGAGCCGCTCGCAATAATTTACTGCTGATGAAGTCAGCACGATCACAGGGACGGTCGTCACGACGATACACAGGGAAGTGGGAATCAAGCTGTGTTTTGTTTCGGGAGTAACGGGGCGCCCGGATCGTCCGGGTGCAACGGCTACAACAACTAGCGTCCACTGGAGAAAAGCATGCAATCAAAGAGCCCTTCCGCCGCACGTCGATTCATCAAGATCGCCGTCGCCGCGAGTCTTGTCTGCGCAGCTGCTGTTCCCGCCGCCTTTGCGGCACCGGCCATCGCCACCGGCGACCAGGCACAGGTTCCCTCGATGGTGCAGGCGCAGGCCATTCAGAGCTGGCACGAAGACATCACCCGCATGTCGACTCCGGCCGAAGGCTGCTTTCAGGCAACCTTCCCGAGCATTCTCTGGAAGCAGGTGTCGTGCTCCCAGGTCCAGCCGTTCTCCCACCCGCTGCCACGACGCCCCGATGCACTGGGCCGGTTTGCGCAGAGCACGGGCGCGGGCGGCGGCGGTACCCAGACCACCGGTAACGGCGCCGACTACGCCATCGAAACCGCAACCCTGATCAGCAGCGCCACGGGCACCTTCCCGTCGGTGACCGGTGTCACTTCCGAAAAAGGCGTGGGCGTGGCGGCCTTCGGCGGCGGCGGCATTCTGGGCGCGAACGAGTACACGCTGCAGGTCAACTCGAATTACAACAAGACCACCTCAGCCTGCAAAAACCATTCCGGCTGCACGGTGTGGCAGCAGTTCATCTATTCACCGGACTACAGCACCAAGGGCAAGGCGGCCGTGTTCATCCAATACTGGCTGCTCGGCTACGGCGGTAATAGCTGCCCGAGTGGATTCGGCAGCGACGGTTCGGGCGACTGCTACAAGAACAGCTCCGCAGTAACCGCGCCGGATGTGCCCGCCACCCAGCTGGGCAACCTCAAGATTTCGGGCACGGCGACCAGCGGCGGCAACGACACCGTGGTGTTCACCAATGGCACCACCGCCTACTCGCTGACCGCCAAGGACAGCGTACTGAGTCTGGCAACCGCGTGGGATCAGACCGAATTCAACGTGGTCGGCAACGCCGGTGGTTCCGAAGCGGTGTTCAACTCGGGATCGTCGATCACGGTGAAGCTCGCGGTCGCCGACGGCAGCACCGCCAAGCCCACCTGCGCCTCGAACGCCGGTTCCACCGGTGAAAGCAACAACCTCAACCTCGGTAGCTGCACCGCCACCGGCGGATCGTCGCCGTACATTCAGTTCACCGAATCGAACTGAGCCACACGCACGGCGTCATATGACGGGGAAATAGCGTCGAGGACATCATTCCTCGGCGCTTTTTTTATGACCGGACGCACGAGCGACTGCCTGAGGCTCGAACACAGCGTAGCGATGCCTGATTTCGGGGCCCGTGATAACTCGGGCGAAGAGCAATCCTGTCAACCACCAGCTGCTTGACGCCCGCTCTCGCCAGACACATGCTGTCTACCTTTCAGTAGGTAGATAACCCATGCAAATCAACGCCGACTGGTCGCAGCGCGTGGTGATGGATGCAAACGCCATGGACTGGGTCGATTCGCCATCGCCAGGTATCCAGCGCAAAATGCTCGAGCGCGATGGTGAGGAAGTTGCCCGCGCCACCACCGTAGTCCGCTATGCGCCGGGATCACACTTTTCGCGCCACGTGCATGATCACGGCGAGGAGCTGTTCGTACTCGACGGCGAGTTTTGCGACGCAACGGGGCGCTTCGGCGCCGGCTCCTACATCCGCAACCCGCCGGGGTCGGCGCATGCGCCGTGGTCGGAACGCGGCTGCACGCTGTTCGTCAAACTGCGCTACTTCGACCCGCTCGATCAGGCTCGCGTGGTGGCGCACACCCACGACACGCCGTGGCTGCCCGGCCTGGTGCCCGGACTGTCGGTCATGCCGCTGCATGCGTTCCAGACCGAGCACACCGCGCTGGTGCGCTGGGCGCCTGGCACTTATTTCAATCCGCATCGACACTTTGGGGGCGAAGAAATTCTGGTGGTAGACGGCGTGTTCGAGGACGAGCACGGCCGCTATCCCGCCGGCAGCTGGATCCGCAGTCCACACCTGAGCTCGCACCAGCCTTTCAGCAGGGAGGGCTGCACCATCCTGGTCAAGACCGGACACCTGATTGCACAGACCGCGGAAGCCGGCGCATGAGCCATGCGGCCAGCGGAACTGCCGAACGGGTCATGGACGCGGCCGAGGCGCTGATCCAGCAGCGCGGTTATGCCGGCTTCTCGTACGACGATGTGGCGCAGGCGGTCGGTATCCGCAAGCCCAGCGTGCATCACCACTTCCGCACCAAGGCCGAGCTGGTTGCCGAACTGATCAACCGCTACTACCAGCGCTTCGAGTCCGCGCTGGCGGCCATCGACATCGCGCGCAGCCAGCCGCTGGCGCGCCTGAAGGCCTACGTGCAGTTGTTTTCGCAGACCTATGCAAACGACGGGCGGCTGTGTGTTTGCGGGATGCTGGGCGCCGAAGCCGATGCGCTTCCTGCCGGCGTGGCGGACGCCGTGGAAAGCTTCTTTCGCCTCAATCTGACCTGGCTGGTCGCCACGATCCGCGACGCGCAAGGCGCGTCTCAGGTGCGCGCCGACCTGCGCGCAAGCGCCCTGGCCGAGGCGCTGCTTGCCGCACTGGAAGGCGCCATGGTGGTGGGGCGTGGCGCGCGCAGCGGCGGTGGTCCAGCAGCGGTGGGTAAAACCTTTCTCGCCAGCATCGGCATCTGACGGCAGCCGCCGCATACCGTTTCTCTCGCGCAAGCCCGATGACTTCGCGCACCTAGCGATACAGCAGCAGCGCCACGATCACCAAGGCCAGTGTGACGACGACACCGAGCAGCAGCGGAGTGCGGCTCATGCGACCGACCGACGGTGCCGGAACCTGCGCCGCAGGCTCACCACCAACTCGGTGGTCGCTGCCGTGGGGTGGCGACAGGTCGGCATCGGCGTCCTGGCGCAGCAGTTCGACCATGGCCCCGGCGAGCGCCGCATCAAAGGTGTAGGGATCAAACTGCTTGCGGCCATGTCGCGCCATCAGGGCCTGCACCGCGGAGGCATTCGGCACGTACTTCATCGCCCATACTGAGAACGAGCGCGCCTGAATCGATTCGCGTCCGAGTACGTGCATATCTCGATGACGGGGATCCCGGGCGATGCGGGCGCACAGTTCATCGATCGCCGCAGGCTCGCCCTCCAGGCACTGGAAGAAACAGCCGTCACCGTAGTACAGCGCGCCGACCAAGCCCTTGCGCGGATTGTTGCGTCGCGACTGCATCAGGATGCGCGCGACCTCCAGGTCGATGCCGCTGCCCTGCGGGCTTGGCGCAAACGTGGCACGACTGACGTAGACCAGGCGTTGCAATTCGGACATGCGAGCCAACTCAGAAAGGAAGTATTCGAATTGTGCCACCGTGCATGCGGCCTGGCATCGGCCGTTCGCCAGCAGAAAGAGCATCGGCATCAAGCCGTGCAGTACGACAAAAATGGCGCCGCTGCAATCACCGTCGTTGCCCAGAATCCGGCTCACAAAGCTCGGTGAGCCTATGTCATATTCTGTCGCACCAATCGCTGTTTTTCCCACGCATTGCCAAGAATTTGCTCTGACTGTCCGCATGCTTTCATCGCTGAAAACGCGGCCGCACTGGCTCAAACGCCGAAGGCGGCCATCCTCTGGTCGGGCGCGATTCGACAGGCTGCTTTTACACGTAATTCGCGATCGGGTGCGACGAAATGGCGCCCCCATTTTGCTCAGGTAAACCGAACCCACGGATGATCGGCAGCTTTGCGCCCATCCCTTTGACTGTCTTTTCAGCGAGAATCGAAAGCGGGACAACCACACACGCTTAGAACCAGCCAAGGACCACGCATGCCCGCGCCTGAAGCCTTTGACGTTGCCGACACCCTGCTCCGCCGCCCCGACGCCCTCGCCGGCGGTGCGCGCCTGATTCCCATACAGACGACGCATGGCACGTTCAACGTCTGGACCAAACGCTGTGGCAACAGCCCGCGCATCAAGCTGCTGTTGCTGCACGGCGGGCCAGGCGCCACGCACGAATATTTCGAGGCCTTCGACAGCTACCTTCCGCAGGCCGGTATCGAGTACTACTACTACGACCAGCTCGGTTCGCACCGCAGCAGCCAGCCCGATGAGCCTGACCTGTGGGATCTCGACCGTTTTGTCGACGAGGTCGAGCAGGTACGCCAGGCGCTTGGGCTGGATGCCGGCAACTTTTTTCTGCTGGGCCATTCATGGGGCGGCATTCTGGCCACCGAGTACGCGCTGAAGCATCAGCAGCATCTGAAGGGTTTGATCATCTCCAACATGGTCAGCAGCATTCCGGCCTACAACCGCTACGCCGAAGAGGTGCTGATGCCGGAAATTCCAGCCGAGGTGCTGGCCGAGATCAAGGCCATCGAAGCGGCCAAGGACTATGAAAATCCGCGCTACATGGAGCTGTTGATTCCCTATCACTACGAGCACCACGTGCTGCGCCTGCCCTATGCGCAATGGCCCGACCCGGTGCTGCGCGCTTTCGGCCATATCAACCCGAAGGTCTACATTCCGATGCAGGGGCCGAGCGAACTGGGCGCCAGTGGAAAGCTGGTGCAGTGGGACCGCACGGCCGATCTGCCGAACATCCGCGTACCCGCGCTGACCATCGGCGCCGCACACGACACCATGGATCCTGCCTTCATGGAAGCGATGGCGCGCGCGTTGCCGCAGGGACAGTTCCTGCATTGCCCCGACGGTAGCCATATGGCGATGTACGACGATCAGGCCACTTATGTCGCCGGCCTGATCGCGTTTCTACATGGAGTGGATGGCGCGACGACGGACTGATCGGTACTTCATCCACAACCGTTTTTCGCCACAATCCTGCCCCTTCAGCGAGTGACGCGATGGCTTCTCAGCACGATGTTTCAACCGCTCCGACGGACACCGGCTATCGGCAGGAGCTCAACCGCACGCTGGGCATGCGCCAGCTGCTGATCTACGGCATGATCTTTATGGTGCCCATCGCGCCCATGGCGGTGTACGGCTTCGTGGCGAGGGAAAGCTACGGCATGGTGCCGCTGGTGTATCTGGTCGGCATCGTCGCCATGCTGTTCACCGCGCTCAGTTACCGACAGCTGAGCCAGGTGTTTCCGGTAGCGGGTTCAGCCTACTCATATGTGCAGCAGGGTTGGCACCCTTATCTTGGTTTTCTCGCCGGCTGGATGATCCTGGCGGACTATCTGATGGTTCCCGCGTTGCTTTACGCGTTCAGTGCCACCTGGCTGAGCGGCCTGCTGCCCGGCGTACCCACCTGGGTCTGGGTGCTGACCTTTGTCGGGTTCAACACCGGCGTCAACGTGCTGGGCATCAAGCTTCAAGCGCAGGCGCATTTTGTGCTGCTGGCGCTCGAGCTGATCGCACTGGCGATCTTTCTGGCCTACGCCATCCACTTCGTGTTCTTCGCCGGGCACCGTACCGGCGGGTGGTCAATCGCGCCGTTCTTTCAGCCGCAGCATCTGGACGGCCGTTTCATCGCCACCGCCACCTCGATCGCGGTGCTGAGCTTTCTCGGCTTTGACGCGATCAGCACGCTGGCTGAAGAAACCAAAAATCCGCGCAAGACCGTCGGCAATGCCACGCTGCTGGCGCTGCTCGTGCTTGGCGTGATCTTTATCGCGCAGACTTACATCGCCGCACTGGCGCACCCCGATTACAAAACGCTGAGCACCGATCTCGGCTTTTTTGAAATAGGGCGCGAAGTGGGTGGACGCTGGCTGTATCTGCTGCTGATCATCATCAACGTCATTGCCACGGGCATTGCCAACGCGCTTTCGGCACAGCTGGCGATTTCGCGCATTCTTTATTCCATGGGCCGCGACCGCGCACTGCCCGGGTCGACCTTCCTGGCGCACATCCACCCACGGCTGAAAACGCCGGTGAACGCCACGCTGCTGGTCGCCGTGCTGTCGATCGTACTGGCCCTGGTGATACCTGAGGAAGTCATTCTCAAGCTGGTCAATTTCGGTGCGTTGACCGCCTTTCTGCTGCTCAACCTCACGGTGTTCGTCTACTTCTACATCAAGCAGAAAAAGTATCGGGCCATTTTCAACTATCTCGTTTTTCCTGCGCTCGGCCTGCTCATCGTCGGCTTTGTCTGGTCGGGGTTCGATCGCACGACGTTCCTGTTTGGCGGCGCGTGGCTGCTGGTCGGCATGGTGCTCGGTGCTTTCAAGTACCGCAATTTCAGGTCGTTTGAACCAGCGGAATAACCGATGCCTCAAGCTTTTCGGTAAACGCGAGCTCGCCAGCCATGGCGTCTTCCACGGGTTCCTGGCCCAAAGGGGTTTTTTCCTCGTCGCGGAAGCGGGCGGCGATCTGCAGAATTTCCGCTTCAATGGCGAAAAAGGCGTCGAGTACGGCGGGATCGAAGGTTGTCTCATCCAGTTCGCGCATCAGCGACTTTGCACGCTCGTGCGGGAAGGGATTCTTGTAACAGCGTCGGCTGATCAGCGCGTCGTAAATATCGGCAACGGCCATGATGCGGCCAGACAGCGGAATATCCTGGCCACGCAACCCGTCCGGGTAGCCGGTGCCATCCCATTTCTCGTGATGCGTGGCGGCGATCTCTCCGGCGATCAGAAGAAAATTATCGCCTTCGATATGTTCCGCCATGCTGTAGATGATCTTGCGGCCGAACTCCGCGTGCTGGCGCATGATCTTCAGCTCGTCCGGGGTCAGCGAACCGGGCTTGAGCAGGATGTGATCCGGCACGCCGACCTTGCCGATGTCATGCAGCGGCGCCGAGAGAAACAGCAGGTCGATGTATTCCTTGTTCAATGTCTGCGGGTACTGGCCGTTACGCTGCAATCGCTCGGCAATTGCGCGCACGTAATGTTGCGTGCGCTTGATATGTGCACCGGTCTCCGGATCGCGCGTTTCGGCCACGGCAGCCATCGACTCGATGGCGACCTGGCGGGCGTTGTCCAGCTGCCGCCGCCAGCGCTTGGCGTGACGCTGATTGACGGCAAAACGAACCACGAAGGACAGCACCAGCAGCGCACCGAGGACCATCATGGGTGTACCGGTCGGAAGGAAAAGGCCGGTACGTACAAAGACCACGCCAACCATCGCAAGCAGCGCGACCACGCACAATACGACGAGCAAGGTCAGCATCGCCAGACTCCGGCCAGCTACGAACAGCGCAGTAACGACCAGGGCCAGCAGCAGGCCGAGAAGCAAGGCAGCCTTGCCGCCCCATACCGGGATACGCACCGACTGATCGTCCAGAATGCTTTGCGCCATCACCGACTGAATTTTCAACCCGGAAAAATCCCGGTCCACCGCCGTGGGATGCACGTCGTGCAGACCGACCGCCGACGATCCGACGAAAACGATCTTGCCGCGCAGATCCGCGGGCGCAACGCGACCGCCCAGCACATCCACTGCCGACAGGCTGGCATAGCGCTGCGACGGACCGTTGAAACGCAGCAGCGCATTGCCGCGCCGGTCCACCGGAATCCGGTGAGAACCGATCCAGATTGACACTCCATCGACACCCGAGTCCACGCGTCCCGCGGCCACGCCGAGCGAACGCATGGTAGCGGCCAGCGCGAGGCTGGGTTGAACGACGCCGTTGTATTCGATCAACATGGGCAGCCGTCGCAACACGCCGTCGTCATCCGGACGACTGTTGACGAAGCCGCTGGTGCGCGTTTGCGCAGCGATCGCATCGATGCTCCTCAATACCCCTTTCGCCCGATCGAGCGAGAGCCGATCGAGCTGGCCGACGAAACCAACACCCGGGCGTAGCGGGCCATCGGAGCGGCTCGCGTGGTCGAAATAGAAATAGCGCGCGCCGACCACGTCGTCACTTGCCATCACCTGACCGAGATAGCCGTCGTTGTCGAGCAGGCCGGCAGGCACACCGTTGAACGTGACATCGATGCCGAAGTCGCGCTTGAAGGTTTGCCGGATGTCGGCCAGCGAGGTGCGGTCGGCTTCGGAAAAGACGATGTCCATCGCAATGGCCGACGGATGCCAGGCGGCGATGCGCTCGAGCAGCTGCGCAACGCGATAGCGCGGCCAAGGCCACTGTCCGAGGGCGGACAGGCTGACGTCGTCGATATCGACCACCACCGTGTCGGATGCGGGAGCATCGGACGCGGTATGCACCAGCAGGCGGTCCAGCACAAACCGATCCATCCCGGCGACCGGCGGCGCGTTGAACATACCGCCGACTCCGATAGCCAGTGCGATAGCCAGCGCGCCCAGCAGGACGGCAATGGCCGAACGGCGTGACATCCGGACGTCTGAAGTCACTGGCTTCATCACCAAGCCACGTCAGAGCACGACGATTTCGGCGCGCCGGTTTCGCGGTTCGCGAACGCCTGGGCCGGTCGGCACCAGCGGTGCCTTGTCGCCGAAGTAGCGCACGTCCATCGGCAGTTTGGGGTCGATCTGCTTCAACAGGTGAGCTACGGCCTGGGCACGTTGTGCTGACAGCGCCATGTTGTGGGCTTCGGTACCTGATGAGTCGGCGTAACCGTAAACGGTGACCTCGGTCGGACTGCGATCGCGCACAGACTGCAACACCTCCGGCAGCTGTTGCTTGGATTCCGGCGTCAGCTCCATGCTGTCGAACAGAAAGTTCAGCGTGAAACTCCGCGGCGGGGTCGGCTGTGCATCGAGCAGCGCACGATGGTCGTTTTCGAACGCCTGGCGATCGTTGGCTCGCGGCGCGCCGGGGGCGGTCGACTGCTCCACCGCCACCGTGTTGAAGGCCTGATCGATGCGCTGCTGCCCCTGCGCATCGGATACCGTGACGGCGCCGACGTGACCGTTCTGGTCCGGCAGCAGAGTCACCCTGGTTGCGCTCGATGCGCAGCCGGACAGCACGCCAGCCGCGGCCAGCAGGCACAGCGTAAACAGCCGAACACTCATGCGTTGAATCCCCATGGCCGACTCAGTTCACTTCGATCAAAAAACGCGTGCCACGCACGCCGACAGTCGCCTTGGGCGTCTCGACCGATACCGACTGCGGCGACAGCTTGCCGATCTTGCCGGACTCGTAGATCGCCGAGCCCTTGCTCAGGTACAGCGAGAAAGCGAACTTGTTGTCCTTCGGCGCAAACACGTAGTTGCGCACCAGAATGTCGGCCCCCGAGCCCAGGGTCAGCAGCGTGCCATCGCGAAACACGATGGCGGCCGAGGCACCCGGCGCCGAGACGAGGCGATCGGAAACCTGCAGGGTACTGCCGCTCATCGCGTCAAAGGTCTGTTGCCCGCGTGTCACCTTGACCACGCCGGTCACGCTTTTCACCAGCGCGGCATGATCCGCGAGCTCGTCTTCGATTACCGGATCGGTGGCGACGGGCGCGGTGGCTGCCTTCTTCCTGACATGGCCGGCAGCGTGAACGGGCATGGCCAGACAAACGAGCCAGGCAACTCCCAGCAGGCGCAAATAGCGTTTCATGGAACTCTCCCTTCGGGCCCAGCCACCATGGCCAGTTCTCCGTCGCGTCGATGGATGACGCCAAAACCGTGTGCTGCGACGTGCGGTCACATCAAATGAAAACGTTTCGCCAGCTCAGGCCCGCTGGTTTTCCAACCGTGCAAATTACCCATCCACCGCTTGCCCACACCGCAGCCTTCACATTCAACCTGCCCGCTCCGCGTCATTCACTGCCGCTGTGCGTCGTCACGGCGGTGTCTTCGCCGCGTGCCCGAGACGTAAAGAGCCGATCACGAATACGGCCAGTTAGCCGCACAACCTTGCTTATGTTGCATCGGCAGCTGACTAGCGCGCATCGCCACAGGCGTCAAAAGAAGCGCGCAGGACATTGACAGGTTCAGCGATGCACGACCGGTGCCAATCGGCAAGAACCTGCAAAACGGCGATCGCGGAGAGCGAGTCGACGCGCAAAACCGGCTGCAACGCGGCCACGACCGAATGGATCGCGCGTTCCTGCTTGAGAAAGCACACTCCGGCCCTAATCCTTTGGGCTCCAGGACTTCCTCCCGCATGCGCCCATGTTCGACAAACTCAGAAAGTGGCGCATCCGACGCATCGTCGCCAGGCACCCGATCGCCGAGCCGCTGTGGCAGCAGGCGCTGGAGCGCTGCGCGCCGGCGCGTCGGCTGGGTGCATCCGATCAGGCGGCGCTGCGCGTGCTGGCCACGCTGTTCCTGGAGCGCAAGTCGGTGGAGCCGGTAAAGGATCTGCCGCTGGATGACGCCGATCTGGTCCTGCTCGCGGCAAATGCCTGCTTGCCCATTCTGAAGCTGGGCATCGACTGGTACGACGGCTGGAGCAGCATCATCGTCTACCCCGACGCCTTCATTCCCCGCCGGCCGAAGGTCGACGCCGCCGGTGTGGTTCATCAGAGCGACACCATGCTGGCGGGCGAAGCGTGGGGGCGAGGCCCGGTGATCCTGTCGTGGTCCGAGGTGCTGCACGGCGGCAAGCGCCCCGGCCACAACGTGATCGTCCACGAGATGGCGCACAAGCTCGACATGCTCAATGGCGACGCCAACGGCTTTCCGCCGTTGCATAAGGGCATGGACCATCAGGTGTGGTCGAGCGTCTTCCTGAGCGCCTGGAATCATCTGAAGGACGAGCACCATAACGGCATACATCTGCCGATCGATCCGTATGCGCTGGAAAGCCCGGCCGAGTTTTTCGCCGTCGCCAGCGAACAGTTTTTCGAAGCGCCGGCAACCCTGCACGAGCATCTGCCGGACGTCTATCGTCAGCTTGAGCTGTTTTACCTGCAGCATCCGCTCTGAGCGCAGTGCCACGAGAAAAAAAGCGGTAGCGAATACCGGGAGATTGGGGCAGCCACAACGCTCAGGGATGATGCTGCGCCCACACCGTGATCTGTTCCCCGAACGGGGTATGCACGACGACATCCATGATCGGATTGGCGACCACGAAGATAAAGCCGCCGATCACGGTGACGGCCAGCGGGCGTCGCCAGGTGAACAGGTCGAACACCAATAGCGCGGCAATCATGCCAAGCGGAATCACACCGATCAGCACGGGATGGGTTTCCATAAACGGCATGCGCCCGAGCGCCGGTGGCATCAGCATCACGTTGGCAATCAGCATGACCCGCTTGTGCACCCTGGCGTTTTGGCGCTTCCAGATGGCCACCGCCACAAAGGCGCCGAAAATGATGATGCCGATGACGTTATCGATCAGAAACGACGCCGGTGTAAAGAACGGCGGCAACACCGCCGCTCGCCGCAAGGTGCCGAAGGGCGCCAGCACACCGAGTACCACCATCAGTCCGGCGATCACGGCGCCCAGCACACCCAGCTTTCGATGAAGCCGGATATTCCCCGCCGAGATCAGGCTCGACTGAATGACGAAAAGAATGATCCACGCTGAAAACACCGCGCCGTGCAGATGCACCAGCAGACTCGGCAAATGCGCAAACACGGCGCCCTGCAAAAAGTAACTCGGCGCAAAGCCGACCAGAACAATCAGCAACATCAGCATAGACATGGCGGTGAAAAACACATCGTCCGCACGCCGCGTCCCCGAACGCGCAACCAGGCTAGCCATGGCAATTCCTTACATGGGTTTGGAATGTATGGGACTGGAACTCAGCTCCCGTCCAGCGGGGCGCGTAAACGCGTTATGCCAGAACCGCACCCGGCTCGCCAGTGGCCCGTCGGGAAACCCGCGGCGCCTTGGCCTGCTTCGAGACAGTAAGGTTCCTCGACTGCGCGTCGAACCATCACGCGGCAAAGGAGTCAGGGGCTGTTCTGGCTCATCCCTCGGTGCAAACCATGGACCGCGACAGAGCGCATGCTGTTTGGACGCCTGTTCCGCCAGCCGGCTACGGCAACGGCACCGGCCGGCGCTTTTTGCCGGCAAGTTCATCCACCGTTTGCCCGATGTTTTTCTTGGCGAAATAGTCGAAGTAGTTCCAGCCGCCATAGCTGGATTTCAACTCGGTCAACACGCTCTGCTGCAGCAACGCGCCCTGCTCGCCCTTGCCTTGCGCCATCGTTATCGCCTGGCGCAGGGCCGCCAGATAATCGTGGAATGCCGCCACGTCGGCGGCATGGCCGACCTCACCATGTCCGGGTACGAAAGCGGCATCGCGATAGTCCTGGAGCAATACAGCGTTGGTATGCATCTGAGCCGCCGTGTCCGCATCGATCAGATTCGGCAGACAGTGATTCCAGAAAAGATCGCCGGTGAACACCACGTTCGCATCGGGCACCACGACAACCGAATCGCCACCGGTATGCCCCGGCATCACGCGCACCACGACTTTGCGCTGGCCGAGATACAGCTCGATACCCTGGCCGTAAACAAGGCTGGGCAAGACGAATGACTGCACCATCTTTTTCTGCGCTGGCGTGATCTTGTCGCCGAAGAATTTCGCGTTTTCGGTCCGTTCCCATGCCCGCACGTTACGTTGCGCCAGAATCACCGCACCAGCGGCCTGAAACACGCCATTGCCCGCCACATGATCGAGGTGGTAGTGGGTATTGACCACATAGCGCACCGGCAGCGCGGTCTTTTCCCGAATGACCTTCAACAGCGCCTGCGCGGCCTCCGGATCTTCGAAACTGTCCACCACCAGCACGCCGTCATCGCCAATGATGAAGCCGGCGTTGCTGCCGGCCTTGCTGTCCGGTAACGCCACGGCCGTCCAGACACCTTTGCCGACCTCGTGCATGGTGAAAGGTGCAGCGCTATCGGCCGCATGCGAGACGGCGCAGCTCACGGCCAGGCCTAGCAGAAGCAAGAGATTGTGCAAGCGTCGCATGGATCACCTCATCAAGCTCAAGTCAGACCGGCACGATGTGCTCATCGAGTCAGTCTTCAAAAATCTCCCCAGTCCAGGAACGACTGACTCGTCACGTAGCAGCTATCGCAGGAGTCGCTCGTTCAGGCGCATGCCGACCTTTGTTGCGCTTTTGCTCCGCTGGCGTGAACTGCTCAGGGCGTTGCCGCGTCCGGCGCGAAGTCGCGCAGATGCGCTGCCGTGCGTGCATCGATCTTCTGGATCATGGCCACGACCAGATCCACCATGCGATCGAAATCGGCGCGGTCCATCACACCGTTGTGGGCATGCGTATAGCGCACCGGCACCACCAGATTTATCGTGGGCGCACCGCCGCTGGACTCCTGGATTTCGGCGGAGTCGTCGCCATAGCCCTGCACGAGATCGCGCTGCAGGGGGATGTGATGATCGGCGGCGACCTGCTCGGTGAGTTCCACCATTCGGCGGTTCGGCAAGGCGGAGGTGTCGTACAGAAACATGCCGGGGCCGCCGCCGAGCACCGCCTGCGTTTCCTCCGGATTGCGCCCCGGGCTATCGCCGGTAATGCCGCCCTCGATCGCGATACCGATGTCCGGCTTGATCACTTCTGCAGCGGTACGCGCGCCGCGCAGGCCGATCTCCTCCTGCGTGGTGGCAGAAACAAACAGCTGATTTGGATGACCGCTGCTGCTGAGCCGACGCAAGGCTTCGATGATCACGGCGCAACCGACGCGATCGTCCCACGCCTTGCCGAGGTATCGGCCCGTGCCGTTGAGCACCTCGAAGCGCGAATCCGGCACCACAGGATCGCCCGGCTCCACCCCCAGCGCGCGCACCTCATCGGCGGTCTTCGCGCCGACGTCGAGATACATGCTGTCGCGCGGAAACACGGTGGAACGCTCGGCGATGGGAACGACATGGATATCGCGGATGCCGGTCACCGCTTCCACCGGCCCCTTCGAGCCAAGAATCACCCAGCGCTGATCCGGCAATGCCTGATCCAGCCAGCCGCCCAGCATCTGCATCGACAGAAAGCCGTTGGCCGTGACCCGGCGAACCATGCCGCCCAGCTCGTCCATGTGGGCGTCGAGCATGATCCGCGGACCGGATGAACCGTGCCGCGCGATCACCGAGCCCATGCCGTCGTAGGTGATGCTGTTGGCCAGCGGCTTCATCTCGCGCACCATGATCGCCCGCACCGGCTCTTCAAAGCCGGATGGACCCGGCGCGTCGGAGAGCTGTTGCAGCAAACGTTCGGTGCGGTCCGTTGCGGCAAATGCAGGCATGCTACAAACCGCGGTCACAAAGACGAAAAGCGTGCTACTGGCGACAATCAGGAAACGGCGCATGGGTGACCTTGGCTGGGTGGATTGAGGCGAACCACAAGCTCGTCCGGAGCCGCGCTGCAGCGCCAGCCGATAGAACGGGCGAGCACAGCTGCCTGCTATCGGTGCAATGAATCAAAGTGCCGATAAAGACTGTCAGGGTCAATAGGCTCACATCGCCGCACCCGTCTATCAACGGACTGGGAGCCGACGGATGAGCCATGGACGAGATCCACGGCGTTCATTTCGGCGTAATGCAACCGGGTCCGCGCGAACTCAGCAGTAAGGGCTGCCGCCATCGCTGTAGATGCTGTCGGTATGCGCGTTCAGACCGCCGGTTCCAGTTAGCGCGGGGATTCGCCTCGATCATTCGGAAGCATGTTTCGCAGCAGGAACGTCGCCTCGTCCCCCGCACAAGCGCAGTTGCAAAATGTCATCGGACATTCCCATAGTGGCAGCCTGCTGCGATCAAAACATTGCTGAATCCACGCCACAGGAATCCCGTACCCATGAAAAAAACCGCCCTGGCCTCGGCACTCGTTTCGCTCGCTGGCCTCGCCTGTGTTGCCTCGCCCGTCTTGCTGGCACAGAACACCGCCGCGTCGAAGATCACGCCCGACATGATCCAGACCGCGTCGGATATTCCGGCGAACTGGAAACAACCTCAGGACGGCTTCGACTACGTCAAGCGCGACGTGATGATTCCGATGCGCGACGGCGTGAAGCTGCACACGGTCATCATGATTCCGAAAAATGCGCACGGCCTGCCGATGCTGCTCGAGCGCACGCCGTACAACGCCAGCGGATTCGTCACGGGCAACAGCCCGCACATGGCCGACGCGGTGTGGTCGGGCGACAAGGACTGGGCCGACGGCAGCACCATCCTGGTGTGGCAGGACATCCGCGGCAAATACGGTTCGGAAGGCAAGTACATCATGACGCGCCCACCGGTGGGGCCGCTCAATCCGACCACCACCGACGACACCACCGACGCCTGGGACACCATCGACTGGCTGGTTAAAAACACCAGGGAATCGAACGGCAACGTCGGCATGATTGGCTCGTCCTACGACGGCTGGACGGTGGCGATGGCCCTGCTCCACCCGCACCCCGCGCTAAAGGCCGCCGCGCCGGAAAGCCCGATGATCGACGGCTGGATGGGCGACGACTGGTACCACTACGGCGCCCTGCGCCAGATCAACCTCGACTACTTCAGCGGCCAGACCAGCAAGCAGGGCGAAGGCGAAAGCATCCCGCGCGCCAACTACGACGACTACAGCAACTTCCTCGACGCCGGTTCCGCCGGCGCCTATGCCGAGGCCAACGGCTTCAAGCAGCTGCCCTGGTGGAACCGATTCTCGGCGCACCCCGCCTACGACGCGTTCTGGCAGAACCAGGCGCTGGACAAGCTGCTCGTCGCGCATCCCTCCAACGTGCCCACCATGTGGCTGCAGGGCCTGTGGGATCAGGAAGACATCTACGGCGCCGTGCACGCGTGGGAAGCGCTGAAAACCGCCGGCCACGGCAGCAACAACCACCTCGTGATGGGCCCCTGGTGGCACAGCCAGATCAACCGCGACGGCTGGAACATCGGCCCACTGAAGTGGCCCGGCAACACCACCGCGCAATTTCGCCGCAGCGTGATGATTCCCTGGTTCAACCATTACCTGCGCGGGACGCCGCTGGCCAAGCCGCTGCCCGAGGCGATGATCTACAACCCGACCGAGCAGCACTGGGACGACTTCACCGACTGGAAGGTGGCAAGCAAGCAGTCGCTTACCCCGCTCTATCTGCTGGCCGACAAGGGCCTGGGCTTCGAGCAGCCGAGCGGCAGCGGTGACAGCTACGTGGCCGACCCGGCCAAACCCGTACCCTATTTACCGCGCCCGATCCCCGCCAAGAACGAGGACGGCTGGCGCACCTGGCTGGTACACGACCAGCGCTTCGTGGTCGATCGGCCTGATGTGCTCAGCTACACCACGCCCGTGCTGAGCAAGACCGTCCGGCTGGAAGGCGCACCCATCGCCGACCTGTTCGCCAGCACCACCGGCACCGACGGCGACTTCGTGGTGAAACTTATAGACGTCTATCCGGGCAGCGATCCCAATAACCCCGAGATGGGCGGCTACGAGCTGCCGATCTCGCTCGACATTTTCCGCGGCCGCTATCGCAAGAGCTTCGCCGACCCGTCACCGATCCCGGCCAACCAGGTGCAGGAATACAAGTTCCGCCTGCCCACGGTGAACTACGCGTTCAAGCCCGGCCACCGCATCATGGTGCAGATCCAGTCCAGCCTCTTTCCGCTGTACGACCGCAACCCGCAGACCTACGTGCCCAACATCCTGTTCGCCCAACCGTCGGACTATCAAAAAGCGACGGTGACGATCGAGCACGACGCAGGCGGACGCAGCGCGGTACTGTTACCGGTGGTGTCGGACATCGCGAAGGGCGAATGAAGGGTCCCTGCAACCTGAGTAATTAGCAAACCGAAGAGCCCGATCCGTACTGGCGCGCGGATCGGGCTCTGGTTGAGCTTCGTCATTCGATCAGCAGTTTTCAGAGCACAACGCCCGCCGCTACAGCTTGGCGCGACGCACCCACATCATGGCCGGACTCTCTTTAGTCGATCTACTCACGCCGCTGCAAGCAAGTAGTGCAGCGCGTGCAAACAACCCGTCGAGGCGGTTGGACCATGCGCAAACCCGCACAGACACAGCGGATGCGCCACCGTTTCGCGCCAGGGGAACCCTGAACGAAAAAATCGGTCTATGATGGTTGGCCGCAAAACGCGCTGACGGTATGCGCGGGTTTCGTGTGGGTAATTGGCTCTCATAAGGCAGTGTCATCGAACGTTCCGAGCAGCACCCACATAACAGCCGCGGTGATCGTGCCCGCGGTCTGGCACCACTGGATAGCGAAACGCGCGAGACCCTGGCTCGCGGCCGCTGGCGGCAGCCACCGCTGACACGTCCCACGCTGGCGCTTGTGCTGGCTTTGGTGCTGGTTCTGCACGCGCTGTTTGCGCTGGTGTTTTGGCACGCGCTGCAGGCCAAGGTGTCGAATCTGGCGGTAGCGCCTGTCGAAACCGAGCAGGCGCTGGTCGTGCGCTTTATCGATCACCCCGGTGCGCCAGCCGCCGCACCGCCGCCCGTGCCACCCACGGTGGCACCGCCGCCGCAGGCACCACCACCGCGCGCTCGCCCGGTGGTGAAGGAAAAGCCGCATCGCGATGCGATGGTCGTGCAGGATCATTCGGCACCGCCGCCGGCAGCCTCCGTGGCCGCGCCGTCCGCCTCCAGCCTGTTTGCGAAGGACGGCTCAGTGCGGCTGGCGCCCACGCAGACCGACTACGCGTCGACGAACCCAAAGATCAAACCGGCCAAGCCGACTGACGACAGTCAGATCATGCAGCACGACTACAACCAGATGCACACCAAGACCACCCGCTTCGAAAAATATTTTCCGCCGCCGAATGAGACGGCCGGCGGCAAAGTGGGTCGGCACGTTGGCGACGCGATCAAGGCGATTGCGGCAAGCATCTGCGACCCGAGGAAACCCGGGTTCAACCCGCTGTGCGGCACGCCGCCGATTCCGCCGTCGCCCAAGGATGGCGATGAGCGCCTCAACATGCCGGCGCATTCGCTGACCGAGGATCCGAACCCGCCCAAGCCGCCGCCGCTGTCGACCTGCTTCGCCGAGTATCGCAACACCAAGCCGCTCTCGTACGGCTGCCCCATCGACACGCCAGATCTGGCCTTCAAGGCAGAAGTGCGCGAATGCAATGATCTGTACAACGCCGGCAAACGACTCAAGCCATGGTGCCCGCCTGATACGCCCAAGCGAGCTGCAGCCGAGGCGGCGGCACCCGCCGCTTCGGCAAGCGCCGGGTCGCACTGAGCACGCTCGATCGCTCTTGGCCACGCTCAGGGCGACACCTGGCGGAAAGGCAATGCAACTTTGATTTTTGTTGCGACTACGCCCTCATCGACACAGCGTTCGCTTGGTTTGCGCACCATCGCGGCGGCAACAACGCCTGATATCATCGGGCGCGGTATCCGCTTGGACGCACGATATGTACCTGAAGCGCCTGTCCTTATCCCTCATCTTCGCTGCCACCGTAGCGCCGATTGCAGTAGCCGCGACCACGCCGGCGCCACTGCCGCCTCGCATTGAACAAGCCATCCCAGCGCGCATCGCCAGTGGCGAATATCCAGCCATGGTGGTGGCGGTTGTCGACGGCGATCGCAGCCATGTGTATGGCTTTGGCAAACTCTCCAACGGCAAACCGCCCGGCGCCGACACGGTGTTCCAGATCGGATCCATCACCAAGACCTTTACGGCCACGCTCCTCGCCCAGGCCATCGAGAAGGGCGACGTGACGCTGGATACGCCTGTCGCGAAGCTGCTGCCCGCTTTTAAAGTGCCGTCGCGCAACGGCAAACAGATCACGCTGGGCGAGATCGCGTCGCAATTCTCGGGCTTGCCGAGGTTGCCCAGCAACCTCGATCTGACCAACTTGCAGGACCCCTACGTCGACTACGACGCGTCCAAGCTGGCAAGCTTTCTCGCGGGTTATACGTTGCCGCGCGATCCTGGGGAATCGTACGAGTATTCGAATCTCGGCTTTGGACTGCTCGGCTATGCGCTCGCGCAGCACGCCGGAAAACCCTATGCCGAGCTGTTGCAATCGCAGATCCTGGCGCCGCTCGACATGTCCTCGAGCAGCACCACGTTCACACTACCGCTCGACCCACGTTGGGCTATCGGCCAGGACCAGGAAGGCAAGCCCGCGCAACCCTGGCATCTGGGCGTACTGGCAGGCGCTGGCGCAATCAACAGCACCGGCGCCGACATGCTTCGCTATTTGCAAGCCAACATGGGGCGAGGCCATTACCCGCTGCAAAGCGCAATGCGTCTGGCACACAAGCCGCTGCGGCCACTCGGCGCCGAAGGAAACATCGGCCTCGCCTGGATGACCCGTCACGACAAGGCTGGCGACGTTATCTGGCACAACGGCATGACGGGCGGCTATGCGAGTTTTATCGGCTTTACTGCCGACGGCGAACGCGGCGTGGTGATCCTCACCAACGTCGCACAGTCCGTGGATGATCTCGGCTTCGCCACGCTGCTGGCCGATGCGCCGCTGGCGCCTGCAGAAAAGGCGATCGCCATGTCGCCTCAGCAACTCGACAAGTACATCGGCGACTACCAGCTTGCACCGGGGTTCGTGCTCAGCGTATTTCGCAGCGAGGACCAGTTGAAGGCCAAGGCGACTGGCCAGGGCGCCATCTCCATTTTCCCCAGTGCGACAGGCGCTTTCTTTGCCCGCGTCGCCGGCATCCGGATCGACTTTCAGCGCGACAAGAATGACAACGTGGTCTCGCTCGTTCTGCATCAGAACGGCCGCGATACAACGGCCAAAAAGCTTGACGCCTCCGCCATCGGAAAAGCGAGCGGTCGTCCCACGGTGAATCTCGATGCGAGTACGCTCAAATCGTACATTGGGCGCTACCAGCTTGCGCCGAGTGCCGTCTTCGACATCACTTTCGAAAGCGGCCAGTTGAAAGCGCAATTAAGCGGACAGCCGGCCTTTCCCATTTATTCCAGCGCCAAAGACGAATTCTTTTACACGGTTGTCGATGCGCAGCTTTCGTTTCAGCGCGATGCGCAGGGCAAGGTCGAGGCCGTGGTGCTGCACCAGAACGGAAAGGACCGGCGCGCGCCGCGCGTGCCTTGAGACAGGAAGCGAACAATCACAGCGGCAGCGTTCTAATTCCCGACGGACGAGTCAGACTCCACTAAAGCCGGTGGGAGGCTGTTTCCGTTGTGAGTAAATCAGCTTTCGCAAGCCATGCAGGTAAGCGGTACTGACCGGCAAGCTTCTGGCCACGAGTATTGCGCCGATCAAAGCTCCGGCACTTCTCCTGACTCGAACAGCACGCGCGGTGTGCCATAGTCGCCGCTGTCCTCGTCCACATCCATGCTGTAGGCGACGACGCCGGCGTGTTTGTCGGCCAGCAGCGCTGCCCTGCGTGCAGCCTCATCGGCCGTCTTGAACTGCAAAACCTGGCCTGGTTTCAGGCCGTTCCTCACCCGGTCGAACGGCTGCACTACGTGGATCGTTTCCATGTTTCTTCCCGGGGTGGTAATGCGTGTGAGTGGTTCGAAGATCGGCAGGCGGGCCGGTGCGCGTTTCTTTAAGAACGTGCACTCTGATCCAAGAATCAGAGCCCGGGGGTTCTACCGGCTAACGCAGACGCTGCAACGCCGTTCGAATCTGTCAAAGTGGTTCCCTGCCCATCGCGTTCAACACCGCGCGTCAACGCAACCTCAACAACCACCGGAGCAAGCATCGTGCGATACACACTCTTCGAAAACCGCAGGGACGAACTACTTCTCATCGCGCGCGTATTGCTGGTGATCCTGTTCGTGCTGTTTGGCTGGAGCAAGCTGACCGGCTTTTCAGGAACGATCGCCTATATGGCAACGGAGGGTGCGCCCCTGCCAACCATCGCGGCCGTTATCGCCGTCGTCATGGAGCTACTTGTGGGCATCGCGATCGCCGTGGGTTTTTACACGCGGCCGCTGGCCTATCTGCTCGTTCTATACACGCTGGCGACCGCCTTCATCGGACATCACTATTGGACCATGCCCGATGCCGAGCGCATGGCGAACATGATCAATTTCTACAAGAACCTGTCGATCGCGGGTGGGTTGCTATTGCTGTGTATCGCCGGGCCGGGCAAATACTCGCTCGATCGTCAGTAATCGATCACATCGGGTAACAGCCCGTTCGCGTCGCGAGTGTGCGGGCAAGGGGCTCTGCCCTGCCCGCTGCGTGGCTATTGCTGCATCAAACTCAACGCCGTTCGAGCAGCACCTGTGAACTTGGGTTCGTGTTGAACACTGTCGAACAGATGTCGCAGCGAAAATCACACGGCCCGCAGCGGACGGCGACCCCGCAGAGGCGCGCCGTGTACTTGCCCGATTTGCGCGTTGCAGGTCGTGAGTATCACAAAGTCCGCGGACTGGTTCATATAGGCGGCATGCTCGCGCGCCTGCGCTTCGGTCTTGAAGTGCTGCGGCTTCAGTCGATGCCCCTGATGAAACCCGCACACCACATACGTTGCCACGTCCATCGCCATCTCCCATGAGGTGCGCTGAGTTTGTAGGGCAAATGTGTCAGGAGATGAGACAAGGTTTCGTGCAGAGGCCATCGATTGTCGCAGGCGGGTCCGTTGATCCGCTATTGACGCCGCACAGCGCTATGCTCGAACTCTCATTGAGGAAGCGCCATGGCGGTATCACGCCAAGAGTTGCAGCGGCGCCTGGCAAAGCTAGAAGCCGATATGCCGGAACTGATAGCCCGATATCCCGACCGGGATGATTTCCTGGCCGAGTTTTTCGCGCGCGCGTATTCGACGATCGACGCCGTCACGCTGAGCGAGGACGCTCTGGCGTTCAACGAGATCGATCGCATCCTGCAAAAGTTCGGGTACAGGGCGCGGGGCGACTGATCCCGCCTCGCCGATCGGCGTTATCCTCGAGGCATCCACCCTTCTGGACCACGGCGATGTGCTACTCGGCGCAAATCTGGTCGGACTATCGCAAGTACGAGTACTTCGGCGGCGAACTCAGCATCAAGGAGTACACCCGCCTTTTCTGGGAGCGGCGCCAGAGCGGCGACTGGGTGCGCAAGCTGCCCAAGGCCATGCGGGATGCTTTGACCCGGCCGCGCAGCGTCGAGGAAATGGAGCTGGCCAAGCTAGTTGCCGAGGGCAACCGCGAGGCGGCCGAGGCCATCCAGACCGAGCTGCAGGCACAGACGCTGCGACTCGAAAACGCCGAGCGCGTGCTGGCCAGCGCCAAGCCCACCAAGAAAGCCGCCAACGATCAGCGCATCGCCACCGACAAGGTGTCCCGCGCGCGGCGCGACTTAGATGACCTGCAGCGCAAAGAGCTGCTGCCACGCGACGAGCGCATCTATCCCGGCACGTACGCCACGGTGATGATGGCGCAACAGGGTCGTAAGGTCATCGTGCCCATGCGCTATCAGTGCCGGCTACCCGGCTGGACGGAAGCGGTCGAGCGGAAATACCCCGGCACCTACAACGCGCGCCGCGACAGCCTCGGCACCGCTTGGCGTGCGCTGTTTGGCTACAAGCATGCGTTGATGGTGGTCGATCGCTTTTATGAGCACGTCGAGCGCGACGGACAGGACGTGGTGCTCGAGTTCGTGCCGCAGGATCAGCAGCCGATGCTGGTGGCCTGCCTGTGGAATCGCTCGCCTGCGCAGGGCGATGCGCCAGAGCTGCTCTCCTTCGCCGCCATCACCGACGAGCCACCGCCCGAAGTCGCCATCGCCGGCCATGACCGCTGCATCATTCAGATCAAACCCGAGTACGTCGACGCCTGGCTTAATCCGGACCCCAACAACCTCGATGCGCTGCAGGCCATCTTTGATGACAGGCCGCGGCCGTTTTATGAGCATCGTTTGGCCGCGTAGGCTTCCAAAGCTGGGCCGCCCAGCAGCTGAGAATGTTTTGCCACGCCAGCAAGAGATCTGAGGGAAGAGTGAGCTTTGAAACCTGACTAGAAATTATCTCCGCCAACTTTTCGTCATTACTGCCAGTAACTGGCTTTGCGTTTCAGATGGACGATCTCTTTGCTGCCTGAGAATGAGCCGGTCAACTCTTTCGCGCCAATCGTTCCTGAAAAGCTTCCTCTTGGATCGGCTGTTTTTGGCACGACGAAGGTGATTGATGTTCCGGATATCGTCGCCGGCACCACGACAGGCGTTATGGGTTCGCCCTCGCTGGATTGGTAAACCACGAAATAGCCATCATGGGCATAGGTGATGAAGACTTCCGTACCGAGGAGATCGCCGCCCTCGTCGTTGTATTGCATGTCCGAAAACATGCCGGTCGGCTTCGGCTTCGCCTGCTTGCTGTCAGGAGCCGCTGCCGCTGAAGAAGTAATCCCGAGCGCCAGCAGTATCAAGCCTATATAGATCATCCGTTTCATCGTAGTGCTCCCAAAGTTATGGCTAGACATCGCCCGGTCCCGCTGCCCAAACCTATGCTTGGACCGTTACAAAACTGGGGTCTACTAAACCGGTACGAAACCGGTGTGAGAGTCGACTTTCTACCGGCACAGCACAATTTAGAGTCGACTCTGACCCCAGTTTTCGATGGACAACTTGTCGTCCACTGGCGACAGGTGCGCCCCACCGATATACGACTGGATTGCCGCAACTAATTCATCCGCACCGGCATCCATCCCTTTCGTGGCGAAATAGACATCCCCCATCCCCATAGAACGAGCGTAATTAGCAATATAACCGGCAATGCGGCTCTGTTTGCGTCTCAGATCGCCGGGATTCTTGACGGACAGGCAGACGTAGTCGACCTCGACCTGACCGAAGCCGTTCGCAATCTTCTGCTCATATTTCCAGACGCGTTCGATGTCGCTCCAACCTATCGGACATCCCTTCCAGCCTCGTACCCATATCCCTCCCTTGTCCAAGAGAATCCGCGGGCGCGTGTCAAAGAGAGAGGCCAGGATGACAAGTCCTCCCAATCCGAAAAAACCAATGCACAAGATGCCGATCCAAACGTCCTCACGTGACTCAGAATGCGTCGAAAGACCCCACACCCCCAGGGCTGTGAATGCGGCGCAGCCAAGAACCGCGAACAATGTTTTCGGTACAGACCTCTTCACTTCAATGGGAAGACCGCCAGCAAGCCCTTGTCCCAATCTCGACATAGTTTCCCCTTTTTTTTGATGACCACCTCACGCATTGCTTGCGCATTCTTGTCCCCGGAAGAATCGTGCATCAAAAACCTCTGAACCGAAAGCGGGGTCGGGGTCGGGGTCGGAATTGACTTTACACCGGCACGGCACAATTTAAAGTGCACTATGACCCCAGTTTTCCCTCAGCTCACCGGAAATCGGTGCGTTGGCCTTGTTTGGTCGAGCGAACTATTTTCGCGTTGTAACTGCACAACGACGGTGTGACCTGGTGGACACCGACTATTTCAATGCGATAAACCAACGGTTCGAGAACGCTCGCCAACAACTGACGGCGAAATTTGGATATAACGAATTTCCAGTCGACAAACCTGTCGACGCTCCCATTACGCTTGTACCCTGTGAACGCGCAACGCTGAATTCTTACGGAAACCACGTATCTGAAATTGAACAGCTGCTACGCCAGTTGCCTGCCAATTGAGCGTTCGATAGGGAATGGAGACACGCAACCATCGCGCGGTTTCACCATGTGACGTGGATCGGATAGATCATCCACGGATGATCGATGACCGAGAAATTCCAAGGGATCTGATCTATCAGCACATCGAGCGTATTGCGCTGCACTTGCAGCGTCCACCGACCGTCACGTAGTTGCAGCCGCCCTTCGCGTTGCAGGAACGTTTCGCGCAGACTCGCCAGCGAGGTTTCGCGTAGCGCGGCCCAGCTGGCGGCTGCCGCATGCAACAGCTGATCACACACATCGAGATCTGCCTGGGCAGCTGTGATCGACGGCGCGACCGGCTGGGCCGTGGAATGGCCACAGAGTAATTTGTTGAGTGCGAGTTCGGACTCCGAGGAATCTAGACGGGTACTAACGCAATACTGCAAAAGGTGCACAGCCCGCGATAGCGGCTCACCGTCGGGAATGTGCTGCCGGCCGGCGTCGGTTTTAATTAGCAATCCGAGCTTTTCAAACAACGTTGGCAGGTAAGGATTTAGCAGCACCAGCCCAGCATTGCCGATACGAAGCGAATGCCCCAAAGAATCCGGATTGTTTTTTATATTCACTTCTTATCACCTGAAAGGCCAGCTTACCGCTGGCGACCCTGATTTATCGGATCGCTGCGCACGCAACGAACCTCTCAGGGAAAGCGCACCTCTACTCCTGTTTGGCTCATGTATGGTGCGATATTGAATGAGTGATATTGAAAGAGCGCCCACGACATGGAACCGACGAAGCTTACGTTTGAGGCGCTGGACGCAAAGATCGAAGCCGTACCACAATCTACATCGGCTAAAGCGGCATTTCCAAAGAAAGCCAAATGGGGCTATTCAGCAGCAGCTGTCGGTGCACTTTTCAGTTTTCTCTGCGTCGAGTTGCTTCCAAGCAACGCGATCTACACCGTAGTTTTAGCTTCCATCGGTTTAGTCGTGGAAATAGTAGGTGTCATCGTGTCTGGCATTTCCCAAATGCCGAAGACCTGGCCGACCTTTGCCAGCGAGCGTCGAGATTTCGCCAAGCAACTGGACTTTGACTTGCCTCACCATCTGGCGCTCGTCGAGTGGCTACGAACCTTTCCGCTAGATCAACGCGAAGCACTGAGCGAGTTCGTCAGTTATCGTCATGATCGAATGCAGGAGAAGCTTCCTATGCTCACGGGGAGCATTGAGAAAATCGGGGCACTGCCAATCGTCATTGCACTCTACCTGCAGTTCAAGGACATGCAGTGGCCGCCACATCCAAGCTGGGTGGAAGTCTTGCTGATTTTCGCGTTAGTTTTTGGATATTGGCTGAGCGTGATGCAGATCAGCGTGAGACTTCGGCTTCAGCTCTACGATAAGTTACTTAGCAAGTCGCTCACGTAGCTCCCTGCAGATAACGCCGAAGACAAAGATAGGGAATCAAAGTCCACTTTGTCCTTCCCCTTTTGAGAAAGTGCACTCTGACCCTGAGGTTTCCCCACGTTTTCATGGTGGCACACCCAGTTGATCCAGCAGTTGTGAGCTCGGGTGTCGTAGCTGATCGATGAGTTCGCTCAAGCGCGTACTCGACCATCGTCGCACAAGTGCCTCGCGACCCAGTCGCATCACTGAGTAGAGGCGTCGTTTGGATCGGAACGGCGCGAGCCAGTCGTCGATGCCGCAGCTTTCGCAGGCCATGCCAACAAGCCAGCTTGCAAAAGCGGCCATCGCGCTGAGCAGCAAGAGCACTTCGATGCGCACACCTTTGCGAGTGAGGCTGTCTTCAAAACCCTGCCCGTAGCGATGGGATTTCAGGTCACGGAACGACAGCTCGATCTGCATGCGTCGTCCGTATAGCGTGATCAGCTGTCGCGCACTGAGTTTCAGCGATGGGGAGGCTACCAGCAACCACGGTTCGCTTTCGCGCTGGGCGTTTTTCCGGCTATGGGAATTGCATGCTGGCGCACCCTGCCGATTGCGATGCTTGCGTCCTTTGGGCGGTTTGGCGTGCAACACCACACGCGACGTCAGTGGCTTGCTGCGCGCGACTTGCATGGCACCAAAGTCGCGCGGACCACGCGTCGCCAGACCGTACATGGCTTTGCACGTGACCCACTCATCCGACTCATCGGGCACGTCGATGGGCTTGAGATACGTGGTGTTGCGCAAGCGTCCTAGCCATTGCCAGCCCATTGCTTCGACCGCCCTGAACCATGGGCCGCGAAAGCCGGCATCGGTGACCAGAATCGGGTGGGCGTCGTCGGGCAACACCTGAGCCAACCGTTGAAGAAACTGCTTTTCTCCCTTCGGTGAGCTCTGCTGCCCGCCAGGAAACACCATGTCGAGAATCGGCAACGAACGGCCACCCACGGGAATCGCTGCGCGCAGGAGATGCCAGCTTCGGTCGGCCTTCAGATCCGACCAGTCGATGACGATGGTGGGTTGCTTGCTGCGCACCAACCAACGCGCCATGTCCTTGTAGACATGCTCGCGCTCGATATACAGATGACGGTTGCCCAACAGTCGATCGAGCGCCTTCAGTGGTGCACGCACACGCTCAGCATCAGGCCATGAGCGCGCCAGATCGATCAGCGTCAGGCGGCTTCCGCGGATCATCGCCTCGACGGCGCGCAACAGCACACGGCGACGCAACGCATGCATCGAACCGAGTGCGTCGCGCAGACACTTTTGCAATACTTCGGTCGCGCGCATGGTGTGGTCTCCTCTGGCTTCGTAACCCGTGAGGAATGACCGCATCATGCGCGCACTGTTCCTTCAATCTTCGTGCAACGTGTTGATTGAGCGAGGGGATTCGTGGGGAAACCTCAGGGTCAGAGTCGACTTTTCAGTAAAGAGTAATCTGCCGCCCGTTTCATGACCCCCGTTTTCTTTTCAAGCTTGCTCCGTGCCGCACTCCCCAAGTCTCGAGTTTCCCAGATTCCCAGGCCATATCACGCCACGGTGTGTCAATCGCAGCGCGATCTAGGGTTACGTTCTTCGCCTTCTTTCGCGAGCCATACCAAACGCATCGGTTAAGATCACAGGTCGATTTCAACCAAGAACGGCGCTGCAGTACGCATGATGATCTACGTTTTCGCGGTAATGGTTCTGTTGGGTACGTGGCTTCTGTTCCGCCTGTGGAAATCCTCGTCGAACCACCAAAAACGCAACACGCGCCGGGCTGCCCGTCCATCCGCACCCGCGCGCCGCAAGCAGGCCGGCAAGGTCGAGAAGAAACATGCTCGCGGCAAGCACGCACCGGCTAAACGCAGGCATGCGCCACAACCGATCGGCAAGCCGCAAGCCACGCCCGAAAAAACGATGGCCGACGCCTTGCCATCCCATCGGCCGCCGACGGCACGGCCGGCGAGCCGCGCCACCGAATCACCCATCCTGATGACCCGCGTCCGCCCGCCGGCAACATCGACGGCCGGCATCGTTCGCGCCCTGAGCAGCGCGCACCCGGTCGACACCGGCCCGACCGCGTCGGCACCGACCGCGGCACCATCCTCGGTTCGGTCTGAGCGGGCATTTATTGAAGCGATGGCGGCTTCTGTCGAATCCGTACCGCCGACATGGCCGACGGCAGCCTCCTTCGAACCCGCGCCGATCTCGCCTGAGGCCGTGACCTACCCCGCGCCGTCGATCACGGTGCCGACAACCGTACATGTCGGGCCCGTGCCGGCCCTGTCCGAGGCGGCGACCCGCGCAGAGCCAGCGCCAACCGAGCTGGACCCACCGGCGCCTGTCGAACGGGCAACGGTTGAGCCACAGGAACAAAAGCCGGCCACTGTCGAGATAGAGCGGCCGCTCGCGACGCGGGCCCCCGTGCGCGTTATCAAGCCAGTGCCACCGGTGAGCGCACTGCCGGCAACGCTGCGCACGGCCTCCAACGATGGACACGCGAGTGATACCGATGCGGAACCCACCGTGCCGACAAGCCACGCCATGGCCGCTGCGAGTACCCAGCCCAGGCGAGCGATCGAACTGCCTCCGCTGGACCTGCTGACGACCGCATCCGAAGAGGTCGATGCCGAACCGGCCGAGGTGCTGACCGCGACGGGCGAGCTGATCGAACAGCGCCTGCGCGAATTCAAGGTGCCGGTGACGGTGGTGGGCGCCTCGGCGGGCCCGGTGATCACCCGCTACGAAGTGGAACCGGCCGTCGGCGTGCGCGGCAGCCAGATCGTCGCCCTGATGCGCGACCTGGCGCGCGGCCTGGGTCGCACTTCCATCCGCGTGGTCGAGACGATTCCGGGCAAGACCTGCATGGGCCTGGAGCTGCCGAACGAGCGGCGCCAGATGATCGGGCTGGCCGACATCCTGCGCTCCGACGCGTATCGCGAGCATGACTCGCCGCTGGTGCTGGCGATGGGCAAGGACATCACCGGTGCGCCGGTGGTAACCGACCTGGCGCGCGCGCCGCACATGCTGGTTGCCGGCACCACCGGTTCGGGCAAGTCGGTGGCGATCAACGCGATGATCCTGTCGATGCTGTACAAGGCCACGCCCGACGAAGTGCGGATGATCATGATCGACCCGAAGATGCTGGAGCTTTCGGTGTACGAGGGCATCCCGCATCTGCTCGCGCCCGTGGTGACCGACATGAAGCTGGCCGCCAACGCGCTCAACTGGTGCGTTGCCGAAATGGAAAACCGCTATCGGCTCCTGTCCGAGCTGCGCGTGCGCAACCTGGCCGGTTACAACCAGAAGATCCGCGAGGCGCGCGCCGCCGGCACGCCGCTGAGCAACCCCTTTCCGACGCACGTCGAGACGCCGGAGCTGCTCGATACGCTGCCGCTGATTGTGGTGGTGATCGACGAGCTGGCCGACCTGATGATGGTGGCCGGCAAAAAGATCGAGGAACTGATTGCACGACTGGCACAGAAAGCGCGCGCGGCCGGCATTCATCTGATTCTGGCCACGCAGCGCCCTTCGGTGGACGTGATCACCGGGCTGATCAAGGCGAACATCCCTACCCGCGTCGCGTTTCAGGTGTCGTCCAAGATCGACTCGCGCACCATTCTCGACCAGATGGGCGCCGAGTCGCTGCTCGGCCAGGGCGACATGCTGTTTCTGCCACCCGGCACCGGCTATCCGCAACGCGTGCATGGTGCCTTCGTCGCCGACGACGAAGTGCACCGCGTGGTTGCCCACCTCAAGCAATACGGTGCGCCGGACTACCGCGAAGAAATTCTCGCCGGTCCGCCATCGGAAGCGGCCGCTGACCTGTTTGGCGACGAAGCCGCCGACGCCGAACTCGATGCGCTGTACGACGAAGCCGTCGCCTTTGTGCTGCGCAGCCGCCGCGCCTCGATCTCCTCCGTGCAGCGCCAGCTGCGCATCGGCTACAACCGTGCAGCACGCCTGGTCGAGACGATGGAAGCCGCCGGGCTGGTGTCGTCCATGGGCCACAACGGCGCACGCGAGGTACTGGTGCCAGGCCCTGGCGATGCGATGTGAAAAGTAGCGATCGAACCGGGTCGATCACATGGCAAAACATGGGGCGAGAGTCGACCTCCACCACAGCACTCCGCAAGCGGTCTAACAAGGTCTGCCGCCAAGCTCCGGTGACAGGCTTTCCGGAAGGAATGCCAGAAGCTATCTTTCGATAACGTCCGCTTGTGCCATCCAGCGCGGACGACGCAACGTCGACTCGAAGGAAAATAGTTAGGACAAGGAGAAGCCATGAAAATCGTAAAGACGCTCGTAACGTTCGCCCTGCTTGCTTACGGCACCGCATCTCTCGCTGCCGATACCTTGAGCCAGCGCATTCAGCGACACGCGCCGCGGGGCATTACCGCTACGTTCTATTCCTGTATCGACCAGGCCGACTCGAATGCCATCGGGAGCGGCGCGTGCCTGTCTGCCGAAAAGACCCGACAGGACCATCGATTGAACACCACCTACCAAGCGCTACTCGGCAAACTCGATCCCAAGGCAAAATCAGCACTGGTGATTGCCGAACGGGAATGGGTGAAATCGCAGGACGCGACCGGTCGTTTCGAAGACGCACTGTACGGCGAAGAAAGCGTCGCGAATCTCGAGGTGTCACAGAACGAGATATTCCGCATCTGTGAACGCGCCAACGCCCTGGAGATGTATCTAAGCGTTGCCAGCATTTAGCGAGCGCAAGTCGATTATCCGCGCGCAGCAGCTGGGAGATTGGCGAGACAACCAATACGTCCATCCACCGCACTGAGGTCCCAGAGCGACTCATCAAGAGAGCCGGTGTCGCCTCGACTGTCGTCTCGATTGCCGGCACGCTATTCGCCCACAGCTTTTCCCGAGTGCGCTCACATTACGCCGCAAAATTCCGGTGGTAGGCTTCCACAAAGGATTTCAGCGATAGTCTTTCAAGGAGTTCCAATGATGCTCATGCCAAGCCTCTTGCGGTCTCAGCCGTACCGCATCGCTCTTATCGCGGGCGCAATGCTCTTCGGACATGACTCGGTGGCAGCAACCAGCGCTCCACCGCCTGCTGTACCGGATGATGTAAGAGCGCTTGTCGCATCGACCGACACCCTGCTCGCCTACAAATCAGCCGATCTCTATAACGATGGTATGCAGTCGGCGGTGATGGTGATTCGACACCCGGTGACTGGAAAAAGCGATTACGACTTTGATAGCAATCCGTGCGAGCTTGTCGTTCTGCACCGGCAGAACGGCAAGCTCGCCGAAACCGATCGCAGTAAGAAGGCCGTGGATTGCACGTACAACGACGTAGCACGCAATGCTCCCGCCCTGTCGTTGAACGACAACGTCACGCTCGCGCCAGCCAGCATCGTGTACGTCAACCAGAAGGACGAGGGCGACAGCACCTTCTACTTCGCATGGTCGAAGGACAAGAACGCTTGGTATCTGCAGCGCGCTACGGCATCGAATCCTGACGGTAACCATGTGTCCAACGTCAGCGCTTCGTATCCGGGAAAGTTGCCTTGGGCGACGATGTCGTCGCTCGAACCGGACGCGATAGCCGCAGTTCTCGCAGAGCAAGCAAAGGCCAGTCGGTAAGTACCGTTTGTCGGATCGAACCGTAAGCAAGGCACCATTTTGGAGCAGCCTAAGAGAGCGATAAGCACACTCACCACCTTCACGCTACTTGCCTACACCGCATCGCTGCTGGAGTAGTACCAACATGATCGACAAAATCCGAGGAAGTCTGTTGAAAATGGATCGATTCAAGCAATGAGGACAAAACGATGAAGAAGGTACGGAAAACGTTGCTATTGGCGTTGGGCTGCGCAGTATTTGCGGGGAGTACCATGGCCATGGCAACACCACCAGCAGCCTTGGCGAGCAATCAGGACACCATCAACGGCGTCGCCATTACACCTGGCGTGGAGCGTCTGTCCTATATTTCGACCAAGTACTACGGGATTCGACCGGCCTACGATACGTGCCTGAAGGAAACCCAGGGACACTTGGCCGATCAGGGTGACTGCGCAGACACCGAGTTCAAGTACCAGGACGAACGGCTCAACAAGGCCTACAAAGCGCTGACCAACAGCCTCAGCGGCATGGACAGGCAGGCTGCCGTGGATGCGCAACGTGCATGGCTCGCCTTCTTCGCCAAAGACTGCTCGGCACGCGCCGCGCGCTTCGGCTCGAACAATGCCCCCGCCACCGAGTCGATCTGTCGCATGGAAAGCACAGCCATACGCGCACAGCAGCTGGAGGACTGGCGAAACAGCCTTTCTGCCAACCCATCGCACTGAGACTACGGATCACCCGACTAAAAGGAGTTTGTCATGAGTAATCGTTTATTTTCTGGCGGCGACGGCCTCGCACCGGGCTCTATGGAGCACGAAGCGTACGAGATCATGATGAAAAGCGAGCTGCATAATGGGCAGGGTGCGTACGAGATTGGCAATGCCGGCGCAGCGGCGAGTGGGCCCAGCTTCGGGCCATTTCAGTATGACGTAGGAGCCAATCAAGACGGTCGCCATCTGCTGGAGTCGATCGCCGCAGAGGCTACCGATGCGCAGGGCCACCGCATCATTAGCGCCCAAGAGCTAACGAGCATCAAGAGCCATCTCTACAAGCCGTTCAATACTTTCACGGAGGCCGACCGCGCTGTTTACGCGCAGATGAAGCCAAAGCTGGATGCTGCACTGAGCTCCGACGAGGGCGTGCGTGCTGTCAATGCCGACTTCGTTCCAGGCATACAGAAAAAGGTCACGGACATGAGGGCCGTGGTCGACGGCATGACCACGGAGCCGAATAAGACCTTTGTTCAAAACAGCGACGTCGCCCAGTTGATGATCATTGATACGAAGAATCAGTACGGTAGAGCGGTGAACAATGGACTGAAGGAATTCGTAAACCGGACGAAGGACGATCCGGCGATGAACATGCCCGGGCGTACCGATGGAACCACCATCAAGGTAGAGGGCGAGTTCGGCCTGGATGATATGGTTCGCTACAAGCTCGAAACGCAATACGGCCAAAACGACCAAGGCGCGAAAGACGTACTACGGCGCATCTCGCATTGCGTAGAAGCGGCTGGCGTTGAGAAGGTAAAGGCTAGCCTGTCCGCAGAAGACAAAGCGTTTTTTGAGACTGGCCTCGAAAAGTACCTGAAGGATCACGGGCGCGACACGAAAATACTCGACGATCCCGAGCTGAAGGCGCTGGCTGAACTCGGCGGCAAGGACCGCCATCAAAAGCATTCGCGTGTCAACGACGATATGCAGAACGCGCACTCGTTGCTTCGTGAAGGGAGCAAAGGCGCCGAGGTGAAAGCACTGCAGAGCGAACTCAAAGCATTAGGTTACACCGACTCGCGTGGCCGCTCATTGCATCCCGATGGCGACTTCGGTCCGGGCACAAAGGCCGCCGTTGAAAAATTCCAGCTTGCGAATCAGCTAGAGGATGATGGCGTTGCCGGACCAAATACGCTGAAAGCTATTCAAAAAGTAGTCCAATCGCCGAAGCTCACGCTCGCCGACGCCACGCACCCAGGGCACGGGATCTACCAGCAAGCCCAGAGCGCAGTGCATCGCCTGGATGCCGAACACGGGCGAGCGCCGGATCAGCGCAGCGACAATCTCGCGGCCGCGGTGGCCGTCGCCGCACAAGCCAAGGGCATGAGCGGGGTCGATCATGTTGTGTTGAGCCAGGACGCCCAGCGCGCGTTCGCCATCCAGGGTGATCTGAATTCCCCGCACAAAAGCTACGCCCATGTCGACATAACCCAGTCCGTCAATACGTCTGTCGCGCAGAGCAGCGCGCAGTGGCAGCAAAACGCCCAGCAGGCCACTCAGGCTCAGACCGCGCAGGCGATGCAACAGGCACAAAATCCGCAGCCCGCTCAGCCGGCGATGCAGCGCTGAGCACTGGGACGAGCTCGCCCCAACTCAGGCCGCTTCAACATCGTGCCGCACATCGCCTGATGCCTGTAAACGCCGATGCAGCGACTCGGCACTGAGGTCGAATCCGTTAGGCCACGCCAGCGCACCCAGTTCGATGAAATAGCTTGAAAAGAACGACGGATCGCTCAGAGGCGCCGTCATTTCTGTGGCCGCTTAGATAAACGGAGCAACATCGAACACGCCGAACGAACCGTCGGAGAAGCGCAGCAACAGCCGATAGCCGTCTTTTGACTCGACGGCTTTCAGTTTCATAGTTGTGGAATCCCGACGTTTGATGTTCTTGGCATCAAAGCCTGTAAAAACCGCCCGTGCTGCGCTCGGTCATCGGCCATACCGGGCATAAGGCCTCCACTGCCTCCATCAACTCCATCCAGTCTGAAAGATCGCCCCTGCCTGCTTGGCTGACGTCAGGCACATCGCCACCGATGAGCGGTTCACAAACACCCTTATCGGTCGTCGTTGGCGATTTCAGCGAGTAATTCATCCAGCATCTCCTCGCGCTCGAACAGCGAAAAATATTCCTGTACCTCGGTCATATTGAGCCGACCGCGCTGCGCGCGCAACAGCGCACGGATATCGTCCAGATCGCGCGTGCGGGAAGGATTGTTGACCAGCGCCTGCAGCTTGAATCCAATCAAGCCCTCAGCGCTGATCACGCGCAGCGAGCCCATCGCGGTGCTCCGCTCGATGGCTTGCGCCAGCAGACGCCTCGCCACCGGCCGATGCGCGTACAGCAAATCCAGCCCTTCATCGTCGCGGACATAGTTGGCGGCGTCCTCGCTTTGATGGACGCATCGATAGCCCAGCGCGAGAAGAATATCGTGTAACTGGGCAGCATCATCGGCATCAGCAAGAAAATCCACGTCACGCGTCGCCCGCACGACCTGATGCGCCGCGAGCGCGAGGCCGCCGATCAACGCAGGCGTGGTCTTGCAGCCAACGAACGCGGCAACAGCTTGCTTGATCTGTTCGACCAGACGCGACATGGCTTACATGTTGCGCCGATATTCGCCGCCGACGTCGTAGAGCGCGTGCGAGATCTGCCCCAGCGAGTTGTACTTCACCGCTTCGATCAGTTGCTCGAACACGTTGCGGCGATCGCGCGCGGTGGTCTGCAGTACCTTGAGGCTGTCGGACGCGAGTGCGTTGCGCGCTTCGCCGTAGCGTTTGACGTTGGCGATCTGCGCGCCCTTCTCTTCTTCGGTGGAGCGGATCAGTTCGATTTCGGTGGCGATTTCGCCGCCGTGATCCTTGGGCAGGAAGGTGTTGACGCCGATGAGGGGTAGCGAGCCGTCGTGCTTTTTATGCTCGTAGTACATCGACTCTTCCTGGATCTTGCCGCGCTGGTACATGGTGTCCATCGCGCCGAGCACGCCGCCGCGTTCGCTGATCGCTTCGAACTCTTTATACACGGCCTCTTCCACCAGGTCGGTGAGCGCGTCGACCACGTAGCTGCCCTGCCATGGGTTTTCGTTGAAGTTGAGGCCGAGCTCCTTGTTGATGATCATCTGGATGGCCACGGCGCGGCGCACGCTTTCTTCGGTGGGCGTGGTGATGGCTTCATCGTAGGCGTTGGTGTGCAGGCTATTGCAGTTGTCGAACAACGCGTACATGGCCTGCAGCGTGGTGCGGATGTCGTTGAACTGGATCTCCTGCGCGTGCAGCGAGCGGCCCGAGGTCTGGATGTGGTACTTCATCATCTGGCTGCGCGGGCTGGCGCCGTAGCGCTCGCGCATGGCGCGCGCCCAGATGCGCCGGGCCACGCGGCCGATGACGGTGTACTCCGGGTCCATACCGTTGGAGAAGAAGAAGCTGAGGTTGGGCGCGAAGTCGTCCACCTTCATGCCGCGCGCGAGGTAGTACTCGACGATGGTGAAGCCATTGCTCAAGGTAAAGGCGAGCTGGCTGATCGGGTTGGCCCCGGCTTCGGCAATGTGATATCCGCTGATGGACACCGAGTAGAAGTTGCGCACCTTGTGGTCGACGAAATACTGCTGGATGTCGCCCATCATGCGCAGCGCGAATTCGGTGGAGAAGATGCAGGTGTTCTGCGCCTGGTCCTCTTTGAGAATGTCGGCTTGCACGGTGCCGCGCACGTTCTGCAGGGTGTGCTGCTTGATGCGGGCGTAGGTTTCGGCATCGACCAGCTCGTCGCCGGAGACGCCGAGCAGGCCCAGGCCCAGACCGTCGTTGCCCTTGGGCAACTCGCCGAGGTACTGCGGGCGCCGCACGTTTTTATAGAGCGCGGCGATCTTCGCCTCGGCGGCGGCCCAGCGGGCTTCGTCTTCGCGCAGGTATTTTTCGACGTTCTGGTCGATGGCGGTGTTCATGAACATCGCCAGGATCATCGGCGCGGGGCCGTTGATGGTCATGGAGACGGAGGTGCTGGGCGCGCTGAGGTCGAAGCCGGAGTAGAGCTTCTTCATGTCGTCGAGCGTGGCGATGTTGACGCCTGAGTTGCCGATCTTGCCGTAGATGTCGGGCCGCGGGGCCGGGTCTTCGCCGTACAGGGTGACCGAGTCGAACGCGGTGGACAGACGCGTGGCCGCGCCGCCCTGGCTGAGGTAGTGGAACCTTCGGTTCGTCCGCTCTGGCGTGCCTTCGCCGGCGAACATGCGGGTGGGATCTTCGCCGCTGCGGCGATACGGATACACCCCGCCGGTGTACGGGTAATGGCCTGGCAGATTTTCGCGGCCGAGAAAGCTCACCAGCTCGCCCCAGTCCTTCGACTTGGGCGGCGAGACTTTCGGAATTTTCTGGTGGCTGAGCGACTCGCGATAGTTGTCGACGCGGATGACCTTGTCGCGCACGGTGTACTCGTTGAACTCCTTGGTTACCGAGTCGTAGAGCGACGGCCACGCGCGCAACTGTTCGATCGCGTCTTTGCTCAGCTCGCCGAGCGCGGCGTTGTAGCGCTGGCGCAGGGTGAGCAGGCTGCGGTCGACCGCCTGCGCATCGTTGCCGATGTGCGAGAGCAGATCGGTGGACTGATACAGGTCGAGCGCGGGCGGCAGCTTGTCGTCGCCGAGCTCTTTCAGCGCTTCGTAATAGTGCTGCGCCTTACTGGCGTACTCGGCCTGCTTCTGGATGCCGGCATTGATGCTGCGACCCTGCTCGGCGATCTCGGCGAGGTAGCGCACGCGCTGGCCGGGAATGAGCACGGTGGCGCGTGGCTCTTTCAGCGTGGTGTCGAGGTTGGGCAGCCAGTTGCAGCCGGGGGAGGAAAGAAAAACGGGGTCAGAGTCACTTTTCGACCCTCCATGCCGATTGCCCTCAACATTCTCGCCCGAAAAGTGACTCTGACCCCTTTTTCCTTTCTCGCGCATCAGCCGGCACAGGTTGGCAAACATCCAGGTGACGCCCGGGTCATTGAACTGGCTGGCGATGGTGGGATACACCGGCACGTCGTCGTCTTTCAGGGTGAAGGCGGTGCGGTTGCGCTTCCACTGCTTGCGCACGTCGCGCAGGGCGTCTTCCGCGCCGCGCTTGTCGAACTTGTTGAGCACGATGAGCTCGGCGTAATCGATCATGTCGATTTTTTCGAGCTGGCTGGCGGCGCCGTATTCGCTGGTCATCACATAGACGGGAAAGTCGACCAGGTCGACGATTTCCGAATCGCTCTGGCCGATGCCGGCGGTCTCGACGATGACGAGGTCGTACGGCTGGCTCTTCAGAAAATCGATGCAGTCGTGCAGCACGATGCTGGTGGCCGCGTGCTGACGGCGCGTGGCCATGGAGCGCATGTACACGCGGTGGCTACGCAACGAGTTCATGCGGATGCGGTCGCCGAGCAGCGCGCCGCCCGAACGGCGACGCGTCGGATCCACCGCGAGCACGGCGATGCGCATCTCGGGAAAGGCGTGCAGAAAGCGCAACAGCAGTTCGTCAACAACGCTGGACTTACCCGCGCCGCCGGTGCCGGTGAGACCAAGTACGGGCGTCTGCTTGCCGGCCAGCGCCCACTGCTTGCGCAGCAGCGCGAGGTCGGCGTCGGCGAGCTTGCCCTCTTCGATGGCGGAGAGCATGTGGCCAATGGAAATTTCGTTGTCGATATCGGCCGTGGGAACGCCCGCCGTTTCACTCTGCGCGCGTTCGGCCGCGCCGGTGCCGGCGCGCGCCATCACGTCTTCGATCATCTCGGTGAGGCCGAGCTTCATGCCGTCGTTGGGGTGATAGATGCGCTCGACGCCGTACGCCTGCAGTTCCTTGATCTCTTCCGGCGTGATGGTGCCGCCGCCGCCGCCGAACACGCGTACGTGGCCGGCGCCGCGCTCGCGCAGCATGTCGACCATGTACTTGAAGTACTCGACGTGGCCGCCCTGATAGGACGACAGCGCGATCGCGTCGGCGTCTTCCTGCAGCGCCGCGCGCACCACGTCTTCCACCGAGCGGTTGTGGCCGAGATGGATGACCTCGGCGCCCTGCGCCTGGATGATGCGACGCATGATGTTGATCGCCGCGTCGTGGCCGTCGAACAAGCTGGCGGCAGTGACGAAGCGCAGCGGCGTGGCCTCGGCCTGCGTGTCGGTTTCGGGAACGTGCTTGGCAGGCGTACTCATGGCGCAACTCCGACAACTGACTTTGGTAGACCGCACATTCTAGTGGGCGATGGTGAGATCGTCGTGGTGCGCTGCGAGCACGGCGCGCAGCGGGCCGTCTCGAAAACTTGCTGCAGCACAGCATCGTCGTCGCATCGACGAGTCTGCATAGCTTGCGGCGCTGCCGTGGCCCGTCGCGGCATTCTGCGCTCCCGGCTCGAACCTGAACGAGCGCATCGCAAGAAGTCAACAGCAGACGCCGCGCCCCGTTACTGTTTTCGAAGCCGCATGGTGCGGCCGGGAGATGAAACGATGAAAAGCATGCCTCTCAAGCTGGCCCTGGTTGCCGGACTCGGTCTGGCCTTTGCCGGTGCCACCACGTACGCACCGCCCGCATCAGCACAGGTATATGTGACAACCCGCATTGGCGTGGCACCGCCGCCGCCGCGCTTCGAGCGCATTCCGCGGGCTCGTCCGGGCTACATCTGGGCGCCGGGTTACTGGCGCTGGGACGGTCGCCTGCATCGCCACGTCTGGGCCGGCGGTTACTGGGTTCGCGCCCGTCCGGGTTACGTGTGGCACCCGGCCTATTGGGACCACGCTCCCGGCGGATGGCGCTTCCGTCAAGGCTACTGGGCGCGCTGAACGCGCAACAACCTGCGATCGGTGCGCGGCTGTCGGTATGACCGCCGCCCACCGACACTAGGCGCACTAACCACTTTACGTTTCTCAACCTACTCAGGGAATGCATACGACCATGTCGATTCGTCTTTTGGCCGTTACGTCGTTAGTTGTTGCCGCGGCGCTGGCCAGCGGCTGCGTGGAGGAACGGGTCGTGCACGACCGTCCGGTGTACGTGCAACAGCAGCCACCGCCGCCGCGCGAATATGTAGAGGTGGTCGCGCCGCGCCCGCCGCCGCCGGTGATCGTGGAGAACGTGCCGCCGCGCCCCGGCTATATCTGGGCCCGCAGCTACTACCGCTGGGATGGCCGCCAGTACGTTCTGGTACGCGGTCACTGGGAGCCGGTGCGTCCGGGCTACCACTACGTGCACCCGCACTGGGAGCAGCGACCGGACGGCTGGCACTGGCGCGCGGGGGTGTGGGTCGTCGGCTGATCCTCAGCCACCAGCCGCGCTCGGATGAAAACGCCCCGCCCGCCGGGGCGTTTTCTTTTTCACCGGGCAACACCGCCTGGCGCGCTGTCGGCACCCGTTACGGCGCGATAGACTGCGAGACCTGCACGCCCTACGGCCCACTTTCGGAATTGCACGCCATGCTCAATCGCTCCGCTGCCCTCGTTATGCTGACCCTGGCCGCCGCGCTCGCCGCCGGCTGCGCCGAGCAGCCGTCCAACGGCAGGCCGGTAGTGCATCGGCCGCTGTTTGAAAGCACGTACTCGCACGATCTGGTGGCGCCACGGGAACCGCCGCCGTTCGTATTCGAGGCGGTCAAGGACCGTCCTGGTTATGTCCGGGCGCACAGCTACTGGAAATGGAACGGCAAGGATTTTGTTTTCGTGCCCGGCGAGTGGATACCTGCCAAGCCGGACTACCGCTACGTGGACGCCCGCTGGGAGCGGCACGGCGACGGCTGGCATTTCAAGCCCGGGTATTGGCTGCCGCTGTAATGTCCAGCCCGGTCACGGCACGCGCATGATGCAGCGCGTTACCGTTTCGGCAGGGGGACGTATTAGACTTTCGCGCCTGATTACCCGCCGCGGCCTCGGCCGGGGCTTTGCATGCTGCGCTTGTCCAATCCCGATCACGCGGGTCCCGTACCTATTCGGCGTTTCCTTTTCCGCTGCCTTCTGATGCCGCTCGACGCTTCGAACCGGCACCGTCCTCTATGGAGTCAACCGTTCCAATGATTTTCGAAACCATTGCCAACACCGGTCACGAAGAAGTCGTGTTCTGCCAGAACAAGGACGCCGGCCTCAAGGCCATCATCGCCATTCACAACACGGTGCTGGGCCCCGCACTCGGCGGCCTGCGCATGTGGCCGTACAAGAACGAGCAGGAGGCGGTGAACGACGTGCTGCGCCTGTCGCGCGGCATGACCTTCAAGAACGCCGTGGCCGGCCTGAACCTGGGCGGCGGCAAGGCGGTGATCATCGGCGACCCGAGCAAGGACAAGTCCGAGGCGCTGTTCCGCGCGTTCGGCCGCTTCGTCAACTCGCTCAACGGCCGCTACATCACCGCCGAAGACGTGGGCATCGACGTCAACGACATGGAATACGTGTTCCGCGAAACCGAATACGTGACCGGCGTGCATCAGGTGCACGGCGGTTCGGGCGACCCGTCGCCGTTCACCGCCTTCGGCACGCTGCAGGGCCTGATGGCCGCGCTGCAGTTCAAGTACGGCAACGAGGACGTGGGCAAGCACAGCTACGCCGTGCAGGGCTGCGGCCACGTCGGCATGGAGTTCATCAAGCTGCTGCGCGAACAGGGCGCCAAGGTATTCGTCACCGACATCAACAAGGAGCTGGTGCAGCGCTGCGTCGACGAGCTGGGCTGCGAAGCGGTTGGCCTGGACGAGATCTACGACGTCGATGCCGACGTGTATTCGCCGTGCGCGCTGGGCGGCACGGTCAACGAGCAGACCATCGACCGGATCAAGGCCAAGGTGATCTGCGGCGCGGCCAACAACCAGCTGGCGACCGACGCCATCGGCGACGAGCTGTTCCGCCGCGGCGTGGTTTACGCGCCGGACTATGCGGTGAACGCCGGCGGCGTGATGAACATCTCGCTGGAAATCGACGGCTACAACCGCGAGCGCGCCATGCGCATGATGCGCACGATCTACTACAACCTCGGACGCATCTTCGAAATCAGCAAGACCGAAAACGTGCCAACCTATCTGGCCGCCGATCGCCTGGCCGAGGAGCGCATCAACGCCATCGGCAAGATCAAGCTGCCGCACATGGGCAACAACGCCACGCGCTTCCAGGGCCGTATGCGCGGTCAGTAAGCCGCGTCGCTGAAGCTCTTCAACGCCGGTCTTTCGAGGCCGGCGTTTTTCATGCGCAGTCCGCCGGAACGGTCACGTATGCTGGCAACCGTGAATACGCCTTTCCACCCTACTTATCGCTGGCGCCGGCTGCGCGGATCGGACCGCTTTGCCGAGTGCGTGCGGGTGTTTCTGGCACTCGGCGGCATCGTGCTGTGGTGCGTGATCAGCCACCGGTTTGCGGTGGCGATACCAGCGATGCTGGGCGCCATCGCCTGCGCGCTGGCCGAGACGGAAGACCACTGGCGTAATCGCCTGGGCACGCTGCTGGTGACCATGGCCTGCTTCGCCATCGCTGCCTTTGCGATCGAACAGCTGCTGCCCTATCCGCTGCTGTTCGCCACCAGCCTGCCGATCGCCACGTTTCTACTGGTGATGCTGGGCGCGGTGAGCGGCCGCTACGCGACCATCGCCGGTGCCACGCTGATCTTGTCGATCTACACGATGATCGGCGCGGATCAGCCCGGCGCGCACGCGCTCAACCCGTGGCGCGAACCATCGCTACTGCTGGCCGGCGCGGCCTGGTATGGCGTGCTGTCGCTGGGCTGGAGCATCGTCTCACCGCAGCAGGCGATACGGCACGCGCTCGCGCGGCTGTTCGATAGCCTGGCCGATACGCTGGATGGCAAGGCCGCGCTGTTTGCGCCGCTGCCCGGCGTCGATCGCGAGGCGCTGCAGCTCGCGCTGGCGCTGCAGAACGAACAGGTCGTGACCGCGCTCAACGATACCCGTCTGGTGCTGATCGATCGCATCGGCACGCGCCGACCGCGCGGCGCCACCGCCGCGCGCCTGCAGCTGTATTTTGTGGCGCAGGACATCCACGAGCGCATCAGCTCTTCGCACTATCCGTACGACGCGCTGGCCGAGGCGTTCTTCCACAGCGACGTGCTGTTTCGCTGCGAGCACCTGCTGCGGCTCGAAGCGCAGCAGTGTCGCCGCCGCGCCGACACGCTGCGGCTGCGGCTGCCGCTGGAGGACGACGTGCAGGCAGCCACTGCGCTGGCCGACGTGCATGCCGCAGTCGACGCGCTGCGCGAGCAGCCGCGTGCGCCGGCCGCGCATCTGCTGCGCGCGCTCGACGGCCTGTTGAAAAACATGTCCGCGATCCGCCAGCAGCTGGGCGGCGACAGCCGCGTGACCACGCCGGTCGACGATAGCGACAGCGCGCTGCAGGATCCGGGCCCCGGCTCGCTGACGGACGCCTGGTCACGCATTCGCCTCCAGCTCACCGCCAGCTCGCGGCGCTTCCGCCATGCGCTGCGGCTGGCGATCGCGCTGTTGGTCGGGTACGGCGTGCTGCACGTGGTGCATCCGCAAAACGGTTACTGGATTCTGCTGAGCACGCTGTTTATCTGTCAGCCCAGCTACGACGCCACGCGGCGCCGGCTATTCCAGCGCGTGGCCGGCACGATGCTCGGCGTGATCATCGGCTGGGCCGTGCTGCAGCTGCTGCCGTTTGGCCCCGCCCAGCTGCTGCTGGTGGTGATCAGCGGCGTGGGTTTCTTTGCCGCGCGGCAGCGCTCGTACGCGCTGGCGACGGCGGCGATCACGATCTTTGTGCTGCTGTGCTTCAACCAGCTCGGCAGCGGCTACGAAGTGATGTGGCCACGGCTGCTCGACACACTGATCGGTGCCGCCATCGCTGCGATGGTGACGTATTTCATCCTGCCCGACTGGCAGGGGCGGCAGCTGCATCACGTGATCGCTGACACCATAAAAACCGACGCGCGCTATCTGAGCCAGGTGCTGGCGCAATACGCTTCCGGCAAGCGCGACGACCTGGCGTACCGGATCGCCCGGCGCGATGCGCACAACGCCGATGCGGCGCTGGGCGGCATGCTGGCGAGCATGCTGCGCGAGCCCGACCGGCATCGGCAGGACAGCGAACCGCTGCTGCACTTTCTCACCGCCTCGCACCGGCTGCTCGGCCACCTCTCCACGCTGGGCGCGCATCGACGTGCGATCACCTCCGCCGACGTGCTGCGGGCGGTGACGCAGGCCGGCGACATCACGACGCAGGCGCTCGACCGCCTCGCCGATGCGCTGGCCAGCAATACGCCGGCCACGCGCTTTGGAAACAGCGACCCTTTGTTCGTGGCGCTGGACGCCAACGGCGCCGAGGACGATATTGCCACGCTGGTGATGGGACAGCTGGCGCTGGTGCTGGCACTGCACGACGAGCTGGCGGAGCTGGGCGTGGCGCTGTATCCCGAGGCCTGATTCGCGCGTTTGCGCAGCTGCGACCATCGGTTTCACGGCGATAACCCGGCCAGGTTGTAAACTGCCGCGCTACGTTGACCGCCAGTCATCCTTCAGGAGTTACATCGCATGCGCCCCTTTCCGCTCGGAGAAGACCTCGACCTGCTGCGCGAAACCGTGCACGCGTTTGCCGAAAAGGAAATCGCCCCGCGCGCCGACCGCATCGATCGCGACAACCTGTTCCCGGCCGACCTGTGGCAAAAGCTGGGTGAGATGGGCCTGCTCGGCATGACCATACCCACCGAATACGGTGGCACCGGCATGGGCTTTCTGGCGCACATGGTGGCGATGGAGGAAATCTCCCGCGCCTCCGGTTCGGTCGGCCTGTCGTACGGCGCGCATTCGAACCTCGCCACGCAGAATATTTTCCACAACGGCAACGAGGCGCAGCGGCGCAAGTACATTCCCAAGCTGTGCTCGGGCGAATACGTGGGCGCGCTGGCGATGAGCGAACCGGGCGCCGGTTCCGACGTGGTCGGCTCGATGAGCTGCAAGGCCGAGAAGGTTGGCGACGTGTGGGTCGCCAACGGCAGCAAGATGTGGATCACCAACGGCCCGGATGCCGACGTGCTGCTTGTCTACATGCGCACTGCGCCGCGCCCGGCCGGCAGCCGCTGCATGACCGCCTTCATCATTGAAAAAGGCATGAAGGGCTTCACCACTGCGCAGAAGCTGGACAAGCTCGGCATGCGCGGCTCCAACACCTGCGAGCTGGTGTTCGAGAACTGCGAAATTCCCGAAGAAAACATCGTCGGCGAAGTGAACGAAGGCGTGCGTGTGCTGATGAGCGGCCTCGACACCGAGCGCGTGGTGCTGTCCGGCGGCCCGCTCGGCATCATGCAGGCGGCGCTCGATCTCACCATCCCCTACGTGCGCGAGCGCAAGCAGTTCAATGCGCCGATCGGCACCTTCGGCGTGATGCAGGCCAAGATCGCCGACATGTATACCGCCCTGCAGAGCTCGCGCGGCTTCGCCTACATGGTGGCGCAGCAGTTCGACAGCGGCGTGAAATCACGCATCGATCCGGCCGCCTGCCTGCTCAACGCGTCGAAGAACGCGGTGCAGGTCGCGCTGGAAGCGATTCAGGCGCTCGGCGGCAACGGCTACATCAACGACTACCCCGCCGGCCGCCTGCTGCGTGACGCCAAGCTGTACGAGATCGGCGCCGGCACCAACGAAATCCGCCGCATGCTGATCGGGCGCGAGCTGTTTCACGGCAAGTATTGACTGCCCGCTCGCCGGGATGAACGAACGCCCGTAGCCTCGCCGGGCGCTGGCGCTCGATGGCATTCATGCCGAGGCAAAGCCATCCGGCACTTGCGCCAGCCAGCGGGACATCGGCATTTGCCGCTCTTTACGGCGGCCTGCGATAATCAGCGGGTTGTCTGTCGGGCATTCGTGCCATGACAGAGTCTGCACCCCACGTACCTCTTATCAGTCACTGGAGTCATCCATGTCGAATGTCAGCGTCGTCATCGTCGGTGCCAAGCGCACGGCCATCGGTTCCTTTCTCGGCCAGTTCACCGGTGTGCCAACGCCGAAGCTCGGCGCGGCGGCCATTCGCGCAGCGCTGGAGCAAGCGACGATTGCGGCCGACGACGTCAGCGAAGTGATCATGGGCTGCGTGCTGCCGGCCAATCTCGGTCAGGCGCCGGCCCGTCAGGCCTCGCTGGAAGCCGGCCTGCCGTTCGGCACCGGCGCCACCACCATCAACAAGGTCTGCGGTTCGGGCATGAAGGCGATCATGCTGGGCAACGACCTGATCAAGGCCGGCTCGGCCAGCATCGTGGTGGCCGGCGGCATGGAGTCGATGACCAACGCACCGCACATGGTCAATGCGCGCACCGGCATCCGCTACGGCGACGGCCAGCTGGTCGACCACATGGCCTGGGACGGACTCACCAACCCTTACGACGGCCAGGCGATGGGCGTGTTCGGCGAACTGTGCGCCGACAAATACCATTTCACCCGCGAAGAGCAGGACGCCTACGCGATCGAATCCGTGAGGCGCGCGCAGGCCGCGCAGCAGAGCGGTGGATTCGCGGATGAAATTGTTCCGGTGACCGTGGCCGGCCGCAAGGGCGACGTGGTGGTCGATACGGACGAGCAACCCGGCCGCTCCGACATCGCCAAGATACCCACGCTGCGTCCGGCTTTCCGCAAGGAAAACGGCACCATCACCGCCGCCAGCTCGTCGAGCATTTCCGATGGCGCCGCAGCCGTCGTGCTGCTTTCGGCCGACGAGGCCAGCACACGCGGACTCAAGCCACTGGCCCGCATCGTGGCGCACGCCACGCATTCCCAGACGCCGGAGTGGTTCACCACAGCGCCGGTTGGCGCGATTGAGAAGGTATTGGAAAAAGCCGGCTGGACCGTGGCGGACGTGGACCTGTTCGAAATTAACGAAGCGTTTGCGGTAGTCGCCATGACGCCGATGCGCGAGCTCGGTATTGCGCACGACAAGATCAACGTCAACGGTGGCGCCTGTGCGCTTGGTCATCCCATCGGCGCCAGCGGTGCACGTCTGGTGGTGACGTTGCTGCATGCGCTCAAGGCGCGTGGGCTCAGGCGCGGAGTCGCCACGCTGTGCATCGGCGGCGGCGAAGCCACGGCGATCGCCGTGGAACGCGTGGATTAAAACAAATCGATAAAAGCGGCGTTGTTATGCGGAAATGCAGATAAACGCGCTTTTAATGTGTACTTCGAATTCACTATAAAAAAGTGGCGTCGTCACACCATACCGGCTATTAATACGCCCGCCATAAAGGCATTCCACGGCAATCAGGAGATCCACCCATGAAATTGACGCGCACCCTTCTCGCCTCCGCGCTGGTCGCTTTGCTGGCAGCTTGCAGCAACAGCGCGCAGGATTCTGCACAGGACGCGCAGAAGTCGGCCGACACGGCACAGCAGGCTTCGGACCAGGCACAGCAGGCCGCCGCACAGGCTCCGACTCCGGAAGCCCAGCAGGCAGCCCAGCAGGCCAAGACAGCGGCTGACGCCGCTGGTCAGGCTGCCGATCAGGCACAGCAGGCCGCTGCTGCGGCTTCGTCGCAGTCCCCGGCCGCCAGCAGCTCGACCATGTCGATGTCCAAGGACGCTGCGTCGAACGCTGCCGACCAGGCTTCCAAGGCCAAGGATGCTGCGAAGGACGCCGCAAGCAATGCGAAAGACGCTGCGAAGGATGCCTCCAAGGGCAATTGATCCTCGCGATCAATCCGCGTTGCGGTAAAGTAAGTCGTAATGGAAAAACGGTCGCCCTGTGCGGCCGTTTTTTTATGCTTTGTCCGCGGGATGATCACGACAATCCAATCAACCATCGACCCCGGTTATCATCAGTGACTGGCCAGCGATGGCAATGAATGGTGAGCATGTTTCCATGACCATGATCGTTTCGCAGATCGATCCTCGCACGGCCGAGTTCCAGGCCAGCGCTTTACAGCTACGCGCGGTGACCGACGACCTTCATCGCGAACTTGAGCGCAGTGCCGAAGGCGGCGGTGAAAAAGCCCGTGAAAAGCACGAAGCCCGCGGCAAGCTGCTACCGCGCGAACGCATTCGCGCCCTGCTCGACCCGGGCTCGCCGTTTCTTGAACTTTCCGCACTGGCGGCTTACGGCATGTATGAGGACGCCGCCCCGGCCGCCGGCATCATCACCGGCATCGGCCGTGTCAACGGCATCGAAGTCGTGGTGGTCGCCAACGACGCCACCGTCAAGGGCGGCACCTACTTCCCCATGACGGTGAAAAAACACCTGCGCGCGCAGGAAGTCGCGCTGGAGAATCACCTGCCGTGCGTCTACCTGGTCGACTCGGGCGGTGCATTCCTTCCGCTGCAGGACGAGGTGTTTCCCGATCGCGAGCACTTCGGCCGCATCTTCTACAACCAGGCTCGCATGTCGGCGCTGAACATTCCACAGATCGCGGTGGTGATGGGCTCATGCACGGCCGGCGGTGCCTATGTGCCGGCAATGAGCGACGAGACCGTCATCGTGCGCGAACAGGGCACAATCTTCCTCGGCGGCCCGCCGCTGGTGAAAGCCGCGACGGGCGAAGTGGTCGATGCCGAAACGCTCGGTGGTGCGGACGTCCACACGTCCATTTCCGGTGTCGCGGATCACTATGCGGAGAACGATGCGCATGCACTGTCGATCGCGCGCGATATCGTCGCCAGCCTCAATCGCAAGAAACATATCCCGCTCGCGCTGCAGACGCCGCGCGAGCCGAAGTATCCCGTGGACGAACTCTACGGCGTCATTCCACAGGACACGCGCAAACCGTTCGATATCCGCGAGGTGATCGCGCGCGTCGTCGACGGCTCCGAGCTGCACGAGTTCAAGGCGCGCTACGGCAAAACCCTGGTCTGCGGCTTCGCGCATATCCACGGTTATCCGGTCGGCATCGTTGCCAATAACGGCATCCTGTTCGCCGAAAGCGCGCTCAAGGGCGCGCACTTCATCGAGCTGTGCAACCAGCGCAACGTGCCGCTGGTGTTTCTGCAGAACATCACCGGCTTCATGGTCGGCAAGAAATACGAGCAGGCCGGCATCGCCAAGGACGGCGCGAAAATGGTCACCGCTGTGGCGTGCTCGCACGTGCCGAAATTCACCGTGGTGATCGGCGGCAGCTTTGGCGCCGGCAACTACGCCATGTGCGGCCGCGCCTATGGCGCGCGCTTTCTGTGGATGTGGCCGAACGCGCGCATCTCGGTGATGGGCGGCGAGCAGGCCTCAGCGGTGCTGGCCACGGTGAAGCGCGACGGCATCGAAGGCGCCGGCAAGACCTGGAGCGCCGACGAGGAAGAAGCCTTCAAGGCACCGATACGCGAACAGTACGAACGGCAGGGTCATCCCTACTATGCCAGCGCGCGACTGTGGGACGACGGCATCATCGATCCGGCAGACACGCGCCGCATTCTGGGCCTGGCGATATCCGCCTCGCTCAACGCACCGATCGAGCCGCAGCGCTTCGGCGTGTTCCGCATGTAACCAGCGCGACGATTTTCAGATCCAGGGGAGTTGCGGATGATTGTAGGTATCGATCTGGGCACGACGCATTCGCTGATCGGCTGCTACGGCGAATCGGGGCAGCGCCTTTTCACCAACGCGCTGGGCGATTACCTGACGCCGTCCGTGGTCAGCGTCGACAACGACGGCCAGGTCATTGTCGGACAGGCGGCACGTGAACGCTTGGTCAGCCATCCTTCGCTGAGCGTGGCGAGTTTCAAGCGATGGATGGGCACCACGCGGGAGACCACGCTAGGCCAGCATCGTTTTCGTCCCGAGGAGCTGTCCGCGCTGATCCTGCGCTCGCTGCTCGACGACGCATCCACCGCGGTGGGCGAAAAAGTCACCGAGGCGGTGATCAGCGTACCGGCCTATTTTTCCGACGCCCAGCGCAAGGCCACGCGGGTGGCCGGCGAGCTGGCCGGCATTCGCGTCGAGCGGCTGATCAACGAGCCGACGGCGGCGGCGCTGGCGTATGGCCTGCAGGAAAAGCCCGACGGCTCGCGCTTTCTGGTGTTCGATCTGGGCGGCGGCACGTTCGACGTGTCGGTGCTGGAAATGTTTGACGGCGTGGTCGAAGTGCATGCGAGCGCGGGCGACAATTTTCTCGGCGGCGAGGATTTTCTGGACCTGCTGGAGACTACCTGTCTCGCCGACGCGCGGCTCGATGCCGAACGAATTACCGCGACACAGCGCGGGCAATTGCGTCGCCGGCTGGAGATTGCCAAGAGCGAGCTTGGCGCGAAGGGCCATGCCGGTGTCGAGATGCGTTTCGATGAGCAATCGATCGACTGGACGATCGACGAAGCCCGTTTCGAACGGCTGGCCGAACCGCTGGTGCAGCGCATGCGCGCGCCGCTCGAGCGCGCCATGCGCGACGCCAAACTGCAGGCGGCACAGCTGGACGAAATCATCCTCGTCGGTGGCGCCAGCCGCATGCCGCTGGTCGCGCGAATGGTATCGCGCATGTTCGGCCGGCTGCCGCTGCGGCATATCAACCCCGATCAGGCCATCGCACTCGGCGCCTGCGTGGCGGCCGGGCTGAAGTCGCGCGACCAGCGGCTCGACGAGGTGATCCTCACCGATGTATGCCCGTATTCGCTAGGCACCGAGGTCGCACGGCGCGACGCGCAGGGGCGTGCGCAGAGCGGTTTCTTTGCGCCGATCATCCACCGCAACAGCACCGTGCCGGTCAGCCGTGAGAAGACCTTTGCACCGGTCGACGCAGGGCAGAAGCTCATGCAGCTGGACGTCTATCAGGGCGAAAACCCGCTGGTGGAAAAAAACATCCGCCTCGGCGAGCTGTCGGTGCCGCTGGACCCCGCGCTACCGGTGCAGGAAAACCTGGTGACCGTGCGCTTCACCTACGACATCAACGGCGTCCTGCAGGTCGAAGCGCTGGTGCACGCGAGCAGCCGGCGCTACGAGCTGGTACTGGAACAGAATCCCGGCGTGCTGAGCCCGCAGCAGATCCGCGAACGGCTGGCGGCACTGGAGGAAATAAAAATCCATCCGCGCGGCAAGCAGGAAAACATCGCCCTGCTCGCGCGCGCCGAACGCCTGTACGAAGAGCATCTGAACGCACGCGACCTGCTGCAGGAGTGGATCGCGCGCTTTCGCGCCGCGCTGGAGAGCCAGGACGAGCTGCTCATTCGCGAACATCGCCGTGAATTCGCCACGGCGATGAACACGCTGGAAGCGCCCTGAGTGTCGCCCTTCGCGCGCCTGGGCTTGCCAGCAGATGCCGACGAACGGGCGATCAAGCGCGCCTATGCGCAGCGACTGCGGCAGACGCGCCCGGAAGATGATCCCGCCGGTTTTCAGGAGCTGCACGCGGCTTATCAGGCTGCGCTGGACTGGTGTCGACAGCGCGCGCTGTCGGAGCTTGCCAGCGTTGATGACGCCGCGGCGCCGCCAGCGGCAAACGATGACCCGTCCGTCGAATCAACGGCAGTGCCTGCAGCCATATCACCTGCCGTGGATACGAGCGACGCGCGCATCAGCGCCAAAGCCGTATCGCCACCGATGCCAACTTTTTCGATGCAAGCCTTCTGCGACGAGGCCATCACGCTGGCAACGAAAGGCGACGCGGATGAACTGCAGCGCTGGCTCGGGCGTCACCCCGCGCTATGGTCGCTGCAGCTCAAGGCGCAGGCTGGCCGGCTGCTGGTGCAGCAGATCTATCGGCAGGAGCCGCCGATGCCGGCGGCGTGCCTGAGCACCATACTGCGGTTTTTCGATCTGGATCATGCGCTGGCCGGGCACGATCCGCTGGCGCTACAGATGCTGCAGCGGCGAACGCAGCTGGCGTGGGAGCTGCAGCCGGATCATCGCGGCGAGCTGATCGCACGGCTGCGCATGCGGGACAAGCCGGACAGAAAGAAATTGGAGCGCACGCTGCGCCAGCTTGCGCTCCCGTTTCACTGGCCGCAGGTGCTGCTATCGGGCCTCGATGTAACCAGGCCGCGACGCATCGCGGAAACCGTTGGCCGATTGACGGGCGGCATGCCCGACGCCTTGCCTGTTTCTATCCGGCGCGATCAGCTGGCGTTCTGGCTGGCGGCGGCAGACCGCACAAGAGTCAGCAAACCGCGTCTGCTGCTAGGCCTTTCTCGCAGCGTCGCAGGCATGTTCGCGATGCTGCTGGTCGGCCTGCTGTGCGGACCGGTTTTCAGCGTTTATCCCGACAGGTTTACCGCGGGACCTGCATTTTTCCTAGTCGGCTGTGCTGCTGCCGCAGGCATGGCCTGGGCGCTGCTGATGGCGTGGCTGCCGCTGGAAAACTGGCACTCGCGCCGCGAGGAGCTGCCGGCGCGCTGGCCCTGGCTCTGCCTGCTACTGGTACCCCTGCTGTGTGCGGCGGGCATGCTGCTGACGCTATCGCCCTTCCCTTCGACCAGCCTGCTGCTGATTCTTCCCGCAACGCTGCTGGCCCTGCGTCGTTACGGCCGGCGGCAGGGCGGTGGCAAGATCTTTGCGGTCGGGCGACGCTTTATCTGGGTCACGGCGGTAGTGCTCAGCCAGATCGTGCATGCGCTGAAAGAAAGCAACGTGGCCGCAGACGATATCGCGTTCCTGCCGGGCGTGCTGGCTGGCGTCGCCGTTTTAATCTGGTCCATCGATCTGTGGAAAAGCCGGCGGCGTCTGCGCGTGCGCAGTGCATCCAAACGACTGGAACGGCAGCTGACTTAAAAAATCCCGCACGAAAGGGTCTGCCGGACTGGCAGAACCTTTGTTGGCGTCAAGCCGAGGGTTCCTCGCCGCGCAGGCGCACGTCGTTGGGCAGCATATCGATGCGGCCGACCTGCTCTTCCCGCTGCGACTCGAAGAAACGCTGCACGTGCTGGCAAACGTTCATCGTGTTTTCGCGGGCGATGGCCGAGACCAGGAACCACGGCTGGGTCCACTCGAGTTCGGCGATGATTTTTTCGGCGACGGCCTGACGCTCGTGCTCGTCCAGCATGTCGGCCTTGTTCAAGACCAGCCAGCGCGGACGCTCCAGCAGTTCGGGGTTGAACTTGGCCAGCTCCTGCTCGATCGCACGCACTTGGCCCGCCACGTCGATATCGTCGACCGGCGCGATGTCGACCAGATGCAGCAGCAGGCTGGTGCGTGCCACGTGGCGCAGAAACTGAATACCCAGGCCGGCACCATCGGCGGCGCCTTCGATCAGGCCGGGAATGTCGGCAATCACGAAGCTCGAGTCGACGCCCAGGCTGACCACGCCGAGGTTCGGCACCAGCGTGGTGAAGGGATAATCCGCCACGCGCGGCGTCGCCGCCGACACCGCGCGGATAAAGGTCGACTTGCCCGCGTTCGGGAAACCCAGCAGACCAACGTCGGCGAGCAGGCGCAGCTCCAGCTTCAGCTCGCGCGCTTCACCCGGCGTACCCGGCGTGGCCTTGCGCGGCGCGCGGTTGACCGAGGTCTTGAAATGGATATTGCCCAGGCCGCCTTTACCGCCCTGCGCCACAAGCATGCGCTGGCCGTGGCTGGTGAGGTCGCCGATCACTTCGTCCGTATCAACGTTGGTAATCATGGTGCCGACCGGCACACGGATGGTGGTGTCCTCACCGCCCTTGCCGTACATCTGGCTGCCCATGCCGTTCTCGCCGCGCTTGGCCTTGAAGCTGCGCTGATGGCGGAAGTCGACCAGCGTGTTCAAACCCTCGTCGGCGACCAGCCAGACCGAGCCGCCGAAACCACCGTCGCCGCCGTCCGGGCCGCCGAAGGGAATGAATTTTTCGCGGCGAAAGCTGATGCAGCCATTGCCACCGTCACCGGCAAGAACTTTGATATTGGCTTCGTCGACGAATTTCATGGGTAAGTCCGGGGGATAAAGCGGGGAACGGGGAACGGGGAACGGGGAACGGGGGAGATTATGGTTCCAGGCTGCCGGAAGCACACATTCCCTGTTCCCCATTCCCCGTTCCCGCTCTAAAAATGAAAAACCCCGCCGAAGCGGGGCCTTCGATGTCGCGTCGCTGGAGGCTTACGCCGGAACGACGTCGACGAAGCGGCGATTCTTGTCACCGCGGATCTTGAACTGCACCGTGCCGTCCACCAGCGCGAACAGCGTGTGGTCGCGGCCGAGGCCCACGCCGGTACCCGGATGGAACTGGGTGCCGCGCTGACGCACGATGATGTTGCCTGCTTCGATAGCCTGGCCGCCGTAAATCTTCACGCCCAGGTATTTCGGGTTCGAATCGCGACCGTTGCGGCTGGAACCTACGCCTTTTTTATGTGCCATGACTTAAGTCTCCAGATACTCAGGCGTTGATGCCCGTGATTTCGATTTCGGTGAAATGCTGGCGATGTCCCTGCTGACGCTTGTAGTGCTTGCGGCGGCGGAACTTGATGATGCGAATCTTATCGGCACGACCATGCTTGCGAATGGTGGCGCTGACGGTGACCCCATCAACCAGCGGTGCGCCCACAACCACCGACTCACCGATGCCATGCATCAGCACCTGGTCGAAGTTGAAGGTCGCGCCTTCTTCGGCGTTCAGCAGCTCCACGCGCAGGACATCGCCCTGCTGTACGCGGTACTGCTTGCCACCGGTCTTGATGACTGCGTAACTCATCGTATTGCCCTTCTTTAGTTATTCTCTTGGGTACCGCCATATCCTAATCACGGTTTGGCGAACCGCGGATTATAACGACCTGGGCCCGCGCTGGTCAAATACTGACCACACCCTCATTCCCGACGCCCTACCGTCTTGACAGGGCGACCGAGCTCACTGGCTGGCTGGCGTGGTTTTCGGGGTTCCGGAAGCGGGCTTTTTCGTGGTGGCGTGGTGCTTGGCCGGCGTTTTGGATGACGTTTTCGCCTTTACCGGGGCGCTTTTCCTGGTCGCGGAAGCCTTTTTGGCAGACGCCGCCTTTTTGGTCGTGGTGTGCCGTTTGATCGGCGTATGCCCGTGATGCCGGGACGACGTGACGTGCGTGGCGACCGCGACATCCGCGGCATCGGTGGCGGCATCGGGACTGGAGTCATCGGAAGCGGCGGCTGCGGAGCCAGCGGACGCAGGGCCGCCGGCAAATGACGCCGGGCAGCGGCCGTCGGCACCGAGCGTGCCCGCCTGCTCAAGCTTGGCAATCATCTGCTGGGTATGGTCATGGCTCCACTGCTGGCCGGCCTGATTGGCCTCGGCCAGGGCCAGCGGCATTTCCGTAAGCACCTTCTGGCCCAACGGCGAGCTGTAAAATTTTACCATGCCGTCCACCTCGTCGGCGGTGAAATGCTTCTGGTAAATCGGCACGAGGCGGCTGACAAAATCCTTGCTGCTGTTGTCGTCGATGTAGCCCTGCCAATAGTTGGAGGACACGCACGGCAGCGCCTGTTTCATGCTGGTGGCGACCTGGCTGTTCATCTGGCTCAATGATTTGCCCAGCCCGATCGCGTCCATCAGCTGGCGAACCTGCTGCTCCGTGGGCTGCGCGGCAAAGGCCTGGGTGGTCGCCACTGCCAGCAGGATGCCGGCGACAAAGCCGAGACGCTTGCGCATTGCCATCTATATACCTTCCGTTCGAAACGACTGCGTGATCTGAGCTTCACATAGTAACCAGATACGCCGGCCAGCCCGCAAACCGCGGCTGACTGGGCGATCTCTGGCCGAGCCTATGTGGCCCGATGGGCAAAGTTCCGAAACCTTCGCTGCCGCGCCGTGGGCGAAAGGCGATGGACGATCGCGGGTCTGCGACATCGGCGGCAGACACGCACACAACGAAGCCACAACCCAGGTTGTTATAGTCCGCCTCCACCCCAAAATCCGAGCGTCATGGACACGATCAAAATCCGCGGCGCACGCACGCACAATCTCAAAAATATCGACATCGACCTGCCGCGCGACAAGCTGATCGTGATTACCGGGCTGTCCGGGTCAGGGAAATCGTCGCTGGCGTTCGACACCATCTACGCGGAGGGCCAGCGCCGCTACGTCGAGTCGCTGTCGGCCTATGCGCGGCAGTTTCTGTCGATCATGGAAAAGCCCGACGTCGATCATATCGAAGGCCTGTCGCCGGCGATTTCGATCGAGCAGAAGTCCACCTCGCACAACCCGCGCTCCACCGTCGGCACGATTACCGAGGTGTACGACTACCTGCGCTTGCTGTTCGCACGCGTCGGCACGCCGCGCTGTCCGGACCACGGCATTCCGCTGGAAGCGCAGACGGTGAGCCAGATGGTCGATGCGACCCTGGCGATGGACAGCGAGAGGCGCTACATGCTGCTGGCGCCGGTCATCCGCGAGCGCAAGGGCGAGCATGTGCAGGTGTTCGACCAGCTGCGCGCGCAGGGCTTCGTGCGTGCCCGCGTCGACGGCGCGGTCTACGACCTCGACGCCGTGCCGCCGCTGACGCTGCGGCAGAAGCACACCATCGAAGCGGTGATCGACCGCTTCCGTCCGCGCGAGGACATCAAGCAGCGGCTGGCCGAATCGTTCGAGACCGCGCTGCGACTCGGCGACGGGCTGGTGATTGTGGTCGACATGGATGATCAGAACGCCAAGGAGCAGATGTTGTCCTCGCGCTTCTCGTGTCCGCTGTGCGATTACTCGCTGCCGGAGCTGGAGCCGCGGCTGTTTTCGTTCAACTCACCGGTCGGCGCCTGCCCGGATTGCGATGGCCTGGGCATCACCCAGGTCTTCGATCCGGCGCGCGTGGTCGGCCACCCCGAGCTGAGCCTGGCCGGCGGTGCGGTGCGCGGCTGGGATCGGCGCAACGCGCATTATTTTCAGCTGATTCTGTCGCTGGCCGCACACTACAAGTTCGATGTGGACAAGCCGTGGAAGTCTCTTTCTGCGGACGTCCAGAAGGCCATCCTGTTCGGCAGCGGCAAGGAAAAAATCGCGTTCCGCTACATCACCGAGCGCGGCGGCAAGGTCACCCGCGAGCATGCCTTCGAAGGCATCCTGCCGAACCTCGATCGGCGCTACAAGGAAACCGAATCCGCTGCCGTGCGCGAGGAGCTGGCAAAGTACATCAGCGACCAGCCCTGCCCCACCTGCGAGGGCCAGCGGCTGAACCGCTCGGCGCGCAACGTGTTCGTGGCCGATCATGCGCTGCCGTCGCTGACCCATCGCTCGATCGACGACACGCTGAGCTTTTTTGAGACGCTGAAGCTGACCGGCTGGCGCGGCGAGATCGCGGCGAAGATCGTCAAGGAAATCCGCGAGCGGCTGACCTTTCTCAACGACGTCGGCCTCAACTACCTCACCCTTGATCGCCAGGCCGACACGCTGTCGGGCGGCGAAGCGCAGCGCATCCGTCTGGCCTCGCAGATCGGCGCCGGCCTGGTGGGCGTGATGTACGTACTGGACGAGCCGTCGATCGGCCTGCACCAGCGCGACAACGAGCGCCTGCTCGGCACGCTGACGCGGCTGCGCGACCTGGGCAATACGGTGATCGTGGTTGAGCACGACGAGGACGCGATCCGCATGGCCGATCACGTGCTCGATATCGGCCCGGGTGCCGGCGTGCACGGTGGTGAAGTGGTTGCGCAAGGTACGTTCAAGGATCTGCTTGCCTCACCGCGCTCGATCACCGGGCAATTCATGTCGGGCAAGCGCGCGATCGAAGTGCCGAAGGAGCGTCGTCAGCCGATCGACAAGGCGTCGTGGCTGCATCTGAAGGGCGCTAGCGGCAACAATCTCAAGAACGTCGACTTGGCGATTCCGGCCGGGCTGTTTACCTGCGTCACCGGCGTATCGGGTTCGGGCAAGTCGACCCTGATCAACGACACGCTGTTCTCGCTGGCCGCGTCGGAACTCAACGGCGCCGGCACCACGGCAGCTCCGTACACAGCAATCGAAGGCATGGATCTGTTCGACAAGGTTGTCGACATCGACCAGTCGCCGATCGGCCGCACGCCCCGCTCTAACCCGGCCACTTACACCGGCCTGTTCACCCCGCTGCGCGAGATGTTTGCGCAGGTGCCCGAGGCACGCTCGCGCGGCTATACCGCGGGCCGCTTCAGCTTCAACGTGCGCGGCGGCCGCTGCGAGGCGTGCGAAGGCGACGGCATGATCAAGGTGGAGATGCATTTTCTGCCGGACGTCTACGTGCCGTGCGACGTCTGCGCCGGCAAGCGCTACAACCGCGAGACGCTGGCCATCCTCTACAAGGGCCACACGATTGCCGACGTGCTGGACATGACGGTGGAGGACGCGCTGAAGCTCTTCGAGAACGTGCCGACCGTCGCGCGCAAGCTCGACACCCTGCGCGCTGTCGGCCTGGATTACATCAAGCTCGGCCAGAGCGCGACCACGCTGTCCGGCGGCGAAGCGCAGCGCGTGAAGCTGTCAAAGGAGCTGTCCAAGCGCGATACCGGCCGCACGCTGTATATCCTGGACGAGCCGACCACCGGCCTGCACTTCCACGACATCGAGCAGCTGCTCGACGTGCTGCATCAGCTGGTCGACCAGGGCAATACCGTGGTGGTGATCGAGCACAACCTCGACGTGATCAAGACCGCCGACTGGATCGTCGATCTCGGGCCCGAGGGCGGCGCCGGCGGTGGCCAGATCCTGGTTGCCGGCACGCCGGAAACGGTGGCGGCAACGGCCAGCTCGCACACCGGCCATTTCCTCGCGCCGCATCTGAACGCGCACAAGGCCAACAAGGCAGCGCGCGCGCCGGGCGCCGAGAAGCGGGTAAAGGCGGCGACCAAGCACATCGCCTCCGCCGACAAGCATCACCCGCTGCCGCGGAAGAAGCGTTCGTGAGTGCGGATGCATCTGTCGATCACTCGGGCAAGCCGCTGTTCGTGGCTGCCATCGACGTGCGCTGGCGCGATCTCGATCCGTTCAATCACGTCAACAACGCCAACTACCAGACCTATCTGGAAGAAACGCGCCTGCAGTGGCTGCAGCAGCTGCGGGACTGGTCCGATAGCGCGAGTTCGCCGGTGTTGGCCGCCAGCGAACTGAACTATCGCCAGCCGATCACCTGGCCGGCTTCACTGCATGTGGAGTTGCGCTGTGCGCGGATCGGCAGCAGCTCGCTGACGCTCGCGCACCGCATTGTCGATGCCGGCGACGCGAGCCGTGTCTACAGCGACGGCAAGGTGGTGATGGTGTGGGTCAATCCGGCGACCGGCAAACCGGTTCCTCTGCCGCCGACGGTGCGCGAGGCAGCCGGCAAGCGCAACGCGGATTGAGGCAAAAAGGGGTTGGTTGAAAAAGCCGCTGCGACGGATGGCGTTCACCGGCCGTCGTTATGATGAGCTTCGACTTTTCGACGGAGTTCGCCCGATGTCCTCACCGCGTCGCACCATCCTTTCCCTCGCAATAGCCGCCTATGCCGGCATCGCGAGCATCAGTGTCGCGCATGCCTCCAGCGCCACCGAACTCACTCTTTATCGCAGCGACAGCGCGTCGCTGTATGCGAGCAGTGGCGATGCCAATGTGGATGGCGGCTACGCCGTGGTGCGCGAGCAGCGCGCGCTAACGCTTGAGGCAGGTACGCATGACGTGGTGATCGGCGATCTGCCGACCTCGCTGGATGCCGAGGCGCTGGCGCTAGGCTTTCCCGGCGGCGACGCCAAGGTGCTGTCGCAGCGTCTGCTTCTGGCGCAGGGTCAGAGCGCGGCGCTGACCGGACTCACCGGCCACACCGTGGACGTGCTCGGCAGCACCGGCCAGACGCTGGCCCGCGGTACGCTGATGCGAGCCGGCGACGGGCTGCTGATTCGCGACGGCAACGGCAGCACGACGCTGATCACCAGCTATGCCGGCGTGCGCACCACCGGCGCCGACTTTCCTACGGGTTCCAGCCTGAGCCTGCGCATCGACGCCGCACACGCGGGGCCCAGCAAGGCGGTACTGAGCTATCCCACTTCCGGACTCGGCTGGCGCGCGGCGTATGTCGCCACGCTGCAGCCGGGCGACGCGTGCCGCATGCAGTTCGAGTCGCACGCCAGCATCGCCAACCGCAGCGGCCGCGACTGGAAAGACACGCAGCTCACCCTGATTGCCGGCGAACCCAATTTCGCCAAAGCCTCGGCGCCACGACCGATGATGATGAAAGCCGCCCGTGCGATGACCAACGCCGATGCGATGCCCGAGCAGTCGACGCTCGCCGATTACCGCAGCTATACCCTGCCCGGAGCCATCGACCTGCCCGACGGCAGCGTCAGCCAGGTGCCGCTGTACGCCACGCGCACGATGAGCTGTGAACGCACGGCGCTGTTCGACAACGGCAACAGCTACCAGCCGGGTCAGCCGATGGTGGACGAAAACTTTAATCAGGACGGCGGCGGCGCGATCGTCAGCACCTTGAAGCTGACGGCGTTCGACAGCCTGCCGGCCGGCTATCTGCGCGTGCTGACCGCCGACAAGAACGGCACGCCGCAGTTTATCGGCGAAGGCCGCATCAATGACACCGCCAAAGGCAGCGATGCCACCATCACGCTAGGCACCGCGTTCGACCTGCACGCCGAACGCACGCGCACTCACTTTAGCGTCGACAAGGCCGGCCATACACTGGACGAAGCCTTCCGCATCGTCCTCAGCAACGCCAGCGACAGCGCGCGCGTAGTCACCGTGCGCGAGCATCCCAACCGCTGGCGACAGTGGACGCTCACCTCGTCGAGCAGCAAGCCCAGCGAGCAGACGACCGACACGCTGGAATTCAAGATCGACGTGCCGGCCAACGGCAAGGCCACGCTGGACTACGCCGTGCATTACGCCTGGACAGCCGGCGATCAGCCACAATAGGCAATTACTCGAGGAGTTGGCCATGCTCAATCTGATCACTCACGACGCCACCACAGGCGGCACCATCCGCGAAATCCAGATGGCTCGCCCGCCGGTCAACGCGCTGAATCTGGAGATGCTGCGCGCACTGCGTGCTGCCATTGACGACAGCATCGCCCAGGGCGTCCGCGGCATCGTACTGTCCGGCGCGCCGGGCATGTTCTCCGCCGGTGCCGACGTGCCCTCGTTGTTGGGTATCGACCGCGCTGGCGTGCACGCCTTCTGGAGCGAGTTCTTCGCGGTCTGTGCGGCGCTAGCGCGTTCGCCGGTGCCCGTCGTTGCGTCGATCACGGGACACAGCCCGGCCGGCGGCGCGGTCATCTCGCTGTTCTGCGATTACCGGGTGATGGCCGAGGGCCCTTACAAGATTGGCCTCAACGAAGTGCGCGTCGGCCTGCCCGTGCCGGAAAACATCCAGATGGCGCTGCGCCGCGTGGTTGGCGCGTATCGCGCTGAACGGCTGCTGGTTTCCGGAGCGATGATCGACGCGGCTGAAGCGCTGGCCTGCGGTTTTGTCGACGAGACCACCGGCGTGGATCAGGTCACCGTGCGTTCGTTGTATTGGTTGAACGAACTGCTGACCCTACCGTCGGAAGCGATGCTTGCGACCCGCGCCATTGCCCGCGCGGATCTCACCACCGCCTACTCGAACCCCGAGGCGCTGCCGTTGGACGGATTCGTCGACGGTTTCTTTCATCCGCAGACGCAGGCGGTGCTGCAGCAGCTGGTCGCGCGCTTGAAGAACAAGGCCTGAGCGGGCGTCGCCGGTTCAACCCTTCGCTACGGGGCGTGCGGGGTCGCTGACCCAGCCGCTCCACGACGGCGGATACAGTCGCGAACCGTGCAGCCCGGCGTGTTCCATCGCCAGCAGGTTATGGCAGGCGGTAACGCCCGAGCCGCACATATGCACCACGCTTGATGGGTCGGCCGCGCCAAGCACAGCCAGAAACTCATCGCGCAGCTGGGCAGCCGGTTTGAAACGACCGTCGCTGCCCAGGTTGTCGCTGAACGGCCTGTTCGAGGCGCCAGGCACGTGGCCGCCGACACGATCCAGCGGCTCGACCTCGCCGCGATAACGCGGCGCGGCCCGGGCATCGAGCAAAGTGCCTGCCGCCGCGTCGGCCACGGCCGCGTGATCGAGCAGCATGAGGCCGTCGTTGAATCTCAGTGAGACTTTGCTGGCGGGACGCGCTGCCGCCGCGCCTTTTTCGATGGGCAAGCCGGCGGCCCGCCAAGCGGCGTAGCCGCCGTCCAGGACAGCGACGTTTTTCTCGCCGATCAGACGCAGCAGCCACCACAGCCGTGCCGCCGCCAGCGCGCCGCCGGCCGCGTCGTAACCGACGACCGGCATGCCCGGCTGCCAGCCCCAGCGCGACAGCGACTGCGCGAGCGCCGATTCCAGCGGCAGCGGATGTCGCCCCAGCCCTTCGGCCTGGCGCGACAGATCGGACAGGTCACGATCGAGGCTGGCGTAAACCGCACCTGGGATATGGCCGTCCAGATACTCGCGCTCGCCTTTGGCGGGATCGGCCAGATCGAAGCGGCAATCGACGATCAGCACTTCGTGTAGTGCGAGTCGGGCGAGACTGGCGGCATCGATCAAGGTCGTCAGAAGCGTCATACGTGGTCCAGGCCCATGCGCTGCAGCAGGTTCAACAGCATCGACGCGGTGGCGCCCCAGATGCGATGGCCGCCGTAGATAAATTCGACCATCGGTCGTCGGTGGCCGCGAAAGTCCATCGTGTAGCGACGCAGGTTGGCGGGCTCCAGCAGAAAATCCAGCGGTACTTCGAACACTTCGGCGACCTCGTCCGGCGCCGGATGCAGCGGCGCATCGGCGGCGATACGCGCGACCACCGGCGTAATGACGTAGCCGCTGATCGTCTCGAAGCAGTCCAGATAACCCAGCGGCGTCACCAGGGCCGGATCCAGGCCGATTTCTTCCTGGCTCTCGCGCAGTGCGGTACCGATCGCGTTGCGATCCTCCGGATCGCTGCGCCCGCCCGGAAAAGCCACCTGACCGGCGTGCGACTGCAGGTGTGCGGTGCGCACGGTCAGCACCAGGCGCGGCTGTACGCCTTCGCGGAACCCGACCAGCACCGCTGCGGGCTGACGATCGGCCGTGCCGAGCAGCGTGGTCATGTCGTCATGATTCCAGCCCGGCCCGCTCGGCGGCGTGGAAAGCGGATGCAGCGCCGGCAGCAGCCGTGCCAGCGCATCCTCTTGCATCGCCGGATTTTTCCGTGCAGGGAGTTCGTGGTGCATGATCGACAACCGCTCGTCGTCGCCCATGCTTGCCCAGCGGCCAATTTCTTCCACGGTGCGCTGGCATCCCACGCATAGTCCGCGGTTGTCCAGCCGGCATATGCCGATGCAGGGAGAGAGAGCCGTGGCTGGTGCTAGACGGTAGGCATTGGGCATCCCCGTGATGCTACCACCGCGGCTTGCTTCGATCAGCAGCCCGGCGGCCGTCGAGCCAGGGCCCACTCGATGGATGGCTGATTCAGGGCTTGTCCGACTGCGGCTTGATGTCGAGCAATTGAATTTCGAATACCAGCGCTTCGTTGGGGCCGATGCGCGGCAACGCGCCGGTTTCACCGTAGGCCAGCTGCGGCGGGATCACCACCCTCCAGCGATCGCCCACACGCATGCGCGGAATCACATCCTGCCAGCCGCGAATCATCTTGTTGACGGTCATGATCGCCGGCGCGCCGTGCGCCCAGGTGCTGTCGAACTCGGTGCCGTCGATCAACATGCCGCGATAGTTCAACATCACCGTGCTGGTAACGCCGGGCTTGGTCGTGCCCGTACCTTTGGTGATCACGGAATACTGGATGCCGGAAGGCAGCTGCACCACACCCTTCACCTGCGCATTGGCCGCCATGAAATCGCTGCTCTTGCGCGCGTTGTCCACGGCGATGTGCTTGTATTCGGTCAATGCATCGGCATGCATCTGTTGCGCAAGCAGCTGCAGCTGCTGATGCATCTGCTCCATGGGAACCGCGGGGTGCCGCTTGGCGTAGGCGTCCTGGATGGCGCGCTGCAGGGTCGGAATATCCACGTCGGGCTTGCCGTCGGCAAACTGGTCACCGATCTGGTAGCCGATGGCATATGACAGCTTGACCTTGTCGAGCCTGGCCGGTGCCGGCGGCGCATCCGGCGGACGACCTTGCGCGCACACCTGGCCGCCGAGCAGAAACCCGCCCAGCAGGATCGCGTGCCAGTACTTCGGCCAATGTGTCGAGCGGTTGTCCATCGAGTCCTTCTCTGTCGCCACGGCCGACTGAGCATCACCGCCGGATGCGACATCCTAAGCGGTTGAGGGCGCGCATGCAGCGGCTTGTTCGGAAAGTGAGAACCTCCCCGGTGACAAAGGTTCCCGCTGCTAACATGCCGGTTTTGCCTTCATTGGGATTGCTCATGGCTTTTCGCAACCTGGAAATCACCCGCCGCGGCGCTGTAGAAACAATTACGGTTAACCGGCCGGACAAGCTCAATGCGCTCAACCGCGAAACACTCAACGAGCTGACCCTAGCGTTCGCTCAGGCCGCGCAGGACGATGGCGTGCGCGCCGTGGTGCTGACCGGCGCCGGCGAAAAGGCCTTTGTCGCCGGTGCCGACATCGCCGAGATGAACGGCTACACCCCCACCCAGGCGCTGGCGTTTTCGCGCACGGGTCAGCGCCTGATGAGCTCGATCGAACGCCTCGGCAAGCCGGTGATCGCGCGTATCCAGGGCTTTGCTCTCGGCGGCGGCATGGAGCTGGCCATGGCCTGCCATCTGCGCGTGGCCAGCGACAAAGCAAAGTTCGGCCAACCGGAGATCAACCTGGGGCTGATCCCCGGTTTCGGTGGCACGCAGCGGCTGCTGCGCCTGGCCGGCCGCGGGGCTGCGCTGGAGCTGTGCCTGACCGGCGCCACGATCAACGCGCAGCGGGCCTACGAGCTCGGCATCGTCACGCGTGTGGTCTCGCCCGACGCTCTGGATGAAGCCGTGGCAACCTTGGCCGATCAACTCGCCGCCGCGGCGCCGCTGGCGGCTGCCGGCATTCTCGATGCCGTGCTCAGCGGCGGCGAAACCGCGATCGATCAGGGTCTGGCTTTCGAAACCCAGGGCTTCGCGCTGGCGTTCTCCACCGAGGATATGCGCGAAGGCACGTCCGCGTTTCTGGAAAAGCGCAAGGCCAGCTTCGTCGGCCGCTGAACTTTCAGTAGTCGACGGCCGGCGCAGGGACGATCATTCGCTGTCGATCCCGCGCTGGCCGGAATGCCATCAGTGCGGATGACCGCCACGGTATTTTTCTTCGCCGGCCGTCACGCGCAGATCGAGCCGATTTTCCGGCGGCGCCAGCGGACATGTGGCGTACGGCGTGAACGCGCACGGCGGGTTGTAGGCCAGGTTGAAATCGAGAATCACCTTGCCGTCCTTCGGCAGCGGCACGTCCATGAAGCGCGCCGCGCCGTAAGTTTCCTTGCCCGAAGTGCGGTCGGCGATCACGAAGAACAGGTCGCCGCCCGGCTCTTCCTGATACGGCATCAGCTCGTAGGTGTGCCCGTCGCGTTTGAACACCGCCTTGCCCGGCACGTCGACCTTGTCGATCGTGCCGATGACCGAACCGATTTCCATCGTGTGCGCCGGATTGAAAGGCACCCAGTCGGCGGTGATGCGCCACGACGGGTCGGTCGGAAAATAATCCAGGCCGAGGAAATGCGTGCGCGTCTCGGCGTCGCTGTCTTTCACGCGCAGCGCCTTGCGGCCGTCGCGATCGATCACGTAGAAATTGGCGTGGCCGAAGCTCACCATCGTCGGGTTGGTCGTCCTGGTGGCATGTGCATCGTCGATCAGCGCCGCTTCCGCGAGGGTCTTGCCGTCGATCGTGGCGCCGCTGTCCTTGGCCAGCGCGATATGCAGGCTGCCGTCCTTGCCCAGCGTCACCGTGCCCAGATGCGCCGGGCCGGCCTTCAGCACGATGTCGTTGTCCGCCGCCGCGCCAACGCGGTTGGCGCCGACCTTCAGCCACTCCAGACCGATCAGGCTCAGCCAGCCGTTGGGTGACGTCAGCCGGGCAACGCGTGCGTCGCGCAGCTGCTTGATCTGCTGCACGTAGGCAGCCGGATCGGTGACTGAGGACGACGATGGTGTTGGCGAATCAGCGTGCACGAGAGCGGCTCCGGAAAACAGCGCGAGGGCGAGAAAGGTGTGGCGAAGCATGGCGGCAATCCGTAGCAGGCAGAACGCCGAGTATCACCGGCGCTTTGCGCGCAGGGCAAGTCGCGATCAGCGTCCGCGCATAAACAGACGATCCAGCTCGGCCACGCTGAGCTGGGTCCAGGTCGGTCGACCGTGATTGCACTGGCCCGAGCGTTCGGTCGCTTCCATTTCGCGCAGCAGCGCATTCATCTCGGGAATCGTCAGCCGTCGACCTGCGCGCACCGAGCCGTGGCAGGCCATGGTCGAGAGCAGCTCGTTTTCGAGCTCCTGCAGTCGGCGCGAGCTGCCGTGCTGGGCCAGTTCGGCCAGCACGTCGCGGGTGAGCTGGCCGACGTCGGCGCCTTCCAGCACCGACGGAATACGTCGCACCACCACGCCCGACGGTCCGCTGCGCGACAGCTCCAGCCCCCAGTCGGCGAGCGCTTCGGCATGCTCCTCGGCGGCGACGGCTTCCTTGGCGCTCACTGCGATATTCAGCGGCACCAGCAAGAGCTGCGAGCGCAGATTGCTGCCCGCGCGACCGGCCTTCAACTTTTCATACGTGATGCGCTCGTGCGCGGCGTGCATGTCGATCAGCACCAGGCCCTGCGCGTTCTCGGCCAGCACGTAGATGCTTTTTAGCTGCGCGATGGCGAAGCCCAGCGGCGGCGCTTCGCTGTCGTCATTGGCGGGCAGCGTTGCCGCTTGGTAGGAAGCCTCGGCGTAGCGCGGCGGTTCGCCGGCCAGCGCGGCGTATTCGGCCAGCGGCGCATCGCGCACGCCCAGGCTCAAACGACTCTGACTGAAGCTGCCCGACCATGCCGGGGCCGCGGCGTACGCGGATGAATTCGAAGTCGGCGCCGATGTCGACATCGTCAGTGCGCCGTTATCGGCGTGCGCGCTCGACGCCACCTGCCCGGCCCGCGTCTGCGCCAGCGCCTCGTGCAGCGTGCGATAGAGAAAATCGTGCACCAGCCGCTGCTCGCGAAAGCGCACTTCGTGTTTGGCCGGATGCACGTTGACGTCGACGCCGGCCGGATCAAGTTCGAGATACAGCACGAAGGCCGCATGGCGACCGTGGAACAGCACATCGGCATACGCCTGACGCACCGCGTGGGCGACGATGCGATCGCGCACCAGCCGCCCGTTGACGTAGAAATACTGCGAGTCCGCCTGCCCGCGCGATGCGGTCGGCAGGCCGACCCAACCGGAGAGGCGCAGGCCAGCGGCCTCGTGATCGACACGCAGGCTCTGCGCGGGGAAATCCTCGCCCAGCACTTCGGCAACGCGCTGCAATGCCGCCTGCTCGCTGTTGGCGGTTTTCCAGATGCGCACCGGTTTGCCGTTGTGGCTGAGCCGAAATTCCACGCCGCTGCGCGCCAGCGCCAGCGACTTCAGCAGATCGTCGATATGCGCAAATTCCGTGCGCTCGGCGCGCATGAATTTCCGGCGCGCCGGTACGTTGTGAAACAGATCGCGCACTTCGACGCTGGTGCCGGACGGATGCTGCGCCGGACGGGCCGCCAGCAGTTGACCGCTATCGACCTCGATGCGGAACGCCGCGTCCTGCCCGCGCACGCGCGAGGTGATGGCAAAGCGCGACACCGACGACACCGACGCCAGCGCCTCGCCGCGAAAACCCATGCTGGCGACGTGCTCCAGATCATCGAAGCTGCCGATCTTGCTGGTGGCGTGGGATGCAACCGCCAACGGCAGTTCGTCGACATCAATGCCGTCGCCGTCGTCACGCACGCGGATCAAACGCGAGCCGCCGGCCTCGATGTCCACCTCGATGCGGCTGGCACCGGCGTCGAGGCTGTTTTCCACCAGCTCCTTGACCACGGAGGACGGCCGTTCGATGACCTCGCCGGCGGCAATCTGATTGATGAGTTCGGGAGGCAGCAGGCGGATGATCGACATCCCGCAAGCTTAAGCGAGCGGGCAGCGGCATGAAAGCGCACGCGCCGCGATCGCGCGTTTACCGGCTCAGCTGGTCGGTATCGCCAGCATGGTGCCGGCCCGCACGCTGTTGCTGCTGATCTGATTCGCGGATTTCAGCGAGCTGACGCTGACACCGTACTGATTGGCGATGCTGCGCAGGCTTTCGCCCGGGCCGACGCGGTGCATGTCGCGTGCCTTGACGTGCACGGTCGACGACGGGCTTTCGGCCTGGGATGCCCCGCTGTCGTCATCAGTATCGGCCAGCGCCACCGAGGATTTGTCATGAGTGCCTGACGATGCCACGTCACCGTTATGGCGGGCGGCCTGGGCGGCAAACCAGGTGCCTGGTGGCGGAGTCGACTCGAAGTAGCTTTTCACGCCGCCCATGACGGCCGCGGCGAGCTGATCCTGATGCGCCGGGTCGCGCAGTTTGCGCTCCTCCGACGGATTGCTGATGAAAGCCGTTTCGACCAGGATCGAAGGTACGTCGGGCGAACGCAGCACCACGAAATTGGCGCGCTCGACGTAACCACGGTGCGTCGGACCGAGCATGCCGAGCGCCCGCAGCACGTTGTTCGCCACCGTGTCGCTGGCCTGGATGGCCCAGCTCTGCTGCAGATCCATCAGCACCTTGGCCAGGCCATCGTCCTTGTCGTCCAGCGTGGTGCCGCCGATCAGCTCGGCGTTTTCGCGATCGGCCAGAAAGCGTGCTGCCTCGCTGGTCTTGCCGCGCGGCGACAGCACCCATACGGACGAACCCTTGGCATCGTCGCTGGTGTAGGAGTCGGCGTGGATCGACACGAACAGATCGGCCTTGTTGTCACGGGCGATCTTGAAGCGCTGGGTCAGCTCGATGAAGTAGTCGTTGTCGCGGGTCAGCACGGCCTTCATGCCCGGCTGGCGGTTGATCAGCGCGGCCAGATCGCGCGCCACGGCCAGCGTGACGTTTTTCTCCAGCGTGCCACCGGGGCCATGCGCACCCTGGTCCTTGCCGCCGTGGCCGGCGTCGATCGCCACCACCACCTTGCGCTGGCCGCCGAGCATGGCCGCCGCATCGCGCGCCGAAGTACCGCTATTGCGACCGCTGCGCGAAGAGCGGACCGGAACCGGCGCGGGTTCGATCGCCGGCGCGCTGCCTGCATCGGCGTCAGCGTCGGCCGCCACCGTCTTTGCCGTATCGGCGGCGTCATCGTTGGGGCGATGTTCTGCCACCACCGTGCTGTGCGGCATCACCGGACCGGTCGGCGCCGTACCCGGATACAGGTCCAGCACCAGCCGGTAATCCGAGCCGGACGCCGGCTTCAGCACAAAACTTTTCAGGCGGCTGTTGGGTTCGACCTTGGCCGTCAGCTGCAGATGATCGCCCTGCTGTGCGTGCGTCATGCCGTGGAAAAGGCCGTGCGCTGCAGGGTCGGTAAAGCTGCCCGCCAACCGGGTGCCGCTGAGATCGACCAGCAGCTGGTCACCCGACTGGGTCACCTTGTAATCCAGTGGACCGGCGGCATCGATGACCACCCGCGTGTACGCGGGACCGGCCCAGACGCGCGCGCCCTTCAGATCGGCCGCATGAACCGCACACAGCGGGGTGGCTGCGGCGATTGCGACGACGATTCCACCAAGGCTGTTCAGGTATCCCCTCATAAGCCGCATTGAAGCGCAGTCTCAATGCGAATGCAACAGCATTTTTCTTTGTATTTCCGTAACCTGCGGGCTCTTTGTCAGGCTACGTCAAGTTATCGGCTGCAAGTGGCACTTTAAGATAAGGATCATGGCTGCACGTCGACTAAGAAATTTTCAAGCAAAAATAGACACTTAGCTTTTTTCCGTCGCCGATTCTTCTACCGACGAACCGGAAAGCGCGCCATCAATCCAGCCGTGACAGCAGCCGTTGGCCACGGTTGGTCAGCGCGCGCACCGTGGCGTGGCGGCCGTCGCCGGCATAAGCCAGCTGCCATTCGAGATCAGCCGCCGGCAAGGCGCCAGTGCCGCGCTCGGGCCATTCGACCAGTACGACAGCCGCGGGGTCACTGAGCGCATCCAGACCGAGCCACTCCAGCTCGGCCGGATCGGCAATCCGATAGAGATCCAGATGCCAGGCCGGTCGCCCTTGAGCGACGTAGCCTTCGATCAAACTGTATGTCGGGCTTTTGACCCGCTCGCCGACGCCCAGCGCGGTCAGCAGCGCCCGCGCGAAGCTGGTCTTGCCGGCGCCCAAGGGACCGTGCAGATAGAAGACCTGGCCCTCCTCGAGTGCGTCAGCGACCTTAATAGCCAACGCACGCGTGGCGTCCTCATTCGGCAACTCCCATTGCCGCGTAGCGTCCAGTGAATCAGTCATCGTAGTGCTCAATGATGGGCAAACCGTTCACCAGGGCCTGCAGCGGCCGCAGCAGATCGGTGGCCAACAGGCCGCGCTCGCCGTGGCGTGCCGCCGCGTCTCCCGCACGGGCGTGCAGGCCGACGCCAAGACAGGCCGCTCGCCAGGCGTCGCATCCTTGCGCCAGCAGCGCCGCGATAACGCCCGTCAGCAGGTCGCCCATGCCTCCCGACGCCATGCCCGGATTGCCCCAGGGACAGACGCTCAAACGTCCGGACGGATCGGCAATCAGCGTGCCCGAACCTTTGAGCACCACCACGGCGTGGTAGCGCCGGGCCAGCTCGCGCGCGGCGGCGAAGCGATCGCGTTCGATGTCTTTCGTCTCGATACCCAGCAGCCGCCCGGCTTCACCGGGATGCGGGGTGAGGACGGTCGCTGCCGTGAACTGCCGCGACTCGACCGACAGCAGATTCAGGCCGTCGGCATCGAGCACCAGCGGTTTGCCGGCGTCCAGCGCGGTCAGCCAAAGCGCGTGACCCCAGCCCGCTTTGCCCAGACCCGGTCCAACCGCCAGTACGCTGGCACGTTCGAGCAGCGGCTGCAGCGTCTGCGGCCCGTCGACCTCATGCGCCATCAGCTCCGGCCGCGCGGCGTTCAATGCGGTGATATTGCCCGCGCGCGTCGCCACGGTGACCAGCCCCGCTCCCGTGCGCAGGGCCGCTTCTCCGGTCATCCGCACCGCACCCGCCGTGCCGTGGTCGCCGCCGACGACCAGCACGTGGCCATTGTTGCCCTTGTTGGCATAACGTGGACGCCGCGGCAACGAATCCACCGCCAGCAGTTGCGCATCCGGAGGGATCGGCGCGTACATGCTGTCAGGAACGCCCAGCGTGGCCACTTCGACGATGCCCGCAAAATCAGCCGCCTGCCCTGTGTGCAGGCCGCGCTTGTTGGCGATGAAGGTCACCGTGACGTCAGCCGCCACCGCGGCACCCAGGTGCCGACCGGAATCGGCGTTGATCCCCGACGGAACGTCCAGCGCAAGCACCGGCGCGTCCAGCGCATTGATGCGCTCGATCAGGTTGGCAACCGCCGGTTCCGGCGCACGATTGAGGCCGATGCCGTACAGCGCGTCGACCTGGACATCCGCCACTGGCAGTTCGCTATCGACGCGCCACGCACGCACCGTGCCGCCATCGGATGCCCAGGCCGCTCGCGCCAGCGCTGCGTCGCCATGCGACGACTCGCCGAGCGCAACGATCTCGACATGCAGGCCCGCTTCCCGCGCCAGCAGCCCGAGCAGAAACCCGTCGCCGCCGTTGTTGCCGGGTCCGCAGTAGACGGTGATGCGACGCGCTTCGGGCCAGTGGCGACGCAGGCTGTTCAAAGCCGCACTGGCCGCGCGCCGCATCAGATCCGTGCCGGAAACATCCAGAGCGGCAAACGCCTCGCTTTCTAGCGTGCGCAATTGTTCGACGGTGTAGAGATCGCGGGTGTGGTGTGCGTTGGCCATCCGGAATTATAGACACGGCCACCGTCTACAATGGATCGATGTCCGAGCCCGATACACGCCCTCGCATCGACTACGCCGCACTGGCTGGCGACATCAAGCGCTGGGCGAAGGAACTTGGCTTTGCCGATGCGGGCATCAGCGGCACGGATCTCGGCGCCGACGAACTGCACCTCGAACGCTGGCTCGACGACGGCCATCACGGCGAAATGGAATACATGGCGCGACACGGCGCCAAGCGCAGCCGCCCCGCCGAGCTGGAGCCCGGCACGCAGCGCGTGATCTCGGTGCGGATGGACTACATCCCGCCCGGGACGGCCAACGCCTGGGGCGTCATCGAGGATGCTGAAGCCGGCTACGTGGCGCGCTATGCGCTGGGTCGCGACTATCACAAGCTGATGCGCAGCCGGCTGCAGAAGCTGGCCGAACGCATTCACAGCGTCGTCGGCGACTTCGGCTATCGCGCCTACGTCGATTCGGCGCCGGTGCTGGAAAAGGCGCTGGCGCGCAACGCCGGGCTAGGCTGGATCGGCAAGCACACGGTGCTGATCAACAAACGCGCCGGCTCGTATTTCTTTCTCGGCGAGCTGTACACCGACCTGCCGTTGCCGGTGGACACACCGGCCAGCGCACACTGCGGCAGCTGCAACCGCTGCATCGACATCTGCCCGACGCAGGCCATAGTCGGGCCCTACCGACTCGATGCGCGACGCTGCATCTCCTATCTCACGATCGAACTCAAGGGCAGCATCCCCGAAGAGCTGCGCGCGCCGATGGGCAACCGCATCTTTGGCTGCGACGACTGCCAGCTGATCTGCCCGTGGAACAAGTTTGCGCAGGAAACCACCGAGCCGGATTTCGCGCCGCGCCATAGCCTGGACGGCGCCAAACTAGTCGATCTGTTCGGCTGGAGCGAAGAGGAATTCCTCAAGCGCACCGAGGGCATGGCGATCCGTCGAACGGGCTACGAAGGCTGGCTGCGCAATATCGCCGTGGCGCTGGGCAACTCGCCGACATCAGCCGCAGTCACCGCCGCGCTGGAGGCGCAAGCGGCGCATGTGTCACCCGTTGTACGCGAACACGTGCAGTGGGCGCTGGCCCGCCATCAACGCTGACGAATCAGGCGGCGACCATCTGCGTGGGGATCGAACGATTGGTGTGCGAGATGCGATTGTGCGCATCGGCGTATACCAGAGTGGGCTGGAATTTCTCCAGCTCCGCCTCGCTGAGCTGGGCGAAGGCGGCGATGATGATCAGATCACCCGGCTGGGCGCGATGCGCCGCGCTGCCGTTGACCGAAATGATGCCCGAGCCTTCCTCGGCACGCAGCGCGTAAGTGACGAAACGCTTGCCGTTGTTGATGTTCCAGGCGTGGATCTGCTCGTACTCACGGATGCCCGACGCGTCGAGCAACAGGCCGTCGATCGCGATCGAGCCTTCGTAATGAAGCTCGGCATGGGTAACGGTGACCCGGTGGATCTTGGCCTTGAGCATGTTCAGGTGCATGACGTACTTCCCGCAGGTACAGCCTGCGCAACGAGTAATTATCGAAGCCCGGAGGCTTGGCCGCAACTGGGCGGCCGGATGGGGACTATTTAGGGACGTGCTAGTCGAACATCAAGTTGTCGATCAGACGGGTCGTGCCCAGCCGGGCGGCAATGAGCGCGACCAGGCCCTCGCGCTGATCTTCGGCCGGTTCGGCCAGGTCGTCGGCGCGGCGAATCACCGCATAATCGGGCGCAAAACCCGCGCGCGTCAGCCGCGAGGCGGCCACCTGCTCCAGCGCACGCCAGGCGTGACCCTGCAGAAACAGCTCGCGCATCTTGCTCAGGGTGTCGTAGATCAGGACGGCGCGGGCTCGCTCATCGGGTGACAGATACTGGTTGCGCGAACTCAGCGCCAGGCCGTCGTCAGCGCGCAGGGTCGGCGCGGACATCACCTTCACCGGCAAGGACAGGTCGCGCACCATCCGCTCGATCACCTTCAGCTGCTGAAAATCCTTCTGACCGAAGACGGCGATGTCCGGCTGCACCAGATTGAACAGCTTGCACACCACCGTGGCCACGCCGTCGAAGTGCCCGGGCCGATGGGCGCCTTCCAGCGTTTCGGTGATTTGTGGCACGCGCAGGCTGACGCTGTGCTCGGGGCCGAACGGGTAAATCGTGCCGACATCGGGGGCAAACAGCAGATCGCAGTCCTGGTCGGCCAGCGCGGCCTGATCCTGCACCAGCGTGCGCGGGTAGCGCTCGAAGTCCTCGTTCGGACCGAACTGGGTCGGGTTGACGAAGACGCTGGCAATCACGCGCTCGGTACGTGCACGCGCCAGCTTGATCAGCGACTGATGGCCTGCGTGCAGGTTGCCCATGGTCGGCACAAAGCCGACAGTTTCGCCCTTGCTGCGCCAGCCGCGGATAGCCGCGCGCAGCGCGGAGACGTCTTGTACGGTCTGCATGGTTGGCTTTGGCCGGTCAGTTGAAACAGTGTTCGGGCGCGGGGAAAACGCCGCTGCGCACATCCTCGGCGTAGGCGGCGATGGCTGCCGCGACAGAATCGCGCCCAGCGAGGAAATCCTTGCTGAATTTCGGTCGTTTGCCTGGGGTGATGCCGAGCATGTCATGGATCACCAGCACCTGCCCGTCGCAATGCGGGCCGGCGCCGATGCCGATGACCGGTATATTCACGGCGGCGGTCACGCGCTCGCCTAACGCCTTCGGTACGCCTTCCAAGACCAGCAGGTCAGCGCCAGCGGCCTGTACCGCCAGCGCCTCGGCCAAAATGTGATCCGCCGCAGTCTGCTCGCGCCCCTGAATGCGAAAGCCACCGAACTTGTGCACCGACTGCGGCGTCAGGCCCAGATGCGCGCATACGGGAATCGCCCGCGCGACCAGCGCAGCGATGCCTTCGAGGATATGCGGCGCGGCGCCTTCGATCTTCACCATCGCCGCGCCGGCTTCGCCGACCAACCGCGCGCCAGCTTCCAGCACGTGCGCCGTGTCGCGATCGGCCATGAACGGCAGATCGGCTATCAGCATCGTGGCAGACAATCCACGGGCGACGGCCGCCGTGTGATAAACCATGTGATCGAGCGTCACGGGCAGCGTGCTGCGATGCCCCTGCACCACCATGCCCAGCGAATCGCCCACCAGCGCAATGTCGACGCCGGCGTTTTCCAGCTGCCAAGCAAAGCTGGCGTCGTACGCGGTCAGCATGACGATGCGCCGCCCCTGCGCCTTCATCGCATGCAGGCCCGGCACGGTGACCGGCTTGCGTTCGGGGGTGCTGGCGTTCTGCACGTACACGGCAATTCCTCAGATTAACGGGAACATCGGCCGCCGATTATCGGCCGCGCACGATGGTGGCTCAAGCTTGAAAACTTTCAGCCCAGACGCTCGCAGCCGGAGGCATCGAGCTGTTCCAGCAGCGCGCGCACCGTTCCCTGGCCTGGAATCTCCAGCGTGGGCGCGATATCGAACAGCGGCAGCAGCACAAAGGCGCGTTCGGCGATGCGCGGGTGCGGCAGGATCAGCTGCTCATCGTGCCGAGTCACGCCGTCCATGTGCAGCAGATCCAGATCCAGCGTGCGCGGACCGTTGCGCTTGGCGCGCACGCGACCGGCGTTGCTCTCGATCTGCAGCAGCGCGTCGAGCAAGGGCTCCGGCAGCAGCTCGGTATACAAAGCGACGACGGCGTTGATAAACGGCGGCTGTTCGAGCACACCCCAGGGCGCGGTCAGATAAAGCGGCGAACGGCGCAGCACACGGGTAACAGGCAAGCCATCGAGCGCGTCCATCGCAGCGACAACCTGCTGCCGCGAATCACCGAGATTGCTGCCCAGCGCGACGTAAGCCAGCGTCACGCCGAGCCCGATTTGTCGCCTGGCTTGCGACGGCGGCGACGAGGGCGGGGTTTGCCTGAGCTCGCCACCACACTGTCGCTGGGATAATTGCCGCCGCCGGCCGGCAGCGCGGCCGACAGCACGTCCTGCGGCAGCAGCTGCGCGTGTGCCCACCACTGCCCGAGCTCGCGCATCGCCGGCGACTCGTCGGCGCGAAGCAGCAAAAAGTCGAACGCGGCGCGAAAGCGCGGATGGGTCATCAGGCGGAACACGCGCTTGCGCTGGATCTGCTCGAAGCGCGGCTGCAGCGACCAGATCTCTTCCATCGTAAAAGTGAAACGGCGCGGGATCGCCACGCGCTGGCACTGCTCGGCCACCACCTGCGCCGCCGCACGTGCCCAGGCTTCGTTGCCGTCCATGCCCTGGCCGATCCACTGGTGCGCCAGATCACGCACCTCACCCCACAGCAGCACCGCAAACAGGAAAGCCGGCGTGACCGACTTGCCTTCGGCGATGCGCGTATCGGTATTGGTCAGGCCCTGCTCGACCAGCGAACGCAGCGCCTGATCGCCGCGCTTGAGAGCACGCGCGGTGGCCGGGAACAGAAACTTCAGCAGGCCGCACTTTTCCAGCATGCGGAAGCTTTTCAGCCCCTGGCCGCCGAGAAACATCTTCAGCGATTCGTCGAACAGTCGGGCTGGCGCCGCCTCGGCCAGTAGCGGGCCCAACGTCTCGAAAGGCGCCATCGCCGCCGCGTCGATCTGCATGTCGAGCTTGGCTGCCAGTCGCGCGGCGCGCAGCATGCGCACCGGATCTTCGCGGTAGCGCGTGACCGGATCACCGATCAGGCGCAGCACACGGTCGTCGAGATCTTTGCTGCCGTTGACGTAGTCGCGCACCGAGAAATCGCTGATGTCGTAGTACATCGCGTTGACGCGGAAGTCGCGGCGAATCGCATCTTCTTCGATCGTGCCCCAGATGTTGTCGCGCACGATGCGCCCGTCGACGATGTGCCGGTCGCCTTCGCCCCCTTCTTCACCCAGCCCGCGAAACGTCGCCACCTCGATGATCTCCGGCCCGAACACTACGTGTGCCAGACGAAAGCGCCGGCCGATCAGCCGGCAGTTGCGAAACAGCCGCTTGACCTCATCCGGCGTGGCGCTGGTGGCGACATCGAAGTCCTTCGGATGCAGCCCCAGCAGCAGGTCGCGCACGGCACCACCGACCAGATACGCGGTGTAGCCCGCTTCGTTCAGGCGATAGAGCACGCGCAGAGCAGCCTTGCTGATGTTCTTGCGGGAGATGATGTGCTGGTCGCGCGGAATGATCCGCAGCGTCGGCGTGAAGTCGGTGTCAGTCCCTGGTTCGAGGTTCAAGCTGTAGGAATCCTTGCAGGACGATTGGCCCGTGGGTTCAAAGTTGGATGCGCGACTCTATCGATAACCATGCGTGTGAATCGATGAAGTCGATGCGGCCGGCGTTGCCAAATACCTTTGTATATCCAGCATTGCCGGGCGAAACAATTCCGTTATACTAGCGCGCCTCACAGCATAACGCTCCCTTCGTCTAGTGGCCTAGGACACTGCCCTCTCAAGGCGGGAACACGAGTTCGAGTCTCGTAGGGAGCACCATTGTTTTTGCAATCTTCCATGTGTTTTTGCAATCCTCCATGATTGCTGCTGTCTGGAGAGGGTTCCGGTGACACGCTGCTCTCTGCCTTGGTTAGTCCAGAATCGGCCATCCATGGCCGCACTCTTCGTTAGAGCCTTTCGACCACCATATCTATAGCTGAATTGCCTCATGACGTTTGTAGTCATCGACAACTGCATCAAGTGCAAATACACCGACTGCGTTGAAGTGTGCCCGGTCGATGCTTTTCATGAAGGCCCCAATTTTCTCGTGATCGATCCGGACGAGTGCATCGACTGCACGCTGTGCGAGCCGGAATGCCCGATCAATGCGATCTACCCGGAAGACGACGTACCGGCCGGCCAGGAGTCGTTTGTTGCGCTGAACGCCGAGCTCGCCAAGGGCTGGCCGGTGATCACCGAGCGCAAGGACGCCCCCGCTGATGCCAAGGATTGGGAAAACAAACCCGGCAAGCTCGACCTCCTCAAGCGCTGACTTCTCCGCACATCGCAAACAAAAAAGCCGCCTCGAAAGGGCGGCTTTTTTGATGCCCACCCTGCACCATGATGATGCAGGGCTGGCGTCGGCTTACTTGTCTTTCTTCTTCTTGCCCAGCTTGGTCCGCAGCGCATCGACCACTTTGATCACGGCCGGCGCATCGCCCTGCGCACGCACCTCGCTGGCTTCCGTGCCGCTGCTGTCGATCATGATCTGCACCGGATGCGTCGTCGAACCGGCCGCATCGGCCGAAACAGGCGCGCTCTTCTTGAACATGCCGAAGAAACCCTTCTTTTTCTGCTGGATCACAGCGTTGGGCACGCTCACGGTGTACGTGCGCGCGGCATCATCGTGCGCCGTCACCTGGCCAAGACTTCCGCCGGCGAGCTCGGCTCCGACTGCCTTGTACGCATCATCGACGTTGCTGGCCATCACAAAGCCGTCGGTAATCGCGCCGGACGAACTTCCGTTGACGCTGGCCGTGGCACCGTTCGACGTGGGCTGGTTGGCGCCCGGCGGCGGAATTACCAGTGCCGCCGTGGTCGTGGGGCGATCGAGCTGCGGCGGAATCTCCAGCGGCGCCTCCTGCTGAGCGGTGTCCCACGCCTTGTGCGAGCGGAACATGCCGCAGCCGGAGAGCAGCAGACCACTGAGGGCCAGAAGCGGCAGGGCCACGAGGAGTGGTGTTTTCTTCATGTAATCGGATTCCGTGAGAAAGTTCAGACAGCCGTCAAGCAGCGGCAGTCGCCAAGGATGCCAGACTGGACAGCGCTTGGTGCAATCGGGCGCGATCCGGACCGTCGTTCAATTCAACCAGAGGTAACCTTGGCACGGCCAAGCCCAGCCCCAAAACCGGCAATCCGGCCTTCACCGCAATCGGGTTCGGCGCACAGTCCAGCGCCTGCACCAGCGGACTCAGCGCGGCGTGACAGCGCGCCGTTTGCGCCGTGTCTCCCGCGAGCGCCGCATCGCACAGTGCCCTGAAAGCCTGCGGCACCAGATTGACCACCACCGATATTGTACCGCCCGCTCCCGCCAGCATGGCGGTGCCGGCCGATGCATCGTCGCCGGAGAGATAGACGAAATCCGGACTCACAAGTTCCGCAAGGGCATCAATGCGCTCGCGATCGCCGCGCGCCTCCTTGATGCCGATGATGGCCGGATGATCGCGCAGGCTGGCCACGGTCTCAGGCAGCAGGTCGCTACCGGTACGGCCGGGCACGTTGTACATCAGCACCGGCAGCTCGCCGTGGTCGGCCACATCGAGGTAGTGTCGGCGCAGGCCTTCCTGGGTCGGGCGAACGTAATACGGCACCACAACCAGCGCGGCGTCGACGCCGAGAACCTTGGCACGGCGGGTCAACGCGATGGTTTTGGCCGTACCCGCCTCGCCGGTACCGGCGATCACCGGCACCCGCCCGGCCACGTGCTCTACCGCATAAGCCAGCAGGCGATCGAACTCATCGTGCTCCAGCATATGCGCTTCGCCGGTCGACCCGGCCACCACCAGCGCCTGCGTGCCGCCAGCCAGCTGAAAATCGATCAGCCGACCGAAAGCCGGCAGGTCGAGCGCGCCGTCTGCCGTGAAAGGGGTAACCAGCGCGCAAATGCTTCCGCGAATGTTCAAGAATCGATTCCGCTCCTGGGCAGAACGCGCATGTTACTTGCGGCTTCACAAGGCCGGCAAGTAAACCCGATAGAGTAATGTCTTGATTCCGCACCACGCGGCTTGCTGCAAATACCGTCATCAGGTGGATTTTTTGAAACCCTCTTCCGCTTCCGCACATGCCAGCAGCGACAACCAGCTGCTCATCCATGCGCTTACTCCGTCGACCAAGTCGCCGCTGCTGGCGCTGGCCAAGCGCATCGCCGACGCCGGCTGCAACCTTACCGAGTCACGGGTTTCCAGCATCGGTACCGAGGTGTCGCTGATGCTGCTTGCCAGCGGCGCGTGGGATGCGCTGGCCAAACTCGAAACCGCACTGACCAAGCTGGCGCGCGACGAGAGCCTGCGGCTGGTGCAGTACCGTACCGGGCCGCGCGAAAACAGCTCGCATCTGCTGCCGTATCTGGTGGAGGTAGTGGCGGCGGACCGGCCCGGCATCGTGGTGCGCATCGTGGAATTTTTCACCCAGCACGGCATCAGCGTCGAACAGCTGAACTCCACGCGCTATCAGGCCATGCAGACCGGCGCCGAGATGTTCCAGGCCCAGTTCACCATTGGCGTGCCGTCGGAAATCCACATTGCCGCGCTGCGCGACGATTTCCTCGAACTGTGCGACGGGATGAACCTCGACGCGATCATGGATCCGGTGAAATTCTGAAACTCGCCCGGCCGTTGAGCATCGCGCGATAACGGCCGGCTGACAAGGACTGTTATAGCCAGTCGCGCACGCGCTAGTCTAGCGGCGGGACTTCAGAGGGACGTGCATTGCAGTCAGCTCTTCGATTCATGCGGTCAGCCAACGGCCCACCAGTCGCCGCGCGGGTAACACCGTCACTGCAGATCGCTGCTGCTAGGCCGCACCCTCTTGCCGTTCGCGTGTTCGCCATCCCCTGTTCCGATTCCCTTTCCCGCAAAAGCATCAATCACGGTGAGGCTTCACCGTGCCGGAGTAACCATGCCCGAGCTCGGCAAGAAACTTCCCCCACTGAAAGGCCAGGTCAGCGACGGCAGCGAGCTGAAGCTGGCCAGCCTCAAAGGCCAGTGGGTGGTCGTGTATTTCTATCCCAAGGACAGCACCCCCGGCTGCACCACTGAAGCGCAGGATTTTCGCGACCTGTACCCCGAATTTCGCAAGCGTCATGCCGAAGTCATCGGCGTATCGCGCGACTCGCTGAAGTCGCACGCCAACTTCAGCGCGAAGCAGGAGCTGCCGTTTCCGCTGATTTCCGACGTTGATGAGGCCTGGTGCCAGGCGTTCGATGTCATCCACGAAAAAGTGCTTTACGGCAAGCGCCACCTGGGCGTCGTGCGCAGCACCTTTTTGATCGACCCCGATGGCAAGCTCAGCAAGGAGTGGCGCGGCGTGAAAGTGCCCCGACACACCCAGGCCGTGCTCGACGCCATTCCGTCGAAGTGAACTTCGCTCACGCTTACATTTTCAAAGTCACGGCCGTCCGGCGTCGCCGCGCCGTGCGCCGCGAGTATCCGACGACGGCGAACCCGCCACCGTTACTGTGCCACCCACCCACCAGCGAGGACTCTTCCGCATGACCGGAAGCACGCGAATCTACGCTCTCGACACCAACGTCCTGCTGCATGACCCGACCTCGCTGTTCCGCTTCGCGGAGCACGACGTCTTTATCCCGATGACCGTGCTGGAGGAACTGGACGAAAAAAAGAAAGGCGCCTCGGAGGTGTCCCGCAACGGCCGGCAGGTCAGCCGATTTCTCAACGAGCTGATCGAGCGCGGCAAGGGCCACAACCTCAACGAGGGCCTTGAACTCTCCAATCCGCAGGGGATCAACCTCAAGCGCGACAACGCGGTGGGCAGGCTTTATTTCGAGCAGCGCCTCAGCGCCAATCGCGGCAAGGCCGACAACCAGATTCTTGCCTCGGTAATGGAGCTGCGCGATCAGCACGCCGATCGTGACGTCATCCTCGTCACCAAGGACATCAATCTTCGGATCAAGGCCAGCATCGAGGGCGTGGTCGCCGAAGACTACGAAAACGATCGCGCGCTGGACGATTTTTCGCTGCTGTATACCGGCGCGGCGGAACTGCCGGAAGACTTCTGGAACCTGCACCCCGAAGTCAAATCCTGGACCGAGCGCGGCCGCACCTTCTACAAGGTCGATCGCCATGACGACGAAGAATGGCATCCCAACCAGTGCCTGTTTCTGCCAGGCGAAAACGAGGTCGAACTGCGCGTACTGCATCTGGACGATGTCAACGCCACGCTGGTGCTGCTGGACGATCACTCGCACGCCAACCATCACGTGTGGGGCATCGGCGCGCGCAACCGAGAGCAGAACTTCGCCCTCAACGCGCTGATGGATCCGGACATCGATTTCGTCACCCTGCTGGGCAACGCCGGCACCGGCAAGACCCTGCTGGCGCTGGCCGCGGGTCTGGCGCAGGTGATGGATCAGCAGCGTTACCGCGAGATCATCATGACCCGCGCGACGGTGTCCGTCGGCGAAGACATCGGGTTCCTGCCCGGCACCGAGGAAGAAAAGATGACGCCGTGGATGGGCGCGCTCACCGACAACCTCGAAGTGCTTGCCAACCCCGAAGACGGGGGCAGCTGGGGGCGCCAGGCGACCAACGACCTGCTCGCCTCGCGCATCAAGATCCGTTCGCTCAACTTCATGCGCGGGCGCACTTTCCTCAGCCGCTACCTGATCATCGACGAGGCGCAGAACCTCACGCCCAAGCAGATGAAAACCCTGATCACCCGTGCCGGCCCCGGCACCAAGATCGTCTGCCTGGGCAACGTCGAGCAAATCGACACGCCCTACCTCACCGAAACCACCTCCGGCCTCACCTACGCGGTGGACCGTTTCAAGCAGTGGGAGCATTCGGCGCATATCACCCTGCGGCGCGGCGAGCGCTCGCGGCTGGCGGACTTTGCGGCGGAGGCGCTTTAAGGCGGGGAACGGGACGCGCGCAGCGCGAGCGCCGAAGGCGCGGCCCGAAGGGCGAGCGGCAAAGCCGCGAGTAAACGGGGAACGGGGAACGGGGAACGGGGAACGGGGAGAGCGAATCACGGCGAGCCCAAGTTTTCGTTCCCTATCCCTTCAAATTAATCGACTACTACACGCGCTTTGCCCGCTCGCACAAAATTGCTGCAATTTATTGATCCAAAAACCAAAAATGGACTTTCACCATGGCTATGTACTTACCCCTGCTCATCGACTTGCTATGCCTGATTTTTGGTCTTGGCTTGGTTATATCGGGAACGAGGCTCATGTGGATCAGCGGTAGTTACATGAAGAAAAAGATGAAATCTCTCCCGTAATTGGAGCTCCCGGATCTTCTCGATGCTGAAGACGGGGTCATGGTTGTTTGGGGCAAGCGAGTACAATGAAGGGTATCGGCTTTGACGGTACTAACTGCCTACATGATCTTTACCCCCCGACTTGTCCTGCTGGTTCTGTTCGCCTTTTTCGCGCTGTGCGTGCTGCTGGTGCACCTGCGCGGACGCGTCCGGCTTCGGTTTGATCGGCAGCTGGTGGACCATTCGGCGGTTTTTGCGCCGTACAACTTACTCATGTACGCCTTCTCGGCGGTGCCGGCGCGGCCGATTCTGGATCGCCGCGGTTTCCCCCAGCTCGACCTTCTGCAGGCCAACTGGCGCGTGATACGCGATGAAGCCATGCATCTGTTCGACGAAGGCTATATCCGCGCGGCCGCGAAGAACGACGACGCCAGCTTCAACAGCTTTTTCAAGCAGGGCTGGAAGCGCTTTTATCTTAAGTGGTACGGCGAGCCGCTGGCCTCGGCCGAAACGCTCTGCCCCAACACGGTCGCGCTGCTGAAGTCGATCCCCAGCGTCAAGGCGGCCATGTTCGCCCTGCTGCCGCCGGGCGCCAAACTCAATCCGCATCGCGACCCGTTCGCCGGGTCGCTGCGCTACCACCTGGGGCTGATCACGCCCAATTCGCCGGCGTGCCGCATTTTTGTTGATGGCCACGAGCACGCCTGGGGCGACGGCAAGGATGTCGTCTTCGACGAAACCTACGTGCACTGGGCGGAAAACGGCACCGACCAAACCCGGGTGATTCTGTTCGCCGACGTGGAGCGCCCCTTGCGCACGCGCTGGATGAACGCGATCAACCATCGCGTCGGCGCTTTCATGGGCAGCATCACCGCATCGCCCAACTCGGATACGGACACCGAGAAGACCGGCTTCATCAACCGTATGTTCGCGCTGAGCAAGCGCAAGGGTGACTCCTCAAACTCGTTCAAAGCGCGCTTCAAGAGCCGCCACAAGAAAGTCTACAAAGGCCTCAAATACCTCGGCATCGTGGTGATGATCTGGCTGATCTTTCTGGCGCCCTGGCCGATCTTCCGCTGAAAAATTTCTGAAGCGACTGTCCACTTATCAAAAAAAAGCCGCGGAGCAATCCGCGGCTTTTTTCTTTTGGACGGCTGAACCGGAAGCGTGAACTTCAGGCCTTGAGGCGCTTGACGATGGCGTCCGCAAAACTGTCGGTGCTGCCCTTGCCACCCAGATCCGGCGTAATCTCGTCGCGGTCGCTTTCCACCGCGGCGCGGATCGCCGCGCGCAGCTGATTGCCCTTGGCGACCATATCCAGATAATCCAGCATGTCGGCGGCGGCGAGCAGCAGCGCGCAGGGGTTGGCGATACCGCGTCCGGCGATATCCGGCGCCGACCCGTGTACGGCTTCGAAGATCGCCGCGTTGGTGCCGATGTTGTCGCCCGGCGCCAGACCCAGGCCGCCGACCAGACCCGCGCACAGATCGGAGAGGATGTCGCCGAACAGATTCGTGGTCACGATCACGTCGAACTGATGCGGGTTCATCACCAGCTGCATGCAGGTGTTGTCCACGATCATCTCGTTGAACTCGATCTGCGGATATTCCTTGGCGATTTCGCGCGCCACGTTGAGGAACAGGCCAGTGCTGGTCTTGAGGATGTTCGCCTTGTGCACGGCGGTAATCTTCTTTCGGCCTTTCTTCACCGCCATCTCGAATGCGTAACGCACGATGCGCGTGCTGCCCTTGCGCGTATTGCGGATGATCGACTGAGCGATCTCGCCATCTTCGGACAGCGTTTGGCCTTCGGCGAGATACGCGCCCTCGGTGTTTTCGCGCACCGTGATGATGTCGATATTCTCGTAGCGCGACTTGGTCCCCGGGAAACTAATCGCCGGACGCACGTTGGCGTACAGGTCGAAATGCCGGCGCAGGGTCACGTTGACTGAGGTAAAGCCGCCGCCGATCGGCGTGGTCAGCGGGCCTTTCAGCGCCACCTTGTGCTTGCCGATCATTTCCAGCGTGGAGGCCGGCAGCAGGTCGCCGTGCTTTTCCAGGGCGACCATGCCGGCATCGACAAAGTCGTACGTCAGATCACAGTCGAGCGCATCGAGCACGCGCAGCGTAGCTGTCATGATCTCCGGGCCAATGCCATCACCGGCGATCACAGCAATCGTCTTGCTCATGGGGAAACTCCTTGAAACGGGGAATCGAGCAGCGCGCGCAGGCGGGGGAAGAAGCAAAGGCGGCGCTGATAACCTGCTGATTATCGCCGATGTGGCGCGATGCGGCCAGTGCGCAGGCTTGCTGCGGCGCTGAAAATACTCGCACGCAGCGTTGCGAAAAGGCGCATGGGTGAAGGACGAGCAGCACGCGAAAGCCAGGCAGCACGTGGGTTTCGCAACCCATGTGCGTTACGCGCGCAAAAAAAGGCCGCGAAACGCGGCCTTTGAACCCTTACTGGGCGGCGTGATCCGCACAGCCTGCAGCGTCGCTGGCGGTACCAGCCTCAAGCTTGTCGAGCAGATCCACGCCGCGGCGCAGATGCGGAATCACGATGGAGCCGCCGACCACCAGACCCACGCTGAATACCTCGAAAAACTCGTTGCGCTGCACGCCGGCTTCCTTGCACTGGGCAATGTGGTAGCTGATGCAGTCATCGCAGCGCAGCACCATGGATGCCACCAGGCCCAGCATCTCCTTGGTTTTGACATCGAGCGCGCCGGCCTTGTAGGTCTGCGTGTCGAGCGCAAAAAAACGACGCACGACCTGGTTGTCCTCGGCGAGGATGCGGTCGTTCATGCGCTGGCGGAATTCGCTGAACTCGGCAAGGCTGTCGCTCATGCGGACAGCTCCAGCAGCTGGGTCAGCTTGCCGCTGCGATCGGCGGCGACCAGATCGTCGAAGCCGCCGACATGCTGATCGTTGATGAAAATCTGCGGCACGGTGCGACGGCCACCACTGCGGGTCAGCATGGCATCGCGCTGCGCCGGGTCCGTGTCGATACGCACTTCCGTCCACTCCAGCCCCTTGGCCTTGAGCAGATTCTTGGCCGAGACACAGTACGGGCACACCGCGGTGGAATAGACCTCGATCTTGGACATGACGGTACTCCGGAACAAAAATGGACGATGGCGAGTGACTTGGGGGCAGCGGTAGCCCGGCTCAAGGATTTGCGGCGATGAACGCCTGCAAATCGGCGGGGTCTGAGTGGTATTGTCGCCTACCAATGACCATGGCACCACGACTACCCGTTAAACGCCCGCTGGCGCGGCGCCTGCTGACCGCTCTGCTGGCGGCCGGCGTGACCTGTGCCGCCAGCGCCCAGCAGGACGTACGCCTGCCCGATCTGGGTAGTTCGGCCAACGCACTGATCTCGCCGCAGGAGGCGCAGGATTACGGCGCCGCCATGCTGCATCAGATGCGCGCGCTGGATCTGGTCGTCGACGACCCGCTGCTGGACGACTACATCAACGATCTGGGCTTTCGGCTGGTCGCCAGCAGCGACAAACCGAAAGAGCATTTCGCGTTTTTCGTCGTGAGGGATCCCGAGATCAACGCGTTCGCCGCGCCAGGCGGCTACATCGCCGTGAACTCCGGCCTGATTACGATCACCCGCAACGAGAGCGAGCTGGCCGGCGTGATGGCCCATGAAATTGGCCACATCACGCAAAACCATCTGGAGCGGGCGTTCGAGGATTCCAAAAAGGATGCGCCGCTGATGGCGCTGGTGTTGCTCGGCGCCATTCTCGCCGGCGCCGGCGGCCACGCCGGTGACGCGCCGGTCGCGGTGCTGGCCGGCGGGCAAAGCCTGATCGCGCAGAAGTCGATCAACTTCACTCGCCACGACGAGATCGAAGCCGATCGCGTGGGCATCCAGACTCTGGGCCGGGCCGGCTTCGATCCGAATGCGATGGCGACCTTCTTCGAGCATCTCGAAGACGTCACCAGCGCCGACGCCGGCGGCATCCAGACGCCGTCGCTTTTGCAATCGCACCCGGTGACTACCGAGCGCATCAGCGACGCGAAATCCCGCGCCGGCGCGCTGGTGGCCGCGCAGAAACTTCGCCCTACCGTGTCCAGCATGGACAAGAGCCAGTGGGAGAAAATCACCGCACCGATGCCTTTCGTCCGCGACCCCTCGGTGCTGACCGCCAGCACGAAAACACCCGACCAGCTGGACGCCTACTCACTCATGCGCGAGCGCACGCGAGTGCTGACCGACGATGCGCCCAAGGCGGTGATCTACTACGCCTCTAATCTGAAAGATCAATATGGCTTCGACACGCCGGCGACGCGCTATGGTTACGCGCTGGCGCTCACCCGCAGCGGCCGCGGCGCTCAGGCAATCGAGCAGCTGCAGCCGCTGCTGAAGTTGGACGGCGGCAATCTGATCCTGAAACTCGCGATGGCCGACGCGCGCCTGCAGGCCGGCCAGCGCGGTGCGGCGCTGGCGATGTATCAGGAACTGACCACGCAGTCGCCGCGCAATCGTGCGGTGGCGCTGGCCTACGCCGATGCGCTCGTGGCTTACGGCGACAAGGCGCAGGCCACTCAGGCAGCAGACCTGTTGCGGCCATTGCTGGACAACGCCGACGAGCCGGAGATCTACAGCGCCTACGCGCGCGCCAGCGAAAAGGCCGGCGACAGCGTGCGTGCCGGGGAGGCGTTCGCCGATGCCACCTACTACGCCGGCCGACCGTTCGATGCGATGGAACAGCTGAAGCGGATGCTCAAACGCACCGATCTGGACTACTACGCCCGGGTGCGCATCCAGTCGCGCATCAGCCAGCTGACCCCGCTGGTGATGGAGCTGCACAAGCGTCGGATAAGCACCGATGACAATCCCGACGGCTGGCAGCAGCCGGGACAGAATCAGCTGTGCAGCGGCCGGCTTTGCTTCGGCGCGCGCTGACGGTACGGCATCTGCATCTGCCGGTCTGCCACGCTTCGTGACAATCCCGCGCGGTTGGACTAGAACGTACTGACCCATGTCATCGACGCGTAACATTGATGGGTTGCAATACTCCCGTCACAAGCCTCCGGCGGACCACCGCGTGCACAAGCGCATTTTGATCGTTGAAGATGAAGTCTCGATTCGCGAGATGATCGCGTTCGCACTGCGCAAGGCGGGCATGGATGCCATGCAGGCCGCCGATGCGCGAGCGGCGCAGCTGGCCATTGCCGAGCAGGTGCCCGACCTGATCCTGCTCGACTGGATGCTTCCCGGCACCAGCGGTCTGGAGCTGGCCCGGCGCATGCGCAAGGAAGAACTGAGCCGCGAGATACCGATCATCATGCTCACCGCGCGCGGTGAGGAGATGGACCGGGTCAACGGACTGGAAGCCGGCGTCGACGACTACGTGGTCAAACCTTTCTCGACGCGCGAGCTGATTGCCCGCATCAAGGCTGTGCTGCGTCGCAGTCAGGGTGACGACGGTTCGGGCATGGTCGAACTCGGCGGCCTGCGCATCGACGGCCCCGCGCACCGCGTGTTTGCAGGCGAAGATGCGGTGCCGATCGGCCCGACCGAATATCGCCTGCTGTACTTCTTTATGACCCACCCGGAGCGCGTGTACTCGCGCACGCAGCTGCTTGATCACGTATGGGGCGGCAGTGTCTACGTGGAGGAGCGCACGGTCGACGTGCACATCCGCCGCCTGCGCAAGACGCTGGAGCCGTGGAAGCTGGACGAGATGGTGCAGACCGTACGCGGCACCGGCTACCGGTTTTCCGTCAGCGCCTGAGACCATGCATGGCTGAGCCGCACGCGCCCTGCCCGGTCGTCATGGCACGGCTCGCCGGGCTTGCGGTGGCGCAAGCTTTTGCCGATGCTGGCGGCCCGGGCTGCAGAGCCTTCCAGCCAAGCGCCTGATGGCACAACCTGCCACACCATCGTTTCGAACATTGTCGATTGCTCTGGCGGCAGCATTGGCCGTGGGCGCGCTGCTGGGCTGGCTTGCCGGCGGCCATGTCGCTACCGGCGTGGCGCTTGTCGCGCTTTTCGAAGTCGTCTTGCTGCTGACTCGAATTCGTCATCAAACGCAGCTCATCATGCCCGCACCCGCTGGCGCCAGCCCCCTACAGCATGACCGTTTCATGACACGTTCCCGACGTATTGCCTCTAGCCTGCGCGATCTGCGCAACGCCGCCAGCCATCTTCCCGATGCGGTGGTGCTGCTCGATCAGCAACAGCAGGTGCGCTGGTTCAATCACGCCGCCGAGAGCCTGCTGGGCCTGCGCCGCCCACGCGACCGCGGCGTACTGCTGCATCAGCGGCTGGCCTCGTCGGATCTTTCCGGCTGGTTACAGGATGGCGCGCTGGAGCCGATCAATGACGTGATGGCACCGGGCCATCCGGAAAGCCAGCTCAACGTGAGCATGCTGCCGTTCGGCCGCCGTCAGCATCTGCTGCTGGCGCGCGACATCAGCCACCTCAACCGGCTGGAACAGATTCGTCGCGACTTCGTCGCCAACGTCTCGCACGAGCTGCGCACGCCGCTGACGGTGATCCACGGCTATCTCGAACTGATCGACCCTGAAGACGTGCCCGAGCTGGCACCCGTGCTGGGCGAGATGCGCGCGCAGTCCAAGCGCATGGGTCAGATCGTGGAAGATCTTCTTACCCTGTCGCGACTGGAAACCCAGCATCAGGTAGCCGACGAGCGCGTGCCGATGGCGTCGCTGCTGGCGACCGTGCGCAAGGAGGCCGAAGCGCTCAGCCAGGGCCGTCATCAGATCGCCCTGGAGTCCACCGCGGAAGCCGACCTGCTCGGCTCACCCAAGGATCTGCACAGCGCGCTGTCCAATCTGGTCAGCAACGCCGTGCGCTATACGCCGATCGGCGGCAGCATCACCATTCGCTGGCGGCGCACGCCGCTGGGCGCGGCCTATTCCGTAAGCGATACGGGTTTCGGTATTCCTGCGTCGCATCTCGCCCGGCTGACCGAGCGCTTTTACCGCATCTCTTCGAGCCGCTCGCGCGACAGCGGTGGCACCGGCCTTGGCCTGTCGATTGTCAAACACGTGCTGAACCTGCATCAGGCGCAGCTGCAGATCGAGAGCACGCCAGGTGTCGGTTCGACCTTCTCCTGCCACTTCAGCAACGCACGCCTGCTGACCGCAGGCGGTAGCGACGAGAGCTGAACTGCAGCACCGCTCCATGTGTATTTGAGTGGCAGCATGGGCCAGAATGGCGATATGCCACGCGTCTCCCCCACATCCTCGCCATCGATCGAACCTTCGCCGATCGACCTGAATTCTCCGCAGCTGTACCTGAGCAGCGAACTGGCGACGCTGGAATTCAATTTCCGCGTGCTGGCGATGGCGCGCGATCCGCATGTGCCTATCCTGGAGCGGCTGCGCTACCTGAGCATCGTGGCCAACAATCTCGACGAATTCTTTGAGGTGCGCGTGGCGATGCTCAAGCATCACCACACGTACGGCACGTCGGCGCCGGGGCCGGACGGCATCACGTCCGGCGAGTTGCTCAACCGCATCCGCGCGCGCGCGCTGGATCTGGTCACCGAGCAGTTCTCGACCTGGCAGGAACACCTCATTCCCCAGCTCGATGCAGAGAATGTGCACGTGCTGACGCGCAAGCATTGGACGGCGAAGCAGCGGCGCTGGCTGCAGGGCTATTTCGAGCACGAGGTGCTACCGGTACTGTCGCCGCTGGGGCTGGATCCGTCGCATCCGTTTCCGCGCATCCTCAACAAGACGCTGAATATCGCGGTGGTACTGAAAGGCCGCGACGCCTTCGGTCATGAAGGCCACATGGCCCTGGTGCGCGCGCCGCGCTCGCTGCCGCGCATCATCCGCGTACCCGACGAAGTGGGTGGCGATGGCGATCACTTCGTGTTTCTGGCCGAACTGCTGCAGGCATTCACGGACCTGATGTTTCCGGGCTTCAAGGTGGTGGGTTCCTATCAGTTCCGCGTCACGCGCAACAGCGAGTTGATCGTTGAAGAAGCCGAAGTCGAAAACCTCGCGCATGCGCTTAGCGAGGAGCTGATCGGCCGCGGCTACGCGCGTCCGGTGCGGCTGGAAATTGCCAACGATTGCCCGAAAGCGATCACCGCCATGCTGACGCGCAACTTCGAGCTGGGCGACGCCGACGTCTACCGCTGCGACGGTCCGGTCAACATCATCCGTGCGCAGCTGATCTACGACCTGCTCGATCGGCCGGAGCTGAAGTTTCCGCGCTTCAATCCACAGCTGCCGGCGGCGCTCGACGGCGCGAAGAACAAGTTCGACCTTATCAGCCAGCGCGACGTGCTGCTGCATCACCCGTATCAGAATTTTGCTGCCGTGGTCGATCTGCTGCGCCAGGCTAGCGTCGATCCGCAGGTGCTGGCGATCAAGCAGACGCTTTACCGCGCCGGTGAGGACACCCCGCTGGTCGGCCTGCTGGTGGACGCGGCGCGCAACGGCAAGGACGTGACCGTGGTGATCGAGCTGCGCGCGCGCTTCGACGAAGCGGCCAACATCCAGCTCGCCGTGCGCCTGCAGGAGGCCGGCGTGCAGGTGGTTTATGGCGTGGTCGGCTACAAGACGCACGCCAAGATGATGCTGATCGTGCGGCGCGAGGGCGACGGGCTGCGCCGCTACGCGCACCTGTCGACCGGCAACTATCACCAGATCAACAGCCGCACCTATACCGACATCGGCCTGATGACGGCCAACCCGGACATCGGCGAAGACCTGCACAAGATCTTCCAGCAGCTGTCGGGCCTGGGCCCGATGATCAAGCTCAACTGCCTGCTGCATTCGCCGTTTACGCTGTATACCGGCCTGGTCGCCAAGATCGAGCGCGAAACAGCACACGCGAAAGCCGGCCGGCCGGCGCGCATCGTCGCCAAGCTCAATGCGATGAACGAATCGCACGTGATCGAGGCGCTGTATCGCGCCTCGCAGGCCGGCGTGGAAATCGATCTGATCGTGCGCGGCGCCTGCACGCTGCGGCCGGGGCTGCCCGGCATCTCCGAGCGCATTCGCGTGCGCTCGATCATCGGCCGATTCCTCGAACACAGCCGCGTTTACTGGTTCGCCAACAACGACGAACCGGAGCTTTACTGCGCCAGCGCCGACTGGATGGCGCGTAATCTGATGCGCCGCATCGAGATCGCGTTTCCCATTCTCGATCCCGAACTTTCCGCCAGGGTGTTCGAGGAAACCCTCGCCGGCAGCCTGGCCGACAACACGCAGGCATGGGTGCTTGACGCCGATGGCCGATACACGCGTGCGGAGCCCGGCAACGATCCGCCCTTCAGCGCACAACAGCGTCTGCTCGATCGCTACTGCCCGTGATTTTTTTCGTCGCGCAGAAAGCCTGCCGGGATGCATGTGACGTCAGCCTCACGCGAGCGTGCGAGAATTCGCGTTCATTCGACCAGGGAGGCTTGACGTGAGTCCAGCCGATGCCACACCGATCCGCGACGGCGAACTGATCGCCGCGGTGGACATGGGTTCCAACAGCTTCCACATGGTGGTGGCACGGATGGAACACGGCGAACCCCGCGTGATCGATCGGCTGCGCGAAAGCGTGCGTATGGCTGCCGGCCTGCGCTCCGACGGCACGCTGGACGCCGAACGGCGCGCCCGCGCGATGAACTGCCTGGCCCGCTTCGGCCAGCGCATCGCCGGCCTGCCCTCGCTGCGCGTGCGCGCGGTGGCCACCAATACGGTGCGCCGGCTGGCATCCCCGCAGACCTTTCTGACCGCCGCCGAAGCGGCGCTCGGCCATCCCATTGAAGTGGTATCCGGGCGCGAGGAAGGACGACTGATCTTTCTGGGCGCCGCCCACGACCTGCCGGCCTCGCGCGAACCGCGGCTGATCATCGACGTCGGCGGCGGCAGCACCGAGTTCATCATCGGGCGCGGCCTGGCGCCGCTGCATACGGAAAGCGTGCAGGCCGGCTGCATCGCCTCGACGCTGCGCTTTTTTCCCGCCGGCAAGCTGACTCGCAAGCGCTGGCAGCGCGCGCGCAGCGAAATCGGCGTGCTGCTGCAGCAGTTCGACGAGGACTACCGCGAAGCCGGCTGGCAGGACGCCTACGGATCGTCCGGCACGGCCAAGTCGATCGGCGCCGTCGTGCAGGCGATGAAGCTCTCCGACGACGGCATCACGCCGGCGTCGCTGGCGTCGCTGCGCGAGGCGATTCTCGAACAGGGCCAGATCAGCCTGCTTAAACTGCCCGGCTTGGTCGAAGATCGGGCTGCCGTCTTCGCCGGCGGCGTGGTGATTTTCGAGGCCGCCTTTGCCGCGCTGGGCATCGAACGGCTGCGCGTGTGCGAAAGCTCGATGCGCGAAGGGCTGATGTGGGACCTTATCGGCCGCGCGGGCGGCAGTGATCCGCGCACGGCCAGCATCGACGCACTGGCAACCCGCTACGGCGTGGATCGCGCGCAGGCAAGGCGCGTGGAGTCCACCGCGCTGATGCTGTTCGATCAGGTGGCCAAAGCCTGGAAGCTCGACGCCGACGCGCGCGAATGGCTGTCCTGGGCCGCGCGCGTGCATGAAATCGGCCTCGCCATCGCCCACAGCCAGCACCACCATCATGGTGCCTACATCTTGCGCCACGCGGACCTGGCCGGCTTTTCGCGACAGGAGCAGCAGCTGCTGGCGGCGGTGGTCGAAATGCATCGGCGCAAGCCGGACAGGGCGCTGATCCTCACGCTGCCGGTGCGCTACCGCGCGCTGGCGCGCTACACCACCGCCCTGCTGCGCCTGGCCGTGCTGTTTCGCCGCGCACGCCGCGCCGAGTCGCTGCCGCCCATGCGCGTGACTGCGACCAGCCAGAAGCTGCGTGTCACCCTGCCGCTGGCCTGGTTCGAGCAGCACCCGCTGAGCGAATCCGATCTGCAGCAAGAGCAGTCGCCAATGGCTGAGCTGGGACTGAAGCTGGATCTTTCAAGCAGCTGAGTGACGGGTTTTCATGAATCATGCCGGTTGCGTGCGCGTATCATGTCGGCACGCCAAATATTGCCTGATGCCCATGCTCAAATCCCTGCTCGCCATCCTCATGCTCACTGCGCCGCTGACGCTAGCGGCGCAGACCGCCAAGCCCGCCCCCGCGGCTTCTGCGCCTGTCACCGCCGCTCCGGAGGTCGTGCTGCATACCTCGCAGGGTGACATCACGGTAGCGCTCTATCCGGACAAGGCGCCCAAGAGCGTGGCCAATTTCCTGCAATATGTGCGCGACGGCTTTTACGACGGCACGGTGATCCACCGGGCAATCCCGGGCTATCTGGTGCAGGGTGGGCTGTATACGCGCGACCTGCAGCCCAAACGCACGCGCCCGGCCATCGCCAGCGAATCGGACAACGGCCTGTCCAATCTGCGCGGCACACTTGCCGTAGCGAGAGGCGCCGACCCGAACTCCGGCGCGTCGCAGTTTTTCTTCAACCTGGTAGACAACCGCCGGCTGGATTTCACCGGCAACCAGAGCAGCCTGACCTGGGGTTACACCGTTTTTGGCAAGGTGACGAAGGGCATGGACGTGGTCGACAAGATCGCTGCTTTGCCCACGCGCGGACTCGGCCCGTTTGCCGCTGACGTGCCTAACCCGCTGGTGGTGATCAACAGCGCCCGCGTCATCGGCGAGGATGCCCCGGCAGCTGCCGCCAGCACGGGGTCGCCAGCCTCGGCCAAGCCAGCCAAGAAAGCCACAAAGCATTAGGGACTGCCAGCACCATGGCCACGCTTTTCATCGCCGACCTGCATCTGGATCCATCGCGTCCGCAGATCACCGAGCTGTTTGAACACTATCTGGCCGGCGACGAAGTGCGCCGCGCCGATGCGCTGTATATCCTCGGCGACCTGGTCGAAGCGTGGGTCGGCGACGACGACGATGCCGAGCTGCCCGAACGCATCGCCACGGCGATACGCGCCGTGCGAGACGCCGGGGTGCCGGTGTACTTCATGGCCGGCAATCGCGACTTTCTGCTCGGCGAAACCTTCGCGCAGCGCGCCGGCCTCACGCTGCTGGACGACGGCGCGGTCCATGAACTCTATGGTCGCCCCACGCTGCTGATGCACGGTGACCTGCTGTGCACCGACGACGTGGCCTATCAAACCGTACGCCAGCAGGTGCGTACGCCGCAGTGGAAAGCGCAGATTCTGACCATGCCTCTGGAGGCGCGCCGCGCCTTCGCCAGCAAGGCGCGCGAAGACAGCCGTGCGCATACGGGCGCGACTCAGGAAAGCATCATGGACGTTAATACCGACGCCGTGCAGCAGGCGCTACGCCATGCAGGCGTGACTCGACTGATCCACGGCCATACCCATCGCCCTGCAGTACACGCACTGCAGCTCGACCATCAGCCCGCCGAACGCATCGTGCTCGGTGACTGGTACGAGCACGGCTCGGTGCTGAGGGTCACGCCTGACGGCGTGGCATTGCGCGGCCTTTCTTCCGACGGCTAGTTTTGGCTGCGGCGGCGACATGTGTCGGCACCGTTACCGGTTTCGTCTCAGGCGAAGCAACGCAGTCGGCTAGACGCCCGAGTCGGCGATCTCAAGCAGCCATTGCGTCGTCAACGCAGGTACGGTGACCGGCAGCATATGGCCGCCGCCGTCGACCAGTTTCAGCGTGGCGTGAGGAATTTTCCGCGTCAACGCTTCACCGTGCTGCCGATAATCGAGAACCTGATCCTGCCGGCCATACAGCACGTCGACCGGCATTTTCAGCGTGCCGTACCGGCTTTCCATGTTGGGCAAATCCTCGGCTGTCGCCAGCATGTCGGATGAGGCCGCGTAGAAACTGTTCGGGCGAAGCCCAAGCAGGCCACCGCCCCTGGTGCGAAAATCCTTCGGCACCGGCTCCGGCCCGAAGACAAACGCCAACACTTCGGGACCCTTGCGAATGGACAGCGGCGTGGCGAGCGTATGAGCGATTGCACGGCGCATCAGCGGCGAGGGAATCATCAGGCCGCGAAAAGATTCCGGCGGCTCGCTCTGCGTGTGCGTCAGCGGCGCGATGAGGGCCAGCCGTGAAATGGACTGCGGATGATTCAGGCCAACCGCCAGCGCAATGGCGCCGCCCAGCGAATGGCCGACCAGCAGCGGCTTGTCGAGCTTCAACGCCTCGATGAACGCGGCGACAGTCGCGGCCTGATTGACGATGGTGGCGGGCGAGTTTTCCCCGCGCGTGGAATAGCCCGCCCCCGGACGGTCGATCATAATCACCCGGTGCGAGCGCGCCAGCTTCTGCAGGTCGAGATAGGCAAAGTTGAGCAACTGGCCGCTGAGCCCGTGAACCAGCACGATCGGCGAACCGCTGCCCTGCTCGACGTAGTGAATGCGATCGGCGCCGATGTCGATAAAACGGCCGCGCGGCGGCAGCGCCTTCTCGACCTTGGCGGCGATAAGTGCCGAGAACACGACCAGCGCCGCGATCACCACAACAAGCAAAATGACGATGGAAAGAAGGATGGTCACAGGCTGGCACTCGCTTTGGCTGGCTGGCGTGGCTCACGGCTGGCGGCACTGTTCGACACCCTGCGGCGCTCAAACCGCATGGCGCCATCTTCGAGTTTGCCGTAGCGGAAAGCGGCCAGGTCACGCGCGTAATTCTGGTGGTAGATCCAGGGCTTGTGCACGCCCTGTTTCGGCAGCTGCGCGGCAGCCCGTTGAATATAGCCCGATGTGAGGTCGACCGCCGGCTGTGTGCCGGCGTCGGCGCTGTCGAGCACCGGCACGCAGGTGTCGTAACCGCCGGCCTTCATGTGTTCGAGCAGACGGCACACGTACTTCGCCACCAGCTCGGCCTTCAGCGTCCACGACGCGTTGGTGTAACCGAAGGTCGAGGCAAGATTCGGCACGCCGCTGGACATCATGCCCTTGTACGACACCGTGTCGCCGAGGTTGATTGTTTGGCCATCAACCGTGATGGTCGCGCCGCCGAGCAGCTTCAACTTCAGGCCCGTGGCAGTGACGATGATGTCGGCATCGAGCTGTTCGCCGCTGCGCAGGCGCAGGCCAGTGCCGGTGAAGGATTCGATTTCGTCGGTCACGATGGACGCATTGCCCGCGCGAATCGCCTTGAACAGATCGCCATTGGGGATCACGCACAGGCGCTGGTCCCAAGGCTTGTAGCGTGGCGTCAGATGCTTGCCCACATCGAAGTCGGGGCCGAGCTGCTTCGACGCCATTTTCAAAATGGCCTTCTTGGCCGCATCGGGCTTGCGCCGCGCGTAGTTGTACAGGTACATGCTGAGCAGCACGTTCTTGGTGCGGATCAGCCGGTGGGCGATCTTCGAGGGGAACCAGCTGCGCAGCTTGTCGGCGATCACGTCGCGCGACGGCAGCGCGAAGATATACGTCGGCGAGCGCTGCAGCATGATGACATGCTGGGCCGTTTCGGCCATGGTCGGCACCAGCGTGACCGCGGTCGCGCCGCTGCCGATCACCACCACGCGCTTGTTCGCGTAGGCGAGGTCGGCCGGCCAGTGCTGCGGATGCACGATCTGCCCACCGAATTGATCCATGCCCGGCCATGTCGGCGCGTGGCCGGTGTCGTAGTCGTAATAGCCGCTGCACATATAGAGAAAGCTGCAGCTGTAGCGGATCTGCTCGCGGCGGCCCTCGACGGTACGCTCCACCAGCACGCTCCAGCGCGCGGTGGCCGAGTTCCACTCGGCGCCGAGCATCTTGTGCTGAAACCGGATCTTTTTGTCGATGCCGAACTCGCGCGCGGTGTCCTTCACGTAGTCGAGGATGTTCTGGCCCTCGGCTATCGCCTTGTCGCCCTGCCATGGGCGAAAGCTGAAGCCCAGTGTGTACATGTCCGAGTCCGAGCGCACGCCGGGATAGCGAAACAGATCCCACGTGCCGCCTAGTGTCGTGCGACTTTCCAGAATGGCGAAGCGCATCGACGGCAGCCGATCCTGCAAATGGTAGGCCGCAGCGATGCCAGATAGCCCGGCACCCACGATTAGCACGTCGTAGTCGACCTCGGTACTAGCCGGCGCACCGGATGATTTGAATTCGCTCATCGATGTCATGCGATCGCTCCTGGCGAGGTTTGCTTGCCGCCGTGATTTGGACGGCCATACAAAACGGTGGATTCAATGGCCCGCAGGCGGCTCACTGCTGCTTTTCGCTGGACTACCCAGCATGCTGCGCGCGCGTCGAAGCACCAGCACCTGATACGCCGAACCCAGCAGGCGAATCAACTTGTCCATCACCCACGCATCCTTGCCCACCAGCACGCGACGCGCGTTTTTCTCCACCCCGGCAAGAATCTGCAGCGCTGCGGCGTCTGGCGTGGTGACGTTGATCAGCCGATTGGCGCGACGGCGGTGGGTTTCCTCATCTTGTCCGGTGGCGTCGACAATCTGCTTGTCGATGCGCGACGAGTTCACGATATTCGTGGCCACGCCGCCGGGGTGGATACTGGTTGCGCTGACCGGTGCACCCTCCAGTTCCAATTCCATACGCAGCGCTTCGGTGTAGCCGCGCACGGCGAACTTGCTGGCGTTATAGGTGCTCTGGGTCGGCATGGCCATGAGACCGAACAGGCTCGATAGATTGATCACGTGGCCTTCGCCGGAGGCGCGCAGATAGGGCAGAAACGCCTGCGTACCATGCACCACGCCCCAGAAGTTGATGCCCATGATCCATTCGAAATCTTCGATGGTCGCCGTGGCCGCCGAGGCGGTATGCGCCACACCGGCGTTGTTGAAGATCAGATTGATCTTGCCGTGCGCGGCGTTCGACAGGCGTGCCCACTCGAATACCGCCGCCCGGTCGGATACGTCCAACATTTGGGTCGTTACCTTCACCGCGTGTGTTGCGCACAGCGCTGCGGTTTCCTGCAGGCCCGCCTCGTTGCGATCGCTGAGCGCCAGAGCGCAGCCGCGCCGGGCCAGCTCGACGGCGAGACTGCGGCCCATCCCCGATGCCGCGCCGGTGATAGCAGCGACCTTGCCCTTGAAGATCTGCACTGGACATTCCTCAACCACCACGCAAGTGTGGTGTTACGTGTCACCACTTTAAATTTTGCTCTTTCTGCTGTCAAATGAACGCATGAAAAAAACTGCTGAACCCCAAGCTGCCGGCCGGCCCTACGGCGGCGTCGCCCACGAGGACCGTGCCGCCGAGCGGCGCCAGGCGTTGATCCAGGCGGCGACCCAGGTGTTCGGCACGTTCGGATTTCGCAAGGCGACCGTGCGCGCCATCTGCCAGCAAGCCCGATTGAACGATCGTTATTTCTACGCGGCGTTCGACAGCACCGACCACCTGCTGCGCGCGACCTATGAACACCACGCCCAGCGGCTGCACGCAGCGCTGCAGCAGGCGATAGAGAGCCAGGGCGAACGCCTTGAAGAACGCATCGATGCCGGTCTGCGCGCATTTTTCGCTTTTTTACGCGATACCTGCGCGGCGCGCGTGCTGATGCTCGAAGTGATGGGCATCAACGCGGAAACCGACGCCACCTATCAGCGCAATTTGTCCGAATTCGCCAAGCAGATCATTGCCTCGGCCGACCCGACCACGCAGAACGCGCTGGGCGATCACGCCGATCAGCGCATTGTCGGCATGGCGCTGGTCGGCGCAATGACCAACGCAGGCACGGCCTGGCTGCTCTCGGGTTATCGCGACTCCGAAGAAAGGATGGTGCGCAACTGCAGCCAGGTATTGCTGGGAACTTACGCCTACGCCATCAAGCAGGCCCGTAACAGCCGATCGAACCGCGCCGCGCTGAACCATGCTGCCGTAAAAAACACCTCGCGAGTGCGACGCTAGGCGTAACCCAACGTCGCGAGACCCGCATGCTGCTCGATCGCCTTTTGAAACTGCCGCCACGCACGTCGCGCACCGTTCGGCATCGCGATGTGCGCATGACAATGCGCGATGGCGTGAGCCTTCTCGGTGACGTCTATCTCCCGGCAGAGCCATCGGGTCAGCCAACCGTATTGTTGCGCTCGCCGTACGGCCGCGGCAGCGTTTTCGGCCTGATGGCGCAGGCCTTTGCCAACCGCGGATATGCAACTGTCATCCAAAGCTGCCGCGGCACATTCGGCTCCGAGGGTCGCTTTCATCCCTTTTTCCAGGAGTCTGCCGACGGCATCGATACGGTGAGCTGGATCGAAAACCAGCCTTGGTTTGCCGGCCGTTTAGGCCTTTATGGCGGCAGCTATATGGGACAAGTGCAGTGGGCGATGGCGGCCGAATTGGGCGATCGCCTTTCCGCCATGGCCATGAGCGTCACCACCAGCGATTTTCAAGAAGCCATCCACGACGGCGGCGGCTTTCGGCTGCAGGATCTGCTGGTCTGGGCGCACCTGCTGGAGCATCAGGAGCGCAGCCATCGCTTGCGTAACGCCATCCGCGAACGTCTGTTCGGCGATCCGCTTAAACGCTACTACGCTCGGTTGCCGGTCCACACCATCGACGTCGACGCGCTGGGCAGGCGGGTCGATTTCTGGCGCGAGTGGGCCACAGGCAACCCGCAGGACGAGCGCTGGGCGCCGATTCGTTTCACCGACACGATCGACCGCATCAAAACGCCGGTCAGCATGGTCACCGGCTGGTCGGATTTTTTATTCGCATACCAGATGCGCGACTTTCAGGCGCTGAGGGCGTGCGGCTGCACGGCACGAATGACCGTCGGCCAGTGGACGCACTCGAGCATCGGTATGATCGGCGAAAGCCTGCGCGACGCGCTGCAGTGGTTCGACATCCATCTCAGGGATTTGAGGCCAACGCACCCGCAAGACCTCGGTCGAGTCAGATTCTGGCTCAACGGGCCGAACAGCTGGCATGAGGCAGACGCGTGGCCGCCCACCGACAGCAAGACGACTCAACTGGCTTTGAGCGCCGACGGTCGCCTTGCCGATAACGCCATCGAGACGGGCACGCGCTCATTTACCTACGACCCGTCCGATCCCACACCCAGCCTTGCCGGACCGATGCTGGCGAACAGCAAGGGCCGCGGTGACGTTCGCTCGCTTTGCGCGCGTAGCGACGTGCTGAGCTTCGACGGCCCCACCCTCGTCCAGCCCCTCGACATCATTGGCGATGTTCGCGTGACGTTGCGCACGTCCTCAAGCGATCCGCATCACGATCTGTTTGTCTGCCTGTGCGATGTCGATCCGCGCGGCCGCACGATCAACATCACAGATGCCTATATCAGGCTTCGACCCTCGCCGTCGCCCACCACCAACGGCCGCACTACCCTGCTCAAGGCGTCCCCTGTCGCATGGCAGGTGCCCCGGGGCCACCACCTGCGGCTACTCGTCTGCGGGGGCGCCTTCCCTCGCTTTGCGCGCAACCTCGGCTCGGATGAAAACAACCGCCATGGCGTCGCAACGAAACCGGTCGAAATCACCCTGCACTGTGCCGAGCCTGACGGCTGTCTGCTCAGCTTCTCGACATCCCCAACGAGTGAAACCGCGAAAGCCGTGTGAAGCGCGTCGCGGGCTGCGCGCATGGGCAGCCCGCGACAGGCATACGTTCGCAGGCGCTCCAGCCGACCAGGCCGCAGCATTGACGCGACGTTTTTGTCACGCATGGTCCCTGCACAATTTCTGCGAATTTGAAGGTCATAGTGGTTGCGTTGAAAGAGGCGGCGGTCAGCGTTTGTTTTCACGAAAGCCCTCGTCAGTCGCCACCCAGTACGGTCCCCACGTCCCCAGCGGAGTTTGTCCCATGCACCTGCTCGATCCTGATTACCTGCCGAAAACTGTCGGCACGCTCGGCCGCTTTCTGCTCAACCCCAAGGCCGATGTCGACGGTCTGCTACTCGATGACGGCACCGAAATTTATACCCCTCCCCATCTTTCCGAGAAGCTGCTCAAGGCGCTGTCGCCCGGCGACAAGCTGACAGTGCACGGCGTGAAAACGCGCGACAGCGACCTGATCGTGGCAGTAGCGATCGATCCTGCCAAAGGAAAACGCATCGTCGATGACGGCCCCGATCCCAAGCACGAAAAGCCGAAAAAACCCGCCGAGCGTGGCGAGCCGACAACGCATGTCGGCGTGGTGAGCCGATTGCTGCACGGCCCCAAAGGCAACGCCCACGGCGCGCTGCTGGAGGACGGCACCCTCGTTCGCTTTCCGCCACATGGCGCCGAGCCGTTCGCCAGCATTCTCGTGGCAGGGGCGCCGCTTGCCGTACGTGGCCACGAGCTGACCACGAAGCACGGCAGCGTCGTGGACGCCAGGGCGATGGGCAAGGACGAATCCTCCCTGACCGAAATCGCCAAACCCCCGAAGCCGTCCAAGCACGACGAAAAGACGCCAAAGAAGGATCACCCGCCCAAGCATCACGCGGCACATCACTGACGGCTGGCGATGACAAGCGGCTCGCCGCTGTGGCGTGGAGTAAAGGACAAGCGCCACAGCGCCGCCGTGAGCCAGATCTTGGCTGTCGTCCAGCGCAGGGGCATTCATCGAGGAGACACCATGCGGTCGAATGGTTCGAATCGGGTCACTTGCTGCGCCGCCGCCGGAGCAGTAGCCAGGCCGGTTACCCACCGCGATGGCAGTGCTTCACAACGGCCCGCGCGCTGTGCGCCGAAGGCCGAAGCGGGATCCCCATCGTGCTGACCTGGGCGCACTGTGGCGACATTCATGTCAGCCACGAAGACGGCCATCTCGGCATTTCGAGGCTCAAGGCTAAGGTCGCCGAGGCCAATCGCTATCTTGCCGATACCGTGGATTTCGTTTTTCTGCCCGGCGACAACGCCAACAACGGCAGCATGGAACAGTATCAACGCATCGGCGACGCGCTGAGCGAAATTCATCTGCCGGTACACGCCATACCGGGCGATCACGATGTCGAACCGGGCACGTTGAACGCGTTCTATCGCATGCATGGCGCCCACCCGCTGCCGATGGCCGTCACGATCGGCGGCCGATCCTGCGTGTTTCTGGATATCGTTTCGCCGGGATCCGGCAGGCCAGATTTTCGCCTCGGCGAAACGCAGCTGCGCTGGCTGGAACAGCAGCTGGAAAAACCGTCCGCCGCGGCGCACCGACCCGTTGTTTTCATGCACGCGTACCCCGGCGATCTGCACGAACACGGCGGCCAGATCGGGCGTTTGTTCGCCAAGGCGCATGTCGCCATGGTCGACACTGGCCATACGCATTACAACGCGTTGCTCAACGACGGATCGGTGACCTACGCCTCGACGCGCTCCATGGCGCAGGTCGAAGAAGGCGATGGGGAAGCCGGGTTTTCCATCGCCGCCGTCGACGGATCCTCGGTCAGCTGGCGTTTCAAGACGCCGGGCTCGACGTGGCCTTTCGTAGCGATTACCAGCCCCGCCGATCGCCGTCTGGAGACCGACATCAGCTCGCTGCAGCAGGTGCCCACGGACACGATCACCGTGCGTATGAGGGTTTTCGGCGACGATATTCGCGCAGTGACCGTCAGCGTGGACGACGGCAAGCCTGTGCTGATGCGCCCCGTCGACGGCGAGAACGGCGCGTGGTGCGCGACCGTGCCCGAAACGCCGGATGCTTGCAGCGTGATTGTGCATGCGCAAAGTGGCGACGGCGGCAGCGACGAAGATCGCATCGATGGGCTGACGCCGCAGGCAGCCGCGTCCATCGGGCGACCCGACGCCCTGCCCGGGACCAACGCGCATGCGGTGGAAGCATGGCCGGAGCACGGCATCCTCGGCTCGCAGTTGGGCCCCAACAAATACGGGCGCAAGTTGTGAGCGCGCCGTCGCCATCGAGGATTCCCGGCCGACGCGCGCTGGAGTCGCTGAATTTCTTCATGGCGGACGTGCAGGCCGGTATCGGCCCCTTTCTCGGCGTCTTTCTGCAGGGCCGGGGTTGGGGAACCGGCGCCATCGGCTCGGTGATGACCATCGGCGGCATTGCCGGCATGCTTGCGACGGGCCCCGCGGGCGCCCTGGTCGACGCTACGCGCAGCAAGCGCGCGCTGGTTGTCATCGGCAGCATCTTTACCGTACTGGCGTCGGCCCTGCTCTGGATATCACCCTCTTACGGCGTAGTGGCCGCTTCTCAGATCGCCACAGCCGTAGCCGGCGCAGCGCTGGGCCCGGCGCTGGCCGGCATCACCCTGGGCATGGTGCGACAGGCCGGCTTCGACCGTCAGTTCGGGCGCAACCAGGTGGCAAACCATACGGGCAACGTGATCGGTGCCAGCCTGTCCGGCTTTCTGGGCTGGAAGTTCGGCTTTGGCGCGGTGTTTTTTCTGGCCGCACTGTTCGCGGTCCTGGCCATCATCAGCGTATGGCTGATTCCGCGCAAATCGATCAACGACCGCTACGCACGCGGCCTGGAAAGCGACGACGACGGCGATGAGCACGTGTCCGGACTGCGCGTGCTGCTGGGCAATCGTCCGCTGCTGATTCTCGCCGGTTCGCTGGCCTTTTTTCATCTCGGCAACGCCGCCATGCTGCCGCTCTACGGTCTGGCAGTGGTCGCAGCGCATCAGGGCAATCCAGCCATCTTTACGGCCAAAACCATCGTGGTGGCCCAGCTGGTGATGGTGCTTGCCTCGATCGTGGCGATCCGCCTGATGCGCACGCGCGGCCACTGGTGCGTGATCTTGCTGACCTTTCTCGCGCTGCCGCTGCGGGGCCTCATCGCCGCACTAATGATCAAGAGCTGGGGCGTCTGGCCGGTACAGGCGCTGGACGGTATCGGCGCGGGGCTGCAGAGCGTGGCGGTACCGGCGCTGGTTGCGCGACTGCTGAAGGGCAGCGGCCACGTCAACGTGGGCCAGGGTGCCGTGATGACGGTGCAGGGGCTCGGCGCCGCGCTCAGCCCCGCGCTGGGCGGTTTCATCGCCGAGCTGTTCGGCTACCGTGCGGCCTTTCTTCTGCTCGGCGCGATCGCCCTGGGATCGCTGACTCTTTGGCTGGGATTTGCGCGCCTGCTGAAGCCAGCGTGCAGCGCCGACCTTCGCCCGAGCCACGGCCTGGACGCGCAGAGCGGGCCGGACGGCGTGAGATAACTCGCGACAGGGCCGCCGATACAGACTACTGTCGAAACGGACCCACCATATGCTGTCTCCGGGAAAACCGTGCTAGCCGACCTGACGGTTCTTATCGTGGAAGATCATCCCGATATCCGAATATCGCTGGAGCGCGTAGTGGCGTCCTGGCCAGGGGCCAGCGTTTTTTCCGCCGACAACTTTCTCTCCGCCGCGGTGTGGATCAAACCGTGGAAAAAATCGATCTACTTCTTTGCGACGTGTATTTCCCCGGAAAAATGGCCGGCATCGACATTGCTGCACTTGCAGTGGTCACCCACCCGCATATCGCCGTGGTGATGACCTCGCCCCGGCAGCGGTCGGCGGTGGAAGGCCTGATCGATCGCTATCGTTTCGTGCGAACGCCGTTCGAACAGGCCGACATCATCGAGCAGATCGATGAGGCCTTCATCCAAATCGAGGTCGACCGAGCGAACGCCGGCGCTTGAGCAGGTTGGATGCCGCCGAGTCTCCCACGCCATCACAGAAGACCAAACAGAAACGCCTTGGTGACGGCGTGCGTCTTGTTCGTTGCGTTGAGCTTGGCCAGCGTGCTGGTGATATGAAAAGTGACCGTGCGCGTGGCGATGCCGAGAATCCTGCCGATCTCGTCCGCGGTTTTTCCTTCGGCACTCCACCGAAGGACTTCGAGTTCGCGAAGCGAAAGACGATCGTCAATATCGGCGCGCTCCTCTTTCGTCTCGATCGCACCGAGCAGCCCGTGCGTCACGTGCGAGAGCCAAACCAGCTGAGGCTCTTTTTCGGACAGTTCCATCGCGCTGACCTTATCGTGGCTGCGCGCGAGCGAAAGCATGCCCGTGGTCATGTGTTTACCATGGGTCGCAAGCGCCCATCCATGCTGGATGCCATGCGCCCTGGCCTCCTCCCAGAATTCAGGCTGGCCTTTGGCCTCTGCGCTGGCCCAGACAACGGGGGCCAGTTCACGGGCCGTCTGCTGGATCACCGGATCGCTGTCCAGATAGCTGTGGGCGAAGTAGTGGTCCAGCCACTGGCTTGGATAGGTGCTCGACCAGGTCACCGAGGGGCTGGCGATGGGAGCAGGAATGCGCAGTACGTACGAGCAATACTCAAAGCCCAGTCGATCGGCGATCGATGCGAGCTCCCGCAATAGCCGCGCCGAAGACGCCGACTGTGACATCAGCCGATCCAGGCAATCTTCCCGCCACGCCTTTGCCATTGATCCCCACGTGTGCAATCTCTCGATTGCCGCCCAATCAGCCGAGACTAAGATTTACAACGCGTATCGAGAGCACCTTCTCACCCGGGATTCGAAACGCTGGGTTGAGGCTACTGCGAATAGGAACAAGATGCCATTCGAGCATCGCCATTGCCCGGCAGGGAGCCATGGGCCAGGCTTAGCATGGCGTCACGCACCGACGAACCCGGCTCCGGGCGACGATCCTGGCAAAACCTGCGCTTCAGTCCGTGCATGCCATAAAAAAATACCCGGCCGATGTGCCATCGGTCGGGTACGTTTGAGCGATTGTTACCGGTGACGTCCTATCAAATCCTTGGCCATTTCCCCACGACCGCCGGTGCGTCGATTAGAGGTCAAAAAGCCGATCGCTGCCACTGGAAGAAATGACAGGTGCCGCCAGAAAGGCGCGACAATCGCTGAGCGACATGGGGGGAACCATCGCGCGGCCGATTCGCCCCGTTGCTCCAGCGGAAACGAGCCACGATGGCTTCGATGACCGGATCGATCAGTTTGAAGACCAACTGCGTCCGCGTTCGAAATCGAAGGCCGAACCGCGCGCGAAACTTTGCAGATCTTTACCTGGCGGATGCAGACTGAATGCTCAGGGAGCGGCGCAAAGGACGTTACGCCGCGACAGTCGGGCAGACTGTGGTCCTTCAAAACCACCCATCTCTTTGCGTGTCTTTATCGAAGCGCGTCAAAATTGGCGCACAAAAAACCCGCAGCGATACAATCTCTGCGGGTCGTCTGTTTGGCGGAGAGAGAGGGATTCGAACCCTCGATAAGGCTTTTGACCCTATACTCCCTTAGCAGGGGAGCCCCTTCGGCCACTCGGGCATCTCTCCATAATTCTCCACATCGCTGTGGAGCCGGCAAGGATACCGATGGACGTCATCAAGGTAAAGGCTTGATGCTCAATCAGTGCTCGACGGCCTCATCCGGGGCGCCGTCGTCCGACGGACCTTCGCCCTTGATGCGCTGGTAAATTTCCTCACGATGCACTGCGACGGTCTTGGGAGCATTGATGCCGATGCGCACCTGATTACCCTTGACGCCTAGAACGGTGACGGTCACCTCGTCGCCGATCATCAGGGTTTCGCCGACCCTGCGGGTCAGAATCAACATGGTTATAACTCCGTAATTGTTTGGTCTTGGGCCTGCCAGCCGATAACAGCCTCACCCCTGAGCCTTCATCTTCATGGCAGTTCGACGATTGATCCATCGAAGGCCCTACCGCCTTCCCGGTTCACAGCAACAACACTGAATTAGCTGTCGCGACTGGTGACTCCACCGTTGTTCGGCAAGTGCACATTAGGCTGATACTAGCCGAGCGCCATCCCCACGCGCAATGCGTCCGAACCGTGACAGGCTGCAGTTCGGGCGCCAAATCCGGCTTCAATTACTGGCTGGCAATCCACTGAGGCAGGTCGGCCAGCAGCGCGGGAAGCCGGGGCGTATCCGCGCCGCCGCCCTGCGCCATGTCGGGTCGACCGCCGCCCTTGCCGTCAATCTGTGCAGCGATGTGGGCCACTACATGACCCGCCTTGATGCGACCCAGCGCCTTGCCATGCACGCCGGCAATCAGCGAGACGCGACCATCCGCCGCGCCCGCCAGCACCACCACGCAATCGCCAAGCTGCTGCTTGAGCTGATCGACACCGTCGCGCAGCGACTTGGCATCGAGCCCCTCAAGCCTCGCAGCGACGACTTTTATCCCGTCGACGTCCGTCGCCGTCCCGGCAAGATCAGCGATGGCCGAACCGGCCGACTTGCTGCGCAGCGACTCTAGCTCGCGCTCGAGCTTTTTCTGACGATCGAAGATCTGCCGCAGCTTTTCGATGGCGTCGTCGCCGCTGCTGGACAGTAGGTGCGACAGCTCGCTCAACCGACGCTCCTCATCGGCCACGTAAGCCAGCGCGCCATCGCCGGTGACCGCCTCGATCCGGCGCACGCCGGAGGCCACGCCCGCCTCGCTGACGATCTTGAACAGGCCGATGTCGCCGGTGCGGCTGACGTGCGTGCCGCCACACAGCTCGGTGGAAAAATCGCCCATCTTCAGCACCCGCACTTCGGCGCCGTATTTTTCGCCGAACAAGGCCATGGCGCCGAACTCGATCGCCTCGTCATACGCCATGTTGTGGATTTCAGCCTCGGCGTTGCGGCGCACTTCGGCATTCACCATCGCTTCGACGGTGGCCAGCTCCTCGCGACTCATCGGCTTGAAATGCGAGAAGTCGAAACGCAGCCGCTCAGCCGCTACCAGCGAACCTTTCTGGGTGACGTGATCGCCCAGCACCTTGCGCAGGGCCGCATGCAGCAGATGCGTGGCCGAGTGGTTGAGCACGATGGACTGCCGACGCAGCGCGTTGACGCTGGCCTCGACTACGTCGCCCGTGCGCAGCGGCTGTGCACCATGCCAGCGGCCTGCGTGGCCGAAGAACACGCCGCCCATCTTCAGCGTATCGCGCACTTCGAGCCGGCCGGCGGTAGCGATCAGCTCACCGGTATCACCCACCTGCCCGCCCGACTCGGCATAGAACGGCGTGCGGTCGAGAATCAGCAGACCTTCTTCGCCATCGGCCAGTTCGCTCACCTGCTTGCCGTCGCGCACGATGCCGACGACCTTGCTGGCGTCGCTGTACATGGCGTCGTAGCCGAGAAACACGGTGGGCTTGAGCTGGCTGGCAAGGTCGGCGGGCATCAATCCTTTCGCCTCGAAGCGGCCCGCCGCACGGGCGCGCTCGCGCTGCTCGTTCATGGCCTTGTCGAAGCCGTCCATATCCACCTCAAGCCCGCGCTCGCGCGCGATATCGGCCGTGAGGTCGACCGGAAAACCGTAGGTGTCGTAAAGGCGGAACGCATCGGCGCCGGGAATCGTCGTGCCGGATTTTCCGGCCACGTCGTCGAATACGCGCATGCCATGCTCCAGCGTCTCGCCGAAGCGCTGCTCCTCGGTGCGCAGCGCGTCCTCGACGAACGACTGCTTCGCGGCCAGCTCGGGGTAAGCCTCGCCCATCTCCTCGACCAGCGGCTGCACCATCTTCCAGAAAAAGTCGCCGCGCACGCCAAGCATCCAGGCATGCCGCAAGGCGCGCCGGATGATACGGCGCAGCACATAGCCACGGCCCTCGTTGGACGGCAGCACGCCGTCGACGATCAGGAACGCGCAGGCACGGATGTGATCGGCGATCACGCGCAGCGACTTGTTGCCCAGATCCGCCGTGCCGGTGAACTTGCCAGCCTCGGCAATCAGGTGCGCGAACAGATCGATTTCGTAATTGGAATGCACGTGCTGCAGCACCGCGGCCAGCCGCTCCAGGCCCATGCCGGTATCGACGCAAGGTGCCGGCAGCGGGCTCAGCGTGCCGTCGGGCGCACGATCGAACTGCATGAACACAAGGTTCCAGATTTCAATATAGCGATCGCCATCTTCATCGGGCGAACCCGGCGGACCACCGGCAATGTCCGCGCCGTGATCGAAAAAGATTTCCGTACACGGGCCGCAGGGGCCGGTGTCGGCCATCTGCCAGAAATTGTCCGAGGCAAACGGCGCGCCCTTGTTATCGCCGATGCGCACGATGCGCTCGGCCGGCACGCCGATCTGGGTGTGCCAGATATCGAAGGCCTCGTCGTCGGTCTGATACACGGTGACCCAGAGCTTCTCGGCCGGCAGCTTGAACACGCCGGTCAGCAGCTCCCAGGCGAAATGGATCGCGTCGCGCTTGAAATAGTCGCCGAACGACCAGTTGCCCAGCATCTCGAAAAACGTGTGGTGGCGCGCGGTATAGCCCACGGCGTCCAGATCGTTGTGCTTGCCGCCTGCGCGCAGGCAGCGCTGCACGTCGGCCGCCCGCACGTATCCCGGCTTCTCGCTGCCGAGAAACACGTTCTTGAACTGCACCATGCCCGAGTTGGTGAACAGCAGCGTTGGATCGCTGGACGGCACCAGCGAGCTGGACGGCACGATGGTGTGACCCTTGGAGCGGAAGTAGTCGAGAAAAGTGGAGCGGATTTCAGAGGTTTTCATGCGGATCGTCATGGCCATCAGTCAGAAGGCCACGCCGCGCTCGAACCCAAGCGAGGCGCCCGGGCATCATCGCTGGATGATGGATCTCAGGGGCTGTCGTCGGCGGCTTCGTCCACGTCGGCGTGGGTAACACTCCGTACTGTGGAGCCGTCAAAGCCCCGGCGCAAGAGGAACTGCGCCCGCTTCGCCCTTTCAGCGGGGTCCGCGACGCCCACGCTGCCGTAGCGGCGGCGCAGCTGGGAGGATGCCGAAGCGACCCAGTCGACCTCCGCGTCGTTCAACAATTCACGGATACGGGCATCGCTGAGCCCGTGGGTTTTCAGCTCCATCCGCAGTCGCATCGGGCCGTAGCCCTGCGCGATCCGGCTGCGCAGCAGCACTTCGCCGAAGCGGTCGTCGTCCTGATACTGCTGCTCGCCGAGGCGATCGATCGCCTCGGTGGTTTCCTCGCCCTCGTAGCCGCCCTGGCGCAGCTTGGTTTTCAGCTCGCGCTTGGAATGCTCGCGCCGCGCCAGCAGGCCCAACGCCTTGTCGTAGGCGCTGCGCCTGGGCTTGGCCGGGTCATCGGCGCCCGGGCGGCGTTTCATGGGGTTGCCCCCACAAACGCACATGGCCCGGACGAGCCGGGCCATGTTGCCTGCCTTGCAGCGTCAGGATGCAAGACTCACGCTTCCTCGAGCGCCTCTTCGGTCGACGCAGCAGCCGGCTTGCCGACCGGCACCAGCAGGCGCTCGCGCAGCTGCGCGTCGACTTCGTTGGCGATGGCCGGATTGTCCCGCAGGAACTGGCGGACGTTTTCCTTGCCCTGACCGATGCGGTCGCCCTTGTAGCTGTACCAGGCGCCGGACTTGTCGATCAGGTTCTGCGCCACGCCCAGCTCGATGATCTCGCCTTCGCGCGAGGTGCCTTCGCCGTAGAGGATTTCGAACTCGCACTGGCGGAACGGCGGCGCCACCTTGTTCTTGACCACCTTGACGCGGGTTTCCGAACCGATGATCTCGTCGCCGCGTTTCACCGCACCGATGCGGCGGATATCCAGGCGCACCGAGGCATAGAACTTCAGCGCGTTGCCGCCGGTGGTGGTTTCCGGGCTGCCGAACATCACGCCGATCTTCATGCGGATCTGGTTGATGAAAATCACCAGCGTGCCGGATTTCTTGATGTTGGCGGTGAGCTTGCGCAGCGCCTGACTCATCAGGCGGGCGTGCAGGCCGACGTGGGAGTCACCCATCTCACCCTCGATTTCCGCCTTTGGCGTCAGCGCGGCAACCGAGTCGACCACGACCATGTCGACTGCGCCCGAACGCACGAGCATGTCGGCGATTTCCAGCGCCTGCTCGCCGGTATCGGGCTGCGACACCAGCAGGTCGTCCACTTTCACGCCCAACTTTTCGGCGTAGGTGGGGTCGAGCGCGTGCTCGGCGTCGATAAAGGCCGCGGTGCCGCCGGCGCGCTGGCAGCTGGCGATGGCCTGCAGGGTCATGGTGGTTTTACCCGACGACTCCGGCCCGTAGATTTCCACAACGCGGCCGCGCGGCAGGCCGCCGACGCCGAGCGCGATATCCAGCCCGAGCGAGCCGGTGGACACCGTTTCGATGGCTTCGTTGACGCGGTCGCCCATGCGCATGATCGCGCCCTTGCCGAACTGCTTTTCGATCTGGCCGAGCGCGGAAGTGAGTGCCTTGCGCTTGTTGTCATCGATCGTCATGGTCTTGAATTCCGGTTGGTCTGAAATGATGTGTGGCTGAAAGACGGGTGAGTCACTGGAGAGGATCATGCCCGGCGCGGGTCTCACGGGCTGCGATCACGGCGGATCGGTTCGATACCGTTGAAGTATCCCACACCCGTCAAGCCGATCTGGCGGCGTGCGGCGCTTCATTCCGTCAGGGTTTGGCGCAAGCCGGTGAGCGCGGCGGCCACGGTCTGTCGGCGCACGGCCTCGCGGTCGCCGGGAAAGTGAAACAACTGCGCGCGGCCGTAGCCGCCGCGCCGCTTCCAGCTGATCCAGACCGTGCCGACCGGCTTTTCCACCGTCCCGCCCGAGGGCCCGGCGATGCCGGTAACCGCCACCGCGACCCCGGCACCAAAGCGCGCCAGCGCGCCGGAGACCATTTCCAGCGCGGTTTCCTCACTGACCGCGCCGGTGCGCTCCAGCGTGCGCGGATTCACCCCGAGCAGCGCCTCCTTTGCCTGGTAGCTGTAGGTCACCACGCCGGTGTCGAACCAGCCCGAACTTCCGGGCAGATCGGTCAGCGTCTTGGCGATCCAGCCGCCGGTGCAGGACTCGGCGGTCACCACCATCAGCTTTTGCGCGATCACGATGGCGGCTACTTCCTTGGCCAGCTCATGCAGATGCGTATCGGAAAAATCCATCGCGGACACTCGATTACAGGGAGTTATTTGATTATGTCACGGCCGCTTTGGGTCTCTGTCGCCGCAGGCCATCCAACGCCGTTGGCCATGGCTCGCCGCATTACACTCGCTGCAACCCTCCCGCTGCCCTTCGGGCATGGAAATCCGCCGTCGATTGGAGCTGCGTCATGAAAGCGTTTGTTCGTCCCGTCCTTGCATGGCTTTCGGTCGCTCTGTTTCTAGTGTTCGGCGCCGGATGGATGAGCGCACTGGCCAGCCCGATCGTGGGTATCGGCCTGTTCGCGTGGCTCTTTTTGGTGATCATCTGGGTCGCCTTCGGCGTCGTGCACGAAGCGGAGGAACTCGCCCACATGCTGGGCGAACCGTTCGGCACCCTGATTCTTACCTTGTCGATCGTGCTGATCGAGGTAGCGCTGATTTCGGCCGTGATGATCAGTGCGCAGGACGCCTCCACGCTGGCGCGCGACACCATGTTTGCGGTGCTGATGATCGTGCTCAACGGCGTGGTCGGGCTGGGCCTGCTCATCGGCGGCGCGCGTCATCACGAGCAGTCCTACAACCTGCAAGGGGCGTCGGCTTATCTGGCGGTGGTCATTCCGCTGTCGACCATTGCGCTGGTGCTGCCTAAATTCACCGCATCCACCTCGGACAGCACGCTGACCTCGCTTCAGGCCGCCTGTTTTTCCATCCTGACCATCGCCTTGTACGGCATTTTTCTTTGGTTGCAGACGGGACGGCACAAGGGCTTTTTCGTCGAGCCGGCCAATGGCGATCAGGTGGCGGTCGTCGACGCCGACGTCGCGACGCCAGCCCACTCCAAACGGAAGCTGTTCGGGCACGTGACGATGCTGCTGGTCCACATTCTGCCGATCGTCATTCTCTCCAAGAGCCTGGCCAAAGTGCTGGATCACGGCATCGCCGCCATGGGCGCGCCGCCGGCGCTGGGTGGCGTGGTGATTGCGATGCTGGTGTTCACGCCGGAGGGCATTTCCGCGCTGATCGCCATTCGCCGAAACCAGCTCACGCGCGCCATCAATCTCTGTCTCGGCGGCGCCACCTCCACCGTGGGGCTGACCGTTCCCGCCGTGCTGATCATCGGACTGATCACCGGTCAGAAAGTCGTGCTGGGCCTGCCGCCCGCCAGCATCGTGCTGCTCGCGGCCACGCTGATCCTCAGTGGCCTGACGTTCTCCGGCTCGCGCACCACCATGCTCGAGGGCGCAGTCCACCTCTCGCTGTTCGCGGTTTTTCTGGTGCTGGTGTTCAGCCCTTGAATGACCACGGCTTCGCGGTACGTGCCAGGCTCGCATCGATAGGAACACACCGCGCCGCCATGCGAGACTGACGAACTCGAATTTTCATTTGTCGCGCGGAGCAAACCGCCTGACTCGATCCATTCACAGCTCCAAGCGACCACGCCAATAACTGCAGCGCATGACCCAAGACGATCTTAGCCAGCACACCCCGTTCATGCGCCAGTACCTTGGCGCCAAGGCGGCGCATCCGGATGTGCTGCTGTTTTTCCGGATGGGCGATTTTTACGAGCTGTTTTTCGAGGATGCGCGCAAGGCCGCGCGGCTACTGGATATCACGCTGACCCAGCGCGGGCAGTCGGGCGGCGCACCGATTCCGATGGCGGGCGTCCCGTATCACGCGGCGGAAAATTATCTGGCGCGGCTGGTGCGCCTGGGCGAGTCGGTGGCGATCTGCGAGCAGATCGGCGATCCGGCGCTGGCCAAGGGCATCGTCGAGCGCAAGGTGGTGCGCATCGTCACGCCGGGCACGGTGACCGACGCCGCGCTGCTGGAGGAACGCCGCGATAACCTGCTGCTGGCGATCGCCGGCGGCCCGCGCGACAGTTACGGACTGGCCTGGGTCGATCTGAGCAGCGGCCGCTTTCTGCTCAGCGAAGTGCCCCATGCCGAAGCGCTGGCCGCGGAACTGGCGCGGCTGCAGCCGGCCGAAACGCTCATCGACGAAAACATCGCGTGGCCGAAATTCGTCGGCAACCTGCCCGGCCTGCGCAAGCGGCCACCGTGGCATTTCGATATCGACACGGCCAAACGCGAGCTCAACCGGTTCTTCGGCACCCGCGACCTCGGCGGCTTTGGCGCGCACGATCTGCCGCTGGCCATCGCCGCTGCCGGCTGCCTGCTGGGCTACGTCGAGGAAACGCAGAAAAGCGCGCTGCCGCATCTGTCCGGCATGGCGGTGGAAAGCGCCAGCGAGACGATCGCGCTGGATGCCGCCACGCGGCGCAATCTGGAAATCGACACCCACCCCAGCGGCCGCACCGAACACACGCTGCTCGGCGTGCTCGATGAGACCGTCACGCCGATGGGCGCGCGCTTGCTGCGCCGCTGGCTCAACCGGCCGCTGCGCTCGCGCGTCGTGCTGCGTCTTCGGCATCAGGCGATCGGCATATTGATCGACGCCCGCCGCCATGAACCGCTGCGCGAAGCGCTGCGCGGCATCGGCGATCTGGAACGCATCCTGGCCCGCGTGGCGCTGCGCTCGGCGCGGCCGCGCGATCTTTCCACGCTGCGCGACGGGCTCGCCGCAGCGCCTGGTATCAGTGCGCTCATCCATGAGCGCGAAGATCAAGAAGCGGCCATCCCTGGCCGCACTCCTCGAGAAGCGTCGCCCTTGCTGGCTGCTCTCGTCGAGCGCATCGGCGACCACGCCGGCATCGCCGCGATGCTGGGCCGCGCTGTGGTCGCGCAGCCGCCGGTACTGCAGCGCGACGGCGGCGTCATCGCTGACGGCTACGACGACGAGCTCGATGAACTGCGCCGGCTGTCCACCCACGCCGATCAGTACCTGGTTGAACTAGAGGAGCGCGAGAAAGCCGCCAGCGGCATCACCACGCTGAAGGTCGGCTACAACCGCGTGCACGGCTACTACATCGAGATCACCAAGGCGCAGGCGGACAAGGCGCCGACGCATTACACGCGCCGGCAGACCACCAAGAACGCCGAGCGCTACATCACCGAAGAGCTGAAAAACTTCGAGGACAAAGTGCTCTCCGCGAAAGAGCGCTCGCTGATGCGCGAAAGAGCGATTTACGAGGCGCTGCTCGACGCGCTGATCGAACAGCTGGAGCCGCTGAAATCCGCCGCCATCGCAATGGCCGAACTCGACGTGCTGGCCACCCTGGCCGAACGCGCCGACGCACTGGACTGGAGCGCCCCCGAACTCACCGACGTGCCCGGCATCGCCATCGAGCGCGGGCGTCATCCGGTGGTGGAGAAAGTTCGCGACGAGCCGTTCGAGCCGAACGATCTGATACTTGACGACGCAGCGAGTCAGCAGGGTCGCCGCATGCTCGTGATCACCGGCCCGAACATGGGCGGTAAATCGACCTATATGCGCCAGAACGCGCTCATCGTGCTGCTGGCCCATATCGGCAGCTACGTGCCGGCGACGCGCGCGGTGATCGGCCCGATCGACCGCATCTTTACCCGCATCGGCGCGGGTGACGACCTGTCGCGCGGCCAGTCCACCTTCATGGTGGAGATGAGCGAGACGGCCAACATCCTGCACAACGCGACCGAGCATAGTCTGGTACTGATGGACGAAGTCGGCCGCGGCACCAGCACCTACGACGGCCTGTCGCTGGCGCGCGCGGCGGCCGTGCATCTGGCGGCGAGCAGCCGCTCTTACACCTTGTTCGCCACGCATTATTTCGAGCTGACCGAGCTGGCCGGCGAATATCCGTCGATCGCCAACGTGCATCTGGACGCGGTCGAGTTTCACGACAAAAAGCTGGGCGAGCAGCTGGTCTTCATGCACGCGGTGAAGGACGGCCCGGCCAACCGCAGCTTCGGCCTGCAGGTGGCGGCGCTGGCCGGCCTGCCGAAATCGGTAATCGCCGACGCGCGGCGCACGCTGGCCGAGCTGGAGCGCGGCGGCGCCGAGCATCATGCGTCGCGTAAACGGGGTTCCGCGCAGTCGCCGCAGCTCGGCCTCTTCGGCACACCGGCGCCAGCGGCGCCCGAACCGTCGGCGCTCGACCGTGCCGTCGCCGAGATCGATCCGGATGCACTGACCCCACGCGAAGCGCTCGATGCGCTGTACCGGCTTAAAGGTCTGCTAACGTCGGGTTGAGCCGCCCACAAATTTCGCGCAGGGATTTCGTCGTTGTCCTATCGCTCGATGCCAGATGCTGCCCCCGCTGTCGACGCCCCTCCCCGGGTATCGCAGCTCGACGCATGGTCGGCGCGGCTCGAACTGCGCTTTGGCCGCCGCGGCGACACCACCGAAGCTGTGCATCGAAACCATCGCGGCCCGCTGCGCGTGCAGCGCATGCTGTATCCGGAAGGTGCGCTCTGCTGCCATGCCCTGCTGCTGCATCCGCCCGGCGGCATCGCTGGCGGCGACCGGCTTGAAATAGACGTCCATATGGAAACCGGCGCGCACGCCCTGCTCACCACGCCGGGTGCGGCCAAGTGGTACCGTGCCGGCTATGCCGCAGCGGCGCAGCAGTCGCTGCATCTCACTGTGGATGACGACGCCTGCCTGGAATGGCTGCCGCAGGAATCCATACTTTTCGACGGTGCAAAGGTGAACCAGTCGTGCCAGATCACCCTGGCGCAGCACGCGGCGATGTTCGGCTGGGACATCGTGCAGCTGGGCCGGCTGGCGGCGGGCGAACGATGGAACCAGGGCTTCTGGCAGCAGCGGCTGGCGCTATCCCGCGGCGATCGGCCGGTGTGGCTGGAACAGGCGTATCTGGATGCCGACGACCCGCTGCGCGATTCGCCGCTGCGGTTGGCCGGCCACCCGGTATTCGCCGCGGCGTGGGCGTGTTCACCGCGACTCTCGGCCCAGCATGCCGACGCGCTGGCCGCGGCACGCGCCACGGCATCACGCTTCAATCTGCCCTGCGGCATCAGCTGGCTGGGGGCACCTGCCGAGCTGCTGGTGATACGCGCACTCGGCGCCAGCGGTCACACGGTGCGTGAATTGTGCGAAGCGTTGTGGCATACCTTGAGGCCATGGAGCTCGGCCATGCCGCCGCAGCGGCCGCGCATCTGGTCTACCTGAGCCGCAACAAACCAAACTCGTCGAGATGAACCATGGAACTGACGCCCCGCGAAAAGGACAAGCTGCTGATCTTCACCGCGGGCCTGCTGGCCGAGCGGCGCAAGGCGCGCGGGCTCAAGCTCAACTACCCAGAAGCGATCGCGTTTATCAGCGCGGCGATCATGGAAGGCGCACGCGACGGCCGCAGCGTCGCCGAGCTGATGCACTACGGCACCACCCTGCTCGGCCGCGACGACGTGATGGACGGCATCGCCGAGCTGATCCCCGACATCCAGGTCGAAGCCACCTTCCCCGACGGCACCAAGCTGGTCACCGTGCACGATCCGATCGGTTGAACCCGCACCGCTGAAGCCCTGAAAACCTTTGAGGATTGCCATGCACCGCACCCTGCCACGCCGCCTCATCGTCGCCAGCGCCGCCCTGCTGCCCACCATCGCGATGGCGCATCCGGGCCAATGCGGCCACGGCTTTGTCTCCGGCATCGCCCACCCCTTCACCGGCATCGACCATCTGCTGGCCATGGCCGCGGTCGGCTGGTGGAGTGCCACCACGCAGCAGCGACGCTGGTGGATGGTGCCGCTGGCCTTTGCCAGCTGCACGCTGCTGGGTGCATTGATCGGCTTGAACGGTGTACTGCGGCCGCCCGCCAGCGAAACCATGATCGCGCTCTCGCTGATGGTCTTGGGCGCACTGCTGATGGGCAAACTGCGCCTGCCGACGCCGGCGGCCTGCGGCATCGCGGGGGCTTTCGCACTGTTTCACGGTTATGCGCACGGCGTGGAGATGCCCACCTGCGTCATGGGCGAGCCGTGGCTGGCCGGCATGGTGACCGCCACGGCGCTGCTGCACCTGGGCGGCGCGCTGGCCGGCCGGCTGGCATCACGGCATGCCGATTGGGCCACGCGACTGGCCGGCGGCATCACCGCGCTGAGCGGCGTCGCCCTGTTGACGGGAGTGATCAGCGCATGAGGCCCAGCCCGATGAACGGCGGTGGCTGCATACCCGGCGAATACCTGATCGACCATGGCGACATCGCGCTCAACGTGGGTCGCGACAAGCGCACGCTCACCGTCGCCAACACGGGCGACCGACCGATCCAGATCGGCTCGCATTATCACTTCGCCGAAACCAATACCGCGCTGCATTTTGATCGCGCTGCCGCGCGCGGCTTTCGGCTGGACATCGCCGCCGGCACCGCGGTGCGCTTCGAACCCGGGCAGTCACGCGAAGTCAGCCTGGTGGCGTTAGACGGCGATCGGATCGTCTACGGTTTCAACGCAGACGTGATGGGCGCCTTGTGATGGGGCGGCTCTGATGAACATGTTTCGAATGGACAGGCACGCATGACCACACTCAGCCGCCGCGCCTACGCCGAAATGTTCGGCCCCACTGTGGGCGACCGCGTGCGGCTGGCCGACACCGATCTGATCATTGAAGTGGAAAAGGATTTCACCACCTACGGCGAGGAGGTGAAGTTCGGCGGCGGCAAGGTGATCCGCGACGGCATGGGCCAGAGCCAGCGGCAGACCGCCGACTGCGCCGACACGGTGATCACCAATGCGCTGATCGTCGACCACTGGGGCATCGTCAAGGCCGACGTCGGCCTCAAGCACGGGCGCATCAGCGGCATCGGCAAGGCCGGCAACCCGGACATTCAGCCAAGTGTGACCATCGTCATCGGCCCCGGCACCGAGATCATCGCTGGCGAAGGATTGATTCTTACCGCCGGCGCCATCGACAGCCATATCCATTTCATCGCGCCGCAGCAGATCGAGGAAGCGCTGATGTCCGGCGTCACCACCATGCTCGGCGGCGGCACCGGACCGGCTACTGGTACCAATGCCACCACCTGCACGCCCGGGCCCTGGCATCTGCAGCGCATGCTGGAGGCGGCCGAAGCGTTTCCGATGAATTTGGGCTTTCTCGGCAAGGGCAACGCCAGCCTGCCCGAAGCTCTGCATGAGCAGATCCTCGCCGGCGCCATCGGCCTGAAGCTGCACGAGGACTGGGGCACCACACCCGCGGCAATCGACTGCGCGCTGCGCGTGGCCGACGAGACGGATACGCAAATAGCCATCCATACCGACACGCTCAATGAATCGGGTTTTGTCGAAGTGACGCTGGCCGCGTTCAAGGGTCGCACCATCCACACTTACCACACCGAGGGCGCCGGCGGAGGGCATGCGCCGGACATTATCAAGGCGGCCTCACTGCCGAACGTGCTGCCGAGCTCGACCAATCCGACCCGGCCGTTCACCGTCAACACGCTGGACGAACACCTGGACATGCTGATGGTCTGCCATCACCTCGACCCGGGCATCGCCGAGGACGTAGCGTTCGCCGAAAGCCGTATCCGCCGCGAGACAATTGCCGCGGAGGACATCCTGCACGACCTGGGCGCGTTCTCGATGATCAGCTCTGACTCGCAAGCGATGGGCCGCGTCGGCGAGGTGATCCTGCGCACCTTCCAGACCGCGCACAAGATGAAGGTGCAGCGCGGTTCGCTCGCCGGTGACCCGGCGCGACACGACAACGGCAGGGTCAAACGCTACCTGGCAAAGGTCACCATCAACCCGGCGATCACGCACGGCATCAGCCACGAGGTGGGTTCGATCGAAGTCGGCAAGTGGGCCGACCTGGTGCTGTGGAAGCCAGCGTTCTTCGGCGTGAAGCCCGCGCTGATTCTCAAGGGCGGCAGCATTGCGGCGGCGCCGATGGGCGACCCGAATGCCTCGATCCCCACGCCGCAGCCGGTGCATTACCGGCCGATGTTCGGCGCTTTCGGCCGCAGCCTGACGCAGAGCTCGCTGACCTTCGTATCGCAAGCGGCGCTGGATGAGGGACTGGGCGAACGACTCGGCCTGCAGAAAAAACTGGTCGCGGTGCGTAACTGCCGACACATCGGCAAGTCCGACATGATCCACAACGCGGCGATGCCCGATATCCAGGTCGATCCGCAAACCTATGTGGTCACCGCCGATGGCGAGCGGCTGTGGTGCGAGCCGGCCGAGGTGCTGCCGATGGCGCAGCGTTATTTCCTGTTTTGAGTACCTGTTTTGAAAGCAACCTACTGTGAGGTCAGCGCATGCTGATGATCCATCGTCACCTCGATGCATCGACGAAGCGACAGGCCGGCGATGTGCCGCTCGAACTCGCATTCGACACCCGCAAGCGCAGCCGGCACCGGCTCACGCTGCCCGACGGTCATGAACTCGCGTGGGCGCTGATGCCGGGCCTGACGCTGCGCCCGGGCGACCGGCTGCTGGCCGACGACGCGTCGGTGTTTGTGGTGGTGGCCGCGCCCGAGCCCGTGCTGCGCGTAACCGCCGACACAGCGATCGCGTTGACGCGCGCGGCCTATCACCTGGGCAACCGGCATATCGCCGTCGAGGTCGGCGACGGCTATCTGGCGATCACTCCTGATCCCGTGCTGCGCGACATGCTGGATCAGCTCGGCGTAAGGGTCGAGGCGACCGAAGCGCCGTTCCAGCCGGAGACCGGCGCCTACGGCGGCGGCCACAAGCACGGCCACGACGCCACGTTTGCCGAGGATTACGCGCTGGCGCAGGCCGTATTTCGCCGGCACGAGCCCAAGCTTTCGCCGCTGCACGACCCGCATGAGCGCTGATCGCTCGAGCCTGCCCGCGCTGCTGCAGCTGGCGTCGGCGGCGCTGCCGATCGGCGCCTTCAGCCATTCGCTCGGGCTGGAGGCCGCGCTGGAAGCGGGCGTGGTGCGCGATGCCGCCAGCGCCGAGCAGTGGATTGCCGATTACCTCGCGCTGGCATGGGCCGAGGGCGAGGCGCCGCTGTGGCGGGCGCAGTACGCCGCGTGGCTGACGCTGGATGAAAGCACCCTGCTGGCGATCAACGAACGGCTGGTCGCCATGCGCGAAACCGCCGAGCTGCGCATGGAGAGCGAACAGACCGGCCGCTCGCTGGCGCTGTGGCTGCAGGCGCTGCCGCAGTTGCCCGCGTTCACCGAAGCCCATCGCGCGATGCTGGGCCGACTGCTTCCGCCGGCCTACGCCAGCGTGCACGCGTGCGCGTCCGCCGTGCTCGGCCTGAGCGAGCGCGATGCGCTGCAGGCGATGGGCTGGAGCCTGGCGGAAAACCTCACCACCGCAGCAGTGAAGCTGGTACCACTGGGCCAGATTGCCGGACAGGCGATGCTGCGCCGCCTCGCCAGCCGCCTGCCGAGCTGGGTCGAGCAAGCAATGACCCGTGAACCAAGCCAGGCCTGCAATTTCACGCCAATGCTGGGCATTCTGTCCGCGCATCACGAAACCCAATACACGAGGCTGTTTCGCTCATGAGCATCGCCACCGCATCACGCAGCCATGTCACCCGACCGCCCCGCACGCGCGCGCTGCCGCCGCTGCGCGTGGGCATCGGCGGCCCGGTCGGCTCGGGCAAGACCACCCTGCTGGAAATGCTGTGCAAGGCCATGCGCGACCGCTACGACCTCGTGGTGATCACCAACGACATCTACACCAAGGAAGACCAGCGCCTGCTTACCGTGGCCGGTGCGCTGGAACCCGAGCGCATCATGGGCGTGGAAACCGGCGGCTGCCCGCATACCGCGATCCGCGAGGACGCCTCGATCAACCTCGAAGCGATCGAGCGCATGCTCGACGTCTACCCCGATGCCGACATCGTGTTCATCGAATCGGGCGGCGACAACCTGGCCGCCACGTTCTCGCCCGAGCTGTCCGACCTTACCCTCTACGTGATCGACGTGGCCGGCGGCGAAAAAATTCCGCGCAAGGGCGGCCCCGGCATCACGCGCTCCGATCTGCTGGTGATCAACAAGACCGACCTGGCCCCTTACGTCGGCGCCTCGCTCGAGGTGATGCGCGAGGACACCTTGCGCATGCGCGGCGACAAGCCGTTCGCGATGACCGATCTGCGCAGGCAAGACGGGCTCAATCAGATCATTCGCTTCATCGAAACGCAGGGCCTGCTGCTGCCCTGATCGACGCTATCCACGCCGACGCACCGAGACCACCATGCAGGCCTCGCTCTTGTCGAACGCTGTTGCTTGCCGACGCAGCGAGTGAGCGCATCACGACGCCCGAAACGCGGTCGACCTCATCGCGAGACTCACGTACTTCTGTACCTCTCCATGATGCGGAGCAGCAAAACGATCATAGGCCAGCACTATCGTTTACATAAAAATAATCTAGTTCTATTGATGATGCAGAGCGCGTAGATTCGAACGGGCAGCACGGCACCAGCCAGCCACTCTTGTCCGCCACTCGCCAGCAAGGAGCCCGCACCATGAGAGACCATCGCGACACCCCGACAGGCATCAGTACGGCCAAGCCCGACCGCTGACGCCAACGCTACGCCGGCTCCGTAGGGATGTTTGCCCTCGGGCAGTCCACTGTGATCGAGGCGCTGGCGCATCACCCCCCTCTGCAACCGCAAAACAGAAATCACTGATGCCGCTACCTGTACGCCGAGACGACACACGTAGCCAGATTCCAACGAACTAAAGGTGGAGAACCCATGACCAACGAAGCCAAATGCCCGTTCAATCACGCCGCTGGCGGCGGCACCACCAACCGCGACTGGTGGCCGAACCAGCTCAACCTGAAGATTCTGCACCAGCAGTCCTCGCTGTCCGATCCGATGGGCGAGGAGTTCGACTACGCCAAAGAGTTCAGCAGCCTCGATCTGGCGGCGGTGAAGAAGGATCTGCTGGCCGTGATGACCGACTCGCAGGACTGGTGGCCGGCCGACTATGGCCACTACGGCCCGTTCTTCATCCGCATGGCCTGGCACAGTGCCGGCACCTACCGCACCGGTGACGGCCGCGGAGGCGCAGGCGCCGGTCAACAGCGTTTCGCCCCGCTGAACAGCTGGCCGGACAACGTGAGCCTGGACAAGGCACGCCGCCTGATCTGGCCGGTCAAGCAGAAGTACGGCCGCAAGATCTCCTGGGCCGACCTGATCGTACTCACCGGCAACGTCGCGCTGGAATCGATGGGCTTCAAAACCTTCGGCTTTGCCGGCGGCCGCGCCGACGTGTGGGAGCCCGAAGAGGACGTCTACTGGGGTTCGGAAACCAAATGGCTTGGCGGCGACGTGCGCTATGGCAACGACATGAAAGCCATGGAAAAGCCCGGTGATGGCACGTTGGTTGCCGAGGCAGACCTGCATGGCAGCGAAAAGAGTCGCAACGAAGGCGACCGCAAGCTCGAGAACCCGCTGGCGGCGGTGCAGATGGGCCTGATCTATGTGAACCCGGAAGGCCCGGACGGCAATCCCGATCCGCTGGCGTCGGCGCACGACATCCGCGAAACCTTCGGCCGCATGGCCATGAACGACGAAGAGACCGTGGCGCTGATCGCTGGCGGCCACGCCTTCGGCAAGACCCACGGTGCCGGTCCCGCCGACAACGTCGGCCCTGAGCCCGAAGCCGCGCCGCTCGAGCAGCAAGGCTTCGGCTGGAAGAACAGCTTCGGCACCGGCGTGGGCAAGGATGCGATCACCAGCGGCCTCGAAGTCATCTGGACCAGCACGCCGACGAAATGGAGCAACGAATATCTTGAGAACATGTTCCGCTACGACTGGGAGCTGACCAAGAGCCCGGCCGGCGCGCATCAGTGGACGCCGAAGAACGGCGGCGGCGCCGGCACCATTCCGGACCCATTCGATCCCTCCAAGCGTCGCGCGCCGACCATGCTGACCTCGGATCTCGCGCTCCGCTTCGATCCGGCCTACGAGAAAATCTCGCGCCGCTTTCTGGAGAATCCGGACCAGCTCGCCGACGCGTTCGCTCGCGCCTGGTTCAAACTGACCCATCGCGACATGGGCCCACTGGCGCGCTATCTCGGACCGGAAGTGCCCTCCGAAGAGCTGCTCTGGCAGGATCCGATTCCGGCCGTCGACCATGCCCTGGTCGATGACAAGGACATCGCATCGCTGAAGGAGAAGATTCTGGCCTCGGGCCTGTCGGTCTCGGAACTGGTGTCCACCGCATGGGCAGCCGCCTCAACCTTCCGCGGCTCGGACAAGCGCGGTGGCGCCAACGGCGGACGTATTCGTCTGGCCCCGCAGAAGGACTGGAAGGTCAACGAGCCCGAGCAGTTGGCCAAGGTACTCAAAGCGCTCGGGGGCATCCAGAGCGAGTTCAACGCGGCGCAGTCCGGCGGCAAGAAAGTCTCACTGGCCGACCTGGTCGTGCTGGCCGGCGGCGTGGGCGTGGAAAAAGCAGCCAAGAATGCCGGCCACACCATCTCCGTTCCTTTCACTGCGGGACGCGCGGATGCCTCGCAGGAGCAGACCGATGTCGAGTCGTTCGGTTATCTCGAGCCGATCGCCGACGGCTTCCGCAACTACACCAAGGGCAAGTACCGCGTGTCGGCCGAGGCGCTGCTGGTCGACAAGTCCGAACTGCTGGAACTCACTGCGCCCGAAATGACCGTGTTGCTCGGCGGCCTGCGCGTGCTGAACATCAACCATGGCAAGAGCAAGCATGGCGTGTTCACCAAGCAGCCCGAAGCGCTGACCAACGACTTCTTCGTGAACCTGCTCGACATGGGCACGGAATGGAAGGCCGTCGGCGGTGGCACGGACGAGTTCGAAGGCCGCGATCGCAAGACCGGCGAAGTCAAATGGACCGGCACGCGCGTGGATCTGGTCTTCGGCTCGCACGCACAGCTGCGCGCGCTGTCTGAGGTCTATGCAAGCTCGGACGCGAAGGAGAAGTTCGTCAAGGATTTCGTCGCCGCGTGGACCAAGGTGATGAACCTGGATCGTTTCGATCTGGCGTAATCAAGATGAAAACGTAGAAAGCCTTCCAGACATCTGGATGGCCAAATAAAAACGGCGGCTCGCGATAGCCGCCGTTTTTATTTTATTTGAACGTCACAAGACCTATCAACGATTGCGACAGAGCCACGTAGGTTGGGGTGAGCGCAGCGAACCCCAACGAACGCGTGCACTCGGTGTTGGGGTTCGCTGCGCTCACCCCAACCTACAACAGCTCAGGTGTGCCAGTGGCTCAATCCGTGCGCGGTCTCTGCATCCGGCATGGCGATATCGGGAATGGAATCGTGTGCGATGGGGGCCGACGCCATCGCTGGTGTGCTGACGGCGCTCGCCGCGGAACGAGGCGCCAGCCGCCCGGCCAGCACCAACTGACCGATACGGTGATATACCTCGTCGCGACCGAAGGGCTTCTTCATGAAATCGTCGGCGCCAAAACGCTGCAGGTAGAACTGCTCGGTCGCCTGCGCGTTGCCGCTGATCATCACGATGGGGATGTGCTGGGTGCGCGGATCGTGGCGCAGGGCGCGCAGCACGTCGAAGCCGTTGAGCCCGGGCATCACCACGTCGAGAAAGATCAGCGCCGGCTGCTCGCGAATCGCCATGATGATGGCGCTATGACCGTCGTTCGCCTTCAACACCGCGTATTGGTCCTGTACCAGCATCTTGCCAAGCACCGCGCAGATGGTCGGCGAATCGTCGACTACCAGCACCCGCGCACCCGCGGCGGCCTGCGGGCGCGCGCCGGAACCGATGCTGTTGAGCAGACGCTGGACAAAACTGGGCTTGGCGAAACTGACGGTACTCATGGTGCAATCCCCTTCGGTAGACCCATGGTCAAAACGGCGCCGCGCCGTGCCGATGGGACTGTTGGAGGATAGTTCCGCAAATTGCGCCGGTAGAATGCGATGTACTGCTCAGCGCGCGTCCTTCATCCGGCGCAAATCGCGGCGCGCGTGCTTGTCCGGACGCGACGGCGGGTGATCGAAGGCCGCGCCGCTGAGCCGCCGCTGCTCCTTCAACGTCTCGCGCGCGAGGCGGCTGGCGTCGGTTTCGCGGTACAGCGCCTGCGCCACGCTGGCCGGGCCACGCTTGTCGGACAGGGCCAGCACCTCGACCTCCATCCGCTCGTCGCCACGCACTACTTTCAGCCGGTCGCCCACGTGCAGCGCCTTGGCCGGCTTGCAGCCGAGGTCGTTGACGTCGATCTTGCCACCCTCGATCGCCTGCTTGGCCAGGCTGCGCGTCTTGAAGAAGCGTGCGGCCCACAGCCAGATGTCGACACGCACTTCATCCACGGATTCACTCTCTCGTTCGCTCATGCGCGATAGTCTCGCCTGATCGACGTCACAGCAGGGAGAAAACCATGGACTGGCATATGTCCCATATCATCACCGGTGCGCTGCTATTTGTCGCCGGCTATGCGTTCGGTCGCATCAGCAAGGCGCTCGCCATCGCGCGCGACTCGCGCGCCCGATGGACGCCGAACCTCAACATCGAGGACGTTCATATCGAGACGGCGGTTCGCAGCGGAAACAAGATCGAAGCCATCAGGCTTTACCGCCAGCGCAACGGCGCCGGCCTGAAGGAAGCCATGCAGGCGGTCGAGGCGATCGCCCACCGCAGCAACGTGCGCTTCTGAACCATCGCCCGTCAGTGACGACCCTGGCAACGATAAAGCGCACGGCGCATCAGCGATCGTGCGGATCGGGCATGGCGATATCCGGGATCGCGTCGTGCACCGTTTGATCGATCGGTTCCTCTGCCAGCTCCGCCGGGTCACGTTCGCGCACTGTCAGTCGTCCGCTCCCGGTCAGCGCCTGGATACGCGCAAAGACTTCGCCGCGGCCGAACGGCTTTTTCATGAAATCGTCGGCGCCAAAGCGCTGCACGTAAAATTGCTCGGTCGCCTGCAGGTTGCCACTGATCATCACGATCGGAATGTCGTGCGTCAGCGTCTCGCGGCGCAGCGCGCGCAGCACGGCGAAGCCGTTCATGCCCGGCATCACGATATCGAGAAAAATCAGATCCGGCAGTTCGCGACCGGCCAGCGCGATCGCTTCTTCGCCAGTCGTCGCCTTGATCACCACGTGCCCGTCCTGGCTCAGCATCTTGCCGAGCACGGCGCAGATCGTGGGCGAGTCATCGACGACCAGCACGTGCAGGCCCTTGGGCACGCCGCTGCGCGGCGCAGCGCGACGCTCCGGCTGGCCGCTGCCAAAGATCCGCTTGATCCGTTCGAACGTGGCCATGCGACGACACTCCCCTGAGTATGGCCTCAGTCTCGGTGCAGCCGCCTCCGCACGCAAGCGCCGCCGGCTAGCCCAGCAGCCAGTTGCCCAGCGGTATGGTGGCCAGCGAAAGAACGATGCCTGTGCTGAGAACCGTATTGGCCAGCGCCGGGTCGAGATCGTATTCGTCGGCGAGAATCGCCGCCGAAATCATCGGCGCCATCGCGGCCTGCAGCACGCCTATCGTCAGCACCAGTCCCTGCACGCCGGCCAGTTTGCCCACGGCAAGGCAGACCAGCGGCGCCAGCAGGAGCTTCCAGCCCAGTCCGGCGCCTACCGCGCCCCATTCGCGTTCACCGGGGCGAAAGGTGAACTGCAGGCCGACCGAGAACAGCGCCAGCGGTGTGAGCGTGGCACCCAGCGGCACCAGTACGCCATCGATCGCGGAAGGCCAGCCGCCCAGGCGGCCGGCGACGATGCCGATGACCAGGGACACGAAGGCGGGAAACGTCAGAATGCGCCGCACGATCATCGCCGGCCGCGGCGTGCGCCCGGCGTAGATCGACGCCACCACTACGCCGGCCGAGGCCAGCAGCGGAAAGCAGCCCAACTGGTCGGCCACGACGGCTAGGGTCAAACCGTCCTTGCCACGCAGCGCCTGGATCAGCGGATAGCCCATGAACGAGGTATTGCCCAGCCCGCACACCAGGATCAGCGCACCGATGCGGCCGCGCGACCAGCCCAGCCACAGGCCGAGCAGGCCGAATACCAGCCAGGCACCGAAGAAGGTGATCCACATCGTCGCCACCGGAAACCACAGCTGCGGATCGAAGACGACTTTGGGGATCAGCTCCAGCACCAGCGCAGGCAGCGCCGCATTGATCACCCACCAGTTGATGCCTGGCACGATGCCGGCTGGCGGGCTGGCGAAACGCGCCACCAGCACGCCGAGCACGAGACAGGCAAACAACAGCAGCAAGGCACTCATCGGATCTCGCGTGGCGGCGACAGCAACAGCTATTAGACGCGATGCGGCGTCCGCCTGAAAGCGGCAGTGGCGGCGTTGGGCGATAATCCCCGCCTCCTTCGACTTGCGCGCCCACCCATGCCGGACATCACCCATCGCGTGCATGGCCTTGCCGATGACAGCGTTGCACCAGACTGGCCAGCGCTGCGCGCCGGCGAAGTCGCGCGGCTGTTGCGTTGCTACCCCGCCCTGGGCGCGCCGCTGAGCATTCGTTGGCATAGCCCGCGGCCGCTGTCCGCCGCCGTACTGGTCGACACCGACGAAGGCGCTGTTTTTGTGAAACGACATCATCGTCTGGTGCGTTCCGTGGCAACGCTCAGCGAAGAGCATCGCTTCATCGCGCATCTACAGACCGGCGGTATCCCCATACCCGACTTGCTTGCAGGTATGGACGGCCAAACGGCCATAGCAATCGGCGACTGGGTGTATGAGATCCACACTGTGGCAGAGGGCATCGACCTCTACCGCGACGCCGTTTCCTGGTCGCCGATCGCCGAACGCGGTCATGCGCGCGCGGCCGGCCGCATGCTGGCCACGCTGCACGATGCGGCCGCCAGCTATACGGCCGATCAGCGCGACACGCATATTCTGGTAGCACGCAGCGAACTGCTTGCCGCGGCCGACCCCATCGCCGCGTTTGCTCAGCAACTGCCCGATCGGCCGGGCCTGGCCGATTACCTGCGCCAGCGCGATTGGGCAGCCGATGTTCAGCGCGTGCTGGCGCCCTGGCATGACACGCTGCCGCAGCGCGTGGCCACACAATCGGCGCTGTGGACCCACAACGACTGGCACGTTTCCAATCTTTGCTGGAGCGACGCCGGCCCCAGCGCTTGCGTTAGGTCGGTGCTGGATTTCGGATTGTCCTCGCGCACGTTTGCGCTATTCGATCTGGCGACCGCGATCGAACGCAATGCAATCGCCTGGCTGGCGCTGGAGCAAGGCGATGGCGCCGTGCATGCCGATATCGCCCGCGCGCTGATCGACGGCTACCGCGAGATACGCGCACTGAGCGCCGACGATATCCAGCTGCTGGCCGACCTTTTGCCGCTGGTGCACGTCGACTTTGCGCTGTCCGAGGTGGAATATTTTCACGCCGTCACCGGCTCGCGCGCCAATGCCGACGTCGCCTACGACACCTTTCTGCTGGGCCACGCGTCGTGGTTCGCGACGCCGCACGGGCAGACCCTGCTGCAGGCGATTCGCGCGCTGGCCTGACGCAGAGCCCACGTTTCGTGATTCAATAGCGGTCTTGAAGCGGGGGTGCCCGGCGTTTGCCGGGCTGAGAGAGTCCCTTGGAACCTGACCCGGTTAGTACCGGCGTAGGGAGCTTGCTGAGTCGCTGGCGTCCGTTCGGGCGCGCGGCTTGCCGTCGCTTCGTGTGTGCCACCACGAGACGATGATCGATGACTATTACCCGCAATGTTCTTACGCTCGCCATGCTGTCTGCACTGGCGTTCGCTGCTGCGCCCGCCGCTCGGGCCGGCGACGCCACCACGCCCAGCGCGGCGCAGGCGACGCCGCTGGCCACGGTCAAGGTCAAAGGCAAAACCGACAAGGGCTATCGCGCCGAGAGTTCGCAGGTCGACACCTTCGGCAGTTTCGGCAACGCGCCGTTGCACGACACGCCGGCCGCCGTCACGGTCATCACGCGCGACCAGCTCGACGATCGCCAGCCGCGCACGCTGAGCGAAATCGCCCACTCCGACGCCGCCCTGGGCGACAACTACGCGCCGGTCGGCTACTACCAGGACATTTCCATCCGCGGCTTCCCGCTCGATCTGGCGACCGGCTTTCGTCTCAACGACATGACCATCACCGCCGAGCAGCTGACCCCGCTGGAAGACAAGCAGCAGGTCGAGATTCTCAAGGGTCTGGCCGGTCTCGAAGCCGGCGTCGTCGCACCCGGCGGCCTGGTCAATTACGTCAGCAAACGGCCGGCGGACGTGCACACCGTCACCGTGGGCACCGACTCGCACGGCTCGCAGTACACCGCGCTGGACATGGGCGCCTGGCTCACCCCGAACTTCGGCGTGCGCGTCAACGCGGCACACGAGGACATCCACTCCTACGTCGACCATACCAACGGCCGGCGCAGCTTTATCTCGCTCGCGGCGGACTGGAAGATCAGCGACAGCGCCACCCTGCAGCTTGATACCGATTACCAGACCAGCGGCCAGCGCTCGGTCTCCGGCTACCAGCTGCTGGGCGGCACCACGCTGCCGCCGCATCCGAGCAGCACCCAGCTGCTGGGCTACGAGCCGTGGCAGCAGCCGGTCGGGATCCACGCCAGCAACACCACGCTGCGCTTCAACTACCGCTTCAGCGACAAGTGGAGCCTTCAACTTTCCGGCAGCCACAGCCACAGCGTGATCGACGACAACGTGGCGTATGCGTATGGCTGCTTCTACGCGCCCTCCTGCGCGAGTGGCGCAACGCCCGGCTACTTTTTCGCGCCCAATGGCGACTACGACATCTACGATTACCGCAGCCCCGACGACACCCGCGAGAACGACGAGGCGCGGGCCGTGCTCAAGGGCAGTTTCGATCTCGGCAGCTTGAGCAACGAGGTGAGCCTGGGCACCAGCGCCTTCCGTCGCACGCTCGATCAGCGTCCATACGTCTACGACTACGTCGGCACGGCAAATATCAGCGAATTCAACCCGCCCTACTACGCGCCCTCACCGAATCAGCCGGGACCCTCCGCACGCACGCTGACCAGCTGGCAGCATGCGGTATTCGGGCTCGATCGCATTCACTTTGGCGAGCAATGGCAGGTGCTTGTGGGCGGGCGCTTCGTGCATCTGGAAGAGCGCGCCTACGATCCGTACGGCGTGCTTCAGCGCGACACGCGCCTGAGCAAGGTGCTGCCGCAGGCCGCCGTGATGTGGCAGCCGACGGCACCGCTGACGCTCTACGTGAGCTATAGCGAAAACCTTTCGCTCGGCGCCCAGGCGCCGTACTGGACCTCCAACGGCGACGCGATACTGCCGCCGCTGCAGTCACGGCAGGTCGAAGCCGGCGCGAAGTACGCGTGGAGCGACGCATTGGATCTCACCGCTGCGCTTTATCGCATCAGCCAGCCGTATCAGTTCGCGCAGCCCAGCAATACCGCAGCGGGCTTCACCTTCGTGCAGGAGGGCATCGAGAAACACACCGGCCTGGAGCTCAACGCCGACGGCCGTCTCACCGAAAACCTTCGCCTCACCGCCAGCCTCAACTTCATTCAGGCGCAAGCGTATGACACCGGCACACCCGCGTACGAAGGCCATCAGGTGGTGAACGTGCCACGCGCGCGTTCGGCCGTCTATCTGGATTACCGCCTGCCGTTCGCCAACAACTTCAGCCTGCTCGGCGGCTGGCGTTACGCCAGCGCCAATCCGGCCACGCCCAACGGCCTGGTCAGCGTACCGGCGTATAACGTCTTCGACGCCGGCATGCGCTACACCACCGTGCTGGGAGGCCACGCGCTGACCTGGCGATTGAATATCGACAACCTGTTCAATCACTTCTACTGGCGCGATACCGGCACCTCCGGCGGCGACAGCTTCCTGTTTCCGGGCGCGCCACGGCTGGCGCGACTTTCCGCAACGCTGGCGTTTTGAGCCGCACGTGATGGAACTACGCTGATGGAAATCTCCTGGATAGAACTGGTCGGCGCCCTGCTCAGCGCATGGGCGGTCTGGCTTACCGCGCAGCGCCGGCCGTGGTGCTGGCCGATCGGGCTGCTCTCGGTAGCGGTCTACGTGGGCATCTTTGCCGAGGCCAAGCTCTATTCCGACGCCCTGCTGCAGATCGCCTTCGCCGTGCTCATCGTCTACGGCTGGCTGCGCTGGCTGCGCAATCTCGACGACGACGGTCGCGTGCAGGTGGCCCCGCTGGCGACCGGAGAGGCGCTGGCGCATATCGCCATCGGTGTCGTGGGTTCGCTGTTGCTCGGCTTCGTCATGCACCGCTGGACAGACGCCGCGCTGCCCTGGCTCGATTCGGCGCTGACCGCCTTCAGCCTTGTTGCACAGTGGTGGCAGGCGCGCCGTCATATCGCCGCCTGGTGGCTGTGGATCGTGGTGGACGTGATCTACGTGGGCGAATACGTCTACAAGCATCTGGTGATCACGTCGGTACTGTATGCCGGCTTCATCGTGCTGGCATGCATCGGCGTGCGCAGCTGGCAAAAGGCCGGTCAAGGCAACGTGGCGGATACGAAACCTGCTGTCGTCTGACGTCGAAATATCGACCGCTTGTTCTCCCCCCGCCCGCTTCCACCTATCCTTCCAGCGGCTCATATAAGGGTAAGCTGAAGGCACGCCGGAACGACGTTGGGCGTGCATTTGGCCGACCCGGCAAACCTGTGGAGCGAGTCGCGATGCCGATGAGCCTGATGTCAGTGAATGTGTCGCGGCCAGTGGAAGTGCCGCACGGCGATACGTCGGTGCTGACCGGCATTTTCAAGCGCCCCGTGGCGGGTGCGGTCGCGGTGCGCCGGCTCAATCTCGATGGCGACGGGCAGGCGGACCTGATCAATCACGGCGGCGAGAGCAAGGCGGTCTACGCGTATTCGCTGGATCATTACGACTACTGGCGCGAGGCTCTCAGCCGGGATGACCTGACTTACGGACAGTTCGGGGAAAACCTCACCGTGGCCGGACTCGACGAGGCGCAGCTTTGCGTCGGCGATCAGCTGCAGATTGGCGACGCGCTGTTCACCATCAGCCAGCCACGCGTGCCCTGTTTCAAGCTCGGCATTCGTTTTGCGGACAAGCGCGTACCGAAGATGTTTGCGCTTTCCCTGCGCACCGGCTTTTATCTGCGCGTATTGAAGGAAGGGACCGTCAAGGCCGGAGACACGGTAGATGTCGTTGCACGAGGGGCGGGATGCTTGCCGATTCGATCGCTGTTCGATGGCTATCTGAAGCCCAACGATCGCGAAGCGCTGCGCTTGCTGGCGCGTGCGATCGAGATACCGGAACTGTCACCGGAATGGCGCGGGCATATCGGCGAGCGCCTGGCACGAAGGTCATGACCTGGCCGTTCGCGCTTCGCTGACCCGGCGTATGCAGCCTTACGATGCGCAGCAGGACGCTTTGCCGGTCCCGGCTGTATCGTGCATCTCCCCCGATAACGATCGCGTCGAACAGCGTGAAACGACGCCGGACCGTCATCCTCGCGGTTTTACGCCTCAACGCTTTTATTACGCCCGATAGGTGCAAAATAGCGCCAGCATGAGCAGCCAGCCCAACGCCAAACGCTTTTTCTGCCTCGCCGTGATTCTCTTGGCGACCTCGTGCGCGGCCAGCGCGCAGGATATCTACAAGTGCACCAAGGCCGGGCAGGTCGTCTATACCGATCGACCCTGCGCCGGCGGCAAGGGCGAACTGCTGCATCAGGCCGACGACACGGAGATCATCGATCAGTATCTCGACCTGGGCCAGGACGATGCAGCCAGGCGCTACGCTGTCTCACACAACATTACCGCGCTCTACAAGGAGCGCGTCGAGGCACGCAAGCAGCGGATGGCGGCCAAGGCTCAGGAGCAGGCCGACGAAGCGGCGGCCGAGCGACAGCAGCAGCAAGCCGATCTGCAGCAGGCGCAGATCGATGCCGCCGCCGCACGCGGGCGACTGCAGGGCGAGAACGATGTACTGCGCCAGCAGAACGCCCAGTACCAGAATCAGATGGCGCAACCGGTCTACGACGATGTCGGCCCGTTTTACAACGCCGTGCCCGGTTACCTGGGCGGCGGTCTACCCTACGGAGGCGAGCACGGTCATGATCACGACCACGACCAGGGTCATGGCCCTGGCCATGATCACGACGGCGCGCCGCCCGCCCTGCCTCCCCCGCCCGTCTTTCATCCGTGCGTGCCGGTTGCCGGCGGTACGGTGAAGTGCTGAACGTCGGGCGCTGAGCCCGCCCCTGTGGTCCACCGGCTTCGAAGACGGGATATCCCGGCCCCGCACGTTTCACCGATCTGACGATGCCTCGCAGGCACAGCCGGGCGATCGAGCGATCGCCTGCGCGATGACGCCGCGGGTGACGAACAATCGCGAGCGTCTGATCGACATCTTCACCCGGTATTTTCTACGCTCGGGCTTTTCCGCTACCTCTCACCCGTTCAAGCAACCAGGATAAATTCGGACATGAGCCACATCCACTTCATCGGTGGTGAAAAAGGCGGCGTCGGCAAGTCGGTCGTGTGCCGCGTGCTGGCCCAGTATTTCATCGATCACGGCATGCAGTTCCGCGGCTTCGATACCGACCGCTCGCACGGCGCGCTGCTGCGCTTCTATGCCGACTTCGCCCAGCCGGCCTTACTCGACCAGCACGACAGCCTCGACCCGGTCATTGAGTGCGCGCTGGAAAGTCCTGAGCAACACGTGCTGGTCGACCTCGCGGCGCAAACGCATGAGGCGCTGACGCGCTGGCTCACCGATTCCGATATACCGGGGCTTGCCACGGAAAGCGGCCTCACGCTGACCTGGTGGCACGTGATGGACAGCGGTCGCGATTCGGTCGATCTGCTGAAGCAGTGGCTGGATCAGTTCGGCGGCAAGCTCAATCTCGTGATCGTGCTGAACGAGCTGCGCGGCGATCGCTTCGACATGCTCGACGCATCCGGGCAGCGTCAGCGCGCCGAAGCGCTCGGCGCAAAAGTTATTTCCCTGCGCCGCCTGCCCGACACCGCCATGCTGAAGATCGACCAGTCGAACGTCAGCTTCTGGGCGGCACTCAATCATCCCGATCGCGCCAGCACCGGTCTGGGTCTGCTGGAACGCCAGCGGGTCAAGGTGTGGTTGAACAACGCCTACGCCGAACTGGGCAAGCTCGACCTGTGAGCGACGCGCCGACAGATCCGGCGGCCGTTATCGCCCGACGACTGTCTGCCGGGCGATAACCGCCAACGTTCTTACTGCGCCGGCTTGCCGCCGTGGGCGGGAATGAACTGCGTATCCACCGCCTCGGCCAACTGGTCGGGTGGCAGCAGGCCCTGAGCGATCAGGAAATCGTTGAACTGTTTCAGATTGAAGCTGTTGCCCAGTTCGATCTGCGTGTGCGCGCGCAGCTCGAGCAGGCGGGTATACCCGTAGAAATACGCGGTGGCCTGCCCCGGCGAGCGGAAGGTGAAGCGGTCGAGCTCCTCGCGTGCAAAGGCCTCGGACAGACCCACGTCGTTGACCAGGATGTCGTGCGCGCGGTCGTGGGTGATCAGGCCAAGGTTGAGCATCGGGTCGAGGAACGCGCGGGCCGCACGCAGCAGACGCAGCTGCAGGGCAATCATCTGCCCGCCCTTGGGCTCGTACGGCATCATCATGTATTCGGAATACAGCGCCCAGCCTTCGACGTTGACGCTGTTGAAGGCGAACAGCGACCGCGCCAGCGAAACGCCGTGTTCGACCATCGCCGAAAACTGCAGCTCGTGACCTGGCCTTCCCTCATGCGCCACCAGCGTCCACGCGCAGGATTTGCAGGTGAAGTCGTCGTAGGCCTGGTTGTCGCCCTTGCCATTGGGCGGATTGCCCAGCGGCAGCACGAACGCGCCGCGTTCGCCGTGGTTGTTGATCAGCGGCGGCGGGTCCATGTGCGGCGCGGGCTCCTGCGCACTTTCCGCCTCGGAGGCCACGCGCATGATCATGTCGCGATTGGGCAGCGAGACGATGCCCTGCTGGCGGATGATGTCCTGAATCTTGCCGATCACCTGGTGGTAATAAGGCTCGATCGAATCGCGATCGAGCTGATCCTTCTTCAGGCCCTTGACCACATCGCGATAGTCGGTGGCACCTTTGATGCCTTCCGCCCTGGCCACGTCCGGCGCCATCATCTGCATCTGCGCCTGGGTTTCCATGAACTCCAGCTCGGCCCGCTTGATCAGCTCCTGCGGCGTGATGTCGAGTCCGACCTGTTTGAGGTTGTTGGCATACAGCGCCGGCGGCAGGCGGAAGTCGGTGCGCGCATGCGGCAGCACCGTGGCCTTGACCCAGGCGTCGTAGTCGTTCAACTGCTTTTGCAGTTTGTCCAGCGCAGGACCCGCCCCGTCGATCTTGTACTTCGCGTACAGCTTGCGTATGCCGTCGACGTAACGTCCGGTGTTGGCCAGATTCTGTTCCACCTCGACCTTGTACGGGCCGATCAGCTTCGCGTCGCCGAGCTTCGCCTGGAACAGCGCCTGCGCCTCCTTCGTTACCGGCACGCAGCCGGCGGTCATACCGACATAGCACTGCAGGCGTTTCAGCGCCGCCGGCCGGCGCGCCGGCGCGACCTGATCCTGCAGCAGGGTGAACTCGCCCTGGAATATGGTCTGGCCGATGTCGTTGTACGGCAGCAGGTACTGCTCGTTGAGCTTGCTGTCCTCGATGCTGCGGTCAGCCGCCTTGATCATGATTTCCAGATCCTGGCGCACGTTCGCGTCGGTTTCTGCCGTCAGATTTTTCTGCAGCTGGTCGCGCGCGGCCGTGAGCGCGGCGCGCGAGCGATCGTCCACGTTGGGCTTGAGGTCGATGGCCTTGTCGTCGAAGCCGGGAAAGCCGAACTGCGAGGCAAACTCCGGATTGAAATCGGCCAGCGCCTTCAGCAGCGGCTGCGCGTCGGCGTTGCTCTTGGCGACCCAGTCCGGCGTGGCCGGCGTGGTGGAAGTCGATGCGCTGGCGGGCGCCACCTGGGCGGCGACCACGCCGCTGATGGCCAACGCGATACCCGCAATCAATGGTTTCAACATGGATGGATCTCCCCGGTAGATAACCGAGCGTAGACCCTGCAGCGCCATGCCGGATATGCCGAAGGTCATGCCGGCATCATTCGATGCCCGGATGCCGGCGTTCCGGCGCGACCACGACGCCGACGCCGCTGCGCGTCGGATCGATACCCGACCGGTCAGGCTGCAATTCAGATCCGCGCCTGCGGGTACACCCACCGCGCTTCGGTGCGGGTCATCAGCGCCGGGGGACCGGAGGTCTCGTTCCACAGCGCGCCGCACACTTTGCAGCGCATCAGGTAAGCCGGGCCTTTCGGATTCGCGGCCACGCGCTCGAAGCGGTCGTAGGGCGCGTGATAGCCGGATTGGCAGTCAGTACAAAGCATCGTCGCACTTCAATACGAAGGAGGACGCATAATCCCACAGGTGCAGGGCGTCAGCTCAGGGCGAACAAACGCGCGCCGCACCGGACGGGCGCGGCGCATCCACGGGCAGCGGCGATGCCGGCGTGACGCGATTGCGGCCCTCGGACTTGCTCTGATAGAGCGCGTTGTCGGCGCGTCTGATGGCATCTTCCAGATTTTCCTCCGGCATCAGCAAGGCCACGCCCATCGACAGCGTGAAACCTATCTGGCGGCCATCGTGATCGACTGCCATCTCGGCAACCCGCGCACGCACGCGCTCGGCGATAGGCAGCGCATCGTCAGTGCCGATATTCGGCAGCAGGAACAGGAACTCCTCGCCACCCCAGCGCGCAATGATGTCCTCGCTGCTGCAGGCGTCGCGAAATACGGCACTGGCGCGTGTCAGCACCACGTCGCCGGCCTCATGCCCGTATCCGTCGTTGATCTGCTTGAAATCGTCGATATCGGCAAGCACCAGCGACACCGGCTGACCGGCGTGACGCGCGCGCGCAATTTCCGGCTTCGCCAGCTCGATCAGATGGCGTCGGTTGGACAGTCCGGTCAGCGCGTCGCGGGTAGCCAGATCGCGCAGCTTGCGATCGCTCTTGCGCACCAGCGCGTAATAAAAGCGGGCCGTATAACTGGCCATCGCGAAAAAAATCGAGACATTGAACACGCTGAGAATCTGCAGCGGCGTATCGCCCATCGGCGCCAGCGTGCCGACGACATGCGCCGCCTGATGCAGACCCATATAGGCCAGAAACAGCACGATCAGCGGCAGCGCCACTCGCCGCACGCTGCCGCTCACCGCGATGGCGGGAATGAACATCAGCAGGTAGTAGTGAAAGCCGCTGTCCCAGCCCACCAGCAACGTGCCGATCGTCGCGTGTCCCACCACCTCGGCCCAGATCAGCAGCAGTGCGGGAACATTCCGCCGCCGCACCAGCAGCGCGTACGCCACGACATACATGGCGATGCTGACCACGTTGAGCCACGCCAGCAGCGGCGAGCTCACGGCGAGAAAGAAAACCAGGAACGCCGCGTCGACCGAGGCCGCCAGAAGGGTGACGCGACGGGTCATGACCCAGAAGGCGGAATGCGTCCGGGGCAGGCGCCGACCGTTCGCCTGGCCACCCGCAGTCGGCTCCGGCGCAGCGCGGGGGCCGGCAGCGGAAACAGGCTTGGATGACGCGGACATCGTGGGCAAGTGCCTGTTCGATCGGGATCGCTGACGCGAACGCGGCATGGATCGCCGTGTGTCAGGAGTGTTGCACCCCTGCGTGGACATGAACAGCCATATGCCAGTCAGGCCGCGATGCGCAGCGGCGAGCCTGCGCGCGCCACCACCACGCTTTACGCAGGGTTTTACGCGGGTTTTACGCATGAAAGACGCAAAAACCTGCGCTCGCCGAGCCGCTTCACGCCAGGTGCTCCGCACCTGCCTCGCTGTCTCTGAATGTTCATACACGGGTGATTAAATGCCCGTCGACCTTCGCGCGCTCCTGCCACGGTTTGCCGCAACCGTGCCGGGTATTCCAGTGAATTTGCTGCGGTCCGACCCGGCCGGTTAGCCACCCTCGTTGCCTCTCTCATCAGGAGTCCCTTGCCATGCTGCATCCTCCCATCCGCAAAACGCTGCTTTGCGCTTCGATCGCCTCGGTCAGCCTCGCGTTTGCCGTATCTGCCCAGGTGACATCGCCGCTGGCCAGGGCGCCGGCCACAGGCCAGATCATTCCCGGCCCGGTGGTCCACACCTCCCCGCAGGACGCCGTGCCCACCGCCACCCCGATCAAGCATCTGGTCGTGATCTTCGGCGAGAACCGTTCGTTCGACCACTACTTCGGCACCTACCCGGTTGCACAGAATCCCGCAGGCGAGCCGGCCTTCATTGCGGCGCCCAACACGCCGTCCGTACAGGGCCTGACGCAGGCGCTGCTGACCCAGAACCCGAACGCCACCAATCCGGTGAACGGCGTCAACGCGGTCAACCCGTTCCGTCTGGATCGCACGCAGGCCAATACCGAAGGCCAGAATCACTCCTACACGCCGGAGCAGCTGGCCTACGACAACGGTCTGGCCGATCGTTTCCCCGCTTACACCGGCAACAATACGGTGAGCAGCACCGGCACCTTCGGCACCAACGGCCTGGTCATGGCCTACTTCGACGGCAACACCGTCACCGCGTTGTGGAACTACGCCCAGCATTTTGCGCTGAATGACAACGCCTACAGCGACACGTTCGGCCCCTCCACGCCAGGCGCACTCGAAGTCGTCGCCGGCACCACGAACGGTGCACAGAATATCGTTGGTTCGTCGTCCACCATTCCGGACGGTCAGTCCGGGCTGACCCTGGTCGGCGACACCGACCCCGCCTACGACAGCTGCTCCTCGAGCACCAGCACGGTGCGCATGACCTCGAAGAACATCGGCGATCTGCTGAATGCGCACAACCTGACCTGGGGCGGCTTCATGGGCGGCTTCGACCTCACCGCCACCAACCAGAACGGCAGCACCGGCTGCACCCGCAGCACCTACTCGAGCGTGCTGGCGGCGACCAAGACCGACTACATTCCGCACCACAACTGGTTCCAGTACTACGCCTCCACGGCCAACCCAACGCATGCGCGCCCCAGCTCGATCGCCAAGGTCGGCTACACCGATCCGAAGGACAGCGGCGCCACGCCGGTGCACCACGAATACGACGTCAACGATTTCTTCAGCGCCGTGTCGGCCGGCAATTTCCCCTCGGTGAGCTACCTGAAAGCGCCGGCAGTGGGCGATGCGCATCCGGGCAATTCCGATCCGCTGGACGAGCAGCAGTTCATCGTGAAGGTCGTCAACTTCCTCGAGAAGCAGCCTGACTGGAAGAACACCGCCATCATCATCACCTACGACGATTCCGACGGCTGGTACGACCATCGCTATGCGTCGCCGACCACTTCGTCGTTCGACTCGACGACCAAGCAAGGTTCGGTGACCGGTGCAGATCAGCTCAACGGCCCGGGCGTGTGCACCGGCCCCGATGCCAAGCCCGGCATCGGCGTAAACGGTGGCGTGGTCAACGGCCGCTGCGGTCCGGGCACGCGCGTGCCGATGCTGGTCATCTCGCCCTACGCTCGCGTCAACTACGTGGACGATACGCGCGTAACGCAGTCCTCCGTGGTGCGCTTCATCGAGGACAACTGGCTCGGCGGCCAGCGCATCGGCCAGGGTTCGAACGATGCGACCACCGGCAGCATCATGGGCATGTTCGACTTCAACCGTAACCAGTTCACCGTGGCAAGGCCGATCTTTCTCGATCCCGTCCTGGGCACCAAGGTTCCCGCACCGATCGATCCGCGCCTGCAGCAGACGGCACAGGCCGTGCCGCGTTCGAACAAGGGACTGTAAATCTCCCAAGGACGACGCCCCTGCCCGGGTCTCACCGGGCAGGGGTTTTCTGTCGTCGACTTGCCTCACCCGATGTCACACGCCCCGACCGTGCCTGACTGCGTGCCGGTTCGCTGCGACAACGCCATTGAAGCTATCGGATACACGCTCTTGCCGTTCGCCATGCGTCCACGTCAAACATCCGCGCGCCGTCGCCGCGCGCCGTCATTGAAAACCGCGTGGTGTCTCGCGCTGGTCTGCAGCGGCCTGCTGGTTGGCGGAATTGTCGGCGGAACCAAAGCGTCGGCCCACACCGGCCCCGCCGAATCAGGCGGCATCAATCCTCATCCGGTCGTATTGAATCTACCGCCGGTGCAGCCGCTCAGCGCGGTTGCACAGCTGGGCAGGCAGATTTTTTTCGACCCCTCGCTGTCGGGCTCGGGGCGTGAGTCCTGCGCTTCCTGCCACAGCCCCCAATACGGCTACAACCCGCCGAACAAGCTCACCGTTCAGCCCGGCGGCGCCGACATGAATCGTCTCGGCGAACGGCCGCCACCGTCGCTGGCCTATCTCTATCGGCAGCAACCTTTCAGCATCGGCCCGGACACCGCGCCGGACGATGTCACCGTCAATCTCAACGCTCTCGCCGCATCGACCAGCAGCCAACCGCGGGCACAAAAATCCGCCGGCGCCGCACCAACGGTCGCCATGGTGCCGCAGGGCGGCCTGTTCTGGGACGGCCGCGCCGATTCACTGCAGAGGCAGGCCTTTTTCCCCGCGCTTGATCCTGCCGAGATGGCCAACACCAGCGTATCGACGCTGGCCGGCACATTGGCCAAGCCGCCCTACCGCCAGCAGTTCGTCCAGTTGTTCGGCCCGGCCATCGTCAACAGTCCGGACAGGCTGGTGTCCGAGGCGATGTTCGCCCTCGTGCGCTACCAGATCGAAGACCCATCCTTCCACGCCTTCACCAGCAAATACGACGCGTGGCTGCAGGGCAAGGCCACGCTCAGCGCCGCCGAAATGCGCGGGCTCAAGGCCTTCAACGATCCGCAAAAAGGCAACTGCGCTGCCTGCCACCTCAGCCAGGTCACCGCCGACGGCCTGCCGCCGCTTTTCACCGACACCCAGTACGAAGCGCTGGGCGTACCGCGCAACACGCACCTCGCGGCCAACAAGGATCCGCAGCACTTCGACCTTGGCCTGTGCGGTCCCATCCGCAAGGATCTGGCCAGCCAGAAACAATACTGCGGCATGTTTCTCACCCCCACCCTGCGCAACGTCGACCGCCGCGCCGTGTTCTTCCACAACGGCGCATACACCACGCTGAAACAGGTGCTGGACTTCTACAACCTGCGCAGCGTCCAGCCCGAAAAAATCTACCCCCGCGACGCCAGCGGCAAGCTCGCCCTCTACAACGACATCCCCGAAGCACTGCACGGCAACGTCGACACCAAAGACGCCCCCTTCGACCGCAAGGCCGGCGACAAACCCGCGATGTCGAATCTCGATATCCAGGACATCATCGCCTTCGTGCACGCGCTGGATGATGGGTATATGCCGATGCCCAAGCCGAGCAAGAGCGACGCCGCTGGCGCTAACTAGGCGAGACTCTCAGTTGTCGAACATCGCTTCGATCAGCCACGCCGAGCACAAGTCTGCTTCGGGTGGGATATCGGCGCGAAGCATAGTCTCTATTCGGCCAATAGCGGCCTCTTGCGGGCCGCAAATGCATGTCGCATAGCTGCCGTTCAATACGGAGGGAGCTAACGCTAGAGTTAAGCGGCGGCGAAGCCGTCCGCCTTGAACGAATTGTTAGAGCACATTTCTCATGTGAACCAGAGAACGCACATGGTGCCGAACGGAATTAAGCAGATAAGTAAAGCTATCGACGAACGCCAGCGGGCAGCCGGGAAGCTATACCCAGAAAGCCAAAGTGCAAAAGGAAGAATAAAAATTCCTATTGAGAAGGCGATAGTCGCATGGAGTTTACGCGATGCAATTTCAGCAGGGGTGACCCATGGTGCAGGATCGCCAAGCGCCGACGCAAATCCGAAGAACAGCAGTGCAACAGAAATGACCGCTATTACAAGTGACAAATTTGCGGCTGCCGTAACTCTCATTTTGTGCTCTAACGCTTGAGTTAAGCGGCGGCGAAGCCGTCCGCCTTGAACGAGTAGTTAGACATACTTTGCTAGCTGCCTAACCAGACTACGATGCCCGTAAACTTCCATTTTTGAAAGCGATGCCAACTCAGTTTCTGTGGCTTGACCCATATGCCTGTCACCCTCCCACACGTCACCTGCAACGATACGCCGGGAGAGAATACCTTCATGGCTGGCCATGGGCTCGTGGCCGATGACCGGCCAAGTCTTTGACCAGCCGGTATACATCATTGCCTTAGGGCTCACGCTGACCTGCTCAGTTGTAGAAAAGTTGTCGGAGCGCACCCCATAGCACCCGATAAGAACTACGTTTTTGAAATAGCTCGACTCATAAAGAATACGACACAGGGCTTCGCGGCCATCCTGAAGCGAGATTGTGAAAATGTCAGCTTCGCGGGATTTCATGCTGTATGTCTAACGCTTGAGTTAAGCGGCGGCGAAGCCGTCCGCCTTGAACGAGTTGTTAGACTACTCAGCATTGAACTGCTTTAACAGTCGGCCGGTTGGAGAGAAGATGTAAAAGCGCTCTACGTCAGAAGCGGCCACTCGCTCACCCTTTCCATTTTCAATACGCGGAATGGCTAGGACGCTCCACGAATTGTCATGGAACGTTGCAGAAAATTCGCATCCAACTTTGGTGAACTGCCCATGGAGGACGCTGTGACAAAAGGATTTTGCCTGGGCCTTGGCGAACCTAATGATGTCGTCTTTGCTTAGGCGCTGATCTGAGCCTGTTGCGTGGACTGACAAGACTAATAGCGCTACTGCGAGAAACATTTTCATAGGGTCTAACGCTGGAGTTAAGCGGCGGCGGAGCCGTCCGCCTTGAACGAGTTGTTAGGGCGCATGGTTACTCGCGCGCCCGCATGTTACTTACCTTGAGAATTTTAGTGACTGTCAGGATGCGCTTACAGGCTCCCAGGTTGCCGTAGTGTCCTGATGAACCGAGTGTGCCTTGAACAATGACGTGACTCGTGCCCCAAGGACCGTTAGCGTCTTTGGCAGGCAATTCTGCTTTGGACATATCTCCATTGACACACCATCTGACATCTTTGCCGTCAGGGAAAAAAGAGGCGTACTCGAAGTTGTAGAAGTAGTCGCCGCTATAAGTAGTTTGGCGTTGAGAAAGACCAGCACATGCAGTGGTCAATAACACGATGGCGAACAGTACGAAGCGTGCGTTTGCCATTCTGAGCCCTAACGCTGGAGTTAAGCGGCGGCGGAGCCGTCCGCCTTGAACGAAATGTTAGGCCTGCTCGACACCGGTTAGAAAGATGCTTGGCACACCAAGTTTTTGATACTTGTAGATCTGAGTTTTTGTTAACGGTACCCGAAATGAAGCAGGACCGTGAATGTAGTAACCGCCAAGTAGCCGTTGAGTAAGCAACTTGCAGAAAGAACGCCACGCAACATTGAGTTCTTGCACAGAAGCCTCGCCAAGATAAACCGAAATTGCGTCAGTCAACCAGAACAGCTCAAGCGCCACAGCAAGATCGCAATTTGGGTGATCGGCGATTGCTTGTGGGAAAGCAAAGCCGTCGCTCCAGTTGTAGTCCAGCGACATTTGGCGGAGCGTGTCCGCCGACGTATTTGGAGGTGGCTGTATAAAAAGCGCCATTTGGGTGCGGGCCTAACGCTTGAGGTAAGCGGCGCGCGTTTTCTGCGCGTCCGCTCGACCGAATGGTTATGTGCTCTTTGCCTGCTTCGCTTTTAGATAGTTTATGAACGCTGCACTTGAAACAAGGAAAAACTTTGCATCTGCCTCATCGAGTGCTGTCTCCTCCAGCATGGCGTGTCGGATACCGTCCGCGTCACTGGTATACCCATATATCGCAGAAAAGCCATTTCTCAACGCGTTGTGAAGCTTTCCACTACGCTCAAGAATTTTCAAGCCGTCGCCAAGCGTCGCTTTGGGGTTGTTGCTTAGTTCGCAGACGGCGCTTTCTATAGCCGAGACCGACTCCTTAATCGAGTTACGATAGTCCGGCTGATCGCGGTTCGCCAGGAGTTGCAACGCCTGATGAAGGTGGGCTTGAACGCCTGCAAATGGTCCAGGGGCCAGCGCGTTTTCGATGGCTTCCCGCTCTGAGGCGTCGGATACAGGTGTGAACAAACCATCTATGAGACGAAACCCAGATAGCTCACGTTCCAAGACATCGTTGATGAGTTCTGTAAGCCCCGGAATCTTGTAGGTTTGAACAACAAATTCGATGAAATCGTAAACCTCGTACCACTTGGATGAGAAAAAGTACTTGCGAATTTGATCAAGGATCTCAAAACCATATTCTGGCCTGGAGTCAATGCGAAGCTTGAAGAAATTAAACCATAGCTGGCGGCTAAACGCATCTACGAAGCCGAGCCCACCCTCGCGACGATTTATCAAAAACGTTTCTTTGGACCATAGGCACTGGTCAATTGCGTTCCAGAGTGAATTCCGGAGTGCGTCGCTCATTCCTTCGGTCTGAACGACATCGCTCACTTCAACCATGCCGGCCCGTTGACTAAACCTCATCGTCTTCCCTCTTGAACATAACGCTGGAGTTAAGCGGCGGCGAAGCCGTCCGCCTTGAACGAGTAGTTAGGCATTGTGCCGGTTTGCTCGCTATTTCGTGTTGCCATTTTTGTCTTCCCCAAGTAGCCACCGCTGCCAGCTTCGAGGTAGCGCCGCAAGTTGTCCAAGTTTGGCTGTACTTGGCTCGCCAGTATGTCTCCATGCGCGCCACAGAACTACAGAAGAGCCGACCACAAGGAGGGTGAGCCAAGCCGACGCAAATGCGATGTCTAGTTCTCGCCAACGAGCCGCAGCCGCTAGGCCAATGGCGGAGATGCATCCGAAGAACCACAAGAACGCACTAGGCTTGCCCCAAGAGGTGCGCTTTTGCTGATCAATTTCCATAGCCATTCCTGTGTGCCTAACGCTGGAGTTGAGCGGCGGCGCAGCCGTCCGCCTCGAACGAATGGTTAGGTGCGCACAGGGAAAGCGAGCATCGCCGCTGCCAACATTTGCACCGAAGTTTGAAGCTGAGTCTGATCAATAACGATTTCAAAGACGAGCTTGTTGCCAATGCCTGCCTGGTCAAGTGCCTCACCCGAGATCCTGACATGGCCCAAGCCGTCACCTGTAGCCTGCAGCTCCAGTTGACCCTCAAGAGTTTGGAATTTAGCGGTACCGAGGAGTGTTTGGTAGAGGGAAATGAGCTGAGCATGGAAGGACTCAAGCTCACCGGTTAAGAACGCGGCGGGAAACCTGCCGTGAAAAGCTCCGCATTGGACAGAGACCTCCACAGATAGTCAGTTGTCGTCGTGATAGTCGCCAGACGCAGCGCGCTCATAACCGAAAACAGTGACCTCCAAGCGCTCATGCTCTTCACCACCAAACGCAATGGACTTCATTTAGCACCTAACGCTTGAGTTAAGCGGCGGCGGAGCCGTCCGCCTTGAACGAGATGTTAGGTCCGCCACTTGAACCAAGCAATGACCCGGTCGACCAAAGGCTGCGGACTCCTCGGAATACTAGGTGTGGCGGGAATGCTTGCGGTTGGCTGGTAGGGTTCGCCGAGCATAAATTGCGCCCATTCAGCCAAGCTGAGCGAACGAGCATTCGTAGGCTCTAGACCAACAGTAGCGAAGTAAGTGCCCACCGCAGTGCCAAACCCTTTAGTGGTAGTTGAAGGCTCAACTGGAATAAGCCGCTCATGGTAGGCAAGCATGCGCCACTCCTCGGAAGAGTGGCGCCATTTTCTACCGCAATTGGAACAAGTGATGCCCGAATTAGAGAAACAAGGCAGCTTAAGAGCGGCTTCGACTAAGTCGTTTTGAATATTGTCTTGCCACCCTGGGCCCTGCGGTTTGCTAACCCAATATTCGAATTCTGGCCATTTACAGGGACACCCGTTCTTGTCTGTATAACAATGCAGGACGTCATCAACGGTCGCCTGCTGTTGAGCTATCTGCTTACGAACTTCCGAAATGCCCATGTAGACCTAACGCTGGAGTTAAGCGGCGGCGAAGCCGTCCGTCTTGAACGAATAGTTAGACCTCATAGCTCGATGAACTCCGCCGCTTCGACGTCGTAAAAGCGAGCATTGAGTTCGCTGCATAGCTGGCGCAGGGCAGCCGACTCGCGTGGGCCCCAGACCCCAGACACAGAAATGGTCCTTGGCTCTGAACTCTCGTCGGGCGCCTCAACCTCTAGGGTGAGTGCTAAAGAACCGTCGTGCAGTGGAACGCAACGGTTGATTGCCGCGGTGACGTCTGCTCTTGCACCGAGCGGCTGAGGCACCCAGTGGTGGCCCAACTCCACGAGCTCTTGATTGGAGCGAACAATGATTCCGATGCTGGCCATTGAGTTCTAACGCTGGAGTTAAGCGGCGGCGGAGCCGTCCGCCTTGAACGAATTGTTAGCCAGCCTCATGGAACGCCTTCGAAAGAGCAAGGATAAGCTCTTGAAACACGCAGAAAACCGTAACCAACTCGGTGGCGGAAGAGCAGACAGGGCGTGGATACGCGGGAACAGGAGCTGGTTGGCCCGCATGCTTGAGCGCTTCATTGCAGAGTATGGCGAAAGTGCCATGTTGCTCTTGCCCCGCTTGTGCGATGACGAAATGAGTCTCGACCCAGCCACCACTTTGGATGATGAAATTTAGACATACGCCATCTGGCAGCCCGCCAAGTTTAAAGACGATGCCAGGGCCAGCAAGTTTAGAGAGCAGAACCACTCCCACTGCGGCCGAAAGGATGTCCTTGTACGGGACTTTCTTGACGCTCGTACCGGGGAGAAGCGGATGCTCCTTGCACAATTTGTAGTAAGCATCACCGATGCCACTTTGACTTGCTGCTACCAGAATGTCTCGGGTGTAATTCATGAAGGCTAACGCTGGAGTTAAGCGGCGGCGAAGCCGTCCGCCTTGAACGAATTGTTAGGCATCCCGTACAGGCAGCTTACGCAACCAATCGTCGAGTTGCCGGAGAAGTGGTTCTAGCTCTGGAACAAACCCGTCTTCCGCTGCCCACGAAGCCTGCTCGAAGCTCAGAGCGAGATCACTGGCTTCTCGATGCATCGAGTAAGACAAGCCCTCCATTGCGCGACTGCAAGTTGTTAGCGTGCTTGCTAACGTGCCACAACCCGTATCGCCCGATTGTACCGACGACAAAGCAGATTGGATTGTGCCTGCAAGATTGCTAATGGACATGATGCCTAACGCTGGAGTTAAGCGGCGGCGTAGCCGTCCGCTTGAATGACGGGTTAGGCCGCATGGCCCGAAAGCTTCGTGAGAAAGAATGCCAACCACACAAGTAGCGCAGTAGCAGCGAGCAAACGAGCGCCGCGAACCTTGTTGCCAAAGATGGCCAAAAGAGACCAGGCCAAAAAGCCAAAAAATCCTAGGCCAAACTGATTCTGGCTCAATGGTGGCCAAGGGAGCATGTAGTTGTAGAGCATCAGTACGGCGACGAGACCACATAGCACGCGTTGCCAAGTGCGGAGGAATACAAAAGAGTCGTCGTATTTGACCATGTACTGTCGAGAGGCCTAACGCTGGAGTTAAGCCGAGCCGCGAAGCGGCTTCGGCTTGAATGAATTGTTAGCCACCGCCCGACCGGTTTGCAAAGGCGGTGAGTACCTCAGGTGGAAACGGGGGCTCACCACGAGCCAGGAGATTTCCGATTACAGCAAGCAAGGCCTTGGATTTGTCGGGCTCTGGAACCTCTCTTGCTAGGCTGATCGCGTACAAAGTGTCCTTGTGCTTGATTAGCTTGTCGTAGAAGACATTGAGCTGTTTGAGGTTGCGGCTGTACAGAACGAAGAAGCCGGCACCGACAAATTGGGTGAGCACGCCGCCGATAACAGCTAGTTGGCCGGCGAGACCGTAGTTGCCGCCAATGACGAGGCAAATGCCAACCAGCAACGCGGCCAAGCCAGCGAATAGCGCGGCCAGGCTTGAGCCGAAACTCCAACGCAAGTGTTGGACGTTGAGCTGGTAGTACTCATCCAGCTGGGCGAGCGTTTGGTCAGTTGCCATGAAACTCCCCCTGGGTGGCTAACGCTGGAGTTAAGCGGCGGCGAAGCCGTCCGCCTTGAACGAGATGTTAGACCGTACGGGCAGCAATGCGAAGGCTAGAGCTTTTGACCAAGTGCTAGGGCAGCGACGTCCCAGTTGAATACCATGCCGGTCGAACGCGACACGGCAAACCAGCCTACGAGGCTGCTACCAACCCAATTCGGAACGGCGCCAGGCGGCGCAGGATAGTTTGAGCGCAACGCAAAGACGAAGTAACGACCATTGCCTTCGTCCGCATCGAGTTCACAGCGATACTCGTTTATGCCGTGACGTGGCGATTGGCTTTGAGCGACCGCAGCCTTAAGAAGGCCACAGGCGGACGAACTCGAAATTGCAGACGCAGAGGCTAGAGCCGGCGCGCAGAGAGCCGCTACTAAGAATGCCAGGAATGTCTGGATGGTTGCTCGCATGGAGTAAGGTCTAACGCTGGAGTTAAGCGGCGGCGGAGCCGTCCGCCTTGAACGAGATGTTAGATGCGCTCAGGAAGTTGCTGGAGTGCCGGTTTAGCATATTTGAAGAAGTAGATGCCAGCAAAGAACATGAGCGTATTAAATACCCCGTAGATCGCAGAATGGAAATATTTAGGTCCGTCTAGGAGAACAGCTAGCCACATAGCGGCTCCGGTGAACAGGGGGATGACCGTCCACAACATAACTGCAATGTAAGCCCAAGGTTTGCGAAAGTAGACCGCCCCCAAAACTGTGCACTCAATAGCTATTGGCAATAGGGCACGCAAACCACCCAAAACCAACGTCAAAGTGTTTACTGCGACAAGCAGTCCAAAAACGACATAGAGCGCTGGGACAAAGTGCTTTTGAAGGCCTGTGAGCATGGAGCTAAATTCTCCAAACATCTAACGCTGGAGTTAAGCGGCGGCGTAGCCGTCCGCCTTGAACGAGTTGTTATGCGCACGTCACCGCGCACCATGCCGAGGCTCGTGAAATGTTACACAAACTTTAGCCTGGATATTGACGAAAGACCAAAATATGGCATGGTTGAGCCACTCAAGCCAGAAGAACTGGCTAAAGATAGACTAAACTCCGGAGTAAGGACAATGGCAACAAACCCAGAACTTGATGCTCTTGAAAAAATGCTTGCGTTTGGATTCACTACGGCTGCTCAAGCTATCCGCCGTGAGGCCGAGGTAACCCGGGCAGTGGCCAAGGCGACTTACAATGGGCACACGGCAAACGGGAAAGCTCGTTTTGCTGACGACTTGGCAGTTTCGCTTGGGTCGAATAAGGCGACGGCCGACTACTTGGAGTTGAGCGAGGGTCGGATCAGCCAACTGCGGAAGAAGGCGCGGAAGAACGGAAAGTAGGTTGCTGAAGGGGCAAGAAGGGAGCCGCCTGCGGCATAACTCTATGCAATTTTGCAAAAAAAAGCGCCCGAAAGGGCGCTTTAATGTAGGTGAGGAGTTAAACCGTTCGCTGCCAAGGCTGCCACTACTGATGAAGCGGTTAATACGACTGACTTGGTTGAAGCAAACATTACTGCATTAAAAGAATTAATTATATTCATAAGCCCTCCTGTTAGGCATGTAATTGCATTGATAACTGTGGCTGGCTCAGTCGCCAAGACACTTAGTGCAACACTGGTACAAAACAGTAAGACAGACTTTTTAAGCAGCGACGGATTCGAACCGTCCACACCTCCGAAGACTTGGAAGCTTATCAAAGTTGCAGCGCAATGTCAAGTTTTCATTAAATGCCGGAGTGCTGCTTTCGAGCATAACGCTTGAGTTAAGCGGCGGCGAAGCCGTCCGCCTTGAACGAGTTGTTAGCACGCCACCGCACTACTTAACCTTGGGCGGGCGTGATCCGATAGCAGGGGCGACAACCAAAGCGGCAACGACAAACAAAGCTAGTGCGCCACAAATTATTGCCGGTAACACCCATGCTGGCGAACCTGCGAAGTGGCGTGCCGCTGCCCTGACCAGCAGACCTCCTACGATGAAGCCAACTAAGCTAAATGCGGTGCCGGTAGCAACCTTGCGGAGAGTGATACGTGTCTCGTTCATTTACCGAGCCCCCTGCTTGTGAGTGCTAACGCTGGAATTAAGCGGCGGCGAAGCCGTCCGCTTGAATGACGGGTTAGACGGCAGCACGCTACGCCGTCGGTGAAGTGCACGATAGCGCTGCTTTGAAAGCCCGGCAATGCCGCGAAGGTTTTGGCCTGCGAGCGACGAACGAGCCGCTGACGACAAACGCCACGTTGCGAAGAACCGCGCGCACGACGAAGCATGAGAATGCGAGATACGTCAGCGCGCGCCAGCCGCGACAAAGGACCAAGCGCGCTACAGACAACAACGCAGGCTGGCCCGAAACGACAGAATGCATGCAGCTGATGCGAAGCCAGAACGCGACACGCACGCGAAGCAACCCCGAAGGAAAGATGCTCTGACGCCTAACGCTGGAGTTAAGCGGCGGCGAAGCCGTCCGCCTTGAACGAGTAGTTAGAACTCAACGACACGTACATCGCCGGCGAGCTCACCTGAAAGTTGCTCTGCAAGAAGGATAGCGTCTTGAAGTGTCTCGTTTGAGCCGTGGGATGCTGTGAGCATGAAGTATGAGTTTGAGCCGTCCCCAACGCACAACTCATCGATGACGTCCTCGATCGTTGATGCACCAATGCCAACAACCCCAACATAACCGACGCGCTCTTGAATCCACTGCGCAACGATCGCATCGAGTTCCGGGCGATAGCCGTGCAGTGAATGTAGAACAATCTTGCGCGAAGTGGCCATTGAGTTCTAACGCTTGAGTTGAGCGGCGGCGGAGCCGTCCGCCTCGAACGAGTGGTTAGGCTTGCGCCTGCGCCACACACCCCCAGCCATCGTACTCGACGCCGAATAGCTGCGCGAGACACGTGAAGAAGCCCGAGACGCACAGAGCTACGGGTTGCTCTACGGGCATGTTGATAGTGACAAGAACGGACGCGGGATCTTGAAGGACAGCCTTGCCATAGCTGTGCTCGTTAACGAAGGATGCAACGAGCGCAGCCTTTTCTGCGTCGGGTGCCACCAGAAGAAAATCAACGTCGCGGAATACCGAAAAGTGATCGCCATTGCGATCAAGCGACCGAAGTACATCCGTGTCGGCTGCGGCGGTTTCCATCAATGTAGTGACAAGCTTCATGTGCAAGCCTAACGCTGGAGTTAAGCGGCGGCGGAGCCGTCCGCTTGGACGAGATGTTAGGCATGCGAGATGCCTTCCCGACGAAGTAGATTGCTGAGCGTTGCTGCTTTTTCGAGCACGTGACCGGCAATGATCCCGTCATGGTCAAGGCCCCGCGAGATAGATGCCTCTGGGATGTCGCGACCAGAGTCGAATGACGCGCGCATGTCTTGGAAAATGCAGAGCCACTTGGCTTGAACAGCTTCAGTCCAGCCATCCGTGCGAGCTGCGCCTGTAAGTGGCGCAGAAAGCGCGACCACGAGCTGGTCGAGAAGTTGGCAGACGTCGTGGCGAGAACCTTCCATATTTGATGCCTAACGCTTGAGTTAAGCGGCGGCGGAGCCGTCCGCCTTGAACGAGTTGTTAGGCGACAAGCCACCCATTGCGCTTGAAGCCGTGTGCATAGATTGCCTCAGCAGAAGTGTAGTCTTCCGGGCGCAGAGAAACGGAAAGAAACGAACCATCGGTGAAGCGAATAACGAATGCATCGTTGGACCGAAGTTCCGACGAGGCCACAACCTTGGTGATTTGAGCGCAGATTGCGTGACGGAATCCAGGTTGCGATGAGGTGATTTTGACCGATGCTGCGTGGACGGTGAGTGGATTCGTGACGTTGATGCCAGGCCCGCCGAACCAGAGTTGCAAGTAGTCGTGAACGAAGGTGACCGCGCTAAGTTGCGCGCCATTAAGCTCGTCGAACATTTCAGTTGAGCGGTTCTCTTTCACGCGCATCCTTCGCCTAACGCTGGAATTAAGCGGCGGCGGAGCCGTCCGCTTGAATGACTTGTTAGGACGGCGGCCCGCCACGCCGAAGTATGACTGCACGATAGCGCTGCTTTTAATGGTCGGCAATGCCCTGACGGTGATGGCGTGCGCGACGAGCACGAAACGCCTGCGATGACCGGGACGTTACCGCGAACCGCGCGAAATGCGCGGCCCGAAGAAGCGAGAAACGAAAACGCGTGCAACGTGCCATACACGACAGAGCTAAGAAATACGGCAACGCACGCTGGCCAACACCACCACCTGTGTGGAACGCGAACCAGATGATGCGGGACAAACGCAGAAGGAAATGCTCTGCCGCCTAACGCTTGAGTTAAGCGGCGGCGGAGCCGTCCGCCTTGAACGAATTGTTAGAGGGCCGCTTGCGAATCACAAAGTAAGAGATCAAAGCTGTGAGCGGAAAAGCTATTGCGTGCCAGAGCGGAAACAGACTCACTAGCCCCGCAAGCTCACCCCACGACCAAGTGAATAGTGCAACGAAAAACAAGAGCCCAAACGGAACAAGGACCACAGTGATGGTTACGGGCGCCCAAGAAGGGGTAAAGAAAATGGTGGCGGCAGCGACGAGAATGAGCGAGCGCTTGGAATCGGGCACGCGCTTGACCATGAACCAGACGCACAGAAGCGGAAGAAGCATGAGCAAGGCGAGGGCTAGATAAAAAAACACCAAGAACATCATTCCCGCCGCCCTCTAACGCTGGAGTTAAGCGGCGGCGGAGCCGTCCGCCTTGAACGATTTGTTAGGCACTCCGAGGCGAAAACCTAACCAGAGCAACATTGCCACGGCGAATAGGTTGATGCCTATTTGGCCGGAGCCGAACCAACCGAAGGATATGATGAAGTTGAGTCCGAGTGTGAAAGAAAACCGGAAGGACGGAGTGGCTATATGTAAAAGCTGGATTGCGAAGAACAACATGCCAAGTAGGGCAGCCCAATAAAAACCTTTGAAGCAGCCAATGCCAGCGGCGATGCCAATCGCAACTAAGACAAGATTAGAGATCATAAAAATCGCGGGAAAGCTAAGTTGAGAAGCGGCAAAGTACGTCCATGCGGCGCCAAGAAGACCGTGTGCTAGCAAGATGCCCGCGATGATCTTGTCTTGTGTTGCCATAAAAGTCTCCCCTTAGTGCCTAACGCTAGAGTTAAGCGGCGGCGAAGCCGTCCGCCTTGAACGAATTGTTAGAGCACATTTCTCATGTGAACCAGAGAACGCACATGGTGCCGAACGGAATTAAGCAGATAAGTAAAGCTATCGACGAACGCCAGCGGGCAGCCGGGAAGCTATACCCAGAAAGCCAAAGTGCAAAAGGAAGAATAAAAATTCCTATTGAGAAGGCGATAGTCGCATGGAGTTTACGCGATGCAATTTCAGCAGGGGTGACCCATGGTGCAGGATCGCCAAGCGCCGACGCAAATCCGAAGAACAGCAGTGCAACAGAAATGACCGCTATTACAAGTGACAAATTTGCGGCTGCCGTAACTCTCATTTTGTGCTCTAACGCTTGAGTTAAGCGGCGGCGAAGCCGTCCGCCTTGAACGAGTAGTTAGACATACTTTGCTAGCTGCCTAACCAGACTACGATGCCCGTAAACTTCCATTTTTGAAAGCGATGCCAACTCAGTTTCTGTGGCTTGACCCATATGCCTGTCACCCTCCCACACGTCACCTGCAACGATACGCCGGGAGAGAATACCTTCATGGCTGGCCATGGGCTCGTGGCCGATGACCGGCCAAGTCTTTGACCAGCCGGTATACATCATTGCCTTAGGGCTCACGCTGACCTGCTCAGTTGTAGAAAAGTTGTCGGAGCGCACCCCATAGCACCCGATAAGAACTACGTTTTTGAAATAGCTCGACTCATAAAGAATACGACACAGGGCTTCGCGGCCATCCTGAAGCGAGATTGTGAAAATGTCAGCTTCGCGGGATTTCATGCTGTATGTCTAACGCTTGAGTTAAGCGGCGGCGAAGCCGTCCGCCTTGAACGAGTTGTTAGACTACTCAGCATTGAACTGCTTTAACAGTCGGCCGGTTGGAGAGAAGATGTAAAAGCGCTCTACGTCAGAAGCGGCCACTCGCTCACCCTTTCCATTTTCAATACGCGGAATGGCTAGGACGCTCCACGAATTGTCATGGAACGTTGCAGAAAATTCGCATCCAACTTTGGTGAACTGCCCATGGAGGACGCTGTGACAAAAGGATTTTGCCTGGGCCTTGGCGAACCTAATGATGTCGTCTTTGCTTAGGCGCTGATCTGAGCCTGTTGCGTGGACTGACAAGACTAATAGCGCTACTGCGAGAAACATTTTCATAGGGTCTAACGCTGGAGTTAAGCGGCGGCGAAGCCGTCCGCCTTGAACGAATTGTTAGGCTGCGCCAGAAGGATCGGGCGCACCGTTTGCAGACCAGTACTCCCAAGTGCCTGACTCCTCACCGCTAGCATAAGTCCCTTCTGCGGCGAGTTGGCCGTTAGCGTGATAGTCGCGCCAGATACCATGCTCTTTACCGTGCTCATAATTCCCTTCGGAGGCGAGCAAACCATTTTCATGGAACGCACGGAATAGGCCGTGCCGAATCCAAACTGAGCCGTCCGCAGCCAAGTAACGTGAGTACCTGAAGTGGACAATGCCTGAAGGATATGGAATTTCGGCTATATCGAGATCGGACATAACGGCCTAACGCTAAGTAGATTTCAAGCTGAAGTCTAATCCCGTCAGCCTATCCCAGACGAGCAGCTTTTTGGTGGTAGCTACGGCCTAAAGAAATCAACGACTTGATCACATTGTTGCAGCCTAATCCAGCCGTCTAATCTCGCGATGTCGGTAGTGCCGGGAGGCGGCTTAACCCCAGTGGCTACCTCACGGTAGGTCAGTTGCAATTTGGAACACGGTTTCGGCCGTGCAGGCTATTGTGCGAGGGAGAGGAATTCTCTCTCTTTTTGTTCCACGACCGGTAGCAATGGGTCAGTCAGCGACCATGGGGCAAGAGCCGCCAACGGGCCAACGAGTGACCTCCAGCCAAAGGTCGCTGACCGGCCAACAAGAGCCAGTCGGTGAATCAGTCGGGTCGCCCTATAGCAGTAGTTCTGTGCTCGGAATCTTCAACGACGATGGCGCCGGCGGCAGCGCGCGGACACCTGATCCGGGTGACGTGGGGGTACCGGGCAGTTCACCCTCTAACGGTCACTCCAGCTGGTAGGAATAGCATCAAGATAGCGAAATTCGCGCGTCTGCTGGGTCCGGCTATACTGCAGCCGAATAGCCAGACCGAACGCGGCGAAGTCGTTTGTAAAACATGGGGTTGCGTAACCATTCGTGGTGCGTTGCGCCAGATGTATAACCGGACCCACGGGTCCGTATATTCAGTAGTTAGGGCCCAAGATGGGAGTTCTTGATCACTCCGCCGCGACACTTCGTTTCTTCGGCGACGATCTCGTACCCGAGAATGTTTCCGCATCGTTGGGGGCGACCCCCACGGAGTCTTGGCACAAGGGCCAAGAGGTCGTCAGCGCTTCAACTGGCAATGTACGCATTGCTAAAACGGGTAGCTGGCGTCTCAAGGCAGCGCGCCGTGAGCCTGAGGATCTTGAGGCTCAAGTCTTCGAGCTACTTGGCCAGCTCACGAACGACCTCGCCGTATGGGATTCGCTATCGAGCTATAAGCCAAATCTTTTCTGCGGTATCTTCATGAGCAGTGGCAATGACGGTCTCCCACTCTCCGCAAAAGCAATGCTTGCTCTCGGTCAGCGTGGAATCGCGCTCGATTTGGATATTTATGACCGCGAGTAGGTGGCAGGTGTTGAGCCCTAACCTCTCCGTAAGAGACTTCCCGTCAACACCGCCCGCTTGATGTTCTTGCCTTGAGCTTTCAGGCTTTCGCTGGTCATCGTGTTGTCCTCTGTGTTGCGTCGTGCGTGTCAGTGCTTGCGGCGTTGAACGTTGCCAGACTGCATTTCCGTAAACGGTCTTGTTGCATCGATGGTGCCGATGCGGACCAGGGTATAAACCGCGCCCGGAGACCTCATTCGTTCATCGGTGTCGTCGGTGTTCGAGGATCAGCCGAAACACTTTGTAGACGTCCAAATGGTTAGTCAGGTTCTCTCCGGGTGGGTCTGACCCGTTGCTACCGCTGCGCGCTGACGTGGAACCTTTTCATGCCATGGCGGCGACCGTCATGGCGCAGTGGCTGTCCGCACGACGCGCCATCGGGTGCTTCACGCTGGCGTGCGGGTCGTAGTCGAGATCGTGCGCGAGCATCGCCCATAGCTGCCGTGCGTGCTTGTTGGCGATCGCCACCAGCACCTTGCCGAAGGGCATGCGGCCGTCCAGTTGCCGTATCCATTGCTGCTCGGGTGTGCACCTTTCCACGCTGACCGCCTTGGCGCGCTGCAGGCTGCTGCGTGCGCCCTGGATCCGCAAGGTGCGCAAGTACGCGTCACCGCGGCAGCTGATCGTGCCCAGTCGCGTGTGCCCGCCGCTGGAATGCTGGGTCGGCACCAGACCCAGCCACGCGGCGAGCTGCCGTCCGTTCCTGAACTCCCGGGCGTTGCCGACGCTGGCCACCATCGCATCGACCGTGATGGGGCCGACGCCCACGATCGCACCGATCCGCACGCACCGCGCGTCCTGTTGCGCGTGGGCCTCGATGCGTGCGCTGCACGCCTCGATCGCCGCGCGCAACGACGCCCAGTGCGCGCCGAGGTCACGCAGCAACGCCTTGAACTCGTCCGGCAACCCCGCCTGCTGACCCAGCGTTTCCAGCACACGGCGCAGGGCGACGTCACTTTTTGCCACCACGATGCCGAACTCGGCCAGCAGGCCGCGCAGGCGGTTGCCGATCGCCAGCGACTCGGCCTTGTAGCCTTCGCGCACCCGATGCCACGCCAACCGCGCCTGCTGGTCGACATCCTTGACCGGCACGAAGCGCATGTTGCCCTGACGGGCCGCCGTGGCAATCGCCTCGGCGTCGTTGCGGTCGTTCTTGGCGTTGCGGCTCTTGCGGAACGGGGTGACGAACTGGGCGGCCATCAGCCGCGGCTGCAGCCCGTATTCCAGGCAACGCCGGGCCCAATGGTGCGCGCCGCTGCACGCCTCCATCGCTACCACGGTACCGGCCGGCCGCTGGGCCAGCCACAGCGCAAACGCCTCGCGACCCAGATCACGCCGGCCCAGCACATGGCCCGCCGCGTCCATCTCGCACACCGAAAACACGCTCTTCGCCAAATCCACGCCAATGGTTATAGTGCTCATGGAGACTTCCTCTTCTGCTGACGGTTGATCCGCATCACCATCATGGCCCTCGAGGCCGAAAGGGGGAGGAAGTCTCTTTTTACTCGTTCAAGGCGGACGGCTTCGCCGCCGCTTAACTCCAGCGTTAGGCCCCATGGACTCATTAAACACTTTGCCATCTGCTCAATCACAAATCTCCGCGGCCGATGCTTATCGCGCGATGCTGAGTGTCCTTGAGTACTATTTTCGCGTTGATCCAGAGCGCGCGGTCGCTAGCATCTTAGGAGATTTGGCCACGGGCACTTGGGACAACGGTATGCCCGGCGATCCGGCCGCTTGGTCTCTCTGGCTAAAGGCAATCCATGACAATGTTGCCTAACAACTCGTTCAAGGCGGACGGCTTCGCCGCCGCTTAACTCCAGCGTTAGGCCTTACAAAGATGAAAACACGCTCTCTCTGCAAAGCCCTACTTCAAGACGCATGCGATGAAAACGTGGCTTTCTATAAACATATGTTCGCTGAGCAATCGTTGGATGCAGTCAAGGACGAGCAATGGCAAAACACAATCAAGCTGGCACGCTCGCTTGCACCAGATCAACAGGCAGTACTTCTCAATTTTGCGCGCCAAGTTGCAGTGGACGCGATTTCAACCTTCTGCGGCGGTATCGACGGCACCACGCAGCTCGGCGGGGAATTTGTATCGCTCTCGCTAGTTGATGCGGATGGCCAGCAACACGCTGGGGCCCTTCAGGAAGAGTTCCTTTCTCTGGCCTAACAGGCAACTTACCTAACATCTCATTCGACGCGGACGAATACGCCGCCGATCAATTCCCGCGTTAAAGATGGGCCTTGCCGAAATCGGACGGTAGTGACCGGCAGAAATGGGTCGAATGCGGACCTTTGCTAGCTTGTGCCCTAGCCGGGTTGCGGGAGATCGCATGCGATTGCGTAGCACAGATAAAGGTGCCAGTTGAGCTACCAATATTGGTCCACAACCGGCCTACCAAGCCGCCAACACCGATAACTCGATTCGATAGCCCACGGCATTCAGCGCCGTCTCTACCTGTTCAAGCTTCGAACTGTGGCGCAGGTCGAGCAGGCGATCGACTTGCGGGAGGTGCACGTTGAGCAGGCGAGCCAGATCAGCTTTGCGCAGGCCTTGCGCCTGCATGGCCTGATACAAGCCGATCTTCGCTACCGCCAGCGGCGGCAAACCAACCAATCGCTGGCCGCGTTTGCGCTCACTGGGTATCGGGATGGCGCGGCGATCCTGCATGTACATTTGCAGTGTGGTTTCGATACCGTCGACGGCTTCAAGCAACGCGTCGCTTTCGGTATCGCCAACGCCTGAAAATTCCGGCAGGTCCGGACATGTCACCATTACCACGCCGTCTGCGCTTACGAGTTTGACTGGATATTTCATCGTTCGTTCCTTGGCTTTCTGACGCTGGTCACGGTGACAGGCCCAGATCTTTCAGGATTTTTTTGCGCAATGGTTCCGGCATCTCTTTGATCCATGCGACGAAAATACCGAAGTCCGTCCTTGATACCTCGCCATCAGGTGACTGCCTTTGCCGGGCTCGAAACTCACACCCTGCCGTCGAAACCACCGCTGGAATTCGCTGTATTTCATCGCCGCACCCTTGTGGGCATTGCGTCAATATAGCAACATTTATGTTGCAAGAAACATAAATGTTGCTACTGGAATCGAACTTGTTGTTCTGTTGAGGCCGGTATGGCCTTTACACCGAGTGAGAGCCAGGATGGATAGTCGCTCTACCGGTCCCCTGTGCGGCGGTGAGCTGTGGTCGAGAGGCCGCGCAGCGGCTTGAAATATTTGGCTTGTCCAACAAGTAGATAGCCTCGCGGCGAGCACCCGCCCCTCACCCCAGCCCTCTCCCAAAAGGGTAGAGGGAGAAAAGAAAAAGCCCGCCGGCCAGGCGGACTTTTCATTCAACACGACACGAAAAGACTCGTCCCAACAGAACTCTTTCCATCCGCCACGCAAACGCCCGCCAATCAACCGAATCACTTCGGCGTGAGGTGAAAGAGCCCACCGTGCTCCGCGTCCTCCACCATCCAGAGCGAGCCGTCCGGGGCCTCTTCGATATCGCGGACGCGTTTGCCTATGCTCCAGCGCTGGACGGCGGTAGCACCGCCCTTGCCGCCAAAGGTGACGCGCACGATGGCCTCGCTGGCCAGGCCGCTGATCAGGGCGCTGCCGTTCCATTGCGGGAAAAGGTCGCCCTTGTAGAACATCAGATTGCCCGGTGCGATCACCGGCACCCAGTAGAGCACGGGCTTGGCAAGGTCTGGCCGCGTGTCCGGACTGGGGATGGGCACGCCGTTGTAGTTTTGGCCATAGGAAACCAGCGGCCAACCGTAGTTCTTGCCACGCTCGATCAGGTTCAGTTCGTCGCCGCCGCGCGGGCCATGTTCGAGCTCCCACAGTCGACCATCCGGAGCGAACGCGAGGCCATAAGGCGTGCGGTGGCCGATGGTCCAGGTTTCGGCCGGCGTCAGGTTCGGGCCGGGAAACGTATAGGTGCTGACCACGGGTGCGGTCTTAGCTTTCTCGGTATCCGCCGGCGGATCGATCAAAGGTATCGTGCGCGCACCGACCTCGCCTGCCCACGGATTGCCCGGCGCGGGCTTGCCGTCCAGCGTCAGTCGCAGAATTTTGCCCACTGGCTGATTGGGATCCTGCGCGGGCGTAAAGCGCTGGCGGTCGCCCACCGCGAGAAAGAGGTAGTTGCCCTCCGGTGAGAAAGCGATCGGGCCACCTGCCTGGCCGCCCTTGCCTGAGGGCATCTGGCGCCACAGCACCTGGAATCCGTCGAGCCGTGGCTGTTTGCCGTCGAGCACGAGGCGGCCCCGTCCCATCGTAAAGCCGCCGCCATAGTCACCCGGTGCGACATAGGTGAGATACACGTTGTGGTCGGTGGCGTAATGAGGCGAGAGGAAGACGCCCAGCATGCCATTCTGACCCTCCACATAGCTGGCCGGGACGCCCTCGAGTGCCGTCTTGCCACCTTGCGGCGTGACCAGATCGACGCGGCCGACCTTCTCGGTCACCAGCATGCGGCCATCGGGCAGGAAAGCGATGCGCCAGGGCAAATCGAAGCTCGCCACTTTCGTGATGGTGAAGGGGAGATTCGGATCGGACGCCTGCTCGCCGACATTGGTCTGCGCATGGGCAACGCTTGTCAGTAGAGCGGCGAGCAAGACCGCGTTTGCCAGCTTCATCATTTGCACGTTTCCTCGCATCCTGGTTATTTCAAAAAGACTAGCGACCGACATGCGGTCCCGGTGTGACGGCTGCTTCAATGCACGCCAGGCGTGGACACGGACAAGCAGAAAAGACGTGGCTCGCGGTGCGAAAGCTCTGCGCTCTCGCGAACCAAGCGCCACCGACTCAGGCCTCAACGATTCTCTGCTCCCGCCGAAACATTGCTGGCGTCATGCCGACACAGTGCGTAAACACCTTGCTGAAAGCCGCCTCCGACTGATAGCCCACACGCTCGCCTACCGCTGCGGTAGCAAGCTGTCCATGCGCCAGCAGTTTGCGCGCCATCTGCATGCGCAGCAGCGTCAGCAGTTCCAGCGGCGACTGATCGCTGCTGGCAGCGAAGTGCCGGGCGAAACTGGCGCGTGACATCGTCGCCTGCTCCGCCAGCGACGCTACCGTCCAGGCGTGCTCCGGATGCTGCAGCATGGCGAACACCGCGCGACCCAGTCGCGCATCGGCGAGCAGCAGCAACAGCGATGGCGACAACCTCTCGCGCTGCGCATGCACGCGCAGTGCCATCACGAACAGCGCCTGGCTAAGCGCGGTGACGATCGCCAGCGCGCCGTGCTGCAGTCGCGCCACCTCGTCGCGCAACAGGTCGACGATGCCGTGCAGCCCGCTCATGTCGTCGCCCTGCGCAAGGCGAAGATGCAGCGCATCCGGCAGGGCGCGCATGATCAGATCGCCCGCGCCGGCGGTATACAAAAAGCGGCCGCACAGCAGATCCAGTTCCGCTGCGGCGTCGGTATTGCGCCGTATCGGCAGCGGCCCGTCGAGATCGACACGAAGCGGGTTGGCGGGCGCGCCCTCGACGGCACCCTGCATCAGGTGCGCGCTGCCGCGCGGCAGCAGCACGAAGTCGCCCGCCTCCAGCGCAAGCGTCTCGCCATCGGGCAGTTGCATGCGGGCGCGGCCGGCGAGCACCAGATGAAACGGCGCCTCGCCGACGGATGCCGGCGCGTGATCCAGCGCGAAGTGGCCGGACAGCAGGCAGCGCAGGTCCAGGCTGCCGCGCACGCCAGCCAGATCGATCACTTTGCTGAAGGCATCCATGAGACGTTCGCGCTCGATATCGAGTCGATCGAGTATTCATCCCCCACCAGCCCGGCGCAACACTGGTCTCCACGGTCAGCCCCCTGCTGACTGCCTACGCAAGGAGACATCGCATGCTCGACTGGCAGAACTATCGCAAGCAGCTGACGGGCCGCATCGGCGAGATCGGCAAGCTCAGCCCGGACACACTGGCCGGTTACCAGACGCTGTCCAAGGCCGGTCAGAAAACCGGCCTGCTGGAAGCGAAGACGCGCGAACTGATCGGGCTGGCCGTCGCCGTGACGCGGCAGTGCGACGGCTGTATCACGGTGCATACCGCCGAGGCGCTGAAGCATGGCGCGTCGCGTGAGGAAATTGCCGAGGCGCTCGGCGTCGCCGTGGCGCTGAACGCCGGTGCGGCGATGGTCTATTCCGCCCGCGTAATGGACGCGGTCGCGGCGTACAGCGCGGCCTGACCGGCGTGGCCCCGAGGAGAAGCGTCATGACCGATAGCGAAAAACCCGACCAGATCGAGATCACCAGCCACGCTTCTTTCGATGCGACCCTGGATCGCCTGATCGAAGCAATGGCGCGCTCCGGCATGACACTTTTTGCACGTGTCGACCATGCCGCCGGCGCGCTCGCCGTCGGTACGCCGATGCCGCCGACCACGCTGCTGATTTACGGCAGCCCGGCCGGCGGCACGCCCGTGATGCTGGCGGCACCGCTGGCGGCGCTCGACCTGCCACTGCGGGTGCTGGTGCGCGAAAACGATCAGGGTCAGGTATCAATCCTGTTTCATCCGATGGCGCCTGTGCTGCGCCAGGCAGGCGTTCCCGAAACGCTGGCGCACCGGCTCGATCAGGCGCAGCACATGCTGGTGGAGGCCGTGTCATGAACGCTATGTCCAGTCCCGCAGCGGCGCGCTGGCAGCCGCTGGAGCATCTGCCCATTGGCCTGTTCGGCTCGGTGATGGGGCTGACCGGTTTGAGCGTGGCATGGCGTCTGGCCCACGCCGCTTTTGGCACGCCATTGTGGGTCGGCGACGCGTTTGGTGGGGTCGCCGTGGTAGCGTTTGTGGCGGTGGCGATCGGTTACGCGATCAAGGCCGCGACGGCACCGGCGGCAGTTGCCGCCGAGTTTCGCCACCCGATCGCCGGCAGCCTGTTCGGCACGTTCTTCATCAGCCTGTTGCTGCTGCCGATCATCCTGGCTCCGGTCAGCATGCCGTTGGCGCGGGCGCTGTGGGTGCTGGGAGCCATCGGGATGATGGTGTTCGCCTGGCTCATCGTCAGCCGCTGGATGAGCGAGCAGCAGCAGGTCGCGCATGCGACGCCGGCGTGGATCATTCCGGTCGTCGGATTGCTGGATGTGCCGCTGGCGATACCCGCGCTGGGCTTTGCATCTGCGCCGGGTTCTCTGATGCATGCTTTGATGATGATGGATCTGGCGGTGGGGCTGTTTTTTGCGATACCGCTGTTCACACTGATTTTTGCGCGGCTGGTGTTTCAGCCGGCGTTGCCGGACGCGCTGCAGCCGACGCTGCTGATCCTGGTCGCGCCGTTTGCCGTCGGCTACTCCACGTACACCGTTACGGTGGGCACGACGGATCTGTTCGCCCAGGCGCTATACATGATTGCGCTGTTTCTGCTGGCGGTATTGCTGGGTCGGCTGCGCAAGCTGGCGCAATGCTGCCCCTTCCGCTTCGGCTGGTGGTCGGTGAGCTTTCCACTGGCGGCCTCGGCGATTGCGGCCTTGCGTTACGCCAGCGCCGCGCCGAGCTGGCTCAACCAGTCCATCGCCGTCGTCGCGCTGGCCCTGGCCACCGCCGCCATGGCCGGACTGCTGGTGCGCACGCTGGTGGGCCTGGCGCGCGGCGAGCTGCGCACGCTGAGCAGCTGATCTCCTCTTTCAACAAAGGCACAGCCATGGTCGTTCACTATCGCACCACACAACTACGCGACGTCGAGATGTTCTATCGCGAAGCGGGCCCGCTGGACGCACCGGTGATTCTGCTGCTGCACGGGTTTCCCACCAGCAGCCACATGTTTCGCGATCTGATGCCGCTGCTGGCCAACGACTACCGCGTGATCGCGCCTGATCTACCCGGCTTCGGCAACACCAAGGCGCCGCCGCGAGGCGCGTTCAACTACCGCTTCGACCAGCTCGCCGAATGTGTCGATGCGTTCACGCAGGCGCTCGGCCTGCAGCGTTACGCGCTGTACGTATTCGATTACGGTGCGCCGGTCGGCCTTCGTCTGGCGATGGCGCATCCCGAGCGCGTCACCGCCATCGTGAGCCAGAACGGCAACGCCTATCTGGAAGGACTCAGCGATGCCTGGGGACCATGGCAGACCTATTGGCGCGAGCCGACCTTGGAACACCGCGAGGCCTGCCGCGGCTCGCTGGCGGCTGACACCATTCGCGACTGGCAATACCTGCTAGGTAGCGATCCGCAACGCGTTTCGCCGGATGGCTACACGCTCGACATCGCCTATATGGCTCGCCCCGGCGCGGACGACATCCAGCTCGACCTGGTTCTCGATTACCGCAGCAACGTGGCGCTGTATTCCGCATTCCAGGCGTATTTTCGCGACCATCAGCCGCCGTTGCTGGCGGTGTGGGGAAAGAACGATCCGGCCTTCGTACCGGCCGGCGCGCTGGCGTACCGCCGCGACCTGCCCGATGCGCAGGTGCATCTGCTGGACACCGGCCACTTTGCGCTGGAAACCCACGCGCAGGAGATCGGCCAGCGCATGCACGATTTTCTCGATCCGCTGCTTTTGCGGCGGGACGCGTGAATCACCTCAGCCACCCTGGCACCACCCTCTCCTCGTCAGCGCAGGATCGATCATGACTTCCAACGGTTCCATGCAAGCCGCCCTAGTTGACGCACCCGGCACCGTGTTTCGTCTCGCCACGGTGCCGCGCCCGTCACCCCAGAAAGGCCAGGTGCTCGTGCGCGTGGGTGCCAGCGGTGTCAACCCGCTCGACCTGAAAATACGCAGCGGTGAGGGCGCCCATGCGCGTCACCCGCTGCCAGCGATTCTGGGCATCGACATGGCCGGCATCGTCGAGTCGGTGGGGCCGGGCGTATCAGCGTTTGCGGAGGGCGACAGCGTCTATGGCATGACCGGCGGGGTCGGCGGCGTGCAGGGTTCGCTGGCCGAGTATGCGGCGGTCGATGCGGCGCTGCTGGCGCACAAACCGGTCACCCTGAGCCTACGCGACGCGGCCAGCCTGCCTTTGGTATTTATCACCGCGTGGGAAGGACTGGTCGACCGCGCCCACGTGCAGGCCGGACAGACCGTGCTGGTGCAAGGCGGTGCAGGCGGCGTTGGACGCATGGCCATTCAGATAGCCCGTGCGTTCGGCGCCACGGTCCATGCCACGGTGGGCGCCAGTCGCGCCGCGTCCGTCAAGTCACTGGGCGCCATCGCCATCGACAGTCAGACCGGCATCGACGACTACGTTGCTGCGCATACCGGCGGGCGCGGCTTCGATGTCGTTTACGACACCGCCGGCGGCGCAAGCCTCGATGCCTCGTTCAAGGCCGTTGCGCGCTTCGGCCATGTGGTCAGCGCGCTGGGCTGGGGCACGCACGCGCTGGCGCCACTGTCGTTTCGTGCGGCGACCTATTCCGGCGTTTTCACCCTGCTGCCGCTGCTCAGCGGCGAGGGTCGCGCGCGCCATGGCGAGATCATGAAAGAAGCGTCTGCGCTGATCGACGCCGGCCTGCTGCGGGTGCAGGTCGATAGCAGGCGTTTCGATCTGGGCACGGTCGAGGCCGCGCACGCCCTGGTCACGAGCGGCCACGCGCTGGGCAAAGTAGTGGTGGACATAGCCAGCCACTGAAGTACTCGGCGGCCACCTCGTGCGCCACAAAAAAGGCCCGCCGAATGGCGTAATGCTGTTCACTTAAGCGGAGCAGCCTTTCGATTCACGGGGTAGCGAGTCTTGGATATTTTGACGGACCTCGGCCTGGAAGGCCGAGGTCGTCTATCCAGAAACAGGTTGCCGATTCCGGCCCTGAGTTCAGCCAGTCGCGCTCCGGTGCGTGATAGAGGTTGCGCTGCCGCCATGACAATGAGTTGGGCGGCGATGTATTGATAGGCGAACTTGAAGCGCACTCGGGCTGGCTCTTGGCCGTGCGCCACGGCGGCCTGACTGGCCTCGCGACGGATCACGTTGTAGCCCAGGAGCAAACCCCAGACTTCCTGATAGATCAACGCGACGGTCTTGCTGCGCAGCGTGACGGCGTTGTGTTGCAGGGAGCTCTTGATGTCCCGGAAGCCTAACTCGATTTCCCAGCGCTCCCGATACAACTGTGCAACGGCTTCGCTGGAGTAGTGCTCGGCTGGCAGCGAGGTGTAGACCGTTCTTCGCTGTCCCTTGTGCATGTAGCTCACGGCTCGCACTTCCCAGACCGCAGGGAGTTCGGGGTTACGTTTGCGTGCCTGCGGCGAGACCTTCATCTGCACCCACTGATCATCGGCGTGGTAAGTCTCCCGTGTCTCGCACACCAGATCTTTGCGAGCGGGAATCAGCCAATGCCGTTGTTGGCCGCCACCGGCCAGACGCAGCAGCAGGTCAGCGCTCCAGAAGCCCTTGTCCAACAGGGTGATTGAGCGGTCCGGTATGCGGTCGATGAACTCATCGGCCAAGCGAATTTCGCTGCGCCGATAAGGACTAAGCTGGGCATCCAGCATGACGTGCGAACGGACATTCATCAGGGCGACCAGTCGCATCATCGGGAACGGTGTCTGGCGATCGGTGCCGGTATTGCCCGAGCCGAAGTGTTCACGCAATGCCGGGGTGTCCGGGGTGCGCAACACCGCGCCATCGGCGGCCAGCACCTGCAAGCCGTGCCAGTCATCGCCGGGATAGCGCTCCTTGCCCCAGCACTCGCCGGTCTGACGGAACAGGCATTGCAGCGGCTCGGCGCCAAGGCGCTGACGCGCCTGAGAGACGCCACTGCGCGCCAACAGACTGTCGCTGGCCAAGCCTTGTGCGCAGATGTTCAGCCGACGAGCCACCTCCGAGATCGGCTCGTTACGAAACAGTGCCATGCCCAGCACCAGCCACAGCACCTGATCCAACGGTAAACGCCGGCGGCGAATTGTGGCCGAGGAGGAAAGGTCCAGCGCCGAGGCTACCCACTCGACAGGAATGTGCTGCGCGAAGGTACTCAGATCAGAGAACGAGTGCAGCTCATCGATATCAAACAGAACACTTTGCAGGGACACAAAAAATCCGGCCTTCAACAGGTGAAGGCCGGATTCTTGGGACGCCTTGGCTACGATGCAATGCTTAAGTGAACAGCATTACGCCGAATGGCGGGCCTTTCCACGCGACCGATAGCGTCGCAACTCAGCCGAGCAGAACCCGGTTCATCCGCTGCACAAACGCCGACGGATCGGGCAGCTGGGCACCGGCCGAAATTTCCGCCTGATCCAGCAGCAGCAGGGCCAGGTCCTTTGCCTTGGCGTCATCGGTTTCCGACTCGACGCGCTTGACCAGCGCGTGCTGCGGATTGATCTCCAGCGTCGGCTTGGACTCGGGCATGTCCTGACCGGCCTCGCGCAGCAGGCGCGCAAGATGCGGGGCCATTTCGTAATCGCTCAACGCCAGGCACGACGGTGAGTCGGTGAGGCGGGCCGAGACCTTGACGTCGCCCACGCGGTCGCCGAGCAGGTCCTTGAGCTTCTTCAGCAGCGGCTCGGCTTCCTTGGTGGCCTCTTCCTGCTTGGCCTTGTCGGCGTCGTCGAGCGGCACGTCGCCCTTGGCGGCGCTCTTGAGCTTTTTGCCTTCGTACTCGCTCAGGCTGCCGATCATCCATTCGTCGATGCGGTCGAACATCAGCAGCACTTCGATACCCTTGGCCTTGAACGCTTCGAGCTGCGGGCTGCCAAACGCCGCGGCGTAGCTGTCGGCGGTGATGTACCAGATTGCTTCCTGGCCGATCGCCATGCGGCCGATGTAGTCGTCCAGCGACACGGTCTGCTGCGTGCCTTCACCCTTGGTCGAAGCAAAGCGCAGCAGCTTGGCGATGCGCTCGCGGTTGTTGGCGTCTTCGCTGATGCCTTCCTTCAACGTGTTGCCGAAGGCCTTGTAAAAGGTGGCAAATTTCTCGGGCTCGTCGCGCGCCAGCTTTTCGATCAGGTCGAGCACGCGCTTGACGCAGGCGGCCTTGATCCGCTCGAGCTGACGATTGTGCTGCAGAATTTCGCGGCTGACGTTGAGCGGCAGATCGTCGGCATCGACCACGCCGCGCACGAAGCGCAGGTAGTTCGGCAGCAGCTCTTCGGCCGCGTCCATGATGAAGACGCGCTTGATGTACAGCTTCAGGCCTTTGCGCTCGTCGCGCCCGCCCATCATCAGGTCGAACGGCGGCTGCGACGGCAGGTACAGCAGCGTGGTGAAGCTCTGGCTGCCTTCGACACGGTTGTGCGTCCAGGCCAGTGGCTCGTTGAAATCGTGGCCGAGCGACTTGTAGAAGCTCTTGTAGTCGTCGTCGCTGATGTCGGACTTGGGCTTGGTCCACAGCGCCGAAGCGGCGTTGATGGTTTCCCATTCGTCGCTCGGCTTGTCGTCTTTCTCGACCCGCATGCGGATCGGGAATGCGACATGGTCCGAATACTTGGTGATCAGCGACCGCAGCTGCCAGCGCTTGAGGAACTCATCCTCGTCGGCCTTCAGATGCAGCACGACGGAGGTACCGCTCTCGGGCAGGGAAACCTGCTCCAGCGAATACTCGCCCTTGCCGTCGCTCTCCCACTGCACGCCTTCGCTCGCCGCGGCGCCGGCATGGCGGCTGCGCACGGTGACCTTGTCGGCGACTACGAAGGCCGAATAAAAGCCCACGCCGAACTGGCCGATCAGGCGCGCGTCGGCCTTCTGCTCGCCGGACATCGCTTCAAGAAAACGGCGGGTGCCGGAGCTGGCGATGGTGCCGATATTGGCGATGACCTCATCGCGGGTCATGCCGATGCCGTTGTCGCTGATGGTGACCGTACGCGCGTCGGGGTCCCAGCTCACGTCGATATGCAGCTCGCTGCCAAGCGTCGCCAGCTCGGGGTGCGCGATCGACTCGAAGCGCAGCTTGTCGCAGGCGTCGGAGGCGTTGGAGATCAGCTCGCGCAGGAAGATTTCCTTATGCGAGTAGAGCGAGTGCGTGACCAGGTGCAATACCTGGGCGACTTCGGCTTCGAATTTGCGGGTTTCGGTGGTGGCTGTTGCGTTCATGGACTATTGCCTATGGGTGACGTTTTGTTGGTTAGTTGAAAGGGACGAGAGACGAGTAGCGAGGGCGCGCGCTCGCTGCTCGGCCCTCGCTACTCGTCGCTGGATCAGCTCTTCTGCAAAGCAGCGATGCGCTCGTCCAGCGGCGGGTGGCTCATGAAAAGGCGCTTGAAGCCTTCGGCCAGCGGGCCGGAGATGCCGAACGCGGCGATGGTATTGGGCAGCGTGCTTTCGCCGTGGTTGACCTTGAGCCGCTGCAGGGCCGAGATCATCGCACTTCGGCCGGCGAACTGCGCACCGGCCTGATCGGCACGGAATTCGCGCCAGCGCGAGAAAGCGGCCACGATCATCGAGGCGAACAGGCCGAACACAATCTGCAGCACCATCACCACCACGAAATAGCCGATACCGCCGCCGCGGTTGTCGCGTCCGCCCGACAACCAGCTGTCGACCGCGCGACCGACGATGCGCGCGGCCAGAATCACCAGCGTGTTGAGCACGCCCTGGATCAGGGTCAGCGTGACCATGTCGCCGTTGGCGACGTGGCCGATCTCGTGGCCGAGCACGGCCTTGATCTGCTCGCGATCCATCTGCTGCAGCAGGCCGGAGCTCACCGCGACCAGCGCGTTGTTCTTGCTCATGCCGGTGGCAAACGCGTTCATCTCGGGCGCGTCGTAGATCGCCACCTCGGGCATGCCAATGCCGGCGCTCTGCGCGTGCTGGCGCACGGTGTCGAGCAGCCAGCGCTCGGTCTCGTTCTGCGGCTGCGCGATAACCCGCGCCCCGGTCGACCACTTGGCCATCCACTTGGAAATCGCCAGTGAGATGAAGGCGCCACCCATGCCGAATACCGCGGCAAACGCCAGCAATCCGCCCATGCCGCCATAGCCGCGGCTGGCGGCCATCTGGTCGATGCCAAACAGGTGGCAGACGATGCTAAGCAGTATCAGTACCGCGATATTGGTGAGCAGGAAAAGGGCGATGCGGCGCATGGTTCTCTCTCGGGCTCGATGGGTAAGGTCAGCCGGAAAACGGCTGTCAAAACAACTTCAACGCTTGCTCATGATTCGGGGCGCCGCGCTGCCGTTTCAAGGATCAGACCGCGCGGGAGCCCCGCTGGTTCAGCCCCGCTGCCCGCGTCGCATTCGCGGTTGACAGATGCGCAAAGCCTGCTTTTCGCCAGCTCTTCACCGCGGCGCAAGCAGTCTGTGGCGCTTGCACAGCATGCTTAAACCAGTTCGGGAGCTTTCCCATGCGCCATTTTAAAACAGCCAAGCTCACGGTCCAGTCGGCCGCCGCGGGATTCAGCGATGACGAGCTGCTGACCCGCGCCGCCGCGCTGGCGTTCTATTCGGCGCTGTCGTTCGCGCCGCTGCTGGTGCTGCTGATCTGGCTGGTGTCGATGCTGCACAGCGGCTGGGACGTGCGCCTGATCGATGCGCTCAACGGCATGGTCGGGCCGCGCGCGGCCGACGCGGTGAAGGGCATCATGGACAGCGCCAAGGCGCGGCCACAAACCGGCAATATCGCCGGCATCATCGGCCTGCTGGTGACGCTGTTCGGCGCGTCGGCCGTGTTTGCGCAGCTGCAGGGCACGCTGAACCGCGTGTGGCGGGTCAAGCCCAAGCCCGGCGCGGCCGTTGGCCAATGGGTACGGACGAGGGCGCACGCGCTCGCGTTGTTGGTCGGCATCGGGTTTCTGCTGGTGATCTCCTTTGTGCTCAGCGGCATCATCGAAGCGGTGGTGCCGGGCAACACGCTGGCGTGGCTGCTCATCGAGGATGCGATTTCCACCGTCGTATTCGTGATGGTATTCGGCGCGATGTACAAGGTGCTGCCCGACGCATTGATCGAGTGGAGCGACGCGCTGGGTGGCGGCCTGCTTACGGCCATTTTGTTCATTGTCGGCAAGTTCGGCATCGGCCTGTACATCAGCCACAGCAACGTGGGTGGCGCGTACGGGCCGGCCGGCGCCTTCGTGGTGCTGCTGACCTGGGTGTACTACTCGTCGATCATCGTGCTGATGGGCGCCGAGCTCACCCGCGGCCTGGCCGACGCGCGCGGCAAGCCCATTCGACCCAGCGCGCACGCGGTGGAAATCGAGGCGACGCCGGCGGAAAAGATCAGCACGCCATTGACCATTCCCACCACCCGTTCACCCTGAGCGTAGGCACCCAGTGCCGGAATCGAAGGGCCGGCGTTTGAAGTAGCTACAACCTGCCGGACTCACGCCCGCGCTGTGGCAATAGCGTTGATATCCGCCGCTTCCAATATCGGCTTAGATGCGCCATGGCGCGCGACGGCGAGCATCGCCTGCCCCATCACCTGCGTAGTCAAAATGGTGGACGGCATGAGCGCACGCAGCAGCGGCAGCAGAGGACGCGTCAGCGAATAAAAGATCTGGTACGACGAGGTCTTTGAACGCACGCCGCGCAGCGGCTGGATGATGCCTGGGCGGAACATGTAGGCCGCCTTGAACGGCAGTTTCAGCAGCGCGTTTTCGGTGCGCCCCTTGACCCGCGCCCACATGCTGCGACCTTTTTCCGTGCTGTCGGTGCCGGCACCGGAGACGTAGACAAACGTCATCTGCGGGTTGAGCCGCGCCAGCGTTGCTGCTGCTGCCAGCGTGATGTCGTAGGTGAGATGGGAATAGTCCGCCTCGGTCTTGCCTGCTGAGGTGACGCCGAGGCAGAAAAAGCACGCGTCGAATCCCTCGAGCTGCGATTCGATCGCGTTGTAGTCGAGCAGGTCCTTGTGCACCACATCGCGTAGTTTGGGATGCTGCTGATTGAGCGCCGTGCGGCCAACGCTTTGCAGCAGCGATACATCCGAAGCCTGCAGGCATTCGATAAGCACGCCCTGCCCGACCATGCCGGTGGCACCAAACAGCAGAATTCTCACGCGATGGCTCCTCACTTTTATGCGGACCGTTGCATCCTGCAGTATGCGACGAATCGGTGTTCTACTCGCGCATGCGCGGCCATCGTCGGAGGCGCTGCAACTACACTATGCCGATGACGCATCGCGGCCGCTTCGCTCCCTCGCCGACCGGACTCTTGCACTTCGGCTCGCTAGTGGCGGCCGTGGGCAGCTGGCTGTGCGCGCGGCACGCCGGTGGCCAGTGGCTGCTGCGGATGGAAGACATCGACCCGCCGCGCGAAGTGAGCGGCTCGTCGCAGTCCATTCTCGCCGCGCTGCCCGCGTTCGGCCTGATAGCCGACGAGCCGGTGCTGTTTCAGTCGCAGCGTACGGCCGCCTACGACAAAGCCTTTGAAAAACTTCGCGCCGCCGACCGCATATTTCCGTGCTGGTGCAGCCGCAGCGATCTGGCGGCCGCGGGCGGCATGCATCGCGATGGCCTGTGCATCGCCGCACCCGACGTCACGCGACCGCCCGCCTGGCGGCTGCGCGCGCCCGACAGCGACGTGCTGTTCGACGACGCGCTGCAGGGCCCGCAGCGTTACAACCTGCGCGAGAAAGCGGGCGACTTCGTGATTCGCCGGGTCGAGGGCATCTTCGCTTACCAGCTGGCCTGCGCGGTCGACGACGCCTTCCAGAGCATTACCGACGTGGTGCGTGGCAGCGACCTGCTCGACTCCACGCCCCGGCAGATCTGGCTGCAGCAGTGCCTTGGTTTGCCCACGCCCGCGTACTGGCATTTGCCGCTGGCGCTGGATGCCGATGGGCACAAGCTCTCCAAGTCGGAGCAGGCGCATCCGGTCGATCCATCGAACCCCATGCCGGCGCTGCGCAACGCGCTGGCGTTTCTGGATATTTCCGCCGCGCGTGCTGCAAACACACCTGCCCAACTGTTGAACGAGGCGCTCTCGGTATTCGATCCCGCAGCGTTGCCGCACTGCAGCTCCCGCTGCGCTGGCTGAATCGGTATAAACCTTCAATGCGGTTGTCGCGCTCGCATCGGCGGCGGTTAGTGTATAAATCCAGGTGGGCAAATGGCGTGCAGGCGACAACGCATTTAGCCATCCAATCAACGCAAACATCTTCAGCATCTATTAGTGGCCGACATCGGCTCTCAGGATTATTCATGACGCAACGTACGGCCTTCGTTACCGGCGGTACCGGTGGTATTGGCAGCGCGATTGTCCGGCATCTGGCCGGACAGGGTCACCGCGTATCGACCAATTACCGCAATGCCGAAAAGGCCGAGGCCTGGCACGCGTCGATGAAAAACGAAGGCATCGACGTCTGCATGGTGCCGGGCGACGTCTGCGACGCCGTGGCGTGCGAAGCGATGATCCGCGCCGTCGAGGAAAAGTGTGGCCCGGTCGAGATTCTGATCAACAACGCCGGCATCACCCGCGACACGACCTTCCACAAGATGGACTATGAGCAGTGGACGGCGGTGATCAACACCAACCTCAACGCCTGCTTCAACGTCACCCGCCCGGTCATCGAGGGCATGCGCCAGCGCAAGTGGGGGCGCATCGTGCAGATCAGCTCGATCAACGGCAAGAAAGGCCAGTACGGCCAGGCCAACTACGCGGCGGCCAAGGCCGGCATGCACGGTTTCACCATCTCGCTGGCTCAGGAAAACGCCCGCTTCGGCATCACGGTAAATACGGTGTCACCCGGCTATGTGGGCACCGATATGGTGATGGCCGTGCCGGAGGACGTGCGCGAAAAAATCATTGCGCAGATCCCGATGGGCCGGCTGGGACGGCCGGATGAAATCGCCCACGCCGTGGCGTTTTTTTGTGGCGAACAATCCAGCTGGATTACCGGCGCCAATCTGGCCATCAACGGCGGCCACCACATGGGCTGAGGCTCGGTCGGGACGAAGTCGCGTGATGGGACTTCATCGAAACACTCACTTCTTTTCGAGCAGCTTTTCCAGCACCTTGCCGACCGCGGCAAAGGCGAACGCGCCGGTGACATGCGTAGCCGCGCCCAGGCCGCCGCCGCAGGCCAGATTCAGCGGATCGCCGCCCGGCGGCCGATTGCCGGACACCGTGCCATCGGGCTGCGGATACTGCACGTTCTGCAGCGAATAGACGGCCGAAACGCCGAAGTAACGATCGGGGTTGCGCGGAAAGTTGAAGTCGGCGCGGAGCTTTTTTCGGATCAGGCTGAACATCGCGTCGTGCTCGGTACGCGACAGGTCGCGCACGCGAATCTGTGTCGAATCGGTGCGCCCACCGGCCGAGCCAACGCTAACGATCGGCAGCTTGCGACGACGGCACCAGGCGATGGTTTCGAGCTTGACCCGGAACGCGTCGCAGGCATCGAGCACCACGTCGTAGCCACGATCGAGCAGCTCGTCCAGCGTGGACGGCGTAAGGAAGCGCTCGATGCCGTCCAATTTGACGGCCGGATTGATCGCCTGCGCGCGCGTGGCGATCACGCCCACCTTGCTCTTGCCGTACTCGCCATCCAGCGCATGCAGCTGGCGATTGGTGTTGGAAACGCAGACCTCATCGGCATCGATCAGGGTCAGCTTGCCCACGCCGCTGCGTGCCAGCGCCTCGGCCGCCCACGAACCCACGCCGCCAATGCCGATCACGCAGACGTGCGCCTTAGAAAGCTCGGCCACTGTGCCCACGCCATATAAACGTTCGACGCCGGCAAAACGCTCGATGGGAAACGTTTCGGCGCTCATGCGGACCGGCGGCGGGATGGAAACGACATGGACGGCAAAAATCTCACTGGCGTGGCCTGATGTGTTGAATCGTGCGGCGTGGAATGGCCATTTTAGCGTGCGGCGTGGATGGAACGCGCCGCGGCGCGTTATTCTCACGGCCTTGCTCGACCGACGTGGAAGCGAAACGATGCGCGTAGCCTTGATGATTCTGCTTGGACTGGTGATCGGCATCATCGGAACCGCCAACGTGATGAGCACGCTGGCGGCACGCAACCCGATGCCCAAGGCCGTGATGGCGACCATGAACTACCACATGGACGCCTTGAGCCAGTCGCTGAAGACCAAACAGTGCGACGCCGCCGGCATCCGGCACCATCTGCAACGCGTGCAGTCGACGGGCACCGATATCGTGCCGACGTTCGGTATTCCCGATCAGCCGTTTACCGACGCGGCGAATCTGCTGCAGACGCGCGTTTCGCAGGCGCTGCAGTCATCGCCGGCCGACTGCCCCGCCCTGGCCGTGGCGGTGAAATCCGTCGGCGAAGCGTGCAAGAGCTGCCACGACAAATACCGCTGATCGCAGTCCCCGGCGTCAATGACGAGGCCGCTGGCGCTTAGAACTGCAGCTTGCCGCGCAGCATGTGGCCATACATCACCCAGTCGCCCTGCAGGCTGTACAGCGGGTGCTTGAACGTGGCGGGCTGGTTCTTCTGATACACGTAGTGGCCGATCCAGGCGAAACCGTAGCCGGCCAATGGCATCAGCCACAGCCAGCGCAGCTCTCCGGTGACCACCGCGAACACGGCAATGGCCACGACCAGGCTGCTGCCGATGAAATGCATGCGCCGGCACATCCGGTTGCTGTGCTCGCTGAGATAGAACGGATAGAACTCGCTGAAGCTGGCAAAGCGGGTCATGGCGAAACTCCACACGATCGATCGGCCACACAAGCATGAACTGGCCGCACGGCCCGGGCAACGAGCGCTGCAGCATGCGCTCGCGTAAGCAGCGCGACGGCCGAATAGGCCCCCATCAACTCGGCAGCGGAATGAACTCCTGTTCATCGCCCGGCACCGGCACGTAGCGCCCGGCGGCCCAGTCCGCCTTGGCCTGCTCGATGCGCTCGCGGCGGCTGGCGACGAAGTTCCACCAGAGGTGACGTTCGCCGTCCAGCGGCGCGCCGCCGAACAGCATCAGGCGGCTGTCCTCAGTCGCCAGTAGCGGCGGGGATGATGATCCCGCCTGCACCGCCATCTGCGTGGCCGTGAGATCGAGCTCGCCCCAGCGCACCTTGCCATCGACAACATAGATGCCGCGCTCGACATGCTCCGGCGGCAGCGCGAACTCGGTGCCGGCGGCCAGCTTCACCTCGAGCAGAAAAATCGGTGCGAACACCTTGACCGGCGAGCGTTCGCCGTAGGCATCGCCGGCGATCAGGATGGCCTCGACGCCCGGGCGAGTGATGCGCGGCAGCTGGTCGCGTTCGTGGTGGTGAAATTCGGGATCGACCTCGGCATCGGCCTGCGGCAGCGCCACCCAGATCTGGATGCCGTGCAGGGTCTGGCCGTCGCGCCGCTCGTCCGGCGGGGTGCGCTCGGAATGCACGATGCCCTTGCCGGCCGTCATCCAGTTCACTTCGCCCGGGCGGATATCGCTCAGGCTGCCCAGGCTGTCGCGATGGCGGATGGCGCCCTCGAACAGCCAGGTCACCGTGGCCAGCCCGATATGCGGATGCGGGCGCACGTCCATGCCCTTGCCCGCGGCAAAGCTGGCCGGCCCGATATGGTCGAAAAACACCAGCGGCCCGACGTGACGCGCCTGCTGCGCGGGCAGCAGGCGGCGCACGGCGAAACCGTCGCCGAGATCGTGTACGCGGCCTTCGATCAGCGTCGGCGCGATATGCATGCTTATCCTCTCCGGCTCGATGACAGTTACCAGGCTCGACCGTATTGCACCGGCGGGGTCAGCTTCACGCTGAGCTCCTTAGCCGCGCGGCGGGGGAAGTAGGGATCGCGCAGGCTTTCGCGCGCGGTGAGCACCACGTCGGCCTCGCCATTGGCGATGATCGCCTGGGCCTGCTGCGCATCGGTAATCAGGCCGACTGCGCCGGTGGCGATCTCCGCCTCGCGCCGGATACGCGCCGCGAACGGCACCTGATAGCCCGGGCCGAGCGGAATCTTGGGATGCGCCAGCGTGCCGCCGCTGGAGACGTCGATCAGATCCACGCCCAGCGGCTTGACTTGCTTGGCCAGCTGCACGCTCTCGTCGATATCCCAGCCGGTGCCGTGCTCGGCCCAGTCGGTGGCCGAGATGCGCAGCCACAGCGGCAGCTCGGCCGGCCACACGTCGCGCACCGCGGTGATCACTTCGCGCACGATGCGGCTGCGATTTTCGAAGCTGCCGCCGTAGTGATCTGTGCGCTGGTTGCTCAACGGCGACAGAAACTGATGCAGCAGATAACCATGCGCCGCGTGCAGCTCGATCAGCTGGAAACCGGCCGCCAGCGCGCGCTGCGCCGTGGCGCGAAAATCGGCGACCACCTGCCGGATACCCGCCTCGTCCAGCGCCTGCGGCGTGTGCCAGCCGGCGTCGAAGGGAATCGCCGACGGCGCGACCGTGGTCCATGGCTGTTGATCGGCAGCCAGCGAACCGCCACCCTCCCACGGCCGCTGCGCGCTGGCCTTGCGCCCGGCGTGCGCCAACTGCACGCCGGCGATCGCACCGCTGGCGCGGACGAACTGCACGATCGGCTTCCACGCCTCGACCTGGGTCTCGTTCCAGAGGCCGGCGTCACCGTGGGTGATGCGGCCCTGCGCCGATACAGCAGCCGCCTCGGTGATCACCAGCGCCGCGCCGCCCACCGCACGGCTGCCCAGGTGCACCAGATGCCAATGGTCAGGCAGGCCGTCGGTCGCCGAGTACTGGCACATCGGCGAAACCACCAAACGGTTAGGCAAGGTCAGGCTGCGCTGGGCGAAGGGGTCGAACAGATTCATGCGGTGCTCCGGGGGGAGATGATCTTGGGGAAAAAATTGGCGGGTCAGGCGATCAACATGCAGGCAGTTCTGCGCGGTATCAACCGGCGCGCTCGTGCGACGAACATCTCTCGTCCTTGCCGAGGTCTCGCATTGCCTGCGCGCTGAGGGAATCCATCCAGTCCGCCAAGCGTTGGACGATGGGCGCCGGCGCCTTCATCCAGCTGAAATGGTCGGCCGGCTGGCCGCCCAGATCGTCAGGCGCCAGAACACCGACGCGATGGGGCGACTGCGGCATCTTGCCCAGCAGCCACTCCAGCGAGGCCTTGGGCACCAGCCAGTCGTCGCGCAGACGTAGCGCGAAGATCGGTACCCGAACGGCTGCCAGGAGCTCATCCAGATTCTGCGACATGCCGGTGGCCGAGTAGCGCCCGCTGCGCCCGCTGCGCGCCCAGTCGGCGGTGAGCCCGCGTGCCTCGTTGCCGGCAAAGCCAATGCGCCGGCCTGGCAAGTAGCCGCGGAGATTCGCTGCCAGCGGCGCAAGCATGCAACCTATCTTGATCAGCAGGCTGCGTGGATAGGCACGCCAATACGGTGCGCCGCTTGCCACCAGGGCGATGCCCGCGTAGTCGCCCGGATGCAGCGCGGCATGCAGCGAAGCGACCTGGCCGCCCAGGCTGTGGCCACCGATCAGACGGGTCTTGCCCGGCCAGCGCTTCTGCAGAGCTGCCATGGCGGGCGGAAGGTCATCCAGCAACAGCTCGCGATAACCCCAGTTGCAGCGGCGGCTGGCCCGGCGATCGCTGGAGCCGATGCCCCGCCATTCGTGGACAGCGGTGGCAATGCCACGAGATGCCAGTGCCTCGGCCATCGGCAGGTAGTACCGTGCCGGCACGCCCATCGCCGGCAGCCAGTAAAGCAGTTGCCGCCACTCGCCGACTGGCTGCACGCAGAGCAGCTCGAAGCGGGCGCCGTCAGCGGCGGTAACCGGGATAACGATCGACTCATTCGATGACGAAGAGGGCGTTGGCGGCGGTAATGAGTCGTCTGAAAAATGATCAGTCATGTCGACAGGCTAGCGTGTGGCGCACGGGTCACAAAAGTCCTCGCAAATGATCGGCCAAAAAAAAGGTTCTTCGCGGAAGTCCGGGGAGCGGGGATAAAAAAGGAGCGGTAACTCCGGCAAGATGTTTGTGCGACCAAGCATCTGTAGAGAACCGCTCCCATGAAAGATATTACTGCCTTACTCCCGTTCTGGGAGGGGTTTGTTGTCGACGATATGGCACTGAGGGAGGGCCGGATGCATCTGCGGCTCAGTCCGGATGGCGGTCAGCCGTCGCGTTGTGGCGGCTGCTCGGCGGCCGGATTACCCGTTCACGAGTACGTCGAGCGTCGGATCCGCGACCTGCCGATGGTGGGCTACCCTGTCACCCTTGAGATCAGATTACGGCGGCTGTGTTGCCCCGATTGCGGTCGGCGATTGGAGGCGGTGAGCTGGCTGGATCGCCATGCCCGGATCACCCGACGGCTGACGCAGCACGTGGCCTATTGGTGCGCGAAGCTGCCGACGGTGCATGTCGCGCAGATGTTCGATCTGCACTGGAGCACGGTGCGTCGGCTCGATCGGCAACGCTTGGAAGCGATCCTGGCAGCCTTGCCGCCACCGGCGCCGCAGCGCTTGGTGATGGACGAGTTTGCCCTGCATAAAGGTCATCGGTATGCCAGCGTGGTGCTCGATGCCGACACGCGGCAGGTGCTATGGATCGGCGAAGGTCGCAGCAGGGCGGCCGTCAGGCTTTTCTTCGAGGCGTTGGGCGCCCAAGGCTGCGACCGCATTGAAGCGGTCGCGATGGATATGAATACGGCCTTCGACCTGGAAGTGCGCAAGCACTGTCGCCACGCCCGCATCGTCTACGACCTTTTTCACGTCATCGCCAAATACGGCCGCGAAGTCATCAGCCGAGTTCGCGTGGATACGGCGAACACGCTGCGTCACGACAAGCCTGCGCGGCGCGTCGTCAAACGCTCGCACTGGCTCTTGCTGCGCAATCCCGAGCACATCGGCACCGAAAGCCAGCAGCTCCAGCTCAAGGAAGTGCTCGAGGCCAACAGCGCCTTGATGACCGTCTACATCATGAAGGCGCAACTCAAAGAGCTATGGAATGCGCCGTCGGCATGGGCCTGGCGGCGGGCCTGGAAACAGTGGCATCGTCATGCCGCCCAGAGTGGCATTCCCGCCATGATCCACTTTGCCAAATGCTTGCATGGCTACTGGCGCGGGATCCTTGCTCGGGTTCGGTGGCCGATGCACACCGGTCAGCTCGAAGGCATCAACAATCGCATCAAGGTCATGAAGCGCATGGCCTACGGGTACCGAGACAGCGCGTACTTCTTCATGAAGATCCGCGCCGCCTTCCCCGGGAATGCGTGAAGAACCAAAAAAAAGCCGGCTTGCGCCGGCTTTTCCTGATGCTGTCACGTCGGTTCAAACCGGCGTTACGTCCTCAGCCTGCAGGCCCTTCTGGCCGTTGACCACGCTGAACGTGACTTTCTGGCCTTCCTGCAGGCTCTTGAAACCCGAGCCGCTGATGGCGCGAAAATGCACGAACACGTCAGGACCACTTTCCCGACTGATGAAGCCAAACCCCTTGGCATCATTGAACCACTTGACTGTACCTGTTTCACGATCCGACATGACTCACTCCGATCTATTGCTTGGCACTAAGACAAACCGGCCCCTGGGCCGACGGTTTACTGGCGTGCCTGGATCGGGTGTAGCGATGTGGATGAACTGAGATCCCCACCGGGCACGCACGCTGCCGAGCAAACACAGTCGCTAGAGCATACCTAACCCGTTTCAAGCTTGCGAGCAATTTGTCAAGGCATTTATTGCGGCATCGGACCCGAGTCCGCTGGCCGCGACAAAAGCCGGCGACCGGCCGGAGATCGGACTGATCCAACGTCGCGCCCGACGAGCGGCCTCGAAGCAGCCGGCCGGCCGCGGATTACCCAGGTTTTTCCATCTTTCTTTCGCGCGAACCGCCCTTGATGCGAATTTCAGGTTCTTTTTACCTGCAACCTTGTCTATTGTGTCGCTAGAGGCGCAACGTCGCCTGCCAACCATCGGCATGTCCGATCCGAAACGCTTTTGAGGAGAGCACTCTATGTCCGTCATGCCTCGCTTGACCCTGCTCGCTGTCTCTGTCGCCCTGGTCACGGTTGGCTGCGCGCATCAGCCGCCTGCCAGAACCACGACCGTGACGTCCACCCGAACCACGGCGACGCCAGTGTCCACGACGACCACGACGGTGCAACGCACGCCGCACCGGGCACCGGGCGGCAACACGTCGACCTCATCAGCGCCCGCCAATCTTCCCGACCGCACCGGCATTCCGGCCTGCGACGACTACCTCGCCAGCTATATGGCCTGCCATCGGGCGGCCAATATTTTCGCGCCGGGGCAACTGCAGTCGCGCTACAACGCGATGCGCACCAGCCTTCTGCGGGACTCGCAGGATCCGGATATCCGTCCACAGCTCGCCACGCGGTGCAACTCTCTCGCCAGCCAGTTGCGCGACGCCCTGCACGGCAAGTCATGCGACACCAACGCGGCGCCGGCCAGCACATCGCCCTGACCCGCATCCAAACCCCGACTCAGCGCGCTCTGAACTGCAGGGCGGCGCGCAGCGCGTCAACGCCTGAGTCTTCCTGAAGGCTGCTGATAGAAACATGCGGCGTTCCGTGCCAGCGTGCTGTTTTCGCCACCGCAACCGCCAGCTCTGGCCACCGCATCGATGCCGCCGTGACTCCTGGTTCCAGATAAAAAGCCTTGATGTCGAAGCGGCCCTCGGCGCGGTGGGCCTTGGCATCCAGTCGACCGATCAGCCTGCCCCGATGCAGGATCGGCAAGACAAAATAGCCGTATCGTCGCTTGGCCGCCGGCGTGTAGCACTCCAGCGCGTAGTCGAAATCGAACATGCCCCGCGCGCGCGTCCGGTCCCAGATGACGGGATCGAAGGGCGAAAGCAGAGCTGTGTGAGTGGCGCGCAAACGGCCGAGCATCGCTTTGCCAAGGGCGTCGGCGTGATCTGCGTGCACGTAGGCGGGCTGATCCCAGCCTTGCACGGTGATGCTCAGCAGGTTTCCGTTAGCCAGCAGCGGCGCCAGTTCTCCGGCGGTCACCGCTGGCTTCAAACGGTAGTAGTCGGCGATCCACGCGGCCTGCGTTACGCCCAGAACGCGCACGCTATCGAGAATGAAACGCTGCCGCAGCGCGGCTGCCGACAGCGCCTCGGCACTGATATCGAACGGCGGATCGAGTCGCGACAGCACGTTTTCTGCGACGTCGTAGACGCGCTGGAAGCCATCGCGCCGCGCAACCATCAGCTCGCCCAGCGCGAACCAAGCCTCGAGCCAGCGCTTTTCGGGTTTCCATGACCACCAGCCGGGCTTTCCGGCACCTTGGCTCAGTTCGGTCGCCGCGTAGTCGGCCGCCTTTACCGGGCCGGAGCGGCGAATGCCTTCCAGCAGCGAATCCATGCCCGCGCGCTGGTCCCGATATAGCGCGTCGGCGTTGCGATGAGCCCAGTGATGCGATCGCTGCAGGCGCGCACCCCGATGCAGCGCGAGATCCACGGACGGCACAAAGCATGCCTCATGCACCCAGCACTCTGCGAGCTGGCCGCCGGCGAGCGCCTCATCCAGCCAGCTCGCCGGGTAGCTTCCGAGCCGGGCATGAAGCACAAGATAAGGGCTGCGCGCGACCACGTTGATGGTATCGATCTGAAGCAGCCGCATCTGTTCGATGGTTGCGACCACATCAGCCCGTCGTGCCTTCCGCCGGCGCGTCTGGAGCAGACCTTGCGCGTGCAGGTGCAACAGGCGTGCCTGGGCGGCAGTCAGACCAGGATGGTCTATCAACGACACGGAAGCTTCACGGATTCGCGAACACGATGTTGGGGCCTCACAGCACAAGGTACTTTCGCAGTACGGCGACACATTTCGAGCGTGTGTCATTCAAGTTCTTCATTCTGGCACGGAGTATCCATCATGAAATTCTGCAAGCCATTGTTCGGCATTTTCACCGCCGGCGCGCTGCTGTTCGGCGGCGCGCTTTTCGCGCAGGACATGTCGTCCTCACCCACTGCGCCATCGACCACTTCATCATCGGCGATGCCCTCGCCCAACACGGCGGACATGCAGACACCCCGGGGCGAGGTGACAGTCAACAGTGCGCCCTCCCCTGCGCCCACCATTGGACCTGCGCCTTCGTTCGAGCAGTTGTCCGGCGGCGGAAAGAGCATTAGCGAAAGTCAGGCGGAAGCTTATCCGCCGCTGGCGAACGACTTCGTTCATGCCGACCGTAATCGGGATGGCAAGGTCAGCAAGGCCGAATACCTGCGCTGGTCGAAGCAGCTCTGACCCTACCTGCTGAAAAAAAGCCGGTCGCAGCATCTCGTCTGCGGCCGGCTTTTTTACGGCCTTTGTGAGAAACTTTCGGACGCGCAATCGGGGATGCGTGGCTTGGAAATCCGGCTCGATCCTCGCTCATCAGATTTTCCGGAGTTTTTCATGAAGCCTCTTTTCCTCGCAGCGCCGCTGGCACTGCTGGCCGGCGCACTCACCTCGGCGGCACACGCGCAGAACCCCAGCCCCACCGATATTCGCGCCTGCACCGGCATCGAAAGCGACGCGCAGCGTCTGGTCTGCTACGACCACGCCACCGGGCGTACCAATCTTCCGGCAGCGCAGAAGCGCGCGGACCAGCCCAGCAGCGGCGCGTCAACCAGCGTTTTCGGTCACGACAGATCCACCGCCGCGGTGCCCAGCGATGCCGATGCGGGCAAGCCCCTGTCGCTGCTGGACAGCCGCTGGGAGCTGTCGCAGGAAAGCAAACTCGGCACGTTCAACGTGCGCGGTTACAAGCCGGTTTACCTGATGCCGCTATTCGTCACCAGCAACCAGAACACGGAGCCCAAAAGCCCCAATCCGGTCAATACGGTGACCTCGCCGCAACCACTGCAGAACAGCGAGGCGAAGTTCCAGCTCAGCCTGAAAACCAAGGTCTGGCAGGGTGTGTTCGGCGAATACGGCGACCTTTGGGTCGGTTACACCCAGGACTCGCACTGGCAGGTTTACAACTCGCAGGCATCGCGCCCGTTCCGGGAGACCAATTACGAGCCCGAAGCGATGCTGGTCTTCAATACCAACTATTCGGTCTTCGGCTGGGATGGGCGCCTGCTCGGCATCGGCGTCGATCACCAGTCGAACGGCCGCTCCGATCCGCTCTCGCGCAGCTGGAACCGGGTGATGGCCGATATCGGCTTCGAACGCGATGGCTGGACGGTGATGGTTCGACCCTGGTGGCGCATCCCCGAGTCACGCACCAGCGACAATAATCCGGACATCAGCAACTACGTCGGCCGCGGCGACATGCAGATCATCCACGAGTGGAATGGCCAGGAGTTCGGCCTGATGCTGCGCAGCTCGCTCCGCGGCGGCAGTGAAGCCCACGGCGCCGCCCAGTTCACCTGGAGCTTTCCACTGGTCGGGAACATGCGCGGCTATATGGAGGCGTTCAAGGGTTACGGCGAAAGCCTGATCGACTACAACCACAATGCCACGTACATCGGCGCAGGCATCTCGTTGCTCGACTGGTACTGATTCAGCCATCGCCGAAAATTGCTCCTGCATTTCCGGCATACCGGCCATCCATGGCCATAAAAAAACCGGATGACGTTGGGTCATCCGGTTTTTGGCTGCTTGAAGGCTGGAAAACGAAGTCGCACCTGCCTTCTTGCGGTTATTTCAGTGGTGATGGCCACCGGCGCCGTGCACGTGGCCGTGCTCCAGCTCTTCCGCCGTGGCGGCGCGCACGTCCGTCACTTCGATGGCGAAATGCAGGGTCTGGCCTGCCAGCGGGTGATTGCCGTCGATATAGACCGTGTTGCCATCGACCTTGGTCACGGTGACGTTGATCTCGCCCTGCGGGCCACGGCCCTGGAACTGCATGCCCGGCTGGATGTCCTCCACGCCCTGGAATGCCTCGCGCGGCACCTCCTGGATCAACTCGTCGTGGTGCACGCCGTAGCCTTCTTCGGGCGATACGTCGGCATTGAACTTGTCACCCACCTGGCGGCCTTCCATCTGCTTCTCAAGACCAGGAACGATCTGCCCCGTACCGTGCAGATAGGTCAGCGGCTCGCGACCTTCGGAGCTGTCGACGACCTGACCCTGATCATCGGTAAGCGTGTAATGAAAGGCAGCTACGGCGTTGGGAGCAATTTGCATGAATGTCTCGCGAATAGGTGTGAGTCCGCCGGCCAGATGCCGGCACGAGGGTCAAAGGCTACCAGAACATGACGAAATAGCCGTGAGCACGATGCCGCAGGATTGGCGATACTGAAAGCATGACACTCGCACCAGACACGCGCCGACGGCGTTTCATGACCGGCTTGATGGCCTGCTCCTGCTGGCTCAACGTGGCCACCGCCGCAGCGGCTCCTCAGGCAATCTCGAACAACACCGCCGCACTGGCCGCGCAGATCGACAACCAGATCAGCCAGCCCCGCTTTGCCGCGGCCAGCTGGGGGATTTCAGTCGTTTCGCTGGACAGCGGCCGCACGCTTTACGTCCACCGGGCCGATCGGCTCATGCAGCCCGCTTCGACGGCCAAGCTTTTCACCGCGGCACTGGCACTGTCGACTCTGGGTGCCGGTTATCAGATACCGACCCGCCTGCTTGCCAGTGGAACGATCCGTGATGGACGTCTAAACGGCCCTCTCGTGCTCTACGGTACGGGCGACCCAACGCTGGGTACGCCCAGCAGCGCCGCCTGGGCCGCACAGCTGGCTGAACAGCTTTATCAGCGCGGCGTGCGGCAAGTCCGCGGCGACCTGATCGCCGACGACAGCTATTTCACCGGCCCAAGCTTTGGATCGGGCTGGGAGGCAGGCGATCTGCAAAGCTGGTTTGGCGTGCCGTCGTCCGCGCTCAGCGTGGGCGAAAATATCGTGGACATCACGCTTTCGCCGGGCTCCGCCGCCGGCCTGCCGGCAAGCCTCGGCTTTGATCCCGTCGACGCGAAGATGTCGCTGCTTGGCCACATAACCACAACGCTGTCGCGTACACCTGCCGACATCAATCTGTATCGCGCGCCGGGCGACGCCACGCTTTACGCCTTTGGCACGGTGCCGGCGAAATCGCCGCCGCAGCACTTCAAGCTGTCCCTGCCCGATCCGGCGCTGGTGGCCGGCGCGCAGCTGCGCAAGGCGCTGACCGATCGCGGCATTGTCATGACCGGTGAAGTGCATTCCCTGCACTGGCCACAGGACGATGCCGCTTTCGTGGCGCGTGCGGACACACTGGCCGAAATCCAGTCGCCGCCGCTGATGGACATATTGCAGCGGGGCCTGAAGCGCTCGCAGAATCTGTACCTGCAGAATCTTTTTCTCAGCGTTGGTGCGCATCGGCAGGCCACGGAGGCCGCCACGGGCATGGTGCCCTTTGCCAGCACTGAACAATGGTCGGTCAAGGCGCTGCACCAGCTGCTGGCCGATATAGGCATGTCGCCGTCAACGGCGCTGATCGACGAAGGCACCGGACTGTCGCGCCGCGACCTGGTGACGCCCGCCGCCATGGTGCGGCTGCTCACCTACCTGTCGGCGCAGCCGTATGCCGCGCAACTGCGTGACGCGCTGCCGATCGCCGGCATTGATGGCACGCTTGCTGGCCAGCTGCGTAAAACGGCCGCGGAAAACAATGTTCATGCCAAGACCGGCAGCATGACCTACGTGCACTGTCTGGTCGGTTACGTTACCAGCGCGGCCGGCGAGCGGCTGGCGTTTGCCATCATGCTGAACAACTACGAGCCGGCGGCAGACGGCCCCAGCGCCGGCGCCGATGTCAACGCCGTCGCCCTCATGCTCGCCGATTTTCACGGGCGCAGCTGATACCGACCTGCGCCGCACGCTTACGACGCAGGCATCAGCCGCCGAGTCGTGCGAGCGTATCCTTGCCGATCTTCTCCGGCGTGTCGGTGGGCGCGTAGCGCTTGACGACTTGCCCGTTTTCATCGACCAGGAACTTGGTGAAGTTCCACTTGACCGATTCACTGCCGAGAATGCCCTTGCCTTCGCTTTTCAGCCACTGATACAGCGGATCGGCATGGTCGCCATTGACTTCGATCTTGGCGAACATGGGGAAAGTGACGTCGTAACGGGTGCTGCAGAACGTCTTGATCTCCTCCTCGTTGCCCGGCTCCTGATGGCCGAACTGGTCGCACGGAAAACCCAGCACCACCAGCCCCTTGTCGCGCTGATCCTGCCAGAGGTTTTCCAGGCCCTTGTACTGCGGAGTGAAACCGCACTTGGAGGCCACGTTGACGATCAGCAGCGTTTTACCGCGAAACTCGCCGAGCGAGCGCTCGTGGCCATCGATATCGCGGACGGTGAAATCGTAGATGCTGGACATAGGGCGAGCTCCTGCTGTGGGGTTAACTGCCTGAAGTCTACGCCATCGCTGGCGGCGTCCGTGACATAGAATGCGGTTTTAGCGCAAAAGCCAGGTTACGCCTTGATCCGCTTCGTTGATGTGCACAAGTCCTACCGCGTCGACGGTCGCGAGAGCCCGGCGCTGAAGCCCTTCAGCCTCGATATCGTGGACGGCGAGGTGTTCGGCATCATCGGTCTTTCCGGCGCAGGCAAATCGACGCTTATACGGCTGATCAATCTGCTCGAACGCCCCAGCGGCGGCACGATCTACGTCGGCGGTACCGAAATGACCGCGCTGGCCGAGCCAGCGCTGCGTGCGCAGCGTCGCCATATCGGCATGATCTTCCAGCACTTCAATCTGCTCGCCTCGCAGACCGTGGCCGATAACGTGGCCTTTCCAATGCGTCTGGCCGGCGAACGCGACGCCACCGTGCTGCGCAGGCGCGTGGACGAACTGCTGGCGCGGGTGGGCCTGACCGATCATGCCGACAAGTATCCCTCGCAGCTCTCCGGTGGCCAGAAGCAGCGTGTCGGCATCGCGCGCGCGCTGGCCAACAAGCCGTCGATTTTGCTGTGCGACGAAGCCACCAGCGCGCTCGATCCGCAGACGACCGCATCAGTGCTCGATCTACTCGCAGAAATCAATCGCGAACTGAAACTCACCATCGTGCTGATCACGCACGAGATGGATGTGGTGCGCCGCGTCTGCGACCGAGTTGCCGTGCTTGATGCTGGCGAGATCGTCGAGCGCGGCAGCGTGATCGACGTCTTCCTGCACCCGCAGCACGCCACCACCAAGCGCTTCGTCAACGAGGCGCTGCCCGAGGAGACGATCGGCACCGAGCTGGCCTTTTCCAAAATTCCCGGACGAATCCTGCGTCTGAGCTTTCGCGGCGACGCCACCTTGACGCCGGCGCTCGGCCAGGTGGCCCGCGAAACGGGCATCGATTTCAATCTGCTCGCCGGGCGCATCGACCGCATCAAGGACATGCCTTACGGCCAGCTCACTCTGGCGATGCAGGGCGAGCGCATCGATGCGGCGATGTCGGCGCTGCGCAAAGCCGGTATCGAGATAGAGGAATTGCGCCCATGACAATCCATGCGATCCACGCTGCACCGATGCTGCAGACGCTGTTCCCGCATATCGACGACTGGGGCGAAATCGGGCATGCCTGCGTCGATACGCTGCTGATGCTCGGCGGTTCGCTGCTGCTCACCATCGTTCTCGGCCTGCCGCTGGGTGTGCTGCTGTATCTCACCGGCCGCGGCCAGCTGCGCCCGATGCCGAAGCTGTATGCCATCACGTCCCTGCTGGTGAATATCCTGCGCTCGGTGCCCTTCATCATCCTGATGATCGTACTGATGCCGGTAACCTATTTTCTGGTCGGCACCAAGCTGGGTATTCGCGGCGCCATTCCGCCGCTCGTGATCGGTGCCGCGCCGTTCTTCGCACGCCTGGTCGAGACGGCGCTGCGCGAGGTGGAGCACGGCGTGATCGAGGCAAGCCAGGCGATGGGCGCCAGCCTGTGGCAGATCGTGCGACACGTGCTGCTGCCGGAAGCGCGCGGCGGCCTGCTGGCCGGCGTTACCGTCACGGCCATCGCGCTGGTCGGTTACACCGCCATGGGCGGCGCTATCGGCTCGGGCGGCCTGGGCGATCTGGCGTATCGCTACGGTTATCTCAGCTACAAATCCGACTACATGCTGGTCACCGTGGCGCTGCTGATCGTGCTGGTGCAGCTGCTGCAGATGCTGGGCGACCGAGTCGTATCGCATTATGGACGACGCTGAACCGTAAAACCCGCGTTTTGCATTTGGCAGTATGGACGGCTATTCTTGTGCGCCGCACAAAGTCATCCGCCATGAAAAAACTCATCGCTGCTCTCGCTGTTCTGCTTGCGCTGGCAGGCTGCTCTGCGCATAACGGCGGCGACCCGAATACGCTGACCGTGGCCGCCACGGCGATTCCGCATGCGGAGATTCTGAAGCAGGTCAAGCCGATTCTCGCGAAGGAAGGCGTCGATCTGCAGATCAAGGTATTCGCCGACTACGTGCAGCCCAACGCGCAGGTGGCCGAGAAAAACATCGACCTGAACTACTTTCAGACCAAGCCCTATCTGGAAGCGTTCAACCACGATCACGGCACGCATCTGGGGATCATCACCGGCGTGCACATCGAGCCGTTCGGCGCCTACTCGCGCAAATACAAGAGCATCGATCAGCTGCCCGACGGCGCCAGCGTGACCCTGCCCAACGACCCCAGCAACAACAGCCGTGCGCTGCTATTGCTGGCCAGGCACGGTTTGATCACGCTGAAAGATCCGAACGACGAGATGGCTACCGAAAAAGACATTGCCGCCAACCCGAAGCATCTGAAATTTCGCGAGCTCGAAGCCGCCATGCTGCCGCGCACCCTGGACGAAGTGGATCTGGCGCTGATCAATACCAACTACGCGCTCGCTGCTGGCCTGAATCCGACCACGGACGCACTGCTGATCGAAGACAAGAACTCACCGTACGTGAACTATCTCGTCGGCCGCGAGGACAGCAAGGACGATCCTCGCGTCCAGAAGCTGGCCAAGGCGTTGACCAGCCCCGAGATCAAAACCTTCATCGAGCAGCACTACCACGGCGCGGTGCTGCCAGCGTTCTGAACGCGCTCGCGCCGGAGGACCGACCTATACCAACGGCTTGGCCGGAATCTCGAACACCTGGCGCAGGTAGGTCACGTAAGCCTCGTCGTCGCACATGTCCTTGCCCGGGGAGTCGCTGAGCTTGGCCACCGGCTGACCGTTGCAGCGGGTCATCTTGATGACGATGTTTAGCGGCGTCGGTCCGACGTCGTTGGTGAGGTTGGTGCCGACGCCGAACGCCAGCAGGCAGCGCCCGCGAAAGTGGGCGTAAAGCTGCATCACCTTGGGAATGTCGAGACCGTCGCTGAAAACCAGCACCTTGGTCCGCGGATCGACGCGGTTCGACTGATAGTGCGCCAGCATGCGTTCACCCCAGTCGAACGGTTCGCCGGAGTCGTGGCGGGTGCCATCGAAAAGCTTGCAGAAGTACATGTCGAAGTCGCGCAGAAAGGCGCTGAAGCCGTAGACGTCCGAGAGCGCGATGCCGAGGTCGCCGCGATATTCTTTCGCCCAGGCCTCCAGCGCCGCGACCTGCGAGTCACGCAGTCGAGGCCCGAGTGCCTGATGCGCCTGCAGGTACTCATGGGCCAGCGTCCCCAGTGGAGTAAGGCCCAGGTCTCGCGCCAGCAGCACATTGCTGGTGCCGGTAAGCTGCGCGCCAAGCCCGTCGCGCAGCGTGGTCACCACCTCGCGCTGCCACGCGCGCGAATAACGCCGCCGCGTGCCGTAATCGGCAATGTGGCAGCCGCCGAAGTCCGGCGTATCGCGCAGCAGTTCCATCTTCGTCTGCAGCCGCCGACGGCCCTCTGAAAGATCCAGCCCGGCGCTGACGCGTCGAAAATACACCTCGTTGACGATGGCCAGCAGCGGCACTTCGAACAGAATCGTGTGCAGCCAGGGACCGCGAATGCGGATCTCGATTTCGCCGTTATCGGATGCCGAAGGCGTGATCTCGACGTATTTCTCGTTGAGGCGGAACAGGTCGAGAAAGTCGACGAAGTCGCTTTTGAGAAATCTCCAGCTGCGCAGATACAACAGCTCGTCCGGCGTGAAACGCAGCTGGCACAACGCTGCCAGCTCGGCTCGAATTTCGTCGATATACGGCACCAGGTCGATGCCGGGATTACGACATTTGAAGCGGTACTCGACCTGCGCGGCCGGGTATTGGTGCAACACGACCTGCATCATCGAAAACTTGTAGAGGTCGGTATCGAGCAGCGATTCGATAATCATCGGCGGCTTGGCCAGAGGCATGCATGGGACATTGGTTCATTATCCATCCCGCGGCCCGTCGATCGCTCATCAGATGCGAGCCCGCTTTTGACCATGCCTGCGGAAAAATTCCGGGCAAAAAAAACCCCACTGGCCAGGGGAGGACCGGTGGGGCTTGTCAGGCTGCGTCCAGGGGAGGAAAGGCAGCCCCTCAGTGAGCGATGTTTTGACTCACTTCTGGTCGCCGTCACGGCGATTCACGGATGGAAGTTTGTCCGCGCCAGCGTGAGTTCAACGTATACATCGTCAACCTGTTCAGCCAGGCGACAGGCTTTCAAACCATGGCTATCTGATTTTCGACTGCTGAAACAAAGGCTTGTGCGCCCGGCCATTCGCCGATGCGACCCACCTTGCGGCCATTGCGGAAAACGATGAAGGCCGGAATGCCGTGCAGGCCGAAGCGCGTGGCCATGCTCGGATCATCGTAAACGTTGTCGTGCATCCAGCGAACCTGCGGCCACTGGAATCGTTCCTGCGCCAGGAGCATCGCGCGTTTGGCAACATCGCAGTTTGGGCAGTCGCGACCCCACAGCAACAGAATACCCACCGGGGCAGCCTCTTCGCACAGCACCTCATCCAATGAGGCGTCGCTTACCTTTCTCATGGGAAAGCGCTGAAAAAATTCGGGAACGGCGGTATCGGACATATGGGCTCGGCAAACGTGTTCTGTGTCGAAGACAGAGATGGATCGTCGCACCGAAAAACCAAGCGATCGGCTTGTCGGACGGCTCAGGCTGGCCCGTTCAACCCAGCGAGAACGGCGTCGCGTTGCGGCTTCGGCTGACGTGAAAGCTCACGCACACGTTGGTAGAAAGCAGGCCACTGGCCCATCGACTGTTTGAACAGCGCGGCAAAGGCCGGCTTCCACTGGTCATACAAACCAAAAGGAACCAGGCTTGCGTTATTGATCGGCGCAGCAACCCAGGCATCGTAGCGGTGTTCGCCAGGCCAATGGCTATCTCGCCACTGCGCGTAGCGCAGGCGAAATGCGGCGATTTCGTGCTGCTTTCCCGCCTCCATCTGCAGATGATCCACACCACTGGCGTAAAGCGTCTTCAACCGCTCGCGCAAATCCAGCACCAGCGCGGTGAAGCCATTTTCCAACGCCTGCGCGCGGTCATCCTGCGCCGGCAGCCCGCGCGACCGGCGCCACTCGCGCAGGCCCTGATCCTGCACGAACATGGCAAAGGATTCGTTGAACGCAGTGTCATCCTTCACGTAGATCAGCTGATGCGCCAACTCGTGAAAGATCGTGCCGTCGAGGTCATCGTCGTCCCAGCGCAGCATGCTGCTGAGGATCGGATCGGCGAACCATCCCAACGTGGAATAGGCCGAGACACCGCCGACTTCCACATCGTCGCCCTGCCGGCGCAGCTGTTGGGCATCGGCCTTGGCATCGGCTTCGGAAAAATAGCCGCGATAGCCGACGCAGCCGGCGACGGGGAAACAATGCAGCACGGGATCGACCGAGTAACGCGGCGCCGCAAAAACGTTCCATACGGCGAATGGGCGATGCAGGTCCACGTAGCGCGTATAGCTGCGATTGTCGGGCAACGCGAGGTGCTGCGAGGCGAAGCGGCGCGCCCGCCGGGCCAGGGCCAGTCTTGCTGCCACGCGGGGATCGGTGCTCGGATCGGCGACAATGGCGCCGATATCGCGTCGATGAAACAGCATCTCGCTCTGGCCGCGCACCGCCTGCGCGTAATATCGAACGCTGGCGCACGCTCCAAGCAAAAGGCCCACCGTCGCGATGACGATGAGCCTTGGGATACCGGTCAAACGGTTAAATGGTTTTTGCCAAGCCATGCGGCGATTGTGCCGCAGGCGTGGCCATCTGTCTCAGTGGCCGCCGTGGCCGCCGCCACCGCCACCGCCATGCGAACCTCCGCCGTGCGAGTAGTGACCACCGCCGTGGCCGCCGCTGTAGCCGGCATGTCCACCGTAACCTGGATGGCCGCCGTAGCCCGGATGGCCGCCGTAGCCCGGCCGGCCGTGCCAGTAGCCGCCACCGTGACCGTAGCGACCGGGGTAATAACCGCGACCGCCGCCATAGTAGCGGGGACCGCCGTAGCCACCATATCCGCCGTACCAGCCACCGATGATGCCAGCGCCGCAACAGCCGTAGTAGCCGTTGTCGTAATAACCGAAACCAGGCGAGTAATAGGCGCCTTGATACACCGGCGCTGCCTGGCCGTAGTAGGCATCTCCGCTGTAGCCATTGCTGCGGACGTAGCCATAACCGGGGTCGTAATAACAGCCTGAGAGAGCAACAACCGCACTAAGCAGAACAAGACGGACAAGGATGCGTTTCATGATCTTTCTCCGGCTCCAGAAGGAGCTGTGGAGGCATCTTAGTCCTGCAGCCTTGAATGCCTCGTGAGGTTCAGACACGTGGCTGATGGGCGTTCACCCGCCAGCCATGTGGTAGCGATGCTCGACAGGCCACCTGCCGGAACCATCTGCTGAGCGATCAGCCCTTGCGCTTGGACTGATCGCCACGCTCATGCGCCAGCGCATGCCCGAACGCCGCTTCGTTCGACAACCCGCCGCCGGCCGGAGACTCCGGCGCATGCGGATCGGGGGCGTGGGGCGCGGGCTGCGTAGTTACGGCTCCCGGCCAGCTCGGCCCTTGGCGCACGCGCTCCTGCTTGGCCTCCAGCAGCGCCTGGATATGTTCCACTGCCTCTGCCGGGCTGATGTGATGGATTTCCGGCGGCGGCAGGGTGGGCAGCTTGCGTGGAGCTGCCTTGGCCTTCTTCGGCAAAGAAGCGGCCCTCTTGACCAGCGGCTTGGTCGCCACCGGTTTTTTCGGCGCGGCTGTCGCAGCGAAGCCGGCGGGCCTTTTCACTGCTGTCTTGGCTACGACTTTCCTGGGCGGCGCTTTTTTTGCCGTCACCTTGACGACTTTCTTGGCGGCGGCCTTTTTTGCTACCGTTTTTTTGGCAGCGGCTTTTTTGGACACCACTTTTTTGGCCGGCGCTTTTCCGGCTACGGTCTTTTTCGCCGCCACTTTGTTCTTGGGGCTCGCCTTCTTGGCGACGACTTTCTTCACTGCCACCTTCTTTGGAGCGGCCTTTTTTGCCACAGGCTTTTTCGTCACGGTCTTTTTGACGGCTGCTTTCTTGGCGGCTGCCTTTTTAGCCGGAACCTCTTTAGCGGCCCCTTTTTTTGCCGGTGCCTTTTTCGTCGCGGATTTTTTCGTTGCCGACTTGCCCTTCATAGCCATGCGTTCGTTCTCCTGCGTTGATCAATGAAACGGTGCTCTAGCCAGAGCGAGTATGCGCGCCTTCAATCGCTCGGACATTAACGGCTGACGCCATGAAAAATCGTCCATGTTCTTTGCGACAAACAGGGCGCTTGAGTCATCAAAACGACGGGTGTGACAACTGATTGATGAAATAAGGAAGCACACGTGAGTCCATGAGCAGCGTGAAGATCACACCATAGGCGGCGCCCCACAGGTGCGCACTATGGTTGATGTTGCCCTGCCCGCGGCGGTCCATGAAGATCGAGTAGCCCGTATACAGCACGGCATAAACGATTGCCGGCATCGGTATGACGAACACGATGATTTTATTCCACGGCAATAACAGGATGTAGGAGAACAGCACGGCCGAAACGGCACCCGACGCACCAAGGCTGCGATACCCGGAATTGTTGCGATTCTTCACGTAGGTCGGAAGAATCGAGAACACCAGACCGCCGATATAGAACAGCGCAAACCCAAAGCTGCCCAGGTGCCCCGCAAAAAAAACTTCCATCACCTGACCGAAGAAATACAGCGTCAGCATGTTGAAAAACAGATGGCCGAAATCCGCATGCACCAGGCCGTAGGTCACCAGCCGGTGGTACTCGCGCTGCTTGGTGATGGCCGGCGGCCACAGGATAAGATCATTCATCAACCGGCTGTTCTTGAAAGCCATGAACGACACGATGCCGGTGATAGCGATAATGATGAAAGTGACCGGCATGGACTATTCCGCGAGCGATGGTAAAGCGTGACATCTTCGCGCCACCGCCGCATCTTGTCGACTTGCGTAGTGAGCGATAGCGGGCAAGCCTGCTCAAACACATGGCCGACCCGAGCAAGACCCACGACGTCCAACGCATCGCGCCATTTATGAGTAGAGATCATCATGAGTTCATTCCGTTACATGCACCTTGACGTATTCACCGCCAGCCTCGGCGGCGGCAATCACCTTGGCGTCGTGCTCGACGCCAAGGAGTGGAGCGCGCGGGACATGCAGCGCTTTGCGCGCTGGACCAACCTGGTCGAAACAACGTTTCTGCTGCCACCCGAGGATCCCAAGGCAAGCTATCGCGTGCGCATGTTCACCCCCCAAAAAGAGATCCCGTTTGCCGGCCATCCCAGTATCGGCAGCGCACACGCAGCGCTGGAGTGTGGCCTGGTCGAACCGCACGACGGTCTGCTGTGGCAGGAATGCGGCGCCGGCACGCTGCCGATTCGCGTGCAAGGCAGCGGCAGCGAACGCGAGCTGTCGCTGCTTTCACCACCGCAGCGGGTAGTTCAAAGCGGCCACGACGCCCATCCGTTACTCGGCGCCGCGCTCGCTGGAGTCGACCTGGGCCAGTTGGCACCCGCGCTGGTCGATGGCGGCCGGCGCTGGTGGCTGGCCGAAATTTCGAATGAAGCCAGCATTCGCGCGTGGAAACCCGATCATGCGGCTATCGGCGAACTAGCCAGGGCGACCAACAGCATGGGCGTATGTGCCTTTGCGCGCAGCTCAAATAACGACTATCAGCTGGTCGTTCGTGCGCTCGCCGCGGGCGCCGGCATTGTGGAAGACGCGGCCTCCGGCGCGGCCAATGGCTGCATCGCGGCGTATCTTGCAGCAGTCGAACCGGACGGTGCGCTGGCGCGCGGCTACGTGATCAGCCAGGGCCGTGAAATGGGCCACGATGCCAGGCTGGTTGCCCTGATCGAGGGCGATGCGGTGTGGATCGGCGGCCGCACGGCCACCGTCATTGATGGAACGGCGAACTGGACGCTGGGCGGTTGAGGCAAGACCTTCGCAGGCCGGCCTCAACATCGCCCGGACTCGGTCCTCCAGACTTACTTTCGGTCGTCCAGATGGGCGCGACGCGCTGACACCAGCGCCAGCGCAGACCAGTCGACGTGTTCGTCGCCGGCAGCGAGCGCTTCGAGCAGGCTGTCGCGAACCACGCCGGCCAGCGGCAGCGGCACGTGCGCACTGCTGCCGGCGGTCAGAGCCAGTTCGACGTCCTTCAAGCCCAGCGGCAGCTTCATGCCCGCGGGTTTGAAGCGCTCTTCGGCGATCAGCTTGCCGTAGCCCTGATACGCCGGCGAGGCAAACAACGTGTTGGTCATCACGTCGAGGAAGTCGGCGGCGCTGATGTCGTATGCGCGGGTCAAAGACGACGCCTCGGCCATGCTTTCAATCGCCGTGGCCAGCATGAAGTTGCCGGCAATCTTCACCACGTTGGCGCGCTCGGGCGCATCGCCCATCGGCCAGAGCTTCGTCGACATGGCGTCGAGCAGCGGGCGCGCTTTGTCCACCGCGGACGACTTGCCAGCGACCAGGATATTGAGTTTGCCGGCGGCAGCGACGTCGGGGCGGCCGAACACGGGAGCGGCGACATACTCCAGCCCGCGCTTGGCGTGTTCCTCGGCCAGCTCCTTGGCCAGCGCCACGGAAATGGTCGAGTGGTTGACGTGCACGGTGCCGGGGTCCATCGCGTCGAGCAGGCCGCTATCGAAAATGATTTCCCGCACCGCCTTGTCGTTGGCCAGCATGCTGCACAGCACTTCGCCCTGGGCGGCACGGTCGGCCGTGCGCGCCAGCTTGGCACCGAGCGACACCAGCGGCGCGGCGGCGGCTTCGGAGCGGTTCCACACGGTCACCGTATGGCCGGCCTGGACCAGATTGCTGGCCATCGCCGCGCCCATGGCGCCCAGACCGATAAATCCAACCTTCATGCATGCTTCCTCTTCGTCATATCAGCGTCCAAGTGAAACAGGCGCCGTGTTCAGATGATGCGAAAGCGGCGTCTCGAAACGTCAGGCCACCTCGCCTGCGGCCTGTCCCGAGGCCCAAGCCCACTGAAAGTTGTAGCCGCCCAGCCAGCCGGTGACGTCCACCACCTCGCCGATGAAATACAGGCCCGGCACGTGCCTGGACTGCATCGTGCTGGAGGAAAGGCCGTTGGTGTCGACGCCGCCCAGCGTGACCTCGGCGGTACGATAGCCTTCGGTGCCGCTGGCCGTGATCGGCCAGGCGTTGAGCTGGCCGCCGATCTGGCTCAGCTCGGCGTCGCGGTACTGGCGCATCGGCCGGCTCTCGAACCACTGCTCGCAAAGTCGCTGCGCCAGCCGTTTAGGCAGCGCGTCGCCCAGCACGGTTTTCAGTTCGGCCAATGGCCGCGCCGCGCGCTGCTCAACCAGCCAGGCGCCGGCTTCGACATCCGGCAGCAGATCGGTGCGCAGGTCATCGCCCGGCTGCCAGTACGAGGAAATCTGCAGGATCGATGGGCCGCTGATGCCGCGATGCGTAAACAACAGCCCGGCGCGAAACGACTGCCTGCCGACCGTCGTTTTCACGACTGGCAACGCGACGCCGGCCAGATCCTGGTAATGCTCCTGGTGCTTGCCGCTCAGCGTCAGCGGCACGAGGCCCGCGCGCGTGGCCAGCACGTCGTGACCAAACTGGCGCGCCAGCTCGTAACCAAAGCCAGTAGCGCCCATGCTGGGAATCGAGAGGCCGCCGCTGGCCACTACCAGCGATTCGGCCTGCACGTCGCCGCGCGCGGTGGTCACGCTGAAACCGCTCTCATTCTTGCGAACTCGCGAGACCGCGCAGCTGGTTTCGGTGGTCACGCCGGCCGCTTCGCATTCGTCCAGCAGCATGCGCACGATCTGCTTGGAGGAGTCGTCGCAGAACAGCTGGCCCAGCTCCTTCTCGTGATAAGCGATGCGGTGCTTCTGCACCAGTGCAATGAAATCCCACGGCGTGTAGCGCGCCAGCGCCGATTTGGCGAAATGCGGATTGGCCGACAGATACTGCGCCGGCGTCACGCCGAGGTTGGTGAAGTTGCAGCGCCCGCCGCCGGACATCAGGATTTTCTTGCCCACGCGGTTGGCGTGATCGACCACCAGCACCTTGCGCCCGCGCTGGCCGGCGGCGATGGCGCACATCAGCCCAGCGGCGCCCGCGCCGATAATCAGCACATCGGTGTTGATGGCGGCCACGTCAAACGGCCTGGATGGTGATGGAGTGGCCGCGTTTGGATTGGCGGGCCGATTTCAATCGCTTGGTCATGCGGCATTATCCATCAGCCGGCCCGTTCGGCATCGCTTACACTGGCGCACCGATCCACGAGAGTCATCGCCATGCCCTCCTTTGACGTCATTTCCGAAGTCGACAAGCACGAACTCACCAATGCCGTCGACCAGGCCAACCGCGAACTCACCACGCGCTTCGACTTCAAAGGCACCGATGCCCGATTCGAGCTGGACGATTTCGTGATCACGCAGATCGGCGCGAGCAAGTTCCAGCTCAATCAGATGATGGACATCCTGCGCGGCCGGCTGGCCGCGCGAAAAATCGACCTGCGCGCACTGGATGCTGCCGATGTCGAAACCAATCTCGCCGGCGCCCGGCAGAAAATCACCGTCAAGCAGGGCATCGAGCAGCCGATCGCGAAAAAGCTGATCGCCTCGATGAAGGAAGCCAAGCTCAAGGTCGAGGCGCAGATCAACGGTGACAAGCTGCGCGTTAGCGGCAAGAAGCGCGACGACCTGCAGACCGCGATGGCCCTGTTGCGCAAGGCGGAAGTCGATCTGCCGCTGCAGTTCGACAACTTCCGCGACTGATCTGCCCGCACCAAGCCGGCAGCATGCGGTGTCTTGTGAAAAACGCGGAAATCAGGCTTTCGACAACAGCCGCCCGCCCATCGCCGCGTTCACGGCAACGACCATCCCAACCGCGGCAGCGTGAGTCAGCAGATCGGTCGCTGCCGCGTCATACGCATGGCAGATTTCCAGCAGGCTCGCCGACGCGGCGGCGCTGGCCAGACCCACCAGCACGGCGGTGAGCACGGGGCGCAGCGGATAGGCGCGCCGCAGCAGCACCACCATCAGTGCGGACAGCGGTATCGAGAAACCGATGATGAAGACCAGGCAGTCCGCCGACTGATGCATGGTCGATATCTGCGTACCCGGAGCGATGACCTGACGCAGACAGCCCAGCCCGCTGGCGCCAATCCACAGCAGCGCGGCAGGCAGCGGCAACCATGCCCAGGCCGAGCGTCGGCCGGGCACGCTCAATGCAAAGGCGGCCCAGGCCGCGCTGATCGCGGTGAGCACGGCGCCGACGCCGGCCCAGGCAAGATCCGGCGTACCGGCAAAGCGCTGCGCCATGCCGGCCACGCCGTAATGCAGCAGCAGCACCGCGGCAATGGCCGCCACCGCAAGCAGCCAGCCCAGGGTACGCAGGGACGGCGGCGGCAGCCGGCGCACCGGCACCAGCTCCGTGCTGAGTCGACCGATCAGCGATTCGTAGGATCGCTCACTGGACGCCGATGCGGGCTGAGGTCGCGGTTCGGACATGGCGATCACGGTTCTCCGTTGAAGCGTTCGCGCAGCGCCTTCAGCGCGCGATGCAGATTGACTTTCAATGCGCCGGTATTGCGGCCGGTCAATTCGGCCGCCTCGCTCAGTGAACGTTCGTGCAGACCCATCTGCTCGACGGCCTCGCGCTGGCCCGGCGGCAGCTCGGCGATGGCCTCGCGCAGGCGCTGCGCGCGCTGCAGCTGCTCGGTGGCCGAACTGGCGTCGTCGCTATCGGCGTGGTTGTCGAACGCCATGTCGTCGTGAAGCTCGCGACTGTCGCGCCGGCCGCGGCTGCGCAGCGCATCGATGGCGCGGCGATTGGCGATGGCCGTGAGCCAGGCGTCGTACGAGCGCGAAGGATCGTAGGTATGGCGTACGCGATTGAGCGTGATCAGCGTCTCCTGCACAACGTCATCCAGGCGATCCGCAGCCACACCTCGCCGCCGTGCCGCCAGGCGAATCAGCAGAATCGAATCGGCCAGCACCCGTTCGTATGCGCGCCGGTCACCGGCCTGCGCAGCCGCCATGAGGCGCGCCCGACGCTGGTCGGGCGATTCGTTGGCGCTATCAGATACGTCTTCAGCCTGCACGGTTCGGGTAGCGCTCGCCCACGGGGAAAGAGCGCTATCTAGACCCATGAAGGCATTGGCGGTCAAGCTGTGCGGCACGGTCGCTCCGAATCGATGCATTCTCTGGAGTGCTTTCGCCGCATCTGTCGCTGGAGTTACCACGTAACTAGAACCCGTCAGCACATATAACTCACGTGCCCCGTGAATATTCGCCGCTTTTCCGGTAACCGCGGCGCCCATGCCGGCGAATATCCTGTCGAACCCCTCAATCAATGATGCGTGCATGCTTATTCTGATTCTCGCTTTTCTTGGCGGCATACTGACCATCCTCAGCCCGTGCATCCTGCCGGTGCTGCCGTTCGTCTTTGCTCGCTCGGATCGGCCGTTCGCGCGCAACGGCCTGCCGATGCTGCTGGGCATGGCCATTACGTTCGCGGCGGTCGCCACGCTGGCAGCGCTGGGCGGCGGCTGGGCGGTGCACGCGAATCAGTACGGCCGCATCGTTGCACTGGTGGTGCTGGCGTTTCTCGGTCTGACGCTGCTGTCGACCCATCTGGCCGAATGGATCGGCCGCCCGTTTGTGGCGCTGGGCAACAAGCTGTCGCAAGGCTCGTCGGGTAAGGAGGATTCCATCTGGTCGGCAGCCGGCCTCGGCGTGGCGACGGGCCTGCTGTGGGCGCCCTGCGCCGGGCCGATTCTCGGCCTGCTGCTTACCGCGGCGGCGCTGAACGGTGCCAGCGTGCAGACCACTTTGCTGTTGCTGATCTACGCCATCGGTGCTGCCACGTCACTCGGCGTGGCCCTGCTGATCGGCGGCAAGGTGTTTGCGTTGATGAAGCGCTCGCTCGGTGCCGGCGAATGGGTGCGCCGCGGACTCGGCGTGCTGGTATTGGCGGGTGTTGCTGCAATCGCGTTGGGCGCGGATACCGGATGGCTTACCCGCGTGTCCCTGGCCAGCACTGGCGGCATCGAGCAGAAGCTGATCGACGCCGTGAGCCCGCCGCAGGCGCCCGAGCCCGTCCCGAAGGCCGGCGCGGCGCTGCCAGTGGAAGGCCAGATGCCGTCGCTCGCCGGCGCCACGCAGTGGATCAACAGTGCGCCGCTGACGACCGCGTCGCTGCGCGGCAAGGTGGTGCTGGTCGATTTCTGGACCTACTCCTGCATCAACTGCATCCGCGCGTTGCCATACGTGCGCGGCTGGGCCGACAAGTACAAGGACCACGGCCTGGTGGTGATCGGCGTGCACGCGCCGGAGTTTGCCTTCGAAAAGGATCCAGCCAATGTCGCCAAGGCCGTGAAGGATCTGGGCGTGGACTACCCGGTCGCGCTGGATAACAACTATGCGATCTGGCAAGGCTTCCACAACCAGTACTGGCCGGCGCACTACTTCATCGATGCCGAAGGGCAGATTCGCCATCACCATTTCGGCGAAGGCGGCTATGCCGACAGCGAGGATCTGCTGCGCCGACTGCTGACCGAAGCCGGGCAAAAAAATCTGCCGGGCGGCTACGTCAGCGGCACGCAGAAAGGTATCGAAGCAGCCGCTTCGCGCAGCGCCGCCATTTCGCCGGAAACCTACGTTGGTTACGCGCGCGCTCTGAACTTCGTCGGCGGCAAGGTCGCGCACGACGACGCCGAAGATTACCGCGCGCCCGACACGCTGGGCAGCAACCAATGGGCACTCGACGGGCGCTGGACCGTGCATGCGGAGAACGCGCAGCTGGACCAGGCCGGCGGGCGCATCGTTTACCGCTTCCGCGGCCGCGACCTGCACCTGGTGCTTGGTCCCGCGGCCGACGGCAGACCGATCCGCTTTCGTGTGCGCATCGACGGCAAGGCGCCGGGTGCTGATCACGGCATGGATACCGACGCCGACGGCAATGGCCTGGTCGACGCGCAGCGGCTTTACCAGCTGGTACGCCAGGCCGGCGGCAGCGGCGAGCGCCTGTTCGACATCGAGTTTCTTGACCCGGGCGTGCAGGCGTATGCCTTCACCTTCGGCTGATTTTGTGTAATCGCCCATGGTGGTTGTCGTATTGCGGCATTCACCATGAAATGAAATTGCACCACTGGCATCGTTTCGGCTGCATCTGGTTCAACGGAGGTTTCCATGTCTCGTATCAATGAAACGCTTGCGGCGGATCGTCGTCGCTTCATCCGCGCCGCCGTGACTGGCGGCGCCGTGCTGGCCATCGGTGGCGGGGTGTTCCTTCCGCGACTGTTTGCAGCAGACTCCGTGGCCGAAAACGTGCCGATCGGCAAACCGGGCAAGGTGCTGCTCGAAGTTTTTTCCGACGACGGCAAGGATCTGGGCGCACGCGAGGTACCCCGACTGGTCCTCAGCGATGCTCAGTGGAAGCAGCGGCTGTCACCAGCGAGCTTCGACGTGCTTCGTCGCGACGGCACCGAACGCGCCTTCAGCGGCGATCACGAAAAACCTGCCACTCCCGGCCTGTTCCGCTGCGTCGGTTGCGCCACGGCGCTGTATGACGCTGCCACTGAGTTCGACTCGGGTACCGGCTGGCCGAGCTTCTGGCAGCCGATCGCCAAGACCAACGTGGTCGAAAAACGCGACAACACATTCGGCATGGCCCGGGTGGAAATCCGCTGCGCCAACTGCGACAGCCATCTCGGCCATGTTTTCGACGACGGCCCGAAGCCGACTGGCCTGCGCTACTGCATGAATGCCGTGGCACTGCGTTTTGTTCCCCGAAAAGCTGCCTGAACGGCGAGCCAAAGCCACGCCGTGAAAACCACGCGATCCTGCGCAAAAGCGCATATAAAGTGGGCGCGCCCGCACGATAGGAAGCGCCCTCTTTTCAGCCGGAGATCGACGTGATGAAACGCAAGCTTTGGTCTTCCCTCGCCGCGCTGTGTCTGGTGGCGCCCGTATGTGCCTATGCCACCGAGGGATATGTGGTGGACAACGTCAACCTTCGCGCCGGACCTGATCCGAGCTATCCGCTGGTCGATCAGCTGCCCGGTGGCACCGAAGTGGACGTGCAGGGCTGCACCGACGGCTGGGAATGGTGTGACGTGATCAATGAAAGCGACGGCAACCGCGGCTGGATTGCCGGCAACTACATCCAGTACGAGTACCAGGACCAGCCGGTTCTGCTGTCCGATTACGGCGCACAGATCGGCATCCCGATCGTCGCCTTCAGCATCGGCAGCTACTGGGATCGCTACTACCGCAGCCGTCCGTTCTACGGTGAGCGCGGCAACTGGTACAACCGGCCGTACGTGCGTCGTCCACCGCCGCCACCGCCGCATGGACCGTATCCGGGCCGGCCGGGCGGCCCGGGTGGTCCCGCGCCGTGGCATGGCCCTAACAATGGCAACTACGGTGGCCAACCGAGGCCTGGTTATCCGGGCGAAGGACGGCCGGGGCATCTTGGGCCGGTAAGCCCGGGTTATCCAGTGCACCAGATACCGAACAACGGCAGGCCACCCGTACCGCAGCAAGGCCAGGGTCGACCGGGCGGTCCCGGTCAGGTGGCACCCGGCCAAGGTCGTCCACAGCCAACGCAGGGACGCCCGGCCGGCCACGGTGATGAGCACCACGACAACGATCACCGTGACGACAACGGTCACTGATCGAGGCTTGAGGTGGTGACGAAACGAAACGGGGCGATGCGAATCGTCCCGTTTTGCTGCGTGCGTCCGGCAACCGATCGTCACCGACGGACCGCAGGGCACACCACCTGACCATGCCTTTATGCACACTCCCGGGGCGAGGCGGGAGGTTAGGCTTATGCCTTTCACCGATGGGGAACGAACTCGTGCGCAAGCTTCTGCAATCTGCCGTGCTGGCAGCCCTCGTGCTTGGTGGCTTCAGCCTGTCGGCTATCGCTGCCGACGGGCATAAACCGGACAAGCAGGCGTCGGCCGATGACGCCGGCAACGGCAATGGTTTTCACCTGCCGCCTCTACCCGCCGACGCGCATGTCTCGCAGAGCACCAGCGTCAACGGCCATTCGCTGAAATACACGGTCACCGTCGGCTCGCTGCCGGTTCGCGATGACAAGGGCACCATCACCGGCGAGGTGGTGTTTACCGCCTACACCATGGCCGGCAAGGATCGGCCGGTCACGTTCGCCGTCAACGGCGGCCCGGGCGCCTCGTCGGTTTATCTCAATTTCGGCGCGATCGGACCGAAGAAGGTCAACTTCGGCGTCGAGGGTGATATCCCCTCGGCACCGACCACCTTGCACGACAACCCCGGCACCTGGCTCGGTTTCACCGATCTGGTGTTCATCGACCCGATCGGCACCGGCTACAGCCGCGCGCTGGTGGACGACAAGGAAGCCACCAAGCAGTTCTACAGCACCGACAACGACATCAAATATCTGTCACGCATCGTCTACGACTGGCTGGTCAAGAACGGCCGCATGACCTCGCGCAAGTATCTGGTGGGGGAAAGCTACGGCGGATTCCGCGGCCCGCGCATCACCGACTATCTGCAGACCCAGCTCGGCGTGGCGATGAACGGTCTGGTGCTGCTGTCGCCTTATCTCGATGCCGCGGCGTCCAACGACGAAAACGTGTCGCCGCTACCGTGGATGCAGACGCTGCCATCAATCGCCGCGGCGCATCTGGAGCGCGAACACCGTCTGACGCCCGAGGCGATGGCACCGATCATCGAATACACGCGCGGCGATTACGCCACGACGTTGATGAAAGGCCGCTCCGACCCGCAGGCGACCGAGCGGATGATCCAGAAAGTCACCGAACTGACCGGACTCGATCCCGTTTTCGTGAAGCGTTCCGGCGGTCGTCTGGAAACGCAGGCCTATCTGCGTGAGGTCTACCGTGCTCAGGGCAAACTCGGCAGCCGCTATGACTCGAACGTCACCGCGTGGGATCCGTTCCCGTATGCGCCGCATCAGGAAACAGGCGATCCGATCCTCAACGGCATCATTGCGCCGACCACCACGGCTATGGTCAATTTCGTCACCCAGACGGTCGGCTGGAAATACGACGGCCGCTACAACGCGCTGAGCTATGACGTGAACAAGCTGTGGCACGAGGATGACGATGCGAATCAGGGCTCGGTGTCGCAGCTGCGCGAGGCGGTCGCGAACGATCCGGGCCTGCGCGTGCTGATCGCCCACGGCTGGGACGATCTCTCCTGCCCGTTCATGGTGTCGATACTCGCCGTTGACCAGATGCCCGCGATGGGTGATCCGACCCGCGTGCAGGTGAAGGAATACGCCGGCGGCCACATGTTCTACGCGCGCGAGGACAGCCAGGCGGCACTGAGTCAGGACGTCAAGGCGCTCTACGGCAGCAAGTAGCCCGGTGCACCAAGCGCGGAGGGCGATGTGTCCTCCGCGCTTGCTCAGGCGAATTTATCGCCCAAGAGGTTTATCTGAAGCTTGCGCTGCGGCTGGAACAGGAACACTGTCATGCGGCCGGCGATAGCTCTGCTGGCGAAATCGACGGCCGGCGTCTTTGCCCGAACTCACCGACGGAGATTGATGTCATGAAGCGTCCGTTTCTCGCGTGGCTGACCGCACTATTTTTTGCCGCGCCGGTATTCGCCCACGCTTCCGACGGGTTCGCCACCGCAAACGTCAATCTTCGCGCCGGCCCCGACACCAGCTATCCGCTGATCTCCACCATTCCTGCCGGCACCCAGCTGGCGATTCAGGGATGCACGGACGGCTGGGCATGGTGCGATGTCGTTGCCTTCGGCAACCGCGGCTGGATTGCCGGCAATTACCTGCAATACGACTACCAGAATCAGCGCGTGCTGGTGCCCGCGTACGGCGCACGGATCGGCATACCGATCGTCAGCTTCGTGATCGGCAGTTACTGGGACAGCTATTATCGAAACCGGCCGTTCTACCGCGAGCGCAGCCGCTGGTACGCCCGACCGGTTCCGCACCATCCGCCACCGCGCCCGATTTATCGTCCCCCGCCGCGACCGCCGGTGCAACACCGCCCGCCTTCGCGCCAAACGCGTCCACCCACAGGCAATCGCCCTCCCGTACGTCCGCAACCGGGTGCCGGTGCAGGCCGTCCCGGTCAAGGCAGCCCGAACAACGAAAACCGGCCCTCGCGACCCGGTCAGGGCAATCCCGGTGGCAATCGGCGTCCGGGTTCCGGACCGGGCAATAGCCGCCCCGACCTCGGACCACAACGGCCAGCCGACAACGGCAACTGACATAAAAAAATCCGCCCTTGGGGCGGATTTTTTTGGATGATTTCAAGCGGATCGATGATGCCGGCAGCCCGTGCCGCTTTCAGCAAGCAAACGTAGTTCAGCGCGCGACAGTACTGGCACGCACGAGATACTGCACGCTGAACATTTTCTGCGCGTCGGTCCAAACACGCAGCACTGCCAGCCCGGCCTTCGCTGCCAGCGCCTCGAAATCCGCCAGTGAATACTTGCAGCTGTACTCGACCTGGATCGCCTCATCCTCACGGAAGGCCACACTGCTCTTGCCCAGCTTCACCTGCTGCGCCTTGCTGCTGACAATATGCGTTTCGATACGGCCGGCCATGGGGTTGTAGTGCGCGCGGTGACGGAACGCCGAGAGGTCGAAGTCGCTGCCGACGTCGCGATTCAGCCGCGTGAGCATGTTGAGCGTAAAGGCCGCCGTCACGCCCGCGGCGTCGTTGTAGGCTGCTTCGATGACATCGGGGTCTTTTTTCAGATCGACGCCAATCAATATGCCGCCGGCATCGCCCATCTCGTTGCGCATCTTGCGCAGCAGAACCGCCGCCGCGCGGCTGTCAAAGTTGCCGATCGTCGATCCGGGGAAGTACACCACCGTGCGACGTGGCGCACGCGGCGGAATCGGCAGGCGCAGCGGCTTGGTGAAATCGGCGCCGAGCGCCTGCACCGGCAGCGCGGGAAATTCGGTGGCGAGTCGATCGACGCTCTCGCGCAGCGGCTCGGCCGAAATTTCCACCGGCACATAGGCCACCGGCTCGTGCAGATGCTGCAGAAGCATGCGCGTCTTGCGCGCGTTGCCGCTGCCGTATTCGACCAGGCGTACGTCGCTGCCCAGCGTATCGGCGATGCTGCCGGCGTGCTCGTCCATCAACGCGATCTCGCTGCGGGTCAGGTAATACTCGGGCTGCTCGCAGATTTCGTCGAACAGCGCCGAGCCTCGCTCGTCGTAGAAAAGCCAGGATGGCAAACGTTTCGGCTTCAGCGCCAGACCGCGCTGTGCAATTTCAAGCAGTTCATTGGAAGGTGGGCGACGATCGTCGTCGCTGAAACCCGAGACTTGCGCGTTCATAGATCTTGTCCCAATCGTAGCCCGGCAAACTGCCAGCGGGCATGGGGTGGAAAAAAGTTGCGATAGGTAGCGCGGATATGGTCACGCGGCGTGGCACACGAGCCCCCGCGCAGGATCCATTGTCCACTCATGAATTTGCCGTTGTACTCGCCCAGCGAGCCGGGAAGCGGCTGAAAACCCGGATAGCTGATGTAGGGCGACGCCGTCCACTCCCACACGTCGCCATACATCTGCAGCAAACCGTCGTCACCCGCAGCAGCGACCGGATGAAAACGTTTTTCGTCCTGCAGGTTGCCCGCGATCGGCAGCGGGCGCGCGGCGGACTCCCATTCGGCCTCCGTCGGCAGTCGTGCACCTGCCCAGCGTGCAAACGCCTCGGCTTCGAAATAGCTCAGGTGCGACACCGGATCATGGGGATGAATGGCCTGCACACCCGCCAGCGTGAATTCACTGGCCAGGTCGTCCTGCCAGTACATCGGTCGCTGCCAACCCTCGCGCTGTAGTGTCGCCCAGCCATCAGACAACCACAGACCGGGCTCACGGTAGCCGCCCTCTCTGACAAAGACGAGATATTCGGCGTTGGTCACCAGCCGGTTGGCCAGCGCATGCGGCTGGAGCAAGGTGCGGTGGCGTGGCGTTTCGTTGTCGAAAGCAAAGGACTCGCCGCGATGGCCGATTTCGACGATGCCATCGCGTCCGGCGATAAAGCGCAGTGGGATAGCCGCAGAAGCCGTCGCGCCGTGCTTGCGCTCGTGGTATGCGGGCATCAGAGGATTGCACCACAGCGCATGCTTGATATCGGTGAGCAGCAGCTCCTGATGCTGCTGCTCGTGATTCAGGCCCAACTCGATCAGCTCGACGATTTCCGGATCCGGATCGTCGGACAGTATATCCATCAAAGCCGCATCCACCCGCTCGCGAAAGGCAAACACGTCCTGCAACGAAGGGCGCGAAATCAGCCCCCGGTGCGGCCGCGCGTGCATCGGACCAACCGACTGATAGTACGAATTGAAAAGGAAATGCCAAGCCGGGTCGCGCGATGTGTACGAGGGGTCTTTGCCGAGCACGAAATGCTCGAAAAACCAGGTTGTGTGTGCGAGGTGCCATTTGCCGGGACTGGCGTCCGGCATCGACTGCACCATCAGATCTTCGGCACTCAGGCCGCTTACCAGCTGGACCGATGTGCGACGAACATGATCAAAGCGGGACGCGGTCGACGCGGACACCAGAAAACTATCGCCAGCCATCGTAACCATCCTCCGCCTTGACCCTCAGCGCAGTGGCAATACCGATGGCCCGACGTGGAGGATGGTTCAAAAACATAGAGGCAAGCATGCCGGGCACGGCGTTGAAATCTTGTGATCAGACGCCGCCAAGCAAACTGACGTTGAACACCGTTGCGTCCCATGCATCTTCGATACGCGCCGACACAGAAAAGAAAAAGCCCGGCGGATGCCGGGCTCTTTATTCGCTGAACGACGCCAGATCTACTGGGATCAATCCAATGGGTCAGTATGCTTTGGATCAGTTGCCGTAATAACCGTCATCGCGAACGTACTGCGTAGGCTGGCTATACGTCGTCACAGTACGCGTGACGACGGGAGCACTCTGATAAACCACAGTCGGCTGAGTGTAGACCACCGGCGGGCCGTAATTGTAGTAGACGGGAGCCGGGCGGGTTGCGCTGTAGACGAGACCGCCCACGACACCTGCGACAATGGCGCCGCCGATCCAGCGACCACCGCTCCAGTAGCCGCCATGGCCATACCCGCCGTGGTAGCCGTAGCCACCATGGTAACCGCCATACCCACCATGATAACCACCGCCCCAGCCGTGCGCCGACGCCGACAGTGGCATGACCACCGCAGCCGCTACGCCAAGGCCGAGGGCCAACAGCTTGCTTGCACTACTGAAACGTTTGATGCTCATGGCAGTTCTCCGTATGTACGGGCTTTTCTCGGCCCTCTGTACGATGTCTATGCTCGGCTTTTCGGGCTTAATGTGAACTGAAGCGTTTACTTTTTGATTCGGGCCGAATCCCACGGATTTATTCCGGGGTCAGCGGGCCGGCGGCGCAGCAGCCAGCAGCCGTGAATATCGGCGCGGCGGGCGAAATCGAACGGGATGCTGGGCGCCGTCCAGTCCTCGATCACAAAGCGCTGCTCCAGCTCCGCCCGATCGAGTTTGAAGCGGCGAAAGTTGTTGGAAAACACGATCACGCCGTCTCTCGTGAGGCGCTCATTGCAGGCGTCGAGCAGCTTGACATGATCGCGCTGCACGTCGAAATCTTCCGCCCGCTTGGAGTTGGAAAACGTCGGCGGATCGACAAAGATCAGCCCGTAATGCCCGCGGTCGCGTTGCAGGAATTCCAGCGCATCGAACTGCATCAGTCGATGGCTGGAGCCACTGAATCCGTTGAGCGCTAGATTGCGCGACGCCCATTCCAGATAGGTCGCCGACAGATCCACGCTGGTGGTTTCCAGCGCGCCGCCTGCAGCGGCATGCACGCTTGCCGTGGCGGTGTAGGCGAACAGGTTGAGAAAGCACTTTCCGTCGGCCAGCTCACGCACCTTGCCGCGCACCAGCCGGTGGTCGAGAAACAAACCCGTGTCGAGATAATCCGTGAGATTGACCAGAAATTTGAGGCTGTCCTCTTCCACCTCGATGAATTCGTTGCGCTGATCGAGCTGGCCGTACTTGGAACCGCCCTTGCCGCGCTCGCGGGTTTTCAGGGCGATACGCTCGCGCGGCACGCTGAGCACCTCACCGGCCACGCGGGCGATCTCGCGCATGCGCAGCCGTGCGACATCCGGCGGCACGTCGGCCGGCGCGCGGTACTCCTGAATATGCAGGTGGTCGTTGCCGTGCGTATCGCCGTAGACATCGATGGCCGCAGCATATTCGGGCAGATCCTGATCGTAGGCGCGCCAGCAGTGCGCGCCTTCGCGCGTGAGCCGCTTGCGCAAATGCTTGACGTTTTTTTCCAGGCGATTTTTCAGCATCTGCGCGCCGGCCGACAGCGGCTTGGGCTCGCGCGGTGCTTCATCGCGTTTGCCCAGATCGAACGTCAGCAGCACCGTCTCCAGCGCGCCGTTGTACAGGGTGTATCGCTTGTCGGCATGCAGCTGCATGGCTCGACCCAACTCGACGTCGCCCGCCAGCACCGCGGCACGCCAGCCGGTGAAGCGCGCGCGCAGCGCATCGCCCACGGCGCGATACAGCAGCGGCATCTCGGCGCGCTCGCCCAGGCGCTCGCCATACGGCGGATTGGTGATGACCAGGCCGTAATCGACGCCCGGCGGCGGCGCGGCGTGAGAGACCTCCTGCCGATCGAGCGTAAAAAAACCGGCCACGCCGGCTTCCTGCGCGTTGCGTTTGGACGTCTGCACCATGCGCGGATCGGCATCGCTGCCGAAGAAAGCGCTGCGCAGTTCGCGCAGGCCCTTTTCAGCACGCTCGTTCGCCTCGGTCAACAGGCCGCGCCACAGGGCAATATCGTGTTGATGCCAGCCGAGAAAGCCGAAGTATTCGCGGCGCAAACCGGGCGCCACGTCGGCGGCCATCAGTGCGCCTTCGATCAGCAGCGTGCCCGAACCGCACATCGGATCGAGCAGCGCGCCGCCGGCGGCGTAGACCTCCGACCAGCGCGCGCGCAGCAGCATCGCGGCCGCGAGGTTTTCCTTCAGCGGCGCTTCGCCCTGCACTTCGCGCCAGCCGCGGCGGTGCAGCGGGGTGCCGGCGAGATCCAGCGACACGGTGGCGCGGTCGCGGCGCAGGCGCAGATTGATGCGAATATCGGGTTCATCCGTATCCACACCCGGCCGGTTGCCGTCGCGCTGGCGGAACTGATCGACCACGGCATCCTTGACCCGCTGCGCGATGAACTGGCTGTGCGTGAGCTTGCTCAGCGCAGTGCCGGCATCGACCGACAGCGTGCCGTGTGCGGCCAGATGCGTGCTCCAGTCGATCGACTGCACGCCGCGATAAAGCGCATCGTCATCGGCAGCATCAAAATCCGCCAGCGGCAGCAGGATACGGCTGGCCAGACGCGACCACAGGCAGGCGCGGTATGCGGTTTCCAGCGTGCCGGAAAAATGCGCTCCGGCCAGCGCCTCGCGCACGTCGATCGCGCCCATCGCGATCAGTTCGTCGCGCAGCAGATATTCCAGGCCCTTGGGACATGTCGCGAAAAACGCGTTGGGAGAAATCGCGCTCATGCGGCGGTCGCCAGCTGATCGAGCAGGCGTTGAAACTGCAGCGCGATCGCGTCCATGCTGGCACCCAGGCGGTGATCGTCATCCAGCATCAGCAGCTGCAGCCGGCGCTGCGCAGCCAGCATTTGCACGCCCGCCGGCTGGCAAACCTCGTCGCGCCAGCCGTGAATGAACATGGTCGGCACGCCGCTGCGAAGGTCAAACGCCCGCGCATAGCCGGGAATCGTGCTGGGTGTGGCCAGCAGCAGCAGGCCGAGCACGGGCACATCGAGCGAAGCCAGTCCGGACACGAACGCACCCATGCTGGAGCCGACCAGCAGCGGCGGTGTGGGCAGCGCTTCGATGGTCGCGCGCAGGCGGGCAATACGCGGCGACACGCAGCCGTCGATGCCGCGCGCGTCGTCGTCGCGGTAATCCGGCCGCTGGGTCTGCCAGCCCTGGGCTTCGGCCTGGGCCGCCAGCAGGCTGACCTTGGTAGCGCTGGGATCAGCGTTGAGTCCGTGCGAAAGAATGATCTGGCCGCGCATGGCGACTCCGTGGAAACTGCAATAAGCGAGTTGCGCATGGTAACAGGCTGCGTTTCCGGCGAGACTGGAAGCATGACGCCAACCATTCACGATCAACCGCTGCCGTACACCGACCGCCTGCCCGAGCGCGACGCCAGCGCGGTGGATACCGTCGTCATCCACTGCACCGAACTGCCCGATCTCACGACCGCCCGCGAATACGGCGAACGGCCGCTGCATGACAACGGCACCGGCAACTGCGGCCACTACTACATCGATCGCGACGGCGGCATTTACTGCTACGTGCCCACTACCCGGGTCGCCAACCACGTGCGCGGACACAACCCGCACTCGATCGGCATCGAGCTGGTGAACCTGGGCCGGTACCCGCACTGGTGGGATTCGCGCTACCAGATCATGACCGAGCCGTACACCAACGCGCAGATCGCCGCGCTGATTGCCCTGCTCCAGCAGCTGCGCCTCGAGCATCCGAACCTGCGCCGCATCGCCGGACACGAGGATCTCGATACCGCGCGCCTGCCCGCCAGCGACGACGCCTCGAAAGAGGTATCACGCAAGCTCGATCCCGGCCCGCTGTTTCCTTGGCCCGACGTGGTCCGCGAAAGCGGCCTGGCCCGGTCCCCCTAGGGAAACTCTGATTTTGCTTCGTTGTCGAAGCGTGCACCCGATGCGAGAGAGTGTAGACGATGACCGATCAGCTGACCTTGGCGACACAAGTCGACGGAGGATTTGAAGCTCACCGCAAGGCGACACGACGCGATGTGTTCTTGGCGGAGATGGACAAGGTCGTGCCGTGGTCGCAGCTGTGCGCGGTGATCGAGCCGTTCTACCCCAAGCCACGCGCCGATGGCGGCGGCCGACCGGCCGTGGGTTTGGAGCGCATGCTGCGCATCCACTTTCTGCAGCAGTGGTACGCGCTGAGCGATCCGGCGGTGGAGGAAGCGTTGTACGACTCGGCGTCGATGCGGCGGTTTGTGGGCATCGATCTGGGGCGCGAGCCGGCGCCGGATGAAACGACGGTGTGCAAGTTCCGCCACCTGCTGGAAAAGCACGGGCTGGCCAAGACGCTCTTCGAGGCGGTGAACCGGCATCTGCACCATCAAGGGCTGAAGCTCTCGCAGGGCACGATCGTGGACGCGACGATTCTCGGCGCGCCGTCGTCGACGAAGAATCGGGACAAGGCGCGCGACCCGCAGATGCACCAGACCAAGAAAGGGAATCAGTGGTACTTCGGCATGAAGGCCCACATTGGTGTGGACGAAGCCACTGGCCTGGTTCACAGCGTGGTGACGACAGCGGCCAACGTAGGCGATGTCACCCAGGTGGGCGATCTGCCACACGGCAAAGAGCACGCCGTGTTTGGCGACGCCGGCTACGTCGGCGCGCAGAACCACGCCAAGGCCAAGCGTGGGCGCCAGTGGTATATCGCCGCCAAGCGGAGCAAGGTCAAGGCGATCGAGGATGAGACCTTGCGCGAGTTGACCGAACAGATCGAGCACATCAAGGCATCGATCCGCGCTGTCGTCGAACACCCCTTCCGCGTGATCAAGCGGCAATTCGGTCACGTCAAGGCGCGCTATCGTGGTCTGGCCAAGAACGGTGCACAGGTGCTGACGCTGTTCGCGTTGAGCAACCTGTGGATGTCCCGCGAGTATTTGCTTGCAAAGACAAGATAGGTGCGCCTGAAGGCCGCGTTTTGGCAGCGAAACGCGGCCAAAACGCGGCGAGCATTGGCTGTTTAACCGCATGGACGCCACTCACCGAGGCCGTGCGTCGAGCCGAAGACTGACGACGCCTACGAAGTTGGGTTGATCAGACCTTCCCTAGCTCCCGGCTCCCCGCGATCGTCGAAGGTGAGCCGGCGGCTGCCGCTATAATTGGTGCATTTCACCCGCCACGAGTTGCCACCATGCTGGAAAATCACGTCGCCGAACTGGTCGACCTGCTGCACCTCGAGCGGCTCGAAGACAACCTGTTTCGCGGCCAGAGTCGCGACATCGGCACGCAATTCGTGTTCGGCGGTCAGGTGCTGGGCCAGGCGCTGGCCGCCGCGCAGAACACCGTCGACCCCATTCGCGAGGCGCATTCGCTGCACGCATACTTTCTGCGCGCCGGCGATATCGACGCGCCGATCGTCTACAGCGTCGAGCGCACGCGCGATGGGGGTACCTTCTCGTCGCGTCGCGTGGTGGCGATCCAGCACGGCCAGCCGATTCTCAACGGCTCGATCTCGTTTCAGATTCCGGAGAAAAGCTTCGAGCACCAGTCCTCCATGCCCGACGTGCCGGCGCCGGAGGATATCGAGCCGATGCAGCCACTGAGCGCCGATCAGCTGGCCAAGCTGCCGGTCAAGCTGCAGCGGTGGCTGGGCGTGGACTCGCCGATCGAGTTCAGGCACGTGTGGCCGCAGGATCGACTGCACCCGGTCAAACGTCCGCCGATCCAGCACATCTGGTTTCGCGTGGCCTCGCCGGTGGATGAGTCGCCGGCGCTGCATCGCGCGCTGCTGGCGTACGCGTCGGACTTCAACCTGATCGGCACCGCCACGCTGCCGCACGGCATTTCGTATTACACCCACAACGTGCAGATGGCCAGCCTCGACCACGCGCTGTGGTTCCATCGCCCGTTCAGGGCGGACGAGTGGCTGCTGTACTCCTTCGACAGCCCCACCGCACAGGGCGCGCGCGGTTTTGCCCGCGGCCAGATCTTCAGCCGCGACGGCCAGCTGGTGGCCTCCACCGCGCAGGAAGGACTGATTCGCCTGCGCGGCGGTTGATACACTGCACGCATGCGCCAGATCTATACCTCCCAGCGACAAGAGAACATCGACCGCGTGGTTGCTCTGATGAACGAGCACGCTATCGAAGCCAGGGTCACCAACCGTTCCAACTGGAACCGGCCAAGCTATCAGCGCTTCAGCTACTCCGAGCGCACGGATGACCGCGAGGCCTGGCCGCAGGTGTGGATCGTCAGCGCCGACGACTACACCCGCGCCCGCGAACTGCTGCGCAGCATCGGCATCGAACCGGTGATTCGCCACGCCGACGAGCTGGCGGCCGTACGTAACCCGTCTCCGACTTATCAGAGACGCGGCACCGTCGTACGCGTACGCCGCATCGTAATGGTCGCCGTCGTTGCTGCCTGCGCGATGGTGGTATTGCGGTACATGCACATCATCTAGCGGCACCTACCGGCGTGATGCCGCATGTGGCCATGCCACATGGTTTCGCGCGGTCGCGCGGGCATAGAATCGACGCATGCGCGCCGAACCCACCATCCGCCTGTTTCAGACGCTTCCCCACGCGTGCGGATACTACGCCGAGCGCACGGCGCAAAACCTGGTGGTCGATCCGGCCGCGCCGCAGCTCGACAAACTTTACGGCCCGGCGCTGGAACAAGGCTTTCGCCGCGCTGGCGGGCACCTGTATTTCCCGCAGTGCCCGCAGTGCCAGGCGTGCACACCGTGCCGCGTCGACGTTGAGAATTTCCAGCCGGATCGTTCGCAGCGCCGCTGCCTCAAGCGCAACGCCGACCTCAGCGTCATCGAATGCATACCCGGCTACAACCGCGAGCGGCACGCGCTGTACGAGACCTATCTGCGCAGCCGCCACGCTGGCGGCGGCATGGACGACGCGGAAGCCAGCGACTTCCGCCGATTTCTCACCGCACCGTGGAGCCCCACGCTGTTTCTGGAAATTCGCCAGGCCGAACGGCTGCTAGGCATCGCCGTGACCGACGTCTGCATCAACGGCATTTCGGCCGTCTATACGTTTTTCGATCCCAACGAATCGGCGCGCAGCCTCGGCACCCTCGCCATCCTGCAGCAGATCGAACTGGCCCGCCGCCGCGACATACCGTGGTTGTACCTGGGCTTCTGGATAGACGGCCATCCAAAGATGGACTACAAGCGCCGCTTTCAGCCGCTGGAGATTCGCAGAGACGGTAGCTGGATGGCAATGACACATTCGTAAGGGCTTTCGCAGGTTGGGATGAGCGCAGCGAACCCCAACGCCATCGCCAGCCATGTTGGGATTCGCCTAAGCTCATCCCAACCTACGAATCACGCGTTTTCGGGCAGCCTGTCCACTTTCGGATAGGGATAGAGCTTTTCCAGCGGCACGGACAAACCGTCGTTACCCACCACTCGACAATGGCTGCGGTTGAGCTGGCGCGGTTCGCTGACACCACAGCTGTGCGCAATGATGCCGACCTCGTGCATCACGTTGTCGGCGTAGTGATAGACGCGTTCGCTCTTGTCGGCGACGACCAGACCGCGCTGCAGTTTCGGATTCTGCGTGGTGATGCCGGTGGGGCAGGTATTGCGGTTGCACTGCAGTGACTGGATGCAGCCCAGCGCCAGCATGAACCCGCGCGCCGAGTTAACGAAATCCGCGCCCAGCGACAGCGCCCACGCCACGTCGTAGGCGGTGATGCACTTGCCCGAGCAGATCACCTTGACGCGCTCGCGCAGGCCCTTGCTGATCAGCACGTCGAGTACGGCCGGCAGCGCTTCATGCAGCGGCAGGCCCACGCCTTCCATCAGCGTCTGCGGCGCCGCACCGGTGCCACCTTCCGAACCGTCGACGATGATGAAATCCGGCGCGCTCTGAATGCCGCGCTTCTTCACTTCGTCGCAAAGATCCGCAATCCACTCCACGCCGCCGAACACTGCCTTAAAGCCGACCGGCTTGCCGGTGAGCTCGCGGATGTGCATGATCTTGTCCAGCAGCTGATGGATATTGCCGATGTCCAGATGACGGTTCGGGCTCTGCGAATCCTTACCGACCGGAATGCCGCGAATCTCGGCGATCTCCGGGGTGACCTTGGCCCCGGGCAGCAAGCCGCCCATGCCCGGTTTGGCGCCCTGCCCGAGCTTGATGCTGACCATCTTCACCTGCTTGTGCGCGCAGATCGCCAGCAGCTTGGCGTCGTCCAGTTCGCCCTCGGGCGTGCGCACGCCGTACTTGGCAGTGCCAATCTCGAACACAATATCGCAGCCGCCTTCGAGGTGATACGGCGCCAGGCCTCCCTCGCCGGTATCCATCCAGATGCCGGCCTTGGCCGCGCCGCGCGACAGCGCCCGCACCGCCGGCGCCGACAGCGCGCCGAAGCTCATCGCCGAGATATTGAAGAACGCCGAATGGCTATACGGCTCACGCGCGTAAGGGCCGATCGTCACCGGCACCGGCTCAACGTGCTCCTGGCCGAGATCGGGAAACGGCGCGTTGACGAAAAACGGCACGCCCTCCGCACGCAGGTCACGGCTGGATCCGAAAGCCGCCGTGTTCTCCACGTTCTTGGCCGCACGATAAACCCACGTACGTTCGGCCCGGTTGAACGGCATTTCCTCGCGATCGCTGGAATACAGGTACTGGCGAAAGAACTCGCCCAGATGCAGAAACCAGTAGCGGAAGTGGCCGACCACCGGAAAATTGCGCAGCACCGAATTGGCCTTCTGGTTCCTGTCGATAAACCACATCGACGCGATCACCACCACGCCCAGCGCCAGCACCATCAGCGCGATGGCCGCGCCGATTTCCACCACCACAATCAGCCAGTGTGCGAAGCCCGTCGATTGCATAGCCGTCCCTCGTCAAGTTGGCGTCGCGCAAACGACGCGGAGATTTTTGTCGTTGCGTGCGGAAGCAGATCGATGAGTCTTCTGGAATTACAGCTCGATGCGCAGGCAGCCGGCCGCTCGCTTGGCCTTCGCGATTGCCGCTTCGACCGACTCGGCGCGCGCCAGCGTCACGCCCATGCGTCGGCGTCCCTTGACGGCCGGCTTGCCGAAGATGCGCAGCTGCGTGTCCGGTTCGGCCAGCGCCTCGGCCACGCCGTGATAACGCGGCGCTTCGCCCTCGCCCTCCACCAGCACCGCACACGACGCCGACGGCCCAGCCTGATGAATCACCGGGATCGGCAAGCCGAGAATCGCGCGCGCATGCAGGGCAAATTCGGACAGATCCTGCGAAATCAGCGTCACCAGTCCCGTATCGTGCGGTCGCGGGCTGACTTCGGAAAAAATCACCGCATCGCCCTTGACGAAAAATTCCACGCCGAACACGCCCCAACCACCCAGCGCGCCGGTGATTGCTTCGGCCTGACGCTGCGCTTCGGCCAGCGCGATATCGCTCATCGGCTGCGGCTGCCACGATTCGCGGTAGTCGCCGTCTTCCTGACGATGGCCGATCGGCGCACAGAAACTCACGCCGCTCTTGTGACGGACGGTAAGCAAGGTGATCTCATAGTCGAAGGCGACAAAGCCCTCGACGATGGCGCGCCCCTTGCCGGCGCGGCCGCCGGACTGCGCGTAATCCCACGCCGCCTGCAGCTGGTCCTCGCGCTTGACCACGCTCTGGCCCTTGCCCGAGGAACTCATCACCGGCTTGATCACGAACGGCAGGCCGATAGCAGCTACGGCATCGCGATACTGCTGCTCGTTGTCGCAAAAACGATACGGGGAAGTCGGCAGCCTCAGCTCTTCGGCGGCGAGCCGGCGGATGCCCTCGCGATCCATCGTCAGCCACGCGGCGCGCGCGGTGGGAATCACATGCAGGCCTTCCTTCTCCATCGCGATCAGGGTGGGCGTATGGATTGCCTCTATCTCCGGCACCACCAGGTCGGGCTTTTCCAGTTCGATCAGCGCGCGCAGCGCGTCGCCGTCGAGCATGTCGATGACGTGGCTGCGGTGAGCGATCTGCATCGCCGGCGCGTTGGCGTAGCGGTCGACCGCAATCACCTCCACCGCCAAACGCTGCAGCTCAATGGCTACTTCCTTGCCCAGCTCGCCGGAACCCAGCAAAAGCACGCGCAACGCGTGGGCGGAATGAGGGGTGCCGAACGGTTTCATCGCTTGCTCCGTATGCAAACCGGCATTGTAAGTCGTCGCCGTGGCGATCGGCCTGTCGAGCTTTCGTCAGGCATCGACCACCGCGGCGGCACTTGCAGATAGATATCACTTTGATATCTAATTATGCCTCCAAGGGAGGGTCGCACCAATGAACGAACGCAAGGGTTTTTCGATCGCGGGCATTCCGCTGATCGTTGTCTGTTTGCTGCTTCTGGCGATGGGATTGGGGGGTTTCGTCAAGGCGAACGATGGTCTGCCGCTGTGGCTTCCTGCCATCGCCGTACCGATTTTTGCCGTCGCGGTGTTTTTGGCCAAAGGCTTTTTCCAGGTTGCTCCGAACGAGGGCCAGGTACTGCAGCTGTTCGGCAAGTACGCCGGCACCGTGCGCGTGGAAGGCCTGCGCTGGACCAATCCGTTCTACAGCAAGCAGCGGATCTCGCTGCGCGTGCGCAACTTCGAAAGCGGCAAGCTGAAAGTCAATGACAGCGACGGCAATCCGATCGAGATCGGCGCCATTGTCGTGTGGCAGGTGGTCGATACCGCGGAGGCCGTGTTCTGCGTGGACGACTACGAAAACTATGTGCACATCCAGACCGAGTCGGCGCTGCGGCAGATGGCGCAGAGTTATCCCTACGATGCGCATGACGACAGCAAGGCCTCGCTGCGCAGCCATGGCGACGTGATCAACTCGCACCTGCGCGACGAGATCCAGAACCGGCTGGGCAAGGCCGGCGTGCAGGTGGTCGAGGCGCGCATCAGCCACCTCGCCTACGCGCAGGAAATCGCCCAGGCCATGCTGCAGCGACAGCAGGCCGGCGCCATTATTGCCGCACGCACGCAGATCGTCGAAGGCGCGGTGAGCATGGTCGAGATGGCGCTCGATCAGCTGTCCAAACGCGGCGTGGTGCAGCTCGACGAGGAGCGCAAGGCGTCGATGGTGAGCAATCTTCTGGTCGTGCTGTGCGGCGAACGTGGCACCCAGCCAGTGGTCAATACCGGCTCGCTCTACAGCGGCTGAGGAGACCGGCCATGTCCACACCAATTTCCGAACTGCTGATGCAGCTGTTTACCGCCATGGTTGTCGCCGTCGTCGGCTGGGTGATTCGCACGCGCGGCCCGCAGGGCCTGGTGCATGGCATCGTCGACTGGAACAAGGTCGATGAAGCAAAGCGCCAGCGCGCGGGCCGAGATATCGGCAACGTCTTTTTTGCGATGACCGTATGGATGGCCGGATTCGGTGTTTACCGCTATGAGGGCTTCTACGATCTGGCCACCGACAATCTGGCCCACGTGATCTTTATCGGCGGCCTCTGCGCTCTGGTGCTGCTGATGCTCCTGATGCTGCTGCGCCTGCGGGAAAACCAGCGAACGCATGGCCGCTGAGAAAAAAGCCTATCCGCTGCGCATCAGCGCCGACGTGCTGAAGGCCATGCAGCAGTGGTCGGACGATGAGTTGCGCAGCGTCAACGCGCAGATCGAGTACGTGCTGCGGGAGGCGCTGCGCAAGGCGGGGCGCATGAAAAACGGCAAGACCTCCGATGCTGACGACGAGGTTGGTTGATGGCTCGACCGGCCCTATCCGGATGCGCCGGAACCAGAGCCGCCACGTGCCGCTTGAGTCCAATCGATGCAACAGGAGTTTTTCGATGACATACCGCCGATGGTTTTCCGCGGGGCTTTTTTTCTTTTCGGCAGCAGGCGCATGCGCCATACAGGCCACCGATTGCAGGAACACGTCCAGCAAGCTGCTGGATAATCTCGATCGCGGCAATTACGCCATCGCTGGCGCTGATTTCGACGCAAAAATGAAAACGCTCACGCCGGAAAGGCTGCAAAGCTTTTGGGAGAACCTTCCGCACCGGTGGGGCGCACGCGGCGCTCGCGACGATGCCCGGCTCGTGCGCAAAGACGGCAACGACATCGTGGTGACGCCGATACATTTCGGCGACGAGGTCGCCAACGCCGTGGTGGTCTGTTCGCCCGCCGGCCAGATCGCCGGCTTTCACGTGTTTCCGCAGCCATGATGGTCTCGACAGTGCCGGCATTACCCATGCCCATGCCCACGCCAGCGCGCGGGCCGCATCTGAAACTCGCGCTGTGGTTCGGCCTGGCCGGTGTTATCGCGACCGCGCTGCTGTTTCCCTATGCGCTCGCATTGATGCCGTTGAAATTTGGGATGCTGCGGCACCCCTGGTGGACCGTGATGCTGCTGCAGGCGGCGCAGGCCGGGGGGCTCTGCCTGCTGCTGGGCTGGCTGGGCCTGTTGCTGGGCGCTCGCTACGGCCTGAATGCACCGTGGTTGCGCGCCTGGGTTTACCACCAAACGCGTGATCCCTCAGCCGAACACCGCTGGCTGGCCGCCATCGTGCTCGGCGTGTTGGCGTCGCTGCTGGTCATCGCCATCAGCCTGCTGTTGCCGCATCCGGCAGCGGCAACCACAGTCCGCTCGCTGGATTGGGCGTGGCGCGGCGCGCTGGCGTCGTTTTATGGCGGCATCGTGGAAGAGGTGGAGTGTCGGCTATTTCTTCTCAGCCTGTTCGTGTGGCTGCTGGCGACGTTCAACCGGCAACAGGCTCGGCCATGGATGTTTGTCACCGCTATCCTGCTGGCGGCGCTGCTGTTCGGTGCGGGCCATCTGCCCGGCGCGTTTGCCGCCGGCATGGCTCACTCGGCGCTGCCCGTCGCGCGGATCATTTTGCTCAATGCGCTGGTGGGCATCGTCACCGGCGTGCTGTTCTGGAAATTCGGACTGGAGCACGCGATGGTCGCGCATTTCAGCGCCGATCTCGTTCTCCATGTGGCGCTGCCGCTGGCGAGCGCTCTTTAGCAGTGACTCAGGGCCCGTTGACCGCCACCATCTGCAGCTGCGGCAGCTGCAGCTCACCCAACTGGCCATCGTCGCCGACGACAAACAAACGGCCGTCGCGCTGCGCGAGCGCATTGGCATCGTTGAGGCCGTGGCGCACGGCAACGCGCCGCACCAGGCTGCCGTCGGCGGCGTTGTAGATGCTCAGCTGGTCACTCTCTCCGTCGCCCACCACCAGCCAGTCATGGTTCGCGTCATGCCAGTGCACCAGCGTGCCGGACATCGATGAGCGTGCTCCGGCCAGCGGCACCGCGCGATCGACGCCGAAGCCGCCCATAACCAGCCCGACAAGTGCTGCGAGCGTGGCCGTGGTGAGTATCCAGGCTGATATTCCCGAGCGCGCATGCATGTTCATGCGGCCATCCTGACGCCGCGGCATGACACCGGGATGACGCGGCGACCTCGTGCGCGGCAATCGGCGTCAGTCGCGATGCCAGCGCAGCGAAAGTCCCAGCGCAATCCAGCCAATGATAAACGCCAGGCCGCCGAACGGCGTGATGATTCCCGTCCAGCGCGGCGCGCCCAGCGCCAGTGCATAGAGGCTGCCGCTGAACAACACGATGCCGAGAGCAAAGGCCATGATCGCTACACGTCGACTGCGGCCTGCTCCCAAGCCCACGGCAGCGGCCAGCGCCAGCGCGTGCCAGATATGATAATTCACCGCCGTATGCCACAGCTCGAGGCTGTGCGGGTCGAGCATCTTCTGCAGCGCATGCGCACCAAAAGCACCTAGCAACACCGCGCTGGCGCCCGCCGTTCCAGCCAGCAGGGCGATTCGGGTACGGACGACTTGACGCATGGAGGGCAGCCTTTTGAAGGGGGCAACGCCGAGCCGGCGTCGGTGTCGTATGCTTGATCGGATGAACAGCCTGGATTCTCGCATGAAGCTCCGCCGCCCGAAGCGCTTCGCCCTGCTTTTGCTACTGCTCGCGCTCATCACCCTGGCCGGATGCCAGCGCGAGGAAAAGCTGCCGTTCCGTCTCACCGATGTCAGCGGCCACATGCCCGACCTCGATTTCAAGCTCACCGACGATCACGGCAAGCCGGTCACCGGGGCGGACTATCGCGGCAAAGTGGTCGTACTGTACTTCGGCTACACCCACTGCCCCGACGTCTGCCCGCTGACCATGGCGCAGCTGCACGTGGTGATGCAGCGGCTGGGGCCGCTGGCGGACAAGGCAAGGATCCTGTTCGTCAGCGTGGATCCGACCCGCGACACACCGCCGGTGATGCACGCGTACGTGAATGCGTTCGACCCGCGCGCCGTCGGCCTGACCGGTGATCCGCGCGACATCGAGGCGCTGAGCAAGCGCTACCGCTCCGCCTACACCCGCGAACCGGACGGCAAGGACGGCAATTACGAAGTCAGCCACAGCTCGGCGATGTACGTCTTCGACAGCAAGGGCGCGGCGCGCGTACTAGCCACGCCGGCCGACTCGCAGGATGATCTGGTGCATGACCTGCACCTGCTGCTCGACAACGGAAACCCCACATGAAACGACAGGCACTGCTGTTTCTCGCTGCCGGACTGCTGCTGACCGGCGCAGCCCAGGCCACCGAGGCCGAACACATTCGAGCCGTCCACGCGTGGCTGCGGGTGCTGCCAGGCGACCTGCCCGCCGGCGCGTATGTCACGCTGGAAAATAGTGGCGATCAGCCGGTCGCGCTGAAAGGCGCCGGCAGCGACGCGTACGCCGACGTGATGCTGCACCAGAGTTCCAGCGAGGGCGGTATGAGCCGCATGGCCATGGTCGACTCCGTAACCGTGCCCGCGCACGGCGAGGCCACGCTGGCGCCCGCCGGTTACCACCTCATGCTGATGAAGTCGACGCATGCGGTGAAGCCGGGCGACACCGTTCGCATCAACCTGAAATTTGCCGATGGCAGCACGCTGCCCACCGATTTCATCACCCGCCCCGCCAATGCGGTGGATGCCGGCAGCTAAAGTCTTCGGGGTTATTTATTCAACGCCGCGCCGCCGGATGACCGCACGATCGCCTGCCGCGGCACGCGCCGCGGCAGCCGGCCATGGCGCGACAGCCACAGCCACTGACGCAGCGCCATCAGGCTACCGACCGATTCCACCAGCGCGGCAGGCACCCATGTGATCACACCGCCGATCATCTGCCCGGTCAGCACGTTGAAGGTAAACGCGCGGCCGCAGATTTCGAAGATCGGATAGAGGTCGGTTTTCGAAAACGTGACGATCGCGCCGACCAGAATCTGCGGCGTCATCGTGATCGCCGGCGACAGCACGCGTAACCCGGCGATCATGCGACCGGGCGGATGCGGCCGGTGATCGAGCACCAGCGACCAGTAGGCAAAGCCGCTGATCAGCATAGTCCAGTTCATGAAGCGATACACGCGCCAGTCCAGCATCGCCGTGGTCTGCATCGACGGAATCAGCCAGATCAGGATGAAGCCGATGAACAGCACCGTCGCCACCGCCGGATTCAGCAGCACGCCCATCACCAGGCGCCAGGGCCACGACCGCTGCAGCGGCCGCAGCACGCGCACCCGAAACGCCAGCGGCAGACCGGCGCGCAATACGCTGGCCGGATACGCCGTAACGATCAGCAGCGGCGCCAGATGATGCAGCAGCACCTGCTGGATGCGGTGCATGAAGAACTCGTGCTCGGCGTAATAATCCAGATACGTCTGCAGCGACAGATAGATGATCGCCATGCCGATCCAGAACACCAGCTGCCGGCTGAAGCTTACCGTGAGCCGACGGCTGCCGCGCACGTACAGCACACACGTGGTGAGAAATGCCGCAAGGAAAACCCACGAAAACTCCCACGGCACCGCCCATTTCAAGAGCGTGGCGATCACGACAGCACCTGGCCCAAGGTCGGCGACATCATCGGCGCTCGCGACTGCGACGGGAGCGACGCCAGCCGTATAGCAGTCCAAACGCAACCACCAGCATCGGCACCAGCACGATATTGATGAACTTCAGGCGGAAGCCCAGCCGATCGATTTCCGCGTTGAGCTGATGCTGCACGTCGCGCAGCTCCTTGTTGATCGCCAGCTGGCGCTGCCGAAACTGCTCGATCTCGCGCCGCTGCTCGGTAGTGGCGGTGCTGGGCTGACTGCCCTTGGACGGCTGCAATTCTTCCAGACGGCGCCGCGTTTCGGCCAGTTCCTGCTCCAGCTCGCGCTCCTTTTGCAGAAACTTCTGATCGGCGACGTTGCGCAGCGCCTGCACCCGGGTGAAAGGGCGCTGTGAGGTCGAACGTCCGCGTATAGACAGCAGAGCCGATGATCCACTGAGATTGTCGACGAGGTTGTTGACGAAATCGCCGTTGTTGGCGAACACCCGCAGCATCGTCTGACCGAGGATATTCTGCGGCTCGACCCACAGCCGGTCGCTCAGCATGTCGGTATCGGCCACCAGCACCACCTCGGCGTTCGGCCCAGACGCCGCAAGATGCCCCGCCTGACCGGCGCGTTCGGGAAATGCCGAAACAAACGGACCACGCAAACGCGCCGCCAGTACGTAATGCGCGTTGTCCGGCTTGTAATCCTGCAGCAACTCGGTCGGATCGTTGCTTGCCGCCATCACCCGCTGGCTCGACACCAGTTCGGCCTCGGCACTGCTCTGAAACAGCGGCGTCAGGCGGGTACGCGCGTTCGGCGCCAGGTCGAAATGGCCGGCATTGGAGACGTTGATGCGCTGCAGACTGGCCGTGATGACGTCGTCACGGTTGAGCTCCTGCGTTCCCAGTCCAAGCATGGCTGGGTGATTGAAACTGCTGCCGCCCTGCTCGATCGACAGCATGCGCGCACGATCGAGCACCACTTTCTGCGGATCGAAGACAACGCCCCAGGCAGCGAACAGCCTCGGCAGATTCGAACTCTGGTCGGGCTGGCCACCGCCAACCAGAGTCGACGCACCGGCGCTCGTGTCGAGCTCGGCGTCGGGGTCCACGAAGACCGCCAGATGGCCGCCACGCAGCACGTACTGGTCGATCGCATACTGCGCATCGGTCGACAGGTGGCGCGGCTGGATCAGCAGCAATACCTTGATCTTTTCATCGATCTGCTTGAGCTTGTCCGCATCCAGAGTTCGGATATCGAACAGCTGCCCGAGCTGCTGCACCACCGCCCACGGCTGCTCGCCCAGCACCGGATTGCCATTGATCGGCAATGAACTGATCACGCCGATCTCGGGCTTGCTGGACTGGTTCAACTCGTAAAGCAGTTTCGCCACGTCGTATTCGAGAAACGACTCGCGAGCCGGATCGAAAAACGGGATAGACAGCGCGCGCTCCACTGGCCGTTCTTCCGTCGCGTCGCCACTCGCCGCGGCGGCGTCGGCGGGCGTGCCGTCGCCAGGGGCGGCAGCCGCCGTACCGGCGAGGCCGAAAAACATCCGCTCGCCGTTGGTACCGCCACTGGCGGCAGTAAGGCCGCTGCCTTCCGCGCTGGCCTCATCGTCGGAATAGGGCACCGGATCAATGATCTGCAACTGGATGCGGCCGTGCGAACGCGCCACCATCTCTTGCAGCATTTCGCTGACGCGCTGCTCGTAGCTGCGCAGCTGCGGCAGGTCGCGCGCCGCGTGATCGGAAAAATACAGGGTGATTTTCAGCGGGCGCTGCAGCGTGTCGATGATATGCAGCGTGCCGGGCGTCAGGGTATACAGCTGGTCCGTCGTGAGGTCGATGCGCGAGGCGCGCAGCCAGCGGCTGGTGGTGACGATCAGCGATGCGAAGATCAGCATCAGCACGATCAGCAGCCCGTAAAGCACCGTACGCCGGCTGGGTCGTAGTGGCATTGCAAACGCTCGGCGCAAACGCTGATGGATGGATTCGGTGCCGGGCATCGTTCAGCGAGTCCGCTTCAGATCGAGCAGCAGTACGCCGGCGATCAGCCAGCCGATCATGCTGATCAGGAAATACAACAAGTCGCGCACATCCAGCACGCCGCGCGAGATCGCGTCGAAATGCTGCAGCATGCTCAGATGCGCGATGGCGTGCACCAGCTTGCGTGGCAGCGCACCCTGAAAAAAGTCCAGCACCTGCGGCTGCCCGGCGAGTATCAACAGCACGCACACGAGGGCGGTGAGGATGAACGCCACCACCTGGCTGCGCGTCAGCGCCGACAGGCAGGCGCCGATGGCGATAAAGGTGCCGGCCATCAACCAGCTGCCCAGGTAACCGGCGGCGATGACGCCGTTGTCGGGCGCACCCAGATAATTGACGGTGATCCAGATCGGAAAAGTCAGCAGCAGCGCCAGGCCGATGAACAGCCACGCCGCCAGAAACTTGCCCAGCATGGCCTGCCACAGCGTCAGCGGCAGCGTCAGCAGCAGCTCCAGCGTGCCGCCCTTGGACTCCTCTGCCCACATGCGCATGGTGATCGCCGGCACCAGGATCAGATACAGCCACGGATGCATCACGAAAAAGGGCTGCAGGTCGGCCTGCTCGCGCTCGTAGAAATCGCCGGCGTAGAACGTGAGCGTGCCGGCCAGCACGAGAAAGATCACCAGAAACACGTACGCCACCGGCGTCACGAAATAGCTGCGCAGTTCGCGACGCATCACCGCCGTGATCGGACTCATGCGCTCACTCCGGCCGCGGCGTCGCGCGCGCAGTCCTGGGTGGTGATCTGACGGAACACTTCGTCGAGGCGGCCGCGCTCCAGCTGGATCTCCGATACCTCCAGACCCTGCTCGCGCAGCAGCCTTTCCACCGGCTCCAGGATGCGTTCGCCGACTTTCGGAAACACCGTGATGCGCCCGTCCAGCGGGTCGACCTCGATCGAGGCCACCTGCGGCAGGCGGCCGAGCATTTCCTGCGACATGCCGCTGCCGGGTGCGCTGAACGACACCGCGCCGTGATAGCGCGACCGCTGCTCGAGCTCAGCCGGCGTCGCGTCGGCCAACAGCCTGCCGCGGGCGATGATCACCACGCGATTGCACAGCGCGTGCACCTCTTCCAGCAGGTGCGTGGAAATCAGGATCGTGCGCTCGCGCGCCATCGTGTCGATCAGCTGCCGCACCGCGTGCTTCTGGTTGGGATCGAGGCCGTCGGTGGGTTCGTCCAGCATCAGCACCGGCGGATCATGCAGGATCGCCTGCGCCAGACCCACGCGCCGGCGCAGGCCCTTGGACAGGGTATCGATGCACAGTCCCAGCACGTCCTCCAGCTGCAGCCGCTGCACCACCTCGTCGAAACGGCGATAGGCGGCATCCGCCGTGAGCCCACGCATGCGCACGATGAACTGCAGAAATTCGCGCACCGTCATCTCGCCATAGCTGGGCGCGCCTTCGGGCAGATAGCCAAGCGCGCGCTTGGCCTTCAGCGGCTCGCGCGACACGTCGTAGCCGCACACGCGGGCGGTGCCCGACGTAGGGATCAGAAAGCCGGCGATCATGCGCATGGCGGTCGACTTGCCGGCGCCGTTGGGGCCGAGCAGGCCCAGCACCTGGCCGGGCTCAACGCGAATGCTCAGCGCATCAACGGCGGTCAGGTGGCCATAGCATCGGGTGAGCTGGTCGGTTTCGATCATGTTCGCGAGAAAAGAGGTTCCAGACGAATCATCGCATGCCCGTAATAACGATCATCGGCGCGCGACCTGCCGCCTCACCAGCGCTAGAGGCTTCAGCATCGGACCGCGTTGCCGGCGGGGCGTTCGCAGGCCAGCCGTCAACCGCCTGGCCATTCCGTAAAAACGAAAGGCTCTTCCTGAGCGGAAGAGCCTTTCGATGGCCAACCTCTGCCGAGCTTACTTGCCGGCGCTGGTGGCCTGCGCAGGGGCCGCGGCCGTGCCGGAAGCCGCCGGAGCGGCGGCAGCCGGGGAATCGCTGTCCGGCGACGGCGGCTGCATGCCGGCTTCCTGCTCCGGCGTCTGCTGCGGCGCATTGGTCACCGGCAGGTAGACCTCGTACTTGGCATACGTGGTGACGTTGCCGCCGGCATCCTTCACTTCAGGCGTGACCAGGATGTCGTACGAACGATTGACGACGTCGTCAAATTTGTAGCCGTGGGTCTGCGCATAAGCCTTCAACATGTCGCGCACTTGCGGCACGCCGGCGAAGGTGCCGTTCCAGACGCCCTTCAGCGCCGAGCCGCCGAACGCCAGTTCGGCGCGCACGTTGCCGTCGATCACCAGACGACCGAAGCGGTCGCGGCTGCCGGGAGCGGCGTTGGCATCTGCCGGCGCCGCAGCCGTGCCCGACTCAGCCGGCGCATCCAGCGAAGGCGTCGTGGCGGCGGTGAGCTGCTGGCTCTGGCCGCCGACGGTCAGCGTGCTGGAATCGATCGGCATGGCAATGTCGAAGGTGAAGGTCTCATCGCCGTAGTTGGTGGTAATCAGCACGCGCGGACCGGTGACGTTGACGCCAAGCTTCTTGGCCGCCGCCTGAATCTGGCCGATGGCCTTCTTGGTGGCGTCGTCCAGGCCGTCCAGACCGTCCTTGCGGGCAATCTGCGTGGAAACAAGCAGCACGGGCGCCTGCTGGGTCTGCGCGATGAACGGAATCAGCTTGCTGTAGTCGATGTTCGGCACCGCCGCCAGCACGTTCTGCAGGTTATTCAGGCTGAACTGGATGAACGAGTCGGGATCGCCGTGGATGTAGAGATTGGCCATGCGGTTGATCAGGTTCCAACCGTACTTCACGTCGTACGACCACTTCACGTCGGTCAGCTGGCCGCGGTTGCCCTGGCGATGCAGGTCGAGGGTGAAGTGCTTGTCCAGACCGCGCCAGGCGTTGTCGACATCCCAGACAATGGACGCGTCCTTAGTGTTGCTGTCGATCTTGTCGAAGTTCGGCGTGGCGCTGGCAATGGTAAGGCCGCCGCTGCCGACTTTCGGATCGGCGCTGTCCCAGCTGACTTCCGCACCAGGGCCGTAGGCCTTGCCGGAGAATTTGAACTCCATCTGCGGATCGTAGGTGTGCAGCACCGAGTAATCCGGGAAGCGATGGAAGTTGTCGAGCACGTCGTAGACCTGACGCATGTCCTTGCCAATAACCAGGGAGCGGTCGATATGACCACTGCCGGGCATGACCACCGCGGCCAGCACACCGAGCACGGCGACGATGACCAGGGCTACAAGAAATTCAAGGGCACGCATCATTCCAGAGTTCTCCGAGCGTCTCTACGCCATACCTAACTAAAGAGGGGTTGCCGGCTGCAGCACCTGTGGGGCCACAGTGACGACGAGGTCCGGCACATGCCGAGCTTACGGATGTTACTTGCTCGCGCGCTTGAACGCCACGACGTTTTCCCCGTCTCGACGAAACGCGCAAACCCAGCTGCGGCGCCCGTGCCAACCCGATCGGCCCGACGCAAACTTCGTCGCGGCGCAGCAAAATACCGGCCGAAAGCAGAGCTGTTCGCCGACGCAGAAACTTGGCGCCTGTTCAAAGTCTCCGCGTGGCCCACGCCGGGAGCTGTTTGCACGCAGACCAAGGAAGAACGGGGAGTGGACGTCCGTCCACGACCGAGTGATGACGCCGGATGGCGGGCAAACAGACCCGGCCCTGCGGGTTGCCTCGCCGTGGCCGCCAGGCGGCAGCGCGAGCTACGTGGAGACTTTGAACAGGCTCTTAGACAATGCCCAGCTCCAGCGCCTTCAGCACCGCGCGGGTGCGGTCGCGCACCCCCAGCTTGGACAGGATGTTGGACACGTGGTTCTTCACCGTGCCCTCGGCCACTTTCAGCGAGTTGGCGATTTCCTTGTTGCTGTAGCCACCGGACAGCAGGCGCAGAATCTCGGTCTCGCGCTCGGTCAGCGGATCGGGCTGCTCCAGGCTGGTGAACTGGTTATGCATCCGCGACACGCCGGCCATCAGACGCTGCGTCACCATCGGCGCCACCAGCGAACCACCGCCGGCCACCGTGCGCACCGCTTCGACCAGTTGCTCCAGCGACACGTCCTTCAGCAGATAGCCGCGTGCGCCGGCCTTCAGGCCCTGCAGCACCAGCTGATCGTCGTCGAAAGTGGTCAGAATAATGGTGGGCGGCAGCTCGCTGCGCGCCGACAGCGCCTGCAGCACCTCGAGCCCGCTCATATTGGGCATGCGCAGATCCAGCAGCACCACGTCCGGCTTGATACGCGGAATGTCCACCACCGCCTGGGCGCCGTCGGCGCATTCGGCAATCACCCGAATATCTTCGGAAAGATCCAGCAGCGAACGCACGCCTTGGCGCACCAGATTCTGGTCGTCGACGAGACAAACGGAAATCATCGCGAATCCTCGGACAAACGTTTCAGACAGCCATGAGCTCGGCGAACGCAGCTCGCAGGACAACGTGTGGATTGATGCTCGATAGACGCAGCCCATCCGGCGACCCTGCCCCGGTCGACGAGGCCCATTCTTGCACGACCGCCGCAGTCGGCGCCCTGTCGGCGCGTCACGATACGCTCAATGCGGGCGGCTCGAAGCGGGTCGGTGCGTGCGCCAGCGCGCTGTGCTCGCCCAGCGGCAGCCGTATCGTCAGGGCAAAACCCTGGCTCATGCCGGTTTCCAGGGTCAGGCTGCCGCCGAATTCCGCCAGCCGCTCGCGCATGCCCGACAGGCCGTTGCCCGGCTCGATCTGCTCCGCCCCGCGACCGTCGTCACGCGCATGCAGGCCGAGCAGGCTGGCGTCGGCATAGGCAAAATTGAGCCACAGGTTGCATGCGGCCGCATGTTTGGCGGCGTTGGTGATGATTTCCTGGGCGCAGCGCAGCAGCACCTGGGCGCGCCGCGGATCCTCCACGCTGAAACGCGGCGGCATGGTCACGTGAATGCTCAATCCAGGGACACCATCGGTGAGGCTGCGCAGGGCCTGGGTCAGATCGATGGCGTCGTCCTGGCGCAGCTCGCTGACCGCCTCGCGCACGTCCGCCAGCAGATGCCTTGCCGTACTCTGCGCCTTGCGCACATGCGCACTGGCAGCTTCGTTGGTGAGATGACTGGCCACTTCCAGATTCAGGCTGAGCGCGGTGAGATGATGGCCGATCAGGTCGTGCAGGTCGCGCGCGATGCGCATGCGCTCGGCGATGCGGCTGGATTCGGCCAGCAGCGCGCGGGTGGCACGCAGTTCGGAGTTGAGCCGCCGCTGCACGTCGCGCTGCTCGGCCTGCTGGCTGGCCACGGTGGAAGTGACAAACACCAGCACGGAAATACCCAGATAGATGCTCGCCTGCAGCAGGCTCAGCGCGATGCTGTGGTCGTACTCGGGAAAGGTGACGAAGACCGCCACCAGGCTCAGTTGCTGCAGCACCAGCCAGGACACACCCAGCCAGAACGGCAGCAGCCACGGCAGCACCAGTGACGCCACCACCATCAGCATCGCGGACAGGCCGCTATGGCTGTACCAGCCCACCGCGACGGCCACTGCCGTCATCAATGTCAGGCCGAGCAGTTTCAGCACCGGATGCCGGCGCGAGCCGAGGTTGCTGGTGAGCAACCAGTACATCAAGCCAAAGACGAGGTAGCACAGCGTCCACAGCAGCAGCGCAAAATTTGGCCGCTGCAGCTGATTCAGACGCTCGGTCGCCCAGTTGGTTATCAGCGGCGTACCCACCGACAGATAGGTGAAAAACCCCGCATAGCGGAGCAGTCGGGTGTGATTGAACATGGGCCAGCGCATGCCGGCATCATTGGCCGTGATGGGGTTTTGCGCAATGCGCAAAAAGTCATGCCTGCCGGCGCAAAATGCCTCCGCCTCGGGATGAAAGAGGCGTGGCGACGCTGCCGGAGCGCTGCCGCGGCGCGGGATGTAAGGCCGCCACCCGCATGCCATAATGGCGGCCTCCACGAGGGTCGGAACCGTCCTCGTTATCGACCCCATCATTGCGGAGCAACGCATGGCTCTTGCCATCCGCGACGTGCACGAGCACGACCTGGACGCCGTACTGGCACTCAACAACACCGCCGGACGTTCCATTCTTGCCCTGGATGCCAGCCGGCTGCGCTACTTCCACGATCACGCCGAATATTTCCGCGTGGCCGAGATCGACGGGAACCTGGCCGGCTTCGTCATCGCCCTGCGCGAGGGCGGCGATTACGAAAGTACCAACTACCGCTGGTTCGCCGCGCATTACCCGCAGTTCGTCTATATCGATCGCATCGTCATCGCCAACGCCTACCGTCGCCACGGCCTGGGCCGCATCTTCTATTCCGACGTCAACAGCTACGCCGAAGTACGCGTGCCGCTGATGACCTGCGAGGTGTTTCTGGAGCCGCGCGACGACGTGGTCGTGCTGTTCCACGGCACCTACGGCTTTCAGGAAGTGGGCCAGCAGCGCATGGGCGAGGACGGCCCGCAGGTCAGTCTGCTGGCCAAGGATCTTCCCAGCTACAGCTACGTTCGCGAAACCTGGCTCGATCACGGCGGCCTGCCCGACGTGCCGTGGCTGGCGGAAAGCCCGCGCCTGATGTCCTCGATCAATCTCTCACCCCGTCCCACATCATCGTCCGGAGAAACCCGCTGATGAACGCCAAAGCGGAAACTTCCGAGGCCTGCGACCTGCGCTTCGGCCAGGTCGGCATCGCCTGCGTACGCGTGCGCCGCGTCGATGCCGCAGCGCTGTGCGAAGAGCTGGAGCGACGCGTGCGCTCGGCACCGGCGATGTTCGCCCGCGCTGCCGTGGTGCTGGACCTCAGCCACCTGCTGAACCTGCCCGATGACGGCGCCGTCGACGCCCTCCTTGAAGCCGTGCGCAGCGCGGGCATGCTGCCGGTCGGCCTGGCTTACGGCACCAGCGAGACCGAAGCCCTGGCCAAGCGCATGGGCCTGCCGCTGATTGCCAAATTCCGCGCGGCCTACGAGCCGGTGGCAGGGGCGGCGCCCATGGAGGAGCCGGCGCCACGCACGAAAGCTAAAGCGCGCGAGCACGCTCAGCCCGAGCCCGATCTGCGCGAGCCGATTCTGTCGGCGCCGGCGCCCGGCACGTCGATCGGCGCCCAGCATCACCTGGGCGCGGTGCGCTCGGGCCAGCAGATTTACGCCCGCGACCGCGATCTGATCGTCACCGGTGCGGTCGCCAACGGCGCCGAAGTCATCGCCGACGGCCATATTCACATCTACGGCAGCCTGCGCGGCCGCGCCATGGCCGGCGCGCAGGGGGACGAAAAGGCGCGCATCTACATTTCCGACTTTCGCGCCGAACTGGTGGCCATTGCCGGGCAATATCGGGTCTTTGAACAAATTCCTGACGACCTCGAGGGCCAGTCCGTGCAATGCTGGCTTGATGGTGAAAAGCTGCTGATCGCCAAACTGTGACAATCCGGGTGCAATCCACCCGGCCGCGAACCAACGCCAACAACAAATTATAAAAATATCCCGGAGATGAGCCATTGACTGCTGAGATTATCGTCGTCACTTCCGGCAAAGGCGGCGTCGGCAAGACGACCACCAGCGCCTCCCTCGCCACCGGCCTGGCCATGGCGGGCAAGAAAGTCGCCGTGATCGACTTCGATGTCGGCCTGCGCAACCTCGACCTGATCATGGGCTGCGAGCGGCGCGTGGTGTACGACTTCGTCAACGTCGTGCACGGCGAGGCCACGCTCAAGCAGTCGCTGATCAAGGACAAGCGCCACGAGAATCTTTTCGTGCTGGCGGCGAGCCAGACCCGCGACAAGGACGCGCTGACCCAGGAAGGCGTCGAGAAAGTGCTCGACGGCCTGTCCGAGGACGGCTTCGACTACGTCGTGTGCGACTCCCCGGCCGGCATCGAGAAGGGCGCGCACCTGGCGATGTATTTCGCCGATCACGCCGTGGTCGTGGTCAACCCGGAAGTGTCCTCGGTGCGCGACTCCGATCGCATCCTCGGCCTGCTCGCCAGCAAGACGCGGCGCGCCGAGCGCGGCGAAAAGCCGATCACCCAGCATCTGCTGCTGACCCGCTACAACCCGGCCCGCGTCGCCATCGGCGAGATGCTCAGCGTAAAGGACGTCGAGGAAATTCTCGGCATCAGCGTGGTCGGCGTGATTCCCGAATCGGAAAACGTGCTGACTGCGTCGAATAACGGCATCCCGGTGATCGTCGACGCCAATTCGCTCGCCGGCCAGGCCTACAGCGACACGGTGGCCCGCATCCTCGGTGAAGAACGGCCGCTGCGCTTTATCGACGTGCCGAAGAAAGGCTTTCTCCAGCGCGTATTCGGAGGTTGATCACGATGGGCATTCTGGATTTCCTGAAGCGCAAGGGTGAACCCACCGCCAACGTGGCCCGCGAACGCCTGCGCATCATCGTGGCGCAGGAGCGCTCCAACCGCGGTGCGCCCGACTACCTGCCAATGATGCGCAGCGAGCTGCTCGAGGTGATCAAGAAATACGTCCACGTCGATATCGAAGCGATCAGCATCAAGCTGGAGCAGGACAGCGGCCACGAGATCCTCGAACTTTCCGTGGCTCTGCCGGACGGCAAGGCGACCGGCAAGAGCGACGCCGCGGCCAGCTGAAGTCAGCGGGGCCGGAGCGCTGACGTCCGGCACGCCTTGTGATCTGGCAACACTTCATGCATCCCCAAACCCTTACCGGCGAGACACCCAGCGAGCTGATCGGCAGCGATCCAGCTGACACCGTGATGCGCATGGCTCAGATTGGATTCGACGCGCCCGCGGCCCTGCTCGCCAGCTTCGGCCTGAGGCTAGAACGCGTGGCCGACGACACGCCGATCCCCGGCAGCTTCTGGGGCGACGAGGAAGCCGGCATCATCGGCACCACAGTCTATGCGCGCGACGACACGCCAGTACACTCGTTACTGCACGAAGCCGGCCACCTTATCGTTCTGCCGAAAGAAAGACGTCCAGACGTCCATACCGACGCCACCGATTCCATCGAGGAAGAGGACGCCACCTGCTATCTGCAGATCGTACTGGCCGACCGCCTGCCCGGCGTCGGGCGTGAACGGCTCATGGCCGATATGGATGCCTGGGGCTACTCGTTCCGACTGGGCTCGACGCGCGCGTGGTTCGAACGCGATGCCGGCAGCGCGCGCAATTTTCTTGCCGAACGCGACCTGCCCTGCTGAGCGGCAACATCGATCGGCGTCCGACGGCAAAAGCCGCCCTGCCACCTGCTAGTGTTGACCGCTGATTTTTGTCACGGCGCTGTTTGGCGCCTTTGCCCGGGGAGTGGAATGATGAACAAACTTTCGTACGCGCTGATCGGCGCGCTTGCCGTTACGGCTTTTGGGAATTCCGTCGCAGCAGCGCAGGCAACTCCCGCCCCCGCAGCATCGTCCACGGCGGCAGCCGACCAGGCATTCACCCGCCTGGCGGACAGCTATTTCGACAGCTACTACTTCCCCACCAACCCGACCATGGCCACCGCCGACGGCCTGCACGACTTCGACACCAGGCTGGAGGACTATTCGCGTGCCGGCGTCGACGCCAATATCAAAACGCTGCAGCAGTGGCAGGCGAAAGTGGCGGCGGTGGATGCCTCGAAACTCGGCGAGCGGGTGCGCGGCGACCGCGAGCTTGTGTTGAACAATATTCGCAGCACTCTGCTCACCCTGCAGACGATAAAGCCGTGGCAGAAAAATCCGGACGTCTATTCCAGCGGCATCACCAACAGCGCCTTCACTCTGATGGAGCGCAAGTTCGCCCCGCCGGAAACGCGCCTGCGCGATCTGGTCGCCCGCGAAAAGCTGATGCCCGCCGTACTCGTCGATGCGCGCAAGAATCTGGTCAACCCGCCGCTGATCTACACGCAGATTGCGCTGCAGCAACTGCCCGGCCTGGTGCAGTTCTTCCAGAAGGACGTGCCATCGGCCTTTACCGACGTCAGCGATGCGGCACTGAAAAAGCAGTTCGCCGACAGCAACGCGGCGGTGATCCAGTCGCTGCAGGATTATCAGAACTGGCTGAAGACCGATCTGCTGCGGCGCTCGCACGGCGACTTCCGCATTGGCGCTGCAGCGTTCCGCGACAAGCTCAAGTACGACGAGATGGTCAACATCCCGCTGGATCAGCTGCTGGCCATCGACATGGCCAACATGAAGCAGAACCAGCAGGCCTTTGCCGACGTCGCCAAACAGCTCGACCCCGGCAAGACGCCGCAGCAGGTGCTGGCCGAGCTGGGCTCGGACTATCCGGCCGCCGACAAGATCCTCGATACCTTCCGCGGCACGTTCGACAAGCTGGTCGGCTTTATCCAGCTCAAGCAGATCATCACCATCCCCTCCGACGTGCGCCCAATCGTCGAGGAAACACCGCCGTTCATGCGGGCTACTACCTTCGCCTCCATGGATACGCCCGGACCGTACGAGACGGTCGCTAAGGAAGCCTACTTCAACGTCACGCTGCCCGAGCCCGACTGGACCGCCCAGCGGACGAAAGAATTCATGGCGCAGTTCAGCTACCCGGTGATCTCCGCCATCGCCACGCACGAGGCCTATCCGGGTCACTACATCCAGTTTCTGTGGATGCACAAGCTGGACGACCGTTCGCGCAAGTTGCTCGGTGCCACCACCAACGTGGAAGGCTGGGCGCATTACTGCGAGCAGATGATGCTCGACGAAGGGCTGGCCGCTTACGTCTACCCGAACGACAAACGCCGGCAGCTGCTGCTGCGCCTCGGCCAGCTGCAGGATGCGTTGCTGCGCAACGCCCGTTTTGTCGTCGGCATCAAGCTGCACACCGGCCAGATGACGATGGATCAGGCGGTCGATTTCTTCGTCAAGCAGGGCTACCAGTCGCGAGCGGTCGGCGAGGTGGAAACCAAGCGCGGCACCTCCGACCCGACGTATCTGTATTACACGCTGGGCAAGCTGCAGATCCTGAAGCTGCGCCAGGATGTGGCAGCAAAGGAAGGCAAGAACTTCAACCTGCAGCAGTTCCACGACAGATTCATGCAGCAGGGTTTCGCGCCGATCGCGATCGTGCGCGAGGCAATGCTGCACGACAAGTCGCCGACGCTCTGACGTTCTCCATCGGGCAAGGCCATCGCGCAAGGCCGGACTCTCGCCGCGCGCGATCATTACTCACAGCGGCTCGGCGATCTCCGCCTGCAGCGTCACGCTGGCATCGGCCGCTGCCAGCGGCAGTGCGGCCGAACGTTTGCAGACGCTGCCGTACCACCACCACGACAGCACGCCGGTCACGCTCAGCGTCGAGGCGCCCAGCGCCAGCCGCAGCATGCTGCCGGAGAGCAGCGGCGAGATCACGCCGGCCACGGCGCTGCACAGCAGCAGGCTGGCAAAGGCCTGCACCGACGAAATGCCGCCGCGCTGGCTCGAGAAACGGTCCAGCAAGAGCAGGGTCAGGGTTGGGAACGCCAGCTGCACGCCGATGCCTTCCAGGGTCAGCGGCAGCATCGACCATGGCAGCCTCGGCTCAGGAAACACCAGCGCGAAAACGATGTGCAAGGCGCACGCCAGCAGCATCGCGGCATAGCCCAGGTTCACCGTAAAGCGCGCGCTGCGCCGCTCGGCCATGCGCCCCGACAGCCATGCGCCGCCGACCAGCCCGAACACCACCGGCATGAACAGCCAGGGGAATCCGGCCGCCGACAGATGCAGCAGCTCGCGCACGATGCGCGGCGCCGACGAAATGTACAGAAACAGCCCCGCGAAATTCACCGAGCTGGAAATCAGCAGCGGCCAGAACGCGCGATCTCGGCCAAACGACGCGTATCCGGCCAGCAGCGGCCGGGGCGAAAACGACGTGCGCCGCGAGGGTGGATGCGTCTCGTCCAGCAGCAGCAACAGCGCCAGCGACAGCAGCGCGGTGAACGCCGTCAGCACCCAGAAGATGCCGTGCCAGCCGTCAAACGTCAGCAACAGTGCGCCGACCATCGGTGCGATCACCGGCGCCACGCCGAAAATCATCATCACCCGCGACATCAGCCGCTGCGCATCGGCGCCCTCGAGGCTGTCACGAATGATCGCGCGCCCCACCACCAGCCCCGCGCCGGCGCACATGCCCTGCAGGCCGCGACACGCCAATAGCGTGGGAAACGAGGTCGACATCGCCGCGCCGGCCGACGCAAGCGCATACACCAGCATGCCGGTCGCGATCACGGGCTTGCGGCCGATCGCGTCAGAGATTGCGCCGTGGAACAGACTCATCGACGCATACATGACGAGATACACGCTGATCAGCTGCTGCAGCGCCGCGTCGTCCACACGGAAGTGCGCGCCGATCAGCGGGAACGCCGGAAACACCGCGTCGATCGAAAACGGCCCGATCATCGACAGCGCGGCAAGCAGCCAAGGCAGGCTGCGGCGCACGGTGCGCTGGGAAGAGTTCATGACGGGATCGACCATGCGCGGAGAAAACGGTGCTCAGTATATCGACCCCTGGCGACCAACTCGCTTGACGATGCGCCGCCCATATCGACTAGGATACGGAACCGATCAAAGCAACGATCCTGGGAGATGGCATGCCTCCCGTTCTGTCCGGTCTCAGTCCGCGGCAGAACGAACCGCCTTACGCACGATCTTCAGCTAACGAGGTCAGCGACGAGGTTGATGATGCCTGCACCACCGGCTTCCGGCGGCGCAGGCATGCCTGTGATCGCGGCAACCGGACATTTTGGCTTTCTGTCAGGAGACGTGTCATGGGTTTCACCGGGTTTGTTGCGGTCGGCGTGGGCGGCGCCCTCGGCTGCTGGCTGCGCTGGATTCTGGGCAGCTTTCTCAATCAGCTGTTTCCCACTTTGCCGCCCGGCACGCTGGCGGCCAACCTCATCGGCGCCCTGATCATGGGCTGCATGCTGGGCGTGCTCGATCAGTTCCAGGCGCTGCCGGTAGCCGTGCGGCTGTTCGTGATGACCGGTTTTCTTGGCGGCCTGACCACGTTTTCCACGTTTTCGGCCGAGGCGACGCTGCTGCTCATGCGGCAGCAGTATTTCTGGTTCAGCGCTCACATCGCCGTGCATCTGGTCGGCTCGCTGAGCATGACCGTGCTCGGCCTTACGCTCACCCGCAGCCTGCTGCGTCACTGATCCCGAGCTTGCCATGAATGGCGTAACCAGTTCGAGGAGCTTGCCATGAATGGTGTAACTAATTCGAGGAGATGGCCATGAATGAAAAAAACCTGCAGCAGGGCGTACACCTGTATTTTTACTGCCATGCGCATACCAAACACGACGGCATGCTGCTGACGGAATGGTTGCTGGAACAGGCCAAGAAACACGGCCTGGGCGGCGGCTCGGTCTTTCGCGCCACTGCCGGCTTCGGCCGCAACGGCGTATTGCACGAGGAGCAGTTCTTCGAGCTGGCCGACAACCTGCCGGTAAAGGTCGAGTTCCTGCTCGGCGACGCGCAAGCTGACGCCCTGGTGCAGATGGTCAGCGAAGCCGGCGTCGACGCCGTCTATGCACGCTCGCCGGCAAGCTTTGCGGTGCTCGGTAAAGCCTAGGGGCGCCGGCGACGCTGCGACTTTTTCACCGTGACCTGCATCACCACACCCGGACTCCCCTGAGGAACGCATGAGTCAGGACACTCTCAAAGAGCGCGCCAGCGCCTTGCTCGAACTGGCCGATATCCGCCTCGACGGCAACCGTCCCACCGATCTGCGCGTCCGCGACGAACGGCTCTACGCCCGCGTGTTTGCGCACGGCTCGCTGGGCCTGGGCGAATCCTATATGGACGGCTGGTGGGATGCCGACGACCTGCCCGCGCTTTGCACACGCCTGCTGACCGCTGGGCTGGATCAGGAGCTCAAGACGCTCGACACCCTGCTGGCGCATCTGAAGGCGCGCTTCCTCAACCTGCAGCGCGGCGAGCGCGCGTTCGAAGTCGGCAAGGTGCACTACGACCTCGGCAACGATCTGTTCCACGCCATGCTGGGCAAGCGGATGGTGTACTCCTGCGGCTACTGGGCCGCAAGCGACAACCTCGACGATGCGCAGGCCGCCAAGCTTGACCTGGTCTGCCGCAAGCTGCAGCTCAAGCCGGGCCAGCGTGTGCTCGATATCGGCTGCGGCTGGGGCGAGGCGCTGAAGTACGCCGCGGAGCATTACGGCACCGCCGGCGTCGGCGTCACCATCTCGCAGGAACAGGCCGAGTACGCCCGTCAGTTGTGCGCCGGCCTGCCGGTGGAGATCCGCCTGCAGGATTATCGCGAGGTCGACGAGACGTTCGACGCGGTGTATTCGATCGGCATGTTCGAACATGTCGGGCGTCGAAACTACCGCACCTATTTCGAAACGGTGCGGCGCTGCCTGAAGGACGACGGCCTCTCGCTGCTGCACACGATCGGCAGCAACGGCGCGCCGGCGCAAACTGACCCGTGGATCGAGAAATACATCTTCCCCAACTCGATGATTCCGGCCGCCAGCGAAGTCAGCGCCGCGCTGGAAGATCTGTTTGTCGTCGAGGACTGGCACAACTTCGGCGCCGACTACGACCGCACGCTGACCGCCTGGCGCGACAATATCGAAGTCGCGTGGCCCAACCTGCCGGCCAGCTACGACGAACGCTTCCGTCGCATGTGGCGCTATTACCTGGCCGTCTCGGCGGCGGTATTCCGCAGCCGCCGCGACCAGCTGTGGCAGCTCACGCTGAGCCCGCACGGCGTCGCTGGCGGCTATCGGGTGCCGCGCTGACCGGTCATGCGCATGACTTGAGGCACATCCGGGTGAGTCCGTAACCACCTAACCTCGCGCTGGTCATCAAGACGCCAGAGGACACGGATGTGGAATCAGACAAGCGCATCGCGCGGACCGCAGGCCTGCTGTACCTGGTCGTTGTGATCGCCGGCATATTCAGCCTAGTCTATGTGCCCTCGCAGATCGATACGCACACCGATCCGCTGGCGACGGCCGCCCACATCACGGCCTCGGCATCGCTGTTCCGCTGGGGCGCCCTCAGCGAGCTGATCATGGTGCTGGCGTTTCTGCTGCTGCCCCTTGCCCTGTATCGACTGTTGCACCGGGTGAACAGAAATCTCGCCGGGCTGATGGTGCTGCTTGTGACCGTGAGCGTGCCGATCTCGATCATCAACGTGATGCACAAGCTGGATATCCTGTCGCTGCTCGGCGGCGGTGCGCTATCGCAGATGTTCACAAACGTGCAGTTGAGCGAAGCGGTGATGATGCATCTGTTGGCCTATCGCAACGGCATGCTCGCCTCCGAGATTTTCTCGGGGCTGTGGCTGTTGCCGTTTGGCTATCTTGTCCTCAAATCAAGGTTTCTTCCGCGAACTCTCGGTACGCTTTTGATGCTGGGAGGCTTCGGCTACCTCATCGACTTTTGTGCAAGCCTTGTTCTCCCCGGCTACGGCAAAACCGCGCTCCCGGATTTTATCCTGTTGCCCGCAAGCGTCGGGGAAATCGGCATCTGCCTGTGGTTGATCATTGTGGGTACCAGACAGGGACAGGCCGTCACCACCAGACCATGGAGGAGCGCATGAATCGTCCCTCGAGTCGCGGCACGCTGGAGGATTTTAGAGTACCGGTGAAGGTGACGCTGTCCGCTCTGTGGACGGCCGTGATGTTCTGCTACGTCTACGGCGACTATTTCGGCCTCTACGTTCCCGGACAGCTGCAAGGCATGCTGGCGGGAAAGATGGGGCCGCTCGGTCCGACCACTCAAGGCGTGCTGCTTGGAACCAGCATCATGCTGGCCATACCTGGTCTGATGGTCTTCCTGTCGCTGGCGTTGAAGCCTGTCCTCAGCCGCTGGACGAACATCGCCATGGGTGCGCTCTACACGCTCATCATGCTTGCCACGATGCCCGGCGCCTGGACGTTCTATATCTTTTTCGGCGCGGTGGAAGTGATCCTCACTTCCCTGGTGATGTGGCACGCGTGGCGTTGGCCTCGACAGACTGCCAGCGGCTTGCCAGCGGGGGATTGAACTCCGCCATTGCCTGCCCCGACACTGCAGGCATGAAGACCACCATGCTCGTCCGCCCGCTCGCCGCCCTTTTCACGCTACTCGTCAGCCTGCCGGCGACGGCGCAGCCCGCGCTGTGGGAGGTGAAAAGCGCACAGTCCACGGTCTATCTGTTCGGCACCGTGCATTTGCTGCCCAGCGATACCGACTGGCGCTACCCGGCGCTGGACAAGGCGCTGGCCGCCAGCGATTCGCTCACCATCGAGCTGACCGACGACGACCCGGCGCACATGCAGGCGCTGGTGATGAAGTACGGGCTCGACCCTTCACACCCTTTGTCGGCCGAGCTGACCGCGGCCGAAAACACGACGCTGGCCAAGGCCGCGCAGACGGCCGGCGTGCCCGGCGGCGAGCAGACGCTGGAGATGATGCGGCCATGGCTGGCGGCGCTGACGCTCGGCATGGCACCGCTGATCAAGGCCGGTTTCGATCCGGCCCACGGCGTCGACAAGCTGCTGCAGGCGCAGATGATCAAGGCCGGCAAGCCGGTCAACGGGCTGGAAACCTCGGAGCAGCAGATCGGCTTTCTGGCCAACCTGCCGCAGCCCCTGCAGCTCGATTTCCTGCGCGACACGCTGCACGACGTCGACAAGGACAGCAGCGAGCTGACCGGCCTGATCACCGCCTGGAAAAACGGCGACACCGACGGCATCGCCCACCTCGAAGACGACGACGTGCGCAAGCAATCACCCGAGCTGTACAAGACGCTGATCGTCGATCGCAACAAGGCCTGGGCCACGAAAATCGCAGCGCTGCTGCAGCACCCCGGCACCGTACTCATCGCCGTCGGTGCAGCCCATCTGGCCGGCCCGGACAGCGTGCAGGCGCAGCTGAAAGCGCTGGGCATCCAAACGCAGCGGGAGTAGGCCCAAACGCTTCAGTCGCCGGGCTCTCGCGACGCTTCCCGGCCAGCCCAAACAGCCCATGGCCCCAGCCATTTCTACAAGAACCGACCCGTTTCTGGCACCATCGTCCGGCTGATCGCGCGATTCGCGCGCCACCGATTGATGGCATCACATGAACCTGCAAGCCAATTACGAACAGATCCCGCTGAAGGAATACGCCGAGCGGGCCTACCTCGACTATTCCATGTACGTGGTGCTGGACCGCGCCCTGCCCTTCGTCGGCGACGGCCTGAAGCCGGTACAGCGGCGCATCATCTACGCGATGAGCGAGCTGGGCCTGGCGGCCACGGCGAAACCGAAGAAGTCCGCCCGCACCATCGGCGACGTGATCGGCAAGTTCCATCCGCACGGCGACAGCTCCTGCTACGAAGCGATGGTGCTGATGGCCCAGCCGTTCTCGTATCGCTATCCGCTGGTCGACGGCCAGGGCAACTTCGGCTCGCCGGACGACCCGAAGAGCTTCGCCGCGATGCGCTACACCGAATCGCGCCTGAGCCCGATTGCCGAGGCGCTACTGGGTGAGCTGGGCCAGGGCACGGTCGACTGGGTGCCGAACTTCGACGGCACCATGGAAGAGCCCAGCTGGCTGCCTTCGCGCGTGCCGCACGTGCTGCTCAACGGCTCGATGGGCATTGCCGTGGGCATGGCCACCGATATCCCGCCGCACAATCTGCGCGAGCTGGCCAGCGCCTGCATCCGCCTGCTGGACGACCCCGACGCCACCGTCGCCGACCTGTTCGAGCACGTGCGCGGACCGGACTACCCGACCGAGGCGGAGATCATCACCCCGCGCGCCGACCTGCTGACGATGTACCAGACCGGCGGCGGCTCAGTGCGCGCCCGCGCGGTGTACCAGCGCGAGGAGGGCAACGTCGTCATCACCGCGCTGCCGCACCAGGTCAGCCCGTCGAAGATCCTCGAACAGATCGCGGCGCAGATGCGCGCCAAAAAGCTGCCGATGATCGAGGATCTGCGCGACGAGTCCGATCATGAAAACCCGACCCGGCTGGTGATCGTGCCGCGGTCCAGTCGCGTCGATGCCGACGAGATGATGCAGCACCTGTTCGCCACCACCGATCTGGAAAAGAGCTTCCGCGTCAATCTCAACATGATCGGCCTGGACGGCCGCCCGCAGGTCAAGGATCTCAAGCGCATCCTCAGCGAATGGCTGGTGTTCCGCACAAGCACGGTCACGCGCCGGCTCGAGCATCGGCTGGCCAAGGTCGAGCGCCGCCTGCACCTGTTGGAAGGCCTGCGCATCGCCTACCTCAACCTCGATGAAGTGATCCGCATCGTGCGCACCGAGGACGAGCCCAGGGACGTGCTGATGGCGCGCTTCAAGCTCAGTGAGGAGCAGACCGACTACATTCTCGAAACCCGCCTGCGCCAGCTGGCCCGGCTCGAGGAGATGAAGATCACCGCCGAGCGCGACCAGCTCGAAGAGGAGCGTGCCAAGATCAACGTGCTGCTGAAATCACCGGCCAAACTCAAGAGCCTGATCAAGGACGAGCTGCGCGCCGACGCCGCCAAGTTCGGTGACGACCGCCGCTCGCCGCTGGTGCAGCGCGGCGCCGCGCAGGCGCTGGACGAAAGCGCGCTGGTGGTCAGCGAACCGGTCACCGTGGTGCTGAGCCAGAAGGGCTGGGCGCGCGCGGCCAAGGGCCACGACGTCGACGCCGAGGGCTTGAACTACCGCGACGGCGACGGCCTGCTGGCCTTCGTCAAGGCGCGCACCACGCAGCAGGTGGCGTTTATCGATTCCACCGGACGCAGCTATTCCACGCCGGCGCATACCCTGCCATCGGCGCGCGGCAACGGCGAACCGCTGACCGGGCGCTTCAGCCCCGCAGGCGGCGCCAGCTTCGACGCGGTGATTGCCGGCGACAACGACACCCGCCTGATCATCGCCAGCGATTTCGGCTACGGCTTCGTCACCCGCTTCGAATCGCTCACCGGCCGCAACAAGGCCGGCAAGCAGATCATCAGCCTGACCGACAAGGCCAAGGTGCTGGCCCCGCAGATCAGCGCCGACCCCGCGCGCGACCGCGTCGTGGTGGTCACCACCGAAGGCCACCTGCTGATGTTCTCGGTCGCCGAGCTGCCCGAGCTGGACAAGGGCAAGGGCAACAAGCTGATCGAGATCCCCAAGGCCAAGCTCGCCTCCGGCGACGAGCGCGTGGCCGGCGTGGCCGTGGTCAGCGAGGGCAAGGGTGAAGTCACCCTTTACGCCGGGCAGCGTAAACTCACGCTCAAGTGGTCGGATCTGGTCGAGTACGGCGGCAATCGCGCCACGCGTGGTGGCCTGCTGCCGCGCGGCCTGCGTCGGGTCGAGCGGATCGAGACCACGGGTTAAGGTGAAGCGGCAGCGGCAGGAACTTCCTGCCGCGCCGCGCTTTCCAAGATGGACGTGTACACGCTGAGCCAGCCGGCGCGTGGTACCCGTCATGCCCCCGGAGCACGTATGAACATCAAGCCATTATTCCTTGCCTCGGCCATCAGCCTGCTGGCGAGCTCCGCGTGGGCGCAATCCTCTACCCAGCCGCTCAACCTGAAGCTGCCGGCCAACCTGCCCGCCTCCAGCAGCACCGCGGCGACGCCGGCGTCCAGTTCTTCATCGTCATCGAAGTCGGCATCGACCGCCGCAACGGCTGGCCGCAACGGCAGCGCCAATAACGCAGCGGCAGCCAACAACCCGCCGATCAGCACCACGCCGGGCGTCTATTACGGCGACACCAGCGGCCGCCTGGGCGACAACGACACGGCAGACAGCCAGCGCTGTGACGATTCGAAGTACGACAAGGCCCAGGTGCACGGCGCGGTGAGCACCGGTGTAGCCAGCGGTGGCGGCCTGGGCACCAGCACGTACGAAGGCGCCACGATCAACGTGACCAAGGCATTTGGCGATTGCGATCATCCGTCCGGCGGCGTCAGCTTTTCGATCAGCGTGGACCAGAGCCACTTCGGCGGCGGCCGCTACGGCAATTACCGCGGTTATTAATCGCGGGCGCAATCGCTTCAGAATCCGCTTTTACAGCCTGGTGAATGACCAGGACTGCATGCGCCCGTCGCGATACGGCATGACGCCGTGGAACGGCCGCGTATCCTCATCAAACAGCAGCGGCAAAAAATGCCGGTCGCCTTCCCACATGGGTAACGACATCAGCTGGTCACGCGCGACCCATTCCAGCGTGCCCTCGTCGTTGCTCTGGAACGCCGTGCCGGCGTAACTATCGATCAGAAAAATAAAGCCCAGCCAGTCCTCGCCGTTCTTGCCGAAGCCCGGCCAGTTGAGCGTGCCGCGCAGCTCCATCGATTCGCAGGTGATGCCGGCCTCCTCGAAAATCTCGCGCCGCATGCAGGCGGCGATATCCTCACCCGGCTCCATCTTGCCGCCCAGGCCGTTGTACTTGCCCAGGTGCTGATCATCCGGGCGCGCGTTGCGATGAATCATCAGCACCTTGCTGCGATCCGGCGAGAGCACGTAGCCCAGCGTGGCCACGATCGGGGTGTAAGGCATGGGGAGCGCCATCGGTAAAACCCGGAGTTTAACGGCAGATATCGCACGATGCCGCAGTAAGCGCTGAATGATCGACGCCGCCAGACTTGCGCAGACCCTGCCGGCCGGCGACCATCGGAGCATGCGTTATCTGCCTTCGTCTTTTTTAGCCAACCCGCCGCCCTGCCCGCGCTTGCTGCGCCGGGGGTTTCTGTCTCTGTTGCTGGCCAACCTGCTCGGCTGCACCTCGCCGGCGCAGGCTGTCGACAGCAGCGAGCTGGCGTTTGACGGGCAGACCTATCGCGTCGTGCACATCGATCTGAAGCGCGAAAAATTGAGCTTGCACTGGCGCGATCCGCAAAGCGCGCAGCCGTTTGGCAGCATCGAGGCGCTGCGCCAGTGGGGCGAGGCGCACGGGCAGCGCCTGCTGTTCGCCGCCAACGCCGGCATCTACGACAAGCAGTCGGCCCCGCTCGGGCTTTATGTCGAAAACGGCAAGACGCTCGTGCCGCTGAACCTCAATCACGGCAATCCCTCCTCGGGCAATTTCTCGCTGCTGCCCAACGGCGTGTTCGCGATCTATCCCGACGGCCACGCGGCCGTGCGCACCAGCAGTGACTTCAAGGCCGATGCGAAGCCGGCACAGTGGGCCAGCCAGTCCGGCCCCATGCTGCTGATCGACGGCAAGCTCAACGAGCAGTTCATCGACGCCTCCGACAGCATGAAGTGGCGCAGCGGCGTCTGCGTCAAAACGCCCAGCGAGGTGATTTTTGCGGTGAGCGAAACGCCGGTGAACTTCCATACGTTTGGACGTCTATTTCGCGACGAGTTGGGCTGCCGCGACGCGCTGTATCTGGACGGCAGCATTTCGCAGATCTACGTCGACGGCGACGGCTATGCCGGGGCACCGAGCATCATGGTGAAGCCATACGCGGGTATCTTCGCCGTGTTTGTCGCGCAATGAGGTCGCTGCGCAGGCACATCGTCCGCAGCCTGCTGGTCGCAATCGTCGTGCTGGTACTTTTTGCCGGTATCGGCAGCTGGTGGCTGCTGGCCGGCAGTCGCGCGCGACTAGAGGGTGAACGTTCCTTCCGCGGCCTGGGTGCAAGCGTCAGCGTCGGCCGAGACGCGCTAGGCACCGTGACCATCGAGGGCACCAACCGCAACGACATAAGCTTTGCGCTGGGCTATGTGCACGCGCAGGAGCGCTTCTTCGAGATGGACCTGATGCGCCGCCTGCCGGCCGGCGAGCTGGCCGAACTGGTGGGTGCGGCCGCGCTGCCCACGGATATCAACCATCGCCGCCATCACCTGCGCGCGGTCGTCGAAGCCGCCTACGCGCAGCTGCCGCCGGAGCAGAAGCATCAGCTAGACCGTTACCGTGACGGCGTCAACGCCGGCCTTGCCGACCTGCGCGTGCGGCCGTGGGAATACCTGCTGTTGAACAGCCGGCCGCAGCCGTGGCGGTCGGAAGACAGCGCGCTGGTGATCGCCGCCATGTACCTGGATTTGAACGGCGACGGCCGCAACGAGCGCGAGCTGCGGCTGGCGCAGATGCGTGCGGTGCTGCCCGGTCCGCTGGTGGATTTTCTGACCGCGCCCGATCCCGACTGGGAGGCACCGCTCGACAATCAGCTGTCGCCGCGCGCCGCCATGCCAGCCGCCGATGTGTTCGATCTCCATCGTCTTGCCACCGTCGCGACGCCAGCCAATCTCACGGCCGCCCTGCTGCCGGCGCTGGACGCACCGCGTCCGGGCAGCAACAGCTTTGCCGTAGCGGGCTCGCTTACCGATACCGGCGCCGCGATGATCGCCAACGACATGCATCTGGGCCTGCGCGTGCCGAATATCTGGTTTCGCGCACGGCTGCGCTATCCCGACGCCAGCGCGCCTAACGGCGAGCGCGACATCAATGGCGTCACCCTGCCCGGCACGCCGGCGATGATCGTCGGCTCCAACGGCCAGATCGCCTGGGGTTTCACCAACAGCTACGGCGACTGGCTGGACTGGGTCCGCGTGCAGCGCGATCCCGCCAACCCGACGCGCTACAAGGTGCCCGAAGGCTGGGCCGACATCGAAGCGCACGACGAACACATTCACGTCAAAGGCCATCCCGACACCGTGCTGAAGGTCGAGGACACGCGCTGGGGCCCGATCATGGCCAGCGATGTCGACGGCGCGCCGCTGGCGCTGGCATGGATCGCCGACCAGCCTCGCGCGTACAACGTCAAACTGATGCAGCTCGAACAGACCACCAGTGCCAACGCGGCGCTCGATCTCGCGCCGCAGTTCGGCATGCCGCCACAGAATTTCGTGGTGGCCGACAGCGCAGGCCATATCGGCTGGACGGTGGCCGGCAACAGCATTCCGCTGCGCGCCCATATCGATCCGCTGCTGCCATCGGACGGGTCCAAGCCCGGCAGCGGATGGCAGGGTTGGGCGTCGCCAGCTCAATATCCGCGCATCGAAAATCCCGCCGATGCGCGTCTGTGGACAGCCAACAACCGCACCGTCAGCAACGATGCATTGGCCCTGCTCGGCAACGGCGGCCACGATCTGGGCGCACGCGCGCAGCAGATTCGCGACGACCTGCGTGCGCAGACTAAATTCGCGCCGAACAACTTGCTCGACGTACAGCTGGACAATCGTGCCGTGCTGCTCACGCGCTGGCAGCAGCTGCTGCAAAAGACGCTGGCCGACACGCAAGACCCTTCGCTGCGGACTCTGCGCCAGCTCACCGCCAGCTGGCGCGGCCGCGCCGACGTCGACAGCGTCGACTACCGCCTCGTGCGCGCCTTCCGCACGCGGGTCACCGAAGCGGTGCTGTCGCCCTTCGTCGCACGGATAAAGACGCGCTATGCCGATTTCACCTGGCCGGCCGAAAACGCGGCCGAGGGTGCGGTCTGGAATCTGATCAGCACGCAGCCGGAGAACTTGCTCGATCCGAGGTACCGCGACTGGCACGCGCTGCTTGTCGAAGCCGCAGCACACGTCGCCAACGAGCTCGGCCAACAGCCCGGCGGCCTCGCCGCGCGTACCTGGGGCGAAAGGAATTGCAGCAACATTCGCCATCCGCTCTCCATCGCCCTGCCCCAGTGGCTGGCGCGGCAGCTCGACATGCCCGACCAGCCGCTGCCCGGCGACAACAACATGCCGCGCGTGGCCGCACCCGGCTTCGGTGCCTCCGAACGCTTCGACGTCGCGCCGGGTCACGAGGCCCAGGGCATTCTCGACATGCCCGGCGGCCAGAGCGACAACCCGCTATCGCCCTATTACGGCGCCGGCCACGAGGACTGGGTCAACGGCAGACCGACGCCGCTGCTGCCTGGGCCCACGCAGCACAGCCTGGTGCTCGAACCGGCTGGTAACGGATGATGGGGTGACAGCACGCGCAGTGTTTTTGCCGATGGCAGACATGCAATAAACAGCCGCCAACGGCAAACTTCTCGGGGGAGAAATTAATGCTTATCGCACTACCGTGTCTGGTCAATACGTTTGCCGCCAGCGGCTTCGTTGCATCGGCGACGGCGAGCGCCGCGCCACTCATCGAATATGCGCGCGGTAGCGGCAAACTTTCACGGTCAACTACGACACCTTTCGAAAGCCATGGCATACAGGAAGAACACGCGTCATGAGGAACCTGCGTTTTTGTTGTCTGGGTATTGGCGCCCTGCTCGCCACCCACGCCTGGGCCGACGGCTGCCAGCTGAAAGACTACGGCACGCTCTCCGTGGAAATGGCCGGCGAAAAAGCCACCACGATGGTGAAGATCAACGGACATGACACACGCTTCATTCTCGACACCGGCGCCTTCTTCAACACCATGTCCAGTGCCAACGCGTCGTCGCTGGGGCTGAGGCTGTTCCCTGCGCCATTTGGCCTACGCATCGGTGGCGTTGGTGGATCGGCGGATGCGCAGGTCACGCATGTCAAAGAATTCGGCATTCTCAACGCCACGCTCAAGAATATCGATTTCATCGTAGGTGGTACCGACACAGGCTACGGACTGCTGGGCGCCAACCTGCTCGATGCCGCCGATCTGGAACTCGATCTGGCCCACGGCAAACTGACCCTGTTCAGCGCCGAACACTGCTCCAAAAAGGTGCTGGCGTACTGGGTCAAGGATGGCCAGTACAACGTTGCCGATATCGACTCGGTCGGCAGCCGCGGCGACCGACGCACGTTTCTCAAGGTGACGATAAACGGCCGCGAGGTGCGAGCGGTGCTCGACTCCGGCGCGGCAGCGACCGTGCTCAGCCGCCCGGCCGCCGAGCGAATCGGCATTGACCTCAACGCGCCGGATGTCAAAACGAGCGGCACGAGCTATGGCATCGGCGCACACCGGGTCAAGACCTGGACGGTGCGCATCGACAAGTTCTCGGTCGGTACCGAAACCATCCAGCACAGCCAGATGCAGGTCATCGACGGGCGCATCGGCGACGGTACCGACATGCTGCTGGGCGTGGATTTTATTCTCGCCCACCACATGTTCATCGCCAACAGCCAGGCAAAAGCCTACTTCACCTACAACGGCGGGCGCGTGTTCTCCTTTGCCGAGGCGCCCAGCGACGGCGCCAAAGCCGATGCCGATGCCGGCAATACGGCCGGCGACAAGGACGCGGCACCGAAAGCAGCGTCCGATTTTGCCCTACGCGGCCAGGCGCACCTGTCTCGCGGCGAATCTGGCGCCGCCATCGCCGACCTGGATGCCGCCATCAAGATGGCGCCGGATGAACCCTCCTACTATCTCGCCCGTTCACGTGCTCACATGGCAGACAAGCAGCACGATGCGGCGGTCGGCGATCTGGACAAGACGCTGAGCCTCGACCCGAAAAATGCCGACGCCCTGCTGCTGCGTGCCGAACTGCGCCTCGCGCACAAGGACCGCGCCGGTGCACTCGCGGACGTAACAGCAGCGAGCGCGCTGGCACCAGCCGGCTCCTCGCAGTCGCGCGCCGTCGCACGCCTCTACATCACGCTGGGACAACCCACTTCAGCACTACCGCTACTCGACGAGTGGATACGCCTGCACAACCGCGATGCCTTGCTCGGCTCCGCACTCAACGAGCGCTGCTGGGCGCGCGCCCTGAGCAACCAGATGCTCGACGATGCACTGGACGATTGCCGCAAAGCCATCAAACGCGACGGCGAAAACCCGGCCTACCTCGACAGCCTCGGCCTGGTGCAACTGCGACTTGGACACTACCCCGATGCCATCAAGGCCTACGAGCAAGCCATACTGCAAATGCCGAAAAACGCGTGGTCCCGCTACGGCCTGGGCCTCGCAAAAATCCGCAGCGGCCAGACCGACCCCGGCAACGCCGATCTCGCCGCCGCACGCGCGCTCGATCCGGAAGTCGAAACACGCGCCGAGAAATATGGGTTGACGGTGGCAGGGCCATAGACGGCCGGAAATAGATAGCTGATGGCGCCGATGTCTTTCACGAAAAGGCGGTTTACTGCGCTCGGTAGATAGATTAGTTCCCAGCGAGGCAGTTGCATGTGCCTTCGGCCTCGACTGACAGTTACACGATCGGCGTAAGAGTCTCAGCAAAGCGGTCAGCGAAACTCAATTCGCCAATGGCGGCTCGGTCAGTTCGGGGCGTTGCACGCTCAACGCCGTACCGGCGGCGGCAACAATGATGGCTGCGATGGCCAGCCACTGCAGCAGGCTGAGTCGTTCGTCGAGCAGGGAAACACCGGCGACGGCCGCCACAGCCGGCTCCAAGCTCAGCAAGGTGCTGAAGGTGCGCGCAGGCAGCAGGGTCAACGCAACCATCTCCAGCGAATAAGGCAGTGCCGAACTGAGTACCGCCACGCCAAGCGCATACGGCAGCAGCGACGGCGACAGCAGCGCGCTGCCGGCATGCGCGACCCCGAATGGTATGGCCAGCAGAGCACCGATCGACGTGCCCCATGTCACCGCATCCTCACCGTAGGCGGCGCCGGCTCGTTTGCCCAGCACGATATAAAGCGCCCAGCCCACGCCGGCAGCCAGGGCATACACCACGCCAACCGGATCCAGCGGCTGCATCTGATGGCGCAGCGGCAACAGCAGCGCCAGCCCGGCCACCACCAGCAAAATCCACACAAAGTCGATCAGGCGACGCGAGCCGAACACGGCGAGCGCCAGTGGCCCGGTGAATTCCAGCGCAACAGCGATACCGAGCGGGATCGTGCGCAGCGACATGTAGAACACAAGATTCATGGCGCCCATCGCCAGGCCGTAGCCCCACAGCACGCGCCAGTTACGCTGCCCAACCGACCGTCGCCAAGGCCGCTTCCACAGCAGCAGCAGCAAAGCGCTGAGCCCGAGGCGATAAGCGGTAGCGCCCTGCGCACCCACCTGTGGAAACAGGTGCTTGGCCAGCGACGCGCCGCATTGATACGAGACCATACTGATCAATAGCGCGCCGATTGCCAGCGCAAGCGGAGCAACGGTGGAGCGTGATGACATGGGCACAGCCGTCGCGGGAAACAGTTCGCCCATCATGCCCGCAGTCACGCATGAAACCCAATAGGGAAAACTCTGCTGAAGCAATAAAGCTCATCGGCCATCGAGCGGCTCGATCCTACTCGGCGTTTTGAACGCCGTGACCGCGCGCATACCGCGACGTCAACCAAATCACCGCCAGCGGAAACATCAGGTAGCGAGACAAGATGGCGAAGATCTGTGCGATGAATCCGTAGCTACCTAAGACGGCGCTGTTTCCGGCAAAGAACGAGAAGTACCAGAATGCGGTAAACGCAATAAGCGTCGCGAGACGACTGCGTTCTCCCGATGAGATGGTTGCGTACACGCCAGCAAAGTTTCTGCAGAAAAAGTGATAGACGATATAAAGCCCCGGCACGATCAGAAACGGAAAGAGCGCCCATGTAGAAATACCGAGACCCTTGGCCGCGGTGGCTATATCGGCATGAGTGGTGAGAGCCCGAATAGGCACATATCCCCAGACGTTTGCAGCGCTCATCAGCGAGAACCAGTAAACGAATGACGTCAGTCTTCCGCGAGATGCTACGGCATTCGTGCGAAGCAGCGCGTACAACAAAAAGTACACAGCAGCGTTGCCAACAAACGCACCCGCTAACGCAATAACAGCAGCGCTAATGCCATGACCGCTGGCGATGATAGGGGCGTAATCGACGTTGTCATCGACATCGTCAAGAAAGATAAAATTGTTGACAGACGCATGCCCGTAATCGATGCCGAACGGCTCCTTCATCCAACCCAAAGCCCAGGCAAAAACGCTGTGGGCGTATTCGTGAATGAGATAGCCCATGGCATGAGCGATGAGCGCGAAGAGCATCATCTCTACGGCGAACTTGAGCGTTCCCGCCGAAATGCCGCGCGATACTGCGCGTGCAGTCATCCCATCAACCCTCTTATATTTGAAGGTTTCCCACGACGACGGGAGCCAACTCGATCTGCGCTCACGGATCGATGCCAAGTCATTGCGTGGATCCTAGGAACCAGCTGCAAAGCCAACACCAGCAGCGGCAGACCCAGGACGGGGCGCCGCTAATCGCAATCTTCCTCAGATCAAAAACAGGAGCCCGGCTCGCCGCAATCCGGCAGCGTGTCGCCCACAGTCCCAGACCGAGACGTCCGCCGATCACAGACCGGGCATGCCGGACGTCGATCCTTGCGCTGCCTGCTGATTGATCTGCGCGTTCTGCGCCTGTATCTGACCCATCATCTGCGCCTGTTGCTGATCGTGTTGCTGGATTTGCTGGATCGCTTGCTGGGGCTGCGGAGGCGGCGTGTTCAAATCGACGGTGGCTGGTGTGGACAGAAAGCTCGATCCATGAAAACCAATTTTCATATTCGTTTCGTCAAGATGAATCCCTGACAGATTATCGCCTGTAATTTTGTTTGCATGACACGCAGCGGTGAACTGAAGTAGGCGCTCCTCCGAGGCGTCGGGTATGCGCTGCTGCAATTTTTCGTAAAGCCCGTGGTTGGGATTAAGCGTATTGCGCGGATCATCGAGGCCCGGCACAAAAGGCAAGGAAGACATGGCAGATACGGCCGGCAGTGGTCCCGACTCGTGCTGTTTCAGTGGCGCCACGACGGTCTGGATGGCATGCAGCGTCTTCGGACCTACGCCGTTTTGTTCCAATCCATGATCGCGTTGAAAGGCGCGCACCGCAGCTTCGGTATCGTGACCAAAATTATTATCGGGCTTCAACGGTCGACCTTTTGAATCCGTATAGCCAAGAGAGGCCAGATCGGCCTGTAAAGCACCTACGGCTTCACCGTGAGAACCGAGCTTGAGGATTGAGCCACCCTTTTCTGAGGTACGGGTAGAAGCTTTCACGGCAGGGCCCAGCTTGAGCTCGGCCATTGCTTCGTTGAAGTGGTCGGCACGGCCTTTGATACCGCTGGAGTTTTTAGGGTTCTGGCCATAACTAGTGGCGTTGATGAACGTCTGGATATCTTCCCGCGTACGCGGGTTACCGGCTTGTATGGTTTTGCCGCTCGCATTCAGGGTTTCCGACTTTCCTGCCAAAAAGCCCACAAACTGAGGACCGACGTGACCGAACTGGTTTGCGTAATCGGCGATGCCTAATTGCAGTTTTTTATCTCCAACAATGGCATCGGCGGCCGCTGGTTTCAGCACGCGCACCTGATCAATAACGCTCCCCACGTCAGCGACCCTTTTATCCAAATAGTCGTTAGTAAACTTATCGATCTTCTCCTGCGGAATTGCTTGCAGCTTGTTATCGAGGGCAACCAATTTTCTTTCGGACAGACCACCATGCGACCGAAGATCGTCGATGTCGGCAGCGTCAAAACCGTTTGCTTTTAAAAAGTCTCTAGCCAAATCGTTATTGCCGACATCGAATTGCAGCTGGCCGAATGAATAGGTGCTTTTAGCAAGCCCGGCATACGAAAAGTGATTCGCGTCAACATCTTTGCCTCCCAGCTCAGTGGCAACGTAAACTGTACGCAGCTGTTCGCGAGTGATCGTGGCGCTATCGGACATGACAGACTCCTTTCTGATTCGTGTGAGGGGCCATTAGCCCCCGTAGCATTTCGCGTAGATGAAATCGATCAAATGATTGTCGGACGTGTCCTTCGCACTGACGGTTTGCAGCTGAAAATGACCGAACATGTCATCGTTGCAGATCTCCACATTATTGCGCTGCAAATCATCCTGCATGATGCAGAAGCCGCCAAAACTATGGTTACTGCCGGCCGATCCAACCGGCAGATCAATCAGCCGGCTGCAGCCGATAATGCGGCCCTTCTGCCTTTGCTGCGTCAGCGACCGGTTGAACGAGTCAACTCGGTAGTTGGGATCTCGAATGGGCACCACATTTACGCATTCACCGCCACTAGGGTTGCCATCATTTGGCTTTTCACAGTGTGAGTACACCTCGCCATCGAGGATTTTTTTTTCATTACGCGCCAGCATGGCTATACGAGCGGTATAGACCTGCCGTAGACAAGCCACGTCCTGACAAATACCCCGAGTGTATTGAATCCAGTTACGTTGCTCTTTGGCCAACTCCTTTTTACCGTACGCATCAGTTACGCTAAGCGCCGTCTTATAAGCTTGTTGCAACTTGGTATCCAGGGCAGACGTCTCAGCGTCACTGCAGATCAGTTTTTCCGTGGAGGTGGCGGCCTTGCTGCAATCGAAGCTAGCAGCAAAGGCATGAGGCGCCAGAACCATCAGGCATAGCGCAAAAATAATCTTCATCATGCGCATGGAGCACATCCTCATCGTTGATCCAAGAAGAACTTCAAATACTGTTGTGTCCTATGCTTCATAGATGCATCTCCTTTGTTGGCCGGACTTATTCCAATGAGTCGAACCTCATTGCCGCAACGCCGCCGCGGCTCGGTTACTTTTTGCCTCCACGACATTCATCGCCACCTCCCGCGATGATGCTGGCTGCACTCGCGCAATCTTCGCCGGCTCGATGCTCGCCCGCTTTTTGAAGTTGCTGTCCTTAAAGAACCAGTTCTTCTTGGCGCGGATGGGTTTGCAGCCTTCGTAGAAGATCAGTTCGTCGTCGGCGGGGAGTTCCTTGATTTCCTGGGGCAGGAACAGCGCGCGCTTTTCTTCGGTGTAGTTGACCGAGACGGTGGAGCGCTGCCCGCCGCCGCTGCTGCGACTCTGGTGGCGCTTGCGGATGGTTTTGTAGCCGAGCATTTCGCTGTATTCGGTGGCGTCGCTCTGCTCGCGCGGCGCGAACACGATTTGCGCGCCGTGGTTGGTGATGAAGTTCTGCGCGTCGTTGTCGCCGTAAGCCGAACGCAGCTGCGCTCGGCTCTGCACGATACACAGGTCGCGCACGCCGTAACTGGCCGAGATGGAGATGCGCTTGGCCCATACGTCCACGCGGCCCATGGCGGTGAACTCGTCCATCAGCATCAGCATCTGGTATTTCAGGTCGGGCTCCTCGCCCAGCTGCTTGGTGAGGTTGTTGCCGATGACGGTGCTGAAGAAGATGTTGAGCAGTTTGCTGCTCTCGTCCAGCTTGTTGGTGGGAATGATCACGTACAGCGTCGTCGGCCGCTTGCGCAGGCTGCTGATGTCGATATCCGTCGCGTTGGTGGCCGCCGCCAGCACCGGGCTGAGGAATTGCTGCAGCGGTGCCTGCATGGTGGCGATCACCGAGGAGAAGGTCTGCTCGGCCAGGCCGGCGAGGTTGCCGAACACCGTGCGCGTTTGCGGGCTGACGAACGTATAGCTGGGATCTTTCAGAATGTTCTGCAGCATTTCCTTGGTGCTCTGGCCGTCCGTGCCGCTGGAGAAACGCAGGATGCGCTCGAGGCTGGGAAATTTCGGCGAGGTGTTGATGTCGGGCATCACCAGCGGCGGCGCCTGGCTGGTCATCAGCTGACGGCATTCTTCGTCCCACGCCTCGAACAGGTAGGAGGCGAACGCGGTGAACGCGGCGCGACCCTGCGAGGTCCAGAACGGATCCTTGCCCTGCTCGTCCGGATACAGGATTGCCGCGATGGTCTGAATTTCGCCGATGCGCTTGCCCGGGTCCATGCCGGCCAGGGTGCTCATGGGATTGAAGCGGTGGGTATTACCCGCCTCGTCGTACGGTGCCCACACGCGAATGGCCTGCCCCTGCGACTCGCGCCAGCCGCTGGTGGCTTTGAACAGCTCGCCTTTCAAGTCGAGAACAACCATCGACTGCAGATAGGACAGCAGCACCGGGATCGCGATACTGGTAGTTTTACCGGAGCGGGTCGGGCTGATGGTGATGACGTGCTGGGCGCCACCCAGCCACAGATAGTGACCCTGATACTTGCCGACCAGGATGCTTTGCGGAGTGCGCGTCAGCAGCCCGGCTTTTTTCAGATCGGACAATTTCGCGAAGCTGGCATCGCCATGCAGGGACTCGGCCTTGCCCTTGAAGAGCGGGATCAGCAACAGGGCCCAGACCAGAAGCGGCAGGCCGAAGCCGACAGCGCCTGCGGCCTTGATCTTGCCGACATACGGCGCGACCTGCGGCAGGTCCAGCGCCTGGAAGTACTGCCACCAGGTATTCCAGACCAGGGGCACGTTTTTCAGCCCGAGCATCCACAACACCAGCCAGTCCGCGAAGTAGAGGCCGCCTACCAAGGCGGCCAGCAACAACGCCAATGCAAAAACCAGCTTGCCCGTGCTCATCGCCTTTCTCCATTCCGTGGGGAGTCCGATGCTGGTGCAAGCCTTGCCGCCGTGTCAATCCGGGCGGATGCGCTACCTGCCTGTAGGCTTCGGCCCCCGCCGGTTGATGAAAACCGACTCGACCGCCGGCTCCATTTCCCCAACATTTCAAAAAGCGTGACTAGCCGCCAATCGACGGTCAAATATCGGAAGCCACCTTCAACAGCAGCTTGCCGCGGTGGCTGCCGTCGAACAGGCGATTGATCACGTCAGGCGCGTTCTCCAACCCCTCGGCCACGGTTTCCTCGGCCTTGAGCTTGCCCTCGGCAATCCAGCCGGCCAGCGCGTGCACGGCTTCCTTGGTCTTGGTGTAGTCGAGTACCAGGAAGCCGCTGACGACAAGGCGCTTCATGATGATCACGCTGTAGTTGTCGCTGGCGCGGCCGTCGCTGTTGTAACCGGAGATCAGACCACACAGCGCGACACGACCGCCTATCACCATGCGCGACATCACCGCCGCCATGATATCGCCACCGACGTTTTCGAAGTTGACGTGAATACCGTCGGGCGTGGCTTCCTTCAGCGCCTGCTTCCAGTTCTCCGATTTATAGTCCACCGCGGCATCGAAGCCGAGTTCATCGACAAGATGACGACACTTGTTCGCGCCGCCTGCGATGCCGACCACGCGCGCGCCCATGATCTTGCCGATCTGCCCCGCAATAGAGCCGACCGAGCCGGCCGCTGCTGATACCACCAGCGTTTCGCCGGCTTTGACCGGTGCGATATCGGTCATGCCGTAAAACGCGGTGATGCCGCTCATGCCGCACGCACCCAGCAGGGTGGGCAACGGAATACCCGGGTCGGCGGGCAGGCGCACGTAGCTCTTGGCGCTATCGTGGAAAACCAGATAGTCCTGCCAGCCGAGCAGGCCCTGCACGAGGTCGTTTTGGCTGTAGCGCGACGAGCGCGACTTCACCACACGGCCCAGGCCGAAGCCGCGCATCACCTCGCCGATGGCCACCGGCGGCATGTACTGCGGAATGTCACGCATCCACACGCGGTTGGTCGGATCCATCGAAATGTACAGCGTGCGCACCAGCACCTCGCCGTCTTTCAACTCCTCGAGCGGCTGCCCGACGAGATCGAAATTGTCGCGCTGCACGAGCCCCTCGGGACGGGTTTTCAGGCGCAGCTGGCGGTTGATCGTGGACATGATGATTTCCTTGGGAAGTAAATGGGTCACTCTGGACCCGATGTTTCAAACGGCCGAGGCGCCGCCGTCGATGCGAAGCTCGGCCGCCGTGATGTAGCGGCTCTCGTCGGAGGCGAGATACAGCACGGCATAGGCCACATCGTCGACCTCGCCCAATCGTCTCATCGGCACGCCGCGGGTGAGTTTCTTCATCGCCTCTTCTTCCCCGAGCTGCTGAAAGAACGGCTCGACGATGCCGGTGCGGATAAACGACGGGTGGATCGAATTGCAGCGCACGTCCATCTTTTGCCGCGCGCAGTCCAGCGCGACGGACTTGCTCAGCGATGCCACCGCCGCCTTCGAGGCGTTGTAGACGGTGTAGTCGGGATCGATCTTGAACGCAGCCATGGACGAAATATTGATGATCGAGCCCGGCTGATGCTGGCGCAGCAGCGGCAGCGCGTATTTGCAGCCGAGATAGACCGCGTCGAGATTGACGCCCATCACCCGCTGCCACTCTTTCGGCTGCAGGCTTTCCACCCCGCCGATCGCACCGATGCCCGCGTTGTTGACAAGTACCGAGATGCCGCCGAGTACCGCATCCGCCTCGGCCAGCGCGCTCTGCCAGCGCTCTTCGTCGCGCACGTTCTGCGCCGCCGACCAGGCCACGGTGTGGCCATGCTCTGTATTGATCGCGGTAGCCACCTCGTACACGGCGTCTTCATCGATATCCGTGAGAAACACCTTGGCGCCATGACGCGCCAGCAGCTTGGCCATCGCGGCGCCGAGGCCGCCGGCGGCGCCGGTGATAAACGCTTTCTTGCCGACGACGCGATGTGCGGAAACGTGGGTCATGCGGAAACTCCTGAGCAAGATGGACGGCCAAACGGATCAGACCGACAGGTAACCACCGTCGACATTCAAAATCGCACCCGTCGTGTACGACGCGGCAGCCGACGAGAGATACAGCACGGTGCCGGCCATTTCGGACGGCTGCGCCACGCGCTTCATCGGCACGTGGGCCATCGCCGCCTTCAGAATCGCCGGCGTTTTTACCAGTACCGAGGCGAACTTGGTATCGGTCAGGCCCGGCAGCAGCGCGTTGCAGCGCACGCCGCCTTCGGCGCACTCCACCGCAAACGCCTTGGTCATCGAAATCACCGCCGCCTTGGTGATCGAGTAGATGCCCTGCAGATGGCCGGGCACGACGCCGTTGATCGAGGCGACGTTGACGATGGAGCCGCCGCCGTTTTTGATCATCAGCTTGGCGCCGTGGGTGCACATGTAGAAATAGCCGCGGATATTCACGTCGACGGTCTTCTCGAAGATCGACAGCTCGGTATCCAGGATGCTGCCGAAGTACGGATTGGTCGCGGCGTTGTTGACCAGAATATCCAGCCGGCCATGTTTTTCCTCGATCGCCGCGAACAGCGCCGCGATCTGATCCATCTCGCCGATGTGACAGGCTATGGCTTCGGCCGAGCCACCAGCCGCCACGATCTGATCAACCACCGTCTGGCAGTCGGCCTGACGACGGCTGGAGACGATGGTGTGCGCGCCCTGCGCCGCCAGCAGCTTGACGATTTCCTCGCCGATGCCGCGGCTGGCGCCGGTAACGAGGGCGATCTTGCCGGAGAGGTCGAACAGTTCGGTAGCGCTCATGAGTGGTTGGTCCTTGATGTCGGATGATTCGTTGGAAGTTTGGACGTCTATTTGAAGGTACGGAAACTAGCGATAGGTGATCATCGCCTTGGCGTCGGCGCCTTCCAGATGCGGCCAGGCGTTGTAGCTGATCAGGCTGCGGCGCTGCGGGCCGATCGAGACGCGACTGGTCGAGGTATTTACCAGCGGCCAGCTCAGCGTGAAAACCTCGGCGATCGGCGCACCGACCAGCGCATTGGCGATCACTGCGATTGGTCCGCCGGAGGTAAATGCCCAGATCGTGCGCGCCGGCTGCGCCGCCAGCCCCTGCATGCCGTCCATCACTGCAGCGCGAAACGCTGGCCAGCTGCGGGTGTATTCGTGATCGAACTCGCCGCCGGTCCAGCGAGCCACCGCTTCGGAAAACAGGCGCTGGAATGCGCGATGCGGATCGCCGTGCGTCGCCAGTTCGGCCACCTGCGCCTCGTGCGAAGCGAGATCGGGGCGATGGCGGGCCAGCACTTCTTCGTGATCGAATTCGTCGAGCCCGGCAATCGTGATGCGCGGTGCCGATACGCCGGCCGCTTCCACGCACAGATCCGCCGTATGCACGTGCCGACGCAGTGGACCGACCACAATAAGGTCAGGAACGTTACCCGCGTGCCTGAACCAGCGACCAAGTCGGCGTGACTGCTCCTGGCCGACGTCCGAAAGCCGATCGTAATCGGCCGTACCGAAGCTGGCCTGCCCGTGACGAATAAGCAGCACGCTCGCCATGCTCAGAGGCTCGAGGCGGCGATGAGCTTGCGGCAGCGGTGGCTCATATACGCCACCGCCTGGCCGAAGCCGGCGAACTGTGGGTTGGTGGTTTGCCCCAGCACGAAACGGCGGTAGATCTGCTGGATGATCACGGTGACGCGGAACAGGCCGAACACTTCGTAATACTCGAAGTTGTCCACGTTCCAGCCGGTGCGTTCGCCGTAGTACGCCACCAGCTCGCGCCGCGTCAGCATGCCCGGCGCGTTGGTCGGCTGGCGGCGGAACGACTGGAATACCGGATCGTCATCGGCCTGTATCCAGTAGCCCAGCGAGCCGCCCAGATCCATCAGCGGATCGCCCAGCGTGCTAAGCTCCCAGTCGAGCACGCCGACGATGTTCAGCGGATGATCCGGATCAAGCACGACGTTATCGAAGCGGTAGTCGTTGTGGATGACGCAGATGGCCGTTTCGCGCGCGGGCTGTTTTTCGGCCAGCCAGGCGAGCACGTCTTCGCAGGCGTCGGTGTCATCGTTCAAGGCCTTGCGCCAGCGATCGCTCCAGCCGCCGACCTGGCGCGCGATATAGCCCTCGCCCTTGCCCAGGCTGGCCAGCTCCGGCAGCGACGCGTCGACCTGATGCAGCTCGACCAGGCGATCGATAAAGCCCTTGCACAGCCGGCGCACGCCGTCGGCGTCCAGCCCGAGTTCCGGCGGCAGATCGCGACGCAGGATGATGCCGCGCAGGCGCTCCATTACATAGAAGTCGTAGCCCAATGTCGCCGCATCATCGCTGATCGCCAGGATGGTCGGCACGCGCGGGTAATGCGGCTTCAACGCCGCCATGACGCGCGCCTCGCGCAGCATGTCGTGGGCGGACTTGGCTTTCACGCCCGCCGGTGGCCGGCGCAGCACGAGTTCGCGTTCGCCGTAACTGATCAGGTAGGTCAGGTTGGATGCGCCGCCGGGAAACTGCGAGATTGTCGGCTCGCCGCGCAGGCCCTCGACGTGCTGCTTGAGGAACGCGTCGACCTTGCCGACATCCAGCTGATCTTCTTCGCGCACGCTGCGCGCCTGATCCACCGCCGCCGTCATCGTGCTTTCCTCGCGGCGATGGCCGCCCCCTGGGCGCGCATTTCCAGCTTGGCGATCAGGCCGCGATGCACTTCGTCCGGGCCGTCGGCCAGGCGCAGGATGCGCGCGTTGGCAAACAGCGCGGTGAGCGGGAAATCGTTCGACAAACCGGCCGCGCCGTGAATCTGGATGGCCGCATCGGCGGCCTTCTGCGCCAGGTTCGGCACGATCACCTTGATCTGCGATATCTCGCTCATCGCCGCCTTCACGCCCTGCGTGTCGATCAGCCACGCCGCCTTCAGCGTGAGCAGGCGCGCCTGTTCGATCGCCATGCGCAGGTCGGCCACGATGTCCTTGTTGCCACCCAGCTCGATCAGCGGCTTGCCAAATGCCACGCGCGCGCCGGCGCGCTCGCACAGCAACGACAGCGCGCGCTCTGAGGCGCCGATCGTGCGCATGCAGTGATGGATGCGGCCCGGCCCGAGCCGGCCCTGCGCGATCTCGAAACCGCGGCCGGTGCCGAGTATCACGTGATCCAGCGGCAGCCGCACATCGGTAAAACTGACCTCGCCATGGCCGGACGGCTCGTCATAGGCGTGGAACACCGGCAGCATACGCTCGACCTTGACGCCCGGCGCATCGAGCGGGCACACCACCATCGTGTGCCGCTGGTGCGGCGGCGCATCGGGGTGACTCAGGCCCATGAAAATCACCACGCGGCAGTGCGGATGACCGATGCCGGTGGACCACCACTTGCGCCCGTTCAGCACGATCTGGTCGCCGTCAATCGTCGCCGTCGCCTGCATATTGGTGGCGTCGGACGAAGCCACGTCCGGCTCGGTCATGCAGAACGCGGAGCGAATCTCGCCGTCGAGCAAGGGCTTCAGCCAGCGCGACTTGTGCATGTCCGAGCCGTAGCGCAGCAGCACTTCCATATTGCCGGTGTCCGGCGCGTTGCAGTTGAAGATTTCCGGCGCGATAAACGAGTGGCCCATGATCTCGGCCAGCGGCGCGTAGTCGACGTTGCTGAGGCCGGCGCCGTACTCGGGCTCGGACAAAAACAGATTCCACAGCCCGGCCGCCTTCGCCTTGGCCTTCAGCGTTTCCATCACCGCCGGCTGGTGCCATGTGCGCCAATCCCCGCTGCCTGTGAGCTCGTCGGCGACGATTTTTTCGGCGGGGTCGATTTCGTCGCGCATGAAGCGGTTGAGCGTTTCTGCCAGCGCGCGCGAGCGTTCGGAATGAGCGAAATCCATCGGGCTTCTCCTGCAGGTATGCCGTGGTTATTCCCCAAGCGTACGCCGGTCGGCATCAATCAGTGACATGAATATCTTTTATATCCACCCATCAGCTCAGCTAATATGCAGGATCGTGCAGCGCAGCATATTGATTGGACTGAGGCTCGCCTATGAACCGACCCGACCTGCGGATGGATCTGAATCTTTTCCGCGTGCTGGACGCCATCCACACGCACGGCGGCATCAGCGCGGCGGCGCGTGCGCTGCACCTGACCCAGCCGGCGATTACCCATTCGCTCAACCGCCTGCGTGAATTGTTTGGCGACCCGCTGTTCGTGCGCCAGGGCAACCGCGTGGTGCCGACGCACAAGGCGCGCAGCGTGATGGCCAGCGTGCAGCTGCACCTGCGCGGCCTGCAGGCCACCACGCAGATGCACGTGAGCTTTCGCGCCGACGAACTGGACATGACCTTCACCGTCGGCTTTCGCGACGTGCTGGAGTCCATCGTGTTTCCGCCGCTGCTGGTGAAGATAGCTGCGCTCGCACCGCATGCCCACATCGTCAGCCGGCGCATCGCCGCCGCCGATGTCGATCGCGAATTGAGCGCCGGCACGATTGATCTGGTGGTGGATCGGCGGCTGCAGGCCGGGCCGCGATGGAGCAGCCGACACCTGCTCGACGAGTCGCTGGTAGTCGGCATGCGCGCGAAGCACCCGCTGGCCGGCGGCGCGCTGCGGCGCAGCGACTACCTTGGCGCGCGGCACGTGGCGGTTTCCCAGCTCGGCGAGGCCGTGCCGCTGGACGTGCTGCTGGCGCAGGACGGTCGAGCGCGCGATATCCAGCTGGTCTGCCAGCATTATTTCTCTGCCTGCCAGGTCGCTGCCGCCAGCGACCTCCTGCTGACCATGCCCAGCTCGTATGCGCAGTGCTTCTCCCGGCTGCTGCCCATCGTGGTGCAGCCGCTGCCGATCAAGCTGAAGCCGATTCCGATTCTTGCCTACTGGCACCAGTCGAAGAACGACGACCGCGCGCACGAGTGGTTTCGCCAGCGGGTGTTCGAGATCATCGGTTCGGCGCCGGAATTCAACGGTCGCTGAGCACGGGCGCTTGCCGACAACGCGTATGCCGGCTCGGCAGCCTGAAGGCGATAACCCGATCAGTGCAACTTGATGGCGCTTACGAGCCGCTGCCGTTTTTCGGCGGCAGCGGCTTGCCATCCTTGACTTGCACCGGCTGCAGCGGTTCGACCGTGACGTGGCCGTGCCAGTCCTCGAAAACGTCCGCAGCCTTCTTGTCGATCTGCACGGCAAGCGTTGTTGTCTGCGGGCAAGCCATGGCTTGATCTGGTCCGATCGTGCTGCCGGCCAGCTGCGCCGTATCGAACATGCCTTCCATGCAGTAGTTGGAGCCAAGTCCCTTGCTGCGCAGCATCTGCATGCCGTCGTGATAACGCGACTCGGCCCGCGTGGCAGCGGTGGCATCGGCGTAGGTCGGCTGCAGATCGCGCAACAGCTTTTCCGACTCGGCGCGCTCGCGCGGCGATAGGTGCTCGCGCAGCTCGACGTAAGCCTGATTGAAACGCTCGGTATGACGCTCGGCAGCAAGCGCCAGCCACGCCAGTGCCAGCGGACGATTCACCGGCTGGTGATCGCCGTTGAGCGCCATCACCCCAAGCACGTACTGCGCTGGTTTGCTGGCCCACGATGCGGCGGTGTGGAAAAACTTCTGCGCTTCGCCGTAGTTCTTCTCGCCGTAGCTTTGCGAGGCGAGGCAATAGTAGTAATCCGCCGGTAGAAATTTTTCCAGGCCGATGATGCACTGCGTATCGGCCAGCTGCTTGTCGGTGAGCGGAGGCGTGGCGGCATCCTGCGCGCGCGTCGTACCGGTGACACCGAGCATCAGCAACGACCCGGTGAGCAGAGCCGCGCTAACCATCCAGATCGCCCCACGTCCATTGCTGCTCAACATCGCCGTACTCCATTTTCAGTCAAGTTTTATCCAGTGCGGATGATATGGAAGCACGATGACACCATGAAATTCCAGCAACTACGGCTATACCCATCCGCGCCGCGCGGTGCAAAGAACGCAAGCTTTTGCAGCATCGACGAAACGGGGCAACACCCGGCTCAGCCGGCGCTGCGTATCCGAAATTTGCTGCGTTCCGTGCGGTAATCTCCTGCGTTGTGTTTTACGAACGAGGCCAACACGATGAAGTTTGGTAACGCTCCCATGCTCGCGCTGGGCGCCTGGGCGTTGTGGCCGGTGGCATTGGCGGCGCAGTCATCGCCGCATGGTGAAGATGCCGCGCTGTTCGTGGCCGAGCATCTGGACGTGCTGTCCATTCCCAGTTCGCTCTATGCGCGCCAGCGACCCGGCGCGCATACGCTGAAGGAGTACGGCTTCACCGACTTCGACAAAGTCGATGGGGGCGTCCGCGCGCTCGATCCGGAAAGGCACTGGCTGTTTGGCATCCGGATCGTCGAAGACAACGGCGGCATCAAGGTGCTTTGCATCCAGGACGGGCCACGAATCGACATGAGCTCGCCGAGTCAGACCACCGTCGAGGTCAAGCTTGGCCGTGACGGGCTATTCCATGGCACCGGCCGTTTTCCGCAAAGCGACCAGTGCCCCCCGTTCCAGCGCTGATAGGGTCAGGAGCGCGCATCCGCCCGCGGATCATGGGCATCACACCAACAAACGTTCGCACACCGCCTGGTAGATCGCCGGCAGCTGCTCCAGCTCATGCAACGCCACGCATTCATCGACCTTGTGAATCGTCGCATTGACCGGGCCTACCTCCACCACTTCCGTGCCGAGCAAGGCAATGAACCGGCCGTCCGACGTGCCGCCGCCGGTGCTCTGATCGGGGTCGAGCTGGCAAAGATCGCGGCACACGGCGACGACGGTTTCGCGCAGCCGGCCACCGGGCGGCGTGAGGAACGGCTGGCCTGACAGCTGCCAGTCGATATGAAAGTCCAGACCGTGCTTGCGAAAGATCGCCTCACTGCGCGCCTGCAGATCGTCGGCGCGGCTGGCTGTGCTGTAGCGGAAGTTGAACAGTGCAGTTAGCGTGCCCGGAATCACGTTATTGGCGCCCGTCCCCGCGTTGAGGTTGGATACCTGCATCGACGTCGGCGGGAAGTCCGCATTGCCTTCGTCCCAGCGCTCGGCCGCCAGCTCGGCCAAGGCCGGACCAAAGGCGTGAATCGGGTTCAGCGCTTTTTCCGGATAGGCCACGTGGCCCTGAATGCCGCGTACGGTCAGCGTGGCCGACAGCGAACCACGCCGCCCCACGCGGATGAGGTCACCCAGCTTCTCCTTCGCCGACGGTTCGCCCACCACACAGAATTCGATGCGCTCATCAGTCGCGCGAAGGTGCTCGATCACCTGGCGCACGCCGTCGATCGCCACGCCTTCTTCGTCGCTGGTGATCAGCAGACCGACGCGACCGAAATGATCGGGATAGGCGATGATAAACCGCTCCAGCGCCACCACCATCGCCGCCACCGAGCCTTTCATGTCGGCTGCGCCGCGGCCGTATAGACGGCCATTCGTTATGGTCGGTTCGAACGGCGGACTTTGCCAGGCAGACTCCGGCCCACTGGGCACGACGTCGGTATGACCGAGAAACATAAGCGTCGGGCCGGCGTCATCCGAGGCGCGATGGGTTGCCCAGAGGTTGTCGACGTCGCCATAGCGCAGGTTTTCGATGGTGAACCCAACGCGCGCCAACCGCTCGGCAATCAGCGCCTGGCATCCGGCGTCATCCGGCGTGACCGAGCGGCGGCGTATCAGTTCACAGGTAAGGTCCAGCACGTCGCTCATGGTCAGTTGCTCGTCTTGCACAGATCAGTGTTTCGCTTTGCCCTTGCCGAGCAGGCGCTCGTAGGTGCCGCCGGTAAAGCCGACCGCCACGCGGCCGTCGGGCGTGACCGTAATCGGCTGGCGCAGAATTTCGGGGTGTTCGCGGATCAGCAGCGTCCACTCCGGATCGCTGCCGGGGTTGCGGCGCTGCTGCAGCAGGCCTTTCCAGCCGGTTCCGCTGCGATCAACCAGCGCATCCCAGCCACCGAGCGAAGCGGCCCACGCTTTCAGCGCTTCCGGCTCGGGCCGCTCGCGCCGCAGATCGATGAAACGGTAATCCGGCCCGAAGCGATCGAGCCAGTTCTTCGCCTTGCCGCAAATGTCGGTACCGTCGAGCCCGTAAACGGCGACGACAGCATCGGATGCCGCTTCAGCCACCGAACAGCTCCTTGAACTTTTTCTCGGTAAACCCGGCGCTGACGCTGTCGCCCTTCACCACCACCGGGCGCTTGACCAGGGCGGGATAGTCCTTGATCAGCTTCAGCCAGTCGGCGTCGGTGCTGGCCGATTTTTGCGTGTCGGTGAGATCGCGCCAGGTGTAGCTGGCACGATTGACCAGCTTTTCCCAGGTCAGCTCTTTCGCCCATTTTTTCAACGAAGCCGGCGCAATGGGGTGCTCGCGGTAGTCGGTGAAACTGTATTTGACCTTGTGCTCATCCAGCCACGCGCGAGCCTTGTCGCAGGTGCCGCACTTTTCCAGGCCATAGAGTTCGACGCTCATTCGACGCTCCTCAGTAGTTCGTTGATGCCGGTCTTGCTGCGGGTCTTTTCATCGACTTGCTTGACGATGATGGCGGCGTACAGGCTGTGGCTGCCGTCCTTTGCGGGCAGGCTGCCGGCCACCACCACGCTGCCGGCGGGCACGCGGCCGTAACTCACCTCGCCCGTGACGCGATTGTAGATGCGCGTGGACTGGCCGAGAAACACGCCCATGCCGATCACGCTGCCCTTTTCCACCACCACGCCCTCGACGACTTCGGAGCGCGCGCCGATAAAGCAGTTGTCTTCGATGATGGTGGGGTTGGCCTGCAGCGGCTCGAGCACGCCACCGATGCCGACACCGCCCGACAGGTGCACGTGCGCGCCAATCTGCGCACAGGAGCCGACCGTGGCCCAGGTATCGACCATGCTGCCTGCGCCAACGTAGGCGCCGATGTTGACGTAGCTGGGCATCAGCACCGCATCTTTGGCGATATGCGCGCCGCGACGCACCAGCGCACCGGGCACCACGCGCGCGCCAAGATTCTGCAGCTCGCTGTTATTGCCCTGCATGAAGCGCAGCGGCACCTTGTCGAAGGCCATGGCCGCACCGCCGTCGACCACGACGTTGTCGTTGAGGCGGAAGTACAGCAGCACGGCTTTCTTGATCCACTGGTTGACCGTCCAGCCGCCGTTGCCGTCGGGCTCGGCCACGCGGCGCTCGCCGGATTCGAGCAAGTCGATCACCTGCCCCACGGCCGGGCGCAGATGGGTTTCAATTTCGGTCGAGCCAAGCTCGTTGCGACGTTCGAAGGCGTCGTTGATCAGCGTTTCTATCGATTGCATGGTTCGATCTGTCTTCCAAAGATGGGTATACGGCGACGCCAGCCTAGCGCGCAAGACGCGATGATCTTGCAACATCATCGTACACGCGCCTAGGGGCAGCCGGTTTCCGCAACCTCGCAGCTTTGGGAATCTTCTCGGATGGCGCCGGGGTTTTCGGCCAATTAGCACCAGGGCGACAAGCGGCGCCAACGGCAAGCAGAGTGCTATTGCGCCACGGTCACCTGGTAAGACACCACTGTCTGCGCACCAGGGTTCAGCGAACCGGTGAACGTCCAGACGATCGCACCCTGACCGCCCACTGCAGGTTGCGTAGTCAGCGTGCAGGCAGTGAGGCCGATTGGCAGTGAAGACGTACCAGGACAGGTGGCCGAGGTAAACGTGGTGTAGGCCGGCGTCGCGTCATTCACGACGACCTGCGTTAGCGGCTTGCTGCCCGCGTTGTACAGCGTGAGCTGATACTGCAGCACATTGCCTGGCAGCGCATTGTTCGACGTGCCCGCGCTACCGTTCTGCGTAACGTTGTTGACCTGCTTGGCCAGCGTGAGCGCACCTTGCTGGATCACCGTGGTCGTGTCGGTGCTCAGCACGATGGCAGTCAACGAAGGATTGGCATTCGTATAAGCCGTTGTCGCCTTCAGCGTGACCACATTCTGGGCATTGACCGGCGCGGAACCGGGCACGAATTCCTTGACGATCAGGCATACCTGCTGCGATGCGGTGACGGTGATCGCGCCGGTGACCTGCGGTTCGCCGCTGTCGAGCTGGCCGTTGCAATTGGTGTCGCGATAAAGCGTTTCGGCCCAGCCGCTGACGACTGGCGTGGCCACGGCAGTCGTCGTGAACGTCACCTGCCCGCCGCTGGCGGCGGTGAACGTATGCGGGTAGTAAAGCGTGGTGCCCGGTTGCGCACTGTTGACGCCGTTGGGTGCCAACGCGTTGGGTGGTACAAGCCCGAAGCTGCCGATCGTGCCGGTCAATCCCGCGGCGTAGGTAAAGCTTACCGATGGGCGGGTGTAACTGGCGCCGCTGATCGAACCGGCGGTCCCGCCGGTGGCGAGGTAACCGGAGGGCGCGGTCGGTGTCACGGTGACCGTGCCGGTGAGCGTCGACGGCAGCCACAAAGTCGCCGTGCCGCTGCCATTGGTGACGCCGCTGGCCACCGTGTTGCTGCCGCTCACCGCGTTGACGGTGACATTCGGCAGCGCCGTTTCCGATCCGTTCTGCAGGCCATCGTTCGGCGTGCCGCCGGTACCGGCACCGGTATCGGCGAAGACCATCGCCGACAGCGCGGTGCCCTGGAAAAGGCCGAAATTCTGCTGCACCAGCGCATTCGATGCCTGCATGACGTTGATGATGCCCGTCGGCGCCTGCGTCCGCACCCAGCCTGAAGGGGCCGTCGCCGTGATGTCGGTCAGCGTGCTGTTGTTGCTTTCGATCAGGCAATACGTGCCGGGCGCAATGCCGGGCTCGGTGAAGACGCCGCTGGCGGCAGTCACCGCCGCCGCGTACGTTGCCGGTGACTGGCAGGCACCGCCCGAGGACGGCGCGATCTTGACGTACAGGCCGGTCAGTCCGGTGCCCGTCTCGCCGTTGTCGACCACGGCGTTGTGATTCGCGTCGCTATAGACCAGACCGCTGACGTTCGGGTACGGCGTATCGGTGAACACGCAGGAGATCGAGTCGCCATAGGCCAGCGACGGAAAAGTGTAAGTGTTGACCGCGAGGTTTTTCGGTAACGAGGTGGACGAGCTGCCGGCGTTCGTGCAGGTCAGCAACGTGGCGTAGTTGGACAGCGTGCTGACGCTGCCGCTGGCCATGGCCTGCGTCACGGTGAGGGCGCTCGACGAGGTGATCGGCTTGCTGGCGACCGGAAACGGACCGCTGCCGGTGCCTGTGCTGGTGCCTGTGCTCAGCACCGCGTTGTTGCTGCCGACGATGGAATAGGTGACCTGATCGCTGGCGTTCAAGCGTGCGGTGTTGAACTGGGACGTAGCCGTGAGCGACGCGAAGCGCAGGCCGAACAGCGCACCCTGCAGGCCGCTGCCCTTGAGCACGCCGGTAACCGTCGTCGGATTGCCGATGCTGGCGAAGACATAGGCGTTGGTATTGCCGCCGCCGGTGCCGGTTTCGATCACCGTGCCGGTTCCTACTCCCGCGACGGTCGGGCCGGTGGCGTTGGTATTGGCGAGCATGGCTGCCTGCTGCCAGGCGGTGCCGTTGGTGGTGAAGGTCAGCGTTTCGGGGGTATTGGTCGACTCGCCGTCAGCGGCGATGATCGCGTAAGCCGGCGACGTACCGCCGCCGGCGGGCGTGATGTGAATATTGCTCAGCGTCACCGTGACCGTCGAGCCGCTCTGCACTTCGTAAAACACGGGCGAGCCCGGAATGTTGCTGAAGCCGGCATTGCCGAAGGCCGCGCCGCTGTAAGTCGGCACGCCCGACACCTTGAGCAGCGGCGTCGCCGTGGTGGCGCTGGACACGGTCAGCGTGAGGCTCAGCACCGAGCCGTCGGACAGGGTGAAGGTGAAAGCCTGTCCAGCCTGTGCCGCGCTGTCGCTGTAACCGGTGAAATCGAGCCAGCAATACGTCTGGTAGTCCGCCGGCGCTGCACCCTGCACGGCTGCCGGCGCGCACGTGTTGGCATGTGCTGGTAGGGTGACGAACGCGCACATCAGCAACAGCAGCGCCAGCCATCCTCGGCGGTAAAGGCCGAGGCTGGTGCGAGCACGCTGGATGAGGTGGTCGATGCTCATGACGTTGCTCAATGCGCCGACGCCGCGGCATCGGCCGGCAGCGGTGTGGAGTTGTTGCTCGGTTTGAACACATTCTCGTCGAACTTGAAGCGCAGGCGAAGATACACGCCGTTCTGGGTGTAGTCCTCACCGGCGAGATCCTGATCGGAAAAGCCCTGGAAGTTGTAACCCAGCGAGAGCCAGAGATCCTTTGCGACGATGTAACCGAGCTCTGCACCGATCGACTGCTGATGCGCTGACAGACCGCCGCCGAAGATCGCGTAGTAGTGCACGCCTCCATCCCACTTGCTGGTGATGTCCCACATCGAGCGGCCGCCGATCAGTTGCGCGATGTAACTCGAGGTGATGCTGTTGGCGTAATCGTTGACCTTCTTGGCCGCATAACGCCCGTCCAGCGTCCAGGTGGCGGTGGGCTGGTAGTTGACGTGCACGGAAAGGATCTTCGCCGCATAGTCCAGGCTACCGTTGCTGCCGGCCTGCACGTCGTCCGTTCCGAACGAATCGAAGGTGTTGCCCTGATCGCGCTTCCATTCGACGCGCGCCAGCAGATTCCAGACATCGCTGTTGACCGGGCGGTATGCCATGCCGAACTGCGCCAGCTCCAGCGTTTGTGGGCCGCTGTACAGGCCGGTCAGCGGCGAGATGGCCGCCGTGGTGCCATCGTTCGTCAGCGAAGTGGTGGCGAACGTGGTCTGCCGGTTGTACAGGCCGCGGGACAGCAGCGTGACGCTTTCGTTGACCTTGAATGCGGCACCGATCGTGGCAAGCCAGGTGCGCGTGGTTTGCGATTCGCTCCACTCGGCGCGGGCCGAACCTTTCCAGTCCGGGCTTGCGGTATAGCTCAGCGAGCCGGTGACCGCAGTGGCTTCATCGGTCACCGCCCCGGTCACCGGATGCACCTGTTCCAGGCTGGCGTTCAGACCCAGGCCTTCCAGAGGATGCCACTGGTTGCGCAAGCCGACAGCGTTTTCCGCCGTACGTCCGTCGATGCTGTCGCCGATGCGGTACTCGTTGAACAGCTGGCCACCGGTCATGTACGGCGTGGTGACGCCGATCACGGTCGAGTAGTTCTGTGCCACGCCGCCAATGCCCACACCACCGAGGCTCTGCTGGCTCGTGCCGAGGCCGGCGGTGCTGCCGCCGGTCGTGTTCTGCGCCGAATTGAGCGAGAAGTTGTCGGTCAGGCTGTTGCTGGTTTCGTGCGTGATGTAGAACTTGGTCTGCGGACCGAGCTGATAGGTCGCGCCCACCGTGGCGTTGCGGCGCGAGCTGTCGTTCAGCGCTTCTTCGTACTGCAGGAACGCATTCGCCTTGGGCACGTTCGGCACCGGCGCATCGAGTCGAAGCAGGCCGCTGGTGTATTGATCGGTGCCCGAGCCGTCGCCGATACCGGCGGTTGAATAGGCCGATGCCTGCTGATCGGCAGACACATGCCGGACGCTGCCGGTGAGCTTCATGTTCATCGGCAGACTGTGCTCGATGCCGACCGAGGCGTCCTCGATCTGCCCCGTGCTCAGGCCGGTGGTGGTCTTGGTTGCGTTCACCACCAGACGATCGGTCTTGGTGAGCGCGTAGCCGATCTTTGCGCCGTATTCCGCGCCGCCGGAAAGCACGGTGGAGCTGGCATTGTTGAAGCCCGTGTCGGACTGCACGGCGTAGACGCGCGCCTGCAGGCTCGGATCGCTGTGGCGGAACTCGAAACGCCGTGCATCGCCGAGGCCGTACTGTTCGGACTGGGACTGCGCGACCTCGCCCACCAGCGACGTGGTCGGCCCCATGTTCCACAGGAAGTTCGCGCCGCGCAGGCTGGCCGGATCGGCCGGGTTGCCGTCATGGATGTAGGTGCCGCCCAGCGTGAGCCACGGCAGGACTTTTTCACGCGCGTCGACGCCCGCCACCCAGAAGTTCGGGCCGCCGTTGTCCACTTCGTAGGTAATGCGCACGAAGATCGGATTGAGGTTTGCATCGAGCGAGGCAATCGGCGCCTTGAACAGGATCTGCCCACTGTACGGCTCGATCTCGTAGTCGGTAAGGCGGGTCATCGGCACGTCGCTGATGATCAGCGCCGGCTGGTTGCGATCGCGGGTGATGATGTCGACCTGCTCGCTGTTGGCCAGGCCATTGATGCTCGACAGCTGATACGGGCCGGACGTTCCGTTGGCAGGGATGACGTCGACCACTTGCACGGAATTGGTATCGCTGACAAAGCCATCGACCGTCAGACGCCCATCTTCCACGTGGGTTTTCGCGCCGTTGAGCGCGCGGTTGTACTGGGTCAGCACGCGGGCCGGGTTGTCGCTCTGGGTGGTGTAGTCGCCATACAGCGCGTAGGACGTGCCGTGATCGATGCGCACGTAGAGGCGGCCGGTGGACTGCGCCTCATATCCTTTCGCGGACGAGTCGCCGTAAACCGGATAGTACGAATCGGGGTTGATGTCGCGGAACAGCGTCGTCGAGCCGGGCTTGTCCGAGTCATAGGCCAGCGTGAGCAGATACGAACCCTTGACCTTGCCCTTGAGGAACAGCGCGGTGTGCGCGCTGGCACTGTCCTTGCCATGGTCGAAACTTTTCTGCGCACCCTGAATTTCGCTCTCGAAGCCATCACCGCTCTGCGCCGGCGACAGCGCCGACGGACTGAGATTGCGCAGGTTGATCGCTCCCTCGACCAGGCCTGCCGCAATCATCGGCCGCAGATCCGGCAGGAAGACCAGATCGCTTTCGCTGTGCAGCAACCCGCTGCTGATGCGCAGGTGCGCCGTGCCCGGGTCGGCCAACGGGAGCAACGCGAAGCGACCCACGCCGCCTTCCACGAACACCTGCGTGCCCTGCTCGTTGGGATCCAGATCCGGGGATTGCCATGTGCCCACGCTGGACTCCAGCGACAGCTCCGTGCGGGCCATGACGGGCACGCCGTGCGCGTCCAACAGACGGACCGTCACGTTCACCGGCGTGTGGCCATCGGCCTTCGCCTCTTTCGGCAGCTCGAGCTGGATGCGCGAGAGCTTGCCCGGTGCGATGACGTGGATCTGCGCGTGGCTGCGGGCGTTGCCGAAACTGTCGCGGGCGACCAGCTGGAGCACGTTGTCGCCCTCGGCGAGATTGACGCCGATATATTCCCACGCCGTCACGCCGTGGCTTTCGAGGCTGCTCTGCTGGCCGACCTGGGTGGACGGTATCGCATGCCCGTCGACGCTCAACTCCAGCTTTGCACCGAGCGGGCCTTTCACCCGAACCGTAATCTGGTCCGCGGGCAGCACGTCGCCATCATGCAGGCCGATGAACCCAAGCGTGGCATCGAGCGTGGGCAACAGCTTCTCGAGCGACGGTGGCGCGGTCAGCACGTGACTCGGCGCCGCTTCCGCGGGTACCGCCGCAGCGGCGGGCATCGGCATGTATGGCGTGGCGGCAGGCGCCTGCGGCGTGGCGCCCGTGGCATTGGACGACGTGCCGAATCCTGCCGGACCGCCGATACCCGGCAACGCGGTGGTCGAGCCATTCACGCCGCCATAGCCGTTGTTGCTTCCCGGCAGACCAATCACGCCGCTCGCCGCGAGGGTGCGCGGATCGGATACGGCAACCGAACTGGCGCTGAGCTGTGCCTGAGCCGCCTGCGTGATTTCCGTGGCATCGTCATGCATCGCGTTGTGACGGGCGGCGATTTCCTTGCGCAGCGCCGGCGTGCAGGTCGACAGCGCGAAATCGGTCTTGTGCAGCTCGCCATTCTGCAGATCGACGAACTGGCTGCCCGCATCGCCGGCGTTGCGATTGTCCAGCACTTCCAGCAGCGCGCCATCGGGCAGCGTCGTGGTGTCGAGCTTGGCCACGTGCGTGCGCGGCAGCAGGCCGTAGAGGCTGTACTTGCCTTCGCCGTCGGTGACCGCAAAGGTGCCATCCTCAAGGTAGATGCGCACACCGGGAACGCCCGGCTCATCCGCATCCTGGATGTGGTTGCCGTTGCAGTCGACGAAGACCTTGCCGATCAGGTAGGCGCTGTCGGAAAACACGCCACCGCTGACCTGCACCTTGGCACTGCCCACGTTGGAACGGGTCTGCCCGCTGATCGCCTGCGCCGTGTTGGTGCCATTGCCGGACTGGCCTCCGGGACCAATGCGCACACGATACGTGAGCACCGGCGCTCCGTTGATGGCGATGTTGCCAATGCCGAATACAAGATTCGGGCCTGCGCCACCGACGGGGTCGGTCAGCACCTTTCCGTTGAGGCGTGCCGTCGCTTTGACGTAGGCAAAGCCGGCGGGCAGATGATCGTCGAGCGTCGTGGCGGGCATCGCGATGCCGCTGCGGTTGCTCAGCGTTACGCTGTAGTCGACGAAGTCGCCGATCTCCGCGATCGATTTCGACGCGGTCTTTTCGATGAACAGCCCGGTGGTCGCCGCGCCTGCATCGAGAGGCAGGTCGAGCGAGATCGGAGCCTGCCCCGCCACCACGAAGTTGCGCTCGTACGATCCGTTCGCATCGACGTGCCGGCCGGCCGGCAGCAGGCCCGGCGGGAGTTTCGAGGGCGCGGAGTAGCCGCTTGGTGGCGTGATAACCAGCCGATAGGTGCTGGCGGCCACCAGCGGGAACGTATAGACGCCCGTGGAATCGGTCACGACCGTGCTCGGTGCCGGGGTGCTGCCGTCGGCTTCCAGTACTTTGGCCGGGCCGCCGGCCTGACCTCCGTTGCCGGCGCCGGTCACGTCGATAAGCTCGACCGTCGTGCCGGCCACCGGCTGATTCGACTTGCTGTCGAACACCACGCCGGAAGGATCGATCAGGAGGTTGGAGCTGATCGATCCGTTGCCGCCGCAACCGGTGATCGTGGCAATGACCGTATCGTTGCGCAGCACTTCGAGAATGTGATCCCCCGAGCTGACCACGTGCGTGGCACCGTCGGCGGTGGGCACACTGGGCAGCACGCGAAAGACACCGCTGTTCGCCGCGGTTTCCGTTCCCTGGAACGTTTCGGTATCCCCGGTCAGCTGACTGACGAGGGTCACCGGGTAGGTCAGCACGCGGGTGGGATCGGTATTGCACTGCGCCGCGTTGAACTGCACGTAGAGCGGACTGCCCAGCGCCGATTGCGCCACCGTGCTGCTGTAGCTGGGGTTGTAGAACGAAATCGACGGCGGCAGCGCCGGCAGCGGCAGATTGACCGCGTTCGAGGGCGTGGAGAAATTCGCGCCCTGCGCCATGTAATCCGCGTATGCCGTGTTGGCGATGGTGCCACTGGCATTGCTGTTGACCGTGACGCTGAACTGCGTCGTCAGCGTCGCGCCAGCCGCCAGCACGGGCAAGCCCCATGCCACGCCATCGACCACGTTCAATGCCGGCAGGCCGGTCACGTAACTGCTGGCGGGATCGCCCACGCGATGATAGAGCTGCTGCGCGTTGCCGCTAGGCAGTGCGTGGGAAAACGTCGTGTTCGCCGGTATATCGTCGCGCAGAACGAACAGGCTGGTCGCCGCGCCGTTGACCTGGATCTGGGCCGGCGAAGCGGCACCGTTGCCGGTATTGGTGGCGCTCAGCGTGTAGCTGATGGTAGAGCCCTGCGTCGGCGTCTGCGTCGATGCGCTCTTCGTCACGCTGACCGCCGGGCCGTTTACCACGGTGATCGTATCGGTGTTGCTGGCATGCACATGCTGCAGCTGGGTGACGCACGAAATCTGCACCTGCGTGTTCTGACCGACAGAAGCCGTCGACGGAACAAGGCCCGTGCTGAGCAGGTTGACCTGCTGTCCGGGGGTCAGGCCGAGCGTGCCGCCTTGTGGAATAACGGGCTCTCCGGGATCAACGACACCATTGCCGTTGACATCCTCAACCACGCTCAGACCCGTGGCGGTGAACGATCCACCGACCACGCTGGAATTGATGACACACGTCAGCGACGTGTTGCCGGTATTGCTCAGTTGATGCGACAGCGCGAAATTGCTGCCCGCTGCGATCATGACGCTCTGACTGCTGGTAAGCGTCACCGCTTCGAGCGGCTGCACGATCGTCTGGACCGTGTTGGACGTAAGGCGTACCGAGATACCTGTGGCGCTGTCCACATAGCTGCCGGTAGCCGTGTTGCTGATCATCGTGCCACTGGCCGGCGGCAAAGCCAGCGCCTGCGCCGACATGCCCAGGGCCATAACCGTCACCAGCAGCCATACCGCCCGAACGGCGGTGATGCGATAGGCGAGCTGGCGAAAAAGGGAAACCATGGTGCTGAATCAATTAGCCTCGAATCATTTGTTGACGCGTCTGCCGCGCGACCATTGCCGCAGTCGGCTACCGAAAATCCCGCCGCGGTTTTGCCGCAGCGGGTTCCGGAGTCGATGTCGTTGAAAGGAAAGAGGAGTCCCCACTCCTCTTTCCTGGGTTTACTTACTGGGAAATCTTTGCGCCGAAAGTAACCACCGCACTCTGACCTGGCGTCAGCGTGCCGATCGTCGCGGTGATGCTGCCCGCTGATCCCACGACCGGGCCGGTAATGGTGCCGACGGTGGTCGCCGCGGCGGTACTGACGGTCGTGAAAGCCGGCGTCGAGTCGGACACCGTCACGCCCGTGGCATTGGCCGAGCCGGCATTCTGCACGGTGATCTGGTACAGGATGCAGGCGCCAGGCACAGCACCCGTAGTGATCGTGGCTGTGCTGAAGGGGCCGCTCGCGGTCCCTGTGCATGCCGGATCGAGCGCCTGCTGCTTGACCAGGGTCACGTTGCCGGAAATCACCGTGGTGCCGTCGGTGGCGACAACGGTTGCCGGCGCGGTACCGGGGTTGGTGCCGTTGGTCGTGGTCAGCGTGACCGAGGTCGTGTTGACCTGGCCCAGCGTCGCGTTCGACGGTGCCAGCACCTTGTCGAAGATGGTGATCGACTGACCCGGTGCGAGACCAGATGCCAGCACCGCGTTGAGGTTGCCGCTGATCACCGGATCGGTGGCGTCGAGCACGCCGTTGTTGTTGGCGTCGTAGTACTCGACAGTCGTCCAGCCGGACTGCGTGTTGGCGGTGCCGAAGGCGACGGTCGAAACCGTGCCGTTGCCTTCCGTCACGTTGCCGGTATTGGTCAGCGTGTGCGAGTAGACCACCGAACCGCCCGGATAGACCTGGCCGGTATCGTTCGGCGTGAACGTCAGTGAACGCACTCCATTCACGGTGGCCGCATCGTGGATCACGTCCGTGGCACCGGTGGCCGGCGACTGGGCGCGGAAGTACATCGCCGTGGTACCCGCAATCACGCTGGTACCCGACGCCGGGATCGACAGGATGGCGCACACTGTCGCGGAACCGCCCGCAGCCACCGTGCCGGTGTTGGTGATCGTTGCACCCGTGGTCGCACAGGTACCGGCACCGCCGTCGGCCTTGAATGTCACGCTCCAGCCTGCCGGCAGACCGGTGAACCCGGTCGTGCTGCCCGCTGCCAGGTTGTAACTGTCGGCGATGCTGCTGGTGTTATTCGTGACCAGGACGAACGTGGTTGACGTACCTGGGTTCAGCGAGTTGCTGACAACCGCATTGGTTTCCGGACCAGGGCCGGAGCCCAGCACACCAGGCTTGCCCAACGCGGCGTTGTTGGTGAGATCGACGGTAGCCGAAGTCACCGTGGTCAGCGTGTCGGCAACAGTGGCCGATACGGACGGATTGACCGTCGAGGTCGCCGTCTTGTTGATCGCAAACGGACCCGTGCCGGCAATGCTGGACGGCAGGATTGCCTTCACTACCACGTTGTAGGTGGCGTTGACGGCCAGCGGACCGGTATCGGGAATGCCGTCGTTATTGGTATCGACCAGCGGGGTCACACCGTCGCTCTTGTACAGCACGAAGCTCGTGCCGGCCGGGAACGAATTGCTGCTGGCCAAGGTGATGTTGAAGGTGTCCACACCGGTGCCGGTGTTGGTGACCACGTTGGTGAAGGTCACCGTGCTACCCGGGTTGGCAGTTGCCACCGGCGTGCTGGTGATCGTCACGGCGGCGTTCTGCGTAACGGTAAACGGCGTGGTGTTCGAGGTACCGGTGACTGTGGAGCCCGAACCGTCGCTGTACGACAGACTGGCCGTGTTGTTGATAACGCCCGGCGCCTGCCCGGTGTTCACCTTGACGGTGAAACTGATCGTGCCGGACTGGCCTGGCTGCACCTGAGCCAACGTCGCCGTCACGGTGTTTGCCGTGGTAACTGCGTAGTCGTAGGTCAGCGTATTCGGCGCCGTGCCGTAAGTCGCTTTGGCGTTGGTAAGCTGCGTGCTGCCGGTCACACTCCACAGGCCGGAGTTGGCCTGGTAGGTCAGACCGGCCGGAATCGTATCGGTCACCACAACGTTGGTAGCCGTGCTGTTGCCGGTATTGGTGTAGGTCAGCGTGTAGGTGTACGGACCGCTGCCCGGCGCACCGCTGCTGGCGCTGACCGACTTGGTCAGGCTGATCACGGCGTTGGCCGTCACCGTGGTTGTGTCGGTGTTGGTCGCGGCCTTCGTCGTGTTGAAACCGCTGGTCGCGGTGACGGTCTGCGCGTTGGTCTGACCGGACGTTGCCGTACCCGGTACGGTCACGGCAACGATGAACTGGAACGTCGCGCCGGCGGCAAGCGCGCCGCTCGACGTGATGGCCGGACCGCTCGGGATGCCGGTGCCATTGGCATCCGGATAGATGGTGATGGTGGACGGCGTAAACGTGCCGCCGCTCGCGGAAACCGACGTCAGCGCGTAGGTGTCCGTGCCATTACCCGTGTTGATCAACGTATGCGGGTAATACACCGTGCTGCCAACCGCGGCAGACTTGTTGCCGTTGCTGGTCAGCGTAAGGCTAGCGACCTGCTGGACCACGGTCTGCACCGTGTTGGAGGTCACCGTGCGCGACGTACCCGAGCCGTCGGTATATGTGGCCGACGCCTGGTTACCGATCGAAGTACCGGCCGCAGGCGGTGCCGCGTAAGCGGCGCCGCTACCTACGATCAGCAGGCACAACGCCAAAAGAGCGAACAGCAAGCTGCCCGCGCCTCGACGTCGTAATGAGTTGGATGAACTGGACGCGGCAATCATGACGCTTTTCCCCTGTTAATGAAGTTAGAAAACCAATGTGACTCGCCACGTCCGCGGCAAGGCTTTGACCCCCGGTCAACTAACGGCCGGGTTGAAACGGAAACTGCAATCCCCTTCGCTCCGGCGTCATCCGCGATCGATGTCGCGCTGACGCTGGTGCGCTGAATTATTTCGGTGTCGCTGGCGCGTTGATCCGAACCTGCAAGCTCGTCGTCACATCGGCATGCGCCGCCAGCGTGGCGACCTGCCACTGCAATGCGCGGTAGTCGGACAACGGCACCGGTTTCTGCACTGGCTTGCCATCGGCATCCTTGACCACGTGCATCAACGGCATCGGCGCAAAATGCACGCCGTCGACAGAGGCCTGTACGCCGGTTGCAGGCTTCGCACTGCTGGCAACGTAGGTTGTGCCGGCAGGCACGGGGATCGTGGCCAAAAGATGCCCGACACCGGTTGCGCCGCTATTGGTGTAGGTCGCCTGATATTCCACAACATCACCCGGATGCGCCTGCGCAGCCGACCACGCCACCGTTCTGCCGTCGACGTCGACCACCTGAGTGGCCGTCAGCTTGCTCTGCACCTGACCGCCTTGTGCGAACGCGGGCGATGCGATGCATACCGCAAGCAGAACCAGGCCTGCGCCGGAAAGTTTGGACAACATTGCATTACCCCCTGAACCACGACTCGAATGGACGACAGGCCATTGATGGCCTTTGCTTTGATTGAAACGGATGCAGCTTTTGGACTTTCAGCACGGTTTGTGCCAATACCAATTATCAATAAGATATTGATATTTATAAGAATCTTAATTCAACCCCTTGATCAAAATCGGCACTTTCGACAGCGAAAAACATGATCTGCGTCACATATTGACGTCGCGAGCCACCCCGAAACTGTGACATACATCTCAATCAGCGGCCAATTTTCACAAAAAACTAATGCCAACGCTAGTAAGGCTATCGACGATGCCGGCTCGCATTGTTTTTAGCCGCGCACAAGCTACGTAACGGACGCGCATCTGGATGCATCCAGTCGGAGTTTTTTGACGCACGCAGGGCAACGCGCCGGGTGTGCGCGGCATTTGCGGGGTGAATGCTCGATCCACTCCAGCCGTGCTGCGCAGACGCAAAGCCGGCATGCCCCAATGAAGCCGTCTCCGCATGGCGCAAAGGCGCCCGGGCCAATGTGAGCTCAGACGATTGCGGGCGGGAACACGGCAGACATCGCAACGGCATCTGCCAAACGAAAACGGCGCGACCGTGAGGGTCGCGCCGTTTTGTGTTTCGAATTGGTGGGCGGTACAAGGATCGAACTTGTGACCCCTTCCATGTCAAGGAAGTGCTCTACCGCTGAGCTAACCGCCCATTTCGCCGCGAACAGGCCGTGCGAACCGCGAATTGTACGGGACTGCGGGCCACCCGACAACATCTGGTCCACCAACGTGCCCGGCCGCTGGCACACCGCCACTAGCGCAGCGATTTTTCACGCAGCTGGTGGATCTGATCGCGCAGCTGGGCGGCGCTTTCAAACTCCAGGTTCTGCGCGTGCTTGTACATCTGACTTTCCAGCTTTTTCAGCAGGGCCGACACCTGCTGCGCGTCCAGCGCCGAATAGTCGGCCGCCGGCTCGGCTACCGCCTTTGCGCCACGGGTGGCCGATTTACTGCCGCGTCGGTTACCGGCCTCGCTGCGCGCGCCTTCCATGATGTCGGCGATACGCCGCACGATCGTGGTGGGCGTGATGCCCTGCTCCTCGTTCCAGGCCATCTGCTTTTCGCGGCGGCGCGCCGTCTCGTCGATGGCTGCCTGCATCGAACGGGTGATCGTGTCACCGTAGAGAATTGCCTTGCCGCGCACGTTGCGTGCCGCGCGGCCGATGGTCTGGATCAGCGAGCCGGTCGAACGCAGGAAGCCTTCCTTGTCCGCATCGAGGATCGCTACCAGCGACACCTCCGGCATGTCCAGACCCTCGCGCAGCAGGTTGATGCCGACCAGCACGTCGAACTCGCCCAGCCGCAGATCGCGAATGATCTCGCTGCGCTCGACCGTCTCGATATCCGAATGCAGATAGCGCACCTTTACATCGTGCTCGCTGAGGTACTCGGTCAGATTTTCCGCCATGCGCTTGGTCAGCGTGGTGACCAGCACGCGATCGCCCAGCGCGACGCGCTTGTGCACCTCGCCGAGCAGATCGTCCACCTGGGTCCGCACCGGGCGCACCTCCACTTCGGGGTCGACCAGACCGGTCGGACGCACCAGCAGCTCCACCACCGCATCGCCCGACTTTTCGAGTTCGTACGAACGCGGCGTGGCGGAGACGTAGATCGCGCGCGGCACGCGCTGCTCCCACTCCTCGAAGCGCAACGGCCGGTTGTCCATCGCCGACGGCATGCGGAAGCCGAACTCGACCAGTGTTTCCTTGCGCGAGCGGTCGCCCTTGAACATGGCGCCGATCTGCGGCACCGCTACGTGCGACTCGTCGACCACCAGCAGACCATCGGCCGGCAGGTAATCGAACAGCGTCGGCGGCGGCTCGCCGGGCGCGCGGCGGGTCAGGTGGCGCGAGTAGTTTTCGATGCCCTGGCAGTAGCCCACTTCGGTCATCATCTCGATATCGAAACGCGTGCGCTGATCCAGCCGCTGCGCTTCGACCAGCTTGTTGTCCTTGTAGAGCTGCTCCAGTCGATCCTTCAACTCGAGCTTGATCGTCTCGATGGCATTGAGCACGCTCTCGCGCGTGCTGGCGTAGTGCGTACGCGGATACACCGTATAACGCTGCACCTTGCGAATGACTTCGCCGGTCAGCGGATCGAACAGCGCCATGTTTTCCACTTCGCCGTCGAACAGCTCGATGCGCAGCGCCTCGGTTTCCGATTCGGCCGGAAACACGTCGATGCTTTCGCCGCGCACGCGATACGTGCCTCGACGCAGCTCCATTTCGTTGCGCGTGTACTGCAGCTCGGTCAGCTGATGGATCAGCTTGCGCTGATCGATGCGCTCGCCCTTGGCCAGAATCAATCGCAGCGACAGATAGTCGGCCGGATTGCCGAGACCGTAGATGGCCGACACGGTAGCTACGATGATCGAGTCCCGGCGCGACAGCAATGCCTTGGTCGCCGACAGCCGCATCTGCTCGATATGTTCGTTGATCGACGCGTCCTTCTCGATGAAAGTGTCCGACGCCACCACGTAGGCTTCCGGCTGGTAGTAGTCGTAATAGCTGACGAAGTATTCCACGGCATTATTGGGGAAAAACTCCTTGAACTCGCCGTAGAGCTGTGCCGCCAGCGTCTTGTTTGGCGCCATCACGATGGTCGGCTTCTGCACGCGCTCGATGACGTTGGCGATCGTGTAGGTCTTGCCCGAACCCGTGACGCCCAGCAGCGTCTGCGCCGCGAGGCCGGCCTCGAAGCCTTCACTGAGCAACTTGATGGCCTGCGGCTGGTCGCCGGCAGGCTGATACGGGGATACGAGCTGGAATCGGTCAGTCATGGACTACACATAGGGGTTCGAGGCTGCATTTTAAATCGGCTGTGCTGACACCCTCTGTCAGCAGACACTCACGGCCTTGGCACCCAGAGGCTGCTTGGCGGCATTTGGCTCGCCGATAGCATGGCTGACTCCGGCAACGCAGGAGCCGTGCCATGGCAGGCCACCATCATTTCGACGCCCGAAAGCAACCGATTGGCCCCCCGCAACGCCGGCAAAACGGCGCCAGCCTGATCGAGCAGATCATGGTGCTCGTCATTATTGCGTCACTGGCCGGCATGGCCGCGCCACCGCTGCGCAAGATGCTGAGCCATAGCCGGATTCAGAGCGCCCAGTCCGACTTCATGTCGGCGCTGCGGCATGCGCGCGAAACCGCGGTGACCAGCGGCAAGCAAACGTTATTTTGCCCCACCACCGACGGTAAGCACTGCAGCGAAGCGGTTCACTGGGATACCGGTTGGCTGCTGGCAAGTGACGCCGATCTGGACAATCAGCCCGACAGTGCGCCGATGTACACGGGCTCCGGCTACGCCGGCAAACTGGTAATAGTGAGCAGCAATGGCAGGCGCTTCGTGCGGTTTCATCCCGACGGCAGCGCCAGCGGCAGCAATCTCACCCTGCTGTTCTGCCGCCGGTCGAGTACCGAAAGTGTCCTGGCCGTGGTAATCGCCAATTCCGGTCGCGTGCGGGGCGCGCCGGCGACCGCCGACCAGGCCGCAGGCTGTGCGCAAGCACGTTGATCCACTGTCGCCACAGTGCAAAACAAAAGCCGGCACGCTTGCCGGCTTTTGTTGAATCGTGGTGTTTGCCTGCGCTTTTCGCGCAGTCAGCGCGTCAAAGCTTGCGTCGATCGGCAACATCCTTCGGCGTCACCGTTCCCTTCTTGTCGCCGAAATGCGCCACCACGTAATTGGCAAGCGCCGCCACTTCGGTATCCGAATAGGCGCCGCCGAAGGCGGGCATATAGACATCGTTCTGTCCGATGCGCATCTTAACGCCCTGCAGTATCACCTGGGTCACGTTGGCGCCGCTGACGTCATTCACGCCGCGCGTACCGAGCAGCGATGCGTACGACGTCTGTTGACCCTTGCCGTTCCACTGATGGCAGCTGGCGCAGGCGCTTTCGAACAGGTTGAGGCCTTGCTGGTTGGCGGTGCCGGCATCAGCGAAAGGCGCTGCGTCGGACGACTTCACTGCGGGGGCCGCGTTGTGATCGATATCGATCGGATCCGTACCTTCACGGGCCGGCACGCTGCGCAGATAGGTGACCAGCGCGGCCGTATCTTCCGGCTTCAGATACTGCAGGCTGTGCGCCACCGCTTCGCCCATCGGGCCGGCGGCGGAACCGCGGCCGTCGGCATGCCCGGTCGACAGATAGCTGGCGATATCGGTGTCGCTCCACGCGCCGATGCCATTCGCTGTGTCCGAGGTGATGTTGTAGGCACGCCAGCCCTGTAGCGAATAGCCAGCCAATTCATTGCCGTGTTCCAGACCAAAGCCGAGGTTGCGCGGCGTGTGGCATTCCGCGCAGTGGCCGAGCGCCGTGGCCAGATACGCGCCGCTGTTCCACTGCGGCGACTTCGATGCGTCGGCAACGAAGCGATGACTCTTGAAGAACGCCGCGTTCCAGAAACCCATCGCCCAGCGCTGGTTGAACGGAAAGCCCAGATCGTTCGGCGTTGCCGCCTGCGCCACTTTTGGCAGGCTGAAGAGGTAGGCCTTGATCGCCAACACGTCGCTGCGGCTCAGCTGCGTATACGAGGTGTACGGAAAAGCCGGGTACAGCTTTTCGCCACCCTTGCGTACGCCTTCGCGCACCGCGCGGACGAAATCGTCATCGCTCCAGCTGCCGATACCGGTCGCCTCGTCGGCGGTGATATTGGTCGAGTAAATCGTACCGAACGGCAGCTTGAATGCCACGCCGCCGGCAAACGGTCGGCCGGTTTCAGGCACGGTATGGCAGGCAATGCAGTCGGCCGCCTTGGTCAGGTACTCCCCGCGGGCTAGCACTGCAGCGCTGGCCGGCGCGCCGACGATGGCGGGCGCCTGCCCGTCCGACGTATCGGTGCGATTGAGCGCCACATAGGCAACGGCGCCGATGACCAGCAGCAACACGATGATGGAGAGAAAGCGCTTCATGCGACGCCCTCCGCGTTGGCGTTGTCGGCAGAAACCACCGTCTTCAGCGCATCGGCGTTCTGCACCAGCAGCGAGCGATCCACTGGCAGCTGGTAAAGACGCACACCGGTGGCGGCAAAGATCGCGTTGGCCAGGGCCGGCGCGGCAATGGCCGTTCCGACCTCGCCCAGGCCGCCGGGCGATTCGAAGTTTTCGATGCGGTGCACCTCGACCGACGGCGCCTCGTTGATACGCATATTGCGATAGTCGTTGAAGTTGCGCTGTTCGACGGCGCCGTTCTTGATCGTGATGCTGCTCCACATCGCGGCGCTGAGACCGAACAGCAGGCCACCCTGCACCTGCGCCTCGATCGAGCTGGCGTTGATGCCGATGCCGCAGTCGAGCGCCACCACCGCGCGGCGCAGCCGAACCTCGCCCTGCGGCGTGACTTCGGCTTCGACCACGGCGCAGACCCGGCTGCCGAACGGCTCGCCCAGCGCAATGCCGCGCCCGACGCGTGCGGGCAGCGGCGTGCCCCAGCCGCTTTTTTCCGCCGCCAGGTTGAGCAAGGCGAGCGTGCGGGGATTCTTCTGCAGCATGGAGCGACGAAAGGCGACCGGGTCCTTGCCCGCGCGATGGGCCAGTTCGTCCATGAAGCTTTCGACGGTAAACAGATTGTGCGTGGGGCCCACGCCGCGCCACCAGCCAACGATCAGACCCGGCGGCATGTCGTGACGGATCCACTCGACCTTCATGCCGGGAATCTCGTAAGGCATTTCGGCCAGCGATTCGACCGCGTCGCTGTCCAGCCCGTTCTTGCCCATCGCCATCGGCGCCCAGCGCCCCAGCACGGTGCCGCCGCTGGTGCGCGCGCCGAACCAGACCGGCAGACCGTCTGCATTGACGACTGCGGAAAAGCGATCGTGATACATCGGCCGCACGCGATCGTGGCGAATATCCTCCTCGCGCGACCACACCACCTTCAGCGGATAGCCGACCTGCCTGGCGAAGGCCACGGCCTGCTCGACCTGGTCGGTTTCCAGACGCCGACCGAAGCCGCCGCCGAGGTACTGGTTGTGCAGCAACACCTTGTCTTCGGACAGCCCGGTGATCTTCGCCGCCGCCGTTACGCAGCGCGTCGGCACCTGCGTGCCGGTCCAGATCTCGCACTTGTCGCCCGTCACGCAAACTGTCGCGTTGAGCGGCTCCATCGTGGCGTGCGCCAGCATCGGCAGCTGGTACACCGCGTCGATTGTGGTGCCTGTGGCCGGACGATTGCCGACGTCCTTCGCCACGATCGACTTGCCGTTGAGCGCACTGTCGGCCAGCGCGTCGCGCAGCTGCTGGGTGGTGAGGTTGGCGTTGACGCCGCGATCCCACTGGATATCCAGCGCCTCCAGCCCCTGCTTGGCGGCCCAATAGTGGTCGCCGACCACCGCCACCGCGTCGCCGATGCGAATGACGTCGACCACGCCCGGCATCGCGCGCGCCGCCTTGTCGTCAACCGAGACGAGCTTGCCGGCAAAGGTGGGGCTGGTCTTCACCGCGGCGATCTTCATGCCCGGCACTTTCACGTCCAGGCCGAACTGCGTGGCGCCGGTGATCTTGTCGGGCGAGTCGACGCGCCGCAGCGGCTTGCCGATCAGGACAAAATCCTTTGGATCTTTCAGCGGCGGAACCTTGTCCGGCATCGGCAGCTTGCCCGCTGGCGTGGCCAGGGCGCCGAAGCCGAGGCTGCGGCCGCTGGGCACGTGATGCACCACCGCGCGATCGACCGTGCACGTCGACGGATCGACCTTCCACTGCGCCGCCGCCGCCGTCACCAGCTGTACCCGCGCCACGGCGCCGGCTTCGCGCAGCACCTGCCAGCCGCTGCGCGTGCTGGTGGAGCCGCCGGTGATCTGCCCACCCAGCGCCGGCATGCCGTACAACTCCTCGCTGGCCGGCGAATGCTCGACCTTGATCTGGTCCATGCCGACGCCAAGCTCTTCGGCCAGCAGCATGCTGAAACCGGTGTAGATGCCCTGGCCCATCTCCACGCTGGGCATGACCAGGCGAATCGAGCCGTCGGTGTCGATACGCACGAAGGCATTCGGCGCAAACGGCGGGTTGCCGTCGGCCAGCGCGGCCGCGGCGTCACCGGGCTGGCGGCGAGCGCTGACCATGGCGGATGCCACGCCCGTGCTGCCCAGCCACAAAAAGGCGACCGCCAGACCGCCCGACTGGATCGCGCGTCGCCGGCTCAGATCGATCGTTTCGCTAGCCTCGGCAGGACTGTTCTTGAGCTTCATGGCGTAACCTCCGCCGGCGTCGCCGGTGCAGCAGGCGAAGTCACTATCGTCTGCAGAATATCCAGCTTGCCCGTCGCCGCCTGCTTGATCGCCGCGCGAATGCGCACATAGGTGCCGCAGCGGCAGATGTTTCCCGACATGGCCGCATCGATATCGGCATCGGTGGGATTGGGCGTGCGGGCCAGCAGCGCCGTCGCCGACATGATCTGACCGGATTGGCAGTAACCACACTGCACGACATCCACATCCAGCCACGCCTGCTGAATTTTCTGACCGCTCGGCGTCTGTCCCACTGTTTCGATCGTCGTGACCGCCTTGTTGCCGATCGACCCGACCGGCAGCACGCACGAGCGCACGGCCTGGCCATCTAGATGCACGGTGCACGCGCCGCACTGCGCTATACCGCAGCCGAACTTGGTGCCCATCAGGCCGATGACATCGCGTAGCACCCACAGCAGCGGCATGTCGGGCGGAACATCGACGGCATGCGATTCACCATTCACTTGCAAGGAAAGCATCGATGTCTCCGTGTGGGGTAAAGATCGCGCGGAACGCGCGGCGCTGTGGATCGACGAGAGGGTCAACAAGCCAGGCCATTGGACCTGGCTCAAAATTATTCCGTTGGCGAAACGAAACGGGGCACGTTTGACTCTTCGCGCCGTCGTCGACAATGACTGGAGCATGCTTGATGTTCAATCAGCACACGACAGCGCATGAGAAATGCTCGAAAAATCGAGATCAGCAAAGCCCAAGGAGATTAAAAGATCGATTGAGCGGCCTGTCGACTACTTTTTCTTATAAATCGCGCTTTATGGAATGACCGACTGCCGCTGATGACGAGTGCACCGTCATCACCCTTGCGCACGGCAGCTCCGAATAGTGGTCTGTAGCAGGATGAAAAGGTGCTGAGCTCAAGGACCTGCAACGGCTCGATTTCCACGGGGCGTTTCGGTCGAGCAAGGACACCGTTTCTGCGCCGGAATCCACGTTCACATCGCGCAAAGAAAAAGGCTCTGCATTTCCGCAGAGCCTTGGCTTTTCTGGCGCCCGAAGCTGGACTCGAACCAGCGACCCCCTGATTAACAGTCAAGTGCTCTAACCAGCTGAGCTATTCGGGCGTGAGCTGCGTAGTTTGTAGATCGTGTGGCGGGCTGTCAAGCGATGGTGACGGATTCGGCACAGGTTTTCAGGCCGTTCGCACCCTGTAGCAAGGCACGTAGGCCGCGCCACCGGGCAGCTTCATGCGGTGCTGTTCGACGAACGCCTGTAGCAGCTTGTCCAGTGCGCGCATGATGTCGGCGTCGCCGTCGATATCGAACGGGCCGAATTGCTCGATCGCCTTGACGCCCTCCTCCTTGACGTTGCCCGCAACGATGCCGGAGAACGCGCGGCGCAGATCCGCCGCCAGCTCGTGCCGCGGGCGATCGCGATGGATCTGCAGCGCCCGCATGGCCTCATGCGTGGGCCGGAACGGCGTCTGGAATTCAAACTGGATCTGCAGCGCCCAGTTGAAGAAGAACGCGTCCTTGGTATCCAGCCGATGCTTGCGCACCTTGTCGATGCCCTTGACCATCGCACGCGCCACCGCCGGGGGGTCGTCGACGATGATCTGATAGTGCTGCGCCACTTCGTCGCCCAGGGTCAGGCGCAGGAAGCGGTCGATCTGCTCGAAATACGCCGAGGCCTGCCGCGGCCCGGTGAGAATCAGCGGAAACGGCACACCGGCGTTGTCCGGATGCAGCAGAATGCCGAGCAGGTAGAGAATCTCCTCCGCCGTGCCCACGCCACCGGGAAACACGATGATGCCGTGGCCCATGCGCACGAAGGCTTCGAGACGCTTTTCGATATCCGGCATGATCACCAGATGATTGACGATCGGGTTCGGCGATTCGGCCGCGATGATGCCCGGCTCGGTGATGCCGATATAGCGATTCTGCCGGCGGCGCTGCTTGGCGTGCCCGATCGTGGCCCCTTTCATCGGCCCCTTCATCGCACCGGGACCGCAGCCTGTGCAGATATCCAGGTTGCGCAGGCCGAGCTGATAACCCACCGACTTGGTGTAGTCGTACTCCTCGCGCGAAATCGAATGACCGCCCCAGCACACCACCAGGCACGGATCGATGTGCGGCTTGAGAATGCGTGCGTTACGCAGGATCTCGAACACGCCCTGGGTCAGCCCCGCGGCGCAGTCCAGATCGACACCGGTCTGCTCCAGCTGGGTCGACACGTAGACGATGTCGCGCACCACGGCGACCAGCAGCTCGTTGATGCCGCGAATGATCTGGCCGTCCACGAACGACTGTGCCGGCGCGTTGGTCAGCTCGATCTTGATGCCGCGATCCTGCTGCAGCACCTGGATATCGAAATCCGGATACTGCTCCAGAATCGCCCGCGGATCGTCGCTGACGCTGCCGGACGTAAGCACCGCCAGCGCGCACCGACGCAGCAGCGCGTGCAGGCCCGAATCGCTGGCGCCGCGCAGGCGCGCCACTTCGTTACGGGAAAGAATGTCCAGGCCGCCCACGGGCGAAATGCGAGCGCTGACGGTCGTGGATTTACCCTGCGCCAACCTATTTGCATCGTTCATATGAATCACTCTCCATGCAGCTGCGTACTAACCTGCGCCACTTTCAAAGTAAATTGACCGCGGAGCTTCGTCCGCTTATGCAACCAGGTCAAGCCCGCACAAAAAAAGGCCGGCGCCCGAAGACGCCGGCCTTGCTTCATGCAACTCGATCAAGCGTGAGTGTGCCTTCGCTTTCGATCAGAAGAACGATGCGCCAAAGGTCACCATCACAGTACGACCTTCCAGCAGCGAGTAGTAAGGCGCCGTGGGATACAGCGTCGTACCGTTCACGTCCTTGATGCCGTTAGGATTGGACGCGAGAAAAGCCGTGATGTTGTTGGCGTTGGTAAGCGCTTGACGGTCCGCCAGGTTGTAGAGGTTCAGCTTGATATACGGCTTGTTGAACCACGAGGAAAAATTACTGAAACGCCAGCCCGCGCTGAGATTGAGCGTGGTGTAGCCGCCGACTTTTTCCGTGTTCGACCAGTCGCCATAGATAGAACCTCGGTATTTGGCGTCAAGACTCGCCCAGAATGGTCCATTGTCGTAGCCCAAGCGCACATAGCCAGTATTCTTTGGCGTATTCAGAAAGGTCTTGCCGTCCGTGTTGTAGATGCCGTCGCCAAGCTTGCTTGGCGAAATACCTGGGCCTGGGTTGATGGTGTCGGTATTGAGGTCCGTTTCCAAAGTCGATTTGGTGTAAGCGTAAGAGCCGTAAAGAGTCCACTCGGGCGTGATCTTGAAGCTGGCTTCCGTGTTCAGGCCGCGCATGTGCACTTTCGGTATCGATATATAAACCGACTGGAACGTGTTCTCGTCGAAGCCGCTGACCTGCTTGTTGTTGAGATTGGACGCATACGCATCGACGCTCGCCGAGAACCTGTCGTCGTAATAGCGCCAACCCAGGTCGACGGTGGTCGCAGTTTCCGGCTTGTTGTTGACGACGTTGTCCGCTGGAACACACTTCGGACAATTAGCGTTGAGGTAAGCGATAGTTGCTCCATTCTGCAGGACTGCCCCGTTGATTGGTGCGCGGAACGTTTTGCCGATGCCGAAATAGAACTGGTTCTTCTCATTCAACTGAAACTTGGCACCTGCCGTCGGGCTCCATTTGTTATACGTTTGGCTGCTTTGATCGACGCCATACCCTGCATAACCGCTGCGTACCGAGCCCGGATACTGGTAATCGAAACCGCTGCGCTTTTCGGACAGAAAAGACGCGCCGGCGGTAAACGTCCAGAAATCGTTCGGCGTCCAAGTATCGGTGGCGAACGCTTTGCGCGTTTCCGTGACCGTGTACTCGTTATAAGCCTTTTGCACGGTGCCATCGGGATAACGAATCAAATCCGACAGCCCCTGGATGTCCGAAGGCACGCCGGTCACCGGGTTCACCGGCGTATAGGCTTGACTCTGCTCCTGGCGCGGACGCTCGTACCAAAAGCCGTATTCGAGGCTGTTGTTCTGGCCAAAGTCCTGATTGAACTTCACCGTGACGCCAGGGCGCATGGTGTAGGTATTGCTGATGGAATACGCCAAGGCCTTGGCGTTCTTGCCGCCGACAACGCCATTACCGTTCAGATCCTGATTGCTGTACTGGTACCAGTTCAGCGGCTGCGTCGATTCAGTAAAAATGCCCGCGCCGCCGCCGCCGCCGTTGCCGTACCAGAAGTAAGGCACCACCGACAGACGAAGGTCATCGCTCAGCTTGAACTCGCCATCGAGGCTGACCATGGCGCTGGTGAACGGGTTGGTACGCAGTTTGTAATAGCAAGCTGCGTTGTTCTGGGGAGAATTACCGGAACAGTACGTCGTACTGGTCGAACCGAGATTTGCCGCGTTGAAGACGCTGGCGTATCCCTGGTTGTAGCCGCCTGAGGCAATCTGCGCCTTGGTCAGGCTTTCATAGGTGTTGTTGGACTCGCGATTGTATTGAAAAGATGCGGCGATCGAGTTGTTGTCGTCGATCGTCCAGATCGATTTGCCATCCACCTTGTTCACGTTTTGCGTACCCGCCCCGCGCCACAGATCGGCCTTGTTATTGGAGTAGGACAACCACGAGCGTACCGAGCCGATGTCGCCCGTATTGAAGCGAACGAAAGTACGCTCATAGCTATTGCTGCCGAAAGTCTGACTCACATCCACGCCGGCTTTATGCGATGGGTCGATCGTCGCCCAGGCGATCGACCCGCCAGCCGCGCCGCTGATCGGCGTGTCCACATCGGGATAGCCTTGCAGCACGGTGATGTCGCCATAGTTTTCGCTGTCGCCGTATTCGGTCGAGTAGACCTTGTAGTTGCCGCTGTCGTTTGCCGGTACACCGTTAACGGTGGTGCCGATTTCATCGCTGGTGAAACCGCGGATGCTGTAGTTGCCGTTAGCCAGGCCGGTGTAATCGTCGGTCGAGGCATTGACACCGGGGATGCTGTCGATCATCTGCACGAACGTGGCACCCGGCGCCGCCTTGACGATGGCGTCGCGGGTGATCGTGGAAACAGCTTTAGGTGCCGTCTGCACCGACATCAAGCCACCACCGAGCGAAAGCGACTGCCCCTTCACCTGCACCGCCGTCAGCTCCTGCACGCGCTTGGTGTCATTAGACGTGGTGGTGTTGGAGGTACTGGAGACGCCGACGCGCGGCGTGGCCTGCGTGTTGGCAGCCGGATCGGTCGCCGTCTGCGCCATGACCATGCCCGAACCCATGACGCAGGCAAGCGCGATCGCGGCAGATAGGTGGCTTCGCTTCATTTGGATAGTTCCCTGTTGAGTCGTGAATGAGTTACTGCGGCCCGCACCTGCGCGTGACGCGATGCGGGCATTGACCAGTGCGCGAAAGATCGCGTCTGAGTCCGCGAATGCTGATTTGCCTTGGCTGGAAGGCCGACATCGTCAGGCACTTCGAGCGGTGAAGCGTTTACCCGATTAGGATGTGCAACCACGTTCCCGGAATTTCTGCTGCTGAAAGCGCATGATTCCACGCGAATTTTACAGGGTCTTTACAAAAGTTTCATTCAATCCGTATCCGTAATATATTGCGACTCCGGATCGTTTGACGCATGCCGTGAGTCTCCAAGCCGCATCCGCGGGCAACAAACGAACTTTCCGGCTTCGCAAGATATGGAGAGCGTCGAGGAAGGCGGCCGATATCGCATGAACATTCGACGCGGGAAATTGACCCGGTACCGCCCATCAATCTTCGAATCGCCCCTATGCGCTGAATACGGAGAGCAGCCGCAGCCTTGACCCGCCGGCTCAAGCGGCCTTGCCCAGATAGCGCGCGCGCTTGGCCGGCTTGAGCCGGGCCAGATCCAGCATCACCAGCCCGTCGACGCAGCCGGAAAAATCGGGATCTTCGCCAAAGTCGAGAAACTGCACACCGTCCGCGTCGACCAGATCCACGTACTGGCGATATAGCACGGGCAGGCTCACGCCCAGCGCGTCCAGATGGTGCTTGAGCTTGCCCAGACCGGCCGACGCGTCGAGCCCCTGCAGGGCCTGCCGTACGCCGTCGCTGACATCGCTGGAGATGACGAAGGGCCGACGCGCTGCGGCCAGGCCCGGTCTGCCGAAATAATACTGATGCGCGGCGACGATCCATTCGCGCGCTTCGCGAGGCATGGTTACCGACATGCTGACCGGGCCGAACATGTAGCGCAGATCCGGGTGCCGCTGCAGATAAAGCCCGATCCCCTGCCACAGCTGATCGAGCGCGCGCGAGCGCCAGTACGCCGGCGCCACGAAGCTTCGCCCCAGCTCCAGCCCCTGCGCGAGGCGTGACTCCAACGCTGGCGAATAATGAAACAGGCTGGCCGTGTAAAGCCCGGCCATGCCGCGCTCGGCGAGCAGGCGGCCGCCGTGACCAAGCCGGTAGGAGCCGACGATGCGCAATGCCCTGGTATCCCACAGCACCAGATGCTCGTAATGCGGGTCGTAGACATCGAGATCGCGGCGCGTGCCGGTGCCCTCGCCCACCTTGCGAAAGGTAAGTTCACGCAGGCGGCCGATCTCGCGCATTACCGGGCTGTCGAGCGCGCCCTTGAACAGCCACGCCTGCTTGCCGTCACCGAGATAGGCGAGCTTTTCGGACTGCATCAACTCGGCCGCCACCTGATCGACCGGCTCCGGATGGGCCAGCGGCGCCTGCCCGCCGAAAATCAGTCCGCGGTGCTGGCCTACGCGGTAGACGTGTCGACGCATCAGCTTCGCTGCCTGCCCGGGCGAACCGCCGCTGCGGCGCGCCAGTTCGTCGGCACCGACCAGCGCACCGATGCTGAAGCCGATGCGTCGGCTGCCGGCCGTCACCGCCTCGCGCGGCAGCATCGCTGTACTCAGCGGTTTGGCCAGCATCGACAGGCCATAGAACATCGCCGAATTGCGCGCGGCGACGTGGATGGGCAACACCGGCACTTTCCTGCGCATAGCCAGTCGCGCAAAGCCGTCCGACCAGCGACCGTCGCGCACGCCGTTGGCGCGCACGCGCGATACCTCCCCAGCGGGAAACACGATCAGCGCCTGGCCTTCCTCCAGCGCGCGATAGATGCCGCGCAGTCGCGAGGCGCTGCCCTTGCCGAACACATTCACAGGCAGCAGCAGCTTTTTCAGCTGCGGCACCACGGCCAGCCAGTCGTTGCCGAGAATCCGCACGTCGCTGCGTACCGAACCGACCAGCTGCAGCATCGCCAGCGCGTCCTGCATGCCCAGCGGATGATTGGCCACCACCAGCAGGCCACCATCGACCGGAATATTTTCGCGCTCGCGCGGGTTGACGTAATAACTCGTGCCGAGCAGGTCGAGCACGCGCTCGACGAAATCGAAACCTTCGGCCGCACCCACCTTGTCCAGCACGCGGTTGAAACCGTCTTCGTCGGCCAACCGGCCCAGCATATCGGCGACGGGGCGGCGGATTCTGGGATGCAGGGCGAGCCAGGGCAACCGCTCGGTGAGGGTCTGTTCGATGGAGAGCATGACCGTGTCCTCAGGTTTTGGCTCATCCTGAAGATCGATTGTTACAGGGGCCTGTCACGCGGACGCCAAACAGAAGTTACTGCGCTGCTTTTCTCACAAACTTACGTGCATGAACGACGCAACGCCCGACATGAACATCTGCACCGACAGCGCAATCAGCAGCATGCCCATCACGCGCTCCAGCGCCGTGAGCACGCTCTCGCCCAGCCAGCGGAACAGATAGGTCGCGCTGAGCAGAATCAGCGACGTGGCCAGCCACGCCAGCAGCAGCGCGGTAACCCAGTCCGCGGTGCGACCAGGCTGAGTGTTAGTGAGCAGCAGCAGCGCCGCCATCGCCGAAGGACCGGCCACGCCGGGGATCGCCATCGGCACGATAAAGGGTTCGCCCTCGCCCGGCTTGCCGAAGATGCCGCCACCGTCGGCCGGCGGAAACACCATACGGATGCCGATCAGAAAAAGCACGATGCCGCCGGCGATGCTGATCGAGTCGGGTTTGAGCTGCAGCAGCTTGAGAATGTGCTGACCGCCGAACAGGAACACCAGCAGCACGCCCAGCGCGATCAGCAGTTCGCGCACCATCACCGCGCGGCGGCGCTTGGGCGGCACGTCCTTCAGCAGGCTCAGAAAAAAAGGGATATTGCCCAGCGGATCCATGATCAGAAACAGCATGATCCCCGCCGACAACGTGGTCATTTCCGTTTCCATAATCCAGCACTCCCCTTGAGGCCACCACAGGATAACCGTTGCCGCATCGGTCGCACCGACGGGTGTTTCAGTTGGCGCGAAGATCCAGCACCTTGCCGCGCGCTTGCGCGGACTGCGCGCCGAGCAGATAGACGGCGGCGTCGGCCGCGGCATCCGGCAGCGGGCGCTGCATGATGTCCTCGCCGAAATACGCCTGCCGCCGCAGCGCCGTGCGCATCGGCGTCGGCAAGAGCGCGTTGACGCGCAGGGGACCGGCATCGTTTTCCTGATGCAGAATCGCCACGAAGCGTTCCAGCGCCGCCTTCGACACGCCGTAGGCGCCCCAGTGCGCGCGTGCCAGCAGATCGGGGTTGTCGAGAACGAAAACCACCGAGCTGTCGACGGCTTGATTGAGTAATGGCATGCACGCCTGCGTCAGCGCGAATGGCGCCGAAACATTGACGTGCAGGGCGCGCAGCCAGTCGTCCGGCTTGTGCATGGCGATCGGGCTGAGCCCGGCAAAACTTGCCGCGGCGTGCACGATGCCATCGAGTCGGCCAAGATCGCGCTCAAGTCCTTCGGCCAGATTTTCGTAGTCGCGCGGCGTGGCCGATTCCATGTCGAGCGGATGGATCACCGGCTCGCTCAAACCTTCGGCGAGCATCGCGTCATACAGGTGCTCGAGCTGACGCTTGCGCTTGCCGGTGATGACCACCGTGGCGCCCGCGCGAGCGGCAGCGCGCGATACGGCCGCGCCCAGTCCGCCGTAAGCGCCGGTGACCAGCACCACGCGATCGCGCAAGGTGTCAGCGGCGGGCGTCCACTGTGCCGGCCATCGGGAAAACGGAAGCGTCATTAATTCGCTATCCCGGCAACGTCATTGGCCATGCGCGCCAGCTCGCCGGAGGCATTCAGGTCTTCGACGATATCGCAGCCTCCGATCAGCTCGCCCTGAATGAACAGCTGCGGGAATGTCGGCCAGTTGGCGAAATGCGGCAGGCCGGAGCGCAGCTGCGGGTCGGCCAGAATATTGACCGCATGGAAATCGGCGCCCGCGTCGGTGAGTGCTTTCGCCGCACGGCTGGAGAAGCCGCACATGGGAAACTGCGGGGTGCCCTTCATGAAAAGCACGATGGGATGTTCGGCGAGAACGGCGCGGATTCGCTCGTTGATATCCATAGGTCGACGTTTCATCTTTACAATGCAGGCAGATCAGTATTGTATCAGTCACCCGCTGGCCGCCGCCCGCTGCGCCGGCCAAACCTCCCCCAGCCACCGCTAAGGAGCCACACCATGGCGATTGAATTGCCCCCGCTTCCGTATGAAAAGAACGCGCTGGAGCCGAACATCTCGGCCGAAACGCTGGAATATCACTACGGCAAGCATCACCAGACCTACGTCACCAACCTCAACAAGCTGATCGAAGGCACCGAGTTCGCCGACGCCAAGCTTGAGGACATCATCAAGAAGTCCTCCGGCGGCGTGTTCAACAACGCCGCGCAGGTCTGGAACCACACGTTCTACTGGAACTCGATGAGCCCCAAGGGCGGCGGCGCGCCGACCGGCAAGCTGGCCGACGCGATCGACAAGGCCTTCGGCTCGTTCGACAAGTTCAAGGAAGAGTTCAGCAAATCGGCCGCCGGCAACTTCGGCTCGGGCTGGACCTGGCTGGTGCAGCGTCCGGACGGATCGCTCGGCATCGTGAACACGTCCAATGCCGCCACGCCGATCACCGGCAGCGACAAGCCGCTGTTCACCACCGACGTGTGGGAACACGCGTACTACATCGATTACCGCAACGCACGCCCGAAGTATGTGGAAGCGTTCTGGAATCTGGTGAACTGGGAATTTGCGGCCAGCAACCTGGCCTGATGCCGGCAGCTACGCAAGAACAAACGGAGCCCATGCGGCTCCGTTTTTTTGTGGTGCAGATTGTGCAGAACCGCGTTCAGCGAAGCGCTTTCACCACCGGGCTCGCCTGCTGGCCACGTCCGAGTGCATCAGCCAGCTCCGTCAAGCGAGCGGCCAGTTCTTTTGCATCCGGCGCACACAGCGTGGCATGGCCAACCTTGCGTCCCGGCCGTGCCTGCTTGCCGTAGTCGTGCCAGTGCCCGTCGACCGCGCGTAAAACCGGCGCAGCCTCCGGCAGATCGCCGATCCAGTTGAACATCGTCGACAGGCCGCGCGCGCCGGTGTCACCCAGCGGCAGGCCGAGCACGGCGCGCACGTGATTCTCGAACTGGCTGGTGTGCGCGCCCTCGATGGTCCAGTGGCCGGAGTTGTGCACCCGCGGCGCCATTTCGTTGCCGAGCAGCTCACCGTCTTTGACAAACAGCTCAAGCGCAAACACGCCGACATAATCCAGCCGCTCGGCCAGCGTCTTTGCCAGCGCGGTGGCGCGCTGCTGCAGCTCGTCGATTGCCGGGGCCGGCGCCAGGCTCATCGACAGCACGCCGTCGACGTGCCAGTTCTGTGTAAGCGGCCAGGTGCGGAAGTCGCCGTCGCGGCCGCGTACGGCGATCACCGACAGCTCGCGCTCGAACGGCACAAACGCTTCCAGAATCAGTCCGAGCGTGGCCGCCTGATCACCCAATGCGGCCCACGCGGCGTCGGCGTCGTCGACGGCTTTGAGCCGGAACTGGCCCTTGCCGTCGTAGCCGAGCCGGCGGGTCTTGAGGATGGCCGGCGCGCCGATGGTCGCCAGTGCCCGGGCGAGATCCCCGCGCGCGTCGACGGCCATGAACTCGGGCGTCATGAGACCGCATTCGCGAAACAGGGTTTTCTCGGTCAGGCGATCCTGTGCGACGGCCAGGGCCTGCGGCGAGGGATGCACGGCCACCCGTTCGGCCAGGCGGCGCGCGGTTTCGGCCGGCACGTTTTCGAAATCGAAAGTGACCGCATCGACCCGGCCGGCAAACGCTTCCAGCGCGGCGGCGTCGGTCCATTCGGCAACCACCAGCGGCGCGACCTGCCCGGCACAGACGTCGCTGGCGCCGTCAACGACCAGGGTCTTGATGCCCAGCGGCGCCGCTGCCAGCGCCAGCATGCGCGCCAGCTGGCCACCGCCCAGAACGCCGACTACCGCCTGCTTGCGCTCGCTCATGGTCGCGGGTCCGGCTGATCGAGCACCGCCTGCGTCTGCCTGGCACGCCAGGCGTCCAGCGCCGCAGCAAGCGCGGCGTCGTGCAGGGCCAGCATGGAGACTGCCAGCAGGCCGGCATTGACCGCGCCTGCGCGACCGATTGCCAGGGTTCCGACCGGGATGCCGGCCGGCATCTGCGCGATCGACAGCAACGAGTCCATGCCGCTGAGCGCCTTGGACTGCACCGGCACGCCGAGCACCGGCAGCCGCGTCTTGGCGGCCAGCATGCCCGGCAGATGCGCGGCCCCACCGGCACCGGCAATGATCACGTGCAGACCGCGGGCAACGGCTTCCTCGGCATAGCGAAACAGCAGATCCGGCGTGCGGTGCGCCGACACGACGCGCACTTCGTGCGGCACGTCGAGCTCTTCGAGCACGCCGACCGCGTGCTGCATGGTTTCCCAGTCCGAGCGCGAGCCCATCACCACGCCAACGCGCAGCGGCTTGCTTGTCGATGTCATGGTCGGGCCGTCCAAAAACGGGTATCGTACTTGCTTTCCCCTGCTCCGGCACACCCCGCCAACCCGCCATGGACAAGCGTCTTCTCGATATTTTGTGCTGCCCTGTCAGCAAGACTCCGGTTCGGCCGCTGAGCAAGCATGAGCTCGAAGCGCTCAACGATGCCGTCGCCGCCGGCAAGGTCGATTCGGTCGCCGGCACGCCTGTCCGGGAAAGGATTTCCGAGGCACTGATCACCACCGATGGCAAGGTGATCTACCGGGTCGAGGATGGCATCCCGGTGATGTTGCCCGAGGAAGGCATCGGCACCGCCCAGCTGACCGACTTTCCGGCGGCCGCCTGAACCGTTTGTGTCGCAGTTCTCGGTTTCGCTATAAATATGCATGACATGCCCCCGGGCCTCGCTTATTGTCAGGCTCGTGCGGGCCATTCGACTCTCACCGCGTGTGGCAACTCCAAGGCGTGGCGATGAAGGAAGTCAGTGACCTCTCGAAAGTAGTCGACCTCGGTCCACGCCTGGATCCTTCCAGCGAGCGGGTCGGCCAGCTGCTGAACGCCGTTCGCGGCATTGCCAACCGGCGGCTGCAGCAGTGGGTGGGTAACGCGTTCGAACACGTGGACGATGCCCTGTTCGATCTGGCTGAAAAAGCCGAAAACAACGCCGCGCAGATGCACTATTTCGACGGCATGCGCGACGTGCGCAAGCGCCGGCCCCTGGTGGAACGCCACTTTCTGGCCACCATCAACCGCGAAGTGGGCGAACTGACCCATCCGAAATCGCCGTCTTCGGCGGCGGCTTCGCCGGGCATCGGCAGCACGGCCGAACTAACGCTGGTGGCGGACAACGAGCTGGAAGAGTCGCTGGCCATCACCAGCATGATCAGCAAGAACGATTCGCGCCTCGCTCGCGACCTGTTTGCCGTCAACCAGCGGCTGTCGGTGATCTGCGGCGGCCATAAGATCGACGACGCCAGCAATCCGGTGGCTCCGGCGATCCTGTCCCAGGCGTTTCGCCAGGCGCTGCGTGAACTCACCGCGGACATGCGCGTCAAGCTGATCATCTACAAGCTCTTCGATCGGTACGTGCTGTCCTCGCTGGAAGAGCTCTACCAGGAAATCAACGACGAGCTGGTCGGAGCCGGCGTCCTGCCGCAACTCCATCACCATGTGGTCCGCGCACCGGCTGCCGCAGGCAGCGTGTCGAGGTCACTGGAGGACGACGTGGTGGCGCGATCAGTCGCCGGCGCCGAAATCGGCGATATTCCCAACGACCTGCTGCAGACGCTGCACGCCCTGTTCAGCGCGCGCCGGGCACCGGCATCGGCTTCTGCGGGTTCGGCCACGGGTCACGATGGCGGCAGCGCAGGCATCGTGTCGTCCGCGCCCCTGCCGTCAGCGCATGAGCTGCTCGGCGCGCTCAGCGTTCTGCAGAACCAGATCGCCAGCGCCGGCCCGTTGCCGCAGGCTGCAACCAGCTCCGATCGCGATGCGGCCGACCTGAGCCGGGAAGTCCAGCAGCTGAAATCGCAGCTGCTGAACCAGATCGGCGCGCTACGCGGCGAGCGCCCCAGCCATGTAGCCACCATCGATGAGGACACCATCGACCTGGTCGGCATGCTGTTCGAATTCATTCTGGAAGATCGCAACCTGCCAGCGCAGATGCAGGTGCTGCTGGCCCGTCTGCAGATTCCCTACCTCAAGGCGGCCATTCTCGACCGCAAGATGTTCGCCCATCGGCAGCATCCCGCGCGTCGCCTCCTCGATGGTCTGGCCGAACAGGCCAAGGGCTGGTCGGACGAGTCCGACCGCGATCGTCGGCTGTATGAAAAAGTCAAAGTCATCGTCGAGAAACTGCTGCACGAATTCGACGACGACATGAGCATTTTCGATCGCCTGCTGGTCGACTTGCAGCAGTTCCACGACATCAACAAGCGCCGCTCCGAGCTGGCCGAGCAGCGCGTGGCCGAGTCCACGCGCGGCCGCGAGAAACTCGAGCTCGCACGTCGGCGCGCCGCGCGCGAAATCATCGATCGCATCGGACAGACACAGCTGCCGCCGCTGGTGCACGGTATTCTTGCGCGTGCCTGGGCCAACCATCTGGTGCTGACCCTGCTTCGGCAAGGCGAGGCATCGAACGAGTTCCGCAGCGCGCTGCATTTTGTCGACGACTTCATCGCCAGCGCCCGCCCGATAATCCATGCTGAAGACCGGCAGCAGTTGCGCCAGACGCTGCCGGGTATCGAACGCGCCCTGCGTCTGGGCCTGGCCAACGTGGCTTTTCAGGAACAGGACATCGAGCGGCTGCTCGGTCAACTGCACGCCTATTATCGCCAGCAGCTCGGCGAAACCGACGGCGAATCGGGAGCAGCGTCCGTCGCGGAAGACACCGCCATGCTGAGCATGCCCGATAGTATTCAGCCCGTTGTCGAGCAGGATGCAAGCCGCGTAGACAGCCGTGCTCCCGAGCCGGCGATGGTGCCGCTGGACAGCCCCGAGTGGCAGCAGGTGCAGGCACTGCAGCCGGGGACATGGATGGAGTTCAGCCATATCGATGAGGCGATGGCGCGCGCGAAACTGTCATGGATCAGCCCGATGACCGGCCGCTACCTGTTCGTCAATCGCCGCGGCCTTAAAGTGGCGGACTACGCGCCGGAAGAGCTCGCGGTGCTGCTGGCCGACGGCAAGGCGACCGTGCTGGCCGCCAATGCGCTGTTCGACCGGGCGATGAGCTCCATCGTCACGCGTCTGAGCCAGCCTGAAAACCCTCCCGTTCCGGATGCCTGATGAGTTCAGCAACAACGTTTGACGCGCCTCCTGCTGCACAGATTTCGGCCGACATCGAACGCGCTTTTGCCGAAGATCTCGGCTCCGGCGACGCTACCGCCGAGCTGCTGCCGGCCCATGCCCGCGCGCAGGCCGAGCTGACCTGCCGCGAAAGTGCCGTCATCGCAGGGATTCCCTGGTTCGAGGCGTGCTTTCGACGGATGGACCCTGACGTGATGATTCAATGGCACACGGCAGACGGTCAGCGCGTCGAACCCGGCAGCGTGATCTGCCGCCTGTCCGGGCGCGCGCGCGCGCTGGTCAGCGCCGAACGCACGGCGCTGAACTTTCTGCAGCTGCTGTCCGGTACGGCCACCCAGACGGCCAAATATGTCACCGCAGTGGCAGGTACTCGTGCCCGCCTTCTGGATACCCGCAAGACGGTGCCGGGAATGCGCGTGGCGCAAAAATACGCGGTGCGCTGCGGGGGCGGCTACAACCAGCGCATGGGTTTGTACGATGCCATTCTGGTCAAGGAAAACCACATCATTGCAGCGGGGAGCATTGCGGCCGCGGTGGAAGCCGGGCGTCGCCTGCATCCGGCGCTGATGCTGGAGGTCGAGGTGGAAAATCTCGACGAGCTGGCGCAGGCCATCGATGCAGGCGTGGACCGGATCATGCTGGACAACTTTCCACGGCCGCTGATGATTGAGGCCGTTGCGTTCACTGCCGGGCGCGTACCCCTGGAAGTGTCCGGCAACGTCGATCTGGAAACCATCGCCGCGTTTGCCCGAACCGGCGTGGACTTCATTTCCGTCGGCGCGCTGACAAAGCACGTCCGCGCGGTGGACCTGTCGCTGAGACTGCGGCTGGACTGACTGGCGCGCGACTCATCGTGGTGAAGATGCCGCCGCCTTGCGTGCAAGCCGGCATGCCCACACACTGCGGGTATGAGTGACATCGAGGACATGCTGCTATTGCTGGTGCTTTGCGCCATCGTGGTGGTGTGGCTGAAGCTCACCTCGGCGCGCGAACGGGCGATGGGCGAAGCCCGCCGGGAATGCGAGCGGCACGGACTGCAGCTGCTCGATGAGAGCGTTGGCCTGCGCGCCCTGCGCATCCGCCGTATCGACGGCCTTCGCCGGATCGAACGCGGCTACTCCTTCGACGTCAGCGTCGACGGCGACGATCGCGAACAGGGCCGGCTGTGGATGATCGGCAGCAGCGTAAGCGGTCTCAGCCTGCCGACAACCAAGCTGGCATCGGCCGAGTCGATCGTGACCGACGCGCTGGCCAAGGCCAAGGCGTCGAGCAATGTCGTGCAGTTGCACCGGGACCGTCGACCGCCGGACGAACGGCTCCACTAGAACTTATCGCGGCAACTTGGCGGCAACCTGTCGAGCTACGGCCGCCCGCTGTCGCGATGCAATCGCAATGATCGGAAAACTGGGTTACTTGACCACGCGAAGATGCGGGGCGCCCCGCTTGGGCTTGTCGCCCTGCTCCGCGCCCGGTGCGGGCGGCGCGTCGTCCGGCACGTCCGGCGGTGGCGGGTTGTCACCACCCTCCTCGGCCGGAAACATCATCCCCTGACCGTTTTCCTGGGCGTACAGGGCGAGCACCGCCTGCACCGGAATATTGATCGTCTGGCTCACGCCGGAGAAACGCGCCGAAAAGCTGATCCACTCATTGCCCAGATCGAGATTGGCCACGGCGCGCATCGCCAGATTAAGCACCACCTGCCCGTTCTTGATCACCTGCGGCGGCACGCGAACGCCCTCGATCAACGCGTCGACCAGCACGTAAGGCGTAAGGTTGTTGTCACTGATCCAGTCGTAAATCGCCCGCAATAAATACGGCCGGTTCGAGCTCATCGCGGTAGGTTCTTTGTTGCTCATCATGCCTGCTCGGGGAGAGGCCGCATGGCCTTCTCCTGGTCGGTCATGCTGCGCGAAAACCCCTGGCTGTGGAACAGGCGCTCGCCGTAATCGATGATCGGCTTGCCTTCCCTGCCAAGATCCACGCCCAGCCACGGCAGGCGCCAGATCACCGGGGCCACCAGACAGTCGACCAGGCTCATTTCCGGATTCAGGAAGAACTTGGCCGCTTTGAACAGCGGCAGGCTGGCCAGAAGCTGTTCGCGCAGGCGCTTGCGCGCGGCGTCGGCCGGCTTGCCTCCGGCACGAATCAGGTCCACTTCGGTAAGCCAGTCTTTCTCGATGCGCACGGCGGCGACGCGAATGCGCGCGCGCGACAGCGGATCGATCGGCATCAGCGGCGGATGCGGATAGCGTTCGTCGAGGTACTCGCAAACCACCGACGTGTCGAACAGCGTGAGATCACGGTCGACCAGCGTGGGCGTCGTCACGTACGGATTGAGATCGATCAGATCTTCCGGGGGATTGGCGTGATCCACGATAACGCGCTCGTAGCTGACGCCCTTGGCGGCCAGCACGAGCCTTGCCCGATGACACTGGATGTCGTCGGCTGTGGTGTACAACGTCAATACGTTGCGCGAGCGAGCGCTCTGAACCATGCGCGTTTCCCTATCGGTGAGACGACGACGGCGGCCCGTGGCCGCCGCAATCGGATGATGCACATCCGGGTGTAATGGACGTTTAATGGACGTCTTTCCAGTATTCCTTGTTGAGCAAATACGCCAGGAAGGTGAATACCGCCAGGAACAGCAGCACCCAGATGCCGTAGTGCTCACGCTGCAGCGCGGCGGGCTCGGAAGCGTACAGCAGGAAGCTGGTCAGATCGCGCATCGACTGCTGGTACTGCGCGGGCGTCATGGTGCCTGGATGCGCGATTTCCAGCTTTTCCACAACGTCGGTCGTACCCGGCTTCATCGTCGCCGTCTGCAGGCCCTGCAGCTCGGCCAGCGGAAACGGCATGGCAGCGTTGGGGAGCACCGTGTTGTTCCAGCCGATCGGGCTGTGCGGATCGAGGTAGAACGAGTTCAGGTAGGTGTAAACCCAGTCCTCACCCTTCGCGCTGACTTCCAGCGACAGATCCGGCGGCGCCTTGCCGAACCACTTGGTCGCCATGTCGGCCGGCATGTGCGAGATCACCTGATCGTCGAACTTGCCGCCGGTGAAGTTGAGGTTCTGCATCACGTCCTGCTCGGACAGGTTCAGATCCTGGGCGATACGCGAATAACGCACGTACTTCAACGAGTGGCAGCCGACGCAGTAGTTGAAGAACATCTTTGCGCCGCGCTGCAGCGATGCCTGATCGCGCACGCTGGCACCGGACGACATCAGCTCCGGCTCTTCCGCCGCCTGCGCCGCCATGCTGCCCGCCAGCAGGCCCAGCGCCAGGAAAAGCACGTACAGAAGCCGCTTCGTGAAATACCGCTGCGTCATCAGAGGCCGCCGTTTGATGAGAATCGTAGGATTAGTCATGCCCGGTCACCCGCTCCGGCACCGGCTTGGTTTTTTCCCAGCCGAAGTGCGTATACGCCCACAGGAACGGGAAGAAGCCGAAGTAGATGATCGTCATCAGACGGCCGAACAGATTTTCCCAGGTGGTCAGGTCAACATGACCGAACAGCTTCGGAATCAATTCCGCCGTGATGCCGGTACCTACTGCGCCGAGGCCCAGAAACGCCACCACGAAGAGTCCCAGCGCCACCTTGTATCCCGTGCCGCGATAGCGGATCGAACGTACCTGGCCACGATCGAACCACGGCATGAAGAACAGCACGGCTATCGCGCCGAACATCGCCAGCACACCCCATACCGCGGTGCCGAAGAACGACGGCACCATGCGCACGATCGCGTAGAACGGAGTGAAGTACCAGACCGGCTTGATCTCGGCCGGAGTCACCAGGTTGTTGGCCATGATCGAGTTGTCGTGCTCGAGGAACCAGCCACCGAAGGTCGGCGCAAAAAAGATGATGAAGGCGGCAACCATCAGCAGGAAGCCGATGCCGACCAGGTCGTGCACCGTGTAGTAAGGATGGAACGGCACGCCGTCAGCCGGCTTGTTGGCATTCCAGCGATTACCCTTCGGCCCGTGTTTGATGTCGACGCCGTCGGGGTTGTTCGAGCCCACTTCGTGCAGCGCAAAGATGTGCAGCACCACCAGCAGCAGCAGCACGATCGGCAGCGCGATCACGTGCAGCGCAAAGAAGCGGTTGAGGGTGGAGTCCGCCGGCAGGAAGTCGCCCATGATCCATTCGACCAGCGTGTTTCCGATGTAGGGAATCGTACCGAACAGCGAGATGATGACCTTTGCGCCCCAGAACGACATGTTGCCCCACGGCAGCACGTAGCCCATGAAGGCCTCGGCCATCAGCACCAGGAAGATCAGCATGCCGAGCAGCCAGACCATCTCGCGCGGCTTCTTGTACGAGCCGTACATCAGGCCGCGGAACATGTGCAGGAACACCACCACGAAGAACAGCGATGCACCGGTGGAATGCATGTAGCGGATCAGCCAGCCCCACTCCACGTCGCGCATGATGTACTGCACCGAGTCGAACGCGCCCGCCGCACTCGGGTTGTAGTTCATCGTGAGGAAGATGCCGGTGAGAATCTGGTTGACCAGCACCACCATCGCCAGCACACCGAAGTAGTACCAGAGATTGAAATTCTTCGGCGCGTAGTATTCGCTCATGTGCTTGCGATAGAACGGTGCAAGCCCCGGCGCGCGTTCGCCAACCCAGTCGCCGATGTTGCTCAATACGTTGGCCATTACGCAGCTCCCTTCGGATCGACGCCAATCTGGATCGTCGTATCGTCGATGAAGTGATACGGCGGAATCTGCATGTTCTTCGGGGCGGGCACGCCCTGGTACACGCGGCCGGCCATGTCGTAACGCGAGTGATGGCAGGGGCAGTAGTAGCCGCCCTTCCAGTTCGGGTCGAACGGCTCGGGCTTGATTTCACCCACGTAGCCCGGCACACAGCCGAGGTGGGTGCAGATGCCGATCATGACCAGCCACTCGGGCTTGATCGAGCGCGCCTCGTTCTGCGCGTACTTCGGCTGCTGCTGCGCCGAGGCGCCGTCGGACTTGGGGTCCACCAGACGCGAATCCTGCGTGGGCAAGGTCGCCAGCTGGTCCTTGGTCCGGTTGACGATAAAGACCGGCAGGCTGCGCCAGCCGACGATGAGCTGCTGGCCACTCTCGATTTTGGCGAGCGACTGGGTGACCGGAGCACCGGCCGCCTTGGCTCTTGCGCTGGGCTCCCATGACTTGATGAAGGGCACCGCCACCGAAACGACCCCGACACCCCCGACCACTGCAGTGGCTGCTGTCAGGAAACGGCGGCGGCCGTGGTCGACAACTTCATTCGCCATCAGGCTCTCCGGAAGTGTTTCAGGGATGGGGTTTGGGACCCCTCAAAAATCGCGTTAGTGTAGCGTCAGGCCATCACCCATACAATAAAACCGCAGAGCCGGCGACGTCGATCCGCCGCGAACATTCGCCACGACCCGCCGGGAATCCCTTTTCGACATGAAACATGCCGCCGGCACGCTCGCCTTCATCGCCCGCTTCGTTGTCCTGGGGCTGGCGGTAGCCTTTGTGATCGGGCTGTTCTGGCCGGCCAGCGGCGAGCGTCTGCGCGCGCACTTCGGCCTGCCCGTCGCGCACGTGGCGGAACCTGCCGGCCCCGCGCCTTCCGCTAACGCGCCGGTTTCGTACGCCGACGCGGTGGCGGCCGCCGCACCCTCGGTGGTGAACATCTATGCCAACAAGATCGTCACCGAGCAAGCTCTGAAGATGTACAACAATCCGGTGCTGCAGCAGCTTTTCGGCGGCATGCCGACCACCTACCAGCATCGCGAGCAGACCCTGGGCTCGGGCGTGATTGTCAGCGCGCAGGGTCAGGGCTATGTGCTCACCAACAATCATGTGATCGCCGAAGCAGCCGACATCCAGGTGCTGCTTTACGACGGCCGCATCGCCAAGGCCACCCTCGTGGGCGCGGACGAGGAGACCGATCTGGCGGTGCTGAGGATCGATGCCAGCAACCTGCCGGTGATCAGGATGGCCGACAAGCAGCAGCTCCGCGCCGGCGACGTGGCGCTGGCGATCGGCAATCCGCTGGGTCTCAATCAGACCGTGACCATGGGCATCGTCAGCGCGGTTGGCCGCCAGCTCAACAGCTCCAGCGCCGAGGACTTCATCCAGACCGACGCAGCGATCAACCTGGGCAACTCCGGCGGTGCGCTGATCAACACCCGGGGCGAGCTGATCGGCATCAACACCTTGCTGATCGGCAAGGCCGCCGGCGCGGAAGGCATCGGCTTTGCCATCCCGGTCGCCACCGCACGCAAGGTGCTCGATCAGATCATCGCCAGCGGGCACGTGGTGCGCGGCTGGATGGGCGCCAACTACGCGTTCGTCCCGGTCGCCGCCGACAGCGGCCTGCCGTCGGCAGCGCGCGGCGTGCAGGTCACCGACGTCACGCCCGGCGGTCCGGCAGCTCTGGCGGGCATCCAGCCACGCGACATCCTGCTGAAGATCGGCAGCGATGACATTCTCGATCCAGCCGACCTGCGCCGGCGCGAGGCCGCCATCAAGCCCGGCAGCACGGTCGAGGTTTCCGGCCTGCGCAACGGCACGCCGTTCCATCTCGATGTGACTTTGATTCAGCGTCCGGCGATGACGAACGCCGCGCCGGTGGTGACCAGCTGAGGCTTGCGTGCCGCCGCGCACCGACCACGTGAGCTGAGGACCGCTCAACCGGGCCCGGTCGACGAGGTGAGCGGCGGGTGGATCGCCGCGCCGTAGCGCTTGCGCAAGGTACCCACGCGTTCCACATAGACCTGCGTTTCGGCAAAGGGCGGCACGCCGCTGTAGCGCACGACCGCGCCGGGCCCGGCGTTGTACGCCGCGGCGGCCAGTTGCTCGTTGCCGTTGAAGTCATGCAGCAGCAGGCCCAGATAGCGCGCGCCGCCGCGAATGTTCTGGCTGGTATCGAACGCGTCCAGCACGCCCATGTCGCTGGCCGTACCCGGCATCAGCTGCATCAGCCCCTGCGCGCCCTTGAGCGACAGCGCGCGCGGATTGAACGCGCTTTCGGCATGGATGATTGCGCGCAGAAACGCTTCGTCCACGCCGTACTCGACGCTCGCCGCGCGAATGACATCGGCATAGGCGGTGAGATTGAGGGCGGTGCTGCCCCAGTGAATGGGCGAGTGCAGGTTGCAGGCCATGCAGGTTTCGATTTCGGTGTAGCTGAAAAGCATGGTGACCGTGTTGCCCTTCAGTCGCGCCGGCGGCACATTGGTGTACTCGACCACGCCGTCGGCACGCACCACGCGATACGTCGAACCGCGTCGAACGCGGTTGCCGTTCTTGTCGACCTCAAGCAGCGGCGTCACCGCGTCTTTCGATTCGTGATAACCCGGCTGGATGGCGGCGACGGCGTCAACAGCCGTGTTCGGCACTGGCGCCAGTACCAGCTTCGCCGTGGTTTCCACCGCCCCCTGCACGCCGACGAGCGAGGCGCGTTGCGCCGTCGTGTCGCCGGCGGCATGCCCCGCGGGTTCGATGCCGGCAACCACCCGCTCAAACGAAACGGGATCGACGCCGTCGGCCGCGATACTCCGCGCCGTCGTCGTCACGGATCCGCTGACGAGATTCAGCGAGGCGGGAAGATTTTTTATCTTGGGGCGCGCCACCGACGGCGCCGAGGCAAACGTGGCGATCTTCTTGCAGCCGCGATATCCCGCCGTCGTGCTGCTGAAAACGGCTTCTCCGTTGGCGCCCGTGCAGTGATACAGCGAACCGGCGTAGGCCAGCGAAAACGCCTGCCGAAAAAAACAGCCGCCCGTCCACAGCAGGCAGCCGATCAGGGCGGCAGCAAACAGGCGTTTTGAGCGGGATCGCGCGCCGGAGCGCTCGTCCCGGCGGACGACGGCATTCATGAGCGCGAGTCTGACGAAAGGTGTCGGGCAAGCCAAGTCATGGGCATGGCGACGCAAAATAGTTATTGCGAATCATTCGTAATAACTATTTAATAGGGGCAGGCTTCCCACGCAACGCCCGATCAGCCGCACACGATGCGCCTGCGTTCGAGCGTTCGCCTTCGGGAAAACCCAACCACGACCGCGGCAACGTCACGTCGTCCCCGCCGCACCCGCATCAGGCCGATCGCTTTGCGCCGTCACCACGAGCGCGCTCGCGACGACAACGCGGCAAGCCCGAACGACACCTCTCCATTATCGAATCCACGCACGCATGTCCGAAGCACCCAGCGGTCAACTGAAACGACGCCAGTCGACAACCGCGCGCTATCGATGGGCTGTGGCATCGAGAACGGCCGCCGCGCTGCTCGGCGGCTACTTTGTCGCCTACGCCTGCGCGGCACTGCTGACCGTCGTGCTGCCGATGAGCCGGATCAACCGCGCGGTGACCGCCAGCCTGCTCAGTTTCGTGGTGTGGACGGCGGTGGCGATCTGGGTGTTCGCCGCGCGCAGCGCGTGGCGCGGCTGGTGGACCGTGCTTGCGGCGGGTGCCGTGATGCTTTTACTCGCCATGACGTGGCGCGACTACGGCATGCGTCCGTGAGCGCGCGTCGATGAGGGGCAGCTTCGTGCGATCGATGGCATGGCTGCATACCTGGGCCGGGCTGATCGTGAGCTGGGTGCTGTTTGCGATTTTCCTCGGCGGCACGCTGGCCTGCTTCGACAAGGAGCTGGACTACTGGATGCGTCCGGCGCTGCATCGGATCGCACCAGGGCCGGTCGCGATGGATGCGGCTGCGGCCACTTTGCGCGAGATGGCGCCGCACGCCGAGACGCTTTATCTCAATCCGCCCAGCACGCGCAATCCGTCGATTCACGGCTTTGTCTTCGAACCGGGCAAACCGACGATCGATGTCGCCCTGAATCCGCGCGACGGAACGCTGATTCCGCCAACCGTCGGCGGCAATTTCTTTTTCGTCCTGCACTACAACCTGCAGGCCGGCACGCCCGGCGCGTATCTGGTGGGCCTGGCCGGCATGCTGATGCTGCTGGCGCTGGTGACCGGCGTGATCATTCATCGCCGCGTGTTCAAGGATTTTTTTGTGTTCCGGCCGCAGGCCGGCGGCCAGCGAGCGTGGCTGGACGGACATAACCTCACCGGCGTGCTGGGCCTGCCGTTCCATCTGATGATCGCCTACACCGGCGTGATCATCATGGTGTCCACCTACATGACCGCCGGCGTGCAGATCGCCTATCGCGGCAATCTGGCGGCGTATTACGAGGCGCTGTCCGGCACGCCCCATCCGGTCGAGCAGCACCGGCCGCCAGGCCAAGTGGCCTCGCTCGACAAGGTTCTCGACGACGCCGTGCAACGCCTGCGCGGCCCGGTGCAGTATCTGGAGATCGAGCATGTCCACGATGCGTCGATCGCGATCAGCGCGCTGGAGTCCGGCAACGATGAGGTCGCAGGCGGTCGCCGCACCCTGATCTACGACGGCACCGATGGCCATTTCCGCGGTGAAAGCGCGAGTCCACCGGCCGCCTATCGCACCTACCAGTTTCTGAGTGGACTGCATCGCGTGCAGTTCGGCGGCGCAGCCATTCGGTGGCTGTACTTTCTGCTCGGCGCCGCCGGCTGCGTGATGCTCGCCACGGCGGCGCAGGTCTGGATCGAAAAGCGCCAGCGGCAGGCGGAGAAGGCCGGACTGCGCTCCGGCTACGGGCTGGTGCGCAGGCTGAGTGTTGCCGTTATAGCCGGCATGCCCCTGGCGAGCGTCGCCCTGCTCTGGGCCAACCGCCTGCTCCCCGACAACCTGACCGCTCGGGCCGCCTGGGAAGCGCAGAGCTTTTACGCCGTGTGGCTGCTCGCCGCGATATGGGCCGTGCTGCGCCTGCGTCGCGGCAAGCCGTGGCGCGAGCTGTTCGGCATGACGGCCGCCTTGCTGCTTGCACTGCCGCTGCTGAATGCGCTGACCGAACCGCGCAGCAGCCTGCCTGCCAGCATCGCCAATCATCACTGGGTACTCGCGGGCATCGACGCCAGCGCCTTCGCCCTGGGCCTCGGCTTTGCGTGGCTGGCCTGGCTCAGCGCGCGTCCGCCAAAAAGCCTCCGGCGCGATGCACGCATCCCCGCGGCTTCGGCCTCATCGCACGCCGATCGTCCCCTGGAGAAATCCGCATGACGATGATGTGGCTGATCGTGCTGGCGCTGAATTATCTGAGCTGGGCCCTGCTGTGCCTCGCCGTGGCGCGTCATCACCGCCAGCACTTTGGCGCCGAAGCATCGCTTCGCCGCGCGCGCCTTCTGCGCCTCGGTGGCTGGCTCGCGACGCTGGCTGCCTGGGTCATCAGCGCGCGCTGGCACGGCTGGGACATCGGCAGCGTCGACTGGTGTGCGAGCTGGATGCTGGCCGCCATCGCCTGGGTTCTGCTGCAACCGTATCGCCCCCGCGTCGCGCGCTGGCTGGCCTTCATCGGCGGCACGGCGAGCCTATTCGCCCTGATCTCCCTTTTATTACCCACGCTTTTTTGAGGAACACCATGAACACTTCGACCAAGCCGCAGGCGGCAAGCCGTCACTCCGTCAGCCTCCGCCGCGCCGTCTTGCCCAGCCTGCTGGCGATGGCGCTGTCCGGCGGTTTTGCCGCACACGCGCAAAGCCAACCCGTCGATGGCGACAACACCAGCCACACGAGCAGTGCCAATGAGCCTGTGAAAGCGCAAACGATGGACGCGGTGAATGTGCAGGGCGTGGGCTTGCCGACCTTCGGCGGCGGCGACATCGCCCGCCGCGGCAATCTGGGCGTGCTGGGCGAACAGGATGTGATGAGTACGCCGTTCGCGATGACCAGCTATACCGAGAACTACATCGCCAGCCATCAGGCGTACACCATTGCCGATGTGGTGGCCGACGATCCGGCGGTGCGCGTCGCCGACGGCTTCGGCAATTTCGCCGAGACCTTCGTGCTGCGCGGCTTTCCGCTTAATGGCGATGACATCACCTTTGGCGGCCTCTACGGCATCATCCCGCGGCAGATGGTCGACGCCGATGCCATCGGCCGGCTCGACGTGCTGCGTGGCGCCAGCGCGTTTCTCTACGGCGTATCGCCCGGCGGTAGCGGCATCGGCGGCTCGATCAACGTGGAGCCGAAATGGGCGTTGGACGCGCCGCTGACGCGCGCCTCCGTCGACTACGGCAGCGACAGCCAGGCCGGCGCCCAGTTCGATGTCAGCCGACGCTTCGGCACGAACGACCAGTACGGCATCCGCGTCAATCTGGGCGGGCGCGATGGCGATACCTCGATTGACCGCGAGAGCCGCAAGTCGAACGAGCAGTCCATCGCGTTCGATTACCGCGGCGACAAGTTCCGCCTCAAGGCCGACGTGAGCCATCAGCTTCAGCGCATCGACGAGGGCCGCAGCGTGGTCTATCTCAGCGGCGACGGCGTGCCCAAACCGCCGCCGGCGAGCGCGAATTACGCCCAGCCCTGGAGCTACTCCAGCCTGGAAGACACCTATGGCCTGGTCCGCGCCGAGTACGATTTCCTGCCCAGCCTGACCGGCTATGTCGCCGTCGGCGCCGATCATTCCAACGAAAACGGCGAGTACGCCTCGCCCACCGTGGACGGCAGCGGCAACGGTTCGATTTACCGACTGGGCGTGCCGTACCAAAACGACGCGCAGAGCGGCGAAGCCGGCCTCAACGGGACATTCGACACCGGCCCGGTCAGCCAGAAGATCAACCTGGGCGTCTCCGCGCTGAACCAGAAAAAGACCGTCAGCTACACCTTCTCCGCGTCCTCGCCGACCAACCTCTACGACTATGTGGCCATGTCGTACCCGCCCACCACCTTCAGCGGCGGCGATCCGGTGGTGACCGGCCGCACCAAGCTGCACAGCCTGGCGCTATCCGATACGCTGGGCTTTGCCGACGATCAGGTGCTGCTGACCCTCGGTGCGCGCCGGCAGACCCTGCAAACCCTGGGCTATGCCTACACCACCGGCATGCAGACCGCGGATTACCGCAAAATCGCCACCTCACCGGTGCTCGGCCTGGTGGTGAAGCTCAACCCGAACGTCTCGCTGTTCGCCAATTCCATCCAGGGCTTGTCGCAGGGACCGGAAGCGCCGATCGGCTCGGCCAATGTCGGCCAGGTGTTTGCGCCGTACAAGTCGAAGCAGCTCGAAACCGGCATCAAGTACGACCAGGGCACGTTCGGCAGCACCTTCAGCCTGTTCCAGATCAAGCAGCCCAGCGGCATCACCGATGGCGTGACGCGCGTTTTCAGCATTGCCGGCGAACAGCGCAACCGCGGCGCGGAATGGAGTATCTACGGCGAGCCGACGAGTGGATTGAAACTGATCGGCGGCGCGAGCTACATCGACGCCAAGCTGACCCAGACGGCCGGTGGCCTCGACAACGGCAACACCGCGGTCGGCGTACCGAAGTGGCAATACAACGCCGGCGTGGACTGGGCGGTGCCTGGCACCACGGGCCTGGGGTTGAACCTGGGCGTGACCCGCACCGGCGGTGAATATGTCGACCTGGCCAATACCTTGCGTATCCCCGCCTGGACGCGGGTCGACGCGGGCGCCAGCTACGTCACCGCCATTGACGGTCGCCAGGTGACGTTCCGCGCCGCAGTGCTGAATATCGGCAACAGCAACTACTGGGCATCAGCCTTGGGCGGCTACCTGACCGAGGGTGCTTCGCGCACGATCAAGCTGTCGGCCAGCGTCGACTTCTGAGTGCGCTATAGCTTGGCCGCCCGCCATCAGCGCGCGGCCGGTTCACTGGCGAGGGGGCCCACGGTGGCGTAAACTGCGCGGTTCGATGCCGCATTGCGGCGGCGTCGCGATGGCAAAAAAGTTTCGCAGCCGTCGCCTTCGTTCTACGAACCACGGTAAATCCCCTGTCATGAGCGGCAAGCCAGCTTCGATGAAGCTTTTCATCAAGACCCACGGTTGTCAGATGAACGAGTACGACTCGGCCAAGATGGCCGACGTGCTCGCGGCGTCGCATGGCGCGGAACTGACTCTGGACGAGTCCGAGGCGGACGTGATTCTGATCAACACCTGCTCGATCCGCGAGAAGGCGCAGGAAAAGGTCTTCAGCCAGCTCGGCCGCTGGAAGCAGCACAAGAAGGACGGCAAGCCGGTGCTGATCGGCGTGGGCGGCTGCGTGGCCTCGCAGGAAGGCGACGCCATCGTCAAGCGCGCGCCGTATGTCGACCTGGTCTTCGGTCCGCAGACCCTGCACCGCCTGCCCGAGCTGATCGAAAAGCAGCGCGCCACGGGCCGGCCGCAGGTGGACATCAGCTTCCCCGAGATCGAAAAATTCGACAACCTGCCCGAGCCGCGCGCCGACGGCCCGACCGCCTTCGTCTCGATCATGGAAGGCTGCTCGAAATACTGCAGCTACTGCGTCGTGCCCTATACCCGCGGCGAAGAAATCAGCCGTCCGTTCGACGATTTGCTGGTCGAGGTCGCCCAGCTCGCCGCCCAGGGCGTGCGCGAAGTGAATCTGCTCGGCCAGAACGTCAACGCCTACCGCGGCCCGGCTCACGACGGCAGCGTGGCCGATTTGTCCGTGCTGATCCACGCCATCGCGCAAATCGACGGTATCGGCCGCATTCGCTTCACCACCTCGCATCCGCTGGAGTTTTCCGACTCGCTGATCGAGGCGTACGCCAACGTGCCGCAGCTGGCCAATTACCTGCATCTGCCGGTGCAGGCCGGTTCCGATCGAATCCTCAGCGCGATGAAGCGCGGCTACACCGCGCTGGAGTTCAAGCAGAAGATTCGCAAGCTGCGCGCGGTGCGGCCGGACATCTGCGTGTCGTCCGATTTCATCGTCGGCTTTCCCGGCGAAACCGCCGAGGATTTCGACAAGACCATGAAGCTGATCGACGACGTCGGCTTCGACCAGAGCTTCTCGTTTATCTTCTCCTCGCGCCCCGGCACGCCGGCAGCGAATCTCGCCGACGAGACCCCGGCGGCGGAGAAGCACGCGCGCCTGATGCGCCTGCAGGCCACGCTCAACGAAAACGCCAAAAAAATCAGCACCGCGATGATCGGCAGCGTGCAGCGCGTGCTGGTGGAAAAGCCAAGCACGCGCGATCCGAGCGAGCTGACCGGCCGCACCGAGAACATGCGCTTCGTCAACTTTGCCGGCCATCCGGGGCTGATTGGCCAGTTCGTCGATGTGCTGATCACCGACGCTATGAGCAATTCGCTGCGCGGCCGGATCGTGCTGCATGAGCCGGCCATCGACGCACCGGTCGCGCTGGCTTCGTGACGGAAAACCTCGCGCTGCGGGAAATTGGTGCGGACGAATTTGTTCGCGTCTGGCCGATCATGCAGGCGGTGATCGCCGGTGGCGACACGTACAACTATCCGGCCGATCTCGACATCGACACCGCGCGCGCCATGTGGACGGCGCCACCGGTACGCTGCTTCGTCGCCGAACAGGACGGGAAGGTACTGGGCTTCTACAAGCTGCGGCCCAATCAGCCCGGCCTGGGCGATCACGTGGCCAATGCCAGCTATATGGTCGCAGCCGATGCGCGCGGCCGCGGCATTGCCTCGATGCTGTGCGAGCATTCGCTGGAGCAGGCCCGCTGCGCCGGCTTCACGGCGATGCAGTTCAACTTCGTGGTTTCCAGCAATACCACCGCCGTGCGCCTTTGGCAGCGCCACGGTTTCCAGATTGTCGGCCAGGTGCCCGGCGCTTTTCGCCATGCTGTGCACGGATCCACCGACGTTTACGTCATGCACCGAGAACTATGACTGCCAGCCTGAAGAGCCATACCCAGCAGAACAATTTTGCGCTCGACCCCGAAGACAACGCGCGGCTGGCCAACCTGTGCGGGCCATTCGACGAGCACCTGCGGCAGATCGAACTGCGCCTGGGCGTGGAGATCAACCACCGCGGCAGCGTGTTCGAGGTGATCGGCGAAGGTCCGGCCATCAGGGCCAGCGAGAAGGTGCTGCGCGCGCTGTATGTGGTGACCGAAGAAGAATCGTTGAACGGTGCCAAGGTGCATCTGCACCTGGCCGAATCCGGCATCGACGCGATCACCGACGCATCGACGGAAGGCACGCAGGAAGTGGCCATCCGCGTGAAGCGCGGCGTCATCAAGGGACGCGGCGCCAACCAGGCGCGCTACCTGCACGCCATCGCCACCCACGACATCAACTTCGGCATCGGCCCGGCCGGCACCGGCAAGACCTATCTGGCCGTGGCCAGCGCGGTCGAGGCGCTGGAAGCCAATCGCGTGCAGCGCCTGCTGCTGGTGCGTCCCGCCGTGGAAGCCGGAGAGAAGCTCGGCTTCCTGCCCGGCGACCTCTCGCAAAAAGTCGATCCGTACCTGCGCCCGCTCTACGACGCCCTGTACGAAATGCTCGGCTTCGAAAAAGTCGCCAAACTGATCGAGCGCAACGTCATCGAGATCGCGCCGCTCGCCTATATGCGAGGCCGCACGCTCAATGACTCCTACGTCATTCTCGACGAAGCGCAGAACACCACCGTCGAGCAGATGAAGATGTTTCTGACTCGCATCGGCTTCGGCACCGTCGCTGTGATCACCGGCGACGTCACCCAGGTCGACCTGCCGCGTCACGTGCGCTCCGGCCTGCGTCAGGCCACCGAAGTGCTGCATGACGTCAGCGGCATCAGCTTCACCTTCTTCACCTCGCGCGACGTCGTGCGTCATCCGCTGGTGGCGAAGATCGTGCGGGCTTATGAGGCGTTTGACGACAAGGTGGAGAAAGCCGAATCGAAGAACGGATCGGCTAACCCGCCCCTCGCTTCCTGACCTAATGCCACGCGATCACATGCCGAAACAAGCGCCGCTCGCTCCCCGCACACCGCAGCGATCCGCCGCGACGATACCCGAGCCCCGCGTGTCGTTGAGCTATGGCCTGGCGCGTGCCGGGCTGCCCTCATCAACCAGCTTTCGCCGCTGGGTTGCTGCGGCCTTGCGCGGCGCGAAACATCGCAAGCCAGCCGAGCTGGCCATCCGCATCGTCGACATCGACGAAGCCCGCGCACTCAATAACGACTATCGCGGCAAGGACTATGCGACCAACGTGCTGTCTTTTCCCGCGGAGCTTCCGCCGGAACTCAAGCTGCCGCTGCTTGGCGATCTGGCCATCTGTGCTCCCGTCGTGCTGCGCGAAGCCAGGGAACAAGGCAAGCCGCCGAAAGATCACTGGGCGCACCTGACCGTACACGGCGTGCTGCATGTGCTCGGCTACGATCACATCGAGGAGAGCGAGGCCGAGGCGATGGAAGCGCTGGAGACCCGCATCCTGGCTGGCCTGGGCATTGCCGATCCCTATCGGCTGTAGCATCTGCCCGGCGAGCCAGTCGAAGGCGGGCCGCACGATCGCGTCACGGCCTGTTCCACCCATCGCGCTGAATCGTCACGAATTTTCCGCTAAACTCGAGTTACCGTCCCGCTTGCGGGCAGCACCCACGCGATAAATGAACGACGACCCTGGCAGTACCAGCGGCCCGGCGCACCGTAGTTGGTGGGACCGACTGGGCCACATGTTTTCCGGCGAGCCACGCAACCGCGTCGAACTGATCGAGGAATTGCGCGCCGCCCAGACCAACGGGTTGCTGTCCGCCGACACCCTCACGATGGTCGAGGGTGCCATCAAGGTCACCGAGCTGAGCGTCGACGATGTGATGGTGCCGCGTGCCCAGATCGTCATGCTCGCCGCCGAGTCGTCGCTGTCCGAGATGCTTGCCGTGGTAGTCGAATCTGGCCATTCGCGCTTCCCCGTGCACGGGGAAGACAAGGACGACATCCTGGGCATCCTGCTGGCCAAGGATCTGCTGAAATCCTTCGGCGACACCAGCCAGTTCGACATCATGGCGATCCTGCGCCCGGCCGTGCTGATTCCCGAGTCGATGCGCCTGAATGTGCTGCTGGCCGAGTTCCGCCTTACCCGCAATCACATGGCCGTGGTGATGGACGAATACGGCGGCGTGGCCGGCCTCATCACCATCGAGGACGTGCTCGAGCAAATCGTCGGCGAAATCGACGACGAGCACGACGACGACGAGCCCGAGCTGATGCACGAACAGCCCGGCGGCGACTGGATCGTCAGCGCACTGACGCCGATCGCCGATTTCAACGAAAACACCGGCGCCGATTTCTCCGACGAGGAATACGACACGGTCGGCGGCATGGTGACCTCGGAGTTCGGCCACTTGCCCGAGGTAGGCGAGGAAGTGGCCATCGGCACTTACCTTTTCCACGTCACCGAAGCGGACGACCGCCGCGTGCAGGCGTTTCGCGTTGTGAGACAAGGCAAAAACTGAAGCGAGTCCGAGTTAGGTTGCCTCGGATTCCCAGCGTGCGACGCGGCGATAACCACAGCGTAGTTTCCGTTCTTTCATCATTCGCCATCTGGTCGTCAGCCCATGCATTCCGCCCGCCGCCTCTTGTTGCTCGTGCTACTCGCCGTGGTTGCCGTCACGACGGCACACGCCAGCGTCGCCAACGCGCCAGGCGCCAACCTCGACATTTCGCTGATCACCTATGGCCCGGGTGAAACGTATTGGGAACGCTTCGGCCACGATGCCATCGAAGTGCGCGACCGCGCCTCCGGCGAGTCGGTGGATTTCAACTACGGCGTATTCGATTTCAACGAATCGAACTTCTTCATCAACTTCGCTCGTGGCCGCATGCATTACCTGATGGATGCGGAATACAGCGCGCCCGAACAGGCCAGCTACACGCAGGACGGCCGTTCGGTGACGCGACAGCATCTGGCGCTGTCCGCAGAGCAGGCTGCCGCGCTGCGAGATTTTCTTCTCTGGAACATGCGCCCCGAAAATGCCGGCTACGCTTACGACTACTACGCCGACAACTGCACTACCCGCGTGCGCGATGCACTGGACAAAATTCTCGGTGGCGCCCTGAAGAAGCAGTTGACCGCACAGCCCGGCGGCATGACCTACCGTCAGCAAACCGCGCGACTGATGAGCGCACAGCCGTGGCTGATGCTCGTGCTGGACCTCGGACTAGGGCCCTATGCCGATCAGCCGCTCAACGCCTGGCAGGAAAGCTTTCTGCCGATGGTGCTGCAGCAACAGATGAACCGCGTGCAAATCGACAACGGCTCGGGCGGACTCAAACCGCTAGTGCAAAGCGAACAGCTGGTCTCGCCAAACCGGTTGGACGTGCCACCGGCAAATCCGCCCGACCTGCGAGTTCCGCTCGCGGCGGCCGGGCTTATTCTTGCGGCATGCATGCTTGCGACCCGGCGATGGTCGCCCATCGGCCAAGCGTTACTTACATCAACCTATCTCATCGCAGCCGGCCTGGTGGGCGTGCTGCTGATCGTGCTGTGGACGCTCACCACCCATCACTCGGCATGGGCCAACGCCAACCTGCTTTTCTTCAATCCGTTCGCGTTCTTGTTGCTGCCCGCCATCTGGCGTGCGCGACGCGGCATCGCGCCATCGCGTTTCATCCAAGCTATCCTGTTGCTGCAACTGGCGGCAATCCTCGCCGCTCTCGCCCTTCACCTGCTGCCCGGCGTCGTACAACAGAATCAGCCATGGCTGTTATTTGCTATGCCATCCTGGCTCGCGATCGCATGGAGTCTGCGTCAGAAGACAGCGCTTAAAACGCTTTAACTGGGCTGCAATTGCCCTGACTTGATGCGCCGGGCATCATGCACCGCATGAACTTGATGAGCCCTGCCCCGCCTGCGCCGCCATCCACTGAAAAGAAGATGGTCGTCAACTGCATCGCCTATCGAAAAGACGGTAGCCGGATCGGCGACGTGACGCTTGATGAAATCAGCGACGTGCTGGCCAAGCCCGATACGTTTGTGTGGGTGGGACTGCATGAGCCCGACGAAGCGCTTCTGCTGAAACTGCAGGAAGAGTTTTGCCTGCACGACCTGGCTATCGAAGACGCGCATACCGCCCATCAGCGCACCAAGATTGAAACCTATGGCGACTCGCTGTTTCTGGTGGTGCAGACCGCACAGCAGATCGACGGTAACCTCGCCTTCGGCGAAACCCACATTTTTCTCGGGCCTCGCTACCTGGTCAGCGTGCGCCATGGCGCGTCGCTTTCCTACGCACCGGCAAGAAAGGCCTGCGAACACACGCCCGAACTGATGGCGCACGGACCTAGCTATGCGCTCTACAGCATCCTCGACTTCATCGTCGACAACCTGCTGCCCATCGTGCGCGCGTCGCGCGAGGAATTGCAGCAGCTCGAAAAAGACATCTTCGCCGAAACCTTCAAACGCAGCACCGTACGCCGCCTCTACAACATGCAGCGCGACCTGATGACGCTGCGCCTGGCCGTCGCGCCGATGCAGGACATCATCAGCCAGCTCACACGGCTGCACCCCAACCTGATTCCCAAAGAGCTGCGCGCGTATTTCCGCGACGTCTACGATCATGTTTTTCGCGTCAACGAAGCGATCAGCGCCATGCGCGAAATGCTCGCCGCCGCCATCAACGTCAACCTCTCCCTGGTCACCTTCGGCCAGAACGAAGTGATGAAAAAACTCGCCGGCTGGGCCGCCATGCTCGCCGCCCCCACGTTGCTCACCAGCTGGTACGGCATGAACTTCACCCACATGCCGGAACTCGCCCAGCCATGGGCCTATCCCGCCGTGATCGCCGTCGTCGTGATTGTCGTTGGCGGGTTGTTCATCGGACTCAAGCGGGCCAAATGGCTGTAGGAGCGCACCCTGTGCGATCGGCACTGCGCTTAAACAGCAAATGCCATCGTGCACAAGGTGCGCTCCTACAAACCGACGGGCCTCGCGCTGCTGTTGCGCTTTTGCCATCGCGGCAAAATCGTCGAATGTCATACCCTCCGGGACATAAGGCATTGCGCAAAGGTCGCGCAAGCCTGCCCGGTCATATCTACCTGTTGACCACCGTCACCGCTGGCCGCGTACCGCACTTCCTCGATACCGAACTCGCCTGCGCTGCCTGTCGCTCGATGATGGAACCGAAGACGTGGGGCGATGGCCACCCCATCTGCTGGGTGCTGATGCCGGATCACTGGCATGGACTGATCGCTCTGGGCGAGCGGGATGATCTGTCGCTGGTGATGAACCGACTCAAGTCGCTCATCCGCAAAGCCATGGTACGCGCAGGACACCATGGAGAGGTCTGGGCCAGGGGCTTCCACGATCACGCATTACGGCACGACGAGGACATACACGCCGCTGCCCTGTACATCATCGCCAACCCGCTGCGGGCCGGGCTGGTGCAGCAGGTGAATGACTACCCGTACTGGAACTGCACGTGGCAGCCGTAATACTGCCCGCGCCTTGACTGCACATGGCTGCCGCACGCGCTCGCTCTTCGTAGGAGCGCACCCTGTGCGCGATTGCCGTGGCGCGAAAACAGAGAGCCTTCGCGCACAGGGTGCGCTCCTACGTGACTCCGGCTCGCGGACGGGGCCGTGGCAAAGATGTTGGCCGGCGGTCCGGCGGTTACATCGTCGAACCGTTCAACAGGCTGCCGTAGCAGCGCCCGCTCCTATGTGACTACGGCTCGCGCACGGGGTCGTGGCAAAGATGTTGCCCAGCAGTCCGGCTGTGACAGCTTCGAACCGTTCAGCGAGCTGCAGGCGCCGGCGCGTCCTTGGCCGTCCATTTCTTCAGCCATTCATTGACGGTGTCATGCCATTGCACGCTGTTGTGCGGTTTGAGTACGAAGTGGTTCTCGTCCGGGAAGGTCAGGAATTCGCTGGGGATGCCGCGACGCTGCAATGCGGTAAACGCGCCCAGCCCCTGCGTAATCGGAATGCGGAAGTCGTTACCGCTGTGGATCACCAGCATCGGTACGCGCCAGTCCTTGACGTGATTGACCGGATTGAATTTCTCGTAGTTTTCGGGATTCGCCCACGGTGTGCCGCCGTTTTCCTTTTCCTCGAACCACAACTCGTCGGTGTCGTAATACATCGCGCGGGTGTCGAACACGCCATCGTGGTCGACCAGGCACTTCCACGGCTGGTTCCACACGCCGGCAATCCAGTACGTCATGTAGCCACCATAGCTGGCGCCCAGCGCGCAGGCGCGGTTGCCGTCGAGAAAGCTGTATTTGCTCAGCGCCGCTTTCCAGCCCAGTTTCAGATCATCCAGCGGCTTGCTACCCCAGTCGCCCGAGATCGCATCGGTGAAGGCCTGCCCGTAGCCGGTCGAACCATGAAAATTGATCGTTACTACCGCAAAGCCCTGGCCGGCATAGGTCTGAGGATTCCAGCGGTAGCTCCACTCGTTGTTCATCGCCCCCTGCGGGCCACCATGAATGATGAAAGCCACGGGATAGGTCTTGCCGGGCTGATAGTCGACCGGCTTGACCACATAACCCTGCACCGTTTCGTTGTTCCAACCCGGAAACTTGAAGAACTCGACATCACCGACATTGGCATTCTTCAGATCGTCCGCATTGAAATGCGTGACCTGCTTGAGATGCGAGCCCGTGGGGGAAGCGAGATAAAGATCCGCCGGGTGCTTCAGGTCGTCGCGCGCCATCAGGATCTTGTCGCCGGCCAGCGAATAACCCTCTACCGCGCCGTCGCCCGAGAGCCGGGTGACTTCGCCATTCGCCGTGCTGATGGCAAATAGCGGATGCTGCCCCTCGTCATCGGCGGTGGCGTATAGCGTTTTGCCGTCGGCGGAGATAGTCATGCTGCCCGGCGAGCGATCCCAGCGCGGATCGACCTCGCGCCTAGCACCCGTCGCCAGATCCAGCGCCACAATGGCGAAGCGGTCGGCTTCGAACCCGGGTGTTTTCATCGCCAGGTAGTAAAGCGTCTTGCCATCGGGCGACGGCACCGGATACGCGTCCCACGCCTTGTTGTCGGCGGTGAGGTTTTTCGGTGCGGACGAGGCGTCCACTGGCACGCGATAGACGTCAAAGTTGGTCGACCACGGCTCGCTCGTTCCCGCAATGCGCACGTCAAAATAGACGCTCCGCCCATCCGGCGCGAAAGCGAATTCGCTCTCGTCTCCGAACGGCTTGCTGGGAATATCGCCATCGACACCGCGGCTCAGCAGGGTCGGCTCGGCGGGTAACTGGCCCTTCGCGTCAAAGCTGGCGACAAACAGCTGATTGCGCCGGCCGTTGGCCCAGGTATCCCAGTGCCGAACGAACAACTTGGTATAGAGCGTGCCGCTGGCCTTGTCTTTGTCGCGCGCGGCGATGCGCTTCTTGGTGCATGCCAGGGTGGCGCAATCGGTAAAGACTTCGTACGACAGCAGCACGCGTTTGCCGTCCGGCGAGAGCTTGTAGTCATCGATGTCGAGCACCGAATGGCTAACCTGCACCGGACCGCGGTGATTCGCCAGATTCAAATCAACCTTGCCGCCCAGATCCAACCTCCACAGCTGCGCCACACCGTTGGCCGGCGCCACGAAGTACACGCTGCGCCCATCGGCGGACCAGCGCGCCAAGCCGGCCTCGTCCAGCACCTTCACAGGCATGTCCGCATGGGCCGAGAGATCAAGCACATAAACCGCATTCACGCCCTTGTTCGCCGCGTAGTCCGTGCTGCGCACGCCAAACGCGGCATAACGGCCGTCCGGCGAAAGCTGCGGATCGCTGACTCGATCCATCATGACCAAGTCGCTGATACTAAATAGGTGTGGTATACGACTTTGCACCAGACCCGTGTTGACCACGTTACCGGCAATCAGCGGCGTTGAAGTGAGCGCCAAGACCAAAGCAGCAACTAGTGTAGTGTTTCAATCTTGATTGAACGTATAAGCGACCCGCCGGTCTCATGTTTTACTACGAGGCCCGCGGGAGAGATGGCGTGCGAGTTGCCCCCAACATTGTGCTGAGCGAGGAGGAGCAGAGTGAGCTCACCCATCTGGTTCGCTCCAAGCTCACCAGCGTCCGGCTAGTGCAGCGCGCCCGGATCGTTTTGCTGTCGGCCGAGGGCAAGCAGAACAAGGCGATTGCAGAGCAGTTGAGCCTCGGGCGGGTGCAGGTCGCGCGCTGGCGCGAACGCTATGCCCAGCATCGACTCGCCGGGATCGAGCGCGACCGCCCGCGCGGCGCGCCCCCGTCGAAGGTCGACGTGGCCCGGCTGGTGGAACTGACTACGCAGAGCACGCCTTCGGCAGCCACCCATTGGAGCACGCGCACGATGGCCGCTGAGCTGGGCATCAGCGCCGCCAGTGTCTCGCGCCACTGGCGCGCAAACGGGTTGAAGCCGCATCGCGTGCGGGGTTTCAAGATCTCGCGCGACCCGCAGTTCGTGCAGAAACTCGAAGATGTCGTCGGTCTGTACATGTCGCCGCCCGAGCACGCGCTGGTGCTGTGCTGCGACGAGAAAAGCCAGGTACAGGCGCTGGATCGCACGCAGCCCGGATTGCCGCTGAAGAAGGGGCGCGCCCAGACGATGACGCATGATTACAAACGTCATGGCACCACCACCCTGTTCGCTGCGCTCAATGTGCTCGATGGCCAGGTCATCGGTCAGTGCCAGCCGCGCCACACGCATATGGAGTGGCTGAAGTTCCTGAAGAAGATCGACCGCCGCACACCCAAGGACAAGGCCTTGCACCTGATTGCCGACAACTATGCCACGCACAAGCACCCGGTCGTGACAGCGTGGCTGGACAAGCATCCGCGCTTCCACATGCATTACACCCCGACCTCGGCGTCGTGGCTGAACATGGTTGAGCGTTTCTTCCGCGACATCACCACCGAACGCCTGCGTCGCGGCGTGTTCACCAGCGTGCCCGAACTGGTGGCTGCCATCGAGGCATACGTCGCTCACCACAACATCCAGCCCAAGCCTTTCATCTGGACCAAGAGCGCGCGCGACATCCTCCAGAAGGTCATCCGCGCCAACAACCGCTTAAGTTCCAAACAGAATGCAGCACTACACTAGCGGTTTCATGAATTTTCCCCTGGGACAACGCAGTCAATGAAGTTAAGTGTGAGGGACACAAGACGCAAGCGGCTGGTGAAGTGATCGGTTGCTGCTAGTGCATACTTGCACGGTCTGCGGAATTCGGCTGATCAACATGCTCGAAACTGTCTCAAACAACACTCAGAGCTGGCGCTGGACGATTTCACTTTTCTGTCTCACTTTTCTTGCGCTGATCGTCCGGTGGTATTACGTAAGCACCGCGCTTGTCATTCACCCCGTTCGCGGAGACGCAACCCAATACGTGAGCTACGCATGGAACCTGCTGACGCATGGAACCTTTGCAAAGGACCTACCCGGTTCCGCCTCCATCACAGCGGACAACTACCGTGATCCCGGTTATCCCCTTTTTCTCGCATTGCTGATGAAAGCCTTTGGTACTGAGGACATCTGGTATGCCTCAGTGCTGCTTTGCCAAGCGCTGCTGGGTGCACTGACTGTTGCCCTGAGCACTCAACTGGGGAAATTCTGGCTCGCCAGTCGCTGGGCGCTCCTGGCAGGCATTTTAATGGCCGTGTGGCCTCACAGCGTAAGCATCACCGGAGTTCTGCTCAGCGAAACGCTCCTGAGCTTTCTGTGCGCTGCGGCACTGCTCGCCTTTGCGATTGCATGCCGCCGCGGCAGCTATTATTGGGCCTTTTCCAGTGGCTTGATCTTCGGCGCTGCCGCGCTCACCAACTCGGTGCTAGTTCCCTTTGGCGTTGTGCTTGCAGCGTTGTTTGCATGGCGGCGGCTGGCTGCGCGTCCACTCTGCGCTGCGCTAGCTATTGGCGCACTGCTGCTACCGGGTTGCTGGGCGCTGCGCAACAGCCAGCTGCCGCCGGCTTCCGTTGACTCTTCGCGCGATCGCGCCCTTCTAAATTTTGCCCAAGGTGAATTGCCAAATTATCATCAGGCCTACCGGGATTCGTTCTTCGGGAACGCTGTTCAAAAAAAGCATGCCAGCGCCACGCTCAGCGCCGTGGATGCCCAATACGCCCTGTTACGGAAATCCCTGCCGGACGGCCTCGGCGCTTTTCTCGGCGAGGTGGAAAAGCAGCCAGCGAGTTACGCCTTCTGGTATCTCGTCGAAAAACCGCATGAGCTCTGGGACTGGAATATCGTTTTTGGGCAAGGCGACATTTATGTCTATCCCACGGTCAATTCGCCGTTCAAGACGTTCCGGCTGTGGATTGCACTGGAGGCCGTTTGTCAGTCACTCAATCCACTGATGACGTTGCTAGGAGCAGCCGGACTTCTGTCGCTCGCGCTCTCATCCCATTTCAGACATTGGGCGTCCCCCGCGCGCCATGGCTTGGCACCGCTGATCGCCGTGGCTTTCCTGTTGGCGTTTGCCACGACGGTCTACTGCGTCTTGCAGGAGGAACCGCGATACTCCATTCCTTACCGGCCGTTCGAGATTCTGATGGCCTTTACGGCCATCGCCGCTGCAAATCGTTTCTGGATTTCTCGCAGTAACCTTGCGCGAGCCTCACCCTGAAGCTTGTCAGGCCGGTAACTATCGCCCCCGGCCTTTGAATGCACCCGACAGCACGTGTCTTGCCCGACTTGGTACGAAACGTGATTGCGCAAGGCAGATCAAGGGGAGATTTCAACAATGCGCCAACGGATCTCGAGCGGCTTTACGCTGATTGAGCTGATGATTGTCGTGGCGATCATTGCGCTGCTTGCAGCGATTGCCATTCCTGCGTATCAGGATTATCTGATCCGGGCCGAAGTAACCGAGGGATGGTCGCTTTCGAGCGGTGCAAAGGCGGCGGTGTGGGATTATTTTTCCAATCACGGCACGCTTCCCGCAGACAACCCAACCGCCGGCTTGGTCAGCAGCAGCTCCATCAACGGCAATTACGTGACCAGTGTCACCATCAGCAGTGGCAGGATCATTGCGGCCTTTGGTGGCCGAAAAGTCAATCCAAAACTTGCCAGCACCATGACGCTGATGCTTTCCCCCACCCCCAGCGTCGGCTCAATGGCTTGGACCTGCAGCTCGGCAACCGTGCCCGCAAGATATCTTCCCTCATCATGCCGCTGATCCAGGCTTTTGCATCAGGTAATCCTAATCCAAAACTGTCGCAGTCAAACGGTCAAGGAGACAGTACTGACGCGAAACGTCACTAGATGACAAATTTTGTAGGCGTTGCAAGGGGGCGTTGTTCGGCCTTGCCGTACGGTCTCCCGCACCGCCGAAAAAAACGCTTCATTTATCTTATGGCCGTCTACGCGTCCCGCTCACACAGGCCTTAGAGAGCATTACCGCAGCGATGGCACGTAATCTGCTTTAGACCAAGTGAGCTTTCTGGTCGTTACTGACCGAAGTGACAGGGGTACCGGTCCCATCAGGGATTGTGTGGCCGGGGCTCGGGGGCATCAAATACGGTTAGCTAACTATTCTCAACGAGAGGAATCGCTATGAAGAGTACACAGAAAGGTTTTACCCTGATCGAGCTGATGATCGTCGTCGCGATCATCGCCATCCTGGCCGCGATCGCCATTCCGGCGTATCAGGACTACATCATCCGTTCCCAGGTATCGGAAGCAGCGACGCTGGCCAGCGGTTCAGAGACAGCGGTATCTGAGTATTACCAGAACAAAGGAACTGCTCCCACAAGCAACCTGCTTGCAGGTGTCGCTCAACCGGCCAGCATTGGCGGAAATTATGTGGCGACCGTTACGGTCGGTGCTGGCGGCATCATTACTGCTGCGATGGGATCTGGTACTGGCTCGGGTTATGGATCAAAGGCGAATACCAAAATTGCCACCAAAACTTTGGTTTTTTCCCCAACTTTCAGTGCGGGTAGCACTGCGTGGACCTGCCAGGGTTCCGCGAGCACACTTGCGGCGAAATACATCCCGTCTTCGTGTCGCTAATCTTTCAAAATCAGTAGTCAGTGATAATTAGATGGGCCGCTTCGCGGTCCATCTTTTTTTTTGGATTCGTTTACCCATGCAGATTGATCGCCGTAAATCGTTGAATTGGCTGAGTCTGCCACTCATCGGCATGCTGGTTTGGTGGATATATAGAAATGGGCTTTACGGCGATTTCCTGTTCGACGATTTTGCCAACATGCCAGCACTTGGCAGCTCTGGACCGGTCACGCACTGGAGCACGTTTTTTCGCTACATCACTTCGGGGGGCGCCGACCTTACCGGCCGACCACTCACGCTGCTGACCTTTCTCATTGACGGCCACAACTGGCCAACCGCGGCGTATCCGTTCAAGCGAACCAATCTGGTTTTGCACCTGCTCAACGGTGGTTTGCTGGCGCTCTTTTTGACACGGCTGGGCGAACAAACGATTGGTGGACAATCCAGCGCACAGGGCTTCCGCTTGCGGGCCGCTGCCATCACCGCCGCCACGCTGTGGATGATCCATCCGCTGCTGGTCTCCACGGTGCTCTACGTGGTGCAGCGCGAGGCCATGCTGCCCATGACGTTCACCGTGCTTGGCCTGCTTTTTTGGATGCAAGGCCGCCGTGCCTTGCTCACGGGCGACCGACGGCGCGGCGTTGGCGGCATCGTTTTCGGCCTGGTTTTCTGCACGCTGCTGGCCGTGCTGAGCAAACCCAACGGCATGCTGTTGCCGCTCTTTGCGCTGGTTATCGAATACGTGCTGTTGTCAAAGCATCGTGCCGCCACGAGCGCGCTTATTGCCGTTGACGCCGTGGACAAGCGGCTGTACCGCACGCTTTTCCTACTATTGGCGTGGCTACCGGCTGCGCTTGTCGTGTCCTATCTGATCTATGTCGGCATCACGGGGGCCATGCACGGGCTGACACGCCCCTGGACGATTGGCCAGCGGCTGATGACCGAACCGCGAATACTGTTTCAGTATCTGGATCTTCTATGGGTACCGCGTCCCTTCACGCCCGGCCTTTTCAATGATCAATGGATCGCCTCCACGTCGCTGTGGTCACCGATAACCACGGCACTGTCCCTTGGCGGACTGGCCGTGCTGCTGGCGGTGGCGTGGCAGTTACGGCGCCGGTATCCGTTCTGGTCGCTGGCCATTCTTTTTTTCTTTGCGGCGCAGCTGATCGAGTCGAGCACTATTCCGCTGGAGCTGTACTACGAGCACCGGAACTATGTTGCCGCCATGCTCATGTTCTGGCCCTTGTCGCTATGGCTGTGGGGTGCCGAGCGGCCGGTGCCGTCCAGCTACGGCCGAATGAAGCTGGCGCTGCTTCTGATCATTGTTGCGGGACTGGCAAGCATGACCCGGGCGCGCGCCGACCTGTGGGGTAACAGCCAGCAGCAGGCACTGCTCTGGGCCACGCTGAATCCGGCATCACCGCGCGCCCAGGCCAACGCTGCCAACCACGAAATGGCTGCCGGCAACCCGCAAGCCGCCCTTGCCCGGCTGACGGTTGCTGTAAAGGACCACCCGGACGATCCGCAGATCACCCTCAACATACTCAGCGCGCACTGCGCAATGGGCGGCCTGACGGACGACGACCGGAAACTCGCAGGCCACACGTTCGCCCACCTTGTCAGCGGTGAGGCAGTCATTTTCAGCTGGCTGGGTGGCGCGATCGAGGACCTTGCAAAAAACAGCTGCAAAGGTCTGACCCCCGATTTCATCACCGGCATGCTGGATGCGGCAAGCAGCAACCCCAGGCTGCAGCATGTCACCGGACGCGTGCAGGACCTGGACCACCTGCGTGGTGAGCTGGCCCTGTCGCAACACCAGCCGCAACAGGCTCTTGACTGGTTCAATCGGGGCCTGGCTCTCAGGCCGGGGCCTCAAATGGCATTTGAACAGGCGGCCTCGCTGGGCAGCGCAGGTTATCCTGCCAAGGGGCTGGAACATCTGGACTATTTCGTGAGCTTTCACCAGATGGATCCTCCTGCGGCTTTTGGCATGCCCAGCGTCCACGCGTGGGTATTACGCAAACAGAACTACTGGGGCGATGAACTGGTGTATTTACGCAAGACGCTGCAGGACGACGTTGCTCATTCGACCAATACGGCCAGTCCATGACCGCAGCCAAGAGGGAAACGTGCTGGGGATATGTGCTGCTCGCACTCGCCCTGCTTGTGGTTACGGCGGTCTATTGGCCCGGTCTCTACGGAAGCTGGTTGTTTGATGACTATCCAAACATCGTGGACAACGCCGGCCTGCATCTGGACCATGCCAGTGCCTCCAGTCTCGTCAACGCCGCGCTGTCATCACCGGCAAGCGAGTTCAAGCGTCCACTCTCATCGCTGAGTTTCGCGGCAAACTACCTGCTGACCGGACTCGACCCGTTCTGGATGAAGCTGACCAATCTGGTGATTCATCTCGCCAACGGTGTGCTGGTGTTTTTTCTGGCCAACGCTTTGTTTGCGGCGGTGGCGCGGCGTAAAACCGGCGCACCTCGCGACGAGAGCGCGGGAATCACTGCGGCAATCATGGCCGCCGGCTGGATGCTGCTGCCGATCAATCTCACCGGCGTTCTCTACGTCGTGCAACGCATGGAAAGCCTGGCCAATCTTTTTGTTTTGCTGGGTTTGCTGGGTTACCTGAGCGGCAGACGGCGCATGCTTTACCCCGATACCGCGCTTGCTGTTGCTGCCCCGGTCGCCAACGACCACTCGCAAACACTTGCTACCGCGTCGGGATCCAGACGCCCCGGCTTTGTACTTTGCGTGGTCAGCGTGGCGGCGTGCACCGTGGTTGGCGGGCTGGCCAAGGAGACAGCCGTGATGCTCCCCCTTTATGCCTGCCTGACCGAATGGGCGCTTTTCGGTTTCCGTCAGGCCCAGCCCTCGGCAACGACCTCGGCGAATCCGGCAAAGCTGCCGCTGCAACGGCGCCTTGATTACCGGATCGTCGCACTGTTTTTCGCCATGCTTGTTGTGCCCATGATGGCGGGTCTGGCCATGTTGCTGCCTGGCCTGCTGGCACCCGGCGCATGGGCTGCGCGAGACTTTACCTTGCAGACCCGGTTACTCACCGAAGCACGTGTCGTCGTCGATTATATTCACTGGACGCTGCTGCCCACGCCGGATTCCCTGTCGTTCTATTACGACAACTTCCGTATATCAACCAGTCTGATGTCGCCTTGGACAACCGCGGGCAGCCTACTGCTGCTGACCGCGATGGCTGCAGCGGTGGTCTGGTTTCGCCGCAGCCGCCCGCTTGTCGCCCTGGGAATCGGCTTTTATCTTGGCTGCCATCTTTTGACTGGCACGATTCTCCCACTCGAGCTGGTCTACGAGCACCGCAATTATTTCGCAAGCTTCGGCTTGCTACTGGGAATGATTCCCTTGCTTGCAGGATCACCGGACACTCGCTCTGGCGTTGTCGACAGGAGCAGCAGCCCAGGCACAGCCGATCAAACCGGTTACGGCGAGACGGTCAGACAGTCCGCTGCGGCGCCGACGTTCCTGCTGCCTCGCCGCGTGCTGCTTGGCCTGCTGATGGTGTGGTGGGGTGCCGTCACGGCGCTTACGGCCTATGCCTGGGGCAATCCCTTGCGCCTGGCACGGGAGCTTGCCGCGCGCGCTCCAGACTCTCCGCGTGCTCAGTACGAGCTTGGTCGCACCTACATCATCTACTCTCAATACGATCCATCCTCGGTTTTCACTCGATTGGCCTACGCGCCCCTCGAACAATCCGCTTCGCTGCCCAACTCCTCCATTCTTGCGGAGCAAGCGCTGATTTTCATGAACTCGCGCATGCATCTTCCGCTCAAGGCCGCCTGGTGGGATTCGATGATCGGGAAGTTGCAAGCGCGAAAATCCACGGTGCAGGATGAAAGTTCACTCGGCGCACTGACCCAGTGTGACCGCGATCAGGAGTGCGACCTGCCCAAGAGCCGAATGACGCAGGCCTACCTGGCCGCGTTGTCGCACCCCAATCCGAGTGCGCGGCTGCTGGCGATGTACGGCGATTACGCTTGGAACGTGTTGGACGATCATGTGCTTGGCCAGAGCATGACCGCCGATGCGGTCAAAACAGCCCCCAACGAGCCGGCTTACCGTATTACCCTGGTGCGCATGCTGGCAGCGCAAGGCCGCATCGCCGACGCAAAAGCCGCGCTGGTCGCGCTGCAGGCTCTCGATATTGGTGGCCGACTTGACGCAAGTCTGAAGCAGCTGCGCGAACTGCCCGAACTGCGTTGACCGGCGGCCGGAACCCGCCGCGCAAGCGGAGAAGTGTCGCTCCACCGCATGCTACCCGACTGCGATACGCTTCATAATCACCGTGCCACTGGTTTCAGGGATTCGCGCAACGTGTCTAGTAAAGTCATTCGCAGCCGAGCCGATCTGGCCATCAACGGCGCGCAGCCCGCGTTTGAGCAACCCCTGCATGTGGGTCGCCCCAACATCGGTGATCGCGACGCCTTTTTGCAGCGTGTCAACCAGATTCTGGACAACCAGTGGCTGACCAATAACGGGCCGATGGTGCAGGAGTTCGAGCAGCGCATCGCTGCACACTTGGGTGTGAAGCACTGCGTCGCCATGTGCAACGGTACCATCGCACTCGAAATCGCCATCCGCGCGCTGGGGCTCGAAGGCGAGGTGATCATCCCTTCGTGGACCTTCGTGGCCACCGCGCACGCACTTCATTGGCAGGGCATCACGCCGGTATTCGCCGACATCGATCCGACAACGCACAACCTGGACCCCGATGCCGTGCGACGCATGATCACGCCGCGCACCAGCGGCATTATTGGCGTACACGTTTGGGGCCGTGCCGCACCGATTGACGAGCTGCAGGCCATAGCCGACGAGCACGGGCTGAAGCTGATGTTCGATGCCGCCCACGCCTTCGGAAGCAAGTACAAAGGGCAGACGATCGGCCGGTTTGGAGCGTGCGAAGTACTCAGCTTCCACGCCACCAAGTCGTTCAACACATTTGAAGGGGGTGCAGTTGTAACCAACGACGACGAGTTGGCGGAGGCTGTGCGCCTGATGCGCAACTTTGGATTCAGTGGCTATGACAACGTGATCCACCCAGGCACCAACGGCAAGATGATTGAAGTGTGTGCCGCAATGGGCCTAACGAATCTCGATGGGGACGCAGAGATCGTTGCAGCAAACAAGCGTAATCACTCGGCATACACCGCCGCGCTCGCGAATATCCCAGGAATTTCCGTACTTGCATATGATTCGTCTGAGCGCAACAGCCACCATTACGTTGTTATGGAGGTGGGTTCAGACTATCGCGCATCGCGCGACGAAATCGTCGCTGCATTGCAAGCGGAGAATATCCTGGCGCGCAAATACTTCTGGCCCGGGGCGCACAAAATGAGACCCTACCGCGATTTATTTCCGCACGCCGGCTTGATGTTGAGGAACACTGAAAAAATTGCTGAAGGACAAGTAGTGTTGCCGAATGGCAAAAGCGTGAATGGTGATGCAATAGATGTAGTTCGCCAGATTGTTACTATCTTGGCAGTGAGTGACTAAGACGCTTCCCTTCAAAGATGCGGCCAAAGCCGCGTGTGGACGAAAAGGATTATCCGTGGAATCGAGCGTCATTGCCAAACAACTGAAGACCTCCGGCTATTCCGTGGTACGCGGATTCTTGTCGAATATAGATGTTTCCCCTGCGTTGTTGGAGCATCTATCGACCGCAGAGAAGTTTCTAGATGGAGTGATCAATCGAATTCCGAACTCCCAGATGCAAGCTATCCGGAATAAGATCAACAACCTTATTCCAGAAGTGGCGGATCAACTAGGCATCGATATCTGTCGAGACCGTTTCAGCTACTGCGCTATCCGTATCCAGAAATCGCACGAACTCCAGGTGATCCGGAAGCCGTTTGATGCGCATCGCGATCCGAAAATTGGCGGAGGCGGTGTTTTGAACTGGCACGTTGATCACTTCAGCTACTACCTGTATGGCGATCACAAGAACTGGCTGATCTGCTACATGCCTGTCATCAAACCATCGAAGCAACTCGCGAATCTCGCAATCATTCCGAGCGATGTGCTGCAAACTCAAGATCCTGAACTCGCCCGTAAAATTCATGGTCGAGGAGCCATGCGATTCAGGTGTGCTGAGGCAGATACGATCGATTGGTTCAGGCTCCGGTTTCCGGACGAGCATATCCAAGTCGGGGACTGGTTTGCGATTGATGATTACTTAGACTCAACGATGGGATGGAAGATCAATATAGATCTCGAAAAGCACAAGACGATTCCAGAACTCGATGTGCACGACCTGCTGATCATGCGGGCTGACGTCATCCATCGCACAGCTGATGCAGGTAGTAACCGGATTTCAATTCGTTGCGACGCAATTCCCAACCGCGCCCCGAGAATTCATACATTTATAGGATTGATGAGCCTGACCATCCGCTACCCTTTTGTGGGCAGCAAGAGGCGTTACAATTTGAAGAACTGGCTGAAGAACGAATGGCGTAAGCGATTGCGCCGTAGTCCGTGACGAATTTGAATGTCATAGACGAATGTTTTTGGACAAATACTGTTAAACAGCAGTATCCGGAACGGCTTGAAAAAAACTATTACATGGCGTGTCAGGCGTCCTTTACCCGAAGAGGTTCCAATGAACATTGAGACATTCGTTGAGAGATTTGCGTTCGCGATCGAGGCAGACGCGAGTTCTTTGACGCCCGAAACAGACTACAAGAAGATGGAAAACTGGGACTCATTGAATGCGCTATCCTTAATAGCCATGGCTGATACAGAGTACGATGTCGTACTTACGGGCCAAGATATTCTCACAACTCATACGATCCGAGATTTATATGAAGTCGTGGAGGCGAAGTCGGCGAAGTCATGAGCGAAGTTCGCAAAATTGCCATTCGGGCAATCGCTGGGGCGGTACCAACAAAAGTCTCCCGTACGGCAGACTACGAATTTCTCTCCGTAGAGGAACGCGCCCGCTTCGAAAAAATAGTCGGCATAAAAGAGCGGCGCATCGTCAACAACCAGAAGCAATGCGGTTCGGATCTCTGCATGGCCGCGGCAACTCGCGTGCTAGAACATTTGCAATGGGATCGATCAAGCGTTGGCGCTCTTGTCTTGATTACCCAGACGCCCGACCAGCCAATTCCCGCAACGTCGATCGTCCTTCAACACAAACTCGGCTTAAGTCAGAATTGTATAGCGTTCGATGTCAATCTCGGCTGTTCGGCCTTCCCTTACGGCCTCGCGATTGTGACGTCGCTCATGCAGTCGCTTGGCATAAATCGAGCACTCCTCCTTGTCGGAGATGTTTCCAGCAAAACCTGCGCCATCAACGATCGCAGTGCGTGGCCGTTATTCGGGGACGCGGGGACCGCAACTGCACTAGAAATTTCGCCAGATGCCCCCCCAATTTACTTTGAACTAATGTCGGACGGCTCAGGCAAAGACGCCATTATCGTTCCGGCGGGCGGCCCGGCATCACGTCAGCACCTCGGCTACGAAGCAAAAGTCAAAGTAGCAGGCGACGACGGCATAGAACGGTACGCGGATAACATCGTTCTGCGCGGCTCAGACATTTTCAGCTTCGCCATATCGCGAGTCCCTACCAACATCAAGCGAACGATGATCGAATCAGGTGATACGCCAGCTACCATTGACTACGCGGTACTGCACCAAGCGAACAAGATGATCAACGATACGATCATCAAAAAGACCGGCTTCAAGCCAGAGCAAGCTCCTGGCAGCTTGGCGAAATTCGGGAATTCGGGTTCCGCGTCGGTGGCGCTCACGATCTCAGCAAATGCCGATAAATTTGAAAGCGATAAGCGTGTGCTCGTGTGTGGTTTCGGAGTCGGCCTGTCGTGGGGCTGCGCAATTTTCGTAATTCCGCGGGGTGCGGTTTTGCCTATAGTCGAGTCGGACGATGATTATTGATCCGAATATCTACACCAACCGAGGCATCTTTGACGAAGAGATAAACCGGCTTTTTAACGCACGCTACTTTGTAGGCTCAGCGGCGGAGTTCAAAGAAATTGACTGCTTTAAAAGCTTTCAGCTTGGTAAGAAGATGGTTACGGTCAGGCGTACTGCAGAGGGCATTCGTGCTTTCAGCAATGTCTGCTTGCATCGAAGCGCCATCCTAGATCCCTTAGGCACTGGCAAGCAGAGTTTTCGGTGCCGCTATCATGGGTGGCGATATGGAGCAGGCGGAGAGCTAAGTCACACTCCATTTGTCGCACTTGACGAAATTCGCAACTGCAATCTCCAGACCTATCCGATCGCAAGTGTGAATGACCGCATATTCGTAGGATTGAATGGCCAAATACCCGAAGTTGGTAAAGTCCCCAAAGTACTAGCAGCCTGTGGACTACACGACTCTCCGTCAGAGCCCTTCCACACGGGCACAACAATGTTCAAATGCAACTGGAAACAGCTAGTCGAAAGTGTCGCAGAAAACTATCACCTAAATTTCGTACACGGCACCACGTTTATCAAAGAAAGCTACCGGAGCACCGGACGATTCGACTGGCTCAACGACGAGTATGTGTTTCAGCATGAGATGGCCCCGACCGGAGACTTGCCAAAAGGCCCAAGCCCTTCCAAGTTATTCCCGGCCTACGACAAGAGATACTCACACGCTTTCGTATTTCCCAACTTGTTTGTTGCAAATACAGAAAATCTTATAGGTTTTCAAAATAGGCTAACGCCAATTGAGCCAGGCATCACGCTGAGCGAATGGTCGCTATATGAATTGCCAGCGCTGCAGCAAGGTACGCCAGGAATCAGACAGTTTATACGCGACAACGCGATAAAATTTACCATTGCGGCCCAAAGTGAAGATCAAGCCGTAATTGAGTCTTGCGGTCAGGGGATATCGCAAGAAAACGCAAATGTTCAACTGCAGGTTGTGGAAGGGCAGTTGCGCAAATTTCATGAGTTTTACCGTGAGGAAATGAGAGATGTTTTCTGAGCATCATGTGCTGGTAACAGGCGCAACTTCCGGCATCGGACTGGCGGTTTGTGAGGATCTTTTAGACCACGATTGCCATATTATTGCAATTGGCCGTAATCTTGACCGGCTGAAAGAATTGAAGGCGAAACGACCTGAACGTGTAACAGAAGTGCCGTTTGATCTCACAGACTTTGATGCCTATGCAGCGGCATTTTCTTCCTTCCCTAAGCTTGACGGCGTCGTTCTGTGTGCTGGAATTGTTGGGAATAATCCCCTGCGTTTTTTCTCGATTGAGAAATATCAGAAGTTGATAGCTATAAACCAAACAGCACCTATCGCAGCCGTCGCAGAGCTAGCCAAACAGAGCAAATTGAATAAGGGTGGTTCAATAGTGCTCTTGTCTTCCATCAACGGATATCTCGTGGGTTCTAAAGGGATGGCAGACTATGCTGCATCCAAAGCCGCTTTGATTGCCTATTCGAAAGTCATGGCATTAGAGCTCGCGCACCACTCAATTCGCGTGAATTGTGTTTGTCCAGCTGTAGTAGACACCGAGCTCGTCAGAGGAGCGGGCCAGCTATCCGAAGCAGATGCCGAAGCTGATCGGCAACGTTATCCAATGCAAAAGCGGCACGCGCGTCCCGAAGAGGTCGCGTCCGCGGTGCGGTTTCTGCTCTCATCTGACGCGTCTTTTATAACTGGAACGACCCTTGTGGTAGACGGTGGATACACTATCCAATGAGTCCAGTACGGCTTGTATTAGTTGGTTGCGGGGGATTGGGTCGTGAAATTCGCGCAAATCTGAATGCATTCCAGACACCCTTTGAGTTAGTCGGGTTTATCGATGACACGAAATCATCCCCGGAAATTCTCGGACGAATCGATAATCATGTTCCGATTCCGGAGGCTGTTTATTTAACGTGTCTAGGGAACGGCAGCGACAGATTGAAGATTAGAGAGCTACTCGCGCAACGTGGCGCTGAATTCACCAACTTTCAGTACTATGACTTGATAACGCTCGCCTGTTTGGATAATTCGAAAAACTCGATATTCCTCGGCAAATGTAGCATATCCAATAACGTTACTTTCGGTTCGGACGTCTTGATCCAAAGTTTTGCGGTAATCGGGCACGATGTCACCGTCGGAAATGCTGTGACAGTCAATTCTTTGGCCTTTGTTGGGGGTGGGTGCTTCCTTGAGGATTTCTGTACAGTTCATCCAAACGCCACCGTGCTGCCACATGTTCGCATTGGGAAGGGCGCAGTAGTAGGTGCGGGATCGGTCGTAATCAAGGATGTTGAACCCTACACCACCGTTTTTGGCTCACCCGCCAAAGTTATTGCCTACAGCAAACCAAATGACTGATGTTTACCTCAATCTGATCGCCTCCGCACTAGGTTCTCGGACTGAGAAAAATGATGCAGCTTCGCTTGGACACGCCGAATCTACAATAGATCGCGTCGTCAAAAAGACGGGCGTGCGGACTCGATCCGTTGTGTTGGAAAACGAATACACAAGTAATTTGGCCTTGCGCGCCACCGAGCAGCTACTGCTTTGCGCTGACAGCAAAGTCGACGAATTCGACGGACTGCTGATTTGCACTCAGACTCCCGACCACCTGATTCCGGGAGTTTCTTCGCGGGTACACGGCCTGCTTGGCTTCAGAAAGGATTGCTTCACCCTGGATATTAATCAGGGTTGCAGCGGCTTCATTTATGGCAGCCACCTTGTTGCCGCGATGATCCGAAGTGGAGCACTGCGCCAATCCGTTCTTATCAACGCCGATTGCTATACCCGGCTGATTCGACCAGACGATCTCACGACACGAGTATTGTTTGGAGACGCCGCCACCGCAACCGCGTTTTCGACCGAACGGAGCGGCCTTCGCCTTATATACTCCCACTGCTATTCCGACGGAACGGGATACGAAAACTTTATTGCCAGGGGCTCAGCGATCCATCCGGATACAGACATTGCGTCCGGCATTCATATGGACGGCCCGGGCATCCTGTCATTTGCGTTGCGAGTGGTTCCGGAAGCCATAAATGCTGCTTTGACGTCAAATAGTCTTACCAAAAAAGATATCCGGATATTTGCATTCCATCAGGCGAACAGTTTCGTGCTCGGCAAGTTGGCTTACAAGATGGGACTGAGGGACGATCAGGTTCCGCAAAATTGCGCCGAACTTGGAAATACCGTTTCGGCCTCCATCCCTTTGCTGCTAATGGAGCAACAGAATCATCTCAACCGCGGTGACCTGGTTCTGGCAGCGGGTTTTGGCGTGGGGCTTTCCTGGGGGGTGGCTCTGTTTGAGTATGTGGGCAACGGCTGAACCCGCAACTCTCGGGGAGAGCTTATATGTCTAATCTTGAACGACGCGCGGCCAACGCCGCATGGTGGAGCTCGCTTGAAATCCTTGCGCGCTACGGCGTGCAGTTCGTCGTCATGGTGGTGCTGGCGCGTCTGCTCACACCCGCCGACTTTGGCCTGATAGCCATGCTTCTGGTGTTTACCAGCATCGGCATCCTGCTGGTGGATTCCGGATTTGGCGCGGCGCTGATTCAGCGCCAAGAGACAACCGCAGATGACGAAACCACGGTCTTCATTTTCACCATGGTTATTGGCGTGGTTGCGGCAGCGGCGCTGGCACTCGGCGCCCCGGCCATTGCCAGCTTCTTTGACCAACCCAGGCTGGTCGATCTGACTCGGGTGATGGCGATAGTGTTGCCGCTCGGTGCCTTTGCCGCGGTGCCCGATGCGCTGTTGACCATGCGGCTGAATTTCAAGGCCCGCGCACGCGCCGAGGTGGTCGCGTCACTTTGTTCCGGGGTGGTCGCCGTCATATTGGCGCTGCAAGGCTTTGGAGTCTGGAGTCTGGCCTGGCAGAGCATTGCATCGATCGCAGTGCGCGGAGTGCTGTTGTGGATGTACTCGGAGTGGCGCCCGCGCGGCCGCTACCGTCACGAATCGTTTCGCGGGTTATTCGGCTTCGGCGGCTACATGCTTGTGTCCGGACTTCTCAACACTGTCGCGGTGCGGCTGCAGTCACTGATGATCGGCAAGCTGTTTGATGCCGGTGCGCTGGGGTACTACACGCTGGCCCAAAACACCCAGTCTGCGCCTGCTTCGTTCATGGGACAGGTATTGAGCCGAGTTGGGTTGCCGGTGTTCTCCGCCATTTCTCATGATCAAGTAAAGCTCGTTGCTGCACTGAGATCGTCGTTGCGCATGGCGCTTTTTCTTTTTGTACCTTGCATGATCGGCATCGCCGTGGTCGCCCGCCCTCTTATCGCGCTGCTTTATGGAAGCCGCTGGTCGTCGGCCGCACCGATTCTCAGCGTACTTGCGCTGGGGGCTGCGCTGTGGCCAGTGCATGTGTTGAATCTTGCGGCCATCAGTGCCCAGGGCAGGTCGGATCTCTTTTTTCGATTGGAAGTCATAAAGCAATTGTCCGGCATCTCGCTTTTGCTCATCTTCGCGCACTGGGGGACGCTGGCCATAGCGTGGTCGGTCCTACTGGGCGGCCTGATTTCGGCAGGGCTCAACACCTATTATTCCAAACGCCTGCTTGGCTACGGGTGGTTCGCTCAGCTCATGGATCAATGGCCGATGCTTGTTCTGGCTACGATAGCCGCTGCGTTGGGGTGGTCCATCCTGCATTGGACAAGGCCAGGTACTGTGATGATGGTGGCGGCCATTCTGACCAGCGCGGCGACTTATTTGCTGATGGCTATCTTGACGAAAAATGACGCTCTGCGGGAGCTCTTGTCTGTTGTCCGTACATTGCGCGACCGTCAGCATGGCAACGACATCACGCAAAAAAGTGACTCGTCACAATGAGTGCCGTCGAGAAATTCATTATCTACGCATCCCGGTATCGCGACGAGTCGGGCGGTGCCATTGTCTTGCACAAGCTTTGCGACACTTTGAACAAAATAGGGCACGAAGCAAAAGTCTGGCCACTGTGGCGGCCCCGCCTGTCCAGCAATATGACTCTCAATTCGGTGCCTTCCGCTTTGGCCTACCTTGGAAGTCGAATCTATCGGGGACCATTTTCAACGAACAAACGGTATGAGACGCCCATAGCAAAAGCATCGGACGTTGAAGGCAGCATCGTTGTCTATCCCGAGATCGTGAGCGGCAATCCATTGGGCGCTGATCGCTACGTGCGATGGCTATTGCACAAACCAGGGTTTCATGAGGGAAAATTCAAATACAGCTCCGGCGATTTGTGTTTCTCATACCAGGATGCATTCAACAACCTCGGCAGCGATATGCATTACGGTGGCATGCTTACAGTCGCCGAGTTGTTTCTTGACGTATACGTATTGAAAAATACGGGAGCGCGCACAAAAACCTGCCACATGATTCGAAAGGGCAAGGATCGAATCGACCTGCCTGACCTGCGGAACGAGTGGGTTGTCGACGGTCACTCTCACCAAGAGCTGGCGGAAATATTCAATCAATGCAAGATCTGCTATTTCTACGACCTTTACACGATGTATGCGGCTTATGCGGCGATGTGTGGCTGCATACCGGTGGTGGTCCCAGTCGATGGTGTCAGCAAGGACCAATGGGTGTCTGAAGAGAGCAATCGCGTTGGCCTGGCGTACGGCGTTGACGACATTCCTTACGCAGTTGACACCCGCGGTCGGCTGCTGGAAAACGTGCGTGCTGTAAATAACGGAAACCTTGAATCAGTCCAACGCTTTGTGTCGATTGTCAGTAGTCATTTCGACGAATGAAATTGCCTGTCGATTGAGACGTCACGGTCAGCGGCGCGCCTTAAGTTTCCCCGCATCACGAACGCCGGTCGCCACGTTGTGCATATGCGATTTTCGGCGAGGGTCAAAAGCAAGGTAAACAAGCACGGTCAGCGATAATTTGACAACTGCCCAGAACTTCCACACGCGAGGCACGTAAGTTCGGCTCAACAAGTAGCATCCATTGCGAAATAAATAGTAATGCCGCTGCGGCGAACGCTGCGGCCATACGTGCCATCCGAACCACCAGAAACGTATGCCCCGTTCTCCCATGCTGTGCTTGAACAACGCGGGTGGTATGCCCAACAGCTCGTAGCCGGCCGCAGACACTCTAAATGCCCAGTCAGTATCCACGTGATCAATGAAAAGCCTTTCATCAAGGCCACCTAATGCCTGATACAAAGACATTCGCATCAAAGTGCCGCTGCCGTTGAGGTTGGCGCAACGTACAAGCGCCTTACTCTCCGAATTAGGAAATACCCGAACCCATCGCCATCCACGAATAGCATGGAATCCGTGGTGCAATCCGGTAGTTTCATCCACAAGCTGCGGGCCAACGCAACCTACACGCCGGTGTCGTTCGGCGTGTAGCAAGGCTGACACGAGACAATCAATCGCGCCTGTTTGTGGCTCGCTATCCTGATCCATGAGCAGCAGCAACCCTTGCGATCCAACGTGCTCGGCGGCCAGGGCTGCACCCTTGTTTGTGGCAGCGGCCAGCCCGAGGTTTTCACTGCTTTCCAGAAGAAACGTATTCGGGCGAGCAGCGACGATGCGCCTGATGCCCTCAACCTCATTGTCGTCGGATCGATTGTCCACGACGCACGAAATGGCATCGACCGGCAGGGCTGAAAGCTGCGTAGCCAGCTTCCGCAAATCCGGATGAAAAGTGACAGTAACAACCGCCAGACGCGCCTTACCAGGCCCATCAGTCGAAGCCTTGCTATGCCCCGGATCAGATGGCGAAATCATTCGTTTGGTTGTCGTACCATGTCGGCCGACGTTCGCCGAAAGCTGTAGATCAGTGTGGGGATCAACCTGCGCAGGGGAGACAAAGCCCTGTCAGGCATGTACCGCAAAAAGGTCGTGACCCCGGCATTTGGATGCTCGATCTCAAACGTGAGTCGCAATGCGTCTATGCACAGGTTTTGGCCATTCAGATCGGCGCCTAAAAGCAACCGTTCGAGCTCTCCCATTTGCAGCGGCTCGCAGTCGTATAATTTTCCCTTACCCATACGTTGAAGATAAGGCGTGCGCCACGCACGGGGAAGCCAACTCAGAAACGCCAGCTTGTAGTGCGGCTCAACCAGCATCCAGCGATTGGGTGCGGCCAGATAGCCGACACCATCAGGTCGCATGACGCGTTTCAATTCCGCAAGATGTGAGCGCTGGGCACTCTCGTCGCCAACATGTTCGATAACGTGATTGGTGAGCACTACGTCAAAGGAGTCGTCCGCGAACGGCAACTGCGTGTCGCTGACCTGATGGTAGCGAAAGCCTTGCGTGACCAAAAGATTGTCATGGATGTCCACGGCATCCACTTCACAGTTGAGTGTTGGATGCGTGCCGAAGTAGTGGGCAATGCCGCCGGAGCCAGTCCCCACTTCAAGCATTCGAATGGGTTGAGTGCGGCTAGCGAGATTCAGCAACCGCTCTATCTTCAAACCTTTCAAGCGGCGCGACGGAAGATCGAGCACGGCATGCGGCTGGCGGCTGGTATCATTGCTGGCCGGGGATATTCCATCCGCTTGATCATGTGTTGGCAGGTCAGACATGACGTGAACCCAGCAAGTCGAGCAGGCGCTCGCCGAATAGCGGCCACGTCTTCGTCGCCGCAAACGCGCGACATGACACAACGCTTGCCTTTCCCCCTGCATGCGCCAAGTGCTGCGTCACCGCCGCCGCCAAAGCAACATAGTCTCCTGCTTCGATCAGCGCCCCTGTCTGCCCGTTCTCAACGGCATCAGAAACTCCGCCAACTTTGAAAGCGACGGTGGGTAAACCATGAGCAGCTGACTCCAATGCGACCATGCCAAAACCCTCCACATCCCCGGGCAGATCGAGGACCGGGAAAACATGCAGGCTGGCAGCCTGAAACGCCGCGCTGAGGCTCGCATCATCGCAGCGGCCGAGAAATCTAATGTTTTCCTCAACGCGGTGAGCACGGGCCGCAATGAGAATGCGTTCTCGCTCGGAACCCGCGCGTGCGTGTAGCGCATCGATCGCTTCTTCGCCGATCACAACCAGCAGCACTTCGGCGTTCTGCGAAACGATCGAAGGCAGAGCCTTGCTGACAAACTCCACTAGACCTTTGCGCTGAGTGAGGCGTCCTACAGAAAGCAGCAGTGGACGGGATCCAAAACCGTGCTGGCGGCGAAAATCCCTTCCGGCCTCAGGATCGAGATCGGGCAAATCTGTTCCCGGATGAAGCACGTGGGTGACGGCCGAGCCAACGCCGCGGCCGTGGGCTAGTGCAGCTGTGTTTGCACTGTTCACCAGGACAAGGTCGCACCGTCGAATCAACGGTAGCCACAACGACTGATAGGCGCGGCTGGGCGCGACGATGTCGAGCCCATGGAGGTACACCGCAGCCCTACCGCCTGCGAGCCGCGCCGCTGCCCATGCAATAGGTGCTGTGAGACCACTCCCGGCAATGACCCAAGCCGGCTTGCACCACACGGCGAAGCGCAGCGCCTTAAACAAGGTCGCCAGCAGAAAAATCGGCAGCGGCTTCACCCGACTTTGCTTCACTTCCGTTGCAGACCCCGCATAGTGACCGCTTCCGTCAGGCCCACAGAGCGCTGTTCGCCAGGCAGGCTGCAGGGCACGGAGCATACGAAGGTTGACCTTTTCCATACCGCCCAGCAGTGGCGGAAAATTGCGTGTCACCAGCAAGACTAATGGAACAGAATTTGTAATACCGCGGTCAGACATCGCGTCGGTACATCAAACCAGTGATCTGCTCGGATACCAAACCGATCAAAAACACGATCACCGCCGCGCTCCACATCAGAGTGCTGCCGTTGGTTAACCGCCCCTCGTGAAAGAAAGTCCAGGCGTAATTTGCGCAGCCCAACAGGAAAAACAACGCGCTAGCCGGTACAAAAAGCTTTAACGGCGAATACAGCGTAGCGATCTTGAAGATGATCAGCAGGAAACGCACGCCGTCACGCAGCGGTTTGATGTGGCTCTTGCCTATACGTTCGGCTGCCTTGATCGGCACATACGCCACCGGATACGCGCTACGAAAAAAGGCCATGGTGCTAGTAGTTGGATAGCTGAACCCGTTCGGCAGCAAGTGGATAAACTCGCGGAACTTGTCGGCGCGAACTGCGCGGAACCCGGAAGTAAGGTCAAGCACCGAGTGACCAGTCATGTGGCTGGCGAGCCAGTTGTAGAGCGTGTTCGCCAGGCCGCGTCCGACGCCCGCCTGACTGCTCCAGTCGCGGGCGCCGACGACCATGTCGTAACCCTGGTCGAGCTGGGCCGTGAGGCGCAGGATGTCGGCGGGATCGTGCTGGCCGTCGCCATCCATAAAAACAAGAACTTCGCCGGTCGCCGCCCTTGCGCCACGCTTGATGGCTGCGCCATTGCCCATCGAATACGGCGAGGAGAGGCACTCAACGCCATTGCTGCGACAGATGGCCGGCGTGTCGTCTGTTGAGCCATCGTCCACTACGATGATCTCGGCATCGGGATAAGCAGAACGCAGCTTGGGCAGGAGTGTGGCCAGCGCGGGCGCCTCGTTCTTGGCGGGCAAAATGATGCTCAGGTGGTTCAAAGAGGCTCCCCTACGGTTGAGCGGATCATAACTTGAAGCGGGGAAATACGCTGAGCCGCGCGACTTGGTCTCGCGCAGTATCCGCCAGATGGACGCTCGCCGACCTTCAACACCGCAAATTGCGCCATGCAGTTGCAATCTGGCGCAATGGTCTGCGCTAGGATGGGCACACCCTTCCATGTGGAAAAGTCGGTGGCCCGTGCGTGACTGCCTTCGTCGGGAACGATGGTTTGCACAGCCCTTGTCTCACCGGGGAGAAGGCCGTGATAGAGGGTTAGGTAATGGATGACCTGAGAACCGAACTGCGGTAGATTCAACTACATACGCGTAAGGGGTCAGAAATCATGTCATCACAGTTGCAGCCATCGCTGGTAGGCCTATCTGGCATGGCGCGCCGCCTGGTTTCCGAGGGCGTGTTGCCCGAGGCCGACGTGCGCAAGGCAATGTCGGACAGTATTCAGAACAAGTCCACCCTCGCCTCGTGGCTGCTCGATCACAACCTCGTTGAAAGCATCCAACTCACGCAGATCGCATCGGCGGAATTCGGCATGCCGATGCTCGATGTGGCGTCGATCAACCCCGCCAATATGCCGCTGGACGTCATCAGCGAGGCCCTGATCAGCAAGCATCAGGCGCTGCCGCTGTTCCGTCGTGGCAAGCGGCTGTTCGTCGGCATTGCCGACCCCATGCAGTCGCATGCGCTGGACGAGATCAAGTTCCACTCCAACTGCATGGTGGAGCCGATTCTGGTCGAGCGCGGTTCGCTGACCCGCGTTATCGAAAGCCTGCTGAACAACATGCGGGACACCATGCCCGATCTGGGCGGCGGCGATCTCGAAGGCCTGGATCTCGAAGGCGGTGACGACGAGGCCGAACAAACCGGCATCGACGCGAATGCCAACGACGATGCCCCGGTCGTCAAGTTCATCAACAAGATTCTGGTCGACGCGATTCGCCGCGGCGCCTCGGACATCCATTTCGAGCCTTTCGAGACCCAGTACCGGGTGCGTCTGCGCATGGATGGCATGCTGAAAGCGGTCGCCAGCCCGCCGATGAAGATGGCCAACCGCATTTCCTCGCGCCTTAAGGTCATGGCGCAACTCGATATCGCCGAGAAGCGCACACCGCAGGACGGCCGCATAAAGCTGAATCTCTCCAAGACCCGCGCGATCGACTTCCGCGTGAGCACGTTGCCGACGCTGTTCGGCGAAAAGATCGTGCTGCGTATTCTAGACGGGTCGTCGGCCAAGATCGGCATCGAGAAATTGGGCTACGAGCCCGAACAGCAAAAGCTCTATATCGACGCCATCCACAAGCCTTACGGCATGGTGCTGGTTACCGGTCCGACCGGTTCGGGCAAGACGGTATCGCTATACACCGGTCTGAACATGCTCAACACAGCCGAGCGCAATATCTCAACCGTGGAGGACCCGGTTGAAATCCGCGTCGAGGGCATCAATCAGGTCCAGCAGAACGTCAAGCGCGGCATGACCTTCGCCAGCGCCTTGCGCTCGTTCCTGCGCCAGGATCCGGACGTGATCATGGTCGGCGAAATTCGCGACCTGGAAACCGCCGAAATCGCGATCAAGGCGGCGCAGACCGGTCACATGGTGCTGTCCACGCTGCACACCAATGATGCCGCGCAAACCATCGCGCGTCTGATGAACATGGGCATCGCACCTTACAACATCACCTCGTCGGTCACCCTGATCATCGCCCAACGGTTGGCGCGTCGCCTGCATGATTGCAAGAAGCCGCAAGACCTGCCGCCGGAGGTGCTGCTCAAGGCCGGCTTTACCCAGGCGGATATCGACTCCGGCATGGTGATTTACGAGGCGGTGGGCTGCGATGGCTGCAACGAAGGCTACAAAGGCCGGGTGGGCATCTACCAAGTGATGCCGATGCTCGAGGACATCCAGAAGATCGTGCTGAAGGGCGGCAACGCGCTGCAGATTGCCGAGGTGGCCAAGGCGGCGGGTATCAACGACCTGCGCGCGTCAGCCATGCTGAAGGTGAAAAACGGCTTCACCAGCCTGGCGGAAATTGATCGGGTGACCAAGGACTAGGTCTCCACTTGAACGACAAGACAGCGCACTCGAGCACGATGTGAATGCGACAAGTACGCTAAATTGGGAAGTAACGCGCCGGCGATCAGTCGCCGGCTGGTCTGGGCTGCACCACGGGGAAAACACGCATGGCCACGGCTAACGCAGCAAACAAGACGCGCGCACTCGGTGCCCAGCGCGGCGAAGTCAGCAAGCAGACTACCTACGACTGGGTGGCGCTGGACAAGCGCGGCAAGCGCATGAAAGGCGATATGCCGGCCAAGAACGCCTCACTCGTGAAAGCAGAACTGCGCCGTCAGGGCATGAACCCGCAAAGCGTGCGGGAGCGCTCGAAACCCTTATTTGGCGCAACTGGCAAGAAGGTAAAGCCAGTTGACGTAGCCGTTTTCAGTCGCCAGATTGCCACCATGATGGCTTCCGGCGTGCCCATGGTGCAGTCCTTCGACATCATCGCAGACGGCCAGAAAAACATCCGCTTCAAGAATATCCTGCTTGATGTGAAGCAAAACATCGAAGGCGGCGCGGCGCTGCATGAGGCACTCGCCCAGTATCCAGTGCAGTTTGACGAGCTCTACTGCAACCTCGTCCATGCGGGCGAAACGTCCGGCGTATTGGACACCGTGCTGGATACCGTTGCGACGTACAAGGAACGTACCGAAGCGCTTAAGAAGAAAATCAAGAAGGCGCTGTTCTACCCCATGATGGTGCTGGCGGTCGTCTTTGTCGTCATCCTTATCATGTTGCTGTTTGTTGTGCCTGTGTTTGCCAAGACCTTCGAAGATGCTGGCGCTCAGCTTCCTGCACCAACTCAACTGTTGGTAGATTCATCGAAGTTCATGCAGAGTTACTGGTGGATTGTCATCGGTGTCATCGGTGGCAGCATCGCTGCCATTGTCATAGCGAAAAAGCGCTCGCCGAAATTTGCCCACTTTATGGACCGTGTCGCATTGAAGCTTCCGGTCATGGGGGGGATCGTGCGGAACTCGGCGATTGCGAGATTTGCTCGCACGCTTGGCGTGACTTTTCGCGCCGGCGTTCCGCTGGTCGAGGCGCTCGATGCCGTGGCGGGAGCTACCGGCAGCATTGTTTACGGCGATGCCGTGCGCCAGATGCGCGAAGATATTGCCGTAGGCCATCAGCTGCAGCTCGCGATGAAGCAGACCGGCCTTTTCCCCAACATGGTGGTCCAGATGGTCGCCATCGGTGAAGAGTCCGGCGCGCTGGACAATATGCTGTTCAAGGTAGCCGAGTTTTACGAGGATGAAGTCGAGAACGCCGTGGATACGCTTTCCACGCTGCTCGAACCGCTGATCATGGTGGTCCTCGGCACCCTGGTGGGCGGCATCGTGATCGCGCTCTATCTGCCGATCTTCAAGCTCGCCGGCACATTCTAAAATCGCTTCTCCAAAACGCCGCAGAGCTGCCGAGATCCGGTGACTCTGCGGCGTTTTTCGGTCAGGACTAGGCTATGCCCGACATGCCGCTGGTTATCTGGATTGCTTTTGCCGGCATGCTCGGCCTGCTGGTGGGCAGCTTCCTCAACGTCGTGATTCTGCGTCTGCCTGAGCGCATGGCCGCGGCCTGGGAGCAGGAAGCGCGCGATGTGCTGGAGCTTGAAACCGAGCCCTCGCCGCTGCCGCCCGGCATCGTGCGCGAGCCGTCGCACTGCCCCCATTGCAAGCATAGGTTGTCGGCGCGGGACAATATCCCTGTGTTCGGCTGGCTGCTGCTGCGCGGGCGCTGCCGCTACTGCCAGGCGACCATTTCGATCCAGTACCCGCTGGTGGAATTGCTCAGTGGGGTGCTCAGTGCGATGATCGTGTGGAAGTTTGGCCCGTCATGGCCGGCACTGGCGGGACTGACGCTGACCTGGACGCTGATCGCGCTGTCGGGCATCGATTTTCGCACCCAGCTGCTGCCGGATCAGCTGACTTTGCCGCTGCTTTGGCTTGGCTTGTTGCTGGCGCTGCTACCCATGTATGTGACGGCGCCCTCGTCGATTATCGGCGCGGCCATCGGCTATCTGAGCCTGTGGAGCGTCTACTGGCTGTTCAAACTGCTGACCGGTAAGGAAGGCATGGGCTACGGCGACTTCAAGTTGCTGGCGGCGCTCGGCGCCTGGATGGGGCCGGTCGCGTTGCTGCCGATTGTTCTGCTGTCTTCGCTGATTGGCGCACTGGTCGGCGGCAGCCTGATTGTGCTGAACAAGCGCGACAGCCAGATACCGATGCCGTTCGGGCCCTTCATCGCCGCGGCAGGATGGGTCTGGTTCGTGGCGGGCGATCATCTTCTCCATGCGTATATGCAAATGACCGGCCTGCGCTAAGCATGAAGATGGATACGCTGGTGATTGCACTGACCGGTGGCGTTGCGGCAGGAAAAAGCGCCGTGGCCCGACGGTTCGAGGCACTGGGCGTACACGTGCACGATGCCGATCTGTCCGCGCGCGAAGTCGTCGCCCCCGGGACGCCGGGGCTCGCTGCTATCGCCGAGGCATTTGGCGCGAGCGTACTCGACGAGACGGGCAAGCTCGACCGCCGCGCCATGCGCGAGCGCGTGTTCGGCGAACCGGCTGCCCGACGCGTGCTGGAAGCCATTATTCACCCTCTCGTGCGCAACCTGCTGCGCGAGCGCGTTGCTGCGGAGTCGGGGCCTTATTGCCTGCTGGCCATTCCCTTGCTGGCCGAAAACATCAGCCACTACCGCTGGATCAGACACGTGCTGCTGGTGGATGCGCCGGAGTCGCTGCAGCTAAGCAGACTGATAAAGCGCGACGGTATCGATGAAACGCTGGCCAGAAGCATGATGGCACAGCAGGCCAGCCGGGCCGAGCGGCTGGCGCTGGCGGACTACGTCATCGACAACAGTGGCGATGAAGCGTCTCTTGATGCCGCCGTCGCCGAGCTGCATGGGAAATTCCTCGCCTTGGCAGAAAGGGATCGAAGGAACCCAGGGCGCAGCTGACGCCCACGCCACAGCGCTCAGCGCGACCACCATGCGATGGCCATCACGATGCCCTGAGCGCCATTGCGCCTTGTCTGATTCATATCCATCGGACAGAGCTCGCCCACGGCGTACACAGGCAACGACGCGCCTTGCGCTGCCGATCGAAAGGACGACCAGGCTTTTCGCGGGTCGACACCCGAACCCGTGACAAGGTTGCTGTCCAAAGGCAGGGTCGCAAAATCCGCTCGCATCCGGGTGGCCATGGCCAGTTGCGATGCATCCTGACAACTCACGCCAATGAGCTGGGTCCATGGCAACGGCCGTTCCGTTAAACGCGTGCAGTTTTGGATGTCGAGCTGAACACCGATGCCCAACATGCGGGCGCCCTCGATATCGCCATCGAGCACCAGCTGCCCATGGTGCGCTTGAGCGGCGGGCAACAAATCCTGCGCGAGTTCGCGAACGGATTCGGCGGACCAAAGTGGCAGGTGCAGTTGCAGCAGGCGCATGCCCCGCGCGAATGCGGCACTGATCCGCTCCAGCCAAACCTCGCGCTGATCGAGCGTCACGTCTGCAGGCGTCACCGCATAAATCGCCGGAAGCCTCAGCGCCTGCAGGATCGGCCGATCTGCCGGCGTCATGCCCTCTGGATCGATCGACATGGGATAGCACCATTGCAGCGCCTGCCCTTCCAGCGACTGCGGCGTTCCCAGCCACCCGTCGACGCGCCACGCATCCAGCATGAGACAACGATCGTCGTAGGTCCACGGCACGCGAATCAGCGGCTGGGCAGACTGAATCTCGATGCCCAGCTCTTCGCGCAGTTCGCGGGCAAGCGCATCGATTGGCAACTCACCCGCCTCCAGCTTGCCGCCGGGAAATTCCCAGAAGCCGGCAAGGTGTTTCCCCTGCGGCCGCTCGGCCAGCAGCACGCGCCCTTCGCCATCGATCATCAGGCCAGCCATTACATGCATGGCGGCAGGCGCTGCGCGACCGGGACGAAAACGGCGCGGCGATCAGTTGCTGCGCAGATACTCGACCATGTCGAAATCATAGGCATGCTCGGCGTCGGCTTTGTGATGCACGCGCGACACTTCAGTCCACTCGCTGAAATGCGTACCCGGGAAAAACGTATCCGCGCCGTTGATCGCCGCGCTCACCCAGGTCAGATACATGCGGCGAGCCATCGGCAAGGCCTCGGCGAATACCTGACCGCCGCCGATCACCATCAGGCCGGTCTGATCGGTGCGCGCCAGCGCCTCCTCCACCGAGCGCACGGTGATCTGGCCCGGAAACGGCGCCTCATGGCGGCGCGAAAGCACCATGTTGACGCGATCCGGCAGCGCGCGGCCGATGGAAATGGCGGTGTTGTAACCCATCAGCACGTTCTTGCCGGTGGTCAGCTGCTTGAACCAGCGCAGATCGTCGGGCAGATGCCACGGCAGCTCTCCCTTCAGGCCAATGGCGAAGTTCTCATCCAGCGCGGCAATCAACGAAATAGCCATGAAATTCCTTGGGCAGCATGATCAGTGGGGGCTCCTGACCATGGGGGTCAGTGCCGGCGGCGACGCATCTTAGCAGGCCGGCGCGTTGCCGGCTCCGTGGCGCCGGTCAGACGGCTACCGCGCCCTTGATCGCCGGATGAGAGACGTAATTTTCGATCGCCACGTCCTCGTAGCGAAAATCGAAGATCGAACGCACCTCGGGATTGAGCCGCAGCGTGGGAAGCGGGTGAGGCTCGCGCGTTAACTGCAGCTGCGCCTGTTCGACGTGGTTGTTGTACAGGTGGGCATCGCCCAGCGTGTGCACGAAATCGCCTACGCCCAGCCCGCATACCTGGGCCACCATGTGCGTCAGCAGCGCATAACTGGCGATGTTGAATGGCACGCCGAGAAAAATATCGCCCGAGCGCTGGTATAGCTGACAGCTGAGCCTGGCGTCGGCGACGTAGAACTGGAACAGGCTATGACACGGCAGCAAGGCCATTTTTGGCAGCTCGCCGACGTTCCACGCGCTGACTATCAGGCGGCGCGAATCGGGGCTGCGCTTGATCTCGTCGATGACCCAGGCGATCTGGTCGACCACGCCACCGTCCGCCGTCGGCCAGGCGCGCCACTGCTGCCCGTATACCGGGCCCAGGTTGCCGTCGGCATCCGCCCATTCATCCCAGATGCGCACGCCGTTTTCTTTCAGGTAGGCGATATTGGTGTCGCCGCGCAGGAACCAGATCAGCTCGTGCACGATGGATTTGAGGTGCAGCTTTTTCGTCGTTACCAGCGGAAAACCCTGCGCCAGATCGAAGCGCATCTGCCAGCCGAACACGCTGCGTGTACCCGTGCCGGTGCGATCGGATTTCTCGGTGCCGTGCTCAAGCACGTGCCGCAGGAGATCGAGATAGGGACGCATGATCAGGCCTTCGCCGGAACGGCAGCCAGCGGCAGCGTGGGCGCGCGGCGCGACAGCATGATCAGCCATAGCCCGATGACGACCAGCGGCAGCGACTGCAGCTGGCCCATCGTCACCCAGCCAAAGGCCAGATAGCCGAGCTGCGGATCCGGCAGTCGCAGGAATTCCACCGCAATGCGGAAACAGCCGTACAGCAGGGCGAACAGACCCGAGATCAAATAGCGCGGCCGAGGCTTCAGCGACACCAGCCAGATCACCACAAACAGCACCGCACCCTCCAGGGCCATCTCGTACAGCTCGGACGGATGACGCGGCAGACCGCCAAACTGCTGCAACGACGGCAGCCAGGCCGGGTGACTCTCGGCATACGCGACGTCATCCGGTCGCGCATTGGGGAAGATCATGCCCCACGCCAGCGTGGTCGGCTTGCCCCACAGCTCGCCGTTGATGAAGTTGCCCAGTCGCCCCAGGCCCAGGCCAATGGGCACGAGCGGTGCCACGAAGTCGATGGTGTCGAAAAAATGCAGCCCCTGGCGACGCGACCACCACCAGCCGGCCGCCAGCACGCCCAACAGACCACCGTGGAAGCTCATGCCGCCGTCCCACACCTTGAACAACGCCAGCGGCTCTGTCCAGATCCAGCGCGGGCCGCCCGCATAGTAGAACAGCATGTACCAGACCCGGCCGCCGACGATCACACCCATCATGCCGTAGAAAAAAAGATCGCCCAGCGTCTCGCGACTCACCGGCAGTCGACCGCGCCGACGGCGATATTCGCCCAGAAGCGCCACCGCCAGAAATCCCAGCAGGTACATCAGCCCGTACCAGTGCACCTGGATAGGCCCCAGGCCGAAGGCCACCGGGTTGAACTGAACGATAAAAGGCTGGGTCATGGGCAAACCGGGGTGTGGTGAGTGCCCAGTTTAGCGGGACGCCTACCCTCGTTGCAGCGCCATTGTCAGCCGTGCCCCGGCTTGACTAGACTCGGCGCCAATGGTGGCGAGGGTTGGGGAAACATTCGCCACGCACACGGTTACGTTTAGTCAGCCATAAGGGGACATGGATGCTTGCTCAAAGAATGAGGGCCTTGCTGGCCGCTCTGTGCTTGCTGCTACCCGCCGTGGGAGCGGCAGCAGACCTGCTGCCGGTAGAGGATTTCGCAAAACACGCCCAGCTGTCGCTGCCGCGCCTGTCGCCGGATGGACAGTATCTGGCGCTGCGCGTGGATGATGACGGCGGCCAGCACTCGCTGGTCGTCTACAAGATTTCCGACATGAGCGCACCGGTAAGCATGCTGAAGATGCCGAAATACGAGCTGCCGGCGAGTTTCTATTGGGTCAGCACGACCCGTCTGGTGATCATGAAGGGCCAGAAATTCGGCTCGCTCGACAGGCCCGTGCTGACCGGCGAGATCATTGCCACAGACGTCAACGGCAAACATCAGGACTACCTGTACGGTTACCAGGGCGGCGGCAGCCGCGGGGGCACGCGAAATCATGACGAGGGTTATGCCGAATACGACGGCCGGCCGGAACCGGCAAACAACCACTTCTACATGACAACCCATGCATGGAACGCCGACCGCGAGAGCTCGCTCTACGATGTCGACGCCACTGCCAACAAACGTCTTCTGATCGGCAACATCGGCGTCGCCGACATGGACTTCATGGTTGGCGCTGACGGCAAAGCCCACTTTGCCTACGGCATAAATAACGACTACAAATACGTCGTCTATCACCGCGAGGGCAATGGCTGGGGTCAGATGAACACCGCGGAGATGGGTCGAAGCTTTGTGCCGCTCGACTTCACGCCCGACCACCAGCGCATCTATGCCACCTACGCCCTTGAAGGTGGCCCGACTGCCCTGGTCGAAGAGGACGAAAATGGCGGCAACCGCAAATTTCTCGCCAAGGACGATTCCAGCAGCATCGGCGGCATCGAATGGACCGCGCTGCCGCACCGGCCTTTCGCCACGGTGCCTGCCACCGGGCTTCCCAAGGTCAGCTACATCGACCCCAATATGGATGACGCAAAGCTGCACATGGCCCTCAGCCTGAAGTTTCCCGGTGAATCCGTTCACTTCATCAACTACAGCGAAGACGGCGGCCAGCTGCTGTTCGGGATCAGCAGTGACCGCGATCCGGGTGCCTACTATCTGATCGACACGCACACCTACAAGGTACGTAAGCTTTTTGACGTGGCTCCATGGATCGACCCGGCCAAAATGGCCGAACGACGTCCGCTCCGTTTCAAGGCCAGCAGTGGCAACGAACTGGAAGCCATCCTGACCTTTCCAAAGGGCGCCCCCGAAAAGAATCTGCCCATGGTCCTGCTGCCGCACGGCGGTCCCATCGGCGTGCAGGACGATTGGCACTACGACAACGAGGCGCAGTTTCTGGCCAATCGTGGCTATCTGGTCCTGCAGGTGAATTTTCGCGGCTCAAGTGGACGGGGCAACGATTTCATCAGGGCCGGTTACCGCCAATGGGGTACCGGCATTCAGCAAGACCTGATCGATGGCGTGAAATGGGCGATCGGGGAGAAATATGCCGATCCAAATCGCATCTGCGTGTTCGGCGGCAGTTTCGGCGGCTACTCGGCCATGATGGCGGTGATCCGCGCACCTGGCATGTTCAAGTGCGCGGTCGGCTATGCCGGCATCTACGACATGGCCATGCGATACACGAAAGGCGACACCCAGGAGAGCGAGCTCGGTCGCAACGCACTGCGTGTTGAAATGGGGGATGACCCCGCCGACCTCGCAGCCAACTCGCCGGACAAGCTGGCCGATCAGATCAATGTACCGGTGTTTTTGATCCACGGTGAGGACGACCAGCGCGCGCCGTTCGCCCAGGCGAAAGCGATGCGCGCCGCTCTCGATGCAGCCCACAAACAGTATGAATGGATGAGCAAGCCCGGCGAGGGCCACGGTTTCTACGACGAGAAAAACAACATCGAGCTCTACACTCGACTGCAGGCGTTTCTGGAAAAATACATAGGCAAGGGCGCCTGAGCGCATCGTTGATGCCGAACAAAATGGCCGCGCTAGGGTCGGCCATTTTGTTCGGCATCAGAGCAGTACCGGTCGATCCGGCAGCTCGTCGGGATTTTCCCTGCCGTCAATGGGAAAGTGACGCCGCAGCAGCGCGTGGGCGGCAGCGATGCCGGCCAGGCTGCCTTGCCGCCAGCGTCCGCTGGCGTAGTTGTCGCGCATACCGGCGCAGATTTCGTCCCATTCGGACTGCGCAACGCACCTGGCAATGCCGCGGTCGGCGACGATCTCGATGCGCTTTTCGGCCATCAGCACATAGAACAGTACGCCGGTATTGTGCTCGGTATCCCAGACCTGAAGCTGGCCGAACACCTGGCGTGCGCGCAGCTCGGCGTCGACGCCTTCAAGCACCGTCCAGGGCGACAACCGGGACTCGACCGCAAACCGCACTTCGCCCAGATGGCTGCGTTCCCCGTCGGCGATAGCCGCAGTCATCTCCTCCAGCAGCGGCTCGGGAAAACGCCGGCGAATGGCGAACCACGGGCCGAACAGGTTGGTGAGCAGCCGCTGCAATCTCGCCATCACCAGCTCCCCGACGAACCGCCGCCGCCGAAACTGCCGCCGCCGCCGCTGAAGCCACCGCCGCCAAAGCTGCCGCCGCCACCGCCGGAGCCGAACCCACCGCCGCCAAATCCACCCCAACCACCGCCGCCGATAAAGCCGCCGCCACCGCCGCCCGGCAGCAGCATGAGAATGCCGCCCATCAGCGCGCCGATAATGCCGGCGCCGGTCGACACCAGCAGCCACAGCAGGCCGCCGGTTACCAGCGCGCCGATCGGCGCCCGCACCCAGCCACTGGCACGACCGAGCACGCTGCGCAGAAACAGCGCCAGAAACAGACCCATCACCAGACCATGCTGCAGCCCCAGACCGCGGCGCTGCGGCTCTTCATTGCCCTGCACCGGCGGCGGCAGCGGCTCGCCGTTGATCAGCTGGGTCAGCGCACCGACCGCGTCGCTGATACCGCCGAAATAATCGTTGCTGCGGAATTTCGGCGCGATGTATTCGCGGATGATGCGCGCCGTGGCGGCATCGGGAATCGCGCCTTCCAGCCCATAGCCCACTTCGATGCGCACATGCCGATTGTTCTTGGCTACCAGCAGCAGCACGCCGTCATCGGTTCCCTTGCGGCCGATCTTGTTGGCCTCGGCCACGGCCAGCGAGTAAGCCTCGATGTCCTGCGGCTCGGTGGTGCCGACCATCAGCACCACGAGCTGGGCGCCCTTGGTCTTTTCCAGCGATACCAGCTGCGCATCCAGCTGATCGACCTGCTGCGCGCTGAGCGTGCCGGTGAGGTCGGTGACGTGACGGGTGAGCTGGGGCGCCGGCGCATCGGCCGCGTGCAGCAAAACCGGCGACAGCAGCGACATCGCCGCTATCCACAGCAGGCGCGACAGCCGCCGGTGCATGGTCAATGTGCCGAAGCGGCGGGCGCTGGCGTGCTGCCGCCAAAGTCCACGGTGGGCGCCGTGGAAATGGCCTTCTCGTTGTCCACGCTGAAATTCGGCTTGATCGTATAGCCAAACATTTTGGCGGTGAGGTTGTTCGGAAACGTGCGGATCATCGAGTTGTAGTCGGCCACCGACTGGATGTAGCGGTTCCGCGCCACGGTCACCCGGTTTTCGGTGCCTTCGAGCTGCGCCTGCAGGTTCTGGAACAGACCGTCGGCCTTCAGCTGCGGATAGTTTTCGCTGACCACCATCAGCCGCGACAGCGCGCCGCCCAGCTCGCCCTGCGCGGCCTGGAACTGCTTCAGCTTTTCCGGATCGTTAATCGTGTCGGCATTGACCTGCAGGCTACCGACCTTGGCGCGCGCGTTGGTCACCTCGACGAAGACCTTTTCTTCGTGCTGCGCGTAGCCCTTCACCGTATTGACCAGGTTCGGCACCAGATCGGCGCGCCGCTGGTACTGGTTCAGCACTTCGGACCAGGCCTGCTTGACCGCCTCGTCCTGCCGCTGCATGGCGTTGTAGCCGCAGCCCGAGAGGCCGCCGAGGACCAGCAAAAGCACGAGTGCGCGCAAGGTTTTCATCGAAAATTTCCCGTTCCGGATAGGGCACCATTGCAGCACCCCTGCTGCGCAGACGCAATAAATTGCTGCGCCGGGATTGCCGAAACCGGTTGCAGGCGGCTGCGCCAGTCAGAACCAGCGCGGCAGCAGGATCAAACCCCAGCTCAGCACGACCAGCACCAGCAGCACGAAGACCGCCGCCGAGCCCATGTCCTTGGCACGGCCGGCCAGCTCATGGAATTCGGGACTGACCTTGTCGACCACCGCCTCGATGGCCGAGTTGAGCAGCTCGGCCGACAGCACCAGCATCGGCGGAAACACCAGCGCCAGCTTCTCCAGCGCGCCGTTGCCCAGCCACAGGCCGAGCGGAATCAGCGCGATGGCAAGGCACGCCTCTAGCCGAAATGACGCCTCGTGCCGCCAGCCCGCGCGGAAGCCCTTCATCGACCACTGGAAAGCCATCCAGAGCTGCCGGGGACCGCGAAACCCCTCGGCCGCCATCAGTCGACCTCGACCAGGGGGAGCGAAACGGCGACGGCTCGACAGTGCGGGCGCCCCGCCAAAGGCCCCTGGCGTCGGTCACCCCGGCAAGCGCTGGGCGCGAAGCGGTGAGCGCAAAGATCAACGTGACGACACATACGGTCCCTGGTTCCAGCGGTTCTTAGAGGCGGCGAGCGGCGAATCGGCCCCGCTTTAGTCAATAAAGGCAGCACCCAATGATGCCACAAGCGTCGAAGCACACGATTCGCCGCAGGGCGCGGGCCCGCGGGAGCAAGCCCGTACAGGCGCGTGCCGGTCATACATACGCATGCTGCAGTGCTGCGACGTCAAAATGGCGAATGGGTTACGCTTCGGCGGATGTAATTCGTCCCAAGGTCGCTTCGCACAGGGGATGCCGCGGCAGCGCCGGGGCCAGAACCACGTATTCGAATCACGCACGGAAACTCCATGGCACTTCAGAATCCGCCCGTTTCGCAAAACCGCTCCTTCAGCGCCGTCTTCCTGATTGAAATGTGGGAGCGCTTCGGCTTCTACGGCATGCAGGTGCTGATGGTCACCTTCCTGATGAAGAAGCTCGGCTTCGTCGACACCAAGGCCAACCTGGTCTGGGGCGCAGCGGCTGCACTGATTTACGCCACGCCCGCCATCGGCGGCTGGGTCGGCGACAAGCTGCTCGGCACGCGCCGCACCATGCTAATCGGTGCCACCGTGCTGGCGCTGGGCTACGCGATGCTGTGGATTCCCACCAACAACCCGTACATGGTGTATTGCGCGCTGGGCGTCATCGTCGTCGGCAACGGTTTCTTCAAGCCGAACGCGGGCAACCTGGTGCGCAAGATTTACGAGGGCGACGAAACCCGCATCGACAGTGCGTTCACCATCTACTACATGGCGGTGAACATCGGCTCGATGATCTCGATGACGCTGACGCCGTGGATTCGCAACGTGGTCAGCGCGAAGTACGGCGACGACATGGGCTGGCATACGGCCTTCGGCGTCTGCTCGATCGGCCTGATCCTGGGCCTGATCAATTACGTGTTCATGCGCCGCGCGCTGGCGCATATCGGCTCGCCGGCAGATGAGCGCCCGATGGATCTTCGCCGCGCTCTGCCCGTTTTCGCGGCAGGCATCGTGCTGGTCTTCGTCGTCGCCTTCATCCTGCAGAGCCAGGCGGTCGCCAGAGCCTGCGTGTATACCGCCGGCGTGATCATTCTGTTTGTGTTCGCGCACCTGATCCGCAGCAGCCAGAAGAACGAGCGCGCCGGTCTGATCGCCGCGCTGGTGCTGACGGTACAGACGATCTTCTTCTTCATCTTCTACTCGCAGATGGCGACGTCGCTGAACCTATTTGCACAGCACAACGTGAACTTGTCGTTCGACCTGTTCGGCACGCACCTTTTCACCTGGATTCCGGAGCAGTTCCAGAACCTCAACGCCATCTGGATCGTGATCCTCAGCCCGATTCTCGTGCTGATCTACAACACGCTCGGCCGCGTCGGCAAGGACCCGTCCATCGCGTTCAAATTTGCGCTGGGCTTCGCCGCCGTCGCGGTCGGATTTTTCATGTACGGCCTGGGCGCGCACTCGGCGGTCAATGGTCAGGTGTCGTCGTGGACGATGGTATGGGGCTACGGCTGGTACTCGCTGGGTGAAATGCTGGTCAGTGGCCTGGGGCTGGCGATGATCGCGCGCTACGTGCCCTCGCGCATGGGCGGCTTCATGATGGGTGCATACTACGTCGCCGTCGGCCTGTCGCAGTATCTGGGCAGCATGGTAGCCAACGCGGCGCATATCCCCGACAACATCACCGATCCGGTTCAGTCGCTGGCGATCTACGTGAGCCTGTTCAACAAGCTCGGCTTTGTCGGCATCGCCTGCGTGGTGATCGCGCTGGTCATGCTGCCGATCATGAACCGGCTCTCGGCCAGCCATTCCGACCCGGCGGTCAACCATCATCCGCTGCCCGCCGTTCACAGCGAAGAGTTCGACAACCGCGCCTGATGCCCGACCCGCCCGCCGCTCGCGCGGCGGGTTCTGCCGGACGCCGCACCCTTTAAGAGGAAGCCATGACGCGACGTCCAGCCCAGCGCATCGGCCCATACGCACTCACGCGCATGCTGGCGTGGTTGCGCATCTGCGCCATTGCCGGGCAGAGCGTCGCCGTGCTTTTCTGCGCGTGGTGGCTGCATCTGCAAATTCCACTCCTGCCGCTGCTGGTCGGCGTGGGCCTGCTGGCCGTGTTTGCGGTGTTTGCGGCGTGGCGTCTGAGCCAGCCCTCGCCGATGCGCGAGTGGGAAACGGTCGGCCATGTTGCCGCAGACATGCTGGTGCTCGGCTACCTGCTGTATTTCACCGGCGGCGCGAGCAACCCATTCATCACGCTATTGCTGGTTCCCATTGCGCTGAGCGCCGCGGCGTTATCAGCACGAGCGCTGCTGACAGTGTCTGCGCTGGCGGGCATCGTGTACGTGATTTTGCTGAACTGGCACGTTGCATTGCCGATGCCGATGCACGACAACGCGCACGGCCGCCTCACATTGAATGAGGCCGGCACCGGCGTGAACCTGCTGATCAGCGCGCTGCTGCTCGGCTTTTTCATCAACCGGCTATCGCACGCCCTGCGCCTGCAGCAGACCGAGGTGCAGCGGGTGCGCGAGCGTGCGCTGCGCGATGAGGGCATTCTGGCCATTGCCACACAGGCGGCCGGCGCGGCGCACGAACTCAACACGCCGCTGTCGACCATGCTGACCCTGCTGCCGGAGCTGCGCCGCGACTACGCGGCCGACCAGCTTCTGTCCGAAGATCTGCTGCTGCTGCAGGATCAGGTCAACCGCTGCCGCACAATTCTTCGGGAGATGGTCGCCTTCGGCAAGGCGCAGCTGTCGCAGGAACCGGAGCGATTGACGGTCGCCCAGTTCATCCACGGCTGCCTGGAGCGCTTCCAGCTGCTGCGGCCGGAAGCGGATGTTTCGCTGGTGCTGGACGACAATACCGCGCGCACCGTGCTGCGCACCCCGCCCGGCCTGCGGCACGCGCTGCTCAACCTGCTCAACAACGCGGCGGACGCCTCTGCCAGCCGCAATTCGCAGCTGGTCGCGCTGATCGTGGTGCGTGAGGGCAGCTGGCTGCAGCTGTGCGTGCGCGACAACGGCCCGGGCTTTGCCGTCACCGGCGAACTGGCCCTGATCGGCGATTCGCAGAAGCAGACCGGCCTGGGTATTGGCCTTGCTTTGGCAGAAGCCACCGCCGAGCGCCTCAACGGCGAGCTGATCGCCGGCAACACCGAACACGGCGCGGAGATGTGCCTGCGCCTGCCGCTGGCGGTGATCGCCGACCGCTGAATGGCTGTTTTGCCTGGGTGATGAGGGCGACGACGTGAAAGCGACGCCACATAAGTACACAATAGGCACTGATCCGCCTGAAAGAAGCGACGCCATGAATGATTCCGCCAACCTCGCACCGAACGCCGCCGCATCGGGCACCGCTGCGTTGGCCCCCGCAACGATCACCCGGCCTCTGCTGCTGATCGACGATGACGCCACTTTCGTGCGCGTGCTGGCGCGGGCGCTGGCCTCGCGCGGATTCGAAGTGCTCACCGCTACCAACTTCGATGAAGCGCGCGCGCTCTCACGCCGGCACCATCCGCGCTACTGCGTGCTCGATCTCAAGCTGGGCGAGGAAAACGGCCTGCGCCTGATTCCCGAACTGCACGCGCTGGTACCCGATATCCGCGTGCTTCTGCTGACCGGCTACGCCTCGATCGCTACCGCCGTGGAAGCGATCAAGCGCGGCGCACATGACTACCTGGCCAAGCCGGTAGACGCCGACGCCGTCGTCCGCGCCCTGCTCGACGGCGACAACGCCGATGGTGAGGAAAGCGATCCGCCCGACGCGCCCGAAGCGCCACTCGCTCTGCGCCGACTCGAGTGGGAACACATCCAGCGCGTGCTCACCGAATGCGACGGCAACATCTCCGAAACCGCCCGCCGCCTCGGCATGCATCGCCGCACCCTGCAGCGCAAGCTGAGCAAACATCCTGTGCGTGAGAGACCGGAGCGGGAAGACTGAACGTCGGGGGCCGACCACGAAAACTTCTGCTCACCCCATATCCGGAAAGACTCCACTGACCACCGATCAATCCGTCGTATCCTAGGCAGCTGACTCAACTGCAGGAACCGGCAATGGACAAGGTGTTTGCAACGGCGGCAGCCGCCCTCGAAGGACTACTGGTTGATGGCATGACCATCGCCGCCGGCGGTTTTGGCCTGTGCGGTATTCCGGAGAACCTGATCGGCGCGCTGCTCGCTGCCGGCACCAAGGAGCTGACCATTGTCGGCAACAACGCCGGCGTGGACGACTTCGGCATGGGTCCACTGCTGAAGACACATCAGGTGAAGCGCGTTTACGCCTCGTACGTGGGCGAAAACAAGGAGTTCGAGCGTCAGGTACTGGCCGGCGAGCTGGAGCTGCATTTGACGCCGCAGGGCACGCTGGCCGAGAAGCTGCGCGCCGGCGGCGCGGGCATTCCCGGTTTCTACACGCGCACCGGTTTCGGTACCAAGCTGGCCGAGGGCAAGGAGACCAAGTTATTCCGCGACAAGGAGTACGTGCTGGAGGAAGCGATCCATGCCGACCTGTCGATCGTCAAGGCGTGGAAGGGCGACGCACACGGCAATCTTCTGTTTCGCGAAACCGCACGCAACTTTAATCCGATGATCGCCACCTGCGGCAAGGTCTGCGTGGCCGAGGTCGAGCATCTGGTTGCCGTGGGTGAGCTCGATCCGGACAACATCCACGTGCCGGGCATCTACGTCGACCGCATCATCCAGGGCGAGAAATACGAGAAGCGTATCGAATTCCGTACAGTGGCCGGCGCCAACACCGGCAAGGAAAGCCCGGTGCGCACGGCGATGGCCAAGCGTGCCGCCAAAGAACTGCGCGACGGCTTCTACGTCAATCTGGGCATCGGCATTCCGACCCTGGTGGCCAACTTCATTCCCAATGGCATCGACGTCACGCTGCAGTCGGAAAACGGCCTGCTCGGCATCGGCCCGTTTCCCGACGAGGCGAATGTCGATCCCGACCTGATCAACGCCGGCAAGCAGACCATCACCACCCTGCCGGGCTCGAGCTTTTTCTCCAGCGCCGATTCGTTCGCGATGATACGTGGCGGCCATATCGACCTGTCGATTCTCGGTGGGCTTGAAGTCTCTGCCACCGGCGATCTGGCCAACTGGATGGTGCCGGGCAAGATGGTCAAAGGTCCGGGCGGCGCGATGGATCTGGTCAGCGGCGTGAAGCGCGTGGTGGTGCTGATGGAACACAACGCCAAAGACGGCACGCCGAAAATCCGCGAGGCGTGCGAGCTGCCGCTCACCGGCAAGCAGGTGGTCGATTTGATCATCACCGACCTGTGCGTGTTCGAAGTCGCCAAAGGTCAGGGGCTGACGCTGATCGAGTTGAACGACGGCGTGACCGTTGACGAGGTGAAGCAGAAGACCGGTTGTAGTTTCACCGTTGCCCCGGACTTGCAGCGCTAAGCCACCACAAGATCACTGCGCGTGTAGACGGCACGCGCAGCGAGGCGTGCTGCTCAGGCTTCGACGGGTTCCGCAGGCAAGGGCTTCGGGAAACGGATGCGCGCGACGTTTTCCTGCCCCGGCTTCGTCTGCAGCTCCAGCGGCCAGGAGAACCGGTCGCTGATCCGCTGCGCGATGGCCAGCTCGAAACCATGTCTGTCGGCGCCGAACACGCGCACCGGATGTGCGGCGACGCTGGCGGGGTTCGGATCGGCGTGGTTGCTCACCGTCACCGCACCGGGCAGCACGGTGATCACGACGCGTCCCTGTTCGGTCTGCTGACAGGCATTGCGGATCAGTTGCCAGCACAGCACCGAAAACACGCGGCGTGAACCCTGCAGGGCAAAGCGTGCGGGCTCTTCCAGTTCGAGTTCGATCGGTCGACCCGCGAGCAGCATGCGCGCGGCGTCGAGCTCATGCACCAGCACGTCGTTGACCACGAAACGCTCGCTGTCCACGCCGGTGTCGGCTTCGCGTGCAAGGATCAGCAGGGCATCGACCACCGTCTCCATCTCGCGCGTGGCGCGCTGGATACGGCGCACCGAGCGCTCGCCGAAGTCGCTGAGGTTTTCCTCGTCGGCCAGCATGTCGATCGACATCTTGATCACGGTAAGCGGGCTGCGCAGCTCGTGGCTGGCGTCGCGGGTGAAGTTGCGCTCGCGCTGGTTGTAATCGGAAATGCGGCTCAACAGACCGTGCAGGCCCTTGTGCAGCTGGGCAATGTCCGCATCGGTGCCGCGTGCAAGCTTGTCAGGACTGAGAGAATCCGAGTCGCCGCCGGACTCGTCCCAGGTGGCGATCGCCATCGCCAGCGAGCTGATCGGACGCCACTCCCGCTGCGTAGCCATAAACCCCAGCGCGATAACGATCACGATGACCGCCAGCACCGCGGCCAGCGGCGCGACGTTGTAAGCACCCATCACGCAGGTGATTACCACCGCAACCATCTGCAGCGTAAACACCCACGCAATCCGGCGCTTGAAGGCGCCGGTGCGGAACGTTGGTACGGCGTCGGCCTTGCTTGTCATCTAATTGACCATCGTGGGCATGCCAAAATAGGCATCAAGCCGACTGCGTGGACGATGCCACCTCCGACTCCAGTTCGGCGAGACGATAACCCGCCGAATGGATCGTGTGTAACAGGGGCTGTGCGAAGGGTTTGTCGATGACGCGACGCAGGTTGTACAGGTGCGAGCGAAGCGTGTCTGAATCGGGCAGCGTGTCGCCCCAGATTTCGCGCTCGATATCGCGTCGGCTGACCACGCGCGGCGATTCGCGCATCAGGATCGCCAGCAGCTTCAGCCCAATCGGCGACACGGTCAGCTCCTGACCTTCGCGAGTCAGACGCAGCGTGGCGGTGTCGAGCGTCATGTCGCCGACGGTGAGTATTTCGGTCGACACCTGACGACGGTCGCGGCGAATCAGCGCACGCAGGCGGGCTTCGAGCTCGCGAACTTCGAACGGTTTCACCAGATAATCGTCGGCACCGGCTTCCAGGCCGACCAGCTTGTCATCCAGCGTGTCGCGCGCGGTGAGCATTAGCACCGGCGTCGACTTCTTCGCCTCCTTGCGCAGCTTGCGGCAAACCTCCAGACCATCCAGACCCGGAAGCATGAGGTCGAGCACGATCACGTCGTAGCTGTTGGAGACAGCAAGGTGCAGGCCGCTCACGCCGTCGGCGGCGTAATCCACCGAGTAGCCGCGGCGCTCGAGGAACTCGCCGACCATCTCGGCAATCTGGCGGTTGTCTTCGACCAGCAGAATCAGGCCGGCTTGATCTTCATGTACGGTCATATCGTGTCCTCATTGCTCTGGCTTCGGTCTCGTGGAGCTTCACAAATGTGAAGGCCGGAGATTAAACGCCCCTACGGTGATCGGAACGTGAATCAACGCGCGGGCAAGCAAATGCTCCTGCCGCTTCGACCGATGCGGGTGGCCGGAATCACTTCAGCAGCGGGCCAAGCTGCTGCCAGACGAGGTCAAGCACCTGCGGTTCGGCGCTCGCCACGGGATGCAGGCCGTCCTCCTGCATTTTCGCGGAATCCATCGCTACACCTTCGAGGAGAAACGGCACCAAGGCGTTATGTTTGGCTTTCGCCAGATCCGCATAGACGGCGCGCAGGCCGTCGCGATACTGCGGGCCGTAGTTCACCGGCAGCTCGATACCCAGCAGCAGAACGCGAATTTTCGCCTTCTGCGCCAGATCGATCATCGCGGCGAGATTGTCCTTCAACGCAGGCAACGACAGTCCCTGCAGGCCGTCGTTTGCTCCCAGTTCGATCACAAGCACCGAGGGATGATATTTCTGCAGCAGCGCCGGTAAACGATTGCGACCGCTCAGCGACGTTTCACCGCTGATGCTGGCATTGACCGCGGTCGCCTTCGGCACCATCTTCGAAAGGCGTGCATCCAGCAGCGACACCCAGCCGGACTCGATCGGTATGTTGTGTGCGGCCGAAAGCGAGTCACCCAGCACCAGTACGGTTTTTACGGCTGGCGCTTTCGCCGCCTGCGCTACCGCTTGGCCCGCACCACCCAGCAACAGCCCGCAACACATCATCCAACCAAGGCATCGACGCATGACTGATTCTTCCCGCGCGCTTCTAGAGACCCGCGATGTTAGCAAGTCGGTCAACGGTCCCGAGGGAAAGCTCGACATCCTTCAGAACGTCAGCCTGCAGATTCAGCCCGGAGAAAGCTTCGCCATCGTCGGCGCGTCGGGCTCGGGCAAGACCACCCTGCTGGGCCTGCTCGCCGGGCTGGATACGCCGAACAGCGGCAGCATCATCCTCGACGGCAACGCGCTGGAGCGGATGGACGAAGAGGCGCGCGCGGATCTGCGCCGGCGTCTGGTCGGCTTCGTGTTCCAGTCGTTTCATCTGCTGCCCGCGCTGACCGCCGAAGAGAACGTGATGCTGCCGCTGGAGCTCGAAGGCAGCAGCGATGCGCGCGCTCGCGCACGCGCAGCACTTGAAGCAGTGGGCCTCGGCGCACGCCGCAGGCATTATCCAGCCCAGCTCTCCGGCGGCGAGCAGCAGCGCGTGGCGATCGCCCGCGCCTTTGTGCACAGCCCGCGCGTGCTGTTTGCCGACGAGCCCACCGGCAACCTCGACCAGCGCACCGGCCACCACATCTGCGACATGCTGTTCGCGCTGAATCGCGATCACCACACCACGCTGGTGCTGGTCACGCACGACGCCACGCTGGCGGCGCGCTGCGATCGCCGCATTGAGCTGGAAGAGGGCCGCGTCGTGCTTGCATCGGATCCGGCCAGCGCCGCGGGCGCTCGCGCATGAAGCTGTTTTTACTCGCCCTGCGCACCGTGCGCCGCGAATGGCACCTGCCGGAGCTGCGCACGCTGGCCGCGTCGCTGGTGCTGGCCGTGGTCGCACTCGGCGTGGTCGCCACGCTGTCGACCCGGATCGAACGCGGCATGCTGGCCAGCGCCGCCGAACTGATCGGTGGCGATATCGGCATCGAATCGCCGCAGGACCTGCCCGACACGTTCGCCAACGAAGCGCGCCAGCGCGGTTTGAACGCCACGGTCAACGCCAGCTTTCCCAGCGTCGCCTTTGCCAACCAGAAAACCCAGCTGCTCGACGTGCAGGCCAGCGACCAGCACTACCCGCTGCGCGGCACGCTGGAGCTTGGCGACGCTGCCGGTCATTCGCACATCGGGCACGCGCCGCCGGCCGGCAGCGTGTATCTCGATCATCGCGCGCTGGTGGCGCTGAACCTCAAGGTCGGCCAGACGCTGCAGCTCGGCGGACGCCAGCTGACCATCGCCGCCGAACTGCTGCGCCAGCCCGACGGCGGCGAGCTGTTCGCGCTGGCGCCGCGCGCCTTGATGAGCCTCACCGACGCCGAACAGGCCGGCCTGCTCGGCGTCGGCAGCCGCGCGCGCCATCGCCTGCTGTTGGCCGGCGACCCGTCCGCCGTGCAGAGCTGGCGCGACTGGGTGCAGTCGACAAAACTGCCGCAGGGCGCCGAGCTGATCACCACCGAACAGACGCAGGAGCGCATGCGCACGGCGTTCGATCGGGCCGGCGCGTTTTTGCGGCTGACCGCGCTGCTGTCGGCGCTGCTGGCCGGCGTGGCCATTGCGCTGGCGGCGCAGCGCTACGCGCGGCGCAAGACCGCCGAAGTGGCGTTGCTGCGCGCGCTTGGCACTTCGCGCAAGCGCGTGCTTGGGCTGCTGGTCTACACGCTGGCCGCGCTGGCCATTCCGGCCGCGGCAGTTGGCCTGCTCCTCGCACTGGGGCTGTCCCAGCTCGCCTGGGCGTTTGCCAGCCAGCTGTTCGGAAGCGTGCCGACCGTGCTGCCGATCGGCCCGTCGTTCGCTGCGGCGGCGATGGGCATCGCCGTGCTGATCGGCTTTGCCCTGCCGCCGCTGGCGCGGCTGGCCGAAGTGCCGCCGGTGGCGGTGTTTCGTCAAAGCATGGAGCGGCGCGTGCGGCGCTTCGATGCGCTGTATCTGATTCCGCTAGTGGTGGCGCTGGCACTGATCTGGACGCAGAGCGGATCGGTACAGCTGGCCAGCATTCTCGCCGCCAGTCTGTTTGGCGTGGCCGTCGTGGCCGCCCTGCTGGCGGCGCTGCTGCTGTTCATTGCACGCCGTGTGGCGCCGGGCGCGCACCCCGCGCTGCGGCTCGGGCTTGCCGCGCTGGCGCGGCGGCGCACGCTGAGCCTGATCCAGGCCACGGCACTCAGCCTCGGCCTGTGCGCGCTGCTGCTGCTCGCCGTTGTGGCGCCGTCGCTGTTGCAGGGCTGGCGGCAGGAGTTGCCCAGCGACACCCCGAACTGGTTCGCGCTGAACCTGCAGGACGACCAGCGCGCCGGCTTCGACAAAGCGCTCGCCGCCATCGGCGGCAACAAGCTCAACATGGCGCCGCTGGCGGTGGGCAAGCTCACGGCGATCAACGGCAAGCCGGTTGACTCGATCAAATTCCCCGACGAACGCTCGAAGGATTCGGCTGACCGCCAGCTGCGCCTGTCGTGGGCCAGCGATCTGCCGCCGGCCAACCAGATCGTTGCGGGCCAGTGGCCGTCCGCGCATCCGGCGCAGGCCGTGGTCTCGATCGATACGATGTGGCGCGACATGTTTTCCCTGAAAGTCGGCGACACGCTGAGCTTCAACGTCGGCGAAGGCAACCTCGATGCGACGGTCGGCAGTATCCGCAAGGTCGACTGGAGCTCGTTCCGGGTCAATTTCTTCCTGCTGCTCGATCCCGATCACGCCAGCAGCCTGCCACATACCTGGCTGGCCAGCTTCTATCTGCCGCGCACGCAGGCGACCCAGCTGGCGCAGCTGTCGCGTACATACAGCAACCTCAGCCTTATCGACGTGGACGCGCTGCTGGACCGCGTGCGCGAGATTGTCGATCGCGTGGGCAATGCGGTGCGCTGGATACTCGGCTTCAGCCTGCTCGCCGGCGCGCTGGTGCTTTCCGCAGCGCTGGCCGCCAGCGCGGCCGAACGCCGGCACGAAGCCGCGCTTCTGCGCACGCTCGGCGCGCGGCGCAACCAGCTGCGCGCGGCGGCGGCCTGCGAGTTCGCCCTGCTCGGCCTTGTCGCCGGACTCACGGCCGCCCTGGGCGCCGCCGGTGCGGGCCTGTGGATGGGCCAAGCGGTATTTCATATCGACGGCTTCGTACCGCCGCTGTGGCCGCTGGCGCTGGGCGCACTCGGCGCGGCGCTCGTGGTGATGCTGCTAGGACTGGCCGGCACGCGCAAGGTCACGCAGACCTCGCCTATGCGTTTGCTTCGCGAGGGATAGGTACACTGCTGCCGGATGTTTTGTTCTTGACGATCAGCGCAGCACACGGGAAGCACGCATGTATACGCTCTACTACTCGCCCGGCACCGCCAGCATGGTCGTGCATCTGGCGCTGCTGGAAATCGGTGCGCCGCATGAACTGCGCCTGGTCAATTTCGAAGCGGACGAACAGCACAGCGCCGAATATCTGAAGCTCAACGCCAGTGGCGTCGTGCCCACGCTGGTGATTGATGGGCGCGCGCTGACCGAGTCTGCCGCGCTGCTGATGATTCTGGCCGAGCGTCATCCGGAGTCGACGCTGGCGCCAGCGATCGGCACGCCGGCGCACGATGCCTGGACGCAGTGGATCGTGTATCTCAGCAACACGCTGATGTCGACGTATCGGCTGTGGTTTTATCCGGCCGAGCTGGGCGGTCACGAGCACGATCCGGCGATAAGTACGGCGCTGCAGAACAAAATCGAAGCAGTGTGGGATCGACTCGAAGCGCATCTGCAAAACGCGGGGCCTTACCTGCTCGGCGCAGAGTTTTCCGGCGCGGACCTGCTGCTGGCCATGCTGATGCGCTGGTCGCGCAACATGCCGCGGCCGGTCAGCGAATGGCCCGCATTGAATCACCTTGCCGGACTGATCCGCGCGCGCCCCAGCTGGCAGAAGCTGTACCAGATCGAAGGACTGAGCGGATGGTGATGAAAGACCTGGCTGCCGGAATACCGTCGCATGAGTGAGGCTGAAGGTTCGAACGACGCGCCGTTTTCGTGGCGCAAAAAACTGAAAAGCGAGTGGCTGCTGCTGGTCTTCGGCACGCTGACGATTCTGCTGGCGCTGATCGATCCGCAGCCGCTGTCCAGCTATCACCGCTGGCTGCAGCTGCCCACGCTGGCCGGCCTGATGGGCTTGCTGATCGCCATTCAAGGCATACGCGACAGCGGCCTGGTGCAGCGCGCAGCCGCCGGCGTGGTGGCGCGCGCGCATTCGCTGCGCGGGCTTGGCCTGCTGCTGGTGGTTGCCACGGCGATACTGTCGATAGTGCTGACCAATGACGTAAGCCTGTTCCTGATCGTGCCGTTGACCGTAGCCATTGGCGGCATGTCCAACCTGCCCGTGCTGCGCATGGTGGTGCTGGAGGCACTGGCGGTGAACGCAGGCTCCACGCTGAGCCCGATCGGCAACCCGCAGAATCTGCTGCTGTGGCAACACGCAAAAATGCCGTTCCTGCATTTTGTCGTGGCGATGCTGCCGGCCGCCATCGTGATGTTTGCCTTGCTCGCCGCATTCACCCTGCTTTGGCTGCCTGGCGACAGCATCGAGCTGAGCAGGAAAAAAATGGACGGCCAAACGATTTCGCGGCGACTGGGCATAGCATCGATGGTCGCTCTGGCCGGCATGGTCGTGGTTATGGAATACGACCAAGCACCGCTGGGCGCCGTCGCGCTGCTCGTGCTTTTTGCGCTTTTGGCGCGCGCCACCCTGGCGCGCATCGACTGGCTGCTGCTGGTGACGTTTGCCGCGATCTTTCTGGGGCTGGGCCACTTCGCGCAGCTGCCGCTGATCAGGCACGCGATGGATCAATTCGATTTCAAACAGCCGCTGACCGTGTTCGTCGGCGGCATTCTCGCTTCGCAGCTGATCAGCAACGTGCCGGCCACCGTGCTGCTGCTGGACCGAGCGCCCGACGCAATCGGTTTGGCGGTGGCGGTGAATGTCGGCGGGTTCGGCCTGGCGATTGGCTCATTGGCCAACCTGATCGCGCTGCGCCTGGCCAAGCAGCCACACGGGCTGCGGCTGCTGCATCTGGTATCGATTCCGTTTCTGCTGGTCAGCGCACCGCTGGTTTATCTGGCGTGGCGACTTCTGGGCTGACGCTGAACCGGCTCAGTCGTCGTCGCGCGGCAGGCTCAGCTTGCCCTTGACGCGCGCATGGGTGACGTCGCCGCTGCCCATCGCACCGAGGCTGAAGCTGCCGCCGACATCCTTGACGCCGAGATCGCCCGAACCCAGCGTATCGGCATGCACGCTGCCAGCGACCTTGCGCAGCATGACGTCGCCCGAACCGATGCTGCCGATCTTCGCGTCGCCCTTGATGCCTTCGATCTTGACGTCGCCCGAACCGACCGACGTCAGCTCCAGGCTGCCGATGTCGTTGGCGTCGATGTCGCCGGCGCCCAGGCTGGCGGTGTATTTGCCCGCGACATGGCGTACGTGCAGATCACCGGAGTTCACGTGGCTCTGCAGCTGCTGCACGCCGTTGACGGTAGCGTTGCCCGAGCCCAGCCCCAGCGTTACCGGCATGCGCGCGGGCAGCTGCAGGTTGATATCCAGATACGCATAGGAGCTGCCGAAAATATTCGACGGCGCCTGACTGTCGGCGCCGATGTCGATCAGAAGCTGATCACCGGCGAGCTTCTGGCTGACCTGCAGGCTGTTTAGCACCGCGTTGTCCGACGTGCAGGCGTGGCCGGTAATCATCAGCTTCTGCACCGCGTTATTGGCGATCAGGTGCAGGTTGTGGCTATGCACTTCGATCTGCACCGCTTTGACACCGGCCAGGTTGATCTGCATGTTGCGCGGCGCCTGGTATTTGCACGGCGCCGCCGCGAAGGCCGATAGCGGGGCCAGCAAAAGAACAGCGATAAAGAAACGGCGCATGGTGAAATCCGTGATGAGGCAAGGCCTGTAGGATGCCACCGGACACGGAAAGGTTGCACGCCTGCGTGTCAGCGGTGTGCCGTGGCCGTGCGCGGCAGCGTGAAATTCCCGATGAATCGCATCATCACTCCCGCTCGATCGCCTTGGCGCGCTGCCAGAGCGCCTCTTGAGCGGCAAGATCCTGCCGTGCGAAATGCTGGCCATCGGCGGCGGCCAGCACCTCCATTTGGCGGAAGCGCCGCTCGAACTTGGCGTTCGCGTGCCGCAGCGCGCGTGAGAAATCGACCTTGGCGTGGCGCGCCAGATTCACCATCACGAACAGCACGTCGCCAATCTCGTCTTCCAGCCGCGCCGTGTCCGCGCCCGCAGCGAACTCGGCGCGCACCTCGTCCACTTCCTCGGCCAGTTTGGCCAGCACTGACGACGGCTCGGGCCAGTCGAATCCCGTGCCGGCGGCGCGCTCCTGCAATTTGCGCGCACGCTGCCATTCCGGCAGGCCCGAGGAAATGCCGGCCAGCGCGCTGTCGTCCGCCGGTGCTCCCTTGGCCATGCGCTCGGCCGTCTTGATGTCTTCCCACGCCTGTTTGCGCGCGGCGTCGTCGACAAATGGTGTGTCGCCAAAGACGTGCGGATGGCGGCGCGTCATCTTGCGGCTGATCGCATCCGCCACGTCGGCAAAGTCGAACAGGCCCTTTTCCTTGGCCATCTGCGCGTGAAAAACCACCTGCAGCAGCAGATCGCCCAGTTCGTCGCGCAGATCGTCCCAGTCGCCGCGGTCGATCGCGTCGACGACTTCGTAGGCTTCTTCCAGCGTGTAGGGCGCGACGGATGCAAAATCCTGCTTCACATCCCACGGGCATCCGCTGTCGGGATCGCGCAGCCGCGCCATGATCGCCAGCAGGTCGTCGAGGCTGTAGCGCGTCGTTTCGGTCATCGCAATCTGCTTCGGTGAGTCGTGATGGCGCGCTGCCGATTACACGTAGCCGGTGCTGCGCAGGCGCGCGGCCCAGTCCACGCGGGTATCGCCAACGGCAATGAATTCGGGATTGAGCAGCGACTCGCCGCGGTTGTAGGTAAACGGTTTGCCGTGCAGATCGAGCACCGCGCCGCCGGCTTCCTGCAATACGCACTGCGCCGCCGCCGTATCCCATTCGCTGGTCAGGCCCAGGCGCAGGTAGACGTCCGCGTCGCCGCGCGCGATCAGGCAGAACTTCAGCGACGAACCGAGCGGCACGAGCTGATGGTCTTGGCCTAACAAGGTCTGCAGCATGGCGGTCTGCTCGCTGCCGTGCGAGCGGCTGCCGGCCAGCACCGGCGGCTGTGCCAGCGCGCGCGCGTGAATGCGCTGCCATTCGCCGCCGGCCTGCGCCTGCAGCCATGCACCCTTGCCCTGCTCGGCGATATACAGCTCGCCGGTGACCGGCGCCAGTACCACGCCAAGCACCGTATGCCGATCGTCGATCAGCGCGATGTTGACGGTGAACTCGCCGTTGCGTTTGACGAACTCGCGCGTGCCGTCAAGCGGATCGACCAGCCAGTAGCGCGTCCAGTGCTGACGCTGCGACCAGGCCAGCGCCTTGGCCTCTTCCGACACGATCGGCAGCGCGGGGTCGAGCTTCGCCAGCCCATCCAGGATCACCTGTTGCGCAGCCAGGTCGGCGGCGGTAAGCGGCGACGCATCGGCCTTGGTCTGCACCGAAAAGTCGCTACGGTAGATGGCCATGATCGCTTCGCCGGCAGCGCGCGCGATCTCGCCGATCTGCCGCGCAAACGCGGGTTCGGCACTCATCGAAATACACTCATGCGCCGACTCACTGACGCTTGAAGCGGCCGGCGAGGTATTCGCGGGCCATGAACAGAGCCGCGATCGAGCGGCCTTCGGTGACGTCGTCGCGGCCGATCAGCGTATGCAGCTCGGACATCTTCCACGGCACCACGTCGAGTTCTTCCGGCTCGTCGCCCACCAGCCGCTCGGCATAGAGATCCTGCGCCAGCACCACGTGCGCCATGTGCGTCATGTACGACGGCGACAGCGAAAGGTTGTGCAGCAGTGTGAGCTTGCGCGCGCCGTAACCGACTTCCTCCTTCAGTTCGCGATCGGCGCCCTGCTCGGCGGTTTCATCCCGATCCAGACGCCCCTTTGGCAGCCCCAGCTCGTAGCGGCCGACGCCGGCACCGTATTCGCGCACCAGCAGCACGGTGTCATCGTCGCGCATCGGCACGATGATCACCGCACCGAGCCCGCTGCTTTTCAGCCGCTCGTAGGTGCGCCGTTCCCCGTTGGAAAACTCCAGATCGAGCTGTTCGGCGCGCAGGAAATGGCTGTTCGCGATGTCTCGCGTGGCATGGATGATGGGTGGTTTGCGCATCGGATCATTCTAGCCTGCTGTCGGCGAAATGCGCCGCCGCGCGCCGCGACAAACGCGGCTGGCGCGAAAGATTGCTCGCCCGGGACGTGTGCGTATGCACATCGCCCGGCCGCCGCGTATCGAGAGGAAAGACGCCGGTTCTCCCGCCGGCTTACCTTGCGACGCAACATCTAAATCACGGATATCCATGGATTTTTTGTTTGACCACGAAAGTGGCCGAATGGATACTCCGGCGTACGGACGCTGATGCTGACAGATTGCCGGGGGCAGCGATGCGGTGGCCGTGAGGTCTGACTGACATCCATCCAGAGGGGAATTGCATGCGTACGCTACGTCTTGCCTTGCAGTCGATGTTGATTGTTTTGCTTCTTTCATTCGCCGCATCGGCGGGTGCCAAAAACACTACAGCCAGCAGCAGCGGTTACACCCAGACGCGTTATCCGATCGTGCTGGTGCACGGCCTGTTCGGCTTCGATCAGCTGTTTGGCAGCATCGACTACTTCTACGGCATCACCGACGGGCTGCGCAGCGGCGGGGCAACCGTCTACGTGGTCGAGCTCAGCCAGCTCGGCAACGACATCACCCGTGGTAACCAGCTCGTGGCCCAGCTGGAAAACCTGCAGGCGGTTTATGGCTACAGCAAATTCAATCTGATCGGCCACAGCCAGGGCGGTCTCGACGTTCGCTATGCCGCGGCCGTGCGGCCGGATCTGGTCGCCTCGGTCAGCACGTTCGGCACGCCGCATACCGGCAGCGCGGTCGCCGACGGCATTCTCACGCTGGCGCCAGCTGGCACGCCGCAGCGCGCGCTGGCGGTGGCGTTCACGACGGCGCTGGCCAACCTGATCGACACGTTCTCCGGCGGCAACAATCCGCAAAACGCGATCGCCGCGCTGACCCAGCTTTCCAGCGGCGGCGCGGCGCAATTCAACGCGCAGTTTCCCGCCGGCATGCCGACGTCGACGTGCGGCTCGGGCGCGGCGGTGGTCAATGGCATCCGCTATTACTCGTCCGGCGGCGCGTCGGTGCTGACCAATGTGCTCGATCCGACCGACGCGCTGCTTGGCGTCGGCAGCCTGTTTTTCAAAGGCACGACCAACGATGGTCTGGTCGGACAGTGCTCCAGCCACTGGGGCACGGTGATTCGAGACAACTATGGCTGGAATCACCTGGACGAGGTGAACCAGCTGCTCGGTTTGCGCGGCGTGTTTTCGTCCGATCCCGTGGCCGTTTACCGCGACCAGGCCAATCGGCTGAAAGGTCTGGGCCTTTGACGTCACGCCGCCGCCTTGGTTGGATGCTCGGCGCGGCGGCGCTGGTCTGTGCGGTGCTGCTGGCGCGCCACAGCACCGCTGAAATAGATGCGGTGCAGTCGTCTACGGTCGCTCCAACCGTGCACTCCGCAGAGCGGGACGGTTCGTCGCCCGGCGAATCGCCTGCGCAGGTCGCGGGGTCCCGATGGCGTGATCCGCACTTTGTACTCAAAAACGGATCCCTGCGCGGCACGGAGCCCGACGGTGGCGTGAGCGTGGGCTTTGGCGGCCATCTCAAACCGGATATGGCCTTGCGCCATCTGTTCGACTATTACCTCGTGCTTCTGGGCGAAACGGATCTCGCCGGCATTCGCAGCCTGCTGCACGACGACCTGCTGCATCGGCAACTCGATCCGCCGCTGATCGACGAAGTGATGGCGAGCTTCGATCGATACACGCGCTACCAGGAGGCCGCGGTAGCGCTGGCCAACCAGCCCGGCCTGTCGATGGATCAGCAGCTGGCGCAGGCCATCGCACTGCGGCGGCAAATGCTGGGCGATGAAACGGCCGAAGCGTTTTACGGTGACGAGCAGCGTCGGCAGCAGCAATCGCTGCAGCGGCTGGCCATCCAGTCCGATGCCCGCCTCTCGCCAGCTGAAAAGGCAATGCGACTTCAGGCGCTCGATGCCGCACTGCCGGCGGCCGAGCAGGAAGCGCAGGCGCAGCTGGCCCTAGGCACGACGGTGCAGGCACAGACCGACGCTTTTGACGCCGCGCAAACCGATGCCGCCACTCGCCACGCCGAACGCGCGCAATTATTTGGCGCTGCCGCCGCCGATCGCCTGCAGCAGCTCGACCAAGGCCGCGCGCAGTGGCAGGCGAGACTCGATGCCTACACGCAACAGAGTCAGGCCATTCAGGCTGACAGCACGCTCACCAGCGTACAGCAGCAGGCTGCATTGCAGCAGCTGCTGACCAGCAGCTTTCATGGCGGTGAACGGGTGCGGGTGCAGGCCATGCAGAGCAGCGGCTTGCTAAGCAAATCGAACTGAGCGCTTGCAAAGGCGACTCATCTCCCGCAAGCGTCAACGACTACGCAATCGATCCAGCGCCAGGGCATGAATAGCCGGCGTGCCGGCCAGCACGCTGCGCGTATCCAGCGTGATCGGACCGCCGTCCAGATCGGCAAACACGCCGCCCGCCTCACGTACGATCACCACCAGCGCCGCGATGTCGAGAATGTTGACGTCCGACTCGATCACCAGATCGAGGCTCCCGCGCGCCAGCAGATGGTAGTGACAGAAATCGCCGTAGCCGCGGATGCGGTTGCTGTCGCGGATCAGCTGGCCGAGCGCATCCCAGCGCGCGTCGGCGGTGAGCGTCTTGACGTTGCCGGTGGAGATCGACGCCTGACTGATCGCGCTCGTATCCGCAACACTGACGCGCTCACCGTCGAGCCACGCGCCCTCGCCCCGGCTGGCCCACATGGTCTCGCCATAGATCGGCGCACTGGATACGCCGAGCACCAGCTCGTCACCGTCCATCAGCGCGATCTGGGTCGAAAAGAACGGCGTGCGGCGCACGAAGCTCTTGGTGCCATCGAGCGGATCGACCAGCCACAGCAGGCCGCCGCGCTGGCCTTCCAGACCAAACTCCTCGCCGTAGATCGCCGCCTCCGGCAACGCGGCCTGCAGAATTTTCCGAATGGCCTGCTCGGCCTCGCGATCGGCAATGGTTACCGGCGTGGCGTCGGACTTGATCTCGATCTCGACGCCGCGATGCCAGTAATGCCGGATGATTTCTGCGGCTGCGGCGGCCGCTTCGCGCGCGGCCGCCATGGCCTTGGTTACGGTATCGGATGGCATGATCAGTGGGGCGTCCCGTCGGATGTCGGCGGCGGCAGGCCCATAGCCATACCGCCACTTCGTTGAATATGCAGCGCGCCGCTGCCGTCCGGCTGACCGAACTGGCCCAGCCAGTGGCGCAACGCTGCGTCAGTCTGCTGAGGCAGCAAGGTCGCGTCCAGTCGCCAGCCCAGCGGGCTCAGCTGAAGTTGGCCGTCGGCCTGCAGCGGGCCATGGCCATCGTCATGCAGCTGCGCCGAGATCACGCCGTTCTGCGCCCGCGCCTGCAGTTGTAACGCGCCCAGGGCGATATCGCTCCCGCGCGTTTTGATGGATGCATTCGACCACTGCGTATTCGCCTGCAGCTCCAGCGGCCAGCCGGCCTGCAGCAGCGCGTGCGCGACGCTGAGCTGCAGTTCGCCGCCCGGCTGTTGGCCCTGCGGCAGCTTTGCCGCATAGGTATCGAGCAGCGACAGATCCAGGCGTGCGTGCACGTCGCGCCATTCGACCTGGCCCTGCGGCAGTTTGCGCATGGCTCCGGAAAAATCCAGCTGCGGGCCAATGAAATCGAGCCGCAGCTGGGCTTTTCCCAGCAGGGCCGAGCGCGACAGCTGCCAGCTCAGCCTGCCCAGCACCTTCCCGTCGCTGGTCGTGACCTGATCGGCATGACCGTCCCACAGCAGCCCGCCAACCTGCTGCAGACGCACGCCGTGCAGCTGCGGCGCGATCCACAGCATCGCCAGGCTGGCGGGCAAAAACCACACCAGCACCAGTGCGATCAGCACCAGCAAGCCCAGGGCGATCAGGCATTTGTGCAGCGTCTTCAAGCGCCGATTCTCAAGCCGATTGTCAAGCCAATTCTCAAGCGTACCCACCCGACCGTATTCACCGCTGGACTTGAGCGCCCCGCGCGCAGCGTCGATGATAGCCGGATGACTGACTCGACAAGCAGCAATGCCGCGCTCGCCGCGCGCGACCTCAAACACCTGTGGCATCCCTGCACGCAGATGCACGATCACGACATCGCCGGCGTGCCGATGGTGCCGATCGTGCGCGGCGACGGCGCCTGGTTGATCGATGCCGACGGCAAGCGCTACCTCGACGGCATCAGCTCGTGGTGGACCAACCTGTTCGGCCACGCCAACCCGCGCATCGCGGCCGCGCTCGCCGATCAGGCGCGCACGCTGGAGCACGTGATCTTCGCCGGCTTCACGCACGAGCCGGCCATTGCGCTGGCCGAAGAGCTGGTGCGCATCACGCCGCCCGGGCTCGATCGCGTATTCCTGGCCGACAACGGTTCGGCGGCGATCGAGGTCGCGCTGAAGATGAGCTTTCACTACTGGCTCAATCAGGGCCACGGCGAAAAGACCCGTTTCATTGCGCTGACCGGCAGCTATCACGGCGAAACGCTGGGCGCGCTGTCCGTGAGCGATGTGGCGCTGTACCGCAAGACCTATGCGCCGCTGCTGCTGACGCCGTTTCTTGCGCCGTCGCCCGATACGTACGAGGGCGAGCCCGGCGAGAGCCCCGAGCAGATCGCCGCGCGCCGACTGCTGGAACTGCGCGCCCTGCTCGAACGCCACGCGCATGAAACCTGCGCCGTGATCGTCGAACCCTTGGTGCAGTGTGCCGGCGGCATGCGCATGTATCACCCCAGCTATCTCAGCGGCCTGCGCGCGCTGTGCGACGAGTTCGCCGTGCATTTCATCGCCGATGAAATCGCGGTTGGCTTCGGCCGCACCGGCACGCTGTTCGCCTGCGAGCAGGCCGCGACGGCGCCCGATTTCATGTGCCTGTCGAAAGGACTGACGGCGGGATTTCTGCCGCTATCGGCGGTGCTCACCACCGATGCGATCTATCAGGCGTTCTATGCCGAGTACAACGCGGGCAAGGCGTTTCTGCATTCGCACAGCTATACCGGCAACCCGCTGGCCTGCCGCGTGGCGCTGGAAACGCTGGCGATATTCCGCGACGAGCCGGTGCTGGAACGCAATCGCCAGCTGTCCGCACACTTGGCCAGGCGGCTGGCGCCGTTGCGCGACCATCCGAACGTCGGCGACGTGCGCCAGACCGGCATGATCGCCGCTGTCGAGATGGTGGCCGACAAGGCCAGCCGCCGGCCGTTTGCGGCGGCGGACCGGCGCGGAATGCGCGTGTACATCGATGGGTTGAAACGCGGCGTCGTGCTCAGACCGCTGGGCAACGTGGTCTATTTCATGCCGCCGTACGTCGTCACCGAAGCGGATATCGATCGGCTGGTCGATGCGGCGGTCGCCGGCATCGAGATAGCCGTAGCGGGCTAAAGCCCTCAGTGCCCGAGGCTGATGCTGGGATCGAGCATCTGCAGCGCGTGCGCGTTGTCGATCGCGCCCGTATTGCGCAACTCGTCGTGGCTGTAGCTGCGCCCGGCCACGGGCAGGCAGTCGCCATTTTTCGGCGGGATGAGGCTACCGGTACTGCGCAGGCAGGTGCGATCGCCGGGCCGGATCAGCCGATGGTCGGCGCCGGTCTTTTTTGAGGTCGTGGAGGCCTGATCCGATGAGCTGGCCGCCGGCGGCGCCGATGGCGAACTCTGCGCTGTCGCTGCCGACAGCACACCCGCTGATAGCGCGAGAGCGAAAAAGAGGCGCTTCGAAAGGGCCGATGTTGCAATCATTGAATGAGACATGGCGAAACCTCGACAGCACTCACGGAATACGTCACCGCATGCTGCGCCGCTCAGGCTGCGCCTGCAACAAAATGCATTCGCTCATCTCGCTGACATTCAGATTTGCCGCGCATTCGGCAGCACCTGCCGGCTCGGCTATGCTGCTTTTTTGTCTTGCGAAAGCTCCATGCGAACGATCCGACTTCATCTCGATCAACCCTTGACGGTAGGCGCCGAGCTGCCGCTGCCGGCACAGGCCGGGGAGCACGCCGTGCGCGTGCTGCGGCTGGCGGCCGGCGACCCGCTGACGCTGTTCAACGGCGACGGCTGCGACTACGCCGCCACCATTCTCGCTGTGGGCAAACGCGAGGTAAGCGTCCGGATCGACGCGAGGCTCGCCCTGTGCAACGAGTCACCGCTGAAGTTGACGCTCGCGCAAGGCGTGGCGCGCGGCGACAAGATGGACCTGATCGTGCAGAAGGCGACCGAGCTCGGCATCGCGCGCATCGTGCCGCTGCTGACCGAGCGCTCGGAGGTGAAACTGGACGCCGCGCGCTCCGAAAAGCGCCTGCTGCACTGGCGCGGCGTGGCCGCCAGCGCCTGCGAGCAAAGCGGCCGTGCGCGCGTACCGGATATTGCCGCCGCCGTGCCGTTGGCGAAGTGGGCGGACGAGCTGGCCGACGATGGCGCCCTGCGGCTGGCGCTGCTCCCCGAAGCGGCCAGATCGACGCGCGAGCTGCAGTTCAGCGCTGCCGGCGGTGTACTGGTCGTGGGCCCGGAAGGCGGTTTGGGCGAGCGCGACATCCGTGCGCTGCATGCGGCCAGGTTTGAAGGACTGCGCCTCGGCCCCCGAATTCTCCGTACCGAAACCGCCGGACTGGCAGCGCTGGCGGCACTTCAGGCGATCCACGGGGACGCCTGACGCGGCGGTTGAATCAGCCGCCGGTGCCGGACCACTCGGAGGCGTCGTGCGCCACGGGCGCTTCGGTTAGGTCGGTGTCGTCGAGCAGGCTCAGCAGCTCCGCTTCGAGCCACTCCAGATCGGGAATCATGGCCACGTCATCGCGCACCAGCACCTGCGCGCGCACGCCCGGCGGCAGCGGCGTACCGTCGTGGGTCGGGATGATCAACTCGGCGTTGAGCGTGGTCAGGCGCGGAAAGCCCTGGGTCAGCATCGCGATAAACGGCAGTTTCGGATTGCCGCCCAGCGCCTTGAGCACGGCCACACGCACGCTGGCTTCGCTGTCACCCGCCTCGCTCCCGGACAACTGGACAAACGACACCAGCGGCACCCGCCAGCCACGCCAGGCGATGCGGCCCAGCAGCCATTCCGGTGCGTGATCTACCGGCTCAGGTTTGCTGTAGGTAATGACTTCGGCAACGGTGGCATTGGGCAGCAACAGGCGCAGGTTGCTTACCGGCACCAGAACGCAGCGGATTTCACGGGGCAGCGGCTGTTCTTCACTCATGGAAACACCTCGATCAGATGCGCCGCCAGCTCGTGGGGCGTACCGGAAAAACTGACCAACCGTTCGGCGGATATGCCGCTGACCATGTCGGCGGAATGTTCATTGGCCGACGACTCCACCCAGACCTTGCCGCCGCGATCATGCACCGCCTGCGCGCCGGCGACGGCGTCGGTACCGCGACCGGCGAAGACGATGGCCAGCGCGTCGCGACCGAATACATTGGCGGCCATGCTGAAGCTGGCGTCGATCGACGGACCCTGCGCCGCGTTGGCGCCGTTGGGCATCAACTCGATGCTGCCGTCGCGGATCAGGATGAGCTGCTGCCCTGCCGGTACGACCAGCACTTCACCGACCTTGGCCCGGGCGCCGTGCTTGGCCGCGCGCACCGGCAGCGACGAATGCTGCGCCAGTGCATCGACCAACGTATCGACCGGGGTCTCACCCAGATGCTGGGTCAGCACAAAGGCCAACCGGCTGGTGGGCGGCAGCGCCGACAGAAAGCCGCACACCGAGTCGGTGCTGCCGGCCGCTGCACCGAGCAGCACGATCTGGCTGAGGCTGTTGGCGCGAAATGCCTCGGCTTCTTCGAAAGCGGTCGGCGCAACGGCTTCTTCCATCGAGATCAGCTGCAGACTCATTATCGCCTCGTCGTCCGCATCGGCGTGTTCGGCGTCAGGCGCGAGAAAATCCGCCGCGCTGACCTTGTGAATGCCGAAATCCGCTGCGGCAGCTTGCTCGGTGGAAGCCGGCGCGTCCTCTTCGTCGAGCAGCGACCAGCTGTCCGGTGCACGTACCTGCGCCGCCAGCGCGTCGACCGGAATCTGCTGTGCGGCCGCGGCAGAAATCGACGCAACCGTTGTATCGGTGAGGGGCGCCAACTCCAGATGATCGAGCTGGAACACCGGTGGCGTCACGCTGCCAGGGTCGAGCGCTTTGTCGGCCGCGGCGACGTGAAACGCACCTGGCGATTCGGCCATATCCGCCTCGTCCTGGGCGCCGGCGGGCGGGCCGAAATGGCCATCGTGCAGCGGCGGCAGCTCCTCGTCGCCGGTGAAGCGCAAACCGGAGCCGGTCGGCTCCTCTTCTTCCACCGACAGATCGCCTGCTGCCAGCAACGCCTCCAGCTCCGCGGCCAGATCTTCCGACTGCTCGCTGGCGGCAGGTTCGCGCAACGTGTCATCGTCGGTCGAAGCCGACTGTTCGGGCGCGAACGCCGGGGTCTGCGGCGCGACGGCTTCATGTTCGTGTTCTGCGCTCGGTGCCGCGAATCGAGCGTCGGCGTCCTCGTGCAGATCAGGCGCAGGGGCGGGCTTGAACTCCGCCGCCGCTTCCCTGGCGATGGCGGCCTCCAGCACGTCGCTGTTGATCACCTCGACGCCGCGCGCATGCTCGGGCCGAGGCGGATCGAGATCACCCATCTCCAGCACCTTGACGGCGAGGTGACGGGCCCAGCGGGCGCGGTCCCAGCCGGTCAGCGCACGGCTGGCCTGCGCATCGTTGAAGACTACCCGCGTCTGGTTGCCGTCGATGACTTCGTATAGACGATCCAGCGCGTCGTCCGCCGAGTCGTCCAGATTGACGACGAGCACCTGCGCGCCGACCCGCTGCAGCAGATCGCGGGTGAGGCTGGCCATGCCGCCCTCGTGGACGATACGTGCGCCGCGCTCGCTCAGCGCATCGCGCAAATGTCCACCCAGCTCGACGTCATCAAACAACAGGGCAACCGCCGGTGCGGCCTGACTCATGATTCGGCTCCGACACGCTGCTCAAGCACCTCGCTGATCTGCACCAGCAGCTCCGCTTCCTGATACGGCTTGCCGAGGTAGCGATCGACGCCGATGTCGAAGGCGCGCTGGCGATGCTTGTCGCCGCTGCGCGAGGTGATCATGATGATCGGCACGTCGCGCAGCCGCGGGTCGGCCTTCATGTGCGTGGCCAGCTCGTAGCCGTCCATCCGCGGCATTTCGATATCGAGCAGCATCAGATCCGGCACGCGCTCGTGCAGCTTCTCGATCGCATCGATGCCGTCCTTCGCCGTGCTGACGTCGTACTCATGACGCTCGAGCACGCGGCCAGTGACCTTGCGCATGGTGATCGAATCATCGACCACCATGACCAGCGGCCGCACCCGCACCTCCTCGATTACCGGTGCTTGCACGGCGCTCAAACCGTCGGCGATGCGATGCTGACGCCGCGTGATGCCGTGACGCACCAGCGGGGCCAGATCGAGAATGATCAGCACCGAGCCGTCGCCCATGATGGTGGCGCCGAGCAGGCCGGGCACCGAACTTATCTGCGGGCCGACCGACTTGACCACGATTTCGCGCGAGCCAAGCACCGCGTCAATGCGGATCGCGGCACGCAAATCGCCGGCACGGGTCAGCAGCAGCGGCTGCTGTTCGCCTTCGGCCGGCAGGCCGGGCGGCAGGCCCAGCAGTTCGGCCAGATCGTGGATGCCGTATTCCTCGTTGCCGTACTGGAAGGTCGGCTCTTCGTCCGCCAGGCGAGCCGCCAGGTCCTCGGGACTGACGCGCGCCACGCCCTGTACCGAGGTCATCGGAATGGCGAACGTCGCCTCACCGATGCGAACCAGGATGGCCTGCGTCACCGCAAGGGTGAACGGCAGGCGCAGCACGAACACGCTGCCCTTACCCGCTTCGGATTCGATCGACAGCGAACCGCCGAGCTGCTTGATCTCGTTGGCGACCACGTCCATGCCGACGCCGCGGCCGGCCAGCTGGGTCACCGTGCTGGCGGTGGAGAAGCCCGGCTGCGTGATCAGCGACAGCAGCTGGTTGTCGGTCGGCTTGGTGTCGGCACGCAGCAGGCCGCGCTCGATGCCGCGCTTGAGAATGGCCTCGCGATCCAGTCCGCGGCCGTCGTCGCTGACGCGGATCACCACCTCGGTGGCTTCACGGGCGACGCGGATATGCACCGCGCCTTCGCTGGGCTTGCCGGCGGCGCGACGCTCGTCGGGCGATTCGATGCCGTGGGCGATCGCGTTGCGCAGCATGTGCTCGAACGGCGCCTTGATGCGGTCGAGCAGGTTGCGGTCCATTTCGCCGTGCGCACCGTCCACGTAGAGCTGTGCGCTCTTGCCGTCTTCCTGCGCCGCCTGGCGCAACGTGCGGCGAAGGTTCGGCACCATCGTGTCGAACGGCAGCATGCGCGTGCGCAGCAGGCCGTCCTGCAGCTCGGTACTGACGCGGGACTGCTGGATCAGCAGCGTTTCCGCCTGCCGGGTGAGCTCGTCGAGCAGGGTCTGAATGGACACCAGATCCGAGACCGACTCGGCCAGCGCGCGTGAGTACTGCTGCAGCTGCGAGTAACGATCGAGCTCAAGCGGATCGAACACGGTCAGGCCCGCTTCGCGATGCTCGCGCTGGAAGCGCGCGATGATCTGCGCCTCGGTTTCAATTTCCAGCATGCGCAGCTGGCTGCGCAGACGCGACACGGTCTGTTCGAGTTCCACCAGGTTGAAGCGATAGCCGGCCACCTGCTGTTCCAGCCGCGAGCGGTAGATCGCCACTTCGCCGGCGTGGTTGACCAGGCTGTCGAGCAGATCGGCGCGAACGCGGATCTGCTCCTGCGAGGAGCGCACCTCTTCTTCCACTTCCGGCAAGAGGTCGGGCAGATCGGGCAGATGTTCCGGCATCGTCGCCGCAGGCGCCGTCGGGAACACCAGCGCGCTGGTGCTTCGTCCATGCGGCGCGGCGTCGTTGATCGAGTTGGCGTCGTCGGACAGATTTGTCTCGCCGGCCAGCGCCAGCAGCTGATTGATCATGTCCTGCGGATAGTCGACGGTCTGACCCAGCGATACCGACTGCACCTGCTTGTGCAGCCGGTCGAAGGCCGTCTCCAGCGCGCCGATCAGCGGACCGGTCTTGGCCGGATCGCGGATGGGTTTTTCCAGCAGCGTCTCGACGGCATGGGTAAGGTCGCCCACGCCCATCAGGCCCGCGATACGCGCGCCGCCCTTGAGGGTGTGCAGGTCCCGCTGGAGCTCCGCGACGTACGACAGTTCGCTTGGCGCATCGTGCCACTGCGCCATCACGCCGTCAGCGTGATCGAGGATTTCGCGCGCCTCGTCGATGAATACTTCGAGCAGATCCGCGTCGATATGACCGGAGCCGGCCAGAGCATAAACCTCGTCCTGAACCATCGGTGTGTCGTTCGCGGCGGCATTTTCTTGCGCCCGCTCGGCAGGCGCCTCGACCGGCTGATGGGGAGCATCGGCCTCTTCGACATGCCTGGCGTCGGCAGCCGCTTCGACGTGTTGAGCAGCGGCGACTGCCTCCGCCTGCTTGGCGGCAGCGGCGTCCTCGGCCGCGCGTGCTTCGGTATCGCGCTTTTCGGAAGCGAGCAATTCGGCAGCGATTTCGTCTGCAGCCTGCTGCGCGGCCAGTTCGGCAGCGTGTTCGGCCGCGAGCTTGTCGAGGGCGGCCTGCTCGGCGGCAGCCTGTTCGGCAGCCAGCTGCTCCGCTGCCGCGCGCTCGGCAGCGGCCTTTTCGGCGACCAGCTGCTCGGCGGCAGCGCGCTCGGCGGCAGCCACTTCCGGTTCGAACGCGCCCAGCGCGGCGACCATTTCCGCAGCCAGCTCGGCGTGACGCGCGTCGTCGGGATGGACCTGCGCGACGGCTTCCGGCTCGGCTTCCGTGGCCGACTCCGCAGGGGTCAGTTCGGCGGCGTAGCCTGCAGCAGTTTCACCAAGTTCGTCGTGCTTAACCTGCGGCGCGGGATCGAATTCGGCGTCGTTGCTCGATACGTCGACGTGCGCGGATTCCAGCGGCGCCTCGGCGTCGGCGTGATCGACCGGCTCTTCCGACTTTTCCGCGTGTCCTTCGGTCGCGTGGCTTTCGACCGCAGATTCCTCTTCCGCCTGCCGTTCGTAGACCACGTGCGCAACCTGCGATTCCGGATAGCGGTCGCGCAGCGCGGTGATCTGCGCCGTGAGGACGTCGGCATTGGGCAGATGCGGGTGCTCCACGTCAAACTGGCCCATCACGTGGTCGACCAGATCGACCGTCTGCTCGAGCATGCGCACGCCTTCGGACGGCAGCGCGGTATTCAGCGCGCGCAGGCGCTTGAACAGGCTTTCCAGCGGCGACAGCAGCTGGGTCAGCAGCTGGATATCAACCATCGCGATGGCGCCATGCAGCGTGTGCACGGCGCGCAGCAGGTCTTCGCCGATCGGCAGCTCGATGTCGCTGCGCTGGATGGCGCCACGGATCGTGTGGAGATACTGCGCCACTTCGCTGCGCAGGATTTCCAGCAGCACCGGATCCACCGGCGGCATCTCGGGCATCGAGATATTTGGCTCGAACGGCGTCGGCGCATCGCCTGCCGCGAGATTGTCGGCGGCGGTATGTCCCTCGGTGAGGCTGGCTTCCGGTACCGCATCGGCGGCCGCCTGCGAGCGCGGAATGCGTCGACGCACCACGCGGCGAACGATCTCCGTAGCGGTCGACAGGTGATCTTCCACATGGGTCAGCTGACCGCCGGCCACTTCTTCCGCGGTCTGCATGATCGCGCTGAGCGGCGCCGTTGGTTCACCCTCTCCTTTGAGTGCGGCCAGCAGTTCCGGCAGCGCGGCGATCGCATGATGCACGACAGCCTGCACGCCCTCGTGCGGCTCGATGGTGCTGTCGAGCACCCGGTTGAGCATGTCCTCGACCTTCCAGGCGAATTCGCCGAGCACGCCGGCGCCGACCAGCCGACCGGAACCTTTGAGCGTGTGGAACGACCGGCGCAAGGTGATCAGCGAAGAGAGCTGGGTCGGCTCGGCCAGCCAGACTTTTTCGCCGCTGCGCAGGCTGTCGATCTCTTCCTGCATTTCTTCCAGGAAGATCTCGCGAATATCGTCGTCGATGCCCTCCGCCTCGGGGTTGAACGTGGTTTTGCCAGCCAGCGCATCGCGCACCGGCAGCTCTTCGAACTCCTCTTCCTCGATTTCGATCCAGTCGCCGTCCGGATCCGCAGCGCCAGCGGTCTCCGACAGCGGCGTTGCCGTCGTCTCGGTCTCCGCCAGACGCAGGCCGTCGAGATTGTGGGCGGGAGTCGCGGGCTGCTCGCTTTCACCGACAAACAGATGGCCAAGATCATCGCCCGGCAGCATGCGGACCGATTCGGTGAGTTCAGGATGTGCTTCGTGCGCAAACGCATCGTCGGACACCGGCGCGTCGATCGACAGGCCGGCATCGTGCTCCGCGGCCGTCGTTTCGAAGGCATCCGCCAACGCCGGCAGCGGCAATGCGCGCGCGGCAGGCAGCGGCCAGTAACCGAGCAGGCCGAGGCTGTGCTCGGCGACGTCGAGGATGTGATCAAGGCCGCCGCGATGTTCGCGCGCGGCTTCCAGGTAATACTCCAGTGCAGCCAGCGCGTCGGCCAGATGATCCATCTGCGCGCCGGAAGGCACGCGCCGATCGATCAGCAGCTCTTCGGCCACGAAACGGCCAACGCCCTCGGCCAGATCGGCCGGACGCGGCGCGGAAAGCATGCGCAGTGCGCCAGCCACCTCGCCCATCAGGGCCGGCGCAATCGCCAGATAGCTGTGCTCCCAGCCGGACTCGACGAAGGCAATGATCGCGCCCTTGACGTTGCCGGTGTTGGTGATCGCCTCCTGCATCAGCGCGGTAACCACACCAAGTGCTTCGCTGCGTGGCAGACCCTGCACCGCTTCGGCGGCTTCCGTTCCGTCTTCGGAGCCCAGACTTTCGATGTGGTCGTCCAGCGACGACTCGACATACAGCAGCGCGCCGGCGACATCGAGCAGGGTTTCTTCGTCGGACTTGCGCAGGCGCGTGGCGATTTCGTCGAGCACGCGTCGCTGCTCGATCACCACACGGCGCGGCACGTTCAGCGCCAGCATGCCGAGCGTATCGGCGACGCGCTCGAGCACTTCACTCTGCGACGTCAGTTGCGACGGGTCCGCATCATCCTGGCGCAGGAAGAGATCGAGTGCTTCCTTGACGCGCAGCAGATCGTCCTTCAGCGCGCGCGACACCGAGTCGAGCAAGGCGCGGTTGTGGCCGGCCATCGAGCCACGTGCGTGCTCCAGTTCGGCGGCGTCGGGCAGCAGGCTGTCCAGCGCGTAGGTGATACGCAGCTGTTCCATCAAGGGGCTGCGCTCTTTCGACTGCGCCACGATGTACAGCATCTTGCAGCAGACGTCGTCGGCATCGCCGCCGCGTAGGCTGATTTCGCCCTGCTCGATCAGCTGACGGATACTGCGATCGACCTTGCCGATGAGCTGACGGATTTCACCGGCAAAGCTTTTCAACATGCCATGCTCGAGACCTTCGAGCACGCCGGCGGAAATCCACCACAGCCGACGCCCGTGCACGTGGTAGCAGCGCGAGGCGATCGCCAGCAGCGTGGTGCGCATGCCCAGCAGCTGCTGCGCGGCATCCTGTCCACGGAACCAGCTCAGCAGCTGCTGCTGAAAGCGCAGGCGCAGATCCACCAGCTCGCCGCGATGCGCTTCGGCATACGACTCGCTCATGGCGGCGGGCGCCTGCTCGGGCAGGAACGCATCCAGGTTCGGGTGGAACATCGCCGATTCGGTCAGCGCCGGCAGCTCGCGGCTGGCGCGCAGATCGTTCAGCAGCGGCAGCAGCACCACCGGTACATCGCGATGGCCGCTCGACAGGCGCTCCAGATAATCGGGCAGCTGCATCAAACCGCGCATCAGCGAGGCGTAGGCTTCTTCGCGGTGAGTGACCTGATCCTGCAGCAGCGCCACCGCCAGCGTTTCCATTTCCGCCGTGACCTGCGCGGCGCCGTACAGCTCGACCATCTGCAGGGTGCCACGCACCTGGTGCAGGTGATCGGCGCACGAGCGCATGGCATCGCGCTGGGTCGGATGCTCGACGTACGTCGCCAGCGCCTCACGCGCGGTCGACAGCGTCTCGTCGAGCTCCGGCTTGACCCACTGCAGCGTGGTGAAATCGATGTGGTCTTGAAGTCTCATGCGCCTCTCTCAACGATTGCCCAACAACACGTTACGCAACCGACGAGCATGCCCCCCGTCCTGTGCTTGTATTCATCGCGCTGCGATCAGCGCGACGGATAGATCGGTCAACTAGCTCGATCAACTCGTTTGATCAACCAGGCAACTTGAAATGCGCCACCGAGCGGCGCAGATCGCTGGCCAGCTGCGCCAACGTACCGATCGAGTCGGCCGTCTGGCTCGCGCCCTGCGAGGTCTGCGACGTGATTTCCTGAATTGCGTTCATCGATACCGAGACATCGGTGGCCGCGGCGGACTGCGCGCGTGCCGCCGAAGATATGCTCTGAATCAGCGCGGACAAGTCATGCGAAACGCGCTCGATATCGCCCAGCGCGCTACCGGCGTCCTCCGCCAGGCGTGCGCCGGCGACCACCTCGGCGGTGGTCTGTTCCATCGAGTTCACCGCCTCGTTGGTATCGGACTGAATGGTCTGCACCAGCGTTTCGATTCGCTTGGTGGCGCTGGTCGAGCGTTCGGCCAATCGCTGCACTTCGTCCGCCACCACCGCGAAACCGCGACCGGCTTCACCGGCCGAGGCCGCCTGGATGGCCGCGTTCAACGCCAGGATGTTGGTCTGTTCGGCGATGTCGTTGATCAGTTCCACGATCGAGCCGATCTCCTGCGAGGACTCACCCAGCCGCTTGATGCGCTTGGAGGTTTCCTGGATCTGGTCGCGAATGGAGTCCATGCCCGAGATCGTTTCGCGCACCACTTCGGCGCCGCGCGAGGCGATTTCCACCGAGCGTTCGGCCACGTCGGCCGACTCGGCGGAATCTTTCGACACGATATCCATCGAGCTCACGATCTGGTTGATCGCTGACGTTGCCGAGCTGATCTGCTGCGCCTGCTGCTCGGCCGCATCGGCCAGATGGCGCGCGGTGGTCTGGGTTTCCTGTGCGGACGAAGACACCTGTTCGGAGGTCTCGTTGATCGTCGTTACCAGCGAGCGCAGCTCGTCGATAGCGTAGTTCACCGAATCGGCGATGGCGCCGGTAATGTCTTCGGACACCGTGGTTTTTACCGTCAGGTCACCTTCGGCGAGCGAGCCCATTTCGTCCAGCAGGCGCATGATCGCCTCCTGGTTACGCTGGTTGAGCTCGGCGCTGCTGGCGAAGCGGCGGCGCTGATCGGCGACCAGGGTGAACACCAGCGCGACGGCGAAGACCACCGCGGCGATGGCGCCGAACAGGCCCCACCACACGTTCGGGAACAGCCGGCGCAGCGGCAGCTTGCCGACCTGCTCGGACAGGTCGTTGGCGCGCAGCAGCACGGTTTGCGAATCCAGCGAGGCCTGGTTGCCGGCGTGCTTCACGTCGGCCAGGTTGCCCGCGGCGGCAACCAGCTTGGCCAGCGGATCGGACAGCTTGTTCCAGCTGTCGGTCATGTCGGAAAGAATCTTTTTCGCGTTGGCGTCGCCGATCGGCTTGACCCCGCTTTCCGCATTGCCTTCGAGCAGACCCTTCAGCACGTTGCCGTACAGCTGCGCATCGCGGGCCAGGCCGTCCGCAGCCGACTGCGCGTTGTCGCCGCCCTGCAGCACTTCCTGCACGCGTCGAATGATGCGGTCACCGGAGAGCATCTGGCGCGACGTGCCCAGCATCTGATCGGAGCTGCCGTTGTGCTGCTGCAGAATGTTGACCACCTGCTCCATGCTCGAGTTGAGCAGCGGCATCTGTTGCGCCAGCGTATTGGCACGCACGCCCGAGTCGGTAACAAGCGCCTTGTTCGACAGGATCTTGCCGATGTCGCCGTCGAGCTGCTTCCACGAATCGCTCAGCGCGATCACGGCGCGGCCGGTCAGCGTGGTGTTCTTGTCGTCGTACGCCGGCATGCCGGTATGCGTATCGCCCTTGATCAGGCGCTGCACGGCCGAATCGATCGAGTTGCGGTTGGCGGCGAGCTCGTTGAACGACTCGGCATTGCCATTGGCCGCTTCCAGCGCGGATTTCGCCGTCTGCTGCGACAGCACCTGAATCTGCGTGGTAAGCGCGATGGCCTGTCGGTCTTCGCTGTTCTTCTGATTCAGCAGACCGAAATCGAGCGCCGCGAAACCAATCGAAACCACAAGCAGGACAATATAAACGGCATAACCCCGTTCCCTAGCAACGTTCCCGGCACTGCTCATGTTCACCTCGTCCGTCTGACCTGACCCGATCGGCGCCGCATTATTGGGCGGGCACCGAAGCGGGACTTGCTAAACCATTCCGGCCACAGCGGGCGCCGGCCCTTCTTGTTCGATCTGCGTCTGGATGATCAGGCCGCGGCCTGGCGAAAATCCGGTGCGCGTACCAACCGATTCATGCTGAAGATGCCCAGCTGCTGCTCGCCGACACGATTTTCGACGAAGCGCGTCAGGCGGGGATCCTCTTCGCGCACCGCATCACGCCGCTGCTCTTCGTCAACCGTACGCTGGCCGAACACTTCATCGACGAGCAAGGCCACACTGCCGTTGCCCTGTCGCACGATCAGCAGGCGGGTACGATCGGAAAGCTGGGTGCGCTCGCCGAAAAGAAACCGGGAAAAATCGACGACCGGGACCAGATTGCCGCGCACGTTGGCCACCCCGAGCAGCCATGGCTGGGTACCTGGCACCGGCGTAAGCGCCGGCACCGCCAGCAGCTCGTTGATCTCGTCGATGCCGCTGACCAGCAGGCGCGCGCCAACGCGAAAGCCGATGCCGCGCCACAGGCCCGGCGCTTCCAGCTTGTCGCGCGTGTCCGAGGCATGCGCCAGCGACAGCCGCTCGTAGCTCGCCAGAATTTCGAAAGGCGTCTGGTTGACGATCGGCATGCGGGAGACAGGCTGGTTCATGCGGCACCCGGCAGCAGGTCGTTGATGCAGGTCAGCAGCTCTTTTTCATTCACCGGCTTGGTGATGAACGCGCGCGCACCCTGACGCAGACCCCAGACCCGGTCCGTTTCCATCGACTTGGTCGTGATCATGACGATCGGCACCGCTGCCGTGATCGGATCGCGGGTGAGCGTGCGCGTGGCCTGAAAACCGTTCATGCCGGGCATGATCACATCCATGATCACCAGGCCCGGCACGTCGGCCCGCGCCCGTTCGATGCCTTCTTCGGCGCTGTTGACGGCAACGACCTGATGACCGGCACGCTCAAGCAGCGTGGTGAACACGCGCACGTCGGTCGGTGAATCGTCGATGATGAGAATATTGGCCACAGGTTCCCCTTAGAATCTGCAGTTAGCGGCTTGCAGGCACGACATGACGATGAATGGCACCAAGCAGCTCGTCACGGGTGAACGGCTTGGTCAGGTATTGCTCCGCGCCCACGATGCGCCCGCGCGCCTTGTCGAACAGGCCGTCTTTCGAGCTCAGCATGATCACCGGCGTGCCGCGGAACTGCGGATTGTTCTTGATCAGCGCGCAGGTCTGATAACCATCGAGCCGCGGCATCATGATGTCGACGAAAATGATCGCCGGCTTCTGGTCGGAGATCTTGGCCAGCGCCTCGAACCCGTCCACTGCCGTCACCACGTCGCAACCTTCCTTCGCCAGCAGGGTTTCCGCCGTGCGCCGGATGGTTTTCGAGTCGTCGATCACCATGACCTTGAGACCGGTCAAGTCATTAGCACTAACGTTCAAATTCACTACTCCCCCCGGAACTCGCGCGAGCTCAGGTCAATCACAAGGACAAGCAACTAATGTGCCGTCGTTCGCACGTGTCGGAAATCACGAAACCCAATGTATCGAGGTCCGCTCTGCGGCGGCGCTTGATAAGCCACGTTGTGTACTGCCTGCCCCTCGAGACTGTCAAGCAATAATCGCGCAGACTCAACAGGCAACGCGCACAACGTGACCTATATTGGCACCATCGGGCCCGTGGCGACAGTTCCGACCGGATCGAGCTTGTCGCCATGGTTCGTGTCGGCGACCATCGCACCTGATGATGTCGGTCTGACGAATCACCCGGCCGAGCCGTCGATCTGTCGCCGGACATTTTTTGAACCCGCATTTGAGCATGACGGAGAATCACCATGACCCTATCGGTCGCCGTGCTGATGGACCCCATCGGCGCGATCAAGGTCGCCAAGGACACCAGCCTGGCCATGCTGCTGGAGGCCCAGCGACGCGGGCACACGCTGCACTATTTCGAGCAGGGCGACCTGGCGCTGCGTGACGGTGCGCCATGGGTGCGCGCCGCCCCGCTCACCGTGCGCGACGACCCGAAGGACTGGTACACGCTGGGCGAGGCGCAGTGGCGCGACCTGCGCGAGATCGACGTGGTGCTGATGCGCAAGGATCCGCCGGTGGACGCCCAGTTCATCTACGACAGCATGGTGCTGGAGCTGGCCCAGAGCGGCGGCGTGATGGTGGTGAACGACCCGCAGTCGCTGCGCGACTGCAACGAAAAGCTGTTCGCGCTGCAGTTTCCGCAGTGCATCGTGCCGACGCTGGTGTCGCGCGACGCGGCCGAACTGCGCCGCTTCACCGCCGAGCACGGCGAGGTGGTACTCAAGCCGCTGGACGGCATGGGCGGGCGCGGCATCTTCCGCGTCAAGGCCGGCGACAGCAATCTGAATTCCATGCTGGAAACGCTGCTCGCCGGCGGTCCACACGGCGAGGGGCGGCAGCTGACGATCGCGCAAAAATACATTCCCGAGATCACCGCCGGCGACAAGCGCATTCTGGTGATCGACGGCGAGCCGGTACCGTATGCGCTGGCGCGCATTCCCCAGGGCAACGAATTTCGCGGCAATCTCGCGGCGGGCGGTCGCGGTGAAGGCGTGCCGTTGTCCGCGCGTGACCGCTGGATTGTCGAGCAGGTCGCGCCGGAGCTGCGTCGGCGCGGCCTGCTGTTCGTCGGGCTTGATGTGATCGGCGATTACCTGACCGAGATCAACGTCACATCGCCGACCTGCGTGCGCGAACTGGACGCGCAGTTCGGGCTTAATATTGCCGGCCAGCTGTTCGACGTCATCGAGCAGCGCGTTTCGGGACATCGCGCCGCGTGAGTCAGCCTGCCACTGCCGTGCTTCAGCCGACCGGCTCCGGGCGAGTGGTCGGCGAGGCGCCCAACCCGATCAGCGCCACGCTGCTGTTTTCGCTGCTGCTGCACGGCGTGCTGCTGCTCGGCATTACCTTCCATTTCGCCAAGCTGAAACCAAGCCTGCCGACGCTGGACGTGACCCTGGTCAACGTGGCCAACCAGGAAGCGCCGGACAAGGCGGACTTTCTGGCCCAGGCCAACAACAGCGGCGGCGGCCAGAACGACAAGGCCGCGCGTCCGTCCGACCTTTTTTCCGGCCCCTTACCGCAGCCGAACGAGGGCACGGCGGCCGCGGCCGTTGCGGCGGCCGTTGCGCAGCCGCGGGACGCCACCCCCACCCGCATGGTCACGACGAGCGGCAGGACCGACTTCAGCGTCGACAGCGACACCGCGCAAAAACGGATCGATCCGCAGGACGCTGCCACCGCCACCGAGTCACAGACCGAGCAGGACATTGCCAAACTCTCCGCCGAGCTCAATCGCAAAAAAGTGGCGTACGCCAAGCGACCGAAGATCAAGTTCCTGACCGCCAACACGAAGGAATACGCCTACGCGGCATACATGCGCGGCTGGGCCGACCGCGTCGAGCGGGTGGGCAACCTCAATTACCCGGAGGAGGCGCGCCGGCGCGGCCTGCACGGCGACGTGCTGCTTACGGTGGTGCTGCGGCTCGATGGCAGCATCAAGAGCATCGAGGTGATCCACAGCTCCGGCGAAAAACTGCTCGACCTCGCCGCCGAACGCATCGTGCGCCTGGCCGCGCCGTTTCCGCCGGCACCGCAAAGCGGCGAGAAGATCGACGAACTCAATATCACCCGCACCTGGCAGTTCCAGCCCAGCAACGTGCTGCAGACACGCTGAGGCACGACGCGCGCGACGTGCTTACAATGAGGCCATGAGCACCGTCGTCCCCCACATCCTCACCGGCCATTTTCTGATCGCCATGCCGGGCCTGGTCGACCCGCCGTTTTCGCGCGGCGTCGCCTTGCTCTGTCAGCACGACGAAGGCGGCGCGGTTGGCCTGCTGGTGAACCAGCTGTCGGAATACCGTTTCGGCGACGTGCTGGCGCAGATGAAGCTGGAGTGCCCGGACAGCGATCTGGCGGACGCGCCGGTATTGATCGGCGGCCCCGTGCAGCAGGAGCGCGGTTTCGTGCTTCACCGCGAGCACGGTGCCTGGGAGTCGAGCTATCGCATCAACGCAGCATGGTCGGTCACGACCTCACGCGACATCCTGGTTGCCATGGCGGCGGGCGAAGGCCCCAGCCAGGCCGTGATGGCGCTGGGCTACGCCGGCTGGGAGGCTGGCCAGCTCGAGCAGGAGCTGATGGCCAACGCCTGGCTCACCGCCGAGGCCAGCGACAGCGTCGTGTTCGACACGCCGCTGGAAGATCGCTGGAGCGCCGCGGCCGGCCTGGTCGGCGTCGACCCGCGACAGCTCTCCAGCTACGCGGGCCACGCATGAGCTGTGTGCTCGGCTTCGATGTGGGGAGCAAGCTCACTGGCGTGGCCGTCGGCAATCCGTTTACCGCCAGCGCACGCGCGCTGACCACCATCACCGTGCGCGACGGCGAGCCCGACTGGCAGCGTATCGACGCGCTGCAAAAGGAATGGCTGCCGGACACCTTGGTCGTCGGCCTGCCGCTGACGCTGGACGGCGGCGAACAGCCGGCCAGCCGCGCGGCGCGACGCTTTGCCGAGCAGCTGCAGAAACGCTACGGCCTGCCGGTCGCGTTCGTCGACGAGCGGCATAGCTCGCAGGACGCCGCCCATCGTTTCGCCGAAGCGCGCGCCGCCGGCCTCAAGCGCCGACGCGACGCGGCCCATATCGATGCCGAAGCGGCTGCAGTCATTGTCGAGCGCTGGCTGATCGAGTCGCCCGTCTCGCCCGCAGTCGATCACTGACACTCCATCCCACTCTCAGAACCGACGCCATGAGCCCACGCCTGCGCCATCTCACCACGCTGGAAAACATGCCGCGCGACACGATCGAGCGCCTGCTCGACCGCGCCGAAGCGCTGCGCGACGCCTGCGCGCACGGCACGCGCAAGCTCAACGTGCTGGGCGGGCGCACGGTGCTGAACCTTTTCTTCGAACCGTCCACGCGCACGCGCACCTCGTTCGAGCTGGCCGCGCGCCGTCTTGGCGCCGACGTGGTCAACTTCGATATCGGGTTTTCCTCCACCAGCAAGGGAGAGGAGCTGTTCGACACGCTGCACACGCTTGAGGCGATGCATCTGGATGCGATCGTGGTGCGGCACAAGCAGTCCGGCACGCCTGACGAACTGGTACGGCACGCGATGAGCGGCGTGTCGGTGATCAACGCCGGCGACGGCAATCGGGCGCATCCGACCCAAGGACTGCTCGACGTGCTGACCATTCGCCAGCACCGGCCGGACTTCGAGAATCTGGTCGTGGTGATCTGCGGCGACATCAAGCACTCGCGCGTGGCGCGCTCGGACATCCATGCGCTCAGCGCGCTGGGCACCAGGGAGATCCGCGTTTGCGGACCCTCCACGCTGATGCCGTCGGCCGAGGAATTTCCCAGGGTTCACTACGTCGACAACTTCGACGAGGCGATTGAGGGCGCCGATGCGGTGATCACCCTGCGCCTGCAGAAGGAGCGCATGGCGGCGATCGACCTGCCCGACGAAGCGGCCTATTTCAGCCACTACGGCCTGGACCAGCGGCGCCTCGCCCTGGCAGCAAAAGGCTGCCTGGTCATGCATCCCGGTCCGATCAACCGGGGCATCGAGATCGCCTCGGACGTGGCCGACGGCGCCCAGTCCCGCATCCTCGAGCAGGTCGGCAACGGCGTATTCGTGCGCATGGCCGTGCTGAGCGAGCTGCTGGCGCGCTAGCCAGGTCGTCCGGGCGACCCAGAGCGTCCCGGTGGGCGATCGCAAACTTATCGTTAAATTGCCGCACCGCGGCAACCCGCAACGCGGCATAATGTGCCCGCGACACTCATAAACACTGGGGATGATCATGCGATCGACGACGCGCTTCATCGCGCTGGGCTTCGCCGGCTTCGCGCTGGCAGCTTGCGCGCACAAGGACAAGGACGCGCCGCTGGCCTTTGCGCCGGCCGACACGCCGTACGTGGTAGCCAATCTGGACGTGCTGGACGACGACACGCGCAAGGCGCTGCTGACGCAGGCCGATATGCAGCTGCCTTCGCAGCTGGCGCAGCTCAACGCCGCCGCCGATCAGATGGCCAAGAAGGATCCCGATGGCGCCCGGCTGATGCACGCGCTGGCGGCCGAATTCAACGGCAAGACGATCGAGACGTTTGCCCAGAATGCCGGCCTCGACCTCAAGGGCTATTCCGCGCTCTACGGTATCGGCCTGTCGCCGGTGCTGCGCATCGGCCTGAGTGATCCGAAAGCTTTCGACGGTTTCGTCGGCCGACTGGAAACTGCCTACGGCAAAAAGCTCGATGTCGCCAGCGTCGGCGCACAAAGCTATCGCAGGTACACCTTTGCCGCTTCGGGCACTCAGGCCATTCTGGCCATGGTGGGCAAGCAGGCTGTACTGACGCTGCTGCCGGCCGACGCGGCACCGGCGCTGCTGCGTCAGGCGCTCGGCCTTGACCGCCCTGAAAAAAGCCTGCAGGACGACGGCCGTCTGGCCGCGCTGGCCAAGGCCAAGGGCTATCAGAACTGGGTCGTCGGCGATCTCGACCTGACCCGCGCACTGCCCATGGCGATCAGCGGCAGCGATCCGCTGATCGCATCGATCATCAAGGCCCACGCCGCGGCAGAATCGGCCAAGACCGGCGAGCCGGTCGCCAACCAGCTGCAGACCTCGCCCAGCTGCGCGCCCGAGGCCACCCGAATTGCCGCGCGCGTGCCGACCATCAGCTTCGGTTACACCCAGCTCGATACCGGGCATCAGAACGTGCGCTTCGACATCGCGCTGGCCGACGACATCAGCAAGGCGTTTTCCGAACTGAAAGTGGAGCTGCCTGGCCTGGGCAGCCCCGGCACTGCACCGTTCGACGTCAGCGTTGCGCTGCCGGTCGCACAGCTGCGCACGTTCTGGTCGGCGCAAGCCGATGCGGTCGCCGCCAAGCCGTTCACCTGCCCTGCGCTCACCGACCTGAATGACGGCTTCGCCAAGATCGGGCCGGCGATGCAAAAGGCCGCGATCCCGCCGTTCGGCGACATGCTGGGGCTGCGCATCGCCCTGGATACGCTGACGCCGGCGAAGGATGGCGGCTTACCCGTATTCACCGGGCGGGTCCTGCTCGGCTCCAACAACCCGACCGGGCTGCTGGCGATGAGCCAGATGATGGTCCCGGCGCTGGCGCAGCTGAAGCTCACCACCAACGGACCACCGGCCGCCCTGCCCAAGGACATGGCCAGCATGCTTGGTCAGCCGGCCTGGATCGCGCTGGGCGACAAGGCCATTGCCATCGGCATCGGCGCCGGCGAAGACGCGCAGCTGGCCGATACGCTGAAGGCACCGACCGGCGACCCTGGCCGCACCGGCCGCATGCACTTGACTGGCGCCATGTATCTGACCTGGCTGCAGCTGATGGAAGCCAAGGCCGACAGCCTTTCCGCAACTGCCGCCGCACTTGCCAAGAATAATGACGACCCGTCCCTAGACGGCGCCGACGCCGGCACGGATGACCCCGCTCAGATCGCTGCCGATGCGGCACGCTCGAAGGCGCAGTTCGATGCGATGAAAGCCCAGGCTGCACGTGTCAGCAGCATTGATGCGGAGGCGCATGTGGAAGCGGACGACATGGTGATCACCAGCCAGACCACGTTGAAATAGAGCGCCTTCTCCCAGTCGCGACGCGAAAACCGGGGTGCCCGCGCGCTCCGGTTTTTTTTCGCGAATTTTCTGTTGCCCGCCGCCGAGCAAGATCTGGCACGGCTTCACGTCGCAAACTGCCATGCGCCTTGCATCACGGCTTCGATCACTTGCTGAACCAACGCACGGCACGGCCACATCATTTTCACGCATCGACTGTTGCCATATGCGCCACGGAAGCCGGGAACAACGGCGACCAACTGTCGCTTTGACAGACTTCCACCACCAAGGAGATAGCCATGCGTAAACATTCACTGATTCGTAGCAGCCTCATTGCCGCCGGCCTGATGGTCGCCTTCGCAGCTGTTCCGGTTAGCCAGGTCATGGCCCAGGATTCGGCGACCTCCAACCAGACCGTGCCGGAGAAAGCCGCTGACGGCCTGATCACCACCAAGATCAAGTCGGTGCTCGCCACCACCAAGGGCATCAAGTCCACCGATATCTCGGTGACGACGGTCGAGGGCGCCGTGACCCTGACCGGCACAGCCACCAGCAGCAAGGAAAAGGCGCACGTGGTTCGCGTGACCAAGAAAGTGAAGGGCGTGAAGAGCGTCGACGCCTCGGGCCTGACGGTCTCGGCTGCGTCGGCTTCGGGCTCCAGCAGCGGCATGTAATTGCGCTCATCTCGCTGCCGACCGGCCGCGACAGGTAGGAAAAAAGGAGCCGCGAGGCTCCTTTTTTTTGTGATCCACGCCGTCAACCGAACGGCCACAAGCCCAGAGCATTCACACGGGTGCGAACCGGTTGCGTACCCTGGCCACCGAAAGCGGCCACCCGCCCGGAAAACCTTTTTCCAAATTTTGGTAGCGCAATCATTTAAGCAGCGATAGCATGCCCCTGCCGCTTCATCAACCGCTCGCCCTGGCAGAAAGTGCCGGGCGCGGCGACCAGCTCGGATAGGGGAACGACCATGAACCACGAGTCATCCGATTTCGCTCAGCCAGACAACGTCCGCCCAAGCGTGAACCTCGGTCGTTCGATCCAACGAAGCCTGATGGGCCTGGGCATGGCCGCGGCGCTTACTCTCGCCCCGCCCAGCGTGTTTGCCCAGACCGCTGATGGCCCGGGCCCGCGGCAGGAGCCCGCCAAGAGCTTGCCCGTGCCGCATGCGGACATCAGTCCCGGCATGCAGAAGCTGATCGCCGGCCCGCTGAATCCCGACTGGAACGATCAGTGGAAAACCGGTGCGGAGGCACGCGCCTACGCCAACAAGCAGGCGGCCGGCGCGGTAAAGACCATTCCGGGAATGCTGCAGCGCCTGCATGTATCCGTCAAACCCGCCGTGATGGCAGGAGTTAAGGTCTTCGTCGTCACGCCGGATACGATTCCATCGGAGAATCGCGACAAGGTTCTGATCCACGTTCACGGCGGATGCTACGTGCTGTTCCCCGGCGAATCGGGCACGACCGAGGCCATCATGATGGCCGGATTCGGTCACTACAAGGTGATCTCGGTCGACTACCGGATGCCGCCCGAGGCCTATTTTCCGGCGGCGCTGGATGATGCTGTCGCCGTCTACAAAGACGTGCTCAAGACCACGCCGGCCAGGAACATCGCCTTTTTCGGCACCTCGGCCGGTGGTGCGCTCACGCTGGAGATGGTGCTGCGCGCCCGCGCCGAAGGATTACCTGTGCCTGGCGCGATTGCGCCCGGTACGCCGATGTCCGACGTCACCAAGACCGGCGACAGCTTCCAGACCAATGAAAAGGTCGACAACGTGCTTGTCTCCCGCGACGGCTTCTGCGACGCCGGCACGGTCATCTACGCGCACGGCCATGATCTGAAGGACCCGCTGCTGTCGCCGGTCTACGGCGACATGCACGGATTCCCTCCGGCGATTTTGACGACCGGCACGCGCGACCTGCTGCTGAGCAACACCGTGAGGGTGCACCGCAACTTGCTCCGAGCTGGCGTGGAAGCCCAGCTCGAGGTGTTCGAGGGAGAGTCGCACGCGCAGTATCAGTTCGACGATCAGTTACCCGAGACCAAAGAAGCGTTCGAAGAAATCGGCACCTTCTTCGGCAAGCATCTCGGCCACTGATTCCAGCGTGTCGAAACGCGCTGGAATCGACGCGAGGGCCCACACTCGTCAGCGGTTGAGCAAGTTGCTGCCGCCGCCAAAATTCTGCGAGCTGCGCGTTTCTTCCAGCTCCACGCCGTCCAGCCCCTGCGACAGGGTATGCGCATCGCCGCCCTGCGCCAGCTTGATGCGCAGGCGCACTTCGTTGGAGCTGTCGGCGTAGCGCAACGCATCCTCGTAGGATATCTCGCCGGCGTGATAAAGCTCGACCAGGGATTGGTCGAATGTCTTCATGCCGAGCAGGGTCGACTCCTTCATCACTTCCTTGAGCTTGTGCAGGTCGCCCTGGCGGATGTAATCCTGCACCAGCGGCGTGCCCAGCAGCACTTCCACCGCCACGCGGCGAGCCTTGCCGTCGGGTGTGGGGATCAGCATCTGCGCCACGATGCCCTTGAGATTCAGCGACAGATCCATCAGCAGCTGCTCGCGCCGATCCTCGGTAAAGAAGTGCAGGATGCGGTCCATCGCCTGGTTAGCGTTGTTCGCGTGCAGCGTGCACAGGCACAGATGGCCCGTCTCGGAAAAGTTGATCGCGTGTTCCATCGTCTCGCGCGTGCGCACCTCGCCGATCATGATCACATCGGGCGCCTGGCGCAGCGTGTTTTTCAGCGCGTTTTCCCAGCTGTCGGTATCGATGCCGAGCTCGCGCTGCGTGATGATGCAGCCCTCGTGCTTGTGCACGTACTCGATCGGATCCTCGATGGTGATGATGTGGCCGGTCGAGTTCTGGTTGCGGTAGCCGATCATCGACGCCAGCGAGGTCGATTTACCGCTGCCGGTGGCACCGACGAAAATGATGATGCCGCGCTTGGTCATCGCCAGCTGCTTGATCACCGGCGGCAGGGTCAGTTCTTCCGGCGTGGGAATCTTCGACTCGATCCGGCGCAGCACCATGCCGACGCAGTTGCGCTGGTAGAAGCACGACACGCGGAAGCGGCCCACGCCCTGCGCCGAAATCGCGAACTGGCATTCGTGGGTTTTCTCGAACTCCTCGCGCTGTCCCGGCGTCATCACATTGAGCACCATGTCGCGCGCCTGTTGCACACTGAGCGGGCTCTGGGTGATCGGCACGATCCGGCCCTGCACCTTCATCGACGGCGCCACGCCTGCCGTGATGAAAAGATCGGACGCCTTCTTGTGCACCATCAACTTCAGGAACGAGGTGAAATCAAAATCGCTCATGGCGTGGCTCCTTCGGAGCGGGCAACGGGGAACAGGGAATGGGGAACAAGAAATGCGCAGCGAGCGGCGTGATTTCGGTTCAGATCTTGATAAATAGGTACTTCAGAGCGGCGCGCATCAATCAGCCGGGCATCCGGCGTTCCCCGTTCCCTATGCCCTGCCGGGCCACCTCGGGTGGTTCCCCGCTTCATTTGAAGGTGTCCTTGTTCTTCGCATAGGTCGACGCTTCCTGGCGTGACACCAGGCCGCGCTTGACCAGATCCTGCAGGCACTGATCCAACGTCTGCATACCGAACTGCTGGCCGGTCTGGATCGACGAATACATCTGCGCCACCTTGTCCTCGCGGATCAGGTTACGAATCGCCGGAATACCGACCATGATCTCGTGCGCGGCGATTCGGCCGCCGCCCACCTTCTTCAGCAGCGACTGCGACACCACCGCGCGCAGCGACTCGGACAGCATCGAGCGCACCATCGGCTTTTCGCCGGCGGGGAACACGTCGATGATGCGGTCGATGGTCTTGGCCGCCGAGCTGGTATGCACGGTGCCGAACACCAGATGGCCGGTTTCCGCGGCGGTCAGCGCCAGGCGAATGGTTTCCAGATCGCGCAGCTCGCCAACCAGGATGTAATCGGGATCTTCGCGCAGCGCCGAACGCAGCGCTTCGTTGAAGCCCAGCGTGTCGCGATGCACTTCGCGCTGATTGACCAGGCACTTCTGCGAGGTATGCACGAATTCGATCGGGTCCTCGACCGTCAGCATGTGGCCGTATTCGTTCTTGTTGATGTGGTCGACCATGGCCGCCAGCGTGGTCGACTTGCCCGAGCCGGTCGGACCGGTCACCAGAATCAGACCCTGCGGCTGCTCGATCAGCTGCTTGAACACCGGCGGGCAGCCCAGGTCTTCCAGCGTTAGCACTTCCGACGGAATGGTACGGAACACCGCACCGGCACCGCGGTTCTGGTTGAACGCGTTGACGCGGAAGCGCGCCAGTCCGGGAATCTCAAACGAGAAGTCGGTTTCGTAGAATTCTTCGTAATCGCGGCGCTGCTTGTCCGACATGATGTCGTACACCAGCGAATGCACCTGCTTGTGCTCCAGCGCGGGAATATTGATGCGGCGCACGTCGCCGTCGACGCGGATCATCGGCGGCAACCCGGCGGAAAGGTGCAAATCCGAGGCCTTGTTCTTTACCGAGAAGGCAAGCAGTTCGGCAATGTCCATCTATGTGTTCCCCTGAACCAATCGTCTGGATGACTTGAATTTTATGGCGCGGCGTAAGCGCCGCATCGCGGATGGCGATGATGTTCGCACGGATGAACGGCCGTCGCGCATCCTGCGCGCGCCGCTTGTCTGTCAACGAAGTACCCCGATCCCCTTGCAGCCCGTTCGATACTACTCGCGCAACAGGCTGTACGGCCAGTCTTTTTCCGCCCTAGCCACGCGAATAACCGATGCCCTTTGCAGGATTTTCGTAAAACCCCAGCGATGGCCATCAGCTCGTCGAAGTCAACCGACCAAAGCGACTCAGTGTCGCCGCCACGCCAACAAGAAGGCATCGCCAAGGGCCCGCCTCCGGTAAGGTAGCGGCCTGGACAAATGCTCTTTGAGGGAACCTGAATGGCACGACTAGCCTTCATCGGCGGCGGCAACATGGCGCGCAGCCTGATCGGCGGCCTGCTGAAAACCGGCATGCCCGCCGCCGCCATCAGCGTGGCCGAACCGATGGCCGATGCGCGTCACGCGCTGGGCCGCGAATTCGCCGTCGCCTGCTACGCCGATAATCGGCTCGCCGTCGCCGAGGCCGAAGTGATCGTGCTGGCGGTGAAGCCGCAGATCATGCCGGCCATCCACGCCGAGCTGCGCGACACCCTGCAGCGCAACCGCCCGCTGCTGATCTCCATCGCCGCCGGCGTGCGGCTGGATCAGCTCGAGCGCTGGTTCGGCGCGCACCTGCCGATCGTGCGCTGCATGCCCAACACGCCCGCCCTGATTGGCGCCGGCGCCACCGGCCTGTGCGCCAATCACCGGGTCGGCCCGGCGCAGAAAGCGCAGGCTCAGCACATTCTCGACGCCGCCGGACTCACCCGCTGGATCGATGACGAGACGCTGATGGACACCGTCACCGCGCTGTCAGGCTCCGGCCCCGCGTATTTTTTCATGCTGGTTGAAGCGCTCGAAGCCGCGGCCGCGGCGCAGGGCCTGCCGCGCGATACCGCGCGCGCGCTGGCGGCACAAACCTGCCTTGGCGCCGGCCGCATGCTGGTCGAGGGCGGCGAAGATCCCGGCGTACTGCGCCAGCGCGTCACCTCGCCCAACGGCACCACCCAGGCAGCGCTGGACAGCTTCGCTGCCGATGAACTGCCGCGCATCGTCGCGCGCGCCGTCGCCGCCGCCACCCACCGCGGCACTGAACTCGCCGCCAGTCTGGATACCATCTCGTGAGCTACCTGCTGAGCGCCGTTTCCCTGCTGATCGAACTGGCCTTCGATGCCGTTATCACCCTGCTCGTTGTGCGGCTGCTCGCCGAAGCCTGCCGCGCCGATTTCAACAACCCGCTAAGCCAGTTCGTCTATCGCTACACGAACCCGGTGCTGGCACCGGTGCGCCGAGTGATCCCCAACTGGCGCCGCATCAACCTCGCCGCGCTGCTGCTCGCGTGGCTTGCCATGCTGCTGAAGCGGCTCGTGCTGTTTCTGATTATCGGCGTGATGCCGCACGCGCTCGGCCTGGTGCTGCTGGCCTTCGCCGAGCTGCTCGATTTTCTGCTGCTGTTCTATCTGGTGCTGATCTTCGCCTGGTCGCTCATGAGCATGCTGGCCGTGGATCGGCGCCAGCCGCTGCTGCGCCTGGCGGGCGCCATTGTCGAACCCCTGCTGCAGCCGCTGCGCGGCAAGCTGACCGCGGGAAATATCGACTTTTCGCCGACGGTGGTGATGGTGGGCCTGCTGCTGGCGCGGATATTGATCGCGGCACCGCTGCTCGATGTCGGCACCCGACTGGCCATGATCGGCTGATCCGTCTTCCGTCAAGGCGCCTGCCATCCTCTGGCATGGCGCCGATGCGCTAGCATGCGCCGTCATTCATACGGAACCTGCGCATGAAAGCTAACCGGCATCGCCTGCCTCTCTGTCTGCTGGTAACCACGATCGTCACCTTGACAGGCGGTTGCGACCGGGCACCGCCGCAAGCGCCGCAGGCAACGGCAGCCGCTGCCACGGCCGCAATGGCAGCCTCGACCGCGGCCACGCCCGACGTGGTCGCGGCCAATATCGACAGTGCGATAAAGCCCGGTGACGACTTCTTCAGCTTTGCCAACGGCGCATGGCTGAAGAGCCATCCGATTCCGGCCTCCGAGGCCGAATGGGGCATCGGCAAGCTGGTGCAGGAGGACCTCTACGACAAGCTGCGCAAGATCAGTGAGGACGCCGCCGCGACGAAGCAGACGGCCGTCGGCAGCGACGAGCAGAAGATCGGCGACTTCTGGAGCACGGCCATGGACAGCGCCCTGGCCGAGCGCCAGGGCCTGACCCCACTGAAGCCCGAGCTTGATCGCATCGATGCGATTACGAATGTGCAGGGCGCACTCGATGCGGCCTTCGAGCTGCAGCCGCTGGGTGTCGATGCGTTCTTCGACGTCGGCGTACAGCAGGACGAAAAGCAGAGCGACGTGATGGCGGTCTATCTGGCACAGGGCGGCCTGGGCCTGCCCGACCGCGACTACTACTTCAACACCGAGGCAGGCGTGGCAAAGGCACGGACGGCTTACGTCGAACACTTGCAGCGGATGTTCAAGCTGCTCGGCAAGGACGATGCCGCGGCGAGCGACAGCGCCACCAAGGTGATGGCTTTTGAGACTTCGCTGGCCAAGGTCTCGCGGCCGTTGGCCGACCTGCGCGACCCGCAGAAGAACTACAACAAGATGGCGCCCGCCGACCTCACCCGCCAGCTCACGCCGGACATCGCGTGGAGCGTGCGGCTGCATGCCTGGAAGCTTGATCCGTCGTACGTCATCGTCGGCCAGCCCGAATTTTTCGATGGCTTGCAGAAGCTGCTCACCCAGACGCCGTTACCCGTGCTGCGCGAGTACCTGCGCGTGCACCTGGTCGACGCATACGCCTCGACGCTGGGCAAGGCTCTGGACGATGAGCATTTCGACTTCTACGGCCGCGTGCTCACCGGCCAGAAGGAGCAGCGACCGCGCTGGAAGCGCACGCTCGACGCGGAAAACCGCGCGATCGGCATGATCCTCGGCCGCATCTTCGTCAAGGAATACTTTCCGGAGAAGACCAAGCAGCGCTACAACAACCTGGTTGAGGCGATCCGCACGGCCTATGGCGAGCGCATCGACAAACTCGACTGGATGAGCGACGCCACCAAGGCCAAGGCACGCGAAAAGCTGGCCGCAGTGACCAAGAAGGTGGGCTACCCGGACAAGTGGAAGGATTACTCCGCGCTGCAGATCGGCCGCGACGCCTATGCGCAGAACGAGATGAAAGCCCGGCGCTGGGCTTTCAACGATCGCGTAGCGAAATTCGGCAAGCCGGTCGACCGCGCCGAGTGGGACATGACCCCGCAGACCTACAACGCCTACTACAACCCGTCGAACAATGAGATTGTGCTGCCGGCCGCGCAGTTTTCGATCCCCGGCTTCAAGGACGACGAGGTCGATGATGCCGTCGTCTACGGCTATGCGGCGGCATCGACCATCGGCCATGAAATCACCCACGGCTTCGACGACGAAGGCCGCCAATTCGATGCCAAAGGCAACCTGTCGGACTGGTGGAGCAAGGACGACGCGAAGAAATTCGGCGAGCGCGCCGACGTGCTGGTCAAGCAGTTCGACGCCTATGAACCGTTGCCGGGACTGCACATCAACGGGCGCGCCAGCCTGGGCGAAAACATGGCCGACTTCGGCGGCGTGCTGATCGGCCTGGATGCCTTCAAGAAGACCGCGCAATACAAGAAGGGCGAGAAGATCGCCGGCTATACGCCGTTGCAGCGCTTCTTCCTCGGCTACGCGCTGTCGTGGATTTTCGAGGAGCAGGACGCCCTGCTGCGTCGCGGCCTGCTCAGCGACGTGCACGCCCCGGCCAAGTGGCGCGTGAATGGGCCGCTATCGAACATCCCCGAGTTCTACCAGGCATTTGACGTCAAGCCAGGTCAGCCGATGTGGCGCGACGAAAAGGATCGCGCGCACATCTGGTAAACCGGTGTCTGATACTGACCCGCGCCACCTCGGCGCGGATCATCCTTGCCGCGCCGACCAGCCAAGAATGATCCGGTGAATCGCATCGAGCCCATCAAACAACGCCGCCGGGCCGGGCTGCAAAATGATCGGTGACTTGATCTCGTAAAGATCGCCATGGATCACCGCAGGGATGGTTTCCCAACCCGGCCGCGCCGCCACCTTCTCAGGTCGGAAGCGCTTGCCGCACCACGAGCCGAAGATGATATCGGGCGCACGGCGTATCACGTCGTCGCCGTTGGCCAGGATGCGCTGCTTGGCCAGCGGTTCGCGCGCGAGTTCGGGAAAGCAGTCGTCGCCGCCGGCGATGCCAATGATGTCGGCGACCCAGCGGATGCCGCTGATGATCGGTTCGTCCCATTCCTCGAAATAGACTTTCGGCCGGCGCGGCAGCGCCGCAACAGAGGCGCGAATATCGGCGATATGCTGCTCGGCGCGCAGCGCGTATGCCTCGGCTTTCGCGCTGGCGCCAACCATCGCGCCGAGGCGGCGGATGTAGGCAAGGATGCCGTCGACGCTGCGATGGTTGCTGATCCACACCTCGACGCCGCATTTGATCAGCTCGCGCGCGATGTCGGCCTGGATATCGGAAAAGCCGATCGCCAGATCCGGCTCCAGCTTCATGATTTCGCCGATCTTGGCGCTGGTGAAGGCGGAGACTCTCGGCTTTTCCTTGCGTGCTCGCGGCGGGCGCACGGTGAAGCCGGAGATGCCGACGATGCGATGCTCCTCGCCGAGCGCATACAGCACCTCGGTGGGCTCTTCGGTCAGGCAGACGATGCGCTGCGGGTAGTAATCGGCCACGTTGCGATCAGTCATAAAATCAAGTGTTTCGCGCTCACTGGCCGAGCACCGTCACCGCCACCTTGCGCTGGTGCGCACATGTGCGGTGTTCCCACAAATAAATGCCCTGCCACGTGCCCAGCTGCAGGCGGCCATCGCCGACCGGCACGGTCAGCGTGACACCGGTGAGCGCGGAACGAACATGCGCTGGCATATCGTCCGGGCCTTCCGCGTCGTGCTCGAACAACGGATCACCGTCGGGCACCGCGCGTGCGAACCAGCGCTCAAGATCGCGGCGCACGGCCGGGTCGGCGTTTTCGCTGATCAGCAGCGAGCAGCTGGTATGCGCGGTGAAAATATTGGCGATGCCGATTTGCACGCCGCTGGCGGCCACCAGATTATCCACTTGCGCCGTGATGTCGGTGAAGCCGCGGCCGCGGGTCGGTACCGTCAATGCGTTTTGTGCGACCCGCTCGACGGAGGCCGGCCGACTCATGGATAAAGCAGCCTGCTGGTCCAGGTCTGACCGTGGCGATTCCAGCGCGTGCGCTCGTGCAGGCGGAACTCGGCGCCGTGCCAGAACTCGACCATGTCCGGCTCGACCAGAAATCCACCCCAGTGCGGTGGGCGGGTGACGTCTCGGCCCTCGAATTCCTTTTCGTACTTAGCCACGCGCTGCTCGAAGGTGTCGCGATCGGGCAGCGTCTGCGATTGCAGCGAGGCCCATGCGCCGATTTGGCTGCCCCGGGGCCGGCTGGCGAAATATGCATCCGAATCGGCCGGCTGCACCTTGCGCGCGAGTCCCTCGATCCGAACCTGGACGCCGTGGCGCAGCTGCTTCCAGTGGAAGCACAGGGCCACCTGCGGATGCGCATCGAGCTGACTGCCCTTGTCGCTCTGGTAATTGGTATAAAAGCGGAAGCCGCGTTCGTCGACATCCTTCAACAGAACGATGCGCGAGGCGATGCGTCCGGAGGCGTCCACGGTGGACAGACTCATGGCCGTGGGTTCACGGTCGTCGCTGGCCTTGGCTTCATCCAGCAGGCTTACAAATGTACTGAGGATTTCGGGGTTGAGCATGGCGGTCAAAACTTTCCTTTTGCATCGTGGTCAACTCGCGCCATCATGGCGCGGATGAACCACCCCCATGATAGTGCAATGCGTCATCTATCCCGTATCGTCCATGCAGGTGACGTGATGGCGTATTGCCGCGACCGGATCCTGTGGGGCGTCCGCAGCGTGGTCACCGCCGCGGGTTGCAAAGCAGGCCTTGCGCCATGACGGCGGCGGAGGGCAACGCGCAAAACGAGGCCCTTGCCGGCCACCTGCTGGACCAGTACGCCGGCCGCATTGCCCGCTCGCGCCGGCCTTACATTCTCGGGCTGTCCGGCTTGCAGGGCAGCGGCAAAAGCACCCTGGCCAAAGTGATGAAAGCCCAGGCCGAAGCGCGCGGCTGGCACACCGAGGTGCTGTCGCTGGACGATTTCTACTACTCGCGCAGCGATCGCGAGGCGCTGGCCCACCAAGTGCATCCGCTGCTGCGCACGCGCGGCGTACCGGGCACGCACGAGATCGAGCTGATGATGTCGGTGCTGGCGGCGCTGCCGAAGGCATCGGACAGGCTGCCGGTAGCGCACCCGCGTTTCGACAAGGGCCGCGATACGCGCATTCCGCCCTCGCGCTGGCCACGCTCGACCACGCCGCCCAAGCTCGTCATCGTGGAGGGCTGGGCGCTGGGCATCCGGCCCCAGAGCGAGGCGGCGCTGGCCGAACCCATCAACGAACTGGAGCGCGTCGAGGATCCCGACGGCAGCTGGCGCCACTGGGTCAACAAGCAGTTGCGCGGCTACCAGCCGCTATGGCGCAAGTTCGACGCGCTGATCGTGCTGCAGGCGCCGAGCTGGGACATCGTGCGCCGCTGGCGCAGCGAGCAGGAAGAGAACCTGCTCGCGCGCCACGCGCCGCTGGCGATGGAAGCCGACGCGATGGTGCGCTTTCTGGCGCACTACGAACGCCTGAGCCGGCACGCGCTGGCAACGCTGCCCGCGCTGGCCGACAGCTGCGTCGAATACGACGACGACCGCCACGTGATCGCGCTCAATCACGGCTGATCGAACGCGCGACGGACTCCCGGGTACAGCGGCCAAAGGATGATCGGCGGGATTCGCTACTCTCGCATTTCGGTTCAATGCGATGAAAGTGCCAACGCGGCGGCGTAGCCCTCGCGCGAATCCGGCCAGCGCGGCACGAAGCCGCTGGCGCGCAGCCGCGCGTTGCTGAGCCGCTTGCTGCCGATGCCGGCGGGCGGCGGTCCGTCCGGCGGCGGATCCACGCCAATCAATGCCGCTAGCGCGTCGTACAACACGTCGAGCGGCAGCGGCGTGTCGTCGGCGCCGAGATAAAGCGGCAGCGGATCATCCAGCTGCAGAAGGTGGACGATCGCGGCGGCAGCATCGTCGGTATGGATGCGATTGGCCCAGTGCGTCGCCTGGCGCGGCACGCGAACCTGGCCGGCACGCAGGCGATCGAGCAGGTGCAGCTGACCCGGGCCATAAAGCCCCGCCAGCCGCAGGGTGATCGAGCTGACCGGCTGCATCGCCAGCCATTGCTCCGCTTCCAGCAGCACCTTGCCATTGAAACCGTACGGTGCGACCGGCGTCGCTTCATTTACCCAGCCGCCGTCGTGATCGTCATATACCGCGCTGGAGGAAACAAACAGCGCGCGTTGCAACGTGGCGTCATCGAGTGCCGCCATCACGTGACGCAGGCCGTCGACGAAAGTGGCGCGATAGGCCGCCTCGTCGCGCCGGTCGGGCGTGGGCAGATACACCAGCTGGCTGATGCCGCCAGGCAGCGCGCGCAGGCTGTCGGCGTCGGTGAGATCGCCGCTGAGCCAGTGGATGCCGCTATCGTCGCTGGACGGCGGTCGACGCCGCAGCGCCCACACCGCGTCGCCCCGCGCCAGCAACCGCTTCGCCACGCGCAGGCCCACGTCGCCACAGCCCGCCACCAATACGCGTTCGCTCATGCAGCCTCCTCAATCGCCGCTTCGCTACAGCCGCCAGCGCGCGCCCTGTTAGCATTTACCCATGAATCCGTCGCACAACCTGTTCATCATCGGCCCGACCGGCGCCGGCAAAACGTCCATCGGGCGTCGCCTTGCCGTGCATTATGGACTGCCGTTCGTCGATATCGACCAGGAGATCGAGCGCCACTGCGGCGTCGATGTAAGCACCGTGTTCGAGCTCGAAGGCGAAGCCGGCTTTCGCCAGCGCGAGAGCGACGCCATCGACGAGTGCAGCCAGCGCGGCGGCGTGCTGATGGCCACCGGCGCCGGCGCCGTGCTGGCCGCGCTCAACCGCAGGCACATGATCGAACGCGGCTACGTGGTGTGGCTGCAGGCCAGCGTGGCGCAGCAGCTGGAGCGGCTCGAACGTGACCATCACCGTCCATTGCTTCAGGTCGCCGATCGGCACGAGCGCCTGCAGGCGATGGCGCAGATTCGCGAACCCCTGTATCGCGACATCGCCGACCTTGCCGTACCGGGCGAACACGGCAGCGTGAGCACCGCCACCGAACGCAGCATCGCGTTGATCGATCATTACTGGCAGCGCCTTCCGCTCGCCTCACAGCAGACCGCATGAATCTTCCCGCCATCGAAACCATTACCGTTGCGCTCGGCGAGCGCAGCTATCCCGTCTCCATCGGCAGCGGCCTGCTGGCCGATCATGCGCTGTGGCGCGCTGCGCTGCGCGGCAAGCACGTGCTAGTGATGAGCAACACCACCGTTGCGCCGCTGTATCTCGATCACGTGGCCAAAGGACTCGAAGGCCTGTCCTGGTCGTCGCTGCTGCTGGAAGATGGCGAGGCGCACAAGAGCTTCGCCAACATCGGCGTGGCGCTGGACGCGCTGGCGAAACTCGGCGCCACCCGCGACGCGTGCATCATCGCGCTGGGCGGCGGCGTGATCGGCGACATGGCCGGCTTCACCGCGGCGTGCTGGATGCGCGGCATCGATTTCATCCAGATGCCGACGACGCTGCTGGCGATGGTCGACTCCTCGGTTGGCGGCAAGACCGGCGTCAACCTGCCGGCCGGCAAGAATCTGGTCGGCGCGTTTCATCAGCCGCGCGCGGTGTTTGCCGATATCGATACGCTGATCACCCTGCCCGACCGCGAATACCGGGCCGGTCTGGCCGAAGTGGTGAAAGGTGCGGCGATTGGCGACGAGCCGTTCTTCCACTGGCTGGAGCACCACGCCGACCGGCTCGCCGCACGCGACAGCACGACCCTGCTCGAAGCCATCGCGCGCAAGGTGCGCTACAAGGCCGGCGTGGTCGCGCGTGACGAAACCGAACAGGGCGAGCGCGCCCTGCTCAACCTCGGCCACACCTTCGGCCACGCGCTGGAAACCGCCGGCCACTACACCACCCTGCTGCACGGCGAAGGCGTCGCCGTCGGCATGCTGCTGGCCGCGCAGCTGTCCGAGCGCCTGAGCATGAGCGAACCCGCCGACACCACCCGCCTGCACGCCCTGCTGCACACGCTTGGCCTCCCGACCGCCATACCCGCCGGCATGGATCCGCAGCAGCTGCTGGCACTGATGCGGCTGGACAAGAAAAATACCGCCGGTTTGCTGCGACTGATTTTGTGGCGCGGCATCGGGCGGGCGGAGATTGTTTCGGGCGTTGCCGAAGCCGATGTACTGGCGACGCTTGAAGCGGCCGTTACGGGCTAAAAACAGGCCGTTGCTTAGCACTTCATGAAAAACCTGATTGCCGGTGGCGTCGTCGCCGTAGTGAAATTCATGGTCATCGCCGTGGTCTGGAATTTCGTGTTGTTCAATCTCGGTCGCGTGACGATGCTGGTCGTTACGTTGGGACGTTATCCCAGAGGCCGAGCGCTGGAGAACGACAGCAACCGTGTCGCCGTCACGGGGCTTATCATTCTGGTCTGCGTGTGGTCAGCCATTGCGATCTACAACAACGTTGCGCATGTCGAATACGCGTATTAGCCGATCGCCTTGATCAACCCGCTCGCTACCAGCCGGCCAGCCTTCTAGAATGTCAGGCTTTGCGGCTTCTCTCGCCGCATCGCCCCTCGGGAAACCATGCGCCTCTACATGCAAACCGTGCCCGGAAACACCGACGCACCGCGCTATGTCCAGATCACGCTGGAGCAGGATCTGCTCGGCGGCTGGACGCTGTACCGCGAATCGGGCAATCAGGGCGGTCGCGCCGCGCTCAAGCGCGAGCAGTATCTGGAGCGCGACGAGGCCGTTGCCGCGTTCGAAAAAGCCCGCGACGCGCAGCTCAAGCGCGGCTTCCGCGTGATGTTTGCGCAAGGCCTGGAAGGCCCGTACGGGCGCTGACATGACCGAACTCAAGAACGACCGCTTCCTGCGCGCGCTGCGCCGCGAGCCGACTGATACCACGCCGATCTGGGTGATGCGCCAGGCCGGCCGTTACCTGCCCGAATATTGCGCCTCGCGCTGCCGCGCCGGCAGCTTTATGGCGCTGGCGCAGAATCCCGAGCTGGCCTGCGAAGTCACCCTGCAGCCGCTGGCGCGCTTCGATCTGGACGCGGCGATTCTGTTTTCCGACATCCTGACCATTCCCGATGCGATGGGTTTGGGCCTGACGTTTACGCAGGGCGAAGGCCCGCGCTTCGCGCATCCCGTGCGCACGCGCGGCGACATCGAGAAGCTCGCCGTGCCGGATATGGACGCCGAGCTGCGCTACGTGATGGATGCGGTGCGCTTGATCCGCAAAGAACTCGACGGCCGCGTGCCGCTGATCGGCTTTTCCGGCAGCCCGTGGACGCTGGCCTGCTACATGGTCGAGGGCTCGGGCTCGAAGGATTTCGCCACGCTCAAGGCGATGTGCTGGAACGAACCGAAGCTCGCGCACCACCTGCTCGACACCCTGGCGCAGGCAGTCGCGGCCTATCTCATCGCCCAGGCCGCCGCCGGCGCGCAGACGCTGATGGTGTTCGACACCTGGGGCGGCCTGCTTGGCCCCGCGCCGTTTCGCGAATTCTCACTGCGCTATATGACCCATGTCGTCGATGCATTGAAGGCCAGCCCGCACAGCCGGGACCTGCCGATCGTGCTGTTCTCCAAAGGAGCGGGTCAGCATCTGGGCGCACTGGCCGACACCGGCTGCACCGCACTTGGCGTCGACTGGACGATAGACCTGGCCGATGCCCGCACCGCGGTCGGTGGCCGGGTGGCGCTGCAGGGCAATCTCGATCCGGCGATTTTACGCGCCGGCCCCGACGTGATCCGCCGGGAAGCGCGCGCCGTGCTCGACAGCTACGGCCGTCATCCCGGCCACGTGTTCAATCTCGGCCACGGCATCACGCCGGAAGTCGACCCCGAGCATGTGAAGGTGCTGGTGGATGAAGTGCACGCCTACGGAAAAACGCTGCGCGGCTAACGCTTTACCCCTTCTCCCCGTCGGGGAGAAAGCTGGAATGAGGGCGGGTGCTCGCCAAATGGCAGAAGCCTTGCACGCTCGGGAACTATCCGCATCGTCTTTAACCAAGTTCGACTTCCGCAGCAGCACGCGCCGACGATTTTACCCGTCGATGACGCCCGTCCTGATATACCTCGACGCCTTCGATTAACTACCAGGACATCCCATGGATCTGCAGCTTGCCGGCAAACGCGTACTGATCACCGGCGGTTCCAAAGGCATCGGCCAGGCCGTTGCCGAACTGCTGGCAGCCGAGGGCTGCGACCTTCGCCTGGTCGCCCGCGACGGCGCAGCGCTGGAAGAAATAGCCACCGCGCTGCGCGCCCGTTTTCCCGTGCAGGTGGAAACCATGGCAGCCGACCTGTCGACGGATGCTGCCGTCGGTGCGGTTGCCGACTGGGCCGGCGAGATCGATGTCCTGGTCAACAACGCCGGCGCGATTCCGCCGGGCACGCTCACGGCCATCGACGACGAGGCCTGGCGCAAGGCGTGGGATCTCAAAGTGTTCGGCTATATCTCGCTCAGCCGCGCGGTCTATCCGATGATGGCCAAGCGCAAGCAGGGCGTCATCGTCAACGTGATCGGCGCCGCCGGCCAGTGGCTGCCGCCGGGCTATATCGCCGGCGCCACCGGCAATGCGGCGTTGATGGCCTTCACCAAGGCGCTCGCACGCGGCAGCCACGCCGACGGCATTCGCGTCGTCGCCATCAACCCCGGGCCGGTGGAAACCAAACGCCTGGAAACCATGCAGCGCGCCAACGCCGAGCGCGAGCTGGGCGACGCCGAGCGCTGGCGCGAAATGTTCAAGACCATGCCGTTCGCACGCCCCGCCAAGCCGTCGGAAATTGCCGCTGCCGTGGCGTTTCTCGCCAGCCCGCTATCGGGCTACACCTCCGGCACCGTGCTGACGATCGACGGTGCGGTGTAGCTGAAAAACACCACGCTTCGTAGGTTGGCGGTGAACGAAGTGAACCCCAACGCACTTCAGCCAATATTCCACTTGCCCCGGCCAAGAAAAGCTCGCGCAAGCAAGCTTCTCGTACGTTGCTGTTGGGCATCGCTTCGCTCAGCACCAACCTACGCAGCTATACCTCAGGAACGGTGCTAACGATTGATAGCCCGATGTAGGTTGGCGCCGAGTGCAGCGATGCCCAATGTTCTTCATTCACTATTTCGTGACGTGCCGTTGGGCTTCGCTTCGCTCAGCACCAACCTACGTTGTTCGCGGCGGCTCATGCGATCGCGTCGCTGAAACTCAGTGCTTGTCAGCACTCGCTTTCGTCCACACCGCCACATAATCCACCAGCATCGGGTGCCCGGGCTCGGTCTTCTCATTGGGCGTCGGTACGCCGCCGGCCATGGCATACGAAAACCCGCCGCCCATTGCGACGTTCAGCAGCAGAAAATAGCCGCCCTGCCCGGTAATCTCGTTCCAGGTTGCCGCGGGCAGCTGGTTCTGCGATACGTGATCGTAGAGTTTGCCGTCGACGTACCAGCGAATCTGCATCGGCGATATGCTGCGGTCCCACTCGAAGGTGTAGACATGAAACGCTGCCTGGCAGGTAGTGTCGTCGCATGACGCGCGGCGACCAAGGCCATCGGGTTCGCCGCATGGGCCGCCGGGATAAACGCCGCAATGCAGGATGCCCCAGACGCTGTTGATGCCGTTGACGTTTTCCATGATGTCGAACTCGCCCGCCTTGGGCCACAGACCATCCTTTCGATAGCTCTGGCCAAGCGCCCAGAACGCTGGCCAGTAACCCTGCGCCGCTTGGTCGGCAACGTACGGCATCTGGATGCGCGCTTCGATGCGCAGCACACCGTGCACGGGCGGCCTGAAGTTGCCTTGCCGGGTCTCGATGCGAGCCGAGGTCCAGTGGCCGGATTTATCGCGCAGCGGCGTGATCCGCAAATGGCCCTGCCCATCCAGGCTCACATTTGCCTTGTTGGCGGTATAGGTCTGGATTTCACCGGTGCCCCACTGCGGCGGCCCCGACGGATATCGATGCCCGGTATCCAACCGCCAGCGCGCGCGCGAAGGCAGCGTATTGGCGGCGCCGTTGAAATCATCGCCGAACTGCAGCCTCCATCCCTCTGGCCTGGGGATGGCGGCGTGAGCATTCGAGATGCCCGTTACAGAGCCAAGGCCGACCGCACCGCTGACCAGCAGCCACAGCACACGCAGCGTGGACCAGCGACAACAACCATCCATGATGTCCGACAAATACTTGAAACTTAATCGCACGCAAAAACCTTTTGAAGTCAAAATCTTTTGCTCGAACCGCGCGCTTATGCCGTTGAAAACGGCGTCAGGACGGTGTTTCGCTCTACCGCGACCGTGTCATTGAGGCAGCGCGATAGCGGTCGTGCATGCCTATAGTCCCGGCTGCAAACGTAGCCTCGGGTGAACGCCGATCTTCCAAGCGCTTGCCAAATTGCCTGCTGCTTCAAGCGGGCGTGCCATCGATGAAGGCTTTGGCAGCCCCATCCCGGCCCCGTACAATGGGATTTCTGCCGTTGCCCACCCGCGCGCCTTCAACCAGGCGCCACTGCGAGTCCCCATGGAAAAAAGTTTCGAACCCGCCCAGATCGAGTCCAAGTGGTACGCACAGTGGGAAGTCAGCGGTGCGTTCAAGCCCGCGGGCGCTGACGATAAAAACCGGGGCGAGCCGTACTGCATCCTGCTGCCCCCGCCGAACGTCACCGGCACGCTGCACATGGGCCACGCGTTTCAGCAGACGGTGATGGACATGCTGGTGCGCTATCAGCGCATGCGCGGCATGAACACGCTGTGGCAGGTGGGCACCGACCATGCAGGCATCGCCACGCAGAAAATCGTCGAGAACCAGCTCGCGGTGGAAAACCAGACCCGCCACGACCTCGGCCGCGAAGCCTTCGTGGAACGCGTGTGGAAGTGGAAGGAGGAATCCGGCTCCACCATCACCCACCAGATGCGCCGCATCGGCACCGCAGCCGACTGGTCGCGTGAGCGCTTCACCATGGACGAGGGTTTGTCCGCCGCCGTGCGCAAGGTGTTTGTCGAATGGTATCGCGCGGGCCTCATCTATCGCGGCAACCGGCTGGTGAACTGGGACCCGGTGCTGGGCACCGCGGTGTCCGATCTGGAAGTGAATAACGTCGAGCGCGATGGGTCGATGTGGTCGATCCGCTACATGGTCAGCGGCAGCGACGAAAGCCTGGTGGTGGCAACGACGCGCCCGGAAACCATGCTGGGCGACGTGGCCGTGGCCGTGCATCCGGATGACGAGCGCTATCAGCATCTGATCGGCAAGATGCTGAAGCTGCCTCTTACCGATCGCGAAATTCCGGTCATTGCGGACGACTATGTGGACAGGGATTTCGGCACCGGTTGCGTAAAGATCACGCCGGCGCACGACTTCAACGATTACGCGATCGGTCAGCGGCACAAGCTGCCGCCGATCACCATCTTCACCCTTGAGGCGAAGGTCAACGAAAACGGCCCGACGAAGTACCGCGGCCTCGACCGCTACGACGCGCGCAAGCAGCTGCTCGCCGACCTCGATGCCGCCGGCCTGCTGGTCGAAACCAGGCCGCACAAGCTGCAGGTGCCGGTCAGCGACCGCTCCGACGCCGTCATCGAGCCGATGCTGACCGACCAGTGGTTTGTCGATCTCACGACGGACGTCCAGACGGATGGACGTCCGGGCGGCCGCAAGGCGATCACCGAGCCTGCGCTCGACGCCGTGCGTTCGGGTGACATCAAGTTCGTTCCGGAGAACTGGACCAGCACGTACATACAATGGCTGGACAACATCCAGGACTGGTGCATCAGCCGCCAGCTCTGGTGGGGCCACCGCATCCCGGCGTGGTACGACGAAGCGGGCAACATCTTTGTCGGCGAAGACGAGCTTGATGCACGCGCCAACGCCGGCACGCCGCCGGTCGGCGCGCTGCGCCAGGATGAGGATGTGCTGGACACGTGGTTCAGCTCGGCGCTGTGGCCGTTCTCCACGCTGGGATGGCCTGCCAACGGACCAGTGAAGAACGAGCGCGGCGAGATGGTCGCCAACTGGGCGGACGATAAAATTTTCCTGCCCAGCGCGGTGCTGGTCACCGGCTTCGACATCATCTTTTTCTGGGTCGCGCGCATGGTGATGGCGACCAAGTACTTCACCGGCCAGATTCCGTTTCGCGAGGTGTACATCAACGCCATCGTGCGCGATGCGGAAGGCAAGAAGATGTCCAAGTCCAAGGGCAATACGCTGGATCCGCTCGACCTGATCGACGGCATCGAGCTGCAGCCGCTGCTGGAAAAATCGACCAGGTCGCTGCTGATTCCGCAGGTGCGCGAAAAAGTCGAAAAGCGGATCCGCAAGGATTACCCCGACGGCATTCCGTCGATCGGCACCGATGCGCTGCGCTTCACCTTTGCCGCGCTGGCCAGTTACAGCCGCACCATCAATTTCGACATCAAGCGCGCCGAGGGCTACAAGGCATTTTGCAACAAGCTGTGGAACGCGGCGCGCTTCGTGCTGATGAACGTGGCGGAAGGCGAGATCGCCGCACCCGCCAGCGCGCCAGCCACCGAAGCGGAGCGCTGGATTCTTACCCGCCTCAAGCAGACGCTCGGCGACGTCGAGCAGCACTTTGCCAGCTACCGCTTTGACCATCTGGCGCAGGCGCTGTACGAGTTTGTCTGGAACGAGTTCTGCGACTGGTTCCTGGAGCTGTCCAAGCCGGCGCTGGGTGGCGACGATGCAGCCGCCGCCACATCCACCCGCCGCACCCTGCTCGTGGTGCTGGAGGCGGTGCTGCGCGCGCTGCATCCGATCATCCCCTTCATTACCGAGGAGATCTGGCAGGAGTTGCCCGCGACCGCGCGGAGCGCCGCCGTATCTGCATCGGAAGCATCCAGGGCGCTGATCCTCGAACGCAGCTATCCGCGCACGGAAGATTACGCGAGCGACGAAGCAGCCACCGCCGAGATCGAATGGTTCAAAAACGTGCTCAGCGGCATCCGCCGCATTCGCTCGGAAATGAACATCTCGCCGGCGAAAATTATTCCGCTGTTGCTTGCCGACGGTGACGCCAACGATCGCTCGCGCATTGCCAAATTCGCCGCACAGATCAGCTTCCTCGCTCGTGTCGAGGCGCCGCAGTGGATCGACAGCAGTGCCGACGAACCCGCCGCGGCGGCCGCAGTCGTCGGCGCATTGCGGGTGCTGATTCCGCTGGCCGGCCTGATCGACCTGGGCGCCGAGAAGGCGCGACTGACCAAGGAAATCGCCCGCATCGAAACCGAAATCAAAAAATGCGAGGGCAAACTCAGCAACGCCAGCTTCGTCGCCAACGCGCCGGCGGAAGTCGTACAGCAGGAACGCCAGCGCATCACCGACTGGACCCAGCAGATCAGCGCCCTGCGCGAGCAGGCGCAGAAGCTGGGATAGCAAGAGAATGTAGTCCACGATGCGGACTACGTTGTCCTCGCGCGGCACCGAAAGCGTCGTCGCGTCAACCAGAGGGGATTGCATGGAACTGCTGACGAACCGCCTACGGACCTGGCTTCCACTGCTGCTGCTGTTGCTGATTCCCACACTGATCCAGCTGCCTGCGCTGACAGGCAGTTTCAAACCGGACCCGCTGGCGCTGGTCGCCTCGGTAGGAGACGTCGGAAAACATCACTGGGGCAATCCGTGGATTGATCCCAACGTGGGTTTTCAGGGTCAGGCGCTTGGCAAGCTGTCTGCCGATCAGTGGTTGTCGGGGCAGGTGCCTTGGTGGAACGCCTACAACGGCGTCGGGCTGCCGTTGGCGGCCGAGGCCCAGCCGGCGTCGCTGTTCCTGCCGTTCGTCCTGCTGATGCATTTCCGCGATGGCGGCATCTGGGTCAAATGGCTGCTGCAAATCATTGCCGGCGTGTGCACGTTTGCCCTGCTGCGCAGGATCGGACTGACGAAAACGGCAGCACTCTCCGGCGCCGCGCTTTTCGAGTTGAACGGCACCTTCGGCTGGCACGGCGCACCGATCATGACGCCCATCGCCTTTCTGCCGATGCTGCTGCTCGGCGTGGAGCAGCTGCGCGGCCGCGTCTGCGTGAATGCAGGCGGAGGCTGGCTGCTGATACCGGCTGCGCTCGCCTGGTCGATCTACGCCGGCTTTCCCGAAACCGCCTACATCGACGGGTTGCTTGCCGGCGTGTGGGTGCTGAGCCGATTACCCGGACTGAGTGCTCCGCAAAAGCTGAAATTCGCGCGCGGCATCTTTCTTGGTGTCCTGCTTGGCGTGCTCTGCGCCGCGCCGCTGATTGTTCCCTTTGCCGAATTGTTGAGTCGCGCTTTTGTCGGCGCACACGACGGCAGCTTCGCGCACGCCAAGCTGCCTTATGCCGCCGCGGCGCAGTCATTCATGCCCTGGCTGTACGGCCCCATCGCTGCCTACAGCGATCCGCAGAATGTGTTGGATCACGTCTGGGGTGGCATCGGCGGGTACATCACGGCGCTGGCGCTTTTTCTCGTCCTGTCGAGCGTGTTTTTTTGCCGGCGCCTGCTGCATGTCGCGCTGCTGATCTGGATGGGCCTGTGTTTCGCCAAGACGTTCGACGTGCGGCCGATCAGCGATCTGATCAACCTGATCCCGCTGATCAAGTCGGCCGCATTTTTCCGCTACTGCGCTCCCTCATGGGAGTTTGCGCAGGTCGTGCTGATAGCGCTCGCCATCGATGGGATGCAGCGAACCGCGCCGATATCGCGCGTCCGGCTCGCGTTGGCCTTTATCGCCTCGGTTGCCGCCGTGCTGCTGGCTATCTGGCTTGCCGCGGATCTGATCGGCGTTCTGCTGAAAACTCCTTCTTATCGCCCTTTTTTCCAAGTCGCCGTAGTGTGGTTGATCGTTTCGATGGCAGCGGCACTGCTGCTGACGATGCGGCGCGACCGCTGGCGCGGTGCACTGAAGGGTTTGGTAGTGCTGCTGATCATCGACGCCTGCATCGCGTTCATCCTGCCGGTGAGAAACGGCGTGCGCCAGATCGAGCGACACGAGGGCGGCATCGCTTTTCTGCAGTCACACGTCGGGCTGGATCGGGTGTATTCGCTCGGGCCGCTGGCGGCCAATTACGGCGCGTTTTTCAAAGTGGCCCAGATCAACTACAACTATCTGCCGGTGCCCAGCAACTGGGTCGACTATATTCACGCCCATATCAATCCGGCAGCCGATCCGATAGCGCTGATCGGTATCGTGGGCATGACGAATGAGGGCGACAATCCCGCGGCGTTTCGCAGTCACGGGCCAGCTGCATATGAAGAACTGGGCATCCGCTATGTGCTCACGCCGCCGGGCACCAGTCCGTTCACCTCGCCGCCCTCTGCATCCGCCAATGGCTCACCACTCCCGCCAAGTGCGTCGCCGCTTGCGCAGGGGACAAGGGCGTCAGCTCACGTCTACAGTGGCGACGACATGGAGATTTATGAGCTGCCCCATCCTAAGCCCTACTTCGACGTGCTGACGGGCTCATGCAAGCTGTGGCCGGCGAATCGAAACGAGCTGACCAGCAACTGCGCCACCAGCGCGATGCTGCTGCGCCGCGAGGCGTTTTATCCGGGCTGGCGCGCGTCGATCGACGGCCAGACGCAGTCGGTGACCGAAACGAACGGCATCTTTCAGGGCCTGTCGTTGCCCCAGGGAAATCATCGCGTGGTGTTTTCGTATCGTCCAACTTATATGTGGCTTATCGCCATTGGCTTTATCGCCGGCATATTGGGTCTGATTGCTGGCGGATGGATTGAATGGCGTCGATTCAAGCGATCGGGAAAATCATCCGGCAGCTCGGCCGCTGGCATCGCTCACTAGCCGGGCGTTGCGCCAAGCTCCAGCACCATCACAATCGCATCCTCGCGCCCATGCTTCGCTGGGTAGTAGCGCGGCCGCTTGCCGATTTCCTTGAAGCCCATCGACTCGTACAGGGTCTTGGCCAGTGGATTGGACGGCCGGACTTCGAGGAATACGCGCTCGGCGCCGTTCCAGCGGGCGATATCCAGCAGGCGACGCAGCAGATGCCGGCCCAGCCCTTGGCCGCGATAATCCGCGGCGATGCAGATGTTGAGCACGTGCGCTTCACCCGCGCCGGTGGAGAGAATGCCGTAGCCTGCGATCAGAGCGTCCACGCACAGCACCCAGCAGGGATGGCCCGCGCGCAGGCAGTCGGCGAATACATTTTGCGACCAGGGAAACTCATACGAGGCTTCTTCCAGCTCGCTGACCCGGGGCAGGTCGTCGCTGCGCATGGCACGTACCTGGATCACCGGCTTGAGGACCGCCGCCATCGCTCAGTGCTCCGCGGCAGCCAGCGCGCGGCGCAGATTGCGCAGCGCGCTCCACAACCGTCGTTTGGCGTCGGCAGCCGTCAGCACCTGCGCCAGCTCGTCGGCAAGCACGATTTGCGCGCCCTGCATGGCAGCAGCGGACAAAGCCCGCCCGAGCGCGTGCGCCTGCGCCTCGCCAAAGACCAGATAGGCCCGCGCATGCGGCACCTCGGCCAGCTGACCGGCGTTGACCCGTACCCGCGCGGCACGTGCCAGCGTCGAACCACAGGCGTTGAGCAGGCGCCCCAGCAGATCAAGCTCGCGCGTCGCGCAGCTCTCGGGCAATACCACCACGCAGGCGACGCCAGCCGCCAGATCAGGCGGCGACAGCGGGGTTTCGGCGGCGATTGGCATGGCCCGCGTCGCCCGACGAACCCACGGCGTGACGCCCAGTGCCCGCAGCACGCGGGCGCGCTGTTTCGCGGCAGCCGGCTGATGCGTCGACGCGCTCATGCTGCGCTCCGGCGAACGCGCCGGCGGTGCGCGGCCAGCCGGCACATGGTCCAGGTCGGTCCCGACAGCAGGTACGCGGTAAATCCCACAAACAGTACCCACGCCGTATCCAGCACCAGCAGGCCGAGCAGCAACACCGCGCCGACCATCCAGCCGAACGGTACGCGGCCACGCTCGCCCATCGGCAGCGACTTGAAGCTGAAATAGCGAAACCGGCTGACCATCAGCAAACCCACGACGATCGCAACCAGCGGCGTGATGAAACAAAATTCGCTGCCCGGCAGGCCGGTCTTGTCGACCACCCACACGAACGACATGCACACCGCGGCCGCGGCCGGGCTGGCCAGACCCTGGAAATAGCGCTTGTCGGCCACGCCGACCTGGGTGTTGAAACGCGCCAGACGCAGCGCGGCGCACGCCACGTAGATGAAAGCGGCGGCCCAGCCCAGCTTGCCCCACAGCGGACCGAAATCCCTCAGCGTGGACAGCGACCAGGCGTACATCACCAGCGCCGGCGCCATGCCGAAACTGATCAGATCGGACAACGAGTCATACTGCACGCCGAACTCGCTCTGCGTGCCGGTCAGCCGCGCCACCCGGCCATCCAGCCCGTCCAGTACGGCGGCCATGAACACCGCCACCGCCGCGTCGGTGTAGCGACCGCCGATGCTGGCAATGATCGCGTAGAAGCCCGCAAACATCGCTCCGGTGGTCACCAGATTCGGCAGCAGATAAATGCCGCGATGAGGCGGCTGGCGGACGGGCATCGCGTCGTTCATGAAACAATCCGTGGCAGGATGCGCGCAGTGTAAACCATCGGTCGCTTGAGTCCGGAACGCGACGGTGTTAACTAGGGCAGTGCACCGGAGCGCGTGCCGGTTTCGGGTCCAGCCCAGGCACATCGATCCATCCTTGTCGTCGAATCACTTTAGGGAGAAAACCATGCACCGTTCGATGATTGCCCTGACGCTGCTCCTGGTGGCGCCGCTCGCCGGTGCTCAGGTCTACAAGTGGAAAGACGCCAGCGGCACGGAACATTATTCGCAGACGCCGCCGCCAAGCAGCTCCACCAAGTTCAAGGAAGTGAAGCCCGATACGTCCGTGCCGGCCACGCCGGCGGCCAGCACGACCGTGCCAGCGGCGGCCCCCGCTGCACCGCAGCCGACCACGACCACCGTGGCCGACACCCCGGAAAACCGCGCGAAACTCTGCGCCTCGCTGCAGACCAATCTGGCCGCGCTGAAAAGTGCGGCTCCGGTCGTGATGCAACAGGGCGGCAAACAGACCGCTCTGGACGACAGTGCGCGCAAGCAGCAGGCCAGCGTAGCGCAGGCGCAGTACCAGCAGTACTGCGCAAAATAAGTCCCGATGATCGGAGATACCGGCGGGCGATGATGTGCCGGTGAGAGCGGCTGGCCATGGCTTACGTGCCGCCGCTTCGAGCGGTAGCGCCGGCCGGCCGCTACACTTGGCGTCTTTCATCACGCCGGAACACCCGCATGCGCCTCAGCCAATTCCACCTGGCCACCGTCAAGGAAGTCCCCGCCGACGCCGAAATCGCCAGCCATCGGCTGATGCTGCGTGCCGGCATGATCCGTCGGCTGGCATCGGGCCTGTACACCTGGTCGCCGCTGGGCCTGCGCGTGCTGCGCAAGGTGGAGAAAGTCGTGCGCGAGGAAATGGACCGCGCGGGCGCCATCGAAATGCTGATGCCAACCATCCAGCCCAAGGAGCTGTGGGAGGAAACCGGCCGCTGGGCGAAGTTCGGCCCCCAGCTGCTGAAGATCAAGGATCGCAAGGAGCAGGAATTCTGCTACGCGCCCACCGCCGAGGAAGTGGTGACCGATTACGCGCGCAACGAGCTGAAAAGCTACAAGCAGCTGCCGGTCAACTTCTACCAGATCCAGACCAAGTTCCGCGACGAAATCCGCCCGCGCTTCGGCGTGATGCGCGCGCGCGAATTCCTGATGAAGGACGCCTATTCGTTTCATCTCACGCAGGAATCGCTCGCCGAAACCTACAACGCGATGTATCAGGCCTACACGCGCATTTTTACTCGATTGGGGCTGACCTTCCGCGCGGTGCAGGCTGACACCGGTGCCATCGGCGGCAACGCCAGCCACGAGTTTCAGGTGCTGGCCGATTCGGGCGAAGACGCCATCGTGTTTTCCGATGGCTCCGATTACGCCGCCAACATGGAGAAGGCGCAGGCGCAGGCGCCTGCCGGCGAACGCCCCACACCGGGCGCCGAACTGCAGCGCGTCGACACACCGAAACAGCGGACCATCGACGAGGTGTCTGCGTTTCTCCAGGTGACGCCGCAGCAGTGCGTCAAGACCCTGCTGGTGCGCGGACGCGACGGTCTGGTGGCGCTATGCCTGCGCGGCGACCACGAGATCAACGAAGTGAAGGCCGGCAAGCTGGCCGAGTTGCCGGATGAATCGGTGCTGGCCTCGGAAGAGGAAATCCGTGCCGCCACCGGCACGCGTCCCGGCTTTATCGGCCCGGTTGGCCTGCCCGATGCCATCCCGGTCATCGTCGATCGCGATGCCGCCGTGCTGGCCGATTTCGTCTGCGGCGGCAACGCCGACGGCACCCACTACACCGGCGCCAACTGGCTGCGCGATGCGCGCGTTACTCGCGTGACCGATCTGCGCAACGCGGTCGAAGGCGACGCGTCGCCGGATGGCAAAGGCACGCTGCACATCGCGCGCGGCATCGAAGTCGGGCACGTGTTCCAGCTCGGCCAGAAATACGCCGAAGCGCTCAAGGCCACCGTCATCGACGACCAGGGCAAGCCGCAGGTGCTGTCCATGGGCTGTTACGGCATCGGCGTCAGCCGCGTCGTGGCAGCCGCGATCGAGCAGCGGCACGACGACGCCGGCATCATCTGGCCCGACGCCATGGCGCCGTGGCGCGTCGTGGTATGCATCATCAATCCGAAGAATCTAGCGGAAGTCAGCGCGGCGGCCGAAGCGCTTTACCAGTCGCTCGTCGAACGTGGCATCGAAGCGGCGCTGGACGACCGCGGCCTGCGTCCTGGCGGGATGTTTGCCGACATGGAGCTGATCGGCATCCCGCACCGCGTGGTGGTGAGCGAGCGCGGCCTGGCCGCCGGCACGCTGGAATATCGCGGCCGGCAGGACGCCGATAATCGCGCGATAACCCAGGACGAGCTGTTCGAGCTGCTGGATTAGTCCAGCCCTTCAGGCACGGCTCTGGCCTACCGGCTTGGGCTCTCCTGGCAACCTGCCATCGTCATCAGCACCGATCAAAATGGCCGCCTTGCGCGGCCATTTCCTTTTGCGTCATTGCCCGCAACAGCCTTGTTTTCAATATCCGGCGATATTCGTTCATACCCGACCGTATAATCAGCGGCGTATTTAAAAGGCAGCGTCATTGGCCATCCGTCTTTACAACGGCTTGATAAATCAGCCAGAATCATCAGTGCAAGTCCATTTACCGGGTTCGGCTTCCCCGTTTATCTGCCGCCCTCTCCATTAAACGTATCCAATTAATCGATCCAGCGATCTCACCTCAGAGATCCTTACCCCGGAAACCCCACATGGCCGTCGATATCAAAAACCTCAATCACTCCCAACTCAAGGATCTCATCAGCAAGGCGCAGATTCGTCAGAATGAATTGAGCAAGGAAAAAATCACCAAGCTGCGCGACAAGGTGCTCGCGCTGATCAAGGCAGAGGGTTACACCTTCGAGGAAGTGTTTGGTCAGGGTCGCGGCAAAGCCAAGCGCGCCAGCAGTCCAGTGGCACCGAAATACCGCAACCCGGCCAATCCCGCACAGACGTGGTCCGGCCGCGGCAAGCGCCCGCACTGGTTCAGCGATGCGCTGAAGGCCGGCAAGAAGGAAAAGGATCTCGCGATCTGATCGGCGTTTTTCAGCGAAAGGATCCGAAGGCCATTATCGCCTCACGGTTCTCAACAAAAACGCCGGCCATGTGCCGGCGCTTTTTTGTGGGCATCCATTGGCTTTATGTCGCCGCGATGAAAATCCGCTCGTATTTACAGCGATCGCCGCGGCGAAACCAGCAATTCGCCAAACATAAGCCCACCGACCAGCGACACCAGCAGGGTCAGCAGCAGCAAACCGGTGTCCATACCCAGTGAGGTATCGCGCTCGAGCAGAAACGACATGCTGCGAAAACCCACGCTGCCCGGCACCAAAAGAATAATCCCCGGCTCGCGAATCACCGCACCCGGACGATGCGCGTATCGCGCATAGGCATTGGCCATGGCGCTCAGCAGAAACCCGCCGAGGAAAACGCCGAAGGGTGCTGCCGGCAGCGAGCCGGAAATCCGGCCACCCCAGCGCGTGGCGAGATACCCGACGATGACCGCGCCCATCACGATCAGCCAGTCGCGGCGGGCAGCGCGAAACAATATGGCGAAACCGAATGCGCCGACCAGCAGGGCCGGCAGCTCGGTCCAGCCCGGCAGCGGCGGCAACGCGTAATCGCGCGGTTCGATACCCACTGCCGCGCACAGCGTGGTCGCGGCCACCGTGCCGAAGGTGAGCTTGAGCAGCGTCGCCACCGCGCCGCCCATGCGCGCCATGCCGGCGACCAGATGCTGGCTGGATATCTCGCGCACCGCCGTGGTCAGCGACATGCCCGGCACCAGCACGATCAGGCTGGCCAGCACCACCGACTTGATCGCCAGCGGTACCACGAACGCGCTGACGACGATGGCCACCGTGGTCGCCACCAGCGCGCAGATCGCATCGCTGGCATTCGACAGCTGCGGCCGCTTGGCCGCCAGCACCGTAATGCCGCCGATGATCAGACCGATAAAAGCCGCAGTCAGCAGATCCGGCCAGGCGCTATGCAGAAACAGCGCCACCACGCAAGCGGCGGACAGTCCGTAAGTGGCGATCACGGCGGCCTGCGCGCGACGCGAATCGGGCCGCCCCAGTTGGCGCAATCGCTGGAAGCCTTCGCGCAGACCGATGTCACCGTCAATCACCTGATCGGCGATGTCATCCGCCTCGCACAGCCGCGCCAGGTTCACGTCGCCCGGCGCCAGGCGCATCACCTGGGTGGTCTGCGCCACGCCCTCTTCGCCCTGCCCCAGATCGGTAAACGAAATGATGACAGCCGTGGGGCTCGACCATACGTCGGCGCTCAATCCCAGCCGTTGCGCCGAACGCGATATCGCCATCTCCAGCCTGGGGGAGGCCGTGCCGTACTGGTGCAGCCGACGCGTCAACTCGAGCAGAAACGCGATGCGCGTGCTGATCGCCGTCGTCGCGAACGACGGATGGATACTCGCCGTGCTGACCGCACTCGCACTCATGTCGCCGCGCGTACCTTCAGGGTGGTACCGTCGATGGCTACGACCTCGACGAGGCTTCCCAGCGGCAGATCCGGTCCGGTGACCAGCCACTGGCCGTCGCCGACGCGCGCCTTGCCGCGGCCGTTGACGATCGGATCGATCAGCTCATAGCGCTGGCCGATCATGCGCTCGCCGCGGCGGTTGAGCGTTTCGCTGCCAGGTTCGCTCTTGTCGAGCTTCGGCCGCAGCACGCGCGCATAGAGCACGCAGGCGGCGAAGGCCAGCAGCGCGAACAGCACGGCCTGAATCAGCAGTCCGAGCGGCGGTACCACCAGCAGCACCACGCCAACGGCCGCCGCAGCCAGGCCGATCCACAGCAGAAAATACCCCGGCAGCAGCACCTCGCCACCGATCAGCAGCAGCGCGAGTATCCACCACAGGTAATGCACGGGAAACGCCATGGCCGCACCCTCAACGCAGCGGCGGCTGGAACGGCGTGGAAGCGGGCGGCTGCGCGATGGAGCGCTGCTGCTGGCCCAGCGACTCCTTCGCCAGTTCGGCGATGCCCGCCAGCGAACCGAGGATGCCGGTGGCCTCGATCGGCAGCAGCAGCATTTTCTGGTTCGGCGATTTGGCCATCTCTTTCAGCGCCTCGACGTAGTTGTTGGCGACGAAGTAGTTCAGCGCGTTGACGTTGCCGCCGGAGATTGCGTCGGACACCATCGTGGTTGCCTTGGCTTCGGCTTCGGCGGAGCGCTCGCGCGCCTCGGCGGCGCGGAACGCCGCTTCTTTCTCGCCCTCGGCCGCCAGGATCACCGACTGCTTTTCGCCTTCGGCCTTGAGAATCGCCGCCTGCCGGAAACCTTCCGCGTCGAGAATATTCGCGCGCTTTTCGCGCTCGGCCTTCATCTGCCGCGCCATCGCGTCGATCAGGTCGCGCGGTGGCGCGATGTCCTTGATCTCGATACGGTTGACCTTCACTCCCCACGGATGGGTCGCCTCGTCCACCACGCGCAGCAGCTTGGCGTTGATGCCGTCGCGCTGGCTCAGGCTTTCGTCCAGGTCCATCGAACCGAGCACGGTGCGAATATTAGTCATGATCAGCGCCAGCGAGGCCTGCTCCAGATTGGACACTTCGTACGCGGCCTTGGACGCATCCAGCACCTGGTAGAACACCACGCCGTCGACGCGCACCACGGCGTTGTCCTTGGTGATCACGTCCTGCGAGGGCACGTCGAGCACCTGCTCCATCATATTGATCTTGCGGCCGACCGTTTGATAGATCGGAATCAGCAGATGCAGCCCCGGGCTCAGCGTATGCGTGTATTTGCCGAAGGTTTCCACCGTCCACTCGAAACCCTGCGGCACGATGCGCACCAGCCTGGAAAGGACGATGAACACCACCACCACGATGACCAACGCGAGAATCTGACCCATGACCTGTCCCCATCCGTGACGAAGGCATCAGTATAGGCGAGCTGTTGTTACGCGCGTTGCGGAGTTCGCGGCAGGTTTACCGGACCGTCGTCTGCGGCAGCAGCAGCGTGACGCGCAGGCCGCCATCTTCGCGGTTGGCCAAAAGCACACGCCCGCCGTGCGCCTCGGCAATTTCGCGAGTGAGCGCCAGCCCCAGTCCTGTACCGGCCCGTTTGGTGGAGTAAAACGGCAGCAGCGCCTGCGCCAGCACGGTGTCGGTCATGCCGGGGCCGCGGTCGGCAACCTCGATGCGCAGCTCGCGGCCGACTTCGGTAATCGACAGCGTGACGTCGTCTTCGCCACTGCCTGACTCGTGCGCGTTCTTGATCAGGTTGATCAGCACCTGCTCGATCTGCACCGCATCGAAATAGCCCGGCCGCTTGGGCGCGGGCGACGCCAGTCGGTAGTGGCAGTGCAGCGACAATCCTTCCAGGAACGGCGTCCACTCTACGGCGACCGACTGCGGCGTCGGCAGCTTGGCGAAGCTGGCGTAGCCGGAAATGAAGCTGTGCAGATGCTTGGCGCGCTCGCTGATGGTGGCGAACACGCCCGGCAGCCGATCGACATTGCCACGTCGCGCCAGCTCCGCACCGGAATGGGCGAGCGAGGAAATCGGCGCCAGCGAGTTGTTGAGCTCGTGGCTGATCACGCGGATCACCCGCTTCCACGTCGCCACTTCCTGACGCGACAGCTCGCGCGTCATGCGCCGAAACAGCTGCAGCCGGTGCGGCCGACCCTGCAGTCGGAACGCGCGCTGCGAGATGTGGAAGGTTTCCTCGCTACCGTCCATTTCCACGCTGAGCAGCGCATCCTCGCCGTCTTCCACCGCGCGGCGCAGCGCCTCGGGCGCACCGTCCAGCAGCCGGGCAAATTCCAGCCCGTGCAGGCTGCGTCCCTCGTTGAACAAATGACGGGATGCGATGTTGGCGTACGCCACCCGACCGATGCTGTCGGTCAGCACCAGGGCCACCGGCGTGTTCTGCACTACGGTGTCCAGCAGCAGTTCGCGCTGCGCCAGATGCTGACGCTGCTCGCGCAGGGTCTGGCCCAGCGCGTTGTGCATCTGGATCAATTCGCCCAGCTCATCGCGGCGATGAATGCCAATCGAGATGCTGAAATCGCCATCGCGATAACTGGCCACTGCACCTTCCAGCGCGCGCAGCAGCCGACTCACCGGCGCCATCGCCTGGCCGGCCAGCCAGAACGCCAACAGCAACAGCAGCGCCGCACAGATGCCGAGCGCGCCATAGATGCCCAGATGGATCACCGGCAGTGCCTTGGCGGCCGCGGCCGGCGCTGCAGGATCCTTCACCGTCAGTTCGGCCTGCAGCCAGACCAGCAGCTGCGGCAGCGGCCACTGCGTCACGCCGGCATAGATCAGCGCCCCTGCCACGCTGGCCAGCGCCAGCAGCAGGGTCAGCCGCGTGCGCAGCGAGTTCAGCCAGCGCCACATGCGGCAGGCCTCGCACATAGAGCCGCTATCGCCACATCATTTAGCCGTCCGGATGCCATCACACCGGCGCTGCCAGCCCGTAGCGCTCCATGCGTCGATACAGCGCCTGCCGCGAGAGGCCGAGGCTCTGCGCCGCGCGGCTGACGACGCCATCGGCCTTGTGCAGCGCCGCCTCGACCGTTTCGCGGCTCGGCTCATCGAGATTGCGCGTGGCGGTGGAAATATGAGGCGCCAGATTGAGCAGCTCGGGTGTGATCGGCCCACTGCCCGAAAGCAGCGCCGCGCGCTCGATGGCATTCTTCAGCTCACGCACGTTACCCGGCCACGGGTAGTTGAGCATGGCGTCGCGCGCCGCATCGCCCAGCTCGGCGCGGCCGTCGAGAAAGAATTCGGCCAGCGGCAGGATGTCGTCGCTGCGCTCGGTCAGTGGCGGCAGGTTTACCTCGATCACGTTGAGGCGGTAATACAAATCTTCGCGGAAGGTGCCGGCGCGAATCATCGCCTTGAGATCGGCATTGGTCGCGCTGAGCACACGCACCTTGACCTGCCGCGTGCGGCCGGAGCCCAGCCGCTCGAACTGGCCGGTTTCCAGCACGCGCAGCAGCTTCATCTGCCCGGGCAGCGGCAGGTTGCCGATTTCGTCCAGAAACAGCGTGCCGCCGTCAGCCAATTCGAAGCGACCCTCGCGCGCCTTGTTGGCGCCGGTGTAGGCACCCGCATCGGCGCCGAACAACTCGGCTTCGATCAGCTCGCCCGGCAGCGCGCCGCAGTTCACCGCAATAAAGGGCCCCCGCCGCACGGCCGAATTGGCGTGCACGATCGCCGCGATGCGCTCCTTGCCGGTGCCGTTGGGGCCAGTGATCAGCACTGGCACATCGGCCTTGGCGACCTGGCACGCCAGCTCCAGCGTGCGCGCCATTGCCTCGGAGGCAAACACCAGATTATCCAGCTCGTACTTGCCTTGCAGCGCCTCGCGCCGGCGCTTGCGCTCACGCCGCGTGCGCGTCACTTCGCGATTGGACTCGGACAGTTCGAGCAGGTTTTCGACCGTGGCGATCAGCTTGTTGTCGTCCCACGGCTTGGCCAAATAATCCGCCGCGCCGGCCTTGACCAGCTCTACCGCAGTTTCCAGATGCGTCCACGCCGTGAGCAGGATCACCGGCAGATCCGGATGCTGCTCGCGGATCGCCCGGAACAGCGCCACGCCCTCCTCGCCCGACGTGGTGTCGGCGGTGAAGTTCATGTCCTGGATCACCACGTCGATGGCCTGATGCTGCAGCATGGCCAGGCCTTCGTCCGGCGTCAGCGCGGTGAGCGGCCGGATGTCATGCAGGGACAAAGCCAGCGAGAGCGCCTCGCCCACGGCCGGGTTGTCGTCGATGATGAGTACGCTACGCGTCATTTTTTTTCTGCACATGCGGACATAGATGCCGCTCCGGCCGCAAAGGTTTGCATGACTATCGGACTACTGGCCCGCGATGGCAACGAAATCGAAGCGTGATGTCGTTCATCAAGGACTTTAGGTGATTAGGGCGAGGCGGGGGAAATGAGGTGCGCGTATTCAGTCGCAGCCACAGCGACCTCCAGGGATGCGCCGTCGCGCAGCAGCTGCAGCTTCACCGCCGCGGGCCGGCTGGCACGAAACCGGTCCATCAATTCGCTGACGTGCTTGACCGGCGTACCGTCAGTCGCCGTGATCACATCGCCGACCTGCAGGCCCCATAGCGACTCGGGAACGACCTTGGTCACCGTAATGCCCGTGGTCTTACTCGACGACAGCTGCAGCGCGTGGCCGGGGTTACGCCAGCTCAGGCTATCGTCGGTCGTGTGTTCGTAGGTAAACCAGCCGCTGTCCTTTGACGGCGACGGCGGAGGTGGTGGCGAAGGCGGAGATGGCGTGGATGTTATTGCAGGCGGTGGCGGCGGTGGTGGTGTCGGTGGCACCGGCGAAATGACCTGGTCGTATTCCGCCGCTGTCACGCTCGATGTGAGCACCGCGTCCGTGCGTCGGACATGCAGCACCACGGTCGCCTGCTTGCTGGCACGCAGGCAGTTCATCAACTCGCTGACATGCTTCAGGGGATGATCGTCTACCGCAACGATCACATCGCCCTCGCGCAGGCCCCACACGGGCTCGGCGCTGACCTTGGTTACCGTGATGCCCGAGGCGTCATCCGAACGCAGCTTCAGCGCATGGTCGGCGATGCGCCAGCTCAGGCTGTCGTCCGAATTGAGCTGACAGACCCATCCGGCGAGCGCCGGCTGCGCCAGTGCACTGACCAAGACGACCATGCCGCCGACTAGCAAACGTCTCATCACCGTTCCTCCGTAGACCCGAGCAAAAGCGCCGACCGGGTCGAACCCGGCCAGCGCGCCCGATTCAACCGGCCGCTGCTGCCGGATGCGCCGGGGCCTTGCCGGCTTTCACCGACGCAATCCACGCATTCACGCGCGTCTCCAGCACGTCCAGCGGCAGCGCGCCGCCGTTGAGGATCTCGTCGTGGAACGCACGAATATCGAACTGGCTGCCCAGCTCTTTTTTCGCGCGCTCGCGCAGCTCGAGAATCTTCAGCTCGCCGGTCTTGTAAGCCAGCGCCTGGGCCGGCCAGGTGATGTAGCGATCGGTTTCGGCCTGCACGTCCGGCTCGTCCTCGCTGGAATGCGCATGGAAAAAATCGACCATCTGCTGGCGCGTCCAATGCTTGTCGTGCACGCCGGTGTCGAGCACCAGACGGTCGGCGCGCAGCAGCTCATCCGATAGACGGCCATAATCCGACAGCGGGTTCTGATAGAAGCCGATGTCCTTGCCAAGCTGTTCGGCGTAAAGCGCCCAGCCTTCGATATAGGCGGTGTAACCGGCCTGTTGGCGGAACGGCGGCAGCGCCGGCAGCGTCTGCGCGATCGATATCTGCAGATGATGGCCCGGGATGCCCTCGTGATACGCGGTGGACTCGACCGTCAAAATGCTGCGGTTGGCGAAGTCGCCGGTGTTGACAAAAATCTGCCCTGGCCGTGAACCATCCGGCGTACCCTGGTGATACTCCGCCGCTGCCGCCTCCTTTTCACGGAACGGCTCGACCGGCACCACCACCACCTTGGTTTTCGGCAGCAGGCCGAACAGCTTGGGCAACTGCGGCTGCATTTGCGCCAGATAGTTGCGGTAGCGGTTGAGGATATCCTCGCGCGAGGTGGCGTGCGTTTTTGGATTGGTTTTCAACGAGGCGCGAAAGCTGGCCAGGTCGGCAAAGCCCTGCGACTTGGCGATGGTGGTCATCTCGCCTTCGATGCGCTTCACCTCGGCCAGACCCAGCGAGTGGATCTGCTCCGGCGTTTCCTTGGTCGTGGTCATCTGTTCGACATCGAAACGGTAGATCGCATCGCCATTGGGCAGGTTCCAGATACCCGGCTCGGCGCGCCCGTGCGGCGCGTAATCCTTGGCGACGAACTCGCCAAGCTTTTTGTAAGCCGGACGCACATCCTGATCAATGGCGGCGAGAATCGCATCGTGCAGGCGCTTTTGATCAGCCGCCGATACCGACTTGGGGAAGTGCTTCAGCGGCTCGGCGAATACGCTGTCCATGCCGGCGGATTTTTCGATGCTGTCGATCTGCACCACCACTTTTTCCAGCACGTACTTCGGCGGCATCATCTTGTCGCGCAAGCCCTGCTTCGCCACCTCCGTCACCTGATCGAACAGCTTTGGCACGGCCTTCAGGCGGCTCAGGTAATCGTCGTATTCCTTGGTATTGTCGAACGGAATCGAGCTGACAAAGCCGGCCAGCGCGATATGCGCACCGCTCATCTGATCCAGCGGCATCTCGTACAGCTTCAGATCGTAGCTGCGCAGGCTGTCCTGGAGCTGGCGCACCATCAGCTGCTGGTTCAACGCATCGCTATCGGAAAAGCCGGCAGTATCGATCGCGCGGAACCGACGCAAAAAGTCCGCGGTGGCCTTGTGTTCACTCTGTGCATGCGCCAGCGACGCATCGCTCCACTGGCTGTTGTAGCGAAGGTCGCCCAGCGTGGTCGCAAACTCGGGGCTCGTCTCCAGCTGATGCTGCCACTGCTCGGCCAGCAGCGCGTTCAGTGCGGCCACGCGGCTGGTCACGTCTTTCGTTGCAGCCTGTGCCGCAGGCGCTGCCTGCACGGAGGTAGCAGCGGATACCGAGCCCAATAGGCTGGCAGCGATCAATAAAGGCAGCGTTTTCATCAAGCATTTCTCCCTAAGTTTGTTCGTAGATTGTGATCGCCATCGCTCCGATCCTCCCGTGCCAGAGTGCATGGATCACACGGATCGGGTCGCCACCACCGGTGGCACGGCAGCCGCACGCAGCGCAGGACCCAGCACAGCCAGCTGGCCCAGCACCCACAGCAGCAGCGCACCGATCGGCAGGTAATACAGTGGCAGGCGCGGCAGCTCGTAGAACTTCATCAGCGTGAGGTTCAGCGCAAACGCCAGCAGCATGCCTAGCACAATGCCGAAGCTCACGATCAAAAAGTTCTCGGTCTGGAAATACCGCAGGATGTCGCCGCGCGTGGCGCCGATGGCGCGGCGTATGCCGATCTGCTTCTGCCGCTGGCTGACCCAGAAGCTGGAGAGACCGACGATGCCGCCGACGGTCGCTGCCAGAAGTACGGCGCAAATCATGGTGAGGAGAAACGCCATGCCTCGATCGCTGGCATAGCCGAGCGCACGAAGCACGCTGTAATGCTGCGCGCCACCTTCCTCGTCGAGTATGCGCATTCGGTCAAGCGCCAGCAGCGCGGCCGGTGCAGCGGTTACAACGGCATCAAGCTGGTTGGTCCTGGCGCGTATCAGGTAGTAGCTGCCCCCGTTATTGAAATTTCCGCTCCGCAAGGGCAGCAAGATCGAGCAATAGGCGAAGCTGTGTGTGCCTATGGCTGGCACTTGCAGTTGCTCGATCACGCCGATGATCGTACTGGGCGTATCGCCGATATATATCGCCCTGCCCACCGCCGGCTTGTCGTGAAAGAGCCGCTCGGCGAGATCCTGAGTGATGATGATGACCGGCGGCGTAGCGTTATCTGAGTCGCTGGCAGCACTGATCTCATCCGACCTGAAATTACGGCCGGCAATGAGCTTGAGGCCAAGCGTGGATAGCGTGTGGTCATCCGCGTAATAAGGTTCTGCGTACGTGGTCTTTTTTGGCTGATCGTGGGTATAGCGGACGCTCGACAGTTGCGCCCAGGGACCCACCGCGGGGTAGGTGTAGTCGGCGTAAGCGTCAGCCACTCCGGGCAATTGCCTCAGCATGGCAAGATCACTCAGCACCATCGCGTTCAACTGGGCTTTCGTAAAGTTGCCGATCCACTGGTTATGGACAACAGCGAGATTTGCCTCATCGATGCCCGTGGGTCGCGCCATGTGTTCCAGCCGCTGCTGGATGATGAAAAGCGCATTGCAAACAATGCCCAGCGTCAGTGCAATTTGCAGCACGATAAGCGCGGTCGCACCACGGTGCTGCTTGAGCGCCGCAAGAATCGGCCTCATCTGCATGCTCGCCATATCAGTTGGACTTCAGTTGCCAGGCGGGCTGCACTTGCGCTGCGCGCCAGGTGGGGTACAGCGCCGCGATCAACGTCGCCACAATGGACGTAAGCAAGGTGAGGCCGAGCAAACTCATATCGATGTGCACCAGCCGCGCCACGCGCGGTTCAAAAAACGATCCCATACCGGACACACCACAAGCGGTGAGCGCGAGCCCAAGTAGGCCGCCAGCGGCACCTACCATGCCGGCTTCGATCAAAAATTGGGCGTGAATCGCTCCGCGCGATGCGCCGAGAGCCCGGCGCACGCCGATCTCGCCACGGCGCCGCATAAATTTGGCCAGCAGCAGTCCAACCGTATTGACCAGACAAACCAACTGCAGCCCAATCGCCAACAAAAAGGCGACGCGCGTTTCCTCCGGCACCGCGTGCACATAGTCCAGCCACTGCTTCAGGCTGCGCAGCCGGTTATTGGGCGCCCATGGAAACCGCCCGATACGCTGCTGCTCGGCGGCATAGCCATCCAGAAAAGCCTTATATCGCTGCACATCGGCGGCAGTCGGTAGCTCCACCCAAAATGAAATCCATACACACTGCGAATGCAGCAGATCGTTCCAGCCGGCCCCCTTGTAATCGTTGGTGCAATTTTCGCCCCAGCTATCGATTAGCTGAAAATTGAGGGCAGTCGCGAACGGGACAAAAAAGTCTGGCGGATTACCCACGTCGGTGACGCTATGGATCGACCCTTCCGCGTAAAACCGCGGCTGCGGATTCCAGTCCCCCATCACACCCACCACGCGATAGTCGTGACCGCCCAGGCTGACGCGGCGACCAAGACTCCTTGTGCCGCCGAACAGCTTTTCGCTCAGCTCTCGGCCGATCACGACCGAGCTTCCACCTTTCGCATCATCGTCTGCACTCCAGCTACCGCCATCTGTAAATGGCACGTCAAACATGGCAAACATGTCCCGCGTTGCGGCGTAGCCTTTGACCGTGAACGGCGCTCGCCGGGCATCAGCGGGGACCAGCGATAAAACTGTCTCGTAAATGGCTGTTTGACGCAGGGCCTTGTGGGCGTTAAGTAGAGCCACCGCATCGGTATAGCTGAGCTCCTGCGGGGGTTCATCATCCGTGCCGCGATTGGCGGGCCCCCAATTGTCGATCTGCGGCCCGAAAAGTTGCGCGGATTTTTGCGGCAGCGGGTCAGCCGTCAACGCCCGCAGCGCCGCGAACGTAATCATCGAAGACGCCACGCCTGCGCCAATCAGCACGATCATCAACGCGGTGAGCACGGGATTTCGCCGAAGGCTATGCACACCCAGCCCGAGGTAATAACGAAACATCACTCAGTCTTCCCCTGAGTTCATATCGATCAGACCGACCGCGTGGCCACAACGGGCGGCACCGCCGCCGCACGCAGCGCCGGCCCCAGCACCGACAGCTGGCCGAGTAGCCACAGCAGCAGCGCACCGATCGGCAAGTAATAAAGCGGCAGGCGCGGCAGTTCGTAGTACTTCATCAGCGTGAGATTCAGCGCAAACGCAATCAGGAATCCGAGTGCGATGCCAAAGGTCACGATGAGGAAATTCTCGGTCTGAAAATAACGCAGGATGTCGCCGCGCGTGGCACCGATAGCACGGCGGATGCCAATAGTGCGTCGACGCTGCTGGACCCAGAAATTCGCAAGGCCGGTGATGCCCAGTGCGGTGACAAAGAGCAGGCCCAAGGCCGAAGCTATCAGCAGGCTGATCATGGTGACGTCGCGCTGGAAGTATTTATGCCGGACGGCCGCGAAAGTCCTTTGGTAAGCGTCCGGAAACAGACGATTCGGATTCACTTTTGCCAGCGCAACCCTGGCAGCCCTCAGGATTCGCTCGCGATCATCTGGCGCACTGCGAAGCAGGTAGGTGCTGCCGGTGTCATCTGGCAGTTTGGGCCAAAGCATGACGAGATGATCCTGTCCCGCATCACGCAGCATGGGGCGAAGCACGTCGTCGACAATGCCGACAACCCTGATCTGCGTTCTGCCCTGAAACATCGTTTTGCCCAGCGCGCTTTTGCCGGGATACAACTTTGCCGCCAGCGACCGCGTAAGAATGGCAGTAGATACGTCGCCCGTCGAATAGTCTGCGCCGGTAAAGTCGCGACCTTGCACAAGGTGAAGGCCCATGGTCTGCAGGAAGCCGGATGATCCGTTGTAAACGTCCGGATGCTGGCAGTCCGTTTTGTCGAACGACTGTACCGCCATCGCCTTTTGCATGGAGCTAACCGACGGACAGATGCCGTAGGAATTCTCTCCACCTTTGAACGGCATGCCACTGCCAATGACGGCGACCGAGTCCACACCTGGAATTCGCCGAAGAGCGTCCAGATCGACCGCATGCTGAGCCTGCTCATTGGCGTTTTTCTGGATGCCGGAAACATAGACCAGCGACAGGCGACTTTCGTCCAGCCCACTCGGCGTATCGATGCGCTCGATGCGATATGCGATCATCGGCAGCGCATTGATTACGATGGCGCAGGTAAAGGCCGTCTGCAGCATCAGCAGAAACGCCGTGAGCTTGTGATGGCGCAAACTGGAAAGAATGGGGCGTAGTTGCATCACGTCATCTCACTGGGTTTTCAGCTGCAGGGCCGGCGCCACACGGCTGGCCCGCCAAGCCGGCAGCATGCCGGCAAGCACGCTGGCGATGATGGCGATAAGCACAGTCAGCAGCAGCATCGACAGATTCATCTGGGCCACCTTGGCGTAAGCATCCGGACGCTGGCGAATGCTCCACAGGCCCAGCTCCGCAATTACGATGCCCAACACCCCACCCAGGCTGCCGATCATTAGCGACTCGATGCCGAACTGGAGAAATATGTCGCGTCGCCTGGCGCCCATGGCACGCCGCACGCTGACCTCGCCGCTTCGCTTCAGGAATTTCGCCAGCAGCAGCGCCACGATATTGGTCATGCAGACCACCAGGAAACCCAGCGCCAGCCACGACTGCAACTTGACGTCGCTGGGCACAAGATTCAGATGCGCCAGCCAGTCCATCATCGGGTACAGATGCGCCTGGTCGGGCGCACGCTCAAAGCGACCCGATGCATGCTGCTGCGCCGAATAGTTGTATAGAAACTGCTCGTAATCGCGAACCTGATCGGCATTTTTCAACTGCACCCACACCTGCAGCCACGACGTTGAAGAGTCCTTGTATTCGCCATCCACGTTGCTACCGGTACTGCCGCCACTTTTCCAACCGGTGAAATCGTTGCTCGAATCCAGCTTCAGATCGGCCGCAGTATCCAGCGGAAGGAAAAATTGATCGATCTTTCCGAAGCCGCCCTTAGCAGAGGGGTCAGCATAGAACATCGGCTGTGGCGCCCAATCGCTGCTGATGCCCACGACGCGGTAGCTGACAGCACCAAGGCGCACGCTATGACCCAGTGCATCCTCGTTGCCAAACAGTTTTGCCGCCAGGGTGTGACTCAGCACGACCACGCGGGCTTTGGCTTCGTCATCGACTGAAGACCACGCACTGCCGCGCTCCATCGGCACACCGAACATGCTGAAGAAATCCGCCGTGGTGTAACGGCCGTCGGCGCTGAAAGGCAGATCTCCCTGCCGAACCGGCCAAGCAAGCAGCGAACCGCCAGCCATCGCCGCCTGACGCTCGGCCTTGCGCGCGTGCAATAAAGCCATGGCATCGGGCCAGGTCATATTGTCCGACGCGTCACCCCATTCGCTGGTGGTCGGATAGTCTTTGGGCAGCGGGTCGAGGTGCGGGTAATACAAGGTGCTGCTAAGCGCCGGTAGAGGGTCGCTCGACATCACGTGCAGCACCGTCATCATCGTCATGCTGGCGCCGATGCCCAAGCCGATGGCCAGTACCATCAGTGCAGTGAGCACGGGACTGCGCCTCAGGCTGTGCCAGGCCAGATCGAGGTAATAACCAAACATCATTTGTCCTTTAATGCGTGTTGGTTGGGGATGACTGCGCGAGTCAAACCGACCGCGTCGCCACCACCGGCGGCACCGCGGCAGCACGCAGCGCCGGACCGAGTACCGCGAGCTGCCCGATCAGCCAGAGCGCTATGGCACCAGCCGGCAGGTAATACCAGGGCATACGCGTCATGGCGTAGTTCTGCATGAGATAGAGATTGATGCCGAAGGCCAGTGCCATGCCGATCGAGACACCGGTCGTGCTGAGCAGGAAATTCTCTGTTTGGAAATACTGCAGTATGTGCAGCCGCGTGGCGCCGACGGCACGGCGAATGCCAATCTGCCGCCGGCGCTGGCCGACCCAGAAACTGGTGAGACCGACGATGCCAAACGCAGTCACGGCCAGCATGACCACGCAAACCAGTACAAGCATCCACACCATGCTGCTGGTATCGGCAAAAAAGTCGGCGCGCATCTGCGCATAGGGCTTGCCTTCGACCACCGCACCCGGTTCGAGCGCACCGATTTTCTGTAATGCGTCTCGCACAATACGATCGCGGTCCTTGGGCAAACTACGCAGCACGTAGTCGCCCATGGCGCCATCCGGGTGCAGCGGGAAAAAGACGCTCGAATACCGTCCACTCGGACCGCTGTATTTGGAATCCTGCGCCAGCACATCATCGACCACACCCACTACGGTCCAGCCGTTTTGATCGGTATAAAGCGTCTTGCCCAGCGCGCTTTGATCAGGCCACAAGCGCTTTGCATCGCTCTGCGTTACGAGCGCGACATGGCCGGTGGAATGGAAATCCTTCAAGCCGCCGTCCGCGTATTCGTCTGCGTTGAAAAACCTGCCCTGCAGCAGGTGAAGCCCCAGCGCTTTTTCACCACCCTCGCCGATGAAGTACACCGACGTGTTCACCGTCGTGCTCGAATTCGGTGTTGCAGTGAAAGGCGACAGCGCCGGATTCTGGTCCAGTGGCATGCTGGTGGCCGGAGCAGCCGCGATGACTCCGGGTATGCCCCGCAGAGCCGCCAGATCGCGTGGCATGTCGCTGGCTGCACGGTTTGGATCCGTTCCATTGACGGTAATGACGGAGATCCCCGATTCATCAATGCCGTTGGACCAGTGAATATCGATCATGCGCTGACCGACCATGAATACGGCGTTGCACAACACCGCGCAGGCAAGCGCGATTTCCAGCACGATCAGCAGGGCCGGAATTCGGTGACGGCGCAGGCTGGCTAGTATCGGTCGGATTTCCATCGGCATTCTCCTCAGTCAGCTTTCAGTTGCGGCGCGGGCAACACCACGCAGGCTCGCCATGCAGGCAGCAAGCCGGCCAGGAGGCTTGCGACCAAAGCCACCACAAAGGTCATCACGAGCATTGCCATATCCATGTGCGCGAGACTGGCGTATTGCGCCGGCTGATGGCGAATGCCGAGCAATCCCAGTTCTGCAACCGCAAGCCCCAGCACACCCCCCGCCAGGCCAACGATGCCGGCCTCGACCATGAACTGCACGAAGATCGCGCCACGCGATGCGCCCAGCGCGCGACGCACACCGATCTCGCGCGCGCGACGCAGGCACTTGGCCAGTAGCAGGCCTACCGTATTCACCACGCAGATCAGCAAAAAACCGAAAGCCAGGCCAGTTTGCAAATGCACGTCGTCGGGAACTACATGCTGGTCGCGCAGCCATTGCATGAGGTCGGACAGTGCTACACGGGATCGCTGAAACCGGCCCAGCCTCACCTGCTCCTGAGCGTAGTTGGCCAGGAATTGTCGATAAGCGCGAACGTCGGCCTCGCCGTGCAACTGCACCCAGAATCCAAGCCAGATGGCTGACGCCGTTTCCAGATGTTGCGTGTCGCTTGGCCCGTACGACAACATCGAGCTCGGCATCATCTGATTGGCCCGCGCGCCCGTCAGCGGAAGAAACACCGCATCGCCGCTGCCATAGTTCCGCGCGCCCAGATGCACTGAGTAAAATCGTGGTTGCGGCGCCCAGGGACGCAGCACGCCGATGATGCGGTAATCATGATCCTCGACACGGATCATCCGACCCACGCTGTTGGCGCCACCGAACAGCTTGTCGTTGAGGAACCCGGCAATCACTGCCACCTGCGCACGACTTTCATCATCCCCTGCCGCCCAGCCTGCGCCGTACTGGAAAGGCACGTCGAACATCGAGAAAAAATCCGATGTCGTCATCACGCCGTCCGCATAGAAAGGTTTCTTGTCGCTCGATGGCGGTGTTACCTTGACCTCCGACATCGCCATGGCGGCCTGTCGTTGCGCCCGGTGTGCCTTCATCAGGTTCATCGCGTCGACATAGCTCATGAGCCATGGAAGCTTCTTGCCCGAGCGTGAAAAGGGCTGATTACCCGGATAGGGATCGACCTGCGGATAGAACAGCTGCGCGCTTTTCTGCGGCAACGGGTTGGCCGAAAGCAGCCGCAACACTGTCAGCGTGGTGATCGATGCACCAATGCCCAACGCAAGCGCCAGGATCATGAGAGCCGTCAGCACCTTGTTGCGCCGCAGGCTGCGTAGGGCCAGTTCGAGGTAGTAGGCAAACATGCTCAGGCTCCGGTGAGAGGCAGGGTATGAAAGACGAGTGGCGAGGAGAGAAGCGCAAAACCGCGGCATTCGGCGATCGGCACCCGCGTGCAGCCCTCGCCGCTGGCGATCCGCCCTCCGCTCCTGCTTCTCATCACACGCTCCTCGTTGCTTCGACCGGCGGCACGGCAGCCGCGCGCAGCGCCGGGCCGAGCACCGCCAGCTGGCCGATGATGTAAAGACTCAGCGCACCGATCGGCAGGTAGTAGAGCGGCAGCCGCGGCAATTCGTAGTGCTGCATCAGCAGCAGGTTGATCGCGAAGGCCAGCACCATGCCCAGCACGATGCCGCCGCTCACGATGAGAAAATTCTCGGTCTGGAAGTACGCCAGGATGTCGCTGCGCGTGGCGCCGAGCGCACGCCGCACGCCGATCTGTCGGCGGCGCTGCTGCACCCAGAAACTGGCCAGGCCGACAATGCCCAGGGCGGTTACCAGCAGCAGGGCGCAGATCACGCCGAGCAGGATGCCGGACATCAAGCGATCCTGACGAAAATACTTTTCGCGCAGCGTGGCGAGGGTCTGGCTGTTCTTGCTGTCCACCACCGCATCGGGCGCGATGCTGGCCATCGCGGCGCGGGCATCGCGCAACACGCGCGGCAACTCTGCCGGCGCGGCGCGCAGCAGATACGTGCCGGCCAGCTGGCGGCCCGCTTGTGCCGGCACGTACACCGACCAATCGATCGTGCTGGGCCCACCCTCGCCGCCCCATGGGCGAGCCAGGTGCGCCAGCACGCCGCCCACACGGAAGTGGAACTTGTCGGTCCAGAATTCCTTGCCCAACGGATCGGTACCCGGCCACAGATGGTCGGCCAGCGCGCGCGTGACCCAGACCGTGGCGTTTTCCGGCACGAAGCTATCGAGTGGCTGGGCGTCGCTGGCCTGCGGCAGGCTGCCGGCGACAAGCTGCAGTCCCAACGCCTTGAAAGAGCCTGGGCTGCCGACGTAAAAATCCACGACGCCAGCGAAATGCTTGCCGGCGGCATCGGTAGAAATACCCGCGCTACCCGCGTGGTCACCGAACGGTACGGCGTTGATCACGTTGACTGACTGCACGCCGGGAAGTTTCGCCAGGCCGCTGAGCACCCGGGCGTTGAGGTCGACACTGCTGGCCGGGTCGTAGCCCGTCAGCTTCACGGCAGCCAGGGCGCTTTCGTCGACACCGCTGTCGACCTGCGTATGCTGGACTCGGCTGATGATCAGGAAACAGGCGTTGCACAGCACGGCACAGGCCAGCGCGATCTCCAGCGCGAGCAGCACGGTGGCCAGACGATGTTTGCGCAGGGCGGCAAGAATGGGCTGGATCTGCATGGGTCAAATCCTCACAGCGTCTTGAGTTGAAGCGCTGGCGCAATGCGGCTGGCGCGCAGTGCCGGCAGCACGCCGGCGAGCAGGCTGGCGGCGATCGCCAGGGCGAAGGTCAGCCCGAACATCCATGGGTCCAGATGAATCAGGTCGGCGTATTCGACCGGCTGACGGCGAATCAGCCATAGTCCGAGCAGCGTCAGCAGCAGGCCACCAAGGCCACCCAGCAGGCCGATCATTCCGGCTTCGACCAAACACTGTGCAAACACTGCCGTTCGGCTGGCGCCCAGCGCGCGGCGTACGCCGATTTCGCCGGCACGACGCAGAAACTTCGCCAGCAGCAGGCCGATGGTGTTGAAAAGGCAGATCGCCAGAAACGCAAAGGCCAGCCACGTCTGCAGGCGCACGTCGCTGGGCACCACGCGGTTGAAATCCAGCCACTGCATCAGGTCGAACAGGCGCGTGTTGTCGGCGCGCGCAAAGCGGCCCAGAGCCTTCTGCTGCTCGGCATAAGCCGCCAGATAATCCCGGTAGCCACTCACCTTGCCTGCGCTGCCCAGTTGCACCCACAGGGCCACCCACACGCAGGTCGAGTTCTGCAACTTCACGCCCGGATCCGGCGCACTCCAGCAGGTGAAGGGATTGAACCCGCCATCGTTGACTTCCATCGAACTGAAGAACGGCATGAACACGTCCTCCGGCCGATTGTAAAAGCTGGCCGTATCGCCGTCGGAAAAGCGGCCACCCACCACCTCGTAGAACTGCGGCGACGGGCGCCACGGCGCCAGTACGCCGACGATGCGCACATCGGTATCCTTCAGCCGCAAGGTACGACCCACGCTGTTGCTTCCCTGAAACAGCTTGTTGTTGAGATCCGCCGAGATCACCGCCACCCGCGCATGCCTGGCATCGTCCTGCGCCGTCCACGCGTTGCCATACTGAAACGGCACGGCAAACATCGGGAAAAAGTCGCTGGTGGTCGACAGCATCTGCGCCATCAAGGCGGGCTGCTTGACCGTTGGCGCGGTCAGTCGCAACGCACTGACGGTAATCAGCGCCTGTCGATCGGCCCGCTGCGCACTCCAAAGATCGACAGCCGAGTGATAGTCCATCATGTCGTAGGGATGCGATTGCGGATCCAGATGGCTCGTCGGGTCCACCTGCGGATAAAAGATGTGCTGGCTGCGCCCCGGCAACGGATCGCCGGACAACAGATGCATCACCGTCAGCGTGGTCATGCTGGCACCAATGCCGACAGCAATCGCCAGCACCATCAGCGCGGTGAGCACCGGGCTGCGCCTCAGGCTGCGCAGTGCAAGGTCCATGTAGTAGGCAAACATCATTTCACTCCTCTTGCTTGGCTAGATCGCGCCACGGTTTTTCTTCTCGTCATTCCTGCGCACGCAGCAATCCACTGCCTTGCCATGGCCACTCCAGTCACACCGAAGACGCTGGCTTCCTGCCTGCGCAGGAATGACGGCCATGGGTCGTTCGATTTCTTGAAAATGCCCTGACGGGCGCGCGACCTCGCCTCGGCGCCACCCTCGCCACTTATTCCCAACCCTTCAGCACGGCTTTTCATCACACGCTCCGCGTCGCCACGACGGGCGGCACGGCGGCGGCGCGCAGCGCCGGGCCAAGTACAGCCAGTTGACCCAATACCCAAAGTGTCCCCGCGCCAAACGCCAGATAGCCGATCGGCAAATGCCCCAGTTCAAAGCGGTGCATCAGGAATACGTTCAGTACGTAAGCCAGCACCACGCCCAGCGCGACGCCGGCTGTGACGATGAGAAAGTTCTCTGCCTGGAAGTAGCGCAGGATGTCGCCGCGGGTGGCACCGAGCGCGCGGCGCATGCCGATCTGGCGTCGCCGCTGCTGGACCCAGAAGCTGCCCAGGCCACCTACGCCGAGCGCTGTCACCACCAGCAGAATCGCCATGATCGCGATAAGCATCCGATTGGTGGCCATGTCGGCGGCGAAATACTGCTGCCGTAAAACAGGCATGCTCAGCACCTTGCTTTGCACGTGCCCGGGGTTGGCTTTCTGCATGGCGGTGGCGGCGGCCTGCAGGGCGGCGCCGAGCTGGCCCGGCTTGCTGCGGATCATGAAGCCACCGCCCATGTCCTGTGCGCCAAGCTGGAATTCGACGACCAGCGAATAATCATCGTCAGGGCGCCCGGTAACTTCGCCACGCAGGTGATCCATGACGCCGACCACGCGGATGGTCATGGTGCCATCGTAGAAACGCTGGCCGAGGGGACTCTTGCCGGGGAACAGCCGTTCGCCGAGCGCACGTGTGATCAAACCGCCGATCTCAATGTCCTGGCCCCATTTCGCCGGGTCGCCGCGATCGTCGAGAGTGATCCCGCGGCCCTGGACTACCTGCACACCCAGAGTTCGGTCCAGATCCTGCCCACCGATAAATTCATAGGCCTGGGCAATCTTGTGCTGGCGAGCCGGATCGGTGAATACACTGGAAGGAGACGCGTACCAGAGCGGCGGACCGCCATAAGCGGCATCGGCCACACCCGGCACCTGCCGCAGCAAGGCCACGCTGTTGGCAACATTGCCCGGGTTGTCCCCGTTGATGACGCCGATGCTCTGGATCAGACCGATGTCGTTTTCCATCACGCCAGTGGGCGTGTGCGCGCGTTGCAGGTTGGCGCTGACCACAAACACCAGGTTGCCGATGATCGCGAGCGTCAGCGCGATCTCCAACACCAGAAGGATCACGGCCGTCTTGTGCCGGGTCAGCGCCGAGATAATGGGCCGGAAAGGAATCGCGAGGCTCATAGCGACTTCACCTGCAGGCCGGGAGCTACGCGCGAGGCGCGCCATGACGGCCACGCGCCGGCCAGCAGCGAGGCAAGCAATGCCATGCTCAGAGCCGCGAACAGCATGGTCATGCTCAACTGCGCCGAGCTGGCAAAGCTCACCGGCTGCTGGCGCACCATCCACAAGCCCACCCACGACACCGGCAGACCCAGCAGGCCACCGCTGACCCCGATCACACCCGCCTCAACCAGGCACTGCGCAAACACGTCGCCTCGCGAGGCGCCCAGTGCACGACGCACGCCGATCTCGCCGGACTTGCGCAGAAACTTGGCCACCATCAGACCCATCGTATTGAGCATGCAGATCAGGAATACGCCGAAGGCGATCCATGTCTGCATGCGCACCGTGACCGGAATGACGTGCTTGTAGTCGAGCCAGTCCACCAGCCCGCGTAGCCGCACATTGGGCGAGCGCTCGAAGCGGCCCGCCTGATGCTGCTGGCTGCTGTACTTCTCAAGCATGGAGCGATAGCGCGCCACTTGTGCCGGAGAATCCAGCTGTACCCAGAACTGTGCCCAGGTGCAGGTAGAGGCTTTCGGATCATGCTCCCCTGCGCTTGAATCGGCACCCCAGCAGTGCATGGGGCCATAGCCGTAGTCCTGTGGCAGGTCCAGCCAGGTAAAGAACGGCATGTACATCTGCTCGGCCTTGCCGTAGGCGCCGTCGTTGACGTCGTAGAAGCGCGGCTGCGGGTTCCAGTCGCCAGCGACGCCAACGATGCGAAACGGCTTGGTCGCAATGATCAGCGACTGACCGACGCTGTTGGCCCCGCTGAAAAGTTGCTGATTCATCGCCTGGGAGATCACCACCACAGGCGCGTGCCGCGCATCGTCCTGCGCCGACCAGCCGGAGCCGAAGAGAAACGGCACGTCGAACATGGCGAAGAAGTCACCCGTCGTTGCACGCGTGGTGAACATCGCAAGCGGACTATCGCGCGTGTCTCGCCGCGTCGGCAGCCAGTTGCTGCTCATCACAGCACGACGCATTGCGACATCCATGCCATACAGCGCCGTCGCATCGAGGTAGGTCAGGTCATCCGGCGGTTCGGTGGAGTTATCCGATAGCGCGCTCGGACGCGGATCGAGCTGCGGATGAAACAGCACGCCGCTGCGCTGCGGCAGCGGATCGCCCGAAAGGTTGTGCAGCACCGCGAGCATGGTGATCGATGCACCGATACCCAGCGCGATCGCCAGCATCATCAGGCTGCTAAGCACGGGGCTTCGTCGAAGGCTGCGAAGGCCGAGATCGAGGTAGTGGGAAAACATGTCCTTGTGGTCTCCTTGAGATACTTTCTAAACCGACCGCGTAGCCACCACCGGCGGCACCGCCGCCGCACGCAGGGCGGGACCAAGCACAGCCAGTTGACCGATCACCCAAAGCGCTGTCGCACCGACCGGGAAATAGATGGCCGGTAGCCTCGGCAATTCGTAGTGCTGCATCAGAAACAGGTTGATGCCGAAGGCGAGCACCATGCCGATGACTATGCCGATGGTCGCCAGCAGAAAGTTTTCGGTCTGGAAGTAATGCAGGATGTCGGCGCGGGTGGCGCCCAGCGCGCGGCGCACGCCGATCTGTCGACGGCGCTGCGCGACCCAGAAGCTGGCCAGTCCTACGATGCCCAGCGCAGTGACAATCAGCAGCGCTGCAGCGACACCGGTAAGAATGCCGGCCATCGCGCGGTCGTTGGCGAAGAACGCGCGGCGCACGTCGTCATACGTGCCTTTTTGCAGTACGACGCGGCGAGGATCAATCTGCTTGAGCTTGGCGAGCGCAGCGCCGAGCACCTGCGCTCGATCCTGCGGCGCGCAGCGAATCACGTAACGGGCGCCCGAAGTCAGGTCGACACTGATCGGCATGACCATGCTGTAGTCGGCGCCATTCCGGAGACTATCCGATCGCGTCAGACCCGCCAGTACGCCGACCACCCGAAACGGTACACCCTGGCCGAAGTAAATGGTTTTCCCCAGCGCTCCCTGTCCCGGCCACAATCGTTCGGCCATCGCCTTCGTGATGATCACTGTCTGCGGGAGACCTTTCAGCTCGCCGTTTTGCAGAGCAGCCGTGGCGGTGGTCAGATCGACGTACTCGCCTGGCTGGAAGTCCCGACCCGCAATCAACTTCAAGCCCAGTGTGGGCAACAGGTTCTGGCCGAAGAAGTTGCTGGCGCTAAGGGTGCGTTGCTTTTGGCGTGCATCGAGCATGACGTCGCTGTTCGGGCCGCCCATGGCGAACGGCAGCGAAATGCTCAACGCCACCTGTTGCACACCGGGAATCTGCCGCAAGGCGGCCAAATCCGTTTGCGCACGCGCGCTGGCGTCCGGTCGGTTGCTGATATAGGCCAGCTTGATCTGTACTAGATTGTGCTCATCGATGCCACTAGGCATGTCCATGCGCTGCAGCCGCTGACCGATCAGGAACACCGCGTTGCACACGATCGCGCAGGTCAGCGCGATCTGCATAATCAGTAACCACGCAGTGATTTTGTGCCGGCGCAGCGTGGAGAGAATCGGCAGGATGTCCATCTCAGGTGCTCTTGAGTTGCAAGGCGGGCGTGACTAGGCAAGCGCGCCAGGCCGGCAAAAGACCAGCCAGCAGGCTCGTACCTATGGCCAGCAGAAAAGTCATCAGCAGCATCGTCGGGTCGAGATGGGCCAACGCCGCATAGCTAGCCGGTTGTCGGCGCACCAGCCATAGCCCACACAGAGCCAGCAGCAAACCACCGATGCCGCCAGCAAACCCGACCACGCCCGACTCCACCAAGAGTTGCGCAAACAGTGCGCGCTTTGATGCACCTAGCGCGCGTCGCACGCCAAGCTCACCCGAGCGACGAAGAAACTTCGCCAGCATTAGGCCCACGGTGTTGACCAGGCACACCACCAGAAAGCCCAAAGCCAACCAGGTCTGCAAACGCACGTCATCCGGCACCACCATGTTGTAGTCCAGCCACTGCATGACATTGCGCAGCTGCACATTCGGCGGTCGCTGGAAACGGCCCAGCGCTTTTTGCTCCTGTGAGTAATGCACGAGAAACGAGCTGTACGCAGCGACCTTGGCCGGACTGTCCAGCTGCACCCAGAATTGCAACCAGGTGCAAGGCGCGCTGTGATCTACACGCTTGCCACCACCCCCATTGCCCCAGCAGTCAACGCTGCCGTCATGGTCGTATCCCACGTCCTGCGAGGTGGACAGCGGCATGTAGACGCCTTCATTCTCGCCGTAATCGGTTTCGTTTAGATCATAGAAATGGGGCGTTGGGTGCCAGTTGCCGAGCACTCCGATGATGCGGAACGACGTATCACCCAATTGCAGCATCTGCCCGGTGCTGTCCTTGCTGCCGAACAGTTTGTCGTTGAGCTGGCTGCTGATGACCAACACGCGAGCGCGGCTGTCGTCTTCACTAGCGCTCCAACCACGACCGTAGAGAAACGGCACGTCGAACATTGGGAAAAAATCGGCAGTGGTATAGCGAGCGCCCTCATAAAATGGATCCTGCGTGGACTGTGCGGGCTGCACAGCGACCGTGCCGCCGGTCATCAACGCTTGAAGGTCGGCGCGCTTTGCCCGCAGCAAATTCATGCCGTCGATCCAACTCACCTGTGCCTCAGGTTCCGACTTGCCTGGTAAGTAACCGCTGAGGTCGCGCGGATCGATCTGCGGGTAAAAAAGCTGCGCACTCCTCCCAGGCAGCGGATCGCCCGACAGCACATGCAGCACTGTCAGCGTGGTCATGCTGGCGCCAATGCCCAGCGCGATGGCCAGCACCATCAGTGCGGTGAGGGCCTTGTTCCGGCGCAGGCTGTGGATGGCAAGGTCGAGGCAGTAGGTGAACATGATCAGAGGCCGGCTATGAGTGAGGCGCGACAAGGAAAAGCAAGGGACGGAGTCGATGCGACGAGTAACGGGAACCATTGAGGGACGCGCGACGAGTCAAGGGAGTGCAGGCCCGAGAGATAACCCCAAGCCACACGTCGTAGGTTGGTGGTGAGCGTAGGCGAACCCCAACAGGCCGTGACACTGGACGTTGGGGTTCGCTGTCGCTCACCGCCAACCTACGTTCGTGCTCGTCGCGCCTGCTCTTCATCACGCAGCCCTTGTTGCGACGACCGGCGGTACGTTCGATGCGCGCCGCGCCGGCACGAAGACCGCGAGCTGCCCCAGCACCAGCATCAGCAGCACACCCACCAGCACATACGGCGACGGCAGGCGGCTCAGTTCGAAGTGCTTCATCAGCCACAGGTTGAGCGCGAGGGCGAGCAGCAGACCGAGCACGATGCCGCCGCCGGCGATGAAAAGATTTTCGATCTGGAAGTAATGCAGGATGTCGATGCGCCTGGCGCCCAGCGCGCGGCGCACGCCGATCTGCCGATGCCGCTGGCCGACCCAGAAACTGGTGAGGCCCACGATGCCCGCGGCGGTGACGCAGAGCAGGAGCACGCAGACCACGCTCATCAGTATCGCCATACCGCGATCGGTACGATAGGCGCGTGAGCGTATCTCGGCAAAGGTCCGGATGGCTCTGGCCGCGGGCATGATGCGCTTGGGATAGACGGCCAACAGCGCCGCGCGCGCCGCCTTCATCGCGGCGTCCTCGCGACCGGGCCGGGCGCGCACGGCGTAGTTGGCCGTTGTACCGGCAAGCCGGACCGGCTCCAGTACCGAGTTGTAGGCCCAGTCGCTGCCCCAGGTCTCGGTGGTCGGCGTCTGCATCTGCGCCACGATGCCGATGATGGACGATGGCGTGCCGTTGTTGAGATAGACGGTCTTGCCCAGCGCTTCGCCCCTGGGAAACAGCTGGTCGGCGATGGCCTTGGTTACGATGATTACCGGTGGCTTGCGCGGGTCATGGATGGTGTAGTGATTGATTTCGGCCGCGGTGAAATTGCGTCCGGCGATGAGCCGCAGGCCGAGCGTCGGCACCACCTGCTCGTCGCCAAAATAGAAGGCTGCCGACACCACGGATTTCTTTTCATCCGGCGTGAGCGTGACGCCACCGCTCCACAGCGAAGCAGCCAGCGGCAGCGAAGAAATCGCGGCGACCGACTCCACTTCGGGTACGCGGCGCAGCGCGTCCAGATCGGTGCGCTGCAAGGCGTCGAGCTTTTCCGTCGACGCCGCATCGTCGTCGGTGGGTGCGCCAGCCCAGCCCTGCGAGATGCGGAACAGGTCTTTTTCCACGATGCCGGTGGGCCGATCCAGCCGCTCAATGCGCTGCCCGATGATGAACAGCGCATTGCAGACGATGGCCAGGGTCAGCGCGATCTGCAGCGTGATCAGCGTGACGCCGGCTTTATGGCGATGCAGCGCCGCAAGAATGGGATGCAGTTTCATCGGCGCGCCTAGTTGGACTTCAGCTGCCAGGCGGGCTGAACCCGCGAGGCGCGAAAAGTGGGATACAGCGCGGCCATCAGCGCCGCACCCACGGCCACTGCCAGGGTGATGCCGAGCAGCGGCATATCGATTTTTGCCAGCGCGGCGATGCTCACCGGTAACACCAGACCGACACTGGCCACGCCCGCGGTCGTAAAGACGAGCCCGAGCAGGCCGCCGAAGAAACCGATCAAGCCTGCCTCGATCAAAAACTGCGCGTAGATCGCGCGACGCGGCGCGCCGAGCGCGCGGCGCACGCCGATTTCGCCGCTGCGGCGCAGGAATTTCGCCAGCATCAGGCCGACCGTGTTGACCAGGCACACCACGAGCAAACCCAAGGCCACCAGCAACGAGACCCTGGTATCGCTCGGCACCACCTGTTCGAAGTCGAGAAACGTCGGCAGGTCACGCAGGCGATTGTTCGGCGCCCAGGCAAAGCGCCCCTTAGCCTGCTGATCGCGCGCGTAGCCGTCCAGATACTGGCGGTAACGAAGCGCAGCGGCGGCGTCGTCCAGCTCCACCATGTAACTCAGCCACGCGCAGGACGAATGTTGAAAGCCGACAAAGCCCTTCTCGGTCGGCTCGGCCGCGCCGCAGTTGGTGCGGCCGTCGTTCTGCATGCCAGCGGCGATAGCCCGATTCAACGGCAGAAAAATATCCGGCGCGTCGCTGCGAAAGCCGCCGCTACCGAAAATATCGTAATAGCGTGGCTGCGGATCCCATGCGCCCATGACACCGACAATTCGATAGTCTTTGTCGCCGATTTGCACGACTTTCCCCACGCTGTTCTTGCCGCCGAACAGCTGCTGATTCAGATCGGCGCTGATCACCGCCACGGTGGCCGCCTGCGCATCGTCATTGGCCGACCAGCCGCTGCCGTAGGTAAAGGGAATATCAAGCATGGGGAAAAACTCGCCGGCTACCGCGTAGCCATCGACGCCGAACGAATCGTCGCCACGACCGGGAACAACAATCGTCGGGTCGACTTCATAAAGCGCCGACTGCCGCATCGCACGGTGATCGCGCATCAGCGCCATGGCGTCGGTATAGTCCAGCGCATCCGCCGGCTCGCCGCTGCCGTTGCTCACCGCCGGCCCCCAGATATCGATCTGCGGCACAAACAGCTTCGACGATTTCCACGGAATCGGATCACCCGACACCGCGCGAAACACCGAGTACGTCGTCATCGATGCCGCCACGCCGAAGCCGATCGCCAGCACCATCAGCGCCGTGAGACCTTGACTTCGTTTCAGGCTGCGCAACGCCAGTTCGAGGTAGTAGGTGGGCATGGTCAGTGTCCGGCTAGCAGTGAGGGAATACGGGAGAAGCGCAGGGGCGATGGACGAGTAACCAGGGCGCAAGTCCGCGAGGGCGCGTAGGTTGGCGGTGAGCGTCAGCGAACCCCAACATGCGTAGTTATTCGATGTTGGGGTTCGCTTGCGCTCACCGCCAACCTACGTTCTCCTTGTCCCCTACTCCCCATTACACGGCTCGCGTCGCTTCGATCGGGGAGACGTTTGAAGCGCGGCGCGCCGGTACGAACACCGCCGCCTGCCCCAGTGCGACGAGCGCGACCAGCCCCACCAGCACGTAAGCCACCGGAATGCGGTCCATCTCGAAGTGCTGCATCAGCCAAGCGTTGAGCCCAACAGCGAGCGCCACGCCGATGACCGCACCGGCGCCGGCGATCATCAGGTTCTCGATCTGGAAGTAATGCAGGATGTCGATCTTGCGGGCGCCGAGCGCGCGACGCACGCCGATCTGCCGATGCCGCTGACCAACCCAGAAGCTGGTCAGTCCCACGATGCCTGCCGCGGTGACGCCGAGCAGCACCAGACAGACCACGCCCATCAAGATCGCCATGCCGACGTCGGCGCGATAGGCTTCGGCGCGAATGTCGGCGAAGGATTTGACGCTGTCGTCGTCGAGCACGCGCATTGGGTTGATCTTGTAGAGCGTCGATGGCATCCCTTGCATCGCCGCCTCCATCCGTCCCGGCTTGGCCCGCAACACATAGCGCGAGTAGTTGGCGTCGACACGAAGCGGCTCGAGCGTAGCGTTATACGTGAACGAATTGGTCCAGCTGCCGGTGCCCGGCACCTGCAGGCGCTCGATGACGCCGATGATAGTGGTTGGCGCTGTGCTGCCATCGAGATACATGGCCTTGCCCACTGCGTTGCCACCTGGAAATAGCTTGTCCGCGATGGGCTTGGTCACGATCACCACGGTGGGCTCGGTTTGATCGTGCATGCTGCGGTGCTGCACGTCGGAAACGGTGAAGGCGCGCCCCGCCACCAGCCTGACGCCGAGCGTGGAAAGCATTTGTTCGTCACCGAAGTAGAACGTGGTGCGTGTATTGCCTCCCTTGCGCATCTCGCCCCCCGGCTTGAGCGAAATCGCGCCGTTCCACGACGAGTTGAGCAGCGGCAGCGAGTTGATCGGCGCCACCGAGGCGACGTCGGGAAGATTGCGGAGAGCGACCAGATCCTCTCGCTGCATGCTGTCCAGCTTTTCGACGCCGGCCAGGTCGTCCGCGTCGGGAGCACCGACCCATTGCTGGGTAACGAGAAAGAGATTGCTTTCATCGATGCCGGTAACGCGGTGAACGCGCTCGATGCGCTGGCCGATGATGAAGATGGCATTGCAGACGATCGCCAGAGTCAATGCGATCTGCAGTGCAATCAGCACGACGCCGGCTTTGTGTTTGCGCAGCGCCGCAAGGATGGGATGCGTGGTCATGACGTTGTCCTTAGTTCGATTTCAGCTGCCAAGCGGGCTGCACACGCGAGGCACGGAAAGTGGGATAAAGCCCCGCAAGCAGGGTGGCCAGAACCGCGATCACCAAGGTGAGTGCCAGCAGCACGAAATCCACGTGGGCGAGCGTGGCGATCTCCTTCGGCAACACCCAGCCGACGCTTAGCACACCGACGCCCGTCAGCAGCAAGCCGAGCACGCCGCCGGCCATGCCGACCATGCCCGCCTCGGTCAAAAACTGCGCGTAGATCGAATTGCGCTGCGCACCCAATGCCCGACGCACGCCGATCTCGCTGCTGCGCCGCAGGAACTTCGCCAACAGCAGACCCGCCGTATTGACCAGACAGACGATCAGCAGCCCCAGAGCGACCAGCAGGGATACCTTGGTATCGCTCGGTACCACGTGCTCGGCGTCGAGCCAGTCCGGCAGGTTGCGCAGCCGGTTGTTGGGCGCCCAGGCAAACCGCCCGCTTTGCTGCTGCTGATGCGCATAGCCGTCCAGATATTGACGATAAGCCGTCACGGACGCGGCATCGTCCAGCTCCGCCATAAAGGCAATCCAGACGCAGCTGGAATGCTGTAGCCCGACGAAACCGGATTCCTTCGGAATCGCGTTGCAGTTGGTGTTGCCGTTATTGGCCATACCTAGCGAGATAGCCCGGTCGAAGGGCAGAAACACGTCATCCAACCCGGTGGAGAACCCACCGCTGTTGACCACGTCATAAAAACGCGGCTGCGGATTCCAGTTGTCCAGCACCCCGACGACGCGGTAATCCTTGCCCTCGATGTCGATGGTTTTCCCCACGCTGTTGGCGCCGCCGAACAGCTTCTGGTTGAGCTTGCTACTGATTACCACCACTGCAGCGCGCTGTGCATCATCGTCGGCCGACCAGCCACTGCCGTACTGAAACGGCACGTCGAGCATGGGGAAAAACTCGCTGTAGACTGCATGACCGCTAGTCGTGATCGGATGCTTGCTGGCATCGGCCGGCACGATCGATGGCGAGATCTGGTACATCGCCGACTGCAGCTTGGCACGGTGATCGCGCATCAGCTTCATGGCGTCGGTGTAGTCCATGGCATCGGGTGGTTCGCCATCCGCCCCGCGCCCGGTCGGCCCCCACATATCGATCTGCGGCACAAACAGCTGTGACGATTTCCACGGAATCGGGTCGCCCGACACCGCGCGGAATACGGAATACGTCGTCATCGACGCCGCCACGCCGAAGCCGATGGTGAGCACCATCAATAGCGTGAGCCCCGGGCTGCGCTTCAGACTGCGCACCGCCAGTTCAATGTAGTAGGTGAGCATGGTCAGGTTCCGGGTGGGGGTTGAGGGGCGAGCGGCGAGAGAAGCGAGAGACGAGTCGCAAGTGCGAACGTTCGGGGCGTTGGACGTAGGTTGATGGTGAGCGCAGCGACTGTGGAGGCGGTACGCCGGAACGAACATTCGCAAACCGAATGGCCCGAAGGGGAAGCCGCGGCAGCGGCTTGTAACCCTACATTCCGGGTTATTCGACGTTGGGGTTCACTAACGCTCACCGCCAACCTACGCATCAGGTCATCATCCCTGCGCTCCATCACGCTGCCCTCGTCGCTTCGATGGGTGACACGCGGGAGGCGCGGCGTGCAGGTACGAACACCGCCGCCTGGCCGAGTGCCAGCAGCGCGACCATCCCGATGAGCACATACATCAGCGGCAGGCGTGGCATTTCGTACTGGCTCATCAGCCACAGGTTGAGCCCGACAGCCAGCACCACGCCGACCATTACGCCGCCGCCGGCGATCATCAGGTTCTCGATCTGGAAGTAATGCAGGATGTCGCTCTTTTGCGCACCCAGCGCGCGGCGCACGCCGATCTGCCGGTGCCGCTGGCCGACCCAGAAACTGGTCAGGCCAACGATGCCTGCGGCCGTCACGCAGAGCATGATCAGGCAAACCACGGCCATCAGGATCGCCATGCCGCGGTCGGCCCGGTAGGCGGCGTGACGTATCTGCGCAAAGCTGAGGATGCCGCGCTCGGGGTCGATCACCCGCTGCGGGTTGGCGGCAAAAAGCGCATCGCGCGTCGCCGCCATCGCTGCCGCCTGCTGACCCGGCCGGGTCTTCACCACGTACCGGGAGTTGTCGCCGACCTGACGAACGGGCTCGATGATCGTGTAGTAGTCCGAGTCCTTGGCGAAGCTTTCCGCCGTGGATGACTCCAGCAGCTTGACCACACCGACGATCGTGGTGGGTTTGCTGTCGCTGTAGATCGTCTTGCCGACGGCGCTCTGGTTCGGAAAGAGTTTTTCGGCCGTGGCCTGGCTCACGATCACCGAAGGTGGCAACGTGTCGTCGTGGAAGTCCATGCGCAGCACGTCTGCCGCGGTAAACGCTCGCCCGGCTACAAGCTGCACGCCAAGCGTGCTCATCAGCTTGTCGTCACCCTCGTAAATCGTTGCCGAAAGCGTCGAGTTTTTCTGGTCCGGCGTGAGCGTGATGCCGTTGACATGCGAACTGCCGAGCAGCGGCACCGAATTGACCGGCGCCACAGACACCACGCCCGGCAAGCGCCGCAAGGTATCCAGGTCGGCGCGCACCAGTGAATCGATGGTGTCAACCGCACCCGGCGCGCCACTCTCGGGCGTACCGACCCACTGCTGCGAGACGACAAACAGATTCGCTTCGTCGATGCCGGTGGGACGATTCACCCGATCGATGCGCTGACCGATGATGAAGATCGCGTTGCAGACAATCGCCAGAGTCAGCGCGATCTGCAGGGCGATGAGGACGACGCCGGCCTTGTGGCGGCGCAGTGCGGCGAGGATCGGATGCGTGCTCATGATGGATTTCTCAATTCGATTTCAGCTGCCACGCGGGCTGCACGCGCGATGCGCGGAAGGTCGGGTACAGGCCGGCGAGTACTGCCGACACCACTGCAACGATCAGGGTCATCAGCAGCAGCGAAACGTTGATGTGGGCCAGCGCAGCGATGTCCTTGGGCAGCACCAGACCGACACTGAATACGCCCACCCCGGTGAGCACCAAACCGACCACACCGCCGGCCAGGCCGACAATGCCGGCCTCGGTAAGAAACTGCGCGTAGATCGCCGCCTGCGGCGCACCCAGCGCGCGGCGCACGCCGATCTCGCTGCTGCGGCGCAGAAACTTGGCCAGCAGCAGACCCACGGTATTGACCAGGCAGACGATCAGCAGGCCCAGCGCCACCATCAGCGACACCTTGGTATCGCTCGGCACCACATGCTGGTCGTCCATAAAAGCCGGCACGTCACGCAGGCGGTTGTTCGGTGGCCAGTTGAAGCGACCGGCGCTTTTCTGCGCCAGCGCATAGCCATTCAAGTACTCGCGATAGTTCTGCACGGCCGCCGCGTCGTCCAGCTCGGCCATGTACTCGATCCATGCGCAGGTCGATCGCTGCATGCCGACGAAACCCGGCTCGGCCGGATTACTGTTGCACGCGGTATTGCCCGCGTTGCTCAGACTCACGGCAATCGCACGGGTAAAGGGGATGAACACGTCGTCCGAGTTCGTATCGAATCCACCGGTATCAACCACGTCGTAAAAGCGCGGCTGCGGGTCCCACTTGCCCAGCACGCCGACCACCCGGTAATCCTTGCCGTGGATATCCAGCGTCTTGCCCACGCTGTTCTGGCCGTCGAACATTTCCTGGTTGAGTTTGCCGCTGATCACCACAACGGCCGCCTGGTTGGCATCCGCGTCAACAGCCCAGCCGCTGCCGTACTGAAAGGGCACATCCAGCATTGGAAAAAACTCGCTGTATACGGCGTGCCCGGAAACGCTGATCGGATGACGACGCGAACCGGGCACCTGCACCGGCGGCGCAATGCGATAGCTGGCGGACTGCAGCTTGGCGCGGTGATCGCGCATCAGCGCCACCGCATCGATATAGTCCAGCGCGTTCGGTGGTTCGCCGTCCGCACTGCGGCCGTCGGGACCCCACATATCGATCTGCGGCACAAACAGCTGCGACGACTTCCACGGAATCGGATCGCCCGACACCGCGCGAAACACCGAATACGTCGTCATCGATGCCGACACGCCAAAGCCGATCGCCAGCACCATCAACAACGTGAGCCCGGGACTGCGCTTCAAACTGCGCAGCGCCAGCTCAAGGTAATAACTAAACATCGGTGTCTCCGGATGGCAGTGCGCTATGGCCTGCAAAGTTGATCGTGCGAAAGTCGGAAATGTTCATACCGGGCGCGTCGCCTCTACCGGAGATACCCGAGAGGCGCGCAGCGCCGGCGCCAGCGTGGCGAGCTGGCCGAGCAGGAGCAGCAGAACCACACCGACCAGAACGTAGGCGATGGACAGCCGCACCATTTCAAACTGGGTGATCATCCACAGATTGATGCCGTAAGCGAGGACCAGGCCCACGGCCAGTCCGCCCACGCTGATCAGCAGGTTTTCGGTGAGGAAGTAGCTGAGAATGTCGCCACGCGTCGCGCCAAGCGCACGCCGCACGCCAATCTGGCGGCGGCGCTGCCCGACCCAGAAGCTGGTGAGTCCCACGATGCCGGCCGCCGTGATCGCCAACAGCACCACGCAGATGATGCCCATCAGGATCGCCATGCCGCGGTCGCTTTCGTAGACGCGCTTGCGGATTTCCGCGTAGGTGCCGCCGTCCTTGGGGTCGATAATCCGCATGCGGCTTTGCGCGTAAAGCGCCTTGGGAGCCTCGCGCATGGCCGCATCCAACTGGCCCGGCTTGGCGCGAACGATGTAATACGCCTGGTCGGTGCTCTGTCGCGCCGGCCACAGCAGCGATTGATAGGCGAAAGGCTTGGTCCACGTCGAGACATTTTGTTTCTGCAAACGCTCGACGATGCCGACGATGATGCTCGGCGTGCTGCTCATCGAGTAGATCGGCTTACCCAGTGCCGAACCATCCGGAAACAGCCGGTCGGCCAGCGCCTTGCTCACGATCACGACGGACGGAATGACAATCTGCCGCAAGCCCATCTTCACCACCTCGTCGGCGCGAAAATTACGCCCCGCGACCAGCCTGAGGCCCAGCGTAGCGAGCATGTGTTCGTCGCCCAGGTAGACGTCCGAATCGGCCGATGGCTGCTGCTGATCGGGCGTCAGCATGACGAAGTTGTCCCAGCCACCGCCGCTCAGCGGATAGCCGCTGCCGGGTGAGGCATCACTGACGCTGGGCAGTTGGCGTAGCGCGATCAGATCCGCCTGGGTCTGCGCATCGATCTGCGATGGCGACAAGTTGCCTGCCCACTGATTGGAGATCACCAGGAGATTCGGCTCGTCGACGCCGCTGGGCTCGGCAATATGCTGCAAACGCTGCTGAATGATGAAAAGCGCGTTGCACACGATCGCCAGCGTCAATGCGATTTGCAGCGCGATCAGCACCGTACCGGCCTTGTGCTGGCGTAAAGCGCTGAGAATGGGCTTGATCTGCATCAACGTTCGCCTCAATTGGACTTCAGCTGCCAGGCCGGCTGCACGTTCGCGGCACGCCAGGCGGGAAAGAACGCCGCCCCCATCGTGGCCACTATGGCAACCAGCAAGGTCAACCCCACCAGCGAGAGGTCCAGATGAGCCAGCCGAGCGATCTGCGGCTGAAACAGCAGGCCGACGCCGGAAATCCCCACGACCGTGAATACCAGCCCCAACGCGCCGCCAGCCAGGCCAACAGAGGCCGCCTCGATCAGATATTGCGTATAGATGTCCCGGCGCGAGGCACCGAGCGCACGGCGCACACCGATCTCACCGGCACGGCGCATGAACTTGGCCAGCAGCAGACCCACCGTATTCACCAGGCAGATCACGAAGAAACTCAGTGCAACCAGCAGCGAGATGCGCGCGTCGGCCGGCACCACCTTCTGGTAAGTCAGCCACTGAGCGACGTTACGCAAGCGCACGTTCGGTGCCCAGGCAAAACGACCTGCGCGCTGTTGATCCGCCGCATAGCCTTCGAGAAACTGACGATAGCTTGCCACGTCGGCCGCACTGTCCAGCTCGGTCCACAGGGTGATCCATACGCAATTGCTGCGCAGCCAGTCGTCCCAGCCCGAAAAGTTCAGATGCCCGCGGCAGCTGTTGCCGCTGGATTGCACGTTCAAGTCCAGCGCGCGATTGAACGGCAGATAGAAATCCGTGGCATCGCGGAATCCGTTGCTGCTGAAGAGGTCGAAGAAGCGCGGCTTGGGGTCCCAACGCGCCGTTACGCCAACGATGCGATGCAGACGTCCATTCAAAACAATCTCGCGGCCCGTGCTGTTGGCTCCGCCAAACAGCTTCCGATTGAACGCATCGCTCAATATGACATCAGCGGCCCGACCTTCGTCGTCTTGCGCACTCCAGGCGCCACCATAAAGAAAGGGGACCTCGAACATCGCGAAAAAATCGGCAAACACCGCATAGCCGTTCGCCGCGATAGGCAAACTGGTACTGCCCTGGGGCAGCGCCGACATGCCCATGCGATACAGCAGTGTCTGCCGTCGCGCCCGATGCGCCTGCATCAGCGCCGTCGCATCGGTGTAAGTCAGCGCGTCAACAGGCTCGCCCTTGATGTTCTGCTGCGGCCCCCAGGCGTCGACCTGCGGGACATAGAGCTGGGCGGACTTGTCCGGTATCGGATTGCCAGACACGGCGCGAAACACGGCATATGTCGTCATTGAGGCCGCCACGCCAAAGCCGATCGCCATCACCATCAGCGCCGTGAGCGCCGGACTGCGTCGCAGGCTGCGCATACCGAGTTCAAGGTAATAGGCGAACATCGCTACGCCCTCCGCTCGCATTCACGGCTACACGTGTCTTCGTGGCTGGCAGGATGACGATACTCACTGCAGCAGCCGGTTGACATCTTCGAGATCGTGCATGTCGATGGTGCCGGCGGCCTGCTTCAACGACAGCTTGTTGAGGATGAACTGATGCCGTTCGACGGTGTATTGGCTTTGCGCCTGTGCCAGAATCTGGATGGCATTGACCACGTTGGGCAGACTCATGGTGCCGATCGAATAACCGGCGCGCATCGAGCCCAACGACTTTTGGGCGACCTGCACTGCGGTGCGGGTGGTTTCGACCTGATCGATGCCGTCCACTACAAGGTTGAAATAGTTGTTGGCATCGCGCGCGGCCTGGCGACGCTGCGTCTCCAGATTGCCTTCGTCTGCATCGCGCTGATGGATCGCCTGGCGTACCTGAGACTGCGTGAGGCCGCCGCTGAAAATCGGCACGGTCAGCGTAAGCCCGACCGTCGTGGTGGCTGGCCCGTAGCGGGAATCGCCTGCCATGGGCGAGGCGTTGGCCCAGCTGCCGAATTTGTCGCGATACACGTTGGCGCTCAGCGTCGGCAGATGCCCGGCCCGCGCTGCCGAGATCTTGTGCTCGTCGGCACTGACCGTGTAGCGCGCGGAAAGAATGGTAGGGTTGGTTTGCATGGCGGCGTCGACCCAGGCCTTGGCATCGTTGGGCGTGGGCGCCTGAAGCGGAATGTCCTCGCGCAGTTTTTTCAAGGTGCCTGTGGGCTTGCCGGTGATCTGCTCCAGACCGTGCAACGCATCCTTCAAGCTGCTCTGGGCGGCGATGCGCTCCGACTTGGTGTACAGGTAATACGCCTGCGCCTGGGTCGCATTCGCCGAATTTTCCAGGCCAACCTTCAGGCGCTCATTGGTCTGATCGAATTCCTGCTTGAACCCGTCCTCGTAGGCTTTGTAAACGTCCACCTGATCCTGCGCGATCAGCACATTGAAGTACGCGGTGGCAACGCGTACATAGAGGTCTTGCAGCGCGGCGCGGTAAATCTCTTCCTGCGCGTCGCTGGTGGAATGGGCCGCGCGCAGCGTGGCGATATCCGGCAGGTTGATGATGGCCTGACTTAGCGAGCCATTGAGGTCCCGATAACGACTGTGTCCGATCGCGCTGCTGGGCACGGAGATGCCGTTGACGATATTGGACCCTCCCGTACCGCCATGACTTTGATCGAAGCTCAACCCGGCCGAGAGCTGCGGCAGCAGCGCCGAGCGCGCCTGCGGCACGCCCTCGGCGACGGCAAGCCGCGTCGCGTCGGCCGTGGCGAGCACGGGATCGTTGGCAATGGCCTGCTGGTAGGCCTCCATCAAATCCTCGCCGTGACCGGACAAGGGCGCGATGGCCAGCAGGAGCAGCACGGGCAACAACTTCAGACGCATGGATGGGCTTCTCAAAGGATGGACGGATAGACGTCTATAACGCGGCGACTCAGCAATCAGTCGGCGTGGCTGCCGCCCTGCGCTGCCGTGACGGCATGATGGAAACGCGGGTCTTCCGACAGATCCACCACCTGGCCGTCGATGACGTGCACGTTGCGCTGGGCGCGGGCAGCCAGTTCGGGGTCATGGGTGACCATGACGATGGTGGCGCCGTCACGGTGAATGTCTTCGAGCAACTCGAGCACACTGCGGGCCATCTGGGTATCGAGGTTGCCGGTCGGTTCATCGGCAAGCAGCAGGCGTGGTGAACCGGCCAACGCGCGAGCGATCGCCACACGCTGCTGCTGACCGCCGGAGAGTTCGGCGGGATAGTGCTTGGCGCGCGAAGCCAGACCGACACGCTCGAGCGATTCCATGATGCGCTGCTTGCGCTCGGCCGCCTTCATGCCGCGGTAGCGCAGCGGCACCTCGATGTTGTCGAACACGTTGAGGTCGGGAATCAGGTTGAACGCCTGAAAGATGAAACCGATCTTTTCGTTGCGGATCTTCGAGCGGGCGTTGTCGTTGAGATTGCTCACCTCGATACCGTCGAGGTGGTACTCGCCGCCGGTAAAGGTTTCCAGCAGGCCGGCGATGGTCAGGAACGTGGTTTTGCCCGAACCGGACGGACCGGTCACGGCGACGAACTCGCCCTCTTTCACGTCGATATTGAAATCGCGCAGCGCGTAGGTCTCGACCACTTCGGTGCGGTAGACCTTGGACAGGTGGCTCATCTTCAGCATGGTTTTGCGTCCTTTGGGTGGTGTTCGGGTTTTTAGTGAAACGGGAACGGGGAACAGGGAACATGCGGCGTGCGGTTACACATGCTTCTGGCGTTGCTTGAAATAAAAACCAGCTAGAGCCTTTAGGTCGGGGCATCTCTTGAACGGCATGTTCCCCGTTCCCCAGTCCCCGTCAGGCCACCTCGGGTGGTTCCCCGCTCTCAATCAGCTACTGATCGCGACCTTCGCCGCGTTCTTGAAGTTGTCGGTACCGGAGATCACGATTCGGTCGCCCTCTTTCAGGCCGCCCAGGATCTCGACCTTGTCGATACTGCTGGCGCCGACGCGTATCGGCGTTTTGGTGGCAATGCCGTCGCGTACGACATAGGCGTAGCTGCCGCCGGATTCGTCGACGAACGAGCCGCGCTGCACGGTCAGCACGTTGTCGCGCTTGTCGAGCAGCACGCGCACGGAAAGGCGCTGGTTCTGGCGCAGCTGTTTCGGTGTGGGGCCGTCGAAGCGCAGGCGCGCGGCGACTTCGCCATTCACCACCTCGGGCGAGATGGCGCTGACCAGGCCCTTCCACACGTTGCCGTTGCCACTGATCTCGCCGCCCATGCCGATGCCCAGATCGCGCGCAAAGCTTTCCGGCACCTGCATTTCCACCTGCAGCGCAGAGAGATCAATCACGCTGAGCAGCTGTGCGTCCTTGGCAACGGTGGCGCGCTCGGCGATAAACAGCTGGCCGACCTGGCCATCCACCGGCGACTTGACGTTGAGGTTGTCGACCTGGCGCTGCAGGTCCTGCACGACCAGCATCTGGTTGTCGTGCGTGAGCTTCTTCGATTCGATGTTGAACTTCAGGCTGTCGTTGTTCATGCCCAGATCGGACTTGGCGTGTGCAAGCACGATGCGCGACTTTTCCAATGCATCCTTGGACTGATCGACTTCCACGCCGGTGGCCGCTCCCGCGGCGAAGGCCTTTTGCTCGCGGGCGAGATTGGTTTCGGCGCTCTTTTCGTCGATCTGCGCGTTATCGAACGCCTTCTGCAGATCGCTGCGCTTGGTGCGCGCATCCACCTGCGACTGCAGGTAATCGACCTGCATCGCATCGGCCTTGGACTGCTCCTGCGCCAGCTTGTTGCGCAGCTCGGGGCTGTCGATGGTGGCCAGCACCTGGTCTTTCTTCACCGTGTCGCCGGCGTGCACCTGCAGAGTGACTGCGCCGCCGTACGTGGCGTACAGCGTAGGGCTGACCGCCGCGACGACCTTGCCTTCGGCGGCGATATCGTTGACGAAGGGGCCGCGTTCCACGGTGGCGAACGACAGCCGCGAAGCGCTGACCGACGAGGAAGCAGAAAACAGCCGACCGATGCCCGGCACCAGCCATACCAGCAGGCCCAGCACGACCACACCGCCGCCGATCAGCATCAGCCGACGCTTGCGGTTGGGTTTGACCTCGACGATACGGTCTTGCGCGGAAGTGTCGCGAATCATGTGATGCATCCCTGACCGCGCACCGGGCGGTCCCGCACAGGGTTTTGCAATCCACATGCCAAGATGAAAAATGAGGCGGGGCAACGGTTTTCGGCGATCACAGGCGTTAGAAAACGTGTCCGCGGACACTGGCCGGAGTGCGCCGGACACTCTTGAGAGCAGGGAATGGGTAACGGGGAACGTGAAGTTCCCGACCAGCATCTTGTCTCCGTGTTACGTGGAATGAAGACAGACAGGCTCTGACACTTGACGGCCCCCGTTCCCCGTTCCCCGTTCCCCGCTCTTCTCCCGCTACAAAACCGGCAAACCCTGCATCAGCAGCGGCTTCGAGCCGGCGATGGCCTGCGCGACCACGCGACCCAACGGCGAGATGTGCGGCGCGGTGGCCTCACCAAGGCAAAGCATGTTGGCAAGCGACTGGCAGCGGAAGCGCATGAGATGTGCAGCGCTGCCGCGAAACAGGCGCGACGTGCCGCGTCCGGGGTCGCTTGCGATCATCCGACTTTCGTCCGGCAGATTGTCCCAGGCCAGATAGTCGGTATCGGGCAGCAAATGCAGCTGAGCCAGAATCTCGCCGCGCGCGTCCAGACACTCGATCCACTCACGCGGACCATCCGCGCCGACCAGACCCAGCACGCACAGACGGCGGGTATGAAGCAACGGCGCCAGCAACGGACTCTCGCTGAGCACGCCATCGGGCGATCGCCCCGCTTCGACCACGGTCCGCGACGGCACGTACAGCACGCTGCCAAGCAGCGGCAGCCACCGAGCGAGCGCCGACGGCATGACGTGCGCGCTGCGCTCGCCGGGTTCGGCGCACCACGCGCGCGGTGCGCAAAAGAAAGTATCGAGCCAGCCGTACATATCAGCTCCAGCGATGATGCGCGTGCCGTAACAGGCATGCGCGGATAGCCGGCTGGAGCCCGCAGGCCGCGGGCGATCTGGCAATGGCCTTGGAATGGGCGCGCGGCGCAACCGCTCGCGACGTTCGAAGCAATTACTTGGTGAGGATCAGCTTGTCGTTGCGCGTCAGGCGCAGGTGATATTCCCCGCCCTGATGCTGGATCACCAGCTCGCGCCCACCGTCCAGCAACAGCTGGCTGGAAATGCGCGGAATGGCAGCGTTATCCGCCACCGGCCGCGTATTCACCAGCTGCAGTGATCGCGGGCTGGCCGTAACGACATGGGCAACGGATTGCGACTGGGACACGGTGGAAATCGACATGGCAAGCTCCGCAGAAGGTCAGTGACAGCTTTGATGATAATGATTCTCATTTAAGTGTCAACTGCCGTCTATCGGTGCGATTCATTCCGACTATTACGCGTCAAGTTAGGCGACGGCGTTCTCTATCCGCTCCTGCATCGCCTTATCGATCTTCGGCAGTACATCAAGCGCGTCGAGATTTTGCTCCAACTGTTCGGTCTTACTGGCGCCCAGCATCACCGTGGACACGTGCGGGTTGAGCAGGCACCAGGCAATCGCCAGCTGTGCCACGCTGGCGCCGAGCTCGTCGGCGATCGGTTGCAATGCGCGCACCTTGTCGATGCGTTCATTGCCCTTGCCCAACACGCTGTCGCGCAGCCACTCGTAGCCCGGCTGATTGACGCGCGAATCGGCCGGCACGCCGTCGTTGTACTTGCCCGACAGCAACCCGGAGGACAGCGGCGACCAGATCGTGGTGCCCATGCCGTAAGCCTCGTACAGCGGCGCGTATTCGGTTTCGACGCGTCCGCGATGCAGCAGGTTGTACTCGGGCTGCTCGACCACCGGCGCATAGAAATGATGGTCGCGGGCCACGCGATGCGCCTCGTGAATCGCCTCGACCGGCCACTCGCTGGTGCCCCAGTAAAGCACCTTGCCCTGGCGAATCAGCGTGTCCATCGCCGCCACCGTTTCCGCAATCGGCGTATCCGGATCGGGCCGATGACAAAAATACAGATCCAGATAATCCACGCGTAGCCGCTGCAGCGCCTGATGACAGGCTTCCATCACATGCTTGCGCGACAGTCCGCGCTGGGTCGGCAGCGGATCGGCCACCGCGCCGAAAAACACCTTGCTCGACACGCAGTAACTGTCGCGCGCAAAGCGCAGATCGGCCAGCACGTCGCCCATCAACTCCTCGGCCACACCTTTGTTGTACGTCTCGGCATTGTCGAAAAAATTGACGCCGCGATCGTGCGCCAGCGCCAGCAGTTCGCGCGCCTGCGACCGCCCCACCTGCTTGCCGAACGTGACCCATGCGCCGAACGACAGCGCGGAAAGTTGCAGGCCGGTGGAACCGAGGCGGCGGTATTGCATGGGGTGGTCCTTTGTCTGGGGAACGGGGAACGGGAGCATGACAACATGCGCACCTTGACGTCCAACCCATGCGGCGGTTTACCGCTACCTCTGTGCTATGCCGCAACGGCTAAATAAGCCACCAGCGCCGCCGCGAGATGGTCGAACACGAGACGCGTGCGCCGGCTGACCTTGAGATCCTCGTGCATCACCAGCCAGGTATCCAGGCTGGGCGCGAACGCCTGCGGCAGCACGCGCACCAGGTTCTTGTCGCGCTCGGCCAACGCACACTGGCAGCCGCCGATGCCGTATCCGGCGCGAATCGCCGCGAGCTGGGCCAGATCGCTATCGGTGCGCAGCGAAAAATCCTCGCGACCGAAAGGCAACTTGTCGCGAATGGCGCGCAGCGCAGGCGTTTCGTGGTCATAGCCGATGATCGCGTGCCGATGCAGATCGTCCAGCAACAGCGGCGTGCCGTTGCTTTTCAGATAGCGGCGATGCGCGTAGAGCCCCAGTGGAATCACACCGATGTGACGGGCCACCAGCGCGCCCTGCACGGGACGGACCATGCGCACAGCGATATCCGCATCCTTGCGCAGCAAATCCTCGCTGCGGTTGGACAGCGAAAGCTCGATCACGATGCCCGGATGCCGTTGCCGCAAATCCGTGAGTATCGGCGGCAGCACCTCGGCGCCGATCACTTCACTGCAGGTCACGCGCACCACGCCGCGCACTTCGCTATTGCTGCCGGAGGCGGCCCGACGCAACGCCGCGGAGGTCGCGTACATCGCCTGGGCGTGTGGCGCGAGCTCATCGCCGAGGTCGGTAGGGATAAGGCCTTGCGGCGAACGCGTAAACAGCACGACACCCAGATCGGACTCCAGCTGCCGGATATGCCGCCCGAGGCTTGGCTGGGTCATGCCCAGGCTACGCGCCGCGGCTGACAGGCTTCCTTCGCGAATCACTGCGAGAAACGAACGATACAGCTCCCAACCCGGTTCTTTTTTAGCCATGCATTTATGTATAGCAGAAGTTAGCTTTTAGGCAATTTTCATTTAGACGCGCAGCGCTCATTCTGATCCCACATTCCACGGGAGAAGATCATGAAAGCACAACGCATCGCTCTGGTGCTCGGCGCCACCGGCGGAGCCGGCGGCGAAATAAGCAGTGCACTTCTGCAGCACGGCTGGACGGTTCGCGGCCTGGTTAGAGACACCACGCGAACCCATCTTGCCGCCGGCATCGAGTGGCATGAGGGTGATGCCATGAACGCGCACGATGTGGCGAAAGCCGCGCGCGGCGCCGGTGTTATCGTGCACGCCGTCAATCCGCCCGGCTATCGAAACTGGGACACCGTCGTACTCCCCATGCTCGACAACACCCTCGCCGCCGCCCGGCAAAACAACGCGCGCATCGTGCTGCCGGGCACGGTCTACAACTTCGGAACCGACGCGCTGCCGCTCTTGAGCGAAAGCTCACCGCAGCAGCCGCTGACGCGCAAAGGCAAAATCCGCGTGCAGATGGAAAAGCGCCTCGAAGCGGCCGCGACCAACGGCATGCGCGTACTGATACTCCGCTGCGGTGATTTCTTCGGCCCGCGCGCCGGCAACAACTGGTTCAACGCCATGTTGAAACCCGGGAAAAAGCCGAGCAGCGTGAGCTACCCGGGAAAGCGCGATCTGCCGCATGCCTGGGCCTATCTGCCGGACGTCGGCAAGACCATTGCGCTGCTGCTGGAACGCGAAAGCGATCTGGCCGCCTTCGAGCGATTTCATTTTGGCGGCCACTGGGTCGACGGAAACACCTTGATGCCGGCTATTCGGAAAGCAGCCGCCCATCCGAAACTGCCCCTGCGGTCGTTTCCGTGGTGGTTCGTCACGCTGGCATCGCCCTTCGTCACGATGTTTCGCGAAGTCCGCGAAATGCGCTACCTGTGGCGTCAACCGCTGCAACTGGACAATCGCAAGTTGGTCGCGTTTCTGGGTGCAGAACCGCATACCGATCTTGATCGCGCTGTTAGCGACACCTTGAAGGGAATGGGCTGCCTTTGAAAAATGCGCTATCGAGTCGAATACATGGCCAGCGCCAAAACGACCGCCGCAAAAACCCCCGCTACCACATCGTCCACCATCACGCCCATGCCGCCCTTGAGATGGCGATCCATCCAGCGGATCGGCCAGGGTTTCCACACGTCGAACAGGCGGAACAACACGAAGCCGGCGAGCAGCCACCACCACGTCGAGAAACGCGTCGGCAGCAGCGCGGGAAGCAGCAGCGGGATCAATGCGATCCACTGGCCGATGAATTCGTCCCAGACCAGGCTGCGGTGATCGTCCACGCCGAGGGCGCGACCGGCGATATCGCAAGCCCAGACGCCGATGGCAAAACCGACCAGCAAAACCAGGACATAAAGCGGTAACGACAGCTGGCGCAGCAGCAGCCACGGCAGCAGCGCGGCGAGTGAGCCGAAGGTACCCTGCGCCACCGGCGTGAGCCCCGAACCGAAGCCGCAGGCCAGCCAGCCGGCGGGCGTGGCGAGCAGTGCGCGTCGCTGTTCGGCGCTGAGGGTTTTCTTGGCACTCATGCGAAATGATTCCAGCCGGCCTGCCCGGTTTCCAGCCACTGGCCGTCGACGCCACGCACGCTGACACCCTGGCCTTCGACAATGCGGCCAATGCGCGTGACGCCGCAGCCGAGCCGCGAAAGGTCGGACTGCACATCGGCGAGTCGATTCATCGGCACGGTAAAGCACAGCTCGTAGTCATCGCCACCGGTGAGCGCGAACTGCTGCGCGCTGGCGTCGTCGTAGATCGCTATCAGCGACGGCGAGAGCGGCAGCAGCGATGCGTCGATTTCCGCACCGACACCGCTGGCCGTGCAGATGTGCCCGAGGTCGGCGATCAGGCCATCGGAAACATCGATACACGCGTGCGCCAGATCGCGCAGCGCCGAGCCGGCGGCCAGCTGTGGCATCGGCCGATTGAGCCGGGCGACAAGCAGATCGCGCGCGTCGCTGCGCTGATCCTCGACCGCCAAAGGATGGGCCAGCGCATGCAGGCCGGCCGCCGCATCCCCCAGCGTGCCGGTCACCAGCACCGCATCACCCACCTTGGCGCCGGAACGCATCAGCGCTTTTCCCGGCGCAACAAAACCGTGCACCGCGACGCTGATGCTCAGCGGACCGCGCGTGGTGTCACCCCCGACCAGCGCCAGCCGGTGCGGCTTGGCCAGCTGCGCAAAGCCTTCGGCAAGCCCTTCGACGAAGGCTTGATCCGGCTCGGGCAGGGTCAGCGCCAGAAGAGCCCACGCCGGTGTGGCGCCCATGGCCGCGAGATCGGAGAGGTTGACCGCCAGCGCCTTCCAGCCGATGTCGACGGCCGATGTACCGCTTGGAAAATGCACGCCTTCCACCAGCGTGTCGATGGCCACGACCAGCTCCTGTCCGGCCGGCACGGCGAGCACGGCAGCGTCGTCGCCGATGCCTAACCTGACGTCGTCGCGCGACTGTTCGGTAAGCGAGCGGATGCGTTCGATCAGGCTGAATTCCATATCCTCGATCCCGGCTGTCGCGCGTTTACGCGTCGCGCGTGAAGACGTGCACGGTGGAGCCGTGAACCTGGCCTTCCATCCAGAAGTGGAAACCGGCTTTCGCGGCCAGCCGCGTCGATGCGACGTTGTCCGGATCGATGATGCAACACGAGCGGTGCGTGCCGAAATGGCTGTCGCCCCAGGCCTGCACGGCGGCAAGCGCCTCGCTGGCGTAGCCTTTGCCATGCGCGTGCGACGCCAGCACCCAGCCGAGCTCGGGCATCCCGTCGAGCGAAGGCGTCATGCCGCGCCGAAAGTCGGCGTAGCCGATGTCGCCGATGAGCTGACCGCTCGCTTTTTCTTCGACGGCCCAATAGCCGTAGCCGAGCATCGACCAAAGCCCACCGTAGCGCAGCAAGCGCATCCAGGCATCCGGCGGCGATGTCGGCTGGCCGCTGAGAAAACGATAGACCAGCGGATCGGCCCAGGTGGCGGACAACGCGGCGTGATCGTCGGCGCGATGCGCACGCAAACGCAGGCGCTCGGTTTCCAGCACGGGCACAGCCACAGCAAGGTCGCTGGCCGCGCCCGACATCAGCCGCGTTTCTCGACCGCGCGTAGCTCGGCGGCCAGCTTGTCGAGTACACCGTTGACGTAGCTGTGGCCGCGATAGGCGCCTAATGCATGGCGCACATGATCACGACACCTCTTGTCAAACGCATTACTTTTTTTGATCAATTGAAATTTCATGATGCTTTAAAAATTTTGCCAGCTCCTACCGGGCAAGCATGAACCTGCCATCTTACTCTTCACCTCATATACATGAATGGTCACAAAACCTGAGGTTGGCAATCGAGGGCTGTCTGAAGCACACCATAGTCTGCGCAACCTTACTTTGCCCGAATGCGACGGTTTTGTCAGAAATACGCCACACATTGTGTCGTAAAGGATGACAGACCAGATTCTGTGCACCTGCTTAATATGCCTCACGGAGAACGCTCATCTTGAAAAGGGAGAAGGACCATGCGGAAGAGATTGAAATATGTGGGCGCAGGCTTGCTCTGCTTGGCAGTCGTGGCAATCGGTGGTTGTGAAACCGTGGACACTGCACTGAACACCACTGGCGACGTTCTGCACGGAGATTTCCGTCTTTTGGCGAATGCCAAGCCGACGACGTTGAACGAAATCTGGCAGGACTGGAAACAGAACGAGGTCATGGCGAAGGAAAAATGGGATCAGCATGCAGTTGTCGTGCCGGGTATCGTCACACGCATCACCAAAACTGGTGTTCTAGCTCAAACCTACGGCAATCCCCAAAATCAGATTGCCGTCATCTTTCGTGACCCCACCAATCCACAGTGTACCGGCGAAGGAATTACGCGTGACGACTTACTCGTAAACGAGAAGAAGATTGCTAGCCTCAAGACCGGCGATCGCGTCAAGGTTACTGGGGTATTGGGAACAGCCGCAGCCAAATTTAACAACACCAACGGGGATTCTTGCTGGTTTTCGTTTCAGAAAGCTACTATTGAACTGGCGACTTCCTCTTAAGAGTTTGATCGCCGCTGGCATACTCTTCGTGCATACGGACCGGATACCTCTCCGCTGAAGGTATCCGCCACCCGCGAGAAAAGGCTTTCCCGGCGAGGCGTTTCCAAGCACAGGTTTTGCTAAAAATATTTGAGTGGCAGGCCACTCATGAATGCGTCTACCAACCGGCCGCCACGCTTTTATACGCCAGGCCCTTGACTCGTTCGTACAGGCGAATCAACAAACAGAAGTTCTGCATGCCGTGAAATGCGCTTGGCCGGCGACCTCATAGAGGGCGCACGCATTTTTGCAACCCGTCCATAACGCTGCCCTCCACGCCACCGCGTTCGATGCCAGGTATCCGGCACAAAATCATCACTCAGCGTTGAACTGCCGCCTGATCAGCCGCGGCTAATTTCGAGGTCGCATTGTTCTTCGTGCGACTTAGAAGTCACCACCGTTTGCGACAGCAGCGCAGGAAACGCTCAATTTCGCGCGTTCCTAATGCACCCGCGGGCCAGCCGGAGCTGGCCGCGCCCGACATCAGCCGCGTTTCTCGACCGCGCGTAGCTCGGCGGCCAGCTTGTCGAGTACACCGTTGACGTAGCTGTGGCCGTGATCGGCGCCGAAGCGCTTGGTCACTTCGATCGCCTCGTTGATCACCACGCGATATGGCACGTCGGGGCGAAACTTCAGCTCGTAGGTGGCTAGGCGCAGCGCGGCGCGTTCGATCGGATCGATCTGCGCGACCTCGCGGTCGATATGCGGGCGCAGCGCTGCGTCGAGCGCATCGACGTTTTTCTCCACGCCGTGCAGCAGATCCTCGAAGTATTCGAGGTCGGCGATTTCCATGTCCTGCTCGTGGCGGAACTGGTCGATCACCGCGTTCATGTGGCTGCCGCTGAGCTGCCACGCGTACAGCGCCTGCAGCGCACGGCGGCGGGCGCGCGAACGCGCGGCCATATCCAGACCCTGCGGCGCCTGTGCCATCACAGCTTGCCGTACAGGTTGACCATCTCGAGCGCCGCCATGGCCGCGTCGACACCTTTGTTGCCGGCCTTGGTGCCGGAACGCTCGATCGCCTGTTCGATGCTGTCGGTAGTCAGCACGCCGAAGGCTACCGGCACGCCGGAGCTGTAAGCGGACTGGGCCAGGCCCTTGGCGCACTCGCCGGCGACATAGTCGAAATGCGGCGTGCTGCCGCGAATCACCGCACCCAGAGCGATCACCGCGGCGTACTTGCCGGAGTTGGCCAGCTTGTGCGCGGCCAGCGCAATCTCCCAGGCGCCCGGCACACGAATCAGCTCGATCGCGTCGTCCTTCACGCCGTGGCGAACCAGCGCGTCGCGCGCGCCGGCTACCAGGGGTTCCACGACAAAGCCGTTGAAACGGCCGGCGACAATGGCGAACTTGCCCTTCGGGGTGGCGAAATCGCCTTCGATGATCTTCATTGCTAATTCCTCTGTGGACCGCGGTCCAGGCTGACCGCCCATTTTACGGGTTTGCCGGCACTCCTGCTTGATCAACGGTGCCAGGCTGGTACTGGGGCTCTAGCGCGCCAGATGCGGATAGCCGCTGAAAACCAGCTGAGCCCGGCCGCCAGCCGTCCGCAGCCGCGCGGGCGCGCCGAACGGCAGGGTGAATTTCTTCGGCTCGTGGCCGAACGGCAGACCGTCGATGACCGGAATATCGACCGCGCCGCGCAGCTGCGCGAAACCCTGGGCCAGGTCGTAGCCATTGTCGTAGCCACTGGGCTTGCACTGGGTAAAGTCGCCCAGCAGCAGCGCGCGCTGGCGACCAAGCACGCCGGAAAGATGCAGCTGGTACAGCAGCCGCTCGATCCGGAACGGCGGCTCGGTGACGTCCTCCACAAACAGAATGCCGCCATCGATGGCCGGGAAATACGGCGTACCGATCAGGCTGCAAAGCATGGCCAGGTTGCCGCCCCACAGCGGGCCCTCCACGTCAAGCTCGATGGGATCGTTCGTGCTCCACGCCGCCGTGGCTTGCGGAGCGCGCACGGTGCTCCAGAAATGCTGCAGAGTGAAAGCGCTGGCCACTTCGGCGCCGAAATCCGGCCCCAGCATGGGACCGCCGAACGTCGTCAGCCCGCACTGTGCATGCAGCGCCATCTGGATCGCGGTGAAGTCGCTGTGGCCGACCAGCACGGTGCTGCTGCCGGCGAGTCGTTCGCGCAGCGCGCCGTAATCCAGATGCTGTAGAAGGCGCGTGGCGCCGTAGCCACCGCGCACGGCCAGCGCGATATCCGGCAGCGACTCCATCGTGGCGAGCGCGTTGATGTCGGCGGCGCGCTGCGCGTCGCTGCCGGCATAACGCAGCTCGACGCGATCGAGCACGTCCAGCCCGCTCACCGCGCACCCTGCTTCATGCAGGCGCTCCACGCCGCGCGCCATCGCCGCGCGATCGTGCGGGTAACCGGAGGGGGCGATCAGGCGGACAGAAGTTTCAGTCATGGTCGCGATCAATGGTTAGAAAAGCTGAAGTATGCGGTCTGGCAACGCGCGAAGCGTGTTGAAAACATGGCGGCAGGGGGCGCCGGCCATGACAAGGCGCCTAGACGTACTCCACCACCTCCAGCCCGAAACCCGCCAGACCCACCAGCTTGCGCGGCGTGCCGAGCACGCGCAGATGATGCACGCCCAGATCGACCAGCATCTGCGCGCCCAGGCCGTGCTGGCGCCACTCCTGCTGCTGCGCTTCGTCCGGCGCCTGCGTCGCCGGCTGACGATTGAGGCGGGCCAGAAGCGCTTCCGGCGTGTCTTCGCCGGACAGCACCAGCAGCACGCCGCGATCCTCGTCGGCGATGCGGCGCAGGGCCGAGGTCACGGTGAGGCCGAGATCATCGCGCTGCAGGTGCAGCACATCGGACAAGGTATTGCGCACGTGCACGCGCGACAGCACCGGCGTGCCGTCATCCACCGTGCCGCGCACCAGTGCGTAGTGCAAGCCCTTGCGAATGGCATCGCGATAGGCGATCAAACGGAACGGGCCAAATTCGGTCTGCACGTCTTCTTCGTAGACGCGCTCGACGGTCTTTTCGGTTTCCATGCGGTAGCGGATAAGGTCCGCGATCGAGCCGATCTTCAACCCGTGTTTGGCCGCAAAGACTTCCAGCTCGGGGCGACGTGCCATTGAGCCGTCTTCGTGCAAGACCTCGATCAGCACCGCCGCTGGCTCCAGTCCGGCGAGGCCGGCCAGGTCGCAGCCTGCCTCGGTATGGCCGGCTCGGGTCAGTACGCCGCCGGGCTGCGCGGTCAGCGGAAAAATATGGCCGGGCTGATGGATGTCCTGCGGCTTCGCATCCGGCTTCACCGCCACCTGGATGGTGCGCGCGCGATCGTGCGCGGAAATGCCGGTGGTCACGCCTTCGGCCGCCTCGATCGAGACGGTGAAGTTGGTGTGGTACGGCGAGGTGTTGTCGCTGACCATCGGCTTGAGGCCGAGCTGGCGCGTGCGCTGCTCGGTCAGCGTGAGGCAGACCAGACCGCGCGCTTCGCGCACCATGAAGTTGATGTCTTCCGCGCGAACTTTCTCGGCGGCCATGATCAGGTCGCCCTCGTTCTCGCGGTCCTCGTCGTCGAGGATCACCACCATGCGGCCAGCGCGGATGTCTTCGAGAATTTCAGGAATGGTGTTGAAGCTCATGGGGTGATTTCCGGGGACGGGGAATTGAGGTACGGGAAACGGGAAACGGGAAAATCTCTACTTCGTCATTCCAGCGGTTCTCAACAGCCGAAGGCTGGTCAAGCTGGATTCCAGCGAGTTCACGGGACATCACAACACGGGTTTGACCAGCTGCGCTGTTGTGAAGCCACTCAGCTTGCGCTGAAATGACGGCAAATTATTTTGGATCGTCACGCGAACCCGTGCTGCTTCAGAAACGCCTCGTCGAGCTTCGGCGCCGAGCCGCTGGCCAGCAGCCGCTCGACGTAGCGCGCGATCACGTCCACCTCGATATTCACCGCGTCGCCGGGTCGGCGCGCGTGGAAGGCGGTGTTTTCTACCGTGTGCGGAATCAGGTTGACGCCGAATCGCTGCCCCGCCACTTCGTTGACGGTCAGGCTGGTGCCATCGATGCAGACCGAGCCCTTGGCCGCGATATAGCGAGACAGGGTGGTCGGCACCTCGAAAACCCAGCGCTGCGAACGGCCGTCCGGCGTGACCGACACGACCTTGCCCAGGCCGTCGACATGCCCGGACACCAGATGACCGCCGAGACGATCGGCCAGGCGCAAGGCCTTTTCCAGATTCACCGGGTCACCCGCTTTGAGCTTGCCCAGCGTGGTGAGGGACAGCGTTTCGTTGGACACGTCGGCGCTGAAGCCGCGCGCCTCCAGCGTTACCGCCGTAAGGCACACGCCGGAGACGGCGATCGAATCGCCCAGCTGCACGTCGGTAAGATCGAGGCCGGCCGTATCGATGGCTAAACGCACATCGCCGCCGCGCGGCTCGAGTCGTGCGATGCGGCCTACGGTTTGAATGATGCCGGTAAACATCAGCGCGCCTCCCGCAGGAGGCTTACGCCGGAACCAGCGACATATCGCAATGATGCAATCAGTTTCATGAAACGTTTCCCGCGTTGAACGCATGCGAAGAAACGCCCCAAGGCACGAGGTCGTCGCGCAGCCGCGAGGCTGCACGTTCGACCGTCTTCTTTTATCCGGACTCTCTGGAAACTGTCGCCAGTTGCCAACCGTCGGCTCCGGAGTCTGACCGGATCTGCTGACCCTCGAAGTCGTTCCTTACGGAGCTGGTCGAGGCGCTCGCGGGCTCGCTGTCGGAATGCCTTAAGTAAAGGCCGCCCTTCAACCTACCGCCGGTGGGGAATTTCGCCCCGCCCTGAAGACGCTATGGTATTTGCCGGCTGACCGGCTGGCGAAGTTTAGCATTAGCGCAGGCGGGCGGCAGGACTGCGCTGTCCTGCCACGTGAACGCTGCGATCTCGGCGTGGATAGCGAAATCGCAGCACGCTCAAACCGATGGGGCTGGCCGCAGGCGCAGCCGCCAGTCGTTGCCCAGCTGGCGCTGCTCGATCATCCGCAGATTCCAGCGCTGCGCCATATCGTCCAGCGAGGGCAGATGCAGCAGCGGTCGGGCGCTGTCGCCAAGAAACAACGGCGCGATATAAAGCAGCAGCTCGTCGACCAGACTGGCGGCGAAGAGCGCGCCGCAAAGCACCGGGCCAGCCTCGACGTGTACCTCGTTGCAGCCGCGCTCGGCGAGCAGCGCCAGTACAGCGTTGAGATCGAGTGCGTCGCCCTGCTCCGGCACCACCACGTGCTCGATGGAATTCGCGCGTCCATCCGTTTCCGCCGTTGATATATCTATGTTCGCTGTATGAAGCATCAGCGTCGGCACGCTGCCGTCGAGCACGTGGCTGCCTGCCGGCATGCGCCGCTGCCGATCCAGCACCACGCGCAGCGGCGGCGTGAACGCCTGCTCGTCGGAGAGCCGCACCGTGAGACGCGGATTGTCGGCCAGCACGGTACCGCTGCCGGTGAGAATGGCCGAACTGCGCGCACGCCAGCGCTGCACGTCGGCACGCGCGGCGTCGCCGGTGATCCACTTCGATTCGCCGTTGGCCAGCGCCGTTCGGCCGTCCAGACTCATGGCCAGCTTCACCCGCAGCCACGGCCGGCCGCGTTCGATGCGGCTGAAGAATCCGATATTGAGCTCACGGGCGCCGTCCCGCATCAGCCCGGTATCGACGGTGATGCCGGCCTCGCGCAGCATGGCGATACCGCGACCGGCCACCTGCGAAAACGGGTCTTCCGCGGCGATCACCACGCGCGCCACGCCAGCGGCGATCAGCGCTTCGGCGCAGGGCGGCGTTCTACCGTAATGCGCGCAAGGTTCCAGCGTGACGTAAGCCGTCGCTCCGCGCGCGCGCTCACCGGCTTCGCGCAGGGCGAACACTTCGGCGTGCGGTTCGCCGGCACGCTGATGCCAGCCTTCCCCAACGACCTTGTCTGCATGAGCAATGACGCAGCCCACGCGTGGATTGGGCTGGGTCGTATAAAGCCCGCGCTCGGCCAGCCGCAGCGCGTGCGCCATGTGGCCATGATCGATGGCGCTGAACGTCGTCACGCTTTTTTGGCCTGAGGGAATGGCGCCCAGCAGTCCCGCACGCTTTCCAGCTCTTGCGGTGGCAGGCGCTCGATAATGGCCACGAACATGCTTGCTACCTGCCGGTGCGCGACGCGGATCAGACTTTCTTGCTGCGCTTGGCGACGGTTTCGCCGAGCAGCTGCAGCTGCAGCGTTTCCAGCCCGGGCAAGTCGCGCTCGAGCTTTTCGATTTCTTCGCGAAACGCGTGCACGTCCTCGAAACTGCGATAGACCGAAGCGAAGCGCACATAGGCGACCTGATCGAGATTCTTCAGCTCACGCATCACCAGCTCGCCCACTTCGCGCGATGGCACTTCGCGGTCGCCGCTGCGGCGCAGGTCATTGACGATGGCCCGCACCGCCGCGTCCACCGCATCGCTGGTCACCGGACGTTTCTGCAGCGCGCGCTCGAAACTCACCCGCAGCTTGCGCTCGTCGAAGGTTTCGCGCCGCTCGCCGCTTTTCACGATCGTCGGTAGCTTGAGGTCCGCCGTTTCGAACGTATTGAAGCGCTCGCCACACTGCGGACACTCGCGCCGACGCCGCACCGTGCCGCCGTCCTCGGCGAGGCGCGAATCGATCACGCGGGTGTCTTCGTGCTGGCAGAAGGGGCAATGCATTTATTGGTCGGGGAACGGGGAATGCGGCACGGGGAACGGGTCGATCTCGGCAAGTCTTTCGGTCAGGGCTTTTTTCAGGGACTGCAGTTGGCGCGCCACCGAGTTCAACGATGTCAGCAATGAGCTCGCGTCTTTCGGAGACACATACTCAAAGCGCTCCGCCAGCAGCATTTGCGTTTCGACTTCAGCCAGTGAACCGGAGGACATGTGTAGAAACCTCAAATAATCGCGAGTAGAACTGCGTGCATTACCTTCTGCAATACACGATACAGCTGAGACGGCCGCTCTACGCAATTGCGAAGTCATACCGAACCGCTCATCCGGAGGAAATTCTTTCGTGATCGAGTAAACAGCCTCAGCCAACAACATGGCGTCCTGCCAAACCCGCAACTCCCTGTAATCGCACGCCACTGGAACCTCCATGTTCCCCGCCGGGCCACCTTGAGTGGTTCCCCGTTCCCCGATCCCGCTTTACCAATTCAGCCGTAAACCGGAAACTTCTTGCACTGCGCCGTCACCGCATCGCGCACCTTGGCGATCACCGCTTCGTCCGACGGCTTGTCCAGCACGTCGCAGATCCAGTTGGTCAGCTCGATGGTGTCCGCTTCGAGGTAACCGCGCGTGGTGATCGCCGGCGTGCCCACGCGCAGGCCGGAGGTGACGAAAGGCTTGCGCGGGTCGTTCGGCACGGCGTTCTTGTTGACGGTGATATGCGCCTTGCCCAGCGCCTCTTCCGCGTCCTTGCCGGTAACGTCGCGGCCGATCATGTCGACCAGCATCAGGTGGTTTTCGGTGCCGCCGGAAACGATTTTGTAGCCGCGCTCGATAAAGGTCTTGGCCATCGCCTTGGCGTTCTTGATCACCTGCGCCTGGTAGGCCTTGAACTCGGGCTCCAGCGCCTCCTTGAAAGCCACGGCCTTGGCCGCGATGACGTGCATCAGCGGGCCGCCCTGGATGCCGGGGAACACGATCGACTGCAGCTTCTTCTCGATCTCTTCGCCGGCGTCCTTGGCGACGATGATGCCTCCGCGCGGGCCGCGCAGGGTCTTGTGCGTGGTCGAGGTGACCACGTGCGCGTGCGGCAGCGGGCTCGGGTAGACGCCCGCGGCGACGAGGCCGGCAATGTGCGCCATGTCGACGAACAGATAGGCACCGACCTTGTCGGCGATGGCGCGAAAGCGCGCCCAGTCCATCAACTGCGAGTAAGCGCTGTAGCCGGCGACGACCATCTTCGGCTTGTGCTCGACGGCCAGACGCTCGACTTCGTCGTAATCGATGAGGCCGTTCTCGTTTACGCCGTACTGCACGGCGTTGAAAATCTTGCCGGAGAAGTTGACCTTGGCGCCGTGGGTGAGATGGCCGCCGTGGGCCAGCGACATGCCCAGAATCGTGTCGCCCGGCTGCAGCAACGCAAAGTACACCGCCTGATTGGCCTGCGAGCCCGAATGCGGCTGCACGTTGGCGTAGGTAGCACCGCACAGCGCTTTCAGACGCTCGATCGCCAGCTTCTCGGCGATATCCACGTACTCGCAGCCGCCGTAGTAGCGCTTGCCCGGATAGCCTTCGGCGTACTTGTTGGTCAGTTTCGAGCCCTGGGCTTCCATCACCCGCGGGCTGGCGTAGTTCTCCGAGGCGATCAGCTCGACGTGATCTTCCTGGCGCTGGCCTTCGTCGGCCATGGCCTTGGCCAGTTCGTCGTCATAACCGGCAATCGTGCAGTCCTTCGGGAACATTCTTCGCCTCGGCAAGTGGGGAGCGGGATGGAGGGCGCGGGCTATACCCGCTTAACCAGCCTGAAAGTGTAGCGCTGCCGGGGGTTTGCGGCCACTGCCGTGAGGCCAGAGAGAGGCTGCCAAGCGCGCTCTGACGGCACGGCGTCGCCAATGCCGCAGCCCAGCGCGAGCACGCCGTAAACCCGCTTGCCCGAATGCCATCGCGGTTTGCGGCTTGCGCAGGCAAAACGCACCGTCGCGGGGCGCCAACCGTCAACGTCCGCTCACCACAAGCCGCTATAATAGGCGGCTAGACAAACTCTTTTTGACGCGTGGCCCGCTCAGGGCCGCGCGGTAAGCCTACGGAGGCTGCATGCAGTACATCTACACCATGAACGGGGTGAGCAAGATCGTTCCCCCGAAGCGCCAGATCATCAAGGACATCTCGCTGTCCTTCTTCCCTGGCGCCAAGATCGGCCTGCTCGGCGTCAACGGCGCCGGCAAGTCCACCGTGCTGAAGATCATGGCCGGCGTGGATACCGACTTCCAGGGTGAGGCGCGCGCCAACCCCGGCACCAAGATCGGTTACCTGGCGCAGGAGCCGCAGCTTGACCCGGAAAAGACCGTGCGCGAGGCGGTCGAGGAAGGCGTCTCCGAAATTCTGGACGCGCAGAAGCGGCTGGAAGAGGTCTACGCCGAATACGCCGAGGAAGGCGCCGATTTCGACAAGCTGGCCAAGGAGCAGCAGGAGCTGGAAAACCTGCTCGCCGCCAACGACGCGCATGCGCTCGAGCGCCAGCTGGAAGTCGCCGCCGACGCGCTGCGCCTGCCGCCGTGGGATGCCAAGATCGGGCCGCTCTCCGGCGGCGAGAAGCGCCGCGTGGCGCTGTGCCGCCTGCTGCTGTCCAAGCCCGACATGCTGCTGCTCGACGAGCCGACCAACCATCTGGACGCCGAGTCGGTGGACTGGCTGGAAAAGTTTCTGCACGACTACACCGGCACCGTGGTGGCGGTGACGCATGACCGCTACTTCCTCGACAACGCGGCGGAGTGGATTCTGGAACTCGATCGCGGTCGCGGCATTCCGTGGAAGGGCAACTACACCGAGTGGCTGGAGCAGAAGGGCGAGCGTCTGGCCCGCGAAGAGGCTGCCGAAAAGGGTCGGCAGAAAGCACTGGCGCGCGAGCTGGAGTGGGTACGCTCGGCGGCCAAGGGCCGTCAGTCCAAGGGCAAGGCGCGTATCAACCGCTTCGAAGAGCTGAACTCGGTCGAGTACCAGAAGCGCAACGAAACCAACGAACTGTACATTCCGCCGGGCGAACGCCTGGGCCAGGAAGTGATCGAGTTCAAGAACGTCAGCAAGTCGTTCGGCGACAAGCTGCTGATCGACGACGTATCGTTCAAAGTGCCACCGGGCGCCATCGTCGGCGTGATCGGCCCCAACGGCGCCGGCAAGTCGACCCTGTTCAAGCTGATCATCGGCCAGGAAACACCGGACAAGGGCGAAGTGAAGCTTGGCCACACCGTCCAGCTGGCCTACGTCGACCAGTCGCGCGATAACCTCGATGCGAAGAAGAACGTGTGGCAGGAAGTCTCCGGCGGCGCTGACATCATCACCATCGGCAGGTACGAACTGCAGTCGCGTGCGTACATTGGCCGCTTCAACTTCAAGGGCACCGATCAGCAGAAGCTGGTCGGCTCGCTGTCCGGCGGTGAGCGCGGACGTCTGCACCTGGCCAAGACCCTGATGCAGGGCGGCAACGTGCTGCTGCTCGATGAGCCGTCCAACGATCTTGACGTCGAGACGCTGCGCGCGCTGGAAGACGCCATGCTCGAGTTCCCCGGCTGCGCGATGGTGATCTCGCATGACCGCTGGTTCCTCGACCGCATCGCTACGCACATCATCGCGTTCGAAGGCGACTCGCACGTCGAGTTCTTCCCCGGCAACTACAACGAATACGAAGCGGACAAGAAACGTCGCCTTGGCGAAGAAGGCGCAAGGCCGCACCGGGTGAAGTACAAGAAGCTGGCTTGATTGTAACGGGAACGGGGAACGGCTCAATCGGCTAAACGGGATGGCTGGCTCCGTTCCCCGCCTCCCGTTTTCCTTCCACGCAAGCCAATGATCCGTCGCTCGACGGACTCCTTGTTCCCCGTTCCCCGTTCCCATTTCAGGAGAACACCGTGAACTTCATGCACTCCCTGCAACAGGCCTGGGTACGCAACGACTCGCTGGTGTGCGTGGGCCTCGATCCGGAGCCGGCCAAGTTTCCCGCCGCGTTCCAGAACAAGCCCGATGCGATCTTCGATTTTTGCCGCGCCATCGTCGACGCCACCGCCGATCTGGCCTGCGCATTCAAGCCGCAGATAGCGCACTTCGCTGCGCTGCGTGCCGAGGATGCGTTGGAGCGACTGATCGCGCATATCCATAAGCACCATCCCGGCGTGCCGGTGATCCTCGACGCCAAACGCGGCGACATCGGTTCCACCGCCCAGCACTACGCGACCGAGGCGTTCGACCGCTACGGCGCCGACGCGGTAACGCTCAATCCCTATCTCGGCCGCGACTCGGCCCAGCCGTTTCTCGATCGCGCCGACAAGGGCGTGATCGTGCTCTGCCATACGTCCAACCCCGGCGCCGCCGACCTGCAGGATCTCAGCGTCCTCGACGCCGCCGGCATCGCCAAGCCGCTGTATCAGCACGTGGCGCAAATCATCGCCAGCAACTGGAACACCAACGGCAACTGCGCCCTCGTCACCGGCGCCACCTGGCCCAAACAGCTGGCCGAAGTGCGCGCGCTCATCGGTGACATGCCCCTGCTGGTCCCCGGCATCGGCGCGCAGGGCGGCGACGTGGAAGCCGTCGTGCGCTACGGCCAGACGGCCGACCACACCGGCCTCATGATCAACTCCTCCCGCGCTATTCTCTATGCCAGCAGCGGCAACGACTTCGCTGAGGCGGCGCGTGCGGCGACGCAGGAATTGCGCGAGACCATCAACCGCTACCGCTGAGACAAGCCTGCGTTTGCTGCCTCCCGACACATCCGCTGAATATTGAAACGTCCGAGCGTAGACGGCGAACTATCTCTGCGTCAGTATGAGCAGAACGCTCGTCTGGTGGGGACCGTGTACGCGAGCGAACGGAGGTATTCGCGTACCTGACGTCAGGGGACATCTCAACCAGATGTGAGCGGCCTTGCACAAAGGTTGTCATATGACGCCTGGCATACCTCAGCGATTAACCCAAACACAGCGAAAAGAGCTTGAGTCAGCTCATCAGTTGCTGCGGCATGGCCACGCCAATGATGCCGTGGCATTGGTAAGACGGGTGCTGAACGACGCACCACACTCGGCTGACGCTTTGCTGTTGCTTGCCATGTGCCTCGCGGATGTTGGAGACGTGCCGGGAGCAGAAGCGGGTTTCCTGCGTGCGCTGGAAAACGCTCCGCACCACCCCGATATTCTTTTCAATTTCGGTACGTGGCTGTCTCGTCAAGGGCGTACCCAAGCGGCGATACAGAGCTACCATGCGGCGACTGCGATAAAGCCGAACTTCGTCGATGCCTGGATAAAACTCGGCATATTGATGCTTGAGCAAGATAATTTTGTACAGGCCGCTGGAATGTTTCAGAGGGCAGTGGATTTGCAGCCTCATGCGGCTCATGCATGGCAGGGTTTGGGCAGGGCGAAGCAATCCCTCGGCGACCTTGATGCGGCAGTGGAGGCCTTGCGCAAGGCCACAAATCTATCGCCAAGCGATGGTTCACCATGGGTCGACCTGGGAGTCACGCTGCGGTCGCTCGGCCGTCTAGAGGACTCTCTAGCCAGTTTTGAGCACGCCCGCGAACTTGGTGCAACGGATCCCGGCGTCCCCGACGCCATCATCGACCTGCTGGGTAGCCTGGGGCGCATGGATGAAGCCCTGGAGCAGGGCCGTCGACTAGTGGACGACCATCCACAATTCGTTCCTGGGCAGGTAAAGCTTGCGCGTTTGCTCTGGTCGCATGACGCGGAGCGCGAGGCCGAAAGCGATCCATTTTCAACCATGCGCTCTGCTATTCGGCAACAACCCGCCAATCGAGCCCTGCAGACGGAGTTCGTGGTTTTGCTGATCGAGGCACGCAGGGGACAGGAAGCGCTTGACCTCGTGCGCGTGATGCGGCGATCGAATAGCAGCGATTTGTTCCTGGTTTGGTTGGAGGCCCTCGCATGCGATTCGCTGCTGCTGCACGAACAGGCAGGCAGCTTGTTTGCGCAGGCCTATCCCGTGCTTGGATCGCGCAGTGCAGACTTCCTAAACGCCTACGTGCGTCACCTCTATCGGTCTGGCGACTGGGAAGCTGTAGCTCGTTATGCCAATGAAGCGATAGTTCTGGACTCCGCCAATCAGGAATCCTGGGCTCACCTGGGTACCGCCTGGCGGCTGGCCGGCGACCCTCGTGAGCACTGGCTGATGAACTACGAACAACTGATTGGGCTGATTGAAGTCGATCTGCCACCGCCTCCCTCCAGTGATGTCAAATCGCTGGAAGCCTTGAAGGCCACCCTGGACGGCATGCACCGCTCGACACGCGACCCGCTGAACCAGAGCGTTCGACATGGGTCCCAGACATCAGGACATCTTTTTGCTCGACCCGACCCAACGATCGCCGCCGCCCGGTTAGCTCTGCAGGCCTCGGCAGAACGTTGGCTGACAAAATTGCCAGTCGATCAGAGCCACCCTTTCCTCAGCCGAAACAATCACGGCGTAAGGATGATGGGCTCCTGGTCCGTCGAACTGCGATCGTTCGGACACCATGTAAACCATTTCCATCAAGATGGCTGGATGAGCTCGGCTTTCTATGTCTCACTGCCGCCATCGGTCAATCAAGGCACCGAAGCGGATGCCGGCTGCATCCAGTTCGGTCAGCCGGCACTTGAACTAGGCCTTGATCTATCGCCGCGTCGTATCGTCCGTCCGAAGGCAGGGTATCTGGCACTGTTTCCATCCTATATGTGGCACGGAACCCTACCCTTTTCAGACGCCGAACCTAGAACAACGATTGCCTTCGATATGCAACCAACAGCAGCACAGGGCAAAGGATGATTCCAAGAATCCCGTCTTGAACTGCAGCGCATGTGCAAATAGCCGTTTTCAAACCTACTCGCACGCATCTCCACCGGAGAAATGATGTGCTGGCTCGATCCACCCCGCCTCGCCGCCAGCGTTGTGCACTTCCACCCACCATTCGTATTTCGGCCTTGAGAGAACCCTGAGTGCCGATGCATTGGGTGGTGCGCCAAACGAATCATCAGGCAAATCTATTTGATCCGAGTACGTTTTGCCGTGGTACCAGAAGAGATCGCTCGCTTCACCTTGATAATGCAAAGTGTAGAGAACATCACCTGCCGTCAGAGAAAGTTCGGGCGCTTTCCCATCGCGCATATAGCCGAGCTTTATCGGCTTCAGTACCCGGGTCACTCCGTACTTTGTGGTGATAACGACACCCGTCACGGCGCGCACCGACTGGCCGGCTGCAATATGAAAGCTGACAGTCGACGTGTCCGACCTGTCCTGATGGGCATCAAGCGCTTTAGTGGCACGCCAGTTTCCATAGGTACAGCACTCGAATGGGCAACTCCTCCAGTCGTTGAAGGGTAAGGAGGGTTTGTCCTGCGCCTCCGCGGCAGGCACGGAAAAAAGCAGCGCGAGAGCGACACTTATTTGAAGTTTCATTGGTCATCCTTGAGTTGGACGCATGCGCTTGTATCTCGTCACCGAGAAGCAGCCGTTCGAGGATCGAATGCTGTGGTGCGTCCAACCATCCGCGCACGCAACGCCCGCTCGCACGGTATCGAAACAAACCGCGCCACGGCTTTGCCGAGCAGCCAGCAGAGTGGTAGCGCCAGCAGGTACCAGAGGAATCCCCAGCGTATGTCGCTGCCGGTGGCGCGATAAACGCGCACCACGGCATACACCACGAACATGTGGCTGAGATAGATCTCGTAGCTGAGCCGGCCCCACGATGCCAGCCAGCCGAATCCACGGAGCGTCGATACCGGCCGCGCCTGCAGCGCGATCAGCATCAGCATCGCCGAGACGGTCAGCAGCAAAAGAATGCTGTCGCCCATCAGCGGCCAGAGCAGGCGGCCGGCAAATATTTCCGCCAGCATGCCGAACGCGCCCACGAGAATCAGGCTGCGCGTCAGTGCGATCGAAAGCACCGGCAACTGCTTCGCCAGCAAGGCCCCGATAACGCCGATCGCAATCGCCGACATACCCGGCAGGTAGGCTTTTTCCTGCCAGATCTCGTTGCCCGCCAGCGCGCCGTGCGTCCACGGCATCGATACGGCCAGCAGCACCAGCAGCGTTGCCAGTATCCAAACCCGCCGCGTCAGCAGGCAGACGATCGGAAAGCCGATATAGAACGCTTCCTCGATCGACAGCGACCACAGCACGTCCCAGTTGCCCGGCAGGTAACCGGTCGTGCCCTCGTACCAGTTCAGGTGCAGGCCGAGCGCGGCGAGGATGGCGCGCGGCAGCGACTGGCCCGGTCGATCGATGACGTAGTCTTGCACGCCCAGAACATGCAGCACGCTGAGCACGGCCACCAGCAACAGCAGGCACGGGACGATGCGCGAGAAGCGCAGCGCGTAGAAGGTCTTTATGTCGATGCGCGCAAGATCACCCCAGCGCCGCAGCGCGTTGCCGGCGATGAGAAAACCGGAGATCACGAAAAACACGAACACCGCTTCGTAACCGTTGTAGTTGAGGTTGGATAGGAAACTGCGCGGCAGAACATCGGCCAGCAGCGTCTTCTTCAGCGGAATGCGGATGCCGATATGATTGAGGATAACCAGCACAATAGCCAAGCCACGCAGCAGATCGATGCCAACATTCCGCGTCGCGCTGGTTGAGGAAATCACGGAGCTGCCGCTCACCTCCTTAACCTCACGCATGCGGCGCTTGTCCGCCTTCGTCGCGCAGGCTGAAGGGATTGAAGCGCGTGCCGTAGTCGAAGGTGTCGACGTTTTCAGCGCGCTTGAGCCAGCCCACCACCGCGTAGGTGACTGGCGTCAGCACTACTTCGACCAGCACCTTCATCACCCAGTTGAACAGGATCACCTTGACCAGGGTCGTGCTTTCCCAGATGCCGTAGAAGGCGATCGGGTAGAAGGTCACGCTGTCGAACGCCTGGCCGAACACGGTGGAACCGATGGTGCGCGTCCACAGATGTTTGCCCTTGGTCAGCAGCTTCAGGCGGGCCATCACGAAAGCGTTGACGAAGTCGCCAACCCAGTAGCCGATCATCGAGGCCACCGCGATACGCGCCGTGCCGCCGAAGACAATTTCTAGCGCGGGCTGCAAGGTCTTGTTGAACGGCTCGGCGCCGCTGGGCGGCATGTGGATCACCACGTACGACATCACCGTGGCGAAGATCATCGCGCCGAAGCCGGCCCAGATCGCGCGCCGCGCCCGCGCGTAACCGTACACCTCGGTCAGGACGTCGCCGAAGATATAGCCGATCGGAAAAAACAGGTTGCCGGTACCGAAACTGAGTGCGCCGATCCACGGCAGGTCGATCACGCTGACCTTGGCGGGACCGATCAAGTTGGAACACAGCAGCACCCCGACCATGCCGGCGACCAGCATGTCGTAATAACGAAAGCCACGGGCAGGCGCAGCGGCGGAGAAAGTCATCGAGTCGCCCCTAAGAGTGATGCCTAAAGCATAACCCGGGGCGGCACGAGCACTACCGCGTCAACTTGGACAATGTCGAGGATCAGACCACCTCGACGCCGCGCCAGAACGCCACGTGATCCTTGATCTCCTTGGCGGCGTCTTTCGGCTCCGGGTAATACCAGGCCGCGTTGGCATTGACCTCGTCGCCGACCAGCACGTCGTAATAACTCGCCGTGCCTTTCCAGCCGCAGACCGTGTGGTGATCGCTGCTGCGAAAGTTTTCTTTGTGCAGCGACTCGACCGGGAAATAGTGGTTGTTCTCTACCACCACGGTCTTGTCGCTTTCGGCCAGCACAACGCCTTTCCACAATGCACGCTTAGTCATCGGTCAACTCCTGTCCGGGGAACAGCACGTCGGTATAGCCGAACTTGCTGAAATCAGTAATGCGCGAGGGGTACAGACGGCCGATGAGATGGTCGCATTCGTGCTGCACCACGCGCGCGTGAAAACCTTCGGCGGTACGATCGATGCGCTCGCCCTTGGGGTCGATGCCTTCGTAACGAATCAAGCTGTAACGGCTGACCGCACCGCGCAAACCGGGCACGGACAGGCAGCCTTCCCAACTCTCTTCCATGTCCTGCGACAGCGGGGTGATCACGGGGTTGAGCAGGATCGTTTGCGGCACGGCCGGCGCATCCGGATACCGCTCGCTGCTGTCGAAGCCGAAAATCACCAGCTGCATGTCGACACCGATCTGCGGCGCCGCCAGGCCCACGCCGCCGACCGAGTGCATGGTCTCGAACATGTCGGCGATCAGCGTGTCCAGCTCGGGGCTGCCGATCAGTTCTTCCGGCACCAGCGGCGCAATGCGCAGCAGGCGCTCGTCGCCCATCCTCAGAATCTCGTGCATCATTGCCGCCTCATCGTCTGGAACATTACTTAATGAATGGATAGGGTCGGATCGCGCAAATGCAAGCTGAATCGCCGGCTTTTCAGTAGACACTCAAGCAGCATCACCGTTCAAGAAACGTTGTGATCGCCACGCCGTCCGCAGCTTTTTGCCAACCGGTATGGCGAGCCGACCCGCCACCCAAGCCAGCGCACCTATGGCGGACGCGGTCCAGCGCGATACGTTTCGCTTGAAGGCCAGATCTCGAAAGCATCAAGGCATGCCGAGGATTGACCGCTGCGTCGTGCAAGGCGACTCTTGTAGTTCTTGTTACCTGAGATTTGCCTGCCATGCGCGACCCCATCCCCCAGGGCATCACCCCCATGCCCGCAGGCGTGCCGTTGACGGCAACCGGCCGCCTGCTCTGGGCGCTGGTCGCCTTCGTCGGCGCAGCCTGTCTTGGCGTCGTCGCGCTGCGCCGTGGCGAGCCGGTGAATGCGATCTGGCTGGTCGCGGCGTCGCTGGCGGTGTTCGCCATCGCCTACCGTTTCTACAGCCGCTTCATCGCCCGGTTCGTGCTGCAGCTGGACGCCACGCGCGCGACGCCGGCGGTGCTCCGCAACGACGGGCTGGACTACGTGCCGACCAACCAGTGGGTGGTGTTCGGCCACCACTTCGCCGCCATCGCGGGCGCGGGGCCGCTGGTCGGGCCGGTGCTGGCGGCGCAGATGGGCTACCTGCCCGGCACGCTGTGGATTCTGTTCGGCGTGGTGTTTGCCGGCGCGGTGCAGGATTTCATGATCCTCGCGCTGTCGCTGCGTCGCGACGGGCGCTCGCTCGGCCACATGCTGCGCGAGGAGCTTGGCCCGGCACCCGGCGTGGTGGCGATGTTCGGCGTGCTGGTGCTGATGATGATCGTGCTGGCGGTGCTGGCGCTGGTGGTCGTGAAAGCGCTCACGCATAGCCCCTGGGGCACGTTTACCGTGGCGGCCACCATTCCCATTGCCCTGCTGATGGGCGCGTATCTGCGCTGGATTCGGCCCGGGCGGATTCTCGAGGGGTCGCTGATCGGACTGGCACTGCTGCTGGCGTCGATCGGCTACGGCGCGCACGTGGCCGCGTCGCCGACGCTGGCGCCGCTGTTCGACTTCGACGCCAGGGCGCTGGCGTGGTGGCTGATCGGCTATGGCTTCTGCGCGTCGGTATTGCCAGTATGGCTGCTGCTGGCGCCGCGCGATTACCTCAGCACGTTCCTGAAGATCGGCACCATCGCCCTGCTGGCGCTGGCGATCTTCATCGCCGCGCCGACGCTGCAGATGCCCGCGGTGACGGAGTTCATCGACGGCAGCGGGCCGGTGTTTCAGGGCGGCCTGTTCCCCTTCCTGTTCATCACCATCGCCTGCGGCGCGGTGTCGGGCTGGCACGCGATCATCGCCTCGGGCACCACGCCCAAGCTGATCGGCAACGAGGGCGAAGCGCGGCTGATCGGCTACGGCGGCATGCTGATGGAGGCATTCGTGGCGATCATGGCGCTGATTGCCGCGGCGTCGCTGCATCCTGGCGTGTATTTCGCGATGAACGCGCCTGGCGCGCTGATCGGCAGCACCGTGCAGAGCGCGGCCACTGCGATCAGCCAGATGGGTTTCGTCATCACGCCGGACGAGCTGCTGCAGACCGCGAAAAACATCGGCGAAACCAGCATCCTAAGCCGCGCCGGCGGCGCACCGACGCTGGCCGTCGGCATGGCGCAGCTGCTGCACAACATCCTGCCTGGCGGCGGCATGATGGCATTCTGGTACCACTACGCGATCCTGTTCGAAGCGCTGTTCATCCTCACCACCGTCGACGCGGGAACGCGCGTTGGCCGCTTTATGATCCAGGAAATCGCTGGGCTGATTCACAAGCCGCTGCAGGCAACCGAATCGTGGACGGGCAACCTGCTGGCCACCGCGATCTGCGTGTCGCTGTGGGGATACTTTCTGTATCAGGGTGCGGTCGATCCGCTGGGCGGCATCAACACGCTGTGGCCGCTGTTCGGCATCGCCAATCAGATGCTGGCGGCCATTGCGCTGATGCTGGCGACGGTCGTGGTGGTGAAACTCAAGCGCCAGCGCTATGTGTGGGTGCCGGGCATACCTGCCGTATGGCTCATTCTCTGCACGCTGACCGCCGGCTGGCAGAAGCTCGTCGGGCCGATCAGCTTCACGGCGGCGGCCAGCAAGTACGCACTAGCCGCGCAGCAAGCTCATCTGCTGGCGCCAGCCAAGACCGCCGCCGAGATGCAGCGCATCGTCAGCAACAATCAGGTCGACGCCGCGCTCACCGGCTTGTTCATGCTGCTGATTGTCAGCATGCTCGCATTCTCGCTGCGCGCGCTGATAAGGGCTTGGAATACGCCGACGCCGACCGCGCACGAAGAACCCTATGTCGCGCTCGCAAGCGTGAGGCATTGAGGCCATGTCGATGACCCGATCAGCGATCACCCATGCCGTGCGGCAAGGCTGGCAGCGCCTCACGCAAACCGCCCGCCTGTGCTGCGGCGTGCCCGATTACGAGGCTTACGTGCAGCACCTTCGCCAGCACCATCCCGAGCGCGATGTGCCGAGTTATGACGCGTTCTTTCGGGAGCGGCAGATCGCGCGATACAAGGGCACCGGCGGCCGGTGCTGTTGATTCGTAGGTTGGTGGTGAGCGCCAACGAACCCCAACATCTCGGCAGCGCGAAGTTGGGGTTCGCTGCGCTCACCACCAACCTACCAAGCCGTTGCCATCGAGGGACCTCTCAACGCACCAATTCCCGCATCGCCAGCTCGATGCCCTTCGGCGTCAGCTCGAACATGCGCGGGCCGAGGATCTCGGTGATCAGGCGATTGGAGACGGTGTAGTTCCAGCTGTCCTGCGACATCGGGTTGAGCCACGCCAGGCGAGGAAATTTGGCGGCCAGCCGCTGTAGCCAGATGCCGCCGGGTTCGGGGTTGTTGTGCTCGACGCTGCCGCCGGTGTGGGTGATTTCGTAAGGCGCCATGGCCGCATCGCCGACGAAGATCAGCCGCGTATCCGGCGGATGCGTGCGCAGCACCTCCATCGTGCCGATGCTGTTGCTGTACGTGCCGCCGTCGCCCTGCCACAGGCGCTCGTAGACGCAGTTGTGGAAGTAGTAATGCGTGAGCCGCTTGAACTCGCCGCGGGCCGCGGTGAACAGCTGCTCGCAGGCATTAACGTGGTCGTCCATCGAGCCGCCGATATCGAGCAGCAGCAATACCTTGATCGCGTTGCGGCGTTCGGGCCGCATCTTGACGTTGAGCAGACCGGCGTCACGTGCGGTGGCGTCGATGGTGCCGCCGAGGTCGAACTCCTCCTGTGCGCCGCGTCGCGCAAAGCGGCGCAGCCGGCGCAAGGCCATCTGCAGATTGCGCACGCCGAGTTCGGCATCGTCGGCAAGGCCGCGGAACTGGCGCTTGTCCCAGACCTTGACCGCGCTGCGGTTGCCGCCCTGCCCCACGCGAATGCCTTCCGGATGAAAGCCGCCCGAGCCGAACGGGCTGCTGCCGCCGGTGCCGATCCACTTGTTGCCGCCGGCATGGCGCTCTTTCTGCTCGGCCAGACGCTGGCGAAAGGCTTCCATCAGCGCATCGAGGCCGCCGAGCTTTTCGATCGCGGCTTTTTCCTCGTCGCTAAGCTGGCGCATAAAGTCGCGCCGTAGCCAGTCCTCAGGGATCACGGCCTCGGGCGTCAGCGGCTGGCTGGCCACGCCCTGCCACCACGCACCGAAGGCCTGGTCGAAACGATCGTAGTGGCGCTCGTCCTTGACCCAGATTAGGCGCGTCAGCTCATAGAAATCCTCCTGATCGGCGAAGGCGACGTGCGCCTTCAGCGCGCCGTGCAGATCCAGCAGCTCACGCAGGCTCACCGGCACGCCGGCGGCGCGTACGGCATTGAACAAGCCGATCAACATGCGCCATCAACCTCAGCGCGACTGGCGGCGATGCATAAAGGCGAGCCGCTCCAACAGCTGCACGTCCTGCTCGTTCTTGATCAGCGCGCCGTACAGCGGCGGAATCGCCTTGCCGGGATCGCGCTCGCGCAGGGCGGATGCGGGGATGCGATCGGCCAGCAGCAGCTTGAGCCAGTCGATCAGCTCCGAGGTCGACGGCTTCTTCTTGATGTTGGGCACGTCGCGCAGCTGGAAAAACATCGCCAGCGCTTCGTCGACCAGCGCCTTGTCGATATCGGGGTAATGCACGGCGATGATCTTTTCCAGCGTCGCCGCATCGGGGAACACGATGTAGTGGAAAAAGCAGCGGCGCAAAAACGCGTCCGGCAGCTCCTTCTCGTTGTTGGAGGTGATGACGATGATGGGGCGATGGCGGGCGCGGATGGTTTCGTCGGTCTCGTAGACGTAGAACTCCATGCGGTCGAGTTCCTGCAGCAGGTCGTTCGGAAACTCGATATCGGCCTTGTCGATCTCGTCGATCAGCAGCACCACGCGCTCACCCGACTCGAACGCTTCCCACAGCTTGCCCTTGCGCAGGTAGTTGCGCACGTCGTTGACGCCTTCCACGCCGAGCTGGGAATCGCGCAAGCGGCTCACCGCGTCGTATTCGTACAGACCCTGCTGCGCCTTGGTGGTGGACTTGATGTGCCAGGTGATCAGCCGCGTCTGCAGCGAGCGCGCCAGCTCCTCGGCCAGCAGGGTCTTGCCCGTGCCCGGCTCGCCCTTGATCAGCAGCGGCCGCTGCAGCGTGATGGCCGCATTGACCGCGAGGCTGAGGTCAGAGGTGGCGACGTAGGTGTCGGTGCTTTGGAAGGTCATGGGGATGGAGGTCGATGGGGGCTTGGATACAGGTTAGCGCAGGCGCGTAACCGTAATGTAGGTTGGAGTGAGCGAAGCGACTGTGGAGGCAGGATGCCGGAACGAACATTCGCGAAGCGAATGGCCCGCAGGGCGAGCCGCAGGAGCGGCCCGTAATCCCAACGTCCCCGCAGCGTGTTGTTGGGTTTCGCTTTGCTCAACCCAACCTACAAAAGCGACGGAAGCGGTGACCCCGCAATCCAATGCGTTGCCTGAAGCTCATCCAGCAGCGTTACCACGGCCTGTCGGGCCTGGGTGCCGTGGGTGGGCAAGACCAGCATGTCGCCTTCCTGCGCCCAGGCGAGCAGGCCGCGGACGGCGTCGATTTCGTCGAGGCACTCGACCACGGCGTCGGCAGGTACGCCGCGAACGGCCAGCTCGTTACGCAGGATATCGGCAACCTCACCGGCGACGCGTCCACGCATGAAACCATCGATATCTTTCAGCACCACACGCTGCGGGTGGAAGCTCGCTGCGACCGCCGCGAGTTCGCGGATGTCGGCATCCTCGCGATTGCCGGCCTGGCCGAGCACGAGTCCGAGGCGGCCCGTCTCGTTCGCGCTTCTCGCCACACCCAGCAGACCGCGCAGGCCTTCGGGATTGTGCGCGTAGTCGACGAAGACCTGCAGACGGCCGAGCTGCCAGTGCTGCAGTCGACCGGGGTTGTCGGCATGTGCGCGGCCGAAGCTGGCAAGCACCTTGACGATTTTTTCGGCGGAGATGCCGAGCGCCGTCGCGGCGAGAACGGCCGCGGACATATTGGCGACGTTGTAGGCCGCGCTGCCGGCAAAACTCAGTGGCATCTCGGACACGCTACCCAGGTCGTGATCGACGCCAAGATAGTGCAAGTAAAGACGACCCTCGCGCACGCCGCAGGTGCTGCGGCCGTGCGCGCGATGCGCCAGCAAAATCGGATGCGCTTCATCCTGCGCAAACCACGCGAGCGGTACGCCGATCGTCGCGGCGTGCTTCACCAGCATCGCATCGTCGGCATTGAGGACCAGCAAACCGGCGTGACCCAGGGCCCGGGCCACGGTGAGTTTCACCTGGGCCAGATCGTCGAGCGTGTGGATGCCGTATTCGCCGAAGTGATCATCGCTGACGTTGGTGACCACGGCCACATTGGCGTGCCGCACGGCGAGCCCGCGGCGCAGGATGCCGCCGCGCGCAGTTTCCAGAATCGCCGCATCGACGGTCGGCTGGCGCAGTACTTCGCGCGCGCCGGCGGGGCCGGAGAAATCGCCGGAGTCGATCGCTTCGCCGTCGATGAACACGCCGTCGGTGCAGCTGTGTCCCGAGTGCCAACCGTGCGCGCGCACCATCGCGGCGAGCAGGCGCACCGTGGTGGTCTTGCCGTTGGAACCGGTCACCACCGCGACGGGAATATGGTGCAGTGATGTCCAATCCACCTCACCCACGGCAGGCAGCTGATCGATCGGCCAGACGCGCGCGCCGCGGCCTTCGCCGATCGATACCGCATCGTCGTCCGCCAGCGCCGCGATGCCCTTCGCCTCGGCCGCCTGCATCAGCGCGATGAGGCCGGGCCGGCGCTCTGCCGCCGCTAGCGCACGCAGCGTATGGAAGGCCGAATCCCGATCCCACGTGGCCGGATGGCCTGGCGCATGCAGGCCGACGTTCATCGCCAGCGCATCGGCCAGCGTGGCCAGCCACGCCCACTCGTTCACTTCGGTGGCGCTGTAGAGCTGGTCGACCGGCGCCTCGAAGGCCAGCGCGGCGCCGCCCACGTGCGGCCGCTCGAACAGCGGCGCGTGCGGCCAGCCCAGCGCATCGCGGGCCAGGGACACGTTCACGCGCCAAGCATGGCGCAGCGTTTCGTCCGGCAGCACGCCCAGCGTTTCGAGAACGGCGCCGGTGCCGGCGAAATACAGGTTGATGCCGGTGAGGCGGCGCGAGTCCTCGAACGGCAGCGGCTCGGATGACACCGGCGTCGATATTTCAGCCGTAAAGACGGCCGAATCGTTGGGCTCGATCGCAGGCATCGATCAGTCGTCACTCTCGCGCGAGAAGCGCACGCCGCGCTCGTCACGCACCACGTCGCCGAGATCGGCAAAGCTCGCCTCATCGAAGCCCGGATCGATCACCGTAGGCGCGGGCGGGCTCGCCGACGTGTCGACGCGAACCTCGGGCGCTCCCTCGGGCCGGAACTTCACAATCTGCTTCCACGAGCGCACCAGCGCGTCGGCAAAAATCAGCAGCAGGTCCCCCGGGCGACCCATGCGCAGCGCGGCGTCGGTCGCTTTTTGCTCGTCGGGGATCACGGAAATATCGTTGGCCAGCACGCCAGCGGCCTGCAGCGCGCTGGACAGGATGCGCGGCACCTCGTCGCCGTCGCGGCCGCGCAGCGAATCGTCACGCCGGCAGATGTAGTGGTCGAAGCGGCCGGCCACGGCGTTGGCAATGGCCACCAGGTCCTCGTCGCGCCGATCGCCCGGGCCGCAGATCACCACGATGCGCCGACCGCTCACCTCCAGCCGCTGCGCCAGATCGGCCATCACTGACACGGCGTGCGCGTTGTGGCCGTAGTCGAACAGCACCTTGAACGGATGCTCGCTGTACACGTTCATGCGCCCAGGCGCCTGGAAAAACGTGGTGTCGAACGTGCGCAGGCCCTGGCGGATCGCATCGAGCTTGATGCCGAGCGAAAACGCCATCGACGCGGCGACCATCGCATTCTGCACGTTGTGCAGGGCGCGGCCTTCCATCGTCGCCGGAATCAGGTGCGTCCACAGCAGCGGAATATGGCTGCCCTTGTCGTACAGCGTAATCATCGAGCCGTTGACGCCCGCCTCCAGCGCGCACGCGCGTCCACCCGCGCGCACGTGCTCGCGCACCAGCGCGTGCGAGGGATTCATGGTGACATAGCAAATCACCTTGGCGTCGGTGTAGCCGGACATCTTCAGCACGTTCGGATCGTCGGCGTTGAGCACGGCGCAATCGGTGGCCACTTCCACCACGATGCGCTTGACCTCGGCCAGCTGCTCCAGCGTGTCGATGCCCTTCAAGCCCAGATGATCGGACTGCACGTTGAGCACCGCGCCCACATTGACCTTGGGTACGCCCATGCCGGCACGGATCAGGCCGCCGCGGGCGGTTTCCAGAATCGCTATATCGATTTGCGGATCGGACAGCACCATGCGCGCGGACACCGGCCCGGTCATGTCGCCCTCGACCGTGCGCTGGCCATCGATATACACGCCGTCGGTGGTGGTGAGTCCGGGCGTATAGCCGGCCATCTTGGTGATGTGCGCCAGCATGCGCGCGGTGGTGGTCTTGCCGTTGGTGCCGGTCACGGCCGCGATCGGCACGCGCGACGGCGTGCCCGGCGGAAACAGCATGTCGATGACCGGCCCGGCCGCATCGCGCGGCGTGCCCTCGCTGGGGCTCACATGCATGCGGAAACCCGGCGCCGCGTTCACTTCGCAGATGCCGCCGCCGATGGTCTTGTAGCTTTCGGTGATGTCGGTGGTAAGAAAATCCACGCCGCCCACATCGAGGCCGATCGCGCGGATCGCGCGCACCGCCATGTCGCGGTTGTCGGGGTGGATCACGTCGGTGACATCGGTCGCGGTGCCGCCGGTGGAGAGATTGGCGGTGGAGCGCAGGAACACGGTTTCGCCAGCCTTGGGCACCGACTCGGCGGTGTAACCCATGCGCTCCATCATCATGTCCGCCTGGGCGTCGAGCACGATGCGGGTCAGCACTTTTTCATGGCCGACGCCACGGCGCGGATCGGCATTCACCGCATCGACCAGCTGTGCGATGGTCTGCGCACCGTCGCCGATCACGTGGCCGGGCGTGCGGCGCGTGGCAGCCACGAGTTCACCATTGACCACGAGCAGGCGGTGATCGTCGCCGCTGAGAAAATTCTCCACGATCACCGAGCGCGAAATTTCGCGCGCCTCGTTGAAGCCGGCGATGATCTCCTCGTCGGTCATCAGATGAATCGAGATGCCGCGACCATGGTTGCCGTTGAACGGCTTGGTCACCACCGGCACGCCGAGCCGGCGCGCGGCGCGCAGCGCGCCCTCTTCCGTCGTGACCAACTCCTGCTTGGGTACCGGCAGGCCGAGCGTGGCGAGAATCTTGTTGGTCTCTTCCTTGTCGCTGGCCAGCTCCACCGCGATATGCGGCGTGCGGCCCGTGACGGTGGCCTGGATGCGCTGCTGGTACTTGCCGTGGCCGAGCTGCACCAGCGACTGCCCGTTCAAGCGCAGCCAGGGAATGTCGCGCTTCTCAGCCGCGTGCACCAGCGAGGCGGTCGACGGGCCCAGCGCGCGACGCTGCGCGTAGCGAATGAATTCGTCGCGCGCGCTCGGCCATTCCCAGCCTTCGGGCACGCTGTTGCGCGTGCGAAGTTCTTCCGGCAGCAATGAAGACAACAAGCGAAGCGCGAGTTCGCCGGCGGCAATGCCTTCTTCCTTCTGCGCGTACTCGTACACCACCGAATAAACGCCGGGTTTGTCGACGCCGCGGGTCTTGCCGAAGGTGACGTCTTCACCGGCGACATTCTGCAGCTCGATTGCCACATGTTCGAGCACGTGACCGAGCCAGGTGCCGTCGCCCTCGCGCATGCGGCGGATAAAGCCGCCCGGCTCGCGAAACGAACAGCCGTGTTCGGCCAGGCCTGGCAATGCAGCGATCAAGCCGTCGACGAAACCCGCGCCTAGTCTGCCGGTCGGCCACTGCTCCAGCTCGCCCAGATCAAGCGTCAGCCGTATCACCGGAAAATGCGCGTACAGCGACGGACCGACAAACACAGAGCGTTCCAGAATGCGCATAGGTTTTCCTTGGAAGATTGGACGGGCGGCGGCGGTCTCGCTGGAGCGGCTTTACTTCATTCGCTTTTTTTCGGTACGGCCAGCGTACCCGCCGAGGCGTGGCGCGTCTGCATGTTGAACGTAGCACCGGCAATCAACACGTGAATGGTCACGCCGAGCATGCACACCGGATCGTGTTCGCCCGCCTGCGCCATCGAGGAAAACTGCAGGTTGCCCGCGTCCAGCACCGTAACCGAGCCGCTGCCCTCCACTTCCACGGTGTTGTCGGGCCGGATGAACGCCGCGGTGTCCTCGTCCAGGCCGATGCCGACCGCGTACGGGTTGTACGCCAGCGCGGCCATCAGCCGGCCCAGGCGATCGCGCTGGCTGAAGTGCTGGTCGATGATGAAACGGTTGGTCAGGCCCAGGCCCGGCGCCAGCCGCACGCTGCCGGCGGTGGGCGACAGGCCCTCCTTGCCGAACGCGATCATGTGCTCACTGAGGATGCTGGCGCCCGCGCTGGTGCCGCCCACATGGACACCGCGCGCGTTCAACGCGCGGATGCGCTGCGCCACCGGCGTGCCGCCCAGCATGGTCGACAGGCGCAGCTGATTGCCGCCGGTAAAGAAAATGCCGGTGGCCTGATCGAGCCGCTGCAGCCGATTTTTTTCCTCGGTGTCGCGGCGCATGTCGAAATCGAGCACGCCGACTGTGCCCACGCCCAGACCGGTAAACAGTTTTTCGTAGCGCTCGCCCGTGTCGACCAGCTGGCTGGCTGTAGGGATCACCACGATATTGGCGTCTTTGCCGCCGCACAGCTCGACGAAGCGCTTGAGAATCCGCGGATCGTCTTCCTTTTCTTCCGCGCCACCAATCGGCACGATCCAGCCCCGCTGCTCCCCTTCCACTACCCTGCTGGGACTCATTGCGTTCTCATCTTTATTCGAAGTCATGGGCTCTCTGAGTCTCGGAATTCAAGGGGTTTAGCCCATCGATCGTGACGCATCGAACGTCTGTTATTTGTTCACGGCGCCTGCTTCGCCGTGTCGAACCGGGGACGCGGACTATGGCGACGTGTCCTCGAACATGCCATGGTGTTTGATCCGCCCATCGCGCACGTGGATCACGCCGCGGGCGATCACATCGTGCGCCGCGCCTGCGCTGTCCAGTGCCACCAGATCCGCGTCCGCACCAACGCCGATATAACCCTTGGAAGCGAGCCGCAGCAGCCGCGCCGGATTGCTCGTGAACGCCGGCAGCGCACGTTCCAGCGGCACGCCGCGGGCGATCACCTCGTTCAAGGTTTCCAGCAGCGCGCCGGATTCGCCCACGCCCATCTTGCAGACGTGGCCGTTGGCATCGAAGGTCGGCAGGCAGCCGCCGGCGTCGGAACTCACCGTGATCCGCTCGGCGTGCGCGCCGCTGTCGAGATAGCGCAGCAGCGCATCGGCGGCGCTCCACGCGTCCTCGCCGTCTTCCACCGGAAACGCTGTGAGGTCGATCGTGCAGCCGCTGGCGGTGAGCGCCAGCGCCTCGTCGAACAAGCCCCTGCGCCGGTTGACGTGGGTGGGATGAAACACCCGCGGCGGCAGCTCGCTTTTTTCCAGCGCCTGGCGCACCAGATCGAGTCCGCGCAAGCCGTCGCCCAGATGCAGATGCAGCACGCCGGCCTTGCCCGTCATCAGCCCGGCCACGTGCGCATCGGCGGCAAGCCGCATCAGCTCATCCAGCGTCGGCTGGCTGGAGCGGTGATCGCTGATCGCCAGCTCGCCGATGCCGATCAGGGCCTCGATAAACACCAGATCGCCGCGCACGCTGCCGGTCAGCGTCTGCGGCGGCACGTGGTAGCCGCCGGTAAACGCCAGCGCGCTCAAGCCTTCCTCGCGCAGCGCGTAAACGGTGGCCAGTAGATCGCGCGGCCCGCGCGCCACGTCGTCGGTGCCGAGCAGGCCGACCACCGTGGTGATGCCGGCGCGGGTAAAGCGTGAGATGCCCTGCGGCCGCACGCGCGTGCGGAACCCGGCCTCTCCGCCACCGCCGGTCACGTGCACGTGCGCGTCGATCAGGCCCGGAATCAGCCGGCGGCCGTGCAGATCGATCGTCTCCACCGACAGCGCGGCGGGCAAATCGGCGAGCTGCGCGCCCATCCACAGGATGCGTCCGCCGCCCAGCAGCAGATGCTGCAGGCCGAGCGGTTCGGGCGAATAAACCTGCGCGTTGCGGAGAAGCATGAGATTCATCCGCGCAGCGTGCCCACCGGTGAAGGTGGCGTCAAGCTGGATCGGGCATGGCAGCCCAGTCCCCGGGCCGAAATGCCGACCCGCGAGGCGGCGCGGCAAAGTTCTGCATCGACCATTCACCGGATAACAGGGACAATCACAGGTCGATTTCCCGATGTGACCTCATGGCCAACATGTCCAGCACAAATACTTCCCATGACGCAGGCCAGCGCGCAGCCGGCAAGCCGGCGCGGCGCGAGTCACAACATGGCGTGGGATTGCGCGTGATCGCGATCTACAAGGCGGTGAAGACGGTGGGCCTGATCCTGATCGCCATCGCCTCGTTCCATCTGTACAAGACCCAGAATTTCGACCAGCTGGTGCACTGGATGGAGCACCTGTCACTGACCGACAGCAACGGCCTGCGCTGGAGGCTGGTGCAGATGCTGGAAGACATGGGCCCGAACAAGTTCGTGGCGATCGGTCTGGTCGCGCTCGCGTATGCGGCGATTTTCGCGACGGAGGGCATCGGCCTTTGGCTGCACAAATACTGGGCCGAGTGGTTCACCGTTTTTGCCACCGGCTCGCTGATCCCGGTCGAACTTTACGAGGCCATCCACCACTTCACCTGGCTCAAGCTGGCGGCACTGATCGCCAACATCCTGATCGTGATTTATCTGGTGCGCATAGCGCTGCAGTCGCGCAAAGAGATGAAGAGCGAGGGTTGAGAGCGACTCCCCGCTTCGGCGCAATCTCGCCCGGGCAGAGCGCCGTGCCTCGATGCGTCGAGAAGGCCTTGCCGATCACACCTCGTGATGCATTGCCTCGGCCGGCAGCTCACCGCCGTCACGTCGCGGCATCAGCTCCACCGTGTACATCGCCGCCAGCACCAGGGCGCCGCCCACCAGCATGCGCCAGGTCAGCACGTCGCTGCCGAAGACCACGGCGAAACCGGCGGCGAACACCGGCTCGGTAGTCATCACGATCGCCGCCCGCGCCGCCGGCATGTGCGACTGGGCCCAGGTCTGCATCAGCATCGCGCCAGCGCCGGCGATCAGCGCCATGTACAGCACGGCAAACCACGCCGCGCGATCCGGCGGCAGCGTCGGGCCATGCGGCACGGTGGCGAGCAGGCAGACAACGGCGATCGCCACCATCTGCACGGCCGACAGGCCGAACGCCTCACCGCTGCGCGACCACTGGCCCAGCCCGACGATATGCAGGCCGTACATCAGCGCCGACGCCAGAGTCAGCCACACGCCCAGATCGACCGACACACCGTTGAGCGACAGCAGGGCCAGCCCGGCCGTGGCGAGCAGCACCGCCAGCCACACCACGCCGGGCGTGCGATGTCGCAGCAGCAGCATGGCCAGCAGCGGCGTAAACACCACATACATGCCGGTGACAAAACCGCTGACGCTGGGCGCAATGCGCGACAGCCCCCAGGTCTGCAGCAGCTGGCCGACGCCGTAGATCACGCCCAGCAACAGGCCGCGCAGCAGCTGCCGGCGACCGAGCCGCAGCACCGGCCGCGCAAACAGCGCCAGCATCACCAGTGCCGCCACGACAAAGCGCACGGCCAGAAAATCCACCACCGGCATCCGCGAGACCACGTCCTTGATCAGAAAAAACGTCGAACCCCACACGGCGGTCATCGCCAGAAGGCCGAGGGTGGCGAGCGTGGTGGTGGAGCGCGTGCTGAGCATGGATGTTTTGGTCGGGAACGGGGAACGGGGAACGGGGAACGGGGAACGGTTAAAGCAGAGCACGCGATATGTAACGTTACGAAGTATTTTAGTTCGCAGCCATTGCAGTGTGAGCGTCATGAGACGTAGCGATAAGCTGCCGTTCCCCGTTCCCCGTTCCCGCTCTACTTCCTGGGCCTGCTCAGCAGCTGCCCCGGCACCTTCAGCCAGTAATGCGCCCAGATACCCAGCCAGACGACGCTGGCAATGAGCGGGTTGCGCGCGGCCGGATCGTGCTTGCGAAACCAGCGCCACATGCCGTGGTGCTTGTTGCGGCTGACGAAGACCGGCCGGTGCGCGCTGGACGTGCCCTTGGCGTGCGTCACGCGCACATCGCCGGCGAGCAGCACCTGATAACCCATGTCGCGCACGCGGCGGCACAGGTCGAGATCTTCGCAGTGCAGAAAATAATCCTGATCGAAGCCGCCGATCCGGTTGAACACCGCGCGCGGCATCAGCATCAGGGCGCCGGAAACAGCTTCGGCCTCGATCACTTCTTCGGGAATTTCTTCAGTGATGTTGACGCCTTCGCCGGCGCGGCCAAACATCGTATTGACCGCACGACGCAGCAGCGGATCGCGGCGCCACGAGGCCGGGTCAGGTTTGCCGTCCTCGTCGCATACCACCGCACCAACTAGGCCGGCCTTCGGATTGCGCGCCAGCACGTTGAGCAGGTCGGTCAGGTCGTCCTCGAGCACGAGGCAATCGGGGTTGAGCAGCAGCAGCGCCTGGCCTCTGGCCCGCGTCGCGCCGATATTCATCGCCGGGCCAAAGCCCAGGTTGGCACGGTTGTAGATAACCGTGAGCCGCGGGTCGCCCTGATACGCGCGCCCGATCGCCTGCGGCACGCCGTCATCGGAGCCGTTGTCGACCAGGATCACTTCCAGCGCCAGCGTAGTGTTGAGCAGGCGACGCACGCAGTCACGCATCATCTGGCCGCTATCGGCGGACACGACGATGACACTGAGCACGGTCGCAAACGGCGAGCGGGAGGAGGCTGGACTATTCACGCAGCAAGTATGCTTTAGGTTGAGTGAAGGGAGAACGGCACCACGCGCCCATGTCTTGCAAAGCGTGCGCGGCGTCGGTGAATCGCATCAGGGCATCGCGTCATTTGGTCACGCGGTTCCGGCGATGCGTACCCTACATATACGCAGCATCGACCCACTTGGCTCAGCGGACTCAGTCCTCGGCGGCCGCATCGTCACCGAGCACGGCGCGCAGCGCGAGCGGCATATCGCCGTGGCGGCGAATCAACCACGGCTGCTCGCGGTACCAGCCGTCCAACTGCCATCCGCGCAGCCGATGCAGCTTGCCGGTCTCACGATCGCGCAGCGCGACGCCGCGGTCATTCGTCAGGCGCGCAGCGAACCAGCGTCCCGAAGGACTGAAAGCAGCCTGGGCGCCGACGCCATCGATGCGGGTGCCGTCATCGAAGCCATACGCGCCGTCACGATGCAAGACCCGACCGCCGTAGGGATCATCGATACCCTCCGCGGCATCGCACCAGCGCGGCGCCTGCAGTTCGATGATTTCCGCGGGCGGCCCGACACGCGCGCGCGGCCATTCGGATGGCTCGGCGGCAGGCTGATTCAAGGCGCCGGCGTCGAGCTTGAGCGCGCGGCGCGCATCGCGATCGAGCCACGCTTCAAGACCGGCCAGCAGGGTGTAACCGACCAGCATGCCGAGCAGCGCAATCACCCATGCGAAGACGCCACCGCCAAGCGCGCGCTGCAGCGCGAACAGCGCCCCGGGCAAGCCCCAGCCCAGGCCGTGCCGCAGCAGCCAGCGATGTTCGTGCGCCAGGCGATGTTCCAGCAGCCAGAGTACCGCCGCCATCGCCAGCAGCAGAGGAAAACCGGTCCACCATGGGGCCAGCGCCAGGAGCACGCACCACGAGATCGTGCCGAGCCACAGCGCCGGCACAAACGTCGGGCGCCGGGCCATGGCTCAGCGCCGCCCTGCGTCTGGAATAGCGATCAGCCGCACCACACGCGGGCGTTGCGGAACATGCGCATCCACGGCGAATCCTCGCCCCAGCTTTCCGGATGCCAGCTCATCTGCACGCTGCGGAACACGCGCTCGGGGTGCGGCATCAGAATCGTCACGCGACCGTCGGCGGCGGTGAAGCCGGCCAGGCCGCCGGGCGAGCCGTTCGGGTTGAGCGGATAGTTCTCGGTCGGCTTGCCGCGGTTGTCGACGAAACGGACCGCCGCATGCGCCTTGGCCGGGCTGCACGCGTTGGGAAAACTCACCCGGCCCTCGCCGTGCGCCACCGCCACCGGAATGCGCGAGCCGACCATGCCCTTGAAGAACAGGCTGGGCGAATCGAGGATTTCCAGCGTGGCCACGCGCGCCTCGTACTGCTCCGACGCATTGCGCAGAAACTTCGGCCAGTGCTGCGCGCCGGGGATGATGTCCTTCAGCTGCGACATCATCTGGCAGCCGTTGCACACGCCCAGGGCGAACTTCGTCTCGTCGGCGAAAAACGCGGTGAATTGCGCGCGCAGCATCTCGTTGAAGAGGATCGACGCAGCCCAGCCGCGGCCGGCGCCGAGCACGTCGCCATAGGAGAAGCCACCGCAAGCGGCCAGGCCGCGGAAGTCGGCCAGCTTGATCCGCCCGCTGGCCAGATCGGACATGTGCACGTCGACCGCGTCGAAGCCGGCGCGGGTGAATGCGGCCGACATCTCGACCTGGCCGTTGACGCCCTGCTCGCGCAGCACGGCCACGCGCGGCCGCACGCCGCTGCCCTTGGACGCCGTGATGAACGGCGCAGCGATATTCTCGCTCGCGTTGAAACCGAGCTTCGGCGTGATGCCGGGATCGATGTCGTCGCGGCGCCACTGGCGCTCGGCGTCGGCGCTGGCCGGGTTGTCGCGCAGGCGCTGCATGGCGTAGCTGGTGTCGTTCCACGCTTCGAACAGCGTGCTCCAGTTCCACTTGAACAGCGTGTCGCCGCCCAGAAAAAACTTGATGCCGAGCTTTTCTTTCGGCCGTCCAATCCGGTGACTGATGGCAGCCAAACCGTGCTTGACCAGCAGCGCCTCGAACGGCTCGCGGTTGGCCTCGGCCACCTGCAGGACCGCGCCAAGCTCTTCGTTGAAAAGGCCGCGCAGTGTCGCCTCGGCCCAGCCGTCCATGTGAATTTCCAGACCGCAGTGGCCGGCAAACGCCATCTCCAGCAGGGTGACGATGGCGCCGCCGTCCGAGCGATCGTGATAGGCCAAGAGCAGGCCGCCGGCATTCGCTTCCTGCACCAGATCGAACAGCGCCTTCAGCCGCTTCGGATCGTCGAGATCGGGCGGCACGCCGCCGCCGCGGTTGAATACCTGGGTCAGCGCCGAAGCGCCGAGGCGATCGCGCCCCGCGCCCAGGTCGATCAACCACAGATCGGAGTGGCCGTGATCCAGCCGCAGCTGCGGCGTCAGCGTGCGGCGCGCGTCGCTGACGCGGGCGAAGCCGGTGATCACCAGCGACACCGGCGACACCGTTCGCTGCGGCTTGCCCTCATGCTCCCACTGGGTCTGCATGGACAGCGAGTCCTTACCAACCGGAATGGAAATTTCCAGCGCGGGGCAAAGTTCCATGCCAACGGCTTTCACCGCATCGAACAGCGCGGCGTCTTCGCCGGGATGATTCACCGCCGCCATCCAGTTGGCCGACAGCCGTATTTCGCCGAGGCTGGCTATCGGCGCGGCGGCCATATTGGTGATCGCCTCGCCCACGGCGAGGCGCGCGGCCTGCGCGCTGTTGAGCACGGCGACCGGTGCGCGCTCGGCCATCGCCATCGCTTCTCCGACGTAGCCGTCGAAATCCGAAAGCGTCACGGCGCAATCGGCGACCGGAATCTGCCACGGTCCGACCATCGGGTCGCGGTGATTGAGGCCACCCACCGTGCGATCGCCGATGGTGATCAGAAAACTCTTGCTGCCTACCACCGGCAGCCGCAGCACGCGCAGCAGCGCCTCGTTCATACCGATGCCGGTGAGATCGGGCAGCACGTCGATGCGCGGCTTGATGTGCCTAGCGTTGCGATGCATGCGCGGCGGCTTGCCGAACAGCACATCCATCGGCAGGTCGATCACCACCAGGTCGCGGCGCGGATCGGTCACGCGCAGGCGACGCTCGGCCGTAGCGTCGCCGACTACGGCATACGGGCAGCGCTCGCGCCGGCACATGGCCTCGAATTCGGCCAGGTGTTCCGGGCCGATCGCCAGCACGTAGCGCTCCTGCGATTCGTTGCTCCACACCTGCATCGGCGAGAGCTGCGGGTCGTCGCAGGGAATTTTTGAAAGATCGATTTCGCCGCCCACACCAGCGTCGTTGAGCAGCTCGGGAATCGCATTGGACAAGCCGCCGGCACCCACGTCGTGCACGCTGACGATGGGATTCGCCTCGCCAAGACGGCAACAAGTGTCGATCACTTCCTGACAGCGGCGCTCCATCTCGGCGTTGTCGCGCTGCACCGAGGCGAAATCCAGCTCGGCGCTGGAGCTGCCCGACGCCACCGACGAAGCGGCGCCGCCGCCCAGCCCGATCAGCATCGCCGGGCCGCCCAGCACGATCACCTTGTTGCCCGGCTGCACGGCGTGCTTCAGCACATGGCCCGGACGCAGATTGGCCAGGCCGCCGGCCAGCATGATCGGCTTGTCGTAGCCGCGGCGCAGGCCGGATTCGCCGGTTTCGTGTTCGTAGGTACGAAAATAGCCGCCCAGACACGGACGACCGAACTCGTTGTTGAACGCGGCCGCGCCCAGCGGGCCGTCGCGCATGATCTCGAACGCGCTGGCCATGCGCGGCGGCAGCGGGCGGTCGATTTCCCACGGCTGCGGGTGGCCGGGAATGCGCAGATCGGACACCGAGAAACCGGTGAGACCTGCCTTCGGCTTGCCGCCGCGGCCGGTCGCGCCCTCGTCGCGAATCTCGCCGCCGGCACCGGTGGCCGCACCGGGCCACGGCGCGATCGCGGTGGGGTGGTTATGCGTCTCGACCTTGATCGCAAAGTCGATGCGTTCTTCATGCGCGCGCCAGATGCCGTCTTTCGCATCGGGGAAAAAGCGCTTGCCCACGCTGCCCTCGATCACCGCCGCATTGTCCGAATAGGCGGAAAGGGTATGCGCCGGCGACTGCTGGTGGGTGTGCTTGATCATGCCGAACAGGCTCTTGTCCTGATCGACGCCGTCCAGCGTCCAGCTGGCGTTGAACACCTTGTGCCGGCAATGCTCGGAGTTGGCCTGCGCGAACATGAAAAGTTCGGCATCGGTTGGGTCGCGGCCCAGTTCGGCGTAGCGGTCGACCAAATACTCGATTTCATCGTCGGCCAGGGCCAGGCCGAGCCGGCCGTTCGCTTCATCCAGCGCGCCCTTCGGGTTGCTGCCGAGCGCGATGTGCACCAGATCGCCGGGCTGGCCGACCAGAAACAGGCCCTGGGCCTCGTCGATCGTCGTCAGCACCGACTGCGTCATCGCGTCGTGCAGCTCGGCCATGATCACCGCGTGGTCCGGTGCGCTTGCCGCGGGCAGGCCGGTGATCTGCCAGGCCATACCGCGCTCGACGCGACGGATGCCGGAGCCTTCCGCACCGAAGCCGGCGCCGTGCAGGATTTCCGTAGCCTTGCTCGACCACGGCGAGATGGTGCCCAGCCGAGGCACGACCCACAGCGTGGCTGGCTCGGGCTTGGCGTCCTTCGCTTCCAGCACGGCCAGCAGGTGCTGACGCAGCGTGCCCTGCGGCACCGTGTCGGTGTCGACGAAAAAGACGAACCACGAGGCCTGCACGCGAACGCCGTGATGCAGGGCATCCAGGCGGGCATTGAGACGTTCGAGGCGGAATGGCGAGAGGGCGCTCTGCCCGTCGAGTGCGATCATGCGGGGAACGGCGCTTTGCGGGAAAACACCTATTCTAACCGATGCGGTCTAGCTGATGCTGCGATACGGCACCGCACATGGGCACATGGCCCGTTGCTGCACCTCGTCGGACGCTCAGCTGCCGCTGACGTCCGAGCCATCCTTGATGGATTTGAGCAATTGATCAGGCGTCACATAGCCGCCGAGCACGCGGCCGTCCGGGCCGTAGATGGTCGGCGTACCGTCCAGGCCCAGCTTCAAACCCAGCTCGAACTGGTCCTTGACCGGATTGGTGCAGGTAGCCGGCTTGGGCGCCGCACCGCCAATGGCGGCCGTAAAGGCGGCCTTGCGATCGGCTGCGCACCAGACCGAGACCATTTCGGTATACGTCGGCGTCGGTCGCCCGGCCGTGGTAGTCACACCCTCACGCGGCCACGCCAGGTATTCCACGGCGATGCCGGCCTTGTTGAAGTCGGCGATATGCTCGTGCAGGGCGCGGCAGAAGCCGCAGTTGACGTCGGTGAACACGCTGATGGTGACCTTCGGATGCGCTGGCGCGAACACGATGCGCTGCGAGGCGGGCACCTTGGCAATCTGCGCCTTGCGGAACTTCGCCCACGCCATCTTGCTGGTGTTCTGCTTGCTGCCCAGATCGACCAGCTCGCCGTTGAGCATGTACTTGCCGTCGGCGCTCACGTAGAGCATCTGCCCCGACACGATGACCATGTAGAAGCCCGGCATCGGCGCAACGTCGATCTCGTCGATGTCCGCCTTGGACGAAATCTTGGCGATCGACTCGCGCACCATTTTTTCGGCCGCAGGCGTTACGCCCGGACCCAGGGTGGCGCTGGTGGCGGCCGTAGCGACCGGTGCGGCAGGCGTATCCGCCGCCGTTGCTCCAAAAGAACAGGCGGCCACACCGGCGGCCAACAGCCATTGCTTCAACATCCAGAACCTCGTCATTCAGTGCGGACGCCCGATAGCGGCGTCGATCGTGCATTCTCGCACAGGCGACTGAATGCGCCTGAGCTGAAGGAAGACGGTGGCCAGACGTCGCTTGACCTTGACCGTGCCGACGAGGGAAATTGCGGTATCGCTAGCCCCATGTTTCGAACGTCCAGGCGGAATCACTTGATCATTTGCATTCCCAATGTCTTGACCGACGAGGAACTCGGCGCGCTGCGCAGGGAGCTCGGCGCCGCTTCGTTTGTTGACGGCGCCAGCACCGCCGGCTGGTCGGCGCGCGAGGTAAAGAAGAACCTGCAGGTCACCCACGACACCCAAAGCCAGGCGAAGCTGCAGAAAATCGTCTACGACGGCTTTCTTCGCAATGCCATGCTGCAGGCCGCGGTGCTGCCATCGGCCGTCACGCCGGCGCTGTTCAATCGTTACGATCTCGGCATGGAATACGGGCCGCACGTGGATGCGCCGGTGATGGGCGGCATGGGCAACGCGGTGCGCAGCGACGTGGCGATCACCCTCTTTTTGTCGGACCCAAAAACCTACGCGGGCGGCGAACTGATCGTGGATGCCAACGGCATGGAGTGCGCGTTCAAGCTCGAAGCGGGCGCCGCGATCGCGTACCCGGCCAATTCCCTGCATCGCGTTGCCGCGGTGACCCAGGGCGCACGCTATGCCGCGGTGATCTGGGTGCAGAGTCAGGTCCGCGACGCCAGCCAGCGCGAGCTGCTGTGGGACCTGCAAAACGCCAAGCGCAACATCTTCGGGCGCGAGGGCAAAAGCGCGACGTTCGACGCCATCAGCAAGTCGCATGCAAACCTCATGCGCATGTGGGCCGACGTCTAGGTCTCTCTGCTCAACTGATCAACCGCGCGGATGGTGCTGCGCATGCAGCCGTTTCAACCCCTCTTTCGCCACCAGGGTGTAGATCTGCGTGGTGCTGAGCGAGCTGTGCCCCAGCAGCATCTGCAGCGCGCGCAGGTCGGCGCCGTGATTAAGCAGGTGCGTGGCGAACGAATGCCGCAGCACGTGCGGTGAAATGCGCTTGGCGTTGATACCAACCTGCAGCGCGTAGCGTTTCACCAGCGTCCAGAACATCTGCCGCGTCATGCCTTCGCCCCGGCGGCTGAGAAACAGCGCCGGCGGCTGCCGGCCCCTGGCCAGCTCCGGCCGCGCGCTGCTGAGATAGCTGTTGATGTACTCCAGCGCCACCTCGCCCACCGGCACCAGCCGATCCTTGCCGCCTTTGCCGGTGACGCGCAGCACGCCCTGGCGCGTGTTGAGCGCCGCCAGCGGCAACTCGACCAGCTCGGACACGCGCAGGCCCGACGCATACATCAGCTCCAGCATCGCGCGGTCGCGCTGGCCGAGCACGGTGGTGACATCCGGCGCGTTGAGCAGGCCGACGATCTCGCGCTCGGCCAGTGCCTTGGGCAGGCTGCGCGGCATGCGCGGCCGCTCGATCAGCAGGGTCGGGTCGGCAAAGCCCGGCTCGTTGCGCGCCAGAAACGCGTAATAGCGGCGAAACGCCGACTGCCGCCGCGCGATCGAGCGAATCGCCACGGGCTGCGCGCTGCCCGACGCCCGCCCGTGAAAACCGGAAATATCTTCGCGCTGTGCGGTGCGCAGCGTGCGCTGACGCGTGGCCAGCCATGCCGCCAGCGCTTCCAGATCGCGCCGATACGCTTCCAGCGTGCGATCGGCCAGGCCGTCCTCCGACCACACGCGCTCGAGAAACGCGGCGATGCTGTGCCGATCGGCTTCGGCGATACTGGACACGTTTTCTTCCTTCTTCATGCGCACGATGCTGGCCATTGCGCGCGCACTACGCAAGCGACAAGCCGCCGATGCCGACCACGCTGCACACCACCGATATCCCCTGCCCGCTGTGGCGGCGCCTGCTGGCGCTGGTCTACGACGTGCTGATCGTGGTGGCGATCGTGATGGTGGTGGGCCTGCTGTGCCAGCTCGCAACCGGCGGCCAGCTGATCCGCACCGGCGCAACGACTTCGGTGCCGGTCTGGTATCAGGCCTTGCAGGGAGCCGTCGTGGCGGCGTACTTCATCAGCGCATGGCGACGCGGCGGCCAGACCGTCGGCATGCGGCCATGGCGCATGCGCCTGACCAATACGGCGGGCACCACGCCCTCGCTACAGCAATCCGTCATTCGTCTGCTGGTCGCCGCCGCGCCGCTGCTCCTGCTGCTGCTGGAACCCGTCCTGGGATTGCCGCACACGCTGTGGGCCGTGCTGCTCGCGTGGGCGGTATGGTTTGCGCTAGCGTTGTCCAACCCTCGGCGGCGGGCGCTGCACGATCTGGCCGCCGGCACCGAGATTCGCCTGCTCGGCTGAAGCCTCCCGCTCCATCCACGCAGGATCCCCTTCGACCATGTCCAGCTCGCCCGCCCACGCCCGCACCGACGCCGAGCTGATCCGCGCCAACCGCGGATTTTACGAAACGCTGTGGGCCGACGCGCAGCTGATCGATCCCGATCGCTTCAACACCTGGCCGCTGCTCAGCGAGCTGGCATCCAGCGCGCCGCATCGGCTGGAAGTGGCGCCAGGCCTGCGCCCGCGCATGCCGCTTGATGGCACCTGCTTTGTCGACCTGAGCCATGCCGCCCTGCATCGCCTGCACCAGCGCGGCGCCGACGCCGTGCACGGCATGATCGGCGCGCTGCCGTACAGCGATGCGCGGTTCGAGCTGATCTGCGCGCTGGATATTCTTGAGCATGTCGACGACGACAACGCAGCGCTGGCCGAGCTGGCGCGCGTGGCCAGGCCCGGCGCCACTCTGCTGCTTTCCGTGCCGCTGCATCCTGACGCATGGACCGCTTTCGACGATTTCGTCGGCCACTGCCGCCGGTACGAGCCGGAACAGATCATCACGCGACTGGCCCAGCACGGCTTCACCATCGAGCACAGTGCCGTCTACGGCATGCAACCCAAATCCTCGCGCCTGCTCGACGTCGGGCTTTGGTTTCTCACCCATCAGCGCAAGCGCGCCATGTGGTGGTACAACCGCGTGTTCATGCCGCTGGGCGTGCGTTTTCAAAAGCCGCTGGCATGGCGCGAAGGCATGGGCGACACGCAGGGCGTGGACGAACTGCTGCTGCGCTGCCGCTACCTGTAAGACCAGTGCACAAGCCAATGCGCGGAATCTTTTCCAAGTAATTGATTGAAAAAGCGCTGTCGCGCAGTGGTCGGCAAATACCGCATCGCAGCAGACCGCCGAAATCCGCGCTAAGATGGGAGAATTCCTTCTAGCCAGCCGGTCTCTTCGATGCTCTATCAACTCCATGAATGGCAGCGTGCGTTTCTCGGTCCCTTGAGCTACTTCGCGCAGGCCAACGCGCGCATGCTCAACGACAACAGCAGCCCGCTCGGCAAGCTCAGCGGCGCGCAGCGCATCGCGGCCGGCTACGAGTTGATGCACCGTCTGGGCAAGGAATACGAGAAACCCGAATTCGGCATCACCATTGCCATGGCGCACGATCACGAAATCGCGGTGATTGAACGCGTGGCGCTGGACAAGCCGTTCTGCCAGCTGAAACGCTTCAAGCGCTTCAGCGACGATCCGGCCACCATCGAAAAAATGAAGCACGATCCGATCGTGCTGGTAGTGGCGCCGCTGTCCGGCCATCACGCCACCCTGCTGCGCGATACAGTGCGCACCCTGCTGCACGATCACAAGGTCTACATCACCGACTGGGTCGACGCGCGCATGGTGCCGCTCGAATTGGGCGCCTTCAGCCTCGATGACTACGTCGCTTATATCGAGGAATTCATCCGCCACATCGGCTCCGATAACGTCCACGTCATCTCCGTCTGTCAGCCGACGGTGCCCGTGCTTGCCGCCATTTCGCTGATGGCCGCCCGCGGCGAGAAAACCCCGCGCAGCATGACCATGATGGGCGGCCCGATCGACCCGCGCCTCAGCCCCACCAGCGTCAACAACCTGGCTACAACGCAGCCGCTGTCGTGGTTCGAAAGCAACGTCATCCACACGGTGCCGGCCAACTACCCCGGCCACGGCCGCGAGGTGTATCCGGGTTTTCTGCAGCACGCCGGATTCATCGCGATGAACCCGAACCGGCACCTGAACTCGCACTGGGATTTCTACCAGGACCTGCTGCGCGGCGACATGGAAGACGCCGAGTCGCACCGCAAGTTCTACGACGAATACAACGCCGTGCTCGACATGCCGGCCGAGTTCTATCTCGACACCATAGAAAAAGTTTTCCAGGAATTCCTGCTGCCGCGCGGGTTGTGGGACGTTGCCGGCGAGCGCGTCACGCCTTCGGCGATCAAGACCACCGCTTTGCTGACCATCGAAGGCGAGCTGGACGATATCTCCGGCCTCGGCCAAACCGAAGCCGCGCACGAACTGTGCAGCGGCGTGCCTGCCAAGCGCCGCTCGCACAAGGTGATCGAAGGCGCCGGCCACTACGGCATTTTCAGCGGCCGCCGCTGGCGCGAGACGGTATATCCGCAGGTGCGGGATTTTATTCGGAAGTTTGACAAGGTGGCGGTGGTCGGGAAGAAGGCGCCTGCGGCGGGCTGATTTGGTGCACATGCGGTGGCGCATTTTTTCGACCTATGCCACGCGGTCATGATCAACGAGTTCCCCGCCGGACATGCTCATATCCGTTCACGACCAAACGGCCTCACCACCAAACTTCGATCAATCATCAAACTTCGATCAATCATCGAACTCCGTTCACCCTGAGCGTAGCGGAGCGGAGTCGAAGGGCCAGCGTGCGCAACGCTTTCAACCTTCCGCTGTTCGCCATCTATATTCGGAATAAAAAGCTCAAGAGCTTTCACGCTCCTTCGGAGCGCGAGGTACTTCTCTTTTGCTTGTCCAAAAGAGAAGTACCCAAGAGAAAACGACACCCCACTTGGCGCTTGCCGGGCTGCGCCCGCCAAGTCCGTGAGCCGTGGCCGGGCTTTTCGACAGGGCTCCTGCCCTGACGAAAAGGAATCGACATCCATGTCGATTCCCCTGACGGGCCTGTCGACCACGCCCTACCGCCGCACAGGGGGTTGGAAAAGCAAAGAAGGTTCCCGTAATTTCACTATGCCGTACAACACTGAAGTTACTCGACGGCCAAGCCGTCCGCCTTGAACGAGTTGTTAGGAGCCTTGGCCGAAAAGCTGAGTCCGAACCGATTGCCACTCGGCCCAGCAATTCTCGGCAACGATGTCCGGATAGCCTCGTGCCTTCTCCCCCGCGGCGGCCACGCTATAAGGCAGAACAATGCAAGTGGCTTGGTCCCGGATTGCGAGGACTTGGGCCTCGGTGAGCGGCGCGCCCATTGTTTGCTCTGCCTTGTAGAGCAATGCCACCAGGGGCGGATTGAACATAAGGCACATAGGGTCATCCTGATCGTTGCTCACGCAGACTCCTAACGCTGGAGTTAAGCGGCGGCGAAGCCGTCCGCCTTGAACGAGTGGTTAGCCCTCGCTCTAAACAACACGATTCATATCCACGGGATAACCAGCCGTACGGAGTTCCTTAGCAAGAGCAACGCGCCAAGCCCCGTGTTGGTCCAGCGGCACGTAAACAACGCCGCTTATGTCGTTAGGAATCTCAACGTCGCCCTTCACTAGAGCAGACACGTTGTGGCGACCAAGCTTGCCGATGAGATATCCGTGCTCGAACACTACGTTCTGCCGCGCGCGCGGCCGTTGAGGCTCTTTTGCAAAGCCACCGATATCGCAGGGGGTGTAAAGAACAACCGCGAAACCTACGTTCGTATGAGCTTCAATCTTCTCAATAATTGTCTGTCCGGAACTCGCTTGTTCGTGAAGAATTATGGCCTCAAAGCCAAGCTTCTCAACGAAACGGGCAACCTCTGTTTTTGCCGATTCCTCACGACCATGGACAATGAATACTTTAGATAAGTCGCGGTTAGCAGACGTTTTTGATAGGGCTTTAGGAGGAACAGTCGTCTTCGCCTCATCGAAGACTTTGACAGTGATGTCCTTCGCATGTCTCTCATAAGAAATTACGCTTGTTGGCGAAACGAACATGATTATGCCAGCCGGCATATTGTCGTTTTCGTACTTCGACAATGTTTGAGAGCTCTTCTCCGTCTCCTTAATGGCGATACGTCGAACTTCGTTGTACTGAAGGAAATATCCGTCAAATTGGAATCCCTCCTTCCGAAGGAAGGGATAGACGATGCGCTCCATGACGTCGTTTAAATCGGACTTGTCGAGTTCAAAATACTCCTTATTCACACCCTGCTTGCCGACCTTCTCAGTTGTTTCGACGATTACGTGATAGAACATGATATTCCTAAGTGGCTAACGCTGGAGTTACGCCGCGGCGCAGCCGTCCGCCTCGAACGATTTGTTAGTTCTAACGCACAATCTTGCGTGCCATTGCGCGAAAGCGAGCATTGTAGGCTTGAAAGTACGTCCAACCCTTATTCCTTGCTTCTTGCCCAAATAAACGGTCCGCGGGCGCAGCTAGTAGATCCCCAACTGTGTAGCCTTGCCTGAGTTTTCCGTCTTCTGGAATGTTTAGATGAATCTTTGCCGATTTTATGAAGTCTTCTCGGCACTTGCTTGAGTTATGCGCAACACGATTCCGAAGCTTGATCGAGTGCTGAATTGGGTCAATGTTTGGTTGAAGCACTGTGGCGTAAGGTGCACCTAACGCAAAGTAATTTTTTGAGATGGATATGACCCATTTAGGCTCTCCAAATTTCGCATAGTTGCGGGAAGGATCGAAGTTCGGATCACCTGAAATGATTTGATAAGCATGAGAGATATCCGTTGCCTTTCCCATGCGAAGCTCTGGGCAAAAGTCATTGTCTGCTTTGGCTCCCGCTAAGTAGCGCACGAAGGATTGTTCTAAAAATTCCTCCCATGCAGACACGAGGCCGAGGAAAGCAAGTTCTACAACCCGTCGCGCCTGTTCTGCGTGCAGCCGTGGACAAGTTGAATTGGGATTTACTCCCGAAAGACCTGAGATGGTCTTCACCAAATCACTTGCAGATGAAGATGCTGCAAGAAATGTGTCCCTGACATGTGCAGCTTTTGGCGGACGGCCTGGCATATTTTCCCCTTGGAGCTAACACCTAATAGACCTCGGATTGAGGCATATGCAATAGATGTTCAGGCTGCGCGTGTTTTGCGTCAAGCGATAAGAAAATCAGCGAGACAAAGCTTTTTACATTGACTCAAACGGTCAGCCTGCTGAGCGCAGGATGCGCGCCGCTTTTAATAGGGCCCCTGTGCGGCGGTGAGGTGGGGTCGACAGGCCGCGCAGCGGGGATCGACAGGATGTCGATTCCTTTTCGTCAGGACAGGAGTCCTGTCGAAAAGCCCGGCCCCAGCTTACGGACTTGCCGGGCAGGGATGCCCGGCAAGCGCCAAGCGGGGTGTCGTTTTCTCTTGGGTACTTCTCTTTTACTCCGGGCTGAAAGCCCCTCGCCCTTCGGGTCAGCTTCGCTGTTCACGCACGCTAACGCGTGCGTGTGGACAAGCAAAAGAGAAGTACCTCGCGCTCCGAAGGAGTGCGAAAGCTCTGCACTTCAATCCATCAAGACCCGCGAAGATTCACGGCAGAAACTAGCGAAAAATGCAGCGCGAACTAACCGCGAGCAAAAAACGAGCGGAACGCCTCGACCACCCTCTCCACCCCCTCATCATCCACATCCAGATGCGTCACCAGCCGCAGCGTCGGCAGATAGCCGATGCTGATGCGAATACCGGCGGCTTTCATATGGACGTCCAAATCGCGCAAGCGCTCGGCGGGCACGTCGACGTAGACCATGTTGGTGAACTGCCCCAGCAAGTTGACGCCGGCAATCTCGCGCAGGCGGCCGGCCAGATAGGCGGCGCGGCGATGGTCGTCGGCCAGCCGCGCGACATGGTGATCGAGCGCGAAGATGCACGCCGCGGCGAGCAGGCCGGCCTGGCGCCAGCCGCCGCCGGCGACTTTGCGCCAGCGCCGCGCCTTGTCGATCAGCGCCTTCGAGCCGACCAGCACGGAGCCGACCGGCGCGCCCAATCCCTTCGACAGGCAGACCGAGACGCTATCGAAGTGCTGCGCGATGTCGCGCGCCGGGAGGTTGCCGGCAACCGCGGCGTTGAACAGGCGTGCGCCATCGAGATGCAGGCCGAGCCCGCGTTCGCGGGTGAGGTCGCGTGCGGCCTTGAGATAGTCCTGCGGCAGCACGCGGCCCCACCAGGTGTTTTCCAGTGCCAGCACCTTGGTGCGGGGGAAATGGGGATCGATCGGCTTGATCGCCGCGATGACCTTGTCGAGCGGCAGCGTGCCGTCGGCGTCCTGTGGAATCGGCTGCGGCTGGATGGAGCCGAGCACGGCCGCACCGCCGCCTTCCCAGCGAAAGGTATGGGCGTCGGCGCCGACCAGATATTCATCGCCACGCTCGCAGTGCGCCATCAGCGCCAGCAGGTTGGACTGGGTGCCGGTAGGCACGAAGAGTCCGGCCTCGAAACCGAGATCGTCGGCCAGCCGCTGCTGCAGCGCGTTGACGGTGGGATCTTCGCCGTAGACGTCGTCACCGACATCGGCCAGCAGCATCGTTTCGCGCATGGCCTGGGTCGGCTGGGTGACCGTATCACTGCGTAAATCGACAACTCGCATGGCGGACTCTCGCGGCTTGAAGAAGAATAAAAAGTGGAAGGCGGGCGAACTCAGCCGCTGCGGCGGAAGTACAGCCAACCTGCAGTGGCAAGTATGAGAATCGGCAACAGGTTCGCCAGCAGCGGCGGCATGCCGTAAACGGTACCGAAGTTCACCATCGCCTTCTGCAGGAAGTACCAGCCGATCGCCAGCAGCATGCCGATGAACATGCGCTTGCCCAGACCGCCGGAGCGCAGTGCACCGAAGGCGAACGGCATCGCGCACAGCACCAGCACAAGCACGCTGAGCGGATAAAGCGCACGTCCCCAGAACGCCACCGCATACACGCCGGGCGATTCGCCGTTGGCGGCGCGGTAGCGGATATTGCGCTGCAGGTCGCGCATGGAAAGGTACTGCGGCAGGATGATCGACTGCGCCAGGACCTGCGGATTGAGCCCGGTAGCCCATGGCTGCGTGGCCAGTGTGGTGGTGTGGACACCGGTTGCATCCAGCGTGCTGTCGCGCACGTCCTTGAGCAGCCAGCGCTTGCCGTTGTGCTCGGCTGCCTTGGCCCATTCGAACCGGGTAAGCTGACCGTCCGGCGTCATCGTGAAAATGCGCACGTCGGCCAGCTCGACGCTGCTGATGCCTCCGCGGTTGGTCAGCATGCTGCCACGCGCGTTGATGAAATTGTTGCCGTCGCGCGCCCAGGTGCCGCTGCTGGTGGTGCCGACGTTGGCATTTTTCATGCGCAGCTGCATCGACTGCGCCTTCTGATCGCCCCAGGGGCCGATCGTTTCGCCCATGATGACCACGCCAATGATCAGCAGCGTGACCACGCCGACCGCCGAGATGGCGATGCGCAGGCGCGACATGCCCGCCGCACGCAGCGCGGTGAGCTCGCCCGTAGAGGCCAGACCCCCAAGCCCGAGCAGGCCGCCGATCAGCGCTGCGTTGGGGAACATCTCGTACAGCCGGCGTGGGAACGTCACCAGAACGTAGACGATCGCGTTGTTCAACGTGTAGCCGTTCTTGCCCACGCTGCCGAGCTGGCGCAAAAACTGGGTCACGGCATCGAAGCCGGCAAGCACCAGCCAGACCATCAGCACCGACCCGAGGACGCTGAGCATCACCAGTCGGTCGACGCGCTTGATACTTAGCACACTCATGCCGGGCTACTCATGCGCGCTGGCTCAGACGCAGCTTGCGCGGTGCGTACTGCTTCCACAGCAGCCAGCCGGCGATGCCGCAAACCAGCAGGTGCAGTGCCCACATGGGCACTTGGCTGTGCCAGTGCCCTTTCGCAATCTGACCACGGCACAGCGCCAGCACCACGTAATAAAGATAGAAAGTGACGATGGCCAGAAACAGACGGCCATAGCGCGGTTCGCGCGGGCTCTGGCGCGACAATGGCAGTGCCAGCAGTAGAAGCACCAAGGTCAGGGGTGGCGAATTGACGCGCCAGGCCAGCTCGGCGCGCGCGTCGGGATCGCGCGATCGCAGCAGGCTCAACGTATCCATCGAGTGGCTGGGATCATTGTCGCCATCGTCAGACTGCACGCTGGAAAGCGAGGTGTCGTTGCGCTCGTACTGCATCTTGCGCCAGTTGTCCGCGCCCAGCGGGATGTCGTACTGCCAGCCGGTGCGGAAGGTGATGAAGCGGTCCGAGCCGTTGCTTTCCTGATACAGCTCGCCGTGGTCGGCGCTGACCACCTTCAGATGCAACGCGCCGCCCGCCGCATCGCGCTGCGTTTCGACGAAGGCATGGCCAAGCTTGCTGCCGTCTCGGCTCAACGAATCGACAAAGATGATGCCGCCCTTGCCCGGCAGGTCGGTGAAGCGGCCCGCATCAAGGCCTGCCGCAATCACCGAACGATTGGCCACCGCCACCATGTTGTCACTGGTGCTGACAGCCCATGGTCCCACCCACAGCGAAACGGCGGCCGTGATGGCAACCAGCACCGCGCTGAGAATCAGCACCGGCTTGAGCAACCCGCGCGGGCCCATGCCGGAGGACGCAAGCACGTGCATCTCGCTTTCGCGGTACATGCGGCCAAGCCCCATCAGCACGCCAAGAAAGCTCGCCAGCGGCACCATGTTGGTCAGGCCGTCGAGCGTCTGCAACCCCAGCACCTGGAACATCACGCTGGCCGGAAAACTGCCGTTGGCGACCTGCTGCAGCACCTTGGCAAACGCGCTGCCCGCCACCACAACCAGCAGCACCACGACCGTGGCAGCCACGGTTTGCGCCAGCTCACGCAGGAAATAGCGGTCGAGAATGCTCAGCATGAGATAAACTTAAGTGATCCTTCGCCGCGACCGATACGGTCGGCAAACCTCAAGTCTAGCCGGTTCGACAGCCGTCGCGCCCGCACAGGAAACATCCGATGACACTTCAGTTCAGCCTTGGCGCCGCCGCCCCCGAAGCCGTCGACACCGCCTGCGTTCTCGTGGGCGTGTATGAGCAAGGCATGCTGACCAGCGCCGCCGCGCGCGTGGACAGCGCGGCCGAGGGCATCATCAAACGCCAGGTGGAAAGCGGCGACATTACCGGCAAGGCCGGCTCGACCACGCTGCTGTTCGCACCCCACGGCGTCGCGGCCAAGCGCGTACTGGTGGTCGGCCTCGGCGCGCAGAAAACCTTCGACGCGGCACGCTATCAGAAAGTCTGCATCGAAGCGGCGCGTGCGCTGGGCAAGCTGCCGGTGGCCGACGCCGTGTCGTACCTCACCGAAGTCGACGTGCCGGGCCGCGACAGCGCCTGGCGTGTGCGCATGGCCGCGCTGACGACCGACCACGCCGCGTATCGCTACACCGCCACCTTCAAGCCGCGCGACAAGAGCAAGCAGGTGACGCTGGCCGGCGTGAGCTTTGCCGGCGGCGCCGACGCCCAGGCCGGTCTCGAGCAGGCGCGCGCGCTGGCCTCCGGCATCGAGTTCACCCGCGAGCTGGCCAACCTGCCGCCGAACATCTGCAATCCGGCGTACATCGCCGAACAGGCGCAGACGTTTGCCGACGGCCAGGGCGACAAGGTCAGCTGCCGTGTGCTCGACCACGTGGAAATGGAGCGGCTGGGCTTCGGCTCGCTGCTTGCCGTGGCCCGTGGTTCGGTCAACAAGCCCAAGCTGGTGGTGCTGGAATACAAAAACGGTACCGAAGGTGACAAGCCGTATGCCTTCGTCGGCAAGGGCGTCACCTTCGACACCGGCGGTATCAGCCTCAAGCCCGGCCCGGGCATGGAGGAAATGAAGTTCGACATGGGCGGCGCCGCGGCCGTGCTCGGCGCGTTTATCGCCGCGGTGAAGATGGAGCTGAAGGTCAACCTGGTCTGCGTGGTACCGACTGTGGAAAACATGCCCGACGGCGACGCGTACCGCCCCAGCGACGTGATCACCAGCCTGTCCGGCCTGACCATCGAAGTGCTCAACACCGATGCCGAGGGCCGCCTCATTCTTTGCGACGCGCTGACCTACACCGCGCAGACCTTCCAGCCGCACACCATCATCGACGCCGCCACGCTCACCGGTGCCTGCGTTGTCGCGCTGGGCAAGCACGCCAGCGGCCTGATGAGCAAGCACGACGACCTGGCCGCCGAACTGATGGCCGCCGGCGAAGCAACGCTCGACCGCGCCTGGCGCCTGCCGCTGTGGGACGACTATCAGGTCCAGCTCGATTCGGGCTTTGCCGATATCGCCAACATCGGCGGCAAGAGCGCCGGCGCGATCACCGCCGGCTGCTTCCTGTCTCGCTTCACCGAAGGCCAGCGCTGGGCGCATCTGGACATCGCCGGCACCGCGTGGGAAGAGGGCCGCAAGGGCCTGGCCACCGGCCGCCCGGTCGCGCTGCTGACGCAGTGGTTGATGGATCGGGTATGAAGAGCGGGGAACAGGGAACAGGGAACGCACAGCTCGCGGCGAGCGTGAGCCTTTGTGCACCCTCATCGCCTTTTTCCAGCATTTTGACTCTGCGACGATGCGGACGATCTCCGCATCGCGGATGTTCCCGATTCCCTGTTCCCCGTTGCCCGCTTAAATCCCGTGCCACGCGCTGATTTTTACTTGATCGACAAGCCGCGGTTCCGCGAGCAGCCGCTGCTGCTCGTGTGCGAGCTGACCAAGAAAGCCTTCGCGGCGCAGCAGCCGACGCTGATATTGACCCGCGACTTCGAGCAGGCCGAGGCGATCGACGAATTGCTGTGGGCGTTCGACGAGGACGTGTGGATTCCGCATCAGCTCGCCGGTGACGACGACGATGCGGACACGGCCGTGCTGATCGTGCCGCCGGGCATCGAGACGGCGGATCGGCCGCTGCTGATCAACCTGCGCGACAGCTGCGCCACCGGCCAGTTTCAGCGCGTTCTCGAAGTGGTCGCCGCCGATCCGGCCGAGCGCGACGGCTCGCGCGTACGCTGGCGTGACTACCAGACGATGGGTTTCGAGCTGAAAAAATTCGATATGTAAGTAGTAGCGACACGCTTAGCGCGCGTCGTCGGTCACCACTTCTGGACGGGCAATCACGCGTGCCAGCGCCTGCGCGAGCTGATCGCCGCTGAGCGGCTTGCGCAGAAAGCCGTCCATCCCGGCGGCCTGCGCGCGCATTTCGTCTTCGCTGCCCGAACGCGCGGTGACCGCCACGATCGGCAAACGCTGACCGTCGTGTTCGCGCTGGCGAATCAGCCGCGCGATTTGGAAACCGTCTACGCCCGGCAGATCCAGATCGAGCAGCACGGCATCGAAGTCGGCGTGCGCCAGCTCGGCCAGCGCGGCCAGACCGTTGGCCACGTGGAGAACCGTATGGCCCTGCTGTTCGAGCAGGCCGGATATCACGGCGGCGATGATGGTGTCGTCCTCCACCAGCAGCAGGCGATAGCTGCGAGGGCCGTTGGCGACGGCGGACGACGGCACGGCTGTCGCCGCTGGCTCGGAGAGCGGCAGGCGCACATGGAAGGTGCTGCCGTGGCCCATGCGCGATTCCAGTTCGATGCTGCCGCTCATCATCTCCACCAGCTCGCGGCAGATCGCCAGGCCCAGGCCGCTGCCGGCGCTGCGGTGCGGGCCCTCCTCCTGTTCGAAGCGCTGGAACAGGCGCGCCCGGCTCGCCTCGGGAATGCCCGGGCCGGTGTCGCTGATGCTGAAAACCAGCCCCTGCGCCGTGCGCTGCGCGCGCAGCGTGACGCTGCCGCGCTCGGTGAATTTCAACGCGTTGTTGGCCAGATTGAGCAGCACCTGCTTGATACGCACCGCATCGCCGATCAGGCGCACAGGCAGATCGTCCGCCACATCGAGCACGAAACGGATGCCCTTCATATGCGCGAGGCCCTGCTCGAGCTGGCTTACATCCTCCAGCAGCTGACGCGGATCGAACGGCGAAGGCTCGAGTTCCAGTCGCCCGGCCTCGATGCGGGCCAGGTCGAGCGCGTCGTTCAGCAGCTTCAGCAGCATGCCGCCCGACCGCTGCATTGCCTTGGTGTAGTCGTGCTGCTGCGGCGTCAGCGGTGTGGTCAGCATCAGTTCGGCCATGCCCATCACGCCGGTCATCGGCGTGCGGATCTCGTGGCTGAGCGTGGCAAGAAACTGCGTCTTCGCCGCGCTCGCCGCCTCGGCCAGCTGCCGCTGCTGCTCGATCATCTGCATGCGATGACGCTGCGCCAGGCGTCGGCGCCAGCCGCGCAGGATCAGGCCCGCGGTGATGAGGACCAGCAGCACGTAGGAGGCCCACGCCCACCAGCGATCCCACGGCGGCGCCTGCACCGAAATCCGCAGCGGTGTCGACAGGCTGCTCCACGCGCTGTTCTCGCCCGCGCCCTGCACCTGCAGCGTGTAATTGCCGGCGGGCAGTCCGGCGAAATCGCGCTCGCCCCGGCTGTCCACACTGACCCAGCCATTGTCGAAACCGCCAAGCTTGAACCGGTAGTGGTTGCCTTTGGGATTGATGAATGACGCTGCACGCACGTCCACGCGCAGGTCGCGATCGCGCCAGCCCAGCGCTATGGCGCCGCCCGTGAGCGGCAGCTCATAAACATCCCCGCCCCTGCGCACGCTGACGCGGGTCAAGCTCAGCGCCGGTGGCGTGGGCGCGTTACTCGCCGCGGTCAACTGCTCGGGCTGGAACATCAGCACGCCGGCACTGTTGGTCGCAAAGATGGTGCCGTCAGCGGCGATGGTCGCGCTGTTGAAGTCGGCATTGGAAAGACCCTGTGACGGACCGAACGATTGAAAGCGGCGGCTGCGTGCATCGAAGCGGAGCAGCCCGGGATTGGCGAGGAGCCAGAGACGCCCGAGGCGATCGACCTGCATGTCGACCAGATCCGAGACGAACGGCTCGTGCGTGAAATCGACGATATCGTCGCGCACGGCGCGGCCGTTGGCATAGCGATAATGCTCGATGGTGGAGGAAAAGAGCAGCCAGAATCCGGTGGCATCGAAGGCCGCGCTGCGCACAAGGTTTTGCGGTACGCCCGGCACGAAGACCAGCTTCTGGGCGGAAGCATCCCAGCGCATCAGCCCCCCGTGATTCACATACCAGAGGCTGCCGGCATGAAAACTGATTTGCTCCGGCAGCAAGCTATCGTCTGTCACCGACGGCGATGCGCCGGCTTCAAGACGCAATGGCGTGATCGCCAATGTCTCCGGATTCACCTTCACGATGCCGCCACCCCACGAACCGACATAGGGCGTGCCGTCCTCTGCCATGGCGATCAGCACAGGCCGCTGCATCGGCGAATCCCCCGCCGGCACCGCGATGAGCTTTCCGTGGTCGAACACGTGCAGTTCGCCGGAACTGACGATCCACAGTCGTCCACGCGGATCCTCCACCATCGCGATGATCTGGTTATGCATGTCGCGAATGACATGCGTGACGGTACCCGTGCCCACGTCGAGCTTGTCGATCCAGCCGTCGTTGCCCCCAACCCAGAGCAGACCGTCTCGTGCAAAAGCCACGGAAGTAGCAGAGATGCCACTGAGGCTGTTCGGATCATCCGGGATGTGAGTGAAGCGGGTAAAACCGTTCCACGATGGCGGCAGATACGCCATGCTGGACTGGTCAAAGGTAATCCACAGTCCGCCCTCCCTATCAAGCATGGTCTGCCAGATCTTGTTGCTCGGCAGTCCACCCGGCAGAAGCGGCTGGCCCGTGAGCGGCTGCAGCCGTCCGTCGCCCTCGTCCAGCAGCAGACCGCTGACCGTGGCGATCCACAGTCGGCACTGCGCATCGCGCGTGCTGCTCACAACACGCAGCGACGACAGCACCTGCGGTGCGAGAAAATGCGCCACCAGGTCATCGTGAACGATCAGCAGGCCGCCCTCCATCGCGATGCGCACCTCACGCTGCTGCGGATCAGCCAGGCCGCCTTCGATGCGCCAGATCTTGCCGGGGTCACCATGAAAGGTGGGATCCATGGCGATGCGGCGCAGCCGACCATCGGCGCTGCGCAGATACAGGCCTTTCGCGGTGCCGATCCATAGCCGTCCATCGGCTTCGGCCAGCAGCGCACGCGTTTCACCGAAGGACGCCGCGTGCGTGCCGTCACTATCCAGCGGCACGTGATCAAAGCCCTGGCCGTCCTTGCGCATGCGATCGAGCCCGTCGCCGGTCGCAATCCACAGCTGGCCGTCGGCTGTCTGGGTGATGCCCCACACTTCGTTGTCGGCAAGGCTCAAGGGCTTGGCGTCGTCGTGCGTCCACTGCCGGAAGCGCTCGGTCTGCTGATCGTAGACGATCAGGCCGGTCGAGATGCCGCCCGCCCACACCTTGTTGTCGCGGTCGACGTAGAGCGCGTAGCTCTGGTTGGCGGGTAATGAGCGCGGATCGTCCGGTGCGTTGCGAAACGCCTGAAAACTGACGCCGTCATAGCGCATCAAGCCGGCGGCCGAACCGAACCACATCAGTCCATGGCGATCCTGCGCCACCGCATAAACCGGACCGCGCAGCACGCCCTCGTCGACGCCATACCGGCGAAACTGCGGCGTCGCCAATGGCGTCGGACTGGAAGCGCTGTCGGTCGCCGCAGGGTTGATTGCGGGCAGGGTCGACACCGGCCCGGTCATGGCCGGCATACGCGTCATGGGAGCCATCGAAGCCTGGGGCGGCGTGTCGACCTGAGCCCTGCCGCTGGCAACGACGACGAGCAGAACAAGCGCAGAAACACCTTGTTGCAAACGCGATGCAGCCATGCACAAATCCCCCGATCCCTGCCTCATCATGCCAAAACTGGCACCCGGCCGCGAGCAACACTGAACGCGCCAGCGAAACAGTGCGTCCAGCGGCCGCCAGCTGGCGTGGCCAAACAAGATCAGCCAGACTCTCGTTCATGCCTCGAGCCCACCCATTCCACCGGTTGCTGTTATGCGCCGCACTGCTGTGGCTGCCGCTGGCCGCGAAATCCGCCGGCGCGCGCTATCACTATGACCCGGTGCACAGCCAGGTGCTTTTCAGCATCGACCACGACGGCTATTCGCGACCGATTGGACGCCTGCACATCGCCCAAGGCTGGCTTCAGTTCGATCCGAAAGACTGGAGCACGGCGGCCACCGAACTGGACATCGATCTGGCCAGCGTGGACATGGGGGACGCCGACTGGAATGCGGCCGTATGCAAACCGTCGCTGCTCGACTGCGCGCACGATCGCTATGCGCACTTTGTCAGCACCGGCGTGGAGCGCAAGGACGATCAGCACGGCGTGCTGCACGGCCAGCTCACGCTGCACGGCGTGACCCGGCCGATGGATTTGATGTTCACCTTCAACCGTCTCGCCACGACTATCTACGGCATGCACACCGTGGCCGGTTTTTCCGCCACCGCGTCGCTGCAGCGCGAGTCGTTCGGCATCAATGCCTTTGCCCATTCGATCGGTCACGACGTGGCGATCTGGATGGAGCTCGAAGCCATCCGTGGCGACGACGAAAAACCGACCAAGGACACACCATGAGTCTGCGCAACGACAATCGCCGCTGGGGTACGGTGGCGCGGTTTTTTCACTGGATCACGGCGCTGGCGATTATCGGCAACGGCATCTTCGGGCTGCTGATGGATCTGGCGCACGGCCCGATGCAGAAGATCAACTGGCTGGCGCTGCACAAGTCGATCGGACTCACCGTGCTCGCGCTGTTTCTGCTGCGCGTGCTGTGGCGGCTGATCGATCGCCGCCCGCCGGATGAGCCCGGCCCGCGCTGGCAGCAGATTTCGGCCCACGTTGTTCACGGCGTGCTGTACGTATTGATTGCGGCCATTCCGCTGAGCGGCTGGTGGTTCAATTCCGTCGCCGGCAAGCCGCTGCAGTGGTTCAAGCTGTTCAACCTGCCGTCGCTGGCGGCCAAGAATGACAGCATCGCCGACGCCGTGTTCGCCGTCCACGAGTACCTGTTCTGGTTTCTGGTGGCGGTGCTGGTCGTACACGTCGGCGCCGCGCTGAAGCACCACGTGTTCGACAAGGACAACGTGCTGCGCCGGATGATGCCTTTCGGCAGTCCGCGTCCGTAATGATCGCGTTACCGACCGAATCATGTTCCCCAGGAGAGTCTCGATGAAAGCCTTTTATTCCGCCCTGCTCGTACTCGCTCTGACCGCACCAGCCGTCGCAGCTGCCGCCGATTACACAGTGCAGCCGGCTACCAGCACGCTGGGTTTTGCCGGCACGTTCCAGGGCGCCGGCTTCAGCGGCACATTCGGCAAGTGGACCGCCGCCATCAGCTACGACGCGGCGCACCTCAACACGTCGAAGTTCGACGTGACCGTCGATCTGGCCAGCGCGAAAACCGGTGACAAGGATCGCGACACCGCGCTGCCCGGCGCCGATTTTTTCAACGTCGCGAAATTCCCGCAGGCGCACTTCGTCACCACCGGCTTTCGTCAGGTAGGCGCGCAGGTGCTGGCCGACGGTAATCTGACGCTCCACGGCGTGACCAAGCCGGTGACCCTCAACGTGAGTTTCAAGCCACAGGGCGCGGGCGCGGTGCTGGATGTCGCCGGCTCGCTCAAGCGGCTGGATTTTGGCGTCGGCGGGGGCGATTACGCCGATACGTCGGTGATTGCGGCGGACGTCAAGGTCACGGCGCATCTGCAGCTCGTCGCCAAGTAATCCGCGCCGGGTGGCCGCCTAATCGATGCCCGCGATAAACGCACGCACCGCGGCGGCATCGAAAGGCCAGTCCAGCTCGCGGCCGTCGCGATCGTCGCGCAACACCGGCACGCGAATGCCGTAACGCTGCACCAGATCGGCCGAGTCATCCACCCACAGGCTCTCGAAATCCGGCGCGCGCGCCTCGGCCAGCACGGCCAATGCCTGATCGCACAGGTGGCAGTAATCGCGCTGGTAAAGGATCAGATCGGACATGCGGCTGCGAATGGCTGGAGGCGACGCGTAGAATAGCCGGTCATCTTCTTCGATCAGCAGTAGCGCCATGGCCGTCAGCGTCTTCGACCTTTTCAAGATCGGCATCGGGCCGTCCTCCTCGCACACCGTCGGACCCATGCGCGCGGCCGCGCGCTTCGCCGAGCGCTGGCTGGACGGGAACGGCGTGCTGGATCGCGTCACGCGCGTGCGTGGTGAGCTGTTCGGCTCGCTGGCCATGACCGGCCGCGGCCACGGCACCGACAAGGCCGTGCTGCTTGGCCTGGAGGGCGAGCATCCTGACAGCGTCGATCCGGACCGCATCCCCGCCGTGCTCGAACGCATCCGCGGCACGCAGCAGCTACTGCTGCTCGGCAAGAAGATGATCGCGTTCGAGGAGAAGCGCGACCTGGTGTTCAACAAGCGCCAGAAGCTGCCGTTCCACACCAATGGCATGCGCTTTTCCGCGTACGACGCCGACGACAACGAGCTGGCCAGCCGCGACTACTACTCGGTCGGCGGCGGCTTCGTGGTCAACACCGACGAGGCCGCGGACGACCGCATCGTCGCCGACACCACCGAACAGCCCTACCCGTTTTCCACCGGCAACCAGATGCTGGCGCTGTGCAAAAAGCACAACCTCAGCATCGCCCAGCTGACCATGGCCAACGAAAAGGTCTGGCGCAGCGAAGAAGAAATCCGCGCCGGCCTGATGACCATCTGGAAGGCCATGCAGGACTGCGTCGCGCGCGGCCTGCGTTCGCCCGGCGTGCTGCCGGGCGGGCTGAAAGTCTCGCGCCGCGCACCCGCCATGGCGACCGAACTGCGCAATCAGCCCGAGGCCGCACTGCGCGATCCGCTGACGATACTCGACTGGGTCAATCTGTACGCGCTCGCCGTCAACGAAGAGAACGCCGCCGGTGGCCGCGTCGTCACCGCGCCGACCAACGGCGCCGCCGGCATCGTGCCGGCCGTGCTGCACTACTACGAGCGCTTCTGCCCGAAAGCGAACGACGACGGCGTGATCGAGTTTCTGCTCACCGCCGCAGCGATCGGCATTCTGTACAAGGAAAACGCCTCGATCTCCGGCGCCGAAGTCGGCTGCCAGGGCGAGGTCGGCGTGGCCTGCTCGATGGCCGCCGCCGGCCTCACCGCCGCGCTCGGCGGCAACGTGCTGCAGGTCGAAAGCGCAGCCGAGATCGGCATGGAGCACAACCTCGGACTCACCTGTGATCCGATCGGCGGCCTCGTGCAAATTCCCTGCATCGAGCGCAACGCCATGGGCTCGGTCAAGGCGATCAACGCCAGCCGCATGGCCCTTCGCAGCGACGGCAAACACCATGTGTCACTCGACAAGGTGATCAAGACCATGCGCGACACCGGCCGCGACATGAAGGACAAATACAAAGAGACATCGCGCGGTGGGCTGGCCGTCAACGTGATCGAGTGCTGAGGCGCGAGGCTGGCACTGCCATTTCACCGTCCGCCGGTTCACGGCTCGCTCTCGCCCGTATCGACATGCGCTTCAACGCATGTCGATCCAGCCTCGACCTCGCGCAGCGGGCTGGTCGCCAGCGTGATGGAGTGTTGAGCGACGCACGTCTTTTAAAGACTCAAAGACGCGCGCGCTCGGAGACCCATCTGCCGAACACCCAGGGACGTGACTGGCACGGCGGCCGTTACATGTGGCGCATTGACAATAACAAGGATGATATAGTCATGGCATGGCAGCTGAGCTATTACAACGCGAAGGTGGCGGCCCAGGTGGAAACGTGGCCTGTCGGCATCCGTGCCTCATTTCTGCGAATCGTCGAGCTGATGCAGGTGCACGGCCCGGATATCGGCATGCCGCATACGAAAGCGATGGGCGCGGGCCTGTTTGAAGTACGCACGAGAGGGCGCGAAGGCATTGGCAGGGCGTTTTATTGCACGCGCATCGGCGAGCGTATCGTGATTCTCCACGTCATCATAAAGAAAACAGATAAGACCCCCGCGCGTGAGCTGGCCAAGGCTCGTGCCCGGCAAAAGGAGGTTCAGCCATGACCCGTGAACGTTACAGCCCTGTTCCCTTGAATCCAGCCACCACCGGCAAGCGCTGGTCCAAAGACCCTGCGTTTGCCACGGCTTACGCTGCTTTGGCCGACGAGTTCGCCACGTTGGGCGAACTGGTGCGGGCACGTCAGCTTGCCGAGATGACCCAGGCGGATGTCGCCGCAAGCATGGGTATTGCACAGGCCTCCGTGGCACGGCTTGAATCCAGCGCCGGCAGTCGCAAACATGCGCCGTCGATGGCAACGCTGCGTCGCTACGCCGACGCGGTGGGCTGCGTACTGCGCATTACGCTTGCGCCAAAACCCAAGGCAGCTCGGCGGTCGGCCACGCGCTGAGCTTAAAGGAACGGTGAGAGAGTCCACGGTCAGGCAGTGCCGCCTTCTCACAGCGTCAGCGCGTCCTGGCCGACGAACTCTTCGCCAACTCGGTGATCAGCTCGCGAACCAGCTTGCGTTTTTCATCGGACAGGCGAAGGTAGTCTTCGAAAGCCAATCGATCGTGGCCGCCGACGTGATCCGGCCAGGCGGTGTTCACATCGCGGACCCCCTTCGACCGATGGATTGGGTACTCCAGCTCATGCGGCTCCATGCCCAGAATCTTGGCGAGCGCCTCCATATGTGCCGGCCTGGGACGATGCTTGCCGTTGAGCCATCCTGATACCGCCTGCTGCGACACGCTCTCCCCCTGCAACTCGAGAAGCCTTGCCAGTTCTGCGGCGCTGGCTTCAATTCGCTCATGCTTTAACGCTGCCCTGAGGCGGTCGGCGAAGGCTGTCTTGTCGATCTTCATGGTCTGGGACCATAGGCGTCGCTCTGCCCTGCAAATGAAAGTTTTTCATTATATAGATTGAAAATTTTTCTTTCATCGACGATTGAACCTCATCCCGGTCGTCGTCATGCCCAAGTCTCTGCTCGAACAACTTCCGGAGATCGTCGCGCGCGGGCGCCAGCAGGCCGAAAAGATTCTGGAGAGCCTGGAAGGCCGCCACCGGGTCAGCCTGCAGACGCGCGAATGGGTGCTGCCCTCGAAGGACACGCGCGACAGCGACTGGATCAACAATGCGAGTCGGCAGGTGCATCTGGGTGATGCGGGTAGTGCCGAGTGGACCAATCGACTGATCTACGGCGACAACCTGCTGGCAATGGCCGCGCTGCTGGCCGGCGACGAACACACACCGAGCCTCCGAGGAAAGGTTGATCTGATCTATATCGATCCGCCGTTCGACTCCAAGGCGGACTACCGCACCAAGGTCACGCTGCCCGGCGTGGAGTTGGAGCAGCGCCCGACGGTGATCGAGCAGTTTGCTTATTCGGATACGTGGTCGGATGGTACGGCGTCGTATCTGGCGATGATCACGCCGCGGTTGGTTTTGATGCGGGAGCTATTGAGCGACAGCGGATCGATGTATGCGCATCTGGATTGGCATGTAGGGCATTACGTGAAAGTGGTGATGGATGAAATCTTCGGCAAGGATTTCTTCACCAACGAAATTGTGTGGCAACGCACCGGCGCCCATAACGATTCCAACAGATTTGGCAACATCCACGACATCATATTTTTCTACGGCAAAACCAATTCTCGCCCATTTTTTCAGACACACACTCCCTACGATGAAGAATACATACAAGAGCGCTTCAGAAATGCGGAAGAAGGAACAGGTCGACGCTATTGGCTCAATACCGCCACTGCCGCCGGACCTGGGCCTGCCCGCCTCTTCAATGGAGAGCTCAGAACCCCTCCACCGGGAACTCATTGGCGCTACAGCCAAGAAACCATTGATGACCTAATCGGCACAGGAAAGATCGTCTTTTCCAAAACTGGAATGCCCTACGTCAAGCAATATCTCGACGAAAGTCCCGGAAGACCTGTCCAGTCGGTGTGGACAGATATAAAAATGACGAAGTCCGGTGCAGAGAGGTTGAACTACGCGACACAAAAGCCTGAGGCTCTGTTGGAGCGAATCATTCGCAGTTCATGCCCAGAAGATGGCCTCGTCGCAGACTTCAACGGTGGCTCCGGCACAACGGCTGCCGTCGCCGAAAAGCTGGGCCGGCGCTGGGTCACCACCGACCTCGGCAAGCCGGCCTGCATGATCATGCGCAAGCGGTTGATCGATCAGGGCGCGAAACCATTTCTGTATCAGGCTATCGGCGATTACCAGGTCGAAGCCGCGAAGAGCGCGATGGGCCGCAGCTTTCGCGTCGGCGATCTGTCGGGCATCGTGCTGTCGCTCTACGGCGCGCTGCCGCTGCAGCCGGAAGACAATCCGCTGCGCAATCTCGGCGCCGTGGTCTACGCTGGCAAGAAGACCCTGGTGCTGGTGGATTCGCCGAACAAGCTCACCGGCGACGCCACGCTGCGCAAGGCCATTGCACAACGTGACAACCTGCTCGGCGGCTGGGACCGTGTGGTCGTGCTGGGCTGGAATTTCGAGCCATCGATCGGCCAGAGCATCACCGCGCTGAACGACGCACGGCTTGAGGTGCTGGTGATTCCGCCTGACCTGCTCGATCGCCTGCGCAAAAAGGGCGGCATTGAAAAGTTGCGCGGCCAGGTACGTTTCTCCAGCCTGTAGTACCTCACCGTCAAACCTATCCGTCGCCAGCGCAACGGCGATGGCGAGCAGGTGCAGGTGACGCTGGACAATTACGTGCTGCTCTCGCCCGAGGCGATCAACCTCGACGAGGACAATCGCAAAAAGCTGCTCGAGGTGATGAATGTCGAGCCGCTGGCACTGATCGAGTACTGGGCCGTCGACCCCGACTATGACGGCGAGGTCTTCCGCTCCGTCTGGCAGGACTACCGCGGCAATACCGCCAATGACGACGACCCGTTGCGTGTGGTGAGCGAGGCTAGTTTCTCTGTACCGCACAAAGTTGGCAGCCGCCGCATCTGCGTGCGCGTCGTGGATGTATTCGGCTTCGAGGCTGAGGTGATACAGGTTGTGGCGGAGTCCATGGCATGACCGCCGCCCCGAACGACCATCCGATGGCATTGGCTGAAGCGCTGAGCCGACGCACCGAGCAGCTTTGTGTGGGCCTGGAACAGGGCATCGCCGATTTGTATGACCTGGTAACGCCGGTCACTGCGGAACTGCTGCGCTGGTGGTTTGGCGAGGAAGCGTGCGCATCGCGCGTCTTCAATTTTCACGCGGGTCAGCGCCAGGCCATTCTCAACGTGATCGTGGCGCACGAGGTGCTGGCCAGCCCGAATCTGGGCGACCTGTACCGGCAGGTTTGCGCGAATGCACTGCTGGAAGGCACTCGCCTTACCGATCTGGCGCAGGACAAGCACGGCCATCCGAAATACTGTCTCAAGATGGCAACGGGTACGGGCAAGACCTGGGTGCTGCAGGCGCTGCTGGTCTGGCAGCTATTGAACAAAACAGCGGCGTTGGACGAAGGCCGCGACGATCCCCGCTTCACCCGGCGCTTTCTGATCGTGGCTCCGGGCCTGATCGTTTACGAGCGCCTGATCGAAGCCTTTCTTGGCAAGGAGCGCGAGGACAAGAGCCGTGACTTTGCCAGCTCCGACATCGCCAGCTACGCCGAGCTGTTTGCACCGCCGGCGAGGCGTGAGCGAATTGCGCAATTCGTGCGAAACAATGTGTGCACCAAGACCGAGATCGGCCTCAAAGCCACCGGCAACGGCATGATCGCCATCACCAACTGGCACCTGCTTAGCGAGGCGGAAGAGGAAAGCGAGCTTGAGGAATCCGAGTGGATAACTGCGCCAGGCATGGTTGCCGATGCCGCCGCCGTCGCTTACAGCGTATTGCCGCTGACGCCCGGCCGCGCCACCGGCAACAGCCTGGACGTGCTCGATCGCCGCTGGGCGCGCGGCAATGTGTTGAGCTATCTCGCCGACCTGCCCGACCTGATGGTGTTCAACGACGAGGCGCACCACATCCATGAGCTGAAAAAAGAAGGCGAAACCACCGAGGTCGAATGGCAGAAAAGCCTGTCGATCATCGCCGCCGGCAAGGGCCGACGCTTTGTGCAGATGGATTTTTCCGCCACGCCATATAACGACGTTGGTGGCGGAAGGAACCGACGCAAGGTCTACTTTCCGCATATTGTGGTCGACTTCGACCTGAAGCAGGCGATGCGGCTTGGCCTGGTGAAGTCGCTGGTGCTGGACAAACGCAAGGAGCTCGGCGCGCTGCCGCTGGAGTTCAAGGCCGAGCGCGACGAGGACGGCAATGTGCGCCTCTCCGAAGGACAGTGCGTGATGCTGCGCGCCGGCCTGCAAAAGCTGCGCAAGCTGGAGCTGGATTTTGCCCGTGTCGATGCTTTACGCCATCCGAAGATGCTGGTGGTCTGCGAAGACACCACGGTGTCGCCGCTGGTCGAACAGTTTCTTCGCGACGAAGGCCTGCACGAAGACGACATATTGACGGTTGACTCGGGCAAGAAGGCAGAGCTCGGCGAAAAGCAGTGGGCGCCGCTACGCCAGAAGCTTTTCAATGTCGACAGGCTTGACAAGCCCAGGGTTATCGTCAGCGTGCTGATGTTGCGCGAGGGCTTCGACGTCAACAACATCTGCGTCATCGTGCCGCTGCGTTCCAGTCAGGCGCAGATCCTGCTGGAGCAAACCATCGGTCGTGGGCTGCGTTTGATGTGGCGCGATCCCGAATACGCCGACATCAAGCGCGAGAACCGCGAACGTATCAATCACGGCGAGGAGCCTGGCAGCTTGATCGATATCCTGTCGATCGTCGAGCATCCGGCATTCCAGAGCTTTTACGACGAACTGATGGCTGAAGGCCTGGTAGGCACGACCGGTGACGATGACGAAGGCAGCAGCACGGGTGACCTGATTGCGTCCGAGTTGCGAGAGGGATTCGAACGCTATGATTTCGCCATTCCCTTCATCATGCGCGAAGTCGACGACACCATCGAACACCTGCCGATCGATGTGCTGGCTCTATCGCCCTTCACGGCGATGAGTCGCACCAAGCTGAGTGAACTGCTTGGCAAGGGCGACACGTTCACTTCGCAGGATCTGCAAAGCAGCACGCTGTTCGGCGACTATCGCGTCGATGGCGCCGCCATGAACGTCAGCGGCTACAACGAGCTGTTGTCGCGGCTCACCCGGCGGGTGAGCCAAGCGCTGAATCAGCCGCTACCCAGAGGCAACAAGATCGCGCAGCATCTGGATTTGCCGTACCTGCAGTTGAATACCGCTGCACTGGCTACCGCGCTGGATGACTACATTCGCGAACGGCTGTTCGGCGAAACATTCGAACCGTTCGAGAACGAAGGCTGGCGGTTGCTTCTTCTACAGCCGGTGATCGAACACGTTGTACGCATCTTCGGCCTTGCGCTGGTACGCGCGGAAGAACGATCGACCACGGGCCTCACCGACGTTCGCCATCGATGGTTGTCCGAGGTCAGTAAGCTGATGGTGCGAGAAAGCGCATCGATCGAAGTGAGCAAGTGCATCTATGAACGGCTGCCCTTCCCTACCCGCAGCGGTGGACTGGAGCGCGCGTTCGTCGAATGGGCTCAGGCCGATGCCGGTGTCGAGGCGTTTTGCAAGATCAGCGAAAACCGGCACGACTTTGTACGACTGCGCTATGTGAAGGACGATGGCTTGCCGGCATTTTATTTTCCCGACTTTCTGGTGCGTACGGCTGAGGCCATCTATCTGGTCGAAACCAAGGCGCAGCAGCAGGTCAACAATGCCAACGTGCAGCGCAAGCTGAAAGCTGCCGTCACCTGGTGCGAGCGCATCAATGCGCTTGACGGGAGCGAACGCGACGAGCGCGAGTGGGGCTATGCGCTTGTCGGCGAATCGCTGTTTTATGACTGGCGTGACAAAGGCGCCAGGCTGGATGAATTGCTGGCCTTTTCCCGAGCGCGTGTAACGCCCACTGCACGGTCACAAACCGGGCTTTTGCTGGATGACGGCGCCTGACCAGGTTGCAGTCAACCAAGCACGACTCCATTCAACGTATCAACTCCCTTGCGTGGAGCGATGCGACCTGATCGTTTGATGACAAGCCGCCCTTCGGGCTGACAGTCCGCACCCCCTCTGTCATTATCGACCGCTGACGCCATCGGGGATGGCGGCCACGATCAATACCCTTGTTGCCAGGAGATTCCATGTCCGCATCCCATTCGATTCGCCGCGACGTCGGCCCGATGGCCCTGATGTTTACCGGGCTGGGCTCGATCATTGGCTCCGGCTGGCTGTTCGGCGCGTGGAACGCGGCCAAGCTGGCGGGTCCCGGCGCGATCTGGGCGTGGGTGCTGGGCGCGGCGATCATCATGACGATTGCGCTGACGTACGCCGAGCTGGGCGCGATGTTTCCCGAGTCCGGCGGCATGGTGCGTTACGGCCATTATTCGCATGGCTCGCTGGTCGGCTTTATCGCGGGCTGGGCCAACTGGATCGCGATCGTCTCGGTGATCCCCGTCGAAGCCGAAGCCTCGGTGCAATACATGTCGGGCTGGAAGTGGGGCTGGGCGCAGGATCTTTACGTGGTGACTGCAGGCAAGGGCGAGCTGAGCCACGCAGGTCTCGGCATCGCCGCGGTGCTGGTGGTGATGTATTTCCTGCTGAACTTCTGGAGCGTGAAACTGTTCGCGCGCTCCAACACGGTCATCACGGTGATCAAGCTGATCATCCCGGCCGCTACCGGCGTCGCGCTGATCGCCAGCGGCTTCCATCGCGAAAACTTCTCCGTCGGCTTCGACGGCGGCAGCCATACCAACGACTTCGCGGCCATCCTCACGGCTGTCGCCACCGCCGGCATCGTTTTCAGCTTCAACGGCTTCCAGAGTCCGGTGAATCTCGCCGGCGAGGCGCGCAATCCGGGCAAGAGCATTCCGTTCGCCATCATCGGCGCAATCGTGCTGGCCACGATCGTCTATGTGCTGCTGCAGGTAGCCTACCTCGGTTCGGTGCCGCAGGCGATGCTGGCCAAGGCCGGCTGGCACGGCATCAACTTCAGCTCGCCGTTCGCGGAGCTGGCGGTGATCGTCAACCTCAACTGGCTGGCAATCCTGCTGTACGCCGACGCGTTCGTCAGCCCCAGCGGCACCGGCATGACGTACACCGCCTCGACCGCGCGGATGATCTACGGCATGGAGCGCAACGGCACGCTGCCGAAAATTCTTGGCCATGTCGACCCGAAGTCTGGCGTGCCGCGGCCGGCGATGTGGCTGAATCTGGTGGTGTCGTTTTTGTTCCTGTTCTTTTTCCGCGGCTGGGACTCGCTGGCCGCGGTGATCTCGGTGGCCACGATCATTTCCTATCTCACCGGCCCGGTCAGTGTGATGACCCTGCGCCGCACCGCACCCGAGCTGCATCGTCCGTTTCGCCTGATCGGTTTGCCGATCATCGCCGGCATCGCGTTCATCATGTCGGCCGAGCTGCTGTACTGGGCCAAGTGGCCGCTGACCGGCAAGATCATCCTGCTGATCGTGGTGGCACTGCCGATATATCTTTACTACCAGTACAAGAGCGGCTTCCACGATTTCGGCCGACAGATGAAGGGCGCCTGGTGGCTGGTGTTCTACCTGATTTCCCTGGCGGTGGTCTCCCTGATCGGCAGCAGCAAGTTCGGCGGAATGGGTTACCTGCCCTACGGCTGGGATCTGGCCGTGGTCGCGGTGATCGGCCTGGTGTTTTTCCTGTGGGGCGTGAAGTCCGGCTGGCGCACGCCGTCGGTCGAGGCGGCGCGCGAGGAAGCGCGGGACGCCTGAGTCAAGCTCCTTCCGCTCGGCCACGCGAAGCGATGCGATACGAAACGCGGGCAAACAGAAGCGTGCCTGATGCGTTTGTGTCTGACTGACGAGGCAGATCGGCCACTTTGTCGGTGACGCGTCGAATATCACGCAAACTTCGGACATCAGAGGCAGACGCGGCTAGGGAGATCGGCGTGGAACGATTGATGAGATTCGCGCTGGTTTGGCTCGCGCTCAACAGCATCGCGTGCGCCCCTGCCGCGCTCGCCGATTCGTCTGCGACCACGCCGCGCGTGCCGGCAGACGAAAAGATCAACAACTGCAACCAGGGCCTGGAACAGATTCTTCCCGGCGACTATTACGCCTGCGAAGCGCGCTTTTACTTCCAGAACGGCCACAACTCGCGCGGCGCTGAGGAACTGGAGGAAGCGGCATATTGGGCCAACAAGGATGCGCAGTTTGCGCTGGGCCTGATGTACTTCAACGGCGACATTCAAGGGATCCCGGCCAACCGTCCGCTGGCGCTGGCATGGTTTGCCTTGGCGGCCGAACGAAACGACTTCGACCATCAACGATCCTATGCCATCGCCCGCGCCAAAAGCAGCGCGCAGGACATTCAGGCCTCCGAAGTGCTGCTGAAAAAAATGACGCCGAAGTACGGCGATAAATTCGCCGGCCTGCGTGCGATGCGCCGGTTCAATCACGAAATTGCTCCGCTGGAAGATGCGGCCAATACCGGTGGCATTGTTTATCTCAGGGGCTATTCGCCGTTTCCCGAAGATGCCAACACCGTGGTCACTCAGCTGCACGCGGAGGCCGATAAGGCGTTCCAGGGTCTGATTGGTACGGTTACGGTCGGGCCGCTGCAGATTCGGTAGCCTGCGGTCCGTAGGTTGGCGGTGAGCGCAGCGAACCCCAACGACATGATTCCTACACGTTGGGGTTCGCTGCGCTCACCGCCAACCTACGCGTACAGCAACATGATCAGCAAAGCGCGAGCACGTCGCCCAGCAGCGCCTGCGCCGTCACTTCCGGCCCGGCACCGGGCCCCTGGATCACCAGCGGCTGGGTGTTGTAGCGCAGGGTGGTGAGGGCGAACTGATTGTCGGTGCCGTAGAGCCTAGCCGCGGGGTGCGTCGCCGGCACTTCGGCGATGCCGACGCGGGCCTTGCCGCGCTGATTGAGGCGGGCGAGGAAGCGCAGCACGTTGCCCTTGGCTTTCGCTTCGGCGTAGCGGGCGGCGAGCGGCTCGTCCAGTTCGGTCAGCCGTGCGAGAAACTGTTCGGCCGATATCGCTCGCAGCGCTTCGGGCACGAGGCTTTCCACCTGAACCTCGTCGACGCCCAATGCGAACCCGGCGTTCCGCGCGATGATCAGCAGCTTGCGTGCGACGTCGTCGCCGGAGAGATCGGAGCGCGGATCGGGTTCGGTGTAGCCCAGCCGTCGGGCTTCCAGCAGCAGGCTGGAAAACGGCCGGCTGCCGTCGTACTGGTTGAACAGCCAAGATAACGAACCGGAAAACACGCCTTCCAGCGTGAGCAGGCTGTCGCCGCACTGGCGCAGCCGGCGCAAGGTCGAGAGCACCGGCAGGCCGGCGCCGACGGTCGCCGCATCGCCGTAGCGCGCGCCGTGCGCGGTCGCCGCCTGCAGCGCACGCCAGCCGGACAGTTCGCCACCGGCCAAGGCCTTGTTGGCGGTGACCACGTGATACCCGCTCGCCAGCCATTCGGCATGACGCGACGCCAGCGACGTATTGGCGGTGGCGTCGACGATGACCTTGTGCGGCACGCCGCTGGCATCGAGCGCGGCCAGCAGCAAGGCGTCGTCACGCGCATCACCGTGGTTGTTCAACTGCTCGCGCAGCGTACGGCTGGCGAGGCTGGCCGCGTCGGTGTGCTGGCGGCGAGAGTTGGCCGCGCCGACCAGCCGGATGCTCGCAGCGGCCGGCGTGTTGAGCAGCTTGAGCAAGGCGCCGCCAACAACGCCTGTGCCAAGCAGCACGATGCCTGTCGTCGCCCCTGCCGCAGAAGCCAGCGAAGGTTTCAAGCCCGCGACCGGCGCGACCACCGCCGAACTCATGCTTGGACCCGGCCGGCAGCGACGGCACGCGCTGACTGGCTCGCCAGCGCATGTGCCCGGGTCAACCCGGCATCGATATCACGCAGCAGGTCGTCGCCATCCTCGATACCGACCGAAAGGCGCAGCAGGCTGTCCGCGATGCCGGCGGCGTGGCGCGCCTCGGGCGCCATCGACGCGTGCGTCATCGAGGCCGGATGGGCAATCAGGCTCTCGACACCGCCCAGTGATTCGGCCAGCGAGAAATATTCCAGCCCGTCAACAAAGGCTTCGATCTGGCTCACGTCGCCTTCCAGCTCGAAGCTGAGCATGGCGCCAAAGCCCTGCTGCTGGCGGGCGGCCAACGCGTGGCCCGCGTGGTTTTTCAGGCCCGGATAATAGACCTTGCGTACGGCCGCATGGCCGTCCAGATGGCTGGCGATGCGCTCGGCGTTTTCCTGGTGCTGGCGCAGACGGACGGCCAGCGTGCGCAGGCCGCGCAAGGTGAGGTAGCTGTCGAACGGCGCGCCGGTGAGGCCGTTGCAGTTGGCCCACCATTTCAGCTGGTCGTAGACGGCCGCATCTTTCGCTACCGCCGCACCACCGACCACGTCGCTGTGGCCGTTGATGTACTTGGTGGTCGAATGCACGACCACGTCCGCACCGAGCAGCAGCGGCTGCTGCAGCGCGGGCGAAAGAAAGGTGTTGTCGACCACCAGCAGCGCGCCGGCGGCGTGCGTGGCCTGCGCCACGTGGCGGATATCGGTGATGCGCAGCAGCGGGTTGGACGGCGTCTCCACCCACACCAGCGCCGGCTTCTTGGCGAGGCCGGCGGCCAGCGCGGTGCTGTCGGTCAGGTCGACAAAGTCCACCGTGAAGCGGCCCTTTTTTGCCCACGCATCAAGCAGGCGCCAGGTGCCGCCGTAACAGTCGTGTGCCGCCAGCACGTGGCCACCGGCCGGTACCAGCTCCAGCACCAGCGCTACGGCCGACATGCCGCTGGACGTGACTACCGCACCGGCGCCCTGCTCCAGCTCGGCCAGCGCATTGCCCAGCAGATCGCGGGTCGGGTTGCCGCTGCGCGAATAGTCGTAGGCGCGCTTGCGGCCAAAGCCCTCGAAGCTGTAGTTGCTCGACAGATGCAGCGCAGGCACCACGGCACCGTGCTGGGTATCGGTTTCAATGCCGGCACGGACCGCGGTGGTACAGGGGGAGCATTTGCTCATGGAAATCTCCGAAACCGTTTTTTGATATGTGTCTAAAGAAAGAGGGGTTTGGCGCGATCAGCCCGCGTCGATCAGGTCAGCGCGCCGCGCAGCAGCGGCGCCAGCTGTTCGGGTTCCTTCAGGAAGGCGTCGTGACCGTACGGCGAGTCGACCACTTCCAGCGTGGCCGACCCCTGCAGGCGCGTCTGCAGCTCGCACAGATCGGACAGCGGCACCAACCGGTCGGACGGAAAGCCGATCAGGGTCGAGCGCACTGGCACCCGCTCGGGCGACACGTCATGCAGGTCGATCGATTCGGACAGCGCCAGAAAGCGGTCCGCATCGAAATGCTCGACGAAGCGGCGGCCGGCGTGCTCCAGGTAATCCTCGACCGGAAAATGGAAGCGGCCATCGCGGAACTCCGGGCCACCGGCAAAGCGCTTGCCGAACTCGGTGCTGCCGCGGTACGTGGTCATGGCCAGCTGACGCGCCAGCGACAGCGCCTCGTTCACCTGGCCGCTGGCCTGGCCCATGCGCACGATGCCGCGCTGCACGCTGCGCTGCGCGGTGGCCAGCGGATGCGGACGATGCGCGCCAGCCAGCAGCACCAGCCGATCGACTGCGTGCGGATGGCGCGCCGCAAACGCCAGACCGACCATCGCGCCGTAGGAAGAGCCGACAAAGGCGTGCGCCTGCGGCACGTTCAGCGACTGCAGCAGGGCGGCCAGCGCATCGGCCTGATCCTCGCTGGAGATGGCATGGGCACCCAGTTCAGCCGGGCTCAGCCAGTCGATCGACAGCACGCGCCACTGGTTGAGATCGATAGCCGCGCCAGCCCCGACCAGCGGCTGCCACCAGCCCGGCGCCGCGTCGCGATCCAGCGTCACCACGTCGCGGTCGGCCGAAATACCGCCCTGCACGATCAGCGTGGGCGCGTCCGGCGCACCGGTCCACGCATAGCGCACGTCACCCTCGACCGCTTCGCTGCCGTACTTCGGCGTCAGCGTGACGCGGCGCATGCTGCGCCGAACGGTCAGGCTGGGGCGATGGCGCAGCGGCGCCAGGATCGCATCGATCGCGGCGTGGGCGCTGGTGGTGGCCAGGGTTTCGGGCGGGCAGGTCATGGCATCTCTCCAGTCGGCATCGTCCTGCGAAGGGCCGGAGAGGTCGTCATGCGTGAAATCGTCAGCAAAGCGCTGCGAGACATGACGCCCATCTTCCGGATTGGCGCCAGATGGCGCTTCCGCAGGAATTAGCACCGTTGCGGAAACGTTCCGCAGGTTGCCCCGGCTTCAATGGGCCTGTCCCTCAGCCGGTCTCGATGAGTGGATCGACAGTAAAGGCTGGTCCTTTTGTTGTCAATAGACGTCTAAACATCTAAACGTATAAACCGTTGATCATGCCTACATACCGCCTTACGACCGCCGACGCCACACTTCGCCAGGGCGCATGCGATGACGCGCTGCTGAAGCAAATGCGCGCAGCTGCCGCTCGCAGCCCGCTGGCGTGACCCATTCGCTCTAAACTGGCCTCCGGAATCCAGCCACTGACGACGCCAGCTCATGACCCATCACCCGAACTTCGCCAGCGCCATCGGCCGCACGCCGCTACTGCGCCTGCGCCACGCCTCGGAACTCACCGGCTGTGAGGTGTTGGCCAAGGCCGAGCTGATGAACCCGGGCGGCTCGATCAAGGACCGCACCGCGCTGGGCCTGCTGCAGGACGCGCGCCATCGCCAGCTGATCCGCGCCGGCGGCACCATTGTCGAAGGCACCGCCGGCAATACCGGCATCGGTCTGGGCCTGCTCGGCGCCAGCCTCGGCTACCGCACGATCATCTTCATGCCCGAAACGCAGAGCCGCGAAAAGATCGACGCGCTGCGCATCACTGGTGCCGAAGTGCGGCTGGTGCCCGCCGTGCCTTACAAAGATCCCAACCACTACGCCCATCAGGCTCGCGCACACGCCGAAGCGCTGAACGCCGCCGACCCCGGCAGCGCGTGGTTCGCCAATCAGTTCGACAACACGGCCAATCGCGACTTCCATGAAGCAACCACAGGCGTCGAAATATGGGAGCAGACGGACGGCCGCATCGACGGCTTCATCTGCGCGTCGGGCACCGGCGGCACCCTGGCGGGCGTGGGTCGTGCGTTGAAAGCGCGCAACCCCGGCGTACGAATTGCGCTGGCCGACCCGACGGGTTCGGCGCTGGCCAGCTACGTCAACACCGGCGAACTGGTCGCCAGCGGCAATTCGATCAGCGAGGGTATCGGCTCCAGCCGCGTCACCGCCAACTTCGACGGCGCGCCGATCGATCTGGCCTGGTCGATACCGGACGATGAATCGATCCCGCTGGCGCATCGGCTGCTGCACGACGAAGGCTGGTGCGTCGGCGGCTCCAGCGGCGTCAACGTGGCCGGCGCGATTCGGCTTGCGCGCGAGCTGGGCCCGGCCCACACCGTGGTAACGATTCTCTGCGACGCCGGCACGCGCTATCAGGCCAAGCTGTTCAATCCGGGCTTTCTGCGCGAAAAGAATATTCCGGTACCGGCGTGGCTGGATGCCGCGTTTCCTGGCTGATAGAGCACATGCATCGACCGCTCCGGATATCGGCGCACCTGCGCCTGCTGGTAACGTAACGGCATGACGACTCAATCCGATCTGTCCGCCCTGCACGCCCGGCTGCAGGGTGAGGGCTTTGCCTTTCTCGGCGCCGAGACCATGAATGGATTGCTGGACGATCCGCGCTCGCTGCCGGACTGGCAGGCATTCACCGAAAGCTGGAACGATCTGGCGCCCGACGCCTACCTAGCCGCCAAGGGGCGCAAGCGCCGGCGCCGCCACGCCACGTTCGAAATCAGTGCCGAAGGCGATATCACCCGCAATCCGCAGCAGCCGCATGTGCAAACGCTTCAGCACAACAAGCTGCAGGGCGGCATCGAGCGATGGTTCGTGCCGATCCGGCCGAAGATCACCGACGGCCCCAGCTTTCGCCGCATTATTGCGTTCAGCCATGCGCTGTTCGGCTCGCTGGCGCCGCGCGTGGCGCGCTGGCACGTCGAGGTGCATCAGTTCCGCATCGAGGCCAGCATCGGCGAGGCCGGCGAACCGACCCCCGAAGGCGTGCACCGCGACGGCGTGGACTACGTGCTGGTGCTGCTGATCGACCGTACCAATATCGAAAGCGGCATTACCACCATCCACGGCGGCAACGGCGACCTGCTCGGCAGCTTCACCCTGACCCACGCGCTGGACGCGGCCCTGGTCGACGACGCCAAGGTCAGCCACGGGGTGACCGCGGTGACGCCGTTCGATCCGACCAAGCCGGCGCATCGCGACGTGCTGGTGGTGACGTTCAAGGCGGCGGTTTAAGCCTGCCTGTCGGCGAACCCGCAGCACCACAACACCCGCGTAACCGCGGATGGGCTAGGCTGGTAGCCACATCTCTCGTCTGGCTGCCCCATGTCCTTCGATTTATCGCATCGCAGGACGACCGCCGCCGCGGATTTGCCCGACGCCCCGTCCGAACGCCTGAAGTTCAGCGGCGACAACCGCTTTCATCGCGAGCTGCGTCGCCGCGTCGACGCGCAGTTCAGGGACAGCGGCACCCGCCAGCGCGACAGCGCGGCGATGTTTCTGAAAACCGCCGTCATCCTGGCCGCGTTTGCCGCCAGCTATATTGCGCTGGTGTTTTTTGCCGACAACGGATGGCAGGCACTCGCGATCAGCGTGGTGCTCGGCACAGCGGTGGCCGGCATCGGCTTCAACGTGATGCACGACGGCGGCCATCAGGCGTATTCGGATCGGCGCTGGGTCAACCGGCTGATGGCGCTGACGCTCGATCTGGTCGGCGGCAGCTCGTACATCTGGCAGTGGAAGCACGCGCGCTTTCACCATACCTGGGTCAATGTTGCCGGGCACGACAGCGACATCGATCTGGGCGTGCTGGGGCGACTGTCGCCGGAGCAGCCCTGGCGGCCCTGGCATCGCTGGCAGCACCTGTATCTGTGGGTGCTGTACGGAGTCACCGCCATTCGCTGGCACGTCTACGGCGATTTTCGCGACATGATCACCGGTACGGTCGGCGAGCGCCCGTTCGATCGGCCGCGTAGGTGGGATCTGGCGGGCTTTGTGATCGGCAAGCTGGTGTTCTTTATGCTGGCGTTTGGACTGCCGCTGTTCTTTCACTCGATCGGTGCGGTGCTGTTGTTCTATACAACCACCTCCGCCGTGGCCGGCGTGCTGCTGGCGCTGGTGTTCCAGATGGCGCACGTGGTCGAAGAAGCCGACTTTCCCGCACCTAACACCGCGAGCCGACAGATGGACACGCCGTGGGCGATTCACCAGCTGGAGACCACGGTGGATTTTTCGCGCGATAGCCGCGTGCTGAGCTGGCTGATCGGCGGACTCAATTTTCAGATCGAGCATCACCTTTTTCCGCGCATCTCGCACGTGCATTACCCGGCCGTGGCGCGCGTAGTCGAGGCCACCTGTCGAGAATATGGCATCACTTACCGCACGCACCGCAGCTTTGCCGCGGGCATCGCCTCGCACTATCGCTGGCTGCGGCGGCTGGCCACGCCAGTAGTTGATGTTCGGCCGGTGCTGGCGCCGGTTGCTCCGGTGTCGCGTTGAACTAGTGATCGACGGATTTGCGATAGGCTGATCCGGCTGCGACACTGGCCGACACGATCACCGCCGCAGCCGGCGAACGTCGCCACCCCGGGAAGCTCATGTCCGTCGCCGCCACCGTCGTCACTGCCATCATCGCGTTGCTGCACGTGTATTTCCTGGTGCTGGAAATGTTTTTGTGGACCAAGCCAGCCGGCCGCCGCGCCTTTGGCCTCACCGCGGAGTTTGCCCAGCAGTCGAAAGCGCTGGCGGCGAATCAGGGGCTGTACAACGGCTTCCTCGCCGCAGGACTGATCTGGGGCCTGAGCCTTGGCGTCGCCGGCTTCGGTGTAAAAACATTCTTTCTCGCCTGCGTGCTGGTGGCCGGCATCTTCGGCGGCCTCACGGTCAGCCGGAAGATTCTGTGGATCCAGGCGCTGCCGGCGCTGATTGCTTTGCTGCTTTTGCATCTGGGTTGATCGTGTCACTTCGTCAACAACTTTCCCTAGGGTTCGACACCGTGCCTGCCACCACGCGCGAAGCCGTCGGCACACGCTACGACATCCACCTGATGCAACACGCTCGCGACAAAAGCTGGGCGGCGCTCCACGGTATCCGCGCGCGTATGCGCCCCGGCATTTCCGAAGACGAGGCGCGAGTGGAAGCGGCCAACGTCTTTCGCGAGCTGGGCACGGAACGACTCTGGCATCCGGTACTGATCCGCATCGGCGCCAACACCACCAAGACGTATCGGCAAAAATCCGATCCGACCGTGCGGCTGGGCGAAAACGACAGCTACTTCATCGACCTTGGCCTGGTGTTCAACGGCCACGAAGGCGATGTGGGCGATACCTTTACGGTGGGCGATGCGCCGCTGCAGCAGGCCTGCGCCGACGCGGCGCGCGCGCTGTTCCACGAGGTTGCCGACGCGTGGCGAAATCAAGGTTTGAGCGGCCGGGCGCTGTATGCCTATGCCGACGAACGCGCCGAGGCGCTGGGCTACCGTCTCAACCACGCCACCAAAGGCCATCGCGTCAGCGACTTTCCGCACGCGATCCACAAGGGCGGCGACCTCGACGCGCTGGAGGCCACGCCGGCGAGCGGGCTGTGGATTCTGGAAATCCAGATCGCGCACCCCACCGAGCCCTTTGGCGCGTTCTACGAGGATCTGCTGCTGTCGGCAGGCGTTGCATAAAAAGGCGTGCGTCAAGGCAAGTCATGAAAATTCTGGTCTTCGGCAACTCCGGCTCCGGCAAAAGCACCTACGCCAAGGCAATGGCCGAGCGGCACGCACTGGCTCATCTGGATCTGGACACGATCGTATGGGAGTCCGGACAGGTCGCCGTGCCGCGTGCAGTCGCCGATGTCGATCGCTCGCTGCAGGGGTTTCTCCACACCCATCCGCGCTGGATCATCGAAGGCTGCTATGGCGAACTTGTCGCCGCCGCGGCGCCACACGCCGACGAGCTGGTGTTTCTCAATCCCGGTCGTGAGGCCTGCCTGGCCAACAACCGGAGACGGCCATGGGAACCGCACAAGTACGCCTCGGTCGAGGCGCAGAACGCGATGCTGGAAAATCTGCAGGCTTGGGTTACTGGATACTACGTACGCCGCGACGACTGGTCGTACCAACGGCACCGACATATCTTCGATGCACGTAAGGGAGCAAAGCACGAGTACGCGTCACTGCCGCTATGGATTGCGGACTTGATTCGCGCTAACACTCGCCCGTCGATCTGAGCAACACGCTTGACTCATCATTCATTATGGATGTATAGACGTCCATATGGCCTTTATTGTGCAGACCAGCATCGCAGCGGAGTCGAGTGGCGCAAGCCGCTTTGGCCCGTATGGATGGCCGTGCGTCAATGACGGGCGATGTTTGCGGAGGTAGCTGCCTTTCCTCGGGCAAACCTCAAGCCAGCCCCTCATAAACGCACTGCGAACAACGCCATGACCCTGACCCAGCTGCGCCATCTCGTCGCGATCGTCGATTGCGGACTCAATATCTCCTTGGCCGCCGAGCGCGTACACGCGACCCAGCCCGGGCTGAGCAAGCATCTGCGCCATCTGGAGGAGGAACTCGGCTTTCCGATGTTCAACCGGCGCGGGCGCAATCTGGAAAGCCTTACCCACGTCGGCGGCCGCGTGCTGGAAAGTGCCCGCATGATCCTGGCCGAAGTGGATTCGATCCGCTCGGTGGTCGCCACCATGCATGGCGTGACGCGCACCATGCTGCGCATCGCCACCACGCATACGCAGGCGCGTTTTGCCCTGCCGCCAGCCATCGGCGTGCTGAGTCAGCGCTTTCCCAACCTGAGCGTGCATCTGCAGCCTACGGCCGACGCCCTGCTGCTCGACGTGCTGGACAGCGACGGCGCGGACATCGCTATCGTCAGCACATCGGGCGGGCCGCCGAAGACCAACGGCCTGGCGCTGCCGGCCTACCGCTGGCACCGCGTCGCCCTGGTGCCGCGCGAACACGCCTTTGCCCAGCTCACGCGGCCGCTGACGCTGGTCGAGCTGGCCGGAGTGCCGCTGATCAGCTACGACTCGTCGCTGAAAGCGGATTCGTCGCTGCGGCAGATCTTCGAGACGGCGGGCCTGCACCCGCAGATCGCCATGACCGCCGGCGACGCCGACCTCATCAAAACCTACGTCAACGCCGGCATGGGCGTGGGCATTCTGGCCGAGATGGCGCTGCAGCCGGCGGATGCGGAGCACCTGCGCGCATTGCCGGCCGATCACCTGTTTCCGACCTGCACCACGTGGATCGTGCTGCGGCGTGAAAGCCCGCTGCGCGAGCAGGCCCTGGAGTTCGTGGCGCAGTTCGCGCCGCATCTGGATCGGGGCCAGGTCACCCAGGCGCTGGCCAGCGGCGTCAACTTTGCCGGCCAGTGGCCAGCCACGCCATTCTGGCACCTGCCCGGGTCGGCATCGCCCCAGGTAGTGCCGTTTCCGGCACGCGGATCGCAGCGGTAAACCTGCGACGGCCTCGCCTCGTCCCCGGGCGGTCCGCAGGCAAGCCTGTGCGGCCGGCGAAGCGTCTGGCCCGCCCAACCGATGGCGCTCTTGGCTTGCCAAAAAGGCCGCCCCAGCGGGCCATATCGGGTGCCTGCACGCATGAAAATCGGCCGAATCACAATTCGGACCCGAAAACACGCTAAAATCATGAGTTAGCCGCTGCCGATCTTCGCCGGCGATGCCTTTGAACCGGATTCAAGGCACGCCCTATGAAGCGCGGCCGTGAGGCGGACGGCCCCGTGCGGCCCGCCGATCGACGTTATTTACCCAACGATTACTCATCCAACCACGCTCGACATTTCGGAAACCAGGTCATGGCCAGAAACAAACCACTCACCCTTTATCGCAACATCGGCATCATTGCGCATATCGATGCGGGCAAGACCACGACGACCGAGCGTGTTCTGTACTACACCGGCAAGAAGCACCAGATCGTCGACGTGCACGACACGAAAGACGGCAAGGGCTCGACCACGACCGACTACCTCGAGCAGGAGCGCAAGCGTGGTATCACCATTCAGTCGGCCGCCGTGTCGACCGAGTGGAAGGGTCACCAGATCAACGTGATCGACACCCCGGGACACGTGGACTTCACCATCGAAGTGAACCGCTCGCTGCGCGTGCTCGATGGCGCCGTGGTGGTGTTCGACGGCGTGGCGGGCGTGGAGCCGCAGACCGAGACCAACTGGCGCCTGGCCGACCAGTACAACGTGCCGCGCGTGTGCTACATCAACAAGATGGACCGCATCGGCGCGAGCTTCGCGCACTGCGTCAAGGGCATCCGCGAGCGCCTCGGCGCACCGGCGCTGCTGTGCCAGATTCCGCTGGGCAGCAGCGACGAGTTCTGCGGCATGGCCGACCTGGTCGCCAACGTGGCCTATATCTGGGCGTCGGACGACAAGGACAGCAAGTGGGAAACCGTTTCGTTTGAGGAAGCCAAGGCTCGCCTGAAGTTCGGCTCCACCGTCGACAACGACTGGATCGATCAGCTGCCGAAGCTGCGCGAAGAAATGCTGGAAACCGCACTGGCGATGGACGACGACGCTTTCGAGCAGCTTATCAACACCGGCGAGCACGATCCGGCGAAGCTGAAGGAATGCATCCGCAAGGGCTGCGTCACCGGCAAGCTGGTGCCCGTGTTCTGCGGCTCCTCGTACAAGAACAAGGGTGTGCAGCAGCTGCTGGACGCCGTGGTCGACTACATGCCCTACCCGGGCGAGAACGGCGGCATCTCGATGGTCGACGAGGACGGTAACGTCATCGGCGAGCAGGAAGTGCGCGACGACGCACCGGCGCGCGCGCTGGCGTTCAAGGTCATCAACGACCAGTTCGGCACCCTCACCTTCTGCCGCGTCTACTCGGGCGTGATCAAGAAGGGCGACACGCTGCAGAACGTCACCCGCGGCAAGAAAGAGCGCGTGGGCCGTATCGTGGAAGTGCAGGCCAATGCGACCAAGGAAATCGACGAAGTGCGCGCCGGCGACATCTGCGCGTTCGTGTCGATGAAGGACACCGAGACAGGTGACTCGCTGAGCGATCCGGCCCACCCGGCTCTGCTCGAGCGCATGCGCTTCCCGGATCCGGTGATCAGCGTGTCGGTCGAGCCGAAGACGCGCAACGACGTCGACAAGATGTCCACCGCGCTCTACAAGATGGTCAAGGCCGATCCGTCGCTGCGCATGGAAGTGGACAAGGAAACCGGCCAGACCGTGCTCAAGGGCATGGGCGAGCTGCATCTGGAAATCACCCTGGATCGCATGCGCACCGAGCTGGGCGTAGACGCCAACATGGGCAAGCCGAAGGTCAGCTTCCGCGAAGCGTTCGGCCAGACCGTCGAGCACACCTACACCCACAAGAAGCAATCCGGCGGTTCGGGCCAGTTCGCTGAAGTGAAGATTATCTTCGAGCCAGGCGAGTCCGGCTCGGGCGTGGTGTTCTCCGACGAAGTGGTCGGTGGCCGCATCCCGCGCGAATACATCCCGGCCGTGCAGCACGCCATCGAAGTCGAGTCGCGCCAGGGCCAGGTCGCCGGCTACGAAGTGCTGGATTTCAAGGCACGCCTGATCGACGGCAAGTACCACGACGTCGACTCTTCGGCGCTGGCCTTCGAAATCGCCGCGCGCGCGTGCTTCCGCGAGGCACAGAAGATGTCCAAACCGAAGCTTCTCGAGCCGATCATGGCCCTGGAAGTGGTCACCGAAGCGACCTATCTCGGCGACGTCATCGGCGACATCAACCGTCGTCGCGGCAGCATCTCCGACCAGGGCCAGAAGGGCATGTCGGCCTTCGTGCAGGGCTTCGTGCCGCTGTCTGAAATGTTCGGCTACATCAACTTCCTGCGTTCGGCCACCAGCGGCCGCGGCAACTTCACCATGATCTTCGATCATTACGAAGAAGTGCCGGCCAGCATGGTCGAGAAGCTGATGGAGAAGGAAGCGAAGTAAGCTTCTTTTTCCATGGCGCGCTTACCTGAGGGTCAGTGCGCTATTCAAAGAACCCGGGGAGCGATCCTCGGGTTCTTTTTTGTCTGGTCGACGCGTAGGTTGGTGGTGAGCGCAGCGAACTCCAACAAGCCAGCCGGCCCTATGTTGGGGTTCGCTGCGCTCACCGCCAACCTACGTGGGCTTTGCTCCTGGCCGCGGGCTGATCCGCGGTATCATTACGGGTTGACGCTCCAGCCGACCTGCCCGCATGTCTTCGCATCTCCAAGAAACCCGCCGCCGCCGCACGTTTGCCATCGTCAGCCATCCTGACGCGGGCAAGACCACGCTGACGGAAAAGTTGCTGCTGTTCGGCGGCGCGATCCAGATGGCCGGCTCGGTGAAGGGCCGCAAGGCCGCCCGCCACGCCACGTCAGACTGGATGGCGCTTGAAAAGGAGCGCGGCATTTCGGTGACCTCTTCGGTGATGCAGTTCCCGTACGAGGGCAAGATCGTCAACCTGCTCGACACACCTGGCCATGCGGACTTTTCCGAAGACACCTATCGCGTGCTGACCGCGGTGGATTCGGCGCTGATGGTGATCGATTGCGCCAAGGGCGTGGAGGAACGCACGATCAAGCTGATGGAGGTGTGCCGCCTGCGCGACACGCCGATCATGACCTTCATCAACAAGCTCGACCGCGAGGGCCGTTCGCCGATCGAACTGCTGGACGAAGTGGAATCGGTGCTGGGCATCGCCTGCGCGCCGCTGACCTGGCCGATCGGCATGGGCAAGCGGCTGAAGGGCGTATATCACCTGCTGCTGGACGAAGTGCACGTGTTCGAGCCGGGCAAGAATTTCACCCGCCAGGACTCGACCATCTTCAAGGGTCTCGATGCGCCCGGCCTGCTGGAAAAGATCGGCGACGAGGCGATGCGCGAGCTTCGCGAAGAGCTCGAACTCGTGCAAGGCGCCGCACCGTCGTTCGATATGGACGAATACCTCGCCGGCCGGCAGACGCCGGTGTTTTTCGGCTCGGCGGTGAACAACTTCGGCGTACAGCTGCTGCTGGATTTTTTCGTCGAGAACGCGCCCTCGCCGCGGCCCCGCGCCACACTTACGCGTGAGGTGGAACCGGAGGAAGAAAAGCTCAGCGGCTTCGTGTTCAAGATCCAGGCGAACATGGACCCGGCGCATCGCGACCGCGTCGCCTTCATGCGCGTGTGCTCGGGCACTTATACCGCCGGCATGAAAATGGTGCAGACGCGGACCAACAAGGAGGTGCGCATCGCCAACGCGCTGACCTTTATGGCCAGCGACCGCGAGATCGTCGAAACCGCCTACCCCGGCGACGTGATCGGCCTGCACAACCACGGCACCATCACCATCGGCGACACGTTTACCGAGGGCGAATCGGTCAATTTCACCGGTATCCCGAACTTCGCGCCGGAGCTTTTCCGCCGCGCGCGCCTGCGCGATCCGCTGAAGATGAAGGCGCTGCAGAAGGGCCTGGCCCAGCTCAGCGAGGAAGGCGCTACACAGTTTTTCCGACCGGTGATGAGTAACGACCTTATCCTGGGCGCGGTCGGCGTGCTGCAGTTCGACGTGGTGGCCTATCGCCTTAAGGACGAATACAACGTCGACGCCAGCTTCGAGCCGGTCACCGTCACCACCGCGCGCTGGGTGCACTGCGACGACGAAAAGGTGATGGCCGAATTCCGCGAAAAGAACGCAATGAACCTCGCCATCGACGGCGCCGGTGAGCTGGTCTATATCGCACCGACGAGGGTCAACCTGCAGCTGGCGCAGGAGCGCTGGCCGCAGGTGCGCTTTGCCAATACGCGCGAACACGCCGCGGCGGTGGTCGCTTAAACGCTTCTTTTGATCCGCGGCGCCGAGCACTCGGAGCGATTTTCCGGGCCTTGGGTTTCATTGCAAAACCCACTCTCCGCACGCCGGCGACGAGAACGGTACGAACGGCGCCGCGCGAACACGTGAGGCATCGACCCTCACCCGGGATTGCCATGCAGACCACGCCGCTTGCCTTTTCCACGCCGCCCGATGCACCGCGCTGGCAGCGCTGGCTGGTGTTTTCTGCAGCCGCACGGATCGTCTTTTTCGCAGCGATGCTGTTTGCCGTCGGCTTTATCATCCACATCGCGCTGGGACTATTGGGCTGGGCGCCAAAAGCAGCCTCACCGCTGAAGCTGGCGCTAGTCACACTCAGCCTGCAACTGCTGCCGGCATTGATCGCCTATCTGTTGCTCGTCAAACTGATCGAATGCCGCCGCATGCGTGAATTCGCGATGGCAACGCTACCTACTTCCGGCATCACCGGCCTAGCGACGGGCGCAGCACTCTTCTGCATCGTCGTCGGCGTACTGTGGTTGTGCGGCGCATACCACGTCATCGGCATCAACCCGAACGTGAACTGGCTGCCGCAGCTGCTGGTGGCCGGCATGGGTGCCGGCATTGGCGAGGAGATCGTGATGCGTGGCGTGCTGTTTCGCATCGTCGAGGAAGGTTGCGGCACGTGGATTGCCGTCGCGGTGTCGGCGCTGTTTTTCGGCGGCGCACATATTTTCAACCCCGGCGCCACGCTGTGGAGTTCGACGGCCATTGCCGTCGAGGCGGGCGTGATGCTGGCCCTGCTGTATCACGTGACCCGCTCGCTGTGGGCATGCATGGGCCTGCACGCCGGCTGGAACATCATGCAGGGCACGGTGTACGGCATCCCTGTTTCCGGCAGCACGGTCGATGGCTGGCTAATTTCCTATCGCACGGGACCGGCGTGGCTCAGCGGTGGCGCGTTCGGTGCCGAAGCATCGGTGGTGGCGCTGCTGGTGTGCTCGCTGTTCACGGCAACCCTGCTGATCGTGGTGCAACGGCGGGATTCCATCGTGCCGTTGCGCCGCCGGCACGGAGGTCCTGCCGCGCCGGTATAGCGGCCGGGCGCCACGCTATGGCGGGGCCGTGACAACGGCTACTCTGTCGTACGCGGACCATCGCCACGGTGGCTGCCAACGATTGCTCCTGAACCCTGACGGCCAGCGCATGCCAGCGACACACCCCCCATCATCGAAGCAGTCATGGCTGGCCAATCAGCCCTTGCAGCGCAAGATCGCACTGGGCATCGGCCTGCTGCTGGCGCTGTTTCTGCTGACCAGTGCAGTGACGATGAGCTCGCTGCGAGAGCAGCAGGATGATCGGCAGTGGACAACCCATACCTACGAAGTGCTGCTGGCCATCGGTGACGTGCGTCGCGCAGCGCAGACGGCGCAGATTGGCGCCCGCGGCTACCTGCTGTTTCAGCGCCCTGACCAGCGCGCAATGTTCGAGAACGGCAATAAAGACCTCTTCGCGCACCTCGCCCAGATGCGCCAGCTGACCTCGGACAACGCGATCCAGCAGTCGCGCATCGGCACCATCGAAGCCATGGCGACCCGCTGGCAGCAGGAATTCACCGCCAACGCGCTCAACCCGATGTCCCAGCTCGCCATCAGCGATCCGGCAGCGGCCGCGCTCGAGCGCCAGCGTATCCAGTCGAATTATCTGGAGCGTCGCACCGTCACCATCGAGGACGTCCAGGGCGTGCTCGACCGCATGGTGGCGGAGGAAAACCAGCTGCTCAGCGTGCGCAGCCAGCGCCTGGATGCGTCGCTGCGCACTACCCGCATCACCAGCATCGTGGCGGCATTGCTCGGGCTGCTGCTAGGCTTCACCATCGTGCGCCTGACTTCACGACTGGTGACGCGACCGCTGCGGCGGCTCACCGATTTGATGGCGCGGCTGTCCGACCACGATCACGACTTCGAGATCCGCCGGCTGAACCGGCAGGACGAGATCGGCAAGATCGCTCGCGGTCTGCAGGTGTTCAAGCAGATGGCCATCGACACGCAGTCGCAAACGTGGCTCAAGACGCAGGTCAGCGGCATTTCGCACCGGCTGCAGGAGGCGACCACGCATCGCGAGTTTGCCCAATGGCTGACCAGCGAGCTTGTGCCGCTGTTCAACATGGGCGTGGGCCTGTTTTATTCCTTCGACGAGACGCGCTTTCGACTCGACCTGCTCGGCAGCTACGGCCTGCGGCTGGGCAACCCGACCGCAGACAGCTACATACCGGGCGAAGGCCTGGTGGGTCAGTGCGCGATCGAGCGCAAGCCGATATTCGTGAACGACGTGCCGGCCAACTATGTGCGCATCGATTCGGGCAGCGGTGAAGCGCTGCCAAACACCGTCGTCATTCTGCCGGTGCTGTTCCGCGACCGGCTGATCGGCGTGATCGAGATGGCCGGCTTTACGGCCATCGATCCACTGCACCAGCAGCTGCTCGACGAGCTGTTGCCGATCGTGGCGCTGACCCTGGAAAACCTCAACCGCGCGGTCAGGACGCAGGATCTGCTCGAGCGCACGCAGGAACAGGCCGACGAGCTCCGTCTGTCCGAGCTGGTGATGCGCCAGCAGAAAGATGTGCTGCGCGAAAACAACGACGCGCTGCAGGCCAAGACGGTGGAGCTCGAAGAGCAGTCCGAAAGGCTGATCGCCTCCGAAGAAGAGCTGCGCGTGCAGGCCGAAGAGCTGCAGGCCTCGAACGAGGAACTGCGCGAGAAAACCGACAGCCTCAACCGGCAGAAACGCGTGCTGGAGGATCTGCAGCTGGAGACCCAGGAAAAGGCCGAGGAGCTTGCGCGCGCCAGCCAGTACAAATCCGAATTCCTGGCCAACATGTCGCACGAGCTGCGCACGCCGCTGAACAGCCTGCTGATCCTGTCGCGCAGCCTGTCGGACAACGACACCGGCAATCTCGACGAGGAGCAGATCGAATCGGCGCGGATCATTCACGACTCCGGCACCAGCCTGCTGCACCTGATCAACGACATCCTCGACCTGTCCAAGATCGAAGCCGGCAAAATGGAGCTGATGATCGACGAGCTGCCGCTGGCCGACCTGCAGCGCCGGCTGATGCGCACCTTTGTGCATGTGGCTGAAAAGAAGCAGCTGGGCTTCACCGCCGACATCGACCCTGACCTGCCAGCCGTTCTGCGCACCGATGGTGCCAAGCTCGAACAGATCGCCAACAATCTGCTCAGCAACGCATTCAAGTTCACGGCCACAGGCAACGTTGGCGTGCGCATCGGCCGCCCGCACGCCGAGCTGGCTGTGCCGAACGACCTGGCCGGGCAACCGCTGATCGCCATCAGCGTCACCGATTCGGGCATCGGCATTCCGGCCGACAAGTTTCAGCACATCTTCAACGCGTTCGAACAGGTCGACGCAGGTACCAGCCGTCAGTTTGGCGGCACCGGCCTGGGTCTGGCCATTTCGCGCAGGATGAGCCAGTTGATGGGCGGCGATATCGTGCTGCAGAGTGAACCCGGTCGCGGCAGCTGTTTTACGGTGCTGCTGCCGGAAACGCCGCCGGACGATGTCGGCGACGCCATCGAGAACCTGCCGCGCACCGCCGTGTCGGCCCTCGCTCGTACGGGCTCACCGCATTTGCTGCCCGATGACATCGACGACGACCGACGCGCGATTCAGCCCGGCCAGACCACCATTCTGGTGATCGAGGACGATGCCGCCTTCACCCGCATCCTGATCGACATGATTCACCGCAAAGGCTACCGCGCGCTGGCCGCGAGCAACGGCGAGGACGGCCTGCAGCTCGCGCGCGAGCATCACCCCACCGGCATTCTGCTGGACGTGATGCTGCCGATGATGGACGGCTGGACGGTGATGGACCGCCTCAAGGCGGATGCCGCCACGCGCGCGATCCCGGTGCATTTCATCTCCGCCACCGACGAGGCCACCCGCGGGCTGGAGCTAGGCGCCGTGGGGTTTCTCACCAAGCCGGTAAGCCGCGAATCGATCACGGCGGCGTTCGAGAAGCTGCTGCATTTTGCGGAGGGCCATCAGCGCCATCTGCTGATCGTCGACGATGAGGCCGACTCACGCACGGCGGTACGCACCATGCTGCGCGCCGACAATGTGCTGATCGACGAAGCCGCTTCGGCCGAGGAGGCGCTGGAGAAAACCGCCACCACCCGCTACGACTGCATCGTGCTGGACCTGGGCCTGCCCGGCATGTCCGGGCTGGAGCTGCTCGAGCACCTGTCCACGGCGTCCGAAGGCGTGCCGCCGGTGGTGGTGTATTCCGGCCGCGACCTCAGCCGCGAGGAAAACCTGCTGCTGCGGCAGTACACCGACTCCATCGTGATCAAGGGCGCCCGCTCGCCGGAGCGCCTGCTCGATGAGGTCAGCCTCTTCCTGCACAGCATCCAGCATGCGCCCCGGCGTCTGGCGAACGGCGGCAACGCGCTGGCCAGCGCCGAGATGACCGGCCGGCGCGTGCTGCTGGTGGACGACGACATGCGCAACCTGTTTGCGCTGTCCAAGGTGCTGCGCAGTTGGGGCCTGGTGGTTACCATGGCGCAGGACGGCCAGAAGGCGCTCAGAGCGCTGGCCGATGACGAAGCACCGGAGCTTGTGCTGATGGATATCATGATGCCGGTCATGGACGGTTATGACACCATGCGGGCCATCCGCGCGCAGCCGCGATTCGCCCGCCTGCCGATCATTGCGCTCACCGCCAAGGCGATGCGCGGCGACCGCGAGAAATGCATCGAGGCCGGTGCCAGCGACTATCTTTCCAAACCGATCGACATCGACAAGCTCGCCTCGATGATTCGCGTCTGGTTGCAGCGATGAACGCGCATGTCGGCACCGCCGCCTGACATCGAACTGGAACAGATCGAGGTCGATCTGTTCGTACTGGCGCTGAGGCGCCGCTACGGCTTCGATTTCAGCCAGTACGCGCCGGCCTCGCTGACAAGGCGCGTGCGCCAGCTTATGCACGTGCATCACTGCGACAGCATCAGCGCGCTGACCGCGCGGCTGCTGCACGAGGCGGACTTTGTCGGCCAGGTCGTCCAGGGGCTTTCAGTGCCCGTGTCGGAGATGTTTCGCGATCCAGCGGTGTTCCGCGCACTGCGCGAGCAGGTGCTGCCGCTGCTGGCCTCCTACCCGCGGATCAACGTGTGGCAGGCCGGCTGCGCCAACGGGCAGGAGGTCTATTCGCTGGCGATTCTGCTGGAGGAGGCCGGCCTCTACGAACGCAGCCACATCTTCGCTACCGACTTCAACGCCGCAGCGCTGAAGCGCGCGCAGGAAGGCATCTACCCGGCCAAGGATGCTCAGCTTTGGTCGCGCCATTACATCGAAGCGGGCGGCGGTCATTCGCTTTCCAGCTATTACAGCGCACGCTACGACTTCATCCGTCTGCACGAACGCCTGCGCCGGAACATCACCTTCACCAACCACAATCTGGTCAGCGACAAGGTCTTCTGCGAGGCGCACCTGGTGCTGTGCCGCAATGTGCTGATCTACTTCTCCAACGAGCTGCAGAACCGTACGCTCGCTCTGTTCCGCGACAGCCTGGTGCGCGGCGGATATCTGTGTCTCGGGCTGCGCGAGAGCCTCGATTTTGCGCCGGCGGCGGCGGACTTCACCGCCATGGACGCCAGCCTGCGACTGTACCGTCGAAAGCTGCAGTCCGGCCACGGGGAGCGCGATGCGTCTGCCTGAGGCGATCGCCGTCGGTTGCTCCCAGGGCAGCTTTCACGCGCTGCGGATACTATTGAGCGGCATCGATCGCCGGCTGACGCAAACGCTGCTGATCTGCTGCCATACTTCGGGCGATGTGTCGGCTCTGTGCGAGCTGCTGGCCAGTCACTCCACGCTGCCAATCCTCGAGGCGCGCGAGCGGCAGCCGGCTGTCGGCGGCATGGTGCATGTGGCGCCTGCCGGCTATCACCTGCTGTTGGAGAACGATCGCCACTTCGCACTGTCTGTGGATGAGCACGTGCGCCATTCCCGGCCTTCGATCGACGTGATGTTCGGTTCTGCGACCGACGTTTACGGCGCCGGACTGATCGGCGTGGTGCTCACCGGAGCAAACAGCGATGGCGCCGAGGGACTGGCGAGAATACGCCGGCGCGGTGGCGTGGCCGTGGTGCAGGCACCCGAGGGTGCGGAGGCCCCCGCCATGCCCCGCGCCGCGCTGGAAAAGGCAGGCGCCGATTATTGCCTGCCGCTCGAAGCGATTGCCCCGTTGCTCAACCGCCTTTGTCTGGCCTGAACCCGTGCGTTGGACCTGATGCTGCCGAAAATCCTCGTTGTTGACGATACCGCTGCCAATCTGGTCGCCATGCGCCGGCTGCTGGCGCGCTGCGGCGCGGACATATTCGAGGCGAGCAGCGGCAACGCCGCGCTCGGGCTTTGTCTGGACCATCAGTTCGCGCTGATCCTGCTCGACGTCAACATGCCGGATATGGACGGTTTCGAAGTCGCCGCACTGCTCGGCGAATCGGAGCAGCTACGCGAAACGCCGATCATTTTCGTCACCGCCGCCTACGCCGACGATCTGAGCAAGCTGAAAGGCTATCGATCCGGCGCGGTGGATTACGTGGCCAAGCCGATCAACGACGTGATCCTGCAGTCGAAGGTGCGCGTATTCCTCGAACTCTATGCGGCCCGCGCCGAGCTGGAGCAGACGCTTGCGGCGCTGTCCGAGCGTAACGAACAGCTCACGGCGGAAATTGCCGAGCGCAAACGCATCGAGGCGATGGTGCGCCACCAGGCCAGCCACGACACGCTCACCGGCCTGCCCAACCGCATGCTGTTCCACGACCGCCTGCGCGGCTCGATCCAGCGTGCACAGCGCCACCACGGCAGCTTTGCGCTCGCCTGCATCGATATCGACGGGTTCAAGAGCGTCAACGACGAACACGGCCATCCCACCGGCGATGTGCTGCTGCAGGAAATCGCCGCGCGACTGCAGGCACAGCTGCGCAGCAACGACACCGTTGCGCGACTCGGCGGCGACGAATTTGCGCTGATCCTGGAAGACATCGAGGATCCGCTGATGGCCGTGCAATTGTGCCAGTCGCTCTGCGATGCGCTGGCCGAAGCTTATCCGCTGATGATTGGTGAAAGCACGATCACCGTGCGGGTGGGTGCCAGCATCGGCGTAGCGCACTATCTTCAGAGCGATGGGCACGATGCCGACGAGCAGCTGATCCAGGCGGCCGATCGGGCGATGTACGAAGCCAAGCGCGCCGGAAAAAATCGCTGCGTGCTGGCCGGCCCTCCTGCCGCGGCGGCGTGAATTGCAGCGCCACTTTTTCAGTGATCTCGCGATCGGAAAGCCGTGGGCAAAAACAAAGCGGCGAGCAGATTTACTGCCCGCCGCTTTGTTTTTGACTCTTCGGGTGACCCGGATACCCTGGGCCAGGACGCCTCAGCCTTCCGCACTTTCCGGCGTGCGCACTTCGGGCTTTCGAATCCATGCGTCGGCCTGCGCCTCGGCCTGACGATCCGCACGCGTCTTGAAAGCGCGCAGTTCGTCGGTGTGGAAATCGTCCACCGAGATGAATTCGTACAGGCTCTCGCGCACGTGCTTGAGCAGGGCCGCCTCGGTCGCCGTCAACACACCTGCTTTCTCAGCCTCGGCCAGCTGATCGACGTATTCCAGCGACTTGAACTGGCCACTCTTCTGCGCCTTAGCGAACTTGCGATCCACCGGCTCGGCCAGAATCACTTCCGGCAGCAGCGCATTCAGACGGCCCACCGTGTTGTTGGCCGTCGGGGTGAGATAGACGTATTCCAGCAGGTGATCGCGCGCCTCGCTGGGGCCTGTGATCAAGGCAGCGACGCGGCGACCGAGGCGGTCGGACGGCGGCACTTCGCGACGGCCGAACGGGAATACCAGCGCGCGCAGCAACCAAGCGACAGGACGCACGGGGAAGTTGCGGATCGCGCCATCCAGCGCGGTCTGGGTGCGCCACATGCACTCATGGAACGCCCAGGCCAGCAGCGGGCGATCAGACTCGGGCCGTCCGCCGTCCTCGTAATGCTTGAGCATGGCGCTGGCGATATACAGGTTGCTCAGCACGTCGCCCAGACGAGCCGACAGCTTTTCCTTGAACTTCAGCTTGCCGCCCAGCACGCCCATGAAGACGTCCGCGCAAAGAGCCAGTGCGGCCGAGTAACGGTCGAGCTTGCGGTAATAGCGACGGGTGTAGGCATCGCCGGCGCTCTCGCCCAGACGCGAGCCGGTGAAGCCCAGCACCAGGCTGCGTACGGCGTTGGACACGCCAAAGCCAAGGTGGCTGAACAGCAGACGATCGAACGTCTTCAGCTGCTCGCTGCGGTCCGTAATCGCCAGCGTCTGCATTTCCTTCAGCACGTATGGATGGCAGCGGATGGCGCCCTGACCGAAGATCATCAGGCTGCGCGTCATGATGTTGGCGCCTTCGACCGTGATGGCGATCGGCACGGCCTGGAACGAACGGCCGGCGTAATTCTTCGGACCCATCTGCACGCCTTTGCCGCCGAGCACGTCCATGGTGTTGGCAGCGACCTCGCGGCCCCACTCGGTGGCATGGTATTTCGCGATAGCCGACGTGACCGCCGGCTTCTCGCCGCGGTCGACGGCCGCGGCGGTCGACTTCGACAAGGCGGCCGTGGCGTAGGTCAAGCCGCCGATGCGCGCCAGCGCTTCTTCTACGCCCTCGAAGCGGGCGATGGACAAACCGAACTGCTTGCGAATGCGCGCATAGGCGCCAGTGGCAGCCACGGCGCCGCGCACGGCGCCGGTGGCGCTGGACGGCAGCGAAATCGCGCGACCGACCGACAGGCACTCCACCAGCATGCGCCAGCCGTGGCCGGCCATGTGCGGTCCGCCGATCAGCGTGGACATCGGCACGAACACATCCTTGCCCTGCACCGGACCATTCTGGAACGGCACGTTCAGCGGAAAATGACGGCGGCCGATCTGCAGGCCCGGCGTGGCGCGCGGCAGCAGCGCCAGGGTAATGCCCAGGTCTTCCTTCTCACCAAGCAGATGCTCCGGGTCGTACATGCGGAAGGCCAGGCCGACCACCGTGGCGATCGGCGCCAGCGTGATGTAGTGCTTGTTGAACGTGAGCTTCAAACCCAGCGTCTCGACGCCGTCGACGGTCTGCTTGCAGACGATGCCGTAATCCGTCAGCGACGTGGCGTCGGAGCCGGCGTAGGGACCGGTCAGCGCAAAGCACGGAATGTCCTCGCCCACGGCGAGGCGCGGCAGGTAGTGGTTCTTCTGCTCATCGCTGCCGTAGTGCAGCAGCAGCTCGGCCGGCCCGAGCGAATTGGGCACGGCAACCGTCGAGGCAACGGTCGAGGAGATGGTAGAGAGCTTCTGCAGCACCGCCGAATGCGCCAGCGCGGAGAACTGCAGGCCGCCGTAGGACTTCGGAATGATCATGCCGAAGAATTTGTTTTTCTTGATGAAGTCCCACACGTTCGGCGGCAGATCCGCCAGCTCGTGGGTGATCTGCCAGTCGTCGAGCATCCCGCACAGCTCTTCCACCGGGCCGTCCATGAAAGCCTGCTCTTCCACGCTCAGCATCGGCTTGGGCTGCTTCATCAGCACGCTCCAGTCCGGCTTGCCGGAGAACAGCTCGCCCTCGAAACCGATCGTCCCGGCCTCCAGCGCCGTCTGTTCGGTATCGGAAAGCTTCGGCGTGACCTTGGCGAAGGTTTTCAGGATCGGCGCCGTGATGTTGCGGCGACGGAAGCTCACCATCAGCAGCGGCACGGCGATGGCCAGCTCGATGACCAGCAGGATCAGCATGATCCAGGTCGCGCCCGAGAACAGCCCGACCACGAAGGTGGCGACTATCGTGGAAATCGCCCACGTGCGCAGGCTGGTACGGTGGTATGCGCAGGCGCCGGTGGCAATGAGCGCCGCCAAAATGGTCAGTAACACGGACATGTCAACACCTCATCACGGTTGAACAGCACCGGCGCGTTGCCGGCTATCGGGTCGGTCCAGCTCTTCGTCGTTCGAATGCACTTGCCGATCTGCGCGCGACGCGGCCGGATCCTGCCGGGCCAGATCTTGCACAAACCGCGTCACTTCACGCGTGAAGGCGTCATTGGCATCGCCAGCCACCATGTGCGTGGCCTGAGCGATTTCCACGTGCCGCGCATGCGGCACGTGCTGCAGAAATTCGTTTACGGTATCGCTCGACACCACGTCGCTGCGCGCGCCGGAAAGCAGCAATACCGGTATCTCGATCTTCGACGTCGCGGCCAGGAGGCGCGGCTGGTAGCGCTCGCTGTCGCTGACGACGCCGGCGAGCAATGCGGGGTCCCAGTGCCAGCGAAGGCGTCCGTCGGCACCCTGGCGCAGCAGCGGCCGCAATTGCTCCTCCGTCTTGCGCTCGCGACGCTGCGGCAGATAGCCGGCAATTTTTTCCGCGGCTTCGGCGTAGTTGGCGAAGCCGTCAGGGTAGGCCTGCATGAACGCCAGAATCCGCTCGACCCCCGCCGACTCCCAGCGTGGCGTGATGTCGACCAGCACCAGCGCCCGAAATGGCGACGGCCTGACTTCTCCCGCTACCAGCATACCCATGAGTCCGCCCATCGACGCACCGACCAGTATCGGCGGCTCGGGCTGCGCCATGCTGACGCGGATCAGATCGTCGGCGAACTGCTCCATGCGATAGGCGCCATCAGCCACCCGATCACTCTCGCCGTGCCCGCGGCAATCGAAAGTCACGCAGCGGCAACCTTCCTTCGCCATTGCCGTTGCAGCCCCATGCCATGCGCCGCGCGTCTGACCGAAGCCGTGCGAGAACAGCAGCACAGGGCGACCGCTCGGGTTGTGCGTCTCCACCGCCAGATCCAGATCGGCCACGGGCAGACGGCTTAGCTCGACAGTGGCGGCATTCGGGATAACCATACGGGAGAGTATGGGCTCAGCGGGCAAGCGGCGTCAATACGCCGGCTTGCCGCAGTCCCGGCGATTGGCAGGGATTTCAGCCGTTTTCGCTGGCGCCGCATTACAAATAGCGGGCGTGTAGCTACCATGCCCGCATGAACGTCGTGATCAAACCCGAACGTACCCGCCTTTCCGCCGAGGATTGGGAGCTTGCCGCCCTGCATCTGATTGCCGAACAGGGCGTGGGTGCCCTGGCGGTGGAAGCGCTGGCACGCCAGCTGGGCGTCACGAAGGGAAGCTTTTACTGGCATTTCCGCACACGCGAGGCACTGCTCAACGCGGCGCTGGAACGCTGGGAGCAATACGGCGAGCGCGAAGTGATCAACCAGATCGAGCAGATCGCCGACCCGCGCAAGCGTCTGCCGGAACTGTTTCGCCGCGTGGCGCACGAGCTGCAGCCGCATCGCGTTTACGCGGCCCTGCTCAAGGCGCTCGATCACCCGCAGGTGGTGCCGGTGATGGCGCGCGTGTCGCAGCGGCGCATGGAGTTTCTCACGACGGCCTATAGTGAGGCCGGGCTGCCTTCCACCGAGGCGCTCAATCGCGCCCGTCTGACCTACGCGGCCTACGTGGGCTTTCTGCAGCTGAACTTCACGCTGGGCCTGCCGCGCATCAATCACGAAGAGTTCGACGCCTACGTCGAGCACATGATTGCCACGCTGATCCCGGCGTAAACCAAGGCGGTCCAGAACAATCAAGGCAACGCCCACGGCAAGCTTTGCTGCATCACGTCTTGCAATGCCAATCTGCGCAAACTACCGTTTCCGCTCTGAATTCACGCAAGACCAGAGAGGGACACCGATGTCGAGCACGCTCGAAGCACTGCAGCAGTGGGTAAACGACGTGACCGCGCTGACCCGCCCCAAGCGGGTGCACTGGTGCGATGGCTCGGACGCCGAATATCAGGCTCTGGTACGGCAGATGCTGCAGACCGGTGACCTGATCGAGCTGAACCAGCAGACCCATCCCGGCTGCTACCTGCATCGCTCCAGTCCGTCCGACGTGGCGCGCGTCGAACACCTGACCTTCGTCTGCCACACGGACGAGCAGGACAGCGGCCCGAACAATCACTGGATGGCGCCGGCCGAAGCGCACGCGAAGATGGACGCGCTGTTCAACGGCTGCATGGTGGGCCGCACGCTATATGTGATCCCCTACTGCATGGGGCCGATCGATTCACCGCTGGCGCGCTGCGGCGTGGAAATTACCGACAGCCCCTACGTCGTCGCCAACATGCGCATCATGACCCGCATGGGCGCCGCCGCGCAGGCGCGCATCGAGCGCGAAGGACGTTTCGTCAAAGGCCTGCATTCCATCGGCGATCTCGACCCCGAGCGCCGCTTCATCATGCACTTTCCCGAAGAGCTTTCGATCCAGTCATATGGCTCCGGCTACGGCGGCAACGCGCTGCTGGGCAAGAAGTGTCACGCGCTGCGCATCGCCAGCAACCAGGCGCATACGGAAGGCTGGCTGGCCGAACACATGCTGATTGTCGGCATCGAAAATCCGCAGGGCGAAACGCACTACATCGCCGCCGCGTTTCCCTCCGCCTGTGGAAAGACCAACCTTGCCATGCTGATTCCTCCCGAAGGCTACCGCCAGAACGGCTGGAAAGTCTGGACCATCGGTGACGACATCTGCTGGATGCGCCCAGGGGAGGATGGACGTCTATACGCCATCAACCCCGAGGCCGGCTTTTTCGGCGTGGCCCCCGGCACCAGCGAGAGCAGCAACCCCAACGCGCTGGCCACCATTGCGCACGACACCATCTACACCAACGTGGCCGTAACGGCCGACAACCAGCCGTGGTGGGAAGGCCTGCCGGGCACGCCGGTGACCGACTGGCAGGGCCGCCCTTACAACGCTGCCAACGGCGCGGCCGCGCATCCGAATTCGCGTTTCACCGTCAGCGCCAGACAGTGCCCGACCTGGTCGGAAAAAGCCGAAGCGCCGCAGGGCGTGCCGTTGAGCGCGATCGTGTTCGGCGGTCGCCGCCCCTCGCTGCTGCCGCTGGTCATGGAAGCGCGCGACTGGACGCACGGCGTGCTGATGGGCGCGGCGATGGGTTCGGAAACCACGGCCGCGGCGACCGGCGAAATCGGCGTGCTGCGCCGCGATTCGATGGCGATGAAGCCCTTCTGCGGCTATCACTACGGCGACTATTTTGCGCACTGGCTGTCGTTCGATCAGGGCGGCGCCAAGCTGCCGAAAATTTTCCACGTGAACTGGTTCCGCAAGGGCGCGGACGGCAAGTTCCTGTGGCCCGGCTTCGGCGACAACCTGCGCGTGCTGCAGTGGATGATAGATCGCGTCGCCGGCCGCGTGGCCGGCGTAGAAACCCCGATAGGCACGCTGCCGCAGGCCGCCGAACTTCATCTGGACGGTCTGAAAATCGATAGCGCCAGTCTCGACGCGCTGCTCGAGGTCGACAACGGCGCCTGGCAGGATGAGCTCGCCGCCATTGGCACTTATCTCGACACGTTCGCGCCCCGTCTTCCGGAGACCTTGCGAAAAGAGCAGCAGCGGGTGGCAGACGCACTCGCCGCGGCGGCCGAACAGCCACGGCGGAAAGCGGTAGCCTCGTGAGCATCTGAGTAGCACCTTCTCGCAGGCGTTCGTCGTCGGATACCTGCAGGAACCAGCCAGGCGCATCGGCGCAACGCGCAGGTCCAGCGCACTACCGACAGCGCGATTCAAACCCTTCTGCGCCTGGATGCATCCAAGCTGGCAAGATGAACCTCGCCAGCCACGCCATCGGACTTTCCATGTCACCCGTCGCCACTGCGGTAGCCAACGACAGTGACGACGTCCGCGCGGCAGCCGCTGGCGACCGGCGCGCGTTCCAGCGGCTGTACCACCTGCACGTGGGCCGCGTGCATGGTGCGGTGTTCCGGCTGGCCGGCTATGACCACTCGCGGGCGGAAGATCTGACCCAGGACGCGTTTGTACGCGCCTGGCAAAAGCTGCCGGAGTTTCGCCACGAAAGCGCCTTCGGTACCTGGCTGTACCGGCTTGCCGTCAATGTCGCACTGATGGATATCCGCGCCCGCGGCGCGGATCCTGTGAGCATGGTCGATGACGAACATCTGCCCGATCCGGGTCAGACACCGTTCTGCGCCGCCGAGCGCGATGAGCTGGAGCGCGTCATCGCGCTACTGCCGCCGCGCGCCCGCGCGGTGCTGGTGCTGCACGATATCGAAGGCTGGCGCCACGAAGAGATCGGCAACGAGCTGGGCATGGCCATAGGTACGTCGAAAGCACAACTGCACCGCGCTCGCGGCTTGCTGCGCAAAATGTTGGGATCCGCCGATGCGGGAGAAAGGACATGAACGAATTTGAATGGCGTCGACAAATGCGCGACCTGCGCCAGCCCATGGCGCCGCGGCGGGATTTATGGGCGTCGATCGATGCTGCGCTGGACGAAGCCGGACCGAACCTTGCCGACGCGGCGCCGCCCGCATCGTCTCGATCGGAAGGCCGGCGCCGCTGGCTCATCGCCGCCAGCTTTGCCGCGTCCGCCGTGCTTGCCGGCGCCGTCGGATGGCATGCCAGGAGCGCAACCATGGCAACACAGGTGGCCAGCACCACGGCGCCAACACAAAACTGGAAGCCCTCCGACCCGCGACTGGCCGGTGCAGCGACCCAGCTCAATGCCGCCCGCATGGAGCTGCAGCAGGCGATGCAGCAGGCGCCCCACTCACCGGCGCTGCAGCGACTGCTTATCCAAACCGAGCGTCAGCAGAACCAGCTGCGTCAGCTGGCCAGCGACGCGGGTTGATTGAAAATCTGGAACGAAATGATGAAAACCGCCCGCTACTTTCCCCTGCTGCTGTGCCTCTGCGTTGGTCAGGCGCTGGCCGACATGCCAATCAACCTGCGCCATGACGCCAGCCCCACCGTGCGCGTCAGCGTCAGCAACGTGGCCGGCGACGTTACGGTCACCGGCTGGAATCGTAACGAAGTGCAAGTCACCGGCCAGCTCGGCGATGGCAGCAAACCGCTGGCGATCACCGGCAGCAATGGCGATCTCTCGATAAAGGTCGAACCGCAGGGTGGCTCGGGCTGGCTGAACTGGAGCAGCGATAGCCGGATGTCGCCCAGCACGCTGGAACTGCACGTGCCAAAAGCGGCCGCGCTGAACGTCAATGTGGTCAGCGCAGCCGCGGTCATCGATGGCCTGGACGGGGGAGGCATCCAGGTCGACAGCGTCAGCGGCCGGGCGCGCATCAGCGCACGCACGCCCTCGCTCAAGGTGAACAGCGTCAGCGGCAATATCGAACTCAGCGGCCACGCCGACACGGCCAGTCTGCAGACGGTCAGCGGCGATATCCTTGCGCCCACGCTCGGCAACGAGGCGAAACTGGAGACCATATCCGGTCATATCCAGGCCAGCGGCGGACCCTGGAAAAAATTCACTCTGAGTACGGTCTCCGGCGATGTGCAGCTGTCCGGTGGCATCACGCCGGACGGCAGTCTCGGCATCGACAGCATGAGCGGTGATGTGATGCTGCAGCTGCCCTCGGCGGTCTCCGGCTCACTGCATGCCAGCAGCTTCAGTGGCGACCTGCGCAGCGACTTCGGCACACCGGTGAAAGCCGAGCATGGTCCCGGCAGCAGCCTTGACGTGCGTCTGGGCAGCGACGGCGGCAAGATCAACGTTGAAACGTTCAGCGGCGACCTGCGCGTCCGGAAGCAGAACTGATTGGCTGACCCGACCAGACGTTGTCGCGTTGGCTAGACAAAAACGCCGTCGCATGGGCGACGGCGTCGGTATGATTCTCGGGTCGCGGCTTTTCGCCGGCGAACCGTCAGAGATCCTGGTGATACTGCACGTAAGGCGTGCGTGACTGATCCGGCTCCGGCCCCGCAGGCGTATTGGCTGGAGTGCCCGACGACCACAGATTCTGCGCGCCCACGCTCAGCTGGCCGCGCCATGGCAGGCGCCAGGTAACACCCAGATCGATGCTGTTCCAGCGCCGGTCCGGTGCGAGACTCCCGCCGGGAATGCCGACCTGCGGCTCCATCGTACGGCCGATCAGCATGCCGCTGACCGAGCCGTGATCCACGCCGAAACTCAAGGCTTTCTGGTCCAGTGCATTCACACCCAGCAGATTGCCGGGCAGCAGATGGATGCGGCCGACGCTGGCACCCAGATCGATGCCACTGGTGTTACCCAACGCGAGCCGCCCGCGCGCATTGACCTGGGCGCTGCTGTCGAAGCTCGACAGGCCGTCCACGCCCGCCGCCGCACCGGGCAATATGCGTGGCAGGGTGGCGCTGCTGTCCTGCGTGCTGTTGGCGCCCACGCTGAGGCCAAGACTGTAGCGGCCGGCGTTGTAGGTCGCCCCCACTTCACTGCCGAGGATACGGGTGGGCTGGTTGACCCAGGTGCGCTGGCTGACTTCCGCGTTGGCCTGGAGATTGGGCGCCAGGCCGTACTGCAGACCGGTCGAGTTGACACTCGATGCATCGACCACATGAAACGACAGCAACGTGGCGCTGCGCAGTGCATCGGCGCTGCTGAACTTGTCGGCCTTCAGAGCGAGCACGTGCCCGTTGGGCCCAAGCCACAGCGGAACCGACACGCCGGCTCCCGCAGGCGCCAGTTGCGCCGGCTGTTGCGACAGCAGATGCTCGGCTGTCGCGTCATCGCCGGCCGCAGACTGCCCGGCCGCGGCGAGCGGCAGCAGAAGCATCAGCAGTGGTGAATAAAGTCGGCGCATCGGCGTGTGGGAGCAAGATTTCCGGATGGATCAGTGACAGCGGAAGTATAACGCAACTTTACAAATAACTAACACTATCGATCAAGGCAAATATCCCCGTCCAGCTCAACGAAAAGCAGGTTCGGGCCCGTCAAGGACCTTCGAATGTTGTGAGTGTTCCCCATGCGTCAACAATGCTGGCTACCGAACCAACTTACGCGATATAAGCTTACACAAGAAAATAACTTATCGATACCGCAATCCACAAGCGCGGCCGGGAAACGATCAAGTCGTATGAGCGTCACACCCACGACACGCCCGTCTCAGCCATTCCTCGTGGTACGGGATCTTGCGTCCCTGCGTCACGCGATCGAACGGCTGTTCGAAGCGAGCGACGCGGCCAGCGTGATGGATATCTGCGAGCTGATGGTTGTCAGCCTGGGCACCGAAGGACGGCTTTGCTGGCGCCAGAAAGAAGAGCCATGCGCCGCGGAGGGACAGCTCGACCTGGCGGAGGACCCCCAGGGTGCGCGCTTCATGATGCTGGCATGGGACGGTCAACCGCTGCCGGAGAGCGCGCGCGAACAGCTCAAGTGGCTGGGTCGACTGGCCAATACGCGTCTGCGCCAGCTGGCCGAAACCAGCCGCCTGTACGAAGCGATTTCACGGCTCGCGCTGGCTGAGCGGCTGCAGCGAGCGCTTTACGCGATTGCCGAACAGGCCGGCGCCGAGCACGACATGCCCGAAATGATGCGCTCGCTGCATGCGATCGTCAGCAGCCTGATGTACGCCGAAAATTTCTACATCGTGCTGCACGATGCAACGAACGACACCGTCCGCTTCCCCTATTACGTCGACACGGTCGACACCGATCCGCCGCCGCCCGATCAGGACATGCCGCTGCAGGGCATGCTGCACAGCCTGACCTGGAATCTGCTGCAGGAAGGCCGCCCAATGATGGGTTCGATCGAGGAGCTAGAGCGCCAGTTCGACGAACAGTTCGTGCTGGTGGGGCCCAGCTGCGAGCATTGGCTGGGCGTTCCGCTGCTGCGCGCCGGCCGCGTCGTCGGTGGCATCGTGGTGCAGAGTTATCGTGCGGATACGCATTATTCCCGGCATGACCTGGAGCTGCTCAACTACGTAGCGCAGCACGTCCAGACGGCGCTGGAGCGGCGTGAGGCGCACCTGGAGCTGGGTCGCCGCGTGACCGATCGCACGGCGGCGCTGCGCGAGGCCAACCGGGTGCTGCGCCAGCAGGTGCTGCAGCGCCAGCGCGGTGAACGCCTGCAGGCCGCGTTGTTCCGCATTGCCGAACTGGCCAATACCGCGATCAGCCTGGACAATTTTTATGCCGCCGTGCATCAGGCCATCAGTGGACTGCTGTACGCTCGCAATTTCTACATCGCGCTGGTCGATGAAGAAACCAACACGCTGACGTTCCCCTATTCGGTCGATGAAATCGATAACCTGCGACCGCCGCGCGCGCATGGCCGCGGCGCCACCGAATACGTGCTGCGGCACGGCCAGCCGCTGCTGGCCTTCCCGACAGATATCGATCGTTTGGTGGAAGCCGGCGAGATATCCCACTTTGGCTCGCGCTCGGTCTGCTGGCTTGGCGTGCCGCTGGTGTGGGGCGACAAGGTGATGGGCGTGCTGGCGCTGCAAAGCTATTCACTCGAACACAATTATCACGAGCGCGACCAGGAACTGCTGACCTTCGTCAGCTACCACGTCGCCAACGCGCTGCAGCGGCGCCACGCCGATTCATCGCTGAAGCAGGCCTACGCCAGCCTGGAGCGGCGCGTCACCGAACGCACCCGTGCGCTGGCGCTGGCCAACCGCGACCTGCGCGAACAGATCGCCGAGCGTGAGCGCGTCGAGCGGCGGCTGAAATACGAGACCCTGCATGATTCGCTGACCGGACTTCCCAACCGCACCCTGCTGCTGCAGCGGCTGGAACAGGCGATGCAGCGCTATACCGCCAACCCGGCCGAGCAGTTCGCGGTGCTCTTCATCGACCTGGATCGCTTCAAGGTCATCAACGATTCGGTCGGTCACCTGGTCGGCGACGATCTGCTGTTTCAGGTCGGCGGGCGCATCCGCGCCTGTCTGAAAACCCGCGACGTAGTCGCCCGCCTCGGTGGCGATGAATTTGCCGTGCTGCTGGAGGGCATAGCCGACACCAGCAAGGCGATGGTCGTCGCCGACCGCATCATCGTCGAACTGCAGACGCCGTTCCGGCTCGGCACCAAGGAAATCTTCACCTCCGCATCGATCGGCATCGCGCTCTCGAGCCCGCACTACAAGCAGCCTGAAGAACTGCTGCGCGACGCCGACGCGGCGATGTACAACGCCAAGGATGGAGGCCGCCACCGTGCCGCAATGTTCGACGAGCGGTTGCGGCGCCAGGCGCTCTCGCTGCTGGACATGGAGAGCGATCTTCGCCACGCGCTCAGCCGCAACGAATTCGTGCCGTTCTACCAGCCGATCGTGGAACTGGCCGATGGCCGGGTCGTCGGCTACGAGGCGCTGCTGCGCTGGCACCATCCGCAGCGCGGCCTGCTGCTGCCGCAGGACTTTTTGCTGATTGCCGAGGACTGCGGCTGCGCCGAGGCGATCGACTGGCATATCTTCGAACAGGTCTGCAAACAGGGCATGAAGCTGATCGGCGCCGATGGCTTCGTCAGCATCAACGTTTCCGGCCGACACTTTCGCCTGCCCGATCTGGATCAAAAACTGCTGGCGCTGTTCGAGCGCTACGCCGTGCCCACGCACTGCATCCGCATCGAAGTCACCGAGCGCGCCCTGCTGGAAAATCCGAACCAGGTGAAGCAGATGCTGCAGAACCTGCGCAGCCACGGCGTGGGCATCGCGCTGGATGATTTCGGCACCGGCTACTCGTCGCTGAGCTACCTGCACCAATATCCGTTCGAGACCCTGAAAATCGATCGCTCCTTCATCACCGAGCTGCCGGACGACGACCAGGAAACCCAGGGCCTCGCCCTCGTCCGCGCCATCCAGGTCCTGGCCGATTCACTGCAGATGAAAGTGATCGCCGAAGGCATCGAGGAAGAGTCGCAGCGGCAGGCGTTGATGAGCGTCGGCTGCCGCTACGGCCAGGGTTTTCTGTTCGCCGCTGCCCAGGCCGCCGAAACGTGGCTGGGCGCAGTTACGCCACCGCGGACGAACTGACCGGTCGATCGGCTGCGCCGTGGAGGGTACGCGGCCAGCGCTACTCGACTACAAGCCAGACCGTCGCTACTGCGCCGTGTCCGGCGTGCTCAACACGGAGCTGTCGCTGAGCAGGTGCTCGGCGTCGATGCGGTCGAACAGGTAGCGCTGCGCGCAGAACTCGCAGATCACTTCGATCTCGCCATCGCGCGCCTCCAGCGCGGCTTCTACCTCATCGCGACCCAGCGATCGCAGCATGGCCGTGACACGCTCGCGGCTGCAGCTGCAGCCGAATGCCAAGGGGCGCGACTCAAACAGTCGAACCGACTCCTCGTGATACAGCCGATACAGCAATTCCGCAGGCGCCGTGGTGAGCAGTTCATCCGCGCCAAGCGTGGCGGTGAGCTGGACCACGCGATTCCACGCATCCGCGTCATGCGACGCGTCGCGGCCGCCTTCATCGGGCACTTTTTGCAGCATCAGGCCGACGGCGTAGTCGCCGCTGGTCGCCAGCACGATCCGCGCCGGCAGCTGCTCGGATTGGACGAAGTAATTTTCCAGCGCGGCGGCAACGCTCGCGTGCTGCAGACCCACCAGCCCCTGATAACGCTGACCGCGCTCCACGTTGCCGATGGTGATCGCCATGATGGCCTCCGGCAGCGCCGGCAGCTCCAGCCGTTCGGGCAGCGGGTCGTTCCAGCGTGCGAGGCCGCGCAGGCGGCCCTGGTCGTTGCACTCGGCAAACAGCAGACGAAGCGCACCGGTGCTTTTCAACTCGATCGACAGCGCACCATCGAGTTTGATGTTGCCGGTAAGCAGCGCGCTGGCGGCCAGCGCTTCGCCCAGCACCGCATGCAGCGACGGCGGATACTCCGCACGTCCGGCCACCTCACGCCAGGCCGGGCCCAGACGGACCAGCGCGCCGCGGATACCCGCCTGCTCCAGCAGAAACCGGTAAAGAACATCGTCGACTGGCAGCTTTTCCAAAACGGTGGCCCTTGTGAGATCGAAGTATGGCGGCCGCGCAAGCGATGCCGCAAAGGTGTTCAGATGGGGGCACGGACGCAGAGGAACAACGCCTTTATACTCGCGACTCTCCCGATAACATGTCGCCCATGCCCGAGCTTTCCCGCCGCTCTCCGCTGCGCCGCCTGCTGCGACTGCTGATCATCATCGCACTGGCGTGGTTCGGCGTGACGTGGCTGATGGTGCTTGTGCTGCGCTTTGTACCGCCGTGGACTTCCGCGGTGATGGTGGAACGCCGGATAGGTGCCTGGATCCATCACGACCCGACTTTTCGCCTGCGCCAGCGCTGGGTACCATGGAGCCAGATCTCGCCATGGGTACCGCTGGCCATGGTGGCCGGTGAGGATCAGAAATTCCCCTATCACCACGGTTTCGACTTCGACTCCATCCACAGCGCCATCGACGAGGCCGATGACGGCGGCCGCTTGCGCGGTGCCAGCACGATCAGCCAGCAGACGGCCAAAAATCTCTTTCTCTGGAACGGGCGCAGCTTTGTGCGCAAGGGGCTCGAGGCTTATTTCACTGTGCTGATCGAACTTGCCTGGCCGAAGCAGCGCATTCTGGAGGTGTACGCCAACATCGCCGAACTGGGCGACGGCATTTACGGTGTCGGTGCGGCCAGCGATGCGTTTTTCCATAGCGCGCCGGCGCGGCTTGGCCCGTCCCAGGCGGCTCGCCTTGCCGCTGTGCTGCCGAGCCCCCGGCGCCTGCATGCCGACCAGCCCAGTTCGTATGTGATGCGCCGCGCCGGCTGGATCGAGCAGCAGATGAACCAGCTCGGTGGGCCCGGTTATATCGAAGGCCGGGCGCCACGCGCGAAGCGCTGAGCATCCGCTTCGATCCATTCGCCTGATCGACGCGACTTGGTTAGCATGGCGCATCCTTTCCCCGGCGCCAGCCATGCCGCAACTCACCGTTGTTGTTCCCGCGTACAACGAATCGGATGTGCTGACGACTTTTCACGGGCGTCTGAGCAAGGTACTGGATGGTCTTTCGCTGGAGTGCGACGTGCTTTACGTCGACGACGGCAGCAAGGACGACACCTGGTCCATCATCGAGCGACTGGTCGCGGATGATCCGCGCGCCGGCGCGATCAAGCTCTCGCGTAATTTCGGCAAGGAAGCGGCGATGACAGCCGGCCTCGACCACGTGACGGCCGACGCCGCCGTGGTAATCGACTCCGACCTGCAGGACCCGCCCGAACTCATCCCCGCCCTGGTGGAACAGTGGCGCGCCGGCTTTGACGTCGTCTACGCCACGCGCAGCGCGCGGGCCGGCGAGACCCGCTTCAAGCGCTTCACGGCGGCAGCGTTCTATCGCAGCATGAACAAGCTGTCCGATACCGCGATACCCCGCGATACCGGCGACTTCCGCCTGCTGTCGCGGCGCGCACTGGATGCATTGGCGCAGATGCGGGAGCGCCAGCGTTTCATGAAAGGCCTGTTCACCTGGATCGGCTACAGGCAGACCGCCGTACGGTATCTGCGCGATCCACGCCAGGCCGGCGTCACCAAGTGGAATTACTGGCGACTGGCGCAGCTGGCGATCGAGGGCATCACCTCGTTTTCCACAGCGCCGCTGCGGCTGGCCACGTGGGTTGGCGTCGCATCCGCGGGATTCGCCTTCGTCTACGGTTTCTTCGTGCTGATCCGGGCGCTGTTCTACGGCGATGTGGTGCGCGGCTACCCGACCCTGATCCTGGTCATCCTGTTTCTCGGGGGCGTGCAATTGCTGGCGCTTGGCGTGATCGGCGAATATTTGGGCCGAAACTATGCGGAGAGCAAGCGGCGGCCGCTGTATTTCATCGAGGAACAGCGACCGCCGCGTCAGTCGAGGTGACGCGTTGGCAGGCGCGATGATCGTCGGCCTGCAACCAGCCTCCCGGGTCACTATCACCCGTCGTGAGGCAGCAGTAGACTCAGCGGACTCGGCCCGTCCGGGCCTGTGGGAGACCCCGTCATGCACCAGGTCAGACATCTGCTGGAAAGCAAGGGCAGCACGATTTTCACGATTGCGCCGGAAGCCCCGGTGCTCGACGCGATCAGGCAAATGGCCGAGCACCGCGTGGGTGCGCTGCTGGTGATGCGCGGCGAGCAGCTGCTGGGCATCGTGTCGGAGCGCGACTACGCGCGCAATGTGATTCTGCAGGGGCGCTCATCGGCCGAAACGGCCGTGTCCGACATCATGCGCATCGAGCCACTGACGGTAGCCCCTGACACTGACGTGTTCGACTGCATGCGCCTGTGCACCGACAGCCGCGTTCGCCATCTGCCGGTGATCAGCGACAATGCCGTGGTTGGCTTGATTTCGATCGGCGATCTGGTGAAGGCGGTCATCGACGCGCAGGCCGAGCAGATCGAACATCTGCAGCGCTACATCACCAGCTGAGCATCAGCTCCGTTTACTGACCGGCCAGGCTTCGGCGATCAGCGCAGGTGCTTCGGGCGCCAGGTCAGCTGACCAACCAGCCCGACGCGCTACGGCGGTGGCGATCGCGGCCACGCCAGTGCCAACCATCGCCAGACCCGCGACGCCTAAGCCGAGCGCGTGCAAGCCGTTCACGCCACCGGTCACCAGCACATCGCCCAGGCGCCATACCGCCGTCTCGACGAAGTTCTTGCCCTTGTAGCGCGTTTCGCGCGGCACACGGGTGTACAGCGAGTCGACCGCCGGCTTGGTCATGCCGTAAGCGAAGCCGCGCGTGGTGACAATCATCACCACCAGCACGGAAACGCCGTAGCCGAAAAGCACGACGCTGCCGCCGCCGAGCCACGCGGCGCCGGCTAGCAGGGCCACGTTGACCAGCGACGCCAGCACCAGGCCCCAACCTGCGCCGCGCCGGATCATCAACCAGGGGGTCAGCGTCAGCTGCAGCGCCGCGCCGAGTATGTTGGTGTAGAGATCCAGATCGTTGTAAAACGACGTGCGCGCCACGTTGCCGACGAAGTGCACCTTGGCGTAATCGGCCACCAGCGCATAGGCCAGGGTGCCGATGCCGTCGCCGAACAGCATCAGCAGCGCCATGTAACGCAGAAACGGGCGCGTCCACAGCTCGCGCACGCCGGCCCAGAGCGAACCTCCCACCGCCTCGTCGCCGTGACTGCCGGGCTGGCGATCGTGCTCGGCGGAAATCATCAGCAGGATGACCAGAGCCAGCCCCAGTGCAACAGCCGAGACCACCAGCAGCAACGCCACGCCGATCAACACCACCAGAAATTTGGTGATCAGCGGACCGAAGATCGCACCGGCCATACCTCCCAGCGCGATCAGCGAAAAAACCCGGCGCGCGCGCCGGCTGGAAAAGATGTCGGCCATGAAGCTCCAGAACAGCGACACCACAAACAGATTGAATACGCTCACCCACACGAAAAACGCGACGCCGAGCTGACGCGCACCGATGAGGTCCTGTGCCATGAATGCCGGCACGAAGGCGAGCAGCGAGAGGATGAAAAAGCTGTAGCTCCAACCCAGTAGCTGGCGGCGCGGATAACGGGCGACAAGCAGGCCGAACGCCGGCGTGAGCAGCAGCATCACGGCGAAGACCGCACCGTAGAAAAGCGGCAGCGGCGTCGAGCCCACCGCGCCACTGAGCTGGTCGCGCACGGGTCGCACGATGTAATACGACGTCATCACGAAAAAGAACGCCAGCGCCGAAAGCATCGGCGCGGCGGCTTGATCCTCGCCGGATGGCCCCGCCGTAGCGTCACGAGATGAGTTCACGGGCTTGTCCAGGGCATTCGCGAAAAGACTAGCACGCGCGAGCGGCGCCGCGGCGCCTCAGCGGCTCGACTCACGGCCGCAAATGCACCCATCCGTTGTGGACCGCCATGAAGTGCACGACAATCAAAAAGACAGGGCGTGGTTCTCCGCGCCAACGCTCGTCAATTCATCCATTCGCGGCTGGATCGTTCGCCGCATGAAGCCAAAAATTATGTGTGCAAGAAAGTGTTTTCTGCTGATCGCCGGCGTATGCACCTTGGCGAGTGCGACATTTGCCCAGACGCCCCCTGCGGCAGCGCGAAAAGTCCCTGAGGCCGCGGTTGAACAGATCCTGCCAGCAGCGCGCGTCAAGCAGACGCTGGCCGACTATCAACGCTGGCTCGATCAGCTGGCGGATCGTCATGCCGTGGCTGGGCTGGCAACCGCCGTGGTGATCGACAACAAGGTTGTGCTGGAACGCACCGTAGGCTATGCCGACGCGTCGACCCAGAAACCCGTCACGCCTGATACCGTGTTCCGCTTGGCCTCGCTGTCCAAGGCCTTTGCGACCGCACTTGCCGGCCTGCTCGTCCAGGACGGCAAGCTGAACTGGGATACCAAGCTGGTCGATGTGCTGCCCTACTTCAAACTGAAGGACGCGCAGGCTGGCGCGCAGGCCACGCTGAGCGACATTCTCGGCCAGCGCCTCGGTCTGCCGCGCAACACCTACGACAGCATGCTCGAAGGCGAAGTGCCCTATGAAGAGCTGGTGCGCAAGCTCGATGAGGTGGACATGGCCTGCGGCGTCGGCCAGTGCTATGGCTATCAGAACGTGGCCTTCGGCATGATCGGCGACATTGTGCTGGCACGCACGGGCGACTTCTTCTATCGCCTCGTCGACAAGCGGATCTTCTATCCGCTGGGCATGACCACGGCGAGCTACGGTCTGGCCGCGCTGGAATCCAGCCAGAGCTGGGCACGCCCGCACCGCCCCTCGGCAAACGGCTGGATTCCCTTCGAGCCCACGGAAACCTACTATAGAATTGCACCGGCAGCCGGGGTCAATGCCAGCCTGCGCGACATGGAAAAGTGGCTGAGCGCGCAGATGGGCGGACGTCCGGACGTCCTTCCACAACCATTGCTCGACGTGCTGCACACCCCGGGCGTGGCCACACCGACCGAGTTGCGCGCCACGCCCTGGCGCCGCGCGCGCCTGAAGTCGGCTTACTACGCGCTGGGCTGGCGTGTTTACAACTACGGCGGCGAAACGCTGATATATCATGCTGGCGCCGTCGCCGGCTATCGCACCATGATCGGATTCTTCCCGAAGTATCACGCCGGCGTGGTGACCCTGTGGAATTCGACCGGACCGGTTCCCAGCGGACTGATGCCGATGGTGTTTGATGATTTGCTGGGGCTGCCCCATGTCGATTGGGCTGGCGTCGAGGAAAATGCGCCATCCCCAAGACAGCTCCACAATCGAAACCGCAAACTCCAAACGTCACGCTAGCATCATTGAAAACATCCCGTCGACGCAACAAGACAACGCGTTCAATACGCGTTGTCTTGTTGCGCTAGCGTTTTTTAGGGATTGAACTCAATTCTCAATTGCCTTGTAGTGGGGATCGCCTCGCCGTCCTTCATCGCCGGAGTAAACCGATAACGATTTACTGCATCAACGGCTGCACTGTCGAAGACGTGCCGCGGCTGCGAGCTCGTCACATGCACGTCGCTTGTTCGGCCATTTGCACCAATCGTAAATGCCACCACAACCCAGCCGGTCTGGTGAGAGCGGAGCGCTGCCGATGGATAGCTGGGCTCGGCAGACTTCACCAATACTGCTTCCGAAGTTGCGCCACCGCTTGGGGCTGCCGCAACACTTTCAGTCGCACTTGCCGCCTGACGTCTTGGAGCAGCAGGTGCGCCCGGCTCTGACTGCACTGCACGCGCCTGACGCGACTTCAGCTGCGCTGCCGCCTCCGCAGCTGCCTGAACTTTTTGCTGCTCAGCCAACTTATCCGCCTCGGCTTTTTCCGCAGCGGCCCTCTGCGCCGCCAGCTGCTGCGCCTTCTGCTGATCGATGACTTGCTGCTGTTGCTTGTCCAGCAGCTTGCGCTGAGCGTCGAGCTTCGATCGCAGGATGGTCAACGTGAAGTTGGCCGGATCAGCCTTGGCCAGCAGATCGATCTGACGCTGGGATTCGTTGAAGTCGCGTGCGTTGATGACCTGCTCCGCCGATGTCGCCGCATAGGGGAAAGTTTCGCGCAGTGCATCGGCCGCCACCTGGTTGCCCGGCTGCTTGGCCAAAACGCGAAGATAGAATTCGAACGCGTTATTTCCCGCCGGTGCGAGATAACGCTGTTCGTTGATGGCCCGACGCGCTTCTTCGAGCAGCTGATTGACGTCCATCGACGCCACGTTCGCCGGCGGTACTGGCGCCGCTCCGGGCGACGCCGCCGGCGGTGCGGCCGGATGACCTCCCGCGTCTTCCGCCATCATCTCCTGATGCGGCTTGATGATCAAAAACCATGCGCCGATGACCAGCACGGCGAGCACAACGATGATGGCAACAACCAGGGGCTTGGCAGCCCCGCGCGCACGACGACGCATATCGAGTAGGTATCGGGTATCCATGGTCTCTCGCTGAGTATCGAATAGATACCCGCGCTTTTTACCCCTGTAGGAGCGACCAGTCCCCTGACGAGTCGCGGCGCGGATGTGTGAAAGGTAACCCCAATGACGCAGCACGGCAAATGTCGGGCGCATCAAGCACTCGGATAAGGCGGCCGCCGCAAATCACGCAAGAAGATTCGCCGCATGCCGATACGTCGCAAAGCCCGCCAGCCTCACAAGTTCCCTCGAAACCCGAACCGCGATCGAAAGTCGCCGCCGGATATTTCAGACCCCGGAAACGAAGCGTCCCGGCAAGCCGGGACGAATCTTTTCGAAGTGCTTTCCCCGCGCTGGGCACCGCGGGGAAAGAAGTATCGATGACCTAGTTTTATGGGTGTACGTAGAGCCTTGCTTACTTCTTGGAGGTCTTGGTGGCTTTGACCACCTTGGCCGGTGCAGCTTTCTTCACGGCTTTCTTGGCGGCCGGCTTCTTGGCGGCAACCTTTTTCGCTGCCGGCTTCTTGGCAGCAGCCTTCTTCACGGCTTTCTTGGCGGCCGTCTTCTTGGCGGCAACCTTTTTCACGGCCGCTTTCTTGACTGCAGTCTTCTTGACGGCGACTTTCTTTACGGTGGATTTTTTGGCGGCTTTTTTGGCGGCCGGTTTCTTTGCGGTGGTTTTTTTGGCAGTGGCCATAGTTCGTCTCAGCTCCTCATCAGTTGGCAGTGGTTGCCCAGTAAAAGCGTGCAGGAACGCCTCGACCAACAGGTCGCTGTTGGTGGCGTGCCGAAGGTTGTTCACTTGACGGTGTGTACGCAAATCGGAAAGCCGCCGCAAAACATGCAGCGGAATCGAGACGGTGATCTTGCGTACCGCGTTTGCCTTTTCACCGTGCTCGACGTACGGCTTAATGAATTTTGCTGTTGCCATAACGCACATTCCCCGTGATCTGTTGCGAAAGCTATCCCTGAAGATTTCAGCTGTCAATTGATTTTAGCCATGAAATCAATTCACTTCACCCCCTTTATAAGTCCCTCAAACCGCATCACACCAACGGTTTCGGAGCTATAGACTAATATTGTTATGGACGTCCATACGTCCAAATATATTTTTCATATAAATACATAAGAACGACGAAATCCCTTGTTTCAAGGGGTTTTAATGCAACAGCTTCAATCCGATATAAAAGCCAAGGCATTTCAAGACGTTGAAAAGAGCGCCGAATTCTGCCCGCACGGAAGGCGTCACGGACATGAACGGGACGCCACTGGCAGGACAAAAATATTTTTTCTCGGCCCGGAAATTTTTCAATTCCAACGACCGACGAACCGCTCGAAGAAGATGCGCAGAGGTCGACCGATCTTCCGCGGCACGCCTCTTCGACGAAAAATTTTGGTGCCGCGGGCGGAAGTCACTGCCTTCGTGAAGCGAGATCGAGCGACGAAATCGACTGACCATTCGTCGCATGCATGAGCGCGAAGATTTTCCACTCGACGCCGTCTTACCATCCGTCGACTTGAGTTCCGTGGCAGGTGTTCGATAGCGCCGTTATTCGTGCTCGACAAAGCAGGCCTTCAAAAGATCAACGGCCGCAAAAGCGGCCGTTGATCTTTTGAATTGGCGGATACGATTCAGTGGTCTTCGTTTTCGACCAGCTCTTCGTATTCGTTGGCGTCGAGCAGCTCGTCGAGCTCGGCACGATCGCTGGGGCGGACCAGGAAGATCCAGCCGTCGCCGTAGGCATCTTCGTTGATGGTCTCCGGTTTGTCGCTGAGGATCTCGTTGACCTCGACCACTTCACCGGAGATCGGCGAATAGATGTCCGATGCCGCCTTCACCGACTCGACCACGGCAGCACCCGTGCCTGCCTTGATGTCGGCACCGACTTCCGGCAGCTCGACGTACACCAGATCGCCAAGCTGGCTCTGGGCGTGGTCGGAGATACCCACACGAACCAAGCCGTCGTCTTCGACGCGGGCCCACTCGTGGGACTTGAGAAATTTCAGATCGCCGGGAATCTCGCTCATGATCGGGTCCAGTGGTTGGTTAGCAGGAGGGGGATGGGTGGATTCTAGCCGCATACGGCGCAGCAAAAAACGTCCGGCGACTGAACCACCCAAGCGCGGATTTCAGATGCCTTCGCAAGGCTTGCCGTCGCGCACGAACGGATATTTCACCAGTCGCACCGGCACCTCGCGGCCGCGGATATCCACGCGGATATCGCCCGGATCACCGGCGGGAATACGCGCGAACGCCACCGCCTTGTTGAGCGTTGGGGCAAAGCTTCCAGAAAGAATCTCGCCCTCGCCCTGGGCCGTGAGTACCTTCTGGCCGTGCCGAAGCACGCCCTTGTCGTCGAGTACCAGGCCGACCATCACGCGAGGCACGCCAGCGGCCTTCTGCGCCTCGAGCGCGGCGCGGCCGATAAAGTCGCGCCCTTCATCCAGCGCCACCGTCCAGGCCAGGTTGGCCTCCCATGGCAGGACTTCCTCATCCATATCCTGACCGTAGAGGTTCATCCCCGCTTCCAGTCGCAGCGTATCGCGCGCGCCCAGTCCGGCGGGAGCGACGCCAGCCTTGACCAGCGCCTCCCACAGCGCCACGGCATGCTCTTGCGGCACGATGATTTCGAAGCCGTCTTCGCCGGTGTAGCCAGTGCGGGCCACAAAGAGCGGCATACCGTGGGGGCCCTGCGCGGCGGCAGCGGAAAACTTGCCCAGCTTCTCGATGCGCGGACGATCCGCCTCGTGCAACAAGCCAACCACCTTGGCACGCGCGTTCGGACCCTGCACCGCAATCATTGCGAAATCGGGGCGCTCTTTTACTTCCACCGCGAAGGCGGCGGCCTGCCTCTCGATCCATGCCAGATCCTTGGCGCGGGTGGCCGCGTTCACCACCAGACGGAAGTGCGACTCGTCGAAGAAGTACACGATCAGGTCGTCGATTACGCCACCGCGCTCGTTGAGCATGCAGGAGTACAGCGCCTTGCCGGTGACCTTGAGCTTGTCGACGCTGTTGGCCAGCAGATGGCGCAGAAACTCGCGCGCGCGCGCGCCGTGAAGGTCGATTACGGTCATATGCGACACGTCGAACATACCCGCGTCGCGGCGCACCGCATGATGTTCCTCGATCTGCGAGCCGTAGTTGATCGGCATGTCCCAGCCGCCGAAGTCGACCATGCGGGCGCCCAGCGCGCGATGGGTGGCATTGAGTACGGTCTTGTCGGTCATGACGGCAGCCTGCGGGAAAGTTTGCCATTATCGCCGCCGGGTCCGGGCAATCCAAGCGACGAACGTAAGCGATATTCGCGAGCGACACGTTTCGCCGCGTTCAGGCTTGTGTTGGATCGATCCAGCGAAAGGTGAGGTTGATTCGCCCACCGATCGCTGCGCGCGTCTTGGGAATCTCGTGGCGATAGAGCTGCTGCGTGTCGCCAGCCATGCGCAGCAGGCTGCCGTGCGTCAGCGGCAGGCTCCGAATGTCGCCCCGCTGGGCACGAACGCCGCGCGGCAACCGTCGCCGCAGACGAAAGGCTCGCGTGGCGCCCAGGCTCAGCGAGGCGATCACCGGGCGCGGACCGAGCTCCGGCTCGTCGTCGCTGTGCCAACCCATCGAGTCGCTGCCATCGCGATAGAAATTGGCCAGCACGCTATTGAAGGATCCCTTGCCGTCTCTCTCGAGACGAACTCGCAAGCTGGCCAGCGATGCCAGCCACGACCGCGGTTCGAAGCGCGTTCGCGAATACGTGTAGCCGGTGCCTGCGTCGCCGATCCAGCAGCTCAGCCGTGGCGAGGCGACCTCACGGCCGAACAGTTTGATGTAGTGCGTTTCCCAGGCCACGGTTTCCAGCAGATCGGCATACAGCGCATCCGCCTCGTGCGGCGCCAGCCACGCGGGATACAGCGTGACGTCGGCGCCGGCCAGATCGATGCGCTGCGCGGTGGGGTTCAAAACGCTCGACGCCATGCACTCCCCCAGTGTCCCGATCCGTCATGAGGGAAGCCTGCTGCCTCGGAGATCTTGCCCGCCATAAAACCCCGTTCAACTATTCGGTCGGCTTGTCCGCGTCATCGTAGGACGGGGTGATTCTGGCAAACAGCTGCTCGGTCAACTGACGGGCCAGACTCTCGGCGTGCTGCCCGGATGAAAGCAGATGCACGTCCGGCGCTTCGGGCCGCTCATAGGGCGCGTCGATGCCGGTGAAGTTGCGGATCAGCCCCGCACGCGCTTTCTGGTACAGGCCTTTGGCATCGCGGCGTTCGCACTCTTCCAGCGGCGTGTCGACGAACACCTCCATGAATTCGTCCTCGGCGAACAGCTCGCGCGCCGAACGCCGCTCGCTGCGATACGGCGAAATCACGCTCACCAGCACGATCAGCCCGGCGTCCACCATCAGGTGCGCCACCTCGGCGATGCGGCGGATGTTCTCGACGCGATCCTCGGGCGTGAACCCCAGATCCTTGTTGATGCCGTGGCGCACGTTGTCGCCGTCAAGCAAATAGGTGTGATAGCCCAGCGCGTGCAGCCGCCTTTCCACCAGATTGGCAATCGTCGACTTGCCGGCACCGGAAAGCCCGGTGAACCACAGGCACAGCGGACGCTGGCCTTTGCTGTTGCCGCGCACGACCTTGTCGATGTCGACATGCTGCCACTGCACGTTGGACGAGCGGCCCAGCGCATAGTCGAGCATGCCGCAGGCCACCGTGGCGTTGCTCTGGCGGTCGATCAGGATGAAGCCGCCGAGGGTGGGATTGGTCGCGAACGCCTCGAAGGCAATATCGCCATCCAGCCCCATCGTGCAGTAGCCGACCTCGTTGAGTTCGAGCAGGCGCGCGGCCAGCTTGGCTTGCGTGTTGACGTCCACCTTGTACTTGATCGACATGACGCGGGCATTCACCTCGCGCGATCCGATCTTCAGCAGATAGGTGCGGTTGGGCAGCATCACCGCATCGCCCAGCCACAGCACGTGGCAGTTGAACTGATCGGCCACCGGCGCGGGGCGCAGCGCCGTCGCAATGACGTCGCCACGGCTGGCATCGACCTCGCGATCCAGACACAGCGTGACCGCCTGCCCGCGCGAAGCGCTTGGCAGATCACCACTCGCCGTGACGATGCGTTCGATTCGCGCTGTTTGTGTGCCGGGCTGAACGATGATCTCGTCGCCGCACGCCACGCTGCCGCCGCAGATCGTGCCGGCATAGCCACGGAAGGATTGATCGGGCCGGTTCACCCACTGCACCGGCATGCGGAAGTCAGCGATCTGCGCGGCCAGCACGTCGATCGATTCCAGCAATTCCAGCAGGCAGGGGCCGTCGTACCAGGGCATGCGCGCGGAGCGACTGCCCACGTTTTCTCCGGTTGGCGCGGCCACCGGCAGACACTGCACGCGGTCGATGCCGAGCGACCGCGCCAGTTCGCGATACTGCACCGCGATGGCGTCGTACACCGACTGATCGAAATCGACCAGGTCCATCTTGTTGATGGCCAGCACCACCTGCCGGATGCCGAGCAGCCCACATATATACGTGTGTCGCCGCGTCTGCGTCAGCAGGCCTTTGCGCGCATCCACCAGCACCACGGCGAGCTCCGCGTGCGAGGCGCCGGTGGCCATGTTGCGCGTGTACTGCTCGTGTCCGGGGCAGTCGGCCACGATGAAGCTGCGTCGCGCGGTGTGAAAGTAGCGGTAGGCCACATCGATCGTGATGCCCTGCTGGCGTTCGGCGTCGAGGCCGTCGGTGAGCAGGGAAAAATCCAGCGCGTCGTCGAGCTCGGCGTGCAGCTTGCGGCTGTCCCGCGTGAGGGCAGCGAGCTGGTCGTCAGGCACCATGCCGGCGTCGTACAGCAGGCGGCCGAGCAACGTGCTTTTGCCATCGTCGACACTGCCGCAGGTGATGAAGCGGAGCAAACCTTTCGAGTCAGCCATCAGAAATAGCCCTCCTGCTTCTTGCGCTCCATCGATGCCGAAGGGTCCTGGTCGATCACCCGCCCCTGCCGTTCGGAGCTGCGCGAGCGCGCCATCTCGTCGATGATTTCCGCCAGCGTCGATGCGGAGGACTCCACTGCGCCGGTCAGCGGATAGCAGCCCAGCGTGCGGAACCGCACCTCGCGCAGCTGTACCGACTCGCCCTCATGCAGAACAAAGCGTTCGTCGTCGACCATGATCAGGGCACCGTCGCGCTCCACGACAGGCCGCGGCTTGGCGAAATACAGCGGCACAACCGGAATGTTCTCGCGCTGGATGTACAGCCAGACGTCCATCTCGGTCCAGTTGGACATCGGAAAAACCCGCACGCTCTCGCCCTTGCGGATGTGCGTGTTGTAGGTATGCCAGAACTCGGGGCGCTGGTTTTTCGGATCCCAGCGGTGCTGCGCATTGCGGAAGGAAAAAATGCGCTCCTTGGCGCGCGACTTTTCCTCGTCGCGACGGGCGCCACCGATGGCTGCGTCAAAGCCATGTTTGTTCAGCGCCTGCTTCAGCGCCACCGTCTTCATCACGTCGGTGTGCACGGTCGCACCGTGCGTTTGCGGCGAGATGCCCTGGCGCACGCCATCCTGGTTGATGTGCACCAGCACTTCGACGTCGCCGGCCGCGGCGACCTCATTGCGGAAGGCAATCATCTCGCGGAACTTCCAGGTGGTGTCGACATGCAGCAGCGGCATCGGCGGGCGCGCCGGAAAAAACGCCTTGCGCAGCAGGTGCAGCAGCACCGAGGAGTCCTTGCCGATGGAATAAAGCATCACCGGATGCCGGAAACTCGCCGCCACCTCGCGGAAGATGTGGATGCTCTCGGCCTCGAGATCATCGAGATGCGACTGCGGCAGCTTAAAATCTGTAGTCATGACCTTGTTCGAATCGATGCGCAGTGGCGGGGATGGCCGGTCGATACGGGCGAGTGAATCGAGAGCCTCTCATGGTACGCGATGATCAGGGAATCACCGGATACGCCGGCTCGGCGTCGAGGGTCGCGGCGCACACCGCGGCCAGTTCCAGCAGGCGCAGGTCCGAGCCCCGCGCCCCGACCAACTGGAGGCCGATCGGCATACCGTCGGGCAAAGTGCCCATCGGCAGACTGATGGCCGGGCAGCCGGCCAGACTGGCGAAACTGGCCAGATCCGCCTGCGAATGCGGTATCGGGCCATCGAGTGGGAAAGCCCCCTGTGAGGTGGTGGGGAGAATCAGCACGTCGACCTGAGCGAACAGCCGGCGCATCTTTAGCGTAGCGGCATCGAGCACGCGATCGGCGACGGCATAGTCGGCGGCACTCTTGCGTGCGGCGTAGCCGAGCATGTCGCGGAAGCGCGGCGATACGGGATGCTCCGTGTCGGCCAGATCGGCTGCGAACGTGCCGAGCATCTCGGCCTCCATCAACAGCAGGCCAGCGCGACGCGTGCGCGCGAAATCCCAGTCGTCGAAATCCACCGTGCGCCGATCGCCCAGCGCGTGCGGCAGCTTGGCCATGGCCGCTTCGAATACCTCGATAACCTCCGGCTGCACGCCGACCGCAGCCAAATCGGGCACAAAGCCCGCGCGAAGATTGCCCGGCTCCCAGTCCGGCAGCGCGAATGCCACGCGGCGCCGGCGCGAGCGCGCGTCGTCGGCGTCGTATCCGGCCAGCACCTGCAGCAGCACGGTGAGGTCATCGACGCCGCGTGCCAGCAGACCCACGGCATCGAGCCGGCGCGCGGCCGGCACCAGGCCGCGCGCCGATATTTCGCCGTGCGTGGGCTTGAGCGCGTAGACGCCGCAATAGCTGGCCGGAATGCGGATCGAGCCAAGGCTGTCCGAGCCGATCGCGGCCACGGCCAGACCCGCTGCCACGGCAGCCGCCGCGCCGCCGGACGAACCTCCGACGGTATACCCATGACGATGGGGATTGTGCGTGGCACCGAAATGCGGGTTGTCGGTCACGGTACCCAGCGCGCCTTCGTCCATATTCGTTCGACCCACCAGCACCGCACCCGACGCGCGCAGGCGCTGCACCACGTGCGCATCGTGCTCGACCGGCTCACGACGCCCGGGCAGGCCGGCGCGCGTTGGCCAGCCGGCCACGTCGAAGTTGTCCTTCAGCGCGATCGGGATACCGTCGAGCCGACCGATCGCACCGTCACGGCGGCGGCGATCGGCCATGTGCGCCTGGTCCTGCATCAGGCTGGGGCGATGATCGACAAAAGCGTTGAGGCCCGGATTGATCCGTTCGATCGCCTCCAGATAAACCTCGGACAGCGCGCGCGCCTGCACGCGCCCGCTCGCCAGCCAGTGCAGCAGCTGGCACAGCGTGGCGCGGCGCAGGTCGAGATCGGCAATCGGCGACGTCGAATTCATGGGCTCTCCTTGACTATGTCGGCCGATTATCGCGTGGTGCGGTTAACAGAACGCAAGCCGGGCGAGCATTGCACGTTATATGGCATGCGTTGCCGCGCCGCACACGAACCCGGACAATACCGCCTGATAATCGGTTCGCAACCGACCCACGCACAACTTTAGTAGACACGGAGCCAGCCATGAGCGAGCGCGAAACGATGGAATACGACGTGATCGTCGTCGGCGCCGGGCCGGCCGGGCTGTCGTTCGCGATCCGACTGAAACAGCTAAAACCCGAGACCACCGTCTGCGTGATCGAGAAGGCCTCGACCATCGGCGCACAGATTCTCTCCGGCGCGGTGATCGAGCCGCAACCGCTGGATGCGCTGCTGCCCGGCTGGCGCGACAACCCGCCGCCGATCTGCGTGCCGGCCGGCGAGGACGAATTCTGGCTGCTCAGCAAGGACGGTGGGCGCAAGCTGCCGGTGCCGCCGGGCCTGCGCAACCACGGCAACTTCATCGTGTCGCTGGGCGCCATGTGCGCCTGGCTGGCACCGCAGGCCGAGGCGCTGGGCGTCGACGTGTTTCCCGGCTTTGCCGCCGCCGACACCATCTTCAATGAAGACGGCTCGGTCGCCGGCGTAAGCATCGGCGACATGGGCGTGGCGAAGGACGGCTCGCACAAGGCCGGCTACGCGCAGGGCATCGACATCAAGGCCAGGGTCACCGTGCTCGCCGAAGGCGCGCGCGGCAGCCTCACAAAACAGCTGATCAAACGCTTCAAGCTCGACGACGGCAAGGACCCGCAGGGTTATTCGATCGGCATCAAGGAGCTGTGGCAGCTGCCCGCCGGTCGCGGCACGCCCGGCAAGATCGTGCACAGCTTCGGCTGGCCCGCCGACAACCGCACCTACGGCGGCAGCTTCATCTATCACCTGGACGGCGACCGCGTGGCGCTGGGTTACGTCAGCGGTCTTGATTACAGCGACCCCGACTACAAACCGTGGGAGGCGTTCCAGCAGTGGAAAAACCACCCTTCGCTGAAGCCGCTGCTCGAGGGCGGCGAAATTCTTTCCGCCGGCGCGCGCGCCATCGTCACCGGCGGCTACCAGTCGCTGCCCAATGTGGAGATGCCTGGCGCGCTGCTGATCGGCGACACCGCCGGCCTGCTCAACGTGCCGAAGGTCAAAGGCACGCACCAGGCGATCAAGAGCGGCATGCTCGCCGCCGAGCATCTGGCCGCGAATGACTTCAAGCCCGCCGGCTTCGACGCGAAGCTGCGCGCCTCCGACGTGGTGGCCGAACTGAAGAAGGTCCGAAACATCAAGCCGGCGTTCAAGAAGGGCCTGTGGTTCGGCCTGATGAACGCCGCGTGGGAAACCGCGCTCGGCGGCGCGTCACCGTGGACGCTGAAGAACAAGGCCGACTGGTCGTCGCTGCACAAGCTCGGCGCGCAGGAAGAACCCAAGCGCGACTACGTGCAGCGCACGCTGCCGCCGCGCGATCGTCTGGCCGGCGTGTACTTTGCGGCGACCGAGCACGACGAGGATCAGCCAGTCCACCTGCACGTGTCCGACACGTCGATCTGCGTCACGACATGCGCGGAGGAATACGGCAACCCCTGCACGCGCTTCTGCCCGGCCAGCGTTTACGAAATCGTCGACGATGCGGCCGGCAAGCGCCTGCAGATCAACGCCGCCAACTGCGTGCACTGCAAGACCTGCGACATCAAGGACCCGTACCAGATCATCAACTGGGTGACGCCGGAGGGCGGCTCGGGGCCGAATTACCAGAACATGTAACTGCCTTGCCGTCGCGCCATCGCGGCGGCAAGGTTTCGGATGTATCAGCGCAAGAGGTCGGCCGGGCAAGCGCCCTGCCGGCCCATCAATCCGTCCCACAGTCCGCGCAGCATGAAACGCAGGTTGCGCCAGCGCGGGCCAATCAGCACGCCGAAAAGCAGCAGCTTCACCAGCACACGCGGCACGTCCTGCGCGATCCAGACGAAAGGCGTCTGCCGCATGCCGTACAGCCGCAGCCGGTTGCGCATCATGTAGTACAGCCGCGACGGTCCGTGCACCACGATCTTGCCCAAGCCAAACGGCAGCGCTCGCCGCTCGTCGCCCAGGTGATGATGCATGGTCGCGGCACAGACGCCATACAAGGCGTAACCTCTGGCGCGAGCGCGGAAGCTCCACTCCATATCGACGTTGTCGATAAACAGCCCGGCATCCATTGCGCCAACCTGATCGATCACGTCCAGCGGAATCAGTGCGCCAGAGCTGATCAGGAAGTCGCAGGAGATGCACTGCGCATCGGTTTCGCACCACAGCTTCTGGCTGCGGGGAAAGCCCACACGCACGAACGGCGCATCGCGATCCTCGCGCCCGTCGTGAAAACGCGGGCCGACAGCACCCACCTTGTTTTCCGTTGAAAGCGCCTGGAGCGCCTTCAACAAAGCCGCCACCATACCCACACCCGGCTCACTGTCCTGATCCAGCAGCAGCACGTGGCGGTAGCCGTGCGTGCGCGCCCAGTCGATGCCCGCATTCTGCGCAACCGCCAGCCCGACATTGCACGGCTGCCGCAGCAGGGCGACATCCGGTCGGCTGTGCTCGATGGCTTGCTGCCAGACGCCATCGCTGGCGTTATCGACCACCACCACGGCGCCGACCTGCGGCGTCACCGCGTCGAGCAGCGCATTCAGGGCGACCGCATCGGGCTGATAGGTAACGATGACCGCGCATACCGTCGATGTATCGATCGCGGCGGTATCAGTCATGGCGCAACAAATCCCGCAGCATTGAACGCGCGCCGGTGCCAAAGCGTCGATAGTCGCCCGCGCGCGCTTCGCGCAGCACCGGTATCGCTCGACGGTAGCGTGGCAGACGGCCAATCGCCACGCGCCGCTCGAAGTGCGCGCGCTTGTGCGTAACCTGCGCCGCCCGCACCGCGCCATCGAAGAAACTCGCCTGCATCAGAAACATTTCGAGGCGCCTAAGCCGCATCGCTTCGTCAGCCAGAAACTTGCCGCGTGGAAGAATTAGATCCTGCCACTTCATGGCGAGCGTGCGCTTGCGAGCGCCGATCTGGTTGCCGCCGTGCTGGCGGTAGTCGATCAGTGGCGCGTCGACGAAATCTAATTTTCCCACCGCCGACACCACCGCCGCGATCCATTCATCGTGAATCCAGTCCGCCGCGATCGGCAGCGCCAGCGCGATCACCTCGCGGCGCATAGCGGCCGTCGCGCCGGTGACGAAACTGCGCCGCATCACAACCTCGAACGCGCGACCATCGTGGATGGCCTGCTTTTCCTGCGCCGTCATCTGCAGCGCCTCGAACATCGAGCAGTTCAGCGACCTGCCCTGCGCATCGACCAGCCGCGCATCGCTGTGCAGCAGCAGCAGGTCCGGATCCTGCGCGAATCGCGCCGCCATCACGGCCAGCTTGTCGGCGCGCCAGATATCGTCCTGATCGCAAAGAAACACCACGTCGCCACTGGCCTGACGCAGCGCCGATGAAAAATTTTCCACGAAGCCGACGTTGCTGGTGTGGCGCGACACGCGCACGTCGATGCCAAGACCGCCGGCGGTCACGGCGAATGCTTCAAGTATTGCTGGCGTGCCATCGGTCGACGCGTCGTCGCTGATCACCATCTCGTCGGGCAAGCGTGTCTGCGCCAGCAGGCTATCGAGCTGCGCCTGCAGATACGTCGCTCCGTTGTAGGTGCACATCACAATGGAAAGGCGCAGTGGCGGCATGGTTGCTCGTTGAGAAAAGCGCGAAAGTGAAGCGGGACCGTCCAGATACGCCGTCGTCCGATTGCTGCGTCCAAATGCCGCTTGAACGCCGGGATCGTTTTAAACGGCGATTTTCGTCTCCGCTTCACGCGGGGGTCGAGCATGATACCGAAGCAATAACTCGCAAACCCGCCGGATAGCCGCTTCAAAGACCTCAAGGCAGTCGGGCCGGCACGTCCGCTCGGGTTAGAATAGTGCACTGTCTCATCGCTACACGCGTCCCCGTGGACATTATTTAGAGGAATCGTTGATGAAAATTCTGGTCGGCTACAAGCGCGTGGTGGATTACAACGTGCGCATTCAGGTCAAACCCGACGGCAGCGGCGTGGTCACCGACGGCGTCAAGCTGTCGGCCAATCCGTTCGACGATATTGCGCTGGAAGAAGCGCTGCGCCTGCGCGAGAAAGGTGTCGCCGAGGAGGTCATCGTGGTCGGTATCGGCCCGGCCGATCTCACCGCCCATCTGCGTAATGGCCTGGCCATGGGCGCCAACCGCGCGATTCACGTGGTCACTTCCGACGCCGTACAGCCGCTCACGGCGGCGCGGGTGTTCCTCAAGCTGATCGAAAAGGAGCAGCCCGGGCTGTTTATCGTCGGCAAGCAGGCGATCGACGACGACGCCAATCAGACCGGCCAGATGCTCGCAGCGCTGTGGGATCGCCCGCAGGCCACCTTTGCCGGCAAGGTCGAAATTGCAGACAACAAAGCAACGGTGACGCGCGAGGTCGATGCTGGCCTGGAAACCATCGAAGTCGAGCTGCCGGCCGTGATCACCACCGATCTGCGCCTCAACGAGCCACGCTTCATCAAGCTGCCCGACATCATGAAGGCCAAGTCCAAGCCCATCGACAGCATCGAGTTCGCCTCGCTGGGCGTCGAGGCACATGACCATCTGAAAACCACCCACTACGCGCCGCCGGTCAAGCGCGGCAAGGGCGTGATGGTGAAAGATGCCGCCGAACTCGTCGCGGCGCTGAAGCAGAAAGGTTTGCTGTAACTCGCAACCTGATATCTGGCCGCCCGACATTTATATAGAAATCCCGGAGATTTCCCATGAGCAAGATTCTCGTCATTGCCGAACATCTGGACGGCAAACTCAATTCTTCCACCGCCCGCGCGGTGAGCGCCGCCGTCGCCGTCAAGGCCGAAGCCATCGATGTGCTGGTGCTCGGTGACAGCATCGACGCCGTCGCTGCCGAAGCCGCCAAGATCGAAGGCGTCAGCAAGGTACTGACCGTCGCCAGGCCTGAGAACGCGCATCCGCTCGCCGCCGTGCTGGCGCCGCAGATCGCCAAGGCCGCCGACGGCTACAGCCACGTGTTCGCACCGTCCACCACGTTCGGCAAGGACGTCGCCCCGCGCGTCGCCGCCCTGCTTGGCGTGGCCCAGGTCAGCGACGTCATGACTATCGAATCCAGCCACACGTTCAAGCGGCCGATCTACGCGGGCAACGCCATCATCACGGTCGAGGCCAATGCCGATCATGCCGTGGTCGCGACCATCCGCACGGCCTCGTGGCCGGCCGCCAACAGTGGCGCGAACAGTGCGCCGGTTGAAGCCCTTTCGCTTAACGTCACGCTGCCAACGCATACGCGCTTCATCGAACTGAAGCAGGGCAGCAGCGATCGTCCCGACCTGCAGAGCGCCGGCAAGGTCGTCTCCGGCGGCCGTGGCGTCGGCTCGAAAGAGAACTTCGACATCATCTACAAGTTTGCCGACAAGATCGGCGCCGCCGTGGGCGCCTCGCGCGCCGCCGTCGACGCCGGCTACGTGCCCAACGAGATGCAGGTCGGTCAGACCGGCAAGATCATCGCCCCCGAGCTGTACATGGCCATCGGCATCTCCGGCGCCATCCAGCATCTGACGGGCATCAAGGACGCTGGCACCATCGTGGCCATCAACAAGGACGGCGAAGCGCCGATCTTCGAGATCGCCGATATCGGTCTGGTCGGCGACCTCTTCAAGGTACTGCCGGAGCTGGAACAGGCTATCGGTTAAGTGAAAGCGAGCTGCCGCCAATAACCTGAAATGGGCGGCTTGACGATGCCACCCATTTTCCTAACGGCGCCCACTTGATGGAGCCATCCGAAGAAGGCATCCACCAATGTTCGCTCTGGGTGGTTTGGACAGTATTTCACTGAATCAGCATTTGCTCAGAGGCAGTCCTTGTCCCTGCACGTTGGCTGGCGCCTGCACTGAGAAGTTGCTGGCGCCCTGGAAAGGCAAAACCTGCCTGCTCTCATTGGGTAAACCCGAGGCTGCCTTCGGTCATTTCATCTGGCTGAGAGGCACAAAATATCTTTCAGTACGTCTCGTGCTTTTTCCGGCGAAAAATGACGCTTTACGTTATCGATCCCGCAGTCGGAAAGGCTTATCCAGAGGCCTTCATCATCGTAGGCCTCGACAATGGCGTCGGCAAAATCCTGGGCATCGTCGGCAATCATCGCATCACGTCTGTCGAGCAGATCCATCCCTTCCGCACCGATCGTCGTGGTGACGATAGGAACGCCGTAGCTCATCGCCATGTTTATCTTGCCCTTGACTCCTGCGCCATAACGTAACGGCGCCAATGCCAGTTTGATATTTGTAAAAATGGGCGCGAGATCAGCAACGTACCCATGAACCAGTACGTCCCCGCCAGCATAACCGGCGAGTGCAACATCGGCCGCGTAACCAACGATATGCAGCTTGACGCCGGGAATACGATCCCGAAGAAGCGGCATCACTGTCTCGACGAGCCAGCGCGCCGCGTCGACGTTCGGATCGTGTTCAAAATTTCCCAAAAAAAGCAGCCCGGATCGTCCTGAAAAAGCTGACTGGCGACCATGGACCTTATGGATGGTGGAAAGTACTTTTACGTTTACCGCAGGCACGAGCTGCTGGAGCAGGGCCTGTTCATATTCGCTCACGACCAGCGTCAGGTTGGCTTGCTGCATCAGGCCAAGCTCTTTCTGCCGCAGTTCATCGGCCCACACGGCCTCCTTGTTGCTGAGGTGCAGTGCGGCGCCTCTGGCGATCCGCAAAAAATGCAGATCGACGGTATCGAAAATAATCGATGCTTTGGAAGCGTAGCGACGTACCAACCGCATCGAACCAAGCGCAACCGGCAGTCGGGACATAAGCACGATGTCCAGTTCAGAGCCATGGTCGTACCACCAGCGCAATGCTTCGCCCCGCGATCGAGGTATGACGAGTTCTATACCATGCTCTTCGAGGGCCTTGGAATAATCATCCCGATACATTCCCTGCTGAGCCCAGAACTGCACGTGGCAACCCAGCTCACGCAGAAGAATGAGCATGTTAAGCATGCGCAGGGAACCGGAATCCCGATCCGCGTGAGGATAGTGCGCATCCACTATCAGCACGCGCCTGCCACCGCGATGGGTGGCAGAACATTCGGGGTGCTGGGAAAAATCGAGAGGGGACGGCTGCCCCGAGAGCGCCGATCGCCGCTTGGAAATGAATTTTTTGCGATTGATTGCCTGGAACTGTTTCGCCCCTCGAGCAACGTCTGTGCCGGCCGTCTGACCCTCGAAGTGAACAACGCAGGCGCGTGGCTGATAGATCACACGATAGCCTGCCGCACGCACCGAAAAAGCCAGATCGGTGTCTTCGTAATAGGCCGGCGCGTAATACGGGTCAAATCCGCCCAGCTCTTCGAATAGCGCCTTGGGTATGGCAACGCACGCACCCGAGCAGTAATCCACCTCGCGCACAAAATCGTATCGGGGATCCTGCGGATTACCGCCGCGGCCGTAATTGCAGGCGCTACCGTCGGCAAACACAATGCCACCGGCCTCTTGCAAACTTCCGTCTGGAAAAACCAATTTGGCGCCTACCATTCCACAGCGTGCCTCGCTGGTGAAACACCGAATCAGCGCATCAAGCCAATCGGCCGTCACCTCGGTATCGTTGTTGAGGAACACCAGATAGTAGCCGCGTGCGATAGCAGCCCCATCATTGCACGCAGCGACGAAGCCGCCGTTGGCAGGCATTCGATGCAGCCGGACATTCAGGCAGACGTTAAGCCACTCTGCGGAACCGTCCGTTGAACCGTCATCGACAACAATGACCTCGAACGTGCAATTTGCGCCTACGGATGCTAGCGAGCGCAGACATCGAACCGTCTGATCCAGATGGTTGTATACCGGTATTACGATGCTGACCAGGGGCGCTTTTTCATAGCGAAAGGATGGATATACCGCTTCTTTCTGTGGCCTTGACTCAGCCGCGGGTTCGAAATCTTTCAGCTTGGGAACGACAGGAACGGCCGGCGGCGCAAGAGCTCTCCGGCGATAAAGATCACGCGCCGAAGCTAAAGATAGTCGTAAAGAATCCAGCAAGTAGTCGACCATGCGCCGAGCCCGGGCGACTCGGCGTGGGTATCGGGCAAGCGGCTCAATCACACTCATGTTCCTGATAGTCGCATGCTTATCGCACTTCCAGCAGTGCCGTGTCACCGGCGATGCAAAGTGCATCGCGCAGTACGCTGACGATGCGCTGCGACGCTTTGCCATCACCGTAAGGTGAAGCGCCTATCGCCATGTCGCGATACGCCTGTGGGTCGTCAAGCAGGCGGGAGGCTTCGGACACGATCAACGCTTCGTCCGTACCGACAAGCCGGACCACACCTTCATCCACCGCCTCGGGGCGTTCCGTCTCCGAACGCATCACAAGAACCGGCTTGCCGAGCGCCGGAGCCTCCTCCTGCACGCCGCCAGAGTCCGTCAAAATCAGGAATGCCCGTTTCTGCGCTTCGACAAAAGGTGCGTAGTCGAGCGGCTCGCATAAGTGGATGCGCGGGTGCCCGTCGAGCAGTTCGCACACCACCGCCTTCACGTTGGGATTGGGATGCACAGGATAGACCACCTCAATATCAGGATATCGATCGATCAAGGTGCGGATGGCCCTGCATACGGCGCGCAACGGCTCGCCAAAATTTTCGCGGCGATGAGCGGTCACCAATACAAGTCGTTTGACGGGATCGAGTGGCAAGTCAAGTGTCCAATCCTTTGCTGCGACTTCAAGCAGGGCGTCAATCACCGTATTGCCCGTGACATGGATCGAGGAGTCCGCAATGCCCTCACGCAGCAAATTTCGACGCGATCTCTGCGTCGGTACAAAATGCCAACGCGCAAGATGACCGGCAATCAGCCGGTTCATTTCCTCCGGAAACGGGTTGTCCAGATCATGCGTTCGCAGGCCCGCCTCGACATGGCCGAAAGGGATATGTCGGTAGAATGCTGCCAACGCCGCGGTCATCACCGTCGTCGTATCTCCCTGTGCCAGCACAGCGTCTGGCGAAATGTCCGCAAACGCATCGTCCAGCGCCGTGACCAGTCTGGCTGTGAGCTGAGGCAGCGTCTGGTTGTCACGCATGATGTCGAGATCCATGTCCGGGCATATGCCGAACAGCGATAACACCTGATCAAGCAGACCCCGATGCTGGGCTGTGGCCAGTACCGTAACCCTGGCCCACGGCTCGTGTTTCAGCGCCTTGATCAAGGGCGCCATTTTTATGCCCTCAGGCCGTGTTCCGATGATGCAGAGCAAATGCTTTTTTTTGGTCATGGCGACTACGGTTCTGGCTCCAACCCGGTACTAACGCTGCATCAAGGCAAAGGGTACTTCTAAGCTACGGTAGAACCATGCTGCCGGATGAGCTCGCGCCGTCCAGCCGTGACAAAAAACCAGCAAGAGAACAGTCGGTCTATCCCGGTTCGATCGAATTGCGTGGCGCCGTGCATGCGCGATTCCTTAAAATGCCAACCATGGCGCCACTGGGCTGCCCCGACACCGACTGCCTTTACAGGCGCTCGATATTAACTGACTCAATCAGCGACCGGTGGAACTGCGCCCAGCGTGTTGGCGAGGCCAGTCCACCTTTTCGGCACACCTGAAGTATTCGACGGCGCTGCGAAGGGACTTTCGTCAGAACCATATAATGAGCGTCAGCGCAAGGCTCATTGCATCTGACCTATTTACCAGAGCGTGTTTGCTAACATCGTCACTTGATCTATCACTTTGCAGATGAGCAGGCCGGATCGACGGCTTTTTCGAACGCGGAACAATGTAAAGATGGCACGCACCGCCAGGGCGGCAGACACGCGATCTGCTATTTCACGACGATGGTCTGGACCCGCACCACACCCATGACAGCGCGACAATTCATGCAACTTACCTGGCGGCGTCTGCGCGACTATCCCTGCCTACCGGTCGCATTACTGTTTTTGCTCTGCAGCCTCAGAAGCATTGGCTTACCCGGTTTGTACATGGACGAGGTCAATCCCGACTACCTCGCTGCCCGCATACTAAATCCAGGCCTGCATAACCCGGTCTACGAACTTCCGACGCATTTCTTCAATATATTGGGGAACTACTACCATGGCGTACAGAATTATTATCTAGCCATCCCGGTTCTGGCCGTTCTCGGTTCATCGGTCACCAGCATCCGCCTGGCGCAGGCCTTATTCGGCCTGATCATCGTGACAGCCAGCACCACGATTGTGTCGCGGCTTACCCGGTCAGGCGCCTTGGCTCTGGCCTGCGGATTGGCAATTGCCACCGATATCGCATTCATCGGATCGTTCCGGGATCAGAATTACATTGTCTTGGGCGGTTTTGCCTGGCTGACCGTGGCACTGCTGATACTGCTGCCTGAAAAGGCAAGTGAAACGAGCGATGCCGGCATCAGTAGCCGCCGAGTCTTTTTCTCAGGGCTGTTCTGCGGACTCGCAGCCTATGGCTATTTCGTGCAGATTTTTTTCTATCCAGCGATGGTGGCTATAACGCTGAGACAGGCTGCCTCCCGCAAAAAAGCTATGGTTGTCTGGTGCCTTGGAGTCGCAGTAGGGCTGGCGCCTTACCTGCTGGGCTACCTGTCGATGTATCTGGCCGTGGGAGGTTTCCAGCAGCTGATGCAGAGCATCCACTCCGGTCTCAACACGCTGCAACCCCTCCAGGGAAGTGGCAGCCCTCTAAGAAACCTAGGCATCGTATTCGGATTTGCAAAGCTGGCTGTGACAAACCACGAAAATGAAATGATGACGCTCGGTGCCTCTCTGCATTCGGCATGGGGCAGTGCAAAGATCTATCTTCTTGTAGTCAGCGCCCTGGGGATGGTGGGAACGCTGGCCATGAGCGTGTACCGGCGCCGCAAGGATAATGTGGACCTGATGATGGTCTTGCTGCCGCTCTCCTATCTCGCCGTGGCGAGCGTCTTCGGCGGCCGCTTGGGAGCGCACCACTTTGCGCTGCTGACACCATTGATGTACATCCTGTTGGCGCTCCTGCTGGGCCGCATAGTCAATGCACTACGTCCAGCGGAAGGCTACCGACTGCGCAAAATACTGATCCTTGCTTTCACCCTGCTCGCTGTGGGCGGCAATTTTCTTCAGCAGCAGCACTACTTCAACGAGCTGGAGCGCACGGGCGGCGTAGGGAGATCATCCAACGCGCTGACCATCCTGGCCGAGCAGGCGCTAAGCACAGGCCAGCACGCCGTTTATGCATTTCCAGAATGGGGGTTTTTCATGTCCTTCGCTCTGCTGACGGAAAACCGCGTTCCCTATCTTCTGGATATCAGCCCAGCATCGATTGCGTCAGCTCATGCCGCCAACGCAAACCGGCCGGAAATACGCCTGGTTTATTGGAACGAAAAAGATCGGAATACCTACACCGCGGCGCTTGCGGCAGCCGGAGTTCACACGGTCAGCGAAACCGATTTCATGCAGCGCGATGGCAAGGAAGCCTTTCACATGCTGACTGGCCATTTCGGTGAAGCAACTGCTGCGAAGCCAGCGCATCAAGAGTAGAACGCCAAGCCACGGCTCCACGGCAACCGCTGATTTTGAAAAGGATGGATCGATGCCAAGGCCAGATATTGCCGTACTGATTCCCTGCTACAACGAAGGAGCAACCGTTGCGGGTGTCGTTGAGTCGTTCAAGCGCGCGCTGCCTCATGCACGCGTCTATGTTTACGACAACAACTCCAGCGATGCCACGAAGACGAACGCTCTGGCGGCAGGCGCGATCGTTCGAAGTGAATCGCAGCAGGGCAAGGGCGCCGTGGTGCGCCGGATGTTCCGTGATATTGAAGCCGACTTTTACGTGATCGTCGATGGCGACCAGACGTACGACGCCTCCATTTCGACTCAGATGCTTGATATGGCGATCAACGACCGGCTCGATCTCGTCAACTGCGTGCGCCGGGCGACGGCAACCGAGGCTTACAGGGCCGGCCACCGGCTCGGCAATCGTATGTTGACGGGCGCGGTACGAATGATTTTTGGTGATCGGGTGCAGGATATGTTGTCGGGGTACAAGGTCTTTTCAAGACGATATGTGAAGTCATTCCCGGCATCTTCAATCGGCTTCGGTATAGAAACCGAACTGACCGTTCACGCCCTGGAGATGCAGATGCCGGTAGGACATCTGTCGGGCTATTACGGCGGCCGCCCTGAGGGCTCCGTCAGCAAGCTCAGCACGTATAAAGACGGTATACGCATCTTGCTTCTGATCGTGCAGCTGTTCAAACACGAAAGGCCAATGACATTCTTCGGAGCAATTGCTGCAGCGCTGGCGGTTGTTTCACTAGCGCTGGGATTTCCCTTGCTGGAAGAATACATACGGACCGGCCTCGTGCCACGCTTCCCCACCGCTATCCTGGCTACCGGCATCATGCTGCTCAGCTCCCTCAGCTTTGTCACCGGGCTCATTCTCGATACGGTGACACGCGGGCGTCGGGAGATTAAAGCGCTGGCTTACCTTTCTTACCCATTTTTCGAGAGCGATCACTGACAGCTGCGGGGGCATTTGCTGCCCCGGCACGGATTGACGATGCTGGCTATCACCGAAGCCCCTCGTTTTTTGGAGTTACCTGATACGAGAAGTGTTTCACATTGCGCCAGCGGCGAGCCGCTGTTTTCCCTGGCGCTACCGTATGCACCACGCTCTTCTGCGGTAAAGATTCCCGATCCAAACCTCTGCCTGCAAACATCCAGCCCAGTCATTGCATTGCGGTTCAGCAGCCCCATTCAGACGGTTGGGCTATACGCAGAGGCTATCCGCAGTCACGAATAGCTTCACGCTGTTCGGGCTTGGGCCTGCGGCGCACATAGTTCCGGGATGCGCGCGGTGCAAGTAGCTTATCTCGGGGGCGCAGCACATAGAACATTCACGAGTCACATAACGTGCAGCCGTAGACCAGGATTAGTCGGCAATCAAAGGCTATCGGCGCCCGAGTCGTTGCCCAAACGCACTAACTTCGCCGATACGCGTGCGGTGTCCATGCGCCCCACTTCGCTTCGTACGCTGCCTTGTTCTTCTCGAAGAGCGCCTGGCGCGCTCCCTGCTTCATCTTGTCGAAAGACGCGGAAAGATGATGGTGAACAAATACATCGTCGGCGCACGCAATGTGCCAGCCGGCGATCTCGACGCGCCGACAATAATCGTCGTCCTCAAAAAAGCCTATCCCGAACATTTCATCCAGCGGTCCGACCTTTTCGTAAACCGAGCGACGAAGCATGACGCAGAAAAATGCCGCGGTGCGAAGCGGAGTCAACTGCCCGGCATGGCGCGTCGTGAACTCGGCTGCCGCTGCGCGCATTTCGTCCATGGTGCTGTATCGAATGTCGATACGCGCCTCGTTGCCAATATTATTGGTCACAGGACCGACCATGCCCAGCGTGTCCGAGCGCTGCAGATGGCGTAGCAGCTTGGCAACCCAACCCGGCGTGACATACGTGTCGTTATTGAGCATGACCAGGTAATCACCGCTCGCCTGAGTCAATCCCTGGTTATTTGCCGCAGCAAATCCGCGATTGTCCGCGTTGAGAACGATTTGTCTGCCGTCGGCCTTTTCCACCCACTCTTGAAGATAGGCAGGCGTTCCGTCAACCGACGCGTTATCAACCACAATTACTTCGAGATTCCTGTAATCGCTGTAGCGCTCGATACTGTCGAGACAGGCCTTGGTCAGCTCAATATTGTTGTAGGTCACGACGATGACGCTTACCCGTGGCTGAGGTAATTCATCGATAGCGCTGACCAGGTCACGCACGCGGTGCGCCCACGTCTGGGCCGCGGCGAAGCTTCGACGATTCGCAACGGACGAAAGATCGGCAGATTGCCCAAGGGCGGCAGCTACCGCCTCAATAAAAGACGCATGGTCAGCTCCCGTGCGCACCAGGTCGCCAAATTGGCGAATTTCCGGCAGATCGACGCAGACCACCTCCTTGCCTGCGCTCAAATACTCGTAGACCTTTACCGGATTTGTCGCAAGCGTGAGCGGAATCACCTGAAAAGGAAGCAGGCAAACATCGAACCCCTCAAGGTAATACGGCAGGTCCGCATAGGGTACTTCGCCGGTGAACTCTACGTTGCCCAGCGGCTGCAGCCGCCGGTGGGCTCCGCTGGTATCGGCACCAACGAGAAGCAAAAGACAGTCACTGAATTTCCGCGCGACCTTTTCCATCAGATCCAGATCAAACCATTCGGCAATGGCGCCGTAGTAGCCGATCACTTTACGACCCTGTCTGTCCTTGAAAATCTTTGCGGGCGGATTGGCGAAGTGCTGATACTGGCAAGCGTTGCGGATGATGGTACGTCGCGGATTGTATTTTCCCGCCTCGTCGTACAACCAGTCGGACGTCACAACCAACAGATCAGCGTCGCGCATCAATTCATGTTCGCGCGCGAGGACCTCTTCGGAGTTGTCGGCAAAGCCGCCATGATGATCCATGCAGTCATAGACCAGTCGCTGGTTGGGCAAAATCTGAGCCGTCTCCATCCAGTACGGATGCTGGATCAGCGAGGCGCAAGCCGCGCTTTTCGTCCATGCGAGAAGCAGGCAAACGCCGGCACTAAGTTGCGCCTGGGCCGACGCGCTCGGGGCCGCGTGATAAATGGTGGGGCTACCCTGCAGATGCAGGTGAATCTGAAAGAGACGACTGTCATCATCAAGCGCTTCGACGCTGAATCCAGGCTCAGGGCGATCGATAAAATTATTTGAAACGTAGAACACCCGGTGGCCCGCCACAGCCAATTCACGCGCCAATTGCTGCGGCCGCTGAATGCGAAAGTGCCAGTCGATGACAGCCCAGAAAAAAAAGTCGCGGCTCGCTTGTGCCCGGGGCGCGGGTAACACGTCCGTGGGAGGCGACCAGACGCGTGGCGAGCCGGTGACCTCCCGCTGATCCCCGGATGCAGCAGCGTTGCTGGCAGTTGGAAGCCGAAGCAGCCTGCGACGATCTTCGAGGCTCAGACCACGATTCTGGATCGTACGCTGGATAACCCGCAGAAGCCGGGTCCAGCGCCACGATCGACTGGACTTGATTAGCGCAAGTTCGGCACGCGCTTGTTCAAGAGTCTGATCGAGTAACTGGATTCGCGCTTCGCGCTTGACGATTTCGCCCCGGCTTTCAATTTGCTGCGCCAACAGAGATTCTTTCGATAGCCGCAGTTCCTTTTCCCGCTCCGCCAGCGTCCTCTGGCTATCGCCCCACTCGCGCTGAAGATCGGCTACTTGCGCTGCATGCAAAGTACGCTCATAGACCCACGCCGATGCCATGGCATCGGCAACCACGTCGGCCGAGGGAGCGATCTTGATATCGTAAATCTCGTTCCAAGGTATCGGCATGTACCCGATGACGTTCAGCGACTCGCGATCAAGCAACGCAACCACCGCAGAACCGAACTCACCGGCTTCGCCCGACTTGAGATTTCTTGAGCGACTGAGGCCGACATAGATGAGATGCGCGCCAACAGCCAGACCCCGCGTGTAACCGGGCAGCGTTACCTCCCGCAGACGTTGAAAATGCTCGTCGTAGCATTGCACCGAACAATCTTCCGAACTGCACAACCAGAGCCGGTCGCCTGCTACGACCAGCGAGTGCGGCTGCGACAGTCGGTCGATCAATACCTCGCCGGTTTTGACATCAACGACACGGCCAGATTTGCGTGTCTGGTGTTTGTAGCCCCTATGCGTGGTGAACGCTCCAAACAACGAGCAAACCAATCGGCCCTCGTACATCGCAATGCAGTTGACATGCGCACAATCCGGTTCGTCGCCAAACGACCAACTCTCCTCGACCTTGAAATCATCCCCCAGCTTTACGACCTGGTTTGTTTCTGTAAATACGGCATAGGTACCGCAATCGTGGACCAGTACGTCGTGCAGATCCAGCGGCGCTGTCCCCAGCTCGATCGCTCCGAACTGCCCTTGCCTGATGCGCCGAAAAATGGGAGCTCCCGCGGTCTGTACGCTCCACAGCAAGCCGTCGGCCATGATCGACAAGCCAGTGGCGTCCTCCTCGATCAGCGGTATCAGAAGATGGCGATGTGCGTACAGGATGCCGCCGCCGTTGGGCGCGGAAATGAACAGCGGGTCTTGGATATTCAGCGTAGTGCGCAAGATGCAGTTCCTGAAAGCTAGCCCTATCGATCGCGGGACACCACTTCAGCCACAGGGGCTATTGCCCGAATGACGTGCCTGCGGACGTTGTTTCAATATCGAATGTCACCTGCAGATTGGCAATGCCCTGCGCCGCGCCGGTGTCACCCAAGACGGACAACAGCATGACATCCGAGCGCCTGTCGATGGCAATCGTCTCCTGGCCCACATCATCGAATTGCGAGATGCCAAACATCATCATGTACTGCTTGGGGATGAGGTGCGCACCAAACTTCCAGCGCCCAACGACGACGCTGCCTTCTTCATACGTAAAAAGCTCGCCGCTTTCCAGGAAGGTATTGGTGCTGTAGACAAGCTCGCCTTCCAGCGTTCGCAGGCGCATGCCAAAGATCACTCGGCTCAGCCGCTGCAAAAAAACGTACTTGACCAGAATTTCGGCGTCCTGACCCGGCACGAGCATCGGCACACCGGACTGCCCCGCGACATGCAGATCAGCCACCAGCGCCTTGCCGTTGCCAATGCGTATCTCGTCGCGGTTGTAGCCCATGCGCTGCGAAAGCACGTCGCTGCCGCCGGAATCCAGCAGTGCGGTCGCCGCCTGATCCGCTGTCTCGGCCACTACCTGCACCGCCACCGCTACTTCGGTGGGTTCGCTGATATGCGAGCCGAAAATCAGCTTCAGGTAATCGGAGATCGCGCCACGCACGGGCCCGTCGTACATCTTGCTGCCGGACTGGATGACCACTCCACGGTCACACATGCGCTCCACTACATCGGTCGAGTGCGTCACCAGCAGCAGCGTGCTGCCGGACTCCTGCAGCTCCTGAATGCGCCGATGACACTTGCGCTGAAAATAGGCATCGCCCACGGCCAGCGCTTCGTCGACGACAAGCACGTCCGGTTCCACCGCCACCGCGACAGCAAACGCCAGCCGCACGAACATGCCGCTGGAATATGTTTTCACCGGCTGATTCACGAAATCGCCAATTTCCGCAAAGGCCAGGATCGAATCCAGCTTGGCATCCACCTTGGCCCGGCCCATGCCGAGCAGCCCGGCTTTGAGATAGACGTTTTCCAGCCCGGTAAATTCGGGATTGAAACCGGCGCCCAGCTCGAGCAAGCCGGCCACTCGAGCATTGACCTCGATCTTGCCGGTGGTCGGCGCGATCAGACCGCAAATGATCTGCAGCAGCGTCGACTTGCCCGAACCGTTTTTGCCGATGATGCCGATCGTCTCGCCCGGCCAGACCTCCAGATCGAATTCGCGCAGCGCCCAGAATTCCTTGGCGTAGCTTTTCCGTCCCATCATCTGCAGCAGCCGATGGTGCGGCTTGGCATAGCCGAGGTAGCGTTTGCCGATACCCGTCGCGCGAATCAATGGTTTTGATGCGGAATTCCGGCCGAATTCAGAGGACATCGATGAACCCCGCCCGGGTGCGCTGAAACCAGACATACGTCAGCCAACAAGCAACAAAAGCGCCCAGTGTGTACACCCCCAGGCTTGACCAATCAGGCATTTGCCCCCACAAGAGCACGTTGCGCGCCTGGACGATCAGCGTGGTCAACGGGTTAAGCCGCATCACCGCCTGGATCAGAGGCTTCATCTGCTCCAGCGGAAAAAATACCGGCGACGTGTACAGCAAGGCAATGACGATCAGCCCGGTCAACTGTCCCACATCGCGGGCATAAACGCCGAGCGAAGCCAACAGCCAACCTGCCGCCGTCGAGATCAGCAGGAGTGGAAACAGCACGACGGGAAACAGCAGAAAAGTCAGCGGGATATGGCCATTGAATATCAACGAAAAAATCGCCAACACCACCAGGCTTGCCAAGGCATGGTACATCGCGGTCAAACTGGAAACCCACGGGAGTATTTCCAGAGGGAAAATGACCTTGGTCACGTAATTCGCGTTGCTCGTGATCAGCTGACTGCCGCGTGAAATGCACTCGGAAAAAAACGTATAAATGATCAAACCTGCAAAAAGCGCGGTGGCGTATTGCCCTCTGCCGCCGCTGGTTCCGCCCCAGCGAGCTTGGAAGATCTCGGTGAAAAACAGGGTATAGATCCCCAGCATGAAGAGCGGGCTCACGTACGACCACGCGAGGCCTAGCAGTGACCCCTTGTAGCGACCGATCACGTCCTTGCGCGCAAGCTGAAATATCAGCTCGCGATTGACCCAGAAGCTGCGAGCCATTGAAATGGGCGATGAAGAGTGATTAAACATCAAGGAAGCCTGCAATGTGTTTCAAAGTACTTAAAACAGCTCTACAGTGGTATTGCAGTAGCAAATGATCGTGGCTATGTGTCCAGTTCCGCCTGGTTTTTTGATTTTCCATTGAATGATTTGCCATTGAGTATCGTTGCAGAGCTTCCCGTTGCGTTTCACCATGGTCTACGGATCACCGCGTGAATGGAAGCGAGTGATCTTGGCCACCGCTTCCAGCGCTGGGTTCAATATGTGTGCAGTACAGCGTGTCCGGTCGGTGCGAACGATCCACCGTGGATTTGCGTGCGCGGCACTTTGCGTACGGTCGATGCAGTCATGCCATAGAACCGTGCTGGGTCGGCATCATTGAGTGAGTGACTCCGTCCTGCAGTTCAGCGCTTGTACTTGGCGCGGTGCGTACTAACAGGTGGGGCGTCAACGCCTGTCCAGTCCCGACTAGTTCTTTGATTTGCCATTGAATAGCTCCGGCCTCTCGGTCTGCCAGGTCCGTATCGCTTGAAGCGGTGTCTTGTGGCCGAGTGCGCGTTGCGGAAGATGGTCGTTGTAAAGCTTCTCATAGCGTTCCAACGTGGTCTGTAGATCATCGCGTGAACGAAAGCGGGTGGTGGCCAGCACTTCGGTGATGCGACCATTGAAACGCTCAACCATGCCGTTGGTCTGCGGGTGACGCGGTTTGATCAAGCGATGCTCGATGCCCAGTTTGACGCACTCACGATCAAACGCGTGCTCGCCGGAGGGCATCTTGGTCTTTCTGGTGAAACGGTCGGTGAACTGACTGCCGTTATCGGTGAGCAGCTTGACGATCTTCATCGGCGCGGCGGCCTGGAGGCGACGCAGAAAGTCCGTGCTGCTGATCTCGCTCTGATCGGCATAGATGCGTAAGAAAACCCAGCGCGTGGCGCGATCGATGGCAACGAACAGATAGCGCCGCGCCGTTTCATCGGCCATCTGCGGCAGGTATTTGATGTCCATATGAAGGAAGCCGGGTGCATAGTCCTTGAAGGATTTAGCCGGTGCCGGCGCGTCCTTGTCTTCCACAGGGCGCCGGTTCAAACCGTGGCGAGTCAAACATCGGGCCAGTCCCGATCGAGACACCTTGGCGTTCAAGAACTCGCGCACGACCACCAACAAGTCATCCAGCGGTAGCCACAGCGTGCGGCGGATTTCCATGGCCACCGCTTCCTGCGCCGGGTTCAATGTGCAGTGCAGTGTGTCCGGCCGGTGCGAGCGGTCCTGCGTCGACTCGCGTTCGCGCCACTTGCGCACGGTCGGTGCGGTCACGCCGTACTTCCGTGCCAGGGCTGCATCACTGAGCGAGTGATCCTCGGCCCGCAGCTCAGCGCGTGTACGTGGCGTGGTGCGGGCCAAAGGATGGAGCGTCAGGGCCATCGTTCGGTTCTCAGTTCGGTGATCAGTTGCCTCATCGCATCACGGGCAGCGGCAAAACGCCAGAGACGCAGCTCGATAGGATCACACGGGACGTGACATCCTACAAAGCCGAACTGATCCACCGCCGGGCACCATGGAAAACCAAGGAGGCCGTGGAGCTCGCCACGCTGGAATGGGTGGCCTGGTTCAACCACCACCGACTACTCGAACCCATCGGCTATATCCCGCCAGCCGAGGCCGAGGCAAACTACTACCGGCAACTCGCCAGTCAGGCCACCGCAGTGGAGGCCTGACTTAAACCCAACAGCCTCCACGAAACCCGGGGCGATTCAGAGAGCCTAAATCGTTAGCCGCGCATACCTCTCATGCATCACACGCGGCAGCAGTTTTCGATTCTAGTTGAAGCGGTATTACAATGGCCTCCACGGCAGGGACCCACTGCGCTGCTGGTGATTTATTGACGCTTCAGCTCAGTAGCAGAAGAAAACTTAGGAACTATATGTCGACTAGCGATCATACTCAATCACAGCTCATGCAACGCCGCGCTTGTATTTTTCTATTTCATGATGAACAGGGCATCGTCGACGACTACGTATTCTATTTGCTAACGAATATCGCTCCATATGTTGAACGCATCCTTTTCTACTCCAATGGACCGCTTGACGGGGCTTCTGCAGAGGCACTTCAAAGCGTAACGCATGACGTGAAAGTCTTGCCTAGCGACGGCCTCGATGTGCTTTCGTATAAGGACGGGCTTGATCGCATCGCATTAGACGGGGTGCAGATTTATGATGAGGTGTTGATGGTAAATCACACCTGCTATGGCCCTATATACCCATTCGTTGAATTGTTCGATGCAATGGCGAAGCGCGACTGCGATTTCTGGGGCATCACGGCACACATGGAAACTGGGCCGAATCCGCTGACCGGAGCAAGTCGCCTGCCTTACCACATCCATACCAATTTCACGGCAGTGCGCTCCAAAATGCTCAGCTCGCCGGCATTCCGGGAATATTGGGATTCCCTTTCAAACTTGTCAGGGCGTGAAGAAGCTATCAAAAAGCATGAAACAGGCTTCACGGAATATTTCACAACTCTCGGCTTCAAGGCAGACACTTACCTCGATTGCCGCAAGTACAGTACGCATTATCCAGCTCTCCTCGACATTGATGAGATGCTGATCGACCGCAATCCGTTATTAGAGCGACGCGCATTTTTCCACGACCCGCTCTCCCTTGAGTACTACGCGGCAGATCTTCCGCGCGCGTTGCAGGTAATGGCTAAGACATCCGCGTACGATCCCGCATTGATTTGGCGCAATATCGTTCGCACAGCTGAACTACGCACCCTAAACACCAACGCAGCGCTGACCAGCATCCTGCCTGACGTACGCATCAAGCAAACTCCGCTGCCTAATTACGGTCGATTGGCCGTCTGCGCACATGTCTACTACACGGATATGGTCGAGGAATTACTGTCCCTCACAGACAACATCCCGTGCAGCTACGACTTCATCGCAACAACGGACTTACAAGCTAAGAAGGAGATCATTGAAAGGACGGTCACGGGCCGGAAAAACGTCGTCAATGTGATTGTTCGCGTGGTGGAACAGAACCGCGGTCGCGATATGTCCTCACTGTTCATCACCTGCCGTGACCTTTTTCTTGAGGATCGTTACGACTTGGTGTGCCGCCTGCACACCAAGAAGTCGCCTCAGGTAGCGGCCGGTGTTGCCAATATGTTCAAGCGGCACATGTTTGAAAATCTCCTGAATAGTCCTGGCTACACTGCCAATGTTCTGGACATGCTTCACGACCAGCCATGGATTGGGGTAGCCGTACCGCCGCTCGTGCACATCGCTTTTCCGACGATGGGCCACGTGTGGTTTAACAATCGCGGTGCGGCCGAACAACTCAAGAAAGCGCTTGATCTCAAGGTCAACTTCGACCCGGACACGCCAGTGGGTGCCTTCGGAACAATGTTCTGGTTTCGCCCGAAGGCGATTCGCAAGCTATTCGCCCATCCCTGGCAGTGGTCGGACTTCAACGCCGAACCTCGCCATATCGATGGAGGCCTAGCCCATGTGCTCGAGCGCATGATCTGCTACGTGGCGCAAGATGCAGGCTACACCACTCAGCAAATCTTGAGCGCTCATCTTGCGGGTCGGAACTTCGCAATGCTGGAATACAAGTTGCAGAAGTTTTCAGCGGCGCTTCCGAATGCGGACTTCACAGGTCAGTTTTACTTCCTGGACCACTGGCGCCGCCTTGGATACCCTACAAGCGCATTGCCATTGACAACGGGAGATGCCTTAAACAACCTGTTGGAGTCGGCGCGGCGCTCGACGGCCCATCGTTTTCCAGGGCTTTATAAAGCCCTGCGTCCTGTATATCGCGCTCTTTTTTCGCACAAACCTGACAAACACACTCAATGAATGTCAGCAAGCCACACGCTCGAGTTGCGGCGCAGAGCCATGTCATCTTTTTCAACACGTAGAGAATACTTGTGTCGTAGTCTTCGCTCGCGTGTTTCGAGCTATACGCGCCACAAGTCTCAAAGTGACCGTGAGCCTTCGTAGGTCCTAAACCTTTTCACGAACGCTCCAGAATCACCTGCACGATGAAGCATAAATATAAAACCGACCGATAAATTTTGGGAGTATCAACAGTGGCTAGAAACTGCCTTGTAACCGGGGGCGCTGGCTTTATCGGCTGCGCGATTTCGTCGCTGATCAAGGATCAGTTCGACCGCGTGGTCGCTCTGGACAACATGCACCCGCAAGTACATCCGGCCAGCCAACGTCCAGATAGACTGGATGCGGCAGTCGAACTGGTGGTGGGCGACGTCACCGACGCAGCCACATGGGACACTTTGCTTGCTGGCTTCAGGCCCGATGTCATCATTCACCTTGCCGCTGAGACAGGGACAGGACAGTCCCTCACCGAAGGAACGCGCCATGCCACGGTGAATGTCGTAGGCACCACGCGAATGCTCGACGCGCTGGTTTCACACGAATGCATCCCCAAGCGCGTAGTGCTCACGTCAAGCCGTGCAGTCTACGGCGAAGGCGCCTGGGTCGATGATCAGGGCCATATCACCTATCCCGGCCAGCGCGCGCGCGCGCAACTCGAAGCTGGCATCTGGGATTTCCCAGGGCTCAAGTGCTTACCATTTGAAAGTACACGCACGGAGCCCAGACCAACGAGCATCTACGGTGCAACCAAACTAACGCAGGAGTTGATTCTAAATGCCTGGGCACTTTCCTTCGGCGTAGAAGTAGCGCTGCTGCGATTGCAGAATGTATACGGCCCAGGCCAGTCACTGACCAACCCTTACACCGGTATCGTGTCGCTGTTCTCGCGAATGGCAAAAGCCGGCAAAAGCATCCCGATCTACGAGGATGGCGAGATCGTACGTGACTTCGTTTTCATCGACGACGTAGCACGAGCCGTCGCGCAGTTAGCCACCGGCTTGGTGCCTTCGAACGTGGCCTATGACATCGGCTCCGGCGAAGCCACAACGATCGCTCGCCTTGCACTCATCATCTCTAAGATATACGGCGCGCCAGAGCCCAAGGTCAATGGCGCCTTTCGCAACGGCGACGTACGCGCTGCGTCAGCCGACATCACACGCGCTCGAACAGAGCTTAGCTGGCACCCCGAGTGGAATATTCAATCGGGCGTGGAAGCTTTGTGCCAGTGGATCGATCAACAGGAACTGCCACCGCTCTGACGTGGCATCGGGGCCGAAGACGCTAAGTTCAGCGTATAGGGGCTTGGTCACATACAAGCCCTTGCAATGCCCCATTCTTTAAGCACCATTCTCGACGGCTCGGTCAGATGAAGATATATAAATAATTAGTTCATTTGAGTTGCCATTATTGAATACTAACAGCTGCCGGTAAATGTGCGGCGCGATTTACCCAGATTTATTTCAGATAAAAATATCAGAGGGATATGACTGTTGAAATCCGAACCCAATGAAACAGGAACTCGCGAACCGGCATCGTCGTTGAAGCCAGATTGGACCGAGTTGTCGGTTATTACTAATATCCAGGCGTTGCGTGGGATTGCTTCGATAGTCGTACTTATCGGTCACGCCTGTCTTTTGCAGCCTGGAATTGGCTTGGATCGTTTCTCTTCGGTCTTTGGAGTCACCGCTTCGACAGGCGTCGATCTTTTCTTCGTGATATCGGGTTTCATCATCACCACAGTTGCCATGAAAGGTGGCAAAAATTCGGCCCTGAACAATGTAGTGACGGCGTGGAATTTCGGAATCAAGCGGTTGACACGTATCTATCCGGTGTATTGGATAGTGTTTGCCTTGACTTGTTTAATGGCACCTGTGGTGCAATATTCACCCGACTTCGTCGTTCGCATGCCCATATTGCAGCAAGCGCTGCTATTGACACACGTCAATAGTCACATCATGGCAGCATGGTCATTGTGCTTTGAAATTTACTTCTACTCGATCGTCGTGGCCGCAATGTTGGTTTCACCAAGATTTGTTGGCCGCGTACTAACCGGTTGGGCGCTCGGCATTATCGCGATCATTACGTTCGACTACTACGTCGGGCACCACGGGTGGATTGGACTTGTTCCTATGTCTCCGCTCGTATTGGAGTTCATCTTCGGGATGATGGTGGCATATCTAATAGATAAGCGTATTACTAGCTTTGCTGTGACCGCCGGCGTCATTGGCGTTGTCGCCCTGATGGCTGGAATGGAGATCATGCGCCTTAGGGGTTGGTACTCACTAAATCCATGGTGGCGAACCTTTTACGCGGGAATTCCGAGCACCTTTATCATTTATTCCGCAGTAGCCATCGAGTATCGAAGAATCTGGACGTTTTCACGTTTTTGGGTGCACCTTGGAGATGCATCGTATTCGATTTACATCTGGCATCAGTTCATTTTTTATTCGTTATTGAAATTTTTTGTTTTGGCGGGACTTATCGGCCGCGTACCCGGGTTAATACTTATAGCGGGCTGGATGGTCCCTGGATTCTTCATTGGAACCGCTAGCTATAAGTACATCGAAATTCCCTTGCAAAAGAAACTTAACGAGTGGATGCTGATCAGGCGCCCTCGAGTTAGCTAATTATGAAGTTTCTTCGATAAACTGATCCAGTCAGAATTATCGAAGATACTCCAGAAAGTGGAGCCGCTGAATCAGACAACCCCCGACTGTTTCGTCGGACTAAGCGTGTACGAATTGGTGTAATGACACAGCACTTCCTGCACAGATCAGGCCGCTACAGGAAGTGCTGGGTCATTACACGGATGCTTGATAACTCGACTTTCTCCTTCAATATCGAACACGAATTCTATTAGGGATCATCCAGAAATTGTTCGATCACACCATGCTGCTTTTACGCGCACGCGAAGCACTTAGCGTCGAATACGTCTCGATAGCGAGTGAGTTTCTAGAAACACGGATTTCACAACAAGCGATAATCCATCCGAAAGATAACGGATGGACGAATGTGCCAGCCGCCTAACTTTCCAGACGGCGGCAATTAGCCTGCGAATAGCACGACAACGAAACGCCAACTCAGCCAAGGATCCGCATCCATGTTATTTCGAAAGAGCAAGGAGGCGATTTGCTTCCATGGCTAGCAATTGGTCGCCCTCCGGTAACAACCGCATTCCGAATTTAAACGTCGCACCCCATTTATTGCACCACAATGTCTCGCTCCGTATCGCATATATTGGAAGCATTCGCAGGGTCCACGATAACGATGTGATAAGACCCAGCGGCTACACCGGTCAATGATGCATTCACTTGATAGCCGGAGTTAACCATACCGTCGCTCGATGTGGCCTTGGCGACATCGGGGCGCTCGACGTTCATCGAGAGCGGGACAGAATACGACTGAGAGCCCTTCAAGACCAAAAGAAAGCCATTGGCTGCCTGACCTTTGCCGTTACCCGCCCAACCGACAAACAGCGCGCTAGCTCCTGTGTGCAACTGTGCTGGGCTTCCGCCAAACTGACCGCTGATGTTGTCGAGCGCGCACTGATTTTTAATCATGGTCGCCGGGATAGTACCCGTGTATGCCGCAAATGTCGCGTTCGCGGGACCCGCTGCAGTGGATTGCGTGCTGGTTACAGCGGGGCCCTCGCTTGGCTGCGCGCCCTCGTTACTGGATGGCGAACAGGCTGTAATGGACAAAGCAAACACGGAGGCGATAACTGCAATAGCTATGCTCCGCGCGTGATTCTGAAATGCTTTCATAGAAGTCTCCGTTGGTAACTAAATCAGGGCTAGTGCGCCTGCAAATCAAGTAACTTCGAGTAGCACGATGTGTTGTGTTACGACCGTTCTTCATCAAAACGCGACAAAAACCTGTTGAAGGACTCCTTATAGAACCAGGTTCGAGTTGTACTCAAAATCATGGGCCAACTCCGAGCACGATGTTCAAGTATGAATTCACGTAGCACGCAAAGCACTGCTTCTTGAGTTGTGGATACGCTGGCTGTCGGGAGTGTGATTGATTGACCAAACACTTATAAGACTTGCTCATGGCTGACCGTAATGTCCAATAGTCATGCCGAAATTTCGCGAACTTCCCCATGCATCGGAGTTCTTCAATGTATAAAGAACATCGCAATATTCAACAGGCATATGGGCGAAATCGACTACGGCGTGAGCTAGTTCGCCTGCGCGGGCACGGTACTGCAGACGATCACTCACCGCGTTGTAACTGTCGGCGAAGTCCAGCATGCCGCGCATGAGCTCTCGAACAACTTCGCGAAGTTCCAGGTGATCGGCACCCCTCCCAGCATCCTCGATAGCACGAACCTTCCCGTCGCGCTCAAGTTCATACCCGATGGTCGCTTCATGCGGAGCGCAAAACATCATCTCCACACCGACCCTTCGCTCATGGAGCTTCGCCATGGGCCCTGTACCTATTGAGCTACTATCAAGTAGTGCCTTCATGGGCATTTCAGCGCGACGTCGATGACACTCCGCGGAATCGGCCAGCCCGAGGTAGTAACCCACCAGTTCCACATCGAGTAAGTCGACCAGCGCATTGCGCATGGTTTCCTGCGTAGTACCGTTCCATCCGACATCGACCATCGCTATGCGCATGCCCGCCCGTATTCCAAGCGAATGCAGAAGGTTGAACAGTCCGCGACGATTGCGGGCGGCGATCCGAATGATTTCCGCCCGGTACGCCGACAAAAATTCACGCATGCGTCCTAGGTTCTCCGCATGAATGATGACTGTATCGCCAAGGCCCATGTCCTCCATTACGTTTCGGTCGGGAGCCGCAACACCGATACGCTCAAGAACTTCGTCGGGGCTTAGACCGTGGCACCCCGAAACAAGAAAGTCTATGTGCCGATCGAAGTTATGTTCGTTGATCGTCGATAGCGCAAACGACACCCGTGAACCCGGGAAATAGGCATGTCGCGGCAACCCAGGGGCGTGCCCTCGTTGCACAAGCTGATCAAGCACGTAACCATCGCGCGCCACGAAAAGCACCACATCAACCGCATCAATAATGGCCTGATCACGCACCCATTCAAGCAAGCCGAGTGCTGCAGGTCCACCAAAACGGTAACCAAGGCCATAGAACGTATTTATCTCATCGCGCCGGTCATGCAGCTTGGGCATCGCCGCCGCAATCGACGCTCCTAACGATGGGGAAACCGTGTACACCGCCGCTGCCGAATTGACATAATGGAAAGCCTGGAGGCCATGCTCTCGCGCGCGCAAAACATCCCCATGAGGGTTATCACCAATGTGTAGCACTTCGTTTGGCGCTACGCCAAGTTCTGCCACCACGCGATCGAACAACTCGCCATGGTCGCGCTTGGTCGCGCCTCGGTCAGAGGAAATGTACATAGGCACTCGGGGCAAGACGTACTTGTCAAATAGCGCCTCGAAGAATGATTGCGGCATGTACATATCGGAAACGACAACCACGCGTTTGCGACCAACAACGTCCTTGAACACCTCGATAAGTTCGGCGTTTGGCACCGTAAGCGCCAACTCAAGTTCAATTTCTGCCTGGTGCAGCGATGAAGGGGTCACTCCGGCGGGCAATTCCCTCATGCATGCGTAAATGTCATCAAGCGTAATCTCTCCCCGCCCGGCGAGGTGCATTTGACGAAAGGCCTCTATCTGCGCCTCGCAACGGATTCGACGAAAGTCAGCGATACCGAAGCGCTCGCCCAACATGTCGAAAGCGTCTTCGGGATCAGACAGCGGGCGGACAAAGAGCGTATCGAAGACATCGAACGAGATCACTTCAGCTGCATCAATGCAATGCAGAAGTTCAGATTGATTCATGTAAAGCCCGTCATTGGACATGGATGCATTGAGCGACTTTATTGCGGCAGGCCGAAGCACCCATCATTAGGCGCCAAATTCGGACTATGAAATGGATCGTATTGATAGAACCACGGGTGCTTCTGGAACAAAACGGGGGTCGCCAGCTTGAACTCGACCCGTTGCTCAAAAGCAGCCTTTTCTGATCCAAGTCCATATGGCCCATGATTGAGAAGCTTTACTACAGGACTGACCAAGTTGTAGTAGCCCGCCTCAACAAGACGGAAACAGAGATCGATATCTTGGCAACTGGCGGAGAAGTCATCATCAAAACCACCTAAACGCTCAAACTTCGAACGCTCAATTACCAGGCACGCGCCGCTTACTGCCAACCAGTTGTACTCGAGCACTGCGCGAGCGAAATATCCATGGCCCTGGGCGGAAAGACCAGCGAATCCATAGGCAGGCCCCTCAAAAAGGTTGACGATACCTGCATGCTGCACGAGCATTCCATCGGAATAGAGGAGCTTGGCGCCAACGGCGCCCACATGAGGCAGCTGCGCGTAAGCACCCATACGTTCCAGCCAGTCGTTGCCAAGCACCTCAACGCTGTCACTGAGAAAGATCAGCAGATCGCCATTCGTCGCCTGCGCGCCAAAGTTGTTGATAGCCGCGATGTTGAACGGCTGGTCATACGACATGATCTTGATTCGTGCATTCCCGCGCAGGCTTTCAAGATACTGCATAGTCGCGGAATCGGTCGATCCGTGATCGACTACCACAATTTCAAAGTTGCGATAACTTGTCTTTACATTGATGGAGTCAATGCACTGTTTCAATAACCGATGGTTGTTTTTGCTGGAAATAATGATGGAGAAATAGGGTTTGCCTTGAAGCTGATAAACTGCCCGGAAATAACCAGGGATTTCTTCAACCGGCTCCATCACCCCTTTCATGCCACGTCGCATCAGAGCATCTTCACGTGCTGCTTTGCTAGCCTCAATCACATGGGGCTTGGCATCAAGACCAGATGCCACTGATGCGGGAATGATCCTCCAGTGGTAGAGCACCTTGGGAATATGGGCAATCCGGTCAGTCCTCTCCACCACGCGGAGGATGAAATCCCAGTCCTGACATCCGTCGTATTCCGCGCGCAACCCACCAAGCTCGTTTACCAGTCTACGGCGCACGCACGAGATGTGGCATGTATACATAGTGCTCATCATGGTATCGGGCGACCAACCTGGTTTGAAGAAGGGCTGGACGAAGTGGCCACCCTCGTCAATCTTGTCCTCATCGCTGTATATGAAGTCAGCATTCTCGCGTTCGGCGCAGCGCGCCAGCTCGAAAAGGCAGTCCGGAGTTAACTCGTCGTCGTGATCTGTAAACACGATAAAGTCACCGCTGGCCCTTGCAATACCCTCATTGGTCGCCAAAGCGATGCGTTTATTTTCGGCAAGATGGACGACCATGATCCGAGGATCGTTCAATCGATCAAGATCATTCCTGACGTGTGCCAGCGAACTATTATCGTTGACCAATATCAACTCCCAATGGGGATACCACTGGGAAAGTACCGACTGAACCAATTTATTCAACAGACCGGAAGGCGTGTTGTAGACAGGCACTACGATGGAGAACCTCGGTGCATGCGGCATAGCCGATAGCTCATGTTCAAAATTCGCTGGTTTGCGAGGCTGGATATAGGTATAGCGCTGAGCACCGTGGCTCAACTGGTAATACCCATGTACTGTGTCGACAGCGCCATCGCTTGCCGGAGTGAATGAAATTGAGCAGCGGCTAACTGGAACTGAATACGCGGCATCGGACGCATCTGTTTCTGATTGCCAACCATCCGGTGCCACATGCACAGTTTCTGCTTTCCGCCATGCGTGCATAGCTTTGCGCTCTCGCAAAAACCGCAGGCGTCCCGGCATCCGCCACGGTGTGACGAACCACCACGCGGACTTAAGCACTCGGCGCAAGTGCGCTCTCACTCCAAGCGGAATGCGAGAAGTTACACGGCGCAAGCGAAGCATTACGTGCCACCACGTACTCGCGTAAATAGCTTGAAGCTCCCGGGCCTGGGTCGCCTGAATCGCCATCAATCGCTCAACTTCTCGCCGGCTGGATTCCATTGCCATGCGCAGCTGCTCTGCCAACTTATCCATTCGAATACGAAAGTGCTCACGCTCAGCTTCTGAAGCCTGTTTGTAAGCTGACAGCTCCGAATCCTTGAATGCTTCAAACTGGGAACGCTCCCGCGCTTGCGCTTCGACCTGACGGCGATGCTCTTCGGCCAGCAATTCGAACTGCCGGCGCTCCTCCGCTTGCGCCTCGGCCTGACGGCGATGCTCTTCGGCCAGCAATTCGAACTGCCGGCGCTCCTCCGCTTGCGCCTCGGCCTGACGGCGATGCTCTTTGGCCAGCAATTCGAACTGCCGGCGCTCCTCCGCTTGCGCTTCGGCCTGACGGCGATGCTCTTCGGCCAGCAATTCGACCTCGCGTCGACGCTCTTCGATGAGAGCTTCCGCCTGCCCTCTCAGTGCTTCTTCACGCCCCACGGCACGCGCGGACTCTAAATCAGCGCGCGCGCTCTGGGCCGAAATTTCGGCAGATAATGCCCCGGCGTCGAGACACTCCATATCTACGCGAACGATCGCCACACGCCGTTCCACAATGTTGTGCGGTAATTCGATGCAAATCTGCGGATCATCCCCGGTATATGCCACTAAGCGACCAGCACTAGCCAAGCTCGGCGCCAAGCTGATTCCCACCAGCTCAACATCATCATCGTTACCTGCATCCGACCAGTCCCACACTACTCGCCCCATGCTATCCAGCAAGAGAAGTGAATGGAGCACATAGGCACCCCGCCGATCAAGCGGGTCAAAGCGAAGACGTGCGGGGAGGTCGGCATTTGTAGGCAGAGGCAGGTCCAACTGACTTCGCCCCCAGGGAACGGCTCTCACCAAGCAGCGGTCCTCCGAGAATTTCGGCTCGTCATTTGTTGCGTAATAGAGCGCCGCATTCGGAACCCAACCCGCGGATACAGCACGTAACTCCGCATAACCGCGATCCTTAAATCCTGTTGCAGACCCTATGTAGGATAACGTTGGAAACTGTGCCACCACATGAGCCGATATCTTGGTCAAGTGCGACCATTTGGCAGGCGATGGGTCATGCACAATGGAAGCGCATGCCTCAACAAGCTCCGTCACCATGGGCGGAACGTTATCTAACGAAGCACTCTCGCGATGAGTACGCATACCTGCGTCGAGAAAAGCCAAAATGGTCTCGCATCGCTCGGCTGGCGAAATGGGCCACACGAGCCCCAGTGCGTTGCCAATCTTCGACACCACTGGAACAGGTTCAGATAAAAGGTGCTCGTAATCAACCATAACTCTTGGAATGGAACACGCCGATAATACCGACTCCGCTAAGTCCTGGGCCCACAGTAATACGCCATGCGGAATGCCAAGTGGATATGCAAGACGATAGTCGGGAAAACGGGACAGGGATTCGGCCACCTCTATCGGAGAGCGGATCATGAATACGGATACGACCCTAATCCCCATTTCTTGGAGAACTTCGATCCACAAAGGAGCGAGGCGGCATAGGCGAGGATCTTTGATTCCCCAAAGTGGTACGCCATCGAAATCACGTTTTACGATCGCGCGGATTTCGTCTCGCGCCGCATCTGCCGCAACAGTAGCCTGCCATCTGTCCGGAAGAGGGCTGAGGTCGTACCAGTATAGTCCGAGCGCCTCCAGCAACTGATCGTTAATTCGAACAGCGTCCCCGTGCTCCCAAAAACCCTTTGCGTTCATTTTTGCGGGACTGAGTAAGTTCGATCCCAGATCCATGCCTACGAGATTGAGGCATCGGGTCAGCGCTGACGTACCACTTCGGTGTACCCCCAGCACCAACACACACGTCGATTTAGTCGGTGAAAAATCCGAATTCATAATTCGCTTGTCATTTGAGTACGGGTGGTTGCAGATACATCCACATTTTCCACCATGTCAACAAAACCGGTTGAAAGGCGACTAACAGACGGCATCACACGGAACATGAAAGCATCAACACGCCGATCCAGATAACTCTCCTCCTCGCCCAAACGTCCCAGCACTCCCGCATTCATGAAATAAGTGCCACCAGCAAGTGCACATGTAAATTCAAAGCGGATTGTCAGTTGAGTGCCCATGTCAATCCATTCAACCGACTGATGGGCAAGCGCACTTACTGCCCCGGCAATCTCCACACCAGTCAAAGTTTTGATCATCATCCCGAAGCGCGCGCCGGCAACGCCCTGATCAAACTTTACGCTGTATGTATAAACGTATTTCTTCCCAGCATTAATTACGTTGACCCGACGGCCGTCGGGTAATTCAAGATGAGGATCATCTATCGTCACACCTAGCCTTGGATACATCACTTCGCTTTGCGAACGCAGGCCCTCGTCGAAGTAGGCTTCGATCGAGGATTCTTTATTTAAATGAGATGCAGCATCCTGATGTGACGAACCTTCCGCCAAAAACGCCTGAGCAACCAATTTTCCGTTGGCGCGCTCATGCTTCATCTGATCGCGTAACTCAGCGAGCCGCTCCTGCGGCGCATACAACATTCTTTGATAGCGAGAAATCACCGCCTTTGGCAACCCATCAGCTAGCAAGTCTCCGTGATCGATCAGGATGGCGCGGTCGCACAACTCGACTACTGTCGACGCAGCATGCGACACAAACAACACGGTACAGCCGTCCTCGCGCAAACGCTCGATACGCGCGAAACATTTTCGTTGGAATGCCTCATCTCCGACAGAGAGCGCTTCGTCGACGACCAGCAGATCCGGTTCCACATGGATAGCGACGGCGAAGGCAAGCCGCACATACATGCCGCTGGAATACGTTTTCACCGGCCGATCGATGAAGTCACCTATCTCTGCAAACGCCAGAATGTTATCAAGCTTGTCCTCAATCTCAGCGCGAGTAAGGCCTAGCACTGTACCGTTAAGATATACGTTCTCCCGGCCCGTGAATTCCGGATTGAAGCCGGCACCCAACTCAAGCAAGGCCGCCACCCTCCCTCTTACGTGCACCTCGCCCTCTGTGGGCGCGAGCGTGCCGCAAATGATTTGCAGCAAAGTCGACTTGCCAGAGCCGTTGCGCCCGACGATACCCACTGTCTCACCGCGCCGGACGACGAGGTTTATATCAGACAAAGCGGTGAATTCACGGTGCCAGCGACGATTGCTACCAAACAGCATCTGCATTAGCCGGTAATGCGGCTTGTCATAAACCGGAAATATTTTGGTCAGCCCATTGACCTCGACAATGGCATCAGAGGACATCGGCAAAGCCTCTCTGCGTCGCCATGAACCATGCGTGACCAATCCATGCGACCAGCAATCCCCCGACACAGGCAAGTATTAGCGCACCCCAGTTAGGAGCCTGGCCAACCAAAACAACGGCGCGAGCCTGGTCAATAAAGAACGTGAGCGGATTTAAGTAAAAAATGGTCTGCAAATTAGGGTTCAAAGTGCTGACCGGAATAATCGCCGAGGATAGGAAGAGAAGAGCGGTCGCCACGACAGGCATGACCTGGTTGATGTCACGGAAATAGACTCCAAACGCGGCCAGAAACCAGGATACCCCTAACGTCAGCAGCACAAGCGGCAGCAGTACAAAGGGGAGGAAGAGAATGGTGGCATGCAGATGTCCTTCGACGACCAGCATGAGGATTGCCAACACACAGACATTCACACAAGTATGAAACAACGCAGAGAGCACCATAGGCCATGGCAAGATGTCGAGCGGAAAAATTACGCGTTTAACGAAATTTGGATTAGAAACAATTAGTGTGGATGCGCGTGTTAGACACTCGGCAAAGAACCCGTGAATGATCAGGCCCGCAAAGAGAATAACGGCATAAGGATGGTCTCCGCCTACGTCGTGCGGCCAACGGCTTTTCATTAGCTCACCGAATGCAAATGCATATACGCCTAGCATTAGGAACGGACTAATCACGGACCATGCCAAGCCAAAGCTCGCTCCGCGGTAGCGCCCAAGTACGTCTCGCTTGCTCAGCTCCCAGACCAGCGACCGATTTCGGGTCAGTGACGCAAAGGGTGCTTCCCAGCGTCGACGTCGCAAAAGCTTAGTCGCGTCGTTGTTACCCTGTCTTCGCTGCGAACTCACTTCAATACCTCATGCAGCTCCGCTTGCAGGTCTCGGACATCCTCCACTCCGACAGAAAGTCGAATAAGGCCAGCGCTTATGCCCAGCCGTTTACGTGCAGAAGGGGGGACTGATGCGTGCGTCATAATTGCCGGGTGCTCGATAAGGCTTTCGACACCGCCGAGCGATTCAGCCAGTGCGAATAGCTTGCAACGCTCAAGCATCCGCGTTGCCTTTTTCAAGCCACCCTTTATTTCAGCAGAAATGACGCCGCCGAAACCGTCCATCTGACGTTTGGCGAGGGCATGCTGCGGATGACTCTTTAAACCTGGATAGATCACGCGCTCAATCGCAGGATGTTTCTCCAACCAACTTGCGAGCTCTAAGGCGCTGGCGCAATGCGCCTGCATGCGCAGGTGCAGGGTCTTCAATCCACGCATCGCAAGAAACGAATCAAACGGACCTGCTACTGCACCTACAGAGTTCTGCAGAAAACCCATCTGACCGGCAAGCTTTCCATCACGAGCAACCACCATGCCACCGACCATATCCGAATGACCGTTGAGATATTTGGTAGCCGAGTGCACTACCAGATCCGCGCCGAACTCGATCGGTCGCTGTAACATCGGCGAACAGAAGGTGTTGTCAACCACTAAGGTGAGTTCGTGTTTTTTGGCGAACGCAGCAACCTTGGCCAGATCGACCAGCTTCAGCATCGGGTTGGTCGGGGTTTCAGCCCAGATCATCCGTGTGTTGGGCTTCAGCGCCGCCTCCAACGCCGCCGCATCGTTCAGATCGATGAAACTGAAGTCCAGCCCGGCGGAGCGGCGGCGCACCTTTTCAAACAAACGGTAAGTACCGCCGTAGAGGTCGTCCATCGCAATGACGTGGCTTCCGGAGTCGAGCAAGTCCAGTACAGTGGCGGCGGCTGCCAGCCCCGAAGCAAAGGCGAAACCCGCCACGCCGCCTTCCAGGTCGGCCACGCAGCGCTCGTACGCCATACGCGTGGGATTTTGTGTGCGCGAATACTCGTAGCCCTTGTGCTTGCCCGGACTTTCCTGCACATAGGTCGAAGTAGCATAGATAGGCGTCATGATGGCGCCAGTGCTGGGATCTGGGTGCTGGCCTGCGTGGATCGCACGGGTGCCCAAACCGAGTTTATCGGCGGTTTTTCTTGGTGTCATGAGTTATCAGCCGTGTTGCGCCACCGCGGCAAACGTCCGCAGGCAGCTACCGTAAAGGGTTGCATATATTACCTGCTTTCAGGGTAACGCCGGCCACGCAGCACGCTGCCATACCGTCCAGGTTCACTGCGGAACGGGAAATTTCTCAAACGGTTGTAAGCCCGTAAGCAGCCACGGGGCGCCGCTCCCATACAAACCAGCTGAATCGCGAACAAACTCGCCCGTCGCATCAGCTTTGGCGCGCTTAAGGGGGGGGCACTGCTCTCACGTCCACCTTCATCGCCTGACGCCTGTACACGGAGAGACAAGGACGCTCGACCCGATGCCACGACGCCGCGGCCAGTGCAACCGTTACCGGCACGGAAATGAGGAACGCTAGATAGTTGTTTAACGAGGGAGTTATGCTCGCAACGATCTGCTGGACAACAAACCCGTACAGATAAATGCCGTACGAATAATCATGTCTTGGCGCGAACCTTCGGAGAAACCCGGCTGATGCCACCCACAGCAGCCCATAAGCGAAGGCGGGATAAAGCAGAATTGTACTGAACACCGAAAACCGGAGAAGTACGTAGGCCAGAGCCAGTAGAACAGCAGGGATCCAGCTCAGTCGTACATTTTCCCTGTACGCGTACAACAGCATGCCGAGCAGGAAAAATGGCACTGGGTAAAATGAATACGCCAGTGGGAGCACAAAAAAATTGCCGGTGGGCACAAAGGCTGGCGGATGATTGGCGAACATCGCGAAGATCGCTGCCGCCGCGCCGACCCATATCAGTGTCCCGCGCTTTGAGCCGATCACGCCCGCCAGTCCCGCGAGCAGAACGATGACATAACAGTTCAATTCAACGGGTAACGTCCAGACGGTTGCATTGGCAAAACCCTTGAGAACGTTGGACTCGAACAGTCCCGGCAATACGCCCCCCACGTGTCCGATCAGCGACGTGTTGTGCAGCAGCCAAGGCAGCGTTTGCGGGCTGGAGAAATAGGCAGAAACTGTCATGTCCGAAAAGAGCGGACCGATGAGCAGGCCGATGAACAACGCGCAAACAATCGCTCCGGGCCAGATTCGCAAAGCGCGCAGGCAGATGAAACGTACCGCTGATGGCTGTTTGAAAAAGCTCGCAGAAACGAGCATGCCGCTGATGAGGAAGAAGCCATAAACCGCCAGGCTTCCAAACGATTCCCGATGGGTGAATACCAACATCGACTCCATCTTGCTGCCAGCCTGCAGCCCGTACGAATGTCCGAGCATCACGGCCAACGCCGCGACGAGACGAATAAGGTCGAAATTGTTGTTACCGCGCTCAAGCGTTTCGGAGAGCGTTTTCATGTCACCTTTCCCCGAATTCGGAGCAGCAAAGAGGAAAAACGCGCAGCAGCCCATGACCCTGGTTCAGCGACGGCGTTAAACGAGTAAGGGTAGCCGCAGGCATCGCTAGGCGCCGCATACCGCTCGAGGCCTCGCGGACAGGTCGGGAAGACGATCGGGCACGACAATGTGCAGACCGTCGATCGTCCCGTACCATAATCTCGAGCCGGGAACGCAGATAAACTGTTTCCACAGCGGCTGGTCCTCGACGACATAAAACGTTTCAGGCTCGGCCAGGCCACGCTTCAGCAGACCGATGCGCGCGGCACGGGCTTTGGCCATCTGATCCTGATCTTCACGCGCAAGATAGGCGATGTTTATCGTCATGCCGTTGATCGCCGCAAAATCAGCCACGCTGTGATAACTGGGTACAAAGGCCACCCATTCGACGGGAATGGCGACGGGTTGCAGGTAACCGACATGTTTGTAGCGCGAGGCAAGGTCAACCCAGACCGTAGACGTCATCGCCGAATGCCATCGATGATCAGCGGCGAGTTTGCTACGCATATCCATCACTGGTTTCGACAGATCGGCGAACTGGACAAGCAAACAAAACGCCAGCAGATAGCGCACGTAACGCACGGGGATGCTTCGCAGCAAAACATAGAGAGCCACAAATAGCAGGAGATACCAGGTCGGCCACATCATGCGTGCGGAGGCGCGAAATATGTCGTAAACATGGTCAAGCCACGTTGCCAGCGGGTAGGAAAAAAGAAGCCGCTGAGCAAAATAAATCTTGTTGCCTAACGCGTAGAAAAGCAGCAAACCACACGCGACCCAGACAGCTATCCACCGCGATAAAGGCTGTTTTTCGACACCCTCCCGATCGATTTTCCCTGCGGCGCGCGCCACGCAAATGGCCAATGCGAAGATCAGCATGAGAATAAAGCCGAGCCCGAAATAACCAAATCCGTCATAGGCGAGCAAATCCATGTCCGACGCGGGAAGGAACCTCGACCATTCACCCCATACCCGAATGCCTGTCCATAGCGGAAAAAATAAGTCCAGATGCGAGCGAATGCTCGCGGTTATCGTGGAACTGTGCACGAGGTAACCGGCCGCCCACATCAGTGCCAACACCATGAGGGTGGTAACAAGGCCGTGAAAAAAAGTTTTGGCGATAGGGTATTCGCGTCGCCATAGACGCTGAACCATATCGGCTAGCCACAATACCGAAAGCATCGCAAAGAGATAGGCGTGCACAAGAACGGCTGCACATAGAAGAACGCACCATGGATTCGCGCGGAACCGGCTGTCAAAAAGCAGATAGAAGGCAGCGAGCAAAACCCATTGCGCCGAGAGTGCCGGATGCAAATAGACGCGCATCAGGAAGATGGAAGCGCCAAGAAAAAAAGCGGTGCCCAAAAGTTTTACTACGGGGTCACTGCTGAGCCTGCCCATCAACTTTCCAGCAAACCACCCCTGCAGGAAAAAACACGAAAGCGCCCACAGACCGAAGTATTGAAAATCATCGGGTAGCAGAGGCGACAGGAGCTTGAGTGGAATCGCGACCAGCGGAATGCTGTCGGACAAGACGATTGTTCCGGGAGCGTCACTGCCATTGGCGGGATTGTTGCCAATCGGCCACTGCCACCAGGTCGAATGGCGAAAGAATTGCCATCCTTGGTAGTGGGACGGCGTATCAAGGCCCGACATGATCCAACCCAGGTGGCCAGGCGCGAAGGTGTAAGCACCTCCCCAAATCCAGAAGGCCACAAGCCCCATCAGCAAGCTTAGCCAGGGTGTCCAGTCATAGCCCGTTTTCGGAAAATTCATCGTCCGTCCACTACGTCCCTGCACCTCAGTTGTAGAAACACATGCGCTGAAACGGCGGGGCACGCTATCGCACGCTGTAAACGCTTTTGGCCTCAGCCACTATACTGGCAGACGGCCCGCGCCGATGGCCACGCGAGAGACTTTTATCGATGCGGATTCTTACTTACTGCGATGTCGAGGACGGCGATATTGGCCGACGCCTTGGCACGCCGGAGTACAGCTATTACTTCGTGCTCGAATCGTTTCACGCTGCCTTGGCGAAATTTGCCGACGTGCAGCCCATCCACTCGCCCGCGGAAGCCAACGCCGTATGGGTTGAATCCAGGGCTCGTCACGAAGACTGCCTGCTCTTGTCGTTCGCTCCGCCAAACAAGACCTTGCCGGGTGTGCAGTGCCCGACCATTCCCGTGTTCGCGTGGGAATATCCCAACCTGCCCGCCGCCGACGATGAAGAAAGCTGGCAGGACGATCCTCGGCATGATTGGCGGATGGTTTTATTGAAGTGCCGCGCGGCAATCACACTCTCCACGCATACAAAGCAGGCAGTAAGGGACAGCCTGGGCGATGCGTACCCGATCGAAGCCGTGCCCACGCCCTTGTGGGAAAAATTCGCGCTCTTGCGCCGCCGTGGCGTGCTGGCCCCCGATCGCGAAGCTGTCGACGTGTGTCTCAATACGCAGCTGGTCGACAGTAGCCTGCTCGGCCTCTCCGCCGATGGCCTGGTGACCGATCATCCTGACGATGGCACACCCGTCGACCCTGCAGTGGATGCGCTCCTGCCCGCGCTGCCCGCGCCTGCGCAGGACAGCTGGCGCGCGCCGCTGAGTGGATGGCGAAAAAACCATGAAGTGGTGGACACGAGCTTGCGCACAGGCAGCCCTCCGGTCGATGCCGGCTGGGATATTCCGCCACCGTTCGAGGTCAGCACACGACTATCGGGGGTGGTGTATACCGCCGTGCTCACGCCGTCGGATGGCCGCAAGAACTGGGAAGACATCATCACCGCATTTGGCTGGGCCTTCCGCGACGTCGATGACGCGACGCTGGTGCTCAAACTGGGCGGACCGGATCGATTAAAGCATCATCATCAAATGCTGATGTTGCTATCCAAACTGTCGCCCATGAAGTGCCGGATCGTTGCGCTGCATGGCTATCTCGAAGAGGATGATTACCACCAGTTGATCGGAGCCAGCACCTATTACGTCAACGCATCCCTGTGCGAAGGACTGTGCATGCCGCTGCTGGAGTTTCTCTGCTGCGGCGTGCCGGCCATTGCACCGGACCACACCTCGATGGCCGATTACATCAGCCCTGAATTTACCTTCGCGGTTGAAAGTGCCCCGAATCTTCCCACGGTGTGGCCCCACGGCGATCACCAGGTCTATAAAACCAGTCGCCACCAGATCAACTGGCACTCGCTGATGCTCGCCTACCGGCAGAGTTACCTCGTGGCCAAGACTGACGCAGCGGCTTACACCGCCATGTCTGAACATGCCATGGCCGCGATGCAGGCTTACTGCGCCACCGATGCCATCGCGCTGCAGCTTCAGCAGTTTCTTGTGGCGCGTCTGCATGATTTCAGCCTCCAAGAAGACCGGATGCGCTCGACGGCATTGGCGTCATGATCATCCTCGTGCACACGGCATTTCACGGCGGCAATGTCGCGAACAATCTCGGGCAACCGGAGTACAGCTACTATTTCGTGCTGCGCGAGTTCCGCCCGATGCTCGAACAGCTAGGTATCGTGATCGATATCCACGCCCCTGAGCGCGACGTGGACGTTATCTACCGGAACTGCCTGAAGCGTGGCGTGCCCTGCGTGTTTTTGTCCTTCCTGCCGCCGAACAAGACCCCCTTGGGACTCGCCTGCCCGACCATCCCCGTGTTCGCCTGGGAATATGCCGAGCTTCCGGACGAGGGTTTCAGCGGCAAAATGCGTAATGACTGGCGGCGCGTGCTCAAGCAGGTTGGCGCCGCCATCACCCATTCGACCTTCACCGTGGAAACAGTGAAACGTGCAATGGATGGCGCGTTCCCCATCATCGCTGCGCCTGCGCCGCTGTGGGACCGGCTTGTCGCGGGCAGGAACCGTGGCTTGCCGCCGGGCTCGCGTACCTCGCGCCTGCGCGTCGATGGGATGGTCATCGACAGCCGGCTTACCGACCTCAGCAACTATTCGAAGGCTAAGGAACTCGCCTGCGCGCCCGAGCCTCTTCCGCTGCCCGACGAACGAAGCGAAGGTATCTCGGAGCTCGAGCTCGATGGCATCGTCTATACCTCGGTATTCAACCCCGGAGACGGCCGAAAAAACTGGGTCGACATGATCAGCGCGTTCTGCGTCGCCTTCGCCCACACGGCTGATGCAACGCTGCTGTTGAAGCTCAGTCACCACGACATCAGCGAAGTCGTACCGAAGATGCTCGAGTGCATACACAAGGGCGGCCGCTTCGCCTGCCGGATTGTCATTGTTCACGGCTATCTTCGCCAGGACGACTATGACCGGATGGTCGATGCCACCACGTATGCGGTCAACACCTCGCACGGCGAAGGTCAATGCCTGCCGTTGATGGAATACATGTCCCGCGGCAAGCCGGCCGTTTCGCCTCGACATACGGCGATGCTTGATTACATCGACGAATCCAACGCGTTTATCGTCGACAGTTTCCTCGAACCGGGCACCTGGCCCCACGATATGCGGCAAGCCTTTCGAACCTTGCGTGAACACGTTCAGGTCCACTCACTGATCCAGGCCTATCGATCGAGCCATTACGTCGCCACACGGGAGCCGCAGACCTATCGGGCAATGGCCGCGGCCGCGCAGGAGTCGTTGCGAGCCCATTGTTCGCACGCCGTTGTCGGACCTCGTCTCGCCGAATTTCTGCAGACAGTCATTGCCGGGGATCCACAGCAGGCAGGGAGCCAGTCGGCCTTGTGACTACGCCAGTGGCGCCCGCCGTGGAGAAGGACAACCGTCGTATCGACGACATCGAATGGCTCCGCGCCGTCGCGGTACTGGGCGTGGTGGTGCACCACGCCCAGGGCAACCTGCTCAGCTGGAATCCAGCGTGGCTCAGGAAGTTGCTGAGCGTTGTCGACATGTGGTCCGGCGTCGACATTTTTTTTGCGATCTCGGGCTTCGTCATCGCGCGGAGTCTGCTGCCGAAACTGCGCGCGTGCCCGAGCGGGATGGGAAGGGCGAGTCGGCAAGTCGGCGCATTCTGGGTGGCGCGCGCGTTCCGGCTGCTGCCCTCGGCGTGGCTGTGGCTGGGGCTGATCCTTATCGGCGCCTGGCAGTTCAACCGGCTAGGCGCCTTCGGCAGCGTGCATACCAACGCCATGGCCGCGCTGGCGGGCGTTTTTCAGGTGGCCAATTTTCGTTTCGCCGACGCCTTCGCCAACTATCCCTATGGAGCCAGCTTCGCCTACTGGAGCCTGTCACTGGAGGAGCAGTTTTATCTGGTGCTGCCGCTGGTCGCCCTGTTGCTGCGACGCCATATTGCCTGGTTGCTGGTACTTGTCATTGTGGTGCAGGCGATCGTGCCGCGTACCTTGTTGACGATGTCGCTGCGCACCGATGCCCTGGCCTGGGGCGTGCTGCTGGCGCTGGCCAGCCACCTTCCGGTATTCGCCCGCCTCGAACCGCGCTGGCTGCATAGTCGACGTTGGCTACAGCGTGCGCTAGCGCTTGCGCTGGTGGTGGCCATTGCTGCCGTTTCCGCGCGCGAATCCCTCGCGATAGGGCAACGTGTCTCGCTGATCGCCGTGCTGGCGGTCATGCTTGTCTGGCTGGCCGCCTACAACCGCAACTTTCTCAGCGGACCCGACAGTTCGATCAAACGCTTCATGATCTGGACCGGCCAACGCTCCTATGCGATTTATCTTATCCATGTGCCCGCCTTCTTTTTCGTCAGAGAATGCTGGTTTCGCTTGACCGGAGCGCCAGCGCAGGGTGGATGGATACCGACCGCGCTGTTTACCATGGCGGCGGCGGCGCTCATCGCGTTGCTCGCGGAGTGCAACTTCCGAACAGTTGAACGGCCGCTACGCCGAGTGGGCCGGCGCATGGCCGCCCGCATCGCCAAACCGGCTGGTGACGTGGCGTGACCGGGCCCAGCCTGTACGATGCGTGATCCGATCCTCACCTGGGGCGGCTTGCATCCATGAATTGCCCGGTAAAAAATGAAATGAGCCTGCTGCGCGAGGTGCTCGAATGTCCCTGAGCCTGGGCCGTGCCCTTTGGCGTTATCGTGGGTTTGTTCTGGGCAGCGTCAAGCGCGAGTTCCAGGCACGCTACCGCAACTCACTGATGGGCGCCGCGTGGACGGTATTGCAACCGTTGGCCATGATCACCGTCTATACGGTGGTTTTTTCCCAGCTGATGCAGGCGCGATTGCCGGGCGTCAACGACCCTTTTGCCTACAGCATCTACTTGTGCGCAGGGCTGCTGACCTGGGGCCTTTTCGCGGAAATCGTGCAGCGCTGCCAGACCGTTTTTCTGGACAACGGCAACATGATCAAGAAGCTCAGCTTTCCGCGCATTTGCCTGCCGACCATCGTGGTGAGCAGCGCACTGGTCAATTTTGCGATCACCTTTGCCGTGTTTCTCGTGTTTCTGCTGATCACCGGCCATTTCCCCCACTGGGTGGTGCTGAGCATGATTCCGTTGCTGCTGTTCCATGTCATGTTCGCCGCGGGACTGGGCATTGCGGTGGGGGTTCTCAACGTATTTTTCAGGGATGTCGGACAGTTCATCAACATTTTGCTGCAGTTCTGGTTCTGGTTCACGCCGATCGTGTATTCCACCACGACGCTTCCCGCCGGCGTCAGGCCCTGGATCCGGCTGAATCCGCTGACGCCATTTGCGCAGGCCTATCAAGGCATTTTCGTTAATGGATCGTGGCCACAGTGGTCGACGTTGTGGCCAAGCATTGTGTTGGCCCTGGTGCTGTGTGCGCTGGCGCTGAGCCTGTTCCGCACGCGTTCGGCTGAAATGGTGGATGAACTGTAATGGGCGATATTGTCGTCAGCGATCTGGGCAAGGCCTACAAGAGTTATCCCAGTCAATGGTCACGCCTGGCCGAGTGGATCAATCCCTCGGGCAAGCCAAGACATCGGCTGCACTGGGTGCTGCGGGACATCAATTTCCACCTGCGTGCCGGCGAGGCCGTGGGAATTGTCGGAGCCAATGGCGCGGGCAAAAGCACGCTGCTGAAATTGTTGACCGGCACGACGCGGCCGACAAGCGGCCAGATTTCGGTCAGCGGCCGCGTCGCTGCGCTGCTTGAACTGGGCATGGGCTTTCACCCTGACTTTACGGGCCGGCAGAACGCCATGATGGGGGGCCAACTGCTCGGCCTCTCCGTGGAAGAAATCCTTCGATTGATGCCTTCTATCGAGGCTTTTGCGGAGATCAGCGAGTACATCGACCAGCCCGTACGCACCTACTCCAGCGGCATGCAGATGCGCCTGGCTTTCAGCGTGGCTACCGCGCGCAGGCCGGATGTCCTCATCGTGGACGAGGCGCTCTCCGTCGGCGACTCGTATTTTCAGCACAAAAGCTTCGAACGCATTCGCGAGTTTCGCCGGGCCGGCACCACGCTGATTATCGTTTCGCACGATCGCTACGCGATTCAGACGATCTGCGATCGCGCGATACTTCTGCAGGCAGGGCGGCTGGTCAAGGAAGGTCTGCCGGTCGACGTGCTCGATTTTTACAACGCCATGATGGCGGAACGCGACCAGCTGCTTGTGCGTCAGGAGAAACTGGCAGATGGTCGCATGAAAACCATCTCCGGCAGCGGCGAGGCAACCGTTGCCGAGGTCCGTTTGCTGAATGACAAGGGCGAGGCCGCCGACAGCGTCGAAGTGGGTGATGCGCTGGAACTTCAGGTGAGGGTTGCGATCAGGGCGCCGATACCGCGGCTGGTCCTGGGCTTCATGATTACCGACCGTCTTGGCCAGTGCATGTATGGCATCAATACGCATCGCCTTGAGCAGCCGCTGACCGACCTTTCGCCCGGTGAGGAAATTCTCTATCGCTATCGCTTTCCGGCGAACCTCGGAAAGGGCAGCTACTCCGTGTCATTGTCACTGTCACGCGAGGACTCCCACCTGGACATGAACTACGAGTGGCGCGACAACGCCTGCATGTTCCACGTATTCAATACACGCCAGGAAAATTTTGTCGGCGCCAGCTGGCTCGATGCCAAGGTCGATATCAGCCGTGCAGCGGGGCCCGATACATCCAGCTCAACGTTTCCTTGAGCGAATAAGAGGGAAGCGTTCCGATGCGATTCCGCAGGCGAACACTGCTGCCCTGCAGCCGCCGTACCTCGTTGCGGCGAACAAACGCCGGATTGACGCTGACCTCGATCGAATAGCCGGCTATTTCCTCCATTAGCGCGATCACTTCGCGCAGTGAATAGGTGGCGCCGGTACAGATATTGAACGTGTCGACGTCATTGTCGGTTTCAAGCAGGCGGCGATAAGCCCAGGCTACCGCGCGCACATCGGTGAACTCCCGCCAGACGTCCAGGTTGCCAAGCTCGATATGCCGCTCGCCGCGACGAAAATGATCCACGATTTTCGGGATGAGAAACTGCGGGCTCTGCCCCACGCCGGTGTAATTGAATGGTCGACTGAACAGCACCGGCAGACGCTCGGCCCAGGTCCTCGCCATGTATTCCATGGCCAGCTTGCTGACGGCGTAATCGTTGACCGGGGCCAGCGCGGTGAGCTCGTCCAGCGGCCCTGCACATCCCTTGGCATTGCCGTAGACATTCGCACTGCTGGCCAGCAAGACCCGCGACGGACGCACCGACAAACCCGCCAGCGCAGCGAGCAGGTTGCGCGTTCCCATGATGTTGGTGCGGTAGATCGCTGCCGTATCGCCGTGGGCGACAGAAGCGATGGCCGCCAGATGAACGACGGCCTGTGGGCGGATCTTTTCCACGACCTGCACCAAGGCGTCTGCGTCAAGCAGATCAACCAGGTCGTTCGTGTTGCCGCCCGCGGAGGAGGACAGGCCAAACACCTCATAGCCTGCATCCCTCAGCTCGGCGCCGACATAATGCCCCGTAAACCCTTCGAGGCCCGTCACCAGTACTCGTGCAGGATATCCCTCAGAACGAGAAGCCATGCTCGTTCCTGTGCAAGTCGGCGTCCACCATCATCCGGCAAAGCGACTCCAGCGAGGTCTGTGATGCCCAGCCCAGCTCCTCCTTCACCTTTCGCGCATCGCCAATCAGGAGATCCACCTCGGCGGGCCGGTAGAAACGGGGGTTGATCTGCACCAAGGTGCGGCCGGTTTTTGTATCTACCCCGATTTCCGCGAGGTTCTGACCTTCCCAGGCGATCTCGATATCCGCCGCGGCGAAAGCCATACTGGCAAAATCGCGCACCGTTTCCGTGCGCTGGGTCGCCAGCACGAAGGTGTCCGGCGCGGCGGCCTGCAGCATCCGCCACATGCCATCGACATATTCTTTGGCGTAACCCCAGTCGCGCCGGGCATCGAGATTGCCCAACTCCAGAACACCAAGCTTGCCGAGCCGAATCTTGGCCACCGAATCGGTGATCTTTCGCGTCACGAACTCCCGCCCACGCAGCGGGGATTCGTGATTGAAAAGAATGCCGCTGGCGCCGAAGATTCCGTAAGACTCGCGGTAGTTGACGGTGATCCAGTGGGCGTACAACTTGGCGACACCGTAAGGACTACGCGGATGGAAGGGCGTTTCCTCGTTTTGCGGTACGGCGTGAACCTTGCCGAACATCTCGGACGTCGAGGCCTGATAAAAACGTATGGTCGGATCGACGACGCGAATGGCCTCGAGAAGGTTCAGCGCCCCCACGCCCGTGATCTGCGCCGTCGTGACCGGCTGGTCGAACGACACGCCGACAAAGCTCTGCGCGGCGAGGTTGTACACCTCGCGGATCGCGTATTTGTCCAACAACCGGATGGCGGAGCCCATGTCATTGACATCGAATTCCACCAGCTGAAGCTGCGGGTGATCCGCAATGCCCAATGCTTCAACCCGCCAGAAATTGGTGGAACTGGTGCGACGATACGCACCCACCACGCTGTATCCCTTGCCGATGAGAAACTCAGCCAAGTAGGCGCCATCCTGCCCCGTAATACCTGTGATCAAAGCCGACTTCATCTAGCGCTCCCGCACCTTCTCAGTCCCGACATGTTACGGGGATGGCGGACGGTGTCCAATCACGCGTTAAGACCGCATCGGACAACGAGGCAGCTGCCCAGTGCCTCAATTGAGCTTCCACGGATCCTGCCATTGCGGATGGCTGCGCTGGAGAAGCAGGCTCAGCAGCTGATCCGTCGTCTCTCTCCAGCTGAGTACGGCGTCAGCCTGAGTCTGCATGACGGGGCGCGCCGTGGCGGCTGCCGATCGAAGGGCGTCAACGAGGGTGCCCGGTATTTCTGCGTCAAAGTACACGGCAAACGAGGAGGACACTTCGCGAAACACGGGAATATCGCGTGCAATGACAGGTAACCCTCTCTGCGCGGCTTCGACCAGCGGCAGCCCGAAGCCTTCGCCTTCCGAAGCAGCGACAAGCGCCCGCGCGACATCATAGAGCTTGGCGAGATAGTCGTCGCTGGCCTGTTCCAGCCACACGAGCCGGTTCCCTGCCAGGCTGTGCGAGCGCATCCTCGCTGCCACCTCCTCGGCCATCCAGCCTTGGCGCCCTACGACGACCAGGTGCACGGCAGAATCCTCTCGCCACAGCTCTTCGAAGGCGTCCAGCACCAGCGCGTGGCCTTTCCGCGGCTCGACGGTACCGACCATCAGAAAGGTTGGAACCGCACGCAGCCGGTTCAGAAGCTCTGTTGCGTCGACAGGCACACCCAAACTGGGGCGCGTCGAGGATGGGTCGCTGCCGGGATAGAAATAGCCCAAACGCAGATCGCATCGACGATTCGGCGGATGCGCGTCGAACCATCGACGCAGATCATCAGTGACCGACCTGGATATGCCGATGAGTGCATCGGCATATGCGCCAATACACTGAAGCCAGCGGGCGTGCATTTCGGCAATGCCGTCTGGAAAGCGCGCCGGCATGCGCACAGGCAGAAGGTCATAGACCACAAAAAAGATCCGGACACCGCGGACGCGCCAGGCATCAAGCAAGGCCGTCTGGGTTGGCAGGATATCGGCCACCCAGTCCAGCCCCAACAACAGGTCCCCTGATCGCGGCATCACTTCATCGTCCGGCAATTGGAGCGCGGGGTAGTCGAGCAGCTTCGGGCCGTAGCTATTGGCCTGAAGAAAGCGCCCGCCTTCCATCCGCACCGGCTGGACCCTGTAGTGCTTTTGCTCGATCTGCAGCAGCGACAGCAGTACGCCGCGCACGACCCGCTCTATGCCGGTATGCAGAACGCTGGACGCGGTGGCCGTGACGTCGACGTACAAGCTCGGCAAATCCACGCGTGGCAGGTTCTCCACAAGGCTCCGACGCATCCGGTGCCATTCGCCACTGCCAAAGGCGAATGCGTCGGACGTTCGCATTGCATCGGCCAGCAAACGCTGCCCGGAAGCCGCTGGCGCATCAAACATGAAATGCTCAATGGCATCGCGATAGCACAAGCCCACATCGGCGGGATGATGCTGGCAGTCGATCCAGTGTGCCGCCTCTGCCGCCAATTCCACGCGACGAGACGCATCTGCGCGCAGTGACTGCAATGCCGCCACCAGCTCTGCATCGCTGAAGCGATCGCTGATCTTCAGGGCAACGGTGTCAGGCAATTCGGCCGCAGAACCATGCGCATTGACGATGACAGGAAGCCGGTGGCCAAGCACGTCGAAAATGGCCGCCGACGTCTCTCCGCGAGAGTCCGTGCGCAACTGCACCGCGAGGTCGGCAGCCGCCAGGTAGTCGGCATAGGTATCGGCACTGGCAAAACCCGTAACGCGGATACGTCCGCCACCGCCGGACCGGATGGCCGCGGTCAGCGCTTCGCCGTAGCCACCTCCGTGGTTTTCACCGACAAAAACCAGATGGCAGCGAACATCGCTGGCGAGCGACGACTGCAGCCACGCCTGCAGCAGGCGATCGTTCAACTTGGTCGGTGCAAGCATTCCGAAACTGCATACGACAAACGCATCATCTGCAAGACCCAGCAGCCGGCGTGCTGCTGGCTGCGGGGAAAAGGTTCGTCCTTGAGGGAAAGGGACGATCCTGAATTTATCCGCGGCTTCTGGCCCAAAGAAACGGTCAGCCTGCTTTACCGAATAACGCGAGTGCACGATTACACCCAGAGAGCCTTCAATGACATCCCGATTGATCGGGTATGCATCCAGAGTCGACGAACGTCCGTATTGCAGGTCATGCGACAGCCCTGCATAGCCGTGGCTCTCGTAGAGCATTCTTAAAAAGGCGGCTGGCTCTCCCGCCGCATTCGCCATCCAGTTGCGCGCAGCGCCCAACCAAGAATCATGCAACACCACCACGCCCGGATGTTGCTCAAGCAAACCGAACATATGCGCATGGAACGGCGAATTGCCGAAGTGGTACAAAACCCGTGCGCAGGGATCTGCCTGCTGGGCAAACCAGAGCGCCGAACGGACCGGAAAGTTGGCCTGGATCCACGGATCGAGAACTTCCGCCTGATCAACCACCACCTCAATCGCATAGTGACTGGCCAGTTCACGCAGCAGACGGGCGCTATAGTCGGCGATCCCGGAGCGCGCTGGCGGCAGCGGCGAAACATAGATCAGCCGTGGGCGCGAACTGGCCTGAACGGCTGTTCGCGTTGAACGACTTGCAGACTGTTCAATCGCCACCAATGCCTTGCGCGCGCTGGCGGACCAGGTGAATTGAAGCGTCTGTAATTCGGAATGCGCTCTCAGACTATTGATGAAGCCACTGTCCGAGAGCGTCTGTTGAAGCTTGCTCGCTATCGCGCTCTGGCTGCGTGGATCGAACAGCGCATCTGGTCGACCCACTACTTCCGGCAGACTGGCGGCATCCGAACAGATGACGGCAGCTCCGCAGGCCATCGCCTCGAGCAGCGGAAGCCCCAATCCTTCATGCAACGAAGGCGAGATGAAAAGCTCGCAGCTCGAATACAGACTGGCCAGGTCGGCGTCATCCAGCGCGCCGGTGAATACAAGGCTTTCCGTTGGCAAGCGGCTGCGACGGCCTCCCTGGGACAGCCTTTTTCTGTCCTCATCGCTGCATCGTCCGGCCAGCACAAGCTGATGACTCGACCTCAAGGACGCTGGAAGATCGGCGAACGCTGCAATCAAAGCATCTACATTCTTGTGGCTGTCGAAGCCACCGGTATAGAGCAGGAAACGAGGTTGCAATCGCCACTTCTGCTTCCATCGAGCCCAGGTCACCGCATCGGCTGGACAACGGAAAAAAGCTGGATCAGCGGCACCCGACACGACGGCGATGTTGTCTGCCCGAATATGCAAATGCTCGACGGCCTCACGGCGGGACGATTCGGAGATCGCCAGCAGCAGATCGCACCGCTTCAGCAGACCCAGTCGTCGAAAATACCAGTCTCGGTATGATGGATTGTGCAGATAACGATGCGAATGCAGCAGCGGAATCAGGTCGTAGAGCGTGGCAATCTGTTTGACACCCAGCCTACCCGAGCCCAGCGCCGCCGTTGAATCGTCACCCCAGCCCTCGAACAGGCTGCTGTGCCAAATGCAGTCTGCCTGCAAGCTGTCCAGGGCGGCAGCGTGTGCGGCAGCGGCGATCTGCTGAGCTGGCCGGCTCCCGGGATGGAACCCCGCTATGCCAGCGGGCAGCTCGTTGATTACCATGCGCTGACGCGGGATAAACGCCTCGAACTGCTCGATCAATCCGAGCGACGTTTCGTCATCGCGTCCATTGAGCAGCAGCCACAGCTGGTGATGAGCGGCCTCTTCGGCAAAAGCTTTGGCCATTGATACCGTGTAGCGTCCAATGCCACGGTGCCGGCTGTTTGATTGTGCGCCCTGGAGGTCCAGCACGATTTTCATCGGTACCCTTTGGAAGTCCATGGAACGATCGGCGACGTCTTGTCGAGAATGACTGCGCTGCACGGTGGCAACCATGTTGGCCGCCTGAAGGTCAATTTACGGATAAAGCCTGGAGCGGACACGCGCATGGAGGACTGGCGAAATGCGCAAAAATACGGGGCCCAAACGCATGCGACGTATCGGCCAGCGCAAAACGGCAAAGATGGCGGGTTTGACGCGCCGAACCAACGTCGAAAAGTTGCGCAGCGGGGCGGTAATGCGCCAGGAGCGACTGGCTTCCATGAAAGCGCATCTCGCGGCAAGTTCGATCACCGTATGATTTTGACATTGCAGCGACGTCTGGAGCGCATGCAGGCGCTCCAGACGGCTATCGTTGACCAGCAGCAATGCATCGTGCTGGTGGGCAAGCCGTTCAAGGCGCCCTTGCATGACAGTGCAGTCATGCTCCACCTGCACCAGACGGCTGAGCCTCTGGTTGGCGAGCGCCCTCCAATCCAAGACGTACGCCAAGTCCGCCCCTGACGTTGCGCTCCCGGATATCGCGGCATGCTCTTCACTCATGATTCGATCCATTATGTGTGGGGCAAAACAACGTCGCATCGGCGTCCGCACAAGCCATCGGACAACACCAGACGGCTGCAACCTGCCAAGCAACGAAACTGCCTTCGGCTCATGCCATCACGTCGCGCCCAACACCAGCGCATCGCAGTCGCTCGGCCATGACGCCCATGCAGGCATCGACAGAAAAGTCGCGCGCCATATCTAGTGCGGCCTGTGCGCCAAGGCGCTTTGCCAGCACTCGATCATAATGCAGGCATTCGAAATGATGTGCCGCGTGAATCGGATCCGGATCAGCCCACTGTTGACCCTGCGCGTGAGGGTAGTCACCTGGCTCGACGGGAATCATCTGATAATTCACAAGGCAGCTGTTTGATTTTGTCATGAACTCCATGTTGCCCGAGTAAGCCGTTGCCACCACCGGCTTTCCCATGCACATGGCCTCGGCAATGCCCAGTCCAAAACCTTCGCTGCGATGGAGCGAGACGTAGACATCGACACAGCGGTGCAGCGCCTGGAGATCAGCGCGCTCCAGCATGTCATCGCGGACGACGATACGCCGATCCACCGATGCCGCCGCCAACAACTGCATCAGCTGCGGCGCATGACGGTGTCCGTTGCTGGATTTGATCAACAGCGTTACTTGTTCGTTCCCACGGGGAAAAGCGCGGCAAAAGGCCTCGATCACCGCGTGGGGATTCTTTCGCGCAATGGTTGAATTGAAATCAAATGCGCAAAAATAGATGTAGTTGTCCTCTCGAAGGCCAAAGTGACGCCGCTGCAGGCCACTATCCGGGCCGGGCACGACGGGCAAAGGCACGCGCGTCACCGGCTTGTTGCAAACCCGGCGAATGGACTGCTCCACAAACGCCGAAGACACCATCACTTCGTCAACATCATCCAGCGCGTGCAGCCAACCGTCAGGGAAATTCTCCAGTTCCCAGAACCAAAACCCGATGACATGGTGCTTCGACTCAGCATTGCGCCCGATGCTGGCCTGGGTATCTTCCCAATGATCGGGATTGACAAAGATAAGATCGCGCGTAAACCGCGCCGTTCTGCCGAGGTGGGTGGCTAGCGTGTGGTCATTGCGCTCATGCGGTATGTCGATATCGACATCGTGGATGGCTACGGGATATCCCGATGCAAGCATGGCATTGGCATAAAGCCTTGCGCATTCTCCAAGGCCAAGCCAGCGGGAAAAATAACCGTACAGGTTAATACCTGCCCCACTTTCATAACTCCATTGGTTGGGCGAACCTGCTGAAATCGGTGCTCGCGCCAATGTTGAGCATTCAATCCAATCGCCGGTCCGCCGGAATCGGAGCGTATTCCCCGCCGGTCGCTCCAGCGCCTGCCGCACCCAGTCTTTGAAGGAAAAAGGCAACATCCGGCGTAATGGCGCAATCAAAGCGCTTGACGCCGCGCGAATTAGCAGCGCTACCAATGCGGAAACTATCGATTGGCTTCGTGTGAAAGGCACGCTACCTCAGCAAAATTGAAAATTGGAGCACTGCACGCATTACTCCAAGTGAAGCCGCATGATGACCACGAAAGAACGGCTTGACCCAATATTCGCCGAATTTCGGAACTTGTTACGCCCTCAAATTATCCGGCGTGAACATACACCGCAAGCCCGGAAACAAAGTCGAGCGCGACACGGCGCAGTCCTACTATGTCAAAATGATCGGGCTAACATTGGAGTTATACATGAAGACATTGCTGGTGACCGGCGGAGCCGGGTTCATTGGGGCAAATTTTGTCCTGCAGGCTGTCGGCGACGGGCTGACGGTCATCAATCTCGACAAGCTTACCTACGCGGGAAATCCCGACACGCTCTCGTCGCTGCAGCATAACGCCCGGCATATCTTTGTGCAGGGCGATATCGGCGATCGTGAGCTTGTCGACAGGCTTCTCGCAAAGCATCAACCGGAAGCGGTGGTCAATTTTGCAGCCGAGTCGCACGTCGACCGTTCGATCGACGGCCCTTCCGAATTCGTGCATACGAACGTCGTCGGCACGCTTGCGCTGCTGGAAAGTGCGCGCGACTACTGGCGCGGCCTTGATGACGCGAAAAGGGGCGCATTCCGCTTTCTGCACGTATCAACTGACGAGGTCTATGGCTCGCTGGGCGCCGAAGGCAGTTTCACCGAAGAGACCGCCTACGCACCCAACTCGCCGTACTCCGCATCCAAAGCCGCCTCCGACCACCTGGTGCGTGCCTTTCATCACACGTACGGCCTGCCCACGCTTACAACGAACTGCTCGAACAATTACGGTCCATACCAGTTCCCCGAAAAGCTTATACCGCTGATCATTCAGAAGGCGCTGGCAGGCGAGCCGTTGCCCGTGTACGGCGATGGCCTGAATATCCGCGACTGGCTATACGTCGGCGACCACTGCAGCGCAATCCGTTGTGTGCTGGACTCCGGTCGTGTGGGAGAGACCTATAATGTCGGTGGCAACGCCGAGCGGGAAAACATTGTCGTCGTCAAGGTCATTTGCGCACTCCTGGACGAAGTACAGCGGCTGGCCGACGGACGCGCGCGCGAATCGCTGATCACCTACGTCAAGGATCGCCCGGGACATGACCGTCGTTACGCGATCGATTCGAGCAAGCTGCAAAGGGAACTCGGCTGGAAACCTTCGCAGACGTTCGAAACGGGAATCCGCCAGACCGTTCAGTGGTATCTGTCGAATCAGCAGTGGATTCAGCGTGTGCTCGACGGCAGCTACCGGATGGAGCGCCTGGGCTCATGAAAACCCCCGCCTTCAATCCGACGGAGAAAGGAATCATCCTTGCGGGTGGTTCCGGTACGAGGCTCTACCCGATCACCCGCGCGGTGAGCAAGCAGCTGCTGCCGGTTTACGACAAGCCGATGATTTATTACCCGCTTGCAACTCTGATGCTGGCCGGCATTCGCGAAGTGCTGATGATCAACACGCCGCATGAGCAGGAGATGTTCCAGCGCCTGCTAGGAGATGGCTCGCAGTGGGGTATCGATATTCAATATGCGGTACAGCCCTCACCGGACGGTCTGGCGCAAGCCTTCACTATCGGCCGGGATTTCGTCAATGGCAAATCCAGTTGCCTGGTACTTGGCGACAATATCTTTTACGGCGTCGGCTTGAGTGAGCAACTCCATCGTGCTGCCTCGCGCGAACGCGGAGCCACCGTGTTTGGTTACTGGGTGAAAGATCCGGAGCGCTATGGCGTCGCCGAATTTGACGCAATGGGCAGGGTTATTGGTCTGGAGGAAAAGCCAGCCCAGCCTAAATCCCATTATGCTGTCACCGGCCTGTATTTTTATGATGGCCGCGTGTGCGATTACGCTGCTGATCTCAAGCCTTCACATCGCGGAGAGCTCGAAATCACCGATCTGAACCGCTGTTATCTCGACGACGGGTCGCTGCATCTGGAACAACTGGGCCGCGGCTTTGCTTGGCTGGATACCGGCACCCATGATTCATTGATGGAAGCGGGTAATTATATTCAGACCATCGAGAATCGGCAGGGGCTTAAAGTCTGCTGCCCCGAGGAAATTGCTTACAACAACGGCTGGATAGGCGCCGAGCAGCTGCTGAAATTGGCGGCGCCTCTGGCCAAGACAGGCTATGGCCAGTATCTACAACAGTTGACCCGTCAAGAGCATGCCCGATGAAAGTGATTGAAACCACGCTGCCCGGCGCCCTGATTCTGGAACCCCAGGTGTTCGGCGACAGCCGCGGCTTTTTTTACGAGAGCTACCATCAGGCCCGTTATCGAGATGCCGGCATTACCGGCGATTTCGTCCAGACCAACGTCTCACGCTCCGCCAAGAGCGTTTTGCGCGGTTTGCACTACCAGTGGCCCAAACCACAGGGCAAGCTGGTCAGCGTTCTCGAAGGAGAGGTTTACGATGTGGCCGTCGACATTCGCCGCGGCTCGCCAAATTTCGGGCAGTGGGTCGGCGTGATGTTGACCGCCGACAATCACCGCCATTTCTGGATCCCGGAAGGTTTTGCACATGGGTTCTGCGTATTATCTGAATTCGCCACATTCACCTATCAGTGCACCGCCTTGTATGACGCTTCGGCAGACGCTGGAGTGCGCTGGAACGATGCCGAGATCGGTATCGACTGGCCATTGAGTGAGCCCCTGCTGTCAGACAAAGATCGCAAGACGCCGCTATTGAAAGATATTGCCACCGATCGACTGCCGATATTCCGGTCGTGAGAATTCTGCTGCTGGGCGGCAACGGACAGCTGGGGCGCCGCTTTATCGACCATGGCGGCCTGGCCGCTCGCGGTGAACTGTGGCCAGCCAGCCGCGACGGCACCCTGATCGACGGCGGCCATGCCGAGATGGGCGATCTTTCCGCACCGAACGCGCTCGCGGCCTTGCTTGATCGGGTACAGCCCCAGATCATCGTCAACACTGCCGCCTACACGGCGGTGGATCGCGCCGAGCAGGAGCAGGAACTTGCCGATCGGGTGAATGGTCACGCCGTTGGCGAACTCGGGCAATGGGCTGCCGCCCATTCGGCCAGGGTCATTCACTATTCCACCGATTACGTATTCGACGGGCGGCAATCGCAACCGTACGACGTGAACGCGAATACAGCCCCCCTCGGGGCCTATGGGCGCAGCAAGCAACTGGGTGAGCGGTTGCTGCGCGAAAGTGGCGCCGATCACATGATCTTCCGCACCGCGTGGGTCTACGCGGCGCACGGACAAAACTTTTTACGCACCATGCTCCGTTTGGGCAGCGAGCGCGATGAGCTGCGCGTTGTTTCCGATCAGCACGGATCTCCTACGGACACCTCTCTCATCGTCAATGGCAGCCTCGCCGCGCTTGACAGGTGGTTATCGGACGATAGCCGCGACCATGGCGGTATCTACCATCTGGTTGCGAGCGGCGAGACCACCTGGCATGGCTTTGCCGAAGCGATCTTCGACAGCGCCGTGAGTCTTGGCTTGTTGGCCCGTAGGCCGACGGTCAGGCCGATTCCAAGTACCGAGTTTCCAACGCCAGCGGCGCGGCCGGCCTGGTCGCTGCTGGACAACCGCGACTTTCGGGAGCGCTTCGACTTCAACTTGCCGGATTGGCGGCAGGGCTTACAGGAAGTCATGTCGACGCTTGCCACTTCCAGCGCTTGATTCAGGACATGTCCCATGTTGATTCCACTGATACTCAGCGGCGGTAGCGGCACGCGGTTGTGGCCGGTGTCGCGGAAAAACCTGCCCAAGCAATTCCTCGCCCTGGCCGGAAAAGGCACCCTGTTCCAGCAAACGCTGCAGCGGACGAGACGACTGCCGAACGTGGCTGAGCCGATCGTCGTGGCCAGCGACGACCACCGCTTTCTTGCCGCAGATCAGTTGCTCGAGCTTGGCATCGAGAATGCGACGATCGTGCTGGAGCCACTGGCTAGAAACACGGCCCCGGCGATAGCGCTCGGCGCACTGCAGGCGTTGCGGCGTGGTGGTGATCCATTGCTGCTGGTGCTGCCGGCGGACCATTTGATCAGTGACACGGACGCTTTTCTAGACGTGGTGCAGCAGGCAACGCCTCTGGCCGAGCAGGGTTGGCTGGTAACGTTTGGCATCCGCCCGGATCGACCGGAGACCGGCTTCGGTTATATCCGACGCGCGCAGGCGATAGGTGCTGGCGGCTTCCAGGTGCAGCAATTTGTTGAGAAGCCTGATCTGGCGATGGCAGAGTCCTATCTGGCAGACGGTCGCTATGACTGGAACTCCGGCATGTTCCTGTTCAGGGCGTCACGTTACCTCGAAGAACTGGCCGAACACGCACCGGAGATGCTTGCCGCGGTGCGCGCCGCAGACGCGAACGCAACAGCCGATCTGGATTTTGTGCGGATCGATCAGGAGGCTTTTTCTCACGTGCCGGATCGCTCGATCGACTATGCCGTCATGGAAAAAACCCTGCGTGCAGCCGTTATCCCGGTGAGTTGTGGCTGGAGTGACATTGGCTCGTGGTCCGCGCTGTGGCTGACCGGGGAAAAGGACGCAGACGGCAACCTGAGCGAAGGCGACACGCTGAGTATCGACAGCCACAATTCGCTGCTCCGCTCGCATGATCGCCATCTGCTCGCCACCGTCGGCATCGACGACCTGATCGTGGTGACTACGCCCGACGCCACGCTCGTCGCTCATCGCGATGCGGCGCAGGACGTCAAGCGCATCGTGGAACAGTTAAAGGCCTGCAGTCGCACCGAGCACTCGCTGCATCGCGTCGTGCATCGTCCCTGGGGTAGCTACGACTCGCTGGAATCGCGCGAACGCTTCCAGGTCAAGCGCATCGTGGTCAAACCAGGCGCCTCGCTCAGCCTGCAAAAGCATCATCATCGCGCCGAACACTGGATCGTTGTGTCTGGGACCGCGGAGGTGACCTGCGACGAAAAGGTCTTTCTGCTCGGCGAAAACCAGAGCACCTATATCCCGCTGGGTAGCGTTCATCGTCTGCGCAATCCCGGAAAAGTTGCCGTCGAACTGATCGAAGTACAGTCAGGCAGCTATCTGGGGGAAGACGACATCGTGCGCTACGACGACGTTTACGGTCGTTCGTAAAAAGACTTGCCCGACGGAGGCCCGCCGTAAGAACGCCCGTCGGCAGCCGAAGAATCAGTCGGGTGAATCGGTCTGCGGCTTGTGCGCAACGATCAGCTGACTCTTGGGCATGAACTGGTCAAGCTTCCGTTTAAGCTCAACCCCGCGCCGCGTCTTGAGCACCGCCTTCCACGTCGCGCTCCAGTTATCCAGAACGGGGTGGCTCTCCCCCAGCTCGACGCCGCACGCCCAGAACAGTGCCCACCACATGCCCCAATAGAATCCGTAATAACGCTGTTCCCGGACGATCAGTCCGGTTTGGCGAACCATGTCGGCGAACTGCTGCCTTTCGATAATTCGGATGTGGTTGGGCTTTTCGAAATAAGCATCGGGAGCAACGTGTTTTTGCATGGTCTCATGCAAGGGATCGGGCACCGTCAGCAAATAGATCGCTCCCGGCTTGCCGATCCTGACCAGTTCAGACAATACCCGAGCTGGGTCGTCCACGTGCTCCAGCACCTCCGAGCAAATCACGCGCGTCGCGATGCCGTCAGCCAGCGGTAAAGGATCCGAGTCGCTCACGTGCGTTGCATAGGCGCTTGCGGAGGAATTCGCCAGCCGGGCCGCAATGTCCGCAATGACATCAGCATCGATATCCACCGCGATGACTTCGGCGCCTCGTTCGGCACAAAAAAGGACAGCGCCACCGTCGCCACAGCCCACGTCGACCACCACATCACCAGCGCTGATGGGCACGCCCTGGAACACTTCATCGCTGTCGCTGAGGTACCAGCCACTCAGCCCGGCATCCACCAGACCCAGCCAGCTGATGTCGAATTCGGGCACGCCGTTTTCGGAGTTTGCTGACCCAGCTTGCTGATCCGGCGAGAAGACACGCTCATCCTCAGGGCGATCGGTGATCTCTTTCAAAATACCGTCCGCCTCTCGCCACCCGTCGAACTGCCGCGTGTGTTACTCATGAAAACCTCTCGATCACGGCTGACCAATCGGCAAATCGAAGTCGATCGCATCATTCCACGGTCACGGACTTGGCGAGGTTCCTTGGCTGATCGACGTCGGTACCGCGCAGTACGGCCACATGATAGGCCAGCAATTGCAGCGGCACCGTAAACACCGCCGGAGCAATGAAACTTCCGCCCGATTCCACGCGCAACATCACGCCGTGGCTCGCCATATCATCCATGCCTGCCGCTCCGTCGGCGAAGACGATCAGTCGGCCGCCGCGTGCGCGAACTTCCTGCAGGTTGGACTTGAGCTTGTCGAGCAGCGGACCGTTCGGCGCCACGGCGACCACCGGCATGTTTTCGTCGACCAGGGCCAGTGGCCCGTGCTTGAGCTCGCCGGCGGGATAGGCCTCGGCGTGGATATAGGAGATCTCCTTGAGCTTGAGCGAGCCCTCGAGCGCCACCGGATACTGCGCGCCGCGACCAAGGAACAGCGCGTGCTCGTGATGGATGAACTCACCGGCCAGCGTCATGATCGCCGGCTCGAGCTTCAGCGCGTTCTCGATCGCGCGCGGCAAGTGCTGCAGCTCGGCGTACAGCGTCGCGTAACGATCGGCATCAAGGCCGTTACGGCGCGCCAGTTCGAGCGTCAAAAGCGCAAGCCCTGCAAGCTGGGTAGTGAAGGCCTTGGTCGACGCCACACCGATTTCCGGGCCGGCGCGCGTCATCAGTTTCAGGTCCGCCTCGCGCACCAACGAGGATTCGGGCACGTTGCAGATCGCCAACGTACCCAGATAACCGCGCCGGCGTGACTCGCGCAGCGCGGCCAGCGTGTCGGCGGTTTCGCCCGACTGGGAGATGGCGACAAAAAGCGTGTCGGTTGGCACCACCGCGTCACGGTAGCGATATTCGCTGGCCACTTCCACGCTGACGGGCAGCCTGGCGTATTCCTCGATCCAGTACTTGGCGACCAGGCCGGCGTGATAGCTGGTGCCGCAGGCGATGATGTGCAGGGCGCGGGCCTTCTGCAGCAGCGCGTCGCTGTCGATGCCGAAAATATTCGGCAGCACGCCCTTCGGTCCGATGCGCGCCTCCAGCGTATCGGCCACGGCGCGCGGCTGCTCGAAAATCTCCTTCTGCATGTAGTGGCGATATTCGCCGCGCTCCACCGCATCGGACGATAGCTCGCTCTCGTGCACCGCGCGCTCGACCGGCATGCCATCCAGACCGTAGACCTGCACGCTGTCGCGGGTGATTTCGACAACGTCGTCTTCGTCAAGGTAAAGCATCTTGTTGGTCACCTGGATCAGCGCCTGCGCATCGGAGCCGAGGAAGTTCTCGCCGATACCCAGACCGACCAAGAGCGGTGCTCCGCGGCGAGCGCCGACGACGTGGCCAGGCTCGTCGCGGCTGATCACGGCAATCGCATACGCGCCTTCGAGACTGCGCACCGTGGCAAGTACGGCTTCGCGCAGATTCATGCCCTGAACGATATGCCGCTCGATCAGAGCCGCCATCACTTCAGTGTCGGTTTCGGAGGTGAATACGTGGCCGCCGGCCTGCAGCTCGCTGCGCAGGCTGACGTAGTTCTCGATGATGCCGTTGTGCACGATGGCCACGCGGCCACCGGCGACGTGCGGATGCGCGTTGGCCTCATTGGGCACGCCGTGCGTGGCCCATCGCGTGTGCGCAATACCGGTGCCGCCGGGAAACGGATCGGCCAGATACAGCGCTTCCATCTCGCGCACCTTGCCCTTAGCACGCACTCGTTGAAGCGCGCCGCGGTCGAGCACGGCAATGCCGGAAGAATCGTAGCCGCGGTATTCCAGCGCCTTCAGGCCTACGATCAATAGCGGCGCCACGTCTCTCTGGGCGGCGGCAGCAACAATTCCACACATCGGCGTATTCCCTTCAGGTTATGGCGGAGCAAGCAGCTCCTTTCAGGCACCGAGTTTGGCGAGCGCGCATTGCGACCAGCTTTCATTGGCTGGCCGACTGCGGCGCTAGTTCACCTTGCGCCGCAGATAGTTCAACAGGTCGATGCGGGTGATCAGGCCGAGAAACTGATCGCCGTCCACTACGATAGCCACATGCCCGCGCTCGAACACCGGCAGCAGCGACTCGATCGGTTCGCTGACGGGCAGCATCTGCAGGTTGCTCATCATGGCGGTGGATACCGGATCGCGGAAACGCGTCTCGTCGGCGTGCACGTGCATCAGCACGTCCGACTCGTCGACGATGCCCACCAGCTTGTGCCCATCCATCACCGGCAGCTGCGACACGTCGTACAGCTTCATGCGGTTGTATGCCGTAATCAAAAGCTCGTGCGGACCAATAACCACGGTGTCGCGCTGCGCGAACGGCCGCAGCAGCAGGTCGCGCAGATCGCCCTGCGGCTCGCGCTCGAGGAAGCCGTTGTCCAGCATCCAGTAATCGTTGTACATCTTGGAGAGATACTTGTTGCCGGTATCGCAGACCAGGGTCAGCACGCGCTTGTGCCGGGTCTGTTCCCGGCAATATTTCAGCGCCGCCGCCACCAGCGTGCCGGTCGATGAGCCGCCAAGCAAACCCTCTTTCGCCAGCAGCTCGCGCGCCATCAGGAAGCTTTCCTTGTCGGTAATGGCAAACGCCTTGGTGACCCGGCTGAAGTCGCTGATCGAAGGCAGGAAATCCTCACCGATGCCCTCAACCATCCAGCTGGCCGATTTGGTCGAGAGCGTGCCCTCGTTGATGTACTGGGTCAGGATCGAGCCGACCGGGTCGGCCAGGATCAGCTCGGTGTGCGGCGAGTGCTCGGCGAAGTAGCGCGACAGGCCGGTGATGGTTCCGGACGAGCCGCAGCCGACCACGACCGCATCCACGTTGCCGTCCATCTGCTCGAGCATTTCCGGGCCGGTGGTCTGGATGTGCGCGGCCGGGTTGTCCGGGTTGCCGAACTGGTTGATGAAATACGCGCCAGGCGTTTCCTGCGCGATGCGTTCGGCCATGTCCTGGTAATACTCGGGATGGCCTTTGGCTACATCCGATCGCGTCAGCACCACTTCGGCGCCCATCGCCTTGAGGTTGAAGATCTTTTCCCGGCTCATCTTGTCCGGCACCACCAGGATCAGCCGGTAGCCCTTCTGCTGTGCGACCAGCGCCAGGCCGAGCCCGGTGTTGCCCGCCGTGCCCTCGACCAGGGTATCGCCGGGTTTGATCCTGCCGGCCTTCTCGGCGCCTTCGACCATCGACAGGCCGATGCGGTCCTTGATCGAGCCGCCTGGATTGGTGCTTTCGAGCTTGAGAAACAATTCGCACAACCCGGTATCCAGCCGCTGCGCGCGCACCACCGGCGTATGCCCGATCAGTTCAAGAACACTCTGGTGGACCGTCATGAAAAACTCCGCAAAAGGCCGGGCCGTCGCGTGCGGCGGCAACCCTAAAAGATCGTCATGATAGCCGAGCCGCGCGAATGCCCGCTGGCAGCGCATCGTGCAGCGGCCCCGGTCTCTGCTGTCGCGGGGAGCCGAGGCCGGCGTGTACGGGAAGGCGCCGTATTCGAATGGCGCGCATGACAGCTCAGTGGATGACGGGCACCCTTGCAGCCCACATGCGTTCCAGTCGCACCTTCGCCTGCAGCTTCTCTTTCTTCATGCTGCTGAGGGTCGCGTCGTCGATGGGAAGCACGCCGATATCCGCGTCGTGCACCTTGCTGTGCAGACGCTGGTGATGCTGGTAGAGCCGGCGAAACTCGGCGTCTTTTTTCAGCAATGCTTCAACATCGTCACGGCGCTGGTTTTCGAACATGATCCGACCTGCTCGGGAGTGGATGAGCAGATGCACTGAAACCGGAGCATCCGCCGATACGTGAATCTATACTGCTCGGCATGTTCAGCAACGAACTGCCTGAGCCGACAGACCCTGAACGTCGGCGCACGCCATGGCCGTATGCACGCGTCGCTCGAACGTACTCCGCGGGCTGGGAGCGCGCAAATAAACGGCCGAGATCACCGAGGCCGTCGGTTAGGCACGGTAATCAACCGCGCTGAAAACGCCTTGCCGTTACAACGCAGCGCATCCTTCGCCCAGACGCCACGGCCTGAAGAGGTTCGACGACGGAGCGGCGTGACGGCCACAGAGGCCGTCACGCGTTCGTTTACTGCTGATCGTCTACCGGCGGCTTCCTGGCTTTCTTATGCGTCGTCGGAGCCGGCGTGTCGGACGACGATGAGCCGCCCTGCATCTGCGAGCGCATCGCCTTGGCGGCCTGGGCGGCCAGCGCGGCTTCACGCTTCGCGGCGCCGGCAACCTTGCTCTGTGCCGCGGCGAGCTTTTTTGCCTGATCCGCTTCCGCGCGCGCCTGTTCGGCCGCTTGCGAGGCGGCCTCACCCTGCTGCTGCAGGCGGGCGGCCTCCTCCTGCGCGAGCTGGTACTGCATGCGCTGGCGCTCCAGCTCGCGCTGCGCGATATCCGCCTCGTTGCGGCTGTTCTCGAGCAGGATCTGGTCGTGCTCGCGGTCCAGCTGGTTCAATTTGGCCTGGGCATCCTGCAACTGCGCGGCCGCCCTTGCCAGATCGACGCGACGTTCGGCCAGATACAGATCGTGCTCGCGATCGCGCGATTTGGCCTGGGCCAGCCGGTTGATGGCGTCGCGCGCACGCGCCTGCTCGGCCTGCGCGTAGCTGCCCAGCACGGGGTCGCTGGCCAGCTGGTCAAGATTGCCGTTCAGGCGATTGATGTCGATGTCGTCGTTCTTGGCATGCGCGCCAGCGGCTGCCAGCGCCATGGCTGCGGCGACAAAGGTAACCGTGAAACGCCTCATGGGTGGCCTCCCTGATTGCCGGCATCGGGGTTGTTCGGGTCGACCGGCTGACCGCTGGCCGGCTGCGAACCGGGTTGCGGCAGCGTCTGGTCGGGCAGGGTCTGCTGTTCGTCGGGCATCGTCTGGAAGCCACCCTGTGTCGGCTGCGAAAGCGCTGACGAGGACGGCGCAGGCATATCCGGTGGCGGCGGTGTCGGGATGCTGCTGGATGTCGCACTGGCCGGGTCGGCCTGTTGCTGGAGTTGCTGCTGCTGTTGCTGCAACTGCGCCTGTTCCTGCTGCTCGCGCTGGGCTGCCGCCGCCACCACTTGCCGGCCTTCGGCGCGAAGGCTGTCGTTTTGCTGCGTCTTGTTCTGGATCTGTGCACGCGCCGCGGCGAGGCGCGCCTTGGCGGCAGCCAGCTCTGCATCGGCGCGGGATTCTTCGGCCAGATTCTCCGCATCGGCATACTTGCGATCAGAAAACGCCGACTGCGCCTGCTGGAACTTGTCCTGGGCAAAACCCAGATCGACCGGCGCATAATCCGCCGCGCCGGCGTCGCGCGCCGCCTGCAGACGGGCCTGCGCCTGATTCATTGAGTCATTCGGCGGCGGCGTGGAAGCGCATCCGCCCAGCGCCAGGACCAGCGCAAACAGCGCCATGGCGGCAGGAAGGCGGCTCCTGGAACGAGCCGTTCGGAAAAAGATGTGCACCATCACATTCCTCGTAGAGTGTCGCGACGTATTGTGGGCGGGCATAATCCATGATTGCAACGCGCAATTTCTCGACGCGTCGCGTTGAAGCATCAATTGCACGCACAATGGCTACATGGCGTGAGATTACGCAAGGTCAATCAGATGACCATCGTAACCGGCGCATTCCTAACAGGGGCTACACGTGGACATCGGTTACTTCCTCAAGTTAATGGTAGACAAAGGTGCGTCGGACATGTTCCTGACCACCGGCGCACCGGTGAATATCAAGGTCGAAGGCCGGCTTTACCCGCTGGGCAATACCGGGTTGCCGGCCGGCATGGTCAAGAAGATCGCCTACTCTCTGATGGACGAGGGCCAGGTGCCGCAGTTCGAACGCACGCTGGAGCTGAACATGGCGCTGGCCGTAAAAGAGGCGGGCCGCTTCCGCATCAACGTGTTCAAGCAGCGCGGCGAAGTGGGCATGGTGATCCGCGCGATCAAGAGCGAAATCCCCAGCATCGATCAGCTGCAGCTGCCGACCATCTTCCGCGACCTGATCATGGAGCCGCGCGGCCTGATCCTGGTGGTAGGCGCCACCGGCTCGGGCAAGTCGACCACGCTGGCGGCGATGATCGATCACCGGAATATCCATTCGCCCGGGCACATCCTGACCATCGAGGATCCGATCGAGTATCTGCACCGGCACAAGAAATCCATCGTCAACCAGCGCGAAGTCGGCCTGGACACGCACAGCTACAACGAAGCGCTGAAGAACGCGATGCGCGAGGCGCCCGACGTCATCATGATCGGCGAGATCCGCGATACCGAAACCATGGAAGCGGCCATCGCGTTCTCCGAAACCGGCCACCTGTGCCTGGCCACGCTGCACTCGAATAACGCCGACCAGACGCTGGAGCGCATCCTCAACTTTTTCCCCGAGGCCTCGCACAAGAACGTGCTGATGAACCTGGCGCTGAACCTGCGCGCCGTGATCAGCCAGCGCCTGGTGGTGGGCAAGGACGGCCGGCGCATTCCCGCCGCCGAGGTGCTGCTGAATACCCCGCTGATCCGCGACATGATCCGTCGCGGCCAGACCCACGAGATCAAAGAAGCGATGGATCGCAGCCTGCAGGAAGGCATGCAGACCTTCGACCAGTCGCTGTACCGGCTGTACAAAGACGGGCGCGTGTCGCTGGAAGAAGCGCTCAACAAGTCCGATTCGCGCGACGGCCTGTCGCTGAAGATTCGCCTGGCCGAGGGCGGCACGGACAACCAGGAGCTGGCCGGCAACGATCCGTACGGCATGGGCTTCTGAGAGAGCGCTTGGCCGCAGGGCACGGTTTACCGCGTCGACGGCGCACCGGTAGGTGGGCGCCGTCGCCCGCACCCGTTAGACAGGTGACGTCGCCGGCGCATCCGGCTGCGCTTCCGGTGCCGCCAGCTGAAACGCCTCCAGCGCGCTGCACTCCTCGCAGATTCGCCGCAGCGTCGGGTACGGTTCCAGCGACAGCTTCCAGCGCAGCGCGTTGTAGAACTGCGGCACCAGGCAGGCGTCGGCCATGCCGGGCACATCGCCATGGCAATAACGACCGGTCGCCGCGTTGTCCGCCAGCATGGCCTCGAGCGCGCTGAAGCTCACGGCGATCCAGTGCCGCGACCACTCCGCCCGCTGCAGCTCGTCGGCCTCAAAGGTCGACTGCAGGTACTGCAGAACGCGCAGGTTACCGATCGGATGGGCGTCGCTGGCCACCGTCATGGCCAGCGAGCGCACCCGCGCCCTACCCCGCGCATCGGCCGGCAACAGCGCCGGCTCGGGATGGGTCTCGTCCAGGTATTCCATGATCGCGAGCGACTGCGTGATGACCCGCTCGCCGTCGATCAGCGACGGAACCAGCCGGGCGGGATTGATCGCCTGGTATTCGGCCGCATGCTGCTCACCGCCGTCACGGACCAGATGCACCGGACGCGACGCGTAGCTCAGCCCTTTCAGGTTCAGCGCAATACGCACGCGATAGGCCGCGCTGGAGCGCCAGTAGTCGTAAAGCACGAAACCCATCGTCGTCATAGCTGTCCGTCCGTCGAAAATCCCAGTTTAGCGAGGCGCGGGCAACCATAAAGCGCTGTTTCGGGCAAGGCGGGCGTGGTGCCGGTTTGCATCGACTTCCGCGGCGGCCGACAATAGCCGGCTGAACGGCCGTTCAGTGCCGACTTTCCAACCTGCCCTCAACTTCACCGGAGTGACGCCGTGTCCGTTATTCGCATGAGCGACCTTGATTTGCGCGACCAGCGCGTGCTGATTCGCGAAGATCTGAATGTGCCGATCGACGACCACGGCCATATGACCTCCACCCAGCGCCTGGAAAGCTCGCTGCCGACGATCGTGGCGGCGCGCGATGCCGGCGCGCGCGTGATGGTGCTGTCGCATCTGGGACGACCGAAGGAAGGCCGCTTCGATGCCGAATCCTCGCTCGCCCCCGTCGCCGAATGGCTCGGCAAGAAGCTCGGCAGCGAGGTAAGGCTGGTCGCCGATTATCTCGACGGCGTCGAGGTCGCCGCCGGCGAAGTGGTGCTGCTGGAAAATTGCCGTATGAATGTCGGCGAAGGAAAGGACGACGAGGCGCTGGCCAAACGCTACGCAGCCCTGTGCGACATTTTCGTCATGGACGCCTTTGGCACCGCGCATCGCGCGCAGGCCTCCACACACGGCGTGATCAGGTTCGCGCCCGTCGCGGCCGCCGGCCCGCTGCTGTGCGCCGAGCTCGACGCACTGGGCAAGGCGCTGGAACATCCGGCGCACCCGCTGCTGGCGATCGTCGCCGGCTCCAAGGTGTCGACCAAGCTGACCTTGCTGGAAAACCTGATCGGCAAGGTCGATCAGCTGATCGTCGGCGGCGGCATCGCCAACACTTTCATCGCCGCGCTGGGCCACTCGATCGGCAATTCGCTGTGCGAACCGGCGCTGATCGATGCAGCCAAGAAAGTCATCGCCGATGCGAAGCGCCGCAAGGTCGATCTGCCGATGCCGGTCGACGTGGTCGTGGCGACGGAGTTTTCGGCCAACGCCACGGCCACCGTCAGGGCGATTCATGAGGTCAAGGACGACGAGATGATCCTCGATATCGGGCCGGAAACCGCAGCGAGCTACGCCGAATTGATCGCGAAGGCCGGTACGGTGGTCTGGAATGGCCCGGTCGGCGTGTTCGAGTACGACGCCTTCGGCAAGGGCACCGAAATGCTGGCGCGTGCGATCGCCGCGTCCAAGGCGTTTTCGATTGCCGGCGGTGGCGACACGCTGGCTGCCGTGGAGAAATACGGCATCGCCAAGGATGTGTCGTATATCTCGACCGGCGGCGGCGCGTTCCTGGAATTTCTCGAAGGCAAGGAATTGCCGGCGGTCACGGCGCTGAAGGCGCGGGCGAACTAAAAGCAATGCGACTCACCAGCAGCGGGGCGTGCCTTTGAGTTCCCCGCAGCGGCTGTGCGGCAACTCCAATTAAAAGAAAGTGTCAGCCGACGATGCTCCGCACTGCAGCCACCACGCGCTCGAGGTCGTCATCAGTCAACGCCGGCGATAGCGGAAGGCTGACCGTCTGCCGACCCAGCCGCATCGCATGCGGCCACTGTTCGGGGCGCCAGCCGAAACGCTGCTGGTAATAAGGATGCTCCGGCACCGACAGATAGTGCACGCCGGTGCCGATGCCTGCGTCGTTCATCGCATCGAGAAAGGCATCGCGCGTCACCCCGCAGCGTACGGCGTCGATCATCACGGTGTACAGATGGAAACCGTGGCGCGTGTCGACCTCGGGCTCGACCGGCAGTTCCAGCGGAAGGTCCGCCAGCGCCTTCTGATAGAACGCCCATATCTCGCGCCGACGCTGCCAGTGCGTATCGACCTTGGCCATCTGATGCAGGCCAATCGCCGCCTGCAGATCCATCATGTTGTATTTGAAGCCGCACTCGACGACCTGGTAATGCTTGTAGCCGGCATCGCCGAAACGGTGCCACGCGTCCTTGCTCATGCCGTGCAGGGCGAGAATGCGGGCGCGCGCAATGCGCTCCTCGTCACGCCCCAGAATCATGCCGCCTTCGCCGGTGGTCACGTTCTTGGTGACGTAAAAACTGAAGCAGCCGAAGTCGCCGAAGGTGCCCGTGGGTTGACCGTGATACTCGCTCTCGATCGCGTGCGCGCAGTCCTCGATCACCACCAGATCGTGCTTGGCGGCAATCGCCATGATCGCGTCCATGTCGCACGGCCGGCCGGCGAAATGCACCGGCACGATCGCCCGCGTGCGCGGCGTGATCGCCGCCTCGATCGCGGCCGGATCGATGTTTTGCGTAAGCGGGGCGACATCGGCCATCACCGGCGACAGGCCTGCATGCAGAATTGCGTTCACCGTGGCGCAAAAGGTCAACGGTGTCGTGATGACCTCGGCGCCGGGCTCGAGCGACGCGGCCACCATGCTCACGTGCAGGGCTGCCGTACACGAATTGACCGCGGCGACCCGGCTGGGCTGCACGCGCCGGTAGGCCGCGAAATCCTTTTCCAGCCGGGCGACGCGCGGCCCGGTGCCGAGCCAGCCCGAGCGCATGCAGGCCTCGACCTCGGCGATTTCCTCTTCACCGATCTTCGGCGCGCCGAAGATCAGGAAAGGCTCGTTGGCCGGTTGGCTCATCGAGCTCAGCCGAGGACCCGCTTCACCGCGTCAATGACCTTGGGCGTGGTGATGCCGAAGTACTCATAGAGCTGTGCGGCGGGTGCGGAGGCGCCGAACGTGGTCATGCCGATGACGTCGCCGTCGAGGCCGACGTACTTGCGCCAGTAGTCGGTGATGCCCGCTTCCACAGCGACGCGCGCGCGGCACCAGCCGGGCAGCACGCCTTCGCGGTATTCCAGCGGCTGTGCGTCGAAGACTTCGGCGCACGGCATCGACACCACGCGCACGGGCACGCCCTGCTGCGCCAGCGAGCGCATCGCTTCCATCGCCAGCTCCACCTCGGAACCCGTGGCGATGATGATCGCCTTGAACTTGGTATCCAGCGGATCGGACAGCACATAGCCGCCGCGCGCAATGTCGGCGACCTGCTGCTCGCTGCGCTGCTGATGCTTGAGCGTCTGCCGCGAAAAAACTAGGCAGCTCGGCGCACCGGCGCGCTCGATCGCCAGCTTCCAGCACATCGCCGATTCCACCGCGTCGCAAGGGCGCCACAGGTGGTTGTTGGGGATGTAGCGCAGGCTGGCCATGTGCTCGATCGGCTGATGGGTCGGGCCGTCTTCACCCAAACCGATCGAGTCGTGCGTGTAGACATGGATGTTGTGCGCCGGAATCAGCGCGCTCATGCGCACGGCGTTGCGCGCATAGTCGGAAAACACCAGGAACGTGGCGTCGTACGGAATGAAGCCGCCGTGCAGCGCCACGCCGTTGGCGATCGCCGTCATGCCGAACTCGCGCACGCCATAGTGCACGTAGTTGCCGTCCTTTTCGCTGATGTCGATGCTGCCCTTCCACTTGGTCAGGTTGGAGCCGGCCAGGTCGGCCGAACCGCCAAGCAGCTCCGGCAGCAGCGGACCGAACGCATCCAGCGCCATCTGCGAGGCCTTGCGCGAGGCAACTTCCGGGCCTTCGCTCTGCATCTTGGCGACATAGGCCGTCGATTTTTTTGCCCAGTCGGCTGGCAGCGTGCCGGCGAGGCGGCGTTTCAGCTCGGTGGCCAGCTCGGGATACGCCGCGGCATAGGCGTCGAACATCGCGCTCCATTCCTGCTCGCGCTTGGCGCCAGCCTCTTTCGCGTTCCAGCCGGCATAAATGTCGGCGGGAATCTCGAACGGCGCGTAATGCCAGTCGAGCTGCTCGCGGGCCGCGGCGATCTCGCTCTTGCCCAGCGCGGCGCCGTGGCTCTCTTCCTTGCCCTGTTTGTTCGGGGCGCCGAAGCCGATGATCGTCTTGCAGCAGATCAGGGTGGGCTTGTCGTGCTGGGCGGTGGCCTGGGCCAGCGCTTGCCTGATCGCCTCGGCGTCGTGACCATCGACGTGGCGGATCACGTTCCAGCCATAGGACTCGAAGCGCGCCGCCGTGTCGTCAGTAAACCAGCCGTGCACCTCGCCATCGATCGAGATGCCGTTGTCGTCATACACCGCCACCAGCTTGCCGAGTTTCCAGGTGCCGGCCAGAGATGCCGCCTCGTGGGAAATACCTTCCATCAGGCAGCCATCGCCGAGGAACACATAGGTGTGATGGTCAACGACCGGATGCTCCGGACGGTTGAAGTGCGCGGCCAGCGCTTTCTCCGCCAGGGCGAAACCCACCGCGTTGGCCAGGCCCTGTCCGAGCGGCCCGGTCGTGGTTTCCACGCCGGGTGTCTCGTTGTACTCGGGATGACCAGCCGTGTGCGAATGCAGCTGACGAAACCGCTTGAGCTGATCGATCGGCAGATCGAACCCGGTCAGGTGCAGGAGCGCGTACTGCAACATCGAGCCATGGCCGTTGGAGAGCACGAAGCGATCGCGATTGGCCCACTTCGGGTTGCCGGGATTGAACTGCAGGAAATCGTTCCAGAGCACCTCGGCGATATCGGCCATACCCATCGGCATACCTGGATGGCCGGAATTGGCGGCCTCCACGGCATCCATGGCAAGGGCACGCACGGCATTGGCCAGTTCGCGTCGGGTAGTCATCGGCAGGTCTCCAGAGGGCTCGGCAAAAAACGAATTGTCGCCGATCAGCCATTCGCTGTCGCCAACCCCCTCCGCCGGGGAGTTTCCTCGTTTTGAAGGCGCCCCAATCCCCTCGTCACGCCCGCTGCACAACGCCATTGTTGCGTAACAGCAAAAAATCCGCGAATTAACTCGCCCTTAATTTCTCAAAATCGAATACCGCTTGGCTTCAGACTTCCAAGTGTTAAATGCGTGTTGTGCGATTCCCGCGCACCGCTGTCGATCGCATCCCCAGGCGCCCGACGGACTGTTGCCCAAAACCAAATATAAGAATTCAAGAAAGGAGTTCCCCATGAAAAAGACCCTACTCGCCCTCGCCCTCGTTACGACCGGCATGGTTGCTGCTCCGGCCTTTGCACAGGACGCCGCACCGGCTACCGGCAACTACCAGTCAAGCCAGGCAGTCGGCACCGGCAACTGGTTCATCGACCTCAGCGCCGGTCGCACCGATGGCTACAGCAAGAACAGCGACTTCGGCAGCGGCTTCAGCAACGGCTCGGGCAGCCTGTTCAGCAACAAGAACGGTCGCCGCACCGGTTACGGCGCGCTTGGCGGTTACCGCTGGAAGGTTGGACCGGACCTCGGTCTGGGCCTGGAAGCCGGCTACACCGATCTGGGCAATTACAAGCTGAGCAACATCGGCGACAACAATGGTGCGGTCAACCAGAGCCACCGCGAAAATGCGCTGCGTGGTTGGCTGGTTGGCGCAAACGGTCGCATCAACTTGCTGCCGCAGTGGTACATCAGCGCTCATGGCGGTTACTTCCATGCCAACAACGACGGCGGCGCCTATAACGACACGGTCAGCCAGGATCTTTTCCATGGCGGCGACCGCGGCGGCTTCTACGCTGGTCTGGGCACGGGCTGGGATGTCAACGAGCACTTCGGTATTGGCGTGAAGTATGACTATTACCACGTGTCGGCCGGCAACGTTCACGATACGCCAACCAACTCGGATTTCGCGGTCCGTCGCAGCACCGGCATCGTGTCGCTGGATGCTGAATACCGATTCTGATCTGCACGTCTAAATCGACGGAACGACACAACGGGCGCCTCTGGCGCCCGTTTTTTTGGCCCGGTTTTGCCGGGGCCCGTCATGGCGAAGCAGGCCCGTGCACAGGGCTGGCCCGGTTTTGACACACCACACAGGGCACACAAAAAAGGCGTGGCAAGGCCTTAAAAAATATTGACATTAACGCCTGCTTAATTCTGTACTTAACGGTATTGAAACTCATCTGGTGCATTCCCATCTAATGCACCAGCACCGCCCCGAGCAGGTGCGACGTCTGTGCTCAACCGAACCCCCGGCATCGCAGATGAACTAAAAAAAGTTAGGAGTACGCCCCCATGAAAAAAACACTGTTTGCTATTGCACTCGCCACAGCCGGCGTTCTCGCCATCCCTGCCGCCTTTGCACAAGACGCTTCCACCGACAGCAGCAGCACACAGGCTGGCTGGAAGTCGCATTCCGGCTGGTATATCGACGGTGACCTCGGCGCCAGTCGCGCCAACGACAATCAGACTTACCGCAAGGCCAATTATGCGGGCGCACTGACCGGCGGCTATCGCTGGGCCGTGAGCCCCGACATGTCGATCGGTGCCGAACTGGGCTATGTGTATCTCGGCAAGTTCGACGCCAAGTCCGGCGTCAACCAGAACTATCTGGCCAACGGTGGCAGCATCGGTGACGCGCGCTCCAACCTGCGTGGCGCCACGCTGGGTGGCGCGATGCGTCTGAACCTCACGCAGGCGTGGTACATCAACCTTCGTGGCGGCGTGTTCGACGCGCACGGTTCGGCGTTGTCGGAAGATACGCAGTTCCCGGTACGTCGCAGCTTTTCCAACAACATCGGCTACTACGCCGGCCTAGGCACGGGCTGGGACATCAACCAGCACTGGTCGGTAGGCGTCAACTACACCTACTACGGCGTCAACCGCGATCCCAGCCTGACCCATGGCCAGTTCGCCGGCACGCGCGTAGGCCTAGACACCAACACGCTGACGGCGAGTGCCGAGTATCGTTTCTGAAGAAACCCCGCAGCTGCGCGTCGAATATCCGTCGACGCGCTTTTCGATAGGGCAGTAAAGAAAAACGGGCGCCCAGGGCGCCCGTTTTTTGTGCCGTTCTACAAGAAACCGCCCTTACCTGGCGTGCCACTGGCCCAGCGCGGCCTGGCCGTTATCGCGCGCACGTGCATGCACGGTCTTCTGCGCTTCGGCGTAATTCGCCTTCATGTCCTTGGCCCACAGCTTCAGCGCCGCCTGCTGCATGGCGCGACCGTACGAGAACGACAGCGGCCACGGGTGCGGACCGATGCGGTTCATCGCATTGAGGTGCGCCGTAGACTGCTCGTCGGTCTGACCGCCGGAGAGAAACACGATGCCCGGCAGCGAGGCTGGCACGGTGGTTTTCAGCACGCGCACGGTGGCTTCGGCCACTTCCTCGACATCGACCTGCTCGTCCGATGCCTTGCCCGGGATGACCATGCTGACTTTCAGAATGGTGCCTTCCAGCATCACGTTCTGCTCGTACAGCGCGTTGAACAGGCTACGCAGCACCGCCTCGTGCACTTCGTAGCTCACTTCGATGCTGTGGTCGCCATCCATGATCACTTCGGGCTCGACCATCGGCACGATGCCGGCTTCCTGGCACAGCGCCGCGTAGCGCGCCAGCACGTGGCAGTTGGCCTCGATCGCGGTGGAGCTGGGGTTGTCTTCGCTGATGTTGATCACGGCGCGCCACTTGGCAAACTGCGCGCCCAGCTTGGCGTATTCCTGCAGGCGCTCGCGCAGGCCATCGATGCCTTCGGTCACCACATCACCCGGGAAACCGGCCAGCGGCTGCGGGCCCTTGTCGACCTTGATGCCGGGAATGATGCCGGCCTTCTTCATGATCTGGGTGAACGGCACGCCGTCCTTGGTCGACTGGCGGATCGTTTCGTCGTACAGGATCGCGCCGGAAATATGCTCGGAAAGGCCGGGCGTGGTGAGCAGAAGCTCGCGGTAAGCGCGACGATTTTCCTCAGTATTTTCGATGCCCACGGCGTCGAAGCGTTTGGCGATCGTGTTGGTCGACTCGTCGATGGCGATAATGCCCTTGCCGGGCGCGACCATTGCCAGGGCGATGCTTTCGAGATCTTCAATACTCATGCTGACTCCGTAGTGCGAAGGCGATGCGGGACCGCAAAAAAAGACAGCCGCCTCGGAATCGAAGCGGCGTGATTCAAAACGTCAATTATAGGCCAGATTGGCGAAACGGGCCGGCGACGGCCCGTCCGCAGCGCCGGGAACGGCTCTCGGGCAGACCGATGGGTCGATTACTGGCCGTAACCGGGCAGCTTGCAGGCGTCCGTCAGGGCCTGGCGCTTGGCCTTGTCCTCGGGCGAATTGAACGCCACGACATAGTAGGTATCGACCGGATCGCCCTGGCGGTTGGTCAGCGACGGGCCGTAGCGGAAATTGGTCACCGCGCTGGCTGCTGCCGGACCGAGGTCGCTCTTCGGCACGACCTTGGCCACCTTCACATTCATCGGCACGCCACCCGAACCGACGGTGTAGGTCACCGCGACGCAGCCTGGCTTGTCCAGATTCAGGCCGCTGTTGGGCGTATTCATCTGCACGTTGGTGTTGAGCAGAATCCAGTCGTGCGCGAGGTGATCCGGATCCAGCCTGCGCGCCTGCGCCATCGCGGGTGCGACGCAGCCGATCGCAAGCGCCAACAAAAGAGCCTGGCAAAAGGGGCGGACTATCGATTTCATGGCGATCTCTCCTGATTGGGCGCAAGGCAAGCGTATGTCAGAAGTGTAGTCGCGTCTTCGACGGCTGGCGCAGCCGCCGAAAACAGATCGCACGCACCATTCATCAAAGATCGCGCAGGCTCTCCACCATGCCCTCGGCACCCACCGAGAGCAGCTTCAGCGTGTTGGTACCGCCGCCACGACCGACGTGGTCGCCATGGGTAAGCACCACCCGATCGCCCTCGCTGAGCTTGCCCTCGACGAACAGCTGCTGCACGGCGGCGCGCGCCGCCGAAGCGCTGGTGAGACCGACATGGTTGAACGCGACGGGCTGCACGTCGCGCAGCATCAGCATGCGGCGGCGCGCGTCATCGAACGGCGACAGCGCGTAGATCGGCACCGCGCTGCGGTAGCGCGACAGCCACTGCGCCGTCGCGCCGGTTTCGGTCAGCGCCACGATGGCGCGCACGCCCAGCTCGCTGGCCAGCAGCATTGCCGCCAGGGCGATCGCCTGATCGGTGCGCTCGATCTGGCGATGCTGGCGATCGGTCAGGTCGTCTTTCGGCTCGAACTGGCGTTCGGCACCGAGGCAGATGCGGCGCATGGCCGCCACGGCCTTGTCCGGATGCGCGCCCGCGGCCGTCTCCTCCGACAGCATCACGGCGTCGGTACCGTCGATGACCGCGTTGGCCACGTCGAGCACCTCGGCACGCGTGGGGATCGGCGAACGCACCATCGATTGCAGCATCTGCGTGGCCGTGATCACCGCACGATTGCGCTCCACCGATTCACGAATGATTTTTTTCTGCAGACCGGGCAACTCGGCATCGCCGATTTCCACGCCCAGATCGCCGCGCGCCACCATCACCACATCGGAGGCGTCGATGATTTCGCCGAGCACGGGAATCGCGTCGGCCCGCTCGATTTTTGCCACTAGGGCAGCGTTACCGCCAGCTTCATGCAGCAGCTGACGGGCCTGATTCATGTCCGCCGCGGAACGCACGAACGACACGGCCAGAAAATCGGCGCCGATCTCGGCCGCGAGCTTGATGTCGTTGCGATCCTTGTCCGACAGCGCCTCCACCGACAGCCCGCCCCCCTGGCGGTTGAGGCCCTTGCGGTCGGACAGCTTGCCGGCAATCTGCACGACGCAGTGAATATCGGCGCCCTGCACGCTCATAACGTCCAGCGCAACCAGACCGTCGTCCAGCAGCAGCACGTCGCCGGCATGCACGTCGTGCGGCAGACCGTAATAGCTGACGCCGACGTGGTCGATCGTGCCGGGAGCCGCGTCCGGCCGGCATTCAAGCACGAAAGCCGCGCCCGTCTGCAGCTCGATCGGGCCGTTGGCAAAGCGCTCGATGCGGATTTTCGGACCCTGCAGGTCGGCCAGAATGCCGACTTCCCTGCCCACTTTCGCCGCCGCTTCGCGCACCGCGACGGCGCGCGCGCGATGATCGTCCGGCTGGCCGTGCGAGAGGTTGAGGCGGACCACATCGACACCCTCGCTGATGATGCGTTCGAGCATGCCCGGTACATCGGTGGCAGGGCCAAGGGTGGCGACGATCTTGGTGCGGCGTGTCTGGATGAGTTCGTTGGTCATCGGAACAACTTAGCAATTTCGGTGCAGCGTTACCACGATGCAGTGCCGCTAGCTGGGCTTTCCGCGGCTTTTCATAAAGGCGAGTGATAAAAAATATCAGCGGGCGTCAGGAGGCTCTCCTTCCCGCGACTCGGCACTCGTCAAGTGACAATGAGTGTCTCTCAATCAATCCAGCGCCTCGTTCAACACCTCGGCCAGGCGCACACCGCCCTGCTCCAAGCGGGTCTGAACCACCGGCCACGCCTTTTGCTGATAGCGCTGCGACCACGCATCGCCCGATGGCCTGGTGATATCCGCATAGGCCACATCCCTGGCCAACGTATGCGATTCGTCGGCCCACACAATCGAGGCGTCAGCCATCTGCGGCAGCAGATTGTGCGTTGCCCAGCTCGCACGCTGTGCCGACGTGATGGCCGCATCCAGGGTCATCGCATCGGCCTGAACGGCCGCACGATCGAACGTGTAATTGGGGCCCGGCTGCAGGCTCAGCGCGTGCCGCAGAATGCCGCCATCCCAGATGGAGTGAAGGTTGGTGCCCTTGCCGAAAAACTGGGCCTGCACGGTATTGCCGCCCTTGTCGTCGTTGTCCTCGGCGTGCAGCGGCTGATGAATGTCACCAATCAGGTGGACAACCCACTTCAGTGCCATCAGCCGCGCCTGCGGCGAGGCCGATTTGTCGGCCAGCACGTGAATGTTTTCGTCGAGCTTGACCACCACGCAGTCGCCCCGTGCGCAGTCGCGGCCCGCGTCATATCCACTCGCCTTGAGCGGAATATCGACGTAGTGCCAGCTGCCGGTATCCGGAAACTCCTTGCGGTTGCCGTCGGCCCACGAAGAAATCTGATCCAGGCGATCGAGCCCTTCCAGCGTCAGCAACGAGGCCACCTCGCTCGCCGCCGCCGGGTCCAGATGCGCCTGGGCAATATCCGCCACGATGGCATGCCCTTCGGGGCCCCAGGACATCGCCAATGGCGTGGCCAGGCCGAGCAGACCCGCGCAGGCAGCAACGGCAAAGCAATTCGAACGCAGATTCATGAAGGTGGGCCACGCTGGAGACAGACAAGCCGGCAAGTCTGCCACAGCGGCATGACAGCTCTCGACCGGCCGCTTCTTTCGACGAGCAGGTGGCCGCACCCGCGTGCCCTGTTAGAATCCGAAGTTCATTCAACGAGCTGCGCTGCGCGCGGGAGTTTCCAGCCATGACGATCAAGGTAGGCATCAACGGCTTCGGCCGCATCGGCCGCAACGTACTGCGCGCCGCCGTGCAGAACTTCGGCAACGACATCGAGATCGTCGCCATCAACGATCTGCTGGAACCGGACTACCTGGCGTACATGCTGCAGTACGACTCCGTACACGGCCGCTTCAAGGGCGACGTGTCGGTCGACGGCACCACGCTGGTGATCAACGGCAAGAAGATCCGCCTCACCGCCGAGCGCGACCCGGCCGCACTGAAGTGGGACGAAGTCGGCGCCGAGGTGGTGATCGAATCCACCGGCATCTTTCTGACCAAGGAAGGCGCGCAGAAGCATATCGACGCCGGCGCCAAGAAGGTGATCCTGTCAGCGCCCTCGAAAGACGATACGCCGATGTTCGTCTACGGCGTCAACGACAAGAGCTACAAGGGCGAGGCGATCATCTCCAACGCGTCGTGCACCACCAACTGCCTGGCCCCGCTGGCCAAGGTGATCAACGACAAGTGGGGCATCAAGCGCGGCCTGATGACCACGGTGCACGCCACTACGGCCACCCAGAAAACCGTCGACGGCCCATCCTCGAAGGACTGGCGCGGCGGCCGCGGCATCCTGGAAAACATCATTCCTTCGTCCACCGGCGCGGCCAAGGCCGTGGGTGTGGTGATTCCGGAGCTCAACAAGAAGCTCACCGGCATGAGCTTCCGCGTGCCGACCTCGGACGTTTCCGTGGTCGACCTGACCTGCGAGCTGGAAAAGCCGGCCACCTACGCCGAGATCTGCGCCGAAATGAAGGCGCAGAGCGAAGGTGCGTTGAAGGGTGTGCTGGGCTATACCGAAGACGCCGTGGTCGCTACCGATTTCCGCGGCGAAACCCGCACCTCGGTGTTCGACGCCAACGCCGGCATCGCGCTGGACTCGACCTTCGTCAAGCTGGTGTCCTGGTACGACAACGAGTGGGGCTATTCGAACAAGTGCCTGGAAATGGTGCGCGTGGTCGCCAAGTAAGCCGACTTTATTTTGACGAAGAAAAAAGCGCCCTTGCGGCGCTTTTTTCTTGGACTGACGACGTGCGTAGGGATTGCGATTACTTCAGTGCGGCTAGCACGGCATCGTAATTGGGCTCATTGGCGATCTCGCCGACCAGCTCGGTGTGGATCACTTTGTCCTGCTCATCCAGCACCACAACCGCGCGCGCGGTCAGGCCGGCAAACGGACCCTCCGCGAGGGCGACGCCGTAGTCCTTGATGAACTCGTGCCCGCGCAGCGTGGACAGCGTTACCACGTTGTCCAGGCCTTCGGCACCGCAGAAGCGCGCCTGGGCGAACGGCAGGTCCGCCGAAATGCACAGCACAACGGTGTTGTCGAGCTGGCTGGCGGATTCGTTGAAATGACGCACCGACGCGGCGCAGGTGGGCGTATCGACGCTGGGAAAAATATTCAGCACCTTGCGCTTGCCGCTGAAGTTGGCCAGCGTGACGTCGGCGAGGTCCTTGCCAACCAGCTTAAACGCCGGCGCCTTGCTGCCGGTGGAGGGAAAGGTGCCGTCGACCTTGATAGGGTTGCCGCGGAGAGTCACTTGGGACATGAGGTTTTCCTTGTGCGATGGAGAACGAAGGGAAAGGGGCCGTCACGATACCGCGTCGGCCCGACGCGCGCCTATCCCGACCGCCGCGCGCTGGGCCAGTTCGACCGCATCATGATTTCAGCGGCGCGATACGCTGCTCGATGGCGCCGAAGATGCTCGCACCTTCCGCATCGGTAACATCGATCCGCAGGCTGTCACCGAACTTCAGAAAAGGGGTTTTTGCTTCGCCGTCGCGCAGCATTTCCACGGTACGCTGCTCGGCCAGGCAGGAGGCGCCTTTGCTGGTGTCCTTGTTGGCGATGGTGCCCGAGCCGACGATGGTGCCGGCGGTCAGCGGCCGGGTTTTTGCCGCGTGCGCCACCAGCTCGGAAAAGCTGAACTGCATGTCGACGCCGCACTCGGCCTCGCCAAACCACGCACCGTTCAACCACGTGCGCATGGGCAGGTGCAGCTTGTCGTCCTGCCAGGCATCGCCAAGTTCATCGGGCGTGACCAGCACCGGCGACAGCGCCGAGCGCGGTTTGCTCTGCAGGAAGCCGAAGCCTTTGGCCAGCTCGCCAGGAATCAGTCCGCGCAGGCTGACGTCGTTGACCAGACCGATCAGCTGAATATGTTCGGAGGCCTGTGCCACAGTCGGCGCCATCGGCACATCGTCGGTCACCACGATGACTTCGGCCTCCAGATCGATGCCGTACTCCTCGCTGGGCACGATCACCGGATCGCGTGGCCCGAGAAAGCCCGCGCTGGTCGCCTGATACATCAGCGGGTCGGTGTAGAAGCTTGCCGGCACCTCGGCACCGCGCGCCTTGCGCACGCGCTCGACGTGCGGCAGGTAGGCGCTTCCGTCGACAAACTCGTAGGCGCGCGGCAGCGGCGATGCCAGCAGGCTCATGTCGAGCACAAAACTGCCGCTGGCTTCGCCACCGTTGAGCTGCTCGTACAGCGCGTTGAGTCGCGGCGCGCTATTCGACCAGTCATCGAGCGCGGCCTGCAGCGTGTTGGCGATGCCGGCCGCTTTGACGGCTTTGGTCAGGTCACGGCTGACAACGATCAGCGTGCCGTCGCGACCGCCTTCCTTGAGACTTCCCAGCTTCATCTTGCTCTCTCTCGCTAATGGTTCGCGGCTTACGCCTGAGTCGGATCGAAATGCTTGGCGATGCCCTGCCAGCATTCGTAATAGTTGCCCTGCAGCTGCGGCGAATCCAGCGCCTGCCTGGTCGGGCGGATGACCTTGCGCGTCTCGAACATGAAAGCCATGGTGCCTTCGATCACGTTCGGCTTGGACAAATCCGCCGTCGACGCTTTTTCAAACGTGGCCGCATCCGGGCCGTGGCCGCTCATGCAGTTATGCAGCGACGCGCCGCCGGGCACAAACCCTTCCGCCTTGGCATCGTAGACGCCGGCGATCAGGCCCATGAATTCGCTGGCCACGTTGCGATGGAACCACGGCGGGCGGAACGTGTGCTGCGCCACCAGCCAGCGCGGCGGGAAGATTGCGAAGTCCATGTTTGCCGTGCCCGCGGTATCGCTTGGCGAGGTAAGCACGGTAAAGATCGACGGATCGGGATGATCGAAGCTGATCGAGCCGATGGCATTGAAGCGGCGCAGGTCGTATTTGTACGGCGCGTAGTTGCCATGCCATGCGACCACGTCCAGCGGGGAGTGATCGATCTTCGCCGACCACAGCGCGCCCTGGAATTTGGCGATCAATTCGAAGTCGCCATCGACGTCTTCGTACGCCGCGTGCGGCGTCAGAAAATCGCGTGCGTTGGCCAGGCCGTTCGAGCCAATCGGTCCGAGATCCGGCAGGCGAAGCAAGGCGCCGAAGTTTTCGCAGACGTAACCTCGGGCCACTGCTGCACTTCCTGCGCTCGTCGCACTCGCACCTTCTTGTGCATCGGCATCGGCCTCGGCATCCAGCAGCTCCACGCGAAAACGCACGCCGCGCGGAATCACCGCGATCTCCTGCGGCTCGATCTCGATCACGCCAAGCTCGGTCGCAAGGCGCAACTTGCCAAGCTGCGGCACGATCATCAGTTCGCCATCGGCGCTGTAGAAAAAGCGGCCTTGCATCGAACGATTGGCCGTATAGACATAAATGCCCACGCCCGCCTGTTCGTCCGCGCCGCCGTTGCCCGCCAGCGTGACCAGTCCTTCGACAAAATCCGTCGGCGATTCCGGCAACGGCAGCGGATTCCAGCGCAGCTGGTTCGGCGTGGCGGGTGCTTCATCGAAGCGATTATGGAAAGTGGCATGCGGCAGCGGCGCAAACGGCGCGTGCACAGCGGCCGGACGAATGCGGTACAGCCAGCTGCGGCGATTGCCGTGGCGCGGCGCGGTAAACGCGGTACCCGACAGCTGCTCGGCATACAGGCTGTGCGCCACGCGCTGCGGCGAGTTCTGCCCGACCGGCAGGGCGCCGGGTAGCGCCTCGGAGGCAAACTCGTTGCCGAAGCCGGACTGGTAGGAAGAAGGCTTGCCCGTATCCATGACGCTCTCCGCGATAGAGGCATGCGCGAGCATGCCGTGCCGACGATGTGTTTTTACCTGTCCAACTGCTGCTAACTTAAGTCCGCCGCCACCACACGCGCGGCATCACAGGGGAAATTCATGTCATATCAAGCCACGCCACCGCCGTATGGCGGCAGTACCACCGACGTCTCCGAGCTTGCCCTGCCGCTGTCGATCGGCAAGGGATGGATGAAGTTTGTCGGCGTCATGAGCATCATCCAGGGTGCGTTTATTGCTCTCAGCATCATCGGCATTCTGGTCGCATGGCTGCCCATCTGGCTTGGCGTGCTGATCATGCAGGCCGCCGATGCCATCGAACGAGCGCAGCGATCGGGCGACGCCGTTGCCATGAAGGAATCGCTGGGCAAACTCAAAACCTATTTCATGATTCAGGGCGTGCTGTATATCGTGGGCATGGTGATCATGCTGCTGTACTTTCTTTTCTTTGGCGCCATGATGTTTGCAATGTTCAAGCACGGCACGTTTCCGCATTGATCCAGCGGTCGGTAGGGCGGTCAGGCCGCTCTGCCGACTCGGCGATCACAGCACGCCGCGCCGCTCCTGATCGCGCTCGATGCTCTCGAACAGCGCCTGGAAATTGCCTTCGCCGAAGCCCTCGTTGCCCTTGCGCTGGATGATCTCGAAAAAGATCGGGCCGATGTTGTTCTGGGTGAAGATCTGCAACAGCTTGCGCTGCTTGGTTTCCTTGTCGGCGTCGATCAGGATCTTGTTCTTGCGCAGGCGCGGCACGTCCTCGCCGTGATTCGGCACGCGCAGGTCGATCACGTCGAAATAGGTGTCTGGGGTATCCAGGAACTCGACACCCTGCGCGCGCATCTTTTCCACCGTGTCGTAGATGTCGTCAGTAAAGCAGGCGATGTGCTGGATGCCTTCGCCCTTGTAGGCGTCGAGGTATTCGTTGATCTGCGACTTCGGATCGTTCGACTCGTTCAGCGGAATGCGCACCACGCCGTCCGGAGCCGTCATGGCTTTGGATACCAGGCCGGTCTTGACGCCCTTGATGTCGAAGTAGCGAATCTCGCGGAAGTTGAACAGCCGCTCGTAGTAGTCCGACCACTTCTGCATATTGCCGAAGTAGAGGTTGTGCGTGAGGTGGTCGATGAAGGTGAGCCCGAAACCGCTGGGGTTCGGATCGGCGCCCACGATGGGCGCGTAGTCGCCGTCGTAGATGCTGCCGGCGCTGCCGTAGCGGTCGACCAGATACAGCATGCAGTCGCCGATACCCTTGACCACCGGCGCATCAACCGCCTTGCTGGCCGCCTTGTGCGTGATCTCCTCACCGCCGTTGCCAAGCACGGTTTTCAGCACATCGGCCGCAGGGTGCTTGAAGCGGATGGCGAACCCGCAGGCGCACGGGCCGTGCGCGTTGGCGAAGTCCGCGGCGAAGGAGTCCGGATCTTCGTTGAGCAGAAAGTTGACGCCGTTCTGGCGATACACGGTGATCGGCCGCGACGTGTGCTTGAGCACCGCGCTGAAACCCATTTTGCCGAACAGTGTGTGCAGCTCGGCCGCACGGCCGGCGGGCGCGGCAAATTCGACGAATTCGAAACCGTCGATACCTATCGGGTTGTCGAAGGTGGTGACCTGCATACCAAGATTGGGCTGGGCGTTCATGGCAAGCTCCTAAAGTGGGTGACGCCATTCATGGCAAGCTCCTCATGTCGTGGATCACGCCATTCGTGGCGCTCTCCCGCTATCCGTTGGATGATGGCGAAAAGCTACGCAAGCATGCGCGGCCTTCCGCAAAAAATCTGCGTAAGCTCCTTTATAGTTACATATGAAACCATTTGCAAGGACGATTGCAGCATGCCCGCCTCTCCGATCCCGAAACCTGCATCCGTCAAGGCCGCCGCGGGCAAGCCGCTGTCCGCCGCAAAACCCGGTGGCCATGCGCCGATCGAGCTGGAGAATTTTCTGCCGTACCGGCTTTCCATTCTCTCCAACAAGGTGAGTCAGGCCATCGCCGACGACTATCAGCAACGTTACGACATCGGTGTGACCGAATGGCGCGTGATGGCGGTGCTGGCGCGCTTCGCCGGCCTGTCGGCGCGTGAAGTGGCCGAGCGCACCGCGATGGACAAGGTGGCGGTGAGCCGGGCGCTGGCGCGGCTGGTCGGCGCGGGTCGAGTCAGCCGGCATACGCACGACAACGACAAGCGCCGCTCCGTGCTCGATCTCACCGAAGCGGGCTGGGCCATTCACGAGGTGGTGGCGCCGATGGCTCGCCAGCGCGAGCGCGAGGTGCTGGCCAAGCTCGACGAGCAGGAGCGCCTCTGGTTGAACCGGATTCTGGACAAGCTGCAGAGCTGAAGCGCCGGGCGAAAAACACTGGCCAGGGACTCAGCGCTAGGGCCAAACCCCCTCGATTAAAACCCTTTGGGCTGCAAGGTGGTGCGCACCTCGAACAGCTCGGGAAAAAACTCCAGTTCCAGCGCCTTCTTCAGGAACGACACACCCGACGAGCCGCCCGTGCCGCGGCGGAAGCCGATGATCCGCTGTACCGTGCGCAGGTGGCGAAAGCGCCACAGCTGAAACTGCGTTTCCAGATCGACGAAGTCCTCGCACAGGGCGTACTCGCGCCAGTAGCGGTCGGTATCGCCGTAGACGCGCTCGAACACCGGCAGCAGGTCGGCATCGGACGCGTGCGGCTCGGCCCAGTCGCGCTCGAGGTGTTTCGCCGGGATCGCATGGTCGAAGCGGGACAGATAGCGCAGAAACTCGTCGTACAGGCTGGGCGCCTCGAGCACCTCACGCAGGGCCGCCTGCCCGTCCGGATCGTGTTCGAACACCTTGAGCATGGCGGCGTTCTTGTTGCCCAGCATGAACTCCATCACCCGATACTGCAGGGACTGGAAGCCAGACGAAGGTCCCAGCGTCGAGCGGAATTCGAGATATTCCGAAGGAGTCATCGTTTCCAGCACGGCCCACTGCTCGGTCAGCTGGCGCAGTACCGACTTGCAGCGGGCGATCACCTTGCGCGTCTGCCAGACCTGGTCGCGCCGCAGAAAATCGATCGCCGAGCCCAGTTCGTGGATCATCAGCTTCATCCACAGCTCGCTGACCTGATGCTGCACGATGAACAGCAGCTCGTCGTGTTGCGGCGGCTGGCTAAGCGGCTGCTGGGCCGCCAGCAGTAGATCCAGACGCAGATAGCCGCCGTAGGTCATCTTGCCGTCGAGGTCGGTTTCGATGCCGGCTTCGAGATCGCGCTGGTTTTCAGCCATGGACAGATCGACGCATTTTATAAAGCCGTCATGTTAGCGGTTACGCGAGCGCCAGACCTTGATGCGATCCGGCGAAGCCCGGGCTGGCTTGAATCGTTTCCCTTTTCGACGAACTTCACGGCGACTCGGGAGTCGATGGAACGGCCCCGATACGCCGCCGCATTGCTGCGCTGAACCTTGCAGTGCAACATGGTGGCCTGTTATCAAGCGCGGTCTTGTTTGATCGTTCGCGCGCGCGGGCAACCCCCGGCGCGTGATCTCCAACCGCTTTTCCCGCATTCCCCACTCCGGAGCGAGTCGTGACCATCGCCGCCAAGTTTGAAATTGAATACCTGCAATACCTCGACGCCGAAGGCAAGGAGGTCCGTGACGACCTTCCTGAATTCGCCAAAGACCTGCCGCACATGGTCGAGCTGTACAAGCTGATGCTGTCGACTCGCGTCTTTGACGCCAAGTCGATCGCCCTGCAGCGCACCGGCAAGCTGGGCACCTACGCCAGCTGCCTGGGCCACGAGGCCTCGCATGTCGGTATCGGCAGCGCGATGCGGCCCGAAGACGTGCTCGCGGTGAGCTACCGCGAGTACGGCGCCCAGCTCTACCGCGGCGTTCAGCCGCGCGAGGTGTACATGTACTGGGGCGGCGACGAGCGCGGCAACGACTATCAGAAAGAGCCGGCGCGGCATGACTTCGCCTGGTCCGTGCCGATCGCCACGCAGTGCCTGCATGCGGCCGGTACCGCGCTGGCCTTCAAGATTCGCGGCGAAAAGCGTGTGGCCGTGTGCACCATCGGCGACGGCGGCTCGTCCAAAGGCGACTTCTACGGCGCGATCAACATCGCCGGCGCGCAGAACCTGCCGCTGGTGGCAGTGATCGTCAACAACCAGTGGGCGATCTCGGTGCCGCGCAAAATCCAGTCCGGCGCCCCGACGCTGGCGCAAAAGGGTATTGCGGCCGGCCTGTTCTGCATCCAGGTGGACGGCAACGACATCATCGCCGTACGCAAGGCGATGGAGGACGCACTCGAGCGTGCGCGCAGCGGTCAGGGCGGCAGCGTGATCGAGGCGGTGACCTATCGCCTCGGCGATCACACCACCGCCGACGACGCCCGCCGCTACCGCGGCGAGCAGGAGGTGAAGGACGGCTGGGAGCGCGAACCGATGAAGCGCCTGCGCAACTGGCTGGTCGCCAAGGGCGCGTGGGACGACGCGAAAGAAGAGGCCTGGAAGGCCGAGTGCGACGAGTGGATGGACAACGAGGTGAACGCCTACCTCGAAACCAAGACGCAGCCGGTGTCGGCGATGTTCGACTACATTTTCGCCGAAATCCCCGCCGATCTCGCCAAGCAGCGCGACTACGTTCTCTCGCTCGAATCCGCGTCCAAAAACAAGGCCCACTAAGTCATGGCACAAATCACTCTTATCGAAGCCGTTACCCAGGCGCTCGCGTATGAAATGGCCCACGACGACAGCGTCGTCGTGCTCGGCGAAGACGTCGGCTTGAACGGCGGCGTGTTCCGCGCCACCCAGGGGCTGCAGGAAAAATTCGGCGAGCTGCGCGTGCTCGACACGCCGCTGGACGAAACCACGATTGCCGGTGTGACGGTAGGTCTGGCCGCTGCCGGCATGAAGCCCGTGGCCGAGGCGCAGTTCGAAGGCTTCATCTATCCGATGATGGAGCAGATCGCCTGCCACGCCGCGCGCCTGCGCAACCGCACGCGTGGCCGCATCACCGTGCCGGCGGTGTTCCGCGCGCCGTGGGGCGGCGGCATCCGCGCGCCGGAGCATCACTCCGAGGCGAACGAGCACCTGTTCACCAATATCCCCGGCCTGCGCGTGGTGCTGCCGTCGTCGCCGGCGCGTGCCTACGGCCTGCTGCTGGCCGCGATCCGCGACCCCGATCCGGTGATGTTCTTCGAGCCCAAGCGCATCTACCGCCAGTACAAGGAAGAGGTGCCGGACGACGGCGAGGCGCTGCCGCTGGACGTGTGCTTCGTGCTGCGCGACGGCACCGACGTGACCCTGGTGACCTGGGGCGCGCAGGTGAAGGAATGCCTCGAGGCCGCCGACGAGCTGGCCGCCGAAGGCATCAGCGCCGAAGTGATCGATGTGGCCACGCTCACCCCGTTGGACTTCGACACCATCGCCGAATCGGTGCAGAAGACCGGCCGCTGCGTGATCGTGCATGAAGCCCCGAAGACGGCCGGTTTCGGCGCCGAAATCGCCGCGCGCCTGTCGGAGGAATGCCTGTACGACCTGCTCGCGCCGGTCGAGCGCGTTACCGGTTTCGACACGCACATCCCGCTGTTCCGCCTCGAGATGAAATACCTGCCCAGCGTGGAGCGCATCGTCGATGCGGCCAAGCGCACGCTGGCGGCAAGCTGAGCTTCTCAGGGAACGGGGAACGGGGAACAACAGCAAGCCCCGCCAACCTGCCCGTTCCCCGTTCCCTGTTCCCTGTTCCCCGTTCCCGGATCAAATCCCATGGCTGATATCAAAACGTTCTACCTGCCCGACCTCGGCGAAGGCCTGCCCGACGCGACCGTGGTCGAGTGGCACGTCAAGGTCGGCGACAGCATCAAGCTGGACGCGCCGCTGTGCTCGATGGAAACCGCCAAGGCGGTCGTCGACGTGCCCTCGCCCTATACCGGCAAGGTGACCAAGCTGCACGGCGCACCGGGCGACATCATCGAAACCGGCGCCGCGCTGGCCGAGTTCGAGCCCGACCCGAACGCCAAGCAGCGCGCGGAAGCCGAATCCACCGGCCACCAGCACGGCCCGAAGAAATCTCCTGACAAGAGCAGTGTCGGCAGCCCGGCGCCGCAGGAGGCCGAAAAAGTCGTCGCCTCCGACGAAGGCGGCGCGGTCGAAGAAACCACCGCCGTGCGCGAAGACGAAGGTACCGTGGTCGGCGCGATGGTCAGCGGCAATCACGTGCACGTCGAACAGGCCGCCAGCGTGGGCGGCGTGAAGGCCGTGCCGGCTGTGCGCGCGCTGGCCAAGAAACTCAAGATCGACCTGACCCGCGTCGCGCCCACCGGTGCCGACGGCGTCGTCACGCTGAAAGACGTCAAGGACGCCGCCGCCAACGGCTCGGCCGGCCTCGGCGCCGCCCCGGCGCGCGCGGTTCCCGTGTCGGCCGGACGTCATCTTGCGCCCGAGCTGCCGCAGCCCGGCCCTGCGCCACAGGAACAGGCCCGCGGCCCGGTCTCGCTGGCCGGCAAGCCGGTGCGCACCTCGTCGCCCGGCGCGCAGGCCAGCGGCCAGCCCGAGCAGCTCAAGGGCGTGCGCCGCAACATGGCGCGCGTGATGGCCGACGCCCACGCGCAGGTGGTGCCGACCACCATCGTCGACGATGCCGATTTGCACGCCTGGATCGGCAAGCAGGACATCACCGCCCGCCTGGTGCGCGCCATCGTGTTCGCCTGCAAGAGCGTGCCCGCATTGAACGCCTGGTTCGACGGCAAGAACCTCACGCGCACCCTGCATCCGCACGTCGACATCGGCATTGCGGTGGACACCGACGACGGCCTGTTCGTACCGGCGCTGCGCAATGCCGACGTACTCGACGCGGCCGGCGTGCGTTCGGCGATCAAACGCCTGCGCACGCAGGTGGAAGATCGCAGCATCCCGGCGTCGGAGCTCTCCGGCTACACCATCAGCCTGTCCAACTTCGGCATGTTCGCCGGCCGCTATGCCACACCGGTGGTGGTGCCCCCGACCGTGGCCATCATCGGCGCGGGCAAGCTCAGCCACGACGTGATCGCCGTGATGGGCGGTATCGAGGTGCATCGCCGCATGCCGCTGTCGGTTACCTTCGATCACCGCGCCGCCACCGGCGGTGAAGCGGCGCGTTTCCTCAAAGCCATGCTGGACGATTTGTCGCTGCCGAACTGAGCCGATCGCGGCATCCGCTGACCGAGAAAACGACAACGCCACCTCGCAAGGTGGCGTTGTCGTTTTTGCCGGATCAACCGATGCGCTATGCAGACGATCGCGTCGGATGACGTAGCAGCCGCTTAGTAATCCCGCACATCCAGCATCACGAAAGCGCTGGCGGTGTAATCACCGGAGGCCGGCCAGTCGATAGCGCTCAGGGCCTGCAGGCCGGTCGACCACGGCTCGTTGTCGAGCAGCATATCGGTGCGCCCATCACCGTGACCCTCGTGACGATGGATCACGCGCACCCAGTGCAGCTCGGGAGTGAGCGACTCGCGCTTCAGCGCCGTTTCGATCGACGCCATCGCCTCAAGCGGAATGACCACGCCGTCGTCAGTACCACGCACGGTAAACGGGCCGATAAACACGTCCCAGGTACGCACCCCGATGTCCCAGGCGGTGATCTGCATGCGACGGTCGTCGGTGACGTACCAGCAGGCGGCGAGCACGAGATGAAAGGTGTTCTGCTCGAAGGCCTTCAGCGCGTCGCGGCAGGCCGCATCGCCCTCGCCAAAACCCGCAAAGCTTTCCTCGATACGACGCTCCTCGCTGATCACGATGTCGATATCGAGACGCCCGGGCGCATCTGCCGTCGCGGGGGTCCAGATGCCGCGGATCGCCGGAAAATCGCCGTCCGTCACCAGCCAGTCTTCTTCGTCTTCCTCAAGTTCAACGTCGTGACGCTCGAACAACCGCAACAGGTATTTCTGTAGTGCCGCGCTATCCATGATGATCCTCAGTGGGGTGCGTTGGCGCTGTCGACCGACGGCAGGTCGCGCCAGGTCAGATACACGCGCAGATCGAATTCGAGCTGGTGATACTCCGGCAGCATGTACTGGCACAGCTGATAGAACGCCTTGTTGTGGTCGAGTTCCTTCAAATGCGCCAGCTCGTGCACCACGATCATCTGCAGAAACTCCGGCGCGGCTGCCTTGAACAGCGCCGCCACGCGAATTTCCTTTTTGGCCTTGAGCTTGGCGCCCTGCACGCGCGAGATCGCCGTGTGCAAACCCAGCGCGCGCTGCACCACGTCGAGCTTGCTGTCGTACAGTACCTTGTCGATGCCCGGCGCGTTTTTCAGATGCTGCTGCTTCAGCGCCATGGTGTACGCGTACAACGCCTTGTCGCTTTGCACGGCATGGCGCTCGGGGTAGCGCGCCGCCAGATGATCGCCCAGCTGATCGCGCGCGATCAGCTCGCGGACCTTGTCCTGCAGGTGGGCGGGATACGCCTGGAGATATTTGAGCGGCGTCATATCAGACATTGTCGCATCCCGTGACGCCGGCATCCGACGACCGCTCGCGTAGCCGAACCGACTCAGCGCCTGCGGCCCCACAGCATCCAGCGCAAGCCCAGCGCCAGCGCCAGCACAAGGAGCAGCGCGCCATAGCCGTAAAGCGCGGGAAGCACCTGCTGCCAGATGCCGCCGCTGCCGCGACCGAATTGACCGATGCTCGGCCGCAGGGCGGTATCGAAACCGAGCACCGCGGCCTGCGCCGCGGCGGCCAGCGCGATCAGCACGGCGGCGGCATCAAACCCGCGCCGCGCGCGCGTCCTGGGCAGATTCTTGGGGTAAGCCCAGTACGCCCAGCAAAGAATCAGCAGCCACGGCATCAGCAGGACAAAGGCGAGATAACGCATCGGTCAGCGGTCGCTGCGGCCGGCGAGCTCAGGCATCACTCGCCCGCCGCCAGCTGATCGAGCGCCTGGCGCAGCTGCGCAAGCGCGGCGTCGCAGGTCGGCTCGTCGCGATAGTCGGCGGAACTCGCCACCGGCTCGCCGTCTAGCGCAAGCACGACGCGCAGCGCATCGATCTGCAGCACCACGCCGTCGGTGCCGGCCGTCTTGATCCGCTTTTGCAATGCGCCGGCCGCCTTGGGGTCGGCGAACGGCACCGACAGCAGCAGCTCGTCACCGTCGGCCGAAAACAGGCGAAAGCGGAAGCTGCCGTCGGCATCGCGGAAGCTGGCAAAACGCGGTGCCTTGCTCAACTTGGCGGCGGTCCTGGCCTGCGTAGGTTTCATCGGTGAGCTAGTGGCCGAACGCAGCCCCAGCGCATCGCGCAAGGCCGCAATTTTCGGCGTAGCTATCGAACGCGCCTTGATCGCCCCTTCCTGAAGAATGCGTTCGATACCCGCCGGATCGGCGATCAACGCCTCGTAGCGCTCGCGCATCGGCGCCACGTCCCGCTCGACCCGCTCGTACAGCGCCTGCTTCGCGTCGCCCCAGCCCAGGCCGTCTAGCAGGGACTGGCGAAACGACTTTGCCTCGTCCTCGCCCGCAAACGCGCGAAAGATAGTGAACAGCGCCGAGTTGTCCGCATCCTTCGGCTCGCCCGGCAGGCGGGAGTCGGTGACGATGCGCATGATGGTTTCGCGCAGCTGCTTTTTGCCGCCGGCAAACAGCGGAATCGTGTTGTCATAACTCTTCGACATCTTGCGGCCATCGAGGCCGGGCAAGGTGGCCACCTGCTCCTCGATCAGCGCCTCCGGCAGCACGAAGAACTCGCGGCCGTGGAGATGGTTGAAGCGCTGGCCGAGATCGCGCGCCATCTCGATATGCTGAATCTGATCGCGACCCACCGGCACCTTGTGCGCATCGAACGCCAGGATATCCGCGGCCATCAGCACCGGATACATGTAGAGGCCGGCGTTGATGCCGGCATCGGCGTCTTCGCCGGTCTCCGCATTGCGATCCACCGCCGCCTTGTAGGCATGCGCGCGGTTGAGCATGCCCTTGGCCGCGATGCAGGTGAGGAACCAGGTCAGCTCCGGGATTTCCGGAATGTCCGACTGCCGATAAAAGGTGACGCGCTGCGGATCGAGCCCGGCGGCCAGCCAGGTCGCGGCAATCTCCAGCCGCGAGCGCTCGATCCGATCGGCATCACCGCTTTTGATCAGCGCGTGGTAGTCGGCCATGAAATAGAACGCGTCGACGTCATCGCGCTTGCTGGCTTGCACCGCGGGGCGAATCGCGCCGACGTAATTGCCCAGATGCGGTGTGCCGGTGGTGGTGATGCCGGTCAGTACACGAGTCTGCATGGTGTTCGCTTGTGGATAATCGAATGGAAACGCGTAGATTCAAGCATCAGCGAATCAGCGTGGATTTGCCGAACAGCGACTCGACCAGATCGACCGCCAGCTTGGCCGTCTGGTTGCGCTTGTCGTACGCCGGGTTGAGTTCGACGATGTCCAGCGAGGCCAGTCGGCCGGTGTCGGCAATCATCTCCATGCACAGCTGGGCCTCGCGATAATTCGGGCCGCCGCGCACCGTGGTGCCCACGCCGGGCGCAATGCTGGGATCCAGAAAATCCACGTCGAAGCTCACGTGCAGGTGCGTGTTTTCGTCGATATCCGCCAGCGCTTCTTCCATCGTGCGCTTCATGCCGACCTCGTCGATATGGCGCATGTCGTACACGCCCACGCTGGCTTCGCGCACCAGCTTTTTCTCCGCCGCGTCGACCGAACGGATGCCGATCTGGCGGAACACGTCGGGTTTGGTCGCTGGCTTGGTGCCGCCCAGATGGGTAAGCGCATCGGGCCCGTTGCCGCACAGGCAGGCCACCGGCATCCCGTGGATATTCCCCGACGGCGTGGCCAGCGCGGTGTTGAAATCGGTATGCGCATCGAGCCACAGCACGCGCAGCTTTTTGCCCTGATCTTCGCAGTACCGCGCAATCGCGGAAATGGAACCGATGGCAAGGCAGTGATCGCCACCCAGCATGATCGGCAGATGTCCGGCCTGAAGCTCTTCATGTACGGCCGTATAGACGGCCATATTCCAAGCCACCACTTCATCCAGATGCCGATAGCCATCGCTTGGCGGCTGCCATGGATTGAGCGGCCCCTGCAGGTTGCCACGATCGATCACGTTGAGGCCACAGCGTTTCAGTCGGGCAAAAAGGTTCGCGACGCGCAGCGCTTCGGGCCCCATTGACGCACCGCGGTGTCCTGCGCCAATGTCGGTCGGTACGCCGATCAGTGAAACGGTCTTCGTGCTCATAGCCTGTATACCTGAGTTCTGGTGATCGAATGCGCCAGCGTGAGCTACGCAGAAGCCGGTGGTGACGTCTTTGCCCGAGCGGCAGAGCCAAGCATGCACCGCGCCGTCCAATACCTTGCCGCAGCAGCGGCGTGGGGAGTTGTCGCAGCGGCGCCGACTGTAGGCCCATAATTCTAACGGATCGCCGGCAGCATCGCCCTGCAGGACCGGCGGGCGCGCGTTTCTGACTTGGCGCGCGACCCGGCGTCGGCTCATGCCCCGGTTTGTTCGGATCGCCGGCATCCGATTATTTGTCCAGCCATCACAAACTCTTTCCAGCCGCTGGGTTTTCATGCCGTATCTGATCGCGCGCAAACAGGACTACCTATGAAGTTTCATCATGTGTCACACGCTCTCATTGCCACGCTTTTGCTCGGCGCGGCATCTGCGGCAATGGCCCAGTCGGACGCCACCGGCGACGCGAAAAGCAGCCTCAGTGCCGCGGACACGGTATTCATCGAAAACGCGGCAAAAGGCGGCATGGCCGAAGTGCAGATGGGCAAGACGGCGCTCGACAAATCGAACGACGACAAGGTGAAGGCGCTGGCACAGCGGATCGTCGATGACCACACCAAGGCAGACGCGGCACTTAAGACGCTGGCGGAAAGCAAGAAAGTGAGTTTTCCGTCCGACCCGGCAAAGGACGCGCAGAAAGAAGACCAGAAGCTGCAGTCGATGGCACCGGCCGGATTCGATCAGGCGTGGTCCAAGGCCATGGTCAAGGACCATCAGGACGCGATCAAGCTGTTTACCGCCGAAGGCAAGTCCACCAAGGACACCGACATCCAGCAGTTCGTCAAAACCCAGCTGCCGACGTTGAAATCACATCTCCAAGCAGCCCAGCGGCTTGCCGCCGTGCCGGACGCGCGCGATCAGGCGATGGATCAGGCCTCGAAATCGATGATCAGCACCATGGACAGCACGCCGGCAACGGCCTCGACGGCAGCCTCCCCGACGACGACGTCTGCGACGGTGAAAGCGGCGCCGACAACAGCACCAACAGCGCCCGCGGCAACATCCGGCGCCAAGCACTGAAAGCAGCGGGCTGGCCGTGACGGTCTACGTCGACAGCTTGCACAACTATGGCTGGGTGGTGCGTGGCGAGGTCACGCCAAGCTGTCACATGTTTTCCGACGAGATCGACCTTTTCGAACTGCACGCCATCGCCGCACGGATCGGCATGCGCAGGGAGTGGTTTCAAGACAAGCTTGCAGCACCGCACTATGACCTCGGGCCGGATTTTCGCGAAGCGGCGATCCATGCGGGCGCGGTGGCCGTCGATCGACGCCGCGCCGCGCTGATCTGGCGGGCGCGCAGGGCGCTGCTGAAAACCGAAGGTGACTCGACCGCTGTGCGCCCCTCGCAAACCTCATGAACTGGTCTGGTGAAACAGCAGGATGGCGCCGGTCTGCCTGCCCTGGGTATCGGTCAGCGGCATGGCGTCGCCCACTGCCGTGACACCGGATCCGTCGGGACGGCGGATCCGCCATTTCGCACCCAGCACGGTTTCGCCGAACACGGCCGCGCGCGCGAGCGGTAGATCGGTCGACGGAAACGGGCGGCCGTCCTCGGTAAACAATCCGTGCATCGGGCTGTAGTCATCCGGTTGCACGCCCATGATGAGCCGACCGTGCATCGCAACGGCTACCGCGTTGGCGAAAACGATGCGCCCGGTTTCGTCCACGACGATGGCGCCTTCGGCAAGCAGCTCAAGATCCGCCGCGGCGCGCTCATCGAACGTCCAGGGAGAATCGCGAAATTTCAGATGAGGATTGATGGTCATGTCGGCGAAAGTGGTGCAAGCCTGCGGCGTTCCCTTGACATGGCAACCATACGCCTGTTTCAGCCGAGGCTGCGCATGACCGCAGGCCGAGCACATCGTTGCTCCCGCTCAAGGCATCCGGTTGATCGCGCCGGCGGCCATCCTCGCCGTATGCCCGCCTTGGCAAAAATCTTGCTTCACAACGCTATCTAAAATTGACGGGCACATGGAATGTTGAAGTATGTCGGCCTCTCGGTGTGCCTGTGCCTGTTGGCCCTGGGGTTGAATCGTGCACTTGCGGATCAGGGCACTCAGCGGCACTCGCCCGACAAAAGCGCGCACAGCGTCACAAATGGCTCCAATGCGCCCGCCAGAAAACCGAAAGAGACGGGGTGGTGGAAATTCTAGAAATCTTTCATCGAGCGCCCGAACGAGCAACACCGAGGTCCATGGCGCACTGCTTTGATGTTCTTACGACTGACGAGACTAGCCATGTACAAGATTCGAAAAGAACTGCATTCGGCAATCCATCGGCCCGCGCCCAAAAGTCGCCGCGAACTGACCACGTTGCTGGCGCGCTTGGGTGAGTCCATGCCGCAACTGATGGCCGACCACCCGGAAAGCGCGGATTTCATGCCGCTGTTTGCCGACAAAGCCGACACGATTGCCCGTCGGGCAGACGCAGCAGACGGCCCGCGGCTGATGGACAGAATCGAGGCCCTGCTGGAAAACAACGGCATACGAAACGAGGAATACCTGCCGCCGCACGATTTGTTTCCCGCCTAGACCAGGGTTGTCATGACATTCGAAGGCGCTCGCCTGACGCCAGGCGTTATGTTCGACAAGGGAGCACTCGGTGGATCGCAGACCCCTGGCGAGACAAGTCTTTAGGGGATGGTGTGGCGCCGGCGGATAGGAAGACAGAGCTCAATGAAAGGCTGCGTTCGCGCATCGGCTTTCGGATAGCCGCGACGCCGTCGGCGAGATTCGACGGGAGGTCTGCCCCCGCCCTAATGGCCCGCCGCATGCTGCACCACGGCCTGCGGCCGCGGCAGGGCGTTGCCAGCGCCGGCACTGCCCGCGCTGCGCTGCAGCCAATGCTTGGACTGGTCCAGCAATTGATGCCTGCCGAAGCACCATTCGCAACCGCCGGAGTCCTTGCGTCCTGGCGCCAGCGCCGAAGCGTCTTTTCTGCCGCACTGTGGACAGTCCGCGTTGGCCAGCATTTGCGTGGTCTGGGCGAAAAGCTCGATCGGGTTCAAAACGGACATGAGGCACTCCAGGGAGATAGGCGTGAAATCGGCGGCCGCTTGCGGTTGGATATACGCACAAGCGCAACCGGCGGATTCAACAACGTCGTTTCCTGCCGCGATCTCATCACAGGCGGCTCGCGCAAAAGCTGAAAGCCGCCGCGCACAGGCATAGCAATTGCCGTACCAATGCCGCGCCCAACATCTCACAGCTCGTCGCCCACCTACCGTCGAGAAACGTCGCCCATGAAAAACCCGCATCACTGCGGGCTTTTGATTTTCCTGGTCGCACCCGGCATCACATCGTGCCCGGCAAAGCCATCTCCTGTGCCATTTTAGCAACGAGACTTTGTGCGGATGCCCCCAAAGTTGCCCCTAAACGGTAACTGCTGCCTCGCGCTATGGCCGAGTCTTGTCCGCCGTTCTGCCAGCTGGGCGCGTATAGTCTATGTGACGAAAGCTTCAAAAACCTGACTGGCGAGGACGCTTTATGAGCACCATATCCGAGCATGCAAAGGGCGGTGGTGACCCGCCAGAGGCCGCTTTAGTCGTGGAGGACAACGCACTTGTTGCTGAAACGATTGCCGATGGTCTAACGGCCATGGGTTGCGAATCGGTCGAATGCGTCGCTTCAGTGAGAGCGGCTTTGAACGCCGTTGCTCACCATGATGTTGATATTGCCGTAGTTGAAACGGATGTTCGAGGACAGTCCACAGAACCTGTGCTCGACGCTCTGGACGCGAAGGATGTCGCTCACGTCATTGCATCGCATGACGCATGCAATCGTCTCCCCGGAAACGCGCCGTACCTGCAAAAGCCTTTTGGGTTCGTCGAGCTGAGGGATGCCGTGAGTCAGGCGCAACAGCTGGCGTCCATTCGCTCGTGGAATCCGGTGCGCTAACCCTCTGCCCTTGGCTCGCCTGCCTCATCAAACTATGCGATTCGTTGGTCCCTGCTCGCACTGCATCGCAATTAAGTCCGAGCGCGCGCGCGTGATGTGTCTCAACCCATGGTCACCTGCCTCGCGCGCGTGCGCGCAGCGGGAACTTTGCCACGCCTGCTTCCGCCTTTAGAACCTCACAAAACCCAACGGATTGCAATGGACTGGGTTGCATTACTTCAGACACAAAAAAGGCCGGAAACCCTGTATTCGCTAGGTTAACCGGCCTGTACTGGATCACTTCAGACGCTTACTTGGTGCCGGCACCCGGATTCGAACTGGGGACCTACTGATTACAAATCAGTTGCTCTACCAACTGAGCTATGCCGGCGGGGAGCGCGATTCTAGCAGTCGCGTCGCGCTGGCTCCAAGCGGATGATTCGAGTTGGATAACTTCGAGCCGCTGATCGACGCGATGCGGGTGAATCAAAAGCAGCTGGTGCTGTGCGAACTGACGCCGCTGGCGCGGACGCGGCTGCGCCATTCGAAGCGCGGACTGTTGTTGGCGACCAGATCGAGCCAGTACTCGGGCACGGTTTCGCTGCGCTCGCTCAGCCGGGCCGGAAAGCCGGCCGCGACGACCTCGTCGCGACGCTTGCGCGCGTTGGCCGGGTCCTTGAACAGGCCCAGCGAAACGGTATTGGGCTGATCACCACCGCTGACCACGAAGTAATCCTTGATGTTGCGTGCGCCAAGCTGGCGGGCCAGTTCCAGCGCCTGCGCGTGGCTGCTGGTGGCAGGCAGATAGACCCAGAAACCGTTGAGCTGCGTGGTCTGTTCCTGACGCGAGCGCATGCGCGTGACCTGTGCACCCAGCGCCTGGCGGGCGTTGCGCAGATCCTGCGGGGTGGCGAATGGGCCCAGCGCGAGGCAGATTTGCGGCACCGGTTGCGCCGGGCGCGCCGGCGTGACGCTTACCGGCGCAGCGGGCGCGGGCGCCGAGACGGGCGCCGCGGTTGCGACGGACGCCCCGACGCCGGGCGCAGCAACCGTCGCAGCCGTCTGGGGCATTTCCGACAGCAGGCGCAACTCGCGCACGCCGGGATCGACGGCATTGCCGTTGTGCGCATAGGGCTGGCCAAGCAGCAGCCACGCGCCCACCGCAATATTGAGTGCCATCAAAAGGACAAACAGCAGACGCAACAACATCGAATTCCCCGTGCCGGACGGCAGCCCATTCTAGATCGACGAAGCGCTGAGCGAGGCGATCTACTTGGACGCACCGTTCTGCGTATTGGCCCATACCGCCAGGCCGCGCAGTACGCCGTCGCGTGTCATCTGCGCCGGCAAGGCCAGCAGCGCCTGCAGCTCGGCGGCGTCGCCACCGCCCAGGATCAGCGTGGCCGAATCGCCCAGCGATGGCGCCACGCGGGCAGCGAAGCGCTCGATCAAGGCCGCAGCAGCCTGCCAGCAGCCCGATGTCACCGCGTCGGCGGTGTTGTCGGCCAGATCGAAGATCCCGCCCGCCCGTTCCGGTCGCACGCGCGCGGTCGCGCCGACCAGCGACCGCTGCATCAGCAGCGGTCCGGGCGCAATCAGGCCACCGAGATGGCGGCCGTCGGCCGCCAGCGCGTCGAGCGTGAGCGCCGTACCCGCGCTGGCGACCACGCACGGTGCGTAACCGTCGGCATAGGCAGCCACCATCGCCAGAAACCGGTCCACGCCCAGCCGCTCCGGCTCGGCGTAGGCGTTGCGCACGCCGCACGCGCTCGCCGGCGTGCGCAGCCAGATCGGTTCGCGCGCGAACAGGCGGGCGATGACGGCGCCGACCTCGGCCTCGCGCGACGCATCAACCACCGAGGCGGCGACGATCATCGCCGGCGCCGGCAGACCGATCAGGGCCGACTCAAGCTGCGCAGCAAACCCTTCCTGCCAGTCCAGCGCGCCCTGCGCCAGCCAGCCGTCCGGCTGCAGCATCAGCGCCCACTTCATGCGGGTGTTGCCGAGATCGAGCAGCAGCCTCATGCGCGACGCACCGTAACTTCGGCACTGTCGACCGGACGCAGGCTGCCATCGCGCACTCGTACCTGCAGTGCGCCGCGCGCGTCGACGCCGGCACCCACGCCCTCGAAGGAACCGAGCGCGCCGCTGATCTGCAGAAAGTGATCTTTCAGCAGGTCGTGCCGGGCGTATTCGTCGACGAAGCCGGCAAAGCCGTCGCGCTCGAACTGCTGCAGGCCATCGACAAGGTCGGCGATCAGCGTAGCGGCGACGCGGTTGCGATCCGGCGGGTCGTCGTTCGTGAGACTGGCCAGATCGCTAGCCGGCTGGCCGGCCTGCTCGCGCAGTGCCGGCGTGAGCCGCAGGTTGAGGCCGATCCCGACCACCGCCGCGCAAGGCCCCTGATATTCGCCGCTGAGCTCGACGAGAATGCCGCCGAGCTTGCCCTCCGCAGCCAGTATGTCGTTCGGCCATTTCAGACCGGTTCCCGCCATGCCCAGCGTTTCCAGCGTTCGCATCACGATCACTCCGATGGCAAGGGACAGGCCGCCAAGCGCGGCAAAACCCTGATCGAATCGCTTGAGGCAGGACAGATAAAGATTCAGTCCCGGCGGCGACAGCCACTGCCGACCCCGCCGACCGCGGCCGGCACTCTGCGTTTCTGCCAGCAACACGCTGAAATCGGGGGCGCCGGTGCCGCGACGCTGCAATTCGCTGGAGGTGGAGTCCAGTTCCCAGTGCACTTCGAGCGCGCCCAGCCTCTGGGCCACCGGCGAAGATAAGGCGGCACGTATTACGTCGACATCCAGCATCTGCAGCGGCCACGGCAGGCAATAACCTGTCGCGCCGCGCGCTTCGATCGGCACGCCGCGCGCGCGCAGCGCCTCGATCTGCTTCCAGATCGCGGCCCGCGTGACGCCGGTTCTGGCGGCCAGACCGGCGCCGGAAATCGGCTCGCCCGCGGCGAGCGCAGCCAGCAGCTGATGCGGCTGCATCAGCGCGGCCCGCCGGCAGACTGGCGCAGGCCCGAGGCGCAGCGGCGAAAAGATGCGAGGGGAAAAATGAACATTCGCCCAGTTTAGCCCGGCTCAGCCTCCTCGCCGATGCCTACGTCGCGCGGCGCGAGCGCAGCACTGGCAAGCCAGCGCGGTTTCTGACAGGATCGGCGCTTGCCTCGCGAGTCTAGGGAGTTCGATTGCCATGCGCGTCAAACATTGGCTCATCGGTTGCGCCATCTGTTTTGCCGGCATCGGCGGCGCCGCAGCGACCAGTGTGGACAGCCGCGAACTCGACGGCTCGCTGCACGGAGCCGCCGACAGCAGCAGCACACGCGACTCGGGCAACAGCAGCGAACCGGGTGCCAGCGAAACTCCACCGGCTCGCGACAGCACGACGCACGGCAGCGAGTTGCGCAAGGGCGCGTCCGGTGGCGGCAGTACGCAGGACCACTCGGGCATCGACGTGACGCCACCGGCGCATGTCCAGCAAACCCATCTTGGCTGGCAGTCCCTGTTGCCCGGGTCGATCCAGTAAGCGGTCCGGATCATGGCCGGGCGCTGGTGGCAATCGCTGCGGGCTCGGCTCGAACCACTGCCGATTGCCGATGCGTTGTGGCGGCGCGCACTGTTCGGTTGCCCGCTCGCACGCGGGCTTGATGCGGAGCGCCAGCAGCGCCTGCGCCGCCTGGCGGCGATGTTTCTCGCACGCAAACGGTTTCACGCCCTGGCCGGCGCCGTGCTGGACGACTACTGGCGACTGCTGATCGCAATGCAGGCCTGTCTGCCTGCCCTGCAGCAGGGTGCCGGCAGCCTGCGCGGCTGGCGTGATGTGCTGATCTATCCCGGTGAGTTCAAGGTGCGCGGCACGCAGCACGCCTGCCACAGCAGCGTGGTCGACATCCATGGCGACACGCGCAGCGTGGACAGCTGGGAGCACGGCCCGCTGGTGCTGTCGCTGGCCGATGTGCAGCTGGATCTGGAACAGCCGTGGGATGGTTACAACGTCGTGCTGCACGAGATGGCGCACAAGCTGGATATGCTCGACGGACCGCCCGACGGCATGCCGCCGCTGGTGGATATCTCGCGCCGACGCTGGGTCGAACAGTTCGATCGGGCGTTTCGCCGCCTCGCGAGTTCACCGCCGCGCGATGACGGCAATCCGATCGATCGCCGCGCCGCTGAAAACGCCAGCGAATATTTTGCGGTCGTCACCGAGCTGCACTACTCGCAGCCCTCGCTGCTGCGCGGCGCGGAGCCGGCCATAGCCCATCTGCTCGAAGCATTCTACGGACCGTCGCCCGCGATCTGGGCCGAGATGTCGAATGCCGTTCGCGTGTTGAGGAAGCCGGCAAAGCGTTAGCCGAGCAGTACATCAGAGGTGCAGGCGGGACAAACGCCTCGATCGGCCCGATTCGATCCGTCAGGCCGGCGTGAGGCTGACACTGAAGCGCGCGCCGCCGAGCTCGGGCGAACGGTCCACCAGCAGCTCGCCCTGATAGGCGTGCACGATGTCCTGCACGATGGACAGACCGATGCCGTGGCCCTGCACGCGCTCGTCGCCGCGCACGCCACGCTGCAGGATTTTCTCGATCTTGTCCTCGGCGATGCCGGGGCCGTCGTCTTCCACGCTCAGCCACAGGCCCGTGCGCTGGCGCGCCGTGGTGGCCTGCGACTTCACTACTAGCAGCACGCGGTGGCCGGCCCACTTGAACGCGTTTTCGAGCAGGTTGCCCATCAGTTCCAGCAGGTCGCCCTGCTCACCGTAAAACACCGCGCGCTCGTCGATGTCGAATTCGCACAGAACGTTCTTGGCCGCGTATACCTTTTCCAGACTCTGCACCAGATCCTCGGCGTGGCCTGCGATCGGCACCGCGCTGGCAAACGTCTGCCGGCCAGACGTGGCGGCGCGCGACAGCTGGTAGGCGACCAGGTCGTCCATCCGCCGTACCTGATCGAGCACGCTGCTGCGGCGCGAGGCGTCATCGAGCACGGGGGATTCCAGCTGCGAACGGATCACTGCCAGCGGCGTCTTCAGGCTGTGCGCCAGATCGGCCAGCGTATGCCGATAGCGCGTGCGCTGCTCGCGCTCGTTGTCGATGAATACGTTGATACGCTCGGTCAGGCTGGTGAGCTCCAGCGGATACTGGCTGTCCAGATGCTCCGAATCGCCGCGCTCCACCCGCGTCATGTCGCTGGCCACCTTGCGCAGCGGTGTGAGGCTCCAGCGCAGCAGGAGAAACTGAAGCACAATCAGCATCACGCCGAGTATCGACAGCCACGCGAACAGGGTGCGACGGTAGCCGGCGCTGTCACCCTCGAGCTGATCCTCGGTCTGCGCCACGGTCACCGTCAGCCGCACGGATTTCTTCTCCACCGTGTCCAGCGCCACGCCGTAGCTGTAATAGTACAGGCGGCCCATGCGGGTATCGACAGGCCCCACCAGCCCCGTGCTTTCGCCGGGCTCCAGCGGTTTGAGAAAGCTGAAGTCGCGGCCGATGGCCGACGACGACTCCCAGCGATAATCGTCGTCGCCCAGGGCCACGGCATAGAGGCCGGAACCCGGCCGGGAAAAATTCGGATTGGGCAGCGTGTCCGGCGGAAGCAGCTTGCCGAAGCGGTTGACGTCGAAGTTGGTGATCAGCGCAATGGTGTCGTTCTGCAGCCGCTCCTGCAGGGCGCTCAGGGACCGGCTCTGGTTGGCCTTGGAAAGCGTCAGGCCAACCAGTCCGAGAAAGCCGGCGAGCACAAATCCGGTGGCGATCGCCGCACGCGCCGCCAGTGACAGCGGCTGGCGCGGCGGCACGGGATTACTCGTCGTCGCCGTCGGTGCGCGGGATGGCAAAGCGGTATCCGCGTCCACGAACCGTCTCGATGGGTTTGAGGGTGCCTTCCGGATCGAGCTTGCGCCGCAGGCGGCCGATGAACACTTCGAGCACGTTGGAGTCGCGGTCGAAATCCTGCTGGTAGATGTGCTCGGTGAGGTCGGCCTTGGAGACCAGCTCGCCGGCGTGCAGCATCAGGTATTCCAGCACCTTGTATTCGTAGCTGGTGAGGTCGACCAGCTTGCCCTCCACCGTGACCGTCTGCGCGGTGGTGTCGAGCTTGATCATGCCGCAGGCGAGGATCGGCTTGGACCAGCCGCTGGCCCGGCGCACCAGCGCGTTGATGCGGGCGAGCAGCTCTTCGACGTGGAAGGGTTTGACCAGGTAGTCGTCGGCGCCGTACTTCAGGCCCTCGACCTTGTCCTGCCAGCTGCCGCGCGCGGTGAGAATCAGGATCGGATAGCGCTGGCCGTCCTCGCGCAGCGCCTTGACCAGATCCATGCCGGACATCTTCGGCAGGCCCAGATCGATGATCGCCAGATCGAACGGCACTTCGCGGCCAAGATAGATGCCTTCCTCGCCGTCCTGCGCCGCGTCGACGGCAAAACCGTCGCGCTTCAGGCGAGCCGCCAGAGTCTCGCGCAACGGCGCTTCGTCCTCCACCAACAGGATGCGCATCAGTGTCTCTCCTTACTGCCCGGATTTCGGCCGGGCGGGTTCTTGATCGATGGTGTGAAAACCGGTGTAGTCATGGGGCCCCTGTTTGCCTCGGACGGTACCGCCATTACCCGCACGTGGCCCTGCGGCGTAAGCACCTTGATGCGGTATTCGGTCCGTCGTCCGACGTGGTGCGGCTCGGCAGAAAGCACCTTGCCGCCTGTCTCCTGCTGCACCTTCAGCACAGCCTGATCCATCGTCACGTCCGGCGCGCCGGCCTGCGCCGACGCCGTCGTGGCCATGCCAAAACTGCACAATGCAAACAGAGCGGTGGTGAAGAATTTGTGGGTTGCCATACGTACACTTTCCGACCGGCAGTTGCCGGCGCGTTCAGATTAGGCAATCCGGGCTGAATACTGACCTCACGAAAGGCGGCTGTCACGCCGCAACCGAACACGGCGCGATCGCCCTCTCGATCAGATCCCAGTCCGCTCCGGGCAAATGCGCGCCTTCGCTGATCGTGCGGCGAAACGCCCGCGCGCCCGGCTCACCCTGATAAAGCCCCAGTAGATGCCGGCTGATGTGTTTCAGGGCGGTACCGCGGGCCAGTTCGGCTTCCACGTAGGGGCGCAGCTGGCGCAGCACCTCATCGCGTGCGGGCAGCCGCTCGCCGTACAACGCCGTCTCGACGGCGGCCAGCAGGTACGGATCGTGATAGGCGGCGCGGCCCAGCATCACCCCGTCGACCTGTTCAAGATGCGCGCGAACCTGCGCGACCGTGCTGATGCCCCCGTTGATCACCACCGTCAGCTCGGGGAATTCACGCTTGAGCCGGTACACGCGTTCGTAGTCCAGCGGCGGAATCTCGCGGTTTTCTTTCGGCGACAGGCCCTGCAGCCAGGCCTTGCGTGCGTGCACGGTCATCACCTCGACGCCCGCCGCGAGCATCGTCTCGGTGAAGTGCTGCAGGCCGGCGTAGTCGTCCTGGTCGTCGACACCGATACGGCATTTCACCGTCACCGGCACATCGACCGCATCGCGCATCGCCTTCATGCAATCGCCTACCAGGGCCGGCTCGCGCATCAGGCAGGCGCCGAAGCGGCCGGACTGCACCCGGTCGGACGGACAGCCGACGTTGAGGTTGATCTCGTCGTAGCCGGCCTGCGCGCCGTCGCGCGCCGCCTGCGCCAGCTCGTGCGGATCGCTGCCGCCGAGCTGCAGGGCGACCGGGTGCTCCTGCTGGCTGTGTTCGAGCAAACGAAGCTGGCGGCCGCGCACCAGCGCCGCGCTGGTCAACATCTCGGTATAGAGCCGCGCCCGCGGCGACAGCAGCCGGTGGAAATAGCGGCAGTGCCGATCGGTCCAGTCCATCATCGGCGCCACGCAGACACGCCACGGCGTGCGCGCGGATTCGGCGTAGACAGTGTCAGCGGCGGCAAGTGAGTCGGTCATCACCGGCTATTGTCCCGGATTGACGTCCTCGAGGGGAGCTTCGGTTTCGGCCGCCCTGGCTTTCTTCAGCAATCGCAGCGAACCGATGCGCAGTCCAGCCCCCGGCAGTGCGGCCAAGGCGGCGGCCACTCTCAGTTCCACGCTGTAAAAGGCCACTGACGCGAACATTATGGCGACGAAAAAGTCCTGCATCAGCCAGGCCAGCGCGCGCGGGCGCGCGACGTCGGGCGCGAGTCTGGCGATGAGTGCGGCATAGCTCCAGTTCGCCGCCAGGCACAGGTAGGTCACCATCAGTGCCAGGGAGTAAACCAGCATGCCCATCGAATGCGCTTCACCCTCGCCTTCGAGCATCTGCCGGATCACGACCGGCATCAGCGAAACCAGGCTCAGCAGCAGCAGGCTGATCAGCGTCGTCGTTGTATCGACGCGGCGCAGGTGTGCCAGCGCCGATCAATGGCGTACCCACACGCCGGCGATGATGGCAAAGCTGACGAAATAGGTCGCCAGCGGCAATGCCCACATTTTTGCCAGGCTTGCGCCGGGCAAGGGCTCCGGCTTCAGCTCCACGGCCGACAAGGTCATCGCAATCGCGAATACGCCATCGGACAGCATCACCAGCCGCTCGAAATGACGTTGGTGGACGTGGTGTCCCGGTACCGGTTTGGGCATGTCTGCTTCCATTCGAGAGTCCCCGGCGTCGATGGCCTGCATGATGCGCCAAGATACCCCAGCATGGCGGCTGCTTCACGCGGCAGAGCGCATCATCGATCGCGTAAAATATTCCAGGCCATCGCGTTTCGGCAGCCCAAGTTTCGGCAGCTTATGACGTCGCGAGCAGCCAATCCCAGTCGAGCCGCCTCGCGGCCATCGACCAACAGCATTCCAAATGAGACAACCTTACCCATGGTGGCAATGGCATCCGAGCGCGTGATTGACGTGCATCACTGGAACAATTCGCTCTTCAGTTTCCGCACCACGCGCGATCCCGGCTTCCGTTTCGACAGCGGCCAGTTCGTGATGATGGGGCTGGAGGTGGATGGCCGCCCGCTGATGCGGGCGTATTCCATCGCCAGCGCGAACTACGAGGAGCATCTGGAATTCTTCTCGATCAAGGTGCCCAACGGCCCGCTTACCTCCCGCCTGCAGCACCTGCGGCCCGGAGACCCTGTGCTGGTCAGCCGCAAGCCAACCGGCACGCTGGTGCTGAACGACCTCAAGCCCGGCCGCCATCTGTATCTGCTGGGCACCGGCACAGGTCTGGCGCCGTTTCTGAGCCTGGTACGCGACCCGGAAACCTACGAGCGTTTCGACAAGATCGTGCTGGCCCACGGCGTACGTAATATCGCCGACCTGGCCTATGGCGAGTATCTCGAACACGAGCTGCCGCAGCATGAATACCTTGGTCCGCTGGTGCGCGAGAAGCTCATCTATTATCCCAGTGTCACGCGCGAACCGTTTCGCAACCGCGGCCGCATCACCGACGCGATCGCCGACGGCCTGATGAGCCAGACCATCGGCCTGCCGCCGCTGGATCCGGCGATCGACCGCATCATGCTGTGCGGCAGCCCGGCCATGCTGGACGATCTTTCCACCCTGCTCGACGGCCGCGGCTTTCATGTATCGCCGCGCACGCGCGAGCCGGGCGACTACGTGATCGAACGGGCCTTCGTCGAAAAATGAGCGTCGACCTCACGACCTTGGCGCGACGGTAAAGGACCTTATCGCATGGATATAGCGCTCTACCTGCTAGCCGCCGCGCTGATCGTCGGCGGATTGATCGGCTCGGTGATTCCCGCGCTGCCCGGCCTGCCGATGATCTTCGGCGGCATCTGGCTCACGGCTGCGGTGGACGACTACCGGCACCTCGGGCTGTGGTGGCTGCTGATCATCGGTAGTCTCGCCGCCGCAGGCGTGATCCTGGAATTTGTCGCCAGCACGCTGGGCGCCAAACGCATCGGCGCGAGCCGGCAGGCAATGTGGGGCGCGAGCATCGGTACGCTGGCCGGCATGTTTCTCGGCATTCCCGGGTTGCTGCTGGGGCCGTTCATCGGCGCCCTGCTCGGCGAACTGGCCTCGGGCAATAGCGTGCTGCGCTCGGCCCACGTCGGCGTCGGCACGTGGATCGGCCTGCTCTTCGGCACGCTGATGAAGCTGGTGATCTCGTTCGTCATGGTGGGCCTGTTCGCGCTGGCCTGGTGGTTCGCCTAGGCAGCGCGCCTGCCGGCAGGTTCAGGCCGGATCGGGGATCACGTACAAAAGCACCGCCAGAAAATGCAGCACGCTTCCGGTGAGCACGCACAGGTGCCACAGCGAGTGGTGATACGGCAGCTTGCGCCACAGGTAGAACGGCACCCCCAGCGTGTAGGCCAGACCGCCGGCAATCAGCAGCGCGGTGCCGCCGCTCTGCAGGTAGGCGCTCAGGGGTTTGAAGGCAATCATGCCGATCCAGCCCATGCCGACATACAGCAACACGGCAAATTTCCGGTACCGCTTGAGCAGCCCCACTTCCAGCGCACTGCCCAGCAGCGCCATCGCCCACACCGCAACGAACAGGCTCCAACCCCACGCGCCCGGCAGCGCGATCAGCGTGAAGGGCGTATAGGTGCCGGCGATCAGCAGAAAGATCGCGATGTGATCCAGCGTACGCAGCGTCGGCTTGGCCTTCGCCACGGGAATCGAGTGATACAGCGTGGAAGCCGTGTAAAGGAGAATCAGCGTGCTGCCGTAGACCGCGCTGGCCGCGACCACCTGCGCATTGCCATGGCGAGCCGCGAAGGCCACCAGAATCGCCAGACCCGCGATGCTCAGCACGATGCCGATGCCGTGAATCACGCTGCTGGCCAGCTCGTCACCGAAGCTGTAGCGCGGACCCGCGATGGGCGATGTGAGGTTCATCCAGTCTCCTGAAATGGACGTCCAGCCGTCCACTTGAAAAACGGCGATGAGCTCACTTGCGCCGCCGCACACGATGAGCATACGCTGCAATTGCTGCAGCGCAATACCCGGCACGCCGGGCTGTGGCACTGCCGCGCCAACCCACACTGCCGTCAGGAGGTCGCCCATGTCTTCCGCAAGTCTGGCCCACGCTCGTCATACCCCGCAGCATGCCACCCACCCCGACACGATCCGGATCACCGCCCTCAGTGCCGCCATGGCGCTGAACCTGGCCGTGCTCCTGATCGCCACCCGTCCCGTGGGCGCACCTGCCGTGCCGCGGCTGGCGACGCCGGCAGCGGCCACGCTGATCCGCTGGATCAGCCCTCCTGCCGCCGTGCCACCGCCGCCCGCCATCGAGCTCAAACCGCTGCCGCATCCGCACAGGGTTGTGGCTCAAAGCCCCCGAAAGCTCACCCCGCTGGCGCTGCCGCCGGTTGTGCCGACAACCGAAGGCCAGCGTGCCGCCCCACCGATAGCGCCACCGAGCATCGTGCCTACCGCCGCGACGCCGCAGATGCCAGCGACGACCGGCCAGCCGGTCGAGGCGAGCCTGGCTTACCGGTCATCGCCGCTGCAGTTCCCGGTGCAGGCCATGCGCGAACACATGCACGGCACGGTACTGCTGCGAGTACTGGTCGACGAGACCGGCAAGCCGCTCGACGTGGTGATCGAACGAAGCAGCGGATATGCGCTGCTCGACCACAGCGCACGGCAGCAGGTGCTGTCATCGTGGCGATTCCAGCCAGCGATGGTCGACGGAAAAGTCGTGCGGGCCTGGGCACGTGTGCCGGTGAGCTTTGATCTGCGCCAGCAGTGAGGGGTGAGGCGTACCGGTTACCGGTCTCCGCTGACCGGTACGCTTTGGCGCGAAGCCCTGACCACCAGCACCCAGGCCGATCAACATTCGCAGCAACCGAAACGGCACCGACGCCGTCTGCTTGGCGTGCCGGACAAACGTGAAAACGGCCCCGGAAAAGGACCGCCTCCGGCTTACGCGTCTTTAACGACTCGCATGGTCCACTGCAAAACAGTCGTTCAGCCAGGCTCCGCGCATGGGGAAATATCTGCACACATTGAAGACCTTGCGCGGAATCGCGCTCGAGCAGGGTGCCGCCGCGCAGCCGGATCTGGCGCTGATGGCGCGCGACATCGGCCGCGTCGTGCACCAGGATGCCGACGCACTGACCACGCGTTTCGCGCCGCTGCGGGCGCGCCGTCACGGCTTCGACCGCTGGCTGGTGGCCGAACGCAGCAATCCCGCCATCAGCGTGCTGGTGATGGCGTGGCCGCCGAACCACATCACGCCGGTGCACGACCATGGCGGGCTGTGGGGGCTGGAGGTCACCCTGCTCGGCGCGCTGGAAGTGCAGTCGTACGACCTCGACCCGCAGACGGGCGACTTGCGCGAACTCGGTCGCGACTGGCTCGGGCCCGGCGACGGCACCTGGTTCGAGGGCGGGGACGGCCACGCGCACCGCTGCCGCAATTTATCCCAGCGCGATACGGCGCTGACGCTTCACGTGTATGGGGGCGATCTGGCACAGTACTTCGCTTACGAGAAGGCTGAGCCGGAAGCAGGTTGGGTGGCGAAGCTGCAGCGTGCGGCCGTCACCGGTCAACTCAGCTGACCTCCACCGCTCGCTCAACGCCAAACCGATCAGGTAAATTCATGTTTCGACGGGTCGCCATCATCGGCGGCGGTGCTGCGGCCGCTACCTTGCTCAGCGAATTGCTGGAGCGAAAGCTGCCGCAGCCGCTGCATCTGGACTGGTACACCGGAGGCGGGCCACTTGCCCGGGGCGTGGCTTATGGCACGCCCTCCGACCGCCACCTGCTGAACGTCCGCGCAGCATCGATGAGTATGTTCGCCGGCAAGCCCAGCGGCTTTCTCGACTTTCTCAAGCGCGACGATCCCGCCGTGGCCGGCACCGATTTCATGCCGCGGCGCCGCTATGGCGACTATCTCGAAGCCGAGGTGGCGCGGGCGCTCGCGCAGGGCGAGGCCAACGGCCACGACGTGAACGTGATTCCGTTCGCGGTCCAGGCCATGGTGCCGGAGCGGGACGGCGTCACCGTCATCCAGGGCGAGGAAAGCCGCCAGTTCGATGCGGCCGTGCTGGCACTGGGCTCGCTGCCGGCGCAACCGCTCGGCGGCGTCAGTGCCGAGGCGCTGGACAGCGGCCGCTACGTGGTCGATCCCTGGGCCCTGATGGCGAGCGCGGACACCATGTCCGCGCCGCGCAAGGTCGTTCTGATCGGCTTGGGCCTGACCGCCGTAGACGTGCTGCTGGAGCTTTCGGCGCGCTGGCCGCAGGCTGATTTCACCGCCATCTCGCGTCACGGCCTGTTGCCCGAGGCGCATCTCAACGCCGCCGCCGTGCCTGCCGGGGACAGCGGCGAGCTGATCGATTCGATGCGCGACTCGCCCGACGTGCGCCACTGGCTGCGCCTTTTGCGCGAGGCGCTGGCGCACGAACGCGACTGGCGCGCGGTGATCGACAGCCTGCGGCCGCACACCCCGGGCCTCTGGCGCGAACTGGATACCGAGCAGCGGGGCCGCTTTCTGCGCCATGCGCGCTGGGCCTGGGAGCGCGTGCGTCACCGGATGCCGCCGCAGGTCGCCAGATCGGTTGCTGCGCTTGAAGACGAGGGCCGCCTGCACAGGCTGCGCGGCCGGATGAAGTCCGTTGCGCTGGCTGGCGACACGCTGCAGCTACAGCTCGCCTGTGCACCGGCCGGCATTCCTCATGCGCTGGAGGCCGACCTGATCATCCAGACGACCGGCATGAACAACGATATCCGCCGCACCGGACATCCGTTGGTCAGCCAGCTGCTCACCAACGGACACATCGCCACCGATCCGCTCGGCCTGGGGATGCGGGCCGCGCCCGATGGCCGGCTGGCGCACGGCAAGGACTACTGGTCCAACCTGTTCGCGATCGGCAGCATGCTGCGCGGCACGCTGTGGGAATCCACCGCCATGCCGGAAATCCGCCAGCAGGCGCGCCATCTGGCCGACCAGTTGCTGGTCAGGTAAGCGCCACGCTGGACCGACAGCACCGCCCCACTCCATGACCGCACGCCGATGAGCACCTTTCTGATCACCGCCGGATTTTTGCTGTTTCACGCCGCCGGCGTGCTGGCCGCCATGCACGCGGTGATGCGTACGCGCACGCCGCAGGGCGCGATCGGCTGGGCGCTGGGCCTGATTTTTCTGCCCTATCTGACCCTGATTCCGTATCTGTATCTCGGCTCCAATCGCTTTCTCGGCTACCTCACCAGCCAGCAGTCGAAACTTTCCTCGCGCGCCCGGGACAGCGGCAATGCGCAGGCGATCGACCCGGACTGCGCGCGCTACGCGTCCATCAGCGCGATCCAGGGCCAGCCGTTTCGCAGCGGCCACCAGCTGAAGCTGCTGATCGACGGCGATGCGGCCTTCGAGGTCATGCTGGCCGCCATGGCCGAGGCGCAGCACTGCCTGCTGGTGCAGTTTTTCATCTTTCACGACGACCAGCTCGGCCGGCGCGTACAGCAGCTGCTGCTGGAACGCGCGGCAGCCGGAGTGGCAGTGTGCGTGCTGTTCGACGGTGTCGGCAGCCACGACCTGCCCCGGCACTACATCGAAACGCTGCGCGCGGGCGGCGTGGCGATTCATCCGTTCGCCACGCACCGCTGGCGCAACCGCTTTCAGCTGAATTTCCGCAATCACCGCAAGATCGTTGTCGTCGATGGGGCGCGCGCCTTCGTCGGCGGGCTCAACGTCGGCGACGAATACCTGGGCCTGAAGCCGCCGCTGGCACCGTGGCGCGATACGCACATGGAGCTGCGTGGCCCCGCGGTTGCCGACCTGCAGCAGCTGTTCGCCAGTGACTGGCAGTGGATCACCGGTGCGCCGCCGCCGCTGCTTCCAACGCCACCGTGCACCGGCGAGGCCAGCGCGCTGATCGTGGCCAGCGGCCCGGCCGACGCGCAGGAAACCTGCTCGCTGTTCTTCACCGCCGCGATTAACGCCGCACGCGAACGCCTGTGGCTGACCACGCCCTACTTCGTGCCGGACAACGCGGTGCTCGCCGCGCTACGGCTGGCGGTGGCGCGTGGCGTCGACGTGCGCGTGCTGATTCCCTCGCGGCCCGATCACCGCACGGTGTTTCTCGCCTCGACCCTGCACGCGCACGAAGCGCTGGGCGCGGGCATTCGCGTGTTCCGCTACCAGCCCGGCTTCACCCATCAGAAAGTGCTGCTGATCGACAACGACACCGCCGCCGTCGGCAGCATGAATCTTGACAGCCGCTCGTTCCGGCTCAATTTCGAGGTCAGCGCCCTGATTGTCGACACGCCGTTTGCCCGCGACGTGGAGGCCATGCTGAGCGCGGATTTCGCCAAGGCGCTGCCGGTGGAAAAAGGCGAGTACCTCGACGCACCCTATCTGCGCCGCGTCGCCATGCACGTGGCGCGCCTGTTCGACCCACTGCTATAGCCCCGCTGCACGGCGCCTTGCGCGCTTCGGCACACGGGCCTTGAATAGCCCGATCTTTCCAAGGACACCGCCGATGCGCCTGCGCTTCTCCCTGGTTTCGCTACTCCTGCTGTTTTCGCTATGCCTGCCCGCCCTGCGTGCGTGCGCCGCCGACACGCAGCGCTTCGTCGAACGCAGCGTCACGCTGCAGGGAAACACGTATCGCTACCAGGTATTCGTTCCGGACGGCTGGACGTCCAAACGCCGCTGGCCGGTGGTGCTGTTTCTGCACGGCAGCGGCGAAGCCGGCAGCGACAACACGAGGCAGATGACCCAGGGCCTCCCGCCGTGGCTGCGCGAGCACGGTGCCGATTTTCCGGCCGTGGTGGTGATTCCGCAGGCGCCGGAGCACACCTACTGGAACGGGCCGATCGAACAAATGGCGCTGCAGGCGATGCAGAACAGCATCGACGAATTCCATGGCGATCGTCATCGGCTCTATCTCACCGGACTGTCGATGGGTGGCTTCGGCGCATGGCAGATCGCCATCGATCATCCTGGCCTGTTCGCCGCGGCGGCCATCATCTGCGGCGCGATCAACCCGATTGCCGACGAGCCCGCGCTGCACGTGCTGGGCATTCCTGCAGGCGTGGATTCCTATGCGTGGGTCGCCGCACACATCGGCAGCCTGCCGGTGTGGATTTTTCACGGCAGCGCGGACACGGTGGTGCCGCTCACCGACGATCACCAGCTGTATCCCGCGCTGCAGGCCGCGCATGAAGAGGTGCGCTATACCGAATTTCCCGGCGTCAACCACGGTTCCTGGGTGCCGGCGTATGCGCTGCCGGAACTGTGGCCGTGGATGTTCTCGCATCGGCTCGACACCGTGCGCGCCACGCCGGAGCGTTAGCGGCGACGCAGCAGCCGCGTGCCCCAGCGCGAGTGGCACAGCACCCACGCTACATAGATGCCCAGTACGATGCCGAGCAGCTCGCACAGCACGCGCAGGCCGATGCTGTCCGGATCGTGCACCTCGGCCAGCTTGGCGCGCAGCAGCGCCATCGACTGCAGCGGAGCGTAGTTGAAATAGAACAGATCCCACAGATCGCCGCTGGCGGTAAGTAGCGCGGCCACCAGCAGCGTCCAGCCGATCTGCGTGCCGTAACCCCAGGCGTTGCGCTGACCGAGCCAGTGGAAGACCACGAATAGCAGCAGCGCGGCCAGCGCGGAGATCAGGCCTGCCTGCATGCCGCCGACAATGCCAAACCCCATCCAGCTCTGGTCGTAATGCATGGCGCGTCTCGCTTTCTTCGTCGGTTTCGACACCATTATGCAGTGAAGCGCCGCCTCACGGCATGGACGTATTGCCGCCAGCCGACGTCGAGGGACATGGGCGCACGTCGAACCATCGAAGCTTGACGCTGCCCGGGTGCAGCGCCGCGCAGACTGTCGAGTGCACGGGCGTCTGCGCATAGTAGGTGTGGCTCACCGCCACCTTGTCGCCCATCGTTTCCGGTCCCCACGGCGCCAGCACCAGATAGGGCTGCGGATGCTTGCCGCGGGAGATGTACTTGCCCTGCACCTGGGTCGAAAAAACCTGCGGCGGCTGCTGATCGAGCAGCACATCCGACAGGCTCAGCACGCCAGCGCCGTAGGGCAGCGCGACCAGCGCCAGCAGCAGCATGCTCCAACCCAGGGCGCGCGGCCGATCGCTGCGATCGTTCACCAGCATGACGGCGGCCAGCAGCGGCAGCCCGACCACCACGCCGTATTCAAGTGCCGAGCCCACGTCCAGCATGTGCGTATCCGATAAGGCACGCACGCCCAGCACGATGCCCGGTAGGATCAGCGTGATAGCGATATTCGGACGCACGTCGTTGCGCGAGGTGTCGAAGCGGATCAGCCCGCGCGACCAGCCGACCAGGGCCACCGCGCACCACGGCAGCAGGGCCACCAGCGCGACCACCAGCAGATAGGGCCGCGGATAGACGTACGCCCACGCGCTCAGCGCCATCGTGGTTACCTGCGCCACCTTGGCGAACTGGCGCGCCGTGGCCAGGCGGCTCAGGCGCTCCTTCGGGCTGGCGCCATAGGTGCGATCGGCCGCCAGCCTGGCCTGCGAGGCGTCGCGCTCGCGCTGGTCCAGATCCGGCAGGGTGGCGATCCACGCGTCCAGCACGCTGTCACCGCGATAGCCCGAATCCAGCCGCAGCGGCTGACCGCTTTGGGGCACAAGTACCGATATCGGCTTGCCGCGCGTCGGCACCAGACGGCGGCCTCTGATCTCGTCGCGACGCAGCCGTCGGCTGCTGAAAAGCCGGCGCACTTCGATCGCATCGGCGCGCAGAGTGAGGCACGCGACGGTGCAGGATGCGGCCATAAACACACCCAGGCTCAGCGCGGCCATGCCGAGCCAAAGAAAGACGGCGGGCGCGAACGCTTGCCGGATTTGCATGAACACCATCCAGATGCCGCCGGCCATCATCGCGGCGGCAATCACGTAGATCAGCCAGCGCACCGCGGTGGAATAACGATACGTCCGCGGATAGGCGGCGCTCGCCAGCACCGATTGCGTGTACCCCGTGTCGCCGGAAACCTGATCCATCGCTCACCCCTGGCTGATTCGTCCCTGCCCCGCGCCGATTCTGCATCAACCGTTGTGGTCCGAAAACCGACCTCAATCGCCCACGCTAGACTCGCGCTGCCAGACCGCTCCGCAAGGCTCGCTTATGAAGACCACCATCACCCCGCATGCCGCCCTGATCGTCGTCGACGTGCAGCCGGATTTCATGCCCGGCGGACCGCTGGCCTGCCATGAGGGCGACGCGATCGTGCCAGGCATCGACGCGTTGCTGCGCGCCGGCGTTTTCCAACACGTGGTGGCCACGCAGGACTGGCACCCCGCGGGCCACGTCTCCTTCGCCAGTTCGCATGCCGACCGCAAGCCGTTCGATCAGATCGCGCTGTATGGCCAGCCGCAGACGCTTTGGCCGGACCACTGCGTGCAGGGCACGGACGGTGCCGCGCTGCACGGCGGCGTGGACTGGTCGGCGCTGAATGCGGTGATCCGCAAAGGCAGCCACGCCGGCGTGGACTCGTACAGCGGCTTTCGCGAAAACCACGGGCCGAACGGCGAACGGCCCAGCACCGGCCTGGCCGGCTGGCTGAGCGAACGCGGCGTGGTGGAGGTGTACGTCTGCGGGCTGGCGCGCGACGTTTGCGTTTTATGGACGGCGCAGGACGCGGCGGAAGCCGGCTTTCGCACGCACGTGCTGTGGGATCTAACCCGTCCGGTAACGCCCGCGACGGATGACGCCACGCGCGAAGCGCTTGCGGCCCAGCGGATCGACATCGCCAACGCTGGCGCGCTGCAGTCCGTTTGAGATGGCGGCGGCAGGCCGTCGGCGTGTCAAACCATCGCCCGCGACCACTGCTGCGGCAGCAGAATCGGAAACAGACCCGCGGCGCGCGATCGCCAGTCCAACTTCAGCAGTTCCTTGTCTTTGCTGATCAGCCAGCGGGCGCCACTGGCCAGCGCCAGTTCGAGAAATTTCTGATCGTCCGGATCGGCGCAGCGCGGCAGCCAGGCGTCATCCGCAACAGTGGATTCTTCAGCATCCAAATAATGGATCAGGCCATCGAACGCCGCGCTCACCGCCGGTCGGGTGGCGTCGTCGATCGGAACCTGCGGGTAGTGCAGCACGCGGCGCCATTCGTCACGACAATCGTCGCGTGTCACCGCCTGCACCGAGCCGTTGCGCAGCGCGAGCATCAGATGCGCGCAATGCGGATCGTTGAACAGAAACAGATCGAGGCAGACATTGGTATCCAGCACGATGCGCGGCACGCTTGGCGCAACCGGATGGTCCGCCGTCATCAGGCGTCGTTCTCACCGGCCGCGCTGACCTGCGGTTCGCCGTCGTCGTCGATGCGCACGCTCAGGGAAATCGGCCGGCAGCAGACTTGGCAATCTTCGATGTAAAACTGATCGCCGGCCGACTCGTCGACCAGAATCTCGATCGGCTCGCCGCAGTAGGGGCAGGAAATATCGCAGGGCGTAGGCATAGACGCATGACCTGTACACGGCGGGCCAGCTTGCCACAGAGCCGTCGCCGGATGCGCGCAAGCCAGGCGCTACAATCGCCGCACCGGCCCTGCGCTGCATTTTCCCCACGATAAGGCTCGCGATGAAGTCACCGCCCAAGCGTTTCAGGCAGCGCCCGCGCATCGTCGATGTCGGCGGCAGGGCGTTCGTCAGCATCGGCCTATCCCAGCGATTCTGGGACGACATCTATCACCGCGCGCTGACCATTCGCTGGCCGGTATTTTTTGGTCTGATCGGCGCGATCTTCCTGCTGCTCAACGCCCTGTTTGCGACGATCTACCAACTCGGCGACAACGCCATCGCCAACCAGTATCCGCACGGTTTCAGCGGCGCGTTCTTCTTCAGCGTCGAAACGCTTTCCACCGTCGGCTACGGTGACATGCATCCGCAGACGGTGTATTCGCACATCGTGGCCACGGTGGAAATCTTCACCGGCATGGTCAGCATCGCCGTGGTGACCGGCCTGATCTTTTCGCGCTTCTCGCGGCCGCGCGCAAAAATCCTGTTCGCCGACCATCCGGTGGTGCGCACGATCGACGGCCAGCCCACGCTGATGATCCGCGCCGCCAACACCCGGCAGAACGTGATCGCCGAAGCGTCGGCGCAGTTGCACCTGCTGCGGCTGGAGACCTCGCCGGAAGGCTTTCGTCTGCGCAAGATCTACGACCTCAAACTCACCCGTGACCGGCACCCGATTTTCGTGCTCAGCTGGAGCTTGATGCATGTGATCGATGCCAGCAGCCCACTGTTCGGCGAAACGTCGGAAAGCCTGGACCGCAAGGAGGCGATACTGCTGCTGACCATCGAGGGCATCGACGAAACCACCGCACAGTCGATGCTGGCGCGCCAGCGCTGGAACCACAGCGACCTGCGCTGGAATCATCGCTACGTCGATCTCGTCAACGAGGATGCCGACGGCGTCAACACCATCGACTACAACGTCTTTCATCACGTGGTGCCGCTGGATGACGGCGAACAGCCACCCGGCTGATCCGATAAGGCTGTAGTAAAGATCGCCGCCGCCCTTACCGGCAAGGCGATACACTGCGCGCACCGAAACTGCATGCTGCACGAGAAAACAATCATGGCCGAGCGCGAGTTCAACCACTACCGTGCCCGCTCCGGCGCCACGCTGGAAGGCTCCCGCTATACCGCATACCTTGCGATTACGCCTCGCGGCAACGGCTTCCCGATGTATTTCGCGATCTGCGAAAACCGCAGCTTTCGCGCCAAGGACATCGCCGAAGCCGCCGCCGCCAAAGCGCTGGCGGACATGACCGGCCTGGAAGACGACGGCACGCCGATCTTCCCCGAGGGCTATACCGGCTTCGACGACGACGCGCCGGCCGACCCAGCCTGATTCGATTCGACAGCGCTGACCATCACGCGGCGCGCTGCGCCAGCGTGGCCACGGCCGCCGGGATATCGGCCGGCAGCGCCACCGTAATCACTTGCTGCTCATCGTCTCCCAGCCCTGTTTCCAGCTCGTGCGCCCAGGTCACGTGATACGGCAGGTGCACGCCCCAGCCACCGAGACGCACCACCGGCTCGATATCCGAGCGCAGCGAATTGCCGATCATGGCGAACTGCGCCGGCTGCCGGTCGAATTCGTTGAGCACGCGCTGGTAGGTTTGGGCATCTTTCTCCGACACGATCTCGATGCGCTGAAACAAATCGGCCAGGCCCGAATGCGCTACCTTCTTTTCCTGATGAAACAGGTCGCCCTTGGTGATCAGCACCACGGAGTAGTCCACGGCCACCTGCTCGACCACTTCGCGCATGCCGGGCAGCAGCTCTACCGGATGCTGCAGCACCGCCTTACCTAGCTCGACGATTCGATGGATGTCGCTCGCCGAAATGCGCTGACCGGTCATCGCGATCGCGGTTTCCACCATCGATAGCGTCATGCCCTTGGCACCGTAGCCAAACAGTTCAAGATTGCGCTGCTCGGTCGCCAGCATGTCGCTCTGCACGCGGCCGTCGGCCAGATCGACGTAGTGGCCCACGATGGACGCAAAGGCGGCGTTCGCCTGCTGGTAATAGTCTTCGCTGTGCCACAGCGTATCGTCGCCGTCGAAGCCGATCAGTTGAAGCATGGTGAAAATCGTCTATTCCATGATGAAAGGGGTGCTGTCGATACTCGGCGCGACGGCATCGTACTATCCGAATCAGTGCCCGTGGCGATGATGAATATCGGGCACGTGCGGATGACTGTGCGCGAGCGCCTCGTGCTTGTGCGGATGCGTATGCGGCTCCTCGCCGTCCCATGCGAAGTCGTGCGTGTGCAGGTGATGTTCGTCGTGGCGATGACGGTGATCGTGCGCCATCGGTTCGTGCACATGCGCGTGGGCGTGGCGCTCGCTGACGTGCAGCCACACGCCCAGCGCCATCAGCAGCCCGGCGAGCCAGAAGGTGACGCCCGGATGCTCGCCAAAAAGCAGCAGCGACAACGCCGCGCCAACAAACGGCGCGGTCGAAAAATACGCGCCGGTGCGGGCGGTGCCGAGACTGCGCAGCGCCAGCACAAACAGCACCAGACTCAACCCGTAGCCGACAAAACCCAGCAGGCCGGTCGCCAGCAGCGGCAGCACGGCAGGAAACCGGTAGCCCATGAACAAGGCTGCAGTGATGTTGATCGCACCGGCCACGCCGCCCTTGATCGCGGCGATGTGGAAGGGATCGCCGCCGGACACCGATCGCGTCAGGTTGTTGTCGATCGCCCAGCACAGGCAGGCGCCGGCCACGGCGAAAGCGCCCCAGGCAAAACGTGTCGCCATCAACGGCTGGCCCGGCCACGAGAGCACGATGCAGCCAGCGACGATGGCCAGCATGCCGAGGAAGACCCGACGATCGACGTTCTCACGAAAAACGACCCAGGCGATGACTGCGGTGAGCACGCTTTCCAGATTGAGCAGCAGTGATGCGCTGGAGGCCGCCGTCTGCGTCAGCCCCCACATCAACAGCACCGGACCCAACACACCGCCGAACAGCACGGCGCCGGCAAGCCACGGCGCATCGCGCCTCACCAGCGGCGCTTCACCGGTGGGCTGTTTGCGCCATCGTCGCCCAACGATCCATAGCGACAGACCCACGCCGGAGCCCGCGTAGAGCAGTCCGGCGAGCAGCAGCGGCGGCACCGTGCCGACCAGCGTCTTGGCCAGCGGCGTGCTCAAACCGAAAAGGGCCGCCGCACCGAGCGCCTGCCCAATACCTCGCCATTGATCGCGATTGGTCAAATTCATGCCGACATCATAGGCCCGGCGCACCAAAGCCGATGATTCCGGCGCGGCAGTTCATCAATGGAATTCTATAACGCGTCGATTGTCGCTTATGCTTTGACGATGTTCTTGAGCCATCCATCACTGCTGACTCGCCTTCGCCGCCATCGCGGCCTGTGGGTGTTGGCGGTGGCTGTGTTGTTGATCAAACTGGCCGCCGGCACGATGTGTCTGACCGATGGGCCGTACAAGAATATAGCGGCCTCCACCGCAAGCGCTCTGTCCATCGACGCGCCCTCGGAGCAGTCAGTTACTTCAGCCGCTGATGAAGCGGGCGACTGCGTATTAGGCGAAGCCGGCGACTGCCACTGCGCCTGCGCGCACACGCTTCCACTGCCGACGGTTGCCTCGCTTTCCGTCGCCAGGATGGAAATGCATTTCGATGCTTTAGCCATCCATTCGGGATTCTTACCGGCCACGACCGGTTCTCTGCTGCGCCCACCCATCGCCTGAAAACCCTCCGTTTCGTGATGCCGCTGTTGCTGCAGCGCATCGCTTCGTGAACCGTTTTCAGGAGATGCTCCATGTCCGTTTTACGTTCGGTGCCGCTCGGCGCCGTGCTGCTGTTGGCGTGCGCGCTCGGCGCCACGCCTTCGGCCCCATTGTCTGCAACATCTGTCGGCACGGCGACCGCCGCCCCATCACCGCGTCTGCGCGATGCCCTGGCGCACGTGTGGAAAGCCAGCCCTGAAGTCGAGGCGGCGCGCGCCGAGCTCGACGCCGCTCGCGCCCGTGCGCAGGCCGCCGCGCAGCCGATCTACAACCCGTCGCTGTCGCTGGACGCCGAGAACGCCGACGTCGATCGGCGCACCGTCGGCGTCAGCCTGGCGCTGGATCTGTCGGGCAAACGCGTGGCCCGCGCGAGCCAGGGCGACGCCGAGGTGCGCGTCAGTGGGGCCAGCTATGAGCTGTTACGACGCGATGTGGCCGCGCGCTGGCTGAAAGCCTGGTCGACGGCAGCACTCGCGCAAAAACAGAGCGCACTGGGCCAGCGTCGGCTGCTGCTCATGCAGCGCTTCGACGATCTGGCCGCGCAGCGGTTGAAGGTCGGCGACATCAGCAGCCCGGAGCGCGACCTGGCCGCGCTGGCGCTGGGCGATGCGCAGATCCAGCAGGCGAGCCTGGTCAGCAACGAGGCATCGGCGCGCGCGTCGCTCCTGGCGATCAGCGGCGATCGAGCCACCGACGACCTGCCGCCGCTACCCGACGCGCCGCTGCCTTCCGTCGACAGCATCGTCGCACGACCCGTCGACGAGCTGCCCGAACTGCACCAGGCGCAGGCGCGGCAAGCCAGCGCCGAGGCGGGCGTGCAGGTGGCTCGGCGTGCGCGCATGCCCGACCCCACGCTCAGCCTTACCGGCGGCCGCGTGCGCAGTGGACCGCTGAACGATCGCGTGATCGGCATCGGCGTGTCCATTCCGATCCCGGTGCTCAATACCGGCCGCGCCGAGATCGCTGCGGCCCGGTCGGAGGCCGACGCGGCCGACGCCGGCGTGCGTGCCCGCCAGTTTTCCGTGCGCGCCAACTTGCAGGAGGCAAAGGCGCGCTACGCCGCCCTGCGCAGTGCGAGCGAAGCGTTTCGCCGCGGTCGTGCGGCGGCGTTCGAGGATCGCACCACGCTGCTGGAACGTCTGTGGAGCGCCGGCGAAATCAGCACCTCCGACTATCTCGTTCAACTCAAGCAGAGCCTGGACACCGCGCTGTCCGGCGACGAGCTGCAAAGCCGGACCTGGCAGACGTGGTTCGACTATCTCACCACCGCGGGCCGTCTGACCGACTGGCTCGACGGCCGCACACAGGACGCTTCCCGATGATCATTTCTCTGTTCCAACGCCGCCTGTTTTCCATCGTGCTGCTGGCCGCGGTTTCCGGTATGGCCATAGGCCAGGAGGCTGCACCGGCGAATCCGCTGTCGCTCGATGCGCAGGCCATCAAGGACGCGGGCATCGTGCTGGACAAGGCCGGTGCGCGCGCGCTCAGCGACGAGTTGAAAGCGCCCGGTGAGGTCAAGGCGAACGCCTACTCCACCGTGCTGGTCACGCCGCGCGTCGAGTCGCTGGTGCTGGCCCGCAAGGCCCGCCTCGGCGATGTCGTGAAAGCCGGCCAGCCGCTGGTCACGCTTTCCAGCGTGCAGGTGGCCGAAACGCAGGGCGCGCTGATCGTGGCGTCGCAGGACTGGCAGCGCATCGCCGCACTGGGCGAACAGGCCGTTTCGGCGCGCCGCTACAACGAGGCCAAGGTCCAGCGTGATCAGGCCCGCGCCAAGCTGCGCGCGTACGGCCTTTCGGACGGCCAGATCGGTGCCCTGCTGCGCAAAGGCTCAGCCGCCGCCGACGGCAGTTTCGAGCTGCTGGCACCGACCGCAGGACGTATTTCCAGCGACGAGTTTCTGGTGGGCGAGCGCGTCGAACCCGGCCGCACGCTGTTCACCGTGGTGCAGGAGGATCTGATCTGGGTCGTCGCACAGATGACGCCGGCCGACGCGGAAAAACTCAAGCCCGGCCAGATCGCACGCCTGCTCGTCCACGGCGAGGCGCTGCTGGGCAAGGTCGCCCAGCGCTCCCATCAGACCGACGAACGCACGCGCACCGTGCCGGTTCGCATCGAGGTCGACAACAGCAAGGATCTGCTGCATGCCGGTGAACTCGTCGACGTCCGCATCGGCACCGGCAACGCCGCGCCGAAGCTGGCCGTGCCGGCGGAGGCGATCGTGCTGCTGCAGAACCAGACCACCGTTTTCATCGACAAGGGCAAAGGACAATTCGAACCGGTCGCCGTGATGACCGGTGACACGCAGGACGGCTGGACGGTCATTACCCAGGGCCTGAAACCCGGCGACGCCTATGTGCGCAAAGGAGCGTTCGCGCTGAAAGCGCGACTGCTGCGTTCGCAGCTGGGAGACGAATGATGCTTGAACGTCTGGTTGAACTCTCGCTGCGCTACAAGGTGCTGGTGCTGATTGTTTTTGTCGTCATCGGCTTGCTCGGCTTTCAGGCCGTGCGCCAGCTGCCTATCGATGCCTTCCCCGACGTCACGCCGGTGCAGGTCAGCGTGTACACCGAAGCCTCCGGTCTCGCCGCCGAAGATGTGGAGCAACTGCTGACCACGCCGGTGGAATCGGCGCTGGCCGGTCTGCCGAAGGTCGAACAAATTCGCTCGGTCAGCCTGTTCGGTCTCTCGTTTGTGTCGGTGTATTTCGACGACAGTATGGACGTCTATTTCGCCCGCCAGCTGGTGAACGAACGGCTGCAGCAGGTCGGCGACCGTTTGCCCGCCGGCTACGGCAAGCCGGAGATGGGCCCGAATACCTCCGGCCTCGGACAGGTGTTCTGGTATACGGTCGAGCGCGCCGACGCCTCGCCGAAAGACCGCGCAAAGGACGCCATGGACCTGCGCACATTGCAGGACTGGAACATCCGGCTGATTCTGCGCACCGCACCGGGCGTCGACGACGTCACCTCGTGGGGCGGTCAGGAAAAGCAGTTTCAGGTGCGCGTCGATCCGCTGAAGCTGATCGGGCACCAGCTCGGCTTCAGGCAGGTGATCGAGGCGCTGCAGGCCAACAACGCGCAGGTGGGCGGCAACTTCATCGACGTCGGCCGCGAGCAGTATCTCGTGCGCGGCCTGGGCCTGATCCAGAACGCGAAGGACCTGGGCAACATCGTGCTGAAGACCGAGGACGGCACACCGGTCTACGTGCGCGATGTCGCCACCGTGGAAGAGGCCGCGGCACCGCGCACGGGAGCCGTCACCCGCGACGGCAAGGAGGTGGTGCTGGGCATGGGCCTGGCGCGCATCGGCGAAAACGCGAAGAGCGTGGTCGATGCGATCAAGGCCAAGCTCGATACGGTGAAACAGGCGCTGCCGCCGGGCGTGGTGGTGAAGCCCGTGTACGAACGCACCGAACTGGTCAACGCGGCGGTCGGCACGGCCGTGCGCGCACTGATCGAGGGTTCGATCCTGGTCGCGCTGGTGCTGTTTCTGTTTCTCGGCGAACTGCGCAGTGCGCTGGTCGTGGTGGTGGCGCTGCCGCTGGCGATGCTGATCGCATTTATCTGCATGGATCAGCTTGGCCTGTCGGCCAATCTGATGTCGCTGGCGGGGCTGGCGATCGGTATCGGCATGATGGTCGACGGCGCGGTGGTGATGGTGGAGAACGCCTATCGCATCATGGCCGAACGCAAAACCGCAGGTGGCACTGTCGATCGCAGCGCCGCCGTACTCGCCGCCGCGCGCGAGGTAGCCAAGCCGATGGCGTTTGCGATATTGATCATCATCGTGGTGTTTCTGCCGCTCTTCAGCCTGCAGGGTCTGGAAGGCAAGATGTTCAAGCCGATGGCGTTCAACATCAGCTTCGCGATGGCCGGCTCGCTCGTCCTCGCGCTGACCCTGATACCCGTGCTGGCCGCGCTGGTGCTGAAGCCGAAAGAGGAAAAGGACACCCGCCTGGTGGGCTGGCTGAAACGTAGCTACGCCAGCGCGCTGGCGTGGTCGCTGGCGCGCCGCAAGCGCGTGCTGGGCATGGCCGTGGCCGCGCTGCTGGGCAGCCTCGCGCTGTTTCCGTTTCTCGGCAAGGAGTTCATGCCGAATCTGAAAGAGGGCGCGATCATGTGGCGCATTACTTCGATCCCGTCCGCCTCGCTGGACGAATCGATCGGGCTGTCGAATCAGGTCTCCGCGCTGATCAAGCAGAAGTTTCCCGAAGTAGAGACCACCCTGGCGATGATCGGCCGCGCCGAAAAAGGCGAGACCGCGGACGTCAACTACATGGAAGTCTATACGCCGCTGAAGCCGAAGGACCATTGGCGCCGCGGCCAGACGCTGGAAAGCATCGAGACCGCGATGCAGGCGGCATTGACCGACGCGCTGCCCACCGCCGTGGTGAGCTATACCCAGCCGATCCAGATGCGCATCGAAGAGCTGATTTCCGGCGTGCGCGCCACGCTGGCGCTGAAAATCTACGGCGATGACCTTGGCGAACTGGATCGTTTGAGCGCCCGACTGAAGAACGTGCTGGCCGGCGTCCCCGGTGTGGCCGATCTCGCGCTGGAAGCGAATATCGGCAAGCCGCAGATTCGCATCAAGGTCGATCGCGATGCGCTGGCGCGTTACGGCCTCAACGCGGACGACGTGCTGACCGTGGTCAAGAACGGCATCGGCGGCGAGCCGGTCACCACGTTGCTGGACGGCGTGAAGCGCTTCGACATTGCGGTACGCCTGAACGACGCGGACAAGGCCTCGCTGCAGGCCATCGGACGCATACCGATCCGCAGCGCCAGCGGCGCGCTGGTGCAGCTTTCGCAGGTGGCCGACATCAGCGACGGCGAAGGCTACTCCTTCATTCGCCGCGAGCAGCTGCAGCGCTATGCGGTGATCCAGATGGACGTGCGCGGTCGCGATATCGACGGCTTCGTGCGCGAGGCCAACGCGGCGATCGCCAAACAAGTGAAGCTGCCCACCGGCTACTACAGCGAGTGGGGCGGCGCGTTCGAGAACCAGCAGCGTGCGCTGAAGCGGCTGTCGCTGATCGTGCCGGCGACGATCTTCTTCATCTTCGTGCTGCTGTACACCGCGTTCAATTCCGTCAAGCACGCCGCGCTGATTCTGGCCAACGTGCCGTTCGCCACCATCGGCGGCATCGTGGCGCTGGCGATCACCGGGCAATACCTGTCGGTGCCGTCGGCGATCGGCTTCATCGCCGTGTTCGGCGTGGCGATGTTGAACGGCATCGTGCTGGTGAGCTTCTTGAACGAGCAGCGCGACAAGGGACTGAGCGTGCGTGATGCCGTCGTCCGCGGCACCGCGCTGCGCATGCGTCCGGTGCTGATGACGGCCAGCGTGGCGATTCTCGGCCTGGTGCCGATGCTTCTGTCCAGCGGTGTGGGTGCAGAGACGCAGCGGCCGCTGGCGACGGTCGTCGTCGGTGGTCTGATCACCTCGACCCTGCTGACCCTGATCCTGCTGCCGGTGCTGTACGACTGGATGGAGCAGCGCGCGGCACGGCTGCCCAACAAGCCGCACGATTAAACATGGCGCAGGCTGCCACGGTCGCCATCACCGCGGCAGCCTGTCTTCATCGAGGTAGTCATTGAACACTCGCCCTATCGAACCAGCTTCTCGGCCGCGGTCGGCGCTTGATACGTGCTTGGTGGCCAGCGGACCGTATGCGCTGACGTGAGATCGGGCACCGACCAAATAGCCATCCATACGCCGCGGAACGGCTGCGTGTAAACCGCGTGCTGAGTCATCGCTGGCGTCGGTGAATCCGGATAGCTGATAACTAGCCCGTCAGGATGCGCCGCAGCCCAGGCCTGCAGCTCGGCTTCGGTATGCAATGGCTCAATGGGCCGGGTCAGTCGGCCGAGAAAATGAAACTGACCGTCATACGACTCAAGGTTGGCGATCGACTGGCCCCGGGCCTGCGCGCGCGCCAGCACGTCGGCAGCGGGCTGCAGGTTGAATGCCGGCCACAGCGCGGTGCTGAACAATCCGTTGGCGACCACGGCGCCGATCGTCCCGACGACCGCAATGCGCACGAGTTCGCCGCGGCCACGCAACAACAGCACGCCTCCCAGCAGCAGATAGGTCAGGCCAAAGTACATGCTCACCGGCGCCAACGCGATCAGCACCGGCGAATGCACGCGCCCATGCCCGACCAGCGACGGCAGCAGGATCAGCGCCAGTGCCAGCCCCAGGTTCACCAGCGCCAGCGGCCACGGACCGAGCCAGCCGTTGCGCGGCTGCCCCGCCTCTTGCCGGTGCCGCCGCGCGAGCACGGCGGCCAGCAACAGGGCAAACCCCGCGTACTCCGGCAGCAGGTAATAGAGCTGCTTGCCGCTGATCAGCGAAAAGACCAGCAGCACCGGCGCCAGCCACGCGATCAGAAATCGCGTGCCGCTATCGAGCGGACGCCGCAGCGTGCCCAGCGCCAGCCAGATGCGCGGCCACAGCGCGAACGGAAAAATCACCACCGGCAGCAGCGGCAAATACCACCACAGCGGCTTGGCGTGAGCGAACGCGTTGACCACCCGTCCCGCGGTTTGATGGAAAAGCAGCTGGTTTCGGTACTCGGCGCCGCCCGCCTGCCCGGCCAGCAGCGCCCACACCACCAGCATGGCGCAGCCGCCCAGCAGCGCCAGCGCGCCCTGCCCATACCAGCGGCGAGGCGCGCGTTTCGCCCATGCGTTCCACCACGGACCAAGCAGCCATGGAAACGCCACGTGCAGCAGCATCACCGGTCCCTTGGTGAGCAAGCCCAGCCCGATCGCCAGCGCAAACAGCACGAATCGCGGCTGCTCCCGTCGTGCCGATGGCACCAGCGCCAGCAGCGCGGTAAGCACGCACACCGCTAGCAGCACTTCGTACATCACCTGCAGGCCGAACAGGAAGCCGTAGGTGAAGGTGAGCAACAGCCAGGGCGCGGCATGATGCGCCCAGCGGCTCGACGGAAACAGGCGACGCGCCAGCACGCCAACGAAAACCAGCTCCGTCGCGCCGAACAGCACTTCGAGTAATCGCGGCCACACATCGCCCACGCCACCCACGGCCCACCCCATCTGGATCAGCCAGAACAGCAGCGGCGCCTTATCGCTGTAGGGCGCACCATTGAGATAGGGCACCAGAAAACTGTGCCGGTGCCACATCTCCCACGCGACCGATAGCGCGCGCGTGGAGAACATCGGCATCGGCCCGTGCTGAAAAATGGCAACCGTTGCCATCGTCAGCCAGAACGGCAGCCACAGCCATGCGCTGAGCGACCCGCCGGGGTGAAAAAAAGATCGACGCATTAAGCACCTGGCATAAAAGGCATCTGGCCAATATACCCGAGCATTTTCCGCTGCGATCCGATAGATGATCGTGTTTGGAACAGATCCGACGGCGTCGGACCATCAGCGAACCTCATGGGCTGCTGCGACGTTTCGACACAATGGGCGCGTATAAGGTTGCTAAGCAAGCTCAAAGGTTTGGCGATCAGGATGGGGGGACACAAAAAAGGGTTCGATGGAACGGACGCGGCTCACAGCGTCGGATGACGCGTGAAAGACTCCATCTCATTCATTGCGGTGACGCGTGAACCACACAGTCAAGACAGAGCAGCTTCGCGCGCGTGACGCGCGATCCCGGCACCGCACGGCCAACGTCACGGCGGCGCAAACACGACATCGATCGGCGCAAGCGCGATGAGCGGCTATCCAACGTTCGATGTGCCCGGCAAGAACGAAACCGGCGCACGGTCGACACTGCATCCGGTGCTGCGCGTGGGGCTTTGGAGCACGTTGGCCGTCGGCAGCCTTGTGCTGTGGTTTGCCGGTTTGAATCTTCGTCCACTCGGTGAGCCTGACGAAGGTCGCTACGCCGAGGTGGCGCGGGAAATGTTCGTCACTGGCGACTGGCTGACGCCCCGTCTCGATGGCTTCAACTTTTTCGACAAGCCTGCACTTCAATACTGGGCCAGCGCGTTCTTCTACGGCATTTTTGGCGTACACGAATGGAGCGCCAGGATCTGGGTCGCGCTCACCGGCCTGTTGGCCATTGTTGCGGTCGGCTGGGCCGGCAGCCGGCTGTACGGTCGCCGGACAGGCTGGACCGCAGCGCTGGTGCTGGGCAGTTCGCTGCTGTTCGTGGCCGGCGCGCATATCGGCACCATCGACGTGGGTGTGGCGGCGTTTCTCTCCATCGCCATCTGTTTTTTTCTGGTGGCGCAGTTCGACCCTGTGGCGCAGGCGAAGCCTACGCGCTTCAACCTCATCGGCTGGGCGTGCCTGGGTCTGGCGGTGTTGTCCAAGGGCCTGATTGGCTTCGTGCTGCCTGCGGCAACGCTCGCTGTATTCATGCTGTGGGAAAGGGACTGGAGCATCCTTCGCCGCATGACGATCGGCTGGGGCCTGCTGCTCGCGCTGCTGATCGCGGCACCGTGGTTCATTGCCGTGAGCCTGAAGCACCCGGACTTTCTCGAATACTTTTTCATCAAACAGCAGTTCAGCCGCTTTGTCGCCAACGTGTTTGACCGCGAGCGGCCGTGGTGGTTTTTCATCCCCGTGGTGCTTGGCGGCCTGTTCCCTTGGGTAGCGTTTCTGCCGTTCAGTCGTGCGGGGCTGCGCAGCCTGCATAAAGGCGCGCCGGCCGACCGTTTTCTGGTTTGCTGGATTGCGGTGGTGTTCGTTTTCTTTTCCGTATCGCACTCGAAGCTGCCGTTCTACATCCTGCCGATTTTTCCGGCGCTGGCCATGCTGATTGCACGGCGCCTGTCGATGCTGAGCGCTGTCGAGATCAGGCGGCGCCTGCTGTGGGTAGCCGCCCTGGCGGCGGCCTTTGCCGTGCTGGCGCTGCTGCTGCCGCTGTCGACGCGACATCTGTCCCAGCACACCGATTTACATCCCGCGCTGGTCTGGCTGACCCGCGGGCTGGGCGCGCTGGCCATTGTCAGCGCCATCAGCGCTTACCTGGTGGCGCGCCAGAACCGCCCAACCCTGATGATCTGCCTGCTTGGATTTTCCACCCTGCTGGTCTGGCAGACGCTGTTTGCCAGCGTGGGAAATCTTGCCGGCAGTCTTTCGGCCGCGCCCGTGGCGAAGCTGATGTTGCCGGCGCTGCATGACGATACCGAGGTTTTCACCGTCCATGCCTACGTGCGCGGATTACCTTTTTATCTCGGGCGCCTGGTGACCGTGGCCGATGAAGATACCGACGACATCCGGCCCGGCATCGCATCGCGACCGAACGGTTTCGTCGCCAGCGTGGGCGCTTTCGAACAGCGCTGGCGCGATGCACCCAGTGCCATCGCAGTGATCGATCCCGCGCTGATGCCCCAGCTCAAAGCGGACGGACTGCCCATGGAGATCATCGGTCAGGCACCGATCGGCACCATCGTGCAACGGCCCACTTCCGCGAGCGGCGCCAGCCCGTAACGGCAACAAGCCGTTGTGCCGCCAGCGGCCTCAGCGCTCGGCAGAAATCAGCTGGCGCGTGAGCGCATACAGGATGCGCAGATCGTCGGCATCCAGCCTGCTGTCATCGATACCGTTGCCATCCATGCCGCGAAAGTGGTGATGAAACGCGCGGAGCACGGCCGCGTGGTCGTCCGGCGGATAACCGATCACGCCCAGCGCCATCCACGGATCGAAGCCGGGCGGCGGATCGATCAGCGGCCCCTGCGGCCACAGCCCGAAGCCGGCGTCGGCCAGCTGCTTCCATGGAAACAGCGGGCCGGGATCGCTCTTGCGCGTGGGCGCGAAATCCTCGTGACCCACAATCTGCGTCCGCGGAATATGCAGTCGATCGGTGAGGTCGGCGAGCAGTCGCAGCAGGCTGCTGATCTGTGCGGGCGCGAACGGCGAGCTGCCGTCGTTGTCTAGCTCGATGCCGATGGAGGCGGAGTTGACGTCGGTGATCGTGCCCCAGCGCCCTGCGCCGGCGTGCCAGGCGCGCATGGAATCTGCGACCAGCTGATAGATGTGGCCATCGCCGCCGATCAGATAATGCGCGCTGACCGACCCTTCGCTATTGCCGGTGCGCAGCGTCTTCAGGCTGTTCTGCACCGAGTTCTCATCGGTGAAGTGCAGCACGATCAGCTGGGCTCGACGCTCGCTGTAGTTTGGCGAAGGTACCCAGGTGGCGAGCGGGTTATGTACGGGTGCTGCGGCGCAGGCCGCCAGCAGAGCCGTGGCAATCGGCAGTATCGCCCTCTGCAGCAGCCGCTTTGCTCTGTCGGAGGGATGTTTCCGCATAAGACGTCTCAGCCGACCTCGCTGCCCAGACGCAGATTGATGCCCAGCACGGTCGCCAGTTCGCGCATCGGCTCGTTGTCCCGCGTCAGCGTCATCCAGCCGGCGTGGCTTTCGGTTTCGGTTTCCCACGCCCACAATGTGTAGCCGAATTCGGCGAGGCGATCGTAGGCGATGCCGAACAGGCCGGATGCGTCGATGTCGTCGAAGAATTCGTCGTCGTCCGGATCGCCGTTCCAGTCGATCGTGAGGTTCCAGCGCGAGGCCAGCTCGTTGATCGCCTGCACCAGCGAGCGCAGATCGTGCTCGTCCACAATAAAGCCCGAACGCCAGTCGATCACGCGGCCGATTACTTCCACCGGCACCACGTCCTGCGGCTCGACCTCGGCCACCGCTTCGCGGTAGTCGGCGAACTGCTGCAAGGCCATGTCGTCGTCGCCCGGATTGATCAACCGCAGCAGCTGCCAGACCTGCGACTCGACCGAGTCATCGTCGGCTTCATCGAAGTCGTACTCGGTCTCGAAATCGTCGTCGTCATGGCTCATGGGCAATCACTTGGAACACGTTATGGAAGCGGTGCATGGTGCGCGCGAAGAAGGCATTTTGGAAGCGCAGCGAATAGCGGGTAGCGGCAACGGAGACTCGCCCGCCGCAACGATTTGCCATTGCATCACGGCACACGCCGGAAGGGCTCCATCGCGGCGCGGCCGGTTGGGGCCATCGACTACGCGTGCTTACAGGCGCTCGGTCCCGGCGTTCGCCGGGATGACGATGCGAGACCCGGCGCCAGCGTGCGTATGGCGAGGATGGGATACTTGCGGCATGCCGGACTCACCAGACAACCTTACCTTTTCACCTATTGCCTTTGTGCGCTCGCCGTATGCCAGACGCATCGACGCGCCGCATCAGTCCACCGTGGTGGAAGGCACCGAAAGCGGTGCCACGGCCGAGGCCACCATCGAATTTGTCGAGGGCATTCCCGCGGCGGCATTTCATGATCTGGCCGGGTTCGAGCGGATCTGGCTGGTATTCGTATTTCATCGCAGCGACGGCTGGAAAGCCGAGGTGCGACCGCCGCGCGGCGGCGGCAAACGCAGCGTGCTGGCCACACGCTCGCCGCATCGGCCCAACGCCATCGGGCTGTCCGCGGTTGAACTGGTTGCAGTCGAGGATCGCGCGCTGCGCGTGCGCGGCATGGACCTCCTGGACGGCACGCCGATTCTCGACATCAAACCCTACGTGCCCTATGCCGATGCGTTTCCGTCTGCGCGCGCCGGCTGGATCGATACGATCGACGCCGCCCAGGGCACGCATTCGGCGCCCGGCCCCAAGCGTCCGCGCAGCTAACCGCGATCTTGAGCTGACCCGAAGGCGCCGTCCCTCCTCCGGGCCCAAGCACCTCATCAATGCCCACAAAAAAGCCCGGCATCATCGCCGGGCTTTTGAGGGATAAGGCCGAGGCTTAGATACGACCCATCAGAAGCAGCACGATCAGAATGATCACGATCAGGCCCAGGCCGCCGCTGGGGCCGTAGCCCCATGAACGCGAGTAGCCCCAGCGCGGCAGGCCACCGATAAGCGCCAGAATGAGAATGACCAGCAGTATGGTAACGAGCATGAGCGGAGACTCCGGCAGTCTTGCAACAGGTTGGGGTGCTCTCAGCACCCGGGTGGCGCATCCTGCACTATCGCCACGTATAGGTCGTGTGAGGAGCTTCTTGGGCCGCTGATGTGCCTGCGCAGCATGTCCGGGAATGTGGATGCGGTGCATGCATGGGCTTGCCTTCATGTTCACCGGGGGACTGCGAGCGTTGGCATCCACCCAGCAGAGACAACTCCCATGACCAGCAGCAAAGATGAACGCGAAAAAATCTGGGGCCTCATCAAGGATGCCCGCGTCGCGATGCTCACCAGTGAGGACAACGGGCGCCTGCGCAGCCGCCCGATGGTGGCCAGCCAGAAAAATTTCGACGACGGATGCCTGTGGTTTTTCACACGCGCCGATTCGCCGAAGGCCGACCAAATGCAGCGCGAGCATCAGGTCAACGCGGCCTATGCCAGCGCGTCGGACAACAGCTTCGTCTCGCTATCGGGCGCGGCCAGTCTGGTATTCGATCGTGCCGACATCGATGCGCACTGGAACGACATGCTCAAGGCCTGGTTTCCGGATGGAAAGACCGATCCCAATCTCGCCCTGCTGAAGGTCGACGTGGACCAGGCGGAATACTGGGACGCGCCCGGCTCGCGCATGGTGGTGGCCTTCGATTATCTGAAGGCGCGGATCACCGGCAAGCCGCCACAGCTGGGTGAAAACAAGAAGGTCGATCTCGGCTGATTCGCAGGATTTGAGACGACTGCTGGGTACTGTCGCATCTGCCCGATCGGCTCCCTCCGACGACGGCACCGATGCACTGGCAGTGGTCGGTCAAAACCCTTTTCCGCGCCGGGAATCCCGGCGCGGTTTTTTGTGCGCAGCGAAACGGGGAGCATCACGCCGACGCTATCCACACCGCACGTTGACTGGAGCCGTGTGCCCATACACTTCCCCCGACAGGATTCACCCAATGAACGCCAACGTTCCCGCTGCGCCGCTGCCGTACCGGGCGTCCTTTGAAAAGCCGGAGGACGGTGAAGCCAAAACGATTCATGGCTTGATCGAAACGCTGGAGAAAATCAGCCACAAGACGTTCGAAGACACCAGGCACGGCTTGCGTGGCGTGCACGCCAAAAGCCACGGTCTGCTCATCGGCCAAGTGCGTGTACTGGACCATCTGCCGCCCGTGCTGGCGCAAGGCTTGTTTGCCAAGGCCGGCACCTACCCGGCGATTCTGCGTTTTTCCACCGTGCCGGGCGACGTGCTGGACGACAAGGTTTCCACACCGCGCGCACTTGCCATCAAGCTGATCGAGGTCGAAGGCGATCGCCTGCCGGGCAGCGAGGGCGACACCACGCAGGATTTCGTCATGGTCAACGGCCCCGCGTTTGGCGCACCCGATGCCAAGCACTTTCTGAAAAATCTCAAACTGCTGGCTTCCACCACCGACAAAGGCGAATCGCTGAAGAAGGCGTTCTCCGCAGTGGCGCGCGGTACGGAGAAAGTGGTGGAGGCCTTTGGCGGCAAGAGTGGCACCATCATCGCCATGGGCGGTTACCCGGAAACGAATATCCTTGGCGAGACGTTTTACAGCCAGGTTCCTTCGCTCTACGGCCCCTATATCGCCAAGTTCTCCATTGCTCCCGCCTCACCCGCATTGAAGGCCCTGACCGATGCGCCGGTGGACCTGCATCACAAGCCCGACGGTACCCGCGATGCGGTCAACGCGTATTTCGCCCAAAACGATGCGCTGTGGGAGCTCCGCGTGCAGCTGTGCACCGATATCGACGCCATGCCGGTCGAAGATGCCTCGGTGCCTTGGCCGGAAGACAAGAGCCCGTTCATTACCGTCGCACACATCAGCGTGTCGCGGCAGGTAGCGTGGTCCGAGGCGCGCTCGGCGGCGATCGATGCCCGCGTGGCCTTCAGCCCGTGGCACGGCCTCGCTGCGCATCGTCCGATTGGCTCGATCATGCGCGTGCGCAAGGTGGTGTATGACACGATGTCGAAGATTCGCGCGCGACAGAACAAGGTATCGATCGACGAGCCCACCGCGTTGCCGTCGGTTTAACGCGCGTCGCGCGAGGCCGCGTTTCTCGACGTTCGGCATCGACGCCACTCACCCGAACTGGAATAAAGAAAGCCGCCCGGAGGCGGCCTTCTTTTCCCTAGCACGCTCGCCATAGGGCAAAGCAGATCACGCTCAGCTCTGCTGGTTGTGCAGCGCGTGCTTCAGATCGCGCATCTGGTCGTGTCCCTGGCGGACTGACGCATAGGCATCCGTGATCACCTGCTTGGTCGGCACGGATACCTCGTTGTCCTTCAGCGCGTCCTCGTACTTGGCCTTGATGTGGTCTTCACCGCGCTCGACCTCGTCGACTACCGCGGTATCGCCCTTGCTCATCGTGTGGCGTAGGTTGACGAATACGCGATGCGCCGAAGCCAGTACGGTACCGCTGTCCTGCGGCTTGCCGCCCAACGAAATCACCTGCTGCTGCAGCTTGGACGCAACCTGGTGACGCTCGGAGCCGCGGCTCTGAAACATCGCGGTGAAGCGCGAGTTATCGGCGTCCTTCGCCGCTTCTTCATAGCCTTCGGCGCTGTCGATGGTGGTCTCGATCAGGCCGTTGAGAATTTTTACATCATGGTCGTTCGTGCTCATCGCAGACTCCTGGGGAATGGGTTGGCGCTGCGGGAGTTACCGCACCTCAGCGCGCAGCGCTCGTGCTTGAACGCTAAGACGGAGGTTAGGGAGACAGTTTGCATGACGCCGTGAAAATAACTGCACGACGTTCTTCATCTGTATTTGCTTCATCTGTACTGAGCCGCCGGAATTTTCCTCCAGTTCACTTGTTCAACTCGGCTCTATGCGCCGCTGCCGCAACAAGACCATGTCGATATTCGGCACGGGCCCGACCAGCGGGCTGTGCTCGTACATGTTCCCGAGCTGCACGTGGAGATCGCGACTGCGCAGTCAGTCAGCTGGTCGTCGGGTTGATGAACGCACGGCCACCCGTTTCCGGGCACTTCAGGAAATCGCGTCAACAGCAGCGATGCGTGGACGTTTTTGCGATCACTACCGAGGAGAAGAAAACCATGAAAGTCACCATGAAAAAGCTGCTGCTGACGCTAGTGACCGTATCGATGCTGGCCGCGCTGTCCGGCTGCATCGTCGTGCCGCCGCGCGGCGGCTATTACGGCCACCCGCACTACTACTACCGCGGCTGGTGAGTTACCGGCATGGCGAAACGCTGGCTCGCCAGCGCTTCGCCGACGTCCGAAAATGTCTGTCCATAAAACAAGATAATTCCGTTATGCGGCGTCGAAGACCAGCGCCGAGAGCCTGAAGACTGGCGACGGCAGCCAACGAAGCAGGTGCTTGAACAGGGCGATACTGAAGCTGGCGCCTCCCGCACGCGCACGTGCCCGAAAAAAGCCACAGCGGGAACCGAGGCATGCCCCATGCTGCAGGCAGGATTTGGCAGGATCGGTCAAATCAAACGTCGTGGCCTCAGCACGATGCCTGCGCACCGGAACGGGGGAACGCCATGAAATGGGGGATTGTCGCCGCGCTTCTGTTTGCATTGGGCGCAAGCGGCCACGCGACGACCACCGTATGGCAGCCATCTGCCGGCCACACGAAGATGCCGATCTGGCCCGAAGCCGCACCCGACCCGCAGCCGCTGCCCGGACCCGAGAAGGTCACCCTGACGCCCGCCAAAGCCTACGCGTCCATCACCAACGTCGCGCACCCCACGATGACGGTCTACAGCCCGGGAGGAAAAAACACCGGCGCCGCCGTCGTGGTGCTTCCGGGCGGAGGTTTTCAGATGCTGGCGATTGATCTCGAAGGCACCGAGGTATGCGACTGGCTCACCGCACGCGGCATCACCTGCGTGCTGTTGAAGTATCGCGTGCCGAGCGTGCCCTACGTGTGGCAGTGCGACTGTCGTCCGCACAACCTCACGACCTCGGTGCCTTCGCTGCAGGACACCCAGCGAACGCTCCGACTGGTTCGTCTGCACGCCGCCGAATGGCATATCGATCCAGACAGGGTGGGCGTGCTCGGATTTTCGGCGGGCGGATTTCTGGTGGCGGAAGCCAGCACGCGGTTCAAGCACGAGCTGTACAAGCCGGTGGACGCGGCCGACCGGGATAGTAGCCGACCGGATTTCGCCATAGCGATCTATCCGGGGCACCTCACCGCCGACGGTGGCACGTTGAACAAGAATGTTCCCGTCGCTCACGACACCCCGCCCACGTTTCTTGCCCAGGCCGAAGACGACAACGTGGATGGCGTGCAGCAATCGCTGGTTTATTACGCCGCATTGAAGCAGGCCAACGTGCCGGTGGAAATGCACCTGTACGCCAACGGCGGCCATGCGTTCGGGCTGCGGCCCAGCAAGTTTCCGATCAGCGGCTGGCCTGCGCTGGTCGAGGTGTGGCTGCGTACCATCGGCGTGGTGCAAGGTTCACAAGCGACGAAGCCGTGACTGGAAAAAGTGAGGACACGTCGACAATGAGCGACGACAGTCGTTATCCTTCGCCATCATTTCAAGGAAAGAAAGCATGCAACGTCTGCCCGGCCTCGACCTGCTGCGCGCGCTGGCCATCGTTTCGGTTATCTGTACACACTCGTGGCTGGTCGGCGGCATGGGCTACGGCTTCGGCTGGATCGAACGCTATGGCTGGATGGGCGTCGACCTGTTTTTCGTGCTCAGCGGGTATCTGATCGGACATCAGCTTTTTGTGCGCTACGAACGCAGCGGCCGACTGCACCTGAAAGCGTTTTACCGCCAGCGTGCTTACCGCATCCTTCCCGCATACCTGGTGGTGCTGGCGCTTTATTTCGCCTTACCCTCGCTCAGAGAGCAACCGGTCATCCAGCCGCTGTGGCAGTTCCTGACCTTCACCATGAACCTCTTCATGAGCCAACGTGTTCCCCACGCCTTCTCGTCAGCCTGGTCGCTATGCGTCGAGGAATATTTCTACCTGCTGTTTCCGCTGGCCATACTCGCTCTGGCGCCACGAATCAGTGCGAAGCGCGTGGTCGCGGTACTGATCAGCCTGATGCTGCTGGGGATGGTATGGCGCGGTTTCGCGTGGTCGCAGTTCGCGGGACCCGCCGGCGGTAGTGACGCGGAAATGGACGTGTGGCGCTACATGCAGCTGATTTATTACCCCACCTACTCGCGCCTCGATGGCCTGATGTGCGGCGTTGCCCTGGCGATGCTGAGTGTCTACCGACAGCCGCTGTGGCAGCGCCTTCAGCAGCACGCCAATACGATCGCGCTTCTGGGCATCGTCGTCGTCGGCTTCGCCGCCTGGATATTCCGCGACACCCTCACCTTCGCCGCCTGCGTCGTTGGATTCCCCGTCCTATCCATCGGCCTCGCCCTGCTCGTGGCGGCCGCCACCAGTCCAAGCGGCCTGCTCGGCAAAGCGAGAGTTCCCGGCGTCGCCTGGATCGCCGGCGCGTCCTACAGTATTTACTTGACGCACAAGGCGACGCTGAAAATCGCATCGCGCTATCTCCCTGAAATCCTCAAAAGCCGCGGCATCGTGACGTTCGTCTGCTGCGCGCTGGTCGCCGTCTGCGTGGCCGCCCTGCTCCACTATATCGTTGAGCGGCCGTTTCTTCGTCTTCGGGATCGGCGCAAAAGCAGTGTTTCGCCGCATCCTGCAACTGAAAATGTTGTCGCTGCGCGGGGATGAGATGTTCTGGGCTAATCATTCAAGTCGAACGAGAGCCGCACGGATGTCTGTTGAGAGTCGCAAGCGGACATCAATAATTCGCTCTATCAGCGATGAGCTCATCCGTCGAACGCTGATGTGGTTTTTCTTGTGGCGTTCGGAACATTCAAAAACTTCTTGGCAACCTCCGGCACAGAGATGTCCTTGTATACGCGCTTGTATATGCCATGCAACGCCGATTTCAGATGAGGTAGCGTTTCTCGAACTCCAGCGCCCAATGTCTTTGAAACCAATGCATGCATGTGTAGCACTTCGACATCCGAAATATAGCCCTGACTTTGCGAACGCCACCCCGAGGGTTGCCAGCGCCATTTTTTTTCATCTCTGAAATGTTCAAAGTGGAAACGTGAATTGGCAAGGAATACTCCAAAGCCAAGAAAAACGGCGGCGAGATCTGTAGCCGGCTCCCACATTTTCCAGCCCCCCGGGGGAGGCTCTGGAAATTGGGCGGTGCGGTAGTGTGCCAACTCGTGCGCAAAAGTCGCCGCAAGCGACATGGGATTTTTTAGCTGTCTCGGATGATAGGTGATAACTGCCCCTCCGTCTTTAAGGGCACGAAATGTACCCGCCGGGGAAACGTCCGATGCGGGTAACAAGAGGTGCGAGGAGGCGACCATCACCTTGCTGCTTTCATCCTGGCACTCCAGCTGGCATGGCCAATCCGCCATGCCAGCCAACGCCTTTGCTTGCTCAAATATGCGCTCTGCGAGCTCGTGGCCGCGCGATCCATCATGTGGAAAGAATTCTCGCGTCGGAAGGATCAGTCTGCGCTGCAAATACGCGTCAATGCCCCCGGTGTGCTTGAGCAGCCACTCAAAACAACAGAATTGCCATTCGGCGACATCGGCTGGTAGAAGTGGCCCTTTCCGAAATAGCCCAAAAATAGCTCTCCAATCATTCTGGCCCTGTGCTACATCTAGCGCAGAATCTGATGAAGAGCTTGGTGAATCTTCGTTGTTGCAGAATGGCAAGTCCCCGAATTCTTCCGGGACGCGACGGCGAATGGCGTCCTCTAATGCAAGTTTGGCCTCGTCAGTCAAATCCAGCATTTTGTTTCGGGCGATGAATATCAGTCTTCCGTCGTCCATGGCCTCATAGGTGGCCTTCATTTTCGCCAGCTCGCATTGATCTATCGGCATAAAGCTCCTCCGGTTGAGGAAATTTTATCTGGGTTTCCGTTTCGCCAGGTCTGCTTCGGGTCGGAAGCGGCCTTCGCGATCCATAGATTTTACGGCGATGCATTATCTCCCCTGATCGCCTTGACGACTTTGCCCTTCGCATCGAGAAAATCGATCTCGGCCGAACCGTTGGGGGCAACCTTCATCTGGATGCGCTCGTTGCCGCCGGCGTCCATCAGCGATAGCAAGGCCGATCCGTCGGATCGCCCCACCCAGATACGGCGGTGGCCTCTGCCGTTTTCGGGGCTATCCGATACGGCCATGCCCGCCATGCTGTTGTCTTTGTCATCGACGCCCAGCAGCTGCACGACCTGGTTGGCGTTGTAGCGATCGAACGAGAGGCTGCCTCCGGAGTCCACCACGTCGCCGTGTGCGTCGCGCTTGCCGCCGAAGATCAGGCCACCGTTCTCGGAGCCTTCGTCGTTGAAGAAAATCATTCCGGCCTGCGGCCGATCCACCTTGGGCTGCTCTTTGCCCTTGACGATCACACCCGGCAATTTCGCGCTGTCGGCAATCACCATTCGCAGCGTGCCGTCGGGCTCGCGCACGTTGATCCGGTGGACGTTGATTTCATCGAACGTGGCGACAGGATTTTTTGAGAATCCCGTAAGCATCGATACCGCAAACACCGCGGTGAGCACACCGGAATAAATGACGAGAAAGCGTTGACCGAACATAGGTTCCCTCCCTAGATGGGGCTTGCACAGTAAGCGATTACAACCATCCGCGACAGGTAGCGGCCCGCAGGGAACATTAGCTATCTTAGGCGAGTAAGGCAGTGGCCTCCCGGATGGCGGGGCCGGCATGGGGCAAACCATCGGTCCACTCAAGGATGTACGTATGGCTGCGGATAGTGTGTCAGTTCAACGCGCCAGGCTGGGCCACGGAGGTAGCGCCACACCGGTGCTGCTTATCGCCTTGCTGGTCGGCGTGGCCCATATGGTGACCAACGGGCAGTACGGTTTTCATCGGGACGAATGGCAGTTCCTCAGCGATGCGCAACATCTGGATTGGGGCTTTGTGCCCTACCCGCCGCTGACCGCGGCGCTGGAGCACCTGGGCCTGAAGATGTTCGGGCTTTCGCTGACTGGCCTTCGGGTATTTTCGGTGCTCGCGCAGGTGCTGGTGATTATTGCCAGCGGCCTCATGGCGCGCGACCTGGGCGGCGGCAGGCTGGCGCAAACCTTTACAGCCATCGCCGTAGCGCTATCACCCTTGCCGCTGTTCTGGGCGACGGAGTTTCAGTATTCGTCATTCGACCTGCTGTGGTGGGTGCTTATCGCGTGGTGCACGATTCGCCTGCTGCGGGACGACGAGCCGCGCTGGTGGATGGCCATTGGCGTATTCGCCGGACTCGGCATGCAGACCAAGTATTCGATCACGTTCGAGCTCGCCGGCGTGCTGGTGGGCCTATTGCTAACCGACGCACGGCGATATGTCGCCAATCGCTGGTTCTGGGCCGGCGGCGCCATCGCGCTGCTGATCTTTGCGCCCAACCTCGTCTGGCTGATCCGGCACGACTTCATCTCGTATCATTTTCTGCAGGGCATCCACGCGCGCGACGTGCATCAGGGCCGTGCCGAAGGTTTCCTGCGCGATCAGATTCTGCTGGGTGCCAACCTGTTTGCGGCGCCCGTTTGGCTGGCGGGTCTGTTTGCTTACTTCAAGGATCGCCGCTACCGCATGCTGGCCTGGATGTACGTGGTGCCGATCGCGCTGTTCTTGCTTGCGCGAGGACGCTTTTATTACACCGGCGGCGCTTATCCGATGGTGCTGGCCATGGGCGCCGTTGTAGGCGAGCGATGGCTGCAGACGCTGCGTCCGGCCTGGAAATACGGAATCGCTTCGCTGGCCTTTGCGGGCGTCTTCGCGGTCGGCATCTACGCGACGTTACGCATTGTGCCCATCGCATCGAGCGGTCCGTTGCGGGACTTTGCGCTGAAGAACAACAACGACCTTCGCGAGGAAATCGGCTGGGAAGAACTGGTCGCGAAAGTGGCAGCCATTCGCGACGCACTGCCTGCCGACCAGCAAGCGCATCTCGGCATTGCCGTGGGTAACTACGGCGAATACGGCGCCCTAGCCCTGCTGGGGCCGCGCTACCATCTGCCCACGCCGATCACGACGATCAACTCCGGCTGGCTACGCGGCTATCCGCAAACTCCGCCCACCACGCTTATCGTGCTGGGAAATTCGCTGGAACGCGTCAACGAGCTTCTCACCGATTGCCGAGTGGCTGGCCACATCACCAATAGGTGGGGCATACGCAATGAAGAAAGCGTAGATCACCCGGATATCTTCGTATGCGGCCCCACGCGCAAGCCACGGAGCGAGCTGTGGAAGCACGGGCCGGAGTTTGGGTAGGGCGCAGAAAGAATCCATAGCGGATGGAATAGATCATCTTTCGGATTGCATCAGTCCCCTCGATTCCGCGTCACAAAGCCTGACCAAGCCGAGCCTCCAGCAAGGGTCGAAACGTGCGGCTGACATGCACCCAGTGACCGCTGCGCAGAACGAGATCGAACTCTCCATGGCTGGCCGGCTCCAGATGCAGCACGCTGTCGATGTTGACGACGGTCGAGCGATGCACGCGGACGAAGCGGCGTGGGTCGAGTCGTCCGACGAGTTCGCCGAGCGCGGCGCGGTGGATGATACGTTCCTTGCCCACGTGCAGCGCGACATAAACGCCCGCACTCTCGATGCAGTCGATTGTTTCCACCCGGATCAGATCGGTCTTGTCGCGCTCTCGGATCACGATGCGATCGAGAAACGGTTTTTCCAGGCGGTGGTCGTCGAGCAGCTTGAGCACGCTTTGGCCGACTTCACGCACGTACCGATCGTCAAGCCGTGACTTGGCGCGAGAGAAGGCAGCCTCCATGCGCTCGTCGCCATAAGGCTTGAGCACGTAGTCGATGGCGGCCGACTCGAAAGCGCGTACGGCATGCTGATCGAAGGCGGTGACAAAGACCGTGACCGGCATCCGCTCGATACCGATTGTCTCGATCACGCCCAGGCCGTCGAGCCCGGGCATTTGCACATCCAGAAACACCACGTCCGGCTTGTCTCGTAGAATCGCTTCGACCGCGTCGAGCCCATTGGCAGCTTCCATTATTTCGCCGATGTCCGAACCGCGGTCCAACAGCTCGCGCAGCCGCTCGCGTGCCGGCGGCTCGTCGTCGACGACAAGAATGCGATAGGTCTGTCGATCATTCATCGCCAAGCGCCTCAGTCGTGTTCGCGGGTATCAAAACGCGCACGCGCGTGCCGCCACCGTCGCGTGAGCCGATATACAAACCCGCATCCCGCCCAGGATGAAGCATGGCGATGCGCTCGCGAGTAACGCCAAGTCCCAAACCCGCGCGATCGTCCGTCCAGTTATCACCTAACCCCACGCCATCGTCCTCAACGGTGAGGCACAACATCGCGCCCTCGATCGACGCGCGCACCCAGACGGTGCCGCCACCCGGTCGCGGCGCCAATCCATGCCGCACCGCGTTTTCGACCAGCGGCTGCAGGATCAGGCTCGGCACAAAAATAGGTTGTGCGCAGGCGGGAACATCGACGACGACCTGCAAGGTATCCCCGAAGCGGGTCTTCTGGATGGCGAGGTAGTGCCCGAGGAACTCCAGCTCCTCACCAAGGCATACCTGCTGCCTACGCCCGGACTCCAGCGACAGCCGCAGCAGATCGCCGAGTTGCTCGATCATGCCGCGCGCCAGCTTGGGTTGACTCCCCACAAGCGACGAAATGGTGTTGAGAGCATTGAAAAGAAAGTGCGGATCGAGCTGCATGCGCAGCACATTCAAACGCGCCTCGGAGAAATGGCGCTCCAGCCGCTCCAGCCTCAGCTGCGATGCCAGATAGTGCTGACTGTATTGCACCGCCTGCCAACCGCCGACCACCAGAAGGTAAACCAGGAGATTCCACAGCACGCCTCCTTTCATCGCATCGCGTAAGGGTCCGAGGCCCATCGCCTGCGGCCACGCCACCACGCCGAGGGCCACTTGAAGCAGCGCTGCGAGATAGCTGTAAACCAGGGTGGTCGGAATGCCGATTGCGATATGCGCCGCAAGCCGCATCTTCACGTTGTTCACGCCGATGGGCAGGCGTCGATCCACGGCCAGGATCAGCGGCACCAGCAAGCCCCAGGCCCACCAGTCCGCCAACGAGCCACGCAGGACAAACCACCACGCCGCGTTCGACGCAAGGCGCGGCACCGCGAAAACTACACCGACCGCCGTCCAGGCGAGCAGCGAGATAAGCGCCACACGCAGCCTGCTGAAGGAGCTTTTTTCCATGCGTGGAGTATGGTTGCTAAGCACGCGCCGTGTCGTCCTTGCCTGTCCGCTCGAAGGCTCGCTGCATTGGGCGGGCGCATATGGCAATGCCAAGAAAATAGGTCTTCGCGAGGCTGGCTGGGGTAACCATGTTACGAACCGGCTCGAGTACAAGCCCAGGCGGTCAAGGACCGATATGAAATGGATACAACGAACGGCACGTCGAACACGGCGACCGTAGTTTTGCCGCCAGAAACATTTCATCGCACGTGCGGTTTCCCGCCTCAGCATGCCTCCGATCCGCTTCGCATCATGACGCAACATGCGCACCGAACACGACGATAGATTGCCCGCACTCATCCTGCGGTAGATACCCATGCAAAAGCGCTTTATTCGTTCGGTGTGCGCACTCAGCCTTTGCGGCGCCGCCTCGGCGTTCGCCTCGACCATCGCCCCGTTACACATTCCACTGACGGCCGGCTATTGGAATACCCACGGCAACGCCACATTCACCACCAAAGAGGCCTTCCCGCTGGGCATTCTGCAGGTGACCTCCGAGAGCGAGGAGGGCTTTGCGGCGCTGAAAGACCGGAGTTTTGACAACGGCACCATCGAGTTCGATATCAAGCCCGTGGGCGAGGAAATGCCCGGCATTCGCTTTCGCCAGAAAGACGGCAACAACGCCGAAATGCTGTACATCCGGGTCGGCCCAAACTGCCCGGCATCGCAGGATTGCCTGCAGTACGTACCCATCATCAAAGGCCGCGTGCTGTGGGACGTCTATCCGCAATACCAGGCCTCGGCGCCCTTCCGCGAAAACGAATGGAATCATCTGCGGCTGGTCATTTCGGGCAAACGCATGAACGTCTACGTGAACGGACGTAACGAACCTTCGCTACGCGTCGCGCATCTGGAAGGCGAAGCGAGTTCCGGAACCATCGCGTTCGAGGGGACGGCTTACTTCGCCAACCTCACGCTTGCACCGGGCGTAACCGATGGTCTCGACCCCACGCCGGTCGTGGATCCTGCTGCACATGATCGCCGCTATCTCACGCGATGGGAGGATAGCGATCCCGTATCGATGAGCAGCACCGACCATCTCGGTTTAATGGACATGCCCTCGTCCGGTGTGACGTGGTCGCCCGTCGTACCGGACGACGGCGGCCTGATCAACCTCAGCCGGTATCACGCCCCGACGCCCAAGCACTCGCCCCCGCAAGTAATCTGGCTGCGCACAACGGTGCAATCAGGCCGCGAACAGGTTCGGCACGTGGCTATCGGCTGGCTGCGCGAGATATGGGTCTTTGCTAACAGCAAACCCGTGTTTTCCGGCAAGAACCTCTACAACGTCAAAGGCGGTCGCAAGCCGCCCGACGGTCGCCTGTCACTGCAGAACGACGGCTTCGATCTTCCCCTGCACAAAGGCACGAACGACATTGTCGTGGCCATCGACGGCAATACGCCCGATATGCGCGGCCGTTACGGCTGGGGCTTCATCATGAGAATGGATCAGGCGGGAGGTCTAAAAGAAAAATAGCGTCGGGGGCTTCGCCAACCGAACTTTTGCAAGTCGCAAGTCGTTCCAGTCATCAAACGACCGATTCCATCACCTTGTTCCGGGTGGCTTCGGCCAGCCCGATTCAGAGGGAAACCCTCATGCCATTCGCTCGACTTAAACGCATAGCGCTTCGTTGTACCGCGCTCGCGGCGCTCTTTAATATCGGCGCAAATCGCGGTTGCCGGGAAGAAAGACCAGGGTTCTGCCGAGGGTGCCACCGCGGCGGCCCAATACAAGGCATGGAACGCATCGAAAGACCCGAAGGCTATCGTGGCGGGCGAATAGGCGCGACAAGAGCGCTTTGAAAATGCACCAGAACGACCAGCTTGCATTGCGTGTATTCGCTAACTACCAGCAGACATTTCCACGCCGCAGGATTCAGGGCTGGTCCACCGAATTCAGCCCCACCCGATGCTGCTTGCCCCATTCGCTTCGCTTCAGCAAAAAGTACACCCAGCCGAGCGTGGCGCCGCCGTGGCGCATCAGCTGGAACGAGAACGGCTCGATCACAGAAGCCAGTAGCGCCATGCCGAAACTCGACGTAGTGCTGTCGCCGCTCCAGCGACGGTACAGATGCACCGACCACGCCTGAAACGCCAGGTCGATGGCGATCTTGACCAGGATGATGACCAGCACGGGCAGCACGATGGTAAAGCGCCCGCCGAACAGAAACGCGAGCAGCAGGCCGAAGGCGGCGAGGCCGTAGAGCGGCTGCACGGTATCGAAGGCCTTGACCGGCAGCATCAGCGTGCCGAGCGTGCCGTAGCGGCGGTTGCCGATCATGCTGCGGTACCAGTACTGCGTCTGCAGAAAGCCGGCGAACCAGCGCCGCCGCTGGCGCAAAAAGCTCGGCAGCGTGCTCGGCGCGTCGGTGCGTGCCTTCGCCGTGCCGATCACGCGCACGTCCCAACCCAGGCCGCGATCGAAAGAGTAGCGGCGAAGCCGGTGGATCAGCTCGTAGTCTTCGACTAGGCAATCCGGATCGAAGCCGCCGACGGTCAACACCGCTTCGCGCCGGAAGCACGCAAAGGCGCCGGAAATCAGCAGCAGGCTGTGCGCGCGCATCCACGCATAGCGCGAGATGAAATTGCGAATGTATTCGTAGGTCTGAAACCACTGAAAGAAACGGCCGCTGAGCGTGCGACTGCACACCGGCGACAGCAGGCCGGCGGCGACCACCAGCTGCGGCAACGCCGCGAAGGCGTTGGCCATCGCCGCGCAGGCTTCCGGTTCGAGCAGCGTGTCGGCATCCACCGTCATCACCGTTTCGGTGGTCATCACCAGCATCGCGGCGTTCAGCGCGCGCGCCTTGCCGCCGTGCGGCACGCGCAGCCAGCGTATCGCGGGATGGAGCGCGCTCTGTTCGCTGAGCTGGCCTTCACCGGGATCGACCAGGCCGAAGCGGCTCGCGAGCAGCTCCGCGGTGCCGTCGGTCGAACCGTCGTCGGCAATCACGATTTGTGTTGGCACCCTGGTCTGCGCGAGCAGCGCGTTGAGCGTGATGGGCAGCACGGCCGCTTCGTTGTGCGCGGCGACGATCACGCCGAGCGTGGGCGTCGTCCGGCTCACCGGCACGGGCGGCAGTGGCTTCATCAGCGACAGCGACTTCCACGCTACGAAGAGCAGCAGCGCCGTGTCGTAAATCACATAGGCAATGCCGGTGGACCATGCGCCGACGCCGTGCAGAAAAAACGCACGCGCGAACAGCACCAGCCATAGCACCATCACGCCGCCGTGGATAAACATGCTGATCGCCGGCGTGCGTACGGGCGAGATGCGCGGCGAGGCGAGCGCCAGCGCGCGATCGAGAGAGCTGAGTGGCGTATCCATCAACCTACTTCCATTTCATTATCGGCGACCTGCGCGAATCGGCGTTGCCGACCTCGGATGTCGCGGCTATATGGGTGTGAGTACGTCGAGCGAGTACGAACATTACGGCAGCATGCGCCCAAGTACCGGGTGGCGGTCGATCCACTGATGCTTGAGTGCGCCAAGAATGTGCAGCGCCAGCACCACGTAAAGCGCGTAACCGCACCAGGTGTGCAGCGTGCCCAGCTGCGTGTGCAGCTGATCTTTCAGCGCGGGGTCGAGATGCATCAGAAAACCGATACGTGGCCATGGCACCAGCCCGAACAGGTGCATCGGATGCGTCGCGGCGCCGTCCCACGCCGAGTCGTGCGCCCAACCCGACAGTGGCAGCGCAAAGATCAGCACGTACAGCGCGATATGCGCTGCATGCGCCGCGGCCTTCTCCCAGCCGGCAAAAACGCCGGGCAGCGGCGGCGGCCGGTGCGTCAGCCGCCACAGCACCCGCACAATCGCCAGCCCCAGCACGGTAATGCCGATGGACTTGTGCGTGTCGATGACAAAGCGCACCGACGTCTCCGGTAACACCGAGGGCGGCAACAGCGAGGCTGCGAGCCCCAGCGCTATATTGGCGAGGATGAGCAACGCGATCGTCCAGTGCAGAAGCATGGCGACGCGGGTGTATTTCAGCGCATCTTCGGAGGTGGCGGCGATCGGCGTGGTCGATCCAGGCCGGGTATCCGGCACCGCTCGAAGGATGGCGCCTTTCGTGGGAGGGGAAGTTTTCACGACGATCTGCTGTGAGGGAGGCAAGGGATGGATGTTTCATGGCAGTGCGCACCGCAAACGGCGTGCTGGCTCCACAAGGCTAGCTTATCCAGACCCGCGCTGAACCGCTGCCCATACAGGGCAAGCAGCGTGTGAAAGCGGGGTGGCGTCGTGACGCACCATCTACCCGAAAACCCTGTTCGAGTAGCCCGAACGCACGCCTTTGTAGGTTGGGATGAGCGCAGCGAACCCCAACTTTGACCCGCGCCGGTGTTGGGGTTACGGGCCGATTCGGCCCGCCCTTCGGGCCATTCGCTGCGCGAATGTTCGTTGCGGCGTCCCGCCTCCACAGTCGCTCCGCTCACCCCAACCTACGATGGGGCGCCAAAAGACCGCTTTTCGCCCATCAACGTCACGGCCTCTTACGGGTTGACGCTCTCGGCGATCACCGGGAAACAACCACGGGATTTATCGCAGCCTGATTTCGCCATATGACGCTTCCGACGTCAGACGAGGCGACGGCACGGCGTCGCTTCGTTCGACGCACGTCGAACTCACAGCTCCGCCGAGCCCTTCCACAGATCCGTACCACCGTCGGTCGCGTACTTGTCGATTTCGGCCAGCTCCTCGGCCGAGAAGTCGAGCGAGTGCACGGCGTCCAGCGAGTTATCCAGCTGCTCGACGGTGCGCGCGCCGATCAGGGCCGAGGTCACGCGCGGATCGCGCAGCACCCAGGCGATGGCCATCTGTGCCAGCGTCTGGCCGCGGCGTTCGGCAATCGCATTGAGTGCGCGGATGCGTGAGATATTTTTCTCGCTGAGCTGATCCTTGCTCAGCGAACCATCGCGGGTAGCGCGCGCATCGGCAGGCACGCCGTTGAGATACTTCGACGTGAGTAGTCCCTGCGCCAGCGGCGAAAAGGCAATGCAGCCGGTACCCAGCTCTTCCAGCGTGTCGAGCAGGCCGTCTTCGACCCAACGGTTGAACATCGAGTAGTTCGGCTGGTGGATGAACAGCGGTACGCGCTCCTCGGCGAGAATGGCTGCCGCCTTGCGCGTGAGCTCGGGCGAATAGCTGGAAATACCGATGTACAGCGCCTTGCCCTGGCGATGCATGTGCGCCAGCGCGCCCATGGTTTCTTCCAGCGGCGTGGTGGCATCGACGCGGTGTGAATAGAAAATGTCGACGTAATCCAGACCCATGCGCTTGAGCGACTGGTCGAGGCTGGCGATGAGGTACTTGCGGCTGCCGCCGATGCCGCCGTAAGGGCCAGGCCACATATCCCAGCCGGCCTTGCTGGAGATGATCAGCTCATCGCGGTACGGCGCCAGATCGGTCGCCATCACGTGGCCAAAATTCTCCTCGGCCGAACCGTACGGCGGACCGTAGTTGTTGGCCAGATCGAAATGCGTCACGCCGCGATCGAACGCGCGACGCAGCATGGCGCGCCCCGTCTCGAAGACATCCGCACCGCCAAAGTTCTGCCACAGCCCGAGCGAAATCGCCGGCAGGTCGATGCCGCTGCGGCCGCAGCGGCGATAAGGCATCAGGTCGTCATAACGATTCGTTGCCGCTTGATAGGTCACGTGAATTCTCCAGGGAAATGGACCGACTTTTTAATGGATCCAATGCTAGCGGCTGCGTGATGAAAGACGCGCCAAGCCGAGCCGGAAAGTATTCTCGAATAAAAAATCTAGCGTTGATGCGTAGCGAATCGCTCGACCATCGACGCGCTCGCCTGATTGAGGCCCACGATCTCGACCGCAGCGTGATGGCGGCGCAGCTTGAGCACGATGTCGTCCAGCGCACTGATCGCACTGACATCCCAGAAGTGCGCGCCGCTGACGTCGATGCGGACTTCCGGCGGCAGCGCCTGATAGTCGATCGCATCCACAAGTCCGCTGGCCGACGCGAAGAAAACCTGGCCCGTCACGACATAGGTGAGCACTCGCCCGTCATCGGCAAGCTGCATCGATACGGTAAACAGGTTCGCGACCTTGCTGGCAAAGAACACGCCGCTGAGCAGGACGCCAACCAGCACCCCTTTGGACAGATCACGCGTCGCGACCACCACGATGACCGTGGCAAGCATGACGACGCTCGACTGCCAGGGATGCGAGCGCAGATTTCGGAAAGAAGACCAGTCAAAGGTGCTGATCGACACCATGATCATGACGGCTACCAGCGCTGCCATCGGAATGCGTTTCACCCAGTCGCCTGCCACCACGATCAGAAAGAGCAAAAAGCAGCCGGCGAAGAGCGTGGATAGCCGCGTCCGTCCACCGGCGGTGACGTTGATGACCGACTGCCCGATCATTGCGCAACCGCCCATGCCGCCGAGGAAACCGGTGACAAAATTCGCCACGCCCTGCCCGACGCATTCGCGGCTCTTGTTGCTCGGGGTATCCGTCATGTCGTCAACGATCCGTGCCGTCAGCAGCGACTCGAGCAGGCCGACCGCCGCCATCGCCAGCGAATAGGGAAAGATGATTCTCAACGTGTCCAGGGTAAACGGCACCTGCGGAATGCCGAACAGCGGAAGACTCGACGGCAGGTGGCCCATGTCGCCAACGGTGCGCAGCTTGAGGCCGGTGAATAGCGTGAACGCGGTCAGCACGATGATGCTCACCAAGGCCGATGGCACGCGCTTTGTGATGAGTGGAAACAGATAAATGATCCCCAGCCCGCAGGCGACCATCGCATACATCGGCCAGGCGGCTCCGACGAACTGCGGCAGCTGCGCCATAAATATGAGGATGGCCAGCGCGTTGACAAAGCCGGTCATGACGGAACGCGAGACAAACTTCATCACCAGGCCCAGCCGTGCGGCGCCGGCAACAACCTGCAGCAGTCCCATCAGAATCGTCGCCGCAAAAAGATATTGCAGACCGTGATCACGCACCAGGGTGATCATCAGCACCGCGGTCGACGCGGTGGCAGCCGAGATCATCGCCCGTCTTCCGCCAAGAATGGCCGTGACCACCGCGATGGAAAACGACGCATACAGGCCGACCTTCGGGTCGACACCGGCCACGATGGAGAAGCCGATGGCTTCGGGAATGAGCGCCAGTGCAACCAGTGCGCCGGACAACAGTTCGGTAGGCACGTTGGTCAGCCACTCACGGCGGAACGTGTAGAGAATCCTCATTTTTTTTAGCCAGTGGATGTCGCAGACGCAGCGGCGAGGTTGTGATCACCCGTTGTGAGCGGCGATGAGCGCGGTGCGTTGCGGGATTTCCGGGGGATAGGCGCCCGGACGAGCCACCCGGCTGAGCCGGGTCCGACGGATGGCGCTATTGTCGCCTTAATGCGGCGCGGCATCAATTCGCGATGACGGAAAAGGCGGCATGAGGTGAATGATGATTCGCGGGGACGGTGGATCACGCGGCAGGAGCTCCGCATGACGGCGCGGCTCTCGCTGGCGTCGGTCGACACCTTTCACGGATTCCCCAGGTTATTTCAGAACGTCAGGCATCCATCGAATGGCGTTGCTGGCGATACGAGCATGCGCGTTGCCCGTCGTCCGATAGCCCGACGTGTCTTGGATACGTCAAGCGCCCTGCACAAGCCAGATCCAAGACGACCAATCACGTCGACGACGACTGAATCAGCAAACTAACGAATCCTCGCCTAACCCGGCACCGCCCGGGACTCGATATAGGCGCGAATGCGATCCGCCTCCGCGCGGGTGACCGGGTTGTACACGATCATGCCGAGGTCGGGTCGGCCGTCGACAGCGAAGGCAGAGAATTCGAGTTCCAGCAGCCCCAGCTTTTCGTGGTGCAGACGCTTGAGGCCTTCACCGTACGCGTTGACGTCGTTGGCCAGCCACAGCGCCTCGAACTCAGGGCTGAGCCGGGACAGCTCTTCCACGAACTGGCCGATCTCCGCTGTGGCACCGGCCCGCGCCGCGTCGGCGCGAAACGCGCCCACGACGAAACGGGCCACGCTTTGCCAGTCTTCCTGCGCGGCGCGCACGTGCGCATCGGCAAAGATCATTCGAAGAATATTTCGCTGATTCGGGGCCAGGGCGCCGTAGTCCGTGAACAGCGCCGCGGCGGCGCGGTTCCAGGCGACCACGTCCCAAAGCGGCGTCTTGACGATGGCCGGGCTGACGTCCATCGCATCGAGCACGCGCTGCAGGCGGGGTGTGACGCCTTCGGCGGCCTTGTAACGCACCTCCGGCGGATGGCCGAGGCCGAGCATGAACAGGTGCTCGCGTTCGGGCTCGGTCAGCATCAGCCCCTTGGCGATGCGGTTGAGCACATCGGGCGACGGCGCGCCGCCCCGCCCTTGCTCCAGCCACGCGTACCAGGTGGGGCTGATATTGGCGCGCTGGGCGACTTCTTCCCGACGCAGTCCCGGCGTGCGCCGGCGGCCGCCGCCGAAGCCAAAAGACGCTGGATCGAGCCGGGTGCGCCGGTCTCTCAAATAGGTGCCGAGCGCGTTGCCGAGGGGGACGGACATAAGCATCCTGTTGGTTTTTATACCTTGATAACGTCACTACTTTACCCGTATGAGCGCAGGACTAGTCTAGGCGAATACTCACCACTGGAGACTCTTCATGCGCATATTTCTCACCGGCGCCACCGGCTTTATCGGCTCGCGCATCGTGCCCGAGCTGCTCGCGGCCGGCCACCCGGTGATCGGCATGACCCGCTCTGACGAAGGCGCGCGCGTCCTCACAGCGGCCGGTGCCGAAGTGCATCGCGGTGAGCTGGAAGATCTGGACAGCCTGCGCAGCGGCGCTGCCAAGGCCGATGCGGTGATCCACACCGCGTTCGACCACGACTTCTCGAACTTCGTCGCCAACTGCGAGAAGGATAGCCGCGCGATCAAGGCACTGGGTTCGGCGCTGATCGGTTCGAGCCGCCCACTGCTGATCACCTCGGGTACGGGCATGGGCAGCACCATGCCGGGCAAACCCGCCACCGAGGACGTGTTCAACAAAGCTCATCCCAACCCGCGATCCGCTTCGGAAATCGCCGGCGAGGAGATGCTGGCCGCTGGCGTCGCGGTGTCGGTCATGCGGCTTCCGCAGGTGCACGACACGGTCAAGCAGGGTCTGGTCACGCCGCTGATCGAGGTGGCGCGCGCCAGGGGCGTGTCGGCCTATGTCGGCGAAGGACTCAGCCGATTTCCTGCAGCGCACGTGCTCGACGTGGCCCGGCTCTACCGGCTGGCCATCGAGAAGTGCGCGCCCGGCGCGCGCTATCACGCGGTCGACGAGGAAGGCGTGGCGGCGCGCGATATCGCGCAGGCGATCGGTGACGGACTGGGCCTGCCGGTAAAGTCCATCTCGCCGAATGAAGCGGCCGATCACTTCGGCTGGCTGGGCGCATTTGTCGGCCTGGATATGCTGTCGTCGAGCGAATGGACGCGTCGCGTTCTGGACTGGCATCCGAACGGGCCAGGCCTGCTGGACGACCTGAAACGGATGGATTATTCCGCCACTGGCTGAGCCATCGATGCACCTGCGGCCGGAGACGGGAATACGTTGTCCAGGCACGTAGGTTTGCGGTGAGCGCAGCGAACCCCAACATGGCACGCGACGGCGCAGGTTTTGCGGGCCGATGATTCGGCCCGCCCTTCGGTCCATTCCCTGCGCGAATGTTCGTTAGCGCTTCGTGCCGTCATAGTCGCAGCGGTCACCGGCAAGCCCTCTGATCGCATAAGGTGACTAGGCCTCATCCACTGGCTCGCGCGTATCGAAGTACAGCAACGTCATGCCTTCACCGGGGCGGGTCTTGCGGCCGCTCATGGTGGCGATGCCATTGGTCGAGCAGCGGAAGATCCACGCCATCACCCACGGCGCCTTGCCGTCCTGCAGTGCGAGCAGACAGCGCACTTCGCCGAACAGCGGCTCATCGGTGATGGGGTGCTTGCCGATCGGTACCTGCCTGAACTTGTTCTGCACGATCCACTGCCGCGGCGTGGGCAGCGCCTGGAGTTCGGCGCTGGTGGGGTTGAGCAGCAGGCCGACGCCGGAGTGCCCGCTGACGGATTTGGCGACCCAGCGCTCGGGATTGCTCCACTGCGCCGCGCGCAGCGCGCCGTCCTCGACCCAGTGACAGGCTTCGTGCGCCGCCAGCGGCAGATCGGCAAGGGTGCCCTTATGCACACCGTCGTACCAGGCCGGATGGCTGTGCCAGTTGAGCCGATGTGCGGCACGCATTTTCGCCTCGGCCACGGCGCGATCTTCCAGCGAGAGGTCGGAAAAAATCAGCCGGTTCCACACGTGTGCGTAGCGCTTGGAGCGATCCGGGCTGTAGAGATGGCCGTCTTCGACGATGACATCGCGCCAGTCATGCACGTCGACATTCCACCAGTGGCGCGCGCCGTCGAAATCCGGCCAGCTCAAACCGTCGCGGGGTCGATCCTCGATCAGCACCGTGTCGGCATGCGGAGCGAGCCACTGGCGCGAATGATCCACCCAGAAAGTCTCACGCGGCAGCGGATCGTACGGCAGCAGATGGACGTCCATATCGTTGGCCCGACGCTGCGCCAGATGCATCGTGTGGAAGGTAGGCAGCATCGAGGTGAAGGCCTGAATTTCCACCCACGCCAGATCGAACGGCTGCGTCGAGTGCTCGGTGAACGCCATGTCCAGAGCGAGCACGTCCACCCGCGCGCCGGGCCACGTCACGCGCCCGGGATGCAGATGTGGCTGCAACGCCCCGACAAGATGGCCAATCTTTCGATCGAGCGCAGCGCGCAGCGCGCGGTTGCCGACGGCATAGTGGTCGGACAGCAGGCTCTGCGGCAGATGCGGTGCCCGTGTGTCCGCCAGCGCGCGGGCGAACTTCGCCTCACCGACAAATTCGAGATGCACGTTGGGTAAGCCACTCATGCCAGGGCCTCCGCCGCCTGCGGCACGTAGGCGGCGTCACTGGCCAGCGAGGCCATCCACTGCAGCGTGGTTTTCCAGTCGCCGTGCCGCAGCGCCTGCTGGCGCAGCACGTCGGCGAACGTGCGCTGGATGAGCGCATCGGCCAGATGCCGCTCCCAATAGCTGCGCTCGGCGGCGTCCTTCGCCCGCGGCGCCACGCGCGACCACCAGCGTTCGAAATGTTCGGGCGTGTCGGACACCGTGTCGCGGTTCCAGTCGATCCACTGGGCGCGCAAGCCGTGCCGGCGCGCGCGCCATTTGTTTTCATCGATGCATGCACGCGACCACGCCGGGCCCTGCCTGCCGGCGCGAATTTCCAGCTGCAGCGTTTCGGCTTCCCATTTCAGCAGCGTGGCGATCAGGCCGATGCGCACCAGATCGGGGTGCGTGTCCATGATGCGCACCTCCAGCGTGCCGTAGCGATGATGCAGGCGAATGTCCTGCCACAAGCCCTGGTCTTCGCCGAGGCAGCCCACCGCTCGCAGCCGGTCCACGTGCGCCTGATAGTGCTGCTCGCTTTCCCACGCGTCGGGCGTGCCCATGCGCGGATAGCGGTCCAGCAGGCTGTGGCGCCACGACTGCAGGCCGGTGTCGCGACCTTCGAAAAACGGCGAACTGGCGGACAGCGCCAGGACTTCCGGCAGCACGTGCCGCAGCCGGTTCATGATCGCCATGCGCGGCGCGCCCAGCTCGAAGCCCAGGTGCAGATGCATGCCGAAACTCAGCGCACCGCGTGACACGTCTCGGTACTCGTCGATCAGACTCGCATAGTGCGGAAACTCCGCACCCTCGTGCATCGGCTGCGGCTGCCATGCCGACGTCGGATGGATGCCGGCGATGAGAATGCGCTGCCCTTGCGATGCAGCTCGCCGCCGCGCCTGCCCACGCATCAGCCGCACGCAAGAAAGCAGCTCCGGCACCGTTCGACAAATACGCGTCTTGGTTTCGATCACGCAGCGATGGATCTCCTTGTCCATCAGTCCCTCGGGAACCGCGGCTTCGGCGAAATCCGCCGAAAAATCATGCGCGACCAGTTCCCCCTGGTCATCGATGATTTGAATCTCTTCTTCCATACCCAACGTGATCATGCCCCTGCTCCTTTGCTCGTCCGGCCCGCGAATTCGGAAAGGACGCACATAGTTAAGCAGGCAGGCATGACCGCGCGGCGGAAAGCGCGGCTAGCGCAATCGATTACTGTGCGTTGGGATGTGACGGCAGGGCACGCCAACGGACGACTGCGCGAAAAAAAGCCCCGGCATGGCCGGTGCTTCTGAATGACCGGATGTCGTTCGACAATGTTTCGATAAATCCACGGCCTCGCGATCAGCCGAGGCGCTGCGACAGCCGCGCGCTCACGAACTTTGCTTGCTCGTCGGCCACGGTGCCGCCTGCCAGCAGGCTTCGTAGTATTGCTTGAGCGTGCTGCGGACTGGATTGAGATCGAAGGTGAATCCGTTGCGGAACGCGCTGGTCCTTCCGGCCACCCAGGCGCCAACGGACGGCGCGTAGATGATGTACTGCAGGCGCGCCGGCGGATAGGTCCGCGTCATGCTGATCGACTCACTGGCCACTTCCGCGCCGCCGCTTTGCTGGGTCAGGATCTCCTGCCGGTTGAGCTCGAAATACGAGCGGGTTCCACGCATGACGATATCCTTGGCGCGCTCTGCGCCGACCTTGTTGATCGCCGTGAGAATCACGCGCCCGGGTTTGCACTCGATCGTCATGCGGTGCTGGCCGTGTCGATCGACCTGATCCAGCGTCAGGTAAGGTCCCGTGGACAGTTTCTGAAACTTCGCCACCAGCGGCAGCCGTCCGTTGTTGGCCAGCCCCGAGGCCATCATCTGGTCGGCGGAGAGCCACACGGTGCCGTTGGATGCCGTCCCCGGCGTCGGCGCCAGCGCGGCGGTGTCGATGCCCATCTCCTTCAGATAGCCGGCGACGTCGCCGGATGGCTGCGGCGACTGGCTGGCGACGCCGGCCGACGCCGATGTTGTCGGATAGGCCGAAACGCCGATGCGGTCGCTGCCGGTCGGCGCCCAGCGATAAAGGCCGCCGAAATAGGCATACGCACAGGCGCCCACGCAGATGGCCGTATTCGACTCGCCCTTGCGCCGCGGCTTGCCCAGGTGCGTAACCATCGAACCGGTGCGGAACAGCCGGCCCAGCGCCATGCCTGCGCCAATGCTACCGCTGGACGAATTCAAATAAATATCCGAACCGCTGGGAATCTTGCCGGACCGGATCAATGCGCCGACGCGCTGCGGCGCATCCTCGTCGATCGTGCCGTAGAGATAGACCTGCGGCACGTCGGTGACGGCGAGGGTGAGCCGATCATCGGTGACCTGGATGGCGAGTTGATCGGCCGACGCGTGCGATGTGCTTCGGGACCCACCGCGTGCGTCGGCGATAGATATCGATGCGAGGCCGGTGGCAAGCAGCAGAAGTCGAAGCGCAACGCGTGGGCGTGCATCCGCCTGGCGGGAAACGTTTTTCATATCGATAGCGTTTGGCACAGCCACTCCCGAAAGTCCGACTGCGCAGTGTCGTGAGTGGCAGATGTCCTGCAAGTGAATGCGGCAAGTTTCGCCGTAGGTTGGCGGTGAGCCGTAGGTTGGGGTGAGCGCAGCGAACCCCAACACAAGGTGCCGCTGCGTTGGGGTTCGCTTCGCTCACCACCAACCTACGGTGGCGGAACGCCCTAACGAACATTCGCATGCGAATGCCCCGAAGGGCGGGCCGAATCATCGGCCCCTGACCTCAACGTCGGGAGCCGCGGCATTGGGGTTCGCTTCGCTCACCCCAACCTACGTAAAGCCTTTCGCTTCAGGGAATCAACTTGCGCTCGCGCAGCGTCGCAAACACATCAAAGAACGCGTCGTCGCTAGGCTGGTAGTCGAGAAAACCCATGCGCCGGCTCTTGGACATATCGGTGACCACTTCGATCGGGCGGCCCAGATCGGCATCGGTATGCCACGGCGAGATAAGCCGATCGATATCCGGCTCGACCAGCCCGTACTGCGCGGCGATCTCGCGCCAGATGGAAGCATCGCCGGACATCTGCGATTCCAGCGGTTGCACCGTGCCGTCGAACGGCGCGGCGTCGAGGCCAAACCAGTCGGCGAGGCGCGACCACATCCAGCGCCAGCGGAACACGTCGCCGTTGACGATATTGAACGCCTCGTTGGCGGCGATAGCGTTCGTCGACGCCCACAGCAGGTGTTTGGCCAGCTGACGCGCATCGGTCATGTCAGAGAGGCTGTTCCACTGTGTAGCGGAGCCGGGAAAACGAAACGGACGTCCGGTGAATTTACAAACGGACGCATAAACTGCCAGCGTGGTGGCCATATTCATCGCGTTGCCAACCGCCACGCCGGTAATCGTGTGCGGGCGATGCACGCTCCAGCTGTAGCCGTCGCGTGCGCCCGCGGCAAACACCTCGTCCTCCTGCGCGTAATAGAAGTTCTCCACATCCAAACGCCCCTGCTCCTCGCGGAACGGCGTCTGCGGCAGCACGCCCTTGCCATAGGCCTCGAACGGCCCGAGATAGTGCTTCAGGCCGGTAACGAGCGCGACGTGGCGCACGCTGCCAGCAGGGCGCAGGGCGTCGAGCAGATGGCGCACCATCGCGGCGTTGACGCGGATGTTCTCCGCCTCGGTCGCCTGGCGCGACCACGTGGCGATGAATACGTGCGACGGCGCCACGTCGGCCAGCGCGGTGCGCGTGTTTTCGGCGTCGGTGAGATCCACCGCTACCGGCGTCACGCCATCCTGCGCCGGCGGTCGACGCGCCGCGCCGGCCACCGACCAGCCTTTTTCCACCAGAAGCCGCGCCGTAGCGCCGCCGACGATACCGCTGGTTCCCACCACGAGCGCCTTGTTCATGAGTATCTCTGCAAGAATGATCGATCAAACTAATTCCGCCGCGGCGACAAACCAAGTCGGCACCAAAAGGTAACCACCCTTATGAAACCCGGCTCGCCCGACGACCAATGGCTGGAAGACTGCGCGCCGCGCCGCGTGCTGGAGCTGTTCGCTACCAAGTGGACCAGCATGATCCTGCACGCACTGCATGTGCAGCATGAGGGCCGAGCGCGCTCGGGCGTTCTGCTGCGCAGCCTGCCCGGCATTTCGCAGAAGATGCTGACCCAGACCCTGCGCGAACTCGAAGCCAGCGCCCTGGTGCACCGTCACGTGCACGACACCGTGCCGCCCGAGGTCGACTACTCGCTCACGGCGCTGGGGCAGCGCATGATCGAACCGATCGAGCTGGTATATGACTGGGCGCGCCGCAACGCCTCGGCGCTGGATGAACTGAAGCCGCGCAGGACATCGCGGCGGCGTTGACGATCTCCTCCGATCCCAGATTCCCGGCGAGTAACTTTGAAGCAACGCCTCCGCCGTCTCGCGAGGCGCCGATCAGTCTGCGATTTGCGGCAGGGGATGCGCGCGCTTTCTCGCCTTGCCAAACCACGGCAGCAGCAGCATGCCAAATGCCAGCACCACGATGCCGACCAGCGCACCGGCTTTGACGTAGGCCAGCGTCGCGTAAAGCACGTAGACGCTGGTCGCACAAAAAAGAATCGGCAGGAACGGGTACAGCGGCACCTTGAACGGCCGCGGCGCATCGGGGAAGCGAAAGCGCAGCACGATCACGGCGGCGCCGCTGAGCACCAGAAAAAACCAGTAGACCGGCGAGACGAAGTCGACCAGGGTGGCGAACGCGCCGTGGGTCAGTCCCGCCACCGCCGCCTCGACCAGCGCCACACCGCCGATGGTCAGCAGCGCAGTGGCGGGGATACCCCGCGCGCCGTCCCATTCGCCGACTGAACCAAGCAGGCCGCTGTCGCGCGCCACCGCGTATGTGGTGCGCGCGCCGGCAATCAGTAGCGCGTTGATCACCGCGATCGAGGTGACCGCCACCGCGCCCACCACCAGCCACTCGCCCGTGCGTCCAAACGCCAGCTGCATCGCCGTCGCGGCTGGCGCGTTGCTGGCGGCCAGGCCCGCGTGACCGAGGCAGCGCACGTAGGCCCAGTTGACCAGCGTGTACAGCACGGTGACCAGCGACATGCCGCCGATCAGCGTCATCACAATGCCGCGCGGACCCGCGCGCAGCTCGGACGACAGCGTGGCCGCATCGCTCCAGCCGCCGTAGGCCAGCATCACGAAAATCATCGCCGACCCGTAGGCGCTGGCGGCCGGGACCGGCGCATCGTTGAGCGGCGGCATGCCGCGAATAGCCATCCAGACGCCGGCGGCGCCCAGCGCCAGCATGCCGCACACCACCACCGCCACAAAGCCGGTCTGCGCGCCCATGCCGGTGCGTACGCCGCGCAAATTGATCACGCACAGCAGCACAATCGTGCCAACGGCGAGAAAGCCGGTGCCGTGCTGGCCCAGCGGCAGCGCCTCGTTGACGTAGTCGGCGAACACGTACGCGAGAATGGCGATAAAGCCGGTGTGGATCACCGCAAAGCGCGACCACGCAAACAGAAACGCCAGCTTGCGTCCGTACGCCTTGTGCAGAAAGTGATAGTCGCCGCCCGCATCCGGAAACGCCGCCGCCATCTCGGCGAAACAAAGCGCGCCACAGAACGACAACGCGCCGCCGATCATCCAGACCAGAAACAGGCCGGTTGGCGAGCTGATGCTGGCCGCCACGGTCGGCGTGGACTTGAAGATGCCCGATCCGATCACCATGCCGGCACACATGGCGATGCCGTGGCGGATACCGAGATGGCGTCGAGGCTGCGCTGGCGCGTGGCCGGCAAGGTCAGCGGCAGCGTCGAGAGTGGTCATCGGGTGCGGTCCGCTGGTCAACCTGTGTGGCCCGAGTATGCCATGCAGCAGACGTCCAAACGCGGGCGGTGCAGTCATGACCTCATCATCACTCGCACCGGCGAAAACTGAAAACCTGTTGCCTTGAGGAGAGCCCGCATGACCGACAAGCCTGCCAAGCCGTCGCCGAAGAATTCCGGCTACCCGGAAGAGCAGCCCAAGACCAACGACAAGGGCAGCGAGCCGAACGCCGGGACGCCACACGAACCGCAAAACGTCCCGAGCAAGAAGCCCAAGCCATAGCGCAGCCCAGCGTGGATGCGCCAGCGGCGAAGCAGACCCGGTTCCTCTTGCGTCGTCATGGCGCGGCGGTTGTCGGTGTCCCACCCGGCGGCCGCTGCACGAGTCCGCAAGAGGCCATGGCTGTCGTGCCTGCTGCCCACACTGATCCCGAACGTGACCCGCTGCGCCGCGATAGATACGCCGCACTAGCGAAGGTTTTTGCGTGGCCATGATTTTCACGTGTCACCATCATCGACTTCGTTTAATGTCGGCGTGGCTGGTCCCAATTCGACACCAGCGCATTGATCCACGGGAGACCAGCGCGTGTCAGCTTCGAACGAAGTAAGACCCTGCTCTTTATGCCGCGAGGAAGAGCCGCTCGGCTTCGACTTCACGATGGCGTTCCAGCCCATCGTCGACATGCGCGACCGCAGCGTATACGCGTATGAAAGCCTGATCCGCGGGGTGGATGGCAGCAGCGCCGCCAGCATCCTCGGTCAGGTGACCGACCGCAATCGCTATACGTTTGATCAGGCGTGCCGGGTGACTGCGGTCGAGATGGCATCGAAACTCGGCATCCGTTGCTTTCTGAGTATCAACTTTCTGCCGAACGCGGTGTACCAGGCGAGCACCTGCATACGCGCCACGCTGATGGCTGCGCAACGCTGCAATTTTCCCACCGACCGGCTGATCTTTGAGATTACCGAAAACGAGCGGCCAGACCAGGCCCATTTGAAGCACATCGTGGTGGAATACAGGCGTCAGGGCTTCAAGACAGCGTTCGACGATTTCGGTGCCGGCTATGCGGGGCTCAACCTGCTGTCCGAGTTTCAGCCGGATATCATCAAGCTGGATATGGCACTCGTTCGCGATATCGATCAGGACCCCGTGCGCCAGACTATTGTCCGGGGCCTGCTCGACATTTGCCACGCGCTGCACATTGCGGTGATTGCCGAAGGCATCGAACAGATCGGCGAAATGCGGATGCTGCAATCGATGGGCGTGCATCTTTTTCAGGGTTTCCTGTTCGCTGAGCCCGGATTCGAGCACCTGCCGGCTATCTGCTGGCCGGATGCTGACTGAGCGGCAGGCAGAACCTATCGCCGCCGCGGCAAGGTAACTTTCGCTGCTGCCTCGGCGAAGAACTCGGGTAACGACACGCACCGCTGTACTCAACCATCCGCCGTGTCGGCCGGAGCCTGCTATGCACACATTCTTTCGACTGCCTGCCAAATTCCTGCTCGGCGCGTTTGCGCTGATCGCCTTCAGCGAGATCGGCTACGCACAGGAGCCCCCGGCCACCGGGTCACCGGTCGTGGTGGAGCTGTTCCAAAGCCAGGGCTGCTCCTCGTGCCCGCCGGCCGAGGCGAACCTCAATGCGATCGCCGGGCAGCCGAACATCCTCGCACTGTCCTTTGCGGTGACGTATTGGGACAACCTGGGCTGGAAGGACACCTTTGCCAGCGAGGCGTTCACTAACCGCCAGTACGACTATTCGCGCTATCAAAAACGGGATGGCGTGTACACACCGCAGGTCATCGTGAACGGGCAGATGGCCATTGTCGGCAGTGATCGCGCGCAGCTCGATCAGGTGGTCGCCCAGGCGCATACGCATGGTCCGGCGCTGTCTTGGGCCAAAGGCCAGCTGCAGGTGGGCGCGGGCAAGCCTGACGCGCCAGCCGACGTGTGGCTGGTCCGCTACGATCCGCGCACCATCAACGTAGCCATCCGCGCCGGCGAGAACAGCGGCCGCACGCTGCCACATCGCAACGTAGTGCGCGAACTGGTGAACCTCGGCACGTGGGACGGTCGTGCAAAAACCTTCGCTATTCCCGCCGCATCCACACGCGGCCTGTCGACCGCGGCACTGGTGCAGATCAAGAGCGGAGGCGAGATTCTCAGCGCTGCAAAAGATTCCAGCGTGAATACGGATACCGCCTCACGCTGATTGCGCGCCGTTGAAAGCGCCCGTTGGAAGCTTGTGGATGGTCGATTAGCGCACTGCGATACTTCAGCTTTCGTTGTTCGATGGACGCTTCAACATGCGCGCGACTCGCTGGATCATTTCCACCCTCGTATTCGCCGTTCTCGCGCTACGCGCCATGCCACTGACCGCCCAGACGCTGCTCATCATGACGTTCAACGTGCGTACCGGCATCGCCAACGATGGCGCCAACGACTGGAACCATCGCCGTGACATCATGGTGCGCACGATACGAGCGCAGCATCCCGACGTGCTCGGCACGCAGGAGCTGAACAAATTCCAGGGTGATTACATCGTTGGCAAGCTGCCGCAGTACCTGTGGTTCGGCATCGGCCGCCGCGGCGATGAGGGTGACGAGCATATGGGCGTGTTCTATCGAGCCGACCGGCTGCGCGCCATCGACGCCGGCAGCTACTGGCTTTCCGACACACCAGACAAACCCGGCAGCATCACCTGGGGCAATCCTTATCCCCGAATGGTGACCTGGGCCGTGTTTGAACGCAAAGCCGACGGCCGGCGATTTTATTACTGCAACACGCATTTTCCGTATCGCGATCAGGAGGAGCTGGCGCGCACGCGCTCCGCCGAGGAAATTCTTGCCCGTCTGAGCGCGTTACCTGCCAATCTACCCATCGTTATGACCGGTGATTTCAACAGCGCGCCGGATAGGCCCGACCATGCGGTACTCACCTCGTTGCTGGACGACGCATGGATCAACGCGCACAGCCGCAGCGGTCCGGAAAAGACTTTCCATAATTTCAGCGGCGTGCCGGATCGGCGCATCGACTGGATTCTCTCCCGCGGCTTTCACGCGATCACGGCAAGTACCATCACAACCAGTGAGGGAAGCCGCTATCCCTCTGACCACTTTCCGGTAGTCGCCGCACTCGCCTGGCCGGCAACGCCAAAGCAGCATTAGCGCAAACGTTAGTGCATCTGCGAGAGCAGCTTTTCGCCTGCCGCCTGGGCAGCGGCGATCGCTTCCTCAGCCGATTGGAACACGCCGGCGACCTTGATCGGTTCACCGCGCAGCCCGTCCTTGTCTTCAATGGTGTACATCGCTTCGTAAACGAAGCTCCCGTCACTGGAAGACTCAACCTGGGACGAGGGATAGATCTTGTAGCCAGATGCGTTGCTCATCGGGGGTCTCTCACGTCGGATGGCATCAGTCTACCTTGCCAGTTCCTGACGGCGAATCAGCGAACGCGCGATCTCGTCGCCCGCAGCCAGCGCTTCGTCAATGGACGCGTACGTTCGGTCATTCTCTTCTTCCGGGCCGATACCGGGAACAGTGACGACAATCGAGATGCCGCGCTCGTGCTGCGATGTTTGCACGGTATACGTGGTGCCATCGACGGTGCGGGTGTGCGTCTGGGGTGTGGAACCGGTCATGCGGCATGCTCCTGCGGATGAACGCATAAGTTGATCTTGCGCCAGTGAAGGAGGCATGACAGCGCGCCGATCCGGATCGCGCGGCGCCATGAACGGCTAGCAACACCGTAGTTACCTTTCACGCCAGATGGAAGGCTAAACGCGATGACCCTCTGTTATTTCGCCGATGCGCGACTCTGCTGCAAGCGTCTTACCGATACTGCCGACGGCTACGCCATGGCCACAGGCTTCGACAACGTCGCCATGTCGATCACCAGCCGATAGCGAACCTCGCCTTTCTCGAGCCGCGCAAACCCCTCGTCGATCGCCGCGGCTGCGATAATCTCGACGTCGGCCGTGATGCCATGCTCGCCGCAGAAATCCAGCATCTCCTGCGTCTCGCGCGTGCCGGCCGAGCCGGAACTGCTGAGACGTCGCCGCCCCATGGTCAGCAGCACCGGCGTGAAATCCATCGCGTCGGGGATACCCAGGCAACACAGCGTGCCATCCATATCAAGCGCAAGCAGGTAAGGATCGAGATCGTGCCGGCTGGACACGGTATCCAGGATGAAGCGAAAGCGGTACTTCTGCGCCGCCATCGCCTCGGCGTCGGCAGACAGGATCGCTTCGTCCGCACCGAGTGCCAGCGCGTCGCTGCATTTGCCCGGTGAGGTAGTGAACACCACGACTTTTGCGCCCAGCGCGTGAGCAAACTTCACCGCCATGTGTCCAAGACCGCCGAGACCGACCACGCCGATCGTCATGCCAGGCCCTATTTTCCAGTGCCGCAGCGGCGACCAGGTGGTCACGCCGGCGCAGAGCATCGGCGCCACGGCCGCCGGATCCAGTCCGGACGGCACGTGGTAGACAAAATCCGCGCTGGCCACGTATTCATTGGAGTAGCCACCGTAGGTCGGCTGACCGTCATGGCGATCCGTGCCGCCATAGGTGAGCGTGGGAAATTCGCGGCAGTAGGGCTCGTCGTGTTGCAGGCACGGTGCACAATGGCCGCATGAATCGACGATATTGCCGATCGCCACGCTGTCGCCCACCGCAAACCGGGTGACCCCAGCTCCCACTTCCGTCACTTCACCGACCATCTCGTGCCCAGGCACCACGGGGAAATCGCGCCCGCCCTGAATCGTGTGCAGATCGGTATGGCAAACGCCGCAGTAGGTGATGCGCACGGCGACATCGTAATGTCGCAGCGCGCGGCGCTTGAAGGCCCACGGCGCCAGCGGCTGGTCCTTGCCCGATGAGGCCAGGCCCCAGGCCTGGCGCAGGGATGAAGCGCGAACGTTCGGTGTCATCGTTTTGCTCCAAGCAAATGCGCTTCGACGCGTTGAACATCAGCCTAAACGCGATGGCTTTGCTTGATAAGATGCGTTTAACGGGATGAACTTATGAGGCAAATGCAGCAATGAAGCGCGACGAGCTCAACGATCTGGCGGCCTTTGCCCTGGTGGCGGAGCTGATGAGCTTCACGCAGGCAGCCACGCGCCTGGGTATGTCGGCCTCCGCTCTGAGCCATGCCATGAAGTCACTAGAATCGCGGCTCGGCATGCGCCTGCTCGCGCGCACCACGCGCAGCGTGCGTGCGACGGAAGCCGGCGAACGCTTGCTGCGCACTCTGCGGCCTGCGCTGGACGACATTCAAGCAGGGCTCGGCGCCTTGAGCGAGCTGCGTGAAAAGCCGTCCGGTACCCTGCGCATCACGACGCTTCGGCAAGCGGCCCATAGCGTGCTGCTACCGCTGATTCCCGACTTCCTTGCCGATTATCCGGAGATCGACCTGGAGCTGATCATCGACGAAGGACTCACCGATATCGTCGCCGACCGCTACGACGCCGGCATCCGCCACGGGCACAAGCTCGACAAGGACATGATTGCCGTGCGCATCAGTGCGGATATCAAAATCGCCGTCGTCGCCTCACCCAATTACCTCGCCAAACGCGCTATGCCCCAACATCCGCGCGAACTGGCCGAACACCGCTGCATCAACTATCGCTACACCACTTCTGGCGGTGCCTACCTGTGGCAGTTCGAGGAGAATGGACGTCCATTTCAGATGCGCGTGGAAGGACATCTTGCCTTCAACGATGGCGACATGATTCTCGCCTCGGCGCTCGCCGGCCAGGGTATCGCGTACGTCTTCGAAGAAATGGTAACGGACCATGTTGCCAAAGGTCGGCTCACGCGGATGCTTGAGCCCTGGTGCCCCACCTTGCCCGGTTACTACCTTTATCACCCCAGCCGGCGCCAGACGCCGCCAGCGCTTTCAGCCATGATTGAGGCACTGCGTACAAGACTGGCCCAGGCAGAATCCCAGCGCGGGGCGACAATGCCGCCGCTTCGAAAAACGCGACAAAAGGCCAGCCGGTGAATATCGATTTCCACTACGGCGTGATCTATCTCGTCAGCCGCCTCGCCGGGCTTGAAAAGCCGGAGGCCGAGATCGTGGCGCACTGCTGCCAGTACGTGGATGACGCCACCGTCAGCGGCACGCTGGAGTTCGCCGGGGGCGAGAGCTACGAGCGCTTTGCCAGCGCACACAAGATGTTCGATTACATGAATATCAGCAACACCAGCGACAAGCGCATCTGGGCGCCGTTCCACTTTCTGCCGGCCGGCGAAGGCGACACGCTGGAAGACAAATCCATCTGTAAACCCGATAGCGCGATCGCACGCGATATGGTCGCGCACGCCATCGCCAACCGTGGCGCCGAGAATGCGCTGCACCGCCTGGGCGTGACCCTGCATGTTTACGTCGACACCTGGGCGCACCAGAACTTTACCGGCACCATCAGCGACCACAATGTGGTGACGTCACTGACGAGCGAGGATTACTCCCACGACGCGTGGCTCGGGAAGCTGGAGCAACTTGCCAGTGATGCGGTGCATACGGCGCAGTCGGAATTTCTTGATCATCTGGTCAAGCTTGGCCACGGCGCAGCCCTGCATTTTCCCGACCAGCCCTGGGCCAAGTGGCAGTACCAGAACGGCCACGGCCTGACCTTCCAGCGCGACAACCTGCCCATCTTCATGGAAGCGGCGGACATGGCGTATCGCGCCATCAAGGGATTTCGCCGCGGCAACGCGGCGTTCGCGCAGGAGCCAGGACTGCTCGAAGAAACCCGAGTGGCGCTGGCGTCATTGCTTTCTTCTAATCGCGATGATGATCCGGTCAAACGGCTGGACGCACTGTGCGCCGCGCTCGCCGAAGGCCAGCTGCCCGGCTTCGCCGAAACGGTAACGCCCTACATCGGCAAAGGCCCCGGTTCGTGGAAGGACCAGGCCACCGGCATCGTCGACCATGACGGCGATGGCGGAGAAAAGCCGGTGTGGTCGGAAGCCTTCGAACAATCCGACTACCGCAAATTCCACGACGCGATCAAGGAGCATCGCTTCGTGGTGACGCAGGTGATTCTGCCCAAGCATGGTGTGCGGCTGGCCTGATCGAGACGAAAACACCGCGTCGTCCCTGTCCGCCAGTTACCGCGAGGTTTCAAGTTCCCGCTTTTTTTCGCTCGCGCGATCGCCGTCCGATGGATAGTGATACCAGGCCTCGTGCGGTGACGACTGCTTGCACGAATGGCACTGCGTTTTTGCCCAGAAGTGGCCGCAGCCGGGGCAGCAGCCGGCGGTCCAGAAGGTGTTCCAGCGGGTGCGGCATCCGGCGCCAGGTTCTGACGGTGCGCAGTACCAGATGCTGTTGCCGTTCGGCTCCCACCGGCACAGGGGGCAATAGATATGCGGCTGCGGATCCATACACCGTCGCTCTCTGTCGAAAGCGAAATGATAAGGAATTTCTGCATCGGCTGGACGCACCCGAGATTGCGCTGCTCGCGCATGCCGTCTTTGGACATTCGCTGCTGGTAGAAATAAAAAAAGTGCCAGCGACGCATGCGCTGGCACCCTCTTCCAACGAGCGGTTCAGACGAACATGCCGCCCGAGGCTTCAATGCGCTGGGCGTTGATCCAGCCATTGGCCGGCAGCAGGAGTGATGCAATCACGCCGCCGATGTCGTCGGGCAAACCGGTGCGGCCGAGCGCAGTCATCGACCCGATCATCTTTTTCATCTCCGGGTTGTCGCGTACGGCGCCGCCCCGGAAGTCGGTTTCGATCGCACCCGGTGCCACGGTGTTTACCGCGATGCCGCGTGAGCCGAGTTCTTTGGCCATGTACCGCGTCAATACCTCTACCGCGCCTTTCACCGCCGCATAGGCGGCGGAGCCGGGCAACGAGAAGCGCGCCAGTCCGCTGGAAATATTCACGATGCGCCCGCCGTTGGCGATCAACGGCAGCAGTTTCTGGGTGAGAAAGAACACGCCCTTGAAGTGGACGTTGACCAGGTCGTCGAAGTCCGCCTCGGTGGTCTCGGCGATGCTGGCCTGCAGGCCGTTGCCGGCGTTGTTGACCAGAAAGTCGAAGCTCTCGCGCTGCCACGTCTTGCCCAGCGCGTCGCGAACGGTGGCAGCAAAATCGTCGAAGCTGGCGCTCTTGCCGACGTCCAGCGGCAGGGCCACGGCCTTGCGGCCAAGCTTTTGGATGGCGGCGACAACGGCTAGCGCCTCTTCGTGACCGCTGCGGTAGGTCAGGATCACGTCCGTACCCTGCTCGGCCAGTTTCATGGCGGTGTTCTTGCCCAGGCCGCGGCTGCCGCCGGTAATGATGGCAATCGATGGTGTCCTCATGGGTGACTCCTTGGGGGTGAGTGGATGATTCGATAAACACACTCTATTGGTCTAATTGGCGATGATAAATCGTCTATATTCGATTTATATGTTCAAATAAACCGATCAATAAGCCGACCCGCCGGGACAGCCGCGCCGTATGAACACGCTCGAAGCCATGCAGATCTTTATCCGGGTGGCCGAACTGACCAGCTTTACCCGCGCGGCCGACAGCCTGGGCATTCCCAAAGCCAGCGCCTCGACCGCCGTGCAGCAGCTCGAGGCCAGCCTGGGCGCGCGGCTGCTGCACCGGACCACGCGCAAGGTGCAGATGACGCACGACGGCCAGGCGTTCTACGAGCGCAGCAAGGATTTGTTGGCGGATGTGGACGAGCTGCAGTCGATGTTCCAGCAGGGCGAACAGTCGCTGCGCGGGCGGCTGCGCGTGGACATGTCCGGCGGCGTGGCGCGGCTTTTCGTGCTGCCGCAGCTGGCGGAATTCATGCAGGCGCATCCGCTGCTCGAGCTGGAGCTGAGCAGCACCGATCGACTGGTGGATCTGGTGCGCGAAGGCTTCGACTGCGTGCTGCGCGTGGGACCGCTGGTCGACAGCAGCCTGGTCGCGCGACCGCTGGGCGCATTCCGCATCATCAACTGCGCCAGCCCCGCCTACCTCGAACGCCATGGCACGCCGCGGACGCTGGACGACCTCGCGACGCACCAGCTCGTCCATTATGTGTCCACCCTGGGCGCGCGCTCGCCGGGCTGGGAATATCCCGACGGCAGCGGCTACGCCAGCCTGCCGATGGCGGGCAGCATCACCGTCAACAACAGCGACTCGTACACGGCCGCATGCATCGCGGGACTGGGTTTGATCCAGGCGCCGGCGGCCGGCCTGCAGCCGCTGATCGACGCCGGACGGCTGGTGGAAGTGATGCCGGATTGCCGCGCCGAACCGATGCCGGTGTCGCTGCTCTACGCCAACCGCCGCAACCTGCCCCGACGCGTGCAGGCTTTCATGGCCTGGATCACGCAGGTACTGCAGCCGCATCTGGAGCCGCTGGCCTGACGCGCTTTTCACCGGCAGGTGCGGTCGAGCGCGGCCGTGCCGAACGTTCGTGGTCATGGGCCGTCGCCGGCGCAACCCTCATAATGCCGGGTTGCCATCCAGCGACAGCGTGACCCATGCATATCGGTATCGATTTCGGCACCAGCTATTCGGCCGCGGCCGCCATCATCGACGGCGAACTCAAGCTCGTGCGCTTCGGCGACGCCGAGCAGTTTCGTACGGCGGTGTTTTTCCCCGAGCTGGTGCCCGACCCCGGCGACTTCACCCTGACGCCGGCGCTGGAAGCACAGCTCGAAAACCAGCTGCGCCTGGCCCGTCAGCAGCAGCGTCAGCTGGCAACCGCCGCGAGTGGGCGCGGACAAGCGCCGGTGGCGCGCAGCGAGCATGAGCTGCGCAGCGAAGCGCTGCGCGTGGTGCGCCGGCAGTGGATGGAAGAACAAACGCGCAACGCCACCGCATCCGTCGCCAGTTTTCAGCATGCGCTGTTCGGCGAGGCCGCCGTCGAGGGTTATCTGGAAAGCGGCGGCGGCAACCTGATCGAATCGCCCAAGTCGATGTTCGGTTATAGGCTCGATCCGCAGGTGCGCAAGGTCATCGTGCATATCGCCACGCACATCATCGAACACATTCGGCTCAGCGCCAGCCAGCAGTTCGGCACACCGGTGCGCGGCGCGGTGATCGGACGGCCGGTGGAGTTTCGCAGCTCGATGGGTGCACAGGGCTCGCTGCAGGCGATCGAGATTCTGCGCGAAGCGGCGGCCGCGGCCGGCTTCGACAGCGTGAGCTTTCTGGAAGAGCCCGCCGCGGCGGCCATGCACTATCACAAGAGCCTGGCGCAGCGTCAGCACGTGCTGGTGGTGGATATCGGCGGCGGCACGACCGACGTGGCGCACGCGCAGCTCGGTGGCATTGAGGCGCCGCGCATCGTGCGCAGCTGGGGCCTGCCCAAGGGCGGCACCGATCTCGACGTCAATGTGAGCCTGCACAGTTTCATGCCGCAGCTGGGCAAGGACATCATCAGCATGCCGGCCCATCGTTACGTCGACGCCGCCAGCGTGCACAACCTGCCCAAGCAGCGGGAATTCCGCCAGCAGGACTATCGCCTTGTCGACGAGCCTTACGGCTCGCGCCTGCGCGCCCTGCAGGAAGCCGGTGCCACCACCCGACTCAACCAGCTCGCCGAGCGCAGCAAGATTACGCTGAGCGCGTCGGCCGGCTTTCGCGCCAATCTCGACTTCCTCGAGCCCGGCCTCGCGGTGGAGCTCGCCAGCGAGGACTTTCATGCCGCCATCGACAGCTTCCTGCTGCAGATGGAGCGGACCCTCACCACCGTGCGCGGCGACCTGGCCGAGCTGCCGGCCAGCCTCTTCCTGACCGGCGGCACCTCGCGCTCACCGCAGATCCGCGAGCATGTGCAGTCGTGCTTCCCGGAGACTCCGCTGGTGCTGGGCGATCCGTCGCTGGGCGTGGTTTCGGGGCTCGCCGTGGCGGCAAGTGAGGCCGATCCAGGTTAGTTCCGTCGGATGTGCAAAACCCGGTGAATTGGCTCGTTTCTGGTCACGTTTCATTAACGAACCACAGAGTACATTAACCCCCATGTCGTGAGACATCGCTCCCACCGCGTGGCATTGGCTCCCCTCCGATAGCCCGCACTTAGATGGAACCCCCCGAACCCGCAGACTCCCCTCTGCGGGTTTTTTTATGCCCGGATTCTGTGGTCGTGCACGAGCGTGGGCTTAGGTTGTTCGCCCGCCACCGCACGCCGCATCGCAAAGCGGCGGAACATTGCGAAACCCGGATGCAAAAAGGCCAGCCCTGGCAAGTGGCTGGACCGGGATGGATCGAAAGCTGGATCCGCTTGCCTTGGCACCAATTACTGAGGAACCTAAGGGCACCCGCATACTATTCGACGATCACCTGCGCGGCGCCGGGCGTCGTCGCATCGGCATAACTGCGGCGAATAAAGAATGCGGCAGCCAGCGCACACACCACCAGGACCAGCGACCAGGTGAAGGTATGGCCGAAGGCGGCACCCAGCGCGGGAACCGCGTTCACAACGGCGAGCGCCGGAACTGCTTCGCCGGTATGTACCGTCGCCGCACCCGAACCGGCCGGCATCACCGCGGCCAGCTCGTGTGATAGCACCACCGCCAACAGCGCGGTACCGATCGAACCGCCGACCCGCTGCAGCACGTTGAGCCCGGCGGTCACGCGCGCCACCGCGTGGCGCTCGATCGACGACAGCGCGGCGCTCATCGCCGGCATCATGGTCGAGCCCATGCCCAGGCCCATCAGGAACAGCGTCAGCTCCACCTGAAGGACGGTCGTCGTGGCCGAAATCCGGCTGAGGCTCAACATGCCCAGCGCCACCAGCGACAGGCCGAACGTCACGACGCGGCGTGCGCCGAGCCTGTCGGTCAGGCGCGCGGCGATCGGCATCGAAATCATCGCGCCAATGCCCTGTGCGGCCAGCAGCAGGCCAGCGCGCAGGGCCGAGTCGCCGCGCACCAACTGGAAATACAGCGGCATCAGCAGCGCCACGCCAAAGAACGCCGTGCAGAAAAGAAACACGGTGAGCGCCGGCGCACCGACGGCGCGCTGCGCAAACATGTTCACGTCGATCAGCGCGCCCGTACGCACGCGCGCATGCAGCACGAAGGCGATCACCAGCAGCAGCCCGAGCAGCACCGCGCCACCGCCGCCGAGCGAATTCAGACCCGAGCCGGCCGCGGTTTCCGCCAAACCGTAGACGAAGATCGCCAGCCCCGGCGAGAGCATCAGCAGGCCTGGCCAGTCCAGCGCGTGGTGCGGCTTGGGCTCGTCGCGCTCGAACACGCGCATGGCGGCAAACAGCGCGATCGCGCCGATCGGCAGGTTGACGAAAAAGATCCAGCGCCACGACACGTCATCCACCAGCCAGCCGCCGAGAATCGGCCCGACGATCGGCGCCAGCAGCATCGGCACACCGACGATACCCATCACCCGGCCCATTCGCTTCGGTCCGGCCGCATGGGTCAGAATCGTCATGCCGGCAGGCATGATCATGCCGCCTCCCAGGCCCTGCAGCACGCGAAAGACGATCAGCGAACCGGCCGACCACGCCGCGCCGGACAGCGCCGAGCCCAGCAGAAACATGCCGATCGACGCCATGTACAGGCGCTTGGTGCCGAAGCGATCGGCGGCCCAGCCGGTGAGCGGAATCACCGTGGCCAGCGCCAGCATGTAGCCGGTGGAAATCCATTGCATCGTGGCCAGCGGCGCGCTGAAGCTTTTCGATAAGTCCCTGATCGCCACATTGACGATGGTGGTGTCGAGAATCGACATGAAGGTGCCGAGGATCACTACCGCTGCGATGCGCAGCAGGTGCGGATCGAGCGTGGCTTCAGCAGGAGCTTTTGGATTCGGCATGAGCTTGTTCACCTGGAAACTTTGGAAGGTGTCGTGACGGACGATGGCGACGCGTGCGTTACGTCCGGCAGCGGCAGATGCCGCGCGGTCAGTTCGCCCAGCGTGGCGACAGCCGTATCGAGCGCGGCGCGCTCATCGGCATCGAGTTTCGCCACGAAGGACTCGACCGCGCGGCGACGCGCCTGGCCGATCTGCACGATCGCGGCGCGCCCGGATTCGGTCAGGCCAATGCGTTTGATGCGGCGGTCGCTCTCGTCCTCCCGTCGCGACAGCAGGCCGGTGCGAACGACGATATCCACCGCGCGCCCGGTCGCCGCCATCGACACGCCCACCTGCTCGGCGAGTTCGTTGACGGCCATATCCCGCCCGGCATGCTCCAGCACGAACAGCATGCGCAGCTGGGTCATGGTGAGCTCGAATTCCGCGGTAGCCGACATCACCTCGGCCTGGCTGCCCTTCATCAGCGGCATGATCGCGGCGATAAGGCGATGACTGAGGGAGTCGTCAGAGGCCTTTGATGAGCGCATGGGCGCAATTATAGCTGACAGCGCAATAGTTGCATAGTCGCAAATATATTGGCGACTATAGCGGCGCGCGCTTCACGCGAACGCTTCATCCAGGTATCGAGCGAGTCCGGTTGCTTAGCGGGACGTCTGGACGTCCATGCCATCCACCGCCAGCATCCGCTTCAACGGCCGGCTGAGCGCGATGGCCAGCACACCGCCGACCGCCGCAACGCCGGCATGCATGGACCAGAAGCCGGCCGGCGTCATGTGCTCGTAGAAACCGCCGAGCCAGCCGATGATGAAATTGCCGGTAAACAGGCTGAGAAACACGGCGCCCATCAGGGTCGCCTTGATCGACGCGGGCGCCGCGCGCGACACCAGCGCGAGCAGGGTCGGCCAGTAGTAGAGGAAGCCGATGCCGAGCAGGATGTCGTAAATCACCGGCACCAGCACCGGCGTGCGCGTGCTGAGCAGGCACGACACGGCCAGCAGCGCATTCGCTGCCGCCGTTACCCACGCGCCCGTGGCGATCTTGCCCAGATCATCCGGCTCGCTGCCGCGCGCCGCCTGAAATCGCCAAAGGGCGAACAGCACGGGCACAAAAACGATGCTGGACAGCGGATCGATTGAGTTGAACCAGGCCACCGGCACGTGGAAGCCGAGGAAATTCAGATCGACGCTGCGATCGATCCACACCAGCGCCAGATTGGTGTTCTGGTAATAACCAACGGACTGAAAAATGGTGATCGCCGCCACAACCCCTAGCGCGCCGACCACGCGCCACTCGCGTCTCGTCAATGACGTTTTCTCGCGCTGGCCCGCGCGCGGCCGGTCCTTCGGCAGGTAGCGAAAGCCGGCGATGTAGGTGAACAGGCCGATCAGCATCAGGGTGCCGGCCAGCGCAAACCCCGCATGCCAGCCGTACAGCTGCGCCAGCAGGCCGCACAGCAGCGGACCGACGACCGCGCCGACATTGATGCCGATCGAAAAAATCGCGAACGCGCGCGTGCGGCCCTCGCCATCCGTTTCGGCGTAAAGCTCACCGACCTGAGTCGAGATATTGCCCTTCAGCAATCCGCAGCCAACCACAAGCAAAAGCAGCGCCATCAAAAACGAGGCGTCGAACGCCATCGCCCACTGGCCGACGCTCATCATCATCGCGCCGATCATCACGGCCAGCCGCCGACCCAGCCAGCGATCGGCCACCCAGCCGCCGAGGACCGGGGTGAAATACACGAAGCCGGTGTACAGCCCCATGATTTGCGAGGCGAGCCCCAGCGTCGTCATCGGTCCAAACACCGACTCCAGCCCGGCCCGAAACGCCGTGAAGCCGACGATGCCCTCGACATGCCCCGGCAGCAGCAGCGCCTGACTCATGTAGAGCACGAGGATCGAGGTCATGCCGTAATACGAAAACCGCTCCCACGCTTCGGTAAAGCTGAGAAAAGCCAGAGCCCGCGGTTCGCCGAAGAACGTCTTCGCGCCGGTCGTTACGTTGGTTGCCATGAAGCCCCGAATTGAGAAGCGGATCGATAAGTGGTGATTATTCGCACAAGCTGCCGACGCCGTCTGTAATTTTTTAGCAACGAAGTCGCGGCGTCAGGCAAGTATCTCCAGGCAGAAGTCGATGAAGGCGCGCACTTTCCCAGCCGGATGATGGCGTGAGGGATAAAAGGCGTACAGCGGAAAACGCTCATCGGCCCAGTCAGGCAGCACCTGCACCAGCTTTTTTCTGGCGATCAGATCCTGCACCACGCCCAGCGACATCATCTGCGCCAGCCCGGCACCGGCAACGCAGGCGCTGATCAGGGTTCCCGCATCGGTAACCAGCAGCGAGCCATGCGTCGTTACCGGCACAACCTTGCGGCCCTTGCGAAACTCCCAGTCGAATGGCCGACGCGTCTGCGAGTCGCGAAACTGGATACACGTGTGGCTGGCGATCTCGGTAGGCGTCCTGGGGTGTCCGTGCTTTTTCAGATACGCCGGCGACGCCACCGTGATGATGCGCGTCTCCAGCAACAGCCTTGCCACCAGCGATGACGATGGCGGAACACCGAAGCGCACTGCCACGTCGATGCCATCGCCGATCATGTCGCCCAGCTCGTCGCGGGTGATCAGCTCGATTTCCAGCTCCGGATGACGCGCCATGAACGCCGGCAATTTCGGCGCCAGCACTTCCCGTGAAAACAAAGGGTCCGCATTGATCCGCAGCCGGCCGCGCACGGACGCCGACGCGCTGCCGGCGTGCGACGCCGCCTCCTCGATGCCCACCAGCAGCGGCTGCACCTCGGCGTAGAAGCGTTCGCCTTCATCGGTCAGCGTAATCGAGCGGGTCGTTCGGTGCAGCAGCCGAACACCGAGTCGCGCCTCCATGCGGCTGATGGCACGGCTCACGCCCGAGGCCGTCATGCCAAGCGCATCCGCCGCGCGCGCAAAGTTGCCCGACTCCACGACCGCTGCCAGCACACCCAGGTTGGCGAGCATTTTCCCGTCGAAGGCCATGTTGTCCACTCATGATTCTCAGTCATGAAAGATCTGAAAAAAGTGATCTTCAGTCAAGATCTTCTTGTCGCTAATCTTGCCCGTATTGCGAGCGCAATTCGCACAGCTGCGCCGTCGGCCCCGAACGGCCTGGCGCGAACGGCTCGGATTTCAGTCGACCACAACGAGGAACATCATCATGTATGCCATCACCGGAATCACCGGCCAGGTCGGCAGCGCCGTCGCCGAAACCCTGATCGCGCAGGGTCTTACGGTTCGCGCCGTCGTACGTGACACAGAAAAGGCCAAGCGGTGGGAATCGCGCGGCTGCGAGATCGGCGTCGCCGACGTCAACGACGTTGCAGCACTCACCAACGCCTTTCAAGGCGTCGATGGTGTGTTTGTACTGCTGCCGCCGATATTCGATCCCAGCCCCGGCTTTATCGAAGGCAACGCCATGCTTGCTTCACTGCATGCAGCGTTGAAAATCACGCGCCCGCCGCGCATCGTCTGTTTATCCACCATCGGCGCCCAGGCCAGCCAACCCAACCTGCTCAACCTGCTGGGCATGATGGAAGCGAGCCTGGCCGAACTGCCGTCACCTGTAACCTTTTTGCGCGCCGCATGGTTTATGGAGAACGCGCTCTGGGATGTGCCGGCCGCACGCGAAGAAGGCGTACTACGAAGCTTTCTCCAGCCACTGGACAAGGCCTTTCCGATGGTTGCCACCGGCGATATCGGCAAGCTTGCTGCCGAATTGCTGCAGGAAACATGGGCCGGCTCGCGTATCGTCGAACTGGAAGGACCGCAGCGCGTCTCACCGAATCAGCTGGCCGCCGCCTTCGCCAGAGTGCTGGGTCACCCTGTGAAGGCCGCGGTCGTGCCGCGCGATAGCTGGATCGACCTGTTCACAAGCCAGGGCATGAAGAACCCCACGCCGCGTGCGCAGATGATCGACGGGTTCAACCAAGGCTGGATACGCTTCGAATCCGATGACGCCGATGTGCGCAAAGGCAACACCGCGCTCGATACGGTGATCGCCCAACTGGTCATGCGCAGTTGATGCATGATCGGCAAAGCGTGCACGAGCAATTGGCAAAAGCGCCATCATCCGATCGAGACTGCACGCGCTGCGCGTAGTCGGTAGCGTTCACGCGCTGCATCGGCTCCCAGAAGTTCATCAGCAGCTGCAGACCCGGCGAAAGCGCCTGCTGCTGATTCAGCGCAGGCAATTTCATCGCCCAGATTTCGTTGGTCGGCGCCTGCAGCGTGGTCAGCGGCGCCTCGCTGAACGCCATATGCCAGCGCACGAACTGCCGGGTGGCGATGGGATGATTCAACAGCTCGACCAAATCCCCGTGCTTGCCGCAATGCCTGATCCGCTGATAGACGCTGTCAACCGATGAGGACGGCCCTTCGAGATACTGGAAGAACCTGCCGTCGTGATGCAGCAATGCGCCGGTTACCCGCAGTTTTTCATTGAACGCGCGCGCGTCCATCAGCAAACACTCCAGATCGCGGGCGCGCATGGGTGGCGCTGATCGGCTTACGTAGGCAACGGCTTTCAAATCAGTCATGGGTGTAGTTGAACCTGTGGTCTGGCAATCACCGCGCGTGATGCTGCTGCCAGCATGCTGGCATGCTGAAGTCCCGTGCCAATTTTTGCCAGAACATTCGGCGGGGAATGCACAAAAACACGCGGATAGCCCGATGGGGCGGCGCCGCTGGCGCTCCATCGGGTTCGCATGAGGCCGGCAGGGCAACCGGACACCACTGTGCAACGCTGCAGTGCGGCAAGCCGCCGGCCGGGCTTTGTGTCAGATTCGCCCGGTCCGGCACCCGGGATCGGCAGGGTCGCCCCGCGCTCCGGCATCCACCAATCAAGGGGTCGTCTTTCATGAAAAGATTTCACAAGATTGCGTTTTTGGCGCTCGTGGCATTACCCGGTATCGGCCTGGCCGCTGCGCCGTTGCTCAAGGTCAGCAAAAGCGTGGTCATCCACGCCACGCCGGATGCAGTGTGGGCCAAGGCCAAGGACTTCGGTGCGCTGAACACCTGGCATCCTGCGGTGGCCAAGGACGAGATCGTGGCCGGTACGGATAACCAGCCCGGTGCGGAACGCCAGCTCACGCTCGGCGACGGCGGCAAGGTCCACGAAAAGCTGATCGCCTTCAACGACAAGGGCCACAAGTTCAAGTACGTCATCGTTGATGGCGTGCTGCCGGTGACATCGTATACGTCGACCTTCCGGGTCGTCGCCGCCGGCAAGGGCAGCGCCAGGGTCATCTGGTCGGGCACCTTCAAGCGCAAGGACACCGGCCCCAAACCCGCCGACGATGCCAATGACGCGACCGCGACGAAGGTTATCAGCGGCGTGTACCAAACCGGTCTGGACAACCTGAAGAAGGTGGTTGAGACCCCGTAAGACACGCGGCCGGCCACAGCCGGCGTGCCAATGGAATGGGCCTGCCGACGCGTGCGAAGCGCTTCGGCAGGCCTTTTTGATGAGTCGGGATGCGCGCAACCCGTGTGACTGGATGACGGATGAAAACAGCAGCCGATCAGGCCGCGTTCGTCCACACCGTTTCGATATCGCTTTTCACCACGCTGTCCACACCATCAGTGGAAACGCCGAGCATGTCGTACACCAGCCCATAACGGATGCCGGCGAACTCGCCCTTCAGGCGATACGTTGCCGTCCAGTTGACCCGGCCGGAACTGCCCGGATGATGGTCGCCTTCGTACTTATAGCCGTTGCTGGTCTTGCCGGCGACGTTGCTCATGACGGATGCCTCTGAGCAGGTACAGAGCACGAGCATAGACCCTTGTCGCCTCTTCGGGGGAGCCACATGACGTACGCCAGCAAAAAAAGGAAAACGAACGAGTGGTCGATCTTGCAGCGGCGGGTGAATACAAACCATGGCGGATAACGCATCTGGCGGTCCTCGCCATTAGCACGCCAGAGCTTACCGGCCCGACAGTCAACTCCATCATCGACAAAGCGAGCCGACGGCAGTGGACAATACGCAATCCGCGCGCGCCATGGCCGCCTGCTTCCGCCACGCCTGGATACTATGTAGCTAACGCATGAACATCGACCGCACACGCCCCAAAACCAGCGCCACTTTCGCTTCGCTGCGGGCCGGCCTCAAGATTGCCGCGATTCTGCTGGCGAGCGCAGTGCTGATGCCGCCGCAGTGGCTGTTCATGCGCTTCACCCGCGGGCGCGCCTCGTTTGTGCTGCCGCGCTTCTGGTTCATCTGCCTGCGCCGTGCGATGGGGCTGCGGCTGGAGATCGTCGGCACACCGCGCGACACGGGCGGCACGCTGTTTGTCGGCAACCACATTTCACATTACGACATCGTGCTGCTGGGGAGCATCCTGCGCGCTCGCTTTATCGCCAAGGACGACATGGAAAGCTGGCCGGGCGTGCGCTTTATCGGCGGCCTCGGTCAAACGGTCTTCATCAGCCGACGCCGGCAGGACACGGCCAGCGTGGCGGCCGCCATCGCCGCACAGATGCGCCCCGATCACGACCTGGTGCTGTTCGCCGAGGGCACCACCTCATCCGGCGAACAGGTCGCGCCGTTCAAGTCGAGCCTGCTTGCGCCGTTTCTCGGTCCGCAGGCCGCCGCACAGGCGTGGCAGCTGCAGCCGTTCACGCTGGACGTCGTTTCCGTCGACGGCCGCGCGCTATCCGATGGCGGTGATCGGGACGGCTACGCCTTCCACGGCGGCATGGAAGCCGGCCCGCACGTCAGCCGTTTTTTTCGCATGTCCGGCGCGCTGGTGCGCGTGACCTTCCACGAGCCGATCGCCATTCCACCCGGAACCGACCGCAAGGCATTGGCGGCGCGGGTGCATGACATCGTGGCGGCTGGGCTCTCCATAAGCCAAGCTCCGATCCCGCTGGTCACACGCACAAGCTCATCGGACTGAACTCACCCCTACGCGGCCAGCACAAAATCGATCGCCGCACACACAGCGGCTACCTGCGCAGCGTTGCATTGCTCGGGCGTGGCGCGGGTGCTGTCGGGATAGACCTCGGTGGTGGTGACGTAGGGTGCGTTGGTGATGCGTGCACACAGGCCGAGCTTTTTCAGCGAGTACTCGATGACGCCCGGCGCGACCATCGGTGAACCGATGATTTCGCCGCGGGCATCGGCGGGGGCGATGTGGGTGACGTTGGACACTGCTGCTATCACCGCCTGCTGGAACGCGGGCTGCGGACGCTCGCTGTCGTCGACCAGGTAGAAGCCATCCGGAATGGCGTCCGGCTCGTAGTCGATGCCATCGCGCGCTGCCAGCGCCGGGCGAAATTCGGACTCGTCGCTGTCGGTGGTCTCGTGCAGGTCGATATGCATCACAACGAGATCGCGCAGGGGCGCGACCAGACGCATCAGGGCGGCCGATTCCTGTGCCGGGCTGTCGTCGCGAAAGCAGCGGTTCGGGTCGAGCGCGAGCGCGTTCCAGCGGTGAATTCGTTCGTACGCCCAAGGACTGACGCACGGCGCCACGAGGATGTTGAGCCGCCCCGCGTACCGTGCCATCTGCTGATCGATGAACTGCAGCGCGCCGTGCACGCCACTGGTTTCGTAACCGTGCACGCCACCGGTCACAAGCACAACGGGAAGGCCTTCGCGCCAGTCCAGGCTCTTGATCGCGAACAGCGGATAGCTGTCCGGCGCATACTCGACCCGGCCGTACTCCGACACGTCGAAGCGCGCGCGAAAACCATCGATCACGCCGACCACGTCCGCCATGTAACTGCGCCGAACCACCTGACGCGACACCCACTGGGCAACTTCGGCGGCACCCCAGGGACGTCCAGGTGTGCCGATGGCGTAAGCGGCTTCTGTCTTCATCGCGCGTCTTGTCCTGCAGTGAGATCAATCAAGGCACTTTAGCATTGCAGGAAACGGCGAATCGGCCGCTATCGGCAATTTTCACCGCCAAGCCATGCCGCTGGCCTCACTCGATCTGAATGCCCACCTTGGTAGCTTGCACTCCCCCATCTGGAGCAGACCGAAATGATTCATGTTGTCGCCATCATCACCGCCAAGCCCGGTCACCGCAGCGAACTGCTGGAGCACTTTCTCACTGTGGTGCCGGTCGTGCACAGCGAAGACGGCTGTATCGAATACCGCCCCATCATCGACAACGACGCCGGACTCGATGGCGCGCGCGAGGCCATCGGTGCCGACACTTATGTCGTCATCGAAAAGTGGGCCAGCGTGGAGGCACTGGACGCGCACGCGGCAACCGACCATATGCGCAAGTACGGCGAAGAGGCGGGCCACCTGATTGCCAGCCGCGTACTGCACGTGATGCGTGACGCCTGAGGTGGCGTTTGGGTGGTGCGCGGTTGGTCGAGGCACCATCCCTCCAACGCCACTGGCAGACCTTCGCGCCTGCTCGATCACAGCAGGTTCGATGTGTCCAGCAGCAGGCCGAACCTGCGCGTCAACCTGCGTTGAAAGATGAACACCGACCAGGCTCCGGCTCGCCAGCGGTTTTTAGAAGCGGTGCGAGAGTCCAAGATACATCTGGCTGTCCGGCGCGCTGTTGTTGAGCCCAAAGTTGGCGCCGATATCCAGCTGCAGGGTCGGGTTCACCAGAAAGATCAGCGCCGCGTCGGCCGAGCGCTGATGAACCGTACGGACTGGATCGCGGTTGTCCTGAGCCCACAGCTCCACGGCAAAACTCAGCCGACTGCTCAGCGCATGTGAAACGTTGACCAGGCCCGTCACGGCCGCGTGGTGGCCGTGACCATCGCTATCGGCCAAGACATCGAGTTCCGGCCCGAGCGTCAGGGAAAAACCCTGCGGCAACGCCACGCCAATCGGCACAGCCAGGCCACCCTCCCAGCGGTCGTTGCCCAGCCCATGCGATGCAGTGGGTACCTTGATGAAGGGAATCAGCGCAAGGCTGACGGTGTCGTTGTTGAACAGCCGCGACTTCAGCCTCAAGTAGACGTCGCCGACACCGGAATCGGTGTGTGTCTGGCCGTCTTCCTTAGTGCGCAGACGGACGGCCGGCGCCCAGCTGATCTCGATATCCTGGTAATCGTTGAGGCCGTATTTGAGATAGGGATTGAGGTAATAGAGGGTATCGGTGCTCATACCGCCCTGCTGATCGTGCGTGCTGTTGCCGATATCGGTTTCGAGCTGCCAGCTGCCCTGTGGCACGGTGCAGGTCGCATTTGCCTTGGTCGGACGATCGGTACAGATAGGCGTAGTGTCAGCCGTCTGGGACTGGGCAACGAGCGGGCTCTGGCTAAGCAGCGCCGCCGCAAGAAGGAAAAGCGTTTTTTTCATGAGCTATCCGGCATGGCGTTGAGCACGACAGGCAAATACGTGATCGATCTGCGCGCGAGGGGTGTCGCAAGAACTTACATCCCCGGCCATAACGGGAGCGCATTTTTTCTGCCCTTCAGTGTAAACAATGCGTATATCGAGCACGCCTGTTTGGACGGCCAAATCATCGGAACGCCGTTCAGCCTCGCCGCGAGCCAGGACGTTCTATCTGCATTGCCGCAGCTGCGCACCGTAGTCGCGTGCGAGGTGGTCAACGACGTCGGCGGTCTGCAGCAGGTGGGCATCGCGCTTCCACTGGCCGCTGCGATAGCCGCCGATGCCCTCGTGATAGGCGAGGTATAGATTCTTCGGATCCCACTTCGAGATGCCCAGCTCGCGGTGGATGCGGTCGGTGTACCAGCCGAGAAAATCGAGCGAGTTGTTCATGTTTTTGCGGCTCTTGAACCAGCCGCTGTTTTCCTTCCGATACTCCTTCCACACCGGGTCCTGCGCCTGCGCGTAGCCGTAGGCGCTGGAACGGCGCGGCAAAGGAATAAAGAGAAAGTGCGGCCGATCCGGGCGCGCCTTGCCGCGGAAGTCGGATTCGCGCTGCACGAAGGCCATCAGCACGTTCACCGGCGTACCCCAACGCTTCTGTGCTGCCAGAGCATCGCGATACCAGCCCGGGTATTGATCGAAGACCTGGCAAATGCTCTGCGTGTTGCGCGGCGGGGCGGTGGTCGCGCACCCGCTCAACATCAGCAGGCCACATACGAAAAGGGATAGGCCGAGTCGTCCGATCATCGTGGAATGCGAGGCTCTATACATGCCCGCAGGTTAGCAGCCGGTGGCGCACTCATGATGCGCTCACTGCCGAAAACACGCGCTAGAACCAATAATCGCCGACACACCGACCATCGCGCGGCAGCGGCTCGAAGGTCTCCAGTCCGTCGAGATGCTCAACGGGAATGCGCGCTACCGACTCGGGCTCCGCCATGCGCAGATTGACGCCGATCCGACGGCGGCCGGATGCATCCGCCGCGCGAGCGCGCCAATACGCGACGCAGCCGCACGCGGAGCAGAAGTGGAATTCGATCCCGCCACCGCGCCAGTAGGTTTGCGTGTGTCCCGAGATTCGAATGCCTTCGTTCTCGTGACCGTAAGCCCAGAGCACGCCGTAGCGGCGGCAGATCGTGCAGTTGCACGCGGTCGCACTATCGGGCGTGCGGTCGAGATGCCACCGCACCGTGCCGCAGTGGCAGGCACCATCAATCATCGCTAGCTCCATCAAAAACTCCATGCTGACTGACCCCGGTGCGCAGCTACAGCGCTCGAAACGCAGCTCGGGAACGTTTTGTTCGGGCACATCTTCTTCACCGAGCTTAACGAACGGGCGCGCAAACATCGACGCCGCGTGAAGCCCGCCTTGTGACGCGCGAATGCCGTCGAAATATTTGTGGCCAACCCCCGGCGACTCATCGCGGGTCGATAACCGACCGCCAGCGAGGCCAGACCAATCCCCTTGTATCGATACATAGAAGCAGAGCGAACGCATGACTGAATCGACCGACGTCAACCCGCCCGATTGTTCCGCCGCCATCTCCTACAAGGGCATGGATCATCCAGGCGAAGACATGTTTTTTGCGGCCGTCGAAATCACCCGCATGCCGATGACCGTGACCGATCCGCATCGACCCGACAACCCGGTGATTTTCGCCAACAAGGCGTTTCTCCGTATGACCGGCTACGCGATGGATGAAATCGTCGGGCAGAACTGCCGCTTTCTGCAGGGCAAGGACACCGATACCGAGGCCGTCGCGGGCATTCGCGCAGCCGTGCAGCAGCGGCGCGAGTACGCCACCGAAATTCTCAACTATCGCAAGGACGGCTCCACTTTCTGGAACGCACTGTTCATTTCGCCGGTGTACGACAAGCAGGGCAACCTTGTGTATTTCTTCGCTTCGCAGCTCGACGTCAGCCGTCGCCGCGACGCCGAAGACGCGCTGCGCCAGTCGCAGAAAATGGAAGCGCTGGGACAGCTCACCGGCGGCATTGCGCACGACTTCAACAATATCCTGCAGGTGCTCACCGGCTTTCTCGAAGGTATTGGACATGGCATCGAACGTGCCGAGATCGACCGGCCGAAACTGCATCGCCAGATCGACATCTGCCAGAAAGCGGTGGATCGCGCCGGCACATTGACGAAGCAGCTGCTGGCGTTTGCGCGCAAGCAGCAACTCGAGGGGCGCATGGTCAACGTCAACCACTTGATCGCCAACATGCACGAGATGATGTCACGTGCGCTCGGCGAGTCGGCGGAACTGGAGCTGGATCTGGCGCCCGATCTGTTGAACGCGCGCATCGACTCCACGCAGTGCGAAGTGGCCATGCTCAATATAGTCATCAATGCGCGCGATGCGATGACTGGGCGCGACGATCAGCTCATACGCATCAAGACGGAAAACGTCAGCGTGGTCCACGGCAACGAATACGACAGCATCGACCTCAAACCCGGCAAATACGTGGTCATCGCCATCTCGGACAACGGTGCCGGCATGCCGGCGGAAATCAAGAAGCGCGTGATGGATCCGTTTTTCACCACCAAGGAAGAGGGTAAAGGCACCGGACTCGGTCTCTCGATGGTTTACGGCTTTGCGCGCCAGTCCGGCGGTACGGTGATGATCGACTCCGAGGAAAACGTCGGCACCTGCGTGCGCCTGTTCTTCCCGGCCAGCGATGCGCTGGAGCACTCGCCGGCCGCCGCGCTGAAGGAAAAAGTCGTGCCGCACAGCGGCCGCGAACATATCCTGGTGGTAGAGGATCGCGAGGACGTGGCCTTGCTGGCCAGAGACATTCTCGAGGAATACGGTTATCGCGTCACCATCGCGAACAATGCGGCCGATGCATTGAACGCCATCGACACCGAGGCGAATGTCGACCTGCTCTTCACCGACCTGATCATGCCCGGCGGGATGAACGGCGTGATCCTCGCGCGCAAGGCCTGCCAACGTCTGCCCCGCCTCAAGGTGCTGCTGACCACCGGCTATGCCGACTCGTCCATCGAGCGTACCGATGCGCGCGGCAGCGAATTCGACGTCATCCACAAACCGTACGGTCGTTCCGAACTGGCACGCAAGGTGAAGATCGTTCTGGGCGGGCATACGGGCGTGAGCTGACACGTCGCGCGGCGGGATGCGCCAGCATGTGCTTGCCCGCGCCACGTCACGACAGCGCGGGAATCAGCGCTCTGTGCCGCCTTGATGGCGGCGACAAGGCGCACCGAAGTGCGCACCCAATCGCACCAGTGGCCACCACCGCAGCGCCCGGCACTCGCTTTCGTTTAGCGTCGGCGTACTATCCGCAAGTCAGGCTGGAACGGCCGATGGCCTTTGCAGCCCAGGGGACAAACAGATACCGCCAACGTCAGGAGAGCGACTCATGCAGACCCGTATCCAGGGCACGGTCATGCCCGTGCTGGAAGTGCAGCTCGATCCCAATGACAGCGTATTCGCCGAGAGCGGCGAGCTGTCGTGGATGACCTCATCGATCCAGATGACCACGCACACCCAGATGGGCGGCGGCGGCGGACTGATGGGCATGTTCAAGCGCGCCGTCGGCGGCGGCAGCTTCTTCATGACCGAATACCGCGCCGTGCAGCGACCCGGTGAGGTCGCCTTTGCCACCAAGGTGCCCGGGCATATCGTGCCGGTGCCGGTGAGTCCGTCCAACGAGTACATGGTGCATCGCCACGGTTTTCTCTGCGCGACGCCGCAGGTCACGCTGGGCGTCGGGTTTCAGCAATCGCTGGGTGCAGGCATCTTCGGCGGCGACGGCTTCCTGCTGCAGAAGATCGGCGGCAACGGCACGGCATGGCTGGAGCTTTCCGGTGAACTCATCCAGAAAAATCTGGCACCCGGCGAAACCCTGCGCGTGCACCCCGGCCACGTCGGCGCCTTCCAGGCGTCGGTGAGTTTTCAGATCACCACGGTGCCCGGCATCAAGAACGCGATCTTCGGCGGCGACGGCATTTTTCTCGCCGCGCTGACCGGCCCCGGCACCGTGTGGCTGCAGACGCTGCCCATCTCCCGTCTCGCCCACCAGATCGCCGAATACCTGCCCTCCAGCAACAGCGGCGGCGGAAGGGCAACGTCGGTCGGTATCGGCGGCGGCCTGCTCGGCGGCATCGTCGGCTCGATGCTCAACAATAACGACAACTGATCCACGGCCGGACCAGGCTAGGCTGTCGGCCTGCGGCGGCGTAAACGGCCGCCGTGACTCGTCGATCCCCGCCATGCGGGGCATCGGCAACGCCATCGAAGTTGTCCAGCGACCCTTGCCCATCGTTTTGGGCAGGCGTGGTTCACCGAGAGTCCACGACGCTCGAGCGGGTCATCGGCAAACGCCGCCGGTCCCAAATTGTCGTATTCCTGTCCTTTACGCCATACCACTCAGTCTGCAGAATCGAGAGCCTGGCCCCTGAGGGAATTCATTTCATGCCGTCGTTTTTGCAGCAAGCGCTCTGCGTCACCCGGCGCGTACGCTTTTGAATCCCGCCGAGTCAGGCGAGCGAACGATCGCGCTGATCCTTTTCAAAGGTTTCCAGACGCTCGACGTGTTCGGTCCGCTGGATGCGTTCGATGCGGCCAACGCCTTGGTACCCGGCAGCTACCGCCTGCAGCTGTGGAGCCTGGATGGTGAGGTCGTGCGGGCAGAAAACGGTGCGCGCGTGCTGGCCGATCGTTGCCTGCATGCCAACCTGCACCCGGACACCTTGATCATCCCGGGAGGCTGTGGCGCGCGAACTCTTCAATTGAACGAGTCGCAGCGCAAGTTGCTGGTCACGCTTGCGCGTCGTAGCCGTCGTCTGGTCAGCGTCTGCACCGGTGCGTTTCTCGCGGCCGAACTTACCGAGGGTGTCCATCGAATTGCCACGCACTGGAAATATGCCGATGAGCTTCGCGCGCGCTTTCCATCGCTGGCGGTGGATGCTGACGTTCTGTACATCCACGATGGCAACCTCTGGTCTTCGGCGGGCGTAACGGCGGCAATTGATCTGGCCCTGAAGCTGATTGCCGACGATCTGGGCGAAGCGGTGTCCATCGCGTGCGCGAGGCAACTCGTCGTGCATTACCGACGGGCCGGCGACCAGGCCCAGTTTTCCGAGCCCCTGCAATGGCAGCAGCAGAGCGCCGGCAAGCTGGGCGAGCTGCTGACCTGGATGCTCGCCAACCCGCAGTCCGATCATTCGGTTGCCGCACTGTCCGAACGTGCAGCGACCAGTCCGCGTCATCTGACCCGACGCTTCATGCAGGCCGTCGGCGAACCGCCGGCCAGGTTTGCCGAGCGCATACGGCTGGATCATGCGCGAAAACTTTTGACGCAGGGATTGCGCATCGATGCGATCTCCCGCGCCGTGGGATTTCGCAGCGCCGATGCATTTCGGCGAGCGTTCGAGCGCAGGTTCTCCGTATCACCCAGCACCTACTGCCAGCGCTTTGGTGTGGCCGTACCGGATGCCCTGCATCGAAGCCACGCTCACCAGGCAGAGAAGCAGCCCTCGTAGAGGCTCAGCCCTTGCCGTCGTGCCGACCACGCGGCTGGCTGCCGCCGCATGGAAAATCGGGCGCCTTCAGGCGTCTTTAAACGCAACAGCACAGAGATTGCATGACATGCTCAAATTCGTTTTCGTTCGCCTCGCTCTTGTTGCTGCGACGGTCGCCGTATTGCCGGTCGCGGCGTTCGCTGAAGGCCAGACCAAAAATGGCCACGAGCCTGTCTACACCACTGACGGCCGCATAGTGCCGCCGACGGACTATCGGGAGTGGGTCTTTCTGAGTTCCGGCCTGGACATGAGCTACAACAAAAAGGCGATCGCATCGGACAAACCGGTGTTCGACAATGTCTTTGTCAATCCGGAGGCTTATCGGGTATTCGTGCAAAGCGGCACATGGCCCGACAAAACACAGTTTGTGCTCGAAGTGCGCAGCTCGTCCGGCAAGGGCTCGATCAATCAACGCGGCCACTTCCAGAGCACGGACGTTCTGGGCTTCGAGATGCACGTAAAGGACGCTACCCGGTTCGACGGCGGCTGGGCGTTTTTCGATATCGAGGGCAATGCTCCGGGCAAAAAGATCCCAGTGACCGAAGACTGCTACGCCTGCCATCGCGAGCACGCGGCGGTGGACACCACGTTTGTGCAGTTCTATCCGACGCTGCTGCCTGTGGCGCAGAAACACGCGACGCTCAGCGCAAGCTATCTCAAGGACGAGGCCGAACTGGCCAGAACAGTTCACTGAGCGCTGCTGTTATCGGCGACCTTCGGCGCGGGCTCCCGACGAATGTTTCTGTTGACAGCGGTCGGCTTGGCAACAACGTCGGGTCGATAATCCACGGTACCGGCAACCGATGTTTGTCAGGTTTTGGGTTGAACGACAAACATAGTCTCTTCGACGCGTGATGACGCGAAGGTTGGATAAAAACTTTCCTGGTTTTAGCGCGCGCGTCACCACGTTCAGAACTGTCTGACCTGCGACCACGTTGAACCAGTCGCGCGGCGTCTTTCAATTCAGGGATGCTGATCGAGCATCGACGCAGCTGACATTCGGGCCGCCACGAACTGTCGCGGCGAACAGCCCATCTCCCGCTTGAAGGCGAAGCCGAACGCGCTCTCGGAGGCGTAGCCGAGCGCGAAGGCAATCGATGACACCGACTCGCTGGAATTCACCAGCTGATGCCCGGCGCGGCGCATGCGCCAGCGGGTCAGATACTCGATGGCCGAGGTGCCGACCTTTTCCTTGAAGCGCACGGCGAAAGCGGATCGCGACATGCCGACGCGCTGCGCCAGCGTCTGCAGCGTCCAACGGTCGCTGGGGTTTTGGTGCATGGCCGAGATCGCGGCGCCGATCGGTTTGTCGGCCAGCGCGCAGAGCCATCCGACGCCGGCCGTTTTCGTCTCGCCGAGGTACAGGCCCAGCACTTCGATCAGCATCATCTGCGCAATGTGCTCGCCCAGCAGCACGCCGCCCGGCTGCGGCTCGCGGATCACCTTCATCATGCGCTCCAGATACCAGCGCAGCGCGGCGCGGTCGGCGTCCTTGCGAATGTGCACGAGCGGCGGCAACGCGCTCAGCAGCATGTCCGCATCGTTGCCGGCAAAGGTAAACAGCGCGCTGAGCGCAAGGCATGCACCGCCGCCCTGCCAGCACAAAACGTTGCCATTCAGAGGCGCGGAAATCACCGTCATGATGTCCACCGGAGCCAGCGCCAGATCGCTGGCCAGTCGAAACGCCCGACCGTGCGGCAGCACGACGAACTCGCCCTCGCGCAAACAGACCGCCTCGGGTACCCCCTCCATCCATAGCCAGCATTCGCCGGAGACAACCGCGAAGCAGCGGAAGTAGGCATCGCGCTCGAACTGGATCGACCAGTCGCCGCCCGCGTCGATCCCTCCGGACATGTAGCCACGCGGGTTGAGCAACGAAAGTACGTCGGAGAGCGGAACCGAGGCAATGCTGGACGATCTCGATATAAATAGCGACTCCATCGCATGGATTGTATCGCAGAGATCGCCTAACTTTTCCGCTATCCCTCATCACCGCGAGAAAGGCATGCGCGTTTTTATCACCGGAGCCACGGGCTTTATTGGTTTTGCCATCGTCAAGGAGCTGATCGCAGCAGGCCATCAGGTCACCGGTCTGGCACGCTCTGCGGCGTCGGGAAAAAAGTTGATCGATGCCGGAGCCCGCGTGGTGCTCGGCTCCATCGAGGATCTCGATTGCCTGCGCCGAGCCAGTGCCACCGCCGACGGAGCGATTCACACGGCCTTCTATCACAAGGTTTCGCACATCGCCCTCGGGCGGCGTCTGGGCGTATTCTTTGGCGGCGCTCCCACCGGCATCGTGCAGCGGTTCATGGCAGCGGCGGTGGACACCGACCGGCGCGCGCTGGAGGCCATCGGTCGATCGCTCGCTGGAACTGATCGCCCCCTGGTCGCGCCCTTCGCCACCATGGCGATGAAAGCCGGGCAACTCGCCACCGAGGATCAGCCGTACGATCCCGACTTCTTCGCCGCGCCCCGCGCCGAGACGGAAGATCTCCTGCAGAAGCTCGCATCCAGCGGCGTGCGAACATCGGCCATACGCCTGCCGCCCAGCGTGCATGGCGCCGGTGATCAGGGCTTTGTCCCGATGCTCATTCAGACGGCTAAAAAGAGAAAGCAATCCGGCTACGTCGGCAACGGTCAGAACCGCTGGCCGTCGGTGCACCGCATCGATGCGGCACGTTTGTTCCGTCTCGCCCTCGAGAACGGTCCAGCGGGAGGCACGTACCACGGCGTCGCCGAAGAAGGCGTTCCCTTCCGGCAGATTGCCGAGCTGATCGGACGGCGCCTCGATGTGCCCGTCGTCAGCAAGTCGCCGACCGAGGCAAAAAAGCAGTTCAGCTTCCTCTCGGAATTCATCTCAAGAGACAACCCAACCTCCAGCCAGCTGACCCGGCAGCGCCTCGCCTGGACGCCGACAAAGCCGGGCCTGCTGGCCGATCTCGATCAGGCGGATTATTTCAAGGGCTGAGCCGGCGAACTGCTTGCCGACTGCTCCGCCTCAGCTTCCCTTGGCCCACTCGACCGCATCCTCGCCAGCAGGAATGCGCAGCGGCGTCGATACGTCGGTGGCGGCGCGCCACACGGCTTCGGCCACGTCGGACGAGTGCGTGACCGGACCGGATTCGTCGCGCATGCGGGCGAGAACGCCCGCCGCCAAATCCGCATAGGCCGCGTGGTCCATGCCGTGCAGGCGGGTGCTGGCGTTGTCGCCGAAGCGGGTTTCGGGCGCTCGTCCCGGCAACACCAGCCGCACGCGCACGCCGAACGGCTCGACCTCCGCCGCCAGCGATGCGGTGAATGCGTTCACCGCTGCTTTGCTGGCGCTGTAAATGCCGACCAATGGCAGCGCCTTGAGCGTCACGCTGGACGTTACATTGACGATCACGCCGGCGCCACGCTCGCGGAACTGCGGAAGAAAGGCTTGCGTCATCGCCAGCGTGCCGAAGGTGTTGGTCTCGAACAGCTCGCGCGCGGTGGCCATCGGCGTGAGTTCGACCGGCGAGCCCGCACCAAAGCCGGCGTTGTTGACCAGCACATCGATCGGCCCTGCGACCTCGACGAGCTGCCGAATGCTTGCGGCATCCGTGATGTCGAGTGGCAGCACGCGCAGGCGCTCGGACCGGGGCAGCACGTCTTCGCGCGGGGTGCGCATGGTGGCGATGACCTGCCAGTCGCGGTCGAGGAAATGGCGGGCGATCTCGACGCCGAAGCCGGACGAGCAGCCGGTGATAAGGACCGTGTTCATGGGAAAACTCCTGGGGTGATGCATGGGGGAACGTCACGATAGGCCGCTAACACCGTACTCACTACAATGATCAGTCCATGTTTCATCGTCAGGAGTCCGGACATGATCGATCCCCTCGCCGAGGTGGTCTCGCTGCTGCAGCCCGGTGCGCAGTACTCCAAAGTCGTGGTGGGCGCTGGCCCCTGGCATATCCGTCATGCGGACGCGGGCCAGCCGTGGTACTTCGTGGTGCTCGAGGGCGCCTGCCGGGTCGAGGTCGACGGACAGCCCGCGCTGACGCTGCAGTCGGGCGACTTTCTGCTGCTGCCTGCCGCCTGGGGCGTCGCCATGTCCAGCCTGGAAACGCCGCCGGCGGGGCTCAACAGCCTGCCCGTGGCGCAGGGCCACGGCGTCTTTCGCATCGGCAACCAGAACGGCCCGACCGATTTACGCATGCTGGTCGGCCACTGCAGCTTCGAGTCGCCCGATGCCGACCTGCTCGTCGCGCTGCTGCCCCGGCTGGTGCATATCCGGGGCGAGCCGCGTCTGGCAACACTGATGACGCTCGTCGGCGAAGAGTCGCGCGAGCAGCGGCCCGCGCGCGATGTGGTGCTGGCGCGCCTGCTCGAGGTGCTGCTGATCGAAGCGCTGCGCTCGAACGCCGACACCGCGGCTTCATCCGGCCTGGTACGCGGCCTGGCCGACGATCGCCTCGCCCTGGCCATCCGCGCCATGCACGCGCAGCCCGACCGCAGCTGGACGGTGGCGCAGCTGGCCAGCGAAGCTGCGCTGTCGCGCTCGGCGTTCTTCGAACGCTTCAACCGCACGGTCGGGATCGCGCCGATGGCCTACCTGCTCGCGTGGCGCATGGCTCTGGCCAAGCATCTGCTGCGGAAAAACGAAACCGGCGTCGCCGCCATCGCCGAACGGATCGGCTACAGCTCGGCCAGCACCTTCAGCGTCGCCTTCACTCGCCACGTCGGCCAGCCGCCGACGCATTACGCGCGGGAGCATGTCGATGCGCCGGTGCAGGATGCCGAGCGGGAGCTGGGAATCGGCGTACGCGGCTAAAGTGATCGAGGGGTCGTCGTAGCGACCCGCCGCCCGCAAAATGCCCGCGTCGCGTCCCCGGCGAGTCACGCGAAGCATGGATGCTGCACCTTTCCACAAATGGAGTGCGGCATGCGCGCATGGCGAGTGGCGATTTTTGTGACCGGTTTGATCGCACCAAGTGCGCATGCGCAGACGCAATCGGCAGAGCAAGCAAACACCGCAAGCGAACGCTCCTGCGCGAACGATCCGACCTGGACGGCGGCGCAGACGCCGTTTCGGATCTATGGCAATACCTGGTTTGTCGGGCCGCGTGGTCTCGGCGTGTTCCTTATTACCGCGCCGACGGGTGACGTTCTGATCGATGGCGGCGTGCCGCAGGATGCGGCGTTGATCGAAGCGAATATCCGCGCGCTGGGCATCCAGCTGCGCGACGTCCGATGGATACTCAACTCGCACGCGCATTGCGATCATGCCGGCGGCATCGCGCGGCTTGCGCGCGACACGGGCGCGCAAGTGATCGCGGGCACTGCGGATGCCGCGCTGCTGGCGCGCGGCGGGCGCGACGATCCGGAGTACGGCGATCGATTCGCCTTTCCGCCCGTGCTCGTGACGCGCGCGGTGACTGACGGCGAACAGCTGCGCCTGGGCGATCTGCGTCTGACGGCGCACGCCACGCCGGGTCATACCAAAGGCAATACGACCTGGACATGGACTTCGTGCGAGGGCAGACGCTGCCTGCGTATGGTCGACGTCGGCAGCCTGTCGGCGCCGGATTTCACACTGATCGGCAACACGAAGTATCCCGATGCCGTGAAGGACTTTCGCACCAGCTTTGCGATGGTCGCGGCGCTGCCTTGCGATATCGCGCTCGCGCCGCATCCGGAGATGGTGGACTTCTGGGCGCGGGTAGCCAGGCATAGCCACGGCGACACTGACGCGCTCATCGACGCCACGCTGTGCCGGACTTACGCCAATGACTCGCGCGAAAGTTTCGAGGCACAGCTAGTGAAGCAACGCGCCGATGCCGCTTCGGAAAAGCATGCGGGACGGTAAGTATGTGATCAGCGGCGGACGCTCGGCATGAAAATCCACGCAGAAACCAACCTGTGCAGAAACTCTCCATGCCGCGCCGAGCGTCACATTCGCGGCTAGGTCATCTCATAAAAAGCGCGTCCTGCGCTTTTCTCTTTCCGCCATCGCTGCTGTGAGACATGCACTCTGACGCGGTCGTCTTGTGGCGCCCGAGCAGCGATCACCAGGGCTCAACACCCTGCGTGCTGGTGAACGCGCCAGTCGGACCGTCATCGGGAATCTGCGCCATACGTACGGTTTCGGCGGCGCCTTCCTCGATCGACTGGTGGCCGCTGTTGCCGTTGAGGTCGGTGGCGGTGTAGCCCGGGTTGACCGCGTTGACCTTGATGCCGCTGTCCTTGAGCTCGGCAGCGAGCAGCACGGTGAACATGTTCAGTGCGGCGTTCGAGCCGTTGTAGCCGATCAGTTTGACCGCGGCGTAATCCCAGTTCGGGTCGGCGTTGAGCGCGATCGAGCCGAGGCTGCTGGAGACGTTGACGATGCGACCGGCGCGAGATTTTTTCACCAGTGGCAACAGTGCCTGGGTCACCGCGATAGTCCCGAAAAAATTGGTTTCGAACGTGCGCCTTACGACGTCGAGGTCGGTAGTACCGGGCAGCCCGTCGCCCTGTATCGCAATGCCGGCGTTGTTGATCAGAATATCGATGCGGCCCTCCTTGGCCTCGATATCGGCCGCGGCGGCAGCGAGCGATGCGCCATCGGCCAGGTCGATGGCGACAAAGCGCACGGCAATGCCTTCGTCGCGCAGGATCTTCTCGGCCTCGCGGCCGCGTGCTTCATCGCGGGCGCCGAGCAGGATGTGGTGGCCGGCCTTGCCGAGCTGCCGCGCGACTTCCAGGCCGATGCCCTTGTTGGCGCCGGTGATCAGGGCGATACGGCGATCTGATGTGTTCATGGCGTTTCCTTCGGATGGTGAGTGGGGGTGTGGTGCTGTACTGTGATATGCGAACCATCTTTCGGCTTTTACATTCGCATATGCCAGTCGTGCCCACCGACGCGCTCAAGCCCCGCAAATCGCCGCGCCAGGCGCGCTCGACGGCGACCGTGACGGCAATTCACGAGGCGACTATTCAGGTTCTGCTGTCCGACGGTATCGCCCGTCTCACCACGACACGCGTGGCACAGCGCGCCGGCGTATCCGTGGGCACGATGTATCAGTACTTTCCGCACAAGCAGGCGCTGCTTTATGCCGTGCTGGACCAGTATCTGGACGAGGTCGTCGTCGCCATCGAAGAGGCCTGCGCGCGCTACCGGGGTGCGCGGCTGTGCGACATGTCGGACGGCCTGGTCGGCGCCTACCTCGATGCGAAGCTGCGCTATCTACCCGGCTCACTTGCGCTTTACACGGTTGCCGCGGATCTGGATACCGCAAGCCTGATCAACGACGTGCTGGACCGGACCGATCGCGCCATTGCGCGTCTTCTGGCGAGCGCGCCGGACGCCGGCTTCGACGACGTCGCCACCGTCACGTTCGCCGTGCGCACCCTGCTGGTGGGCACCGTGCGAGCCGGCCTGGAAAACGATGCCTCGCCGGCGGCGCTGACGATGCTGCGGACGCAGGTTCCGCTGATGTGCCGGGCCTATCTGGTAGCGGCGTCGCGCGGCGGCATCGCTTAGCCAGGACGCCGTTCGCCAACCTTCAACGCGCCCTCGCCACGTTTGCTTTCGCCATGGCATCGCTCATCTGGCGAATGCCGTCGGTATTGGCCAGGCGCATCGCCAGTCCCCATCCGAAATGCTGTTCGCCGCCACCGAAGTTGTCGTCGATGGCCACGGCCACCTGATTGGCACCCTTGTGCAGCGGCAGTTCGAACGATCCGTTGCTGAGGGAAAGGCGTCCATCCGGCTCCTTGCTTGCGCCTCTGATGCCGTAGAGATTCTTGCTTTGGAAGGCCAGCTTGCCATTGACGAAGACCCAGACCTCCCGAGTCCAGCCAATGTCCACGTGTTCGATCCGGTCGTGGTCCGCGTCGATCGTGGTCTTCAGCCAGATGCCGGCGATGGCGTGGCCGATTTGCGCGTCGCCGTACCAGCGTGTCAGATTGATCAGGCCACCCGGGTCCGGCGCGATCGGCTTCCACGACGACGCAGCTTTCGGCATGGCCGAATACGCGGGATCGATGCCGGTGCTTTCCTGCAGCGTGGCATCCATACGGCTGGGCATGACGAAGGGCTTCGAAGCGAGCCAATGGCGAACGTATCGCCGATCGCTCTGCGCGGGATCGCTGGCGGCCATCGTTGGCAACCCGTCGACAACGTTTGGCGCGATGCGAAAATGCGCATAGGAAGCCGGTCCATGCAGCCGGATCGTACCGCCTGGAAACCCGCCGACCAGCCTGCCGACGGCCAGCGTGGGCGAGCGTGCGCCGTTGATGAAAACCTGCATGCGCGCGCCGGAGAGCACCAGCTTGATATGGTTCCAACCGACGGGATCGATGGGCGCGTGCGTTTGATACTGCCCGTACAAATCCCATTCGAACAGATGATGCGCCGTAGGCATGTACTGGATGCATTGCTCCGAAACCGCGCAATCGGCGCTCGGTCGAAAATACAAGGCATCGGCGGCGTCAGCGTGCTGGCGAAAGGTGATGCCGGTAATGCGACCGCCCACAAATTTTGCGTCGAATTCGATCGTGCCATTGCTGAAGTTCGTGCGCTTCAGTTCGGCATAACCCCTGTCGACCACCAGCACGTCCTGCTCGGTTGGATCGAATCGAAACGACACGTCACCCTTCGCCTGCCATCGTGCCGGCGTCATCGGAACAGGGGGCACGTCGAACGCAAGAACGTGTGGCGAGGGCGCGAGCATGGCGATAGAAAATAGCGCCCATCGCAACCGATAAAGCGCCGGTGCCCTGGCTGTATAACTGGATAGGGTTGACACCGGTTCTTCCTCTCGCATGACGCCGTGTGGAAGAACACTGTATGGAACATGCCTCGCTCGCATTGGACAAATGCTGCGAAGAGGACGAGGAATGTATCAAAGCGGAGGCTTGCGCAAGTGAAATGGATGGGAGCTTTTTCCAACGGCAGGCGATTGCCGTGACCATGGGCATGTAGGCGAAAGGCCGCCATAGCAGAGCCATGCCGCCGTTCTCGATGGCACGTCGTCTAGCTCTGCACTTTCAAGCGGTAGTGCCCGGCCCCGTTTCCCAATGACTATTCAGCGTCAGTATGCCGATATCCATGCATTGTCGCAGGGCCCCATCGCCCGCGCGCGCAACGCATGCCGGGGCGGCGTCAATTCAAAAACAGAGGCCTCATCATCATGATTCGAAAATTTTTAATCACGGCGTGGCTTGCCGCCGGCGCGACTGTATCCGGCTCGGTGCTGGCACAGGCAGCTCAGCCCACGCCCGCTTCCGCCAACGCACCGGCAGCGGCGCCGAATGCGACGACCAAAGCCACTGACAAGGCGACGAGGCAGGCTGAAAAGGCTTCACAAAAAGCCGCAAAACAAGCCGCCAAAGCCAAACAGCAGGCGGCCAAGAGAGCCAGCAAGGCGGCCAAAGTGGCCGCCAAGGCCAAGAGAAAGCAGGACAAGGCTGCGCTGGCGGCCGCACAAGGTCCGCGCACAAAGTCGCATGCCAAGGCCACGACCCATGCTTCGCGACCCGCCAGCATTCCCGTTAGTACACCATCCGCAGGCAGCTCTGCCGGCGGATGAACCCCTCGTCGTGATGACGGCAAGGGAGCCAGCAAACGCCGCACACCCCATCTCATGCTGGCCTGGCGTTCCGCCGTTTGTTTGAGCGAGGGTGTTAGAAAGGGAGCCGCTCGCGGCTCCCTTTCGATTCCAGCGCAGGCCATGGCATCTGCGAGCAGAGAACGAACGCAAAGCCCGCCCTGATCGTCACCCATCATCGAAACATCTCGGACGCCGTTGTCTACGGCTTTGCGGACATGCTGCTCACGTCCTTGCCGATCTCGGCAAACAGCGCATCCCGCGTCGGTTTATCCGCCTTCGATCCCGTGAGGAAAGCGGCCACGATAACGGTGTGGCCATTGGGCCAGGTGAGGATGCCGATATCGTTGTAGGCCGCCGTTTCGCCATCCAGCGAAGAGGACGTGCCGCACTTGTCGGCGAAGCGCACGTCGGCCGGCAGGCCGGCGCGCAAACGAACCGGCTTCGTCTGCCCGTACATCAGATCGAGCAGCCGCCTGCTCGAATCCGCCGAAAGCAGCTGGCCCGCCCAAAGCTTTTCAAGAAACTCGGCTGCTGCTTCCGGCGTGGTTCGATTGCGCGGATCATCGAGATAGGCACGATAACCTCGGCGCCGCCGCGCCAGCGCCGCCTCATCGGTTTCGTTGGTCGGGATGATCTGTCCATTCGCCGTGTCGGCGAATATCTGGCTGATGCCGCCTTCGCCCAGGTCAACACGCATGCCCTCGATACCATGCTTGCGCAAGAAGTCGGTGACCACCTGCGGGCCGCCCACCAATCGGATCAATGCATCGACGGCGGTGTTGTCGCTTTCGCTTACCGCGGCCACCAGCAATCGCTCGACCGTGAAATGCATTTGCGCGCCCGAGAAATGCGCGCCGATGGAGGGCACGGCGGTCCCACCCACAACTTGTTCGCGAGTGATCGTCACCTCCTGATTCAAACGGATGCGGCCCGCATCCACCTGCGCAAGCACCGCCGCGGCAACCGGCGTCTTGAACACGCTCATCATCGGATACGCGCGATCGGCATGGATTCGAATGCGCGCGCGCGTATCCAGATCCACCACCGTGATGCCCAGAACACCGGGCTGCACCCTGTCGGCGAGTTGCGCCAAGGCTTTTTGCAAGCCTCTATCCGGGGCTTCGGCGCCCATGGCAGGCATGACCAACGCGAATGTCAAACAAAGACCGGCAACGCCGCAGACGAATAATCTGATGTACTTAGTCATGGATTCCCAAAGGCTGGATATGCCGGGCAAGCGTATGGTTTCGTATGGAGCTTTGCAAAACGTCTTCGCATGAAAAATCGACTCAACGACCTGTTGAAGTAAGCAGGGCGGGTGAAGGCTCCGCCACTGGCCACGCGGAAAGCCGAAGCAGAACCGATCTGCCGACTCCGATTCGCCAGCAACTCGCGGCACGCCCTCGGCCGTCGTCTGATGCTCGCGGCGCTAGTCTGACAAACGGAACAGTCGCTGATGAGGCGCGCGCAAAGCGCCCACTCGACGCGACTGCGCCGAAGCTCTCAACGCAGTCGCTCGACAGGCCCACTTTTCACAGTCGCTGCGGCACGATGCCATGCCAAAGGGCGGCATCGGTATGGCACGAATGCCTAACCTCAGGCGTAGTGGCAATACCATAGGCGCCGGCCATTCACCGGCATCCTGCCGGATGCGTCCAGCCACCACGATTCGACCGGAGATCCACCGTGCTCGCGAAAATCCCTGAGAAAGACCTGGCGACCCAATTCCTGGCGTCGGAGCGCACGTTTCTGGCGTGGGTGCGAACGAGCATTTCCGTCATGACGCTTGGATTTGTGATTGCGAAGTTCGGCGTATGGCTGCGCGAACTCGCGGCGCATCTGGAGCCAGGGACCCACATCAACCCGACTGGCATGTCGCTTCCGATCGGTGAAGTCATGATGGCCTTCGGCGGGATACTCGCCGTGCTTGCCGCCGTGCACTATCACGCGGTGAATCGCGCCATTCAGCTCGGCGAGGTTCGCGCAAATCGCTGGCTCGTCGTGACCGTCACGATTCTGGTGGCGCTGCTGGCCGCATCGATGATGGTCTACATGATGTTGGCGGCGGGGAGCGCGTGAATTCGGGCTTCAGGCGAAGCCTGCGCAGGTCACCGTATGGCTGAGGAGAGCGAAGCTCGTCCGGTGTGGGCTTTGGGCCAGGTGGGTCAGTCGGCGCGCAGGCGGCATGGCCCTTTGTGCTGGTTGCAAGCGTCCGCCTCGTGAAACCGATTTAGCCGAGGGCGATCGGAAAATACGCGCTGCGCGGGCAACCTCCAGACGATAAACCCGGGTGATGGATGCTTCACCGCGCCACTGGCAATCGCGCTTGTCAGCGATCACCGCTCTCCGCCAAGCTCCATCCCAAAGCCAGCAAGGACATGGCAACCATCGCCATCAACATGCTGATGGCCGATGTCGATATATTGCCGGCCAGCCAGTCCCGCCAGCCCATGTGCAGCAGCGGCACATTCGCCAGGCAAAATCCGCACGCCACTGCCCCCAGCATCACGCCAAGCCACAGCGGCCACGCGGTGCGACGAAGGCGGCGCGATGGCAAATGCTGCATCACCCGTTCGCTAAAACCGTCGTCAGCCACCGGTCCGTCGAATTGCCGACGCAGCAGTGCGTCGATGGCGTCGTCGTGCGGGTCGTTCATGATGTCTCCTCCGTGCCAACATGTCGCCATTCGGCCAGCCATGTCTTCAATTTTGCCTTGCCACGTGTCGCATGGGTCTTCACCGTCCCCAGCGGCATCATCAGTATGTAAGAGGCCTCGTCGTGGCTGAGGCCCAATTGCACGCAATGCAGCAGCACCACCTGCTCGGCCGCGGACAGCCGGCGCATGGCGCGTTCGAGGTCGAGCTGCAGGTCGATCCGACGCCCCGGCGCCCGAAGTTGCTCCACGGCCTGGTCGTCGAGAGCGTCGGGCCGCGAAGGGCCGCGACGCGTCTGCAGAAAACAGGTGTAGGCAATGCGATACAGCCAGGTGGAAAATCGCGCCTCTCCACGGAACTGATCCAGCTTGCGCCAGGCCAGCACAAAGGTTTCCTGTGCCAGATCGTCGGCGGCGGCATCGTCGCCATGGAGCAGCCGACGCAATTGCGCGCGCACCATGCCCTGGTGCCGGCGCACCAATTGCTCGAACGCCCGGGTGTCGCGGTCCAGCCGTACGCGTAGTGCCAGGGCCTGATCGATGCGCGCCTCGGCGGCGCTGTCAGCCACGCACATCTCCGCGCCGGTTCAACCACCAGCTGGCGAGGTAACCCAAACCCGTCATCAACGGCAACAGGCCGATACCCCACAGACGATCGATACCCAGGCCGTTATCGAGCTGGCCTGGCAACGCCAAAAACATGGCTATCAACCCCAGGCCGCCGCCGATCAGCGCCAACGCCCTACACCGTTCGCAAAAGGCAGTTCGCGGTTCCAACAACAGTTCCGGCGTGAGGTTTACGCCTTTGTCGGCCAGTTGCAGCAGGGTGTTGTAGCGCGCCTGTGTCCGCTTGTAGCCATAGCGCAGCACGATCAGGATGATAAGCACAGGGGCCGACATCACAACGAGGGGAATCAAAAAGTAATCCATGGCCTTGCTCCAGAGGATGTATCGAGCCGGACGGCTCAGGTGACAGATGATGGAACCGGGCGCTTTCCCGAGCTCATTTTTTTGCGCCTTCCGCGGCAAGCAAGTCGGCAATCTGTTCGGCTAAGAGCCAATGTTGAGACGGCCCTTCGTTACTGGTCAGCACCACGGCGGCACCGGTTTCCCAAACCATCTCCAGGTCGGCCGTGGTGCCCTCAATGCCGCCCTGGTGGCCGCGAATGTGGAGGCCGTGCGAGAGCCGTTCGTCGATGCCGGCTCCAATGGCACCGGGACCGGCCGGCACCGTGTCGTCGAACATCTTCGCCAGCATTGTGGACTTCAACAGCTTGCCTCCATGCAGAGCATTGGCGAACCTCAGCAGATCGGCATTGGTGGAATAACCCCCGCCGGCGGGACTGCCCTTGTAGCCGCTCTGCACCCAATTTCCCTTCCACGTGCGGGAGAACACCCCATCGTCGTGGTAGTAGCCGACCGCAAGCCCGGGCACGATCTCGTCCTCGCTGTCGAAACCGCTGGACGCCATCTGCGCCGGTTCGAAGACATGATGCTGGATATAGTCGAAGTAGTTTTCGCCCGATACGTTCTCGACGACGCGCCCGAGCAAAAGGTAGCCGGCGTTACTGTAGTTCAGCCCCTTGCCCGGCTCGCTCAGCTTGGGCTGGCGGGCGATCAGCGTCAGATAGTCCACCGGGTTGACGAAGCGCGCGGCGTGCTCGAAATAATCCCGCACCATGAAATCGCCCAGGCCTGCGGTGTGATGCAGGAGCTCCCACACCGTGATCTTCTTCGCCGTCGCCTGGTCGGGGTATTCCGGAACCAGCTTCGCCAGCGTGTCGTTCCACGACAGTTTGCCGGCCTCGACCAGTTGCGCGATGGCGACCGCGGTGAACATCTTGCCGATCGAGCCGATGTGGAACTTCGTTCGATGATCCACCGGTACATTGAAGCTACGTTCGGCCAAGCCTCGGCATTCGTCGAACACGGTTTCGCCGTCGTCGGAAACCGTCACGCAGCCGGAGAAATCGGACACACTTACCAGTTTGTCCAGTACGGCGTGTATCTGTTTTCCCAACTCCGCATGCGACACCGGGCCCTTGGGCCAGTCGGCATACAGCGGATTGTCCATCGGGACCAAATGCACATCCGCGAGCTGGCCTGGATGCGCCGGGTCGGCGACCAGCCAGAACAGGGCGGTCTGCGCGTTGCGCCGTCCCTTGACGGCAACTTCGAGCAGCCCCGGCTGGTGCGGGTCGGTACGCACATCAAACACGTCCAGCCCGGCGCTGTCGCGTGCCGCCGACGCCAGGTCCACGATAAACGCCGCCTTGTCGTCGGAGGCGACAGACGCCGACAGGACGCTAGGCACCCATTGCGTGATCCGTACAGGGCCATCGTTGTTGGCATGGCGGATCAGCTCACCGGCGAGGTGGCCCACCGGCGTATCGGGCAGCTGCGTGTTCGTGGGCGTCGTGGCCATGCAAGTCGTCGCGGCGCAACACAGCGAAAGAAAGGCCCACCAAGGGGCGAGCCGAAGCGCGCGCGCCCTGGACCTGACGAGGGTAATACGCTCGATCATGGAGGAAGCTCTCTGGGTCACCGGCCGATATGGCGGTATTCATCCCTTAGATGCAGGAAACCCACCGGTTGGATTCAGTCGCGCCGAGAAAGTGACTATCGACCCTTCGGGGCTCGCGGCGGATTTTCATACTAGCCCTACGCCGGTTCAGTTCGCGCTGTACCGACTCATCGGCGAACGCCTGATGCCAGTAGTAAGCGGCGTTCGCTCTCACCTGTTTTATTCACGGTGACGCAGTGACAGACAACTCCGCTCAACTTTTCCACCTCCGGAAGTGAACCCCCTGCACGCGCCAGCAGCACCCCAGATCGTTGCGACGATCAGCGATGCCACAGCGAACGGCACGGCGGGCATACTTGGATTGCCCGGACCCCCGCGAATAAAGAGATCGACCACGGAGTACGCCTGCCTCAATAGCAGCACCGCGAATCCGGCCCACCACGCGAACAGGTAACGGCGATAGATGCCATAGGCGCACGCCAACAACATCACGCCGTTGACGACGATTCCAACACGTACCGCTTGCGGATAGCGCGCGATCAGTCCCCCACCGGCATAGATGCTGCCTGCGCCCATGCGCTGTAGCGCACTGACTCCACGTAACAAATTTAGCCGGTAGCGGCCGGTAGCAGACGTCAATTAGATGGGTATAAGCTCGGCCAAACTGATTGACGCTTCGTTAAGGAGGATAGGATGTCACGCGTTCGATCGAGGTTTGTCGCTCTATCGGTAATTAGTGTTTTCATACTGGCGGGGATGGTTGCGACGGCATGGGCGCAGGACCCGACCACGAGCGAGTCTGCTCAAGCCGCTGAAGATCAGCGGATACATATTCGAGCATCGCTGCAACCGTGCATAGACCGCGCCGATGCCAATACTTGGAACGTGCGCGATTGTTATGTCGCCGAAACCAACTACCACGATAGCCGGCTCAATAAGGCCTACAAGCTGCTTATGGCCAAATTGGACGCCGGAAGTAGGTTGAAGCTACGCGACGGTGAGCGCCAATGGATCAAGCATCGTGATACGCAATGTGTCACAGGCGCCGATGCAGGCCAGCAAGAGATACTTGAAGGGTACGAATGCTTTATGACGGAAACCGCCAAGCGCGCGACCGAACTTGAATTGCGCTTGAGCAATACAAAATGAGTTGATTATCTAAACACGCCAAAACCAAGGAGAAAGGCATGGCTGATCCACACATCCCTGAGGGATGGCATCTTGGCATGACGTCCGCCAGCAGGGAGAGTCGCGGAGACCCTGGGACCATATCCACAGGTAAGGACGATCATGGCGGTGTCTCTTATGGCACCTACCAGCTCTCGAGCAAAGAGGGAACGCTCAACGAATATCTCCACCAATCGGCATACAAGAAGGACTTCGACGGCTTGCGGCCGACCACTCCGGCTTTCGATGCCAAATGGAAAGAGCTGGCGAGCAACGATCCGGGATTTGGTCAAGATCAGTTTGACTACATCAAGCGAACCCACTACGACACGCAGGTGGAGGCTCTGAAGAGCGAGGGCATCGATCTCAGCTCACGCGGGCCGGCGGTACAAGATGCTCTGTGGAGCACCGCAGTGCAGTTTGGCGGAAACACGAAAGTTTTCGAGAATGGCCTGCACGAAAAATTCGGCAAGAACCTCAAGCTAGACGGCCTATCCGACAAGGATATAGTCGCAGCTGTGCAGGACTATAAAATTGCGCACAACGAAACGCTTTTCAAAAGCTCTCCTAGAGAGCTATCTGGCCTGAAACATCGCGCCGAAGAAGAAAAAGCCGACCTGCTGAACCTCGCCGACGGCAAGCTACCCGATCATGCACATAAGCAATCCGCACCCAGCCACGCTGCTGTTCTGAAAGAACACAGCAAGGGAGCGGACGTCATCGCGTTGCAATCCGAGCTTGCCGCACTGGGCTATACCGACAGCCATGGTCACGCCTTGCGTGCCGATGGTCGGTTCGGTCGCGATACCGTCCACGCGGTCGAGAATTACCAGCGGAATAATGGCCTGACGGTGGATGGCGTTGCTGGCCCGGCAACACGTTCGATGTTGCAGGAGCAGGTACACCAGCTGGAAAACAGCCGAGGCCCCTATGCCGAACCGGCGCAGGCGGTCACCAAGGACAGCTCAACACATGACATGTTCGAGGCGATCTGCAGCGCCGCTGAAAGAGGCGATACCAAGGGCATGCTTGCCGTAGGCAAATGCTATGAGCAGTCGCCAGAGGGCCAGTCCTATCTGGCGATGGGCGCGCAGCTCAATCAGCAGCAGGCGCAGATACAGGCACAGAACCAAACCATCAACCAACAGGCGGCGCAAATCACTGCCCAAGGTCCTGTCGCGCAGCAGGCTGCGCCGATGTCACGCTAACACTTACAAGGAAGAGCCATGGAATAGCCGGAACTGGAAGCACTCGTCGTAAAGATCAGCATGTTTGCCAACCGTGTGAACGAGCTCGGCGAACATGTCGCTCAGCAGTCACAGCAAGCGACGCAGCAATTGACTCAGACCGCGCAAGGCCTCAGCCATGTCGCGGAGCAATCCGTGGCGCGCATTGTTGAGAGTGTGAAACAGACGGCTGCCAGATCCATCTCGGCCGGCGCAAATACCGCCGTCTCCGACATGCTCCAGCGCCTAGGCCACGGCGTGCAGCAGCTCGACGTTCAAGTGAGGAAAATGATCGGTGCGGTCAACACGCTGGAATCACGTATCGTGAAGACGGATCGCGCACATGTGGCGACCGCCTGGAAAGGCTTCATCGGCCTTTTGATGGGTGCGTTCGCCATCGTCGGCGCGTCGACTTATATGGTCTGGTCGGCGCGGCAGGACCTGAGTAACCTCAAATGGGCCGAGCAGGTTCAGGCGGCAGAAACAGCCGGCACGCTGGCGCAGTGCCCGGATGGCCATGGCGTATGCGCACTGGATGGCAAGAAATGGGTACGACTGGTTCCACCGTGAATTGTGAATACTCCCGCTACCGCCAGTCACCTTTGAAGCATTCGCTAGTGCGCGTTACTGGACACACAAGCGACTGATATACCGGCGCATGCAGCGCGGCGCGGATCACCTGTGAAACCCGAAACAGCGACCACCGGTCTGCACGCCCCAGCAGTTCCGCCAGCCCGGCCCCTTAGAAGAAGCTGCGCAGAAATTGGGCCGCCTCGGCCGAGAGGCCGACAATCTTGTCGGTGGCCTGCCGGTAGAACTTGAAGTTCAGCTCCATTTGGGGGACGCCGTCGTTCCAGTTTGCATGGGGCTTGAGCTCGCTTCGCCCGAGGCGGCACTTCGCCAGCGCGTCCCGTCGTACGACGATGCTGACACGTGGAGTCTGACGCGCGATGCCGGGCCTCCTAGGTACCTCGCTCACTGACGTAACCGTGCCCATGGCTAGGAGGCCGGACCCTCCTGCATTTTCGCTTGCGAAGACGAAGATGCCGTCGCCCTCGGCAATCCGCTTGCCGCCGTACATGGTCTTCTGCTCGGTGAACACGAAGGTGCGTGCTTTGGGATCGATGACCTCAGACTTGATAGCGAACATAACGCTCTTGTCCCGCCGATGTGCTTCTGCGGATTTCTGTGACGCCTAGTGCCGAACGTGAGCAGCGGCGGAGGCATCTGCTTCGAACCAATGGTTATCCGGCACCTGTGAACGTCCGAGCGCCCGATACGACGGACGGCAAGCGCTCAATCGAGGAATTCCCAGGTATCTGCCCCGTCGAAGCGTCTGATCACCACCGCGTCCCATAGCGCCGGTTCAAAATTCTGCAGGTTCACTCCGTGGCGAGTGGAGGATGCAGGTTCAATGGGTTCCCAATGGGTGACGATGCCGCAATTCTTGCACCGAACATTCCTCAAGGTTCGATCGCCCCACACGTAGCTTTCCGTATTCTCGGGATGGCCTTGAATCGAGACCGAACCGATGTCGTAGTAGGCCCATATTCCTCCCGTGCGCCGACACAGCGAACAATTGCAGCGGGTTGCCGTGTCTGGTGCCCAAGGCAGCGTGAGACGCACCAAGCCGCAATGGCAGGACCCGTGCAGCGATGGTGGATGCTGCTCTTGGCTCATCGAAATATGCGCTGATTGCTGTGCCACCTAGCTGACCGCTTGGTGAGCCACGAATCGAACGTAGAGATACACGCAAATCGCAAAAACACAGATGGCAATACGCACGTTGCGCAACCGCTTGTAGCGGCCAGCATTTACGGTGATCTCGACGTCATTCATTCGCTCGTAACTACGCTGATCTAGCCAAATTGATAATTCGCTGTACTCGGTAGCAGGCGGCGCGACCACGTTTATTGGCCTCGACGTGGTGTAGTCCCTGAATCGCGTGAAATAGGTGGGTTCTGGACTGCCCATGGCAAGCCATAAGGGCGTATCAACCTGCTTCAGACGCCTTACTACTCGTCTCAGGCTGATCTGCATCGCGACGTACGTGATCAGGAGGGCGGCGCCTGCAAGAATGAAAAATGACGTTGGCATGTCGTCGCTCATGGTCACCTGACTACGTCATGGACGGCCCCCTGAATCTGCATACCCGGATCCGTTTATACATCCCTGATCGAAAGCAGAGAAGCATGCACAGCGCCTTGGTTCGTCGCGAGCTTATACGCGCTCCGCAAAGCCAACAAGCGGATGCGCATTCGGAGCCTGCACTACGGCCTCATCGCTGCAAAAGCACGGCACCGTGCCGTTTCACCAATACGCCGGCGCCATTTCCCCTCAACGATCGATAAGGGTGTTGATCAGCCGACAGGCATCAGATCGGAGGTAAACAGCCGCCACTGGTTATCGCCACCTTCAACGCAGAGATAGTTTTTGGTGTACCGGTTTGCGGTTTCGTCTCTGGCCAGCAATTGGGCGAAGGCGAGCGCATCGGCGCGCGACGCAAACCGCTTTTCGCCATCTCGGGGAATGGGGACCGTCCAGCCATGCGAGGCATCAGGATTGAAGGGAATATCGAAAATTTCCATGATCGTTCCTCCGGCAAGTAACACGGACGCTAGGCTCGGGACGGTGAATGGCCCGTGCAAGGGGAACGCTTCACCGGCGCCAACCCCACGCTGCCATGAATTGACGCTAAGCTCGGCCCTGGATCGCTTAACGCGGCCCAAGGGGATAAAAATGGATAACCGGCTTGTGGTTCTCATCGTTGAGGATCATCGCGAAGTGCTGGATGCGCTCAAGCTGTTCGTTGAGTCATTGCCAGACGTCGACATACTTTTGGCCGATAGTTACCTGTCTGCTGTGGCGTGGATCGGCCGTGAGTCACGCATCGATTTGCTGCTCTGCGATGTCCTGCTGCCGGGTGCCATGAACGGCATCGATGTGGCAGACGTGGCCGTCACGGCTCATCCCGCCATTGCGGTGGTGCTGCTATCGGCTGATGCTCAAGCTGACATCGAAGGGCTGACCGATCGCTACAGCTTCGTGCAAAAGCCTTTCGGGCGCGAAGCCGTCACGCAACAAATCGATCGCGCCTTTTTGCGACTGCGAACCTCGCAACAACATGCGCTGCATGTTGATCAGGGGTTCACCACGAAGGACTAATGATCGGGCGACCTACTCAAAGATACTGCGCCATGACAAAAGCACGCGCCCTGGTCTTACTGCTTCTCTGCTCGCTCTCGCTTGCCGCTCTGACCGGCTGCGTCGAGGACGCCCGAACGGGATTGGTCTGTCCGCCCGGCACGCATCCGGGCCCTCACGGCCATAAGTGCTTTCCCGACTGACCGTCCGCCTCTGCTTTACGCGTCGTCCGTCGAGCCAGAGGCGAGAAACGCCATCAGCTGCTGCATGCCCGGAGAGGCGGCCGAGTGATCTTCGGCCCAGGGTATTTCATGCATCCACTGTTGCTGGCTCAGCTTCTGGATGACGCTGGCGGGGGCGTCCCGAAAGCCCATGAACCACTTGTGGAATAAGCGTTGCGGCACCCGGCGCCGCTCCAGCTCGACCAGCTCGTGGTGCAGGCCAGAGCGGCGGATGCGCTCGTAAACGTCCTCCACGTCGGCCGGATGGCCTTCAAAATATTGGAAAAACTGGCCGGCGCCGTACAGCAGAACGCCGGTCACGTCCTTTTCCGCGTTGTGCGTTCGTGCGTCCATCAGCAGCCGGTCGAGATCGACGGACTGCATCGGCCGCGTCGCACGGCTCATGTAAACAACGCCTGCCATGTCCATGATTTGCCGACTCTTGAATGACTTGCAGCCGCTTATAGTGACCGCTGCCTGGGGCGGCTGCAAATTTCCAAGGTCGTGTTACCGCGGCGACAGGTGCCCACGAGGCTCGGCCTGGGCCAGGCTAACACCCTGCAGCGGCGCTGCGTATGCGGATCGGCATCGGGCGTCGCAGCGTACGCTCCGTTTTCAGAAGCCTCGGCAAGCCCGGCCTGGTTTCCCCGCTGACTTCAACGCCGCGCCAAGGGCTCTCTCTCCGTGTCACCAGCGGCAGGCCGGGTGACAGACCCGCTATGGCGCATGCGGGCGAGGTTCGAACGCGAAAGCCAGCGACTCGCCCACGGGAATGGATTGTCATTGCTGCGTAAGCTCCAGGATGCTCGGGCGCACGACGTCGACGTCGGCCACATCCAACGGCAAGGGCGCGCATTGGCGGGCCCGACAAGTCACCCGATACAAGTCAAGCATGTCGGTCGGCGTACTGCCCACCCCGACCAGCCGTCCGCCTGAAATACCTCGACCAAACGCTCCACGCCATCGCTTTCGACATTGGCATCCATCTGGAACGAGGCATCGTCACCATCGAGAATACGGCCGATAAAACCCCGCCGGTGCAGCGTCTGCTCGACCGCGTAATGAACCATGTCATGCGGAATGATGCCCTGCCTGGGGCAAGCAATCGTTTCGACAACAACCTGATCCCGAATCACATCCATCGTGTCGTGCTTTCCAGATCCTTTGGTGAATACGAGTTGCATGATGGGTGCTCTGACGAGGGTTTGGCGGAGGATTAGCCGTCCGCATGGAAAGATTAAAACGGACATCCCCCTTGTGGCCTGAAAGGCCATCAAGCCAGCACGACGTGCCGGCAGCGCATAGGCCACATAGGTTTACGAGGCTCTCGCTAATCGCGACTGAATTTTTGCACGAGAATGTCGAGTCGCGCCTTTGCACCGGCCGCAGGGATGCGCTGGGTTTTCGCGAGAACGACCAAGCCGTGCAGCGCGCTCCAAAGCACTTCGGCCAAAAAGACCGGATCCTCCCGATCGGGGCCCAGCGCGGCGACCAGCTCGGCAAAGGACGCACGCAGAGCAGGCGGCGTGTGCTCGCTGGCGAATTGGATCTGGGTCGGCAAGACGAACATCGCCTCGTAAACGACGGCGTTGGAGCGAGCAAAATCGAGGTAGGCGGCGCAGACGTTGCGCAGGGCATCCGGCTTACCTTTCTTTTTCGCCGTTTCCTTCTGCAAGCGCGCCGCGAGCTCCTCGAACCCTTTCGTCGCCACGGCGGCCATGATGTCGGCCTTGCCTTTGAAGTGGCTGTAGAGAACCGGCTGGCTGTAGTCGATCAGCGCGGCAAGCCGCCGTGTGGTTACGGCGTCCCACCCTTCGGCTTCGGCCAATTGGCGCGCTGCCGCCAGAATGAGTTCGTAGCGCTCCATGCGCTGGTTTTTTCTGCGTTCGGCGATGGTCATTCGCCCAGCCTATCGGCAGAAGAATAATTGTCAACGCTAGATTAGTGTTGACATGTTTTCTGTCAGTGCTAGTAGTTCTGCAACTGACAGGAGATTCCAATGCTACATATCGGGTACGTGTTCGCCGGCCTCATCGCGGCCGGCATTCTTTTTCTCGGATCGCGCTTTTGGTGGAGCCCTGCCGCCGCGTCGGCAGAGTTCGGCATCGCCCATTCGCCACCGCCGTCGACCGGGTTGACCGCGTGGCTGTCCGTCAAGGGCACGCGGGATATCGCTGCCGGACTTTTTGTCGTGCTGCTCATGACGAATGGATCGCCACGGCTGCTCGGCGAATTCATGCTGGTGGCGAGCCTCATCGCCTTTGGCGACATGGTGACCGTGCTTCGATCGGGCGGAAGCAAAGGCTTGGCCCTGGGCATGCATGGCTTTACGGGCATTGTCATCGTCGCCACCGGCGCATGCCTGATCTTCGGCGCGAAGTAAAAACTCATCCCTCACTGACAACTGGAAAGGAATAAACAATGACGAACGCAATGACAACGGATCTGGTCAAGCTCGGGCACCTATTCGCCGACATTATGTCCAGCCACGATGTATCGCGCCTCGACGAGATCAAGGCACCCGACTACGTGAACCACAACGCCTTCGCCGAACCGGGCCTGGAAGGTTCGAAGAAGGTATTAGGCGCCATCATCGCCGGTGTGCCCGACCTCAAGGTCACGGCGGAAGACGTCATCGTCTCGGCGGACGGGTCGCGCGTGGTCGGGCGGTATCGCTACGAGGGCACGCATACCGGAAACCTGCTCGGCTACCCCGCCACGGGCAACCCCTTCGTCATGCGCTCGATCGATATCTGGCGGGTCGAGAACGGCCGTTTTGTCGAGCATTGGGACGAGCTCAACACCCTCGACGTCTTCATTCAGATGGGCGCCGTGCAGCCGCCTCGCCAGCCGTAACTCTATACGTCCGCAGCGAGGCGATGCCGGGACGGTAGCGAAGCGCATCGTTGTCGGACGTCCAGTGCCGCGCAGCGTCGTGACGATCGGGCCGGCAGATCAGTTTTATCGGCGCCGTATCGGTTCGTCCGCTGTCGCACACGCGATGCCTGCCGCGACCTGCACGTACCCGTGGTTGCCGACGGCACCCTCGCCCTCTTCTATCCGCCACAGGAATCCATCATGCGAACCTTTGAACTTCGGGTCTACACGATGCGCACGAAAGAGGCGCTCGATTTTTACGTCGGGACCGTCTTTCCCCGCCACCTTCACAATTTTCCCTCGTTCGGCGTCGAGGCTCACGGCGTTTGGACGGCCAAGGCCGATGTCACGCCCCGAGCCTTCGTGCTGGTTTCCTACGCAGAGGGCGACGATCCTGGCGAGGTCGCGCAGCGTTACATACAAAGCCCGGAAGCGGCGAACGACGCGCGCGGCTTCGATGTCGCCGACATCCTGGGCGTCGAATCGACGGTCTTGATGCCGGCGGCGGGTTCGCCATTCGGATAATCGCAATGGTGTGGCCGAAAAGCACACGCGTTATCGTCGTCTGACTCGCCAGCAGGCGGGCTCGCCGAAGGCAACGCTGGTCTGGATAAAGAACGCCTGGCGAACCATCGCGGATCGAGCGGCAGAGCCAACACTCACCATGGCGAATTTCGGGCGAGCTACTCGTGGCCGCCTTCCGCTGGAGATGCGATATGCACGATGAAGTCTGCAAACAGCCTTCGGGCAAATTTATCCCCGTCGTCGATTTTTCTCGCTGCGAAGCCAAAGGGCCTTGCGTGGAGGTATGCCCTTACGACGTGTTCGCCATTCGCAGCATCGAACCCGCCGACTACGCCAAGCTGGGATTTTTATCGAAGCTTAAAAATCGCGTTCACGGCGGAAGAGTCGCCTACACGCCCAATGCGGATCAATGCCGCGCCTGCGGCCTGTGCGTCAAGGCGTGTCCGGAGCACGCCATCAAGCTCGTCAAAGCAATTGCCTGATTTTGCGTGCGCGCTGCCGCGAGTGCGTAAGGCGGTTAGCGGCCGAGCCGTTCAGACCGATAGAACTGCTCGAGTTCGCGCGTCGTTGCCAGCCTGATCTTCGGCAAGCTGATACGGTCGAATAGTTCTTTGTAGCGCCGGCGGTTCTCTCGGGTAACGATCGCGATATGGCGGATCATCGCCCATCGGACGCTGTTTCGGCTCCCCTCTAGATCGCCGGGCCGATCGCGCTCGAACCACGATCGGCGGAGGTAGCGCAGAAGGCTGGTTGCGGTTGCGGTGTCCAGCAGGATGAACCCGGTTGCCCGTGCCAGCCGCTGCGGTAGGCAGCGAGAATAGTTGCCCTCCATAACCCAGCTCGCGCCCACAATCGCCTCATCGTGCAGGGCGATGAATGCTTCGTGCGGCCGAGGCTGCCAATTCGTTTGCGGCAAATGGTGAAGCTGATCCAGGTAAATGGGTGTCAACCCGCGCGCCCGCCCGATGGCGGCCGCCAAAGTCGACTTACCGCTATTCGACGGCCCCATGACGCAGATACGTGGTCCGAGAGAATCAAGAATCATAAGTACGGGCTCGATACTCGGTCGTGCATTGGGGGCGAGAGGCATGGTGTGGCGATGGCCACATGTTCCATCGAATCATCTGATGGAGCAGCCAGGACAATCCCACGCCATCGCCCATGGATCCGCTCGGTGGGTTCGCGTGAAAACGTGAGGAAACCCCAACTCTGCCCCTGTTTCCGGACCGAATGTTATTTCGATGTCGCTGCCGACTTGATGAACTCGACGCGCCTGAAACGCAGCGCCGACCAATCGTCATCGATGGCCACCGCGCGAACCGTCTCGAATCCCAAACGACGAATAACGCGCCACCCCGTATCCCGGTTGAAATCGCACGTGCACTTTTTGGACGTGCCTTTCGGATAGGCGAACCACAGCAACGCGTCACCCCTGAGTTTGTCGGCAAGGGCCGGGGAAATAGCGTCGACCTCGCTCTGCCGCGTGGCGAACACGAGCACAAAAGAAACGGCCTCTACCTTCTGAAGATCGCGCAGCACGGCAACACCGTTAAGCGCGGCCAGCTCGGCCCCGAAAGACGCCGGCGCGTTGACCACCACGATCTCCCCGTGGTCTTTAAGGTTTAGCTTCTCGAAGACCGAACCCATGCCGAGCTCCTGAGATGGCTTGATGCCGAAATAGCTGTGCAAGGCAATGTCCACCCCGCGCGAATCACCATGCGGTAACTGCCAGCGACCGACATCAGGGAACGCGAGGATAGTGCGGAATGGCCTGACTGAGGCAAACCCACGGCTGTGCACTGGCCGTCCAGATGTCCAGCATCGGCTGAAACGCCGACGCGTCATCCAGGCTAGCAAAGCGCACGGACTGGAATCCCGGGTTGGCATCGCCGCGCGTGAACAACGGCGAGCCGCACTCGGGGCAGAAACTGCGCGTCGCGAGCGCGCCACTGCCAGCGCGCACCGAATACGTTTTCGGCGTGCCGATGATCTCCATATCCGCGGCCGCCACGATAAAACCCGACGCGAACGGCGCACCGCTGGCACGCTGACAATCCAGACAGTGGCAATTGAGCATGGCGATGGGCGCACGTGAACACACGTAACGAATCGCCCCACAGGCGCACCCGCCGGAAAAGGGAGCGGTCATATCGAAGTTTCCTTTGCTGCCTAATGCTTCAAAAAAGGTATCAGGAAAACTCGACACGGTCAGTGGCGCACTTCATTTATCCCCGACATCCTATCCGCCTCTGCCGGGTTGCCCTCCGCCGTGAGGGCCTCCTGAGGCTGCCGCCGTTGCGAAGCGAGCGCTGCGTCCTTCCATACCCTCTTGAAGATGCCCTTGAGTGCCGGCTTGAGATGCGCCAGCGTCTGCTCCTGGGGCGCGCCCATCGCGATGGAAACGATAGCCTGCATATGCAGCACTTCCGGCTCGGAGACATAGCCTTGCTGGCGCCAACGCCAGCCGCTGGTGCGGCCATCGGAGAAGTGACTGAAGTGGAAGCGCGTATTGGCAAGGAATACGCCGAAGCCCAGATAGACGGCTGCGAGGTCGGTGGCGATTTCCCACACGTCCCAACCGCCCGGCGGCGGCTCCGGAAAACGTGCCGTGCGGTAGTGCGCCAACTCGTGAGCGAAGGTCGCCACTAGCGCGACCGGGTCGGCCAACTGGTCCGGATGGTAAGTGATCAACGCACCCTCGTCGCCCAATGCGCGATACGTCCCCGCGGGTGACTGCGGTGCACCCTGCACGAACGCATACGTCGAGACCCTCGGGTCAGGATCGCCCTCCTGCAGCTGTAACGCGCACGGCCAGTCGGCCATGCCCGCATGCGCCTTTACCTGCTCGAAGACCGCTTCGGCAAAAGCCGCGTCGTGCCTTCCTCGCTGGGGAAAGAACTCCCGCGTCGGCAGAATGAGCCTGCGCGAATGCAAAGCTTCCAGTCCACCCGTATGCCGCACCAACCAGTCGAAGCAGTCAAACTGCCATGCCGTCAACTCGGCATCGAGCAACGCTTCCTTGCGAAACCATCCGAACATGGAACCCCCGAGCGTCAATGCGAAGCGCTTTAGCCTGAAGCAAGATTCGAGTGTAGAAGAGAGGCGTCACGACCCGCATCTTCTGATCTTCGTCTAAATTTCCCCAACACTTTTCACTAATTAGAAAAGTCTACTCTGACCAACCTGACCCTGAGGTTTCCCCACGTTTTCATGGTGGCACACCCAGTTGATCCAGCAGTTGTGAACTGGGGTGTCTTAGCTGATCGATGAGTTCCCTCAAGCGCGTACTCGACCACCGTCGCACGAGTGCCTCACGGCCCAACCGCATGACCGAGTAGAGTCGTCGCTTCGATCGGAACGGCGCGAGCCGGTCGTCGATACCGCAGCTTTCGCAGGCCATGCCTACGAGCCAGCTGGCAAACGCGGCCATCGCGCTGAGCAGCAACAGCACTTCGATCCGCGCACCTTTGCGCGTGAGGCTGTCTTCAAAACCCTGCCCGTAGCGATGGGATTTCAGGTCTCGGAACGACAGCTCGATCTGCATGCGCCGGCCGTACAGCGTAATCAGCTGTTGCGCACTGAGTTTCAGCGATGGTGAGGCTACTAGCAACCACGGTTTGCTCTCGCGTTGAGCGTTTTTACGGCTATTGGAATTGCGCGCTGGCGCACCGTACCGATTGCGGTGCTTGCGTCCTTTGGGCGGTTTGGCGTGCAACACCACACGCGACGTCAGCGGCTTGCTGCGCGCGACTTCCATCGCACCAAAGTCGCGCGGTCCACGCGTCGCCAGGTCGTACATGGCTTTGCATGTCACCCATTCATCCGGCTCATCAGGCACGTCGATGGGCTTGAGATACGTGGTGTTGCGCAAGCGGCCCAGCCATTGCCAGCACATCGCTTCGACCGCCCTGAACCATGGGCCGCGAAAGCCGGCATCGGTGACCAAAATCGGGGCTGCGTCGTTGGGCAAGACCTGAGCTAGCCGTTGAAGAAACTGCTTTTCCGCTTTTGGGGAGCCCTGCTGCCCGCTAGGAAACACCATGTCCAGAATCGGCAACGAACGGCCACCCACGGGAATCGCTGCGCGTAGAAGATGCCAGCTTCGGTCGGACTTCAGATCAGACCAGTCGATGGCGATGGTGGGTTGCTTGTTCCGCACCAGCCAACGAGCCATGTCCTTGTAGACATGCCTGCGCTCAAGATGCAGATGTCGGTTGCCCAGCAGCCGATCGAGCGCCTCGAGTGGTGCACGGACGCGCTCAGCGTCAGGCCATGAGCGCGCTAGATCGATCAGCGTCAGGCGGCTGCCGTGGATCATCGCCTCGACGGCGCGCAACAGTACACGGCTACGCAACGCATGCATCGAACCGAGTGTGTCGCGCAGACACTTTTGCAATACTTCGGTCGCGCGCATGGTGTGGTCTCCTCTGGCTTCGTAACCCGTGAGGAATGACCGCATCATGCGCGCACTGTTCCTTCAATCAACAGTTAAACCATTAATCAATCGAAAAGATTTGTGGGGAAACCTCAGACTCTGACCCCGGTTTCGGCGAAAAATCAGAGTTTCATTAGGCAGATAAAGCTGTAACCTCGTGCCACAAAGCATCTTCCGAAAGCGTCAATTCAGAGCGAATCTTATTCATTCTCTCCGTGAACCTACGCACAGGCTTATATACCAGCCCATCATCTCCTTTGAATTTTTCAAGAATTTTCTCACGAAGTAACATTTTTAGAATTGCGTCCACCAGCTGCGGGCTATACTTTTGACCATAGCCGCCCTTCAAAAGAGAAGCTTCTTCGCGTCCAGCACCTGGCTGGAAAAAAATCTTATGAATGATTGAGAGAAAAAGCTTTTGTGGAGCAGTCAACAAACTATCTTTTATTCGAGCAGAGTTCGACATCCTATCAAAGTCAATAACTTCCGTATCCTTAATCCAAGACGGCAAACCATTTTGGCTTGAAACTCCGGTTGCAGTGTTTATTAGCGATCCTTCCAGTGTGAACCAGTCAGTCTCTTTGATAGGAGTTCCCTGAAGCATTATTACTCCAATTACTGCGCTAGAAATCTTTAAATTAGAAATGACCCTCCCGCCAAGATTCAAAATTGGAATATCCGCATGGGAAAGATGGAGAGATTTAAAATCGATTTTTTCCTCGCCAAATATCGTCAATGTAGAAACTATTTCACCCAACTTACTGGTATTCGCTACGTGGCCAAATTTCATCAAATAAGCAAAACATAAATGCTCCAAATCGCAGCTTCGGATGGTAGAGGCAGCATGCACAGCACCGATAAACCTTAATGATTGCTTCCACTTCTGCTTATTATCATAGTCACCCATTGCTACCACTTCAGCGACTAAATGCTCGGCTCTCAAAATATCGACTATGTTGTTGTCGACGAATTGTCTGTCGGGGGATTCAGGCTCGATTCTCCCCAAAGTGCACATCCGCGCAAGAAGCTGCCTTCCCGTCTGATCAGGAGATGTACCCACTGCCCACTCATACGCCTCGTCGATATCACGAGGAGTAAGACGACCAAGAAATACATCGGAATATCGGGATTTAGCAGCGAGCTTATACAAAATAAATCTTATGGTTTGTGGGGCAATAGACTCCGCCACGCCCTTCGATTCTCGAACACAAACAGCGTTTAGGAACGCTCCCCAAAATTCAAACTGTCCGTGCTCTTTAGTAAGAATTCTAGTGACGTCTTGCTTATCAAGTTCTACTAAAATTTGAAAAACGAGCGGCTTACGAGGCAGCCAATTTGGAACAGCAGCACTAATTCCTAGTGCGCGGAAATATGTCTCTCCCTCCGACTGAGTAAAATTGTCAGGCACCTTAAGAAGAGCAGCATCAAATCGCCCTCCCATTAGCCCTAGTGACTGAAGCATTTCATCGTCGCTGTCAAAAAAATGGGATCTGCCGGTAACAAGTATTCCAGCCTTAGACTTCTGGATTAAATCCCTTATGCCTCTCACTGCATGACGCCGCAAACCAATACGATCATCTACACGGATGTCATGAGACTGGGCGCCAATCTCGTCAAAACCGTCGAGCAGCAATATTAACGCGCCTGCATTGAGAAGACGTACTAAGTTATCGATCGAGCTAGAAAGACCGATGTTTCCTAAGTGCCCCGCGAGAATTTCTAAAGCATTTGAGCTGCTCCAATGATCACGTAAATTTATAGCAATTGGAAACGCACCAGCCTCTCTGACTTTGCTGCCCAGAGCAGCATATACTTCTCGCACGCAGCGACTCTTCCCCGAGCCATAGTCACCCGTTAGAGCGATTTGACCTCCTCTGAGCAGCTTTGAAACTAAGTCAGAAACGGAAAAAGAAGAGCTGCCATCCGCTTCTGTATAGCGAATTGGGACAAATTCGCGCGGATCGTTCTCGCCGGTTTTAGAGTCGACTGCGCTACCAAACGGTAGGTCAATACGTAGCGCGTTATAGGCCGAAAAATCAAAAAAAGATCTTTCAAAAGTCACCGCTGAACAGACCTCAACGTGCGCCATGCGTCCAGCTTCAACCATGCTCGCAGTTGGCTCATCTTCTAAAACAATAAAAGCGCGACATATTAGCCCTTGAGTTGCAAGTCGGATCTTAGTTGGATTGATTTTATTTAGATCATCCCGAACTTTTTGCAGGCTTCGCTCTTGGGTAATTTCAATTATGATAATTTCATCATTGGAAACGCGCACAACACAGTCAAAGTCGACACCGTCGATATGTTCCGGTTTGCACACTGCATTCCAGCGGAGATTTGCTATGCCACGAACGTGTTGCTCAAGAGATTTCCAGCTCACGGACATATTCCACCCTCTTCCTTGTGGCAATGAGTTAAATTACGACCTGGTCGTCATTGCTAGTAGCAATTTTCAAGCGGTGCGTTAGCTTGCAACTTGCCTAATAATTCAGGCTTGATAGGCACGTAAGCGATAGAAATTAACCGCATAAAAGTTACCTTAATACAGCGAATGAAGGCGACAGCAAATACCTATATTCAACCGCACTTGCTATACCCACAATTCAAACACGTTTGGCACCCATCCATCAGCACCAGCGCCTGCGTATTGCACTTCACACACAGCGTGGCTCCCGGCGGAAAGCCGGCAGCATTGAGCTTGGGCTTGCTGTCGCTGGCCGGCGCGGACGCTGAAGCGGCCGGCGCCACAACTACCTCAGAGTTTTTTTTTGCGCTGGCGGCCTCATAGGCAGCGCGCTTGTCCGCGATGAGCTGGCGCGTTGATTCGTCCATCTCGGGATCGTGGATCATGCCGATGTTTTTCATGTGCTGCTCCACCACCGTGCCGATCTCGGCGACGATGCTGGGCATGTAGACGCCGCCGGACTTGAAGTAGCCGCCGCGCGGGTCGAACACGGCTTTCATTTCCTCGACCAGGAAAGTGACGTCACCGCCCTTGCGGAACACGGCGGACATGATGCGTGTGAGGGCCACGATCCACTGGAAGTGGTCCATGTTTTTCGAGTTGATGAAGATCTCGAACGGGCGGCGCTGTTCGTGCGGCGTGCCGGCGTTAAGCACGATGTCGTTGATGGTGACGTAGAGCGCGTGCTCGAACAGCGGCGACTTGATCTTGAAGGTGGAGCCCACGAGGGTGTCGGGACGCTCCACGCTTTCGTGCATCTGGATCACTTCGGCCATCGGCGGCTCTTTGGGCGCGACGGGTGCAGCGACCGCGGGCGCGGCAACCTTGTCTTCGGGTTTGACCACGTTGTAGCCGGTGATCTTTTTGTCGATTTTGGTCGCCATGATGTTCTTCTGTGTTGGGGCGTTATGGAGATAGATGTGGTGCTTGCGGGCAGCCAATGAAAGGCGCCTGGCGGTGTCGCTGGCTCACGCGGCGCGGCGGCGCGGAGGGTGTGGCCTGGTGAAAAAGCACCCGGCCCGGCGCGTGGCCGGACCGGATGCGCTACGGCTTACTTCTTTTTTGCAGCGGCTTTCTTGGCGGCGGACTTTTTGGGAGCCGTCTTGGCTGCCTTGACGGCCACTTTCTTGTTTACACCTTTTACGGTGCTGGCAGTGGACCTTTTCACCGTCTTTGGAACGGCTTTCTTGCTTGCACCTTTTTTGGTGCTGGCGGATTTCTTGACGTCCGCCTTCTTTGGCGCGGCTTTCTTGCTAGCCGACTTTTTGCTGCTGACCTTCTTTACGACCTTGGCGGCGAACTTCTTGACCGCCTTGGCTGCTTTCTTTTCCGCGGCCGAGACTTTCTTGACGACCTTGGCGAGGGTTTTCTTGACCGACGACTTTTTCGCGGCGGACTTTTTTGCAGGCGCTTTTTTAGCCGCGGCTTTCTTGGCGGGCGTCTTTTTGACGGCGGCCTTTTTGGCGACCTTTTTCACCGCGGCTTTCTTGGCTACTTTCTTGACGGCCTTTTTCACCGTTTTTTTGGTGGCGACTTTTTTAGCAGCAGCCTTCTTGGCAACCTTCTTTACCGCTTTCGTGGCAGCGGCCTTTTTGGGGGCGGCTTTTTTGGCCGCGGCCTTTTCAGGCGCGGCTTCTTTCACGGCAGCCTTAGCCACTTTCTTGGCCGGCGCCTTTCTGGCTTTGGGCTTTTCAACGGCGGCCACCGGAGCCGGTGCGGGCTCGGGCGCCGGTGGTGGCGTCTCGACGACAACCGGTGCTTCCGTGGCGGGCGGTGTGACTGTGCTGTTTTCTACTTCGGTGTCGATGGACATTGTGGGTTCCCCTCCGATGAACGACGTTGATTTATCGCACGCAGGACGCATGCGAAGGGTCAGAACTTGCCGTAATAACCTTCCTTCAAGGCATCGAAGAGGTTGGCGGCGGAATGCATTTCGCCGTCGTACTCCACTTGCTCGTTGCCCTTCAGTTCGACAACGCTACCGTCTTCCAACTCGAAGCGGTAGAGGGTGTTTTCCAGATCCGCTTCCTTGACCAGCACGCCCTGAAAAGCGGCGGGGTTGAAGCGGAACGTGGTGCATCCTTTCAGGCCTTGTTTGTAGGCGTAGAAATAGATGTCCTTGAAATCTTCGTACGGGTAATCGGTGGGCACGTTGGCCGTTTTGGAGATCGACGAGTCGATCCACTTTTGCGACGCGGCCTGGATGTCGACGTGCTCTTTCGGGCTGATGTCGTCGGCGGCGACGAAGTACTCGGGCAGCTTGTTGGCCGGCTCGTCGGTGAACGGCAATGCGTCGGCATTGATGAGCGCGCGATAGGCGAGCAGCTCGTAGCTGTAGACCTCGACCTTCTCTTTCGACTTTTTGCCTTCGCGGATCACGTTGCGCGAGTAGTGGTGCGCAAAGCTCGGCTCGATGCCGTTGCTGGCGTTGTTGGCCAGCGACAGCGAGATGGTGCCGGTGGGCGCGATGGAGCTGTGGTGGGTGAAGCGCGCGCCGGTTTCGGCCAGCTCGGCGACCAGATGCGGCGCCACCTCGGCAATGCGCTGCATGTAGCGGCTGTACTTGGCGTGCAGCACGCGGCCGGGGATGGTGTCGCCGACCTTGTAGCCGTCGGTGGCCATCTCCGGGCGCTTGCGCAGCATCTCGCCGGTGACGGTGAAGTCCTTGGCCAGAATGGGCGCCGGGCCTTTTTCCTTGGCCAGCTCGAGCGCGACTTCCCAGCCGGCGATGGCCATTTCGCGCGAAACGTCTTCGGTGAACGCCACGGCCTCGGCGGTGCCGTAGCGATGCTTGAGCATGGTGATGGTGGAACCCAGGCCGAGGAAACCCATGCCGTGGCGGCGCTTGGATTCGATCTCGTTGCGCTGCTGCGGCAGCGGCAGGCCGTTGATCTCGACCACGTTGTCGAGCATGCGGGTGAACACCTTCACCACCTCGCGGTACTCGTCCCAGTCGAAGCGCGCCTTGGGGCCGAACGGATCACGCACAAAGGTGGTGAGGTTGATCGAGCCGAGCAGGCAGGAGCCGTACGGCGGTAACGGTTGCTCGCCACAGGGGTTAGTCGCGCGAATATGCTCGCACCACCAGTTGTTGTTCATCTCGTTGACCTTGTCGATCAGGATGAAACCGGGCTCGGCGAAGTCGTAGGTGGACACCATGATCATGTCCCACAGGTGCCGCGCGCGCATGGTGCTGTAGATCTTGCAGGCGACCAGGCCGTCTTCGCGATCGACATAGTTTTCGTGCGTGGGCCACTCGCGCCAGACGACCTTGCTGGGGTCGTTGAAATCGATCTCGCCTTTTTCCTTGACGTGGATCGGATAGACCAGCGGCCAGTCCTTGTCCTTTTCCACCGCGTCCATGAAGCCGTCGGTGATCAGCAGCGACAGGTTGAACTGACGCAGGCGGCCGTCCTCGCGCTTGGCGCGAATGAACTCTTTCGCATCCGGATGGCTGATGTCGAACGTGCCCATCTGCGCGCCGCGACGGCCGCCGGCGGAGGACACGGTAAAGCACATCTTGTCGTAAATATCCATGAACGACAGCGGGCCGCTGGTGTACGCACCGGCGCCCGACACATACGCACCGCGCGGACGCAGCGTGGAAAATTCATAGCCGATGCCGCAGCCGGCTTTCAGCGTGAGGCCGGCTTCGTGGACCTTCTCCAGGATGTCGTCCATCGAATCGCGGATGGTGCCCGAGACGGTGCAGTTGATCGTGCTGGTGGCCGGCTTGTGCGCGAGCGCCCCGGCGTTGGACGTGATGCGGCCGGCGGGGATCGCACCGCGGCGCAGCGCCCACAGAAATTTTTCGTACCAGAGGCCGCGCAGCTCGTCGCTGACTTCGACGTCGGACAAGGCGCGTGCGACGCGCTGATAGGTCTCGTCGATGTTGCCATCGACCGCCTCGCCCGACTTGGACTTGAGGCGATATTTTTTATCCCAGATGTCCAGCGAGGCGGGCTGCAGCGGAATGTCTACGGCGTCGCGGGCGATGGATGGGTTTGTGGCTGGGGCACGCACTGTGCTCATCGGCTTCCTTACTCCGGTCATGGCCTTGGCGGCGCGGTGACTTTATTCGAATGATTTGTCGTGCTGCGGCGGCGAAACTCCGGGCGCCAGCCACAGCGTGTTGCTGCGTTTCTACGACGGCGGCAGCGTCGGAAGGATTGCCCTGCAACCCGCCCGCCGCTTGCGTTCCACGACAACGACTCCCCCAAACCGTTTGACGTTCGACACCACAACTTGTTTTAACCTTGGAGGCGGGACACAAGATGTTGTGGTCGCCGTCGTCGAGTGACGTTACCCCCGACGTCGGTCGATGTAAAGTGTTTGTGCACGCAATTTCACAACTGCGTTGCCGCAAGGAACCGCCGCCTCCAGCGCGGGTCGAAGCTGGGCTGCGCTCCGCGCGGTGTTTCATGCTGTCGCCAATTTTTATTGCTGTCCTGCCACGCTACTTTGAGGAGGAACCATGCCGCTGCGCCCGTCCCGCTTTCTGTTTATGCTGACCGCCACATTTGCTGTTTCGGCACTCGGCGGCCTGCCCATCGTCGCCCGTGCCGCGATGCCGCCGGCGATCGACGGTCAGGCGATGCCGTCACTGGCGCCGATGCTGCAGCGGGTGACGCCGGCGGTGGTGAACATCTCCAGCAAAAAGCACGTGCAGGTGCAGAACCCCTACTTCGACGATCCGGTGGTGCGCCAGCTGTTCGGCCTGCCGGGCGGTTCTGCCGAGCGGGTGGAGCAGAGCCTGGGCTCGGGCGTGATCGTGGATGCGGCCAAGGGCTATGTGCTGACCAACAACCACGTGGTCGGCGGCGCCGACGACATCAGCGTGACGCTGCAGGACGGGCGCACGTTCAAGGGCAAGCGCGTGGGCACCGATCCGGATACCGACGTGGCCGTGGTGCAGATTCCGGCCGACCATCTGCAGGCGCTGCCGCTGGCCGATTCCAACCAGCTGCGCGTGGGCGACTATGTGGTGGCGGTGGGCAACCCGTTCGGGCTCGGGCAGACGGTGACGTCGGGCATCGTCTCGGCGCTGGGCCGCTCGGGCCTGGGCAGCAGCAGTTCGGGCGGCACGGGCTTTCAGAATTTCATCCAGACCGACGCCTCGATCAACCCGGGCAACTCCGGCGGCGCGCTGGTCAACCTGCGCGGTGAACTGGTCGGCATCAACACGATGATTTTTTCGCCGTCCGGCGGCAACGTCGGCATCGGCTTTGCGGTGCCCACGGCGATCACCAGCGAGGTGATGGCGCAGCTGCTGGCGCACGGCAAGGTGGAACGCGGCAACCTGGGCCTGCAGACGCAGGCGATCACGCCGCGCATTGCCAAGCTGCTGTCGTTGAAGGACACCAACGGCGTGGTGGTGACCGGCGTCAGTTCGGGCTCGGCCGCCGAGCAGGCCGGCCTGGAGCCCGGCGACGTGCTGACCACGCTGGACGGCAAGCCGCTGCGCACCGTGGAAGATCTGCGCAATACCGAAGGCCTGCTGCCGCTGGGCAGCAGCGTGCGGCTCGGCGTGGTGCGCGACGGCCAGAGCAGCGTGGTCACGGCCACGCTGCGCGCCGAAAAACTCGGCACCGTCGACGGCGGCCAGCTAGATGCGCGGCTCGCCGGCGTCAGCTTTAGCGACCTCACCGACAGCCAGCGCGAGCAGGGCATGTTCGGTGCCGCCGTGAGCTCGGTGCAGCCGGGCAGCCGGGCGGCGCGCGCAGGGCTGACCACCGACGACATCGTGGTCGGCATCGGCAACCAGCGCATTCCCAGCGTGAGCGTGCTGCGCGGCCTGGCCAAGGTGCGCCTGCGTCAGCTGGTGCTGATCGTGGCGCATGCCGACGGCAGCAACCGCTACGTGGTGATCAACTGATTCGACGCCGCGCCGGCGTCGGGCGGCCACGGACGGCCGCCGGACGAATGAAGAACGGAGGGATCGGCGCACTGTCTGAACATAAACTCATGAAAGCGCTTGATGTTTTGCGTTCAGGCCGATGAAATACCTTGTCAGCTCTACACCTATGAGCGCCGGCAAGGCGCCATACTCTCGCCACTTACCCATCGCCACTCACCTAACCGGGGTTCTCCACCACATGTCTCTTCGTCTTGCCCGCCTGCTGTCGGTCACCCTGATCGGGGCCTGCCTAGCCACCTCCGCCTTTGCCGCCAAGACCACGCATACGAAGTCGCATGCCAAAGCCGCCGTCGCCAAAGGCCCGAGCCTGATCTGGCGCGGCGACGTGGCCACGGCGCAGGGCGTCGTCGACGAGGTGGCGCAGGCGTGGGAAAAAGCCGGCCACGGTTCGATCGAGCTGCAGCCGTTCAATACCGCGTCCGGCATCGATGCCGTGGCGAGCGGCACGGCGGATCTCGCCGGCAGCGCGCGCCCCAGCGACGGCAGCGCGCAGAACACCGACCTGACCTTTACCCCGGTGGCCTGGGACGCGCTGGTCATGGTGACCAACCCGGCCAACCCGGTGCACAACCTCACGCTGAAGCAGCTGCACGACATCTATTTCGGCAAGATCACCAACTGGAGCGACGTGGGCGGCAGCAGTGCGCCGATCGATCTGTACGCGGTGGCCAGCCCGGGTGACGGCGTGGAATACAGCCTGCGCACACTGCTGTTCGGCCGCGGCAACCAGCCGGTGGCCGCGCCGCGCCTTTACGTCAACACGCACAAGCTGGAAGAGGGCGTGGGCCTCAATCCAAACGGTCTGGGTGTGGCGACGATGGCGGACGCCGCGTCGAATCCCAAGCTGAAGATGATTCCGATCAACGGCATCGCGCCGACGGCATCCACTGTGGGTAACGGCAGCTACGTGCTGTTCACCCCGCTGTACCTGGTGACCAACCCGCGCAACCCGAAGGCCGCCGATGTCACCGCGTTCATCGACTTTCTGCAGACCGACGCGGCCAAGGCCGCGATGCGTCGCCACGGCGTTGTGCCCTTCAGCGACGGTGCCGCGCTTGCCGCGGTGGATGTAAGCCGTCGCAGCGCGATTCTCGCCGAGACCGGCGGTCACGCCAGCCACATTGCGCCGGTCACCGTGCCGAGCTCGACGCCGGCCGCCAGCGAAGCGTCGCGCGTGGCCGTGGCCTCCGCGGTTTCGGGAACGCTCGTGGCCGGCAAGGGCAAGGAAGTCGCCGCCGCCAGCGACAAGACCCAGATCACCAACGTCAAGGGCAGCGTGGCTGCTGTCGCGGTCACCAGCTTTGCGCACGTCAAGGGTTCGGTGCTGACCTCGAAGAAGAGCAAGGTCGAAAAACACGCCGCCAAGACTGCCGAGGAAGCCGCACCGGCCAAGAGCAGCGCGAAGAAAGAAAGCGTGGCGCAGGCCAAGAGCAGGAAGAGCGCCGGCGAAGCGGGCAAGAGCTACACCGTGACCAAGGGTGACACGCTGTTCTCGATCGCCCGCAAGCATTCGGTCGAGGTGGCGCAGCTGCGCGACTGGAATCATCTGAAGGACAACAACGTGAAGCTCGGCCAGACGCTGCGCGTCGGCAACCGTTGATCGTCCTGCGCTTGCCCTTGTCTCTCTGACTCCAGCGACGTGCGGATACTCGCCCTCACGCTGGATCTCGACGACACGCTGTGGCCGGTGCTGCCCGCACTGGAACGCGCCGACCACGCGGTCGACGCGTGGCTGCAGCAGCATCACCCCGACGTCGCTCGCGCCTGGCCGGTACCGGCGATGCGCGAGCTGCGCAGCAAGGTGGCGCAGGATCGCCCCGACCTGGCGCACGATTTCAGCACGCAGCGCCAGCTCACGCTGGAGCACGCCTTCGCCAGCTGCGGTATCGCCAGTGCGCCGGTCGACGCGCTGTGGGAAATCTATTTCGCCGCACGCAACAGCGTCGAGCTTTATCCAGACAGCCTGGCAGCGCTCGCGCGGCTCAACGCGCGCTGGCCGATCGCTAGCGTGACCAACGGCAATGCGGACCTCGAACGCGTCGGCATCCACATGCACTTCGATCATCACGTCAGCGCGCGCAATACCGGCGCGGCCAAACCCGACCCGCGCATTTTTCTCGCGGCCGCCGAGCGGCTGGGCGTGGCGCCGGAAAACATCCTGCATATCGGCGACGATGCGCAGCTCGACGTGGTCGGCGCGCGCGAGGTCGGCATGCGCACGGCGTGGATGAATCGCGATCGCCGGCCGTGGCCAGCTGGGCTGGGCCGCGCGCCCGACCTGGATTTGCCTGACATGGCGGCGCTGGTGAACTGGCTCGAAACACGGCATCCCGCCGCATAGTCAGCACGGCGCAAAGCGGGCATGATTGGCGGCTGGACTGATGTGGAAACGGCGACGTCCGTTCCAATAACAGATAGAGGAAATCGCATGCCTGCCCTGACCGAACGCAACGCCAGCGCGCGCCACAGCATCGCCCTTGAAACCGTCGACGCCAAACATCTCGCCGCGGCACGCAAACGGCTTACAGCGCCGCAGCGCCGCGCGCTGGACGACAGCGGCTTCGTCGCCAACCCGGGCACGTTTGCCCTGATCAACGATGCCAGCGGCAGGCTGGTGCGCATACTGGCCGGCGTGGTCGCGAGCGATTCCTTCGGCGCGCTGAGCGGGTTGCCGATCACCCTGCCCGAGGCGACGTATCACCTGGCCGATGAAAGCGTGCTGGCCGATCCGCTGCAGGCGGCGCTGGGCTGGGCCTTTGGTGCCTACCAGTTCACCCGCTACCGGCAGGCAAGGCGCACGCCGGCCACACTAGCGGTGGCGGCGGACGATCTGAAAAAACTGCAGCCGCTGATCGACGCCACCGCGCTGGTGCGCGACCTGGTCAACACGCCGACCGAAGACATGGGGCCGCCGCATCTCGCCGCGGCGATCAAGCAGCTCGGCAAGGCGCACAAGGCCAGCGTGCGCGAGTGGGTTGGCGACGAGCTGCTGAAGGCCAACTTCCCCACCCTGCACGCCGCCGGTCGCGCCAGCTACCGCGAGCCGCGGCTGATCGAGCTGTCGTGGGGCAAGGCCTCGCACCCGAAAATCGTGGTGGTCGGCAAGGGCGTGTGCTTCGACACCGGCGGGCTGAACATCAAGACCGGCGACGGCATGCGCTGGATGAAAAAGGACATGGGCGGCGCCGCGCACGCGATCGCGCTGGCCGGCCTGATCATGCAGGCAAAGCTGCCGGTGCGCCTGACCCTGCTGGTATCGGCGGTGGAGAACGCGGTGTCCGGCAATGCGATTCGCCCCGGCGACATCATCACCACGCGCTCGGGCATCACGGTGGAGATCGACAACACCGACGCCGAAGGTCGGCTGGTGCTGTGCGACGCGCTGACCTACGGCGCGGAACAGAAGCCCGACCTGATGCTGAATTTCGCCACGCTCACCGGCGCGGCGCGCGTGGCGCTGGGCCCGGATCTGCCGGCGCTGTTTGCCAACAACGACGCTCTGTCGGCCGACATGATGGCCGCCAGCCGTGCGGTGAACGATCCGGTCTGGCCGATGCCGCTGTGGGCACCGTACCGCAAGCTGCTCGACTCGCACGTGGCCGATCTGGTCAACTCCGCGCCGTCGCGGCACGCCGGCGCGATTACCGCGGCGCTGTATCTGGAGCGCTTCGTCCCCAGCACCATTCCCTGGATGCATCTGGATACCTACGCCTGGAACGACGCCGACCGCCCCGGCCGCCCGCGCGGCGGCGAGGCGATGGGACTGCGCGCGGTGTTCGAGGTGCTGCGGCAGCGCTACCACCCATAGCCCGCTCCCAACGCCGTAAACGGCTCATGCTACCTCGACGCCTTGCCGCCCGAGGCGGCGCGTGCGCAGGCGGAAGGATGGGCGACGCACGCCGCGCTGGCCATGCGCAAACGCCGCTACGGCGAGGCCGCGGATTTCTATCGGCGCATCGTTGCGCTGCGCGTCGACGACGAAAGTCTGGCCGCAGCGAACTTCGGCCTAGCCTCGGCGTACGACAAGCGGGGGATGCCGCGCGAGTCGTGGGCCGCGGCGTCGGCCGCACGCGAACAGCGTCAGCACCTGTGCACCGTTCTTGGCCAGGCCACGATAGCGCGCCTTGACGTGACCGAATTGCCGTTTGATCACGCGGAAGGGGTGTTCGACGACAGCGCGGATCGATGCCTTGATGTGCTCGATCTGTTCGGTCAACTCGCGCAAGGTCTCATCCTCGATCGCCTTGACCTTGCTCCGCTTGGCGGCGATATACCACTGGCGCCCACGCTTGGCCTTGGCGTGGTTCTGCGCGCCGATGTAGCCGGCGTCGCCAAACACGGCCCGCTCCTTGCCGTGTAGCAGATCGCCCACCTGGGTGACATCGCCTACGTTGGCCGCTGTCGTCACCACGCTGTGAACCAGGCCAGTGGCTTCGTCCACACCAATGTGGGCCTTCATGCCGAAGTACCACTGATTCCCTTTCTTGGTCTGGTGCATCTGCGGGTCGCGCGCCTTGTCCCGATTCTTCGTCGACGACGGTGCACCCAGGATCGTCGCATCGACGATCGTGCCCTGCGAGAGCTTCAGCCCTTGATGGTGCAGATGCCGGTTCACCGCTTCGAACAGCGTCTTGGCCAGCCCGTGCTTTTCCAGCAGGTGGCGGAACTTGCACACCGTCGTTTCATCCGGCGCCGGCTCGCGCCCCAGATCGATGCCCACAAACCGCCGCATCGACGCGGAGTCGTACAACGCTTCCTCCACCGCCGGATCGCTCAGCGCGTACCACTGCTGCAGAAAGTGGATGCGCAGCATGCGCTCCAAACCCACGGCCGGTCGGCCGCCGCCATCGGCGCGTGGCTTGGGGTAGAACGGTTCGATCACCGCGCACAGCTGCGACCACGGCACGACCTTGTCCATCTCCGCCAAGAACACATCGCGTCGTGTCGCCTTGCGGTGAGCTTCAAATCCTCCGTCGACTTGTGTCGCCAAGGTCAGCTGATCGGTCATCGTCTACGCTCTCTCGCATCGGGTGCACGCTTCGACAACGAAGCAAAATCAGAGTTTCCCTAAAGGTGGTGAATCCCGGCGCGGCCGTTGAGTATCTGCGCCAGCACATCGGGCGCGTACTCGAACGAGTCGTAGTACAGGCGATCCTCGGGCAGGCCGGCCTGCAGAAACAGCTGGTGGCCGGCCTCGATCATCGGCGGCGGTCCGCTCATGTAGACGTCGTAGCCGGACAGCTGCGGGTGATCGAGCAGCACCACTTCGTGCACGAGGCCGCTGCGCATGCCGCCGGCCTGTTCGGGGTCGGATACCACCGCGTGAAAATGCAGGTTCGGCGCCGCCTTGGTCCAGCGCTCCGCCAGCGCGGGCATGTAGATATCCGCGGCGCTGCGCGCGCCCCAATAGACGTGCATCTGCCGGCGCGTGCCCAGCGCGATGAAGTGCTCGACGATGGCCTTGATCGGCGCAAAGCCGGTGCCGCCGGCCATGAAGATCATCGGCCGCTCGGAATCCTCGCGCGGCACGAAGGTGCCCAGCGGGCCTTCGATACGCAGCACGTCGCCCACCTTGAGGCTTTCATAAACCCACGAGGTAAAGCCGCCGCCGGCGGCCTGGCGCACGTGCAGCTCGATCATGCCGTCCGCCTGCGGGCCGTTGGCGATGGAGAAGGGCCGGTGCTTGCCGTTCTCCAGGATCACGTCCAGATACTGGCCCGGCACCCAGTTGAGCTGGGCCTCGCCCGGCGCCGGCAGCAGGTGCAGGCCCACCGCGTCGCTGGCTAGCTGCCACTTTTCCGCTACCACCACGTCGAGCTGGCGTCGGGCGATTGCCTCGACCGAGGTCACTTCGCGCACGTCCAGCAGCAGGTCACTGGTGGCGGTGGCCTGACACAGCAGCACGGCGTGATGGGCCTTGTCGCTGGCGCTCAGCGCCACCGGCGGGTTGTGCGTGTATTCGCAATCTCCCTGCAGCAGGGTGGCCTTGCAGCTGCCGCAGACGCCCGAGCGGCAGGAGTAAGGCAACGCAATGCCGGCGCGCTGGGCGGCCTCGAGCACGGGCTCATCGGCCGCGATGGAGAACTGGCGACCGGAGGATTTGATGGTGGCAGTGAACACCCGAGTTTTCCTGATGCATTGTCGCGGCGGTGACAGCGGACAACAATGGCGGTTCGACTGGCAGGAATCAACGATGACGACATCTACCACCCCGATCTGGCAACAGAGCACCGACCTCGAGCGCATCAACGCGTGGAACGTCAACACCGCGATGGCGGTGCTGGGCATCCGCTTCACTGCCGTCGGCGACGACTGGCTGCAGGGCACCATGCCGGTGGACCACCGCACGCACCAGCCATTCGGCCTGCTGCACGGCGGCGCCTCGGTGCTGCTGGCCGAAACGCTGGGCAGCAGCGCAGCGATGCTCACGCTGGATCCGGAAAAAGAGCTCTGCGTTGGCCTCGACATCAACGCGAACCATATCCGCGGCGTACGCAGCGGCATCGTCACCGGCACCGCCCGACCCTTTCACCTCGGCCGCACCACCCAGGTGTGGGAGATCCGCATCGAGAACGAGGAAGGCGCGCTGGTCTGCGTGTCGCGGCTGACGATGGCCGTGGTGCCTGCACGCGTGATTGGCGCCACCTCGAAGTGAACCCTCCTGCCGTGAGCACGCTTTGAACCGCGACGCCCCCTACGCCACGCTCACACCGGACTGCGTGCTCGATGCCGTGGCGGCTTGTGACCTGTGGACCGACGGCCGCCTGCTGGCGCTGAACAGCTACGAGAACCGCGTCTGGCAGGTCGGTATCGAGGACAGCTCGCCGGTCATCGCCAAGTTCTACCGGCCCGGGCGCTGGAGCGATGCGGCGATCATCGAGGAACACAGCTTCACCCTCGAACTGGCCGCGGCCGAACTGCCGGTGGTCGCACCGCTGCGCTTCAACGATCGCACGCTGCTGGAGCACGCCGGGTTTCGCTACGCGCTCACCCCGCGTCGCGGCGGCCGTGCGCCCACGCTGGAATCGCCCGATCAACTGCAGTGGCTGGGTCGACTGATCGCGCGCATGCACGTCGTCGGCGCACGTCAGCCGTTCGCCCATCGCGGCACGCTTGATCGCGACACGATGGTGCGGCAGTCGATGCAGGCGGTGCTCGGCTCATCGTTGCTGCCGGCGTCGCTGCAAGGCAACTATCGCGCCGCCGCCGAACGGCTGAATGGCGCGATCGAGCAGCGGCAGTCGGCAATCGGCACGGTGCGCCAGCTGCGCCTGCACGGCGACTGCCACCCGGGCAACGTGCTGTGGACCGACGGCGGCCCGCACTTTGTCGATCTCGACGACGCACGCATGGGCCCGGCCGTGCAGGACTTGTGGATGCTGGCCAGCGAGCCGCGACATATGGAGGCGATGCTCGAAGGCTATCGCCAGTTCCGCGATTTCAACGACGACGAGCTGATGCTTGTGCCGGTGCTGCGCGCGATGCGGCAGATGCATTACGCCGCGTGGATCGCCACGCGCTGGCACGACCCGGCCTTCCCTGCGGCGTTTCCATTCGCGGTCGAATCGCGCTGGTGGGAGCAGCATATTGCCGACCTGCACGAGCTGGCCGATGAATTGACGTAACGATTTTTGCGCGAGCGACTGCCGATGCGTCATGCGTCGATACGCCAAACGTCAAATCTCAACCGCTCTCCCTGAGCGTCGCGCAGCAAAGTCGAAGGGCACGCGCCCTCAGCACGTACAATGCCGTGTCTTGATTTTGGAGTGACGCATGCGCCTGGTTCTTTTTCGCCTGATCGGCATCCTGGAAATCGCCGGCGGCTTTTATGGCGTGGTGGCCGCGCTGCGCCGGCTGCTGCCGCTGGGTTCGACTCACGAAAGCGTCTTCGCGCTGATCGATCTGGCGGTATTCGCGTTCGTGCTGGTGGCCGGCGTGCTGCTGCTGGACAACAGCGAGCGCGGCATCACGTTTTCGCGCTGGGCACAGCTGCTGCAGGTGCCGCTGATCGCGACCTCGGTGTTCACCTATGCGCTATCCAGCGGCGCCTTCGTCAACGTGTTTTCCACCCTGCACCTGCCACCGCATCTGGCGCTGGACTGGCGCTTCGGCACGCAGGGTTTCGTGCTGGCTACCAGCGGCCCCGGCACGTCGCGCGTCGGCATCAACCTGCTGGCGCTGCTGTCGTGGCTGGCGCTGCGGATACGCTGAATTCGGCGGCGCTCGCGCGGCTCAGCCCGCCTGCGCCGCGTGCATGAAAAAATCCCGGTCGCCGAAGTTGCCCGACTTCAGCGCCAGCTGCAGGCCTTCATGGCGACGACCCAGCGCGTAAAGCATGGGCACGCCTGGCGCCAGTTCCGCGCCGATCAGAAAGGCGTCGATACCGAGGCGATCGACCACCGCGCCCGAGGTTTCGCCGCCGGCGACGATCAATCGCGACAAGCCCTGCTCGGCCAGCTGCTGGGCGATCGCCGCCAGCGAGCCTTCGAGCAGCGCACTGACTTTTTCGGCGCCGTAGCGCGCCTGCAGTTCGAATACCTGCGCCGGCGCGGCGCTGCTGGCGACCAGCGCATGGCCGTGCTGCAGCTGTTCGCGCGCCCAGGTCACGGCCGTATCGATCGTTGCGCGGCCGTCCAGCAGCGCCGGCACATCCAGTCGCAGCACGGGCATATGCTCTTCGGCCACGGCGATCTGCGCCAGCGTGGCGGCCGAACAGCTGCCGGCCAGAATCAGCGCGCCGGTAGTGCCCGCCAACGCTGCCGGCATCGGCGTATCGGCGGACCCGGATCGCGCCGATGCCAGCGCGCGCGCCAGACCCAGACCGAGGCCGGAGGCGCCGACGGACAGTGAATCGTCCAGCGCCACGCGGCCAAGTAACTCCAGATCGGATTCAAACACCGCGTCGGCGATCACGCTGCCGCAGCCCTGCTCGCGCAGCCGATCCAGCGCCTCGCGCGTGGCATCCATTCCCTGCGCCATGGCCGACAGCGGCAGCAGGCCGACCGGCCGGCCACTCTGCGCCTGCATCAGGCGCACGAGGCTGGAATCGCGCATCGGCGTGAGCGGATGATCTTTCAACGGACTCTCGTCCAGGCGCTGCGCGCCGACGAAAAGGTGGCCCTGATACACCGTGCGGCCGTTGCGTGGAAACGCCGGGCAGACCAGCGGCATCGCACCGGCGCGCTGCGCCAGCGCGTCGGTCACCGGACCGATATTGCCCTGCGCGGTCGAGTCGAAGGTCGAGCAGATCTTGAACAGCACGTGCCGCGCGCCGCGCTCGCGCAGCCAGGCCTCGGCGGCCAGCGACTGCGCCACCGCGTCCGCAGGTGCGATCGAGCGACTTTTCAGCGCGATCACTACCGCGTCGACATCGGGCAGCGCAATATCCGCTGCCGGAACGCCGATCGTCTGCACCACGCGCAGGCCGTTGCCGGCGAGCGTGCTGGCCAGGTCGGACGCGCCGGTGTAATCGTCGGCGATGGCGCCGAGCAGCAGGTTCATGAGGCCACCTGCGCAGCGCGGCGATACGGAGCAAACCAGCCCAGACCTTCTGCCGTGCCTGCACGCGGCCGGTACTCGGCGCCGACGAAACCGTCGTAGCCCAGCCGGTCGAGCTCACGGAAGAGGTATGGGTAATTGAGCTCCTCGTCGTCAGGTTCATGGCGATCAGGCACGCCGGCAATCTGGATATGGCCGATCAACGGCATCAGCCGCTGCAGCCGGCGGGTGATGTCGCCATGAAGAATCTGCGCGTGATACACGTCGAACTGCAGTTTCAGATTTGGCAGCGCCAGCGACTCGATCAGCATCGCGGCCGCATCGACATCGTTGAGGTAATAGCCCGGCATATCGCGCCCGTTGATCGGCTCCAGCAGAAGCGTGACGCCTTCCGCCGCGAGCTGCGCGGCGCACCAGCGAATCGCTTCGCGGTAGGCGCGATCCGCCTCCACTCCACGCGCAAAGCCGGCCATGAGATGCACCTGTTTTACCCCGAGCGCGCGGATATAGGGCAAGGCGCGATGCAGGCCCGCGCGCATCTCGTCGGCGCGCTCGGGCAGCGCCGCCAGGCCCCGCTCGCCGGCATCCCAGTCGCCCGGCGGCAGATTGAACAACACCGTGCGAACGCCGGCGCGCTGCATACGCTGCGCCAGCACATCGACCGGGTAATCGTACGGAAAAAGAAATTCGACGAACGCGAAGCCCGCTTCGGCTGCTGCATCGATACGATCGAGAAACGGATGCTCGTTGAACATGAAACTGAGGTTGGCGGCGAAGCGAGGCATGGCGCGTTCCTTGGATAAGGCAGGGGATGCATTCAAGCGGCTGCATCGGCCCGGTTGATGGGCAGTTGAAGTCCGGCGAGCTGGGCGTAGAGGCGTGCAACGGACGCATCGTCGTCCCGATCCATCCCGCTCGCCGCGGTCATCAGAAAAAGTTGCAGCGCGGTGGTGGCCAGCGGCAGCGGGAAATCGCTCTCTCGACCCATCTCCAGCACGATGCCGAGGTCCTTGACGAAGATGCTGGTGGCGCTGCGCGGCGCATAGTCACCGTCGAGCACGTGCTGCATGCGGTTCTCGAACATCCACGAATTGCCGGCCGACTGGGTGATGACGCGATATACCTCGGCCAGGTCCAGGCCTTCGCGCGCGGCGAACGCCATCGCTTCGGCGGCGGCCGCAATATGCACGCCGGCCAGCAGCTGATTGACCATCTTGAAAGCCGCCGCCTGTCCCGCCGTGTCGCCGAGGCGATGAACGGAGCCGGCCAGCGCGGCCAGGATCGGCTCGGCCGCGGCAAACGCTGCCGCACTGCCGGAAGCCAGCATGCTCAGCGAGCCGTCCGCCGCACGCGCGGCACCGCCGCTCATCGGTGAATCGAGATATAGACGTCCAGACGTCTGCACCCGCTCGCCCAAAGAGCGGGCGTTGGCCGGCGACATGGTGGCGCAGGAGATGAAAAGCGCACCGGCCAGCATGTGTTCGAGGCAGCCGCGTTCGCCGAACAGCAGCTGTTCCGTCTGCTCGGCGTTCACCACCACGCTCAGCACGAACTCGGCGCCTTCAACCGCGTGCAGGGCATCGCACGCGGTGGCGCCGCCGAGTTGGGAAAAGCGCGCAAGTGCTTCGGAGGACGGATCGTATCCGCGCACGTTGGCGCCTGCGCGCAAGAGGCTGGCGGCCATGCCGCCGCCCATGGAACCCAGCCCGATCACGGCCACCGTGCGCCCGCCCAGCGGAAGCCGCCCGTGCGCGAGAGGAGCAGGCTTTGCGCCCATGCTCATGCTGCGTGACTCGGATGCAGGGCGCGTACAATCATCGCCAAGCCCGACCGCGATGATTGCGCTATCACGTTCTGGTTGACCGCTTGGGCGCGGGCTGATAACACAGCGTCCATCATCATCTCCTCAAACAGGAAAACCGACCATGCGTGAATCACAGGCCAGAGAGCAGATCTGCCTGTTCGCCCGCTCGCTGTTCGAGCGCGGCCTGTCGCATGGCTCATCCGGCAACATCAGCGCACGCCTGGAAGACGGCAGCCTGCTGCTGACTCCAACCGACGCGTCGCTGGGTTTTCTCGACCCGGCGCGACTGTCGCATGTGGACGCCGAAGGTCGTCATATCGACGGCGACAAGCCCACCAAGGAGGCGCCGCTGCATCTGGCGCTCTATGAAACCCGGGCCGGCTCCGGCGCCGTGGTGCATCTGCACTCCACGCACTCGGTCGCCGTGTCGATGCTGCCCGAGATCGATGCGCGCTCCGTGCTGCCGCCGCTGACGCCGTACTACGTGATGCGCGTCGGCGACACCGCGCTTGTTCCTTACCACCGACCCGGCGATCCCGCGGTGGCCGAGGCGATCCGCGGTCTGGCCGGCCGACACGCCTCGGTGCTGCTGGCCAACCACGGACCGGTTGTCGCCGGTTCGAGTCTCAGCGCCGCGGTTTACGCCATCGAAGAGCTTGAGGAAACCGCGCGGCTTTATCTGCTGCTGCGGGGCCTCAATCCGCGCCTGCTGTCGCCGGAGCAGGTGGCCGAACTGCAGCGCGTATTCACCGCCCCGCCGCCGCCCGACGCACACAACCACGAAGCGACCTGACGCGCCGCTCCCACGCGTCCTCAGGCCGCCTTGGCCTGCTGCAGGTGGGCGCGCATCGCCTCGGCAACGCGTTCCATGCCCAGCCGCGGACTGGTAAGCACCGGCACGCCGATGCGATCGCCGAGGCTGTCGACCACGCGCCCCATCGATACCTGAGCCAGTACGATCACGTCGACCTCGCCGGCCAGTTTCATCAGCGCCGCACCGACGATGTCGTCGTGCTTCGCCGAATCGCCAGCCAGCAAAGCGTCGAAGGCCCCTTCGCAAAGCTTTTTCGTCACGCTGATGCGTTTGCCATTCTCGATCGCCACCTGCTCGATCAGTCGCGCGGTCGGATCAAGCGTCGTCTGCACGGTCGCCGCCACGCCGATGCGCGTACCGCGCGCGACCGCGGCCTCGGCCATCGCCGTGTCGATCTTCAGCATCGGTACGCTCAACAGCGGACTGACTGCGTCGGCGGCCTCGCGCACCGACGAGCAGGCGTTGAGGATCATGGTCGCGCCCATCTCCTGGCCGATCAGCATGTAGCGCGCAAGGCGGCTGGTCACGGCCGGCGTGACGTGGCCGGCGGCCATCACATCCTTCAGCAGGCTGTCGTCGACCAGGTTGACGATGCGGACGCCGGGCAGCAGCTCCGGCGCCAGCGACGCCAGCGGCTGCACGGTCACCGGCCCGGTGTGGATGATGACCAGCGTGGTCTGGGTGCTCATGATGCGTTTCTCCTACTCAAATGGTGCGGACAGCTCAGGGCGAATCACTTCACGTACATGCGCCAGTTGTGGTCTTCCTTGAAGCCCAGCACCTCGCGCGCCTTGCGGTTGGACAGCAGGGTCTCGAACTCGCCGAGCTCGCCCTTGACCGGCACGCCGGGGTAATAGCGCTTGAGCAGTTCGGCGGTCGGCAGATCGGACGACACGTCGTTATTGGCGGCGTTGAAAATCTGGAAACCCAGGCCGTCCTTCTCGATCGCCAGGCGCACGATCTGCCCGAGGTCGCGGGCGTCGATGTAACTCCACGCGATGCGCTTGCGGAAGTCGGGCTTGGCAAAAAACTCCGGGAAATTCGCGTATTCGTGGGGTTCGACCACGTTGCCGATGCGGATCGCGTAGATGTCCGAACCGGTGCGGCCGGCAAACGCCTGCGCGGTGCGCTCGTTGCAGATTTTCGACGTGGCGTAGCTGTCGCGCGGGTCGACCGGATATTCCTCGTCGAGCGGGAAATATTCCGGATTGCGATGGGTGTAGTTGAACACCAGCCCGTAGGTGGTTTCGCTGGAGGCGATGATCACCTTCTTGATGCCGAGCTTGGCGGCCGCTTCCAGGATGTTGTACGTCCCCATCACATTGATGCGGTAGACCTCGTTGTCCGGCACGATCATGATGCGCGGGATCGCCGCAAAATGGACGATCGCATCGATCGGCTCGGGCTCGAGGTTCTCGTCGAACTCGTGCAGCCCGGTATAGCTGGAAAGCGCGTTGAACACCTGGCCGGAATCGGTGATGTCCGTGATCAGCGTGCGCACCGCCGGATTGTCAAGCGGCTTGGTATCCAGATTGAGCACACGGTAGCCGTGGTCGACCAGGTCCTGCACGACGTGCTTGCCCGCCTTGCCGCTGCCGCCCGTAAAGATCACACGCTTCATAACATTTCCTTTGGTAGTGGAGCCGGCGCGGCAGATGCTGCGCGCGCCGGAAAAACAGATCAGAATTTATATTGGTCGATGTTTTCGGCCGTGAAGACCAGCGGCTCGCTGAAGATGATCACCTTGTTCTTGACCTCGAAGTCGCCCAGGCCCGGCACGCTCAGATGGTCGTTCGGCTTCAGCGCATTGTTGGCGGCCAGGCGCGCCACGTGCATGACCAGCTGACCTTCCTTCACCTCATCCCACAGCGGGCTGGCCTTGATGATGCCGGCCTTGACGTACTGACGAATGGCATCCGGGTCGGAGCAGCCCGTGACAAAGACCTTGCCGGTCTTGCCCAGTTTTTGCACCGCTGCCGCCGCACCGACTTCGGCCGCGCCATCGGGAGCGATGATCGCCGTGACTTCCGGATGCGCCTGCAGGATATTGAGGCCAGCGGTCAGCGACTGCGATGGGCTGGACTGGCCGTAGTCGGTGGTGACGATCTTCATCTTCGGATACGTGGCGGCGATATACGCATTCACCGCCTTGATCCACTCGTTCTGGATCGTCGCATCCTTGGTCGACGACAGAATCGCGACCTTCGCTTCCGGGCCGGCAAACTTCGCGACCGACTCCACCAGCGCCTTGCCGAAGGCCGGGTAGGCGGTGTTCTGGATGAAGAAGTCGCGCGCGTCGGGCGCCACGTCGCTGTCGTAGGAAACCACCTTTATCCCCTGCTTCATCGCGCGGCGCAGGGCGGGTGCGAGCTGGGTCGGGTTGTTCGAGGTGGTGGTGATCACATCGAACTTGCGCGCGATCAGGCTGTTGAACACATCGACCTGTCCCTGTGCCGACGCCGTCACCGGGCCGGTATAGAGAAAGTCGATATTCAGCGTCTTGGCCGCCATCTCGGCGCCCTGCTGATTGGCTTTGAAGACCGACAGACCCACCAGCTTGGGCACCATGGCAACCTTGATGCGCTTGGAAATATCCGGCGTCTGCTGGGCCTGGGCAACGGCTCCCACGCCCAGCGCGAGCAGAGTGGCAACGATGGCCAGCGTGATACGGCGGCGCTTGTTAGTCATGACTTTTCCTGTGCGTCTGGTTACAGGGAAACCCGTTGTGCAGTCGTGGAATCACGACGCATGGCCGGGCGATATCGAGCGCTTGAACAGCGCCCGGATTCGGGTACCGAGGCTGAGGCCGCGGGTGTCGAAAAGATTTTTCACGGCGATCGAAACGATCAGGATCGCGCCGGTCAGCATCGTCGTGACCATGTCGGAGAAGCCGGCGATCAGCATGCCCTGCCGCAGAAAGCCGAGCAGCAGCACGGCCAGAATCACGCCCAGCAGATTCCCTTCGCCGCCAAAGATGCTGACGCCGCCGAGCACCACCATCGTGATCGTGGTCAGCAGCAGCACATCGCCCATGTCCGGCCGCACGGCGCTGTAATACGCGGCAAGCACCAGGCCGGCGATGCTGGCCATCGCACCGCTGAGCACATAGGCCGTCACCAGAATCCGGTTGACGCGAATGCCCGAGTAGCGTGCCGCTTCTGCGCTATAGCCCACCGTCACCAGCTTGCGGCCGAACGCGCTGCGCGCCACCAGCAGCCAGAACAACAGCGCCAGGCCGGCGAACAGCAGGATCTGATAAGGCAGCTGAAACGATGCGCTGATGGCCATCGCGCCAGCGCCGAGATTATTGAACGCATCGGGAAATCCAGACGGCGGCGAGTCGCCGGCGATCGCGACCGCCATGCTGCCGTAGATGAAACTCGTCGCCAGCGTGGCGATCAGCGGCTCGACCCGCAGCCGGATGATCACCAGCGCGTTGACCGCACCCAGCACGCCACCGATCAGCACGCCGATCGCAGAAGCCAGCCAGATATTGACGCCCCAGGTGCTCCATATCTGCGCCGCCACCACCGCGGCGAGGCTGGCCGTGGCGCCGACCGACAGATCGATACCGCCGGTAAAGATCACCAGCGAAAGGCCCAGCGCGACCAGGCCGAACGGCAAAAAATTTTCCGTCAGCGCCAGCAGTCCCGAGGTGCTGTCCAAAAAACCCGGCACCTTCATGCCGAACCCGGCAATCACCGCCAACAGCAGAAGCAGCAGCGCCGCTTCCCAGCCACCGATCGGCAGCAGGCGCCGGCGGTTGAACGGCGTCACGGCGTTGCTCGAGGCATTGTCGGAAACGGTGCTGTCGAGCCGGCCGGCTTTCTGCAGCGACGCCGTGCGAATCGATGCGTTCACTGCGTCGCACTCCGTCGACCAAAGCCGCCCTGCACCGCAGCCAGGATCATCAGACCCTCGCCCGCCGAGTACCAGATCGGCGGCACGTGCAGAAACACCAGCGCAGTCAACACCACGCTGAGAAACAAACTGCCCAGCACCGTGCCGACCAGATTGCCGCGGCCGCCGGCAATCGCAGTGCCTCCGACCAGGGCCACCGCGATCGACTGCAGTTCGATGTGATCACCGGTGCCCGCCGTGACCGTTGCCGAACCGGTGTAGCAGAGAAACATCAGCCCGGCGAAGCACGCCAGCACACCGGAAATGGCATACACACGCACGCGCACCCACTTGACCGGCAGGCCTGCGTGATAAGCCGCGGCGTCGTTGTTGCCCACCGCGAGAATCGACCGGCCGAAGCGCGTATGCCGCAGCAGAAACCAGCACAGCGCCAGCACCACCAGCAAGACCAGCACCGGGGTTGGCAGCGGCAGCCAGTCGAACAGGTGGCCGTTGCCGAATGCCGCATACGCCGGCGGAACCGAGTCTACCTGCGTGCCGTCGGAATACAGAAAGGTCAGGCCGCTGTAGAGGCTGTAGGTCCCCAGCGTCACCACGATGGGCGGAATCTTCAGCGTGGCCACCAGCACTCCGTTGAGCGTGCCGAGCACCAGACCGATGGCGACGCACAGCAGCACCGCATAGCTCAGCGGCAGCCCGTGCGACTGCGCCAGCAGCCCGCAAACCATGGCCGCCAACCCGAGCAGCGGTGCCACGGACAGATCGATACCGCGCATCGCGATCACCAGCGTCTGCCCCAGCGCCACCAGCGACAGCACCACGGAATTGAGCAGGATGAAACGCAGGTTCTGCGCACCGATGAAATCGTGATTGAGCGCGCCCACCACGCCGACCACCAGTAGTGTGGCCACGGTGAGAATCAACTCGCGGCCCATGGCGATCTTCGGCAGCCGCACCGGGCCGCTGTGCTTGATCGACGATGCGACGACGGCACTCATGCGAGTGAGGCCTCTTTCACGGAGGCGGAAACTTCCGCCGTACCTAGATACGACGCACTGACGGCGGATGGCGTGATGGCATCGCCACACAACTCGCCTACGATCTGCCCCTCGTAGATCGACAGCACGCGATCGCACAGTCGCACCAACTCTTCGGTCTCCGACGAAATCACCAGCACGGCCATGCCGGCCTTGGCCATCTGATCGATCAGCTCGTAAATTTCTTCCTTGGCGCCCACATCGACGCCGCGGGTCGGCTCATCCAGAATCGCAACGCGCGGACCGGTCGCCATCCATTTGCCGAACACCACTTTCTGCTGGTTGCCGCCGGACAGTTCGCGCAGCGGCTGGTCGAGCCCGGCGCAGCGAATGCGCAGGTCGCGCACGGCCTTCGCCCCGATCTCGTTTTCATCGGCGGCGCTGAGCAGACCGGCAGGCTGGCGCACGCGGTCGAGCAGGCCGGAGGTGATGTTCTGCGTGATCGTCATCGACAGCACCGCGCCGTGCCGGCCGCGATCTTCAGGCACGTACACCAGACCCTTGCGGATGAGCTGATGGCAGCTCACACCGGTGATCCGCTCGTCAGCGAGACTGACCTCGCCGCTGTCCGGACGGCGGATGCCGAAAATCGTTTCCGCGATTTCGGTACGCCCGGCACCCACGAGCCCGGCCAGACCGAGGATTTCCCCACGATGCAGGGTGAAATCGATGTCCTTGAACAGACCGCGCACGCTCAGCTTGTCGACCTGCAGCAGGGTCTCCGCGGCCTTCGAGCAGCACGCGCGGCGCGGCACGTCGCGCATCTCGCGGCCGACCATCTGCGACAGCAGGCGCGCGCGATCGAACGCGCCGCGCTCGGCCTGATCTACCAGGCGGCCGTCGCGCAGCACGGCGATGTCGTCGCTGATCTCCATCACTTCTTCGGTGCGATGGCTGATGAAACTCAGCGTGCAGTTCTGCGCAGCCAGCCGGCGCATGATCGCAAAAAGCTTGTCCACCTCGTGCGAGGTCAGCGGCGAGGTCGGCTCGTCGAACAGGATCACGCGGCAGTCGTGCAGCAAGGCCTTGGCGCACTCCACCAGCTGCAGCTGCGCGATGCTGAGCGTGCGCGCGCAGCAGTCGATGTCGATGTCCAGCTCCAGCAGATCCAGCACGGCGCGAGCACGCCGGCGCACGTCGACCCAGTCGACCCGTCGCAGCAGTCGACCGGTCATCGGCAGGCGCCCGACAAACATCGTCTCGGCAACGCTCAGCTCCGCCATCAGCAGCGGCTCCTGCGGCACCAGATGAATACGGTGCGCATGCGCGGCGTGCGGTGACGCCAGACGCAGCGGCTCGCCGTTCAACTTCAGCTCGCCCTCGCTCGGCTGAAGCTGACCGGCTAGCACCTTGAACATGGTTGATTTGCCGGCGCCGTTCTCGCCCATCAGGGTGAGCACGCGGCCGGGCTTGAGCGTCAGATCGATGCCGCGCAGTACCTCGACCGGCCCGAAGCGTTTGGTGATGCCATGTGCGCCGAGCACGATGGCGTCATCGTGCGGCTGCAGCCGAGCGATGGATGGACTGTCGATGGCTTGCAATACAGCAGACATGGCGTCGGCGCCTCCTCGGTCAGCCTGCGCGTTGCAGGGCTTGTCAGGGCGAGCCGGACTATAGGCGAGCAAAAATGGTAGCGCAATCATTTTGCCTCGAGTGCGACAAACTTTCGATCATGCAGCGCGTCAAAAACCGCTGATCTGCGACGCCTGGCGCGGTCAAGGACAAGCCGCGGACGCGCCGCACGCCTCACCGCATCAGCCTACCGACCTTGCTATTGCACCGCATCACGGTCATCGGGAGATTTTTCCACCTTGGGCGCACCGAGCGGACGCCCGTGGCGAGCCTTGTCGCGGATTTCGCGCAGGCCGGGGCCGAAGCCGGTCGCAACGTGATCAGCCGCAGCGAACTGGAATCCCTGGCGCCGTTGCGCAATCATCTGCGCGGACGCGCTTTGGATAGCGTGGTCAACAGGCGCGCTAGCGCTGGCTGCCCTGCCGCGGATGCTGCCGGGCACTTTCCGGAGAATTCATGCGCACTGCGAAGTTGACCACGGATGGCACGATCACGCTGAAACACGTGGCGGCGCTGGCCGGCGTCTCACCGATCACCGTATCGCGCGCGCTGAACAAGCCGGATTCGGTGTCCGACAAGCTGCGCGAAAAAATCGACCGCGCCGTGGAGCAGCTTGGCTATGTGCAGAATCACGTCGCCGGCGCCCTGGCATCCGCCGGGTCCAACGTGATCCCGGTGATCGTGCCCTCGCTGTCCAATACGGTTTTCGTCGAGGTGGTGGCCGGCATCCAGGAGGTTGCGCAGAAGACCGGCTACCAGCTGATGCTGGGCAACACCGACTACGACCTCGAGCAGGAGTGCGCGCTGGTATCCACGTTCCTCGGCTGGTCACCGCCCGGCCTCATCATCGCCGGCATGAAGCATCTTGAGCGTACCCACACGCTGCTCAAGCGCTATGGCAAACCGGTAGTCGAAGTCATGGAGTACGGCGCGCACCCGATCGACATGAACGTCGGCCTGTCGCACTACCAGGCGGGCGAAGCCATGGCGAAGCATCTGATCGAGCGAGGCTATAAGCAGATCGTTTTTGTCGGCTGCCAGCTCGCCGCCGATTACCGCGCGTGGCAGCGCTATAAAGGCATGGACCGCGTGCTTGCCAAGGCCGGGTTGGCGCGCCGCCCCCCCGTTGTGGTGGAGCAGACGTCGCACGTGCAGGTCGGCGGACCCGCCCTGATCGATGTGTTGGCCACGCAGCCCGACGTCGACGCGATCTTTTTCGCCAACGACGATTTGGCCGTGGGCGCGATCCTGCGCGCGCAGCGCGACGGCATTGCGATACCGGGCCGTGTCGCGATAGCCGGCTTCAACGGCCTCGGGCTGGCCGAACTGGTCAGGCCCGCGCTGACGACGATCGTCTCACCCCGTGTGGAAATCGGACGGATCGCCGCGCAGCAGCTGTTCGACAGACTCGCAGGCCGCTCCCCGCGGCGGCGGCGCGTCGATGTGTCTTTCGAGCTGGTCACGCGACAAAGCACTTAAAGCCCTCGGACTGCACACTACAAATCAGCCACGCTGATGTTTCCCAACCCACCGAGATATGCCGATGGCCCGACCCTGCTTTATCGAGCTTCCCGCCGCCGACATCGGCGCCTCCAAACAGTTCTACGCGAACGCCTTTGGGTGGGCGCTGACCGACTTCGGACCGAGCTACGCCTGCACCATGACCGGCGATGTAGACGTGGGCTTGCAGGGTGATATGACCGAGGCGCCGCGCGCGCCGCTGCCGGTGATCGCGGTGGACGATCTGGAAGCCGCGCTGGTGGCAGTGACGGCCGCTGGCGGCACCATTGTCAAACCCAGCTTCGGCTTTCCCGGCGGGCGGCGCTTTCATTTTGCAGACCCTAACGGCAACGAGCTGGCCGTGCTACAGGCCGATTGAATGCAGCAAGCAGAGCGCGGCGACGCCGTGCGTGGCAAATCGCTAAGCTGAGGTCAACCGACGCCGCTGCTGGATACGCGATGGACCTGTTGCCGATGAATTTCCGCACCCGCAAATGGGTGAAGCCCGAAGACCTCAATCCCAACGGCACCTTGTTCGGCGGCAGCCTGCTGCGCTGGATCGACGAAGAAGCGGCGGTATACGTGATCGGCCAGCTCGGCAACAGTCGCGTGGTGACCAAGTACATGTCGGAAATCAATTTCGTCAGCTCGGCGCGCCAGGGCGACGTGATCGAGCTGGGCATCAACGCCACCCGCTTCGGCCGCACCTCGATCACGCTGCGCTGCGAAGTGCGCAACATGGTGACGCATAAAAGCATCCTCACCATCGACGAGATCGTGTTCGTCAACATGAGCCCGGACGATCAGCCGCTGCCGCATGGCCGCACCAAGCCGACGCTCGACAACAGCGATCCCTAGGAGCCTGTCGGACTTTAGCTGGCCGGGCTGCAAATCCGGCCATGCGGTCCCTATTTCCGTCGACTCTTGGCCCATAGCACTACTATGGGCCGGCGAATCGCCAAAAATCTGTCCTCGCATAGCCAGATTTTCGCCTCGACCGCCAAAGCCCGACAGGCTCCTAGGCGGCGTAGAACGCTGCCCAAACCGGTGATCGGGACGCCGCACGCTATCATGCGTGCATGAATACGCCCTCGCCTGCCGAATCCACGCCCTCCCCCACCGCTTCGGCGGCCAACGCACTTCCCGTCATCCGCCTGAAGTCCGACCGCAATCCCGGTCATCCGTGGGTGTGGTCGGCCCAGCTGTACAAGCCCGAGGCACGGCTGCCGCCGGGTACCGTGGTCGAGGTGCACGACGCCAAGGGCCGCTTCGTCGGCCGCGGTTTCTGGAACGGCCATGCGCGCATCGCGCTGCGCCTGCTGAGCAACAACGAAGCCGAGGCGATCGATGCCCAGTGGATCGCCAAACGCATCGACAGCGCGGTCCAGCTGCGGCGCGAGCTGCTGCAGATCGATCACGTCAGCGACGCCTGGCGCGTGGTGCACAGCGAGGGCGACGGCCTTTCCGGGCTGATCGTCGATCGCTATGCCGATATTCTGGTGATCGAATATTTCGCCGCCGGCATGTGGCGCTTCCGCGAGGCGATCCACGCCGCGCTGCTCACCCATTTCCCCGGCGCGCGGCTGTACTGGTTTGCCGAATCGCACGTGCAGAAGCAGGAGTCGTTCGACTGCCGCAGCGGCGACGTGCCCGAGGCCGTGCAGGTGCACGAGCACGAGCTGCGCTTTCACGCGGCGCCGGGCTCCGGCCACAAGACAGGCTTCTTCGCCGATCAGCGCGACAACCGCCGCCGCTTTGCCGAGCTGGCGCGCGGCAAGCGTGTGCTCGATCTGTGCTGCAACGCCGGCGGCTTCGCCGTGCACGCGATGGCGGCCGGGGCGCTGACGGCCACCGGCGTCGATCTGGATGCCGGCATTCTGGAGATCGCCCGCGCCAACGCCGCGGCCAACAACGTGACGGTGAATTTCGAGCAGGCCGATATCTTCGACTGGGTGCGCGCGGCCGTGGCGCGCGGCGAGCAATTCGACGCAGTGATTCTCGATCCGGCCAAACTTACGCGCGACCGCAGCAAGGTGTTCGAGGCGCTGAAAAAATATTTCGCGATGAACCGCATGGCGCTCGACGCGATCGCGCCCGGCGGCATCCTGCTCACGTGCTCGTGCACGGGCCTGGTCAGCGAAGCGGATTTTCTGGAGATGCTGCGCCGCGTGGCGCTGAACGCGGGGCGCGAAATCCAGATTCTGGACGTGCGCGGGGCCGGTGCCGATCATCCATTCCGCACCGACGTACCGGAAGGGCGTTACCTCAAGGCGGTGTTCTGCAAGGTCCTTTGAGCACGCGCAAAACGGATTGATGGAACACGGCGCAGCGACATGAACTTTTCTGGAAACGGCACTGTGAACACCCTCGCCACCGCCAGGCCGACATCGATCGCCTGGACCATCGTCGCGGCCAGCTTCGGCTTTGCCGTGGTGCAGCTGGACGTCACCATCGTCAACGTGGCGCTGCCGCGGCTGAGTGTTGATCTGGCCGCCAGCGTGCCCGGCCTGCAGTGGGTGGTGGACGCGTACAGCCTGGTCTTTGCCGTGCTGCTGCTGTCGGCCGGCGTGATGGGCGACCGGCTGGGCGCCAAACGCGCCTATCTGATCGGCCTGGCCGGCTTCGCGCTGGCCTCGGCCGCGTGTGGCGCGGCACAAACCGCTGCCGAGCTGATCGCCGCGCGCGCGGTGCAGGGCATTGGCGCTGCGCTGCTGGTACCGCCGTCGCTGGCGCTGATCAATCATGCCTGCGCGCACGACACCAAACTGCGCGCCAAGGCGATCGGCTTCTGGACGGCCGCGGCCGGCATATCGATCGCCGCCGGTCCGATCGTCGGCGGCGTGCTGCTGGGGTGGCTGGGCTGGCGCAGCATCTTTTTCGTCAACCTGCCGCTGTGCGCGCTCGGCATGGCGATCACCCTGCGCGTTGCGGAAACGCCGCGCAAGCCGCAGCAGCATCTGGACCTGCGCGGCCAGCTGCTGGCGATCGCCGCGCTCACCTGCCTTACCGCGGCGGTGATCGAAATCGGACCGCTCGGCGTCACGCATCCGCTGGTGCTCACCGGCCTGGCGCTGGCCGTGGCGTGCGCGCTGCTGTTCGTGCGGGTGGAGTCGCGCGTGTCCCAGCCGATGCTGCCGCTGCGCTTTTTTCGCCTGCCGAATTTCAGCCCGGCGGTGATGTTCGGCATCTCGGTAAACCTGACCTACTACGGGCTGATCTTCATCATCAGCCTGTATCTGCAGCACGTGTGCCGCTACACCGCCACGCAGGCGGGGCTGGCCTTTCTGCCGCTGACCGCCACGTTCGCCGTCGCCAACCTGATCAGCGGCTGGATGGCCGGCCACTACGGCAGCCGTCTGCCGATGCTGCTGGGCGCGACGATCGGTGCGTCCGGCTTTGCGCTGCTGACGCGGCTCGATGCGCACAGCAGCTACCTGGCGATGCTGGCCCCTTTCTTATTGATTCCCAGCGGCATGGGCCTGGGCGTGCCGGCGATGACCACGGCGATCCTGGCCAGCGTCGAAAAAACGTTTTCCGGCACCGCCTCGGCCGTGCTCAACGCCGCTCGGCAGGCCGGCGGCGCCATCGGCGTGGCGGCGTTCGGCGCGCTGGTCACCGGCGGCGATGGCCGCATCGTGCCCGGCATGCATCGGGCCGCCTGGCTTTCGAGCGCGCTGCTCGCCACGGCAGCCGTGGTCGTGTGGTTCGGCATTCGACGCCAGGCGGCGCGGCCGAACGATTCGGTCAGCAGCGAGACGCATATTTGAGAAGACGCGCCTCGCTGGCGGCTTCCTTCAGAGCGGCGGTGAAACCTTCGCTTTCGGCACGGACGCGGGCAACAAACCGTCGGCCCGAAACATCGCCTTGATGCCGCGCAGCGCCTGGCGGATGCGATCCTGGTTTTCGATCAGGGCGAAGCGGACGTAGTCGTCGCCGTATTCGCCAAAACCGATGCCCGGCGACACCGATACCTTGGCCTCGGCCAGCAGCTTCTTGGCGAACGACAGCGAATCCATGCCGCCGTACGACGCGGGTATTTTTGCCCAGACGTACATCGAGGCCTTCGGCACCTCGACCATCCAGCCGATTTCATGCAGGCCCTTGACCAGCACGTCGCGACGCTGCTGATAGTTGGCGGCGATATCGCGCACGCACTGCTGGTCTCCCTCCAGCGCGGCGATGGCGGCGACCTGCAGCGGCGTAAACGTGCCGTAGTCGTGATAGCTCTTGATCCGCGCCAGCGCGTTGACCAACTCGGCGTTGCCGACCATGAAACCGATCCGCCAGCCGGCCATGTTGTAGCTCTTGGACAACGTGAAAAACTCCACCGCGATGTCCTTGGCGCCCGGCACCTGCATGATCGACGGGGCCTTCCAGCCGTCGTAGACGATGTCGGCATAGGCCAGGTCGTGCACCACCAGCACGTCGTACTGCTTGGCCAGCGCGACCACGCGCTCGAAGAAATCCAGCTCCACGCACTGCGCGGTGGGATTCGACGGAAAGCCGAGAATCATCATCTTCGGCTTGGGAATGCTCTCGCGAATGCCGCGCTCGAGCTCGGCGAAAAAATCGATGCCCGGCGCCATCGGAATCGAACGGATCTGCGCGCCGGCAATCACCGCGCCATAGATGTGGATCGGGTAGCTGGGATTGGGCACCAGCACGGTGTCGCCGCGGTCCAGCGTGGCCAGCATCAGGTGCGCCAGGCCTTCCTTCGAGCCGATGGTGACGATGGCCTCGCTGTCCGGATCGATGTCCACGTCGTAGCGCTCGCCATACCAGCGCGCAATCGCGCGACGCAGGCGCGGTATGCCCTTGGAGGTCGAGTAGCCGTGCGTATCCGGCCGCTGCGCCACCGTGCACAGCTTCTCCACGATATGCGGCGGCGTGGCGCCATCGGGGTTGCCCATGCTGAGGTCGACAATGTCCTCGCCGCGGCGACGCGCCGCCATCTTCAGCTCGGCGGTGATGTTGAAGACGTATGGGGGAAGACGTTCGATGCGCTCGAATCGCCTCGATTCAGGCCGCGGCGTAGATGCAGTCGACGCAGAAATAGTTGACGCAGAAACGGATGGATCAACCTGCTCGGTCATGACAGCCTCGTTGTACGTAAGCGCCCGGAACCGTCCGAGCGACGTCGGAGCGTTGCCGACCGCTGATGTCGGCGCCGCTCCTGGCTCGACGATAATCCGCCGGGGCGTGCGCTGTCGATAGCCCGTGCACGCCAGCTTGACCGCGCATGTCGACACTGCCGGCATGAGCCAGCCTTCATCCATCCCCAAAGTCCCCCTTGAAGTCGACCCGATCCTGCGCAACGCCGTGCGCGCCGCCGGCCTGCGCTACGTCAGCGACGATCAGCCCGGCATCGTGCGCAAGCGTCGCGGCAAGGGCTTTGGTTATCTCGATGCGAAAGGTTTGCGCATCACCGACGAAGAGGTGCTGACGCGCATCCGCGCACTGGCGATCCCGCCGGCCTACGTCGATGTGTGGATATGCACCAACCCCAACGGCCACCTGCAGGCCACCGGCCGCGATGCGCGCGCGCGCAAGCAGTACCGCTATCACGAGCGCTGGCGCGAAATGCGCGACCACGGCAAGTTCGACCGCGTGCTCGCCTTCGGCGACGTGCTGCCGAAGCTGCGCCGACGCGTGCGCAGCGACCTCGCCCAACACGGTCTGCCCGAGGAAAAAGTGCTGGCGCTGATCGTGCGGCTGCTCGACGAAACGCTGATCCGCATCGGCAACGATCGCTATGCGCGTGACAACAAGAGTTTCGGCCTGACCACGCTGCGTTCGCGCCATGTGCAGCTGCAGCGCGGCCGGCTGCGCTTCGATTTTCGCGGCAAGAGCGGCCAGCAGCGCGAACTCGAACTGGACGACAGGCGGCTGGCGAAAATCATCCATACCTTGCAACAGCTGCCGGGGCAGCGCCTGTTCCAGTATCTGGACGAACAGGGCAAACGCCAGCCGGTGGATTCGGGGATGGTCAACGACTATCTGCGTCACACGACCGGCGGCGAATTCACCGCCAAGGATTTCCGCACCTGGGGCGGCACGGTGCAGGCGGCCGGCGTGCTGGCGCGCACGCCGCTGCCGGAAAAAGGCGGCGATCGCGCGATGCGCTCGGCGCTGGCCGCAGCGATCAAGGAGGTTGCCACCACGCTGGGCAACACGCCGGCAGTGTGTCGCGCGTCCTACATCCATCCGCTGATCATCGAGGGCTGGCAGGACGGCAGCCTGCAGCGCGTCATCCCGCCCACAGCCGGCCAGCACGCGCGTCAGCTCGAAACGCTGACCCTGCGCTATCTGCGTCGTCGACTGAGAGCCGGCGGCCGTCGCAGCGGATGAGTCGCCAGCGCGTAAACTGAGGGCTGGTCTTGCGCGGAATGCCCCATGCCTGCTGTTGAAATACTGCTGATCGTTCTCCTCGTCGCCGTGCTGATCGTGCTCGTGCTGCAGGTTCTCGCGCTGCGCCGCGGCCGTGAGGACGCCGGCCTGCACATACGCCTGGATGCGCTCAAGGACGACGGCGAACGCCTGCAGCGCACGCTGCGCGAAGAGCAGCGCGCCGGGCGCGACGAGTTGCAGCAGGGCTTCGACCGCTTTCGCGGCCACGTCGGCGAACAGCTTGGCGGCATGAGCCAGCAGCAGCTCGCACGCATCGACGATTTCGGCCAGCGCCTCAACCTGCTGACCGAGCGCACGGATGCCGGCCTGCAGTCGCTGGCGCTGCGGCTGGCCGAAGACGCGCGCAAGAGCCGCGAAGAGCTCACCCTGGCGCTGAACCACTTCGGCGAACAGCAGCAGCTGCGCCTGGCCGCGCTCACCGCCGACAACGAAAAGCGCATGGGCGAAGTGCGCGCCACGCTGGAAGCTAAGCTCAGTGCGATCCAGCAGGACAACGCGGCCAAGCTCGAACAGATGCGCGCCACCGTGGACGAAAAGCTGCAGTCCACGCTGGAAACGCGGCTGGGCCAGTCGTTCAAGCTGGTCTCCGATCGTCTCGAAGCCGTACAGCGCGGGCTGGGCGAAATGCAGAACCTGGCCATCGGCGTGGGCGATCTGAAGCGCGTGCTGACCAACGTCAAGAAACGCGGCACCTTTGGCGAAGTGCAGCTCGGTGCGCTGCTCGAAGACATGCTCACGGCCGAGCAGTACGCCTCCAACGTCATCACCGTGCCCGGCACCAACGACCGCGTCGAATTCGCCATCCGCATGCCGGGTCAGGAAGAAGGCGAACACGTCTACCTGCCGATCGACGCGAAGTTTCCGGTCGAGGATTACCAGCGCCTGCTCGACGCGCAGGAGGCGGCGGACATCGACGCGGCCAACGCCGCCGGCCGCGCGCTGGAAAATCGCGTACGCGACGAGGCCAAGCGCATCCAGGCCAAATACGTGTCGCCGCCGCATACCACCGATTTCGCCGTGCTGTATCTGCCCACCGAAGGCCTCTACGCCGAAGTGATCCGTCGCCCCGGCCTGTTCGAAAGCCTGCAGCGCGATCATCGCGTTACCGTAGCCGGGCCGACCACGCTGAGCGCCCTGCTCAACAGCCTGCAGATGGGTTTCCGCACGCTGGCGATCGCCAAGCGCAGCAGCGAGGTGTGGAAGATCCTCGGCGCCGTGAAAACCGAGTTCGGCAAATTCGGCGTGGTGCTGGAAAAAACCCGCAAGCAGCTGGACACCGTGCGCAACAGCATCGACAGCGCCGGCCAGCGCACGCGCGTGATCGAACGCAAGCTGCGCGAGGTCGAAACGCTGTCAGTCACCGATACGGCAGGCCTGCTCGGCGACACGCTCATCGAAGACGCCGATGATCGCGCGTCCGACACGGACGACGACACCGGCGCATGAGGCATCCGCACGGTCCGCTGATCAAACACCATCGGCGGCTCGGGCGGCTCGCCGCCGAGCTGGAGCGATTGCGCAGGACGCTGCCGCAGCGCGAACGGCTGCTGGTCGGCCTGGCCCAGGCGGTGCGCGTGGCCGCAGCGGCAAGCCTGGGATATTTCAGCGCGCAGTTGCTCGGCCTGCAGCCGGGTTTCTGGGCCGCGATCACCGCCATCTCGGTGACCCAGAGCAGCTTTGCCGAAGTACGCAACTCGTCGCGCGACCAGTTCATCGGCGCGATGTTCGGCGGCCTGATCGGACTGGGCGCCGCGCTGCTCGGGCACGATCACTACGGGGCCTATGTGCTGGCCGTGATGCTGGGCACCATGCTGTGCTGGATCGCCAATCTCGGCGCGGCCGGGCGCATCAGCGGCATCACCACCACCATCATCATGCTGGTGCCGCATCAGGAATCGTTTCTGCAGTTCGCGCTGATGCGACTGGGCGAAGTAACCCTGGGTGCGTTGGCCGCGCTGCTGGTCACGTTCGCGTACGACGCCGCGATACGACGGCTGCTGCCCGATACTTCTTCAAGTTAAACGCGCACCATGCAGGCTCGCACTGCGGCTTTATGCCCGCATCCAAATCCATCGCCAAAGCCGCCGGACCGTTAAACTCGCCGGCTTGCCTGAGTACCAAGGATTCCCATGAGCACGCAGCCATCCAACGAAGTGACCCGAGAGCAGGCCGAAGAAGCCGTGCGCACCCTGCTGCGCTGGGCCGGTGAAGACCCGACGCGCGAGGGCCTGCTCGACACGCCCAAGCGCGTGGTCAAGGCCTATGGCGACTGGTTTGCCGGTTATGCGTCCGACCCCGGCGAATACCTCAGCCGCACCTTCAAGGAGGTGGCCGGTTACGACGAGATGGTGGTGCTGCGCGACATCGAATTCGAAAGCCACTGCGAGCACCACATGGCGCCGATCATCGGCCGCGCGCACGTAGGCTATCTGCCGACCAATCGCGTGGTCGGCATCAGCAAGCTGGCGCGCGTGGTCGATGGGTTTGCCAGGCGCTTCCAGGTGCAGGAAAAGCTCACCGCGGAAATCGCCAACTGCATCCAGGAAAACCTGCATCCGGCCGGCGTGGCCGTGGTGATCGACGCCAGCCACGAGTGCATGAGTACGCGCGGCGTGCACAAGCGCGGCGTCTCGATGATTACCAGCCAGATGCTGGGCTCGTTCCGCGAGGACGCGCGCACGCGCATGGAATTCCTGCAGTTCATCGGCATCGACCGCGGCGTGCGCTGAATGTTTTTTGCCGCGATGTTTGGACGTCCATCCTTATCGCGGCCAGCGCGCGTTTTAGCAGCAGCCCTGCTCCTAGCCGGCGCGATGGCCGTCGCGCAAGACTATCCACAAACGCCGCGCGAGTATCTGCGGCTGATGGACGCCAACGGCGACGGCAGAATCAGCGAAGCCGAATACGTCCAATACATGAGCCGCAGCTTTCTGCGCATGGATACGAACGGCGACGGCATCCTGGAGTCCAGCGAGCTGCCGGGCGGGCGCGGCAGGCCTGTTTCGCTGCGCGAGTTTCAGGACAATCTGCGCCGGCAGTTTCACCGGCTCGACCGCAACCACGACGGCTATCTCAGCGCGAAAGAGCTGGCGCAGCCGCCGGGTTGAGCTATCGTTCCATGTGCCTCACGTCGAGATCGCCAGCCTTTCCGATCGATACAGCTGCATGGTCACCAGCACGGCGAGCAGCGCCGCCAGCAGGCTCCCGGCGAGGCATGACACGACCTGCATCGGCTCCATGCCGTCGCCCCGCAGCAGCTGCATGATGCCCAGGTTCTGGCCCAGCAGAGGCACGGCGTACATCCACGGCTCGGCCTTGATCGGCAGAATGGCCAGCACCAGGCTGGGAATCGCCGGCACCAGCATCAGCAACGACAGATACGTCTGCGCCTCGCGATAGCTCTTGGCGAACGCCGCCACCAGCGACTGCAGCGCGGCCAGCAGCAGCAGGATCGGCAGCATCAGCAGCAGCACGTGGCTGGCGAAATGCACGCCCAGATCCAGCTCCATGCCGATCTTCTCCGCCGGAATGAATTGCCCCACCACGGCAAACGCCACCAGCGTGATCAGCAGGCTGGCGGTCGAGAACACGCAGATCGCCGCCAGCTTGCCCAGGAAGATTTTCCAGCGCGCCACCGGGTTGGCGAACAGCGGCTCCAGCGACTGCCGCTCGCGCTCGCCCGCGGTGAGGTCGATCGCCAGATACATGCCGCCCATGAAAATGGTGATGATGAAAAAGTACGGCAGCATCGCGAACATCAGCACCGCGCGCGACTGCGGCGTGGCCTGATCGCGCTTGGCCACCACCAGCGGCCACGCCGTGCTGGGTGAGAGCCCGCGCGCGACCAGCCGCATCGCACCCTGCTGGCGCGCATAGCTTTCGACCAGCTGACTGACGCGCTCGACCGAACTGTTCGCATCGCGTTGTGACGAGTCGTAGATCATCTCGATCTGCACCGGCTGACCCTCACGCCAGGCCTTGCCGTAATCGGGCGACAGGCGCAGCACCACGTCGGCATCCTGCTTGCGCACGGCGGTTTCAGGATCGGCCAGGGGTGCGCCGGCGACCACGCCGCCGGCCTTCAGCGCAGCCATGAGATTGGGCGCGTACTGCGCACCGATCACCGGCACCTGCAGCGGCTTGTCGGCCTTGTCCAGCTCGCGGCCGAGCGAGACGTTCAGCAGCATCACGAACAGGATCGGACCCAGCAGGGGACCGGTGAGAAACGCGCTGATCATGGTGCGCCGATCGCGCAGATTTTCTCGCACCTCTTTGAGGAAGACGGTGAGAAACGCGCGGCTGCGCCGAACGACGATTTTCGGTGGCGAATTCATGCGACCAGCCCTTCTTCGCTGCCGATGATCTTGACGAAGGCGTCTTCCAGATTTGCTTCACCGGTTTGTTCGCGCAGCGCATCGGGCGACTCGTCGGCCACTACATGGCCGTGCGCGATCACCACGATGCGATCGCACAGCGCGGCGACCTCCTGCATGATGTGGCTGGAGAACAGCACGCAGCGCCCCTCCTCTTTCAGCCGCTGCATGAACTGGCGCAGCGCGCGCGTGGCCATCACGTCCAGCCCGTTGGTCGGCTCGTCGAGTATCACGTTGCGCGGATCGTGTACCAGCGCACGGGCGATGGCCGTTTTTACCCGCTGACCCTGCGAGAAACCTTCGGTGCGGCGATCGCCGATGTCGCCCATCTCGAGTGACTGGATCAACGCTTCGCGTCGCGCTTTCAGAAGATCCTCCGGCAGGCCGTGCAGCCGTCCGAAATAATCGATGTTCTCGCGCGCGGTCAGCCGCTTGTAAAGGCCGCGCGCGTCGGGCAGCACACCGAGCTGCCGGCGCACGGCCAGCGCATCGACGCTGGCATCGATGCCATCGACCAGCACCTGGCCGCTGTCCGGCGTCATCAGCGTGTACAGCATGCGCAGCGTGGTGGTCTTGCCGGCGCCGTTGGGGCCGAGCAGGCCGGTGATTTCGCCATCGCGCGCCATGAAGCTGACGCCATCCACGGCTTTCACCGCGCCAAAGGCTTTATGCAGATCCCTGACTTCGATCACGAGATGTGGCTCCGGATGCGGCATGCGCGCGGGCCGATCGCAAGCTGCGACAGCGTTGCCAGCATCGGCAGCAGGATCAGGGAAAGGAAGTGCGGCGCGTTGAGCACGGCGGCCGCGAGTATCGCCGCGGCCCACAGCATGGCATTCACCATCACATAGGTTTTTTTCATGGCGCTGCTCCTCATGGCGTCGAGCCGTTGAAGTCGATGAAAATCGGGGTGGGCTGCAGCAGGTCCAGACAGCTCGCATCGAGCGCCTTGGGGTCGAGCTTCTCGACGAACTGCTTGATCAGCTTGGGCGCGCAGCCGGCCGCCATGACGCTGTGCGCCTGGCCCTTCAGCACCAGCACGCGTGCGTTAGGCAGGCCCTTGGCAATCTCATCGGCATAGCGCGGCGGCGTGACCGGGTCGTACTGGCCGGCCAGCAGCAGCACGGGTTTGTCGGTATTCAGCGGCTCGTGGAAATTGGCCGGGCGCGTGCCCCTGGGCCAGACCGAACAGACCGCCTTCAGCGAATCGATCATCTTGGTGCCGAGGATGGTTTGCTCGTCCTGCGGGCGTGGCGTCAGCAGGTCGGCGTCCTCGCTGCAGATCACCGAGTACTGCATGCCGCTGCCCATCAGCTCGGACAGATCGCCGGAGAGAATCTTGGCCTGACCCAGCAGCGGGCCGACGTCGCCGTGCGCGGCCGCGTCGATCGACATCGGCAGCAGCGCGGCGGTCGGCGGCGTGTAGGCAAACATGCGCACGACGCTGGCCAGCGAGCTTTCGTTCAACACGCGCTTGACCGACCGGTAGGTTTCCGGATCGCGAAAGCTCACCGGATGCGGGTTGGCGCGCAGCGCATCGCGCAGCTGATACAGCGTCTGATCCGGATCACCGAAGCGCTGCTTGCACGCCAGCTCGGCGGTGCAGCGCGCAAACTGCAGCTTCAGCGCCTCGTCCAGCGTTTGCGCAAAGCTTTCGCCGAGGGCCAGCGTATTGGGCACGCTGCTGTCCAGGACTACGCTGCGCACCGCGTCCGGGTAATGCATCAGGTACTGCTGCGCCATCCGCGTGCCGTAGGACACGCCAATCAGGTCGAACGCCGGCGCGCCCAGCGCCTTGCGCACATCCTCCAGATCCTGCGCGGCCACCGTGGTGGTGTAGTAGCGCGGGTCGGCGCGCGGGCTGATCTGCTTGAGGCAGGCCGCGGCGGCGCTGCGGATCTTGCCGAGGTCGTCGCTGTCCTCGTCGTCCTTGGCGGTGATCTCGTCGGAGTCCCTGCAGGTGAGCGCGTTGGAGCCGCCGGTACCGCGCTGGTCGAGCAGCAGCACATTACGATGCGCGCGCAGCGGCTGCAGCACCGAGGCCACGGTGCTGGCCGCGGCGGTCGCCGCCTGTCCCGGACCGCCGGCGAGAAACACCAGCATGTCCGCACTGGGCACCTGCGCGCTGGTGCGCAGCACCGCGAGTTTCAGCTTGATGATCCGGCCGTGCGGGTCGTCGCGATTTTCCGGCACGGGAAAGTCGGCGCACCACGCCGCCGTGCTGAGCCCGCTATTGGGCTGCCCGAGCTCGCACGCGGTGAGCGTGACCGAACCGAGCCGCCAGGTGCGCGGTTTCGCCGGCGCCGCGTCGTTCCTTGTCGATGCGGCTGGCACCGGCTCGGTGACGGGCGAACCGCTCTCCGCATGGAAGTGATTCCAGGCGAGCACCCCGGCAATCACGACAACGACACCGATGCGAAAAAGCGACCGTCCTTTCAGTGCCATGCCGCCTACCCCTCACCTGGAACAAAAATGGATTCAATCGAACGGTCGAACAGTTGGGCGATCTTGAATGCCAGCGGCAGGCTGGGATCGTATTTGCCGGTTTCGATGGCATTGATGGTCTGCCGCGACACGTCCAGCCGCTCGGCCAGATCCGCCTGCGACCAGCCCTGCTCGCCGCGCAGTTCACGTACCGAATTATTCATGCGTCACGCGTGGCCATCGGCGCGCCCGGCTCGGCGCTTGCGCCAAAGCAGGATGGCTTTCGCCAAAGCAATCACGGCGATGCCCCCAGCCGTTCCCGCCAGCAGGCCGGCATGGAAAGCATCCTGCTTCAGATAGGCGAACAGCGCCACGAAACCAAACATCGCCGCGCCTATGGTCAGGCGCCAGTGCAGCGCCAGGGACTCGCCGGGATCACAGCCCAGATCACCTCCGTACTGCTGCGCCACCCACCAGCGGGTGATGCCGTAGCACGCCATCATGGCCGGAAAAACCCAGATCAGGATGCTGCCATCCAGGGCCAGCACCTGGGCCGACGCCAGAAACCCGCCCGCCAGGCTCAACGTGGCGACCACGCCGGTGGCCACGCCCAGACCGATCAGATGCGTGCGCTGCTCCAGCTCGTCGCTGTCGCGAATGCGCCGCGCCATCAGGGCGATCACGTAAAGCATCGGCGGCAGCGGCGCGAGCGCCAGCACCCAGCGAAGCGGCACGCTGCTCGTCGTGCGCACCAGCGGCCAGACCAGAACCATCAAGAAGATATAGACCGCCATGGCGAGCATGACGCGCTGCTGGTAGCGTTTTTCTTTCAGGCGAGGCATGGGCATGTCCCCTGAGCAACATGGGCAAAAGTGCGCTCCCGCCGCTGCGCCGTCGCCGAGGCAGCGCTCAGCGGTGGAACCAGACGCGGCCGAGATGTCGCGGCGTCGCGGACGAATGATTGAATGCGCATGACGCCAACCCCCTGATGTAGTGTCAAGTCAGCTTGACATGGGCAACGTAGAGGCTGGCCAGGCTCATGTCAAGCAAGCTTGACAAAAGCGCGTAGTTTTGTGACTCATATCACGTTAATTTGTGTAAACCGTGTGATGAATTGTCACCAAATGTGACGCACGCCGCACTTTCTCGTCACATGATCCCGGCTCGGCGAGCGGCGATCCAGTGTGGCTGAAAACCTCCCGAAGCCCGCGCGATGACCGCCATACAGCCCCATTTGGATGGATTTTCGACCAGATCCGCCGATTGGCACGTCGATTGCCTTAACCGCTCCGCAAGCCTTCAAACCTCATCGGAGTTAAGCGTCATGAAGTTCCAGAAAACCCTGTTCGCGGTTGCCCTGCTCGGCCTGACCGGCGCTGTTGCCAATGTGTATGCCGCCACCACCAGTTCCAGCTTTCAAGTCACCGCCACCGTGATCAAGTCCTGCACGATCAGCACCGCGCCGATCAGCTTCGGCAACTACGATCCGACCAGCGCATCGGCCGTGACCGCTCAAGGCAGCGTCAGTGCGAAGTGCACCAAGGGCACGCCGGTGACCGTTGCGCTCGATCAGGGTTCTAACAAAGGCGGCGGCTCGACCGCGGCAACGCCCGCGCGCCAGATGACCGACGGTAACAGCAACCAGCTGCCGTACCACATCTACACCACCAGCGGCGGCACCACCGAGTGGGGCAACACCACCGCGACTGAACCGTCCGCGCAGACGTCCATCAGCGTCAATACCGCGCTGGTGTTCACGACCTATGGCTCGCTGCCGGCTGGTACGGACGTGCCAGCAGGCAACTACACCGATACCGTGACTGCTTCGCTGGTCTTCTGATCGGGTTCTGGTTTTTGGCAAGCGGAGTAGGATCGGCCCCTGCAAGATTTCAGCTTCGGTCATACAGGGGAGTTCGCATGAAACGTCATCCCGCCAGCAGCATCGCCTGCGTCGTTTTTGCCGCCTGGTCGGCACTGGCGACGCAGGCGGTGAACGCAGCCACCTTCTCCATCAACCCGACGCGGGTCGAGCTCGATGCAAAACATCGGGCGGACATCATCACCGTCTACAACAGCAGCGATGCGGCACTGCGGCTGCAGGTGCGAAGCATGCGCTGGCAGATGCAGGCCGATGGAAAGTGGAAGCTTGATCCCAGCGACGATCTCATCGTCACGCCGGAGCTGGTCGAAGTGGCTCCCGGCAAGAGCGTCGAACTGCGCGTCGGCAGTTTGCAGGTCGTCGACGCCACGGAGGCCAGTTACCGGCTGTTGCTCAACGAACTGCCGGGATTGGCCAACGACCCCTCGGCCAAGACCGGACAGATCCGCGTGCTGACCGAGATCAACCTGCCCGTCTTCATCGAACCCGAGCATGCCGAACGCAAGCCGGTGATTCGCACCGGCAGCGTGGATCACGGCCTTCTCACGATCGGCATCGGCAACGACGGCAACCAGCGGCTTGACCCGCAGAGCGTCTTGGTGTCCGTGCTGGATCGCGCCGGCAATACCGTGCTTCAAAAGGACCTGGTCGCCAATTACGTGCTGGCGGGAAGTACCGGGACGCTCGAACTGAAACTGGCACGGGACGTGTGCAGCAAGGCCGCATCGGTGTCGCTGACATGGTCCGGAACGCTGGCACAGACGCTCAGGCACTCCATCACCGCGAACGGCACCGAGGCATGCGAGAGCACAAGCTCAAACTGATAGCGCTCTCGCTGCTCTGTTCCCCCGGTGTGATGGCCCAGTCCAGCAAAATGCTGCTGGATTTCTGTGTCAACGGCAGTTGCTACGGCACGGCGTTCGTGCTGGTCCGTCATTCGCACATTCTGGTGGAAGACGATGCGCTGAAACGCGCATCGATACCGCTTGAAGGTGTTGCCGAGGAGCGCATTGGCGCCAAGCAGTTTGTCGACATCACCGCGTATGCCGCAAAAGGTAGCGTGGAACTGGACGACAAGGCCGGCCGACTGTCGGTCAACCTGCCGGCAAATGCGTTTGCGGCAAACAGCCTGAATCTGAATCCGCGCGCCGCGGTCTTGAAGCCAACGGCGGTGCCCAGCCTGTTCGTCAACTACGCGCTCAACGCCGGCTCGCAGGACGGCAGCGCCTCGGCCTATCTGGACGGCGGCGTGGCCTATGGCCAGTGGCTGCTCAGGGACACCCCGTCATGGAGCCAGTCGCAGGGGTTTTCGCGCGGTCTGACCCGTCTCGAATACGACGACAGCAGCCATCTGCGCCGACTGACCATCGGCGACCAGTACGTTTTTTCCAGCGACGGCCTCGGTGGCACGGCGCTGCTCGGCGGTATCGGACTGGTCAGGGCATTCGATCTGGATCCGTACCTGATCACCTTTCCGCAGCCAACTATCAGCGGACTGCTGCAGGCGCCGGGCACGGTGGACATCTACAAGAACGGCGTACTGGTCGGACAGCGCCAGATCGCGGCCGGGCCGTTCAATCTCTCCGGACTGGGGCTGGGTCCGGGCGCCAACAACGTTAGCGTGGTGATCCACGATCCGTTCGGCGGCACGCGCACGCTGCAACAAAGCTTTTATGGCGCCACCCAGCTGCTGTCGCAGGGGCTGAGCGACTATGCGTTCCAGGCCGGTATCGAACGCACGTCCACGCTGGCCAACGGCTATGAGGCCGGCCGCGGCGTGCTGCTGCTTCGGCAGAATTACGGGTTCACCAACGCGCTGACCGCCGGCTATCGGATGGAAGCGGAAAACGGCCTGGTCAACGCCGGAACGTCGGCCAGCGTGCGCCTGCCGATCGGCTACCTGAGCGGCGGCATCGCTGCCAGCCGCAATCACGGAGAACAGGGCCAGGGCAGTTCGCTGGGTTACCAGTACAGCAATCAGCGCGTCAGCTTAGGCGTCGGCGTGCAGACCTATTCCAGCGACTACAGCCGGATCGGCGATGATCTGCTGCCCGCATCGGTACGCCCCCGACGAGTGAGCTACGCCAATGCCAGCTGGTCGCCTTTTGGCCGTTTCAGCCTGCAGGCGAGCGCGGGCGATATCGTCTACGCCAGCGGTGCGCGGCAGCGCAATGTTGGGATCAACGGCACATTCAATCTGCCCGGTGACGTGTCCCTGCTGCTGGGCGTGAACAGGCAGCTGAATCGTCCGGGCGACAACGACAAGCAGCTGACCGCCAATCTGGTCATCCCACTGGGCAATGGCAGCATCGGCTTCAACGGCACGCACGACGCCAACAGCGGCAGCAGCTACGGCTTCTCGGCGCAGCGTTCGGTACCGACCGACACCGGCTGGGGCTATTCGGTGAATGCCCAGCAGGGCAGTTCCGGCGCATCCGACCTGGCCCAGCTCGACTACCAGGGGCGCGACGGGCTGGTCCAGTTCACCGGCCAACGGTTCGGCGGCCAGACTTCCGGAAACATCCTGGTGTCGGGCAGCGTCATTGCGATGGACGACCACGTGTATGCCGGCCGCGTGCTGCAGAACGGCTACGCCCTGGTGGAAACTCCGGGCGTGGCGGATGTGGGGATCACCCGCGAAAACCAGCCGGTCGGAAAAACCGACGCCAACGGCACACTGCTGGTGACCAACCTGCTGCCGTATCAGGCCAACAAGGTCGGCATCGACCAGAACAGCGTGCCCCTGCAGTATCAGATCGACAGCACGCAGCAGATGATGAGCGTGCCGCGACTGGGTGGCACGATCGTGCGCTTTGGCGTGCACACACTGCACGCGGCGCGCGGAACGCTCACCCTCGACGGCAAGCCGGTGCAATACGGCAACGCCACGCTGCAAGCGGGAAATAAATCGCTGAAAACGCTGATCGGCCTGGACGGCAGCTTTTATTTTCCAGATCTTCCGGCAGGCAATTACCAGCTGCGGGCAAACACCGGCAGCGGCGACATGCGCTGCATGCTGCACATGCCGGCCTCGAAAAAACCGATGACCAACCTGGGCAAGTTAAGCTGCACCAGCGCCGACGGAGCCACGCCATGACATCCCGTTTCTTCCACCGCATCCTGCCCGGTCTTCTCTTGATGGCCGCAGCCACATTCAGCGCGCCGCTGTGGGCCACGAGTTGCGCCATCGATACGGCCAGCGCCGGCGTGGCATTCGGCAACTACGATCCGGTCAGCAGCGTGCCGGCGACATCGAACGGCACGATCAGCGTCACCTGTACGCCGGACTGCTCTATTTTCTTCTTCTTTTTCTGCCTTGGAGGCTACAACGGCGTCAATGCCAGCCTGACCCTGTCGCCGGGGATGAGCGGCTCCTACGTTTCCCGCAGCCTGAAATCGGGCACCAACGCTCTGGCCTACAACCTCTACGTGACGCCCGATTACACCACCACGATTTTCGGTGATGGCACGGCCTCCACCGGCTATGTCACCTATTGCTTCACCGGCGCAAATATCGGCAGCTGCTCCGGCGCCACCTATACCGGATCGCCGGCGAGCGGCGGCGGTGGCCGCAACGGAACGGCACAGTCGCAGTCCGTTCCGATCTACGGAAAGATTCCAAGCAACCAGGACGCCGCCGTCGGCACTTACACCGACACCATTACCGCGACGCTGAGTTTCTGATGTTTCTGATTGACTGCAGCAGCGGGCAGACACTGCCTTTGCGCGTCATCATCGTGGCGTGAAGAACGCTTCGCATGGGCGGCCGCATCTGGATCGCCCGCTGACTCCTAAACACAAAGTGTGATGCTCTTTGCAGCTTTAGCGCTCGCGCATGGGATCAGTTTCAAAGAAAGGTCGAAAAACCCGCGCCACGCCTACGGATGTCATTTTTTGTGCATAGGTGTAACGCAGGTTACCCGAGACTAGCTGGCACAGGGATTGCGTCAGGTAACACGCTCGAAGCGTTTTACCGCACTGTCCAGCTAACGGGGGAAAACCATGTTCATCCATAACGTTCTGCGTGCTGCCACGATCGCCGCACTGATCACCGGCACGGCTGCTGCGCAAGCGGCCAATCCGGCTACGGCCACCTTTCAGGTGCTGATCACCATCACCAAGGCCTGCACCGTCACCGCAGGCTCGGCATCCAATATCAACCTGGGTTCGGTCGCGGCCACCGCGGTGAACACCACCGGGAGCAACACCATCAGCGTCAACTGCTCCAAGAGCACGCCGTATTACGTGGGCCTGGCGCCGTCGAACGCCAACACCGCCGGCGCCGGCACGATGGTGTCCACTACCGCACCTGCCACCAATACCGACAAGGTGCCCTACCAACTGACGTCGACTGCCGGCGCCAGCGGCACGATCTGGGGCAATACGGCCACATCAACCGCGGTAGGCAACGGCGTGGCGGGGACCGGCACGGGCGCGGCACAATCGCTGACGGTTTACGCCACCGCCGCCAGCGCCAACTTCACTCCGGACAGCTACGCCGATACCGTCACCGTCAACGTCAATTACTGATTGACCATGCCACGTGCTTTGCATTGGCGTTGTGCGCTGCTCGTACTGGCCGCGGCCAGCGGCGGTGCCACGGCCAGCGGTCTGCAGGTGGCGCCCGTCACGTTGAGCCTGCAGGCCGCGCAAAACGCCGACGGACTGTGGCTGAGCAATACGGGCGACAGCGTGATCCACGCCCAGGTGCGGGTTTATCACTGGTCGCAGGACACCAGCGGCGATCGGCTGACGCCGTCGCAGGGGCTGGTGATCAGTCCACCGATGCTGCAGCTGGCGGTCGGCGAGCCACAGCTGGTACGCGTGATACGACTGGGGGCACCGCCCAACGGCCCAGGCGCCGTCGAGGACGCTTTTCGCGTCGCCATCGACGAACTGCCGGTCGACATGCACGGCAAAAAAGGTCTGCAGTTCGTCCTGCATTACAGCGTGCCGGTGTTTGTGGAACCGGCCGGCGCGGTCGCTGCGCCGCCCGCGCTGCACTGGGCCCTGCAGCACGACGGCGACCATGCGGTGCTGGAGGTTCGCAATACCGGCGGCAGCCATGCGCAGCTGGCCAGCCTGAGCTTCATCAACAGCGCCGGTCAGCGCAGCGAAATCGTGCCCGGCCTGCTCGGTTACGTGCTTCCCGGCGCCACCATGCGCTGGGTCTTGAAACCGCCCGTGGCCGTGTTCGCGTCCGGTGGCACGCTGGAGGCATCGATCAATGGCGAAAAGGCTACGCAAAAGCTGTCGCTGGCCGATCGTCCTCGCTGAGCTGGTTTTGATGCAGGGATGGCTGGCAGCGGCCGCGCACGCGTCGAACACGCCAGACGCCGCGACAACGGCCGCCAACCCCGCCCTGATTGCCGATGGCGGCAACCCAACGGGCCAGACGGGAAACGATCTGTATCTGGACGTGATGCTCAACGGCGCATCCAGCGGCTTGGCCCACTTCAGCCTTCGCGACGGACAGCTGTGGGTTAGCCAGGCCACCCTGCGTCAGCTAGGGTTTGCGCTGCCGCCGGGCATGTCCGACCCGCTGCGGCTGGGCAGCCTGCCCGGCAGCATGGTCGCCTACGATGCCGGCCAGCAGACGGTGAAGATCAACGTGCCGCTGCGCCTGCTGCGGCTGTCGACGACGGTACTGAATACGCCGACCGCCTCGGCAAAAAAGCCCAGCGCATCGCCCGGCACGCTGCTCAACTACGAGGTCTACGGCACCCAGGGCGAGCACGGCACCGGCAGCCTGAGCGCTTTTACCGAGCTGCGCATTTTTGGACCGGCCGGGGTTTTCAGCAGCACCAGCCTGTCGCAGGCCACCCGTGGCGACGGCAGCGGTTCCACCGACAAGACCGTGCGACTGGATACCTCGTTCAGCACTTCCTTTCCCGACAGCCTGCTGACGCTGCGCTTTGGTGACACGCTGACCGGCGCGCAATCCTGGACGCGCTCGACCCGCATCGGCGGCATCCAGCTGGGCACGGACTTTGCGCTGCAGCCGTATCTGATCACCGCGCCGCTGCCGGCGTTTATCGGCTCGGCCACACTGCCGTCGCAGGTCGATCTCTACGTCAACGGACTGCGCCAGTACAGCGGCAAAGTGCCGAGCGGACCGTTCCAGCTCAACACCATGCCCAACATCAGCGGCGCGGGCAATGCGCAGGTCGTGCTGACCGATGCGCTGGGGCGAGCGACCACGCTCAACTTTTCGCTGTACGACACGCACCAGCTGCTGCAACAAGGGCTGTCGCAGTGGTCGGCTGACATCGGCTACGTGCGCGAGAACTACGGACTGGCTTCGTTCGACTACGGCCGCGATCCGGCCGCCAGCGGCAACTGGCGCTATGGCGTCAGCAATCATTTCACCGCCGAATTGCACGGCGAGGCCACCGCCGGCCTGACCGAAGCCGGCGCTGGCGGGGTCTGGCTGCTGGGCGACAGCGGCGGCGTTCTCTCCGGTTCGCTGGCGCATAGCGTGTATCAGGGGCAGAGCGGCTCGCAATTCAGCGCCGGCTACAGCTGGCGCGACAATCGCTTCAATTTCAGCGTGGACGAAACACGTACGCGCGGTGACTACCTCGACGTTGCCTCGCTGTACGGCGCCCCGCCGCCGAGCGTCAGCACGCAGGCGGTGGTCGGCTACAGCACCGTGCATCTTGGCGAGTTTGGCGTGAGCTATCTGGACTTGCGCTACCCCAAACAGGACCCCTCGCGCTACGCCACGGTGTACTGGTTCAAGTCGATCGGGCACGCCATGTCGCTGAGCCTCAGCGCCAATCAGAACCTCGACAATGCCAACGATCGCAGCCTCTTCGCCGGCTTCAACGTCGTGCTGGACGACACCACCACGATCAGCACCGGCGTGCAGCGCGATGGCACCGGTACCGGTCTGAGCATGGACGCCAGCAGATCGGCGCCGAGCGCCGGCGGCTGGGGCTGGCGCGCCGACCTGCGTCAAGGCGGTAGCCAGGACGGTGGTGAGGGCGAAGTGGATTATCTGGGACGCTACGGTCTGGTCGACGCCGGCGTCAGTTCGATCGCGGGCCAAGACTACGGCTACGCCGGCGCTACCGGATCACTCGTGCTCATGGGCGGCGATGTGTTCGCTTCACGACGCATCGACGACGCCTTCGCCGTGGTTTCCACCGACGGCATGGCCGGCGTGCCGGTGAAACTCCAGAACAACCCGATCGGCACTACCGACAGCCACGGCATGCTGCTGGTCGAGCCGCTGAATTCGTATCAGAACAACGAGGTGTCGATCGACCCGATGCAGCTGCCGCAAGACGTGCGGATCGATCGGGTCAGCACGATCGCCACGCCGACCGATCGCGCCGGCACGCTGGTCAAGTTCGGCATCACGCCGGTGCAGGCCGGCGTGCTCACCCTGATCGACACGAGCGGCAAGCCGCTGGCGCTGGGCAGTCAGGTGCGGGTGCACGGTCAGCTCAGCGGCGATCCCGCGCTGGTCGGCTTCGACGGCCAGGCCTATCTGGAAACCCTGCAAAAGCACACGGTGCTGGACGTGCTCACGCCCGAAGGCGCATGCCATGCGGCCTTCGACTATCGCAAGGTGGGCACGACGATTCCGCATATCGGCCCGCTGCGCTGCGTGGCGGAGACCTCTCGATGATGAAGCCGCGACTGATTACAACGATGGTGTTGCTGATCATGCTGATCGGCGGCGCGCTGACGGCACCGCGCACCGTGCATGCGCAGGCTGCCTCGGTCACCTGCAGCGTGACCAGCGCGCCGACGATCAACTTCGGCACTGTCGACGGACTGGTGACTGGCGCCACCACCTCGGCATCGATCGGCTGGACCTGCAAAAACCCCTCATTGCTGCTGGCAGCCAATGCGACGTTCTGCATCAACATCGGTAATGGCACCGCTGGCGTTACGGGAACCAATCGGCTGATGTCGGCCGGCACCGGGCAAAATCTTCAGTTCCAGATATACCAGGACAGCGCGCGCACGCAGATCTGGGGCTCGCCTTTTTCGTCCGTCAACAGCCAGCCGTATCAGACGTCGGTCGTGGTACCTCTCGGCCTGACCGGACTGTTACCGGGAACGATCAGCGGCACGGCGCCGCTATATGCCAGCGTGCCCAACGCGCAGATAGGTCTCACTGCAGGAACCTACATCAGCACGTTTGCCGGCACCGATGCCGAAATCACCGTCGCCTCCAATTACACGACCACTCCGGCCACCTGCGGCACCGGCAACGCCAGCGCCTTCAGCTTCACGGCCAATGCCGTGGTCGCCAAGACCTGCACCATCACGGCGGCCAACAACCTCAATTTCGGATCGACAGTCGGCCTGCTGACCGGCAACGTAGACGCAACGACCACCTTGCAAACCCAGTGCACCAGCAACACCGCGTTTCAGATCGGGCTGGACAACGGCCAGCACGCCAGCGGCACTGCGCGGCGCATGGCCGGAAGCAGCGGCGACCTTGTAACCTATGAGCTGTATCAGGACAGCGCCCGCAGCATACGCTGGGGCAATACCGTCAATACCGATACCGTTACCGGCACAGGCAACGGCGCCGTGCAGACAAACACCGTATACGGCCGCGTGGCGCCACAGACCACACCGACGCCGGGGACCTACAGCGACACGATCACCGTCAACGTGACTTACTGATCAGCGCGAGGAAATATATTTTTCGCGGCGGATCTGCGGGACGGGCAGACCGAAGTCTTTCAATGCGGTAAACGCCGCGTCGACCATGTTAGGGTTGCCGCACAGGTAGGCGATGTCGCGATCGGCGCTCGGCGCCAGTTCGGCCAGCACGTGCTGCACGTGGCCACTGCGATCGGTGGCCAGTGGATTGGCGCGGGGCTGGCGGCTCAGGCAGCCATGAAACACGAAGCCCGTGTGCTGCTGCGCAAAGGCTTCGAACTCGTCGCCGTATAGCAGCTCTTCTTCGGTACGCGCGCCGTACAGCAGCACCACTTCACGATCGCCTTTTTCCAGCAGTGCGGCAATTTGCGGCAGCATCGCGCGGTAAGGAGTGACGCCCGTACCGGTGGCCAGCAGCAGATAGCGCGGGTGAACATCGGCCTCATGAAGGCAGAAGCGTCCGTAGGGTCCGCTGGCATCGATGACGCCATCGTGCGCCAGCTCGCGCAGCAGCTTGGTGGCCGCGCCACCTTCGACATAGCTCACCGCAATCTCGATGCGCTGCACCGGCGAGCTGCCGTCGCCGACGGTGGCCACCGAATAGCTGCGCTTGGTCGCGGTGCCGTCGTCGTACTGAAAGTGAATCTGCAGGAACTGCCCCGGCTGGAACGCCAGCGGCTGGCCGTCCACGCGCTCGAAAACGAGGTGGCGAACCGACGACGCCAACATGCGGCTATCGACGAGACGGAGCTGGAAATGATCGGCCATGGGGAGTCCTGACGGTCTTGAGGAAACGGTGCGTGCACCCGAAGGATCAGGTGGCTGCACCAAGCCGGCTATAATAGTTGGCTAAGAGCCGCTGACCAAACGCTGGCGCCGCCGCTATTCGAACCTGCCGGTTCGGGGCGCGCCCAACGCACGGTTTTCCAGGCTTTCCATCACCTGGCATCCCCCAATGACCTCCACACCCGCACTCGTCGTCGAGCACCTGCGCAAAACCTACGGCAACGGCGTCGAAGCCCTCAAGGGCGTGAGCCTCACCGTGCAACCGGGCGACTTTTTCGCCCTGCTCGGCCCCAACGGCGCCGGCAAATCGACGCTTATCGGCATTCTCTCTTCGCTGGTCAGCTCGACCGACGGCGATGCCAAGGTGTTCGGCATCTCGGTCAACAAGCAGCGCAGCGAGGCAATGAGGCTCATCGGCCTGGTACCGCAGGAAATCAACTTCAACCAGTTCGAAAAGCTGTACGACATCTGCGTCAACGAGGCCGGCTTCTACGGCGTGCCGCGCAAGATCGCCGCGCAGCGCGCCGAAAAATATCTGAAGGAGCTGCGCCTGTGGGACAAGGCGCAGCACCAGGCGCGCATGCTGTCCGGCGGCATGAAGCGCCGCCTGATGATCGCCCGCGCCATGATGAACGAGCCGAAGCTGCTGATCCTCGACGAGCCGACCGCGGGCGTCGACATCGAAATCCGCCGCTCGATGTGGCAGTTTGTCAGCGGCATCAACGCGGCCGGCACCACGGTGATCCTCACCACGCATTACCTGGAGGAGGCCGAACAGCTGTGCCGCAACATCGCGATCATCGACGGCGGCCGCATCGTCGAGAACACCAGCATGCGCAACCTGCTGGCCACGCTGGATGTCGAGACCTTCGTGTTCGATATCAGCGGCACGCTTGGAGACCTGCCGACCCTGCCCGGCATCACCTTGCGCCGCATCGACGACCACACGCTGGAAGCCGACATGCCGCGAGCGCAGGATCTCAATTCGCTGTTCGCCGCACTGTCAGAAAACCGCATCACGGTCGTGTCAATGCGCAACAAAACCAACCGACTGGAGGAGCTGTTTGTGCGGCTGGTCGAAAACGGACGCCATGACAGTGACAGCGCGGAGAAAGCGGCATGAGCACCTCAACCAATCTCGTTGCGCTGCAGACCCTGGTCCGCCGCGAAATCGTGCGCATCATGCGCATCTGGACGCAGACGCTGATTCCGCCGGCGATCACCATGACGCTGTATTTCGTGGTGTTCGGCAAACTCATCGGCGGCCGCATCGGCACCATCGAAGGCGGCTTCAGCTATATCCAGTACATCGTGCCCGGCCTGGTCATGATGAGCATCATCACCAACAGCTACGGCAACATCTCCAGCTCGTTCTTCGGCGCCAAGTTCAGCCGATCGGTGGAGGAGATGCTGGTGTCGCCGATGCCAAACTGGGTGATCCTGCTGGGCTACGTCACCGGCGCGGTCACGCGCGGACTGGTGGTGGGCGTGCTGGTGCTGCTGATCGCGCTGTTTTTCACGTCCCTGCATGTCGTGCATCCGATCATCACCTTTCTTTCGGTGCTGCTCGGCGCCACGATTTTTTCGCTGGCCGGCTTCGTCAACGCGGTGTTCGCCAAGAAGTTCGACGACATCGCCCTGGTGCCGACCTTCGTGATTACGCCGCTGACCTATCTGGGCGGCGTGTTTTATTCGATCAACATGCTCGGCGAACCGTGGCAGACCATCTCGCGGATCAACCCGATTCTCTACATGGTTAATGCGTTCCGCTTCGGCGTGCTGGGCATTACCGACGTCAACATCTGGATCGCGTTTGTCGTGATGCTGGGGTTTGTCGTGGCCTTGTCCATCGTGGCGCTGCAGTTGCTCCAGCGCGGCATCGGGTTGCGGTCCTAGAGCGGGGAACGGGGAACGGGGAACGGGGAACGGATGCAGCTTCGCCGCGTTTCAGTCTTCGTTTCAATCCGCCCTAAAATCTTGCCGGGAAAATTCCACTGGCACGCTTCGACGCATCGCTCCTCAGTCTCTACATTCCCCGTTCCCAGCTCTCTGTTTCCGGCCCAACCCATGCGCGTCAACAAATACATCAGCGAAGCCGGCCTGTGCTCGCGCCGTGAGGCGGATGATTTATTGGTTGCCGGCCGCGTCACCATCAACGGTGAAGTCGTCACCACCGGCGCCAAGGCGCTGGAAGGTGACGAGGTGCGCGTGGACGGCGAGATCGTCAAGGCGCGCATTCTCGCGGCCACGCCGGGCGCCAAGAAAGCCGTCTATATCGCGCTGAACAAACCGGTCGGCATCACCTGCACCACCGACCAGAGCATCGACGGCAACATCGTCGACTTCGTCGATCATCCGCAGCGGATATTTCCGGTCGGTCGGCTGGACAAGGACTCCGAAGGGCTGATCCTGCTCACCAGCAACGGCGATATCGTCAACGAAATTCTGCGGGCCGAAAATCACCACGAAAAGGAATACCTCGTCGCAGTGGACAAGGCCGTCACCGACGAATTCCTCCGCGGCATGGCCAGGGGCGTGCGCATCCACGGCCAGATGACCAAGCCGTGCCGCACCCGCCGCATCGCCAAGTACGGTTTCTCCATCGTGCTGACCCAGGGCCTCAACCGCCAGATCCGCCTCATGGCCGCGGCGTTCGATTACCGCGTCACCCAGCTGCGGCGCGTCCGCATCGACAACGTCAAGCTGGCGCATTTGAAAATCGGGCAATGGCGCAACCTCACCGAGGCCGAGCTGAAAGGCCTGTTGCCGGAGCGCACGCAGTGGTGAATTGGTTTTAGCTGCTGTAGCTCTGCGATCTGGTTCGCCTGCCACGAGCTTTCGTCCGCCGCATAAGGACCCTTAAAAGCAGCACGTTCCCTGCGTGCTTGACGAGTATTGAGGTTTACGGAAGAGTTTCGCGCTAGCCGTCAAATCTAGGAAATACTAAGAACGGACGCAAATGAATACTGATCGCGCAAAACTCCTTGGCGAAAGTGGGCAACGCGCGACGCGATTGCAACAAATCAATGAATCGCATATCGCCCCGCTTACGGCATTCGTTGAGACACTTCGAATGGAGGCCGGGCCAGATGCATCCATTCCTTACTTTGATCCTTGGGACGGAGGAGTAGAAGCTAAGATTCTTTTCCTTCTTGAAGCCCCAGGACCGAAGGCCGTGGGATCAGGCTTCATTTCCCGAAATAATCCAGAGGAAACAGCGAAGAATTTCTTTGAATTAAGTACCGAAGCGCAAATTCCTCGCAAAGAAACCGTCATTTGGAATTCCGTTCCTTGGTATATCGGAACAGGCACAAAAATTCGCGCTGCAACTCCTTCTGATTTAGAGGCTGGCCTTCGGCCGCTCCCCCGCTTGCTGGAGCTATTGCCTAAATTGCAAGCAGTCGTGTTCGTCGGCAAAAAAGCAGAGCGAGCTCGAGCTCAAGTTGAAAAGCTACGGCCTGAGTTACGTTTGCTCACATGCCCTCACCCAAGCCCGTTGTTCGTAAATAATGCACCGGGTAACAAGGAAAGAATTTTGCTAGGTCTCAGGGAAGTAGCCGACCTAATTGCAGCGAATGTCGTTTAGGAAGGGGCAGGTGTTGCATTTCTGATTGAGAGGCTTGGATTAGTTGAGCGGGAAAACTGCTCTTCTTTTCCACTCCCCTGTGCGGCGGTGAGGTGAGGTCGAAAGGCCCGTCAGGGGAATCGACAGGACGTCGATTCCTTTTCGTCAGGACAGGAGTCCTGTCGAAAAGCCCGGCCTCGGCTCACGGACTTGCCGGGCTTGGCCCGGCAAGCGCCAAGTGGGGTGTCGTTTTCTCTTGGATACTTCTCTTTTGGACAAGCAAAAGAGAAGTATCTCGCCCTCCGTAGGAGGGTGAAAGCTCTGCACTTCAATACATCAAAAAACCAAGAGCTTCACGGCTGAAACCACACCAAAATTAACAGGCTTAATCAAGCCGCCGGCAACGTCTGCAAATCCCAGCGCGGATACACCTGCACCGAGGCATCCTGATGCTGCCCGCTGGCCAGCCGAATCGCACCGGCCAGGGCGATCATCGCGCCGTTGTCAGTGCAAAAAACCAGGCGCGGAAAATAGACCTTGAAGCCGTCTTTGGCGCCGGCCGCGGCGAGTTCGCTGCGCAGGCGCCGATTGGCGCCGACGCCGCCGGCAATCACCAGCCGCTTCGCGCCGCTGGCCTCAAGCGCGCGGCGGCATTTGATGATGAGCGTGTCGACGATGGCTTCCTCGAACGCCCGGGCAATATCGGCGCGCGTCTGATCGCTCTTGTCGGACTGCTGCCAGGCCAGCAGCACCTGGGTTTTCAGGCCGGAGAAGCTAAAGTCCAGGCCAGGGCGATCTGTCATCGGGCGGGAAAAACGAAACGCGCCCGCGCGTCCGCTCTCGGCCAGCTTTGCCAGCATGGGACCACCGGGATACGGCAGACCCATCATCTTGGCGGTCTTGTCGAACGCTTCGCCTGCGGCATCGTCCAGCGTGTCGCCTAGAATCGTGTATTGGCCGATGGCCTTGACCTCGACCAGCATGGAGTGACCGCCGGATACCAGCAGGGCCACGAACGGCGGCTCAGGCGGGTCATCCTCCAGCAGCGGCGCCAGCAGGTGGCCTTCCATATGATGTACGCCGATGGCCGGCACGCCCAGCGCCCAGGCCAGCGCGCGTCCGGCCGATGCGCCGACCAGCAGGGCACCGACCAGACCGGGGCCGGCGGTATAGGCCACACCGCCCAGGTCCTGCACGGTCAACCCGGCCTGCGACAGGGCTTCGCGAATCAAGGGAACCAGCTTGCGCACGTGGTCGCGGCTGGCCAGCTCGGGTACCACGCCGCCATAGTCGGCATGCAGCTTGATCTGGCTGTACAGCGTGTGCGCCAGCAGGCCGCGGCCCGGCGCATCCGGCTCCCAGCGCAGCAGGGCCACGCCGGTCTCGTCGCACGAGGTCTCGATGCCAAGCACGGGTTTCATCAGATTCGGATCCATGGGCGCAGGCGTGTTCACGTCGGGTTTCATCGGATGGCGCCCGTCAAATCGGGCTGGCTTACATCAGGCTTTATCGGGGCTTTGAAAATTGAGTGGTATGCACGGTATACTTCGCGGCTCACCCCATTCAACAGGCCCGTATCCGCGGGCAGATTACCACTCGGAGTTTCCATGCCCAACGTAAAAGTTCGCGAGAACGAGCCGTTCGAGATCGCACTGCGTCGTTTCAAGCGTACCTGCGAAAAGGCCGGCGTGCTCGCGGAGACGCGCAAGCGCGAGTTCTACGAAAAGCCGACCCAGGAGCGCAAGCGCAAGCGCGCTGCCGCCGTCAAGCGCCACCTGCGCCGCCTGTCGCGCGATGTGTCGCGCAAGACCCGCCTGTACTGAGTTTCCCGATCTGCCGGTAGCGGCAGGTTCGCCGGCGCCTCGCGCCAGGCACACAGGAAACGCGGCTGGCGCGGGTTCTCGCAGCCGCCGCAAGCACATCGGATCGATCCGGCCGGTGTTGTCCCCAGGGGCAACGCCGGCTTTGTCGTTTCCGTAAATTGAAATTTGCCACCACCACGCCTCTACCGCCTGGAGATATCCGTCATGACGCTCAAACAGCAGCTCACCGAAGACATGAAAAACGCCATGCGCGCCGGCGAGAAACACCGTCTGGGCGTGATTCGCCTGATGCTGGCCGCGATCAAGCAGCGCGAGGTCGATGAGCGGATCGAACTGGACGACACCCAGGTGCTGGCCGCGCTGGAAAAGATGCTCAAGCAGCGGCGCGACTCGGTCAGCCAGTTCGAGGCGGCCAAGCGCGAGGATCTGGCGATCATCGAGCGCGACGAGATGGCGGTGATCGAAACCTACCTGCCGACCAAGTTGAACGATGCCGAGATCGACGCGCTGGTCGAGGCCGCGATTGCCGACACCGGCGCCAGCTCGGCCCGCGACATGGGCAAGGTGGTGGCTGCGGTGAAGGAAAAGGCCGCCGGCCGCGCCGACATGGCCGTGGTGTCGGGCAAGATCAAGGCGCGGCTGGCCTGAGTCTGGTGGTGCCCTCCCGGCCGCCGATTCGGGCGCAAACGCGGCGCAATAATCTGCGAACGTGACATTTTCATGGCCAGCCCGCCAATTCATGCATTCCCTTCACGGCCATGCCCCAAGAATGCCGGCTGCAACGCGTCCGGCCACTCCGGCCATCATCATCCTAGGGAGTACACCATGCTGAAGTGGGCCATTATTTTCGCCATCATCTCGCTCGTCGCCGGCTGGCTCGGTTTCGGCGGCGTCTCTGGCGCAGCGGCAACCATCGCCAAAGTGCTGTTCGCCATCTTCATCATCATTTTCCTGATCATCGTGCTGGGCCTGGTGGGCATCGTCCACCTGTTCTGACCGGCTCGATCAGCGATACCTCGAACGGCGCCTTCGGGCGCCGTTTGTTTTGGCCAGGGCACAGCGTCACCCGGCCGGATTCGATACTGACAACCGCTAGACTAGCGATCTGATGCGCGGCCTGATTCCCGACAGCTTTATCGATGAACTGCTTGCCCGCGTCGACATTGTCGACGTGATCGAGCGGCGCGTGCCGCTGAAAAAGGCCGGGCGCGAATGGACCGCGTGCTGCCCGTTTCACAACGAGCGCTCGCCGTCGTTTTACGTGAGCCCGGCCAAGCAGTTTTTCCACTGCTTCGGCTGCGGCGCGCACGGCAGCGCGCTGAAGTTTCTGATGGACTACGAGCGGCTGGACTTTCCCGACGCGGTCGAGGAGCTGGCGCAGACGCTGGGCATGACGGTGCCGCGCGAAGGCGGCCGCGACGCCGCACCGCGCGAGGACAAGACCGATCTGTACGCCCTGCTCGATGCTTCCGCCAGCTGGTATCAAAGCGAGCTACCGAAGAGCAAGGAGGCGCAGGCGTATTGCAAGAAACGCGGATTGGACGCCGAAACCATTGCGCGCTTTCGCCTCGGCTGGGCGCCGGCCGGCTACGACGGCGTGATCAAGTCGCTGGGCAACAGCGAACGGCGCATGCAGCTGCTCAACGAGGCCGGCATGGTGGCCAGCAGCGAGCAGGGGCGGAAATACGATCGCTTCCGCGAACGGCTGATGTTTCCGATTCTGGACCGGCGCGGCCGCGTGATCGCCTTCGGCGGAAGGATTATTTTCAGCGCGCCTCCTGCGCGCGAAGATCAAGAAGCGGGCATCCCTGCCCGCACTCCTCAACAGAGCACCTCACCGAAATACCTCAACTCGCCGGAAACGCCGCTATTCCACAAGGGCCGCGAGCTTTTCGCGATGTGGCAGGTGAAGCAGGCCAACGCCAACCTGCAGCGCATCGTGGTGGTCGAGGGCTATATGGACGTGATCGCACTGCATCAGGCCGGGCTGCCGATTGCGGTGGCCACGCTGGGCACCGCGACCACGCCCGAGCACACCGAAGTGCTGTTTCGCGCCGCGCCCGATGTGGTGTTCTGCTTCGACGGCGACCGCGCCGGACGCGCCGCCGCGTGGAAGGCGCTAGAGGCGGCGCTGCCGCGTCTGCGCGACGGTCGCCAGGCGTACTTTCTGTTTTTGCCCGATGGCGAAGATCCCGATTCGCTGGTGCGCAAAGAGGGCAAGGAAGGCTTCGAAAAGCGCATCAAGGAAGCGATGCCGCTGTCAGATTATTTTTTCAACGAGCTGTCGCACGACGTCGACATGGGCAGCCTCGACGGGCGCGCGCGGCTGGCCGAGCGCGCCCGCCCGCTGATCGGCAAATTGCCCGATGGCGCGTTTCGCGATCTGATGGCGCAGGAGCTGGAGCGGCGCAGCGGCGCGCGCGCGCTGCTGCAACCGGAAGCGTCGACCCATCGCGCGGTGCAGCGGCCGGTCGCGGTGCAGCGCTCGCTGGTGCGTAGCGCGATTGCCCTGCTGCTGGCGCAACCGGGCGTCGCCGATCGAGTAGAAAAACCTTACCGCTTCCTGCCGCAGGACAAGCCCGGCATCGGCCTGCTGGCCGAGCTGCTCGATATTGCCCGCTCGCGGCCGGGGATCAACTCCGCGATGCTGGTGGAGCACTTCGCCGAGCGTGAGGAATATCCCGCGCTGCAGAAGCTGATGGCCGCCGTTTCGGTGGGCGAGCCAGACCGGCAGGCGCGCGAATTTCTCGATGCGATTGCTCGCCTGGAACACCAGGCCAGCCTGACCCGCAAGCGCGAGCTGGAAAGCCGCCGCAGCGCGCTGAGCGACGCCGAAAAGGACGAGTTGCGCGCGCTGCTGCCGATCCGCGAGACGTTCACCTCGGACCTGAGTTAACCGTTGGCGAACACCACGCGAGCCGCCGGTAGCCGGCAGCTCGCGCGCTAATACGCTCAGCCTTTCAGCTTCACCGCAAACTGCGCCACGCGTTCGCCGAGCAGTCGCGCCGTTTCCAGATCACCTGCGCGCGGCGCCTCGTCCGGCGACGCGTCCGATGGCGAAATCGCCAGCGCGCCCGCCGAGCCGGCCGTCCAGTTCACGTCATTGGGGCCATTTTCCTTCTTATTGGAGGGCAGCAAACCGGTGCCGATCCAGATCTGGCCGTGCTGCTGCGACAGCGTGAAAAAGTACGTGATGGTGGAAAACTTGTCGCCGTTGACCGAGGCGGAGTTGGTGAAGCCTGCGGCGATCTTGTCCTTCCACGCGCTGCTGAACCACGGCTTGGAGCTGGCGTCGGCAAACTTCTTGAACTGCCACGCCGGGCCGCCCATGTAGGTGGGGCTGCCGTAGATGATCGCGTCCTGCGTGCCCAGCTTTTCCAGCGTACCCTCCGGCAGATTGCCCTGTTCGTCGATGCGAAACACGGTCACCTCGGCGCCGGCGACGGCCGCCGCGCCTTTCTGCACCGCTTCGGCCTGCTTCGCGGTGTGGCCGTAGCCGCTGAAATAAACGATGGCGATTTTTGCCATGAGATGCTCCTGTGGGGTTGTGGAGAGCCATGTCTGGAGGCTGCGGACTGAGACATCAAGCCTGCACGGTGCGTCCCAGCCGTTGTCGACGCGCGCTGGGACATCCTGTCACCCCTGCGGGCAATGGTCATGCAACGTGTGGGATGATGACACTTTGCCATCAACTACCGGCACTGCGCCGGCACGCATGGATTTGCTCGAACGACTGGTCACGATTTTTGCCGAGAACGGCTACGTTGCGGTCTTTATCGCGCTGATGATCTGCGGCGCGGGCCTGCCCCTGCCGGAAGATGTCACCCTGGTCGCCGGCGGCGTGATCGCCGGCCTGGGCTACGTCAACGTGCACGGCATGTTTGCGCTGGCGATGTTCGGCGTGCTGCTGGGCGATTCGGCGATCTTCCTGCTCGGCTACCGCTACGGGTCCAGCATTCTGAAGTGGCGCTTCGTGGCGCGCATCCTGACCCCGAAGCGCTACCAGATGGTGCAGGAAAAATTTGTCCGCTACGGCAACCGCATGCTGTTCGTCGCCCGTTTCCTGCCGGGCATGCGCACCACCATGTACATCACCGCCGGCATCAGCCACCGGGTGTCGTTTTTGCGCTTTCTGCTGATCGATGGACTGGCCGCGCTGATCAGCGTGCCGTTCTGGGTCTATCTGGGCTATTTCGGTGCCGACAACCACGAGTGGCTGATGAAATGGATGAGCCGCGGACAGAGCAGCCTGTGGGCGCTGGTCGGCATCATCGCGATCCTGCTGCTGGCGCTGTGGTGGCGCCACCGCACGCGCATGGCAAAAAAGCAAAGGTGCGGATGACCTGAAGCCGGTAGCCCGACGCAGGCTTCTCATCCGATGGCATCAGATCGGAATTTCAAAGATTGCCTTGATGGTCCACTTGTCGGACGCCGCGTTCAGCCCGCGCCCAATGCCGAAATTGAAAGGCAGCCCCTTTCCCGTGTAATCCACGGCCGCGAACAGCAGCTCGGACTGGCGGCTGGCGCTGTCGAAATGATTGACCGGACCAAAATCATCGTAATACTCGAGGCCTACCGCCCAGTCGGGCGCCACGGTGCGGGCGATCTTCGAGCCGGGATTGAAATCCGGCTCGCTCGAACCGTAGCGGGGACGAACGGTCAGATCGATCACGGGATTGACGACGAACAACCACAGGCTGTCGCGATAGCCGACGATGGGACGCAGCTCGATCGCCGGGCGGCCTTCTTCAAAACGCGTATTGACGGCCGACACCTCGACGTTGAGACCGGCGAACATACCGGCCTCCCCCGCCGCCGGTTTCAGCGGTATCCACTTCAGGCGCACCCGCGGACGCGCGAAATAGGTGGTGCCTGCCGCATCGCGCACAAACGGCAGGTAAAGTCCGGCCTCCAGCGTGTCGGTCAGGCCATAGGACAGCTCGAAGGTATTGCGGATACCGTGATCGGGCGGAATCTCACCCGGGTAGGCAGGAACACGGCGACCGTCCGGCGTGGTGTTGAGGTGTAGCTCCAGGCCGAACTGACCCGCGGCATTGATGCTGTCGTCGTAAACCTGAAACTCGTCCGGTAATTCCGCCTGCGCTGCGTTGGCGACCAACAGGCCGGCCAGAAAAAGCGGCCAGATAAGACGTCGTTTGGACTTCCAGAAGAAATTGCGCATCACTGCCCCACAGCCTTTGCCGAGTCGAGAACGATCTGATGAGAATGTCGGCGCGCGCCTGGCTTCGTTTATCCCCCGGAACCAACCGCGAACCTATGGCGTGCCGGGATCGTAAGCACCAATTCTTTGTTTTTGATTCCACCAGCCGCCGCCCAGCGCCTGAAACAGCGCCACCGTATCGGCATAGCGGCCGGCCTGCGCGCCGGCCACGGCGATCTGCGCCTGCTGGGCGGTTTGCTGGGCGTTGAGCAGGGCCACTTCGGGGATGTCGCCCAGCGCCAGCTGCCGCTGCGCGATCGCCAGGCTTTTCGCCGCCGCGCTGGCCGAGGTTTGCGCGGCGGCCAGCGCATCGGCGTCAGAGCGGATGGCGAACAGCGTATCGGCCACATTCTGAAAGGCCGCCACCACCGTGCTGCGGTACTGCGCTTCGGCCTGCTCGTTCGCCGCCTTCGCCGCGCGCTCCTGATGCAGCAGGCTGCCGCCTTCGAAGATCGGCTGGGTCACACCGGCGCCCAGACTCCAGAAGTTCGTCGCGTCGTTGAACAGGTCGTTGAAACGCGTGGGCGAACTGCCAGCGCCCGCACTGAGCGTCAGCTTCGGAAAGCGATTGGCGATGGCCACGCCGACCTGCGCATTGGCCGCATGCCACTGCGCCTCCGCCGCGCGCACGTCGGGGCGCTGCCGCACCAGCTGCGAGGGAATCGACAGCGGCAGATCGTGCGGCAGCTTGAGATCGGCCAGATTGAAATGGACGGCTATATCGTCGCTCGAATCCGTACCCAGCAACGCGGCCAACGCATCGCGCTGCTGCGCCAGCTGTTTTTCCAGCGGCGGCAGGGTCGCCTGGGCCTGCGCCAGCAGCGCTACTTGCGCGGCCACGTCGGACTCGGCTAGCTGACCCAGCGCGAACTCGCGCTGCACCGTCGCCAGAATCTTCGTCTGGCTGTCGATGATGTCGTGCGTCGCCGCGATCTGCGCGCGCAGTCCGGCTTCCTGGATAGCGGCCAGCGCCACGTTTGAGGTCAGCGTGAGATACGTCGCTTCCAGCTGAAAGCGCTGTACGTCGGCCTGCGCCTGCAGGGACTCCACCGCACGCCGGTTGCCGCCGAAGATATCCGGCATGTACGACACGCTGACCTGAGCGGTGGTCAGCGTGTAGTAGTTGGCATTGGATTCGAGCGGGCTCGATAGCGTGGACGGATTGCGCTGGCGCGTAGTGTTGATGCCGGCATCGACCGATGGGTAATACGAACCCTTCTGCGCCGCCACGTTCTCCTGCGCCTGGCGCAGCGCGGCGCGCGCGCTCTGCATGCCGGGATTGGACGCCAGCGCCTGCGTAATCAGCTCGTTCAGCGCGGGCGAGTGGAACAGCGTCCACCACTGCGCGGGCAGCTGCATATCGGTAACGAAACGCTGAGCGTCACCACCAGCGTTCGCTGTCGTGGCGGACGCCGACGCGGCGTAACGATCCACCGGCGGCGCGGGAGGCTGCTTGAAGTCCGGTCCCACCATGCAGCCGGCCACAAACAGGGGCATCAGCAGGACGGCGAAACGCGCCGCGGCGCCTGGCAGCCGTCGGTAATTGAAAACGGTCATCGCCCGATCTCCTTGCGCGCACGGCGTCGTACGCCACGTTGTCGTTGAAATACGCATGCTCATGACTCCCCGGCCAGACGCGACTTGCGCGCCGCGCGGCGTTCGATGGCGTACTCGATCGCAAAGTAGAACGCGGGCAGGATGAACAGCGTCAGCAGGGTCGCGATCGGCAGACCGCCGACGACGACGGAGGCCAAACCGCGCTGCACGTCGGTACCGATGCCGGTCGCCATCGCCGCCGGCAGCATGCCGACGCTGGCTACCGTCGCAGTCATCAGCACCGGACGGAAGCGCTCGGTGGCGCCGGCCACGACGGCCTGCTCGATCGACAGCCCTTCGGCGCGCACGCGGTTGATATTGGAGATCATGATGATGCCGTTCTGCACCGCCACACCGAACAGCGCGATGAAGCCGACCGCGGTGGCGATGTTCAGCGTCTCGCCGCGCAGGTGCAGCGAAATCAGCCCGCCCAATGTGGCCAGCGGCACTACCGCCAGCACTAGAACCGATTGCCGCAGCTTGCCGAATTCGGCATACAGCAGCACGGCCATGATCGCCATCACCAAGCCCAGCACCACGATCAGCCGCGCCTGCGCGCGCTGCTGGTTTTCGAAGGTGCCGGCCCATTCGGTGCGGTAGGTCTGCTTGTCGAAATGCACTTTCTGATCGATCTGCTTCTGCGCGTCGGCCAGGTACTCCGACAGGGCGCGATCGCGGTTGTCGACGCGAATGGTCAGCTCGCGCTCGTTCTTCTCATGCGAGATCGTGCTTTCACCGGTTTTCAAGCTGATATGCGCGACCTCCTTCAATGGAATCTGCGCGCCGTTCGCCGCCGACAGCGGCAGGTTGCCGATCGCTTCGACGCTGTTGGCAATCGCCTGCGGCACCCGCGCGGTCACGTTGTAGGTGCGGTCGCCGACGTAGACCTGGGTAATCGGCGCGCCGCCGATGGCCGTCTGAATCAGTCCGCTAATGTCGGCCACGTTGATGCCGTAGCGCGCCGCCGCCATGCGATCGGCTTCGATCGCCAGCTGCGGAATCGGCGACTCCTGAAAGATCGACGCGTCGGCCGTGCCGCGCACGCCTTTCAGCACGTCGACAATCGCGTTGCCGATGCGCCGCATCTCGCCGAGGTCATCGCCGTAGATGCGCATCACCAGCGGGCTGTGTGCGCCGCCGATCATGTCGTTTTCGCCGTCGACAATGGGCTGGCTGATGCCGATGCTCATGCCGGGCATCTGCTGCATACGCGCGTTGAACTTGCGCAAAAACTGCGCCTTGGTTTCGCCGTTGGCCCAGCTGTTGTACGGCGTGAGACCGACACCTGCTTCCACGTGCGAGGGTGTCCACGGATCGGTACCGGTATCGTTGCGACCGAGCTGCGTCACGATGTACGACACTTCGGGAAATTCGCGCACTGCGCGGCGCAGGTCGCCGGTCATCTCGCTGGCCTTGTCCAGCGACAGGCCGCTGGGCATCTGCACCTGCAGCCACAGCGAACCTTCGTCCAGATCCGGCAGAAACTCGCGGCCCAGCGAACCGCCGAGCAGCACAACCGCCAGCAGCGCCACGCCGGTGATGACGTAAACCACCGGCAGATGATTCAGCAGCTTGTCGAGCACGCGGCTGTAGCCGTGCTGCAGGCGCTCCAGCGGCTTGTTGTGGAACAGCTTGCGCGGCTTGCGCAGCGCGATATACGCCAAACCCGGCGTCAGCGTGATCGTGCACAGCAAAGCCGCCAGCAACGCAAAGCCGACGGTGAACGCCATCGGCGCGAACAGCTTGCCCTCGGCGTGTTCGAACGCCAGCAGCGGCGCATAGGCCGTGATGATGATCAGCGTGGCGAAGAAGATCGAACGGCCGACGTGCGCGGTCACCGTCATCACGTCGTCCTCAGTCAAGGCTTCGTCGGGCTTCTCCTCGCGTCGGCGCAGAATTGCCTCGGTCACCACGATGGTGCCATCGACGATCACGCCGAAATCGATCGCGCCCAGCGAAAACAGATTCGCCGGCATCTTCAAAAAGTGCATCAGGATGAACACGGTCACCAGCGACATCGGAATCGCCACCGCCGCCACCAGCGCGGCGCGCACGTTGCCGAGAAAGAGAATCAGCACGATGCAGACCAGGCCAACGCCTTCCATCACCGTGTGCAGCACTTTTTCCTTGGTCGCCTTGACCAGGTCGTCGCGATCGATATACGGCACGATGCGCACGTCCTGCGCGGCCAGCCGCTGATTGAGTTCGGCGACCTTGGCGTGGATGCCTTCGAGCACGCGCGAGGGGTTTTCATACTTCAGCAGATCGACGATGCCCTCGATGGTATCGGGGTTGCTGTCCTTGCCCAGGATGCCTTCGCGCACCTGATGGCCGTACTGCAGCTTGCCCAGGTCGCGCACGAATACCGGCACGCCGTTGGTCTGCGTCACCACGATGGCGCCCAGATCCTGCAGCGAATGCACCATGCCGATGCCACGCACGATGTACGACTGCTCACCGCGCGTGATGCGACCGCCGCCCGCGTTGGACGTATTGGCCGAAATCGCGCTGCTGACCTGATTGACGCTGACCTTGTAGCGCAGCAGCTGCGCCGGATCGAGCTCCAGCTGAAACTCCTTGGTGAAGCCGCCGAACACGTCGACATTGGCCACACCCGGCACCTGCTGCAGCGCCGGCACAATGGTCCAGTTCTGCAGCTCGGAGAGCTGCATTAGGTTCTTCGTGTCCGACTCCAGCGTATAGCGGTAGATCTCGCCCGCGGGGCCCGAGACCGGATCGAGGCTGGGCGTGATGCCCGGCGGCAGGGTCACCTGCGCCAGCCGCTCGGTGATGCGCTGGCGCTCCCAGTAATCCTCGGCGCCGTCCTTGAAGGTCATGGTGATCAGCGACAGGCCGAAGGTGCTGCTGGAACGGATATTGACCAGTCCGGGCGTGCTGGCCAGGCCACGCTCCAGCGGCGTGGTGACCTGCTGCTCGATCTCCTCGGCCGCCAGACCCGGCACCTGCGTGGTCACCTGCGCGGTGACGTCGCTGAGTTCGGGATAGGCCTCGATCGCCAGCTGTGTCCACGAGTAATACCCGAACAGCGCCACCAGCACCGTCACCACCATGAACAGCACGCGGCGATGAAAACAGAAGCGCAGGATGGCGTTAATCATTGAGCAGCACTCCGCCCTTCACCACCACGCGATCGCCCTGGCGCAGGCCGGACAGCACGCGCGTGCCGGTGCCTTCGTCGTCACCCAACTGCACGATGCGGCGCTGGAACGTCCACGGCGATACCTCGACCAGCACGGTGGTGCTGTCGTTGTTCATCAGCAGCGCGGACTCCGGCACGAATACCTGCGCCGGCTGCGCCGCGGCGAACGTGGCAGTGGCGAACATATTGGGTTTCAGACGCCCATCGGCATTGGCGATGACGATGCGCACACTGCTGCGGCGCGTGTCCGGCTGCAGCACGCTGCTGACGGTGGCCACGCGGCCGCGCAGCACGCTGCCCGGATACGCCAACAGCGCCACGTCGGCCGACTCGCCCGGCTTCACCAGGGCAAGATCGTCCTCGGCTACATCTGCCGTGACCCAGACCGAATCGAGGTTGACGATGGTCATCATCGACGTCGTGACGTCGTTGACGTAGGTGCCCGGCGCAATCGACAGCGCGGTGATGCTGCCGTCCATGGGCGCGAGCACGCGGATGCCGTGCGCATCAGCCAACTTGCCACTGCTATCCGCACCGCCGACCGCGGCGAGCCGCGTCTGCGCGCGCTGGAATTCGTCGAGCGCCTGGGTGTAGCCGCTTTGCGCGGCCTGCAGATCCTTTACCGCCGCGCCGCCGGCCTGCTGCACGGCCTGCGCGCGGTCGAGGCTTTTCTTGGCCAGATCCAGCGCGTCGCGCGCCTTGGCCGCATCGCTCACGGCCTGCGCAAAATCGCCAGAGGCGATGACGGCCAGCAGCTGGCCGCGGTGCACGGTGTCGCCCAGTCCAACTTTCAGCGCGGCGATCTTCCCCGACAGCGGGGGCAGGATGTTGGCCGTGCGCGCGGGGTCGGCCTCGACCATCGCCGGCGCGGTCAGCGTGTGCGGCACCGCGCGCAGCTCGACCGTCTGCACCCGCAGGCGCGAGCGCAGCGGCGAATGCTCGGGTAGACGCAGCAGGCCGTGATCATCGATGACCGCCGGCTCCGGCGGCTTTTCCCTCGGCGTATTCGAACACGCCGCCAGCGCGGCGATCAAAGTGACGGCAGCGAAACGGCAAAGCGGAGTTTGGTTGGATTGAAAGCGCACGGGCTTCCCCTTGTGCAACAGGCTCATGCGCGCACCGACTGACGGGCAGTCGAAGCAACGCGGGAACGGCAGAGGAAAGCTGGCGGCTCGTGAAGCCGCCGGGCGCGTCCCCGGACCGTGGTCAGGCCATCAACGGCCGCCGCGTCCGGGCATGGCTCCATGGCGGAGCGTACGCGTTACGGCGTCAGAACGACGGCAGGGTCTTCGTACTTCTAGAATCGGGATCCAAGGTCGAAACTCTCCTTGCGCTGGTCTTGCAGCACCAGCAGGCGTGGATGGCACGTAACCTCACTGAAAAAATCAGGACGGGTTCGCATGATGTCGTCGAATTATTACAACCAGCGGCGATAGCGGCGGATATAGATCACCTTCACCAGCTGGGTCAGCACGCAGTACGTGAATACCGTCAGCGCCACCCAGCCGAAATACACCGCTGGCATGGCCACCATGTCGAACTTCGCGCCCAGCGCGGTAAACGGCAGCGCGATACCGACCAGCATCGCCGCCGCGGTCAGCGCCAGCACGGGAGCCGCCGCAATACTCTGCAGGAACGGAATTTTTCGCGTGCGGATCATGTGCACGATCATCGTCTGCGTGAGCAGGCTTTCGACGAACCAGCCGGTCTGGAAGAACGACTGATGCGCCGGCGAGTTGGCGCCGAACACGTGCCACAGCAGCAGGAACGTGGTGATGTCGAAGATCGAGCTGACCGGACCGATCCACACCATGAAACGACCGATGTCGCTGGCGTCCCACTTGCGCGGCTTGCGCAGGTATTCCTCGTCCATGCGGTCGAACGGAATCGACAGCTGCGAGGTGTGATACAGCAGGTCGAGCACCAGCAGCTGCAGCGGCAGCATCGGCAGGAACGGCAGGAACGCGCTGGCGATCAGCACGCTGAACATGTTGCCGAAGTTGGAGCTGGCGGTCATCTTGATGTACTTGATGATGTTGCCGAAAGTCACGCGACCTTCGATCACGCCCTCCTCCAGCACCATCAGATTCTTTTCCAGCAGGATGATGTCGGCCGACTCCTTGGCAATGTCGGTGGCGGTATCCACCGAGATGCCGACGTCGGCCTCGCGCAGCGCCGGCGCGTCGTTGATGCCGTCGCCGAGAAAGCCGACGGTGTGGCCCATGCGCTGCAGCGACTTCACCACGCGCGCCTTCTGCAGCGGCGACATCTTGGCGAACACCGTGGTGCGCTTGACCAGCGCGTCGAGCTCGTCATCTTCCAGCGGCTCGATGTGCTTGCCCTGAGCCGAGTGCTCGACGTCCAGCCCGACTTCGCGACAGATCTTGCGCGTCACCGCCTCGTTGTCGCCGGTGATCACTTTCACCTCGACGCCGTGATGGCGCAGCGCGGCGATCGCCTTGCCGGCGGTGTCCTTCGGCGGATCGAGGAAAGCCAGGCAGCCGACCGCGATCATGTCGGTTTCATCGGCCACGCTGTAGCTGCGGTTGGTGGTCGGCGGAAAGCGACGGATCGCCACCACCAGTACGCGCAGGCCGTCTTCGTTGAGCTCGTGCGTCATCGCCTTGATCTCGGCGCGACGCGCATCGGTCATCGGCAAAATCTCGTCGCCCGATTTCAGGTGCGCGCAGATCGACAGCATTTCCTCGACCGCGCCCTTGCAAACCAGCAGCTCCTGCTCGTCGGTGTTGGCGACCACCACCGACATGCGCCGACGCTGGAAGTCGAACGGGATCTCGTCAACGATGCGGTAGGTTTCCGCGGTCGGCTCCAGATCGCGATGCTCCAGCACCGCCTTGTCCATCAGGTTTTTCAGGCCGGTCTGGAAGCGGCTGTTGAGATAGCCGTATTCCAGCGCCTCGTCGGACTCTTCACCGTGCAAGTCGAGATGGCGCTCCAGCACGATCTTGTCCAGCGTCAGCGTGCCGGTCTTGTCGGTGCACAGCACATCCATCGCGCCGAAGTTCTGGATCGCGTTGAGCCGCTTCACCACGACCTTGCGCTTGGACATCGCCATGGCGCCCTTGGCCAGGTTGGCGGTGACGATCAGCGGCAGCATTTCCGGCGTGAGGCCCACGGCGACCGACAGCGCGAAAAGGAACGCCTCGAGGAAGCTGCCCTTGTCCCACCAGTTGATTGCAAACACGATCGGCACCATCACCGCCATGAAGCGGATCAGCAGCCAGCTGACGCTTTTCACGCCGCGATCGAAGCTGGTCTGCACGCGCTGGCCGACCATGGTGTGCGCCAGCGAGCCGAGGTAGCTGCGCGCACCCGTCGCCACGATCACCGCGGTGGCCGTACCGCTCACCGCGTTGGTGCCCATGAAGCAGACGGTGGTCAGATCCAGCGGACTGTCGATGGCCCCCTGCAGCTCTTCCGCCGTCGGCGCGCCGGCGCGCGGAGCGAGTTTTTCCACCGGCAGCGATTCGCCGGTGAGGATCGCCTGGCTGATGAAGAGATCCTTGGCGCTGAGCAGGCGGATATCCGCCGGCACCATGTCGCCGGCGGCCAGATGCACGATGTCGCCGGCCACCAGTTCGCCGACCGGCACCTCGATGCGCTCGCTGTGGCCATCGGAGGAACGGCGCGTCACCGTAGCGGTATTGCGCACCATCGCCTTGAGCTTTTCGGCGGACTTGGCCGAGCGGTACTCCTGGGTAAAACTCAGCAGCACGCTGATCAGCACCATCACCGAAATGATGGTCGGGCCGGTCAGGTTGTGATGGTCGGTCGCCAGCTGAACGCAGGCCAGCACCAGCAGCACCACGATGAACGGGTTCTTGAAGGCGTGCAGCAGCTGCAGCGTCCAGTGTGGCGGCTTTTCGTGCGACACCTCGTTGACGCCGTCGCGGTCCAGTCGCTCGGCGATCTGCTCCTCGTTGAGGCCGGCCATGCTGGTGTCGAGCGACGCCAGCAGCGCGTCACGCTCGCGGTAGGCTTCCTGCGCCACCACGACGCGCACGGCGGCTGAGCCGCTCTTGCCCGCAGCGGTAGGGATCACTTGCTTGATCATGGCGATGTCCGAAAAGTATTGATGAGCCCACGGCTGGTGCACGCCCGGATGCAGCACGGAGGTGGCCAGATCGTGCGCGAGGCACGAGGCTGTGCCGCGATCGTCAGAGCGGTCGCGACGGATCCATCGAGCGTGTCTCCACCATTGGCGGAGGCCACGACTTGCCGATCACACGCAGCTTCACGCCTGCCTTGATAACAGGGCAATGTTGCGGTGAGTTTGCAGCGGGCGACGGCTGCCGGTAACGCGGGCGGCCGCGGCGGCGCGAGCGGCCGACAGATCGGCCGGGCGCGGCATGTCGATGATCACGGCCTCGGACGCCGGGCGACTCAGCGGTGCGGGCACGGTAATCATGCGTGCAGTGCGTGGGCGCTCACGGCGAGCGGACAGCACAAAGGAGCGCAGAGCGCGCAAAAAACCGGGGGTGCGAAAGAGTGTCATCGCCCATCTCCTCATAACGACGCATGCAGCGCCGAAGGAGGTGGGCCGGCTTTCCCTAGTCGAGGAAAACGCCAGCCGACCGCAGGCGGTCGCCGCAGGTAATCAGCTTGTGATGCATTGCCGGCACCCGATGCTCGCGGATGTCGACGTTGCGACTAGGGTAAACGTCCATATGCCTTTATTTGTCTGAACTGGGAGCTGACGGCAATACACGCCACTCAGCCCCGTTATTTTGCGACTGCAGCACGCGGGAGTCAACGCATAAATCGGCTCTTACCGGCGAAAGTTGATGCGAGCCAGATTGCATCAGCGCACCGCGCTGCTTGCGTACCCATCTCGCCGCGATCGCGGGAGATTTTGCGCAAGACACGTCACCTGTCGTGCAGAATAAGCCGTTCGCTCCGCCAACTGCACGGAATCTCATGACCGACGCCGCCAAAGTGTTTGCCCAAGCTACCGCCGCCTACAACCAGAGGGACTGGCAACGAGCGCTCAGTCTGGCGACCAGCGCACTGCCGCAGATGCCGGATCACGCCGAGCTGCATTATCTGGCTGGCATTTCGGCGCTCGCGCTGCAGCAGATGCCGCCAGCGCTGCACCATCTGCAGCGTGCCGTGGACCTGTATCCGCTGCGGGCCGATTACGCGACGCAGTTTGCCAAGGCGCTCTCCACGGTCAACCTTTCTGCGGACGCGACCATCGTGGCCGAATATGCGCTGACCCTGACACCACTGGACGCGCAGACGCTGGATACGCTGGGCGTCATCTTCACCCGCGCCAACGCGCATGAGCGGGCGACAGCACTTTACGACCGCGCCGTGTCGCTGGCGCCCATGCATCCGAATTACCGCTACAACTTTGCCAAGTCGCTGGTCTTTGTCGGCGATATGGATGCTGCCGAGCGTGAGCTCGAAGCATGCATCGACCTGGCGCCATCAACCTGGGGCGCGCACCTGACCTTGGCGCAGCTGCGCAAGCAGAGCCCCGACAAAAATCATCTGGCTCGCCTGCATGCGCTGATTCCGAAAACCCTGGCCAACTACGCCGCGCAGATGAATCTGCATCTCGCACTGGCCAAGGAATATGAGGATCTTGGCGACTATGCCAAATCGTTCGAGCATCTGATCGCCGGCAAGAAAGCCGGCGGTGCGAAACGCAACTATTCGAGCGCCAAGGACGAGGCACTGTTCGGACTGATAACCCGCGCATCGCCGGAACCTCAGCCGGAATCCGTTGGGTTTGCGACGGAGGAGCCCATTTTCATCGTCGGCATGCCGCGCTCGGGAACCACGCTGGTCGAGCGCATCGTCTCCAGCCATCCCGACGTACATTCGGCCGGCGAACTGCAGAATTTCGCCTTGGCACTCAAGCGAGCTTCGGGCAGTCGAACGACCAATCTGATCGACGCCGACACCATCACGCGCGCGCAATCGGTGGACTGGAGAAAGCTGGGCGAGGACTATCTCTCCAGCACCCGGCCCGACACCGGCACAAAGCCGCGCTTTATCGACAAGCTGCCGCACAATTTCCTGTACGTCGGCGCAATTGCCAACGCGTTGCCGGGGGCGAAGATCATCTGCCTGCGGCGCGACCCCATCGATACCTGCCTCAGCAATTTTCGCCAGCTTTTCGGGCAGACCTCACCGTTTCACGATTACTCTTACGACCTGCTCGATACCGGCCGCTATTACGTGCTGTTCGATCGCCTGATGAACCACTGGAAAGCGCAGTTTCCCGGACGCATCCTGGAAGTCGACTACGAAACACTGGTGGAGAATCAGGAAGCATCGACCTGGCAGCTGCTGCAGTTCTGCAATCTCAGCTGGAACGATGCCTGCCTCAACTTCCAGGACAACGAAGCGCCGGCCACCACGGCCAGCGCCGTGCAGGTACGCGCACCGATGTACCGCACGTCGATGCAGCGCTGGAAGCACTACGAAAAGGAAATGGCCGATCTGCAGAAACTGCTGATCGATGCAGGTATCGAACTGGTCGCATAAGCCGGCGATGCCCGAAGTCTGGAGACGGCCGGATCAGGCCATCAGCCCGCGTGCTGAAACGCCAGTCCCTGATGCACCGCCGCTCCGGCCAGCCAGTGATCGGCCAGCAGGAAGGCGAACAGCGCCATCAGATACACGATGGAGTAGTTGAATACCTTCATCGCGAACAACTCGTTCGGCGGACGCAGCAGGCGCACGGCGTAGTAAAGAAAGCCCGCGCCGAGCACAGCTGCGCCGCCCAGATACATCAGCCCGCTCATGCCGGTCATGGTCGGCAGCAATGTGACGATGACCAGCAGCACGGTGTAGTAGAAAACGTGCCAGCGCGTATAGACCACGCCGTGCGTGACCGGCAGCATGGGCACCTGCGCGCGCGCGTAGTCGGCACGGCGAAAGATTGCCAGCGCCCAGAAATGCGGCGGCGTCCACACGAAAATGATCAGGCACAGCTGCAGCGCGAACGGATGCAGCGAGTCGGTGACCGCGGTCCAGCCCAGCACCGGCGGAATCGCACCGGCCAGGCCACCGATCACGATGTTCTGCGGCGTGGCGCGCTTCAAGTAGGCCGTATATACCAGCGCATAGCCGATCAAGCCGCCAAAGGTCAGCAGCGCGGTGAGCGGATTGACCAACAGCGCCAGCACCAGCATCGAGGCGATACCCAGCGCAATGGCAAACACCAGCACCTGATGCGGCGTGAGCTTGCCGGTGGCCAGCGGGCGGCGCGCGGTGCGAGCCATCAGCTTGTCGATACGCTCGTCGATCAGGTGATTGAATGCGGCCGCCGAACCCGAGGCCATCCAGATGCCGATGGTGCCGAACACCAGCGCACGCCACGGCGGAATGCCGGGCACCGCGAGAAACATGCCGATCACGGCGCAAAACACCAGCAGCGCGACGACGCGCGGCTTGGTCAACTGCAGGTATTCGCGGACGAGCTCCATCTCAGCGTTTTTCCGATAGCAGCGGGGGTGATACGTCTTTGCGCATCTGCGTGCGCGCCAGCGTCGCCAGCAGCGTGAACAGCAGCAGGGCGGCCATGCCATTGTGCGCCGTCGCCACCGGCAGCGGCAGCCCGTACACAACATTGCTGATGCCCAGCAGCACCTGACACACCAGGGCCAGCGCGATGGCAATTGCGAACAGGCGCAGGCCGCGGCGCGCCGCCTTGAACGACAGCCACGCCAGATAGCAGAACACCACCAGCGCGCCGAAGCGATGCGTGATCTGGATCGCGCTGCGCGCGGCCATGTCGAGCACGCCGCCTTCGTAATTGACGCCAATTCCGCGCCACAGCACGAATGCCTGATGGAAATCCGTCGCCGGCATCCACTGGCCGCCGCACTGCGGAAACGCGCCCTCGCCATAGCCGCAGGCCAGCGCCGCGTAGTTGGCCGAGGTCCAGCCGCCCAGCGCGATCTGGCAGAACAGCAGCACGATGCCGATGACCACCAGCCGGCGCAGATCCGCCAAACGATGGTCAGACGCACCGACACCGCCAAGGCGCAGCGCCGCATACGCCAGCAGCGCGAAGGTGGTGATGCCGCCGAGCAGATGGCCCATCACGACCACGGGCTTCAGCAGCAGGGTCACCGTCCACATGCCGAGCATGGCCTGAAAGATGATCATCGCCAGCACCAGCACACTGACCTTCCACGCACCGCTGCGTTTCAATCCCATCGCCGCGATGATCGGCAGCGCGATCGCCAGCGCCGACAGCACGGAGGAGATCGCAAATTCGCCGCGCTGATACAGCACCACCCCAGCTGCCGCGAAGACCGCCGCCGCCATGACGCCATAGCGCGCCGACGGCTTGCGCCAGCTGGCGATCAGCGCGATCAGAAGCACCAGTACGCCCAGCGAACCGGCCAGCACCCGATGCACCTGCTCGCGCCAAGCCTTGTCGGTTTCCACCGGGCGATCCGGATAGGCCAGGTTTGCTGCGGCAATATCGTGCGCGTGCGTGGGCCAGGTGGCCTTGCCATAGCAGGTCGGCCAGTCGGGGCACGACAGCCCCGCGTTGGACAAGCGCACAAACGCACCAAACATCACCAGCCCGAACGCGAACAGCGCCGCGAGCAGAGTAAGTACACGCAGCGCCTTGACGATGCGGGGAGACATCGCAGTGGAGAACATCAGTGGATCACCTTCTGCAGATCACGCGCCAGGCCGGCCGGATCGGAGCCGGCAGGATACAGCGACAGCGCCGTCCCGTTCGATTCGACCAGCACCGCGCTGACGCTGTCCGGCACCGTGGGCCGATAGCTGGCCAGCCTGTTGTCGACGTCCGTACCGAGCTGCCAGTAGTTGCGCATGGCCACCAGACCCTCGCCCGCCGGCGGCTGGCCCAGATAAAGCAGGCGCAGGCGCGACTGGTTGCGGCTGAGCATGATGCGGGCCTTCGCCATCGCCGTGAGATCGTCCAGGCACTGCACGGCGCAACCGGGGCCGGGCAGCGCAATCAGCGTCATGCGCGGCTCGCTGTCGCGCCATGCATACGTTTGTCCGTTGGCCAGCTGCACGCGCAGCTTTTCATCGACGAAATTGCGCTGCGGCATGATCGGCTGCCCGTTGCCTTTGCCGGTCGGCTGCCAGCCGGTGAACGTCAATAGCCCGGCGACCAGGATCGGCGCGGCGAACACCAGCGCGATCAGCACCAGAAAGAAACGGCTTTTTCGTACGGCGACAGGATCGTTGGCGGGATTGGGCATGAGTTCGCAGCAGGTAGATAAGTGGGTGGTGTCAGGCATTGCGCGCATCAGCGATGGCGCGGACCGCGTTTGTGGTGCAGCACCAGCAGAAGCACTACCGCCGCCAGCGCGAAGGTAAACCACTGGAAAGCATACGCGCGATGGCGCGCCGGCGGCATCGAGGAAAAATCCAGCGTGTGCACGCGCACGAAGATCGACGACGGGTCCGGATCGAGCGCCAGCATGCGAGGGTAAAGCGTGCGATCGAGATCGTGCGCCACTTCGACGGGGTCCAGAAAGATGCTTGTCTTCGGCCAGTGCGTCTGCTGCTGCAGCGCGTTGCCGCCCATCTGAAAACCGATCGGCGGCGTCGGCACGTAAAGACCCTGCAGATTCACGTCGGTGCTCGGCAGCGCCGGCAGCTGCGGCTCCTGTCCGGTACCGTTGCCAGGTAAAAATCCCATGTCCACCAGCAGCAGCTTTTGCGCACCACGCAGCGAGAGCGGCACAAAAACCTCTACCCCGCCGCGCTCGTCGTGGTTCGGATTGTCCAGCAGATAGACGCGATCGGTGAGGTAGCGGCCGGTGACGCGCACGCGCGGAAAGCCGTCGTCCGGCGGCGAGTCGGCGACCTTGGCAAAGTCCTGCAGGGGCGCTGTGGCCGATGCGGCATACCGACGCAGAAGCGCGTCCTTGAAGTCCGCTCGGTGCAACTGCCACACGCCAAGACGTATGAACAGCAACGCGCCAGCGACCGTCAGCAGCAATGCCCACCACGATGGACGACGAAATCCGCTCATGCGGAGTACCGGAAAGCGGCCGCTATACTCGGAACGTCAACTTGGATCGGGTCTATCACTTGGAAACCATCTATAAAACCGCGCTTGTGGTCGTGCTGCTGGTGGTGATTTTCAGCCTCGGCCAGGCGCTGTATTTCATGATGACCGACAAGGACAACGACAAGCGCACGGTGTGGGCGCTGACGCGACGCATCGGCCTGTCGCTGCTGCTGATTGCGATGGTCGCCTTCGGTATCTGGATGGGGTGGTTGCATCCGCACGACGTGGGCCAGTGATCGCCATTTCTATATTGTAGCCGGCCTACCTTTCGGCCGCGCCCGCATTGCGACAAATCGCGCCCGTGACGGGGCTCTGCATCGGCCCGCGAAGCGTCGATTGGCGCGTTCAAGGGTCAGCCCGCCCGCAAAGCCATTGCCTCAATCGACGGCGTAGTAATCCCGGTACCAGCGCACAAAACTGGCCACGCCCTCTTCCACCGAAACCTTCGGCGTGTAATCCACCGCCGCAGCGAGGGCCGACACATCGGCTTCGGTATCCGGCACGTCGCCCGCCTGCAGCGGCAGGAGCTCCATCACGGCCTTGCGCCCCAGGCACTGCTCCAGCACCTCGATATAACGCAGCAGCTCTACCGGCTGCTCGTTGCCAATGTTGAAAAGCCGATACGGCGCCAGACTTGTCGCTGGATCGGGCCTGTTGCCATCCCACTGCGGATTGCCGGTGGGTACGGTATCCAGCGTGCGAATCACGCCTTCGACGATATCGTCGACGTAGGTGAAGCTGCGCTTGTGATGGCCGTGGTTGAACACCTTGATCGGCTCGCCGGCGAGGATGGATCGGGTGAAAAGAAACAGCGCCATATCCGGCCGCCCCCACGGGCCGTAGACGGTGAAAAAGCGCAGGCCGCTGCACGGAATACCGTAAAGATGCGCATAGCTGTGCGCCATCATCTCGTTGGCTTTCTTCGATGCGGCATACAGCGTCAGCGGATGCTCGGTCGACTGATGCTCGGAGAACGGCATCAAGGTGTTGGCGCCGTACACCGAGCTGGTGGAAGCAAACACCAGATGCTCGACGTCGTGATGGCGGCAGCCCTCGATGATGTGCAGAAAGCCGGTGACGTTGGTCGAGACGTAAATATGCGGATTTTGCGCCGCGTAGCGTACGCCGGCCTGCGCGGCCAGGTTGATCACGCGCCGCGGCTTGTGCGCGGCGAACGCCGACTCGATTGCCTCGCGGTCGGCCAGATCGGCCGTGATATGGGTGTAGTTCGGGTGCCCGGCGAATCGCGCGAGTCGCGCCTTCTTCAGATTGACGTCGTAGTAATCGCTGAGGTTGTCGATGCCGATGACGTGATCGCCGCGCTCCAGCAGCCGCATCGCGACATGCGAGCCGATGAAGCCGGCCGTACCCGTGACAAGAATTTTCATGCCTTTGTTACCCATTCGATTGATCGACGCGCTGACGCGTCAGCGCTCTTTGATGCAGGCCTGTTCTGATCCGATCGAGCCTAGCGGATGGACGTCCGAATCAAAGACGCCCGTCCACTGCGTCACGCGGCAGCACGTACTTTACGTCGTACAGCACCGATGACGCTTTGCCGAACCCACGAATGCCTTCGGCGCCGAGTGCGGCAAACTGCTGGTGCCCCACCGCCACGATTACCGCATCGTACTGTCCCGCGCTTGGCTCGCCGATCAGATCGATACCGTATTCGTGCCTGGCGGCCGTAGCATCCACCCACGGATCGAACACGTCGATCTTCGCGTTATAGGTCGCCAGCGCGTCGATGATGTCGAGCACGCGCGTGTTGCGCAGGTCCGGGCAATTTTCCTTGAAAGTCAGCCCGAGCATCAGAATCCGCGCGCGCACCGGGTTGATGCCCTTGCACACCATCAGGCGGATCACTTCGGCCGCAATGTACTGGCCCATGCTGTCATTGGTACGACGGCCGGCGAGAATCACGTCGGAGTAATGCCCGACCTCCTGCGCCTTGTGCGTCAGGTAATACGGATCGACGCTGATGCAGTGACCGCCGACAAGGCCGGGCCGAAACGGCAGGAAGTTCCATTTGGTACCCGCTGCCTCCAACACCTCCAAGGTATCGATGCCGAGCTTGTTGAACAGCTTGGCCAGATCGTTGACCAGCGCGATATTCAAATCGCGCTGGGTGTTCTCGATCACCTTGGCCGCCTCCGCCACCTTCAGCGAACTGGCCTTGTGTGTGCCGGCGGTAATGACCGATCCGTACAGCCTGTCCACGAACTCGGCGACCTCCGGAGTCGAACCGGATGTCACTTTCAGAATGTTGGTAACCCGGTGCTGCTTGTCGCCCGGATTGATCCGCTCGGGGCTGTAGCCGGCAAAAAAATCGCGGTTGTAGACCAGGCCCGAGACGCGCTCGAGTATCGGAATGCAGACTTCCTCGGTGCAGCCTGGATACACGGTGGACTCGTACACCACGATGTCGCCAGCCGCGATGACCTTGCCCAGCGATTCGCTGGCCTTGATCAACGGCGTCAAGTCAGGTCGCTTGGCTGCATCGATCGGCGTCGGCACGGTGACGATGTAGACGTTGCAGCCGCGAATATCTTCCAGTGTGGCGGTAAAACGCAGCCGGGCGGCCGCTGCTAGCTCCTCGGCATCCGTTTCCAGCGTGTTGTCGACCCCGGCCCGCAGCTCCCGCACGCGTGCCGCATTAATGTCAAATCCGACGGTCTCGAAGCGCTTGCCGAATTCCACAGCTAGCGGCAGGCCCACGTAACCCAGGCCGACGATGGCGATTTTGCTGCTTTCCAGAGGCTGCATAGGGGATTTCCGTAGTATTTGGCCAAGTTTGGCAGTGTTACCCCCGGTCTGACCACGACGCGGTTGAGTCTGGCCATCCCCAGATCGATCGAGGGGCCAAGGCTGTGCCTGGACCGCGGCCACGATAATGCCGACTAACTAATTGTTTGTCATTATGTTGTGATAGTGTTCACAGTCTTGAGAGGCAACCAGGGCGCTTGTCATGACACTATTCGGTCGCTTAATGGCAGCATCTTGTCTGTTGATTCTCGCCGGCTGCGCGACCGCACCTGGCTCCAACGACGCCCCTACGTTCAACTCCGACGCCCAGGCTGTCGCCACCTATCACATAGGCGTGGATGATCAGCTACAGGTCTCGGTGTGGCATAACCCGGATCTCAGCGTGAGCGTGCCGGTTCGTCCTGATGGAAAGATCACCGTACCGCTGATAGGCGATGTCGATGCAGGCGGTAAAACCCCCGAGGAAGTGGCGATCGAGGTCAGGAACAAACTGCAGGCCTTCGTTCGCGACCCGCAGGTTGCGGTGATTCTCACCGAGCTGCGCAGCCACGAATACTTGTCGCGGGTGCGCGTCACCGGCGCCGTGCGTACGCCGGTTTCCTTACCGTATCGCCAAGGCATGACCGTACTGGATGCAGTGCTGGCCGCCGGCGGCACTACCGAGTTCGCAGCCGCCGATCGTACCGAGCTGTATCGCAAGGATGGCACTGGCACCAAGTCCTACGCGATAAAGCTCGACAACATCCTGCAGCAGGGTGAGCTGACGACCAACTACCCGGTGCAGCCGGGCGACGTCGTCACGGTTCCGCAACGGACGTTCTGATGTCTTCACCGCAGGGATAGCCATGAGCCAGGAAATTTCCCCCTTCACCGCGATCGTGCCCGTGCTTCTCAGTGAAGCACGGCGTCGGCGCATTGCTCTGGGCATCGTGTTTGCCGTCATCGCGCTCGCGGCGCTGATCGCCGGCGTGCAGTGGCCGAGAAAATACGACGCGTCAACCACGATCCTGGCGCAGGAAAGCAGCATCATCACGCCGCTGATGGAAGGCGCCGCCTCGCCGACTGCCAATGCGAATCGCGCCGGCATCGCACAGGCTGTGATTTTCAGCCGCAAGGTGATGAACCAGATTCTGGTCGCGGGCGGCTGGATGGACAGCAAGCCAACAGCGGCAGAACAGGATCGGCTGATTCAGGAGATCAAGGGACGGACCAAGGTCGTGACCTCGCATGACAACCTGATCACCATCAGCTACTACGATTCCGATCCCCAGCGAACCTATGACGTCACCCGCGAATTTGCGCAACTTTTCATCAGCGAGAGCCTTGCGTCAAAACAGCAGGAAAGCCGCGACGCGTTCGAATTCATCAACGGTCAGGTGGAAGCTTACCGAACCAAGTTGACCGACGCGGAAGACAAGCTCAAGGATTACCGCTCGACCAACGCCGACGCCAGACCCGGCAGCGAAGCGGACACCGCCGCGCGCATCAGCCAGCTGCGTACGCAGATCGAAACCGCGCGGATGGATCTGATGGAAAAAAGCTCGCAGGCGGCCTCACTGACCGCCCAGCTCGCCGGCGAGTCCGAGGTGAATGCGGTAAGGACAACCGAGGGCGTCTATCAGGTTCAGCTTGCCGACCTGCAGGGACAGCTGGACAAGCTGCTGATGTCCTACACAGCGGACTACCCCGATGTCGTACGCGTTCGACACCAGATGGATGACGTGCGGCGACAGATGGCACAGTCAAGCCAGCGCAGGCAGAACGAAAACCAGTCGGAAACGCCGACGTCGCTTGACAGCAGCGTCCGGTTCAACCCGCTTTACCAGCAAATGAAGAGTCAGCTCTCCGCCATTCGGGCGGACGTGGCCGCAACCAGCGCGCGCATGGCAGCGAGCGAGAGCATGCTGCAGACGGAAATGGATCGCAGCAACCGCATCGCCAATTCTGAAAACGTGACCTCTGAACTGACACGCGACTACAACGTCAATCGTGATGTCTATCAGGATCTCCTCAAGCGCCGCGAAAACGCGCGCGTGTCGATGAACCTCGATGCCAAGCAGCAGGGCCTCACTTTCGTGATCCAGAACCCGGCCATGATGCCGCTCACGCCCTCCGGGCTGCGCTTTATTCATTTCGGTGCTGCCGGAATTGTCCTTTCGCTGGCGGTCCCGTTAGGCCTTCTCTTCGGTATTGCGCGGTTCGATCCACGCGTGCGCTCAACGGCGCAACTGGAACGCTCGACGGGCCTGATCGTGATGGCAACGGTACCGTTCTACCCGACGCCTCGGGATCGTCACCAGGCGCAACTGCGCAACAGCCTGCTGACCTTTATCGTGCTCGGCGTTGCACTTGCCTATGCGGCGGTTTTCTGGGTCAAGCTGAGGGGAGCAGCGTGAACACCATGGACGAGAGAAAGGATGGCGCCCAAGGCATCGATCCTGCACATGACGCAAAGCTTCGCAGCTTGGCCGAACGCACGTCAGCCAGCCAGGCCATCTCGTTGATGTCCGAGAATGGCGCAATGGCGCCGCAGCAGCTCGAACAGCGCCGGATGATTCATCGCGAGGAGTCGGTCCGCAAACAGACGGACGCCTTTCGCGAAATACGCACCCGCCTGCTCTGGCTCGGCGGTGAGCATAATTTCGTCACTCTCGTGGTGCCCGTAAGCCCACGCTCGGGCGGCAGCTTTGTTGCACGGAATCTGGCTGCCGCGTTTGCCTTCGATGAAGCAAGAACCAGCCTGCTGATCGATTGCAATCTTCGCTACCCCGCTCAGCACAAGGCGCTGAGCGTCGACCCGAAAAACGGCGGACTGATCGATTTTCTCGAACACCCTTCAAGCGGCATACAGTCGGTGCTTTACCATACCGGCATTCCACGCATGCGGCTGATCCCCACGGGCAAGGCCCGCGAAAACAGCAGCGAATACTTTTCGTCGTTCCGCATGCGTGCGGTCTTGGACTCGCTGCGCTGCCGCTACCTCGACCGCTATCTTTTTCTGGACGGGCCGGCCATCAAGGGTTCGCCCGATGCGCGCATCCTTTCTGACCTGGCCGACTTTGTGGTGGTCGTTGCCGGCTACGGCCGCGACACACCCAAGGCCATCAGTCAGGCCGCCGCCAATTTCGACACGAACAAGCTCGCTGGCGTGGTTTTCAACCACGCGCCCTGATCTGTCGCGTCACGAAGAGGGCCCTGAAGGCCCGTGTTGGGGGGAGGAGTATGTCTGCAAACAGGATCGTGGCCAGTGCGTTGACGGCAACAATCGGCGCGTCCGTCGGCTCGGCATCGGCCGCCCAGCTCGACTATTCGCTTTACGCCGGCATGGAACACAGCGACAACATCGCCCTCAGCGCCACCAATCCGATCAGCCAGAATGTGCTGGTGCCCGGGGTTGCCTTTACGTTTGCGCAGCAGGGATCCACCTTGCAGGCGGACGTCGCGGGTGCGTTCGAATACCGCGACTATCTCGGTAACGCCTATGACAGTCAGCCGGTAGTGCAGCTGGCCGGTCAGCTCAAATGGACTGTGCTCCCGCAGCGGCTGGATTTTACGGTGCAGGACTTTGCCGCCGTGCAGCCGCTGTCGCCGCTGGCGAGCAACTCGCCTGACAACCAGCAGCAGACGAACGTGCTGTTGCTCGGACCAACGCTGTATTTCCGCCTGACCCCAGCGCTGCAAGCCCAGGCGGAGCTGCACTACATCAACAGCGACGCCTCCATCACCAAGCAGTTCAATTCGTCCCGTGGCGAGGCGGCGCTTCGCGTATTCGAGGATCTGAGTCCAACCGACAGGCTGTCCGCGAACTTCGAATCGCAGCACGTGAATTTCTACGATGCATCAAATGCACCGAACCCCGATCCAAACGCTGCGCTCGACGGCACGCTCGTCGATCCCAACTACAATCGCAACGAGCTCTTCGGACGCTATGTGCGTCAGCTTGCACACTTCGATTTCGATATCGCACTCGGCTGGTCGCAAATCGATTTTCGCGGATTGCCCAGCACATCCAGTTCGCTGATACGCCTCAATCTCGCATGGCGGCCCACGCTGCGCAGTACCTTCACATTCGCCGCCGCCCGTCAGTACTCCGATGCAGCGCAGGACATGATGCTGCAGCCGGGGCAGATTCTCGCCGGCGCCGATCCGCGGGCAGGCAACACACCGACCAATCCTGACGGCATCAATACCGGCGATTCGGTTATCGACCCGCAGGTTTATCTCGATCGCCGGCTGGAGGCAACCTACGCGTTCAGCAGCGAACGGCTCACGCTCAGCATATCGCCGCTGTTTCGCAAGCGTAGTTATCTCAATGACCCCTTCTTCAATCAGACCGGTCGCGGCGGCAGCGGCGGCATCAATTATCGGCTCACCGAACGGATGGCGCTTGCGGGGTTTGCCGATGTGGAATCGCTGACTTACAGCTCGTTGAACCGCCGCGACCGAACCAGTGATTACGGCCTCAGCCTGAGCCAGCGTCTCACGCCGCACTGGAGCTGGCGCGTGCGACTGACTCACCTCCAGCGCGACAGTACGGCGCCGGATCAGGGTTACCGTGACAATGAAGTCTACTTTGGCGTCGTGTTCAATCGATGAGCGCGCAGGCCATGCAAAGTATTCCCTTTCATTTTGGCGTCGATAGCGAGCTGTTCGGCATCTATCATCCCGTTGCCCTCGCCGCGGATCGAAGTGTGCTGCTGTGCCCGCCGCTAGGTCAGGACCTGATCCGCAGTCACCGGCTTTATCGACAGCTGGCCGAAGCGCTGGCTGCCGCGGGAATACCGGTGCTCCGCTTCGACTATTTCGGTACCGGCGATTCGGCCGGCGACAGCATGGATGTGGACTGGCACCGCGCGCTGGCCGATGTGAGCACGGCGGCTTCCGAGCTTCATGCCCTCAGCCACTGTCGACGTATCCACGCTTTTGGCGCACGGCTTGGCGGCAGCCTTGCGCTCACCGCCGCGGCAACCGGGCTTTTCGACTGCCTTGTCGTTTGGGACCCTGTACTCAACGGTGCGGCGCATGCGGCCCAACTCGACGCTCTGCAGACCCTGCTGCGTGACGACCTCGGCCGCTTCGTCAAATCCCGATCGGCGGACGATGCCGCCGATCAGTGGATGGGCTTCGCCGTCAGCCCCCGATGGCGACGGCAGGTAGCGGCTGTCCGGATTTCGTCAGTACTAGCGCGCACTGTTTTTCTCGACTCACTCCCAGCCGGATCACCAAGTGGAAACAGCTACAGCGCCATCACCGGCGTCGGCATGGAAAAACTTCAGAATCCCACGCTCTGGGACGATCTGGATCGCGTGGAGCATGCAATCCTGTCCGCCGAATTGATCCGCATCGCCACCAATCATTTGCGACTGGCTGCCTGATGAAAGAACATGCCTTCCGCTTCGGCCGCGCCCGGCATCTAGTCGGCATCGCCGGATTGCCACGCGATGCGTCTGCCGAGGTCGCCGTGGTCATGCTCAACGCAGGCTTTGTTCACCGGATCGGACCGTTCCGCCTTTACGCCGAAATGACCCGGAGGCTCAATGCCATCGGCTACCCCACGCTGCGCTTTGACCTTTCCACCCTGGGTGACAGTGGCGCCAGCGGAGAATCACAGACGCGCATCCAGCAGGTACGTGCCGACGTAGCCGACGCCATGCAGCTGCTGACGGAAAAGGCCGGCTGCAGCCGTTTCATCGTGATCGGCCTTTGCTCCGGCGCGGAAAATGCCCACCGCGCTGCCTGTATCGGCGCCGGGATTGTCGGCGCCGTTTTCCTGGACGGCTACATCTACCGCACGACGGGATTTCTGCTGCGCCACTACCTGCCGCGCCTACTCAGCGTCAAACGCTTGCGCGGTTACGTGGCGCGGGTTCTGCGGACGAATATGAAAAAAGACTCGTCACCGCGTTTTGGGGTCGAGTACCCCCCAAAGGCTGAAGTCATCGCCGATCTTTCCGGAATGCTTTCCCGGGGCCTGAAACTATTCTTTCTATACAGCGGTGGAGTGAGTCACTACATCAATCACCAGCGCCAGTTTCGCGAATGCTTTGGACGTCTGGCCTACCATCCACAGATCAGCGTCATGTTGCTCGATGACACTGACCATACCTACATTCTTCGCGGCGACCGAGAACGTCTGTTTGACGCCGTCGAAAATTGGCTTGAACGGAACTTCCCCATCGAAGCAATAGCCCGGAATTTATCGTCATGAAGACCATCCTGGTAACCGGCGGTGCCGGCTATATCGGTAGCCACGTTGTGCAGCAGCTTACCGGCCGCGGTGAGCGCGTTGTGGTTGTCGACAACCTGTCCAGCGGCTTCGTCGAGGCGGTGCACAATGCCGAGCTGGTGATCGGTGACGTGGGTGACCGCGAGCTGGTTAACGGGGTGCTCGCCGATTACGATGTCGGCGCCGTAATGCATTTTGCAGCACACACGATCGTCTCCGAGTCGGTCAGCAATCCGCTGAAGTACTACGCCAACAACACGGGCAATACCCGCAACCTGCTGGCCTGCTGTGCTGACGCGGGTGTCGGCATGTTTATTTTTTCATCCACAGCAGCGGTCTACGGCATGACACCCGGCGGTGTCGCCGATGAAAACACGCCGACGCAGCCGGCCAACCCATATGGCCAGTCCAAGCTGATGTCCGAAACGATGGTGCGCGATGTCAGCGCTACCGGCGCCATGCGTCACGTGATCCTGCGTTATTTCAACGTGGCCGGTTGCGACCCGCAGGAGCGCATTGGCCAAAATACGCCCAACGCGACGCTGTTGATCAAGGCGATATGCGAACACGCGGTCGGCAAGCGCGAAAGCATCTCGATTTTCGGCACCGATTACGAAACGCCCGACGGCACCGGAATTCGGGACTACATCCACGTGGAAGATCTCACTGCGGCACATCTGCGTGCGCTGGATCATCTGCGCTCTGACGGAAAGTCTCTGACCCTCAACTGCGGCTATGGCCACGGGTATAGCGTGCGCGAGGTCATCGACGCCGTGCGGCGTGCCAGCGGCACTTCGATGAACATCATCGAGCAACCGCGTCGCTCGGGTGATCTGCCTAAGTTGATTGCGTGCGCCGACGAACTTCGACGGACATTCGGCTGGGCTCCGAAATACGACGACCTCGACATCATCGTCGGCACGGCACTGGCGTGGGAACGCAAGCTGGCGGCCAGGTCTGCGGCAACGATACGCTGACCGACGTTCCGGCATGGCACGCCACGCTAAAGTCACTCGAATGCTCGTCGGCGATACCCGTTCGAACTTCCGCCAGCAGGATGCCCCTGATGCATAAAACCGGGAACCCATCGAAATGCGTGCTGCCTGCGTGGATTCCGCTGGCGGCTTTTCTGCTGCTTCATGGCACGGCCTGCTCCACTGGCGCACATTCACCGGCGTGGCAATCCGTGGCATCTGCTTCGGCAACCGCTCACGCTGTGTCGGGCAACACGCCTGATGGCAAAGTCAGATCCCTGACGCCGGTGAACGTGCCTGGATCAAACGGCATCGATCCGCGCTGGCAGACGATCAGCCTGCGACGGCACGGCGCAGTTGGCAAGACTGTCGCGGTGACGTTCGGCATCCCCTTTCCTCCGGGCGTCTTGCGCGATGTCGGCTCGCTGCGCATTGTCGATGAGCAAGGCCGAACCATGCCGGCGCACGTAACGCCCTCGCTGTACTGGCACTTCAAGGATGGCAGCATTCGCGCAGTGCGCGTCCAGCTTCGCACGCCGATGAATGGTGACAGCCGCCAGCTGCGTTTCGAGATCGGTCCGGCGCACATCACCACACAGACCGATGGCTGGCCCTACGCGGACGATCTGGTAACGAGTCCCGAGGCCGTACGTGTTCCCGGCGTGCTCGCGCTGCTGACGCCGCAGTGGATGTCCGCATCGTTGATTGCAGGCCCGCAGCAGGCCTCCGAATCCCCGACTGCCTACGATGCCTACGTGGCAACCCAGTTCAAGTGGGCGCAGCGACTCCCCCGCACTGTGGGATCGTCGTGGCTGTTCGATCGACCGACCACGCTGTTCCAGGCCTACGTGCGCACTGGACGAGCAGATTATCTGGCGTCCGCCATTGAGAGCTATCGTTTCTACATGGGCCATCTGCGCCGCGTCGGTGCACCGGGCTGGCCGCTGTGTGGGGGCGGCTGGAGCCTCGGCGAGGTCAACGTCTGCGATCCCAAATATGTCTATGTCGAACCGATCCTGCTCGCGCTTGCGCTGACCGGTGACGACATCGATCATGACGCCGGACTGATCGAGCGCATGATTGGCTCATGGGACACCGGTGGATGGAATTTTCCCGCCGGCCCCTACGCCAAGGTCAACGAGCGCTTCACCGAACGCGAAGCCGGTCTTGGTCTCATCGCCACCGTCAGCGCCTACGAGCTGACCGGCGACAAGCACTATCTCGATCGCATCAACGATCGCATCGGCTGGCTCTATGCACATCAACGACATAATCCCGATGGACTGGGCGACGACGGTTCCTGGCGCAACAGCTGGCAAAAACACGAAGACGACAGTTACAACGCGGCAACCGATGTTCGCGGCACGTCGCCCTGGATGACGGAAAACATCATTGACGGTCTTTGGCACGCATGGCTGGTAACCGGCGATCCGCGCATTGCAACGATGATCGCGAGTTTTGGCCGCTACCTGGAACAGCATGGATGGATCGATCCGAAGTCGGTCACCTCCAACGAAAAGGATTGGCGCAACGGCTGTAGCGGTAGCGATGGGCAGATCAGCTGGTACTGGTCATCGGCGCACGCGAGCATGGGGCAGCTCACGGCCATCCAGAATTCGGAAGGCTGGTACAGCGACTCGCATAATGTCGAACTGATGCTGCCAGTGGCTGCGGCGCGCTACTTTGAGAGCAACCCGGTGCAGCAGCAGGCGCTCGACCGGCGACTGACGCTACTTTCACATTCGTACAATACGATTTGTGCAGCCAACAGCGAGACGCCGCGCCGATTCAACTGGAACAATCGCGGTGTCGGCGTCGTGCAATGGCTGCTGCACCAGCCTGCCGGGAGCGGCGCAGTGCCAAGGAGATCGACTCACATGACGCCGTGACTCACGGCCGCCGTACGGAGTCCCGACGCTTGGCCAGCGCGTGGCGCGTGTAGCGCAACATGCACAGCAACGTGTAGAACAGACCCAGTCTCTCCACCTCGCGATAAATCGTCCACTGCCAGCGAGCCGCACGTAACTTATTGGCGGACAGCGAGGTCTCGCGCACCAGGTACCAGGCCAGTGGCTCGGCGATCGCCACGCGCGTGGCACCCCCGGCTCGACGCACCTGCTCCAGCCAGAACACGTAATCCTCATGACCGATACGGCGGAACGGCACGTCGCCCAGTCGACGGGCATACACTCCGGTCAGATTGCCGATGAAGTTACTGGCAAGCATGTCGCGCCAGCTCACCTTTGCCGGCGGTGTTACCCGTCCCAGCACGCGGCCCTCCTCCGACACGCGAAAATACGCCGTGTAGCTGATCTGCGTATTGGTTTCGCGCATATTGTCCAGCTGTATTTCCAGCTTGGATGTATGCCACCAATCGTCGGCGTCGAGGAAGGCGATGTAATCGCCTTGCGCCGCAGCGATGCCAGCATTGCGTGCGGCAGCGACGCCGCTATTTGTCGGCTGCCGAAGCACCCGCACCCGCGGATCAGCTCGCGCATAGGCGTTGAGAATCGTCAGGGATTCATCCTGTGATCCATCGTCGACGGCAATCAGTTCCAGCTGCCGATGCGTCTGCTGAAGCACGGAATCCACTCCCTTGTGCAGCCACCTGGCTGCGTCATACACGGGCATGATCACGCTGACCAGGTCACCGCTCATGATCAGCGCTTACCGGCTCTCGCCGCACGCGCCGCAGCGATTCCCGGCGGCGGCGGAAGCTCGTAATCGCGGTAGTCGCCGGGATTACCGGTGCAGCCGGCTTCGGCGGCCTTGATGATGTTGTACATCTCGCGCGCAGTGACGTAGTGCAGAGCGTGTCGTATCCCATCGTTATAGTTTTGCTCGAGATGGTCGTGCATGGCGTGCGCGGCATCACCCAGCAGCGTGTCCATGTCAGGCTCCTGCGTACCGTGCGTGTGGATCTTGACGAATATCCACTCCGGCTTGCCCTGGACATGGATACCCGTGTCCACCCACGCATCCACTCGCGCCGGTAACGGCGGGCTGGCGCGTCGGATGTCGGAGTTCTCGATGCGCGGAATCAGGCCGAAGCGACGCTCGCGCCAGTTCAGACCCAGCGGCCCCTGCACGATCATCAGATCGCCAACGGACTTGCCACCAACGCGCACCGGTTCGCCGGTGTTGTGGGATTTCGGCCGCTGCGGATCGTCGGTCGCGTAGTAGATCGCGTTGATCGTTTTTGTCTGCGTGTCACTGGGCGCCGACGGCAGAGTGAAGTCCGCATAACAGCCAAGCTCGCGCAGCAGGACCAGCTCGTTGTTGATGCCGCACCAGCGACCGTCGGCGCGCGAATTGTCAAGGCTCCAGTTGCCGTGAATGAAACCGAAGCGAAGTTGCCCGGTGGTCGGATCGCGCGCGAGTGCACCGTGACGTTCATGCAGCAACTCGTTGAAGCGACGGATCGTCGCCGTGAAATTTTCCGCGGTGTCGTCGTCGTGATGCAGATGGATCTCGATTTCACCATAGCCATCGGCGCACAGCAGCGCCAGTTTGGTTAGATGCTCTTCGACGTACTCCTCTTCCGGATAAAAGAAGCTGTGTTGCGGCGGCCGGCCGTCGGCATCGCGATGGGCCGAGGCCAATGCACGATAGTCGCGACACCAGCGATCGACGCGCTTGCGCTGTGTGGGCAGATCGACCCGTCGCCAGTTCGGCTCGAAGTGATCAACGAAGCAAAACATGAGATGGACCGGGCCAGTGACTGCCGCTCGCCTGGGTCGGCGCAGATAGCTGCCGATCCAGATCTGCATGTTGCGCGCGCGAATGGCCCAGGTCAGCAATAGCGCGGCCAGGGCCAGCAGCAGGATGAGCAATGATGCGATGACGATGATCATCGGGTTGTTCCTACGTGTGGCAGCAGAGTCAACAGCTGCTCGGCGTTGTTGCGCCACTGCCGTTCACGAACGATGTAGGCATGCGCGGCTGCGCCGATGCGCTGGCGCTCCTGGGTCCGTACGGCCAGATCGATCACGCGCTCGACGCAGCGATCGATCTGCTTGCGTGGAAACAGCCAGCCGGTTTCACCGTCGCTGACCACCTCGGCGATGGGTGCATAGTCAGGAGCGATCATCGCCACGCCCATCGCCATGAATTCGAAGAGCTTCATCGGCGAACCGTATTCGTTCGAATCGGGCAGCACGGCGTAATCCATACAGGCAATCCATCCCGCGATATCGTCGTGCGCGACTCGACCGGGCATCAGCACCCGGTCAGCGAGTCCACGCGCGGCGACCAGTTCACGGATGGCTGGCAGAGTAACCCCGTCACCTACAAGAACAAGTGCCAGCTGCGGCGCTTCGGCTAGACGCGCGGCGATTTTTTCGACGAATGTATCCATGCCGTGCCAGTGGGCGAACGCACCGATGTGGCCGCACACTACCCGTCCTGCCAGACCGCGCTGGGCGCGAAGACTTTCCGCATCAAACCGCTCGGGATCGAAGCGCGCGAGATCGGCGGCGTTGGGCGAAATCACCGAGGGCGCAATCGCGCCGTAGGCGCTTTTGGCCTCGTTCCAGAAATAGCTGGAAATGAAGACCAATCCGGTAGCATTTTTCAGGCACCAGCCTTCGATCCGTCGCGCCGGTCCCTTCAGCCAGAGCGGCCGCACCCGCTCGACCAGGGCAGAGTCGTTGATCTCCAGCACGACCGGGATGTTCCGACGGCGCGCGAGCCAGACCGTGGCACACAGAAAAAGCGAATAGCGCTCGTAGATCAACTGCGGGCGCAGCCGCCGCATCGCGGTACGCATGCGCACCAGCGTGATCAGGTTATAAGCCAGCTCCATGCCCTCGAACAGCACGCCGGGTAGCGCGGAGACCAGGCCTGCAAGCCGGCCGCGGCCCGATCCGCTGGACGCGCCGCCTGCATGCTCGCTCTCCGGATCGGCACCGGGAAAGGACAGCACACTGACCTGGTGCCCGAGTCCGCGAAGTGCGTCGACGATGCCGCGAATATGCACGCCTTCGACATGCCGACCACGGGTGCGGTGATGATAGAGAATCCTCATGCGACTTCGGGCGGTAGTGCGCAAATCCGCCGTCCGGCTCTTTTCCACTCTGGCAGCATGATCGCCAGGACGCGCGCCGCGCAGGCATCGTCGTCGTGCATCAGCACAAGATCTCCAGCGCGTGGTGGCTTGGCACGTAGGCGCGCGATCACGTCGTCGTCCGGCCAGTGCTTGTAGTCCATGCTGTCGTACGACCAGTAAAACACGCACCGGCGCTGGCGCATGAAGTGCATCAGCAGTGACAGCGAGAAGCTTCCACGCGGGGGCCGGAAGCGATGCCGGTCAAGATAATCGAACGCTGCCAGCAGTGCATCAGTGCGATCAATCTCCGCCAGCTGCTGCTTCAGCGTGGTCTTGCCGAACGCCGAAAGATGACTGTAAGAATGGTTGCCCAGCGCATGGCCCTCGGCCACGATGCGGGCAGCCAGCTCGGGATGCTTTTCCACCTGCTTGCCTATCAGGAAAAAACTGGCCTTGGCATTGTGCTGCGCCAGGAGGTCGAGCAAACGCGGCGTATAGGCGGGATCGGGACCGTCATCAAAGCTCAGATACAGAGCATTGCCATCACGCGGCCCGCGCGTGAGCACAAGCGCATCCGGCAACAGACTCAAAAGTTGCTGCTTGTTCGGCTTGAACTTCATGGGTTAACGCCGAGTCTGGAGGAGTGCCCCTCGACTGCCGCCCTAAGGATGCGGTCAAGTCGCTGCACATTATCGTCCCAACGGAAGCGGCTTGCATGCGCGACTATCTCTGCGGCGTTCCACTGGCGTTCACTTGCCTCGATCAGTGCGGCCTGCAGGCTGGGTCTGTCGCGTGGAAGCACCAGGACACCGGCCAGCGCCGGCACCACCTCCGGAATCCCGCCCACGCGCGTAGCCACTACCGGCGTGCCGCAGGACATCGCCTCGAGCACCACATTGGGTACGCCCTCGTTATGGCTTGGCAGGCACAGCACATCGGCGGCGCGGAACCAGTCGCCCAAGCCCACGTGCGTCACCGAACCCACCAGCTGGACCTGCTGCGAACAGCCGAGCACCGTCGCCCGCTCAAGAAGTTCAGACATGCACGGTCCGCTGCCGACATAGGCAAGCCGTGCTTCCGGCCGGACCGAAAGCAGCCCTGAAAAAGCCTCCAGCAGATCCATGCAGCCCTTGGTCTGTTTGAGGTTGCCAACGAACAGGAGCAGCGGCGATCCGTCCGCCAGTTCAAGCTGACGTCGTGCAGCAGCGCGGGAACCGGGCTTGAAACGATCACCGTCGACACCGTTGTAAAGCGTATGAACGCGCAGTCGATCCGCACCGATTGCGATGGCCTTGCTGGCCAGTGCACGACTCACGGCAATCACTGCGCCGGCCTTCTGCAGCGCGCCGCGAATCTGCCAGCGACGGAGGGTATGACTGGCCTGCACGTTGATGTCGCTGCCATGAAGCTTGACCACATAAGGAACGCCGAGCATGCGCGCCAGCCAACCGGCCGCCACCGCGTCGGGGTAACCCCAGCTGGCAAGAATGCAGTCGTAACGCTTCGCACGTAGGCGACGACCGCGCTGCACCAGCAGGCAGACTAACCAGCACATCGCATGCAGTGCACGGCCAATTAAGGGTGGATATACGAAAGTAAAATGGTCGGTGCTCAGATTGGCTACGTCCACCCTGCCGCGTGCGCCGCGAAGACGTTCGCGAAAATCCACGGCGGTCAGTACGTCTACGTCATGCAGCAGGCCGAGGCGCTCGAACTGCTGCAGGTTGAATGCACTGCGCAGCGGATCCCACGGCGTCGGAAAGAGGTTGGTCAGCACCAGGATTTTCAGACGCGTACTCATGCCGGAACAGCTCCATACAACACGGCGTAGCGCGCCGCCATCGATGCCAGTGAACCCTCCACTTCCACCCAGCTGCGTGCCGCATCGCCTACCGCACGTGCGCGCTGCGGTTGTTCTATCATGGCGATCAACGCATCCGCCATTGCCGCCGGATCGCCAGGCGGCACCAGCAGACCCGTCACGTCATGGCGCAAGATTTCGCCATTGCCGCCCACATCGGTCGCCACGATCGGCAGCGCCACCGCGCAGGCCTCGAGCAGAGCCATCGAATAACCCTCGCTCAGCGATGACAGCGCAAACACATCAAAGCCCCGCAGTAGCTCGCTCACGTCGCTGCGATCGCCGAGAAAATGCACGCCGTCGGCGACACCTCGGGCGACCGCATGGTGTTTGAGTTCGCCACGTAGCTCACCGTCGCCCACCAGTACCAAGACAGCCTCCGGAAGACGTTCGCGCACCTTGCCAAAGGCGTCAATCAGGCCGGCGTGACCCTTCGCCCAGTTAAGTCGTCCCACCGTGCCGATGACGCATGCACTTTCGGCAAGTCCCAACGTCCTCCGCCATTGCTCACGATCAATGGAAGAGGCGATCTGGAAATCCTCAACGCGAATGCCGTTCGGGATCACAGCTGATTTTTCCGCCGGCACGATGCCGCGCTGAATCGCGGCACGGCGGGCTGCCTCGCAGACAGTGACAACGGTTTTCGTGTTGATCAGCGCGCGCCGGAACAGCCACTCGCGACGCCGAGAGCGGCTGTTCTCGCCCATGCCGTGGCGGGTGGTGATGGTATGCCTGATGCCCAGCCCCAGCGTCGCCAGCACGCTCTGGTAGTGCGCGACGGCGTTATGGGTATGCAGCACGTCGGTACGCTGCAGACGAACGGCGTCGCGCACGCGGGCCAGCGCGCGCAGGTCAAGACCCTTGCGCTTGCCACCGACGATGACCGGCACGTGGTGCTCGTCCAGTTCATGCGCCAGTGACCCGCGCTCGAACAGACAAATGACCTGACAGTTGTGGCCCTGCTGCCGCTGCAGCTTGACCAGCTCCAGCACCATGCGCTCGAGGCCACCGCGATTGAGGTTTTCGACGACGTGCGTAATGTTCATGGCACTGCCGCCGGACCCAGCTCGGAAACCGTAACGCGCAGCTTGCCGCTGGGCGTCAATGCAATATCGTCGACAAAACGACAGGACAACTCGATGCTGGTACCGAGCACCTTGGCCACTTCGCTGCGGATATACGCCATCGACGCATCGTTGAATCCAGCGCCGCGCACAATAGCCAGATCGAGCCTGTCCAGCTGGCGTTGAACGACCTGAAAACGGATCAAGCCAGGCACATCCTTCAGCATGTGGGGGAAAAACTCGCCAGGCAGTACGTGACCATCCGGTGTCCTTATCGCATCAAGCGTTCGACCATCGATGCGTTCGAGCAGCGGCAGCCCGCGACCGCATCCGCACGCGGCTGACGATGCAGTGGCCATGTCACCATTGACGTAGCGAACGAACGGCATGCCGTAATTGAACAGATCCGTGATGACCACATCGCCAGCGTTTTGCGCGACGTGCGCCCCGGCGGGTTTCCGCAGTTCGACGACCAAGTGGTCGGCGTTGACGTGCATACCCTCGCGTCGTTCGCATTCCGATGCAATCAGCATGAACTCGCGGCAGCCGTAGGTGTTGTATGCCGGACAGCCGAAGGCCTGCTCGAGAATCTGCCGCTGAAATTCATGCAGCGCCTCGGCCGCGCCGATGATCGACTGCGGCCGAAAGATCTTGCGGCCGGTGGCGATCAGCCACTGCGCCAGCCGCACCAGCGGACCGACGTAAGCCACAATCACCTCGGGCCGATAGGCATCGATGGCATCGGCGTAGTCAGCCATGTTTGCCTCGGTCATCTGGAAACTGTTGAGTACGTGCCGCGCAAATGCGGCGTTGTACAGGCGGTCCTTGAACTGCCTGACCCGACCAGGCTGGCCGACCGCACCGCCCCAGAGAAACAGCGTCCTCCGTCCCATTCGCGAACCCGCCCACTCATAGCCACGCCACATCACCGCCGTGCGACGATCGTTGCTTTCGCGGGTATACCCGAAGCGCATCGGCTCGCCAGTCGAACCGCCGGTTGCCTTGTAAAGCATCCCGTCACGAAGCGAACCCGCTTTCAGCGCGGCGGCATGCTGGCGGATATCGGCTTTGGTCAGTACCGGCAGCCGTGCGTAATCGTCGAGACTGCGAATATCTGAAGGCGCGATACCGAGTTCCCGCCATTGTTCGCGGTAATAGGGAACGTCGCGATAGCAATGCTCCAGCAAAGCCTTCAGACGCATCCATTGCAGCGCGAGAATTTGCTCGGTCGTCAGCCACTGATCACGACGATAATCGGCCAGATAGGCCAGCGTGTGACGGCGGCGCAGGCCGGCTTCGTAGACGGGGTAGAGCACCTGGCGAAAGGCGGCTTCGTACCACCCGCTCATGGTGACGGCCTGTAGGCGCGAGCACTTGACCAGCTCAACAGACGTCCAAACGCCAGTGGCTTGCCGGCAGCAAAACGCTGGTGAAGCTGCTGCAGCTGGACAATATCGGTCGTGCTCCAGCAACCAAGCAGCAAAGTCAGCAGAAGATAGCTGACCGTAAGCGTCAAACCTCCGAACAACAAGGTGGGGACTGGGGACCAGTGCAGTCGTCCGATGCTCGAAGCAAGCAAGGCCGCCGCCGCCGCCGCCAGAACAATTCGCGACAGTCGACTCCACGTCAGATGTACGCCGCTGACACGCATGCCGATTATCAGATAGCTCACCGATGAGACCACGGTTTCGGTCACGATGGCGGTGACGGCACCCTGCAAGCCGAAGGCTCTGATGAGCGTCAGGTCGAGCGCGAATTTCAGCACGCCAAAGAAGATTGTCATGATCAAAATCGTATGCTGGCGGTCGGCGCTTACCAGAAGACTGGACGCTCCTTGGGTGACCGTGCTCACCGCACCGGCAAACAGGCACCAGGCGAACACCGGCGCCGCGGCTGCATAGATACCGCCATACAGCAGACCGATCACGGAGCCGGAGAACGTCACGCCGAAACCCACCACCGGCGCCGCCAGCAGCAGCAGGTAGCTGGTCGCATCGACGAAACGCCGGCCAGCGACGCCACGACCCTGGCTGAGCGCCTTGGCCATCATCGGCAAGAGCAGCGCCCCGAACACGCCGGGAACCAGCAACATGATGCCCGTCGCAAGCTGGTATGCGACCTTAAAATAGCCAGCCGACTTTGGCGTGGCGTAAATATTCAAGAAGAGAATCTCTACATCGCTTGCTATCAGAAAACTTACGATGATTGTCACAGACACGATGCGAAGATGACGGCGCATCCTTTGGATTAGATGGTCCTGCAAATGGCCAGACGGCGGGAGACGGCGAAGAAGGCGGCGTACGTGAAAGCGCGACGCAAGAAAAAAAAGCGCGCTGGATGTTGCATACACCATCAGAAACCACGTGATCGGCGCATGCAGCAGCATGGCGGCAAAGACCATCAAAAGATTCAACGGCGCTGCGATCAGCGCTACCTTGGCTGTCGCATTGAATGCCTCGAAGCCTTTGGCAATCGCGATATTGAACATATATGGGGCGCGCATCCCGACAGCAAACATCAAAAGCACGAATTCAAGAAAATTCAGATCAGCCGCATACCGTTTGGCCGCCACCAGGAACAGAAGAAGGCCGGCACCAAGAACCAGCAAGAGATGCCAGCGCTGCACTCGACGGAAATGGGCCAACAGCGGCACTATCAACTCTTCGCTGCCGGCGCCACGCAGTTCCGCCACGAATTTGATAACGCCAGTGGTGATACCCGAATTAGTGAGGACGACGCCAACTGCTGCGAACCAGATGAACAGCCCATAGTGGCCATAAAACGTCGGACCCAAATGGCGCGCGATGATGATGGCGGCGAACATGCCGAGGAAGTATTCCGTGTATGTCCCGATCGACGAGAACAGGACGTTGCGCAGAGTGCGGTTATCGTTTTTCATGCGCTTCGCATCAACACAGCAACGACGATGAAGAGAAACACGATCGATGCTGCAGCGATCGGCAGCCAGCGCCAGCCATCAACCGGCAGGCTGAAACCGGGAAGCTCTGGAAAACGATTGCGTGCGCCGACGAAATACCCCACCACCACCGCAATCAGCAGATACATGACGATCATGTAACTGCGGCTCAGAAAAAACGCCGCCGCAAACATTCCGCAGAGCGAAAGCAGCAGCGTCATGCCCACGCTGCGCTCAAGCTCCCATTCTTCGGCTAGACCGGTTGCCGACACGTCTGAATTTGCCAAATGAGCACTTGCAGCGACGGTGGTGACAACGGAAGGCCGGTAGCGCAACACGCGTATCATCATCCAGAAGCTATAGCCGACAAAAGCCAGCCATGTGACGTAACCGAACAAGCCCGTTTCAGCCAGCACAAGCACGAAGGAATTGTGCGCTGTCAGATAATTGTAGTCGGTAAAGTTTCCCGCACCCACGCCGAATACGGGATGCTCCCTGAACATGTGCAGGCCTTCGTACCACGCGTCGACCCGCCCAAAGGCCGACTCTTCATCCGGATCGATATCCTGTGCACGCGAGGGCAGCATCAGCAACAGCGCCATGCCCAGGCTGCTGAGTATGCCGGCCGTCACCAGCCCGCGCTTGAGCAGGAGATAGACGGCGACAATCACCATCACCGCCAGAAAGGCGCCGCGTGAATTGGTGAGATATACACCGTACGACAACAACGCAACGCCGGCTAGCCAGAATGCGCGCCCAAACAGCCCCCCACGCGAACTGAGATACGCCGCCATCGGCAGCGTCGAGACGAACAGCAGGCCAAGGTCATTGGGGTCGTTGAAAATTCCCACGTACTGGATGCGCCGATCTTCAGACAGGCCCATACCCGTCCATCCAACGCCGTTGTTGAACTGATCGATACCGTGCAGCGCGAGCACCATGGCGCACAGGGAAAACACCGCAAAGGTGATCACCACGCGTTTGCGGCTGGTCGCGACGGCGGTGGAAAGCACGAAGAAGGCAATGACGCCCGGTCCGAATTTCGCCGCCTGCTCCAGCGCGCCGCCGCTCCAGCCATTGGCGACCTCCGACATCATTAGAGCCAGCATGAAAACCGGCAAAATCAGAAACTGCGGTGCGGCAAAAGTCTTTCTGGTGGAGCCGACCCACATCAGAAATGCGAGCGCCAAAATCACCGGCAGCAGCGGCACGCCAAACAATCCCGGCAGGTAATCCTGTGGACGGATGATCGTCAGGGCCAGATAAACCAGACTCAGGGTGAACATGCGGAGTCCTTTGCAGCACCGTGCGCACGGCTCACGGTCGGATAGCCCATCAGCTCGGGCAGGGTAAGCATGGCGGCAAACCATCCGAGGCTCATGACGTGTTCCACCGGCAGTCGATAGAGTGCAAATCGGTTGGGTACCGACCGCGGATTGGTTCCGCAGATGTAGCTGCAGGCGGCGAGATATCCGGCGGCTTCGGCCGCCGCCATGACCGGTTCGTCAAATGCCAGATCACCCCCAACCGGGTACGACAGCAGCTGCGCAGGCATGCCGAGTTCGCGCGCTATCGCGACGCGCGACTGCACCAGCTCGCCCACCATTTCCGCGTACGGCAACTTCGCCAGCATGTGGTGGTGTACCCCGTGCGAACCGATCTCGAAGCCCGCCGCATGCATCTCGCGCAGCTGGTTCCAGCTGATTGGACGGCAGTCTGGATGACTGCGATCGCGCGGCATCTGCCAATCCTTTTCAAGACGGGTGATCAGCGCCGACTGACTGGCCGCTGCGATGCTCTTCATAATGCGCAGCACCTGACGCGCAAGTTCCCTGCGTTCAGTTCGCGTCGATGGCATGGTCACATCGATACCCAGCTCAGGCAGCACCAGGCGCGGAACCCTGGCAGCGAGAATCATGTGCACCAGCCAGTCATACGCGAAGGGCTGGCCGCTCTCGACATGTCCGGTGGAGACAAAAAACGTTGCCGGAATATCAAACTCGCGCAGAATCGGATAGGCCACCCTGTAGTTGTCATCGTAGCCGTCGTCGAACGTTATAACGACGGCATTGACCGGCAGGCGCTTGCCGGACTTCAGTGCAGCGACGACGTCGCTCAGCGCGGTCGGATGAAAGTGCCGCTTCAGCAGTAGCATCTGTTCACGAAATTTTGCGGCGGACGCACTGACCAGATCGAGATCGAAGTCGAACGCGTTGGTGTCCGGCACCGTCAGCACACGGTGGTACGCCAGAATGCGTAAATCCTGGCGCGCCAAGGCTCGGGCTTTCTGCATGATTCTCAGCAGGCCGGTGCGATAGCAGAACTCGCCAAGCCGCGTACGAATGCCCGGTCGCTCGATCCCGCTCTCTTCGGTGATCAACAAGATGCCGCCCTCTGGCAGTCGTCGGGAAAACCTGGTCGCTGCTGCGCGGCAAAATCGACCGATGCCCGGGACATCACGGTCATCTCAGCCAAAACCCAGCAGGCGGCGCAGGCGCCTGCCAAGCGAACCGGCTTTCGATGCCGATGTATCCATACCGGCACCGGGCGTCTCCGGCAACTCCATCGCCAACGATGCCAGTGTGCCGGTGGCGATCTCCAGCAAGTTAAGACGCACGCCGGTTTCGCGACGCACCCGTGCGGCCATCTCCACAGCCAGCAGCGAGTGACCGCCGACGTCGAGAAAATTGTCGTGTGGCTGTACTGCATCGGTGCCGATGAGCTCGCACCACACCGTAGCCAGGTAACGCTGCCGCATATCGACGATGCGTGGCGCACTGCTCTGCTCGGCATCGGCGCTGGCCACTACCACCGGCGCCGGCAGCGACTGGCGATCGACCTTGCCGTTCGGCGTTTGCGGCAGCGCCTGCAGCACGATCAGATGCTGCGGCTGCATGTAGCCGGGCAAGCTGGCCACCAGCTGCGCGCGCAGCCGCGGCAGCAGGGTCGCTTCCGATTCATTCGACGCGGCGTACAGCACCAGCCGGCGATCGTGCGCGGCGACATCGTAGGCCGCGGCGACGCAGTCGGCGACTGCCGCCTCTTTGCGCGCTATCGCTTCGATCTCGCCCAGTTCAATGCGGAAGCCGCGAATCTTGACCTGAAAATCGAGCCGGCCCAGATGCTCCAGCGTACCGTCGGGCAGCCAGCGGCCGCGGTCTCCGGTGCGATACAGCATGGCTGCGGCGTCGCTGGCAAAACCGCCATCGGCAAAAGGATTGGCGATGAATCGATCGGCGGTCAGCTCCGGTCGACCGTGATAGCCCCGCGCCACACCGGCGCCGCCAATGCATATTTCGCCCGGCACGCCGATCGGGCAAAGCTGATGCTGCGCATCGAGTATCCAAACGCGGGTATTGGCTATCGGCGTGCCAATTGAAACGCCGGTTTCGGGATGCTGCACGCGCCAGCAGGTGGACCACACCGTGGTCTCGGTTGGTCCGTAGAGATTCCACACTTCGTCGCAGCACGCCAGCAGCTCGCTCGCCAGATCCGGCGCCAGCGCCTCGCCGCCGCACAGCGCGCGGAATCCCTTGCGGCCTTTCCAGCCCGACTGCAGCAGCACACGCCAGGTAGCCGGCGTCGCCTGCATCAGCGTGGCGCCGCTCGCCGCGATCGACGCGCCGATAGTCTCGCCGTCGAGTGCATCCTCCCGACGCGCCAGGATCACCTCGGCCCCGACGCTGAGCGGCCCGAACAGTTCGAGCACGGCGATATCGAACGACAGCGTGGTCACTGCCAGCAGCCGATCATCGCTGCGCAGGCCGGGACGTTCGATCATGCTGGTGAGAAAGTTCACCACCGCGCGATGCGGAATGTCCACGCCCTTGGGCTGGCCGGTGGAGCCCGACGTATAGATCACGTACGCGGTGGACTCGGCCGTGGCCATGTCGGCGTCGGCCTCCAGACGTGCCGCCGGCAGGGCCTGGAGTGCTTCACCCAGACGGTCGAGTTCGAGCACCGGCACCGCGTGCCCGGCGAATCGTGGCGCCAGCGCGTGCTGGGTCAGCAGCAGCGCAAGACCCGCATCCTGGATCATGTAGGTGGTGCGACCGCTCGGAAAATCCGGATCCAGCGGCACATAGCCCGCGCCGGCCTTGAGCACGCCAAGCAGGGTTGCCACCATGTCACGGCTGCGATCCAGCGCGATGCCGACCAGCGCACCGCGGCCGACCCCGTGCGAGCGCAGCAGTCGCGCCACGCGGTTGGCTCGCGCATCGAGCTCGGCGTATGTCATGGACTCATCGGCGCAGCGAATGGCCACGCGCAGCGGCGTGCGATCGCACTGCACCTCGAACATCGTGTGCAGGCGCTGATCGGGCAGCGGAACCGACGTGGCATTCCAGCGATCGAGACACTCCCGTTCGTCCGCCGCCAGCAGTTCCAGCGTGGCTACCGGCTGCTGCGGATCGGCCAGAGCCGAAGCGATCAGCGTTTCGTAGCGGCCGCAAAAACGCGCCGCCGTTTCAGCCGTAAAGATGTCCGTATTGTAGGTAAGCCCGCCCAGCAGGCCCTGCTCCTGCTCGATAAACCACAGGCCGATATCGTCGGCGGCACCGTGCTGGAACAGCGGCAGATGCTCGTGCTGCAGATTGCCCCAGGAGCGGCTGCGCTGGCGCACGTCCTGAAACGAGAACATGGCCTGATAGATCGCCGGACGGCTGTCATCACGCGGCAGCTTCAGCGACTGCACCAGAGTTTCAAACGGAACGTCAGGGCTGGCGAAGGCGTCGAGCACCACGCCGCGCACGAGCTGCAGCACGTCGAGAAACGACGCGCGCGGGTCGACCTGCACCCGCAGCGGCAGCGCGTTGACGAAGAAACCCATGATCGGCTCCAGCTCCGCCGCGTCGCGCCCGCGCACCGGCGTGCCCACCACCACCTCGAGCTGCCCGCTGAGCCGGGAAAGCAGGATGTAATACGCGGTGAGCAGCACCATGAACGGCGTCGCTTCGCCACGCTGACCCAGCGCGCGCACGGCCTGAACGCTCGTGCTCGGCAGGCGTATCCATTCGGTAGCACCGGCGCCAGACATACGGGCCGGCCGCGGATGATCGATCGGCAGGGCCAGCGCTTCGATGTCGCCGGACAGCCGCTGCTTCCAGTGATCCAGCTGGCGGGTCAGCTCGTCACCGCGCATCCAGTCGCGATGCCACGCCGAAAAGTCGGCGTACTCCACCGCCAGCGGCGCGCGTGACGGCGGCCGGTTGGCGCAGAACGCTTCGTACGCATGCGACAGCTCGTCGTACAAAATGTCGAACGACCAGCCGTCCCAGATGATGTGATGCGTCATGAAGAAGAACACGTGCTCGTGTTCGTCCAGCCGGAACAGGCGCACGCGGAACAGCGGCGCCACGGCGAGGTCGAACGGCTCGGCGGTCAGCGCATCGAGGCGGCGCTGCAGCTCCGCTTCGCGTTCGATCACGGGCAGGCTGGAGAGATCGATGGCCGGCAGCAGGCTGACCTCGACGGCGTCGTGGATGCGCTGGATCGCCGACGCTTCATCCGGCTCGATCGAGGTGCGCAGAACCGGCTGACGTCGTACGGTCTCGCGCAGCGCATTTTCGAACGCGGCCTCGTTCATCGGCCCGCGTAGGCGATGGGCCGATGGCGTGTTGTAAACCACCCGGCCGGGGTTGAGCTGTTCGATGTACCACAGGCGCTGCTGCATCAGCGACAGCGGCGCACGCTGGCGCTCGGCCAACCGCGGAATGACGCGTTGCGGCGTGGACGCCGCGCTGCTGCCGCGAATCTCGGCGGCGAGCCTGGCCACGGTCGGCGCTTCGAAGATGGTCCGGATTGGCAAGGTCATACCCCTATCGCGACTGAGCCGCGCGGCAAGTTGTGCCGCAAGCAGCGAGTGCCCACCGCGTTCAAAGAAGTTGTCATCGACACTCAGGTCGACGCAGCCCAGCGCCGAGGCCATCGCGTCGGCGATCTGCTGCTCCAGCGCATCGCGTGGCGCGATACGCACGGCGTCGCTTGCAGTAACGGCGAACGGCGCCGGCAGACGCTGGCGGTCGATCTTGCCGTTCGGTAGTAGCGGCATGGCCTCCAGCACGACGACATGCTGCGGAATCATGTAGTCAGGCAGCGCCTGGCGCAGGGCATCGCGCAGCGTCGCCTCCTGGATCGGCGCACCGGCTGCTGCGACGACGTAAGCCACGAGGCGCGCGTCACCGGCAACCTCTTCGCGCACCATCACCAGCGCCTGCGCCACCTGCGCCGAACTGACCAGATGCGCCTCGATCTCGCCCGGCTCGATCCGAAAGCCGCGCAGCTTGATCTGAAAATCGACCCGGCCCAGATGCTCGATGGTGCCATCGCCGAGCCAGCAGCCGCGATCACCGGTGCGATACAGACGCGCGCCGGGCACACCGTCAAAGGGATTGGCCACGAAGCGTTCGGCGGTCAGCTCGGGACGATGACGATAGCCAAGGGCGACGCCGGCGCCGCCAATCCAGATTTCGCCGGGAACGCCGATCGGGCAGAGCCCGCGCTGCTCGTCCAGCACCCAGACCGTGGTGTTGTCGATCGGCATGCCGATCAACATGCGCTGCGAGGCGCGGTCGACCCGGGCACAGGTCGACCACACCGTGGTCTCGGTCGGGCCATATAGATTCCACAGCGCGCAGCCGCCGCGCAGCAGCTGCGCAGCCAGATCCGTCGCCAGCGCCTCGCCGCCGCACAGCGCGCGAAAATTTTCGTCGCCCCGCCAGCCCGACTGCAGCAGCATGCGCCAGGTCGCCGGCGTGGCCTGCATCAGCGTCGCACGGCTTGTCGCGAGCAGGCTTGCGAGCGCGGCGCCGTCCATCGCCTGCTCGCGCGTGGCGAGTATCACCTCGGCACCGACGCCGAGGGGACCGAACAACTCGAGCACCGCGATATCGAAAGACAGCGTGGTCACCGCCAGCAGCCGGTCATCGGCGTGCAGGCCCGGCCGCTTGATCATGCTGGCAAGAAAATTGACGACGGCGCGGTGTGGAATCTCCACGCCCTTGGGCTGACCGGTGGAGCCGGAGGTGTAGATCACATAAGCGATCGCATCCGTGGCGGTCGCCTCCGTGGCGATGGCGTCATTGACGAGCCGGGTGACGGGCATCGCGTCGAGCTCGGCCGCCAGATGATCCAGCGCCAGCACGGGGCGGCCGCGCAGATCAAAGCGATCCACGTGCGCGCTTTGCGTCACCAGCACGGCGAGGCCGGCGTCGCTGACGACATAGTTCAGTCGATCCACCGGAAACCCGGGATCGAGCGGCACATAGGCGGCGCCGGTCTTCAGCACCGCAAGCACGGTGGCGAGCATGTCGACGCCGCGGTCGAGCGCAATGCCGACCAGCGTGCCGCGATGCGCGCCGTGTTGGCGCAGCTGATGCGCAATGCGATTGGCGCGCGCTTCGAGCTGGGCGTAGCTCAGCGCGTGATCGCCGCAGCGTACGGCGGCGCGGTCGGGCGTGCGATCGCACTGCACCTCGAACAGCTCGTGCACGCCTAGGCGCGTGTTGAACGGCGTTGGCGCGGGCTGAAACGCCAGCAGCTCCCGGCGCATGGCTTCGCCGACCAGGGGCAGCTCGCCGATGGGCGACCCGGATCGCTCGACCGCCGCGCGCAGCAGGGTCTCGTAGCCTGCCAGCCAGCGGCCCACGGTGGCTTCATCGAACAGCGCGGTGTTGTACTGACACTCCAGCCGCAGCTGGCCATGCTCCTGCACGGCGTTGATGAACAGCTCGAAATTCTCGTAGCGGCGCGCGGTGCTGGCAAAGCTCATGCTCAGCCCCGGAAACGTGGTGGCTTCCAGGTCCAGCGCCTGATCGATATTGAACAGCACGCTGACCAGCGGCAGCCGGCTCGGATCACGCGGCGTACCGAGTTTTTTCAGCAGCGTGCCGAAGGTGTACTGCTGGTGTTCGATCGCATCCAATAATGTGTCGCGCGATGCATCAAGCAGCTGCGTGAACGGCGCGGCCGGGTCGATCGCGCAGCGCAGCGGCAGCAGGCTGACGCCGTGGCCCACCAGATTGTCGTGACCATCCACCGCCTGCGCGGCAGCGGGAATGCCGATAACCACGTCGTCGGCGCCAGCGACGCGCGCAAGGACCGCCGCAAAACCGCCGAGCAGCGTCGCAAACAGGCTGGCGCCGCGCTGCGCGCCGAGGCGCTTGATCGCGGTCGCCAACGCGGCGTCCAGCACGTAATCGATGCGCGCCGAAGCAAACGAGCGCAGCGCCGGCCGCGGTCGATCGGTTGGCAGGTCGAGTACCGGCGCACCATCGGCATAACGTGCGAGCCAATAGGATTGATCGATGGCCAGCGCACGCTGGTCGGGATGCGCCGCCAGCTGCAGCGCATAGTCGGCAAACGATTCGGCCGGCGGCAGCCGGGCCGCTTCCCCCACGCCTTGCGCGGCATAGAGGGCAGCCAGCTCGCGCACGATCACCCACCACGACCAGCCGTCGCAGATGATGTGGTGCGCGGTGAGCAGCAGGGTGTGATCATCGACGCCGCGGGTGACCAGCTCGCTGCGAAACAGCGGGCCTTGTTCCAGGTCGAACGGCGTTTCCACCGTCAGGCGCTGGCGCTCGGCGAAGGCAACGTCCTGTGCCGCAGAATCGAGCGTCGTCAGATCGGTTTCATGCCAGGCGAGTTCGACGCTGTCGAAAACGCAGAACGTTTCGCCATCCGGGCCGAAGGTTGCACGCAGCGCATCGTGGCGATCGACCAGTGCCTGCAGCGCCGCGCGCAAGGCCGCGTGATCCAGCGCGCCGTGAAAGCGCAGGGTGACCGATTCGTTGTACGCCAGCGAGGCTTCCACGCCGAGTTTGGCGGCCAGCCATAGTTCGCGCTGCGCCTCGGTGCTTGGCACCACGCGCGTCATCGCCACGGCAAAGGGGTCGTAGTCGACCTCGGTCAGGGTCGATGCGGGGGATTCGTTGGGATTCACGCGCCAACCTTCAGAAATTTGCCAGGCTGTTCGGGGTTGGGGACGAACCAGCATGGACGTCCATCCGGTTCACGCCCGAGCCGCGCGCCGGGCACCGGCGGCTGGCTGGCGTCCATCACCGTGCGCGGCGTGGCGGCGTGGCGCGGCAGGAAGTCGTACTCCTGCAGCTCCAGCACCGAGTCCTTGTAGGCTTTGGCAATCGCCACGAAATCCGCTTCGCTGTGCGCGGTGGTGAAGAAGCATGGAAAGTTGTCGAGAATGTGGATGCCGCGGCTGCGCATCATGGCGAACAGCAGATCCTGCAGCGGATGATCTTCCAGAAACTGGGTTTTCCACACCGAGGCAAACTGCTTGATCGCGATGGGCGCGCCGACGTCGCGGCAGAACGCGTTGAGCTCGTCCGTCATCGCCGCCACGCGCACGTTGAGTCGTTCCTGCAGCGCCGGGCCTTCTGCCTTGATGTGTTCCAGCACGGCCTTGGCCGCGGCCAGCGCCAGCGGATGGCGCACAAACGTGCCTGCGAAATAGGTGACGCCGACGGTGGGTATCGAGTCGTCGCCAAACTGCCAGGCGCCGCCGTCGAGCGCATCCATGTATTCGCGCTTGCCGGCGATCACGCCGATCGGATAACCGCCGCCGACGACCTTGCCATAGGTGGCCAGATCGGCCTGGATGCCGAACATCGCCTGCGTGCCGCCAGGGTGCGCGCGAAAGCCGGTGACGATCTCGTCGAAGATGCACAGCGTGCCCGACGCCGTGGTGATGTCGCGCACCTCTCGCAGAAACTCCACCGGCTGAAAATCGGCGCGGCGGCTCTGCACGGGTTCGATCAGCACGGCGGCGAGTTCATGCGCGTGCTCGCGCAGAATCTGCAGCGACTCCGGCGTGCCGTAGTCGAGCACCATCACGTGCTCGGCCGTGTTGCGCAGAATGCCTGGCGCCGCCGGCACTGCGCGCTGCTTGCGGGTGCCGCGCACGATCACCTCATCGACGATGCCGTGGTACGAGCCGGTGAACAGCGCGATCGTGCTGCGCCCGGTCACCGTGCGCGCAATGCGCAGCGCGCCGAGCACGGCTTCCGAGCCGGTGTTGCACAGGGCCGCGCGATCGTGGCCGGTGATTTCGCACACCAGCTTGGCCACTTCGCCGGAGAGCGGATGCTGCGGGCCGATTTCGTAACCCAGATCGAGCTGGCGGCGCACCGCGTCGAGCACAAAATCCGGCTGCCAGCCGAACAGGCTCATGCCGAAACCGTTCAATGCATCGATGTATTCGTTGCCGTCCAGATCCCACAGCCGCGAACCCTTGGAGCGCTCGATCACGATCTGGTAGATGATCTCCTTGAGCATCGGCCGGAAGCCGTTGACCACGCGCGGATCGGCCATGTGCGGCCGGTGCGCCTCGGTGTACTGCTTGGACTTCCGCGTGCGCGCCACGTAGCGTTCGATAAAACGATCGAGCTTGGCCTGCTGGCGTTCGGTGAGTTCGAACTTGCCGTTGTCGATGCGCGCAATGGCGCCGAACGCTTTCTTGATGTCGTAGCGGGTGTGCGCCAGCGCGGCCTCTTCATCGACGGCCGGGGCGGCCACGGTTGGCGATGGCGATGCCGCAGCCACGGGCGATGCGGCCACCGGCGTGGTTGCCGGAGAAATGGCAGCGACGGGCGCGGCGCTCGTGCCAGCCAGCAGCGCCAGCTGCTGCGCCATCAGCTGCATTTGCTGGTCGATCACCTGCTGCAGATAACTGCCCTCCCTGCTGCTGAGCGCGGTCGCGATCGGCGGGTGGCTGGACGGCGCGATGACCGGCGCGGGCGCGGCCGCTTCAGCGGGCAGCTGCGCGTCCAGCAGCCCGGCGAGCTGATCGAGGCTCGAATAGTCGGCCATCAGCTGGCGGAAAGTGATCTTGAGCGCGAACACCTTGGACAGATGCATGGCCATCTGCGTCAGCATCAAGCTGTCCAGGCCCAATTCGATGAAGTGTGTGGCAGCGTCGGCGTCCGCCATATCGATGCCGGCCACATCCTCGAACGCGGACTTCAGTTCGGCGATCAATCGCGGCCGGCGATCGACGGCGGGAGTCGTGGCTGGGGACATCGCGGAATCCTCGATACGTGTCGGCGCGGCCGGCAGCGCCGGCGCGGGATGAATGACGGTAGCCACGGTGGTCGGTCTCGCCACCTCGACCCAGTAGCGCTGCCGCTCGAATGGATACGTCGGCAGCAGCAGCCGCTGACGCGACTGGCGACGATCCAGCGTGGCGACATCAAGCGCCACGCCGCGGCACCAGAGCTGACCGGCGGCGTGACGAAAAGCGGCGACTTCGTTGGCTGGCGCATCGCCCAGCGACGCCACCGGCATCACCGCGTGACGCGGCGAGCCAAGGTGCTGCCGGGCCAGCGTGGTCAAGGTTGCGCGCGGGCCGACTTCCAGCAGCACGCGCGAGGGTGCATCGAGCACGCGGCCGAGCGCCGCTGAAAAGCACACCGGCCGACGCAGATGCTCGGTCCAGTAATCGTCGGAGACGGCCTCGTCGGCGGACAGCCAGTCGCCGGTCGCGGTGGAAACCAGCGCGAGCTGCGGCGGCTGGCGATTAACTTTTTCGACCTCGGCGCGGAACGGCGCCAGCACCGGGTCCATCATCGCCGAATGAAACGCGTGCGAGGTCTTGAGCGCTCGACAGGCGATGCCGTCGGCTTCGAGCTGCTGCTGGAATGGAGCCACGCGATCCGGCGGGCCGGCCACCACGCACGCGCCCGGCGCATTTTCCGCCGCCAGCGACAGTCCGCTCGGCAGACACGCTTCCAGTGCGGCCCGCGACAGGCGCACCGACAGCATGCTGCCGCCCGGCTGCGCCTGCATCAGCGCGCCGCGCCGCGCCACCAGATGCAGCGCATCGCGCAGTTCGAAGACGCCGGCCAGCGTCGCGGCGACAAATTCACCGACGCTGTGACCGATCATGGCCACCGGCGTGATGCCGAGGCTCATCCAGAGTTTGGCCAGCGCGTACTCGATTGCGAACGTCGCCGGCTGCATGACGGCGGTGGGCAGCAGCGCTTCGGCATCGTCGGCAAACACGCGCTCGCGCAGATCGAAGCCAAGCGCCTCACGCAGACCGTCGGCGCAGACATCAAATGCCGCCCGAAACGCGGGCTCGCCGGCATACAGCTCGCGGCCCATGCCCGCGTACTGCGCGCCCTGCCCCGGGAATAGAAACACCACGTCGCTCGGGCGCGCCGGATGACTGCGCGCTACCGCGGCCGACATGTGCGTGCCGTTGAGCTGTGCCACGGCAGCCTGCACGTCGTCGGCAACAACCGCCACGCGATGCGCAAACGACTTTCGACCGATCGCCAGCGTCCAGGCCACGTCGGCGAGGTGGGTGTCGGGCCTTGCCGCAAGATGCGTGGACAGGTTCGCCACAGCGGCGGCCAGCGCCGGCACGCTGCGCGCGGACAAAAGCAGCAACGCCGGTCCGGCCGCGACATCCGACGGCGGCAATGGCGGCGCCTCTTCCAGCACGATGTGCGCGTTGGTGCCGCCGACGCCGAAGGAACTGACGCCGGCGCGACGGGCTTCGCCGGTCGCCGGCCAGTCGGTCAGCTGATCGTTGACCACGAACGGCGACTGCGCGACATCGATGACCGGATTGGCGGCGCGAAAATGCAGCGTCGCGGGAATTTTTTTCTCGCTCAGCGCCATTGCCGTCTTGATCACACCGGCAACGCCTGCGGCGGTAACCACATGCCCGATGTTGCTCTTGACCGAGCCGATGCGGCAGAACGCGTGGTCGGCGGTGCCGCGGCGAAATGCGCTGGTCAGCCCTTCCAGCTCGATCGGATCGCCGATCGGCGTCGCCGTGCCGTGCGCCTCCACATAGGAAATGCTGCGCGCGTCGACCCGTGCGTCGGCGTGCGCCATCGCCACCACGGCGGCCTGCCCCGCGCTGCTGGGCGCCATGAAGCTGGCCTTGCTGGCGCCGTCGTTGTTGACCGCGCCGCCGCGGATCAATGCAATCACCGGATTGCCATCGGCCATGGCATCGGACAGCCGCTTGAGCAGCACCACGCCGGCGCCATCGCTGAATACGGTACCGCCGGCATCGGCATCGAAGCTGCGCGTGTGGCCGTCCGGCGACAGCATCGTGCCCTCCTGCGCGAGATAGCCGCTGCGCGGCGGGCAGTTGATCGATACGCCGCCGGCCAGTGCCATCTCGCAGCGCCCGGCCCGCAGCGCATCGACGGCCTGGCAGATCGCCACCAGCGAGGTAGAGCATGCGGTATTCAGACTGATCGCCGGACCGGTCAGATTCAGCCGATGCGCGACGCGCGTGGCGAAGAAATCCTTCTCGTTGGCCAGCATTACCTGGAACGCGCCGAGCTTGTCGATCAGGTCCGGACGCGTGAGCAGATGCTGCTGAAAATACGTGGCGTTGTGCATGCCGCCGAACACGCCGACCGGCCCGTCGTGCGCGTCCGGTATCTGGCCGCCGCGCTCAAGACAGTCCCAGCACAGCTCGAGAAATATCCGCTGCTGCGGGTCCATCAGTTCGGCTTCGCGCGGCGGAATACCGAAGAACGCGGCGTCGAAATTCTCCACACCGTCGATGACACCTCGCGCTGCGACATAAGCCGGATCGTTGCGCAGATTGGCCGATATGGCGCGGTCGAGTCGATCCGCTTCAAAGAAAGTGATCGACTCGACGCCAGCACACAGGTTGCGCCAGAACATATCGACATTGCTTGCGCCCGGGAATCGCCCGGCCATCGCGATGATCGCGATTGGCTCATCGCCTGTCGAACGGTTGCCGCGGGCCATGCGAACATCGATATGGGGATGGGCTCCGCCGTCGTTGATGATCGCAGCCAGTGCGGCCGCTGTGGGCGCGCCGAAGAACGAGATGATCGATGGCGATGAGGGAAATCCACGGCGCATCTGCGCCACGGCCGACATCGCCAGCAGCGAGTTGCCGCCGAGTTCGAAAAAGTTGTCGTCGCGCCCAACCTGATCGAGCACCAGCAGCTCGGCAAACAGATCGCATATCTTCTGCTCGATCGCGCCAACCGGGGCGACGTAAGGCAGCGCCAGCTCCGCCCGTCTTTGATTCGGCGCCGGCAGCGCGCAACGATCAAGCTTGCCGTTGGCGGTTACCGGTAGCGCATCCAGCTGCATGTAAATCGTCGGCAGCATGAATTCAGGCAAGTAGCGAGCGAGCTGCGCGCGCAGATGCTGCACGGTGATCGCCTCTTCGACGGCATGGCCGTCAACCGCGTAATACGCCACCAGACGCCTTTGTTCCGGCCGATCCTCGCGTGCAAGCACCGCGCAGACGCGCACGCCGTCAATACGTTGCAAAGCGGCCTCGATTTCACCGAGCTCGATGCGATAGCCGCGAATCTTGACCTGACCATCCGCGCGGCCCACGAATTCGATCACGCCCTCGGGGAGCCAGCGCACGAGATCGCCAGTGCGGTAAAGACGCTCGCCCGGCGCTACCGCAAGACCGGAAACGAATCGCTCGGCAGTGAGTTCGGCACGCGCCAGATAGCCGCGCGCCACGCCCGCGCCGCCAATGAACAGCTCGCCGATCACGCCCACCGGAACGGCGTCGCCACGCGTGTTCAACACGTGCAATGTGGTGTTCGCAATCGCTCGGCCGACAGGAATGGAGCGAACGCCGGCCATCAAATCACGCGGTATCGGATACGTCGCCGCGAAGGTGGTGCATTCCGTCGGGCCGTAGCCGTTGATAATCGTGGTGTCCGGGAGCGCCGCGTAAGCCCTGCGCACGTGTGCGACCGATAAGGCTTCGCCGCCGATCAGCAGTTGCGCCAGGCCACGCAGATCACGCGCATCGCCATCCACGATGGCGTTGAACAGCGCGGCCGTGAGCCAGGCGATCTGCACGCCATGTTGCTTGATGGTGGTGGCCAGACCAAAACCGCTGGGAATGCGCTCGTTGTGAATCACGCAGGTGCCGCCGTTGAGCAGCGCGCCCCACACCTCGAAGGTGGACGCATCGAAACCAAGCGGCGCAGCGTGCAGCACGCGCGGCTGCCTGCCAAAGTTCACATAGCGAACATCGCGCACCAGCCGGATGATCGAACGGTGTGCGATCTCGACCCCCTTCGGCGTGCCGGTAGAGCCGGAGGTATACATGACGTAGGCCAGCGACTCGCCATCACGCGCAGGCAAGGTGAGAGATCCTGCGCGATTTTGCAGCTGCTGAAGCGAAACCCGGCGCGCGGATATCCCCTCAATTTCCCCCGCATTGTCCGGTGCAATGACGACGCCCGCACGCGCATCGTTGATCGTGAATACGAGCCGTTCCGGCGGATATGAAGGATCGAGCGGCAGGTAGGCCGCGCCCGCTTTCAGGATGCCCAGCATTGCCACGATGGCGTTTGCCGATCGCTCGATCAGCAGAGCTACCGGCGAACCGGCAACCACGCCCATCGCCAGCAGACCCACCGCCACGCGGTTGGCGCGGGCGTCGAGTTCGGCGTAACTCATCTCGCCATTGGACCCGACGATCGCCGCATCCCCTGCGTGCTGTCGTGCTACCTCGGCAAACAAGCCGTGCACGCTGTCTTGCGGATTTCGCGCGACAGTCTTGGCCTGCCACTCGCTGGCCATGCGCCGACGCTCGTCGGCGTTGATGGCCCAAATGTCTTCGAGATGCCCTGCGCACGAAAGACCCTCGAGAACCGCCGCCAATCCTTTCGTCAGCACGGCGACCATGCCAGGATCGAACTGTGCCTGGGCAAATGCCGCACTCAACAGCACGCGTTCGCCGCACTCGATCGACCACACCAGGCCCGGAGCAACGGTATCCACAGGCCCCGCGGCAACGTCGGATACCCACGTACCGATGACGCTGGGAGGCGGGCCGGCTGCGCCCGGACTCGTGGGCGCCTGCCCGGCACGCGCGCTATCGATGAGCCAAGCATCGACTGCACCACCGGCGGGAATCGCGAAAACCGCCACGCCCGTCCGTGAATCAGCCGACTGAATGGCGATCTGCGATTCGCCGGTCAATCGCGATTCAAGCAACGCCAGCGCAGCGCGTCGTACTGACGCCGCAGAGATACTCAGACGATTGGCACGGGTTTCAATCGATACCCAGATCGAACCGGCCAGCTCCCAGGAAAAGTGGCCCGACGCCAACACCTCGGTTCCGATGTCCTCGCGCACGAGCACATCGAGCAAACAGGTACGTGTGACCGCAGCATCAGGCCTATGGCTGAGTGGCCCTGTCATGGTCAGGCTCTGTGGCATCCTGACGGCACGCGGGTCCGCGACGCCTCGTTCGGCTGGCGAGACCCGCATCTGACAACAGCGTCGCATCGCGCGGCCTGGCCACGAGATGGCGTCAGGTCAAACCCGTCGGCGCCCACAAAGCAGCGATCCTGATTGATGTCCATCATGTCCGCCCCCGATGTCGCGGATACCGCTCATTGATCATGACGCTTCCTATCCTTTGCAGCGTCCGGGCCGCTCGACCCCTGCGCGATGCCACAGCACGCCTGCTAACCCGCGCTCTTCAAATCGTTTGCCGAAACCACCTGCTGACGGCGGGACTGAAAGGCGAACAGCCAGAGGATGGCTCCCTGAGCCGGTGATGCCGTCCAGGTCACGTCGTACCTTCCCGCCGCAGCAACCTGCTTGACGGCAACTGCGCACTGCACCCCGCTTTCCCGCGGCAAAGCGAGATAGCGCTCGATCACTCTGAAGCCGTCGCCCGGAACCACCGTCATGTTCAATGCACGGGAATCGCCCCACCAAACCGCCACCAGCGTCGCCGGCCCGATTGTGTTGACCGGGTCACTGGTAACCGTTGAGTGCGAATTACCGACGCCATCGACGTGCCAGATCCGTGCCAGCCTGCGGGCGGCTCGCGCGGCAATGCCAGGCGCCGGATAGCTTTGCGCCACCGCCTGCAGCGTTCCCGCATGCCTGATCTCGACAAACGGCGCGGTTATTTCTCCGGCTGGCGTGCCGTCCTTGACGAAGCTGACGGTGTGGCGCGTGCCCCCCTTTGCGTCCAGCGCAACATAGGCCCTGGCGTTGAACCGTCGCTCGAAACCCCGATAGGCCACCGCCGGGCCAGTGGGCTTCCAGGCGTTCGCGTAACTGTCGGTCGGGGCGCTCCGGTTATTTGTGTAGCCGCCCACCAGAACGAGCAACGAACTACCGCTGGCCTGCGTCGTGAGAGCCGCGCTCGTGGCGACACCTGTTCCCAAGCCGTCAGCCTGGGTCAGCAACGTATGCGCACCCAGCTTCACCGCCCGGGCAGGCGGCGTCACAGCAGCAAAAGCGCAAGCCATCGACGCGATCGAAAACAGGGCGATCTTGAAACGGCGTCTGTTGCAGCGACGGTTGGCCAGATGCCTGCTTCGCTCGTCCATGGAAACCCCACCCTGATCGGTAATGCTCTGATCGGTAACGCCGCAACGCTCCAGGCCTTGCTTCCGAAGCATTGGCTAAATACTAAAAACTCGTGATATGTCGCGCAGACAATAACACCAGAATTGTGCTAAGTGCGATACGATCGGTCCGAGGGGACACGACTTGTCGATGCAGGCCTCTGCCCGGACTCTTTCCAGACAGGAAAGAAGGCCGAACGTTGCCGGACTCGCTGCCAGCTAGGTGGGCTCATGAGCTTGCGTGGGATTCTGATTGAAACCGTCAAGCTGCCGCCGTTGCGCTGGCTGGCTCGGCGGGTCTACGACCGTTTTTTTGAGCGGCAGCGCGGCGGCAACCACTACCGCGGCGTGTATTCCAGTTATGCCGAGGCCATGAAGCACATGCCCAAGACCCTCGCCGCGGGCTTCGACAACGCGGCGGCAGCGGCAAGGTATCGCCATCGGGTAAACGAACTGACGGTCAGCGAATATCCGGTGCTGCTTTGGATATCGCGTCTGATGGACCAGCGTCGGCGAAGGTTTTTTGACCTTGGGGGCCACTTTGGACTTTTTTATTACGCCGTCCAGCGCTATCGCCGGCTCCCCGCCGATCTGCGGTGGACGGTTTGCGATCTCCCTGCCGTCGTCAAATCCGGTCGGGAATGGGCGGAAGACCACGATCCGTCCCGTCGACTGGGCTTTACCACGACGGCCGCGGAAACCAACGGCCAGGATGTGCTGCTTATACTCGGCACGCTGCAATATCTCGATTACTCCCTGGAGGATCTGCTCGGAAGCCTGCCGCAGCGCCCCGGCTTTGTCATCGTCAACCTGACGCCCATGCATTCGACGCTGGATTTCTTCACCATCCAGAACATGGGGTTTTCGTTTGCCCCCTATCACGTCATGTCCGTGACGAACTTCCGAGCCACGATGCAAGCGCTCGGCTACACCATCATTGACCAGTGGCAGAGCTTCGAGCGCGACTGCCATATCCCGTTTTCACCGAAGCACGAAGTTCGCCACTACTCGGGCTTTGTCTTGCAGCACGCAAGCACCGCGCCATTAACCGACCTGGCCGACAGTACGGCCGGGGCCTCGTCAACGCAGGCAAACCGAGTAGCGACATGGTGAATTCGATCCCGCCGGGCACGGCGCCGCCAAACAAACAGGTGCCGGTCGCTCGCCGTAAAGCGGCGGAGCTTTCTTATGAGGCGTTCCTGCAGGAGTACGTCGAGAAACATTTGCCGGTCGTCGTGGAAGGCGCCGGTCAGGCATTCCCCGCGATGAAGCGCTGGACGCCGGAGTTCTTCAAGAACAGGTTCGGCTCGAAGCAGGTCAATATCAGCTACGGCGAAAAGATGACGTTCAGCGCGTTCATCGATGCGGTGATGGCCTCGCGCGAAGATGCGCCAGGTCCTTACATGTATCGCCTGTTTATCGGACCACACCTGCCGGAACTGCTGACGGATCTAGAACCGCAGAACCCCTATGCGTTCCCGCGGCGTCTCGCAAGTCCGCTGATGCCGGGCCGCTGGAGGCGTCCGGACGGCTATCTGAAACTGCTGATCGGCGGCACTGGCGGCCATTTCCCCGTGCTGCATTACGACGGCGAAAACGCGCACGCGGCGATAACCGAGATTTATGGCGACAAGGAATTCATACTCTATTCGCCAGCCGACGCGTCGTTTCTTTATCCCAAGCAGGATATGCCCAACCAGTCGCGCATCCCGGATCTGCAGCGCCCCGATCTGGAAGAATTCCCGCTTTTCGCGCGCGCCACCCAACACCATACGGTGCTACATCCCGGCGACATGGTCTTTGTTCCCGCGCGCTGGTGGCATGCGGCCAGGGTGCTGACACCGTCGATATCCATCTGCCAAAACATGTACGACGCCTCGAACTGGAAGGGCTATGTCAGGGAGATCTGCAAGCCGGCCAAAGGCCCGGACAGACTCAAGCGCATGGCGAAAAAAGCCTACATGACTGGCCTCGGCATCGCTCTTTCGGCACTCGAGCGGCTGCCCGGCAGAGAAACATCAACGCCAAACGGAGTGGTGGCGCGTATCGCACGATTGGCACCCGTTCGCAGCAGCGATGTTGGCGATTCCCGCACATGGTCAATGAGCCACTGGAAATAGTTTAAGAACGCCTTTTCAACATCGGCCACGCTTGTTCACGGTTACTGGTCATACCGGATACCGCGACCCGGCTTTTCGGCTTCTCGATCGCTCTGAATGCTCAGGGGAAACACGTGGCCCGGGACACAAATTTTGTCGATTTGTATCGACTGTTGAACGTGCGGCCTGGCTGCGACATTGCTGAGTTCAAGACAGCATATCGTCGAAGCGTTGCTGCTCTACATCCGGACCGCCGCGGCGTCTCGCGGGAAGCCTCTGAACGTCTGCAGCAATTGACCATGCTTTATTCGGCAGCAATGGAATTCAAGGGTCGCCACGGCCGCCTCCCCGGCGCACTTTTCACGCCATCGCTCGGGGCCGTCGCCGGGCCGGTCATTGCCGACGCTGCGGCAAAAGCGCCCGGACATCGTTCGCACTGGCCGTTGCTGACATTCGCGTTCGCACTGGGTCTCGTCGGGTTGATGCGAAATCCCGACTGGTTCTCCGACGACGCCGAACAGGATTCGCCAACGGGCGTCGCATCCCCTGCAGATCCGCACTCCGCGATGCATGAACCGGTGGTCAGTTCGCATGCGTCGATCGAGATCGGTATGGCGACCGATACAGTCCGCGGCATCGAAGGCGAACCCATGACCACGGGCAACAGCCGCTGGGAATACGGGCCATCCTGGATTCGATTCGAGAACGGCGTCGTCGTCGACTGGTACAGCTCCCCCATGCACCCTCTGAAAACGTCAACGTCCCAACCTCAGCCTCTCGGCAACTGATCCCACGATCGGGAATTACCAAGCATGTGTGGAATCGCGGGATTTTTTGGAACATCACCGGCTGACGCACGCCCCAAACTTGAGCAGATGATCCACACCCTGCATCACCGCGGGCCGGACGGCTATGGGTTCCATGTCGGACCAGATATCGGCCTGGCGCACGCGCGACTGTCGATCATCGATCTGGTCACCGGCGACCAGCCCATCCATAACGAACGAGGCACCGTCTGGACGGTATTAAACGGTGAGATTTTCAATTATCGCGAGTTGCGCGCCACGCTGGAAAAGCGGGGACACCGTTTCTATACGCAGTCCGACACCGAAGTCATCGTGCATTTATACGACGAATATGGCGATGGTTTCGTCGAACATATGAACGGCCAATTTGCCATCGCGCTGTGGGACGAAGAAAAAAGACGTTTGCTGCTCGCGCGTGATCGCGCGGGTATTCGTCCGCTGTTTTACGCACGCGCTAAAGGCACTCTGTGGTTCGGTTCGGAGATCAAGTCGCTGCTCACCGTACTGCCCCAATGCGCGACGCTCAATCCATCAGGTCTGGTGCAGACGTTCAGCTATTGGGGGCCCGCCGATCCCGATACGTTGTTCAGCGGCATCAGCAGCCTGGAGCCCGGACATGTGCTGAGCGTCGAAGCCGATCAGAGGGAGACACTCACCCGCTATTGGGACTGGAGCTTTCCCTCCGCGATCGAAACCAGCCTGTCGAAAAAACACGCGTCGATCGAAGAAGCGGCCCGCGAGCTTCGCGACCTGCTGATCGATGCGGTCCGCCTGCAGCTGCGTGCCGATGTTCCCGTCGGGGCCTACCTCAGTGGCGGACTGGACTCCTCCGCCATCGTGGCGCTCATCCGCGGCTTTAGCGAGACGCCAGTGCGTACGTTTTCGGTCGCCTTCGACGACGCTGAATACGATGAAAGCGGACACCAGACGGCTATGGTGCGGCACCTCGGCACCGATCACACTACTCTGAAATGCTCGCGCCGCGATATCGGCGAGGCGTTTCCACGGCTGATACGCCATACCGAAGCGCCCGTATTGCGGACGGCGGCCACGCCACTGATGCTGTTGTCTCGACGCGTGCGCGAGGCCGGCTACAAGGTCGTACTCACGGGTGAAGGTGCGGACGAGGTCTTTGCCGGCTACGACCTCTTCAAGGAGGCGAAGATTCGCCGCTTCTGGGCGAGTCAGCCAAACTCCAAATGGCGACCGGAAATTCTCGGCCGGCTATATGGTTATCTGAGTCACTCGCCGGTCGCCAGTCCTGCGCTCGCCCAGTCATTTTTCGGACGCGGCATGGAACATATCGGACGCCCGATCTTTGCTCATGCACCGCGCTGGATGACATCGCAACGCGCATTGGCTTTTCTGTCGCCCGAGCTGCGTGGCAGCCTGGGCGACTGGGACGCCTTGCGCTGGTATGAGCAGCGCTTGCCGCCCAACATCATGTCGTGGAGCCCTTTGTCACGCGACCAGTATGTGGAGGCAAAATCCCTGCTCGCTGCCTACCTGCTGCCAGCACAGGGCGATCGGGTCGCGATGGCGAATTCCGTCGAAGGGCGTTTCCCCTATCTGGACCATCGGCTGATCGAATTTGCCGCAAGAATCCCCCCCAGCTGGAAAATCCGTGGACTCACTGAGAAATACCTTCTGCGCAGGGCGCTTGCCGGCTTGCTACCTGAGGACATACTCGGACGTACCAAACAGCCGTACCGCGCGCCTGACAGCCAGAGTTTCTTTTTCGACGGCGCGCCGCTGGACTATGTCGACGATTTGATGAGCGCCGAACGCATTCGGACGGCCGGATATTTCGACGCGGGAATGGTGCAACGGCTCTTCGACAAATGCCGACGCGGCGCGGCCATCGGCTTTGCCGACAATCAGGCCTTTGTCGGTATTCTCTCCACCATGTTGCTCGACCACCACTTTCTGCGCGCGTCAACGGCTTAGCCCGTTGCCTGGTTGAAATCCGTTATGCTCATCAATCGAATTTTGCGTTTAAGGGGCCGTAAAAGTCATGTCCAGCCAAGCTGCTGCCGTCGAGGGGAAGGTCCGCGGCTATATTCTCGAAAATCTGCTCTTCAGCAGTGATCCTGCCGATTTGCCGAATGACGATTCGCTGCTGGAACGCGGGGTGATCGACTCCACCGGCGTGCTGGAAATCATTCTTTTCCTCGAAGAGGAATTCGGTATCCAGGTCAAGGCCAGCGAAATGCTGCCGGAAAATTTCGATACTGTGAACAACATGGTGCGCTTCGTCGGGCGTCTGCAAGGCGCACTTTGAAGCCGCCGCTTCGCCTGATCCATGAAAGCTTGCTGGCACGGGGCCGCGATCCTGCGTTTCGAATGAAATCGGCCGTCATCGTGGAAGGCCGGGCTCGTAGCTATGGCGAACTGCTCAACAGTGCCTTGCGGCTTGCCGCTGCGCTTGACGAGCGCGGCGTGCGACGCGGCGAGCGCGCCGCCATCTACATGGACAACAGCTGGTATTGCGTCGTATCGATTTATGCCGCGTGGCTTGCCGGCGCCGTGATGCTGCTGATCAATCCGCAGACCAAGCGCGACAAGCTGGGCTTCATACTCGACGACAGCGGTGCCCGCATCCTGTTGACCGACGGTCACATCTCGAAAGAATTCATACCGTTGCTCGATAAATTTTCGCCACCGATCCACGTAATCAGCTCCGGTGAATTTCCATCCGGGTACGGCATCGATCAGCTTGAGGACGTAATTCGTGACACGCCGCCACTGGCCCGCCGGCCGGGCACGATCGCGCTGGATCTTGCTGCATTGATCTATACCTCCGGCAGCACTGGCCAGCCCAAGGGCGTGATGCAGACGCACCAGTCCATGCTGTTTGCGTCAGCAAGCATCATCGAGTACCTGCGGCTGGATAACGACGACGTCATCCTGTGCGTGTTGCCGCTTTCGTTCGACTATGGTTTGTATCAACTACTGATGTCCGTGCAGCTCGGGGCGACGCTGGTGCTGGAGCGATCCTTCACCTACCCCGCGCAAGTGTTCGCACGCATGCAAGAGTTCGCGGTCACCGTGTTTCCCGGCGTTCCGACCATCTTCGCGATGCTGATTTCCGCTTATCAGCGCGAAGCGCTTTTCTTTGCGGGCATCACCAGGGTGACCAATACCGCGGCGGCGCTTGCCGACAGTTCGGCGACGCGACTGCGGGCAATCTTTCCGAACGCGTTGATCTACAAGATGTACGGGTTGACTGAATGCAAGCGCGTGAGCTATCTGGAGCCGGAGCTGGTGGAAGCGCGGCCGGGCTCCGTTGGCAAGGCGATACCCGGGACCGAGGTCTATCTCTTGAATGCGGACGGGGGCGCCACGCCGGTGGGCGAAATAGGAATTCTGCATGTGCGAGGACCGCATGTGATGTTGGGCTACTGGAATCGCCCTGATCTGACCGAAAAAATGCTGCGTCCCGGCAAGCTGCCAGGTGAGCGCATACTTTGCACACAGGACCAGTTCCGCATGGACAGCGATGGCTTTTTGTACTTTGTCGGACGCAGCGACGAAATCATCAAGACGCGCGGCGAGAAAGTCAGCCCGGTCGAGGTGGAAAATGCGATGCTTGGCATCGTCGGAATCCGCGAAGTCGCTGTAATGGGCGTTGCGGATGATCTTCTCGGCCAGGCAATCCGTGCCTATGTCGTGCTGGAGAACGATTCATCACTAAGCCCCGGGCAGATTCGTGCCCAATGCATTACTTGTCTGGAGAATTTCATGGTGCCGCAGCAGATCGTGCTGTGTATGGATCTTCCAAGAACCACCACCGGCAAGGTCAGCAAGTCAGCCCTGCTGGGGCTTATGGACGGCTGAGCGCATCGCATGAGCGCCCTCTACCAGTGCATGCACGAACGTCTAGCCGCCGGCCTTGCATTGCTGCCGGACAAGCCGGAAGAAAATGTTGATAACACCCTGCGTGCGCTCTGGTTCGCCGCATCGGGCGAACCACGGTCCGTGGCACTTGCGATGCAAGGGGATCTACCCCGGCTCGGGCCGGGCGAGGCAACAATGCGGCTGGAAAATCTTGTAAGCCGGCGCCTGGCCGGTGAGCCGCTGGCGCATATCACCGGCCGCCAGCGCTTCATGGGCCTGGATATGCTCAGCAGTGCGCAGGCACTGATTCCCCGGGCGGAAACCGAACAGCTGGTGTTCGCCTGCCTCGATCTGCTGCGGCACGGCGAGCGATCGATTACGCCGCGCGTCATTGATGTGTGCACCGGCTCGGGCAATATCGCTTTTGCCATCGCGCATCATGTGGCAACCTCGATCGTTGCCGCGACCGATCTCAGCGCCGAGGCGATCACATTCGCGCGGCGCAACGGCGCTTATCTCAACTTGCAGGAGCGGGTGGCGTTCTACACCGGTGATTTGATGGCGCCACTGGTAACGTCTGATCATCTTGAGCGCACCGATCTGATCGTCTGCGCACCGCCGTATATCTGCACGGCCAAGGTCGGACAGATGGCCAACGAGATCTCCGGGCACGAGCCGAGGCTCGCGTTCGATGGCGGGCCATTCGGCGTGACTATTCTTATGCGACTGATCGAGGATGCGCCGCGCTTTCTGCGCGCCGGTGGCTGGCTGGCTCTTGAAGTGGGGCTCGGACAAGGAGCGCTTCTGGTCAAGCGGCTGCAGAAGAACGATTTGTTTCGAGAGGTCCGCGGCCTGGCGGATCGCAGCGGTGCGGTTCGGGTCGTCATCGCCCGCCGACATTGATCGCCACCACGCAGCGAACTGGTTTGTCTGTTTACGGTTTCAGCCGCGCGCAATACCGGATGTCTACTTTGGGGGTAATCAGTTGATCCTGAGCTCGGCGGTACTCGATATCGATTACGCACGCGAGGCAGATGACATCGCCTTGCAGATGCGTCAGGCGATGGCGCGCACGCTGCACAAACGCGGATTGGTTGTCGCTATTTCCGGTGGCGTCGACAGTGCGGTGTGCGCTGCGCTGGCAGTGCGCGCACTGGGTGCCGAACGCGTATTCACGCTGATTCTTCCGGAAAGAGACTCGGCGGAGGCCAGCGCGACGAGAGCCTGCGAACTTGCCAAGCATCTCGGCGTACGTGCGGAAACATTCGATATCGCCCCCGCACTGTCGGCTATTGGCTGTTATGCAGCGCGCGATGAAGCCGTCCGCCATCTGTTGCCGGAGTACGACGACAGATGGCGCGTGAAGATTGCCATCGCTGGAGGAAAAGATGGACGCATCAATCATTTTCAACTGATCGCCCAATCTCCCGACGGCGCCATGCACGAGAGCTCTCTGGGCCTTGCCGATTATCTGCAAATCGTCGCCGCAACAAGCTTCAAGCAAAGGCTGCGAAAGACGATTGAGTATTACCACGCCGATCGGCTCAACTATGCCGTCGTGGGCACACCGAACCGGCTGGAATATGATCAGGGCTTCTTCGTCAAGAACGGCGACGGCTCGGCCGACATCAAACCAATCGCGCACCTCTACAAAACACAGGTATACGGCATGGCGCGCTATCTCGGACTTCCGGACGGCGTGGCTACGGCTGCGCCGACAACCGACACCTACAGCCTAGCGCAAGGCCAGGATGAGTTTTATTTCGCGCTGCCCTGGCAGTCGATGGACCTTGCACTGTGGGCGGTTGAGCATGCACTACCCGCCACTGAACTGGCGGGGGCACTGCACATCAGCGAAGAGGCTGCACGTTCGGTTTACGAGGACATTGGCAACAAGCGGCGCAGCACGCGCTACCTGCATATGGCGCCGATCCTGATGCGCGGCGATGGCTCATCGGATGCGGCGGAGTGACAGCGACAAGCGCTGATGCGCCATCTGTGTATGCGGCCCGTATCGGCGAAGCCACGCGCGATCGTGAACTGGTGCTGGCGGTGTGGCAAGGTGCGCTTTCGCAGGAATCCCGAGGGCATGCGGCAAAGTACGAATGGTTTCATCAGCGCTGCCCTGGTGGTCCGACACTGCTCGCCTTGATCGATCACAGGCCAACCAACGTGTGCGTCGGAACGTCTGCGACAGGACATCGGCGCATGCTTTGGCAAGGTCGCGAAATCCGTGCAGGAGTGATGGCCGATATGGCAATCACGTTGCAGCACAGGACGCTTGGCCCGGTCCTGCAGCTGCAGGCCAAGCTGCTGGATGCGGCGGCTGACCGGTTCGACTGGCTGTACGGCTTTCCCAATGTAAAATCCATTGCAGTAGCGAAGCGCGCCGGCTTCCCGGTGATCGGGCAGATGCGTCGTTATTCGCGTGTCCTCAGACACGGAACGTATCTCGGCCGAATAGTGCCTCAGGCGGTCGCGCGCCCGATCGGCTGGTTGATGGACAGCCTGCTGGATACGCAGCGCTGGATGCGCGTGCAGATCGGCAGTCGGTTGATCACCGAGTGGACCAATCGCGTCGACCCAGCCATGGATGAGCTTTGGCGGGAATCGCCGCATGGCCATGGGCTGCTTGCCATACGTGACTGCACCTTTCTTCGTTGGCGTTTTGACGAATACCCCGGGACATCAACACGCTATCTCTTTCTGCGGGAGCAACGTACAGGCCCGCTGGTGGCCTGGTTTGCCTGTCAGGTCGAGGGCACGACGATGCACGTCCGCGACTTCTGGTCGCGTGATGCGGCACGCGGTCTGCCCAGATCACAGATCGAGGTGCTATTGCGCGCTGCGCGGCTGGATTCGGGCACACACTCAGCCGTATCCGTTGAATATGCCGCAGCAAGAGACAAACTTTTCGGCTGGTTGGCTGCGGGCTTTACCGAACGAGCGCTGAGGTCGATTATCGGCCGCCACCTGACCGAAGACGGCGCGCATATCACCGATCTTCATCTGACAGCGGCGGACGAAGACGAGTAGCCCACCACTGGCGCAAATGCCCCTGGCGAGGCGGTCACGCGCTCGCGCCGACGGATATGAAACTGCCTTCAGCCACGAACAGGCAGTCGTGCGCTGCAGCGGCTCGGCAATAGCTAAAGCGTACCTGATGCATTGATGTTGAGATCCAACACCCCTTTCGGACTGGTCATCGTCGTGCCACCGAGGCTGATGGAGACCGTTTCGGCACCACCGCTCGTTGACAGCGTCACCGTATATCCAGTGCTCGGCGCCAGATCGGTGACGATGTGCCGCGCCGGCACAAAGTTGACGCGATAACTGAAGCTGCCGGCAATCGGCGTACCGGCCGCGCCCACACTGCTGACCACGACGCTGTTGCCATCGCTGGCAGCGAGCTGCACGCCGACAATACCGCCTGCCGTCACAGTGACTGGACTCGAAGCCGCGACCTGGGACGAAGACGGGGACAGGTCGAACACGGTTATCCATTGCTGGCTGGTGTTGGTGTTCGGAGGGCGTACGCGAATTTCCCAGAAATTCGACGGGGTGATATCTGGGTAAAGTGTTAGCGTTGCGGCATTCGCATTAGCCGGTAGTACGGTTGTCATTGCCCCGGCGTACTGACCGTTGTAAGTGACATCGAATCTATTTGCTCCTGCCACCGCGTTGCCTCTGACCGGATTGGACGGGAAGTGCCAAGCCAGAAACTGGTCGTAGCTCGGGCTGCCTATCGAGGTGCGGTCGTACACAACAAAGCGATTCGGTCGAAGATAGACGATCTGGCGTGCCCAACCTGAAACCGAAGGTCCAGCGGCAAACTTGCGATACATATCGTTGAGAAATCTTGCCAACACGTAGACATGATCTGAGGTGTCTTCAAAAGCGGTGACTTTTGTACGCACGCCGTCATTTTCTGTGGTGTAGGCCGCCTGACCAAATCTTTCGGCGACCGCCGCCCCGTTCATGTGTCGCACGAAAAAGATATTGTATGGCCGACGATTACTGGAGCCGCCGTTATTCGGATTGAAGTCACCGTAGTTGTCGTTATAGACGTCGTTTTCTGACGCCGCCCCCCCAGGGTTGTGCACTGCCCAGCCGGTTGCGTTCAGCAGCAACGGTGTGCCGCCTCGGACGAGCGCCAAACTGCCCTGGTCAAAGTATTCCTCACCCTGGGCGGGATTGTTCGCGTAAGGGCCGGCACGGAATGACATCCAACTGGCCCCGGTAGTCCAGTTCGAACGTGCTGCCACTGCGCCCATCCCGGTAGCAAAATAGGACAATGGGAGCGTATTCAATGGAGCTACGGGTGCGCCGGGAGCCACTTCCAGAAAAACAAGCCAGGGATCGCCCTGACCATAGTTTGCCGTGGCAGTGTTGACCGACAATCGGTACTGGTTAAAAACGCTGGCTAGCGGGGAATTCCAGTAATAAAGCTCGCCCAATACCTGCTGAAACATCGAAGACTGGGTTGTTCCCGGTGGCTGCGCGTCCGAATTGGAATGATTGGTGTCGCGGTCATCGAAGTAGCCCAGCGACGGCCAGGTAAAGTGCATCGCGTAGTTGGCGGCGTCCAGCGGATAGCTATAGGCTGCGCTTGCGTGGATCAGATCCAGTCCAGTGGCTGTCTTCACCTCGCGGGCTGGCAGGCTCATGTTGAGTATGCCCAGAGGGGCATAGTTCGCAAAACCCTCGGGCCACCCGCCGCCAGCAAGATGCGTGGCGTAATAGGGTTGCACTCGCAAAGCGAACTGATTGGTTATCCAATCGTTCCACAGCGTGGGCCCAAGCGGATTTTCGTCATAAGTACCTAGCGCGATAGCTGCCTTCGCGTGAAAGTAGCCCGCAAAATAATTGCTTTGCGGATGTTCGTATTCAAAACCCGCACAGCCACCGGGCTGCTCCCACGCTGCGATCCACGCGTTGGCGGTGGTGAATATCTGAGCGCGTTGCGCTGCGGTCAGCAGCTCGTAAATCCAGTCGTAACCCAGCCCGAAACCAACACCGTAGAAACGAATGACATAGCCATCATCTGTGCAGGGATCTTCACCTTGGTTTCCGGTCGACGTGAAGGGAGTCGACATCTTGAGCAGGATGTCGACCGCCTTTGCGCCATAGGGTGCGGCTGCCGAAGGGTTGCTTGTTTTAAGCACCTGATAACACAGGCCTTCAGCCAAGAGAGCGGGCAGATAGCTTTCGCCTTGGTATCCCTGACCAAGATTGGGTAAATCCGGATAAGCGTCGCCAGTCGGATACTGGACATTGCCGCCGATGTAGGAATCGCAGGTAGATTTCAGCACCTGCCACTGAACAGAGTTGGCCGCAGCTCTCTGACGCAATGTGGTCAAAGTAGCAGGATCTAGAATCAGGCGTGGGTGGGACGCCAGAGAAATGGCTAAAGGATTGGCGGCGCCAGCAAGTGACGGATTTTCTGTAGGGTATTTCGATTTGGCCGCATCCGCTGAAGATAACGACCTCATTTGCGCGGAAATTGATAGTGGAGAAAGGACCATTAGCGAGGCAAATAGCATTACCAAGGGCCAACGGAAACGCTCAACCAACCGGCGCCTTGATGTTCTACGGATGGTTCCTCTTGCTATTCCCACGGCAGGCCACGGGTGGCAAACGGCGCTTACCGAGAGCATGTCCAAGCCGCGATTCGCAAACCTTGCACTGAGGCAACGCATAAAAACCCCGCTTCTAAGGCTACCGCGCACCAGCCTGATTTGCTGGTGCGATGGAAAAGCGACATCGCGGCCCCGTTTCAACTTGGCATCGCGGACATTCGCCCCAACCGTGGTCAAAGCATCGTCTTCCCGGCGATTACTTGCGATAGTACGCCCGAAAAATGGTTTTAACGCGCCCCCCGTCCAAATAAAACAACCTCCACCGTCTGAATCAAAATCAAAAGATCGAACATGAGATTGTGATTCTTGACGTAATACAAGTCGTATTTGAGCTTTTCGACAGCGTCTGCTTCCGAGGCCCCGTAGGGATAGCGCAGCTGCGCCCATCCGGCCAGGCCCGGCTTCAGGCAGTGGCGTAACTCGTAATAACGAATTTTCTTGCCGAGATCGACCACGAATTGAGGCCTTTCGGGGCGGGGCCCGATGAAACTCATCTCGCCCTTGAGTACGTTCCAAAGCTGCGGCAGCTCGTCGAGGCGCACCTTGCGAGTGAAGCGACCAACATGCGTGACTCGATCGTCGTCCTTGTTGGCCCACCTCGCAACACCATCCAGCTCGGCGTCGGTTCGCATGCTGCGGAACTTGATCAGGCTGAAAGTCTTGCCGCGCGCGCCGACGCGCTCCTGGCGATAAAGGATGGGTTGACCGGCGCCGGACTCCAGCCGGATGGCCAGCGCAACCATCAGCATGAACGGCCAGGTCAGCAGCAGAACCACAGCGGCTATTAGCAGGTCTGAGCAGCGCTTGCTGAAGCGCCGCAGCGGCGTGGCATCGAATCCGCCAGAAAACACCAGCCAGGAAGGATCGGTCAGCGACAACTGGACGCGCCCCGACTCCCGCTCGAAGAAAGTCGCCAGATCCGTGATGTCGACGCCGAGCTGCCGGCACTCGAGCAGCTCCTCCATCGGCAACCCGCCGCGGCGGTCATCGACGCCGACCACGATCTCATCCACACGCTCTCGCTGCACCCACTCGTGCAGCGAGACCTCGGGGCTGACCAGATTTTGCGTAGGTACGCGCAACGCTTCGCCGGGTCGCGGCAGAAATCCCACGAGAACGAAACCGCGCCGATCCGACTGCCGGCGCATCCGGTTGTGAATCTGCTCCGCGCGCTTCCCCGCGCCCAGCACAAGTACGCGTCGCTGGAACACTTTGTTGTCCAGCAGCCGCATGAAAGCAGCTCTAAACACGGTAACGAAGATGAAGCCGAGTACCAGCGCGATACTCATGACCCCGCGGCCCACATAAGCCTGGGGTACAAGGTAATAAAGTACAAACAGACCCAGACAGCCAAGCACAAAGCCTACCGCCTGCCTCGCCAGCAGCCCAAACCAGCTGGTGCGCATGTGCGACTGATACTGACCTAACGCCACCATGCCCGTCAGCAATACAACCGCGAACGCCAGCGACCGCTCCGGCAGATATCGGGAAAACAGCGCGAGATCAGCCGGCTGACCGATGTACCGTAGGTACATCGCAAGATTCAGCGCAGCCGCGAGCAGCAGCAATTCGACCGAGATCAGTAACAATAGCCAGCGACTGGCCTGCCTACGTAGAAAGCGGAGCATACAATTCCCCCCGACACACGGCCCACGCCCGCTCGGAAGAGGGGCTCTTCGACGCTTCGCTGGTTCGTTATTCGGCGCCTGGGCCGACGATTACTACACTATATCTGTGACACTTACAATATTTCTTCATCACATTTTCAGATGAATCGCGCCGCGCTCAACACGCATCGAGCGCTGCTTAGGTGGCTTGACTGCGCGGTCGCCACCCGCACTGGACTCGTTGACACTTTAGCCCGCTCGCCGATGTTCGGCGATTCCGGTCAAGTCAATCGCGATCGCGCTGCCCACGATGCCCGTGCGGCCGCTCGATCGGCCGGCCGCCGCGCTGACGGCGCAGCCTGGCCTCCAGCGTCGCTGCCTGCTCCTCGCGCTCGTCGTGCAGCTTGAGGTAGTTGCGCCAGCGTTCGGGCGTGAGCTCGCCGGTGTCCAGCGCGACCTGGATCGCACAGCCCGGTTCGCTGCCGTGGCCGCAGTCGGCGAAGCGGCAGGCTTCGGCCAGCACTTCGATATCGGCGAAGAGGTCGAGATTTTCTTCGCCGGTGAGCTTCAGTTCGCGCATGCCGGGCGTATCGATCAGACAGCCGCCGCTGGGCAACTGCAGCAGCGCGCGATGCGTGGTGGTGTGACGGCCGCGGCTGTCGTGCGTGCGCACCTCGGCGGTCGCCATGCGGTCGGTACCGAGCAGCGTATTGGTGAGCGTGGATTTGCCCGCGCCGGACGAGCCGACCAGCACCGCGCTGTCGCCCGGCTTCAGGTACTGGGCCAGCAGCGCCACGCTGGCCGGATCCTTGCTGTTGAGGGGATGAATCGGCGTGCTGTCCGGCAGTCGCGCGCGCAGGGCGTCGATCTGCTCCTGCGCGTCGTCGCGGGTATCGAGCTTGCTTAGCAGCACCACCGGCTGCGCCCCGGAATCCTCGGTCAGCGATAGGTAGCGCTCGATACGGGCCGGATTGAAATCGCCGTCCAGTCCGGTAAGCACCAGCACGTAGTCGATATTGGTCGCGATGATCTGCCGCTCGTAGCGCTCGCCTGCTGCCGCACGGGACAACACGGTGCGACGCGGCGACACGCTGACGATATGCGGCGGCGCGCCGTCAGCCACTTCGACGAAATCGCCCACGGCCGGCCGCTCGCCCGGATCGATGCCGCGCTTGAGGAAGCGGCCGTCGGGCTGTGCGCCGAACAGCGTTTCGCCGTCGTGCAGCTCGTAGCCGGCCCGATGCTGCGCCACCACGCGGGCCAGCCGCAGGCCGTTGCCGGGCAGCGTGTCACCGCGCCAGCCTATGCGTCGCAGGCGTTCGATCGATTCGGCATCACTCATGGGGGAGATCTGGCTGCACGGGTGCCGTGATTATGCCCTGCCTTTCCATGGCCCGTCCGTGAACCGCGATTTGCCCTTGCGTGGCCCTGATCGGCCTCGCACCATGCGCCTGCGCACTGCTAGCATCACCGTTTCGGCCACCGCGCCGGCAATTGCGATGAAGGATTCCGGCGTTGGCTTCGAAGACAGGCGGTTCAATCACACCCGGCGCCATCGCGCCCAGTTCTCACCTGACCGACGTGCGTTACGAGATCCGCGGCGCGCTGACGCGGCGCGCGCGCGACATGGAAACGTCCGGCCAGGAGATCATCAAGCTCAATATCGGCAACCTGAGCCGCTACGGCTTCGAGGCGCCCCCGCACCTGCGCGAGGCGATCGCCAGCCATCTGCATGAGAGCGAGGGCTACGGTCATGAGCAGGGCCTGGAGATGGCGCGCGACGCCATTGCCGCACAGCAGCGCGCCCGCGGCGCACGCCACGTCGACCCGGAGCGCATCTTCATCGGTAACGGCGTCAGCGAGCTGATCGACATCAGCCTGCGCGCGCTGCTGCAGACCGACGACGAAGTGCTGCTGCCCAGCCCCGACTATCCGCTGTGGAGTGCCGCGACGATCTTGAACGGTGGTCGACCGCGCTATTACCGGTGCACGGCGGCCAACGGCCATTTGCCCGACCCGGAAGAAATCGAGGCGCTGATCACGCCACGAACCCGCGCGCTGGTCTTGATCAATCCCAATAACCCGACCGGCGCGGTGTATCCGCGCGCGCTGCTGGAGCAGCTGGTGGCGGTAGCAGCACGGCATCGCCTGCTGCTGCTTTGCGACGAGATCTACGACGAAATTCTGTATGACGACGCCGTGTTTCAGCCGCTGGCCGAAGTCGCCGGCGAGCTCCCGTGCATCAGCTTCGGTGGCTTGAGCAAGGTGCATCGCGCCTGCGGCTATCGCGTCGGCTGGATGAGCCTGTCGGGCGATCCGAAGCGAACGTCAGCCTACCGCGATGCGCTGCAGCTGCTCGCCGCACTGCGCCTGTGCGCCAACATGCCCGCGCAGTGGGCAGTGATTCCCGCATTGCAGGACGCGCCGACCGTCCGCGCCTTGACCGTCGCCGGCGGCCGGCTGCACGAGGCGCGTGAGGCGGTGATCGACGGCGTGTTGGCCAGCGACTATCTCGACCTCGTCACGCCCGGCGGCGCGCTGTACGCATTCCCGCAGATTCGCGCCAGCCGCATCGCGAGCTTCGACGACAACGCCTTCGCCCTGCGCCTGCTTGAGGAAGAGTCGATCCTGATCGTGCCGGGCTCGAGCTTTAACGTCGCGGCCAGCCGGCATTTCCGCCTGACCCTGCTGCCGCCACCGGCGCAGCTGCGCGAAGTGTTCGTGCGCATCGAACGGGTGCTGGGCCGGATGGCGGACGAGCAGCCGCATCGCGCGGAAGCGGCGGTGGCGTGAGCATCAGCGAGTTTCGCCGAACGAAAAAGCACGGCGATACCGCAGCGATGTCCGGCGCCGCTGCCGGAACGCAATCGACGCCAACGCTGCGCTATCTCGCTCTCGGTGATTCCTACACCATCGGTGAATCGGTGCCCGCCGAAGCGCGCTGGCCCGTCCAGCTCGTCCAGCGGCTTCGTCGCCGCGGCGTGCGGATTGACGACCCGCGCATCGTCGCTGTCACCGGCTGGACCACCGACGAGCTTTCCGCGGGCATGGATCAGGCAAAGCTCGATGCGACCTACGCGCTGGTGAGCTTGCTGATCGGCGTGAACGATGAATACCGCGGCCGTTCTGCCGGCAGTTATCGCAGGGCCTTTCGTGACCTGCTGCAGCGAGCGGTCGCCCTGGCCGACCACCGGCCGCAGCACGTCATCGTGGTATCGATTCCTGACTGGGGCACCACGCCCTTCGCGCGCGACGATGCCCGCGGCCCTCGGCGCATCGCCGACGAACTGGACGTCTATAACGCCATCGCACGCGACGAAACCTCGCGCGCGGGAGCGCGCTGGGTCAGCATCACCGCGCTGTCGCGCCAGCACGCCGAACTGGTCGCCCACGACGGTCTGCATCCATCCGCGGCGCAGTACGCGCTATGGGCGGACGCGATCACGCCAGTGGCGGCGCAGGCGCTTCGCGACCGCGACTGAGTCCGCCGTTGCACGCCGCAACATCGCTGCAACCATTTCGCCACGCCGCGGTGACCTGACGGCCCGACACTGAGCTCCCGGTAACTACCGGAGTTTTCGCCATGGCGAACTTCATCTGCCGCAGCGCCTTCATCTCCGACGTGCATCTGGGCACGCCCGACTGCAAGGCGCGCTACCTGCTCGACTTTCTGCGCAAGCTGCGCTGCGAAAAGCTCTATCTGGTCGGCGACATCATCGACATGGAAGCGCTGACCCGCCGGCACTGGTGGCATGCGGACCACACCGCGGTGCTGGCTGAAATCATGGCCATGGCCAAGCGCGGCGTCGACGTCACCTATATCCCCGGCAACCACGACTGCCCGCTGCGCGGCATGGCGGGGCAAACCATCGGCGGCGTAAAGATTCGCCTCGATGCGATCCACGAAGGCGCGGATGGCCGTCGCTATCACGTCAGTCACGGCGACGAGTTCGACCCCGAGCAGGTCGGCCGCGGCTGGATGGTGCATCTGGGCGAAGCGATGCACCGCTTCATCTGCTGGAGCAACCGGCGTCTGTACGGCGTGCGTCGCCGGCTGGAGCTGCCGTACGTGCCGCTGTCGATCATCATCAAGTCGCATGTCGGCAAGGCGCTGGCGTATATCCGCGCCTACGAAAATCGCGTGGCCGGCGATGCCGCCGAACGCGGCTTCGATGGGCACATTTGCGGCCACATCCATTACGGCCAGGTGCGCGAGATCGGTGGCGTGCTGTACCTCAACGACGGCGACTGGGTCGAGCACTGCACCGCGCTGACCGAAGACCACACAGGCGCGATGGAGCTGATCCACTGGAGCGAGCAGCCCACGGCGCTGGGGCGGGCCAGCCGGGAGCTGCTGCTACCCTCACCCGCGGCCGCACTCGCCCTGGCGCCGCTGTCGGTACGCCGGCGCAGTCTGGAGCAGCTTCGGCCGGCGGCGTAAACGAAACCAGCGAGACCAGAAACGCCGGCTTGACCCGTCGTTCTGCTTGAACCTGCTGCGCAGCGGCGCCATATGGGATCATTGACCTCTCTACAGGAGTCCTCCCATGTCCCTCGACAGCGCCACCCGCGAACGTATTGAAACCGTGCTCAAGGATCACCGCGTGGTGCTCTTCATGAAGGGCGACCGCCGCCAGCCGCAGTGCGGCTTCTCCGCCGCCGCCACCAACATGCTCAACGAGCTGCTGCCGGATTACCACACGATCAACGTGCTTGAAGACCCGGAAATCCGCGAAGGCATCAAGGCCTACGGCGAATGGCCGACCATTCCGCAGCTGTATGTCGAAGGCGAACTGGTCGGCGGCGCCGACATCATCCGTCAGCTCTACACCAGCGGTGAACTGCACGAGCTGTTTGGCGCCGCCAAGCCCGACCGCACGCCGCCGGAAATCACCATCACCGATGCCGCCGCCGAGGCGATCCGCCAGGGCACCGCCGACGCGCGAGGCGTGGCGCTGCATCTGGAAATCGGCCCCGACCACAGCGCCGGCTTCCAGCTGGCGCCGGCCGGCGAGCACGACATCGTGTCGCACAGTAACGGCCTGGAGGTGCATTTCGATCCGGCCAGCGCGCAGCGCGCCAAAGGCATCGTGATCGACTGGGTATCCACCGTGCAGGGCGAAGGGCTGAGCCTGAAGTTTCCCGGCGCGCAGGAAATCAAATCGCTGACCGTGCAGGAGCTCAAGGCCCGACTGGCCGCTGGCGACGTCACCCTGATCGACGTGCGCCCGGCCCACAACCGCGCCGCCGTTCCGCCGTTGCCGCAGGCACGCGTGCTGGAAGACGAAGGGTACGAGCGCCTCGCCGCCCTGCCCAAGGACACGGCGCTGGCCTTCATCTGCAACGTCGGTATCTCCAGCCAGAGCATGGCCGAACGTTTCGCCGCGCACGGCTTCAGTAACGTTTACAACGTGGCGGGCGGCATGGAAGCGTGGCATTCGGCTTGATCGGCTGAACCCGCTGCATGTCCGCACACCCAACCACGAACCACATCAGCCAGTGGATGGCGGAGGCCGGCCGCGCGCTCGGCCAGGGCAAGCTGGAAGCCGCCGAGCGCCTGCTGAAGCAGGTGCTGGCGGCAAACCCGGTGCTGGCCGATGCGCGCTACCTTTACGGCATCACCTGCCTGATGCGCGGCCAGGCCGGCGAAGCCGCCGACTGGCTGCGCAAGGCCGTCGAGCAACGGCCCGCCGACGCCAATATGCGGACCTATCTGGGCTGCGCCCTGCACGATGCCGGCGCGTTCGACGAAGCGCTGATCCACCTGCGCCGCGCCTGCGAACTGGCGCCGCAGCAGGCCAAGCTCCGCTACAACCTCGGCAAGGCGTTGAAGGAACGCGGTCAACTGAGCGAAGCCAATGAAGCCTTTCGCCAGACGCTGACACTGGACGCACAGCACGTGCTGGCCCGCCTCGGCGTGGCGGATATCGCCACCATGCGGGGCGACATCCCGCGCGCCGTGGCCGAGTACCGGCAAGTGCTTCGCCAGCAACCCGGACGCGCCGAAGCATGGCACGGCCTGGCCAATCTCAAGACCGAGCCGCTGGGGCCGGACGCCATCGCGCTGATCCGCCGCGCCCTGGGCGAGCCCAACCTGCCGCCCGACACGCGGGTCATGCTCGGTTTCAGCCTGTTCCGCGCGCTGGAAGACCAGCAAGACTACGCCGGCGCTTTCGATGCGCTGCGCCAGGCCAACGCCGACAAACGACGACAGATACATTGGGACGCCGCCGCCGAACGAGCGCAGATCGACCGCATCGTCGAAGCGTTCCAGGGACCGCTGCCCGCACCGCTGAACCCCACGCTGGGCCACGAAGTCATCTTCATCGCCAGCATGCCACGCTCGGGTTCCACTCTGGTCGAACACATCCTCGCCACCCATCCCGAGGTGGAGGGCGCCAACGAAATTGCCGACCTGCCTCAGGTCATCGACGACGAATCGCGCCGACGAGGCCAGCCGTTCCCGCAATGGGTGAACACCGCCACCGCCGAAGACTGGCACCGGCTGGGGCAGGACTACCTAGCGCGCACTGCGCGCTGGCGCGCGCGCCACCCGCGCTTCACCGACAAGAACGTCGTCAACTGGCCGCTGCTCGGCGCCGCCCGCCTGATGCTGCCCGGCGCAAAAATCATCCACTGCCACCGCGATCCAGTAGAGACCTGCTTCTCCTGCTATCGCCAGCTGTTCCGCAACGGCGTGCACTACAGCTACAACCTCGACGAAATGGCCGAGCACTACCGCGACTATGAGCGCCTCAGCGCGCTCTGGCTGACGCATTACCCGCAGCACGTGCTGGATCTCTCCTACGAAGCGCTAGTACAGCAACCCGAAGCGCAGATCCGGCAACTGCTCGCCTTCTGCAACCTGCCTTTCGATCCCGCCTGCCTGACGCCCCACCAGACACGACGGGAAGTGCTCAGCACCGCGAGTGCAGCACAAGTGCGCGAACCAATCCGCGCTGATACGGCGCACAGCGCAATCTATCTACAGTGGCTACAACCGCTGCAGGAGGCACTTTCACGAAGGACGTAGGGTCCACGCTCAAAGCGCGCAGATGTTCGAAGCGGAAAAACGGCGCAACAGGTGTCGGATGGCTTGCCCGTTCAGGGCTTGTCGATCCGGACACTAATGAGTGATGTGGCCATCGAGATTTCTTATCGTCATTCGGCGTCTGCAGAGTCGATCCCACGTGAATGATGGAGTGCATTCTAAAGCCGCCAGCCTTTCTTGGTCCAACCGAACTCGGCTCCACCTCTCGTTCCCGACCCTCGAATTCGCCGCGCTCAGGCTGAACGTTATGGATACGGTGCTTTGATGGTGCCTTGCAGGTCGCGACACCGGATCTCGATCGCTGATGAGGACGCATAAAACAAGGCCGCCGGTTACCCAGCGGCCTTGTCGCTTTACATCTCGTTAGCTCATGCCCCCGCTCGCGACGGCATGAGGTGGGAGGGTATGACTTAGAAGTCGTACTTGACGTTGAAATCTACGTAGCGCGGCATCTCAGTCGACTCCGCGGTGTGGTAGACAGGGTTATACAGGAACGTTCCGGAGTTGCCGCCTCCGGCACCGCCGCCGTTACCAATGGCGTACTGGGTGTAGTAGAGCGTGGCCTTCTGTTCGTTGAGTACGTTGTGTATTTCGGCCTGCAAGGTGAGGTGCTTGTTCGCCCAGTCCGGTGTGTACGTAATGCTCAAGTTGAGCTGATGGGTCCACGGCGTACGGCCGCTGTCGCCCGGGGCGGACGGCATGCCGCCGTATCCCACGTAAGCTCCCGTGACCGGGTCCTGTACCATCGAAATGCCGCTAGGCACGCCACCGCAGAAGTGCTGATACGGGCCACCATATGCATCCTCGAAAATGGTGGGTCCGAAACCACTCAAGCAGACGTTCGGCGCACCAGACTGCATGATGAAGGTGGCACTGGCAATCCATTCCGGCGATATGGCATAGGAGCCGAAGGCCTTGATGGTGTGGCGATGATCATTGGCCTGATCACCATTGGCGTACGCCATGAGATCCGGGAAATCCCACTGTGCCGTGGTCGAACCGGAAAAGCCGCCGTTCGACGCGTTCGTGATCTGCCCGATGGCGGTATCGGTCGGACCCTCGGTGCTGCCGTACGACTTGGAGAACAGATAGTCGATCTTGCCGAACCATTTGCCGTCCCAGGTGTGCTCCAGATAGGTATCCAGGGCGTAGTACTTGCGTGAAGGCTGCGGGAAGCCGATAAACGGCTGACCGGCGGTATAGACTCCCTGCCCGGTGTTCGGATTCCAAACGACCGCGCCGTCGGGTTGCGGAATGTAGTTGGTCTTCCCCGGATTAACCAGGCCTGGAATAACGAAGCCATCGGGCCCAACGACGTTGGTGTCATCCACCAGATTGCCGGCCTTTTCATAAGTCGCCTGCGAACCGAATACCAGACCGGTATCGCCAAGCTGTTTCTCGAAGCCCAGGACGTATTCATCCTGATACTGGGGCTTGAGGTTGGACGAGGCATAGTCCTTGATATTGCCCGGGACACCATTCTCACCATCCGACGAGAAATAACCCACCGGCGTCCCCGGAGCCTGCGCCGTGAGCGGAAGCGGCTTGAATCCGATCGGAAGGCCGTTCGCATCAATGCCGGTATAGGTACCCGTGATGGTGCCGTTGATCGAGCCGAATGCGGAGTTACGTGCGGCCAGACCTGCCGGCAATGCCAGGTAGTAACGCCCTGCGTTGCCGAACACTTTCATCGTGCTGTCGCCGAACACGTCCCAGCTGAAGCCCAGACGCGGCGCCCACTGCGGGCTGGTTTCGCGAACATATGCAACACCGGCGGGACCAAGGTTTTCGAACTGGTCGTTGCGCAGGCCAAGGTCAAGCAACAGGTTCGGGGTAACCTGCCATTTGTCTTCCACGTACTGTGCCTTCTGGCGAGCCGCAATCGTCACGTTCTGCTGCACGAGGTTCTCGACGACGTAGTTGCCGAGCCCAGGATTACCGGCAAAAGGCGCGCTCGAGAAGCTAGATGGAATGGCATTGACGTAGGTATACGCGCCGCCACCAAGAATCGAGGTACCGTCGTCATCGTCACGGTACTGCACGTTGTCGATACCGAACTTGACGTCGTGGTCGGGCGTGACCTTCCAGTCCAGGTCGACGCGCAGGTTTTCGGTCTTGGTTTTGTGACCCGGATTGCCGATCGTCGTGTCCACAAGGTTGGGGACATTGACACCTGCCGGCACAGGAACGCCTGAGAAGGTCACCGGGGCCACATTCTCGCCAGACAGACCGGAGTAATACTGCCCAGTCATCACACCGTACTGCGCTTCAAGCGTGAGATTGTCGGTGATGTACGAGGTGTACTTGAGGATGCCGACCTTGTACGTATCCTTGGTCGTTACGCCGGGCCCGTAAAGCGAACCGACTTTCTGATCGGTGTAATCATAGTTGTAGAAGTTGTTGGTCGTTTCCTGGCGCTGGGTCTGGACGCCGGTGAACTCCAGCACGTTGTTGTCATTGATGTTCCAGTCGAGCTTGCCATACAGCTTCGGGCTAATGTGGGCCGTCGATTGATAGAAACCCTGCGGTGACGTTATGCCGTAGTTCGCCAGGCCACCCTGATTGCTGTCGTGCTGCCACTCAGCCGTAATGAAGAAGAACAGCTTGTCCTTGATCAGCGCGCCGCTGAGGTAGGCGTCGTACACCGTTTCCCAATCGCTGTTCTGCTTGCGGCCGTTTTCGATCTGGCCGTAACCTGGCGCGTAGTTCGTGGTGCCCTGGCTCGGGGCCAGATAAGAGCCGACGGTGGGATTGCCCATGGCACCGACGGGTGTCAGCGGATTGTTGTAATGGATGTTGCCGTAGTTGCTTTCGGCCCAGGACGGCTGCCAGGACGCGTAGACGCCGGCATGGAAGTCGTTGCTGCCGCGCTGGCCGATCTGGCTGATCACGCCGCCGGTGGAACGACCGTACTCGGGGCCGTAACCAGAGGTAATGGTCTGCTGTTCGGCGATGGCAAAGAATGGCAGGGAAATGCCACCCGCACCGCCGATCGGATCGGTGGTGTTGAAGCCGTTCAAATAATAGGCGTTTTCCACGACGCTGTTGCCGCCGAAGGAAACGAGCGGCGCGCCCGTCGGGCCCGAGCCAAGCGTGGAACCGCCCAGGTTAGTGCCGGGGGCCAGCAGCGCAATGGCTTCAGCGCTGTGAGCCACCGGCAGCGTCTTCAGCTGCTCCGCAGTGATCACCTGATTCTGACGCGTGGAAGAAATATCGATCGGCGGCAGCTTGTTCGCCGACACCGTCACAGTCGAGAGATTCTGTGCGTTGACGCTGCTGCCGCTAAGATCCGAAGCGGCAAATGGCACCGCCGTGCCGCCGGATACGCTGACCTGGACATGCTCGTGTGAGGCCACCACTTTGCCATTTTGCAGCAGCGATACCGTGTAATCGCCGACCGGCAACTGATTCGCACCGTAGCGACCATCGCTGCCTACCTTCACCTCACGCGTCAATCCGGTGCTACTGCTAACGACCCTGACCGTCTCACCGGCTGCCACTGGCGCCGTACCAAACACCGATCCCGTAGTGGCCTGCGCAAGCACCTGACCCGAAATACCAAACCCTACGGCAATTGCGAGTGCCAAGGCAGTATGACGAACGGTGACGCCGTTACGCCGAACGCTCTTCCCATCAGATGCGAGTACCAGCTTTTTAGAATTCATCAATAGATCCCCAGTGGCAAAAATGTCGACCCTTAAAAACACTTAAAAAAACAGCAAATGAAGCCAATCCCATAGCCAGCCGCTGACTGAATTCGCCAGCTCCAATTCCAAAACTTCTATATTTTCGGCATATGGCGGGTAGTGCAAAAAAGCTGCTACGGATGCTCTGCTTTCACACGCTTGTAGCAATCTGAATACACCCCGACCATAAACTTTGGAATAACAGAAAGTCAACAAGGGGATAACGCACCAGTGGCCGCACGTTATTACGAATAAACCGCAAGATGTTGATTTTACCGGAAGCCGATGCGCCTGTTGCGCTGAATTACTGGAGTTTCAAAGAAAGTTAATCGCAATATATTTCACATGAAAATCTTTTCATGTGAGGTTTTCCTTGTAAAGATAGGTAACGTCATGGCGAGCTTTGCCTCTAACTAGAACCCGTTTCGTTAAAACCGGTTCGAACCGGCAGCGGTCCGCGCAGACGCGATTGAAAACGCCAGACGAAGCGCGGATCAGTTGGAGGACGCGGCTCGCCTCCCTAATGATGCGGTCCTACACCATAGACAGGGCGCGCGAAGCACGTTCGCAGCTCTTGATCAGGCCTTCGGGTTGGGAGACGGACGCGTGCTCGAACTTCCGGCAGCCCGTTCGCAGAAGTACAGAATCCTCGACTCTTCAATCGGCACCCTATAATCGTGTTCCCAGGTCTCCGTTGCCTTCCGGTCTCGACGTCAAGAATGAACACCCCGCCAACCGACAGCACCATGCACCGGGACAGGGCACGGATGCATGCGAGAAACAAGGACATGCTCCTGGCAGAGCAGTCGTATTGGCGGTTGCTGCATGCAAACCCGCAGGACGTCGAAGCGCTCCAGTTTCTGGCGGCCGAGCATCTTGCACGCGGTGATACCGACAAAGGCATAACTTTGTTGACGCAGGCACGGGACGCCCAACCGAACGACCCGGCGACTTGGCACCACCTGGGCGCTGCACAGTTGGAATGCGGAAACGTTGCGTTGGCCGCGCAAAGTTTACGACATGCCGTACAAATATCCCCCACGATGTTTGTGGCGCGATTGCGCCTCGCCACTGCACTTGAAGCGCTGGAACAACCTGCGGAAGCGCTGCTCGCCTATTTTCGCGCGATTAACGATGCGCAGGCGCAGGGGCGCTGGCTGAGCGATGCGACCACCGCTCCGGCCCTGCGCCAGAGCGTCAAATACGCCATGGACTATGTCGACGCCGGCAGAAAACAGATTTTCGAAAGCGTCCTGGATCCGCTGCGACAACGCTATGGCTTGTCGGAGCTCAAGCGTGTCAGCCAGTGTCTGGCCATTTATCTTGGCGAGCAGCCGGCCAACTTGCCCGATCTTCGTCAGCAGCCAAAGTTTCTCTACTTTCCAGGGATTCCCTCGCAACCGTTTTATCCGCGTGATCGATTCCACTGGCAAGCAGAGCTGGAATCGTCCAGCGGCATCGTCCGGGAGGAGTTACTCGCAATCATGGAGCAGCCACAAGCACTGGAAGCGTTTCTTCAGTCCGGCCAGCCCTCCGCGGGGGGAGTGCTACTGACCTCTTCAAGCGATCAAGCCGCGGCGTGGGACGCTTACTTTTTCTATCGTCATGGCAATCGTTACGACGAAAACTGCAAGCGGTGTCCACATACTGCTGAACTGCTTGATTCCATGCCGCTGGTGCGCATTCGAGAGCACGCGCCGGAAACGTTGTTTTCCGTACTCAGTCCGGGCACGCACATCATGCCCCATCGTGGCGTTACAAATACCCGGCTAGTGACGCACTTGCCGCTCATCGTACCGAGCGACTGCGCGCTTCGCGTGGGCGGAGAATTGCATGAATGGAAGCAAGGCCAATGTGTCACGTTCGATGACACGTTTGAACACGAAGCATGGAATCGCAGCGATCGAACGCGAGTTGTTCTGATCATCGATAGCTGGAATCCGGATCTTAGCGAGGCGGAGCGTGCTGCGGTAACCGATCTCGTCTGCGCGATTGGCGATCTGAATCGCGAAGTGGGGCTTTAAGTGCCGTCTGTCGGCCTGAACGGATCTTTTTGCGAGGACAAGTTCCTAGCCAGATTGGATGAATTGTCTACTGCGAAGCCACCCTAATTTTCCAGCATCAGGGGTCAAAGCCCGCGATTGCCATACGGAGCGTTACTGATTGAGTCACTTAATATTCGGGACCACTCAGATAGCTGCCTAGGTGGGGGCGCAATCAGGCCCGGATACATCCCAATGCGAGTCAGCCCGCGCTTTTGCATTTTGTTCCAAAGAGAGTTCCCATGGATACACCGTCGCCGACATTGAGCGTTACCGCATTACAGCAACTTGAAGCGGCCGGTGAGTTGCTGCATATGGGGCGGGCCGATCAAGCCGAACAGAAGCTTGAGTCGCTGGCTAGCGAGCACCCCGATCATCCAGAAGTGCTTCGACTGCAGGCAGGCTTGTTGAGCCTGCGGGGTCAACATGCCCAGTCCGTCAGGACCATGCAGAAAGCAATCCGAATGCAGCCGCAGAACGCGCTCTATCACAACACTATGGGCACGTTACTTGGCGCTGCCGGCGACTATGAGTTGGCGATAAAGGCGTTACGGAACGCCTGTGGTCTGAAGCCTGATCTGGCCATCGCCTGGTACAACCTCGGTGTGATGCTGACTCGGTCTGTCTACAACGATGAAGCGATATCGGCGCTCAAACGTGCAGTCGATCTGGCTTCGGATCATTGGAATGCACGGGCGCTGCTGGCGGATATGTTGCGCACGCAAGGTCAGGTCGATGAGGCCCGGTCGGAGTACAAAAAATTACTCGCCGAACGGCCATCTACAGGAACCGCCTGGTGGGGGCTGGCAGATCTAAGGGGCGAACCGTTCTCCGCGAACGACGTGAGTCAGATGAGGGCAGCACTAGGAGACCCCCAAGCCACCGTCGATGACTTGATCGCCATCCGCTTTGCTCTGGCAAGAGCGATGGAAGACGCCCAGAACTATGCCGAGTCACTCCATCTGCTTGCCGAAGCCAACGCGATGGCGCGCAGCAGGCAAGCGTGGGATGCCACGAAATTCTCCGATGCGGTCGAGGAGATCAGCGACGCTTTTTCAAAACCGATAAGTCGATCGGGTAAAGATCTCGGAAAGGAGGTGATATTCATCACAAGCCTACCCCGCTCCGGCTCTACCCTCGTTGAGCAGATCTTCGCTTCGCATTCGTCGATTGCTGGAGCAGGAGAGCTTCCAGACCTGCCTTTAGTCCTCAACGAAGAGTCACGCAGAAGGGGCATGGCATTTCCCAAGTGGGCGCCCGCAATGGTTCCCGCTGATTGGGAAAGGCTCGGCCAGCGTTATCTCGAACGCACAGCACGCTGGAGAAAAGACCGTCCCATTTTCATCGACAAGCTGCTCAACAACTGGATGTACGTAGGAGCCATTCGCGCCATGTTGCCAGCGGCGCGCATTATTGCCTGCCGCCGCGATCCTCTTGAAACGTGTTTTTCGTGCTATCGCCAGCATCTTGCAAATAACGAATACACGCGCTCTTTCGCCGATATAGCGAATTTCTGGCACAGCTTTGACCGCAGTATTGCGGCCGCCACTGCGGCTTATCCGAACGCTGTTTTCGATCATCAATACGAAACTTTACTTGCAGAACCGGAGGCGCAGATCAGGCGGCTGCTCACATTCTGTGGACTTCCGTTCGAATCGGCTTGCGTGAACTTTCACAGGACGGATAGAGAGGTGCGCTCCCCCAGTGCCACGCAGGTACGCCGACCGCTGCACAATACCTCCCGCGCGGCTCGATACGGTGCACTGCTTGATCCCCTGCGCGCCGCACTGAATATCGAGGCGTCAGCGGCAGGCAGTGAAAGAGGTGGGTGAAAATTGCATGGCTGTCTGCCCGTGACCGCAGTCAATCGCACTGGCGTTCCAACTTCCGATAGCCATCGAGTGCGGGACGCCGCACTCGATACGCTCGCATTGAAGCTAACGAACTCCATGGAGGCTGACTGGCTGGACTCCGCGCAAAAACTCATTCTCAAAAATGACGCTCATGCGGCGAGCAAGTTGTTGGAGACCGCAGTTGACAAATATCCCCGCTCGGTCGACCTGCGGCGATCGCTGGCCAGCGTCTACCTGCAGACTGGGCGCACCTTGCAGGCGGAAGATATGCTGCGAGCGCTGCTCCTCGACTGCCCCAACGACGCTGCCGCGGCATTTTTGCTGGCGCGCATGTTCGACACGCAGGGCCGTGCGAAAGCGATGGCGGAAACCTTGAGAGCGCTTTTTAAGCCGGGTAGCGAGTGCGACGACGCTGACCTGACCATCGCTGCCATTGAGCTGCTTGACGGCGCTGGTAAGCAAGCGGACGCAGCATCGATCTGCGAAGCCCGGATTGCGGCCGGCTCAACAGATGCGCGATTGCACGCTTACGCGGGCATGCTGCAGATTCAGCTCGGGTCGTTCGACGTTGCCAGGGAACGCTATCTGTACGCGATAAACAATCATGCTCAGGCGTTCGAGTGGAATGCGGCTGTCGCTTTAAGCAACCTGCAGCGCTACAGGGATGCGGAACACCCGGATCTTGTGCTTTTCAAAGCCGCTCTTGATAGAGTCGACATGAATGCGTCGGCGCGCGCTTCGTTGCTTTTCGCGCTAGGCAAGGCACACGATGATCTCGAAAATTATGCGCTGGCGGCGAAGTATTTCTTTGAAGCCAACGCGTTGGTGAGAAGAAATAAGCCCTGGTCACGCAAATTTTGGCACAACGCCATTGCCTCGCGATTGACGGCACGCGCCAGGTCTCCACTGAAGAAGCGACCGGCGAACTGGGCTCCGCTTTTCATTGTGGGAGTACCACGTTCCGGTACTACCCTTGCGGCTGAGCTTCTCTCGCGCCACCCCGATGTCTGCAATCGCGGGGAGCTTCCGTGGCTTCCACAGCTTGCGCAAACCCTTGAGTTGTCTGGTTACGCGGACGTAACGTCGCTGGAGAAAGCGAGATGCATTTACGAACCTCATCTGCTTCAAGACGACGGCTTCGACGCAAAATGGTTTGTCGATAAGGAGCCACTCAACTTGCTGCGCGTGGACGTGATCATGGCGATGTATCCCAACGCAAAGATCGTGTTCTGCGAACGCAATCCGCGCGATACAGCGGTATCTCTCTGGTCACAATATTTCAGTGGCGGAACGCAGGGCTATGCATACGACCTCTCCGACATACGCGTCGTCTTGGACGGCTGCAAGAGAATGAAGCAGCACTGGCTCGCTCGATATCCCCAGGCGATACAGGTACTCAAGTACGAAGCACTGGCAGCCGACCCTGCTTCATGCCTCAGCCAACTTGTGTCCTGGCTGGACCTGGCACCGCACGATTTTTCCAGATCAGCCGGCGCCCAGGCGTCGATCAGCACGGCAAGCCTTTGGCAGGCCCGCCAGCCGGTATACACGTCGTCTGTCGACCGCTGGCGCCACTACGTGACCTACCTTCCGGACCTGCTGAAGATCCCAGAGGTCTGACTGTCGTTACGCCCTGATTGCTTATGCGCCGACTAGGCGATGCCCTGCGATAGGGCAGCGGCAACATACGTTGGCAAACGTTACCGGTTACCAGGGAAAAGCATATACATCGACAGGATGTATTTATCGCCGGAGAGCGGCGGCCGCCCTGCATGCTGATACATCCAGTAAGGAGGAAACATCAACAAACGTCCCGCCCGAGCCGAAACCTTGATGCCAAGATCGCAAAACTCTGTCTCTCCACCTTCAGCAACGTCGTTCAAGTACCAGAGAAAGACCAGGTAACGATTTGCCACCTCGTATATGGCATCGAAGTGAGGTTGAAATTCCTCGCGTGCTTCCGCACGATAGCGTTTGATGCGCATTTCCGAAATCAGGGGCGATGATGGCACGGGAAGAGTCAGGCCGAGTCGCTGGTTGTATATAGCCAGGTGATCTTCGACCTGCTTGTAGAAATAGCCCTTGAAAGCGTCATCTGCCAGTGCCGAAATGTCGAGTTCGGTCCATGAGCTCGCATCGAGCCCCGCGCGCCAGCCGGGGCTTCGAACCAAATGGCGATCTGTGGTCTGCTGGAACGACGCTATCAGCTGTTCGCAAAAAGCCTTTGGTAGAGCGTCGTCAAAAGTCTGGACGTAGCTTTTTGCATTCAGGGCTGACCACGGTCTATCAGGCGTTGGCTCGGCTTTCATAACCCCAATGTTCCATGGTTTTTTTCAATAGCGGAAGTATAGGAGTGAAGGCATTTTCATAACGACGCCATCTGTCCACTGCCGACTTGTTTGGCGGCTGCGTAACTTGCGAATAACTCGGCGTGCTGATGAAGCCTTTCCGCTGCGCATGCTGATGAAAACTCTTCAGCGGCGTCACGTCCTCGATCTCGATGAACCGGCCGATGCGCTCGGCCTCGGCATCAAAATCATCGAGCAAGTCTTCGTAGCGTAAATTCAATACGCGCGGCTTGAGCAATTCCGTATGGTAGATCCAGTAGTTCATTCCGTTGACGTAGCCACGCGCCAGGCGATCCAACGACGAGCACAGCACCTGAAACCCGGGGGCACGAAAATTCTGCATGTAGCAACTCAAAATCACGTCGCAAGGGTGCCGCAGGGCGAGGATGATTGGCGAATCCGGAAAGAGTCGACAGATGAGGGGAATGTGCAGCAGGTTGAGCGGATTCTTGTCTACCAGGCGCTGGCCGGGTTTCAACTTAGCAACCGAATTAACTTGTTCCCAATACGCCCTCACCAGCGACTCACAACCGGCGACATCGAGGTCGCCCAATGCTTCCGGATAGAGTAACCCTCGGTCAATGACCTGCTCGGCGAGATTCTGCATGAACGGCTGTTCGTCCATGGAGGCGAGGGACGGATGAGCGTCAAGCATTTGTTCAAGCATCGTGGTGCCAGAACGCGGAAAGCCAACCACAAAAATGGGGGACATCGGCTGTGCGTCCAACCTGACGGGAAATTGCCATCCCGCTGCCTGCTTGGTGGTCATTCGTATCAACGAAGGCGCGAGAGGCTGCACTTCCGGCAACAGCAGTTCCGGCACCAGTTGTGCGGCGCCCTTCATTTGCAAAGTATGCGCAAGCGCAAGTGCAGCCAGTGCGGCCTGCGTATCGCCATCCTTGTCGCACGCCTTGGCCAGTGCGAAGTACAGATTGCTCTGTTCACGCGATTCGGGAGCGAGCGCGAGAAGCTGTTCAAGAAGTTGGCGCGTAATTGCTGGATCGGGTCCGCGCTGAGCCATCGCGCCCATGGCACCGATCACTTCATTGCGTTCACTTTTGTCGCTGATGCTTAGCGGATCAGGCAGTGTGCTCAAAATCGCACGCGCCTCGTCGAGCCGATTCACCCGCTCCAGCAGCAGAATCATGCGTACACGTGCACGTATCTGCTTTCCTTCCGTATCCAATGATTCGTTGAGCAGGCGTTCGGCCTCATCGATGCGGCCCATTTGCGCAAGCAGCCATGCAAGGTCAAGACGAAGCTCATCATCAAGGGGTGGCCACTGATGCCAGTCGGCAATCAAGCTGTCCACCTGCTTGCTGTCAGCGCATTCAAAACATGCCATCGCTGCATACAGACGCATTTGAACGTCGTCGGGCCGGCCGCGCAGTGCTTTCAGAAGATAGTCACGAGCTTTGACGTAGTCCGCGAGCTCCTTGTACAGCAGTCCTATATTGCCGAGCGTTATGACGTTATCGGGTGCCAGTTTTAGCGCTACCAAATAGGCTCGCTCAGCATCAGGCATTTTGCCCGCTTCGCGAAGTACCGTGGCTAGGTTGCTCCAGTGTTCGCTTACTCCCGGATACAACCAGGTGAGGCGCTCATAGATGTGACCTGCTTGATCAGCCTTACCCTTTTGTTGGAGCGCCATTCCGAGCATTGTCAGTAAGAGCTCGTGATCGGGCTCCGCCATTAGTAAACGACGACATTCTTGTTCAGCGAGGTCGGCATGCCCTGTCTGCAACAGCGTAACGATGCGTTCGATATCGAAATCTGCCATTACCGAGCCTGTTCAATGGGTGAAAAAAAACCGCGTGGCCTACGCCACGCGGTTTGGATTATAACGACGCCATCTTGGATCAGAACGTCACGGTGACTCGGCCCCAGAAATAGCGACCAATCGTGTCGTACGTGTTGGTATCGGTATTGGAGTTCAGCACATTGTTCTGATACATCAGCGGCGGCTGCAGATCAAACACGTTGTTGACACCGAAGTCGAACCGGGTGTGATAAGCCGCAAGATTGTAACCAATCGATACGTTGTGATAGATCTGCGCACCGTAGCGAATCTCAACGCCCTTAATGCCAATGTCAGCGCTGGACCCCTGCGTCAGATCCGCCGAGCCGATCGTTACCGAACCTACGTACTGCGTGCGCCAGCTGGCGTCCCATGGACCGTCTGTCCAGGTCAGCATACCCAGACCACGGAAACGAGAGAAGTTACCGTAGTTGTTGTTGTACTTGCCGGCAAGGTGTTCAGTAACGTCGCCTACCGTACCCGGAGCCGTATCGTTGTTGTAGCGGATCAGGTAGGTCGTATCCAGGGAGAAACCCAGATCGCCGTAGTTCTGACCGAAAACGTCAAAGTGCGGGATCTTATACTTGAAGCTGGAATCAATACCCTTGGTGTTGAGCTCGCCGAGGTTCACCGTTGGCTGAGCGATATAAAGGATATTGCCGCCGCTAGTGCTGCGGTGAATAAACGGGCAGAACGGGCTGGTTGCATCGTTGTAGCAAGCATTCAGTACCGTCTGCGCGCCGATCGCCGTGATCGTGTCATTCAGCTGCACACGCCACAGATCGGCGCTGAACGACATGCCCGGTGCCCAGCTGGGGTCATACACGAAGCCAAAATCGAACGATTTACCGTACTCCGGCTTGAGGTTATAGCCTGCGGCTACAGAGCCAGAGATGACGCCCGTGCTTTGCGAACCAACTTGGGCGTAGCTGCCGTCAGTCGGAACGTTCGCGCAGGCCGCGGCGTGCCCGCCTGTATAGCCGTTGCACGGGTCGTTGATCTGCGGAGCGTTACCCGTACCACCGGCATAAAGATCGCTCACCTGGGGGGCACGGAACACGCCGGTCACCGTGCCGCGCAGCAGCAGGTCGGTGAAGGGACGCCATTCAAGAGCAAATTTGTCGTTCCGCGTTGTGCCAGCGGACGAGTAATTCGAGTAGCGCGAACCCACAGTCACATTCAGCGACTTGACCAGCGGCACATCGGCCAGGATCGGCACAAACAGTTCGAAATATGCTTCTTTGTAGTTGTAACCGCCCGAGAGCGGAGTGGAGCAAGCCGACTGCGATACGAAGCAGGTACCCGCCGACCCGGTGGTCTGGGCGATGTAGTCAACGCCGCTGTTCTGGTATTCCTTGTCGTAGTCGGCGCCGACTGCGAGGCTGACTTCACCAGCCGGCAGACTGAACAAGTTGCCGTTGGCACTGACCTCTCCGCGCTTGGAGATATACGTCGTCGTATAGTACGGCGATGCAGCATACTGCTTGAGTGCAGTAATGGTCGCCGGATCATTAACATTGAAAATGTTAATCGGAGTACAGTTGGCGATAGGTGCGCCGAGCTGGCCGCAGGTCACCGTACCGGTGGTCGGATCCAGATACGACGGGCCAAAAGCACCCGACGCAGCCAGTCCGTTCAGGTACAAATAGCCACCGCTCTGGTGCAGCTCGCTGAGATGACCGTAGTCGACGTCAGCGTTCCACTGCCAGCTGCTGTCCTGGCCGAAATTGCCCTTGAGTCCGGCAACGGCTTGGCCGGTGGTGGTGTTGTAGGCGCCCACGCGCTGACCGAGCGTCGTGAAACGAGTTTTGAACTCGTTGCCGTTCGGGCCGAATTCCTGACCCGGATACGGATTGTAATAATTCTGACCGGAGATAGTGACGCCGTCCGTCTGCGCGTCAAATGGCAGTGGCGCCAGCGCGAATTGCGAGGAAGTCTTGTTGTAAAAGGCGTCGAAGTAGCCCGTGACGTTGTCCGAGAAATTGTAGTTGGCCAACGCGAAAACGTTGGTGCGTTCCTGCGGAGTCTGGATCAGGTTCTGGGTAGCGTAGTTGTAGCCATCGGTGCCGGTGTAGCAGCGATAGTCGGCCGCTGTCACCGCCCCAGGCTGAGTCGAGGAAAGCGTGCCGCCTTTGCAGCCATTGGCCGCCGCTACCGCCTTCGGAAACTGCAAGTATCCGCTTGGGGTACGGCTTGAGCCGCCATTGAACACTGAACCGGAGTACAGATAGGTAGCGTTCTTCGAGAAAGCGCGGTTTGCCGAGGAAATCGCATCGAACTTGTTGTAATCGATACCAGCAACGACATTGCCCTTGTCCGATGAGGTGCCGAATGTGGCTGTGTAGCCAGAGCTGTCGCCGTCTGCGCGATCAGACTGACCCACGTTCGCGCTGATCTGCGCACCCTGAAAATCGTTACGGAGGATGAAATTGACCACGCCACCAATGGCATCGGAGCCGTAAACCGCCGAGGCACCATCCTTCAGTACTTCAATGCGCTCGACCATGCTGGCCGGAATCGTGTTGACGTCGTTGTTGGTGACGCGATGGCCGTTGACCAGGATCAGGGTACGCTGGGCACCGAGGCCGCGTAGCGAGACCGTGGAGGAACCCGTACCGCCGCCGTTGTTGACGCGCGGGTTGGCCCCTGCGCCAGCGACGGACGGAATTTCCTGAACCAGATCGCCGAGCGTCTGCTTGCCGCTCTGCTGAATGGCAGCGCGATCGATGACCTGCACCGGATTGGACGTTTCCAGATCGACGCGGCGGATGTTGGAGCCGGTGACGACCACGGTATCCAGCGTCGAGGTCTTTTTGGCTGGCTGGTTGGCCGCGTCAGTACTGGAACTGCTGGTGTCCTGTGCGAATGCCGTTCCCGACATGCCGACGGCGACAACAGCGCCGAAAGACAGCGCCAGACGCACTGCTGAAGAAAGTTTTGTGACCCCAAGTTTCATGCGACACCCTCCGATTAATTATCGTCTATGGGTCAGAAGTGATCTGCCCAAAAAAATGCGACCCGGCCTAAAGTTCCCCTAAGCCAATGTTTTTCAACAACCGAACCCGAAACCCAGACCAACTAACAATATGTTAGCGATTTATAAACACTTTAGCCACTTTTCAGCTGCGGCGCATAAATGACGCGCAGAAACGGGCGTCCCACGTATACGCGCTTAACGTAACTTCACCCTATGCTGCATTTATCACGCGTATTTTACGCGTTGTCAACAAAATTTGTACATGAACAACGTTTCTAAACAACCTGTTATGGACATATTTGCCAAGAACAAGAACGCAACAAGTTACGCCGAGAAATGCTCTCGTCCCGTACGCCGCCTAGTAGCGCACGGTGTCAACTGCAATACGGTCATCTAGTCACAGGTGAGATGACCGCATTCAACAAGAGCGATCAAACCGCCATTGGATCCGCTCGCCAGATGACTTTGCTGCTCGTTATTTCTGTCAAGCACATCGACCCGGTGGATCTGATGCACCACCTCCCCGCGCTGTCGATAACATTGCATGCTATGTTTCGCCTGCCTTTCATGAGGGGGACGAGAGATGCGGATGGGTCTGGCTATCGATGCAGGGTGCGATCTTTCGCAGGCGTTTCTGCAGCGGCACAAGATCGTCGTGATGCCGATTACCGTGCGGGTGGACGGCGAGGTTTTCATGGACGACCGCGAGCCGGCCGAAATGCAGCGCTTCATTGATCGCCGTCTGGGCAGTCGCAGTCACTCGGCGGAAACGGAGCCGTGTTCGGTTGAAGAGGTCGAGAGCCTGTTTCTGGAAAAGCTCGTGCTCGACCACGACTGCATGTTCTGCCTCACCATCATGGCGACACGCAGCACGATAAATGAGCGCGTGAACCGCGCGAGCTTTGCGGTGCTGAAGAACTATCGCAAGGTGCGCGAAGCCGCTGCCGTCCCGGGGCCCTTCATGATGCGGGTGGTGGATACACGGAATATTTTTGCGGGATCGGCGCCTGCGGTATACGAGGCGGCGCGGATGATCGAAGCCCACGAGACGCCCGGGGCGATTCGCGAACGCCTGACCTATATCGCGGACAACAGTTACGGCTACATGCTGCCGCGCGATCTTTATTACCTGCGCGCGCGCGCCAAGAAAAAGAATGATCACAGCGTCAGCCTTTTCAGCGCCATGCTGGGTTCGGCGCTGGACATCAAGCCGCTGCTGCGTGGCTATCGTGGCGAAACCGGGCCGGTTGGCAAGGTGCGCGGTTTCGAGCACGGCGCCGAAGCGCTGTTCGCCTATGCCTCGCAACGCGTGCGAAACGGCCTGCTAGTGCCTTTCGTATGCGTGAGCTACGGCGGCGATCTGGCGGTGCTGGCAACCCTGCCCGGCTACGCCGGTTTGCAGGCCGCTTGCCAGGAGTGCGGCGTGGAGCTGATGGAGGCGCCAATGGGCATCACCGGCATGGTCAATGTCGGCGAAGGCGCCGTTACGCTGGGTTTCGCTGCCGAAGAGCACGAAGCGGACTTTTAGAGCGGGCACGTCGGCGGTTAAGCACCGCCACAACCTCTCAAAACCCGTAGTTCAGAAAGCCGCCATCGACCGCCAGCACCTGACCAGTGATATAGCTGCCAGCGGGCAGGCACAGGAACGCGATCGCCGCCGCGACCTCCTCGGGCTCGCCGATCCGGTTCAGTGGCGTGCGTGCCAAAACCTCGTCCAGGTAATCGGCGTCGGCCAGCGCCGGCTCCGAGCGCTGGGTGCGGATATACCAGGGCGCGACCGCGTTGACGCGGATGCCGTCCACTGCCCATTCGGCAGCCAGATTGCGGGTGAGCTGATGCAGCGCGGCCTTGCTCATGCCGTAGGCCGAGCCGGTGCGCACATGCGTGATACCGGACACCGAGCCGACGTTGACGATGGCCGCGTTCGGATGTTGCACAAGCTGCGGGTGCGCCAGCCGGCACATCTCGAACGCGGCGAACACGTTCTGCTCGAATATCTGGCGGTATTCGTCGCTGCGATAATCCAGCGTGGCCAGCGGCTGGTTGCCACCGGCGTTATTGATCAGCAGCGACAGCGGCGCGCCAAGGTCGGCAATCCAGTCGAACACAGCCAGGCGTTCTTCGGCCTGGGTCAGATCCGCGCCAAAGGCCAGCACCTCGACCTCGGGGAAGTCGTCGGCCAGTTCGACCATCACCTGTTCGAGATAATCCGGATCGCGGGCGACCAGCAGCAAGTTGGCACCAAGGCCGGCCAGCTCGCGCGCGGCGGCATAACCGATGCCCTTGCTGGCACCGGTGATCAAAGCGGTGTGGCCCTGAAGTTGCCAGGCATCGATGCGGCTGTTCATGCGCGCAGCTTAAAGCCTCTGCCGTTCGCGCGCATCGTTGCCGGCAAGACAAACCTTGCCCGGCCGAGTCCGTGGCAGGACACTGGATTACTCGAACCCGCCAGAGAAAATCTCATGAAGCCGCTACCGATCCTGCTCGGCGCGCTTGCCTTGGCCGCCTGCTCCAGCAAGCCACCCGAGCCAGTGGCGAAAGCGCCGCCGGTCGAAACTCCCTTCGATGCGATGCGCGCCGATGAGCAGCGGGCGAAGGACGTGCAGAAAACCGTCGACCGGCAGGCCGAGGAGCAGCGCAAGCAGATCGAGGCGCAGCAACAATAGTTGTCACGCGCATCCCGAACGCGCAGCAGACGCCGCGATTCAGTGTGGGCTGCAGAGGCAGTCGGCATAGATGTTGGGCGTACCCGCCCTGGCGTTGCGCAGCAGCTGCAGCTCCGGTGCCAGTGCCGGGATCTGCGCGACCCAGCTCGGCAGGCGCAGACCCCAGGACTGCAGGATGCGGACACCGGCGCTCTGATTGAGGCCGAGCAGAAAACGCTGGAACCCGCCCGTGGGCGGCTCGATGTAGCGCACGGGATAGTCGTTACCCAGTTTCGCCAGGCTCGCGGCATCGGACACAGCGTCGCCCAGACCGCCGAGCTGATCGACCAAGCCACGGTCGAGCGCCTGTTGCCCGGTCCACACGCGGCCCTGCGCAATGGCATTGATCGCGTCGTAGCTCTTGCCGCGCGCGGTAGCCACGTTGCCGACAAAGTCGTGATAGCCCTTGTTGATGATCGCCTGGATCACCGTACCGACTTTCGGGTCCAGCGGGCGGGTGATGTCGAACGCACCGGCCATCGGGCCGGTTGCCACGCCATCGCTCTGCACGCCGAACTTCGCCAGCGTGTTGGGGATGGAGTAGTACAGACCGAAGATGCCGATCGAGCCGGTAATCGTGTTCGGCTCGGCGAAAATCCTGTTGGCGTTCATCGAGATCCAGTAGCCGCCGCTGGCCGCCACGTCGCCCATCGATACCACCACCGGAATGCCGGCCTCGCGCGTCAGCTGCACCTCGCGGCGAATCTGCTCGGCCGCGAACACTTCGCCGCCGGGCGAGTTGACCCGCAGCACCAGCGCCCTGGTCTTGCGATCCTCGCGCGCCTGCCGGATCAGCGCGGCGGTGGACTCCCCGCCGATGGAACCGGGCGACTGCTTGCCGCCGGCGATCTCGCCTTCGGCCACGACGATGGCTACCCCCGGATCAAACCCGCCGGCCGAAGACGTCTGAGTTGCCAGATAGCGGGCTTGATCCACCTGGCGGAAGCCGTGTCCCTTGGCGTCGGCGGGCACGCCCTGCTTGCGCAGCATCGTAATCAGATCGGCACGCGTGGCCAGGCCGTCGACCAGATGCTCGTTGAGCGCCAGCTGGGCCAGATCGCCCTGCGTGCTGGCGATGGTCTGCGGCAGGTTGTCGATATCGGCGCGCAGCGTCGACGGATCGATCTTGCGCAGCGTAGCCACCTCGGCGAGGTACTGATCCCACAGGCCGCCCAGCCAGTAACTATCGGCCTGCTTCGCCTCGGGCGATGCCTGTTCGAGGATGTACGGCTCGGCCGCACTCTTGAACTGGCCTACGCGGAACAGGTGCACGTCGACGCCGAGCTTGTCCAGCAGGTTCTTGTAGAAAAGGCGGTAATCGGCCAGACCGGCAAGCATCACGCCGCCCTGCGGATCAACCAGCAGGCGGTCGGCGTGCGCGGCCAGATAATACTGGCTCTGGTCCAGGTTCACGGCCCACGCAATCACCGGCTTGCCGGTGGCGCGGAACCGGTCCAGCGCCGCGCCAACCTCGTGCAGCGCGGCGAAACCGCCGCCCTGTAGTTCATCCGGCAGCAGCACGATGCGGGTGATGCGCTTGTCCTTGGCCGCCGCGTCGATCGCGCCGACGATGTCGCGCAGTTGCACCTGCTTCGGCTCGTTGCCGGACAATCCATCGAGCGCTCGCTGCAGCGGGTCGATGCTGTATTGCTCGACCAGCTGGCCCTGCGGCTTGAGCACCAGCACGCTGTCGTTCTGCAGCGTGCGCGCCACGCGGCCGCCGGCCACACCACCGGCGATCGCCAATGCCACGATGAACAGCAAGGTAAAAAACAGCAGGTTGATGATCACCAGCCGCACGACGTTGATGCCTCGCCCCAGCGAGCGGATAAAAGCCCAGAAACCGCGCGGGCGGCGGGGCGGCGGCAGTGGTGGCGTCATGCGTGCTGCTCGTGTGAGGTAGTGAGGGGTTGATGGGCGAATTCAGAGCCCAAGCGTAGCCGGTAAAATCGGCTCGGTCACTGCGGCACGCTGCCAGCGATGGCGCCAGGCGCTGCGCCAGAATCGAACAAACAACAGCACGGCGGCGACCGACAGGCCGGCGATCAGCCCCATCCACATGCCGCGCGCGCCCATGCCTCGGTGGAACGTCAGCCACCAGCCCAGCGGCATGCCGATCACCCAGTAGGCAAACAAGGTAATCGCCATCGGTACGCGGGTGTCCTTCAGCCCGCGCAGCGCACCGTTCGACGCCACCTGGATGCCGTCGGAAAACTGAAACAGCCCGGCCAGCATGATCAGCTGCACCGCCAGCGCGATCACCTTGGGGTCGTGCGTATACAACGAGGCGATGAAATGCGGCAGGCCGAGCATCAGCGCCGCCGAGACCAGCTGCGTGCCCAGGGTCAGGCCGATGCCGCAAAAACCCGCGTAGCGCACGCCGCGCGCATCGCCCCGGCCCACGGCGTTGCCGACCCGCACGGTAATCGCCATGGCCAGGCCCAGCGGAATCATGAAAAACAGCGAGGCGATATTGATCGCCACCTGATGGCTGGCGATCACGTCTTCGCCCAGCGAGCTGATGATCAGCGCCGTAGCCACGAACAGCCCGGCCTCGGCCAGCAGGGTGACCGCCATCGGCAGACCGACATGCGCCAACGCCCCGATGCGCCGCAGATGCGGCCATTCGAAATGATCGAGCAGACCCAGGCCGCGATAGTTCGGATGTTTCAGCACGTAAAGACCCAATCCCAGCATCTCGATCCACAGCACGGCCGCGGTGGCCATGCCGCAACCGTGCGCGCCCTGCGGCGGCAAGCCGAACTTGCCGAACATCAGCACATAGCCCAGCGGCACCAGCAGCGCCAGACCGCCCAGGCTGAAATACATCGACGGCCGGGTCAGCGACAAACCCTCGGACAAACCGCGCAGGGCGAAATAACACGTCAGCGCCGGCGCGCCCCAGCTGATCGCCAGCAGAAACGCCTGCACGTCATGGCGCAGGCTGGGAGTCACGCCCATCAGCTCGATCAACGGCATCGCATGGCGCACGGCAAACCACAGCAGCACCCCCATGCCGATCGCCAGCCACAGCGCCTGACGAAACACCGCACCGACTTCGAGCCGTCGGCCGGCGCCATCGAGCTGCGCCACCCATGGCGGCACCGCCATCATCATGCCGATGCCGCTGACGATGGCCAGCGACCAGATGCTCGCGCCAACCGCCACGGCGCCGAGCACGTGCGCGCTGAAATGTCCGGCCAGCAGCGCATCGATGACGTTGCTGCCGATCGCCGCCAGCTGGGCGAACACCAGCGGCAGCGCGAGACGTACGGTGGCATGCAGCTCGTGCGTCAGACGCGCACGCTCGGGGCGGAAGGCTTTCATCGACGTGGCGTATTCATGAGCGGGGCATTCTACCCGAGCCGCCGGCTCTGGCCGTCGGCACAACACCCTGGCTGCCAGACGCGGCGGCGTGTGCAAAGATCAACGAGGCAGCGGGAGCACCGCACGGGGATCGCGATGAAACAGCTCACCCATTACGAAGGTCGGCACTGCGCCAATTGCGGCACGCCCATGCAGGGCGAGTTCTGCTATCGCTGTGGACAATCGATCCACAGCGCCATCAAGCCGATCCACGGCATGCTGGAAGACACCATCGACATCATCTTCAACGTCGATCATCGGGTCATCCACACGATTCCCCCGCTGCTGCTGAAGCCGGGCTTTCTCACGCTGGAGTATTTCAGTGGCCGCTGTGTGCGCTATATCGCACCCTTCCGGCTGATGTTCACGCTGAGCCTGCTGGCCTTTTTTGTCATTCACCTGCGGATGGACGCGGTCAGCGACAAGATCGATTTGCGCAACCACGCGCCAACGATCGATCTGGGCGATGACTTCAAGGATGCCGACAGTGCGCAGGAAGTTCGCGAAACGCTGCAGACCAAGCTGGAAGCACTGAACAAGGCGCGCATGCCTGCCGTCATGCCGCAGGCACAACTGGCGGAAATGGATATCGCGGCACAGAAGGTCCGCGAACAGGCCAATCAGCGACTCACGGCACTCGGCGCTGCGCCCATATCGGCGGCCTCGCTCGCCGCGCCGCCCGCGAGTGCGTCAACGGCCACGATGCGCTCGGCTTCGGGCCGTCGCGCGGACAGCAAGAGTTGGGATGACAAGAAGATGCAGCCCATTCATATCGCCTGGCTGCCGAACATGGTCAACGCCAGCCTTACACGGATGGGCGAACACATGCTCGCCAACTGGCGCACGTTCAAACATGGCGACGGCGCCGCGCGCGAGGACGCCAAGCAGCGGCTGATCGGCAGCTTTTTCGGCGTTCTGCCGCCCACCATGTTTGTGCTGATGCCGATTTTTGCACTGCTGCTGAAGATTTTTTACGTCTTCAAGCGTCGGCTGTACGTGGAGCACCTGATTGTGGTGCTGCACAGCCATGCCTTTCTTTTCCTCAGCCTGATGCTGGGCGCGCTGGTGGCCCTGATGGCCGACTGGGCCAAACCCGTCGCCCCCTGGCTGGCCGCGCCGCTGGGCTGGATCAACGTGGCGCTTTGGATCTGGGCACCCATCTATCTTCTGCTGATGCAAAAGCGGGTCTATCGCCAGGGCTGGCCGATGACGATCGTCAAATACGTGCTGACCGGCTGGTGCTACTTCGTGCTGCTGACGTTCGCGCTGGTGATCGCTGGCGTGCTCAGTTTTACCTACTGAAACGGCCTGCCCGCGGGGGCGAAGTGGCCTGAAAATAGGATCTATGGGCGAACGCGGAAGTTGGTTTTGCACAGCGTCACCGGACTGTCAAGCGATGTGAAGGGCTTAGGTCAATTGCGTGAACGCCAGGTGACGCAAAATTTCAAATTATTGATTTATGGTACTTTTTTTTCTTGATGAAATCTTGGCCATGCCGTCCTGAAGGGCGTCACGGCGGGCCTTGAGGGCTGCGCTCCCCTTTGCATCCACAGACTTATCCACAGGTCTTGTGGATAAGCGCAAAACCTTACCTGCCAGAGCCACTTAGCCCGCCTTTCTCGATAGGTGGGCAGCAGGTGCGCGCAAGCTCGCCAAACGGCTCTTTCGGCGCGGGCATTGCCCGTCAGGTGAATGCAGGAGCATCCCGATTACACTGATCGTCCACGAGGAAAGCATGCCTGACGTTCTGCGCGTTGCCCTGCCGGTGCCCCTGCCGACCCTGTTCGACTACCTGCCGCCGCAGGACGGGTCGGCCCAGGTCGGCAGCCGCGTGTGGGTGCCGTTCGGTCGCGGCAAGCTGGTTGGCGTGGTGGTGGAGATCGACGCACACACCGCGGTTGGCAGCGGCCGGCTGAGGTCGGTGATTCGCGTGCTCGATGACGCACCGCTGCTCGATGCCGAGCTGATGCAGACCCTGGCCTGGGCCGCCGACTACTGGCTCGGTGCGCCGGGTGAGGCCTACGCCAACGCGCTGCCGCTGGCCTTGCGCGAGCCGCGGCCGCTGCCGGCCATCGGCGAGGAGTACTGGTCGCTCAGCGCCGCCGGCCAGAGCGCGCACGACGCCGGCAGCCGGCGCGGCGGCAGCAGGCAGCTGCTGGCCGTGCTGGCCGAACGCGCCCTCAGCGCGCAGGAGCTGACCGAACGCCTACCGGGCTGGCGCGACGCCAGCCGGCGGCTGGCCGCGGCCGGCCTGATCGAGCGCAGCGAACGGCCGCCGCTGAATCATGCCCTGCCAGCGTCGCTGCCGCCGCAGTTGAACGACGAACAACAGCAGGCGGTCGCGGCCGTCAGCGCGCACCTGGGCGAATATCAGCCGTTCCTGCTCGACGGCGTGACCGGCAGCGGCAAGACCGAGGTCTATCTCGCCCTGATCGAACAGGTGCTGGCGCAGGGCAGGCAGGCGCTGCTGCTGGTGCCGGAAATCGGCCTGGCGCCGCAGACCGTGCGCCGCCTGCGCGAGCGGCTTGGCGTGATCGTGGAAGTGCTGCACTCCAACCTGTCCGAAGGCGACCGCGCGCGCGCCTGGCTGCGCGCCCGCGCCGGCAGCGCGCGGGTCATTCTGGGCACGCGCTCGGCAATGTTCACGCCGCTGCCGGAGGCCGGCATCATCATCGTCGACGAGGAACACGACAGCGCCTACAAGCAGCAGGAAGGGTTCCGCTATCACGCCCGCGATCTGGCCGTGGTGCGCGCGCGCGCGCTGAATGTGCCGGTACTGCTGGGCTCGGGAACGCCCTCGCTGGAATCGCTGGCCAACGCCGAGACCGGCCGTTACCGGACGCTGCATCTGCGCGCGCGGCCCGGCGCGATCCGCCCGCCGCAGGTGCAGATCGTCGACATGCGCGCACAGCGGCTGGAGCACGGCATGTCGCCGGCCCTACTGGCGGCGGTCGCGGAAACCGTGGCGCGCGGCGAACAGGCGCTGGTGTTTCGCAACCGCCGCGGCTACGCGCCCGTGCTGCTGTGCCACAGCTGCGGCTGGCACGCCGACTGCCCGCACTGCGACCGGCCGCTGACCCTGCACGCCGGTCGCCGTCAGCTGCTTTGCCATCACTGCGATTTTCGCCAGCGCGTGCCCGCTGCCTGCCCTGTATGCGCCTCAGCCGATCTCAAGCCCCAGGGCCAGGGCACCGAGCGTCTGGAAGAGGCGCTGATCGCGCAGTTTCCGCAGGTGCCGGTGCTGCGCGTCGATCGCGAAACCACGCGCCGGCGCGATGCGTTCGAACAGCTGCTGGCCACGCTGCAGAACGATCAGCCGGCGATCCTCGTCGGTACGCAGATGCTGGCCAAGGGGCACGACCTGCCCAACCTCACCCTGGTCGCCATCGTCGGCGTGGACGAGGGTCTGCACAGCGTGGATTTCCGCGCCGGGGAACGGCTGGCCCAGCTGGTCGTGCAGGTCGCCGGCCGCGCCGGACGCGCGCGCAAGCCCGGACGCGTGCTGCTGCAGACTCATCAGCCCGAGCATCCGCTGCTGCGCGGCCTGCTCGCTCACGGGTACGCCGCGGCCGCACGCGACCTGCTGGCCGAGCGCCGGCAGATACAGCTGCCGCCGTACAGCCATCAAATTCTGCTGCGCGCCGATGCATCCGCACGCGAGCCGGTCGATGCGTTTCTCGCCGCCGCGCACGCCGCGCTGGCGGAAAGTACCGAGCTGCAGATTGCCGGGCCGATGCCCGCACCGATGCCGCTGCGCGCCGGCCGCCATCGCGGTCAGCTGCTGCTCGAAGCAGCCAGCCGAAGCGCGCTGCACGGACTGCTGCGGCCATGGCGGCTGGCGCTCACGGCGATGCCGCAGGCGCGGCACGTGCGCTGGTCGCTGGACGTCGACCCCATCGATCTTTACTGATCAGCCGAACGATTCGGCAACACAGTTATTCCGTCAGATCGTGCCGCAGCGAACCGGGCTTGACCAGCCAGCGCACCGCCAGAATGCCCAGCTCGTAAAGCAGACACATCGGAATGCCCAGCATGAGCATCGAGGTGATGTCCGGCGGCGTGATCAGGGCGGCGATCGCGAACGCGCCGCAGATCGCGTAGCGCCGCGCATTGCGCAGCTTTTCCAGATCGACCAGTCCGATCGCCGCGATGATCACCACAGCCACCGGCACCTCGAAACACAGGCCGAAGGCGAAGAACATCAGCATCACGAAATCGAGGTAGTGGGTGATGTCGGTCATCATCTCCACGCCCTGCGGCGTTACCGCCGTGAGGAAACGAAACGCCGCCGGCAGCACCAGAAAATACGCAAACGCGCCGCCCATGTAGAACAGCACCAGCGCCGCGGCCAGTAGCGGTCGCGCCAGCCGCTTTTCGTGCTTGTACAGGCCGGGACTGACAAACGCCCACAGCTGATAAAGCACCATCGGCATACTGATAAATAAAGCCGTATAGAAGGCCAATTTCAGCGGCGTAATGAACGGGCTGGTGACCTCGGTGGCAATCAGGTGCGCACCCTGCGGCAAGCGCGCCACCAGCGGCTTGGCCAGCTCGGCATACAGCCGGTTGGCAAACGGTACCAGTGCGATCAGCACGACCAGCACCGTACCCACCGCCCACATCAGGCGCAGGCGCAGTTCCAGCAGGTGCGAGAAAAGCCCCTGCAGGCCTTCCTCCGCGTCGGAAACGTCCGCCTCAGGCGTTGTCATGCGGAGCGTCCTTGTGCAGTGACGGCCCGTGTTCCGGACCGGGCCGCGGTTTATCCAGCGGCAGCTCGGCTTGAACACCCTCAGGCGATGGCTCGCCATCGGCAACCATGTGTTCATCCGACACATCGGCCAGGTGCGGCGGGCTTGCCGGCACCACGCTTTCGGCATCGGCATTGGCCGGCGACGGAGCCAACGGACCTGCGGTGGTCATTTTCTCCGGCGACGCCGCATCTTGCGACACCGCTTTGGATGCCGATGGCTGCAGCTTGACCATCGCAGCCGCCTCGGCAAACGGATCGTGCGTTTCCTTCAGGGTGTTCTTGACGTGCTGCTGCGCCGCTTCGGCGCTGGCCACGGCCTCGCGCGCGCTGCGCTTGAGCTCTTCGATCTCCAGCTCGCGCTCGACCTCGGCTTTGACGTTGTCCCAGCCGCTGCGGACGCGGCGCAGCAGCGCGCCCGCGGTACGGGCCGCGCCGGGCAGTTTTTCCGGGCCCAGCACGATCAAGGCGATCAGTGCGAGCAGCACCATTTTGCCGAGACTAAGCTCGATCATTGCCGCGCTCCGCCTGCCGCGCGCCTACCTGGTTTCGCTGGAGTCGCGCTGGCCCTGCGTGGTGCCGGTGCGCGTGGTGTCCACCGGCGGGTCGGCGCGCAGGTGCTCGGCTTCCTGACGCTTGGCTTCAGCCTCCTTCTGCTTGGCTTCGTCGTCGCCGCTGACGCTTTTCTTGAAGTCGCGGATGGCGGCGCCGAGATCCGGCCCGAGATTGCGGATTTTCTTGGTGCCGAACACCAGCAGCACCACGACCAGCAGGATGATCCAGTGCCACATACTGTCAAAACCCATGATGACCTCTGAACCGATTCCGAATTAACCCGTGAAGCTCAGACGCCAGCCCGAGCGCAATAACTAGCGCGAAGTGTACTCCTCAAGGCGGTCGCGGAAATCCACGACCGGCCCGGGCACATTGCTGACGCCGCCCTCGAAGATGCGCCGCGGCGTGATGCCGGCGCCGTACACCGCCTCGTTGGCGTCGTAGTCGATGCGCAGCGCCGCGCCATCGATGGCCACGCCGGCAAACAGGCCGCGCGAGCGCGAATAGGAGTAGATCTCGGCCTTCATCTGCGCATCGGTGGAGGCGGTTGCCGTGCGGCCCACCGGGCCAGCGGCAGCCGACGCATCGGCGCCGACGGTGAACTTGCCGTTGACGATGGAATCCACGCCGCGCTGCGTGCGGAACACCAGCACTACGTCAGTCGACGACACGCCGGCCTGGAAACCGATGCTGCCACCGGTGACGGTGACAAAGCTGGGGTTGGACCAGGTGCCGTCCGGCGACTTCACCGATATCAGGCCCTCGCCGCGGCGTCCGCCAAACACGAAGCCGACCTTCAGCACGTCGGGGATCACCGCAATCGCTTTCGCATCGCGCAGCAGATCCTGCGGGATCGACTTGTCAGGCGCTTCCATGATCTCGGTCAGTACGCGCACGGCATTCTTCGCACGCACCAGCGGCGGGTCCTCGGCATGCACGGCCATGGCAGGCAGCAACAGGGCCGCGCCGATCAGCAGCAGGCGATGCAGTGGTGTCTTGAACATGGAGTGCTCCGCTAGAGGTGGGGAAAATTTGAGGCTGGGGACCAATGAGGCAATGACGCAGCGCGTCGCAGTGCGTGAGGCTTGTGGCAGACTCATACGCCTGCTTCAAGCGCGATGCCACCATGCCTTACAACAACTATACCGGCGTTGCCGGTCATTCCAACGGGCAACCCATGCCGCCCGTTCAGGCTGGCGTGCTGCTGGTCAATCTGGGAACACCGGCCGCACCGACGGCCAAAGCCGTGCGGCCGTATCTGGCCGAATTTCTCAGCGACCCGCGCGTCATCGAGATAAGGCGCTGGCTGTGGTGGCTGATTCTGCACGGGGTGATTCTGCGGCTGCGGCCCTCGCGCTCGGCGCACGCCTACGCCAAGGTCTGGACCGCACAGGGTTCGCCGCTTCGGGTCGGCAGCGAGGCGCTGGCCGCCGGCTTGCAGGCCGAGCTGAACCGCCAGCGCCCGAATAGTCCGATCCGCGTCGCCCTGGCGATGCGCTACGGCGAGCCGTCGGTCGCCCACACCATCGAACAACTGCAGCGCGAAGGCGTCCGCAAACTGCTGGTGCTGCCGATGTATCCGCAGTATTCGGCCACGTCGTCCGGCTCGGTGATCGACGCGGTGATGGACACGTACAAAAAGCTGCGATGGCCGCCCGAGCTGCGCCTCATCAACGATTATCACAACGATCCGGCGCATATCGACGCGCTGGCGACCAGCGTCGAGCGCTGGTGGCAGGTCAACGGCCGCGGCGACAAGCTGCTGCTGTCGTTCCATGGCATCCCCGAGCGTTATCTGCACGCCGGCGATCCGTACTTCTGCCAGTGCCATGCGACCGCCCGCCTGCTGCGCGAACGTCTGGGTCTGACCGAGGACCAGCTGGTGATCAGCTTTCAGTCGCGCGTCGGACGCGAACGCTGGCTGCACCCGTATACCGACCAGATGGTGCGCAAGCTCGCCGCCGAGGGCGTGAAACGTCTCGACGTCGCCTGCCCCGGTTTTTCGGTCGACTGCCTGGAAACGCTGGAAGAAATCGCGATGCAGAACCGCGAGTTCTTCATTGAGGCCGGCGGCAGCATGCTGCGCTACATCCCCGCGCTGAATGACAGCGCCGAGCAGGTGAGTAGTCTCACTGCACTGATCCTGCGCCACGGCCAGGGCTGGGACGAATTTGCCACCGACTACGATCCCGCCGCGGCGAAACAGCGCGTGATCGACGCCGACCGTCGCGCGGAGGCCCTGCGTGCTCGCGCCGACTGAGCGCCGCATCGCGCTGCCGCACCTCGCGCTGGCCGCGCAGGTGTGGGGTGACGATAGCGCCCCGCCGCTGCTGGCCCTGCATGGCTGGCTGGACAACGCCGGCAGCTATGCCTTGCTCGCGCCGCGGCTGACCGAGTGGTTCAGGGTGATCGCGCTGGACCTGCCCGGTCACGGCCATTCCGATCACCTGGCGCCCGGCGCGAACTACCACTACCTCGACTACGTACGCGCGGTGCTCGACGCTGTCGATGCGCTGCAGCTCGATCGCTACGCCCTGCTCGGTCATTCGATGGGCGCGGGCATCGCGTCGCTCGTCGCGGCTGCCTCACCGCAGCGAATCGAACGGCTGCGCCTGATCGAAGGCCTCGGTCCGCTCGGCGACGACGGCTCGCAGACCTTGAAGCGCTTTCGCGAAGCAATGACCCCGCACGTCAGCAGCCGTAAACCGCTGCGCGTGTTTCGCGATGTCGAGCAGGCCGTAAGCGCGCGGGTGATGGCCAGCGGGCTGGCGGCCGAGCTGGCGCGACCGATCGTGACGCGCGGCCTGATCGAGACCGACGGCGGCTGGCGCTGGCGCAGCGATTCGCGGCTGATGCAGACCAGCGCCGTGCGCCAGGCCGAGTCGCAGATCCACGCCATCCTTCGCGGTATCGAGGCGCCCAGCGCGCTGCTGCTGGCGGAGCCGGCCACGCCCTACCTGCCCGGCGCCGCGATGCAGGCGCGCGCCGATGGCGTGCCGCACATCGTCGTCAGCCATCTCGCCGGCGGCCATCATCTGCATCTGGAGCAACCGGCCGCCGTGGCCGACTGGATTGTCTCGCCGGCCTAGCTCCGCCGGTCAGGCCCGAATGCGTTTCGACCGCAGGATTGTGCGGCAGCGTTCGGTTATCGTGCACGTCTCATTGACCAGTCATCCCTCATGAATTCGCTGCCGACTTCCCCTTCTCACCACCGTCGCGCCGCGCTGACGTTCATCTTCGTCACGGTGATGGTCGACATGCTGGCTTTCGGCATCATCATCCCGGTGTTGCCGCATCTGATCGTGGATCTGATCGGCGGCAGCATCGCGAAGGCGGCGGTGTGGTCGGGCGCGTTCGGCGCGCTGTTCATGCTGATGCAGTTCGTGTTTTCGCCGGTGCAGGGCGCGCTATCGGATCGCTACGGGCGGCGCACGGTAATCTTGATTTCCAGCTTCGGGCTGGGCGTCGACTTTGTGGTGATGGCGGTGGCTCCGTCGCTGTGGCTGCTGTTTGTCGGGCGCGCGGTTTCCGGCGTGTGTGCGGCCAGCTTTTCGACCGCCAATGCGTATATCGCCGACATCACGCCGAAGGAGAAGCGCGCCGCCGCGTTCGGCACGCTCGGTGCGGCCTTCGGCGTCGGCTTCATCATCGGCCCGGCGCTGGGCGGCTTTCTCGGCCACCTGTCGATCCGCCTGCCGTTCTGGATCGCCGGCGTGCTGTCGCTGATCAACTTTGCGTACGGGCTGTTCGTGCTGCCCGAGTCGCTGCCCAAAGAGAAACGCACGGCGCGATTCGCCTGGCGCGAAGCCAACCCGCTGGGCGCGCTGATGCTGCTGCGTCGCTATCCGCAAGTGTTCGGCCTGGCCGCGGTGTTTTTTCTGATCAACCTGGCGCAGTTCTCACTCAATTCGACCTACGTGCTCTACACCGATTATCGCTACGGCTGGGGGCCGCAGGCGGTGGGCTACACGCTGGCCCTGGTCGGCCTGTGCAGCGGGCTGGTGCAGGCAGTGCTGGTGCGGCGACTGATGCCGACGTTCGGCGAACGGCGACTGATTATCGGCGGTCTGCTGCTGTGCGTGGTCGGCTACTTCTTCTTGGGGCTGGCGCCGGTCGCCTGGGTTTTCCTGGCCGGCATTCCGTTTCTATGCCTGGGCGGACTGGCCGGTCCGCCAGCGCAGTCGATGATGACCCAGCAGGTCGATCCGCACGAACAGGGCCGGCTGCAGGGCGCGCTGACCAGTCTGGCCAGCCTTGCCGGCATCTTCGGCCCGGCGCTGTTCGCCAATATCTTCGCGCTGTTCATCAGCGACCACGCGCCGGTGCACTTGCCGGGCGCGGCGTTCATTCTCAGCGCCGCGCTGCTGCTGGTTTCCGCGCTTATCGCCTTCAACATGACGCGCGCCGACAAGATAGTGGCGCCAACTGCCGGCGAAAATATCGCGCCGGCGGTGCCCTTCAAGCACGTTGCACCCGACACGCCGCGCCAGGAGCCGCACGCCGGCGACGCCCGACAGAAACCTACTTTTCCGCACGACCCTAAGGAGCTACTCCCGTGACCATTTCGATGTATCAGACCGCCGTACCTGTGACCGTGCGCGCGCTCGAAAACCTCGCCCATGTATTGAAGAAGGGCGGCGAGCACGCCGCGGTGAAGAGCGTCACCGACCAGACTTTGCTGCAGACGCGGCTGATCCCCGACATGCTGCCGCTGGTCAAGCAGGTGCAGATCGCCACCGACATGGCCAAGAACGGCGTGGCCCGCCTCGCCGGCGTGGAGCCGCTGAAGTTCGACGATACCGAGACCAATCTGGAAGAACTGCAGGCACGCATCGCCCGCGCGGTCGAGTACATCAAGACCTTTACCCCCGAGCAGATCGACGGCAGCGAAACGCGCGCGATCAGCATGAAAACCCGCAACGGCGAGCTGAACTTTGAAGGCCAGAGCTACCTGCTGGATTTCGTTTTGCCCAACCTGTTTTTCCACTGCACCACCACCTACAACATTCTGCGCGAGACGGGTGCTGAGCTGGGCAAGCACGACTTCATCGGCAAGGCCTGATGCCTTCACGTGGCGATGGCTGCGCGCCGTCGCCACGTGAATTCGGAACTGTGATGGGCTCGACTTTTTGCGCTGCGGCGCTGGCTCGGCCCCTGCTTCGACTTCGGGGAACCCGGCGGTTCCACCCTCAGCGAGCACGCAGTTATGAAAGATATCGAATACGTCATCGTCGGCGGCCCGCAGCACGGTCTGATCAGCCATCGCCCATGGGCGGCGGATGCGAAAACGCCACTATGGGAACCCGCTTGCGATGGTCTGCTCTGCAGGGCGGCTGCGCGCCGGCAAGGCAGCATCGGCACGCGCTACCTGTTGCTGCACCCCCAGGCCACCGGTGAGCAATTTCTGACCATGCTGGGCGCCTAGGCTGACGCGGTCGGGCAGCACGTCGAACGTCTTGGCCGTTTTGCCGTCGATTCGGCCGGAGCAAATGACGGCGCATCGCCGCCAGCGGGCGGCGCTCGCGCGCCGTGACCGGCACGTAGTGGATCAACCGGCGAGCGCATTTCGACGCTGTCTCAGGCCACCAGGTCGAATCCGTCGGCGGCAGCGCCGGATGATTCTGGCCGTCGCCGGCCGATGGCGGATTGCTGCTAGGCTCAGTTCATCTTCAGCATTCGGGGGCGTTATGCAACATGCACTGGCGAAGGCAACGTGGGTGGTTCTCGGCCTGGCTGTCAGCACAGGGGCGGTTGCCCAAACAATCGACGCGAGCGCCGATCAGCGCATTCGTGATCTGGAAGCGCGCGTGGCCACGCTGGAGCGCTTGCAGGGCATCAAACCCGGCATTGCCGCCGCGGCTGCGCCCGGCGTTGCACCAGCCGCCATGCAGGCGCCTGCGGTCGCTCCCGTGCCGCCGATGCCGCCCATTCCTTCAGCCCCTACCGCTGCCGACTGGGGCTCGCTGCATCGGGGCATGACCGTCAGCCAGGTCACCGCGCTGCTCGGCAAGCCCGGCGATACGCGCGTGCTGCCGGGGTCGTCGACCTGGTATTACCCGGACACGCACGGCCGCAGCGTCCAGTTCGACCGCAACGGCCGCGTGGAGCAGTGGAGCCAGCCGTAAGGCGGGCGATAACCGAGCGGCCGCAAGCGCAGCGCCGGATGGCGAAGCGTACGGGTGAGCGCGGCAGGGATCCCTGCTGATCAAGCGCCTTGTCCGACCGTACGATCGCATCGACAATAGCCGACCGAGCTTTCTCGCTCAGCCGCTTTGATCGACCCCATCCCGCCCTCATGCTGCGTATCACCGACCTCAAGCTGCCGCTGGACCACGCCGACGAAGCGCTGCCCAAGGCCATCCGCGCGCGGCTGAAGCTGGGCGCGAAAGAACCGTTGAGCTTCACGATGGCCAAGCGCAGCTACGACGCACGCAAGCGCGGCGCGATCCTGCTGATCTATGCGCTGGATGTCGACACGCCGCGCGAAGCCGAGCTGCTGCAGCAGTTTGCCGACGATAGAAATATCGGCCCGACGCCAGACACCAGCTATCGCTTCGTCGCCCAGGCACCGGCCGCGCTACCGCGGCGGCCGATCGTGATTGGCACGGGGCCCTGTGGCCTGTTCGCGGGCCTCATCCTGGCGCAGATGGGCTTTCGTCCGATCATCCTGGACCGCGGCAAGGCCGTGCGCGAGCGCACCAAGGACACCTGGGACCTGTGGCGCAAGCGCAACCTGCACCCCGAATCCAACGTGCAATTCGGCGAGGGCGGCGCCGGCACGTTTTCCGACGGCAAGCTCTGGAGCCAGATTCGCGATCCGATGCACCACGGCCGCAAGGTGCTCACCGAATTCGTCAAGGCCGGCGCGCCGGAAGAAATTCTCTTCGTCAGCAAGCCGCATATCGGCACCTTTCGCCTGGTGACGATGGTGGAGAACATGCGCGCCACCATCCAGTCGCTGGGCGGCGAGATCCGCTTCGGCAGCCGCGTCGACGATCTGCTGATCGACATCGCTGCCGACGGCACGCGCCAGCTGCGCGGCGTGAGCCTGGAAGGCGGCGAAGAAATCCTCGCCGACCACGTGGTGCTGGCGATCGGCCACAGCGCGCGCGACACGTTCGCGATGCTGCACAAGCGCAACGTCTATCTGGAAGCCAAACCGTTCTCGATCGGCTTTCGGGTCGAACATCCGCAGTCGATCATCGACCGTTCGCGCTTCGGTGCGCAGGCCGGCCATCCGCTGCTCGGCGCCGCCGATTACAAGCTGGTGCATCACGTCACGGGTCATCACGCCGGCAAAGGGCGCTCGGTCTACAGCTTCTGCATGTGCCCCGGCGGCACCGTGGTGGCCGCGATGTCCGAGCCCGGCCGCGTGGTCACCAACGGCATGAGCCAATACTCGCGCAACGAGCGCAACGCCAACGCGGCGATCGTGGTGGGCATCGAGCCGGCGGACTTCGTGCCGTTCGATCCGGCCTCCACCGACGAGCATATCCATCCGCTGGCCGGCATCGCGCTGCAGCGGGCGCTGGAGAGTCACGCGTACGCGCTGGGCGGCGAAAACTACAACGCGCCCGGCCAGCTGGTCGGTGACTTTATTGCCGCACAGCCCTCGCGCGAGTTCGGCGACGTCGAGCCCTCGTTCAAGCCCGGCGTCACCCTGGGCAGCCTCGACAGTGCGCTGCCGGCCTATGCCATCGAAGCGATTCGTGAAGCGCTGCCCGCGTTCGATCGTCAGATCAAAGGCTTTGCCCTGCACGACGCGGTGCTCACTGGCGTGGAAACGCGCACCTCGTCGCCCGTGCGCATCAAGCGCGACGAGAGCTTCCAGAGTCTCAACACGCGCGGACTCTATCCGGCCGGCGAAGGCGCGGGCTACGCCGGCGGCATTCTTTCCGCGGCGGTCGACGGCATCAAGGTCGCCGAAGCGGTGGCGCTGAGCATCGTCGCACGCTGAACCACGAATCGTTTCCGCGGAATTGATTGCGGCGCCGCGCGGCCCTATATGTTGGTTTCACGCACGCGCGCTCAGGTAATCCCATGACCGATCCAGCCAGAACCTCTGCCGCCAAACCGGCGCCCGTCAAACCCGTTTCGATCAGGATCGATTTCGTCTCCGACGTGTCGTGTCCCTGGTGCGCGATCGGACTGGCCTCGTTGCGCCAGGCGCTGGCCAATCTTGGCGATGAAGTGGCGGCCGACATTCACTTCCAGCCGTTCGAGCTGAATCCGGACATGCCGCGCGAAGGCGAGAACTCCACCGATCACCTGATGCGCAAGTACGGCAGCACGGCCGAGCAGATCGACGTCAATCGCGAAAACATCCGCGCGCGCGGCGCGCCGCTGGGCGTAACCTTTCGCATGGATCGCAACAGCCGCGTCTACAACACCTTCGACGCGCACCGGCTGCTGCACTGGGCGGAGCTTGAGCGAAAGCACGTGCCGCTGAAGCAGGTGCTGTTGCGCGCGTATTTCACCGATGGCGACGATGTCAGTGACCACGCCGTGCTGCAGCGGCTGGCCGAAGAAATTGGCCTCGATGGAGCCGAGGCGGCGCGCATTCTCGCCAGCGACATGTATTCCGATGAGGTGCGTGCGCAGGAGCAGTTCTATCTGCAGCACGGCATCCAGTCGGTGCCTGCCACGATCATCAACGATCGCCATCTGATTTCCGGCGGCCAGCCGCCGGAGGCCTTCGAGCAGGCGCTGCGGCAGATCATCCAGCCGGCCTGATCCGCATTGCCGACGCGCGCCGACTAGGGCCTACGCGGTCGGCGGATGCGGCTCCAGCCACTGCCGGATCGGCGCGGGGTGACCGAGCAGATAGCCCTGACCCATCTCGCAGCCCATCGCCAGCAGGGCGTCGCGCTGCGCCGCTGTCTCGATGCCTTCGGCGATCACCTTGATGTTGAGCGCGCGCGCCAGCGCAAGAATGGCGGCGACCACCGTCGTGCTGTTGGTGTTGCCCTCCTTGTCCAGCTCCAGCACGAAGGCGCGATCGATCTTCAGCATGCGCAGAGGCAGCGAATGCAGATAGCTCAGTGAGGAATAGCCGGTGCCGAAATCATCCAGCGCCGCGCCGACGCCGATGCTGCGCAGACGATCGAGCGTGCCGCGCACACGTTCAGGGTCGTCCAGCAGTGCGCCCTCGGTCACTTCCGCGACCAGTCGAGCGGGCGGCAGCTCGGTTCGCTCCAGCATCTTGATCAGCCGCGTATCGAAATCGACGTGGCGCAGATGCAGCGCCGACACGTTGAACGTCATGAAGGTCTCGTCAGAGCCGTGGCCGGCAAGCAGGCCGCAACTGAGTTCAAACATGCGCCAGTCGATCTCCTCGATCAGGCCGCTGTCCTCGGCAATCTTGAGAAAATCCGCCGGCAGCAGCACGCCACGCTGCGGATGGTTCCAGCGGATCAGCGCCTCGTACCCCACGACCTGGCCACCGTCGAGCCGGCAGATGGGCTGGAAGTACGGCTCGAACTGCTGCTGCTGCAGCGCCCGACGCAGGTCGACCTCCATCGCCAGCACGTCGACCACGTTTTTCGCCAGCGTCTCGTCGAACAGCTCGTAGCGCTTGCGGCCCAGTTCCTTCGCGCGGTACAGCGCGATGTCCGCATCGCGCAGCACTTCGTCGGCGTCGTGATAATGGCTGTCGCCAATGGCGATGCCGACGCTGGCCGTGGGCTGCAGTTCCTTGCCGGCCACCGGCATCGGCGCGCTCAGCGTATCGAGCACGCGTTGGGCCACCGCGGTGGCAATCGAAGCGTCTTCGACACTTTCCAGCAGGATGGCGAACTCGTCGCCGGCCAGTCGCGCCACCAGGTCGGGATGGCGCACGCAGCTGGCCAATCGGGCCGCCACCTCTTTCAACACTTCATCGCCGGCCAGGTGACCCAGGCTGTCGTTGATGATCTTGAAGCGATCCACGTCCAGATACAGCAGCGCACAGCGGTGCAGCGGCTCGTGCTTGAGCAGGTTGAGCACGCGATTGATGCGATCGCGCAGATAGCTGCGGTTGGGCAGCCCGGTCAGCGAGTCGTGCATCACCTGATGCTTGAGCTGATCCTGGATGCGTTCGCGTTCGATGATTTCCTTGCGCAGCGCCTGGGTGCGTTCCTCGACCCGGTGCTCCAGCTGCTCGTAGGCGCGGCGCAACGATTCGGCCGAGCGACGACGCGTCAGGCTGTTGGCGATCTGCGTGGCCACGAAGGTAAGCAGCTCCTGGTCCGCCGGTCCGTAGGCGTTTTCCGCGGTATAGCTCTGCACGGTGACCAGGCCGATCACCTCGTCGCCGACGATCAGCGGCACGCCGAGCCAGCAGCGCGCAGGCGAGCCGGTGCGGCCCGAGGCAATCTGGCCGAGCGTTTCCATCCGTTCGATGTCCGTATTGTCGGCGCGCAGCGCAATGCCACTGTGCAGCACGAATTCGCTCAGCCCGCGGCCTAGTTTGCGGCTGGGAGGCGGCTCGTCGACCGCGTCGACCGCGTAGGGAAACATCAGCTGCTGGCGATCGTCGGAGAGCAGACCGATGAAAAAGTTTTCCGCATTCAGCAGCTCGCCCACCACCGAGTGGACGCGGCGATAGAACTCCTGCTGATCGATGTCGGCCGTGGCCAGCTGCGCGATGCGGAACAGCGCCGTCTGCAGATGCTCGGCACGCTGGCGTTCCAGCACCTCCTGCTGCAAGCCGCGATTGGCATTCGCCAGTTCGAGCGTGCGCTGTTCCACGCGGCGCTCCAGATCCTCCTTGGTCTGTTTGCGTTCGAGCGCGGTAAGAATGTGGCTGCCGACGAATTCCAGCAGGTTCATGTCATCCCGGGTGAATTCGATGCCGGCTTGATAGCTCTGCACCACCAGGGCGCCGCCCGGCTCGCCATCGCGCAGCATCGGCACGCCCAGCCAGTCGCAGCTGTCCGAACCGATCTGGATGACCGGCCCCTCCACCTGCGACAGCAGCTGCTCCGCGGTGCCCATGCGCGCCTTGCCATCGTGGATCACGTACCAGGTCAGCGAATGCTCGATGTCCTGCAGCGGCATGTCCTGTCCGTTGCCCGGCGACACCGGATCTTCGGTGTCGACGAAGTAAAGGAAACGGATGGTCTGGCGCTCGCGATTGAGCTGCACGATGTAGAAGTTTTTCGCGTACATCAGCGTGCTGACGATGGCGTGGATGCCACGCAGCATGTCCGGCATGTCGAGATCGGAGCCGGCCAGATCGGAAATGGCGAACAGCGCGCGCTGCAGCGTTTCCGAGCGTTCGAGCTGCATGTGCGAATGCTGCAACTGCGCCCATTCCAGGGCCCGGCGCAGATATTGTCCGGCCAGCGTGATCGGCGCGCGCAGTTCTTCCGGCACCGGAGCGCGTTCAAAACCGGGCTTCACCCGCACGATCAACAGCGCCGGCTCCGGCCGTTTGCACAGGCAGATGGCCAGACGATCGCCAGCCGGACTCCACAGGCCGTGGTCAGCACCGACACTGGCACGCAGCCAGGACCAGTCCTCGTCGTGGATCAACGTGGCGGGAACGCTGCGATGTTTGCCCGGCTTGTCGATGCGCCATACGACCGATGCGTCTTCGCAGGTCGGCCGTTCGAGGATAATCCTCACGATAACGCCGGCCACTTCGTCGGGGCTCACCGCTTTGATCAGACGAGTCAGCCAGCTCAGCTGCATCTGACTGCTGGCTGGCGCCGGTGTTACCGCACCGTGATCGTTCATTATCGGTTTCTGCTGAGCCCCCGCTCGCCGGCTTGCGCCATTTGATTAGCATACCCTTTCGACGCTGCCGGCAATGGGCACACTGCCGGCACCGGCCGTGCGCAGAGGTTCGACCGTCAATACCGATAAACTATCCGATCGCCGCCCGGATGATCTTGCGCCGCAAGTCGCACCCGATGGTCCATCCGCAGCGCCGAAAGCCGGACACGCTCACTGCCCCCTGACAGGCCGTTCCACCCGACATGCTCGCTGACAGCACAAAAGATGCCATCCGCGCTTCCTATGCACGCATCAAAAGCGGCTTGCCGGGTTTTCGTGCGCGTGCGTCGCAGGGAAGGATGATCGCCGAGGTCGCTAAGGCGCTCGCGCAAACCGGCGGCGTGGCGGTGATCGAGGCGCCTACCGGCACCGGCAAGTCGATGGCCTATCTGATTGCCGGCGTCGAAGTGGCGCGTTTCCAGAAAAAGCGGCTGCTGATTGCCACCGCCACCGTCGCCCTGCAGGAACAGCTGGTGCAGCGGGATATTCCGCAGTATCTGCGTCTGAACGGTATCGAGGCCAAGGTCGCGCTGGCGAAGGGCCGCGGGCGCTACCTGTGCCCGCGCAATCTCGCCACGGCCACCGCCAGCCTCAACGACTCCGGCCAGATGGGTCTGGCCGGCATGGACGCCGACCTGGCGATCTGGCTCAAGCCGCCGGCGCCGCGCGACAAGCAGGCGCTGGTCAAGCTCAGCGCCGCGTTCGATCACCGCGAATGGGACGGCGACATGGACACCGCGCCGGAGCCGGTAAGCGACCTGCTGCGTCCCATGGTGACCACCAGCGCCGGTGGCTGCACCAGCCGCAAGTGCCCGCATTTCATGGTCTGCCCGTTTTTCGCCGCGCGCCGCGCGGTGGACGACGCCGAGATCATCGTTGCCAATCAGGATCTGGTGCTGGCCGACCTCACCATGCCGGGCGAGGACGAAGGCTGGGGTGGCATCATCCTGCCGCGGCCGGACGAAACGCTGTACATCTTCGATGAGGGCCACCACGTGGCGGCCAAGGCGATTGATCGCGGCACCGCCGAGGTCTACATGAACCTCAGCGCGCGCCAGCTCAGCCGGCTCGGCCGGCAGGTGCACGCCGCCTATTCGCTCACCGACAAGGAGTCGATCGGCAAGATCAGCCTCGACAAGGGCGACGAAAAACTGCAGGAACTCAGCAACGCGCTGGAAGAACTCGAACGCGAGATCCGCCTCGGCTGGCTGCCCGATCCCGCCGAGGCCGAGCCGATATACCGCGGCTCGCTCGGCCAGCTGCCCGAGCCTTGGGTAGAACATGCGCGGGTGCTGAGCGTCTATACCGACGAGATCCAGCGCTGGCTCAATGCGGTGCGCCGCGCCGTGGTCGAGATGACCGACGGCGGCCCGACGCAGGAAGCGCTGTCGCGCGAACTCGGCATTGCGCTGGAGCGGCTGGAGAAACAGGCGCGCTGCTGGCGATCCTGGGCCGCCACCGACAGCGACAACGCGCCGCCGCTGGCCCGCTGGGTCACCCTCACCGGCGACCAGCAGCTGGTCTGCCACGCCTCGGCCGTATCTGCTGGCGGCATGCTCGGCGCCGTGCTGTGGGGCAACGCCAGCGGCGTGGTGATGACCTCGGCCACGCTGAGCGCGGGCGGCAATTTTCGCGGCTTCGCCGACGCGGTCGGCCTGCCCGATGACGCGGTCTGCCTCAGCCTGCCCTCGCCGTTCGACCTGGCCAGCCAGGCGCGGCTGGAGATTCCTGCCATGCGCACCCTGCCGGAAGCGCGCGAGGCGCACGCCGAGGAAATCAGCGAGTGGCTCGCCGACAACCTCGACTGGGACGCCGGCAACCTGGTGCTGTTCACCTCGCGCGCCAAGCTCGATCGCGTGCTGCAGAAGCTGCCGATCGCCCACGTGCGCAAGGTGCGCGCGCAGGGCTCACTGGGCAAATCGCAGCTGGTCGCCGAACACTGCGCCGACATCGAGGCAGGCAAGGGCAGCACGCTGTTCGGTCTGGCCTCATTCGGCGAAGGCCTGGACCTGCCCGGCAAGCTGTGCGAAACCGTGGTGATCACCCAGCTGCCGTTCGCCGTGCCGACCGACCCGGTCGGCGCTACCTACGCCGAGTGGCTGGAATCGCGCGGGCGCAATCCTTTCCTTGAAGTGAGCGTACCCGAGGCGACGCGCTTGTTGACGCAATACTGCGGCCGCCTTATCCGCAACGAAACCGACCAGGGCCGCATCGTGCTGCTGGATCGCCGGGTAATCCTGAAGCGCTACGGCGCCGGCATGCTGCGTGCGCTGCCGCCGTTTCAGCGCGTGATCGAGCGCACCGCATGAACAAGCCGCTTGAACGCTCCTCGATTATTCGCGGACACGATTGTCCCATCGCGCCGTGGAAGAACGGCATGGGCACGACACGGGAAATAGCCGTCCAGCCGTCCCTATCCGGAACGGATGATTTTCTATGGCGCGTCAGCGTTGCTGAAGTAAACAGCGCCGCGCCATTTTCTTCTTTCCCTGGCGTCGAGCGGCACATCGCGCTGCTTGACGGCGCGGGCTTCCGCATGACGCTGGACGGCGATCGCACGCATACGCTGGACACGCGTTTCAAGCCGTTCGCATTTGCCGGCGAATCCACCGTGGCGGTCGCGCTGATCGACGGCCCGACGCGTGATTTCAACCTGATGGTGCGCCGTTCCGACGCTTGCGGCGACGTCGCGGTGCTAGACGAACCCGGCCTACACCGACTCGAGTCGGACGTGGTTCTGGTCTATGCGGCACGGGGCGACATCGGGACATCGGACGGCGTCCTGCAAGCCGGGGACGCCTGGCTGAGCGGCTCCTCGCCGAGCCGCGTCACACTTCATCATGGCGCCGTGGCGGTGGTCATCCACGTTTGCCCCAGGGGCTGAGGCTTCGGCATCGCGCCGGCGATACGCCAGATGCCGAACATCGCCCCCGCAGGGTGTCGAGAGTCATCTACGCAGCGCCAGCCGTCTGCGCTAGAGTTGTCGCACTACCTACGCGGAGGGCGTGTCATGGTCGGGTTCGTGCTCTGGCTATTGCTGCTGGTCGTTTGCTGGCCGCTGGCGCTGCTCGCGCTGGTGCTTTATCCCATCGTCTGGCTGATCGCCCTGCCGTTCCGGCTGGTCGGCATCACGGTCGGCGCCGTATTCGCACTGCTCACCGCCATTCTTTTTCTGCCGGCGCGCGTGCTGCGCGGCCATGCGGCCTGAGTAGCTCGCGTAATTCCGGCGTCCGCGGCTGGCTCGACCGTCCTGTTCCGGTTGCACTGACGGTATGAACAAACCACATTCGCCTGCCTGCGAACGCAATCGCGATCCGATTCTCGCCGTGTTGCGCGAGCACTTTGCCGGTGCCCGACGGGTGCTGGAAATCGGCAGCGGTACCGGCCAGCATGCAGCGTATTTCGCCAGCCATTTGCCACAGCTGATCTGGCAGGCCTCGGACCGCGAGGAAAATCTTCCCGGCATTCGCGCCTGGCTGCACGAGGCCGATTTGTCGAATACTCCGACCGCGCTGCCGCTGGACGTGAGCGGTCCATGGCCCGACGATCGCTTCGACGCCGTGTTCAGTGCCAACACGCTGCACATCATGGCGTGGTCCGAGGTCCAGCAGCTGTTCGCCCGGTTGCCACACGTGACAGAGATTGGCGCCACGCTGATCATCTACGGTCCGTTCAACGAGGGCGGCCGCTACAGCAGCGAAAGCAACGCCGCGTTCGATCGATCGCTGCGGGCGCGTGGCTCGCATATGGGTATACGCGAAACTGAAGCAGTGGACGCGCTGGCGACACACGCCGGCTTCATCCTGGTCGAGGACGTTGCGATGCCGGCCAACAATCGCTGCCGGGTATGGCGTCGCCACGATGTTTGATGCGCACTGGGTAAAGCTCCGCGATTCGCGTAAAAAGACGCCATGAAGTCGATCGATACCATGCCTTGCCCCTGCGGCATGCCAAGCGAATACAAATCCTGCTGCGGCCGTTGGCACGAAGGCCAGCCGACGGCGTCCGCCGAGCAGCTGATGCGGGCCCGCTACAGCGCCTACGTGCTGAAGCGCGAGGATTTTCTGCTGGCCAGCTGGCACGCCACCTCGCGACCCGCATCACTCAATCTATCGGCGCAGCGGCCCCCACCCACCTGGCTGGGACTGGACGTTCGTCAGCATCACGACGCGGATGAAAGCCACGCCAGCGTAGAGTTCGTCGCACGCTATCGGCTTGGCGGCGGGCGCGCGCAGCGCCAGCACGAGACGAGCCGTTTCGTACGGGAAGACGGCCGGTGGTATTACCTCGATGGGCACTTGAAGCGCTGATTCGTTGGGAGCATCAGAAACCCTGCACGCCGATCGCATGCAGCCGCGCCGCGTGGGCGCGCACCTCGGGATGTTCGAAGAATGCCGCCAGATGCGCGGACTTTGCACGACCCGCACCCGCCGTTTGCCAGTCCTCCGCGCTGCGCGCGCCCAGCGCAGGCCAGTCCGGCAACGCCATACCGGCCGCCGGCGGCATGCCCATCGCTCGCAGCCAGTCGGCGAAAGGCCGTTTGCGCGCGTCGGCAAAGGTTTGCGCCAGCGCCGTAGCGCGCGCCTGACCCAGACCCGGCACCTTGGCCAGCTGCGTCGGCGTCAGGCTAAGCCAGTCCAGCAGATCGTGGATCAGCCCCGCGTCGATCAATGCCTGCCAGGTATCCGCGCCGATACCATCCAGATGCAGGCCTTGCTTGCCGCCGAGCCAGACCAGCCGCGCGCGAAACTGTGCTTCGCATTCCGGCGCTATCGCCCAGCAACTCAGCGGATCGTGCGCATCCGGGTCCGGCACAGTCACCGGCGCGCGCACCTGCGTACGCCAGACCACCGACTGCAGCCGGGGAATGGTGAGGCCGGCCAGCGCAATCTCGACCTGATCGCCGGGACGGATATCGAGCGCTTTCCAGCGTGCCACCGAACCGACGCTGACGCGCTGCACGCGATGATCGTCCAGCTGCACCGGCTCCAGTTCCAGCACGGGCGTGATGCGGCCGCTGCGACCCACGGTGAAGGTTACCGCCCGCACTTCGGCCAGCGCCTGCGCCGCCGGATATTTCCACGCCACGGCCCACGCCGGCGGCGTGGCCTGCCAGCTCGATGCGGCTGGCCGGTGACCCTCACGCACCACCGTGCCATCGGCCGCGAACGGCACGCCGTGGCGATACCATTGCTCGCGCCAGCGCTGCACATCGTCGATGGAATGCACCGCCTGCGTGTATTTCACCCCATCGCTCAAGCCCATGGCCTGCATGCCTGCCAGTCGCGACGGCATGTCGGCAGGGCCCGTCGGCCAGTCCCAGACAAACAGTCCGATGCGTGCGGCGGTCGCCGCGTCGAGCGTGTCGCGCGCCATCGCGCCTGCGACGGCCGAGCGTGCGTTGATGCCGCCATCCTCGGCCTGCACATGATTAGGAATGCGCCAGTAGATTTCACCCTGCAGCACCACGCGCGCCGGCGCATGCGGCAGATGCTTGGGAATCGCATCGATGGCCTGGGCTTTATCCGTCCAATCCGAACCGTGCACGCCGTCACCCCGGCTGATGGCTTCGCTCAATTGGCCGTCTATATACAAAAGCGTCACGGCCACGCCGTCGGCCTTCGGCTGCACCCAGAGATCCTTGTTTCCGCGCGCACGCATCCACGCGGCGACCGCCGCCGCATCGGGCAGTTTGGCCAGGCCGGTCTGCGCGACCGGCGCACGCACGTTGCCGCTCGCATCCGCCAGATGCGCAGGAACCGCCAGCGCCTGTTCCGGAAAGCAGCGTCGCCAGTGCAGAAAACGTTGCAGGGCCTGATCGTAAACCGCATCGTCGACGGGCGACTGATCGCCCGCACGATACGCACGATTCCAGCCGTCCAGCCGATCGTGCAAGGCGAGCATTTCTGCGCTTGCCTGCGCACGCGACCAGGCCGGGCAATCTTGTGCTCGCACGTCGGGACTGCAGCGTACGGTGAGAAAAACCATCAGCAGCAGCCATGCTTTGCGCATCGATATCACCCGTCCGTGGTGGAAACCGAAGCCTAGGCCGAAGGAGGTCCGGCACCAAGGCGAACGCGCCGACGGCTTGCGTAGGCAGGCGGCGCGATGGCGGGTGCGCCCCGGCTCAAAACGCCAGCGTCACGGCGGCCCTTCGATAGACAACCGTGTTTCACCATCGAAGCGCCCATTCGGTCCGAAGCGGCGTTCGATGATCACACCACGACCATCGTTGCCGATCGCCACGACCGTACTGGCGCGTGTGCCGTACGACTCGCCGCGGATAAACGCCGCCGACAGCCACCGCTCGCGTTCCAGCCCAATGCCGGTATCCGGCAGGTCCGCGTCCGCGGCGATTTCCTCATCGGCCAGCGCGGTGAACAGCGCCGTGAAATCCTCGGCATCAGTCGCGCCGCGATTCCCGTCGATCCACTCCCGCATGCGTGCACACAGCCGGCGGGTTTTCGGCCACGGCGTATCCAGCTCGGCGTTGGACAGGCCATGTATGCCATCGCTCAACGCATGAATGACTGGCAGCGGACGATTTCCGATATGAAACGCCCGATCTGCATCGAATATCAGCAGATTGAAAGGCCGATACCCCGCTGCAGCCGACTGCAGGCGCACGGCATGCTTGGCGGCGTCATCAGAATGCGCAAGGTAATCGGTTACCAGCAAACCACGCGACAAGCCGGTTTGCGCATCGCGGGGATTGCGCACATTCGTAACCACGCTGCATCGACCTTGGGCTGTTACCCCGAGCCAGGTGCCACCCGCTTCCAGATCGCGGCCAGCGATGATATCGGCGTCGGGCCATTGCGCCAGCGCCGCGCTGGGCCGTGCATAAAACTCGTCGCGATTGCCGGCCAGCACAAGCCGCCAGCGCGGATGCGCGTTCCAGGCCAGCGCAATTACGCACACGGCCGCGGCGCTCCAGCAAATACACGCTGCCGCATTATTTGATCGCTCCAAAAAACCAGTAGCACACGCCGATCGACGCCAGCACGCCGGCCAGATCGGCCAGCAGCGCACAGCCGATGGTATGCCGCACGCGCTTGATACCGACCGCGCCGAAGTACACGGCGACCACGTAGAACGTCGTCTCCGTGCTGCCCTGGATCACCGCCGCGAGCAGCGCCTGAAAGCTATCCACACCGGAGTGATGCATCGTCTCGATCAGCATCGCGCGCGCCGCGCTGCCGGAGAAAGGTTTTACCAGGGCCGTCGGCAGCGCGTCGACGAAACGATCGTCCAGGCCCGCATGCAGCACCAGCCAGCGAATGCCGTTCAGCACAAAGTCCAGCGCGCCCGACGCACGAAGCACGCCGACGGCGCACAGCATTGCAATCATGTAAGGCAGGATGTCCTTCGCCACGTCGAAGCCCTGCTTGGCACCGTTGATGAAGCTTTCGAACAGCGGCACGCGCTTCCACGCACCCGCGCACAAAAAGGCGATGATCACGCCGAACAGCATCAGGTTGCCCAGCAGCGACGAGAACGATGCCAGCGCCACCGCCGTGAGCGAGGTCAGCAGCGCGATGAAACCAGCGAGCAGCAGGGCGCCGCCGCCCAGCCAGGCGATCACCACCGGATCCCACAGCCTCAGGCGCTGCATATAGGCCACCGACAGCAGGCCGGTGAGGTTGGCCGCAAAGTGCGCCAGCAGGATCGGCAGAAACACCAGGGTCGGGTCGTGCGCACCGGCCTGCGCGCGATAGACGAACACCGTGACCGGCAGCAGCGTCAGCGACGACGCATTCAGCACCAGGAAAAGAATCTGCGCGTTGCTGGCCGTATCCGCCGACGGATTGATCGTCTGCAGCTCGCGCATCGCGCGCAGGCCGATCGGCGTGGCTGCGTTGTCCAGGCCCAGCGCGTTGGCAGCGAAGTTCATGGTGATCAGTCCGATCGCCGGATGACCACGCGGCACGCCCGGCATCAGGCGCGAAAACAGCGGACCCAGCATGCGCGCCGTGCGTTCGACCAGCCCGGCGTCCTCGGCGATATTGAGAAAGCCCAGCCACAGCGCCAGCGTGCCGAACAGCAGCAGCATCACCTTGACCGACAGATCGGCCATGTCGAACAGCGAGCCGACCACCGCGGCGAAGACGGTCTCATCGCCACCGATCAGCCAGCGCGACAGCGCCGCCACGGCGGCCACCAGAAAAAATCCAAACCAGAGTCTATTGAGCACGCAACGCGCCGTCGGCTGTCATCACGCAGGAGCTTAGCGGCCGCGCGGGCACTTGGACAGCGGACGCCGAGCGAAGCCCCTGGGCGAGTGATCGCGCATGCCGCTAAAGGTCACTGCATCCAAAAGCCTCGCCTTCGATCAGCCCGCGTATTCGACTTCCGCCAGCCCCATCTCGCTGAACATCTGCGCCATGGACCCGGCGGCCTCGCGCCCGTCATACACGGCGCGCACGACCAGATCAGCGCCGCGCATGGTGTCGCCGCCGGCAAACACCTTCGGGTGGCTGGTCTGGAACGGCAGCCTGCCCTCGTGGCCGGCGAGGATGCGGCCGCTGCGATCGCGCTCGATGCCGTAGGCGTCGCACCACGCCGGCGGGCTGGCGCGAAAGCCGAAGGCCTGGATCACCACGTCGGCGGGCAGCTCCTTCTCGCTGCCTTCCACGTTGCGCAGTTGCACGCCGCCCTTGCCGTCGTCGACGAGTTCGGTGGTGACGACCTGCACCGCACGCACCTTGTTGCCTTCACCGATCAATGCGGTCGGTTGGCGATTGAACAGAAACTGCACGCCCTCGTCGCGGCTGGAGCCGACTTCGCGACGCGAGCCGGGCATGCTCATTTCGTCGCGGCGGTAGACGCAGGTCACCGAGGCGGCGCCCAGACGTATGGACGTCCGATTGCAGTCCATGCCGGTGTCGCCGCCGCCGAGCACCACCACATGCTTGCCGTTGAGGTCGAGCGCAGCCGGCACCGGCAACTCGTCGATCAGCCGATCGACGTTGGCGATTAGAAACGACAGCGCGTAATGCACGCCGTCGAGCTCGGCGCCGGGCAGCTGGCCATCGACAAAGGTATAGGCGCCGGTGCCGATGAACACGGCATCGTAGTCGGCAAGCAGTTGCTCGAACGCGATATCGCGACCGATCTCCACACCAAGATGAAACTGCACGCCCATGCCTTCGAGCACGTCGCGGCGCGTGCGCACCACGCTCTTGTCGAGCTTGAACGGCGGAATGCCGAAGGTCAGCAGGCCGCCGATTTCGCGCTGGCGATCGAACACGTCGGCGGCGATACCCGCGCGACGCAGCCGATCGGCGCAGGCCAGACCCGCGGGCCCCGCGCCGACCACGGCCACGCGACGACCGCTTTCGACCACGTGCGACAGATCCGGCCGCCAGCCCTGGCGAAATGCCTCGTCGGTGATCGAGCGCTCGATGCTGCCGATGGTCACCGCGCCGAAGTCGCCCTGCTCCAGCGTGCAGGCGCCTTCGCACAGGCGATCCTGCGGGCAGACGCGGCCGCAGATCTCCGGCAGCGGATTGGTCTCGTGCATCAGCGTGGCGGCTTCGAACAGGCGGCCCTCTTCGACAAGCTTCAGCCAGTTCGGAATGTAGTTGTGCACCGGGCAGGCGTTTTCACAATACGGGTTGCCGCAGTCGATGCAGCGCCCCGCCTGCGCGCTGGCTTCGGTCGAGGCGAAGTCGCCGCTGATCTCGCCGTAGCCGAGCACGCGAATGGCCACCGGCACGTAGCGCGGCGGCTGTCGCGGTAAATCCATGAAGCGAAATAACTTGTGGCTCACGCGGCTCTCCGCAGTTCATCGGCCAGTGCAGCCAGGCTCGCGGCTTTCGGCTTGACCAGCCAGAAGCGCTGCAGCAGGCCGCGGAAATCGCCCAGCAAATGTCGAGCCCAGGCGCTGCCGGTATGTTCGGCATGCTGCGCGATCAGTCCGCGCAGATGCTGCATATAGTTCTCCATACCTTCGGGCGAAATGCGCACGATGTCGACCAGCTCGTGGTTGTAGCAGTCGACAAAGGTGCGCTGCAGATCGAGCACGTAGGCGAAGCCGCCGGTCATGCCCGCGCCGAAATTCAGGCCGCACGCGCCGAGCACGGCGACCACGCCGCCGGTCATGTATTCGCAGCAGTGGTCGCCGGCGCCTTCGATCACCGCCAGCGCGCCGGAGTTGCGCACGCCGAAGCGCTCGCCGGCGCGACCAGCAGCAAACAGTTCGCCGCCGGTCGCACCGTACAGGCAGGTATTGCCGAGAATCGACGCGTCCTGGCTGGCAAACGGCGATTCCGGCGGCGGCCGCACGATGATGCGTCCGCCGGTCATCCCCTTGCCCACGCCGTCGTTGGCTTCGCCGGTGAGATCGATATGCACGCCGCCCGCGTTCCACGCGCCCAGGCTCTGGCCCGCCGCGCCCTCCAGCTTCAGCGTAATCGGCGTGGCGTCCATGCCGTGGTCGCCGTACAGACGCGCGATATCGCCCGACAGCCGCGCGCCGATCGCGCGATCGGTATTGGCGATGGCGTAACTGAAGTTTGCGCTGTGCCCGCTGGTGATCGCCTCGTCGGCGTCAGCGCTGATGCGCGAGGCGAGCGCGGCAGGATCGCGCATCGGGTTGCGCGGCATTACGCAGGCGCTGTCGACGTCTACGCCGAGTCCATCACTGGAAATCAGCCGCGACAGATCGAGCTTGCGCTGCACCGGCGTGCTGCCCTCGGCCTGCGTCAGCAGATCGCTGCGGCCGACCAGTTCGCCGAGCGTGCGCACGCCCAGCGCGGCCATGTGCAGGCGCACGTCTTCGGCGACGAAGCGGAAGTAGTTCATCACCATCTGCGGCAGGCCGATGAAGTGATCCTTGCGCAGCCGCTCGTTCTGCGTGGCCACGCCGGTGGCGCAGTTGTTCAGATGGCAGATGCGCAGGTATTTGCAGCCCAGCGCGACCATCGGGCCGGTGCCGAAGCCGTAGCTGTCCGCGCCCAGCATCGCGGCCTTGATCACGTCCAGGCCGGTCTTGAGGCCGCCGTCGGTCTGCAGGCGCACGCGGCCGCGCAGGCCGTTGCGGCGCAGCGTCTGCTGCACCTCGGCCATGCCCAGTTCCCACGGCGTGCCGGCGTACTTGATCGAGGTGAGCGGGCTGGCGCCGGTGCCGCCGTCGTGGCCGGAAATGGTGATGAGATCCGCGCCGGCTTTCACCACGCCCGCAGCAACCGTACCGACGCCAGCGTGCGAGACCAGCTTCACCGAAATCAGCGCAGTCGGATTCACTTCCTTGAGATCATGGATCAGTTCGGCCAGATCCTCGATCGAATAGATGTCGTGATGCGGCGGCGGCGAAATCAAACCGATGCCGGGCTTGGCGAAGCGCAGCCGCGCGATGGTGGCATCCACCTTGTGGCCGGGCAGCTGGCCACCCTCGCCGGGCTTGGCGCCCTGCGCGATCTTGATCTGCAGCACTTCGGCGTTGATCAGATACGTCGGCGTGACGCCGAAGCGGCCCGAAGCCACCTGCTTGATCTTCGACATGCGCTCGGTGCCGTAGCGCGCGGGATCTTCGCCGCCCTCACCGGAATTGCTGCGGCCGCCGAGACGATTCATCGCGGTGGCCAGCGCCTCGTGCGCTTCCGGCGACAGCGCGCCGAGCGACATGCCGGCGGAATCGAAGCGCTTGAGGATCGCCTCGACCGGCTCGACCTCGTCCAGCGGAATCGGCTCGCCCATGCCGTGCGGCAACAGCAAGTCGCGCAGCGCCGACGGCGGCCGCGAATCGACCTGCTGCGCGTAGCGGCGATAGTCGGCCATCTCGCCTGTACGCACCGCGTGCTGCAAGGTGTCGATCACGTCGGGGTTGTACATGTGGTACTCGCCGCCGTAGACGAATTTGTACAGTCCGCCGGCGTGAAGCGGCTTGGCCTCGTTGAACGCCTCGGCCGCGAGCAGGCGCTGATCGTTCTGCAGCTCCGCAAAACCCGCGCCGCCCACGCGCGACGGCGTGCCGGGGAAGCATAGCGATACGACTTCCGGCGCCAGTCCGATGATCTCGAACAGCTGTGAGCCGCGATAGCCGGCGACGGTGGAGATGCCCATCTTCGAGAGGATTTTCAGCAGGCCTTTGCGGATGCCGCGCCGATAGCTGCGGCCGATTTCGCGCTGGTTGTTGTCGCCATGATGGATATGCCCATCGCGGCCGAGTTCGAACAGACTCTGATACGCCAGCCATGGATAAATCGCCGTGGCACCGAAGCCGATCAGGCAGGCGAACTGATGCGCGTCGCGCGCGGTAGCGGTCTCGACCAGCAGGTTGCACTGGCAGCGCAGGCCGCTTTCGGTCAGATGCGCGTGGATGGCGCCGACGGCGAGCAGCGCGTGCGCCGGCAGGGTTTTTTTATTCGGGTAGCGATCGGTGATGAAGACAATGCCCGCGCCGCCGCGCACGCCGGCTTCGGCCTCGCGGCAAAAGCGCCGCAGCGCCGCTTCGAGTCCTTCGCTGGGTGAGTAGCAAAGATCGATCTGCACCGTGCCGTTGACGTACTGCGGCAGCGCCAGAATCTGACGCAGCTTGCGCTGCGAGCAGATCGGCGAATTGAGCAGGATCTGCTTGGCGTTTTGCGCCGACAGCTCAAAGATATTTCCCTCGGCGCCGATCTGCGTCATCAGCGACATCACCAGCAGCTCGCGCAGCGGATCGATCGGCGGATTAGTGACCTGCGCAAAGCCTTCGCGAAAACGATCGAACAGCGGCCGCACCTGGCGCGACATCGCTGCCATCGGCGTGTCGTCACCCATCGACCCGGTCGGTTCGGCTTCGGTTTCGGCGAGCACCTTGAGCACCGTTTCGCGCTCTTCGCGGGTGAGCCCGTAAAGCTTCTGCCAGCGATGCAGCTCTTGGGTCGGCAGCGGCTCGGCTGCCAGGCTGGGATCGATCAGGTCGGATTCGAGGTAGGTGATGCCTTCGCGCAGCCACTGCTGGAACGGCGCGCGCTTGCGGTTGATCGCGTCGATGTCGGCATCGAACAACAGCTTGCCGGCGCGAAAATCCACCGCCAGCATCTGGCCTGGCCCGAGCCGGCCCTTGCCGATGACTTTCGATGCAGGCATGTCCCACAGGCCCGCTTCGGACGCGACGATCAGATGGTTGTCATCCGACAGCGCCCAGCGCGCCGGGCGCAGGCCGTTGCGGTCCAGCGCGCAGGCGGCGTAATGGCTGCCGCACATCACGAGCCCCGCGGGACCATCCCACGGCTCCATATGCAGCGCGTAATACTCGTAGAACGCGGCTAGATCCTCGTCCATGTCCTCGCGTGCGGCATAGGCCGGCGGCACCAGTACGCGCATCGCGGTAAGCATGTCGAGGCCACCGGCCAGCAGCACTTCGAGCGCGTTGTCCAGGCTCTCCGAATCGGAGCCGACCTGTCGCACCAGCGGGCCGATGTCGCTGAGATCCACCAGCGGCGAATGCAGGATCGCTTCGCGCGCCTGCATCCAGCGGCGGTTGCCGCGAATGGTATTGATCTCGCCGTTGTGCGCCAGTAAACGGAACGGCTGCGCCAGCCGCCACTGCGGCGAGGTGTTGGTGGAAAAGCGCTGATGAAAGACCACCGCATCGCTGACCAGCGCCGGATGGCGAAGATCGGCAAACACCTCGCGCAGCTGGCCCGGCGCGGCCATCGCCTTGTAGCCAATGACGTGCGAGGAGAGCGTCACCACATAGAACGACGGATCGTCCTTCAGCGCGGCTTCGGCACGGCGGCGGGCGCGAAACAGCGCGCGCTCGAACTTCTCATCGTCCATGCCCTCGGCAACGTCGACAAATACCTGGCGCATCTGCGGGCAGCTGGAAAAAGCCATCGGACCGCAGGCGTCCGCATTCACCTTGATCTCGCGCCATCCGGCAACGCTGAGTCCCTCTTCGACCAGAAATGTTTCCAGCACCGCGGCGCCATCGCTGCGTGCGGGATCGAGAAACACCAGGCCGGCGGCGAAACGTTCGGCCAAAGTGATACCAGCCTCTTCGGCCAGCACGCGCAGCCACGGCGCGGGCGTATGAATCAGCACCCCGCAGCCGTCGCCGCTGATGCCGTCGGCGTTGACGCCGCCGCGATGCGACAGCTTGGCCAGCGCCTCGAATGCGGTATCGACCACCCACGCGCTGGCGCGGCCGTCGACTTGCGCGACCAGACCAAAGCCGCAGCTATCGTGTTCGAAAGCCGGGTCGTACAACGTGGTGGACACTTGCTGCGCCATCGGGCCTCCGCGGCAGATGGAATGACTGAGCGCACGAAGCCGGCGAAGTGATTAGCGCCTTGACGACGAGCAGGGTGATCCCGACTAAAACACACTTGCTGCGAAGCGTCAAAGCATTTGGACGGCCATACGGCGACCATGCGGCACGCTGCCGAAGCAATGGACCGGCGCGCCGCAGCACCTGTCGCAGCCTGTATCTGGCTACGTTTGTTTTAACAACAACGCCAGCCCTTGGCTGGCGCGGTCTGCGCGGGCATACCAGTTCGGCGACGCCGGTTCGTCAGACGGCTCGCTACGCATCCCCGGCTCGGTGATAATTGCCGGATGCCGCCAACCGCCCGCGTTACCCGACCGCCCGCATCCCGACCCATCATCCGTGGACTGCTGGTCGCTGTCGCGCTGGGCTGTGCGCTGGCCGCCTCGTCGGCACAGGCGCGGCAGGATGGCAAAAGCGGCAGCGAGCAGGCGGATGCGAAGCAGAAGCTGGCCGCTATCCAGGCCAGGATGAATGCGCTGGCCAAACAGCAGGCCGACACCGCAGCGAGGCGCGACAGCGCCAACGCCGAACTGGCCAAGCAGGCCGCCGCGCTGGCGACCGCCGCGCGCGCGGTGCACCAGACGGATACCGAGCTGGCCGCCAAACAAAAGCAGCTGGATGAGCTGCAACAGCAGCAGGCCACGCTGAAGCAGAGTCTGGACAGCCAGCACGCGGCCATCGGCGAGCTGCTGCGCGCCACCTATGCCCTGGGCCAGGGTTCGGACCTGCGCCTGCTGCTGGGCGATGAAGACGTGGCGCAGATTTCCCGCGCGCTGATGTATTCGAAGTATTTCCAGCAGGATCGCGTGCAGCGAGTGCAGCAGCTGATGGCCGACCTGGCCAAGCTGCAGGAGCTGCAGACCGCCATCACCGCCGAGCAGCAGTCGCTGGAAGCCACGCGCGATCAGCGCCAGCAGCAGGCCAAAACCCTGGCGCAACAGCGCCTCGCCCAGCAGAAGCTGGCCGCCGAGACTGACGCGCAATACAAGGATCAGGCGCAGAAGCTGGCCGTGCTGAAGCAGAACGCGCAGGCCTTGAACGACCTGGTCGCCAAACTGCAGAAAGCCATCGACGATGCCGCGCGCGAAGCGCAGGCGCAGGCCGCCGCTGCGCGGGAGGCGGCGCGCCGCAGCCACCCTGGCAAGAACGCGCCGCCGCCGCCGATGGATGTGGGCAAGGCCAGCGCCAACATCCGCGGCAATTTGCCATGGCCCGCCGCCGGCGTCGTCAATACCTTCGGCAACGGCGTGCTGATCAAGGCGGCCGGCGGCAGCGAGATCCACGCGGTCGCGCGGGGCAAAGTCATTTACGCCGGCTTTCTGCGCGGCTACGGCATGCTGCTGATCGTCAACCACGGCAACGGCTGGCTCAGCATGTACGGCAATAACGAAACCCTGCTGCACGGCGTCGGCGATCAGGTCGAGGCAGGCGCCGCCATCGGCACCGCCAGCCCGACCACCGGCGTCAACACCGGCGTGTATTTCGAACTGCGCCGCGACAACCAGCCGGTCGACCCGCGCAGCTGGCTGAGCCAGCGCCGTTGACGCCGCCGGCATGCCGACGCAGGCTAGCGTCGCGCGGAGGATGAATTACGCCGGCATTTGGTTGTCACACGCCTGGCGGTACCGTCCGCCAACCTCGTTCGCCCCGCTACGGCGCGGCGTCCCATCGCTCCATCGTCAATGGTTACAGGAAGTCATTTCATGCGTCGTTCGCTTCGCCGCCAGATCGCTCTGCTGACCTCACTACCCCTGCTGCTAGCGCTGCCGTTCGCGCAGTCGCAGACGGCACCCGCCGCCGCGAGCAGCGCGGCGCCTGCCGATATTCCGGCATCCGCCGGCACCGCGGCAGCACCGGCCAGCGCCAGCTCCGCCGGCGCCGATCAGGTGGATCTTGAAGACATCCGCAACTTCAGCCGCGTCTACGAAGTGGTGAAGCAGGCGTACGTGGAAAAGGTCGACAACAAGACGCTGATGAAAGCGGCGATCACCGGCATGCTCAGCGGGCTGGATCCGCACAGCGAATACCTCGACAAGGACGGCCTGGCGCAGCTCAACGAGGACACCACCGGCCAGTACAGCGGCCTAGGTATCGAGGTGCTGCAGGACGGCGACGTGCTGCGCATCGTGTCGCCGATCGACGACACGCCCGCCTCGCGCGCCGGCATCCAGGCCGGCGACACCATCGTCAAGATCGACGGTACCGTGATCAACTCGGAAAACATCGACGACATGTACGCCAAGCTGCGCGGCAAACCCGGCAGCAAGATCGACCTGACCATCGTGCACGCCAAAAGCGACAAGCTGATCGACTTGCACCTGGTGCGCGAAACCATCGCGGTCAGCAGCGTCAAGGTGCGCGAGCTGGAGCCCGGCTATGCGTACATCCGCATCAGCCAGTTCCAGGACGATACCGGCGAAGATCTCGACAAGAAGCTGGGCGAACTGATCAGGAAGAGCGGCCCGCAGAAAGGCGCGGTACTCGACCTGCGCAACAACCCTGGCGGCCTGCTCACCGCCGCCGTCGCGGTCAGCGACGATTTCCTCGACAGTGGTGTGATCGTCAGCACGCGCGGCCGGCTGCAGGATTCCAACATGAGCTTCAGCGCGCATCCGGGCGACCTGCTCAACGGTGCGCCGATGATCGTGCTCACCAACAACGGCACCGCATCGGCCGCCGAAATCGTCTCTGGCGCGCTGAAGGACAACCATCGCGCGCTGCTGATGGGCCAGCGCACTTTCGGTAAGGGCGTGGTGCAGACCGTACTGCCGCTGGACGCCGACCACGCGGTAAAGATCACCACAGCGCGCTATTACACGCCCAACGGCACCTCGATCCAGGCCGAAGGCATCAAGCCGGATATCGCGCTGGCCGATCTCACGGTGAAGAAAGCCGACAGCCCCGCTTCGTTGATCAACTCCGAGTCCGATCTACCCAACCACCTGGCCAACGAGAACAAGAACGCCAGCGGTGACATCAACAACGACGGCAGCGCCGACGACGCCAAACTCGCCACCGGCGACTACGCGCTGTCGCAGGCGCTGAACGTGTTGAAAGGCATGGCCCTGGGGCGTGCGGCTGGCGTGCATCGCTGATGGGGCAAAGAGCCCTGCGACAAAACGCGGGACTGGCCAGCAGCGAAGGCATGCGATGACGCATCAACGTATCAGCGCATGTTGACCCAGTGCACATGGATGCCGCTTTCGCCGTCCTCGGTACGCAGGCCGGGCCGACTTTCGATCAGGCTTCCCCAGACGATCTGTACGCCGTCGCCCACCAGACGATCGATCCGTACCAGCTCACCCTGCTCGATCGGAAAATTCGTCTCTATCACCATCACCTGCTGGTGCTCCCACACCAGCACGCCTGGCCGACTGGAATCCACGGCGCCGACGCCGGCGTCGCCGCTCCAGCCAATCTGAACACCGATGTCCTGTGGCTGAAAGCTGCCACGGTTGTCCAGCTGCCAGCTCTCCGTCTTTTTCAGCAGAGCCTCAAGCCGGGGATCGCTCCAATCGACGCGGCTGGTCGATTTTTTTGTCGGCGGTTTGGGATCGGTCATGGGTAGAAATGTTCCTGATGCGAGGACCGTGAACTCGTCCGCCTTTCGGCTCGGGTGCCGATCCACCCATAACCCGTGGATCGGCAGACAGCGCGTGACAAGCCGCGATCATGGTATCGCGCGCCATACACGAGTGGCTGCGACGTGGGACGCAACCCGGCACGGCCGTCGTCCGCTTCACGACGGGCAGTTCAAACCGCGCCCTGCGCATTGACTATAGGCCACTCAACGCGTGGCTGGCGTGATCTCGGCGGTTGACCAGCCGCCGCCCAGCGCCTTGATCAGCTGCACGCTGGCGCGCAGCTGGTTTGTGTTGAGGCTGAGCAGGCTGCGCTGGGCGTCCAGCGCGGTGGTCTGGGCCTGCACCACGTCGAGATAGCCGACCGCGCCCTGCTTGTAGCGCTCCAGCGACAGGTCGACCGAATGCTGGGCCGCGTCGGCAGCGTCTTTCTGGTCGGTACGGGCGACGCCGATGTGATCGATCTGGGCGAGGTTGTCCTCGACCTGCGCGAACGCATTGAGCGCCACACCGCGATAGCGCGCGCCGGCCTCGTCGGTGGCCGCCTTGGCGGCGCGCACGCCGGCCTTGCGCTTGCCGCCGTCGAAAATTGTCTCGAACAGCGACGGCCCGATCGCCCAGAAGTGATTGGGCGCGGTCAGCAGGCTGGGATATTGCGCGCTCTGGAAGCCGCCCTGTGCGCTCAGCGTCAGCGACGGAAAATAGGCCACACGCGCGATGCCGATGCGCGCGTTCGCTTCGGCCACACGGCGTTCGGCGGCGGCGATATCCGGCCGGCGCTGCAGCAGGGTGCTTGGCAGACCGGTCGGCACCGGCGGCAGCTTGATGATGTCGGTCCGGGCGGCGAGCTTGAAGGTGCTGGCCGATTCGCCGACCAGCACCGCAATGGCGTCCTGGATCAGCGCGCGCTGCGCCTGCGCCTGCGACCACAGCGACTTGGCCGAGGACAGCTGCGACTGCGCGCGCGCCACGTCCAGCCCGGACACAATGCCGCCGGTGTGCAGGGTCTGGGTCAGGGTGAGCGCTTTCTGAAAGGCATCGATGCTTTGCTGGAACAGCGCAATCTGCTGATCGAGCCCACGCAGCTGGATGTAGTTGTCGGCGAGCTGCGCCTGCAGGCTCAGCTGCGCCGAAGCCAGATCGGCGGCCGACGCCTGCGTCTCGGCCCTGCTGGCCTCGACCGTGTTGCGGATGCGGCCCCAGAGGTCAATCTCGTAATCGACCTCGGCACCGACGGTAAAGGCGTTGTAGTCGGCAGGCGAGGCGTTCGGTCCGCTTAGTGGCCCGCGCAGTGGCTTGGTGTCCGACTGCCGATCGCGCTGTCCATTGGCGTTGGTACTCACCGTGGGAAACAGTGCCGAGCGGGATTGCAGATCGAACGCCTGGGCCTGACGGTAGTGCGCCAGCGCGGCGGCGATGTCGGCGTTGCTGGCCAGCAGGCGCTGCTGCAGCTGATCAAGCTGCGGGTCGTGATAGAGCTGCCACCAGCGATCGCGCGGCAGCTGGTCGGACGGCTGCGCGGCCTGCCACAGGCTGCCGTCGGCCGGCGCGTTCTGGTACGACGGCGCCACGGGCACAGCCGGGACCTTGTACGGCGGTGCCAGCGAGCAGCCGGCCAGCGCAACCATGAACGCCAACGGCAGGCTGCGCGAAAACAGGGCCGGGCGCGCCGCGCGGAATCGGCCCGGCATCTCAGGCTTTGGCATCGGGCTTGTCCTTGGCCTGCGGCTGGGCAATCTTCACCTGGTCGCCGTCGACCAGCCCATCGGGCGGACTGTCGATCACGCGATCGTTGGCGCTGATACCCGAACCGATTTCCACCGTCTTGCCGTAATCGTGCTGGATCGTCACCGTCTTGAAGGTGACTTTGTTGTCGCTGCCGACCGTCGCCAGATGCAGGCCGCTGGCGTTGAAGATCAGCGCGCTGGCCGGCACGCGCAAGCCGGCCGCATGGGCGTCGAGCTTGAACTGCACGTTGGTGAAGCTGCCCGGCATCAGCTTGCCGTCGGCGTTGTCGACCGACAGCTGGATCAGCGTGCTGCCCGAGCTGGCGTTGACCGCCTGCGCCGACGCCTCGACCTTGGCGGTAAACGTGCGGCCGGGGTATTCCGGTACGGTCAGCTGCGCGGTGGCACCGGCCGGGATGGACGGCACGAATGCCTGCGGTACCTGCACGTAGACGCGCAGCTTGCTGACATCGGAGACCACGAACAGCGGCTGACCGCCGCCGCTGCTGCCCTCGTTGATCAGCGCACCGACGTCGGTGTTGCGCGCGGTGACCACACCGTCGAACGGCGCCACGATACGCGAGTAGCCCTTGGTCGCCTCGATGCGGTCGACGTTGGCCTTGGCCGCGTTGGCCAGCGCGCGCTTGGCGGTGTAGTCGCCGGTTTTTTCGTCGACCTCCTGCTTGGCCACCGAATCGGAAGCCAGCATCGCCTGCCAGCGCTTGGCGGTCGTCGCTGCCAGCGCCTCGTTCGCCTGCGCGCTGGCCAGGTCGGCCTTGGCCTGCAGCAGCTGCTGGTCCAGATCGGGCGTTTCGATCTCGGCCAGCAGCTGGCCGGCCTTGACCTTGCCGCCGATGTCGACCTTCCAGGATTTGAGATAGCCGCCGGTGCGCGCGTACATCGGCGCCTGCGTATACGCCTCGATGCGTCCGGGCAGCTGCAGCGATGCGCCGGCGCCCTTCTGCTCGGGCATGGCGACGTTGACCGTCGGCACGTTCTGCTCGTCGGTCCAGGTCTTCAGACGCCTGGCATCGAACACGCGCGTGGCGAGGCCGAGAATCACCACGACGACGATCACGACAAGCGCGATCACGCCGGCCAGCCGAACTCCTCGACGCGAAGGCGGCCGGGGCGCGGGAAAGGTTGAGTTTGACTCGGACCGGCTTGTATCAGACATGGGCAGGCTCTCCGGAAGCGGGCGCCGGATCGGGTTTGTGGGGATCGGGTTTATGCACATAGCGCGCGTGGATCATGCTGAACACCACGGGCACGAAAAGCAGGGTCGCGGTTGTCGCGAAAATCAGGCCGCCGATCACCGCGCGACCGAGCGGCGCGTTCTGTTCGCCGCCCTCGCCGAGGCCAAGCGCCATCGGCGCCATGCCGATGATCATCGCCAGCGCGGTCATCAGCACCGGGCGGAAACGGACAAAGCCGCCTTCCAGCGCCGCATCCAGCGCGTTGCCGTGATCGTGCAGGCGCTCGCGGCAGAAGCTCACCACCAGGATCGAGTTGGCCGTGGCCACGCCCATGCACATGATGGCACCGGTCAGCGCGGGCACCGACAGCGCGGTATGCGTGACGAACAGCATCCAGATGATGCCGGCCAGCGCCGCAGGCAGGGCGGTAATGATCACGAACGGATCGGCCCACGACTGGAAGTTCACCACGATCAGCAGGTAGATCAGCACCAGCGCACCGAGCAGGCCGAACAACAGGCCGGAAAACGCGCTGTTCATCGTCTTGACCTGACCGAGCAGCTCGACGTGCGAACCCTTCGGCAGCTCCTTGGCGTGCGCGGCGATCACCCTCTGGATGTCCGCCGAGACACCGCCGAGGTCGCGATCCTGCGTGGTGGCGAAAATCTGCACCACCGGCTGGATGTTGTACTGATCGACCACCGCATCGGTCGCCTGCCGGCTGACCGTGGCGATGCCCCCGAGCACCTGCGAGTTGCCATTGCTGCCGGTGATCGACAGGTTGCGCAGCGCAGCGAGCGAATCGAGCGAGTATTGCGGCGTCTGCAGCACGATCGGATAGGAGATGTCGTTCTGCGGGTTGAGCCAAAAGGTCGGCGCCACCTGGCTGGAGCCGGCCAGGTTCACCACCAGGCTGTTGGTGACGTCGCGCGCGGTGATGCCAAGCAGCTGCGCCTGCGTGCGATCCATGTCGATCTTGAAGCCGGGATTCGCCTGCGACTCCTGGATGCGCGCGTCGGCGATACCGGGAATGCGCTTGATCTCGCGCAGCAGCGTGTCGGCATACTTGAAGTTGGCCGGCAGTTTCGGGCCGCGGATCTGCAGCGCGATCGGCGCGGGCGAACCGAAGTTCAGAATCTGGCTGACGATGTCGGCCGGCGGAAACGAGAACGTCACGCCCGGAAACTCGTGCGGCAGTTTTTCGCGCATCTGGCGCACATAGTCGGCGGTCGGGTGGTGTCCCTCGTTCAGTGCGATCTGGATATCGCCATCCTGCTCGCCGATGGTGCCGGTGTTGTTGTAGGTGTTGTTGATGCCGGAGTTGGACAGGCCGATGTTATCTACCACGGTGCCGAGCTCTGCGGCTGGAATGATGCGCTTGACGCTCTGCTGGATCCGCGCGAACAGCTCCGCGCTCTGCTCCAGGCGCGTACCGACCGGTGCGCGCACGTGCATCAGGATCTGGCCGGCGTCGACGTCGGGGAAAAAGTTGCGGCCCAGCGTGGGCACCAGCGCAAACGACAGCACCACGAAGGCCATGAAGCCGATCACGAAGATGCGCCGGTGCTCCATCGCCAGCGCCAGCAGTCCGTGATAGCTGGCCCGCACTTTTTCAAAGCGGGCCTCGAACGCGCGCTGGAAGCGCACCAACGGGTTTCGCGTCGGCGGCGCCTCGACGTGGTTGCCGTGCGCGTCGACGTGCGGATGCAAAAGATATTTCGCCATCGTCGGCACCAGCGTGCGCGACAGGATGAACGAGGCGATCATCGCGAAGATCACCGACTCCGCCATCGGCACGAACAGGAACCGCGCCACGCCTTCGAGGAAGAACATCGGCACGAACACGATGCAGATGCACAGCAGCGACACGAACGCTGGCGTGACGATCTGCTGCGCGCCGTCGAGGATCGACTGCTCGACCTGCTTGCCCTGCTCCAGATGCCAGTTGATGTTCTCGATGGTCACCGTGGCGTCGTCGACGAGGATACCGACCGCCAGCGCCAGCCCACCGAGGGTCATGATGTTCAGCGTTTCGCCGATCGCCGACAGCGCCGCGATGGAGGAAAGAATTGCCAGCGGAATCGACACCGCGATGATCACCGTCGAGCGCCAGCTGCCGAGGAACAGCAGGATCATCAGGCTGGTCAGCGCCGCCGCGATGATGCCTTCGCGCGCCACGCCGGAGATCGCTGCGCGCACGAAGATCGACTGATCGCCGATGGGCGCGATCTTCAGATTGTCCGGCAACGTGGCCTTCGCATCTTCCAGCCGCTGGCGGATGCCGGCGACGATGGCCAGGGTCGAGGCCGAGCCGTTCTTCAGCACGCTCATCAGCACCGAGCGGCCGCCGTCGACGTGAACGATATTGGTCTGCGGCGGCGCGCCGTCGAGCACGTGTGCCACATCGCGGATGTAGATGGTCGTACCGTTGACCGTCTTCACCGGCAGATTGGCCAGGCCCTCCAGCTCGCCGGGTGAGTTGTTGAGCTGCAGCGTGTACTCAAAATCACCGATCTTCTGCGTGCCCACCGGCGTGATCAGGTTCTGCGCGGCCAGCGCGTTGGCGACGTCGTTGGCCGACAAGCCACGCGCCTGAAGCGCGGATGGGTCGACGTCGATCTGTACCTGACGCGTCCTGCCACCGTACGGATACGGCACCGCTGCGCCGGCTACGGAAACCAGCTGCGGACGCAGAATATTGAGCGCGAGGTCGCCCAGGTTCTGTTCGCTGAGCCCCTTGCCCGACAGCGCGAGCTGGATGATGGGTACGGTCGAGGCGCTGTAGTTCAGGATGAGCGGCGGGGTGGTACCGGGCGGCAGCTGCTTGAGCAGGGTCTGCGATACGGCAGTGACCTGCGCGTTCGCGGTGGCGATGTTGACGGTCGGTTGAAAGAATATCTTGACGATGCCGAAGCCGGCGATGGATTTCGATTCGATGTGCTCGACATCGTTGACCGTGGTGGTCAGCACGCGCTCGTACGGCGAGGTGATTCGGCCTTCCATCTGGTCGGGCGGCAGGCCGGTGTACTGCCACACCACGGCGATCACCGGGATGTTGATGTCCGGAAAAATATCGGTTGGGGTGCGCATCGCCGACAGCGGCCCGATGATCAGGATCAACAGCGCCAGTACGACGAAGGTGTAGGGTCGCGACAGCGCGATCCGGACAAGGGCCTGCATGGAGTATCCCGCGGGGATGTTGCGTAGCAGCGAAGTTTGCCATGCGGCGGCGCTTCCACGCCGATTCCGGGCATGAAGATATTTTCATACGGTGACCGCCTGCAACAGTCAACGGCGGCGCATCCGGCAAGCGGCACGTGGGGAAATCGCTCACGCGGCCCGCGTTTCGATGCAGTGCAGGCTCAGCCTGGCACCCCGCTCGCTGTTCGCGATCTCCAGCGTATAGCCGTGCAGTCGCGCGATCGCGTTGACGATGCTCAAACCCAGCCCGGAGCCGGGCGTGCTGCGGCTGCTCTCGGCGCGGTAGAAGCGGCGAATCACCGCATCGCGCTGATCCGGCGGAATACCCGGACCGCTGTCGCTGACGTCGACCCAAGGGCCGTCGTGCGCCGGGCGCGCGCGGATTTCCACCAGACCACCCGCCGGCGTGAACTTGATCGCGTTGCCGACCAGATTGCTCAGCGCCTCCAGAAGCAGATGCCGATCGGCATGAATGCGGGGAAGCGCGGGAAGCTCCAGCGCCAGCTGCTGGCCCCGATCCTCCGCAAGCGGCAGGTAAAGTGCATGCACTTCGCGCAGGATTTCGGCCAGATCGACTTCGTCGAAGCCGACGCGACGGCGCTGGTTTTCGAGTTCAGAGATGCGCAGCAACGCACGGAACCGATCGAGCAGCGCGTCGGTATCGATCATGCACGCGTCGATCGCGGCAGCCTCGTCACTGCCCTCGCCAAACCGCTGCTGCAGGCGGTAAAGCCGCGAGCGCAGCCGGGTCAGCGGCGTGCGCAGGTCGTGCGCGATGTTGTCGCACACCCCCTTGACCTCGCCGAGCAGACGCTCGATTTCGTCGAGCATCGCATTGACGATGCCGGCCAGCATGTCCAGTTCGTCGCCACGGCGACCGACCGGCAGGCGCTGCGAGAGGTTGCCCTGCATGATCGGCAGCGTCGCCTCGCGGATCGCATGCACGCGACGCCACGGCCCCCGGCTGAGCAGCCACCCGCCGAAAAACCCGGGAATCACGGTGAGCGACAGGCCCCACAGCAGCGCCTGCAGCACGATGCTGCCGATGCGATCGACGATGCTGGTATCGCGCGTGATCATCAGCACGCGCCCGTCGCGCAGACTGACGGCCGCCGCACGCACACGGCCGTGATCGTTGCCGCTGACGTCGTTGCGTGAAACGCCTTCGGAAAGGATTTCCACTTTGCCATTGATCGGCAGACGGGCAGGCAGTGCCGTGATCGTGCCAGCGAGATGATTGCCGCGCGCATCGAACTCGCCCCACGCATTGAGCCGTCGCGTCTCCAGCATGTCGTAGTCTTTCAGGGCGCGCAGGCGCGTGGGCTCGTCGAGCATCGAGAAATACGCGGCCTGGCGGCCGATCAGGTCATCCGATACGCGGCCCAGATAGCTGGCCGCCTGCCAGTAGATCAGACCGATGACCACGCCGCCCCACAGCGCGAAAAAGACGCCGTAGATCATGATCAGGCGCCCGGTAGTGGAGCGCCATCGTTCAGTCATTCTGCGCAAGGCAGTACCCCGAGCCGCGCACGGTGTGGATCAGCGGCGCCAGCCCTGCGGCATCGATTTTCCGGCGCAGGCGGCCGATGTGCACGTCGATCAGATTGGTACCGGGGTCGAAATGAAATCCCCAGACGGTCTCGAAGATCATCGTGCGGGTCAGCACCTGCCCGGCGTTGCGCATCAGGAATTCGAGCAGCTTGAATTCGGTCGGCAGCAGCGACAGTTCCTTGCCAGCGCGACGCGCCACGTGGCGCACAAGATCCAGCTCGAGATCGGCGACCGTCAGCACGGTCTGCGGCGGCTGCGGCCGGTGCCGGCGCAGCAGTACCTCGACGCGCGCCAGCATTTCATCGGGGGCGAACGGCTTGGTCAGATAATCGTCGCCGCCGGCGCGCAGGCCGCGCACGCGCTCGTCCACATCGCACAGCGCGCTGATCATCAGCACCGGCGTGGCTACGCCCTGCGCGCGCAGTCGGGTCACCACGCTCAAGCCATCCATGCCGGGCAGCATCATGTCCAGCGTGATGGCGTCGTAGCAGGGGTCGGCCGCGCGCAGCAGCCCCTCGCTGCCGTCGGCGATGCGATCGACGTCGATGCCGTGACCGGTCAGCTCCGCGGCAATCTCGCGGGCGGTGACGTCGTCGTCTTCGATCACCAGAATGCGCGGCATCGATGTGGATCTATGCGGGGGAGACAGCGGCTAGCATAACGAAACGGCCTCCCGAGGGAGGCCGTTCGTCGTCAGCGATGCGCCAGTGCTCAGGCGGCGAACAGCGTGCGCATCTTCTTCATCGCGTTGGCCTCGACCTGACGAATCCGCTCGGCGGACACGCCGTATTCGTCGGCCAGATCCTGCAGCGTGGCCTTGTCATCGTCGAGCCAGCGGCGCTGGACGATGTGGCGCGAACGCTCGTCGAGATGTGCCAGCGCGTCGGTCAGGTTCTGCATCTGGTTGTCGGCATGGTCGGCGTCGGACACGTTCTCGTAAGGGTCCGCGCCCTCGTCGATCAGGAACGCGGCCGGTGCCGGCTTGGCATCGTCGTCGGCGTCGGTCGGCGCCTCGAAGCCGATGTCGCGACCGGACAGGCGCGACTCCATCTCGCGCACCGTCGCCTCGGGCACGCCCAGATCCTTTGCCACGGTGCTGACCTCGGCGGCGTTCATCCAGCCCAGGCGCTTCTTGCTCTTGCGCAGGTTGAAGAACAGCTTGCGCTGGGCCTTGGTCGTGGCCACTTTCACAATGCGCCAGTTCTTCAGGATGAACTCGTGCATTTCGGCGCGGATCCAGTGCACTGCGAAGCTCACCAGACGCACGCCCTGATCCGGGTCGAAGCGCTTGACCGCCTTCATCAGGCCGATATTGCCTTCCTGGATCAGGTCGGCCAGCTGCAGGCCGTAGCCGCTGTACCCACGCGCCACGTGCACCACAAAGCGCAGGTGCGACATCACCAGCTTCTTGGCCGAGGCGAGATTCGCCTCTTCCAGATAATCGCGCGACAGCGACTGCTCTTCTTCCACCGTCAGCACCGGAATGCGGTGAACGGCCGAAATATACGCATCCAGGCTGCCTACGACGCTAGGCAGTGGCAGGCTGGCGGTCACCAAAGATTGAGACATGGGTCGAACCTCCAAAACTAGGGTGTCAATTTAGCACTCGCCATCTATGAGTGCCAAAGGCCGCACAAGTTCTCGGCCTTTAATGAACTAGATGGTACAACAAATGCTCCGGCAAGTCCATGTCAACGGGATAAACGAAGATGACAAGATAAGCCCGGCCATACCGGTGACATGCAAATGCTGCAACTGCAGCATGAACCTGTGAACGTGTACGTGGCGCTAGTGCGGCAATTCATCCTGCGGCACGCCGCTGGGTAGCGGTTGCCTCTGCGCTGCTGGCGTGTCAACCGGATCGGCATCGAACCGTTAAAGTTCGGTTGTTGCCGCTACCCTGTCGACCATTACTGATGACGGCTACGCGCCGTTCGGGAAGACGCTGTTTTGATCAATGCAAGCGCTTTAGCCATGACCCACACCCACCTGGCCGCACGCGCATGAGCGGCCCGGCAACCGCGGCGGCTGGACAACCGCCGCGCAAGCGACGGGGACTGTGGGTCGCGATTCTGGTGGTCGTCATTCTTGTGGTTGTGGTGGTTTTCCATCTGCTCAACGGCAAAAAAGCCCGGGTCGGCGCACCGGCACAGGTGGTGAGCGTGGCCACGGCAACGCTCGGCAGCATGCCGGAAACCCTCAGCGAACTGGGCACGGTGACGCCGATCGCCACGGTCAACGTGCTGCCGCAGCTCAGCGGTTACCTCACGGCCGTGGGGTATAAGGAGGGCCAGGACGTGAGCAAGGGTCAGTTCCTGGCGCAGATCGATCCGCGCCAGTATGAAATCAGCAAGCAGCAGGCGCAGGCAACGCTGGCGAAAGATCAGGCGACGCTGGCCCAGGCCCGTTCCGACCTGGCCCGTTACGCCCAGCTGCACGCGCAGAAGTCGATCGCCGAGCAGACCTACAACGATCAGAAATTCACCGTGCAGCAGGACGAGGCCGCCGTGCAGGCCGATCGCGCCAGCATCGCGCAATACGACCTGGATCTCACCTACTGCCACATCACCGCCCCGGTGGCCGGCCGCGTCGGCCTGCGTCTGGTCGACCCCGGCAACTACGTCACCCAGTCGACCTCGCCGGGCATCGTCACCATCACCACGATGAAGCCGACCACGGTGCAGTTCACCGTGCCGCAGAACGCGCTGGGCAAGGTCCTGACGCATTTCAGGAACGCCAGCGCGTCGCTGCCGGTGACCGTGTACGACAGCGACAACACGCGGCAGATCGCCACCGGCGCGCTCTACGCGCTGGGCAACCAGATGGCGACGGGCACCGGCACGGTGAATCTTCGCGCCACGTTCGCCAATGACGACGAGGCGCTGTTCCCGAACGAGTTCGTCAACGTCAAGCTGCTGGTGGACACGCTGCAGAACGCGGTGCTGGTACCGACCCCGGCCGTGCAGAGCGGCGCGCCCGGCGATTACGTCTATCTGGTGGGCAGCGACAACACCGTGTCGGTGCACAAGATCACGCCGGGGCCGAGCGACGGACAGAACACTGTGATTCTTTCCGGCCTTTCCGCCGGTCAGCAGGTGGTGACCGACGGCATGGACCGTCTCAGCGACGGCGCCAAGATCAAGATCGCTTCCGCAAAGTCGGCCAGTCCTGCACAAGCTGCCAGCAGTGAGGTGCCAGCCTCCGCCGGCACCAGCGCACAGCCGCCGCCTGGAAAGCGGAAACACGCCTCCGCCGACAGCGCCTCGTAACCGGCAGGCAGGCAATTCGATGAATATTTCCCGCCTGTTCATCCTCAGGCCGGTGGCCACATCGCTGCTGATGATCGCCGTGGTGATGGTCGGTCTGGTCGCGGTGAAGTTTCTGCCGGTGTCGTCCCTGCCCGACGTCGATTACCCGACGATCCAGATACAGACCTTCTACCCTGGTGCCAGCCCGACCGTGATGGCCACCACGGTGACAGCGCCGCTGGAAGTGCAGCTGGGCGAGATCCCCGGCCTGCAGCAGATGACGTCGAGCAGTTCGGCCGGCGCCTCCGTGATCACGCTGCAGTTCGATCTGTCGCTCAATCTCGATATCGCCGAGCAGAACGTGCAGGAGGCGATCAACGCGTCCAACAGCCTGCTGCCCACCGGACTGCCCGCGCCGCCGACCTACGCCAAGGTCAATCCGGCCGACCAGCCGATCCTCACGCTGGCCGTCACCTCCGATTCCATGTCGCTGCCGCAGCTGCAGGACGTCGCCAACAACCGGCTCGGTGCGAAGATCTCCGAAGTGTCGGGCGTCGGTTTGGTCACCCCGGCCGGCGGCAATGTGCCGGCCGTGCGCGTGGAAGCGGACCCGCAGAAGCTCGCCGCCTACGGGCTCAATATCGACGACCTGCGCTCGCTGATCGCCAACGTCAACGTGAGCCAGCCCAAGGGCAACTTCGACGGCCCGAATCTCGACTACACGATCAACGGCAACGATCAGATCCAGGACCCGAAGGATTACCTCGCCACGGTGGTGGCGTACCAGAACGGCGCGCCGGTGTATCTGCGTGACGTGGCGCGCGTGACCCAGTCGGCGCAGAACACCGAGCAGGGCGCCTGGTACAACACCACCCAGGCGATCGTGCTCAACGTGCAGCGCCAGCCGGGCGCCAACGTCATCGCCACGGTCAACCAGATCAAGCAGCAGCTGCCGCAGCTGGAATCCACCCTGCCCGCGGGCATGAAAGTCGAGATCGTGTCGGACAGCACCGGCGTGATCCGATCATCCGTCTCCGATGCGGCATTCGAGCTGATCCTGGCGATCGTGCTGGTGGTGCTGGTGATCTTCGTGTTCCTGCGCAACGTGCCGGCCACGATCATCCCGAGCATTTCGGTGCCCGTTTCGCTAATCGGCACGCTGGCGGTGATGTACCAGCTGGGTTATTCGATCGACAACCTGTCGCTGATGGCGCTGATCATCGCCACCGGCTTCGTCGTTGACGACTCGATCGTGATGATCGAAAACATCGTGCGCTATCTGGAGGAAGGCCGCACGCCGCTCGAAGCAGCGCTGGAAGGCGCCGGACAGATCGGCTTCACCATCCTGTCGCTGACCATTTCGCTGATCGCGGTGCTGATCCCGCTGCTGTTCATGGGCGGCGTGATTGGACGTCTATTCAGCGAATTCGCGGTGACTCTTGCCGTGACCATCGTGCTGTCGGGCATCGTCTCGCTGACTCTGGTGCCGATGCTGTGCGCGCGCCTGCTGCGTGCGCAGGTCGATCGCCACCCGAGCCGCTTCGAGCGCATCAGCGAAGGCCTGTTCGACAAGACGCTGGCAGGCTACGAGCGCGGCCTGCGCTTCGTGATGGCGCGGCAGACGCTTACGCTGCTGGTGTTTCTCGGCACGCTGGCGCTCACCGTCATTCTCTACATCGTGATCCCCAAGGGCCTGTTTCCCACGCAGGACGTGGGCGTGATCCAGGGCATCAGCGTCGCCGACAATTCGGTGTCGTACAAGGCGATGGTGCAGCGGCAGTCGGCGCTGGCCGAAGCGATTCTGAAAGATCCCGATGTGGCCGGGCTTACGTCGTACGTCGGCATCGACGGCACCAACACCACGCTCAACAACGGCCGCTTTCTGATCAATCTGAAGGATCGTGGCGATCGGTCGTCGACCGCTGCCGAGATCGCCAGGCGCATCCAGACCGAGGCGGCGAATGTTTCGGGCATCAAGCTGTTTCTGCAGCCCGAGCAGGATCTCACGCTCGACACCACCATCTCGCCGAACCAGTACCAGTTCGTGCTGCGCGGGCCGAGCCAGCAGGCCTTCATGCAGTACGTGCCCGATCTGGTCGCACGCATGAAAAAGATTCCGTCGATCACCGACGTGACCAGCGACTTGAATAACGACGGCCTCAGCGTCAACGTCGAGGTCAATCGTCAGCTGGCCGCGCGCTACGGCATCACCCCGGCCACGATCGACAACGCGCTGTACGACGCGCTCGGCCAGCGCATCGTCTCGACCATCTTCGACCAGTCCAGCCAGTACCGCGTGATCCTGGTCGCCAAGCCCGAGAGCCTGCCGACCATCGAATCGCTGGGCAATATCTACCTGCCAAGCCAGACTGGCAGCAGCGGCCAGGTGCAGTTGAAGGGTATCGCGGCGATCCAGATCACCAAGTCGCCGCTGGCGATCAGCCACCTGGCGCAGTTCCCGTCAGTGACCATCTCGTTCAACCTGGCCAAGGACGCCTCGCTCAGCAAGGCCGTGGACGCCGTGAACCAGGCCGAGCAGGCGGTGCATCTGCCGTCGTCGATCACCTCCTCGTTCCAGGGCGCCGCGCAGGCGTTCCAGGACTCGCTGTCGAGCGAGGTGTATCTGCTGATCGCGGCGCTGGTGGCCGTCTACATCGTGCTCGGCGTGCTGTATGAAAGCTTCATCCATCCGGTGACGATTCTCTCCACCCTGCCCTCGGCCGGCATCGGCGCGCTGCTGGCGCTGATGATCGCGGGTGAGGATCTGGACGTGATCGGCATCATCGGCATCGTGCTGCTGATCGGCATCGTGAAGAAGAACGCGATCATGATCGTGGACTTTGCGCTCGAAGCCGAACGCGAGCACGGCAAGTCGCCGGAAGAGGCGATTTTCGAAGCCTCGCTGCTGCGCTTTCGCCCGATTCTGATGACCACCCTGGCAGCCATGCTCGGCGCGCTGCCGATGCTGCTGGGCACCGGCACCGGGTCGGAGCTGCGGCGGCCGCTGGGCCTGGCGATCATCGGCGGCCTGACCCTGAGCCAGGTGCTGACGCTGTTCACCACGCCGGTGATCTATCTGCTGTTCGACCGCCTGTCGCTGCGTTTCCGCCGCAAGCCGACGGCACCTTCCTCCGGACCGTCGTCGGATCAGGCGATCGAGCACCGCCCGTGAGCGCGCGCCGATGAGTATCCCAGGCGTCTTCATCAAGCGGCCGGTGGCGACGACCCTGCTCGGCGTCGCGATCCTGCTGTCCGGCCTGCTGGCGTATTTCCAGCTGCCGGTGGCGCCGCTGCCGAACATCACCTTTCCGGTGATCGTGGTGCAGGCGAGCATGGCCGGCGCCAGCCCCGACATCATGGCCTCGACCGTGGCCGCGCCGCTGGAGCGCCGCCTCGGCACCATTGCGGACGTCAACGAACTCACCTCCACCAGCACGGTGGGTTCGGCCAGCATCGTTATCCAGTTCGGTCTGAATCGCGATATCAACGGTGCCGCCCGCGACGTGCAGGCGGCCCTGCAGGCCTCGCGCGCCGACCTGCCGTCGACGCTGCGCAACAACCCCACGTATCGCGAATACAACCCGTCCGACTCGCCCATCATGGTGCTGGCGCTGACGTCGGAAACCCTGACCCGGGCGCAGCTGTACGACTCAGCCGATTCGGTGATCCAGCAGCAGCTGTCGCAGGTCGACGGCGTGGGCCAGATCACCCTGGGCGGCAGCGCGCTGCCGTCGGTGCGCGTGGAACTGCAGCCGGACAAGCTCAACAGCTATGGCATCGGGCTGGAAGACGTGCGCGCGGCGATCAGCGCCGCCAACGCGAACAGCGCCAAGGGACACATCGATCAGGGCGACCAGCGCTTCGAGGTCACCTCGAACGACCAGATCAACAAGGCCGCGCCCTACCGTGATCTGGTCATCGCCTATCGCAATGGAGCGGCGGTCAAGCTGCGCGACGTCGCCGACGTGCTGGATTCCGCGGAGAACATTCGCAACGCCGGCCTGTACAACGGCAAGGATGCAGTGCTGGTCATCGTGTTTCCGCTGCCCGGCGGCAATATCGTCAAGACCGTCGCGCAGATCCGCAAGGTGCTGCCCTCGATCGAGGCCACGCTGCCCCACGACGTGCACGTCGGCATCGCCATCGACCGTTCGCAGTCCGTCAACGCGGCCGTGGGCGACACCGAGCGCACGCTGTTCATCGCCGTGCTGCTGGTGATCGGCGTGGTGTTCATTTTCCTGCAGTCGCCGCGCGCGATTCTGGTACCCGCCGTGGCGCTGCCGCTGTCGATCATCGGCACGTTCGGACCGATGTATTTGCTCGGCTACAGCATCGACAACCTTTCACTGATGGCCTTGACCATCGGCACCGGTTTCGTGGTGGATGATGCCGTGGTGGTTCTGGAAAACATCGTGCGCCACGTCGAGGCCGGCATGGATGTGCGCGAGGCGGCGCTGGTGGGCAGCGCCGAGGTCAGCTTCACGGTGATCTCGATGAGCCTGTCGCTGATCGCGGTGTTTCTGCCGATCCTGCTGATGCCCGGCATTGTCGGCCTGCTGTTTCACGAGTTTGCGGTGACGCTGTCCATCGCCATCATGATCTCGCTGGTGATCTCGCTCACCATCACGCCGACCATGGCGGCGTTCGTGCTTAACCGAAAGACGCTGCACTCCAAGGCGCGCTGGGCGCTGTGGTACGAGCGGCAGTTCACGCGTTTCCAGAACGCGTATTCCCGTTCGCTGACCACCGTGCTCGATCATGCGCTGCTGGTCGGGCTGACATTGATTGGTCTTGTCGTGTTGAACGTATTCCTGATCAAGCTGCTGCCGTCGACATTTTTTCCGGAGCAGGACAACGGCATCCTGATAGGCCAGATCATCGCCGACCAGAGCATTTCGTTTCAGGCGATGGAAAAGAAGCTGGCCCAGCTGCAGGCTATCGTGAAGAAGGATCCCGCGGTCGAATCGGTAGCGGGTTTTACTGGCGGCCGCGCGCTCAACAGCGCCAACGTCTTCATCGAGCTGAAGCCGCTGGCGGAGCGGAAAATCTCTGCCAGCGAGGTGGTGGATCGGCTGCGGCCGAAGCTCAACGGCGTCTCGGGCGCCAAGCTGTTTCTGCAGGCCGCGCAGGATCTCCATATCGGCGGACGCTCGTCCGCGGCGGAATACCAGTACACGCTGACCAGCGACGACCCCACCGCGCTGTTCACCTGGGTACCCAAACTGGTGGACGCGCTCGGCAAGCAGCGCGGCCAGATGTCCGACGTCAACTCGGACCTGCAGCAAAACGGCCTGCAGATTTACATCAACATGAATCGCGCCACGGCAGCACGCTACAACTTTGCGCCCAATCAGCTGGACACCGTGCTGTATGACGCCTTCGGCCAGCGCACCGTGTCCACCGTCTACAACCAGCTCAACCAGTATTACGTGGTGATGGAAGTGGCACCGAAATACTGGCAGTTCCCGCAGATGCTCGACCGCATGCGCTTCAGCACCGCCGCCGGCAACGCGACCGGCACGGCGCAGACGCAGATGTCCAGCAAACTGGTCAAGGGCGTCACCGCCGAGTCGGCCGAAAACGCCACGCAGACCTCGTCCTCGACCAACGCGCTCAATGCCAACGCGCAGGCGAACCAGCTGACCAATGCGATCTCCAACGCCAAGGGCGGCAGCTCCAGCGGCAGCGCGGACAGCACGGCCGCCGAGACGCTGGTGCCCTTTCCCGCGCTGGCCAGCTACGTGAGCAATCACACCGCCACGCAGGTCAGCCATCAGGGCGGTCTGGTGGCCGCCACCATTTCGTTCAACCTGCCACCCGGCGGTTCGTTGAGCAAGGCCACCGAAACGATCAATCAGGTCTCGCAGCAGCTCGGCCTGCCCGCATCGATTCACGGCAGCTTCGCCGGCGCCGCGCAGGTCTATGCGCAGTCGATGTCGAGCATGCCGCTTCTGATTCTTGCTGCACTGGGTGCCGTCTACATCGTGCTCGGAGTGCTGTACGAAAACACCGTGCATCCGATCACCATTCTCTCCACCCTGCCCTCGGCCGGCATCGGCGCGACGCTGGCGCTGCTGATTTTCGGTACGCCGTTCTCGGTGATCGCGATGATCGGCATCATCCTGCTGATCGGCATCGTCAAGAAAAACGCGATCATGATGATCGACGTGGCGATCCACCTGCAGCGCGACGAGGGCTATGAGCCGCAGCGGGCGATCCACGACGCTGCCGTGGTGCGCCTGCGACCGATCATGATGACCACCGCCGCGGCCGTGCTAGGCGCCGTGCCGCTGGCCATCGGCATCGGCCAGGGTGCGTCGCTGCGCCAGCCGCTCGGCATCACCGTGATGGGCGGACTGATCCTCAGCCAGGTCTTCACGCTGTACACCACGCCGGTGATCTACCTCTACCTCGACCGCTTGCGCGCCAGGCTGGCCCGGTGGTCGGACACGCTGCCGTGGAACAAACGATCGGACGTACACGTATGAACACAAAGATCCCACTGACGGCTCTAGCCGCTTCGCTCGCCCTGCTCCTCGGCGGCTGCATGGTCGGCCCCGACTACCAGCGGCCGAAGATCGCCGTGCCGACGCAGTACAAGGAACTACCCGGATGGACGGTGGCGCAGCCCTCCGCCGCCGCGCCCAAGGCCGACTGGTGGACCGGATTCAACGATCCGCTGCTTGACCAGCTCGAACCGATGGTGTCGGTGTCCAACCAGACCGTGCGCCAGGACTACGCCAACTACCAGCAGGCGCTGGCCGAAGTGCAGCAGGCGCGCAGCGGCCTGTTTCCCACCCTTGGCGTGACCGGCTCGGGCACGCGCGAACGCAGCGGCAGCGGCAGCCTTAGTACCGGCACCGCCACCAACACGACCGGCAACGCACGCGGCCGCGTGATCAACTCCGGCTCGCTCGAAGGCAACGTCAGCTGGGCGCCCGACCTGTGGGGCAAGGTCCGTCGCACCATCGAGGAAAACAAGGCGACCGCGCAGGCCAGCGAGGCAACCCTGGCGAACGCCACCCTGACCGAACAGGTCGCGCTGGCGACCGCGGTGATCGAACTGCGCATCGCCGACGCGAACATCGACCTGCTGCAGAAAACCGTCGACACGTACAAGGAATCGCTGCGCGTGGTCGGCAATCAGGATGCGGCCGGCACCATACCGCCGTCGGATGTGATCAACGCGCGCACCCAGCTGGAAAACGCACAGTCCAGCCTGCTCGCGCTCGGCGTGACGCGCGCGCAGTACGCGCACGCGATCGCCGTGCTGGTCGGCAAGAATCCCGAAGATCTGGACATTCCCCACAGCACCGGCCTGCCCGCGCTGCCGACCGTGCCCGCCGGCGTGCCTTCTACCCTGCTGCAGCGTCGCCCGGATATCGCCGTGGCCGAACGCCAGATGGCGGCGGAGAACGCGGCCATCGGCGTTGCCGTCGCCGCGTACTACCCCAGCCTGTCGCTGACGGGCGCCGACGGCTTCTCGCAATCGCCGCTGGCCGGCCTGCTGCACGCGGCCAACCACATCTGGTCGCTCGGCGCCGATGTCAGCGAAACCCTCTTCGACGGCGGCCTGCGCCATGCCGATGTGGTCGCCGCCAAGGCCGCCTACGAAGCCTCGGTCGCCAACTACCGTGGTACCGTGCTGACCGCGTTCCAGAACGTGGAAGACGACCTCTCCGGCCTGCGCATCCTCGCCCAGCAGGGCGACGCGGTGGACGCCGCGGTACGCGACGCCCGCCGCGGCGCCGAGATCGCCTTCAACGAATATCAGGCCGGCACCGTCGACTACACCACCGTATCCACCGCCCAGGCCACCAGCCTCAGCACCCAGCAAAGCGCGCTCAACGTGCAGCAGCAGCGCCTGCTCGACACCGTCTCGCTGATCGGCGACGTCGGCGGCAGCTGGTCGGCCAGCGAGCTTGGCGATTCGGGGAAAGCCTCGGCGGCGCGGTGAATTGAAATAGTCGCGCACCATGCCGTGACCGCGGCCTTTTCTTCAAAAACGTCAAGGTCGATACATGCTGTTTGCAAAATTTGCCAAGGCACTCAAACTAAAGTTATTCGTGAGCGAAGCTGTATTTTCCAATCCGCGCCAACCAGGCAAATCGATGTAGGTCGGGGGAGAGCGAAGCGATGCCCAACGTCGCGCCTGAAGCTGCGCTGGCCATCGCCGTGCCATCGATATCGCCGTCTCAAATGTCGACCGCATTTCCTTGAAGACGCTTCACACGCCGGGCGAACTCAGGACAATTGAAGCGTCAGCGACCTGCTTTACGTCGCCTCCAACGCCGACACCAGCGCCCTCAGCCCCTCGTGATAATGCGCCTGCAGCGACTCACTGGCGCTCGCTTCGCCGTCGCCCAGCGGTTCGAATTCGCAGGACCACATGACGGTGCTGCCGCCGTCGCTGTCGGTGACGTGGAGGGTGGCGCGACAGTTGTTGACCGGTACCTTGCCATCAACCACCACGTAGACGTAGCGGCGCATGGCGTCGCTGCGGGCCTCAAGCCGTTCGACCGCACGGCTGCCGTCGGCATAATGGACGGTACGGATGCGCCCTTCCCAGGACAGATCCACGCCGCGGACCTGCGGATGCCAGCGATGCAGGCCGCCGAAATCGCCGATCATGGCCCACACGAGATCGGCCCGGTTGGCCAGGTGTTGCACGACCCGAACCTCGGTCATACCTCCTCCCTCGCTGCATCATCCGGCCCGAATCTCAAGCGCGGAAAACAGCCCTGTGGTCGATCCATTCCCTCGGCAAACGGCCTTGCGGAGAGATCACGCCGGGGGCGGACACAAGAACGCACGCAAAAGCCGAGCCAACGAATCCTCGTCTGTGGGCACGCGGCCCCAGGCTCTGGAGCGCGACAGGACACTTGCCCACTGTCGCCGTTCTGGCACAGACGCAGGTGACACTTCGTGCCAAATGTTGCGCCGCAGTTTGCTTATGTTGCGCTGCAGTTTGCTTACCGCTGAGCGCGGGACCATTCTTCAACACTATCGATCCAAACGACAACATCATGGGCTGGCCGCGTGGCAAATCGGACACGGCTGTCCGGCGTCGAGGGAGCCACGAATGAATCGCACTATGCAGGTAACGCACGCGGCATCGCATGTCGATGGGATGTTGCTGGAACGACTGGGCAGCATCGACGTGGCGCCGCACGTGACCAAATCCTGGCAGCGCTGCGTGGAGGATTTCGGTACCGCACCCGACGCCATTCGTGCGACACCGGTACTCAACGCCCAGGCCGTGCGCGAGCGGCAGCAGCAGTTCGGCGAATTGCTGAACGTGGCCAAGGCCGAAATGGAAAGCCTGTACGAGATGATCGCCGGCTCCGGCTACGCGGTTATCCTAAGCGATACCGACAGCGTGATTCTTGGCGCGATCACCGATCCGACGCTCACACGCGAATTCCGCGATGCGGGCCTGCGCATCGGCGCGATGTGGAGCGAGCAGTACGAGGGCACCAACGGGCTGGGCACCTGTCTGGCTGAGGGCGTGCCGGTCACCGTCTACCGCGACGAACATTTTCGCCGCTTCAATATCGGCCTGTCGTGTTCGGGGGCGCCGGTGGTCGACGCGCAGGGCAAGGTGCTCGGCGTGCTCGATGCGTCCACTGTGAATGCGGGCGATACGCGGCTGATCCAGCGCCATACGATGGCGCTGGTCAACATGTCGGCCAACCTGATTTCGCGCTGTCGGTTCATGCGCGAATGTGCCGCGACCTGGGTCTTGCGCTTTCACAGCCGCCCGGAGTTTGTCGGGCTGTTGCACGAGGCGCTGCTGGCGGTGGGCAGCGACGGCATGGTCCGTGCGGTGAACGACAGCGCGATGGCGCAGCTGGGCATGTCGCGCGCGCAGCTGGTCGGCAAGCCGCTGACGTCGATCTTCCCGTTCGATTTCGAAACCCTGCAGCGCCGCGCCGCCACCGATGCCTCGCTGCTCTGGCCGGTGCGCGACGTGGCCTACGGACGCCGCTTTTTTGCGCGCGTGCGCACGCCAACGACGCAGTCAACCAGCACGTCGCGTCTGCCACGAAAGGAAACCAGCGGCGTACAGGAGACCACCCGCCAGCATGTCGTCGCCGATGCACGCATGCAGCACAACATCCACTGCGGACATCATCTGTTCGGCCGCAAGGTGCCGCTGCTGCTGCAGGGCGCGACCGGCACGGGCAAGGAGGCGTTTTCGAAATCGCTGCATCTGGCCAGCGCCTGGGCGGATCGTCCCTTCGTGGCGGTGAACTGCGCCGCGATTCCGGAGGCGCTGATCGAGAGCGAGCTGTTCGGCTACACGCGCGGCGCATTTACCGACGCCGCGCGCGAAGGTCACCTGGGAAAGATCCGGCAATCCAGCGGCGGCACCCTGTTTCTCGATGAGATCGGCGACATGCCGCTGCACATGCAGACGCGCCTGCTGCGCGTGCTGGAAGAACACGAGGTCGTGCCGTTGGGCGGCGAACAGGCCGTGCCAGTGGATCTGCACATCATCAGCGCGACTCACCACGACCTGCTGCAGATGGTGCAGGCCGGCGAGTTCCGCGAGGATCTTTACTACCGCCTCAACGGCATCACCCTGCAGCTGCCGACGTTGCGCGAACGCACCGACAAGCGCGAGCTGATCACCGCACTGCTGGCCAACGACGATAGCGACGAGCCGGTTCCATCGATCGAAGACGACGCCATGCAGCTGCTGCTGGACTATCACTGGCCGGGCAATATCCGCCAGCTTCGCAACACCCTGCGCACCGCCGCGGCGCTGTGCAGCGACAGCGTGATCCGGGTCGGCAATCTGCCGCACGAAATCACCGAGAGCGGCGTATCGACGTCTGCCAGCCACACGAGCAAGGATGCCGCAGCGCCGCTGCAGTCGGCCGAACGCGATGCGCTGCTGCGCGAGCTCGAGCGCCTGCACTGGAACATCAGCCGCGCGGCCAGCGTGCTGGGCGTCAGTCGCAATACGCTCTACCGCAAGATGCGCAAGCACGATATCGCCCTGCCCGGCTGATCAGAAAGTCACGCGCACGCCGCCGTAAACCGCGGTCGGTGACGCCGGGCTGTAGAAACGGTTGTCGACACCAGGGCCATTGCTGACGCCGTCGGCCGGCACACCCGGCGCACCCACGCCCGTCGGATCGCTGTAGATGCCGTACGTGGCATATTTGGCGTTGAACACGTTGTCGATGGAACCAAACAGCTCCACGTTTTTGGCGACCCGATAACTCGCGTGCAGGTTCACCACGTGATACCCCGGCAGCGGCTTGTTCTGGTTCGACTCATCGCCGAAGTAGTACGCGCTGCTGACGACAATGACCTGCGCACCGAGCTTCCACTGCGGCGTGACGGCATAGTCCACGCCGGCCTTGACCCGATTCTTTGCAATGCCCGGCAGGCGGTTGCCTGGACGCACTTCGATATTGCCGTTCGCGTCCTGAAACGGATTGGACGGCGACGGCAGCTGCAGCGCGGACTGGAACGTGGCGTCGACATAGCTGTAGCTGAAGTAGGTCGACCACTTGTCGGTGGTGTAGTTGAAGCCGGCTTCGATGCCTTCGCGCCGGGTCGAGCCGATGTTCTGATAGAAGCCGCTGCTGACCGATGTGGAAATGCCGTAGATGTCGTCGAACGAGTTGGTGCGAAACGCACCGAGGTTCCACGTGAAAGCGCCGCCAGAAAAAGCGTCCGGAATGTTTCCGCGCAAACCGAACTCGGCCGTGTGCGCCACCACCTGACGCAGGTTCGGCGGATCGCCGGCGAGGTTTGACGGCAGCAGGCACGGCTTCAGTGGATCGGAGCATTCGATTTCGCTGGCCGTTGGCGTGCGTGTGCTGGTGGCGATACCGGCGTACGCGGTGAGGGTCGGTGATAGTTTGTAGGTACCGCCGACGGCCGGGTTGAAATGGCTGAAGCGGTTGTTGCCATTGAGGCTGGTGCCGCGCTGATCCTGCAGATCGATGTGCGCCACGTCGTAGCGGCCGCTGGCGGTGAGCGCGAGATCGGGCGTCAGGTTGAACGTGTCGGTGACATAGCTGCCGATATCGCGATTGTTGGCGGCGAGAATCACCGGCACGGCACCGAACGCCGAGCTCTCCGGCGTATCCGCATAGAGGCTGGACGGCAGCACCACCAGCTGCGCATCGATAACGCCGATCTGCGCACCGGAATAGAAATGGGTGTGCGCATAGTCGAACGCCGCACCGGCGGTGAACTGATTGTCGTGCCCGAAAATCGACTGATCGTTGCTGATCTGCAGCGTGGCGCCGTGGCTGTAGGAATTGATGGTCTCGTAGTCGTTTTCGCCGATCGGCACCGTGCCGCCCTGCGAAATATCCGGCAGATTCTGGCCCGCTGCGTTGTTCACCGGCGTCACGCCGTCGGACTGGCACAGCGAGCCTGCCAGGGCCGCATCGGTGCAGGCGGAGTAATCGGTGCCGTTGCCATTGGACACGCGCTGAGTGAACTGGCGGTAATACAGCACGCCCTGAACGGACCAGTTGTCGGTAGCCCTGTAGGTGCCGTTCAAGGTGACGAAGTTGAGTTCGTTGTCGTTGGCCTGCGGGCCTGTGAACACCAGCCGTCGACTGACGGCCAGCTCCTGCGCCGGCGCCGAGCCCTGGCCGTTCAGATGGTTTTCCGCATGCGTATAGCTGAGGTCGAGCGAAAGCTTGTCCGTGCGCAGGCTGAGGTCGGTATAGAACTGCCGCAGTGCATCGGAAGAGAAATCGCGCCAGCCGTCCGAGTTCAGCGTCTTGGCCGCCGCGTAGATCCCGAACGTGCCGTTGTTGGCCCCGTACTGCGCACCCGCAGCGCGCTGACCGAACGAGCCGCCGGAAAGCTCGAGTTCGCCGCCGGTAGTGTTGAAGCCGTTTTTCATGTCGACCGAAATCGCGCCGCCCAGCGCGTTCAATCCATACACGGGATTCGAACTGACCAGCTGCACGCGGTTGATCGCCATGTCGGGGAACAGATCCCAGTTGACCGTATCGCCGAACGCCTCGTTGATGCGCACACCGTTCTGATACACCGCCAAACCCTGCGGTGTGCCCAGCACCGGCGACGCCTCGAAGCCGCGATAGAGGATGTCCGGCTGATACGCATCGTTGAGGTTGTCGTTGATGCTGACGCTGCCGAGCTGCGAATTCAGCGCCTGGGTCAGGCTGGCCGAACCGTTGCGCGTGAGGTCGGCGGCCGACAGGCTCTGCACGTTGCCGGGCACCTTGTCGGCATCCAGCGCCGCGCCGCCCGGTACGGCGGTAGCCTCAACAACGACGGTGGCCAGCTGCTTGGCATTGATCGGCGCCTTTGGATTGGAGCTCTGCGGCGCCGCTGCACCAGCGGTTGTTTCGCTGCTGCTCGGCGCCTCTTGCGCTTGTGCGAAGCCGGCGCCGGCCAATGCCAAAAAGACCAGCGCCCGCGGCAAGGCCTGCACGCGGCTACGTGCACTCATCGCGGCATGGTTGTTCGTGACATGACCCATCGTATCTGGTTCCCCAAGCTTGTCGGTTTGCCGGTCAACGCATGTGTCTTGCGCGATGCAACGGCGTGCAAATACCTTCGGCAAAACTAAAGCAGCGCAAGCCTTTTTGACTACGGGAAGAACTCCCGAATGCCGAACCGCTACCATGCGCTGAGTCCCTGACAGCGAGCGGCCACCGCATGCGTCTATCGCGATTTCTGATGCTGCGCATCGCGGCTGTTTCGCTCGCCATGATGGCGTGCGCGCTGCTGCTGGCGCTGTGGCAGGCTCGGCTGAACATCGCGCGCGAAGAGCGCGGGGCTACGGAGACAGCCCGCCTGTTCGACGAGCTCGATGGCCTGGAGAGCGGACCGGCGGTTGATATTGACGCGCATCTCGGCGCACTGCGTCAGATCAGCGCGCAAGGCCGGCTGCGGCATCTGCAGCTACGCCTGCAGGATGAGCGCGGCAACGATCTGCTGCCGCGGACGTCCGAAACGCCCACACCGCTGCAGCGCGGCTACGCGTGGCTGCTGCCGCCCGCCTATGGCGGCGTCAAGCCCACCACGCCGCAGTGGAACCTGCAGCGCGCGGACGGCCGGCGCTATCACGTCACCCTGCTGCTCGACCCGGGCAGCGAGCGCAGCGAATCGCTGACCGATATCGCCGGCCTGCTCGGCCTCCTGCTCGGCTACGGTGCGCTGACGCTGTTAGCCGTCTACGTGGCGCTGCGGCTTGCGCTGCGGCCGATGCGCAAGATCCTCTACGCCATCGGCCAGTATCAGCGCGATCGTTACGACTATCGGCTGCCGCCGCTGCGCCTGCTGGAGCTGCACACGATTGCGCAAGCGCTCAACCACATGGCGCAGTCGCTGGCGTCATCGCAGGAAGCGCGCCGCCGGCTCGACCTGCAGCTGCGCAGCCTGCGCGAGGACGAACGCAGCAGGCTCGCACGCGAGCTGCACGACGAGCTGGGCCAGCGGCTCACGGCGATGCGAGCGGACACCGCATGGCTGGTGCGCCGCAGTCTCGGTCAGCCGCCGCTCGCCGATGTCGCCAACGCACTGGCCGAGCACTGCGAGCACGTACAGCACGCCTTGCGCGATCTGCTTCAGCGCCTGCGCGCGCGCAAGCCGTACGAGGATGAGGACGAACCGCTGCCCCTGCATCGACTCCTGCGGGAGCTGGTGCAAAGCTGGCGCGAGGTGCCCGATCAGCGCACGCATTTCGAACTGGACATGCTGATCGACGAGCATGCCGTCGGCGGCGATGTGGCGCTGACGCTTTATCGATTGACGCAGGAGGCGCTCACGAATATCGCGCGCCATGCCCAGCCCACGCGCGTCGTCATTCGGCTCGCGCTGCACGACGACGGTCGACTGGAGTGGTCGGTGAGCGACGACGGCAACGGCCTGACCGATCCGGGGCAGGCCGCGTACCGTGGCAATGGCCTGGTGGGCATGCGCGAACGCGTGTGGGCGCTGCACGGCGAGATCGACATGTTCGCCACGCATCCGGACAGCCCACGACCGGGGCTGACCATCCGCGCGCGATTGCCGCTGCAGCCTGTATCGGCGAAGCCGCCAGCGAACGATCGACTCGCTCACGGTGAGCCGGATGATCCTTCCTGAAGCCTCGCGATGGCGTCGGCGGTTTGCTCAGGGAGCCGGGGCAAGCAGCCCGCAGGTCTGCGCGTAACGATACATTTCCAGCGCGCTGTTCAAGCCCAGCTTGTGCCGAACGATGGTTTGATAATTGGCCGCCGTCTTGACGCTGAGGCAGCGCTGGCTGGCGATCTGCTCCACCGCAATGCCCTGCGCCAGCAGCAGGAAAACGTCGAACTCGCGCGGCGACAGCTGTTGATGCGGCAGTTCGCTATCGGCTTTGCGCATCGCCGCCGCGATATCGGCCGAGAGCACCTGCTCGCCGGACGCTACCTGATGCACCGCATCGATCAACGATTCGGGCGGGCTGCTCTTGGTGAGGTAGCCGCTGGCGCCGGCCTTGAGCAGCTGCGCGGCCAGCACCGGGCTGTCGTGCATGGTAAAGATCAGCACGCGCAGCCGCGGCACGCGCTGATGCAGACGTTGCAGGGTGGCCAGACCGCCCTGGCCCGGCATCGAAAGATCGAGAATCAGCACGTCGGCCGGATGCTCGGACAGCCACAGGTAGGCGCTTTCGCCATCGGCGAATTCGGCGACGACCTGCAGCCCCGGTTCCAGCTCCAGCAATCGCCGGTATCCTGCGCGTACCACCGCGTGGTCGTCGGCAAGGACGACCCGCAGCGCGGGTTTGGCGGTGCTTTCCAATGACGCGTTCTCAGCCGGCGTAGGCCGTGCCCTTGGTTTTGGCCACATGCGCAGCAATGGCGTCCATCAATGGCGGCGACAGACAGTCGTACGGCGTCAGGCCCAGCTCGTTGAGACGGCCGCGCACCGCGTCCATCTTGCTCGGGTCGTAGCCCTGCTCGATGATCGAGGACACGAATGCGGCAAACGTCGGCGCCGACCAGCCCTCTTCGGACGACAGCTCCGTGTGCACGAAGTCCAGGCCGTGAAACGGATGCCCGGTGTCCTCGATGCGGCCGATCATGTGCGTGCCGCAGACCTTGCAGGCGTGGCGCTGGATGGCCGCTTTCGGATCGACCACGGCGAGCTTGTCGCCGTTCTCTTCCACGCTGACCTTGTCGCGTGCGACGACAGCGATCTGGGCGAACGTCGCACCTTTGGGCTTCCAGCATTTGCTGCAGCCGCAGACGTGGTTGTGAGCGGTCTGTGCGCCCACCTTGACCTTGACCGGCTTGTCGCTGCAATGACAGCTCAGCGTGCCGCCGGCGAAATTGTCCTTGCCCTGCTTGACGCCGTTATCGACCGCGGGATGAATATGCGTTGCCATGGTGTGTCTCCTTCAATGGTGTCGCCGGTTTGGACTGGCCCGAGTCACTGGCCTGCACGGGTAGTGCCGGCAACGTAATGCTGCCGGTGTATGTCGTTGCAAACGGCGATGGGCATGCCCACCGCAGCTGCATATGCGTGATGAGCGAGAAACGGGGCATGGCCCAACGCCTTGCTCGGGGTGCGGTCAACCTTCTGGCTTCTGGCAGGCGATGGCCTTCCAGAACTTTTCGGGATCGCCGCGCAGATCAAACTAGCCGCCAGCGGCCTCGTGGTCGGAACGAGGGACATCGATCAGTAGTGAATGACGGAGCGGATGACCTTGCCCGCGTGCATCAGCTCGAAGGCGTCGTTGATGCGCTCCAGCGGCAGTACTTCGGTGATCATCTCGTCGATCTTGATCTCGCCCTTCATGTAGCGATCGACGTAGCCCGGCAGCTGGCTGCGGCCTTTCACGCCACCGAACGCGCTGCCGCGCCACACGCGGCCGGTCACCAGCTGGAACGGGCGCGTGCTGATCTCCTGCCCCGCGCCGGCCACGCCGATGATGACCGACTCGCCCCAGCCCTTGTGGCAGCACTCCAGCGCCGAGCGCATCACGTGCACGTTGCCGATGCACTCGAACGAATAGTCCACGCCGCCGTTGGTGAGATCCACGATCACCTGCTGGATCGGCGTGTCGGGGTAATCCTTCGGGTTGATGAAGTCGGTCGCGCCGAGCAGCTTGGCCATCTCGAACTTGTCGGGGTTCATGTCGACACAGACGATGCGCGAGGCTTTCGCCATCACCGCGCCCTGCACCACCGACAGGCCGATGCCGCCCATGCCGAACACAGCCACCGTGGCGCCCGCTTCGACCTTCGCCGTATTCAGCACCGCGCCGATGCCGGTGGTGATGCCGCAGCCGAGCAGGCAGACCTTTTCCAGCGGCGCGGCCGGATTGATCTTGGCCAGCGAGATTTCCGGCAGCACGGTGTATTCGCTGAAGGTGCTGGTGCCCATGTAGTGCAGGATCGGCTTGCCGTTCATCGAGAAACGGCTGGTGCCGTCCGGCATCAGGCCCTTGCCCTGGGTGATGCGGATCTTCTGGCACAGGTTGGTCTTGCCCGACAGGCAGTATTCGCACTCGCCGCATTCGGGCGTGTAGAGAGGAATCACGTGGTCGCCCACTTTCAGCGACGTCACGCCCGCACCCACCTCCTCGACAATGCCGCCGCCCTCGTGGCCGAGGATGACCGGGAACAGGCCTTCGGGGTCGGCGCCGGACAGGGTGAAGGCGTCGGTGTGGCATACGCCCGTGGCGACGATGCGCACCAGCACCTCGCCCGCCTTCGGTGCGGCGACATCCACCTCTTCGATGCTCAGGGGCTTGCCCGCTTCCCAGGCAACCGCGGCTCGTGACTTCATGATCAATCGTTCCTTATAGCCATCGACCCTCCGCCAAGGCGGGTCGTCAGGAACGTACCATGCACATCAGATGCCACATTCCGAAAACGTCTGCACGCAGTCATTCCGCCATTTGCAGCGCGCACGCCGCCGCGTCGCATGCGTGCTGTATCGGATTCGTGACAGATCAGTGTGCCGCATGCGGCACAGCCGGCATTATTGAAGTGCGCTGTGCGGTGGCTGATGACCGCTTTGCAGAAGCGGCTCAACCGCCTTGGCGCTTGTGCCGTACCGCGCCGCGTTGCGGATCGTAGCCCCAGATCGCAAGCCCCAGAAAGACGATGAGCGAGCCGGCAACCACGCCACACGCAAGCCAGTTCATCTGCCCGTACATCGCGTAGCGGATCAGATCGATGCCGTAGGTAAACGGATTGAAGCGGGCCAGCTGATAGACCACGGTGGCGCCGGATTCCTGCAGCTTCCACAGCGGATACAGCGCCGGCGAGAGGAAGAACATCGGAAAGATCACGAAGTTCATCGCCCCGGCGAAGTTCTCGATCTGCTTGATGTACACCGAGACCAGCAAGCCCAACGCGCCGAGCATGAGCCCGGTCAGGAACATCGCCGGCAACGCCAGCAACAGGCCGGGCCACCACGGCAGGTCGAGCCGGAACAGCGCGCAAATCGCGAAAAACGCATACGCCTGCAGGATCGACAAAAAGGTGCCCGCAAGCAGCTTGCACGTCAGCAATACCGAGCGCGGCAGCGGCGCCGTCAGCAGCAGCCGCATCAGGCCCATCTCACGGTCGTAGACCATCGCCAGCGACGACTGCATGCCGTTGAACAGCAGCACGATGCCCAGCAGTCCGGGCACGACGTAGACCTGATACTCGATATAGGTCGAGTACGGCGGAATCACCGAGACGCCGAAAACGTCGCGGAAGCCGGCTGCAAAAATGAGCAGCCACAGGCTGGGCCGTACCAGCGCAGAAAGCAGGCGCCCGCGCTGGTGCAGGAACTTGATGGTTTCACGCGAGGACAGCGCCAGCAGCGCCTGCAGCGCGTGGCTCACGATCGAACCGGAGCGCCTTGCCGGCACGCCTTGCTGCCACTCGGATTTCGTAGCCATCAGACCGCCTCCTCGTGCGCGACCGACGATTCGCCGGTCAGGTCGAGGAAGGCATCGCGCAGCGAACGCTGGCCAGTGCGCTCACGCAGTTCCGCCGCGGTGCCTGAAGCGATCCAGTGACCCTTGTGCAGAATGATGACCCGGTCGGCGGATTCGGCCTCGTCCACCAGATGCGTTGCCCACAGCACGCCGACGCCGCGATGCGTACACAGCGAGTGGACATACGCCACCAGCTGCTCGCGCGACGCGGGATCGAGCCCCACCGTCGGTTCATCCATCAGCAGCACCACCGGATCGTGCAGCAGTGCGCGGGCCAGTTCGACGCGGCGGCGATTGCCGCCGGAAAGCGCCCGCGCGCGATCCTTGGCGCGCTCGGTCAAACCGCTGCGCTCCAGCTCGGCATCGATGCGCGCGCGCGCGCCGCGACCCATGCCATGCAGCCGTGCGTGGAAGCGCAGGTTGGCCACCACGCTCAAGTCCAGGTCCAGCGTCGGCTGCTGGAATACCACGCCCAGGCATGCGAGCGCCTTGCGCGCCTGATGGCGCATGTCGAAACCGGCCACCTCGATGCGTCCGGCGTCGGGCACGAACAATCCGGTGAGCAGCTGAAACAGCGTACTTTTGCCGGCGCCGTTGGGGCCGAGCAGGGCCACGAATTCGCCGCGCGCCACGTGCAGTGACACGCGGTCCAGCGCCTTGACGGCGCCGTAGGACTTGCTGACCTCCTCCACCGCAAGCGCGAGTGCAGCCTGTTCCGATCGGGGCGGCGCGGGCATGGATGCCTCGCTGAGCGCATTCATCGCGTCACGCCCTGCCGCGGGCGCGCGGCCCATGGCGCCAACCAACACACCGAGGCAACAGACTTCACACACCCTCCTTGCCACGCCGGCTTTCGTCCGGGTCAGACCCGGCCATTTCGGAAAGCAGCCCCTGATGGCGTGCCAGCAGCTGACGGCTGAGAGCAGCGATCTCGGGACTGTCCAGATCATGACTATCCGTCGGCTCGACGCGATAGTCCAGTACGACGCGCGCCGGCGTATCGCCGAGAAACAGGATGCGGTCGGCGAGCACCAGCGCCTCATTCAAATTGTGGGTAACAAAAAGCACCGTTGGCCGCACGCGCGCGCACAGCCGCCGCAGCAGCGCGCGCAGCTGATCGGCAGCCAGCGGGTCGAGCGATACGAACGGCTCATCCATCAGCAGCAGCCACGGCTCGACCACAAACGCCCGCGCCAGCGCCGTGCGACGCTGCATGCCGCCGGAGAGGTGGTTTGGCCAGGCATCGCAGGAAGCGCGCAGCCCGACCTCGTCGAGCAGGCTGTCCGCGCGCGAAACATAGCTGCGATCGCGCGCCAGACGCTCGGCTTCCGCCAGCCGCACGTTCTCGCCCACCGTGAGCCACGGCATCAGCCGCGGTTCCTGGAACACCATGCCCAGGCCCGAGGGTGACTTGCCGGGCGCGGCCAACGGCGTGCCATCGTAGCGAATCGCGCCGGTGTAGTCGGCATCCAGCCCGGCAACCATACTCAGCAATGTCGTCTTGCCCACGCCGGAAGGCCCGACAATGGCGACGAATTCGCTGCCGGCGATGGTGATGTCGACATCGGCCAGCACCACGGCATCATCGAAACGTTTTTCGACGACATGGATGTGCAAGCCTTTCATTCGCGCCACCGCATCGCGCGTTTTTCCAAGGGCCGCAGCACGCCGGCTTCGATGACCATGACGACGGCTGCAAACGCCAGCGTGTACGCCAGAATGCTGGTGATATCGAAGAACTGGAAAAAGACGGACAGCTCAAAACCGACGCCATTGCTTCGCCCAAGCAGCTCGGCCACCAGCACGATCTTCCAGATCAGCGCCAGACCATTTCGGGCCGAGGCGATAAGGTACGGATAAAGCTGCGGCAAGATCACCCGGTACAACGTCGTTGTGCGCGGCACGTGATACACCTGAGCCACCGCCAGCAAACGCGCGTCGATCGCCCGCGTGCCTTCGCGCACGGTCACCACCACGACGGGAATCTTGTTGAGGGCCACGGCCACGATCACGGCGACTTCCGTGAGCCCGAGCCACAGGTAGCAAAGAATGATGATCACCAGCGCCGGTATGTTGAGCACAAGCGTCAGCGGGCCATCCAGCAAGAGGTTGAGCTTGTGCGAACGGCCCATCATGAAGCCGATCACGGTGCCCACGCTCATGGCCACGACGAACGCCGCGAGCACCCGCGCCATGGTGATGCCCAGCTCCAGCGGAAGCTGACCGCTGCGCGTGTCGCGAACCACCGCGGCGAGCACCGCGATCGGCGCGGGCAGCATGTTGCTGCCCGCCAGTCGCGCCGCGATTTCCCAAGCTGCCGCCAGACCGATCAGCGACGCGACGCGCCAGAGCCAGCCGCGCCCGTGCGGCCGGGGCAACCTCCGCGATCGCACTGCCGGATGTCGCAGCGGCCTGCCGCCGGTTCGGGGCCTGTCATCAGGACCTCCGTGATGACGGATGAAACTCATGGCCGACGAAATCCGCTCCAGAACACATCCGCCGGCAGCTCGCTCGTTCCCCCGGTGAGTTCGCCGTGGCTTTCCTCGGCGACCACATGGAACAGCTGTCCGGCGGCCTGGATTTCGGGCGCACCGAAGTGGTTGACGATGCCGTTGCGGTAACCCTGTCGGATCGCGGCGAAGACCGCATCATTCTCAGGTTTGATCTTGCTGCGCAGCGGCTGCCAGGCCGCATCCGAGCTTGCCAGCGCCTGCTTGGCATCGTAGGTGGCGGCGATGAAAGCACGCAGGGCATCGCCGTGGGTTTCCGCCCACCGCTGCGAAAACACCCAGCCCAGCAGCGGCGGGTCGGTGCGCACGCCCAGCCCCTTGAGCATCTGCTCCACCGTAATCACCGGCCGCATGCCCTGTGCAACGAGGCGTGCGCTGTATTGCCAGAAGTTGATCGCGGCCGGAAGCTCGCCGTCGAGCATCAGGTGATTGATCAGCGGCGCGGCGGCAAACTGCGCCTTCACGGCGGACTGCAGGTCAATCCCGTACGCCTTGCGCGCGTAGGCACGCGCAATCAGCCAGCTCTTGTCCACCGGGCCGCCGGCCACGCCGAAACGTTTGCCCTTGAGGTCGGCGAGCGAACGGATGCCCGCCTTCGGATTGGCAACGACCTCACCGACCGCGCGGGAAAACGGCACAAACTGATAATTCTGGCCGCGTGATCGGAGCGTCGCGACCCAGAACCAGTCCGAGACGACAAGGTCGACGCTGCCGCCCAGCAGCGCCACGTTCATCGCGTTCTCCGACGCCAGCGGCACCACCTGCAGCCGGATACCGTGCTTGCCTGCCAGACCCAGCCTCTGAACAGTGTCGATTTCCCATCCGACCGAGCCGAACTCGAGCACCCCGACCCGCAGTTCGGGGAGGTCGTGCGCACCTTCCGCGCGCGCAGCAGCACTTGGCATCATCGCGAGAAGCGCGGCAAAAACCAGCGCGAAAATGCGTGGGATGAAACGAGGCCCTGCCATGCTCACGGTTGCCTGCCAGCCTTTCATATAACCACCTTTCCTGCGCTTGCCGACGGGGCATGATGAACTTCAGCGATCCGGGCCAACGTGACCTGCTCGCAGCGTAGCGGACCGCGCGGGTCGAAAAGCGAAAGAATCGTCGGGCAACGGTTCTGGAGCCGACATGCCGTACCCGGCTGCATCCGTGGCGACATATGCCAAGCGCTGTCGCATCCCGTCCAACGTCGGTCGCCGCGCTGGCGTGCGCCGGTGCGTCTCGTCAGTCGGGCTGCAGCCAGGCACCTCAGCGTGTCATAGCCCAGGCACGCACCCGATGGCTGGGCCGGCAACACTGGCAGACTGGAGGAACAACAACGTCGAACGCCGTCGGGCGCCGCTTGCAGGTGGCAAATCGGTGCGACTGCAACGGCAGTGCACCGTTTCAAATCCGGATCGGTTATCAGGCTCACGACAGAAGCGCGCCCTCACCCACCGCGGGCTCGGGCGAACCTTGCTCCGTGTTGCCGGCGCGGCGGCGCATCCACGGTCAACGCACGTCGCGCCGGGCCACGGAGCGCAGGCCATCGAACCGTCACCGGCATCGAGAGTTACCGCGCATTCGCGCCGTCCCACGGCGACGCAGGAGTGCCATGACATACCTTGGCCATGGCGCGATGCTCGGCGGCCCACACTTCAACGGCGGCAGGGGAATTGAGGATCGGTGCCCGATCGATGCTTGCCTGGTCCTTCGTGTTCATCGACTTGATCCAGGTGATGATCTTCCAGAGATCGCCCGCCTTGGTAATCGTCGTGCCGCCTTGCTGCGGCATCAGGGCGGGAGTCTCCGGGCTTGTCCGCGCGTAACCTGCCTCCTGCAGTTTCTTGCTTCCCAGTGCAACGAGACGGAACAAGGTGTCGTCGCTCGGGCCGTAAATCCAGACGCCGTTGTTGAGTGGCGGGCACATGCCACCGCCGCCGTTGCCGCCGTGGCAGGCGTTGCAACCGTGATTGAGAAATTGCTCGTGACCCTCGGAAGCCACGGTGGTGTTTGCCGGATCGTAGGGATTCTTCAACGAGCCTTTCGGGGCCTTCGCGACCACATCCACCGGGTTGTCATCGTAGCCGGTGATCTGGTTGACGACTTCGGTTTTGGCAACTGCGTTGGTCCAGGTCCCGTCCGCGACCTTGGACTGCAAATCCAGATATTCCACGCGATCGAGCTGACCGTCGCCGTTCTCATCGGCGGCTTTGAAGTTCAGGTTAGGCATGGCCGCCAAGGCTTCCTTTTCGGTCACCATGCCGGTGTGACTGGTGTCCATCGACTCGTACGTTGCCGGAACATGGATGCTTGCGGCACTGGCGGGAGCGTCGGTCGAACTGGCCGAGCTGTTGGTGGCGAGCGCCAGGCCGATACCGGCGACGGCGAGGGAAGCAGCGGCAGTGAAGCTATACAGGGTCTTGCGTAACATTTGACTCTCCTTCGAATAGCCGTACGAATCAATCATCTTCTGCGGGTGCTTGCGCACCACCGTAACTGCGCCTCGCGAGGCAATCGCTCAGGGCACGACAGCAATGCCCCATGGCAAGCGCCCGACGTTTACCGAAACCTCGGGCTTGAGCGATTTGGTATCCACAACCGTCACATCGTTGGTGAAGCCGTTGACGACGTAGAGCTTCGACCCATCGTGGGACAGCGCCATGTGCCACGGCCGCTGTCCCACGATGATGTAGTCGCTTACCTTGTAGGTCTTCGTGTCGACCACGGCGACGTGATTGGCGGGCCCCAGTGCGATGAACGCCTGCGAGCCGTCCTTCGACATCGTGATATCGACCGGCTGGATGAACTCGGCACGCATGCCGGGGATGGCAAAGCTGATCGTCTGCACGACCTGATGCGTGCCCGCATCGATTACCGATACCGTGCCGCCCACCTCGGAGGACGCCCAGACGTAGCGGCCGTCAGGGGTGAACGTGGCCACGCGCGGGCGGGCGCCCACCAGTACGGTGCCGACCAGTTTCAGCGTCTTGTTGTCGATGAAGTGGACCAGGCTGCTGCCTTCGGCGGTCGCCACCGTGATCCGGTTGTCCGGGCTCACGCGCATGCCTTCGGGTTCCGAGCCCACGGGGATCTCCGCAAGCAGCTTCCCGGTCATCGAGTCCAGAACGGTGACCTGCGAGTTGTCCTCGTTGGCGATGTAGATCCGGCTGCCGTCGTTGCTCACGGCCAGCAACTCAGGGTCTGCCCCCGACGGCAGCTGGCGCGTCACGGCGAGCTTGGCGACATCGATGACATCGATGCGGTTACTGTCGCCGACGCAGACGTACACCCATTTGCCGTCCGGCGACGCCACGACGCCGCGCGGGCGCTGGCCGGTGGGGATGGTCTTGATCGTCTTGAGCGTGTTGCTGTCCAGCACCGTCACGGTATTGCCGCGCTCGTTGGTGACAAACAGCGTCGCCGACCACGCCGGTGAGGCCACCAGCATCAGCAGCAGGAACACCGCGGCGACGCGCGCATGAAGTCGATGGTGGATGGGTATTTTCATTTCGAGAATTTGCACTGGCTTTGCGGCTGGTCGAAACCAAGGGTGTCGGTGTTGTACACGGCGTGCAGAAAGCCCGGCTGGGGCGAGACCGACACCAGAGACAGCGCATCCATGAGCAGAATCGGCTGACGCAGCTGGTTGTCCCAGGCGCGGAAGTTCATGCCTTCGCCTTTGTACCCAGCGAGCTTGAGGCCGTCGGAGCTGATGTACTTCCGGATTGCATCGACATTGCGGGCGCTGCCCTGGATCACGGCCATCTGCAACAGATTGGCCGCAAGCCAGCCCTCGTAGTCCCGCACCGTGATCTCGCGATGCGCAAGCTTCAGGAAATCGTCGTGCAGCGTCTGTGCCGCATAAGACTCATACGCGGCGCCCCACGCCGTCGCTTCGAGGCCGTCCGTGCCCACGACAGGCCGTGGATCGGTGGTCCGATATTGCAGGTACAGCCCGAATGAATTGGTCTCATCGGCGACGAAGGCGACGTCGTAGTCCGGAATGCCACGCGTCAGCATCGGCATCTGCGTCTGGATCTCCTGGTAACCGGTATCCACGCGGCGCGCGCCGGTCTGCAGCTCGTACGCGCGTTCGGCCACGATCTTGGCACCGTAGAGTTTGGCCGAACGCGTGATGTCGTTGGCGTACTCCACGTCTGCCGGATGCTGGCCCCGCACGAGAAACCAGCGCGTCCATTTCTTCCACACCAGATACTGCGCCAAGGCGTCGGTCAGCATCGCGTCGCTGGGGATCAGGTGGAAGACATCGAGGCGACACTGGGTCTGGCGCAGCACGTCGTCGCGCGCGCGGATATTGAGGATGATCGCGCCTTTCGCCTCCGGCAAATCGGCAACCGCCAGTAAATCCGGCGCTTTGAGGTCAGCGATGATGAGGTGCTGACCGGAGGCCAGCAGTTTTCTGGCGGCCGCGACCACGTCGCCATCTTCCGGCACCATCGTCTCGTCCAGCACAAACTTAAGGCCCAGGAATTTTCCCGCCTGGTTGTTGTAGTTGGTTCCCAGACGCACACCGGCAAGCCCTTCGTCGGGAATGACGGCGGGCTTGAGCAGCGACAGTGGCGCCGGTTCCCGATAGGCCTTGCCCAGATACGCGTAATGCGTAACGACATCGTTGCTCTTCGCTGCGCTGCTCGCGGCTGGCTTGTTGACCTGCTTGCTGGCTGGCTTGGTCACTGGCGCCGCCGAGCCGGCCGCAGCGAGCGTCGATGCAAGCACGGCGGCGAGGATGGTGGCGATCGCCCGCCTCATCGTGGCGGCTCCGCCGCAGCACCGCTCGGGCTTGGCGCAGGCGCGAAGCGGCTCATCACGTCGAGTGTCTGTATGGACGCATCGCTGCCGTTTTCTTTGGCGATATCGAGCGCCGTCTTGCCGTCATCGGCACGCGCATCGACTTTCGCCCCGGCCTGGATCAGCAAGCCGATCAGCGGTGCGTTGTCGTGCCCGGCGGCGACCATCAGCGCTGTCAGTCCGCTAGTGCTGCGGGCGTTCACGTCAGCGCCTTTGCTGACCAGCAACTGGCCAACCTGTTGCGGAGAAACCCCGTCGCTGAGGAACAGCCCGTCGTCGACCGGAACATTGCCGCTCTTGTCCGCTTCGAGATGTCTCGCCACGATCATCAGCGGCGTCAGGTGATTGGCACCGCACGCCACATTCGGCGAGGCCCCGGCATTGAGCAGTGCCGTGGCAGCCAGAAAGCTGCGGTTGTCGATCGCAAGGCATAGCGGCGTCAGTCCTTTGGGATCTTTCACGGTGAGGCTGGCGCCGTGCTGCAGCAACGCCTCCACCGACGGCACGTGATCGCGATAAGCCGCCGCCATCAGCGGCGTTAAGTCATCCCCGTTGCGTGCGTTGGCGTCCGCGCCCAGTTGAAGCAGCAGCTTGACGGTATCGGAATCGCGAGCGCTGGCTGCACTGGTCAGTGGCGTGGAGCCCATGGAGTCACGTGCGTTGAGATCCGCGCCGTGGGAGGCCAGAAACGTGATGCGCGCGGCGTCGGAGGCCACCACGGCTTGCGCCAGTTCGGCGTTCAGGCTGGCGCCCGCGGCAACCGATTTCTTGACGTCACGCAGGGTGACGACTTCGCCTGGCGTCGTTTGCGATGAGTCGATGTGGATCAGGTCCGCGTCCAGCGGCTGCTGGTAGCGCGCGTAGGCGCTGGCTCCCTTGGAATAGGGACCATGCGAGGGCAAGGTGCCCTGGACGAGGCATTCGCTGCACTGGACCAGCGGGACGCCGAAGTCGTCGAGAATCGCCTTGATCTTGTCTGCCGATGCATTCAGGGCGTTGTCCAACGCATATTTGAGAACGACGTCGTTTTCGCGCACGCCGATGGCCATGGCGTATTCCAGCTGCACGTCGTTGGACATCAGGTTCACCGGCTGCAGCACGATAGGCACATGCTTCTTGGCCTTGGCGTAACCGGCAAACGGTCCCCATATTCCGACCACGTCGAGCTGGCCGTTCGCTATCTGTTCAACCTGCCGCCACTGCTGCAGGGCGCCGTGGTTACTTTCGGTGTCGTAGCTGACCGTAAGCACGTGGACATCGTTCTTCATCCCGTTGTCGGCGAGCGCCTGGCGCACGGCGGAGGTCTGGTACACGCCCACGCGGAGTTTTTTGAGCGCGGGGTCGCTGAAGCTCTTGATATGAATGCCGCTGTTCTCGCCGGACGCGAAAACGTAGGTCGAGCGGTAGATCGGATCGGTCATCAATACGCCCGAAACGCTGTCCGGAATATCGATCACCAGATCGCAGTTGCCGAGCGGCTCGACCGCGTTGCCGAACGCCCGTTTCAGAAATCCTGAATTGACGTAGGACATCCAGTAGAACCCGATCGTCGTATGCATGGCCGCGGCCAGCACCTTGACGATCTGGTTGTCGATGCCGTCGCCATTGCGGTCCGAAAACGGCATGTTGGCAGGGTCCGCACACGCGGTCAGCGGCCGCATCTGCTGATGCAGGGCGGCCTGTTTTGCGGCGTTCTGTTCGGCCGCCGTCATTTCGCTGAAATTCTGGTCGAGGTTGTAATAGGTTTTTTCCTGCGCCGATGCCAACCCGGCCACCATCAGCGCGAGGCATCCAGCGGATATTGCCATTGCGAATTTCATGTCATCGACCGCACTTTGAAAGAACCTCACACGTTCGTTGCCGACACGCGACGTTTCCGCATCGAAGCCGGGGTTGCACAAGGCAACCCCGGCAGACTTCACGATGCAACAGTGGCCTGTAAACTTCTACAACCCAGCTGTGCACAGGCTGTCACTTTGCGGTATCGGCGTCCGCAACGGCCTGATGCTCCGGTCCGCCCAGGCGGAACGTGTACAGGGTGCCGCCCTGCGGCACGAGGTTGAGGTTGGTGGACTTGGCCATGGCGGTTGCACCGATCGCGCCGTACTTGTCGCTGAAGTTCAGACCCGCGGTAACCGGCAGGCCGCTCCAGCCACCGATGCCGGCGAACACCGACACATACTGCTGGCCGTTGATCTTGTAGCTGATCGGGTTGCCGATGATGCCCGAGCCCAGTTTGCGCATCCACAGCACCTTGCCGGTCTTGGCATCCACGGCCCGGAAGTCACCCAGCATGTCGCCATAGAAGACCACGCCGCCAGCGGTGGCCAGCGCACCGCTCCAGGTCTGGTACTTGTTGGGGTTCTTCCAGACGATTTTGCCGGTGTCGACATCGAACGCCTGGAACTGGCCCGCAAGGCCCGGTGTAGGCTCGTACATGTACACATTGGCAAACGCGTAACCCGAGCCCTGCTGCGTGCTGGTGCGCTTCAGCGGCGTATCTTCCATGCACCACTGGTTGGTGGGGACGTAGAACACCTGCGGATTGCTCGGATCCACCGCCACCGGCTGCTCGTCCTTGCCGCCCATGGCCGTCGGGCAGGCCTGTACGGCTTTATCTACGGCAAACGGCGAGTGCGCCTTGACCTTGATCGGGCGATCCGTGCCGCCGACGTCGATCTTCTCGGCCCAGTTCACCGGAACGAAGTTGTGCGCGCGCAGCAGCTGCCCGGTACGGCGATCCAGCACGTACGCAAAGCCGTTGCGGTCGAAATGCACCAGCACCGGGCGGTTCTTCTGGCCATCAATATCCATGTTGACGAGCACACTTTCGTTGACAGCGTCGTAGTCCCACTCGTCGAACGGCGTCAGCTGATACGCCCACACCATTTCACCCGTGGAAGCGTTGCGCGCGATGAGCGAAAGCGACCACTTGTTGTCCTGAGTGCCGTCGTTGCACTTTTCCCACGTGTCGTACTTGCAGCGATACGAGGGGCTCCACGTGCCGGGATTGCTGGTGCCGTAATAGATCAGGTTGAGCTTTGCGTCGTAGCTGATCCAGCCCCAGACAGTCGCACCGCCGCGCGTATGCTCATCCCCCGGATACTCATCGACGCCGCGAAAGGTCTTCAGCGTGCCATGCTTCGGTACGGCCTTGTTGGTGTCTGCCGTCATGCCGACATCCTTGGCCGTGCCGTTGTTGAAGAACCCCCAGACCTTCTTGCCGTCGTCGATCGAGTAGGCCGCGATGCTGCCGCGCGCCGCAAGCTCCGCACCGCCGTAGCCGATGATGATGTTCTTGCCGGCGATCGTGCCCGCACCGGTCATGGTCTGACCCTTTTCCGGGGAGGCGAGCTTGTCGCTCCAGTCCACCTTGCCCGTCAAGGCATCCAGCGCGATCAGGTAACCGTCCAGGGTGTGGAAGATCACCTTGCCGTCGGCATAGTTGAGGCCGCGGTTGACGGTATCGCAGCACGCGATGGCGACGGCGCTGTCGTCACGGCCGTCCTTCTTGACGTAATTCCAGACCGTCACCGGGTTGTCCGGGTCGGACAGATCCAGCGCCTGCACGACGTTCGGCCAGCCGCTGACGAGGAACATCATCGGCTTGCCGCCCACGTCCACGACGATCGGCTGGCCTTCCTGGCCACGCATGGAACTGAGCGACTGGCTCCACATGTACTGCATGTTGCCCGCGTTGCCGGCGTTGATCTGGGTGAGCGGGCTGAAACGCGTCAACTCGTTGTTGCGACCCGGCGCGGGCCACAGATCCGGGTTTGCTGCGGTCTTGGCGATGCTTGACGTCGCGCTCATCTCGCCTGTCTGGGCCGCCGCCGTTGCGCCGACAACCAACCCCAGGCTGGCCAGCAAGACGACGCCCCACCTGACCCGCCGCGAACGGCTACTGTTTTGAGAACTCATGGTGATTTCCTCTCCTCTGCATGTCACTGAAAATCATTCTGGATGTTGATCCAGGGATAGCCGCACACCGGTTTTGCTTCTGTGTAGCGCACCGACCTCACGGCTATCTGCAGGCCGTACCCGGCAGCCAGCACGCAGCCGCTGCGTTGCTGAGCTGGGTAACTGCAGATTGCGTGCCAGATTCCAGTATCGAAATAACTAGTAGATTCAATGCATTGGAGACACCATCCCGGGGTTGTCACGATGGGTGTCACGAATCCGGTACATCGCTGTACCGGCCACATGACAATCGAAAGCGCGGCGGCAGTTCGAATGCCGATCCGCAGATCGCCCTCGCTGGTCGCCTCGAAAAATGCTGACCACCGTCAGGGAATGCTCACCGTTCGGAACACAAGCAGGCGCTACGCGACGGGGCGAAGGCCACCCGGGCGTCCTTCGCCGTCATGCCGCCGAATCGTGCGCAAGGCGAGAAACCTCGCGGCGGCGACCTTCCACCGGAGCTGGCGGTGGCGTGCTCGGCGAGGGCGCAGGGCCAACCAGCGTGTGGGGAACGCCAGGGCGCAACCGCATGAGCGAATCAAGCAGCCCTGCGGACCGGGTGGTTACTGAAGCCTGGGCCGACAGAAGCGGCCGGAAATCATCAAGGCGTCGAGCCTGTTACCGGTTACTGCCGATGATCGACCAAGCCCAGCGTGGCGCCGGTCTTGAGTGCGCACGACATGGGCCGACCCAGGCGGCGTGCCGTCAGCGGATGCCTGGTATCGTTCTTGCGCCAGCGTTGAGGCTCGCTCCAAATCCCTCAATACACGATGACGGAGCGGATAACCTTGCCAGCGTGCATCAGCTCGAAGGCGTCGTTGATGCGCTCCAGCGGCAGTACTTCGGTGATCATCTCGTCGATCTTGATCTCGCCCTTCATGTAGCGATCGACGTAGCCCGGCAGCTGGCTGCGGCCTTTCACGCCACCGAACGCGCTGCCGCGCCACACGCGGCCGGTCACCAGCTGGAAAGGGCGCGTGCTGATCTCCTGCCCCGCGCCGGCCACGCCGATGATGACCGACTCGCCCCAGCCCTTGTGGCAGCACTCCAGCGCCGAGCGCATCACATGCACGTTGCCGATGCACTCGAACGAATAGTCCACGCCGCCGTTGGTGAGATCCACGATCACCTGCTGGATCGGCGTATCGGGGTAATCCTTCGGGTTGATGAAGTCGGTCGCGCCGAGCAGCTTGGCCATCTCGAACTTGTCGGGGTTCATGTCGACACAGACGATGCGCGAGGCTTTTGCCATCACCGCGCCCTGCACCACCGACAGGCCGATGCCGCCCATGCCGAACACAGCCACCGTGGCGCCCGCCTCCACCTTGGCCGTATTCAGCACCGCGCCGATGCCGGTGGTGATGCCGCAGCCGAGCAGGCAGACCTTCTCCAGCGGCGCGGCCGGATTGATCTTGGCCAGCGAGATCTCCGGCAGCACGGTGTATTCGCTGAAGGTGCTGCAACCCATGTAGTGCAGGATCGGCTTGCCGTTCATCGAGAAGCGGCTGGTGCCGTCGGGCATCAGGCCCTTGCCCTGTGTGATGCGGATCTTCTGGCACAGGTTGGTCTTGCCGGAAAGGCAGTATTCACACTCGCCGCACTCGGGCGTGTAGAGAGGAATCACGTGGTCGCCCACTTTCAGCGACGTCACGCCCGCACCCACCTCCTCGACAATGCCGCCGCCCTCGTGGCCGAGGATGACCGGGAACAGGCCTTCGGGGTCGGCGCCGGACAGGGTGAAGGCGTCGGTGTGGCATACGCCCGTGGCGACGATGCGCACCAGCACCTCGCCCGCCTTCGGTGCGGCGACATCCACCTCTTCGATGCTCAGGGGCTTGCCCGCTTCCCAGGCAACCGCGGCTCGTGACTTCATGGGTACATATCCTTACCAAACAATGGATAATTCAATGAAACATCATAACCGCTTTTGGACGTCTGGACGTCCATCCATCAGTCGGACGGTGGACGTCCGCCGCGAATCAGATCGAGCTGGCGTGCCTTGATGTAGTCGTAGATGGCATGGATGTCCTTTTCCTCCAACACTCCTGCCCATGACGGCATGCCCTTGGCCGACCTGCCGGCCAGCACCGTGGCGAGAAACTGCGGGTACGGCATGCCGTTGGCCATCGACTTGCGCAGATTCGGCGCGAACGAACCACCCACCGCATCCTTACCATGGCAGCGCGAGCAGTATGTGTTGTACTGCTCGTAACCCTTGAAAACCGCCGGAGTGACCGTCTTTTGATCGGCGTCGGTGAACACTGCGACATCGGTCTGCACGCTCTTGCCGAAGATGTCCCTGTATGTGTTCATCGACGCCGCACCATTGGCCCCTGACTTCAACGCCGTGGCTTTCGCCGGCTCGCTGGCTTGAGCCCTGGTCTGATCATTCGAGGTAGTGGCATGGGCCGCATGGACGTCCGGCGCATGAAAATAAAGTGTTGTCACACCCAAAAACAGTACCGATGCTGCCCGTAGCGTTTTCAACATGAGGCATGTACTCCATCAGAAGAGGGTGGACAGATCACGAAAAGCATTACCGAACAGCCCCACGCCCTTTGTGCTCTGAGCACTATGACCGAACACGGCCACGCCTTCGGCGAACCGTAGCCGCGTGTGTCGGGCGATGCGGAAGCTGTTAGCTCCTTGAAGTTCTTGAGGCAGACTCCCATGCGTCGAGCGCGCCATTTTCGATATCTATGAGCGCGCTACGCGCGGCAACGACCAGTCGATGGGTACACTTCCGCGCTCTTCCAGATAGCGGTTGGCCGCGGAGCAATGTCCGCAGCCGATGAAGCCGCGATGGGCGGATAGCGGCGAGGGATGGACCGACTTCAGTACGCAGTGACGCGTAGCATCGATCAGCTGCCCCTTCTTCTGCGCGTAGGAACCCCACAGCAGAAACACCACACCTTCGCGCTCGCGGTTGAGTGCGTCGATGGCGCGGTCGGTAAAGTCTTCCCAGCCTTTGCCCTGGTGTGCGTTGGCCTGCCCTTCCTCCACAGTGAGCACGCTGTTGAGCAGCAGCACGCCCTGGTCGGCCCACGAGGTGAGGCAGCCGTGGTCGGGGCGCGGGATGGCGAGATCGCGCTGGATCTCCTTGAAGATATTTTCCAGCGACGGCGGCACGCGCACGCCCGGCCGCACGGAAAAACACAGGCCGTGTGCCTGGCCGGGGCCGTGATACGGATCCTGCCCAAGTATCACCACGCGCACCTGGTCGAAGGGCGTGTGATCGAAGGCGGCAAAAATCTCCGGACCGGGCGGATAGATTTTCTTGCCGGCCTGTTTTTCGCTGCGCAGAAAAGCCGCGAGCGACTGCATCTTCGGACCGAGCAGGGCGTCGCCGATGCGCGCCTTCCACGAAGGCTCCAGCCTGATCTGATCGAGTTTGGCCTGATCAAGTTTGATTTGATCAGGTTTCGTCTGATCGGGTCTGGCCTGCGCGTCGCTCAAGCGGTCGAACTCAGGCGCCGCTGGCGCGGGCGCGCAAATGCTGGGCCACGCGCAGCTGAAACAGCAGCTTGGTCACCAGCAGTTTTTCCTCGACCGGTTTTTCGACCAGATCGTTGGCGCCGGCCTTGATCAGTGCGGCCTGGTTCGCCGGGTTTTCATCGCCCGTCATCACCAGCACGGGCAGCCGGCCCTTGCCGTAGCCGAACTCGTTGCGGATGCGCTTGAGCAGATCGCCGCCGGTGAGCTCGCCCTTCAGGCTCACGTCGGTCAGCACCACGTCGGCACCGGTCCAACCCAGCGCCCTGTCGGTTTCGAGCATGGCCAGCGCGTCTTCCACGCTGACCACGTGACGCACGGTGAGGCCGATCTTTTCGAGCATGCGGCGCGTGGCAAGCGCGACGACACGGCTGTCCTCGACATACAGCACGGTGCCCTCGGCCTGCATCTGCGGGCTGACGTAGCCGCGAATGAATTCGGCCAGCGCCTGCAGCCCCAGCGCCTTATCGAAATAATCGGTGACGTCCTCGCCGAGCGAGCGGCGCAGCAGGCGATCGTCGACATCGCCGGAAACCACCACGATGGGTACATAGGTCTGCGACGCGGTTTCGCGCACGGATCGCGCCAGCTCCAGCCCATCCATATCGGGCAGGCGCAGCGCAATGGTGATGAAGTCGAAGGCGCCCTCTTCCAGCAACTTCAACGCATCGGCGCCGCTGCCGCTGCCGATGACTTCGACCTCGGGCAGTTCGGCCAGCAGCACGCGGGTCAGCAGCTGGCGCACCACGCGCGAGCCGTCGACAACCAGCACGCGAGGCGCTGCCGTGGTGAGACGATTGCTGTTGGTCGCGCTCATTGCGTTATTCAACTTGCCTTGCTCGATGCCGTACGTGCCACGTTACTCTTCAACCCTGCTATCTCAGCATGACTATCTCAGCATGCACGCGAACGAACCGCCAGCATGCGCGGCCTGAACCGCCGTTTGGACTTGATAGTGCCCGGAACGCCCGGCCGTACCTGCGACGGGCGTCACTGTGCCAGCCGACTGCCGCTCATGCCGCCTTGCGCAACTGCCAGGCACTGACCAGCCGCGCGCCGAACCAGCCCAGCAAGGCCGCGGCCAGCGGCACGGCCAGCAGCAGCCACAGCGGCAGGCCGCCGACCTGCAGCTTGCCGTTGTAGGCCTGACTGAGCTGGGCCACAGGGTCGGCCAGGGCAAATTCGATGCCGATCGCCAGAAGGGCCGCGAGCATGCCGCTGAACAGGCCGTACCAGATGCCGGCATAAAGATACGGCCTGCGCACGAAGGCGCCGCTGGCGCCGATGAGCAGCAGCACGCCGATCTCTTCATGGCGACTGGCGATATCGACGCGCACCGTATTGCCCACCACCAGCAGCGCCGCCAGGATCAGCAGCGAAGCCAGCACCAGCACCGCGCGATTGCCGACCGCCAGCAGCGCATCGAGGCGCTGCCGCCAGATGCCGCTGTCCTGCACCATGTCAACGCTGTGCATGGCGCGGATGTCTGTGACCAGCTGCCCGATAGCCGCGGCGCCAAACTCTTCGTGCGGCTGCAGCTGCAGCACGTAGGGCAGCGGGTTGCTGTCCAGCGTTTTCAGTGCGCCAGTGAAGCCCTGCATCTTGGCCAGCTCGTCCATGCCCTGCTGCGGCGTCTTGACGCTGACCGAGGCGACTTCCGGCCGCTCGCCGAGCTGCTTGGCCAGCAGCTGCGCCTGCTGCGCGCTCTGATCGGGCTGCAGGAACACGCTGATGGCCTGACTCTGGCCCAGGGTTTCACCCAGCTTCTGCACGTTGCCGAGCAAAAGATAGAAAGCCAGCGGCAGCGCCAGCGCCAGACCCATCACGGCGATCGTCAGCAGACTGCCCAGCGGTCGCGAGCCGAGCCGGCGCAGGCTGGCGGCCGCGCTCCAGCCGTGGTGTTCGCGCCAGCTGGCGAAGCGTCGGCCCTGGGTTTTTTCGGCGCGCGGCGATGAGGCCTGATCGACGGGGACGTTCTCCGGCGGCATGCTCACAGCACCTCCTGCGCAGCCAGATCGGCCACCAGGCGTCCGTGGTCCAGCACGATCACGCGCTTCTTCATGCGCTTGATCAGCGGCAGATCGTGGCTGGCGATCAACACCGTGGTGCCGACCTGCTGGAATTCGCCGAACAGACCCATGATTTCCATCGCCAGCTGCGGATCGAGATTGCCGGTGGGCTCGTCGGCGATCAGCAGGGTCGGCCGCGCCACGATGGCGCGGGCGATACCGACGCGCTGGCGCTCGCCGGCAGAGAGGGTCGCCGGCAGCTGACGCTCATAGGCCAGCAGGCCGACTTTCTCCAGCGCGGCGCGCACGCGGCGGGCGCGCTCGGGGCGGGCAACGCCGCCGATAGTCAGTGGCAGCTCGACATTGGCGAACACCGTGCGCTCCATCAGCAGGCGGTGATCCTGAAACACCATGCCGATTCGCCGGCGCAGCTTGGGCACGCCGCCGCCGCGAACTTTCGCCAGGTTCTGTCCGTCCAGCATGATCACGCCGTGCGACGGCCGTTCGATCAGTCCGAGCAGGTTGAGCAAGGTGCTCTTGCCCGCGCCGGAATGGCCGGTGACGAAAGCCATTTCGCCCGTAGGCACCTCAAAGGAAAGCTGCGACAGCGCTTCGTGCCCGCCGTCGTAGCGTTTGCTGACTTGATCAAAATGGATCACCGAGCGTCCCCGAACCTGCGTGTCGTGTTGCCAGCGGCAAGGATAAGGGAAGCGCGCGGCCAATGGCTGGCCTGCATGCGTTGCAGTCGCCGCAGCTTCAGCCGCGACGACTGCGATCCTGCTCACGATGTTTCTTGTCCCCTTCGCGAAATGAAGCGCGAAGGAGATTCAGCCATCAGCGGCCGGTGAACAGCCGCGTCAGCCGGCTGAACAGGCCCGGCTTTTTCGCACTCGGCGCTTCGCCGGCGGGCTTGCCCGAAGCGTTGCCCGAGGTCACCGCGACCTGCCGCGACGGGCGGCTGCCGTTCGACGAAGCTTCTGCACCACTGCGCTCGCGCGGCGGACGGCGCTCGCCGCGCGGGGCGCGGCTGCCTTCTTTCGCAACGGCCGATGTCTGAGCATCGCCGCTCGGGCCGGCTGCACCGACGGTTTCCGCCCCGCCTTCGCGGCGGCGGTTGCGGCCGCCGCGACGACGGCGCGGCTTGCGCGCCGCATCGCCTGCCTCGCCAACGGGCGTTGGCGCAGTGGCGGAAGTCGAAACCGCGACGCCTTCGGTCGCATGCACCGGCACGTCGATCGGCGCGGATTCAACGGCCGCTGCCGCCACTTCTGCCCGGCGCTCGCGCGGCGGACGCGACGCGGAGGAAGACGAGCGCGAACCGCCGGCGCTGCGGCTACCGCCTGCGCCACGGCTGCCGTCGCGGCTGCTGCCACCAGCGCCGCCGGGACGGCGCGGCTTTTCGCCCGGACGCGGCGGCACGATGTCGCCGAACTCGGCGCTGTCGGCGGCCGCGTTAGCGGCGAACTCGGCGTCCATCGCCTTCGGCTTGGGCATGATCAGCAGATCGGCGTCCATGCTGGCGACCGGAATGCTCTGGCCGATATAGGTTTCGATATCCGGCAGCGACATCGCGTACAGGTCGCAAGCGAAGCTGATCGCATCGCCCTCGGCACCCAGACGCGCGGTGCGCCCGATGCGGTGCACGTAGTCTTCGGCGTCATGCGGCAGGTCGTAGTTGAAGACGTGGCTGACGGCGGGAATGTGCAGGCCGCGCGCGGCCACATCGGTCGCCACCAGGATATCCAGCTGGCCTTCCTGGAAACGCTGCAGCAGCTTTTGCCGCTTCAGCTGCGGCACGTCGCCGGAGATGGCGCCGGCGCGGTAACCCTGGCGCTTCACGCGGTCGGTGACGCGTTCGGCCGCGGCCTTGGTGTTGACGAAAATGATGCTGCGCTCGGCCGCGGTGCGCTCGAGCAGGTTGAGCAGCAGCGGCAGCTTTTCTTCCTTGGCCGGGAAGTAGACCAGCTGGCGCACCTTGTCGGCGGTGACATTGTCGCTCTCGACAACGAGTTTCTCGGCGTTGTGCATGTGCTCGTAGGCCAGCTCCAGCACGCGATGGCTCAGCGTGGCGGAGAACAGCAGCACCTGGCGCTGCTCGCGCGCCGGCAGGCGGCGGAAGATGAACCGCACGTCGGCAATGAAGCCCAGATCGAACATGCGATCGGCTTCGTCGATCACCATCACCTCGACGCCATTGAGGCCGAACACGTCCTGCTTGTGATAATCGAGCAGGCGGCCGGGCGTGGCGATGATGATGTCGCAGCCGTCCTTCAGCTGCTGGCGCTGCTTGTCGTAATCGACGCCGCCGTAGATCAGCGCGCTGCGCAGGCCGGTGTGGCGGCCAATCGCCTTGGCGTCCTTGTCGATCTGGATGGCCAGCTCGCGGGTCGGTGCGATGATCAGCGCGCGCGGATCGCTGTCCTTGCGCTCGGCCACGGCGGGCGTGGTGAGCAGGCGATTCATCATCGCGACCAGGAAGGCGCAGGTCTTGCCGGTGCCGGTCTGGGCCTGGCCGGCGACGTCGCGCCCGCCAAGCGCCAGCGGCAGGGTCATTTCCTGGATCGGCGTGCAGCGGGTGAAGCCGCTGTCGTCGAGGCCCTGCTGCAGCAGCGGATGAAGATCGAAGTTGGTGAAAAAGGTATCGGTGAGTACGGTCTGTGACATAAGTGGAATAAGGGCCTTGGCCGCAACGGCAGTTTGCCGTCGTGGCGACGTGATGCGCTGCACCCGCTTCATTCGCCGGTATCGGCGCATGGCGGTGCAGGACGGGTGCGCGGGGCGCAGTGAAGCCTTGGTTCACTGTCGAATAGTCGGCAAGGTCGCGCCGCGGCTGGCGACGCCGGGTTTGACGGCGGTCCGACGGGCGGTTTGCAAGGCCGCCCTTGAATCGTGCCCGGAGTTACGCTGCAATGAAGCTTCGCCGGTTCGGCGATGCCTCTATTCAGCCCCAACTCTGGCTTCATGGGCACGTGAGTGTAGCTGATGAAGGCCTGCCGCCGTCACTCCTTGCATTTATTCGCCCGCCGCCCCATTTATCCCTTCTGCGATTTTTCGCCCCACAGCCTCGGAGATTCCCGTGAGCGACCTGATTACCCATGTAACTGACGACGCCTTCGAACAGCAGGTGCTCAAATCCGAAACGCCCGTGCTGCTCGATTTCTGGGCCGAATGGTGCGGCCCCTGCAAGGCCATCGCGCCCATGCTGGACGAGCTGGCCAAGCAGTACGAAGGCAAGCTGCGCGTGGTCAAGGTGAACATCGACCAGAACCAGCAGACGCCGCGTAACTACGGTGTGCGCGGCATCCCCACCCTGATGGTGTTCAAGAACGGCAAGGTCGAAGCGACCCAGATCGGCGCCGTCAGCAAGGGTCAGCTGACCCAGATGATCGACAAGGCCATCTGAGCTAGCCCAGCGCCAAACCGCTTTACCGCGCCTGCCTGGCCGAGTCCGGCAGGCGCATGAGGCTTTACGCCGGCACCTGACGGGTGCTAGATTCAATCAGTCCGTCGGAACAGTCCTGTTCCCCGAGCGCCCTCTGCGCGACGCACAAACACCCCTCCTGAAGTTCAACGGCGCCCCGCGAGGATAGCCCGTGTCTGATAACGAAAATAAAAACCCCAACGACGCCAAAAGCGCCGATACCAAGCCTGCATCCGAAGGCAAGCCCGAGCCGCGCCAGCGCGCGCCGCGCCGCACCGCGGCGGAGATGGCTGCCGCGCGGGCCGCGGCGGCTGAAAAGTCCGGTGCAGCGCACGCACCGCCGGCCCAGCAGCCGAACGTAGAGCGCTCCGCACCACCGGCGTCGGCACCGGCAAACCCCCCGCCTGCAGCATCGTCTTCCCACCAACCGCCGCTGCCTTTGCCGCGCGCCTCGCATGAGCCGCGCGAATCGGCACCGTCTCACGGCAACGGCAACGGCAACGAGTCCGCCCAGCCGGGCAATACGGCGCAGGCGCCGAACCCGAACGCGACTCCGCGCGATGGCAATCAGGCGCAGCCGCACGCTTCCAGCGCCAACCAGAATTCATCAAACCAGGCGTCATCCAACCAGGGCTCATCGAATCAGGGCGCTTCACCGGCGTCTTCGAATCAGCCCTCGTCCGGCCAGCCATCGTCGACGCCGCCTTCGTCGAACCAGGGCCAGCCCAGCCAGCATGGCTCAAACGCTGGCCAGCCCAACGGCGGCCCGGGTCAGAATCCGAACGGCGGCTCCAACGGCGGCCAGAACGCCGGGCAGCACCCGAACCAGGGCAGTAACCCGAACCAGGGCAATAACCCGAATAACCCCAACAACCCGCGCGACCGCGACCCGCGCGGCCGCCGCCGTCGCAACGAGCGCAACGAGCGCGGTCCGCAGCAGGGTTCGCAGCGTCCGCAGAACAATCCGCGGCCGAATCCCAACGGCCTGCCGGTGGACGACGACAACGCCGATCCGGGCAGCAACGACCGCGTTATCAACCTCACCGAACTGAAGCGCATGAAGGCGCCGCAGCTGCTGGAATTCGCCGAGTCGCTGGGTGTCTACGAAGGCGTGGCGCGCGCGCGCAAGCAGGACGTGATCTTCAACGTGCTCAAGGCGCACGCCCGCTCCGGCGGCGGCATCTGGGCCGAAGGCGTGCTGGAAATCCTGCAGGACGGCTTCGGCTTCCTGCGCTCGGCCGATGAGTCCTACCTGGCCGGTCCCGACGACATCTACGTGTCGCCCAGCCAGATCCGTCGCTTCAACCTGCGCACCGGCGACTACATCACCGGCCGCGTGCGTCATCCGAAGGAAGGCGAGCGCTACTTCGCCATGCTGCGCGTCGATGACATCAACGGCGATCCGCCGGAAGCGTCGAAGAACAAGATGCTGTTCGAGAACCTGACGCCGCTGTTTCCGCGCAAGGCGTTCAAGCTCGAACGCGGCAACGGCTCCAGCGAAGACATCACCGGCCGCGTGCTCGATCTGATCGCGCCGATCGGCAAGGGCCAGCGCGGCCTGATCGTGTCGCAGCCGAAGTCCGGTAAAACGATGATGCTGCAGAACATCGCGCAGGCCATCCAGTACAACCATCCCGAAGCGCACCTGATCATGCTGCTGATCGACGAGCGTCCCGAGGAAGTGACCGAAATCGCCCGCACCGTGCGCGCCGAAGTCATCAGCTCGACCTTCGACGAGCCGGCCGTACGCCACGTGCAGGTTGCCGAGATGGTGATCGAGCGGGCCAAGCGCCTGGTCGAGCACAAGAAGGACGTGATCATCCTGCTCGACTCGATTACGCGTCTGGCCCGCGCCTACAACACCGTGATCCCCAGCTCCGGCAAGGTGCTGACTGGCGGCGTCGACGCCAATGCGCTGCAGCGGCCCAAGCGCTTCTTCGGCGCCGCGCGCAACGTCGAGGAAGGCGGCAGCCTCACCATCATCGCCACCGCGCTGACCGAAACCGGCAGCAAGATGGACGAGGTGATCTACGAGGAGTTCAAGGGCACCGGCAACATGGAAGTGCACCTGAGCCGCCGCATTTCCGAGAAGCGCGTGTACCCGGCGATCGACATCAACCGCTCCGGCACCCGCCGCGAGGATCTGCTGATCGATCCCGACCTGCTGGCGAAGATCTGGATCCTTCGCAAGCTGCTGCACCCGATGGACGAACTCAGCGCCATCGAGTTCATGCTGGACAAGATGAAGAACACCAAGTCGAACGACGAGTTCTTCAATTCGATGAAGCGCTGATCGCCTGACACAGGCGTTAGACGGAGAGGCCGGCAGATTTGCCGGCCTTTTCGGTTTCTGGCGATCGCCCGCCGGGGCGCGCGGGTGGCTGCGCCAATCCGCTCCGCCTCGAGCGCGAGCATCATCTGAACTCTCGCGTACAATTATCCGCCGGCATGCCCTTTTGTTGTCATGTCGCACCCCCATTAGTCTGTGCATATCCAAGCAAGGCGAGTCCCCGTGTCCATACCCAGCGCCGTTAAGAACACGCCGATTCAGGGCCGCCAGCAGCTCACCGACTACCTTGCCGCCGGCGAAAAGCCGCGCGAGGCGTGGCGCATCGGTACCGAGCACGAAAAGTTCGGCTTCCGCACCGACGACCTGCGCGCGCCCACCTTCGAGGGCGAGCGCGGCATCAAGCATCTGCTGGAAACCATCGCCACCCGCTACGGCTGGGACGTGACGCGCGAGGGCGAGAACCCGGTGGCACTGTCGCGAGACATGGCATCGATCACGCTGGAGCCCGCCGGCCAGCTGGAGCTGTCCGGCGCGCCGCTGGAAACCATCCACCAGACCTGCACCGAAGTGAACACGCACCTGGAAGAAGTGCGCTCGATCGCCGACGGCATGGGCCTGGGCTTTCTCGGCATGGGCTTTCAGCCCAAGTGGAAGCGTGACGAGATGCCGTGGATGCCGAAAGGCCGCTACAAGATCATGCGCGAATACATGCCCAAGGTCGGCTCGCTCGGCCTGGACATGATGACGCGCACCTGCACGGTGCAGGTGAACCTGGATTTTTCCAGCCAGGCGGACATGATCAAGAAATTCCGCGTGAGCCTGGCACTGCAGCCCATTGCCACCGCGCTGTTCGCCGATTCGCCGTTTACGGAAGGACGTCCAAACGGCTATCTGTCGTATCGCTCGCACATCTGGACCGATACCGACAAGGATCGCACCGGCATGCTCGACTTCGTCTTCGACGACAGCTTTGGCTACGAGCGCTACGTCGATTACATCCTCGACGTGCCGATGTACTTCAGTTTTCAGGACGGCCAGTACATCGATCTGGCCGGGCAGGACTTCAAAAAGTTCATGGCCGGCGAACTGGCGCAGCTGCCGGGCACCAAGGCGACCATGAAGGACTTCGCCGACCACCTCACCACCGCGTTTCCGGAAGTGCGCCTCAAGCAGTACCTGGAAATGCGCGGTGCCGACGGCGGCCCGTGGAACCGGCTATGCGCCCTGCCCGCGCTGTGGGTCGGCCTGCTGTACGACGACGAGGCGCTGGACGCTGCGTGGGATCTGGTCAAGGACTTCAGCCGCGAAGAACGTCACGCCTTGCGCGACGGCGTGCCGAAATATGGCCTCAAGCTGCCGTTCCGCAACGGCACCGTGCGCGACCTGTCCGAAGAAGCGTTGAAGATCGCCAGCCAAGGCCTCAAGCGCCGCGCCATGCTTAATCAGCACGGCGCTGACGAAAGCATCTTCCTCGAACCGATGATCGAAATCGTGCAGGCCAACCAGACCCCGGCCGAACGCAAGCTCGAGCTCTTTCACGGCCCCTGGAACGGCAGCGTCGACCCGGTGTTCCGCGAGTTCGCGTACTGATTAGCTGTAGATCGCGTAGATACTGTTACGCCCGTCAAGCGCCGTGCAGGTTCGGATCAAACATTTTTCCCGACTTGATGACGCCGAAAGCGACGTTGGCGAGCTTTCGCATCATGGCGCCGATGATGAGTTTAGCGGGCTTGCCGCGGGCACTGAGGCGTTCGCGGAAGCGCCTGCCCCAGTGGGTACGATAGAGGGTGACCATCGCGGGCATGTACAGCGCGTGGCGTAAGACGGCGTGGCCGATCTTGGATAGCCGCGGGCGAGCACGCACGCTGCTGCCGGACTCGTGTAGCCGCGGACTGAGTCCGGCGAATGCGACGAACTGGCGGGCGGTGTCAAGGCGCTGGCTGCTCACGCCATAAGCCAGCAGCACCGCGATCGTGCGCTTGCCCAGCCCGGGCACTGAGGCCAGCAGATCGCGCTTGCCGCGCAGGTCTGGATCATCGTCCAACGATTGCCCGATGGCCGTCTCGATACGCTTGAGCTCGGCAGCCAGCCAGTCCAGATGCGCGTGCACGCTCGCCTGGGTTTCCTCGCGCAGGCTTTCGCAGCGGTTCTTTTCCTGCGTCTGCATGTCCATCAGGGCCTGATGGCGAAGAACCAGCGCGCGCAGCCGTCGCTCAGCCGCCGACGGTGGCGTCCACGCAGGGGGTTGCTGGTGCAGGCAAAAGTCCGCCAACACCTTGGCATCGATGAGGTCGGTCTTGCTGCGCAAGCCCATGGATTTGGCATGCGCTTTGGCTAGCGCCGGGTTGATCACCGACACCCGATGACCGGCATCGGCCAGATCCGCCGCTATAGCCTCCCAATACATACCGGTCGCCTCCATGCATGCATGCGCGTGCAAGACACCGTGATGATCCAGCCAACGAATCAGCTCGGCGAAGCCGGCCGGGGTGTTGGCAAAAACCTTGGTGCGGTATTTGTCTCCCATACGTAAGGCAACATCCAGTTTGGCCTTGGCCACATCGATACCCAGGGGAACCATCGAGCTACTCATCGCTTGCGTCCTCCACCTTGTGAATGCAGGCTGCCGGCAACGGCCGGGCCGAAGATACTGTTCGAGGTCGAGCAAGGGTGAAACGCGTGTCCGGTGCGCAATCTACGCCGCGGCGTGGAGCCAAGGTTGGGCACGGCATCCGGACACGCTTTGCCCAAGAGCGACTCGGGCAAAATCACAATACAAGGTTGGGTTGAGCGCAGCGATGCCCAACGTTCCCGCGACGTTGGGGTTCGCTTGCGCTCACCCCAACCTACCTCGCGATGGACCAGGCGACTGACTCACCAGCACGCATCGGCTTGCAGGTCGATCCCGCCAACGGATATTCGCCCGGCACGATCCACGGCGTGCGCTCAAGGGTGATGCGTTCTTTATTGCGCGGCAGGCGATAAAAATCCGGGCCATGAAAGCTGGCAAAAGCTTCCAGCCGATCAAGCTTGCCCACCTGCTCGAACGCTTCGGCGTAAAACTCCAGCGCCGCGTGCGCCGTGTAGAGCCCCGCGCAGCCGCAGTCCGTTTCCTTCGCTTCGCGCGGATGCGGTGCGCTGTCGGTGCCCAGGAAAAAATGCGTGTCGCCGCTGGTCGCCGCCTGCAGCAAGGCCGTGCGATGCGTCTCCCGCTTGAGGATCGGCGCGCAGTAGTTGTGCGGCCGCATGCCGCCTTCGAACAGCGCATTGCGATTCAGCAGCAGATGATGCGCCGTGATCGTGGCCGCTACATTCGCCGGGGCACCGCTCACGAACTCGACCGCATCGCGCGTCGTGATGTGTTCAAGCACCATGCGCAGCGCCGGAAACCTGGCCTGCAGCAGCAGCAAATGACGCTCGATGAAAACGCGTTCGCGATCGAAGATGTCGATATCCGGATCGGTGACCTCGCCATGCAACAGCAGCGGCAGATCGTGCCGCTCCATCGCTTCGAGCACGGGATACACCCGCGACAGCTCGCGCACGCCGGACTGCGAATTGGTCGTGGCCCCCGCCGGGTAATACTTCACCGCAAACACGCTGCTACTCTCCTTGGCCCGCACGATCTCTTGGGCCAAAGTGTTCTCGGTGAGGTACAGCGTCATCAGCGGCTCGAAGCGCATACCGGCCGGCAGGCTCGCCAGAATCCGCCCACGATAATCCTCAGCCTTCGCCACCGTGGTCACCGGCGGTTTCAGGTTGGGCATCACAATCGCGCGCGCGAATCGCTGCGCGGTATGGCCAATCACCGAAGCCAGCGCATCGCCATCGCGAAGATGCAGATGCCAGTCGTCGGGGCGGGTAATTTCAAGGCGCGTGGGTGTCATGGCAAAACTCAGGTAGTGAATAGCGGAAAGGATCGTCGTAGGTTGGGCTGAGCAAAGCGATGCCCAACATCAGGCTTCGAACATGTTGGGTTGACGGCTCGCCTCAGCGAGCCGCCCTGCGGGCCATTCGCCGCGCGAATGTTCGTTTCGGCATCCTGCCTCCACGGTAGCAGGCTCAACCAACCTTGTAATAAAACTCAGTCGGCAACTTCCCGCGCAATGACCTCGACCAGTTCAAAGTGAAGTATCACCAGCTCGAAGCGGTCATGCAGATCAACGTTCGGCATGCAGCGAATATGGCACTCCCGAAACTCTTCTGCACTCGAAAATGTTTCGCCTCGCCAGACTTCTTCCGGAACGTTGCCGAATTCAATGATGTAGACCTTGGTCGCCCTGATGATGCAACGAAGCCGCTACTTCAGATCGTAAACTTCAATGATATCGCCTGGTTCGTAACTCCCGTCGCCATAGTCGCCGTACGGCTTGTAATAATCCTCGACAGTTTCGGCGGTGACCGTCTTGCGTCCTTCCATGACGCTGCGCGGAAGACTGTCGTCGTTCTCGTCGGCTCCCCAGAAGGTCAGCCTCTTTCTTTTAGTCATCTTTCAGTCCAGGCCCGCTGCTATTTTCTGAAGACACCTCGCCTCGAATTGCGCCGTCATGTAGGTTGGGCTGAGCAAAGCGATGCCCAATAGCAGGCTCCGAACAAGTTGGGTTTCGCGGGCTCAACCCAACCTACGCAATGGAGCAAAGGAAACTCTGATTTTGCTTCGTTGTCGAAGCGTGCACCCGATGCGAGAGAGTGTAGACGATGACCGATCAGCTGACCTTGGCGACACAAGTCGACGGAGGATTTGAAGCTCACCGCAAGGCGACACGACGCGATGTGTTCTTGGCGGAGATGGACAAGGTCGTGCCGTGGTCGCAGCTGTGCGCGGTGATCGAGCCGTTCTACCCCAAGCCACGCGCCGATGGCGGCGGCCGACCGGCCGTGGGTTTGGAGCGCATGCTGCGCATCCACTTTCTGCAGCAGTGGTACGCGCTGAGCGATCCGGCGGTGGAGGAAGCGTTGTACGACTCGGCGTCGATGCGGCGGTTTGTGGGCATCGATCTGGGGCGCGAGCCGGCGCCGGATGAAACGACGGTGTGCAAGTTCCGCCACCTGCTGGAAAAGCACGGGCTGGCCAAGACGCTCTTCGAGGCGGTGAACCGGCATCTGCACCATCAAGGGCTGAAGCTCTCGCAGGGCACGATCGTGGACGCGACGATTCTCGGCGCGCCGTCGTCGACGAAGAATCGGGACAAGGCGCGCGACCCGCAGATGCACCAGACCAAGAAAGGGAATCAGTGGTACTTCGGCATGAAGGCCCACATTGGTGTGGACGAAGCCACTGGCCTGGTTCACAGCGTGGTGACGACAGCGGCCAACGTAGGCGATGTCACCCAGGTGGGCGATCTGCTACACGGCAAAGAGCACGCCGTGTTTGGCGACGCCGGCTACGTCGGCGCGCAGAACCACGCCAAGGCCAAGCGTGGGCGCCAGTGGTATATCGCCGCCAAGCGGAGCAAGGTCAAGGCGATCGAGGATGAGACCTTGCGCGAGTTGACCGAACAGATCGAGCACATCAAGGCATCGATCCGCGCTGTCGTCGAACACCCCTTCCGCGTGATCAAGCGGCAATTCGGTCACGTCAAGGCGCGCTATCGTGGTCTGGCCAAGAACGGTGCACAGGTGCTGACGCTGTTCGCGTTGAGCAACCTGTGGATGTCCCGCGAGTATTTGCTTGCAAAGACAAGATAGGTGCGCCTGAAGGCCGCGTTTTGGCAGCGAAACGCGGCCAAAACGCGGCGAGCATTGGCTGTTTAACCGCATGGACGCCACTCACCGAGGCCGTGCGTCGAGCCGAAGACTGACGACGCCTACGAAGTTGGGTTGATCAGACCTTCCCAAACGCTGCAATCGACGCAGCATCAATAAAATTTGAAAGCTACTCCCCCCGAATCCACCGCGCCGCATCAATCGCAAAATACGTAAGAATCGCATCCGCCCCCGCGCGCTTCATCGCCGTCAGCGATTCCAGCACCACGGCCTTCTCATCTAGCCATCCATTTTGCGTGGCGGCTTTGAGCATCGCGTATTCGCCGCTGACCTGATAGACGAAGGTCGGCACGCCGAAGGCGTCTTTTACGCGGCGTACGATGTCGAGATACGGCAGGCCGGGTTTGACCATGACGGCGTCGGCACCTTCCTGGATATCCAGTTCGACTTCGCGCAGAGCTTCGTCGCTGTTGGCCACGTCCATCTGATAGGTGTGCTTGTTGCCCTTGCCGAGATTCGCGGACGAACCGACGGCGTCGCGGAACGGGCCGTAGAACGCCGAGGCGTATTTCGCCGAGTAGGCGAGAATGCGCGTGTGGATGTAGCCGGCTTCTTCGAGTGCGTCGCGGATGGCGCCGATGCGGCCGTCCATCATGTCCGACGGCGCAACAAAATCCATGCCGGCTTCAGCCTGCGCCAGCGACATCTTGATCAGCGCCTCGACGGTGGCGTCGTTGACGACGTAGCCGTTTTCGTCGATCAGGCCGTCCTGGCCGTGCGAGGTGTACGGGTCGAGCGCCACATCGCCGATCAGGCCCAGCTCGGGGTATTTCGCTTTCAGCGCGCGGGTGGCGCGTTGCATCAGGCCATCGGGATTCCACGCTTCGGCGGCGTCCTCGGTTTTCGGCGCGTCGGTGATCGGAAACAGCGCCAGCGCCGGAATACCCAGCCGCACGCATTCGCCAGCCAACTCCAGCAGCAGATCGATCGAGAGCCGTTCGACGCCCGGCATCGACGGCACGGCAACGCGCCGGTTTTCGCCCTCGATCACGAAGGCAACCATGATCAGATCGCTGCTGTGCAAGGTGTGCTCGCGCATCAGCGCGCGGGAAAACGCATCGCGACGCATGCGGCGCATGCGGATGGCGGGAAAGCTCATCGCGAATCCTGACTTTGAATAAGGTCCTCATTTTAGGCCAGATCGCGCCAACACATGCGCGACGGCAGGCCGCAGTGGTCGCAGCATGCGTGGCTTGCACGGACCTCACCGGGCGCTGAACGCCGGAACCCGAACGTGTCGTGCATCTCGCCACATGAGCGCAGTCTTGCGCATGCTCGACATGTCCACCATCGATCGCCACTGCTCCGAGGTAAGTTCATGAATGCCACGACCCGCTCCAGCCTGCCCGCCGACGTCCGCTACATCGGGCCGCATGATCCGAACGCCACTGTCGACGTGACCCTGGTTTTTCGCCATCGCGCCGCGCCGCCCGCCGCCGCGTGGCCACACGCCGCGATGTCCCGCGCGGATTACGCTGCCCAGCACGGCGCGGACCCGGCCGACGTGGAGCGCGTGCGTGCGCTCAGCAAGAAACACGGCATGCGCGAGCTGGATTGCCACATGGATCGGCGCACGCTGCATCTCAGCGGCACCGCGCAGAGCATGAAGGACGCCTTCGGCGTGGACCTGGGCCAGTACGCGATAGGCAGCAGTGGCGCGCACTTCGTCGGCTGTGCGCAGGAGCCCACCCTGCCCGATCCGGCGATCATTGCGGTGCTCGGCCTGGACAAGCGTCCGGTCGCCACCGCGCACTTCCGCAAGCCGCTGGCGCAGCCGATCAACGGCTTTACGCCGCTGCAGCTGGGCGAGCTGTACCAGTTTCCTGCCGGCACCGATGGCAGCGGTCAGACCATTGCGATCATCGAGCTAGGCGGCGGCTATCAGCAGGCCGATCTGGACACGTATTTTTCCGGCTTGGGCATCAAGGGGCCGACGGTGACGAGCGTGTCGGTCGACGGCGCCAGCAATACGCCCGGCGGCGATGCCGATGGCGAGGTGATGCTGGATATCGAGGTGGCCGGCGCGCTGGCGCCCGGTGCGAAATTTGTCGTCTACTTCGCAGCCAATACGGATCAGGGCTTCTACAACGCCATCGCCCAGGCCGCGCACGACGCCACCAACAAGCCCACGGTAATCTCGATCAGCTGGGGTGGCCCGGAGGACAGCTGGGCACCGCAGGGCCGCGATGCGCTGGAATCGGCGCTGCAGGACGCCATCGCGCTCGGCATTACCGTGACCGTGGCCGCCGGCGACGCCGGCTCTACCGATGGCGAAACCGACGGCAAGCCGCACGTGGACTTTCCCTCCTCCAGTCCCAGCGTGCTGGCCTGCGGCGGCACCAGGCTCACCGCCAGCGGCAGCAAGATAGCCAGCGAAGTCGTGTGGAACGAAACCGCCACCGGCAACGGCGCGACTGGGGGCGGCGTGAGTGCTGTCTATCCGCTGCCCACGTGGCAAGCCTCATCGAAGGTGCCAACCGGTGCGGCCAGCTTCAATGGGCGCGGGGTGCCCGACGTGGCCGGCGACGCCGACCCGCTGACGGGCTACAAGATACGCGTCGACGGCAAGGACGTGGTGTACGGCGGCACCAGCGCCGTGGCGCCGCTGTGGGCAGCGCTGGTGGCGCGGCTCAATCAGGCGCTCGGCACCACGCTGGGCGATGGCCACGCGGCGCTGTATCGCGCCGGCAAGGCCGCCTTTCACGACATCACCCAGGGCAACAATGGTACGTACAAGGCGGCCGCCGGCTGGGATGCCTGCACAGGCCTGGGCAGCCCGAACGGCGAGGCGCTGCTGAAGGCGCTGCGTAGCGCCTCGGGCGGCAGCGCGAGCGGCAAGAAATAACGCGCGAGCGGCGCGGTTTTGCCGCCTCGCAGCGCGACAAGAGGCGCCGTGATTTACCGCAAGGCTGGACGATGGGCGGCATTCCCGGCAGGCTTGGCGTTTTCCGCTTTGTCCGATGGAGCTCTGATGCGTGTTTCCGCCCCGACCCTGCTAGCCGATCTCGGCGGCACCAATGTGCGATTTGCCCTGTCCGACCCGAACGGGGCCACGCCGCTGCAGATGGACACCGTACGGCGCTATCACGTCAACCACTTCGCCTCGCTGGCCGACGCGACACGCCAGTACTTCAAGGACAGCGGGCTGGAAGCCAACCGTGCGCTGATCGCCGCCGCCGGGCGCATCAGCGAAGGCGAGACGGTGCAGATCACCAACAATCCGTGGGCGATCTCCGCGCCGAAGCTGCAGGCCGAACTGGGTATGGAGTCGGTACATCTGGTCAACGACTTTGCCGCCCAGAGCATGGCGGTCATGCTGCTGCAGCCGAAAGATCTGGTGCCTGTCGGCGGCCTGCCGCTGCCCAAACCCGGCACGCAGGACGAGCAGACCTTCGTCATCGTCGGCCCCGGCACCGGGCTTGGCGTGGGCGGCCTGCTGATCCGCCAGGGCAAGTGCAGCGTGCTGCAGACCGAAGGCGGCCACGCCGGCTTCGCGGCGCACTCGCCGGAAGATATCGAAATTCTCAAGCGCCTCAACCAGCGCTACGGCCGCGTGTCCAACGAGCGGCTGATCTGTGGCAACGGCCTGGTCAACCTGTATGACGTGCTGTGCGAGATCGCCGGCAAGACGCCCGAATCGCTGAAGCCCGAAGACATCAGTCAGCGCGCCAACAGCAACAGCGACCCGCTGTGCGTGCAGGTGGTGGAAACCTTCGCCGGCATCTTCGGCAGCGTCGCCGGCGACCTGGTAATGACCATCGGCGCCTGGGACGGCGTATACCTCACTGGCGGCCTGGTGCCGATCCTGCTGCCGTGGATGGAGCGCGGCCGCTTCCGCGAGCGCTTCGAGGCAAAGGGCCGTTTCCGCGACACGATGGAAAAGGTGCCAACGCAGGCGATCATGAATCCGGAGCCCGGCCTGGTGGGCGCCGCAGCGCTCGCGATCGTGGAATCGGGCGGCTCGCTGCTGAATCGCCGCGACTAGAACGTCAGCGTTCTTCAGCGTTCGCAAAACGAGATCGTGCGGTGCGCCGCGCGGTCGTCACATCCGGCCTGACATAATCGTTCGTTAATTTTGCGCCGCCGGAGTTCTCATGTCGCTTGATAAAACCGCGTTTCTGTTCGATCTCGACGGCACCCTGGTCGACAGCGTCTACCAGCATGTGCTGGCGTGGAAGGAGTCACTGGATGCCGAGGGCGTGCCGGTCTCGGTGTGGCGCATCCACCGTCGCATCGGCATGAGCGGCGGCCTGTTTCTCAACATGCTGCTGCGCGAAACCGGTGTCACCATCAGCGACGACAAACTGCTGCGCCTCCGCCACAACCACGCCGCGGCCTTTGGTCGGCTGGCCGCGGCCGATGCGGTGCAACCGCTGCCCGGCGCGCGCGAGCTGCTGGATTTCCTCACCGAAAACAAATTCCCCTGGGCGATCGCCACCAGCGGTCGGATGGAAACTGCGCGCCACAATCTGGCCGCGCTCGGCGTCGACCCCACCACGGTGCCGGTGGTGACGCGCGATCAGGTGCGCCACGCCAAACCCGACCCCGACCTGTTCATCGCCGCCGCCGATCGGCTGGGCGTGGACATCCGCAACGCGCTGGTCATCGGCGACAGCGTCTGGGACATGCTCGCCGCGCAGCGTGCCCGCGCGCTCGGCGTGGGTCTGCTGTCCGGCGGCTATGGCATTGCCGAACTGCAGCAGGCCGGCGCGTTCCGCGTCTACGAAGACCCCGCCGACATGCTTCACCATATCGACGAGATCGCGTCGCGCGATTGAGCTCACGCGCTTCGGCAAATAAAGCCGTGCGGATGATGTCAAAAATCTGGATTCAGATATTTAGCCGGGCGCCAGCAGCGCATCCAGATCGCCCTGATCGAAGCTGAGCTTTTCGCGGCTGCCGCCGCCTTCGAGCACGGCGGCGGCGAGTTCGGCCTTGCGTGCTTTCAATTCTTCGATGCGCTCTTCGACGGTGCCGCTGGTGATCAGGCGGAACACGAAAACCGGCTTGTCCTGGCCGATGCGATGGGCGCGGTCGCTGGCCTGCGCTTCGGCGGCGGGGTTCCACCACGGGTCGTAGTGGATGACGGTGTCGGCCGCGGTGAGATTGAGGCCGACGCCGCCGGCTTTCAGCGACAGCAGGAACAGCGGCACCTCACCGTTCTGGAAACGCTGCACGGGCTCGGCGCGATCGCGCGTTTCGCCGGTGAGGGTGACGTAGCGGATGCGGCGTTTATCGAGTTCGGCGGCGATCAGTTTCAGCATGCCGGTGAACTGCGAGAACAGCAGCACCTTGCGACCCTCGTCGAGCAGCGCCGGCAGCATCTCCATCAGCATCTCGAACTTGGCTGACTCGTGCACGCCGCGCGCGACCTCGAGCTTCACCAGGCGCGGATCGCAGCAGACCTGGCGCAGCTTGAGCAGCGCGTCCAGCACCACGATGCCGGAGTGCGCGATGCCGCGCTGGGCGATGACCTCGCGCAGCTCTTCGGCCAGCGACAGGCGCAGGCCTTCGTACAGATCGCGCTGGCGGCCTTCGAGCACCACGCGGCGGGTGATTTCGGTTTTCGGCGGCAGCTCCTGCGCCACCTGCGCCTTGGTGCGTCGGAGGATGAACGGCGCGAGGCGCAGATTGAGCCGCTGCTGGCATTCCTCGTCGTGCTGCTTTTCGATCGGCACGCGATAGAAGCGGCGGAACGCGCCTTCGTCGCCCAGCAAACCGGGCACGGCCAGATCGACCTGCGACCACAGCTCGCCGAGATGGTTTTCGAGCGGCGTGCCGGTGAGGCAGACGTAGCGCGAGGTGCGCAGGCTGAGCAGCGCGCGGCGCGCCTGCGTGCGCGGGTTTTTTACCTGCTGCGCCTCGTCCAGCACGATCAGCGCGAACGGCTGCTTGCGCAGCGGCACCACGTCGCGCGGCAGCAGCGCATAGCTGGTCAGCACGATGTCCTGCGCGCCGAGCTGGGCGAATTCCTCGGCGCGCTGCGGCCCGTGCAGGGTCAGCACCTTCAGCATCGGCGCAAAGCGGGCGATTTCCGATTGCCAGTTGGGAATCAGACTGGTCGGCACCACGATCAGCGCCGGCTGGCTCAGCGCGCCGCCCTGCTTCAGCGACAGCAGATGCGTGATCAGCTGCAGCGTTTTGCCCAGGCCCATGTCATCGGCCAGCACGCCGCCGACGCCAGCTTCCGCCAGCGCGTTCAACCAGCGCAGACCTTCGCGCTGATACGGACGCAGCTCGACGGTGAGGCCTTCGGGCACCTCGTCGCTGGCGCGCTCGGCCGCATGGCGCAGGCGCCCGGCAAACCCGCGCAGCGACTCGGAGGCCTCCAGCGCGCTGCCGCCGGGCATGGCGTCGACCAGCTCCTCCAGCCGACCGGCCTGGACGCGCGGCAGGTGAAGTTTCTTGCGCGGCTTTTCGAGGTATTCGGCCAGCGGCGCCAGCAGGCCGCGCAGCTCCTTCAGCCGCACCGGCACGCGTCGGCGCGCGTCGACCGGTGCGTACCACACGGCATCCTCGGGTTCGTTCGGCGCGGGGCGCAGGCTCAGCTGATTTTCCGTCAGCGCCTGGGCGACGGCGGGCAGCAGGTTGTGCCGCTGGCCGTCCAGTTCGATGCCGATTTCCAGATCGAAGGCGTGATCGTCGGTGTCCTCGACCGCGTGGCCGTACCAGCGCACCGGGCCTTCGAGCACTTCGAACGGAAAGCTCGGCGCGTATTCGACCTGGAAGTTTTCCTGCTCGAGCTTCGGCCGCAGCGCCAGCCAGCGCGCCGGCGTGTTGACCTCGAGCGCCCCAGCGTAACCGGTGCCGGGAAACAGCCACGCGTCGTCGGGCAAGGTATCGGCGACGTCCCAGGGCAGGCCTTCGGTATCGACGCCGGGAGTCAGGCCGGCGTGCTCGAGCTGCTCCATCGCCGAGAGCTCGTCGGCGCGGCGGCGGGTGATTTCCACCAGCTGGCCGTTGCGCACGCGGCGCACCAGCGGATCGCCGCCGCGGCCAGGCAGACGCTCGCCGGCGTAGTCGAAGGCCAGCCGCGCATAGCCCAGCGGCGGCGTGCCAGCGGCCAGCCGCGCGTGTCGGGTGAGCGCATGCAGGGTCAGCACCGGCTTGGGCGCCAGCTGCGAGCGGCGCAGCTCGCCAAAGACCTGCGGCAGCGGCACGCGCGTGGCGAGGCGGCTGTTGGGCAGCCGGCTGCGCAGGCGCTTGCCGTGCTCGTGTTTCAGCGGCGGCAGCTCCAGCCACAGCGTTTCCTCCGCGGCCGCGTCGAGCATGCCCAGCGTGGCGCGCTCGGCGTCGAGGTACCACAGGCTGTCGATGCGCAGCAGCCGCTGATTGCTGGACAACTGCGGCAGCAGGCGCTGGCTGCCGTCGGACTCCATCACCCAATGCCAGTTGAGCGGATGCGACTTGCCGCGCGACAGGCGCAACCCGGCCAGGCCACCCAGAAAGCACGGCGCGGTATCCAGCACTTCGGCCAGCAAGGTGTCGCCGACGTGACCACTGAGCCGGGCGTAGCTGCGGCTCTTGCGCAGGCTCTGCGGCAGGCCGAGCACCGTGGCGGCGAGGCGCTGCTCGTGCGGCTGCAGCGGCAGCTGGCCAAGATGCTTGCTGTCCAGCGGCACCGGGCGCGTGTAGCGGCCGTTCTCCAGCTGCGCCAGCAGCACCGGCGCCACGTCGATATGCGCGTAGACGGCGCCCTCTTCGGGCATCACTTCGAGGAAGAAACCGAGCACGCCGTGGTCTTCGGCGGCCACCGGCTTGGGCGCAGCCAGCAGGCGCCGCCACGCCAGCGGCAGCGTCTCCTCATCGCCTGCGGCGGGCGCCGCGGCCTGCTCTTTTTCGTCCGGTTGATGCATCCGCATGCGGCCCGTGGCGACGACCAAAACACCGAGCTTAGCAGTGCCGGGAGACTTGCAACCGTCGTTGCGCCGCGGTCTTTACAAACCGTCGCGCGAGCGGCCGGCACCGGGCCGGCCAGACCGGCTAACCGGCGCCGAAAAGGCCGCGCGGATATTCCGGCTTCTGCTCGCGCGCCATCAGCGATCGCAGCGCGTTGACCGGCGTCACGTCGCCGTGCAGCACGGCGCGCACGCCCGCGCTGATCGGCAGATCAAGGCCATGCTTGTCGGCCAGTCGGGCGACTTCGTCGGCGGTCAGCACGCTTTCCACCACCTGACCGATTTGCCGCACGGCCTCGTCGATCGCGATGCCGCGGCCCAGCGCCAGACCGAGCCGCCGATTGCGCGAAAGATCGCCGGTGCAGGTGAGCACCAGGTCACCCAGGCCGGAGAGTCCGATCAGCGTTTCCGGCCGCGCGCCCAGCGCCAAGCCGAGGCGCAGCATTTCGTTCATGCCGCGGGTGATCAGGCCGGCGCGGGCGTTCAGCCCCAGCTCCATGCCGTCGGCGATACCGGTGGCCACGGCCAGCACGTTTTTCATGGCGCCGCCGAGCTCCGCGCCCAGCATGTCGCCGCCTGAGTAGGCCCGCAGGTTCGGCGCATGCAGCAGGCTGGCCACGGTTTGCGCAAAGGCCGCGTTTTCCGAATGCACGGTCACGGCGCTGGGCAGACCCGCCGCCACTTCGCGCGCGAACGACGGGCCGGTGATCACGGCTGCCGGCCGGCCCGGCAGCTGTTGCGCCACCAGTTCGTGCAGGAACCGGCCGGTGCCGGGCTCGAAGCCTTTCGTCGCCCAGGCAATCGCCGTATGGGCATCGAGCAGCGGCGCCAGCTCCTGAAGCATCGAGGCGAATGCGTGGCTGGGCACCACGATCAGTACGATGCTGGCGCCGCGCACGGCGGCGGCCAGATCGCTTTCGTAGTGCAGCTGCTCGGGCAGTTCGATATCCGGCAGATAGCGCTGGTTGCACCGACTGGCGGCCATCTCGGCCAGGGCCTGCGGATCGCGCCCCCACAGCGTGGTCGGCACGCCGTTGCGTGCGGTGAGCGCCGCCAGCGCGGTACCCCAGGAGCCGGCGCCGAGCACCGCCAGAGTGGAACGTTCAGCCATGTCCAGCGCTCAACTTCAGCTGTTGAGCGTGGCCGGGGCCTCGTCGCCGCCCATCATGCGGCGCTGCTGTTCGGCGAACAGCGCATCGAAGTTGATCGGCTGCAGCAGGAACGGCGGGAAACCGCCTTCCAGCACCAGCGAGGAGATCGTCTGGCGGGCGTACGGAAACAGCAGGTTTGGGCAGTAGCTGCCGATGATGCCGGCCTGGTCCATCTCGTTGAAGCCGGCGATGCCAAACAGGCCGGCCTGCTCCACTTCGGCCAGATACGCGGTGCGCTGGCCGACGGTGCAGGTCAACGTGAGGCTCAGCACCACTTCGAACTGGTCGTTGCCCATGTCGGTGACTTTCTGCCCCAGATTCAGCTGGACCTGCGGCTGCTCGGTTTCGTTGACGTCCTGGAAGATCTGCGGCGCGTTGGGCACTTCGAAGGAAACATCCTTCACATAGATCTTCTGCACCACCAGCTGCGGCTGGTCGGCTTGGCCATTGGCCTGGCCGTTGGTGATCATTTCTGCCATCGGAATTTCCTCGGGTCGTTAGTCTATGTGGAACAAAAAAGAGGTGGATTGTTCCATACATCCCCGCGGCGCGCACGCCGGGTGATCGACGAATCGGTGCGGTTGATTGCGCGCAGCCCGGTGTTTCTGCGATGATACGCGGCTAGCCAGTGCCGACCCGATACTTCGGGGAGCCCGCCACGCGATGCGGGCCTTGCGATCATTGCGTTGGAAACACTCTCCAGCATCGCGTGGCGCCAGTCGCCGCTGGGCCGATACTGCCCTGGCTAACGGGTGGTGAATCCGCGGTTCTCATGGATCCTGGCAACGCGCCTCGGCCTTGAAACCCAATCTAGGAGGTCGTTATGGCCCGTGTATGTCAAGTCACCGGTAAAGGTGTGCAGACCGGCAACAATGTCTCGCATGCGAACAACCGCACCCGCCGTCGCTGGTTGCCCAACCTGCACGAGCGCCGCTTCTGGGTTGCCAGCGAGAATCGCTGGATCAAGCTGCGCGTTTCCAACAATGCCCTGCGCACCATCGACAAGAACGGCATCGAAGCCGTGATTGCCGAGATGCGCGCCCGCGGCGACAAGGTCTGAGGATTGAGCCATGGCTAACAAGACACAAGACAAGATCCGCATGATCTCTTCGGCCGGCACCGGCCACTTCTACACCACGCAGAAGAACAAGAAGAACACGCCGGAAAAGTTCGAATTCAAGAAATACGATCCGGTCGTGCGCAAGCACGTGATCTACAAGGAAGGCAAGATCAAGTAATCGATCGCGCGCAAGCGCATGCCACCCGGTAGCAGCGGCTTCAACGCCGCGACAGAAAACCCGCCCTCATGGCGGGTTTTCTTTTGGCGCTAGCGGCACCGACCCCACCGGGCAGTCCGCATCGGAGAGGCATGAACTTGCTTCCACTTCCCTGTCTGGTTCGCTGCGTGTCAAAAACGGACGCTACACGTTACACACCCATGTCCCGGTTACCCTAGCCCCGCACCTGGCGGCATTTCGCGCTCGCCGGAGATCTTTGATGAATACGGATACTCGGCCGATCGTGGTGTTCGACGGCGTCTGCCTGCTGTGCAACCGCTGGGTGGACTTTCTACTGCGCCACGATCGCACCGGTCGATATCGTCTTGCGGCCATGCAGGGTAACCACGGCCGACGCCTGCTGCAGACGCACGGCCTTTCGCCAGACGATCCATCATCGTTTCTGCTGGTGCAGGACGGCGCCGGGTTCACCGATACCGAGGCGCTCATCCGCGTACTCAGCGGGCTTGGCCGAGGTTGGAAGATCATGGCCTGGGCGATTCGTGCCGTGCCGCGCTTTATTCGCGACCCGGCCTATCGCTGGGTGGCGCGACACCGCTATCGTCTATTTGGTCAACGCGCGCAGTGCAGGATGCCCGATGCCGCCCGCGCCGATCGCTTTCTCGACTGATAGCCAGCACGCATGGCAAGACGTTGCGCGACCGCGCTGGGGGGCCTTATATCAGGCCAATTTCCGGGCAAGAAACGCCATCGGCATCAAAAATAATTAAGCGCGCGCAGTCATGCGCATCTCGCCAAACAAAAAGTACCCGCCGAAAAGGCGGGTATTTTGGTAAAAACATGCGCTCGGCTTAGTGCGCGGCGACCGCGTAACCTTTCAGCCTCTGCGCAAAATCCTGCAGGGCGCGGATGCCGCTTTCCTCGGCTTCACGAATCCACTGCTGCAGTCCGTGCAGGGCCTGATCGGCGCCGCGCTGCTCCATCAACGCCGCGAGGCGATTACGGAAGTCGTACACCGTGCTCAGCGTCGGACGCTTGGCCAAAGCTGCCTGCAGATGATCGCGGCCTTCGTTGTCGAGCCAGCGTCCGCCGTCGGCCAGCGCGCGGCGCAGGCGGCGCGGCACGGCTTTGAGGCTTTCGCCGGCGTGCTGCGCTTCCTCACCGATGGTCGGCACGATCACGCCGCGGTAAAAATCGGTCATGGCCTGGAAGCGATGCGTCAGCACGGCGCGCAGCGTGTCGGCGTCCGGCAGCGGTACGTTGGGACGCACGTCGAGCGAGGGCGCCACTCGCAGCACCTTGGCCAGACCGATAGCGCGCAGGCCGCAGATCGCCGCCCAGCCGATGTCGAATTCCCACTTGCGCAGGGCGAATTTGGCCGAGCTCGGAAATGCGTGATGGTTGTTGTGCAGCTCTTCGCCGCCGATCCAGAAAGCCCACGGAATCAGGTTGCGGGCGGTGTCGGCGCTCTCGAAGTTGCGGTAACCCCACCAGTGGCCGATACCGTTGACGAAACCGGCCGCCCAGAACGGGATCCAGATCATCTGAATTGCCCAGATGGCCGCACCGATCACGCCGAACAGGGCGAGATTGATCAGCAGCATGAGCGTCGGACCCCAGTACGGGTGGGCGCCATAGACGTTGTTTTCGACCCAGTCGTCGGGCGTGCCGCGGCCGTACTGCTCCATGTCCTGCTTGGAGTAGCAGGCCTCGCGGTACAGCGAGACGCCGTCCCAGAACACCTTCTTAATGCCGTAGATCATCGGGCTGTGCGGGTCGTCGACCGTCTCGACCTTGGCGTGGTGCTTGCGATGCACGGCCACCCACTCACGCGTCACCATGCCGGTGCTGATCCAGCCCCAGAAGCGGAAGAAGTGCGCCAGCGCCGGATGAAAATCCACGCCGCGGTGCGTCTGGCTACGGTGCAGATACAGCGTCACCGTGAAGATGGTGAGCTGGGTCGCGACCAGCAGGTAGATCAACATGTCGCCCCAGCTTGCGCCGGTGACACCGTTGTTGAGGAAGTTCAGCACCGCGTCGAGCATAGAGACACCAAGAGGTAGTGAGTCAGATGAGTCTAGTTGGCGAATTCCGTACTTGCCAGCATGGTCTCATCATAAATAGTAGCAGCTGGTCAAGCGAGAGAATGTGAAAAAGGCATGTGGCGGCGCCATGATGACGACCTGTTGTTTAACCATGGCGTCGCGATGACAATCAGGCAATGACTGCCAACACCCTATCCTCAGCTCCCGTTCTGCAACTGGACCGTCTCACCCGCCGCCGCGCCGGCCGCCGCGCCGTTGAGGGGCTCAATCTTCAGCTGCAGCGCGGTCAGGTGCTGGGCCTGCTGGGCGTCAACGGCGCCGGCAAATCGACCACGCTGTCGATGATTGCCGGCGCTATGCGCCCTGACAGTGGTGGCATCCAGCTGAATGGCGAGGATTTCCTCGAATATCCCGAACTGGCGAGCCGGCTGATCGGCTGGCTGCCCGAGCGTGCGCCCCTGTGGCCCGAACTCACCGTTGGCGAACACCTCGACGCCCACGGCCGCCTGCGCGGCTTCAAGGCTAAGGCGCTCCGCGAGGCCCGCACCGCAATCATCGAACGGCTGGAACTGCAGCCGCTGGCGCATCGCCTGGCCGGCGTGCTCTCGCAGGGCCAGCGTCAGCGCCTCGGGCTGGCCTGCGCCCTGCTGCACCGCCCGGCCCTGCTGGTGCTGGACGAGCCGGCCAACGCGCTCGATCCGGTACAGGTTGCCGCCTTGCGCTCGGTGATTCGCGAACAGGCAGCGAGCGGCACGGCGGTGATCCTGTCCACGCACCTGCTGACCGAAGTCACCGCCGTCTGCGACCGCGTCGTCATCCTGCATGAGGGCACCCTGCGCCACGACGGCCTCGTGCAGGGCGACGATCACGCGGCGCTGGAGCGAACCTTTTTCGACATTGCCATGCACGGCGACGCCGGCGCGGCGCGCGCCGCATGAGTTATTTCGCGAGGAATACCTCCGCCGTGGCGCGGCTGGAATGGCGTCGCCTGATCGTGCGTCCGCTAGCCTGGGTGCTGGCCGCCATCACGCTGGCGTGGCTGGCGTGGAACTTCACCCTGCTGATGGGCGGCTTTCTCGCGTCGCAGATGCAGCGCGCCGCGCTGCCCGACAGCCCCGGCTTTACCGACCTGGTGGCCGTGCCGCTGCTGGCCCAGCTGGTTCAGCTCGGTTTTCTGGTGGTGCCGCTGCTGACCATGTCGGTAATCGCCGGCGAGCGGCGCAACGGCACGCTGCCGCTGCTGTTCGCCGCGGGCGTGACGGCCTCGCGCATCGTGCTTGGCAAATATCTGGCCGTGTTGGGATGGCTGCTGCTGTGGCTGCTGCTGACGCTGGCGATGCCGCTGGCGCTGGCTCATCTCATCAGCCTCGACTGGGGCAAGCTGGCAGCGGCGGCGCTGGGGCTTACCCTCATGCTGGCCTCGCTGGCGGCGCTGGGCATCGCCTGCTCGGCGTTTGCTTCGCACCCGGCGATCGCCGCGGCCGCCGCACTGGTGATCACGCTGGCGCTGTGGAGCGTCAACCTAGGCGCGCAGATGGCCGGGATCAACGGCGGCGCCATCAACTGGCTGGCCATGAGCTCGCACGTTCAGCCAATGCTGCGCGGGCTGGTGTCGACCACCGACATCGTGTGGTTTGTGCTGCTGATCGCGGTGTCGCTGGCCCTGGCCACGCAACGGCTGTCCGCCGAAAGGGAGCGCGGCTGATGCGCACTTTGTTTAGACGTCTGGACGGCTGGCTGTTCGCGCTGATCCTTCTGCTTGTCGCCGGCGCCGTGGGCTACCTCAGCACGCGCATTTTTCACGAGTCGGACTGGACCGCCAACGGGCGCAGCAGCCTGTCGCCGGAAAGCCGCGCGGTGCTCGCCACGCTCGACGGTCCGGTGGACATCGTCAGCTACGCCAATCCGCAGGGTGATCTGCGCCAGACCGTGGCCGGTTATCTGCAGCGCTATCAGCAGGTAAAACCCGACCTCACGCTGCATTTCGTCGACCCGCAGCTGGACCCGGCGAAGATGCGCGAGCTGGGCATCACCGTGGATGGCGCGCTGATCGTCCACTACCGCGGCCGCGAACAGCGGCTGGATGAACTTTCCGAGCGCAGTCTCACCAATGCGCTGGAGCGACTGGTGCGCGGCAACGACCGCATCGTGGCCTTCGTCACCGGCGACGACGAGCGCCGCGCCGACGGCAAGGCCAACGCCGACCTCGGCACCTTCATGGCGCAGCTGGAAGGTCGCGGCATGCGCGCCGTGCCGCTCAACTTTTCGCAGGCCTCGGCGGTGCCGGAACACACCGATCTGGTGGTGCTTGCCAGCCCGACCCTGCCCTTGCCGCCTGGCGCCGTGCAGGCGCTGGTGACGTATGTGCAGAACGGCGGCAACCTGCTGTGGCTGACCGAACCGGGCAACAGCGATCTGGGGCTCGGTCCGCTATCCGCCGCGCTGAGCGTTCGGGTATTGCCCGGCGTGCTGGTCGATGGCTCGGGTGCCGCGCTGGGTCTGAAGGATCCCCGCATGATTGCGCTCGGCGACTACGTGCCCAACGCGATCACCCGCGGCTTCACTCTGACCACGCTGTTCCCGCAGGTGTCGGCGCTGGCGCAGGTCGCGCAGGGCGACTGGGCCGTGCATGCCTTCCTGCGCTCCAGTCCGCAGAGCTGGACCGAGTTCAAGCCGATCGATAACACGCAACCTTCCGACATCCGCTTCGATGGCGCAGCCGGTGAGTTGAAGGGGCCGCTGGATTTCGGCTTTGCCCTGAGCCGGCTCTCGCCGAGCCCGGACAAGAGCGAGCAGCGCGTGGTGGTGATCGGCGACGGCGATTTTCTTTCCAACAGCTTCCTCGGCAACGGCGGCAACCGTGCGCTGGGCGAGCGCGTGTTCGACTGGCTGCTCGGTGACGACAAGCTGGTGGATCTGCCGCCGCGCGGCGCGCCGGACCGGATCATGCAGATATCGCAGGACGAGCTCAGCGCCGTGAGCGTCGGCTTTCTGATCGGGCTGCCCGTGCTGCTGCTGCTGATCGGCACGCTCATCGTATGGCGCCGGCGGCGGCGTTGAACGATGCGTCGTTCGGTTCGCCATCGTTTGTCGCTATTGCTTGTCGCCATTGCCATACTGGCTTTCGCGGCGTGGCAATGGCGACAGGAAAATCAGGAAGCGCCCGGGACGCTGTTGGCACTGGAGCCATCGGCCATTTCGCGCGTTGAAGTGCATATCGGCAATGCGCCAACCGAGCATTACGCGAAGCGCGGCGGGCACTGGTACCGCATCGACGGCGCCGCGGTGCGCGCCGATGACGGGCGCCTGGTCGAGCTCACCGAAACAGCCGCCGCATCGGTGCTGCGCTGGCGGCCGGCCGGCGATTTCGACGCGGCCCGCATCGGCCTGACCCCGCCCAGCGCCACGCTGAAGCTGGACGGCCACGCGCTGGATTTCGGCGAGATATCGGTCACCGGCCCGCAGTGCTACGTGCGCGTCGACGGACGCGTGGCGCTGGTCTCGGTTCGCTATATGCCCCGAGCATCACGCGGCCAGGCCGACAAGCTACCTTAGCTTCACCTTGCGCGGCGCAGTCTGCGCCCCATCTTTCATGCATCGACAGCAGGAGTCCGACCCATGGCCACGCCCGTGAAACGCAAGCCGGCAGCAAGCGAGAAAGTAGTCGCCAAACCGGCCAGGAAATCCGCTGTCAAAAAGGTGGCGGCCAAAAAGATCAGCGCGAAGAAAACGGTCGCCAGAAAAAGCGCTGTCTCCTCCGGCAAGGGTGTCATCGGCGTGGTCGGCATGGCGGTAATGGGCCGCAATCTGGCGTTGAATATCGAAAGCCGCGGTCACGTGGTGTCGATCTTCAACCGCAGTCGCGAGAAGACCGACGAAGTGATTAAGGACAACCCCGGCGCCAAGTTCGTCCCCAGCTACACGATTGAAAAGTTTGTCGCCTCGCTGGAAAAGCCGAGGCGCATTCTGCTGATGGTGCAGGCGGGCGCGGGTACCGATGCGGTGATCGCCGAGCTGAAGCCGCTGCTGAGCAAGGGCGACGTGCTGATCGACGGCGGCAACACCTTTTTCAAGGACACCATCCGGCGCAACCAGGAGCTGGCCAAGGCCGGCATCCACTTCATCGGCACCGGCGTTTCCGGCGGTGAGGAGGGCGCGCTGCACGGCCCGTCCATCATGCCCGGCGGTCCGCGCGATGCGTACGATCTGGTCGAACCCATCCTCACCGAAATCGCCGCCAAGGCGTCTGATGGCGCGCCGTGCGTGGCCTACATGGGCGACGACGGCGCCGGCCATTACGTCAAGATGGTGCACAACGGTATCGAATACGGCGATATGCAGCTCATCGCGGAAAGCTATTCCGTGCTCAAGCACGTGCTGGGTCTGTCCAACAAGGAGCTGACCAAGGTTTACCGCAAGTGGAACGAGGGCGAGCTCGACAGCTATCTGATCGAGATAACCACCACCATTTTCCAGAAGAAGGACGAGGAAACCGGCAAGGACCTGGTCGACGTGATTCTCGATCGCGCCGCGCAGAAGGGCACGGGCAAGTGGACCAGCCAGAGCGCGCTCGACCTCGGCGTGCCGCTGCCGCTGATCACCGAAGCGGTGTTTGCGCGCGTGCTGTCCTCGCTGAAGGATGAGCGCGTCGCCGCGAGCAACTATTTGCACGGCCCGAAAACCAAGGCGTTCAAGGGTGATCGCAAGGCCTTCATCGAGTCGGTCCGCCGTGCGCTGTATCTGAGCAAGATCGTCTCCTACGCGCAGGGCTTCGCCCAGCTGCGTGCGGCGGCCGAGGAATACCAGTGGAAGCTCGACTACGGCACCATCGCCAAGATCTGGCGCGGCGGCTGCATCATTCGCGCGCGCTTTCTGCAGGACATCACCGACGCCTACAAGCACGACGACAAGCTGGCCAACCTGCTGCTGGCGCCGACGTTCGGCAAGATCGCGCAGAAGTATCAGGAGGCCTTGCGCGAAGTCGTGGCCGCGGCCGTGCGCATCGGCGTGCCCGTGCCCGGCTTCAGCTCGGCCATTGCCTATTACGACGGCTACCGTTCCGAGCGCTTGCCGGCCAACCTGATTCAGGCGCAGCGCGACCTGTTCGGCGCGCACACGTTCGAGCGTATCGACAAGCTGGGCAGTTTCCACGCCGACTGGAATTGATGCATGCCTGAACTGCCCGAAGTCGAAACCACCCGACGCGGTATCGAGCCGCATCTGGCCGGTCGACGCGTCGCGGCAGTGACGCTACGCCGAAACGACCTGCGCTGGCCGATTCCGCCGGAAGTCAGCGAACGGCTTCCAGGGCAGGTGATCGACAGCGTCGAGCGGCGCGCGAAGTATCTGCTGATCCACACCGCGGCCGGCAGCGCGATGCTGCACCTGGGCATGTCGGGCATGCTGCGCGTGCTGCCGCCGGACGCGCCGATCGGCAAGCACGACCATGTCGACATCGTGCTTGAAAGCACCGCCGAACACCGCGGCCGCGTGCTGCGCTTCACCGATCCGCGCCGCTTTGGCAGCCTGCTGTGGCAGCCTTTCGGCGAACTGCACCCGCTCCTGGCGGCGCTCGGTCCGGAGCCGCTGACCGACGCGTTCGAGGGCGACACGCTGTGGCGCGGCTCGCGCGGGCGCAGTGCCGCGGTGAAACTGTTTCTGATGGACAACGCCAACGTCGTCGGTGTTGGCAACATCTACGCCAGCGAAGCCTTGTTCGCCGCCGGCATCGACCCGCGCCGCGCGGCGGGCAAGGTGTCGCGCGAGCGTTATGCTTCACTCGCCGCCGAAGTTAAACGCATCCTGGCTTGGGCGATCGAGCGCGGCGGTACGACCCTGCGCGATTTTCTCAACCCCGACGGCGCACCGGGCTATTTCTTCCGCGAGCTCAACGTCTACGGCCGTGCCGGCGAACCATGCAAGGTATGCGGCACGCCGATCAGACAGGTGGTGCTTGGGCAGCGGTCGACGTTCTGGTGCCCGCGCTGCCAGAAGTGACCGTTCAACGCAGGTTGGCAGCTGCGTAGGTTGGCGGTGAGCGCAAGCGACAGTGGAGGCAGGATGCCGGAACGAACATTCGCGCAGCGAATGGCCCGTAGGGCAACTCGCAGGAGCGAGTTGTCACCCCAACGGGATCTGCGGCGGGTGTTGGGGTTCGCTTGCGCTCACCGCCAACCTACGCGTCACTCGGATCGATGGAAACGGATCGCGATAACCCGTCAGGCGGCCGCTACTGAAGCGCCCTCGCGACTCATCTCTCGCCCCCGCTCTTCCCTACTCAGGCCACTCAAACTCGACAAACGTATTGTTGAAATCCTCGTCATCCAGGCCGCCGCCCAGCTGCGCGACGACGCTGGCGCCTAGACCGTCGATTTCCAGCGCCTGACCGTCGACGAAGTGCGCGCCCAGCGCTTCGAGTTCGACCAGCTTTTCGCACAGGATGCCCGCGTGCTCGCTGAGCGCATCGGGCACACCGCGGATGCTGATGTCGGGGCGGCCGAACTTGCGCATGCCGCGGGTATGGATCCATGAATGATCCGGCTCGGACTCCGCGTCGCGCATGATCAGCACATGGCTGCGGATCGGCGCGCCATCGCGCACGAGGAAACGGCGACGCCACGCATCGGCGTCGAGCAGGCTCAGCGTCTGCGGATCGAGAATCGCCACGCCGCCGATATCGAGCAGACCGGCCAGCACGCCGAAGGTGTCGCGCAGGTAGCCGGTGGCCTCGCTGTCCGCGAGCGTGCCGCGCACGACCATCACCTCGGGCGCGTCCACTGCGAGCTTGTACGCATCGGGCGCATCGTCCTTGAACATACGGCCCATGCCGCCCTTCAGCGGATAGCCCTCCCACTGGCGCAGGCTGGCGTGATTGTGGTTCACCGCCTCGATGCCGGCGGGCAGGCCCGGACTGCCGTAATCCGCCGAAGGCACACGCACCGCCTCGAACTTGCCGAACACGTAGAACTGCAGAAGGATCTCCTCGTCGCTGGGCTGCCAGTGCGGGCGCTGCCAGGCGGGGATGATGATCGGTTGGCTCATGCGGGTTTCCTGGTCGTGGTTCGTGTTCGGGTGAGTGCGCAGCGCGCTAGTCGTTCAGCGGCAATACCGTCTGCTGCAGCTCGATACTGGCGCTGCCCTCGCTGATTTTCTTGAATTCGGCGCGGCTGACCGAGACATAGCGTTCGTTGCCGCCAATCTCAACCTGCGGGCCATCTTTCACCGCGCGGCCGTGTTCGTCCACCCGCACCACCATGGTGGCCTTGCGGCCGGTATGGCAGATGGTCTTGATCTCCTCGAGGTTGTCCGCCCAGGCCAGCAGATACTGGCTGCCTTCGAACAGCTCGCCGCGGAAATCGGTGCGCAGGCCGAAGGCCAGCACCGGAATCGTCAGCCGGTCGACCACGTCGCTGAGCTGCCAGACCTGCGCGCGCGTCAGAAATTGCGCTTCATCAACGAAGACGCAGTGCAGCGCGCCGTTGGCGACAACATCGGCTTCGACCAGGGCAAGCAGATTTTCTTCGCCAGCAAAGCGTCGGGCCTGCGCCTTCAGACCGATGCGCGACGCCACTACGCCCTCGCCGTAGCGATTGTCCAGCGCGGGCGTAAGGATCAACGTGCGCATGCCGCGCTCGTGATAGTTGTACGCGCTCTGCAGCAGCGAGGTGGTCTTGCCGGCATTCATCGCCGAATAGTAGAAGTAGAGCTTGGCCATGGGCACGCGTCGGACGGTCGAACGCGCATGGTAGCGCGGAGACGACATGCGGGTTGGGTGACGGAGCAGGGGCGAGAGACGACTTTGGCCAACTCGGTGTGTTCTGCATCCACCGGGGCTGATGAATGACCAACAGCGCCAAAGGGCGCACTCGCTACTCGTCCCTCGCCCCTGCTCCAACCCCGCCCTTTGCTACCATCACCAACCCACGCTGCGTATCCCATCATGCTCAATCCGCAACAACTGGCCGCCGTTGAACACTGCGACAGCCCGCTTCTGGTGCTGGCCGGCGCGGGCTCGGGCAAGACCTCGGTGATCACTCAGAAGATTGCGTGGCTGATTGCGCGCAGGCACCTCAGCGCCTCGAAAATCGCCGCCATCACCTTTACCAACAAAGCCGCCCGCGAGATGCGCGAGCGCGTCGGCCAGCTGGTCAGCGCCGAGGATGCGCAGGCGCTGACCGTCTGTACGTTCCATGCGCTGGGTTTGAAATTCCTGCAGATCGAGCACGCGCGGGCGGGCCTGCGCCGCGGCTTTTCGGTACTCGACTCGGACGACAGCGGCGCCATCGTCAAGGAGCTGGCGCCCAAGGGTGCGAAGAACGACGTGCTCTTCGGCATCCGCAACCTGCTCGGCCGCGCCAAGAACGTCGGCCTGTCGCCGGTAGAGGCGCTGGCCGCCGCGCGCAGTCCGCGCGAGCTGGAGGCTGCCACCATCTACGACATGTACCAGCAGCGGCTGGCGGCCTTCAACGCGGTGGATTTCGACGACCTGATCCGGCTGCCGCTGCGCATTCTGGAAAGCGACGCCGAGTGCCGCGCAACCTGGCAGGAACGCCTGCGCTACCTGCTGGTCGACGAATACCAGGACACCAACGACGCACAGTACCGCCTGCTGAAGGCGCTTACCGGCGAACGTGGCGGCATCACCTGCGTCGGCGACGATGATCAGTCCATCTACGCCTGGCGCGGTGCCAACCCCGAGAACATCGACCAGCTCGGCCGCGACTGGCCAAATCTGCGGGTGATCAAGCTGGAGCAGAACTACCGCTGCGGCAAGCGCATCCTGCGCGCGGCCAACCAGCTGATCGCCAACAACCCGCACCTGCACGAAAAGAAGCTGTGGAGCGAGCATCCCGAAGGGCCGCCGATCCGCGTACTGGAATGCAAGGAGGCCGAGCACGAGGCCGAGCGCGTCGCGGCAATCGCCACCACGCTGGCGGAAAAGCACAAGGCGCGCTGGCACGACATCGCCATCCTCTACCGCGGCAACTTCCAGGCGCGTCCGCTGGAAAAAGCTTTTCGCCTGGCGAGAATTCCCTATCACCTCACCGGCGCGCTGAGCTTTCTCGACCGGGCCGAGGTGAAGGACGTGATGTGCTACCTGCGCCTGCTGACCAACCCCAGCGACGACGCGGCGTTCCTGCGCGTGGTCAACGTGCCCAAGCGCGAGATCGGCTCGACCACGCTGGAGAAACTCGGCCAGCTTGCGCAAAGCCGGCAGACGTCGCTGCTCGACGCCACCCGCAGCGACAGCGTGCTACGCCAGCTCACGCCGCGCCCCGCCGCCGCGCTGGCCTCGTTCGCCAACCTGCTCGACGAGCTGCGCAGCGCCTCGCTGCATCAGAACGCCGCCGACCTGGTCGAGCTGATCCTGGCCCGCACCGGCTATGCCGCGCAGATCATCGCCAGCACGCCCGATGCCAGCCTGCGCGAACGCCGACTCGGCAATTTGAAAGAACTCGCCGACTGGTTTCGCGCGATGCAGAAAGGCAACAGCGCCGGCGATCTCGCCGCCCAGTTGGCCTTGCTCAGCCACGCCGATCGCGACGAGCCGGGCAACGCCGTGCGCATGATGACCCTGCATTCGGCCAAGGGGCTGGAGTTCCGGTTCGTCTTCATCGTCGGCTGCGAAGACGGCACCCTGCCGCACGAAGGCTCCATCGACGAAGGCCGCATCGACGAAGAGCGCCGCCTGATGTACGTCGGCATCACCCGCGCCAAGGAGCTGCTAACGCTATCGTGGTCGGCGAAGACCAAGCGCTACGGCGACGTCCACACCAACCAGCCCAGCCGCTTCCTGCAGGAGCTGCCGCAGGCCGACCTGCACTGGCAGGGCAAAGACCCCGAGGCGGACAAGGAAGTCACCCGCGAAACGGCGGAGTCGCACATGGCACGAATCAAGGCGATGTTGGCGGGCGGCTGACGGACTCCACCACGTGGCGCGGCTTATACCGCGGCTTGTTTTCCACGAAATGACCATGAGCGCCGACGACTCAACGCATCAGACGAATCTCTCCGATATCTGTATCGTGATGCCTTATGACCGACGCTACAACGCTGTATTCGCAACTGACGGATTATTTCCAGCAGCGCGCATGGAGCCCCGCGCTCGATATTGCCGCGCGACTTTTGCCGCTGCACCCACGTGATCCGCGCGTCTACTACATGGCAGGCATGTCGAACTTTCACCTGAAGCACCTGCCGCAAGCCGTCGAATGCTTCCGAAAGGCCTCGGCACTGGAGCCTCTGAACCTGGGCTACGCGGTTCACTTTGCCAGGGCGCTGACGGCGGCCAATCGGAATCGCGAGGCGAAAGTGGTTGCCGATTACGCCTCATCACTGGCGTCCAGCGATCATCAGATACTGGACATGCTAGGCATCGTCCACTCGCAGATTGGCGATTATCCCGCCGCTGCAGCGATCTTCGAGCGCGCCGTTGCCCTTGCCAGACATCACGCGCCCTATCGGTACAACCTGGCGACATGTCTGGTTGCGAATGGGGATATCGAACGGGCAGAAATCGAGATCGAACATTGCCTTCGGCTTGATCCACATCATTGGCAGGCACACCTGACGCTGGCGCAACTGCGTCGCCAGACCATCGATTCCAACCACGTGGCGCGATTGACTTCGCTGTTATCTGGCCTGGACCGAACCGAACCGGATCACCACGCACTAACCTGTCTCCACTCGGCCCTTTCGAAAGAATACGAAGATCTGGGCAGATATCCCGAGGCGTTCGAAAATCTGGTCAGCAGCAAGTCCGCCGCCGGTGCGAAGCGCAACTACTCCAGCCCTCGCGACCAGGCAATTTTTTCGGCCATTACCGATGCCTTCTCCCGACCGATCACGACGGGAGAAGGCTACCGAACGCAGGAACCGATTTTCGTGATCGGCATGCCGCGCAGCGGTACCACGCTTGTGGAGAGAATCATCTCCAGCCATCCGGATGTGCATTCGGCCGGCGAACTGCTCAACTTCGCGATGTCGGTGAAGCACTTTTCGCAAAGCCCCTCGCAAAACCTGATCGATGAGGACGTGGTCCGATTGCTGAAAGATTTCGATCCGGCGGAATTAGGCAAGCTGTACCTCACAAGCACTCGCCCTTCCACCGGTCACAAGCCGCGCTTCATCGACAAGCTGCCGCACAATTTTCTCTACGCAGGTTTCATTGCGCGGGCTCTTCCCGATGCAAAAATCATCTGTCTCCGGCGCGATCCGATGGATACCTGCCTGAGCAATTTTCGCCAGCTCTTCTCTGCAAATTCACCGTTCTTCGGCTACTCGTTCGATCTCATGGATACCGGCAGGTATTACATATTGTTCGACCGCTTGATGGCTCACTGGCAGCGCGTATTGCCAGGCAGAATTCTCCAGGTGAGTTATGAAGCACTGGTTTACGGGCAGGCAGAGCACACGCGGCAAATACTTGAGTTCTGCGGCCTTAGCTGGGACGAGCGATGTCTGCACTTTGAGGAAAATAACAGCCCGGTCGCGACGGCAAGCTGGGTGCAAGTCCGCTCACCGATTTATCGAAGCGCGCTGAAGCGCTGGAAGAAATACGAGCCTCAGCTCTTGGCATTGAAAGTACTGCTGGAAGAAGCCGGGGTAAACGTGGATGCATGAAATGCGACACTCGGCTGACAGGTAGCTGGCTTCAATTACCGGAATTCATCCAAATCCAAGGCCGGTCTCGGCAAGTTCTTTTCGGGTGACTTGGCGTTCGGCTTGAAAGGGATGTCACGCCGCCAGCCGATACGACCAGCTGACATCGCTGACCCGGATCGGCAGCACAGCCTCGAGGTTCGACGCGCACCGTCCTCGGGGCAAACATGGCGTGCGAATGACAGCGGCAGAGCCAAGCCCGGCAAGGATCAATCGTCGATGACGATGCCACCGGCTTGCAGCATCTCGCGCAGCGGCTGCAGTTCGTCCTCGTAACGCTTCCAGCGCCCGACGGAGCGGCGGTTCATCGGATCACGCACCTGCGCCGCGCTGGCCGTGCCGACAGCGCTCTCGTTACGCTCGAAATGCAGGCAGGCCGGATCCCACGGCAATCGGCAAAACGCCAGGATCTCGCGCGTCACCGTCTCCTGCTGGTCGACCAGACGCTCGTAGGACACTTCGAGGATGCGCGCAGGCAAGCGTGTTTTCCAGAAGCGCATGAGCTGGTCGAACAGAAGGTAGTGGCGGCCAATATCCATCAAGTCATGCGTATAGCTGAGCAGTGGCGACTGCCCGCCGAAGCGCTGACGAAAATTGCCCAGACATACATCCAGCGGATGCCGGCGCAGGCAGATGATGGGCGCCTGCGGCAGCGCATTGGCGATGTATCCAATGTAGAGAAAGTTTTGCGGCAGCTTGTCGACGAAATGCGTCGCGTCGCCGCGCACGTGCGCCGTGCTGCGCAGATACTCGGCGCCCAGCGCCTGCCAGTCGATGGCGCGGGCGGCCAGGACGGTATCGCGATCCAGCGGCGCCGGCGTATGACTTCCACTCATTCGCTTGAGGAGATGCGGAAACTGGTCGAGCTCACCGGCACCATGGATCGCCGCGTGGCTGTCCAGGATGCGTTCGACCAGCGTCGTTCCCGAGCGCGGCATGCCGACCACGAATATCGGCGTTGGGACGCCGTCCACCGATCGCGTGGGCGCGATATCGGGCGCAGCTTTCATCAGCGAATGGAACATGTCGGCATCCCTGGCCGGGTCGTGACCCGCTCCTGAGCGATCCATGTGCTTGGCGCGGTCGAGGTAAGCAAAGCCCTCCTGCCAGCGACCCAGGGCATCGCATTCGCGGTACAGCGCCATGCACAGGTGGACGACTGCTTCCGGATTGTTTTCGTGTTTTGCGAGCAGCGTCCGCAGTGCCTCCACGTGGTTGCGTTCGGCATCCCGCCGCCGCAGCTGGGCACGCGTGTCGTAGGCGGCCCAGTGCTCGGGATCGAGCCGCAGGCAGCTTTCGATTTCCCTTTCGGCCGCACTCATATCGCCAGCAAACAGCAACGCCGTCGCCAGGTTGTGCCGCAGGAACGGATCGTCCGGCCGCTGGCGTACGGCATCGGCGTACAGCGGCGCAGCGCGCGAGTGCAACTGCATCCGACTCAGCGCCAGCGCCAGCGTAACGAGCGTGTTCGCGTCGGTAGGGCGCAGGCGTTCGGCCGCGGTAATCACCCGCAAGCCTTCGCCGCGCAGATGCGCCTGGACGAGCGCGCGGGCATAGCTGGCCAGCACGTCGGCACGATCCGGCACGCGCTCGCTGGCGATATGCAGATGCGCCAGCGCCCTTGCCAGGTTATCGGACTCCAGCTGGGCAATACCCGAAAGATAGTGCGCGCCGGGATGATCGGGGAAACGCGCCAGCAGCGCCTCGCCGTGCGCAATGGTGCCGGCCCAGTCGCAGCAATTGAATGCCTCCACCAGTTGGTGTTGCAGCGCAGCTGCTTCGCTCATGGCGCTACCCCTTTTATCTGCTGGCAAAGGGCCCAATCAGCCGACAGTGCGAGCGGCGGAGCGCTGTGTCGGCGCGATGGGCCAAAATGAAAACGGGCCCCGCCAGTGGCGGGACCCGTAAGGCTATCACCGGTCAATCCACCGGCATCACTTGCCGAACTTGTAGTTGGCCTCTACGTAAAGCGCGCGGCCATACACGTTGTAGTTGCTGGTGTTGTAGGGCGTGCCGGCTGTGCCGGTGTAGCTGCGGTCCATCGGTGGCGCACTGTTGAACAGGTTGTTGATCTCAACCGACAGCAGCAAGGCGGGCGTGGCCTGGAACCGCACGCTGGCGTTCCACAGGATCCACGGTGCCAGCGTTCCGGCCAGCGGCGAGGTTTTGGACGTGGCGGTGAGCGTGGAGTAGTAGTTCGGCGAGCTGCCGTAGCGATCCACATACAGCGAGGCCGACCAGGCATTCTTCGACCAGGTGGCGGTGGCATTGGCCTTGGTCTTGAAGTCGGTGCTGTAGTAGGGGCTATCGAGCAGGTTGATGGTCGGGTCGCCGGGGTACTGCTCCATGGTGTGCTTCAGCGTGTCCGAATATGAACTCTGCAGCAGCAGGTCGCCGTAACCACCCAGACCGGTGCGCCAGCTGGCGCTTGCGATCAGGTTGTTGGAGACCTCCTTGGACACATTCACCTTGGGCGTGTAGATCTGCACGATATTGCCCAGGCTGTCGCGGGTGACCTGTGACAGCGCCGCCACGCAGGTGGGCGAGTTGACGTCGAGAATGCCCGCGCGGCACTGGTATTCCGTCAGCGTCAGCGCGGCGGCGCTCTGCTGGTTCACTTCGTTGCTGATGCTGGTGTGGAAATAATCGATGGTGAAATTGAGGTCGCTCGTCGGCGCCCACACCGCACCGTAAGACCAGACGTTGGCATCGATCGGCTTCAGCTTGGTATTGCCGGACTGCTGACCAAACACCTGGGTCTGCGAGTAGCGCGTGGGGCAGTTGTCGATCTGCGCAGGTGAAAAGCCCAGCTGGGCGCAGTTGTAGTAATCAGGCACGTACGTGTAGTAACCGCTCAGGCCCTGAAACTCGTCGGACAGCGTCGGCGCCTTGAACGCCTTGCCGTAACGACCGCGGATCAGCAGCGACTCCACCGGCCGGTATTCGAGACCCGCCATGAACGTGGATTTACTCACCGTGGTGCCCGCCGCCTTGTAGGAGTCCCGACGACCGGACAGATCAAGCGTCAGCTCCTTCAGCAGCGGCATACGCAGTTCGGCGGTGAGCGCGTTACGGCTGCGATGACCATTGCCCTGCACGTCCGTCTGACCCCAGACATCGCCGTTCAAAAGCCGCGGATCGGGGGTGTAATCCCAACCCGAGTTGCCGCCTTCGGCCACCAGCGCAATGCCGGCGTCACCGCCGGGCAGCGGAAACAGCGAGGCATCGGTAACCTGCGCGCGCAGCTGGTTGTCCCAAGTCTTTGAACGGGTCGGCACGTAGCCGGTGAAACTGCGGAAGTCGCTCACTGAAATGGGCGAGTAGAACTTGGTGTAGTTGGGCGAATACACCGGGTAGTAGTTGTAGTTCGGATCCAGGCCCAGCGATGGCCCGAGGATGGATTTGAAATAGGATTCGATCGGGTTGAAGAAACGCACAAAGTTGCGCACCGTCAGGTGCTCTTCGCTGTGCGTCACGCTAACGTCGTAGTCCCAGTTCGAGCTGCCGAAGGTGCCGTTGCCGCCCAGAGTAAAAAACACGGAGTTGTCGAACTGCTTGTTAAAGGTGTTGGCATAGCCGCCGGTCTCTTCCGGCGCAAACACCTTCTGCAGGGCGACAATGTCGTTCGCATTGGGATCGTAAAACGGGCCGGTGTAGAACGCGCTGCTCCAGAACGTGTAGTTGGAGCCTGCCGAATAACGGGTGTCCGAATAGCGGTAGAGCAGGTCCCCGTACAACTTGAAATTGTCGCTGACGTCGTAGGTGGCGTGCGCATAGGCGGTACCGGTGCGCTGGTAGTTGGTGATCGTCTTGTAACCGGGTTCGAACAGCGAGCCGCAGTAGTTGCCGGCGTTGTTGTTCGGTGTGCTCAGCTTCTCGGTGCCACCGAACAGAGCGGCGTCGTTGGCGCAATTTTTCGGATCGAGCATGTAGTTGTTGTTGCCGACCAGGCTGTACTCGACCACGTCATAAGACGCCTGGGCCGGCGTGCGTCCGTTCTGGAATATTTGCTTGGTCAGGCTGCGATCGTAGCCCCAGATGGGATCGATGCTGTCGTACTGAAAACCGGCCAGCACATTGAGCTTGCCCCAGTTGAAGCTGTCGGCTCCGGACAGGCGATAGTTTTTGCCGCCGCCGCTGGAATAGCCGCCGTAACGCGCGTCCAGGCTGGGCGCGTCGACGTGATCCTTGAGCACAATGTTGATCACGCCCGCGATCGCATCGGAACCGTACAGGGACGACTGGCCACCCGGCAGGATGTCGATGTGGTCCACCAGATCAGCCGGAATGCCGGCGATGTTGTTGAACACATCGCTGCCGTTGTAGAGGGCGGGAAAATTGCCCATCGGCCGGCCGTTGATCAGGTACTTCACATAGCCCGGATTGAGACCGAACAGGCTCACCGTTTCGGCGCCCTGGGTGAAGGATGCCGAGCTCTGTTGGCCTTGCACCGAACCGGTTGCAAACGATGTGGCTTGCAATGCTTCAGCCACGCTGCTGAAGCCCTTGGCCTTGATGTCCGCCGCCGTGATCGTGATAACCGGCGTGGATGTCTCTATCTCGGTCTGTGGTATCAGCGAGCCGGTGACGTTCACCACGTCGAGCTTCTTGGCCTTGGCGGTCGTCGGTGCCTGATCCGCGTCTTGCGCCGATGTCTCCGTCGAAGACGAGGCAGATTGAGCGTGTGCAGCCCCACCTGCCCACGCTAAAGCCGTCAGGATGGCCATGGCCATCCTTGATTTGATCATCATATTCAAACTCCCCTCAGAGTTTCGAGCAACAAAAATGGAGCCTGCGGAAAACGCAGGCAGGATTATTTGGTGTCGTCAACGGCCGGGTGCGGGGCCAGCCTCTCCCTGGAGGGCAATGTCGCTACGTGCCGGTTTCTTTTTAGCACGCGGCTCAGCAATTATTTACGTCTGCGACAAATTGCGCAGCAGGCCGCTGAAAACCGTCAAATCAACCGTGCCGCTTCCAGCTCGCACTTCAGATACGCGTAATAAATCGGCGCAGCGATGACGCCGGCCAGCCCGAAAGCGGCTTCCATCACCAGCATGGCAATCAGCAGCTCCCAGGCGCGCGCATGAATCTGCGTACCGACGATGCGGGCGTTGAGGAAGTACTCAAGCTTGTGGATGACGATCAGGAAAACCAGCGCGGCGATGCCGACGCCCAGCGATACCGACAGCGCGGCGATGGTGACGGCCGTGTTGGACAGCAGGTTGCCGATGACCGGCAGCAGGCCGATGACGAAAGTGAGCAACACCAGCGTCTTGGCCAGCGGCACGTGGATACCGAGGATCGGCAGTGCACCCAGCAGGAAAACGGCCGTGCAGATCGTATTGATCAGCGAGATCTTGACCTGCGCGAAAACGATGTTGTGAAACGCCTCGGCCAGTCGCTGGCAGCGCAAGGCAAGCGCCGCAGCCAGCGGTCCGACCTGATGCGCCGGTCGGGTCCGGCTAAGCGCCACGATCGCGCCCAGCACCAGGCCGATGAGAATATGCGCGAAGGCCCGCGCGGCGCCTTTGCCGGCAATCTGCAGCGTCTCCGCGTGCCTGCGCGCCAGATCCACCGCGCCGACGCGCAGATCGTCCACGCTGTCGGGCAGATGATTGACGATGAACGTGGGCAGCTGCTGGCGCGCCTTTTCCACCAGCGGCATCAGCTGCTGCTGCCACAGCAGTTCGGGATTGCCGATCTCGTTGTGGAAAAGGCTGATGGCACCGAGGATCAAAAGGATCAGCAGCCCGACCACGATCGCTCCCAGCGCGGCCACCACGATGACCCGCGCGCGCGCGCCCGAGATCCGTCGCCCGAAAAGCGGCGACATCGCATTGACCAGCTCGTAGACAAGCAGACCGGCCAACAGGGCCGACAGCATGTGCAGTCCGAGCGTGGCGCCCAGCGCTGCGGCAGCCAGAATGTAGCTGCTGTAGACGATGGCGGGCGACGCGCGCAGGTCAGGCGATAGTGAGTTCATGCCGTGGTACCGGAAGATAATGCGGAGCCCGCAGTCTGTCAGCCCGCGAGCCACGCTGCCAGTCCGGACCATTTGCTGTCGTAAACTTGCGTACTGCCCGGCTGCTCGTTCAAGGATCCTCATGGCATTGCGCCTCACTACCGTCGCACTGGCGATCGCCCTGCTGACCGGCTGCGCTGGCGCACCTACGCGGGCACAACATTCGTCAATTGCAACTACAGCGCCAGCCGTCTCGGCAGCAACAGTGCCCGCGGATGACAATCTCAACGCCGTCGCGTGGAGCCAGACCGCGGTCGAGCACGACCTGATCTATCTGCAAACCTATCGTGATGCTGAGGCACGCCTGCTGCCGGCGATGCAGGACACCGGATGGGATGCGCTGAGCAAGACCGATCGGGTTGGCGCTTTCATCCACCTGCCGCCGGCGGTGATCCTGGACATCGACGAAACCGTGCTGGACAACTCGCCGTACCAGGCGCGTGTGATCAAGAGTGGCGGCGAGTTCAACGAAGCCGATTGGGCGGCATGGTGTCGTGAGGCCAAGGCAAGAGCGCTGCCCGGTGCCCTCGAGTTCACCCGGTTCGCGGCCAGCCACGGCGTGGCGGTGATCTACATCTCCAACCGGGCCAGGGATTTGGATGAGGTCACTCTGCGCAATCTGCGCCAGGCGGGTTTCCCGGTCAGCGGACCGGACGCCCTTCTGGGGCTGGGCACCGTCGTGGATGGATGCGAGCAGGCCGGCAGTGAAAAAGGTTGCCGCCGGCAGCTCGTCAGCCGCCGCTATCGCGTGCTGATGCAGTTCGGCGATCAGCTGGGCGATTTTCTGGATGTTTCTACCAACACGGTTGCCGCGCGGCGCCAGACGATAGCGCCTTATCTACGCTGGATCGGCACGCGCTGGTTCGTGCTGCCCAATCCCACTTACGGTTCGTGGGAGCCGGCGCTGTTCAACAACGACTACGGCAGCCCGCGCGATGAAAGGCGGCGACAAAAGCTGGACGCGCTGCGCTATCAGTAGGCTCTATTTAATAGCCAATAGATTCAATGATTTGAAGAACTAAAGAAAAGCGTTGCCTTAAGTTAAATCGGCGGCTACTATCTTTTCGCCGACACCTGCTGACCAACATGCTTTGCAGGCGAGGCCATTTCCTTCCGGCTCTGCCGGATTTCCCTGCGAGGCTTCGGTCCGCGGGGTTTTCTTTTTGTGACGCCGCAAAATCCTTCGCTCTGCCCTTGCTCAGCATCATGCGCGCCTCTACCCTGACCGGCCCGGCGCCGCCCTTCGGCCCAGCTCCCTGCGAGAAACGTGACCATGCGAGTACCGACTCTTCGTTACGCCCTGCTGCCGCTGTTGGCGGCACTGGCTTTAACCGCCTGCCACAGCAAGGACGATCCGTCGCAGCCGGGCGGCAGCACGCCGGCGTCTGCCGTGCAGAGTTCGGTCGAGCTGATCAAGAAAGGCGATTTCAACGGTCTGTGGAAGCACACGCTGCCGCCGGCGGACTACGCGACCTTGCGCGCCGACTGGGCCTCCCAGCAGAAGATGCAGCCACCGGTCAGCGATCAGGACCGCGCCCGCTTCAACGACACCATGCAGCAGCTCACCGGGCCGGACGCCGAAAACAAGCTGTATGCCGAGCTTCAGCCAAAGCTGGCCATGATGGAATCCAAGTACAAGGATCAGATTCCGGTTCTTATCAGCGTGGGCGAGGCGATGATGAAAAACGCCGTGGCGCAAAACAAGAGCGTTAGCGCCGAACAGAAGACCCAGGTCAACGCCGCCCTCGACGTGCTGGGACCGTGGGCACAGAAGGCGCCGTGGTTCGATGCGGCCAAGGCGAAGCAGACGGTGAGCATTGCGGTGGACACCGCCCGCAAGCTGGACCTGAAAAGCGCCGATCAGCTGCGCGCGATGGATTTCGACACCACCATGATCAAGTATTCGATCGGCTATGCCGGCCTGAAGCAGCTGCTGGCCAATTACGGACTATCGGTGGACGACACGCTGGATTCGGTCAAGGTCACCGAGCTTGAAAACAGCAACGGCCACGCGCTGGTCAAGATCGACTACACCCTGCTGGGCAAGCCGCTGTCGAGCGAATCCAAGCTGGTGCAGGTGGACAACCGCTGGTACAGCGAGGACATGGTCAACAACGTGCGCCAGGCTCACCAGCGTTTGACCCAACCGGCGAGTGCCGCATCGGCCCCCGCCGCGGCAGGTACGAGTGCAAGCGTCGCACCGGCGGCCAACGGCAGTAGCGCTCAGGCACCCGCCCCGGCAGCGGCCAGCAGCACGCCAACAAAAGACTAATCAGCGCAGCCGCTAGAATAGCCGGATGCAAACTATGTCCAGCGCGGATCATCCCGCTCGCCAACGCGCCCCGTGGTGGTTCCAGCTTGCCGGTCAGCTGCTGCAGCCGTGGGTGCGCATCCGGCGCGACCCGGCCGAGCCCGCTGCGCTCCTGCAGGCCGGCGCACCGGTGTGCTACGTGATCGAACGCGACAGCCTGTCCGACGCGCTGATTCTTCAGCGCGCCTGCCTGGAGGCCGGCCTGCCCAATCCGATGCAGTCGCTTGCCGGCACGCGTCGCAAGCGCTCGGTGTTTGCGCTCACGCGCCGCGAGGGCTGGATCTTCGGGCGCCATCAAAAAGGCAGCCCCAACGAACCGCTGGCCCAGCTGGTGCGTTCGCTAGAAGGCGTGCCCGACCGCGATATCCAGATCGTGCCGGTATCGATCTACGTCGGCCGCGCGCCTAGCCGCGACTCCGGCTGGTTCCGCGTGCTGTTCTCGGAAAACTGGGTCATGGTCGGGCGCTTTCACCGGCTGCTGGCGCTACTGCTCAACGGCCGCGACACGGTGGTGACCTTCTCCGCGCCGATCTCCCTGCGCAGTGTGATGGACGAAGCCGGCCAGATCGCGCCGGAGCGACTCACCCGCAAGATCGCCCGCGTGCTGCGCACGCATTTCCATCGCATCCGCGCCACGGTGATCGGCCCCGATCTGTCGCATCGACGCACCGTGGTCGACTCGGTGCTCAACGCCGAACCAGTGCGCGCGGCAATTGCCGCCACCGCCGCCAAGGAAAAGATCACGCACGCCAAGGCCTGGCAGAAAGCGCAGAAGATGGTGATGGAAATCGCCGCCGACTACGCGCATCCGGTGGTGCGCTCGGCGTCGTTTCTGCTTTCCAACTTCTGGAACAAGCTGTACGACGGCATCTCGATGCATCACTTCGACAAGGCGCGCGCGGCCGCGCCCGGTTTCGAGGTGATCTATGTGCCCAGCCACCGCAGCCACGCCGACTACCTGCTGATGTCCTACCAGCTGCACGTGTCGGGCGTGGTGGTGCCGCATATCGCGGCCGGCGTGAACCTGGACCTGCCGATCGTCGGGCTGATCCTGCGCCGCGGCGGCGCGTTTTTCATGCGCCGCAGCTTTACCGGCAACCCGCTGTACTCGGTGGTGTTCAAGGAATACATGGCGCAGCTGATCGACCGCGGCGTGCCGATCGAATACTTCATCGAAGGCGGCCGCTCGCGCACCGGCCGCCTGCTGACGCCGCACGCCGGCCTGCTCTCGATGACGGTGCGCGCGTTCCTGCGCGCGCCGCGCCGGCCGGTGCTGTTTCAGCCGGTCTACATCGGCTACGAAAAGCTGATGGAGGGCAAGTCGTACGCCGGCGAACTCAGCGGCAAGAAAAAGGAAAAGGAGTCGCTGATCGGCCTGATCCGCGGCCTCAAGGTACTGCGCCAGCGCTACGGCCACGTGACCCTGAACTTTGGCGAGCCGATCGAACTGAACCCGATGCTCGATGCCGCCAGCCCCGACTGGCGCGAGACCACGCTGGACCCGGATGCCAAACCGGACTGGCTGCGCAAGGTGGTCGACGGGCTGGCCGAAAAAATCCAGATCAACGTCAATCGCGCGGCCGACATCAATCCGATCAACCTGCTGGCGCTCGCCCTGCTGGCCACGCCCAAGCACGCCATGGCCGAAAGCGACCTGCTGGAGCAGCTGGCGCTGAGCAAGGCGCTGATGGAAGAGCTGCCGTATTCCGACCGCATCACGCTGACGCCGATGAACCCTGCCGGCATGATCGCCTACGGCGAGCAGATGGGCTGGATCGCCCGCGTGCAGCATCCGCTGGGCGACGTGCTGACGGTCAGCGCCGAACAGGCGCCGATGCTCAGCTACTTCCGCAACAACGTGCTGCACCTCAACGCCGCCGCTGCCTGGGTCGCCTGCTGCTTCCTCAACAACCGGCGCATGTCGCGCGCCTCGGTGCTGCGGCTGGGCCGCATCATTTATCCGTTCATCCAGGGCGAGCTGTTCCTGCCGTGGGACGACGACGGCTTTGGCGCGCAGCTGCAGGACACCATCGATTTCTTCGTGCGCCGTGGCCTGCTGGAATCCAGCGGCGACGGACGCGTGCTCGAGCGCAGCGCCGGTCAGGACGACGGCGCGTTCCAGCTGAAGGTGATCGCGCGCAGCCTGATCCAGGCCTTCGAGCGTTACTACATCACCGTCGCCGCGCTGACCAAGAACGGCCCGCACACGCTGACCAGCGCCGAGCTGGAAAGCGCCTGCACGCTGACCGCGCAGCGGCTGAGCCTGCTGCAGGAGCTGTCCTCGCCGGAGTTCTTCGACAAGTCGCTATTCCGCGGCTTCATACAGAAGCTGCGCGAGCGGCGCGTGGTGTGGACCGACGACGCCGGCAAGCTCGATTACGATGTCGCGCTCGAGGGCATGGTTCGGGATGCCCGGGTGATCCTCTCGCGCGAAGTGCGCCACTCGATTCTCAAGATCACCCCCGGCAGCAACGAAAAAGACGCCGCCAGCGGCAGCAAGCTCGATGACGAGGAAGAAGCCACCGCGCCAGTCTCGCCCGCGCTGCTCGCCGACCCCGTCGATACCGCAGCGGAGCCGGCCGCCGAGCCCGTGCTCACCGACGCTTCCAGCGCCGACCTGCACGAGCGCCACGTCGCCACCGAACATCACAAGCACGACCATCACCACGACCAAAGCACGTCGTAGGTTGGGTTGAGCCAACGGCGAAACCCAACATCCCACACCACGGCTTTCACCAGCCGCCACCGGACGCGACCCTTCATCACAGGCCCCGTCACGCCGCATTCCTGTAGCATTGCCGGCATGAACGAGCAGCCCAAGCCCAGCACCGATTCCACCACCCATTTCGGTTTCCGCGACGTACCCGTCGGCGACAAGCAGAAACTGGTCGGTGAGGTATTTACCTCGGTCGCGCGCAGCTACGACCTGATGAACGACCTGATGTCGTTCGGCATCCATCGGTTGTGGAAGCGCCACTTCGTCGCCATCAGCGGCGTGCGCCGCGGCGACCGCGTGCTGGATCTGGCCGGCGGGACCGGCGATATCGCCGCGCTGCTGAAGCCGGTGATCGGCGAGACCGGTGAAGTGGTGGTCGGCGATATCAACGCCGCCATGCTCGGCGTCGGCCGCGACCGCCTGACCGATCGCGGCCTGGTCAGCGGCCTGCGCTGGGCCCAGCTCAACGCCGAGGCGCTGCCGTTTCCCGACAATTCGTTCGACGCGGTGACCATGGCCTTCGGCCTGCGCAACGTGACCGACAAGGACAAGGCGCTGGCGGACATCTTGCGCGTGCTCAAGCCCGGCGGTCGGCTGCTGGTGCTGGAATTCTCCAGGGTGCAGAGCGAGCTGTTCGGCAAGCTCTACGATTTCCATTCGTTCAAGGTGCTGCCCAAGCTCGGCCAGCTGTTCGCCGGCGACGCCAACAGCTACCAGTATCTGGCGGAGTCGATTCGCAAGCACCCCGACCAGCAGACCCTTAAGGGCATGATGGAGCGCGCCGGCTACGGCCGCGTCGAAGTGCGCAACCTCAGCGGCGGCATCGTGGCGATCCATCGGGCTTACAAGCTCTGAGCTGACGCTGATGGCGAAACGAACCAGGGCGTTTTCGGCGACCGCCGCCCTGCTCGGCTGGTTCGCGCTAGCCCTGCAGCTGACGCTCACGATTCAACTGGCGAGCGATCACAGCCGCAGCGTGCCGGCCGCGCTTTGGCAATGGATCGGCTACTTCACGATCACCACCAATGTTCTCGTTGCCCTGGCGCTTGGCGCTTCAGCGCTCGGGCCGCGTGGCGCGACGACGCGATTTTTTGGCCGTCCAGACGTCCACTCGATGATCGCGATGAGCATCATCATCGTCAGCGTGATCTACAACCTGCTGCTGCGCCAGCTGTGGCATCCGCAGGGATGGCAGCTGCTGGCGGACGTGCTCATGCATGACGTGATGCCGCTGCTGTTTTTGCTGCACTGGTGGCTGGTGATACCCAAGGCATCGCTGCGCTGGCGCCAGGTCGGCGCCTGGCAGGTTTATCCCGCCGCCTATTTCCTCTATGCGCTGGCACGCGGCGCGCTGAACGGCTGGTACCCGTATCCGTTTCTCGACGTGCCCACGCTGGGCTATGGGCAGGTGCTGATCAACGCGGTGGTGATACTGCTGGCCTTCGTTGCCGTGGGGCTGGTGCTGGTGGCACTCGCGCGGCAGCAAACGCGCCGTGGGCCGAAAGCGTTCGAGCGCTGATCAGCGAGCTATTGATCGGTGCGCTCGCAAGGACTCAACGCGATGGCTCGGCCGCATCGGGCGAGCGCAGCACATCGATGCGCGTTACTTGGCGAATCCAGCGCGCCGGCCGCTGGTCGGTCGGCGCGATGACGCGCAAAGGTCCTTCCTTCGCACCGAGCGCTTTGCCGTCGCGCTGGTCGGCGAGGATCACCGGCTCGTTACGAAACTGCGGATCGAGCTCGGCTAGCGCATACACCGCGCGATAGCCGTCGGCTGCGCTGATGCGTACATACAGGGCCATGTTCTTGCCGCGCAGCGCTTCGCCCAGCGGCACGCCGGCAGCCGAAAGAATCGCGCTCAGCGGCACCCCCGACCAGCTGCCGCTGACGCCGTGATCGCTGCCTTGTACGGTAACGCGCGGCAGCTTGGCCAGCGCCGCCGCGTCAAGCGTAAGCGGATGGCCGACCTCACCGCTCACGGTGACGCTGGCAGAAGCACTCGGTGTAGCGATATCGGCGGCGGCCACGGAACAAGAGGCAAGGCCCAGGCCAAAAATCACCACGGCGAAAGTCACACCGAGTCGGAGAAAGCTTTTAGATAAATCCGTTCTGCGCATGGGTCCAATCCTTGTCTGATTTGCTGCGAGGTCCATCGAACTCGACGCAGGAGCTGAGCCTACGAGGCCTCGTTCGCCACCACCGAAACTACCGCCGCCGCACGTCGCCGCGTATTGGCCAGCACCACGCCGAGAATCGTGATAACACCGCCCACCAGCGTCAGCACACCGGGCTGCTCGTGCAGCCACAGCATGCCGATCAGCACGGCGATCGGCGGCGAGAAATAGATGAAGCTGGAGACCTGCGACGCCGACGTACGACGCAGCGCCGCGTTCCACGCCAGGTAGCCGATAAAGGTTGGAGCCACACCAAGCCATGCAAGCGCCGCGATACGCGACCACGGCGCCACGGCCAGCGCCTGCGGCAGCTGCCAGCCGAACGGCAGCGCGCCCAGGGTGCCGGCAAAAAACGTGAACGCGGTGACGCCCAGCATGCTGTTGCGCGCGAACAGCGGCTTCTGCCCGACAAAATAAATCGCCGAGGCGATCACGCTGACCAGCGCCAGCAGGGCCATCGGCTGAAATTTCACCTGCTTGCCGCTGGCCAGCACCACCAGCACCACACCGAGCAGGGCAATGCCCAAGCCGGTGAGCGTGCGCGCGGGCAGCCGCTCGCGCAGCCACACGGCGGATACGGCAACCGTCGCTGCCGGGATCAGCGACAACATGATCGACGCCGTGCCGCTGGCGATGCGCGTCTCCGCGTAGTTGAGGCAGATGTGATACGCCGTCAGCCCGATCACGCCCAGCAGCGCCAGCTGCGGCCAGTCGCGGCGCGCCGGCAGGGGCACGCGTCGAATCAGCAGCAGCAGCGCGAAGCAGATCGATGCCATGCCCAGCCGGGCCAGCGCCACTTCGCCCGGCGTGAACGACGGCAGCGCATAAGCGATCGACGCGTACGCCGACGACCACGTCAGCAGCGCAGTGCCAATACAGGCAAGCGTACGGCCGTCGAGGCGTTCGGTGCCGGTCATCGAAGAAAATTCACAGGAGGGACTCACGCTCGGACAGGCCCTCATCGTAATTCGTGAGGCCGCGGCACGCGACGCATTTATCCGGCCCGATCGACGCAACCAGTACTTTTGTCACGGTCGCCGCCGCGACCAGGCACGCATACTTCCAAAACGCGTTACCGATACGGGGCCTCCATGCGTCACCTGATTTCATTGCTGCTGGCTGGCGCGCTGACGCTGGCACCGACCATCCCCAGCCATGCCGACGATGCGCCCGCGCCGGTGAAGTCCGACGCCGGCAAAAAGCAGGCGGCCGACGATGCCGCGGTGCCAAGTACCGAAAGCGCCGTGCGCACGCAGCACAGCGCCAGCATCGGCGGCCATTCGATCAAGTACACGGCGACGGCCGGCACGCTGATCATCCGCGACGACAAGGGCCAGCCGCAGGCCAGCGTGTTTTATGTGGCGTACACCATGGACGGCAGCAAGTCCGACAAGCGGCCGGTGACGTTTCTGTACAACGGCGGCCCCGGCTCGTCGAGCGTCTGGCTGCATATGGGCTCGTTCGCGCCGGTGCGCATCGAAACCGCCAGCCCCGAGGCCACCGCGCCGGCGCCGTACCATCTGGTGCCCAACAGCGACAGCCTGCTCGACAAGACCGACCTGGTATTCATCGATGCCGTCGGCACCGGCTATTCGCGTCCGCTGGGCAAGGCCACCGGCAAGGACTTCTGGGGCGTTGACCAGGACATCTCCGCGTTCAGCCGCGCCATCCAGCGCTACGTGAGCATCAACAAACGCTGGAACTCGCCGAAGTTTCTCTACGGCGAAAGCTACGGCACCACGCGCTCGGCCGCGCTGGTGGATGCGCTGCAGAATGACGGCATGAGCTTCAACGGCGTGGTCCTGATGTCGTCGATCCTCAACTACGGCATCCGCCTGCCCGGCTACGACGAAATTTATATCGGCTATCTGCCGAGCTACGCGGCGGCGGCCTGGTATCACAACAAGCTGGCCAACAAGCCGGCCGATCTCAAGACGTTTCTCGAGCAGGTGCGCACCTTCGCGCGCGGCCCGTACGCCGCCGCCCTGGCCCAGGGGCAGAACCTGCCGGACGACCAGCGCGACGCCGTGGCGCGTCAGCTTGCCGCGTACACGGGGCTGTCGGTGCCGTTCATCGAAGAGGCCAACCTGCGCATCGACCTCGGCCGCTTTCGCAAGGAGCTGCTGCGCAACCAGCGCCTGACGCTGGGCCGCTACGACAGCCGCTTCACCGGCGTCGACCCGGATGCGGCCGGCGAAACCCCCGATTACGACGCCTCGGACAGCGGCATCAGCGGCGCCTTCGTCAGCGCATTTCATGACTATCTGGACGGCCAGCTGAAATACCACAGCGACCTCGACTATCGCCCCACCTTCGGCGACATCAGCAAGGACTGGGACTGGAAGCACAAGGCGGCCGACCAGCGCCGGCCCCTGCCCACGGCCTACGTGGCCGGCGATCTGGCGCACGCCATGCGTACCAACCCGGGCCTGAAGGTGCTCTCGGTCAACGGCTACTACGATTTCGCCACGCCGTTCTTCATCACCGAATACGACCTCGCACATATGAATCTCGACCCGACGCTGCGCGGCAACCTGCAGTTTCTGTATTACCCGTCGGGTCACATGATCTATCTCAACACCGAGGCCCTGAAGCAGCTGAAGAGCGATCTGACGGGCTTCTACGATCGCGCCGCACCCGCGCGCTGATCGCACCTTATCGACACGGAATGATCGCCATGCGTAAAAAATATCTCGCACCGCTCGCCCTCGCGCTGCTGCTGACCCTCGGCACTGCCGTGCATGCCGACGACGACAAGCCCGCGGACGCCAAGGCGCAGAGCGACAAGGACAGCAAGAAAGACGCGCTGCCCATCCCGCCCGAACGCAGCGTGGTGACCAGGCACAGCGTGCGCATCGGCGGCCGCACGATCAACTACAAGGCCACCGCCGGCACGCTGCTGATCAAGGACGACAAGGACAAGCCGACCGTCAGCTTTTTCTATGTGGCTTACACCGTGGACGACGGAAAGCCCGGCAAGCGCCCGGTGACCTTCATTTACAACGGCGGCCCGGGCTCGTCGAGCATGTGGCTGCATATGGGTTCGTTCGGCCCGGTGCGCGTGGCCAACAAGGGCGACCAGCCGATTCCGCCGCCGCCGTACCAGACCGTCGCCAACGACGACAGCCTGCTCGACAAGACCGACCTGGTCTTCATCGACGCGCCCGGCACCGGCTACTCGCAGCTGGTCGGCGGCGCCGAGGGCAAGAACTTCTACGGCATCGATCAGGATGCCGATGCGTTCGCGAAGTTCATCACGCGCTACGTCAGCACCAACCATCGCTGGAACTCGCCGAAGTTCCTGTTCGGCGAAAGCTACGGCACCACGCGTTCGGCCGTGCTGGTGAAAGTGCTGCAGGAGCAGGGCATGGAGTTCAACGGCGTGGTGCTGATGTCGTCGATTCTCGATTTCAACGTCTGGGCCAGCACCGGCGACGACCACGCCTTCATCGTCAACCTGCCGACCGAGGCGGCGATTGCCTGGTATCACGACAAAGTCGGTGATAAAGGCCGGCCGAACAAGCCCGCCGACATCGCCACCTTTCTGGCGAGCGTGCGCCAGTTCGCCACTACCGACTACACGCTGGCGCTGGCCAAGGGCGACGCGATCACGCCAGCCGAGGCCGACCGCGTGGCGAATCAGCTGAGCCAGTACATCGGCCTGTCGCCGCGTTACATCCGCGAGGCCAATCTGCGCATCGATCCCAGCCGCTTCCGCAAGGAGCTGCTGCGCGATCAGCGCCGGACAGTTGGCCGTCTGGACGGCCGTTTCGTCGGTATCGATCCCGACGCTGCCGGCGAGAATCCCGAAGGCGATGCCGCCAGCGATGCCGCCACCGGCGCCTATCTCGCCGCCTTCAACCAGTACGCCAGCGAGCAGCTGAAGTTCAACGAAGAGCGTCCGTACCTGCCGAACAACTACGGCGTGATCAACCGCGGCTGGGACTGGAAGCGCACGGAAGGCCACGGTTTCACCCAGGCCCCGTACGTGGGCGGCGACCTGGCCGGCGCCATGCGCCGCAACCCGCATCTGAAGGTATTTTCAGCCAACGGCTACTACGACCTGGCCACGCCTTTCTATGCCACGCAGTTCGATCTGGGACACCTCGGGCTGGAGCCGTCGATCAGCAAGAACATCGAATTCGGCTTCTACCCGTCCGGCCACATGATTTATTTCGACGTCAATGCGCTGAAGCAGGTCAAGGCCGACCTGTCGCGCTTCTACGACGAGGCCGCAAGGCCTTAGTCGCTCAAACAAACAGGCAAGCCCATGCGCGAGATGTATCCGGAGATCGAGCCCTACCGCACGCAGCATCTTTCCGTCGATGCCGTGCATACCTTGCGCGTGGAGGAGTGCGGCAACCCCGACGGACTACCCGTGGTGTTTCTGCACGGCGGTCCGGGCGCGGGGCTGGCTACGTATCACCGGCGCTTCTTCGATCCGGCACGCTATCGCATCGTGCTGTTCGACCAGCGCAGCGCGGGGCAATCGACGCCGTTTGCCGATCTCACCGACAACACCACCTGGCATCTCGTCGCCGATATCGAAACCATCCGCGAAAAGCTCGGCATCGAACGCTGGGTGGTGTTCGGCGGCTCGTGGGGTTCCACCCTGGCGCTTGCCTATGCGCAAACGCATCCGCAGCGCGTGCTGGGGCTGGTGCTGCGCGGCATCTTTCTGTGCCGGCCGGCGGAAATCCGCTGGTACTACGAAGAGGGCGGCGCCTCGTGGATCCTGCCGGAGAAATGGCAGCGTTACGCCGCGGCCATTCCCGCCGATGAGCGCGGCAACATGATGGAAGCCTACTGGCGCCGGCTCACCTCGGACGACGAAACCGTTCGGCTCGCCGCCGCTCAGGCGTGGGGCGCATGGGAAGGCGGCGGCATCACCCTGGCCGAAAGCCCCGAGACCGAAGCCGGCTTCGCCGCACCCGAAGTCGCCCTCAGCCTCGCGCGCATCGAGGCCCACTACTTTCGCCACAACGGCTGGTTCGAGTCCGACCAGCTGCTGCGCCATGTCGACACCATCCGCCACATTCCCACCACCATCATCCACGGCCGCTACGACATCATCTGCCCCGTCAAAAGCGCCTGCGATCTGGCCGCCGCGTGGCCGGAAGCGGAGCTGCACATCGTGCTGGCCGGCCATGCGGCGTCGGAGCCGGCGATTGTTGATCAGCTGGTAAGGGCGACGGATCGGCTGGCAGATCGTTTTGTGTAGCTGAGTGTGCGGGTTTTGACGCTGTCATCTGCCGCTCTCACTGGCCGGCGCTGAGTCTTGGCTATCTGTAGACACAAGTCCGCCTCAAACGCCTCAGTGCCATACTCCTCGTTTGCGTTTCGCTTTCTCCGGAGTCTGCATGCGTCTGCTTTCCCTGTTTGCCGCTGCTGCATCGACGTTGCCGCTGACCGTCATGGCGGCCGAACCCTACTCGTACGCGCAGCCGGATCAGGTCCGCGTCACGCATCTGGATCTCGATCTGACCATCGACTTTCCACAGCGCGAGTTGCGCGGCCAGGCGACGTTGAAACTGGACTGGAAAAATCCGAGGGCGACGTCCCTGGTGCTGGACACGCGGGATCTGAAAATCGCCTCGATCGAATCCGTCTCAGCCGATGGCAAAACCGCGCCGCTGAACTATGCGCTGGCGCCGCGCGACAAGGCGCTCGGCAGCAAACTCACCATCGCCACGCCGACGCACCCGACGCAGGTGCGCATCGTCTACGCTACGTCGCCCGACGCGTCCGGCCTGCAGTGGCTAACGCCGGCGCAGACCGCGGGCAAAAAGCTGCCCTTCATGTTTTCCCAGTCCGAGTCGATCAACGCGCGCTCGTGGGTGCCGATCCAGGATTCGCCAGCGATCCGCATCACTTACGACGCCCATATCAAGTCGCCCAGCGACGTGCGCGTGGTGATGAGTGCGCTGAACGACGCCAAGCACCCGCTCGACGGCGACTACACCTTCGACCAGCCGCATCCGATTCCGTCCTACCTGCTGGCCATTGCCGCGGGCGACATCGCCGCCGAAGCGACCGGCCCGCGCAGCGCCGTGTACGCCGAGCCCTCGATGGTGCACAAGGCGGCGCACGAGTTCGAGGACACCGAAAAGATGATCGCCACGGCCGAGCAACTCTACGGCCCGTATCGCTGGGGCCGCTACGACCTGATCGTGCTGCCGCCGTCGTTTCCGTTCGGCGGCATGGAAAACGCCAACATGACTTTCGCCACGCCGACCATCGTGGTGGGCGACAAGAGCCTGGCGTCGGTGATCTCGCACGAGCTGGCGCATTCGTGGTCGGGCAATCTGGTGACCAACGCCACATGGCGCGACGGCTGGCTCAATGAGGGCTTTACCACCTACGTGCAGGGGCGCATCACCGAGGAGGTGTACGGCAAGTCGCTGGCCGACGAAGAGGCGCTGCTGTCGGCGCGCGCGTTGGAAAAAAGCATCGGCAGCATGCCGGCCAACGCGCAGAAGCTGACCCCGGACCTGCGCGGCGTCGACGCGGACGACGCGCTGTCCAGCGTTGCCTACGACAAGGGCTCGTGGTTTCTGCGCATGCTGGAGCAGCGCTTCGGCCGCGCCGATTTCGATGCCTATCTGCGCAGCTATTTCGACCACTTCGCGTTTCAGAGCATCACCACCGAGCAGATGTTGGCCTATATGAAGCCCAATCTGATCGACAAATACCCGGACAAGATGCGCTGGGCCGAGGTGCAGGACTGGGTCTACGGCACGGGCATTCCCAAGGACGCGCCGCTGCCCGACTCGCCGCGCTTCGACGATATCGACAAAGAGCGCACGGCGTTTCTCGGCGACAAACTCACTGCTGACAAGCTCGATGCGAAGGGCTGGAACACGCAGGAGTGGATGTACTTCCTCGACCGCTTGCCCGACGTCACCGCGCTGGCGAAGATCAAGGAACTCGACGCCGCCTGGCACCTCACCGGCACGCCCAATGCGGAAATCGGCATGCGCTGGTATGTGCACGCCATCGCCGCCGGCGATAGGGACGTCTGGCCCGCCGCGGCCGAACACATGACCCGCATCGGACGTCTCTATCTCACGCTGCCGCTGTACAAGGCCTTCGCGAAAACGCCTGAGGGCCTCGCTTATGCCAAGCAGGTCTACGCGAAAGCCAAGCCCGGCTATCACCCGCTGACCCAGCAGGCGGTGGAAGGAATCCTGGCAAAAGCAAGCGCTGCTAAAAAGTAAACGGTGGCGCGTATATGCTCGCGTCGGCCTAGAGATATCACCGACTCGCTTGTCTTCACCGAAACACTTCAAAGAATTCCGCTATGGCTCTTCCCCCATCGACCAAGCCAATCCCGGCCACCCGCCCCCTCTGGAAACGTCTGCTGCTGCGACGGCTGAAGTTTCTCGCGTGGATCGGGGGGGTTCTGATCATCGTGCTGGGCGGCAGCTATCTGTTTGCGCCGCAGTGGCTGATGAAGGCGAATTTCATGCGCCAGGCGATGGCGGCGAATCTGGACAAGCATTCGGTGCAGGTCGGTGACACGAAGTGGGTCTATTACGAAGGCGGCCAGGGCCAGACCATCGTGCTGCTGCATGGCCTGGGCGACAGCAAGGAGGTGTGGCTGGACGTGGCCAAGCTGCTGACGCCGCACTTCCACCTGATCATCCCCGATCTGCCCGGGTGGGGCGAATCGACGCGGGTCGCCGGCGCCAGCTACAACGTCGACGCCCAGGCGGCGCGGCTGGATGCCTTTGCACAGGCCTTGCGGCTGCAGCGCTTTATTCTGGTGGGCCATTCGCTGGGCGGCGCGATTGCGGGGGTGTACGCCGCGGAGCACCCGGACCACGTCAGCGAGCTCGCGCTGATCGATTCGTTCGGCCTGAAGTACAAGGAGAATGCGTTTGCACGCGACGCCATGGCCGGCAAAGACCCGTTCATTTTCGACGATCGCGCCGGCTTCGAGCGTATGACCACCTTGGCGCTGGATAAACCGCTGGACCTGCCGGGACGCTTTGTCGATGTGCTGATCAAGCGCAATCAGGACGATCGAGCTTTTATCGAGCAGAACTTCAAGGAGCTGAGCCAGCCGTCGCAATATCTCGCTGTACAGAACCGGCTCGGCGACCTGACGATGCCGGTGCTGGGCGTATGGTGCAGGGACGACAAGATCATCGACCTCTCGGCGCTGGACAGCCTGCGCGACGGTCTGACCCATTCGGCCGCCATCAGCAGCAGCACGCTCAACGGCTGCAACCATATTCCGATGCTGGAAAAGCCCGAGGCCACGGCGCAGATCCTTACGGGCTTCGCGCTGTCGCACTAGCGCCACCGCGCAGGGCGGCTGCATTCACGCTGCCAGTCAGGTCGGGCTGGTTATCTTTGAGTCAGCGGCAAATGGCCCATCATTGTGATTTGCGCACAGCAACATGTGACAATGACCCTATAGCTCCGGAGACATGCGTGTGTATTTGCAAGAAGACGGCATGGTGCAACGACCGATAAGACGAACCCTGTGGCGCTCCTTTGTGGACGCCGTCATGCGGATGTCTTCCACACGGGCCAATTACTGGGCCGAAGTCGTCGTGGACGGAACGCTGGCCCTGCTGCTGTTCTTCGAAGGCTGGCGTCATTTGGCCGGTGGCCTGATGGAAGGCGTGGCGGCGATCGTGCTGGGCCTGTTCGCCTTCAGCTTTGTGGAGTACTTCTTCCATCGCTGGATGTTCCACACGCGCATTCCGCTCTTCGCCCAGGGCCACCAGCTGCACCACGAGAAACCTTTGGGCTACGACTCGCTGCCGTTTTTTCTTCCCGGCGCGGTGCTTTTCATCCTGACCGGTCTGATGATGCTGATCCTGCCGCTCGGATTCGCTTTTTTGATGATGGGCGCGGTCACGCTGGGCTATATCGCCTACGGTCTGAGCCACTTCACCATTCACCATGTGCGCTTCAAGCACCCGCTGATGCGGCGCTGGGCCGGTTCGCACCACGTGCACCACTACCATCCGGACAGCAATTTCGGCGTCACCACGCCGCTGTGGGATGTATTGCTTGGCACACGCTACGTGCGGCAGGCGCGCAAGCTCTAATTAGATTTACGGCGGCGAGACGCCCGTTTCTATCGGGCGATTTCAGAGCACGCCCGGAATAAGCGCCTTGACCCGCTGCATGTACTCGCCGTAAGCCGGCCCGAAGTGTTCGCTGAGCCAGGTTTCCTCCAGCCGCAGCTTGCGCCAGAACGACACGAACATGAGCACGAAGCCCAGCACGGCGCGCCATTCGCCGAGTAACAAGGCCGTGCCGACCAGCGCCAGCAGCAGGCCGGTATAGATCGGATGGCGCACGTAGCGGTAGGGGCCGCGCTCGATCAGCTCGTGGTCCTGCTTTACCTGCACCACCGCGCTCCAGTTGCTGCCCAGAATGGCGCGCGCCCAGCAGGCGAACAGCAGGCCGGCCACGGCCAGCAGCAGACCCAGCGCGGCCAGCCACAAAACGTCGGGAATAAAGCGTGTGCCCAGCAGGGTGCCTTCGTACAGCGAGGTCGGAAACATCAGCGCCAGGTTCACGATGATCGGCAGCCAGTACTTGAAAAAACGCGACCAGACCGGCTCGCCGCGGGCCGAACTCTTGACCCGCCGCGCGCTCCACAGCCAGTAAAACAAAAACAGTAGCCACGCCGCGGCTGCCAATGTCGTAATCGGTGGTTGCATGGTCAGTCCCTGCTGGCATGGCCGACATGGCGGCGTTCGCTGCGGATGGTGCGCGGAACGGGTGTCGATGGCAACGGTGCCGCGGAAGCGGGAGGACAGTGCGCTCAGTCGGCGACGTCGGCCACCAGGCGGTCGAGCTCGGCCTTCAGCATGCCGCCGTTGACGCGCAGCCAGTCGCGCTGCTCCTGCCAGTCGGGGTAGAGGCTGGCCACCTGCGCCCAGAAGCGCGCGGAGTGGTTGCGCACTTTGAGATGGCACAGCTCGTGGACCAGCACGTAGCGCAGGGCTGCCGAGGGCGCCAGGGCCAGCGCCAGATCGAGATTGATGCGGTCGCGCGTATCCAGGCTGCCCCACAGACTCTTCATGGGACGGATTTTCAGCGAGGTCGGTGCCAGGCCGAGCAAGGGCACATAGGTGGCCAGCCAGCGCGAAACGTCGCGGCGCATCTGCCCTTCAAGAAAGGACGCCAGCAGGCCACGGGCAATCGGCAGCGCGCGCGTATGCGGACGCGGAATCACCAGGGTCAGGCCGGTCACGCTGGGCTCGATGCGCGGATACGGGCCCTCGGCCCAGTCCAGCGTCATCGTTTCGCCGCGCAGGGGGAACTCGGTGGCGTAGCCGAGCCGCAGCGGCGGAATCGGGTCGACGATCAGGTTGAGCTCGGCGAGCTTTTTCTCCAGCCATTCCGCGTGGCTGCGCAGGAAGGCGTTGACCTGGGCCGGATGTGTGCCGTGCGGGTACGACACGCGCGCGCCCTTGGGCGTGACGGTGAGGCGCAGCCGCCGCGCGCGCGGGTGGGCGGCCTTCAGCACCATGATGCTGTTGCCGCTGACCGTCGCCAGTTCCAGCCAATCGCCTTCGAGATGTTGCGCCATACGGCTGCCCGTTTGAGCCTCGTCGTGCTGTTGTCGCGGAGATGTTTTCGCCAATCGCGCGAGCACACCGGACAGCCAGTATGCCGCTTTAGCCGTCCAAATGGGGCGGATATTTCGTTGGAGCCTGTCCATCGTTTCCTCGTGGCCCGCGCCGGTGGCGGTTTGCGTTCAGGACAAGGAAGAAGGAGGAAGTGTACGTCGGTACACGACCGAGTGATGACGCCGGCCTGGGCGCAAACCGGCCCGGCCCGAAGGGTTGAGTCGTGGCAATCGCGACGGCTCAACGCGGGTCATGGGGAGATGCTGGACAGGCTCTTAGCCATCAGCGGGGCGCGGCAGCCCAAACCACTCCTCGAATTTGCCTAGCAAACGCTCGAGTTCCAGCGTCAAAAGGGCGAAGCTGGCGTCCATTTCGGCCTGCGCGTCCTGCTGGCTGTCGCCCAGCTCGTCCATCACCACGTCGAGAAATTTCAGCTTGCGGATGATCAGGTCTTCGCCCAGCACGAAGCTGATGCGATCGTCGAAGGTCAGGCCGAGCAGAAACACCTGCTTGCCGTTACGCAGGTGCTCCTTCACTTCCTCGGCATCCAGATCCTGCCGGCGACACTTGGCGATGGCGCCGGTGGCGGTGGCCGGATCGCGCAGCTCACACTCGTCGCCAAGGGTGAGGCCCGCCGGCAGATTGCCGTTGGCCAGCCAGTCGGTCATCAGCACGCGTGGACCCTCTTCCGGCGCCAGCGGCACGGCGGGAAAGCTGCCCAGCGCCTCGCGGATCTGAGTCAGCGCGTTTTCCGCGGACTTGCGGCTGGACGTATCCAGCACCAGCCAGCCGTTTTTCATGTCGACGTAGCTGGACATGCGCGAGGTGCGCACGAAAGCGCGCGGCAGCAGCTCGTTCAGCAGATCTTCCTTGATCCGCTTGCGCTCGCGGCCGCCGACCTTGCGGCCTTCTTCTTCGGCGATTTTCTGCACCTTGCGCGAGAGCTCTTCGTTGATGACCTGCGCCGGCAGCAGCTTGTCCTCGCCGCCGACGGTCATCAGCGTGCACTGCTTCACCGCGTGGGTCAGCGGCGCTTCCTCGCCACGCCCGACCGGCGGCACGAAGCCCTTGGTGAACATTTCCATCGGCCCGCACGGACGCAGGCGGTGTTCGGCCAGCACCTCGTCAAGGCGCTTCAGATCGGTGGCAACGGCGGGGGAAAAACGGAACAGCGTGAGATTGCGAAAAAACATGGATATCCGAATGATGGTCGCCCGAGGGCAGGAATGACTGCGCCGCCACCCGGGCGATCTCGAAGATCACCGACGTATGGCGAACGGAAGACTTCAGCGGCTGACGGTAGCGACCGCTGCGGCCACGGTTTCCAGGTTGTCGCGATTGAGCGCGGCCACGCAGATGCGGCCGCTGTCCAATGCGTAGATGGCAAACTCGTCGCGCAGGCGATGGACCTGGGCCTTGCTCAGACCGGAATACGAAAACATGCCGGCCTGGCTCTGGATAAAGGCGAACTGCGTGGCGCCGTGCGCCGCCAGCCGCTCGACCATGCCGGCACGCATCGCGTGGATGCGCTCGCGCATCTCGCCCAGCTCCTGCTCCCACTGCGCGCGCAGCTCGGTGCTGCCGAGCACGCCGGCCACCAGCGCTGCGCCGTGGGTCGACGGGCTGGAGTAGTTGGCGCGAATGGTCTGCTTGATCTTGGACAGTACGCGCGCCGCCTCGTCGCGGTTGGCCGCGACCATCGACAGCGCGCCCACGCGCTCGCCGTAGAGCGAGAACGATTTGGAATACGAGTTGGCCACCACGAACGCCTCGATGCCGGAGGCGGCCAGCAGGCGCACCGCCGTCGCATCCGCATCAAGCCCCTGATCGAAGCCCTGATAGGCCAGGTCGACGAACGGCAGCAGCTGGCGCTCCTTCAGCAAGTCGATCGTTTGCGCCCACTGCGCCGCGTCGAGGTCGACGCCGGTCGGGTTGTGGCAGCAGGCGTGCAGCAGCACGACCGTGCCAGGCTCCAGCTTGCCCAGATCGGCCAGCATGCCGGCGAAATCCAGGCCGTGGCTGGCATCGTCGTAATAGCGGTAGTCGAGCAGCTGAAAACCGGCGGTGCGGAAAATCACATGGTGATTGCCCCAGCTCGGGTTGCTGATGGCGACTTTGCCGCTGGCGCCGCTCACCTGCATGAGCAGGTCGGCCGCCACGCGAAGTGCGCCGCTGCCGCCCACGGTCTGCGCGGTGACCACGCGCCCGGCTTCCAGCACGGGCGATCCCGGGCCGAACAGCTGCCGCTGGGTCAGTTTGTCGTACGCGGCCATCCCGTCGATCGGCAGATAGCCGCGCGGCTTGGCCGCCGAGGCCAGCGCCTTTTCCACCTCGTAAACCGAGCGCAGCAACGGCACACGGCCCTGTTCGTCGACGTAAATGCCCACGCCGAGATTGATCTTGCCCGGGCGCGCGTCGGCCACAAAGGTTTCGGTCAGGCCCAGAATCGGATCGCCGGGGGCCATTTCAACGGATGCAAAAAAAGACACGGTGCGTACTCTACTCAGGAAATGGGGGTCGGTCGGGGATGCGGCAGCGCCCAAGCTTACGAGAATGCCGTCTCATCCGTCGCGTCGACGGTCCACGCGGACGAATCCACAGCATGCATGTCCGGGCCGGAAAAATCGAACAGTTCGCGATCGGCCAGATGCGAGGGCGATACGCGGCCCAAGGCGCGAAAAACGTTCTCGCTGCGGCCGGGCTGCAGCGTTTCCCATTCGTCCAGCATTCGCTGCACGGCCTTGCGCTGCAGGTTTTCCTGCGAGCCGCAGAGGTTGCACGGAATGATCGGGAATTGTCTATGCAAAGCAAAGTCGGCGATGTCGCTCTCGCGGCAGTACGCCAGGGGGCGGATCACCACGTGCCGGCCATCGTCCGAACGCAGCTTGGGCGGCATCGCCTTCAGCTGCGCCTGATAGAACATGTTGAGAAAGAATGTGGCGAGGATGTCGTCGCGATGATGGCCCAGCGCGATCTTGCTGATACCGTTGGCCGCTGCCCACGTATAAAGCGCGCCGCGCCGCAGGCGCGAGCACAGGCTGCACATGGTCTTGCCGGCCGGAATCACGCGCGTCACCGTGCTGTAGGTGTCCTGTTCGATGATGTGAAACGGCACGCCGCGGGCACGCAGGTAATCAGGCAATACGTGCGCGGGGAAATCAGGCTGCTTCTGGTTCATGTTCACCGCGATCAGCTCGAAGCGCACCGGCGCCTTGACCTGCAGCTGCAGCAGCAGCTCCAGCAGGGTGTAGGAGTCCTTGCCGCCGGACAGGCACACCATCACCTTGTCGCCCTCGTCGATCATGCCGAAATCGCCAATCGCCTGCCCCACCCGGTGGCGCAGGCGGCGGGCCAGCTTGTCGGCCTCGGCGACGGGCGAACGGCGGATATCGGGTTGAGCAGACATGGCGACTCGTGGCGCGGCAGGTTGAACGTAAAGATTAACCTCATTCTAGCCGCCCGCCGTTTGCACCCTCGCGGCGACAAACGGCGTCAGGGATCGGCGCTAGACTAGGAGGCTTACTCCCCAGCCGTTGCCAGTTGCCATGCAGGTCAAGGATCACGCCGCCATCGTTCACCTATTGGCCGAACTGCGGGTGGAACATCGCGACCTCGATACGGCCATTCACCAGCTGGCGGCAGGCCTCAGCCGCGACGAGCTGCAGCTTACCCGCATGAAAAAGCGCAAGCTGCTGCTGAAAGACAGCATTGCCCGCCTGGAAAGCAAGCTGATTCCCGACCTGGATGCCTGACCGGCAACGTTTCCGTCCCACGCGCGGCTCATCTCACCGGACTACCGATGCCACCACTCGTACCGACCACGCTGCAGGACGACCACGTCGCGCTGGAACCGCTCAGCCTCGATCACGTCGACGCACTCGAAGCGGCCGCCGCCGATGGCGAGCTGTGGAATCTGTGGTTCACAAGCGCACCGGCACCGGGAAAGGCCCAGACCTACGTGAAAGCCGCACTCAAGGGGCAAGCCGAAGGCCTCATGCTGCCGTTCGCCATCCGCGAAAAAACCAGTGGCGCCATCGTCGGCACCAGCCGCTATTACGACATCGCGCCCGAGCTGCCGCGGCTGGCCATCGGCTACACCTGGTATGCCAAAAGCTGGCAGAAAAGCCATCTCAACACCGCCTGCAAACGCCTGCTGCTGCGGCATGCGTTCGAGACGATCCACTGCGTGGCGGTGGAGTTTCACACCGACCATCGCAACCTCGACTCGCAGCGCGCCATCGAACGCCTGGGCGCGCAGCGCGACGGCGTGCTTCGCGCGCACAAGCGCCGCCCCGACGGGACCCTGCGCAACACCGTCTGCTACAGCATCCTCGCCGATGAATGGCCGGACGTGGATCGCTGGCTGTGCATGCGGCTGGATCGCCTGGTCGCTGCGCGAACGCGCTGAGCGCCACGCGCCTTACATGATGCGGTTGACCAGCCGATCGAGACGCACGCGGTTGAGCCGCTTCAGATTCTTGCGCACCTCGGCCGGGTAACTGCGCGTGCTTTCCAGCGCGAGATCGTCCGTGAGCCGCACGGCGTGCTGCCGCAATGCCGCCCATTCCGCTTCGTGTTTGGCCGTGAGCAGGTGGCCCGGGTCGCGCAACAGCAGGCCGTTTTCGAGATCCAGCGCCCACGCGCGCGGATTGAAATTGTTGCCTGTGATGACAGCCACGTCGTCGTCGATCAACACGCCCTTGAGGTGGTAGCTGTTGTCGCCGTCCCGCCACAGATAAATATTCAGCTGACCGCTGGCCATCTGCTGGCGGTGAGCACGCGCAAAACGGCGAAGGTTGTTTTCGTACAGATACGGCAGCAGGCCGATGGTGCGAAACGGCTGCGGCGGCGGAATATAGAAATCGTTGGCGGTTTTGTCGCCGACCATGATGTGGATCTCGCAGCCGCGGCGCAGCAGCTGACCGATCACCAGCCGCACCGGTCGCGGCAGGTTGAAATACGGCGTCAGCAGGATTACCCGCCGGCGCGCACCGCGCAGCAGCGCCAGCAGCACGTCGTTGAGCAGGTTGTCCGCGCGACCGAATCCCAGCAGCGGCGTCACCGCCACATCCGCGGCGCCCAGCACATCGTGCGGCACGTCGTAGCGGGCACCCTGCAAATCGTCGCGAAACGTGCGGATGGCCGGATACAGGCTGCGCGTGTTCGGCACGTCGGGCACATTCAACCGGCGCACGGCCTCGCTTTCGACGAAGTGCCGGCGCAGGAAGTCGGCCATCGCATCGGCCAGCTCACGGTGCAGCAGCCGATGATACCGATCGAGCCGATAGCGGTCCTGCTTGGCCAGGTAGACGTCGTTGAAGCTGGCGCCGCTGTAGAGCACGGTGTCGTCGATGATCACGCCTTTCAGGTGCAGCACGCCGAACAGCTCGCGGTTCTGTACCGGCACCCCATAGATCACCACACCCGGGCCGAAGCGCTCGGCGTACTCGCGGTACATACCGGCGTTGCCCTCACTCTTGGCTTTGCCGATCAGACCGCGCTGCGCGCGATGCCAGTCGACGAAGACGCCGATCTCCAATGATGGATTTCTCGCGTGCGCCGCGTAAAGCGCGTCGAGCACTTCGCGGCCGCCGTCGTCGTCCTGCAGATACAGCGCCACGATCAGGATGCGGCGCGTGGCCTGCGCGATCTGCCGCAGCAGGGTCTGCCGGAACGCGGCGGGATCGGGCAGCACCTCGATCGCCTCGGCCGGTACCGCAAACGCCGGCAGCGTGTTGAGTAGCGCCTTCGACGCCGCCTTCTGCCGAAACGGCAAGATGCGCTTGGCCAGTCGGCGCGGCGCCTTGATCAGCTTATTCATGGATATCTGTGGTCAACAGCATGCCCGCCACGCCACACGGCGCCCGGACATCGCGATGCGGCCAAAGCGCTTCAGCCGCCGTGGACCGGAAAGGTCTGCGCGTTGCCAGGCGGCGACGTGGCGTTGCTCGGCGCGGCCGGCGGACGCGCTTGCGGATTGATCGGTCGTGAACCGCACTGGTAGGCGCCCCACGGCTGCGATCCATCGGTCGGGTCGGCCAGCGGTTTGATGGTGTCGGCGTGCAGCTCGGCCGCCTGATTGCGCGCCAGCACTTCCAGCTCGTCGCGTACGGTGATGTTGTTGCGATCTACGGGGCCGATGTGATCCTGCACGGACACGGTGACCTTGCCCATGTCGCGGCAACCCGACACATCGCCACCCCACGCCGTACGCACATTCTTGGCCGCATCATCCAGCGTGATGCCGTAGGTGCAGGCGCTCAGCAGTACAGGAACGAGCAACAACAGGGTCTTGCGCATGGACGACTCCGCAGCGGTGACTTGAAAGAAAGTGCCGACGCCAACCCGGCATCCCCACATCGTAACGCGAGGAGGCGGTGGCGTCCGCAATTGCCCGCCGCCGTCAATGACGCTGCGAAACCACCGGTGACCGGTGGCATCCGCTGATCATCTCCAAGGGCGCGCTCCGCGGAGTGGACTGCGAATTCGGCGCTACGCGCACTGTCCGGCTGTCCGCTGGCCGCGGCCAACCGTCCGCGGACAATCCATAGATCATCTGGGCTGCCGAATAAATCTATGAATTTCATTCATTTACATGAGAAAAGGCGCTTGGCATAGCGATTGCAAATACCCAGTCACTAGAGGTAATCCCGCCTCACTGGAGAAACGCCATGAAATTCGAAACCTTTATGCTTCGCGGCCTGTTCGTTGCCTGCTTCGCCGTGTGCGCGCTGATCATGGGTGCCATGTTGAATGCCCGACCGCAGGGTTTGCAGCATGCCAACGGCAATCGAGTGGCCAGCGCCCTGCTGACGGCGCCGACCGCGTGCGCGATGAAGCCCGACGGTGTTGTTTGCCCCGCAGTGCACGGTTGAGTCTTTCCGATGCTGCCCAGCCGCGATACGCGCCGGGCTGAGCGATAATGGCCGGATGCTGCGCGTCATCCTCTTCCGTCCCGAGATTCCGCCGAACACCGGCAACGTGATTCGCCTGTGTGCGAATACCGGCGCCGCGCTGCATCTGATCCGCCCGCTGGGCTTCGAACTGGACGATGCGCGCCTGCGCCGCGCCGGGCTGGACTACCACGAGTACGCCAGCCTCATGGTGCATGACGACCTCGCTACTTGCCTTGAGTCCATCGGCCAGCCGCGCGTGTTCGCCTTCACCACCAAGGGCAGGGTTGCCCACGTGGACGCGCACTTTGCCGCAGGCGATGCGCTGCTGTTCGGCTGCGAAACCGCCGGCCTGCCGGGCGACGTGCTCGAAGCGATTCCCGCCGAACGGCGCCTGCGCCTGCCCATGCGACCGGACAGCCGCAGCCTCAATCTTTCCAACACCGTCGCCGTCGCCGTATACGAGGCCTGGCGGCAGCTTGGCTTCGATGGCGCGATGCAGGTCTGAAGCCGGCTTGCCGGCTACAATCGCCGGATGACTGACGCCACTCCCAACTCCTGGCTGCCGCCGTCGCTGCGCCGACTCGCCGGTCGCGCGCTGGAAACCGCGCTGAACCACACGCTGTCGCTGGATCCGGATACCCAGCAGCGGCTGATCGCGCTGAACGGACGCCGCGTGCTGCTGCATCTGCGCGGGCCGGAAATCGCGCTGGCCATCACCGTGGAAAACGCGCGTCTCGTGGTCGGACCGCCCGAAGAAAATGCGTCCGGCAGCCAGCTGCGCGTGGCCGCCACGCCGGGCAGCCTGCTGGCGATGCTGTTCAAACGCGACGGCGACGGCATCTCGCCGGGCAAGGTCGACATTGCCGGTGACGCCGAACTGGCGCGGCGGCTGGAAAAGCTGGCCACGACCTTTGCGCCCGATTTTGAAGAGGCCTTCGCACGCACCTTTGGCGACGTGCTCGGCGTACCCATTGCCAGGGCCGTGCGCAAGGCGCTCAGCCACGCCAAGGAGACGGCCACCCATTTGACCGAAGACAGCGCCGACTGGCTGCGCGAAGAGTCGCGTCTCGCGCTAGCGCCGGGCGAAGTCGAGGGCTTTCTCGACGGCGTGGATACGCTGCGCGAGCGCAGCGACCGACTGGAATCGCGCGTGCAGCGGCTGGTTCGCCGCCTGCAGGACCACGTCGCATGATGCCGCTGCGCGTGGTGCCGGGACTGCTGCGGGTCATCTCGATCTTGCTGGCCTATCGCGTCGATGAAATGGTCGGCGAGGAAAAGGGCGTCAATCCGCTGAAATTCTTCCGCCCGCTGGCGGCCAAACCGCGCGTGGACGTCGGGCCGCTTTCGCGCGGCGAACGCCTGCGGCTGGCGATGACCGAGCTGGGGCCGATTTTCGTCAAGGCCGGCCAGGTGCTGTCGACGCGACGTGACCTGATTCCAGCGGACATCGCCGACGAGCTGTCGCTGCTGCAAGATCAGGTCGAGCCGTTTCCGGGCAGCGAGGCGCGCGCCATCGTCGAGCGTGAACTCAAGTCGCCGATTGACCTTCTATACGGCCATTTCGATGAAACGCCGCTTGCCTCGGCGTCCATCGCCCAGGTGCATGCCGCTGCGCTGCACGATGGCAGCCAGGTGGTGGTCAAGGTGCTGCGGCCGGGCATCGATGAGCGAATCGCACGCGACGTGCGCCTGCTGCATTCGCTGGCCGAATTGGCACAGCGCTGGCATCCGAAGGCCGACAAGATACGTCCGCTGGAAGTCGTGGCCGAAGTGGAAAAGATGCTCGAAAACGAGCTCGATCTGCAGCGCGAAGGCGCCAGCGCCAGCCTGCTCAAACGCAACTTCTCCAGCGGGTTCGATCTCTACGTTCCTGCCGTGCACTGGGACCTCACCGCCGAGCGCGTGCTGACGCTGGAGCGCGTCTACGGCATCAGCACCGACGATGTCGCAGCCATCGATACCGCCGGGCTGGATCGCAAGAAGCTGGCGGTCAAGGGCGTGCGCGTGTTTTACGAGCAGGTGTTCCGCGACAATTTTTTTCACGCCGACGCACACCCAGGCAATATCTGGGTCGACCCGTCGCGACTGGAGGAGCCGCGCTTCATCGCGCTCGACTTCGGCATCATGGGATCGCTGCCGGAAACCGACCAGTATTTTCTGGCGCAGAATTTCATCGCATTGTTCGAGCGCGACTACGCGCGCATCGCGCAGCTGCACGTGGAAGCGGGCTGGATGCCGGCACATCTGCGCATCGATGAACTGGAGGCCGCGATTCGCACGGTGTGCGAGCCGTACTTCACCCGACCGCTGTCGCAGATCTCGCTCGCCGATCTGGTGATCAAGCTTTTCCGCACCGCCCAGCGCTTCGAGCTGACGCTGCAGCCGCAGCTGATCCTGCTGCAGAAGACCCTGCTGAATATCGAAGGCGTCGGCCGCATGCTCGATCCGGACATCGACATCTGGGCGGTGGCGCATCCGGTGCTCAAGCGCATCCTGCGCGAACGCTACAGTCCGCTGCGCACGCTGCGCGAGGTGCGCAAGCGCCTGCCGGTGTGGCTGCACGACGCCCCGCAGTTTCCCGAGCTGGTGCGCGACGCGCTGCGCCAGCTCGGTCGCGGCGAACAGCGCAGCGTGCCCGATCCACTGTGGCTGAAGCTGCAGCAGGACAGCGCCCGCCAGCAGCAGCGGCTCATCGTCTGCAGTCTGCTCGGCAGCTCGCTGATGATCAGCGCAGCGCTGCTGTGGACGCTGGCGCCGCAGCATGGCGCGCTGCCGCCGATTCTCGAAAGCATCGCCGGCCTGCTGGCGTTTGCCGTCGGCTGGCCACGCTCGCGCTGAGCGCTGCCGATGATCGAGATTCTGTATCAGGACGATGAGCTGATCGCCGTCAACAAGCCGGCCGGTCTGGCGGTACATCGGTCGAAGATGGTCGGAAACGCCGAGGAGTTTCTGATCGACCTGCTGCGCGAGCAGCTCGGTGGCAACGTCTATCTCGCGCACCGGCTGGACCGAGCCACCAGCGGCGTGCTGTTGATCGCCCGCTCCAGCGAGATGGCTGCCGCGCTCGGCGAGCAGTTCATGGGTCGCTCGGTGCGCAAGCAGTATCTGGCCGTCGTGCGCGGCTGGCCGGAACCGGAGGAAGGCCTGATCGACTATGCGCTGCCGGGTTCGCGCGAGACCGGGCCGCGACGCGAGGCCAGCACCTGTTATCAGCGGTTGGCAACGATCGAGGTGCCGATCGCGCTGGGCCGCTATCCGCACCAGCGCTACGCGCTGGTGCAGGCCGAGCCGCTGACGGGGCGCTTTCGCCAGATCCGCAAGCATCTGGCGCATATTCACCACCCGGTCATCGGCGACTGTCAGCACGGCCGCGGCGATCACAACCGTTTGTACAAGCAGTATTTCGGCTGCCACCGCATGCTGCTGCATGCGCGACGGCTGCAGTTTGCGCATCCGCGGGATGGGCGGCCGATGATCATCGATGCGGCGCTGGATCGCGAGTACAGCGATCTGCTGGCGCGGTTCGGCTGGTCGCTGCCGCCGATCGATGATGAACTGGCGGAGGCGGTGACCTCGCTGCCTGAGTCGCCGACAGCAGCAGCCGCGCCCGCCAGCTAAACTCGGCGCATGTTGATCGTCAGCCACAGCATCAGCGTGCCGGAGTCCGAGCTGGTCGAGCGCTTTCTGCGCGCCGACGGCCCGGGCGGCCAGCATGTGAACCGCACCGAGAGCGCCGTCGAACTGCGCTTCGACGTGGTCCACTCGCCGTCCCTCCCGGAGGCGATACGGGAGCGCCTGCTGGCGCGTCGCGATCGGCGCCTGACCAGCGAAGGTGTGCTGGTGATCCAGGGCCGTCGCTTTCGCGATCAGGGCCGCAACCGCGACGACGTGCGCGAGCGGCTGGTCGAGATCATCCGCGACGTGCTGGTACCGCCGAAAAAGCGTCTGGCGACCAAACCCACCCGTGCCTCGAAGGAACGCCGCCTGGTCGGCAAGCAGCAGCGCGGCAAGACCAAGCAGAACCGCTCGCGCCAGTGGTCGCCCGAGTGAGCGCGGTACCGCCGCTACCGCCGCAGGCACCGCGTATCAACAGCCGCTTCTGGCCGTGGCTGTGCCGAGGGCTGCTTCGCCTCGGCGGCTGGCGTTTGCTCGGCGAGTTTCCGGATCTGCCCAAGCTGATCGTCATCGGCGCACCCCACTCCAGCTATTGGGATGGCGTGTGGGGGCTGCTGATGAAGGTGGCGCTCGGCGTGGACGTCAACATCATGATCAAGCGAGAGGTGCTGCGAAGCCCGCTTGGCCTGATTCTTCGCCCGATCGGCTGTATTGCCATCGACCGTCGCGCGGCGACCGACGTGGTTGGCCAGATGACTGCACGCTTTGCCCGCAAGCCGCGCATGTGGCTGGGCATTACCCCCGAAGGCACGCGCAAGCCGGTAACGCACTGGAAAACCGGCTTCCTGCGCATTGCCTATGCGGCGAAGGTGCCGGTGCTGCCAGTGTTTTTCGACTATCCGAGCAAGACGTTCACTCTGGGCAAGCCGTTTTATCCCGCCGGCGACCTCGACGCCGACATGCTCGCGATCCGTGCGCTGTTCCGCGGCTATCACGGCAAGTACCGCGACACGGAGTAGACCTCAGCGCTGCGAATGCCCCGACTCGTCGTAGTCGCGGGTCAGCAGGCCCGGACGAATCAGATCGACGAAAGCGCGCGCCTCGGTGCTGAGGAATTTACCCTTGCGGATCACCACGCCGTAGCTGCGCTGCGGGAAATACTGCTTCATGTTGCGGACCGCCAGACGGCTTGCGTCGGCCTTGGTGATGCAGATGCCGGTGACGATGGAGATGCCCAGCCCCATTGCCACGTACTCCTTGATCACATCCCAGCCGCCGACTTCGATCGCCACGTGATACGGCACCTGGCGCTGCTGGAACACCAGATCGACCAGCCGATAGGTCGACAGCCGCTGAGGCGGCAGGATGAGGCCGTAGGCCGACAGATCCTCCAGCGCAATTTTCTCCTTGGCGGCCAGCGGATGGTCGAGCGGCATGATCAGCATGGGGTCGTAGTGATGTACCGGCTCCCAGGCAATATCGTTGGGAACGTCGAGCATCGAGCCCACGGCGAAATCCGCCTCGTCGGCGCGCAGCATCGCCAGGCCGTCCTTGCCGGTGACGTTGGCCAGCTGCAGATGCACGGCCGGGTAGCGATCGCGGTAGCGCCGCACCAGCTCGGGCAGCAGGTACTGGATGGTCGAGGTGCCGGCTGCAATGGTCAGTCGGCCGCCCTGCAGGCCTTTGATCCGGGTCTGGAAATCGCGGTCCAACGTGTCCCAGCCCTCGACCAGCGGACGCGCCAACTCGTACAGGGCTTCGCCCGCATCGGTGAGGTTGATGCGGCGGCGGCGACGCTCGACCAGGCTCGCACCGAGTTCACGTTCAAGCGCCTGTAATTGAAGGGTAATCGTCGGCTGGGAGAGGTAGAGAGATTCGGCCGCGCGGGTCAGCGAGCCCAGTTTCACCATCGCGACAAAGGCTTTGAGCTGCTTATGGCGATTGCCCTTGTAGTAGTAGCGTTCGGCACCCTGCTCGCTGACGGACTCGCCAGGACCCGCCTTTTTTACCGTGCGTTTGCGTATGGTTTTCCCTTCATTCATGGCTACAGCGATCTTTTTCATGGCGTTTCTTCAATACGTTAGCGTATGTATTAATAATACCAATACTTATGATTGAAACATTCACTTTGTCAAACACTACGCTTTAGCCTAGCTTGAGCGTCCCACGAACACGAGGTGCGGTCATGGCAGTACCCAAGGAAAATATCGATATCCGTGAGGCTGATACAGGCGCCATCGCCGTTCACGCAGACTGGGCCGGTTACGAAAGCGTACTGACGCCGGCGGCACTGGCGTTTCTGACCAGGCTGCATCGTGGCTTCAACAGCCGTCGCCAGGCCCTGCTTGCCGCCCGGCGCGAGCGCCAGGCCGGCTATGACGCCGGCGGCCTGCCGGATTTCCGCAAGGACACCCGGGCCATCCGTGACGGCGACTGGCGCGTGGCGCCGATTCCGGCGGCCCTGCAGGATCGCCGGGTGGAGATCACCGGCCCGGTCGAGCGCAAGATGATCATCAACGCGCTGAACTCCGGCGCCAAAGTGTTCATGGCCGATTTCGAGGATTCCTCCTCGCCAACCTTCGCCAACCAGCTGGTCGGCCAGATCAATCTGCGCGACGCGATCAACGGCACGATCGGGTTCACCTCGCCGGAAGGCAAGCAGTACACGGTCAAGGACAAGCCGGCCGTGCTGGTGGTGCGTCCGCGCGGCTGGCACCTGCCGGAGCGCCACGTCATCGTCGACGGCGAAATCATGGCCGGCGCGCTGGTCGACTTCGGCCTGTACGTTTTTCACAACGCCAAGGCGCTGCATCAGCGCGACCTCGGTCCTTATTTTTATCTGCCCAAGCTCGAGGCGATGGAAGAAGCCGCGCTGTGGGACGACGTCATGGCCGTGGCCGAGGCCGAGTTGAACCTGCCGACGGGCACCATGAAGGCCACCGTGCTGATCGAGACGCTGCCGGCCGTGTTCCAGATGGACGAGATTCTGCACGCGCTGCGCGGCCGCGTGGTCGGGCTCAACTGCGGCCGCTGGGATTACATTTTTTCGTATCTGAAAACCCTGCGCGGCCATCGCGACCGCCTGCTGCCGGAGCGCGGCCAGGTGCTGATGACGGTGCCGTTCCTGAAGAACTATTCGGAGCTGCTGATCAAGACCTGCCATCGCCGCGGCGCGTTCGCGATGGGTGGCATGGCCGCACAGATTCCGATCAAGGGTGACGATGCCGCCAACGAGGCGGCGATGGCCAAGGTGCGCGCGGACAAGCTGCGCGAAGTGAAGGCGGGCCACGATGGCACCTGGGTCGCACACCCGGCGCTGGTGCCGGTGGCGCAGGAAATCTTCGACGAACACATGCCGACGCCCAACCAGCTCGACGTGCTGCGCAGTGACGTCCAGGTCACCCGCGATCAGCTGATCGAGCCGTGCCTGGGCACGATCAGCCGCGAGGGATTCGAGAACAACGTCGAAGTGTGTCTGCGCTATACCGCCGCGTGGATGGATGGCCTCGGCTGCGTGCCGATCCACAACCTGATGGAAGACGCCGCCACCGCCGAGATCGCCCGTGCCCAGCTGTGGCAATGGCTGCATCACGGCGGCCTGGAGTTTCCCGATCACGCGCCGATCGACTTCGCGCTGTTCGACCAGATCCTCGCCGCCCACACGCACCGTGTGAGCGAGAGCGACTTCCCCGGCGCGGCTCATGCGACAGCGGCCGCCGCCCTGATTTCCACCCTGACGCATGCCGACCAGCTCGGCGATTTCCTCACCCTGCCCGCCTACGAACAGCTCGCCTGAGCCGTCCTCGTCTCACCTTTGTATGGAGCACGTCATGAGCAACACACTGCCAACCGCTGAACAGATCTCGCAGGACTGGAAAACCAACCCCCGCTGGGCCGGCATCGAGCGCAACTACTCCGCCGAAGACGTGGTGCGCCTGCGCGGCACCATCGGCGTCGAGCACACGCTGGCCCGCCGCGGCGCCGAGCGCCTGTGGGACTCGCTGCACAAAGAGGATTTCGTCAATGCGCTGGGCGCACTGACCGGCAATCAGGCCATGCAGCAGGTCAAGGCCGGCCTCAAGGCGATCTATCTGAGCGGCTGGCAGGTCGCCGCCGACGCCAATGTCGCCGGCGAAATGTACCCCGACCAGTCGCTGTACCCGGCCAACTCGGTGCCGCTGGTGGTGAAGAAGATCAACAACACTCTGCTGCGCGCCGATCAGCTGCATCACGCGGAAGGCAAGGACGATACCGACTGGTTGGTGCCGATCGTGGCCGATGCCGAAGCCGGCTTCGGCGGCGTGCTGAACGCGTTCGAGCTGATGAAGGCGATGATCGAAGCCGGCGCCGCCGGCGTGCATTTCGAAGACCAGCTGGCTTCGGTGAAGAAGTGCGGCCATATGGGCGGCAAGGTGCTGGTGCCGACGCGCGAGGCCGTCGACAAGCTTAACGCCGCGCGTCTGGCCGCGGACGTCTGCGGCGTGCCGACCCTGCTGGTGGCGCGCACCGACGCCGACGCGGCCGATCTGCTGACCTCCGATGTCGATGCCAACGACAAGGCATTCATTACTGGCGAGCGCACGGTCGAAGGCTTTTATCGCGTGCGTCCGGGCCTCGACCAGGCCATCAGCCGAGGCCTGGCCTATGCGCCGTTCGCGGACCTGATCTGGTGCGAAACCAGCAAGCCGAATCTGGACGACGCGCGGAAGTTTGCCGAAGCCATCCACGCCAAGTTCCCGGGCAAGATGCTGGCCTACAACTGCTCGCCGAGCTTCAACTGGAAGAAGAACCTGGACGATGAAACCATCGCCAGCTATCAGATCGAACTGGGCAAGATGGGCTACAAGTTCCAGTTCATCACCCTGGCCGGCTTCCACAGCCTCAACTACGGCATGTTCGATCTGGCGCACGGCTACGCGCGCCGCCAGATGAGCGCCTTCGTCGAGCTGCAGGAGAAGGAGTTTGCGGCGGCCGATCGCGGCTTCACGGCGGTGAAGCATCAGCGCGAGGTGGGCACCGGTTACTTCGATCAGGTGACCCAGGCGATCCAGCAGGGTCAGTCATCGACCACGGCGCTGACCGGCTCGACCGAAGAAGCGCAGTTCCACCACGAAGCGGCGTGATTTAGGCCGATACGCACCAGTTGTGACGTGAAACAAAACGCCTCCACTGCCCGCGCGGTGGAGGCGTTTTTCGTTGCGTGTCTCCGCGACTCAGGCGGCGACGAGTTCGTCGCTCACCGGCTCCGCAAGCGGCGGCACCAGGGCAATGACCGTCCAGCCCGCTTTCGGCTCCAGCTCGCGCTTGGTCGAGGCGACCTGCAGCGAGCCCTTGTCCTCGACGCCGAACATCAGCACGGTATGCGAGCCGTATTGCTCGATGAAATGCGGCCAGTCGAAGGTGGCGCTGAGTTTGGTCGACTTCACCCGCCAGCCCTGATCGAGCATCTCGGCGAAGCGGGCGTGGGTCATCTGCTCGTCGAACAGCGGCGGCGCCAGCAGGCTGCCGGGCAGCGCGGCGCGATCGGTATTTTCCTGCGGACTGAGGTTGCGCAGACGATAGATTTTCTCGCGCCCGAACTCCTGCCGGTAGTGCACGCAGGCAAGCGAATTGCGCTCGCGGTGGGTCGACATGGCCAGCAGCCGACCGATGCCGGTGAGATCGAGATTGCGTTCGGCGTGCGTCGAGGCCGGATTGCCGTAGAACGTGTTGAGGCCATCCATGCGCGCCTGGCGAATCTGGTTCCAGTCGTCGTCGGCCAGCACCACGCGGAAGCCGGCCTCGGCAATCGCCGTACCGATGGTGCGCGCGACTATGTCGGAGCCAAAAATCAGCACGCCGCGCGGCTCGGGCTCGGCGACCTTCAGCCATAGCGCCAGCGGCCGCGCGGTCGCACTCTGCAGCACCACGGTGCCGATGATGAGTGTGAACACCAGCGGCACCAGCGCGTCGCCGCCAGCCACGCCCAGCGCGTTGAGGCGCAGCGCGAACAACGCCGACACCGACGCTGCCACGATGCCGCGCGGCGCGACCCAGCCGATCAGCGCGCGCTCGCGCCAGCTCAGCCCACTGCCCATGCTGGAAACGACCACGGTGATCGGCCGCACCACCAGCTGCGCAATCACAAACAGCGCGATGCCCGCGCCAAGCATACCGGGTGGCAGCGGCCAGTGCAGTCGGGCAGCCAGCAGAATAAACAGCACCGACACCAGCACGGTGGTGAGGTTTTCCTTGAAATCGAGAATGTCCTCGATGTGCACGCCCCGCGCGTTGCCCAGCGCAATGCCCATGATCGTCACCGCCAGCAGGCCCGATTCGTGCGTGAGCGTATTGGACACGCTGAAAGCCAGCAGCACCGCCGCCAGCACGGCGAAGTTCTGCAGGTATTCGGGAATCGCCTGCCGGCGCAGCAGAAAGGCCATGACGAACGCGGCCAGCGCGCCGATCACGATGCCGCAACCGACGGTCGCCAGAAAGATGCCAATCGTGTGACCTTCCTGGTGCGACACGATCGCCTCGTAGATCAGCACGGCAAACAGCGCGCCCAGCGGATCGATCACGATGCCCTCCCAGCGCAGCGTGTTGCCGATGCGCGCGTTCGGCCGCACCGTGCGCAGCATCGGCGCGATCACCGTCGGCCCGGTCACACAGGCCAGCGCGCCGAACAGCAGCGCGATCGACCAGCTCAGGCCGGCCACGATGTGCGCGGCCAGCGCCAGCAGCAGCAGCGACGTCACCGCGCCGTAGCTGACCAGCCCACGCACCACGTGACCGATGCCCGGCAGCTCGTGAAAACGCAGGCTCAGGCTGCCCTCGAACAGGATCAGCGCCACCGCCAGCGACACGATGGGAAACAGCAGGCTGCCGAGCAGCTTGTCCGGGTTGACCAGGCCGGTGACCGGCCCCAGCAAAATGCCGGCCAGCAGCAGAAACAGGATCGCCGGCAGCTTTACCCGCCAGGCGAGCCACTGCGCCAGAAAGCCGATCATCAGCATCCCGGCAAGCACCAGGCCGAGCTCGATAGTCATTCAATGTCCTTGGGATAAGCAGCAGACGCTTATCGGACCATGCACCGGCGGATGCGTCCAGTGAATGCGCCGGCCCGCATCGGGCCTTGTGACGCTAAAACCGGCGGTACTGCAGCGCCTCGGCCAGATGTTCGCGTTCCAGCAGGGCCACGCCGCCGTCCAGATCGGCGATCGTGCGCGCGACCCGCAGCACCCGGTGATACGCGCGAGCCGACAGGCCTAGCCGCTCCAGCGCCGTTTCGAACCAGCGGCGCTCGGCCGGACCCAGCGCGCAATCCCGTTCCAGTTCACGCGTGCTGATTTCGGCATTCGGCCGGCCGGCACGCGCCAGTGACTGCCGCCGCGCGCGAAAGACGCGCTCGCGCACCGTGGCGGAATCCTCGTCCTGTCCGCTGCGCGGGCCGCCGAGGTCGGCCAGCGGCACCTGCGGCACCTCGACGCAAATATCTATTCGATCGAGTAGCGGACCGGAAATGCGCGAGCGGTAGCGCAGGATCTGATCGGGCGTGCAGTGGCAGCGCTGGCGCGGATCGCCGACATAACCGCACGGACACGGGTTCATCGCCGCCACCATCTGGAACTGCGCGGGAAAGGTCGACTGCCGGGCCGCGCGCGAGATCACGATATGCCCAGACTCCATCGGCTCGCGCAGCACCTCCAGCACGTGCCGGCTGAATTCCGGCAGCTCGTCCAGAAACAGCACGCCGTTGTGCGCCAGCGAAATTTCACCCGGCCGCGGATACGAACCACCGCCGACCAGCGCCACCGCCGACGCCGTGTGATGCGGCGCCCGAAACGGGCGGCGGCGCCACTGCAGCAGATCGGTCTGCTGCCCGGCCACCGACAGCACGGCGCAGGTTTCCAGCGCCTCGGACTCGGACAGCGGCGGCAGGATGCCCGGCAGGCGCTCGGCCAGCATGGTCTTGCCGGTGCCGGGCGGGCCGATGAGCAGCAGATGATGGCCACCGGCCGCCGTGATCTCCAGCGCCCGGCGCGCCTGCTGCTGGCCGCGCACGTCGAGCAGATCGGGCCCGTCATACGCGCCGCCGTTGCTCGGCGTGCCGATCGGCGCGGAAAGCTCCTGCGCGCCGCGCAGCCAGCCGCAGACTTCGGCCAGCGTATCGGCGACCCGCACGTCCACGTCCGGCACCAGCGCGGCTTCGGCGGCGTTCTCCAGCGGCACGACCACGCTGCGACCGCGAGCCCGTGCCCGCAGCAGCGCCGGCAACACGCCGGAAACGCTGCGCAGGCCGCCGGTCAGCGCCAGCTCGCCGAGAAATTCGCATTCGTCCAGCTTTTCGCGCGGCACCTGGCCGCTGGCCGCCAGAATGCCCAGCGCGATGGCCAGATCGAAACGGCCGCCGTCCTTGGGCAGTTCGGCCGGGGCGAGATTCACCGTCACCCGGCGATTGGGGTATTCGAAGGCGGTGTTCTGGATCGCCACGCGGACCCGGTCGCGCGCCTCGCGCACGGCGGCCTCGGGGAGACCCACGATATTGGTGGAGGGCAGACCGCCGGAAAGATGCACTTCCACCACCACTTGCGGCGCAGAAATACCTTCCTGGGCGCGGCTGAGGGTAACGGCAAGGCTCATGCGACCAGGATCATGCGATGACAGGTCGCTGGCGCAGTGAGGGGTCGCTCCCGGCTGACATGATCGAGCGACTCCAGATTCAGCAAAAAACTAACCGCCCCCGATCGTTCTCGGGGTGAGGGTGACGGATCGGGGGCGGCTCCCGGGAGATTGGTTGTTGCTAAGTCCCTCGGGTGGCGATGGCGGCCTCAAGTTCGGCCACACGTCGCTCGAGCTCGTCGACCTTCGCGCGGGTGCGGGCAAGCACCTGGCTCTGGACGTCGAATTCCTCGCGGGTGACTAGATCGAGGCGGCGCAATCCCTGCGCCAAAACATCCTGGAAGTTAGCCCGCAAATCCTGTTGCGCATCAGCCAATCCTGGCGGTACCAACGACACAAGTCGCGCGGCAATCTTGTCGATAACCTGCTTATCCATCATGGATAGCGCCTCAAGCTCGTCGGGGTAGATATTAGGTGAACGGAAATCGGGTCTGCCATCGGGATGCTCCGCCAGAAAGTGTAGGGATTGTCCTACAGGCGTCGTGATACAGGCGACAAGCGGCGGGCTGACAGGCAGAATGCCACGTCGCATCCAGCCCGCCTGCCGTGTTTCAGGGCCGAATGCTCTTGGCCAATGCATCTGACGGGGAAACACCATGAAACTGGTTGTGGCGATCATCAAGCCGTTCAAGCTGGACGATGTACGCGAGGCCCTGGCCGAGGTCGGCGTGCAGGGCGTGACGGTATCCGAAGTCAAAGGCTTCGGCCGGCAGAAAGGCCATACGGAGCTCTACCGCGGCGCCGAATACGTGGTCGATTTTCTGCCCAAGATCAAGATGGAGCTGGCGATCACCGATGATCAGCTCGAGCGCGTGCTCGAAGCGATCCAGCATTCCGCCAGCACCGGCAAGGTCGGCGACGGCAAGATCTTCGTCACCTCGCTGGAGCGCGTCATCCGCATCCGCACCGGCGAAATGGATCACGACGCGCTCTGATTCAGCTCCAGCGACACCACCCGGCTTGAGCCTCTATCTGCCGTCGATCACGATCGCCGCATAAATAAGTTTGTGCCGGTTCGCAGGCCGCCCGCGCGCTGGCCGCACGCCACTTATCCCCAGAACCATCCACAACTTGTTGGGTTGACCACGCCCGGCTCACCCGATATGTTGTGTCCGTCGGTACCCGTCCAGACGATGTGTCGGTCGGGCTTAAAAGGGAATCCGGTGTAAATCCGGAACTGCCCCGCAGCGGTAAAGCGGAAACGAACGCCTCTACATGCACTGGCCGTCTGCGGCTGGGAAGCGGGGGCAACTAGGCGGATCGCAAGATCCACGTCCGCAAGTCCGAAGACCTGCCGGCACATCGGGGCGAACGTGCCCCGGTGCGTGGTGACGACTTCCGTGGGGAGGTGCGTCGAGGGGAAAACGCCGCGTGGCGTTCCTTTCGCGACCGTCCAAGGAACTCGCTGCTTCAGGCCCTGCGCGCGGGAGCGGGTGTTTGATTTTTCATGCCCGGAGTCACCGCCATGCAACCTCTCGAAAACGCCGTCAGCGAGCGCAGCGTCGCCCGCGTCGATGCTTTTAACGTTCCCGTCGAAGAAACGCCGATCATCGAATCGACGGCAGTCGAACATGCCAGCACGGCGCCGACCACCGGCGCTGGCGCCGCGGGCTCGGACGAAGCGTTCGCGCTGACGCCGCCACACAACCCGGGCCAGATGCGCGTGACCAAGCGCAACGGCGGCCAGGAGATCGTCGACGTCAACAAGATCGTGCGCGCGGTGACCCGCAGCGCCGAAGGCCTGCACGGCGTCGATCCGCTGCGCGTGGCGCTGAAAACCATCGGCGGCCTGTACGACGGCGCCACCACGCAGGAACTCGACCAGCTGTCGATCCGAACCGCCGCCGCACTGACCGCCGAAGAGCCCGAATATGGCCAGCTCGCCGCGCGCCTGCTCGGTGCCTATATCGACAAGGAAGTGAGTGGCCAGGAGATCCAGAGCTTTTCGCAGTCGATCGTGCGCGGTGCGGAACTGGGCATCCTCAATGAACGCCTGCGCGACTTTGTGGCGCTGAACGCGCGCAAGCTCAACGATGCGATCAATCCGCTGGCCACGCGCCGCTTCGAGTACTTCGGCCTGCGCACGGTGTACGACCGCTACCTGCTGCGCCATCCACAGAAGCGCCTGGTGATCGAGACGCCGCAGCATTTCTTCATGCGTATCGCCTGCGCGCTGGGCGGCAACGAGATCGGCGAAACGCTCGAGCTTTATCGCCTGCTCTCCTCGCTGGAATACATCGCCAGCTCGCCCACCCTGTTCAACGCCGGCACCAATCACGAGCAGCTCAGCTCGTGCTACCTGCTCGACTCGCCGGTCGATTCGCTGGAATCGATCTACGACAAATATGCCGACGTGGCCAAGCTCAGCAAGTTCGCCGGCGGTATCGGCCTGGCCTACACCCGCGTGCGCTCGCGCGGCTCGCTGATCAAGGGCACCAACGGCCATTCCAACGGCTTGCTGCCCTGGCTGAAAACGCTGGACGCCTCGGTCGCCGCGGTGAACCAGGGCGGCAAGCGCAAGGGCGCGGCCTGCGTGTACCTGGAATCCTGGCACGCCGACATCGAGGATTTTCTCGAGCTGCGCGACAACACCGGCGACGATGCGCGCCGCGCACACAATCTCAACATTGCCAACTGGATTCCCGACGAATTCATGCGCCGGGTCGAGACCGACGGCGACTGGTCGCTGTTCGATCCCAAGGTCGTGCCGCATCTGGTCGACAGCTGGGGCGCGGTATTCGAGCAGCATTACGCCAAGGCCGAAGCCGAAGGTCTTGCGGTCAAGAAGGTGAAGGCGCGCGAGCTTTACGCGCGCATGATGCGCACCCTGGCGCAGACCGGCAACGGCTGGATGACCTTCAAGGATCGCTGCAACGCCACCAGCAATCAGACGGCCAAAGCGGACAACGTGATCCACCTGTCCAACCTGTGCACCGAGATTCTGGAAGTCAGCTCGGCCACCGAAACGGCGGTGTGCAATCTGGGCTCGGTGAACCTGGCGCGGCACGTGGTGCGCGCGGCCGACGGCGGCCACGCGTTCGATTTCGAACAGCTCGCCTCTACCGTGCGCACCGCCGTGCGACAGCTCGATCGCGTGATCGATCTGAACTTCTATCCGATCGACACCGCGCGCACCGCCAACATCAAGTGGCGTCCGGTCGGGCTTGGCGTGATGGGCCTGCAGGACGTGTTCTTCAAGCTGCGCCTGCCGTTCGATTCCCCCGAGGCGCTGGCGCTCTCCACGCGCATCGCCGAGGAGATCTATTTCCACGCGCTGTCGATGTCGAACGAGGTGGCGGCGCAGGTCGGCGCGCACCCGGGCTTTGCCGAGAGCCGCGCCGCCGACGGCGAGCTGCAGTTCGACTACTGGCCGCAGGCGCAAACCCACGACAGCGCGCGCTGGGACGCGCTGCGCGAGCGCATCAAGCAGCACGGCCTGCGCAATTCGCTGCTGATCGCCATCGCGCCGACCGCAACGATCGCCTCGATCGCCGGCTGCTACGAGTGCATCGAGCCGCAGGTCAGCAACCTGTTCAAGCGCGAGACGCTGTCGGGTGATTTCCTGCAGGTGAATCGCTATCTGGCCGACGAGCTGAAGGCGCTGGGATTGTGGACGCCGGAGGTGCGCGACGCGATCAAGCTGGCCGAAGGCTCGATCCAGAACATCCCCGCGATCCCCGAACGCCTGCGCGCGATATATCGCACCGTGTGGGAGCTGCCGCAAAAGGCGCTGATCGAACTGGCCGCCGCGCGCGGCGCCTTCATCGACCAGAGCCAGTCACTGAACCTGTTCATGGAAAACCCCAACATCGGCCAGCTCAGCTCGATGTACATGTACGCCTGGAAGGCCGGCATCAAGACCACCTACTACCTGCGTTCGCGACCGGCGACCAAGATCACCAAGACCACGGTCACCGCCAGCCGGACCAGCGCGCCCGAGCCGGGCGTGGACGGTCAGGCGCAGGCCAACGCCGCGGTGTTCTGCTCGCTGGAAAATCCCGAGTACTGCGAAGCCTGCCAATAAGCGCGAGCGCGATCCGGCGTCACCACGCCGGATCGTCGCGACGTCGCGTCAACCATCGTTATTCAGAGGAAGCCATCCATGTCAGCCCACCCCCCACGCCACGCGCAGATTCTCGACCCCGGTTTTGAGCTGACGCTGCGGCCGATGCGTTATCCCGGTTTTTACGAGATGTATCGCAACGCGATCAAGAACACGTGGACGGTGGAGGAAGTGGATTTCTCCATGGATACCTCCGACCTGCGCACGAAGATGTCGCCGGCCGACCGTCACCTGATCCAGCGGCTGGTGGCGTTTTTCGCCACCGGCGACACCATCGTGTCGAACAATGTGGTGCTCAATCTCTACCAGCACATCAATGCGCCCGAGGCGCGCATGTACCTGTCGCGCCAGCTGTACGAAGAGTCGCTGCACGTGCAGTTCTATCTCACCCTGCTCGACACCTACATCCCCGATCCGGCCGAGCGCAACGCGGCGTTCGCAGCGATCGAGACGATTCCGTCGATCCGCCAGAAGGGCGAGTTCTGCTTCAAGTGGATCGACTCGATTCAGCATCTGCAGCGGCTGGAAACGCGCGAGCATCGGCGCCAGTTTCTGCTCAACATGATCTGCTTTGCCGCCTGCATCGAAGGCCTGTTCTTCTATGCCGCCTTCGCCTACGTCTATTACCTGCGCTCGCGCGGCCTGCTGCACGGTCTGGCGGCCGGCACCAACTGGGTGTTCCGTGACGAGAGCGGCCACATGGCGTTTGCCTTCGACGTAGTGCGAACGGTGCGCGACGAGGAGCCGGAGCTGTTCGACGACGCCATGCGCGCCCAGGTCGAGGAGATGATGGAAGACGCCATCGCCTGCGAAACGCAGTTTGCCGATGACGTGCTGTCCGGCGGCGTGGTCGGCCTGTCGGCGAAAGACATGCGCCAGTACCTCGAATACTGCGCCGATCAGCGCTTCGCCCAGCTCGACATGCCGAAGAAATACGGCGCCAGGAACCCGTTCGACTTCATGGACCTGCAGGACGTGCAGGAAGTGACCAACTTCTTCGAGCGCCGCGTCTCCGCCTACCAGGTTGGCGTACAGGGTGAAGTGGCGTTCGACATGGCGTTCTGAACCCGCTCGCGGATGTGTCTCACTTGGCCCATCGATAGTGGATTACCGATGGGCCGTTCAAGCAGACAACCCGACTGGTTCGCCGGAAGTTTCACCCTCGGACCTCTTGCCCAATGGTGTTCCGCAAGAGGCCCGGTTGCATCACAGGGTGGGCGCTGGCCACTTGAGCTGATACTCGGTCGGCGGCGTGTTGCCCGCGAGGTTGCGCACGAAATAGTCCCAGCGTCGACGCGTTGCGTATGCCGTCGCCGCACCGTAGCCGTGATGCACGTTGGGAATCATCAGCATGTCGAAGTCCTTGTTGGCCTTGATCAATGCGTCGACCACCAGCAGGCTCTCGTAAGGCGGCACGTTGTCGTCCAGCGTGCCGTGCACCAGCATCAGGTGACCCTTGAGGTTGGCCGCGTGGTTCTGATTGGCTTGGTCGTCGTAATTGCTCTTGCCGTCCGCGCCGACGATCTGCTCGCCCTGGTATTTCTCGGCCCAGTCGTCCTCGTAGTTGCGGTTGTCGTGGTTGCCGCTTTCGGACCAGCCGACCTTGAAGAAATCCGGATAGCGGAACATCGCATCGGTAGACGCATTGCCACCGCCGGAATGGCCCCAGATACCGACGCGATCGAGGTCGATCCACGGATAGCGCTTGGCCAGGTCGGTGATGCCCGCGACCTGATCGGGCAGCGTGTTGTCGCCCATGTTGGCAAACCAGGTGTCATGAAAGGACTTCGAACGCCACGGCGTACCCATGCCGTCGATGGCCACCACAATGAAACCGAGTTCGGCCAGCGCCTGGTTGTCACCGTGGCTTGGCAGAAAACTGCGCCCATCGACCGAGCCGATCTGCGGGCCGGGATAGATGTAGTCGACGACGGGGTACTTCTTCGACGGATCGAAGTGCGACGGCTTGAACATCATGCCGTACAGATCCGTCTTGCCATCGCGCGCCTTGACGATGATCGGCACCGGCGGCACCCAGCCGGCGGCTTTCAGGCGCGAGATGTCGGCCTTGGCGATGCTGGCGACGGTATGGCCATCGTCGGCGCTGCGCAGCACGGTCACCGGTGGCTCGGTCGGGGTCGACCACGCATCCACGAACAGCTTGTGGTCCGGCGACAGATCGACCGTATGGTCGGCTGCTTCGGGCGTCAGCAGCGTCGGCTGGCCGCCGTCGAGGCCGACCTTCCAGAACTGCTGGTAATACGGATTGACGCCCGGCGTGCGGCCGACGCCACGAAACCACACGGTGCGCGTGGCCGGATCAACCTTGAGCATCTCGGTGACATTGCCCTCGCCCGTGGTAATGGCGTGCTTGAGCTTGCCGGTGTCGAGGTCGTACAGATACAGCTGACCCCAGTTGCTGCGCTCGGAGAACCACACCGCCTCGTGCGTGGCCGGCAGATACGCCCAGTTGGCCATGCCCATGCCGCTTTCGTAGTAGGTCTTGGCGGTTTCCTCGAACACGGTGCGCACCTTGCCGGTGGTCGCATTGGCAATGCGGAACCACTCGTGCTGGTGGTAGCGCGAGGTGGACACGAAGGCGAGCGTCTTGCCGTCGGGCGCCCACTTCACATCGTCCCAGCCACCGTCCGGACCGCAGCTGACGTCGTCGCACAGGGTGGAGCGGTGCTGGTCCGGCGGCATTTGCAGGCGCACGGTTTTATGGCCGGGCACGTCGATGATGACGCGCTCGATCATGGTGACGTCTTTGTCGCCGACCAGTGGGTACTTCCACGACAGCAGCTTCGGATGGCCGACATTGGTGGTGACCAGATACATGTCGCCGGTCTTGCGCTGATCCTGCTGGAAGGTCGCGATCTTGGTCGAGTCGGGCGACCACTCCAGGATCGCGTTGTCGGTGTGCTTCCAGCCGGCGTTGTCGGTGGCGTAGCCGAAATTCTCCACGCCGTCGGTAGTGAGCTGGGTTTCCTTGCCGCTGGCGACGTCGCGCAGCCACAAATTCCAGTTGCGGATGAACGCTTCGGACCTCTTGTCCGGCGACAGCACGCCCGGCTCGCTGCCGGTGTTCTTGCCAGGTTCCACCGCAGCACAGGCGCCGCCGATTTTGACATTGCACAGATAGTGCTTGTCGTGAATCGTGATATCCGCGCGGCCGTCCGCAGCCACGCTGTACCCGCTGATCGGCAGCTTCTTGTCATCGATCGGCTTGCCTGTGGCTTTGCCGAGCGCAGCGGACAGCTTCACCTGATCGAACAGCGGCGTGACCTTGCCGCTGACGGCATCCATCTGCACAAAATGATCGCCCGCGCTGTCGTGATCGCGATACCAGAAGTGGCTGTCGTCCAGCCAGCTGACCTTCTGCACCGAGTGGTCGACCAGCGGCACCGTGTTGTATCGCAGGAAGCGTTCGGCCTGTGCATAGTCGCTGGCGGTCAGCGTACGGTTCTCGGCCGCCACCCCTGACGACACCATGATCAACATCACTGCGCCAGCTCGGCACGACGTGCGGACTATCGAATGCATGCAACCTCCCGGAGATAACCTGGACAGGCGGCCACCGATCGCCGGTCGCCGCCACTCAATCGGACGATGCTAGCGCGTTATCCGGTCGGCTACCCCTGCCATAGGTCCATGCCAGCGCTCGTTTGCTGCAGTCGCAACAAACTACAATGTTGATAGCGTGGAAGCGCGCCCGTTCACTCAACCCGCAGGATGTCATGACCAAGGTTCCCAACGAAGCCCGCCTGATGGAAATGGTATTCCCCGACCACACCAATCACCTCGGCACGCTGTTCGGCGGTCAGGCGCTGGCATGGATGGACAAGGCCGCGTTTATCGTGGCCTCGCGCTATGCGCGGCGCACGGTGGTAACGGCGCGATCCGAAGAGGTGAACTTTCGCGTGCCGGTGCGCAGCGGTCAGCTGGTCGAGCTGGTGGCCAGCGTGGTCAAGGTCGGGCGCAGCTCGATGACGGTGGAAGTGGAAATGACCGCCGAGGATCCGCTCAGCGGCGATCGCCGGGTTTGCACCACCGGCCGCTTCGTGATGATCGCGCTGGATTCCAACGGCTCGCCAACCGCCATCCCGCCGCTGCCGACCGCAGAATAATCCGGGGCGCTTGACGCGGGCCGCGCGCGACGGCCACGCTGGGGATTGCTTTATCTGCGGAGCGCGGCTATGTCCGAGCCACTGACTATTGTCGGCAGCTACATCTCGCCGTACGTGCGCAAGGTGCTGGTGTTTCTGGAGCTGAAAGGCATCGATTACCGCATCGATCCGATCCCGCCGTTCGTCGGCAACGACGAATTTTCGCAGCTCAGCCCGCTGCGCCGCATTCCAGTCATGCGCGACGGCGATCTGCTGCTCAACGACTCCAGCGTGATCTGCCAGTACCTGGAGGATCGGCGCCCGCAAGTGTCGCTTTATCCGGTGGATATCGCCGACCGCGCGCGGGCGCGCTGGCTGGAGGAATACGCCGACGTGGCGCTGGGCGATGCGATCGCAGGCAAACTGTTCTACCAGCTCGGCATCAAGCCGAATCTTTTCGGCGAGACAACCAACGAAGACGTGGTTCGACAGGCGCGCAAGGTTGACCTTCCCGCCGCGCTGGATTACCTGGAAACCCAGCTGCCCGCAGACGGTTTTATTTTCGGCGAGCCGTCGATCGCTGATATCAGCATCGCCAGCTTTTTCCGCATGGCGGGCTTCGTGCGCTACACCATCGATGCCACGCGTTGGCCGCGCTGCGCCGGCCTGGTGGCGCACACGCTGGCGCTGCCGGTGTTTGCCAAGTTGGCCACGTTCGAGGATCGCGCGCTGCGCACGCCGGTGCCGGAGCAGCGCGCCGTGCTAAAAGCCATGAACGCACCGCTGACCGACACCACCTGCGGCGACGCGCCGCCGCGGCGCGGCGTGATCGCCATCGACTGACGGCTTGCGCGTCGATTGAAAACCTAGCGCAGATCGGCCATCAGCTCGACCAGCCAGTCGACGAACACCCGCACGCGTGGCGACAGCTGGCGCTGCGCCGGATACATCACCGACACCGGCATCGGCGGCGGCGGATACTGCGGCAGCACCTCGAGCAGACGGCCGGCTGCCAGATCGGCCGCCACGTTGTAGCGCGGCAGTTGGATCATGCCAAAGCCGGCGCGGCAGCTGGCCGCGTAGATGTCGCCGGCATTCACCGTTACTGCACCAGGCACATCGACGATGCGCAGCTCGCCATCCACCATGAAATCCAGCGGCTGCGCGCGGCCGCTGGTCGGCGACCGCCAGACCACCGCCTGATGCGCCGTCAGCTCGTCGAGCGCCTGCGGCATGCCGTGCTGTTCGACGTAGCCCGCACTGACGCAGGTCACCTGCGACAGCACCGCGAGGCGGCGCGCGATCAGGCCCGAATCGGCCTGTTCGCCGCCGCGCACCACGCAGTCCACGCCTTCATGCACGAGATCGACGTAGCGATCGCTGGCACCGATATCGAGTTCGAGCAGCGGGTAGCGCGCGCGAAAGTCCGCCAGCGCCGGCACGATCACCGCCGTACCCAGCGGCCCCGATAGATCGATGCGCAGCGTGCCGCGCGGCTGCGCCGCCGTGTGGCTGAAGACCGATTCGGTCTCCTCCAGATCCGCCAGCAGGCGCTGGCATCGCGTGTAGTACGCCTGACCGTCGGGCGTGGTGCGCACGCTGCGCGTGGTGCGGATCAGCAGCTGGGTACCGAGACGTGCCTCGAGCTGACGCAAGGCGTGGCTGACCGTGGCGCGGGGAATGCCCAGCTCATCGCCCGCGCGGGAGAAGCTGGCCAGATCCACGATGCGGGTGAATACGCGCATGGTGTCGAAACGATCCATCGCCGCCTCATTGTTAATTTTGGTTGGATAGAGATGCCAATTTACCCGCCTTTATCCAATGGAGGCTACTGAGGACAATGCTTCGAGATCCGTGGTCGCGCGGGCGATCGGGCTCCACGCACCTTCCACGGCCAACACCCTCCCCCATCCAAGGACATCACCATGCAAAAGCGCACTCTCGGCAAAGATATCGGCGGAAAAGCGGCCCCCAGGGTTTCCGCCCTCGGCCTCGGCTGCATGGGCATGAGCGATTTCTACAGCGGCCGCGACGATGTCGAATCGATCGCCACCATCCAGCATGCGCTCGACCAGGGCCTCAACCTGCTCGACACCGCCGACATGTACGGCCCGTTTCTCAACGAGGAACTGGTCGGCAAGGCGATCAAGGGCCGTCGCGACGATGCCTTCATCGCGACCAAGTTCGGCATCGTGCGCGACCCGAACGACCCGACCAAGCGCGGCGTCAGCGGCCACCCCGACTACGTGCGCAAGGCCTGCGAGGGCAGCCTGAAGCGGCTGGGCGTGGACACCATCGACCTGTACTACCAGCACCGCGTCGACACCAGCGTGCCGATCGAAGACACCGTGGGCGCCATGGCCGAGCTGGTCAGCGCGGGCAAGGTGCGTTACCTCGGCCTGTCCGAAGCCTCGGGCGCCACGATTGAGCGCGCCTGCGCGGTGCACCCGATCACCGCGCTGCAGAGTGAGTTCTCGCTGTGGACGCGCGACCCGCAAACCAACGGCATGCTCGACGCCTGTCGCAAGCTGGGCGTCAGCCTGGTGGCGTATTCGCCGCTCGGCCGCGGCTTTCTTACTGGCACGATCCACTCGCCGGACGATTTTGACGCCGACGACTATCGCCGCCACAACCCGCGCTTCCAGGGCGACAACTTCAGGCACAACCTGGCGCTGGTCGATCAGGTGCAGAAGCTCGCCAACGACAAGGGCTGCACGCCGGCGCAGCTGGCGCTGGCCTGGGTATTGGCGCAGGGCGACGACATCGTGGCGATCCCCGGCACCAAGCGTCGCTCGCGTCTGGACGAAAACCTCGGCGCGCTCGACGTCACGCTCAGCCCGGCCGAGCTGAAGGCGATCGAAGCGGTGTTTCCGCCCGATGCCGCGGTCGGCACGCGCTACGCCGAATCGATGATGCACATGGTCAACGTGTAACCCTCATCGATCGATTGGCTTTGCCGGCGTCGCCATCCATCAGGTGCCGCCGGCAAAGCCGTTAAACTGGGCGGCATGAACACGCCCGAACAGTCCCAGCTCGGCCAGAGCACCGTCTACGCCGACCGCTACGACCCCAGCCTGCTGTTTCCGATACCGCGCGCCGAGAAGCGTGCGGAAATCGGCGTGGGCGACGCGCTGCCGTTTCACGGCGTCGATATCTGGAACGCCTATGAACTCTCGTGGCTCGACGCGCGCGGCAAGCCGGTGGTGGCGATGGCCGAGTTCCGCGTGCCGGCGACATCGCCCAACATCATCGAGTCGAAGTCGTTCAAGCTGTACTTGAACGGCTTTGCGCAGGAGCGCGTGGCCGATGCGGCAACGCTTGCGGTCACTCTGACGCGCGATCTTTCACACGCGGCTGGCGCGGATATCCAAGTGCTGCTCAGCGATGCCAAAGCCGCCAGCCAATGCATTGTGGATCTGGACGGCCATTTGCTCGATGACCAGCGCATCGACATTGATCACTACGGGCCGCCTGAGGCGGACTTTCTTCAGGTCGACGCCAACGCGCCAGCCGGGGAAGAAACCGTGGTCTCGCATCTGCTGCGCTCGAACTGCCCGGTCACCGGCCAGCCAGACTGGGGCAGCGTGCAGATCGCCTATCGCGGATCGCCCATCGATCATGCCGGCCTGCTGCGCTATCTGGTCTCGTTCCGCAATCACAACGAGTTCCACGAACAGTGCGTGGAGCGCATCTATGTCGATGTGATGGCGCGCTGCGCGCCCGAGCGGCTGAGTGTCTATGCCCGCTATACCCGCCGCGGCGGCCTGGATATCAACCCGTTTCGCAGCAGCATTCCGGCCAACCCCGCAAATTCACGCGGTGCCCGCCAGTAGAACCGTATGTTTCGGTAATCGGCGCTTCATATCGAGGCCGGTAATCTCGCGTGCTGCGCCAAATAGCTCGTCTGGACTGGCCGCACTGGGCGCGTCACCATGGCCCGCCAGTCATCACGTCATCAACCCTGGAGCCTCACCATGTCATGTTCACCGCGTTCCGCCACGCTGATTAGCGCCACATTCGCCAGCATGCTCCTGCTCAGCGCCTGCGGTAAAAGCGACGCGCCCGCCCCGGCTCCGGCGGCCGCCAGCACCGCGGCACCGGCGCCTGCGCCGGCCGCCACGACGCCCGCGACGGCCAGCACGGCCGTGAAGCCTGCCGCCGCCAGTACGGCAGCCGCCACGGCACCTGCGGCCGCAGCGACCACGGCAGCGGCAGCGCCTGCAACTGCGCCGGCTGCCGCCAGCGCGCCGCTGACGTTCTCCAAACTCACTCTGGGCAACGCGGTCAATAACGACCACCAGGTGACCAAGCCCGGCACCATCTTCGCCACCACTGACAAGACGATCTACGCCAGCGTCGCCACCGACGGCAGCACCAGCGGCGCCAAGCTCAACGCCAAATGGACCTATACCGAAGGCGCCGGCGTGCTGGTCAGCAATATCACCCAGTCGATCGCCACCGATGGCCCGGCCATCACCACGTTCAAGGTGCAGAACCCGGACCTTTGGCCGGAAGGCAAGTACAAGGTCGAAATCTCGCTGGACGGCAAAACCGTCGCCGACCAGGATTTCCAGATCGGCAAGCGTTGATCGGAAGCTTCCGGCAAAAATAAAAAAGGCGCCTTTCGAGGCGCCTTTTTTGTGGCTCGAACAACGCCAGAGAATCATGGTGCGCTCGGCGGGATTCGAACCCACGACCACCGCCTTCGGAGGGCGGTACTCTATCCAGCTGAGCTACGAGCGCGTTGATGAAGCGACCGGGCGGATCAACCGTAAAGGCCTTTCCTGCGGGGAGCGCAGTATAGCCGAGTTGCCACTGGGGTTGGATGGCGCGGCAGGAGGCAGCATTCCGCGCGCGCGAGAAAGGGAGCCATTCCGACAAGGCGACTGGCCGTCGATGTCCATGGCCCTGTCTGGTCGCCAGTGTCAGCGGCCAGACAGGGCGGCCTTGCCGCCAGAGGCGCCGCGTTATTTCTTGGCTTTCATCAGCTCGGTCAGACGATCCGGCTTGCTGGTATCTCGCTCCAGGTGCGGATACATCAGGCCACCGTGGTAATCGATGCGCACCGTCTTGTACTCGTCGAAGTTTTTCACCAGCAGTTCCACCGGCTGGCTGGTGTCCTTGGCCGAGGCGGTGACGGCATCCTTGAGCGCGTCGGGGTTGTAATCGTGGCCGTTCACGGCGATCACCGTCATGCCGGGAGAGATGCCGGCCTTGAACGCCGGGCCGTCCCACAGCACGTCACTGATGTCGCCGCCCTTGCCGATCGACAGGCCGATCGAATAGGTGAGGTCGGCGGAATGACGACGCTCCTCCATCGATTTCACCGCCGCCGATGGCTTGTCGGTATACACCAACTTCCAGCCGTGCGAAGCGAGGCCGCCGGTCAGCGAACCGTTGCCGTCCAGACGCGTGCGCAGGTAGGTCGCCCAGTCGAACGGTGCGACGCCATTGAGCGTCTTGACCACATCATCGAAGGTGTAGGTGTCGACATCCCAGGCGCCGGGATTGACGCCGAAGAAGGCCTTGGCGAAATCGTCGATGCTGCGCTTGTTGCCGGTCAGCTCGCGCAGCTTGCCGTCGACGTCGAGCCAGATCATTTCGCCGGCGACGTAATAGTCCTCGCTGCCCTGGTAATTGCGGTAGGGCAGCGGCGCGCGCTGCGACATGGTCGGGTCGTTGGTGGTGTCCTGCACGTTGCGCCAGCTGGCCAGACCCGGGCGGCCCTTGTCGTAGGTGGCTGCCATGTAGGCGAGCATGTCGTGGCCCTGGTCCATCGTCCACAGGCCCGAGCGGGTGGCCATCATCTGGCCCCAGAACTCGGTCTGGCCTTCGTAGACCCACAGCAGGCTGTCGCCCATCGGCACGTTGAAATTCGGCGTGGCCAGATCGACGCCGCGTCGATATTTGCCGTCCCACGAGTGGTTGAACTCGTGCGACAGCAGGTCGCGCTCGCTCCAGTTCTTGTCCCACTCGGTGAAGTAACCGGTGCCCACACCGTCCTCGCTGGAGCGGTGGTGTTCGAGGCCTTCACCGCCCATCTTGTCGCTCAGCGACAGCAGGAAATCGTAGTGGTTGTAGTGGTGCGCGCCGTAGAGCTTGTACATCTGCTGCACCAGTTCAAGGTGCGCCTTCAGCTGCTCGGGCTTGATCTCCAGGTACTTTGCCTCGTCGGCCACAATGTCTACATGCACCGGCGTGGCCGCGCCCGGATCGAGATCGACGCGCTTGAAATACTTGCCCGCGAACACCGGCGAATCGACCAGGTCGTCGTAGTTGATCGGCTTGAAGTGGATGGTGTCGCCGTCCTTGGAAGCGACCTCTAGCGCGGTGCCCGCCTGCCAGCCGGCCGGCAGCTTGAGGCTGGCCTCGGTGTTGATCTGGCGCGCGAAATAACCTGCCGGATACAGCGTACTGGCGCTCCACTGCGCGTCGAGCATTTCCGGTGTCATCACCACGCGGCCTTCGCGCGGGCTCTGCGGCGTGAGGTATTCGAAGTTCACCTCAAGCGCGCTCACACCCTGCGGCACCTCGATATGAAACGCGTACACGTTGTACTGGTCGCGCGTCCAGTTCAGCGTCTGGCCGTTGGCCTTCACCACCAGTCCGGCGATCTTGTCGATCGGGCCGGTCGGCGAGTGGTTGCCGGGAATCCACTGCGGATAAAGCAGGGTCAGTGGGCCAGCCGCCACCGGAATGGTCTCGTGCACGCGGAAAATCCGGTGCGCCACGTCCGTGCCATCGACGTCGATCTTGATCGTGCCTGGGGCGTACGGCACGTTCTGCGGCGGCGGAATCGGCGGCGGGTTCGCCATGTCGGCGAAGGCGGCGAACGACGGCAGGCCGAGAGCGGCAGCGGCGATGGCGGAAGCGAGACGGGTGACTTTCAATGCGTTCTCCGGAGGCAGGGCAAGATCCCAGTACCGGCAGGGCTGCCGCGACGAGGACTCAAGCCCTTGATGCTAGCGCCCGGCCGCGGCGCTTCACCCATGCCGAAGGTCACGAATGAAGGCAGGTTCTCGCCCCACGAACGTCGGTCAGATGCCGACCTGCTCCAGCTTGCTGTGGCGCATGCCATAAGCGAAATAAATTACGCAGCCGATCGCCATCCAGATCACGAAGCGCTCGTAGGTGATCCAAGGCAGGCCGTAGATCAGCACCGCGGAAAACACGATGCCCAGCGGCGCGGTGAACCAGACCGCCGGGGTGCGGAAGTTGCGCTTTAGCTCGGGCCGGCGCACGCGCAGCACCATGATCGAGGCGCAGATGATGATGAACGCGCTGAGCGTGCCGATGTTCACCAGTTCGGCCACTTCACCGATCGGCAGCAGCCCGGCGACGATGGCGGTAAACAGGCCGAGGATGATGGTCGGCCGCGCCGGCGTGCCGAAGCGCGGGCTGATCTTGGCGAACCAGGCCGGCAGCAGGCCATCGCGCGCCAGCGCAAACCAGATGCGCGCCGCGCCCAACATGAAAGCGAACAGCACGCTGGTCACGCCGATGACGGCGGCAATGGCAATGATAATGCTGAGCCAGTGCAGACCGATCGACTCGAACGCGTCGGACACCGACGCATCGCCGCCGAGATGGCTGTACGGCACGATGCCGGTAAGCACCAGCGACACGGCGATATACAGCACCATGGCTATGGCCAGCGACAGCAGCACCGCGCGCGGCAGGTCGCGCTGCGGATTTTTTGCTTCTTCCGCGGCGGTGGTCAGCGTGTCGTAACCGAACACGGCGAAGAACACCACGCTGGCCCCGGTCAGCACGCCCTGCCAGCCGAAGTGGCCGAGCCCCGTTGTGGCGTCCATGACCCGAGCCGGAATGAACGGATGCCAGTTCGCGGTGTGGATATAGAACACGCCCACGCCCACCACCAGCAGCACGCCGATCACCTTGATCGCCACCACAAAAGTGTTGAAGCGCGCGCCCCACTCGGTGCGCAGTGTCAGCAAAATCGCCACGCCGATCGATACGGCAGCGGCAATCACGTTGAAGCGGTGTCCGTCGCTCGGTGCGGCAATCGCCTGCGCGCCGTGCGTGCCGAACATCTGCTGGAGATAGAACTGCATCGTCTGCGCGCTCATGCTCTGCTGCGCCCATTCGGGCAGATGCACGCCGGCCGAGGCCAGCAGCACCTGCACATAGCCGGACCAGCCGATTGCCACCACCGCCACCACCAGCGCATATTCCAGCAGCAGATCCCAGCCGATGATCCAGGCGACGAACTCGCCCAGCACCGCATAACCGTAGGTGTAAGCGCTGCCGGTCACGGGAATCAGCCCGGCGAATTCGGCATAGCACAGCGCCGCGCACGCACTGCCCAGACCCGCGATGATGAAGCTCAGCGCCACGGCCGGGCCGGCGTTGACCGCCGCCTGCTGGCCGGCCAGCACGAAGATGCCGACGCCGATAATGCCGCCGATACCGATCGCGGTGAGCTGCCACAGCCCCAATACACGGCGGAAATCGCCGCGCTGGCCGACTTCAGCCTGCAACTGTTCTACCGACTTGTGGCGCAGCAGTCTGCTAAGAAAACGCATGTGGTAGTCCCCGGAAACGAACGGCGATCATAGCGAATCGCGCCGCCGTTGCCGCATGGCTTCCGACACGCGCGTCAACGTGCCGATCAGACCGCTGTGGCGCCAGGGTGAACCGATGGGACCAGATGGCTACCGCGTAGCCATGGCAAGACGAGTCCGCTGAGCCCGAATATGGAGGCGATCGCCGCAACCATATAGCCGTCCAAATGGACGATACCGAACCATCTTCCGCTCAGCGCCGGCACCAGCGCCGTTGCCGCGACCCGCGCACCTTCGAGCCAAAGCCCTGAAATCCGACCTTCCATCAGCATGCCCAGCACGCACAGGCTGGCGACCAGATAAGCCGCATAACCCAGGAGAAGCGGCAGCGAGCCGGTGGGCACCAGCGCGAGAAAATGCATCGACATGCCCAGCAGCAAGGCAAACTGCACGATCAGATACGCGGTAAGGCCGCGCGACATCGGCGGGTCATAGCGCGGGTGATCGATATCGAAGGGCGGCTTGGGAAAGCGCGCCGCCACGTCGGCCGGTCGCCAGCCTGGCGGACGAAACCACAACTGAAGCTTGTCGCGCCAGCGCTCGGCGTGCCACGCGTCCTGCGCCATCGCCCAATAGACCTCGGCATTGGCCCACAGCGGGTTCCAGCTCTGCAGGGGCGAACGCGTGCCGAACACCGTCGGCTCGCGGTCGTCCTCTTCAGTAAACGTACCGAACAGCCGGTCCCAAAGAATCAAAATGCCGCCGTAATTCTTGTCGAGGTAGCGATCGTTGACCGCGTGATGCGCTCGATGATTCGACGGCGAGCAAAACACCCGATCGAACCAGCCGAGCTTGCCGATCTCCCCGGTATGCACCCAGAACTGGTACAGCAGGTCGATCAGCGCCACGATCACGAACACTTCCACCGGATAACCCAGCAGCGCCATCGGCAGGTAGAACAGCCAGCCTAGCAGCACGCCGCTGCCGGTCTGGCGCAACGCGGTGGTGAGGTTGTAATCCTCACTCTGGTGGTGCACCACGTGCGCCGCCCACAGCACGTTGACCTCGTGCCCCATGCGGTGCAGCCAGTAATACAGAAAGTCGTAGATGAGCAGCGCGCTGAGCCAAACGGCGAGGCTGTTAGCCGGCAGACGCAACAGCGCCAGATGCTGCGCACACCATGCGTACATGCCCACGCTCAGCAGCTTGGTGAATACGCCAATGATCTGCGAAATCACCCCAAGGCCGAGACTGTTGATGGCATCGTTGCTGCGATACGCCCGGTGCCCGCGAAGGCGCGCCACGATACATTCGATCGCGATCAGTACAAAGAAGGCCGGAATGGCCCAGGCCATGATGCGTTCGGGCGTCATTGGGTTGTGTTCCGCCTCTTCTGTCGGGAAAAATCCAGCACGCGATGGCGACGCGGGCGGCAATCCGTCCGCTATCGATCATCGGTGATAATGATAGTCCCGTGCGTGCCGCCGTACGTGTTGCAGCGCCACAGGTCTCCCCGCGCTCCCGTTGCCACCAAACTGCAATAGGTATTGCGCAGCATGTCTGGTTGTCTTGCCGAATCCACGAGGTCCTTCATGTTCCGTTCCACCCTGCGTCCGCTGCGCCTGCTGGCCGGCTGCCTGTTGTTCGCCGCCATACCGTTGGCACCGGCCCTAGCTGCTCCGCCCGCTCATGGCGCGATGCCACCACACCGCGTCATCGTGTTCGTCTGGGACGGCATGCGTCCGGATGCGATCAGCGCCGAGGACACACCGAATCTGCTGGCGCTGGGCGCGCGCGGCAGCGTGTTCGAGGACAACCACTCGACTTACCCCACCTTTACCATGGCCAACGCGTCGAGCTTCGCCACCGGCGCCTTTCCCGGCCCGATCGGCTTCTACGGCAACCACTTCTGGGCGCCGGGTGCCAGGGGCTCGGATGCAAAAGGACAGGCGGTGGATTTCCAGTCGCCGATCTTCACCGAGGACTACGCCATCCTGCGCGACCTCGACGCGCATGATGGCCACGCCCTGCTGGAACTGCCCACGCTGTTCGCCACGGCCCGCAAGGCGGGCCTGAAAACCGCGCTGATCGGCAAGTCCGGCCCGGCGTTTCTGCAGGACTACAAACTCGCCAACGGCGACGCCTCGAACAGCGGCCTGCTGCTTGACGAAAACACTGCGCTGCCGCTGGCCTTCGCCAAAGAGCTGCAAAAGGCCGGCGTCGCGCTGCCGAAAAATACGGCCAACACCTACCCGGCAAACCAGCTGAACCTCAGCGAGGAAAACGACTCGCCGACCGAGCAGGGCAAGATGCTGACCCTGAAGGACGGCGCCAGCTCCGATGCCACCGCCGGCGCCGACACCACGCCGGCCGCGGCCAACGCCTGGATGATGAAGGTGTACCTCGAGCAGGTGCTGGCGCAGCACCGCCCGGATCTCAGCATCGTGTGGCTGCGCAACCCGGATACCACCGAACACCAGTACGGCGTGGGTTCGCCGGAGTTTCATCTGGCGCTGAAAGCGCAGGATGCCCTGCTCGGCCAGCTCGAGGAGAAGCTCAAGGCGCTGGGCATGGATCAGACCACCGACATCGTCGTGGTATCCGACCACGCACACAGCAATATCGCCGGGCCGCGCGACCTGTTTCCGCTGCGCCAGATCAACGATGGCCGCGTCACCACCATTGACAACGACTGGGGCTACTCCGTATCCGGCGGCGTGCGTCTGGCCGACGAGCTGACCAAGGGCGGCTTCACCGCCTTCGACGGCAGCGGCTGCGTGTACGCACCCGTGATGAGCGGCCTGAAAGCAGACGGCTTACAGCTGCACCCGACCCGCTTCGACGACGACGGCCGCCTCTGCGGCAAACCCGGCCCCTATACCACGCCGAGCTACAAGCTGCCGGACGAGCTGCCCAAAGATGCCCTCGTGATCGCATCGAACGGCGGCACCGAGTACCTCTACCAGCCCGAGCACAACGTGGCCCTGGTCACGCGCGCGGTGCGTTTTCTTCAGTCGCGTGAATACGTGGCCGCGGTGTTTGTGGCCAAGCGCTACGGCAACATCCCCGGCACGCTGCCGGCCGAGAACGTGCATCTGGAAAACGCCGCGCGCGGGCCGGACATCATCATCAGCTACGCCTGGGACGCGAACGCAAAAATCCAGGGCTTTCCCGGTACCGAATACGCCAGCCAGTCGAACGAGCGCGGGGAGCACGGCAGCTTCAGCCGTATAGACGTCCACAACACCTTGCTCGCGGCCGGCCCGGACTTTCGCCAGGGCTTTCAGGACACGCTGCCGAGCGGCAACGTCGATCTCGCCCCGACCATCGCGGCGCTGATGCAGCTGAAACTTCCCACAGCGCAGGGTCGCGTGATGCACGAGTCGCTTACCGGCACGCTCGCCCAGCCTGTCGGGGCCTACAAGGTGATACCGACGTCCCTGCGGCCGGCAGAGCCGGCGACTGGCCTGACGATGCAGCGCGTCGACGGCTCGCCGCTGCCCGCCAGCCAGTTCGATTTCGTGCTGCAGATGAAGCAGCTGCAGATGGACGGCAAGACCTGGACATATTTCGATCAGGCCAGCCCCGAGCGGCATTGACGTATTATTGGCGGGGTGCTGCGCGATCTTTTCGATCGTCCACCCAGTGTTCCCACCGGAGCGTGTTTGATGCGGCGGCCACCCTGGCGTCCGCTTGCAACGCGCCGGCACCGTTCCATCGCATAGCCGAGGCCTTGCGATGGAACGGATGAAGAAACGTGCATTCCACCTCAGCGAGAGCCCATGGCCATGAGTGAAACCGAAAAAGAGCAGCCGAACGCGGGCCTGTCGAGCCTGCTGCGTGGCGTGGATGAATTCAGCCACCACGTGTTTCCCGAAAACGAAGCGCTGTTCAGCAGTCTGGCCAGGGGCCAGGCGCCGCACACGCTATTCATCACCTGCGCCGATTCACGCGTCGTTCCCGAGATGATCACCCAGACGCAGCCGGGCGAACTCTTCGTCTGCCGCAACATCGGCAATATCGTGCCGGGCTATGGCGAAATGCTCGGCGGTGTTTCTGCCGTCGTCGAGTATGCGGTGCTCGCGCTCGGCGTGAAGCTGATCGTGGTCTGCGGGCATACCGACTGCGGCGCCATGAAGGGCCTGTGCAACGGCACGGCGTCACTCAACATGCCCACGGTCGAAGCGTGGCTGCGCAACGCTGAGGCGGCGCGCAGCGTGGTTTTCACGCGCCAGCTGGAGCCTGCCGACACGGTACAGGCGCTGGTGGAAGAGAATATCAAGCTGCAATTGACGCACCTGCGAACGCATCCCTCGGTCGCGGCCGGCATCGCCGATGGCCGGCTCGAGCTGCAGGGCTGGGTCTACGATATCGAGCATGGCCAGGTGCGCATATTCGATGAGGCGGAAGGGCAGTTTCAGTCGCTGGCGGAAGCCACGGCGCGAATCGAGCAACGCGACCACCGATGATCGTTCCCGGTCGCGTCCGCCCCCGACAGGTTCTGCAGGTCCTGCATTACGTGGGACGTCCACTGGCGCTGCTGTTTTTCTGGGATGTGGCGGTGACCGCTGGCTATCTCGCCACGCCCTACAAGTTCGACGTGCCGGCGCTGCCGCTGTCGTTGATCGGCTCGGCGATTGCCGTGTTTCTGGCTTTTCGCAACACCACGGCGTACGCGCGCTGGTGGGAAGCGCGCACCTTGTGGGGCGCGATGGTCAACGCCTCGCGCACCTTCGCCCGCGAACTGAAGATGCTGCTGCCGTCGGGCAGCAGCACTGTTCGCGCCGACCTCGTACGGCGCCACATCGCCTACGTGCACGCGCTTCGCCTGCATCTGCGCCGGCAATCGCCGTGGGGCGAGCTGCAGCAGCGCCTTCCGGCCGATGAACTGGAGCAGCTGCGCGCGGTCACCAACGTGCCTAACGCCATACTCGATCGCAGCGCGCAGATCATCGGCGAAATGTCAGACCTGGACAGCATGAAGCTCGCGACGCTTGCCCGCACGCTGAGCGATTTCTCCAACGCCCAGGGCGGCATGGAGCGGATCAACAACACGCCATTCCCGAGACAGTACGCGACCTACCCCGTCGTGTTCACCCACGGTTTCTGCCTGCTGCTGCCACTGGGTCTGGTCGGCTCGCTCGGCATCTACACTCCGCTCGGCTCCACCGTCGCCGGCTTCCTTTTTCTTGCCCTGCTGCAGATCGGCAACGACATGCAGGCGCCGTTCGCCAATACCGAAAACGACGTACCAATGACCAGCCTGACGCGATCGATCGAAATCGTCCTTCGCGATGGCCTGGACGAAGCGCATCAGTTGAAACCGGTAGACGTTGAAAACGGCGTGCTCTGGTAAAAGGCTGACTTTCGCAAGAATGTCGCAGCGATTATTCGCTGTTGCAGAAGCTTTATCCAAGAAAGAACCGGCCCGGATTTCACCAGGCCGGTTTTGCTCTACGCGGACATGTGCGATCAGAACCTCACGGTGGCGGTGAGCATGGTCGCACGTGGTGCGCCCGGCAGCAGGGTCTGGAAAGTGCCGTTGGGATCGCTATCCACAAAGCCGTTGGAGCCGATGGTGGCGAAGTAGCGCTTGTCCAGCAGGTTGGTGACGTTGAGGGCGAGCTTGAGATCCTGCACCACGCTGCCGAGCTTGCCGAAGTCGTAGGCGGCTTCCGCGTTCATCAGCCAGAACGACGGTACCGAGGCGTCGTTGGTATAGGTGTAATAGCGCTTGCCGGTGTAGTTGGCCGACAGGCGCAGGTCCCACGGGCCCGGTGTCCATGCCAGTTCGGAGAAGAACAGCTGCTTCGGGCTGTCGACGACCGTCTTGCCCTTGCTCTCCACCAGCACGGTGCCGTCGTAGTAGTTGTCTTCGTAACGCGAGCGGTTGTACGACAGCGAGTTGCTCCAGTGCAGCTCGGGATCAAGCTTGAAATTGATGGCGAGCTCGGCGCCACGGCTGCTGACCGAACCCACGTTGGCGTACGCCGCGGGGCAACCGACAATGCCGGCGCATTTCGAGATAGCCACCAGACGGTTGTCGAACTTGACATCGTAGAGCGCCAGCGACGCCTGATAGAAATCGTCCGAATGACGGAAGCCACCTTCCACCGTGCGCGACTGCTCGGGCTTCAGCGTCTTGCCGAACAGGTCGTAGGCGACCTGGGTCGTGGCCAGCGGACCGGTGATGCCGCCCTGGAAGGCGGCGATGTTCTTGGCATACGAGCCGAACAATTCGTTGCCGCCGCCAAGCTGATAGCTGGCACCGATCTGTGGCAAGAAGGTTTTCTTGGCGGTGAGCTCGCCATTGGCATAGCTGCCGGTGGTGCCATATGTCACGGTGCCCGGCTCCGCCACACCCTTGAGCGTGGTATCGGGAGATTTGAAACCGAAGTCGATCGCCAGCGCATCGTCGAGCAGCTTGATGCTGTCCTGGACATAGAACTGTCGGGTGGTGGTCTCGAAATGCTGCTTGAACAGGCGCAGGTTCGGATCGTTGAGGAAGTAGGTGTCGTCGACCGGGCCGGTAATGTAGTAGTAGTTGCGCGACACGTTGAGATTGCTGTCTTCGTACCAGAAGCCGCCTTCGATATGGTTGATGCCGATATCCCAGGTCAGTGCGGCGGTGACGCCGGCGCGATCGATTCCGTATTCGGTAGTGCGGATCGAGATTGGCGTTTCCTGCGGCGTGCCCGGATACGACGCCTGGTACGGCGTGAACCAGTGACCCTGGCCGCGATCGTTGTGATAGTACGTGGTGGCTTTCAGATTGACGCCGTCGGCCACGGCAAAGTTGCCGAAAACGCTCGCGACGGTGTCGTCACGCAGGCCGCGCGCGTCGTAATAGGCATCGTCGACAGTGGTCACGCCACCGGTGTAGATGCCCTTGGCCGCATTCACCGCGCGCTGCCAGTCCGGCGCGTAGTTGTCCCAGTTCCATCCCAGACGCCTTTCCAGCGAAAGCGAGAGATCCTGATAATCCGTCTCGTCGCGGCTGGAGGTGGTGACCAGCGCGCCGACCTGGTTGTCACCCCAGTTGTAGACCGCCTTGCCGTTGAACTGCTTCTGCTCCTGCGCGCCGTCACCCTTCCATTTGTCGATATCGCTGTAGGCGCCGGACAGATACATCGCAAAACCGTTGTGATCGCCGGTATCCAGACGCGCATACGTGCGGTGGGCGCTGTCGCTGCCGAAGCCCTGCTCCACGGTGATGCCCGGTTCGGGCGTAGGATCGGAGGAATAGAACTGGATCGTGCCGCCCAGATCGCTGGTCGATGCCGTACCCAGCGAGCCGATGCCTTCGGCAAGCTCCGCACCACCGAGGTTTTCGGCGATCAGCGCGCGGCTGATGTGCAGGCCGTTCTGGTTGCCGTAGCTCATGTCGCCCAGCGGGATGCCGTCCAGCGTGAAGCCGAGGCGGTTCTGGTTGAAGCCGCGCAGGCTGATGCGCGTGGACCATTCGTAATTGCCGAACGGATCGGCCGATTCGAAATGCACGCCCGGTTTGCTCGCCAGCACTTTCAAGGGGCTGGTGCCCGGCGGCAGAATCTTCAGGTCGGTCGGCGTGATGCGTTGCACCTGGCGGGTTTCGCCCTGGCCGATCACCGACACCGAATCCAGCGTCTTGGTTTTGGTGGCATCGGGCGCTGCCGCTGCCGCGGGTACGTCATCGGCGCCGGCGGCCATCGCCGACGGGCCGTATAAACCAACGAGCAGCGCCACGGCGAGACCGGTGCGACGGACGATTAACGTGCGAGTAGACATACATATCCTTTCCGCGGCGCCCGCAGAGGAGCGATCACGAGATAGTTGGTGGTGAAGGAAAAAGATCGGCCGTCCCTAGCGGCCAGTGCGCACAAGCTTGCGGGCGGCGTGTGTAGGCGGCTTTACACCGACATTGCAGATTTATGCCGCCGTCACACGATTTGAAAGCCCGACCATATCGAGCAAACATGCATGGCGCAGCGCCGAGCCGCCGGCCCCTCGCGCGAGCAAAAGAACACGCGCGCGGGCTTCGTTCGCTTACTTAACCGCCGCTACAGGCAGCGCATGTCCCTGCGCCGTCGGCAAACTGGCGCCCATCAGGTGTGCCAGTGTCGGCGCGATATCGCGCATGTCGATCGAACCGAGATTCTTGCCGGCCGCAATACCCGGGCCTTCGATGAGAAAGGTGGAGCGCATTTCGGGATCTGCCGGATCGTAACCGTGCATGCCCAGAAAATGCGGCGATGCAGGCAGCGGCGCATCCGGCGTAATGCCCAATTCGTAGCCGACCTTCATCGTCACGAACCAGCTGGCCTTGTCGGTGCCGCCCTGCGCCACCAGCTGGTCGTGATCAAGCACGCGATCGATGTGGTACTGCGGATCATCCCGCAACTGCTTCAAGAGCGCGGCGACCCTGGCTTTCACCTCGGCATTGTTGGGGTCTTTCAGCACGATCGCCGCGCTGCCGCCGTCATTCCACACCGCAGCCTGCCAGTCGGTGATCTTGCCGTCCTTGATCGTGACCAGTCCGGCCTTGATGAAGGGCGCATAGAAGTTGATGTCCTGCTTCACCGGCGCAAACCCGTGGTCGGAGACGATGGCAATCGCGCCGTCCGGATGCACGCGCTGCGCGGCGGCAACCAGATCGCCGATGAGCACGTCGATACCTTCGAGCGTCTTGCGCGAGGCTGGCGTATCCGGGCCGGTGGCGTGCTGCTCGGTATCCAGCGCAGTGACGTAGGCGGTCATGAATTGCGGCTTGCGCGTTTCCAGCAGGTGTATCGCAAACCTGGTCCGGTTCTGATCGCCGGCCAGACTTTCGTCGATGCCGTCGGCGTAAGGGCCGAGATCTTTTTCCAGCGAGGGAAGCAGGCCAGGCGTGGACAGCGCGGCGACCAGCTTGCGGTCATCGGGCATGCCTGTGCGCCAGATCTGCGGCAGATTCCAGTCGACGTTCGCGCCGACACTGACCGGCCAGTGCACGTTGGCCGTGCTCAGGCCGGCGGCGTGCGCGGCGTCCCAAAGGGTTGGCACGCGGATGTCGGCGGCGTACCAGTCCCAGCCCTGCTGGTTCTGATTGGTGGGATCGAAGGTGAGGTTGCTGCCGATGCCGTGGACGTAGGGCGACACGCCGGTGATCAGCGTGGTGTGGCTGGGATAGGTCAGCGTCGGCAGCACGCCGCGCACGTCGTGGGCGTAGCTGCCCTTTTTCAGAAAGGCCTGCAGGTTCGGAAGGTGCAGGCCGCGCTTTTGCGCGTCCAGCACGTCGGCCGGACGCAGGCCGTCGATCGAAATCAGCAGCACCGGTTGGGATGCGCCCGACTGCGCGACGGAGGGCTCGATCGCCGCAAGCGAGAGGGCGCCAAGGAACAGGGAAGACAGCAGAAAGCGCATGGGACGATTCGCAAGATGACAAAGAGGCTGCACATGCTGGCCTGCGACTAATGCATTCTTGTGACACCCAGCCTTCGTTTAGGCGTTGCGCATGGACGGCTCAACGACCATCCAGAGCCTGGCGTCCGAGCGCCGGATCGTCGGTGAAAAACGCATCGATGCCCGCATCCAGATAGGCGCGGATCTCTGCGATCGAGCCGCTGGCGTTGAAGATTTTCGGATCGCTGCCCTGCCAGAAATTCTTTGCCTGGAAAAAGTTCTCCGGACGGAACGTATACGGATGCAGCTCCAGCCCGGCCGCATGAGCGTCGTGCACCAGCGCGGTGGGTCGGCCCAGCGTGCCGTCGGTAGCCAACGGAATGATCGAACGGATGTTCGGGCCGATCGCATCGGCGTAGGTGGCGATAGCGCGCAAGCCGGCCGGCTTCATCATGTCCGCAAAGGTCAGCTTGCCGCCTGCAACCACCTCGTCGTACGTTTGCTCATTGGCATCGCTCAGCAGCTGCAGCAAGCGGATGTTCGGGCGGCTATTGTGCGCGCCCTTGCCGCCGAGCTTGCCGCGCAGGTAGCGCAGGTTGGCGATTTCGAAGGACTGGATTTCCACCGGCGCCGTTTGCGTATACGTATGCGCGGCAAGTATTGCCAGCACCTTGTCTTCCATCGGCAGGCCGAGCTCCTGGAAATAAGTGCCATGCTTGATCTCGGGGATGATGCCGACCGGATGACCCACCACCGCCGACTCGGCCGCGACAAAATCGATGATTTCGTCCAGCGTGGGAATCTGGAATTCACCGTCATATTTGGTACTGCGCAGCTCCGGCAGGCGCTCGCGTGCGCGCAACGTTTTCAACTCGGCCAGGGCGAAATCTTCGGTGAACCAGCCGGTGACATCCTCGCCGTCGACGCGTTTGGTGGTTTTTCGCGCAGCGAATTCGGGGTGCGATGCGACGTCGGTAGTGCCGCCAATCTCATTTTCATGCCGCGCCACCGGCACGCCGTCCCTGGTCATCACCAGATCGGGCTCGACGAAATCCGCACCGTCGGCAATCGCCTTGCCGTATGACGCCAGCGTGTGCTCGGGCCGCAGCGCGCTGGCGCCGCGATGGCCGATGACCAGCACCCTGGCCGCGATGGGCGTTTCAGCGGCGCTCACGGAAACAGGCATGGACAACATCCCGGCGAGGGCAAGAGCGGTCAAGCATAAGCGACTCATGGCGCTACTCCGATAACCGTCGCCGTGCATTCGACAATGCCGCCTAGCCTGGCAGGCGTTTATGGAGGTTTGTTGACGGCTTGCGCGTCCAACCATGGCTGGCTGGTCGTAAATGATGCCCTGCTCATCGGCACACCGCGGCAAAAACATGCCCGGTGCGCTTGCCTCGCTGCCGAGATGTAAATAACCGGTTTGGTTGAATGGTCTGTCGGTGGCGGCGATGCCCTGCGCCTGCTTCTCCGTGCTCAGGGCATCGCGGTCGGTCAGCCGGCTTACGGTGCGGCACGGGCCGGTGCCGGCTTCAGCTGCGCCCAGCTACCCATACTCTCTGCTGCTTGCCGCGTCGCTGTTCATGGAACGCACCTCGCTCCATGACACGATGCACCGATGGCCGACGCGGGCTGGATCACGGTCAAACGCGGCTGGGCGGGCGAAAGCCGCACCAAATCGGTGGCGTTGACCCGCCAAGGTCGCGCCGTCATGACGGCAGCAAACGTGCATTGGGAGGGAATCCGGGGGCGTATCGTGCAATCGTTCGGCATGGAACCATGGGGATCGCTGCATAAAGATATTGCCGAACTGGCTGCATTGGGAGTAAACCTGAATCGTAATTTCTTTCGCACTTTTACCCAACCGACTTTGACGGCATCGGCAGGGATTGGGCGTTGCAGCACCGAAATCACCCGGTTTTGCGATAATCCAAGGTGAAGTCCGGCACATACTGACTCGATTTTTCCGGAAGAACGCCATGCCAAACCGCCACGATGACGCCAAGACCGACAACGCGATCGGTGACCACATGACGCTGCACTCGCTCGCGCTGGATATCGCCGACCACGCCGCGCGCTCGGAAATCGAGCTCTACGCAATGCAGTTTTGCGAAGCCGACGGCCGCAGGGTCTTTGACACGCAGAGGCCGCGGGAGGACTCCGTTGGCCAGGAAAGCCTGTCCATCGCCGCGAAGGCCGTGCGATATATCGAACTGCGCGGCAATGCCCTGCCCTACCAGCTGCGCCGTTCGGGCACGGTGGTGTGGTTTGAAGACCAGGAGATGGCGGAATCGCTGGCAGGCTAGCGGCAAGCGAAGCCTGTGGCAGCGCGGGTTGGCGCGACTCGCCATGATTGCTGTGAGACATTACTGATAGACGTGCAGCCGTCCAAACGTCCAGGCGTGATACGAGTCGATCAGCCCCGGTATCCTGCAGTCGTCGTATAACCCGTTGCAGCGCGTGCGCAGCTCGTGCAGCGCGGAAAAGTACGGATCTTTCGGCAAGCCGGCGGCCTGCAGCACCATGCTCGGCAAAAACGCGATATCCATCATCGGATAACTCGGCAAGGCATCGCCGGCGTAATTGGTCTTCAGTATGTAATAGGTCAGAAAGTCCCGGTACGGCCGCAGCGCCGGCGGCAGCGTGCGCGCCATCGGGCGGATCATGCCTTCGAACGACGGCTGGTGATCGCCGAAGTGCACCAGCAGGGTCGGCTGCGGGCGGTCCAGAAAGTCGTGCTCGAGGCCGCGCATGGCCACGTCGGAATCGTGCAGGCGCGACAGATACGCGCTGAAGTTGATCGTCGCCGCCGGCGACAGTCCGGTCAGCAGGCCTCGGTTGAACGGCGGCGGCAGCTGCGCCAGCGCCAGATCGTCATGCGGACCATGCTGGTTGATGGTGAGGATCATGATGAAAACCGGCTGGCCCGGCTTCTTCACCTGATCGTAGACGCGCTTGGCCGCGTCGAACATCTGCTTGTCGGTCTCCTCCCACTCGTCCAGCTTCAGCTCGTTGACGTCGTACAGGTGATCGAAACCATACGAACGGTAGGCGTTGCGGCCGTTGATGAAACTGCCTTCGGTCGGATAGATCGCGATGGTGAGATACCCCAGCCGGCGCAGCTGCATGGCCAGCGCATCGCGCACATGCGGGGCCAGCACGTAGGGCGCGTACATGCCGCCGGGGCCGAAAATATCCTGCGGCATGCCGGTCAGCGTGGCGAACTCGCTAACCCAGGTGCCGCCGCCAAAGGTATGCGTGCGCAGCACGCCGGTGCCGCGCGTGCGCGCATCGCTCTGGAACATCGACAGACGACATTCCGGTGCGCCACAGGCGGTAAAGATCGAGGGATCGAAGGTGCTTTCCTCCAGCACCTGCACGATGTCGGGGTACGGCGGATGCGCGCTGCCAGGCTCGCCCTGCGCGGTCGATCCCCACTGCTGTTCGGCCAGCGCATCGCTCGACATCGCCGGCAGATGCACACGCGCGTCGTCGAAGTTGATGAAAAAATTGGTCAGCTGCGCGTCGTCGGATAATTTTTCCCACACGCCGCGGTTGTGCACCTGGGCAAACGGCCCGCCCGGCAGCATGCAGACCAGAAAGGCCAGCACGCAGACCCCCATGCCGCCCGTACGCAGGCCGAGTCTGGCGAGCGACCGGCGACCGACGAACAGCCGCCAGTCCCAGCGCCACACCAGCCAAAGCAGCGGCGGCACCACCACACAGATACCAATACTGAGAAGGTACAGATGCGGGTAATGCCTCAGCGTGTCGAGCAGGCTGGTGCCGGCGTAATAGATGAAGTCCGACGGCATCAGCGATTCTTCGAGGTACTTGATTTTCAGCACCGCCAGAAACTTGATCGCGGCGAACAGCGCGCTGCACACCACCAGGGCGGTAGCGAAGCGCGCGAACGCGAACAGCAGCGCACCAAAGGTGCACACCATCAGCGTAACGATGAAGCACTGCTGCAGTGCCTTCGGCTCCTGCATGGCGGTGGCAAAGATGCAGACGGCGAACAACAGCACCGCCGCGAGCGACACCAAGCCGGCCCGGGTGAAACGTAACGACAGTCGTCGCATGGCTGGAAAATCCCCGGGACCCGATTGTCACCGCGGCGCCATCTTACGGATTTGTGAAGGCGGCGGAAGCTTGCCGGTCACCGCCGTTCCACTGGCGTTGGGCTGAGCCGTTGCGTGGGAAGGGGCCGAGCGGGTCGGCGAGCGGCTAGACTGCCCGTTCTCTGCCAACGATGCACCATGCCCACCTCGTCATCCTCCCAACGCGGCGCCGTATTCGCGATGCTCGCCACCATCCTGATCTGGGCTTACAGCTGGATCGTGATGAAGCAGGTGCTCGCCTACGCCGGACCGTTCGATTTTGCGGCGCTGCGCTACCTGCTTGGCGCGGCCTTACTTTTCATCGTGCTTGTGATCGCGCGCCAGCCCCTGCGTCCGCCGCCTCTGCTGCTGACCATCGGCATCGGCGTGTTCCAGACCGCCGCGTTTCAGGGACTGGGGCAGTGGGCGCTGCGCACCGGTGGCGCCGGCCACGTGGCGCTGCTGGCTTACACCATGCCGTTCTGGGCGGTATTGCTGGCGTGGCTGATGCTCGGCGACAGACCCACGCGACGGCACGTTATCGGACTGGTGCTGGCAGCACTGGGCCTGCTCTGCATCATCGAGCCATGGCAGGCGATGGGCAGCGTGGCGAGTACCGTGCTGGGGCTTGCCGCCGGCATCTGCTGGGCGGTGGGCACGGTGCTGACCAAGCGCATGTTCCTGCGGCACAAGCAGTCGGTGCTCAACCTCACGGCATGGCAGATGCTGGCCGGCGGCATCGCGCTGGGCATCGTGGCCCTGCTGGTGCCGCAGCGTCCGATGGTCTGGACCGGCGCGCTGATCGCCGGCCTGGCCTACAGCGTGGTCATCGCGTCCAGCATCGCGTGGTGGCTGTGGTCGATCGTGCTGCAGCGTCTGCCAACCACGGTCGCCAGCCTGTCGAGCCTGGGCGTACCGATCGTCAGCGTATTGCTGGCGTGGAGCATCCTGCACGAGCAACCGTCGCTGATGGAGTGGGTCGGCATCGCCTTCATCGTGGCGGGTCTGGCGGCGGTCAGCGGCGTTGGCACCCGCAGCCGCGGCTGATCGCCTCACCCCCGCCCATCCACACAAACCTGCGCCGATATTCAGCGTGCAAAAGCGGCAGCGGCGATATGATGAAACGCAGACGCTAGCGAAAAATTCTTATGCCTGATCTCTCTCAACTGTGGTCAAACGGGATTGCGTGGCTAAGCCACCACGCGGTGACGCCGTTTCTGACTTTGCTGCATATCAACGGCCTGGCCGGCAATCCGGACGAAATTGCTGCCGCGTTGATGATTGCGACGCTGCAGGTGGCCATCATCGGGCTGATTTTCCGCCCGCTGGAAACCTGGTTCCCGGCCGAACAGTGGGCCGACCGCAAGCTGACCCTGGTCGATCGAAACTATACGATCCTGATGCTGCTCGGGATTTTTCCGCTGTTTACCTATCTGGTGCTGACGCCGTTTAGCCATCTGTTTGGCGACAGCAACGCCAATGCCAGCGACAGCACCGGATCGCCGCTGGCCATATCGCACCTTATTCCGTGGTTCGACCATCACCCGCTGCTGCTGTTTCTCTTCTACTACGCGATCTACGATTTCGTCTACTACTGGATGCACCGCACCCAGCACGCGCTGCCCTGGTGGTGGGCGCTGCACAGCATGCATCACAGCCAGCGTCAGATGAGCTGCTGGACCAACGACCGCGGCAACCTGATCGACGGCTTCATCCAGTCGATGGTGCTGGCGGTGGTCGGCCTGCTGATCGGCGTGGAGCCGGATGAATTCGCCTGGCTGATGCTGCTGGGCGAGCTGGCGCAGAACTTTTCACACACCAACGTGCGGCTCGGCTTTGGACGTCTGTTTGAAAAGGTGTTCGTCGACCCGAAGTTTCATCGCCTGCATCACATGCTGGTCGATCCCGAGCGGCCGAACCTGCACAACTGCAACTATGGGCAGGTGTTTTCGATCTGGGACGTGGTGTTTCGCACCGCGCTTTACGGGGAGCCGACGCGACCGACCGGCGTGGGCGACCCCATCGTGGATGCCGACAACAACTACAGCCTGCTTGGCCTGCACTGGGTGTCGACCAAGCGCTTTCTGGGCGCGGTGCGGCGCAAGTCGGGCTGGAAGCCGGGCGAAGTGTCCTTCGCCGAAGATTACACCCCGATCCCGCTCAAAACGCTGAGCCCGGCGGAGCTGCATGGGCTGCACGCGGAGCACGTGAAATCGTCCACCGTGTCCAGGGCCGCGGGCGAACCGGGACAGGGTCGCCCGACGACCGAGGCAGAGGCCGCCTGATTGCGGACCCGGATTAGCTGCCCATAGTCCAGGGCAGTGCCTGCAGGTCGACGTTACCGCCGGTCAACACCACGCCAACGCGACGCCCGGCGAAACGCGCCGGCTGCTGCAGCATGGCGGCCAGCACCGTGGCGCAAGACACTTCCACAATGATGCGCAGCTCCGACCACAGCAGCTGCATGGCGGCGATCGTCTCCGTATCGCTGACGGTGATGATCTGCACATCGTGCGTGCTCAGCGCTGCCAGATTGCTCTGGCCTATCAACGCCCTGAGCCCGTCGCAGACGGTATTCGGCGCGAACGCCGTCACGCGTGCGCCGCGCGCGATGGACTGCGCCGCATCGTCAGCGCCGCTGGGCTCGGCGCCAAACAGGCTGAGCGACGGATCAATGCCATGGGCGGCGATGGCCACGCCGCTGGCCAGGCCCCCACCGCCCACCGGGGTGATCAACGCGTCCAGGCCCGGCGCCTGCCTGCACAGCTCCAGCGCGACCGTGCCCTGCCCCGCCATGACCTGCGTATCGGCGTAAGGGTGCACCAGCACCGCGCCGGTAGCGTGCTGAATCTCGTCGGCCATCGCTTCACGCGCGGTCTGCGTGGGCGCGCAGCGGTGCAGCGTCGCGCCGGCGCGTTCGATAGCATCGACCTTGGCCTGCACGGCGCCTTCCGGCACCACCACATGCGCGGCAATGCCGCGCGTACCCGCCGCCAGCGCCAGCGCATTGCCGTGGTTGCCTGAGGAGTGCGTGACGACACCGCGGGCCGCCTGCTCCTCGCTCAACGCCCACACCGCATTGCACGCGCCGCGAAATTTGAACGCGCCGCCGCGCTGCAGGTTCTCGCATTTGAAATGCAGCTTGGCGCCGCTCAGTGCGTCGAGCGCCGCGCTGCGCAGCACGGGCGTTACCTGCGCGTACGGCGCAATGCGCGCGGCGGCGTCGAGAATCTGCGCATAGGTGGGCAGCGCATCACTGGCCAAACCCTTGCTCGCCAGTACCGCACTCATGGCAGCAGCACTTCCACGCCGCAGCGAAAGCGTCGCTCGGCACCCGGCGCAAGGCGGATGGCGTCCTGCCATTCGGGCCGGTTGAAGGCATCGGCCATGCACTCCATCGGCTCGAGCGCGACCGCACGTCGCGCATCGCGCGCGGCCGTGTCGGCGGTAAAGGCGTGCATCACGCCGCGCTCCTGCCACACGGCAATCGCCAGGCCCGTGGCGGGATCGCGCAGCCGTGTGCGGATGTAGCCGTCCGCTTCGGCGTGCAGATCGGTGTACTCGTGATCGAGAATGGTGCTGCCGATGGCACGCGCTTCGCGGAAGTCGAACGTCGGCGCATCGTCCAGCGGTGCGTAAGCCGCCGCACCCGGCAGCGCGATGAGATCGGCATCCGTTCGAATCAGCGTCTGCGCGGGAATTTGCAGCTGCCAACCGTCCGCCGTCGTCCCAGCGAGCGCGTTGTCGCCGACCCGGAAATACGGGTGCCAGCCGTAGAAGCACGGCGCTTCGGTGTCACCCACGTTGCGCATGCTGACGTCGAGCGTGAGGCCACCCGCATCCAGCGTGAACGTCACGGCCAGATCGATCGCGTGCGGATAACCCGGCTGCGGCCGGATCGCCGACGTCGCCAGCGTGACGTGAGCGCCAGCGTTATCGGCCGCAAGTTCAGCAATGGCGAAATCGGTATTGCGCACGAAACCGTGCCGTGCAGCACGCTCGGCACCAGTAACACCTGGCTGCAGATCCTGCGGCTGACCTTTGAAGGTATAGCGCGCGTCGCCGATGCGGCCGGCGAACGGCACCATGATGGCGAAGCGTGAACCCGGACGGGTCGCCACTTCGTGCGCGTCGCGGTAGCCGTCGGCGATGTCGTGCATTACGGCACCTACAGGCACCTCGAAGCTGAGCAAGGCGGCGCCGTGGCAGGCCACACGGAGCTTGCGCCGGTCTTCGTGATCGGTCAGCACGACGATGGGTTGATCGCCCAGCAGGGCTTTTTCGACGGTGTATCGCGTCATGAGGTTTCCCGGTGTTGTCAGCCGTTGATGGGCTGCATGGTACCCTGCGCGGCCCACGCCCCCTGTTGTTTACATGAACACCACTTCCGAAAAAACGTCCGCGCTGATTCGTCTCAGCGACTATCGCGCACCCGCCTGGCAGGTTGAAACCGTCGAACTGGAGTTCGATCTCGGCATCGACAGCACCGACGTGTCGTCGCGCCTGCTGTTGCGCCGCGATCCCGGGCAATCCACGCCGCTGCGGCTGGACGGCGAAAACCTCGAACTGCTCTCGATCGCACTGGACGAAAGGCCGTTGCCGGAATCCGCCTATCGCTATGCGGACGGCGTACTGGAAGTCGACGACGCACGCGACGGTAGCGTGCTGCAGACGCGCGTGCGGCTGAAGCCGGCGGCGAACACCACAATGGAAGGGCTGTTTTTTTCCGGCAAGCGCGACAGCGGTTTCCTGCTTACCCAGTGCGAAGCCGAAGGCTTTCGTCATATGACATTCTTCCCCGACCGACCGGACGTACAGTCGCTTTACACAGTCACGCTGCGCGCCGATAAAAAGCGCTTTCCCGTACTGCTGGCCGGCGGCAATGCCGATGGCAGCGGCGAACTCGAGGGCGGCTGGCACTGGGCGCGTTTCGTCGATCCGTACCGCAAGCCGAGCTACCTGTTCGCCCTGGTCGCGGGCAAGCTGGAAAAGATTTCGCGCGACTACGTCACCGCCGACCAGCGCGCGGTGACGCTGAACATCTGGGCCGAGGCCGATGCGATCCACCAGTGCGATTACGCGATGGATTCGCTGGAGCGCGCCATGCGCTGGGATGAGGAAACCTACGGCCGCAACTACGATCTTGGCGTGTTTCATATCGTTGCCACCCACGATTTCAATATGGGCGCGATGGAGAACAAGGGCCTCAACATCTTCAACGCGAAATACCTGCTGGCCGACCCGGACAGCTCGACAGACGATGAGTATCGGCACGTCGAGGCAGTGGTGGCGCACGAGTATTTCCACAACTGGAGCGGCAATCGTGTCACCTGCCGCGACTGGTTCCAGCTGTCGCTGAAAGAAGGCCTCACGGTATTTCGCGAGCAGAGTTTTTCTGCCGACATGAACTCCGCGCCGCTGAAGCGCATCGAGGATGTTTCCCTGCTGCGCCGCGCCCAGTTTCCCGAGGATGCCGGTCTGCTGGCGCACCCGGTACGTCCGGCGCAGTACAGCGAGATCAACAACTTCTACACCGCCACCGTCTACGAGAAGGGTTCCGAGCTGGTGCGCATGCTGTCGGCACGGCTGGGCAAGGACGGCTTCCGGCGCGGTATGGACCTCTACTTCGAGCGTAACGACGGCGCCGCGGCCACGCTGGAAGATTTTCTCGCGGCGCTCGGCGACGCGAACGGCATCGACCTGATGGCGAATCTCGCCTGGTATGCCAGGGCGGGCACGCCGCGACTCAAGGCGCACGGCCATTACGATGCCGCGCAGAAAACCTATGCTCTCACGCTATCCCAGCATGCCGCCAAAGGCGCCGATGAGAACAACGGCGAGCCGCTGCCGATTCCGGTGAAGCTCGCGCTGTTCGCCGATAGCGGCAAGATGCTGACGCTGCATCTGGACGGCCAGACGGCCAACGTCAATAGCGATGGCGATGGCTCGGCGACGGAACGCGTGGTGATTCTCGACAGGCCCAAGCAGACGTTTACCTTCAACGGCGTCGAATCGGTGCCGGTGCCGTCGCTGCTGCGCGGATTTTCCGCGCCGGTCATCCTGGAATGCGACTACACGCCGGCGCAACTGGCGCTGCTGCTCGGCCACGACGTCGATGGCTTCAATCGTTGGGAAGCCGGCCAGCAGCTCGCCGCGCGCGCCTTCGACGATCTGCGCGATGGCAATGCCGGCGATGCCGTGCAGGCGTGGTGCGATACGCTCGCGACACTTTTTGCGAGCAACGACATCGACGATGCGCTGCTCGCCGATCTGCTGACGCCGCTGGGCGAGGTTGAGCTGGCCGAGCGCGAAAGCGTGGTCGACCCGCAGCGCATCCATCAACTGCGGCAGGATCTGCAAAAGCGGCTGGCCGCACGCATCGGTGCAGACACCCTGGCGCAGCGCTACCGTGACCTGGCAGCACGTACCAGCGCACAGCTCGATCCGGCCAGCCAGGCGCAGCGCCGGCTCAAGCGCCGCGTGCTGGAGCTGCTGGAGCTAGTCGACGGTGCTACCGCGTATCCGCTGGCGCTTACCCAGTACGACAGCGCGCCGGCCATGACCGACCGACTGGCTGCGCTGAGCGTGCTGCTGCGGGGCGAACCGGCGCAGGCAGCCGACGCGCTGCAGCACTATCGCCAGCGTTACGCCGACAATGCGCTGGCCATGGACAAATGGTTTGCGGTCCAGTCCCAGTCCACCGCGGCGGATGCCCTGGTGCGCGTACGGGCGTTGGAAAACGACCCGTTGTTCACGCTGAAGAACCCCAACCGCGTGCATGCGCTGCTGGGCAGCTTCGTGCGGGGTAATCCAAGCGGTTTTCACCGCGCCGATGGCGCAGGCTATCGCCTGCTGGCCGACCGGCTGATCCAGCTCGATGCGCTTAATCCCCAGCTGGCCGCACGTATTGCCACGGCCTTCAACGGCTGGCAGCGACTGGAGCCGACGCGGCGCGAGGCTGCGCATGCGGCCATTTCAGCGCTTGCCCGCCGGGATTCCCTGTCACGCAACCTGACGGAAATCATCGATAACGTCTTCCGGCACTGATCCGTAACGGGCGGTCGCGTGTCAACGGGCGCGACCGCAATCCGTGCTCAGGGCGCGCCGTGAACTCGCCGCGCGCAAGTCGCCTTGGTCAGCAAGCCGCCTTGATTAAACGGACAGGTCGCGCAGCGCCTCGAGCAGCGCACTCATGCGCGATTCCAGCCGCGGCTGCAGCGAGCCGCGTTCGCTTTCATCGCGACCGCCCAGGCTTTCCATCGCCATTTCGAGCCGGCCCAGTTCGATCAGCAGATCGTGACGCGGATAGAGCGTTTCGAAGTTCATGTCCATCGTGAGTCCCCCTCAGTTGGTGGGAATGCCGATGCAACGGCCATGCCAATACGTGATTGCGGTCACAGTTGTGCAGGGAGCCCGATCACACAGCTGACGCTGCGCGTCAGCTGCTGTCGCGCCCCGGCGTAAACCCGCCATCCAGTCACTTCGGGTTCACGCGTTTAAGTCAAGAATCTGGGCTCGGTCTGAGATATCGCTCAGTCGACACCAACGTTTTCTTTTCTGGCGCCTGGCAATACGGTCTTCCTGGATTCCCCCTGTTCCTGAGACCGCCCGGCGCCAGATTTATTCGAACAAAGCCCCGCTGCCCATGCCGCGGGGCTTTGTTTTTGGCCGATGCCCAGGGTTTGAGCAGTGCCGTTGGCGGCACCGCAAAAGACGACGGCACCCCGAAGGGTGCCGTCTTGCTACCTTTCCCGGTACTCAATCGAGCCCCTGTCCGCTCGATCTCAGCGCGCGAATCGCGCAGCGTCTGCCCGTGAAAGTGCTACTCGCGTTTAGCAGAAAGCGTGCCACACAGCGCAACAAGAACGCGTTCCACGGGATGCCGCTAAAATAGCGCCTGTTTTGTCACCTTTTGCACCCCCGGGGCAGTCCGATGCGTCATCCCATCCACTACGACGTTATCGTGATCGGCGGTGGCCATGCCGGTACCGAGGCGGCGCTGGCCGCCGCGCGGACGGGCGCGCGCACGCTGCTGCTGAGCCACAACATCGAAACCATCGGCCAGATGAGCTGCAACCCGGCCATCGGCGGCATCGGCAAGGGCCATCTCGTCAAGGAGATCGACGCGCTCGGTGGCGCGATGGCGCATGCCGCCGACCGCGCCGGTATCCAGTGGCGCACGCTCAACGCCTCGAAGGGGCCGGCCGTGCGCGCCACGCGCTGCCAGGCCGATCGCTCGCTGTACAAGGCCGCGATCCGCCGCATCGTGGAGACCCAGCCGAATCTCGAACTGTTCCAGCAGGCGGTGGATGATCTGATCATCGAAAACGGCCGCGTCACCGGCGTGGTTACGCAGATGGGCCTGTCGTTCGGCGCCACCACCGTGGTGCTGACCGCCGGTACGTTTCTCGCGGGCAAGATTCATATCGGCCCGGCGCAGTACGCCGGCGGCCGCGCGTGCGACCCGCCGGCCAGCACGCTGGCGCAAAAGCTGCGCGAGCTGCCGGTTGCCGCCGATCGGCTGAAAACCGGCACGCCGCCGCGCATCGACATGCGCAGCATCGACTTCAGCGCGCTGGAAGAACAGCCCGGCGACGATCCGGCTCCGGTGTTCTCGTATCTGGGCTCGCGCGAAGAGCATCCGCGGCAGATCAGCTGCTGGATCACCCATACGTCCGAGCGCACGCACGAGCTGATCCGCGGCGCGCTGGACCGTTCGCCGCTGTACACCGGCCAGATTGAAGGCGTCGGCCCGCGCTACTGCCCCTCGATCGAGGACAAGGTGGTGCGCTTCGCCGACAAGTCCTCGCACCAGATCTTCATCGAGCCGGAGGGTCTGGACACCTTCGAGATCTATCCCAACGGCATTTCCACCTCGCTGCCGTACGATGTGCAGCTGGCGCTGGTGCAGTCGATCAAGGGCTTCGAAAACGCGCACATCACCCGGCCCGGCTACGCGATCGAATACGACTACTTCGACCCGCGCGGCCTTAAGCCGTGGCTGGAAACCAAGGCCATCGGCGGTCTGTATTTCGCCGGCCAGATCAACGGCACCACGGGCTATGAAGAAGCGGCGGCGCAAGGCCTGATCGCCGGCATGAACGCGGCGCTGGCCACGCAGGACAAGGCGCCGTGGTACCCGCGCCGCGACGAGGCCTACATCGGCGTGCTGATCGACGACCTCACCAGCAACGGCACCATCGAGCCGTACCGCATGTTCACCTCGCGCGCCGAATACCGGCTGCACCTGCGCGAGGACAACGCCGACCTGCGCCTCACCGAAACCGGCCACGCGCTCGGCGTGGTCCCGCAGGCGCGCTTCGATGCGATGCGCGCCAAGCGTGAAGCGGTCGATGCCGAAATTCGTCGCCTGCAAACGCTGTGGGCGACGCCGGCCAACGCGCTGGGCGCGGCCATCGAGCGCGATCTGGGCGTGGCGGTGAGCCGCGAAACCACGGCGCTCGATCTGCTGCGCCGCCCCGAACTCGATTACGCCAAGCTCGCCTCGGTCAGCGAGCTCGGCCCCGCGGTCGAGCGCGACGACGTGGCCGCGCAGGTCGAGGTGCAGGTGAAGTACGCCGGCTATCTGCAGCGCCAGCGCGAGGAGATCGAGCGCCAGCAGCGCAACGAGCACACCGTGATTCCGTCCGGCTTCGACTACGACAAGGTGCGCGGCCTGTCCGCCGAGGTGCTGCTGAAACTCAAACGCACCCTGCCAGCCACGGTCGGCCAGGCGGCGCGCGTCAGCGGCGTCACCCCTGCCGCCATTTCACTGCTGTTGGTGCACCTGAAGCGCCGCGCAGCGGCCTGAACCGTCGGTCTGCTCGGTGCCGCGCATGCATGGCATCATGTCTCGTTGATAACTGATCTATTTTTTGGGGAGGCACTGCGATGGAAGTGTGGATCGGACGCGACGGCGAGCGGCACGGGCCGTACAGCGATGGCGATATCCGCCAATGGCTGCGCAGCGGTCAGGTCAGCCGCGACGACCTCGGCTGGTACGAGGGGCTGGCCGACTGGCAGCCGCTGTCGGTGCTTTTTCCCGATGAGGTGACAAGCACCGCGCCGCCATCGTTCGCCGCACCTCCGGTTTCAAGCGTCCTGCCGTCAACCACGGCCGCGACGCTGGAAGACTATGCGGGTTTCTGGAAGCGATTTGCTGCTTGGCTGCTTGATTATTTCGTGCTGCTCATCCCAAGCGGAATCATACTCAGCTATACCAACTTGGCGGACGAAGTTCGCAAATTGCTCGCGACGGCAATGAGCGGACAAGATACCGCTGCCGCAGTTAAGGAATATGCGGCATCAGTTCATTCCGCTGAGCCTGCGCTCTTAGCAATCGTCGTCATCGGTTTTCTTTACTACGCGCTGCTTGAGGGTTCACCGTGGCAGGCTACCTTGGGCAAACTGGCTCTTGGCCTTCGCGTTACCGATCTAGAAGGTAACCGCCTAAGTATTGGTCGAAGCATGGCTCGCAATGTTGTGAGGATGTTCAATGCAATCACCGCGTTCATTCCACTGGTTTGCTACATCGCTGTCGCATGGACGTCGCGCAAACAGGGATTGCATGACCTCCTGGCCAAGGCACTCGTGCTAAACGGTCGCGCCAAAGACTTCAAACCAAAACCGGCGACTACGAGCAGCAATAATTCCATTAGCGCCTGATTCAATTGCTCTCCACGTACGGCGTCGGAAATTGGTCCGACGCCGTTTTTATTTGAGACACCGAAGCACACATCACCGAGTAGAACCGTTCGAACATTGACTGCCGACCGGCTTGGTATCATCCACAGTCCCCTCCGGCGTGGCCGGATTTTTCAGAGAACATCCCAGCCCCATGCTCAGCATCGAACAACGCATTGCCCAGGATATTGCCGCCAAGCCCGACCAGGTGCGCGCGGCAGTGGAACTGCTCGACGGCGGCGCCACCGTGCCGTTCATTTCGCGCTACCGCAAAGAGGTCACCGGCGGTCTCGACGACACGCAGCTGCGTTTGCTGGAAGAGCGGCTGCGCTATCTGCGCGAGCTGGAAGAGCGGCGCGCGTCGATCCTGGCCAACGTCGAGGAACAGGGCAAGCTCACCGATGCGTTGAAAAACGATTTGCTGGCAGCCGACAGCAAGGCGCGGCTGGAAGATCTCTACCTGCCGTACAAGCCCAAGCGCCGCACCAAGGCGCAGATCGCCCGCGAAGCCGGCCTCGAACCGCTGGCCACAGGCTTGCGCGAAGATCCGACGCAGACCCCGGAAACCTTTGCCGAAGCCTTTGTCGACGCCGAGAAGGGAGTGCCCGACGTGCGCGCCGCGCTCGACGGCGCCCGTGCGATTTTGATGGAGTCGATCGCCGAGGACGCCTACCTGGTCGGCGAGCTGCGCGACTGGCTGTGGGCCAAGGGCCAGATCCGCGCCAAGGTCGTTGCCGGCAAGGAAAACGAGGGCGCGAAATTCCGCGACTACTTCGACCACGTCGAGCCGATCGGCAAGATTCCCTCGCATCGACTGCTGGCACTGATGCGCGCCCGCAACGAGGGCGTGATCGAACTCGAGCTGAGCCCCGACGTCGACAGCGAGCAAGGCCACGCCGAAGGCGAGGGCCGCGTGGCCGCGCGCGCCGATATCCACAACCGCGGCCGCGCCGCCGACGCGTGGCTGCGCGAAACCGTGCGGCTGACCTGGCGGGTAAAGCTGCATCTGCATCTGACGCTGGACCTGTTCGGCCGCGTGCGCGAAGGCGCCGAGGACGAGGCGATCCGCGTGTTCGGCGACAATCTCAAGGACCTGATGCTGGCCGCGCCGGCCGGCGCCCGCACGGTAATGGGGCTGGATCCCGGCATCCGCACCGGCGTCAAGGTGGCCGTGGTCGATGCCACCGGCAAGCTGCTCGCGACCGACGTGATCTATCCGCACGAGCCGCGCAGGCAGTGGAACGAATCGATCGCGCAGCTGGCCAAACTGTGCAAGCAGCACAGCGTCGATCTGATCGCCATCGGCAACGGCACCGCCTCGCGCGAAACCGACAAGCTGGCCGGCGAGCTGATCAAGAAGCAGGCCGATCTCAACATGGCCAAGATCGTTGTGAGCGAAGCCGGTGCGTCGGTGTATTCGGCGTCGGAAATTGCCGCCAAGGAATTCCCGGAACTCGACGTGACCCTGCGCGGCGCCGTATCCATCGCTCGCCGCCTGCAGGACCCGCTTGCCGAACTGGTGAAGATCGAGCCGAAGGCGATCGGCGTGGGCCAGTATCAGCACGACGTCAACCAGATCAAGCTGGCGCGCGCGCTGGAAACCCGTGTCGAGGACTGCGTCAACGCGGTCGGCGTCGATGTGAATACGGCGTCCGCGGCGCTGCTTTCGCGTGTGGCCGGCCTTTCCGCCGCGGTGGCGGAAAACGTGGTGAAACACCGCGATGCCAACGGCCCGTTCCCCAACCGCAAGGCGCTGCTGAAAGTGCCGCGGCTCGGTGACAAGGCGTTCGAGCAGTGCGCCGGATTCTTGCGCGTCACCCACGGCGACAATCCACTCGACGCCAGCGCCGTGCATCCGGAAGCGTATCCGGTGGTCGAGCGCATCATCGCCCAGTGCGGCCGCGAAGTGAAAAGCGTGATCGGCGACAGCGCGTTTCTACGCAGCCTCAAACCCGAGCAGTTCACCGACGAGCGCTTTGGTGTACCGACCGTGCGCGACATTCTGAAAGAGCTGGAAAAGCCAGGCCGCGATCCGCGTCCCGAATTCGTCGCGCCGAGCTTTGCCGACGGCGTCGAGGACGTGAAGGATCTCAAGCCCGGCATGATTCTCGAAGGCCGGGTCACCAACGTGGCCGCGTTCGGCGCCTTCGTCGACATCGGCGTGCATCAGGACGGGCTGGTGCACGTCTCGGCGCTGTCGCACACCTTCGTCAAGGACCCGCGTGACGCGGTCAAGGCCGGCGACATCGTCAAGGTCAAGGTGATGGAGGTCGACCTGCCGCGTCAGCGTATCGGCCTGTCGATGCGGCTGGACGACGAGCCCGGGCAGAGCCGCGTACGTCCCGGTGCTGGCAACGACGTACGCGCGCCGCGGGATTCGAAGAACGGCGATACCCGCCCCGCATCGCGCGGCGGCATGCCTGCGAAGCCTGCGGCGCCACCGGCCAGTGGCGCGTTTGCCGATGCGTTCGCCAGGGCCCGCAAAAACTAGCGGAGCGCAGGTTTTTCATGTTGCACCTGCGCATGCGTATGGAGAATGTTTCCGATATTGTTGCGCCCTCGTTAAGGCCCTGCTCCGGGCCGCGTATTGAGGGGACTCAACCATGCTTCGCACCCGTTATCTGGTTACGGCCCTCGCGGCCGCCATGCTGTTTGCCGCCAACGCGCAGGCGGCCAATCAACCGCCGGTCGACAACATCGTGGTGTTCGGCGACAGCCTGAGCGACGCCGGCCAGTTCTTTTCGACCTCGCTCAACGCGTATTCGAAATTCACCACAAACCCCGGCGACGTGGCCGTCCAGTACATCGCCGCCGGCTACGGTTTCAACCTGCAGCCCTCGCGCCTGGGCGGCAGCGATTACGCCTATGGCGGCGCCGGCGTGGTCACCGACGATAACGGCCCGGATCCGGCCATCCCGACGCTGACCCAGCAGGTCAACGGCTATCTGGCCAACGGCGCCAAGGCCGACCCGCGCAGCCTTTATATGGTCTGGGGTGGCGCCAACGATATTTTCTATCATGCGACGCAGTACGGTGTCGGCACCTTTTTCCCGGGAGCCGGTGAAACGGCCGACCAGGCCACCGCCAATATCAACGCCGCTGCCACGCAAGAGCTGGCGCTGATCACCCAGCTGAAGCAGGCGGGCGCCAACTACGTGGTGGTTTTCAATCTGCCGGACATCGGCAAGACGCCGTCCGCCGCCACCGACGCGGCGCTGGTGCCGGGCATCCAGACCTTTCTCAGCAACGTCTCGGCGTCGTACAACCAGACGCTCAACGCGGGGCTGGCCGCCACCGGCGCAAACATTCTCGCGGTCAACACCTACGCGTTGTTCAACGAGGTGCTGGCCAATCCGGCCGCCTTCGGTTTCGTCAACACAACGGTACAGGCGTGCACCACAACGAGCTCGCACGATTGCAACGCCAGCACCCTGGTGACGCCGACCGCGGCGCAGAACTATCTGTTCGCCGACGGTGTGCACCCGACCACCGCCGCGCATGAAATCTTCGGCCAGTACGTGCTGTCCGAGCTGCGCGCACCGGGCCAGATTTCGCTGCTCGGCGAGGCGCCACTGACCGTCAGCACGGCGCAGACCAAGGCCGTGCGCACACAGATGCAGTCCGATGACACCGGCGCCGACAGCCGCGTGTTCGCCACGGTCAACTTCGGCCAGCAGCGTTTCGACGGCACCTACAATTCGCCGCAATCGGCAAGCGACAACACCAACCTGACGGTCGGCGCGGATCTGCGCCACAACGACAACCTGTCGATGGGCGTGGCGCTTGGCTTGAGCCGCACGACCGCGAACTTCGACGGGGGTGGCCATTTCGATCTCAACGACACCTCGGCATTGGCCTACGCCACGTATCACGTCGGCGGGGGCTACTTCGGTGGCTACGGCGAAGCGGGCAATTCGAATTTCACCGACGTCAAACGCTATATCGAGCTCGGCCCGCTCAACCGTACCGAAACCGGCGCACCCAACGGCTCGCATCTGGGCGCAGGCATTACCGGTGGCTGGTGGTTTGGCGAGGGCACGCTGAAGAACGGCCCGTTTGCCAATCTCGAATATCAAAGCATTCGCATTGACAGTTACCACGAGGCCGGCAACGACAGCACGGCGATGTGGTTCGGCAGCCAGCACCGAAAGGCGCTGATCAGCACGCTGGGCTGGCGCCTGCAGGGGCAGTGGCAGACTGCCACCACCACCTTCATCCCGTATGCCGAGGTGGCCTATAACCGCGACAGCAAAGCCGATCCGCGCGACGTCACCACCGGGCTCAACTCGATGAACGGCGAGTTTTCAATCGCCGGCTATATCCCCGACAAGACCTGGGGCAGTGCCGATCTGGGGTTGACCGCGCAGTTTAGTGACAAGCTCAGCGGCACGGCGTCATACAACGCGCATTTCAGCGACAGCGCGCAGAAATACAATGCTTTCAATCTGGGACTGCGCTACAAGTTCTGACCCCGGACCCGGATTCGTCGGGCAATAAAAAGGGCCGCCCTGCAGGGCGGCCCTTCTATTACCATGGATGGCCAGACGTCCGAACGATTCAGACGTCGGCGAAGCAAACCGGCGTCTACTTGTCCTTGCTGCCCGTCGCCAGCGTCAGGATATCGGTTGCCTGCTTGTGCAGGCTCGATGCGGCCGAGTCATCGAGCGGCTGAACGTTGCCGCTGACCTCGTGCTGCTTGAGCACCAGATTGCCGCTGTCGTCCCAGCCGGCGCGATCGATGGCCGTCGGCTTGGCAGCCTGATTCGGCTTGGTCTGCTGCACGACCACCCACGGCTTGCCGTTCTTGTAGGCGTAGTCGGTGCTGGTGAAACCCTTGGCGCCGTAATCGACCAGCTCGCGGATGAACTTCAGATCGTTGTCCTGGCGAAACACCTGCCAGCTGCGCGACACGTCCTTGTCCAGCTTGGTACCGCTCTTCACCTTCATCGCGCCGAGCTGCTTCTGCACGTCGGTAAACGCGGCCAGCACTTTCTCACCGGCGGTAGGCTCGGCGGACAGCTCGATCGCGACGCCGTCGTTCTTGTTGCCGTTGGTGAGCACCAGCGCCTGAATCTTCATGACGTAGTGGCGATCACCGTCATTGAGCTCGGCCTGCACGACATAGATATCGTTCGGCTTGACCTTCGTCGGATCGAAGTTGAGCGTGAACGGAAGTGGAAACTGCGTCGCCGGCGTGATCAGCTTGAAAGCCAGCGGCGGCGCGCTGGCGTCGGCGGTGGACGATACGTCGACGACCTTGATGCTCAGCGACGCCTTGGGCGAGAGCGGTTGGGCCGGCGCACGCAGGCTGACTGTACCGCTCACCTCGTTGGCTACCTTGGCGGCGCCGGCCGTACTCGCAGAGGCCGGAGCACCGTCGGACGACGACGACGAGGAATTGCAGCCGGCCAGCGCCAGCGCGACAAACGGAATAAGCGACAAAGCCATCTTGCGCATGGGAAAACCTCATCAACAGGAAAACGGGCGCGAATAGAGCGTCAGACGCCGTGCGCCATCGGTTTTTCGCGGGGGAAGCTCCGAGCATAGCCGAAAAACTCGGCCAACTAAAAATCGATTCTGCGCGCCATGCATCCATTCGCCAGCGTATGCGGATGCTCGCGCGTCCTGCCTACACCGTGTTTCAACGCGTTGCCAGACCTTGCCGCAGCCGCCGCGAAGAAACCATCAACGGCGGTGCAGCGCGCGGTAGGCGATGTCACGTCGGCAAAAGGCGCCGTCGTAGCGGATCGTGTCGATCGCCGCATAGGCCCGCTCGCGGGCATCGGCAATGTCACCGCCCAGCGCGCAGACGGTCAGCACGCGACCGCCAGACGTCACCACACGACCGTCGGCATTCAACGTTGTACCGGCGTGGAAAATCTTGACGTCAGCCTTGGCCGGCGCCTCCAGGCCCGCGATCAGGTCTCCGCTGCGCACTCGGCCGGGGTAGCCGCCCGCCGCCATCACCACACCGATGGCGGGACGAATGTCCCAGCGCGCCTGCGTGTTTTCCAGCCTCCCGTCCAGCGCCGCGTCGATCAGATCGACCAGATCAGACTTCAGCCGCAGCATGATCGGCTGGGTTTCCGGGTCGCCAAAGCGCACGTTGAACTCGATCACCTTCGGCGTGCCGTTCTTGTCGATCATCAGTCCGGCATAGAGAAAGCCGATGAACGGCGCACCTTCACTGGCCATGCCGTGCAGGGTCGGCTCGATCACTTCCTTCAGAATGCGCTGCTCGATCTGGGGCGTGACCACCGGTGCCGGCGAATACGCGCCCATGCCGCCGGTGTTCGGGCCGAGGTCGTTGTCGTCGCGACGCTTGTGGTCCTGGCTGCTGGCCATCGGCAGCGCGTGGCTGCCGTCGCTCATCACGATATAGCTGGCTTCCTCGCCTTCGAGAAACTCCTCGATCACGACGCGCGCCGAGGCCTCGCCGAAGCTGTGCGCGCCGAGCATGTCGTGCAGCGCCAGCTCGGCGTCGGCCAGGGTCAGCGCCACCACCACGCCCTTCCCGGCAGCCAGCCCGTCGGCCTTGATCACGATCGGCGCGCCGTGCTCGCGCACGTAAGCGAGCGCGCGGTTCACATCGGTGAACACGGCGTAGCGCGAGGTCGGGATGTTGTGGCGGAGCAGGAAATCCTTGGCGAAGGCCTTGGAGCCTTCCAGCTGCGCGGCGATTGCGCGTGGCCCGAAGATGCGCAGGCCGGCGTCGCGAAAGCGGTCGACCACGCCGGCGACCAGCGGCACTTCCGGTCCGACCACCGTCAAACCAACCTTTTCGCGCTTCGCCAGCGCCAGCAGGCCGTCGATATCGCCGGCCGCCACGTCGACGTTGCGTACGCCGTGCTCGTGCGCGGTACCGGCATTGCCCGGCGCCACGATCACCTCGGTGACGCGGGGCGACTGTTTGAGCTTCCACGCCAGCGCATGTTCGCGACCGCCGTTGCCGATAACAAGAACTTTCATGCCTGATTCCGATACGCGAGTGAATGGCCGGCCACGGCCGAGCGCGCATTGTAGGGCACGCTGTTGCAGGGAGATAAAGGGACGCCGGCTGTTGCGAGCAGGCGGGCGTTCAAGCCCGCCCGCTCGCCGGTTGTCAGTCGCGCAGCAGCAGCTCCAGCAAGGCTGCCCGGGGCAGCTTGCCGGTTTCGTTGCGCGGCAATGCCGCGACCAGCCGCAGCGGTCGTGGCAGAAACACGGGGTCGATCGCGTGGCGCAGGGCGTCGAGAATCCGGTGCTCGTCCAGACCCGGCGCCACCGCCAGGGCGGCAATACGATGCACGCCCAAGGTGTCGCCATCGGCAAGCTGGATGACCACACCATCCAGCACACCGGGAATCGCCAGCAGCCGGCGCGTGAGGTCAGCCAGCGAGGCGCGCTTGCCGGCAATCTCCAGCATGTCGGCGTGGCGTCCGCGCAGGCGGAAGCGTCTGCCGTTGTCGGACAGGCTCACGATATCGGCCAGCGCGATGGGTGCACTCAGCTGCGGCGCATCCACCGTCGTACCGTCGGGTTGCGGATGCAGGGTGACACCGTCGTAGAGCAGCCAGTCTTCGTCCACCGTGGGGCGACGGCTGGCAAACACGCAGGTTTCGGTGGAGCCGAACATTTCCTGCAACGGCGCGCAAAAGCGCCGCTCGGCCGCGCGCGCCAGCTCCAGCGGCATCGGCGCGGTGGCCGAAACGATCGCCGCGATCGGCGGCAGCGCGATGTCCGAATCGACCAGCGCGCGCAGGTGCACCGGCGTGGTCACCAGCACGCGTGACGCCGGCACCTCAGCCAGGGCTGCTGCCACGTCCGCAGGGAAAAACGGTCGTCCCGCATGTACGCCCGCGCCGCCGAGCAGCGGCATCACCACCGACAGCTCCATGCCGTACATGTGCTGCGGCGGCACCGTCGCCACCACCCCGAAACGCTCGCCCACAACACCCTGCAACATCGCCAGGTTGCCCGCGTTGCTGGCACGAAAGCTGGCCCAGGTCTTTTTGTTGGCGCTGGGCAGGCCGGTAGAGCCGGACGTATAACCAATGGCCACGACGTGATCCGCCGCAACCATGGGCCAGAGCCCCTCTGCGTCGAATGCAAGCGCATCCAGTGCTGGCAGCCGCTGATAGCGCGGCGGCGCAAGCGCGAGATCCATGTCGCCCACGGCGTAGCAGCCGGGATAGGCCTGCATCACCTCGTCCACCGCCTGCGGCGCGCGCGACGATGGCAGCAGATTTGTCTGGCCGCGGGTCACGACGGCGCAAAAGGCCACCAGAAACGCGTAGCGGTCCTCGCACAAATTGACCGCCGCCGAACCCGACGGCAGTAACGCCGCCACCGCGCGCACGTGCGCCAGAAAGCGCGTCGCATTGATCAGTTGGCCGTTGCGCCAGGCCACCACACGGGACGGGTCGGCGGGACGCAGCAGAGGCAACAGCTCGGGCGCTTCGCGCTGGCAGATGTCGTGAGCAGTAGACAAGCGACGGTCTCTCCGGTGGTCAACAGGCTGCGGCCATACCAAGCGTTGCGCGAGCCAAAATGGCACCCGCGGCCACACGCCAAAGTGAAGCGAGTCGATCAGCGCAGGACGCAAGTCCGGGACTCAGTGCACCCCTGTCGTGCTGCGGCGCCGCCTCGATCAGCTGCGCACGATAGTGCCCGAAAGTGCGTCGCGGATCACCGTGGGGCTCGCCTGCCCACCCAGCGCCGCGTCCAGAAGACCGTCCAGCAACTCGCCGAAAAAAGCGTCCACGGCCTGGGCCGAGCGCGCCGGCGCCTGGCCGTGCGGATTGGCGCTGGTCGACACCAGCGCACCGCCAAAGGCGCGACACAGGGCGGCTGCCGGCGGATGGGCGGTGACGCGCAGCGCAATGCCGCTGTGCGAGCCGGCAATCCAGCTCGGCACGTCGGCGGAGCGAGGAAATATCCAGGTATTCGGGCCAGGCCAGCTCGCCTTTACCTGTTGCAGGATTTCGACCGGCACGGCGTTCAGAGCGATGTAGCGCTCGACCTGCGTGAAGTCGGCGGCGATCAGCAGCACGCCTTGCGTGGCCGGCCGCTGTTTGAGGGCGAACAGCTGCTCGAAGGCCGCGGCATTGTGCGGATCGCAGCCGAGGCCGAAAACCGCCTCGGTGGGATACGCCAGCACGCCGCCGCTGTGCATGAGCTCGGCGGCGGCGTCGATGTCGGCAAGGGTAAATCGGCGCACCACTCAGGCCTCGAGAAATTTTTCGATCGGTTTTTTCACAGCCGTCTTTTTGACGGTCGATTTCTTGGCCGTCGATTTCTTGGTCGCGGCCTTTTTCGTTGCCGACTTTTTGGCAGCCGTCTTTTTTGCCGGTGCCTTCTTGGTGGCCGCCTTTTTGACCGCAGGTGTCTTGGTGGCCGCCGCTTTCTTGGCCGCCGTTTTCTTGCCGGCAGTCTTCTTGCCGAAGCGACCCTTCCGCTCGGGCGCGGCAGCGAGCAGTTCGACGCACTGCACTTCGGTCAGCTCTTTCGGCTCCTGCTCTTTCGGGATGCGCGCGTTCTTTTCGCCGTCGGTGATGTAGGCACCGTAGCGGCCGTTGAGCACCTGCACGCCGTTGCCAAAGTCAAGAATCAGTCGGTTGGCCAGCATTTCCAGCCGCTCCTGCACGATCTGCAGGGCGCGCGGCAGTTCGATGGTGTACGGGTCGTCTTCGGGCTTGAGCGAGGCATAGGTATCGCCCTGCTTCACGAACGGGCCGAAACGGCCGATCGCCACGCTGACCTCGTCGCCATTCTCCGCCTGGCCGAGCTTGCGCGGCAGCTTGAACAGCTCCAGCGCATCGGCCAGCGAGATGGTGTGCATGCTCTGGCCGGTGCGCAGGCTGGCGAAGGTCGGCTTATCCTCGTCCTCCTTGGTGCCGATCTGCGCGAACGGCCCGTAGCGACCCAGTCGCACGGACACGGGCTTGCCGCTCTTCGGATCGGTGCCGAGTTCGCGCGCGCCGGTGGCCTCGTTGCGATCGACAGACTCGGTTTTCTCGTCCACCTGCTGCTTGAACGGCAGCCAGAAGCGCTCCATGAGCGGCACCCAGGCCTCCTCGCCGCGGCTTACCGCGTCGAGCTCATCCTCAAGCTTGGCCGTGAAGTCGTAATCGACGTAGCGGGTGAAATGCGAGGTGAGGAAATTGCTGACCGCGCGGCCGACGTCGCTGGGCTTGAAGCGGCGGCTGTCGAGGTACACGTACTCGCGATTCTGCAGCACCTGAATGATGCTGGCGTAGGTCGACGGCCGGCCGATGCCGTGCTCTTCCAGCGCCTTGACCAGGCTGGCCTCGGAATAGCGCGGCGGTGGCTCGGTGAAATGCTGGTCGGCGGCGATGTCGTGCAGCGGCACCTGCTCGCCGGTTTCCATACGCGGCAGGCGACGGCCTTCATCGTCATCGTCGGCGGTCTTCTGATCACGACCTTCCTCGTACACGGCCAGAAAGCCCGGATCGATCACCGTGGTGCCGCTGGCGCGGAACGACGCTTCGCCGCCGGGCACGTCGCGCAGGGCGAATTCCACCGAGACGGTGTTGAGGGTGGCGTGGATCATCTGGCAGGCGACGGTGCGCTTCCAGATCAGCTCGTACAGCTTGCGCTGGTCGTCGTTGAGGAAGGCGGCGACGTCGCGCGGCGTGTACATCGCCGACGTCGGCCGGATCGCCTCATGGGCTTCCTGCGCGTTCTTCGACTTGGTCTTGTAGACCTGTGGCGCGTCGGGCAGCGCCTTGGCGCCGAAATCGCGCGTGATCAGCTGGCGCAGCTCGGCCAGCGCGTCATCGCCCAGCATGGTGGAGTCGGTACGCATATAGGTGATCAGGCCGACGTTGCCTTCGGCACCGAGCGCCACGCCTTCGTACAGGCCCTGCGCGATCTTCATCGTACGGCTGGTGGTGAAGCCCAGCTTGCGCGCAGCCTCCTGCTGCAGCGTGGACGTGGTGAACGGCGCGGCCGGGCGGCGCTTGCGCTCTTTCGAGCTGACGTCGCTGACGGTAAGCCTGCCGCGTGCGGCCTGCTTCAGCGCATCGCGGGCCGCAAACGTCTCGGCTTCGTTGGTGAGGTCGAACTGTTCGAATTTCTTCCCGTTGAGCTTGCTCAATCGCGCGGTGAAATCGCCGTCGGCGTGCTTGAGCTGGGCTTCGATGGTCCAGTATTCGCGGGCGTTGAAAGCTTCGATCTCTTCCTCACGCTCGACGATCATGCGCAGCGCGGGCGACTGCACGCGACCGGCCGACAGCCCGCGCTGCACCTTGCGCCAGAGCACCGGTGACAGATTGAAGCCAACCAGGTAATCCAGCGCGCGGCGCGCCTGCTGCGCGTCGACCAGATCGTGCGAAAGCTGGCGCGGGTTGGCCACGGCGGCCTTGATCGCCTTGGGCGTGATCTCGGAAAACACCACGCGATGCATGCGCTTGCCTTCGACCAGGCCGCGCTCTTTGAGAATCTCGCTGATATGCCAGGAGATCGCCTCGCCTTCGCGATCCAAGTCGGTCGCGAGATAAATGTCGTCGGCCGCCTTGGCCGCCTTGGCGATTGCATCGACGTGTTTCTCGTTGCGCTCGATCACCTCATAGGCCATGGCAAAGCCATGCTCGGGATCGACCGCGCCCTCTTTCGGGCGCAGATCGCGCACGTGGCCGTACGAGGCCAGCACGTGGAAGTCCTTGCCAAGGTACTTGTTGATCGTCTTGGCCTTGGCCGGCGATTCGACGATGAGCAGATTTTTTGCCATGAAGCTTGAGTTTCCACGAAAGGATCAGCGGCGCTTGCGGCGCCGCGCACATATATAGTTGAAAACACGCCGGAGCCGGGGCTGTCAAGCCCGAACTCGTGCGAAGCCACCGAGAACGGCGCAGTAACTGGGCTCAGCCGCCGACGGTGGATCAGCCCAGGCGCTGGTAGCGGTTTCCCGGCAGCGCCTCGACTTTTGCCTCCAGCTCGAGCATCAGAAGCATGGACGACAAGGCAGCCGCCGGCTGGCCGGTTCGCTGCACAAGTTCGTCCAACGTCGCCGGCTCGTGGCCAAGTTCGGCCCAGAGGCGTCGATATCCGTCATGCTTGCCTACGTTGGACGACGTGTTGAAACATGCCTCGTCGTCCGTTCCGACCGCCTCACCAACGATGCGTTCGCCGCCCTGCGCCAGTCGTTCGGCCAGATCGGCGCCAAGCATGCGCGCTGCGGGCGCCAATGTCTCGATAATTTCGGCGGCCGTTTCGACCAGGCGTGCGCCGTCACGGATCAGGCGATGGCATCCATGGGCCAGCGGATTGTGGATGGAGCCTGGCAGAGCGAACACGTCGCGGCCCTGCTCGGCGGCCAGTCGTGCGGTAATCAGCGAGCCCGACTGCAGCCCGGCCTCGATGACCAGGGTGCCCAGCGACAATCCGGCAATCAGCCGATTGCGTCGGGGAAAGTGGTCGGCACGCGCCGCGGTGCCCGGCGGAAATTCGCTGATCAGCGCGCCGTGCTCGGCGATGCGCTTGGCCAACGCGTGATGCTTGCGCGGATAGACCCGGTCGGGTCCCGTGCCGATCACCGCCAGCGTGGGAAAACCATTGTCCAGCGCGGCCAAGTGAGCGGCACCATCGATGCCGTCGGCCATGCCGCTGGTGACGGCGAGCCCCGCATGGCCCAGCGCCATGGCGAAGGCACGCGCATGCGCAAGCCCGCCGGTGCTGGCTCGACGCGCGCCGACAATCGCGACCTGCGGATACAGCAGCAGGCTTGCGTCGCCGATCACGAACAGCGCGGCCGGCGGCTGCGGAATGTTCTCCAGCTGGGGCGGGAAATCGGCGTCCGTGCAGCGCAGAAGTCGATGCGATGGCTGCGAAAGCCACGCCATGTCCTGGGCGATCCGGGCTTCATCAGGCTGGCGCAGCCACGCCCGCGCCGGCTCGCCAAGCGCCGGCTGCTGACGCAGAGTCGCAAGTGCCCGGCCGATCTTCCCATCGGCGGCCGCCAGCCGTTCGCGCAGGCCGCCCGGGCCAAGGCCGGGCGTGCGCAGTGCGATCATCCATGCGCGACATTCATCCGTCTCATTCATGCCCTGCAGTGTACGAACAGAGCACAAACAAAAACGGCGCGGTGATGGCCGCGCCGTTGCGTAGGAAAAACCCGTCAGCGCACCGACGTCAATCCGGCATGCGCAGCTCGTTGCCTTTCTCGATCGGCCGCAGGCCGTCCATTACCAGGCCGTAGCTGACGCGATCGAACGTGCGAAACACCATCACATGGCCAACGTATTCGGCCGGCAGGGTGACCTTTTTGCCGATGTCGCGATGCCAGCTGCTGCTCGCCACATCATCGCTGATCGTCTGACCCGGCTGATAGATCGAGTAGGTCTGACCGTTCTCCGCGCCGTCCTGCCTGCCGATCGACAGCACCACCACCTGATGCGGACCGACCGCATCCATCGCATCAGTAAAGCCGATCACGCGCGCATCCTTGGCGACCGACTGCGGCGGGTGCGGATAGTAGTACGGATCGTAGGGTGCGTCGTCGAGCGGCATGATGCGGTCGCCGGCACGGACATCGACGGTGGAGTTCAACAGCAGCAGTGTCGACGGGTCGCCCATGCGCAGCGTCTCTGCCGTGCCGATCACGCTGACCTCAACGCCGCGGTCGTCGCCCTTGCCGTAGTGACCGTCATTGCGGGTGTTTTCGTCCCATGGCGTCGTGAACACCGCCACGTTGTCATCGAGCTCGTGAGCGACCAGATCGCCCTTGCCCGAGCCATGCTCGTCAAAACTGCGGAAAAAATGTGATGGCCGCACGATGGCCCAGCGCTGCCCTGGCGCTCCCTGCAGGCCACGCACATAGATATTCTGGCCAGGGGTGCTGCGCAGCCGACCTTCTTCCAGGCCCACGATGTAGGGCGCGGTTTTGGCGGCGTTGGAATCGACCACCTCCATGTCCTTCAAAAAGGTCTGCAGCTGGGACAGGGGAATCGCCGGAATCGCCTGACCTTCGGCGTGCACGCTGGGCTCCAGCCGCAGGATCGGCCCACCGCTGCCGTTCATGAAGGACAGGTTGAGCACGTCGCCCGGATAGATAAGATGAGGATTACGCACCTGCGGGTTCGCCTGCCAGATTTCCGGCCACAGCCAGGGCTTGGCCAGGAACTTGGCGGAAATGCCCCAGAGCGTGTCGCCCCGCCGCACGGTGTAGCTGTCCGGGTGGTTGGCCCGCAGCTGTGCGCCCGCCGCATAGGCAGCCACAGTGACCAGCATGCCGGCCAGCAACACGGTTATTTTTCTGATCATTGGCGGGAATCCCCCTTCCCCAGGTGCTCAGTCGAGTGTAACCGAACCGTTAACCCACGCAACAGGCGCGAATTGGCAAAAATCGTCTGCGCCCGGGCGTTTGCCGACGTACAATGAGAAACATTCTAGATAGCGCCGGGGTGGGTTTTTGACCAAGCCGCCCGCATGTCTCGGCGCCGAGGTGAAAACCATGTCCCTGCTGACCATCATCGAGTTCCCCGATCCGCGTCTGCGCACCCGCGCCGAGCCGGTCACCGTGTTCGACGCCGAATTGAAGCAATTTGTCGCCGACCTGTTCGAAACCATGTACGACTCCAACGGGGTTGGCCTCGCCGCGACCCAGGTCAATGTGCACAAGCGCGTGCTGGTCGCCGACATGAGCGACGACCGCAAGGAGCCGCTGGCGCTGATCAACGCGCAGATTCTGGAAAAGGAGGGCTCGCAGGTTTATCAGGAGGGCTGCCTGTCGTTTCCCGGCCTGTATGCGGATGTGACCCGCGCGCTCAAGGTGAAGGTCAAGGCGCAGAACACGGCCGGTGAAGAGATCATCGTCGAGGCCGAAGGCCCGCTGGCTGTGTGCATTCAGCACGAGATGGATCACCTGGAAGGCAAGGTGTTCGTGGACTATCTCTCCTCGCTGAAGCGCAACCTGCTGCTCAAACGGCTGGAAAAGGCGCGCAAGCAGGCGGCGACCGCTTGAGTGAGCGCCCGCTGCGGCTGATCTTTGCCGGTACCCCCGAGTTCGCCGTTCCCTGCTTCGAAGCCTGCCGCGCCAGCGGCGCCGCCGTGGTGGCCGTCTATACGCAGCCGGATCGGCCGGCCGGCCGCGGCCGCAAGCTCACGCCCAGCCCGGTAAAGCAGGCGGCGCTGGCGGCGGGCATCGCCGTCGAGCAGCCGGAATCATTCAAGCCACCAGAGACCCGCAGGACGCTGTTGGACTATCAGCCGGATCTGCTGATCGTGGTCGCCTACGGCCTGATCCTCTCGCGCAAAGTGCTGGCAACGCCGCGCCTCGGCTGCTGGAACGTGCACGCCAGCCTGCTGCCGCGCTGGCGCGGTGCCGCGCCGATCCAGCGCGCGATCCTCGCCGGCGATAAGGAAAGCGGCGTCGATCTGATGCGGATGGAAGCCGGGCTCGATACCGGCCCGGTGATGCTGCAGCGGCGCACGCCGGTTGCCCTTGATGAAACCGGCGGCAGCCTGCACGACCGCCTCTCCCTGCTCGGTGCCGACGTGTTGGCCGAAGGCCTGCACCGCACGATGGCCGGGGAAGTCCTGGTAGCCACGCCGCAATCGGAAGACGGCGTCACCTACGCGCACAAGCTCGACAAGGCCGAGGCCCGGCTCGACCTCACTCGCCCGGCCGCCGAGCTGGGGCGAAAGGTCCGCGCGTTCAATCCCTGGCCCGTCGCCGAAGCCGAATTGGCGGGCGAGCCGCTGCGGATCTGGTCGGCGCTGGCGCTGGATCGCGAGCACGACGCTACGCCGGGCAGCGTGCTTGGCGCCAGTCGCGACGGCATCGACCTGGCCTGCGGTGAGGGCGTGCTGCGCATCACCGCGCTGCAGCGCGCCGGCGGCAAGCGCATCAGCGCGGCCGACTACCTCAACGCCCGCCCCGAACTGCGCGGCAGCCGATGACGGTCGATACCCGCGCGCTGGCCGCCCGATCGCTGGCCGAAGTGGCGATGCGCGGCGCCTCGTTGCGCGAAGTGATGGAGCGCAACGCGCCGAAGCTGCGCGATCCGCGCGACCGCGCGCTGCTGATGGCGCTGCTCAGCGAGGGCGCGCGCTGGTGGCTGCGCTTCGATGCGGCGATCGACCAGCTGCTGGAAAAGTCCCTTCGGCACAAGGATCCGGCCATCCACGCGCTGCTGGTGCTGGGCCTGGTGCAGTTGGAAATCCTGCAGCTGCAGGATTACGCCGCCGTGGCCGCCACCGTCCAAGCCACCCGCGCGCTGAAGCGCCCGCAGCTGGCCGGGCTGGTCAACGCCGTGCTGCGACGCTGGCAGCGCGAGCGCGAAAGCCTGATCGCGCGACTCGACGCCAAACCGCAGACGCGTCACGCCCATCCCGAGTGGCTGGCGAAGGCGCTGGCCCGAGACTGGCCGGAACAATCCGAAGCCGTCATGGCCGCCGACAACGTCGAGCCGCCGCTGATGCTGCGGGTCAATCGCCGGCGCATCGCGCGGGACGCGCTGCTCGCGCAGTTCGAGGCAGCGGGCTATGCCGCCACCGCGCACCGGTGGCTGGCGGATGCGCTCGTGCTGCCGCACAGCAGCGACGTCACCCGCATGCCCGGCTTCGAGGATGGGCTGTTCGCCGTGCAGGACGGCGCAGCTCAGGTCGCCGCCGATCTGGCCGACCTCAAGGACGGCATGCGCGTGCTCGACGCCTGCGCCGCGCCCGGCGGCAAGGCCTGCCACCTGCTCGAACGCGCGGACATCGACCTGACCGCGCTGGAGGTGGACGCGAAGCGCGGCGAGCGCATCCGCCAGAATCTGATGCGCCTGCGGCTGGATGCAAAAATCGTCATCGGCGACGCGGGCGCTCCGGCGGGCTGGTGGAAGCGGCAGCCGTTCGATCGCATCCTGATCGACGCGCCCTGCTCGGCCACCGGCGTGCTGCGCCGTCGGCCCGACGTGCGGCTGCATCGGCGCGAAAGCGATATCGCCGCCATGCACGAACAACAGCGCCGGATACTCTCGGCGCTGTGGCCGCTGCTGGCGCCCGGCGGGAGGCTGGTCTACATCACCTGCTCGGTGCTGCGCGCGGAAAACGAGGCCATCGTGGCCGAATTGCTCGCCCAGCAACCCGACGCGCACGCGCTGACGGTCACGCTGCCGGCAGGGCAAGCCGCGACGATCGGCTGGCAGATCCTGCCGAGCGACGGCGATCTGGACGGCATGTATTACGCCGTCGTGGAAAAGACCGTTGCCGCTGCCCACGATTGACCGCCGGCAGCGCGGCGAACGGCCGCCGTTCGTCTCGTCGCCAAGCAAAGTCGAAGGGCGTTTTGCGCATGATCGGCACCGCGCCACCACGATCTGCCACACCCCATGGCCGAGCGTGCTGGCGATGACGCTGTCGCTTAGCCAGCAACCCGACCACGGCGAACATCCAGCTATGCTCGCGTTGTTTCCAGACCGCCCAACGGAAGCCCCTCTGCCGTGAAGCCCCTGTCCCACGCCCGCCCGCTGTGCCTGCACAGTGCCCGCCGCGAACTGCTGCTGTTTGGCGTGTTCGCCCTGCTGCTGCTCGGCGTCGGTATCGGCCTGCGCGATCCCTGGCCGTCGGACGAGCCGCGCTTCGCGCTGGTGGCACGGCTGATGGTGGAACACGGCCAGTGGCTGTTTCCGCATCGCGGCGCCGAGCTGTATCCGGACAAGCCCCCGGTATTCATGTGGCTGCAGGCGCTGGGTTATTACCTCACCGGCAGCTGGCGCGTCGCCTTCATGCTGCCGTCGCTGGCCGCCGGGCTGGGCGCACTGGCGCTGACCTACGATCTGGCGCGCCGCCTCTGGAATCATCGCAGCGCGCTGCTGGCGGCGACCACGCTGCTGGTCACGATTCACTTCACTTACCAGATGCGCGATGCGCAGATCGATCCGCTCCTGCTGGGCTGGGTCACGCTGGCCAACTACGGCCTGCTGCGTCATCTGCTGCTGGGGCCTTCCTGGCGCTGGTTTGCGGTTGGCTGCTTTTTCGCGGGTGTGGGCGTGGCGACCAAGGGTGTCGGCGTGATCGCGCTGCTGATGCTGATTCCCTATGCGTTCGCCCGTCGCCGTCGCTGGCAGCATCTCGCCTGGCCCACCGGCGGCTGGCGCTGGGCCGGGGGACTGGCCCTGTTTTTTGTGCCGATCCTCGGCTGGCTCGTGCCGATGCTGCTGTCCGCGCATGCCGACGGCGATCCGCAGCACGCCGAGTACGTGCGCAACATCCTTTTCGGGCAGACCGTGCATCGCTACGCGGCGCCGAGCGGACACCTGCATTCGCCGTTTTTCTTCCTCGGCATTATCGTGTTCGACTGGCTGCCGCTGTCGCTGCTGCTGCCCTGGGCCTTGCCCGCATGGTGGCGACGGCTGAAGCGCCGCGACGCGCGGTTACTGTTGCCGCTCGGCTGGGCGGTACTGGTTGTGCTGTTTTTCTCGATCAGCCCGGGCAAGCGCGACGTCTACATCCTGCCCGCGCTGCCGATGACCGCGCTGGCGCTGGCACCGCTGCTGCCAGGGCTGCTGCGCCAGCGCGGAGTCCGCGTGCTGATCTTCGGGCTGACCCTGCTGCTGAGTGCCGGTATCAGCATCGCCGCGACTCTGGCGCTGGTGCGGCACCCGGCATGGGCAACCCGGATCGAGCAGAGCCTGGATCCACACATCTGGCGCCTGCTGCTGACTATCGGCGTGGCCGGTCTCGTCATCGTCGCGCTGACCCGCGTGCGTCGCGCCGCGATCGGCTGGCTGGCCTTCGTCGCCGTGCTGTGGAGCGTGTACGGGCTTTGGGGTTATCCGATGCTCAACGGCGATCGCTCGGCGAGCGACGTGATGCAGCGCGCGCGCGCCATCGCCGCACCGCAGGCCACCATCGGCCTGCTCGCCTGGAAGGAGCAGAACCTGCTGATGGCGCAGGGTCCGGTCGCCGAGTTCGGATTCCTGAAGCCCTGGCCGGAGCAGTACGCCGACGCCATCGCCTGGCAGCGCGCCGACCCATCACAACGCTGGATATTCAGTCTCGACACCGCGATGGGCCAATGCGTCGACCGCAAGAAAGCCACTTACGTGGGCCACGCCAATCGCCGCGAATGGTGGATGTTCAAGGCCGACGCGGTACGGCCACGCTGCGTGCCGCACGGCAGCGAAAACAGCGACGGCGATGCCGACTGAGGCTTAACGAGCGGCGAGCAGATCGAAGTAAGCGGCTTCGGTGCGTGCGACGAATCGTTCCAGCCCAAAGTCACTCTGCGCATGCTCGCGCGCGGCCGCGCCCATTCGCGGCAGGTCCGTTCGCCGCTCCAGCAGGCGCTGCAAGCGAGCCGCCATGGCCCGGTGATCGCGCGGAGGCACCAGCCAGCCGTCCACCTCGGGGCGGATATTCTCCGGCAGACCGGCGTACTCGCTGACCAGCACCGGTTTGCCCATCGCCATCATTTCGCGGCAGGCAAAGGAAATCGTCTCGACATCCCACGACAGCACAAAACCCGCATCGATCGCTGCCAGAGCCGGCCGCACGTCGTCCAGCAAGCCGGGAAAGTGCACCTGGTCACTCAGGCCCAGCGCGGCGATGCGCTGCTGGTTGGCAAGCTCCGGCGGACGTCCGGCAATCAGCAGATGCACTTGCGCACGCAGCTCTGGCGGCAACAACGCCAGCGCCTCGACCAGATCCATCCAGCCCTTGTAGCTTGCCGTCCCCGCGCTGCTGCCGAGCAGCAGCGCGGGGACGTCACCGAGCCAGCGCCGGCGCTGCGCAAACGCATCGGCGTCTGGCCATGGTGTGAAATGGCCGATGTCGACGCCGTTGTGCACCGTCTTCAATCGGCAGCGTCGATACGCCGAAGCCGCCAGGGCGCGAAAGGTGAAGTCGCACACCGCAATCACCATGTTGGTGCCGCGCCGGGCGCGCCACCAGTGTCCCAGGCCAGTGATGGCCTTGGAGTTGTGCTTGGTCAGGACGATTGGCGGGCGCCGCGGCAGGCCCCGCGCGGCCGCCATGACCAGCCGATGGTCAGCGGAACCGTTCACGTGGACAAGGTCGAACGCGTTTTCCTGCAGCCGCTTGAAGAGCTGCCGGCGCGCCCGTCGGCGCGCGGCCAGCCTGTTGAGCCCGTTGGGGAACGGCTGCGCCCAGGCACGCACACGGGTTTCCGTGCTGGCCTCACGGTAAAGCCGGCTCGCCGGCGGCGCGGCCACGTGCACCTCGTGTCTCGCCGCAAGCGCCTTGGCCAACGTAATCACATACGTGGTGTGGCCGCCCCCGTCACCTTCATGGAAATTGGTGAACAGGATTTTCAAGGCCTCGACCCTTGCGGGCCCGGCAAACGCCCGCGCTGGAGAATGGACTGGGCAAACAACATGAACGCGGCTGTTATCGCTTCGAAAAGTGGTGCCCGTCGAACTATCCGCCTAAAGTACCATGCCCGAACTCAAGGCTAGTGCTGAAGACCCAAAACCTTCGTGCAGCACAGGGAGATGGCTTAACCGGAAAGGAGCAGGCGTGGACGCAAGAACGAACGCATGGTGGCTGGGCTTCTTGTCCGTACTGGTTGCCCTGATGCCACTCTCGTTCTCGGTGTCCCTGCATGCCAAAGCCCTGCCGGCGCTCTTGTTGCTGATCGCCGGCCTGTTTCTGCTTTTCAGCCGCGCGAGCACGCGCGCCAGCTACCGCCTGGCGTGGCCGATCACGGCTGTATGCGCTCTGGCCGTGGTCTACACGGCGCTCAACATTCTTGGTCATGGGCTGGGCTGGGACGCGTTCGACCTGCCTTCGCATATCCTGCTTTACATGGCCACCGCCGCCGTTTTCAGCCTGCCGCTGCGCATGCGCTGGGTCTGGCTTGGCTTCAGCGCCACGGCGGTCTTCCTCGGCATGGTCTGTGTGGTGCAGCACTTCGTGTTGAGGATTGATCGGGCCTTCGGTCTGAATGGCGGCGACTGGGGAGCGATCGAATTTGCCATGGTGCTGCTAGTGCTCTCGCTCAGCGGATGGCTGCAGCTTTTCTACGCGAGCAGTCGTTATCCGGAGAAAATCGTGCACGGCGTGGGCGCGGCCTTCGGTATGTATGGCGCCATGCTGACCCAGAGCAGGGGACCGCTGCTGGCCTTCGTCCCTGTACTCCTCTTCATGCTGCTGATTTACGCGCGCCGCACCGGCCGCTGGTTGCGCGCCGGCGTCTTCCTGATAGCAATCCTGGGCGGCGGCGCACTGGCGGCCAACAGCGTCCGCAATGTCAGCGTTCCGGCCGCTGCGGCGGTTACAGCCCGAGCTTTCCCCGTCAGTCCGGCACCGCGAGTGGTCAGCGCGCCTGAGGCTGGAGACATCAGCCCCTCGCCGCGAAAGGCCGGGTCAGCCGGGAATCGCGTCGCCATTGTGTCGCCGGCCAATCCATCCGCCGCAGCCAGCTCACCTTCCGTCTTTGTTAAGCGTTTTGCTGACGTGCGTTCGGAGATGACCAGCTACAACTCCAAGACCGATGCGCGCGGCGCTATACGCGAGCGCCTTGAGATGTGGCACACGGCGGGCCACGCCTTTATGGAGCATCCCTGGGCCGGCGTGGGAATCGACCGGTTCGGAATGTACGCGCGCCAGCAGGTGGCTGAGGCACATGCCAATGCGGCCATTGCGAAATACGAACACCCGCACAACGAGTATCTCGAGGCGGCGGCAACCGGCGGCGTGCCTGGCCTGTTGGTGATCCTGCTGATTTTTGCCGTGCCTTTCGTTCATTTTACCCGTCACGCCCTGCATGCTCCGCATGGCGAGATCATTCCCGCGTGCGTGGGCGCGGCGACCGTCAGCATGTATGCCTTGTGTGGATTGACGGACAACGTGTTCTATCGCGCCATGCCGCATTCGCTGTACTTTTTCCTGGTGCTGGGCTTGGCGGTCTGGCTCGGCGGACGTAAATCATCGACGGAGGTCGCGCCGCTTGTCTGATCAGACGCCACGGACGTGCATCAACCTGATCGGCTGGGACAACGGCCGTGGTCTCAGCCATGACCTGCGCCTGCTGCGCGAGACGCTCGCGCAGCAGGGCCACGATGTGCACGTGACCTCGGTGGGGCCGAAGCGCCGGCGCTGGTCGCCGCGTGCCGTGTGGATCCGTTTGCAGCTGCTGTGGCAGTCGTTGCGGCAAGGCGATCGCCTGCGCTGGAAATTCGACGTCAACATCATGCTCGAGCATGTGCAGCCGGCTTACTTCGCCACCGCATACCGAAACTTCTTCATACCCAATCCGGAATGGCTGTCCAAAAGGGATGAACGGCATCTACACCGCTTCGAGGCAGTGCTGGCCAAAACGAGAGTCGCTGCTGCGACCTTCCAGGCGCGCGGCCTTCCGACCCGTTACATCGGCTTCCGGAGTACGGATTGCCTCATAGCTGAAACGCCGCGAGAGCCGCACTTCCTGCATCTGGCCGGCGCCAGCCGGATGAAGGGCACCGCGCGCCTGCTGGCGGTGTGGCGCCGTCATCCCGAGTGGCCGCCCTTGCTGGTCCTGCAGTCACCGCAGACAGCGACGGGCATGCCCACCACACCGGACCACGGCAACGTGCGCCATCGCGTGGCCACCCTGCGCGACATCGGAGAAATCCGCAGCCTGCAGAACGGCCACCTCTTCCACCTGTGCCTGTCCGAAGCCGAAGGCTGGGGTCATTACATCGCCGAAGCGATGAGCTGCGGCGCAGTGGCAATCACCTGCGATGCGCCGCCGATGAACGAACTGGTGCGCCCGGACCGCGGCATGCTGGTGGCGGCCAGCGCTGCCGGGCCGTTGAATGCAGCAACCCGCTACCATTTTGACGAAGCGGCGCTCGAAGCCGCGGTGGAACGCGCGCGCCTGATGGATCGAACAGAATGCAAGGCGCTCGGTAGCGCTGCCCGCCTCTGGTTCGAAACCAATCAACAGCGCTTCGGCAAGCTGCTGCAGGATGCGCTGCAGCCCCGGCTGCATGACGAGCGCGCTGCCGTTCGATGGCAGGACGTCAAATCGCCCGGTAAGTGAGGCACTGGGTAGCCGGTTCAGCCGCCCCTGGGCTGGCCGTTGGCCCGGGATCCAAACAGAATCGCCAGCATGTGTTCGAAGCGCTTCCACCATGGCGCACGCCCTCTCATGGCGAGCGCCGCATAGCGCTTGGTTTCAGCCCACAACGGATCCGGCTTGGTTTTGTACTCCAGCTTGGACAGTTCGATACACGACTCGTCCAATCCCGCCACCCGTGCGTAGTAGCCGATCAATCCGCGCGAGCGCAACCGGTTGGTATACGCCACTGTAGCGCTGCGATTGGACCACCAGCCGTTTTTCCCGTGGATGCGGTAATCAACGCATCCGGTCGGCAGGTAATATTTTCTGGCGCCGAGCACGCTGGCACCGAAGACCAGGCAGTTGTCCGCCGAAAGGCGCCAGGTCTCGCGAAAACTGTCAGGCACCTCGACGACCTTTCTCGCCCAGACGGCGCGCATCGACAAGGCCGACGTCGGTGCGCCATACCAGCGTGTGAGCGCGTAGGTGATCACCGCGGTGTAACCGAGGTCGACGGCGGTGTGATGAAAACCCACCACCTTGTTCTCCTCGCCGAAATGCTTCATGTCGGTGAAGACGAAATCGACATCGCGGCGGGTGTCGTAGAGCTCGCCCAGGCGCGCGAGATAGTCCGGCGCCCAGCGATCGTCGGAATCCAGAAAGCACACGACGTCGGCGTCGATCTTCGCCACACCCCGCTGAAAGGCTTCCAGCTGACCGCCATTGCTGCCGCATATCAGCTCCACGCGATCATCCGCGCCAAAGTGTTCGTTCAGCAAAACGTCCGAGCCATCGGTGGAGCCGTCGTCGACCACGACGACTTGCACCGGCCCTCGGCTCTGCGCCAGCGCGCTCTGCACGGCTTCAACCACGAAGTCGCGGTAGTTGTAGCTGGTGACGACCACCGCGAAGCGCGTCGCTGGCTGGCTCATGCAAACATTCCCAACGGCAACTCGGTGGAAAAAAATCGACAAGGCGGCAGCCCGAAGCGGACGCAGAGGGTGATCCGGCTGTCGAAGGTGTTCATCGGCGGGCATTCTCCCATGATCGCCGCCGGGCTTCGGCAAGCGGGCGCAGCAACGCGGGTAAAGTTACGTCAAAGACACGAAGGCCGGATCGGCATCATACCTAACTGGAGAGTCGGGAACCGGCCCTGACGATCCGCGCCGGCCGGCTGCGGTCAGGTCGATCGGCTAGAATCCGCCGCATGTCCACCCTACCGCTCACCCTCGTCGTCATCACCCACAACGAGGCCGACGTCATCGCGCGCTGTCTGGACAGCGTGCCGTTTGCCGCCGAGAAGCTGGTGGTCGACAGCGGCAGCGACGACGACACGGTAGCGATCGGTCGGGCTCATGGCGCCCGCGTGGTGCAGCAGGACTGGCTCGGCTTCGGCGCACAGCGCAACTTTGCCACCACCCAGTGCAGCTACCCATGGATACTCGCGCTGGACGCCGACGAAACGCTCACCCCCGAACTGGCCGCCGAACTGCAGCAGCAATTGCCGGTGCTGATGGCCGGCGACACGCCGGCCGTCTACCTTCGCCGCAGCACGATCTACATGGGTCGCCCGATGCGCTGGTACCGCCCGGCCGTCGGCGAAAAACTGGCGCGTTTGTACCACCGCGACCGCGCCCGCTGGACCGACGCCCGCGTGCATGAATCGCTGCGCTTCGAGGGCGACGCACCAACGTTGAGCGCGCCGTTCAATCACATCAACAACCCGACCCTGCCGCACAAGCAGCTCAAGGTACTGCGCTATGCCGAGCTGAAATGCCGCGACTGGCTCGAGAAAGGCAAGCCCGTGCGCATGTGGCAGGCGCCGTTCGTGTTTGCGCTGGCCTTCATCAAGGACTATTTCTTTCGGCTGGCCTTCCTCGACGGCTGGCGCGGTTTCATGATCGCGCACACGGCCGCCAGCTACGCGATCTACAAGCGCATGCGCTATTACGAAATGCGCCACAACCCGGAGTCGATGGATCGGGCGGCCACACTTCTCACCCGCCACGGCATCGATCGTTGATGAGCAACACGACCCCTTCAATCCCATCTTCTGCAGCAGTTCCGAAGCACTATCTGCTGTACGGCTCGGAGCGCTATGCGCTGGCAATTCTTCGCCCCGTGCAGGAGGCCATCCGCGCCCGCGGCCACGAGGCAGCCTGGTTTTTCGATGGGCCCGGCGCCGAGGACCTGGTCGACGGCGAGCGACTGTTGACAGTGGCACAGGTGCGCGCATGGAATCCGATCGCGGTGATCACCTCCAGCAACCACCTGCCGCATTTCTTTCCCGGCGTAAAGGTGGAAACCTTCCACGGCTTCGATGCGGGCAAGCCACGGCATGTCTACGTGCGCGGCTTCTTCGACCTGTACTGCACCACCGGCCCGCGCGATACCAAGGCGTTCGGTGATGTTGCGGCCAAGCTCGGCCATTTCACCGTGACCGAAACCGGCTGGCCCAAGCTCGACCCGTTCATGCGCGAGATCACCGGCGCGCTGCCCGCGGTGCGCGAACCGCCGGTGATTCTTTATCACTCGACGTTTTCGCCCTCGTGGAGCGCCGCCGATACCCTGTATGAGGAAGTGAAGCGACTCTCGCGCGACGGCCGCTGGCGCTGGATCGTCACCTTTCATCCGAAGATGAATCCCGAGACGCGCGCGCGTTACAAGGCGCTGCAGAACGAGTATCTGCGCTTTGCCGAGAACGACAATATTCTCGACCTGTTTCCGCAGGTCGACATGATGTGTTCGGATACCTCCTCGGCGCTGAGCGAATTCCTGCTCACCGGCAAACCGGTGGTGACGTTCAAGAATCGCCGGCCCGGGCCGCAGCTGATCGACATCGACGATCCTGCCCAGTTCGAACCGGCGATCGAACGTGCGCTGGCAAGGCCGCCGGCGCTGATGCAGGCGATTCGCGAATTCGCCGACGCGATCCACCCCTATCGCGACGGTCGGTCCAGCGAACGCGTGCTCGATGCGATCGACGCCTTCATCGCAGCTGGGGCGCGCAACCGGCGGCCCAAGCCGTGGAATCCGTGGCGCAAACTGAAGCTGCGCCGGCGCATCGGTTACTGGGGTCCGGCATGATTCCCTGCGCGCCGACCGCGCGACAAACGTGGGCACGGCTCGCGCAGGCTAGAATCTGCACCTGAATCCCCACGAGCACGCCTGTGTCCCCGAGCGCCAATAGCCGTACCGAAACCCTGCGCGCGCTGTGGCCGTGGCTGCCGCTGTGGACCCTGGTGGCGCTGCTGGCGATTTTTTCGCACGGCCCGATGCCGCTGTACTCCACCCGCACACTCGCCGTGGCCTGGGAGATGTGGAGCCACGGCCACTGGCTGGTGCCGGCAATCAACGGCGAGCCGTACAGCGAGAAGGCGCCGCTGCTGTTCTGGCTGATCCACGCCGGCTGGTTTGCTTTCGGCGTCAGCGACGTGTGGCCGCGCGTGCTCGAGGTGCTGATCGGCGGCACGCAGCTGGTGCTGGTGTCGGTGCTGGCGCGCCGGCTGTTTCCAAGCCGTCCATGGATCGCCCGTGGCGCGCCGTGGATGCTGCTGGCGCTGAGCTACGCGTTTCTGTTCGGCCAGCAGATCATGTACGACGTGCTGCTGGCAACGTGGGCGCTGGCCGCGCTGCTGTGCCTGACGCCCAGGATCGATCGCGCCGAGCCGCGCTGGCTGCTGTTCGGTTTGTGCATCGGCGCCGGCCTGCTGACCAAGGGGCCGGTGATGTTGCTGCACGTGCTGTTTCCCTGGTTGCTGGGGCCGCTGTGGAACACCTGGGCGCGCGAACACCGCGCGCGCTGGTACGGCCGCGGCCTGCTTGCCGTAGTGCTCGGCGGCGCGGTGCTGCTGGCGTGGGCGTTGCCAGCCGGTTTCTCCGGCGGTGAGGCGTATCGGCAGCGGCTGTTCTTCACCCAGACCGCCGGCCGCGTCGTGAAAGGACTGCAGCATGCCGAACCGCTGCAGAGCCACGCGCATCCGTCGTGGTGGTATCTGATCTATCTGCCGGTGCTGATGTTTCCTTTCAGCGCGTGGCCGCGTGCCAGCGTCGCGCTGGTCATCGCCCTGTTTCAAAAACCTTGGCGCAGCGGCATGCGGATCGGGCTGGGGCTGATGGCGACTGCCATGCTGGGCCTGCTTTCCTTGCTGGCGTTTCGCTGGCACGCGCCGCAGCTGGAGCATCTGCTCGTGGTGCTGTTGCTGCTGCCGCTGCTGGTGGTGCTGCTGCGTCAGCCGCTGGAGCCTGGCCTGCATTTTCTGCTGTGCTGGCTGCTGCCGAGCTTTCTGGTCTTTTCGCTGATCAGCGGCAAGCAGGCGTACTACCCGCTGCCCGAGTTTGGCGGGGGCGCCATGCTGATCGTTGCGACGGTCGCAATACTGCGCGAACGGCGCCCGGTGCTGGCCGACAACCCCTGGCTGGGCACCTGGCCGCTCGGCATCGGCGGGATAATTTTTGCGGCGTTCCTGTTTGCGCTGCCCAACCTGGTGGCGGGCAACCATCTACACGGTGAGTGGTTCGATGGTCCGGCGGCGTACAGCCGTTCGTTCGGCGTGGCGTTTTTGCTGCTCGGCGCGCTGCTGCTGGTGCGCGGCCGCGGCGAAATGCGCCGGCTTGCGGTGGCGAGCCTGATCGCGACGCTGGCGCTCAATACGCTGTTCACCCTGGCGATATGGCCGAAATACGATCTGGCGCCGTCGTCGCGACTGCTGGGTGAGGCCGACATCGCGCAACATCCCATCGGTTATGTCGGCAACTACGACGGCCAGTTTCATTTCGAAGGGCGCCTGCTGCACCCGATCACCGAGCTGTTCGGTGAGCAGGCGGTCAGGGATTTTGCCCGTACGCATCCGGACGCCCTGATCGTCGATCACCCCGAAAAGCTCGACCCTCACGCGCTGCACTATGCGCTGCTGGTTCAGCCGTTTCGCTCTTCGTGGATGGTGATCTGGCCGGCCGCGTCACTGGCCGACCTATATTCGGGACGTACGCCGCCGGAACCGGCACAGCCGACCAGGGTTTACCCGATTCCGGACGGCCGCTACCGGTCTCAGCCGTGAGCACCCGCGCCGATGAATGAGCAACGCATCGCGGGGCTGCGCCTGCAGTGCGGTGGTCCGCGCGACGGCGCGCTGCTGCGTTTTTCGCTGGGCAGCGCACTGCTGTCCGATGGCGATACCCTGGCTGCCGTGCAAGAACTGCAGCGCGCTGTGTCGTTCGATCCGGCCTACTCGGCGGCGTGGAAGCTTCTCGGCAAGGCCAGCCTGGATGCGGGCGAGCCGGAAGCGGCGGCCGAGGCGTGGCGCAGCGGCATCGATGCCGCCATCAAGCGCGGCGACAAGCAGGCCGAGAAAGAGATGACCGTCTTTCTGCGTCGTCTGGAAAAACCCAAGCCCCCGGAAAGCTGAGGCCGCCAGCAGACCCGGCACCGGGGTTGCGTCGATGCGGCGCGGGTCAACCGTTCTGCCTGTCGTACGGGCTGGGACGATCGTCCGCCGAGTAGCGTTTGTACTGCCACTGATACTGCGCAAAGGCGAGCTCGACGCAGTTCTGCACGCCCTGATTCAGGGCCGCGCAGGCCATGGTCAGGTCGGTGTCGATGATGGTGTCGGGAGCCTGCAGCAGGTGCACGCGATATCCCGCGCCATCGGCAAGCCTTTCGGCGAAGGCGAACAGCACCGTCGCCCCGGTGCGTGCCGCCAGTCGCGGCAGCAGCACCATGGTCAGCGCATCGCGGCCGAAGAAGGGCGCAAATTCGCCTTCGCCAGCGCGCGGCTTCTGGTCCGGCAGGATGCCTACCGTGCGGCCCGCAGCAAGCCGCTTGTACAGGGTGCGCACGCCGGCACCGTCGGCCCGCACCTGCTCGGGCGCCAGCGCGCCGCGCACCTTGCGCAGCAGGCCTTCCACGGCGGCGATGCGCGGCGGGCGATACAGAATGGCCATCGGCGTCTTGCGGCACAGCCAGTAATTGAGCAGCTCCCAGCAACCCAGATGCGGCGCGGCGATGATGACGCCCTTGCCGGTGGCCAGCGCCGCATCGAGCAGCGCCTCGCCGCGCACCTCGCGAATCAGAGCGAGCGCGCGCTCCGCACCGCCGCCCCAGATTTTCGCCAGTTCGACCACCGACTTGCCGCTCTCGATCATCAACTCGCGCAGCAGGTTCGCCTGCGCGGCCTCATCAAGCTCCGGCCGCACGATGCGCAGATTCACTGCGGTGTTCTGCACGGTGCGGTTGTTGCGCTTCAATACCAGCAGGCCCAGCCCGCTGCCGATGCGGTGCAGTACGCGCAGGGGCAACTGGCCGATCAGGCGCAGGAGGAAATAAACGAGGATCATGTCGGCACGCATCGGCACAGTTTACGGGACCACGCCCCGCCTGACTTCGCAAAAGAAGGCGGCATGCTCGCGCTTCCGTTGATCGCCGGGCGGCTTTAAGCTCGAAAAACCATTCGACAAACGGCCCTCATGATTGCCCTGATCCAGCGCGTCCAATCCGCCCGCGTCGATGTGGGCGATGAGCTTGTCGGTCGCATCGACGCGGGCCTTCTTGCCCTGGTCGCCGTGCAGCCGGACGATGGCGAAATCCAGACCCGGCGAATGCTGGAGCGACTGCTCGGTTATCGTGTGTTCGCCGACGACAGTGGCCGGATGAATCGCTCGCTGAAGGACACCGGCGGTGGCCTGCTGCTGGTCAGTCAGTTCACCCTGGCGGCGGACACCCGCGCCGGCATGCGTCCCAGCTTCACCAGCGCAGCGCCGCCCGAACACGGCCGGCGCTGGTTCGACCGCTTGGTGGAACTGGCCAGAGTTGCGCATCCAGGGGTGGAAACCGGCCGCTTCGGTGCCCATATGATGGTTCAGATGGTCAACGATGGACCGGTCACGTTCTGGCTCGAGACTAACTAAACGCAGCGGAACGAAGGCGCGTTTCTCATTAGGCTCCAAGCGCTGATCTGGCCCGATTTTTGCGTAGCCAAATCCTTGTTCGTACTAATTTTTTTCACTTGAAACCTGGTCAAAAAAGCAGCACATCGTTATAATGTCCGGTTCTTGAACCCCGCGGCGGTCGGTTAATGAATAGCAAAGCTCCCCACGAGCAACAGTCTGAAATCAAAGCGCTCATCTCCAAAGGTCTGGAGCAGGGCTATTTGACGTACGCGGAAATCAACGATCACCTCCCCGACGACATCGTTGACCCGGAGCAGATCGAAGACATCATGGCGGTGCTCAAGGGCGTCGGCATCGAAGTGCATGACGCCGCGCCGGACGCCGACCCGCTGGCCGACAAGGCCGGCAGCAGCACCGACGACGAAGCCGCCGCCGAAGAAGCCGTGGCACTTCTCTCCGCCGTTGACGCCGAAGTGGGCCGCACCACCGACCCGGTGCGCATGTACATGCGCGAAATGGGTACGGTCGAGCTGCTGACGCGCGAGGGCGAAATCGCCATCGCCAAGCGCATCGAGGAAGGCCTGGGCCAGGTGCAGACCGCGCTGGCCAGCTTCCCGCTGACCATCGAGCTGCTGCTGGAAGAGTACGACCAGCATCTGGACGGCAAGCGCCGCCTCAGCGAGATCCTCGCCGGCTTCCTCGATCTGGAAGAAGCCGCCGACCTCGCCCGCAAGGAAAAGGAAGCCGCCGCGCTGCTGCTGCCCGAGCCCGATCCGGCCGACGAGGCCGAAGTCGACGACGACGAAACCACCGCCGTGGACGAGGAAGAGGCCGGCCCGACCGGTCCCGATCCGGAAGAAGTGAAGCGTCGCATGGAGCTGCTGCGCGACTACTACGGCAAGTTCCAGAAGGCCGCGCCGAAAGCCGCCAGCATTACCGACAAGAAGATCGTCAAGCTGCGCGACCAGATGGCCGAGGAATTCCTCAAGCTCAAGCTGCCGTCCGCGCTGATCGACGGCTTCGTGCGTAAGCTGCGCGAAGTGGTCAACGACATCCGTCACCACGAGCGCGTGCTGATGGACATCTTCGTCAAGCAGGTGAAGATGCCCAAGGCCGAGTTCATCAAGACCTTCCCCAGCAACGAGGGCAACCTCGAGTGGGCGGCCGAACTGGGCCGCAAGCGCCAGAAGTGGTCGCCGAACATCAAGAACTTCCGCGACACCATCGACGCGGAGCAGGAAAAGCTCGCCACTATCGAGCGCAAGCTGTTCCTGCCGTTGATCGACATCAAGGACATCAATCGCGCCATGGCCAGCGGTGAGGCGAAAGCCCGTCGCGCCAAGAAGGAAATGGTCGAGGCCAACCTGCGCCTGGTCATCTCCATCGCCAAGAAGTACACCAACCGCGGCCTGCAGTTCCTCGACCTGATCCAGGAAGGCAACATCGGCCTGATGAAGGCGGTGGACAAGTTCGAATACCGCCGCGGCTACAAGTTCTCGACCTATGCGACGTGGTGGATTCGCCAGGCCATCACCCGCTCGATCGCCGACCAGGCGCGCACCATCCGTATTCCGGTGCACATGATCGAGACGATCAACAAGCTCAACCGCATTTCCCGCCAGATGCTCCAGCAGTTCGGCCGCGAGGCCACGCCGGAAGAACTGGCCAAGGAAATGGAGATGCCCGAGGACAAGATCCGCAAAGTGCTGAAGATCGCCAAGGAGCCGATCTCGATGGAAACCCCGATCGGCGACGATGAGGATTCCCATCTGGGCGACTTCATCGAGGACAACAACGCCAGCTCACCGATCGATTCGGCCACCGAAACCGGCCTGATGGAAACCGTGCGCGACGTGCTCGCCGGCCTGACGCCGCGCGAAGCCAAGGTGCTGCGCATGCGCTTCGGCATCGACATGAACACCGATCACACGCTCGAAGAAGTCGGCAAGCAGTTCGACGTGACCCGCGAGCGCATTCGCCAGATCGAAGCCAAGGCCCTGCGCAAGCTGCGTCATCCCAGCCGTTCGGAGCAGCTGCGCTCGTTCCTCGACGTCGAATAAGTCATCGCGGCCGCCGGAAAAGAAAACGCCCGCATTGCGGGCGTTTTCTTTTGTCGGTCAATGGTGAACCGGGTGATGCACGACATGGTGGCGCAGCGGCGGACGGCGATGCACCACGCGGTGATGAACCGGCCGGTGATGTACCACATGGTGGACCGGGTGATGCACCACCTGCGCCATGGCAGGCGACACCGCCAGCACGCCAAGAGCAACCAGACCGACAATCAGCAAATGTTTCATAGATTATTCAAGCTCCGTTCGTTGAACATGGGTCGGGCCATGCCGCTGCGGCCGACGTCCGATAGTAGCGGTTTACGATGTGCAGATACCGTCCCCGCCTTGACCTACAGCGTCACCCGGCCATCGTCGTTTTCATCCGCATTGGTTACACTTGCCACCACGCACAGGGGCCTATAGCTCAATGGTTAGAGCAGAGGACTCATAATCCTTTGGTTCGAGGTTCGAGTCCTCGTGGGCCCACCAGATAGATCAATGGTTTAGCTTCTTCCCCGTCCCTAAAGATGTCTTTTCATCGCATGAGGTCCCTACCTGGTCCCTGATAGCAACTAGCTCAACTAGGGATCCATAGGTTTCTCAAAGATCGTCAAACTTGGACAGCGAGTCGGGTCAGCGGCAATTGCTATGTAATTCCTCAAAGTTTGCGTGTTTGAGCAGACTTCGATGAACCGTCCGGCGAGTTTGCGCTTGTGAGAACGATAATGCGCTAGCAGGCATAGCTGGCCGGTCTTTCATAGACTGAGGATCTCAAGCGCGCCCGGCGCCGGCCGTGTTTGCAATAGGTAGCATATGGCTTTACTTGTTCTGCAAAGTACGGTCGCTGCGTTGGCGCGCTCGTTTTGATTGGCTCGTTCATGACTCGGCGAGGTGCGTCCTGACAAATGCATTGGCCGACTACTCTTATCCACATGTTGCTGCGCAAATGAATAAAGTTTGCGTATCTACTCCGAGTCAGCTCGGTCTTGTCGGCCCACCTCATATCCGCGATTGCCTCGGCTGCTGCATATCAACGGCCAACCGTGTGTCAAGTAACCTTTGCTTGGGAGTCTCAGGCAAGGCGACACCGTCGGGGTAGATTTGACCTAGCTTCCAGGCGTCTCTTCGTGAACCGCCCTTTCAAGCGTCTCGGCGGCTTTGCGGACCAAGAGGAGCGCTTGCTGAATAGCAGGACTGCCTCCCGATTGTAGCTGCGTCGAAATGCGTCCAAGGCAGAAGTTGAGCACCGAAGTAGGGGCGCCCAGTTGCTCACTTTCGTACCTCGACAAAGACGACCGGTTGATACCCAATCGTCGCGCGAACGCGGCTTGGGTCTCTTGCCCCCGGGCGGCGATGAGGAGTTCGCGCTGGGAGGAGGGAAACGAGATCAAGCACATGTTGCTACTATCGCACAATGTTGCTATAACAGCACAGGCGAAGATTACCAGCGCACCGGTTACCATTCGGGATTGGAGGACGTATGGCGCGAGCCGATCAACTCATAGCGCTGTTGCGTGCTTACGCTGGCGAGCAGGATGCGCAGTTCACGGCGGTCGCGCTGCAGATGGCTGCCGGCGAAGCCCAGAAGGGCCATACCCGCTTAGCGGCCGAACTTAAGGCGCTCATCGAGGCAGCTCAGGCGCGCCAGGGGAGCCGGCCAGCCGTGCGCCCGGTGCCGCTGGCTCAGCCCAAGGGCGAGCTGGCTGAGCTGCTGACCGTCCAATATCCCCGTCACCATCTGGCTGAAATGGTGGTCTCAGCGGAGGTCGCGCTGAAGCTGGAGCGCGTGCTTCGCGAACAGCGCTATCACGAGCGATTGAGTGGTCACGGCCTAGTAGCGCGCCGCAAGCTGCTGCTGGTCGGCCCACCGGGCACCGGTAAGACGCTGACGGCCAGCGTGTTAGCAGCGGAACTTCGCCTTCCGCTGTTCGTGGCCCGCTTCGATAGCCTTATCACCAAGTTCATGGGTGAGAGCGCATCGAAGCTGCGCCTGGTGTTCGAATCCTTGAAGGCGACGCGTGGCGTTTATCTCTTCGACGAATTCGATTCGCTGGGCTTGCAACGTGGTAGCCAGCACGATGTTGCCGAGATGCGGCGCACGTTGAATATGTTCCTTCAGCTAATTGAGCAGGACGCCTCGGAAAGCCTGATCGTCGCCGCAACAAATCACGGAGAATCCCTGGATACGGCGCTTTTCCGGCGCTTCGACGACGTTATCCGCTATGAAGCGCCGGATGTTTCGCAGATCGAACGATTGCTGCGTAACAGCTTGGCGCTCTTCGACGGGCAGGCCTTGGACTACCCGAAGTTGGTGAGCGCGGCGAATGGTTTGTCGCACTCGGATGTCGTGCGCGCTTGCCAGGATGCCATGAAGGATGCAGTCCTCGAGAACCAGACGGGCGTCAGCCAAGGAAGTGTCCTGCAGCATCTCGATGAACGTTCTGCTAGCCTCCGGCACATGAAGTTCAGCTGAGGACAGGTTGACATCGTCTGTCCAGGGAAGGGGACAGACTGTGGCAGAACAGCTTAAGCATCTGGATGCGTCGGCCTTTGTTGAAGCTCGGCGATTCAAATCAACCCTAATAGTCCAGCGGCCGCCGGCGCCAGCCCGCGAGCGACGAACACATGGCCAGCGCCTGCTCCAGCAACTCCAGCAACTGCACCGCGCGGAAGCCGATTTCAAAAGGCGACGGGAAGCGCTGAACCTTCCGGCCGCTGTTGGCCTGACCGTCGCGATCGAGCTTCGTCCGAAAGGCTTTCTTGACTACAAGGCCATGGAATGGAAGCGCGACGGCATCGAGGTGCTGAATGTCACCTCGCATGACGACTTTGATCTCATTGTCGTGCACATTCCCGACGGGCAACTGACGGCCTTCGAGAAGCGCATTCGCGAGTACATTAACGAGAACACCAAGTACGACAAGCCCAAACATGCGGCGCTGGTCAATGTGATCGAGAGCTTCAGGCAGGCTGCCTTCGACGAGTTATGGACGGATCCGATCAATCCGCCTCCGGCGCAGGTTGAGCAATGGTTCCAACTGTGGTTACGCATCAAAGCCGGTGATACGGCGGCCACGCGACGCGCCTTCGGCCAGGTGGCTGAGCAAATGGGTATCGTCGTTGAAACCGGCTATGTGCCGTTTCCTGGGCGCATCGTCGTCGCCGCACATACGACGCGAGCTGTGCTCGAGCAGGCCATTGAACTGTTGGATGTCATGGCGGAGATTCGCTCCGTCCAACCCACAGCCGAATTCTTCCTCTCCGATTTGAATCCGTTCGACCAAGTGCAGTGGGTGCGCGATCTCGCCGCGCGCCTGGAGGCCAATGAGTCGGTGGAAGCGGCGTATGTGACGCTGCTGGATACGGGCGTCGCGCAAGCTCATCCCCTCATTCAACCCAGCCTCGATACCGCGGATCTGCATGCGCTGGTACCGACGTGGAACGGCGCGGATGCCGATGGCCACGGCACACAGATGGCCGGCATCGTGTTGCATGGCAATCTTATCCATCCACTGGCATCCACCGAGGCTCATGCGGTCCCGCACCGCCTGGAGTCGGTCAACATCTATCCTCCCCAAGGACAGCATCCATATCACCTGTATGGCTGGGTCACCCAGCAGGCGGTCGATGTCGTCGAAGAGGTTGCGCTTGATCGCCGGCGCACGTTCGCGATGATGTCCACCTGTACAGAAGCCTCCACCGGCCTACCGTCCGAATGGTCGGCGACAATCGACCGCCTGGCGGCAGGTGGTCGCGGGACGTTAGAGCCCGACAGTAACGAACCGCGGAAGCGACGCCTGTTTGTGCTGTCGGGTGGCAATATTCCTTGGTCCAAATGGCATCGCTATCCCGACATCAACAAGCTGGAGGGCATCGAAAGCCCCGGCCAGGCCTGGAACGCCCTAACCGTCGGCGCCTACACGGATCTGACCTTCATCGATCAAGCGAAATGGCCGGGGCTTCAAGGCATAGCGCCAATGGGGGCACTTTCCCCCTGCTCGACCACTACGATGCTCTGGCAGCGATCCTGGCCATTCAAGCCCGATGTAGTGGCCGAGGGCGGCAACGGCTCGCTTGATCAGGATCAGCCTCTAGTCGGTCCGGAAAGCCTCAGGCTGCTGACCACCCATCGTGACATGGCCCGGGCACTCCTCAGCGAAACCGGGGACACCAGCGCCGCCGCCGCGGAGGTATCCCGACTGTGCGCGCATTTAAGTATGCGCTACCCAGACTACTGGCCGGAAACCCTTCGCGCCCTCGTCGTGCACGGCGCGCGGTACACGCCAGCGATGAGCGCGCAACTCCCCTTGAATCGGGCCCGTGCCGACAAGGAAGCACTCCTTCGTCAGTTTGGCTACGGCGCAGTCAATGGCTATAACACGCTCCACTCCGACAGATGGCGGCCGACGCTAGTCCTTCAGGAAAGCCTGATGCCTTATCGACTCGATAAGTCAAACATCCAGCTCAACGAACTCAACATGCATGCCTTGCCGTGGCCTGCTGACACCCTGGCGGCGCTGGGCGAGTCACTCGTCGAGATGCGCATCACACTGTCCTACTTCATCGATCCCAATCCGAGTCAGCGTGGTTGGCAAAGCAAGTTCCGCTATCAGTCGCATGGACTCCGATTTGCGGTGAAGGGCGCGACGGAGACAGCGGAGATCTTCGGGCAGCGCATCAACAAGATCGAGCGCGAGGACGCCGAAGCTGCCGATGGGGTGCACCGGGATTCCATGAACGACCCCGACACCTTGGGATGGTTCTTTGGGAGTCAGCTGAGGGCGCGCGGATCCATTCAATCCGATGTGTGGCGGGGAACAGCCGCACAGCTCGCCGCCAAGTCGCACCTGGCGGTGTTTCCTGTGGGCGGGTGGTGGAAGGATTGGAAGGATGCTCGTCAGAGCACGAACGCCGTCCGATACGCCCTCATTGTGTCTCTAGAGGTCAATCAAGAGCTGGAGGTCGATTTGTACACGCCAATCCAGACGGCACTCGCCACTCCGATCGAAACGAGCATTCCGCGATAACCTTACTCGGTAATCGAAGACACAGAAGCATTAAATGAAGGTGTGAACTGACATCATCAGGAAGCAGCCTGAAATCTGGGCATCAGCTGTGGTCAAGTTATGCTTTACGACTGTGCCCCCTTGATTGTTTCTTATACAGACAACGGTTATTCCCGCCGATTCACATTCTGGGACGCTGAGAAAAGTCGAAACCCACGGTCGAGAAGCTTGGGAGGTTTAGACGAATGCACACGCTATGGGTGGACTCGAACAAGGGCTAGTAACCCCTGTCTCATGCGGTTTTCTAAACTATTCTAAAATTGACCTACCGTCGCAGTTACCGTCATATTTCGATTGCTCTGGCGGTTCGAAACCGTGTTCACTTTAAACGCTTCGACATTCTTTTGCTATTTCGGCCGATTCTTTGGTGCACGGCGAAGCATCAGACCAATGCACATCGACTTTGCAGGCTCAACGTTGCGATGCGGGCTACAGTAGCCTTGGTGGGTGGGTGGGTTTTGGGAAGATTCCGGAAGCAGTTGCACCCGGGCGCAATGGTTCAACGCCCTTTGGTGATGGCTCGAGTCCCTCTACTTTCTGTGGTTTCGGCCCATTGACCGGACGGTCGGAAGCGTAAACATTCCCCCATGGCCAACTCACCGACTCAAGAGAGTTTTCCGGATGAAGATCGGCATCCCGATCGCCCATTGCTATGGCGTGTGCTGGTACGGACCTTCAAAGGTTTTTTCGACCATGACGTCTTGTCTCTGTCTGCATCGCTTTCGTTCTACACGCTGTTGTCTTTCGCCCCGCTGCTCTTGCTCTGTGTCTGGTTGACTTCTACGGTCGGCTACGACGTGCGGCAGACGTTGCTGGACCAGATTGGTCAGCTTGCAGGGTCCGAGGCGCGAACAACCGCAGCAGCGGTATATGCCAGCGCACACCAGCATCCCTCAATCGGCACCTTCGCCGGTATTGTCGGCATCGTGATATCGGTGGTGGGCGCCACCACCGTATTTGCTCAGTTGCAGGCCTCGCTGAACCTGATCTGGGGTCTTCGGGCGCATCCGGGCGACGCAGTCTAGGGATGGCTGTACAGGGGTGTGCTGTCCATCGGGGTCATCGCCGCGACAGTCTTCGTCATGGTGGTGTCGCTACTGGTCAGCTCACTGCTCGGCATGCTCCTACCGCTCAAAGGGTCGGTGTGGGACGTTCTCAATCAGGTCATCAGCACGGCCGTGCTCGCGGTCCTGTTCGCCTTGCTCTTCCGGTACCTGCCAGACGCGGGTCTACTCTGGCGGCGTGTGACTTGGGGCGGCGTGGTCACGGCCCTGCTGTTCGCACTCGGCAAATGGGTGATCGGAATTTACCTCTCCAGCGGCAACATCGGCGGTGCCTACGGCGCAGCCGGCTCCTTGGTGGTGCTGCTGGTCTGGGTGTACTACTCCGGCGCGATCTTCTTCTTCGGCGCGGAAGTTGCTCACGCCTGGGCGCTGGAGCGCGGCGACCATATGCAGCTCAGCCAGCACACCGAACGGCGAGACTGAGGGAGACACTAGACCCGCAGCGTGGTGGCAACCTGGAGGCAACGTCGCGTTGCGGTCACTATTGCAGCGCCTACCAAGCACATAAGCGAAGTTATGGTCCCATACGCACGAATTTGAGCAGCATCGCGGCTAGATCGAATTAGTACAAGAGAGCAAGGGTGATCTAAGGCGCTCCGATCGAGTTCAACAACTGGTGATCGACTTGACTGCCGCGCAGCTTTCCCGCGTGAAACCAGTTAGAAGGTATATGCGATGGAATATCTCTCAGCAACCACTTCTCACTGACCTACCGGTAACTGCCCGGTCAGCTTATCTATGTATGTAGCGATCACGTAACGGGCATCAAATTGGCGGTAAATAATCGCCACTGCTTATCTCCACCCTTGACACACAAATAGCTTCTCTTCTCGCTTCCCTCGGACTCTCCTATCGCAAGCATCTGGGCGAACGAGAAGCGTCCGATCTAGAGGCGAACCGTCTTTCTCCATCGCGCGGAATTGGTACGGTCCAACCGTGCGAGGCGTCTGGGTAGAAAGGAATGTAAAAAATCTCCATTAACTAATCCTCGCATGGGTGGGCAGGACACTAGCCTTGAAATAGTAAAAGGGTGATCAAACGGTGTTCGCAAATGGGCTTCACAAATCCACCCCCTCTTTTAAGGCGTAAAGAACCGCCACCGCGTGTCCCCTTTTTCGATGCAGAGCTGACTGCTCTTGCCTTGCTATACGGCTTACGCTTTGGCCAGCTTGCGCGCAAAGGCTAAGTCTTTCGGCCGCCACAAAAGAGCTTTTCACCCTCTCGCGGAATCGATACGAACGACCAGGGTACAGTCGGGATTGAAGGGGATGCAGCTCGTGGAATATCACGCTGAAGTTTTAGGCCGAGCCACCTGGCTTGGCTGTTACTCCGTCGAATAACTTTTCAAAGCGTGAGGTGTTGCAGCCGGTGAAGAAATGAGGACACCAATCCACTCGATCCTCGGCTACCCCCGCGCGAACGGTTCCACTAGTGGCGCCAATACGCTCTGAAAAGAACACCAGCGGTTCATCTTTGCGTTCTAGTACTTGCGCGCGTCCCGATACGCACCGGGCCTGCATTTCAAGACCTTGAAAAAGGCCGCGCTGAATGCGCTTTCAGAACCATAGCCTACGGAAGCCGCAATGGCCGATAGCGATGCGTTACCGGTTTGCAGCAGCTCACAGGCGATCTGCATGCGCCAGTGCATCAGGTAAACCATGGGTGCAACACCCACCTTTTTCTTGAATGTCAGGGAAAACGCCGAGCGCGACATGCAGGCTACGGCGGCGAAGGCTTCGAGTGTCCACGTTTGCTCATACCTTGTCTGCATGGCCTCGAATACCGGCGCCAGTAGGGGGTGGGAAAGAGCAACAAGCCAGTTCTCCTCATGCGTGGCTGACGAGAGATAAATGCGCAATATTTGCAGCAGCATGATCGGTGCGAGATGGCTGAGCATGAGGGAACGCCCGACCGCCCCAGTGCGCAGCTCTGCGCCGAACCGTTCAAGACTCCAGCGCAGCACGGCCGCCTGATCCGACCCCCCGTCAATGTGGATCACTGGCGGCAGTCGGGCAAAAAGCACAGAGGGCAGGTGCCCTTCAAAGCGGAAGATCGTGCCTGCAACAAAAAAGTCCCCGCCGCCGTTGCATGTGGCAAGGCCGCCTTGTGCGTCCGTAAACATGTTCTCCGCGCGAAATCGTTTTTTCAGATCAAGATCTGATGCGAGCGTGAACGTGCGGCCGCCCGTCAGCAGGAAGCAATCGCCGGCTCTCAAGCGAACCTTGCGCGCACCTCGTTCCAGGGCAAGCCAGCACTCGCCTTTCTGCACGACATTGAGCGTGAACCCGTCGTAGGCGGGGAAATCCATCGCCCACTTTCCACCGGCGTCCAGCGCGACGTTGATGGAGGCGTTGAGCTTCATTTTTATCAGCGCGGTTGACAGGGGGTCGTATACGGCCGAATGCAGGTCTTCGATCAACTTTGGACTCCAGAGCATCAGAATAGGACTTTAGATCATTGAACGCTTCGTCATGCTGCCTCAGCATAGACGCATGACTAATCAAAAAGTAAGCACTCGCTCCTCGTCGCTGCGGATAGCCGTCATTGGTGTAGGCGGCATCGGAAGCACCTTTGCGTTTCAGCTCACGCAGCAAGGCGCTCATGAGGTGACGGCCGTTGCGCGTCCCGGGTCCATGCGACTGCAGCAGCTGCAGCGCGATGGAGGTGTCGTCAACAAAAGGGGCGAGCTTGCGCCGCTGCTTGTCACAGACACGCTTGACGAAAGCATTCCCTATGACCTGGTGTTGGTGACGCTGCAGGCGCATCAAGTCGACGCGGTGCTTCCCGGTCTTCAGCGCAGCGCGGCAAAGCGGATCCAGTTCATGTTCAACAACTTCGATCCCGAACGCCTTCAGGATGCCATCGGGGTAAACCGCTGCTCGTTCGGCATGCCGTTCGTGCAGGCGTTGCTGGATAAGGACGGACGTCTGAACGCAAAAATCGGTGCCGGTGGTCAGAAGACCAAGATGAATCATCAGGCATCGGTCGAGACGTTCAATGCCGCCGGCCTGCCGGCGGTGTTCGAGCCGGACATGCTGCTATGGCTGCGCTGTCACGCTCCCCTGGGTGCTGCCTTTGAAAGCGTCTGCGCGGCGGGCATGCAACGCGGAGGCGGTGCATCCTGGAACGAGTCCCTGGCAATTGCGCGAGGAATGCAAGAATGTTTCACGATGATCGAGCGTCTCGGCTTCCGCCTCTATCCGGTGGGCAAGATACGGCTGCATTCCAGTCCTGCGTGGCTGGTGGCCGCGATGTTCTGGGGCATGTCACGCATCACTCCGTTCAGAGAGCTTCTTGCTACTGGTGTGAATGAGTGCCGTGCGCTCGTCGATGTACTGGTGGAAAATGCGACGCGGGCAAACCCACCTGTTTCGATCGATAGAATCAGAGCAATGAGACCGGCAAGCAAACGCTCACCTTAGACATTCTCGCGGGTTTTGTAGGGCAACCTTCGCAGTCGATGGCTGCGGAAGAACGCCAACCATTTCATGGTGGTCAATCCAGCCTCCGCAACAAGTTCTAGGAGGCGTGCCACGCAGGATCAGGCTGGCCTTACCGAGCGTTGGTGTTTTGTAGGTCGGCTCCACAAACAAATGTCGTGACGCGGCCGTTCAAAATCGCTGAGGATCTGGCCCGTTAAATCCAGAACTCTCAGCCGCGAGAGTTCCTAACGGTGCTATTCGCCCCAGCCTGAAACATTATTCCCACCAAAGACCATACGGCGTATGGCCGGCATTCCAAGACTGGACGAAAAGCCAGGTAGAGGAGCGCTTGCCTCGTTCAACCGTCGTATTTGCTGCTCGTGAAGTGTGATGTTGGTTGCCGCGATATTGCTTTGCAGCTGCGACACGCTACTCGCACCCACAAGCGTCGACACAATTCCCGGCTGGGCCATGACCCAAGCGAGTGCAACCTGGGCTGGATGACTATGCAATTCATCCGAGACACTTTTGAGGACTTCAAGAATGTCCCAGTTACGAGCGGTGAACTTACTGTCTCCGAACGGGTTGGCGCCGCTCAAACGTCCCGTGGAGCTGGTGTCCTCGCGCTTGTACTTGCCGGTGAGAAAGCCGCCCGCCAGCGGGCTCCAAGGCATGACGCCCATGCCGCTTTCCCGAGCCGCAGGAACGTGTTCGCTCTCCACGTCGCGCGCCACCAGCGAGTACTCCAGCTGCATGGCTATGGGCCTAGGATATTGGCGTTCGGCAGTAATGGTGGCCGCTTTAATGGCGAACCAGGCGGGCATATCCGAGAAGCCGTAATAGCGGATTTTTCCGGCGCGCACCAGATCTCCCAGGGTTTGCACGATTTCTTCGGCCGGAGTCACGCCGTCCCAAATATGCATCCAGTACAGATCGATGTAATCAGTACCCAAGCGTTTCAAGGATGCGTTTAACGCTCGGTGGATATTTTTCGATCCATTGCCTCCGGCGTTGGGATTCCCGCCACCCTTTTGCGCGGCATCGAGCGGGTTGGCCGAGGCGTTGAACGCAAACTTGGTCGACAGCACGATGTTGTCGCGGGAGCCGGAGTCCTTGATGAACTTACCGAGCAACTGTTCGCTGACACCGCCGGTATAGACATCTGCCGTGTCGACAAAATTGCCACCTGCTCGGAGATAGGCGTCGAAGATCTGGCGAGACGTGGATTCGTTGGCACCCCATCCCCCTGGGCCGAAGGTCATTGTGCCCAGGCAGAGGGGGCTGACGACCAAGCCGGAGCGACCCAGCGTGCGAAAATCTGTCAAGGACATCGGCTCTTACCTTTGTGTAGTGATCAATACATAACACCGTAGATTTATTGCGCCATATAGTCAATGAGTTTTATAGTGGACGTTATGGAAAGTGATTCTCGCAAGCTGGGCAGGCCACGGTCCTTTAACCGTGATGAGGCGCTGAAGCAGGCCATGCTTGCCTTCTGGCGTCACGGTTACGAAACGACATCGATCAGCGAGCTGACTAAGGTCATGGGCGTGACAGCGCCAAGCCTTTACGCGGCATTCGGTGATAAGAAGCGCCTATTCTTGGAAGCGATGCACCGGTACGCGGGAACGCCCGATGATTTCGCTGTGACCCTTCAAGAGTCCTCCACCGCCTACCAAGCGGTGCATCAAATGCTAATGTCCGCGGCTGACCTTTTCACGAATGGCGGCACGCCGCGAGGATGCTTGCTGGCAAGTGCGGCGGCAAGCGGCTCAGTGGAGGCGAAGGACGTCCAAAAAACCGTTGCTCAAGTTCGACGCCAGATGATCAGTCGAGTGCGTTTGCGGATTGAGCAAGATATCGCCGCGGGTTTGCTCCCTGAAGAGACGAAAGCAAAGTCCCTAGCGAGTCTGGCAATCGCGTTGGTTCAGGGTATGTCGGTACTGGCGCGAGACGGTGGACGACGCGAAGAACTGAGAGCAATCGTCACTGTTGCAATGAACGCTTGGCCCAGGCGCACGGATTGAGACCCGCGCTTGGCAAGACAGACTCTCGGGAAGTCATCTGAACTGTGTAGATCGGTCTCCCAGAGCGGACGCTCACGAGCGACAGCAACGGGTCGATTACCGCCGATCGAAGAGCATCTGCCGCTGAGTATAAGAAACCGTGAACTGGGCATCAGCGACCAATCCTAAGACGCATCCTGCCCCTTGGAGGCATTCATTCAAGCTTTATGCGCGATGCTTACATTCAAAGCTAAGATTGGATATTCCGCATGACTGTTTCTCGGGAACAAATTCAAAGAGAACTCGATGCGTTCGAACTAGAGATGCGGATAGTCGCTGCAACCTATGTGACCACCGAAAGATTTTTGAAGGATTTCTTACGCCCGGCGGACAAACTTTCGCGACGAGCACCGGCAGAGGACCACGAATGGGTTTGTGCTCAGATCAGCCACATACTCCTGAAATTCGGATTTAAAGTAGATGACGGCGATACGCTCTCGTGAGGGAAAGCGGCTCAATGCTGTCGTTTAGGCAGACGGGCTGACGCTTGTTTAAGCGCTTTTGTAACAACATTTTTTAACTGATAAAAGCTGAACGGTTTTAGCAAATAAGGCGCCTTGCTCGGCAGCGTATTACGGTCATCGGTCGACGCTACGACATGAGCAATGTCCCTCGCGTCCAGCGCTTCTAATACAGCTTCGGTTGAATGACCTCTCACGTCGGTTTCCAACACAGCAAGATCAATAGGATTGTTACGGACGGCATCCAGTGCGCCCTTCACGGTACTGACCGTTTCAACGGGTGAATATCCTAATGCCTCCAAGCCGTCGGCTATCGTTTCGGCGACAAGGACGTTGTCCTCAACAACGACCAGAGCCTCAGGTGGCGGTCTTTTCTCTCCGTTGGAAGGCTTATCTGGTGAGCTCACGAGCCTGCTCGTATTCAGTTGAACGATCACCTATATTGCACCCTACGCGCTCTGGTGGCGGTTTTTGAACTATTAGCAACCAAGTCCTATCAGGACGCCAAGCCGATGCGTTTGCCTTACGGTCTCACGAAATACTGATCATAACCGGTCGGAATCAGACGTTTCAGAGTCTTACTGGCACGCCTGAAGGCAGCAGGGCACCCGCCTTGCTCAGAACCAACAGGGTGTTCGGCGCGCGCAGAAATCGATGTTTAAGTTCATCGGCCACCTGGATTGGCTATGACGCCCTCGAATAGCTTGTTGAATCAAGAGCGAGAGGGAGGCCAAACCGACCCTTTCTAAGCAGCTATTTCTGCCTCGATATGTTCGGCATTTTTGCCGGCGACGTTCAGCAAAGGTCCGAAATCGGCCGATTCTGTTGAAAATCTCCGTCTTAACGAATGGACATCCACATTCTCGATCACGATGGCCGTGACAATTCGATTCTGTACAAATTTGCACGAGCGGCCTAACAGAAATCGCTTGTCGCGGCCGATTTTTTGCTCGTCAGACGAACTTAAATTTTGGAAGCGAGTTTTTCAACAGAATCTATGGAAAGCAGCCGTCCGACCTATACCCGGTAACAATCGCCAATCGCCTTGCATGCAGCAACTTAGCCGTAGCTTATCAATTCTCTTCAAAGACTAAACTAGCCGTCATGTAATCCATCAAACGAAATAACTGTATTACGCAATCTCCCAATACTGCTTAGATCAACGACGACCTCATCTCCCGGCCTTAGCCACTTTGGCGGCTTGCTTCGGCTTCCAGTGCCAGCGGGAGTTCCCGTTGAGATGAGATCACCAGGCTCAAGCGTCATTTCAGATGTCAGAAACGTAATGATGTCGCTAACAGAGAAGATCATCTCGCTGGTGCGCCCACGTTGGCGTATCTCACCATTTACGCTCAGCTCGATGCTAAGACTTTGGGGATCTGGGATTTCGTCACTCGTCACAATGACTGGACCACACGGACCATGTGTGTCGAAATTTTTCCCCATCGTGGCTTGCGTAGACCTAAGCTGCATATCTCGAACAGATACATCGTTCATGATGGTGTAACCAGCGACCACGCTCAGAGCATTGTCAGCCGTCACGTTTCGACACTTTTTTCCTATAACGACGCAAAGCTCAGCCTCATAGTCCAATTCGACGCTTTGACGCGGCATCACAATATTTGCGCCGTCTCCAATAAGAGTATTGGAAAATTTCGCAAAAATATCCGGATATAGCGGTACTTGATGACCCGCCTCACTTGCATGGCTGTCATAGTTAAGTCCTAGACAGAGGATCTTGCCTGGCTTCTCGATGGGGCAAAGAACCATGATGCCCAATGGCAACGCCGAATCAGGATTAAGCGCATCGGTCTTTGCTTCAATGTCGGACTTTAAGGAAGGAAGCTTTTCGAGCAGCCCAAGCATGTCCGTAGGAAAGCGATTGCTAAGCTGATTTAAATCGTAGAAAAGGCGATCTTTTTCTATAGCTGTTCGAGGTGCATTTCCTTCAATTGAGTAGCGTAGTAATCGCATATCAGGCACCTTTTGTCATAGCACCGCAACCCTTTACTAGACCGTATAAACTATTTCGTCTTTTTAGTCTGTCCCATAGCGTTAGGGGGGCCATACTAATGCTCCTTGAAAAAATCAATTTCTTGAGCAAGGCTCAGAGCGCCTAAAAGTAGATCACTCAACATTCGCTGGACGCAAGAGCTCAAATACGTCATCAGAATCTATCTTTGCGTAGTCACCCATCCTGCCCCAGCGAAGAACGGGCTGAACAGCTGCTGCTTGGAAGACGCCATCCTCAATGAATCGTGAGTCCATGTGCACGCCAACTACCTCGCCCAGCACCAGCCAAGTAGGCACTTCCTCACCGGCAACATTCTGAAGCTGGATCAACTGTGTCAATCGGCATTCAAAATTTACCGGACTCTCTAATACGCGAGGTGCATCTACTAATCGGCTAGCCGCAGCAGTCAAGCCCGCTAACTCGAATTCGTCCCTTCCGTGCGAGACAGCCGCCGAACTCATGTTCATGGCATTCACGAGGCCGTAAGTAGTTAAATTCCAGACAAAAACACCGGTGTCTTTGATGTTGGCCACGGTATCTTTCCAACCTACCGATGCGAACCCGATGATTGGCGGCGTGTAGTTGAATCCGTTAAAAAAACTGTAGGGCGCCAGATTGCGTCGTCCCTGACGGTCGACTGTTGAAATCCACCCAATAGGTCGCGGCCCAACGATTGCGTTGAAGGGATCGTGTGCCAATCCATGGCCGGTTGAAGGCTCGTAGAAATGATACGGAGAGTGGTTCATAAGACTTTTACCTATCTAATGGAAACGCATCAACGAGATGTTTACTCGCCTTTGGTGAAATGCCCTATTTAGCTAAACCCATTTTTTTCATTGCCGAGGCGGCTACCTTGGTGATCAAGTCGCGCGGCATAAATCGAGGAAGCCATGTAGTCGGCCGGACGCTAAAGCGGCCTGGATACGCGATGGTTTTTTTTCGGTCAAAGGCCTGCAAAGTTCGGCGTGCCACATATTCGGCGCTGTCAAAGGCAGTCTCCTTCATGGTCACCATCGTACCTTCGAAAAACTTTGTGGCCGTCGGGCCAGGACATACAGCCATTACTTGCACGCCGTGGCCTTGAAGCTCATATCTCAGTGCTTCAGTGAAATGGAGTGAGAATGCCTTCGCGGCTGCGTAAGTGGCCATAAAGGGTAAAGGCTGAAATGAGGCGTTCGACGCTATATTGATGATTCCGCCACGGCCGCGCAAAATCATCTGGCTTCCCAAGGCATGAGAAAGAGAAACAAGTGCCCGCACATTTAGTTGGATACTTCTCTGCTCTTTCTCGAGATCGTGAGCAAGAAAATTGCCGGTCAAACCAAGGCCTGCATTGTTGATAAGTAGATCAATCTTCAACTTCCGCCACTCCAACTCGAGCATGAGATTTGACACAGCGTCGGAATCAGAAAGATCGCAGCAAATGGCTACGCATCCCACACTATGAAGAGCGCGAACGGAGTGAGCGAGCTCTTCCAATTTCGTAAGCGAGCGAGCGACTAGGACCAGGCTGGTTCCGCGAGCCGCCAATTCCCTGGCGTACGCCGCACCCAGACCTTCAGATGCGCCTGTGATTAAAGCAGTGGATTTGAAATACCTGAACATAGACGCTCGCTCCGAGCGACTCAATCATCCCGCAATCGCGCGATTGAGTCGCTTACGACTGGATGGTGATACATCAGCTAGAAAAATTAGTGCCTGAACTCAGCGATTCCCACCGATCTATTTCTTGAGTTAGGCCCTCTAGCTTGTTGCGGACAAAGCTAAGTGCATCAGGGCCCAGCAATAGATGACCGGGTGGCTCCTTGGCGTTGACTACAGCGATGATGGCGTCAGCAGCCTTTTTAGGATCGCCGGGCTGCATGCCACTACGCTCTGCACGCGCTTCGCGCAACGGGCGCATGAGAGATTCGTAGTCGGCGATACCGCCGTCCCGCCTTTTCATCGACCGGCCAGCCCACTCGGTACGAAAGGCTCCTGGTTCGATCGCGGTTACCTTGATACCAAATGAGGCGACTTCTTTCGCCAACGCTTCCGTGATGCCTTCTAGTGCGAACTTGCTTCCATGATAGACACCGAGACCTGGGAAAGTGACGATACCCCCCATGGAAGTAATATTGACGATGTGGCCACTGCGACGAACCCGCATATGTGGCAAAACCGCTTTTGTTACCGCGACGGCGCCGAAAACGTTGACAGCAAACTGAGTGCGAAACTCCTCTAACGAAGTTTCCTCAATAGTTCCCTCGTGTCCGTAACCGGCATTGTTGACAAGGACGTCGATCCGCCCGATATCTTTTTCAACTGCCGCTACAACACGGTCGACATCGGCGTCTTTTGTGACATCGAGAAGTACCCCTACCGCATTAGTTGTGTGCAGCTTTTCGAATTCCGCACGTGCTGAATCCGACCGTACGGTACCAATAACGCGATCTCCCAACGAAAGTACCTTTTCAGCCAAGGCTCGACCAAATCCGCTGCTCACGCCTGTAATAAGCCAGTTGCGCATGACACTTCTCCTCGGTGTGGCCCAAGACGTGATTGCCTTGGCCTTGGAGTACAGAGTGCATACGCGCTGGGAAAACCGCCAATTCGAAATAGTTGCGCTGTCGATAACTGCTTCTAATAGCTAGCTAAACAGCAGCGCTTTAGCCGTTTCACAAACTGCCCGCTGGTGACAGCCTTAGCCGCCACGAGTGGCCTTCAAAACCTTGGGCGTTGCCCAAGAATGTCACGTGAATCGTCGGCCTCTGCCGCCCCAGCAGACATAGCAGCAACGACGAGAGAAAGACTTCGTCACGGTACTTCGGGTAGCGTTTCATATGGTTGGGAGGTGCAATTGTTATGCGGCATGAGCCATGGAACAAGACGTCTGGGGCGCAACACCGCGCATGATAATTCGTGCCTAGAGCAAGAACCTTCACGAGTTATAGCGAGTCACCTTTGCGAAGTCGTTCCGTCTCGAATTGGGCCAACCAGGGTGCAAGTTCGCCGCTGGGCATTGGACGCGCAATAAAGTAGCCCTGTACTTCATCACAACCAATATCGATAACCTTCTGATAGATACTGGCAGTTTCAACGCCCTCCACAACAACCCGAAATCCTAGTGAAGTTGCCATCTTAGCGATGCAGCCCACGATCACCTCGTCTTCTAAGTTCTGGTCGAGTGATGTGACAAACGATTGATCAATCTTTAGTGTGCTTGCGGGAAGTTCGCGCATATAAGCTAAGTTGCTATAGACGGTGCCAAAGTCATCTAGAGCAACGCGCACGCCAAAGTGACTCAATTGAGCAAGTCGCTGTTTTACTGCGTCGTTGTTATGCACGAACGTGTTTTCGGTAAATTCTAGCTCGACATTATTCAGTGGAACGTTGAACTGCTTTGCCGCCTGCAACAAGCGTGGCACCAAGTCTGCGTCGAAATCTGTGCTTGATATGTTGATCGACAGATGAATATTCAGTGCCTCTTGCAGCCTTAATGCCAACTGCTGAAAACCTCGTCCCAGCACCCAATTGGTAAGGCAGCGCATTAAACCGGCTTGCTTGACCAGCGGCACGAATCGAGACGGAGAAACCCAGCAAAGAGTTGGATGACGCCAGCGCATCAAGGCCTCGACTGCAACGCAGCGGCCACTATGCAGATCTACGCGAGGCTGGTAATACAGGCCAAGCTCACTGGCAACTCCACTCGACGGGTTATTCAGTGCTTCCGAAAGTTCGGTAATAAGGAAGAAATCCTGCTGATGGAGTTCATCCTTCGCCTGCTCATAGTGGCTCCAACCGCGCACGCTCCGATGGGCGGAATAAGAGGCGCTAATCACCAATCGTAGGGCGTCACCGGTCGCTAGTTTGCTCTCCAGCATTTCGAGCAGACCCACGCCAGGCTGAATAGAGAGCGGAATGCCCTGGCAGTCAAAGGGTTCACGAAGTCGAGCCACCAGTCGGTCGAAGGCGTCTTCGTCCTTAAACGCCCGCGTATCGGAAAGCATCAATGCAAATCGCGCCACCCCGACTTAGTACAAATACATCTTGGGAGACATGCACTGCTGGATACGCATAGCTACCAGACGAATCAGGGTATCAGCATATTGATGCCCCATAGCACGCAGGAAAGCGTTAAAGCGGGCCACGGGTGCTACCTCAATGGCAACGATCGCCAATCGTTCGGCTCCTCCGGCTACGCGAGTGCGGAGATCTTCGAAGAATGCGTTGCGATGCGGCAGCTGAGTCACCGGATGGACGCGTCCGATATATATGTTCGAAGAACAAGAGCTGCATCGGCTACAGTTGCTGCATCATCCAGTATGGTGCTATCCGTATCAGTCAGCCGCGGTCGCGGCTCAAAGTCGAACACGCAGAGCGCAGCTACATGCCGATGGGTCAGGGTATACACCGGCACACTGGCAAAAGTCGCAGCGGTGTGGACGATATTCCGTTCCGCTGCCCACATGCGCGGGCACATCAAGCTCTACCCGTGAGATACGGCGGGCTGTGGCACCTCTCAAGAGTTCGCTTAACTGGCTTGAACCGGCGGGAATTATTTAGCTGTCCGGCGGGAACATGAATACTCCGGCGTCGACCAAGGTAAGGGCTACCAACGGAACGTGCAAAGCTGCGCACAGCATGCGCGCTACCGCATCGAAACTCGGGATTAAATAGGACTCGTGTCAGTTGCCCGGAGATGGGTGAGGCACCCGTCCAGATAGCCATGATGCAGCAGAAAGCGGAATACCATAGTTATGGGCGTCCGCGCCAGAATGTTCGCCCATGGACCTATTCCCCTTAATCCTTGCGCAATATCAATGCCGGTCTGCGTACGACGGAGACTAATCGATCGCAATAATTTGGATTACAGCAATTTTTATTTTCTACATCCTAAGAGCAGTTTCCGGACGTTGGCGACGCTATTGCGGGTAAAAAATCCAACACGCTTCCTTAGCAACGTATCTGGTTCTTCATCCAGACGGTCCGCTGTACGCCAACGGAACTTTAGTTTATTTCGAATAATAGGAGCGTTTTTTTTAATCTGCTACCTATAAAAAGGGGGACCGTTTCCACGGTCTCTTGCAAGATGCAAGCGTGTGTAGATGACGCTTTCAGTATAACTGTTCTCGACAAAACACAAACTTAAATTTCAACTCGCCTGCCTCAGATTCAGGCGACGTTTTCTCATCGGCAATGACTAGTGATACGGGTAATGGAAAAAATTGGCTAGATGCGCTCCAGTGATTTAAAAAATGTGCGCGAATCGCGGACTTTATGCACTAAGCACCGTTTTCCAAATAGCCATCTAATCTTGTTTGCACGGCGAGCGCTTCTTCAGCCGCTATGTCCATAAAATCTAAAATTAAGGGGTTAGCTTCGTGCGATCGACACAGGCGATGCACTACGAGAGGTCCGAAGCCATCAATAATTTTGTACTCAAGCGCATCAGGAATGCTTACAAAAACGTACGTGGCACCAAGCATAACGCCTAGACCCTGGTGCACAAGGGCAATGCCGACTTGGGACTGTAAGGTCTCGTAGATGAAATTTGGTTTGAAGCCGGCTGTGTTGCAGTCGGCGACAACAGAATCATAGAGCGGCGGATTCACAGCGCGGGAAAATATAATCAACTTCTCTGCGGCGAGATCTTCTACACGGAGGCGGCTGAGGCGCGAAAGGTTAGAGCCTCGCCGTATGAGAACTGACCAATTTGCCTTAAGCATCGGCGCCACTTGCATAGATGAATCGGCCTCAGCGCTGCTAAAGAGCACACCGAAACCTATGTCAATGCCACCCTTTGCGAGCGCTGCTGCCTGCTGCACTGTGTTCATTTCATGCTTCGAGATTTTAACGTCTGGGTAGAGAGCCTGAAGACGAATAAGTGCAGGCGGAATAAACGGAAGGTTTGTATATTCAACAAGACCAATTGAGAGTTGAAATTCTTGCTTACCTGCGGCCATTCGAGCTGAGCGTAGGGCATGATCAATTTGCAGGAAAATTTGGTCTGTTTCTTTGAGAAGAGCGCTCCCCGCGGAGGTGAGTGTGACTCCTCGATGGTCACGTTCGAACAGCTGTACACCCACGAGATCCTCAAGCTTGGCGACCTGCTGGCTCAGGGCCGACTGAGTGACAAAGGCAAGCGCTGCCGCTCTGCCGAAATGAAGCTCCTTACCAAGTATCGCGAAGTAACGTAACTGGCGTAATTCAATGGCTCTCATAAGAGCTCCTAATCGGCTTTCGTAGTCTAAATAATTGGACGACTACAGCCACTGAGGATGATTCTCAGGTTGCTGAAGTTTCGGTCGCACAGAGCTTCCAGCGATAGCAAGCCCCACCCAAAGCTGAAACGTACCTTGCCGTACTGAAGTCTCTTGCCCTGACAACATGTCAGTCACTTCCATCGAATGTTCAGGAAAGCGCCTCATGAAAACACAATCGGAAAACGCATTGAACGCTCTTGCGCGGTATGACCATTTTGACAAGCAGTCCATCGGTGGCGAAAACGTGGAAGGAAGGGGCAAAGGAACAACCAAGGTCTCAGATCCCTTTACTGGCCTTACGCTCTGTGAAATTCATGATGCAAGCATTGCCGATGTCGATGCCGCATTTAATGCGGCCAAGCTCTCTCAAAAGTCATGGGAAAAACGTACGCCTGCTGAACGCGGCCGAGTTCTGTTGAACGCTGCGAACATCATGGATGCACGCAAAGAAGAAATAATTGTTTGGCTCATACGCGAATCCGGAAGTACGCGAATCAAAGCGAGACTGGAGTGGCAAGCAGTACGCGACATGATGGTCCAATTTTCTGCTCTTCCTTACCAAGCAACGGGCGAAATACTGCCCTCGGACGTCCCTGGCAAAGAAAACAGGGTTTATCGACGTCCTCTCGGTGTCGTAAGCGTCATCAGTCCTTGGAACTGGCCGCTTCATCTAACCACCAGATCGGTTGCTCCCGCTCTTGCTTTAGGTAACTCGGTGGTCATTAAGCCAGCTGGAGAGACGCCGATAACCGGCGGACTTCTTCTGGCACGTATATTCCAGGAAGCCGGCTTGCCAGATGGCGTGCTAAACGTTGTAGTCGGGCACTCGTCGGAAATTGGTGACGCATTTGTTTTGCATCCGGATTCACCTTTCATTTCTTTTACAGGTTCAAGCGCAGTTGGCCGCCGTATCGGATCGCTCGCCGTTACCGGAACCATCCTCAAACGAGCAGCGCTCGAGCTAGGGGGAAACGCACCGCTGGTAGTCCTGAGCGACGCCGACGTTGACCAAGCTATCAACGCTGCAGTACTGGGGAAATTCTTGCATCAAGGGCAAATATGCGTGGCAACCAATCGAATCATTGTCGAAGCAGCTATCTATGACGACTTTGTCGCCGGCTACATAGAACGTGTCGCCTCGTTGAAGTTCGGAGACCCCAATGATGAGGACACCATTGTTGGCCCTGTTATAAGCAAGAAGCGCCTCGACGCGCTACAAAAAATGGTTCAACAGGCCCAGGAAAGCGGCGCCACGATTGCCCTCGGCGGATCACCTCTAGGACTTGTTCTTCCTCCCCATATTCTCACCGAAGTCGCGACCAGCTCCGCCATTGCCAATGAAGAAATCTTTGGGCCTTTGGCGCCAATCATACGAGTAGCCAACAGTGCCGCAGCTATTGACGCCGCAAATCAGAGTGAATTTGGGCTGTCCAGCGCTATCTTTACGCGAGACGTTGAGCGTGGGGTTCGATTTGCCCATCAGATTGACGCTGGTATGACTCACATTAATGACGTGACGTCTAACGACGCTCCCAACACACCGTTTGGCGGCGAAAAAAACTCGGGTATCGGGCGGTTTGGCAGTAAATGGGTTATCGAAGAAATGACTCGCACACATTGGGTATCGGTGCAGCATTCACCCCGAGAATATCCTTTTTAGACTGCGTCGCGAATAAGCTCACTCGTCAGCGTAGGTAAGACTAGTGAGGAATTCGCAAGCTCCGGTTCTTTTTCTATCGGGCCTGCGCTTGCGAATAGTTTTCGGCATCAGCACCGGTATCAATAAAAAACGCTCATGTGCTACCTCGGCTTAAGTTGTGCGATGTACAGCTAATCTTTCTCAAAATTATGAAGCGGAATAGCGAAACTCCCGTATCTTTTAAATGCCTGAAATCTAGCGTAGGAGATAAGAAATGTTTATCGTCATTCTTACTTATGTCATGTCAAACGATGAAGTTGAAAAGCATTTGCCCGATCACCGAAACTTTCTGAAATATTTTTACAGCGCTGGATTTGGTGTGGTTTCAGGCAGGCAAACTGCCGGAGGTGGCGGAATCATTGTCGCGTCTGCAGCTAGTCGAGCGGCATTGGATCTGGAACTCGCCAAAGACCCCTTCCATATCCATAGAGTAGCGCGATACGATATTTTGGAGTTTCAGCCAAGCATGACGCATGATGGTTTGAAAGAACTGATTTGACATACGACCTGTTGAGTTAAGGTCGTTTGATTTCTATTTTTGTTAGTTATAATTTCGTGCAACGCGTAATCATCTTGTGGACCGCCGGTCTAGCATGCGCTAAAAAATCATGGCCGTGTCAACTACCACCGAACCAAGACGACTAGGCACATTCTCTTCAATGCAAAACTTCTCTTTCGGGGGAAGTTTTTAGCTAAGAAAGACGTCGTTTTTCATGTCAGCAGTTCCCTGCTTTCTAGATACACATATCCCTTCTGCAGTGGTTCTGACTCGCACCGCATTTATTTGAGAAAGTTCGATTCAAGCATATCAATCAAATCGCGTGTATGACCACCGAGTACAGCTTTGGCACCGTATAACACCGTTCCCATAACCATTGCTGGTTCAATATGCGGTGGCATGACGAGCTCCGTGCGATTAACGTGTACATCAAGGAGCGCAGGGCCCGGATGCGCAAGAAACTCGAGGACCGCCGGCTCGAGCTTTTCGTTATGATCGATTGTCCAGCCACGAAAACCAACAACTTCGGCCAGTTTTCCAAAGTCTGGATTCTTCAGATCAGTGAAGGCATTGAGCATACCTTCGACTTTCATCTCGAGTTCTACGAATCCTAGCGTCCCGTTGTTGAACACCACGATTTTGACGGGGATGTTCTCTTGGATCGCCGTCAAGAGATCACCCAACAACATGGCGATTCCACCATCTCCTGAGAGTGCAACTACCTGGCGCTCTGGCATTGACTTCTTGATGCCGAGAGCTTGAGGCATTGCGTTGGCCATGGTCCCATGCAACAGGCTTGTGAGTGTGCGGCGTTTACCGTTGACGCGAATATGCCGCAGCATCCAAACCATCGGACTGCCCCCGTCCGCAACAAAAATCGCATTTTCCGCAGCGTGGTTGTCTAACAGAGATACGAGCTGCTGCGGATGGATAAGTCCTTCACGCCCAGGTCTAGCCTGACGCTGAAGATCGGACAACGCGTCTCGAAAAAGTGCCAGACACTCCTCCAGATAAACGGAGTTCGAATTTGCCCTGAGGCGGGGCTGCAGTGCATCCAACGTTGCTGCGATATCCCCAACGGCTCCTACTTCAACCGGGTGACGGCGCCCTAAATGAGTCGCGTCGATATCGATCTGTATAACGCGGGCGTCCCTCGGATAAAACTGCCGCCACGCAAAATCACATCCAAGCAGAACGAGAATGTCGCAACTCGTTACAGTATGAAATCCTGCTTTGGACCCGAAGACGCCAGTCATGCCTACATTGAAGGGATTATTCGGCTCAAGATAGTCCTTCGCCCGTGAGGTATGAGCCATCGGGGCTTTTAAAATGTTGCAAAAGCGCAAAAGCTGCTCGTGAGCATTTTCGCAACCTGCCCCAGCGTAAACGGCGATGCGGCCACCCTCGTTTATGATCTCTGCAATGCGATCAAGTTCCGAATCTGAGGGGCGAGTAACGGGTGTAGGCACGTGAACAGCATAGCCAGGGCCGTCCTCTACTTCCGTGGCGGAAAGGTCGCCGGGTATCACTAAAACGGCTACGCCACGTTTGTTGAGAGCCGTTTGTGCAGCTAGCGTTGCAAGTCTACGAGCTTCGTGAGGATTGATTAACACCTCGCAAAAAACGCTGCAGTGACTATAGATAGGCTTGAACTCAACTTCTTGCGGAAAATCTATACCAAGTTCACTCGTTGCGACCTGGCTCGCGATCAACAATAACGGCGAACGATTGCGATTTGCTTCGTAGATACCATTGATGAAATGCAAGCTTCCTGGACCGCAGCTTCCAGCGCATGCGGTCAAGACGCCTGTCATGTAGGCTTCGCCGCCAGCGGCAAACGCACCAGCCTCTTCGTGCCTCACATGTACCCATTCGATGCCGCTGCGGCGGATCGCGTCTGTAACGTGGTTTAACGTATCACCCACCACACCGTAACAACGCTTGACTCCAGCGTGTTCAAGAACGTCTATAATAATGTCTGCAACCTTTTTCTTTGTCATGACAACGCTCCTTAGCTATACGAATAGGCTTGATAAAAAGCGACGTTGAGCAAAACATTGTGCTTAATTGCTTTTATGAATTTCTTTTACCATGTCAACGAAAGCCCGCAGCCCGGCGGTGACGTGACGTTGGTTTGGGTAGTAAATGCATAGACCAGGTTCTTCTTGACACCAGTCTTCAAGAACACGAATCAGCCTATGCTCTGCCACGTGACTTACCGTCGCCCACTCGCTGGTCCAAGCTAGACCCTGATCATGCAAAGCGGCTTCAATCATTAGATTGTGATTGTCGAGAGTTAGCGCACCAACGACATCAATCGTCTGCTTATCACCGTTCTTCCCAAACTCCCATTTGTAGACAGACCCACTCGGATACCGACTTCGAATACATCGGTGGTTCATTAGATCGGCTGGGGTTCGCGGCTTCTCGTATCTTGAGAAATAGCCGGGCGAGCCAACCACCGTAAACCGTATGGCGGGACTGCATCGCACCGCGATCATGTCTTGCGGCACATTTTCGACCGAACGTATACCTGCATCGAAGCCATCGGCGACAATTTCGACTAAACGCCCTTCTGTAACAATGTCCACCTTCATGTCCGGAAAGCGACGCATGTACTCGAAGACATAAGGAGCGAGCACCATGCGAGCCGCACCTTCGGAAGCGTTAAGTCGTAATGTACCGGTTGGTCTCTCGCGGAAATCGTTCACCGCATCCATTGCAAGATCGATATCACGTAGAGCCGGACGTATACGGTCTAAAAAGAGCTCTCCAGCTTCAGAAAGTGAAACGCTACGCGTAGTGCGATGAAATAGTCGCACACCGATGCGCTCCTCAAGGGCTCCCACGACATGGCTAAGTGCAGATGGCGACATGCATAGCTCCGCTGCCGCTTTCCTAAAGCTTTTGTGCACAGAGACGGCGACCACCGCATTGAGTTCTAAAAACTGGTTCTTTCCCATTGTGCCGTTTCCCGCACTAGATCATGCGCTGTACGTGTGATTGTCGCTTTAGTGGAGAGGATCTATGGTGAGACTCGTCGCCAAGGAGCTATCCCATGCCAAAAACTGTATTAATTACCGGCACGTCTTCGGGTTTCGGTCGAGCTTCGGCCCATTTGTTTGCAAACAAAGGGTGGAACGTCGTAGCAACTATGCGTGATCTGAGCCAAGCAGGCGATCTGAAGAATGTTCCAAACGTTCTGATCGAGCGGCTGGACGTTCAAGAATTGAGCACGATAGAAAGGGCTCTCGCAGCTGGCGTTTCTCGCTTTCGCTCCATTGACGTCCTGGTCAACAACGCTGGATACGGTCAATTTGGGATTTTCGAGGGAACCCCGCGATCAAGTGTTCAAGACCAATTTGACGTGAACGTCTTCGGAGTCATGGACACTACTCGCGCCATATTGCCGCACTTCCGGGCCAAACAAGATGGAATCATCGTCAACGTCAGTTCTGGCGCGGGCATATTCGGGTTGCCTATGATCTCCCTGTACACCGCAAGCAAGTTCGCGCTCGAAGGATTCTCAGAATCGTTGTCTTACGAGCTAGCCTCCCAAGGCATAGTGGTGAAGATAGTAGAACCTGGCGGGGTGCTCAGCACGCAATTTGGCGCCCGTAACGCCTTAGAGGCTTCAAGCGTCGAGCGAATTGACGACTATGCGGGCTTTCAAGCAAGAACGTTAAATCTTTTCAAAGATCTCAGCGCAGCAGCTACAGCTACCTCGGAAGATGTTGCACTCGTGATATTCCAAGCTGCTAGCGACGGCACGAATCAGCTTCGATACGTCGCCACAAACGATATTCAGCCCCTTGTTAGGGCACGGCGTGAAACATCTGAAGCACAGTACATGCAGCACATGCGCACACAGTTTCAGCGAGACTACTAATGAGCTATCCGCGTTTGCAAAGTTTTCGTCGGTGGACTCACTTCTAAAAATTGCTGTACCTCTGAGGTGCAATTTCAGTGCTTTCTACCCGCTTCGAACAAGAACCAAACACGCTTTTCAGCTTGGTCGATCCAGTTTTCGATAAGGCTGGCGGTGGCGACGTCTCCATACTCATCGCAAAGAGAATGTGTAATTCTCATGAAACCAATGAGCCTCATGTTGTCTTCGCGAAGTTCTGCAAGAATGTCGTCAGGAGTTACGAAGTCCGCATCATTGTCTGACAATCGCTGAAGCCGCTTAACGTGGCCGACAGAACGAATTGTCGTTCCGCCGAGTTTTCGCACTCTCTCTGCAATGTCATCGGTTGTTTCGTAGATGTCGCTGGACTGCTCGTCAAGCAGCAAATGAAAATCCCGAAAGTGCGGGCCTGACATATGCCAGTGAAAGTTTTTTGTCTTAAAATAAAGAGCAAAAACGTCGGCAAGGAGGGTATTCATTTCAGCTGAAATGTCTCTCCTCGCGTTGTCGCCTAGACCCGTCGGCGTATATAAGTCTGACCGGGTAAGAACATTTTCACTGTCATTAATCATAAATCTCCCAATGTATTGGTCTATGACGAGTGCCTGGCAAAAATGCCTAGTAAGATCCTTTACCTACTGCGCAGTGAGGCTAGCACCGATGGAAGAGTGTTAACGCCCCAGTGCTCTAAGTACTTACCTGCACGAATTCTCACTATGTCTATCACGTCTATTGAAATCGAGGCGTGGGTAGCTTCAATCCCCATAAGTGTGCCTAAGTGGGTACCAGTTATGCGCTTCCGTGTCGTAACCCTATCGCCCTCAGCAACCTGATCAAGTATTTCGACTTTGATGTCCGGCATTGCTGGGCGAAGAACATTGTTAAACGTATTCCACATCCCCAACGCACCATTGTCTGTGCCAGGCGGCGCCGATCTGTTGATGAAGTCATCATCCATTAGCTCATGAAGTGACGACTCCCTACCTTCCTGAATGACTTCTTGATTAAACCGCTTTACTACATATTTGTTTGCGGCTTGCATTGTGGTCATAGAAACTCTCCCTCGCTTAGCTTAATTTTCAAGCAAACGTTTTATAAAAACAAAACATTTTGCCTAATCCAAACTACTTTGCTTATCTCAATTAAGAAGAATTTTAAGTACCAGCCCTGTCGTCACCTTAAAATGTGAATGAAATAACCATCGCACTAATTTATAACGTAATCGCCAGCCGCATTCCCAATACAGTAGCGTCTGGATTAGAGCTAATGCCACCGGGATGCCTTATATACTGAATATTTGGCATAACATACAGTCCCGGAATGACCTGCGCTTTATAGTTGAGCTCGGTGAGATACTCATAACCGGGCACTGGCAAGGGGCCTAAACCAGCAGCATTCGCTTGTATTGCGCCATCTGCAACCAAACTGCTTACGTGATCACGTCCGAGCGCGAAGCCGATGCGATCTTCCGGTCGGGAGGCAAAAGGCGCGCTATAAAAAAGTCCGATGGATACCTTGTTGTCAGTGTAGTCGGTATCTGAGTCACCCTGCATGATGTTAGCGAAAATCGACAAGCCGCCACCAGCTTCGTTTGTGGTGACCTGCTGCTGTCCCATTGCATAGGATCCTGACACGCTACCTTGTAGCCTCGGTGTGCCGCCGGTGATTGTCAGCGGCTTGCCGTTGATATCTAGTAGCAGATTGGGATAGTTGCCGCTGTTTCTCCATCCACCGACTGCCCATGTGCCTGGCAAGTCTCCGTTGCCGTTAAGGTGTGTGCTCCACCCTAGTTCTGCGAGTATCAGCGTGCCTTGGCTTTTTCCCGACGGTGAAAAACTCAGTCCTTCTGAATTGTTAAGGTTATTTTTATTCACGTCGAAGGCCCCCAGTTTTACATACCAGGACTTGCTCGGATTGATCCTTAGCACCCCACCAGTCTGGGCAACTGGATAATTAAACCAACCTTGCGTGTTGTAACCTGGCAGAGAGCCGCAAAAATTTAAATTTTGAAAATTGCACGAAAAAGGGAAGAAATCGTCGCTGATGTCCATTCGACCAAACTTTATATCAATCAGATCATTCCACAACTTTTGATCATAGTAAAAGCGGGTCAGCCGTGTCACATCTCCGGCTCCATATATCTCTTGTGTCTCAAGTAAGGTTCCCAGGCTTGCTTTTTTATCGAGCTGATCACCGTTACGGTCGTTGATGCTTATAACAAACGAACCGCCCTTCCAGCCCCAAAGCTTCTCGAAGTCGAACGTTGCTCCGATATGAATTTGATCCGCGTATGCGCTCGTATTTCTATCGCCGCCGCTGGTGTTGGTGGCGAACTCGCCAACGTAGTCTGCGCTAAGGTCAATGCCATCGTCGTGCAAACGCTGGCGTTCTCCGCCCCAAGCGCCCGTCAAGGTCGTCGCGCCATAATCAATTTCTTGAGCTTTTAGCGGAGCTACCGCCACGGCTGTAGAGAACGCCAACGCGGTCATAGCGATCATTTCAATCTTCATAATTCAGGATTCTCTCCAAGTGTCGGCGATAGCAAGTTGATGAGTCCATGTGCAGCACGCGATCGATTGGCACGTCTTCAAAGGCGTGTGCTTGCTTATTGCCGGATTAAGATTTAGCCATCGTTCGCATGTAACGTTCATGGCTATTCGATGCCGACTAGTTTTCCCAACGTGAGAATTCGTCGACACTCCCCCATTTTTTTACGCACGAGTCCTCGCTCATCGCTGACTTGCGTTGAGTCTTCGTGCTTTATTACTCATTTACTATGTCCACGAGTCGCTTGACTTCATGGAGACACTAACAAACTACTTTTCGAATACGTAGGGTTTAACCGATAGAAAAACCGGTTCGAAAATAGATCATTCGCCTTAGACGATTAACAGTCATGGACTAACTAATTCGGTATTTGGGAACCCGTGATTTCTGCGAAACGAATCTTTCTCGTGAAATTCGTCGGCGCATCCGTGTCTCCCTGCGGCGGGCGTTCGCCGGCGGCAAAACTACGACGAAACTCCATAGGCGACATCCCCTTCATGGCATCGAAGCGTCGGTTAAAATTGGACACGCTGCTAAAGCCTGCTTTGAAGCAAATGTCTGTCACGCTTAACTTACTGCTCGCCAAAAGCTCACAGGCCGCATGAACACGCAACTTGTTCAAGTACTGAACAAACGTCATCCCTGTCGATTTCATAAATGACCGTGAGAAACCACTTGCACTTTGATTACATAGCCTTGCAAGATCGGATTCGCGGATCTTTGCCGTAAAGTTATTTTGTAAGTAAGCGAGAACACTATTGACCGATGCGTACGCAGGATTGTCGGGATCATTTTCGAAAGAAGCGCTCGACAGCAACACTGTTGACTTGTCTGCAGCGAGAAGCTCGAGAAGCTGAAGGAATCCACTCGCGCGGTGCAACCCCTGTGCCGCACATATGTTCACCATAACGGGCAACACAGCGTTGGCTGTTTCGTCAGCAAACTTTACCCCAAAGCGCGCTTTCTGAAGCATGGGCTCAAGCGCTCTCAACTCTGGCATCGTCGCTAACAAACGTTGCATGTAGTCAGCGGTAAATTGGACGACGATTCCCCGTTGCGGGACGGTTACACCATCGGGTACGTCGCTAATCCAATTATGCGGAACATTGGGTCCGATAAGAACGAGATTGCCCGGTGAAAACTGGCCGATGAAGTCACCGATAAAGTATTTTCCCCTGGTGTCAGTCACGAGGTGGATTTCGTACTCTGGGTGATAATGCCAACGAACTGTTCGATATGGGTATCCGTGCGCAAAAGCTTTGAAAGACTCATTTTGCGCAATGGAAACCAGTTCAATATCGGGTTTCATCTGACCTGCCCTCCTTTATCAAGTGCGCTCACCTATCTCGTACTTCGTAAACCATTGGAAAGTTGGTGCGCCTGAGCAGATAGTAGCAATAGCAGAGTGGGTCAAAGCCACTACATTGTCGGCAGAAAACTACTACTTTTTTGCCTTCTTTTTTGTTGCGATGCGCTGAAGGAAGAGAAACTTTGTTGCTTCGCCTAGGCTTTTAGATATTGCGGCGCAATAAAATTTGCTGCAACGCAAAATGAGTCGAACAATGTCCGGTTTGTCTGCATGTCCTACTCTTGTGTGGTTACGTATGCGTTCTAGACTGTCAGTTCCTGGAACGACCGATCATACTTTTTCGACATCATGCGCTTGGCATAGACCAATCTTATATCCATGTGAGGCACAACTATGGCAGTTAAACTCGAAAATCTTTCTCATCAGGAATTGCAAGCCTTTATTGACGAAGCCCAGTCTCAATTGAAGTCCGCCCATTCGAATCTTATCCAAGACGTCAGGAAAGAAATCGACGCTGTACTACAGCGCCGTGGTCTAACCTGGGCTGAGGTCTACCCTACACGTGCGGGCAAGAAAGCATCGAGTAAAAAGGGCTCTGTCGCTCCGAAATATCGTAACCCTGCGGATCCAGCTAAGACTTGGTCCGGTCGCGGCAAGCAACCACTTTGGTTTGCCGAAGTCATCAAAAAACGGGGAGTGACAGCTGAAAGTCTTTTGATCGGTAGAGCAACGATAAGGGCCCCAAAAAAGGCTGAAAGCAAGACTGCGAAATCGCCGCGAAGCAGATGATTAGCGGGAATATGATCCTCGCGGCTAAAAACGTAAAACAAAGGGGTCCTGTACTACCTGCTAGCGTCCTATTATCGCGAAAAACTCGCTCGGTCGATGGATGATCGGTCAATCAGTTTCATCATGCCGCAGCGAAAGTATTTTTCAACAGAATCAGCCAATAGGAGACGGTCGGCTACCTAATAAGCCTGCCGCAAAGCAGCGGTTCAAAAGACGTTCGCTCTGATCTCTCCTGACCAAGGAATGTCTCCTCGACCGAGTATCGCGGTAGTTCCGTGCTAGCTTGGTTACCGCTTTGCCGCTAGCAAGGCGGATCATAAGTTACTCGCGTGTATTCTCATGGCCACATTAGGCTGTTAGAAGGGAGAGCCATGGTTACGTTACGCATCGATCATATTGTACTTACGGTGAAGAGCATTGAGACCACATGTGCGTTCTACGCTAGAGCGCTTGGAATGGGGGTAGTCACCTTCGGCGACGGTCGAAAAGCTCTTTCTTTTGGCTCCCAAAAGTTCAACCTTCACGAGTTAGGCAAAGAGTTCGAACCCAAAGCGCACAGACCAACGCCGGGTTCAATCGACATCTGCTTGATCACCGATATCCCCCTCGAGGACTGCATTTCTGACTTGACGGAGGCCGGTGTTGCCATCATCGAAGGTCCTGTAAAAAGAACTGGTGCGACTGGCCCTATCATGTCGGTCTACTTCCGCGACCCGGACCAAAACCTCATCGAGGTTTCCAACTATCTATACGTATAGACGAGGCTCCAAGTGCTCGGAGGCGGGGACTTCATCCGTGGTTTTCCACGATGTGGAAGTGGAAAGTGCGCTAGTGATAAACGACAGCTCGACCCGAAGTCTGGCCCATCTCGACGACACGATAAACTTGCCCCAACAACGGTCGTACGATGGCCAAAAATAACCCATCCGAAAGTAACCGTTCGCGACCGGCCGAGGCGGGTCCTTCGGCGACGATCGAAAAAGAGTCGCCAACCGGCCCTCGAGTCACCTCCAATCAGAGGTCGCTGACCGGCCACAACCCGGCGGTCGAAGTCTCCATCACGTTGCCCGATAACCGCCGTTCAGAGCTGGCATGACGCGACAGTTTGCCCTGCACTAAATCCGCACCGGCAGGTGGGCGCCGGCGGCGGTAGCGACCGGTGATTCGACGAAACTAAAGGTGACCAAGCGGCTTGACGAAATCGGCAGGTGGTGAAGTGCGGCCTGGCGTCAACGGTCAAGGCGTCGAACAGCACGTTGTCGCGGCCGGCCCGCTTGATCGAGCGCGAACTCACCAAGCCCAGCGAATACCCTAAGACGCTCAGCCACGTTTGTGATCTGCATGAGGCCTTCGAAAGCCTGAGAAATTAGGCATGCGGCCGAACTTTGTGTTGTGTGAAGTTGTTTCGGCGCTATTGCAAGGCAACACTAAGACTTAACTAGCGTGGTTTTCGGCCACTGTGCGCTTTAGAGCCGAGGCTGTTAATCGTAATGCGTAACCGAGGTCTGGAGTTGCCGCTCTCTCCCGAGAACAGCATGGGCCCAAGCACCATCCATGAAAACAGGATTGCTCCCCAGTCAGCAGTCCTGGCAACAGCAACAAGTAGAAGGCACTGCTGCATTGCACAATATTTGACTGTTTGCCTATCAGCGTTGCAAAAAAGTATCGGAAATGGCGATCTTTTGTAGTAGTGAACTGCAAACGATGAGGCTATCGTCTGCGCCGTTGACTCGCAATTCGCCGTGCTTAGCGTGAATTGAAAAAAGAATACTTAGGGAGGGAACAGTGTCGACCGCTCTCGCTGCAGGAACTTGTAAATGCGGATCGTGTGCTCTGTGTCTTGCGCCGAGTGGTTCTGCACATGCTTCCAATAACGGGGACCCGTATCTGGAATTAGTCGCCGTTCCCTGCAATTTGTCATTCAAGATTTGGTCGCATGGCTATCCCTATCGGACGGTACGATGGCACCACCACCCGGAATACGAAATTCAACTTATCACTTCGACGACAGGCAGCTATTTCGTAGGTGATTACATAGGAAACTTCGAACCCGGCAATCTCGTGATGACGGGCATAAATTTGCCGCATAACTGGGTTAGCAATGTGCGACAAGACGACCGTATAGATGAACGCTGCATCGTCTTGCAATTCACGGCCGATTTCGCGGATCGCGCCATCGGTGTATTCCCTGAGTTTAGAAAAGTGCAGCTTTTACTTAAGGCTTCTAATCGAGGTTTACTCTTCCCAGCAAAGACGGGCACGGCTGCTGAGCCCATCATGAGGGAAATGCTCAGCGCACAGGGCCTGCGCCGCGTCGCGTTGTTCTTCTCGTTGCTTGACTTACTCGAGCAAAACGCTGAGCCGGTGAAGCTGGCATCTGCAAATTATCGCGTAAAAACAGAGCAATATCAGGACTCGCGTATCCCTTACCTACTTTCCCATATCAAAAACAATTTGTCGCGAGAGTTGCGCGAAACGGACTTAGCAGAAATGGCGGGGCAGAGTGCTAGCGCCTTCTCAAGATACTTTCGTCGGCACGTGGGTGTGACCTTTGTGCAATACGTGAACCAGTTACGCATCAATCTCGCATGCCAGTTATTGATCACCGAGGAACTTAGCATCACTGATATCTGCTACCGCGTTGGATTTAATAATCTTTCAAACTTTCACCGACAATTTTTTGTTCAGAAGTTTATGCCTCCCTCTCGATGGCGCGCTCAACAGAAACTGAGTACCGCGAGCACCAGTAATTCAGACGATTCTGAACACTATAGGCTCGCGATTACAAAGCAACCAAAGCATTAAAGAGTTAGCTCGGTATCGACTCCAACTTGGTTAGCATCTTTTTTCGTGATCGCTTTTCCACTGGAATAAACCTAAAAAGCCGGGCCTTACTGTCTTGTCATCTGGAAAAAATTGAAAAGTGCGCGCGCTAAAAATCGGCTTAGCAGCTGACGCTCGCACGTACTTTATAAAGCACCGTTTAATTCCTGGCGCTAAAAAGACGTTTGACCCGCGGCTCAACACCGGCATCTCTATGCCGGAATTCTTGTAAACAACGGAGAGAATCGATGAATAGACTTTCGAACCAACTGATTGGCGCCATCGTGTTGACGCTTGTGAGCGCGGCGGCATCGGCGGCCGCGCCCACGGGTACGGTCGCTTTCCTCATGCCCGACCAAGCGTCGACGCGCTACGAACAGCATGACTTTCCCGGCTTCAAGGCCGAGATGGCCAAAATTTGTCCGGACTGCAAGGTGCTCTACCAAAATGCGAACGCGGACGTCGCTACTCAGCAGCAACAGTTCAACTCGGTCATCTCGCAGGGTGCGAAAGTGATCGTCCTTGACCCGGTGGACTCCACAGCCGCCGCGTCCCTGGTTCACCTCGCGCGCAGTCAAGGCATCAAGGTCATTGCTTATGACCGACCAGTGCCATCGACACCCGCTGACTACTACGTATCTTTCGACAACGAAAGCATCGGCAAGGCTATTGCACGGTCGCTCGTCCAACACCTGAAAGACACCGGCGTATCCCCGTCCAAGGGTGGTGTTCTGGAAGTCAACGGCTCGCCCACCGACGCGGCGGCGGGGCTCATCAAAAAGGGTATTCATGCCGGTTTGGCAAGCAGCGGCTACAAGACGCTTGCCGAATACGACACGCCGGAGTGGGCGCCGCCGAAGGCCCAGCAGTGGGTCAGCGGGCAAATCACGCGGTTCCCAGCGCAGATCGTAGGTGTCGTCGCCGCTAACGATGGCACGGGCGGCGCGGCTGTCGCCGCATTCAAGGCTGCCGGCGTGAATCCAGTTCCCCCTGTAACAGGCAACGACGCGACGCTCGCCGGTCTGCAATTGATCATCGCCGGTGATCAGTACAACACCATTTCAAAGCCGAGCGAGATCGTCGCCGCAGCAGCGGCGAAAGTGGCCGTCGGTTTTCTGTCGGGCCAGGCGCCAAAGGCGCAGACAACGCTCTTCAACACACCGTCCCAGCTATTCACGCCGGCGGTGGTGACGGCGAAGAATCTGAAGAGCGAGATCGTCGACAAAAAAATCGCGAGCGCCAAGGATCTGTGCACGGGCCGTTATATCGACGGATGCAAGAAGTTGGGAATCACCCCTTGATCCGACGCAAATGGCATGTAACCCAGCTGACGCTGGGCTCTTCCATCCGTCAGCAGGTATTCGTTCAATGACTAGCGCTTCCACTACCCGATCGCCACCCGGAAAGCTGGTGCTCAGCCTGCGTGGCGTCTCGAAAAATTTTGGGGCTGTTTCAGCCCTGACGGACATAGAGCTCGACGTGCACGCTGGCGAAGTGGTCGCGCTGGTGGGCGATAACGGGGCCGGTAAATCGACGCTGGTCAAGGTTCTTGCCGGCGTCCATCAGCCGACGACCGGAACGATCACGTTTGACGGCAAGGCGGTCACACTGCCGAACCCGGGCGCGGCGCTCGACCTCGGCATCGCGACGGTCTTCCAGGATCTCGCACTATGCGAAAACCTTGATGTCGTGGCGAACATCTATCTCGGACGCGAGCTCAATCCTCTGCGCCTCGACGAAGTCGCAATGGAAGTGAAAGCATGGACGCTTTTGAACGAGCTCTCGGCACGCATTCCGAGCGTTCGCGATGTGGTGGCCTCGTTGTCGGGTGGACAGCGCCAGACGGTGGCGATCGCACGTTCGCTATTGCTCGATCCAAAACTGATCATGCTCGATGAGCCCACCGCGGCGCTTGGCGTGGCCCAGACGGCCGAAGTGCTGAACCTGATCGAGCGGGTGCGCGACCGCGGCCACGCGGTGATCATGATTAGCCACAATATGGAGGATGTCCGTGCCGTGGCTGACAGGATCGTGGTACTACGGCTGGGTCGCAACAACGGCGTGTTTTATCCGGACTCATCGAATCAGGAATTGGTCGCTGCAATCACCGGCGCCGACGAGAACGCCGTGTCGCGCCGCGCCGGACGCCGCCGGGCCGAACAGAGCACCGGCATTGGGGAGCCATCATGAACAACGAAGCACAAGGTGCTGCGCAGGCGCCAGCTCTGCTCGACCGGAGCGATGTCCGCGTCAAGCACGCCATCGGGTTTAGTGGCGCCGTCGCCGCCTTTTTTGAACGGCTGCGTTCGGGCGACCTCGGTTCCCTGCCAGTCATTGCGGGCCTGGTGATTATCTGGACCGTATTCACCACCCTGAATCCGGTCTTCCTGTCCGCCAACAACCTGGTGAATCTGTTGTTCGACTGCTCGACGGTCGGGGTGATCTCGCTGGGCATCGTCTGCGTACTGATGGTGGGGCAGATCGACCTGTCGGTGGGTTCCATGAGTGGCTTCGCGTCGGCGCTGGTCGGCGTGCTCTGGGTCAATCATGGCTGGCCGGTTCTGCTGGCCATTGCCGCTGCCATTGCCGTCGGTGCCGTATTCGGCGCGGTGTATGCGCTATTGCTCAACCGTCTCGGCATGCCGAGTTTTGTCGCAACGCTGGCGGGGCTGCTCGCGATCCTGGGGATGCAACTGTACGTCCTGGGCGACAACGGGTCGATCAATCTGCCCTACGACTCGGCGCTGGTAAACCTCGGGCAGCTGATCATCATTCCTGCACCGGTTTCGTATCTGCTGGCGCTGGCACCGGGCGTCGTGTTGATGCTCCTAGGGTGGCGCACACGTGAACGCCGACGGGCGTCCCATCTCTCGGCTTCTTCGCTGGGCAGCCTGCTTCTGCGCAGCGTTGCGCTCACCTTGCTGCTGGAAGCAGTCGTTGCCTATCTCAACCACGGCCGCGGTGTCCCGCTGATGTTCGGCGTCTTTCTCGGCCTGGCCGTGGGTATGGATTACGCGTTGAAGCGAACGCGTTGGGGCCGCTCGATGAATGCCGTCGGCGGCAACCATGAGGCTGCGCGAAGAGCGGGTATAAATGTCAGCGCCATCTACACCAGCGCCTTCGTACTTTGCGCGAGTTTCGCCGCGCTTGGTGGCGTACTAACAGCTGCACGGCTCGCGTCAGCCAGCCAGCAGGCCGGCACCGGCGACGTGAACCTCAACGCTATTGCAGCGGCGGTCATCGGTGGGACCAGCCTTTTCGGCGGACGCGGCAGCGCGTATTCCGCCGTGCTCGGCATCATCGTGATCCAGTCGATTGCCAGCGGTCTGACGCTGCTGAACCTGTCCTCGTCACTGCGCTTCATGATCACCGGCGCGGTGCTCGCCATCGCGGTCATCGTGGACTCCCTCGCCAGGCAGTCTCGCGTCTCGCACGGCCGTGCATAAATTGGAGCAAATTAGGAGCATTAGATGACTGACATGTTGAAGGGTAAGGTGGCTGCCATCACCGGTGCAGCATCCGGTATCGGCCTGGAGTGCGCTCGCACACTGCTCGCCGAAGGCGCGAAGGTTGTGTTGATTGATCGCGCGAAAGACAGGCTCACGCACTTGTGCGGGGAACTGGGACCGAACGCGTTTCCATTGGTCGTGGACCTGCTGCACCCCGAGGAAGTCTCAGCACTGCTGCCGAAAATCATTGAGCTCGCCGGCGCTTTGGACATCTTTCATGCCAATGCCGGTGCGTACGTGGGCGGCGATGTGCTGGAAGGGAATCCAGACGAGTGGGATCGGATGCTCAACCTCAACGTCAACGCAGCGTTTCGCTCCGTGCACGCGGTACTTCCGCATCTGGTCGCACAGAAATCAGGCGACATCATTTTTACCAGCTCTATAGCGGGTATCGTTCCAGTCGTGTGGGAGCCGATATATACCGCGTCCAAATTCGCGGTCCAGGCGTTTGTGCACACGATCCGCCGCCAGCTGTCGAAACATGGCGTACGGGTAGGTGCTGTGGCGCCGGGCCCGGTCGTTACGGCGCTGCTCGACGACTGGCCGAAGGCGAAAATGGACGAGGCGCTCGCCTCGGGCAGCTTGATGCAGCCGAAGGAAGTCGCCGATGCGGTGCTCTTCATGCTGACGCGACCGCGCAACGTGACCATTCGCGACCTGGTGATTCTTCCAAACAATGTTGATCTCTGACACGCGGAACGGCCGCTGTACCCCACTTGGGTTAACGACCCGTCGGCGCGGCCCCTCAGCATGTTGAACGGCAGCACTAAAGACAGTGAACTATGACCTCTGAAAATCCGAGTTCCGTCGCGACAGACTGCGACCGCTATGTTATCGGCGTCGACGTCGGCACGGGCAGCGCCCGGGCCGGCATCTTCGATCTCGCCGGGCACATGTTGGCGTCGGCCAGCCATGACATAACTCTGTTCCGGGAAAGCGGTTCGATCGTAGAGCAGTCCAGTGGCGAGATATGGAACGCTGTCTGTGATTCGGTACGAAAGGCCTTGTCGCTTGCGGCGGTGTCGCCAGAAAAGGTCGCTGGCATCGGTTTTGATGCCACCTGCTCGCTCGTCGTTTTGGGAGCTGGTGGTCAGTCCTTGGCCGTCGGGCCATCCGAGCAATCCGAGCGCGACATCATTGTCTGGATGGACCATCGTGCCGTGGCGCAGGCAGAGCGCATCAATGCGAGCGGCCATGAAGTGCTCGCATTTGTCGGCGGCAAGATATCGCCGGAGATGGAAACCCCCAAGCTCCTTTGGCTTCTCGAAAACAAGCCTGACGTTTTCGCGTCGGCTTGGCAGTTTTTTGATTTGACCGATTTCCTCACATGGCGCGCGACAGGGGATCTTTCCCGCTCCACCTGTACGGTCACGTGCAAGTGGACCTACCTTGCGCACGAGCGGCGCTGGGATGAAAGTTATTTCCGCACGATCGGTCTTGGCGTACTGGCTGACGAGGCCTTCGCCCGCATCGGCCAGACTGTCGTCGATCCGGGAACAGCGCTGGGCCAGGGGCTGACGTCAAAGGCTGCGGCAGATCTAGGCCTACTCGTTGGAACGCCCGTCGGCGCCGGGATCATCGACGCCCACGCCGGCGGCATCGGCACCGTCGGCGCCGAGAGTGAGCCGGAAAGTTGCCTCGCTTACGTTTTCGGAACGTCCTCCTGCACAATGACCACGACCCACCGGCCAGTCTTCGTACCCGGCGTGTGGGGCCCCTACTTCTCGGCCATGGTGCCGGATACGTGGCTGAACGAAGGCGGGCAGTCGGTGGCCGGAGCGGCCATTGATCGCCTGCTCGCGATGCACCCCGCAACGCCAGGCGCTCTACTCAGAGCGGAGCAGTTGGGGAAACCGTTGCCAGTGATGCTTGCCGGCCTTGCAGCTGAGGCAGCCCATAGCCTGTCGGAGGCAGTGCTGCTGGCCAAAGGCCTCCACATTGTGCCGGAATTCTTGGGCAACCGTGCGCCGCTGGCCGATCCCCACGCCAGAGCTGTGATCGCAGGCCTCGGCATGGAAAATGACCTGGACAGTCTGGTCGCGCTATACATCGCCGGCATTTGCAGTATCGGTTACGGCCTTCGCCAGATCATCGAAGCACAGGCAATGGCTGGTGCGCCCACCGAGCGAATAGTCATCAGCGGCGGCGCCGGCCAGCTCGATCTCGTTCGGCAGCTGCTGGCGGATACGACGAGAAAGATCTTGGTTGCCACGGCGGCAAAAGAGCCCGTATTACTTGGTGCCGCGATATTGGGAGCTGTCGCAAGCGGCCTTTTCGACGATGTCCGTTCGGCGATGGGCGAGATGTCGTCGATTAGCGGAACCTTTGAGCCGAAAAAAGGTGAAGCCGCGGCGATACACGAAGCAAGGTTTCGCGCGTTTAAGCAGTTACAAGCCGTGGCTAGAGACATCCGTTGACCGAAGCGGCGCGCTGAGGGTGAGCTTCATAACTAGGTCGTTGAGATCGGTTGGTATCGAGCTTGGGGTTTTTTCTAAGGTCTCGTGCCATCGCGAAATCATCATGGAACGAATCTGTCGATGATGCGCAACACAGTGGCTCCAATGAATCGGCCGCATATGTATATGACACCCGAAAAATTCGAACCTGCTGAAGACTTTTCTTATGACCTATTTGGCGATTGGCGAATGCACGCTGCAGCGCCTAGATCAGATAGCGTCTGGAGCTATTACGGCACAGTGACGGTCGGTAGAGTGACGGGGCATTGTCATGGTCTCGCGGTCGCGTTGGCATCACCGTTGAACCACTGCCGGTTCGCGAATTAGGGCTTTTCGAGCGGATGCAGATCGAGCATGACATCCAGACTCGAGCGGTGCGAGGCTGGGAGAAGGTACCCATGTTTTTATGCGCTCGACCTGTGTCGAATCGCTACCGACAGTAGTTAGGACCCAAATTCGCACGTGGACGGTCAAGGAGGGCTCCTGCTGAATTTGGTGGACCCTGTCGAGTTGCTTGGTCCGGGTGTAGATCGCTACCGCAACGGCCTTCGATAACGGAAGCAAATCGCTAGGCACTAGGTCCGGAATCGGCCACTTTCGGCCGGAAAACATGCAGGCCACGAAAAGCTCACAACTGGCCTTCTTGAAGCTCTAGCGATCGGTAGAAATCAGTTTCAATAGCAGCGGACCTATCTCTTCTACAGGAAGAATGTATTGCGGATGGTCCTCTCTCATGGCCGCCTCAGGCATGCTCGGATCGTATGCTTCTGAAGGGCACTGCACCACCCCAACGCCGCCAGCACTCGTAATTAATCGCAGACCGTCCGCGCCGTCAGAATCACCGCCGGTCAACACCACTCCAATGACCTGCGACCCGTAAACCGCTACAGCGCTCTCGAAAAGAGGATTCGCTGCTGGGCGCGGGTGATGCACTTTGGGCTCTTTATTCAGACTCATCCGACCATCGGAAGCAAGGATCAAGTGATGATTAGGTGGCGCCAAATAGATATGCCCACCTTGCGGCGTTTCGCCCGAATGAGCATAAGAAACTGGCATCGCAACCTTGCTGTCGAGCAGGCCTGCGGCGAGACCGGGACCGGTGGGCGAGGTGTGGAGGACGACCAACACAGCCGCTGGAAAGTCGGCAGAAAAAGTGCGGAAAAGTAGTGACAAGGCCTGGAGACCACCCATTGAAGCGGCGATCACCACGATAGGCGACATTCCAAGAAGGGAGTGATTGCGGTAGTGCGGAGGCATGCAACGGCACCAGTGACTAACTCGTCTGAGGCTGGTCGCCTTAATGTGTAGGCCGCGTGCTTAGAATCGTCTTGGACGCTTGTGACGCGCCACCAATGCCAGCGATTCAGCATAAGCGAGTAGCTTTCACCGAAATTAGGCCGCGGCTATGGAAGTGGCTTGAATGGACAGCGCCATGCATCGTCGACAATTCGCCCGCTGTATTGGCGAGCCTCGCTGGATTCGCCGTGGGGCGCAAGCATCGGGTTGGCGTGACCCTGAAAAGCAATATCGCGATCGATGATCTCATCGCGAAAACGGTTGTAGCGCCCTTCCTTGCGCAGCTGCTCGAACTGACTGTGCAGATTGAACACCATCGCCGTCACCGGCGTCCGGCGCGCGCGCCGCCCGGAGCCCGGATGCGTGCCCACCACGTAGAAAGCGTGGCCGGCCAGACTCATGCTGAAGTGGTCGGACGCCGGATCTCGGCTCACGCTGGGATCCCAGTCGAAATGCCGCGCGTCTCGCTCGTGCAGACGCTGCAGCCGCTGCCAAAGCGACTTCTCAAACTGCTTAGGGGTCTTGTGGGCGCTGCCCGGAAACAACGCTACAAAACTCTGAAACGCCGCGCTCTGTTCCGCGTTCGAGCTTGCATAGCTGGACAGCGCCTCCAAAAGCCCCTCGTCGCACGCTGCACTGTCAATCGGTCCGGCTTCGAAGAAATGGATTTGGCCGCGTGCAACAGCGGTTTTTGCCGCCAAACACGGAAAACCCACCTGTTCGATATGTCGAATGAAAGCGTTTTCCGACGAAGTCGTGACGGGGAAGTCGGCGGCAGTAACCATGGCATCAATCTGCAAAAAGCGAATGAAACGAGGACTATGTGAGAGCTGGCAGAAAAATAGCGTGAGTGGGAGATGTGCATCTCCTTCATCTGATCGGTCGATTTGCATGCGAAAAGCTGCTTTCCCTATTGATGACGTTGAGGTCGCTGGCGCTGTCCTCGATTCGACCAGAATGCCATTCGGTTCCTTCACGCACTCCAACCTATGGTTCGGAGTTAGAAGTTAGGTGTTTTGATGGTGTTGCGGCATTGCGCGCCCACGTTGCGAGCATCCGTGTCGTGGCAGAAAGCCATGCGCCCGCGCTCCTGCGTTTGGCATAGCAGAATGCACTCCCCCCTTCCCACGGCGACTTTGATCATGACGTCTAGAATTCCGCCGCGCAGCGGCGTGGCTTTCGAATTGAAGCGGCACCAGCGGCTAAGGGTCAGCGACCCGGATGGCGAGCAGGTGGCGGATCTGCTCGCCTACTGCCGCGAAGATGTCAGCGAAGTGCTGTCGTCCGGCCGCAGTATTGACTACGCCGCGAGCATTTACCTGAGCACCGGGGACCTGCTGTATTCCAATCGAAGCAACGTGCTGCTCGAGATTGTCGCCGACAGCGTCGGCCGCCATGACTTTCTGCTGACGCCTTGTTCCGCGGAAATGTTTCGCATCATCTATGGCGACGAGCAGCCGCACCGCGGCTGTTTCGGCAACCTCGCCGCCGCGCTAGCGCCCTACGGCATTGACGCGGATAACATCCCTATCGCGTTCAACATATTCATGAATGTCCGGATTGACGGCGAGACGGGAGCCGTGAGCGTAAAACCACCGCTGAGCAAACCGGGCGACAGCATCGTGTTCGAAGCGAAGCGCGACCTCATCATCGGGTTGACGGCCTGCTCGGCCGGTCAATCGAATAATTTTTCCTACAAGCCGATCGACTACGAGATCCTGGATGCATCCTGAGATCCCGCAGCACGCCGCCGCCCCTACTCTTGCGGAGTCGGCGCACGGGTCTCCTGCGGCAGGCCGCTTCGAGCAGCTGCCGAAATGGCTCAACCTGGTGCCCATGGTGGTCCAGTGGGCCTGGCTAGGTTTTCGCTACGGCAGCCTCACCCTGCCCTCCGCCGCCAACCCGCGCATCACCGCGGGCGGTCTGGTTGGTGAAGGCAAGCTGGAGTATTTCCGGATCATGGGTGCGCTGGCGCTGGGCGCCTGTGCCGAGCATGTGGGCGTCCTCATCGGTGCACAGACGGTGCTTACCGACCTTACCGATGCCATGGCCAGGACCGGCCTGCAGTTTCCGGTGATGGTAAAACCCGACCTCGGCTGGTGCGGATTCGGCGTGAACAAGATTTCGGAGCGACCCGAACTCGAACGCTATTTGAGCAGGTATCCGCGCGAGCAGACCCTGCTGTTGCAGCGTTACCTGCCGGAAGACGGCGAAGCCGGCCTGTTTTATGCGCGCGAACCGGACAGCGCGGCCGGCGAGCTCATTGGGGTGCTTCTGCGCCACTACCCGCAGGCTGTCGGCAACGGTCGCGACACGCTCGCCGAACTGGTGGCGGGCGATGCGAGGCTGCGGCGTTCGATGGGCAGCCACCTCCATCGTGGTGATTACGAACCGGCTTACGTTCCGCGTGCCGGCGAAAAGGTGCGCCTGTCCACGATCGCCTCGACCCGCGTCGGCGGTCTTTACGAGGACGCGACGGCGCTGGTGACGCCCGCACTGCGCGCGCGGGTTGATGCGATCGCCCGCGACATGCGCGATTTCCACATCGGCCGGTTCGACGTGCGCTTCACCACGCTGGAGGCGCTTCAGCGCGGGGAGTTCACCATCATGGAGGTCAACGGCGCAGGCTCGGAGGCGGTGCATGCGTGGGATCCGAAGTATTCCATCCGGCAGGTCTACCGCATGGTCTTTGCCAAGCAGCGTCTGCTTTTCCGCATAGCCGACGCGAACCGGCGCAAGGGACACCGGCCCATCGGCAAAATGCGCCTGGCCCGACTCTACCTGGAGCAGCAGCGACTGATGGCGCTATATCCGCCGTCGAACTGACATCGCGCCCACCGTGCGCGTCTGCTGTGCAGTCAGCGATATGACGGCGATGACGAACGGAGCGATGTTGTAAATCAGCCTGAAGAGCAGCAATGCGGCCAGCACGGCCGCGCGGCGATCGTCGGGAAAGGTGGCGAGAATGGCCGCTTCGAATACGCCGATCCCGCCGGGTGAATGGCTCAGCACGCCGAGCAGCATGGCTCCCATCACGACCGACGCGAACGTTGCGAAGCCAGGCCTGATCGCCTCGGGCAACAGGATGTAGAGCGCTTCGATGGCAGCGCACCCCTCCACGGCTCCTACCCACAGCAGCATCAAAAGCGTGCCGCGGCGCATGGCCGGGAGAGCGAGACCATAACGCCCCAGATAGCGGGCGGTCAGCGGTACCCGGCACAGCAGCGTCACCAGCACGATCATGCCGGTCCCGCAGGCCAGGCGCACATAGGCCGGCGTGATCGTTGCGCATGTCAGCGCCAGCAGCAGCACCGTCACCGAACCAAGCACCACGCAAAAGCCGACCAGCACCACGACGCGTGCAATGTCGGCGCGAGACAACCCCACCTGACGGTATAGCCGGTAGCGCAAGGCGCAGCCCGTAAACACCGGGAACCCCAGCGTGTTCGACACCGCGTGACTTGCCGCGCCAACGAACCAGGCCCGACCTTGTGCCACCGCCCCAGGGACGATGAGCCGGGTAGCGAAACGGTCGTAGAAGGCCAGCCCGGCGAAGCTGACGCTGGTGGCCAGTGCCGATGCATACAGGCTGGCAGCGGGCGTGTGCCGCAGCGCGCCGACCATCGCGGCAAATGTCATATCCCGGGCGAAGTGCCACAGCACGCCGGCGGCCGCTGCCAGGATGCACGCGGCGATGAGGCCGACCAGCAGGCGCCTGACCGTCACGGCACGAGCCGCCAATTCGCGCTGGCGCCCGGCGCCTGCGCTGCAGGCTTCTTTAATGGCGACGCCTCGGCGCAGAGACCCGATGCCACGGTTCGGGCCGCTGCCGCCGCGAGGCTCTTGCGATCGCTACCATCGGCCGCGGCCAGCGCCGGATGGAAGACCAGCCGAACCTGGGCGCCGCGAGTCCGCATGAAGTGCCAAAGATGCGCGGCCAGCTGCATATCACCGTAGTAGGCATACAGGTCACGGTCCTCGACCGTGCATGGCGGATGACCATCCACGGAAACCAGATCGATGGAAAACGGCTGGATCGACAGCCCGCGCTGGAGATGCGCTGCCGCTGCCGAGAATGCGCTGGACTTGAAAGCGAGCATGCCGTCGCCGGCCGAGCTGCTCCCCTCAGGGAAAAGCAAGAGGTTGTCGCCGCCATGCAGGGCGGCGTCCATCGCCCGGATCGCCGTGACCGCATCGCGGGCCCGGCGGCTGACAAACACGGTACGTTGCAGTCGCGCGAGCCAGCCAAACAGCGGCCAATGCTGCATATCCGCCTTGGCCACAAAGCGGCCAAGCACTATGCCGCCGACGACGGGAATATCGAGATACGAAAGATGGTTGCCGGCGTAGGCCACTTGCCCGCCCGTCAGCGGCCGTCCCACGCACTCGACGCGAATGCACAGCACACGACAGATCATCCGATGCCAGAATCTGGCCGATCGCAGCGCGACGGCTCCGAACGGGAGGAGAATGCACTGACACGGAAAAATAGCGAAGATGAGCAGCACAAGTAACGCCAATTTCAGCACGGCGCGCATCCGAGACGCGCCGGTGAACGGCGTGTTCCTAAGCATTCGGGCGGTTCAGTGGCGACAGCAAATCGACATCGCATTCGCGCTGATAGTGCCGCGCATATTTGGTCGTGAGGTCGGCCGTCTGCAGCACGATGCAGACGTCGATCGAGTTGAATTTGGTATCGACGTAGGCGTCCAGGCCCACTCTAGCACCGAGCTGCAGGTAGCCACGAACGAGCGGCGGCATCCGTCGCAGCACGCGTCGGGGCTCAATGATATCCGCTGATAGCCGGTTCGACCGTACGGCACCCGGCCCAATGGCGTAGGGGCGCAGCGAAGAAACGACGAGATGAAAGCGATGCAGATAGGCCAGCTGATCTTCGATGGCTGAAGGGTCGGTGCCAGGAAAGCTGGCGCAGCCGAACATAACCTCTACCCGGTGTTCTGCGACATAAAGCGCAAGCGCCTTCCACAGCAACTGCAGCACAGGGCGTTGGCGATATTCGCGCAGCACGCATGAACGACCCAATTCGAGCAGTGGCACGCGGGAAGCGAGCAATCTATCGATGTTGAATTCGCCGCTGCTGTAAAACGGACTCTTGGCCGGTCGCGCATCGCCGCGGAGCAACCGATACGTACCCACCACGCCAAGGTTGATGTGGGACCGTCGCTCGTCAATGACGATCAGGTGATCTGTAAAAGCGTCCATGGGCTCGATATCGAGTTGCTCGGCCCGACCCATTGCGTCCGTCGTAGCGTCGAGCTCACCGAAAAAGACCTGGTAGCGTAGCGACTGGGCAGCCCGAACTTCTTCGGCACACTGCGCTAGCCTCACTGTGACCTTGGTTGGTGACGTGCTCTCAACCCTACTGGTCCTCATCGAAACAGCATCTGCAAGGGCGCTGTTGCTGTCGATCATGTGGCTCGCGCTGTCATGCATAGCTATTTTTCGCTGACTGGGTGCACAGAGTTATCAGAGATTCCGGATATATCGAGTGAATGGATAAGTGAGGCTGTGGCAAAACACAGCTCATACAGCTGATTAGGTCAACTTCGTTAGGCTCGCAAACAGCGATGCGTTTATCTGACAAGTGCATGGCCCCTTGCGCCTATCGAAAATTGTGCTTTTGCTACAAGAATCCCCGCAGGCTACGAGCGAGCAGTCCTATCGAGCGCAGGGTTAGTTCGGGAGCTTTGATCGACTAGGACGCCTTCGAACAGCAAGTTGAATCAAGAGCGGTAGGAAGGTCACACCGACCCGTTCTAAGCAGCTATTTCTGTTTGTTGGGTTCGGAGGTTTGAGCGGCGCAAGGCGGCCTATCAAATCTGAAATCGGCCATCAAAGGGCTTGGTCTGGAACTTAGGGTCAGGTCCTTTCATGTCAAAAGATGGCAACCAACTTCTCCAGAGCGGACACTCACGACTGGCAGCAATGGGTCGGACAGCGACCGTCGAGCAATACTTGCCCGACGACGAATGGAAGAACGGTGACCAACGGACAATTACCGGCCAACAACGGCCGGCCGCCTTTTCCAAATGCATGCAGCAAAGCGGCCATCCGAACACCGTTGAGCAGCGCAACAGCCCAGGACAACTATAGACGTACTTGCGACTGGCTTTTCCCCTGAGAACTCCTGACAACAGCACAACACCACCACCGTGCCACTGCGGTTGGCACGCCACCGGCTCGATAGGTGCTGTAGCTTATTTACTTCATCCGTCCCGGTTTGCTGCTGGCGCGCCCGCCATCAATTAGGCAGCGGTTGTTTGTCAAAGCGCAGGACTTCCATCAGTGCAGCCTCACGCTGCTGAGCCTCGGCCAGATGCTGCTCGCTGATGACCAGACGCTGCTCACTGATCTGCGCACGGATCGCAAACAGCGTGGTGCTCACCTCATGTGTTACGTGCGCGAACAGCTCGCGCTCTTCGTTGCTGTAGTGCTCCTCAGGTCGCGGCCCGATAACCAACAGCGCCATCAACTGGCCACGCACCTTCAGCGGGAAAGCGTACCCCTCTTGTTGCAGGGCTCCTGCACGATCGTGCAGATCCACGTCAGGCTCATGCGCTCGCAAGGCGACGACTGTTGGATCATCGGTATCCACACATGCTGGCAACAGGTGGTTGCCCCGCTGCCCTACAAGCACAAAACCTTGCGGACGGCTTTCGTATATGGCCACCCAAGGCGCGCCGGTGTGCCGCTGCAGCTCAGTGACGGTAAGTTCCAGCAGACTATCGGGAGCACTGACGAAAGCTGCTTCGCGAGCGAAGCGCCGCAGCGCAATCTCCTGGCGATACTGATGTCGAAAAATCAGGCGCTCGATTAGGCCGTCAAGGCGGCGATGCACGGTCGTCAGCGAGGCTCCCAAGGCGAGCGGCACAATCAGCTCAAGGAAAAGACTGGTACGTTCGCCCACCGCGATGCGTTCGATCAGGCTCTCGAACAAGGCAAACAGGCCCAGCACCAAGCTGGTGGTCGCCGCATAGACCAAGGTGCGATTGAGTACCACGCGGAAATCGAGCAGCCGCGTGCGCACGACGGCATACAGCAGACCCACGAGCGACAGCGAAAACATCGCGCGGGCAACCAGTTGCGAAACCGTCGGACCGAAGATCGGCGTATTGATCAGAAAAATGGCGGCCACGTAGATCGCCCCGCAATACGTTACCCATCTCAGGCGCAGCCGCTGAGCCTCGTTGGCGCGCGGCAGTACGCCAAATAGCATGGCGACTGGAACCGCATAGCTGATGGTCAAGATCACGCCGTAGGCTGGGCGGAGAAGCTCGGCCCAGCCAGTAGCGACGAATGCAAGTAACCCGGCCAGCGACTGTATCGCGCCTAGTCCCAGCATAACTGCGAAAATCGTGCGCCAGACTCGGGTGGCGGGGAGAGTAAGCAAGGGAGCCGCCATCGCCTCGGCCATGACGTAAAAACTTAGCCTCGCCACTAGGAACATGACGTTGGAGGTGAGCAGCACCTCCAGGCCGAACGTACCATCGGAGGGGATCCACTGAAGTGCAATTCCGAGCAAAAAGGCTGTTGCCCACAGCGCCAGCCCCATGGCGTCACGGCCCCGCCCTTTCCAAAGAGCGAGCATAGCGATGACCGACAGGCAAAGGTTGTAGCTGAGAAAGACAAGAAGGCCCCAGCCCAACAATCGCTGGATAGGGGATTTTTGGAATAAGGGGACACTGTGAAGCGCAATGACCACCGCAGTGCCTTCGCGGCCGGCATGCTGCAGGACGAGGTCATAGGCCGAGTCGCTGGGGAGACTGTTGAGGTTGGCCGCCTTGGCCATCGCAATGCGGGTCGCCGGAGGGAGCGCCGAAAGATCTAGGCGGTCACCAGGCTTCAACTGCGTGGGAAGCGGCACGCTTTCATTCGCCATCACCACGGCGATATGCGCGTTGGCAAGACGGAAGATGGGAAACCCGAAGCGCTGGGTAGATACAAAATAACTCCAACCCACGTACCCCAAAGCCACAACCACAACGAGCGTAAGCCCCCAGACCCACCCTTGACGACCCTGCATACCCGCCCCCTTTGAACGATGTATCCGGGGTTGCCACGACCGGACGTTAAAGTTCCCTGAGTCTATTTCAGAAGAGCGATACGTGGGGATTGCCAAGTTCGTCGTGATCGCGGAAACGGGGGTAAGACCCACAATTTGAGATATCGGCGCGCGCTGGCAGGCTCCACCACCTCGGTAGGAGTCCACCATGAATACGATCGATATATCCACCCAACGCCGCGAACCCTGGAACAAGGGCAAACTTACCGGGCAAAAAGCTCCGCTCAGGCTCTGCGACATCTGGGCAATTCGGATCCGCCTTCAGCTGGCCAGGAAGTTTCGGGATCTTGCCCTGTTCGATCTGGCGATCGACAGCAAGCTGAGGGCGTTTGACCTGGTCAAGCTACGGGTCCGTGATGTTGGTTCTGCGGATCACATTTCCTCCCGAACCATCGTCCTGCAACTGAAGACGCAGCGCCCGGTCCAGTTCGAAATCACCGCGCCGACGCGAAATGCCATTTCCCCTTGGATCAAGAAGGCTCAGCTTCAATTCAACGCCTATCTGTTCAAGCCGGATCCACAACTCGGACCACCTTTCAACTCGTCAATACCCACGAATTGTCAATGCGTGGATTGCAGAAATCGGTTTGGACGTTGCTGCCTACGGTACGCACACCATGCGTCGTATAAAAGCTACCTTGATCTACCGATGCACTAAGAACCTGCGTGCTGTTCAATTGCTCCTTGGACATAGCAAGCTCGAAAACACAGTTCGATACCTTGGAATCGAGGTAGAGGATGCTCTCGAGATCGCAGAGCAGACTGAGGTTTGAGCGGATGAGTTCTGAGCCGGATAGCGAACGCAAACGCATACCGCAAAGCAGCAATTCAACATTGCTGAACGCCGCTGGAAGCGGCGTTGTTGGACCAGGGAAGGAGTTGAGGGCTTCGTACGGAACCAACGCCCTTAATGCAACTGATCTAAAACACAGAAAAATAACTAAGGGAGGGCCAGTGTTCTAGTCGGTGTATAAAAGAATGCTCCGCGAGGCAAGCAAGCGCGCAGACAAAATCTACAGTCATGCGACCAGCATGAGGAGCGCTCCAAATGGCCAATGCGCATTGATATTGATGGGATCGCCGCCATGCTCGATCACCAAGCTGGCGAAGGGGCGGACACGGAAAAAATCGCCGCCATCGCCCTGTCGACATGGGAGCACGCTGAGGAGGCTCTTTCTCCCATCATCGGCAAACAAAGTGTGACTGCACTTTATAAACGCAGTTTGCAGAAAAATCTCGTTAATCACCCATGCCTGGTTATAGCTTACGGGCCGTCGTCGGGCGACGAGAGTGAATTCTACGGTTTCGTTAGTGCGTTGTCGGGACAAACGCCAGAGCGTGCGTCAGCGGCGCTTCTCGCGGCATTTACCACCTTCTACGAATTGCTCACCCATCTACTTGGCCGCTCGCTTCTTGAGCAGCTGATGAAACCATGTCGCTATGACTGATTGCACCGATACTCGTGAGATCCTTGATGCCGAGCAGATTATGGCGGCACTAAGCCGGCAGACGGATGATTTGCGTTCTCACCTTGCTAAGCTGAAAACGCAAGTATCCGATGTTCAGGCTTATGTCGCCGGCGATCGAGCTTCTCAGTTGGTAGAGGCAAATTCGAAGCTGATCACTGCCGCACTACAGGCCGAAAACATCGCCGAAATGGCAGTCAACAATCTTCGCGAAGTCAGGCATTCCAGCATGTTTGATGCCCTAACTCACACTGCCAATCGTGCGCTTATGTTCGACCAGATGGTGATGGCGCTGGCATCGGCCAGGGAGCACGATGACAGCGTCGCGATTCTTTTTCTCAACATTGACCACTTTAGGAGCATCAACACGAAGCTAGGTCACGCTGGCGGCGACGCTGCTTTAAGAATGGTGGCAAGCCGCGTAGGTGCGGTACTGTGCAGAACGGACGTTATGAGCCGTCATGGAGGCGATGAGTTTTTAGTGCTCCTTCCTGACATCGTCGATTCTGCCAATGCAGAGGGCATCGCCAAGAAAATACTTGCAGCAGTCGCGACGCCTCACGCATTCGGTGACGTCATGATGAATATTTCAGCAAGTTTGGGTATTGCGATGTATCCCAGAGATGGCGTGACTATCGAATCACTGATTGAACGAGCAGACCGAGCTATGTACCTCTCTAAAACACATGGCGCTGGAGGGTTCAGATTTTACCAAGAAACGGACTCCGAAGAGGCTAATCCATCTTCACCCCTTTCTTCACAGGCCATGCCCACCGCTACTTTCGAGCACGAATCGCTTCGAGAAGCACGACTTGTGAATTTGCATGACGCCAATCAGCAACTGGTTATGGCCTTGCTTTCCTCAAAGGAGTTGGAGGAGCGTGCTCAAGATGCACATCGCCAGCAAATTAAGTTTATGGCCATGGTGGCGCACGAGCTGCGCGGCCCACTCGCCCCCATGAGCTTGGCCGCGAGCCTCCTTACTGACTGGGACACCAAAGACATAGCAGTCCTGTCTCGCCTTCAAGAAATCATTGAGCGTCAGGTGAAGCACATGACGCGGCTAATTAATGATCTCGTTGACGGCTCGCGCATCAGTACGGGGAAACTTCGTCTCCAACTGAGCGTTATTGATCTCGGCAAAATACTTCGGACGGCCGTGGAGATGTGCCGTCCAGCCATGGAAATGAGAAATCAACAAATGTCCTTGGAACTCCCACCCGTACCATTACCGTTTCAAGGGGATGAAGTGCGGCTAACGCAGGTCTTCAGCAACTTGCTCGACAATGCATCGAAGTACAGTCCTGTGGGTGGGCGCATCGCATTGATTTATTCAAACGTCAATGGCGCCATGGTCGTTGCAGTATCAGACAATGGCATAGGCATGTCGGCAGAAGCTCTGGCGCACGTTTTCGATTTATTTGTCCAAGACCCACGCGGCTTGGAGCATTCCAACGGTGGCCTTGGTATAGGACTCGCCGTGGTGCGTGAGCTGGTTGACGCGCACGGGGGTCACGTCTCAGTAAGTAGCAAAGGAATTGATTCAGGTAGCGAATTCTCCGTTACCCTTCCTAGTCAGCGGCTGATGGTCGGCTAAGCAGTCGCAGTATTAAGTATTACTTGTTATATGAGATCTTAATGGTATGCATGAAATGCTATCCGTCGTCCTAGTCAGCTGGAAGCGGAAGTAATTGGAACACTTCAAGTAGTAAAACGCAGTGTGAGCAGATGCCAGCCCTACACCACCACAGCGAGACCTGCAGAAGAATCGTTGCTACTCCTGCGCCGATCGACATAAATACTCCTATCGGCCTTCATCGGCCTTCTAGCAATTGTCCTTAAAATCTGGGTAGAACCCCAGTCAACAAGGACACACTGGCCATCCCAAAAGCAGCGGTTCGCAATCGGCTGCATTGGGTTGGTCTCTGGCCGTCGCAGCTTATAGCACTGCCGGCGAGCCAACAAAAGCCGAGGCCGGCCAAGAGTCATTCTTCGCCTCTTGGTTTTGATGGAACTTGGTGAGGCCGGATTTCCATTCATTTTCCAGCCAGCTACGAAGGCAAATTCCGCGTAGCCTTCCGGAGCTGAGCAGGCGAACGGATAAGAAATGCAAAAGAATATTTTAGGGCACCGCTCAGACGTCGCCCTGCCTTTAGCGCCTGCTCTCGATAACACCCTAATCGCGGCGCACATGCCCCGGGTATTCCCGCCACTTGATCGTCGGGTGCTCTGGGTCACTGGAGTGGCCCTATGCCTGGGGATTGTGGTTGGTTTGGTAGCCAAGATTCTTACCGCTCTGATAGGCCTCGTCACCAACTTGGCGTTCTTCGGCCGCTGGAGTTTCGCCTTCACCAGTCCCGCCGGAAATCAGCTCGGTCTCTGGGTCATCGTCGTACCCATCGTCGGTGGCCTTATTGTCGGTGCGATGGCTCGCTGGGGCTCGCGTGCGATTCGTGGCCACGGCATTCCGGAGGCGATGGAGCAAGTGCTGCTCAACGAGAGTCGCATCCCACCGATCATCACCTGGCTGAAGCCGCTATCGTCTGCCTTTGCCATCGGCACGGGTGGGCCGTTTGGCGCGGAGGGCCCGATCATCGCAACCGGTGGCGCACTGGGTTCGCTCATCGGTCAAGTGACCCACGTGACAGCCGACGAGCGGAAAACCTTGCTGGCAGCCGGTGCAGCGGCCGGTATGGCGGCAGTGTTTGCCGCGCCGGTGTCCGCTGTTCTGCTAGCGATTGAATTGTTGCTGTTTGAACGCCGCGCCCGCTCGTTGATTCCCGTCGCGCTCGCAGCGGTGGTGGGTGCCGGCATGCACTTCGCCTTCGAAGGCAGTGCGCCGATGTTCCCTATGCCGACTGTGTCCGCACCCGACCTTGTCGCATTGGCAAGCTACATTCTTCTTGGCACGTTGGTAGGCGTTGCGAGCGTCGGCGTCACCCGCCTCGCCTATGCCATAGAAGACACATTCGAGAAGCTTCCGATTCACTGGATGTGGTGGCCGGCGCTGGGTGGTTTGGTCGTGGGTGGCGTCGGCTACGTCATGCCGCAGACGCTTGGCGTCGGCTACACCAACATTACCGCTGTCGTCTCGGGCCAGATTGGTCTCGTCGGCCTGATTGGCTTGTGCCTGCTGAAACTGTTGTCCTGGTCCGTTGCCCTGGGCAGTGGCACCTCGGGCGGCACACTGGCGCCTTTGTTCACGATCGGTGGCGCTCTGGGTGGTGCACTGGGTATCGCAGCAGTGGCGCTTGCACCGTGGCTGCATATCGATCCGCGTCTTGCCGCGCTGGTAAGCATGGCGGCAATTTTTTCGGGCGCATCGCGGGCCTTCCTGACGTCGGTGGTGTTCGCTTTTGAAACGACGCAACAACCACACGCATTGCTTCCTTTGTTGGGCGCTTGCGCGGCAGCCTATCTGGTGTCGGGCTTGATGATGCGCAACACGATCATGACCGAGAAGATCGTCCGTCGTGGCGTACGCGTGCCTTCTGAATACAGCGCTGATTATCTCGATCAGGTTCTGGTGCGCGATGCGTGCAGCCGCAATGTAATTAGCTTACAAGCAAGCCGGCAGATATCTGATGTGCGTGACTGGATGGAATCGGACGTGTTGGACGCGAAGCATCAGGGTTTTCCCGTGCTTGATGCAAACGGCCGACTGGCCGGTGTCGTCACGCGGCGAGATTTGTTGAACGACAAGGTGTCCAGAGATGCGTTGGTGGGATCATTGATCCAACGTCCACCACTGGTCGTCGAAGAGAGCCACTCCCTTCGAGAAGCAGCCGATCACATGGTGGAGTCAGATGTGGGCCGGCTGGTCGTGGTGAGCTGCGACGATTCGGGCTGCATGATCGGCGTCATTACGCGCGGTGACCTGCTTTCCGCACATGCGCGGCGCTTGCGTGAGGCGCGTCACTCCTCCCGGCATTTCGGCAAGAAGAAGCCGGCTTGAAGAGCCGGTGGGTGAGCGGTGATGAGGTCATGGTGAACGTCCACGGCAGCGACCTCGCTTGCAACGTCCGTCTGTCTCGATAGCTGCGTACCGGTCGTAGCACCGAAGTCTCTAACAGATTCAGGACAGTCCATTTGGAGCAACGCCTTGCCCTAACGCTGTAGCGAAGCTCGAATGAGTCTGCCCGCACGAACACTATCTCGGCGCTAGCCCTCAAAACTTAGATTATACAAAGCGGACTTTAGCGACTGGCTAGAACGGGTCGGTCAGCGACCGTCGGGAAAGATCAGCCAACGGACCAGTCTGCGCCTGGCGCGCCTGCAGGTAAAGTGCATAGGCTTTGGGATCGGTCGCCCGCAACGTCGGCACCGCGCCGAGCAGCTTGACCTTGAGGTTCTTCACTACGTCCGCGGCAATACCGTCCTGAATCGCGAAGATATCTGTCAGCTTGCGGTCGTAGCTGTGCGACCAATCTGGTAACCGTCGGCAGCACGCACCAGTTGCGCGTTGATCCGCACTTGATCGCCCTCCTTGAATACCGATCCTTCCAGCACGTTGGCCACGTGCAGCTTGGCCGCGATCTCCGGGATGGCTAGGCCCTTGCCGCGAAACGAGAACGATGAGGCCTGGGCTGCCACGCGCAACGGCTGCACTTCGGTCAGCAGGTTCAGCAGATCCTCGGAGATGCCGTCGGCAAAGTAGTCCTGCTGCTTGTCGCTGCTTTCGTTGGTGATCGGCAGCACGGCGATGGAGTTGGGCAGTGCACTGATCGGCGCGGCAGAGGGGGCCGCGGCTACCTCATTGACCCAGCGATGCAGGACGAAGGTGTTAGTCAGCAGCAGAACTACGGCCAAGGCAAGCACGCCGGTAATCCAGTAGTTGAGTTTGCGGCTGGTGGAATGCCGACCCGCAGCGCTTCCAGCAAGGTGATTTCGCGCAACCGAGCCTCGGCCAAGTCCAGAAGGGTAGCTTCGCGCAGCTTGGACTCCACCAGCTGCTGTTCGCTGATCTGCGCGCGGATCGCGAACAGCGCCGCGCCCACTTCGTGCGCTACGTGCGCGAACAGCTCCCGCTCCTCGCCGCTATACTGCTCCTCAGGCCGCGAGCCTACTACCAACAGGCCAAGGAGCTGGCCGCGAACCTGCAGCGGAAAGGCGTAACCCTCCTGCCGCAGCGCACCCGCACGATCGTGAAGATCCACCTCAGGCTCGTGCGCACGCAGAGCGATCACCGCTGGGTCGTCGGCGTCGATCTGCATGGGCAATGCGTGGTCGCCGCTCTGCCGCGCCAGCGCATAGCCTTGCGGCGTGTTCTCGTACAGTCCCACCCATGGCGCGCCGATATGGCGGCGCAACTCAGCCGCAGTGAGCTGCAGCAGGCTGTCCGGGGCGCTGACGAAGGCCGCTTCGCGGGCAAACCGGCGCAGCGCCTGCTCCTGCCGGTACTGGCGGCGGAACACCAGCCGCTCGACCAGCGCGTCGATGCGCCGATGCACCGTGGTCAGCGAGGCACCGAGCGCCAGCGGCACCAGCAGCTCCAGCAGCAGGCTGGTGCGTTCGCCCACGGCGAAGCGTTCGATCTGGCTCTCGAACAGGGCAAACAGGCCCAGCACCAGGCTCGTGGTCGCGGCGTAGACCAGGGTGCGGTTGAGCACCACGCTGAAATCGAGCAGCCGCGTGCGCAGTACGGCATACAGCAGGCCCACCATGGATAGCGAGAACATGCCGTTACCGGCCAACGACGACGCGATGGGACCAAGGACCGGCGTATTGGTCAGGAAAATGGCGGCCACGTAGATCGCACCGCAACGGGATATCCATCGCAGGCGCAGCCGCTGTGTGGCATCGGCGCGCGGCAGGACGGCAAACAGCATCGCCACCGGGACGGCGTAGCTCAGGGTCAACGTCACGCCGTAAGCCGGGCGGATCAGTTCAGCCCAGCCAAAAGCGACGAACGCCAGCGGGCCGGCCAGCGTCAGTATGGCGCCCAGTCCCAGCAAGATGAGGAAGACGATGCGCCAACGCGTGCGGGCGCGGGGCGCCAGCAGCGGCGCCGCCATCGCCTCCGCCATCGCGTAAAAGCCAATCCTTGCCAGCAGGAACAGCACGTTGGAGGCCAGCAGCACGGCCAGACCGATCGCGCCATCGCAGGGAATGAACTGCAGCGCGAGGCCCAGCAGGAAAGCGATAGCCCACAGTGCCAGCCCCATCGCGTCCCTGCCCCTCCCCTTCCAAAGGGTGAGCAGAGCGATGACCGACAGGCAGAACGGATAGCTGAGAAAGCCGAGCAAGCCCCAGTCAAGGAACCCCAGGACAGTCGATTTCAGGGCATACCCCACGCTGTGCACCGTGATGACTGCCGGCGCGCCCGCGGTGCCGGCGTGCCGCACGACCAGGTCATAGGCTGCATTCGGAAGCAAGTTGAGGTTGGCCGACTTGATCAGCGCGATCCGGACGGCTGGCGCGAGGGCAGGAAGGTCGATGCGGTCGCCAGGACGCAGTCCGGTGGGAAGGGGCGCGCCGGCTTCCGCTTGCACAATCTCCGTATGCGCATCGGCGAAACGGAAGGATGGAAGACCGAAGCGCAGGTCAGGTTGAAATATCAGCCAGCCCGAGTACCCCACGGCCAGCAGGACGACCAGCGTGAGCAACCAAAGCAGCCCTTGGCGACGATGCATGTAAACCCCCGTGAAATGCCTGGAACAGAATTCTGCCGATTTCGGATCGGCGCACGCGCGAGTTTAGGCCAGCATGGAACGGTGCGGGGGGTCGTCCCCAATCGTTCAGGCCTCGGAACTCGCGGATCCATGAAACGCAGGTAGTCGATATCCGGCCGGAGAGCCTGCCGGGCTGGTCGTCAAGGACGCGTTTCGACCAACCTCGGCCCTTGGCGAACGCCTCGAAGGTCGCCGCATTCTTGCCTTGCGTGGAAAACAGCACGCGTCATATCGCCAGCTTTTGCTGTCGATTGAAAGTAGACCATCTCACGGTAAGTACCGCCGCTGGCACTCAGCAAAGGACGCGGGTTGGGTGCCTGCTCGCCGCCACAAGTTCTTGCCCGTGGTCATCCACGAGAAGGGCTAGGTGTTCGCTCCGTGCTCGCGCCGCGGCCGTAACTGCCTCGACCCGTTCCCGCGCGCCTCGATCGAGGAGAGCTTGCGCTGGCCCATGACCTGTCACAAAACATGTGCTCAACAGCCCACGGCGAACGTGCGGCAGCGCCTGAAGTAGGGCTGCTATCCGTGATAAATGTTAGTGACTGGCGGGCCGTCCTGAAAGCTGCCGTTCGCGAACGACGGAAACGGGTCGATCAGCGACCCTGGAGTAAGAGCCGCCCGCAGGCCAGTCGGCGGACTTCAACTAGAGGTCGCTGACCGCCCGTAAGAGACCGTCGGTCAAAGAAAATATCTGCTTCAAAGCGGACGTTCGCGACAGGCAGAAAGGGGGTTCGAAGCAGCTGTCCGCCCTACCCCCCGATAACCCTCCCTTATCACAAGCCGTGGGCGGGCTCGGCTGACGGCCACTTGCACATTAGTAGCAACGGTTACAAGCAATCGCAAAAATTTTATCGATCTCCAAAGCTTCATATCGAAAACGAGTGCCCATCTCGATAGCGGACGCCTCGCTGAATTCCGAGGCGGTCCACCTCCGTCTGATTGATATTAGACGGTCAAAGACACTCTACCAACCAATACCGAATGACATGTGCTCTGGCTTCTGCGTTGTGATGGTGGTGCTTTGGTCGTTGTTGTCGTCATAAGAAAAGCCGTACGCCAACCCGCCAACCGAGTGTTGGTGCCAGAACTGTGAATAGAAGTTCGCCGGCGAGGACAGGTAGTAGTTCGATGCCTTCGCCCAGCTCGCGGGGGTAAGCAATACGCCGCGATTCGCCGCCGCACAGATCTGGTTTTCCAACTGCAGCTGGATGGTGTTCTCGTCCTGCTGTTGAGAGGTACTTCCTGCAACACCACTGGCCATCGTTCCCGCACACTCCAGGATGTCTTGCGTGGATGGCTGTTGGACAACAAACGTCTCGCCTGCATTGGCCGCCGCTGGATTGACCTCTTTAAAAGTAAAGGTCGCACCGGAAGTCGTACCGGTGAATTGGCGGCCGTTGATGGTAGCCGTTAGCGGCGTAGCGCCATACTGAGCCCACGCACTGGCGATGGCATTATCAAAGTAGTTACCGTTCACGCCCCCGGCATTAAAGGTGGTTTCTGCGGGCGAGAGGATGCGCAGGTTGCTCGGTGCGGGTGTATGGAATGCCGCTGGCGTCTGGTTGATGTATTCCTGGTCAAGATTTGCGATCGACTCGTTGATACCTACCTGCATGTGGAAGGTTTCGTTCGATCCCCATACATCCAGCAAAAGCGGCAAGCCGAACTGGTTGACCTGCGTGGTGTTGATGAAGATACCTCCGGTCGCGTCGTAATTGAACTCGTACCAGTCGTAGTGGACATTGATGTTCGGATCGCTACTGTTCAATGGGTTGGGGCCGGCGTAGCCATCACTACCACCGTTGGCGCCCGCCACGACCGACATGTATAGCGGACTCCCTTCTGAAATATAGATGCGTCCCGACGTTACCGGTGGCAGCATGAGTTGATGGCTCTGCGCCAGCGTGAACGCATAGTTGGGGTACGTCTTCCCGTTCGGCGCGACAAGTGCGTTGGAAGCCGTGTTGTCTGCCACGCTCGCTGGCGTGAGCGTGCCGTTGTCACTGACCCAGGACAACGCCCCGGTCACCGGATCAAAGCCAAGAATTTCGATATAGATTTGACTGTCCGACCATGCGCCGTTGGTGTTGTTGTTGAGGTCAGTGACAATGACGCCGGGGACGACTGTGTAGCTTGGCGACAGGTTGACGTTCAACGTTGCAGCTGAGGACGTTGCGGATCCCGTGGCATTGGTCACCGTGACGGTGAAGCTGCTGGCGTTATCGGCGGCCGTCGTTCCGGGCGTGGTGTAGCTGGAGCTGGTCGCTCCAGCGATGGCGGCGCCATTCTTGTACCACTGGTAAGCCAGCGAACTGCCGGCGGCCACCACGGAGAACGTGGCTGTCTTCCCAATGGTGACGGTCTGGTTGGTTGGTGCCGTATTGATGGCAGGCGTCGTGCCTGTCGGTGCTGCCGAGGTCATCGTAATGGCGGTATTGGACGCGGGCGAGGCGCCTGCCGCGTTGATCGCCTCGACAACATAGGAGTACGTGGTCGACGCCGTCAGTCCCGTATCACTATAGGCCGTTCCCGCTAAGCCATTGGCGATGGCAACGCCGTTACGAATGACGGTATAGGTCACGCCGGGGGTTGCCGATGCACTCCAGCTCAGGTCGACCTCGCTGGACGAGGCCACCGTTGCCGTCAGGTTTGCCGGCGCGAGCGGCGGCGCTGTCGTGCTGACGCTGGCTTGCGCCGTCGGTGCCGACGTACCGGACGCGTTGGAGCTCTCGACCAGATAATAATAGGTCGTGTTCTGGGCGAGGCCGGTATCCGAATAGCTGGTGCCGCTAGCCGTGGCAATTTGATTGGCGCTGGACGGGGTAAAACCTGACGTAGTGCTGCGGAAGACGTCGTACACCACCCCTGCGGTCGACGAAGGCGCCCAGCTCACCGTGGCCTGACTGGCGGAGGCGAGCGTCGCCGTCAGGGCGCCGGGAGCACTGGGAGGCGGAGCGATCACTTCGATGCCGTTGACTACAGCATTGTCCTTGATCGTGCTGAACTGAAGAACGATCTGACCCTGCGCATTGGCGGATGCCGTAAACGGCTCGACGATCGCGATGTTCTGTCCACCGGCTGTCGCGAGAACGTCGAAGTTGGCAAGCACCTGCGTTCCGTTGATAGCGACGTCGAACACGCGCTGTCCTGCCGTCGTCCAGTAGAACTCGTCGAAGTGCAGACGCACGGTATAGCTGACGCCAGGGTTGAGCCCAGTAAGCGTGTAGGTAAAGCTGTTGCCGACCCGCTGATGCTGGTAGACCGACTGCGGCGCCGCGTTCGTTACCCCGGAGATCTTGATCGTCGCACCCGTATCCGACGACGCGCCGCCGGTGAAGTCTTCATCGGCAACATAGTTGCTGGCCGCCGGGCCACCAGCGCTGATCGCCAGTGTGTCCGAACCGCAACCGGACACGCAATCGACATCGAAGGTGGTCGCCGTCGCCATATTGGAAGCCATCGACGTGCCCGCCGGATCGATCGCCTCGATCGTATAGGAGTACGTCGTGGAGGATGTCAGGCCCGTGTCGCTGTAACTCGTTGCGGTCAGGCCATTGCGCACCGCCGCTCCGTTACGGAACACCGTGTAAGTCACGCCCGACGATGCCGAGGCCGTCCACTTGAGATTGATCTGGCTGGACGAAGCTACTGTGGCCGCTAGATTCGACGGCGCGTTGGGCGGCGTGTTCGTCGCCGTCGCTGTTTCGACCTCGATACCGTTGACCTCGGCATTGTCCTTGACCGAGACGAACTGAAGCACGATTTGTCCCTGCGCGTTGGCGGTCGCCGCAAACTGCTCGACCATCGCCACATCCTTGCCGCCCGCGGCCGCGAAGATGTCGAAGTTCGTCAACACCTGCGTACCGTTGATTCTGACGTTGAAGACGCGCTGTCCTGCTTGAGTCCAATAGAACTCGTCGAAGTGCAGACGCACGCTGTAGCTGGTCCCGGGTGTTAGACCTGGAAGGGTGTAGGTGAAATTACCGAACCGTTGGTTCTGGTAGACCGATTGCGGCGCCGGATTGGTCACGCTGTTGATATTGATTGCTGCATTGGTCCCCGATGCGGTACCGCCGACGAAGTCCTCATCCGCCGCAAAGGTGCCTGCAGCGGGGCCGCCCGCGCTGATCGCGATGGCGTCCGAATTGCTGCAGTTTGTCGTGCAGGTCGAGGACGGGATCGTCACCGTAGCGGTGTTGGAGTCCGCCGAGGCGCCGAACGCGTCCGTGGCTTCCACAACGTAGTAATACGTGGCGGCGGAAGCCACGCTGGTATCCGCATAGGTTGTGCCGGACGTCGTAGCGATCTGATTTGCGCTAGACGGGGTGAAACCCGCCGCACTGCTGCGATAGATGGTGTAGCCGACCGTGCAACCGCCTGCTGCTGTGCTCGCGCCCCACGTTAGGTTCACCTGGCTTGAGGAGCTTGCGCCTGCCGTTAATGCACCTGGCGTGCTCGGAGCGACATCGCAGCTGCTTTGTTGCACGGCGAGTGTGGCCGCGCCGCTCGCCGTCGTGCCAAAGACATCGCTGACAGCCACGCTAAAGAGCTCGCCATTATTGGCCGTCGTGGTCGCCGGTGTCGTGTAGCTGGATGACATGGCGCCGTTGATGGGCGTTCCGTTTTCAGACCATTGGTAGGTCAAGGTGTCCAAGCCCGTCGCCGTTACGCTGAAGACCGCCGGCTGTCCCACGGCGACAGCCTGGCTGGCTGGTTGCGTCGTAATGACGGGCACCGTGCCCGCGTCGGTGCCGGAGACGCACAGCGTCGCGCCGGGGTAGTTGTTGGTGACCTGATAATTGGACGTACCGTCGAAGTTCACCACCGCGGTTTTCGTGGAGTCGTCTGGATCGACGGTCGACGTCCACGTACTCCATGTCCCGGGGAAAGCAGTCGTATTGTTGTTGACGCCGCTGATGCTGTGCGCCTCCGATGCGGTGGGCAGGCGCATATGGATGCTCGCGCAATAAGCCTGCGCATCCACGCCGGTGAACTGCGAACCTGGCGTGGTATCGGTCATCACACTACGCGTCCAGGTCAAGCTGGTCAGATTGTCAGTCACCTGGCTCGGCGTGGACGGATTGACCGTATATCGATCGGTGGTGCCACAACATTGCGCCACGTTATAAACCTGAAACTCGTAGATCGAGTAGCCATACTGCGTCGCGCGCTGTATGGCGTTCAAACGGATATAACGACCGGTCACCGTTGGGAAGTTGAGCGTTTCCGTTCCGCCGGCGCCGGCGTTGTTAGCGTAGGCCACATTCCAGGTGGGATTGGTCACCGGATCGGCGTTGGTATAAAGAATCTGATACTGGGTCGCATAAGCGTTTTCCCAGTTGATGACGACCGTATTGAAGGACTGGGTCGAACCCAAATCAATTTGCAGCCATGAAGGATCGACACCGGCAACGGCTGGCGTCGGTGGTGCACCGGCGACTGCCGAACCCCACCGGGTTGAGAGATTGCCGTCGATAGCGTTCTCCGGCCCGAGGCATCCAGTACCGCTGTACGGAGGGCTCGTCGTTCCATCGGCACAGGCATTTTGCGTGCTGCTCGAGGTAGCGAAGGCGTTCAACGCGATATTTACCCCCGGCGGCGCCAGCGTGATTTGCGCGGCGTTGCTGGTGACCGGTGCGCCGGCGGCATTATTTACTGTCACCGCATACGCACCGACGTTGGCGGCGCTCATCGCGGGGATCGTATACGTCAGTGTGGTCGAAGACTGCGTTCCGCTACCGAGAATCGTGGCAGATCCTCCCGCGGGCGTGAACAGCCATTGATAGGTGTAGGGGGCGGACCCGGCCACGACAGCGGTCAACTGGACGGGCTCATTGACAGGCACGATGCGGCCGACCGGTTGCGTAGCAATGGATACTGCTGTGGCAGCATCCACCGTCACCACGGCATTCGACGATTGAACCGAGCCGAGGTTGTTGGCGACCACGACATAGAAACTTGCGCTTCCTGCTGCGCCATACACGGGTGTGGTGTATGAAGCCTGATTGGCGCCGGCAATGGCGCCCGAGCCCACCTCGTACCACTGATAGGTGATGGTCGGCGAACCGGTCGCGGCCACCGTCAGTGTGGCCGATTGCCCGTCCACCACAGCCTGCGACACCGGTTGGGTCGTGATGACAACATTCGCTGGTGCGTCGACGCTCAACGTGACTGGGGTCGATGTCACCGTACCCGAGCTACTGCTCACCGTCACCGTAAAGGTATCGCCGTTGTTGGCGGCGGTTGTCGCCGGCGTGTTGTACGTGGCGCTGGTTGCGCCGGCAATCGGGCCGCTCGCGTCGGACCATTGGTAGGTCAGGGTGCCGGAGCCCGACGCCACCACGCTGAAGGTCGCCGAATAGCCCGACGTGGTGGCTGCGTTGACGGGTGGAACGATGATCGCCGGTGCCTGTGACTGCAGGGAAACGGGTGGCGCCACCGATGCCAGCGTCACGCTGCCACTTATCAACCCGGGCGCGCTCGCCGTGACGGTGACGGATCCGGGCGTAAACGTGCTGCGAAGAGCGATCTTTTGCAAGCCACCTTCGAAGTTGAGTTCCGGATCGCCGGGTGAGTGAAAGAAGGCATAGGGCACGCCTTGAATGACTGTGCTGTTCGCCTTGGAAAAAGCGTCCTGGTAGTAGCTAGTCCACGACGGGTCGGCCACCAGCTGCTGCGTACCGCCCATATAGGTTGCCGGGCCGGTGACGGAAAACGTAACGTTATCCGCCGCCGTCGGCACCAGGTTGCCGGCGGCGTCTTCCACTTGCGCGACCACAAAGGCGGCATCCGAACCGTTGGCGGTCCACTGAAAACTCGTGCCATCGGGCTTGGTCACTTCAGGAACGACGCTGAGAACGATCTGGCTTTCCGCTCCCGCAGTGGTGCGCGTATCGCTGACGCCAGCAACCGGATTGCCACTGGAGTCCAGACATTCGGCCGTGACTGTGCCGGGCGCCCAGTTCACCATCCAATGAACCTGCCCCGGCATGACCGTCGTGCTCTGTGTCAGGTTCGCACTGGAATTGACGTTCCACGCATTTGGCGTCTGGTCCTGAAGCACGGCGCCGGTGACCGGGTCGTTGGGCACACCATTGATAAGTAGACGCACCGCCGGACAATTGCTGAAAGCGTTTTCTTGGAGTGGCGTGCCCGCGGTGTACTCGTAGGCGCGGTTCCAGTGGTGCGCGAGATGCACCACCGGCTTGATCGAATAAGGTATCCAGTTGGCCTGATAGATGTAGTACAGCAGGCGCGGAAAGCGATTCGCGTCGGTCGAGGAGTAACCCAGCGAGCGCACGAAGTTCAGCATGTTCGGCTGATTCTGATATTCCGCCCACAGACTGATCTCGCCGGGAGACTCGGCGAAATACCATTGCGCCATGCCAAACGCATTGGCCGCCCTTCCCTTTCTCCAATCGTCCAAATAGGGCGCCGCAAACGCGAGTTCGTAGTCATAGGCCAGGCCGCGTCCGGTGCCCATGTTGTCCCAGTATTCGGCACCGAAGGCCGGATTGTTCGGGTTCTGCGCCTTGTTGCCGGCCTCGCAGCCGGCGCCGTCGCATTCGTCGATCAAACCATATGTTGGGCTGTACGTGCGATCGGCACTACCGCGGGGATTGATGCTGTCCCACGTCGTCTCGATCGAACCCAGTTCACTCGCGAGAGCCGCATTCATGCCGCCGTTGTCTCTCTCCCAGTCGAGAATAGACGGATGGCTGCGATCACGGATGATCATGTCGCGATGCACTTCTTGCTTTAACTGTAGGTCGTCCGCCGTTGGGTTGGAACTGGCATTCCAGTAACCCTCGCCATCGCCGCTGGGCTGGTCGATCATGATGCCATAGGCATCGGCAGCCTCCACCATCTCCTCACTGCTGGTCGAGTGACCAGGCCGCCAGATGTTGCCGCCTTGCGCCGCAATTTGCGCCATGTCGCGCCACCACTGCTCGTCGGGAACCGAAGAACCCAGCGCCGGATAGTCGTAACGGCTCGACCCGCCCCAAAGATAGACGGCATGACCGTTGAAGTAGGGAAAGTTGGCGTCCCAGGTAATCGTGCGAATACCGAGTGTGCTCTGCGTCGAATCGACCACGATCCCGTTCACACTGACGATGCGATAGACCTTGTAGAGGTAAGGCGAGCCGCACGGTACCGGCGGCGATCCACAGCTTGCATTATTTGGATACCACAGCGTCGGATTGGGCACGGTAATCGACTGGTCGAACATCGGCGTCGCGCCGGATGGAAAGGTACTCGGCGTCATCGCCGGAACCGTTTGTGTGACCGGCGGCGCCGTAACGACCACGTTGCCTTTGGCGTCGACGATCTGCGTCGTCAGCGTGACCTGCTGCGCGCTCGTTGTTTCGTTCAAGACATTGGTTTGTACGTCGACCACGGCTGAAGCGGCCGTGGCTGTTCCTTGCGCCGCGGGCACTTCGGATACCGTGCCGACGTAAGTGCCCCAGGTCTTCTGATTCGAATAGACGTTCGGCGGGATATGAACCGGGTTGGTGATGTAAAGCTTGACGTTGCGGAACAGTCCCGCCATGGCCTGGCCGAAACGGAACGCGCCGGAGAAGTTCGGCGTCTCGAACCACGAAGCGCCGCGTGAGACATCGATGGCAATGACATTGTCGGTACTGCCATCGGCTTTGATGTATGGCGTCAGGTCGACGACTACCGGGATGAAACCCACCACGTGGGTCGCTTGCGCATCGGCCGCCACGGCGCTGACGCCCGGCAGCAAAGTGCCGTTGATGAAAACCTGGATACCGGTGTGCGAACCTTCGATGTTGAGCAGAAACTTTTGACCTGCGTACTTCGGATCCACTTTGAAATGCAGACGGTACCAATTGTAGTTTCCCGTCAAAGACCCTTGCCCGCCGCCGGATGCTTGATTGATGAAGGTGCGGGAGATATTCGCGTCATACGGCAGACCCACCTTCGTCCAGGTGGCGCTGGTATCGGCACTCTCGTTGAAACCCGGCGTCGAATAGGCTGTCGAATTATTGGTATTTTCGAACCACCACGCATTCTGCGGTGCGTTCGACGTCGAACTGGCATTCGCGACGTATTGTGGAACGCCTGCCGCGAGATTGATGGTGTACCGTTGCGAGCTCGGCAGCGTCGGTTCTACTTGTTGACCGGCGGCGTAAGGCGAACTCACTAACGCCAGCAGCACAACAAGCATCATGCAAAACTTGCGTAAGCTAGCAGCCACTCTGAATATCCCGTACATCGTTACGAGCCTCTGGCTGGCAAGAATGTATGTCGACGCGACATATTCCTCAGCTGCGTGCAGTCTCACGTGCTTCCCCTTTTGACTCATCACGCGTTTCGAAATTCGGAATTTTCACCATTCACGGCAACCTTCGGTGTGAATGGCATCCATTGCGTTACTGAGCCCGCTGGCCAGTAACGTATATAAATGAACTGACGCAGTTCTCATTCGAGAACTTATGGTTACTTGCAAAACCAAAGCCGATCTTCAACGGAGTATCCGTTACTACGCTCTCGTCAGGAGCCCCTTAATGTCGCCAAAGCTTGCGACTGAAACATCGCTGCATACCAGACGCCAGCGACTGAACTTCACCGTAGGCAAAACCTTCCCCCGGTTCGGGCGCTTTAATCATCCGTGCTCTGGAGGACTACCGCAATGCACAAAAGATAGCCCAGATCACAATTTGGAAAGTATCTCCAAATAACGCGGCGCATTCGTCTTCAGCATGACTGGTATTCGCGGCAAATCTTATCTTCGTTTTCGTAGCAGCTTAAGTCAGCCCTCTTTTTTTGCATCGTCTTTGTTGGCAAAAAGGCGGCGCTGTCTGTAATCAATCAATACGGGTGAAACCGATTTTCAGTCGCTCCCCAGATTCGGTCTGTTTCAGGACACCTTTGCATGTTGAGAAACTAATGCCTGTTCAGATATTCGCCGGTTGGCAAGCCATTGAAAGATTTGATGAACGGGTTATCAGCGTATTCCTAGACTAGGAATTTCTATCTACTCTCCGGCGTACAAGAAGCAAGATGTGTATGTGGAGCGCTCCGTAGCGAGCGCGAAGCTCAGCGATCTTGCAAATCCGCGTGAGCAGCGAGCGTCCAGAAAGGGGGCGAGTGCGCCGGTAGTACCACCCCGTCAACGACAGCCGCATGAGCGAACACGAGTGACGATTGCTTATGCCTTAGGTGTGCTGAAGCTCGCCGGCCAGCGCCTTGCGCTGGGCTGGCCTCAGAGCTTTTTTGAAACACATCCTGCAACATCGCCTTTTCCAGGCTCAGGTCTGCAACGAGCTGGTTGAGCTTGCGATTCTCCTCGTCCAACTGGCTAAGACGGCGAAGCTCCGACACGCCTAGTCCACCGTATTTCTTTTTCGAGCTGGAAACGTGGCTTCTCAGACGCCCATCTTTCGACAAACCTTCGCGACGGTAGTGCAGCTTTCGGACTGGCGCAGCGCCGACGCAATCTGCTCTTCGGTGTACTTGCTCTTTTTTATGGCAAAACAGCTTTCTGGTGAGGGTTAGTTTTGCCGAAAAAATCTACTTTCAGACGCAACAAATGGCAGTGAAGAGGTCAAAGCTTTCGCCGAGATTTCCTCAGTCACGGCAAAACTAGGATTGCGGCCGAAGCGTAGTGTTGTCTTCCGAGGCTCGCGTGATCACGCGGGTAACGAAGCATGATCGCAAGCGCCTCACAGACATAGCTATAACCAACGATGATGATGTCGTAAATTTTTGTATCGTACTCAGCGCGCCTCGTTTCGCTATTCCGACACAACAGGCCAAGCTGTCGATACTTCCGTGTTGGTTACGAAATTGGGTAACGGGGGTGGACCCCACAGATACAGCGAGTCCTCGGCCGGATGATCTCCTGCTGGCCATGCATAGCCCTCAGGAACAAAGTCGATGTCGGCAGAGTATTCGCAGAACGATCCCCAGGGATCTTCGATGTAACAGAAATAATTGGAGCCCAGCACGTGACGACCAAGACCCCAAGCTCGGGTGAAGCCCGAGGCCTGCATTTGCATCCAACCGCGTCCGACGTGCTCAACATCTGGAACGTCCCACGATGAATGGTGCCAACCCCGGCGATGTGATTTAGCGAACGCGACAAGATGATGATCGCTGCCGTGACGCCCATGCATGAATGCAATGATGTCCGCCGATCTGTCCGATAAACCCAGCCCTAATGCTTGGGCATAAAAACGCACCTGTGCGTCTACATCGGCGGCAAACAATAAAACATGTGACAGACGTGTGGGATGCACACTCTCAAAGTCAGCACGGTTGGTGACGCCTCTGTCGACACGCTCGCTCCGTGTCAACACGCTTTCCGCGCGAAGATCCGGCGTCTTTTTGGGACCTACGCGCAACTGCAGTAGGTTGCCTTCCGGATCTTGAAACCACAGCCCATCGCGATATCGCGCTGTTGGATGGGGTGCAGTCATTACCGCGCGGGTCTCCATGACCTGCGCTGCGATCGTTACGAAGTCCTCTTCATAGCAGTTGAACGATAGATAGGCCAAATGCTTGGTGTCGTCTGCAATGACGCGGCCCCATACATGCTCGTCGGACATGGTGCGAAGCAGTAGCTCGTCACTTCGCTCCTCCACAATCAAACCGAACGATGAAAAGAACGTTTTAGCGACTTCCAGCGCAGGAACAGCGAGCGTGAAGTGATCGATTGAGTGAATAGCCGCTGGGTTAGATAGGCTGAGCATAGATGGCCACTCGGTTGATATGCGTAGCAGTGGCATGTAGGCAACAAGCGCTCATGCCACTGCACTGATGTCAGGAATATTAGGCTGCCTGCTGGCCTGCCGCTTGCAAGTGCGCGTCTTCATCAACGATGAGGTTTCGCAGCGTGTCAAAGCCGTCTACTTCAATTTCGCAAACGTCGCCGGGCTTCATCCACAGCGGGGGCTTGCGCGCAAGGCCAACTCCTGCCGGCGTACCAGTGACAATGAGATCACCGACCTCAAGCGTGAACGCGACGCTCAGGGTCTCAATCAGCGTCGCGACGTCGAACACCATGTCGTCGGTAGATGCGGACTGCACGATCTGCCCATTGAGCTTCGTGCGTAAGTGGAGGCCCCGCGCGCCGGGTGGAAGTTCATCCGCCGTGACAAACTCTGGACCGAATGCGCCGGTGTGGTCGAAATTCTTGCCGACTGTCCATTGCGGCGATTTGAACTGATAGTCACGAATGGAGGCATCGTTGAACAAGGCGTAGCCGGCCACATGATCCAGCGCGCGCTCTTTGCTGATGTGACGACCGGCCTTTCCGATGATGGCCACCAACTCGCCCTCATAATCCAGCTGTTCAGAGACCTTCGGACGGACAATGGGCGCGCCGTGACCGATCAAGCTCGAATTGAATCTCCCGAAGACGGTGGGATAGTCCTGCGGCTTGAATCCGCTCTCGCTCGTGTGGTCGGCGTAGTTCAGTCCAATGCAGATTATTTTGGGCGATCGCGACAGCGGCGGAAGATAGTCGATGTGAGCTAGGTCTATGGCCTGCGCTCTCAGCAGTACCTCCGCCGCGGCGCGCAACGCGTCGTTGCCGGTCGCAAGTAGGCTGTCGAGCTCGCCTGGGTATCGCGAATCACCCTCGTTCAATCCGTGCCAACCACCATCGGCGTGTTTGGTGGCCAGACCTTTCCCTTGGGCGTCGTTGAAATGTATGAAGCGCATAACTGTTCCTCTGTCATCAATCGACAACTTGCTATCACCTGGTGCATTTGTCAACTAAAAATATATTTTTTAAGATAAAGTCATATTTTACTTTGCAACATAGAAATTATCGCTAGACTACGGCTATGCCTAATACAGCCTTTCGTGTGACCCAAAGCCTGACCGAAAAGGTCTACCGCGACCTTCGCGCGTCGTTGCTCGCATGCCGCATCGCGCCGGGTGAGAGGCTGAAAATTGCAGATCTCTGCGAACAGTGGGATGTAAGCCTTGGTGCGGTGAGGGAGGCTCTATCGCGACTTAGTTCCGAGGGCCTGGTGATAACGGAGCCACAACGGGGATATCGCGCCGCGCCGATTTCCCGCGAAGAGCTCCAGGACCTGACGCAGGTGCGCATTGAAATTGAGAGTCTCTGTCTCCGCCGTGCATTGGAGGTGGGAGATCTCAGCTGGGAGTCAGCCGCTGTTGCGGCATTTCATACGCTTGCCCATACCCCAAAGCATGGCGGCGACGATCCGCTGATGCTCAGCGACGCCTGGAGCGAGAAACATGCGCAATTTCATGAGTCGCTCGTGGCAGCGTGCGACAGCCCAACCTTGACGCAAATTCGTCGTCAGCTGTACGCACAAAGTGAGCGGTATCGTCGACTTTCCATACCGCTGGCTGAAACCGATCGCGACTTGGTGGCGGAGCACCGCGCGATGCTCGATGCGGCGCTCGCGCGCGACGCCGGTCTTGCCGTCGCATTGATGGCAGGACACATCCGACAAACGACGCAAATTTTGCTCTCAGCTATCGCGCCGAACTCGCTCCATACCGAAAATGCCTGATCGCTTTCGACACACTCGGTTATGCGTAGGCAGCTGCACTGACCATTTTTGATGGGGAAGACGTGTTGATCAACGATTCGATTCACATCACACATTGGGGTGACGTCGGTCCGAAACTTGTATTGATACACGGCAGCGCTCAAGGCAGCATTGTCGGTGGAGATACATGCTTTTCTAACCAAAAGTCGTTGGCTGCCAGAGGCTTTCAGCTGGTCGTACCGGATCGACCTGGACACGGAAAGAGCCCTGCGCCCGGTCGTCCAGACGATGCTCGACTAGACGGCCAATGGATCGCTGAACTGTTTGATGACCATGTTCACGTGGTCGGCCACTCCTTCGGCGGCGCCTGTGCGCTCAACGCGGTCTCTCGACGTCCGGAGAAGGTGCGCTCACTCACGCTGATTGAGCCGGCGATGTTTACCCTCGTCATGGACGATGCACGCGTACGCAAGTTTGTCCTTGGATTGCTCGCCACCAAGTTTTTCTCCTTCTCGCCAACACGCCGTGTGCGCGGCTTTGCTAAACGCATGCATATCCCAACGGATATCCATGGCGGCGCCAGCGACGAAGAATTGATTCGGATGGACAAAGGCCTATCGCAGCTCAAGCTCCCTACCAAAGCGGCACTGGGACGTGAGTTAGGGATTATCAAAGAAGCACGAGTTCCCTTGTTGGTTGTAACCGGAGGCTGGAACCCCGCCTTCACGGCTGTGGGAGATAGGGTGTCGACGATGGGCGGCGGTCGCCATGTCATTGTCCCGTCGCCGCACCACTTCCCTCAGCTTGCTTCCGACCAGTTCAATGAGCTCCTCATTACTTTCGTGCAGGCTAACGCCTAGCCAGCCCTGCCTGCCGCCGCAGCGATACGCTGGTCGTTTAGATGTAGCGTCTAGCTAATGCGCGCGCCATCGGCGGACCTACCATGGATCAGACGACCTGCCGGTTATCGTTCACGGCACTTCGGTGAGCGCCAACAAGCATCGACGTCGCAATCGCGCCGATGAGAGGCGCGAGCGCCGCGCACAGAAAGAGTTTGGTATCGGGCCATCCTGCAGCGGTGACCGAGCTTGCGAACAACGGTGCGAGGACTTGACCGAAGCGTCCCATACCCATCGCCCAGCCGACACCCGATGATCGAATGGCCGTGGGATAGGTCAGCGATGCCAGCGCTACTGAACCAGATGCTGAAAGCCCCACCGACAAACCCAACACCATCATGACCAACGATATCGACACCAACGACGTGGCGGCAAAACCGAGTGTTCCCGTAGCGCAGGCACCCAACAGCATCGCCGGAATGAGAATGCGCCGGGCACCAAAGCGGTCAATCAACCATCCTGCACTCGCCATGCCGATCAGCGCGCCCATGCTGTTGACGCCGATGACCACCGACGACTGACTTAGCGCGATGCCGTGTCCACGTAGCAGCGCCGGCATCCAGTACACGATCAGCGCGAGCGTTCCGAAAGAGGTAAAGAAAGGTGTCCACAATAGTAAGGTGGCCATCACGCGACCTTTCGCGAACAGATGCTTCAAGGGTGTGCCCGTGATCGGCACTTCGTTCCCTACAAGCAATACACCAACCGGAAGCCCAGGCTTGATCCTTTCGACGATCGCTCCGATGCGCGATTGGTCCGCACGGCTCGCTAGCAGGAAGCCGATCGATTCGGGGACCCATCGCCAGAGCGCGCCCGTGACAAGCAAAGGAACGATGCCACCCACCAGAAAAATGGCTTGCCATCCGAGGCGGGTGAGGATGTAAGCATTGAGAAAGCCACCGATGGCTCCGCCCAGAGGAAATGCTGCCCAAATCAGGCTGGCTACCATCGCGCGTCGGCGGCTAGGCGCGTACTCGGACGCCAGTGCGATGAAGCATGGCGTGGCACCCCCTAAACCCAAGCCCGCTGCAAATCGTGCGGCCAAAAGCGTCGGATAGGAAGTGACATGCGCTGTCGTGAAGGTGAACACGGCAAATACCATCACTGCCGCAATTAAGATGCGCTTGCGCCCGTAGCGATCACCCAGCGGACCAAAGGTGAGCGCACCGATCATCGCCCCGAGAAGCGCAGCAGAAAAGATTGGGCCAAGCGCTGACTTCGCCAATCCAAGGCTATCTGCAATAAGTGGCGCGGCGACAGCGATCGATAAGCTGTCGAGGCCGTCCAGAAACGCCACCAGCGAACAAAGGCCAATCACCAAGACTTGGAATCGCGTTACCGATCCGTCATCGATGAGGTGTGACACATTGATCAATGTTAGTTCTCTGACCGTCATGCGATGGCCCCTGAATAGATGGTCGCTTTTGTGGATGCGTCGGGATCTTACGAGCGCACTAAGAAGTGCTGACAACGGCACCGATCGAGCGACGCAGTAAATTGGCAGCAGACGATGGAATCGCGTCCCCACGCCAAGCGACGTGTTGGTCCGGACGAATGAGTGCAAAGCGCGCGCCGTAACGTGCGCGAAGTCGTGGATCACCGGGACTGGCCACCGTCAGAGGTACATGCAATGCCCCGGCGGCGTCTCGAAGGGGCAATGCATCATCTGGATCACCGTCGCAGACCAGCAAAGTGAAGCCGTGGCCGAAATGGTCATAAAGGGACGTCCCGTCCGAGAGCCACAAATGCGGGGCCAGACAGCCCGGATAGGCGGATGGTGCGTACAACATGTAGTGCTCAACAGGCGGCGGGCTGTTCTCGACGGCGATAACAGGCGAATCCGCATAGCGAGTACCCAACACAATCCCAAGCGTTTTGAATTCACGCTGCTTGGTCGCCTGGATGATCTCTGCAACCTCTCGCCGCGTAGCTTCGCCGGTTGTTGAGTCGTCTTCTAGACCGGGACGTACCAGCTGATTGCCCACCGTCCCATAGTTGATCACTGACTCCGCGATCGTGCGCTCATGCACAGGGCGCCGCTCTTGCTCATAGGAAGCCAAAAGCATCGGACCTCCCCATCCTTGCAAGGTAGCGGCGAGCTTCCAGCCGAGATCAACGGCATCGCCAATGCCCATATTCATACCGAAGCCACCAAACGGCGGATGTAAATGGCAGGCGTCTCCCGCCAAAAAGACGCGATCGAGCGAATATCGGTCCGCCACCAACTGATGCGCAGTCCAGGGATCGTTACCAATGATCTCGATCACCAAGTCGTGCAGGCCAGTGCCACGTCGAATCAATTCGATAGGATCGATACTGGCCGGATCCACATCGTTAGCCAGCTTGGTAGCCATGAAAAACCACAACCCATGTTGATCCATGGGGCCCAACAACGACGGAACATCTTCGTTAACCATCCAATACATGATCGCGTCGCCGTGCGAATGACGCGCCGACAAGTCCGGTGCCCGAAAAATAATGCTGTGATTCCGGAAACTTTGGCCTGCGCCCTCCATTGTCGCGCCGATTGCGCTGCGTACGAAGCTGCGCGCACCGTCTGCACCCACGAGATAGCTGGCATGAACCTGACGAACAGTGCGGGTGTTAGTCTCCCTGACCTCTGCAGAAACGGACGAGGCGGTTTGTGTGAGCGACACCAGTTCCGTGTTGAAGTAAACCTGCACCACAGGTAGCGAGACGGCCTTTTGCCGAAGCACCTCTTCAAGGATGTACTGCGGAACCCATTGAGCCTCCTCCGAATAGAGATCGTTGCGCTCACGCTTTCCGTTGAAAGCGTTCTCAAAGCGCGTCAAGATCGGCCCGTTCATGCGCGTGGCGAAAACCACGTCGGGGGGGTAGTCTGGCGCGATCGGCGAGGCTTCACGCAGCGCGTCGGCGATGCCCCAACGACGTAGGTGTTCTCGTGTCCTTACATTGGTGGTTTTGGCTCGCGGACTGTATCCCACGCGATCATTGCGTTCTACAACACAGCAACGAATACCGCGCTGCCCTAGCTCGATCGCCAGCGCCAAACCCACCGGCCCGGCACCCACGATAATCACGTCGAACTCGCTGTCATCGGCACTCATTTAAAGACACTCTCCAGGAATGACACGTTTCTCTATGGTGTAACGGTGATAGCCAGCGCAGACGTTCGGAGCCTGCGAACATTGGAACGCGGCGTTACAAAATCAGTCGGAAGTATGGGAATTGGGCCGTGCGCGGATCGGCGTGAGCGGCAACGTCAAGGACAGCCAGTAATGGGTGCCCTGCGTGGTGCTTCGCGCATACACATCAGAGGTGATCGAAGCGCGCGCAATGAGTGGACCAAACCGGTAGCTGACTAACGCACCCAACCCGACGGCCTTGATGCGCCCGAATGTGGGCCGTGCTGGCCCATATGCAAAACCATCATTTCGATCGTTTGTGGTTTGATTTTGGTAATAAGCGATCGGCCCGATGTCTAAACCACCGATGTTCTTCGTCGCGGTAAAGTCGAGTGAGAAAATATTGCCGCTCTTATAGTTCGTCGTTTTATCGGCTTCGTTGAAGTCAAATAAGGCATGTGCTGTCACGTCCCAGCCATTATTCAAATAGCTAAACGCTAAGGACTGCTCGTACGTCGTGAAATTGTCACGCACTGCTTTATCGCCCTCCGGTAAGTAGATACCTTCTCCGATAGAGAAGAACGTACCGGGTGCCAACGTCCACGCCAGATTGAGCGGAGATAGATACGGATTGTCCACACCGCTGTTTGCTGCATGTACGAGGCCAGATACGCGAATGTCGACAAACGGTATCTGCGCAATCGCCTGAAACTTGCCACCGAGAATGGTCCAATCCGGCGCAAAGTGAATCTGTGGAACGTTGGCAAAAACATCGATATTGATGCCGGTCTTTTTCCCCGATGCATCAACTACGCGGGCATCGTAATAGTTCGTATAAAAGTCGACGTAGAACGTCGCAGGAAGAATCGTTCCCGTTGGTATGCCGGAGGTGACGCCGGCGGGATATTGCGGAGGAACGCCTGGCTCAATCGCGTGTGCGCTCTGCACTAGCAGCGCCAGTGCCATTGCAGCCGTCATGTAACGTACTTTCATTATTCACCTCCCCGTGAATACGATGGATAAGGTTTTTTTCTGTTTTGCCGTTGAATACGGCGTCGGTCACTGGGTGGACGGACGGCTTGATGGCAGCTGTTGCGTGGGGCGCCGGGTTGCCTGGGTCATGAAATCGACCAGTGTTTCATTGAATTGACGGGATACCAGCTGCGGAAAATGGTTTGGCGAAGCGATGAGTTCGTGGCGCCCGCCACCGAGATTGGCGATGGCTTCGCCGGTCGCGTCGAACGCTGGACTCCAGCCACCCGTCACGACGAGCAATGGGATGTTTGCCGCCTTCAACACATCTAGTTGTTCACGTAAGCGATCGGGTGATGGCAACTTAAGTTGACGCAGTCCCATGCCCATGTGGTCCAGTTCGTCAGCACTGGAACCGCCCCGTATTTCTGGGGGAATATTGACCAACTGAGCAAAACGAATGGCGAGATCGGCCGTGGAAGTCGCGTCGCGGTAAACCCCTGCCATTGCCTTGAGGAACGGCTGGACCCTCGGATCGCTTGCGGCAACAGCATGCATCGCGGGCTCTATCAGCGTGAGCGACAGAACGGCGTGTGGATTTCGCGCAGCGGCTGCAAGCGCCACGCAGCCGCCAAACGAATGACCCACTAAATGACTACGTTCGCCGAGGAGTTGAGCGACCCAGTACCCATCTTCCTCGGCGTCATCCGGGCGACCGGGAGCGGGACTTAGTCCGTGTCCAGGTCGATCGGGAACAACCACTCGCCACCCTTTAGTCGCGAGAAGCGCTTGGCGAGAAAAATGGCGATCGCCGCCGACTAAACTTCCTTGAGCGCTGCCGTGAACCATCACGACGCCCGGGTCGAACCAGCCTTCTCGAGACCATTGGGTTAGATGAATGGACGAGCTTGTCACGCCGGCACTCCTAATCAGTGGGTGGCGCGGCTCCGACACGAAGTCAGTGAGCGGATGCCGCGGCTGCATAAGCTAGGGCGGCACTGGGTTCAACATAAAGATGGCAAATCGATCAGGCTGATTACGTTTAGGTATCGCTCTTGGAGCACCTAAACGGCTGCCTGACCTCGAGCGGGCTTGAGAGGGTGTAGCCCTCGCCATTGCCGCAAGCTCTCCGGCGTGTAGAAATAACCAACTCTCTGCAGTCATTTGCAGACTGAAGCGAGTCCAAAGAGGATTTATGTCGCAGCCTTCGCGGATCTCGCGGGCTTGATGTGCACTGCAGCGCGACGGATTAGATCGCAAAAATATTCTGCTGCGGGTGTCAACGGCATGCGGCCGCGCTGAATGATGCAAATGGGGGGTGCGATCAAGGGCTCAGCGACACGAATAGTTTGAAAGGCATCTTTCGTCGGAAGAAAGTCTTCCCATTGCCGCGGCAGCATCGTCAACATATCCGACGCCAGCACGGACACAATCAGCGTCAGCGCTGAGTGTGCCTGCAACACTAGCTTCGGTGCAGGCAGCGCGTGGCTGCTAAAAAGGGGTCCCAGCTCGTGTTCACGGTTGGCTGTAATGGAGGTGGTGATCCACTCTGCATCAATGAGGTCACGCAGGTGCTTTGCCTTAGCCAACGGATGTCCGCGGCGACACAGGACTACCCGCGTGTTGTCGAACAATTTTTCAGAGATCATGCCGCTCGGTAGAAACTCTGGCGGCGGCCCGATATAACAATCGATGGAGCCATCCATAAGTTCAGTCGCGACCGTTGCGAAGACCGCATCAATGATGTCCAGATGGACTTCTGGATAACGATCCCGGAATGCAGGTAGTACCGCCGGTAACATCGCCATGTGCGCGACCATCGAGAGCGCCACGCGAACACTGCCGTGGGCGACACCTCGCATTTGATTAATTTCATCGCGTGCGCGATACAGCTCATTACTGATCGCTTTGGCTCGACGCAAGAAAGCGGCCCCAATGACCGTGAGGACAACGCCGCGCGCGTGTCTCTCGAAAAGCGGCGTGCCAACTTCTTTCTCCAACTCTTGAATGCTGCGCGTCACTGCCGGTTGTGCAATTCCTAGATCACGCGATGCTGCACGCAAGCTTCCTTTTTGAGCGACAGCCAGGAAGTCGCGGAGGTGGTGGAACTTCATGACTAGATGCCCAGGTCGACCTAGCTTAGGTATACGTAGGCAGGCAATTGAATCCTGCTGCAACGCAATATATTTAAGATAAAAAAATATATTATACCCGATGGGCCAGCTCGCGCAGCTGCGCGTAAGTTGCGTAGATCTTGACGGGCGTCTCCTGCGACATCGTGCAGACCGCAAGATATCGCTGGAGCAAGTGCCGCTCAATAACCCGCGGGGAGGCGGGTTTGGAGCGTTTTAGCTAACCGGTTTAGTAGCGCTTTTGTTACTGGGTTTGACAGCATTTTCGTTGGTCGGCTTGGGTGTGGAATCGGCGGCGGGTTCGACGGAAAACGCCCCCTTCAGGTTGCAGGCGTTCGTTTGACAGATTTCATGCGGTAGCCAGAATCAAGTCGACACCGTTCTGTATACAACATTAAATGCGGAACCCTCTCCGCGAGGGGATTACGTTCATCGAATCAGCGTGCCAGCCATGCCTCGCCATCGGCTTTCATGCTTTTTTCCAAATCGCTCCCCTTCGTCGCAAAAACACGTTCCACGGGAAAGCCGCTTTTATCGAGCAGGTAAGCGAGTGGCGCGTATTCATGTGGAAAGCGCTTGATCGTATCTCGATCGATCTCTACAGCGCCGCGCGGAAACGTAAACGACCCCATGTCGTAAATACTTTGGCGCTTCAAAATCTTCCAGACGCCACCGCGCTTTTCGACCAAATCGTAGAAGCGATTATGCGATACACAGCCTAAGCCAAGCTTGATACTTTCGCCGACAATCATGGCGTTGGTTTCGACGACAGCCTTGTCACCGCAGAAGGTAACTACGGGCGAGGCGATAAAATGCTTATTCTTGAAATCCGACGTGACCATACGCATCGATGCGTCAACGAAGTCGCGGAAGTTCCCTTCGAACCAAGTCACCTCAATCGTTCCATCGGGGTGAAAAAGTTCACGCAAACTGTCCCACTGAGCCAAATCTCGACGCATCCAAGCGGTCATGAGGTCGGCGATGTTTAGACAGTCTTCCCAATACGTTTGCATCGTTCGGTCCTGTGGTCTGAAAAAAGATCGTAGCTGGAATCGTGATTAACGAAGAGGTGCAACGCGTCCACGCAGCGCAGGCTTCTCACCGCAACGACGACAAGAATCTCGCTTTAGATGTATAAGTTCCAATAGATTAATTTGAGCAATTCATCATTTTTTATGATCGAGGTAAATCATGGATCTACGCCATTTGCGGTATTTCGTTGCCGTAGCCGAAGAGGGTCATTTCGGACGTGCAGCAAAACGGCTTCACATCGTTCAGCCTGCACTTAGCATGCAAATTCGCGCATTAGAGAATGAGATTGGCGGCGCGCTGTTCGTCCGCACCAGCCGACGGGTTGAGTTGACCGAGGCAGGCACCCTCTTCCTTGTGGAAGCTCATCGCACGATTGAGCAATCTGAACGCGCGAAGATGATCGCGCAGCGCTCGCTGCGCGGTGAAATTGGCACGGTGCGAATTGGTTTTGCCGGCATCGCGGTTCCGACCGGGAAGCTGATGGGTGATGTTCGCGAGTTTCATCAACGTTACCCGACAGCAGAATTGGAGTTGCGAGAGGTCACTCCGCAGCTTCAGGCCAAAGCCATACTCGATGGTGACATGGACATTGGCTATTGCCCCAGCGTGGACTTCACGTTCAATCGCGAATTGACGGCAGAGCCGATTGGAAATTGGTCTATGGTTGTCGCGTTGGCAAGTGATCACCGCCTGGCGAGCAAGGTCCGCTTAAGCGCCAATGACCTTAGATCGGAACCCGTAGTGCTGTACGCCGCAGAAGAAGATAAGAACGGACCACTTGCCAAATTACGCGACTGGATTGGCGGAGAACCCGCGCGGATATATCGCGTTCCCAATACGGTTACCGTATTGGCGATGGCTGCTGCTGGTTTGGGATTGGCCATTGTCCCCACGCCTATCGAGCAAGTGGCCATACCTAATATCACCTATCGACGACTCATAGGCTCCACTATGCGCGCCGATCTGTTTCTCATTAGCCGGACCCGCGAGACAAATGGTGCAGTACGCGCGTTCCTAGAGTTGTCGCGTCGAAACCATTTTCATTCAACGAAGCGATCAGCTAAGCAGAAACCATCGTCCTCACGACGTTTGCTGATGCCTACTGAATCAGATGGATAACGGTGTAACAGGCCATTCTCCGCGTTGAAAGGCTGGGTGGGACAGTCGCGGATCATCTTCATTCCCACGTCGGGCATTGGTGACCGACTGCTTGTAGCCATCGGAGCAAGGATTCGAAGCGTCATTCGTTTAGATGACTTCGTGGCTCGTCTCGGCGGTGACGAGTTTGTCGTACTTGCGTACGGTACCACGCAGCATTGCTGAACATACGGCTGAAGTGTTCAAGACAAAGCTGCAAACTAGGTGTGCGGGGCACTTCCAATCAGTGGACCAAGTGATCGAATACGATAGCCCGAGTGGGGGCGTGGTTATCACTCGGGAGCGATGCACACGATTCGGCAGCACTGCTCGCCCTAGCTAACGCCGCCATGTACGAGACCAAGCGCTTACGTAGTCAAGTGAAGCATACTGACTGATACTAAAACACTATGGCTTCAGGTAAGCGCGCCTAAATGAGCTATCTTTTTGAGAAACGGTACGGTAACTATGGGACCTCGGCAGACCGATCGCCTTTGGAGTCTGAGTAAAACAATCTCAGCTGCCAAAGCGTGTATGGTGGTGCTTAGATATGTGTATGTAACAACTAGCAAAGCAGGCAAGGCTCGTGAGCACACCGAATAAGCCTTTCGATGCGGAGAAACTCGCGCCCCCCAAGGCTTTGGTCGTCGAGGACAACATGCTTGTCGCTGAAACAATAGCCGACGGCCTGGAAGTGTTGGGCTATTCACCCGTTGAAACGGTAAGCACAGTGAAAGGCGCGCTTGATTCCGTCGCCGACGAGCCGATTGAGCTCGCCGTGCTAGAAACCGACGTGAGAGGTCATTCAACTGAAGCAGTATTGGAGGCGCTAGACGCAAAGGACGTAGCGCACGTCATCGCATCGACCGAAAGTTGCGATGCTCTTTCGACTGAGGGTACTTATCTGCAAAAGCCTTTCAGCTTCTTCCAGTTAAAAAATGCCGTCGCGAAAGCAGCTAGACAGGTATCGCAACGTATCTCGAATCGAAAGCGCTGAATCGCCCTGCACTACCTGGTCTCCTCTTCGTTATCACCCTTAAAACTGAATTTTTTAAGCATCCGGCTGATACAAGCGTCGAACCACTCACGTTCCGCTATCGGTACCCGCTTCGACATGTCGTTCGCTCGAACTAAGAAGTCCTTCAAAAATCGCTCGGTGGTGACATAACTTTTAGCAATAACTCTCATATGCAACTCAAATGCATCGAGATCTCGTTGAAGTTGTTTCCGAGAAATAGTCATGCCAAAAATGTCCCAGCTTTAACCGCAAAGATAGACATTGCGCATAAAGCTTGAATGAACGCCATCGAAGGTATGTGCGACTTTGTCGAGGGTGTTGAACTCACGATCGAGAAGGTATGAAGCTCTATTTCTTTATGTCGCGATCTGTACCAGGGTTTATCAATCTTGTGTGCTCAATCCCGGCATTTGATTCGCTGCAATTCAACAAATGCTGGACGGACCGCTCTCTTCATTTTCAAAGCGCTGCTCTGCTCGAAATTGGCCCAGGTCGCAAAATAACGTCGCACGCGATGGCTGGCTCATGGGACCGCTTAGAATGGCCTCTTTTGGCCAGGCGGCCAGCTCAACAAAAAACGATCAGCTGGAATATGCCGAAGCCTCCGGGTGTGCAAGGTTCGTGCGAAGAGTGCGTGCGCTCGGTACTCTTTGCGGACGAACGGGTGCGCTGCCGTACGATCAATCGATGCGATAGTCTGACGATTGTGGGCAGGCTACACGCAACGACAGCGCCGCGCCGATCATCAAGCCAAATCCCGCCACGCGTATCACGTTCTGCGGATTGTCACCTAGCACGTGGTGGTAGACCATCGGAATTGTGATGATCTGCAGAAGCATCGGCGCGACGATGAACATATTGAAAATGCCCATGTAAACACCCGATCGCTCGGGCGGAATACTTCCAGCCAACATGGCATAGGGATTGCCCATCATGCTTGCCCAAGAAAGTCCCAATCCAATCATCGGCACAAAAAGCAGCATCTGGCGATGGATCATCGGCAGCGCCAGCAGTCCGATGCCACCCAGGGTAAGACAGGCCGCATGCAACTTCTGCGGGCCGACTCTTCGCGCAAGCGGGATCATCGCAAACGCACTCAAAAACGCCACAAAATTATAAAATCCGCCGATCTGCCCATTGATCAACACCGCCTGACTGAAGCCAGCCGTACTCGATTCAGTGTTCCCGAACAGCGTGCGTGCCAGTGACAGCGGCACATACTCCCAGTAGCAGAACATCGCATACCATTGGAACAGCATCATCACCGCCAGCTGTCGCATCGTTAAGGGCATCTTCTTGATCGCATCACGGACCTCAGCGAGGGTAGCCGCCAGCGAACGCGGCGCCCCGCGAATACGTGCCCGCTCCTCTTGCGAAAGCGGAAGCTCGCGAGTAGTCAGCGTTGACCATGCAATCGACACAGTCGAAAACAGCGCACCGATGACAAATGCAGCCACCACAACATACGGAATGCCCTGCGCATTGCGCGCTGCCACGTCCATGCCGCAGAACACCAGTAGTGAGGGTGTCAAATAAGCGAGAGTCTGGGAAAGCCCGGTGAAGGCACTTTGCGTAAGAAAACCGACGGCATGCTGCGAGTGATCTAATTGATCGCTAACAAACGCACGATAGGGCTCCATCGTCACGTTGTTGGCCGCGTCGAGTATCCACAACAGGCTCGCGGCCATCCACAAGCTTGAGCTGAAAGGCATCGCCAGAAGACAGATGCTGCATATCAGCGCGCCGATCAGAAAATATGGAGTGCGGCGTCCCAGCCTAGAGTCGGTGCGATCGCTCATCGCCCCAATCATTGGCTGCACCAGCAGACCGGTGATCGGTCCGGCTAGCCACAGATACGGCAGGCTGCCATCGTGCGCACCGAGATATTTATAAATCGGACTCATATTGCTCTGCTGCAGGCCAAAGCTGAACTGGATCCCAAAGAATCCGACATTCATGTTCAGAATTTGCCAGAAACGCATGCGTGGCTTGCAAGCTATCATCTCTCACTCCGTCGATCGTTTCGCCAGGCCACCCGCTGCAGCGCCGGCGCCGTCCGCACGCGCCAACGGGTCTGCAGACCTGGTACTAGCCAACACGGCAGGCAAGCTGGTAAGGGGCCATATCTATGCGCTAGCTGCAGTTGAGGCCCTCGAATGCCGTGGTGCGTTCGAGCGGTCCTGCGCAGAACAGCCACACGGAAAAGTCTTTCGGCCGCCGGTCTTTAACGCCGTTTCGAGGGCGTCGCGGCCGGCCGCTCCGCGCAGGACGAGCGTACCGGAGCACAACCAGTCATGGTCAACGCAGTGATGACCGTTCAATACCGTGGCCACGGCGGCCTCGGCATCAATGCAATCGAAAGCCTGATGCATGGAAATAAATAAGACGTACCCGCCGGCGTGCTCACGTACCCCCACGCGCGCCGTGCGGCCGTCGGGCTGAGAACCACGCGGTCTCAGTCCGCAACGCGCCACCGTTGCACGCAACTGCTGACCGCTTTCATCATCACCCATGCGGGTAATCATCCGCGACCCCATTCCTAAAGCCGCCAGATGAGAAGCTACGTTGGACGCCGCGCCGTCAAGCACCAACGCGTCTTCGAATGCATAGTCGAGTGCCTCACCGAACGCCGCTGGCGCGTGCGAAAACAACGGCTCAGCCATACTCTCGCCAGCGCCACAGCGTAGCCCACGGCTGCAGCATGCGGATATGCGCAGAAAACTTCTCTGTTGCCGGATCCACCCCACGTGCGAAGCCGTCCGACCACGCGTCTCCAGCGCCAAGTGCGGTCAAATCTATCTGCACCTCGCCAGCTGAAAAATTGAATATAGCCAGCGCGTTTGCGCCACGGTGCAAGACCAGCAGCGCGGGGTTGGCGTGTTCCGCCACCGACACGACCTCTCGTGATGTCCCCGGCAGTTGTCGACGCGCGGCAATTAATGCCTTCAATGCAGTAAACGTCGCCGTTGGCACACCGACTCCCTTTGCCAGCGCTGCCAGTGCATCCGACGACAGAACCGGGCGCTGAAGCCATCGCCCATCTGCGGCCAGCCGCATGGCATCTGCCGGATCGTTGTTGCTGTACTGACCGAGCTCGTCGCCCATGTAGATCAACGGCACGGCACCGACCCAAAACGCCAGCGCGTGTAGCATCACAAAGCGGCGTAGTGCTCCTGGCTCGATCGACGCCAGCGGCTGTTTGGGAAAGCCTAACAGCGCGGCAGCCATGCCGTTGGTGCCGTGGACGGCTTCAGCGTGCTGCGCCTGGAAGGCCGCCCCACGCGCAAAGCTGCCAGGAGTTCTCCCCTCCAGAAAACCAGTGACCGGGCTCATGCGACTCTCGAAGTTTCCCCCCTCGGCCTCGATCTGCGGTCGCAGCACACCCCAGACAATGTCATCGTGGCATCTTACGTAGGTCACCCATCCACAGGCGTCAGGTAGCACTGAAGTTTCAGCCAGCAGCTTGCGCGGCAAACCTGCGTGACCCTCCGCAAGCGCTGCCCAGGCGGATGCCATCAATCCACTATGGTAGGCAAGCTGGCATTCTTTGCCGCGCAATGCGCCGCGGCCGAAGTAAGCGCGCACCTGTTCGGTCGGCACGATTGCCTCGGCTTTTAACAGCACGCCCGGCGCGACTAGCTCAATACAAGCCCGGAGCGCTGCCAGAAGTTGGTGCACTTCCGGCTCGTTTACACATCGCGTACCCAGCCGCTTCCAGAGGAAGGGGGCCGAATCGAGCCGGAAGACTTTGACACCCCGGTTGGCCAATTGAAGCAATGCGCGAGCCATCGCAGCAAAAACCGGTGGGTGAGCGTAGTTGAGATCCCATTGGAACGGATAGAACGTGGTCCAAACCCAACCGCCCATCGCCGGTATGTGGGTGAAATTTCCGGGGGCCGCCTGCGGAAAAACTTCGCCCACAGTTTCCTCGTAAGCATCCGGTAGCCGACGATCGGCAAACACGTGAAAGAACTCGCGCATCGCGGGGTCGCCTGCCACAGCCGCTTGCGCCCACGCATGATCGTCAGCGACATGATTGAGAACCAGATCCGCGCACAGGCTGATGCCCGCATCCTGAAGCTGCGATGCCAGCTGCTCGAGATCATCCATCGTTCCGAGCGACGGCTCGACATCCTCGAAGCTGGATACCGCAAAGCCGCCATCACTGTCGCCTTGCCTGGCCTGAAGAAATGGAAGAAGGTGCAGATAGTCCACTCCAAGCGCACGCAGGTGCTCGATGCGCTCGCCGACTCCTGCGAGCGTGCCTCCGAAGCGATCCACGTAGGCCGAATAGCCGACCATGTGCTGAGCTAAAAACCACTCGGGTTGCTGCACCCGCCTCCGGTCAAGCTCGACGAGTGAAGCTGGTCTCGCTGCAGTAAGCCGGCCAAGGTCTTCAAACAATCCGGCGAGCCACCCGGCAAACCCATCAGCGTTTTCGTAGACTTTGGCCAGCATCCCGACAAGCTCTGGTCCAACTTGATCAAACCGCCGAGCGGCTTCCGCACGACGGTCGCCGGGCGCCTTCGCAACGAATCGCTGGCGTAGTTCGGCGTACCGGCCGGTTTGCTCGTCTTGCGTTCCAATCACAGGCTGTAGCGCCAGCTGGCATAGACTGTGCGGCCAAGAATGGAACGGGCAGTGTTCAAACCGTTCGCTGTCACGCCGCTCGGACTCTGATCAATTTCAGTCAGACCGACCGCATTGAACAGGTTATCCGCTTGCAGCGATACGGTCATGCGCTGGGTAATGTCATAGCGTGCAAAAGCGTTGACCTGTGTATAGCCTGGCATGATCAGTCCGTTCGGCTGCGAGGCATAGGACTTGGTAGTGCCAATTACGGTCGCACCGACGGTTACCGGGCCGAAGCGGTAGCTAGGATTGACCTGCCAGACCCAATGCGCCTGACGCTGGGGATCATCGCCCACGTCGTCGGGAGTGATCTGGTCCCGGGTGATCTGCGAGTCGGTGTAGGTAACTCCACCGCGCAGGCTGAAATTGCCGTAATCGAGTGAACCCTCAACCTCGAGGCCCTTGGACTTATAGTCACGATTGATAATCGGATTGGAAGGAATCGTGACGTCTTGGTTCGTCTCCTGTGTGGTCGCGTAAAACGCGGTGACAAAAAGGCTGGTGTGCTGCGTGCTCCACTTCACCCCTGCTTCGTCCTGTTTCACGACGTTCACCGCCACCGCAGTCGGCACGCTGCCGTCGGCGAGCACGCCTCCGCCGAACAGAAGCCGATCAGAGTTAAAACGCGCACCATCGCTGATCCGTGCGAACAGCGCCACGTCGCTGCTTAGAAGGTAGTTCGCGCCGAACGAATACTCGAGGTGCTTCTTGTTGTAGTTTACCGGTGAGGCGTTAGCGAGGTTGACCACCTGCACCGTCTGCTCGGGCACCTCGATGATGCCATCTCCGTTGACATCCAGTGGCACTGCTGACGCACCGGCGTAGCTGCCGCTGGCTTTCATGTAGTCGTAGCGCACACCGCCATCGAGCTGCCAATTACCAGGCTGCCAACTCAGTGAAAGGTACGGTGCGTTCATTGTGTAGTCGACGTTCAGATACCGGCTGCAGCAGTTGCCGAAAACCGGCTGGCCGTAGGCAACCAGACCATTCTGCGTTACAGGCTGCCCGGCCGCATTGTAAACATTGAGCAACACCGCATCTTTGCCCTGCACGGTCTCTAGATACTGGTTCCAGTGCCAGTCCTGCTCGATCGTCTGGTCGGAATGGTAATAGCCCAGGAGAAGGTTCAACGGACCCGCATTGGTGTCGAAGGCGCGCTTGAGGGTGAGGTTGTTGGTCGTATTGTTCATGTTAGGCAGGCTGACGTTAAACAGCAGCGTATTGGACGCCAGGCCGTTGCCGCCGACGGTTGCCGCATTCGCGGCTTGACCGGCACGTGGTCCGGTCGCGTAGGCCAGTGTGGCGCCAGGACCACCAATAGCCTCGGCAGCGGATGCCGCTGTCTGTACCGAGCCCGGATAGGGGCCGACGAAGTCACCCGAGTTGTTGGCGACGCGAAACTGCTCATCCAACTTCCAGTCGTCGCCAAGGCTAAATTCGCCCAGTCCGCCGATCGACGCGACCTTAGAATGATAACCGTCGGAAATATTGGTGAAGATCCGGCTACCATCGGCGCCGACCGCAAGGTCATGCAGAAAATACGGTGACTGAAGAGCACCGCTCTGGACATTGAAACCCGGCAGCGAGCTGACGCTAGGATTGCTGTTGCTGCCCGTGATCGACAGCGGCACTGGCAGATATACAGGCGACTTGTCATCCAGCAACTGGAAGTTCAGACGCAGAAACCCGCCGTCAATATCGTGGGTCAGGTTGCCCATGAGCTGGCCCCCTTTTTGCGCATCGTAACCGACGTCCTTCTGCCCCGATCCATCTCGCAGGTAGCCGCCAATGTGAAAACGTGTGGTATCGGACATCGGCTCGCCATAGTCGAAATCTAGGCGTTTGGCGTCGTAATCCAGACCAGTGGTGACACCGATGCTTCCTTCCTTTTGCTCGCCCGTCTTGGTAATAAAGTTGATCACAGCGCCAGGCGCGTTGCTGGCAAATACAGACGACGAGCCGCCTCGCACAACCTCAACGTGATCGATGTTGTAGTCCGGGCGCAGAAACGTGTCGGGCGTAGCGAATGAGATGTCGCCGAACTCCAAGACCGGCATCCCATCCACCTGAAACTGCACATATTTGCCGCCACCTGAGGCAACCGGCAAGCCGCGCACAGAAACATTGGCATTACCGTCGCCACCGGAAGACTCCGCGCGAATGCCTGGAATATTTCGCAAGATATCCGCGGCATTTTGCAAGCCGCTGTCAGTGATTTGATCAGCCTCAAGAGAACTCACCGACACGCTCGAGCTCATCTTGCTCAGAGCACCCGGCGACGCGGTGACTACGGTCTGATCGAGGTTGACTGCCTTGTTGTGGTCGGGCTTGTTTTGAGCGGTAGAGTCCTGCGCGCCTGCCGTGTTGTTGGCCTTCCCGGTAGCGGGCGCGGCCGTCGGCGCAATGGAATTCTCCGTGCTTTGCGCCACCGCTCCGATTGGCAAAAGAGCCAACATCACCGCGGCGGCAATCACGCGCTTGCGAATTGCATCAATTTTCATCGTGCATCCCCTTCAAGTTATGAAGCAGGCTGGCTATCACTTCGCGCTCGCCTGACCAGGTGTTTCGATCCCCGGGCGGCATGCTCGATCGTTATGCAATCGATTGCAACTTGCAGCGCAACATATTTAAACGTTGCTCTACAAGCTGCTTAGACAGGAATTACAAGGCGGCCTGGTAAATTATTGGCAACGATTGCAAACGTTGAGGCGAGACGGATTGGCGAGGTCACGCGTTATGTCAAGATCGTCCGATCGCTGTCAGTAGGCAGCCGCAGCCTGACTGCTTTCCCGCACAATTAGCTGGGTTTCAAGCATTGCGGGAGATGGCATGGCCTGCCCGTCGATCAGGCTCAAAAGAGCACTCACCAATAGGGCGCCGGCTTCGTGGATGGGCTGGCGCACCGTGGTGATGGGCGGATTGAAATAGCCTGCGAGCTCAACATCGTCATATCCCACCACGGCGACATCCGCCGGTATGCGGAATCCGCGCTCGCGTAGGGCACCGATGGCGGCCATGGCGAGTAAATCGCTGCTTGCGAAAACTGCGTCCAAGGTCGGATTGGCATCGATCAGGGCGAGCATCGCCCTGCGTCCGCTGTCGGCTAGAAACGAGGCCGCAGCCTGCTGCTTTTGTTTCAAAGCCAACGCATTCCTGCGCAGGCATTGCGCGAAGCCTCGGTAACGCTGGGCGACCTCAGGCAGCCCTGCATCACCAAGAAAAACCATGCGGCGACGGCCTTGGGCAAGCAAGTGCTCGGCTACTAGACGTCCCCCAAGGAGGTTGTCCCCACCGACAACGCAGTACTTTTGGCGAGGCAGGCGCGCGCCCCATACCACCATCGGCACGCCACGATCTGCCATGGCATTTAACTGGTCATGATGACGCCACTGTCCGATGAGGACCAATCCAGCGGCCCTGCCGCCGTCGATAAGCGCGGCTGCCATGTCGAGTCGGTCCGCGTCCAAGCGCGACAACAGCATTTCGTAGCCTCGTTCGGTAAGGGCATCGGCGAGACTGCCGATGATTCCATGCAGAAAAGGATCAGCAAAGCTCTGGCGACTGGCTGCTTCATAGGGAACCACCACAGCAATGGTTCGCCTGACACCGGAACGCAGGTTGGTCGCCACACTGTTGATGGTGTATTTGAATTGTTCTGCTAACGTCTGAATCCGCGCACGAGTCTCGAGATTCACCAACAAGCTACCGCTAAGGGCCCGGGAAACGGTTGAGGTGGAAACACCGGCAAGCCTTGCAATATCAGCCATCTGCATGCGTTGATGAAGAGATGTCCGACGCGGCTTCTTTGCACGATTCATTTACGATCAATCCTAAAAACGGCGCTTGGTAATGTGATTTTCGCATGCCCAGATTGCGGCGTTCGTTTGGTTTACTGTACGCCCCGGGAATTGACGTGGATGCAACATAGCCGTTCGCGTAAAAACAGACTGCTGGTAGTTATGAAAGATTAGTAACTTCGATCTGGGCTCCTTCCCGGTGAATCGCGTTCTCGTTATCCAATCTGTTCGTGGCAGTTGTCAGACGCCGCAAGTATGCGAGTTGAATTAACGAATGGCTCATCAGGCTGCTCACGTCCTCTCTAGCTTAGCAAGGTAAGAATTCAACCTGTTCAGCATTTTCTTAGAGACTAGCGAAACGGCCAGAAACTATCCCCTACGAGACTTACTAAGGGTGGCCATGCGAAGCCGGAGTTAAGCGGCGGCGGTTGCCATTGGAGACCACGAGATCGTCACCGTGTCGTCGATAGTTTTACCCGTGCGAATTGCCGGCAAAATTGTCAACCTCTTCTCGACGCGTTGGCCAGAGGCTGCAATCTGCCCGTCAGATGTTGCGCGCGCACTGATTGATGGAGAGATGGCATGGCGGGCAATGAGGCCAGCCGTTCGCGAGGCGGCAGCCGCCTTGGCTCGCTCAGGCCGCATCGTTATCACGCAAGGCGATCAGCAAATTGACCCCAATGATGCATATCAAGGCCCTGCCCGGCTGCTGCGGGGGCTCGCATTCTGATGAGCGCATAGAACACTCACCGCGAAAGGCTGTAACCGGCTTCGCCAGAAACTGCGGGGGTGACGCTACGATCTGCCGATGGAAATTTGCGGTAAGTATCCTGAAGGCGGCAGCTCTTCGGTCCCCTTCGATATAGCTTCCTCCACCTCATGTGGCGAGATGGGCTGCACGAGGCATCGGACATCCAGCATTGCCTTTGCGCGCACGTAGAGTTCGTCAGTGGGCTTCATACGGCCTTTGCGTACTTCTCGCTCCGCGATTTCCCGAAGCGCCAGTTTATTAACTCGTCCAGACAAGGTTGAAGCTTCACTTACGAGGAGGCATCTGAACTGGGTCTCGTGGAGCGTTTTCAGCCTGCGAAGCTCTTCGAAAGTGGAAGCCTGGTTTTCCAGGTGTCGACTGAGACTGATGCGCATGGTTAGAAGCTGATCTCTGCGCTCTATCGACTCCGCTCGGGCATATTCGGCCCTGATCCAACCGCGCACCTTTTGGGCGATGAAGTATAGGTCGTGATTTTCCTGCCCGTCACACATAAGGGCTCCGTACCGATATGGTTGACAAAGATGCGTAACATAAAAGTACCCGGGGCCAAACAAAACTGTGTGAATGCGATAGCAAAATTAAGTAAACGCAAGCCCCACTTGGAAATTCCCCCTCCGTCTATGCGTTCCTTTCCGAAGAACACTAAACGAAGCGCGCTCAATATCGGGCTAACGGCAGCCGGTCGACCTCGTCAAATACATTCCATATAACGAACCTAATGAATGGCTCATCATCACTAAACCTTAGGGTTCGACCGCGACAAATTTGGCGTACCGGCTAATGCGTCGCAGAGCGTGCCGCCCGAATCTCATACAAACGCCTGTCGGCCTCCCGCAAAGCCGAGTCGAGCGGCGAATCATCTTGTCGAATCGCATGCCCTAGACTGAAGCCGATTGGCGCCTCGGCTCGTGCAGCGTGGATGCGGTCGATGACTGCGGAAGTTTCTTGCTCGTCAGCCCCCTTCAGCAGCAGAACGAATTCGTCCCCACCAGTGCGGATAACCACGTCCTGAGGGCGCACGTGTGCCGCAAGGAAGCGTCCCATGGCAACCAGCACCTCGTCCCCACGTTGATGCCCATAGGTGTCATTGACCAGTTTGAATCGATCCAGATCAACGGCGATACAACCCCATGATTCGTCGGGCCTCAAGCTAGTGGAGAGTTCATCGAGATATCGGCGATTGAAGCAGCCGGTCAGCGAATCGCGAACGCTCCATTCCCGCAATTGTTTTTCGTAGCGATGACGTTCCGTGAGGTCCTGGGCATGTGCCAGCACGAAAGGCTCGTCCCCTTCGTCATCCAGTCGGTTGTGGTAGCTCCATGTGCGCTGTGAGCCGTCTTTAGCCGTCAGTCGCATCAGCCCGTTATCTTTACCCACTCGCCGGATGCGCAACAAGTACTCGTCAAACAACTTATGCAATTCAGGCTGCATAAGTTGCTTGAAGGGCAGACCAATGAGTTCGGCCAAGGAGTAACCCAAAGCCTCCCCCGACGCCGGATTGGCTGAAAGAATAATGCCTTCCAAATCGTGGGTGCAGATCAAGCCGAGGCTATCTTCGAATAACTTCCGAAAACGCCTCTCGCTTAATTCGAGGGATGCGACCGCGCGTTTGCGGAATGTCACGTCCTGAAATGCACCGACGAGGCGGCTGGCTGTCCCTTGCTCAAATTCCACATGGCCCACGGCACGAACCCATATAGGGCGACCCAAGGCTGTGATCAGCGGTAGCTCAAGATCCCAGTCCGTCGCCGCCGTCATTCCCTTTTGCACAGCCGCCGCCATGACCTCGCGTGCTTCCGGTGCATAAAAGTGGATCGCCTCCTCAACCGTAGGGTGATACCCCACCGGAAGATCATGGATCAGACACGTCTGGTCGGACCAAGTGAGTTCCTGGGTCGCAAGATCCAGTTGCCATCCGCCGATACCCGCCAGCTTGCCACTGCGCTCTAGCAGCTCTTCGCTGGCTTTCAGTTTTCGCTCAATCTCTTTGCGTTCGGAAATATCGACAAGCGTGCCAAACATCCACTCTGGCGCCCCCGTCTCTAATGTGCTGCTTACGCGACCACGAGTAAGTACCCACACCCAGTGGCCGTCCTTATGCCGCATGCGCGTTTCGGATTCGAAAACGGAGCGACTGCCGGCAAGGTATTCGCTGAGTCTTTGTGCGACGTGCTCCCAGTCGTCGGGATGAGTGAGCTTCATCTCAAGCTCGGCCGCCTGGTTCCCCGTCACCGTAAGTTTTTGCAGGGTGCTGACGGAAAGATTACGCAGTTCGTCGATCGAATAACCAAAAATCTGCGCCCATTCCTCGGTGACGATGAATTTGCCGGTAGTAACGTTCCACTCCCAAACGCCGGCATGCGTGGCTTCCAGGATGCGCGCTAGCTTATCGCGGTCCTGGAAATGGGTGTTTTGGGTATGCGCTTCACGTCGCAAAGCTTCATTGCGCTCAAGCGCGATTGCCCGCTGCTCCAAAGCTTCCGCTGCAGCGTCGGCAAGCTGTGCCATAACTGCAGCTTGATGCTCGTTTAGGCGCCGCGGACGGGTATCAATCACGCACAATGCCCCCATACGCAGACCGTCCCTAAGGACGATGGGGGCTCCTGCATAGAAACGAATATGAGGATCGCCCGTCACCAAGGGATTGTCGGCAAATCGCTCATCGCCGCTGGCGTCAGGTATGACCATCAGGTCATCGGAGCGAATGGTGTGGTCGCAGAAAGCGACGTCGCGCGATGTTTCGGACGTACCTTCCAGTCCAACATTAGCCTTGAACCATTGGCGCGTCGCATCCACTAGCGTAATCAACCCAATGGGGACACCCACAACGAGTGAAGCCGCTTTTGCAAGCGCATCAAATAACGGTTCTGCTTCCGTATCCAGAATACCCAAGGAAAGCAGTCTTTCCAGGCGCTCGGGCTCATGGCGGGACGTGGATGCTCGTTGCATGGGATGGTCTCTTTAAACCCCAGAGGCTCGGAAGGGACTATAAACGGTTTAGCTTCGCTTGCTTATACGACGATGGCGCGGCGACGGATGACGCTGGTGGAATGTTTTTATTCGTTTAGAAATGCAGGCAAAGAAGCGGCCGATGACGAAATGGTCATATTTCGACAATAACGGGCGGCGTCCATGGCATTTTCTGAGCATGGCGAGCTTTGCAGGCTGGGCAGTCGCATTCGCCAAGGCAGACTTCCACGCAAGACGCGACGCAAGTGCAGCCAATCCGTGCCGACTCAGCCGTTTCGCGATCTACGGACGGAAAGAAATAGCCTGCAGTGTCGGGGTATCGCCTCACCCCTTCCGGGGTGGGAAGATCCCTGGATCGAGCGGTCTGCCATTTTGAGTCGCGCATAAACATCCGAATCGTCAAGCAAGATTAGTGCCGATGCTTACGCAAACGTAGGCAGAAGAATTGAGGATTCGCCGCGGGGCGCGAGTGATGCACTTTGAGTTTTTTTATTCAAACTCATCCGACCATCGGCAGCAAGGATCAGGTGATGATCCAGTGGCGCCAAATAGATGTGCCCACCTTTCAGCGATTCGCCCGAATAAGAATAAGAAACTGGCATCGCAACCTCGCTGTCGAGCAGGCCAGCGGCCAGTCCGGGACCAGTGGCTGAAGTGTGCAGAACAACCAGCACCGCCGCTCGAAAGTCGGCAGACATGGAGAGAAAAAGCTGTAATAGAGCATGAAGACCACCCATTGATGCGGCGATCTGCAAAATTCTTCGGACAGCTGTAGAGATGTGCCGTCCAGCAATGGAAATGAGAAATCAACAAATGTCCTTAGAACTCCCACCCGTACCATTACCGTTTCAAGGGGATGAAGTGCGGCTAACGCAGGCCTTCAGCAACTTGCTCGACAATGCATCGAAGTACAGTCCTGTGGGTGGGCGCATCGCATTGATTTATTCAAACGTCAATGGCGCCATGGTCGTTGCAGTATCAGACAATGTCATAGGCATGTCGGCGAAAGCTTGGGCGCACGTTTTCGATTTATTTGTCCTAGACCCACGCGGCTTGGAGCATTCCAACGGTGGCTTCGGTATAGGACTCGCCGTGGTGCGTGAGCTGATTAACGCGCACGGGGGTCACGTCTCAGCAAGTAGCAAAGGAATTGATTCAGGTAGCGAATTCTCCGTTACTCTTCCTAGTAAGAAGCTAGCTGACCTTGCGCATACCTGGAATATCCTTTGCGGATAGGCCAAGAATTTCAGTGCAAATAAAGTCTGGTTGTCGTGTGGCACTCGCTAAAGTGCCGGCAGGCTCCTCCTACAGCGTTCAGTTTGATGGGAGTTAGTCCATGAACAAAGATTCCGGTGTACTCACAGGTGGTTCTGCCACTGCGTCCAACGACTTGTCTTCGCAGAGGCACAGTTTCGCCACGTCTACGGAAGTAACGCATGAGGCATATCTGGTGCCTGGGTTCGATTCGGTGGCGCGCATGCTATGTGCGACATTAAAAGTTCCCTTGGTGGCGCTAGTTCTCATCGAAGGCGGAACGTTCTTCTTCGCACCGGACAGTTCGACGATTCCTGCCGTTTCAGGTCAACTGCAGGCTTTTCTTCGCATCGCTATCGCTGGCGATTCTTCGCACACGGAACTGGATGTGCACGGGCGCGCTGCCGTTGAGACAAACGTTGCGTCCGCACCGGTGCGTTTTTTCGCCAGCGTGCCCGTTCAAGCCCTAACCCATCGGCATGTCGCCGCCTTGTGTGTGTTCGACTTTTACCCGCGCGCAACAATGAGCGAAACGGACAGAGCCATGCTCGCCGATGCCGCCAGCCTGGCGGGCGCTGCCGTTGTGCTTCGAAGCTATGTTAGACGTGTAAACCCAGTAACGCAGCTCCCGCACCGCTACGCTTTCTTTGAGGATCTTCGTATACGCGTCGAAGCTGGCGCTAGCAGTCTTGCCATAGTGGCCATCGACGTCGCGCCCGTCGCCCGGTTCAACGCTTTTTTGCGTGCCATGGGTCACCAGTATGCGGATGCCCTTATCCGGCTGGTAGCTACGCGTATCCAGCAGTGGATGACCCCAAACATGTGCCTATACCAGGTGAGCGTGGCACGATTCGCGTTGTTGCTTCCGGATACACAGGCGTTTGCAGACTCCGCATCCTTGGACCGCTTGGTGGGAGAGTTGCGCAAACCCTTCGACTGTCAAGGCATTCCGCTCACCATACAGCCCGGCGTAGGCCTACTTGATATGCCAGCGAGCAAAATCACGACTGGCGACCCCCTGCGGTTAGTGATGAGCGCTTCTTATGCTGCCCAGCGAAGCGTGCGCGGCTGGAGCCACTACGAACAGTCGGAAGATGAGCTACACCAGCAGGAGTTCTTCCTGCTTACCGAACTCTCTGCAGCACTAAACAATCCCGCAAGCGGGGCAGCCAACGAGCTGGACCTCCACTACCAACCGCGAGTGGACTTACACAGCGGCCAATGCACCGGGGTCGAAGCCTTGGCGCGATGGCGTCACCCGATTTTGGGTTGGATCTCTCCAGCACGCTTCGTGCCGCTAGTTGAGAAGGCTGGCCTAATGAGGAGCCTGACCGATTGGGTCTTACAACGCAGCCTGAAACAGTTGGCGTTTTGGCTGAGCGAAGGACTGGATATACGGTTGTCAATAAATGTCTCAAGCACCGATTTTGAGGCGGACCTAGTGCCACGGCTACTGTTGGCGGCCGAACAGGTCGATGTGCCGCTAGACCGTATCGAGCTGGAGTTCACTGAGGACACCTTCGTGCATAACAGCGAGGCAGTCCGGCAGCGTCTTTCCCAATTGAGTGAGCTGGGCGTGAGCATTGCCATTGATGATTTCGGCACCGGTTATAGCAACCTAGCCTACATGCGCGAACTTCCTGCGGGCACGCTTAAGATTGACCGGTCATTTGTTGCTTCCATCGACAGGAGTGCGGACGACGAGATGATCGTGCGCTGCATCGCAGGCATGGCGCGTGCGCTTGGTTTCCGCGTGGTTGTAGAGGGCGTGGAGACGGCCAGTATCTATAGGATGGTCAGGGACATGGGCTGCGACGAAATGCAGGGCTATTTTATCTCGCGCCCTATGCCGAGTAGTGAGTTCACATCTTGGCTGACGGGATTCAAGGTCAACGGCATTCCTGATGACCCGGCGCCTTAATGGATGTTTTCCAGCACTCGGTAGAAGTAGCAAAATAAACCGAGCAATTACGTCTTTTTTACTTTCTACAAGAAGACTGAGCTGAAGACCTTGCGCTAAATCTAAAACTGCGTTTTGGCAGGCTTAGGTAAAGTAACGTTGTCTATGACGGTCTCGAACAAACCTCGCAAATTCATGGCCCGCATTAATCGGCTAAGAGCGAAGGCGTGCGCTCCCGTCATAACTACCGTCATACTCTTAAGGCTTGCCAATGATGCTTATAAGACACAGCGCAGGCCGACCTTGTATCAGTTTTCGCATAGCGAGAACGACTGTCAGAAATCGACCCATTGCACACGCTTGCGAACGTAGGCTTCAGGACATGCTGACCGTTTCAGGTAGCTTAAGCGTTAACTCAGGCATCCCGAAAAAGCTCCTCGAATATTTCTTCGAGCTCGGTTCGCCGTCCTTTCGCCAAACTTCGGCATAAAGCCTGTGCAGTAGCGCGATCAACGACAAGAGCAGCAGCGCGCAGTGCACAGTCGGGCTTAGGTCCGGTCCGATTGGCAAGAACGGGGTAATAGTCCTCAATTGCCCCACGCGAAAGAACGCAGATTCCGCGGCTTCGAAGTTCATCTAGAAGATCCACCAGGGCACTGCGCGCGTCACTGTCTCTAAGACATGCCTGCAGGCGGCCCACATCAGCCCCCCAAACGAATAGTTCATCAAGCAGACGGAGCTGTTCGACAGTGGCGGCGCCAGCGCGGGCCTGAATTTCCTTCAGAGTCGTTCGTGCGAGCTCCCACTTTTGCTTCCACGTCTCCTTACGTACGTGATCCTTGATTTGCTCTCCATTTGGCTCAGGGCGAATGCCAAGAGAAATCACCCGAGCATCAATGGATTGAATGGCGACTCCCCTTAAAGCAGCAGCGGTAGCGCCGCCGTTCAAGTGTTGAAAGCCGTCAAACAGCGTATCGAGATCGGCAACTATTTTGACTTCGATGCCGAACGCCTCAAAAAAAGCGCGGTACTTAGCAAAGTTTCCCTTTCCCGAAACGCGAACCATGGCGATATTTCTAGCGTGAAAATCCCACTGGTCGTCCAGCTTCCTTGCGACATGATCGCAGAAGAAATCGTCTGATTCGCCTTCGAACAAGACAACACGTCGGCTAAAAAATGCCGCATCCGCATTTTCAAACCTCGCTAACCTAAAGGTCTCGGCTTGCGGCTCATTTAAATCAATGGCAATTGGAAAAAGTTCGCCTACGGGCTCTGGATTGGCGTTCCTCTTGGCGACGCGAACGAAGCTCGCCGTTACGCCCGGGGCAAAGAACAATGGGGAGTGCGTGGAGACTGCAACCTGATGTGTTTCTGAAATGCGCGCTAACGTGTTGAAGAGTATGCGTTGAGACCTTGGGTGTAGGTAAAGCTCCGGCTCTTCAAAGAGAAATAGCAAAGGCCGCTCCTCTGCAGCATTGGCCTCATCCTGAGGTCCTTGAGACGAATGTTGAACATATGCTTGTAGAAGGCAGAAGGTAAGCATCCGTTTGATGCCATCTCCTTTGTTGTCGACCAAGTCCTTCGAGCCGTCGTCAATGAAAATTTGTGCCGAGTTAAGAATCGTTTTCAGCTGCGGTGGTGGAACGTGAAGCTGGACTTTTACCTCCGGAAAGTTTTCGCGGAGCAATGACTCCACCATCGACTCTAACGACCTGACCTTGGCATGCCGTTGGTCAGCCTCTTCGTCGTCCCCGCCGGTCCGATTGAAAAGGGTGTTGAGGGACGCCAGCGCCGTATGAATCTGATGCAAATCCGGTTCCATATCGTCCATCAACAGTCCGAGCAAACGACCGAACGATGTCGACTGGCTCGTCTTCATGTCATCGGCGAGGTTCTTGACAGCCGGGATATAGATGGGCTCGGGCAGGAGCGTGGTAATCGACGAACCAATGCCTGAGCGCAGCGGAGCTTCGCGCGTTTCCATCTCAGCATCAGGCAACATTTTTATGTGAGCCGCCAGGCAATCTCTAGCCGCACCCATGCTCCAGTTTTCAGGGTGGTTGCCGACATCTCGATATGCAGCAGCGAACGCGTCGCGCAGTGCCACTCCTCTCCGACCGCCGATGGCAGCAATAATGCCTTCAGAAGAAAATCGCGCGTCTCGGGCAACTTTAATGGTTTCAAGCACCTCTACGCGTTCGTTTGGCGGATACCGCACAATGAGGTTCAAGCACCCTTCGACAACCAAGTCTGCAATTTTGCCTCGGTGCTCTTCGGCCAGTCTCAACAAGTGAAGTTCGGTGATATCTGTGAAGGTAAGTCGGAAGACTATGGGATGCGCTGCATCGTAGTGGAGGCCAATTGGCAGCTGTGTTGGCCGGTTGAGTGCATGAACGATGGCCTGAAGAACCGTCGACTTGCCAGCGTTGTTTTCGCCGATGAGGCAAGCAAATTTCTTCAGTTCAAACGACGCATTCTTTAGTCCCTTGAAGTTCGAGATGTCGATGCGCTCAAGTCTCATCGGGTACTCACAATACTGCAGGGATAAGATTAGATCGATCATCCAAGCTGCCCGCATTGAAGGGCTTTCTGCGGGAATAATAACGACCAGTATCAACATCGTGAATGAGCGAGAACCGATCGCGCAGTCGTTCAAAGTGTCCCACTGCAACGCCAGACGAGCTCAACTCTCCTGGAGTACATTCGCGCTCTTTCACGTACGTTCCGAGAACTCCGAGCATGAAGTCGGGTAAGGAAATGGCGGCGAACGATTTGCCGACAAAGGCCACTTCGGGCATAACGGCCGGACGCGAGATATTTGCGGCTTTCCTCACGGCGTAGAGGGACGCCATGGCATTTTCGACGTCTGCCTTCATGATGAACGGTGCGGCTTCAATGAAGAGCTTGAGTGCTCCATGGTCAGCTCGTCCGCAAATATTGGCGAAGCCCCATCGGAAAATGCGAAGGTACGCTTCAGCCTTCGCTTGGTTTGACTCGCCCGCCAATTCAGCAATGCCGACTAAAACTCGCATAGGTATGCCCGGCAAACGTTCAATGAACTTTGCCCTCAAGTGAGCATGAGCGTCGGCGTAATGGAGACCTTGCCTGGCGATATCGCCTTTTTTTCCCGGAGCAAAGGAGTCGGCCAAGTACGCGTCCCGTGTTTCCTGCACCGCTACATCGACCGGCTTTTCATCCTGATAGAGCACAAATCCTACGGCGATGAAACGCTTCGTTTTTGTCTCAATGATGGTTTCATCTACAGCTACAAAGTAGTTACGCCGTTCCTTGCCGTAGTCGCTGCCGACACTTGGCGACATATCGTCTCGGGCCTGGAGCTGCTCCCACTTTTTCCGAAAATCGAAGGCTGTACCCTTTTCGATGTGGGACACGTAGCGCACCATGCCGTCGAGATAGTTCACGCCATGGCCCATCTTCTTCCCACATTTGAGAAGGTGGTCTTGGATCGAATGTTTTTCGCTGTAGTAGAGAGCCTGTCGAAGCTTTCTCTTCATCTTCTTTGGCACATGAGGCCGCATGGGGTCTTGGATGCTTAAGCCGGTGACGAAGTGCGCTTGACCGCGTTTAGTCAAACGATGTTTCTTTTCAGCTATGGAGAAACCCTCCGCCTCCAAGGCGCTTGCCACTTGAACAAGAGTGGGCACGGTATCGCCTGAAAAGGACAGGTCGTCTGCATAACGCGTGTACGTCGCACCCGCCTCATTGGCTAGGCTCAAGAGGCGTACATCCAGAGATCGACATGCCAGATTGGCGACTAGCGGGCTGGCACTAAGACCGGGTACAAGCGCACCGTTGAAGCACAGAACGCGACTTAGCAGCTGAGCGCATTCGAGCTTGAGGTCAATGGAAAGAAAAACATCCGCAACGCGCCCTTGCACGATGGATGGAAAAAAATCGGCTATATCCACCCGCAAGAGCAGCTCGTTTCCCTTGTGGCGGTCCGCATTCTCCAAGGTCGAGCGTTTCCGAACGAAACCATAGCAACATTCCGGGGGGAAGGAAGGGTCCCGATGCGATGCGTAAGCCGACAGACGGCGGCTGATCGTTTTATGGACCTGGCGTAGCTCTTCTGTGGCAGGCTCAAACACGATGCGCGACCGGCTCTGTTGGTGCCGGCTGCGTTTTGGGATCAAGTGGCGCCGATAATACGGAGTTATTTCAGCGGATGCTAAAGCGGCAAGCAAATTGCTGTCGACACCCAGAGCCACAGCGAGGTGATCCACCGTCTGGCAGGCGCTCAGATCGACAACGAAGGGCTTTTGCATAAGAGAGGCGGCCGGGACCAGGACAAGAGACCAGTACCTTAAGGGCGGGTGCGACTCGCACCCTAAACCATGGCGGCGGCCGCCTATTGCAATGATAACGCGTCCCCGGCGGGCAGCGGGCTTTTTTCCTCGGGCTTTCACAACAGCATTTGCGCATCCAGTATTTAGCCGGCCCAGAACGGGTACGCTCCTTGCAATTATGGCGCTGCGCCTCTACCACCGCTCATGATCAAGGATGTATAACCGGATTCATGGGTCCGTCTATTAGGTAATTAAGTGCCAATGCCATTCAATCATTCATCGCCGTACGCACAGCTCACTTCTCAGCAGCAAGCCTGTATAGGTCGATTTGTTACCGAGTGGGCCAACTCAGAGTTCTACCTCGGTGTTCTGCTCGGACGGTTGCTCGGCACGCCGTCGTACCTCGCAAGAACATATACGGATTTTCTTGGCGTATCGCAAATGCAGCAAGCGATAATTCAGGCTCTAGAAATACATCATCACCGTTACGTCGACCGGCTAGTTCAGGCCCCTCTTGCAAAGGAAATAGTTGGGCTCAACCGACAGATTGATAAGCTACGATCCCTACGCAACAAGTTCGCACACTACTGCTGGATGCGTAACACCGATGAAGAGATGTTTGGAACTCCTCTTTCAGGTGCGAGTCCTGCCACGAAAAGAGGCTCTCGTTCACATATCAAGATCAAGGTCAGTGAGATTGACCGCGAACATGGTGAGCTCTTCGCCATCAACTCGCGCCTAGAAGAAATCGTGGGGGCCATTCCAGAGGTTCCAGAGGAGGCCTACAGCGCAACTTTCAGACAGGCAAAAGTTGGCTCTTAGCAATTCATTCAAGCCGACGCCGCTTCTTGGCGCGGCCTAATTCTGACGTTAGGCCCCACGTTGATACCAACTGCAGGTGAAAGAAAAAGTAATTGTCTTAATACTTGGTTGGCTTTTGGGCCTATTGGCCCCCGCAACAGTTGAGGCAATCAAAGACCGTCGTGATGCGGAGCGCGGTCGTAAGGCCATTCGTACTTAACTAGAAGAGCTTAGCAGAGTCCTTTTGGTCGCTACGTTTCAGGCGAGGGAAACTCCGCCAGCAGATTTTGACCTTGGCGCAACGGCACAAGCGCTACGGCGTCGGCACCGGGGCCGTCGTGGGCACCTGAAGTTCATGCGACCGTATGTTTTCATTGCGCAGTTCCATGCGATCTGATTTGTATATTTGCCAGGCTTCAATCATCAATCCGGTCAATATTATTCGAAGTGACAAGTTAAGAACTCGTATCGATGTAGGCTGCTGCAAGTTCAAATAACGCTCGCGCTTCCGCTCGATCTCTGCTGTGCAGCTCCACGTACGAGCGTGCGCAGTTGGAATGTGAGGCCTTGGCGGATTTAAATCCATTTACGATCTGACGTGCCGCGTTTATCGAACCAGGTTCGCCAGAGAGCACTTCAAGCTGTGGATATAGTGCCGTAATAACTATTGCGCGCTCGCCGATCAAATTCTCGCGTCGAATGGCGTCGTCAAGTTCGAAGAAAGCGATAGTAGTAATCGCGCGATGCCGCTCATGGCCACGCGCAGCCACCGGCTGTGGTGAAACGCCGTAGAACCGAATCAACATCTCTGGATCGGCGTCGAAATTGCCGATAGGGTAAATAAGCAAAGGCCTTTCAGAAGACAGCTTGCGCGGATTTTGGCCATTAAAATGGTAGTTGCCCACAATCGGAAAACAGTCACTTTTCAACGCAGAGTTGCAAGGTTTACACGCTGCGCTGTAGTTGAACACGTGATATGGCAACCGATGGTATCCCGGCGCATCTTTACCGGGCGGCGTAACTGAGACGCCTTGATCCTCTAAAGCTGCAGGCACCTTCCATGCTCGGACGCTGCTCTTCGGACGGAAGTGTTCGACGTCATGTTCCGCCTTTCCGTGCACCTCCGCCTCAAGCTTGCGTTCGCAATAAATACATTTAGAACCGCCCTGCAATCGCATGTATACGACCTTGACCTCTGACCAGATCGGGCTGGTTTCGAAATACATGCCTGCCTTCACGAACTGTTTTGATCGTTTTTTCGCACGCTCTAGCCATCCGGGCGCCTCAGCCTCGATCCGGCGCTTCAGCTCAGCCTCGGTAATTCGGTAGGCGATCACGAATTTGATTCCATGCCCTTAGTCAATTGCTCGAGTAGTTGCTTCGCCGCCTCAGTGTCACCTTTTCGCGCTCGCAAACTCAATTCTTTAATCCTCCGTTTCGATCCTTCCGCACGAGTGCTTACCAAGCCAAAGAATTCTGTTAATAAAACTTGATCAGCATCGAGTCCATGCACGGCATCAGGAATGCGAGTAAGCCTGCTCGCCTGACCAGTGGCGGGTTTCATTGTGATGATGTTCATCCACTCGAGCGACCCCACGATTAACGGACTGTGCGAGGTCACAATGAACTGAATATTTGGGAGTGCCCTCGCCAACGTCGGCAGGACACTCATCTGCCACTTAGGGTGCAGGTGCAGATCGATCTCGTCGACCATCACTATCCCTCGGTTGTCGGTCAAGCTCTTATCCGGCGGACATGACATGCAGATGTGATAAAGCAGATCTCCAATCCAACCTAGAAATGCGCGATATCCATCGGAGAGGGCGGGAAATGGCACAAATAAGCCGCCACGCTGGAAAAGGTATTCACCCCCCTCAAGTTTGCCGGTAAATTGGTAATGGCCCCTGCCGGTGAGCTCATTCAATAAATCGATGACTTGAGCTGAACGCTTTCTATTTCGTAAGCTGTAAGCAGGTAGCCAACTACTTAACGGCACCAGTGAGTAAGACTCCTCAAACAGTCCTTGAATCCTTTGCGCTCGAACGAACGTGCGACTTTTGCGCTGCCCCGGATCAAAGCGTTCCTTTTGTTCGACGCGACGCGATGCACCGTAGCCTACAAAAAATAGTGCGTCAGACTCTGATTTGTATATCGGGTGCCAAGTCTTGTCATCCCAATGGGCCCATTCCAGCTCTTCGAGATCAATCCGACGCCTTACACGTACGTCGGACTCAAGATGCAAAATATCGGAAGAGACGCGATCTTGTTCGTGTGGTGTGAAAGTGGCCTTGATGACTGCTTCTATAGGTTCATGATTAGCCTTGGAGCCAGAGCGAAGTTTCGAACTCTTGTCGTTAGGTTCTTGCCTGACCAGACGATATGGATAAATGCCGGCACGACCAACCGCAGGGCCCAGGCAAGCCAATGCTATCGCCTTCAAGAGCGTTGTCTTACCGAGCCCATTATTGCCTAGCAACAGATTGACGTTGTTGATTCGAGGCTTCGGCAGATCGAGCCGCGTAAAATCTTGGTTCGGATGTAAGAAATCGACGCTAGCCTTACGAAAGCTACGGAAGTGCTGCAAGTGAATTTGGTCGATATACATGCCTGTCCTAGCGTCTAAGCCTTTGGCGTGAGTTACCTCAGGGTTGGTGTCTAGAAGCTTAACCTCTCCGCATAGAGGCTGTAGTGGTCTAATGCCCCAAAATATCCGTTTAGGCGAAAAAGCTCGCCATAGTGACGTTTCTGACGCAGCAACGTCGTACATTTTCTCCCAAGTTCAAAGTCAGCGAGGCGTTCTGGGTTCTCGACCAAGGCTATAGCCACATGAATGCCCGCTGCTCGGTCCGCGTGGCCGAGTCGCCGTTGCGCCGCTGGATACAGCAGTTGGGCGAGGAACGTCAGGGGCTTATGCGGCGCAATCCGGCAATGACCACGGACCAAAGGCGTATCCAAGAACTCGAGGCGCGTATCGAACGCCTCGAACGCGAAAAAACCATTTTAAAAAAGGCTATCGCGCTCTTGATGTCGGAAGGAGTCGAACGTACGCGATGATTGATCAGCGAGACCAGAACGAGCCGATGGCGCTGGTTTATGCGCTATTCGGCGTGGCGCGTTATTGCCGGCAGCCGGGCTGGCCACGGCCGCGTTCGAACCTCACGCCGGTCACATCACCGGTGTCGTTGGAATCTTTTTAAGGCGGCGGATCCCAAGGCTCTCGCGGCGTGGTATCGCCAGTCCCTGCAATGCCCGTAGCCGCGCCACGAGTTTAACCCTCACCGTAACGGCAGCTTTCTTCCTGTGAAAGTCACTCAGCGACTGTCCGAAAGTCACCGGTCGGCGACGGTTTCCAATGGTCGCTGATCCACCCAAAGCCGACATTCAAGGTGTGTCAACGCGCAGCGTTGTCCGTGGTCGGTGCACCGGCTGTCGCCATGGCGCGCTAAGCGCATCGGGCAGCGGTACGATTACAGTGACTTATCGTCCCCGCCCTCATCGATCACATGACCCAAGACCCGCCGATGGATACGAAGCTCACCGACGAGCTAACTTTTATCTATGAGCAAGTCATGTGGTTGGCGCACAAGCCCAACGTGACACCGAGCATGGCGCGGGCTTGGTATACGCATGTGTGCGCCGGTCGGGTAAAGATGCGGATCCGTTCTTTCACTGGATCCGTGTCAGCAGCCGCGGCCGCCGATCCAACGCAAACGCTGCGACTCGAGCACTTTCTGCGAATTCAAACCCGCCTCACGCAGCTCGTCAAAGCACACATCAAGGAAGGAAATACGGATCCCGCCGATTTCATTCGCTTACTGGTTGAATGCGAGCGCGTCCACATCGTCACGTTTCAGGAAAATTATGACGCCCTGAAGGCGAAGGGCGACTATCTCGCCGCAGGCATCACCCTTGTCCCGTGGCAGTCACTCCCTGTCGACCACCAGGCAAAGCTGTGGGTGAAGATGTTGCGAGGCCGCGTTTCAAACGCGCGAGCGTTTCAGCCGCAGCCATCCGCCATCTCGGTCGCTTGATCGGTCTGGAGTTCAAATGGACGACATCACAATCGCTGACACGTGGCCGGATCGCTCCGCATCTCCGTTAACGGTTCCGTGGCCTGATCAGGGAAATCCTGGCGCAGTTCGTAACCTCACACGCGCGGCTGAGTGGCTGGACCTGATACGCGCGTGCAATCTGCACGGAGCGGTGCCACTGATTGTGGTGGCGAGGTTCGATCTCGCCCAGAAGCTGTATGCCTACGGCTGGCTGGAAGACGGTTTCGTCAAAGCGGGAGAACTCGCTGCCGTCGTCGCCTTAGAACTTGGATTGCTCGACCGTTATGGTGGGCGGATCGCAGTCCCAAAAGTGAAGAAACGAAATGAAGGCCCGGCAAAGGCCAAAGGCAAACCGCGCCCTCCAATGCTGCACGATCTACTCCGCCACATGGTTGAAAATGAAGGTTTGACAGACAGCTTGCTCCCCTCTGCAAGGCTCTATGGCCCAGTGGTCAGTCGCTTGTATATGAGTGAAGAGGAACGCGAGGCGCGCATGGGAACCTTCATCGAGCCACCGACAACGTTGGTCGGCATCCGAAACGGTCTGGCGCACGGTGATCCTTACGATGGCCTGCCATGGGGCGGCTTGCTCGAACTTGTACGAGATCTCATCGAATACGCTTACCGGCACATGACTGCGGAAGCGCTTGATCATTTGCGTGCAACGGGTCGAACGCATCATGTGACCGGCCGATGATGACCAGTTCACCGGTCAGTCTGATCAGCGACAGACCCACGTCGACCGTCCGTAACGGACCCTTCTTGGACGTTGGCTGATACGCGACAAGACTGGCAGCTTTTGGCCGGTCACTGACCATTGGTTCGAGGGCGCAGACTGGTCGGTTGGCTGAACTTTCCGATGGTCGCTGACCGACCCATAGCGGTCATTCATCGGGGGCTGTTCGGACAGTTCGAGAAGAGGCCAGGAATCGGATAAAGTCACCCTTCGTGCTGGCCCACTGTGACGTTACCGTCTCGAGCAAAATCGTTTTCATGACAAGCCCCTATGCAAGTGGTGGCGGTGGCTCCCAATTTGAGACCACGGTTGTTTCCTACTATCTCGCGGCGCTCCTTTGCGAGCTACCGGTACGCGGCTTGCTGGGAAACGTTATCACCAGTGTCAGCACTCAACGTGGGGATTGGGGTGCACCTCTCGATGACATTGTATTGGCAGGCACCACTGATGATGGCGTCGCTACCGCGCTTCATCTGCAGATTAAGAACAAGGTTTCGTTTACTGCTGGTGATGAGAACTGGATCGATATTCTTCAGCGCGCTTGGAATACATTCATCGCCTATGATTTTGATCGCATTCATATGCGGTTCGGTGTCGGTATCGGCCGTTATAACGCTCGTGCCGATGACCACTATCAATCCGTGCTGTCCTGGGCACGCTATAGCGACAGCGCAAAAGACTTCTTTCTGCGTATCGAGAAGAAGGATTTCTCCAGTGAAGCGAAGGTCGCGTTTGTGCAAACCATCCGCGATGCGCTCACCGCGCATGCCGGACGGGCCCTCACCTATGACGAGCTCTGGGAATTCCTGAAATGTCTGCTCATCATTCATTTTGACTTTCAAACCGCCGAGGTCTCGCGCGACGCTGAGGCGGTACGCGATCGTCTGCGTGCGTTGTTCACGGATGATCCGGAAAGCCGTGCAGGGCAGCTCTGGGATCATCTCATTGCTCAAGCCGGTCGCCTCATTCCGCTTGCCGGCAGCCTCGATCGCGTTACGCTCCGACAACAGATGCGCACTGACGGGTTCGTATTGGCCGAACCGTCGGCCACGCGGCGGCGAGCGCTTCTCGCGATTGGTCAGGAATCCCAGCGGGCCTTGGCCGAGATCAAGGCGGATATTGCGGGCCTTCGCTTGCACCGTCACGCAGCCAGCAATGCGTTGCGGAGCGCGCTCGACGCCGCTCGCTTCATTCAGCTCATTGGTGAGCCCGGCACCGGGAAATCGGCGCTGCTCAGGGAGTTTGCTGAGGAAAGCGCGCGTCTCGGCCCGATCTTCGTGCTCAAGGACGCGCGCATCCAGCCGAGGGGCTGGGCGGCCCTTGCCAATGTGCTGGGTATTCGATCCGACTGCGCCGAGGTACTGACCGATCTCGCGGGCTCAGGTGAACCGATTCTGTTCATCGATGGAATTGACAAAATCGTCGATCCGGCTGTGCAGATCACCGTCAACGACATCTTGCGCACTATCGCGACCACGCCCCATCTTTCCGATTGGAAGGTCGTGGTGACGGTGCGTGAACAGAATCTCCGGCATCTCGAAACCTGGATCGATAGCGCGGTACTCAATGCGCTACCTCTAGCCAGCGTCACGGTGGCGCCACTGGAACTCGATGAACGGAATACGGTAAGCGCCTATTTTCCGCGGCTACGGCCGCTTCTGGCGCAAGAATCAATCGACGTTATCCTGCATCGTCCTTTCTTTCTCAATGCGCTTCTCACGCTCGGCGCACAAGGCACGAGCGACGCGGCGCTGCCGGCGACGGAAGCCGCCCTGATGAAATTGTGGTGGTCGTTTGGTGGCACCGACCAAACCGGCTTCGCACTCGCCCAGGAGCAGCGCGAAACCTTGATCGCACTCGGCGAACGGTTTGCACAGTCCCCAGGCTCCGCCATCAGATTGGGCGGACTTTCGGTGAACGCAATCGAGCGGCTCGCTACCGCCGGTGTGCTCAGAAATGTTGAGCTGGGTCATAGCGTGGTGTTCGCCCACGACATTTTCGAAGAATGGACGCTGTGCGAAACCCTGATTCGCCATCGCTCGAGCGTCGTGTCTTTTGTGCGAGATTCCGAAGAAGCCCAGATTCTTATCCGGCCCGTGCAATTGCTAGGAACCTATTTGCTTGAGACCGAGATGACGCCCCTAGCTTGGGAACGTCTTATCGCGGAAACCGCCGCGCCTGAGCTTCGTTCCGTGTGGCAACGTGCTGTATTGCTCTCCTGTCTGCAGTCAACACGTACTACGGCGTTACTGAACGCCCTAACGCCCTATCTTGTGGCAGAAGACGCGCAAGCACTGCAAAAACTTATGCTCGCCTTACGAACGATCGAGGTCGTACCAAACGGACAGTTCCTCAACGAGTCAGAGACGCCGCATATCGACCCCGCAGACAGGTCCAAATATGCAAATCTTACGGCCAAGCCGCGCATTACGGTATGGATACGCTTTCTCGACTGGCTCATGCAACACATCACAAGCCTGCCACGAACGGTCATTCCAGATCTTCTACCGATCTTCTCTAGCTGGCAGGATCTGTTTGCAGGACAGAACGTCCGGCATTGCCGTGAAATAGGCACCCTCGCTTGCGATTGGCTTGCGGAGGTCGAGCGTGATCTTCATCCCGACAGTTTTTCAGATCGCCGTGATCCGCTCGGTCTCTCTTTGTCCTATGAAGATGATCAGAAGCTCCAAAAATCTCTGCGCGCGATCTTCCTGGGATCGGCAGCTGAGAACCCAGACGTGGTCAAGGCTTATCTAGCAGACAAGACACAAACCGATAACAGCCGGCGTATTTACCGCGATGCCATCATGGAAAGCGCGTTGCCGTTGGCGCGACATCTGCCGACCGCACTAGTTAACTTCATGCTGGCGGCGTTTCTAGATCATCCAAAAGACGACAAAGACGATCACTTCTACAGCAATGCGCGTTTCTTGATCGATAACCTCGGCATCGCGTCAGACCGGCATTTCTATCCGGCGTCGCCCGTTCAATTACCCTTTTTACTGTTACTACAGTTACACGAAAGCGAGGGGCTACGTCTCATCCACGCTTTCTGCAACCACGCCATCACTGTGTGGCGTTGGAGTCGCACCCATCCCGCACACTACGCTCCTGCAACCCCTCTTCCTGTGATCGTGTCGTGGGACGGCAATCCCCGCGAATTCTGGGGCGATCATCAAGTCTATCTCTGGTTCCGTGGGATGTGGGGAAGCGATGCGGTGCGCTGCGCGCTCATGGCACTAGAGTGGTGGGCACTCCAGCAACTGGATTCCGGCGCACTGTTCGCCGATGTCTTGAACAAGGTGATGGACAGAAACGAGTCTGTTGCCGTGTTGGGATTGGCCGTGAGTCTGTGTCTCGCATTTCCGCAAGCCTCAATCGCGCAATCCGCATCGCTCCTTACTTGCTCGCATCTTTGGGGCTGGGATATCGCGCGTTGGATGGGCGATCGGCATCCGGTCAATCAAATGGGGAATTGGTATAGGTACCGACATGAGCTAACAGCAAACAAGGAGTTGAACGAACGACCGCATCGGCAACACGATATCCGAGAGTTACTACCTTATCTGATCTTCGCCGGTGACGACGACCTCCGAGAGCGGGTTCTCACTGGTATATCTGCGTTCCCGCAACATCTTCCTTTTGAATATGAAGAAGAGCAGAAGAACAGCAATCGCGTCACCGAACTAACCGAGAAGATGGCGGTGTTTGCCGAACGCGGCGTTCTCGACAACTGGCAGGTACAGCAGGCGCGCGATGGAGATGGATATGTCATTTGGTGTGATGCGCCGTCAACCCACACGCAACGCTTCAAGGAGCAGTCTGGAGATCACGCGCGGTTAAGCGAGTACTTTGCTCTCGCCCTGTGGGCGAACGAAGCGCTTGAGAAAGGTGTGGTCGATCCGAAGATCACGTTGTCCGATGCTTGGCACCGGGTTCAAGCTATCGACAAGGACAACGCCTTCGATCTGACGGAGGACTTTCATGAACAACAACGAGCCGTGGCGATCGCCGGGGTCGCGTTCGTTCTGGCGCGCTATACCGATGATGATGCAGCTTTCGCCTGGTCGGTCGAGATGCTTCATCGCGCCGCCACAGCGCCCGAGATGCAGCGCGACTTCCTACTCCGTAGCTCTGTTCTTGCCATGCACCCGAAGGTGTTTGCGGTGCATGGTTATTCCGGGCTTCTCGCGCGCGACCGCCTTGTACCGAATGCACAGGCTGCGTTGCTCCATGCGGCGCTGCACCCCCTTGAACACCTTGCCGCAGCCGTGTTCGTCAGCATGGTGAGTTACGCGGCCAAATATCAGACGTTCTGCTGGGTCTTGGTAGACCTCGTGATCGGGCGATCCATTACCGATCGCGACCATATCCCCAATCACTACAATGTCGTTCCGGACGCTCATGAGCATGCAGCGAACCAAAAGCTATTGCGCCGGGCAAAGCTGGCACTGGCGAGGAATGCTGTTCCCAAATTACCTGCGATTCCGATGCCGTGGATCAAGCAACCGCGCTTCTCCTGGACTGCGTTCAAGGATTGGGCTGGTGGCTTGCGGCGCCGGCCTGCCGCGCAGCGGGTGTCCCGTTACCGAGCATCGCCAGAAACTAACGGCTATCAGCGCAACCCACGCGTCTTTCTATGGCACGTTGCGGAAGCACTCATCCTCAAGGCGCCACTCGCCGCGTTGACGGGGAGTCCAGACGCAACCCAACGCGTCACCACATTCGCGTGCCAGCTGCGCGATTTTACAATCATGGAAGTATTGCCGCCGTTTGCGGATTCGCGCCGCGAAAATCGCAGCGACACACCGTTTGAATGGGTTTATGCCTGTTCGGCATGGCTCGGCAGAGTTCTGGCCGCCATTCCAGAATTGGAGGCCAAGGAGCGGCTTATCTCACCGATATTAGCGGCAGAAAACGAGACCGCACTGTTGCTGCTCCACACCGTCATGCACGATTTCATGTTGCGTGCGTTAGTGACACCGACAGAGATCACCGAAGCAGACTTGACGTTTTGGCGGCGTTTGGCGGATTGGGTGATCGCTAATCCGGAGGGGTCTAACCCGCTTTGCGAACATCTCGACCGCGAGTACACCGATTGCGTTCTCAGCCTTTTCTTTTGTGCGAATACGGGCTTCTCACCCCTGGCGTGCGCTATAGATCCAGGCTGGCGGCACCTTTCGCTGTTTCTATCCACCGTCGAGAAAGCCGTCGCCAAACTAGGCGCCAACTCGACAGTATTTACAGCTCTCACGACGCTCCTGAGCCTTGGCGGACGCGATTGGATGCCGGAGCCAGCGCTCGGCTGGATCGAAACAACAGTTGAGGTCCGCGCTGCCGATATCCCGTTCTGGCAAATCCATGGCGAGAATACAGTTGCATTGCTGAAGTCCGTTATTGCCGCTCACGAAGGCACCATAACGGAGGCGTTACGCCAACGGATCATTCGGCTCGCCGACAGGCTGGTGGACGAAGGGGTACGCGGCGCGGGATTTCTGCAGCAGGAACTGTTACGGCTGTAGCCATAGCATCGCTCATGGTACAGCCCCGCCCTCGGGCCGAATGGCCGCTCTTGGCCGGAACCGGCCCCCTGTCCTAGCCGAGATAGCAGCGGCTAATCACCGTGTCCAACCGCAGCCAATCCACCACCGCTCTGCTCTCGCACATCGCTCGCCTGAAGAAAGGCAAAGTCGATGGTCTGTTTCACGATGCGAACCGCGGCTTCGTAGGACATAACGCCAATACCAAAGAACAAGAAGATCAGAAACCCGCCAAGCACGCGTGACATAGCTTCTTGGCGTAATGCATCGGACACTTCCGTCGTAAACACCCAATGCAACGCAGCCCAAACTAGGCCAGCCCAACATATGCCTAGGATCCAGTTAATGCGGGTAATCCGCATGCTGGCTACGGAGTCCAGCGCCGCCATGCCAGACTGGAGCAAACTGATGGTGGCTTCATCCGGAGCGACGGATTTGATGTACGCCGCAAGGCTAGCGACATGTTGAGGCCGAACACTCAGCCGAGCAGACCGGCTCGGAAGAGGGAAAAGTACTGAGCCCATAGCCATCAGGCCAGCGACAACCCAGCCGTTCGACGCGTGAAGGTTCGCAGCCGGATTTCCGCCAGTCACCAACATGATGGCGACGAGGATGCACCACCAGACAGGAACAAGAAACAGCCCGAACCCAAAAGTTGCTAAGTGTTCCCGGATACCAATCAGGAGGAACCAAGGCACGTGCACAACGGCATCGATCATAGATTCGATCGATGCCCAGCGTGATTTGACTCGAGGTCCAATGACTAAGCGCTCAGCCGTTTTTATGATCGAAACTGTTTCCTCGAAGATCGACATCCCCTGCCCCGTTTTGGTTTCTTTGCGCATTGCGCAAGATCAGTGCGAGAGACCTTAGCATTCCCGACCTCACGCGTGAGCTCTGCTATCGCCTAACTCAGCCGTTTTCGACCGGCTCAAATGGATCGATTTCTGCCGGTCGTTGTCGACTGCGACCGAAGACAGTGGTTGCCAAACTGGCTATTGCCAGTGGTTCGTCTGTTGTAGGTAACCAGTTGCCTATATCGCTATTGGATCAGGTCGCTAGACCGCTATGGACCGATACACCAATCAAAATTATTTGAGATCTACATAACCCAAGGGAGAGCAACAAAGTGCTCTCGTGTATCAGCTGATTTCCTCATTTCAGCTATCAGACCCTTGGAGCGAATCGTGATCATCAACTATCCAATCCTAGAAAGCCTCGTGGCGTTCGCCATCGTTTTCTTTATCGGTTTCCTTTGCGGTAAAACTCATCGAGCCGCTGGTGAAGCACGACCTTCATCGGGGAATACAGCCCTATGACCACGTGTCCGAATTGCAACGCGGAAGCGTTTGCGGCGCTTAAGCATCACGTTCAGAAGACCGCCACAGCCACGGGCGGTGTGGCGGGTGCCATACGTGGTGTGTCATCGGCGTTGGCGGAATCGGCCCTTGCGGACGCGACTGTCGTTAACGGTCGTCGCCTCCACTTGATTGCCAACGCGATCATCGGCGGCCTTCGTGGCGGCGCGACCGGTTGTGCCGCCGGATCCCTCATCGGCGAAACGATAAAACAGTCCGTCACGGCCGTCTATCTCTGCAAGGAGTGCGGCCACTCGTTCGACTAGAGCTCTCGCCTACAGCGCGCTGACCGAATGGCCAGCCTAAACGGGGCGTCCGCCCTATCCCTTGTTTCCTCTTGATACGCATAGAGCCTGGCTTCGGCCGGGCTCTATGCGTATTTCTGTCTCTTTAGGAGTTCACTCATGCATTCCGTTCAATCTATGGCTTACGTCAACGAGGTCCCTTGGCATGGGCTGGGTCAATCGCTTGCACCTCATCAACCGCTCGAAGTCTGGGCTGAACAAGCCGGCATGCGCTGGTCCATCGAGGCTTCAGACGTCCTGTTCGACAGCGGCCTCGACGCGGACGTCAGCTCCACCTTCCCGGGCCAGAAAGTTCTCTACCGCTCTGACACCAAAGCACCCTTGGCCATCGTCTCCGATCGCTACCACGTGGTCCAGCCCTCGGAGATCCTGGAGTTCTACCGTGACCTCACGGAAATTGCGGGTTTTGAGTTAGAGACGGCCGGTGTTCTCAAAGAGGGCAGGAAGTTCTGGGCGCTCGCACGCACAGGCCAGAGCGCGATGTTAAAAGGTGGCGATCAGGTCAACGGCTATCTACTGCTCGCCACGGCATGCGACGGCTCGCTGGCCACTACTGCCCAATTCACATCGGTCAGGGTCGTTTGCCAGAACACCTTGTCCGTCGCTCTCAGCAGGGATGCCGGTGCGGTAAAGGTGCCGCATCGGACTCAGTTCGATGCAAAAGCGGTTAAGCAGCAGCTCGGTATCGCGATCGCATCGTGGGACGACTTTATGCAGCGCATGAAAGCCCTGTCCGAATGCAGGGTCAATGCAAAGACGGTGGAAGCGTTGCTGCAGCGAATACTGACGTACCCCACGACCAACGTCTCCGAAACACAAACCACGGCGGTTAATGAGCGGGCACTCAAGACCGTACAGGCGCTGTTCGAAGGGCGTGGTAAAGGCGCTTACATGAGGTCTGCGGCCAACACCGCGTGGGGCCTCGTCAATTCGGTGACGGAATACGTCGACCACCATCGCCGTGCACGCAGCGACGGCCACCGTCTCGACGCGGCCTGGTTTGGTCAAGGGGCTGAGCTTAAGAAGAAGGCGTGGGATGAAACGTTGATGTTGCTCAGCTAGAGACTTCGCGCTACGTCTGACTTAGGTTCGGCACGTTTTATCCGACCCACCCGCTAGGCCCATATCTAGCGGACCACTGCGATTTTAATCAAACACCCAAGCGCTCAAAGGCCCGGCTCATTGCCGGGCCTTTTTTGTTTGCCCGTCCATCACTCAGGAGCACCATTATGAAATGTGTTCGTTCAAACACTAGCGTCACCTACAACCTTGCCGCGGCGACCGAACAGGATGTTCTCGCCGCGGCGGAAGGCATTCTGATAGACAAACTGAGACGGCTGGGAGCCATCACCAATCCAAGCGATGCATCCGACTTCTTGCGCATGCGCCTTGGTGGTTTGTCGCATGAGGAGTTTCATGTTCTGTGGCTGGATAACCGACACCAGATTATCGACTGTCAAAAACTGTTTACGGGGACGATCGACGGCGCCAGCGTCTACCCGCGGGAAGTGGTGCGGGCAGCTTTGAGCGTCAACGCCTGCGCCGCCATTTTTGCTCACAACCATCCCAGCGGCGTGGCAGAGCCCAGCACGGCTGATCGCGTTATCACGGACGAGCTACGCGATGCACTGAAACTCATCGGGGTCCGACTTCTGGATCACATCGTTGTGGGTGCTGACTGCGTGAGCATGGCGGGGCGCGGGCTGATATGAGCTGCTGCTTCCGTGCTTCTGAGCCTTCCCTGCGCTACCTAAACTTCTACAAGTGCACCAACTGCAACACCGAATGGGAGGATGCCTGGGACGCAATGTGCGATGACGAGTGTCCGCAATGCGGCACGATCATGACGCCGTATCAGTCTGACGATTCGCCTTTGTAAGGACGAGCTTTTAGACGCCAAGCGCGGAGGCTAGCGGTTCGTTCGCCGAGAGGGCTTCGCAAGCTTCTTTAATCGTTGGTCCAATTCGACCGAAAAGGCCGGAAGCGACACGTCGTAGGCCTCGCAAAGGTCCAGCACCTGAAGTAAGTCCAAGCCTCGCTTGCCTTTCTCGATGTCTGACACATAGGTCTGAGGCCGGCCGATGGTTTCAGCCACTTCAGCCTGCGTGAGGTGGCGAAGCACCCTCAGCTCGCGCAGATAGTCAACAAGCACCGCATGCCGTTCGCTGTAGAGAGAAGTTCGCTTCATGACCGGACCTAGAGGGACGGTCAACGAAGCTATACCTGACTATGCGTTATATGTAATTCAGGATTTATACCTGTTTAATAGGTATTCTCGCGGGGACTTTAGTCCCTCACTTTCGCAGGGATGCCGCGAGCACTTGAAGGGGAATGTATCTATCGCCGTTCTAAGCCAAAGCACGCCGTCGGCGCGTTCACCTAATCGTGGGCGATCAGCAAAAGAGCGTCCAGTTAGGGATGGGGCGACGTCGCTAGGCGACTGGTCACCAGCCGTCCGCGGACGGTTGAGGAACTGCAACGAACTGAAACCCGTAAGAGAAGGGATTTACGCGCAAGTTCGTGGGCGAGCGAATCCCGACTTTCGTGTTGCTCGTCAAACCTTACCCACCGCAAACCAAGCCAATAAGGAAATTAAACCATGCGCCAATTTCATCTGACTTCGAGCCAAAAGAAATCAAACCTGTGGATTGGGGGACTCACCGCTGCGGACCTGTTAATCATTGCAGCCGTTTTAGGACAAGTCGCGGCCAACGAGGAGACCGCCGCCAACCTCATGCTGGCTGTCATCGGCCTGACGCTGGGCGTACTTGTCCGCAACTCGACCAAAAGGGGCTGGACCTATGCGATGGCTGACCAGTCGCCAACTGTTGCCATCAAATGGACCGCGAAGCGTCGACTCGGCGTGATCGGGCGTGCGCTGGCCATGCTCGTCGCCGGCGGCCTGATTATCAGCGGACTCGGTGGTCTGGCATCGGGAGATATCGCGCTATCGCTCTTCATGGCGCTCGCCGTGCTTGTGATTACAGCCGGCGGGATCGTGGCGGGACTGCGTTACGGCTGGAACGAAGCCCAAAGCAGTCTCGAGACAATCACCACAGCAAGAGCAACACCGTAAAGCGTTGCAAAACATTCATTCGGACTACAGGGGATTTCTCATGCGTAAAACAACGGTAGGGATTGCTTTATTCACGCTTGTCGGTGCATTGCTAACGGCGTGCGGCCAGGAGACCTTGGACTCGCGACAAATCGACAACAACGGCGGCTTGGCATACAAGCACGGCAGCACTGATCCGTTTACCGGTATCGTTGCGTTCAAAGACACGATTCCTTCCAATCTTCAGGACTATTGGACAGCGAACATCGCCACCGTTCCGGGTCACCCAGTGACTCAGGTCTTGTCAGGATGTGAACAGCACTACGTTAAAGGCTTACCCGATGGAGACGCCTGGTGCGAAGGTACCGGCGGTCGCAAGGCCTTCGTCCTCCACTATAAGGATGAGCAGTTCGATGGCCCGTCAACGCTGTACAACGCAGATACCGGTGAGTTGATCAAGGATCAATCATGGTCAGCGGGAAAGCTCGAAGGCACGGTTAAAACCTATACCTACGATGGAAAGCAGCTAATTGGTCGGGTTGACTGGAAGGACGGTCTAGCGGACGGCACCGTCCAGCAGTGGAACACCCGAGGCGAGGCGACCATCAACGCCATCTATAAGGCTGGTCAAATCGACTCTGGGACCTTCAGCACGGATGACGGGACATTCAAGTCAACGACCGAGTTCCGAGACGGTAAGCCCAACGGAGCATTTGTAAAGGTTCTCGAGCAGGGCGATCCTTTACAGAAAGGTGTATTCGCCGACGGCCAGCGCGAAGGAGAGTGGGACGATCAAAGCATAGGCGTTACGGAGACTTACAATCAGATACATACGAGTTGCTGGGACGCGAAGATTGACCTCGGTCACGCCCTAACCAGCCCCGCCCACATCGACTCACATTGGAAGCAAGGAAAGCTTGATGGCGAAGCTAAAGCCTGGGACGTAGATCGAAAACTGCTTTTTGACCTGCACTTCAGCGAAGGGTCTTTGGTCGGGACCAATCTTGTCGTAAACGACAGCGGAACGACGCAGACTTTTAACTTGAACGCCGGACACGTCGTATCTGAACCGGTGTCTGCGTCAAGCAGGGCGGTGCCTTCAGAAGGCCCTCAGGAATCCACTAAAGCCCAACCAGGCCGCGCCTCAAGCATTAGTTCGCCCGCGGATGCGTTGTCTGGGAGCGTGCAGATTCCAGGTACGGGAAACGCCTGTCTTGACGATTGGGAAGCCGCTTACCGCAAAGAGCGTGGTGACGACGCCGTTATCGCGTACGACCAGATTGACGAATGGACCGAAGACTGTAAGCAAGGAAAAACAGCGCCCAAGAACTAGATGCTTAAGAGCCTCACGTTGTCGCAATATCGGAACGGCTCGGGAGCTAAGGCAGTACCTAACGGTGGTTAGGAGAAAAAAAAGCGCACGATCACGTGCGCTTTTTTTTTGCCTCCATAACCTCATTCGAGCAGCACGCCATCGCATGTGCCTTTAATGACAGCTTTAGCGCTCGCCTTCGAGCTCGGTCTCAATAGCGCGGGCCTCATCCCGATTCGTATCACCCAGATGACCGCGCTCGACACATGACTTGACCGAGATTGCCGACGGGCTAACCATCCTACTGAAGGTCGCTTGTCGACCCTAAGCTGCCGGTCACGAAAACACGATGAGGCTCATTGTGGGACGATCCCAATCGGGGTTTGCGATGGACGCATAACCCGATGCAGGGTCGGCAACGTCAAGTGGTGCAAGGGGATCGCACCTGCGGATATCGCTTGATGCGAGATGTATAACCCGACCTAGGTCGGTCTATTGGGTAGTCAGATGCCAATGAAAGTTTCAAGAGAAGATGTAAAGAACATAGTCGAAGCCGCTGCTACGGCTGCCGCTGAATCGCATGGACAAGACGTCATCCGAGCGAAATACGAAAAGGTCGTTCTCGTCGCACTTGGCAGGTTCCAAGTCCTTGAGTTCGGACTCAAACGCTATATCGAAAAGCAGGCATTTCTTGTTGAGGACGCAACTAAGAAAGGCTCGCTCTTGAGCGGCCTGGAAGATCTGTCGTTAGGGCTTTTAATCAAAAGACTGAAGAAGCTTGATCCGCATGAGCCGCTAATCGAGAAAGTAAAAAAGCTATTGGATTTCAGGAACGAGATAGCTCATCAAGCTCTTCTTGAGATAAGTGGATTCTCAAGCATTGACGTCACAAAACACTTCAACAGCACGATTGCCTACAGCTTCAACGCGCTAGAAGTCGATGACTGTATCCGAGAGCTTCATCATAAGCTCAAAGATCTACAGGCTGGCACCTAACAATTCATTCAAGCCGTTGCTTCGTAACGCTGCTTAATTCAGGCGTTAGGTGGCAAATCCAGGGTTCGAAAAGTTGGTTAGATAGAGAGGGTGCGATGGATAGATGCTGGGCAAACTCTCTTGGCGGATGCGACACAATGTCCGGCGAGCACATATTTAGCAACGCCATCTTCAAAGCTGGCTGTTCATGCCCAATTGTCATCGAAGGCGTTCAACGCATCAGGCACGGGGAGCCAACGCATGGCGCAGAGAAAGCAAACATTCTCTGCCGGCACCACAACTCGTTGCTTAGTCCTCTCGATTCAACGGCAGGGAAGATCGCGCAATTTCAAGCAAGCGCCAATGAAGAGTTGTTTGATGGATCGATAAACATCGAGGGTGAACTCTTTGAGCGGTGGCTACTAAAAACTGTAATAAACGTCGCAGCCGCAGGATGGACTGGTCCCCAAAAGTGGCGCCCTTCGCCTGATATCGTGCGCGCGATATTTGGGCACTCTAAAGTTCCGGCGAAGCTTGGTCTTTACAGCGTAGATGGCGTAGACCCAAACCATCGCCCATCAGGAGGAGCTAGCTTTACGCCACTCCATTTCGTTACCCACCAAGGGCCAATTTTGGCTGGCGCGTACGTGACAGTTCATGGAATGCCGTTATTGGCTGCTTTTCACGATGAGTTGGCCCATAACCTTGAAACAGGGGGAATCCCAAGCATGTCAACGCGCTTCTCGCCTGACGGTCTTCGGCACCTTTATCATCCTGGCGCCATCGTCATGTCGCGAAAGCGAGGAAAGCCTGTTGTCATAGGCTTGAGCTGGAATGGCCTTTTGCGTTATGCGGACGGCACTACAGCTTCTTTTCCTAGGCCATAGCGAATCGGTGCGCCACCTAACAATTCTTCGAGGCCGACGGCTACGCCGCCACTCAATTCCAGCGTTGAACGTATGCTTTTGGCCGAAGTCGGCCGGTCGACTTTCGTTGCTAACGAGCGTGGCCACTTCCATCGGCCCGGCATTCTGATCATTCGCTACGAGCACACGAACTACCGGTAAGTGTCGGCCCGGCAAGATGCTCATGCCTGCATGCATCGCTGCGCATCTTCTAGGCGCGCGCATCGGAACTACCAGCCAGGGGCCAGGAAACCCGCTGAAAGGCGCCAGCCAACTTTATGTTGCCTCGTAGCATAGACAAAGCAGAGACGACGGCGCTTACGCTGATTATCATGCATTTCAATAACTTATACTTGTGTCAGCAAAAAACTGCACAACACCGAGTGCAGAATCCACCCATTGCGTCTCCGTCGCTGGTAAGGCCTTCGAACGCATACAGCGCTCGCATCGCCTCCGTTAGACCGAGGGTCTGTTTGCTGAGCTTGAGAAGTCAGTGCAGCAGGTGATGTGTGGTTGCTCTCATATGATGCTTTGGTAAGTAAGAGATATTGGCATGGCTAGCTGCCATCAGAATCTAAGGCTCAGCCACATGCCTCAGACTGCATAGCGTGGCTACAAGAACCACAGCTACGCCCTTTAGTGGCGAGCGACTACATATCCTGTTGAATACTCACCTGCCGCGACGAACGCATTGTGTGGCTTGCGCACAGTGTCCAAGCAAATTTCTATTCTGATTCCGCCGCTTAAGGTTAACGCTCCCCCTTAACCTTGAGAACAACCATTAAACAAAGTTCTCCCACGGCCACCGGTTCACTAATCGCACTGATGACGAGTACCGAGCACCTATCGCTGAAGCATATAGCCGACAAGAGATACTGATGACGCGCCATGCAGATGGCTCCGCGCCGCTACACATGTAGACGCCTACCCGTCTAGTTCATCTAGGCTATGAGCAGCCTACGTTCGACCATATCAATAACAGCCAACTCTCCGTCGAATACTCCAGTGCGATGCATGAAGCATTTGAAGTCTGAAGGTACTCCGGTCATCGGTTCTACCTGACAGGTACAGTGTCGGCTATCGCCTGACACTAGCCGGATCGGGCCAGACTCACGGAGCAGCCCTACAGTGCGCCCTCATCGTCCAGGACGATGTCAGCAGCCGGAGTAGATGCCTGTAGGCGCAATTCGCCACATACGTCCGTTAATGGCTATCGCCCAGATGGTCAGCATCGCTGGTTGACGATGCCTCCTATGCGTACTCACACGCGACGCGACCCTTTAGCAAGGGAGCAGTAAATGTTTACTGCTCTGCTTATGGTTATGGGTTGAGTACGAGTTAGGTAGTCAGGCATAGCGCCTCATGATCAACAAAGAACGTTGAGTAGGGCGCAAGCAAGAGCACCCCTCTTACTAGGTTATAGAGGGGAGGAGAGCGGAGCGTGCACTTACCCTTTCTCTTCAAAGTCGCATCTAAGATCACAAAAACCCCAAGCCCACGAACACATTCGTGGGCTTTTTTTTTAAATCCGATAAGACGACCTGGGAGACGGCCATGTTTCATATGCGAATCAAGAGCGGAAGTAAGGGATCGGCAATAGAGCAGTCCTCTTACATCACCCGACAAGGCAAGCACCGCACAAGAGAAGATCTAGTTTACCGCAGCTACGGCAACATGCCGCCTTGCGTTAATGGCAACACGATAGCCTTTTGGGGCGCGGCAGATAGATGCGAGCGAGCGAACGGTGCGCCCTACAAAGAGTACGTCTTCAGTCTCCCTTCGCAGTTGAGTCGGCGAGAAATCGTTGAGTTGGTAGAACAGCTAGTGAAAGAACTGGTGGGCGACCGCCCTTACGAGTATGCGATCCATGAAACCATCTCATCTATCGAAGGCAAACTCAACGTACATGTGCATGTGATGTTTTCAGACCGCATGGATGACGGGATATCACGACCCTTGGAGCAAATATTCAAACGGTACAACCCAAAGCAGCCCGAAAAGGGAGGGCGCAAAAAACGAGGGGGCGGCAAAGACCGGGTTGAACTTCGAAACGACATGATCGCGGTGCGTGCCAAATGTGCTGAGATCCAAAACGCTGCACTCGCCAGGGGCGGGTACGAAGTGCGCGTCGATCACCGTACGCTGAAAGAACAAAACGTCGATCGAATCCCCGAGCGACCTTTAGGGCAAGCTCGTGTCAGGCTCATGTCGGAAGAGGAAAAGAAAGCATACGTTGCGAAGAGGCGGAGTGGCTGAGCGCCGCTGCGTCTGCGGCGCATCAGTAAACAAGGCAGCGGATGTCTGAACGTAGCGCCACGCGAAGCGGCATATTGATACTTCGCCGCAAATCACGCCCACCTTCTTGAACCAATCTCCCTGAGGCTTGTTTTCCACCCTAGCGCTACGACCCGTCATGTCGCTTTGATCATTGACGCGAGTGATCTGCGATACAAGCATGCCTAACGGGCTTTCGGCCGGATGTTTTGTAGACCGCCGCGCCGCCGAGTCCAGACATGCGAACGGCAGCCCGGGTTCGTCGACTAAGCAAACCAGACAATGTCTGCCTTGGGCTCATAGTCATCACTAAAGCTGCCGGCAAGCTCAACCTCCGATATGAAACGTGCAGTTACCAACGTCACGACAACGTCAGCCGCTTCCATACCAAGTGCCTGAGCGATTCCGACATCGTCCAAGTGCAATACCCGTTGCGATACCAGACCATGTTCTACTACCGCCGTGATCAGAGCCGAAGCGACAATGGAACCCGAACGAATGGCTTCATCGCGTTCATACGCTGGAAACGGATTGTCGTTGTCAATCGTGGCGCACACGACAAAAATATAGTCGGCCTCGCGAATTTGGATATCGTCCGTTTCGAACAACACCGCTTCCTTGGCTGCAGAGGTATGGACAACAATAAGCTTGCACCTCTGGAAGTCGTTACGTGCGTGACCACAATTGACCGAACGGATCAGGTCATAAACGATCGAATCGCCGCGGTAAATGCTGTAACGGTACTCGGGCGCCACCAGGGGCTTGACCAAATTTATCTGGCTCATATCGAATTCCTCAATGAAAACTTTTTGTTACATATGACAGTGTTCCCTCTTGTGATCACCTTCGGTTTACAGCTGCAGAATGTTGTGGCCGTCATCGCTCTAATCGGCGCGATTTAGAACAAGTACGAAGTCATCTGTTGTCAGCGCGCACCCCCATGTCGAAATTTCACGGCATTAGGCAGTCAGACCCCCTTGGACTAGGCGCCAGAATTTCTTAACGATTCCCGGTCGGCGATCTCACTCGTCGAGTTGCCCTTGGAGCCGCGGTTTGAAGCCATGGGAACTAACTTCTCAGCCTTGGGAACTAACTTTTCCGCCCTAGAAACTAACTTTTTGTGCCTCTTGCCAAACAAAATGTGCGGTAACCAAATTCATCACGAGTGCTTTAGCCGATCCCAGTGGGCCAGCTAGACGGGGTATCACTGATATCACCCGCCTGTGGAGAGTGTCGTGGTTCATGCGGAGCAGCGGGGAGATTCCACTCGCGCAAAAGAAATACTCCAAGCGGACTTTGGGACTTGCCTAAAGCCGTCTTTTAATCTGCGCCCTTGCACCAAGGAACGCAGCAAAAGTGACGGCAACCGTATTCGAAGAAATGGGCTTGATGCGCCGGGCGGCCTTGTTGAAATTGCTGAAGATCAGCAATTCAACTTTGTACCGGCGGATGGATCCGGACGAGTCCGGTTTCGACCCCGATTTCCCGACACCCATAGAACTGGGACCACAGTCCAACCCCGGATCGATAGTTGCCTGGATTGAGTCTGAGGTCGGTATTTATGTTGCGGCCCGCATTGCCAGGCGTGACGCTGCGATAAAGGGGCGTCTTGAGGAAAGGAATGCGGCAATCAGAACGCGCTTCGCAGCTAGGAGTAGGAAGCGGCATGAGCAGCGACCGAAACTTCAACGCGAATCAACGTCGGAACTGACCAGTTTGGTCGGCCGATCGGCTGCCGGCGCATAGTCGCGGTAAACGCTCAAACCATTGGCGAGCGGATCAGCCCACCTAGGCGATTGCTCACCATGTCAGTCATTCGCGGGAGTTGGGTATAGCCAGCACTACGATCGGCGACATACCGTCTGACGGCATCCATAATAAAACGGAACGGATCGATAGCAGATGAAAAGTAAAGGTGGAGAAATCGCTCGGGGCCTGAATTCCCGGACCATCCTGCATGTGCCCGACAATCACGGCAACATCAACGCGCATTCCACTGATGAGTTAACCCTTGTATGCAAGATCAAGGACGTGGCGCGAATAATCAAAAGGATCATTGCTGCAACGGACGACTTGGTCGGAGTGAGCAAAGATCCGGAAAGCCTGTGGGTAAAGTTTGGTCTGGCGGTTCGTCATAGCGACATGGCGACGATGAGGTTGCATTTCCCGATCCATCGTTACGAGCCGCATTTCGACCTGTTTATGCGCCACGTTGAGCCGTTCAATTTCAAGTCTCGCATGTACGGAGAGCAGAACTGCGACCGTGACCTCGAAGAATGCCTGGAGCGAATTCGTAGCGAAGCCAAGACGAAGGTCTTCGAGGACTTGGTGAAAAACCACGATAAGTCCTCAATGAAGAACTACCGAAGGTTCACCAAGTACGTCGACGCGTTGCTTGATACTTATCAGAAACTGCAGGTTGTTCGCGTGGCTTTGAAATACCGCATGCCTGAGCCGGAACAGACGTTGCGGGTGGCCCGTGCGATCTTGAAAGATCGCACTTCCAATCCGGGGCGGATCAACCTTGAAAGCCTCGTTACCTTCGACCAGATGAAGTCGGAGATGAAACTGTTCAAGGAGAAAGTAGACGACAAGTACAGCGTCAGTCTTGTGGGCTTTGTATACAAGATTGAGTACGGATTGCTGACGTCGTTCCACGCGGACTGGCTGTTGTTCTTCAACGGTCGCCCAGCAGGTACAGATGAGATCACAGGGTCGGAGATCGCCGACATGTGGACCGAGGTTGCGGGTGCCCAAAGAGCGCTACAGTGGAACTGCCGTGCAGGTAAACCACCGCATCCTGAGGACACAATGCTGTTTGGCGATGTTGCCCTTGGCGACACCCGAAAAAGGGGCGCCCTATACCGGTTCGGCGCGCGGCTGACCAAGCCGGATTATTGGCTAAGGCTCTTGCCTCCGGGCGGGGGCAGACGCCATACGTTCGAGACAGGAAATCTACCAAAACTCTTGGCAGGGAAAGAATGCACACCCTTGGTCGAAACTGACGCTGCTGTGATTGTGCCAGAGAAGGCTGAGGTGGCTACGAAATACAAGAGGCCGACCAGGCGTCAGCCTGTATCAGGCTGGGTTAAAGGCCGAAGTGACCTGATGGAGCCGAATTTCGCTTTTGTCTCGTTGCCGGAAAAACGGGTCAAGCACCCAAAGCCTCCCAAACCTGTCGAGCAAATACCCTCTACCTACACGACCTCAAAGGGGCCGACAAGGGCTCCGACTTATAAGTTTAAAAAGCCTCGGAATACCGCCGCCGTCAAGTCTGCGAGTCCCGGTTCTACTTAACGCCTGTGTCGGACGACGCTGTCCAGCCCGCTGGTGGCAATTAATTGTGCGGTCCCGACCCACAGGGGACATCGACCAGGGGCATCTGTAAGCGCATTCCGCGTTAGAGTCGGCAGCGCCCCCGTTCGCAATGAACCCAATGCGCACGCGCCTGTGGCGACAGACGGTCCGCTTGTGGCCGATAGCGACCGTCTGCCATTAAATGACCAACCACCAGCGTCATATCTTGCCCTGGGGGGGCACCGGGTCCGTTGATGCCATCATAAGTCCGGTACGGCTGACGAGCTTCATGTTCTGGAAATACAGAAGGATGCCAACGTAAATGTCAGTCCCTCAAATTCATAAAAGGGAAATGTCAACTACCCTTTGACCGTCCTTTTAACCAAGCATCTCTGACGACCCCTTTCTTGTTAAGCCAAACCTCTAGACGCTTGGACGGATCCATGGACTCCTCAGTAGCAAGAACAGCTTTTTTTGGTCCGACTGGTGCTTTACCTTTGCCGACGCCGGAGCCTTCCAATTTTGATACGCGATCCGCCTTTGCTGAGATTTTCTCATCTAAGAGCGTCTGCTCTTCGGCTCGTGCCTTAGGTTGGCGTGCCTTGAGAATCGCTCGGTAGGCGGGGAGCACGGCTTTGATAACATCCACGCCCGTCGATGACTTCCATCCTTTAACTGGGCATTTTTCTTCTATCAGTCGAGCGACGGCTTCCTGATCTTCCCTAATATTATCACTCGCTACCTTATTGCCCTTACTTTTGCCTCTGCTGCGCCGGTTCTTGGCCCGTTGTTTATCGAGCAGGCCAGTCCTCAAGCCACGGAGATACTCTCTTCTCAGATCGCCTGAAGATGGCGATCCCAGTGCGCGCGGAAGTGCATCCTTAAGCTGAGCTTCCAGAGTAGCTACGTCGTCATTGAGAGCTTCCGGAAAAATTTCCCCGGCTGGATTACCCAAAATGCCTTCGGCGAACCCTAGGTGCCAGTAAACGTTGTCCAGCAAACGCCAGGCTCGATCGTTAGCCCTATCTTCGAATGCATTATTTACGTCAACCCAGAAGGCTAGCGAAACCTCGATCGGTGGGAGGCTGTTGCCGGGCCTAACGAACATTTCGATGTCCAGACTAGATCTCGCTCTGGCTCCGAATCCGTCTTCGTCTTCGTCTTCGAATACGATTTCGTATTCGTCCTGCTCTCTGCCTTGATCTTTTTTTTCGCCTCCGACGCGTCTGGAACGTTGTTCAATACTACGCAGAACGTCCTCAAAAGGTTTCTCGTGTTTATGAACAGCGCAGGCTAACGTGTGCATTTCCGAAATACGGGCGTAGATCTGCAACGCTTCTTGTAGCGAACGCGGATGGGATACTTTAAGACTGTTGATTTTCAAATTTATTTGAACATCCCCCATAGCCCCACAGACATCGCACTCAACGAATTTTGCGCATCTTTGTTTCTGCCCGGCGTCGCTTTCCGCTCAACAAGCGATAAAGCACATCAAGGGCGTCGCGCTTTTCCTTGAGATACTCGTACCGATCGTAGTGACGTTTTTGTACGCCGCCAAGGCCATGCGACTGCAGCTGGCCGCGGGTGTCTGAAGAGACGCCCTCGGCCGCCAACCTGGTTTCAACGGAACGACGTAGATCCCCAAGCGTAAAGTTTCCTTTCTCAAGTTCACCTGCCGCTTTCATTGCATTCACCACGGGCAGCAGGCGATCTTGTACGGACGAATAACCTGCTCCGCTTTGACCGTGGGTAACTGTAAAGACGAACGGCCCAAGCCTCCCGAGCCTGATTTTTTTTGAACCCTTGGGATCTTCTGGCTTAGGGGGGAGTGCCACCATATCATTCATCGCTAACAATGCTTCTTCGATCAGTGGCACATCATGGGCTCGCGGCGTCTTTCGCCGCCCCTTAGGGTCCAACAAGCGAAGACACTGCATGTCCGTATCGTAGTCGTCGACGATTACTCGCCCCAGCTGTTCAATACGCTGCGCGCCAGTCAACAGGTGAAACCTCAGAACTGCACCATCTATACCTTCTATGCCTTGGATACGTCTCCAATAGCTCCTCAACTCGGCAACAGACAATGCACGATCGCGCGCTTTGGACGCACCCTCAACGGTCACCAAGTCACGGGCCGGATTACTTGTAATTTTTAGATCACGCAGGGCAGCAAGCCCGCGCGCGTCCTGCCTCGCACGAATGGCGGCACCGTAACCGGCCCGAAGGTAGGATCTCAGCTTTGCAGCCTCCCGAAGCGTGCCTGCGTTAGCAACCCGAGCAATCATGCTCAGAAGGTCTTCAGCGCTTACATCCGCAGCTGGCGTGTTCCACAGCTTCGGCCAAGGAATTTCAACGTGACGCATAACAGCGGTTTCAACGGCATGCGCACTAGATTTGCCGTCTCGCTTAAGTTGCTCGACGTAAGCGGCTAGCAAGGCACCCAAAGTCGCTCGCGCGCGAGTCTCCAGAAGTCCCTTCTGTTCGTCCTCGGCGCTCCTTTGTAGTACGTCGCTGCGCTGCTGAGACTCGAGTGCCCTTCTGAGGTCGCGTTCGCCGGCCATATAACGTGTGCGAAGGTCTCGAACCTTCGCTCTCGCCTGTTCGAGACTTAAACCGCGCTTGCCATGCAGGTCAAAGCTGCCGATGGGCAGATCGTCGTAGGATCCTTTACTGTCCCTGTAACGATAATAGAAGCGTGCGCCATGTTCGCTCCCTTTTGCACGCAAGGCGCCCTCGTTCCGGTTTCCCGGCTCAGTAAGCCATGATCCATTTTCCAGATTTGCCAACGCGCGAGCTGTGAGGCCCATGTCCGTGTCCTGACCGACGAGCGGTGTGGAAAGTCCCTACTGGGTCCCTGATATGCGCAGGATCGCACGGCATTACATGGAACTCAATGGGAACGCCATGCGCCAAGAACGGCAAAAGATAAGGACCGAACGGGAACTTTGAGAATTGACGGAACAGACTAATAGGGGACTCATAATCCTTTGGTTCGAGGTTCGAGTCCTCGTGGGCCCACCACCCCGCCGCCTCTCGGGCTGCAACCAGTACGCACGGCGCGCTGCAGTGCCATTTTGACTCGCCGCTCGCTGGGACCGGTGAAACTTTGTCCATCAGGAGCGTGGCGACTTCCGACGAAGGCTCAGCGTAGCCGAGCGTCCGCAAGCCAGTGCATCTGCGTCACCGGAACACTTTGCCGCGCCATCGACGGAAAGTCGATCAAGCTCGCACGATTCTTGCTGAGCCCTCTGGGTGCCGTCTCCCGCGACCCTGTCCCCGATGATCAAACGGATCTCCCAGCCATACAGTTTTTCCGCAGTTTTGCTGCCGCTGCTGGTCGCGCTGTTCGCGCTGTACTGGCCCGTCATGCGGGCGGACTTCGCGTGGGATGAGCTGCTGGATTCCCTGACCAGTATCTCGGCGCACAGCGCGAACCCGTGGCGGACGCTGCTGATCGGACAGACAAACGGCTTCACGACCTATTTTCGACCGCTGGTGATGGGGCTTTTCAGTTTGGAACTGCACGTATTTGCCTACCAGCCGGGGCCGATGCATGCGGTTTCTCTGAGCATTCACGCGCTGAATGTGGTTTTGGTGGGGCTGTTGGCCATGCGTTTGTCGGCGGTGATTTCGCGCCACGGTTCCTGGCGCGTTGCGGTTCTGCCGATGCTGATCTACGCCGTGCATCCGCTGCTGATCGAACCGCTGTCGTGGATCGGATGTCAGTACGACCTCGCGGTGACGACATTCACCCTGCTCGCCCTGCTGGCCAACGTGACGTTGCAGCGACCCTGGCCGCGAATTGCTGCGATTTCCGCCTGCTTTTTCCTGGCGGCGTGCTGCAAGGAATCGGCCGTCTCCTTTCCTCTGATTCTGCTGGCAATGGACTGGCTGCTGATCGGCGGCGTTACCGGAACGGGAGCGATGACGCGCCTGGGCGCCCTCATAAGGAACAACGCGTCGGTCTACGTCGGCGTGCTGCTGACCGGCGCCACCTATCTCGCGCTTCGGCACCATTATCTCGGGTACCTGGTCCAGGCGACAGAAGGACGCGCCCTGGGTGTGCTCGGACGCGTTCAGGAAGTGAGCTTCCTGCTTGTGCACTACCTGCGAATGCTGCTGTGGCCGATGACCGGGCTCAACCCGATTCACCCGCTAGACGTTGCCCAGTTTCGCACCCTGAGCCTGGCGAGCGTGGCCACCGACATTGCCGCTTTGGGACTGGTTGGCGCTGCCGTTGTGCTGAGCTTGCGGCGTCAGGCTGTGGGAGTGCTGCTGCTTGTTGTCATGTTTTCTCTGCTGCCGGTACTGCATATCGTGCCGGTGAAATTCGACGCGAGCCTGTATCACGAACGCTACGCGATGACCGCACTGGCTCTGGCATGCTGCCTGCTCCCGTTGTTGGTCGCGCAGTCGGCGTACCTGTTGCGTGGGCTGTTGCTGATCAGAGTCGCGGCCCTTGGCACGCTTGTTCTGTGGTTGTTCGCCTCGCTCGCCAATGTCCGCGCCACCGTGCCGCTCTGGTCATCGGACGTGATGCGGTGGCAGTGGGCCTATCTCGATTATCCTGATTCCACGCAGGCGCAGGAGAGTCTGCTTGCCGCTTATGTCGATCATCAGGACTACCGCGCCGCACGAGGCATGGTCGACGAGTTGTTGACGCACAAATCGCCGTGCCTGATATGCGTGGTGCATGCGGCACAGGAGGCCCTGGCCACGAGCCAGCCCGCACTGGCCGGCCTGCTGCTTGATCGGCTGGATTCCTCGGGCTTGCCTCGAAACCGCGGCGTGGCCGAAAGCTATCTCGCCGTGCGCAAACGCATCGCCACCGATCAGGGAGACTCGCTGGCTTTACGCGCGTCCTTCGGCACGCCTGCGGAAATCCACCCGCCGATGGCTGCTTATGAAATATCGCAGACGGCAGCGGATCGAGCGATACCGCTGTCTGCGGATGCCCTACTGACCTTCGCTCGGGTGCAGCATCTCGGGCATAGCGCTGCCACACATCCTCTTTTTGCGGCGTCGTCTCTGCAGGATGCCGGCGCCGGCTTCATCGCGCTCTAGCGTCGCCGGATCGACATTGCATGCGGAAAATGTCGCCCGCGATCGGCGAGTGAATACCCGCCTCGTTCATCGGTTTGCGCAAGAAAACGTCACGACGCGGCGTGACTATCACAAGGCGTCGACGGCATGGCATTCTGCGGAAATTCGCTGCCCTCGCAACTATCCCGGTACCTTCTGCAACGACGAAAGCGGCGCGATCCAAGCTTCCTCCATTCGATCTTGTCGGCAAGCTGGCAGTCTCCTTGACGCGTGCGCACACGCTGGAAGAGCTGGTGCGCCCGCTGCCGGAAATGCTGGAAGCCGTCACCGGGCTTGAGTCGACCTATCTCACGACGATCGATGAAAATACGGGCGTTCAGCATGTGCTGTTCGCGCGCAACACGCAGACACTGCAGATTCCCGAAGGCCTATCGGTGCCCTGGGAATCGACCTTGTGCAAACGCGCGCTGGAGGAAGGCTGCTCCTAAGCCGATGATGTCCACCAACGCTGGGGCGATGCCGCGGCGGCTGGGGAGCTGGGCATCGCCACCTACGCCAGCACAGCCGTGCGCACTCACGATGGCGCTCTCTACGGCACGCTATGCGCGGCCAGCGATCAGCGCAAGCCCATGGCTGAAGGAGTCGAGCAGGTGCTGCAAATGTTCTCGATCCTGATCGCGCAACGGGTCGAGCGCGAGAAACTCGTGCTGGCGCTGTGGAAAGCCAACGAAATACTGTCCCTCAACACGCTGACCGACACCACGACGCAGCTACCCAACCGACGCGCCTTGATGGGCGAGATGGGCAGGTACATCGCCTCGACCGCGTCCGGCGAGCTCGCGCTGATCGTCGCCTTTATCGATCTGGACCATTTCAAGACCATCAACGACGACCACGGGCACGATACGGGCGACCAACTCCTTGCCGCTATCGGAGCTCGTATCCAGGGTGCCGTCAGATCGAGTGACTTCGTGGCGCGCCTTGGCGGCGACGAATTCGTCGCGCTCGTCACGGTGGCGCGCCGCGATGCGGAAGCCACGGCCAGCGCGCTTCGGGCCAAGCTGCAGGCGGCGGGTGCAGGGCAGTTCCGTTTGGACAACCGCGTCATCGACTATGTCGGCCCAAGCATCGGCTTGATCATCGTTGACCCGGGCACCCGCGACGCGACAACGCTGCTGGCCCAGGCCGATGCCGCCATGTATGTCGACAAGCGTGCACGCCGCCATCGGCACGCTCTCCATCAGCCGGCGGCCTTGGGTGTGCCAACTGGCAAGGGCCACGAACCGGTGGCCAAATCACTCCGGCGTGACTGCCGTGGAGCGCGCGAACGACATCCGTCGCGCGCCAAGGTCCCGGTTCAGTCGCGCGACTCCAGGGCCCGGTTGATCTTCAGTGCAACCAGCGTGCAGGCAGCGCCGGAAATCAGGTAAATGCTGACCGCGGCAAGCCCGAACTTCACGGACAGGCTCAGCGCCACCAGTGGCGCGAACGCCGCGCCGATCAGCCACGCAAAGTCGGAGGTGAGCGCGGCGCCGGTATAGCGGAAGCGGGCCAGGAAGTTGGCCGTCACCGTGCCCGAAGCCTGACCGTAGGAAATGCCCAGCAGCGCAAAGCCGATCAGGATGAAGGCATCCTGCGCGGCGGGGCTGCCGCCCAGCAGCCACGGTGCAAACAGCGCAAAGATGCCGATCAAGACAGCCAGCGTGCCCAGGGTGTTACGTCGACCGAAGCGGTCGGCCAGCATGCCGGATGCGATGGTGCCCAGCACGCCCAGCGCGCCGCCGATGATCTGCACGATCAGCACGCTGTCCAGCGTCTGCGTGGCATTGAGCGCGATCCACGACAGCGGGAACACCGTGACCAGATGGAACAGCGCATAGCTCGCCAGCGCGGCAAACGCGCCGATGAACAGGTTGTAGCCCTGCGCCCGCAGCATTTCGGTAATGCCGATCGGCTCCAGATTGCCCTCTTCCAGCAGCTGCGTATATTCCTCGGTGAGCACCAGGCGCAGTCGCGCGAACAGGGCCACCACGTTGATAGCAAAAGCCACGAAGAACGGATAGCGCCAGCCCCAGTCCATGAAATCGTCGTTGGAAAGATTGCCGTGCAGGAACAGGAACAGCGCGCCGGCGATCATGAATCCGATCGGCGCACCAAGCTGACCCAGCATCGAATACCAGCCGCGCTTCGCCGCCGGCGCGTTCAGCGCCAGCAGCGACGGCAAGCCGTCCCACGAGCCGCCCAGGGCAAAGCCCTGCAGCATCCGGAAAAACGCCAGCAGCACGATAGCACCGCCGCCGAGCACGCTGTAGCTGGGCAAAAACGCCATGCCCACGGTCGAACTACCGAGCAGGAACAGCGCCAGGGTGAGCTTGAAGCCGCGCCCCATGCGTCGCTGGATCGCCATGAAAAGCGTGGTGCCGATCGGACGGGCGATGAACGCCAGCGCGAAAATCGCGAACGACATCAGCGTGCCGTCGAGCAGGCTGGCAAACGGAAAAAACACCTTCGGAAACACCATCACCGAGGCAATGCCGAACACGAAAAAGTCGAAGTTCTCCGAAGTGCGGCCGATGACCACGCCTACGGCGATTTCGCCGGGAGCAACCTTGGAGTGACCCGCGGGGACTTCACCGGCCTCGTAGTCCGCGATGTGGGCGGACGGGTCGGGGTGCTGCTGGATAATGCTCGACATCGGATTGCTCGGTTCGGGACGTATGTTGCGACAGCGATATACTACGCTCGTTTCAAAGCATCGCATTCAAGCTGTAGCGCCGCCATAGGACAAAGTGTCCTATTCCTGCATTGCAGCAACGAGTGTACCTTTTTACGTATCCCCAGACGTTTATCCTCCCGCAATGCCCCTCAAAAATTACCTCCGCGGACTGCTCCTGCTCCCTGTCCTCGCGCTGCTGGCAGGCTGCAATGCCGTACTGCTGCATCCCGACGGCGACGTCGCGTTACAGCAGCGGGATCTGATCCTCATTTCGCTGGGGTTGATGCTGCTGATCGTCATTCCGGTGATTGTGCTGACCCTGGTATTCGCCTGGCGCTACCGTGCAAGAAACAGGGACGCCGAGTACGACCCCGAATGGCATCACTCCACCATGCTCGAACTGGTGGTTTGGTCGGCGCCGCTGCTTATCATCATTGCGCTGGGCGCACTCACCTGGGTCAGCACGCACAAGCTCGATCCGTACCGCTCGCTGGATCGCCTTTCGGCGACCAAGCCGGTCGCGGCAGACGTCAAACCGCTGACGGTCGAAGTGGTGGCGCTGGACTGGAAATGGCTGTTCTTCTATCCCGAACAGGGCATTGCCACGGTCAACGAGCTGGCCGCGCCGATCGATCGGCCGATCCGTTTCAAGATCACTGCCAGCACGGTGATGAACTCGTTCTTCATCCCCTCCCTGGCCGGACAGGTCTATGCGATGCCGGGCATGGAAACCAAGCTCAGCGCCGTGATCAACAAGGTCGGCGTGTACGACGGCTTTTCCGCCAATTTCAGCGGCGATGGTTTCTCCGGCATGCGCTTCAAGTTTCACGGCATGAGCGACAAGGACTTCGACGCCTGGGTCGCCAACGCCCGCAAGAGTGTCGACAGCCTCGATCGCGACACGTATTTGCGTCTGGCCGAACCCAGCGAGCTCGAGCCGGTGCATTTCTATTCCAGCGTCGATGCGCATCTTTACGACGCCATCATGATGAACTGCGTTGCTCCCGGGCAGTCGTGTGCCAACAACATGATGGGCGAAGCGTCGCACGGCGCGTCGCACGAGGTGTCTGGCGCAGAGTCGGGCGCGGCGCATGCCGGCGCAGGCGCAGGTGGCCACGACGATTCCATGAAAGGCATGGATATGTCCGGCATGCAGATGCCCGCCACCGATGCCAAAAACACGCCCGTGGCGGCGCCGGCTGGCAGCCCGCGGTGAGCTCCGGCAGCCGCGCTCCTTTATCGCGCGCTTGTCCATCGAGCGCCCGTTGTCCTGATGTTTCAAGTTTTGGTGCAGAAGATGTTTGATCACCTCGATCCCGTAAAACTGATTTTCGGCCGGCTCACCTGGGAGGCACTGCCACTGCACGTGCCGATCGTGCTGGGCACCATGATCGCCGTCATGCTGGGCGGCCTGGCGCTGGTGGCCGTTGTCACCTACAACCGCCTGTGGGGCTATTTGTGGAAGGAGTGGTTCACCAGCATCGACCACAAGAAAATCGGCATCATGTACATCATCCTCGGGCTGGTGATGCTGCTGCGCGGCTTCTCCGACGCCATCATGATGCGCGCTCAGCAGGCGATGTCGTTCGGCAGCAATCATGGTTTCCTGCCGCCTGAGCACTACGACCAGGTGTTCACCGCACACGGCGTGATCATGATCTTTTTCGTGGCGATGCCGCTGATCACCGGCATCATGAACTTTGTCATTCCGCTGCAGATCGGCGCACGCGACGTGGCGTTTCCGTTCCTCAACAACTTCAGCTTCTGGATGACCGCGGCCGGTACCGTGCTGGTGATGATGTCGTTGTTCGTTGGCGAGTTTGCGCGCACGGGCTGGCTGGCCTACCCGCCGCTGTCGGGTCTTGCCGCAAGCCCCGACGTGGGCGTGGACTATTACATCTGGTCGCTGCAGATAGCCGGCGTGGGAACCCTGCTGTCGGGCATCAACCTGCTGGTCACGATCATCAAGATGCGTGCGCCCGGCATGAGCCTGATGAAGATGCCGATGTTCGTCTGGACCGCGCTGTGCACCAACGTGCTGATTGTGGCCGCCTTTCCGGTGCTGACCGCCGTGCTGGCGCTGCTTTCGCTGGACCGTTACGTCGGCACGAACTTCTTTACCACCACGCTCGGTGGCAACGCGATGATGTACGTCAACCTGATCTGGATCTGGGGCCACCCGGAGGTGTACATCCTGATCCTGCCAGCGTTCGGCATCTTCTCCGAGGTCACCTCCACCTTCAGCCGCAAGCGCCTGTTCGGTTACACCTCGATGGTCTACGCGACCATCGTGATCACCGTGCTGGCCTATCTGGTCTGGCTGCATCACTTCTTCACGATGGGCTCGGGCGCCAGCGTCAACTCGTTCTTCGGCATCACCACGATGATCATCTCGATACCCACGGGTGCGAAGATCTTCAACTGGCTGTTCACCATGTACCGGGGACGCATCACGTTTTCGGTGCCGATGTTGTGGACGATCGGCTTCATGGTGACCTTCACCATCGGCGGCATGACCGGCGTGCTGCTGGCGGTGCCGCCGGCGGACTTCGTGCTGCACAACAGCCTGTTCCTGATCGCGCACTTCCATAATGTGATCATCGGCGGCGTGCTGTTCGGCCTGTTTGCCGGCATCAACTACTGGTTCCCGAAGGCCTTCGGCTTCAAGCTGGACGAGTTCTGGGGCAAGTGCTCGTTCTGGTTCTGGATCACCGGCTTCTATTTCGCCTTCATGCCGCTTTACGTGCTGGGCCTGATGGGTGTCACCCGCCGCATGAGCCACTTCGACGATCCGTCGCTGCAGATCTGGTTCGAGATCGCCGCCTTCGGTGCGTTCCTGGTGCTGCTGGGCATCATGTCCATGCTGATCCAGTTCTACGTCAGTTTCCGCAACCGCGCGGCGCTGCGCGACGTCACGGGCGATCCGTGGGACGCGCGCACGCTGGAATGGGCAACGTCATCGCCGCCGCCGTCGTACAACTTCGCCTTCACCCCGCTGGTGCACGAGGTCGACGCGTGGTGGCAGATGAAGCACGCGGGCTACAAGCGGCCGACCGAAGGCTTCATCGCCATCCACATGCCGAAAAATACCAGTGCAGGCCTTTTTCTCGCCGGCCTCAGCGCACTGTTCGGCTTTGCGATGATCTGGCACATGTGGCTGGTGATGATCGCGTCCTTTGTTGCCCTGCTGGCCGTCGCCATTGGCCATACCTTCAACTACAAGCGCGACTTCCATATTCCGGCCGACGAAGTCGTCCGTACCGAGGCAGCCCGCACCACGCTGTTAGCCAACCATGTCTGATACCCACGCCTCCGCCATCGTCAGCGATACCCATGCTTCGGGGCCGCTGCAGTTCCATCTGACGCACGAGCATCATCCGGAGAACGGCACCCTGCTGGGGTTCTGGATGTACCTGATGAGCGACTGCCTCATCTTTGCCTGCCTGTTTGCCGTGTACGGCGTGCTCGGGCGCAGCTACGCCGGCGGCCCGTCCGGTGCGGACGTGTTCGAGCTGCCGCTGGTCGCGCTCAATACCTCGATGCTGCTGCTGTCGTCGATCACCTACGGCTTCGGCATTCTGGAAATGCAGCGCAACCGCCTGCGTCCGATGCTGCTCTGGCTGGGCATCACCGGGCTGTTCGGCCTGGCATTTCTCAGCCTGGAAATGTACGAGTTCCTGCATCTGATCCACGAAGGCAACGGTCCGCAGCGCAGCGCGTTCCTGTCGTCGTTCTTCACTCTAGTGGGCACGCACGGGCTGCACGTCACCTTCGGTATCGTGTGGCTGATCACGCTGATGGTGCAGACGGGCAAGCTCGGCCTCACGACGGAAAACAAGCGCCGGCTGATGTGCCTGTCGATGTTCTGGCACTTCCTCGACGTGGTCTGGATCGGCGTGTTCACCTTTGTCTATCTGATGGGAGTGCTGAAATGAGCACGCATACCGACCTCATTCCGCAGGAAGGCCACCCGGACAATCACGGCCATAACCATCACGACACCGGGGCGGGCCACAGCACGCTCAAGGGCTACATGACCGGCTTCATCCTGTCGGTCATCCTCACCGCGATTCCGTTCTGGATCGTGATGAGCGGCGGCCTGCATACCTCGGGCATGACCGCGCTGGTGGTGCTGGCGTTCGCGGCGGTGCAGATCGTGGTGCACATGATCTACTTCCTGCACATGAACTCGAAGGCGGAGGGCGGCTGGACCCTGCTGGCGCTGATTTTCACCGTCGTGCTGGTCGTCATCACGCTGAGCGGCTCGATCTGGGTGATGTATCACCTGAATCACAACATGATGCCGTCGGTGATGGAAGAGCAGATGAAAAACATGCCCTGAGCGCGCGTCCTGCGCTCGCATGACTGCCGATGAACGCCACACCCGACGTTACTGTTACTGAGCGCGGTCCCCGCAGTGGGGCCGCGCTTTTTTTTCTGTCGCTGTTGGGACTGATTCTTTTTGTCGGCCTGCTCGGGCTGGGCACGTGGCAGGTCTACCGCCGCGCGTGGAAGCTCGACCTGATCGCCCGGGTCGATCAGCGCGTGCATGCGCCGCCCGTCGCCCCGCCGGCGCCTGCGCAATGGCCGAAGGTCACCGCCGCCAGCGACGAATACCGGCACGTGCAATTGACCGGCACCCTGCTCAAAGACCGCGCCACGCGCGTGCAGGCCAGTACCGATCTCGGCGTCGGTTTCTGGCTGCTGACGCCGCTGCAAATGAGCGACGGCAGCGTGGTGCTGATCAACCGCGGCTTTATTCCGCCCGAGTGGAAAGCTAGCCCATCGTCCGATCCGACAGCGCCCGTCACGATCACCGGCCTGCTGCGCCTCAGCGAACCGCACGGCCGCTTTCTGCGCACCAACGAGCCCGCGGCCAACCGATGGTTTTCACGCGACGTGCAGGCGATTGCGGCCGCGCGCGGCCTGTCGCACGTGGCGCCCTATTTCGTCGACGCCGACGCCGGCGCGACCAGCAGCAACGGCAACGATGAGCCCGTGGGCGGCCTCACCGTGATCTCATTCCCCAACAACCATCTGGTCTACGCGATCACCTGGTATCTGCTGGCGCTGATGGTGCTGCTGGCGGCCAGACGCGTGTGGCGTGAGGAGAAGCGGCTTCGCGAAGGCCTTCGTCAATCGCGCGCCGAAGCGCGCTGACCGCGCAATCGAACGACTCAGCTGGCCACGTCCACCTCGGCCATCGCGTGCAGCGTCACCGGCACACCGTTGAGCACCGCATTGCCGGACAGCGCGTCGACCACCTGATCATCGGTGATGTCGTTGATGCTTACACCCGGACTGGCCTGGGCCGTGCTGATGCGCATGCCGGAACGGTGATGCCCCCAGCCGTGCGGCAGGCTGACCACGCCGCGCTTGATCTCATCGGTGAGCTTGACCGTCACCACGATTTCGCCCTTCGCCGAAGCGAGATGCGCCGTCTGCCGGTCATGAATACCTAGCGCCGCGGCATCCTGCGGATGCACGAACAGCGCGCAGCGATCGCGCCCCTTCACCAGCCGCTGGCTGTTATGCATCCACGAGTTGTTGGTACGCAGATCGCGGCGGCCGATCAGCACCAGGCCCGGCGCCACCGCATCGGCCGCGTAATGCTGCGCGAGCCGCTGCAGATCCTCGATCAGCACCGCGGGCATCAGCTGGATCTTCCTGTCCTTGGTAAACAGGCGCTGCGGCAAGCACGGCTGCAGCGGCCCGAGGTCGAGACCATGCGGATGCTTTTTCAAGGCGGCCAGGCTCAATCCCTTTTTGCCGAACGGGTTGATCCGCTGCAGCGGATTCAGGCCTTTACCGTAAGGACCGCCGCGCAGACCCAGGTCGAGGATGCGCGCCGGTGTGAGCCAGCGGCTGACACGCTCGGATGCACGCAGCTTCAACCGTTTGGCCAACGGCGCATGCCGCGTCTTCAGGCGCTGCATGCGTGTGGTCAGTTCGCTGAAAATCTCCCAGTCCGAGCGCGTACCTTCGACGTGATCGAACAGCGGGCCGGTGTATTTGGCCACGTTGCGCACGGCCAGCAGGTTGAACACCAGGTCGTACTGCTCGTGCTCCAGCGGCCCGGTCGGCGGCAACAGAATATGCGCATGCCGGGTGGTTTCGTTGAGATAGAAATCCACCGCCACCATGAAATCCAGCTGCGCCAGCGCCTCGTCCACCTGGCGACCGTTCGGCGAAGAGAGCACCGGATTCCCGGCGACGCTAACAAAGGCACGCACCTGGCCTTCGCCCGGCGTGAGGATCTCCTCCGCCAGAATCGAGGTCGGCAGCTCGCGGCTGAATTCCGGCAGCTTGCGCACACGGCTCTGATAGCGATTGAAACCGCCGCGGCCTGAGCTCTTCAGCAGGTCGACCGCGGGCGTGGTGAACATCATGCCGCCGGCGCGATCGAGATTGCCGGTGAGAATATTAAGCAGCTGGATCAGCCAGTGGTTGAGCGTGCCGAAGCTCTGCGTGGAGACGCCCATACGCCCGTAGCACACGGCGGTGTTCGCGCCGGCAAACTCCACCGCGATGCGTTCGATATCGGCCGCGGCGATGCCGGTCAGCTCGCTGATGCGATCCAGCGGCAGCACGTTGAGCAGCTGGGGCAGCGCATCCCAACCGATCACCAGGTCGGCCAGCCGGCCCGGCTTGGTCAGTCGCCTTTCGATAATGATCTGCAGCAGGCCGAGCAGAAACAGCGCGTCGGTGCCTGGCTGGATGAACTGGTGTTCGCTGACGTAATGCGCGGTTTCGCTTCGCCGTGGATCGATCAGCACGATACGCCCGCCGCGCTTTGTAATGCCCTGCAGGCGACCCAGCACGTCGCCGGCCGACATCAGGCTGCCGTTGGATGCCGCCGGATTGGCGCCGAGCATCAGCATGTAGTCGGCGCGGTCGATATCCGGAATGGTGAACAGCTGGCTGTGCCCGTACATCAGATACGAAACCAGCTGGTGCGGCATCTGATCAAGGCTGGACGCGGAGAAAATATTGCGCGTGCGCAGCTGCCCGCGAAACGTCGGCAGCGTCAGCAACAGGCCGAGATTGTGTGCGGTCGGGTTGCCCCAGTAGGCCGCGACGGCATCGTTGCCGTGCTGCTTCTGGATTGCCACCAGTCGCGTGGCCACTTCGTCCAGCGCGTCGTCCCAGGAGATCGGCAGCCACGTGCCACCCACGCGCTTCATCGGCGTGCGGATGCGCTCCGGATCGTTGTGCAGATCCTGCAGCGCGTAGCCCTTGGGACAGATATGCCCACGGCTGTGCGGATCGTCAGGGTCGCCGGCGATCGACACGATGCGCTGGCCGTCCAGCGCAATCTTGATGCCGCACATCGCTTCGCACAGCGTGCAGGTACGGTAGTGCACTTTGAGGTTGGACGTCGGTGCATCGGCAGTGATGCCCGGCGCTTTTGCCGATGCAGCTGTGACGCTTGGCGCCTCGCCAGTTGGTGTGCGCCCGAGACGAATCACCTCGAGCATTCTTGCCACGTCGACCTCTTTCCGCCGCGGCCGTCCATGCGCCTCACCCTGCTCGCGCTCATGCCGATCAAGCACACGCCAGTCATCAAAGCTGACGACGTCGACGCCGCGCGCGACGAGCAGTGCAAACACATCCGCTTGAGCGGCCGCGGCCGATGACGGCGCGCCCGCCAGATCCGCCGCCACGTGCCGCACCGTCTGCGACGCGCACTGGCGATTGCTGCCGATCACGCCGCTGGCGCCGCGCTTGATCCAGCCCACGGCGTATTCCCGGTTTTGCACATCACCACGTTCGGAAAGCACCCGACCCTCGCGATGGGTAATCACTGAACGCTGCGCATCGAACGCGACGCCATCCAGCGCCACGCCCTGGTAGCCGGTCGCGTTGATCACTAGATCGGCGGGCAGCTGCAGGCGCTCGTCCGTGCCGCGCGCCATGACCGAGCCATCGGCACGTCGCTGCAGCATATTGACGATGGCATGCATCGACGCGACGCGACCCTCACGACCTTCGAAGGCATCCGGCGATGCCTTGAACACGAATCGAATGACGCGATCGCCATCGACCGTTCGAGCCTGCGCCTCGCGCAACAGCGCCACGTTCTGGCGCGCCTCGCTGTTCAGCGGCGCGTCGAGGTCGGTCGCGCTGGCCTCGTCTAGGATCAGATCACGCGCATCGACGACGATGCGCACGCCCGGCATGTCCATCAGCTTGCGCAGCTCGCCGGGCGTAAACGCGGCCTGCGCCGGCCCGCGGCGCGCCACAAGACAAACCTCGCGCACGCGGCTCTGGCGCAGCGCCGCCAGCGCCTCGTCGGCGATATCCGTGACCGCCAGCTCGTCCACCGGCGTGACCAGAATGCGTGCAATATCTAGCGCGACATTGCCCAGTCCCAGCACCACGACGGTGCGGCCGGAAAGATCGACCGGCAGGTCGCGAACATCCGGATGGCCGTTGTACCAGCCAACAAAATCCGAAGCGCCCAGCACATTGGCAAGCCCGGCACCGGGCACGTTCAATGGCCGGCTGACCGAACCGCCGGTGGCGTAGATCACGGCGTCGTAGTGGGTCAGCAGCTCCTCCCGCTGCACATCTGTGCCGACCTGCACGTTGCCGAAAAACCGCACGTTGGGCAGGCGCCCAATCGCGTCGAAGCTGTCCGTCACGGATTTGATCTTCGGGTGGTCCGGCGCGACGCCGTAGCGCACCAGCCCGTACGGCGTCGGGAGGCGTTCGAAAATATCGACCGCGCTGCCCGGCAGCTGCCTGAGCAATTCCTCGGTCGCATAAAAGCCGGAGGGCCCAGAGCCGACCACGGCAAATCGTCGCGGCGTCGACGCATTGGCTGGCATGCGCGCGACCGGCACGCTGTCGTCCTGGCTTTGCGTGATCACCGGATGGATTTTCGACAGCCGGGCATTCAAACCGATGTCATCGAGCAACGCTTCTGGCACCGCGTGGTCTGGATGAATCGCCCGCACCGGACACTCGGAAAGGCAGGCGTTGCAGTCGATGCAGACGTCCGGATCGATGTAGAGCATCTCGGGCCCGATGCGAAACGCATCGACCGGACAGACGTCCACGCACTTCGTGTACTTGCTGTCCACACAGGTTCGGGTGACCACGTACGCCATCGCTGCTCTCCAGGATCGGAACGGTCCACCGACCGAATCGAGACAGTACAGAGAAATGCGCGATAGAGAAATCCGTGAAAGATGGAACTTGCCAAAGGCCCGCGCGCCTGATGACGCCAAGCTGTCACACCGTCGTGTTTCCCTGCGGCGAACGTCTTGCACGGCGCACCCGCCGCACCGCAATGCAGCATGAGTCCGGTCGCCAGCATGCGTATGCTCGGATCGAAGCACGACGCTTACGTCATAAGCTTGTGTCGACGGCGAGTCAGCACAAGGCTGATTCGGTGACCGCATAAGCTCGCCAGGGGAGCCGCCAGACATCACATGCCGATGCGCTCCATGCGCATCGGCAGACGCAGACAACAACACCAGGCTTACAAACACCCGCGGCATCACCACCGCTTCGATCCATTCAGGGGGCTTCGCACGATGAGCAACGAACACGTACCCACCAAATTTTCCAACCCGGCGCCGCTGGGCCTGGCCGGCTTCGCGTTGACCACGTGGCTGCTCAGCATGATCAACGCCGGCTGGTTCAGCGGCGACGGCATGAACATGGTGCTGGCAGTGGCGCTGGCCTATGGCGGCACGGCGCAGATGATCGCCGGCGTGATGGAGCTGCCGCGCGGCAATACCTTCGGCGCCACGGCGTTCGTCAGCTACGGCGCGTTCTGGTGGTCGTTCGCGCTGTTCGTGCTGTTTCTGCACGACAAGGTGCCGGCCGCCTTCGTCGGCTGGTATCTCTTCATGTGGGGCTTTTTCACGCTGTACATGTGGGTTGCCACGTGGAAAGCCGCGCGTGCGCTGCAGCTGGTTTTCCTCGCGCTGTGGATCACCTTCTTTCTGCTCGCGGCGGGCGAATGGACCGGCATGCCGGGACTGAAGGTGGCGGGTGGCTACGGCGGCCTGATAACCGCGGCGTTCGCTTTTTATCTATCGGCCGCCGAAGTCATCAACGACGCGCATCAGCGCACCGTGCTGCCGATCGGTGCACCGGGCGCGGCACACTAATACCGACGTCGCTCACCGCTACTGTGAGCGGCTGAAGTCGTATTGAACCAACAACAAAGGCCACGATCATCGTGGCCTTTGTTGTTGCAAATCTTGTCGATCGTCAATGATCGTCGACGTGCAGGTTCTGCATCAGCGCATCGAGCTTGGCCTTCATGGCCGGCTGCGGCTGCGTGCCGTCCACCGCCACGCCGACGCTGTACAGCACCGACGGCGCAGCGTTACCGGCGACACCCGCCGTGGTCGCAATCTGCATGTCGCCGCTGTCGCTTTGCGCCACGCTGTCATACGGATGGCGCTGGTGGGTGAGCTTGTTCCATTCGCTCTTGAAGTCGTCGTCCAGGTCCGCCGACGGCGCGACGTGGCGCTGGACGTTGATCTGGTCCGGATCGTTGGCATTGGCGAATACCTGGACATCGCCGACGTCCCAGACGACCTTGCCATGGTCGTCGAAAAAGCCGAAGCCCAGCATCAGCAGACTGTCCTGCTCGATTTTCTGCAGCGCGGGCGCAAACGAGAAACTCAGCCGATTCGCGCGATAGCTGAAGCGCTTGCCGTAGTCGATATCGAGCGTAATCCCTTTGAGCGGTGCCGGCAGCAGCGCGGCATTTTTCTGGTAGTCCTTCCACTGCGCCAGCGTGCCGCCGTAGGCCACGTCGATGAAATCGGTGAGCACCTTCATGTCGGCCACGCTGTCGTAATCGTGGTCGCCCTGGGCGAAGCGCATCATCGTCACGTAGCCGTCCGGCACGGGTAGCGAAAAGGTCACCACGCGCACGTTCATGTACGGCATGTCCCAGATACGCACCTGCCATCGGCGTTGCCAGGCATCGACGTGCACGGTGTCGGTGGCCGGCTTGCCCAGCGAAGTGATCTTGATCTCCTCGCTGCCCACGCGCCGCTGGAAGATGCCGACCTTGGCCAGCTGATCCATCAGCAGCGCCGGATTGCCGTACAGCGCGCTGGCGGCAAGGTTATCCGGCTTGCGCAGATGGAACAGGATATTGCTCTTAGCCACGCCGGCGGTGACGTAGCCGTTGTCGGACAGCGGAATCTTCTTGCTCGATTTGCCGTTCACCTCCCAGTCGCCCGTGGTGCTGCGAACGATCAGGCCGGGAAAGCTGCTCTGCCGCGCCACGCTGTGCAGAATCCGGCTGGAGCCCTCGCCGCGCGGAAACAGCTTGTCAGGATCCTTGGCCAGCAGCAGCTTGATCTGTGCATCGACATACGCGTCGAAGCGCTTGGTATACGCTGCGCTGAAATCGGCGAAGCTCAACGGCAGCGCGAACTGATCCTTCAAGATGTTGTTCTGCGTGGTGTCGAAAATATCCAGCTGATACGGCACGCGCTGGTCCATCACCGCCAGATGATCGGGCGCCTTCAATATCAGGCCGATCGGCAGCGCGTAGTTGAGGTTCTCGTTGGCCGACTTCATCAGCACGATGCCGATCAGCTTGCCGTCCTTGTCCAGCAGCGGGCCGCCGCTGTTACCCGGCGACGCGGCCGCGGAAAAGCGCATCCACTTCCAGCGACCGTCCTGATCCTCCGGCGTATCGGAGGTATACAGGCCGTCGCGGATCACCACGCCCGTGCCCAGCGCGTTGCCCACGGCGTAAACCACGGAGTTCAGCGACGGGCTGGTATTGACCTCCAGCGCCGCAGCGTTGGCCGGCGGCTTGACCAGCGAGAACACGACGAAATCTTCCTGCAGGGAGTACTTTTCGATCTTGTCGATCGCGTAGACGTTACCGTTGGCATCGCGCAGCGCCGGTGGCCCCCACAGGCTGCCGATGCCGACCTGAAGCACGTGGCCAGCGGTGACGTAGCGGTTGTTGCCAATGGCAAACGCGGTGCCGATGGAGAAGTATTTGTCGTTACGCTCCTGGAACGGTAGCAGCTCCAGCGGCAGCGGTTTTTCGTAGGTCAACGGATCATTCAGCGGCTTGGCCGCGACCACTTCAAACGTGGCCGCCTGAATCTTCGGCAGCACGGCCGGATCGAGGCTGGCGGCGTGCGCGCCGGCCATGGCGCAGAAACCGATCAATGCCGCCAGCGCCATCCGCTGAAGCATGAACATCGAGGCGCCTGCGTCGCGCCGAATCACCCGCAAAACGTGCATGAACATCCTTTGCATCGCATCCGCCCTGGCATGAAAGCCGTCGTTGAACTCCCCCGGAATCCTGATCGGCGACGGCCGTTCGCGGATAGTGACATGCCTCATCGGCGCTTGCACTGGCGCCGGCAGGGCCACGAAAGGGCAGCGCGCCATGCTGCATTGAGCGGGTCCGGCACATCCCCATATATGATCGGGTGACTCTCTTTTCACCACCGCACGAACCCTTGCCGATGCGCCTGGATGCCGATCCGCTGGACAGCTTCCACCCCGCCGTCGCGGGCTGGTTTCGCAGCGCCTTCGACTCGCCCACCGCGGCACAGGCGAAGGCGTGGCCGACGATTCGCGCGGGCCGACATACGCTTGTCGCAGCGCCGACCGGTTCGGGCAAGACGCTGACGGCGTTTCTGGCCGCGATCGATGCGCTGATCTGCGAAGGCGTGGCCCACGGTGGCGCCCTGCCAGACGCCACGCGCGTGCTCTACGTGTCGCCGCTGAAGGCGCTGTCGAACGATATCCAGATCAACCTGGAGCTGCCGCTGCAGGGCATTCGCGCGGAGCTGGAAAAACTCGGCCTGCCCGACGTGGCGATCCGCGCCGCGGTGCGCACCGGCGACACGCCGCAGGCGGAGCGGGCGCTGCTGCGCAAACAGCCGCCGCATATTCTGGTGACCACGCCCGAATCGCTTTACGTGCTGCTGGGCTCGGCTTCCGGCCGCGCCATGCTGGCCGGCGTGCAGTCGGTCATCGTCGACGAGATCCACGCCATCGCCGGCAGCAAGCGCGGCTCGCATCTGTCGCTGTCACTCGAACGGCTGCAGTCGCTGTGCCAGCGACGACTGCTGCGCATCGGTTTGTCGGCGACGCAGAAGCCCATCGAAGAAGTCGCTAACTTTTTAGTGGGCGCTCACCATTCCCCCTCTCCCCCGCGGGGAGAGGGTTCGGGTGAGGTGCCGGGGTCGCCAGAGGCCAACAGCGAAGCTAGCGGCCAAACCGATATTCCCGCGAGCACCCGCCCCTCATCCGTCCCTTCGGGCCACCTTCTCCCCGACGGGGAGAAGGGATTTTGTCGCTGCGCGATGGTTGATGTGGGCCACACCCGCCCGCGCGATCTCGCCATCACCGTGCCGCCGGTGCCGCTGGAAGCGGTGATGTCGAACGATGGCTGGGAGCTGGTCTACAACCAGGTCGCGGCGCTGGTGCAGGCGCACCGCACCACGCTGGTGTTCGTCAATACGCGGAGGATGGCCGAGCGCGCGGCGCGGCATCTGTCCGACCGGCTGGGCAAGGAAACCGTGGCGGCCCATCACGGCAGCCTTTCCAAGGAGCTGCGGCTGGACGCCGAACAGCGGCTCAAGCGCGGCGAGCTGTCCGTGCTGGTGGCTACCGCGTCACTGGAGCTGGGCATCGATATCGGTGATGTCGATCTGGTGTGCCAGCTCGGTTCGCCGCGCTCGATCGCGGCGTTTCTCCAGCGCGCCGGGCGTTCCGGCCACAGCATCAGCGGCAAGCCGAAGGCACGCCTTTTTCCGACCACCCGCGATGACCTGGTCGAGTGCACGGCGCTGCTGGACTGCGTGCGGCGCGGCGAGCTCGATGCGCTGATCCTGCCGCCGCAGCCGCTCGACGTGCTGGCGCAGCAGATCATCGCCGAGGTGGCGTGCCAGGAATGGAGCGAGGACGCGCTTTACGATCTGGTCCGCCGCGCCTGGCCCTACCGCGCGCTGGAACGCGCCGATTTCGACGCCGTGGTGAAAATGCTGGCCGAAGGTTTCACCACCCGCCAGGGCGCGCGCGCCGCCTACGTGCATCGCGACGCGGTGCATGGCCAGCTGCGCGCGCGGCGTGGCGCGCGGCTCACCGCGCTGATGGCCGGCGGCACCATTCCCGACACGGCCGATTACAAGGTCGTGCTGGAGCCGCAGACCATCATCGTCGGCACGGTGAACGAGGATTTTGCGGTCGAAAGCATGGCCGGCGACATCTTCCAGCTCGGCAACACCAGCTACCGCATACAGCGCGTGGAACGCGATCGTCTGCGCGTGGAAGACGCGCGCGGCGCGCCGCCGAGTATCCCGTTCTGGCTGGGTGAAGCGCCGGGGCGCAGCAGGGAATTATCGTTTGGCGTGTCGCGCCTGCGCGGCGATATCGAGGTACAGCTCGACGCGGGTGGCGCGCCCGCTGCCCTGAGCTGGCTGAGCGAGCAGCTGCAGTTGAACGGCGAGGCCGCGCAGCAGCTGGTCGACTATCTGGCGCGCGCCAAGGCCGCGCTTGGCGCGCTGCCGACGCAGTCCACGCTGATCCTGGAACGCTTTTTCGACGAGTCCGGCGGCACCCAGCTGGTGATCCACACGCCGTGGGGCAGCCGCGTCAATCGCGCCTGGGGGCTGGCGCTGCGCAAGCGGTTCTGCCGCCAGTTCAACTTCGAGCTGCAGGCGGCGGCGACCGAGGATGCCATCGTGCTGTCGCTGTCCACCAGCCACAGCTTTCCCTTGGAGGAGGTGGCGCACTACCTGCACTCTAACACCGCCGAGCAGGTGTTGATCCAGGCCCTGCTCGACGCGCCGCTGTTCGGCGCGCGCTGGCGGTTGAACGCGGTGACCGCGATGGCGCTGCCTCGCTTCGCCTCCGGCAAGAAAGTGCCGCCGCCGCTGCAGCGGATGAAGAGCGAAGATCTGCTGGCCTCGGTATTCCCCGATCAGGTCGCCTGCCTGGAAAACATCGTCGGCGAGCGCGAGGTACCCGAACATCCGCTGGTCCGGCAGACCATGCACGACTGCCTGCGCGAGGCGATGGACACCGACGGCTGGCTCGACGTGCTGCGCGCAATGGAAAGCGGCGCGATCCGCATCGTCGCGCGCGACCTCACCGGCCCCAGCCCGCTGGCCGCCGAGGTGCTGAACGCCGCGCCGTATGCCTTCCTCGACGACGCGCCGCTGGAAGAGCGCCGTACTCAGGCCGTGCAGTCGCGCCAGTGGAACGGCGCCGACAGCGCCGACGATCTGGGCCGGCTCGATCCGGAAGCCATCGCCGCGGTGCGCGACGAGGCGTGGCCGCAGGTGCGCGATGCGGATGAAATGCACGAAGCGCTGAATGTGCTGGGCTTCGTCACGGCGGACGACGTCGTCGCGAACGCAGATTGGGACGCGTGGCTGCAGGCACTGGCCAAAGCCCATCGCGCCACGCGGCTGACGGTGGCGCCGGACGAGCATGTCTGGACCTGCGGCGAAAACCTGCCGCTGTGGCAGGCGCTGCATGCGGGCGCAGCGATGCGGCCGGCCATCGCCGCGCCCGACGGCCATACGGCGCACGCGTGGAACCGCGACGCTGCGCTGCTCGAACTGGTGCGGCATCGCCTGGGTGGATTGGGCCCGGTCAGCGCGCGCGCGCTGGCGCAATCGCTCGCCGTCGATGTCGGCGAGATCGACCTGGCCCTGACGCGGCTGCAGACCGAGGGCTACGTGATGCAGGGCCGCTTCACGGCGGCCTCGGCCACCGACGATGCCAACGGCCTCGAATGGTGCGAGCGGCACCTGCTGGCACGCATCCACCGCTACACGCTGGGCCGGCTGCGGCGCGAGATCGAGCCGGTGAGCCGACGCGAGCTGATGCGCTTTCTGTTCGACTGGCAGCACGTGTCCGCTGCCGCGCGACTCTCCGGGCCCGATGCCCTGCACGCCACGCTGAGCCAGCTGGAAGGTTTCGAGGCCGCTGCCGGCGCGTGGGAATCGGAGATCCTGCCCGCGCGCGTTGGCGACTATTCGTTCAGCTGGCTGGACGACCTGTGCCGTGCCGGACGCATCGGCTGGAGCCGGCTGCGCGCGAGCAGTGGCACGGCCGGTCGCAGCGGTGGCCCGGTACGCAGCACACCGATCGTGCTCTTGCCACGGCGCAGCATGGCCGTCTGGACGTCCGTCGCCAACGGCGTTGACACGCAGGAGGCGCTGCTTTCATCGCGTGCTCAGGCGGTGGCCGAAGCGCTGCAAGCTCAGGGCGCGCTGTTCTTCGACGAGCTGATGAGCGCCACACGACTGCTGCGTACCGAGATGGAAGACGCGCTAGGCGAACTCGTCGCCGCCGGCCGCGTCAGCGCCGACAGCTTCGCCGGCATGCGCGCCCTGCTGTTGCCCGCGGCCAAGCGCGACGCGCACCGGCACCGCCGCATGCGTCGGCACGCGCTCAACGGCATCGAGGATGCGGGGCGCTGGTCGCTGGCACGCATACAGAGTCTTCGGCCTGCTGTGGAAAGGATGCCCGACAAGGCCGATGAGGAGACGCACCGCGAGCAAGCTTCCGATGAGGCTCCTCAGCATACCCGTCCCCTCACCTCAGTCCGCTCCCCGCCGGGGAGAGGAAGCGATGGCGGCGCTTCTCGCCATGTTGATTCCATGGAAGCAACGGAACACATCGCACGCGCGCTGCTGCGCCGCTACGGCGTGGTGTTCTGGAAGCTGCTGGAGCGCGAGGCGCCGTGGCTGCCGCCGTGGCGCGAATTGCGGCGCGTGTATCAGCGGCTGGAGGCGCGCGGCGAGATTCGCGGCGGCCGTTTCGTCGAAGGCCTGGTCGGCGAGCAGTTCGCCCTGCCCGAGGCGATCGCGCCGCTGCGCGCGGCGCGCAAGCGCGCGGATGCGAATGAACTGCTCTGCCTCAGCGGCTGCGACCCGCTGAATCTGGTCGGCACCGTGCTGGTCGGCGACAAGGTGCCGGCGCTGGCGGGCTCGCGCGTGCTGTATTGCGACGGCATGGCGATCGCCGCGCTGATCGCGGGCAAGGTGACGCCGCTGATCGAGCTGTCCGGTGTGGAACTGCAGCAGGCGCAGCACGCGTTGCTACGGCATGCGCTGCCTCTCACCGGTAGCATGGCCGCCCAGCAACAGCAGCAGTAAACGCCCTGCCCAGCCACCGCGCGACTCAAAGCTTGAGATAACAGCGCCGTCGATCCATCGCGTAAACGATTAGCCACCACAACCCCACGAACGCGAGCGCCCAGGCCAGCGACGCCACATAGGCGCCGACCAGCGGCGTCAGTGGATCGGCAAACAGATGGCGATACAGCGGCTCCTGCCAGCCCAGCGCCGGCAGCACGATCTGCATCACCTCGGAGCCGGCGTAGGCGGCGATCGCGTTGATGCCGAAACGCCGACCCAGCGGCGGCCAGCCGTAGCGATCGATCAGCACGTGGAAAAGCACAAGCGCCAGCGTCGACCAGCCCGCGCACCACAGCACGAACGACGGCGTCCACAGGTTCTTGTTGAGCGGCTGCCACAGCGCCCACAGCGCCCCGAGCATCAGTGCGCCGACGCCGGCGATCAGCAGTGTTTTGGTTTGGCCCTGCCGCAGACAGCAGCCCGCGCGCAGGCCGAGCAGCGCAGTGGCCAACGACGGCAGCGTGCCCAGCAACCCCTCGGGGTCATGGCCGCGGCCGCTCGTCGGGTCGATCAGATAGACGAAACGGCCAAACACCGCGCTGTCCACGCGGCTGGTGATGTTCACCCACGGCGCAAGCGAGCCGCCCCACCACAGCAATGTGGCGTAACTGACCAGAAGCAGCGCAATCGCCAGCCACTGCGTGCGCGGCCTGGCATAGATTGCAAACAGCGCCACGCCGGCGAAGCACACGCCGATCCGTTGCAACACGCCGGGGAAGCGCAGGTGCGCGCCGGGCATCAGCAGCCACGCCAGCCCGTTGATCGCCACGCCCAGCGCCACGATGCGCAGTGCGCGCCACAGCGCCGCGCGCATCAGCGGGGCCGGCCGGGCGCCCTGCTCCAGCCGCGGCAGCAGACTCAGCGCCACCGAAACACCGACGACGAACAGGAACGTCGGAAAGATCAGGTCGGTGGGCGTGCAGCCGTTCCATGCAGCGTGATCCAGCGGCGCGTAAACGTGACTCCAGTCACCGGGATCGTTGACCAGAAGCATCGCTGCCACGGTGCAGCCGCGCAGCGCGTCGAGCGATGCCAGTCGCTTCATCACCACGCTCATCAATGCACCGGCGGCGTTTTTTCGTCGCCGAGCAGACTTACGCGGTCGAGCGCATACAGGTCACCGTCGATCGGTGCCGTGTAGATCAGGCACAGCGCGTGCGAGCCGCGCGCCGCCTGCAGCGCGCCGTCGAGTGCAAAGCGTCGCGCGCTGTGGGCCGGATCAGGCAGAGGTAGCGTGGTCAGCACCGCGCCGTCGCAGCGGTCCTGATGCACCACCAGTTCGCCAAAGGGCGTGCTGCGCGCACGCGAAACCACCAGCTTGGCATCGTGCGCCAGCTGATAGTTGCGCGGCAGCCGCACGCCATCGACATGGATACGCGCGACACCGTCCATCGGCGTGGCCGGATAGAGCTGGCAGCTGTCGAACACGTTGATGCTGTAGTTCGGCGTCAGCGACGTCGCGTCCGGCATCGGCTGCACGCGCAGGCGGAAATCGCTACCCGGGCAGTTGGGCATGTCATTGCCGCTCACGCTGAGCAGGCTGGCGCGATTGAGGACGCGCTGCCGCGACGACGCGAGCAGCAGGCCGGCCCGGCTGAAGGTGGCCACGCGCGCGGTCAGCGGCAAAGTCACGCTCAGCGGGGTGCGATAAAGCGGCGAGGCAATCGTGGGTTCGCTGCCGTCCAGCGTGTAGTGCAGGTCGCCGCTGCCGGCCTGATTGCTGAGCGTTAGCCACGACGCACCGCGGGTCAGCGCTGACGCGCGATCGACCGTGATGTTTGCGGCGAACGCGCTGTCGGCATAGCCGATATGCTGCTCGCGGTAGCGGGCTAACTGCAGCGGCAGGCGTGCCAGGAAACTGTTCCAGTCGCGCGCAGCGGCCGGCGACCAGTCGACCTCGCTCAGCGCGTCGAGGCGCGGAAATATCGCGTGTTCGACGTGCGCGATGCTCGGCATGTGCTCGGTCCACAGGTTGGCCTGCGCGCCGAGCACGTGCGCGGCCTGCGTCGCGTCGAGCACCTTGGGCACCGGCTCGAACGCGTAGACGCTGGCCAGGTCGCTGACCGGCATGCGCCCGGCGTTTTCGTCGGCGCGATCGCTCTGCAGCTGATCGAGGTAGAGGTCCGGCGACGGTGAAAGCACCACGTCGTGGCCCTGCTTCGCCGCGTCGATCGCACCCTGCACGCCGCGCCACGACATCACCGTGGCATTGGCCGGCACGGCACCTTCGAGAATCTCGTCCCAGCCGATCAGGCGGCGGCCGTGGGCTGACAAATAACGCCCCAGTCGGCTGATGAACCAGCCCTGCAGCGCGTCCTCGTCCTTCAGGCCCAGCGCGTGCATCTTGGCCTGCACGGCAGGCGAGGCCTTCCACTGGTCCTTGACCGCCTCGTCGCCGCCGACATGGATGTAACGCGAGGGGAACAGCGTCATTACTTCATCGAGCACGTGATCGATGAAGGTAAACGTGGCGTCGTCGACGTTGTAGAGATACGGATGCACGCCCCAGTCCTCGGACACCGGCGGCCGCTTGCCGGTCACGCCGAGAAACGGATACGAGGCCACCGCAGCCTGAGCGTGGCCGGGCATGTCGATTTCCGGCACTACGGTGATGTAGCGCGCCGCGGCATACGCCACGATCTGGCGAATCTGATCCTGCGTGTAGAAACCGCCATAGCGCAGCGGCTGGTCTTCGTGCCCGGCATCGATGGGCGTGCGCCATGCGCCGATGCGCATGAGTTCGGGGTAACGCTTGATCTCGATGCGCCAACCCTGATCGTCGGCCAGATGCCAGTGGAAGGTATTGAGCTTGTGCTGGGCCATCTGGTCGAGCACCGTTTCGATCTCGGCGACGCTCTGCATATGGCGCACCGAGTCGAGCATCAGCGCGCGCCAGACGAAGCGCGGCCGATCGACGATTTGCATGGCCGGCACGCTCACCGGACCGCGGCTTTCATCCGGCGTGAGCAGCTGCGTCAGCGTCATCGCGCCGTAGAACAGGCCTGCATCATCGCGCGCGCTGATGCGGATGCCCTGCGGCGTCACGTCGAGCGTATAGCCCTCGGGGTTTGCCACCGCCGCCTGCGCATCGCGCTGAAGCACGATGGCTTTCGGCGTCGCAGCGTGCTGTTCCACCTGCAGATCCAGGCCACGATCTTTCCCCATCAGCGCGACCAGATACTCCGCGCTCCGGCGCGTCGAGGCATTGCTATCGGCCACCACGACTGGCGTATGCGTATCGACACGGAATGCGCCGTCGGCATAGCTGATCTGCGCCGGCAGCGGAATCAGCGGAGGCGGCACGGTTGTGGCCATCGCAAGGGCCGGAGCAACCGCTGCGCAAAAACCGAGACGGGCAACAAGGCGTGCAAGATTCATGGCGTGTCTCGGCGGCAATAGAGGGTAACGGCCGCTCAGCTGAGCGGCCGGATGCATCATCCATACCCCAAAAAAAATGGACCTGGCAAGGGTGCCAGGTCCGTGGGGGAAGAAAACTTCAAAGAGAACCTGATGATGAAACGTTACAGATAAAACGGTAGTTGTCGATCAGAGCCGAGCGATCAGAACTTGAAGTGCGCGCTCAGCATGTACTGGCGACCGGTGACATATTCCTCGGACAGCTGGGTCTTGCTGCCGAGATAGGCGCGGTAGGTCGAGTTCAGCAGATTGAGCGCGTTGAGGTTGATCGAGAAGTTCTTGTTGAACTGATAACCCGCCGTCGCATCGAGCTCCTTGTAGCCGTCAACATAGGTCGCCGGAGCACCCGCCACATAACCGCCCGCCAGATAGCTCGAACGCCATCCGTAAGAAACGCTGGCGCTGTATGGCCCCTGCTCGAAATACGGGCTGAGGTTATAGGCGTTCTTGGAGTTGTACGGCAATGCGCCGCCGCTGTTGGTGGAAGCATCGGAGTACGTGTAGTTGGCGCGAATGCCGAAGCCGCTATCGCTGAAGGCCTGCTGGTAGCTGATGGTCGCACCCTTGACCTTGGCGCGACCGCCGTCGACCGGCGAGGTGACGTCGTAGTTACAGACGCCGGCGGCGGTGCACTGACCGGTGGCGATCAGCGCAGCCGCGCTGGTCTGATAACCGGGGATGGTCCACGAGCCGTTGATGCGCTCCTGCGTTGTCGCCGCATTGACGATGTAGTTGAGGATGCTCTTGTAGAAGCCCGACACCGCCAGCACCGAAGTATCGTTGAAGTACCACTCCGCTGAGAGGTCGGCATTGAGCGAGCGGTACGGCTTCAGGTTCGGATTGCCTGCAGCGGCCGTCAGCACCGTGTCGTTGGCCTGGAAATACGGCGCCATCTGGTTGTATGGCGCATAGGCCACGGTTTCCGACGCCGCACCACGCAGGATGAAGTCGGGCGCTACGTTCCATGCGATGTTGAAGGCCGGAAGCCAGTCGTTGCGCGTGCTGTTCTGGGTCACATAGCCATAGCCGGCCGGGAACGTACAGTCGTACGAATCGGCGGCCGCGCAGTTGCCAGGAATGTTGTAGCCGCTGTCGGTGAACTTGGTATGCACGAAGCGTACGCCGAGGTTGCCGTGCACGTCGTCGTTGCCGAAGTTCAGCTGGGCATAGGCCGAGCTGTTCTGCTGCTGCACGTTGAACGTATTATCCCAGTAGGAGTTGGCATCCGTCGCCGTGCCAAAGCCGGGCGAGCCGAGAATGGCATTGAAGATCGCGCCAGAGCCCAGCGTCTGCACATGATGGATCGAGCTGTTGGTCAGGCCCAGGCTGGACGAACCGTCCAAATTGCTGAGGCCGCCGTAGCCGATCTGGTCCAGGGTCAGCGTGGCGGCGCCGGTGTACACGTTCAGCACCTGGCTTTCCCAGTGCGAGGTGTAGCGCGCGCCCACCAGCAGCTCGTTGAAGAAGCCGTCGAAGTCCTTGCTGAAATCCAGCTGGCCGTAGGTATCCTTGGCCTTGTAGAGCTCCTTGCCCAGATTGCCGCCCCAGCCGTTGTCGGCCCAGTAGGCGGGGTTGTTGGCCGTTGTCGGATCGGTGTACTGCGGCCCCTTGGAAAGGCTCCAGTCGAAGCCGCCGCCGTAGAAAATTTCTTTGACCGCCTGCTCCATCGGGTTGCGCGAAGTGTTGACGCCGGCCTGGGCATTCAGGCGCCAGCCGTCGCCCTTGTACTCGCCCTGCCAGTCGATGCCCTTGGTGGTGATAGTCGAGATGCGCGCGTTGTTGTCGGTATAGGTATGGGCGGTGCTGACGCAGTTGAGATTGTTGAGGCAGGCGGTGCCCGCCTGGGTGCCGCTGGTGATGATCCCGTTGGGGCCTTCAGTGAGCGAGGTAATGCCGGCAGGCGCGTTGGTTGCCCACGGATACATCGACTGATTGAGATTGTTGAGGTTGTCGCGTACGTACATCAGACCGAGGGTCGACGAGAAATTATCCGTCGGCTTCCACTGCAGGTTCACGGTAACGCTGTCGAGCTTTTCGGTCTGCTGGAAGTTGGTGGCGCTGACCTGATTCGGGATCTGGTCGGTACCCTTGATAGCACCGGAGTTCAGTTCATTCTGGATGGCGGTATTGCCTGCTGCCAGGGCAGCAGTATTGACCGAGGCTACGCTGGAATAGCCGTAGTTCTCCAGACCCTGACGATTGCCGAACTGCTCATGGTGCTGCGCGGAGACGTCGACACCAAAGGTGTTGTCATCGGTTTTCCAGCTGTAGAACACCGACGCCGACGGACGACCATGGCCGACCATGTCGTTGTAGTTGTCACCGAACGAGCCGCTCAAGGTGTTGGACGGCACATCCAGTGGCTTGACGGTATGCATGATCACGGTGCCGCCAATCGAGCCTTCCGGCAAACGCGCCTCGGGGCTCTTGTAGACCTCGAGCTTGCCGATCACGTCGGGCGCCAGCAGCGAGTAGTTGAAGCCGCGGTTCGGGCTGTCGCCGTAGAGCCAGATCGCCTGCGCCACGGGATGACCGTCAAGCAGGGTGAGGTTGAGGCTGGGATCGATGCCGTCGATCGACACGCGCTGCGTACCGGGAATGCTGCGATCGAGCGTGACGCCTGGCATCTGCGCCAGCGCTTCGGCCACGTTGCTGGCCGGAAACTTGCCGATGTCTTCGGCGGTGATCGCATCGACGATCGCGTCGGCGTTGCGCTTGGTGTTGATCGATGCCTGCTGGCTGGCGCGGATGCCTGTAACGGTGACGCCGACCAGATTGGTGACCTTCTTGGAATTGGCGTCGCGCGCTTCCTGCGTGGTGGCCGGTGCGTTCGTGCCGGTTTGGCTGGACGTATCCTGCGCCGGCGCAACCGAAGCCGGCGTGCCATCCGCAGCAAATGCCGCGGCGGACATGCACAGGCTGGTGAAGATGCTGGCGGCTAGCAATGTCTTGCGATAATTCATGATGTCCTCCCCTCAGAGGTGATGCGAATCAAGACCGGCGTGGTGCGCGGCGTTGGGCTGGTTGGCGTAAGTCCCTGGTTTACGTAAATCCTGGTGTATGTGTCTGCGGCTTGGTGCCGTGTCACTGGATCAGTTGCATGTCACTTCATGTCGCCGGCTCTATGTGCCGCGTATCCATAAACCAGCCTGCGGCACCAATGACGCCAAGCTGGCCGTGCTCGATCAGTCGTACGGAAACCTGCTGCAGATAAGGGCGCATCACGCCCTTGTTGAAATAGCGTTCGGCGAATGTGCTGGTCTGCAGAAAAAGCTGGATCTGCGGCAGGATGCCGCCGGCCAGGTACACGGCGCTGGCGCGATACAGCAGCACCAGGTCGCCGACGAAGCTGCCGAGCAGAGCGCAGAAAACATGCAGCGATTCCAGCGCCGCCGCGTCGCTGCCCGCCTGCGCTGCGTCGGTGATCTGCGCCGGTGTCTGCAGATTCGGCGCACGGCCGCGCAATTCGCACAGCGCGCGATAAAGCCGAAGCAGACCAGGACCCGACAGCACGTCTTCGTAGGCTACGTACGGACGATCGCGCTGAAGCACGCGCAGAATCTCGATTTCGCGTTCGTTGCCCGGCGCCAAGGCAACGAGGCCTGCTTCGGTGGGCAGGACGTGCGCGCGTGGCTGGCCCGGCAGCAGCACCGCCGCGCCCAAACCCGTACCCGGGCCCATCACCAGCGTGGGACCCTCGACAGGCGGCTGCGCGGCATCGATGATCGATCGGCTTGCCGCGGCATCGATGAACTGCGCGGCATACGCCACCGCTTCGAAATCGTTGATGACAGCCAGCTGATCGATCCCAAGGCCCTGGCGAATGGGCGCGATCGGCACCGGCCACGGCAGGTTCTCGTTGATGATGGCGTCGTCCAGCACGTAGCCGGCGCAGGCCAGCGCACAGCGGTCGATGCGCTGCGCTGCTGCCGCATGTGGCGTCGTCGCCAGTTGTGCCACGAAGTCCTGCAGCATGACGACGAGATTCGGCCATTCGCCGCAGCTGTAGCGGTGGTAATGCAGTACCTCGACCGGCGTCTTGCCGATCGCTCCACCGATCACCAGACCGATGCGCGCATGCGTGCCCCCGACATCGGCAGCGATAAAGGGACGATGCGCCGCATCCGCGATCTGGCCCGCTGCGGCACTCACCGACGCGCCCGGCAGCGCGGCTGCCGACAGCTCCGATGTATGACGCTGATTAGCGACTTCCCCCACTCCGCTCTCCCGACGAGGTTTGGCTCCGACCGCGCCACGGTGGATCGCCGCGGCGCCTGGACGGCCTGATTGGCGGAGTCTGTGGTTAAAATGACAACGTTGTCAACAGGGCGTCAAAATTTATTTTTTTGGGTGGTACGGCGACGCAACATGGTGTCACCGGACATCTGCCAGAACACATCAACTGAGGATCCAAACGCCGCTATTTAAGGCCAAAGGCGGGTGACGGCTCGTTGAAAATAGCGCTGACGCACTGCCACACAGGCAACGGTCAGCGATTCAAGGCACTCCTGGTTTATGCCTCGATCCGTTGGCTTTGGTGCGACGCGAATTGACAACGATGCACTTTACGGCCAATAAAGAGACATTCGCGATGTCTCAGGCCTTGGGCCGACGACGCCGCGAAACACCAGATCATCCAGATCAAAGCACCCGGGGAGCATCATCCATGTCAGCGACACTCACGGCGGCGCCTGCCGCACGCTCGAATTTCGGACCGATGATGATCATCGGCATGCTGTTTTTCATTTTCGGCTTCGTGACCTGGCTCAACGGGCCGTTGATCACCTTCGTCAAGCTGGCGTTTCAGGTCGACGACTTTTACGCGTTTCTCGTGCCGTCCGCGTTTTACCTGTCGTACTTTTTTCTGTCGCTGCCGGCCTCGCTGGTGCTTCGCCGTACGGGCATGAAGAAAGGCATGGCGCTCGGCCTGTTCGTGATGGCCGTCGGCGCGCTGCTGTTCGGCCAGTTTGTCAGCATGCGCGTTTTTGCCGGCGCGCTCACCGGCCTGTTTGTGATCGGTGCCGGCCTGTCTCTTTTGCAGACCGCGTCGAATCCGTACATCAGCATTCTCGGGCCCATCGACAGCGCGGCGCAGCGCATCGCCTTTATGGGCATTTGCAACAAGGTCGCCGGCATTCTCGCGCCGGTGCTGATCGGCACGCTGGTGCTGCACGGCATCGGCGATCTCGATCAGAAGGTCAAGGCCGCCGATCCGGTCACACGTGAAGCGCTCCTCAACGAATTCGCCTCGCGAATCCACGCGCCGTATATGGTCATGGCAGGCGTTCTGGTCCTGCTGGCGATCTGGATTGCGCGTTCCTCGCTGCCCGATATCGAGGCGTCTTCGGCCAACAGCACGCCGGCCCGCGCCGGGGACGCAGCGGCCTCAAGCAGCATCATGAGCTTTCCGCATCTGTGGCTGGGCGTGCTTTGCCTGTTTGTCTACGTCGGCGTCGAAGTGATGGCGGGCGATGCCATCGGCACCTACGGCGCCGGCTTCCATTTGCCGCTCGATCAGACCAAGTTCTTCACCGCTTTCACCCTCGGCGCCATGCTGCTGGGCTACGTCGCCGGCCTGCTGCTGATTCCGAAAATCGTGTCGCAGCAGCGTTACCTGGCGATTTCGGCGGTGCTCGGCGTGCTGTTTTCGATCGGCGCGTTTCTGACCCAGGGTTACGTCTCGGTCGGCTTTGTCGCCTCGCTGGGCTTTGCCAACGCGATGATGTGGCCGGCAATCTTTCCGCTGGCGATCAAAGGGCTGGGCGCACTGACCGAACGTGGTTCGGCGCTGCTGATCATGGCGATTGCGGGCGGGGCGGTGATTCCGCAGCTGTTCGTGCACCTGAAAGAACACGTCGATTTCCAGCTCGCCTTCATGCTGCTGATGGTGCCGTGCTACCTGTACATCCTGTTTTACGGGCTGGCCGGTCATCGCGTGGGCCAGCGCCGCTGAGCCGTTCACGCTCGGCGCAGTCGCCCCTGTCATAGCCATAGGCTAGGATGCACGCGACGTCGCACACTTTGTGCGGCGTCGTCGGCGCGATGGCGCTGCCTCCATAGTTGGCGAAAGAGGTTTTACGGTTGCGCAGTTCCACTATCAAGGATGTCGCAGAGAAGGCAGGCGTCTCGCTGAAGACGGTGTCGCGTGTGATCAACAACGAGCCGTCGGTGCATGCTCGTACGCGCGCCAAGGTTCTTCGCGAAATCGAGGCGCTGGGCTATCAGCCCGATCCGTCGGCGCGCAGTTTGCGCAGCACGCGGGCGTATGCCGTCGGCCTGGTGTACGACAACCCGAACGCGCACTACATCATCAACATGCAGCGCGGCGTGCTGTCGGTCTGCCGCAGCAGCGGCTTCGGCCTGCAGATCCATCCCTGCGATTCGTCGTCGCCGACGCTGGCCGATGAACTGTGCGAGCTGGTGCGCCGTTCGCGCCTGGCCGGTCTGGTGCTCGCGCCGCCGATGTCCGAGCAGCCGGAGCTGATCCGCACCCTGACCGCGGCAAAGATTCCCTTCATGCGGATCATCTCGGCGCGGCAGGATCCGAAGGACGGCTATCCGTGCGTTTACGTCGACGATCGCGACGCGGCGTATGCGATCACCGAGCACCTGATCCAGCTCGGCCATCAGCGCATCGGCTTTTTGTGGGGCGGACGCGAGCATCGATCCAGCCCCGAGCGTTACCAGGGTTACGAAGATGCGCTGAAGGATTACGGCATCGCCCTGGATCGCAAGCTGATACTGCCCGGGGACTTCACCTTTGACGACGGCTTTCGCGGTGCACGCAAGCTGCTGGCGTTGAAGGATCGCCCCACCGCGATCTTCGGATCCAACGATGAAATTGCCGCCGGCGTGCTGGCCGCAGCGCATTCGGACGGCATCAACGTGCCGTTCGAGCTGTCGATCGCGGGCTTCGAGGACAGCCCGTTTTCGAAGCAGTCGTGGCCCGCGCTGACGACCGCGCGTCAAGCCACCGAAGAAATTGCCCGCCACGCGGCAAAACGGCTCATCGAGGACCTGCAGCGCGAGGCCAACGGCGAAGCGCTGAGCACGGTCAACGAAGGCTTTCGTCCGGAGCTGGTGGTGCGCGGCTCCACCGCACCGCGGCAAAGCACGCCGCCGAAACGCTGAGCGTTCGCGGCGACACGCTCAGTGCTTGATGTTGTCGGTCTGTTCGATGAAGCGGGCGACGTTGTCGTGCAGCTGCTTCAATGACGCCTCGTGCGCGTAGACCATGTGGCCGGACGGGTACCACGAGTAGCTGATGTTGGCGTCGAGGCTGGCCGGGATCGGCATGTGGTGCATCTCGTAATCCGCGGCGAAGAACGGTGTGGCCAGGTCGTAATAGCCGCCGTTCAAATAGACCTTGAGATTCGGATTGGTCTTCATAGCCATCGCCAGGTCCGGCATCACATTGGTCGACGACTGCAGCGCCTCGCCGTTGACGCCGGGCGCCTTGTGCGACATGTCCCAATGATCGATATCGGCGTACTCGCGGTACTGCAGGCCGTCACCGAACTTCAGCTTGGTGCGCACGTAGTCGTTGAAGGCGCCGATATACGCCGAGCTGATCGCCGAGGACTGCGGATCGTATTCGGAATCCTTCGCCATCGGATCGAGTGCGGGGCCGGAGAAGCGGCTGTCCAGTCGGCCCGTGGTGATATCACTACCTGCCTGGAGTTCGTGCTCGAACATGCCACCGGTGACGCGCAGATTGGCCTTGATCAGATAGTCGACCGGCAGACCGGTATACTGGTGCAGCCGCTGCGCCACCGCCTGGGTTTGCGCCTCGCTCAGCCGCGAACCCGCCATCAGGGCCTGCGCATAATCGCCCAGCGCGTACTGTTTCACCTCCTCCAGAAAGGGCTCCAGCGCGACCGGTTGCTGCGGCAGCTTGTGGTGATAGAAGGCGGTCGCGGCGAAGGTCGGCAAGGCCAGCTCGTAGGGCAGGTCGACGCCAGGATTGAACTGTGGTCCGTCGATGCTGGTGTCGAAACTGAGGATCTGCGACAAAAGAATCACGCCGTTGAGATCGACGCTGTTCTCGTTCTCCAAGATATTGGCCAGCACGGCCGAGCGTGTCGTGCCATAGCTCTCGCCGAACAGATATTTGGGCGAATTCCAGCGGCCGTACTTCGACAGAAACTGGGTAATGAACTGTGCAAACGCGTGACCGTCGCCGTCGACGCTGTAGATCGCCTTCTTGCGATCCTTCATCTGCTCGTCGCGCTTGGACTTGTCCTCATCCGCCGCGATCAGACGGCTGAAGCCTGCGCCCGGCGCATCGATGAAGACGACATCGGTGGCATCGAGCAGGCTGTAATCGTTGTTGACCAAACCATACGGCGCGGCCGGCGTGTGACTATCGTCGGCGGTGACCACGCGCTTGGGCCCGAATGCGCCCATGTGCAGCCACACCGTGGCCGAACCCGGGCCGCCGTTGTAGATGAAGGTGATCGGCCGCTTGCCCGGCTCGGCGCCTTTTTTCGTATAAGCGACGTAGAACATGCTGACCTGCGGCTCGTCTTCCTTGTCGCCGCTGCCGTGCAGCACCAGCGTGCCGGCCACCGCCTTGTAGCTGATGCTGTGGCCTTCGACCGATACCGAGCCGTCGGTGATCGAGGTCTGCGGGTTGACCAGCGCGGACGCGGGCTTGTCGTCCTTTTTCTCGTCCTTCTTGTCCGCACCGGCGAAGGTCGCTGAGCTGAGCAGGAGCGCAGCGAGGGCTGCAGCGAGGGGAAGTTTGCGCATGAGTGGCCGGTTCCTGGAATCCCGCCGCACAGGCGCGGCGGGTCAAGCGGTCAGCATAAGCATCGACGCCGCCGGCTTTCATCGCCCAGAAGTCATTCCGGACAGAGAGTTTGATCGCTGGACGGACCAATCGAGGCTGGATAGTCGGCGGAGCGCCATCACTTTGTCTTGACAAATATAATTAAACATATATTTGCCTTGACAAATATATTAGCGGCAATAGAATACGCGGCTTATGAAACCCAATCTCTCCGCCGAAGCGATGTCCAACGAGCAGCCACCCAAGCCCACGCTCGGCTGGCTGCTGGCGACTGTGCGTGCCGAGCTGGTCCGGGCAATCGAAGCAGAGTTCGCTCATCAGAGCGTGGATTTGAGCTTTACCCAGTACCTGATTCTGAAGAAGTCACAGGAGCTCGGGGCGGTTTCCGCGACGGAGCTGGCACGTGCGGTCGAGCTCGATGGCGGCGCGATGACGCGCCAGCTCGATCATCTGGAGCGCAAGGGTTATCTGCGCCGCACGCCGCACGCGCAGGACCGCCGAGCGCTTCGCATCGAACTGACGGATGCAGGCCACACGATGTGGCGCGATACCGCCCACGTTTGCAGCGATCGCGTCATGACCGCGGCGCAGCGCAGCTTGAACGTCACCGAGCGCGCGCAGCTGCACGATTACCTGGAGCGCGTGCTGAACACGCTCCGCGACAAGCATTGATCTCACTTTCCGGACCTCGACACATGCGCCTGCATCGACTCGCAGCAGCGACTGCTTTCACCCTGGCACTGGCCGGCTGCGCCAGCAGCGGCGGCCTGCACTCGGACGGCTCGCTGACCGACCCGAGCTCGCTCAAGACCGAGCAGAGCCTGGCCCGGCTCAACGTGTCGCCCGCCGCGTGGCCAAAGGCGGACTGGTGGACCGGCCTGGGCGATCCGCAGCTCAGCGCCTTGATCGACGAAGCGCTGAAGAACAACCCCGATCTGGCCATGGCCGATGCGCGGGCGCGCGAAGCGCAGGCCCAGGCCGGCATTGCCAACGCGGCGCGCCTGCCGAAAGTCAACGCGGGCGGCAGCGTCGGTGACGCGCGCCTGCCGGTCACCGCGCAGCCGCTCGGAAACGGTCACGCCGCGCCGTTCAAATACGCCGATGTGAGCTTCAGCTGGAGCCTCGACCTGTGGGGCGGCAAGCGCGCCGCGTGGGAAGCCGCGCTAGGCCAGGCCCGTGCCTATGAGATCGAGCGCCGCGCCGCGCGCATCGAGGTGTCGGCCAACGTCGCCCGCGCCTATGTGCAGCTGGGCTATGCGTACGCCGGCCAGGACGTTGCCAAGGCGGAACTCGCGCGCGCCGACAGTGCACGCACCCTGACCCGCCAGCGCGTGGCCGCCGGTATCGACAATCAGATCCAGCTCAAGCAGAGCGACTCCGAAGTCGCCAGCGCCAACGAGCAGCTGGCCATCGCCAGCCATGCCATCGAGACCGCGCAGTCGATGCTGTCGGTGCTGCTCGGTAAGGGCCCGGATCGCGGCCTGGCGATCACCCGTCCGAAGGCGCTCAATCCTGCGGCCGTCGCGGTGCCGGACAACCTGCCGGTGGACCTGATCGGCCATCGCGCCGATCTGGTGGCCGCACGCTGGCGCGTCGAGGCCGCCAGCAAAAACATCAAGGTCGCGCAGACGCAGTTTCTGCCCAACGTCAGCATCGGCGCCTACGCCGGACTCATCGTGCTGGGCGGCGGCAACCTCTTCGAAGCGCCGGCGCGTTTCTTCAGCGTGGCGCCGTCGATCAGCCTGCCGATTTTCGACGGCGGCCGCCTGCGCGCCAATCTCGCCGGCAAGGACGCGCAGTACGACGAAGCCGTGGCGCAGTACAACAAGATTCTGGTCGGCGCCGTCAACGACGTGGCCAACGACCTTGCGGGCCTGCGCTCGCTGCAGGATCAGATCACCGCGCAGCAGCAGGCCATCGACGCGGCCGACGGCGCGTGGCAGCTGGCGCAGCAGCGCTACCAGGCCGGCATCGGCAGCTATCTGGAAGCGCTCAGCGTGCGCCAGCAGCTGCTCGCCGCGCAGCGCGAGATGGCCGGCCTGCAGTCGCAACAGGTCGATCTTTCGGTGCAGCTGATCCAGGCGCTGGGCGGCGGTTTCCGTCCGGAAGGCCTGCCCGGCCAGGACGGCGCCAGGCCGACGAACAGCTCCGCTTCCCCTTCTTCCCCTACCCCTTCACGTTCCTGAGGCAGCATCATGTCCAGCCAACCACCCGATCAGAACAATAAAGCTGATCCAAACAACGCCGGTCAGGGCAAGCCCGATCAGTCCACGCTGGCCGGCAAACCCGCCCAGACCAACGCCGACAAGCCGAAGAAGAGTTCGCGCGGCCTGATGCTGCGCATCCTCGTCGTGGTCGTGGTGCTCGGCATCATTGCCTGGGCGCTGTGGTATTTCCTCGACGGCCGTTGGCACGAGAGCACCGACGATGCCTACGTCAACGGCAACGTGGTGATGGTTACGCCTCAGGTCGCCGGCACGGTTGTGAGCATCGGCGCCGACGATGGCGACCGCGTGCACGCCGGCCAGGTGCTGGTGCAGCTCGACCCCAGCGACGCCGAGGTGATGGTGGCCGAAGCCAAGGCCAACCTCGCCAACACGGTGCGCAAGGTGCGCGGCCTGTACGCCAGCGTCGATGGCGCCAAGGCGGACGTGGCCCAGCGCATGGTGGCGCTGCAAAAGGCGCGCGCCGACTACAACCGCCGTCGCGAGCTGGCCAAATCCGGCGCGATCTCGGCGGAGGAACTGTCGCATGCCCGCGACGCGCTGGATGCCGCGCAGAGCGGCCTGACCTCGTCGCAGCAGCAGTACCAGAGCAACAAGGTGCTGGTGGACGACACCGTGGTCGCTTCGCATCCGGACGTGCAGGCCGCCGCCGCCAAGTTGCGTTCGGCCTATCTCGACGACGTGCGCTCGACCCTGGTGGCACCGGTGGACGGCTATGTGGCCAAACGCTCGGTGCAGGTCGGCCAGCGCGTGATGTCGGGCACGGCGCTAATGGCCGTGGTGCCGCTGCACGCTGTGTGGATCGATGCGAACTTCAAGGAAACCCAGCTGACCAAGATGCGCCTGGGCCAGCCGGTGGAAATCAGTTCGGACGTCTACGGCAGTGCGGTGAAGTACAAGGGCCGTATCGAGAGCCTGGGCGTGGGCACCGGCAGCGCGTTTTCGCTGTTGCCGGCGCAGAACGCCACCGGCAACTGGATCAAGATCGTGCAGCGCATTCCGGTTCGCGTGTTCTTCGACGACCTGCAGCAGCTGGACAAGCATCCGCTGCGCCTGGGCATGTCGGTGACGGTGGACGTGGGCCTGCACGACCAGAACGGCCCGACCCTGTCGCAGCATTCGCCGACCCAGCCGGTGTTCAGCACCGACGTCTACAAGCAGCAGCTGGCCAAGGCCGACCTCGAAATCGCCAAGGTCATCCACGCCAACATGGCTGGCAGCAACTGATCGCGTAGCTCGACATCAGCGCGAAGGCGGCCATGCCGCCCCGCGCTGATGCCCACGTGCCCGACACTCTTTACCGACGCAGATCCTCATGGCCGAAGCATTCCGTCCACCCAACCTTGCGCTGAGCACGATCGGCCTGTCGCTGGCCACGTTCATGCAGGTGCTGGACACCACCATCGCCAACGTGTCGCTGCCGACCATCGCCGGCAACCTCGGCGTGAGCAGCGACCAGAGCACGTGGGTGATCACCTCGTTCGCGGTGAGCATGGCGATCTCGCTGCCGCTGACGGGCTTTCTCACGCGCCGCTTCGGCGAGGTGAAGCTGTTCGTCTGGAGCACCCTGCTGTTCGCGCTGACCTCGTTCCTGTGCGGCATCTCGCAGAGCATGGGCATGCTGATCATGTTCCGCGCCATCCAGGGCGCGGTGGCCGGTCCGATGTACCCGATCACGCAGAGCATGCTGATCGGCATCTATCCGCCGGAGAAACGCGGCATGGCGCTGGCGCTGCTGGCGATGGTCACGGTGGTGGCGCCGATCGCCGGCCCGATTCTCGGCGGTCTGATCACCGACAATTATTCGTGGCCTTGGATCTTCTTCATCAACGTGCCGATCGGCATCTTTGCCAGCATGGTGGTGGCGAACCAGATGAAGGGCCGCGTCGAGCAGCTGCAGCGACCGAAGATCGACTATATCGGCCTGATCACGCTGATCATCGGCGTGGGTGCGCTGCAGATCGTGCTGGACAAGGGCAACGACGAGGACTGGTTCAACTCGAATTTCATCATCGTCACCAGCATCATTTCGGCGATCGCGCTGATCGTGTTCGTGATCTGGGAAATGACCGACAAGGACCCGATCGTCGATCTGCGGCTGTTTCGCCACCGCAATTTCCGCTACGGCACGCTGGCGCTGGTGCTCGCCTACGCCGCGTTCTTCGCCATCGGCCTGCTGGTGCCGCAGTGGCTGCAGCGTAACCTTGGCTATACCGCCACCTGGGCGGGTTACGCCACCGCGCCGCTGGGCATCATTCCGGTGCTGCTGACCTTTGTCGTGGGCAAATACGCTACGCGTTTCGACCTGCGCCTGCTGGCATCGGGCGCGTTCCTGGTGATGGGCGCCACCTGCTTCATGCGCTCGGATTTCTATCTCGACATCGACTTCTACCATGTGGCGATAGTGCAGCTGATCCAGGGCCTGGGCGTGGCGCTGTTCTTCATGCCGGTGCTGACCATCCTGCTGTCCGATCTAAAGCAGAGCGAAATCGCCTCCGGTTCGGGACTGGCCACCTTCCTGCGCACGCTGGGCGGCAGCTTTGCCGCCTCGCTCACCACCTTTCTGTGGGACCGCCGTGCCATCGTGCACCATGAACAGCTAGCCGAGGGCATCACGCCGTACAGCCCGACCGCTCAGACCGCCATCGCCCAGCTCGGGCACGGCGATGCAACGAGAGGCAGCTCGATGATCAACAACATGATCACCCAGCAGGGTTACCAGATCTCGTTCAACGAAGTGTTCCACCTGCTGGGCTGGATCTTCCTTTCGCTGATCGTGGTGATCTGGCTGGCCCGCCCGCCGTTCGCGGCAAAGGCCGGTCCGGCCGCTGGTGGTCACTGATGCGGCCGCATCGATTCCGTGCCGTGGCCCGGCCTGACGTTCCATCCGTTGAACGGCCTCTGCGGTAAGCGAGCATTCACTTTCAAGCGACGCGCCATCGCAAATCATGGCGCAAATCATTTCGGCAACTACGGACCCGTCATGCACCTCTTTCAGAAATTTCTGTGTACCAGCTTTACGCTTGGCCTCATCGGCCTGAGTCTGCCGGCGGCCGCGGCGACCTTCGAAATCGAAGCTGGCCGCAGCTATTCCAACAGCCACGGCACACCGGCCGTGTTTCTGGAAGGCGTGTTCGATGCGCAGCCTATCGGCAGCAGCAACTTCTCCTGGGCGCCGGACGTTTCGCTGGGCTGGATCGATGGCCGCAATCTCTACAACCATCGCATCGAAGGCGAGAACACCCGCGACAACGCCTTCCTGCTTGGCGCCGGCGCGCGCTTCCAGTACGGACAACAGGGTGACTGGTACCGCCACCTGTTCTTCAGCTTCCAGCCCACCTACAACACCGGCCGCACGCCGGCGCTGAGTGGTCCGCTGGAGTTCGCCAGCACGCTGGGCTGGCAGGGCAAATATTTCAGCGTGCAGCTGCGGCACATTTCCAACGCGGGCATTCACGAGCCCAACCGCGGCGAGACGATGGCGCTGGTTGGCGTGAGCTTCTGACCGCCGGCCACTTTGGTTTTACAGGAAAGAAAACCCCCGGCCCGGCGCCGGGGATTTTCTTTTTGGGCGGGGCGACCAGGCCTTCGACACCGAACTGAGCGATGATGCGTCGGTTGCATAGGCCCATTCCGGAACCATCGCCATGTCCATACCGCGACTACAGCAACCCTCGAAAGCCAAAGCGTCGCTGACCTCGGGCCCAATCGCTTCCACGCTGCTGTTATTCGCGCTGCCCATTCTCGGCAGCACCGTACTGCAGTCGCTGAACGCGTCGGTCAACGCGATGTGGATCGGCCATTATCTGGGCGAAGCCGCGCTGTCGGCGGGCAGCAACTCGTCGCTGATCATCTTTCTGCTGCTCAGCATGGTTTTCGGCGTCAGCATGGCCAGCACGATTCTGGTGGGCCAGAGCCTGGGTGCGCGCAATATCGACGAGGCCAAGCGCGTGGTCGGCACGGGCACCGGGTTCTTCGTGGCGCTGTCAGTGCTGGTGTCGCTGGCCGGTTACCTGGGCACAGCTTCGATCCTTCGCCTGCTCGGCACGCCGACCGATGCGCTGCCGTTCGCGATCGCCTATCTGCACGTGATCTTTATTGCGATGCCGGCGATGTACTTTCTCAATTTTCTGATGATGACGCTGCGCGGCGCCGGCGACTCGAAAACGCCGCTGCTCTTCATGGGGCTGGCGGTGCTGCTGGATATCGGGCTCAACCCGCTGCTGATCTTCGGCATCGGTCCGTTCCCGAAGATGGGCATCGCCGGCTCGGCCACCGCCACGCTGATCGCGCAGATCATCGCGCTCGCTGCACTCATCATCACGCTGTATCGGCGCAAGCATTTTCTGCGGCTGACCGGCGCCGAGCTGGGCTATCTGAAACCGGACCCGGCGCTGCTGCGCGCGCTGGTATTCAAGGGCCTGCCGATGGGCCTGCAGATGATCGTGATTTCCAGCTCGGCCATTCTGATGATGCGCCTGGTCAACGCTTACGGCTCGCATACCGTGGCTGCCTACGGCGCGGCCAGCCAGCTGTGGACCTATGTGCAGATGCCGGCGATGGCGATCGGCGCGGCGGTATCGTCGATGGCCGCGCAAAACGTCGGCGCGCGCCTGTGGGACAGGGTCGGCCGCATCGCGCGCACCGGGCTGATCTACAACTTTCTGCTGGGCGGCACATTGATCGGCATCATTTACCTGTTCAATCGCGCCGCGCTCGGGCTGTTTCTGCCGCACGATGGCGAGGCGATTCGGCTGGCGATGCATTTGAACGTCATCGCGGTGTGGTCGTTCCTGTTCTTCGGCGCAACGTTCGTGCTGTTCGGCGTGGTGCGCTCCACCGGCGCCGTATGGCCGCCGCTGTTCGTGCTGCTGATTTCGATGTGGTTTATCCGGCCACCGTTCGCGCTGCTGCTGCAGTCACGGCTGGGCGCGGATTCGATCTGGTGGAGCTTTCCGCTGGGGTCGCTGGTATCGATGCTGATGGCGATCGGCTATTACCGCTACGGCGGCTGGCGACGCGCGCACATGCTCCAACCCACGGCGGCCGAACAGGCGCCCACCACAGGTCAGGGCGTGCCGGCCACGGCAGTCATGCCGGTTACCGACTGACGAAAGTTCTTTCAGGCGGCGGCGAGCACGTCGTCCGACATCACGCAAGATAAAGCTGCCATGCGACTGTCATTCGGCCTGCCTAGAGTGGCCTGATGATTTTTGCGCCCCAGCTTGCCCGCTCGATGTCCGCTTTCTTCTGCTGCCTGGAAGCGGCTCCGGCAAAAAGCCGTCCGCAGGCGTGGAGTCAGAAACCATGACGCTCACGCGCCGCCGCTTTCTACTCGGCGCCGGCAGTTTCGTAGGCGCCTGCGCGCTGGCCGACGCGCTGCAGCTGGCGCGCGCGACCGCCGCGCCCGGCATGGCCATGCCGATCAAATCGGCAGACATGAAAATGCCGCAGCTGGCCGCGCCGAAGGTGCCGCTGCTCAACCCGACGTCGCTGAGCAAATTCGTCGATACGCTGCCGATACCGCCGATCGCGCGCGCCGTCGGTGAGCGCGCGCATCCGGCTTATCCGGGCCGCACACTGCCGCTTTACCGCATGCAGATGCAGGCGTTTCGATCCAGGCTGCACCGCGATCTGCCGCCGACGCCGCAGTGGGGCTACAACGGCAGCTCGCCCGGGCCAACCATCCAGACCACGCGCGGCGAACCGCTGCTGATCGAATGGGCCAATGGATTGCCGACCGAGCACTTTTTGCCGATCGATCACACCATCCACGGCGCGGAAAAGGACAAGCCCCTCGTGCGTGCGGTGACGCATGTGCACGGCGCGCGCGTGCCGGCCGGCAGCGACGGCTGGCCGGAGGACTGGTACGTGCCGGGCAAATCCCTGCAGTTCCACTACCCCAGCGTGCAGGACGCGGCGACGCTGTGGTATCACGATCACGCCATGGGCATCACTCGGCTCAACATCTACGCCGGACTGTTCGGCGCCTTCACCGTGCGCGACGCCGAGGAGCAGGCGCTGAATCTGCCTTCGAGCGAGTACGACCTGCCGCTGATTCTCTGCGATCGGCTGATCGCGAAGGACGGCCAGCTGTACTACCCGGTGTCCGACGATCCCGCCGCGCCGTGGGTGTCGGAGTGCCACGGCAACGCCGTGCTGTGCAACGGCAAGCTGTTTCCGTACATTGAGGTCGAGCCGCGGCGCTATCGGCTGCGCCTGATCAACGTGGCCAACACCAGCTTCTTCGACCTGTCGCTGTCGCACGATCATCCCTTCCAGCAGATCGCCAGCGATCAGGGCCTGCTGAGCGCACCGCTGGAACGCTCGCATATCCAGCTGTACCCGGCTGAACGCGCCGAAGTGGTTATCGACTTTTCCAGAATGGACGGCCAAACGCTGCAGCTGCGCCAGCAGTCCGAAGGCATTCTGGAATTTCGCGTGCGCGATCGCGGCCAGCGCGATACCTCGGCGTTGCCGGCGGCGCTGCGCACGGTGCCGCGCATCGATCCGGCCAGCGCCGTGCAGCATCGCCAGCTCGCGCTGGGCGAGCAGGACGACGCCGGTGGCAATGCCATGACCATGCTGCTGGACGGCAAGATGTGGTCCGACCCGATCAGCGAAAAGCCGCGCCAGCACAGCACGGAAACCTGGAGCTTCGTCAACGTCACCGGTGACGCGCATCCGATCCATCTGCACCTGGTGCGCTTTCAGATCATCGATCGCCGGCCCTTCGACCTGTTCGCGTGGAACGCGCATCGCACGGTCAAATACACCGGCCCCGCACAGCCGCCACCGCCGCACGAGGCGGGCTGGAAAGACACCGTGCGCGCCGACGCCGGCATGGTCACGCGCATCGCGGTGCGCTTCGACGGCGAGCCGGGCCGCTATGTCTGGCACTGCCATTTCCTCGAGCACGAGGACAACGAAATGATGCGTCCGTACGAGCTGCTACCCGCCTGACATCGCGTGTTCCTGCGGATCGACGCAGATGTTTTTACGATGTCGCCGCACTGTCACGCGGAGCGCGTCGGCTGTCTCTTGCGCGCCAACGGAGCGTCATCTTGGCGGATCAGACTGCCGCCGACCGTTGCGCCGGCAAGGCCCGCGGTTACGAATCAGGGGGAAACGATTCGATTGCAGCACTGTTGCCACTGCAGGAGACAAAGTCATGCGCTCACCGATTCATCGCAAGCACCACAAGCCGCTGTTGCTTGGACTGCTCACCGCTACCGTCGCCGGTATCGTCAGCGCGCAGAGCATCACACCACCGGACAAGGATGCCGCGTTCCGTCAGGGCATACCCGCGGCCGCCTCCAAACATCAGGCCGGCCTGCCCGGCGGTATCGTCACTCTCCATACGCCCGGTGCTGATCGCAGCGGCTACACCCTCACGCCGATCAAGCACGTGATCCTGCTGATTGGTGAAAACCGCACCTTTGACCACATCTTTGCTACTTATACGCCGCCGCGCGGCCAGAGCATCACAACCTGCTGTCCGAAGGCATCGTCAACGCCGACGGCACGCCCGGTCCCAACGTGGCCAAAGCACAGCAGTGGCAGGCATCGCAGACGGGCAATTACTCCAGCACGCCCACGCGCACCACGCCATTCGCCATGCTGCCGTCGATGAACACCGGCGGCGCACCAACGCAGGCGCCATTCTCCTCCGCCGCGCAGGCGCAGTCGGTCGAACCGGCGCTGCCGAGCGATGCCTACCAGCAGCTGGCCGAGGGCGGCACCGGCCTGCCCAACGACGTGGTCGACACGCGCTTCCCCACGCAGCTGGCCAACGCGCCGGTCGACATGCACGCGTCGCTCAGTTACGACGACTACGCCAACAGCCCGGTGCACCGTTTCTTCCAGATGTGGCAGCAGCTCGACTGCAGCATGCAGAGTGCGACGGCGACCAACCCAAGCGGCTGCCGCGCCGATCTTTTCCCGTGGGTGGAAACCAACATCGGCGCGGGCAACAACGGCAAAACTCAGCCGGCCAACTTCACCAACCAGAGCACTGGTGAAGGATCCACCGCGATGCAGTTTCTCAACGTGGCCAAAGGCGATGCACCCTACTTCGCCGAGCTGGCGAAAACCTATACGCTGAGCGACAACTTTCACCAGTCGGTGATGGGTGGCACCGGTGCGAACCACATCATGCTCGGCTACGGCAATCCGATTTTCTACGCCGACGCCAACGGCAGCCCGACCACACCACCGAACAACCAGATCGAAAACCCTAACTCGCAGTCCGGCACCAACAACTGGTGGGTACAGGACGGCTACGGCGGCGGCTCCTACGTCAACTGCGCGGACGACACGCAGCCCGGCGTGGCGGCGGTAAAGGGTTATCTCGGCTCGCTGCCGTACCGCACCTTCCGCGGCACCGACTGCAAGCCGGGCGCGTATTACCTGGTCAACAACTACAACCCCGGCTACATGGGTGACGGCACGCCCGCACCGCTGGGCAGCACGCAGTTCACCGTTCCGCCGACCAGGCAGGACAACATCGCCCTTCTGCTGAGCAAGCACAACGTCAGCTGGAAGTACTACGGCGAAGGCTGGGGCGACGGCAAGGAAAACGGTGAGGCAGGCACCTTCTGCAACATCTGCGATCCGTTCCTGTACTCCACCCAGATCATGACCAACCCGACCCTGCGCGCCAACAATCAGGATATCAACGACCTCTACACCGACATCCAGAACGGCACGTTGCCCGCCGTCTCCATCGCCAAACCCGACGGCATTCTGGACGGCCATCCGGCCTCGTCGAAACTCGAACTGTTCGAAGGCTACGTCAAGAAGATCGTCGACATGGCCAAGGCCAATCCGGCGGTATGGAACGACACCGTCATCATGGTGACCATGGACGAAGGCGGCGGCTACTACGACTCCGGTTACGTGCAGCCGATCGACTTCTTCGGCGATGGCACGCGCATCCCGCTGCTGGTGATCTCGAAGTACTCGCAGGGCGGCCGCGTGGTGCACACGTATTACGATCACGTTTCGTTCGACAAATTCGTCGAAGCCAACTGGGACCTGGATGCCACCATCTCGCCCCGCAGCCGCGACAACCTACCCAATCCGATTGCGCTGCGCCGCAATCCTTACGTGCCCGTCAACGCGCCGGCAATCGGCAATCTGATGGACATGTTCGACTTCTCGAACGGCGGCTGGACGGCTGCGGCCGTGCAGGATGGCAAGCAAAACTGATGGAATAAAACCGTGCGCTTCCTGCTGATGCAGAAACGCACAAAGGCCCCGGGCATGCCCGGGGCCTGCTTTGTTTTTACCACTGGAGATTGATGGATGATCCATCGACCGATTCGACATGTACGACGCGCGTTTCAGACGTTCCGTCTTCGACGTCGCTCTATCGCGCTGCTGTTTCTCGCCGCAGCGCTTGGCAGCACCGCCACCCTCGCCGACCCCGGCGATTTTCAGGCGATGCCCGGCCTGTGGAAAATTGTCACCAGCATCGTCAGTCACGGCCAGGTTGTGGGCCAGTCGAAAACCACCTGGCACTGCGTCGACGAAGGCGCTGACCCATGGGTCGAGTTCGCCAATATCGATATACCAAATCAGACGAAATGTTTGCCCAGCAATCAACACCGCCGCAGTACCGCGCTGGACTGGACGTTGAGTTGTCCTGGGAATACGTCAGCCACCGGCAAGGGCCGCGTGGATTTTGATTCGCCGGAGCATTACGTGGCGAGTGTTGCGATGAAGGGTGAGGGGGACGTGGTTCGCGTTGAGGGGAAGCGGTACGCGGCTTGTACCAGTCCGAGTGATTGAACTTTTTGCAGTGATTCTCTTCGAGCCTGCGCGTGTCATTCCCTCTTCCCAGGCTTTATTGGGTAGAGGGCTGGTGTGAGGGGTCGTTCTGTTTTTGTTGTTTCTTACAAGCAGAGCTTTCGCACTCCTACGGAGCGCGAGGTACTTCTCTTTTGCTTGTCCACGGCGTGCGTCAAGGTAGTTGTCGCGTCGTGCGTTATGCCGCGTGCTTCAGTTCGGTTCGTTCTGGGTTGAGATAGACCTCGTTGGCGAGTGTCCAGTCGCGCGTATGCCGCGCCCAGCGCGCGGGATGTCGTTGACGTGCCTTCGCATAGAGCTCGGCACGTGCGGCCAACAGGCGTTCTGCATGACCGCAGTGGCGCTGGCTGGGCGTGACGTAGTTGAGTGCGCTGTGGCGGTGCTCGTGGTTGTACCAGGCGACGAAGCGGTTGACCCATACGCGCGCCTCGTCGATCGTGTCGAAGGGGCGTTCGGGCCAGAGCGGGCAGTACTTCGCCGTGCGGAACAGCGCTTCGGCGTAGGCGTTGTCGTTGCTCACCCGCGGACGACTGAACGACGAGGCGACGCCAAGTTCGTGAAGCGTGGCGAGCATGACGGCACCCTTCATCGCCGAGCCATTGTCCGAGTGCAGCACCAGCGGCCGACCGACGATGCGTTCGCGCAAACAGGCCTTCCTGATCAAGTCACTGGCATGATCGGATGACTCGGCCTCGTGCACCTCGTTGGCCACCAGCAGGCGGCTGTGGATGTCCTTGACCATGTACCAGTAAAAGTAGCGGCCCTTGACGGTGCTGGGCATCCAGGTGATGTCCCAGCACCAGACCTGGTTGGGGCCGGTCGCCCTATGGGTGGTGGGCGCACGACGCTGGGGCGCCTTGCTGCGTCCCCGATGCGCGGTTTGACTGGCCGCTTTGAGCACGCGGTAAAACGTCGACTCACTGGCCAGGAAGATGCCTTCATCGGCCAGTTTCGGCACGATCTGGTGCGGCGTCATCTGGGCATGGGCCGGTTCGTTGGCGACGGCCAGAAGGTGCCGACGTTCTTCGTCACTGAGCTGATGGGCCGGTGCGGGCCGATGCGCCTGTGGGCGCGCATCTTCGGGCTTCTGCCGCCATCGCTGCACCGTGCGGATGCTCAGCGCCAGCATCGCGCAGGCTGGCGCAAGCCGCGCCCCGGCAGCCACCGCGTCATCGAGAAGAGCCAACGCCTCGCGGCGATCTGAGGGAGAGGTCATGCGTCCTCGTCCTTGCCCCAGATCGCCTCGGCTTTTTTTCGCAGCACCAACAGCGCGGCGGTTTCCGCCAACGCCGCATCCTTGCGGCGCAGTTCGCGCTCCAACTGCCTGATGCGCTCGCGCGCCATGCCGCTATCGGGCTTCACCACACCTTGGGCGGTGGTCATCGGCGCATTGGCCTGCTCGCACGCCACGCGCCATTGCCGGATCTGCTCCGGCAGCAACCCTATCCGGCGACAGTACTCGGAGAGCTCTGCCTCATTCATCGGCGCACTTTCCACCACGATCCGAAATTTCTCCGGACCGGACCAACGCTCGCTTTGTCCGCTGTCCTTACGCACCAGCGATCCCTCGATCAGCGCTGCATTTCGCCACGTCCGCAGCGTGACTTCCGTAATGCCCGACGCCAAGGCCAACGCACGGATTCGGCGGTTCGTCGGTGGCCCCATCTGTTCGATCGCCCATTGCCGCTGTTCGGCTGTGTAACGTACCCATTTCATGCTCTCGCTCGCTGCCGCCTTCCAGTGTGATTGATCAAATCAAACGAGGCGACAACTAGTCTGACGTGGAGGGTCCAAAAGAGAAGTACCCAAGAGAAAACGACACCCCACTTGGCGCTTGCCGGGCTGCGCCCGCCAAGTACGTGAGCCGAGGCCGGGCTTTTCGACAGCGCATCCATGCACTGACGAAAAGGAATCGGCGTCCATGCCGATCCCCCTAAGGGCCTGTCGACCTCGCCTCACCGCCGCATAGGGGAGTTTGAAAAACAGTGCGCGCTTCGTAGTGACATTCGTTCAACGCAAATGAAGCGACAAGAACTACCCGGCAATCTCAGGCCGTAAGTATTTTGCGAATCGATCAGCGAGATATGCAAAGTCATAATTTAGCTAGATCGAACAGTGCGTTTTCCACGACCTGAAGTCTTATGAACGTTAGAATTTCGAGACTCCATCAGGGTTGAAACGTATGACCCGCTCCACCGTGGCTTTCGTCGTCGTTGCGCTCCTGCTGGTGTGGAAACCACTACTCGGGCAGAACAGCCCAGAACAGCCCAAGCCCGCACAGCTTTCCACTGTCGCTTTACCACCTGAGCTGAATCGAGTGCTTCGCGATTATGAGCGTGCTTGGCGCGAGCGCGACGCGGTGGCACTAGCTTCACTATTTGCAGAGGACGGATTTGTCCTGCAGAACAATCGTTCGCCAGTCCGGGGACATTCGGCTATCCAGGCAGCCTTTCAAGGTCACAGCGGTGGCCCATTGCGGTTGCGCGCGCTCGCTTTTTCGACTGGAGACACGATTGGGTACATCATTGGCGCTTACGGTTACGGCGATGCACCGGGCGATGCGGGAAAGTTCACTCTCACTTTGCGTCGTGCACCAGGCGGGCCGTGGCTAATCTTTTCGGATATGGACAATCTGAACATCGTGCCAAAAAGCCAGCGTGTCTCAGAGCCATAGAGGGAAGACTAACCATTCCGTAAGAGACTTCCCGTCAACACCGCCCGCTTGATGTTCTTGCCTTGAGCTTTCAGGCTTTCGCTGGTCATCGTGTTGTCCTCTGTGTTGCGTCGTGCGTGTCAGTGCTTGCGGCGTTGAACGTTGCCAGACTGCATTTCCGTAAACGGTCTTGTTGCATCGATGGTGCCGATGCGGACCAGGGTATAAACCGCGCCCGGAGACCTCATTCGTTCATCGGTGTCGTCGGTGTTCGAGGATCAGCCGAAACACTTTGTAGACGTCCAAATGGTTAGTCAGGTTCTCTCCGGGTGGGTCTGACCCGTTGCTACCGCTGCGCGCTGACGTGGAACCTTTTCATGCCATGGCGGCGACCGTCATGGCGCAGTGGCTGTCCGCACGACGCGCCATCGGGTGCTTCACGCTGGCGTGCGGGTCGTAGTCGAGATCGTGCGCGAGCATCGCCCATAGCTGCCGTGCGTGCTTGTTGGCGATCGCCACCAGCACCTTGCCGAAGGGCATGCGGCCGTCCAGTTGCCGTATCCATTGCTGCTCGGGTGTGCACCTTTCCACGCTGACCGCCTTGGCGCGCTGCAGGCTGCTGCGTGCGCCCTGGATCCGCAAGGTGCGCAAGTACGCGTCACCGCGGCAGCTGATCGTGCCCAGTCGCGTGTGCCCGCCGCTGGAATGCTGGGTCGGCACCAGACCCAGCCACGCGGCGAGCTGCCGTCCGTTCCTGAACTCCCGGGCGTTGCCGACGCTGGCCACCATCGCATCGACCGTGATGGGGCCGACGCCCACGATCGCACCGATCCGCACGCACCGCGCGTCCTGTTGCGCGTGGGCCTCGATGCGTGCGCTGCACGCCTCGATCGCCGCGCGCAACTGCGCCCAGTGCGCGCTGAGGTCACGCAGCAACGCCTTGAACTCGTCCGGCAACCCCGCCTGCTGATCCAGCGTTTCCAGCACACGGCGCAGGGCGACGTCACTTTTTGCCACCACGATGCCGAACTCGGCCAGCAGGCCGCGCAGGCGGTTGCCGATCGCCAGCGACTCGGTCTTGTAACCCTCGCGCACCCGATGCCACGCCAACCGCGCCTGCTGCTCGACATCCTTGACCGGCACGAAGCGCATGTTGCCCTGACGGGCCGCCGTGGCAATCGCCTCGGCGTCGTTGCGGTCGTTCTTGGCGTTGCGGCTCTTGCGGAACGGGGTGACGAACTGGGCGGCCATCAGCCGCGGCTGCAGCCCGTATTCCAGGCAACGCCGGGCCCAATGGTGCGCGCCGCTGCACGCCTCCATCGCTACCACGGTACCGGCCGGCCGCTGGGCCAGCCACAGCGCAAACGCCTCGCGACCCAGATCACGCCGGCCCAGCACATGGCCCGCCGCGTCCATCTCGCACACCGAAAACACGCTCTTCGCCAAATCCACGCCAATGGTTATAGTGCTCATGGAGACTTCCTCTTCAAGTGACGGTTGATCCGCATCACCATCATGGCCCTCGAGGCCGAAAGGGGGAGGAAGTCTCTTTTTACTCATTCAAACCAAACCGCTTCGCAGCGGGTACCAATTCAAGCGTTAGACATCTCGATTTGATTCGCGGGAAAGCCGCTCTGCTTTTCCACTTCCCTATGCGGCGGTGAGGCGAGGTCGACAGGCCCGCAGGGGGATCGGCATGGATGCCGATTCCTTTTCGCCAGGGCAGGAGCCCTGTCGAAAAGCCCGGCCTCGGCTCACGGACTTGGCGGGCGCAGCCCGGCAAGCGCCAAGTGGGGTGTCGTTTTCTCTTGGGTACTTCTCGTTTGGACGAGCAAAAGAGAAGTACCTCGCGCTCCGCAGGAGGGCGAAAGCTCTGCTTCTAAAAACACACCACGGCAAAACCCAGAGCGACCCCTCACCCTACCCTCTCCCCAATAAAGCCTGGGGAGAGGAGAAAACGTTGCGCTGCTTTACCCGGCCGCCTGCGAAGGCTTGCCTATCGCCTTCAGCCGCCGCTTCGCTGCGCGCCTCTCGATCCGCGCCGCCTTGCGAATCTTCCGATCGTGATTCCACAAATAGATTGCCGGCGTACTCAGCAACGTCAGCAACTGCGACACCAATAACCCACCCACAATCGCGATACCCAGCGGCTGGCGCATCTCCGAGCCCACGCCGAAACCGATCGCGAGCGGCAACGCCGCACCCATCGCCACGAGAGTCGTCATGGTGATCGGACGGAAGCGCACCAGCGCCGCCTCGCGTATCGCCTCGGGCGCAGGCAGACCCCTTTCGCGTTCGGCGACCAGGGCGAAGTCGACCATCAGGATCGCGTTCTTTTTCACGATGCCGATCAACATCAGGATCGCAATGATCGCCATCAGGCTGATCTGCGTTTGCGTGACCAGCAACGCGAGGAAGGCGCCGGCGCCGGCGGCCGGCAGCGTGGAGAGAATCGTCAGCGGGTGACCGAGGCTTTCGTAGAGAATGCCCAGCACGATGTACATCGCGATGATGGCGCCGACGATGAGCACATAGCCGTTGCTTTCGGCCTGTTGCAGTCTCTGGTTCGCGCCGGTGAAGTCCACACGCATGCCTTCGGGCAGCTGCAGGATAGTGGCCGCCTTGTTGATTAGCGCGATGCCTTTATCTTGGCTCACGTCCTTGGCCAGGTTGTAGCTGATGGTCGACACTTCCATCTGGTTGTGGTGGCGGATGCGCGTGGGCGTGAGGCTTGGGTCGATGCGGGCCATGGCCGATAGCGGAATCATGTTGCCCTGCGTGTTGCGCACATAGCTGTTGAGCAGCGCCTGCGCGCTGATCGATTCGGCCGCGGCGGAGTTGAGCACCACGCGATACTGGTTGAGGTCGGAATAGATCACCGACACCTGGCGCTGGCCGAACGAGTTCTGCAGGACCGAGTCGATGTCGCCCATGCTGACCTGCAAACGGCTGGCGGCATCGCGATCGACGTTGATCATCTGCTGCTTGCCGACTTGGTCGAAATTGCTGCTGACATCACGCAGCTGCTTCATCGTGCGCAGCTGGCGCACCATCTTCAGCGTCCACGGCTGCAGGTCGCCGCCGTCGGAACTGACCAGCTGAAATTCGTACTGGCCGGCGTTGTCGCCGCTGCCGCCACCGCCGAGAAACTGCACGGGCGTAACCTCGACGCGCACGTTCGGCAGCGCGTCGAGCTTCTTGCCGAGCCGCTCAATCAGCACCTTGATGTTTTCGTGACGCTCGTTCGGGCCGCTGCCACGCGGTTTGAGATCGACCCACATCGTGCCGCCGTTGCCGACCGCCCCGTTGCCGCCACCGTTGGAGCCCAGCACGCTGAGGATATCCACCACGTCGGGCTCGGCCTGGATGATGCTGGCCGCATGTTTGACGCGTTCGGCCAGCAGCGTGGGCGAAATATTGGTGTCCGCCGTGAGATCGACCTGCAACTGGCCGGTGTCCTCGTCCGGCATGAAGGTGCCACCAGCCGTTTTCACGACGGCGAACGCCAGCACAACGGTAAGAATAAGCAGCAGCAGCGGCTGCCAGCGCATCAGCCGGCGATGGCGCATGGCCCAGTCCAGCGCGCGTTCGTAGCGGTGATGCAGATTGCGATCAAAGCGCTCCATGGCCAATTCAATGCGTGACGGCTCACGCACGATGCCCTGCGCATCCTGTTTCAACAGCAGGCCACACAAGGCGGGCGTCAAGGTCAGTGACACGAGCGCCGAAATAACGACGGCGGCGGTGAGCGTGACGGAGAATTCGCGCAACAGCAGCACCAAAATACTGTTGCCGAACAGCAAAGGTGCGAACACGGCGATCAATGACAGCGTGATGGAAATGACGGTGAAACCAATCTCGCTGACGCCAACCAAAGACGCCTCCAGTGCCTCTTCACCGTGCTCCATATGCCGCACGATGTTCTCGATCACCACGATCGCGTCGTCGACGACGAAGCCGATGCATAGCACGAGGGCCACCAGCGACAAGGTGTTGAGCGTATACCCCAGGATCCACATCACCACGAACGCGCCGGCCAGCGAGAGCGGCACGCTCAGCGTGGCGATCAGCGTCGGCCGCAGGCGGCGCAGAAATACGAGCATGACCAGCACCACCAGCACGATGCTTATGGCCAGCGCCACCTCCACCTCATGCAAGGCCGACTTGGTGGTCTGAGTGAGATCGAACATTGGCGTGATGGTGATATTGGCGGGCAGCGAAGCGCGCAGCTGCGGCAGCTTGGCAAGAATTGCTTGCACCGTAGCCACCGCGTTGGCTTCGGGGCGCTTGCTGATCTGCATCGCAACGGTCTTGCTACCGTTGAACCAGGCACCCTGATATTTGTCCTGTTCGCCGCTGTAGACCTTGGCCACATCGGACATGCGCACGGGCACACCGTTGCTATCGGAGATCAGCAGCTTGCCGAACTCCTCCGGGGTCTGCAGGGCGTCGTTCGCCGTGACGGTCATCTGCGTGTGCCCGTCCGACAGTACGCCCTGCGGCGAGGACACGTTGGCGGCGATCAATACATTGCTGATGTCGTTGGCCGTGAGGTTTTTGGCGGCCAGCGCGTGCATGTCCAAATCGATGCGCACCGCGTGCGGCGTGCCGCCGAACACCTGCACCTGGGCCACGCCGGGAATTTGCGCCATCGCCGGCTGCAGCAACGTGTCGGTAAGGTCGTAGAGCTTATCGATCGGCAAGCCATCGGATCGGAGCGTCACCAGCAAAATGGGGATCGATGCTGTGTCCACCTTGAAGTACTGCGGCGGACTCGGCAGTGCCGGCAGATCAGCCTGTGCGGCGTTGATGGCGGCCTGCACGTCGCGTGCGGCCTTGTCGGTATCGCGCCCGAAATGAAAGCGCACGATCACGGTTGCCGACCCCTCGGTGGCGTTGCCGTACATTTCGTCGATGCCGGGAATCTGCCCAAGGTGCCGCTCCAGCGGCGCCAGCACCGTGCTGGCCATGGTCTGCGCACTCGCACCGGGCTGTGCAGCCTGCACGAAAACGACCGGCAGCTCGAACGAAGGCAGTGCCGCCACGCCGAGCAAAAAATACGCGCAGATACCGGCCAGCACCAGGCCGATCGCGAGTAGCGACGTGCCGGCGGGGCGGCGAATCATGGGGGCAAAGATATTCATGGCGCTTCCGTGGCCTGCAAGCATACCGGCGAGCCGACGCCGGCGAACATTTTCGCGGACGTAAAAGGGCGTGCGGCAGCGGCGTGCGTATCGATCATGCCGACTTTATGCCTGTCGGCGTGCGCAAACGTATGTGCCTTAAGTCCTCACCCTGTCGAAAGGCAGGGGTGAACGTCCGTGTTCGTGTCGCTTCCGCTCCACTCCCTGGAGTGCCACTCCGCCAGCATCCGTGCTGACGGCACAGGCGAATGGCTACAGACTTGCCGGGCTGTAGCGCAACGTCAAGTACCAGGTGCGACCTGGCTGGTTGAAGTAGTAAGCGGTTTCGTAATCGCGATCGAAAATATTCGCCAGCCGCGCCTCGACCTTCCAGTTCGGCGCAAACGCGTAGCTGGCACGCAGGTCGGTGGTGGCGTAACCGCCGAGGCGATGCAGGTTGGCCGCGTCGTCGTAGCGTTTGCTGTCAGCGTTGAAGGTGCCGCCGATGGCGAAGTCGCCGTAGCTCTTGTCCAGCTCCACACGCGCGGTCTGCTTCGGCCGACGCGGCAGCAGATTGCCGTTGTTCGGACCGCTGTCGTCCTCGATCGGCTGCATCGCGGTGAGGTAGGTCTGCACCCGCCAGCCGTCGAGCGTGACGCCCACCTGCCCTTCCAGCCCGCGGATGCGCGCCTGACTGATGTTCTGCGGCACGTAGTTGGCATCCAGGGTGATCAGCTGATTGATGCGCGTCTGGTAGGCGTTCAACGCCCAGTTCCAGATACCTACCGTCTGCGACACCCCCAGCTCGGCGCTGCGCGAGCTTTCCGGCTTCAGATCCGGGTTGCCGCTGCCGTAGGGGTAGTAGAGATCGTTGAAGGTCGGCGCATGGAAGGCGCTGCCGTAGCTGGCGGTGAGCTTGAGGCCGTCCGCAAAGTTGTAGCCCCAGGCGGCCGCGCCGGTGTTGTGATTGCCGAACTGGTCGTTGTGGTCATGCCGCGCCGAAAGCTGCACTTCATTCTGGCCGAAGGTGCCCTGGTACTGCGCATACGTGCCGGCATCGCCGCGGGTGCTGTCCAGATAACCGGTGTCGCTGGTGATGTGCTCCTGCTGATAGTCCGCGCCCACCGTCAGCAGCTGACCGCTGCCGAGCGTGATGTCGTTCTGCCAGGAAAACTGGTTGCGCCGCGAATCGGCGTAACCAGTCGGCGTGCGCGGGTAGTAATCGCCGAAGTAGGTGCCCTGGTAATAGGTCTGCGAATCGTCGCGGCTCTGGCCCGCGTTCAGCGTCACCTTCCAGATATCCAGCGGTGAGAACGTCAGCCGCGTCCCGGCGACGTGCTGCTCGTTGACGGCATCGTTGCCGCCATACGGACTACCGGCGTATTCGACGTTGCTCTTGCTGCGCAGCCAGTCGAAAGCGAGCTCGGTGCCGTTGTCCCAGCGGTAGCCGGCATTGGCCGAACCGTTCCAGTTGCGGTAGGCGTCATCGCGCGGGTCGTCGACAAAGCAGCCGGCCCCGGCTTCCGCTGCGCCCAGCCGACAGGCGGGAATACCGCTGGTGTACTCGCCGCCCAGGCTGACGTTGTACCAGGCGTGCGGATCGCCGCCGGACAAGCCGACCTGTGAATTGACGAAGCCGTTGCTGCCCGTGGTCACACTCAACGACGGCGTAATGCCGCCGCCGGCGTTTCCGTGCTTCGTGAAAATCTGGATCACGCCGCCGATCGCGTCGGCGCCGTAGAGGCTCGAACGCGGACCGCGCACGATTTCGATGCGATCGATCTGCTCGACCGGAATCTGTTCAAATGCGGGCAGCCCGGCGGTAATCGAACCGATCCGCACGCCATCGATCAATACCAGCGTATGGGTGGAGTTGGTGCCGCGCAGAAACAGCGACGACTGCTGGCCGAGACCACCGGACTGCGCAAACGTCACGCCCGGTAGGCCGTTCAACAGATCGATCACCGAGACCGGCTGCAGCCGCTCGATGTCGGCATGCGTAATAACAGTCACGGACGACAGCGACTCGTCGATCGTGATCGGCGTACGCGTGGCGGTAACGATCACCGGATCGAGCGAGCTGGTGTTGCTCGCGTCGGCAGCGCCCTGGTCGGCCGCGTGGGCGGCCATCACGCAGCTCAAAAGCGAGGCTGCCAGTACAGTCTTTTTCAATGTCATTCCCCGGCCGCACACCCGCGCGCGGCCCATATGTTCGATGGGCTGGCGGCTGACGACAGGAAAAGACGGAACAACGGGCAGGCGCGGCGCGCACAAACTGACGTCGCCACGGCACGTGGTTCAGCCTCGCCCACCGCGAGCCACCAGATATCGTCCAGGCCGGTCTCCGGGCTGACGAGCAGCAGACGTATCAATCGCCTGCTCCGAACGACGCCTTCCCGTGCAAGCACAGTGGCATCCGCCGTTCGTTGACTCGCTTACCGTTGCGGGGGCAGCGCCGGCCTTGCAGTGCATCCGCACCACGCACCGGCTTCCCGTTTCATCCCTCCGGCGTGAGCCCTTGGGACACCTCGACCCCGGCACTGTAGTGGCTGATCCGCTGCATCCGCAAGTCGGCCGGGCATACGCCAGCGTATCCACATCCTTGCGCAAGAAATTGCTAAAAAGTTGTTGACCAAACAGGAAACAGTGACGTAAGTTCTTTCATAAGCCGTAACATTTTGTCAACACAACTGACACACGGCCTGCATGGCCTCGCTGGGCGAGCCATGGCCTCAGGTACCGAAAATCTTTTCGTGGCCTCACTCGACCATCTCACTCGAACTCCAGCCGACAGCGCTGGCATGTATTGGGGAAACATCATGGGCAAGTTGAATAACGCACGTACTTACGACACGCAAAGGATGCCGAGGCGCAACATTTTGAGCGTTGCGCTGATTATCGGCATGGGATCGGCTGGAGCAGCGTTTGGCCAATCCACCACTGGTTCTGTGTTTGGACAGGCGCCTACGGGAAGCGGCGAAACCGTAAAAATCCAAAGTGGGTCTGGCATCACTCGCGAAGTGCCAGTGGACGCCAACGGTCGCTATTCGACCAGCTCCCTGCCGGTTGGAACGTACACCGTAACCCTTATCCGCGATGGCGCCGTCATTGGCTCGCGCGATAACGTCACTCTTCTTGTCGGCTCGGCAACCGAAGTTTCCTTCGCGAAGGAATTAGGGACGGTAAACGTCTCTGCCAGCGCACTACCGGCCATTGACGTGAAAGCCGTCGACTCGCGCACTGTCGTAACCGCCGAGCAGCTCGCCAAATTGCCCCTGGTGCGCACACCTGAAGCTATCGCCCGACTGGCGCCTGGTGTGATCGACAACAATGTCTACACCAGTTCTACCTCCGGACAGTCGCTGAATTCCTTCGGCGGATCGTCGGTCACGGAAAATTCTTACTATATCAATGGTTTTGCCACCACCGATCCGCTGAAGAATCTGGGTGGTCTGACGCTACCGTACGGCGCCATCGACCAGGTGGAAGTGCTGACCGGTGGCTTCGGTGCCCAATACGGTCGCTCGGATGGCGGTGTGCTCAGCATAGTAGGCAAGCGTGGCACCAACGAATGGCATTTTGGCGGCTACGCCGGATGGACGCCGTCGTCACTGAAAGCGGACGCCAATGACATCTATTCGGTGTATGGACCCAATGCCGGCAAGATCTACAACGTCAATAAGCCGGACAAGTCGAGCACGACCGAGCTTAGCCTCTATGGCGGCGGCGCGCTGATCAAGGACAAGCTTTTCCTGTTTCTTTCTGCTGACGTTGAGCGGCAGGCAGGCAAGTCGGTCCTCGGCAGTTCAACAACAGCCAGCGCGTCGCCTTATACGGACTACACGTACGATATGCCACGCTGGTACGCCAAGCTGGACTGGAATATCAACGACAGCAACATACTCGAACTCACCGGGGTCTCGGACAAGCGCAGCTACACCGGCGCCATCTACGACTACAACTACGACACGAAATCGCGCGGCGATTACCTCACCAAAGACACTTACACCAAAACCGGTGGCGACGCTTACATCGCGAAGTACACGTCGTACATAACCGATGATCTGACGGTGAGCGCTCTTCTGGGCACTATGAAAACGCGGGACTATCAAGAGCCGGGCAATCCCAGTTCGGATGCCTACGTCAACGGCGCCGATCAGCAGAACCCTGCTTATACCGGCGGCAATCCGAACGGGTACGTAGGTTCGCAAACGCTGCTCAGCGCTCAAGATCCACGCAATAACAACAAGATCAACAGTTTTCGCTTCGACATCAGCTACAAGCTTGGCGATCACCTCATCAGCGGTGGCATCGACAACCAGACTGCACGCTCAAACTACATCGGCAGCAATACAACAGGGCCTGGTTATTACTGGGACTATTCACAGACCGATACTCCGAACGTGCCAATCTCCGACGGCTTGGGCGTCGGCGCGCCTGGACAGAATTATTACGTCGATCAAATCTACATTTCCAACTCGGCGTCAGTCCGAACTGTGCAGCATGCACAGTACATACAGGATGACTGGCAGATCGACGATCGCTGGCTGGTCAAAATTGGCCTTCGCAATGATCAGTTCACCAATTACAACAGCAGCGGTCAGCCATATATCCGACTGACCAAGCCACAGCTTGCGCCGCGCCTTGGCTTCAGCTGGGACGTCAACGGCGACTCCAGTTTCAAGGTCTACGGTAATGCTGGTCGCTATTATCTGGCGTTGCCGAATAACGTAGCGGTTCGCGGTGCATCCGGCAGCCTGTTCACCGATCAGTATTTCACTTATACCGGTATTGATCCGGCGACGGGTGCTCCGACCGGGTTGGCGGCTATTAACGCCACGCCCGTTTCAACCAATAATGAATTTGGTCAGGCGCCAGACCCGAAGACAGTGGCGACCAGCAACATCAAAGCCGAATATCAGGATGAATACATTCTCGGTTTCGATAAGACTCTGACGCCAGGCTGGACATACGGCGCTAAGGTCTCTTACCGCAAACTTCGCACCGCTGTGGATGACGTCTGCGATCCGGACACGATTGTTGCCAAGGGTGTGTCGCTGGGCTACGACCCGAGTCAGTTTGGCAATCTCAACGGCTGCTATCTGTTCAACCCAGGTCGCACAAATAACTACCTGGTGAAACAGGACGACGGTAGTTATATCGACATCCCGGTAAGCTGGAAGGACTATGGTTTCCCGCCACTGAAGCGCCGCTACTATGCACTCGATTTGTTTTTGCAGCATGAGTTCGACGGCAAGTGGTTCGGTCGCGTTGATTACACGTTCTCGCGTAGCTACGGCAACACCGAAGGCCAGACAAAAACGGGGGGTGTGCCCGGAGGCCAGGATGACGTTTCGCAAACCATTGATTGGGACAACTCGGCGGTAATGGATTTTGCCAACGGCCCGCAGTCTGCAGACCGTCCGCATCAGTTCAAGGCATATGGTTACTATCAAATCACGCCCGAGTGGCAGGTCTCCGGCAATCTCAGTGTGACGTCGGGCGCCCCACAGAGTTGTCTTGGCTATACCGGACCAGGCGCTGACGGTGATCCGACTGGGTATGCGCCTTACTATCACTACTGCGGCGGTGTGCCTTCGCGTCCTGGTTTGAAGCGCTACCCGTGGTTGAAGCGTATAGACCTGGGAGCGACGTACCGGCCTGCGGTCATGGATGGCAAGTTCGGCCTTTCCCTTGATGTGCTGAACGCGCTGAATGCTCAGGAAACAACTCAGGAATATACGATCTACAACACGTCGCCTGGCGTTGGTAATTTCGCTACAAGCTATCAGCGCGTCATATCCCGTCAGACGCCGCGTTACGTGCGCCTGTCTGCGACTTACGATTTCTGATAACTCATAAATCGTTCAGCCCTATAAAACGCCGGCGGAATTATACCGCCGGCTTTTTTCTTGGATATTCTTTGCCTTTTGAGATTGACAACTCATCAACGTCGATCGTTCAGTTGAGCCTACCGCCAATCCAGCTTTGCTCAATATTGTAACCATCATTCATGACGACAAGATCGGCGCGATAGCCGGCGGCAATCTGGCCGTGGCTATGGCCCAAACCCAAAAATTCCGCGGGATACGTGCTGGCCATGCGCACGGCTTCTTCCAGCGGTAGGCCCAGCATCTGGACGGTGTTGCGCACGGCGCTGACCATGTCGAGTGCAGAGCCGGCCAGCGTGCCCTGCGCCGTTTGGCAGATGCCGGCTCTCGCGCTGATGGTTTCGCCGTTGAGCACAAAGTCGGGATGATCCGCGCCGACCGGCGGCATCGCGTCGGTGACCAGCAGCATCTTGCCGCGCGGCTTGGCGGCGATGGCGGCGCGCAGCGTCGCCGGATGCACGTGATGGCCGTCGACAATCAGCCCGCACCAGCTTTGTGCATCGTCGAGCGCGGCACCGACCACGCCGGGTTCGCGGCTGCCCAGCGGCGTCATCGCGTTGAACAGATGCGTGAAGCCGCGAATGCCGTCGGCCAATGCCTTTTTGATCGTGGCGTAATCCGCCGCAGTATGACCGGCACAGAGCACCAGCCCTGCTGCGGCCAGCGCCCTGATGCTCTCGCTCGCCACCTGATCGGGTGCCAGCGTCATCAGGCGCACACCGGCATGCGGGGCACACAGCATGGCGAGTTCCTCGCCGCCGGGGGCGTGGAAAAATTTCGGGTCATGCACGCCCTTGCGCGCCGGTGCGAGATAGGGGCCTTCGAGATGGATGCCCAGCACGCCGGGCACGTTTTCCGCCAGCGCCTGTTCCACCGCGGCCATCGCGGCGCGCATGGTCTGCACGTTGTCGCTGATCAGCGTCGGCAGAAACCCCGTCGTGCCAAAGCGCCGATGCGCGGCGCCGATCTGGCGAATCGTTTCCACGGTCGGCGCGTCGTTGAACAGCACGCCGCCACCGCCGTTGACCTGCGTATCGATAAAGCCAGGCAGCAGCATGGCGCCCTGCAGATCCTGCTGTTCCGCCTGCTGCATGCGGGCGTCGGATGACGGCACCACGTCGAGGATATGGCCGCCGTCAAGCAGCACGGCCACATCTTTCCGCCAGCCTTGCGGCGTGAGCACGCGAGCGTTCGTGAGGGCGATTGTCATGGCGGATCCTGGTCAGGTGTGTGTCGAAAAATCGGTTTGCTGATTCGAGTTTTGGAACAGCGGCAACAAGGTATTGGCAGGTTGTACTTCTACGCCGCACCCTAGACCCGTTAGCTGCTGTGCAAACGGCGCGGAGCGTGCAGCACGAGAAATCATCGGCGACCCCGGTTTCGCTCGCCCCTAGTCGCTCGCCCTCCAAAAAATCAAACCGTCTCCGTCACCTTGTTCAGATGCGGCGGCACGTCAGGATTGAACCCGCGGCGCAGCGACAGCTCGGCGGTCGCGCGATAAAAACTCTGGATGATCAGCAGCGGCGTGCACAGCGCCGGCAGGCCCGCCATCACTGGCAAACTGCCTTTTCCTTTTTGGCCCGGCGCAGCCACCCACACGTGGGCGCCGCGCTTTCGAAACATGTCGGCCAGGGCCAGCGTGCCTTCCAGCGTGTCGTCGTCCTGCGCGAAGCACAGCACGGGAAAATCTGGTCCGACCAGCGCCATCGGGCCGTGCTTGACCTCGGCTGCACTGAACGCCTCCGCGTGCAGGCCGCAGGTTTCCTTGAACTTGAGCGCCGCTTCCAGCGCAATGCCGAGACCGAAGCCGCGGCCGACGACAAACAGATTGTGCGCGTCGGTCAGCCCTTCGCTCAGGCTCGACCAGTCGGCATCCCAGCCGCTGCGCAGCGCGTCGGGCAAGGCGTGCAGCGCTTCGCCGAGTTCTTGGTCACCGCGCCAGCGCGCGCATAGATGCAGCACAGCGGCGAGCGCCGCGATATAGCTCTTGGTCGCCGCTACGCTGCGCTCGGGGCCTGCGTGCAGCGGGATCACCGTATCGGCGATCGCGGCCAGCGGCGAATCCTCCACGTTGACCAGCGCGATGACGCGCGCGCCGGCGATCTTGGCCGCCTGTGCGTTGCGCACCAGGTCGGGGCTTTTGCCCGACTGCGAGATCGCGATGAACAGCGCGTCCTGCCAGCGCTGTTCGGCCGCGTAGACCGAAGTCACCGACGGCGAGGCGGATGCGGTAACGATACCGAGCTGGGTTTCGAAAACGTACTTGGCGTAGGCGGCGGCGTGATCGGAGCTGCCGCGGGCGCAGGTCACGATGAAGCGCGGTGGATGCGCGCGCAGCGTTTGCGCCAGCGCCGTGACGATTTCATCGTTAGCGGCAAACTGGCGCGCGACGACATCGGCGGCTTCGTGCGCTTCGCTATACATCAAGGTGTCGCGTGCCTGCATGGGATTCTCTGGGTTGAAGGATTTATGGACGTCTAGACGGCTGATGGATCGGTTCCACGGGAAGGCTCCGTCAATCCGTCTGCAGTTCGGCAACAAAATCGTAGATATCGCCGCGATACCAGGAGCAGGTGAACTCCACCACGCGGCCGTCGTCGAGAAAGCTGCGGCGCTCGATATTCAAACCTGCGCTGCCGGCGCTGACGTGCAACAGCCGCGCCTGCTGCGCATTGAGCGACACCGCGCGCAGCCGTTGCAGCGCGCGCCGCGGCCGGCAATTGAACTGCTCCAGCACTTCGTACAGCGAGTCGTGCACGAGCATGGGATCGGGCAGCACGCTGGCCGGCACCACGCTGCGCTCGATCGCCAGCGGTTCATCCTGGCCGTAGCGCACGCGGTGCAGGCGCACCACCAGAGAGCCCGGCGACAGGTTCAACGCCATCGATTCCTCCGGCGTCACTTCGCCGATGCCGCGCTCGAAAAACTCCGAGCGCGGGTGCAGTCCACGCTCGTGCAGATCTTCGGTAAAGCTGGTCAGCCGTGACATCGGCTTGACGATGCGCTCGGCGATAAACGTGCCGGCACCGTGGCGCTGGGTCAGCAGGCCTTCCTCCACCAGCCCGGCGATCGCCTTACGCACGGTGACCCGCGAAAGCTTGAGCGCGACCGACAGATCGCGCTCACTGGGCAGCGCCTGACCCGGCTCGATATCGCGGTGTTCCACCACGTTGCGAATCGCCCGGCGCAGGCGCAGATAGGCCAGCGGCTGGTTGGTGGCCGGATCGTGACAGATGCGGCGGTATTCGTTAGCCAGGGCGGTTTCCATAGTCGCACAAGATACCAATGAGTAACCACTTAGGCAACTACCCGGCGGATGCCTGCCCAAAGCCGTGGCGCCACAATGAGATTTGTTAGCGTTTTGCTCATTTCGCTTATGATTTCTGAGGCCGCGCAGAAACGGGTGGCGCCGTCTGGTATGTCACTGGTATGATCAACGCCAACCGGGCAGCAGCACCTCTTGGTCGCGCTTGTCTGCCCTCACGGCATTTATCGAGGTGACTTCGTGACTGCTTCTTCGACTAGCTCCAACCGATCAGACGCCTCCCAGGGCGGCTCCTCCCAGCGCACCGAACCCTTCGACCTGGTGATTTTCGGGGGCACCGGCGATCTGGCCCTGCGCAAGCTGCTGCCCGCCCTGTACCACCGCTTTCTCGACGGCCAGATTCCCGACAGCAGCCGCATCGTCGGCATCGCCCGCGAAGGGCTGGACGACGACAGCTACCGTGAGCAGGTGCGCGACACCCTCAGCAAGACCAGCGGTGCGGAAACGGCGAAGATCGAGGCTTTCCTCAAGCAGGTCGGCTACCGCTCGCTGGATGCGCGCAAGGACGAGGGCTGGGACGAATTTGCCGCCCTGATCGGCGAGCAGCCCGAGCACATCCGCGTGTTCTATCTCTCGACCTCGCCCGAACTGTTTGTCGATATCTGCGGACGCCTGGGCAGCTACAAGCTCAACGAGGGCAAATCGCGCGTGGTGCTGGAAAAACCGATCGGCCGCGACCTCGACAGCGCCAACCAGATCAACGACGCGGTCGGCCGCGTGTTCGACGAATCGCAAACGTTCCGCATCGATCACTACCTCGGCAAGGAGACCGTGCAGAACCTGCTGGCGCTGCGCTTCGGCAACGCATTGTTCGAGCCGCTGTGGAACAACGCGCACATCGACCACGTGCAGATCACCGTGTCCGAAACGCTGGGCACCGGCAACCGCAGCGCCTACTACGACCGCGCCGGCGCCCTGCGCGACATGGTGCAGAACCATATCCTGCAGCTGCTGTGCATGGTGGCGATGGAACCGCCGTCGTCCCTGGCACCGGATGCGGTGCGCGACGAAAAGCTGAAGGTGCTCAACTCGCTCAAGCACATCGACAGCAGCAACGTCGCACAGCTCACCGTGCGCGGCCAGTATCGCGCCGGCGTGTCCGATGGCGTCAAGGTGCCCGGTTATCTCGATGAATTGGGCGATACCAAGTCGCATACCGAAACCTTTGTCGCGGTGAAGGCGGAGATCGCCAACTGGCGCTGGGCCGGCGTGCCGTTCTATCTGCGTACCGGCAAGCGTCTGCCCGATCGCGTGTCGGAAATCGTGGTCGCGTTCAAGCCCGTGCCGCATTCCATCTTCCATGCCGAAGCCGGCACGCTGGCGCAGAACCGGCTGGTGCTGCGGCTGCAGCCGGATGAAGGCGTGAAACTGTGGCTGACCATCAAGCACCCAGGCCCCGGTGGCCTGCGCCTGCGTCACGTGCCGCTGGACATGAGCTTTGCCGAAGCCTTCGGCGTGTCGCAACCGGACGCGTACGAGCGCCTGCTGCTCGACGTGGTACGCGGCAACCCCACGTTGTTTATGCGTCGCGACGAAGTGGAAGCCGCATGGCGCTGGGCCGGCCCGATTCTGGCCGCCTGGTCGGCCAGCGGTGAAGCGCCGCGGGCGTATTCGGCCGGCAGCTGGGGCCCCAGCGCGGCCATTGCGCTGATCGAACGCGACGGCCGCACCTGGAGCGAGGACAGCGACTGATCGCTCCACTCGCCCGCGGGCCGTTAGCGGTGATTCACTTGCGCGGGACCAACGGTACGTCACACTTCACCTTCCTTCCTAACGATAAGCAGGGCGCGCCTTCCGCATGATGCGTCCGGCGCGCAAACACCATCCATGACCACGCATCTCAACGTCACCACCCACAGTTTCACCGATTGCCACGCGCAGGCTGGCGCGCTGGCCGAACGCGTCGCCAAGCGGCTGCGCATGAGCCTCAACCAGCGCGGTCATGCGCTACTCGCCGTTTCCGGCGGCAGCACGCCGAAGGACTTCTTCGCCCAGCTGTCGAAGGAAACGCTGGACTGGGCCAATGTCAAAATCACCCTGGTCGACGAGCGCTGGGTGCCGGACACCGACGAGCGCTCCAACGCCAGGTTGGTGAAAACGACGCTGCTGCAGAACGAAGCCGCGGTCGCCAAGTTTGTGCCGCTCTACAACGATGCGCCGGCGCCGGAAGAAGGCCTCGCCACTACCAGCCGGCGGATCGAAGAACTCGCGTTGCCGTTCGACGCGGTCGTGCTGGGCATGGGTGACGATGGCCACACGGCGTCGTTCTTTCCCGGCGGCGATCATCTGGCGGAAGCGCTCGATCTCAACGGCAAATCCCGCGTATTGCCCATGCATGCACCCGACGCCGGCGAGCCGCGCATCACGCTGACCCTGCCGACGCTGCTGGAAACCGAATCGCTGTTTCTGCTGGTGACCGGCAACAAAAAGCGCGATCTCCTGGCCGACGCACGCCTGGGCCTTGGCGCGGCGCGCGACTATCCGGTGCGTTCCGTTCTGACCCAGCTGCGCGTGCCGGTGGCGGTGTACTGGTGTCCATGAGCTTTGGTCGTTGCCTCACGGCTTTCGCAACGGCGCCCTTCCGCTCCTACAAAGCGTAGCGGCGGGGGCACTCGGTCGAAGGCGGCCCAAGTGGTCTGCACGGCTCTTCAACTTCGTTCTGCGCCGCTTCGATCAGGGAGAAAGGAACACGGCTTACCGCCCTGCATAAACCGCTTCCACCGCACTACCTGTTACGGAGTCCTGAAATGAACACGCTGCATCCCGTGGTTGCCGAAGTCACCGAACGCCTGCGCGAACGCAGCCGCGAAACGCGCGCAGCGTATCTGCAGCGCATCGACGCGGTGGATCGCGGCGGCCCTCACCGCGCGCGCCTGTCCTGCGGCAACCTCGCGCACGGTTTCGCCGCCTGCGGTCCGGACGACAAGGACGCGCTGCGCAACGGCCTGCGCGGTAACCTCGCCATCGTCACCTCGTACAACGACATGCTCTCGGCGCATCAGCCGTACGAGCGCTATCCGGCACTGATCCGCCAGATCGCGCGCGACGCCGGCTTCACCGCCCAGGTCGCCGGCGGCGTGCCGGCCATGTGCGATGGCGTGACCCAGGGTCAGGCCGGCATGCAGCTGTCGCTGTTTTCGCGTGACCTGATCGCCATGGCCACCGCCATCGCGCTGTCGCACGACATGTTCGACGGCGCGCTGTACCTGGGCATTTGCGACAAGATCGTGCCCGGCCTGCTGATCGGCGCGCTGAGCTTCGGCCACCTGCCCGGCGCGTTTGTGCCGTCCGGCCCGATGCCCAGCGGCATTCCCAACGAAGCAAAGACCAAGGTCCGACAGGCTTATGCCGAGGGCAAGGCCGGCAAGGCCGAGCTGCTCGAGGCTGAGGCCGCCTCGTATCACAGCCCCGGCACCTGCACCTTCTACGGCACCGCCAACTCCAACCAGATGCTGATGGAGATCATGGGCCTGCACCTGCCCGGTGCCAGCTTCGAGCCGCCCGACACGCCGCTGCGCGACGCGCTCACCGCCGACATCGTGAGCCGGGTCAACGCGCTCGGCGCGCTCGGCGACAACTACCTGCCAATCGGCCGCATCATCGACGAGCGCGCCATCATCAACGGCGTGATCGGCCTGCACGCCACCGGTGGCTCAACCAATCATCTGCTGCACCTCGTCGCCATTGCGCAGGCGGCCGGCATCCAGCTGCGCTGGGACGATTTCGACGCGCTCTCCGGCGTGATCCCGCTGCTGGCCCGCGTGTATCCGAACGGCTACGCCGACGTGAACCAGTTCCACCAGGCCGGCGGCATGGCCTTCCTGATCGATCAGCTGCTCGGCGCTGGCTTGCTGCACGCCGATGTGCAGACCGTCTTCGGCAGCGGTATGGACGGCTATACGCAAATTCCGCAGCTCGACGACAGCGGCGCGCTGCGCTGGACGCCGGTCTCCAAGCAGAACGGCAATCGCGGTGTGCTGCGCGGCATGGACGAACCGTTCCGCCACGACGGCGGCCTGCGCATGCTGCAGGGCAATCTCGGCCGCGCCGTGATCAAGGTGTCCTCGGTGCCCGACGATCGACTGATCATCGAGGCGCCCGCCGTGGTGTTTCACGATCAGGACGAAGTCGGCGAAGCGTTCAAGCGCGGCGAGCTCAACCGCGACTTCATTGCGGTGGTGCGCTTCCAGGGCCCGCAGGCCAACGGCATGCCGGAGCTGCACAAGCTCACCCCGACGCTGGCCCTGCTGCAGGATCGCGGCTACCGCGTCGCCCTGCTCACCGACGGCCGCATGTCCGGCGCCTCCGGCCGCGTGCCAGCGGCCATCCACGTCACGCCCGAGGCCGTGGCCAGCGGCAATATCGCCAAGATCCGCAATGGCGACATCATCCGCCTCGATGCGGTGAATGGACGTCTGGACGTCCTGATGGAAACGCACGAACTTGACGCGCGTCTGCCGCAACATGCGGATCTGTCCGCCCAGCACAGCGGTATGGGCCGCGAACTGTTCGGCCTGTTCCGGCAGGCGGCGACCACGGCCGACCTTGGCGCCGGCGTGCTTTGATCGTTTCGCGACCAGCGCGCAGCCACTCCCTTTCCAACTTTCCGCGAGCGATTTCATGAGCAGCATCGAACACAAGCAGCAGCAGGTCGAAACCCTTATGCGGCTGGCGCCGGTGATTCCGGTGGTGATCATCGACAACGCGCGCGACGCCGTGCCGATGGCGCGCGCCCTGGTCGCCGGCGGCATACCCACGATCGAAGTCACGCTGCGCACGCCGGCCGCGCTCGACGCGATCCGCGCGATCGCCGCCGAAGTGGAAGGCGCCGTGATCGGTGCCGGCACCGTGCTGACCGCGCGCGATCTGGAAGCCGCCCGCCACGCCGGCGCGCGCTTTGCCGTATCGCCCGGCGTCTCGCCAAAACTGCTCGACGCCGTCGATGACAGCGACGTGCCGCTACTGCCCGGCGCGGCCACAGCCAGCGAGGTGATGACCTTGCTGGAGCGCGGCTATCGCTTCCTGAAATTTTTCCCGGCCGTGCCGGCCGGCGGCACCAAGCTGCTCGGCGCCTGGGCCAGTCCGCTGCCGCAGGCGCGTTTCTGCCCCACCGGCGGCATCAGTCTGGCCAGTGCGCCGGATTTTCTGGCGTTGACGAATGTGCTTTGTGTGGGCGGGTCGTGGTTGACGCCTGCGGACAGGTTGGCGGCGGGGGATTGGGCTGCGGTTGAGTTGTTGGCGCGCGAGGCGGCGGGGCTACGCTCGCTCTGATTTTTCGCCGGCCGGAATTTCGCCTCGGGCTTTTCGCTTTAGCCCCCTCTCCCCAAGCTTTATTGGGGAGAGGGTCGGGGAGAGGGACGCTCTGGCTTTTCGCGGTTGATGTGTTTTTTAGAAGCAGAGCTTTCGTCCTCCTTCGGAGGCCGAGTCACTTCTCTTTGCGTGGCCAAAGAGAAGTGACCAAGAGAAAGGCCACCCCACTTGGCGCTTGCCGGGCTGCGCCCGTCAAGTCCGTGAGCCGAGGCCGGGCTTTTCGACAGGGCTCCTGCCCTGACGAAAAGGAATCGGCATCCATGCCGATCCCCCTGCGGGCCTGTCGACCTAACCTCACCGCCGCACAGGGGTTTGGTAGAGCAAGAGCAGGCTCGCTTGCGCATCGCAGATGACCGCATAGCTCATTCAGGGCATTTTTCCCAGCGGAAATAACGCTCCGTGGCTAAGTTCAGCATGTCCATATCTTCTTTTGTATCTCCGTAGGCATACACATTGAGGAATTTCTCGAGATCGTATTTCTCTCGAATACGTCTGGACTTCTCCGCGTTGACGCATTGCGCTCCGCGGTATCGACCTGTCAGCGTGCCGACGACGACTTCCAACTGCGAACAGATGAGGTCCAGCTGATGTTGCGCGCACCAGGGCGATAGATAGACATCGAACGCGCCGGACACAATCACAACGACATCGCCCTGATTCTTGTGCCACTGAATTCTTTCAATCGCCGAGGGCCGCAGCAAATCCGGTAATACGTCTCGGGCAAACTCCTGCCCGGCCCGACGCACCTCATCCGCAGCTACGCCACGAAATGCAAACCGCGTAACTCGGGCGCGAATATCGCTGCCTGAGATGAAACCGAGCTTGTAGCCGAGAACTAGCGGGGCAAAAAGAACGTTTCCCACAGCGCGTTTTGCGGGCAGAACTGCGACACGCATGAAGCCCGGGAACGTTCCCCTTGTGGTGATCGTCCCGTCGAAATCAAAGAGTGCGAGATTCATCGACCGGTGATTCCTATCATGTACAAGCTGTCGACGATCAGCGCGGGGGAGAAAAGTCCACTGTCAAAGCGGCGTTTCGCCCGCCTGCGGAGGGCGAGCAACGTCTCTTTTGCTTTTCAACGGCGACGCAAGAGAGAGTGGCTCGACGTCCGTAGGAGGACGAAAGCTTGTATCGCTTCAAACGACATGAATACGATGCGGCCTGGAACGGCCTTCGCCGTCTTTGTTATTTAGCGACGCTTGTGGAGTTTGCCGGCGCTTGTGACTTATTTGCCTCGTACGCCTTCAGACGGGTCGTTGTCTCTTCTCCAATCTTCTGGATATCGGGCATCAGAACAGTCAATTTTTCCTGCGTCATTTGCATGGCCTGCTGCATCAGCATTGGCATCTTCACTACCACTGCCTGCCCGGATGGCGTTTTGTAGAAAGCCACCATGTCATTTACCTCTTTTTGCGACAGCGATTTTTTATAGATGGCCTCATACGTAGGCTCCATATTCTGCCAAGCCAATGCCCGTTGCATCAGTGCGTTCATCTTTGCAATTTGCTCGTCGATGATTTTTTGCTCTCCTGCATCGAGTTCCCTCCCCGCCAAGCTCTGTTGTACGGATTTGCGCAACAAGCCATCCATCTGCCCCATCATTCCGTCGAGCAGCTTGTGCGTCTGCATCACCTTAAACAGCTCTTGTATCGATGCGTCACTCGGCGGCGTATCGGCTGCGAAAACGGGGCTGGTCGTGAGAATTAGTGCAAGAAAACCTATCGTACGGATGCGCATCTTTCATCTCTCCTTGAAGTAGATATCGAAGTTTCAAGCATTTCGGTCTGAGCCGATTTTTGTATCAGTGACCCGGCGACGCCGATGAGGGCTTCAAATACGTCTCAAACAACTCATCGATTCGCCGATACTCGTCATGCCAATCGTCCGCATGGACAAACCCATGCCGCTCCAGCGGATACAGCGAGATCCAGAAATTCTTTTTGTGCAGTTCGATGAAGCGCTGATACAGGCGGATCGAATCGCTGGCCATCACGTTGTCGTCGATCAGGCCGTGTTCGATCAGCAGCGGATCGCGCAGCTGGTCGGCGTATTCGATCGGTGAGCTGGCCTTGTAGGCCGCGGGGTCGAGCTGCGGCGTGTTGAGGATGTCGGCGGTGTAGTCGTCGTTGTAGCTGGTCCAGTCGGAGACCGGGCGAAGCGCGGCGCCGGCGGCGAACTCGCCGGGTGCGCGCAGCAGGGCGATCTCGGTCATGAAGCCGCCGTAGCTGCCGCCATAGATGCCGACGCGCTTGGGATCGACGCTGTGATTTTTCACCAGCCACGCCTTGCCGTCGAGCAGGTCTTCCAGCTCGGGGTGGCCCATGTGCTGGTAGATCGCGGTGCGCCACGCGCGGCCGTAGCCTTCGGAGGCGCGGTAGTCCATGTCCAGCACCACGTAACCCTGCTGCACCAGCAGGTTGTGGAACATCTGTTCGCGGAAGTAGTAGGTCGACGACAGCGTGACGTTCTGCAGGTAGCCGGCGCCATGCACGAAGAACACCGCCGGACGCTTGGCCGCCTCGCTTTCGTCGGCCGGCCCGTAGTACTTCGCGTAGATCACGCCGGCGCCGTGACTGGAGGGAATCTCGACGATCTTCGGCGCGATCCAGGCATGCTCCGCGTAGGCCGGCTTGATGGTGTTGGTCAGGTCGTGACCGCCGCCACCGGCGGACGGCTGGACGGCCAATTGGGCAAAGACGTACGGAGACGAATGCAGCACGGCCAGCTGCCTGCCGTCGGGCGAGAGTTTGAAATCGTCCATGCCCTGGTACTGCGTGACGCGGGTCAGCGCACCGCCCTTCGCCGGCAGCCGGTAGACGTCGTAGCTGTAAGGCGCTACCTGGTTGGTGCGGACGTGGAACCACTGGCCGTCGTCGCTGAGCAGCGGATGGCTGACCTCGAACTTGCCGGTGGTCAGCGCGGTGGCCTTGCCGTCGAGCGGCTTGCTGTAGAGCTGCGAGTAGCCGGTGTGCTCGCTCAGATACCACAGCGTGCGGTTGTCCTTGAGCCAGCCGAAATCGTTGAAGTTCCAGTTGATCCACGCAGCGTCGGTGAGGCGCTGCTGGTTGACCAGCGTGTGCGTGCCGAAGTCGACGCTGGCGATCCAGCGATCCTTGTTGTCGTTGGCGCGCACCTGCACGGCGAGCTGGCTGCCGTCGTCGCTCCAGGCGATGCCGCCGCCACCGCCGTCTTCCGGGCTGCCGACCACGCGCACGCCGCGCACGTCGGGCGCCTTCAAGGCCTTGGCCTCGTCGGACTTGCCGGCTTTCTCCAGCGCGGCAACGGTCTGCGCGCGCAGCGCCTTCAGCGGATCGTCCTTGATGCCGGGCAGACCGTCGGTGGCCAGCGGGTAGCTCTGGTGCTGGCGCAGGTCGAGCAGCAGCAGCGACTGCGGCGCCGGATCGTTGTGGCCGACGTAGGTGCGCGCTTCCTTCGGCTCGGTGTAGCCGCTCTCGGTCACGTAGTGGTTGACCACCGGATGCTTGCCTTCGTCATACCCCTTCGGCGCGGTGACCACCAGCAGCCAGCGGCCATCGGGCGACAGCTCGGTGTCGACGGCCTCCGACTTGTCGCCGAGAAAGAAAGGCGCCGGCGCGCGGCCGGGATCGGCAGCGTCGAGCGCCTTATCTTCATCTTTCAGCGCCTGCTTGTCGGCCTTGATGTCGCGCAGGGTCTTGAACAGATGCAGCTGCAGGTCGCCCAGCTCGTCGGTTTTCTTGGCCTGCGGATCATCGGCGAATTTCAGCACCGCGGCGGTCGACGTGCCGCCGCTTGCGAGGTCATAGCTGTACCAGTCATTGCCGTCGCGAAACTGCAGCGCCCGACCGTCGGCGGAGAACTGGGGTGAGGACTCCTCCTGCGGCGTGCGCGTGACCTGGGTGCGCCGACCGCTGCCGATATCGACTACGAAAATATCGCCATGCATCACATATGCCGCATGCCGATGGGTGCGATCGAATACCGCTGGGCCTTCGGCCTGCGCCATCGCAGCGGGATCGAGCTTGGTGCTCTGCCCGCTGGCCGCATCGACGCGGTACAGATCGCGCACGGGGCTGCCGTCGCGTTTGAGCGAGTAATAAATGCTGCGGCCGTCTACGCTCCAGTACGGCATCTCGACCGGATGGCCGATCCAGTCCGGGTTGGCCATGATGGTTTCCAGGTCGAGCGCGCCACCGGCGGGCGGCGTAACGGCTGCGGCGGGCAGCACAGCAAAAGCGATAAGGCCGGCAAGCAGCAGTCGACGCATGGGGCAGTCTCCACGGAGGGCAACGATGAGAAAAATCAGCATAGCCGAGCGCGACGGCCATGCATGCCCACCCGTGCCAGAAGTCAGGGTCGACATCGCTGCACGCCAGGCGACGCCGCAGTACGCTGTGGCGTCTATGGTCACTGAGTAAAGGGCATGCGCCTGGTCTTCGTTCGCCTGATCGTTGTCTCCGCGGCGCTGTTCGGCGCAAGTTCGTGGTGCGCTGCGCAGGTGCAACCCGCCGCCGCTCCACCAGCGCGAGACGTGTCGCTAATCGACCACCGCCGACCGGTATCGATACCTCCCTCCACGCCGCAGGGCAAGGACGCCAGCGTGCTGCACGGCACGCGCGTCAATGATGCCTACCGCTGGCTGGAGAACGCCAACGATCCAACGGTGCAGCAATGGATTGCCGCACAAAACGCGCATACCGAAGCGGTGCTGGCCGCCATGCCGGACGGCAAGGCGATGACCGCGCGCGTGCAGCAGCCGGCGATCACCTCGACCACGCGTTCCGACCCGCTGCTGGCCCACGGCACGCTGTTCTACCTGCAGGAAACGCCGCCGCAACCGCAGCCGCTGCTGATGGCGCAGCCGTGGCCGAACGGCAAGCCGCGCGCGCTGGTCGATCTCAATGCCAACGGCGGCACCACCGCCATTACCAACTACTGGCCGTCGCCGCGGGCGCGCTATCTGGCCTACGGCACCGCCGAGGGCGGCAGCGAGCTGACCACCATCCATGTGCTGGATGTCGCCACCGGCAAGGTGCTGGCCGATGCGCTGCCCTGGGCCGGCGGCGGCACCACACCGCAGGGGCTGACCTGGGACGCCGACGAAAAAGGCTTTACCTACGTGCGCTTTGTGCCGCCGCAGGGCAAGGCCGAGGTCAGGCAGTTCGACGCCACTCTGGCGCATCACGCGCTGGGTCAGCCGGCGGCCAGCGACACCGTGGTATTCGGCCAGGGCTATTCGCGCGTGGCCGAATATCGCCTGCTCAGCTCGCCGGGCGCGCAGCAGCTCGCGGTGCTGGCCAACGTCGGCGACGGCGGCCCGGCCGAGGTGTATTTACGCGATGGCGCGCAGTGGAAAAAGATCGTCGGCGGTGAAGCGAATGTGCGCACGGCGGCGTGGATCGGCCAGCGGCTGTTCGTGGTGAGCTTTGCCGACGCGCCGCGCGGCAAGCTGCTGGCGGTCGACCCGCAGGGCGCCGTGAGCGAGGTGCTGGGGGAGCGCGAAGGCGCAATTCAGGGCGTGGAACCGATCGCCAGCGGATTCCTGGTGACGCGCAGTTGGGGGCCGGACTGGTGGGTGGAGCAGTACGACGGCAACGCCCGGTTCGTGCGTCGCCTGCCGCTGCCGGCCCACGGCATCGGCGTTGGCGCCATCGCTGCCGAGCCCGGCCAGAATCAGGCGCTGATCAGCTACGGCGGCTGGACCACGCCCTCGCGCTGGGCCGAATACGACGCGCACAGCGGCCGCCTGAAGACCGTATTTGAAGTGAAGCCCGCGGCCGATTATTCGAACATCGAAGTACAGCGTATCGACGGCCTCTCGCCCGACGGCAGCCATGTGCCGGTGACGGTGATCGCGATGCGCGGCATCACGCCGAACGGCAAGCGGCCGACCATACTTTACGGCTACGGCGGTTTCGGTATTCCGGTGGCGCCCGGTTTCGTCGGCGCCAAGCTCGCGTGGCTGGAACGCGGCGGGGTGCTGGCATACGCCAACATCCGCGGCGGCAACGAGTTCGGTGAAGCGTGGCATGCGCAGGGCCAGCAGCTGCACAAGCAGAACGTGTTCGACGATTTCCACGCGGCCGCGCTGGCGCTGTTCGACACGCAGTGGACCGACCGCGCGCACCTGGGCATTCTCGGCGGCAGCAACGGCGGGCTGCTGATGGGTGCGTCGCTGGTGCAGCATCCGGGGGACTATCGTGCGGTGGTGTCGATGGTCGGCATCTACGACGTGATCCGCCACGAAACCGATTTCGCCAACGGCGCGTACAATGTCAGCGAATACGGCACGGTCAGCGATCCGGCGCAGTTCAAGGCCACGCTGGCCTATTCGCCGCTGCAGAACGTGCAGCCGCATACCGCCTATCCCGCCGTGCTGATGACGACGGGCGCCAACGATCCGCGCGTGGCGCCGTGGCAGTCGCGCAAGTTCACCGCGGCGCTGCAGAACGCCACCACCTCGGACCGGCCGATCCTGCTGCTGACGCGCGTCAACGCCGGCCACGGCATCGGCGCGCCCTTCAGCCAGCGCGTCGGCGATACCGCGATCATGCTGACCTTTTTCGCGCAGGAACTGGGGCTCGAGGCGAAATAACAGGCAGGCGCCGATGCGCTGACGCATGGTTCGGACGACAGCGCGGCGGCTGCTACCATCGCGCTTTACTTTTCAAAAGTGCGCCGCCCATGCCGTTGCCGACCGTCGAACAGGAAACCGCCGCCAACCCGACCCATAGCGTGATTTGGCTGCATGGGCTGGGCGCTGACGGGCACGACTTTGCGCCGATCGTGCCGCAGCTGGTGGCGCCGGGCTGGCCGGCGCTGCGCTTTGTGTTTCCGCACGCGCCGGTGCGGCCGGTGACGATCAACAACGGCATGTCGATGCGCGCGTGGTACGACATTGCCGCGTTCGATCTCAACGCCAAACAGGACGAGGCCGGCATGCGCGCCTCGGTGGGCGAAGTGGAAACGTTGATCGCGCGCGAACACAGCCGCGGCGTACCGAGCGAACGTATTCTGCTGGCCGGCTTTTCGCAGGGCGGCGCCATCGCGCTGTCGGCGGGGCTGCGCCATGCACAGACGCTCGCCGGCATCATCGCGCTGTCGACCTATCTGCCGCTGCATACCACCCTGGCCGCCGAGCGCCACGCGTCGAATGCGGCGACGCCGATTTTCTGGGGGCACGGACTGGCCGATCCGGTGGTGGTGCTGCAGCGCGGCCTGGATTCGCGCGACCGGCTGCAGGCGCTGGGTTACCACGTCGACTGGCACACCTATCCGATGCTGCACGCCGTCAATCCGCAGGAGATCGCCGACCTGCGCGACTGGATCGGGCAGCGGGTAAAGTAGCCAGCGACGCTTTCCTGTCTCCGGGCTACCGATCGACGGAACGGCGGTTTTGCGCCACGAAAGCGACCGATCGAATGAGCCCATGGCCGGCAGGGTCAAGCCCTGCATCCGCGGCGCGTGCTGGATTCATCACCCCATCAAGCCGGCCACGCTCATGCGGCATACTTGCTTGCATGACGTTGCCCCCACTCGCCAGCCGCCCGCGCGAACGCGTCGAGCAGAGCCCGCTGCCGGACTTTTGCCGGTTGCCGGCGCTATTCGCGCTGATCGTGGTCGGGGCGCTCACGGTGACGGTGATGTGGCTGTCGCGCACCGGCCAGCGCGACTGGGCCAGCTACAGCGTCGGCATGCTGTTCGTGACGTGGCTGGCGCTGGTGATTGCCGTGGCGCTGTGCAAGCTGCGCACCCTGCTGCAGCGCCTGCCCGGGCACTTTCCCTATGCGGCGGTGTGGCTGCTGATCGTGCTGATCGTGCTGGCCGCCAGCAGCGTGGCCCACTGGCTCGATGTAGCGCTGCAAATGCAGCTGGGTACCGACAGCAGCGGCGTGTTTGTACGGGACAACGTGGCCATCGCGGCGCTGCTCGGCGCAGCGATGCTGCGCTATTTCTACGTGCAGGCGCAGTGGCAGGCGCGGCTGGCGGCCGTGACGCGCGCGCAGGTCGATGCGCTGCAGGCGCGCATCCGCCCGCACTTTCTTTTCAACAGCATGAATACGGTGGCGGCGCTGATCCGCGTCGACCCCGATGCGGCCGAGCGCACGGTGGAAGATCTGTCCGAACTGTTTCGCGCCGCGCTGGGCCAGCACAACAACGACGACGGCACGCTGGGCGACGAGCTGGCGCTGATCGAGCGCTATCTGGCGATAGAGCAGCTGCGCCTGGGCGATCGACTGCGCGTGCAGCGCGATATCGCCGCGCTACCGGAAAACTTTCCCCTGCCGCGCCTGCTGCTGCAGCCGCTGGTGGAGAACGCCGTGCGCCACGGCATCCAGCCGCTGGTCGGTGGTGGCGAGGTGACGCTGCGCGGCACGATCGATAAGCAGATGCTCATCGTTGAAATCATCAATCCGCTGCCGGAAACCGCCGCCGAACCGGGTAACGGCCACGGGTTGGACAATGTGCGCCAGCGCGTGGCCTATCGTTACGGGCCGCTGGCGCGCGTGGACGCCGGCGCACAGAGCGGACCCGACGGCGCGCGCTTCGTTGTAAAACTTTATCTCCCCATGCCTCAACCCTCCGAGCAAAGCCGCGATGCGCGTACTGATCGTCGATGACGAACCGCTGGCACGCGCGCGCATGGCCGCGCTGGTCGGCGAATGCGCCGGCACGGACATCGTCGGCAGCGTCGGCGACGGCGAAAGCGCGCTCGCAGCGATCGGCGAACAGCAGCCGGACATCCTGCTGCTGGACATCAACATGCCCGGACTCAACGGCACCGCGCTGGCCCAGCGCCTCGCCGGTCGCGCGCGGCCGCAGGTGATCTTCTGCACCGCTTACGAAGCGCACGCGCTGCAGGCATTCGAACTCGGCGCCGTCGATTACCTGCTCAAGCCCGTGCGGCTCGAACGCCTGCGCGATGCCCTGCAGCGCGCCGAACGCCGGCTCGCCGATCAAACCCGCGAGCCGACCAAATACCTGCACGGACGCCTGCGCGGTGAAGAAGTGCGCATTGCCCTCGACGAAGTGATCTACCTGCTCGCCGACGAAAAATACGTCGCCGTACAGCACCGTCGCGGCGAGCTGCTGATCGAAGAATCGCTGCGCCAGCTGGAAGAAACCTACCCGAACCAGCTCATCCGCCTGCACCGCAACTGCCTCGTGCCACCGGCGCGATTGCTGGGACTGAAAACCCTCGGCGACGGCCGCGTGCTCGCGCGTCTGGACGGCACGGAAATGAGCCCGGAAATCAGCCGGCGCAATCTGCCGGCGGTGAGAAGGCTTCTGCGATTGGGATGAGCGCGGGACGCTGCGCAAGACGAGCAGCTCTGTCATTTCCATTCTATACCTACGCAAAGGAATCCCATGAAACTGATCGGCATGCTCGACTCGCCCTACGTGCGCCGCGTGGCTATCTCGCTGCAGCTGCTTGGCATCCCCTTCGAGCACCAGTCGCTGTCGGTGTTCGGCGGCTTCGACGAGTTTCAGCGAATCAATCCGCTGGTGAAGGCGCCGACGCTGATCTGCGACGACGGCGAGGTGCTGATCGATTCAACGTTGATTCTGCAATATGCCGAGGTGATCGGAGGCTCGGGGAGGACTTTGATGCCGACAGACACCGACGAACTGCGGCATTCGCTGCGCCTCATCGGACTGGCGCTGGCCGCCTGCGAGAAAAGCGTGCAGATTGTTTATGAGCGCAAGCTTCGGCCGGCCGAAAAGCAGCACGCGCCGTGGGTGGAACGCGTTACCGGACAGCTACTGGCCGCTTACGATGCGCTTGAATCGTCCTTTCGGGATCGAACACCCGCCGTTACCGGCAGCACGATCGATCAGGCCGGCATCACCACCGCCGTTGCATGGAAATTCGCCCAGGAGATGGTGCCAGATGTCGTGCTGGCGGCTGACTATCCCGCGCTGCGCGCGTTCTCTGAAATGGCCGAGGCGCTGGCGGAGTTTGCCGCGGCGCCCTTCGGTCCCAGCACGTATCGCGGCGGGGTGTGACCCGCCCTGACCGTCGTTGCATCGGTGCGAGTGTGGAGATTGAGGCAGCGACGCAGGTTGGCGCTGAGCGTAGCGAAGCCCAACAAAAAGCCCCATAGGCACGAGGCGATCCGAATGACATCGCTTCGTACCCGTTGGGCTTCGCTTTGCTCAGCGCCAACCTACGTTTCGGCAGCGGCGTTTGCTCGGGGCCAACCGGCGTTGGATACCTTTAATTCGCAGAACGCGATGCGCTGAATTATCTGCACTGAAACAGCGATGCGGCATGACGTTCGCGTAGGTTGGCGCTGAGCGTAGCGAAGCCCAACAAAAAGCCCAACCGGCACGAGGCGATACATCATGACTTCGCTTCATACCTGTTGGGCTTCGCGTTGCTCAGCGCCAACCTGCGTTTTGACGCCGACGTGTGGTCGGCATCGGGCAAGTTTAATCAGCCTTCTTTCTTGATCTCGTGGCCGCCGAATTCGTTGCGCATCGACGCCAGCAGCTTGTCGGCGAAGGAGTCGTTATCGCGCGAGCGATAGCGTTCCATCAGGGACAGGGTGATGACCGGGGCGGATACGCTCAGCTCCATCGCCGCGTCGACCGTCCAGCGGCCTTCACCCGAATCGACCACGTACGGGGCGATGCCCTTCATGTCCGGGTTCTTGCCCAGCGCGTCGGTGGTGAGGTCGAGCAGCCACGAGCGCACCACGCTGCCGTAACGCCAGATTTCGCCGACCTGCTTCAGGTCGAGGCCAAATTCGGTCTTGTGCTTGAGGATGGAAAAGCCCTCGGCATACGCCTGCATCATGCCGTACTCGATACCGTTGTGGACCATCTTGGTGTAATGACCGGAGCTGACCGGACCGACGCGTCCCCAGCCCTTATCCTTGCCTGGCGCCAGCGTTTCGAAGATCGGCTTGATCGCATCGACGACTTTCTCGTCGCCGCCGACCATCATGCTGTAGCCCTCGGCCAGACCCCATACGCCGCCGCTGGTGCCGCAGTCGACGTAGTTGATCTTCTTGTCGACGTACGAGGCCGCGCGACGCTGCGTGTCTTTGTAATTGGAGTTGCCGCCGTCGATGACGGTGTCGCCTTCGGACAGCAGCTTGTACAGCGTGTCGACCGTGTCGTCGGTGATCTTGCCCGACGGCACCATCACCCATACCACGCGCGGCGCGGGCAGGGCCTTGACCAGCGCTTCGAGTGAATCGGCTTCGCCGGCGCCCTTGGACACCAGCAGCGTGCGTGCGTCGGCGTTCGGATCGAAGCCGATCACCTTGTGGCCGCCCTTGATCAGACGTTCCGCCATATTGGCGCCCATTTTGCCGAGACCCACCATGCCAAGTTCCATCGGATGTCCTTTACGTAATGCGTTGGGGAGAGGAAAAATTCGCGTTGCTACAGCGCGCAGTCTATTCACGCCGTCGATAAGCCGGCGTGATCGCAGAAACTTGCTACGTCGTGCGCGCCAGCCATTTCTGCAGGCGCGCACGCAGGCGTGAGGTGATGCGCGTGCGGCCGTACGCCTTGGCCGCCTCGCGGATCGCTTCGGCCTGTGTGGGATAGGCGTGGATCACCCGCGCCAGCGTGGTCAGGCCGATCTTGGCGACCATCGCCAGGGTGATCTCGTTGATCATCTCGCCGGCATGGCGCGCCACGATGGTGGCGCCGAGAATGGTATCGGTGCCCTCGCGCACGTGGATTTTGACGAAGCCGCCCTCTTCGCTATCGGCCACCGCGCGATCGATCTGGTGCATCGGCACCGTAAACGTCTTGATCGGAATGCCCATGAGGTTGGCCTCGCGCACGTACAGGCCGACGTGCGCAATTTCCGGATCGGTGTACGTGCACCACGGGATGACAAGTTCGCTCAGGCGCATGCGCCCGCGCATGAAGGCGTTGTTGACCACGATGCGCGCCGACGCGGCGGCGGTATCGGTGTACTGGTCTTCGAGACAGACGTCGCCGGCGGCGTAGACGCGCGGGTTGCTGGTGAGCAGGAAATCATCGACGGTGATGCCCTTCTTGGCATCGTACTTGATACCGGCCTTTTCCAGATCCAGTCCCTGCACGTTGGGCACGCGGCCCACGCCGGTGAGAATGGCGTCGACCTCGATCGTGCTTTTGTAATCGGCGCTGATCAGGTCGACCTGCTTGGCGCCGTTCTCCGTGCGCACGGCGGTGGCGGTGGTGTTGAGACGCACCTCGATGCCGTCGCGACCGAACGCGTCGGAGAGAATCTGCGCGGCGTCGCGCTCCTCGCGTTCGAGGAACAGCGGCTTGTCCTGCACGATGGTGACCTTGGAGCCGAGCTGGCGAAACGCCTGGGCCAGCTCGCAGCCCACCGGGCCGCCGCCGATCACCAGCAGCCGCTTGGGCAGCTCGGTGAGGTTGAACACGGTGGCATTGGTGAGAAAACCCGCCTCGCGCAGGCCCGGCACGTCGGGAATGTGCGGGCGCGTGCCGGTCGCGATCAGCGCCTTGCCGAAGCGCAGCGTGAGCTCGTTGACCATCAGCGTGTCGTCGCCGGTAAAGCGTACGTTGCCGAAAAACATGTCGACGCCAAGCTTGGCCATCTGCCGCACCGACGAGCCGCCGCTGAGATGGCTGCGGATGCGCCGCACCCGATCCATCACGGCGGTGAAGTCGACCTCGATGTTGTCCGCCTTGGCGCCGTAACGCGCCGCGTTGCGCATGTCGGCATACAGCCGCGCGGTGCGGATCAACGCCTTGGACGGCACGCAGCCGGTGTTGAGGCAGGTGCCGCCGATAAAGTGGCGCTCGATCAGCGCCACCTTCAGACCCATGGCGATGGCCAGCTCGGCCGCCGCGACGCCGGCCGAGCCGGCGCCGACGATTACCAGCTGATAGCGATCGGCCGGCTTGGGATTGGCCCAGGCCGCCGGATGCAGATCGGCGACGCGCTTGTCTTCCCAGGCGTCCTGCGGTGTGGTGATGGTGGCATCGAACGGCGGCGACATCAGCGTGCTCCTTCGGCCGCAGGGGCTTGCAGCCAGCCGCCGTCGAAGCCGGCCTGGCGCAGCCCGTCGGCTATGTATGGGTTGCTGCGCATCAGCTGCCAGATCAGGCCGCTGCGGTGGTTCTCGATCATCATCACCACGATGCCCTGATCGAGCCCGTAATAACCGTTGGAAATCCACGGCTGGCCGTCGACAGGCACCGAGGGGTTGAAGCTGCTGGCGAGGCGGTTGTCGACCATCATCTGCGGAAACCGCATCAGCATGTTGCGCATCGCTTCCATCACCAGCTCCGGCGCGAACGGCAGCGACGCCAGCACGGCCGGTGCGGACAGCGTGCCGTCGTCGGGGCCGTAGGGCACGCCGCGGCCTGCATAGCCGAACAGGCGGTGATCGGGACTGGTGGCGTCTGACTGTGCGTCGGTCGGACCATCGCAGGCAGACAGGCCCCAGCAGTTTTCGTCATAGCCGACGAACTCGTGCGGATTGAGCTGGGTGTAGCGGCGCTGGATATACACCGCGGCGCGGCTGTTCTCGAAGTAGTCGGAATCTTTTTCGCGCATGAACGGATCGCGGATGCCGCGCATGTCGACCCACGCATGCGAGAACTGATGCACGAACAGCGGGCCGGCGTAGAGATAGTCGTGGCCGTACAGGTTTTCCCACTGATACGTCGCGGTCCACGCCGTGTAGCAATCGGCCTTGATCGGGTGCGTGGGCGAGCCCATCGCCATGGCGTACAACACGATCGCCTCGCTGTAACCCTCCCAGCCGTAGTGCAGAAAAACCGCTCTCCGGTTTCCAGCCCTGCCGGATGGTGCCACCGCCGTCCTGCGACCACAGCCAGTCCACGCGGCGATAGAGAAAATCGACCAGCTCGCGCAGCTCAATTTCTTGCGGCGTGTCGGCGGTGAAGTACTGGCCCGCCGTCAGCGCGCCGGCGATCAGCAGCGCGGTGTCGATCATCGACAGCTCGGACTGCCACACCCGCGTGCCCTTTTTCATGTCCAGGAAGTGGTAGTAGAAGCCCTTGTAGCCGGTGGCATCGGGGGCGCCGCTCTGGTCGCTGTCACGGAAAAAGCGCAGCGCGGCCACGCTGAGTTTTATCGCGTCGGCGCGCTTCATCCAGCCCCGCTCCACGGCGATCGGATAGCACGACAGCGCAAAGCCCACCACGGCGATGCTGACCGGCGAGTTTTCCCGCGAGGTATCGGCCACCAGGCCGTTGTCCGGATTCACCGTGTCAAGAAAGTAGCCAAACGCCGCCTGCTGCAGCTGGTCCAACATCGCCTCATCCGTGAGCGTGGGTAACTGGGTCATTGCGTGGGATTCCGGCAAGCCAATAATCTGTTGTCGCTGATGCATCCATCGACCACGGCGCGCTTACTGCGTTCGACACGCTGTGGACGGGTGCATTTTGCAGCATGCCATTTTGCATCGTCTCGTGCCGACGCGTCGGCGGCGTGGTTTGGGTGGCGAACAAGCCCATGATCATGCGCTTGGGTGCATGTAATGCGTGTAAAACCGCGGCGCCCGTCGATATCGCTGCGTGGACTGAGCGTTTCCGATCCAGTGCCAATGACGCATCGTCGCCGCTTCGACCGTCACGGTCGCCGCGGACTTCACGCGATGTTAGCCCGCTGCGGACGTACGCTACGCCGGTTGCGGCACCCCGTACCCGCCGATCGCGCAGGAGTTCCATCGCCCATGTCATCCCGCTCAACCTCCCAGCCGCGCACCGCGCCGCGCGCGCACCTTCTTTCGAACGGCAACTACAGCGTGATGCTGAACGTACACGGCTCCGGCTACAGCCAGTGGCACGACATGGCGGTGACGCGCTGGCGCGAGGACGCCACGCGCGATCCCTGGGGCAGCTACCTTTTGCTGCGCGACGAGGACAGCAGCGCACTGTGGTCGCCCACCCAGCAGCCGTGCGGCAACGGCAGCGCCGAGGACACGGCGGCTTTTGCGCCGGGTCGCGCCACCTTTGACCGCCACTACGACGGCATCCACAGCAAACTCGACGTCGCCGTGGCCAGCGATGCCGACGTCGAGTTGCGCCGTCTGACCCTGACCAACAGCGGCAGAAAGCCGCGCACGCTCTCGGTCACCGCCTATGCCGAAGTGGTGATCGGCCCGATCGGCGCGGACAACGCGCACCCGGCGTTCTCCAAGATGTTCGTGCAGACCGACTGGGATGCATCGAATCATCTGCTGCTGGCCACGCGCCGCCGCCGCGCCACCAGCGAGGCCAAGGTATGGGCCGCCCAGGCGCTGCAGATCGAAGGCCAGCCGGCCACCGCCGAATTCGACACCGACCGTTCGCGCTTTATCGGCCGCTGCCGCACGCTGCACAACGCGCAGGCGATGCAGAGCGGCGCCCACCTGTCCGGCACCACCGGCTGCGTGCTCGATCCGGTGTTCGCCCTGCGTCAGCATGTGACGCTGGAGCCCGGCAGCAGCGTCACCCTGCTGCTGTGGACGCAGCTGGCCGACTCGCGCGAAGGCGTGCAGGCGCTGGCCTCGCGCGTAAGTGACGCCAAGGCCGCCGACGCGTTGTTCGACGGCGCGAGCAAACGCGCCGAGGCCGAGCAGCAGCGCCTCGCCATCGACGATGCGAAGGTGTCGCGCTTTGCCCACTGGATGTCTGCCCTGCTCAGCAGCGATGCCTCGCAGCGCGCGGCGCCAGCCGCCCTTGTGCGCGGCCGCGGCGGCCCGCCGACGCTGTGGGGCGCCGGCATTTCGGGCGATCGCCCGATCGTGCTGCTGCGGCTGGAAAACGACGCGTCGCTGGTGCAGGTGCAGGACCTGCTGCTGGCGCAAACGCTGTGGCGCAGCCAGCGCCTGGCCGTCGACGTCGTAGTGTTGAACGCCGCGAAAGACGCCGACGCCTTGCAGGGCAAACTCGATCCGCTGATCGGCGCGCAGCAAGCGCTGCTGAAGCAGGACAGCGCCGCGCCCAAGGCCGAAGCGTTCTGTTTGAAGGACAGTGCGATCGACGACAACCTGCGCAACGGCCTGCTGACGGTGGCGCGCGTGGTGCTGGGCGACAAGATCGCCGGCGATAGCGACGCCGCAGCAGCGCCTGCACGGTCGGGGTCCGCCGCTGCCGCTATTCGCGCCAGCCAGCCGATCACCGCGACCAGCACGCCGTCGACGCTGGAGTTCGCCAACGGCCACGGTGGCTTCGTCGATGGCGGCCGCGCGTATCGCATCGACCTTGATCCGCAGCGTCCCACGCCGGCACCGTGGGTCAACGTGATCGCGAACCCGAACTTCGGCTTTATCGTCTCGGCCGAGGGCGGCGGCTACGCCTGGTCGCTCAACAGCCAGCAGAATCCGCTGACGCCGTGGCCGAACGATCCAGTCAGCGACAGCCCGCACGACGTTCTGTATCTGCGCGACGAAGAAAGCCGCGACGTGTGGAGCGCCACCGCCCTGCCCGTGCGCGTGGTCGACGCGAACTATTCCGTGACGCACGGCAAGGGCTGGACGCGCTTCGTCAACGACGCGCACGGTATCGGAACCGAGTTGACCCAGTGCGTGCCGACCGTCGATTCGATCAAGCTGTCGCGGCTGCGCCTGAGCAACCACTCCGGCCGCACGCGCCGCCTTTCCGTCACCGGCTATGTCGAATGGGCGCTGGGTTCGAACGGCACCACGCCCGCGCCGTTCGTGGTCACCGCGCGCGACGACGCGACCGGCGCCTTGTTTGCGCGCAACGCCTGGCGCAGCGATTTCGGCGACCGCGTGGCGTTTATCGATCTCGGCGGCCAGCAGCAGTCTTTCAGCGGCGACCGCACCGAGTTTCTCGGCGAACTCGGTGCCGTCGACAACCCGGCCGCGCTGAGCAGCAGCGCGCCGCTGTCGGGCCGCGTGGGCGCCGGACTCGATCCCTGCGGCGCCTTGCAAACCACCGTCGAACTGCCGGCCGATACGCAAATCGATATCGTCTTCGCGCTGGGCGATGCCGCCTCCGAAGCGGATGCGCAGGCGCTGGTGAAGCGCTATCGCGGCGTCGACATCGACAGCGTGCTGGCCGACGTCGGCGCGCAATGGAACGGCCTGCTCGACACGGTGCAGGTAAAAACCCCCGATCGCGCGATGGACGTGATGCTCAACCACTGGCTGCCGTATCAGGTGCTGGTCAGCCGCGTGTGGGCGCGCACGGCCTACTACCAGGCCAGCGGTGCCTACGGTTTCCGTGACCAGCTGCAGGACGTGATGGCGCTGTGCGTGAGCCGCCCCGACCTGGCGCGCGAGCATCTGCTGCGCGCCGCTGGCCGCCAGTTTGCCGAAGGCGACGTGCAGCACTGGTGGCTGCCGCCCGGTGGTCAGGGCATTCGCACCAAGATACGCGATGACCGTCTGTGGCTGTCCTACGTCGCCACGCACTACGTCGACGTCACCGGCGACGAGGCCGTGCTGGACGAGCTGCTGCCCTTCCTCAAGGGCGATGCCATTCCCGACGGCGCCAGCGACGCGTTTTTCCTGCCGTCGCCGTCGGATGAAAAAGTCTCGGTGTACGAACACTGCGCGCGCGGCATCGACTCCAGCCTGACCCAGGGCGCGCACGGCCTGCCGCTGATGGGCACCGGCGACTGGAACGACGGCATGAACGCGGTGGGCGAAGCCGGCCGCGGCGAAAGCAGCTGGCTGGCGTGGCTGGCGATTGCGGCGATCGGCCTGTTTGCACCACGCGCCGAACTGCGCGGTGAAACCGAGCGGGCCAAACGCTGGCGCGATTACGCCGACAAGATGCGCGGCGCGCTGGAAGACGCCTGGGACGGCGAGTGGTACCGCCGCGGCTACTACGACAACGGTGCGCCTCTGGGCTCGCGCGACAGCGACGAGTGCCAGATCGATACCATCGCGCAGTCGTGGAGCGTCATCGCCGGCGCACCGAACCGCGCGCACGCCGAGCAGGCGATGGCCTCGGTCGACAAGCTGCTGGTCGATCACCCGAACAAGATCGCCAAGCTGTTCACCCCGCCGTTCGATCACGGCAAGGAAAACCCCGGCTACATCAAGGGCTATCCGCCGGGCGTGCGCGAGAACGGCGGCCAATACACGCACGGCGCCACCTGGTCGATCTTCGCCTGGGCCGGCCTCGGCGACGGCGATCGCGCCACTGCGCAGTTCGATCTGCTCAACCCGATCCGCCACAGCGAAAACGCCGACGCCATCGCCCGCTACAAAGTCGAACCCTACGCCGCCTGCGCCGACGTCTACTCCGTCGATCCACACGTCGGCCGCGGCGGCTGGACCTGGTACACCGGCTCCGCCGCCTGGCTTTACCGCGGCGGCATCGAAGCCGTGCTCGGCTTCCACAAACACGGCGACCGCCTGCAGATCGACCCCAGCATCCCCAAGCACTGGCCCGGCTTCGAGATCGCCTACCAGCACCGCGGCAAATCCGGCGCCATCACCCATTACGAGATTACGGTGCAGAACCCCGACAAGGTCAGCCACGGCGTCAAGCAAATCCATTTAGACGGCCAAACGCTGCCGGCCGACCAATCCGTGGTGCTGGCTGACGATGGCCAAACTCACACGTTACATATCGTTTTGGGTTAGAGAAAATGGCGTACAGCAACGTGCCCTGCCCGGCACGTTGATCGCAGCGACGCTATTTCCAACCCCTGTGCGGCGGTGAGCTGAGGCCGACAGGCCCGCAGGGTGATCGGCAGGACGCCGATCACTTTTCGCCGGTGCATGGATGCGCCGTCGAAAAGCCCGGCCTCAGCTCACGGACTTGGCGGGCAAAGCCCGGCAAGCGCCAAGTGGGATGTCGTTTTCTCTTGGGTACTTTTCTTTTACTCCGGGCTTACGCCCATCGCCCTTCGGGCCAGCTTCGCTGTTCACGCACGCTACCGCGTACGTGTGGACAAGCAAAAGAGAAGTACCTCGCCCTCCGCAGGAGGGCGAAAGCTCTAAGAATCAGGATATTCGCAGAGCCCTACGCTCACAAAAATATCGAGAGCTCCCTCTCCCCAACCCTCTCCCCGCGGGGAGAGGGGGCAACAGCCATCAACTCCGCCGCGTCCTCGACGCCCCCAACTTCCGCGTCAATGTATTCCTCCCCATCCCGAGCGCCAGCGCGGCATTCTGCCGATGCCCCGCGCTGCTTTGCATCGCCGCCTGCAGCAACGTCTGATCCAGCGCATCGCGCGCGCGCGCATGGATGTCCTTCTCGTCGTTGGCCAGCGCTGAAGATGCCCATTCTCGCAGCGCGTCCGTCCACTCACCGGCGGCCGGCTGTCCGCTGACCTCGCCCAGATCCGCCGGAAGAATTTCCGCGCCACGCGCCATCACCGCCATGCGGCGGCAGAGATTTTCCAGCTCACGCACGTTGCCCGGAAAGTCACGCTGCGCGATCGCCTTCAGCGCCGCTTTCGAAAAGCGCTTGGGCGCAAGTTTCAATTCTTGTGCGGCGCTGGCCAGAAAATGCTGGGCCAGAATCGGGATGTCCGCGCGGCGCGTGCGCAGCGGCGGCAACTCGATGCGCACCACGTCGAGTCGGTGCATCAGGTCGGCGCGAAACTGCCCGACGGCCACGCGCGTAGCCAGATCCTGATGCGTGGCCGCGACGATGCGCACGTTTCCGCGAATCAGCTCGCGCCCGCCGACGCGATAGAATTCGCCGCCGGCCAGCACGCGCAGCAGCCGCGTCTGCAGCACCAGCGGCATGTCGCCAATCTCGTCGAGAAACAGCGTGCCACCCTCGGCCTGTTCGAACCGACCCGATACCCGCCGCACCGCGCCGGTAAACGCGCCGGCCTCGTGCCCGAACAGCTCGCTTTCCAGCAGCTCGCTGGGAATCGCCGCGGTGTTCAAGGCCACGAACGGTTTGCCGCGCCGCGCGCTTTCCTCATGCAGCGCGCGCGCGACCAGCTCCTTGCCGGTGCCGGTTTCGCCGGTGACCAGCACATTGAGATCGCTGGCCGCGATGCGGCCGATCAGCCGGAATACCTCGCGCATGGGCGCGCTCTCGCCAATCAGTGCGTGATTGGCGACGCTGGTTATCTGCGGCGGCGCGGCGGGAGACTGCACGCTTTCCAGCGCGCGCTGCACGGCGGCGACCGCCTGATCGAGGTCGAAGGGCTTTGCCAGATAATCTACGGCGCCGGCGCGATACGCCGCCGCTGTCGTTGCCACGTCGGTGTAAGCGCTCATCACGATCACCGGTGCCAAACCCTGCTTTTGCATATTTTCGAGCAGCTGCAGGCCGTCTTCCCCCGGCATGCGCACATCGGTCACCAGCAGCGCGGGACGCGACTCCCGCAAGGCTTCGCGTACGGCGCCGACGTCGCCAAATTCGCGCACTGCCAGACCGGCGTCGCGCAGGGCTTCGGCCAGCACGAAGCGCACGCCGCGATCGTCGTCGGCAATCCAGATTTCATCAGTCATGTATGCGTTCCAGCGGGAGATACAAAGAGAACACGGTTTCGCCCGGCCGGCTGACATAGCGCAGTTCGCCGCCGTGTTCGCGCGCGATTTCTCGGGACAGGGCCAGGCCCAGGCCGCTGCCGTCTGCCCGGCCGGATACTAGCGGTTGAAACAACGTATCGCGCAGCGACGCCGGCACGCCGGGGCCGTCGTCGATCACATCGATGCGCAGCGCCATGCGCAGCACCCGGTCGCCCCAGCGCAGGCCGTGATCGACGCGCGTGCGCAGCGTCAGCGTTTTGGCGCCGGCCTCCTGCGCGTTGCGCGCGAGGTTGAGCAGGATCTGCTGCAGGCGATCGGCGTCGCCGAGCAGATCCGGCACGCTCGGGTCGTAGTCGTACTTCAACTGCAGCGGCTGCGGCTGGGCTCGCAGCAGATCGGCAAGTCGCTCGAGCAGGTGATGGATGTTCACCGCACCAAACTGCGGCGCGCCGTCGTGATGCAACAGCCGATTGGCCAGCGCCGCCAGCCGATCGGCCTCGTCGATGATCAGGCCGGCCAGCGACTGCAGATCGTCCGTGCCGACCCGACGCTGCAGCAGCTGGGCCGCACCGCGCAAACCGGCCAGCGGATTCTTCACCTCGTGTGCAAAACCGCGCAGCGTCGCGGACAGCGGCGAACCGCTGGCGGCCGGTTCGGCCAATGCGTGCACCTCGAGCAGCAAACCCGCCTCGAACGGCTGGATCGCGATATCGACCAGCGTTTCGCGCCCCACCGCGGTGAACAGCGTCAGCCCACGCAGCTGCAGCGGACGCTGCTGTACCAGCACCCGCGCCGCCAGCGCCAACGATTCCGGCTCACGCAGCAGTAGCGCCAACGGCTGGCCGACCGCACTGCGCGGGCCTAATTCGATCCACTCCGCCAGCGCGCGATTGATCCACAGCAGGCGCAGCTCCGCATCGACCAACACCAGCCCGGTCCTCATCTGCTCCGCCCATGTCTGCCACGCCGCCTTGTTCATTGCACCATGATGGGCAATGCGTAGGATTGGTGCAATTGAGCTGCACAACGGCGCAACCTCGCAGGGCGCTTGTCGGGAACCTTTAAAGGTGTCGCAGTCACCTAAACCGCTGCACGACAGGCAGATCTTTTTGTTGTGCGGCGCTTACGATTTATGAGCGCTCAAAACAGTCTCCGATGGGTGCGACCGCATCGTCTTCGCCCCCTGTGTCCGGCGAATTAGCTCGGACTTTCTTTATTTCTAGGCGTTGCGGTTCGAGATAGGCTCTGAGAGCTTGTCGGGCCGAGCGGAAAAGAATGGCTGCTCAGACGCGATCCTAGGCGACAGGCAGCGCGCCATTCTTTCTGGATAGACGCCGCATTTCCCATGCGCTATTTGATCCTGATCAACACGGGAGTCGCGGCAGTCGGTTAGCCTCGGCCTGCCGATTCGAGCCGGTTGAACACTCGCGTCTGTCCCTGGCGCGCGATTCCACCCCTCCGATCGTCACAACCTTACAGCGGAAGGTGTCGGTGCTATGGTGGATCTGCTTTTCCGATCCTTGGATCACACACATGCCGCAGAACGGGCCATGAAACGCAGTGCCCTGCCTTTTGATCCGATCGATCTGCATCAGCTCAAGCGCAGCTGCGGCCACTGCGCGCTCAGTGAACTTTGCCTGCCGGCGGGAATCAATCAGGCCGATCTGGAACGCCTGGACACGGCGGTGCGCGATAAGCGGGTGCTCGAACGTGGCGACCATCTGTATCGCCAGGGCGATGCGTTTCACTCGCTGTACGTCGTGCGATCGGGCTCGCTCAAGACCGTGGTGGAAAGCGACGAGGGCGACGCCCAGATACTGGGCTTTCATTTGCCCGGCGAATTGATCGGGGTCGACGCCCTGGCGAACGATCATCATCTTTGTGCCGCCGAAGCCTTGGAGCGCACCAGCGTCTGCGAGCTGCCGTACACACAGCTGCAGCAGGTGATGACCGAGGTGCCATCGCTGCAGCGCCAGCTGATGCGCGTGGTCAGCCGGGAGGTGGTCGCCGAACAGCGCCATCTGGTGATGATGGGGCGCCAGCAGGCGCAGGAACGCCTGGCCATTTTTCTGCGCAGCCTCTCGGAACGCTATGGCCGCCTGTCGCGCGACACCGTGACATTGACGCTGACGATGTCGCGCTACGACATCGCCAATTATCTCGGCCTGGTGGTCGAAACGGTGAGCCGACTGTTTACCCGGATGGAGGCTGCCGGCGTGCTGGCGGTGAGTCGCAAGACCGTTTCCATCCTCAAGCCCGACTTGCTCGCGGCCATGTGCGGCACCCAGGACAGCGGCAAAAAAGAACCGACACGGCGATAGGCGATATCGCTTTTTTGATTGATCTGGGTCAATGAAGCGATCGGTAGAGCGGGTAGAACGGTAATCCGGGAAAGACCAGAGAGCGCTCTGGTTTCGACTCGATGAACCGGAGTATGCCCATGTCGCCTTCCACGATACGCGAACAGACCGCCGCGCCGCACGAGTTTCCCGTCGTACCCGACGATCACTGGGTCGAACGGCTGCACGACGGAAGCTATGTGCTTATTCGTCAATTGCGCCAGGAAGATCGCGCGCGCGAGATCGAATTCATCCGTCGGCTCTCGCCCGAGTCGCGCAGGGCGCGCTTTCTCAGCGAGTTTCGCGAACCTAGCCCGGCACTTGTCGATCAGATGATGACCGTCGACGGCGATCGATCGGCCGCGTTTGTCGCGTTGGTGCATGACGACGGCACGCTGCGCGAAATCGGTATCAGTCGCTACGGTGCCACCTCCGATCCTGACACGTGCGAATGCGCGATCAGCATTGCCGACGACTGGCAGCGCCGCGGCCTGGGCACGATTTTGATGCGTCGGGCGATGGGCATGGCGCTGCGCCATGGATATCGCAGGATGATTTCTCTCGATGCCGCGTCGAACGACGCCATGCACCACTTTACGCATCGGCTCGGCTTTTCGCGGTGCACCGACCCCGACGACGGCACGCAGGTGATTCACTCGATCGACCTCGTCGGAGCATGATGCCATGAGCTTTCCGCTACCGCCTCGGCATCGGCTCCCTGCGGAATCGCCCTGCCGTTCCTGCGTTCCGGCATGGACGGACGTGCTGGCCCTGGTCACCGACTGTGAGCCATGGAGCCGGGCGGTGGGGGTCGGTGACCATCTCGCCGCCGGTCAGGCGTTGATTCGGGAAGCACAGGACAACAACGCAAGCCTGCTGTTGATGGGTGCCTACAGCCACTCGCGCATGCGCGAGCCCATTGACGGCGGGGCCACGCGACATGTCTTGGCCCACTCCACGCCGCCGATCTTTTTACAGCACTGAATGCGTGCGCCGACCTCGATTCAAACGGACGACTGCCGATAACGCGCCGCGAGATTGAACCACCCCGATCGTCTACCGATTTTCCCGAAGGAGTACACCGATGTTTTCCCGAATCCTTATCGCCACCGATGGTTCAGAGGTCTCTCTTCGCGCCGCAAAAGTGGCAATCGATCTGGCCAAGCGACTCGGTATCGGCGTGTATGCCTTTCATGTCGCCGCGCCGTACGAAGATGCCATTTTCGTCACGGACATCTATGTCGATCAGTAGTTTTACAGCAGTCAGACCATCGCCTATGCGACGCGCAGCCTGTCGGATATTGTCAAACTCGCGGAAGAAGCCGGCGTACCGTGCGCATCCAGCTACCGGCTCGAAAAACGAACCCACACCGCCATTTTGGCCACCGCCGAGGCCGAACACTGCGACCTCATCGTGATGGGCTCGCACGGCAAACGCGGGCTTGATCGGCTGCTGCTGGGCAGCGAAACGCAGAAGGTGATTCTCAACACGCCACTGCCCGTGATGGTCTGTCGCTAACTGACCCACCCCACATTCGTTCCCGCGGGTAGGCAGGACGGAAGACGCCGAACAAACTTGTCGTGCTATGTGCGGGAAACCGGCGAAGCCTTCCACGTCCTTGTTCGAGACTATGCCAGACATCACCATCCGGCCGATCGATCGATAATCGCCGCGGCCCTCTGGATCGATGCGTCGAGGCGCATCGATCTGCCGATCGTAGGTAGCCGCTTTAACGCGTAATCCGTGGCGACCTCTCGACCGCTTGCTTGCGACCGCGAGGCCACCACGCCCCACTCAACTCAGCTCATCCGGCAACTCGGTATCCGTCGGCAAGCGAGCGGCTTCGTCGCTTGCATGCACTTCGTACCAGATGCCGTTGAGTACGGCGAATGCGCAGGCCAGGCCGAGGCCGAGAATCCAGGCGAAATACCACATGAGATCTATCTCCTAATAACCGGTGTGAGTGCGGCGAATGTGTTCCAGCGTGACGCGCCCGCGCAGCACGCGGTAAACCCAGCCGGTGTAGAGCAGGATGATCGGCATGAAAACCGCGGTCGCGCCCAGCATCAGCCCTAACGTGCCTCGGCTGGACGAGGCATCCCAGACGGTCAGGCTCGATCGTGGATCCAGACTGGACGGCATCAGGAAGGGAAACAGCGCGAAGCCCGCCGAAAAGATCGTGGCGCCCACCGTAAGGCCACTGAAAAAAAACGTGATGCGCGGGGAGTGACGATTCAATGCCACCACGATCAGAGCGCCGAGCAGAGCTAGCGCCGGAGCGAGCCAGAATGCCGGGTGCTCGGCATAGCTCGCCAGCCAGTTGCCGCCGCGGGCGACATCCTTGAGCAGGGGGTTGGATACGCCGCCGGACGATATCGCGCCGACCAGACGGTAAGCCGTTACGCCATGCAACAGGTACACCCCCGCCAAACCATACAGCGCGATAAAAGCGACCGAACACGCTTGCGCGATTCGCGAAGCGCGCCGTGCGATCTGCAGATCGCTCTTCAACGACGCCCAGCTCGCGCCGTGCATCAGCAGCAGTACGATGCTGACCAGCCCGCACAGGATCGCAAACGGCTGCAGCAGGTTGAAGAAGCCACCCTCCCAGCTCATGCGCAGGTCGTCGTCGAAGCGGAACGGCAGGCCGAGAAACAGATTGCCGAACGCCACGCCGCAGATCAGCATCACCACCAGCCCGGACACCGTCAGACCACCGTCCCAGATATTCCGCCACACCCGGCCGGGCATCTTGTTGCGGAAATTGAAGCCGACCGGCCGCACGATAAACGCCAGCAGCACCAGCAGAATCGCCTCGTACATGCCGGAAAAGGACACCGCATACAGCAGCGGCCACGCGGCAAACACCGCGCCGCCGCCGAGAATGAACCAGACCTGGTTCCCCTCCCACGTCGGCTCGATGGTTTCCAGCAGCACGCGGCGTTCCTCGTCATTGCGGCCCAGCACAGGCAGCAGCGCAGCCAGCCCGAAATCGAAGCCGTCCATGATGGCAAAGCCGGCGAGCAGCACACCGAGCAGCAGCCACCAGATAATCCGCAGAACCTCGTAAGTGAACATGTGATCGTCCTCAGGACTTCAGCGGAACAGGGGTGAACGGTTTCGGGGTCGGTTCGATCAGTGCCGGCTCGATGCTCGCCGGCCAAAGTTCGAGCCCGTCGGGGCCTTTGCGGATGAACTTCAGCATCAGTACGACGTCGACGATGGCCAGCGCGCTGTAGAAAACGATGAAGCCGATCAGCGATCCCCAGACCTGGTGAGCACTCAGCGACGACACGCCCAGCGCCGTCGGCAGCACCCCCTCGATCGCCCACGGCTGGCGGCCGTACTCGGCCACGATCCAGCCCAGCTCGATGGCGAGCCACGGCAGCGGCAGACTCCACAGCGCCACCTTCAGAAACCAGCGGTGCCTGGTCAGCTCGCGCTTGCTGGCTTTCCAGAAGGCGAAGGCGAACAGCGCGATGAAATACATGCCGCAGGCCACCATCAGGCGAAACGACCAGAACAGCACCGGCACATTCGGGATCGTGCTATCGGCGGCCTTCTGGATATCCGCCGGCGTGGCCTTGCGCGGATCGTCGACATAGCGCTTGAGCAGCAACGCATAGCCCATATCCTGATCGTGCGCGGCCAGCGTGGCCTGCGCCTGCACGTTGGACTTGTCCTGCCGCAGCACCAGCATCGCGTCATAGGCCTTCACGCCCTCGCCGATGCGCCCCTTGGCCGTATCCACCAGCTCGGCGATGCCGGGCATCGTCTCGTCGGTGGAGTGCGTACCGATCAGACCCATCGCCCACGGGATCTGGATGGCCATATGGGTCGTGCGTTGCTGCACGTCGGGCATGCCGAACAGCGTGAACGGCGCCGGCGCCGGCTCGGTATGCCACATCGCCTCGATCGCGGCGAGCTTCATCTTCTGGTTCTGCGACACCGTATAGCCTGACGTATCGCCCAGCACCACCACCGACAGCGCCGCCGCGAGACCGAAGCTCGCCGCCACCGTCATCGAGCGCTTGGCGATATCCACGTTGCGACCGCGCAGCAGATACCACGCGCTGATCGACAGCACGAACATCGCGCCGAGCACATAACCCGCGCTCACGGTATGGACGAACTTGGCCTGGGCGACAGGATTGAAAAACACGTCGCTGAAAGACGTGACTTCCATGCGCATGGTCTGGGCGTTGAACTTCGCCCCTACCGGATGCTGCATCCATCCGTTGGCGATCAAGATCCATAGCGCCGACAGGCTGGTGGCCAGCGCCAGGAACCACGTCACGAACATGTGCTTCAGTGGCGAGAGGCGATCCCAACCGAAATAGAACAGCCCGACCAGCGTTCCCTCGAGGAAGAACGCCATCAGTCCCTCGATCGCCAGCGGTGTGCCGAAAACGTCGCCGACATACTGTGCGTAGTACGCCCAGTTCGTGCCGAACTGGAATTCCATGGTGACGCCGGTGGCCACGCCCATGGCGAAGTTGATGCCAAACAGCACGCCCCAGAACTGGGTCATGCGGCGCCATATCGTCCGGCCGGTCATGACGTGGATGCTCTCCATCACGGCCAGCATCCAGACCAGCCCCAGCGTCAGCGGCACAAACAAGAAGTGATAGAGCGCGGTCATCGCAAATTGCATGCGCGACAGGGTGACAACCTCGGTATCGACAATCATGGTGTGCTCTCGTGAATCGAAGGGGTGGCCGTAGGTGCCAGCAGTCGCTCGATGGCGTCATGACCGCGAGCGGGTTTCGGGTAAGGCGCAAAGGCGACCCACCAGAGCAGGGACAGCGCCGCGATCTTGACGATGACGATGACGATCAGCTCGAGCGTCAGGCGCGACGCCCATGGCCTGGAAGCCGGTTTGCGCGGAAAGAAGGGCGACGCCATCGTGCCTCCTAGAAACGCCAGCCGACGCTGAGTCCGTAAGCGAGTGGATCGATCTTCGCCGTGCCTACGTGCGCACCGTTGACTCGCACCTTACTCCGGATGTCCATCCAGCGAACGTCGGCGGTAAGTATCCAGCGTTCGCTCAGGCGAAAGTCGACACCGCCGTGTGCCGCGGCGCCCCAGCTATCCTTCGCCACCACGTGCGCGCCGAACAGCGGGCCCACGCCGTTCGCGTCGTAGAAATGCGTGTAGTTGACGCCGAGCCCGACGAACGGCGATACCGCCGAGCCCGCCAGAAAGTGGTAATTGACGCCCAGCACCGGCGGCAGCTGCTTGACCGTCGCCGCACGCTGTCCATTCAGACGCAGCGTGTGCTGAAACGGCAGCGCAGCGAGCGCTTCAAAGCCCCACTGCGGCGTAAGCATGTATTCGATGCTGAAGGTGGGCCGCGTGCTGCTGCTGATGCTGGTCTTGGCCCCGGCCAGATAGCCGTTGTTCGAGGTCGGATCGACGATGTGCGCACCGAACCGCAGTACCCATGGGGTATCGGCATCCTGTGCCGAACTGTTCACCGCTATCGCGCAGGCTAATACGCCCAGCGCCAGCTGTCTCCATTGCGTCTTCATTGCTTGCGTTCCTTTTTTTGAAAGCCGTTGCCGATGTCGCAGGCATGCAACGCAATATAGGAAGTGGGCGCACCGCCCATGTTGAGCGAGATCAATTTGCCGTGCGTTAGGCGATATCCGATCAGCGAAGGATGCGTGCTTCGTTATTGATCTCGATCAAAGGTCGCCGGCACCAGCGCGCGTAAAACATAAGCGCGACGTCCATGGCGCCGATGCTGTCTTATCGACGCGTCGGCCACAGCCAGAAGGACTTGCGCGCTGACGATCTCTCCAGGAGAACACCGATGAATCTTTCTGCGCAGAACCCTCTTGCAAACGTTGTTTTGCCCGCCCGTGACATGCCTGCGCGCACGGTCGGCGATATTCTCGCCCTGATAACGGCAGGCGCCGCATGGGGTTCGTCCGCCATGGTGGCCGCTCGTCTCGCCGCGCGCTTTGGCACGTCGCTGACCGGCGCCTACTTCGATCCGGAGATCGTCACGACGGTGATGGGCGATACGAGCATGTCGCCCTTTGCGCAACCGCTCGGTGGCATCGGCAATACTATCGACTCGCCGAACGGCCGCGAATTTGCCGCCTTCGCCCGCAGACACAACGCCATCGATACACATTGGACGACCCTGCGCACGCAGATTGCCCGAAGACTGCACTGGCTGGGCTCATGGCACGACCTCGTAGTGCTGGAAAGCGATATGAGCAACGTCGAAAAGGTGCGCAGCATACTGAGCAACCTGCTGATCACCTGTCGCCTTCCCTGCCTCTTGCTGCCACCGAACTATCACGACTCGGCCCGGTTCGAACGTATCGCCATCGGGTGGAACAACAGCCTGTCGGCGACGCGTGCCATCCACGCAGCGCGGCCGCTGCTGGCACAGGCGCACCAGGTCTACCTGCTGGACGGCACGCTGAGCTCGACCGACGAACGGGACAATTTCCCGCACTTCGATCCGTACCAGTATCTGGCTCAGGATGGTGTCACCGTGATTCCCGTCGAAGTGGCCGGAGACGCATCGGGAGAATCATTGCTCAGCTCCGCACGTCGTGTAAGAAGCGACTTGCTGGTCCTCGGCGCCTACAGCCATTCACCATTGCGCGAACGCATTCTGGGCGGCGTGACGCGACACGCGATCGAGCATGCCGACATTCCGTTGTTCATGCGCCATTGATCCGGCCATTCATCGATGGCGTGTCGACAAAATGAAACTCGGACGCTCGGTTCACCAAGCTCCTGTTCCCGTATTCGACCGACGAGTTCAGCGGATCAAGCGCGCCGTCTCTTGATGTAGATCAATACCTATTCGAAGTGCGCCGACGAGACTTTAGCGATGAACACGCCTATTCTAGAACCGACGTTCGATGCCTCGTTGTTGTCTCTTTACGACACCGCCACCCCGCGGTACACGAGCTATCCGACGGCGCCCCATTTTCGCGAGGATTTCGGCAACGCCGCGCTCATCGAGGCGATAAGCGCCTCCAACGAAAATCCCATTCCGCGACCGCTGTCGCTGTACGTGCACGTGCCGTTCTGCTTCAGCCCCTGCTTCTACTGCGGCTGCATGCATGTGATCGGTCGAAACCCCGCCGTGGCCGATCGCTATCTGCGCGCCCTGCTGTGGGAAATCGAACGGCTCGCGCCCTGTTTCGACCGGGATCGCCCATTGATACAGTTGCACCTGGGCGGAGGCACGCCCAATTTTCTCGATCTTGCCCGGCTCGAGCGGCTGATGCATGCGCTGGAGGACAACTTCACTTTCGCCGCGCCGGATTCGAGAGAATTCGGCATAGAGATCGATCCGCGGTTTTGCGACGCCGACTATGTGCAGGGACTGGCCCGACTGGGATTCAATCGAATCTCGATCGGGATTCAGGACTTCGATCCGGCCGTTCAGAGCGCCATCAACCGCGTCCACCCCATCGAAAAATCGCGCGGTGTCATCCAGGCCGCGCAGCGGGCCCAATTCCGCTCGATCAACGTGGATCTTATCTACGGACTGCCGCATCAGACGCCGGAAAGCTTTTCTGCGACGCTGGAAAAAGTCGTGGGACTTCAGCCGACTCGGATTGCCGTCTATGGCTACGCCCATCTGCCGGCGCTGTTCAAGGCGCAAAAACAGATTCGCGCCGAAGATCTGCCCGACGCCGCACAGCGTTTGCAACTATTCGGCGTGGCCCTGGAGAAACTGTCCGCCGCCGGGTATTTCTATATCGGCATGGATCATTTCGCGCGCGGGGATGACGACCTGGTCGTCGCCAAGCTCGCCGGCACGCTGCAACGCAACTTTCAGGGCTACTCGACCTGCGCCAACTGCGACATTCTCGGCGTTGGCGTCAGCGCCATCAGCCGCATCGACGGAACATACAGCCAGAACCATCGCCAGCTCATCGACTATTACAGCGCCATCGAAGCGGGCGACCTGGCCGTCAATCGCGGCGTTATTCTCACCTCGGACGATGTGCTGCGCCGGGACGTGATCGGACGCCTGATGTGCCACGGCGAGCTGGATCGTGAGGACATCGGCCGAACCTACGACATCGACTTCGACAACTACTTCGCCGACGAATTGTGCCGCCTGACGCGCTACGCGCAGGACGGCTTGGTCACGCTGAGCACCGACCGCATCGCCCTCACCCCGCGCGGCCGCCTCCTCGTCAAGAACGTCGCCGCGTGTTTCGATGCCTACACCAGTTACGACTGAGGTTCATAGCGTTGTGCCGATGCTCGCTATCGGCTCGGCCAAACGAAGGATCAGGCTTGGATGTTTCCAAGAGGCCATTCTGTAACGCCGGTCTTACCGGGTCCGTGATAGCCCATGTGAAGGCTGCGGCCGTCTTGGGTTAAATGCAGATCACGGTCTTCGGCCATATGCATCCACGCCGGTCGGTGCTGCAGCCGAACGGTTAACGTTTCTCCGTTGGCGTGCGTTTGCCGCAACCAGAGAATGGTTGCTACGAGGCGAAGCGTGGCCGCTACGTCTTCCTGGCGGTTTAGATAATCGGCGTACGCGGGTTGCGGAATTAGTATAAGAACATTTCCGGAAGCGTTGGATACCCAATCGAATATATCGGCTTGCCGTGGGAAATCTTGGACAACAAATGGGCTGTCGCTGAGAATTTTTTTATTCACCTCATTACTGCTTATCCACGCAAATTGCTCAGCTTGTTGGCGCTCGGTAGCCATTGTTGAAAACGTCAATTCACCAAGCCAATCGGTTGTATCTTTTTTTGTTGGGGCGTGATTTTGGTAAATGCCAGTAGCTGCACGAAATTCCCATTGCATGCTGCCGCTGAGATCGACATCCGTCACTTCCAGCGGCACGAAAGCCCGATCGCAGCTTTCTGGTAGTGCCTGATCAGGCGGCAGCTCACTCATCATGCGAGCGAACAAGCTAGCCGCCCCCTCCAGTCGGGCCGCGGCGATCATGGTTCCTACCAGCGTGTTGTTGCGCCCATGCAGACGTCGCATGGTCAGTGCATTCATGCATACGCCGCTCAGCCCCTGAGTCGTGCGTCCCTCCACAAAATCCAATGCAACCGAAGTCAACCATAGATTCTGCGAGCTTCCATAAGGGGGAATCGCGAAGACAGTCTGCGGGAGATCGTTCCACTCGTAGTCAGTCTCGGCAAAGGCAATATCGTGCTTGAGTCGAGTCGACTGTCTCACGAGCAGTGCGGATATTTCTTCGCGGTGCGCGCGGACCTTTGTCAGGCAGTCTTCCTCGCGAGTGCGGCAAATAATCTGTTTTTCGTCAGCGGTCATTTGCGGCAGTTTCGGATACTTGGCTTCGAGGCCAGCTGTCGGATCGATTAGGACACCTGGCCTGGCAAGGTACTCAGCCATCAGCTTCTCTTCGTGCGGGCGATCCTGCTGATACACCGCATCGACCTGATCCGACGGCACGTCGTAGTCGTTCAGCCATAGCGCGGGAAACGCATTGCGCCCTTTGGTCGGTTTCATATCCTGCGCGAACAGCGCCAGCGCCCTGGCCTGCCGTTCGCTCCGGCCACGCAGGCGACCCCATGCAAAAGCCAGCACCAGCAGCATCAGCGCAAAAGCAACAAACCAGCCCAGTCCCTTGAGTACGCGCATGGCCACATCCCCTACTTAACTGAATACATTCTATCTATCCTTGTGCCGGCATCTGCGACCTTTCGTTATCGCGACAGGGCGTGGTGCTGTGGATGCGGAAAACCGTCGGTTCCATTGGCTTTGCGGGACATTGATCCACCTTTGCCGAATGACTGGCCCGTGAAATAAGCCAAGGGCATAAGGTTATACCGAATGATCCTTTTACGCTGAACAACGAAATCTCTATGTTCGGACGTCTAGTCGTATGGACGTCCAAAGGTCATGACCGTAAAGGCCGCCGTTGCGCCGGGTTTGCCGGAAAGCACGCTCAATGCCGATAAGCTCGACCAGCTCAAGCGATTGGCCGAAGGGCTGACGCCGGCCGAGCTTTACTGGGTGGCCGCCTGGAGCGCATCGCTGGCAGCGCAAGCCGAGCAAGGCAGTACGACAACCGCTGCGAGCCCCGCGAAGCAGGCGGCAGCGATGCTGACCGTTGTCTACGGCAGCGAGACCGGCAACGCCAAGCGCCTGGCCGAGCAGCTGGCCAAACGCAGCGAAGCGAACGGTGTGCCGGTGCGCCTGCTTCGTGCCGATGCGTATCCGCAGCGCGAGCTGGCGAAAGAGCGTTATCTGGCGATCGTCATCAGCACCCAAGGCGAGGGTGAGCCGCCGGACGATTCGCGCGGCCTGGTCGAGTTCATCCTGGGCAAGCGCGCACCTAGGCTGCCCTCCCTGCAGTTTTCGGTGCTGGGGCTTGGCGATTCGAGCTATGCCGAATTCTGCGCCATCGGCAACCAGCTCGATGCGCGGCTGGCCGAGCTGGGCGCGACGCGCTTTGCGCCGCTGGGCGCGGCGGATGTGGATATCGACAGCGTGGCGACGCCGTGGCTGGAGAAAGTGCTGGAGCAGACGCGCGAGCTGCTGAAGGCGCCTGGCGGCAGCGTCACCACGCTGCACGCCGTGCAGCGCGATCGCGCGCAGGACGACGCGACAGCGGAGCCGCTGCACTCGCGCGAGCAGCCTTTCAACGCCACCGTGCTGGCGAATCAGTGCATCGTGTCGCGCGACGCCGAGCGCGACCTGCGCCATATCGAGCTGTCGCTGGAGGGCTCGGGACTCACCTATCAACCCGGCGATTCGCTCGGCGTGTGGGCGCACAACCCGCCGGCGCTGGTGGCGCAGTGGCTCGATACGCTGGGGCTGGACGGCGGCATCGACGTGAGCCATGACGGCCGCACCCTGCCGCTGGCGCTTTGGCTGCAGCGCGAGCGCGAGATCACCCGGCTCAGCCGCGCGTTTATCGTGGCACTGGCCGCGGTCAGCGGTCACGATGAGCTGGCTCGCCTGCTGCAGCCGGCGCATTCCGCCGAGCTGGCCGAGCTGCTGAATACCTATCAGCCGATCGATCTGCTGCGACGCTACCCGGCGAGCTGGTCAGCGGGTGAACTGATCGCCGCGCTGCGGCCGCTGACGCCGCGGCTGTATTCCATTGCATCGAGCCAGGCCCAGGTCGGCGAGGAGGTGCATCTCACCGTGGCCGTGGTGGACTACGAAGCGCACGGCTCTCGTCACTGGGGCGCCGCGTCAACCTTTCTTGCGGCGGTGGACGAAGACGGCAGCGTGCCGGTCTTCATCGAGTCGAATGAGCGCTTCCGCCTGCCGGCCGACGGCTCGCGCGACATCATCATGATCGGCCCCGGCACCGGCGTGGCGCCGTTCCGCGCCTTTGTGCAGGAGCGCGAAGAATCCGCAGCCGCCGGGCGTAACTGGCTGTTCTTCGGCAACCGCTATTTTGCGCAGGATTTTCTCTATCAGACCGAATGGCAGGCGGCGCTGAAGAAAGGTTTGCTGCACAAACTCGATCTGGCGTTTTCACGTGACACCGCGGAAAAAATCTACGTGCAGCAGCGCCTGCGCGAGCGTGGAGCCGAGCTTTACGCGTGGCTGGAACATGGCGCCCATCTCTATGTCTGCGGTGATTCCACCCACATGGCGAAAGACGTGCACGCGGCACTGATCGATGTTGCCGTTACCCACGGCGGCCACTCGCCCGACGACGCCAGGGCATGGCTCGCCAACCTGATGCAGCAGGGGCGCTACGCCCGCGACGTGTACTGATATGACGAATTCAGATCCAGCGAATACCAAACCATCCGCGCCACCGTCCGACTTCGAGCGGGTCAAGGCGGCGAGCAACTTTCTGCGCGGCGGCATCGTCGAAGGCCTGGCCGATCCGATCACGGGCGCGATCAGCGACGACGACAACAAGCTGCTGAAATTCCACGGCAGCTACCTGCAGGACGACCGCGACCTGCGCGACGAACGGCGCAAGCAGAAGCTGGAGCCGGCGTTCTCTTTCATGCTGCGCGCTCGCCTGCCCAGCGGCGTGGTGACGCCGGCGCAGTGGCTGGTGTTCGACCAGATCGCGCGCGAGCACGCCAACGGCACGCTGCGTATCACCACGCGGCAGACGTTCCAGTGGCACGGCATCATCAAGCGCAACCTCAAGCCGACCATCGCGGCGATCCACGCGTCGCTGGCCGGCACCATCGCCGCCTGCGGCGACGTGGTGCGCAACGTGGTGAGTACGGCCAATCCGATTGAATCGGCCGCGCACGCCGAGGCGTATGCGCTGGCCACGATGCTGTCGAACGAACTGGCGCCCAAGACCAGCGCGTATCACGAGATCTGGCTCGACGGCGAGGCGCTGGTCAGCGAACCCAAGGTCGAGAAGCCGGCGGTGAAGGACAGCGAGCCGCTTTACGGCCCCACGTATCTGCCGCGCAAATTCAAGATCGGTCTGGCGATTCCGCCGCTCAACGATGTCGATGTGTTTGCGCAGGATCTCGGCCTGATCGCGATCATCGAGAACAACGCGCTGCAAGGTTTCAACGTCGCTATCGGCGGCGGTATGGGCGCCACGCACAACGACGACTCCACGTATCCCAGGCTCGGCAGCCTGATTGGCTTTGTCACGCCGGCGCAGCTGCTCGCCGTGGCCGAATCGGTGGTGACGGTGCAGCGCGACTGGGGCAATCGCAGCGAGCGCAAGCATGCGCGGCTGAAGTACACCTTGGATCATCGCGGGCTTGACGCGTTCAAGGCCGAGATGGAATCGCGGCTCGGTTTTGCGCTGGCGCCGGTGAAGCCTTACCACTTCGATCACAACGGGGATCGCTACGGCTGGGTGCAGGGTCACGAGGGTCGGTGGCATCTCACCCTGCATATCGAATCCGGTCGCCTGGCCGATGTGGGAGAGCGGCGCTGGCTGACCGGGCTGCGCGAACTGGCCAGGGTGCATACCGGCGATTTCCGCATGACCTGCAACCAGAACGTGATTGTGGCGAACGTCGCGGCCGCTGACAGGTCGACGATAGATGCGATCGTGCGCGAGCATCATCTGGACGGCTATCTGCAGCAGAGCGGCATCCGTCGTCATACGGTCGCCTGCGTGGCGCTGCCGACCTGCGGGTTGGCGATGGCCGAAAGCGAGCGCTACGTGCCGCAGCTGCTGCCGAAGCTCGAAGCCCTGCTCGATCGGCACGGCTTGACCGATGCGCCTATTCTGCTGCGCCTGTCCGGCTGCCCGAACGGCTGCTCGCGGCCTTATCTCGGCGAAATCGCGCTGGTCGGTCGCGGCCCGGGTCGCTATGACCTGCGTCTGGGCGCGGATTTTCGCGGCGAGCGCTTGAATCAGGTCTATCGCGAGAACATCGACGAAGCGGCGATTCTTGGCGAGCTCGATCCGCTGTTCGCGCGCTACGCGGCCGAGAAGAACGAGGCCGAAGGCTTTGGTGATTTCCTGCTGCGTGTCGCCGTCCTCGCGCCGCTGCTGTCGCGGCGGATCGCCTCCCAGGTGGTGTCGTGAGCGAACGGACGCCAACGCTCGATCTTGGTGATCCGCAGACGCTGCCGCGGATCAACGCCGAACTGGCCACGCTGACGGCGGAGGAACGCGTGGCCTGGGCGTTCAAGAACACGCCGGGCACGCACGTGCTGTCGTCCAGCTTCGGCGCTCAGGCGGCGGTGTCACTGCACATGCTGACGCGCCAGCAGCCGGATATTCCCGTGGTGCTGATCGATACCGGCTATCTGTTCGCCGAGACGTATCGGTTTATCGATGAGCTGACCGAACGGCTGGGACTGAATCTCAAAGTCTATCGGCCGCGCATCGGCGTGAACTGGATGGAGGCGCGCTATGGCCGGCTGTGGGAGCAGGGCGTCGATGGTCTGGATCGCTACAACCATATCCGCAAGGTCGAGCCGATGGAACGCGCGCTGGACGAGCTCGACGCACACGGCTGGTTTTCCGGCCTGCGTCGCGACCAGTCGCGCAGCCGCGCGCACATCGACTTTGTCGAACGACCGGGCGAGCGCTGGAAATTTCATCCAATCGCCGACTGGACCGACCGTGACGTCGGCATATATCTGAAACAACACGACCTGCCGTACCACCCGCTGTGGGATGAAGGCTACGTCTCGATCGGCGACCGCCACACCAGCCAGCGGCTCGAGCCCGGCATGGAGCCAGAAGACACGCGCTTCTTTGGACTCAAGCGGGAGTGCGGCATTCACAAGATCGGCTGATCCGCTGACTCCGCCCACGATATGCACGGCGCTTTTCTCCTCCGTTTGGACGTCCATCGCAAGTAGCGCGCTCACTTTTCCTTTCAGGTTTTGACGATGAAGCTGTATCCCCTGTTCGCTGATCTCACGAATCGCCCGGTGCTGGTGGTTGGCGGCGGCGAGGTGGCCGAACGCAAGATCGCCGCCCTGCTCGGTGCGCAGGCGCAGATTTCCGTCCATGCGCTAACGCTCACGCCGCAGCTGCAGGCCTGGGCCGACGAAGGGCGTATCACGCTGCGCAACGAGTCGTTTGATGAGAGTCTGCTCGACGCGGTTTGGCTGGTGATTGCGGCGACGTCGGACGACGCGCTCAACCAGCGCGTAGCGGCGCTGGCCGAAGCGCGGCGGGTTTTTGTCAACGTGGTGGACGAATCGGCGCTGTGCAGTTTCCACGTGCCGGCAGTGATCGATCGGGCGCCGCTGACCATTGCCATTTCCAGCGGCGGCGATGCGCCGATGCTGGCGCGCCTGCTGCGCGAGCGGCTGGAAACGCTGCTCGATCATTCGCTGGGCGCGCTGGCCCAGCTGGCGGCCCGACTGCGCAAGCGCATCCGCCTGCGCCACCCCGACCTGTCCGGCCGGCGCAGTTTTTACGAGGATCTTTTTACCGGCCCGGTGGCCATGCTGCTGCGGCAGGGGCAGCCGGAGCGCGCGCTGGAGGCGGCGGAACAGCTGCTCGCTTCAGCACCGGTGCGTGCCCCCGGATCAGTCGTGCTGGTCGGCGCGGGGCCCGGCGACCCCGGCCTGCTGACTTTGCGCGCGCTGCGCGCATTGAACGAGGCCGACGTGATTCTGCACGACCGGCTGGTGAGTGCCGAGGTGCTCGATCTGGCACGGCGCGACGCCGACCGCATCGAAGTCGCCAAGCAGGCCGGCCACCATCACACCACCCAGGAGGGCATTCACGCACTGCTGCTGGAGCACGCCCGCGCCGGCAAGCGCGTGGTGCGCTTGAAGGGCGGCGATCCGTTCGTGTTCGGGCGGGGCGGCGAGGAACTGGAATTTTTGCGCGGTCACGGCATTCCCTACGAGGTAGTCCCCGGCATTACGGCCGCCGTCGCCTGCGCCGCGTATGCGGGCATTCCGCTCACGCATCGCGATCACGCGCAGTCGGTGCGTTTTGTCACCGCGCACTGCAAGGCGTCGATAGACACGCTGGACTGGTTGGCGCTGGCGCAGGAGCGGCAGACGCTGGGCGTGTATATGGGCGTGGGCGAGTTGCCCACGCTGCAGTCGAGGCTGATCGAACACGAGCGCGACGCGTCAACGCCGTTTGCGCTGATCGAGAACGGCACGCGCCAGAATCAGCGCGTCATTACTGGCACGCTGGCCGTGCTGGCCGAGCGCGCGGCGACGCATGCGGTGAAATCGCCGGCGCTTTTGATACTCGGCGAGGTCGCCGCACTGGCGCAGACGCTGGCCTGGTTCGGTCAGGCGCCGCTCGGCGCGTCGACGCTTCCGCACATCTACTCGCAGCGCAAGGCTATTCCAGTTCCAGAGCAGCGCAGCGGCACAAACCGGCTAGCGGCGATTCATCGTCAGTAACCCGAGCGAAGCTGCGAGGCAAAAGACTTCAACTCTTCCTCTCCCCGTTTTACGGAGCACGCATGATTTACGAAAGCATCCTCGACACGATCGGCAACACCCCGGTGGTGAAGCTGCACCGCCTGGCACCCAAACACGTAGATATCTACGTCAAGGTCGAAGCGTTCAATCCTGCCGGGTCGGTGAAGGATCGTCTCGCGCTGGCGATCATTCTCGATGCGGAAAAACGCGGCGTGCTGAAACCCGGCCAGACGGTGGTGGAAGCTACCTCCGGCAACACCGGCGTCGCGCTGGCCGCGGTGTGCGCGGCGCGCGGCTACCCGTTTGTCGCCGTGATGACCGAAACCTTTTCGGTCGAACGACGCAAGCTGATTCGCGCCTATGGCGGCAAGGTGCTGCTGACCCCCGCCGCCGAGCGCGGCAGCGGCATGGTGCGCAAGGCGGCCGAGCTGGCGAAGGCGCACGGCTGGTTTCTCGCCAATCAGTTCGATAATCCGGCCAACCCTGCGTATCACCGCAACACCACCGCACCGGAAATTCTGCGCGACTTCGCCGGTCGTCGGCTGGACTACTTCGTCAGCGGCTGGGGCACCGGCGGCACGATCACCGGCGTAGGTGAGGTGCTGAAGATCGCGAGGCCAGACGTCAAAATCATCGCCACCGAACCGACTGGCGCCGCGCTGCTATCGGGTGAAGAATGGCAGCCGCACAAGATTCAGGGCTGGACGCCCGACTTCCTGCCCGGCGTATTGAATCGCGATATTGCCGAGCGCATCGTGCTCGTCGACGACGTGCTGTCGCGCGATACCTCGCGCGCGCTGGCGCAGAAGGAAGGCATCTTCGTCGGCATCTCGGCCGGTGCCACGCTGGCTGCTGCGCTTGAAGTCGCCAAGGATGCGCCCGAGGGTTCCGTGCTGCTGGCGATGCTGCCGGATACCGGTGAACGCTATTTGTCGACGTTTCTGTTCGAAGGCGTCAACGAAGGCTCGGACGATATCGGCTGAGGCTTCTCTCGGACATGGCGCTGGCGCCATAAAAAGAAACGGGCGCCTGAGCGCCCGTTTCTTTGCTCGCAATGACTAAAACTCAGAACGTGTAGTACATCTGGAATTCGACCGGATGCGTGCTGGCGCGGTAGCGGGTGACTTCCTTCATCTTCAGCTCGATATAGGCATCGATGAAGTCGTCTGTGAACACGCCGCCGGCCTTGAGGAAGTCGCGATCCTTGTCCAGCGCTTCCAGCGCCACGTCGAGGCTGGAGCAGACCTGCGGGATGTTCTTCTCTTCTTCCGGCGGCAGATCGTACAGATCCTTGTCGGCCGGGGCGCCCGGGTCGATTTTGTTGATGATGCCGTCCAGACCCGCCATCATCAGCGCGGTGAAGGTGAGATAGCCCGACTGCATCGGATCGGGGAAGCGCACCTCGATGCGGCGGCCCTTCGGGCTGGCCACGTACGGAATACGGCAGCTGGCCGAACGATTGCGTGCCGAATAGGCCAGCATCACCGGCGCCTCGAAGCCCGGCACCAGACGCTTGTAGCTGTTGGTGGTGGAGTTGGAGAACGCATTGATCGCGCGGGCGTGTTTGAAGATGCCGCCGATGTACCACAGCGCCGTCTGCGACAGGCCACCGTAGAGATCGCCGGCAAACAGGTTCTCGCCGCCCTTGCTCAGCGACTGATGCACGTGCATGCCGCTGCCGTTGTCGCCGACGATCGGCTTGGGCATGAAGGTGACGGTCTTGCCGTTCTGGTGCGCGACGTTCTTCACCACGTACTTCATGGTGATCAGCTCGTCGGCCTTTTTCACCAGCGTGTTGAACTTGACGCCGATCTCGCACTGGCCGGCGTTGGCCACTTCGTGATGGTGCACTTCGACGGTCTGGCCCAGTGACTCCAGCACCTTGCACATGTCGGCGCGCAGGTCGGCCAGCGAATCGACCGGCGGTACCGGAAAGTAGCCGCCCTTCACGCCCGGGCGATGGCCGGTGTTGTCGCCGTCGTACTTGTACTTGGAGCTCCAGGCGGCCTCCTGCGAAGTGATCTCGTAGAAGGCGTGGCCCATGTCGTTCTGCCAGCGCACCGAATCGAAGATGAAGAACTCGGGCTCGGGACCGAAGTAGGCCGTGTCGGCGATACCGGTGGACTTCAGAAATTCCTCGCCACGCTTGGCGATCGAGCGCGGGTCGCGGCCGTAGGCCTGCATGGTCGACGGCTCGAGCACATCGCAGTGCAGAACGAGCTGCGTGTGCGCGCTGAACGGGTCGAGATAGGCGGTGTCCGGATCGGGCAGCAGCACCATGTCCGATTCATTGATGCCCTTCCATCCGGAGATCGACGAACCGTCGAACATCTTGCCGTCTTCGAACGTCGAGTCGTCGATGCTGTGGGCGGGGAAACTGACGTGGTGGTGGACACCGAGAATGTCGGCGAAGCGGAAGTCGACAAACTCGACCTCGTGTTCCTGGATCAGATCGAGCACTTTCTTGGCGGCGGACATAGAACAACCTCGGCTAGTGATGAACAGGCAGTTTTAGCAAGCGTCATGCCATGGCGTGAAACCACGCCACACCGGCCTTGGCGCGGCGGGGCGATGGCTGCAGCGTGACTCGTCGCATCATACACGGGCAATCTTGCACGCTGTTTGCACCAATATGAGGCGTGACGGGACGGGTCGTGCTTCAAGTCCCGAATTCGTCGCCCCGTTTTGCCGATGGCTTATGCCTCGTACGCGCTTTCGCCGTGCGAGCTGATATCCAGACCTTCGCGCTCGGCTTCCGGGCTGACGCGCAGTCCAAAGACCAGCTTGACGATCAGGTACACGATCACCGACACCACGCCGCTCCACACCAGGGTGATGCCAACGCCGAGCGCCTGCACGCCGACCTGCTGCGACATCGTGGTGTTGCCCGCGCCAAAGCCGGTGCCGCCAAGCGACACCGCGCTGAATACACCGGTGAGCAAGGCGCCGACGATGCCGCCGATGCCGTGCACGCCGAATACGTCAAGTGCGTCGTCCGCTTTCAGGATCTTCTTCAGCCCGGTCACGCCCCAGACGCAGCAGATGCTGGCCAGTGCGCCGATCGCCAGCGAGCCCATCGGCCCGACCGTGCCGCAAGCCGGCGTAATGGCCACCAGGCCCGCCACGGCGCCGGAGGCTCCGCCAAGCATCGAGGGCTTGCCGCGAGTGATGACTTCAACGATCAGCCAAGCCAGCACCGCCATGGCCGTGGCGAGCAAGGTGTTGATGAAGGCCAGCGCCGCACCGCTGTTGGCCTCGAGGTTGGAGCCGGCGTTGAAGCCGAACCAGCCGACCCACAGCAGGGCCGCGCCGATCATGGTGTAGGTCACGTTGTGCGGTTTCATCGACTCCTTGCCCAGGCCCAGACGTGGCCCGACCATGTAGGCACCGACCAGACCGGCAATACCGGCGTTGATGTGCACCACCGTGCCGCCGGCAAAATCCAGTGCGCCCTTGGCGAACATGAAGCCATCCGGCCCGAACCAGACCATGTGCGCGATCGGCAGGTAGGCGAAGGTGAACCACAGCGCGGTGAAAGCCAGCACGGCACGAAAGCGCATGCGTTCGGCGAACGAGCCGACAATCAGCGCACCGGTAATGCCGGCAAAGGTCGACTGGAACACGATGAACACGTACTCCGGCAACGACACGGTCGACGTGAAGGTGGCCGACAGCGTGTCCTTGGTGACGCCTTTCAGGAACAGCTTGCTGAAGCCGCCGATGAAGGCGTTGCCTTCGGTGAACGCCAGGCTGTAGCCGTAGATGACCCACAGCACCAGGATCATCGAGAACACCGTCATCACCTGCATCAGCACGGACAGCACATTCTTTGATCGGACCAGGCCGCCATAGAAAAGAGCCAGGCCTGGCACGGTCATCAGCAGCACCAGCAGGGTCGAGGTGAGCATCCATGCGACGTCGCCCTTGTCGACGATCTGCGGCACAGGTGCGGCGGCAAAAGCGGAAGGTGCCAGGAAAAGCAGACACAGGAAGACGAAAGAAGACATCCACCCCGGCAGGCTGCGCGAGTGGCGGATCAACAGAAGCTGTTTCATGGAAACCTCGCAGGGCAGAATTTAGAGGGCGTCGGCGTCGAGCTCGCCGGTTCGGATGCGGATGACCTGTTCGATGGTGCTGATGAAAATCTTGCCATCGCCCACGCTGCCGGTTTTCGCCGACTGCTGGACGGCTTCGAGCACCGTGTCGAGCAATTCGTCGGCAATCACCACCTCAAGCTTGAGCTTGGGCAGAAAATCCACGACGTACTCGGCGCCGCGGTAGAGCTCGGTGTGGCCCTTCTGGCGGCCGAAGCCACGCACTTCGCTGACCGTGATGCCGCTGACGCCGGCATTGGTCAACGCATCACGCACTTCGTCCAGCTTGTAGGGCCGGATGATGCAGCTGATCAATTTCATGCACATCTCCAGACGTTGATGCCGCAGTGGTCGCCCACTGCAGCTGGTTTGAATACCTGCTCAAGCGATTTTGAAAACAACTTCCGCCATGACCCTCTTTCTTTCATAAAAGCATGATTGGCAGATCGGCGTTCAGAACGATTTGCTCAAGGTGAGAATCCCGGTGGCGCGGCCAACGTAATGACCCTCGGGGTTCGTATAGGCGCTGCGCTTCGCGTTGGTGTCGTAATAACCCAGGCCGATCGAATAGCCGTTGGTGAACGCGCGCGTTACGCCGACCCGCCAGTCCGCATAGGAATATCCGGGGGTGTTGGGCACATCCTGATGGCCGACGTGGCTGTTCAGGGTCCAGCCCGGCGTGAACTCGACGTTGTACGACAGATCCACATAATTACTGTGCTTGCTGTTGGGGAAACCGAACAGGTTGGTGAAGCCGTACGAGTACTTCAGCGCGATACCTTTCCAGGTCAGCGACGCATACGCCTCAGTGGTGTAGGGACGCGTGAAACCCGAACGGTAGGTGCCGGGGTAGTAGTAGGTGTACAGGCCGACGTCGTACGCCCAGTCGGGGCTGAGGCTGCCGCGGTAGCCGGCGTAGACGTCGATTTCTAGACTGTTGGAAACGCGTGCTTCAGGCGTCGAGACATCGGACAGCCAGCTGACGTTGCTGCCCCAAGTGCCGATATACCAGCCGCTGGCGTCGTCGTATTCGATGCTCGGTTGAAACGCCGGCTTGCGGTTGGTTTGCGACAGCCCCCGGAACAGATAGTCGTTTGTTGCCGAGACGCTGCCGATGACCTTGCTCACCGGCGCATCATCGGCCATGGCGGCCACCGGATCACCCATCATCACCGCGCTTGCCAGTATCCATTGCGACGCTCGTTTCATAGGTGTATTCCCTCGCTATGTTTGAAGCGCGTTCGTTACGGACGTCTGGACGTCCATAACCTAACGCAACTTCGACAGGGTCGACAAGGCGGGCCATCGGTGGCTTGCGCATTGGCAACGGCATGGCGCGCGTGGTACCGGGAGGTGACGACGCGGAAAAGCGAAGCTTTGAGTTCTTGCCGGAGTCTTTTTTTGCACAACGCGGGAAGCCGAAAAAAAACCGGGTTTCCAGCACATCGCGCAGGAAGCGCGGCTTCAGTCCGGGGCGCCCTTTACGATGCGAACCCCTGCCATGTTTCAGCCAGGGCAATGTTCCCGTCGTCGGCGCGAGTGAGTCGCCGATCGCACGGTGACACTGCAGCGCAGTCATGCGCCAGAACCTGATCGATATCCCCATGACCGTCATGTTTTCGAACGCTGCGGGCGCGCTATCTGCGCTGCCGCGTGCGACGCCGAAAACGCTGCTGGCGACCTGATCCTGCCTCAGTTATTTGTGCATTGCAATACTGTGACGCAATTATTTTCGCGCCAGTCGTTTCTGTGTAGGGTTTACGCACCACATTGGTTTTCCTTGAAACCAAATGTTCTTTACCAAATCAGCGTTCAGAAAACGACGCTGCGATCGTATGAATTTGCTGCATCGCGACGCCGGCTCGTTCGAGGAGTTTTCATAAAAAGCGCCGACGCGAGCCGGCAACTCGACAGATCTCGCGAAGCGCTCACACCTAAGCTAGGCTCCCCTGTCCGCGGCCGCGCCGCTCTCTCGAAGGTTTGCGTCCCGTGTCTGATCTGATCCACGTCATCCTGCTCGGCATCATCGAAGGCATCACCGAATTTCTGCCGATTTCCAGCACGGGGCATTTGCTGATTGCCGAAAAATTCGGGCTTGGCGCGCGCTCGGATCTGTTCAACGTCGGCATTCAGGCCGGCGCGATTCTTGCGATCACTTTTATCTACTGGAAGCGCATCTGGCAGCTCTTTTCGCAGTGGCGCGAACCGGCCAATCGCGATTACCTGCTGAAGCTGATCGTGAGCTTTCTGATCACCTCGTTGCTCGGCGCCGTCATCGTGGTGCACTTCCACTTCAAGCTGCCTGAAACGATTACACCGATTGCATGGGCGCTGGTGATCGGCGGTATCTGGATGATCGCCGCCGAACAAATCGCGGTGCGGCAGGTCGATCGCACCCAGGTGACATGGCGCGTGGCGATTCTGGTGGGCATTGCGCAGATGGTCGCTGGCGTGTTTCCCGGCACCTCGCGTTCGGGTGCCACGATTTTTACCGCTATGCTGGCCGGTACCAGCAATCGTGCGGCGGCTACCGAGTTCGCCTTTCTGGTCGGCATTCCGACCATGTACGCAGCGACCGGCTACGAGCTGCTGAAAGTGCTCAAGGACGGCGGCGCCGCCAACGAGGACTGGACCGCGCTGATCGTCGGTTTCGTCGTTTCGCTGATCGTCGGCTTTGCCGCGGTGAAGTGGCTGCTTGGCTATATCCGAAGCCATCGCTTCACCGCGTTTGCGATCTATCGCATCGTGCTGGGCATCGCGCTGCTGTTGCTGGTGCCCGCGGGCGCGTGAGCCTTCGGCCGCGAATCAGGCGGCCGCGGTGATGCGTTCGATCTCTCTCGTCGTCGCCTCGGCGGCGAGCCGCGCATTGAGCAGACACTGCGGCTCGCAGGTGCGCTGAAACAGCTCGCTGACCCACTCGATAAAGGCCTGCACGCGCGCCGACAGGTGACGCTTCTGCGGGTAGACGATCCACAGCGGTGAGCCGGTGGAAATCGTGTCGGTCATGACGATTTCCAGCGCACCCTTGGCCAGCGCCGCGGCCGCCAGGCAGTGCGGCACCTGGATGATGCCCAGGCCGGCGACCGCCGCCTGGATCACCGATTCGCCGTCGTTGATCAGCATGTGCGCGTCGACGTCCAGCTCGACCCGGCCGCTCGGCGTATCGAACTGCCACTGGTAGGGCTTGCCGGTACTCGGGAAGACGTAGTTGATGCAACGGTGCTGGCGCAGGTCGTCGATCGTGTGCGGAATACCGTGGCGGGCCAGATACGACGGCGCGGCCAGCAGCACGTTGCTGAAGTGGCCGAGCTTGCGCGCGATCAGGCTGGAATCCTCCAGCTCGCCCATGCGGATGGCGCAGTCGTAGCCCTCTTCATTGAGGTCGAACGGGTAGTCGCACATCGCCAGTTCGAGCCGGATATCCGGGTAGCGGCCCTCGAACTCCACCAGGTTGGGGATGATCGCCGAGCGGCCGATCGCCGAATGGGCCGCCACGCGCAGCTTGCCGACCGGATGAATCCGCGCCTGCCCCAGCGCCTCGGTAGCTTCGGCCAGGTCGGCCAGAATTTCTTTGCAGCGGGCGTGGAACGAGGCGCCGTCGTCGGTCAGCCGCAGCGACCGCGTGGAGCGCGACAGCAGCCGGGTGCCGAGCTGGGTTTCCAGTCGGGCCACGGCCCGGCTCACGCCTGACGGCGTCATGCCCAGCTGGCTGGCCGCGGCGGCAAAGCTCTTGGCCTCGACCACGCGCACGAAGGTCGATATGGCGGAAAAGTCTTCCATAGCCTGGTTTTCCCACGGATTCGTGATTCTGACTCACGAGTGTAGTGCGCCGCGAACGGATTATCTATACCGCCTGGTACACCTATTCTCTCCAGCCTTCGCCGCCGGCCCCGCCGTGCGTGCCCTGTTTCTGGAGATCGATCATGTCAACGAACGCAACAAAAAAGCGCTGGATTCCCCTCGCCCTGGCCATGGCGCTGGTGATCGGCAGCTGGGCGGCGCTGGGCCAACACGGCGAAAGCCACGCCCAGACCAACAGCGCACCGCCACCGCCAGCGGTGACCGTGGCGCAGACCCTGGTTCGCACGGTCAGCGATGCCGATGAGTTCACCGGCCGGCTGCAGGCGATCGACACCATTCAACTGCGGCCCCGGGTGAGCGGCTACGTCGACCGCGTGCTGTTTACGGAAGGCGCGATGGTCAAGAAAGGCCAGCTGCTGTTCCAGATCGATCCGCGCCCGTATCAGGCCGAGGTCGATCGGCTGCAGGCCAACCTGGGCCAGGCGCGTGCCGAATTGGGGCTGGCCGACGCGAACGCGGCACGCGCGCAGAAGCTGCTCGATCAGCACGCGGTATCGCGCGAAGAAGCCGACCGCATGAGCACGGCATCGCAAAGTGCCAAGGGACAGGTGGCCGCCGATAGTGCGGCACTCGAGGCCGCCCAGCTCAACCGCGCGTTCACCGAAGTGCGCGCGCCCATCGACGGGCGCGTCAGCAACGCGCTGATCACCGCCGGCAACCTGGTGACGCCGAGCGACGTGCTGACCAGCGTGGTCAGCGTCAATCCGGTGTATGCGTACTTCGACGTCGACGAGCACAGCTACCTCAAGCTCGACCGCATCCGGCGCGAGCACGGCGCCGCGCCGCAGATCGCCATGGCCCTGGCCGATGAAAGCGGCTTTCCACACAACGGCCGCATCGACTTCGTCGACAACCAGCTGAGCGCCGCCAGCGGCACGATTCGCCTGCGCGCCGTGTTCGACAACACCGATGGCAGCTTCACGCCCGGCCTGTACGTGCACATGCAGCTGCGCAGCGAGAGCAAGCAGCCGCGTGCGCTGATCGACGATCGCGCGGTCGGCACCGATCTCGGCAACAAGTTCGTCTACGTGCTCGACAAGGATCGCAAGGTCGACTACCGCAAGATCACCACCGGCCCGCTGATCGACGGCCTGCGCGTGGTCACCGATGGCCTGAGCAGCAGCGACGTCATTGTCGTCAACGGCCTGCAGCACGTGCGCCCCGGCATGGAAGTGAACCCGACCAAGGTCGCGATGGCCACGCGCAGCCTCGATGCCACGGCCAGCCAGGTCGCCAGCGGCGGCATTCCCAAAGGCAATGCGCTGACCAGCGCGCAGGACTGATCCGATGAAACTCGCGCAATATTTTGTGGATCGACCGATCCTCGCCGGCGTGCTGTCGGTGCTGCTGCTGATCGCCGGCACGATCTCGCTGTTCAAACTGCCGATCGGCGAATACCCGGAAGTGGTGCCACCGACCGTAGTGGTGCACGCCAGCTACCCCGGCGCCAATCCCAAGGTGATCGGTGAAACGGTCGCCACCCCGCTCGAAGAGCAGATGAACGGCGTCGAGGGCATGCTGTACACCGCCTCGCAGGCGACCAGCGACGGCGCCATGACGCTGACCGTGACCTTTGCCCTCGGCACCAATCTCGACGACGCCCAGGTGCAGGTGCAGAACCGCGTCGCCCAGGCGCTGCCGCGCTTGCCCGAAGAAGTGCAGCGGCTCGGTGTGACTACGCAGAAAAGCTCGCCGGACCTGACCATGGTCGTGCATCTGATTTCGCCGAACCAGCGCTACGACATGCTGTACCTGTCGAACTACGCGCGCCTGCACATCAAGGACCAGCTCGCCCGCCTCGACGGCGTCGGCGACGTGCAGATTTTCGGCGCCGGCGAATACAGCATGCGCGTGTGGCTCGATCCGCAGCGCCTGGCCAGCCGCGGCCTGACCACCGGCGACATCGTGCACGCGATCAAGGAGCAGAACGTCGAAGTGGCGGCCGGCGCACTCAACGCCTCGCCCGGCCCGAACAACAACGCGTTCCAGCTCAACATCAACACGCAGGGCCGACTGGTCACCGAAGACGAGTTTCTGAAGATCGTCGTGCGCACCAGTCCGGGCGGCGGCGTCACCTATCTGCGCGACGTCGCGCGGGTGGAGCTGGGTTCGAACAATTACGCGCTGCGCAGCCTGCTCAACAACAAGCCGGCGGTGGCCTTGCCGATCTTCGCGCGGCCAGGCTCCAACGCCATCCATATTTCCGACGAAGTGCGCAGCACCATGGCGCAGCTGAAGAAGGATTTTCCGCAGGACGTCGACTACAAGATCGTCTACGACCCGACGGTATTCGTGCGCGGCTCGATCGAGGCCGTGGTGCACACGCTGTTCGAGGCGATTCTGCTCGTCGTGCTGGTGGTGATCCTGTTCCTGCAGACCTGGCGCGCCTCGATCATTCCGCTGGTCGCCGTGCCGGTGTCGCTGGTCGGCACGTTTGCCGTGATGTATCTGGCCGGTTTTTCGCTCAATGCGCTGTCGCTGTTCGGCCTGGTGCTGGCCATCGGCATCGTGGTCGACGACGCGATTGTGGTGGTGGAAAACGTCGAGCGGCATATCGAGCACGGCCTGTCGCCGAAGGACGCCACCCGTCAGGCGATGAAGGAAGTCACCGGCCCGATCGTGGCAACCGCGCTGGTGCTGTGCGCCGTGTTCGTACCGGCGGCCTTCATCAGCGGCTTGACCGGCGAGTTCTATCGCCAGTTCGCACTGACCATTGCGATCTCCACGGTGATCTCGGCGTTCAACTCGCTGACCCTGAGCCCGGCGCTGGCCGCGCTGCTGCTGAAGGAGCGCGGCGCACCGAAGGACGCGTTGAGCCGCGGCATCGATCGCGCCTTCGGCTGGCTGTTCCGCCCGTTCAACCGCTTCTTCGTGCGCAGCGCCAACAGCTACGTCAGCGGCGTGCAGCGCGTGCTGCGGGCGGGTTCGGTCGCGCTGATCATCTACGGCGGCCTGGTCCTGCTGGGCGTGTTCGGCTTTGCCAAGGTGCCGACCGGCTTCGTGCCGGCGCAGGACAAGCAGTACCTGGTGTCGTTCGCCCAGCTGCCGGACGCGTCGTCGCTGGACCGCTCCGAGGCGGTCATACGCCGCATGAGCGACATCGCCTTGAAGCAGCCGGGCGTGGAAAGCGCGGTCGAATTTCCCGGCCTGTCGATCAATGGGTTTACCAACAGCACGAACTCCGGCATCGTTTTCGTCACGCTGAAACCGTTCGAGGAACGGCGCGATGCGTCGCTCTCGGCCGGTGCGATCACGGCCGCGCTGCAGCAGAAGTATGCGGCGATCCAGGATGCCTATATCGCGATCTTTCCGCCGCCGCCGGTGAACGGCCTGGGTACGATCGGCGGCTTCCGCCTGCAGGTGGAGGACCGCGGCGACCAGGGCTTCGAAGAGCTGTACAAACAGACCCAGAACCTGATCACCGCCAGCCAGAAGGAGCCGGCGCTGGCCGGGCTGTTCTCGAGCTATCAGGTCAGCGTGCCGCAGATCGATGCCGACGTGGATCGCGAAAAGGCCAAGGCCGAAGGCGTGGATCTGAGCGATGTCTACCAGACCATGCAAGCGTATCTGGGCTCGCTCTACGTCAACGACTTCAACCGCTTCGGTCGCACCTACCAGGTCAATGTCTCGGCCGAGCCCGGTTTCCGCCACGAGCCGCAGGACATCACCGCCTTGAAGACGCGCAACGCCCGTGGCGAGATGGTGCCGCTGGGTTCGTTTGTCAGCGTGCGCCAGAGCGTGGGGCCGGATCGCGTGCAGCACTACAACGGTTTCCCAACCGCGGAAATCAACGGCGGTGCGGCACCCGGCTACAGCTCGGGTCAGGCGCAGGACGCGATGGAGCGGCTGGCCAAGAACACCCTGCCCAACGGCATGTCGTTCGAGTGGACCGAGCTGACCTATCAGCAGATTCTCGCCGGCAACACCGCGGTGCTGGTGTTCCCGCTCTCGGTGCTGCTGGTATTCCTGGTGCTCGCCTCGCTGTACGAAAGCCTGACCCTGCCGCTGGCGGTGATCATGATCGTGCCGATGGTGCTGCTGTCCGCGATTACCGGCGTGTGGCTGAGCGGCGGCGACAACAACATCTTTACCCAGATCGGCCTGATCGTGCTGGTGGGGCTGGCTTGCAAAAACGCCATCCTAATCGTCGAGTTTGCCCGCGAGGCGCAGATCCTCGAAGGCCTGGATCGTGTGCAGGCCGTGCTGGAAGCGGCGCGACTGCGGCTGCGCCCGATCCTGATGACGTCGTTCGCTTTCATCATGGGCGTGGTGCCGCTGGTGCTGTCGCACGGCGCCGGTGCGGAGATGCGTCATGCGATGGGCGTGGCGGTGTTCTCCGGCATGCTCGGCGTCACCTTCTTCGGCCTGGTGTTCACCCCGCTGTTCTATGTGCTGATCCGCCGTTGGAGCGAAAACAGCGCGGACCGCCGCGCCGCCCGCAAGGCGCGTCACGCAGCGCTGCCCGCTCCCGCTTTCGAGGAACACTGAGATGACTTCGCTTTTCCGTTTGAGCGCTTTTGCCAGCGCGCTGCTCCTGGCCGGCTGCATCACCGTCGGCCCGGACTATCACCGTCCGGTAGAAAAGCCGGTCGCCCTGCAGGGCGTCGATGCCGCGCAGCAGTCGGCGCGCGCTTTTCAGGCCAACTGGTGGACGCAGTTCAACGATCAAACGCTCGATGCGCTGATCAAGCGTGCTGCGAAGAACAGCCCGGATCTGAAAATCGCGCTGGCGCGGCTTAACCAGTCGCGGGCGCAGCTCGGCACGGCACGTTCGCAACAGGTACCCGATATCCAGGTACAGACCAGCTATACGCGCAGCCGTGAACAGCAGCCCGGCTTTACCACCACGCCCGAAACGATCACCGCCTATCAGGCCGGCTTCGACGCCAGCTGGGAGCTGGATCTGTTCGGCGGCATCCGCCGTTCGGTGGAAGCCGCGCGCGCGGATACCGAAGCCGGCGCCGCGTCGCTGGAGGATGCGCAGGTCACGCTGTTCGCGGAAGTGGCTCGCCATTACTTCGATCTGCGTGGCGCCCAGCTGCGCATCGACGTCGCCCAGCGCGATATCGGCAATCTGCGCGACTCGCTCAAGCTGATCAAGAGCCGCGCCGATGTCGGCACCGGCTCGGATCAGGATGTGGCCAGCGCCAGCGCGCGGCTGGCCGCCGTCGAGGCGCAGCTGCCGCCGTTGCAGAGTCAGGCACAGGCCGATACGTTCCGCCTCGCCGTGCTGCTCGGCGAGCGGCCGGGGGAACTCGACATCGACCTGTCGCCGAAGACCTTCCATCCGATCGATACCGTGCTGCCGATCGGCAACGCCGGCGACGTGCTGGGCCGCCGGCCGGACATTCGCGTTGCCGAGCGCGAACTGGCGGCGGCGAATGCGCGCATCGGCGTGGCCAAGGCGGACTGGTTTCCGCACATTTCGCTGGGCGGTTTCGTCGGTTTTCTGGCGGGCCGCAGCAACGATTTCGGCGGTACGCAGTCGCGCGCTTTTTCGCTGGCGCCCAGCATCAGCTGGGACGGGCTCAACGTGCAGCGCGTCCGCTCCGGCGTCAAGGCCAGCGAAGCGCGCGCCGACGAAGCGAAGGCCAATTACCAGCGCATCGTGCTTGCCGCACTGGAAGACGTCGACAACGCGCTGGTCGGCTACAACCAGCAGCGTGTGCGCGTGCAGAAGCTGGACGAGCAAGCGACCCAGAGCACGCGCGCTGCCGAACTGGCGCGCATCCGCTACGAAGCCGGTGCCACCGATTATCTCGAGCTGCTCGACGCCCAGCGCACGCAGCTCACCGCGGAAGATCAGCTGGCCGAGGCCGAAGCTGGCATCAATCTTCAGGCCATCGCCCTCTACAAGGCGCTTGGCGGCGGCTGGCAGGCCTGCGGCAACGAACGCTGCAGCGCTCTGGCCAGCGCGCCATGAACAGCAGACCCGAGGGGCTGCGCCGGCAACCATGGCGCGCTTCCTCCTTGTTTACTGCACCACCCCTGGCGCAGCAGATCGCGCTGGTCAGTGGCGCCAATCGCGGGCTTGGTCTGGAGGTGGTACGGCAGCTTGCAGGAACCGGCATGGCCGTACTGCTTGGCAGTCGTGACCTCACGCTGGGTGAGCGGGCGGCACAGCGGCTGCGCCGCGATGGGGCCGACGTCACGGCAATCCAGCTGGACGTCACCGACCAGACCGGCATCGACGCCGCGGCGAGGTATATCGAGAATACGTATGGACGTCTGGACGTCCTTATCAACAATGCCGGCGCCTACTACGACATGGGCGAACGGCCGTCGTCGATCGACCTCGATACCGTGCGAGCGGCGCTGGAAACCAACTTGTTCGGCGCATGGCGCGTTTGCGAGGCGTTGCTGCCGCTGATGCGCCCCTTTGGTTTCGGCCGTATCGTCAACGTCTCCAGCGGCTGCGGCTCCAGCGCGGTCGATGGCGAATGCTGTCCGGCTTATCGGGTCTCGAAGGCCGCCCTCAACACCTATACCCGCACGCTCGCGGCGGAGCTGGCGGGCAGCGGGATTCTGGTCAACGCGGTGTGTCCCGGCTGGACCAACACCGCCATGGGCGGCACTGGAGGACGGCCGGCCAGCGAGAGCGCGCAAGGTGTCGTCTGGGCCGCCTGCCTGCCGGCGAAATCGTCGATCACCGGCGGCTTTTTCCGCGATCGCCAGCCGATCGACTGGTGATCGTTGCGCCGCGACTCAGCGCTGCACCATCACGGCGAACCAGCCCCAACCGCGAATACGTTCGGCGATGAGTTTCACGCTGGTCAGCATCGGCACCGCCAGCAAGGCCCCGGGAATTCCCCACAGCCAGCCCCAGATCAGCAGCCACAGCAGAATCGCAATCGGACTGACGCGCATGCGCCGGCCCAGCACCATCGGCGTGATCAGGTTGCCTTCGACGATGGTGAAGCCGATAAAGCACAGCGCCGGCAGCATCGCCTGGCCGAGCTGGTCGAAATGCACCAGGCCGACGAGCATCAAAATCGTGGTGGTGGTGATCGCGCCGACGTAGGGGATGTAGTTGGCCATCATCGCGACCGTGCCCCAAAGGAGTGGATCGGGCATCTTCAACCACCACAGCATGGCCGCGGTAAACAGCCCCAGGCTCAGGTTGATCAGCGACGTGGTGAGGATGTAACGCGACACCTCGGTCTGGATGCTCCGAACGATGACCACCGCGTGCCGTTTGGCGTGGAAATCCGGCACGATTTCCACCAGGCGCCGGAGCAGGGTGTCGCCGAATACCAGAAAGAAGAAGACCAGCAGGGTCACGGTAAGCATCGCGGCCAGCACGGGGGGCGCTTTGGCCAGCACATCCCACGTACTGATCGACACGGCGGCTGCGGCTGCGGCGGGGTGGGCGCGCGATGGCGGGCCGTTGACCAGGTTCTGGGTCGCGCGGTTGGCCATCTCGAAAGGCGCCGTAATGCTGCGAAACTTCGGCAGCAGCTCTCGCATCGTGGCTGGCGCACCCTGGATCCAGCCCATCGCCGGCTGCGCCACCTTGCTGACGCCAAAGCCGAGCGAGCCGACCAGGGCCATCATCAGCACGCTGGCACACAACCAGCGCGGCAGGCCGCGCCGCGAGCCGGCAGCCACGATAGGATTCAGCGCCAGCCCCAAAAACGCCGCGAGCACCAGCGGAATCAGCAGCGACTTGGTCAGCGTGATGGTGTAGAGCAAGGCAAGCAGCAGCATGCCGTTCAAGATCAGCCGAATCGCACGCAGGTGCCGCAGCGTGCCGCGTGAGGTCTGGCGACTGCGCGCGCTGGCGCTGGTGATATGCCCGGGCGCCGGGGCATCATCGGCCCGGTCGAACGGAACCAGGTCGCCGCGATCGGCGACGGGAGGCTCGCGCACCGGCAGGTGGCCCGGCCCGTTCATGCTGCCCGGTCCAGGCGATACATCGGGTGCAGGGCGGAAAGGCTCGGCCGCCGCGAATCCGATGATGCGAGCGCCGACCGATGCCCTGTCGATAGCTGCATCATCGCGTGCGTCATGACGACTGGCTGCCGTCGTCGTCTGTCGAGGCGTCGCCCCGCTCGCCGTCGTCGGCGCTGCCGAGGTCGAACGAACCGAGCGCCGAGAACAGGCGCGCACCGTGCGCGACAGCCTCGGCGACGCCACCACCCAGCAGTGAACCCAGTCCGGGCACACGCAGCGGATGCACGTTGAGGCGGCCGAGCACCAGGCCCGTGCCGGCGGCGAGGCTGACCGTGGTAAGCGGGTAGCGCTGGCCTCGCGCCAGCAGGGCTGTGGCAGGCGGGCTGAATTCGCTGCGAGCGCGTTTCAGATCCAGCTGCGCGCTACGCACTTTGGCCAGCTGCTTGAACAGACTCATAAGTTCACGCTCATGTGTTCGACTCCTGATCCGGGGCCGGGTGTGCCCCGTCCTCGCCGGGCGGGCGCGGCTTGCCCGCGAGCAGATCGTCTTTGAACGCTTCCGCCTTGCGCAGGGCCTCGTTCTTTACCCGCGACAGATCCGCCTTGATCCGCTCGACATCGACTTCCTCGCGCGCCTGGTTGGCCGCGTCGCGCAGCATACCGCGCCATTCGCCGCGAGTGACCGGCAGACTCATCCAGTGCATGCAGCGGCGAAACAGGAGGATCGATCCGAGCAGAAAAAATACCTGCAGTACGCACAGGGCAAGCAGCGCAAGTATCCACGAGCCAAACCATTTCGCCAGCAGCAGGCCGACGAACGCAAGCAGGCTGAGCCCGAGCCCCACGCCGGCTACCATGGCGGCCAGTCCGGCAATCAGCATCCACGACACGGCCGCACGCGCCAGCCCGAGTTCCGCGGCCAGCAGGTGCATCTGGGCGCCGAACAGGTGCTTTACCGCACGACCGAGCTGGCCGAGTTCGGCGAACAGCCCAGACGGAAGCGGCGCCGTTTCCGGCGCCGCGGTTCCGGGTTCGGATGTCGGTTGCTGCATTCCCTGCCCCTAAGTCGGCGAAATCAACGACGCAGAATGCGGCCGAGCAGCCAGCCGGCGCCAAGAGCGATGGCAACGGACTGCACCGGCTTCTCGCGCACATAATCACGCGCCACTTCCAGCCACTCGTCGGCGCGTTCGCGCGTCTGATCGTAGACCTCGCGGCCACGCTCGCCGATCTCGACGGCCTTGTCGGTGGTGCGGTTGGCGACGTCGGCGACTTTGTCCGTCGCGCGATGCAAGCCATCTTCCACGGTGTCGGCGGCGCGCTCCACCACTTCCTTGGTGCTGGCAACGGCGTTGGATGTAGCCTGCTTGATTCGCTCGGCGCTCTCGTCGATGCGGTTGCCGACCAGTTCTTCGGGGGTCTGTACGTGCTTGTTCATGGGAAGCTCCATTGAGGACTGACGAGGGTGGCTCACTTCAGCGCTTCGGCGGTTCGCAGAGTGATTTTCTCCGGCGATCACCCCTGACGCCCGCACCGCTTATCTTGCGCGGCGGAAGAACGCCAGAATCGCGAAGATCAGGAAGATGACGAAAAGAATCTTCGCAATGCCTGCGGCGGCGCCGGCAATGCCGCCAAAACCCAGTACTGCTGCGATGATCGCGATAACCAGAAAAACCAGTGCGTAATGAAGCATGGCGTTGTCCTCTTGAATGGTAGCCAAAGGGTGGGCAGTGGCAAGTCGACGTGGCGGCCTGCCGAGCCTGATGGTCAACCATTCACCCATAGCAACCGCCATGCGCGCGTGAAGAGAACCCGCGCCGCCCTGCACGCCGCGGCGACGCCTGCTAAGGCGGGGCGGGGCTGAAAGAGCATCCCAACGCGCGCTTTGCGACCGTTATCGAGCGCTCGCAGCCGCCCAGTTCGCGCCAGCCCGGGGTTCATGGCTTGCCTGATGCGCCGCGTCCGCACTGCGCAACACCGTGCTCTGTTAAGGTGCCTGCGCCGAGAAAGGGGGCATCATGAGCGAACTGCAGGACCTCACCACGCTGGCGCGCGCCGCCACGCCGCTGCTGGTGATCGAGACCGTCGACGAACAGCGGGTGATCGACTGTTTTCGCCATGTGATCGCCCAGGCGTTGCGCCCGCTGTGGCGCTGGACGTTGACCGACGGCCTGAGCCGGCTCGACTTCGCGCAGCACGGCGACACCGCACCCGACGCCACCGCCACGCTGGAAGCCATCCGGCGCGCCAGCGAGCCCGGCATCTTTCTGCTGTTCGACTTCCATGCCTTTCTCGGCTACGCGATGACCCTGCGCATGCTGCGCGAGATCGTGCAGCGGCAGCACTCGGCGGCGCACACCATCGTGCTGATCGGCGCCAAGATCGAGCTGCCGGAAGAACTCGAGGCACTCGCGCTACGCGTCCCGCTCTCCCTGCCCGACATCAAGGAACTGGCCGGCATCCTGCGCGGCGAAGCGGCCGCCTGGCAAAACGACCAGGGACGGCGGGTCGAGGTGGACGGCGAAGCGGCGCGCACCATCGTGCGCAACCTGCTCGGCCTGTCTTCGCCGGACGCGCGGCGCATTGTGCGCAAGCTCATTTATAACGACGGGGCGCTCAACCAGGCCGATATTCCCGAACTGATGCAGGCCAAGTTCGACCTGCTCAACCGCTCCGGCGTGCTGCATTACGAATACGCCACCGCCAGCTTCGCTGACGTCGCCGGCGTCAGCCGCGTGCGCGAATGGGTGGCGCGGCGGCGTGCGGTCTTTCTCGATCCATCCGCCACGCCGATGCTCGATCCGCCGAAGGGCGTGCTGCTGCTTGGCGTGCAGGGCTGTGGCAAGAGCCTGGCATCGAAGGCGATTGCGGGCGGCTTCGGCGTGCCGCTGGTGCGGCTGGATTTCGGCACGCTCTACAACAAATATCAGGGCGAGACGGAAAAGAATCTGCGCGAAGCCCTGGCCAGCACCGAGCTGCTGGCTCCCTGCGTGCTGTGGATCGACGAGATCGAAAAGGGCCTGGCCGGCGGCGGCGATGACGGCGGCGTGTCCCGCCGCGTGCTCGGCTACCTGCTGACCTGGATGGCCGAACGCAAGGCCAAGGTCTTCGTCGTCGCCACCGCCAACACCGTCGACGAACTGCCTGCCGAACTGCTGCGCAAGGGCCGCTTCGACGAGATCTTCTTCGTCGACCTGCCGCAGGCGAACGTGCGCGAAGCGATCTTCACCCTGCATCTCACGCGCCGCAAAATCGACCCTGCCAGTTTCGACCTGCCCGCGCTGGCCGCGGCCAGCGACGGATTTTCCGGCGCCGAAATCGAGCAGACCGTGGTGAGCGCGCTGTATGACGCGGCCAGCAACGGCGCACCGCTGGACCAGTCGACACTGCTCAACGCGCTCAGACAGACGCGGCCACTGTCGGTGCTGATGCACGAGAAAGTGGAAGCGCTGCGGGCATGGGGGCAGGGACGATGTGTGGCGGCGGATTGAGCAAAGCAGGCCACCGAGCGAGTCGCAAACGACCTGGCAGATCAATACCGCGGCAGGCTTGCTTCGATGACTCGCGCCGCGGTCGCTGTGCCATCGTTTTCGCGCACTGACAGGGCGAGCCGCTGGCTTCGCTGTTTACGCTCCGCGTTAACCGCAAGATCTCCCAGCAAAGCGGCGGCCCGGTCCCTGCGATAACGCGCCGCCGGCAAAACTTGCGCCACGCCCAGCCGCTTGAGTCGGGCGGCGTTGTCGGGCTGATCGAAGCCGTGTGGCACTACCAGCATCGGCTTGCCTGCGTAGAGCGCTTCACTGCTGGTGCCGATGCCGCCGTGATGAATGACGACGGAGGCGCGTGGGAACAGCGAAGCATGCGGCGCGTACTCGACGGCATGGATGCCTGCCGGCAGAACCGCCGGCAGCTTTGCGCGCATGTCCGCGGAGCCGGTGAAAAGCACCGCGCGCTGGTTCAGGCGTAGCGCAGCAGCGAGACTTTCGCGCAAAAAGCCGGCGCCCATGTGCACCGCCGTCGAGCCGAGAGTGAATACCAGCGGAGCGGAGCCGGCGTCGAGAAACGCGCGGAGCGAGCGATCAAGCTCGGCCGGCTGGGCGTAGCGCGCGAAGCCAGTGACGTGCACAGCGCTGGGCCAGTCCGGCTGCGGCTGACCGAGCAAGGAAGAAAACAGGGCCAGCACGCCCTGCGGCGCGTGCTGGCCCTGATGAAACGGATCGCCCAGCGGCGAGATCGGCGGCAGACCGAGCGAGCGTCGAAAGTCACGAACCGGCGCCGTCCATCCATGCGTCACGCGCCGCGCCATCGCCTGCAGCCAGCGACCGCGCCGCGGCGAGCGGCGCATGAAGTGATCCAGCAGCGCTAGCCCGGTCGCCGGTGGGTCGTAGGCCGATAGAAAACCCGCCGGCGCCAGCACCGCGGACAGCCAGCTCAGCCTGCCCGCCGCGCTCAGCTGTTCGCCCAGTATCTGCGCGGCGAAGGCCAGCGTGGTGCTAATCAGCACATCGGCGTCGGCCACGATGGGCACAAGCTTTTCATAGCTGGCCTGCACATCCATCGCGGCAAAATCGTGCACCACAAAGCGCGGCCCGCGCCAGCGATCGAACGCCCGCGCGGTAAAGGCCTCGCGGTCTTCCGGCTCGGGCATGCCGCTGGCGTCGGCAAACTTCAGCCCGGCCTGGGCGATCGTCGACTGATGAATGCCGTGCGTGGCGATGGTGACACGATGCCCGCGCGCATTGAGCTCCTGGCCAAGGGCAAGAAAGGGAAAGAGATCGCCCAGTGAGCCGACGGTGGCGATGACGATATGGGCGTGGCGCATGAGCGGTGGGATCGAATTCGAAACGAGAGGAAGCATAGCGTGTGAACCGCACCGGCCATTGACCCCTGCGGCGATGACGGCAATGCTTCGCTGGCCGCCATCACGACCATTCGCCCCGGATCAACCATGTCCCAGCTCTCGCCTTTTCACCTCGCCTTTCCCGTGACTTCGCTGCTCAACGCGCGCCGCTTTTATGGCGAGCTGCTGGGCTGTCCCGAAGGCCGCTCCAGCGAGACATGGGTGGATTTCGATTTTCACGGGCATCAGATCGTGGCGCATCTGGCGCCGGATGAGCTGGGTAACGTGGCGGCACACGATGTCGACGGCGACGACGTGCCGGTGCGCCACTTCGGTCTGGTGCTGTCGATGGACGAGTGGCACACGTTAGCCGACCGGCTGCGCGCCGCCGGCACGCGCTTCGTGATCGAGCCGCACGTGCGCTTCCAGGGTCAACCCGGCGAGCAGGCCACGATGTTTCTCCTCGATCCCTGCGGCAATGCGCTGGAGTTCAAGGCTTTCGCCGACCGCTCCAAGCTGTTCGCGAAGTAAGACTAACGATGGAAGCCGAAGACCTGCAGCGGCTGGTAACCGTCGCCATGCCTTACGGCAAGTATCAGGGCCGGCTGATCGCCGACCTGCCCGGCGCCTACCTCGCCTGGTTCGCCCGCAAGGGCTTTCCCAAGGGTGAGTTGGGCCGATTGCTGGCGCTGATGCTGGAACTCGACCATAACGGGCTGTCGTCCTTGCTGGAGCCGTTGCGCAAACGGTAACGACGCACACGAGCGCTTTGCGCGTATCCTGCAGGGCGCGGCCGAGCCTGTTCATGCCGATCGCCTGAATGACCCATCGCTAAAACCTTCCTCCTCCGCGTCTGGTCGAGACTGCCCGCATGGGCGCTGGCGCTACCGAGCGCACGACCAGAGCATCCTGCCAACATGCTGCCCCACGACTTCGACGCCGCGACAAGCGCGCTTGCCGCCGATGGCTGGTGCGTCGTCGATAATCTGATGACCGATGCGCAAACGCGGGCGTTAGCCAGCGAGTGCGCCACGATGCACACGTCACATCGGCTGGTGCCGGCAGCGACGGGCACCGATCGTGCCCTGAGCCTGTTGCGCGGGGACAGCACGCGGTGGTTTGAATCCGAAAACTTGAGCGCACCGCAGCAGGCCTTTGTCGATCGAATCGACGAGCTGCGCATCGCGCTCAGCCGCGGCCTGCTGCTGGGGCTGATCGACAGCGAATCGCAGTACGCGGTGTATCCCTGCGGCGCCGGCTATGCCCGGCATCGGGATCAGCTTCGCCTCAGCGATGCGCGCGTGGTGTCGGCCGTGTTCTATCTCAACGCGAACTGGCTGAACGTCGAAGGCGGCGCGCTGAGGCTATACCTCGCCGACGCCTCGCACCGCGATATCTATCCACGCGGCGGCACACTCGTGCTGTTTCTGTCGGCGCAGTTCGAGCACGAGGTGCTGCCGGCGACGCGCCAGCGCATGAGCATCGCGTGCTGGATGCGGCAGCGCGCGGTTCCTGTCGATCATTGATCCTTCGAACCGGTCGGACCGAGCAACTCGATTTCGGCCAGCGCTCTGACCCCGCCCCGGGTCGCCGGAAAGCTCAGCCGATAGAACGCGTAATTGCCGGGCTGTCGAATGCCGAACACGCGCGTCTGGTGAGGTGAGGAAAACGTCTCGCCCTTGCGCGTATCCAGACGATGCCAATGCCTGCCATCACTGGACGCCTGCAGCTGCCAATCCGAAGGAGCAGCGGAGGTGGCGCCGGAGGTCAGCGAAAGCATCGTTACTTGCCGCGCCTGCGGGAAATGCCATCTGACGGTTGATGCGACGGCGGGCAGCATGGTTTCTGTGCCGGAGTCGTTGTCGAACAGCGCATCGAGCTTGTCCATCGCCGGCTGACTGTTGGCTTCTCCCTGACCCGAACCCGTGAGATCGCGCATAGGCTGCGGCTTCTGGCCGTCGGCGGTGAGCGACGCCGGCAGCGACGACGCGTCGCTGCCCCATACTGACGGCTTGGGACCCATCACGAAGTCCAGCGTCGCGCCCTGGGCCAGCAGCGCGTGCGGCAGGCTCAGCTTATTCCACGGCTGGCCGTTGACCTGCAGGCTCTGGATATAGCGGTTGGTGTCGCTGACCGCGGGCGCGTTGATGACGATGTGTTTGCCGTTTTCCAGCCGGACGTCCATATGCGGAAAGTACGGCGCGCCGATCACGTATTCGGGTGAGCCCATGCGCAGCGGATAGAAACCGGCGGCACTGAACACATACCAGGCCGACATTTCGCCGTTGTCCTCGTCGCCCGGATAGCCCTGGCCGATCTCGCTGCCGACGTACAGACGTGACAGCGCGTCACGCACCTTGTCCTGCGTCTTCCACGGCTGGCCGACGACGTCGTACATGTACAGGATGTGGTGCGACGGCTGGTTGCTGTGGCCGTACTGGCCCATGCGCACGTCGCGCGCCTCGAGCATCTCGTGAATCGGCTCGCCATAGCTGCCGACATGGAAGTTGCCCGGCGTGGCGAAGAATGCGTCGAGCTTGGCGGCCAGCCCCGCGCGCCCGCCGTACAGTGCCGCCAGGCCGGCGCCGTCCTGCGGCGCATGAAAAGCCATGTTCCATGCATCGGTTTCGGTATAGTCGCCACCCCAGCGGATCGGATCGAAGTCCGTTTTGCCGTAGCGCCATTGGCCGTTGGCTGCGCGGCCAACGAAGAAGCCGACGTCCGCGTCGAACAAGTTGACGTAGTCGAGTCCGCGGTTGCGGTAGTAGCGCGCATCGTCGGCGTAGTAAGCCGCGTACGGATCGTTGGCCGCGTGCTGCGTCGTCAGCGCATCGGCGAGGTTGCCGATGGCGAAGTCGTTGATATAGCCGTCCATCGACCACGACAGGCCCTCGTCCACGCCGGTGTCGGTATAGCCGTTGAAGATCGAGCGCTGCAGGCCCTTGCGGCCGGTACCCGCGAGCGGACTGACGACCGACGCATCCTTCAGCGCGGACTGATAGAACGAGGCCACGTCGAAATTGCGCACGCCCTTCAGCCACGCGTCGGAGAAGGCGACATCGGCGCTGGTACCGACCATCAGATCAGCGTAGCCCGGTGAGGACCAGCGCGCGATCCAGCCGCCGTCGCGATACTGCTGCACGAAGCCGTCGATCATCTCCCCGGCCTGCGTCGGCGTGAGCAGCACATAGGCCGGCCACGCCGTGCGATACGTGTCCCAGAAGCCGTTGTTGACGAAGTCCTTGCCGTCGACGATGCGCGCACCAGTCCGGCTCGGCGTGTCGGCCGCTACCGGCGCCGAGAACGGGCTGGCGTAGCGGTACACCGGCTGCGCCGCGCTACCGGTATTTTCGTAAGCCTCGTTCGGGTATAGAAACAGCCGATAGAGGTTGGAGTACAGCGTGGTCTTTTCGTCGCGGCTGGCGCCCTCGACCTGCACCGCGCCGAGCAGCACGATCCACGCCTGCGCTGCGCGATCACGCACGGTTTCCAGCGTATCGCTCGGTGCGATTTCCAAGGCGAGGTTGTGCTTGGCCTGGTCGAGGCTGATCAACGACGTGGCGACGCGCAGGTTGACCACTTTGTTGGTGCGGGTATCGAAACCGAACCAAGCGGCCACGTGATCGCGACCTGCGCCCGTCAGCCGACCGTTGCGCTGCACGGGCTGATCGACCGTGCCGTAAAAGAACAGCCGACCCGCGCCGGTGCTTAGCCGACTCTTGACGTCCGAGTAGCCGCTGAAGCTTTGCCCATTGGGGTCCAGAGCAATGCCGCCCTCATCCTTGAGATTGTCGAACAGCAGCTGGGACGTTGCACCGGTGAAGGTGAAGCGGAACATCGCCGCATGGTCGGTCGGCGCCATCTCGGTCACCATACCGTTGTCGAACGCCACGCGGTAATCGTGCGGATGCGCCGATTCGTTGGCGTGGATGAAGCCGAGCGAACGCGCGGCGTGATCGAGCAGCGGCACGCCACTGGCCTGCGCCTCGGGCATCAGCTGCAGCGTCTGCCGCTCGCCCATCCACGGGCTGGGCTCGTGCGACAGCTGAAAAGCCTGCAGGCGCGGATGATTGTCCGGCCCATTGTGGTCCTGATACTGGTACAGCCAGTTGGAGCCGGCATCGGTCACCGGCGTCCAGAAATTGAAGCCGTGCGGCAGCGCCATGGCGGGAAAAACATTGCCGCGCGAGAAGTTGGCGTTGGCGTTGCTGCCACGGCGCGTATCGACGAAGTCGACTGGCTGATGGCGCGCGTCCGGCGCCACGTTGCCGAGGCGGATATCGTCGACATACCCTTCGATCGACGCCGCAGGGCCATCGTGATCGAGCAAGATCTGCTTCACGCGTCGACCCGCCGCCACGTGCCCGAGGTCGATGGAAACGACATTCCACTGGTCCGGATACAGCACCCGACCTTCCCCCTGTCCGCGGGCGGTGGCGGGAATGCGATGCTGATCGAACGCACCGCGGGTCGACAGGCGGCTGCCGTCGTCGAACAGCAGATCCAGCGCGACATAATTGGCGGGATTGCGCAGGTCATCGCCGTTGCGCTGCGGAAAGATCACATACGACAGCTGCGTATCCGCGCGCACCGGCACGTCGACGTCGAACAGCTTCTGCTGCTGGCTGCCGCCGGCGGTACCACGATAGTGCAGCGAACGTAGGCCAGTGAAACCCACGTCCGGCTTCGCGGTAAGCACGACATTCTTGGGGGGACCGCCATCGACCTGTGCGCTGAACGGCGCTCCGGGTAGCCCGGAGACGGGCGCAGGTTGACCGACGTCGAACGAGGACTGGAAGCTGTCGACCGACGACTTGGCCGAAGCCACGCTGCCCGCCAGGATCGTGCCGACCATGATCGTCGCGACCGCTTTGGGGGCGCGTCGCGTATTGCGCGATGCCGATGCCTTCATGCCAAATCCTCTGTCGCTTTCTTCTACCTGCAGTCGTTCGAGGCGCCGCGCCACAGCATGGCCAGCCAATGCGCGTTGAACGGAGAGCCTGGAGTGGAAGCGATCCGACCGGCACTGTCAAACCGCAGCGTGCCATCGAGCGGATGACGCGGCTCAGCCGATGCCGGGGACGGTGCTGTCCGCAATGGCGTTGAAGCGATCGGCGATGTAGTCGTCGGTAAAACTGGTCATGCCCCAGTTGCGGATAAAGCCGCAGTGGCCGCCGTAGCGCGAAATATCCAGTTCGATATTCGGCGGCAGCTGCAGCTCGCGGAAGGCGTTGATCGGAATGACCGGATCATCTTCCGCAGTGAGAATGGTGGCCGGAATCTGCATGCCGGCCAGCGCGCTGCCGGCGACGGAATAGCCGTCCAGATACTCTTCCAGCGAACCGAAGTCGGTATGGCGCAGCACCAGCGCTTCGGTGAGGCCGCGCATGTTCTGCTTCAGCTCGGACAGCTCGAAGTACTGCTGCTGCGGAAACGCCGCCTGCTTGGCGCGCAGCGACTGCCGCCACTTCTGCATGAAATACGCGTTGTAGAACCAGCGCGCCTTTCGCTCCAGCGAGAACAGGCCCTCGGCCGGATCGATGATCGGACAGATCGCCAGCGCGTACGACAGCGGTATACCCAGCCCCGGCGCGGCCAGCGCCGCACGCAGCGCAAAATTGCCGCCCAGCGAAAAGCCGGCCAGCGCCATCGGTCGCGACGGCCAGCGGCTGGCGATATCGCCCAGCGCGTGGATCACTTCGTCGATGCGGTTGGAGTGGAACAGCGCTTCGTTGAAGGCAAAGCTTTCGCCGTGATCGCGAAAGTTCAGCCGGAAAATGTCCCAGCCGTCGAGCAGCAGTCGGCTGCCGGTCTGCAGCACATAAGTCGAATCGACGCTGCCTTCCCAGCCGTGAAACAGCACAGCCAGGCCGCGCGACTGCGGATGGGTTTTCTGCGCGGTGTAGGCGCCGGTCAGGCGCACGCCGTTGCCACCGTCCACCACGGCTTCTTCCGCGCCGAGCAGCACAGTCTTTGCGGCACGCGGCAACAGGTAGCGGCGCACGCCGCTGGACGAGAGAAGGGTCTGGGTGTGGCCGCTGCGCAATGGCCACGGCGGCTTGAAATCAACGCCACGCAGCAAATTCGACCGACGCTCACTCATATGGCGGCTTCACCTGCAGCGGCACCGCCAAGCGCCGCTTCGATGCGCTCGCGAGAAAGCTCGGCCATGCGGCGACGCGCGTCGGGCGAGGCCGGCACCACCGGGAGAAAATGCACCTCGGCGTCCATCGGTGCTTCACCGAGCAGGCGCACGATGTTGTGCACGAAGCTCTCGTGAATGCGGAAGCCGGCATCGATGACCCGCACGCCGTTGCGGGCAAAGCGCAAGGCCACGGGCTGCACCGGCACATCGGCATCCAGCGCCGCCTGAAAAATGCGCGCGTGGAAAACCTTCAACACACCGTTGTAGCCGCTGCCGCCCTCTGGAAACACGGCCACCGAACGGCCGCCGCGCAGGCGCTCGACCATCACCTGCATCACCGACGAAAGCGAATGGTTGTTGCCGCGGCGATGGAAAATCGTGCCGGCGCAGGCCGCCATCCAGCCGACCAGCGGCCAGCGTGCGATCTCCGACTTGGCCACGAAGCACGCGGCGCGTTGGCTGTGCAGCATGACAATGTCGATCCACGAGGTGTGGTTGGCGACAAACAGCACCGCATCGGGCAACGGCTGACCGAGGCGCACCGAACGCATGCCGAAGATGCGCAACAGCATGCGCGACCACCAGCGGATCAGCCGGTGCGTGAACGGCTCGCGGCCGTTGCGCATCACGGCCAATCGATTCCAGGTGACGATCAGGGCCAGCAGGATGCCAAGCACAATGTGGGCGAGCAGCAGCGGCACGCGCCAGAGGTAGCGCAGCGGACGCAGGCGATCGGGCGTAGTGGCGGACGTGGAGTCGGTGCTCATGAGCCGGTTAGTTTAGCGTTAATCGACGCGGGCTTGAATGTTCAAAGTTTCACTTGCGTCAGGGGCAGTGACGGTGAGCGCTTGACGGTGCGCAGGACAAAACTGGAGTTGACGTCGGCCACGCCGGCAGCATTGAGCAGATGGTCGAGCAGGAACCGAGAAAAATCCTGCAGATCGGCCACGTGAACGTGCAGCAGGTAATCCATATCGCCGGTCAGCGCGTGGCAGGCCACCACTTCATCCCAGCCGTTGACGCGTTCGACGAAGCTCTCGATCGCCGAGCTTTCGTGCTTGCTCAGCTGCACGCGCACGAAAGCCTGCAAACCCAGCCCGACCGCCTGCGGATCGACCTGGGCCGCGTAGCCGGTAATGATCTTGTCCGACTCAAGCCGCTGTAGCCGGCGCAGGCAGGCCGACGGCGAAAGGCTGACGCGCTCGGCCAGTTCGGCGTTGGTGATGCGGCCTTCACCCTGCAGCACCGCCAGCATGCGTAGATCGGTGCGGTCCAGTGCCATCATACGCACGATACCTGTCTTAAACATCGTTATGACGCAAGAATAGTGCATTGAGAGCCCGATAGCGAGCAACTAAACAAGCTTCATGTGTAGCATCGGCCGTAGACTATGCGTCCAACAGCCCCGTCACCCGGAGTACGCCATGGACACCCCTCGCCGCGTCGAACACCAGCAGACCGACCGTGGTTATGTGCCGGTGTATGCCACGGGTGTGGTCGAGCAGCCGTGGGCCAGCTATTCGCGCACCGACCATGAGGTGTGGGACACGCTGTACAAGCGTCAGCGCGAGATGCTGCCCGGTCGCGCCTGCGCGGAATTCCTCGCCGGGGTGGAGCGTTTCGGTCTGGGCGACGGCGGCATTCCGAAGTTTGCCGACCTCAATAAGGTGCTTGGCGAAGCCACCGGCTGGGAAGTGGTTGCCGTGGAAGGGCTGCTGCCGGACGAGGTGTTTTTCGATCACCTTGCCAATCGCCGCTTTCCGGTGAGCTGGTGGATCCGCAAGCCCGACCAGCTCGATTACCTAAGCGAGCCGGACCTGTTCCACGACCTGTTCGGCCACGTGCCGCTGCTGCTCAACCCGGTGTTCGCCGACTACATGCAGGCCTATGGCCGCGGCGGCATGAAGGCGTTTGCGATCGGCCCGGACGCGCTGATGAACCTCACGCGGCTGTACTGGTACTCGGTCGAATTCGGCCTGATCAACACCAGCGAAGGCATGCGCATCTATGGCGCCGGCATCGTCAGCTCGAAAGGCGAGTCGATCTATTCGCTGGATTCAGCCGCGCCTAACCGCATCGGCTTCGATCTGGAGCGCGTGATGAATACGCGCTACCGCATCGATACATTTCAGCAGACCTATTTCGTGATCGACAGCTTTGAGCAGTTGTTCGAAGCGACCCATCCGGACTTCACGCCGATCTATGCCCGCCTCAAGCAGCGGCCGACGCACAACGCAGGCGACGTGCTCGACGATGAGCGCGTGTTTACCCGCGGCACGCGCGAAGGCTTTTCCTCCCACGCCGACGCCTGAAGAAAGCGACGACGACTGATCGCTGGGTCCTCGCTGGCGCGCTCTCAGTGCGGTACGGCGGCGCCCCGCTGCTTGTCGACCCAGGGCTTGATGATGCCGATCCACAGCGCATAGCCAGTGCGGTTCATGTGCAGCCCGTCGGCGCCAAACCACTTCCGCTGCGGCTGGCCATCGGCGCCGAGCATGGGCGTATAGACGTCCAGGTAGGTGACCTTTTTCTGCGTGGCCGCATAGGCATTGATTAGGGCATTCGTTTCGCGCACTTTGGGCAGCAGTACCTGGCGCGCCATGCTCGGCTTGATCGCGACGAAGGCGATCGGCACACCGGGGTCGACCGACCGGACCTTGCGCACGAAGGCGGCAAAATCGTCGCGCACCTGCGCCGGGCTGTGACCATCCTGCAGATCGTTGTCGCCCGCATACAGCACGACGGCGCGCGGGTGATAAGGCGCCACGATGCGGTCGGCAAAGTAAGTGGAATCGGCCAGCTCCGAACCGCCGAAGCCGCGATTGATCACGCTGAGCTCCGGGAAATCGGCAGCAAGGCTTTTCCAGTGCTCGATCGACGAGCTGCCGATAAACAGAATGGAACCCGGCGCCGGTGGATGCTGCCTGTCCGATGCTTCAAACGCCGCGATGGCCGGCTCCCATTTCGTCTGCTCCGCGGATTCGAGAACCGGTTCGCTTGCGTGTACCCATAGCGGCAGCATTAGCAACACCAACAGGATGAGTCGTCTCATGTTTATTCTCACAGCATGGGTCAAAGGCTTAGGCCACGTCCGAGGCTAACGCGGTCGCTCCATCGCCGAAACCCTCAGCACCATCGCGATGCGCTGCCCGTCCCAGCGGTATATCAGGTGCTCTGACTGCACGCACGGCGCAATCAGGTCCGGATAAAACACCGCGACGCACTCGCCGCCGGGGTGGCGCGCGCTGTCGTAGACGATCCCGTTGGACTTCAGATCGCGCAGCTGCCGCGCCAGCATCTGGCTGGCGGCATAGCTGTCCGGAGCCTGCGCTTCCGGCCAGCCGCCGCGCAGATCGTGCAGCTTGCCGACAATGGCGGTACGGTAGCAGCGCATCTCGATATCGCAGTCCGGTTCGGCGGTGGCCGCCAGAAATTGTTGGCGGTGGTAAACGGTTTCTTCCACCGCGGTCGCCACGCTGTGCGCTGCGTAGAACACGCCCCAGCTGCCGTCGGAGAATCGGCTGCCCTCGGGATTGAGATGAGTAAAGGCGGCCATCACCGGCGTGCTGCCCGGCCCGCTGATGCGGCGATCTTTCGGGATCAGCTGCAACGACCCTGCCTCTTCGCGCAAGCGCGGATTGGTCATCGCCTCGATCGCAAAGACCGCATCGAGATCGGCCGGATCGGCGATGCGGTCGTAAACGCCCACTGGCGGAAACCGGCTGGGCACAACGCGATACGCGTGGCTCCAGCGGATACGTTTGATGGGTGGCAGTGCATGGGGCATCGGAGTTTTCGTCACGCGCTATATCGCTTCGAATCGGCGCGTTGCCCTGATCGAAAAGCGTTAGCGCTGGGAAGTCCTAGCGTGGGCCAAGCGCGTATCGCCATCTGCGACGGCCCGCTCAGCCTCAGCTGACGCCCCGCTGCGCGTCCAGATACTGCCGCACCACATACAGGTCGGCGACGTTGCCGGACAGCATGCGCTGCAGCGCCGAATGACCGCCGAACAGCGGCGCCTGATTCGGCTTGTGCAGCCAGGCATCGGCCTGGGCGGCATCGGGAAACAGAATCTGCAGGTTCTTCCAGATACCGAGCAGGTAGCTGATCCGTTCGATCGTGTCTCGCCCCGGCGCACCGTCCTGCTGGCGCTTCCATTTGTAGAACGTCGACTCCGGCGGGTCGCCGAGCAGTTTGCGCTGGTCGGCGATGCGCAGATTCCAGCGGTCGGCCAGGCCAAAGAAACTGCGCAAGGCCGGGCCGCCGAGTTCATCGGCGGGAAGCGCGTGAGGCAGCGGAGTGGCCGACATTCAAATTCTCGCTGTGAAGTAATAGACAAATTTACTTTACAAAAGAAGTTTACTCGGTTTTGCCCGAATCAGCGCGCCCGGACGGCCGAATCGCTTTGGATGGATGTCGCCGGAACGCTATGGTCGAAGGACTTCAGAAATTCGGCTCCGGCCCGCCGTCGGCAATAAACTGGTCGACACGCTGTTCGAGAACCGGCAACGGCACCGATCCCGTGGAGAGCACGGTGTCATGGAAGTGCCGGATATCGAATTTCGAGCCGAGCGCCTTTTCCGCCTTGGCGCGCAGCTCGAGAATTTTCAGATAGCCCAGCTCGTACGAGAGCGCCTGGCCGGGCCAGCTGATGTAGCGGTCCACTTCGTTGGCGATCTCGCGGTCGGACAGCGCGGTGTTCTGCGTCATGTAGTCGATCGCCTGCTGGCGCGTCCAGCCCAGGTGATGGATGCCGGTATCGACCACCAGGCGGCAGGCGCGCCACATCTGGTAGCTGAGAAAGCCGAACTGCTCGTACGGCGTTTTGTAGATGCCCATCTCGTTGCCGAGAAACTCCGAGTACAGGCCCCAACCCTCGCCATAGGCGGAGATGTAACCGTTGCGGCGAAAATCCGGCTGATCGTGCTGTTCGTCGGCCAGCTCCAGCTGCAGCGCGTGACCGGGGTACGACTCGTGCAGTGTCAGTGCCGGCATGTTGTACAGCGGGCGCGACGGCAGGTCGTAGGTATTGACCAGATAGACGTCCGGACCGCCGCGGCCGGAGGTGTAGTACGGCGCGATCGCGTCGGGCACAGGCTCGATAGTGAAGCGCTCGCGCGGCAGATGGCCGAACAGCTTGCCCACTTTGCCGTCGACTTCTTTCGCCACCCAGGCGCTACGATCGAGTAATTCCTGCGGCGTCCTGGCATAGAACTGCGGGTCGGTGCGCAAAAAATGCAGAAAGTCGGCGAAGCTGCCCTTGAAGCCCGTCTGCGCCATCGTGTCGAGCATCTGCGCGTGGATCTTCGCGACTTGGTCCAGCCCGATCTGGTGGATCGCATCGGCGCTCAGATCGAGCGTGGTGTACTCGTGGATCTGCTGGCGGTAATACGCCTTGCCGTCGGGCATCGCCTCGGCGGCCAGCGTGGTGCGCGCCTGCGGCACGTACTCGTTGCGGAAGAAGGTCAGCAGCTTGGCGTAGGCCGGAATCACGTCGTCGCGGATGCGCTGCACGGCCTGACCCTGCAGAGCCTGCGCATCGTCGGCGCTGATCGAATCCGGCAGGTGCTTGAACGGCTGGTAGAAGGCGCTTTCGGTGGGGTCCTTGAGATCGGCGACCGCGGCGATGGACACGTCGCGCCCGTTGAGCACGGCGCGCGGCACGCTGAAACCGCGTTTGAGGCCCAGCTGCATATTGGCGATCTGCTGATCGAAGTACGCCGGGATCTGATCGAGCTTGTCGAGGTACTTGCGGTAGTCGTCGACCGTGCGCAAATTGCCCCCACCCAGCTCGTAGCCCACGTCGGACCAGAACGCCGAGTCGCTGTTGAAGGGCATCTGCCAGTTGGCGAAGTGCTGGTCGGCGACGAAATTGCCGATCTGCTCGCGGTAGACCGCGGCGTTGATGCGGTTGGCCGGCGACAGCTGGCTCGCATCGATGCCGTCGAGCTGCTTGAGAACATGCTGCCAGTAATCCAGCCGCTGCTGCTGGCTGGCGGCATCGACATCGTCGAGGCGGCCGTCGTTCGGCTGCGATTCGCCCGAGGTGCTGACGCCGGACTGGCCGGTGCGCCAGGCCCATTCGTGCTGATACAGATTCTGAAACGAGGTATCGGCGGTGCTCGGGGCAGCCCACGCCGGCAGAGTCAGCAGGCCGGCAATCATCGCGACGAGGATTTTTTTTGCGGCAATGTTCGTGGTCACTTTGTTCTTCACTGCCACTGACTTCACTTAAGTTCACTCCTTCAACGTTCGTTGTTATCCGGCTTTGCCGAAGCTCCGCCGCCGCTGGCGGCGTCTTCGACGCTCCAGTAGTCCAGCGCTGCCGGGGGCAGCTGGGGCAGCGCGGCAAGCATCAGCAATTGACGCACGGCTTCCTTCGGTCGCGCTACCCGCAATTCGATATGTCTTGCCTGCAGCCAGTCGGCGAAATCGGCGAGCGCCTCCAGCGCGCTGCTGTCGAGGTCCGGCGACTCCTCCAGGCTCAGAATCACCCGCGTGATCGGCGTGGCGGCGGCGGCCTGGGACCGAGCATTGTCCTGAGCCAGCACGCGGGCGCGCGCCAGCGCCAGCATCGGCTCGGCGTTGGCGAAAAACAGCGGCTCCTCCGGCCGCAGAATCATCGTGCCGGCCGGCGGCAACGCCTGCGGATGCCGTGCGATGTCGACGAAGTCGTGGCTGTCGGCCAGCCGGCCCAGCGCGCTCAGCCGCGGCGTGGCCAGCGTGCGCAGCAGCATCGCCAGGCTGAAGCCGATAGCCGCCAGCAAACCGTTGAGCACGCCCAGCGCGATCACCGCCAGCACCGCTGCCAGTGCGACCAGCCGATCGCGCCGCCATTTCAGATACGGCGCGAAGACGTCCAGACGCAGCGACTTGCTCACCGCGTGGATCACGATCGCCGCCAGCACCGGCACCGGAATGCGCTCGATCCACGGCAGGCAGGTCAGCACCAGCACGAGCACCGTGGCGGCTGCGGTCAGGCCGGCCAGCCGCGACTGCGCGCCGGCAGCTTCATTGGCCGAACTACCGGAGTAACCCGCGCCTACGGGCATGCCGTGGAACAGCCCGGACACCACGTTGGCCACGCCGAGCGCGGCCAGATCGCGATTGGCGGCCACCGTCTCGCCGTGCTTCAAGGCGAAGCTGCGGATCGAGCTGTACGACTCCGCATACAGAATCAGCATCAGCGCCGCGGCGAGTTCCAGATCCGGCAGCCACTGCGCGCGATCGGGCAACGCCGGCGCCGCCCAGCTCAGCGCCAGACGGATCACTCCGGTGAGCGCCACGCCGTGGGCCGCCAGCCAGCGGGAGCCGACGATACCGACGACGATCACCAGCAAGGTCCCCGGCAGACGGTGCAGGCGTTCGAGCAGAAACAGCAGCAGCAAGGCGGCGATGCCGCAGCCAAAGCTGACCCAGTGCCATTCGCGCGCACGCTGCAGCAACTCGACGATCAGCGGCGCAAAATTCGACTGCTTTGCGGCCAGGCCGACCAGGTTCGGCCACTGCTTGACCGCAATCACCATCGCCAGACCGAACGCGTACCCGCGCAGCACCGGCTTGGCGATCAGATTGGAAATGCCGCCCAGCCGCGCAGCGCCCGCCAGCAGGAAGCAGCCGCCGGTCATCAAGACAAGCAGCGCAGCGAACGCGGCGCGTACTAGCGGATCGCCGCCGCCGATCGCCACGCTGGCCGCGGCCAGGACCGCCGCGGAAGAGGATGTCGCCGACACGATGGCGTAACGGCTGCGTCCGATCACGCCGTAGCAGACCAGGCCGGCGAACAGCGCGATGACGCCGGCCTGCGGCGGCAAACCGGCGATGCTGGAATACGCCACAGCCTCGGGCAACAGCAGCCCGGCCATCGACAACCCGGCCAGCAGATCGGCCGATCGCGACGGCGCGGCAGCCTTGCTCATGCAGCCTTGCTCATGCGGCCGAGCTCATACAATCGCGCTCATGCGATCACGCCACTCCAGCCCGGCAGGTAGGCCGCTTCACGGGTATGGGCCAGCTCCAGCGACTGCTTGAGCGCGCGCTTGCCGGGCTGCCCGCCCTTGAGCTTGATCCGCGGGCGCAGAAAATCCGCCCACAAAAACTCCGCGTAAGGCGTGGCGTCTTTTGAATAGCCGCCGGCTTCACGCACGCGGGCGGACAGCGTGCGGTAGGGGTCATCGGTCAAGTCGGTGAGCTTCGCCGGAAACGCGTCGTAGTCGGCGCGGTGGCCGTGCGCGTCGTACGGATGGGCCCAGCGGTTGAACTCCATGGTGCGCCAGAACACGGCCGGCTCCAGCCAGGAAAAGTCCCGCAGCACCGTCACCGGCACGCTGTCCACCTTTTCCTCGATCAGCGCCAGCCCCAGATGATGATGGTCGACGATATAGACCTTGCCGCCGGGCCCGAGCACGCCGGGAAACCAGTGCCGGCCGAGCAGCTCCTTGCGCTTTTTCTTGGCGAGCTTTTCCCACTCGGCGCGCTTGGCGGCGACCTCGGCATAGCCAACGGTCAACTGGGTCGGTCGCAGATCCGCCGGCGCTACCTGCAGATGGGGATGATGCGGTTGCATGGCTCGGCGTCCTGGCGATGAAGTGCGTGCCAGCGTACTCGTCATCAGCGCGCGGCGCATCCGCAAAAAAGATGGCCGCCGGGCTAGCTAATGTCCATCATGCCGGCGCCAACGGCACGCAGATAGCTGGCCAGATTTCGCTCAGCCGATTCTGTGCAGACCTCGCCGGTCGGCGCGCAGGCGGCCATGCGGTCGGGACGGAAATTGCGAAAGTCCTTGCGCAGCCGGCACCACGCGCCAAGCGTCCATGCGCCGCCCCAGAACGACAGGCACAGCGGCTCGACCTCGCGTGCGCTGACGCGGCCGCTTTCGTCGCGATAGTCCAGCTGCAGCACGTGATTGCCGACGATCGCCGCATGCAGGCGATCAATCATCGTCGCGAAATCCGACTGCTGCTGGTCGCGCCATACCGGCGCAAAGATGCGCGTATGCGCCGCGCGTTCGCGCAGCTCCGGCGGCAGCACCGCTTCGATCTTCAGCAGCGCGGTCTTGGCGCTATCGGCCAAGCGCGCGCCGGCGAAGGCGCGGACAAATCGCGTGCCGACCACCAGGGCTTCGAGCTCGTCGGCGTTGAACATCAGCGGTGGGATATCCGAGCCCTTGCGCAGTACGTACCCGACGCCGGCTTCGCCCTCGATCGGCACTCCGGAGAGCTGCAGGTCGGCGACGTCGCGATAAACCGTGCGCAGCGAAACGCCCAGCGTCTGCGCAAGCTGGCGCGCCTGCAGGGCGGTACGCCGGCCGCGCAAAGAGTGGATGATGAGAAAGAGGCGATCGGCACGACGCATGCGCTGATCATCGCCGAGGCGGACGAGCGCGGCCACTGCCGGGCGCTGTGCACCACCCGGTCAGTGCGATAAACAGCATGCGGCGTCGCGGACTTGATTCGGGTCTCGAAGGATGATCCGGCGCCTTGTCCGCGGGCCATCTGTAGATCCCATCCATCAGCAGGCCGCGTTGATAGACCGGGTGATACGCCTTCAATAGGCGATGCCATGGCGAATTCATCGCGTCATCCTCAGGCCATCACCGTGTCGCCCACGCACCACGGCGGCAGCTGCGCGTGCTTGAACAGTCGATACCAGTGCTCACGATCGCTGGGGCTGTAGAGATGCAGCGCCCGAATGATGTCGTGGGCAAACTCCACGCTGCCCAGGTGACTGGCGGAGACGACGCCGCCGTCGCTGACCGCAAGCGCCGAGTCGTCGTAGAACGACTCGCCCGAATAATCGGCGACCTGCCCTGCGATCTGGCCGGCCCAGTTGCCGGTGTGGCGGACGTCGTTGAGCAGACCCGCACGGCCCAGCGCCACGACGGCGGTATCGATGCCGGCCACGGGCACGCCCGCCTCACCCGCATCCCGTAAAACAGCCACCGCTTCGCTGCCCTCACCGCGTAGCCAGAGATGGCCGCCGGGCACGATCAGCATGGCCGCGCGCGCCAGGTCAATCTGCGCCAGCGACATATCGGGCTGCACCGCGAGTCCGCCCATCGACACCACCGCGGCGGTCGAGAAACCGACGGTCTGCACCTGCCAGTCGCCCGGGCGGCGAATCTCGCACAGCGCCAGCGCCGCCTGCCAGTCGGCAAACCCGTCGAAGATCAGAAAATAAACTGTATCGCGCATGGCGTTTCCTCCCTGGTGGATGCGTAGCTTGGTCGCTCCCTGCTGCCAACGTGCTGTCAGTAGTCGGGCAACGATCTGATCATTCCTGGCCGTGCGCCGGTCCGGCTGGCGCGGTTAAGCCGGAGCCGGGACAATGGCGGTTTCGTCTACCTTGGCCATCCCATGACACCGAACTCGATGAAACCCATCTCGCTGATCCAGTTCCTGATCGAGGAGCGCCGCGCCGGCCATATCAATGCCGAGCTTTCCCTCTTGATCGAAGTGGTCGCGCGCGCCTGCAAGCGCATTGCGGTAGCGACCAACAAGGGCGCGCTCGGCGGCGTGCTCGGCATGCAGGCCGGCGAAGGAGAAGGCGGCAGCATCAACGTACAGGGTGAGGCGCAGAAAAAACTCGACGTGATCTCCAACGAGATCCTGCTCGAAGCCAACGCCTGGGGCGGCCACCTCGCGGCCTGCGCGTCGGAGGAGATGGAAGACCCGCAGCAGATTCCGGACGGCTATCCGAAGGGCAACCACCTATTGTTGTTCGATCCGCTGGACGGCAGCTCCAACATCGACGTCAATATTTCGGTCGGCACGATCTTCTCGGTACTGCGCTGCCCGGACGACGTGACCGAACCGAAGGCCGAACACTTTCTTCAGCCGGGTACGGAACAGCTTGCCGCCGGCTACGTGGTGTACGGCCCGGCCACCACGCTGGTGCTGACCTTCGGCCACGGCACGCACGAGTTCACGCTGGAGCGCGAGGTCGGCAGCTTCATGCTCAGTCGTCGCGGCATCCGCATTCCGGAGGAGGCCACCGAGTTCGCCATCAACATGTCGAACCAGCGCCACTGGCAGCCGCCGATGCAGCGCTATATCGGCGAACTGCTGGCCGGCACCACCGGCCCGCGCGGCAAGGATTTCAACATGCGCTGGGTCGCCTCGATGGTGGCCGACGTGCACCGCATCGTGACCCGCGGCGGCGTCTTCTATTACCCGCTGGACGCCAAGATCCTCAAACAGGGCGGCAAGCTGCGGCTGATGTATGAGGCCAACCCGATGGCGTTCATCATCGAACAGGCCGGCGGCGCGGCCACCACCGGGCGCGAACGCATCATGGCGCTGCAGCCCACCGGACTGCATCAGCGCGTGCCGGTGTTCCTCGGCTCGAAGAAAGAGGTCGAGGTCGCCACGAACTATCACCTCGGTGCCGACAGCGCACAGAAGTAGGTTCGCGCAGCGCTCGATCCATCGCGCGACCGCGCAAGCGGCAATGCCCGTGTTTGCCATGGCTTTGCCGCTTTTCGAGATCAGTATCTCTCTTCCCTTCGCCGACACATCATCATGTCACTCCACCGCCAGCTGCTGCTTCTGCTTGCCACACTGATGCTGGCTGCCTGCGCCGGGCACGGCAAACCCGCCAGCGCTCCGCCGGCTGTCGCCGTCGCGCCGGTGAAGCTGAAGATCGGCCTCGCCCTCGGCGGCGGTGCGGCGAAGGGCTTTGCGCATATCGGCGTGATCAAGATGCTCGAGGCCAGCGGCATCCATCCGGACGTGGTGTCCGGCACCAGCGCCGGCAGCGTGGTGGGTTCGCTGTACGCCGCCGGCATGGATCCGTTTCAGCTGCAGGAACAGGCCTTTGCGCTGGACGAGGCGAAGATCCGCGACGTGCATATTTTTTCCGGCGGCCTGGTGCAGGGGCAGAAACTGCAGGACTACATCAACACCGCAGTGAACCACCGCGCAATCCAGGAGCTGAAGCTGCCGTTTGCCGCCGTTGCCACGCAGCTGGAAACCGGCGAGCGCACGGTGTTCGTGCGCGGCAATACCGGTCAGGCCGTGCGCGCGTCCAGCAGCATTCCCGGTGTTTTCGAGCCGGTCCTGATCGGCGACAAGCACTATGTCGATGGAGGCGTGGTGAGCCCGGTGCCGGTGGACGCGGCGCGCCAGCTCGGCGCGGATTTCGTGATTGCGGTGGACATCTCGGCAACGCCCAGCGGCAGCAATCCGCAGGGCATGGTCAACATCGTCGGCCAGTCGATCACCATCATGGGCCGGCAACTGGGCAAGCAGGAGCTGGCCAGCGCGGACTTTGTCATCAGGCCGAATATCACCGGCATCGGCGCCACCGATTTCGAACAGAAAAACCAGGCCATTCTCGAAGGCGAGCGGGCGACGCTGGCGGCGATCCCAGCGCTCAAGGCCGCCATCGCGGCGCGCCGTGCCAGCCTGATGCTGGCGCCGGTCACACCGTAGTCGATCCGGTTGTGCCGGCTCCATCGCGCGGGCGCCGGGACGATGCGGTTTCATGGCAAAGGACGGGCAGCGGTCCGTGCGTCTGGACCAGTACTTCCGTCACTTGGAACCCTGATGGCGCGCTGCTAGGTTGGTGGATCACCGTCCGAAGGATCTGTCATGACCTGTCGTCTACGCGTTGCCATTTTGCTGACCCTGTTCGCCGCCGCGCCCTCGGTGTTTGCCGGAGCGCCGACGGTCGATCCGCGTATCCAGGATGTGCTGACGCAGCTGGGCAAGGTGAAGTCGATCCACGCCGCGCAGCTCTCGCCCGACGGACGCCAGCTGGCCTGGGTGCTGGAGTCCAACGACAAGCCGAGCGTGCAGATCGCCAACGCCGATGGCAGCCACGTGCGCGCCGCGGATCCCTCGGCCAAATCGGGCAGCTGCAGCCAGGACGAAATCGCCTGGGCGCCGGATTCGCGTCACCTCGCCTATATCTCCGACTGCCACGGCGCAGAGCGCAAGGACAAGACGCACGCCGCGCAGATCGTGCTCGCCGACGCGCAGGGCAAGACCGCTCCGGCGGTGCTGACGACGTTGAACGGCAACGCGCAGGCACTGAGCTGGTCGAACGATGGCAGCCGCCTGGGCTTTCTCTATGTGGAGGGCGCCACCCGTCGCGCCAGCGCCGTGTCGGCCGCCAAACCCGCTTCGGGCGAGGTCGGCGTGGACGGACTGGAGGTGCAGCGCGTGGCTTTCGTGCCCGCCGCGGGCGGCATGCCGCAGATGCTGACGCCTGCGGCCAGCTACGTTTACGAATTCAGCTGGTCGCCCGACGGGCAGCGCATCGCCTATGTTTCGGCGCCACCGCCGGGCGACAACAACTGGTGGATCGCCAAGCTGTATGTGCAGGGCGCGCAGGCCAATGCCGCGCCCACCGTGCTGGTCGATCCCGGCAGCGTGGGCGGCGATCTGCACGGTCTGCAGATCGCGCTGCCGCGCTGGTCGCCGGACGGTTCGCGGATCGCCTTCATCGGCGGCCTGATGAGCGATCAGGGCTCGACCGGCGGCGATATCTACGCCGTGTCTGCCAGCGGCGGCAGCCCGACCAATCTCACACCCGGCATCTCCGTGTCGCCGGCATGGCTGAGCTGGAACAGCAACCAGCAGCTGCTGGTTTCCCAGGTTCGCGGCGGCGACAGCGAAGTCGTCGAGTACCGCGTGGAAGCGAACAGGGCCACCCAGGAGCGCGTGCTGTTCAACCTGCCCGCCGGCATCGGCGACGGCAGTGCTTCCATGGCGCTCTCGCTGTCGCATGATCATCAGCAGATAGCTTTCGTACAAAGCGCCTTCGCCCAAGCGCCCGAGGTGCACGCAGGTGCACTGGGCAGCACGGCGCCGAAGGCGGTCACCACCATCAACGCCGCGCTGAAGCCCGCGTGGGGCAAGGCCGAATCGGTCGAATGGACCAACGAAGGCCGACACGTGCAGGGCTGGCTGCTGTATCCGGCCGGTTACGATGCCAGCAAGTCCTATCCGATGATCGTGGTGGTGCACGGCGGCCCTTCGGCGGCAACGATTCCGCGCTGGCCCTCGGTCGGTTTCGGCGCGGCGCCACTGTCGGCCCTCGGTTACTTCGTGCTGATGCCCAACCCGCGCGGCAGCTTCGGCCAGGGTGAGGCGTTCGTGCAGGCCAACCGCAAGGACTTCGGCTACGGCGACCTGCGCGACACCCTGGCCGGCGTCGATGCGGTGGAGAAAAAGCTCCCGGTGGACGACAAGCGGCTTGGCCTCACCGGCTGGAGCTACGGCGGCTTCATGAGCATGTTCGCGCCCACGCAGACGCAGCGTTTTCGGGCGGTGGTGGCGGGCGCGGGCATCTCGAACTGGCAGAGTTATTACGGCGAAAATCTGATCGACCAGTGGATGATTCCGTTCTTCGGCAAATCGGTGTACGACGATCCGGCCGTCTATGCAAAGAGTTCGGCGATCAACTACGTCAAGCAGATCAAGACGCCGATGCTTATCGTCGTGGGCGACCGCGATGCCGAATGCCCCGCGCCGCAGTCGTTCGAGCTGTGGCACGCGCTGCGCGCCGAAGGCGTACCAACGTCGCTGGTGGTGTATCCCAACGAAGGCCATCACTTCGTCGATCCCGCGCACCAGCGCGACGTGCTGCAGCGCGCGCTGGGCTGGTTTGAGAAATACCTGCCAGCGTCGAAGTAAGCCGCGTCGTTTAGAACAGGTCTGCCTGCGGCGACGACGTTCGCGGTGGTACGAAGCGTGAGGTATCGAGGACGAGTTCTCGCGAGCGCGCGTAACCGTGGCGGCGACTGGCGATATCGAAGCGGCGGCGCAGCAGGTCGGCGAATACGCCCTGTCCGCGCATGCGGGTGGAGAAGTCGCTGTCGTAGTCGCGGCCACCGTTCATCTGCTGCACCAGACTCATCACGTGGTCGGCGCGCTGCGGCGCGTGCAGGGCCAGCCATTCGCGGAACAGCGCTTTCAGCTCGTGCGGCAGGCGCAGCGTGGTGTAACCGGCGCTGCACGCGCCGGCATCGGCGGCCTGCGCAAGCACGGCTTCCATGTCCTTGTCGTTGAGTGCGGGAATGATCGGCGCAACCAGCACGCCGACCGGTACGCCTGCGTCGGTGAGCGTGCGGATGGCCTTGATGCGTCGATGCGGCGCGCTGGCGCGCGGCTCGAGTTTCGCGGCCAGGTGGTTGTCCAGCGTGTTGACCGAGATAAACACCTGCACCAGATGCTCGCGCGCCATGGGCACAAGAATATCGAGGTCGCGCTCGACCAGGGCGTTCTTGGTCACGATAGTGCACGGGTGATGGCATTCGGCCAGCACCTGCAAGGCGGCGCGCGTGAGCTGCCAGCGCTTTTCAATCGGCTGGTAAGGGTCGGTATTGCTGCCGATATTGATCGGGCTGACGACATAGCCGCGTTTGGCCAGATCGACGCGCAGCACCTCGGCAAGATTGCCCTTGGCGCGCAGCTTGGTTTCGAAGTCGAGCCCGGGCGAGAGGTTGAGATAACTGTGCGACGGCCGCGCGTAGCAGTATATGCAGCCGTGCTCGCAGCCGCGGTACGGATTGATCGCCTGGGTGAAGTGGATATCCGGCGAGTCGTTGCGGCTGATCACGCTGCGCGCGCGCTCCTCGGTGACTTCGGTGCGCGGGCGTGGCGCCGTTTCGTCGAGCAGCGCGTGCGACCAGCCGTCGTCTTCGGCCTGATGGCGAATGGTTTCGAAACGGCCTTCGGGATTGGACGCAGCGCCACGTCCCTTCAGCGCCCGGACAGGCACCACCGGCGCTTCCGCGAAATTGGTTGACTGCCGTTTATCGTGCGTCGGTTGGTAGTCCATTGCTGCATAGTGCCGCGCGAGCGTCTCAGCTCTCGCGACATTTTGCGACAGCTTTCGGGCGAAATCCGCTAATGCTGAGACGCCGCTGGCGCCTCACACGCACAACAGTGATCGACCGGTTTATGATGCGGCCAGCCGCCTCGGGAGCGGTGCAATGCGTTGCTCGGAGCGAGGTCCCCCATGCGCTGGTTGATGCTGCTGATAACGCTGTTGGCCGTGTTGCTGTGTTTCACCCGCCACGGCAGCGGCGCGATGGCCTGGTGGCTGTTTGTAAGCATCGTCGGTGCGTTCGCCACCGTGCTGGCTTTTGCGCAGGCCAGAATTTCCGGCAGTGCGCGCAGCCAAAGTCTTTCCAGTTATGACCTGCAGCGGCTGCGCGAGGGCAAGAATCCCTTGGGTAGAGATTAATCCCGGCAGCGCGGTACGCGGCCATAGCCTGCCCGTCACAACGGCTGCACGGTCAAAGCCGGATGCTCCGCGCTCAGCAGTTTCGGGGCACTGCATCCATCCTTCTTGCCTCGCCCAAATGTGGAGTTTTCCATGACCGGTTACGGCTTGCTTATTTTTCTTTTCATCGGCGCAATGGCGGGTTGGCTGGCGGGACTTATCGTGCGTGGGTTCGGCTTCGGCCTGCTCGGCAACATCGTGGTCGGCATCATCGGCGCGTTTCTGGCCGGCTGGCTGCTGCCCGCACTGGGCGTGCATTTCGTCATTATCGGACCGATCGTCACCAGTATTGTTCACGCGATGATCGGTGCCGTCGTCCTGCTGGTGATCATCGGCCTTTTCAGGCGGGCGTAATCCCCAGGACGAGCCGGCGTCGGGCGTCGGGCAGTGCTGCGGGATGATTGGCCTGGAATGATGCACTCTTGCCAATCGGGTGTCGCAAAACGCAACAGTGTGAGCTGTTGCGTTTTTTGTTTTCGTCCTTCAAAAAATCGTGAGTCCGTCTCCTCGGATAAATCTTGTGCCTCGCGTCAACAGCATGCCAATCGACGGTATTACACTCGGGCACTGGTTATGGCGCTCGGCGCCATTGACGATTATCCGCCGGCGACTCGTTTGGCCGGCCAAACGCGAGGCTCACCATGTCCAAGCTTTACCCGGTCAAACCCGACTTTGCTGAAGGCGCGCGTCTGCAAAAGGCGGATTACGAACGGCTGTACGCGGAGTCCATCAAGGATCCGGACGGCTTCTGGGCCAACGTGGCCAAACGGTTGGAGTGGACGGCCGCGCCGACCAGGATCAGCGACGTCTCGTTCGATCCGAAGGATCTGCATATCCGCTGGTACGAAGATGGTGTGCTCAACGTCACCGCAAACTGTCTCGACCGGCATCTGGCCGAGCGCGGCGACAAGACAGCGATCATCTTCGAGGGTGACGATCCGAACGAATCGCGGCGCATCAGCTATCGCGAGCTGCATGCCGAAGTCTGCAAGTTTGCCAACGCGTTGAAGCACCTGGGCGTGACCAAGGGCGATCGCGTTGCGATTTATCTGCCGATGATTCCCGAGGCGGCCATCGCCATGCTGGCGTGTGCGCGTATCGGAGCGATCCATTCGGTGGTGTTCGGCGGCTTTTCACCCGACTCGTTGGCCGGCCGGATTGCCGACTTCACCGCCAAACTGGTGATCACCGCCGATGAAGGCGTGCGTGGCGGCAAGAAGATCGCGCTCAAGACCAACGTCGACGCGGCCCTGGAGCGTCCCGGTACCAACAGCGTGGAAACCGTAATCGTGGTTCGCCGCACCGGCGCCAGCGTGCCGATGCAGTCGCCGCGCGACCGCTATTACCATCATCTGATGGACGGCCAGACAGCCGATTGCCCAGCAGCGCCAGTAGAGGCCGAACACCCGCTGTTCATTCTTTACACCTCCGGCTCTACCGGAAAACCGAAGGGCGTTCTGCATACGACCGGCGGCTACCTGGTCTATGCCAGCTATACGCATGAGTGCGTGTTCGATCTGCGCGAGGACGATGTCTACTGGTGCACCGCCGACGTGGGCTGGATCACCGGTCACAGCTACGTGGTTTATGGACCGCTGGCCAATGGTGCCACGACGGTGATGTTCGACGGTGTGCCGAACTACCCCGACTACAGCCGCTTCTGGGACGTGGTGGACAAGCACAAGGTAACGTTGTTCTACACCGCGCCAACAGCCATACGCGCGCTGATGCGCGAGGGCGAGGCGCCGGTGAAGAAGGCTTCGCGCGCATCACTTCGATTGCTTGGCACCGTTGGCGAACCGATCAATCCGGAAGCCTGGGAGTGGTATTACCGGGTCGTTGGCGATGAGCGTTGCCCGATCGTCGATACCTGGTGGCAGACCGAGACCGGCGGCATTCTGATCACGCCGCTACCTGGCGCGATCGACGCCAAGCCGGGCTCGGCCACGCTGCCGTTCTTCGGCATCCAGCCGGCGATCGTCGATGCCAATGGCGAAGTACAGCAGGGCGCAACCGAAGGCAATTTGCTGATCACTAATTCGTGGCCCGGGCAAATGCGTACGGTTTATGGCGACCATCAGCGTTTTATCGAGACCTATTTCAGTGCGTATCCCGGCAACTACTTTACCGGCGACGGCGTGCGCCGCGACGAGGACGGCTACTACTGGATTACCGGCCGCGTGGATGACGTGATTAACGTCAGCGGTCACCGCATCGGTACGGCGGAGGTGGAAAGCGCGCTGGTCGCGCACCCGAAAGTGGCCGAGGCGGCAGTCGTCGGCTGCCCGCATGAGATCAAGGGCCAGGGCATCTATGCCTACGTCACACTGGTATCGGGGATCGAGGGCAGTGAGGATTTGCGCAAGGATCTGGTGGCATGGGTGCGCAAGGAAATCGGTCCCATCGCGACGCCTGACTACATCCAGTGGGCGCCGGGCCTGCCGAAAACGCGATCGGGCAAGATCATGCGGCGCATCCTGCGCAAGATCGGTGAGAACCTACCTGATCAACTTGGCGATATTTCCACGCTGGCCGATCCTGGCGTCGTGAAGAGCCTGGTGGATGAGCGGCTGATCAAATAGCCGTCCAGACGGTTTTGCCTCTTGCGGCGGGGCGGCAGACACCGCCGCACCCGCGCTAAGATAGCAGGATGAATTCCATCGACATGCACGGTGTCAGCGCGATCGCGGAGCAGCTGGGCGATCACGATATGCACGTGTATCTGCTCCCCTACGAGCGTCGGCTCAAGCGTCTGCCCTTGCAGAATGTGCTGGGTGCCTATCTGGGGATAACCGGTAGCGAGGTTGTGCTGGTCGACGGCGAGTTTGGCCGACCTCAGCTTGACCGAGATCATGGCGCCACGCTGGGGTTCAACTGGTCGCATAGCGGCGATTGCGCATTGATCGCGATTGGCAGGCAATGCGCGCCGGGTGTCGATATCGAACGTCGACGCGCGCGCGCGCGCGCGCTGGACATTGCCGAGCACTATTTCTGCGAAGCGGAGTTCGCGGTTCTGGCGGCGACGCCGGAAGACGCTCGCGGGGCCGAGTTTCTAAGGCTTTGGACGGCGAAAGAGGCGGTGCTCAAGGCGATGGGTCGCGGAATCGCATTCGGGCTTGATCGGCTGCATGTGGAAAGCGTTCAAGCTCGGCCAGTGTTGCGCTGGCTCGACGACGACGACGTCTCGGCATGGCAGTTGCAGTGCGTGGATGTCGGGGCGGATTACATTGCCGCACTGGCCTGGCGTGGAGCAGCGAGAGATGTTCAGTGCTGGAATATCGTCTGCTGACGCTCCATTTTACGGAGTCTTTCGCGTCGCCTGGTTAATCTCAACGCTCGCCTCGTTGTCCATTATTTCCACCGACGGAATCGTTCACCCCATGACTTTGCTTAGCGTCAATCTCAACAAGATCGCCGTGCTGCGCAATTCGCGCGGCAGTGACGAGCCGGATATCTGCAAGGCCGCGCAAACCTGTATCGAGTCCGGCTGCGGTGGCATCACCGTTCACCCGCGTCCCGATCTACGGCATGTGCGGCCGGATGACGTCCGTGCGCTCGCGGCGCTGCTTCGGGGCCGCGTGGAATACAACATCGAAGGGAATCCGTTTGCCGCGGCGCGCGGAGAGTATCCGGGTTTGATCGAGCTCGCTCGCGAGGTGCGTCCGACGCAGGTTACTCTCGTTCCCGACGGCGACGGCCAGATCACCTCCGATCACGGCTTTGATCTTGAGCGTGATATCGATCGGCTGTGTCCGTTGGTCGATGAACTGCGTGAACTTGGCTGTCGCGTAAGCCTGTTTGTCGATGCCGTGACCGAACGTTTCGAAGCGGCCGCGGCTATCGGCGTGGAGCGTATCGAAATCTATACGGGCCCTTACGCGCAAGCGTTCGCCGAAGGTCGAGCGCGGGATGCTTTGGCCACTTGCGCGAGAGCAGCCGAACTTGCGCACCGCGCTGGACTGGGCATCAATGCGGGGCATGATCTCAGTCAGGCGAACCTGGCGGCGTTCAAGGCGGCGGTTCCTCATCTGGCCGAGGTATCGATCGGCCACGCGCTGATCGGTGAAGCGCTTTACGAGGGACTGGCAGCGACCGTGCGCAGCTACGTAAATATCTTGCAGTAAATCGGGTTTCGCTCGGCGGCCGAATCGTCTCACGCAAAGAAAAACCCCGCGCGAGGCGGGGTTCCCGTTTCTACTGAAACTGAGGGTCACAACTACTGACTGTCGGCGAAGCCGATTTTGGTCAGGTTGTAGCTCTTCGCGTCGGCCAAAACCGTAGCGACATACTGATAAGCCGCCGCGTCATCCGCCGAAATCTGAACCTCTGGTGGATCAGGTAATTGCGCGAGCACAGAAAATTGCGCTTTAAGTCCAGCTTCGTCTACTGGATTATCTCCCCAGTAAAACGACCCGCTCTGATCAATCTTCAGCTTGATGGGATCTTTGGGATTGGGTGGTGGGGTCACGTTTATATTTGGCTGCGGCAGATCGACCTTGATCTTGAGCGAAAGCACGGGCGCCGTGATCATAAAGATGATCAGCAGCACCAGCATCACGTCGACTAGCGGCGTGACGTTGATATCCGCCATCGGGCCGCCGCCGCTATTGCTGGAGAATGCCATCGGTCACTGTCCCTTCGTTGGTGCGGTGGTCATGAAGGCGACATGTACCATGCCTTGCCCTTTCGCATCGCTGATTGCTTTTTTCACAATCTTGAATTCGGTCGCTTTATCCGCTCGGATTTGAAGTTCCGGCTGCGGCAACTGCTGAGCACTGAGCCCAAGTTTATATTTCAGTTGTTCTTCCGTGATCGGCTGATCTTGGAAGTAAAGACTGCCATCTTGCTTGATCGCGAGGTCAATCGGTGGCGTCTTGACCTCTTCATCCTTGCTCTTGGGGTTAGCCTTGGGCAATTCGACCGTGATCGTGTGCGACATCAGCGGGGCGGTGATCATGAAGATGATCAGGAGCACCAACATCACGTCCACCAGCGGCGTGACGTTGATCTCCGACATCGGACCACCGGAATTACCACCTGAGCTCATAGCCATGAGTCAGACCTCACTTCAGGGTCGGTGCGGCGCCTTCGACGCGCGAGCCCGTGGCGAAGAAGTCGTGCAGGTCATGCGCGAACTCATCAAAGCGAGCGTACGTGAGACGGTTGGAGCGGTTGAAGAAGTTGTACGCAAGCACGGCCGGAATGGCGGTGAACAGACCGAACGCGGTCATGATCAGCGACTCACCGACAGGGCCGGCCACCGCGTTCATCGAGGCGTTGCCGGAAGCGGCAATGCCGATGAGCGCGTGATAGATGCCCCAGACGGTACCGAGCAGACCGACGAACGGCGCCGAGGAACCGACGGTTGCCAGCATGGTCAGACCGCCTTCCAGACGCAGGCTCTCGCGGGCCACGGCCTGGCGCAGCGCGCGGTCGATGAATTCCGAACGGCTCAGCGACTCGGCGAGGCGACCTGCACCGGCAGAGGACTGCTGGTGATGGGCGACGGCCGACGCGGCGTCGAGAGCGATCTTGGAGAACGGTTCACCCTTGGGCTGGGCTTCCAGCTCCCGGATCGCGTCCTGGGTGGAACCGTTGTTCCAGAACCCGTCAATGACCTTGTCGCGACGCGAGCTGACCATCGAGTTGCGGATCGAGTTGGCGATGATGAAGTACCAGGAGGCCAGCGACATGATCAACAACACGACGAACACGACGAGGCCGACGACGTTTTCACCATGAATGAAACCGTCGACGAGGTGGCCGACACCCATTTGCTTCATGGCGTCGGCGGTGGAATTGGCGCCAGCGGCTTGTGCGGCGTCGGATGCTGCAGGAGTCTGTAAGAACATAACGCTACCCTAGGAAGTCAAGCGTGAACTGTAACTGTAATCCAGTGAAGTGGACGACAGAGGATTAATTACTCGGCCAAGTTGAAGTTGATTGGAACGCGTGCATAGCCTTCCACCTTCTTTCCGTTCTTGACCTCCGGATTGAAGCGCCACTTTTGTACCGCATCCATTGCTGCCCTATCCAGCTCGCGATAGCCGCTGGATTTTTCCACCTTGACGTCTTTCGGCGTGCCGTCCAGACCAACCAGGATCAGCAAGGTCACCGTACCGGTATGGTGCTGGCGAACTGCCTGCGGCGGATAGCTTGGCTGTGGTCGGCTGCCGTAGCTCAGATCCGAACCTGCCGCGATGTCAGGCGGTGGTGCGGGCGGCGCTGGCGGCGACGGCGGCGGTGCCTGCACCGCGTTCTGCGATACCTCGTCGACTGCAGGTGGCGGTGTCGGCGGTGGCGGCGTCGGTGGCGGCTTGACCTGCTGAATGATCTTCGGCGGTGGCTGCTTCGGCGGCTCCGGCGGCGGCGGCGGCGGCGGCGGTGGCGGCGGTGGCGGCTCGATAAAGCTCACCTTGACGATCTTGTCGACCTGCTTGTCTTTCTGCGTCTGCGGGGCCGACGGCGCCACCATGAACAGAAAGGCGAAAGCATGAAGGCCAATGGCAAAAGCCAATGCCGCCGTGCGCTTCCAGCTGAAGCCTTCGTTCTCGTTGTCTTGTCTACTTGAGGCCATCTTTCACTGTCTGAAGCTGATCAATCGGAAGAGAACGTTGCCGCAGGGCGTGGCCTGAAACCGTCTGATGACTGGACGGAACTCGCCGCTGGGGAGACGCAGGGAAAGGTTTTCAACGGTACAACAGCGTCCGGCTTTTGTATACCTCGACGGGGCAGATAAATGGACGTCCATCTGGCCTGCGAGGGATTTTCGGCTGACGTTATTTGCCGGCGCCGGCCTTTTTCAGCCACGCATTCGCCTTGTCCGCGGTCTGCGGATCCTGGGCGGCCTGTTTCATGGCTGCAATCGCGCCTGCCTTGTCCTTCAGGCCACGGTCACTCTCGGCCAGCAGCATATACGCAGCGCCCTTCTGCTTGACGCCCTTGTCGATGCCCTGCTGGATCATGGACTTCGCCGCGCTGAATTTCTGCTGCGACAGAAGAATCTGGCCGCCGCGGATCGCGGCCTCCCCGTCCTTCGCAGTCGGCAGGGCCTTGGTGTACGCGTCAACGGCCTTGCTGGTGTTGTCGGACAGCTCGTCAGCCTCGCCAAGTAGCAGATAGTTGTCCGCACTGGCGGTAACGATGTTCTTGCTCATGCCGTCTTCCAGCACCTGCGCGGACTTTTCGGCGTCGGGTTTGGAGTCGGTATTGCTGGACTGGGCGCGGATCAGGTAGAGCTTGGCCAGATTGACGTAGTTGGCTTCCGTCTTCAACGCACCGCTGGCGCGGGCCTTTTCCATGACCTCGATGGCCTCGTCATTCTTGTTGGCCTGCATCAGCACGGCGACGGTGTTCTGCAGCGCGTTGGGATCGTTCGGATTGGCGGCCAGCGCCTGCTGTGCAACCTGTGCGGCCTGATCACCCTGGCCGGACTGCGAATAGCTCGCCATCAGGATCTGGTTCCAGGCCGGATCGGGCTTGTCGGTCAGCGACTGCGCTTTCTTGATCGCCGCGATCGCCTCGGGGAATTTGCCCAAGCGGTAGTCGATGTTGCCTTCGAGCGCGTACGAATTGGGCGTTTCCTTTTTGCCCTCGGCGCGCCACTTGGTCAGCGTATCCAGCGCCGGCTGGTACTCCTCGTCGGCGACCTGGAACTGCGCCAGCATGTACTCAAGCTGGAAATAGGTGTCATTCGGCAGCACGCCGTTGGCCAACGACTGCTGGAGCAAGGCTATTGCACCCTTGGGGTCGTTGTCGTTGTACTTGATGGTGGCGAGACCCTGCAGCGCCAGCGCCTGGGCGTACTTGCTCTTGCTGCCACCGTCGGCGATCGGCTGAAGGTACTGCAGCGCTTTTGCCTTGTCGCCTGCGCTGACGGCGTCGAGGCCGGCGTTGAGGTTCTTCTGATCCTTCTCGCTGGTCAGATCGAGCTTCGGCGCCACGCGCGTCGCGTTGGGATACTGCACTTCCGGCTTGTCCTTGGACGAGCTGTCTTTCGCCAGCGCCGGGCTGCTTGCCAGCATCAGCATCAGGGCGGCGCTCGCCAGCGCGTTAAATCCGTGGGCATGCTTCATGGTGATCCTCGTCGTTCGATGGCTCGCCTGACCGCGCGAGTTGACTGCCCAGACTAACCCGGGAGTGAACACAATAACAAGTTGCGCTGCCGCATTAAATATTCATTAAAATCAGAAACTTGAGCCGGGGTCCTCCGGAACGCCTCCGGCAGGAAATTACGAATGGTCCGGCTCCATCCGCGAAACCGGACCGTTCCACGACGGTCAGACGTCGAGGTTGGCGACCTTCAGCGCATTGGCTTCGATAAAATCGCGACGGGGTTCCACCGCCTCGCCCATCAGCATCGAGAACATCTGATCGGCGGCAATCGCGTCCTCCACCCCAACCTGCAGCATGCGCCGGGTTTCCGGATTGACCGTGGTTTCCCACAGCTGTTCGGGATTCATTTCACCCAGGCCCTTGAAGCGCTGGATACTGCGGCCTTTTTTCGCCTCGTCCAGCAACCAGTTGCGCGCGTCGACAAAACTCAGAACGCCGCGCGACGCATTGCCCCGACGCACCACGGCGTCCGGCTGGATCATCGCGGACACCTGCTGGCTGACGCTGAGGATCGCGCGAAATTCGTTGCTTGCGAAGAACGGCTTTGGCAGAAACCAGGTATGGCTGAGTCCGTGCTGCTCCCGCACCACCTCGATCGCAGGCGGCTGTTCGCCGGCAGCCTCCCGCAGCGAAAGCTTGTAGCGCGGTTTGCCCAGACCGCTGGCCGCCAGCCGCTGCTCGGCTCGGGTCAGCCAGTCCTGCATGGCCGCGGCATCGTCCCAGAGCGGCGGCTCAAGCGGCGTGTGTTCCAGCAGGGCAACCAGCACGGTGGCATCGAAACGGTGCGAGAGTTTGGCGATCTGGTCCAGCGCCTGCTGGTAAGCGCGCAACAGTTTTTCCAGAGCCTCGCCGGTGATCGGCGGCGCGTCGGGGCTGTACGTGAGGCCGGCGTTGTCCACGGCGCTGGAAATCAGGTAATCGTTCAGCGCAGTGTCGTCCTTGATGTACAGCTCCTGCTTGCCCTGCTTCACCTTGTACAACGGCGGCAGCCCGATGTAGATGTGACCGCGCTCGATCAGCTCGGGCATCTGGCGATAAAAGAACGTCAGCAGCAGCGTGCGGATATGCGAACCGTCGACGTCCGCGTCGGTCATCAGGATGATGCGGTGATAGCGCAGCTTGTCGGGGTTGTACTCGTCCTTGCCGATGCCCGTACCCAGGGCTGTGATGAGCGTGCCGACCTCGGCCGAAGCCAGCATGCGGTCGAAGCGCGCCTTTTCGACGTTGAGGATCTTGCCCTTCAGCGGAAGCACGGCCTGGGTCTTGCGGTTGCGGCCCTGCTTGGCCGAGCCACCGGCGGAATCACCCTCGACCAGAAACAGTTCGCACAGGGCGGGATCTTTCTCCTGGCAGTCGGCCAGTTTGCCCGGCAGGCCGGCGATATCCAGCGCGCCCTTGCGGCGGGTCATCTCGCGCGCCTTGCGCGCCGCCTCGCGCGCGCGCGCGGCGTCGACCACCTTGGAGGCGATCGCCTTGGCCTCGTTCGGGTGCTCCAGCAGGAATTCGCCCAGCTTTTCGTTGACGACCTGCTCCACCACCGTCTTGACCTCGGACGAAACCAGCTTGTCCTTGGTCTGCGAGGAGAACTTCGGATCGGGCACCTTGACCGAGAGCACGGCAATCATGCCTTCGCGCATGTCATCACCCGTCGGTGAGACTTTGGCGTTCTTTGCCAGGCCCGATTTTTCGATGTAGCTCTGCAGCGAGCGCGTCAGCGCAGCGCGAAAGCCGGTCAAATGCGTGCCGCCGTCGCGTTGGGGAATGTTGTTGGTAAAGCAGAACATCGTTTCCTGATACGAGTCGGTCCACTGCATCGCCAGTTCAACGGTGATGCCGTCCTGCTCGGCGCTCAGGCTGATCACGTTGGGATGCAGCGCCGTCTTGAGCTGGGCCAGGTGTTGCACGAACGAGCGGATGCCGCCTTCGTAGGCAAACGTATCGGCGCGGCCGTCGCCGCGTTCGTCCTTCAACTCGATGGTAACCCCGGAGTTGAGAAAGGCCAGCTCACGCAGGCGCTTGGCCAGGATGTCGTAATGGAATTCGAGATTGTTGGTGAACGTGGCTGGGCTGGGCTTGAAGCGCACCATGGTGCCGCGCTTGGTCGACGCGCCGACGGATTTGAGCGGGTACAACGGCTCGCCGTGCGCGTATTCCTGCTGATATTCCTCGTCGCCGCGGTAAATCGTAAGCCACAGGTGCTCACTCAGTGCGTTGACCACGGACACGCCCACGCCGTGCAGGCCGCCTGAGACCTTGTAGGAGTTTGCATCGAATTTGCCGCCGGCGTGCAGCACCGTCATCACCACTTCCGCCGTGGAACGGCCCTCCTCCGGATGCGTGTCCACTGGGATACCGCGACCGTTGTCGATGACGCTGACGGACTCGTCATCATGGATGGTCACGATCACCGTGTCGCAATAACCCGCCAACGCTTCATCGATGGCGTTGTCCACCACTTCGAACACCATGTGATGCAAGCCGGTGCCATCGTCGGTGTCGCCGATATACATGCCCGGGCGCTTGCGAACCGCTTCCAGGCCTTTGAGCACCTTGATGTTGCTTGAGTCGTACGTCGGTTCGTTCGTGGTTTCGTCGTTCATTCGATGACCGTTTCCTGGCATCCGCGACCGTCCGTATAGCGCTGGGACAGATCGGGCGATAGTTATGCATTGGCGATGGATGCAACCTTTCGATTATAGCAGGCGCGAGACCTGCCCCTGTTCCACGTGGAACACTCGGGCGGGGACGGCGTGCATTACTTGTGGCTTTTCTGTGCCGGTAATTAACACTTGTGCGCCTGCATCAACGAGCTGCGACACGACCGCCGCTTGGTGGCTCTGGTCGAGCTCGGATGCCAGGTCGTCAAGGCAGACGATAGGCCATTCATTGCAGCACGATGCGTACAACTGAGCCTGGGCGAGGACACATGCCATGGCGGTCAACTTTTCCTGCCCGCGGGAAAGATGTTCCCGGAGCGGCGCGTGTTCAAACGATACCGACCAGTCTGCGCGATGCGGGCCAATCGTCGTATGACCCCGAGCAAGATCCTTGCTCCTGGTGTTGGGCAGCAGGTTATTCAGATGCTCCTCGTCCGCCCAGCCTCGGCGGTAGCGCAAGTTGAACTCCCCGAGCTCCGGCAACAGCCGCGAAAGGCTCGCCACAAGGTGGGGTCGAAGCAAATCGAGATAGTGTCTACGAAACCCGTCAATGCGATGAGCGGTCTGAGCGATCTCGGCTTCCCAGGGCTCGAACAGTTCATCGGAAACAAGACCGCCCGATCTGAGCAGGCTGTTTCGCTGCTTTAGCGCGCGCTGGTAGCGGCGCCACTGGGAAAGGAAATCGTGTTCCACGTGGAACACTCCCCAATCCAGATACCGTCTTCTCTCATCCGAGCCACCCGCAATAAGCGCGTGAGAACCCGGCTCAAAGCAGACGACCGCGCACTGCCTTACCAGCTGACCAAGAGCAGCGCTCTCGCCGTTCACCTTGGCTTCCCAACGCGACGACTCGCGGCCAAGGCCAACGCGAGCCGTCCGCCGATCCGCATGAACCAACTCGGCGAACACCGAAAGACGGTTCGCCTCACGCTGCAGCAGAGCATCTTTCGATCCGCTGCGAAACGAACCAGCGTGCGACAGCAAAAACGCCGCCTCCAATACGCTCGTCTTGCCCGCGCCGTTGTCACCGATAAAAAGATTGATCCCGGAGCTCAAACCCAGATCAATATCGGAAAGACAGCGCAAGCCGCTGACGCGAAGCCGTTCAATTCTCATGTAGCCGACACGCCCACACGAGAACGCCGAAATCCCTCGTAGAGATTTCGGCGTTCAGGAGAGCAACCGAACAGGCCTTTCTGCATCAAATGCACGTCAGAGGCGAAGTGGCATGATGACGTGGCGGGAACGCTCGTTATCGTGTTCCTGTACCAGGCAGCTGGACTGCGCATCGCGCAGGCTGAGCCGAGCCTTGTCGCCACGTAGCGCTGCCAACGCATCGAGCAGGTAACCCACGTTGAAACCCACGGCAAGATCAGAAACGTGGGTGTCTGCTTCGACCTCCTCCACCGCTTCCTCCTGCTCCGGGTTGTGCGCGACGATACGCAGCTTGCCCGGCGACAATTCAAGCCGAACGCCGCGGTATTTTTCGTTCGACAGGATCGCAGCACGTTGCAAAGCACCGCGCAGAACCTCCCGATCCAGCGTCGCCGCTTTGTCGGCGCCCAGCGGAATAACGGCCTCATAGTCCGGGAAGCGACCATCGATCAGTTTCGAAGTAAACACCACGTCACCGCGACGCACCCGCAGATGGTTGCGGCCAAACTCCAGTTCGACTTCACCATCACCGGCTTCAAGCAGGCCGACCAGCTCGTTGACGCCCTTGCGGGGAATGATGATCTGGCGTCGCGTGCTGACCGAACTCTGCAGCTGGGTCTCCTTCATGGCCAGGCGGTGCCCGTCGGTCGCCACACAGCGCAGCGTGTGCTCCTGCAAGTCGAGCAGCATGCCGTTCAAGTAATAGCGAACGTCCTGATTCGCCATCGCAAACGACGTCCGCTCCATCAGATCACGCAAAACTTCCTCAGGCAAACTGACTTTTTCCACCAGCTCGATTTCATCGACGGTCGGAAATTCGCTGGCTGGCAGCGTGGTCAGCGTAAAGCGGCTGCGGCCAGCGCTCAGCGCTACGCGGTCACCGTTGAGCTTGAGCTCGATCCTGGCGCCATCAGGCAGCGCCTTGACGATATCGAAAAGCTTTCGGGCCGGAATGGTGATTTCGCCGTCATCGAGTTTTTCCGCCTCTGTGGTGGCCACCATTTCCACTTCGAGATCGGTGCCGGTGAACGACAAACGCCCTTCCGCCACTTTCACCAGCAGATTGGCCAGAACAGGCAGCGTCTGACGTCGTTCCACGACGCCCACGACTTGCTGCAGCGGTTTGAGCAGCGCTTCTCGTTGAATGCTGAATTGCATATCTATGCTTTCCTGTAACTGCTGTTCTGTCTTTTAAAAGAAGTTTGGTAGTAGTAGTAGAGGCGGTGTATAACTTTTATTCTTAAATAATCTTATTGAAATCAAACGGTTGACGGATTTTATGCCTGTGACCCTGGTGCCGTTTTTCCTGTGCGCCATTTGTGGATAAGTAGTGGGCCCTAATCATCCACCTCTTATCCACAGCTCCACAGCCTGCTTATCCTAAGCTTTGCCGCGATATTCCAACAGGTCGCAATCAGCCGGTCAGCGTACGGATGAGCTGCTCCCAGTCCTGACGCATGCGTGCGTCTGTCTCGACAAACTTGCGGATCGTCTTGCAGGCATGCATCACGGTGGTGTGGTCGCGCCCGCCAAAGGCCTCGCCGATCTCGGGCAGGCTGTGTTCGGTCAGTTCCTTGGACAGCGTCATCGCCATCTGCCTGGGCCTCGCCAGCGAACGCACGCGCCGTTTGGACAGCAGATCCTGCAGGCGTACGTTGAAATACTCGGCGGTGATCTTCTGGATATTGGGTATCGTGATCGCCTGAGCGTGCGTCGCCAGCAGATCGCGCAGGGTTTCCTCGGCAAAATCGGTGGTGATTGGCTTGCCGTAGAAGTTGGCGCGAGCCGCCAGCGTGTTCAATGCGCCTTCCAGATCGCGCACGTTGGAGCGGATGCGCTTGGCCAGCAGCATCGCGACGCTTTCATCCACCGCGACACCTTTTTCGTGCGCTTTGGCTAGAAGAATGGCCGCGCGTGTCTCGAAATCCGGCGGTTCAATCGCCACGCTCAGGCCCCAGCCCAGGCGCGATTTAAGCCGCGGCTCCAGCTTGTCGACTTCCTTGGGATAGCGGTCGCAGGTGAGGATAATCTGCTGCTTGGACTCGAACAGTGCGTTGAAGGTGTGAAAAAACTCTTCCTGCGTGGTGTCCTTGCCGGCGAAGAACTGGATGTCGTCGATCAGCAGCGCATCGACCGAGCGGAAGCGTTTCTTGAACTCATCCATGCTCTTGGCGCGCAGCGCCTCGATCATCGAACCCACAAACTGCTCCGAACGCAGGTAAAGCACCTTGCAGTTCGGATTATGCTCGCGCATCAGATTGCCTGCTGCGTGCATCAGATGGGTCTTGCCCAGCCCGGTGCCGCCGTACAGCAGAAGCGGGTTGTACGCGCGGCCGGGGTTGGTGGCCACCTGCATCGCGGCGGCCTTGCCCAGCTGGTTCGACTTGCCTTCGACGAAGGTTTCGAAGGTGTAATGCGGATCGAGGTTGTGGTTGAACGCCGGCGCCGCCGGTTCCGCTGTCTTGGTGCGCGGTGGCGCTGACGGCTTGGCCGCGGCCTGAGATCTCGCGGTGTTGGAGCCCACATCGACGCGCACCGCGATGACGCGCCCGGCCAGCTGGCTCAGCACTTCGCCGATCAGCGACAAGTAACGCTCTTTGACGGTATCCAACGTGTAGGCATTGGGCGCGAACAACTGCAGGCCATCGGCTTCGTCGCGCGCCTGCAGCGGCATCAGCCAGGTGTGCAGATCTTCAACGCTAACAATACCTTCCAGACGCTCAAGACAGCGCCGCCACAAATCACTCATGAATAGTTTCAACCACAGACTTTAGGGCGCTTGCGCGCATGACAGGCAGGCAAGTCTAGCAGCAGCCTTGCTGGCATCACCGGCAATTATCCACACGCTTGCCCACAGCCCTGTCCACAGGCCGGTGAGCGCATCATGTCAATCCCATTTGACACCCGAACTACAAACCAGACATACTTTGCGAACTTTTATTAACATTCCCTTCGGAGTACGCCATGAAGCGGACCTTCCAGCCAAGCAAGCTCAAGCGCGCCCGCACTCACGGCTTCCGTGCCCGTATGGCCACGGCTGATGGTCGCAAGATCATCAATGCCCGCCGTGCGAAAGGCCGCAAGCGCCTGATCCCGTAATCGAGCGGTAGATCATGCAATCCGCCGGTTTGCCGCGCGATGCGCGGTTACGCCGGCCGAGTGAATTCGCCGCCTTGCGGTTAAGCAGCGGACGCGCAGGCGGCCGCTGTTTTCATATGCGTTATCGCGGCACCGAGCTCGGCCAGGCCCGGCTCGGCCTGGCGATATCCAAGCGTGTGTCCAAACGCGCGGTTGAGCGCAACCGGATCAAGCGCTTGCTGCGTGAGTCGTTCCGACGCGTGCGCCATCAGCTTCCGGCAGTCGATCTGATGGTGATGGCGCGCGAGCAGGCCGCGGGTGTGCCTGGCACCGAGCTGCTGGCGGAGATCGATCTGCTATGGAAAAAGCTGCTGGCCAGTCGCCATGAAATCTCGCGCTGAAACAGTCCTGCCATTGAAGCCGGCCGCCGTGACCGCCACAATCGCGCGTTGACTGCTTTCTTTCGCCTCCCAACCTTCCCTCTCGACCATCCGCGGCTCTGCACTGTCGTGGCGTTACCCGGATTTGCTACGCGATGAACCAAACGCGCACCTTTCTTCTGTTCGCCCTGTTCGCCGTGGGGTATTTCCTGTTTCTGGCCTGGGAGAAGGATTACTCGCCGCTGCCGCCATCCACGCCAGTGGCAAGTTCCAGCACCGCGGCAACGCCGGCCGACGGCAGTGTGCCGACGTCGAACAACGACGCTGCCTCGGCTGGTGCGGCGATACCCGGTGCGGCTGCTCCCGGCGCCGCGCCGTCGCCCACGGCGACAACAGCCCAGCTGATCAGCATCAACACCGACGTGCTGCACCTGACCGTGGACACGCGCGGCGGCAGCGTGGTGAAAACTCAGCTGCTGGCCTACCCCTCGCTGCCGCCCACCCACGCCATGCCGCATCCGGCACCGACCGTGCTGCTGGACAATAGCGAGGACGATTATTTCGTCGCGCAAAATGGCCTGGTCAGCAGCAGCGACAAGGCGCCCGCCGATCAGCCCAATCACCAGGCGATCTTTACCGCCGCGCAGACCGACTACACCCTGGCGCCGGGTCAGAACGAACTGAAGGTTGATCTGACCTGGCAGGACGCCGCCGGCCTCAAGGTCACCAAGACTTATACGTTCAAGCGCGGCAGCTACCAGATCGGCCTGACCCAGCGTATCGACAACGGCAGCACACAACCGTGGCAGGGCTACGCCTATCAGCAGCTGCTGCGCGCCGCGCCGCCGAAGCCGAGCAGCTGGATCAAGGGGTACACCGACCCGCAGACGCGCTTTGCTCAAGGCGCCGGCTGGTACACCGGCGAGAAATTCGAGAAGCTGCCGTTCAAGAATTTCGCCGAGCCGAAGGATCAGCTGGACGCGCAGATCAAGGGCGGCTGGGCCGCGATGCTGAAGCTGTACTTTTTCGCGGCGTGGATTCCGCCGGCTGACCAGACCGACCGCTATGTCACCAGCACCATCAACCCCGACAGCGGTCAGCCGCACTATCTGATACGCACGATGGGCCCAGGCCTCAGCGTGGCGCCGGGCCAGAGCATCAGCAGCCAGTCCCAACTGTATCTGGGCCCGAACATTCAGGGCACCCTCGACGCGATTGCGCCGGGACTCGATCTCACCATCGACTACGGCATGTTCAAGGTAATTGCCGTGCCGATGCACTGGGTGCTGTCCCAGCTGCATGCCATTACGAAGAACTGGGGCGTGGCCATCATTCTGCTGGTGCTGCTGATCAAGGGCGCCACCTGGAAGCTGACGGCCATGCAGTACAAGTCAAGCGCCAAGATGCGCAAGCTGCAGCCGCGCATCGCGCAGCTGAAGGAGCGCTACGGCGACGACAAGCTGAAGATGCAGCAGGCCACCATGGAGCTGTACAAAAAGGAAAAGGTCAATCCGATGGGCGGCTGCCTGCCGGTGCTGATCACCATGCCGGTGTTCCTGGGCCTGTTCTACGTGCTGGAATACAGCATCGAGCTGCGCCATGCACCGTTCCTGTGGATTCCCGATCTCAGCTCGCCCGACCCGTTCTACATCCTGCCGATCATCTTCGCGCTGGTGATGCTGGGCACGCAGTGGCTCAATCCGGCCGCGGCCGGCATGGATCCGGCGCAGGCGCGGATGATGAAGGTGATGCCGATACTGTTCAGCGTCATGTATGCCTTCTTCCCTGCAGGCCTGTGCCTGTACTACGCGATCAACGGCCTGGTCGGTCTTGGCCAGCAGTGGTGGGTGACGCACCACGTGGATCGCGAAGAAGGCCTCAAAGCCGCCTGAGTCCGGTTCGATAGAGTCACCTCGACAGCCGCGAGCGGGAAACCGTCGCGGCTGTCTTCGTTTAGAGTGCATGCCGATGACTTCTTCGCTCTCGCCCGATCCGACACTCGATCACTCCAGTGAGACCATCGCCGCCATCGCCAGCGCGCCCGGCATGGCCGGTGTGGGCGTGGTGCGCGTATCCGGACCGGCCGTTCCAGCCATGGCGCAAACGCTGCTGGGTCGTGCACCGACGCCGCGCTATGCGCATTTCGCCGCCTTCCGCGATGCCGCGGGTGAGCTGATCGATCGCGGCCTGCTGCTGTACTTCCCGGCGCCGGCCTCCTACACCGGCGAACACGTGCTGGAACTGCAGGGGCACGGCAGCGCGGTCTTGCTCGATCTGCTGCTGCGTCGCGCATGTGCGTTGGGCGCGCGGCTGGCGCGCCCCGGCGAATTCACCGAGCGGGCCTTTCTCAACGGCAAGCTCGACCTGGCGCAGGCCGAAGCCGTCGCCGACCTGATCGCATCGCGCTCGCACGCGGGTGCACGTGCGGCGCTGCAGTCGATGGAAGGCGTGTTTTCACGCAGGGTCGATGCCCTGCTGCAGGCGCTGGTCGCGCTGCGCGTGCATATCGAAGCGGCGATCGATTTTCCGGAAGAGGAGATCGACTTTCTCGCCGACCCCGCCATCGATCGCCAGCTGGTGACCGTGCAGGCCGAGCTGGCTGAATTGCTGCGCGAGGCGCGCCGCGGTTTGCGGCTCAATGACGGATTGCGCGTGGCCATCGTCGGACGTCCAAACGCCGGCAAGTCCAGCCTGTTGAACGCGCTGGCCGGCAGCGATCGCGCCATCGTCAACGCGGCGGCAGGTACCACGCGCGACGTGCTGCGCGAGCAGCTGAGCCTGGACGGCATCGTGCTGGAACTGGCTGACACCGCCGGCCTGCGCGAAACTGATGACGCAGTCGAACGCGAAGGCGTGCGCCGCGCCCACGGTGAGCTACAGCGGGCCGATGTGGCGCTGTTGGTCACGGACGCAAAGCAGGCCGATGCCGATCTCGCACTGCTCGCCGACGTGGTCGACGGCATCGAGCAGCTGGTGCTGGTCAACAAGATCGACCTCGATAACGAGCTACCGCATGGCGAGCAGCGCGACGGCCGCCGCTGGCTATGGGCCTCGGCAAAAACCGGCGTCGGGCTGGACGCTTTGCGCGAAACCTTGAAGCAGCTTGCCGGTGCCGGCAGCGGCGAAGGCGCCTTCAGCGCACGCCGCCGCCACGTGCTTGCCTTGCAGCAAGTAGACGTCCATTTGCATGACGCCGCGATTCATCTGCGCGAAGGCCGCGCTGGCGAAATGGCCGCCGAAGAGCTTCGCCAGGCGCAGCAGGCGATGGGTGAAATCACCGGAAGCTACAGCAGCGATGATCTGCTTGGAGCGATCTTCGGCTCGTTCTGCATCGGCAAGTAATTTGACGTCTCTTACCGTCCAACGGGGTCCGCCGAAGAGACTTAAAATTATGATAATCAGATATTTATAGTTTTTCTAGGTGTATACACGTTCGTTAACATCCTGGTAGATTGACCCCACGAGTGGCCCCACAGACGTCACTATTTGGCGGTAGTATCCATTCGTGGGACCAGGAGGATGTCTATGTCGCTCACTGATGCTGCGTTGAAGGCACTGAGGCCGCGGTCTGGAACTCGCTACGAGGTTACCGATCGAGATGGGCTTGTCATTGAGGTCCAGCCGTCTGGCGCTCTGGTATGGCGCTATCGTTACCGGCTTAATGGCAGCCGCGAGAAGGTTACGCTTGGCCCTTATCCCACGATCGGCCTGAAGCTGGCACGCGAGTTGCGTATGGAGGCCGAAAAGAAGGTTCTCCTGGGAAAAAGTCCTGCATCCGAAAAGCGAGATCGCCAGAGGGCCGCACGCGCAAACGATGGGAAACCCCTTCTTAACTTTGAAGACCTTGCTAAAGATTGGGTCGAGAAAGTACTCAAGCCGGCCAACAAGAATGCGCGACAAGACCAAACCTACCTATGCCGCGACATTTTGCCGAGGCTGGGAAAGCTGCTTCCGAAGGATGTCACGACCGTCGAGGTGTGGAGTTGCATCGATCCTTTATTGAAACGGGGGCATGGGCAAGCCGCCCGGCGCGTCCGTAGTGTGATCAAACGCATCTTCGAGTACGGGAACAGCAAAGGCGTGCTTATCGGAAACCCCGCAACGGTGGTTCGCCCCGTGCACATTGCCCCAACGAAGTCGCGAGATCGCACATTGTCGGACGAAGAAATTGCACAGTGGTTGACCGCTATCTATACCTCTCGGCTGGCGCGGCCCCACAAGCTCGCATTGCATTTCCTCTTGCTCGTGCCAGTGCGAAAAAGCGAGCTGATCCTATCCCGTTGGGCATATTTCGATCTCGACGAAGGTCTGTGGGATATCCCCAAGGAGATCGCCAAGAATGGCATTCCCATCCGCCATAAGCTTCCGCACCAGGCGGTTTCGCTTCTCAAAAATCTGCGTGAGATGGCGAGTCAGTCGGTATGGGTGCTGCCTTCGACCAGACGGCTCGGCAAGGTCCCGATTAGCCGAACAACCTGGAACACCGCACTTCGGCAACTGCCCAACATGCCGGAAAATTGGGTAATCCATGATCTCCGCCGCACGGGGCGCACGGGTCTGTCGAATCTGCGGGTCAACGGCGAGACGGCCGAACTGTGCCTCAACCATCGGAAGGGTGGTGTATCGGGTACCTACGATCGAGCCGAGCGATTGGAAGAGCGCAAGGAAGCCTTACAACTCTGGGCGAATCACGTGGATCTGGTTACTAGCGGTGCTCTGGATAACATGTTGCATCACAAGGCGGATGCCTGAATCAGCCGGCGGAGGGTGTGGTTTTGTCGGCTTGGACGCGGCGGTCACCTTCAAGGTGGTATCGTCGCGCACCATGAGACGGCTCGGATGCAAATTTGGCGGCCGTCCAAATTTCTTTACTCTACGAAAGTCTTAATGGACACTACCCCACAAGGGGAGCCGATATGAACAATTTGCAGACCAGTCGAATTTTTGGATTTGGCTCTCTAGCTGAGCGCAGCCTGACCGATGTTTTCGCGCAACTAAGCAAGCAAGAGCTAGTGAGGGATGAGGTGGTATTGGCGCCGCCTCTTAACAAGGACGCTCAGCTCGCCAGCGCAATCCGTGAAATGAAGCCTGTAGCAACTCTTGAAGAGCAGTAAGGGTCAGCCTCATGGAAGAGTCCTTCCCCCGCGCAAGAGCATTACCCAAGCAGTCTCCTTTATATTGGGTAGCCAATAAAGATCGCTACCTGCGGCAGTTGTTGATTCGAGACATACAAGAACGCACCGGACGCGATCTGATTGTCTACTTTACGGATGTCGATCGCTGCACCCTCCAGATCGATGGGGGGGATGACCAGCATTTGATCGAGCTCTTGCGCGGATGTAAGCGTGGAGGAGTGGATTTGTTGCTGGAGACCGGTGGTGGCATGACAGATGCCACAGAGAAGGTCTGTTCAATCTTGAGAACTCTAGCGCCCGATTTGCGCGTGTTTGTGCCGCGAAGGGCTAAGAGTAACGGCACGGTGGTGGCGCTCGCTGGCCATACCATCGTTATGGGTGCCTCGTCTGAGCTGGGTCCAATCGATCCATCGTTCAACAATGTGCCAGTCGAATTTGTCATCAATGCACCGCCCGGTTCGGTGAACGCAATCGAGCTGCAAGTGGCGGAAACCTTCAAACGTCAGACAATGAAGCTTGCTGGCGCGCTGCTTTCCACAGGAATGATGAAGGATCGAGCGGAGCTCATCGACGACACCGTCCGGAAATTGGCAAGTCGGGATCACTATCACTCGCACGGGTCTGTAATAGATGCGGCAGAGGCCATCAGTCTGGGCTTGAACGTCGAAAATCTTCCGGAAGACAATGAGCTTTGGCGAGCGATATGGCTTTTACGGGGAATGTACGCACACGACTGCGGCTTGCTCAATATTGGCAAGATGTTTGAGGGTGAGCTCGTCAGCTCGGCGGTAGCGGCAACAAGTCCGTCCTGAGGGCGTGCCTCCAGGACCGAACCGTGGAAATAGCTCATCGAGACGACGTTAGCCCCGAACTGCGAGCCTGGTGGGACGCGCTGTGCTGCGAGACCGCCAAGGCAATGCAGGACTATTGCCTGCCGTACGTCACACCGATCTCACACGCGATCAGCAACGACGACGGCGCGCTGGAAGGCACCGGCAGCTATCTGGAGTTTGCTGACAAGCGCTGGCTGATCAGCAACGAGCATGTACTGGGCGACTGGCAAACCCGCCAGTTCGCCCACCAATTTCATGGGTGCGACGATGTCTTTCGTCTTGTCGGCGCGCCCACGGGAATCGAAAAGCATCCCGTCGACGCGGCGATTTGGCACATCCCTGACCACGTGTGGAATGCACGCCCCCATCAAGCGATCACCGTCCCGTCCTCGCGGCTGGCGCAGCAGCATGCGCCGGTGGCCGGCGAGTTGCTGTTCGTTGCGGGTTTCCCACAACAGCGTTCACACTTCTACTTCAACACCCTGGCCAGCCACGCCACCAGGCTGATCGCACAGGAGCGCAACCCGCCGACGGTTAACGATCTGCACGTCAATTACGTGCTGGTCGGTTACTCGACGGAAAAGGCTCAAAGCGTGAAGCCGAGCGGCGGCGCGCCGTTGTCCGAGCCGCCCGGCATGAGTGAATCGCCCCGGGTTTCGTGGAGGCTGTTTGGTTTAAGTCAGGCCTCCGCTGCGGCTGCCTGACTGGCGAGTTGCCGGTAGTAGTTTGCCTCGGCCTCGGCCGGTGGGATATAGCCGATGGGTTCGAGCAGGCGGTGGTGGTTGAACCAGGCCACCCATTCCAGCGTGGCAAGCTCCACCGCCTCCTTGGTCTTCCAAGGTGCTCGGCGGTGGATCAGCTCGGCTTTGTAGAGGCCGTTGATGGTCTCCGCGAGCGCGTTGTCGTAGCTGTCGCCTTTGCTGCCCACCGACGGTTCGATGCCGGCTTCGGCCAGTCGCTCGCTGTAGCGGATGGAAACGTATTGCGACCCGCGGTCGCTATGGTGAATCAGGCTGCTGTCACGCTCAGGCTGACGTGCGTAGAGCGCCTGCTCCAAGGCATCGAGCACGAAGTCCGTGTGCATCGAGCTACTGACCCGCCAGCCGACGATGCGCCTGGCAAACACGTCAATGACGAAGGCCACGTAGAGCCAGCCCTGCCAGGTCGAGACGTAGGTGAAATCCGAAACCCAGAGCTGGTTCGGCCGCTCGGCGCGGAACTGCCGGTTGACCCGGTCCAGTGGGCACGGCGCCTTGCCATCGCTGACCGTCGTGCGCACCACCTTGCCGCGCCTCACACCGCGCAAGCCTTGTCGCCGCATCAAGCGCTCGACCGAGCACCGCGCCACCGTCATCCCCTCGCGGCCCAACTGCCGCCAGACCTTGTCGGCACCGTAGACCTGCATGTTGCCCCTCCAGACACGTTCGATCTCCGGCTCCAGCATCGCGTCGCGCTTGGCTCGGGCACAGCACTGCTCCGGCTCCCGGATGCGCGCCGCATGCCTTCGATATCCCGACGGGGCGATCTGCAGGACCTTGCAGATCGGCTCGACCCCGAAGGTGCTCCGATGTTCGTCGATGAAGTTCCTCAGGACTTGAGTCGGCGGTCGAGCTCCGCCTGGGCAAAAAACGCGCTGGCCAGCTTCAGGATCTCGTTGGCACGACGAAGCTCCTTGTTCTCGCGCTCGAGTTCTTTGACGAGCTGCGCCTCGGCGGTGGTCACGCCGCCGCGAACGCCGGTGTCGACCTCGTGCCGCTGGACCCAGCCCAGCAACGTCGCCGGCACACAGCCGATCTTCGGCGCTATCGACTCCACCGCGGTCCACAGCGATGGATACTCTCCGCGGTGCTCCTGCACCATGCGCACTGCTCGCTCGCGGACCTCAGGGGAAAACTTCGTGGACTTGTTCATGGCTCCATTCTCTCAAGAGTTGGAGCCTCCTCAAATCCCGGGGCGGTTCATGAGTGGGTCGTTGCTGTGGAATACGCGTCGTGTCGAGTGCGACATGACGGGTCAACCGTGGTCCCCCGCCATGGCTCAAGTGACCGGCATGCTGTGTCGTTGGGATCCGCAACTGGTCAGCGTCCAGGCCATTCGCATCGAGGTCCTCCGAGACTTCCTCGCACGCCACACACCCTAGCTGCTCGCGATTCGTCATTCCCGTTAACGCCTGCCCAGGAACTCTTCCGACCCATGCGCCAAGGCCCCTTCTCTCGCCCCACCGTCGTTGCCGCGACGGAGCTGCTCGAACAACACACGCAGGCCCGGTTCAATCAAATGGTCGTGCGCCTCGGGCTCGAAAACGACGTATCACAGGACACGACGATCAGCGTGGGCAAGAAGATCGCGGTGCTGGGCAAAATCGTGGTGGCGCGAGGCGACCAAGTGCTACAGACCGTGGACGGGCCTGTGACGTTGGCGGAAGCGGTCGTACGCGAAGCGGCGCAACTGGCACAACCGGCCTCGACCGACGCACTTCATACAGACTTCCTGCGAGGACTGGCGCGCGACGGCTTCGTGCTGGTGCCGCCCGCGAACAGCGGCCAGCGCGCGTCCATCCGCGCCGCGCTGCCCGGCGAGATCCAGCTGCCGGCAACGGATGACGAAGTGCACCACTTGCTCAAGCAGTTTGGCTTCGCCACGCCGCTCGGCCATCTCGACCAGGCAATCGATGCCCATACCCGCGGCGATTGGGCCTCGTGCAACGGACAGCTACGTGTCTTCATGGAGGGGCTGTTCGACGACATCGCCAGACACATCGATTCGCCGCAGGCCTCGCAGCTACCCACCGCGGAGAACCGTCGCGCCATGCTGGCGACCGAACGGTTCCTGGATGCCAGCAGTAATGAGTGGTCGGGCGATGGCAAGAACTACGTCAACGGCCTATTCAAGATGCTCCACACGCAGGGTGCGCACCCGGGCCTGTCCGATCAGGACCACAGCACCTTCCGATTGCACGTGGTGCTGGTGACCGCGGGCATGTACCTGCGGCGGCTCACGATGCAGCGGTCGCACCCGTGACTACACAACTCAACTTCTTTGTCCCCACGCGTCGATGCCGGCTCGCTATGATTTAATTATCGCCGCGCCCACTCAGCGGCCCCGGCTTAACTCAGGCGTTCAACGACCGTTTCGGGTGGCTTTTGCCGGTCGGCGTCGGCCTTAGGCTAATCATACTGGTCGGTAGCTTGGCCAGTGACCTTCAGTCGCGTGTTGCATGCGTTGCGGTGCACACTGCTCTCCCTAGCAACCTGCACGTCGACGAACCACCCTCATCTGGGTGGTGCTTTTCCTGACGTTACAGGTGGCCGGATTCAGACCATTTCCGGTGGCCGGTTTCAGATCGTTACGGATGGCCGGTTACGGACCATTTCGGCTGGCCGGTTTGGAATGGGATATGCACCGAGAGCTGGCGCAGATATCCATGCCGTCATTCAGACGTCCATGTGCGGCGGTCGCAGCCCTGCTTCTGGCCGTTTCGCTGAGCGCCGTGACCATAGAAGGCGTCGTCAGATCGAACGCTGACACACACGCCGAAATTGTTCGATGACGCCATCACCCAAAGCGAAGACGATCCGGCCCACGATCCAGAGCAAGGTTCCACCCAGTGCAGTGGCCAGGCCTCCGTAAAGGACCAACGGGAAGAGAAGGAGCACGTTGTGCATCCAGAGGTGGGGCGCCGCGTCGGCGCGAAATCCAAAAACTGCCCATCCCACAAGCGCCAGAATCAGAAGGGCACCGATCAGGATCGGCGTGCCGACGGCAAGGCATAGCCAATAGTGGCGATCCTTGCGGATGGGGGTGATGGGTTGCTGATCGTGCATGGGACGTTCTCCTTGTGGGGCCAGGGTGTAACAACGAGCGCGACGGGGCTCACTGCCAAAAGAGCACACTCGCCGGATTGCGCAAGCGATCTGCCAAGGGCAGGGATCGCAGATCCCGCTCCCACGCCGATCGCGAGGGATTTCCACGCGTGGCACCTAGCTGTGTGCCGAGGTAGCCTCGGCGTCCGGCCTCGACGGTCAAGCCTCGGCGCCGGCCGTGGAGCAGTCGCGGCGCTGGGCACTGGTGCGTATTCCGCTCTATGCCGGCCACCGATTCCGGCACATGCCGGGCCAGGATTCCGCTCCATGCCGGGCCACCGTTCCGGAGCATGCCGGCAGGGGTGAGTGAAGCGCGTTGACTTTGGCTACCGTGCGCTCTTTTTCGAGTTCGAAGGAGAGCAGCGGTGGCACAACAAAGGTTGCCCGTGCGCAAGATTCGAGAAGTGCTTCGGCTGCGTGCCGAAGGGATCAGTGACCGCCAGATCGCCGTCGCCATCGGCTGCGCACGTTCGACGGTGCAGGACTGCGTCCGGCGTTGCCGTGAAGCCGGCCTCGTCTGGCCACTGCCGGTCGAGCTTACCGAGGAGACGCTGTACGCCCGGCTGTACTTTCGGCAGGTGCCGTTGTCGAAGACGCCGGCGCCGGATTTCGCTCGGCTGCATGCGGAGCTCAAGCGTCGCGGCGTGACGCGGATGCTGCTGTGGCAGGAGTACAAGGCTGCGCAGCCCGATGGCTGGCAGTACAGCGAGTTCTGCGAGCAGTATCGATGCTGGCTGGGCCGGCAGGACGTGGTGCTGCGCCAGACCCACCGACCGGGCGAGAAGCTGTTCGTCGACTACGCCGGCCAGAAGATACCGGTCACCGACCGGCTGACCGGCCTGGTGCGCCAGGCGCAGGTTTTCGTGGCCGTGCTCGGGGCCAGCAACTACACCTATGCCGAGGCGACCTGGACGCAGGCGCTGCCGGATTGGCTGGGCTCGCACACCCGCGCGCTGGCGTTCTTCGGCGGCGTGCCGGCGGCGATCGTGCCGGACAACCTCAAGTCGGGCGTCGTGGCGCCGTGCCGTTACGAGCCGGCGCTCAACCCGTCCTACCAGGACTTCGCCGAGCACTATGGCGTGGCGATCCTGCCGGCGCGCGTGCGCAAGCCGCGCGACAAGGCCAAGGTCGAAGGCGGCGTGCTGATCGTGGAGCGTTCGATCCTGGCACGCCTTCGCGACCTGACCTTCTTCTCGTTGGCCGAGCTCAACCAGGCGATCACGGCGCTGCTGGCCGAGCTCAACGCCAAACCGTTCCAGCAGCGCGAGGGCAACCGCCAGTCCCTGTTCGAGGCCGAGGAGCGCGCCGCACTGCGTCCGCTGCCGGCGCACCCCTACGAGTTTGCCCAGTGGAAGAAGGCCAAGGTGCACCTGGACTACCACGTGCAAGTCGATGGTGCGTTCTACTCGGTGCCCCATGCCCTGGTCGGCAAGACGGTCGACGTGCGGCTCACGGCGCGCGGCGTCGAGATCCTCCATCGGCAGGTGCGCGTCGCCACGCATCGACGCAGCGCCCAGCGAGGCCAGTTCACCACCGAGGCAGCGCACCGGCCCGAGCGGCACAGCGCCGTCGTTGAGCTCTCCCACGAGAAGCTCATGCAGCGCGCTCTCGCCATCGGCCCGGCCACGGTGGAGGTGCTCACCCAGCTGGCGCAGCGCCGCCGTCATCCCGAAGAGGCCTTGCGCGCCAGCCTCGGCATCCTGCGCCTGGCCAAGGATTTCAGCCCTGCCCAACTCGAAGCCGCCGCCGCGCGCGCCGTGGCGCTGGGCGCCTTCAGCTACCGCGCCCTGCGCGCCCTCATCGCCACACCCGACGAGCCTCCCGCGCCACCCACGCCACCGCTGATGCACGCCAACGTGCGCGGTGGCGATTACTTCCACTGACCAAGGAGCACCGATGTTGCACGAACCCCTTATCCGCGAGCTCAAGGCGCTGCGCCTGAATGGCATGGCAGCCGCGTTGGCCAATCAAGGCAGCGAAGTCCGCGACCTCGACTTCGACGAACGGCTGGGACTCTTGATCCAGCACGAACTCACCGAACGCGCCAGCGCCCGTCTCGCGCAACGCCTACGTTGGGCCAAGCTGCCACAAAGCGCCGCCCTCGAAGACCTCGATATCCGCACCCCGCGCGGACTCGATCCGCGTCAGCTCGCCCAGGTGCGTGACCTCGCCTGGATCGACGAGCACTTGAACGTCCTCGTCACCGGCCCCTGCGGCGTCGGCAAAAGCTTCCTCGCTTGCGCGCTCGCGCACGCCGCCTGTCGCGCCGACCGCAGCGTGCGCTGCTTCCGACTGCCGCGCCTCGCCGATGAACTGGCCCGCTACCGCGCCATGAGCAACCGCGCCGGTTTCCTGAAACTCATCGCCAAGGCCGACCTGCTGGTCATCGACGACTTCGGCCTTGCGCCCCTGACCGATGAGCTCAAGCGCGACCTGCTCGAAATCCTCGACGATCGCTACGACCGCAAGTCCACCCTCATCACCAGTCAGCTCCCCGTCGACAAGTGGCACGCCTATCTCGCCGACCCCACCCTCGCCGACGCCATCCTCGATCGCCTGGTGCACAACAGTTACCGGCTCGCTCTCACCGGAGCATCCATGCGCAAACAGAAAACCGAAACGAAGAAGGCCAACGCTTCGCAGAATGCTTGACGGATCACCCCGTCAACGCGACATTACCCCCACCGCTTCACCCCCTGCCGGCGTGCTCCGGAACACTGGCCCGGCATGCAGCGGAATCGTGGCCCGGCTTCGCCGGAATACGCACACTGGCGAGTCGAGGTAGCGCCCGTCCGCCGTGCCCACGGGTTCATCATGGCCCACTGCGATAAAGTTTGGCCCCGCAGTGATTGCAGATGAAGGTGCGCAACCCACTGTCCGCGCGCCCCTCTCCCCAATTGCGGATGCTCGACGATCCACAATGGAAGCACTTGATGCCACGGCTTGTCTTGCAATCCGGATGGCGCTCGACGTATTGCCGGAGCACGGGCAGCGCCTTCCATCGCTCGTGGTTTGCCTTGAGCGAACGAATCGCCCATCCAAAAATCGTGATCATCACCACCGGCACAATCAAGAAAACGATCGGCATCACGCCTCCACGGTTCACTGTCGCTTATTCAGCCAGCATCGCCCTGACCAGGCCCGACCAGACCCACTGGTCGATGCACCACACTCCGACTCCGCCGCTGGGGTTCGGCGGGATGACCTTCTTCTTCCCACTTCGCCTGCAGCGCTCGCCGCAGCGCGACCTGCTTGGGCAGCAACGGCCGATATCCCGATCGCATGATGTCGATGGCGTCCGGCTGACCGGCGGCATAGAGGGTCGCGATGGGAGCGGCGGCAAACTGCTCGTAGGAGAAGCCAAGCCGCTCCAGGTAGGCCTCGGCATAAATCTGCATCAGGGGAAATCCGTGGATCGATCTCATGGAGACCATGCGCGTTGAAAAGAGACCCAGTCATAGCACTGAGCGTCAGTCGCGCAAGTCACTGCTCCGAACGGCCGCAGACGCCAAAGATCCTGGAATTTCCGCCGAGACGAGCAGCGCGGACGAAGGGCAATCCGCCACCACTTACCTCGTTATGGGAGGCCCACTGGCTACCAGGAAGCACTCCCGCGCCTTGGCGTCCGAGACGGACGGCCAAGATATGTTGGCCAGAAATACGCGAACGCCGGAGATCAGTCGCCCCCATCGTCTGACGGCTTGGATTCTTTGGAGGCATGAGAGCCCCCTACGGTGGCGAGGATCCAGGCGCCGATGTGCCGGCACACCACCAGCAGGGGAACCACGATCACGACGATGACGACCGTCGTTCCCAGTGTGCCGAAGGGGAGGCCTTTCAAGCAGGCGAGGGGGTGCCGCCACCATCTCAGTAGCACGGTCGGGTCGGTCACAAACCCTGCGAAGCACCGGGTAGCGAGACCAAACAGCATGACGGTCGAAACGACTGCGACGAGGCCCGTCAGCAGATAGGCAAGTCCGCGCCAGCTGAGGAGCGAGGTTCCACCTAAGGTAAATTTGAACGGATGCATCGGCACTCCATGATCTGGGCTTCATGAGCGATGCCGTCCAATGAAACATCCAGCCATCTCACAGCGTGCGATTCCGACCGATGCAGCTGGCTGAGGTGATGGACTCTGAGGAGTCGCCGTCCGCCGGTTGCGCCACCTCTGAGTGCGACCCCATCCCGTCGACGAGGTAGGACGCCGGCGACCCGGCTGTCGCCCGGATCGATTCCACGGGGCGAAGTTCTCCGCGAGATCTCAGTGTCGCCATGATCTCCCGCAGGGCGTCCTGGTCGCCGACTGCCGCCGCATGAACAGCATGGCGTTCCAGGGCACTGCGGTCTCCGGGCCAAAGCGTGAATGGGAGCGGTGCTTTACGCATGGGTTGAGGCTAACCCACGGCATGTATGCCATCAACGATCTGGCGTCCGCCGGTTCGTTGGGCGGCCTTGCGCTATCCGGCGTTCGTGTTTTGCTCGAACCACACCACGACCACGAGGGCCTACCATGCACCACCATCTCCTACCCAAGTCCACCCTGCTCGCACGGTTGCGCGCAAAGACACCTTCACGTCCATGGGCCGTCGCCGTTCTGACGATGGCCTGCCTGTCGGGATGCCATCGGATAACACCTGCAACGCACCAATCGCCGCTGCCCGACCAGGCGCAGGTCTGCGAGGTACACCGCTGGCAGTCCGATGCCACCGCCGCGACTTGCACGCCTGGCCAGAAGGTCGCCTTCCTGCCTGACCGCTGGGGCAATGAGCAGCTGCCCATCCTTTTCGCCGCGGTGAACTGTGACCTGCGCTATGCCGTGGTGCTTACCAATGGCGGTGTGACCTGCATCTACGCTTCGTCGGGCAGGCCACCATCGGCGTCTGTTCCCTCCAACACGACACCGGCTCACAATGGATCGTCGCGTTAGCGCCGGTGCAGCAGCGACCGGTTCAAGGGGTGAGCCCAGCTGATCAGGAGGCCTCGGAACTTCTGCCACAGGGGAAGCCATCAGTCGATCTCCCGAGCATGGGCGCCGGGAAGCGACTCACGCGTTGCACAGCGCGTCAGGCGAGCACGTCGCGATTCCCGGCAGGATTCCAGATGACGAAAAGCAGGCGCATCTCGGCGGCACGCACGGCAAGGATGCCGTGCACTCTGCCGCTAATTATCTACTTGATGGCGGCAGACTGGCTGAGAACGAGGCACTCCGCCACCTAGGCGTCCCCGACTGACGGACGGCGAGCTTTCACGACACGGCCAGAGCCCCACCATGGACGCTCGCTTGCGCGACTGACAAAACTGACAAAAGGGGCTTTCGTCGGTTTTGTCAGTGCCTTTGCCGTGGGTATTTGAATTTTGCATGCCGCCGAATTGATCCGTTGCCAGCTTCATAACGACGCGCACCACGAGTAGACCACCGAGGGGCGACCACCGGTCTGCGCGACCGATTCGACGAGATAGCCGTGCTCGACCAATCGTTCCAGCCCTAAGACGATGGCATCGCGTTCCTCCAGACCGGACCATGCATGTCGTTGGATATCGCGGGCCGTAAATCCTTCAGGTAGTTTTTGGCGTTTCTTGAGAATCGCATGCGCGATCGTCACGCTGTTGTCTGAGGCTGGCGAGTAGATCCGTCGCGCATGCCCCTCCAGATACTCACACCAGCGCAGCGCCGTGGCCAAGGTTGCTGCTGAGACAGGGCCTCGGCGGTCATCGGCCAGGTGGAGGACGAGGGCCAACCGTCCGGCCAGCGCCCGGAATTTTGATAGGTGCGACTCAAGCCACGCCGGCTCGTCGCCGATGCGCAGGCGATGCATCAGCGAGCTCATCCACGAAACCAGAAGTTCCTGTGCCTCGTCGTCGAACCGAAGGATAGGCACGTCGATACCGTCCAGAGATTGCGCGCCGACGGCACCTGGATCCAGTCCCCGCAGCCGCTGGAATGTCGCCCATGCCCTCGCTTCCGAAGCTTGGTCGGTCGGCCGGTCGGAGTAGGTCCAGCTCGGTGGCAGATCGGGGTAGACGGCGAGCTGGAATCGCTGCATTAGCCCGTCATCACTGAAACCGCCACGGATTGCGCCGCGCACATACTCGGAGAGTTTGCCCGGCTGCATGCCGCCGAGGATCGAGACAGCGCACGCCTCGACACGGACTGTCCCGCGTCCTATTCGATCGACTGTGTAGGCCCCTGTCCCGTTCCAGCATTCCAGCCAGAATTCGCGGTCTCCCCCGCGACCTTCCCTGTCCAACGTGGCCAACCAGCCCGCCAGTTCGTCGCGGCATTGCACCAGGCCCCGCGGGTTGGCGTTTAGTAACTCGCCCAGCTTCTCAATCGTGACATCGTTGACGACGAGGCGAGGTTCGATCGGCGGACCTCCATCGGGCAAAGCATTCCCCGCGGCGGCGGTTGCCGTGTCTAAGTCACCCTTGGCCAATGCACGTTGGATCGCCTTTTTGGCGTTCGCACGGAGAGCGTCTGCGATGAGCAATTTTTTCTCGTGTTCGCGCATGGCCACCTCGTGCGCTTCGCGTTCGACCCGCGCCAAACGATCCAGCATGCGGCGCGAGGGCGCGAGGGCAGGACTCTTGCCGGAACTTGGCCGCCCCACGACGCAGCCCCAAAGGATCGGTAGCTCATGCCAAGATTCATGCCGTTTCATGGCGATGCCGATGCAGCGACCGATCGTTCCCGACAGTGCCACCATGGCGGGCACGGCGGTGAAATCCAAAGGAACGGAGAGACCTTCGGCCGCATCGACACACCAGTCACGAACTGATTCGGGCAGCAACTCCGCGTCAAATGCTGGAACTTCAGGCAGTGGGGAAGGCAATGCTTTTGGTGAGCGCCCTGCATCACTCGGTTCTGTGAGGATCTTACCCAGCGGTGCGCTCATTCCGGCTTCCTCAGCTGAGGCCGAGGATAAATATCCAGCGACATGGTGTCGGAATCGATTTTCGAGATCGGCTCGTTTGCCCAAGCCGGCAAATTGGACTGCTGTGGATTCAGAAGCTGCGGCCGTTCAAAGTTGCCCACCGCCCTAGCAGGGGAATCAAGACCTGCCTTGGGCATACTGCCGCGCGGTACTTTGTCAGTGGTGCTGGCAACGCCGTCCTTTGCTGCCTGCAGGGCACGCTCGTGTTGGTACAGCGCCTGCAATGCTCGGGTTCCGCGAGCAGCCAGGGCAGCGACTCGCTTTCGCAGAGGCTGGAGCTTCGCCTCGGTCGAGTAGACAAGCTCCAATTCTGAAGGGTGGGCATGTCGGGCCAGGTCCGTCCTGCGCCATCCGTGCTTTTTATTCTTAGGAATTGTGTTTGAAAAAATGTTGATGTGGCTAGCCTCGCCGTTCCCTACCGGTATGGGGGTGCGGCGCTTTTCGGCAACGGTCATCTTGGCCCGCTGAACCCGATGGCCCCGGGCCGTTATGCGCTTCCAGTCGGCTGTCGGGGCCCCGAGAACCCGACCAGGTCGGCACCGGACGCAGAGCAGCAGATTGGAGGTCTGGCCCCGTTGAAGTTGTCTTCGGACTGCGGCCAAGATCGCGCGGCGTTCTGCCTGGAAGTCGTCCTGGATCTGCCACATCAGGTCAGCGCAGTTTTCGAGCGCGGCCCTAACAGCGGTGACGATCGCGCGAAGTTCTCCGATTTTTTCTGAGCGGGCGGCGGGATCCATCAATGGATGCCTCGCAGATATGCCTCGATCTCATGTTCGACCCAACCGATCGCGCGATCCGATATTTTCCGCGCCCTCGGAAATTTGGAACGCCGCATAAGGGAGTAGATAGTGCTCTTCCTGAGGCCGACACGTTGCATGACCTCCGGCAGACGGAGAAATCGGTAGTCTCTATTCATGATGTCACTCCATCCAGGCCGGCTGGCCTGCGTGAGAGTTATTCTGCTGCCGCCGATCGAAGAAGTCGGGTCGGTTTTATGCCCTTGAATCAGGCAAATCGCGCACGAAGGCGCACGCATGAACTGCCCCGGGGTTTGCCTCGGCCCTTTGGCTATGATGTGAGTGATCACTCGCTACGGCGTGACTGCCTGCTTCAGCCAATCGTGACCGTCATTTGAAGGTTGCCAAAGTGACGAGTCTCGGCTTAGCGTGTTTGCCGTTTGAAAATTGGCCTGGGTGTTCTTCACTGGCCTGCGGGGATTGCCCAACCAGGAATACGAAGTGCATACGATGGCGATATACGCAAAGGGGCGGAGAATGAAGCCTCGGAATGACATGTCGATCGGCGAGATTTCATGCCCAACCAGTCTGTCGAGAAATACCGTCAAGAAGTGGTCGAACGAGACGGTGCGCAGTGAGAGGGCGTGCTCGTGCGTTTCGCCCTCGTCCTCGTCAGCCATGACACTATGCCGTCTTCCTCGCTGGCTACGCCGAGCTGACAGGACTCATCTATATATGTGTGACGGAACAGGGAAGGCATGACGAACGAAGAATTTAAGAAAACGCTGTGGACCGCGGCGGACAAGCTACGCGGCTCGGTGTCGGCGGCGGAATACAAATACCCCGTGCTGGGCATGGTGTTCCTCAAGTACGTGTCGGACATGTTCGACGCCCAGTCGAAGGTGATCCGTCACCGCGTCGCCGATCCGCAGGGCGAGTACTACATCGACGATGCCGCCGTCCGGAAGGAGAGCGAAGCGCTCTTCGTGGGCGACAAGACCTTCTACGACGCCGATAACGTGTTCTGGGTTCCCACCGATGCCCACTTCAGCGCATTGCTGGCGCAGGCCACCGCGCCCGATCTGGCGCAACGGCTGGACCGGGCGATGGGCGCGATCGAGGCAGAGAACCCGAGTCTGAAGGGTGTGCTTTACCGCGAATTCTCACGGCTAGAGCTGGAGCCGGGCAAGCTCGGCGAGCTGATGGGCGTGGTGGCCAAGCTCAGCTTCGACCCCGACCGGCATGGCAGCCGCGATGTGTTTGGCGAAGTGTACGAATACTTCCTTGGCCAGTTCGCGCTGAAGGAAGGTGCCCGTGCCGGCGAGTTCTATACGCCCAAGAGCGTGGTCAACCTGCTGGTCGAAATCCTCGCCCCGTTCAAGGGCACCATCTACGATCCGGCCTGCGGCTCCGGCGGCATGTTCGTGCAGTCGTCACGTTTCAAGGACGCCCACCAGAAAACCCTGAAGAAGAAAGGTGACCTGTCCATCCACGGCCAGGAGCTGATGGCGGACACCCGCCGCCTGTGCCTGATGAACCTGGCGGTGCACGGTTTGGCCGGTGACCTGGGTCAGGCCTATGGCTCTTCCTTCACCAACGATCAGCAGAAGGCGTTGCGCGCCGATTACATCCTGGCCAACCCGCCGTTCAATATCTCCGACTGGGACGGCGACAAGCTGCAGGACGATCCGCGCTGGGTATATGGCATCCCGCCCAAGGGCAACGCCAACTTCGCCTGGTTGCAGCACATGCTGGCGCGCCTCTCCAGCCGTGGCCGTGCCGGCACGGTACTGGCCAATGGCTCAATGTCCTCGCAGCAATCAGGTGAGGGCGACATCCGCCGCAACATGGTGCAGGCCGATGTGGTGGAGTGCATGGTGGCACTGCCCGGCCAGCTGTTCTCCAACACCCAGATTCCCGCCTGCCTGTGGTTTCTGTCTCGAGACAAGAAAGCCGGCGGCAATGGCAGCACTGACCGCAGCGGACAGATTCTCTTTATCGACGCGCGCAAGGCGGCTGGTGGTCGTATCAGTCGCACCCAGGTGGAATTCAGCGACGAGGATCTGGCGCGCATCGCGCAGAGCTATCACCGCTGGCGTGGCACCGACTTCAGCGACGGCGACGAGTATGCCGATGAGCTAGGGTTCTGCCATTCGGCCTCGTTGGCCGAGGTGGCTAAGCACGGTTTCGTGCTGACGCCGGGCCGCTATGTGGGTGCGGTGGCCGAGGACGATGACGACGAGGCGTTCGGCGAGAAGATGGAGCGGCTGACCGCGCAGCTAGCCGAGCAGATGGAGAAGGGCGCGCAGCTGGACGCGGTGATCCGGGAGAAGTTGGGGGCGCTGGGTTATGGCGTCTGAAATCGGCGACGTCGAGACCTGGGAATGGGTGCCGTTGTCTGAGCTCACCGCTGCCAACGTCACGTATGGCGTTGTGCAGCCTGGGGTCGGGACACCGACGGGCACTCCTATGCTCCGTGTCAATAATTTTTCTGGGCATTCCCTCAATGTGGCCGACGTAATGCGAATTGACGCCAGCATTGAGGCGAAATATCAGCGAACGCGATTGCAGCCCGGGGACGTGTTGATCACTATCGTGGGATCAGTCGGGCTAGTCGCCGTCGTTCCGGACGCGCAGGCAGGATGGAATATCGCGCGCGCAATTGCTCTGATCCGTCCTAGGCATCATCTGCTTTCACGTTGGATCGCATTCGTGTTGCGTTCGCCGGTTGCCCAACATCAGCTCGGCACAACCGCTAACACGACAGTTCAAACTACGATAAACCTCAAGGATTTAAGGGCGCTCTCGATTCCGTTTCCCCCGGAAAGTACTCGCGCAGCAATCTCTGACATGCTTGTCGCGCTCGATGACCGCATCGACCTCCTCCGCCAAACCAACACCACCCTCGAAGCCATCGCCCAGACCCTGTTCAAGTCCTGGTTCGTGGACTTCGACCCCGTGCGCGCCAAGGCCGAAGGCCGCGAGCCAGAAGGCATGGACGCCGCCACTGCCGCCCTGTTCCCCAACGATTTCGAGGAGTCGGAGCTGGGGTTGATTCCGAAGGGCTGGAGGGTTCGCTCCCTAGACTCTTTCGCCACCTATCTCAACGGACTCGCGCTACAGAGGTTTCCGCCTGAGAGTGACAGTGAGTACCTGCCTGTGATCAAGATTGCTCAGCTCAGGGCTGGGCACACTTTGGGTGCAGATCGGGCGAGCGCACGGCTCAAACCGGACTACATCGTTCGAGACGGAGACGTGCTGTTCTCGTGGTCCGGATCGTTGGAGGTCGAATTTTGGTGCGGTGGCGACGGCGCATTGAACCAGCACTTGTTCAAGATCACTTCGGGTGAAGTTCCCAACTGGTTCTGCTACCAAGCGACAAAACATTTCCTACCGAGTTTCCGAGAAACTGCTGCGAACAAAGCGACCACAATGGGGCACATTCAGCGCAGGCATCTGACGGAAGCTCGATTGGCGCTGCCTTCGAGCGAATTCTTGAATGCCGTTTCGCCTCTGATCGGTAGCTTGTTGGATAAGCGTGTGTGCAACGCATTGCAGGCCCGTGAAATAGCGTCGCTTCGGGACACCCTTCTCCCTCGCCTGATCTCGGGCAAGCTGCGCCTGCCCGAGGCCGAGGCCGCCATCGCCGAGGCTGTGGCATGAGCGAAACCTTCAATCTCTATTGCGACGAGAGTTGCCACCTGCCGAACGATGGCCAGCGCGTGATGGTGTTGGGCGTTGCTTGGTGTCCGATCGAAAAAGCCAGGGAAATCGCGGTGCGGCTGCGGGAGATCAAGGTCGCCCATGGACTGGCACCTGACTTCGAGGTGAAGTGGAGCAAGGTCTCCGGTGCCAAGGTAGCGTTCTATCGCGACTACCTTGACTACTTTTTCGACGACGACGATCTGCATTTCCGTGCGCTGGTGGCTGACAAGACCGGGTTGCAGCACGAAGCGTTCGGTCAGGACCATGACGATTGGTATTACAAGATGATGTTCGGGCTGCTCGAGCCGGTGATTCGCCCGGATGCCTGCTTTCGCATCTATCTCGACAAGAAGGACACCCGCAGTGCACGCAAGGTCGTCAAGCTTCACGACGTGCTGTGCAACAACCTCTACGACTTCAAGCGCGAGATCGTCGAGCGCGTGCAGGTGGTGGAGTCCCACGCCGTCGAACAGCTGCAACTGTCGGATCTGCTCTTGGGAGCGGTGGGTTACGTCAACCGCGGACTGGCGGGAAACGCTGGCAAGGAGGCGTTGATTGCACGGATTCGCGAACGTACCGGGTATGCGCTCACCCGGTCGACGTTGCTCCGTGAACCGAAATTCAACCTCTTCCTGTGGCGGGGCCGTGGCGGCGGAGTCGCCGCATGAGTGGTGAATGGTTGCCTGACTTGTTTCTGTTTGAAGATTCGAATGGAGACTGGGATGTCTATCTTGAACGCCTGCATCGCCAGTTCGTGGCGGATTTCGTCCAGTCCACGCCGCATTGGGTCGGCAAGCGCGTCGGCCTCAAGCGGCACCCTGAGCATGCAGGGAAGAGCGCCACGTTCTGGCACATAATTTCAGAGGGCGAGGGAGAAGCGGAACGTCTGGCGGATTTCCGCCGCTGCGAACGCATCGCCTGGCCGCGACCGATGATGGATGAGTTCGATGCCGCGCCGCCCAAAACGACCGGGTGTCGGCTGGTCTGGTGGAAGGAGCGCCGGGGCAGTGAGGATCGGTATCTGCTTGCACTCGACGACTTCAGTTATGTCGTCGTGGTGGCCGATCGCGGCGACTTCGTGCTCCCTTGGACCGCGTACTGTGTCGAGCAACCGCACCGGCAGGGCAAGTTGCGCCGACGCTGGGCCGAATTCTGGAGTGCCCAAAAAGGCTGAGGCCGCCCCTAGGGACGGCCTCGTTACTCCTTCAACACGTGGTTGATGAGCTGGCGTGATGTTACACATAGTGAGATGGACGGGCAATGAATCGAAGGCTTGGCAGGAATGATCCCGACAAGGCCTGGTCCATTTTGGTGTTGGGCCCAGTCTCGCCGGCGTGAGATATATTTCATCATTGCATCAATGACTTGCCATTTAGGTGCAAGCCGTTTAACGGCCTCAAGAATCTGATTTTCGGGTGCCTGCGGCGGCTGTTATCGAACAAGTTTCAGGGGCAGGACGCATGAACGAAAACCACCTCGAAGACGCCTGCCTGGAATGGCTTGCTGGTCTGGGCTACACCTGCCTGCACGGCGACGATGTGTCCCCCGGCGGTACCTACGAGGCACGAAGCCGGTACTCCGACGTGGTGATGGCGCCGCGCTTGCGCGATGCCATCACGCGCCTCAACCCAACACTGGGCCACGCCGAGGTCGAGCAAGCCGTCGCCCGGCTTGCCGACTACGGCGCGCAGTCCACCGTGGACGGTAACCGGGAAATCTACGACTGGTTGCGCAACGGCGTGCCGGTGGAACGGATCGAGGCCGATGGCCGGCGCTCCGTGCTGCGCGTGCCGGTGATCGACTTTGCCGGACCCAACGACCTGCTGGCGGTTCGCCAGTTCACCATCCACGGCCAGAAGGTGCGCCGTCCCGACATCGTGCTGTTCGTCAACGGCCTACCGTTGGTGGTGATCGAGCTGAAGAACCCGGCCGATCTTCATGCCGACATTCAAAGTGCCTGGAACCAGATCCAGACCTACAAGGCGGATATCCCGCAGCTGTTCTGGTTCAACCTATTCAATGTGATTTCCGACGGCACGGTCGCCCGCTACGGCTCGCTGACGGCGGACCTCGGCCGCTACTCGCGCTGGCGCCTGCTGGATGGCAAGAAAGTGGCCAAGGTGCAGCTGGAGTTGGAGGTACTGATTCGCGGCCTGCTGGAACCGCAAACCCTGCTCACGTTCTTCCGCGGTTTTGTCGCCTACGGCGGCGCCAACGGTGGGGCCAGCTTCAAGATCATTGCGCAATGGCATCAGTACCACGGTGTGCAGAAGGCGGTGGCGCGTGCGGTGGAGGCGCTGACCCACCGCAAGGATGGCAAGGGCGGCGTGATCTGGTTTACCCAGGGCTCGGGCAAGTCATTGCTGGCGCTGTTCTATGTGATGGCGCTGCGCGACCACCCGGAGTTCCGCAACCCGACCGTGGTGCTGGTCACCGACCGCAACGATCTGGACGGGCAGTTGTTCGAGACGTTTGCGGACTGCCGTTGGTCGCTGCGCGGTACGCCCGAGCAGGCCGACAGCCGCGAGGATCTGCGCGACAAGCTTTCGCAGGTGCAGGCTGGCGGGTTGATTTTCACCACCATCAACAAGTTCGCACCGCGTCCCGGCGAGAGCACGATGCCGGCATTGTGCGAGCGCTCCAATGTGATCGTCATCGCCGACGAGGCGCACCGAACGCAATACGGCTTCCGCGCAGATCTGGACACCACGACCGGAAAGACCCGGTATGGCTTGGCCAAGTACATGCGCGACGCCTTGCCCAATGCGATCTATCTGGGCATGACCGGCACGCCGGTGAGCTTGGACGATCGAGACACCGAGGCGGTGTTTGGTACCTACGTGGACGTGTACGACATGATCGCCGCGCAGGATGACGAGGCGGTGGTGCCGGTCAGCTACGAGTCGCGGATCATCGAGCTGCGTTTCAACGAGGCCGAGAAGCAAGCCTTGATGGACGAGTTCCTTGAAGTGACCGACGACGAGGACGAAAGTGAACAGAACCGCTCGGGTAGCCGCCATACCCGGCTCGAAGCGCTGGCCATGGCCGAAGGACGACTGGCCACATTGGCGGCGGACCTGGTTGCCCACTGGGAAGCGCGCAAGCAATCCGTCGACGGTAAGGCCATGATCGTGTCGATCTCGCGCGAGGCGGCGGTGCGCCTATACGACGAAATCATCAAGCTACGCCCCGCCTGGCATAGTGACGACATCACCCAGGGCAAGATCAAGGTGGTGATGACCAGCAATTCCGCTGATGCGCTCCATTTCCAGCCGCACCGTAGCGACAAGCCCCAGCGCAAGATGCTGGAGAAGCGATTCAAGGATGCCGACGACCCGCTGGAACTGGTGATCGTGCGTGACATGTGGTTGACCGGCTTCGATGCACCACCGGTGCACACCCTGTACGTGGACAAGCCGATGCAGGGCCACGGCCTGATGCAGGCGATTGCCCGTACCAACCGTATCTGGAAAGACAAGCCCGGCGGCCTGATCGTCGACTACATCGGTATCGGCGAAGAACTGAAGAAAGCGATCAAGCAGTACACCAAGGATTCCGGCGCCGAACGCGAGCCGGTTGATACCTCCGGTCAGGCGTTGCACGTGCTGCTCGATACCCTGGACGTGGTCCGCAAGGAGTTCTTCCACGGCTTTGACTGCAGTGGTTTCGAGGATCCGAAAAAGGCCCTGGCACTGCTGGGGCCGGCAATGGAACACGTGCTGCAGCATGATCCCGAACCGGACACGAAGGGGCGTAACCGCGGCGTCCGTGCCTACCTTGATCAGGTGGCCAAGCTCACCACAGCGCAGGCGTTGGCCGGCACCCGGGCACCGGCGATGGCGGTACGCGAGGAAATCGCTTTCTTCCAGGCGGTGCGCGTGTGCCTGATCAAGCTGACCCGTGCCGGGCAGACCCGCTCACGGGTGGAAAAAGAGGCCGCGTTGAGGCAGCTGGTTGCCAAGGGTGTGCTGGTGGAAGGCGTCAACGACATCTTCGCCACGCTCGGTCTGGCCAAGCCCGACATCTCGTTGCTGAATGAAAACTTTCTTGCCCAGATCCAAGCGATGCCGACCAAGAATCTGGCCGCTGAATTGCTGGAACGGTTGCTGGCCGATCAGATCAAGGCACGTGGTCAGAAAAACGCCATGCAGGGCAAGGAATTCACGAAGAAGCTGGAAGAGGCGATCATCAAATACCAGAATCGCGGCTTGACCACGGTCGAGGTGATCGAGGAACTGATCAAGCTGGCCCAAGAGATCAACGCCGCCAAACCGCCGGAAGGCATGACCGACGAGGAGTTTGCGTTCTACCAGGCGTTGATTGAGAACGAGTCGGCCGTCAGGGAGCTAGGCCATCCGGTGCTGCGTGCCTTGGCGCAGGAGCTGACCGACAAGCTGCGCAAGTCCGCCACCATCAACTGGCAGAATCGCAAGGATGCCCGCGCCCGCATGGTCGCCATGGTCAAGGTGCTCCTGGCTATCCACAAATATCCACCCGACAAGCAGGCGGAAGCCACAGAAAAAGTGATCGCGCAGGCGGAGCTGCTGGCTGATACGTGGGCTTCGGATCGCGCGCGCAACTGACGTTCGTGTTCCGGATTTGCACCGATCAGCCACGCGAGCACTTCAGTCGAGAGGATCGAATGAAGGCGTCGTGGTGTCTCGCTCTTCCATCCACGGAGCGAGGACCGCTCGCTAGGCTTGATCACTGAGTGCGTATTGCCAACAAATTGACAAGGCATTGCCATCACAACTGACCACTTCCGGTAGGTGAACTGGCCAGCGCCGGCAGCCAGATGACCATCCGACCGACGGTCTCTTTCTGTTAAGGATTGTTCGACACCTGCCCACGCGCGCCAAGTGTCCATTCGCGGGGGCGTCTGGCGGGCAGGTGTTGGACAATCCTCGATGGAGGAAACCGCGGTGGCGTGCTGAGGTGGTCAGCCGAGGCGAGGAGCTATGGCGGTTTGAATCCTGACATGACCGTCGGAAGTGACGATCGCGGCGGCGGGTGGCGTGCCCCATGCGGCGTGGCGCTCAACATGGAAGCGCAAACGCACGCTGTACTGGCAGTGATGCATGCCAAAAGCGAGGGTTTCCGGGCAGAAGACCAAGGGCGTCCGCACCGGCACGGTTCGAAGAAGTGTCGATGGAGCATGTTGTCTGTGGGAGCGGCGGTCGCTCATGGTGGAGACGGCAACGATGGTGGTGCGCGGATGTGGTGCGCACGGGCGAGGATACCGATGACACGCATGGGTGCGCCGCAGTGCCGACACACGAAGGTGGCCAGCACGGATCCACCAGGGGTGGTCTGCGTGGATTCGTTCACCGCAGAGGTTGGTGCCACGTCGGCCTGCACCGGTGGAGCCGGCTGTTGCAGGAGCGTACGTGCATGGGCAATGTTCTGTGCGCGGCCGGAGTTGGCGAGTAGCCCATAGTGGCGGATGCGATGAAAGCCGCTGGGCAGCACGTGCAGCAGGAATCGGCGCATGAACTCATCGGTGCTCAGGGTCATCGTTTTGTAGCGTGTTCTGCCGTGCACCCGATAGTCCTTCCAGCGGAAGGTGACGCCGCGCTCGTCGCAGGCAACCAGCCGGCTATTGGCGATCGCGACCCGGTGGGTGTAGCGCGACAGGTAGGCGAGCACAGCGGCCGGTCCTGCGAAGGGACGCTTGGCGTAGACGACCCATTCGCACCGGCGCAGCGGCACGAGCCATTGGGCGAAGGCCGTGGCGTCGGCGAGTGCGGACGTGTCGCCGAAGAACTGCAGTTGTCCGCGAAGATGCGCCGCCTGGAGTTCTTCGAGGAAGCGCCGCCGGAACAGCCGCGAGAGCACGCGCACCGACAGGAAGAACCCCGGCTTGCAGGCCACCCATCGATCGCCATCGAGGGCCAGGCCGCCACCGGGCACGATCCCGTGCACATGCGGATGGTGGGTCAGTGCCGAGCCCCAGGTGTGCAGGACCAGGGTCGCTCCGATGCGCGCACCCAGATGCCGTGGATCGGCGGCGATGGTGCGCAGCGTCTGCGCGGCAATCTCGAACAGCAGGCTGTAGATGACCTCCTTGTTGGTGTAGGCGATGGCGCTGATCGGTGCCGGGAGGGTGAAGACCACGTGGTAGTAGTCCACCGGTAGCAGGTCGGCTTGGCGTGCAGCGAGCCAACGTTGCGCGGCACTGGCCTGGCACTTGGGACAATGCCGGTTGCGGCAGGAGTTATAGGCGATCTGGGGTTGCTCGCAGGCAGGGCACTGCAGCACATGGCCACCGAGTGCGGCGCTGCGACACTGCTCGATCGCCGACATGACCTTGAGCTGGCCCAGGCTGACGTGACCGTGCTCGGCTCGGCGCCAGGCCGGTCCGTGGGCGCGGAAGATATCGGCGACTTCAAGGAGGGGGCGTTGCACGACGCCCCCTCACGCAGGTCGCGTGCTCTCCAGAGGACTGACCACCTCGCGCAGCGTGTCGGTAGCCACCTGCGTGTAGAGCGCTGTGGTCTCGAGCTTTTTGTGCCCAAGCAGAACCTGGATGGTGCGGATATCGACCTTCTGTTCCAGCAGGTGGGTGGCGAAGGAGTGCCTGAGCGTGTGCATGGAAACGCGCTTATCGATGTGCGCGGCGGCGGCGGCCTCGTGCACGACGCGGTTGAGCTGCCGCGTGCTCATCGGGTCGATCGGGTCCAGGCCGGGGAACAGCCAGCCGCCCGGCAGTATCTGACCCTTGGCCCGGGCGACGCACCACCAGGCGCGCAGCCGTTCCAGCAGCAGGGGCGGCAGCAGTGCGTAGCGATCCTTGTGGCCCTTGCCCTGCTCGACACGCAGCACCATGCGCCGACTGTCGATGTCGCCGACCTTCAGGGCGATCACTTCGCTCGCGCGCAGTCCCGCACCATAGGCGACCGACAACGCGGTCCGGTGTTTGAGATTCCGGGCCGCCTCGATCAGGCGGCCCACCTCCTCGCGGCTGAGAATCACCGGCAACGTACGCGCCACGCGCACGTGCTGCGTCCTGGCCATCAACTCGCCGCGACCCAAGGTGATCTCGAAGAAAAACCTCAGTCCGGTCATCGTGGCGTTGAGCGTGACGGGCGACACGCCGCGATCGACGCAGTGCAACTGATAACGACGAAGGTCCTCGGCGCTGGCCGTGTCGGGAGAGTGACCGAGAAATCCGGCAAAGTGCCGCACGGCGCGAATGTAGCTGCTCTGGGTCTTCGACGAGAGCTTGCGCATCCGCATGTCTTCGATCATGCGTTGACGCAGGGGCGACGTACGTTGGGTTGAAGAGATGTCCATGGCTGTGTTCCCGTAGCGAACGAGGCGGATTGCCTCACTGCGCAACATACAAAACACAGAACTACGGGGCGCTCAGCCACCCACCAACGTCAAACGAAGCCAAACTACCGCGCGAGCGGTTTAGTCCTTCGACCCGGAGCAGCCGGTGGCGAACGGCAGGTATCAGCATCGCCACAATGCGCCTGCGGGTTGCGCCCGCTCACCGGTGGTCGTGTGCGTTGCGCAAGCTGACATTAGGTCTTTCTCCAGCATAAAGCCCCATCCTTCACGGCTTCGTCCACCGCTCAGCTAGCGCGTTCAATCCGTCAAGCGCCTGCTTGAGTTCGTGACCTCGCTGCGTGTAGCTGTAGATGACTTCCTTGCGGCCATGATCAAGTTGTTCGCGCACGAGTACGCCGGAGGCCACCAGATACTTCAGTTGCTCGGTGAGCACTTTGGCGGATATTTGAGGAATTTCGCGTCTGAGCTCGTTGAACTGAATCCGCTCATGCACGGCTACAACAGTCAGGATGTGAGTCGCCCAGCGACCGCGCAGTGCTCGCAGCACCACATCAGCCATGCATGGACCTGGTGATTCAACCTTCATTGCAATCTCCGGTTACCTGCTAGTAACGAATTTACGGACTACCGTTTTGTGGCGAAAGTATGTGCGACTGCGCTCATGGAAACCCATGTCGGGCAGCCATCTCATCCATCCTGGGGACAAGCATGACCTTGCGTATCGGCACTTCAGTTTTTACGGCTGGATTTCTGATCATCGGATTGACCTTGACGCCCATGTCGCGCGCTGACGCCGCACGATCTGGCGTGTCCCGGCAACACTTGGTCCAGCTGATGCATCGATTCGATCAGCTTGACTTCGACGCTTTCAGCAAACAGAACTGGACCCTGTTCGATGAGATTCACTGCCCTGACGTCACAGTGACCTATCCCGACGGACACGTGACGCACGGTATCAAGCAGCATCAAAAGGATATTGCCGCAATGTTTTCGGCTACCCCGGACATGCGCGTATCCGCACATCCGGTCAGTTTTGCTTCGGACGAGTGGGCGTCCCTGACGCCGCAGAAGCGGACGTCTGAACAGACCCTGGTCGCCGGCGACTGGACCGCCACCGTCGGTGTGCTGCAAGCCACTTTCACCCGACCCATGGACATGGGCGGCCATACCATCCAGCCGACCGGCAGGAAGCTCAATCTGTCCATGGCCACCATTGCGCACTGGAAAAACGGATGTATCGCCGAAGAGCATCTGTTCTGGGACAACGCTGCGTATATGCGGCAGTTGGGTATTTCGCCTTGAACCAGTGGGACCGCAGCTTTCGCTGCCGTGCTGCCATGGCGGCACGGCAGCAGGCAGCCGGTGGCTGCTGTGCGAACGATCCGGCAGCTCTTTCCAGATGGATGCGACATGGATAAAGCGCGACCGATGCCGGTGTTGTTTATCGGACACGGATCTCCGATGAACGCGTTGCCTGGCAATCGGTTTCATGAAAGCTGGCAGGCATTGGGCCGGGTTTTGCGGAGACCGCTCGCCATTGTTTGTATTTCCGCGCATTGGGAAACCCAAGGTACCTGGCTCACCTCGTCGCCGTCTCCGCGGACCATCCACGACCTCCGTGGATTTCCCGAGGCGCTGTTCGCGATGCACTATCCGGCACCGGGCGACCGGCTGCTTGCCCAGAGCCTCGTCCAGCGCCTGCAATCGGTGAGAGTTCGTCTGGATCCGCAGCGCGGTTTGGATCATGGGACGTGGTGCGTACTAGGCGCGATGTACCCGCAGGCTGATATTCCAGTACTGCAACTCAGTCTGGATCACCATCTCAACGGCAGCCAGCACTATGCCTTGGCCCAAAAAATGTTGTTTATGCGAAACGAAGATATCCTGGTCGTGGCCAGCGGCAACATCGTGCACAACCTCAGGCGGTTTCGCCACGTTGACGATGAGTCAACTCCCTGGGTGTCGCGATTTCGCGACGAGGTGAACCGAAGGATCAGCGCGCGCGATCATGCAGGCCTGTGTGATTACCAGCGCTTGGGCCCGGATGCGGAAACGGCTGTTCCCACGCCGGAACACTACCTGCCACTTCTCTACGCGCTTGCTCTGGAGCGGGATACGGACCCGGTAAGGGTATTCGACGATCATGTGCTCAGCACCCTGTCAATGACGTCGCTGGTGATAGGCCGCCTGACGTAATGGGGGTCGCAAGCACATCCATGACGACGTTGGTCGCGACCGGAGATATCTCGGCCGGAACAGATTCAATAGGCTGCAGTCGCAAGCTGGCGAACGAATTGCGGTTGTTCGAGTTCGTCGATGAAAGCGACTGCGTAATCGCCGTAGCTGATACGACTGTCGCCATGTTCGTCGACAAGCAACTTTGCCGCTTGCACCCTGAAGTGGCCGCGGGTTTCACCCTCACCGATTGAAGCTGCGGGAGCCATCACTGTCCACGACAGATCCACCGCCTCGCGATAGACCATCAGCGCCTGCCAATGCGCGAGTGCCTGGGCGCGGTAAAGCGCGGGGAAGGCCGGGGTGTCTAGGAGGCGAACGCCGGGCTGCACATCCAGACTTCCGGCGCCTCCCACCACCAACAGCCGGCTGATGGTGGACTGTCGGGTAGCGACGATCAGGGCTCCGGCCACTGAAACCAGCGTGTTGGGGGCTGCAGCCCCCGGACCGAATGCGCTGGCCACCGCGTCATGCCCGGCAAGCGCGGCCTGCAGCCCGGTCGGGCTATCGAGTGGCGCAAGCACGATCTTCGAGCCCGCCAGCTCAGCCGGCAGGTCCGTATCGCGACGGACAATCGCAGTAATCTGATGTCCGCGTTCGAGCGCATGCTGGGCTATGTGTCTGCCGATATGGCCGGGAGCGCCGATGAGGGCAAGTTTCATGGGTGTCTCCCTGCGCAAAGAGTTGCACGATAGGCGCAAGAACGCGGCGGATAAAGCATCTGTCCGCAAACAAACTATTTCGTGAGGTGGAGCAAGATGGACCGACTGCTGGCCATGAAAGTATTCGTCGAGGTAGTCGATCGGGGGACCATGAGCACGGCGGCAGATGCACTGGACATATCCCGTTCCATGGTGTCGCGATACATCACTGAATTGGAGGAATGGATCGGTGCGCGACTGCTGCATCGGACCACTCGACGCATCAGTCTGACGACGGCAGGTGAGACGGCGGTCACTCGCTGTCGCGAAGTCCTCGAACTGACTGGTAGTCTGCGCTCCACCCTGATCGACGAAAGCGCGGCTCCATCCGGGCACATCCGTGTCACCTGCAGTCCTTCGCTGGGCCAAAGTTTCTTGGCCGCTGCCGTCGCCGAGTTCGTCGGGCGCCATCCTCAGACGGAAGTCGACATGCTGATGGCCGACCACATGGTTAATCTGATCGAAGAACAGGTTGACCTGGCAATCCGGATCTCGCACAAGATTGATCCAGGTCTGGTCGCTCGCAAACTCGGCGTGTGCCGTTCGGTCTTGTGTGCAACACCGGCTTACCTGCGCCGACAAGGCGTGCCACAGCAACCTGATGAGCTATCCAGGCATCAGTGCCTGCTGCACCGATTCGTGGGCAAGCGACTGTGGCGGTTGACTTGCGAAGGCCAGACTGTCTCGGTCGCCGTAAACGGTCGCATCTGTGCGAACGAAGCCTCGGTCTTGATGAGCGCCGTTCTCGCCGACGCCGGCATTGCCATGCTGCCGATGTATCTGGCCAGCCCGCTGCTGACATCTGGCAGTCTGGTCAACGTCTTGCCGGACTACCAGCCTGACGCCATGGGTATCTTTGGTGTCTACGCTTCGCGCAAGCAGATGCCGGCAGCGGTGCGCTCGTTCCTCACCTTTCTGGGCGAGCGCTTCAGCGTCGATCCCCAATGGTCAGGCTTGACTACGTCTGTTTGAGTCCTTTCCACGTTGGTCGATCCCCTCGCTGAAAGCTGCTGGCACCTCGCTGAAAGCTGCCGGCACATAGATACGGCCAGGGCGCAAAGGATTGCGGCAAACGATGGAACAAACCATTGCTCGAAGGGTGGTTCTTCAGACGACTGGCACCACCTAGAGTGGGAAGCGGTCCGTATCGCCCAACCTCAAAACCATCAGGGGATTCAAAATGCTTCGTCGAATCGCACTCGCCTGTGCTCTTGCCGTTTCTGCCGGCGCTGCCGGCGCCGCCACGACGCCTCTGACACTGCAGGTGTACAACCCGGGTGCGCACTCGGTGTTTCCGGTGTCATCTGAAATCATCAGTGGTCAACACGATGCTGTTCTGGTGGATGCGCAGTTTCAGCGCAATGACGCCGAAGCGGTAGTAAAAATGATCAAGGCCACCGGCAAGAATCTCACGCTGGTCTACGTCAGCCACAGCGACCCCGACTACTACTTCGGCCTCAATGTCATAAAGACGGCTTTCCCCAACGCCAAGATTGTAGCCACGGCGCCCAGCGTCGCTGCGATCAAGCTGCTTATGCAACGCAAGCTGGCTTACTGGGGGCCAATCCTGAAGCAGAACGCGCCGCACAAGCTGGTACTTCCGGATGTGCTCCAAGGCCACCGCATCATGCTCGAAGGTCATGCGCTGGACATCGAAGGGCTCGACGGCCCCACGCCGGATCGCAGCTACGTCTGGATCCCGTCACTGCGGACCGTGGTCGGTGGCGCGGTGGTGTTCGGCGGAACCCATGTATGGGTTGCCGACACGCAAACACCGCTGGCCCGCAAGCAGTGGCTGGCCACACTCAAGAGCGTCGAAGCGCTCAGACCCCTGCGCGTGGTGCCAGGCCATTACCTCGGTCCACTGCAGCCTGGTCTGGCGGCGGTGAAGTTCGACGAGGAGTATCTGAAGAACTTCGAAATCCAGAATCAGAAGGCTCGAACCGCGCAAGCCCTGGTCACTGCGATGGAATCGATTTATCCAAATTTGCCTGAGCGCTCATGGCTTGAGCTTGGTGCCAAAGTGATCAAGGGCGATTACAAATGGCCTCAGTGAGGCATCAGTTTGGTCCTGGGCACCCTGGAACTCCAATGCGGCCGTGCCGGCAAGCACCTCACGTACCTGCGCCAGCGTACGCACCTGAGACTCGTTCATGTCGATCACCATGTCGGTAATGATCGACCCTGTGCGTCAGCCGCCTACCCCGTCAGGCTCATACCTCGTTGGAATCACGGCAGGGGCTTCAGGCTCACACCTCGTTGGAAGAGACTCCGGCGTTTCAAGCCGGCTTCTTCTTGCTAAAATGCCGAGTGGAATGGCGCGCCTCGCGCAGGCGCCGCGCATGTGCGGCGAGCAGGTCACCACGCGTGATGATGCCGATCATGCGGCCGGAATCTTCGGCGCTCACCACGACCAGCCTGCCCACATTGGATTCCACCATGTGATCGGCTGCTTCCCGCAGGGAATGGCTCTCTTCGACGACCAGCGGCGGACGACAGACCAATGATCCCACCAACGCATCACCGGAGACCTTGCCGTTCGACAGATCGCGTCGCGTTACGACACCGGTCAGTCGACCGCTTGCATCAAGCACGGGGAAACCCTGATGCTTCGCGTCCATCATGTCCTCTCCCATCCACTCGCGCACATCTGAAATCTGCTGGTTTGCCTGCAGGCTGACGACATCGCGGCTGCACGCATCGCGCACCAGAACCTGATCGAGATAATCAGCGCTGTATTCGGAAGGCACGCGTACGCCACGACGGACGATCTTCTCGGTCATGATCGTGTTGCGCATCGTCAAGCCCGACACCATGTACGCTGCTGCGCATGCGCCCAGCAAGGGCAGCAAAGCGTGTGGCTGCTGCGTGGTCTCAAAAGCGAATACCACCGACGTCAGGAAGGCCCGAGATGCGCCCGAAAAAATCGCCGCCATGCTGACCAGCGCTGCGAGGCGTGGATCGATATGCAACCACGGTGCAAGTGCCACCGCCGCGATACCCAGTGCACCACCCAAGGCGCCACCGATCGTGAACAAGGGCGCCAGTGTGCCGCCGGAGGTACCACTGCCCAGCGCCACCGACCACGACAAGAGCTTCAGCAGGCACAAGCCGATCAGGCCGACTAGGCCGATCTGTCCGGATACCACCGCCGTGATGTTGGTGTAACCGACACCCAATGTCTGCGGCATGACGTAACCCACGGCGCCCACGACCAGACCGCCGAGGGCCGGCCACCACATCCAGTGAATCGGCAGCTTCTCGAAAGTGTCTTCGATGGCATAGGTCAGGCGGGTGACGCCGACGCTGACGACACCCACCAAGGCACCGAGCAGAATGTAGCTCGCCAGCGCGACCATGTCGGGTGCGGCCACAGCTGGCATCGGAAACATTGGCGCACTGCCTTCGAAGACGAAGTGCATGCCGGCGCCGACCACCGCGGCGAGCGCCACAGGAATCAACGAGCGGGCGCGGCGCTCGAACAGCAACAGTTCGATCGTCAGAAGCACGGCGGATACCGGCGCGGCAAACACCGCCGCCATGCCGGCTGCCGCACCGGCGGCGAGCAGGGTTTTGCGCTCGTCAGCTGTCACATGCGTCATCTGACCGATGAGCGAACCGAGTGCGCCACCGGTTGCGATGATCGGACCTTCCGCGCCAAACGGCCCTCCCGTGCCGATAGCGATGGCGGACGATAGCGGCTTCAACCAAGTGATCATCGGTGGAATGCGACTCTCGTTGAGCAGCACCTGCTCCATCGCCTCCGGGATACCGTGGCCACGGATCGCACGCGAGCCCCAGCGAGCCATTACACCTACAACAAGACCACCCGCCGCCGGCACCAGGATGACCCAGAGCCCGAGGTGGTTCCCGACCGGGCTGGCAAAGCTGAAACTCCAGCGGCGGTAGAAAGTCAGGTTGGTGATGAGGCCGATCAGTGCGGTAAGGATCTTGGCCACCAGACCGACGACGCCCCCCAGCAACAAGGCCATTCCAGTGACCCAGAGCACTCGACGATCAAGAGGCCGAAATACACGGGGCATGTGCGCCGCGATGAGGGTGCTGTCGAGCGCAGGCGATAACGGCAGGGCGACGTCTGAGCGATGCCCGGAAACATTCTTTTGCATTTCTTATCCGTTTGCCTGTTCAGCCCGCGAAGGCTACGCGGAATTTGCCGTCATAGCTGGCTGGAAAATGAACGGAAATTTTGGCTTGCGAGATCTGATCAAAACCACGATGCGAGGAATGACCATTTGCCAGTCAGCGACGTTTTTGTTGAAGGGCGCCGACTGGTCGGGTGGCGGCTCTTGCCTGATGGTCGCTGACCGACCCATTTCTACTAGTGGCAAAGGGGAGCTTTCGGAGAGGCTAGCTTTCGAATAGGCTCTCGGAACAGCGCACGCACTGTTGCTCGAGAACTGGTACCCCGACGATATTTCAACACTTATTCCAAGGAACAACGTTGGACATCCCCACAAGTCAGCGCGTCGTCTTGCTCCGTAAATTTGGAGGAACAGATCGTCTTGCCGTCGTGGAGAGTCCTGTCCCCAATCCTGGCGTCGGTGAGGTATTGGTGCGGGTACTCGCAGCAAGCGTGCAATTTACCGACATCATGATGCGCAAAGGTCAGTACCCTGATCTCAAGGAAAAGCCACCGCTCGTTTTAGGCTACGACCTCGTCGGAGAAGTTGTGAAGATCGGCCCGGGCGTCTCCTCATTGACGATTGGCCAGCGCGTTGCCGACCTGACAATGACAGGTTCCTACGCTCAATACCGCACGCTGGTGGCCAAACGTTGCACTATTGTTGAAGAGGGACTCGACCCCGCAGTGGCAACTTCGCTCGTGTTGAGTTGGATGACGGCATACCAGCTGTTGCACCGCGACGCGCGAGTGCGATCAGGTCAGAAACTCTTAGTCACTGGCGCTGCGGGCGCAGTCGGGCAGGCACTTGTCGTGCTCGCAAAGCTGGCAGGATGCGAGGTGTGGGGCACCGCGAGTGCCCGCCACGCTGACCTGGTACGGGCACTCGGCGCAACGTACGTCGACCGCGATGTGGCGGATTTGGGGCAGGTATTGCTAGGCGGATTCGACGCGGTATTTGACGGTATAGCTGAGCAGGGTTTCTCCAGAGCTTGGCGCGCCGTGGGATCCCGCGGGCACCTCTCGGCATTCGGCGTCTCGGCTGGAATTCAGCGTAACGCGTCCATCGTCTTGCTCGGTTTCTGGTTGGCAAAACTACGGTGGTGGAACCTGTTCTCATGGGGGCGGTCAACGAGCTTTTATTCGATCATGTCCATGCGAAAGAAGCATCCCGAGTGGTTCCTCAACGACCTTGATAAATTGCTTGGTGTCCTGAAGCGAGGCGAAATCAGTCCCCGCATTGCCGACCGTATAGGGCTCGAAGCCGTCGCCCAGGCGCATGCGCGCATAGAGCAAGGTGGGCTCGAAGGAAAGATTGTACTCACGCCGAACGGCTAACTTTGCTCCGACTGATCTTCTTCCAGGAAGGTCTTGCTCGGGCCTCTTCCTGGAGCCCCACCGTGGGAGTCCGGATTCACCCGCGATTTCATGCACTCCTGCCGAAGTGTTGGTGTCGACTCCCCGTAATCTTGATCCAGTCATAACCGCTGGTCTCCAGACGGTGCGAGCGGTCGGCTGTCGAATCACGCAGACGCCACTTGCGCACGGTGGGTGGCGTCAAGCCGCAGCGGCGCGCCAGCTCAGCATCGGTCGGTGCCGGATCGGCAGCGCGAAGCTCAGCGCGAACGCGCGGCGTAGTGCGGGCTAATGGATGCAACGTCGGGGCATGGGCCGGTCCCGAGCGACTGGTAAAGTTGCCTCATAGCATCACGAGCTGCGCCCAAACGCCAGATCCGATGCGAGATAGAATCACACGGGACCAGACAATAGCGCAGATTTCAGGCCAAGGACCTCGGCCAAGCGTCCATTGCAACCGTGACGATTGCCCTCAGGTCTTCGCGGCGACCGCCGTCTCGCGCCAGTACCGACAAACCCTGAACCAACGCGATCGCCAGACTCGCTAGCGACTTCGCGTTCGTATCTGCAGGGAGCAAACCAGCAGCTATATCCTGCTCAATACGCAAACGCACGCGGCTCATCATCTGGCGTCGAACTTGAGCGACGGCTTTCTGGACGTCCATTGCCTCCACTGAGCCGCTTGCCGTCGCACTTGCCAGCAAGCATCCTCGCGGCGTGCTGCCATTCGTGAAGAGGTCAGCCGACGACATTAGCATTTGATGCACGGCTTCGTAGGCGGTGGAGGACTCGCGCAGGGTTGCAGCGAAATCTTCGGCGGTTCCCGCGTACCGGTGCATCGCTTCCAAGAACAGGCGCTTCTTGTCGCCGAATGCTGCGTAAAGGCTTGGCGCTGTCACCCCCATGACCTTGGTCAGATGGCCGATCGATGTCGTTTCGTACCCGTGACGCCAGAAAGCAAGCATGGCCTGTTTCAACGCCTCGTCGCGGTCAAAAGATCGTGGTCTGCCTAGCTTGCGAGAATGACTTTCCATAACGTCCACTATAAAACCTGTTGACTATGCGGAGCAATGAATCTACGGTGTTGTGTATCGATCACTATGTAAAGGTAAGAACCAATGTCCTTGACAGATTTTCGCACGCTGGGTCGCTCCGGCTTGGTCGTCAGTCCCCTCTGCCTGGGCACAATGACCTTCGGGCCAGGGGGATGGGGTGCCGACGAATCTACGTCTCGCCAGATCTTCGACGCCTATCGCGGAGCAGGTGGCAATTTTGTCGACACGGCAGACGTCTATACCCGCGGTGTTAGCGAACAGTTGCTCGGCAAGTTCATCAAGGACTCCGGCTCCCGCGACAACATCGTGCTGGCGACCAAGTTTGCGTTCAACGCCTCGGCCAACCCCCTCGATGCCAGGCAAAAAGGTGGTGGTAACCCCAACGCCGGTGGCAACGGATCCAAGAATATCCACCGCGCATTGAATGCATCCTTGAAGCGTCTTGGCACCGATTACATCGACTTGTACTGGATGCATATCTGGGATGGCGTGACTCCGGCCGAGGAAATCGTGCAAACCCTCGGCGATCTGGTCCGCGCCGGGAAAATCCGCTACTACGGTTTCTCGGACATGCCCGCCTGGTTCGCCATTAAAGCAGCCACCATCGCTGCCGAACGCCAATATCCGAGGCCCATAGCCATGCAGCTGGAGTACTCGCTGGTGGCACGCGACGTGGAGAGCGAACACGTTCCTGCGGCGCGCGAAAGCGGCATGGGCGTCATGCCTTGGAGCCCGCTGGCGGGCGGCTTTCTCACCGGCAAGTATAAGCGCGAGGACACCAGCTCCACGGGACGTTTGAGCGGCGCCAACCCCTTCGGAGACAGTAAGTTCACCCCTCGTAACTGGGACATTCTTGAAGTCGTCAAAAGTGTCTCAGACGAATTGCATAGCCATCCAGCCCAGGTGGCACTTGCTTGGGTCATGGCCCAGCCTGGAATTGTTTCGACGCTCGTGGGTGCGAGTAGCGTCTCGCAGCTTCAAAGCAATATCGCGGCAATGAACATCACACTTCACGACCAGCAAGTACAACGATTGAACGAGGCAAGCGCTCCGCTACCTGACTTTACGTCCAGTCTCGGAATGCCTGCCATACGCCGTATGGTCTTTGGTGGGAATAATGTTTCAGGCTGGGGCGAATAGCACGGTTACGATCTATCGCGGCTAGGAGAGTCCTGGTGTTAGTGGACAAGATCCTCAGCGATTTCGAACGCCCGCTTTGCGACAAGCATTTGCAGCAGGCGACCGACTATTGGCCGGATAGCGACCGTTTCTCGTGTCGCTGTCCCTTGTTCCAGGGTTCGCGGCGTTGGGTGGATGTATCGATCGTATTGATGGTGGACTCCTACCGAGGTAGCGGAGCCTGCCAGCGTGCGCCGATATCTCGAATGGGCAATGTTCGACCCGTTGTAGCCGATCAATGGCCGGGGAATGGGGGCCCAGGAACGGGCATTCGAGAATTCACCCAGTAACCCGGCGAGGTGTTCGAGCTGACGTCTATTCGTCCGCCGGTCGAGCTCCGCGGCGCGTGCTCTCCGCATAGCGCCGCGGTGGAAGGCCCGTGGCCCGTTTGAACGCTGCACTGAAGGAACTCTCCGATTCGTACCCCAGATCTTGGGCCACCACCGACACCCGTGCCCCAGGTTCGGTCATCCGCTTGGTTGCCATCAACATCCGCAACTGAGTCAGGTAGTCCATGGGTGCCTTGCCTACCGTGCTCTTGAAACGTGTGGCGAAGGCGGTGCGAGACATAGCGGTGATGCTGGCCAGAGATGCGACGGTCCAGCGCCGAGATGGGGCATCGTGCATGGCGGCAATCGCCACGCCCATGCGCGAATCGGCGAGAGCGTACAGCCATCCAGATCGCGCATGGGCCACCTCGGACAAGTGAAACCGCAAGAGCTTGATGAGTGCGATATGCGCTAAGTGATCGACGACGACTTCGCCGCCCGGCTGCCCCCGTTGAAGCTCATCGATCATCTGATCGATTGCCTCGCGCAGCGTCGCCTTCGCCACGGGGTCGTTAATGCGCACGATGGTGTCCAGCGCCCTGAACAGGAAGCGCGAGAACCCAGTCTCGAATTCGAAGTAGGCGGCAAACATCCGGCATCGGCCGCCTCCGTTGTAGGCCGCAACGGAGCCGTTCGGCCGGTCCTCGAAGACGACGCCCGCATCCGTGGGCTGGAGATTGAGATCGGTAGCCAGCAGGAAGGGCCGACCGCGAGGGAGCACGACGCAATCGCCCGCGACCAGGCAGATGGGCTGGTCTTCGCCCTCGACCTGCAACCAGCACTCGCCGGATTCCAGGCAATAGAGGAAGGCACCCTCATGCGCGGCGAACTGGATGGCGATGTCTCCGCCGACATCCGTTGCGCCGACGGTAATGCTGCGTGGCTTGGACTGCCGGATGACTTCAGAGAGTGGATCCATCTATTTCCTGAACGAATGAAGACGATTTCAGAACGAATCATCATAGATCATTCCGATCCTGACCCATACAGTGCGTTGATTGACGCAGGTGGCGCTGGATGCTGATGTCCGCTGGCCGGTCATCCCATTCCACACGAGGAGACTTTTGATGTCCGACAATTCAAACGAAGCCGCCTGGATCAACGCCAAAGGTCAGCCTTTGACCGTGTTGGCAGCGCCGATGCCCCAAATTGGCGCCAGCGAAATTCTGGTTCGCAATCGGGCGATCGCTCTGAATCCTTTCGATGGTGTTGTCCAGACGCTGGGCAGCATGGTTACACCTTGGGTGACCTACCCGGCGATCCTGGGATCGGACGTCGCCGGCGAGGTTGTTGCAGTCGGGGCCTCGGTATCCCGATTCAAACCAGGCGACCGGGTGCTGGGGCTGGCGCTGGGCATCGACAAGCTAGCCAACAGGGCGGCCGAGGGGGCGTTCCAGAAGTACGTGGTCCTGCGCCAGAACGCAGCAACCACCCTTCCGGATTCCATGGGCTTCGAGCAGGCAGCCGTCCTGCCGCTGGCGATTGCCACTGCTGCATGTGGATTGTTTCTGCATGATCAGCTCGGTCTACAGACACCGTCTATAGAACGGACCGATCCGACCGGGAAGGCGGTTCTGATCTGGGGTGGCTCGACCAGTGTTGGAAGCTGTGCGATCCAACTCGCGGTCGCTGCGGGCTACGAGGTTGTCACAACGGCGTCCCCCAAGAACTTCGAGTATGTGCGCGAGCTCGGTGCCAGCGAGGTTTTCGACTACAACGATGCGAACGTCGTTGCAACGATTGTGAAGCACCTGGACAACCGCGACATGGCTGGCGCCCTGGCGATTAGTGCCGGATCCGGAGCCTTGTGCATCGATGTCATGAGCCAATGCCAGGGTCGACGGATCGTATCGATGGCAAGCGCCCCATTGCCGATCGACGATGCGCCGTTGACCCATCAGTTTTTGTGGAAGTTGACGCACCTTCCGCGACTCGCTGCAGGCTTCCTCGGACTGGCAATCCAAGCCCGTCTCAGAGGAGTAGCCACGCGATCGATCTGGGGCACTGCGCTCATGAAGGGCACTCTCGGTAAGACGATCTTCCAGGACTTCTTGGGACCCGCGTTGGCCAGCGGCCGTATCGTTCCAGCTCCTGCACCGCTCGTGGCGGGGCATTCTCTGGAAGCGATACCGCAGGCGATGGCGCTTCTTCGACGCGGCGTCTCGGCAAGAAAAGTTGTTGTGTCGCTTTAACCGCTGCCCGGCCGATGCATGACGTGGCCAATAGGCACAAAGCAGACTCTCTCCGGCAGATTGCTTTGAAGCTGCTGTCCGTGACTACGGGGTAGAACCCCGACCTGATCAGTCGATAACGAGCAGCACTGGTCAAGGTTGCTTAAGCAGCAACAGTCATCAGCTCACCCCGCGCTGTGCCGGGTGTCCGACGGCCGCAACCCAAGCTCGGAACCTAGTGTAGTGCTGCATTCTGTTTGGAACTTAAGCGGCTATTGGCGCGAATGACCTTCTGGAGGATGTCGCGCGCGCTCTTGGTCCAGATGAAAGGCTTGGGCTGGATGTTGTGATGAGCGACGTAGGCGTCGATGGCGCTCACCAGTTCGGGCACGCTGGTGAACACGCCGCGGCGCAGGCGTTCGGTGGTGATGTCGCGGAAGAATCGCTCGACCATGTTCAGCCACGACCCCGAGGTCGGGGTGTAATGCATGTAGAAGCGCGGATGCTTGTCCAGCCACGCTTTCACGACCGGATGCTTGTGCGTGGCGTAGTTGTCGGCGATCAGGTGCAAGGCCTTGTCCTTGGGCGTGCTGCGGTCGATCTTCTTCAGGAACTTCAGCCATTCCACATGCGTGTGGCGCGGCTGGCACTGACCGATGACCTGGCCATTGAGCACATTGAGCGCGGCGAACAGGGTGGTGGTGCCATGGCGCTTGTAATCGTGCGTCATCGTCTGTGCCCGTCCCTTCTTCAACGGCAGTCCGGGCTGCGTGCGATCGAGCGCCTGCACTTGGCTTTTCTCGTCGCAGCACAGCACCAGCGCATGCTCGGGTGGCGACATGTACAGGCCGACGACGTCTTCGAGTTTCTCAACGAACTGCGGGTCGCGCGAGATCTTGAAGCCGCGTACGCGATGGGGCTTCAATCCGTTCGCGCGCCAGTGGCGCGAGACACTGGCAGCGCTGATGCCCAGCTCAGCGGCCATCGTGCGCGTGCTCCAATGGGTGGCTGCCGAAGGCGTGCTCTGCGTAGTCAGTTCCACCAGCCGGGCCACGTCGACCTTCAACGGGGGCGCGCCGCGCGGGCGGTCGCGCTCGATCCCGGCGAGTCGATGCTGGGCATAGCGTTCGCGCCAGCGCGCGACCTGCACCCGTCCAAGGCTCAACTGCGCTGCAATCGCCTTGTTCTGCTTACCCTCGGCCGCCAGCAAAACGATGCGGGCACGCTGCACCAGCCGGATGCTGGTGAGCTTGGAGCGCACCAGTCGAGTGAGCTCGCTATGCTCCTCGTCGCTCAGCACAATGTCAGGGGCAACTCGCACGCCATCTCTCCCGCAGGCCTCGTAGTAAAACATGAGACCGGCGGGCCATTTATAAGTTCACTCAAGATTGCAACACTACACTAGCAGGCATCCAGCCACCAAGTTCCGAGGATTTCAGTCTTAGGGAATGTGCAAACTTTCGAGGTCGGCGATCAATCCGGGGCCAGTCGGCTCCCATCCCAGCCTTCTGCGCGTCTGTTCGCTGGAGGCAGGCACGTCGTGCCCGGCAAATATGGCGAGCCAGCCGAAAAAGGCTTCAGCCTCTTCCGGGGTGATGGAATTGACCGGTAGTTTCAGACGTCCACCAATCGCTTCTGCCATATCGCGTATCGATATACCTTCTTCCGCGACCGCGTGATACTTGGCGTTCGGCTCAGCTTTTTCGATCGCCAACCTGTAGAGGTGGGCGACGTCGAGAACGTGCGCTGCCGGCCAGCGATTGAGTCCGTCCCCGACATACGCGCAAGTACCCCTTTCACGAAAAATCGCGATGGCAGAAGTGACAAGGCCCTGCGTAAGCGGGTCATGGACTTGCGGAAGCCGCACAATGGAGACGTTGACTCCGTCCGCGGCGACAGCGGCGGCCGCCTCTTCGGAGGCTGCGCGCGGATGCACGTGGCAACCGAAGATAGCATTGTCTTCCCTGGCCGGCTGGCCGGGCACGGTATTGGCCAACCCGGTTCCGGAGGTCACGATCAATGGCCGGTTGGAGCCGGCGAGAACCGACCCTAGCGCCTTGATCACACCGCGGTCATCCTCGCAGTTTTGAACGAAATTAGAGAAGTCGTGGTTGAAGGCCAGATGGATGATGCCATCCGATCGGGCCGCGCCATCCTTGAGACTATCCGGGTCCGCGATCGACCCGCGATAGACCTCGGCGCCTGCGGCCGCCAGAGCCGGCGCCTTGTTCTCCGAACGGCAGAGGCCGATCACCTGATGGCCCGCCGCGATCAATTCCTTCACGACCTTCGAGCCGATGTTTCCAGTAGCACCCGTAACAAACACACGCATAAATTAAGTCTCCGAGTTTCGTTGGGGACCAATGTGGTCGTATGCTCTATCCCGGTAAAGTAGTGAAATCATCATAGTAAAATGGCTAACAGGATCAGCGAGCGTCCGACTACCGAGAACCCGCTCGGGACCTATCTGCGCGATCGCCGCAGCAGGCTCGATCCGTCTGCTCTCGGCTTTCCCCGGGAGCGTCGCCGCACCTCCGGCCTGCGCCGTGAAGAAGTAGCGCAGCGGGCCAACATCAGTCCGACCTGGTACACATGGCTCGAACAGGGACGCGGCGGAGCACCTTCGGCCGAGGTGCTGGATCGGATCGCGCGTGCGCTCATGCTGACGGATGTCGAGCGCGAGCATCTCTTCCTGCTAGGCCTCGGCCGTCCGCCTGAGGTTCGCTATAAGAAGAACGGCGACATCACGCCACGACTGCAGCGCGTTCTCGATGCGTTGAACCCGAGCCCCGCCCTCATCAGGACCGCGACCTGGGACGTGGTCGGTTGGAACCGCGCCGCCACAATCATGCTGGGTGACTATGGTTCCCTGCCGCCGCATCAGCGCAATGTGCTACGCACCCTCTTCCTCGACCCCCGTGCCCGCGCTGCGCAGTACGACTGGGAGAACGTGGCCCGCCACGTGGTGGGCGCCTTCCGTGTGGACGCCGCGCGTGCGGGTGCCGCGGCGGAGGTGGGTCCTCTCGTGGAAGAACTCTGCCAGCTCAGTCCCGAGTTCAGGACGATGTGGCTCGATAACGACGTTCGCAGTACCCATGGCGAAGCAGTCAAGCACATACGTCACCCAGTGCTCGGTCCGCTTGCGTTCGAATATTCGACCTTCGCGGTTGATGGCCGACTAGACCTCAGCATGGTGGTCTACAACCCCGCGACATTGGTGGACGCTGACAAAATCAGATCTGCGATGGAAGAGCTGAGGTGACGCGGCTCAGCTTGGCCACGACCAGTCCCTCGCAAACATAGCGTTCAATATAAGAAGGCACCGGTGCATTCACTGTGGTGAAAAATCCGGGATCAGCGAAGTGCAATCTCTCGGCGCCAGAGGATCAGTTTGTGGGAGGCAGTGTTATCACCTCGACATCGAAGGGCAGCTATGGAGCGACTTGATAGAGACGACGACTGTCTCAAAATGGCCGACCCCTGCCGGTCGACTCCATGGGTAAACCTTGTAGGTCCGACCGGCAGTGATGCTGGTCAGGCTAGTTGCCGGAATTGAGCAACTCGTTTGCGATAATGGGCAGTTTGGCTGCCGGCCATGGTCAGCTTCGCTGGCGAAGCTGGTCAACTGCTGTGGCGAAGGTGGGCAGGTGGCTGGCGTTTTGCAACTGAGGGAATGCGAATAACCGGGAGCTCGGATGAATTGGTCCCACGGATGGCCCCACGAAGCTAGGATGGTTTTCAATAATGCTAATGAATACATCAGTTTAAGAACCATTTAAACCTTCTGCATCGGAAAATAACGACGATGCCTGCAGGCAGAGATGTCACCGGCTGCAGGCATCGAACCGTCGAACGCTTCAGTGATTCGGCTTAACCGCCGTCATTCTCGCTGCCGCCGCCTGCAGCCGGTGCGCCCTGCTTGTGATCGAGATGCTTTTGCATCGCCTGCTGCTGCATCTGCTGATACTGCTGGCGCTGGCTGTCGGTGAGGATGGCCTGGATCTGACTGTCGGTATCCTGCTTGAGCGCGCGCATTTTCTGATGCACATCGCGCTTGGAGGATGACGTGTCGCCGCGCAACTGCTGCATCTGCTGCAAGCGGTTGGCGAGGATCGGCTCCATCTTCGCGGCCTGGTCTGGCGTCAGCTGCAGTTTGCGGCTCAGTCGCGCGGTCTGCTTCTGTGGATCGGGCATCGCGTGCTGACCTGATCCTGCATTGCTGCTTCCTGCTGGAGGCGGCGTGTCCTGAAAGGGTTGAGCGTAGACGGCACTTGAGGCGCCAACGGCGAGAGCGAAACCAAGCAGGGCGAAACGGCGGGAAAACTTCATGCTGATATCTCCAATGATGTGCCGAGCGACGGCAACACCTCGATCAACGCAAGGTCCCGCGAGCCGGTTGACGATACGAGCGAGTTTTCTTCGCAAAGTCTTATCGGCAGCTGGGTCATATTCAACCGGTGGATTCACCCTGCTCACCGTGTACCCGAGGATTTCCCATGATCGAACTGCATTACTGGCCTACCCCCAACGGCCACAAGATAACGATGTTTCTGGAAGAGGCCGGACTGGCTTACGAGATCAAGCCGGTGAATATCGGCAAGGGCGAGCAGTTCACGCCGGAATATCTGAAGATTTCACCAAACAACAAGATGCCGGCGATGGTGGATACCGATCCATTGGGCGGTGGCGAACCACTGAGTATTTTCGAATCCGGTGCGATTCTGCAGTACCTGGCCGAAAAGACCGGCAAGTTCTCGCCGAAGGATTTGCGCGAACGCTACGTGGTGACCGAGTGGCTGTTCTGGCAGGTCGGTGGACTGGGCCCCATGCTGGGTCAGAACCATCACTTCAACCGCTATGCGCCGGAAAAGATTCCCTACGCGATCGACCGCTACGTCAATGAAACGCGCCGGCTTTACGGTGTGCTGGACAAGCGGCTGGAAGGCCGTGCCTATATTGCCGGCAAGGACTACACGATTGCCGATATGGCGGCCTATCCGTGGATCGTGCCGTATGAGGCGCAAGGCATGACACTGGACGATTTTCCGAATCTGAAAATGTGGTTCGAGCAGATTCGCGATCGCGACGGCACCCGCCGTGCCTATGCGCTGGCCGACACCATCAAGGGCAAAGTCGATCTGACCACCGACGAGGAAGCGCGCAAGCACATGTTCGGACAAGGTGCGCCGGAAAAATAGCGCGTGACCGCACCGCTGGCATCCGATTGGAGCCAGCGGTGCTTAAATTCAGTCGGCGAAGTTGGTGCGCACCAGCTCTTCGACCTCCATGCCGCGGCCGGCGATGATCGCCTTCGCCGAGTAAAGCGCGGTGTGCAGCACCTGCCCCACCTCCACTTTCGGCGGCATCACCAGCTCGTAGCGGTTGACCTTGACGTCGAGCAGCGCGGGGCCGGGCTGCGACAGCACATCGCGTATGGCCTCCTCCAGCGTCGAGGCGTCGTCCACCCGGCGGCCGTAGAAACCGATCGCCTCGGCCAGCTTGGCAAAGTCCGGATTCTTCAACTCCGTAAACGCATCCAGCAGGCCTTCAACTTTCTGCTCCATCTCGACGAAGCCGAGCGAGCTGTTGTTGTAGACGATCACCTTGATCGGAATGTTTTCCTGCACGGCGGTGAGCAGGTCGCCCAGCAGCATGCTGATGCCGCCGTCGCCCGAAAGCGAGATCACCTGCCGACCAGGCAGCGCCTTTTGGATGCCGAGCGCCTCGGGCATCGCATTGGCCATGGTGCCGTGGACCAGGCTGGTCAGCGTGCGTCGTTTCCCATTGCTGGTGATGTGGCGCAGCAGCCAGACCATCGGGCTGCCGCCGTCGGCGGTGAAGATCGCATCGTCGTCGGCATATCGATCGATCAGCTTGGTCAGATACTGCGGATGGATCAGGCCGTCGCCGCCGGCGTGCTCTTCCTCGGCGATCTGCTTGAGCGTTGCTTCGCGATGCTTGAGGCTGTTGCGCAAGAAGGCATGCTCCTCGCGCGCGCGCAGACGGGGCAGCAGGGCTTCGATGGTGTCCTTGATGTGGCCGACCACGCCGATATCGACCGGGTGACGCCGGCCCAGATGGGTGGCGTCGCTGTCGATCTGGATGAGCTTGGCCTCGTTCGGATAGAACTGGCTCCAGGCGAAATCGGCGCCGAGCAGCAGCAGGGTGTCGCACGCGTCGAGCGCGCGGAAGCCGGATTCCACGCCGAGGATGCCGGTCATGCCCATGTTGTATGGGTTGTAGGGCTCGATGAAATCCTTGGCGCGCGAGGTATGGGCTACAGGCGCCTTGATCTTTTCGGCCAGCGCGACGATTTCCTGCTCGGCGCCCTCGCAACCGGAGCCGCAGTAAAGCGTGACGCGCTTGCCCGCGTTGATCACCGCGGCGATCTCGTCCAGCTCGGCATCGGACGGCCGCAGCACCGGCTGCGGCTGATGCGGGCGGAAGGCCAGACCGTCCTCGACCTCCATCTGGCTGATGTCGCCCGGCACGATGATCACCGCAGCGCCGCGCTTGTTGAGTGCGGCCTGTGCAGCGAGCGCGGTTACGCGGCGCGCCTGCGCCGGCGAATGGATATAGGCGCAGAAATGGCTGCAGGTATCGTAGATCGGTTTCAGGTCCACTTCCTGCGGAAAATCCATGCCCATCTCGCTGGTGGCGACCTGGGTGGCGATCAGCACCACGGGCGCGCGGTTGCGGTGCGCCTCGAACAGGCCGTTGATGAAATGCAGGCTGCCCGGTCCACAGGTGCCTGCGCAGGCGGTTAGTCGACCCGTGATCAGCGCTTCACCGCCGGCGGCCATCGCGCCGGCCTCCTCGTGGCGCATATGCACCCACTCGATATCGCTGCGGCGGATCGCGTCGGTAATGTGGTTAAGCGTGTCGCCGACGATGCCGTAGCAGCGCTGCACGCCGGCAGCCTGCAGCGTTTCGATGATGATGTCGGCGACTTTTTTCTTGCTCATGGGTGATCTCCGCGAAAGGCAAACGCGGGCATCGGGCGGCTCGCGCAAACCTCGATTGAATGCGCGTCGGTGAAAATTCCGGGTGAATGCAGGGCGGCGCCAGCGGTGCGAACAAGCAAACGCCCGCCGCTTTGGCGGCAGGCGTTTGGCGTCACGCCATACGTTTACTGCTGGAGCGCGGCGTCAGCTCAAATGCGGCTGACGCCGGCATCGCTCTGTTCCAGCGGCGGCGCCGTGCCGGCGACGGCCAGTAGCGCCTGCGCGTAGCTGTCCTCGATGCTGACTGTGGAGACTTCGTCCCAACCGAAGAACGACACCTCGCGCATCCACTCTGCGTCAGGGCTCAGCTCCTGCATATAGAAGCCGTCGTCATCCACGCTGGCGAGCCGGCCGATATAGCAAACTTCGGACTCATCTTCGCTATCCACGTGCACACCGATGACCGGCGCTTGCGCTCCGGCGGCTTGAATCACTTCGCGGATATTGTCCAGCGGAAAACCGCGCGGCGGCCGGGGCAGGATGTGCTTCAGCGCCAGCGCCTTCTCGAAGAAGACATGGTGCTTGTCTGGCGCTTCCAGCTCGGAAATATCGCGATGACGCATGATGTACATGCCGTCATACGTGATGCCGTCGCCGACCACCCAGAGCAGAAAGAATTCCTGCCCGACGCCGCCCACGTAGCCGCAGAAGCTGCCGTGCTCGAGGTCTTCGCGCCACAGCCGGATCAGCGTCTGCTTCTGCTGCGCTTCGCGTAGCTGGGCGCGCTGTCCGGTGGTTTTGAGTTCAATGATGTTGCTCACGGACATGATTTTACCAGATCGGGTCAGGCAGCTTGTTATGGCCGGCCAGGAGGGTTCGCTCACGCCACAGGTACTTGCGAATGCGCCCTGACTTTACAGAATGTAGCGGCTGAGGTCCTCGTTCTGCACTAGGCTGGCCAGGCTGTTGTCGACCATCTCGGCGTCGATGCGGTAGTGCTCGCCGGACTTGTCGGCCGCCTCGTAGGAAATCTTCTCCAGCAGCCGCTCCATCACCGTATGCAGGCGCCGGGCGCCGATATTCTCGGTGCGCTCGTTGACCTGAAACGCCACCTCGGCCAGGCGGTCGATGCCGCTCTCGACAAACTCGAGCGTAACGCCTTCGGTACCGAGCAAGGCCACGTACTGCTTGGTCAGCGCGTTGTGCGGCTCGCGCAGGATGCGCTTGAAATCGTCGACGCTGAGCGCCGACAGCTCCACACGTATCGGCAGCCGGCCCTGCAGCTCCGGAATCAGGTCGGACGGCTTGGCCAGCGAAAACGCGCCCGAGGCGATAAACAGCATGTGGTCGGTCTTGATCGGGCCGTACTTGGTCGACACGGTGGAGCCTTCCACCAGCGGCAGCAGGTCGCGCTGCACGCCCTCGCGGCTGACGCCGGCGTGACCGTGGTCGCCGCGCTGCGCAACCTTGTCGATCTCGTCGATAAAGACGATGCCGTTCTGCTCGGCCGCCTCCATCGCCAGCGAGCGTATTTCGTCGTCGTTGAGCAGTTTGCCGGCCTCCTCATCGATCAGCATCGGCCGCGCCACCTTGATGGCGACCTTGCGCTGCTGGGTCTTGGCGCCGCCGATGTTCTGGAACATCTGCTTGAGCTGCGCGCTCATCTCCTCCATGCCCGGTGGCGACATGATTTCCACGCCGACGTTCATGGCGAAATCCAGCTCGATCTCGCGCTCGTCCAGCGCGCCTTCACGCAGCTGCTTGCGCAGCTTCTGCCGCGTGTCGTTTTCGATCGCCGGCGCCGGCGCGTCGTGGCTCCAGTCGGTCGGCGTGGACTGCCGGCGCGGCAGCAGCGCGTCGAGGATGCGATCCTCGGCGCGATCTTCGGCCTGCGTACGCACGCGCTTGACCGCCTGTTCGCGGGTCAGCTTGTACGCCACATCGGCCAGATCGCGGATGATCGATTCGACGTCCTTGCCCACATAGCCAACCTCGGTGAACTTGGTCGCTTCGACCTTGACGAACGGCGCGTTGGCCAGCGTCGCCAGGCGGCGCGCGATCTCGGTCTTGCCCACGCCGGTCGGTCCGATCATCAGGATATTTTTCGGCGTCACTTCATTGCGCATCTCCGGCGCCAGCTGCATGCGCCGCCAGCGGCTGCGCAGCGCCACGGCCACCGCGCGCTTGGCGTCGTTCTGGCCAATGATGAAGCGGTCGAGTTCGTTGACGATTTCGCGGGGAGTGAGTTCGGACATGGTGTACTTCTTAAAAGCGGGAATGGGGAACCGGGAACGGGGAACGCGTGCTTTTTTGAATGGCTGAAAGTTTGGTACGCAGACCGCCAATAAGAGGGCTGAAATCAGAGCGGGATGCGAAGGATTACGACGAACGGCACGCTTCCCGTTCCCCAGTCCCCGTTCCCCGCTCTATTTAAAGTTCTTCAATCGACACGTTGTGATTGGTGTAGATGCAGATGTCGCCGGCGATCTTCAGCGCCTTCTCGACCACGGTGCGTGCATCGAGCTCGGTGTTTTCGAGCAGGGCCAGCGCAGCAGACTGGGCGAAGGGGCCGCCGGAGCCGATCGCGATCAGACCATGTTCCGGCTCCACCACGTCGCCGTTGCCGGAGATCAGCAGCGAGGCGTCCTTGTCGGCCACGGCGAGCATCGCTTCCAGTCGACCGAAACGCCGATCGGTGCGCCATTCCTTGGCCATCTCCACCGCGGCGCGGGTCAGGTTGTTGTTGTGCTTCTCGAGTTTCTGCTCGAACAGCTCGAACAAGGTGAACGCGTCCGCCGTGGCGCCGGCGAAACCGGCGACCACGTCACCGGCCTTGCCGAGCCGGCGCACCTTGCGCGCATTGCCCTTCATCACCGTGTTGCCTAGCGTGACCTGGCCGTCGCTGCCGATCACGACGCGGCCTTCGCGACGGACGCAGACGATGGTGGTGGCGTGAAACGATTCCATGAGCGCTCCGCATTGTTTGCCTGAACCGCCGAAATGGGGCCGGGCGCTCTCGCTTCAATGTCTGCGCGTTTGCGCTGCAGATGTAAAAAGCCGGCACACGCGCGTCAGCGCTTGCTTTTGGCGCGGGGATGCGCGGCGTCGTACACCTTCGACAGGTGCTGAAAATCCAGATGCGTGTAGATCTGCGTGGTGGCGATGTCGGCATGGCCAAGCAGCTCCTGCACGGCGCGCAGGTCGCCGGAGGATTCCAGCATGTGGCTGGCGAAGGTGTGGCGCAGCAAATGCGGGTGGATATGTTTGGCCATGCCCTGCTGCTGCGCCAGCTTTTTCATGCGCAGCTGGATCGTGCGCGGGTTGATCGGCGCACCGTTGCGGCCGCGGAAGATCGGGCTTTCCGCCACCATGCCCTCCTCCGCGCCGAGCGCACGCAGCGCGGTGACAGCATGCCGGCCGACCGGCACGATGCGGGTCTTGCTGCCCTTGCCGAGCACGCGCACTTCGCCGCCGTCCAGATCCAGATCGAGCCAGCGCAGGCCGACCAGCTCGGACAGGCGCAGGCCGCTGGAATAGAACAGCTCCAGCATGGCGCGGTCGCGCACGGCCAGCTTGCCGCCGCTGTCGGTTTCGACCAGCGCGCTGGCTTCGTCGACATCCAGCACCTGGGGCAGCTTGCGCCGAACTTTCGGGCCGCGCACGCCCAGCAGGGGATCGTGGCTGAGCTGGCCTTCGCGGGTGAGCTGGCGAAACAGGCTGCGGCAGGAGGACAGCAACCGCTGCAGGCTTTTCGGCGCCAGACCCTCCCTGCCCTTGCTGCCGCGGTGTTCGCTGGCGACGAAGGTGAGCATGCGGTTGGCGTCGAGTGCCTCGAACGCCGCGATGTGGTTGTCCTGCATGAAGCGGATCAGCTTGGCCAGGTCACGCCGGTAGCCCGAGACGGTGTGAGGCGAGGCCTGCCGCTCACTTGCGAGGCGAGCGAGCCAGTCCTCGATCTGGCGTTCGGGCGTCACTGCGGGCTCAGGAAACGTCCCGCGAGCGGGCCAGCGCGGCGGTGATCGTGGCGGCGATCATCTTCAGGAACAGGTTGCCCATGCCGGGCTGAAAGCGGTCCGGATCGCTGCTGCCGATCGCCAAGATGCCAGCGTCGCCGAGGCGCATCATCGCCACCGAGCGGGTTTCGGACGCAGCGCTCCCGAACAGGCGTTCCAGCCTTTCCTTGGACAAGCGGCCGGACACCGGCTCGTTCTGCTGCAGGAAGTCGCTGAACTCCGGCAGCGCTTCCGGCCCGGTGACCTGGACCAGCCATTCGGCGCGCGGTAGCTGTGCTTCGCTGCCAAACAGGACCAGCCGAACCTGATCGGTGTGAAAATCGGCAGTGAGCTTGGCCACCACGCTGCGTGCGGTGACTTCGATGGTGTTGGCGCGCAGCAGGGCGACGGTGAGCGCATGCACGCGCTCCATCAGCTTTTCGTTCTCGGCGGCGATCGCGATGAGTTCGGCCAGCCGGCGTTCGAGCTCGGCATTTTTTTCGCGCAGGCTCTGCAGCTGGTAGGTCGCCAGCGAGGCGACCGGACCTTTCTCGTGCGGCATCTTCAGCTGCGCTGCCAGCTCGGGATAGTCGCTGAGAAACTCCGGGTGCAGCTTCAGATAGGAGGCAACAACGCGCGCCTGGGTAGCGTCATCGAGCAGGGTGGCGGTCATGCGCGGGATACCTCGGAGCAGGGCGGGTCGAAACCATACCGGGGCGCGCAAAAAAACGGCATCGGCTGGGCCAGTGTGCGATGGACCGGCCCGCGCTTCAACTGCAAACGCCGCAGGGCCGACTGAAAAGCCGTGACGACCGGTGCATCTGCGCCTACGGCAAGCCCGGCGGAACGACCCATTCGCCGTCGAAGACGAAGGTGGCCGAGCCGCTCATCCACAGCGGCTGGCCGGGACCGGCCCAGTCTATCTGCAGCACGCCGCCGGGCAGGCTCACCTGCACGCTGTCGTCAACCTCGCCGCGCTGATGCAGCGCGGCCATCGCCGCGCAGGCGCCGGTGCCGCAGGCCAGCGTCCATCCCGCGCCACGCTCGTGCACGCGCAGCTTCAGGTGCCCGCGGTCGAGGCGTTGCACGAAGCCGGCGTTGACGCCGTCAGCAAAGCGCGCGTGGGTGGAAAGCAGCGGACCGAGCCGCTCCAGTTCGGGACTGTGCAGATCGTCGACCTCGATCACCGCGTGCGGGTTGCCCATCGAGACGACGCCGATCTGCAGTACGGCGTCCGCGACATCGATCGGGTAATGCGTGGCTGCGCGCGCCGCATCGAAACCGCTTTGTGCCGGTTCGAACGCAGGTATGCCCATGTCGACGACCACCTCGTTCGCGTCGATCAAACGCACCGCCACCGGACCGGAGGGGCTTTCGATACGCACCGTCTCGCCGATCGCCAGCGCACCCTCGCGATGCAGCCAGGCGGCCACGCAGCGCACGCCGTTACCGCACTGGCCCGAGGGCGAGCCGTCGGCATTGGAGATGCCGTAATAGAACGCGCATGTCGGATCGCACGTACGGCCGATGCCCAGCAGCTGATCGAAGCCGACGCCGGTATGCCGATCCGCCATGGCGCGGATCTGCGCGACGGTCATCGAAAACGGCGTGTCGCGGCAGTCGAGCACGACAAAATCGTTGCCGATGCCGTGCATCTTCGAAAAGCGCTGCTTCATCATCGATTGCGACTCAGTACTGCGTGCTGTCCGGCCGCTGGTTGTCGGGTATCGCGTTATTGCCCGTGATCGCCGGCTGCTGCGGTTTTACTGTACTGGCTGGCGAGGCCGGTACCGGTTTGGTGGCCGGCGGCAGATACAGCGGACCTTTCTGGCCACAGCCGGCTAGCGTGCCGGCGACGATGCAGAAGGCGACCAGAAAAAGCGAATTCACTGAGATCAGTCGGTGCATGACAAGGGTTTCCTGAAGTGGCCTGCAGTATAGCGAGGCGCGGTCGATTCACCCCAGCATCGCCGGCCCATGCCGTTATGATGCGCGCATCGAATCACGTTACGCCCGTCGGGCGAGGATCTCACGATGGACTGGAGCACATTGCTGCGCATGCCGATGACCGTGCTGCTGGTGCTGGCCGCGGTTTTCCTGCTGATCACGCTGGTGCAGCTGATCTCGCTGCGCCAGCACCTGCACAGCGGCCGCAGGGCGGCGGCGGCGGGGCGTGCTCTGCTGTGCGTGACCTTTTTTTTGCTGGCCCTGGTGCTTGGCGGCACCGGCTACGCGCTGCGCGGCTATCGCCTGCTGAGCGAGGAAACGCCGGTGGTCGATATCGAAGCCCACATTCTTTCGCCGCAGCGCTGGGCGCTGACGCTGAGCTGGCCCGACGGCAGCACGCGCCAGGTCGAGCTGGACGGCGACGACTGGCGCGTGGAGGCCATCGTCCTCAAATGGAAGTTGCCTGCCCTGCTCGCGGGCATACCGCCGTTGTACCGGCTCGATCGCCTGTCCGGCCGCTATGACGACGCGGCGCAGGAAATGAGCGCACCGCGCACGGTCATCAGTTTCGATCACGCCAGCGGCTTCGACGTGCTCGACCTGCACAAGCAGTACCCGCAATGGCTGCCGGAGGTCGACACCCTGTACGGCAGCGGCGCGTTTCTGCCGCTTGTGGATCAGGGCCACTACACGGTGAGCCTGATGCGCACCGGTGCGCTGGTGGCCAGGCCGGACGATTCGACGCAGCAGAAGATCGGGCAGCCGTTTGGCGGGTGAGGTCCGTAGAGCGTCAGGTCCGGATATTTCCCCAACGCCCGGCGTTCAACGCGTCGATTCAAGCGAGCCGCTTTTCGTAGCGCCAGCCGTCGGCGCCATCCTGGTAGTAGCCGGGCAGTGAGGCGATGCAGCGATAGCCCAGCCGCTCGTAGAGCTTGATGGCGCTGGCGTTGTCGGTACGCACTTCAAGTCGCAGGATAGTGCAGCGCCGCTGTTTCGCTGCCGCCTCGGTGGCTTCGACCAGTGCGGTACCTATGCCCTTGCCGCGTGACTCAGGCTGGCTGGCCAGTGAGTAAAGCCGCGCCACGCTGCTGCCCTTGCGGAAAAACACCACGGCCGTGCCGAGAAAGCGGCGGTGGTTGGCGCTGGCAACCAGCACCAGTGCCGAATCGCTATCGAGGTGACGCCGATACTGATCGCGCGTCATGCGGTCGCTGTCGAAGGTGCGATCCTCCAGCGTGACCAGATCGTCAAGGTCGGAGGTTTCGGCGCGGCGCACGCGCACGCTGGCCGTTGCAGGTGTTGTGCGCATGCCTGCCGGATCCCGCTGCCGCGCCTCCTGCATCGCAATCGGCGGCTTGCGTTGAGTGGAAGAGAATCCGGATGCCATGAAGTCGAAGTCCCGCAGGAGTGAGTGACGCGGTGGGTATGCCGAGAAATCGAATCGCCATTCGAACCGCGCGGACTCTAGCAGCCGGCGGCATTCGTCGCGTGTATTTTTCATTGCGGCTGATGCCGACGCAGATAGCGTTTAATCCCGCTTCAGCGCTTTGACTTGTTCGACCGCGCCCCTGTGCCAAACTGCGCGCCGTGCGTATCGCGCCCCGCCGCTGCTGGGCAATCTGCTTCCACCGTATTGCCTGAGTGGTGTCATGACCCGTCTGGTCATCGTTGTCGAAAAAGCCTCCGACTGGGCTTCGTATTACCCGTCCGTCGACGTGATGAGCGCGATGGATTATCTACGCGAGCCGATCGGCAATGATGATGAGCGCACGCACGTCATCAACCTGTGCCGCAGCTACAAGTACCTGGGCACCGGCTATTACGTGTCGCTGCTGGCCGAAGCGCGCGGGCACAAGGTGATGCCGTCCGTGCGCACCGTCAATGACCTGCGCCGTCGCTCGTTGTACGGCGTGGACATCGACGACCTCAACCAGAAGCTGACGCACTTTCTGCCCGCCGGCGGCCGCGATACGACGGATCTGGGCATCCTGGTTTACTTCGGCGAAACCGCTTACCCCGCGCTGCAGGATCTGGCGCGCCAGGTGTTCGAAACCTTTCCCTGTCCGCTGATGCGCATCGAGTTCGAACGCGACCGCGTATGGCAGGTGAGCTCGATCAAGCCGGTCGGCCTGCACACGCTGGACGACGCGCAGGAAGACGCGTTCGCCGAGGAACTCGACCGCTTCTCGCGCAAGCTGTGGCGCAAGCCGCGCGCGCGCAAGCTGTATCGCTACGACGTCGCGATGCTGGTGGATCCGAAAGAGATGATGCCGCCGTCGAACAAAAAGGCGCTGAAATCCTTCGTGGCGGCGGGCAAGCAGCTGGGTATCGAAGTCGACACGATCGGCAAGAACGACTACCAGCGTCTGGCCGAATACGATGGCCTGTTCATTCGCGAAACCACCGCGAGCGACAATCACACGTATCGCTTCGCTCACCGCGCCGAGAAGGAAGGTATGGTGGTGATGGACGACCCGACGTCGATTCTCCGCTGCACCAACAAGATCTTCCTCAACGACCTGATGGTTTCGCGCAAGCTCGCCGTGCCGCACACCGAAATTCTGTATCGCGACGATGCCAAGGGCATGAAGGAAGTGGTCGGCAAGCTGGGTTTTCCGCTGGTGCTGAAAATCCCCGATGGCTCGTTCTCGCGCGGCGTGGTGAAAGTGCAGAGCGAGGAGGCGCTGGAAAAAGCCGCCGGCGAACTGTTCCAGCACAGCGCGTTATTGCTGGCGCAGGAATACCTGTACACCGACTTCGACTGGCGCATCGGCGTGCTCAATCACGAGCCGCTGTTTGCCTGCAAGTACTACATGTCGCGCGGCCATTGGCAAATCTACAACCACGGCGCCAAAGGCACGGCCAAGAGCGGCGGCTTCGAGACCATCGCGGTGAGCGATGCCCCGGCCGACGTGGTGAAGCTCGCGCTGAAAGCCACCGCGCCGATTGGTGATGGCCTCTACGGCGTCGACCTGAAGCAGGTCGGCAACAAGCCGGTGGTGATCGAGGTCAACGACAATCCCTCGATCGATGCCGGTGTCGAGGATGCGCATCTGGGCGACGCGCTGTATCTGCAGATCATGCAGGAGTTCCTGCGCCGCATGGAACGCAAGCGCCAGGGCATCGCCGGTTAGCGAATCCGTCGGTCGGTTCTCAGCGCCAGATCGCCGCGCGCAGCGGGTTCTGGCGTGGCCCCCGCAGGGCGAGCAGCTGACGTGGCAGCGACGGTTCCAGCGCCAGCAGCATGATCAGCGGCGCGCCGACCAGCCAGAACGACGAGGTCCACCCCAGCACCGCGCTGTAAACCGGTACAAGCGTTGTGATCAGCAGAAAGCTGCCTGCCAGCAGCCACAGCATGGCCGCGCCCAGCAGGCGCTGATGGCTGGCGTCGTAACGATCGTTTTTGGATAGCAATTGCGGGCGCATCGACAGACTCCGTCGTTGGAATGAAGACAGCTTCCATTGCGCGCATCTCACAGGCTGCGACCGGTCGACAAAGGGCGACAGCCAAAGGCAATCGCGCGATAGCCATGATTCTCCGCGCCATCGTCACTCGATGTATCGCCAGTAGAATGATGGCAATGACGCCGAACCCGGCGACTCGCAGCGCTTCGGATACCCGCATGCCACCCCTCTCCTTTGCCGTCTTCGGCCACCCGATCAAGCACAGCGTGTCGCCGGCGATTCATCAGGCATTCGCGCAGCAGTTCGCCATCGCGCTGGACTATCGCGCTATCGACGCGGCGCCGGCGGACTTCGATATCGCCGTGCAGCAGTTCTTCGCCAACGGCGGCCGCGGTGCCAATGTCACCCTGCCGCACAAGGCGGCCGCCTTCGCGCTGGCTAATGAGCGCAGCGACGCGGCAACGCGCGCCGGCACCGCCAACGTGCTGACGCGTCTGCCCGATGGCCGTCTGGCCGCCCATAACACCGACGGCGCCGGCATGGCGCGCGACATGACCGAACGCCATGGCATCGCATTGCACGGCAAATCGGTGCTGATGCTGGGTGCCGGCGGCGCGGCGCGAGGCGTGGTGTGGAACCTGCTCGATGCGCGCGTGCGGACGCTGACCATCGTCAATCGTTCGCGTGCGTCTGCTGAGGCGCTGACCAGCCTGATCGGCGAACCCAAGCGGGTGCAGTCCCGTGATTGGCAGCAGCTGGCCAAGCTAGGGAACTTCGACCTGATTGTGCATGCCACTTCCGCCGGCGTGCTGGGCGCGACGCTGCCGCTGCCGGAGTCACTGGTGAGCGAAGCGACGATCGGCTACGACCTTTCCTACGGCGCGGCGGCAGCCAGTTTTCTGACCTGGGCCAGGAGCGCCGGTGCGCGCCAGGCCGTCGATGGCCTGGGTATGCTGCTGGAAACCGCGGCCGATGCGTTCGCGCTGTGGCACGGCCAGCGGCCGCAGACCGAACCGGTCTATCAAACGTTGCGCCGGCAAACCACGTGACCGCGCTGGCCTGTCGCGCGGGCTGCGGCGCCTGCTGCATCGCGCCGTCGATCAGCTCGCCGATTCCCGGCATGCCGAAAGGCAAGCCCGCCGGGATCAGGTGCGCGCAACTCACCGCGGATAACCGCTGCGCGATTTTCGACGATCCGCGCCGTCCGGCCGTTTGCGCAAGCCTGCAGCCCGAATCGGCGATGTGCGGCAGCGATCGCGGGCAGGCGATGGCGTGGTTGACTGCGCTGGAGCGCGCGACCGCCGCCGACTGAGCCGTCTTGTGAGGCATGGCAGATTATTTGCGATGCACGAGTTCTTGCGCCACGTCGGTATGCTACTTTTCCATGACAGGGGCACCATCTCGTGGGGGTTCACGCATGTTGCCGAAAGGGTTTTTCGATCGTCGAGCGGTAGTGATCACTGGTCTGGCCTTGGTCTTGGCCAGTACGGCTTTTGCTGCCGCAGCCAGTAACAGCGCAGCTAGCAGAACATCAGCAGTCGCCAGTCCGATCGGCTCGACCAATGTCACCGTGGCCGACCCTCCCGTGCCTCGGCCGCCAGGCACGCCCTGCGTGGTGCAGCTGTTGAGCGGCGTGGCGTTCAACGACTTCAATCCGCGTCCTTACACCTATACCCCACCGACCGGCTGCGGCACGCACTGGTCGAAAGTGGTGCTGGAAGCGGATTTCTCGGTCACCGCCGGGCGTCAGTTCGATCGCACGGCCAACCTGTGGCTGGGCGGTGTCAACCTGTATTTCGGCACCACCGAGGAACCTTCATCCACGGTCGCGCCCAGCTGGCATGTCGAGCGCGATCTGACCGACTACAGCGCGCTGCTGCGCAAAGCCGGCAACGGCCAGGCGCTGATCGGCAACGTGGTCGACAGCACCTATACCGGCGTGATCTACGGCAGCGCGAAGCTGCTGTTCTACCCGGCTTCCATTCTTGCGCCGGCGGCGCCTGCGCCCGACGCGGTGATCCCGCTGGGCAGCGATCCGGATGGCAACACGGTGTCGCTGGCGACATCAACCAGCCAGCTGAGCAAGTCGCTCACCTTGCCAACCAACGTCGAGCGCGCCTATCTGGACGTGTTCGCGCAGAGCCAGAGCGCCGACGAGTTCTGGTACACCTGCGTCCCCGATCAGTACGCTGCGCAGGTGCAGGAGTGCGGCGGCGGCAATTTCCGCGAGGCCGAAATCAGCATCGACGGACAGCCGGCCGGCGTGGCGCCGGTGTATCCGTGGATCTACACCGGCGGCATCGATCCCTACCTGTGGCGGCCGACCACCGGCGTGCAGACGCTGAACTTCATGCCGTACCGCGTCGACCTCACGCCGTTCGCCGGCGTGCTCAGCAACGGCGCGCCGCACCAGGTCGCGGTCAGCGTGGCCGGCGCCAACAATTATTTTTCGGCAACGGCGAGCCTGCTGCTGTATCTCGACCCGCATGCAAAAACCGTCAGCGGCCAGATCGAGCGCAATACCCTGGTGGGCCAGCCGCCTACACCGATCATCAGCGATACCCTGAGTACGGATTCATCCGGCAATATCACCGGCGCCATTACCACCCAGCTGAGTCGGCACTTCATCATCAGCGGCTATGCCAATACCTCGCGTGGCCGCGTGGAAACCACGGTGGATCAAACGGTGGGATTTGGTGATGTGCAGACTTTCACCATCAACGACACCGTGTATCGGCAGGTAACCGACCAGCAGACCTCGTCTGACGGTACCAGCCAGAGCAGCATCGGCGGGTTTGTCACCAGCAGCTACGCCGAGCATGTGCGTTATCCGCTGCATCTGGACGTCAACGAAGTGGCCGCCTCTGACGGCAGCTTCACCTTGGCGACCGTGGCCCATCAGGGCGACGAAAAAAATACGGCGCACCAGCTGTTCGGCATCACGCTGTATTCGGCCAAGCTCAGCAACACGGTCGACAGCGACGACACGTTGGCCTTCGACGCCAGCGGCAACCTCACCTCGCACAGCAACCAGCAGAGCACGCAAAGCTTCACGTTCAATGATTCGCTAGGCGGCTGCTATCGCACGGGCGTCGGCAGCTTCAACGGTGCGGTGTCCAGCTACGCGACCGGCACGGGCTGCCCGAACAAACAGAACCGCGTGTTCTGGTTCACCCATCCGGATGGCTCGCCCGAGAACGGCAACGCCGTGCTTGGCTGGTGACAGTAGCGCACGATTAACCCCGACCGTCGCCTTGATTGAGGGCGACGGTCACACGATCACGCTTTTTCTCGCGTTTCGTCACGCCGCTGACATGCGGCGTGACTATGGTGACGACCGCTTCCGCCGAAGCGCCCGATCGCGGGCGTCTTCGCGCGCGGTACGATCCATGCGCGAGTGTTATGCCTAAATCCCTGTCTGCCGCGTCTTCCCGACGCGGATTATTTCTTGCGGCTGTCTTCGTGCTCATCGTTCTTGCCGGCGGCGTCGGCTGGTATGTGCACGCAGCAGGCTCAGCCAAAGCCAATGCTGCGGATCCTTCCAGCGCGTCGACCGACGCCAGCAGCGGTGAGGGCATTCTGCTGGGTCTGGCGAAATCCGCGGTCAGCGAACACCGTATCGTTGCGCCCGCTGGCAGCAACGCCTACGAGTTCTACCTCAGCGTGCTACAGCTCGATCCAAAGAACGCGGTGGCGCGGGACGATTTGAATACGCTTTTCGCCCAAGCCTGCGACGACGTTGAGCAAGCGATCAACGCGCGCGATGTCGACGAAGCGCAGCGTGAGCTTTCCCTGCTGCGCGATTACGACAGCAATAATTACAAGCTGGCGCTGCTGGGCAGCAAGCTCAGCGCGCAACGCATGGTGATGACGCGCGAGCACGAAGCACAGGCGGCGGCGATCCAGGCACGCGCGGAAAACGCGGCCAGGTAGGTAGTTCGTCGCTGCGCGAAGGTTTTGGAGTGACGGCATGTCAACGCAGCAGGTGACCGAGCTTTCGCAACAGCATTTCAATCAGCTCGGGATGCATGAAAGCGTAGTTGTCTGGGATATCCGCCACCACGACACGTTTTGCTTTGAGGGCGTTGACGGTGGCGCTGCATCAGCCGTCGCCGGTGCGACCACTCCATCACCACAATGAGATCCGCCCAGTCCAACTGATTGGACGATAGCGAAACATCGGCGTCATCGGCGAGCCCGGCGCAGTCGGTTTCCACATCGGGCCACCCGGCGAACGCCTGTTCAGCCGTCGGGCTGCGCAGCCGGTTGCGGCTGCAAAGAAACAGCACGCGGCCCACCGCCATCAGCCGGCCGCCAGATACTCGTCTTTCAGCCGCACATAGTGACTGGCCGAGTACTGCAGCTGCTCGATCTGCTTATCGCTGAGCAGCCGCACAAACTTGGCCGGGTTGCCCAGCCACAGCTCGCGCTCGCCGACGACTTTTCCCGGCGGAATCACGCTGCCCGCGCCCACGAAGCCGTACTTTTTTATCGTGGCGCCATCGAGCACGGTCGAGCCCATGCCGATCAGGCAGAAGTCCTCGATGGTGCAGGCGTGGATCACCGCACCGTGGCCGACGGTGACGTCCTCACCGATGATGGTCGGGAAACCGCCGGGCGAATACGGGCCGTCGTGGGTCACATGCACGATGGTGCCGTCCTGCACGTTGCTCCGTGCGCCGACGCGGATGTAATGCACGTCGCCGCGCAAGACCACACCGGGCCAGATCGAGACATCGTCGCCCAGCACCACGTCACCAATGACGGTGGCGGCGGAGTCGACGTACACGCGCTCGCCCAGCGTGGGCGCGATGCCTTTGTAACTGCGTAGAGAATTCATGCGGCCATTCTATGCGACGCGCGCCCGGGCGAAAGGCTCACGCGATCTTGAATATGTCGACCGCCGCATCGTTTCCCGACGCGGCGCCAGCCTCGAGTATCTCGACCGCATGCCGGTAGCCCGAGTCGATCGCGCGCTGCCAGTCCTTCCAGTCGAGCATGCCGATGTGGTCCAGCGGCGGCGTGAACAGCAGCTGCGCCTGCGCGCGTCGGCGCAGGCTGGCCTCCTCACCGTTGACCATGCCGGCGCGCACCAGGGTGGAAACCAGACCCGGCCGCTGCACCGCTTTTCGCTGCAGCAGCAATCGCCACCACGGCGGGCTGGAGGATTCCTCCACGTCGGTGCGCAGCGCGATATCGGCCTGCACGTCCAGCGCGGTGATGTGCGCGATGCCGTCGGCGGCCATCACGTCGGTGGGCAGGTTGTTGACCAGCGCGCCGTCCACATGCACCTCGCCACGCTGCAGCACCGGCGGCAGCACGCCGGGTATCGCGCTGGAGGCGCGCAGCCACAGCCACAGCGGCCCATGCCGATGCACAGCCTGGCCGCCGCCGGAGAGGCGCGTCGATACGCAGAAATACGGCAGGCGCAGATCCTCCACGCCGAGCAGGCCGAACGTGCGACGCAGCATGCGCGAGGCGTGCTGGCCACGGGTCAGCGCCAGCAAGGGCAGGGTCCAGTCCGATAGCGGCCGGCCTTCGACAAAGGCGCGGCGAAAGACCTCGGTCATCGTTTCAATATCCCAGCCGTTCGCCACGCCGGCACCAAGAATCGCGCCGATGCTGGTGCCACCGACCGCGTCGAAATCGTGGCCCGCCTCGCGCAGCGCGCGCAGCACGCCCAGATGCGCCAGCCCGCGCGCGCCGCCACCGGCCAGCACCAGCCCGCGGCCATGGCCGCTGACCAGCCGCGCCACGCGCGCGATATCGCCATCGCCGCAAATATGGTGATGCTGCAGTTCGCCGCTGAACACCCCGCGCCAGCGCTGCGCAGCGCCCAGCGCCACCTGATGACCGGCGTGCAGCAGAATCAGATGCCGCGGCCGATGCCGCGCGCGTGCCGCGCGCACCGGCACCATGGTCGGCCAGTCGCGCGCCGGCTGCGCGGCCAGTGCCGGCAATAGCAGCACGTCGGCCTGGCGCAGGCAGCGTTCGCGCCAGAGGCCGTCGTCGTTGCGCTGGCCGGGCACGTCGAGATAGATCACGAAACGATGCTGCGCCTCGCGCTCGGCAAACCAGTCGCTGCCCCGCCCGCGCCCGAGTTCGGCGTCGACCACGAGGCAGCTGCCGTAGCGCTCCAGCGCCATCATCAGCTGCAGGGTCAGCGCGCGCGCCGGTACCGCGCCGTCGAACGGCAGCACGGCGAAGGTCCGCGGCAGGCCCGGCGTTTCTTCGCCGCGATCGCGCCGCTGCAGCCGTTCGATCGCGGCGCGTGCCACGCCGAGCAGCGCCTGCGGATGCCGGGCCAGCACGCGCTCGAACGCGGCGCGATCGAGCCGCAGCAGCTCGCTGTCGCGCAGCGCGCGCACCATGCGTCCGCGCGTCTCGCCGCCGAGCAGGCTGATCTCGCCCACGCTTTCGCCGGCGCTGACCAGATGGCGCAGCACGGTTGGACTGTCGAACACGCCGAGGCTGCCGCTTTTCACCAGGTACAGCGCGTCGGCCGGTTCGCCCGGCTTGAACAGCGGCCGTCCGCCGGGCAGGCCGAACCACACCAGCTCATCGGCCAGCGCTTCCAGCGCCGCGGGCGGCAGCTGCGCAAACGTGGCGCTGTCTTTCAGCAGGTCTCTGACATCTGTTCGCCACATGGCGAGGATGTTACGGGGCCAATCATGACAATACGGCGCGATGGGCGTACCGCCATACGCGTTGAATCGCCCGTTGGCAGTCCTCAAGCGGCCCTGTTCCGCTTGATTTCATGCGCTGGCGTCGCCACGCTGGGAGTCTTGAGAAAACTTGCATGAGATGCGCATGAACCAGGCCAACCCGCTGCTCGCCGACGATGTTCTGCCGGCGTTTTCCCGGATTCTTCCCGAACACGTCGAGCCGGCGATCGATGCACTGCTGGCCGACTATCGCGACGACATCGCCGCGCTGACCGCGCCCGACGCGCCGCGCGATTTCGCGACCGTGATGCTGACCCAGGAGCGGCTCGAACAGCGCCTGTCGCGCGCATGGGCACCGGTGGGCCACCTGCATTCGGTGGCCGACAGTGAGGCGCTGCGCCAGGTCTACGGGCCGGCCGAGGAGAAACTCACCGAACACGCGATCGAGCTGGGTCAGAACCGCGAGCTGTACGCCGCCGTGCAGGCGCTGGCCGATGCGCCGGACTTTGCGCAGCTGCCTCGGCCTGAGCGCGCGCTGGTGGAACATTCATTGCGCGACTTCACCCTTTCCGGCGTGGCGCTGGAGGAGCCGGCGCGCTCGCGCTATCGCGACATCGGCGTGGAGCTGTCCAAACTCTCCACCGAATTCTCCAACGCGGTGCTCGACGCAACCGAGGCGTGGCAGGAGCACGTCACCGACGAGCGCGATCTGGCCGGCATTCCCGAATCCGGCCGCGCGGTGCTGCGCCAGTACGCCGAGGATCAAAAGCTGGCCGGCTATCTCGTGACGCTGAAACAACCCAGCGTGCAGGCCGTGCTCGGCTATGCCGACAACCGCGGTCTGCGCGAACGCGTGTACTGGGCGTATCAGACGCGCGCCTCGGATCAGGGCCCCAATGCCGGCAAGTTCGACAACTCCGAACGCATAGAAAAAATCATGGCGCTGCGGCACGAGTCGGCCCAGCTGATCGGCTTCCGCAACGCCGCTGAAGAATCGCTGGCGACCAAGATGGCCGGCTCGCCGACCGAGGTGATGGAATTTCTGCATGATCTGGCCGCGCGGGCCAAGCCGGTGGCGCAGCAGGAGCTGGCCACGCTGCGCGACTTCGCCCGCGACGAGCTCAAGCTCGACAACCTTGAGCCCTGGGACGTCGGCTACGTCTCCGAAAAGCTGCGCCAGCGGCAGTACGCGCTCGATGAGGAACAGCTCAAGCCGTATTTTCCGCTGCCGGCGGTCATCGACGGCCTGTTCGCGCTCACCAGCAAGCTCTATGGCATCACGTTGGCGGCCCGCGACGATGTCGACGTGTGGAACCCTGACGTGCGCTTTTACGACGTGCGCGATGCCGACGGCCGCGTGTTTGCCGGCGCCTACATCGACCTGTATGCCCGCAACGGCAAGCGTGGCGGCGCATGGATGGATGTCTGTCGAGCCCGTTTCGATGACGGTGAGCAACGTCAGCTGCCGGTGGCGTTTCTCACCTGCAACTTTCCGCCGCCGACCGGCGGCAAACCGGCCCTGCTCACCCACGACGATGTGCTGACCCTGTTCCACGAATTCGGCCACGGGCTGCATCATCTGCTCACCGAAATCGCCCTGCCCTCGATCGGCGGCATCGATGGCGTGGAGTGGGATGCGGTCGAGCTGCCCAGCCAGTTCATGGAAAACTTCGGCTATAACCGCGAGGCGCTGGACCTGTTCGCTCGCCATTACGAAACCGGCGAGCGGCTGCCCGACGAACTGTTCGAACGCATGCTGGCCGCGCGGCATTTTCAGGCCGGCCTGTTTCTGGTGCGTCAGCTGGAGTTCGCGCTGTTCGATTTCACCCTGCACCTGGAATACGACCCGGCCCAAGGCGCGCGGACCATGGGCGTGCTGGACGAGGTGCGCAAGCAGGTGGCCGTGCTCTATCCGCCGGCCTGGCAGCGTTTTCCGCACGGCTTCAGCCACGTCTTTGCCGGCGGTTACGCGGCGGGCTATTACAGCTATCTGTGGGCCGAGCTGCTATCTGCCGACGCGTTTGGGGCCTTCGAGGAGCAGGCGGAAAAATCGGGCAGCGTCATCGACCGCGCCACCGGCGATCGCTTCCGCCGCGAGGTGCTGTCCGTGGGCGCCAGCCGGCCGGCGCTGGAAAGCTTTGTCGCCTTCCGCGGACGAAAGCCGGAGCCGGAGGCGCTGCTGCGCAGCCACGGTTTGGCGTGAGCCGAAAATAGACGGTCGCCGCTCGTTCGGGCGGCGACCTAGCTTTCATACGTTCCCGGGCATGGCTTCTGCATTTCCGGTGTGCCAGCCATCCACGACCATAAAAAAAGCCCGCCGAAGCGGGCTTTTCAAATCGCTAAAGTCCGAAGGACTTAGGCAACCTGGACTTCTTCAGCCTGCAGGCCTTTCTGGCCCTTGGTGACTACGAACGTGACGCGCTGACCTTCCTGCAGGGACTTGAAGCCCGTGCCCTGGATCGCGCGAAAATGCACGAACAGGTCATCACCGCTTTCCGGCGTGATGAAGCCAAAACCTTTGGCGTCGTTGAACCACTTGACTGTACCGCTCTGACGATCCGACATGTAACATTACCTTTGAAGCAGTGATGGTTTGCGGCTCGGAGCGAATAGCACTTTACCGCAGTATGAGCAGGAACCTAGGGTCTCCCCGAGGGCTTGCTTCCTAAGCATACACCGTAAAGACGGTTACCGGTCGATTTTATCCCCGAAAATCGTGAAAGTTCCTTTTCCTCATAGGGAAAGACCGCCTTTTTTGCGCTTTATCCAAATCTAATCAAGGGTTTTGCCGGTTTCAGGGTCACGCTCGATCAAGCCCCTTGCCTGGCCTGTGGTCGCTAATGATCGAGGAACGGTTGAAATTGCCGAGGTCGGCATTGGCCCATCCCTTACAATATTGCCATGAAAATCGCCTCATGGAACGTCAACTCGCTGAAGGTGCGTCTACCCCACCTCACCCAGTGGCTGGCCGACGCGCAGCCCGACATCGTCGCACTGCAAGAAACGAAGCTGGAAGACGGCAAGTTTCCGGTCGACGAGCTGGCCGCCGCGGGCTATCGCGCGGTCTTTTCCGGCCAAAAAACCTATAACGGCGTGGCGATCCTAACGCGAGCCGATACTTGCGCCGAGCCTCGCGACGCGGTGACCGACATTCCAGGGCTGAACGATCCGCAGCGGCGCATTCTGGCCGTCACCATCGGCGATCTGCGCGTGGTCGATCTGTACGTCGTCAACGGCAAGGCGGTCGGTGACGAGAAATACGCGTACAAGCTGGACTGGCTGGCCCGGGTTCGTGACTTTCTTGACGGTGAGCTGGCGCGCCATCCGAAGCTGATCGTGCTGGGCGATTTCAATATCTGCCCGGACGACCGCGACGTCTACGACCCGGTCGCCTGGGGCGAGGACATTCTCTGCTCGCCGCCGGAGCGCGCCGGCCTCAAGGCCATCACCGAGCTCGGCCTGCACGACAGCTTTCGCCTGTTCGAAGCCGATGCCGGCCACTTCAGCTGGTGGGATTACCGGCAGGCCGGATTCCGGCGCAACCTGGGCTTGCGTATTGACCTGATCCTGATCAGCGATACTCTGAAATCGATAGCCAAGGCCGCCACCATCGACCGCGAACCGCGACGCTGGGAGCGCCCTTCCGACCACACGCCGGTGCTGCTGGAACTGGACACGAAATGACTGCAAAGACCGAATGGCCCAGCTCGCTGGACGATAACGAACTGGAAGAACTGGATCGCTACCTGCGCGCCCATTCCGGCGAGGGCGACCTGCTGCTCGACGGCGTGCACGGTCTGCTCAGCGCGCTGGCGGTCGGCCCACTGCTGGTGCTGCCGGACGAGTGGCTGCCCGAAGTGCTGCACGAACCTTTTGCCGACGAGGACGAGGGCAACCGCGTGCTCGCCCTGCTGGCCAAGCTCAACGATTCGATCAGCGCCGAGCTCGACGTCGACGCGTACGAGCCTATTCTCGGAGAAGTGGAGCTTGAAACCGGCCCGATGCTGTCGGCCGCCGGCTGGTGCGAAGGCTTCAGCCGCGGTATCGATCTGCGCGCCAGCCTGTGGGAAAACCGCCTGTCCGAAGATCCTCAGCTGATGGAACTGCTCGGCCCGGTGATGGCGCTGGCAGTGGACGAAGGCATCCTCAGCGCCGACACCGAGTTCGAAAAACTCAGCGACGACGAATACGACGAATGCCTGTCGCAGGTGCCGGCCGTGCTTAGTGCGGTCAACCAGTACTGGCAGGCCAAGCCGGCGACCGAGGCCGAGGTGGAGGCAATGGTGCAAGCCATCCCCGAGATCAAGGACGACGACAACGCCCCGCCGCGCCAGCGCAGCGGCCACTGGGTGCATTGACTCGAACGCCCCCCGTAGCGGCCGTTGAACGGCCGCGCGCCGTCATCCATCACGCCGTTATCCATACCGTGTCGACAGGGAACATCCATGGCTTATGAATACGGTTCCAGCGCCAAAGGCCTGGATTTTCCCAATCCCTTTCGCGTCGAAAACGTCTTCCGCTTTATCGCCGCGGCGATTCTGATCGGCGGCGGTTTGATCGCGCTTTTCCAGGGGCGCGCCAGTCTCTACGCGCATATCGGCGGCTGGGCGCTGGCGCCCATCATCGTCGGCGTGGCGATGTTGGCGGCGGGCATTCAGCACGCGGCAGTGGGCCTTAGCCGGCTGCGTTTTTTCTTCGGTCGGGGCAAACCGGCTGGGCTGGCGGGGGAGCTGGCCGATGCGCAGCTGGGCGAACTGGCCGGTGCGGTGGCGCTGAAGTCGACCATCCGCGGCGGCGCGATCTCGGTCGACGAGCCGACGGGCGCCTTGAACGGCCTGCTTTACAGCCTGGTGAGATCGCTGATCTGGGCGCCGCAGCGTATCCAGTGGGTGGCGCAGCGTTTGTTTCGCACCGGCCTGACGCTGGCCGTGGTGCTAGTCGGTCTGCTGGTGTCGCTGCTTGGTGTGCTGAGCGAGAAGGACATGGCCTGGCTCGGCCTGTTCTTTTTCATCTACACCGCTGCATTGCTGCTCAAACCGCTGGAAAGCGGCTCGCAGGCGAGCCCGCACCTGGGCTCCGCCGGGCTGATCGTGCTGGTGCTGGTGGCGATACTCGCGCCGGTGTTGATCCACACCATTTCGCCCGCGTTGCCCAATCTCGGCGGCATCGACCTCAGCGGGCAGGCGCTTTTTCTGCTGCTTTGCGCGCTGCTATCCGTGCTGGTGTTTTTCGTCGCCGTGCTGCGGCAGATGGTGGCGCCGCCGCAGACCACCATGGCCTGCGAACTGGCGACGGTGTCGATGAACGCTCCGCCGAACCAGATACTGGTCGAGCTCGATCGCGAAATGCAGCGCAACTGGATCGAGCAGATTCCCAACCGCCGCTACGCGCGCTACGTGCCGCAAACGGTGGGCGACAACGGAACCTTCCACGGCGAGCTGCTGGAAGAAACGCAGCCGATGCCGCGCGAGGACATGCGCACGGTGAGCTTTTCGCACGCGCTGGCCGAACCGCGCTACCGCTGGCTGACCGTGCTCAGCGCGCTGGGCGTTCTGTATACCGTGGCCGGTTCGATCGCGCTGCTGCTGTTTACCCATCAGGTCACGATGGGCGAGCTGGCGCCAACGCTGTGGAAATACGTCTGCTACGCCGGCGGCATGTTTTCGCTGGCGCTGTTCTGCCTGCGCGCCGGGCATATTCTGTGGGCGCGGTTTGATTTTGTCTCGCTGATGACCTGGGTTGAAATCGACGGCAGCTTCCAGCGTGCGCATACGGCGGTCGGTGCGCCGTTCACCGATCGCGTGCGCACCGAGAAAGACATCGTCAGCATCAATGACATGACTCTGCGTGTGTGGGTGGCCGAGGTGGACTCGGTCACTTTCGGCAGCGAATCCGAACGGCGCATCGTCGGCCTGCGCGGCCTTACCGATCGGGCCAGCGCGCTGCGCAAACAGCTGGAAAATTTCGCCGCCAACCAGAGCAGCGTCGACATGCCGACCTCACGCCGCGACGTCGAAAAAATCGCCGCGCTCGGCGCGATGAATCAGTTCGGCGGCCGGCCCGCCTCGCCGGACGCGCTGCTCAAGGCGATGGGCGGTGCGACCGCGCCCACCAGCGCGCCAACGGATGGGCCGAAGCCACCGGCCTTCTGCCCGCACTGCGGCGCAGCGACGTCAACCGGCGCGCGCTTCTGCGCCAGCTGCGGCCAGCCGCTATCCGCGGTTTGACCGGCGCGGGAAACAATCCGTTCCGGCGAGCGCCCTTGGCAGCGTGCCGCATCGGGTCCATCTTGCAGGAATCTTTTGACGGAGAGCAGTCATGACCGATCGCCATATCGTCCGCCGCATCCGCGGCATGGACACTTCCGACGGCGCGGGCGTCAAGCTCAAGCGCATCATCGGCCAGCCGGGTCTGGACATGCTCGATCCGTTCCTGATGCTGGACGAATTCCGCTCCGATCAGGCGGGCGACTATATCGCCGGTTTTCCCGAGCATCCGCACCGCGGCTTCGAGACGGTGACCTACATGCTCGCCGGCAACATGCTGCACAAGGACAACCACGGCAACAGCGGCGATCTGAAGCCCGGCAGCGTGCAGTGGATGACGGCCGGCCGCGGCATTCTGCATTCGGAGATGCCGCAGCAGGAAAACGGACTGATGTGGGGTTTTCAGCTGTGGGTGAACCTGCCGGCGAAGGACAAGATGATCGCGCCGCGCTATCAGGACATCGCGCCGGAAAACATCCCCGTCGTGCATCCCGCCGATGGCGTGGAGGTGCGCGTGCTGGCCGGTGAACTCGGCGGCGCGACCGGTCCGGTCGAAGGCATCGCGACCAACCCCGTCTATCTGGATGTCAGTCTCCAAGCGGGCGCGGCCCTCACGCTGGATCTGCCGAAGGGTCATCACGGCTTTGCCTACGTGTTCGACGGCGAGTCGGCCCTGGTCGGCGGCGAGCAGCTCAAGCGCAGCGAGCTGGGCGTGTTTTCCGACGGTGACAGCATTCAACTCAAGGGCGCTGAAAAGGCCTCGCGACTGATTGTGGTCGCCGGTCGCCCATTGAACGAGCCCGTGGCGCGCTACGGCCCGTTCGTGATGAACACGCAGGCGCAGATCCACGAAGCGATTGCGGATTTTCGCGCGGGCAAGTTCTGAAGCCCGGCTTTTCCAGCCGAGATGTCGCTCTCGGCGTTCGCCTTCACCGGTGAACACGCCGCCGGATCTCTAGCGACCGTGGCTCGTCGACGCCGCCTGGCAAAATTGCGAAGCGCAGATTAAAGCTGGCCCTTGCAAGTCTCTGCACCGCAAAAGCGGGCAGGCGGCGGGTGCCGCCTGATCCGGCATGAAAGCAGTCCGACGTGGCAGCAAGGGACGCTCCAGTACCTGTCCGGAAAATTTTCCGTATTCCGTCGACCGTTTAGTGGCCGGCTATGGCGAGGACCGCCGGGCGCAGATGCGGGCGCAAGTTTGTGACCCAAATCTGTCAGTTCATTAAGCAGAGTGCACTTCAACACGTCGAGAACTGGCCTGATCGAGATTACGAAAACTCGGGCAAGCAAGCGTGATCCGGAAAGCCGTGCCGCTCTAGCGAGCGCTGGCATGTGTTGCGCGCGACATTTTGGCGTACGGGAAAGGCACTTCTGTGCCATCGCATGTTAGTAAATCTTAGTAAATCGAAAGGCCAACACCGTTCGACCTCAAGGAAAGCGAGCTGGTTGTTAAATTTTCGATTTTGCGGTTAAATCTAGGTTAATGTTTCGCCTATCAAACGGTTGTAGTCTTCACGTATCAAAAACAATTAAGAAAAAACAGCTAAGCCGCTGTACCTGAACATTATGTTGACCTTATTGATCATTCTCGCTGCTTTCTTATCCGCACTGTGCGCCAGCGCCGTCAGGCGCGTACCCGCGGGGCAGGTCTACAGCCTTTACCGCCAGGGCAAGCCGACCCGCTTGCTGCAGCCCGGCGTGCACATGGTGCTGCCGCTGGTGGATCGCGTAGCCAACAAGATCAATCTTTCCGGCCAGGTGCTGCGCTTCGAAGAGCCGATGGCGGATGATCGCGATGTCAGCGGCACGGTTTACTGGCAGGTGCTGGAGCCGGAGCGCGCCGATGCGGTATTTGGTCAGGTCGATCAGCTGATCCGCCGCGGCACGCACGAGGCCTTGTGTGCAGAAAGCGACGCCGCGCACGCCGATCGCCGCGTGCTGAGCACGCACATGAAACAGCTGCTCAACCAGCGCCTGCGCGAGCGCGGCATGATGGTGACGCGGGTCGAGCTGGACGCTGCCTGAGTTCAATCCAACGCCGGCGAAATAGTTTCAGCCGCCCTGCGTGACAGGCAAACCGAAAACCCGCTGCGGCGGGTTTTCTTTTGGGTAGTTCCCTGATGACGGTTTTGGCGTTGTCGGTCGCGGCCGGAGATACTGGCAACCTACGTTCAAGCTTTCAGGAATCCGGATGACCGCGCGCGACCTCTTGCAGACCCAGTTGGAACGCGGCATCGCCGAGCTGGGCCTTGCGCTGCCGGCGGAGGCCGTCTCCCGTCTGCTGGATTATCAGGCGTTGCTGGAGCGCTGGAACGGCGCCTACAATCTCACTGCCGTGCGCGATGCGGGCGAGATGGTTATCCGCCATCTGCTTGATTCATTGGCGATCCTGCCTTACGTGCGCGGCGCCACGCTGGCGGATCTGGGCACGGGCCCCGGGCTGCCCGGCATCGTGCTGGCGATTGCGGCGCCCGGTCGCGGGATGCTGCTGGTCGATTCCAACGGCAAGAAGGTGCGCTTTCTGCGCGAGGCGATCCGCGCGCTGAAGCTCGAGGGTGTGCGCGCCGTGCAGTCGCGGGTGGAAGACGTGCAGGGCCAGTTTGACTGCGTCACCGCGCGCGCCTTTGCCAGCTTTGCCGACATGCTCGGCTGGGGCGGGCATCTGCTGGCGCCCGACGGCATCTGGCTGGCGATGAAGGGCAAACAGTCTGAGGACGAACTGTTGGGCGTGCCGGCCGATTTCGCCGTGCGGGAAACGCACGTGCTGGCGGTGCCCGGACTGGACGCCGAGCGCCGTCTGGTGGTGCTCGGTCACGCCTGATAAACAGCTGCTTCAGTCCATGCGCTGTAACAGATCCGGCGCCCTTCGACTCCGCTGCGCTACGCTCAGGGAGAACGGCAAAGGCTGAAACCTTGCGCTGGATCGAGGCGGGTTTTTTGCAACCCGACAACGACCAGCGCGATCAGATTTCGTCCAGCACCGCGCCGTTGCTTTCGATCACCTTGGCGTAGAGTTTCGCCGTCGCCTTCGCCGTGCGCTTTTGCGTGGCGAAGTCGACGTGGTAAAGGCCGAAGCGCTTGGAGAAGCCCAGCGACCACTCGAGGTTGTCCATCAGCGACCAGGCGTAATAGCCCCTGATATTGACGCCCGCCTCGATCGCCTTGTGCACGGCGCCGAGGTGCTTGCGCAGATAGTTGGTGCGCAGCGGGTCGTCCAGCACACCGTTCTCCGCCACCGGCGGGTCGTAGAAGGCCGAGCCGTTTTCGGTGATGTACAGCGGCATGTCGCCGTAGCGGTGCTTGAACCAGGTGAGCGTGTCGGTCAGGCCCTGCTCGAAGACTTCCCAGCCGGTTTCCGTATAGGTCTTGTTCGGCTGGCGCACCGGTACGGCTTTCAGCGGATACGCCTCGGCGTCGTGTTTCACCACGGCGCGGGTGTAGTAGTTGATGCCGACGAAATCGACCTTCTGGTTCGTCAGCTTGAAGTCTTCTTCCGGGAAATCCGGCCATGCGTCGCCGAAGATTTCCTTCAGCTCGGGCGGATAGCTGCCGAGCAGCGCCGGGTCGGCAAACTGCTTGTTCATGTACGCGTGCGCGCGCTTGGTCGCGGCTAGATCCTCGGCGCTGTCCGAGGCCGGATACTTCGGCTCGATATTGAACACCACGCCGATCTCGTGCTTGCCGTGCGCGCGATACGCCTGGATGCCGGCGCCGCTGGCGCGCATCAGATTGTGCGCGGCGATCGGCGCCTCGTACTTGCTGCGGTGCCCGGGCGCCAGCGCGCCGTGCAGGTAACCGCCGTCGGTGACGACCCAGGGCTCGTTGAGCGTGGCCCAGCGCGGCACGCGATCGCCGAGCGCCTTGAACATCACTTCGGCATAGTCGGCGAACCAGTGCGCCACGTCGCGGTTGAGCCAGCCGCCGCGGTCGTCCAGCGCCGCCGGCAGGTCCCAGTGAAACAGCGTGGCGTTCGGCACGATACCGTTTTCCAGCAGTTCGTCGACCAGTCGCGAATAGAAACCCAGGCCCTTGGCGTTGACCCGGCCCGTGCCCTCGGGAAGCACGCGTGCCCAGTTGATGCTGAAGCGGTAGCCCTTGAGGCCCAGCGCGCGCATCAGCTGCACGTCGTCCTTGTAGCGGTTGTAGTGATCGCAGGCGACGTCACCGGTATCACCGTTGGACATCATGCCCGGCGTGTGCGCGAAACGCTGCCAGATGCTGGGGCCGGCGCCATCGGCCAGCGGTGAACCTTCGATCTGGTAGGCCGACGTGGCGGCACCCCAGTGAAAACCCTCGGGAAAACGAAAACGGCCGGTCATGGAGCTTCCTGCGATTTGGAGTGGCAATGTAACGCTACTCGGTTAAGCATCAATGGTGCTGCGCCGGACGGATCGCCCAGTGGAACGGCCGCGTCTAAGGATTGACGGATCGGCAGATTGCCTCGCCTTGACTCCGGAACCGGGCGAGACGCCGCCAGCGCACCGGTCGGGTCGACGCATTACACTAACCCTCTTCACGCGTCCGGTAGCTATCTATCCATGGCCCGCATCATCGCTGTCGCCAACCAGAAGGGCGGCGTCGGCAAGACCACCACTGCCGTCAATCTCGCGGCCGCCCTGGCGGCGGCGAAACGGCGCGTGCTGCTGGTCGATCTGGACCCGCAGGGCAATGCCACCATGGCCTCGGGCGTCAACAAACGCGAGGCCAAGCCGAACGCGTGCGAAGTGCTGCTGGAAGAAGCGGAAATCACCGCCGCCATCGTGCCCACCGAGGGTCATTACGATCTGCTGCCCGGCAACGGCGACGTCACCGCGGCCGAGTTGAAGCTGATGGATGCGCTGGCGCGCGAGCACCGGCTGAAGGACATCCTGGCCAAGGTGCTGGGCAGCTACGACACCATTCTTATCGACTGCCCGCCGTCGCTGAACCTGCTGACGCTCAATGCGCTGACCGCCGCCAACGGCGTGCTGATTCCCGTGCAGTGCGAATATTTCGCGCTGGAAGGCCTGTCCAGTCTGCTCGATACGGTCAAGGCCGTGCGTCACCGGTTGAATCCGAAACTCGAGATCGAAGGCCTGCTGCGCACGATGTACGACGTGCGCAACAACCTCGGCAACGAGGTCTCCGCACAGCTGACCCAGCACTTCGGCGACAAGGTGCTGCGCTCGATCATTCCGCGCAACGTGCGTCTGGCCGAGGCGCCGAGCCACGGCCAGCCGATCCATCTGTACGATCGCAGCTCGCGCGGCGCGATCGCGTATATCGGCCTGGCTGGCGAGATCATCCGGCGCGAACGCGGCCTGCCGCCGGCGGCGATCGTCGACTTGGAAGCCGACGTCGAAGCCATCGAACCACCGGCCCCAAGCAAAAACGGCCCGACGCTCAAGGCGCCGGCGGCCAATCAACAGGACTAGGCATGGCTGCTGCAAAAAAACGTGGACTCGGACGCGGGCTCGACGCCCTGCTCGGCGGCGATGGTGACGGCGAGGGCTCGCCGTCGGTGATCGGGCAGGAAGGCGAGCTGCGCATTCTGCCGATCCAGCAGATCCAGCCCGGCAAGTATCAGCCGCGCCGGCACTGGAACGACGAGGCGCTGGACGAGCTGGCCGCATCGATAAAGGCGCAGGGGCTGATCCAGCCCGTGGTGGTGCGCGCGCTGGGCAAGGACAGCTACGAGCTGATCGCCGGCGAGCGCCGCTGGCGTGCGGCGCAGCGCGCCCAGCTGAGCGAACTGCCGGCGCTGGTGAAAATCGTGCCCGAGGCCTCGGTGCCGGCGATGGCGCTGATCGAGAACATCCAGCGCGAAGACCTCTCGCCGCTGGAAGAGGCCGACGCGCTGAAGCGACTGATCGACGACTTCGCCCTCACCCATCAGCAGGCTGCCGACGCGGTCGGCCGCTCGCGCGCGTCGGTATCCAACCTGCTGCGTCTGACCGAACTGCCCGCCTCGATCAAGAAGCTGCTCGACGAAGGCAAGCTGGAGATGGGCCACGCCCGCTGCCTGCTGACCCTGCCCGAGCACGACGCCGAAAGCCTGGCGCTCGAAGCCGCGCGCAACGGCTGGAGCGTGCGCGAACTCGAAGAGGCCGCGCGCCGTGCCCAGAGTGCGCCGAAGGGCAAGGCCAAAGCCGCCCCCGCACGCGATCCGAACATCAGCGATCTCGAACGCGAGCTGGGCGAGCGCTTCGCCACCCGCGTCGAGCTGGCCCAGGGCCGCGGCGGTCGCGGCAAGCTGGTCATCCACTATCACAGCAACGACGAGCTGGAAGGGATTCTGGGCAAGATACGGTAAAGCAGGGATAGAGCAGGAACGAGGGGCGGGTAGCGAGGGCGCGATAACGGCGCTGGGACGAGAGAACGACTGCGCGTTTATTGGTCACGCAAAGGGTGACTCGAAACCAAATGACTCAGCGGCGGCAGAAGCGACCGGCTTAGACCATCGAAGACGCAGAAATCGTGTTTCTCGCGACCGCATTCCAAGTATCGGCAAGTGATCGATTCGAGGACCAGCACCAATGCGCTTTCGTTACCCGCCTCTCGCCCCTTGCTTTCTCCAACCGCCCCCACCCACTAGAATCCGCCCAGCGCTAGCGCGCATCGTCTCCGCACCAAGGCCGTCTCATGCCGCAACTCTCCGTCGTCGTTCCCGTCTTCAACGAGCGCGACAACATTCCGCCGCTGCTCGCCGAAATCGCCGCCGCTTTGCGCGGCCAGGTCGATTACGAAGTGATCTACGTCGACGACGATTCGGTCGATGACAGCCGCGCCGTGCTGGCCGCGCAGAAAGCGCTTCATCCGGAGCTGCGCGTGCTGCATCACGTGACCCGCAGCGGTCAGAGCATGGCCGTATGGAACGGCGTGCGTGCGGCGAAGTCGCCGTGGATCGCCACGCTCGATGGCGACGGCCAGAACGATCCGGCCGATATTCCCAAGCTGCTGGCAGCGCGCGACAAGTCGTCTGCCGACCTGCGCCTGTTCGCCGGCTGGCGCACCACGCGCCGCGACAGCTTCAACAAGCGCATCTCCTCCAAGATCGCCAACGCGGTGCGCTCACGCATGTTGAGGGACGCCACGCCGGACACCGGCTGCGGCCTCAAGCTGTTCGATCGCGAGGTGTTTCTGCGCCTGCCCTACTTCGATCACATGCACCGCTACCTGCCCGCGCTGGTCAAGCGCGCCGGCTTCGCCTGCCAAAGCGTGCCGGTCGGCCACCGTCCGCGCACCGCCGGCGTGTCCAAGTACGGCATGCTCGATCGCCTGTGGGTGGGTCTGGCCGACCTGCGCGGCGTGGCCTGGCTGATGCGCCGCGGCAAGGTCACGCGGATCGAAGAGCTTTGACTACCCCAACAAACGCCTGAAATCGCTTAGCGGGGCTGATGCGAAACGGGTTTCCAGTTGGCCAACGCTGCTCGTGCGCGCTGCCGGCCCAGTTCGATCAGCTCGCGCGCGCGGTAAAACTCGTAGGCAGTCGACGCATTGCGTGGCATCTGGATCAGCAGGTCGGGTGCATAGGCAGCGATACGCAAGCGGGACAGATTGGCCTGCATCAGGTCCATCGACTGGTTGAGCAATTCGAACGCGCCGGGCTCGCGCGGTTTGGTTTCGCCGTGGGGAACGAGCCGACTGAAGAAATCGCCGATGCGATGACGTGAGCCTGGTGTTGTGGCCTCGTCAAGCTCCGGCGTTTCCACCGGCGTGAACTCGGCCGGGCCGTCCACGCTGACCGCTATCAAATAGTCCGCGGTTTCGCGAATCAGCGGCGATACCGGTACGGGATTCAGCAGCGCGCCGTCGACCAGCACGCGTCCGTTGAGGTGATACGGGCGAAAGACGGTGGGGATCGCAATCGATGCGCGGATCGCATCGAACAGCGAGCCGCGGGTCAGCCATACCTCGCGCTCGCGCTCCAGATCGGTCGCCACGGCAGTGAATGGGAACGGCAGTTCCTCGATACAGGTGTCACCGATCAGTTCCAAGAGCGTGCCCATGATGCGCTCGCCCTTGATGAAGCCGCCGCCGGAAAAGGTCCAGTCGAGCAGCTTCAGCACGTCGAACTTGGCCAGCGTCGAAACCCAGTCACGGTAGACGTCGAGCTTGCCCATCGCGTAGATGCCGCCGATCAGCGCGCCCATCGAGCAGCCGGCGATGGCGACGATCTCGAAACCCTGCGCCTCGATTTCCTCGATCGCGCCGATGTGCGCCAACCCCTTCGCGCCGCCCGCGCCCAGGGCCAGGGCGACGGTGGGGCGACGAGATTCGGAAACTGCCGCGGGCAAGGCGGTGGGGTCGGCGATATCGGTGTGTTTCATGCGCAGCGTTCAATCGTGATCGGAGGCCACCGCAAATCGCTGGCGGCATGTGGCGTCCGGCAAGCATGGACGCGCCACAAATTCTCGGCAAGCCGCCGCGGCGTTTCAAGCGGGCTATTCCAGCGGTCATTGCTGCGGCGCTAACGGCTTCCAGCGTTGGAATCAGCCGCCTTGCTGGTAACCGCTCATCGCCAGCTGCAGCAGGATCTTCATTTCCTCACGCAGCGGCAGCGGTGAGACGATTTCGGCGTCGGGGCCGTACTTGAGTACGTCCATCAGCAGTTCGCGCGAGTTGGAATAGGGCACCTGCAGTTCGTAGCGGCCGTCCGGCAGCCAATCGCCCCTCTGCTGCGAATGCCAGTGCTCGTCGGCGACCCAGCGCGCGGCGTGCTGCGAAAAACGGATCGTGGCCCAGGCCTTGGGCTTGCCGGCAAAAATGCCGTAGCTGGAGGCCAGCAGATCGTTCAGATCGTTCTCGGCCACGTCGATGGCCGCGGCATCCAGCGCCTGCGGCTCGACGATGCGATCGACGGCGAAACTGCGCAGCGCTTCGCGGTCGTGATCCCACACGTCGAGGTACCAGTTGTCGCGGTAGTGGGTCAGGCGCTGCGGTGACACGGTGCGACGGCTGTCGGTATTGGTGGTGCGCGCGCGATAGCGAAAGCGCAGCTGATGCCGCTTCAGCACGGAGCCGGCGACGATGCGGAACACCTGCTGGCTGAGCTTGCGCTCGCCCCAGGGAATGACCCGAATGCGCTCGATCGGCAGCGGCTCGTCGTTGCCTTCGCGATTGGACAGCAGGCCTTCGATGCGCTTGCGCAGCGGGGTCAGCGCGCCGGCCAGCACGCCGGTTCCGGAGCGGTCGATCAGCTCGTTCAAGGCCAGTAGCGCGGACAATTCGTCCGAGGTCAGCCACAGGCCTGGCAGCTCGAAGCGTTCGCCTTCCCCTACTTCATAACGAAACGCGGCCTGGTCGCCGCCGGCGCTTTCCACCGGGGCGCCCAGCGCGTCGCGCAGAAACGCCACGTCGCGATAAAGCGTGGCGCGCGAGCACTCCAGCTCTTCGCGCAGCCGGGCCAGCGGAATCGGATAATGCGCCGACTTGAGCAATCGATGCAGAGTGGAGATGCGTTCGTAGCGGTCCATATGGCCTGGTCGAAAGTATCGAGAATGAGAGCGTTTGTAGCACGGTTGCGGTCGGGAGCGGCTGCTTCAAGACGTTGATTCCCCAGCTTGATTGCCGCAGCGGGACGGTGTTTTTCCGCTGCGTTGCAGCAGATTGTTCACTTCGAGTTCAAACCGGCCCGTTAAGGTAGCCAATCACTATTGTTTAACAAATGGATCATCACCCATGAAGAAGACCCTGATTGCCTGCGTCTTGCTCGCCTGCATGGCCAGTTTCGTCGCTCAGGCCGACGATGCCGCACCGGCCTCCGGGGCCGCCGGAGCGGATGCCGGTGCCAGCAACGCCGCCAACAATGGCGGCTGGAGTGGTTCGGGTGAGTTCGGTTTCGCCTCGGCAACCGGCAACACGCGCTCGCAGAACGTCAACGGCAAGCTCAACCTGAATCAGGAAAACGAGCAGTGGAAGAACAACTTCTACGTCGATTTCCTGCGCTCGAAGAGCCAGCAGCAGGTCGTTAACGCCAATGGTGCGACGGTGGAGCAGTTCAACCAGACCGCCAACCGTTATGACGGCGGTGCATCGGTCGGTTACAAGCTCGATCCGCGCAGCTACATCGTCACCGCGGCACGCTACGAGCACGACGATTTCGGCGCCAACATCTGGCAGGGCGTGGTGTCCGTGGGTTATGGCTATATCGCGCTGAAGGATGACGCCAACGAGCTGTCGTTCGAAATCGGTCCCGGTTACAAGCGCTATCGCCCGGCGGTCGAAGATGTGCTGATCGGTGGTGTGGAAGTGCCGCAGCAAGCCAACGGCACGCAGAGCGAGGCGATCGCGCGCGGTCTGATCAACTTCAAGCACAAGCTCACCGACAACACCTCGTTCGAAGACACGTTCCTGACCGAAGCAGGCTCGAAAAATACGTACGCGCAAAACGACGCCGGTGTGTCGGTCAGCATGACCAAGAAGCTGGCGCTGAAAGTCGGTTTTCAGGTGCGCCACAACACGAACGTGCTGCCGGGTATCCGGAAAAACGACACGCTTACCACCACCAATATCGTCTACAACCTCTGACGCTTCTGGTTGGCTGAAAGTAACTCAGAGCCCCGCGTTCCACCGCGGGGCTTTTTTGTGTCGCAGGATTTCATGCCGCTCTTCAGAGGCCGAGTATTTCGCCAGCACCTTGCTCGATCAATGCAGCGGCGACGCGCTGGCCCAACGCGCTGGCATCATCGTTGGCGCTCGTCGCCTCGGCATGCAGCAGTCGACCGGTCGCCACATCGCCAACCATGCCGCGCAGGTGCAGGCCGCGCTCGCCCAGTACGCACCATGCGGCGACCGGCACGGTGCAGCTGCCGCCGAGCGCCTGGTTCATCGCCCGCTCCGCGTCGATCGTGAGCCGCGTGTCGGCGTCATCGAGCGCTGCCAGCAGGGCCAGCGTGGCGGCATGATCCGAGCAGGCTTCGATGGCGATGGCCGCCTGGCCGGGTGCGGGCAGCCACTGCGGCGGCGTCAGCCGCGAGCGGATGCGCGAAGCGAAGCCCAGTCGCTCCAGTCCCGCGCAGGCGAGCACGATGGCGTCGTAACCGCCGGCGTCCAGCTTGGCCAGCCGCGTGCCGACATTACCGCGCAGATCGAGCAGTTCCAGATCAGGCCGCAGGGCGCGCAGCAGCGCCTGCCGCCGCAGCGATGAGGTGCCGACGCGCGCGCCCTGGGGTAACGCGGCGAGGTCCGCATACTGGTTACTCACGAAGGCGTCGGCAGCGTCGGCACGCGGCAGGATCGCCGGCAGGGTAAACCCGGGTTCCAGCGTCACCGGCACGTCTTTGAGCGAATGCACGGCCAGATCGGAGCGGCCTTCCATCATCGCGACCTCGAGTTCCTTCAGAAACAGGCCCTTGCCGCCGACCTCCGCCAGCGGCCGGTCGAGGATCTCATCGCCGCGCGTGGACATCGGCACCAGCTCCACCGACAGCGACGGATGCGCCGCGCGCAACGCGGCCGCCACATGCTCGGCCTGCCAAAGCGCCAGCGGGCTCTTGCGGGTGGCAATACGCAGGATGGAAGGGCTCATTGGAACTCCGCGACGTTCGGCAAGGTCTCATTGTCGCGTAGTTTCCCTGCGCGGACGCGGCCACGCGCGTAAATCGGCCTCGGCCCCAGACCAGATACGATGGCGATGAACTCATCGGAGCATTTCATGCAAAGCGGCAACCCGGCACTCAACAAAAATACGTTCCTCGACGCGGCCAGTGGCATGGTTGTTTCGCGCAACGGCGAGGCGATGACGATCAACGGCACGGTCAACAAAACCGGCCTGCTGCTCATCCTCGTGCTGATCGGCGCCATGTTCAGCTGGAGCCACTTCAGCGGGCCGGCAAGCATTCCGGCGATATGGCCGCTGGCGTTGGGCGGCGCGATCGGCGGACTGGTGCTTGGCCTGATCACCTCGTTCAAAAAGACCTGGGCGCCCGTTACCGCGCCGCTGTATGCGCTGGTGGAGGGCGTGTTTATCGGCGCGCTGTCGGCGATTTTCGAGATGCGCTATCCGGGCATCGTGCTGCAGGCGGTCGGGCTGACCTTCGGCACCATGGCAGCTTTGCTGCTGGCTTACCGTAGCGGGCTCATCCGCGCCACGGAGAAATTCAAGCTCGGCATCGTGGCCGCGACCGGCGGCATCATGCTGCTTTATCTGGCCAATATGGCGATGAGCTTCTTCGGCCATCCGATCGGCTTCATCAACGGCCACAGCACCATCGGCATCGTGTTTAGCGGCGTGGTGGTGGTGATTGCCGCGCTGAACCTGATCCTGGATTTCGACATGATCGAAACCGGCGTCAACGGCGGCGCGCCGAAATACATGGAGTGGTACGGCGCGTTCGCGCTGGTGGTTACCCTGGTGTGGCTGTATCTGGAGCTGCTGCGGCTGCTGTCGAAGATGCAGTCGCGCAACTGACGCAGGCCAACGTTGAAACGGGAGCCCGGCTGCTTGCCGGGCTCCCGTTTCGTTTGTCGGCTTCTTACGCTTTCTTCAGCAGCGCCTTGGCGTGTGCGATCACGTTGTCGACGGTGAAGCCGTACTCGGGCAGCAGGACCTTGGCTGGGGCCGAGGCGCCGTAGCGATCCACGCCCAGCACGGCGCCGTGCGGCCCGACGTAGCGATCCCAGCCCATCGATACGCCCATTTCCACCGCCAGCTTCGCCGTAACGTCCGGTGGCAGCACCTCATCGCGATAGCTTTGCGGCTGGGCTTCGAACAGATCCCAGCTCGGCATCGACACGCAGCGAACGGCGATGCCCTCGGCCTGCAGCTTTTCGGCGGCCTCCACGATCAGGCCGACCTCCGAACCGGTGGCGATCAGCACGAGCTCGGGCTTGCCCTCCTTCGCATCGCTGAGCACGTAGGCGCCTTTGCGCAGGCCGTCGGCGCTGGCGAACTTCGTGCGATCCAGCACCGGCAGCTCCTGCCGGGTCAGCGCCAGCAGCACGGGACGCTCGCGCGTTTCCACGGCCACCTTCCACGCGACCGCCGTTTCATTCGCATCGGCCGGGCGGATCACCGTGACGTGCGGAATCGCCCGCAGGCTGGCGATCTGTTCCACCGGCTGGTGGGTCGGACCGTCTTCGCCGACCGCGATGCTGTCGTGGGTGAACACGTGCACCACATGCAGTTTGGACAGGGCCGCCAGACGAATCGTCGGGCGCATGTAATCGGAGAAGATCAGAAAGGTCGAGCCGTATGGAATAAACCCACCGTGCGCGGCCAGACCGTTGACCACCGCGCCCATCGCATGCTCGCGCACGCCGAAGTGCAGGTTGCGCCCGGCGTGGCTCCAGCCGGCGCTGTCCGAACCCTGCGTGTCTTCGCCAGCGGTGGCGGCCGCATTGAAATCGCCGAAGCCCTTGAGGTTGGTATTGGTCGATGAGTCCAGATCGGCCGAGCCGCCGAACAGCGCTGTGAGCTTCTCCGCAAACGCGTTCATGATCTTGCCACCGGCCGCGCGTGTGGCGATGCCCTTGGCATCGGCCGGGAACGTCGGGATGTCGGCGTCCCAGCCGGCGGGGAGCTTGCCGTCCAGGCGATCGCGCAGTTCGGTCGCCAGCTCGGGGAAGGCTTTCGAATAGGCGTCCATACGGCCATTCCATTCGCTCTTCAGCGCCTCTCCGCGCGGCTGCGCTTCGCGAAAGTGCTCCAGCGCCGGCTGCGGTATCAGGAAATCCGGCTCGACCGGCCAGCCCAGCTTCTGCTTGGTTTCCTTGACCTCTTCCACGCCCAGCGGCGAGCCGTGCGCCTTGAACGAACCCTGCTTGGGCGATCCGAAGCCGATCTGCGTGCGCACCAGGATCAGCGACGGTCGCGTGGTGTCCGCCTTGGCCTTTTCGATGGCCGCATCGATGGCGGCGATGTCGTTGCCATCGGGCACCATGATGGTTTGCCAGCCGTAGGCTTCAAAGCGCTTGGCGCGATCTTCGGTAAACGAGATGTCGGTGCCGGCAGCCAGGCTGACGTAGTTGTCGTCGTACAGGCAGATCAGCTTGCCCAGCTTTAGATGGCCGGCCAGCGAGGCCGCTTCGGAAGCCACGCCCTCCATCAGGTCGCCGTCGCCGACCAGCGCCCAGGTGCGGTGATCGATCACGGTGTGGTCATCGCGGTTGTAGCGGGCGGCCAGATGCGCTTCGCCGATCGCCATGCCGACCGCGTTGGCGATGCCCTGACCAAGCGGGCCGGTGGTCACTTCGACGCCGGCGGTGTGGCCACGCTCCGGATGTCCGGGCGCCTTGCTTCCCCACTGGCGAAACTGCTTGATGTCATCCAGCGACAGGTCGTAGCCCGTCATGTGCAGCAGGCTATAGAGCAGCGCCGAACCGTGGCCGGCCGACAGTACGAAGCGGTCGCGATCCACCCACTCGGGGTTGCTCGGATAGTGCTTGAGATGCTTCGTCCACAGCACATAGGCCATCGGCGCGGCGCCGAGCGGCAGCCCGGGGTGGCCGCTGTTGGCCTTCTGCACCATGTCGACCGAAAGAAAGCGGAGCGTATCGATGCATTGCTGATCGAGCGAGGAGACAGTCATGGGGAGTCCTTGGGGAGGGAGGAAGGTGCGGCGGGGAAGCCTGTTGCAGACGTCCATCATGAGGTCTGAGGGGTAAAGCTGCCGTCAAGTTTTCCCGCGAACTACTGCACGACTGGACTTGCGCAGGTGTGGTGCACGACTGGCTGCACTCAGGCCGCGTGTCCGATCAGCGCGCCGATGCCTGCGGTGACCGCCATGGCCAGCGCGCCCCAGAAGCCGATGCGCAGCGCACCGGCCCAGACGCCCGCGCCGCCCACGCGCGCGGCGAGCGCGCCAAGCAGCACCAGAAAAAGCAACGCGCTTACGAAGATGGTGGCGATCAGCGCCGGTGCCGGCGATATGGCTGCCACCAGCAGCGGCAGCGCGGCGCCCACCGAAAAACTCAGCGCCGAGGCCATCGCCGCCTGCAGCGGACGCGCCCGCTGCGTGTCGGTGATGCCCAGTTCATCGCGCGCGTGCGCATCCAGCGCGTCGTGCGCCATCAGCTGCGCGGCAACCTGGGTGGCCAGCGCCGGATCGAGGCCGCGACCGACGTAGATCGCAGCCAGCTCCTTGTGCTCGCCTTCGCTGTCCGTGTGCAGTTCAAGCTGCTCCTTGGCCAGCTCGGCGTTTTCGATATCGGCCTGCGAGTGCACCGACACGTACTCGCCCGCCGCCATCGACATGGCGCCCGCGACGAGCCCTGCCGTACCGGCGACCAGAATGCTGGCGTGGCTGGCGTGCGCCGCGGCGACACCCAGCACCAGGCTGGCGGTGGAGACGATGCCGTCGTTGGCGCCCAGCACCGCGGCGCGCAGCCAGTTGATGCGCGCCGTGACGTGACGTTCGGAGTGCTTGCGGGAGCGGGGCATGGCGTGAGCCTCTGGATGGAATCATCTGGCGAACAAACGCGCCCCGGATACCTTGCGGGCGCACACCGCTGTGGTGCGCGCCCGCAAGGTCAGCAGGCGTGCGCCATCATGCACCACCGAGCGAGGCGTCGACGATTTTCTGCGCTTCGGCGAGGATTTCTTTCAGATGATCGGCGCTCTTGAAGCTCTCGGCGTAGATCTTGTAGATCGCCTCGGTGCCGGACGGCCGCGCGGCGAACCAGCCGCTGGGCGCGATGGCCTTGATGCCGCCGATTGCGGCCCCGTTGCCGGGGGCCTTGTCGAGCACCTGGGTGATCTTCTCGCCGGCCAGCTGGTCGCTGTGCAGCTGATCCGGCGACAGCTTGGCCAGTTTGGCCTTTTGTGCTGGCGTGGCAGCGGCTTCGACGCGGTCGGCAAACGGCTCGCCGAGATCCCTGGTCATCTGCGCGTAGATTTCGCCGGGATCCCTGCCGTGACGCGCAGTGATCTCGGCCGACAGCAGGGCCGGCACCAGGCCGTCCTTGTCGGTCGTCCACACCGAACCGTCGCGGCGCAGCAGCGAGGCGCCGGCGCTCTCTTCGCCGCCGAAGCCGAGCGAGCCGTCGAACAGGCCTTCGGAAAACCACTTGAAACCGACCGGCACTTCGTACAGTTTGCGGCCCAGGCGCTTGGCCACGCGGTCGATCATCGCGGTGCTGACCACGGTCTTGCCGATGGCTGCCGTGTCGCTCCAGTGCGGACGGTTCTGGAACAGGTAATCGATCAGCACTGAAAGGTAATGATTCGGTTCCATCAGCCCGTTGCTGCGTGTCACGATGCCGTGGCGATCGTGGTCGGTATCGCAGGCGAACGCGACGTCGTACTGGTCCTTCAGCACGATGAGCCGCTGCATCGCGTATTTCGACGACGGGTCCATGCGGATCTGGCCGTCCCAGTCCACCGTCATGAAGGCGAACTGCGGATCGACCGTATCGCTGACCACGGTGAGGTCGAGCTTGTAGCGCTCGGCGATCGGTGCCCAGAAATGCACGCCGGCGCCGCCCAGCGGATCGACGCCCATGTGCACGCCCGCGCTGCGGATGATGTCGAAGTCGATCATGTTGCCGAGGTCGGCCACATACGCGTCGAGGTAATCGTGCGTGTGCGTGGTCGAGGCCTTGCTCGCCTGCGCGAACGGCACGCGCTTGACCTCTTTCAGGCCGCCTTCGATCAGCTCGTTGGCGCGGTTTTGCACCCAGTTGGTGATGTCGGTATCGGCCGGGCCGCCGTTGGGCGGGTTGTACTTGAAGCCGCCGTTGTCCGGCGGGTTGTGCGACGGCGTAATGACGATGCCGTCGGCCAGACCCTTGGTACGGCCCTTGTTGTAGGTCAGGATGGCGTGCGAAATCGTCGGCGTGGGTGTGAACTCACCCTTGGCCGAGATCATCGTCTCGACGCCGTTTGCGGCGAGCACTTCCAGCGCGCTCTCGAACGCCGGCTGCGACAGCGCATGCGTATCGAAGCCGATAAACAGCGGACCGTCGATGCCCTTGCTCTGGCGGTATTCGCAAATCGCCTGGCTGATCGCCAGGATGTGCCATTCGTTGAAGCTGCGCGTGAACGAACTGCCGCGATGGCCGGAGGTACCGAACGCCACGCGCTGCGACGCCTCGGCCGGATCGGGCTTCAGATCGGCATACGCGGCGAGCAGCTTGGCGATGTCGATCAGGATCGACTTGGGCGCCGGCTTGCCGGCAAGCGGGCTGATTTTCTGGCTCATTTCGGTGCCGCCGGTGGTGTGCGTGCGTCTTTCAGGCGGCCATCGCGCAGCTGGCGATAGCGGTGGATCAGCGCGTTGGTCGAGCTGTCATGCTTGAGCTCGGGCTCGTCTTTTGCGGTCAGCTCGGCGATGGTGGTTTTGGCCAGCTGCTTGCCCAGCTCCACGCCCCACTGGTCGAACGAGTCGATATTCCAGATCGTTCCCTGCACGAACACGCTGTGCTCGTACAGCGCGATCAGCGCGCCCAGGATGTGCGGCGTCAGGCGCGAAGCGAGAAGGGTATTACTCGGCCGGTTGCCCTCGAACGTGCGATGCGGCACCAGCGCCTCGGCCGTGCCTTCGGCCAGCACTTCGTCGGCGGTCTTGCCGAAGGCCAGAGCTTCGCCCTGGGCGATCAGATTGGCCATCAGCAGGTCGTGTTGATCACCAGCCGGCTGATCGCTGCCGTCGTGCACGGGCAGCGGGTTCAGCGTCTGGCCGAAGCCGATGAAATCGCACGGCACGATGCGCGTGCCCTGGTGGATCAGCTGGTAGAACGAGTGCTGGCCGTTGGTGCCCGGTTCGCCCCAGTAGATCGGGCCGGTGGCGTAATCGACCGTGCTGCCGTCGAGCGTGACGTGCTTGCCGTTGCTCTCCATCGTCAGCTGCTGCAGGTAGGCCGGAAAGCGCTTGAGATACTGCTCGTACGGCAGCACCGCCACGGTCGCGGCATCGAGGAAGTTGTTGTTCCAGATCGCCAGCAGGCCCATCAGCGCGGGCAGGTTTTTCTCGAGCGGCGCATGCCGGAAATGCTCGTCCATCGCGTGAAAGCCGGCCAGCATCTCGCGGAAATGATCCGGGCCAATCGCGATCATGGTCGACAGGCCGATCGCCGAATCCATCGAGTAGCGCCCGCCGACCCAGTCCCAGAAGCCGAACATGTTGGCGGTGTCGATACCGAACTTGGTGACTTCCTCGGCGTTGGTCGACACGGCGACGAAATGCTTGGCGACCGCCTTGCCCTCGTCATCGCCGCTGACGTCCAGCGCCTTAAGCGCCCAGGCGCGCGCGGCGTGGGCGTTGGTCAGCGTTTCCAGCGTGGTGAAGGTTTTCGAGCAGACGATGAACAGCGTTTCGGCGGCGTCCAGATCCCGCGTGGCTTCGGCGAAATCGGTGCCGTCGACGTTGGAGACGAAGCGGAAGCTGATGTCGCGCTGGCTGTAGTCGCGCAGCGCTTCATAAGCCATCACGGGTCCGAGATCCGAGCCGCCAATGCCGATGCTGATGACGTTGCGAATGCGCTTGCCGCTGTGGCCCAGCCACGCGCCGCTGCGCACTTTTTCGGCGAAGGCGGTCATGCGGTCGAGCACGGCATGCACGTCCGGCACGACGTCCTTGCCGTCGACCAGGATCTTTTCACCCGCCGGCGCGCGCAGCGCAACGTGCTCGACCGCGCGCTTCTCGGTGATGTTGATCTTGTCGCCGCGAAACATCGCCTCGATGCGCTTGGGCAGATCGCACGCTTCGGCCAGTTCGCGCAGCAGGCGCAGGGTGTCGGCGGTGACGCGCTGCTTGGAGTAGTCGAGGTACAGGCCAACCGCTTCGGCGGTCAGCGTGGTGCCGCGTTCGGCGTCGGCGGCGAACAGGTCGCGCAGATGTTTTTGGCCGATCTGCGCAAAGTGCTTCTGCAGCGCCTGCCACTGCGGCCGGGAAACCAGAGGTGAGCTCATTTCTGGGTCGATCCTTTCGAGTCGTCCTCGAGCTTGCCGGTCTTCTCGACGATACGCTTGAGCAGCTCGTTCCACGATTTGACGAACGAGGCCGCGCCTTCGGTCTGCAGCTGGGTCGCCAGCGCATCGATATCGACGCCGGCTTTGGTGATCTTCGCCAGCGTCTCTTCCGCTTCCTTGCCGTCGGTCGGCATCACGCCGTGCAGCTGGCCGTGTTCGGCGAAGGCGAGCAGAGTCTTTTCCGGCATCGTATCGATGGTGTCCGGCGCGGCCAGCGCGCTGACGTACAGCGTGTCGGAGGCGCCCGGATCCTTGGTGCCGGTGCTGGCCAGCAGCAGGCGCTGCGGCTTGGCGCCGGCGGCGGCGAGCTTTTTCCAGCGCGGCGATTCCAACAGCTCGCGATAGGCGCAGTAGGTCTGCTGGCACACGGCGATGCCGAGCTTGTTGTGCAGCTCCTCGGGCAGCTGCTTGTTGCTGGCGACATCCCAGCGGCTGACGAACACCGACGCCACCGAACAGACGTCCAGATGCTGGCCGGCCTCATGACGACGCTCAAGACCGCGCATGTACGCCTCGGCCGAGGCCAGGTAATGCTCGCGCGAAAACAGCAGGGTCACATTGATCGGAATGCCCAGGAAGATCGCTTCCTCGATCGCCGGAATACCTTCGGGAGTACCGGGGATTTTTACAAACAAATTCTCACGCTGCGCTTGCGAGTGGATTTCCTTGGCCGCGGCGATGGTGCCTTCGGTATCGGCGGACAGCAGCGGCGAGACTTCCATCGAGACCCAGCCGTCCACCTTGTGGGTCGACTTGAAGATCGGTGCAAACAGGTCGGCGGCGCGGCGCAGATCTTCCAGCGCCAGCTCGTTGAACAGCTTTTCGCCGGACAGGCCGCCCTTGGCCTTTTCGCGGATGCCGGCATCGTAGGCGTCGCCGCCGCCTATCGCCGCATCGAAGATGCTGGGGTTGGAGGTGAGGCCGGTGACCGAGTCCTCGGCGATGTAGCGCGCCAGCGTGCCGTCGTCGAGCAGGGTACGGGTGATGTTGTCGAGCCAGAGGCTCTGGCCGAGATCATGCAGTTGCTGGGTCGCTTTCATGGTGGCTCCTGACTACGTATGGAAGATGGAAGTGCTGCGTATATGTCGTGTTTTTGAAGATGGGGACGAAATGGGCGGACGCTAGTGACTAATGCACGGCGCCGTGACGCGCGGATGACGTGAGCAGCAGGTCGTCCAGTGCGACGCCGAGCAGGTCGCCGATGCGGTCGATCTTGATATCGGGCGCGTTGCGCAGCTCGGGCGTGGCGTTGGCCGCGTACTGGCCCTGGCGCACGAACACGGTGGTCAGCCGCTCGCCGAGCTCTTTTTTCATATCGGCGAGGATGTTCGGCTTGTCGTCGATCATCACGTAATGCCGGGCCGGATAGCGCTGCTGCATCAGATCCAGCTCGTGCTGCTTGTGCTCGTAGATCAGCACATTGCCGTCGAAGGCGTCGAACACGCCGGAGTGCGTAACCTTGCGCGGCTGAAACACCATGTCGCCGTCGGACAGCGCCGAGGCGGGCGCCAGCGTGCGCAGGTGCGCCACAACTTCCAGCGCGTGCGGATAGAGCAGATCAGCGAAGGGAAAATCGAGCAGGAACGGCGACATCTGCAGCAGCGCGGGATCGTTCTGCAACCCGACGCGGAACTCCTGCATGGTGCCGAGATAATCCGATATGCCGGTCTCGGCCCAGCGCTTCTTGTGCAGCGACCAGTAGCGCTCGCGCTCGGCCGCGTTGAACGATGTTTCCAGGTGGGCGGACAGCTCGACGGCGAAACGGTCGTTGTCGAACAGGGTGTTGTCGACATCGACCAGGATGAAGACCTCTGCCGGTTCGCTGCGGGAAACCGCGCTCAGCATGGAGACGTTTCCTCCTTCGCCGGGTCGTGCCAGCCTTCGTCGCCATCGACGATTTTCGACGCCTCGGCCGGGCCCCAGCTGCCGGGTTTGTAGGTCGCCACCGGCTTTTCGTGGGTCAGCACCTGATCGACCACGGCCCACGCCGCCTCGACGCTTTCATCGCTGGTGAACAGCGCGTTGTCGCCGCGGATCGCGTCGCCGAGTAGCCGCTCGTACGGGGTTTTTTCCGGCTCCGGGTGATGGCGTGCCACCAGCTCGACCGGCTCGCCGCGCATTTTCTCGCCGGGTTTCTTGACCCGCGCGCCCTCGGCGATGATCACCTCGGGATTGAAGCGGAAGCGGAAGTAGTTGGACTCTTTCTGGCTGATTTCGTCGAACAGCGACAGCGGCGGCGTCTTCATGTCGACGATCACCTCGGTCGCGGTGATCGGCAGGTTCTTGCCGGCGCGGATGTAGAACGGCACGCCGTTCCAGCGCCAGTTGTCGATATGCAGGCGCAACGCCACGAAAGTTTCGACATTGGAATCGGGCTTGACGCCCTCGACCTCGCGGTAGCCCTTGTACTGGCCGCGCACCACGTCCTTCGGATCAACCGGCTTCATGGCGCGGAAGATGCGCAACTTCTCGGCGCGCAGGGACTCCGGATCGCTGCCGACCGGCGCATCCATAGCCAGCATGGCGATCACCTGCAGCAGATGGTTCTGCAGCACGTCGCGGATCGCGCCGATGTCGTCGTAGAACGCGCCGCGACCCTGCACGCCGAAATCCTCGGCCATGGTGATCTGCACGCTTTCGACGTAGTTGCGGTTCCAGACCGGCTCGAACACGGTGTTGGCGAAGCGGAAATAGAGCAAGTTCTGCACCGGCTCCTTGCCGAGGTAATGGTCGATGCGAAAAATCGACTGCTCGGGAAACACTTCGTGCAGCGTGGCATTGAGCGCCCTGGCTGAGGCCAGATCGCGGCCGAACGGTTTCTCCACTACCACGCGGGCATTTTCGGCGCAGCCCACATTCTGCAGGCCCTGCGCCACCACGCCGAACAGGCTCGGCGGAATGGCCAGGTAATGCAGCGGCCGCTTGGCCTTGCCGAGCGCTTTCTTGATCGCGTCGAAGGTGGCTGGATCGTTGTAGTCGCCGTCGACGTACTGCAACTTTTCCGACAGTTTCTCGAACGCGTCCTTGTCGAACTTGACGCCCTGATCCTTCGCCGCCTTGGTCAGGCTGTCGCGCGCGCGCGCCCTGAGCTTTTTGATGTCCCAGTCGGAGTGGGCGACGCCGATAATCGGAAGGTCCAACCCATCGTTGACGATCATCGCCTGCAGCGCGGGAAAGATTTTCTTGTAAGCCAGGTCGCCCGTGGCGCCGAAAAAGACCAGTGCATCCGAACGAGGTGTCGGCATAAAGGTAACTCTCTCCATGTGGCTTCAAGGGTACGGGCGCGCGTTACGACGACACCGCGGAAAACGTTCCGTCGCGTCGACCGTTGCCGGCCAACGCGACGGCTGCACAGCGTAGTTTGCGCGTCCGGGAGTGAAGTCTTCGCTAAGATTCTCATAGGCGCGACCACGGTCGCCGCATCGCAGCTTCCTGTGGTCTGCGCCGCGACGATTCCAAGAAGCCAAGGGTTTCGACAAGCCTAGGGTTTCGACAGGCATTTACGCCGAGCGCGGATGCTGCAGCTGGACGCGATGCTCCTGCCCGTCGTTGGTCAGCAGCACGCGGCCGTCGGTGACCCGCTCGCCATCCAGTCGCAGTACGCGCGGCGCATCCGCAGCAACTTGCGTCACCTCGATCTGATACCAGGTCTGGCGATAGCGATAGCGCATCGAAAAACCTTCCCAGTCGCCGGGCAGCACTGGCGCAAAAGTCAGATGGCCGGCGTCCATGTGCAGGCCGAGCAGGGATTCGACCACCAGCCGATACATCCAGCCGGCCGAACCGGTGTACCAGCTCCAGCCGCCGCGGCCGACGTGTGGCTGCACCGCGTAGACGTCCGCGCTGACTACGTAAGGCTCGACTTTGTAGACGTCGATCTCGGCGGCGTCACGCGTGTGGCTGAGCGGGTTGATCATGCGCAGCAGTTCCCACGCGCGAGCGCTGTCGCCCAGTTCGGCAAACGCCATCGTCGCCCAGATCGCCGCATGCGTGTACTGACCGCCGTTCTCGCGCACGCCCGGCACATAGCCCTTGATGTAACCCGGGTCGAGCGGCGATTTGTCGAACGGGGGATCGAGCAGCTGCACCAGCCGGGCCTCGCGCTTGACCAGATGCTGATCGAGCGAATTCATCGCCTGCTGCTGGCGCGCCGGATCGGCGACGCCGGAGATCACCGACCAGCTCTGCGCGATCGAGTCGATGCGGCACTCATCGTTCGGCGCCGAGCCCAGCGGGGTGCCGTCGTCGTAGTAGGCGCGCCGATACCACTGTCCGTCCCAGCCGTTCTGCTCCAGCGCGATCTTCAGCTTGGCCACTTCGCTCTCGCAGCGCAGGGCGAACGCTTCGTCGTCGTGAAGGCGCGCGACGTCGGCGAAGCGGTTCATCACCTCGCACGAGAACCAGCCCAGCCAGATGCTTTCGCCGCGGCCGGCTTCGCCGACCCGGTTCATGCCGTCGTTCCAGTCGCCGCAGCCGATCAGCGGCAGGCCGTGCACGCCGCGCACCAGACTATGTTCGATCGCCCGCACGCAGTGGCGGTAAAGCGTTTCGCGCAGGCTGGAGTGCTGCGGCAGGTCGTAGTACGACTCCTCGCCCGGATGCAGCGGCCGGCCCTCGATGTAGCCGACGGTTTCATCGAGCACCTGTCGATCGTCGGTGGCCAGCACATAGCGCGCGGTGGCCAGCGGCAGCCACAGATAATCGTCGGAGCAGGCCGTGCGTACGCCGCGGTCCAGCGGCGGATGCCACCAGTGCTGCACATCGCCATCGGGGAACTGGTGCGCGGCGCACAGCAGGATCTGCCGCCGCGCGCTGTCCGGCGCGGCGTGAATCATCGCCATGGAATCCTGCAGCTGGTCGCGGAAACCGAACGCGCCGCCGGACTGGTAATAGCCGCTGCGGGCCCAGAACCGGCAGGCAATGGTCTGGTACAGCAGCCAGCCGTTGGCCAGCACGTCGACCGCGGGATCGGGCGTTTTCACCTGCACCGCGCCGAGCGTGCGCTGCCAGTGGCCGCGCACCTTGTTCAGGGCTTCGCTCGCGGCCACGGCGCCGCGGAAGCGCTGCACCAGCGCGCTCGCGTCGGCGGTATCGCGGCCCAGGCCCAGTCGGAACACCATGTCGCGCTTTTCGCCCTCGCCCAGTTCGATCGTCATCTGCAGCGCGCCGCAGGGATCGAGGCCGGCGCCGAGGCGACCGGACAGATGCGTGCGGCCAAGCGCGGCCGGCGCGCGGGTGCTGCCGTTGCGGCCGAGGAACTCGCTGCGGTCGCCGCCGATCGAGCGGCTCGGATCGTCGACGTCGAAGAACGCCACGCGGCCGGGGAACTCGGTGTTGTACGCATTGCGGGCGAACAGCGCGCCGCTGGCCGGGTCCGATTCGGTGACCACGTGCATGGCGGTCTTTTCGCGCAGGTCGCCCAGCATCCACTCGACGTAGCCGGTGGCGCTGATCTTGCGCGCGCGGCCGGAATCATTGCGCAGCTTCAGCAGCGAGAACTTCACCGACGCATCCAGCGCCACGTAGACCCACAGCTCGGAGTAAATGCCGTCTTCGGTGTGTTCGAACACGCTGTAGCCGAAGCCGTGACGGGTCACGTATTCGCCGGTGCCGCGCGCGGGCAGCGGCGTCGGCGACCAGACCTGGCCGGTTTCCTCGTCGCGCAGATAGATCGCCTCGCCGCTGGTGTCGCCGACCGGGTCGTTGTGCCAGGGTGACAGGCGGAACTCGTGCGCGTTCTCGGCCCAGGTGTAGGCGCCGCCGCTCTCGGAAATCACCGTGCCGAAATGCGGGTTGGCCAGCACGTTCGCCCACGGTGCCGGCGTGGCGTCGTTCGGGCCCAGCACGATCACGTACTCGCGCCCGTCGGCGCTGAAGCCGCCGTACGGGTTGCTCAGCTGCAGGCCGCGCGGGTTCTCTAACGGCGGCGCCAGCAGCGCCGGCACGATGGCCGGCGCGCTGTGCCGCGGCTTGCTCGGTTCGAAGCGCGGCATGTGCGTTTCCACCCAGCGCCGGCTGACCTGCTCGGCCAGCGTGCCGCGGGTGTCGGCGAGGATAATGCGCGCGCTGGCCTGGACCAGAATGCGGTCCTCGCTGGACAGCTGCTGCGCCGGGCGCACGAAGATGCCGCCGGGACGATCGAGCAGGCTCGCTTCGCTGCCCGAGGCGATCAGGCCCATGATCTGGTCCTGCAGCTCCTGCCGGTAGCCGGCGCGATCCTCGTTCCAGATCACCAGATCCACCGCCAGACCCTTCAGACGCCAGTAGGCGTGCGCCTGCACAAGCTGACGGACCAGCTCGATCCGCGCCGGGTCGGCGATCTGCAGCAGCACGATTGGCAGATCGCCGGAAATCGACTGTCCCCACAGGCCCGACTGGCCGCGGCGGTTGGCCGCGATCATGCCCGGTTCGGCGCGCATATTGGAGCTGGGATAGATGATCGAGGTGGCCATGTGCTCGTACAGCTGCGCATCGGCCAGCGAGGCGTTGAGCTGGCGCAGCAGCACCTGGCTGTGCGTCCAGGCCAGGTCGAACACGCGGTCGGCCAGATGGCGGTCGCGGTACTTGCCGATCAGCTGCACGCAGGCGTCGCGGGTGTCGCCCATGCCGGTGACGAAATCCACCGTGACCGATTGCTCCGGCTCCAGCGTGATGCGGCAGCGGATCGATACGATCGGATCGAGCACCGAGCCCTCGCTGTTGGAGAGCTTCGGATGCGGGTCAGCTGCCGTGCCCATCGCCAGCGGGGCGGCGGCGCTGCGGCCGCGGCCGATAAAGCGGGCGCGGTCGGTCTCGTAGGAGATTTCGTCGATGTGCCCGTTGTGTACGGCCAGCAGGTGGCACATCCACGGCACGGCTTCGTCGTGCGCGCGCGGGCGGCGGGTGCAGACGATCGCCTGCAGCTCGGGCATCAGCTCGGTCTGCACGAACAGCTTGCTGAAAGCCGGGTGCATCGCGTCGGCGATCGGCGGCGCCAGCACTACTTCGGCAAAGCTGGTCAGCTCGATCGTGCGGCGCGTGCGGCTGCGGTTGGTGATGCGGGTGCGGCGCAGTTCAATATCGTCTTCCGGCGACACCACGATTTCGGTATGCGCGTCGAACTCGCGCTCGCGCACGCGGAACTCGGCGCGGGCGTCGGAGAAGATCGCCTCGAACAGCTCGGTTTTCTTCAGCGTCGGCTGGTGCGCGGTCGACCAGTAGGCGCCGCTGGCCACGTCGCGCAGGTAGCAGAACATGCCCCAGTTGTCGCTGGTGATGTCCTCGCGCCAGCGCGTCAGCGCCATATCGCGGCAGCGGCTGTAGCCGCCGCCGGCGCTGCTGACCATCACGTGATAGCGGCCGTTGGACAGCAGCTGCACGGCGGGGCGCGCCCGATCGGGCTCGGTGAACACGCGCAGGCGCGCTTCGGCGGCGCGCGACTGGCCGTCCATTTCGGGGAAGCCCGAGGCGTGCAGATATTCCGCGGCGGTCTTCGGCACGCGCTCCTGCAGCAGCAGGCTGGTGGCCTGGAACTGCGGATCGGATTCGAAACGTCGCTGCATCGGCTTGTCCAGCAGCGCATAGTCCAGCGCCAGCAGGCTCATGCCCTGGTGGTGGACCATGTACGACTGCACCAGCGCCGAGGACTGGCCCAGCGGCAAACGCGCGGGCGTGTAGTCGATCGCTTCGTAAAAACCCAGCCGCCCTTCCGCGCCCGCATCGACCAGGCGCTGCATGTTGCGGGTAGAGGCCGTGGGCGCGACCATCATCGCCATCACGGTGGCATACGGCGCGATCACCACGTCGTCGCCGAGCCCACGCTTCAGGCCCAGGCCGGGCACGCCGAAGGCGCGGTACTGATAGGTGAAATGGGCATCGAGCGTGTTGTAGCCCGATTCGGAAACGCCCCAGGGAATGTTGAGCTGAGTGCCGTATTCGATCTGGCGCGCGACGGCGGCGCGGCAGGTTTGATCCAGCAGGGTGCCTTCGTAGCTGGGCATTACCAGCATCGGCATCAGGTATTCGAACATCGAGCCGGTCCACGACAGCAGCACCGGCTGGCCCCCGCTGGTGGTCAGCAGGCGGCCCAGCGAGAACCAGTTGTCCTGCGGCAGCTGGCCCTGCGCGATGGCGACGAAGCTGGCCAGGCGCGCTTCGGAGGCGAGCAGATCGTAGAAGCCGGCGTCGAGGCGGCGCTCGTCGACGTTGTAGCCGATCGCCAGCAGGTCGCGCGCGCTGTCGTACAGGAACCGATAATCCATCAGCGCCAGTTCGCCGGCCTCCAGCGCCACCTGTTCGAGCGTGGCGATGCGTTCGCGCGCGCGTTCGCGCCGGGCCTCCGCGTCGGCCTCGTCGGGCCAGATCAGCGGCTCGATGCGCGACAGCTGGCGCAGCGTGGGCACGCCCTTGAAGTTGGCGTCGTCGTCGGGCGGCGGATCGAGGTGGAAGTGGCGCGTTTCATCGAGCAGGTCGCCGCACTGCTGCAGCAGGGCGGCGAGCCAGAACCCGGCGTCGCTGCCAGGCTCAACCGGCTGCGAACGCGCCAGCGCGTGAGCCTGGTGGAGCATGCTCTGCAGCAGCGCGACGGCCGCTCCTGTGGTTGCCGGAGGCGATGCTACGGCGGCCTCCAGCGGCTGCTGCAGCGGGCTCAGCGAACTAGCGCTGGCCCCGGGCAGCGAACGCTGCAGCACGGCGAGCGTATCAAGCAGACCTTGCAGCGCGCGCGGCTGGAATACTGGCTCATCGGCCAGCGCCAGCAGCCCCGGACGCAGCGTCAGCAGATGCCCGGCGAGATTGCCGCTGTCCACGGCCGAGATGTACAGCGGCGCCAGCGGCTGCAGCGTCAGCGTGTCGTACCAGTTGTAGAAATGCCCGCGATGGCGCGGCAGCAGGCGCATCGTCGCCAGGGTCTGCACTGTACGGTCGAGCAGGCGCCCGGCACTCAGAAAGCCGAAATCGTAGGCGGCCAGATTGGCCAGCAGGGCCAGGCCGATATTCGTCGGCGAGGTGCGGTGCGCGACGGCCGGGGCCGGCTGGATCTGCACATTGTCCGGCGGCAGCCAGTGATCGGCTGGCCCGACATGCGCATCGAAAAAGGCCCAGGTCTTGCGCGCCAGCATGCGCAGAAACTGCATCTGCGTGGCGGTGGGTGAAAACGCGGGCGGCAGATTCGGTTTGCTGATCCACCAGGCGATCGACGGCGACAGCAGCCAGAGTACGAGCAGCGGCGCTGCCACGATCAGCGCCATCGGGCGGTGCCACGCCAGCAGGGCCGCCAGGATCACGGCCAGTGCAGGACCGATCCACATCAATCGCCACAGCGCACCGGGCGCGTTGCTGCTGCGCTTTTCGACATCGCTGGAGGTTTGCCACTGCAGCAGCAAGCGCCGACTGATCAGCATGCGCCACAGCGTGCGTACGATCGCATCGAGGCTGTACAGCACTTCGTGCGGCAGCCACGCCAACCCGAGCGCCATGCGCGCCAGGTGCTGGCCGCTTGAATGCATGGCCGCGCGCAGGTGCTGATCCATCTGCACTTCGGCCTGCTTCTGCACCAGATCGAGCATCGCTGACAGCACTGGCGGAATCAGCACCATCGCCAGTACGGCGAGCATCCAGGAGAACGCCGGCGACAGCAGCAGCCAGCCGGTCAGCAGCAGGGCCAACAGCGACACGGGCACCAGGCTGCGGCGCAGGTTGTCGAGAATCTTCCAGCGCGACAGCGCGGTCAGCGCATTTTTGCGCCAGCCGTCGTGCGCGGTCGGCGCCCACGGCAGCAGCCACGGCAGCAGCTGCCAGTCGCCGCGAATCCAGCGATGCCGGCGCTTGACGTCGGCGCTGTAGCGCGCCGGGTATTCCTCGTACAGCTGCACGTCGCTGAGCAGGCCCGAGCGCGCGTGGCAGCCCTCGACCAGATCGTGGCTTAGGATGGCGTTATCGGGGAAGCGGCCTTCAAGGCTGAGCTCGAACGCATCGATGGCGTAAATGCCCTTGCCGATAAACGAGCCTTCGTGGAACACGTCCTGATAGACGTCCGAGACCATCTGCGTATACGGATCGATACCCGCATCGCTGGCATAGAGCTGCGCATAGCGCGAACGCGCCGTGCTGGGCAGGCTGATACCTACGCGCGGTTGCAGTACGCCGTAACCGGACACCACCCGGCGCAGCGCGGGGTCGTACACCGCGCGGTTGAGCGGATGATCGATTGCGCCGACGAACTCGTGCGCCGACTCGCGCGGCAGCTGGGTATCGGTATCCAGCGTGATGATGTACTGCACGGGCGGCAGCGTGTCGATGTCGCCGACGATCAGCAGGTAGCGATCGCGCGCGCCGCCGCGAAGCAGCGCGTTGAGATCGCCCAGTTTGCCGCGCTTGCGCTCGCGTCCCATCCAGCTCTGCTCGGCGGCATTCCACTTGCGCGGGCGATGAAACAGGAAAAACCGGTCCATCTCGGCCGTGGCGTATTTGTCGTTGAGCGCCTCGACGCGGCGCCGGGCCAGCCGCAGCAGCGCGTCATCGCCGGGCAGAGTCTCGCTGGCGGCGTCGGGAAAGTCGGTGAGCAGGGCGAAATGCAGCTGCGGATCGCGGTTACCGAGGAAGCGCACTTCCAGCGCTTCGACCAGCTCCTCGATGTCCTGCGCGCTGCCGAATAGGCTCGGCACTACCACCATGGTGCGCGCGCTTTCGGGGATGCCGGCCGAGTAGTCCATGCGCGGCAGCTGCCGCGGCGCGATCGTCAGCGTGGCGATCCAGTTGAGCAGGCTCATCGCCAGCTGGCTGGCCAGGATGACCGACGGAATCGCGATGGCGATCAGGCCCCACGTCGGCAGGTCGTTGTGTGAGGCCGACACCACCAGCGCGCGCGCCAGCGCAAACGTCAGCAGTGCGAGCAGGCCCAGATAGATCGGCAGCGGCGCGCGGTCGAGCAAGCGCCGCAACGTTTCGCCGACCGTCGGCGTCACACCGAGCCGCTGCTCCAGCGTGCGGCGGCCCTTGTCGATCAGATAGAAGCCGACGTGTCGGGCCACCGCGCGACCGTCCGCGCCAGCGCCTTCACGGCTGAGCGCCAGCGCGGCCTCGGCCACGTCCGGCTCGTTCAGCTTATGCTTGCGCGCGATCGATTCGATCACGTGGCGGTAGTCGTCGCGCGTGGTGAAATCCATCGAGGTATAGACCCCGGCCGGGTCCTGACGCAGGAACTGGTCGACGATGCTGGTGTGTTCGACGAAGTCGCGCCAGTCGATCGCCGACAGTGCGCGCAGGCTGCCGATGCTGTTGCCGATCGACACCTGATCGGCCGCCTGCTGCTGCGCTTCGAGCTGGACCAGGTGCTCGATGGTCTGGCCCGATTCGGATAGGCGCTGCTCGATCCAGCTCAGCGGCAGCGCCAGCGCGGGGCTTTGACCCTGCAGCCGGCGCGCCATTTCGGCGACGAATGGTCCAGTCATCGGCGGCTTGGAGCGCGCCATGTCGGCGACCACCAGCACCACGCTTTTCGGGTCGCTCTCGGCGGTGGCGGTGAGGTTGTCGGCCCAGCGCGCGGCCTTGCCGCGGTATTGCCAGTCGGCGATCACGCGCGCGGCGACGCGGCGCAGGTTTTCGATCAGCGCCAGCCGCAGCATGATCGGAATCGCCCACAGCTCGCCGAGCTTGAGCGGCGTTACGGTTTGGTAGGCGTTGACGAAGCGCGACAGGCTGGTGGTATCGACGCGGCCATCGCCGTGCGAAATGATTTCCAGCGCGATGTCGTACACGCGCGGCAGCTCGGCCGACGGGCCGCTTTCCAGCCGCGGCAGCTCCTTGCTGTAGCCCTTGGGCAGATGCCGGCGGGCGATGCGGATCTGTTCTTCGATCAGGTAGAAATTGTCGAGCAGCCACTCGCCGGCCGGCGTGATGCGCCGCCGATGGCGGGTGGCCGCGGTGAGGCGTTCGCAGGTATGCGCGAGCACCGCCTCGTTGTCGTCCAGGCGGGCCAGCAGCAGGTTGCTGGTTTCGTCAGGGCTCAGCCGATGCTGGCTGGCGAGCACGTGCCCGTGCCGTTCCATCTGGTCGGCACTGAACAGCTCCGAGCGCAGTGCGGGCTCCTGCTCGGGCCTGGTGCGGGCAGCCGCACGTTTACGACGGAACGCGCGCAGACGGCGCAGTTTGAGCAAATCGAGTGTGCGGCCGATGTCCAATTCCAGCTTTCCTTCCGGGGTTCAGGGTGACACAGCCGGCTGTATGCCTCTATGCGCCCTCACCACCAAGTGGCGGGTGATGACTGACGAAGCATCCCCGGCACTCGCCCGGGAAGGTACGCGTCACCGCGTGAAGATCACGCACGCTACGATAGTCCAACTGATGCCCTGTTGGAGTTTCGCCTCGTGTCCTCGCCGCTGATTCGTGCTGCTACACCCGACGATACGTCGCTGCTGCTTGCCTGGAACGCGGCGATGGCCTGGGAGACCGAAAACAAGCGGCTCGACCCCGCCGTTCTCGAGCGCGGCATCGCCGGCATCTTCGAACGGCCGCAGCGCGGTTTCTATCTGGTCGCCGAACGCGATGGCGTGGCGGTCGGCAGCCTGATGGTGACGTACGAATGGAGCGACTGGCGCTGCGGCGACTTCTGGTGGATCCAAAGCGTATACGTGATGCCCGAGGCGCGGCGAAGCGGCGTATTCCGCGCGCTGTACGCCGCGGTGGAGGAACGTGCGGTGGCGGCTGGCGCGGTCGGTCTGCGGCTGTATGTGGAAACCGAGAATGCCAACGCGCAGGCAACCTATGCGGGGCTTGGCATGCAGCGCTGTCATTACTTCATGTACGAAAGCGCCTTGGCGAGCGCCGAGAACAGCTAGACCAGCAGCGCCTCCAGCGCCGATGCCGGCATCGGCACGCCGTACAGAAAGCCCTGCAGCTGCGAGCAGCCCGCGCGGCGCAGCAGCTCGCCCTGTTCCGGGGTCTCCACGCCTTCGGCGATCACGTCCTTGTGCAGGCTGCGCGCCATCGCGATGATCGCCTGCGTGATGGTCGCGGTATCGGCATCGGTGGTGATGTCGCGTACGAAAGTGCGATCGATCTTCAGCGCGTCGATCGGGAAATGCCTCAGATAGGACAGGCTGCAATAGCCGGTGCCGAAATCGTCGAGCGACAGGCGCACGCCGCGCCGCCTGATCCGCTGCAGAAGTTCGGTGGTGGCGTCGCCGCCGGACATCACCATGCGCTCGGTCAGCTCGAGCTCGAGCAGGCCCGGCTCCAGCCCGCTCTCGTCCAGCACGGCATCGAGCCACGCGTAGAAATCGGCGTGCTGGAACTGCAGCGGCGAGACGTTGACCGACACCGGCAGATCGATGCCGATGTCCCGCCAGCGTTTGGCTTGCTGGCAGGCTTCGCGCAGCACCCAGGCGCCGATCGGCATGATCAGGCCGGTGTCCTCGGCGACCGGAATGAACTGGTCCGGCGCGTACACCGGCCGGTCGTCGACCAGCAGCCGCAGCAGCGCCTCGGCACCGACAATGCGTCCGCTCTGGGCGTCGACCTTGGGCTGGTAGTGCAGCGCCAGCTCCTGTCGGGTCAGCGCGCGGCGCAGCGCGGTTTCGATCTTGCGCCGGGCCTGGGTGCGCTCGCTCATCGACGCGGTGAAAAAACGATAGCCGTGCTGGCCCAGTGCCTTGGCTGCGTACATCGCGGTTTCCGCCTGCTGCACAAGTGTTTCGGCTTCGACGGCATCGTCGGGAAAGAGGCTGATGCCCACGCTGACGCGCAGCGCCAGCTCGGGGATGTCCGGCACGCGGGTTTCCTGACAGTAGGCAATCAGGATCTGGCAGCGGCTGGCCACCTCGCCCACGCTGTCCAGATGCGGCAGCAGCACCACGAATTCGTCATCGCCGAAGCGGCTGATCAGCTCGCCGTGTGGCAGGCCCTTGCGCAGCTGCGCGGCGAGCGCGCGCAGCGCACGATCGCCGCCGGCGTGGCCGTACAGTTCGTTGACCTGCTTGAAGTGATCGATGTCCAGATACAGCACCGCCGCGCGCTGCTGGCGCCGCCCCGCCGTGCCCAGCGCCTGCCCGATATGCGCATGCAGCTGGCTGCGATTGGGCAGGCCGGTGAGCGTGTCGTGCTGGGTCAGGTGAATCATCTTCAGCGCCAGCGCACGGTTCTCGCTCACGTCGTGGAAGACCAGCACGCCGCCGATCACGTTATCGGCGTGGTCGTGGATCGGCGCGGACGAATCCTCCACCGGCGTGTCGAAGCCGTGCCTGTGCCGCAGCAGGGTCTTGCCGACCAGATCGGCGATGATGTTCTGCTCGATGGCGGCGCGCAGCGGATTGGCCACGGCGTGGCCGGTTTGCGCGTCGAACAGCTGGAAAATGTCCTCGATCGAGCGGCCCTGCGCTTCGGCGCTGGTCCAGCCGGTCATCGCTTCGGCGATCGGGTTGAGCGAGGTCACGCGCAAGGCAGTATCGGTGGTGATGACCGCGTCGCCGATCGAGCGCAGCGTGACCTCGGCCAGCTCGCGCTCGCGATGCAGCGCTTCCTCGAACGCCTTGCGCTGGCTGACGTCCTGCGCCTGCGAGACGAAATAGAGCGGCTGCTGATGCTCGTCGCGCACTACCGACACGCTCAGCTGCAGGTGCACCGCGTGGCCGTCCTTATGGAAGTTGCGCTTCTCCAGCTGATACGAGTCCCGCTGTCCGGACAGCAGCTGCCCGAGCAGCTCCATGTCGGCGTCCAGATCGTCCGGGTGGGTGATGGCGGTGATGTCCAGCGCCAGCAGCTCGTCCTCGCGGTAGCCCAGCATCTGGCACACCGCGGTATTGACGCGCAGGAAGCGGCCGTCCGGATGCACCAGCGCCATGCCGATCGCCGCGTGCTGAAACGCGCCGAAAAAGCGCTGCTCGCTTTCCTGCAGCTTGAGTTCCAGCGTGCGCCGCTCGGTGATGTCGACGAAGGCGGTGAACACGCCGCGCACGGCGCCGCTTTCATTGAAGTCCGGCTGAAAATTGCCGTGCATGTAGCGAACCTGATTGCCGCCGAACGCCTCGCCCTCGTAGCTGGTCGTATGTCCGGCCAGCGCGCGTTCCAGGGCGGCGGCCATGTTCAGATAATTGCGCCGGCCGCCGACCTCGATCAGGGTTCGACCGATCAGCTGTTCGGGGTCGACGCCCAGCCAGGTGCGATGGGTTTCGTTGGCGTAGAGAAAGCGTTGCGACGTATCGATGTAGGACAGCAGCGCCGGTGCGCCACGCAGGATCCGCGCGGACCACGCCTGCGCCTGGACCTCAAGTGATGGCGGCTCCGCGGCAGGCTCGTTCGGCTGCATGGTCGTTCCGTCCCCGTGTGGCGACCATCATGCGCCGGCCTGCCGCCGTTTCCCAGTGCTCGCCCGTCGCGCGTCTAACCCTAGTGCAGCGTAGCGGCCGGCGCGCTCAGGCTGCCCTGCCGATCGAACGTGATCGGCCCACGCGTCAGTTCGGCTGCCGTCCCGTAGCGTTCGGCCAGCAGGGTCAGCAGCGGGTTCAGCGCCTGCGGCTGCAGCGGATAGGCGTGCGCCAGCGCGCGGGCTCGGCCGCCCACGCCGCGCTGGGCCACGGTGATCGCGACCACGCCCAGGCCGGGCGCCTCGTGCGCGAACAGCGTCGGCGGCTCGCTGGTATCGTCCGCCGTCGCCAGCGTTTCGAGCAGATAGCCGGCGCCTGCTTCGTCGCCATGGCCCGCGCTTGAACGCAGTCGAAGCGGGAGCTGATGGGCGTCGAGCAGCGCGGCATATTGGCGCAACTCAAACACGATGCCGGCCAGCGCATGGCGGCGCGCGGCGTGGTCGTCGCCGTCCTTAGGCGATTGCTGGATCAGCCACTGCGCCGGTGACTGCGCGAATACCTTGCCCTCGGCGTAGCGCAGCGCGAGGCCGCGCGCGGTCACCGCGGATTCCTCGCGATACGGCGTCAGCAGCGCGGCCTCCAGCAGGGACCACAGCGCGGCCAGATTGACGTGCTCGTACTGCACGCAGGTCAGCGCCAAGAGATCGTTGCGGCTGAGATAGCGCACGTGCTCCAGCTGGATGCCCAGCGTGCGCATCAGCCAGTCGGCGGTCAGCGGTCCGGCTTCGCCGCGGCCGACCAGCTGCACTTCCAGCTGCTCGGACAGCTCGCCGGCGAGCGCCTCGGGCGCCAGCAGGCTCAGCGGCAGCAGGCGCATCGGGCCGTCGGCGAAGGGCAGCGATGGCTCCAGCGGCTGCGCCGGCATGTGGCCGTCGTGGCTGCCGAAGGCGACCACGTTTTCGATGTGCCCACGCGGCACGCGTCGGGCCAGTTCGTCCAGCGTCGCCCATACCGGAAAGCCCGGCCGCAGCAGTTCGACCTGATCGAACAGGGCGCCGGCCAGCGCCAGACGCGCCTGGTTCACTTGCGGCACCAGCGCGTGCAGATCGACCGCGACGAACTGCGCCAGCTCGGCCGCTTCGTCGCGGCTCAGGGTCAGGCGCGGGGCCGGCTGGCCTTCGGCCAGTTCCAGTGCCAGTACCACCGGCAGGGCGAGCAGCGTTTGCGCTTCCACGAAAGCAGCTCCAAAACGTACGAACAAGAGGCGAATCGTACCATTCAGCGTTTTGGGCTTTCGCCGCACGGCATCGCGGGTTAGCCTTGGAGGACTTGAGTTCCGGACTGTTCTGACCATGGAAAAAACGCAAAAGCGCGTTGGGGTGATCGGTGGTGTGCGCATCCCGTTCTGCCGCAACAACACCGCCTACGCCGACGTCGGCAACTTCGGCATGTCGGTGAAGGTGCTCGGCGCCCTGGTTGAACGGTTCGGCCTGCACGGGGTGGAACTCGGCGAAGTGGCGATGGGCGCGGTGATCAAGCACTCGTCGGAATGGAACCTCGCGCGCGAGGCTTTGCTGAGCTCCGGCCTGGCACCGACCACGCCGGGTATCACCACGGCGCGCGCCTGCGGCACCTCGCTCGATAACACCATCATCATCGCCAACAAGATCGCCGCCGGGCAGATCGAGGCCGGCATCGCCGGCGGTTCGGACACCACCAGCGACGTGCCCATCGTTTACGGCGCGCGGCTGCGCAAGCGGCTGCTGGCGATCAACCGCGCCAAGACGCCGATGGACAAGCTCAGGGCCGCCACGCGCGGCTTTTCGCTCTCTGAGCTCAAGCCCTCCTTCCCCGGCGTGGCCGAGCCGCGCACCGGCAAGTCGATGGGCGATCACTGCGAGCTGATGGCCAAAGAATGGCATATCAGCCGGGTCGAGCAGGACCAGCTGGCCCTGGACAGCCACCGCAAGCTGGCCGCCGCTTATGAGTCGGGTTTCTTCGACGATCTGCTGGTGCCGTTTCGCGGGCTCAAGCGCGACGGCTTCCTGCGCCCCGATTCGACGATGGAGAAGCTGGCGTCGCTCAAGCCGGCGTTCGACAAGACCTCTGGCCAGGGCACGCTGACCGCCGCCAATTCCACCGGCCTGTCCGACGGCGCCGCGGTGGTGCTGCTGGGCAGCGACGAATGGGCGGCCAAACGCGGCCTCAGCATTCAGGCGTATCTGCTGGATGCCGAAGTTTCCGCGGTGGATTTCGTCCACGGCGAAGGCCTGCTGATGGCGCCGACCGTTGCCGTGCCGCGCATGCTGGCGCGCCACGGCCTGACCCTGCAGGATTTCGATTACTACGAAATCCACGAGGCCTTCGCCGCGCAGGTGCTGTGCACGCTGCGCGCGTGGGAAAGCGCCGAATATTGCAAGAATCGCCTCGGTCTCGACGCACCATTGGGCAGCATCGATCCGGCCAAGCTCAACGTGCACGGCTCCAGCCTCGCCGTGGGCCATCCGTTCGCCGCCACCGGCGCGCGCGTGGTGGCCACGCTCGCCAAGCTGCTCGAGCAGAAAGGTAGCGGTCGCGGCCTGATCTCGATCTGCACCGCCGGCGGCATGGGCGTGACGGCGATCCTCGAACGGCCGTAAGCGGCCCACCGACCCCATGCTGCGCCTGCGTACCACCGTCGTCCTCAGCCTGCTGGCGCTGGGGGTTGGTGTGGCCGGCACGCACTGGCTCAGCCAGCGCAGCGCCGACGAGCCGCTGGCCCTGCCGGCGAAGCGGCCGAGCGCTTCTTCAAGCCATCTCGCTGCTGCGCCACCGGCGCACGCGCATGCGCCGTTTCAGGCCACGGTACGAAGCCATCGACTGCGGCAGCCGCCGATCGATAGCGATATCGCCGGCCAAAGCACCGGCATATCGGCCGCGCCGCCGCCGGAGCTGGTGCCGCTGGACATGCCGGCGAACCGCGATGTGGCCTACGACAGGCTGCGCGGTCATCTGGACGGCCGCGTCATCATGCGCATCAGCATCGACGGCACGGGTCGCGTCACTGCGGCCAGCGTGGCCGAGTCCAGCGGTGATGCGGTGCTCGATGCGCACGCTTTACGCAGCGTGCGCGGATGGCGTTTTGCGGTACCGCCGGATCATCCCGACGGCCTCAGCGCAGACCTGCCGATGCGGTTTTCCTCGCACGACGATCCTGTCGCCAGCCTACGCTGAGCCGCGCCCTCGCGATCAGAGAATGCCCGACACGCCGGCGCCGAACGCGGTGATGATCAGGGTGAAGAACATCTTCGGCGACACCGCCACATCGGGGAAATCGCCGACCGGCTCGTAGCACGCGTAGAAATTCGGATTGGTGACGCGCATGGGTTGGCAGCCGCTCTTGAGCTGATAGCTGGTCGCGTAGCGGAACGGCCACAGGTCGAACAGCGGCAGCTGCTCCGAGACGCCGCCGATGGCGTTGTTGATATCCGTCAGAACCGGTACGCCCGTGCGTCGCGGCGCGATGATCCATGCGTTCTGCGGCTGCGTGTCACGCAGGATGCTCTGGCGCAGCTGCGTGGCGAAGCGCTGGTCGTAGATGATCACGCCCGCCTCGGTGTTGTAGTGATCGGAACGCGGGTCGAAATTGTGCGAGCCGACCATGGCGATATGGTCGTCGATGACGATCGATTTGGCGTGCAGGCCAAATCGACGCCCGCCGCTGATCAGTGGCGCGGGGCGCCGGCTGCTGCCGTGGCTGCCCAGCAGGCCGTGGCTCTCGGAGCCCACGAAATGGCGCGAGGCATCGCTGCCTTTGCCGCCGTTGCCGGCGCCGGTGGCGGCAACATTGCGGCGGGTCTGGCCATCCGCACCGGACGCGCCGATGCTGTCGGTTGCGTCGTTGCTGCCCATGGGTGGGGCACTTTCGGAGGTGGATTCCATGCTGGCGTAAGCGTTGGCTTCGGCCGGTCCCGGCGCGTGTGGCTTCAGCTCGTAGATCTCAAAGCCATAGTCTTTCAGATAGCGTTTGCGGTGTTTGTAGGACAGTGCATACACCGCGAAAGCGTCGGTCGAAGCCAGCGAGTTGGTCGCCACGATGATGCGTGGAGGCAGCGGCCGCTGGTGCAGTTTCTCAAAGATCTTGCGCGCGCGGTGGCTCATGACGAGGTAAGGCGTCTGCAGGATGACTTCGTTTTTGGCGCTGGCTACCATCTGCATCACGTGACGGGTGAACTCGCGGGCGCTCTTCTTGTTCGGCTTGTCGGTCTTGGCCGGCATGTCGCTGAAAAATTCCACGTTGCCGGTCTGGAGGCTGTCGGCCAGCACATGCGCACGCAGCCAGTCGGCGTCACTGGCTTCCTGCTGCGCCCGATAGGCGCGTTGTGGATGCACGAAGGCCGGCAAAGGCCAGTCGGGCGCTGCCGGATGCGCCACGATGTAGCGGTTCACGTCACGCAGATGGGTCAACGGCACCGAGCGGCGGTGGTTCCAGAACAGCAGAAAGCTGTCGGCCATCGCCTTGGCGGCCGGGCCACCGACCAGCACGTCGCGGTCGACGTAGTCGAAGTCGTCGTCCCAGTCGAAGTAGCGGTTCTCGTAATTGCGCCCGCCGGTGATGCCGGCGCTGTCGTCGACCAGCAGCACCTTGTTGTGCATGCGCTGGTTGAACTTGAAGAAGCAGCAGGCGATGCCGGCCGCCCATTGCAGCGGTGACGTGTGCGCGTCATGGAAGGTCGGGTTGTACAGCCGCACCTGCAAATTCGGGCTGACTCGCGCCAGTCGGTTGAGCACGGCCATATCGTCGAACGAGGACAGCTGATCGGCCAGGATGCGTACCTGCACGCCGCGCCGCGCCGCCTGCACCAGCTCGTCGAGCATCAGTTGCCCGACGTCGTCTTCGTCCCAGATATAGGTCTGCACGTCGATCGAGTGGCGCGCGCCGCGAATCAGGCTGAGCCTCGCCACCATGGCCGCTTCGCTGTCGTTGAGCAGGCTCACGATATGCACAGGCTGCTGCGGTGTGGATGCGGCAACGGCGTCGGTCGCCGCGTCCAGCAGGGGCGACGGCGCGGCGCAGTGGTCAGGCCGATCGCAGCTCGCGCGCGTGTCCACGGTGGCGGCGACGACCGCATCGGCGCGGCGGATCTGCGCCTTCGACGCGACACAGCCCTGCAGCAACAGGGCTGCTGCAGCGAGCAGGGTCGGGAGAAGGATCAGGCGTGGCGACATGGCCCCGCATGATACGGGGTGTCGGCGTCAGTTCGGCGTATGTTCGAGCGCGATCAGCAGGCCCAGCTGCACCTGGTCGGAAAGCGCGGTTCGATGCGCCGCCATGCCGAACGCGCTGCGCGACAGCGAGCCGCGCGCTTCGATCAGGCAGGTCTGCTGTTCGCTCGGCGTGCAGTGGGCCGGCAGCAACTCGAAACGCATCGGCTGCGTGACGCCGCGCAGGGTGAGCTGACCCTGCAGCACGCCGCCGGTGGTGAGCATGCTGAAGGTGATCGGCTGGGACAAAAAGTGGATCGTGGGGTACTGCACGGCATCGAAAAAATCGGGCGCCATGACCCAGCGGCGAAGCCGGTCCGAGGCCATGCGGATGCTGCTGGCGGTGATCCGCGCATCGACCGTGGCCAGGCCGTGGTCGTCGAGCTTTACGTCACCGGCGATCTGGGTGAAGCGTCCCGTGATGGTTTGCAGCCACAGCAGTCGGACGCCGAATTCGGCATCCGACTGGGCCGAATTGATGCGGTAATCCGTCGAGCGAGCCGCCGGCGCAGCCAGTGCCAGCGCGGCGAAAAGCAGCGACGCCAGCACGGACGCGGTGGCAACAGACGCGGTCATGGCGACCAGAAAGCGTCCAGTCGGGCGTTGCCCGGTTCCAGTGCGCCGTTCAGATGCAGCACGGCCAGCGCGCCGGGCGGCATGCCGCGGTATTCGTCCGAACGGCCCTCGACCAGCAGCGCGACCAGCCGTTCGATGCCGGGATTGTGGCCCACCAGCATCACGGTGTCGGCATCGCCGTGCTGGTCCAACAGGGCCAGCAGTTCGCCGGGAGAGGCGTCGTAGATTTCGCTGGCCAGCTGCGGTGCGGGCGCGTTGTTGATGGCGGCCAGCGCCAGCCTGGCGGTTTCGTCGGTGCGGCGGCTGGGCGAACACAGCACGCGGTCGGGGTGGGCGCCGTGGCCGGCCAGCCAGATGCCGGCGGCCTGGGCCTCCTGTTCGCCGCGCGCGCTGAGCGCGCGTTGCTGGTCGTCACCCGCGTTTTCTATGGGTACGGCCTCGGCATGTCGCAGCAGAATGAGTTCTTGCATGGTGGACTCCGTCAGGTGATGGCACGCCGTGGGCGCGCGGGCTGCCGCAAAGACTGATGCAGGCAGCGGAAAGCGATGGTGACCGGCCTCTCACGGCTGGCGCTTGATCCAGCGCAGCAGGGCTTTCCAGTCCTGTTGGTGGTTGCGCACCTGCTCGGACTGGTAATCGAAGATGCCCTTGCCCAGCGCGCTCAGCAGCACATAGGCCTGGCTATCGCGCAGCTGTGCGGCGATCGGAAAAGGGGATTGCTCGGCGAGCTGGGCGACCGCGTCCTGGCTGGCATGGGTCCACGGCTTGAGCCGGTTGGCGACCAGGGCCACCGGCAGTTTTCCACGGCGAATGCGGTTGATGGTCTGCAGCTCTTCGATGAAACCGAGCGTGGCGTGCAGGTCGAACGATGACGGCAACACCGGCACCAGGAGCACGTTGGCGGTGTCCAGATAGGGTTCGAGGTCACGCTCGCCGACGCCGGCCGGCGTATCGATCAGCAGCTGCTGCGTGTCGGCGGGTACCTTATGCAGAGCCTTCTTGCCGCCTTCGATGGCCAGGACGCCTGGCACGTTGTCGGGCCTGAGGGCGGCCCAGCGAAAGCTGGAGCCCTGGCGGTCGGCATCGATGATCGCGGTGTGCTGACCCGCCTGCGCCCAGTGCGACGCCAGCTGGGTGACCAGCGTGCTCTTGCCGCATCCACCTTTGCTGCTTGCCACCAGCGTCGTAAGCATCGACTCACCCCTGCCGCGGAAGGTGGCCCAAGCCTACACGGCTGCGGATGCGGCGCAAAGCTGCGCTGCGACGAGCTCAGCCCTGAGTCTTCGACGCCGACGGTGGCTGCCAGTCGGCCGGCGCCTCGGTCGGGATGTTGTTGTCGCGCAGGGCAGTCAGCAGCACGCTCATTTCGGTGCCGCCGCGGCGGGCGATGGTCACCAGATGCTGTGCAATGGCTGCGTCATTTTGCGCACGACCGAGCAGCTGGCTGAAGCTCTGCACCTGCCAGATCAGGCTGCGGCGGGCTTGCTTGGCGTCTTCCTGCTGGGCCGGATCGTCGGCCAGCACTTCGCGCAGGTGCAGCCCGAGCGAGCGACCCAGTGGGCTGGAACCCCACTCGAGCACCTTGCCTAGTTTCAGGCAGTCGGCCTTGATGGACGCGTCGCCGGCCGCGCTTTCGCACAGTTTGGCCGTTACCTGCAGCACCGGCTGTGGCTGGGCGCTGGCCAGGCCGTAGACCAGCACGACCTGGACCCCGGCAGCGCCGCTGGCGTTGGCGCTGTCGTATGTATCGGCCGGCGGCGGCAGTATGCCCACCGAGTTGGCCAGCGCCTTCAGGCTGGTGCCGGCGTAATCCTCATAAACCTTGGCATTGGCGGCTTTGTCCAGATCGACACGCGCGGCGTCCTGCTTCATGTTGCGGGTGTCTTCACCGAGCTTGAGCAGCCACACGGCGGCATTGTCCGGCGCCTGGGTGGTGAGTTGTTCGAGCGCCGACGCATTGGGGCAGGCGTCACCCTTGCTATCGCAATCGGCCAGCCGTGTCCAGCTGATGGCCGCCGCGATGTCGGCGGCGCCATCGGCAGTTGCCGCACGGTCAATCAGGCCGTGAAAATTGTTGAACTTGGGTAGGTCGGTCAGGGGCCGCGACAGGATCGCGGCGGCCAGCAGCGGCATGGCGTCGGCGCGCGGCGCGAGTACGCTGACCAGATCATGCTGATAGGCCAGCAGCGCCTTGTCGCGCGATGGCGCTGGGGCTGGGGCTGCACGAGCGGCGGCGTGGGCGGCGAACGCTGGCACAAAGGCGAACGACAGGGCACAGGTCAGGGCAAGGCGGCGCAATCCACGCATCATCGGTTTCCGGCTGCAGGTAAAGCCGTCAGCATACCCTGCGCCGATTAAGCGGGGCTGATCCAATCAGCCGCTGATCAGGCACGCGAACGGGCAGGCGTCGCGATGCTTGTTAGGATAGGGCTTTCCATCTGCATGGCTTATGGAACTCATGGGTAGCTGGCGCGCCACCGCGACGGGCCCGAACTGGTTGGGAGAACGCATTGGACCATTATTTAACCTTCGCTACCGGCGCCCCGTGGTTCGCGGGATGGGGCACGCTGGCACTGGTCAACGCGGCGCTGGCGCAGGGCAAGAACCGCAGCGGGTTACTGTGGTTCCTGCTGTCGCTGGTGCTAGGACCTTTCGCCACGCTGCTGATGGTGCTGCTGCCCAAGGTGCGCAGCAAACTGTTCTAGCCGTCGCGCGCCTGGCCGCACGCTGCCCTGCCCGCCGACAGGGCTTCAGCCCGATTACTCGCGGATTATTCGCCCAGTGCCTCGCGCATGAATTCCGGCTGCGCCAGCGCGGCCTTGTGGATGTCGGCGTTGTAATAGCGGGTGGGGAAATTCTTGCTCAGCGCGCCGCGTTCGCGGAAGCCGGAAAGGTCGCCGCCCTTGCGTACCATCGTGCAACTCCACCAGCCGGTGGGATAGCACGGTTGGGGAAACGGCAACGTGCGAACGGCGGAAAAACCCGAAGCCCGCATGGCCGAACGCATCGACTTGATCAGGTCAAGGTGAACCAGCGGGGATTCGCTCTGCTGCACCAGAATGCCGCCATGGCGCAGCGCCTTGTAGCAACTGGTGTAGAAGGCCGCGTTGAACAGGCCTTCGGCCGGGCCGACCGGGTCGGTCGAATCGACGATGATCAGGTCCAGCGATTCCGGGTCCGCGTCGGCCATGTACTTGATGCCGTCAATAAACAGCAGTTCGGCGCGCGGGTCATGGTTGCTGTCGCACAGCTCGGGGAAATATTCCTCGGCCAGCCGCGTGACGCGCTCATCGATCTCCACCTGCGTGGCCTTTTCCACTTCCTCGTGCTTGAGCACCTCACGCAGCGTGCCGCAATCGCCGCCGCCGATGATCACCACGCGCTTGGCCCGCGCGTGGGTAAACAGCGCCGGGTGGGTCATCATCTCGTGATAGAGGAAGTTGTCGCGCGTGGTCAGCATCACGCAGCCGTCGATCACCATCAGGTTGCCCCAGTCGGTGGTCTTGTAGATCTCGATGGTCTGGAACGGCGTCTTCTCGGCGTGCAGCTGCTGCTCGGTGCGAAAACCGATGGAGGAGCCGGAAGCCTGGTGGGCTTCGGTGAACCAACTGGACTGCTGCGACATGGCGAGAGTTCCTGACGTGCAAGGGAATGGGGGCCGCCCATTGTAACTGCTGCGGCGGCATCAAAAAAAAGCGCGCTGCCGCGGCGCGTCCAACTGCCATACGCATATCGTCACAGGTGGCCATTACAATACCGCTTCGGTTGGCCGGCGCAGGGCGTCGTGCGGCCGGCAAGTTCGATCGGCCCCGCGGCGTGCGAGGCTTCCGGCCGACCCAACTTCGCGCCCGCTGACGTGCCGCTCTGAGGGCGCCACTCCACACGGGCAACACCGTCAAGGCTCGCCGCTGCGACGCATTCGTGGGCCCTGTGCCGTGGGCGCAGGGCTTGCGGCCGTCCAGATCTGGTTACTTGAGGAGATTCGCCGATGGCGAAGCAGTGGAACACATCCGGTTGGAGCATCGACGCCGCCCGCGACACCTATGCGATGGCGCACTGGGGCGATGGCTATGTCGACGTGGACGGTGCCGGCGATATCGTCATTCGCCCGCGCGGCCCCACCGGTCCGGCGCTGTCCTTGCCCGGCATCGTGGCGCGTGCGCGTGAGGAGGGCCTGCGCCTGCCGCTGCTGGTGCGCTTCCCCGATATCCTCGCCGACCGTCTGGCCAAGTTGCAGGACGCTTTTGCCAAGGCGATTGGCGAGTGGAATTATTCGGGCGGCTATACGGCCATCTATCCCATTAAGGTCAACCAGCAGCGCGGTGTGGCCGGTGAGCTGGTGGCGGCAGGCACGCATGGTTTCGGCCTGGAGGCCGGTTCCAAGCCCGAGCTGATGGCCGTGCTGGCGATGGCGCGGCCTGGTTCCATTGTGATCTGCAACGGCTACAAGGATCGCGAATACGTGCGCCTGGCGCTGATCGGGCTGAGGCTGGGCCTGCGCGTGCACATCGTGATCGAGAAGCTGTCCGAGCTCGACCACGTTTTTGCCGAAGCCAAGGCGCTGGACGTCGAGCCGCTGCTGGGCGTGCGCGTGCGCCTCGCCTCCATCGGCGCGGGCAAATGGCAGAACACCGGCGGCGACAAGGGCAAGTTCGGCCTCTCGCCCGACCAGGTGCTGACGCTGATCAAGCGGCTCGATGACGCCGGCCTCAAACACACGCTGAAGCTGCAGCACTTCCACATGGGTTCGCAGATTTCCAACGTGCGCGACATCGCCAACGGCATGCGCGAGGCGACCCGCTACTTCGTCGAGCTGACGCGCATGGGCGTGCCGCTGGAGATCGTCGACGTCGGCGGCGGCCTCGGCGTGGACTACGAAGGGACGCGTTCGCGCAGCCACAACTCGATCAACTATTCGATCGAGCAGTACGCCGCCACCATCGTGCAGTCGCTGGCCGAGGCGGTGGAAGCGGAGGGGCTGAGCGCGCCGCACATTCTCACCGAGGCGGGCCGCGCGATGACGGCGCATCACGCCGTGATGGTGGTCAACGTCACCGAGGTGGAAGAGGTGCCGCGCGGCGCGATTCCGCCGGCGGACGCGGCCGAACCCGCCGTGCTGCGGCGCCTGCGCGAGACGCACGACGAGCTGGATCGTCGCCCGCCGCTGGAGCTGTTCCACGAGGCCCAGCACCACCTCGCCGAGGGCCAGGCGCTGTACGCCCTTGGCCAGCTCACGTTGACCGATCGCGCACGGCTGGACGAGATGTATTACGCCATCGCCAACGCCGTGCGCACCCGGCTGCTGCCGGCCGAGCGCTCGCACCGGCAGGCGCTGGACGAGCTGGACGAAAAGCTGGTCGACAAGTATTTCGTCAATTTCTCGGTGTTCGAGTCGGTGCCGGACATCTGGGCGATCGGGCAGATCTTCCCGATCGCGCCGATAGCCAGACTCGACGAACAGCCGACGCGCCGCGGCGTGATCGTCGACCTCACCTGCGATTCGGACGGCCGCATCGACCACTACGTCGATGCCGACGGGGTCGACGTGAGCCTGCCACTGCATGCGCTGAATGAAGGCGAGAGCTACCGGCTTGGCATTTTCATGGTCGGCGCATACCAGGAGACGCTGGGCGACATCCACAACCTGTTCGGCGACACTGACGCGGTCAACGTGCGCGTCGACGGCGATAGCTACGTGTTCGCGCACAAGCGCAGCGGCGATACCACCGACCTGATGCTCGACTATGTGGGCTACGATCTGGCCGCGCTGCGGCAGAGTTACCGCGACCGCATCGCTGCAGCTGGCGTGACCGGCACATCGGCCGAACAGTTTTACGCCACGCTCGACGGCGGCCTTACGGCGTATACCTATCTGGCAGAGGAAGGGCGCTGAGCCTCCATCCATCAGAGCGTGCTGCTGAAAGATCAATCGAGGAATCAGTGATGGCAAGTCTGGATGGCAAGGTTGCGCTGATCACCGGCGCGGCCAGCGGTATCGGCAAGGCGATCGCCGAGCTCTACGCAAAGCACGGCGCCAGCGTGGCGATTGCCGATATCGATCAGCGTGCTGCCGAGGCGGTGGCTTATGCGATCAATGCGGGCGGCGGCCGGGCGATGGGTGTCGCGATGGACGTCAGCGATGAAGCGGCGGTCAACGCAGGCACCGATTCCGTGCTCAGAGCGTTTGGACGTCTGGACGTCCTGATATCGAACGCCGGCGTGCAGATCGTCAATCCGATCGACCAGTTCGAATTTTCCGACTGGAAGAAGATGCTGGCGATTCATCTCGACGGCGCCTTTCTCACCACCAGGGCGGCGTTGCAGTTCATGTATCAGAAAGATGCGCAAGGGCGCAGCCGCGGCGGCATCGTGATCTACATGGGCTCGGCGCACTCGCACGAGGCGTCGAAACTGAAGTCGGCCTATGTCACCGCCAAGCACGGGTTGCTTGGGCTGGCGCGCACGCTGGCCAAGGAGGGCGCGGCGCACGGGGTGCGCTCGCACGTGATCTGCCCGGGCTTTGTGCGCACGCCGCTGGTCGAGCGGCAGATTCCCGAGCAGTCTAGGGCGCTGGGCATCAGCGAAGAAGCCGTGATCAAGGACGTGATGCTGAAAGACACCGTGGACGGCGAATTCACCACGATCGATGACATCGCGCAGACCGCCCTTTTTCTGGCGACCTTTCCTTCGGCTGCGCTGAGTGGGCAGTCTATCGTGGTGACCCATGGCTGGCATATGCAGTAATGGGTCCCCAGGTTCGCGTACAGCACGTTCACTGAGTTTTTCGTGGCCGTATCGGCGATACCGATGCGGCGAGCACCTCCTTTCCGCATGGGATACATATGAGCATCAAGACAGGTTTTATTGGTCTGGGCGCGATGGGCGCACCGATGGCGACCCATCTGCACGAGCGCGGCTTGCTCGTGGCCGTGGCCAATCGCACGCGCGCCACAGCGGCTGCGCTGGCGGAAAAGCTGGGCGTGAGCGCGCCCGATACGCTGGGCGAGCTGGCGGCGCAGTGCGATGTCATCGCCCTGTGCGTCACCGCCGACGCCGACGTGCTTTCCACGGTCGAGGCACTGGCGCCGCACCTCAAGCCCGGTGCCATTGTCATCGACCATTCGACGGTGGCGCCGGATACGGCGCGCCGCGCTGCGCTGCGGCTTGGCGAGGTGGGCGCCTTTTTCCTCGATGCACCAGTATCTGGCGGCGTGGAAGGTGCAAAAAACGGCAAGCTGTCGGTGATGGTCGGTGGTGATGCCGAGGTGCTCGAACGCGCCCGCCCGGTGCTGGAGGCCTATGCGTTAAAGGTGACTCATCTCGGCGCGGTTGGCGCGGGCCAGGCGACCAAGGCGGTCAATCAGGTACTGGTGGCCGGCATCGCGCAGGCGGTATGTTCCGGACTTGCCCTGGGCGAGGCGCTGGGCCTCGATCCGGAGCGCCTGATTCCCACCCTCGGCGCGGGCGCAGCCGGCAACTGGTTTCTGGAAAAGCGCGGCGCGACCATGCTGAGCGACGAGTTCAGCGTGGGTTTCAAGCTGGCGCTGCTGCACAAGGACCTGGGTATCGTGCGCGGGATTGCCGAGCAGGTTGGTACCGATACGCGGGTCATCAAGCAGTCGCTGGCCGATTACGCGGAGCTGATGAGCCAGGGTTATGGCGATGACGATATCTCAGCCTTGATACGGCTGAAGCGAAAAAGCTGATCGGTTCGCGCCGCCCAGCTTTTCGTTGGCCCAGATCCTCCGCGGCATTATTTCGCCGCGGATTGCGACGTGGCGATCGCCTGCTTGAAGAAGCCGTAGACGCCGTCGTCATTCATGCGGCGGGCGTTGGACAGTTCGCCGGCCTTGGTCGAGTAGAGAATCTTGTCGTCCGGCGACACGATCACGGCGGCAGGGATGCCGTTCTTGGTCGGGTCGCCGTAGCGCTTGGTGATATCGAGGTTGTGATCGAAGTTGCCCACGTCGATCTTCACCACCTGAAACTGCTGATGGATCAGCGCCGCATTTTTTTCGGTATTCAGCGCCCGATTCAGCGAGCGGCAGTCCTCGCACCAGTTGGCGCCGAAGATCAGCAGCACCGGCGTGTGCCTGGCCTTCGCCTGTGCCAGCGCGTGGGCAATGTCCGCATTGGCATCGGCCGTGGTGTTGTAGGGTAGTTCGGCCGCTGCGACATTGGCGGCGATCAACAGGGTAAGCAGCAAAAGCAGGCGTTTCATGGGCGCGATCCGTGACAGGGACGAACGCCGAGCATAACGGTTTGCGTGCCTTGTGGGCTTTTGGCCGTCCAAATAAAAAAGCGCGGCTTATGCCGTACAGGCATAAGCCACGCCTGATTCAAGGCGGCTTACTTGCCTTCTTTCAAGGCAATCGCGTTGATGCCGGCGCTGGCCAGCCGCTGCTTGGTCGACTCCAGATCGGTCGCCGAGCGGAATGGCCCCAGACGAACGCGATGGTAGGCCTGCCCGCCGACACTGACGGACTGCACCGATGCGACGAAACCCTGCATGGCCAGTTTCGCCTTCAGCGTTTCGGCATCCGACGGATTGGGAAACGCGCCGACCTGCAGCAGGTAACCGCTGCCGGCGGATGGGCTGGCAGGCGCCGCGGGCGCTGCGGTAATGGTTTCGCTGACTGCCGCCGGCGCATGGGTGTCGGCGGGTGCCGACGGCGTGGGGGAAGTCGGTTGAGCCACAGCCTGCTGCTGTGCGGTCGCCTGCTTTTGCTGTTCGGCGCGCGCCTGTGCGCTGATCACCGCATCGGGAATGCGCACTTCTTTTTCCGACAGCACGGAGTAGAAATCGAACTGCGGCTTCTTCGGCGCCGATTCAGCCGCTGGCGGCTGCGCCACGCCGGGATCGCTGCCGTTTTCAGCGGTAGCTTGCGGGTTGGCCTGTGGCACTTCGGGTTGGTGCAGGCTGTCGAACAGCGAGCCGCGCATGACCACCGCCATCATGATCGCGCCGACCAGAATGCCGATGACGGCATAGCCCCAGCCGGGGAAACCGCCGCTGTTGTTGCGCACGGCCTGTCGGCCTTTGCCCTTGCGTGGTGCCATTACATGCTCTCCGGGGCGCTCAGGCCCAACAAACCCAGACCGTTCTTCAGTACTTGCCGGGTGGCGACTACCAGCGCAAGTCGCGCATGGCGCAGCGCGGCGTCGTCCACCAGAAACTGGTGCGAGTTGTAGTAAGTATGAAACGCGTTGGCCAGCTCGCGCAGCCACGCGGCGAGAATATGCGGCTCCAGATTCGCCGCTGCGGCTTCGACCAGCTCGGGATATTTCGACAGCTCGGTCAGCAGGATCTGCTCATGCTCGGTGTCCAGCCGATCCAGATGCGCGAGGCCTTCCTGCAGATCGACAGTGAAGCCCTTTTCAGGCGCCTGACGCAGCACGCTGCATACCCGAGCGTGCGCGTACTGGATGTAATAGACCGGATTGTCGTTGCTCTGCGAGCGCGCCAGATCGATGTCGAAGATCAGCTGCGAGTCGGTCTTGCGGGCAATCAGAAAATAGCGTGTGGCGTCGCGGCCGGCTTCATCGATCAGATCGCGCAGGGTGAGATAGCTGCCGGCACGTTTGGAGATTTTCACCTCTTCGCCGCCGCGCATCACGGTAATCATCTGGTACAACACGTAATGCGGCCAGCCCTTGGGAATACCGACATCCAGCGCCTGCAGGCCGGCTTTCACGCGCGCCAGCGTGCCGTGATGATCCGAGCCGAGCACCGTGACGGCGTTCTCATAGCCGCGCTGCCATTTGCTCAGGTGGTAAGCCACGTCCGGCACGAAATACGTGTAGGTGCCGTCGGACTTGCGCATCACGCGGTCTTTGTCGTCACCGTAGTCGGTTGTGCGCAGCCACAGCGCGCCTTCGCTCTCGTATGTGTGGCCGTGGTCGACCAGCCCCTTCACGGTTTCCTCGACCTTGCCGTCGCTATAGAGCGACGACTCCAGGAAATACACGTCGAAGCCGACGCCGAACGCCTTCAGGTCGAGATCCTGCTCGCGGCGCAGGCTGGCCACGGCAAAGCGGCGGATCGCATCGAGATTGTCGACATCGCCTTCGCCCACCACGGTTTCGCCATCGGCAACGACCGACTCGCGGTCGAGATAAGCGCGCGCAACATCGGCGATGTAGTCGCCGCGGTAGCCGTTCTCCGGCCAGCCGCTGTCGTCCGGCAGGATGCCGCGCGCGCGCGCCTGGACCGAAATGGCGAGATTGGCGATCTGCACGCCGGCGTCGTTATAGTAAAACTCGCGCTTCACGTTCCAGCCGGTGGCATCGAACAGGCGGCTCAGGCAGTCACCGATGACGGCATTGCGGCCATGCCCCACGTGCAGCGGGCCGGTCGGGTTGGCCGACACGAATTCCACGCCGAGCGTCTTGCCAGCGCCGCTGTCGCTGCGGCCGTAGGCATCGCCGCGGTCGAAGATCTGCCGCACTTCGGCGTGATACGCGCCGGGAGACAGATAAAAATTGATGAAGCCGGGGCCGGCGATCTCGACTTTCTCCACCAGCGCATTGGCCGGCAGCGCCGCGACGAGCTTTTCGGCCAGTTCGCGCGGTTTGGCGCGCGCGGGCCTGGCCAGCAGCATGGCGATATTGCAGGCAAAATCGCCGTGTTCGCGGCTGCGCGCACGTTCGATGACAAAACCGGGCAACGCCAGGTCCGCAGGCAGGATGGTGTCGTTTTGCAAAGACTTGATCGCCTGCAGAACCAGTTCGCGCAGCTGTGCTTTCACGGGTGAGATCGAATGCGGATGGAACCGGCGATCTTAACAGACCGGTTCGGGCGGCAGGCGGTAAAAACCGTGCCGCCGGCGCGGCATTGGCGCCATAGCGGGCCCAATGCGTTTGATGCAGCGCGGCGACGCGGCCTGTGGATAAGTCTGTGGGGAAAACATCGGGTTTGCGGTGTATTGCGGAAGCTCCGCGGCCCGGAGTGCCTATTATTGCTTAAAAAATAAATATTTTCAGTAACTTAAGTTGACTATCTCGATGATTGGGTATGATCCGCCCCGCAAGCGCCGATATCACCGTTTTGTGTATAAGTTTCGGCGACATGCGTCACCCCCTTCGAAACGCATAAGTCATTCGGTTGTCATGCAGCATCGCCACCATGTAGCCGTGCCTGGCATGACTCCCCTCCGTGACATGGCATCGGAGACGCCGCTCTCTCCCACAGTCAAATCGGCGCCGCGGCGTGGTTGATCCACGCCGCTTTTTTGTGGGCTGAACCCGCGACCATCGCCGCTCTCGTTCGGGCAGGCGAATCAGAGCAGGCCGCGCGCCGCCATCGAGACCGGTTCGCCGCTGCCGATGACCAGATGATCGAGCACGCGCACCCCGACCAGCCGCAGGGCATCCCGCAGCTCGTGCGTGATCGCACGGTCAGCCGCGCTGGGCTCGGCCACGCCCGAAGGATGGTTGTGCGCAAAGATCACCGCGCAGGCGTTGTGCTGCAGGCAGGCGCGCACCACTTCGCGCGGATGCACGCTGGCGCCGTCGACCGTGCCGCGAAACAGCTCCTCGAACGCCAGCACGCGATGGCGGTTGTCCAGATACAGGCAGCCGAATACCTCGTAGGGCAGATGGCGCAACTTGGCCCGCAGGTAATCGCCGCTGTCGCGCGGGTTGCCCAGGCTCTGCCGCTGCTGCAATTCCTCGGCGAGACTGCGTCGGGCCAGTTCGAGAGCCGCCGCGATTCGCGCGCGCTTCGCCGGCCCCAGTCCACCGGCGCGGATCTGTTTCTCCGGGCTGCCCAGCAGCGCGCCGAGACTGCCGGCATTGCCAAGCACTTCGCGGCCCAGCGCGATGGCGTCTTTGCCCCGGCTGCCGCTACCCAGTAATACCGCCAAGAGTTCCGCATCGGACAGCGCGGCGCTGCCGCGGGCCAGCAGTTTTTCGCGGGGACGTTCGCCTTCGGGCCAATCGCGGATGCTCATGCGAGCAGACTGCCGGCCGATCACCGCCCGGGACAGCAGTGGAAGCAAATGAATCCGGTAAGCTACCAGTCTGCCCGATTGTCAGGCCCGTCTTACATGAGTCTTGCCCAACGCCGCATCTTGCTGGGAGTGTCAGGCGGCATTGCCGCTTACAAGTCCTGCGAACTGGTCCGCCGCCTGCGCGACCTGGACGCGGACGTGCGCGTGGTGATGACCGAAGGCGCCACGCACTTCGTCAGCGCGACCACCTTCCAGGCCCTGTCCGGCCAGAGCGTGCGCGTCAGCCTGTGGGATGCGCAGGGCGAGGCGGCGATGGGTCACATTGAACTGGCGCGCTGGGCCGAACGCATTCTCGTTGCACCGGCCAGCGCCGACATCCTCGCGCGGCTGGCGCACGGTCTGGCCGACGATCTGCTGACCACGCTGTGCCTGGCCAGCGCAGCGCCGCTGTACGTGGCGCCAGCAATGAACCAGCAGATGTGGGCACACCCTTCGGTGCAGGCGAACGTCGACACGCTGCGCCAGCGCGGCGTGCATCTGCTGGGGCCCGCCGCCGGCGATCAGGCCTGCGGTGATGTCGGCAACGGGCGGATGCTGGAAGCGCACGAGCTTCGCGACGCCCTCGTCGCGTCGTTTGGCGACGGTTCCCTGGCCGGCTTGAAGGTCGTCGTCAGCGCCGGCCCGACGTATGAAGACATCGATCCGGTGCGCTTCATCGGCAACCGCAGTTCCGGCCGCATGGGCTTTGCGGTGGCGCAGGCCGCCGCACTGGCCGGTGCGCAGGTGACTCTGGTCGCCGGTCCCGTGAGTCTTGCGACGCCGGCCGGTGTCGCGCGCCGCATCGATGTACGCAGCGCGGCGCAGATGCATGCCGAAGTGCTCTCGTCAGCGGCGCAGGCGGATATCTATATCGCCGCGGCCGCCGTTGGCGACTTTCGTCCCAACGCGGTTTCGGCGCACAAGCTGAAGAAGACGTGTGACGGCGCCGGCCTGGCGCTGCAGCTCAGCGAAAATCCCGACATTCTTGCCAGCCTGTCGGCGCAACCAACGCACCCGTTTCTGGTTGGCTTTGCCGCCGAAACCCACGATGTGGCCAGCTACGCGCAACAGAAGCTCAGCCGCAAGGGGCTCGACATGATTGCCGCCAACCAGGTCGGCGAAGGCCTCGGCTTCGAGGCGCCCGACAACGCGCTGAGCGTGTACTGGGCCGATGGCTCGATCGATCTGCCCAGGGTCGCCAAGCCGGAGCTGGCCCGCCAGCTGATCGCCCAGGTGGCACAGCGCTTTCGCGCGAGCCGCGCCGGATGAGCCGCGCGGTAATCGACGTTGCGCTGAAGATTCTGGACGCGCGTCTCGGCAAAAGCATTCCGTTGCCGGAGACCGCCACCATCGGCAGTGCCGGCATGGATCTGCGGGCGGCGCTGGAGCAGCCGCTGACCCTGCAGCCTGGTGACAGCGTGCTGGTGCCAAGCGGCATCGCCATTCATATCGGCGACCCGGGCTGGTGCGCGCTGATCGTGCCGCGCTCGGGTCTGGGTCACAAGCACGGTCTGGTGATGGGCAATCTGGTCGGCGTGATCGATGCGGATTATCAGGGCCCGCTGATGATTTCCTGCTGGAATCGCGGCACGCAGTCTTACACCATCGAGGTGGGCGACCGCATCGCGCAGCTGCTGCTGGTGCCGGTCGCGCAGGCGCGCTTGAATGTCGTCACGGAATTTGTCGCCAGCGAACGCGGTGCGGGTGGTTTCGGTTCGACCGGTATCCGTTAGGATGGGATCGGACGCGGCGCGGGTGGGCCCCGCATCGAAAATTTCCGGGGATGGATTATGGCGTTGAGCATCGCGAAAGTCCGCGCGCGGCGGTCGCAGGTAGACTGGCGCCGACAGCTGCCCCTGGCCGGCGGGACGCTTTTGCTGCTGCTGGGCCTGTTTTGCGGCTGGCAAACGTACCTGATCGCCGATGAGGCAAGCTCGATCGATCAGGTCCATGTGGCGCAGGAGAAGGCACTGCGCTTGCTGGCGGTCGACATAGCCGCGCAGCGCGCCAAGGTGCAAAAAGCCGTCCATTCCGTCGATCCGGCCACCGCCATGGCTGATCCGGTAAAAACGGTGGAGGCGCTGAAGCTGCAGCTGCCGCAGTCGAACACGCTTGAGCTCTACAGCGGCGATCTCAGCGAAGTGCTGCACGCCAATTATCACGACTTCGGTTATGCCAAGGCGGCGCAGCTGATGGCCGCAAAAGGTGCCGACGGTGCCGCGCCGGTGCAAAGCGTGTCGGTCGGCAAAGGCGATCGGCATCTCACGGTGATCGAGTCTCTGGGGTCGCCGCAGGACCCGACGGCATGGGTGTGGGTCGAACTGCCGTTTGCGCCCCTGCTCCAGCTGTTCGACTCGGTGTCGCCGGCCGGCGGTCGTCTGGAGCTGCGTCAGGATGACGAGCACGGCGCGATGAGCCTGTCCTCGCATGGCGCGGCGTCGGCGGTGGCGGAAGTGGCCGCCAAGCCGGTACCCGGCAGCGCGTTCAGCGTCAATGCGGCGTTACCCGATGCTTTCATCGTGCTGCCGCATGTCTGGCCACTGGCCGCGTTGTTCGCTTTGCTTGGCATCGGCGGTGCGTTTTTTCTGTTCCGCATGCGTCTGCGGCCAGCGGCGCCATTGGCCTCTGAACCTGAGGATGTCGCTGTGCCCGAGAGAATCCAGCGGATCAGTTCGCCCGTCGACGCCGGCGTGGCCGCTGCTTCGCCCGCGCTGCCCAGCGCTGCGGCGATCAAGCTCGACCCCAGCATTTTCCGCGCCTACGACGTGCGAGGCGTGGTGGGGAACACCTTGAACGCAGAAGTCGCCCACGCGCTCGGTCAGTCGATCGGCACGCTGATGAGCGAGCAGGGCCTGCGCGAAATTGTGGTCGGGCGCGACGGTCGTTTGTCGGGCCCCGAGCTGGCCGGTGCGCTGTCCGACGGCCTGCGTGCGGCCGGTATCGATGTGATCGACCTCGGCGCGGTGCCGACGCCGGTGGTCTATTTTGCGGCCTTCCGCTACAACACCGGTTGCGGTGTCGCCGTCACCGGCAGCCACAATCCACCGGACTACAACGGTTTCAAGATCGTGGTCGGTGGTGAGACCCTCGCGGAGGCGGCAATCCAGGATCTGTACCAGCGCATCGCCACCGGCGCACTGAAAAGCGACGGCCAGGGCGCGCTGCGCCAGGTTGATGTGACGTCGGATTACATCGAGAAAATCGTCGGCGACGTGCAGGCCGAACGTCCGCTCAAGATCGTGGTCGACTGCGGCAACGGCATTCCCGGAGCGCTGGCGCCGCAGGTGCTCGAAGGCGTCGGCTGCGAGGTGATTCCGCTGTATTGCGAGGTCGATGGCACGTTCCCGAATCATCATCCCGACCCGTCCGATCCGCACAATCTGGAAGATCTTATCGTCTCGGTCAAAAGCACCGGTGCGGATTTGGGTATTGCCTTCGACGGCGACGGCGATCGTCTGGGCGTGGTCACGCGTTCGGGCGAAATCATCTTTCCCGATCGCCTGCTGATGCTGTTCGCGCGCGACGTGCTGTCGCGTCAGCCCGGCGCCACCGTCATCTACGACGTCAAATGCACCGGCCATCTCAAGGGTCAGATTCTCGACGCCGGCGGCAGCCCGCTGATGTGGCGCACGGGCCACTCGCTGATCAAGTCGAAGATGCGCCAAACCGGTGCGGAGTTGGCCGGTGAGATGAGCGGCCACTTCTTTTTCAAAGAGCGCTGGTACGGTTTCGACGACGGCATCTACGCCGCTGCGCGGCTGATGGAGATTCTTGGCGGCGACATGCAGGGGCGCACGCCGGAAGAAATCTTTGCCACGCTGCCCAAGAGCGTCTCCACGCCCGAATTGAAGATCGAGCTGGCCGAGGGTGAGCACTACACCTTCATGGAGAAGTTTCGCCAGCAGGCAAACTTTGGCGACGCCACGCTGATTACCATCGACGGCCTGCGCGCGGACTGGCCGGACGGCTGGGGCCTGGTGCGCGCTTCCAACACCACGCCGGTACTGGTGCTGCGCTTCGAGGCCGATGACGCGACCGCGCTAAAGCGCATCCAGCAGGTTTTCCGCAAGCAGCTGCTGGCGGTCGACTTCACCCTGAAGATGCCGTTCTAGGCCCGGCATTTTGGGCCAAACAAAAAAGCCGGCATTGCCGGCTTTTTTGTTCCATGGGCCGAGCCGTTCGGCCCCCTACTGCGTTGGCTTTGCCTGCGCGGCCTTGATCTCGCGATAGTGCGCGAGCTGCGCCGACTGGTCCTGCAGCATCTGCGCACGCGTCGCCTGCTGGCGCTGAAGGGTATTCTGCTGGCCCGTCACCACCGCGCGCTGGCTGGCGATGCTGTCATTGATGAACTTCGGCACGGTCTTCTGGGTGCGTTCGATCTCCGCGGCGCGGCCGAGCAGATCGGTCAGCGCTTTTTCCTGTGTCTTCAGGTTGAGCTGGGTGGTGTGGATCTGCTGGTCCAGCGTGTCGAGCGCCTGCTGCTGTGAAATCCTGAACGTGTTTTCGTCAGGATACGCCTCCAGCATCTGCGCGTCGGCGTTGATGCGATCCTGCTCGATACGCTGCTTTTTCGCCTGGTCGGCGGCAAGCTGGTTGGCGGCAGCACGCTCTTCGGGCGTGAGCTGGCGAGCGACGTGCTGAACGACCAGACCCTGATCGTTCACCGCGTCGAAGCCGTATTTCATTGCTTCGGCATTGAGGCTATCGCTGAAGTGGACCTTGCCCTGGGCGTCGTGCCATTTGTAGCGGATGCCGCTGCCGGTGGATGACGTCTGAGCCGTGGCCGCCACGCTGGTTAACAGCGTGACGGCGGTGAAAATCATTAAGTGTTTGCGCATGGAATCCCCCTGTTGCGCGAATTATAGCGGTCGACACCGTGCCTCTGAGTTCTCGACACCCGCAAATCGTCAGCAGCCGGATGACGTTCAGCGCTGAACGCCGTAACGCTCGCGGTAGGCCAGCAGGCGCTGGTGTTCGCCGGCCAGCTGCGGTCGCTCGCCGGCGTAGGCCAGCACGTCGTCGAGGCTGGTGATGGCGATGACGGGCACGCCGTGATCCGCCGCCACTTCCTGCGCGGCCGAGCGTTCGCCCTGCCCGCGCTCCTGCCGATCCAGCGCGATCAGCACGCCCGCGGCGGTGGCGCCCTGCGCTTCGATCAAGGCCAGCGATTCGCGCACGGCCGTACCTGCGGTCATCACATCGTCCACGATCAGTACCCGACCTCTCAGCGGCGCACCGACCAGCGTGCCGCCCTCGCCGTGATCCTTCGCCTCTTTGCGGTTGTAGGCCCAGGGCAGGTCGCGCTGATGCTGGTCGGCCAGCGCGATGGCCGTGGCCGCCGCCAGCGCGATGCCCTTGTAGGCAGGGCCGAACAGCATATCGACCTCGATGCCGGACTCCACCACGGCGGCGGCGTACGCGCGACCGAGCTGCGCCAGCGCCGCGCCGGAGTCGATCCGGCCCATATTGAAAAAGTACGGACTCAGACGACCCGATTTCAGGGTGAACTCGCCGAAGCGCAGCACGTCGCGGCTGAGGGTGAGTTCAATAAAGTCGCGCTGGTAATCGTGCACAAGTCGCCTCGTTTGCAAAAATGTTGGGATGGTTCCGATCGTGCCACATCGCTCGGCGTTTGATGGTTTAAAAACGCTGCACAGTGATGGTAGCGCCGCGCGCCGTCCGTTACGCCCGCCGGAGGTTGTTATGATCGCGCATCACCTGTTGGAAGATTTCATGCGCATCATCAGCCTCAATGCCAATGGCATCCGTTCGGCCGCGACCAAGGGCGTATTCGACTGGCTGCGCACCCAGGACGCCGACGTGGTCTGCCTGCAGGAGACCAAGGCGCAGGAGGATCAGCTCGGCGACCCGATGTTCCGTCCCGATGGTCACCACTGCTTTTACCGCGATGCGACCAGCAAAAAGGGCTATAGCGGGGTGGCCATCTATGCCAGGCGCGAGCCCGATCAGGTGCTCACCGAGCTCGGCTGGGACGAGTTCGACAACGAAGGCCGCTACATCGAGGCGCGCTTCGGCAACCTCTCGGTGGTGTCGCTGTATTTTCCGTCGGGCTCGTCCGGCGATGAGCGCCAGCAGTTCAAGTTCAAGGCGATGGAATGGTTTACGCCGATTCTCGATGGCTGGCTGAAAAGCGGCCGCGACTATGTGATCTGCGGCGACTGGAACATTGTCCACACGAAAAACGACATCAAGAACTGGAGCTCGAACCAGAAGAACTCCGGCTGCCTGCCGCAGGAGCGCGCCTGGCTGGATCTGCTCTTCCAGCAGCGCGGCTGGGTCGACAGCTTCCGTGCGATCAAGCCCGATGCGGTCGAGTACACCTGGTGGTCCAATCGCGGTCAGGCGCGCGCCAACAACGTGGGATGGCGCATCGACTATCAGGTGATCACGCCTTCGCTGCGCAATCGGCTGAAGGACTGCTCGATCTACCGCGATCAACGGTTCTCCGATCACGCGCCGTATATCGTCGACTATGCCGACTGAGCCGGCAGGCGAGAACCGGTCGGCTGCAGACGCAGCGCGGTCGAGACCATCGGTCTGGCATTCCTTTGCCCAGCCCGCGGCATGGACCATGCTGCTGTTCGGGTTTTCCTCGGGTCTGCCATTTCTGTTGGTCGCCGGCACGCTGGCTTACTGGCTGAAAGAAAAAGGCATCGTGCTGAAAGACATCACGATGATCGCCAGCGCAGGTATGACTTACGCGCTCAAATTTCTATGGGCTCCGCTGCTAGACCACTGGCGCATCCCGGGCTTTTCACGCCTTGGCCGTCGACGCGGCTGGCTGCTGTTTGCCCAGCTCGGCGTGGTGGTCGGCCTGCTGGCAATGGCCGTTCTCACCCCTGCGCAGTTAATGCCCTTCATTGCCGCAACCTTCACCGTGGCTTTCTTTGGTGCCACGCAGGACATCGCCGTGGATGCCTACCGCATCGAGATCGCGCCGATCGATGCCCAGGGGGCGCTGGTCGCGACGTATTCGCTGGGCTATCGCATTGCGTTGATCCTGGCCGGCGCGCTGGCGCTGATTCTCGCTGATCACATCGCATGGAGTTGGGTGTATTTAGTCATGGCCATCGCCATGGCGGTGCCGATCGCTGCAACGCTCATGGCGCGCGAACCTGCGGTGCATCTGGTAGCTCCGCGCGGATGGCGCGCGGCGATGCACGAGAGCGTCGTCGATCCCTTTGCGGATTTTTTTCGTCGCTACGGCTGGCACATCGCCGGCGTGACGCTGCTGTTTATCCTGCTGTTCAAGATTCCCGAGCAGGCCACGATAGGCGGCGTAATGAGTCCTTTCTATCGCGACATGGGATTTTCCAAAACCGAGATCGGCAGCATCACGAAAATCTACGGCATCTGGATTGGCATCGTTGGCGTCTTTCTTGGTGGCGCCGCGGTAGCGCGCTGGGGCGCATGGCGTTCGCTAGGAGTGACTGTGGTGTTGTGTGGCTGCAGCAATCTGCTTTACCTGGCCCTGATCGCTCACCCGGGGAACCTGCTTGTGCTGACCATGGTGATTTCCGGCGAGAACCTTACGCTGGGCATGCTGGGGCCGCCGACGGTGGCGTTTCTTTCGTCGTTGGTCAATCGCGAGCATACGGCCACTCAGTATGCGTTGCTGAGTTCGATGGTCAATTTGCCGGGTAAGGTGCTGGGCTTCTTTGCCGGGGGCATTGCGACGGCGACAGGCTATGGCGAGTACTTCGTGATCACCGTGCTGTCGATCATTCCAGCCACGCTCTTGTTCTTCTATCTATGGCCGAGGTTTCGTCACGCTGACGTCCCACTGGCCGGCGCCGAATAGATCGCACCGAGCACGCGCGGACCACGCGCACCGGTAACGGCCGGTAGATTGCCTGGCAGGCCCAGCAACCGCTGACGCGCGAGCCACGCAAAGGCGGTGGCCTCGAGAAAATCGGGGTCGATGCCGTGCGTTGCCGTGCTGCTAACGACACGTGGCGCCAACAAGTCGGTCAAACGCTGTATCAGCCGGTGGTTGTGCGTGCCGCCACCGCACACGAGGACGTCTGCCGAGGGCGGTGTTTGCTCCACGATGGCTTCGGAGACGCTGCGTGCGGTCAACTCCAGCAGAGTGGCCTGCACATCGGCAGGGCTGAGGTTGGCGAGATGTGGATGCGCCGCCAACCAACCCAGGTGGAAGTGCTCTCGCCCCGTGCTCTTTGGGGGTGGTAGAGAAAAATAAGGCTCGGCCAGCAGCGCATCCAGCAGCGATGTATCGACGGTGCCGCTGGCCGCAAAGGCACCGTCGCGGTCAAAAGGTTCGCCGCGGTGACGAAGGCACCACGCGTCGAGCAGCCCGTTCGCCGGCCCGGTATCGAAACCGAGGACGTTGCCATCCGCGCCCAACACGGTGATGTTCGCAATCCCGCCAAGATTCAGCACCACGCGGCTGTGACCCTCGCGTGCCAGCAGCATGGCGTGCAGTGCGGGCAACAGGGGCGCACCCTGCCCGCCGGCCGCGACGTCCGCGCGGCGAAAGTCGGCAACCACATCGATGCCGCAGCGTTCGGCGATGACGCTGGCGTCGCCCAGCTGCAGGGTGAACGGATAGTCGCCGGTCGGCCTATGGCGCACGGTCTGGCCGTGCGAGCCGATCGCGCACACCGATGTCGCCGCCGTGCCGCTTTGTTCAAGGAGCTGCAGCGCGGCGACGGCGAAGCAGCGTGCGATTTCGACGTCCAGACGTCCAAACGTATCGAGGTCAAGCGCGGCCTCGTCCTGCATCAAGGCGAGCATTTGCTCCCTCAGTGACGCAGGCCAGGGGTGCGCGTAGGTGGCCTTGACCTGAGGTATGCCGCCGGCAAAGTTGACCAGCGCGGCATCGATGCTGTCCGCACTGGTGCCGGAAATCAGCCCGATATAAAGCGCTGCGTCGTCAGTCACGCCGCCGCCGCAATCAGTTGTCGTTGTTGGCAGGGGCATCGACCTTGGCAAGCTTGATGCGCGCGTCAAGCTCGGTCAGTCGTGCCAGCTGCGGCTTCACCACTTGCGATTTGAATTTGGCCAATTGCGCGGCGGGCAACGGTTCCGGCTTCGGCAGGGTCACCGTCTGCGGATTGCGCTGCGTGCCATTGACGCGGAACTCGTAATGCAGGTGCGGGCCGGTGGCCAGGCCGGTCATGCCGACAAAGCCGATGACCTGTCCCTGGGTGACGTGCTGACCGATGCGTTCGCTGCCGAAGCGCGACATGTGGCCATAGGCAGTGCTGATGGCGCCGCTGTGCTGGATGATGACGAAGTTGCCGTAGCCGTTCATCCACCCCTTGAACTTGATCACGCCATCGCCGGCAGCGTGGATCGGCGTACCGGTCGGCGCCGCGTAATCCACGCCTTTGTGTGCGCGCATCAGGCCAAGCACGGGATGCAGTCGCGCGGCGCTGAACGTGGACGAGATGCGGGTGAAGTCCACCGGGATGCGCAGGAACGATTTCTGGATCGGACGGCCGTCTTCGCTGAACCAGCCGTAGTCGCCGCCGGCCTTCTTGAATCGATAGGCGGTATAGCGCTGGCCCTGGTTGATGAATTCCGCCGCAACGATGTTGCCTTCGCCGTAGCGCACGCCATCGCGATACACGTCATCGTAAATCACCGTGAAGCTGTCGCCTTCGCGCAGATCCTGCACGAAATCGACGTCGTACTTGAACAAGTCGGCCAGCTTGCCGACCATGGCGGCATCGAGGCCGGCCTGATCACCCGCGGCGTACAGGCTGCTGTGAATGACGCCGTGCGCTACCTGTTCGCGCATGTCCATGTCGCGAGGCTGGATGCTCACGGTCGGCTGGTCGCCGTCGAGTCGGACCGTTGCGCGATTGGCGTCGTCCTGATCGAAGCGCAGGCCTTTGAGAACGTGGTTGCTGCCCAGCAGGAAATCGAATTCCTCGCCCGGGTGTATATGGTGCAGCGCCGTTTTGGCGGCGCCGGACGCGTCCACGACCTTCTGCAGATCGGTCATGCTCAGCCCGCGGCCAGTAAAGATGTCCGAAAGCGTCTGCCCCGGCTGCACACGCACTACTTGCCAGTCTTCCACCGCTGGTGCCGGTACGCTGACCTCAGCAACTTTGGGCAGAGCCAGCTTCAGAACCGTGTGCGCTTCGGGCACCACTGCAGGTCGCATCGCGCTCGCCCATGCCGGCATGATGAAGCCGGACAGCAGCGTGATCAGCAGCGCCATACCGCCGAGCACCCAGCGCTCGCGATGCCAGTGGATCGGTTCAACGACATCCGACTGGTGAAAGGACCAGTGGGCGAAACGCTCGTAAAAATGCGAGTGCTGCTGCTGCGCTTTGCGGCAAATGGCCTGTTTGCGCGCCTTGCGCGCCCCCTGCTTCTGTTCCGCCATTTCTACACGCCCCGCAGATACGTTCACAAACAGGTCGTACCATAGCGGCCGCGTCTAAACAGCGTCAACGTCCTTTTGCATCAAGGGTTTGCGCGATATTTTCGATTAACGCACAATTAACGTTTTAACGAAGTCAGTTTCCATCGTCTGTTATTCCTCCACATTGCAATCTGAGAGACACACTAATGAACGAGCTTGAGCAGGCGTTGGCAACGATTACCCGGGGCGCCGACGAAATCATCAAGCGTGAGGAGCTCATCGAACGTCTGAAAAGCGGTCGACCACTGCGCATCAAGGCGGGCTTCGACCCGACCGCGCCCGACCTGCACTTGGGCCACACCGTATTGCTGAACAAGATGCGTCAGTTTCAGGATCTGGGTCATCAGGTCATTTTCCTGATTGGCGACTTCACCGGCATGATCGGTGACCCCACCGGAAAAAACGTTACTCGCAAGCCGCTCACCCGTGAGGACGTGCTGGCCAATGCGGAGACGTATGCCAGCCAGGTCTACAAGGTATTGGACAAAGAGCGCACCGAGCTGCGTTTCAATTCCGAGTGGTTCGGCCAGATGTCGGCGGCCGATCTGATCAAGCTGGCGGCGCAGCACACGGTGGCGCGCATGCTCGAGCGCGACGACTTCGCCAAGCGCTATGCGGCGCAGCAGCCCATCGCCATCCACGAATTCCTCTACCCGCTGGTGCAGGGCTATGACTCGGTCGCGTTGAAGTGCGACGTCGAGCTCGGTGGCACGGATCAGAAATTCAATCTACTGATGGGGCGTGCATTGCAGGAGCATCACGGCCAGCCGCCGCAAATCGTGCTGACCATGCCGCTGCTGGAAGGGCTGGACGGCGTCAACAAGATGTCCAAGTCGCTAGGCAATTACATCGGCATCAACGAGCCGGCCATCGATATGGTTACCAAGACCATGAAGATTGGCGACGAACTGATGTGGCGCTGGTTCGAGCTATTGAGCTTTGAGGTATCACTGGAGCAGCTTGCGCAGATGAAGCGCGAGATAGCGGACGGTTCCCTTAATCCGCGCGATGCCAAGCTGCGCCTGGCGCGGGAACTGGTCACGCGCTTCCACGATGCGGCCGTTGCCGAACAGGCTATTGCCGGCTGGCATGCCGTGGTGCGCGGCGAAGGGGATACGTCGTTGCTGCCGTCGAACGACATCGCCGTTCCCGCCGAAGGCATCCGGCTCGCCGCCTTGCTTACCGCGGCGGGCATCACCGCCAGCAATTCAGAGGCAAGCCGCAAGTTGAAGGAGCGGGCTGTGCGCATCGATACGGAGGTCGTCGAGGACGCGCAGCGCGTCTTCAGCGTGGGATTCGAAGGCGTGCTTCAGGTCGGCAAACGCAACTTCGCCCGTGTGAGGCTCGTCGCCGCCTGAAAAATCGGTCGGCGAACGACGGCGGGGCGCCGATTTTCAAATTAGTGCTTGTGCTTTTTTCTGTAGCTCGTATGATGCGCGGCCCAGAGTCGTCCACGCAGTTCTTGACGAGTCACGGCATCTTCGAAAAGTGAAATGAAGGTGTTGACGGCCACAAAAAACGATATAGAATGGGCGGCTCACCTAGGACGAAACGTCTTAGACGCAACACGAGGAATCGGTTGCAAGTGGTTGATCTTTGACAGTGTGCGCAGGTGAATTGTGTGGACGTCTTGCGATGGAGGGTTACGACCTGTCCAACAAATGCAAGCGTCCAATGAAAGAAAAAGTCAGTAATGAGTTTTGATTTTGTTGGGACTAACGCTTCAGAAAGATAGATTGTCTTCGGACAGTCGAAAACTTAAGTGAAGAGTTTGATCCTGGCTCAGATTGAACGCTGGCGGCATGCCTAACACATGCAAGTCGAACGGCAGCACAGCAGAGCTTGCTCTGTGGGTGGCGAGTGGCGGACGGGTGAGTAATGCATCGGGATCTACCTCAACGTGGGGGATAACGTAGGGAAACTTACGCTAATACCGCATACGTCCTACGGGAGAAAGCAGGGGACCTTCGGGCCTTGCGCGGTGAGACGAACCGATGTTCGATTAGCTAGTTGGTGAGGTAATGGCTCACCAAGGCGACGATCGATAGCTGGTCTGAGAGGATGATCAGCCACACTGGAACTGAGACACGGTCCAGACTCCTACGGGAGGCAGCAGTGGGGAATATTGGACAATGGGCGCAAGCCTGATCCAGCAATGCCGCGTGTGTGAAGAAGGCCTTCGGGTTGTAAAGCACTTTTATCAGGAACGAAATACCACGGGTTAATACCCTATGGGGCTGACGGTACCTGAGGAATAAGCACCGGCTAACTTCGTGCCAGCAGCCGCGGTAATACGAAGGGTGCAAGCGTTAATCGGAATTACTGGGCGTAAAGGGTGCGTAGGCGGTTAGTTAAGTCTGTCGTGAAATCCCCGGGCTCAACCTGGGAATGGCGATGGATACTGGCTGGCTAGAGTGTGTCAGAGGATGGTGGAATTTCCGGTGTAGCGGTGAAATGCGTAGAGATCGGAAGGAACATCAGTGGCGAAGGCGGCCATCTGGGACAACACTGACGCTGAAGCACGAAAGCGTGGGGAGCAAACAGGATTAGATACCCTGGTAGTCCACGCCCTAAACGATGCGAACTGGATGTTGGTCTCAACTCGGAGATCAGTGTCGAAGCTAACGCGTTAAGTTCGCCGCCTGGGGAGTACGGTCGCAAGACTGAAACTCAAAGGAATTGACGGGGGCCCGCACAAGCGGTGGAGTATGTGGTTTAATTCGATGCAACGCGAAGAACCTTACCTGGCCTTGACATGTCTGGAATCCTGCAGAGATGCGGGAGTGCCTTCGGGAATCAGAACACAGGTGCTGCATGGCTGTCGTCAGCTCGTGTCGTGAGATGTTGGGTTAAGTCCCGCAACGAGCGCAACCCTTGTCCTTAGTTGCCAGCACGTAATGGTGGGAACTCTAAGGAGACTGCCGGTGACAAACCGGAGGAAGGTGGGGATGACGTCAAGTCATCATGGCCCTTACGGCCAGGGCTACACACGTACTACAATGGTCGGTACAGAGGGTTGCGATACCGCGAGGTGGAGCCAATCCCAGAAAGCCGATCCCAGTCCGGATCGAAGTCTGCAACTCGACTTCGTGAAGTCGGAATCGCTAGTAATCGCGGATCAGCTATGCCGCGGTGAATACGTTCCCGGGCCTTGTACACACCGCCCGTCACACCATGGGAGTGAGTTGCTCCAGAAGCCGTTAGTCTAACCGCAAGGGGGACGACGACCACGGAGTGGTTCATGACTGGGGTGAAGTCGTAACAAGGTAGCCGTATCGGAAGGTGCGGCTGGATCACCTCCTTTCAAGAAATGACGGTCGCGAGCTCTCTCGCGCAAGACGTCCACACAAGGCACCTGTATTTTACGTAGTCGTTTCACGCGAAATCCGTTTCGCGAAGAGCGAAGATCAAGACCGTCCATCCATGGCCGGACTCTTCATCAACAGCCGCTTCGAACGTGGTCTTGGGTAACCTGATGCAGGTTACTTGGTCTGGGTTCTGGGTTCAGTCTCACCGGGTCTGTAGCTCAGGTGGTTAGAGCGCACCCCTGATAAGGGTGAGGCCGGTGGTTCGAGTCCACCCAGACCCACCATATTCCAAGGATTCCTTGGGGCCTTAGCTCAGCTGGGAGAGCACCTGCTTTGCAAGCAGGGGGTCATCGGTTCGATCCCGATAGGCTCCACCATGGAATGACCAGTTCGTAAAATATAAGCACACCTCAAGATTTTGAAGTCATCCGGCGTTGAGGCCGGTGTGACGTTCTTTGAAAAACTGTAAACGAGTGACAAGCGTCTTGGTTCGAAACCGAACCGAGATAAGTGTTAAGGCAACGAAACGAAGTAACTTGGCTGCACCTGATGAGGGTGCATGCCCCGAGGCGACTTGGGGTTATATGGTCAAGCGACTAAGCGTATACGGTGGATGCCTTGGCAGTCAGAGGCGATGAAGGACGTGGCAGCCTGCGAAAAGTGTCGGGGAGCTGGCAACAAGCTTTGATCCGGCAATGTCCGAATGGGGAAACCCACTGCGCAAGCAGTACTGCATGGTGAATACATAGCCATGCAGGGCGAACCCGGGGAACTGAAATATCTAAGTACCCGGAGGAAAAGAAATCAACCGAGATTCCCTGAGTAGCGACGAGCGAACGGGGACTAGCCCAAAAGCACATTATGTTTTAGTCAAACGGTTTGGAAAAGCCGGCCATAGATGGTGATAGCCCAGTCGACGAAAAGACATTTTGTGTGAAATTGAGTAAGGCGGGGCACGTGAAACCTTGTCTGAACATGGGGGGACCATCCTCCAAGGCTAAATACTACTGACTGACCGATAGCGAACTAGTACCGTGAGGGAAAGGCGAAAAGAACCCCGGAGAGGGGAGTGAAATAGACCCTGAAACCGTATACGTACAAGCAGTGGAAGCCCGCAAGGGTGACTGCGTACCTTTTGTATAATGGGTCAGCGACTTACTGTCTGTGGCAAGCTTAACCGTATAGGGGAGGCGAAGAGAAATCGAGTCTGAATAGGGCGCATAGTCTCAGGCAGTAGACCCGAAACCGAGTGATCTATCCTTGGCCAGGTTGAAGGTGCGGTAACACGCACTGGAGGACCGAACCCACATCTGTTGCAATAGATGGGGATGAGCTGAGGATAGGAGTGAAAGGCTAAACAAACTCGGAGATAGCTGGTTCTCCTCGAAAGCTATTTAGGTAGCGCCTCGTGCGAATACTGTTGGGGGTAGAGCACTGTTATGGCTAGGGGGTCATCGCGACTTACCAAACCATGGCAAACTCCGAATACCAACACGTACTACACGGGAGACACACGGCGGGTGCTAACGTCCGTCGTGAAAAGGGAAACAACCCAGACCCGCAGCTAAGGTCCCAAAGTCATGGCTAAGTGGAAAACGATGTGGAAAGGCATAGACAGCCAGGAGGTTGGCTTAGAAGCAGCCATCCTTTAAAGAAAGCGTAATAGCTCACTGGTCGAGTCGGTCTGCGCGGAAGATTTAACGGGGCTAAGCCATGCACCGAAGCTCGGGGTGTGCACATTTATGTGTACGCGGTAGAGGAGCGTTCTGTAAGCCTGTGAAGGTGGATTGTAAAGTCTGCTGGAGGTATCAGAAGTGCGAATGCTGACATGAGTAACGATAATGGGGGTGAAAAGCCCCCACGCCGAAAGCCCAAGGTTTCCTCGCGCAACGTTCATCGGCGCAGGGTGAGTCGGCCCCTAAGGCGAGGCAGAAATGCGTAGTCGATGGGAAGCAGGTTAATATTCCTGCACTTTTCTCTAGTGCGATGTGGGGACGGAGAAGGTTAGGTCTACCGGGCGTTGGTTGTCCCGGGGAAAGGCGGTAGGCATGGGTCTTAGGCAAATCCGGGACCCTTTATGCCGAGCACCGAGACGAGCCCTATTGGGCGAAGTGACTGACACCACGCTTCCAGGAAAAGCCACTAAGCTTCAGCTAGAGAAGAACCGTACCGCAAACCGACACTGGTAGGCAGGGTGAGAATCCCAAGGCGCTTGAGAGAACTCGGGTGAAGGAACTAGGCAAAATGGCACCGTAACTTCGGGAGAAGGTGCGCCCTTTAGCGTGGTCACATGCGTGACTGAGCGTTGAAGGGTCGCAGTAACCTGGCCGCTGCGACTGTTTATCAAAAACACAGCACTCTGCAAACACGAAAGTGGACGTATAGGGTGTGACGCCTGCCCGGTGCTGGAAGGTTAATTGATGGGGTCAGCCGCAAGGCGAAGCTCTTGATCGAAGCCCCAGTAAACGGCGGCCGTAACTATAACGGTCCTAAGGTAGCGAAATTCCTTGTCGGGTAAGTTCCGACCTGCACGAATGGCGTAACGACAGCGGCGCTGTCTCCACCCGAGACTCAGTGAAATTGAATTCGCTGTGAAGATGCAGCGTTCCCGCGGCAAGACGGAAAGACCCCGTGAACCTTTACTATAGCTTTACACTGAACGTTGAGTTCTTCTGTGTAGGATAGGTGGGAGGCTTTGAAGCGCAGACGCCAGTTTGCGTGGAGCCAACCTTGAAATACCACCCTGAAGTGCTTGACGTTCTAACCTAGGCCCGTAATCCGGGTCAGGGACCGTGTATGGTGGGTAGTTTGACTGGGGCGGTCTCCTCCCAAAGAGTAACGGAGGAGCACGAAGGTACGCTCAGCGCGGTCGGACATCGCGCACTGTGTGCAATGGCATAAGCGTGCTTGACTGCGAGATCGACGGATCAAGCAGGTACGAAAGTAGGTCATAGTGATCCGGTGGTTCTGTATGGAAGGGCCATCGCTCAACGGATAAAAGGTACTCCGGGGATAACAGGCTGATACCGCCCAAGAGTTCATATCGACGGCGGTGTTTGGCACCTCGATGTCGGCTCATCACATCCTGGGGCTGTAGCCGGTCCCAAGGGTATGGCTGTTCGCCATTTAAAGTGGTACGCGAGCTGGGTTCAGAACGTCGTGAGACAGTTCGGTCCCTATCTGTCGTGGGCGTTGGAGATTTGAGGGGGGCTGCTCCTAGTACGAGAGGACCGGAGTGGACGTTCCGCTGGTGTTCGGGTTGTCATGCCAATGGCATTGCCCGGTAGCTATGAACGGAAGTGATAACCGCTGAAAGCATCTAAGCGGGAAGCACGCCCCAAGATGAGATCTCCCGAGAGCTTGACTCTCCTTAAGGCACCATCAAGACTAGGTGGTTGATAGGTCAGGTGTGGAAGTGCAGCAATGCATGGAGCTAACTGATACTAATGAGCCGTGAGGCTTGGCCATATAACCCCAAGACGCTTCAGTTTGTTCCTTGAAGCTTGTCTCGTCCGATTTCACCTCGACGCTTGTCACTCGTTTACACCTCTATTTGACGCGAGTCCTTTTCGCGAAGAGCAAAGCCCGCCATCCTTGGCGGACTCTTCAAAAGGGCTCGAACCAGATTGAAGCCGGCGCGTCATGCGCTGCTTCAACCCCTTCCCTGGCGGCCATAGCGGCGTGGTACCACCTGATCCCATCCCGAACTCAGAAGTGAAACGCGCATGCGCCGATGGTAGTGTGGCTTTGCCATGCAAGAGTAGGTCACCGCCAGGGGCCTTATACCTCAGAACCCTCACCGGAATCGGTGGGGGTTTTGTTTTATGGCGGTGTGGACGTGCGGCTGCGCGCGCAGCGCGCGGGCTGCAACAGGTCACCGCCAGGGGCCTTATACCTCAGAACCCTCACCGGAATCGGTGGGGGTTTTGTTTTATGGCGCTGGCCCGGCGCATGCGCGCCGCAACCGAACGGCCGAGCGGAACAGGCACTGGCTTTATGCTGAAAGACTGC